>NZ_JAMZEB010000002.1:1447500-6247500 GCF_024172165.1 Nonomuraea thailandensis | reverse complement strand
CTGCGCGTGTCCAGCAGGAGCGCGCCGCGGCTCTGCCACTGCTGCTCCTCGCGGCGCACCATCAGCTCGCCGTAGCGGGCCGTCGAGCGCCAGTGCACCCGGCGCAGGTCGTCGCCCTGGCGGTACTCGCGCGGCGCCACGTCGTCGTCGCCCGCCGCCGCCACGCTCCTGGTCCTGCTGTCGCCACCGCCCGTCCACTCACCCGACAGCCGGACGTGCGGCAGCGCCGCGACGTGCGGCGTCACCACCAGCGTGTCACTGATCGTGAACGAGCGGGTCAGCTCCACCAGCCCGAACGGGTCGGCGATGCGGATGGACAGCGGCCCGATCGTGTACCGGCCGCGCAGGTCCGAGCGGACCCGGTAGTCGATCTCCCGCACGCCGCGCGGCTCCACCCGGTCCAGCACGAACCGGGGTCGCACGCCCAGCGCGTACGGCACCGTGTCCTCGATGAGCAGCAGGCCGGTGGGCAGCCTGGTGACGTTCTCCAGCCGCAGGGTCACGGTGGCCTCTCCGCCCACCTCGGCCCTCGGCGGGTCCAGGCGCCTGGCGCAGCTCAGCCGGTAGCGGGTCCGCGCCACCACCATCGCGGCCAGCAGCGGCAGCGTCGTCACCAGGACGCCGATCCTGAACAGGTCGTTCTCGCCCAGCAGGAACGCCATCAGCAGGGCCGCGATCCCGGACGCGAGGAACGACCTCCCCCTGGACGTCAGGGCCCTCAGTCCGGCTCTCACTGTGCCTCACTCCACGTACGCCGCTGTCTCATCAGCGGGTCTCCGGCACCGGCACGCGCCTGATCAGATCCGTCACCACCTGCTCGGGCAGGCGGCGCTGCCCCTGGGCCTCGACGCTGGGCAGCAGGCGGTGCGCCAGCACCGGGATGGCCAGGTCCTGGAGGTCGTCGGGGATGACGTAGTCGCGTCCGGACAGGGCCGCGTGCGCCCGCGCCGCGCGTACGAGCTGCAGCGTGGACCGGGGGGAGGCACCCAGCCGCAGGTCGGGGGAGTGGCGGGTGGCCACGACGAGGTCGATGGCGTACTTCTTGACCGCCTGGGAGACGTAGACGCCGCGTACGGCCTCGATCAGCGCGCGCACCTCGGCGGTCGTGGCGACCGGCTCGAGCTTGTCGAGGGGCGAGGTGCCCCCGTGCACGTCGAGCATCTCCAGCTCGGCGGTCGGCTCGGGGTAGCCCATCGCGACGCGCGCGGTGAAGCGGTCGCGCTGCGCCTCGGGCAGGGGATAGGTGCCCTCCATCTCGATCGGGTTCTGGGTGGCGATCACCATGAACGGCGCGTCGAGCTGGTACGTGTGCCCGTCCACCGTCACCTGGTGCTCCTCCATGCACTCCAGCAACGCCGACTGCGTCTTGGGAGAGGCACGGTTGATCTCGTCGCCCACCACGATGTTGGCGAAGACGGGCCCTGGCTTGAACTCGAACTCTCTGGTCTGCTGGTTGTAGGCGCTCACTCCGGTGATGTCGCTGGGCAGCAGGTCCGGGGTGAACTGGACCCGTCGCACAGGACAGTCGATGGAGCGGGCCAATGCCTTGGCGAGCATCGTCTTGCCGACACCCGGCACGTCCTCGATCAGGAGGTGGCCCTCCGCGAGCAAGACGGTCAGCGTGAGGCGGACGGCATCGCTCTTGCCCTCGATCACCGATTCGATGGCCTGCCGAATCCGGTGGGCTGTGGAGACCAGCTCGTCGAGCTGGGGAGGGACGTCATGGGTTACTGCCACCAGGCCTCCATGAGAAGTGCGACGGCTGTCCCGGTACGGTGCCTTTGCGGGAGCCATGCCATTCCTTTTCCATTGTCTGTACGACCCTACGACGCTGCGGGTTCTTGAGCGACATTTGCGGATATTCCAGCGAACACCGGCAAAGTTCCTGTTCTTGTGGCATGGCAGTGCGAATCCGGTGACACAGCGGACCCCGCGGAGCGCCCCACTTTCCCCCACCCGGGCACCCCCGGTCCCCGCGAGCCCTGTTTCCACGGGCTTTTCAACCCTCGACACGCCCATGAGGGTTGACCCCCCGCGCACCGCCCCCCACCCTGCTCCATCGCTCTGACCTGCGGTAACGCAACGGAAACCGATGATGAAGACGGTTCGAATCAGTTGACGGTGGGGAGAAGTGGAGTATGGTGGTGCGCAGTGGAGAGCCCGGTGCACCAGCGCTGAGCGCTCCACGAGGCACGGGAGGTGGGGCCGATGTTCCTCGGCACCCATCAACCGCGTCTGGACGACAAGGGACGGCTGTTCCTGCCGGCTAAGTACCGTGAGGAGCTGGCGGAGGGTCTTGTGATCACCAAAGGCCAGGAGCGATGCCTCTACGTGTTTCCCGTGGAGGAGTTCCAGCGCATAACCGAGGCTCTCAGCACCGCCCCGGTCACCGCCAAGGCGGTGCGTGACTACAGCCGCGTCTTCTTCGCCAGCGCGTCCGACGAGAAACCAGACAAGCAAGGGCGCATCACGATCCCGCAGAGCCTCCGCCAGTACGCGGGGCTGGAACGTGACTGCGTCGTCATCGGGGCCAACACCCGGCTGGAGATCTGGGACGCACAGGCCTGGGACACCTATCTCAGCGCGCAGGAGCAGGCGTTTTCCGAGCTGTCGGAGGAGGTGCTGCCAGGGATCTTGTAGTGACCACGGTCGATCCGTCGGTGATGTCGTTCGGCGAGGTCTCCACCCGCAACCACTGTCCGCAGCTGATGCACCTTCCCCGGTGTCAGATGGCGGGCGTCCACGAAGAGGGTGCGGATGGGGACCTGGCCGGGCGGCTCCGGGTGGGGACCCAGGAAAGGACCGGCGAACGATCGATGAACGCGTCATCCGCGAGCAAGGACGCGAGAGGGGGGTTGGAGATGGGCGACGACGTCGGCACGGGCGGTCACGTTCCGGTGCTGCTCGAGCGCGTTCTGGAGCTGCTGGGCCCCGCGCTCTCCGTGCCTGATCCGGTCGTCGTCGACGCCAACCTCGGCCTCGGTGGCCACTCGGAGGCCCTGCTCGCCGCCCACCCCGGGCTGCATCTGATCGGGATCGACCGCGATCCCTTCGCCATCGACTTCTCCACGCGCAGGCTCCGCCCGTACGCCGACAGGATCACCCTCGTCCACGCCTCCTCCGCCGACCTGGCGGGCGTGCTCGCCCGCACGGGCCGCACCGCGATCAACGGGGCGCTGTTCGACCTGGGCGTCTCCTCGCCGCAGCTCGACGAGGCGGAGCGCGGTTTCGCCTACTCCTACGACGCTCCGCTCGACATGCGCATGGACACCTCGCAGGAGCTGACGGCCGAGCAGGTGGTCAACACCTACGACGCCGCGGAGCTGACCCGCATCCTGCGCGTCTACGGCGAGGAGAGATTCGCCCCGCGTGTCGCGGGGCTGATCATCAAGGAACGGGCCAAAGAGGCAATAACGTCTACGAAGCGGCTGGCGGACATCGTCCGCGAGGCGATCCCCGCCGCGACCCGGCGCACCGGGGGCAACCCGGCCAAGCGCACTTTCCAGGCTTTGCGCATCGAGGTGAACGCGGAGCTGTCCGCCCTGGAGGCGGCGCTCCCCGCGGCACTCGACGCGCTGGTGCTCGGCGGGAGAGTCGTCGTGCTCTCCTACCACTCACTCGAGGACCGGCTCACCAAGCAGGCCCTCACGGCGCGAACCAGGGACACCAGCCCTCCCGGGCTGCCCGTCCCGCTACCGGCTCACCAGCCGAGGTTCCGCCTGCTGACGAGGGGAGCGGAGCTCCCAAGCGACGAAGAGCTCGCCCGCAACCCGCGGGCGGCCTCGGCCCGGCTACGGGCGGCAGAGAGGATCCGTGTTGACGACTGAGCAGGAGACCGGCAAGGGCACGCCCGGCCGCCGCGCCGTGCCCAAGACGGGCACGCGCCGCTCGGCGACGGGGCACCAGCCCAAGCCGCGTCCCCGTCCTGACACGCGGCACGAGCCCGAGGCCAAGCGCTCGGCCGCCGAACGGGCCCGCGCCGAGGCCGCCGGGAGGCGGCCGGCCGACGAGCGCGCGCGGGCCGACGCCGACGGCACGGCGCCCGCCGCGGGCCGCGCGCGCGGCGGCGCCGGTGGTCGCGAGGCCGCTGGGCAGGCACGCGGTGCCGCGAGCCGTGAGGCCGCCGGCCGGGTGCGCGAGGCCGCAGGCCGTGAGGCCGCTGGGCGGGTGCGTGAGGCAGCCGGTCGTGAGACGGGTGAGCGCGCGCGTGAGGCCGCCGGTCGTGAGACGCCGGCCGACGAGCGGGTGCGGGGCACGGGCCGCAGGACGCCGGTCGTCGAGCGGGTTCGTGGCCAGGCCGCCGCCAGGCGGCCGCTGGGCGGTCGCGCGCGTGCCGAGGCGGCCCCGGGCCGTCCCGCGCCGCGGCGCGGTCCCGCGCGCCGGCAGCGGGCCCCGTTCGTGCTGCTCGTCGTCGGGCTGCTCTGTGGCGGCCTGGTGAGCCTGCTGCTGCTCAACACCATGCTCGCCCAGGACGCCATCACCGACGCCACCCTGCGCAAGGAGATCGCCGAGGCGCGGCTGCAGAACGAGCAGATCGACCAGGAGTACCAGCGCAAGACCCAGCCCGGCGTCATCGCCGACCTGGCCGAGAAGCAGGGCTACGACCGCGACTGGAGCGAGGTCGACAGCTGGAGCAGCGCGGGCGACCAGGCGAGCCGGGTGGACACGGAGCGGTGAGGGAATCAGGCGGCAGGGGGCAGGGTCCCGGCCGCGGCGCTGGCGGCGCCGGCTCTCAGGGAGGGCCTGGCGCCGCTCGTCGTACGCCGGGAGGTCCGGGGCGGACGGGGCGTCAGGGCGGCGCCTCCCGTTCGGACGGGGGCCGTTCCGACGGGTCGGGCCGTCCGGCGTCGCCGGAGAACCCGCCGCGACGCCCGCGCGACCCCCTCGACCTGCCGTTCGGGCGTGACACGTTCGGGCGCGACGACGACCGTGACCGGCCGGGGCGCGACTCCGGCGACAACGCGCGCGGCCGGAGCGGGCGCGACTCCGGCGACGAGCCGCGCCGCTCCCGGCAGGAGCCGGCCGACGACGCCCGCTCGCGTCCGGAGACCGGTGACGGCGCCCGCAGGCGCTCGCGCGACGGTGAGCGGCCGAGGGGGCGCGACGAGGGCGACTCCCCGCGCGGGCGCGGCGCCCAGGGCCGCGAGGACACCGACCGGCCCAGGGGGCATGGTTCCCGGGGGGCCGGCGACGAGCAGCCGAGAGGGCGTGGCTCCCGGGGGACCGACGACGGCGAGCGGCCGAGGGGGCGTGGTGGCTCCCGGGGCGGTGAGGACGACGAGCGGCTCAGGGGCCGCGTGCAGGGGCACGACGAGCGTGCCCGCGGTCGCGCGGGTGATCGGCCCGGTGATCGGCCCGGTGATCGGCCCGCAGCGTCCCGGGGCGCCGGCTCTGGAGGCGTGGCGGCTCGCGGGTCCGGCGCGCGGCGTGAGGCCGGGCGCACGGGCGCGGAGAGCGGGCGTTCCAGGGCCGAGAACGGCCGTACCGGTGCGGAGAGCGGGCGTTCCAGGGCCGAGGCCGGGCGCGGCGGGGCCGAGCCGGGCCGTGGCGGAGGCGAGGAGGCCCGGCGCAGGAGCAGGCAGGAGGACGGGCCGCAGCGCCGCGCCCAGCCGGGCGGCTCCCGGCCGGAGGCGCGCGAGCGGGTGGCCCGGCGCGGCGGTGACGTGCCGCCGCCCAGGGGCCCGCGCCGGCCGCCGCCCAGGCCGCCGCGCCCGCCGCTGGTGCTGCGGCTGGGCAGCCCGCGCAGGCGGATCAACTTCGGCCTGATCGGCATGACGTTCATCCTGTCGATCTTCGCCGGCCGGCTGATCCAGATGCAGGGCCTCGACTCCAAGGTCTACGAGGAGGCCGCGGCCGACCAGCGCCAGCACACCGAGACGATCCCGGCCAAGCGCGGCTCGATCACCGACGTCAACGGCCACGACCTGGCCGTCACCGTCGAGGCCCGCGAGGTGTCGATCGACCCCTCCAAGGTGCCCGCAGGCGTGCGCGCGAACATCGCCAAGATCCTGGCCCAGCAGCTCGGCAAGGACGAGCAGGAGATGGCCGCCAAGCTGGGCAGGACCGGCACCCACTACCAGCTCCTGGCCAGGGACGTCGAGCCCGTCGTGGCCACGCGCCTGCTGCAGCAGCGCGTGCCCGCGCTGTCGACGAAGAAGACCTACAAGCGGCTGTACCCGGCGGGCGACCTGGCGGGCAGCCTGATCGGGTTCGTCGGCGACGAGGGCAACGGCCTGGGCGGCATGGAGCAGGCCAGGAACTCGCTGCTGGCCGGGCACGACGGCGAGCAGCGCGTGGAGACCGGCCGCGACGGCCAGCGCATCCCGATGACCAGCAGCCAGCGCACCGCGCCCGTCGACGGCCAGGACGTGCGGCTGACCATCGACCGCGACATCCAGTGGGCCGCCCAGAAGTCGATCGGCGAGCAGGTGCAGAAGTCCGGGGCCGACAGCGGCACCGTGATCGTCATGGACGTGCAGACGGCGCAGATCGTCGCCATGGCCAACGCCCCCGAGCTCGACCTGAACGACTGGCGCAAGGCCCCCGAGTCCCGGTACGTCAACAAGGCCGCCGCCGACGTGTTCGAGCCGGGCAGCACCAACAAGGTGATCACCGCCGCCGCCGCGCTGGAGGCCAAGGCGGTGACGCCCGACACGGTCTACCAGGTGCCCGACCGGATCAGGTGCGCCGACCAGGTGCTGCGTGACGCGCACGCGCACAAGGTGGAGGCGCTGACGTTCCGCCAGGCGATGGCGCAGTCCAGTAACGTGGCCACGGTCATGGCGGCGCGCAAGGTCGGCAGCCAGAAGCTGTACGAGATGCTGAAGGCGTTCGGGTTCGGCTCCGCGCCGGGCGGCGGCGTGCCCGGCGCGGAGGCGGGCCTGCTGCCCGACTACCGCAAGTGGTCGGGCAGCCAGAGCTGCACGGTCGCCTACGGGCAGGGTGTTTCCGTGACGGCGCTGCAGATGGCCAGCGTCTACCAGACCATCGCCAACGGCGGCGTGAAGCTCGACCCGCAGATCGTGGCGGGCACGACGGACGCCACGGGCAGGTTCGTCCCGGCTCCTGCCGGTAAGCAGACCAGGGTGGTGAGCGAGACGACGGCCAGGGAGATCACGACCATGCTGGAGAGCGCGGTGGGCGAGGAGGGCACGGGCCAGCTCGCGGCCATCGACGGTTACCGGGTGGCGGGCAAGACGGGCACGGCCAACCGCTACGACGCCGAGCTCGGCCGCTACGACGGCTACACCGCCTCGTTCGTCGGGTTCGCGCCGGCCGACAAGCCCCGCCTGGTGGTGCTCTCGGTGGTGCAGAACCCGAAGAAGGGCCACTTCGGCGGGCAGTTGGCGGCCCCCGTGTTCAAGGATGTGATGACGTTCGCCATCAAGAGCAAGAAGATTCCTCCCACAGGCTCCGCCGCGCCGACGGTGCGTACGCGCGCCGGACAGTGACCAGGGAAGGTACGCTCTCGCCGTGCGTCCCCCGTCGTCTATGCGTCCCACGACCAGCCCGCCTCGCCCGCTGACCGGGCTCGCGACCATGCTCGACGCCGATTCGGGCACTGCGCGGTCGCCTCATGCCGCGCTGACCGGCGTCACCATCGACAGCCGCAACGTCAGGCGCGGCGACCTGTACGTAGCGCTGCCCGGCAACCGGGTCCACGGCGCCACGTTCGCCGCCGACGCCATGGCCGGCGGCGCCGTGGCCGTGCTCACCGACCGGGCGGGCCGCGACGCGGCCGTGGCCACCGGGCTGCCGGTGCTCATCGTGCCCGACCCGCGCGCCCTGCTCGGGCAGATCTCCTCCTGGGTGTACGGGCAGCCGGCCCACGACATCCAGGTCCTCGGCGTCACGGGCACCAGCGGCAAGTCCACCACCACGTTCATGCTGGAGGCGGGCCTGCGGGCCGCCGGTCACCGGGCGGGCCTGGTGGGCGGCGTCGAGATCCACGTGGGCGATCTCCGCTTCCAGCCCACGCTCACCACGCCGGAGGCTTGCGACCTGCACGGCCTGTTCGCGCTGATGCGCGAGGAGGGCGTCACCGCGGCCGCCATGGAGGTCTCCAGCCACGCGCTGGCGCTGGGCAGGGTCGACGGCATCTACTACGACGTCGCCCTGTTCACGAACCTGTCGCAGGACCACCTCGACTTCCACAAGGACTTCGAGGACTACTTCGCGACCAAGGTGAAGCTGTTCCAGCCTGAGCTGAGCCGCGCCGGGGTGACCAACCTCGACGACCGCTACGGGCGCGAGCTGCTCGGCCTGGCGAAGGTGCCGATGACCACGTTCTCGGCGCTGGGCGACCCGGAGGCCGAGTGGCGGGCGGTGGACGCCAGGCTCGGCTCCGACGGCAGCGTCTTCCGGGTGGTCGGCCCCGGCGGCGTCGAGGCCGACGCGAGCGTCGCGCTGCCCGGCCCGTTCAACGTGGCCAACGCGCTCGGCGCCATCGTCACGCTCGTCGAGGCCGGGGTGCCGCTGCACACGGCCGTGCACGGCGTCGGCTCGCTGAGCGGGGTGCCGGGGCGCATGCAGCGTGTCACGGGCGCCGGTGACGGCTTCCAGGCCGTCGTGGACTACTCGCACAAGCCGGGGGCCGTCGAGTCGGTGCTGCGCTCGCTGCGTACGGTCACGGAGGGCACGCTGACGATCGTGCTCGGCTGCGGCGGCGACCGCGACAAGGGCAAACGGCCCATCATGGGCCAGATCTCCGCCGAGCTGGCAGATGTGGCCATTTTCACGAGCGACAATCCCCGCTCCGAGGATCCGCTGGCCATCCTCGCGACGATGATGGAGGGAGCGCTCCGCGTTCCGCAGCACGACCGCGCTCATGTGATCATTGAGCCCGACCGCGCGGCCGCCATCGGCCTGGCGATCGCCCGGGCCGGGCGCGGCGACGTGATCGTCGTAGCGGGCAAGGGTCACGAGCAGGGCCAGTACGTTTCAGGCGAGGTGATCCCCTTCGACGACCGCGAAGTGGTCGCCGGAGCGATCGACGCACGCAAGGAAAGCAGGAAGCACTAATGATCCCGTTGCCGCTGGCCAGGATCGCCGAGATAACCTCGGGCGCCCTGTCGGGCATGGCCGATCCCCGCGCGGTGGTGCGCGGGCCCGTCGTGATCGACTCGCGGGCCGTAGAACCGGGATCCCTGTTCGTCGCCATCAAGGGCGCGCGGGTCGACGGTCACGACTACGCCGCGCACGCCATCCGGGCCGGAGCCGTCGCCGTGCTGGCCTCCAGGCCGGTCGAGGCGCCCGCGGTGATCGTGCCCGACGCCGCCGCCGCGCTGGCCGAGCTGGCCGCCGCGCAGGTCCGTACGCTGCCGAACGTCACCGTGATCGGCGTGACCGGCTCGGCCGGCAAGACCAGCACCAAGGACCTGCTGGCCCGGCTCACCGCCAGGGTGGGCTCCACCATCGCGCCCCAGGGCAGCTTCAACAACGAGCTCGGCCACCCGCTGACCGTGCTGCGCGCCGACCTCGACACCCGGTTCATGGTGCTGGAGCTGGCCGCGCGCAACATCGGCCACATCAAGGAGCTGACCCGCATCGCGCCGCCGCAGATCGGCGTGGTGCTCAACGTCGGCACGGCGCACCTCGGCGTGTTCGGCGGCAAGGAGGCCATCGCCAAGGCCAAGGGGGAGCTGGTGGAGTCGCTGCCGCGCTCGGGCGTGGCGGTGCTCAACGCCGACGACCCGCTGGTGCGCGGCATGGCCACGCGCACCGAGGCGCGGGTCACCTACTACGGGCGCGGCGAGTCGGCCGCGATCAGGGCCGAGGGGGTGGTGGTGGACGCGCGCGGGCGCGCCTCGTTCACGCTGCGCACCCCGTCCGGGGCCGCGCACGTGTCGCTGCAGCTCTACGGGGAGCACGCGGTCGAGAACGCGCTCGCCGCGGCGGCGGCCGGCTACGAGCTGGGCCTGCCGGTGGCCACGATCGCCGAGGAGCTGTCGGAGGCCACCCCGCGCAGCCGGTGGCGGATGGAGGTCACCGACCGGGCCGACGGCGTCACCGTGGTCAACGACGCCTACAACGCCAACCCCGACTCCATGAGGGCGGCCTTCTCGGCGTTCGAGGTGCTGGGCAAGGGGCGGCGGCGCTTCGCGGTCATCGCGGCGCTGCGGGAGCTGGGCGACGAAGGGCCCGCGCTCAACGCCGAGCTCGGCCGGCTGGCCGGCGGGGCGGGGCTCGCGGGGCTGATCGTCGCGGGGCCCGACGCCGAGCCGGTCCTGGCGGGCGCGCACGCGGCCGCCCAGGCGAGCGCCCAGCCGAGCGCTCAGACGGGCGCTCAGACGCCCACCCAAGCGGGCGTTCAGGCGGGCGGTCAGGCGGGCGCTGCGCAGGCGCCGGACGGCGCGCCTCCGGGGGCGCCCGGCTACGGCGAGCCGGTGCGGATCGTGCACGTGCCCGACGCCGAGGCCGCGGCGGCGGAGCTGGCCGTGTGGCTGCGGCCCGGTGACGCGGTGCTGATCAAGGGGCCGAGGGCGATGGGTCTGGAGCGGACGGCCGAGCTCGTGCTCGGAGGTGCCACCCAGTGATCAACATCGTCATCGCCGGCGCGGTGGGACTCGTCCTGTCGATGCTCGGCACCCCCCTGGCGATCAGGCTGTTCTCCCGGCGCGGCATCGGTCAGAACGTCCGCGAGGAGGGCGTGCAGGCCCACCTCGGCAAGAAGGGCACGCCCACGATGGGCGGCATCGTCTTCGTGCTGGCCGCGCTGCTCGCCTACGGAGCCTCCCATCTGGCCACGCTGGAGCCCCCGACCGTGTCGGGGATGCTGGTGCTGTTCCTGATGACGGGGCTGGGCGCGGTCGGGTTCCTCGACGACTTCATCAAGATCTACAAGCAGCGCAGCCTCGGCCTGCGCAGCGGTGCCAAGGCGCTCGGCCAGCTCGTCGTCGGCGCGGTCTTCGCCGTCCTGGTGACCCGCCAGCCGAACGTCTACGGCATCACCCCCGCCGAGACCCGCGTGTCGTTCCTGCGTGACATCGGCCCGTCGATCGGCATCGTCGGGTTCACCATCTGGGTGCTCATCATGATCGTCGGGTTCTCCAACGCGGTGAACCTCACCGACGGTCTCGACGGCCTGGCCAGTGGCGCGACCGGCGCCGTGCTGGCCGCGTACGTGCTGATCGGCAACTGGCAGCTGCGCAACAACTGCATCGACCAGCTCGGGCCCAACTGCTACTGGGTGCGAGATCCGCTCGACCTGTCCGTGGTGGCCGCCGCCGTGCTGGGGGCGCTGATCGGGTTCCTGTGGTGGAACGCCCCGCCCGCCCGCATCTTCATGGGCGACACCGGCTCGCTGGCCCTGGGCGGCGTGCTGGCCGGGCTGGCCATCGCCACCCGCACCCAGCTCCTGCTCATCATTCTCGCCGGTCTGTGTGTGATCATCACGCTGTCGGTCATCATCCAGGTCGGGTCCTTCAAGATGACCGGCAAACGTGTGTTCAGAATGGCCCCCCTGCAGCATCACTTCGAGCTCAAGGGCTGGGCCGAGACCACGATCGTGGTCCGTTTCTGGCTGATCGCGATCCTGTGCGCGGCGCTCGGGCTGGGGCTGTTCTACGTGGAGTGGATGCCCAAGTAATGAGTTACACCTGTGTGGCCGGGCTCGGAGTGTCCGGCACCGCCGTCGCCAAGGTGCTGGCCGCGCGCGGCGAGCGGGTCGTGGTCGTCGAGGCCGTGGAGGGCGAGCGGCAGCTCGCCGCAGCGGCCGAGCTCGCCGGGACCGGCGTGGAGACCCGGTTCGGCGAGATGACGCTGCCGGCAGGGGTGACGCGCGTGGTCACCACCGGGTGGGCGCCGCACCATCCGCTGATCGCCGCCGCGCTGAGCGCCGGGGTGGAGGTCGTCGGCGAGGTGGAGCTGGCCTGGCGGCTGCGGCCCGCGCAGGCCGCGCCCTGGCTGGCGCTCACCGGCACCAACGGCAAGACCACCGCGGTGCGCATGCTCACCTCCATCCTCCAGGCCGACGGCCGAAAGGCGCTGGCCGTGGGGAACGTGGGCGTGCCCGTCGTGCAGGCCGTCGCGGAGCCGTACGACGTGCTGGCCGTCGAGCTGTCCAGCTTCCAGCTCCACTGGTCCGGCACGCTGGCCCCGCACGCCGCGGCCATCCTGAACGTGGCGCCCGACCACCTCGACTGGCACGGGTCCATGGAGGAGTACGCCGCCGCCAAGGGCCGCATCTACGAGCGG
This sequence comes from Nonomuraea thailandensis, assembly GCF_024172165.1. GTDB lineage: Bacteria > Actinomycetota > Actinomycetes > Streptosporangiales > Streptosporangiaceae > Nonomuraea > Nonomuraea thailandensis. The sequence goes on along the minus strand of NZ_JAMZEB010000002.1, from coordinate 6,235,305 downwards.
GCCGGCACCGTGATCTTCAACGCCGACGACCCCGAGGCCGCCCGGCTGGCGGCGCCGTACTCGGGCGCTGTCGGGTTCACGCTGCGGGTGCCCAAGCGGGGCGAGATCGGCGTGGTGGAGGACCTGCTGGTGGACCGGGCGTTCGTGGCCGATCCGGTCGAGGCGGCCGAGGAGCTGGCGACGCTGGAGGACATCCGCCCCTTCGCGCCGCACAACGTGGCCAACGCGCTGGCCGCCGCCGCCCTGGCCCGCTCGCTCGGGGTGCCGTCCGAGGCCGTGAGCCAGGGGCTGCGCGACTTCGTGCCCGACCCGCACCGGCTGGCCCACGTGGACCGGATCGGCGAGGTCGACTACGTCGACGACTCCAAGGCCACCAACCCGCACGCCGCCGCGGCGGCGCTGGCGTCGTACCCGTCGGTGGTGTGGGTGGCGGGCGGGCTGCTCAAGGGCGCCGACGTCGACGACCTGGTACGCCAGGCCGCCCCCAGGCTGCGCGGCGCGGTGCTGCTGGGCGCCGATCGCGCGAGGATCGCCGAAGCCATTGCGCGACACGCGCCGAATGTCCCCCTCGTGGACATCCCCGATCGGGACACTGGTGCGATGGAAAAAGTCGTCACCGAAGCCGCGCGGCTGGCCTCCCCCGGGGACACCGTGCTGCTGTCCCCGGCGGGGGCTTCCCTCGACATGTTCGCGAACTATCCGGCGCGGGGGGAGGCCTTCGCGCGTGCCGTACGTGAGCTGAAGCAGCGACATGAGCGCGAGCGCTGAGGAGCGGGTCCGGCCGCCCGCCCCCGCCCGCGAGGGCCCGCAGGGGTGGGCGCGCGAGCAGCTCGGCACGCTGAAGGAGCTGCTCGACCGGCCGCTGACCACCTACTACCTGATCATCATGTGCAGCGCGCTGCTGCTCGCGCTGGGGCTGATGATGGTGCTGTCCGCCTCCAGCATCGAGGCGCTGCAGAAGACCGGCAGCCCGTTCTCGTGGTTCATCAAGCAGTCGCTGTCGGCCGCGATCGGCGTGCCCGTCATGTACGTGTGCTCGCGCCTGCCCGTCAAGTTCTTCCGCTGGGCCGGCTACCCGCTGATGGCGCTGTCGATCATCGCGCTGGTCATGGTGCTGTTCATCGGCTCCTCGGAGCTGGGCGCGCAGCGGTGGATCTACATCGGCCCGCTGACCATCCAGCCGTCCGAGCCGGCCAAGCTCGGGCTCGTCCTGTGGGGCGCCGACCTGCTGGCCAGGCGGGCGCGGCAGGGCCGCATCGAGTGGCGGCAGATGCTGATCCCGCTCATGCCCGGCACCGCGATCCTGGCCGTCATGGTCATGCTCGGCCGCGACCTGGGCACCACGCTGGTCCTCTTCATGATCTTCCTGTCGCTGCTGTGGGTGGTGGGGGCGCCGATCAAGCTGTTCGGCGGCATCATGGCGCTGGCGGTGCTGGCCGCGGTCATCATGATCAGGGTGGAGCCGTACCGGATGGCGCGCATCGGCGCCTTCCTCGACCCGTGGGCCGACGCGCAGGGCGCCGGCTACCAGGCCGTCCAGGGGCAGATCGCGATGGGCTCGGGGAGCTGGTTCGGGCTGGGCCTGGGCAGCAGCCGGCAGAAGTGGAGCTGGCTGCCGCACGGCGAGAGCGACTTCATCTTCGCCATCGTCGGTGAGGAGCTCGGGCTGATGGGCACGCTGATGGTGGTGGCCCTGTTCGGGCTGCTCGGCTACGCGGGGCTGCGCGTGGCCGTCCGGGTGAACGACGCCTTCATCAGGCTGGCCGCCGCCGCCATGGTGGCCTGGATCGTCGGGCAGGCGACCGTCAACATGGGGGCCGTGCTGAGCGTGCTGCCGATCACCGGCATCCCGCTCCCGCTGGTCTCGTACGGCGGCTCCGCGCTCCTGCCCACCCTCGCCGCGCTCGGCATGCTGCTGTCGTTCGCCAAGCGAGAGCCAGGGGCGCGTGAGGCCTTGGCGGCTCGTGGCCCCGGACCGGCCGCCCGGGCCCTAAGCTGGCTTGGCCTGGGGGGCACGTCCAGAGGCCGAGCGACACGTTAGGGAGTGACCGAGATGAGGGTGGTCCTCGCCGGTGGGGGGACAGCCGGGCACATCGAGCCCGCGCTCGCCCTTGCGGACGCGCTGCGTCATCTTGACGGGAGCGTCGGCATCACCTGCGTGGGCACGGAGCGCGGCTTGGAGACGCGGCTCGTGCCTGCCAGGGGCTACGAGCTGGAGCTGGTGCCGGCCGTGCCGCTGCCCAGGGCGATCACTCCGAGCCTGCTCACCGTGCCCGGCAGGCTGGCCGGGGCGATCAACGCCACCGCGGCGATCCTCGACCGGGTCAAGGCCGACGTCCTGGTCGGTTTCGGCGGGTACGTGGCGACCCCCGCCTACCTGGCGGCCAAGCGGCGCGGCGTGCCGATCGTCGTGCACGAGGCCAACCCGCGCCCCGGCCTGGCCAACCGGCTGGGCGCGCGGCTGACCGACCACGTCTTCAGCGGCTTCCCCGACGCGGCGCTGCCCAAGGCCGAGTTCATCGGCACGCCGTTGCGGCGCGACATCGTCACGCTCGACCGGCTGTCCACGGGCGACAAGGCGCGCTCGTGGTTCGGGCTGGAGAACGACCGGCCGACGCTGCTGGTGTTCGGCGGCTCGCAGGGCGCCAGGTCGATCAACGAGGCGGCGCTCGCCGCCGCCCCCGTGCTGCGCCGGGCGGGCGTGCAGGTGCTGCACGTGCTCGGCCCGAAGAACACCGTCGAGCGCGAGCCGCCGCCCGGCGACCCGCAGTACGTCCTGCTGCCCTACATCGACCGCATGGACCTCGCCTACGCCGCCGCCGACCTGGCCCTGTGCCGCAGCGGCGCGCTGACCTGCGCGGAGCTGACCGCGGTGGGGCTGCCCGCCGCGTACGTGCCGCTGCCGTACGGCAACGGCGAGCAGCGCATCAACGCCGAGCGCATCACCGCCGGCGGCGGCGGCCTCATGGCCGACGACGCCGAGTTGTCACCCGAATGGATCATCCACAACGTGCTGCCCGTCCTCCACGACCCGGAGCGGGTCGCCGTCATGTCGGAGGCCGCCTCCAGACTGGGGAGGAAGGACGCCGATATCATGCTTGCCAGGAAAGTGTTGGAGATAGCCCGATGAGTCTCGTGAAGCTGGTCGATCCCGTGTCCGTCGAAGAGCTGGGGCGGGTGCACTTCATCGGCATCGGCGGCGCGGGGATGTCGGGCATCGCCCGCATCCTGCTCAAGCGCGGCGTGCGGGTGACGGGCAGCGACGCGCGCAGCTCCGAGCAGATCACCGAGCTGCGCGAGCTGGGCGCCACCGTGCACATCGGGCACGCCGCCTCCCACATCCGCGACGTCGACACCGTGGTCGTCTCCACCGCCATCCGCGACTCCAACCCCGAGCTGGGCGAGGCGCTCAAGCAGGGGCTGCGGATCATCCCGCGGGCCGCCGCGCTGGCCTCCGTCATGGCCGGGCGCACCGCCGTCGCCATCGCCGGCACCCACGGCAAGACCACCACCACCTCGATGCTCACCGTGGCGCTGCAGAAGTGCGGCGCCGACCCGTCCTACTGCGTGGGCGGCCAGCTCGTCACCACCGGGCTCGGCGCCGACGACGGGCACGGGCGGGTGTTCGTGGCCGAGGCCGACGAGAGCGACGGCTCCTTCCTCATGCTCGCCCCCGACATCGCCGTGGTGACCAACGTCGAGGCCGACCACCTCGACAACTACGGCGACCCGCGGGCCGTGCACGACAGCTTCGCCCGCTTCGCCGAGCGGGTCGGCTCGCTGCTGATCGTCTGCGCCGACGACCCCGGCGCGACGGAGCTGGCGCTGCGGGCCAGGGAGCGGGGGCTGCGCGTCAGGACGTACGGCGCGCAGGGCGAGGACTACCGCGTGTCCGGGGTCAGGCCCGACGGGTTCGGCACCGTCTTCACCATCGAGGGCCGGGGCGAGGTGCGGCTGGCCGTTCCCGGGGCTCACAACGCGCTCAACGCCACCGCGGTGATCGCCGTGGCCGACGAGCTGGGGCTCCCGTTCGAGGAGATCAGGGAGGGCCTGGGGGCCTTCACCGGGGCCAAGCGGCGCTTCGAGGCCAAGGGCGAGGCCGGGGGCATCGCCGTGTTCGACAGCTACGCCCACCACCCGACCGAGCTGACCGCCGACCTGAGGGCCGCCAGGGACGTCGTGGCGTCCTACTCCGGCACCGGGCGGGTCATCGCGATCTTCCAGCCGCACCTGTACTCGCGGACCCGGTTCTTCGCCGACGAGTTCGGCACGGCCCTGGGGCTGGCCGACGAGGCCATCGTGCTCGACGTCTACGGGGCCAGGGAGGACCCGGAGCCCGGGGTGTCGGGGGCCATGGTGGCGGGGCGGGTGCCGCTGCCGCCGGAGCGGGTGGCGTACGCGCCGGACCGGTCGGCGGTGCCGGGGATGGTGGCCGAGCGGGCCCGGCCCGGGGACATCGTGCTGACGATGGGCGCCGGTGACGTGACGGAGCTGGGGCCGCAGATCGTGGCGCGGCTGTCCTGAGTGCTGCCCGCCTGCGCGACGCGCGCATGCGGGCCCATGCGTGGCCGGGCGCCGACGGCGGGCGCCCGGCCTTCTCTTGCGCCGCATCCCCGCCGGCGTTCGCCTTCGGCGGCGGGCCCCGGCCCGTGCGGGGAGCGGCGGGGTTCCGGCCCGTGCGGGGAGCGGCGGGTTCCGGCTCGTGCGGGGACGCGGGGGAGCGGCGGCCCCGGCCCCGTGCGGGGACGCCGGGGAGCGGCGGGCGTCCGGCGGGGCGGGCGTTTGGGCGTGGCGCGCGGGTGTCGGGCCGCGCGTCGGCGTAGGTTCGGTGCCGACATGAGCCGCGTTCGGTGGGAGGGCGATGAAGGCGCGCACGGCGTTCCTGGTGTTGCTGACGGCAGGGGTGGTGGGCTCGGCCGCGTGGCTGGTGTTCTTCTCGCCCGTGCTGGGAGTGCGTTCGATCGAGATCGTGGGAAATCTCACAGTCCCCAGCGAACGGATCGAGCAGCAGGCCGGCGTGGCGGACCTGCATCCTCTGGCGACCGTGAACCTCGCCGACGTCGAGACCCGCGTCCTGGGCATCAGACAGCTCGCCTCGGCCAAGGTCGACCGGATCTGGCCCGGCACCCTCAAGATCGAGGTGGTGGAGCGCCGGCCGGTCGCCGCCGTCCAGGCGGGCGACAAGGTGGCCATCGTCGACGGGCAGGGCGTGGTGATCGAGCTGAAGTCGGCCGTCCCGCCCATGGTGCCGCTGCTCAAGGTGGACCGCCCGCAGCAGGGCGACCCGGCCATGATGGCCGCGCTCAAGGTCATCGAGGCGGTGCCCGACGAGGTGGCGGCCAAGGTCAGGCAGGTGCGCGCGGGCACGGCCGAGGGCGTGACGCTGGTGCTGTCGGACGGCCGTACCGTCATCTGGGGCGGCCCGGACCGGCCCGAGGAGAAGGGCCGCATCCTGAGCTCGCTGCTCAGGCGCGAAAGGTCGGTCACCCTGTACGACGTCAGCTCGCCCGACGTGGTGACCCTGAAGTGATCGTGATCGTCAGGGTCTGGCAACTCAGGGGCAAGGGCATGGCCGAGCCTGTGCGAGGCGGGGGCCGCGGCGTGAGAGCCTGTAAGCCGGACTTTCGGCGAAGGAGGGCCGCCACCAGGCGCGACTGCGGAGCGAAACGGACAGCCCGCGACACGCCGGACGTGCTTGCGGCGCGGTTAGTTGACCCGCCTGGAGCGTAACTCCTACTGTCCGTATCAATCCTCAGGTTGACATAAATCTAAATCTCAACCTGAGGTTGAGAGTTACCCGAACTGACAAAAAGCGGAGACGATCCGCACCGAAATGGCAAGTCAACGAGCGGAAAGGCCCCTCGTCGTGGCAGCACCGCAGAACTACCTCGCGGTCATCAAGGTCGTCGGCATCGGCGGCGGCGGAGTCAACGCCGTCAACCGGATGATCGAAGAGGGACTCAAGGGCGTCGAGTTCATCGCGATAAACACCGACGCCCAGGCGCTGCTGATGAGTGACGCCGATGTGAAACTCGACGTGGGCCGCGAGCTCACGCGCGGACTGGGCGCGGGCGCCAACCCCGACGTCGGCCGTAAGGCCGCCGAGGACCACCGTGAGGAGATCGAGGAGGTCCTCAAGGGGGCCGACATGGTCTTCGTCACGGCGGGCGAGGGCGGCGGCACGGGCACGGGCGGCGCACCCGTCGTGGCCAACATCGCCAGGTCGCTCGGCGCGCTCACCATCGGTGTCGTGACCAGGCCCTTCAGCTTCGAAGGACGGCGCAGGGCGTCGCAGGCGGAAGCCGGCATCGAGACCCTGCGCGACGAGGTCGACACCCTCATCGTGATCCCCAACGACCGGCTGCTGTCGATCTCGGATCGGCAGGTGAGCGTGCTCGACGCGTTCAAGGCCGCCGACCAGGTGCTGCTGTCCGGTGTCCAGGGCATCACCGACCTGATCACCACCCCTGGTCTGATCAACCTCGACTTCGCCGACGTGAAGTCGGTCATGTCGGGCGCCGGCTCGGCCCTCATGGGCATCGGCCACGCGCGCGGCGACGACCGCTCCGTGGCGGCGGCCGAGATGGCCGTCTCCAGCCCGCTGCTGGAGGCCAGCATCGACGGCGCGCACGGCGTGCTGCTGTCGATCGCGGGCGGCTCCGACCTCGGCCTGTTCGAGATCAACGAGGCGGCCCAGCTCGTCTCCATGGCCGCCGCGCCCGACGCGAACATCATCTTCGGCACGGTCATCGACGACGCCCTCGGCGACGAGGTGCGCGTGACCGTGATCGCCGCGGGCTTCGACGACGTGCCGGGGCCGGCGGAGAAGCAGGCGCCGCGCCCGGTGGGCCGCGCGCCCGCGCCGCCGCCCGCCGCGGCTCCCGTCTCGCCTCCGCGGCCGAGCGCGGCCGCCCCGAGCGTGAAGTCGGAGCCGCCCGCGCCGCGCCCTGAGGTGCGTCCTGAGCCCCGTCCCGAGCCGCGCGCGGAGTTCAGGCCCGAGCCGCGCCCCGAGCCCCGTCCCGAGCCGCGCGCGGAGTTCAGGCCCGAGCCGCCTCGGCCCGAGCCGGTGCGCCCGGTAGAGCCGGTGCGCGAGGTGCCCCGCGAGGCCGTGCGCGAGACGGTGCGCGACTCGCTGCGTGACACCGGGCCCGGCGACGACCCCGCGGACGAGCCGTCCGGCCCCGTCTCGATCCCCCGGCCCGCGCCCGAGCCCGCCAACCCGCCCACGCCCATCACCTCCCGCATGTCGGAGCCCCCCAAACGTCCTCGGGTGATCTTCGAGGAGCAGGAAGAGGAACTCGACGTTCCCGACTTCCTCAAGTAGCCGTCAAGTACCCGCGCCTGACGCCGCTCCCCACAGGGACACGGGAGCGGCGCCGTCGTGCGTACGGGGTGCCGGCGAGGACACCCGAAGTGAGGGGGAGGGGAAGAGTCACGTGAGAAGGGACGAGATCGCCGCCGGTCTCGCCGAGGTCGACGCGCGCATCACCGCGGCGTGCCACGCGGTGGGCCGCGACCGGGGCGAGGTCACGCTGATCGCCGTCACCAAGACGCGTCCGGCCGAGGACGTGCGCATCCTGGCCGAGCTGGGCGTGCGCGACGTCGGCGAGAACCGCGACCAGGAGGCCGCCCCCAAGGCGCACGAGCTCACCGGCCTCCCGCTGACCTGGCACTTCGTCGGCCAGTTGCAGACCAACAAGGTGCGCTCCGTGGTCGGCTACGCCGACGTGATCCACTCCGTCGACCGGGTCAGGCTGGTGGAGGCCATCAGCGGCGAGGCCGTGCGCCAGGGCCGCCGGGTCGGCTGCCTGGTGCAGGTCTCGCTCGACGACGATCCCGCCAGGGGCGGCGTGGCCCCCGCCGGCCTGCTGGAGCTCGCCGACGAGATCGCGCTGACCGAGGGCGTGTGGCTGGGCGGCGTCATGGCGGTGGCGCCGCTGGGCGAGGAGCCCGCCAAGGCCTTCGCCCGGCTGCGCGAACTGGCGCTGCGCCTCCAGGAGCAGCACCCGCGCGCCACCATGATCTCGGCCGGGATGAGCGAGGACCTCACGGAGGCCATCGCCTACGGCGCGACACACGTGCGGGTCGGTACGGCGTTGCTCGGTCGTCGCAAGCCCTTCGTCAGGTAATGTCCCCTCAAGTGGGTCTTCAGGCCCATGACCAAGTAGAGGTCGATCAGCGGTGAGCTCCAAGGGGGTACGGCTACCGCCTCGGACACGGCGACGGGCCCGAGCGAGTGCGACCATGAGCAGGAGGACGACGTAGCGATGGCCGGCGCGATGCGCAAGATGGCGGTCTACCTCGGTCTCGTGGAGGACGACCGCTACGAGAGGTACGAGACCTACACCGACGACTACACCTACGACGACGAGGTGCAGCGGCCCGGCGAGGAGCGTGCCGTGGCGGTCCAGGAGCGCGAGGACGAGCCCGACGCCGGGGCGCCCGCACCGAGGCCCACCACGACGATCCTGGAACGCCGCACGACCGATCTGGCCCGCATCACCACCCTGCACCCCCGCACGTACAACGAGGCCCGCACCATCGGAGAGCACTTCCGCGACGGCACCCCGGTCATCATGAACCTGACCGAGATGGTTGACAGTGACGCCAAACGGCTCGTTGATTTCGCGGCAGGTCTGGTCTTTGGCCTACACGGCAGCATTGAACGTGTTACCAACAAGGTGTTCCTGTTGTCCCCTGCCAATGTCGAGGTGACTGCCGAGGACAAGGCTCGAATCGCGGAACGCGGGTTCTTCAATCAGAGTTAGAGTCTCTGTATGCCTATCGGACCCAACCCGGTCTCGCCGAGGCCGGGCGGGCACATCAGAAGTGGAGGCGCGGCCGGGCCGTGGAGATCATCGGTGGGATCTTGGTCGTTGTCCTGTCTCTCTACTTGGTGCTGCTCATCGGCAGGATGATCTTTGAGACGGTGCAGGCGTTCGCCCGCCAGTGGCGGCCTTCCGGTGTCGTCCTGGTGCTGGCGGAGGCCACATACACCGCAACTGACCCACCCCTCAAGTTCCTCCGCCGTTTCATTCCTCCGCTCCGGTTGGGTACGGTGGCCTTTGACCTAAGCTTCACTGTCCTGTTCATCGTGGTCCTGATCTTGATTCAGATCGCCGGATCGCTCGGTCCGCGATGAACGGTGCCTGTGGGGCGCCGGTCGTGATCCAACTCGTGTCCGCGCTGAGGTGATTCGGGTTACCGTCCTCCGGACAGACTCCAAGCGCGCCAAGGAGACCAAAAAATGCCGCTGACGCCCGCTGATGTGCGGAACAAGCAGTTCAGTACCACCCGGCTGCGGCCGGGCTACGACGAGGAAGAGGTCGACGCCTTCCTCGACGAGGTGGAGGCTGAGCTCGACCGCCTGATCCAAGAGAACGAGGAGCTCCGCGCCAAGCTGGCCGAGTGCCTGCGCGGGAAGGTGCCGGGCGGCATGAACATGCCCATGGCCTCCGCCCCGGTCCAGGAGCAGCCCAAGCCCGAGATGATGGCGCCGCCGCAGCCGGAGCCCATGCGGGCCCCCGAGCCGCCGCCGATGCAGCAGCAGCCGCCGGTCCCCGTGGCGATGAGCATGCCTCCCGCCGAGGACAACATGGACACCGCGGCCCGCGTGCTCGCGCTCGCCCAGCAGACCGCCGACCAGGCGATCTCCGACGCCCGCCGGGAGGCGGACGAGACGGTCACCCGCGCCCGCCGCGAGGCCGACGAGATCCTCACCAAGGCCCGCCGCCAGGCCGAGCAGGTCATCGGCGACGCCCGCGCCCGTGCCGAGACGCTCGAGCGCGACGCGCAGGAGCGTCACCGCCAGGCCATGGGCTCGCTGGTGCAGACCCGTGACGAGCTCGAGCGCAAGGTCGAGGAGCTGCGCAGCTTCGAGCGCGAGTACCGCAGCCGCCTCAAGCTCTACCTGGAGAACCAGCTCGCCGAGCTGAACGTCTCCGCCGAGGGCAGCGGTGGCTTCCCGGTGATGTCCGGTGGTCCGCAGGGTCAGGCTCCCGCCATGTCGCACGCCGTGCCTCAGGGTGGCCAGCAGCCTCTTCCCGGTGGTCCGAGCCCGTTCGGTGGCGAGGCTCCGCAGGGCGCCTTCCCCGGCGGTGACGGTCCGCACAACGACCGCCGGTAAAGTAGCGGGTCACTAGGACCTGACACTCGAAAGAGCCCCCTGTGATCCTTATCAGTGCTGGTTTGGTGCTCGCGGCAGTGGTTCTGCTGATCGCGGGCTTCGTACTGGCGAAGCCGTTCCTGATCATGTGGTCCATCGTGGTCAGCGTGCTGTCCGCGCTGTTCCTGGTGATCGGGGCGTTCCTGCGGCGGAACGAGCTTTTTCCCGGAGGTGGGCAGGCCGCTGCGCCGGCCACCCCCCCGAAGGGGCTCATGCCGTCCGCGCCGCCGTACAACCAGACCGCTCCGATGGTTCACCCGCAGCACCCGCAGCCGCGGCAGCCTCCGCAGGCGCATCCCCACGCGCCGCAGCGTACGGCGACCGCACCGGGCCCCGTCCCGCGCAGGCCCGCGCCGACCGGCATCTCGCCGGATGCGATCGTGCTGGTGATCCCCGGGCGCAAGCGCTACCACGTGCCGGGCTGCAGGCAGCTGATCGGCCGGGATCACGAGGAGCTCACCCACGAAGAGGCGCGCGAGGAGGGCTTCACGCCCTGCACGGCGTGCCTTCCGGACGCAGCGCTCGGCGGGCGGCAGCTACCGCCTGCCGCCGACCCCGAGCCCGCCGTCACCCCCGGCCCCGCCGCCGACGTTCCCACGGCGAGCCGGGCCGAGACCTCCGCGGAGACCCGCGACGTACGTCCGCCGGTCGCCCCGCCGAAGCCCGACACGAAGGCTTCCACCCCCAGCCCGGAGCCTGCCGCCTCCCACGAGGAGGAAGGCGCCACCGGGTGGTTCGGCCGCCCCTCCGCCGCCCCCGCGGGCCAGGCCAAGGCCACCTCTCCGTCCGCCGCCCCCGAGCCCGGCTCGGATGACGAGCAGGCGGACGACGCACAGACTTCCTACTTCCGGCCGCCGCCCTTCGCGCGCCAGGCCGGCTCCTCCTCCGGTGAGCCCGGTCCGGGCCCGGACGAGCCTTCTTCCTCTTCCTCTTCCTCCTCCTCCGACGAGACGGAGACGTCGCCGGGCAACCCCCGGCCGGTGGGCAAGCCCCAGCGGCCCGCCGCCACCACCCGCAGTCCCGAGCAGCCGGGCGGGCCGGGCGCCAAGCCCGTGGCCGGGCAGCCGGGCACGAAGCCCGCGGTCGGGCAGCCGGGTGCCAAGCCCGAGAGCAGGCCCGCGCAGTCCGGCACGACGCCGGGTGTGAGGTCCGGGGAGGCCGGCGCGAGGCCGGGGCAGGCCGGTTCGACCTCCGACCCGAGGCCCGGGCAGGCCGGCGCGAGGCCGGGGCAGGCCGGTTCGGCGTCCGGAGCCAGGCCCGGGCAGCCGGGTGCGAAGGCCGAGAGCAGGCCCGGGCAGGCCAACGGCACGTCCGAGCGGCCCGGTGCCGGTGCGGGGCAGGCGGGTGGCAAGCCGCAGACGCCCGATGCCAAGCCGGAGAGCGCCGGCGCGAAGACTCCAGCGGCCGGCGCGAAGGCTCCGGCCGAGGGCGCGAAGAGCCCGACGGCCGGTGGCAAGCCTCAGACCTCGGGTGGCAAGCCTCAGACTCCCAGCGGTGAGCCTCAGACGGCCGCCGGTAAGGGCGGGCCGGCGGGCAGGCGTGTCGAGGACGATGACGTGTCGGGGCCCGCGACGGCGCCGCAGCCGCGGGTGACCGCGTCCGGGATGCCTGTCGAGCCGACGGGTGGTGGCGCCAAGCGTCCGTCCGGGGCTGGTGAGGAGTCGCCGTCGTCCGGGGAGACCGCGATCCTGCACGAGCGGCCCGCATCCTCGGCCGAGTCGACGGCCAAGCCCAAGGGGCCGCTGCCTCCGGGTGCTCCGGCCAAGCCCTCGGCCGCCAAGCCCGCCGCCGTCCCCGGGAAGACCACATCCGAGCGGCCGCCTGCGCCCAAGTCCGGGGTCGCCAAGGGGGAGCCGCCGCACAGCGCGGAGAGCCCCACGGGCGGCGCGGCCGGTAAGGGCGACGAGCCCGGCAAGGGAGGCACCGGCGGCGGCAAGGGCGAGCGGCCGGGCACGGTGAAGGTCATCGTCGGCACCCGCCGCTACCACAGCACCGCCTGCCCGTTGATCCGGGGCGCGGGTGAGACCGGCGTGGAGACGATGACGCTGGCCGCGGCCGAGGCTGCCGGGCTGACGAGCTGCTCGGTGTGCCAGCACGACCGCGAGACGGTCGGCTGAGCGCCGGTCGCGCAACGGTCGCTTGTGCGCCGGTCGCGCAACGGTCGGTCCAGTGCCGAGCGCGGAGGGGCCGGCTGAGCGCTGGACGCGACCGGCTCGGCTGAGCGCCGCCTGCTGATCACGATCCCTGTCCACGGCCTCCCGCATGAAGCGGGGAGCCGCGCTGGCATGCGCGGCCCGAGACGGGGCGGGCTTCTGCCTGCCAACGCGCCCCGACGCCGGGGCGGCCGGCCGGTGGCCTTGGGCGCGAGGTCGGGTAGGCCTGATCAGCGGTGCCGGTGGGCCGGGTGATCAGGGGTGTGGGGTGCGCTGGTTGACGGGAGGGGTGGGGGCCGGTAACGTGCCCCACCCCTGGCGACGCTTCCGGAGCTGCGGGTGGGGCTTGGCCACCCACCGCACTCCCTGGAGGCTCCCAGATGTCCAGCCGTTCGCCGTTCCACCGGCGCGACTTCCGGCTGCTCCTGCTCGGCCAGACCACCACCCAGCTGGGCACCCAGGTCAGCGGCGTGGCGATTCCGCTGCTCGCCGTCGTGACCCTCGACGCCTCACCCCTGCAGCTCGGCCTCGTCACCGCCTCGGGGACGGTCGCGTTCGCGCTGATCGGCCTGCCCGCCGGCGCGTGGATCGACCGCCGGCGCCGCCGCCCCCTGCTCGTCGCCGCCGATGCGGCCCGCGCGGCGCTGCTGGCCACGATCCCGCTCGCCGCGTTCCTCGGGACGCTGACCATCGCGCAGCTCATGATCGTCTCGTTGCTGGCCGGCGTGGCCAGGGTCTTCTTCGACGTCGGCTACCAGAGCTACCTGCCGTCCGTGGTCGGCCGGGCCGGCCTGCTCCACGGCAACGCGGCGATGGAGACCGTCCGCGCCTGCGGCCAGGTGGCCGGGCCCGGCGCCGGAGGCTGGGCCGTCACCGTGCTCGGCGCCGCGAACGTCGTGCTCGCCCAGGCCGTCACGTTCGCCGTCTCGGCCGCGTCGCTGCTGGCCATCAGGGCTCCCGAGCCGCCCCCGCGGCCCCGGCAGGGCAGCCTCGTCGCGGAGGTCGGGGAGGGGCTGGCGTTCGTCGCCAGGACCAGGGTCCTGCGTGCGACGGCGATCACCAGCGCCGCCGGCAACTTCTCGTTCGCGATCGCCTCGGCGGCGAGCTTCGTCTTCATGGTCCGCACGCTCGGCCTCGCACCCGGCGCGATCGGGCTGGTGCTCGCGGCCGGCTCGCTCGCCGCCCTGGCCGGCGCGGCCCTCACGCCGCGCCTGGCCCGCCGTGTGGGCTCGGCCCGCGTCATCTGGCTGTCCCTGGCCGTCACGGGCCCCGTCGGGCTGCTCGGCCCCCTGGCGCAGCCGGGCTGGGCGGTGGCGCTGCTGGTGGCCGGCACGGCGGCGGGCGAGCTCGGCCAGATCGTGTACGCCGTCACGAACGTCAGCCTGCGCCAGCGCCTGTGCCCCGAGCGCATGCTCGGCCGGGTCAACGCCACCATGCGCTTCCTCATGATGGGCCTGTTCCCCCTGGGCGCCCTGCTCGGCGGGGTGATCGGGGAGGCGGCGGGGCCGCGGCAGGCGCTCTGGGCGGCCGCCGTCGTCATCCTGCTGTCACCGCTGCCCGTGTACGCGGCGCTGCGCGGGATCCGCGACGCCGAGGACGTCGCGCCCTGGGACGGGCCCTGAGCACGTGGGGCGGCACCCGGCCCGGGTGCCGCCCCTCATGAACGCGTCAGGCGCGGCGGAGCTGGAAGGTGAGGCCGAGGTCGGCGTCCGTGTGGGACGGCAGGTCCGCGGCGGAGCCCTCCGTGATGGCGGTAGCCAGGACCTCCTCGCCGACCACGCGACCCTCCGCGCGCAGCGCCGCGGCGAGGTCGTCGGACGTGGCGGCCCACCACAGCTCGATCCGGTCGGTGATCGACAGGCCGGTCGACTTGCGGGCCTCCTGCACCAGGCGGATGACCTCGCGCAGGAGGCCGGCGCGGCGCAGCTCGTCGGTCAGCTCCAGGTCGAGAGCCACGGTCTCGCCCGTGCCGGTGCCGATGGCGCCCGTCTCGACCGCCCAGCCGGAGCGGGGCTGCTCGTTGACGATCACCTCGTCGGGGCCGAGCATGATCTCGCCGAGCTCGTCCGCCTCCACCATGACCGTGGCGCCCGAGCGCAGGGCCCTGGCGACGCGGGTGGCGTCGGCGGCGGCCACGGCGGCGGCCACGAGCTTGGTCTGCGAGCCGAAGCGCTTGCCCAGGGCCCGGAAGTTGGGCTTGACCGTGTAGGACACGAGGTCGGCGCTGAAGCCGGACATGTCCTCCAGCGTCTGGACGTTCAGCTCGTCGGCCACCAGGCCGCGCAGCTCGCCGGGCAGCGACGGCCAGCCGTGCGCGCCCACCAGGGCCCGCCGCAGCGGCTGGCGCGTCTTGACGCCCGAGGAGGCGCGGGCCGAGCGGCCCAGCTCCACCAGGCGCCGCACGAGCACCATCTGGTCCGACAGCGCCGGGTTCAGCAGGTCCTCGCGCACCTCGGGCCAGGGGGCCAGGTGGATCGAGGAGGGCGCGTCGGCCGGGCGCAGGACGTCCCACAGGTAGTCGGTGACGAACGGCGTGACGGGCGCCATCAGCCGCAGCACCGTCTCCAGGCACTCGTACAGGGTCGCGAACGCGTCCTGCGAGCCCTGCCAGAAGCGGCGGCGCGAGCGGCGCACGTACCAGTTGGACAGGTCGTCGAGGAAGTCGGCCAGGCGGCGGCCGGCGCGCTGGGTGTCGTACTCGTCGAGCGCCGCCGTGACCTCGGCCACCGTGCGGTGCAGCTCGGCCAGCGCCCACCGGTCGAGCAGCGGGCGCTGCGCGGCCGGGGTGGCCTCGGCGAGCATGGCCGGCGACCAGGACTCGGCGTTGGCGTAGAGGGTGAAGAACGACGAGGTGTTCCACAGGGTCAGCAGGACCTTGCGGACGATCTCCTCCAGCGTGCCGTGACCCACCCGGCGCGCCGCCCACGGCGAGCCCGCGCAGGCCATGAACCAGCGCAGCGCGTCGGCCCCGTGCTGGTCCATCAGCGGGATCGGCTCGAGGATGTTGCCCAGGTGCTTGCTCATCTTGCGGCCGTCCTCGGCCAGGATGAGGCCGAGGCAGAGCACGTTCTCGTAGGAGGACTGGCCGAAGACGAGCGTGCCGACGGCCATCATCGAGTAGAACCAGCCGCGCGTCTGGTCGGTGGCCTCGCAGATGAACTGCGCCGGGTAGACGCCCTCGGGCTTGCCGCGCTCGCCCCACTGGGCGAACGGCATGGAGCCCGAGTCGTACCAGGCGTCGATGACGTCGGGCACGCGCGTGGCCAGGGCGCCGCACGACGGGCAGTCGAAGGTGACGTCGTCGACGAACGGGCGGTGCGGGTCGAGGGCCGAGACGTCCTGGCCGGACAGCGCGCCGAGCTCCTCCATCGACCCGACGCACGTCACGTGCGACTCGTCCTGCGAGCACACCCACAGCGGCAGCGGCGTGCCCCAGTAGCGCGAGCGCGACAGCGACCAGTCGACGTTGTTGCGCAGCCACTCGCCGAACCGGCCCCACTTGATCGTGTCGGGGTACCAGTTGGTGTTCGCGTTCTCCGCCAGCATCCGGTCCTTGACCGCGGTGGTGCGGATGTACCAGGAGGGCAGGGCGTAGTAGAGCAGCGCCGTGTGGCAGCGCCAGCAGTGCGGGTAGCTGTGCTCGAAGTGGCCGCCGCGGTAGAGCAGGCCGCGCGCCCGAAGGTCCTCGGTCAGCTCCTCGTCGGCGTCCTTGAAGAACCTGCCGCCGACCATGGGCACGTCGTCGAGGAAGCGGCCGTCGGGGCCGATCGGGTTGACGACCGGCATCTCGTACTTCCTGATCACGGCCATGTCGTCGGCGCCGAAGGCGGGCGCCTGATGGACCAGGCCGGTGCCGTCCTCGACCGTGACGTAGTCGCCGAGCACGACGTAGTGCGCGCCCGGGATGTCGACCAGGTCGAACGGGCGGTTGTAGCTGGTGTGCTCCAGCTCGCGGCCGGTGAGGCGGGCCACCTCGGTGGCGCCCTCGCCGAGCACCGACAGCAGGGGCTCGGCCACGACCAGCACCTCGCCGCCGGCGGTGCGGGCCGCGACGTAGGTGACGTCGGGGTGCACGGCGACGGCCGTGTTGGAGACGAGAGTCCAGGGCGTGGTCGTCCAGATGAGCAGCGCGGCGCCCAGCTCGGCCAGGGGGCCGGAGGTCACGGGCATGCGGACGTAGACCGAGGGGCTGGAGACCGTCTCGTACGCGCCGGGCTGGCCCAGCTCGTGGTCGGACAGGCCGGTGCCGCAGCGCGGGCAGTAGGGCGTGATCCGGAAGTCGCGGAACAGCAGCCCCTTGTCGAAGATGACCTTCAGCGACCACCACACGGACTCGACGTAGGACGGGTCCATGGTGCGGTAGGCCTGGGACAGGTCGATCCAGTAGCCCATCCGCTCGGTCATCTGCTCGAACGCGTCGACGTGCCGCAGCACCGACTCGCGGCACTTGGCGTTGAACTCGGCGATGCCGTACGTCTCGATGTCGCGTTTGCCGGACAGGCCCAGCTCGCGCTCGACGCTCACCTCGACCGGCAGGCCGTGGCAGTCCCAGCCCGCCTTGCGCGGCACGCTGAAGCCGCGCATCGACTTGTAGCGGGGGAACAGGTCCTTGAACACGCGCGCCTCGACGTGGTGCACGCCGGGCAGGCCGTTGGCGGTGGGCGGCCCCTCGTAGAAGACCCACGCCGGGTTGCCCGCGTTCTGCTCCACGGAGCGCTCGAAGATCTTCCCGTCCCGCCAGCGGTCGAGGACCTCGCGCTCGAGCGCGGGCAGGTCGACCTGCGCGGGAAGAGAGCGGAATGATGGGGAAGACATCTCGGGCGTGACCTCCACGCTTGATCGGCCGGTATGGCTGGACGCGTGAAGGGACGAAGCCTGGCGGCTCCGCGGTACCACCCTTCTTGACCCCGCCTCGGGCGGGGCCCTCTTCTTTTGGCCTGCTGCCGGTTCTAGTGAGCTCGCGAGAGCCGTTCTTCCGGCGGCTCCGGGGTGATATCCCTCACAGTCGGGCCCCATCGACGCCTTGCAGACTCAAACCATAACGCAGAGTGGGGGCGAAGGCTTCCTTGTTTTCCTGGTGGCGGCGCCCCCGCTGCCGGTACGCCAGTCGTAAACGGCGCAAAGATGTGGGAATGGACGCCTGCGGGGAGGAGTTGAATGCGCGAGGCGGGATAGTACGGGGGAGGTAAACCGTCCGGCGGGTCGTTTGCCGTTCCGTTATCTGGATCCTAAGCTGCCCGCACCATTCACGGCCTTGATCAGCAATGGAGGCAGCCATGGCGGCAGTCACGCAGACCGCTACACCCTCGACGTGGTCGGATGAGGAGCTGGCCGAGGTACGCGGCAGGCTCCAGGAGGAGATCGACGAGCTCGAGGCGGACATCCTCCGTCACGAGTCGGAGATAGCCTCGGGAGACGTCACCCAGGGCGCGGGCGACGACCAGGCGGACGCCGGCGCCAAGACGTACGAGCGCGAACGCGAGATCGCCCTTACCCTGAATGCGCGCGATCTGGTCGCGCAGAACGAACGTGCGATCGCCAGGATCGACGCAGGGACCTATGGAGTGTGCGAATCGTGCCACAAGCCGATCGGCAAGGAACGCCTCCAGGCGTTCCCGAGGGCGACGCTGTGCGTGACCTGCAAGCAGAAGGAGGAGCGCCGGTAACCGGCTCCGACGCAGGCTCGGGAGGCGCTGCGGGCAGGCCCCGCCGGCGCCTCTTCGCCGTCCTCGTGACGCTGGCGGCCCTGATCTACGCCGCCGACCTCGCCACCAAGACGGTGGTGCTGCGCACGCTCGAGGGCGAGCCGCCGCTGGTCGTCATCCCGGGGGTGCTGCAGTTCCGGGTGATCTTCAACTCGGGCGCCGCGTTCAGCATCGGCACGGGGATGACGTTCGTCTTCACCCTCATCGCGGCCGGCGTGGTCGTGGCGATCGTGCGTACGGCGCGCAAGCTCGGCAGCCGCTCCTGGGCCGTCACGCTCGGCCTGCTGCTGGGCGGCGCGACCGGCAACCTCACCGACCGGCTGCTGCGCTACCCGTCGGGGATCGGCCGCTCCTCGCAGCTCCAGGGGCACGTCGTCGACTTCATCGAGGTGCTGCCGGGCAACTTCCCCGTCATCGACTACTTCCCGGTGTTCAACATCGCCGACTCGGCGATCGTCTGCGGCGGCATCCTGGCCGTGATCCTGGCCTGGCGCAACGTGCAGATCGACGGCTCCAGGGAGGTGGCCAAGGATGACTGAGCAGCGCAGCCTGCCCGTTCCCGACGGGCTGGAGGGCGAGCGGCTCGACGCGGCGCTCTCGCGGCTGTTCGGCTTCTCCCGCACCCGCGCGGCCGAGCTGATCACGGCCGGCGAGGTGCTCGTGGACGGCCGCCAGCCCGCCAAGTCGGACCGGGTGCACGCGGGCGCGTGGCTGGACGTGACGCTGCCGCCGCCGGTGACCACCCCCATGCCGGTGGCCGAGCCGGTGCCGGGCATGGCCATCGTGTACGAGGACGACGACCTCATCGTGGTCAACAAGCCCATCGGGGTGGCGGCCCACCCGACCGTCGGCTGGACCGGCCCGACCGTCATCGGCGGGCTGCTCGGCGCCGGGCACACGATCGCGACCAGCGGCGCCGCCGAGCGCCAGGGCATCGTGCACCGGCTCGACGCCAACACCACGGGCGCGATGGTGGTGGCCAAGAGCGAGCACGCCTACTCGCGGCTCAAGCGGGCCTTCAAGGAGCGCACGGTCGACAAGCGCTACCACGCGCTGGTCCAGGGGCATCCCGACCCGTTCAGGGGCACGGTCGACGCGCCGATCGACAGGCACCCGGCGGGCGACGGCCGGTTCGCGGTGGTGGCCGGGGGCAAGCCGTCCGTCACGCACTACGACACGGTCGAGGCGTTCAGGGCCGCGTCGCTGCTGGACATCAAGCTGGAGACCGGGCGCACCCACCAGATCAGGGTGCACATGTCGGCGCTGCGCCATCCGTGTGTCGGAGACCTGCTGTACGGCGCCGATCCGACGCTCGCGGCGCGGCTGGGGGTCACCCGGCAGTGGCTGCACGCGGTGGCGCTCGGGTTCGAGCACCCCACGTCCGGGGAGTGGATGTCGTTCAGCACCGACTATCCGCAGGACCTGCAGAAGGCGCTGGACCTCGTCCGCGCGGAGTCCTGAGCCCGCCGCTCAGGAGTCCTCCTCCTCCGGCTCCTCGCCGTCGTCGGCCGCCTGGCCGGTCTGCGAGCCCTCGACCCGGCCGGGGCTCTCGTCCTCCTTGCTCTTGGCCGGCTTCGGCTCCTTGGTGGGGCTCTTCTTGCTCGCGCTGGGCGACGGGCTGCGCGGCTGTTCCCGGGTCGGCGGCGGGGTGCTGCGCGGCGGCGGCGTCGTGGTGCCCTGGGGCTGGACGCCCTGCGGGGCCGGGCTGCTCTCGGGCCGGGTGGTCTTCAGCTCCGGTGTGGGGGATTCGTACACGGTCGTCGCCTCGGTGGTCACCACGGCGGGCGCGGGGCTGGGGGAGATCGCCTCGCCCGGGCGCTGCGACCACCAGGCCGCGCCGCCGGTGACCAGCCCGACGAGCAGCGCGCCCCCGGCGATCGCGGCCAGCGGCAGCAGCCGCCGCTTCGAACGCCACGGCCGCGGCCCTGACGGCACGGTGACGGGGCCGGTCCGCTCGGGGGCGGCGCCCGTCAGGATGGCCGCCAGCCGCCGCTCCGCCTCGTCCAGCGACATGCGCTCGGCCGGGTCCTTGCGCAGCAGCCCGTGCAGCACCGGGGCGAGCGCGCCCGCGCTGGTCAGCGGGCGGGGCTCGGCGTGCATGACGGCCCCCAGCGTGGCCAGGGCGTTGTCCCGCTGGAAAGGGGAGTGGCCCTCCACGGCCATGTACAGCGTCACGCCCAGCGACCACATGTCCGAGGCGGGCCTGGCCTGGCCGCCCGCCGCGCGTTCCGGCGCCATGAAGGCGGGGGTGCCGACCAGGATGCCCGTCCTGGTGACGGGCGCCTCGTCCTCCGTGGTGGCGATGCCGAAGTCGGTCAGCACCGCGCGGCCGTCCTCCGCCAGCAGCACGTTGTCGGGCTTGACGTCGCGGTGCAGCACGCCGGCCGCGTGCGCCGCGCGCAGCGCCTCCAGGAGCTGTACGCCGACGCGGGCGACCTCGGCCGGCGGCATGGGCCCGTCCTCGCGGATCAGGGCGCCCAGCGTGCGCGAAGGCACGAGCTGCATGACGATCCAGGGGTGACCGCGCTCCTCCAGCACGTCGTAGACGGTGGCCACGCCGGGGTGCGCCACCCGGCCCGCGGCCCGGGCCTCGCGGAAGGTGCGCACGGCGAACTCGTCACGCTCGGGGCCGGACATGTTCGGCGGCGGCAGCACCTCCTTGACGGCCACGTCCCGGCCGAGCACCTCGTCGTGGGCGTGCCACACCATGCCCATGCCGCCCTTGCCGATGGTTTTGAGCAGCCGGTAACGCCCACCGACCACCAAGCCAGCTGAATCGGACATGCACGGCGACTACCCCAGAAGCATCCGGGCAAGCGCGGTGACGACGGCCGCCGACGCCAGCACGACGAGGAACGGCGCCCGCAGCAGCAGCGCCACCACCGCCGCCCCCAGCCCCGCCGTACGGGCCGGATCGAAGCTCAGCCCGCCTTCCGCCGTGAACGTCTGCACCGCGACCAGCGCCGCCAGCAGCGCCACCGGCACCAGCTCCGCGAACCTGCGCACCCGCGGATGGTCCAGCACCCGCCGGGGCGCGGCCAGGCCCGCCAGCTTCAGCGCGTAACAGCCCAGGCAGACCGCGGCGATCGCCCACCACAGCGTCATCGCAGCACCACCACCAGCACCACGGCCGCCGACAGCAGCACCGGCACGCCGGCAGGCAGGAACGGGGTGGCGCACAGGGCGATCGCCGCCGCCCCGGCGGCCAGCCAGCGCAGCTCGGCGCTCTCGGCCAGCCGCGGCCACAGGATGGCCAGGAACGCCACCGGGCCCACCACGTCCAGCCCCAGCACGGCGGGGTCGCCCAGGAACGAGGTGCCGTACGCGCCGGCCAGCGTGCTGAGGTTCCAGGCGATGTACAGGCTGGCGAACGTGGTGACGAAGCCCGTGCGCGCGGCCCGGGGGTCCGGCTGGGCCATGGTGACGGCGGTGGTCTCGTCGATGACGCCGTGGGCGGCCAGCAGCCGGCGCGGGCCGCGTACCCGCAGGAGGTTGGCCAGGCGCAGGCCGTAGAGCGTGTTGCGGCCGCCGAGCAGCAGCGCGCCGAGCGTGGCGGCCACCAGGTCGCCGCCCGCGGCGACCGCGCCGGTCAGCGCGAACTGCGAGGCGCCCGTGAACGCCAGCAGGCTCAGCACGCACGCCTGCGGCACGGACAGGCCCGCGGTGACCGCCGCGGCGCCGAAGGCGATCCCGGACAGCCCCACGGCCAGTCCCACGCCGAGACCGTCCCGCACGGCGGCGGAACGGGAGGTCGTCTCTTCCATGCCGCCCGAGGTTAGGCGTTGGGTGAATCGCCCGTCTTGTACGTTCCTGCAGCGCGCTGATAGGCGGCGGGCGGAACACCCACGACGCGCTTGAAGTGACGGTTCAGATGCGCCTGGTCGGTGAAGCCCACCTCGGCGGCCACCTGCGCCGGCCGCACGCCCGACTGCAGCAGGTGGCGCGCCTGGCGCACGCGCAGCGAGGTCAGGTACGCGTGCGGCGGCAGCCCCGTCGCCGCCTTGAACGCCCGCAGCAGCGCGAACGGCCGCGCCCCCACCGCCCCGGCCAGGTCCTCCAGCGTCGGCGGGTCCACGAGGCTCTCGTGCAGCAGCTCGAGCGCCATCCGCACCGCCCGCCTGCCCTCCGCCGGCAGCACCGTGACCGGCCTGGGCGTGGTGTGGCGGGCCACCAGCCGGGCGAACAGCGTGCGGCTCAGCGTCGAGGCCGCCAGCGCGTCACCCCGCTCGGCCGCCTCGTGCGCTCGCGCCAGCAGCGCCGCCACCTGGTCGTCGCGCACCACCTGCCGCGGGAAGTGCGGCGTGCCGCGGGGCGCCCCCAGCTCTGCCGCGATGCCGCTCAGCGCGTCGATCGAGGGATAGAGCATCCGGTACGCCCACCCGCCCGGCACGCCCGCCTGGCCCGTGTGCACGGAGTCGGGGTTCACCAGGACCAGCTCGCCCGCGCCCGCCCGGTGCAGCGTGCCCCGGTAGTCGAACTCCTCCACGCCCGCCACGATCAGGCCGATCGCGTAGCCGTCGTGCGCGTGCCTGGAGAAGCGGTGGGTGACGTAACGGGCCTTGAGCAGGTCCGTCTCCGGCACCGCCGGGTGCCGCCAGAATCGGGCCTGCTCCTTCACAGCGGCCTGAACGTCCTGGCGAACGTCTCGAAGTAGTGCAGGTCCGTGGCCCAGCTGGAGCTCGGGGTCTCCCAGTACAGGGCGTACGGGCGGCCGTCCTCGGTGTGGAAGCCGCGGTTGATCACGTGGATGGTCCGGCCGCCGCGCACGCGGGTGAACTCCCAGTCGGCGGCCTTCACGCCCAGGTAGTCGAGCGGGGTGATGCCGATCCGCTTGTACCGCTGGAACTCGCCCTTGGCCCGGATCTCCTTCTCCAGGCCGAGCCAGTGCCGCACCGGGTCGTCCCACGGGATGTCGGGGACGGTCCACTCCACGATCAGGGTGCCGGAGCTGCCGGGGCCCTTGATGGAGATGCTGTCCCGGGCCGGGTTCTTCGCCGGGCGCCACCGGTCGGGCATGGCGATCTGGAAGCGGCCGATCGCGCTCCGGTAGGACCGCCACCCCGCCGGGACCGCAGTGCGGGTGGGCCGTGGTGTGGGCTCTGGTGTGGGCTCGGCGGTCGTGGGGGACGGGCTGCCCTCGGCCGGGCCCGTGGTGGTCCCCGTGCTGGGAGATGTGCTGGGAGACGTGCTGGGAGACGTGCTGGGAGACGCGGTGGGGGACGTGCTGGGAGACGCGGTGGGGGAGGCGGCCGTCCAGCGGTCGGACAGCAGGACGCCGCCCGTGCCCAGCACCGCCACGGTCGCCAGCGCCGCGGGCAGGCCGATCCACAACGCCTTGCGGCGGGCGCGGGCGGGCCCGCGCCGCTGCCCGGGCGCCGTCGTGTGCGAGGGGCTCGTGTGCGAGGGGCTGGGGTGCGGGCCGGTGCCGGCCGTCTGCCAGCCGGTCTCGCGCTGACCGGTGCCCGCCCCCGGCTGCCAGGGCGGCGCCGCGTCAGGCGCGCCAGGCTGAGGTGTGAAGACGCCAGGATGCGGAGCGGGGACGCCCGGCTGCGGGGCGGCGCCGCCATGATGTGCGGCGGGGGCGCCAGGATGCGGTGTGGGGGCGCCCGGGTACGGGGCGGGGGCGGCGGGCGTGCCGGACGGCGGGGCGGAGGCGGCCTCGTACAGGAGCCTGGCGGCCTGCGCGGCGGGCAGCCGCGCGCCCGGGTCGCGGCGCAGCAGCCCCATGATGACCGGCTCCAGCACCCCGGCCCGCATCGGCGGCTCCGGCTCGTCGCGCAGCACCGCCGCCACCGTCGCCGCCCACGAGTCGCGCTTGAACGGCGGCCGGCCCTCGACCGCCGCGTACAGGGTGGCCCCCAGCGACCACAGGTCGGACTCGGGGCGCGCGGGATCGCCGTTCAGCCGCTCCGGCGGCATGTACGCGGGCGTGCCCACCAGCCCGCCCGTGGCCGTCAGCCCCGCCTCGGTCTCCATGGAGGCGATGCCGAAGTCGGTGAGCACGACGCGGCCGTCGTCGGCCAGCAGCACGTTCTCGGGCTTGACGTCACGGTGCAGCACCCCGGTGGCGTGCGCGGCCCGCAGCGCGTCGAGCACCCGGCCGCCGATCACCGCGACCTGCGCCGGCCGCAGCGGCCCGCTCTCGCCGACCACCTGCGCCAGGGAGCGCGAGCGGACGAGCTGCATCACGATCCACGGCCGGCCGTCCTCCTCCACGACGTCGTGGATGACGACCACCGAAGGGTGGTCGAGGCGGCCGGCCGCCCGGGCCTCCCTGATGGTCCTGCGGTTGAGCTCGGCCCGCTTGGCGTCGCCGACGCCCGTGTAGCGGACCTCCTTGATCGCGACCGTACGGTCGAGCAGCTCGTCGTGGGCCCGCCAGACGACGCCCATCCCGCCCTCGCCGAGCGGTTCGATGAGGCGATAGCGGTTGCTGACGTGCACGCCGCGAGCCTACCTACTTGGGAGGCACGAACGTCGCGCAGAACCCTTCGAAGAAGTCGTAGTCCTTCTTCCAGTGGCTGCTCAGCGTGTGCCAGTAGATGGCGTACGACTTCCCGTTCTCCGCGACGAACCCCCGGTAGCGGATGCGGCTCTTGCCGGTGTTGGTGGGCCAGTAGAAGTCCCAGTCGGCGGCGGCCTCGCGGTAGTCGGCCTTCTCGATGCCGATCTTCTTGTAGCCGCCGTACCGGTCCTTGAGGCTGGGCTCCAGCTTCTTCCAGCCCTTCAGCGGGTCCTTGCCCAGCTTGGGCATCTCCTCGACGCGCACGTGCGCGTTGGACGCCCCGCCGGGTCCCTTGAACTCGACGCCCCTGCCGCTGCGGACCCACTCGTCCCAGCCCTTGGGCAGGCCGATCTTGAAGCCGAGCTTCTTGTCCGTGTAGTACTTCCACCCGGACGGCAGCGGGTCCTTCTCGGCCTCCTTGGTCTCCTCGGGGGCCGAGGTGGGCGAGGCACTCGGGGACGCCGAGGGGGAGGACGAGACCGTCGGCGAGGGCGAGGGCGGCTGCGAGGCGGGCGTGCTCGGCGACGCCTGTGACGGGCTCGTCGTGACGGCCGCCGCACGCGCGCCGGCGTGCTGCCTGGTCTCGTCGTCGGGAGCCGAGTTCAGGCCGAGGTAGCCGCCCACGGCCGCCACCAGCAGCACCGCGATGGCCGCCGCGATGACGATCGTGGGCTTGCGCTGCGGGTCGGGCCTGGCCGCGTCCATCGTGGACTCGGCGGGCGGCCGCGGCGGCTCGGCGGTCGGCGTCTGCGTGATGCGCGCGCCGGTCTCGGGCATGGCCTCCTGGGAGGCGCGGTCGGCCAGGAGGTTCGGGTCGGTCGGAGTGTCGTCCTCGACGGGCTCGTACGGGCGCCTGGCCTTGGCGGGGCGCTTCGGCCTGGCCGGCGGCGCGGCGGGGCGCTTCTGCTCGGCCGGGGCCGGCACCTGCAGCTCCTGCGCGGCGGGGAACTGCTTGGTGAGCGGCGGGTTCGACGGCCCGGTGGAGCCGCTGTCCGGCTCGGCGGCGATCATGGCGCGCAGGGCCCGGCGCAGCATGCGCTGCGTCTCCTCGTACGTCAGCCGCTGCACCGGCTCCTTGACCAGCAGCCCGCTGATCACGTCCGAGAGCGGGCCCGCGTGCGTGGCGGGGTCGGGCTCGTCGGTGAGCACGGCGTGCATGGTGGCCAGCGCCATCCCGCGCTCGTGCGGGGAGCGGCCCTCCACCGCCGTGTAGAGCGTGGCGCCCAGCGACCACAGGTCGGACTCGCGCCGCGCGGGCAGGCCCTTGAGCCGCTCGGGCGCGATGAACGCCGGCGTGCCCGCGAGGCCGGTCACGGTGAGCTGCGTCTCGGTCTCCAGCGTGGCGATGCCGAAGTCGGTGAGCACGACGCGGCCGTCGTCGGCCAGGAGCACGTTCTCGGGCTTGACGTCGCGGTGCAGCACGCCCGCCTCATGGGCGCGGTGCAGCGCGTCCAGCACGGCCAGGCCGATCTCGGCCACCCGCTTGGGCGGCAGCGGCCCGTCCTGCTTGATCACGGCGCCCAGCGAGCGCGACGGGACGAGCTGCATGACGATCCAGGGACGTTCATCCTCCTCGATCACGTCGTGCACGACGATCACGTTGGGATGCTCGAACCTCGCCGCCGCCCTCGCCTCGCGCATCGTGCGCCGGTTCAGCAGCTGCACCTCCTCGCCCAGGGCGGCGGCGTACCTGACCTCCTTGACCGCGACCGTGCGATCCAGGAGCTCGTCGTAGGCGCGCCAGACGATGCCCATCCCGCCCCTGCCGATGGGTTCCTGCAGCTGGTAGCGGCCGGCGATGCGGCGTCCGTCCTGCTTGCGATCCGACATCAACGGCCTCAAACCCTCCTCTAGGCCAAGAAATACTCTCATGGGCAGGGATCAACGGCGACTCGCCCGAAGGCCAGTCCGTCATGTGAGAAGCGCCGCCCAGCAGGTGGAGGCAGGGGTGTAGGGTTCAGATATGACTTGTCGTCGCTACGCGTTTACCGAGCCGGCTCCGGGAGAGCCGGTCGTCAGCTAGCGACCACCTGGAGCCGGCACGAGGCAGAGACAACCGTCTCTGCCTTTTTCGTTTTCCGCCGGCTCCGCAGGCCGGCCGAGTGAGGAGTCGGGATGTCATCGGCCTTGGAACGGCACGGCGTCGCCGTGGGCGGCCTTCTCGTGGGCGCGGGGCCCGCCGTGGTGATCGGCGACCGGCTGAGCCTGCGCACGGACGCACGGGCGTCGCGCCCGGGTGCCGCGCCGGGGGACCCGCACGCGGCGTCGCGCCCGGGTGCCGTGCCCGCGGACCCGCACGCGGCGCTGCGGGCGGGTGTCACGCTCGCGGAGCCGGCCACGGCGGCCGATCTGCCCGCCATCGCCGAGCACGCGGCGGCCGTGGTGGTGGGGGCGTCGTGGACGCGTGACATCCCCCTCGTGCGCGCCGCGGCCGGGCTCGGGCTGCCGGTCGTCGTGGAGCGGCGGGCCACGGCCTCCATGGAGGAGTGGCTGGGGCTGGCCGCCTACTGCGCGGGCGAGGGCGACGGGCGGGTGATCCTCTGCGAGGGTGGCCGCCGACCCGACCTGGCGCTCGTACGCGCCGCGCGGGCCGCGTCGGGGCGTCCCGCGCTGGTGGACGTCTCGGGCGACATCGGCCTGTCGGCCGCCGCCGTCGCGGCGGGCGCCGACGGCCTGATCATCGGCACCGGCGGGGAGACGTCACCCGGGGCGGAGCGGCGGGTCGCCGAGGAGGCCGTGACGGTCGTCGGCGCGCTGCTGCGCGACGAGACGCCCGGCACGCTGCCCGAGTGCAGGCAGGCGATCGACCGGGTGGACGCCGCCCTGGCCACGCTGCTGGAGCGCCGGGCCGAGCTGGCGGGCACCGTGCAGCGGCTCAAGCCCGTCGGCGGCTTCGCCGGGCGCGACCTGGGCAGGGAGCACGACGTCGTGGCCAGGATGGCCGTACGGGCGCCCGCGCTGGGCGAGTCGCGGCTGTCGGCCATCATGAACGCCGTCATCGAGGCGGGGCTGCACCTTGCCGAGGAGCGTTCGGGTCGGTGACCAGGACGTTGTTCATCGGCCGGCCGGGGCCGGCGGCGATCTGCCCGGTGATGAGCCCGGCGAAGCGGCGGTAGCCGTCACCCGTCGGGTGGTAGCTGCGCGCGTTGACCCGCAGCTCGTCCATGTCGAGCGCCAGCCCGTTCAGGAACGGGCGCGGCCGGCCCACCTCGTGCCCGGTGAACGCCTCGTAGGCGTCCACGTACTCCGCGCTGCCCGGCGCCCCGAACGCCGCGATGGCCCGGTCGAACTCCGCCACCACCGCCCCCACCGTGTCGTTGAGCCGCCGCGTCATGGTGTTCAGCCAGCGCTGGTCGGCCACGGTCAGGTTGTCGACGCTCTCCACCGGGTCCGCGGGGAACGGGCGCGGGTAGCCGAGCACGATGACGCGCGCGGCCGGCGCGCGCACGCGCACCTCCCTGAGCACCTTGAGCATGCTCGTACGCAGCTCCTCGATGCGCCGGTTGACCGCGGCGTCCTGGTCGACGCAGGCCGACGACCACGGGATCTTGACGATGCAGCCCGTCAGCACCCGGGAGAAACCGGCGTCGTTGCCCCCGATGCTCAGCGTCACCAGGCTCGCCGCCGCGCTCACGCGGGTGATCTGGGGCGGCTGGCCGTGCTGGCCCGACAGGAGCTGGCGGGTGGTGGCGCCGCTGCAGGCGTAGAAGGCGGTGCCGCCGCCGAACCGGTAGGCCTGGGCGACGAGCGGCACGTACGAGCCCTCGGAACGGTGGCAGCGGCCGGCCCCGTCGTTGACCGGCGCCTGGCTCAGCTCCCACACCCCCTCGCCCGAGGAGTAGGAGTCGCCGAGCGCCACGTACGTGCCGCTCTGCGCCACCTGCACGGCCGTCAGCCTGGTGATCCGCGGTAACTCGCCCCGCGGCGCGGCGCCGGTGGGGCAGCCCGCGTCCAGCACGGCGCAGGCCAGCTTGGGGTAGAGGTCCAGAGGCAGGCACGCCACGGCCAGCGCGACGCCGATCGCGGCCGCGGCCGCCGTCCGGACGATCCTCCGTCTCGCAGCGTCCAGTGCGACCTCCCTGCCCGGCGACTCCTCTGCTGCGCCATCGAGACTACCCAGCGGCCCCGCCGCCGCGGGCGCTCCGGGACGGCGCCTCTCAGGACGGCGCCTCTCAGGACGGCGGCTCCCGGGACGGCGCCTCTCAGGACGCGCGGCGGCGCCGCACGGTCCACCAGCCCGCGGCGATGGCGACGACCAGCAGGGGGATCAGGTAGAACGCCACCCGCTGGTCCTCGTCGGCGAACGGCATCAGCAGCACCACCAGCGCCAGGAACGCGAGCGTGAGCCAGTTGGTGTAGGGCGAGCCCGGCATCGGGAAGGCCGAGCGGTGGCCCGAGCGGCGCAGCCGGGTCTGGCAGTGCACCAGCACGCCCCACGTCGTGATCACGCCCAGGGACGCCACGGCGGTCGCGATGTTGAAGGCCCGCTCCGGCAGGAAGTAGAACAGCGCCACCCCCGCCAGGAACATGAGCGCGGTGAACAGGATGCCGCCGATCGGCACGTGCCGGGTGCTGAGCGCGCCGGCGAAGCGGGGCGCCTCCTGCTTCATGGCCATCGAGCGCAGGATGCGGCCGGTGGCGTACAGGCCGGAGTTGCAGGAGGAGAGCGCGGCGGTGATCACGACGAGGTTCATGGCGTCGGCCGCCCACGGGACCCCCAGCCCGGAGAAGACCGTCACGAACGGCGACGTGCCCGCGCTGTAGGCGGTCCACGGCAGGACCATGGCCAGCAGCGCCACCGAGCCCACGTAGAAGATCGCGATCCGCCACACCACGCCGTTGATGGCCTTGGGCATGATCTCGTGCGGCCTGGCCGTCTCGCCCGCCGTGATGCCGACCAGCTCGATCGAGGCGTACGCGAACACCACCGACTGCAGGCTCATCAGCACCAGCGGGAACCCGGTCGGGAAGAACCCGCCGTGCGAGACCAGGTTGTGCGGCCCCGCCTCGCCGACCGCGAACACCACCAGCACCAGGCCGACGACCAGGAACACCGTGATGGCCACCACCTTGAGCATGGCGAACCAGAACTCCAGCTCGCCGAACAGGCGCACCGACAGCAGGTTGACCGTCATGACGAAGGCGAGCGCCAGCAGCGCCGTGAGCCACTGGGGGAAGGCGGGGGCCCAGTAGTGGATGTAGGCGGCGATCGCGGTCAGCTCGGCGACGCCGGTGGCGGCCCAGTTGATCCAGTACATCCAGCCGCTGGCGAAGGCCGCCCACGGGCCGATGAACTCGCCGGCGTACTCGACGAACGAGCCGGAGACCGGCCGGTAGAGCACGAGCTCGCCGAGCGCCCGCATGACGAAGAACGCCGCCACCCCGGCGGCGGCGTAGGAGAGCACCAGGGCGGGCCCGGCGGCCGCCAGGCGCCCTCCGGAGCCCAGGAACAGCCCCACGCCGATGGCCCCGCCGATGGCGATCATCTGGACCTGGCGGTTGCCCAGCGCGTGCGTGTATCCCTCTTCGGTCTGCGTGCGCACCCCGTGACTCCTCGATCACCCAGTGTGAATCCGAGGATATCGGTGCTGCTGATCGCCGCGCCGCGCGGCGCGCCGGTCCCCGGGGCCGCCGGATGGGCCCCGGGTTGTCGGCCGGGGCCACTAAAGTCAGATGCCACAACCCATCGAGACCGGGAGGCGCCGCTCCATGTCGTCCAGCGACTCGTTCGTGCACCTGCATGTACATACGGAATACTCCATGCTGGACGGGGCGGCCCGCCTCAAGCAGATGTTCAAGCAGGTCGGCGACCTGGGGATGCCCGCGATCGCGATCACCGACCACGGCAACATGCACGGCGCCTACGACTTCTACAAGCAGGCCACGGCCGCCGACATCAAGCCGATCATCGGCATCGAGGCGTACGTCGCGCCGGAGTCGCGCCACAACAAGAAGCCGGTGCTGTGGGGTGAGCCGCACCAGAAGCGCGACGACGTCTCGGCGGGCGGTTACTACACCCACATGACGATCTGGGCGCGCAACAAGACGGGCCTGCACAACCTGATGCGGCTGTCCTCGCGCGCCTACACCGAGGGCTTCGTGCGCAAGTGGGCGCGCATGGACGCCGACATCCTGGCCGAGCACGCCGACGGCCTGATCGCCACCACCGGCTGCCCGTCGGGCGAGGTGCAGACGAGGCTGCGGCTCGGCCAGTACGACGAGGCGCTGAAGGCCGCCGCGAAATTTCAGGACATCTTCGGCAAGGACAACTTCTTCCTGGAGATCATGGACCACGGCCTCGACATCGAGCGCCGCGTCCGCGACGGCCTGACCAGGATCAGCAAAGAGCTGAACATCCCGCCGCTGGTGACCAACGACTCGCACTACACCTACGAGTCCGACGCCTCCTCCCACGACGCCCTCCTGTGCATCCAGACCGGCAAGCAGCTGTCCGACCCCGACCGCTTCCGCTTCGACGGCTCCGGCTACTACATCAAGAGCGCCGACGAGATGCGCGCGGTCGACTCCTCCGACCTGTGGGCCGAGGGCTGCCGCAACACCCTCCTGGTGGCCGAGAAGGTCGACGCGACCGGGTTCTTCGAGTTCAAGAACCTCATGCCGACCTACCCCATCCCCGACGGCATGACGGAGAGCGCGTTCTTCCGCCAGACCGTCTGGGAGGGCATGGACCGCCGCTGGCCCGAGGGCTACGACGAGGAGCACCGCAAGCAGGCCGAGTACGAGATCGGCATCATCGAGCAGATGGGCTTCCCGAGCTACTTCCTCGTGGTCGCCGACTTCATCATGTGGGCCAAGCAGAACGGCATCCCGGTCGGCCCCGGCCGTGGCTCGGCCGCCGGCTCGCTGGTCGCGTACGCGATGGGCATCACCGACCTCGACCCGCTCCCGCACGGCCTGATCTTCGAGCGGTTCCTCAACCCCGAGCGCGTGTCCATGCCCGACGTCGACATCGACTTCGACGAGCGCAGGCGCGGCGACGTGATCCGCTACGTGACCGAGAAGTGGGGCGCCGACAAGGTCGCCATGATCGCCACGTTCGGCACCATCAAGGCCAAGGCCGCCATCAAGGACGCGGGCCGCGTCCTGGGCTACCCGTACGCGCTGGGCGACCGCGTCTCCAAGGCGTTCCCGCCCGCCGTCATGGGCAAGGACATCCCGCTGTCCGGCATCTTCGACAAGGACCACCCGCGCTACGCCGAGGCGGGCGAGCTGCGCCGGCTCTACGAGGAGGACGTCGACGTCAAGGCGACGATGGACCTCGGCAAGGGCCTGGAGGGCCTGATCAGGCAGACCGGCGTGCACGCCGCCGGCGTGATCATGTCCGCCGAGGTGCTGACCGACCACGTCCCGATCATGCGCCGCGACTCCGACGGTGCGATCATCACGCAGTTCGACTACCCGACCTGCGAGACGCTCGGCCTGCTGAAGATGGACTTCCTGGGCCTGCGCAACCTCACCATCATGGACGACTGCCTCAAGATGATCGAGGCGACCACCGGTGAGAAGATCGACCTGCTCGCGCTGCCGCTGGACGACCGCAAGTCGTACGAGCTGCTGGGCAAGGGCGACACGCTGGGCGTCTTCCAGCTCGACGGCGGCGGCATGCGCTCGCTGCTGCGCCTCATGCGCCCCGACAACTTCGAGGACATCTCCGCCGCCCTCGCGCTCTACCGTCCCGGCCCGATGGGCGCCAACTCCCACACCAACTACGCCCTGCGCAAGAACGGCCAGCAGGACATCACGCCGATCCATCCGGCGCTGGAGGAGCCGCTCAAGGACATCCTCGACACGACCTACGGCCTGATCATCTATCAGGAGCAGGTCATGGCCATCGCCCAGAAGGTGGCCGGCTTCACCCTCGGCGCCGCCGACCTGCTGCGCCGGGCGATGGGCAAGAAGAAGAAGTCGGAGCTGGACAAGCAGTACGCCGGCTTCGAGGCGGGCATGCTGGAGCGGGGCTATCCCGCCGAGGCCATCAAGGCGCTGTGGGACATCCTGCTGCCCTTCTCCGACTACGCCTTCAACAAGGCGCACACCGCCGCCTACGGCCTCATCGCTTACTGGACCGCCTACCTCAAGGCCAACTACCCGGCCGCCTACATGGCCGCGCTGCTGTCGTCGGTCAAGGACGACAAGGACAAGTCGGCCCTCTACCTCAACGAGTGCCGCCGCATGGGCATCAAGGTGTTCCCGCCGGACGTCAACGACTCCGACTTCGACTTCACCCCGCGCGGCACCGACATCCGCTTCGGCCTGTCGGCCGTCCGCAACGTCGGCGGCAACGTCGTCGACGGCATCATCGCCGCGCGCAAGGAGAAGGGCCGCTTCGGCGACTTCAAGGACTTCCTGCGCAAGGTGCCGGCCATCGTCTGCAACAAGCGCGTGATCGAGTCGCTGATCAAGGCGGGCGCGTTCGACTCGCTGGGCCACGTGCGCAAGGGCCTGGTCATGGTGCACGAGCAGGCCGTCGACGCGATCATCGACATCAAGAAGAACGAGGCCATCGGCCAGGACTCCTTGTTCGGCGCCATCGACGGCGGCGAGGACCAGACGTTCGACGTGCAGATCCCGGTGGGCGAGTGGGACAAGAACACGCTGCTGCAGTTCGAGCGGGAGATGCTCGGCCTGTACGTGTCCGACCACCCGCTGTTCGGCGTGGAGCACATCCTGGCGGCCGGGGCCGACTGCTCGGTCGCGGCCGTGCAGGACGAGAGCCGGGCCGACGGGCAGGTCGTGACCGTGGGCGGCATCCTCAGCGGCGTGCAGCGCAAGGTCACCAAGAAGGGCGACACCTGGGTGCTGACCCAGCTGGAGGACCTCGCGGGCTCCATCGAGGTGATGATCTTCCCGTCGGCGTACCAGCTCTGCTCGACGCTGCTGGCCGAGGACGCGATCGTGTTCGTCAAGGGCCGGATCGACAAGCGGGAGGACGTCGCCAAGATCATCGCGATGGAGGTGACGGCGCCCGACCTCACCGTGGAGGCAGGCGGGCCGCTGCTGGTGAGCCTGCCGCTGACCCGCTGCACGCCGCCGGTGGTCGGGCGGCTGAAGGAGATCCTCACCACGCATCCGGGCACGTCCGAGGTGCATCTTCAGGTGCACAACGGGCCCAAGACGACGGTGATGCGGGTGGACGACCGGCTGCGGGTCTCACCCTCGCCGGCGCTGATGGGCGACCTGAAGCAGCTACTCGGCCCGGCGTGCCTGGGGGCGTGATCTCCACGTTCCGGCAGGGCGTTGCCGGCAACCCTCGCCGTCGCCCCGCCGGAGCCCGTGGGGCAGGATCGCAGGCGTGAGCGAACTGCATTTCCTGACCGCGACCGAGCTGGCCCGGCTGATCAAGGCCCGGCAGGTGAGCGCCGTGGAGGTCCTCCAGGCCCACCTCGACCGGATCGAAGAGGTCAACCCGCACGTCAACGCCATCGTCACCCTCGTGGCCGAGCAGGCCAGGCGGGCGGCCGAGGCGGCCGACGCGGCCCTGGCGTCCTCGGGGCCGCGCGGGCCGCTGCACGGCGTGCCGGTGGCGCACAAGGACCTCGTCGACACCGCCGGGATCAGGACCACCTACGGGTCGCCGCTGTTCGCCGACCACGTGCCCGAGCAGGACGACCTGATCGTCCAGCGGTTGCGCGCGGCCGGGGCCGTCACCGTGGGCAAGACCAACACCCCCGAGTTCGGCACCGGCTCCCACACCGTCAACGAGGTGTTCGGCGCCACCAGGAACCCCTACGACCTGTCCAAGTCCGC
This sequence comes from Nonomuraea thailandensis, assembly GCF_024172165.1. Classification (GTDB taxonomy): domain Bacteria; phylum Actinomycetota; class Actinomycetes; order Streptosporangiales; family Streptosporangiaceae; genus Nonomuraea; species Nonomuraea thailandensis. Next base: position 6,201,009 of record NZ_JAMZEB010000002.1, on the reverse strand, counting down.
CGGAGGCAGCAGCGGGGGAGCGGCGGTCGCGCTGGCGACCGGGATGGTGCCGCTGGCCGACGGCTCCGACATGGGCGGGTCCCTGCGCAACCCCGCCTCGTTCTGCAACGTCGTCGGCCTGCGCCCGACGCCCGGCCGGGTGCCCGACATCTCCGACATCAACGCCTGGTACACGCTGAGCGTCTCCGGCCCCATGGCCAGGACGGTCGAGGACGTGACGCTGATGCTCGGGGTGGTCGCCGGGTTCGACCGGCGCTCGCCGTACTCGATCAAGGAGGTGTTCGCGCCCGAGCCCGAGCAGGGGGTGGCCGGGCTGCGCGTGGCGTGGAGCCCCGACCTGGGCGGGCTGCCCGTGGACCCGCGGACGGCGGCGGTCACCGCGACCGCGCCCGGGGTGTTCGAGCGGCTCGGGGCGCGGGTGGAGCAGGTCGAGCTGGATCTGGGCGACGCCGAGGACGCGTTCCGCACGTACCGGGCGTGGAACTACCTGCTGGTCCACGGCGACAAGAGCGGGCTCGGCCCCAACACGGCCTGGAACGTCGAGCAGGGCCGCAAGGTCACGGGCGCCGACCTGGCCAGGGCCGAGACGGCGCGCAGCCGCCTCTACCAGCGCATGGCCGCCTTCTTCGACACCTACGACGTGCTGATCGCGCCCGTCAGCCAGGTGCCGCCGTTCCCGATCGAGCAGCCGCACGTCAGCGAGATCAACGGGCAGAGGCTGCCGGACTATCTGGCGTGGATGCGCTCGGCGTACTGGATCAGCGTGCTGCACGCGCCGGCCGCCTCCGTGCCCGCCGGGTTCACCGAGGACGGGCTGCCGGTGGGGGTGCAGATCGTGGGCAGGCCGTTCGAGGACGCCAGGGTGCTGCGGGTGGCGCGGGCCTTCGAACAGGCCACCGGCCACGGCCTGCGCCGCCCTCCGCTCTAGCCCGCCGCCCGCTCTCAGTTCGGGCCGAGACCTCCGTAGGGGGCGCGCAGCGGCGACTCGCGGTAGCCGTGCATGCCCTCCAGCAGCCCGAAGAACCCCACGGCCAGCAGCGGCCAGGACACGAGCACACCCTGCGCGGTCAGCTTCAGCGCGCCAGGCACGATCTTCGCCCCCGTCGCGCTGGGGGCCGCCTCGACCACGACGGCTCCCAGCGTGAACGTGGACCCCGTCCACAACGTCAGGTACGCGGCCGCCACCCCGCCCGCGCACAATCCCAGCAGCACCGGCAGCATCCACCGCCGCGCCGAGAACCAGGCCACTCCGCCGCACAGCAGCCCGAGCCCGCCCGTGATCACCGCGAACCAGCCGTCGGCGGCGATCAGCGCCTGCGTGGTCGGATCGGCCAGCACCGTGCCCTGATCGGTCACCTGGTACGGCGCCCGCGGCGTCAGCCCCGACCAGAGCAGCCCGGCGGTGACCCCGAGAGCGGCGAGTGTGAGGACAGTTACCGCAAAAGCGCGTACTTCCCTCGTCACGCCACTCCCCCTCACATGTCCGTCCGAATCAGCTCGATGGTATCCCCGGCTAGGCTCACTCCGTGATTGCAGAAGAGGTCTGGCAGATTGAACCCTCCGGCCCGCTCCGGGGAGACGTCGAAGTACGCGGTTCCAAGAACGGCGTGTCCAAGCACATGGTCGCGGCCATGATGGGCAACGGCGAGAGCAGCATCCACAACGCCCCCGAGGTGGGCGAGGTGGAGATCACCGCCGCCATGCTGCGGGCGCTGGGCATCAACGTCGAGATCTCCCGCACGGAGATCAGGATCGAGAAGGGCGCGGAGATCGAGCCCCGGGTCCCCGACGCGTTCACCGGCCTGAACCGCATCCCGATCCTCATGCTCGGCCCCCTGCTGCACCTGGCGGGGGAGGCGTTCGTGCCGCTGGTCGGCGGCGACCCGATCGGGCGGCGGCCGGTGAACTTCCACGTGGACGCCCTGCGCGCGATGGGCGCCGAGGTGCAGGTGGGCGACACCGGCATCTACGCCAAGGCCAAGCGGCTCAACGGCACCCGGATCGAGCTGCCGTACCCGAGCGTGGGCGCCACGGAGACGGTGCTGATGTCGGCGGTGCTGGCCGACGGCAAGACCGTGCTGAAGAACGCGGCCACCGAGCCCGAGGTGGTGGAGCTGGCGCTCTTCCTGCAGCGGATGGGGGCCAGGATCGAGCTGTCGCCCGACCGCAGGATCGTCATCGAGGGCGTCGAACGGCTGCGCGGCGCCCAGACCTGGCTGACCGGCGACCGCATCGAGGCGTTCTCGTACCTGGCGGCGGGCCTGGTCACCGGCGGCGAGGTGCGCGTGCACGGCTGCCCCCAGGACCGCCTGGTCACCGCGATCACCACGCTGGCCAGGATGGGCGCCCAGTTCGACATCAACGACGAGTACCTGTGCGCCACCGCGCCCCCCGAGGGCCTGCGCTCGGCGGCCGTGCAGACCGACACCCACCCCGGGTTCATGACCGACTGGCAGACGCCGCTGATGGTGCTGTTCACGCAGAGCCAGGGCATGTCGGTGCTGCACGAGACGGTCTTCGAGAACCGCCTGGTGTACGTGCCGGCGCTGCAGAAGATGGGCTGCGAGATCGAGGTGTTCGACCAGTGCCTCGGCGGGCCCGCCTGCCGCTACCACGACACCAACGCCCGGCACTCGGCCGTCGTGCGCGGGGTGTCCAGGCTCAAGGGCGCCGACGTGACGCTGCCCGACATCCGGGCCGGCTTCTCGGCGGTGCTGGCGGCGGCGGTGGCCGACGGGCCGTCCACGCTGCGCGGCGTGCACCACATCGAGCGCGGCTACCACCGGCCGTTCGAGCAGTTCGTGTCGCTCGGTCTGAACATCACACGTCAACGGTAAAGAGGCTGGAAGCGGGCGTTTGCCACTGATCGGGACGTCGCACATCATCTGACGTGACCGTACTCAGATCCGTCGGGGCGCTCGGCCTGGCGGGGGCGCTCGGCGGGGTACTGGCGGCCGCGCTGGCCGCCCCGCTGGTGGGCGGGGGCGGCCTCGCGGCGATGAGCGTCACGAACACCTTCGTGGAGCTGCCGCCCGCCCCGCGCGAGGAGCCGCTCTCCCAGGTGACCAGGCTGCTGGACAAGGACGGGCGGCCGTTCGCCCAGTTCTACGAGGCCAACAGGACGGCCGTCCGGCTCGGCGCCGTCGCGCCCGTGATGCGCAAGGCCATCGTGGCGATCGAGGACGCCCGCTTCTACGAGCACGGCGGCCTCGACGTCAGGGGCACGATCCGGGCGCTGCTCACCAACACCCAGGCAGGCGGCATCCGGCAGGGCGGCTCGTCCCTGACGCAGCAGCTCGTCAAGAACATCCTGGTGGAGAGCGCGCGCAGCGACGCCGAACGCAACAAGGCCCGCGCCCCGAACCTGGCCCGCAAGATCACCGAACTGCGGCTGGCGCTGGCGCTGGAGAAGAAGTACCGCAAGGACGAGATCCTGGAGCGGTACCTGAACATCGCCTACTTCGGCGCGGGCGCGCACGGGGTGGAGGCGGCGGCCAGGCGCTTCTTCTCCACCTCGGCCTCCCGGCTGACGCTCGGCCAGGCGGCCACGCTGGCGGGCGCGGTGCGCATGCCGTACTCGACCGACCCCTCGCTCGGGCAGGAGCACAGGGAGCGCCTGAAGATGCGCCGCGACCTCGTGCTCGACCGCATGGCGGGGCTCAAGCAGATCACCCCGCAGGAGGCGGCGAGCGGCAAGGCGGCGCCGCTGGGCATCCGGCTGCGGCCCGAGCCCGGCGGCTGTGCCCAGAGCCAGTACCCGTTCTACTGCCTGTACGTGCAGCAGGAGCTCCTGTCGAACCCCGTCTTCGGCAACACGGCCCGCGAACGGCAGCGCCGGATGGCCAGGGGCGGCCTGACGATCAGGACCAGCCTCGACCCGATCGCGCAGCGCGCCGCCGAGCGGGCCATCCGCGAGCACGTCTCGCCCGAGGACACCGAGGTGGCCGCCGAGGCCATGGTGGAGCCGCGTACCGGGCGGATCAGGGCGATGGCCGCCAGCAAACGCTTCGGCCGCAACCCCGGCAACCGCAAGAACGGCCCCAAGACCACCTTCAACCTGCCCGCCGACGTGGCGCACGGAGGCGGGCAGGGCTTCCAGGCCGGCTCCACGTTCAAGGTGTTCACCCTGGCCACCGCGTTGCAGCAGGGGTGGCGCTTCGGCGACGGCTTCCAGACGCCGGGGTCGCTGGTGCCCGGGCAGGGCTACCGCGACTGCTCGGGCAGGCCCGTCAACGACCCGAACACCCGCGTGCTGAACGCCAGCGGCGAGGGCGAGGGCGGGCCGCACAGCATCGAGACCGGCACCTGGAAGTCGGTGAACATCTTCTACATGATGCTGGAGCGCAAGGTCGGGCTCTGCAACGTCGTGCGCATGGCCAGGACGCTCGGCGTCACCAGGGCGGACGGGGAGCCGCTGAAGGAGGTGCCGACGTTCACGCTGGGGGTCAACGAGATGGACCCGGTGACGGTCGCGGCGTCCTTCGCGGCGTTCGCGGCGCGGGGCCAGTACTGCCGGCCGCTGGCCATCGTGGAGATCACCGGCAGGGACGGGCGGCGCACGCACGTGCCGCCGTCGTGCGAGCAGGTGATCGAGCGGCCCATCGCGGACGCGGTCAACCACGTGCTGGAGGGCGTGTTCGACAAGGGCACGATGAAGGGGCAGAGCATCGGGCGGCCCGCCGCCGGGAAGACGGGCACCAACAACGGTTACACCTCGGCCTGGTTCGCCGGCTACACGCCGCACCTGGCGGCGGCGGTCAGCGTGGGGGACATCCGGGGGTCCTACCGGTTCCCGCTGCAGGGGGTGCAGATCGGGGAGCGGCACTACGGGTCGGTGCAGGGGGCGTCGCTGCCGGGGCCGATCTGGGTGGAGTCGATGGGGGCGGCGCTGCGGCGTACGGAGCCGCGCGGGTTCACCAAACCTGACATGTCACGCTTCGGCGGAGGACACACGCCGGGGCTGGAGAAGGCGCTGGCGGAGGAGGAGCGCAAGAGGCGAGGCAACAACCCGTTCGGGCGGCGGACCCGGCGGCTGTTCGAGTGGCTGCTCGGGCAGAGCCCGGGCCCGTCCGTGGCGTTGCCGCCGCGCGAGCCCGACCGGCTCCGGAACCGGCCTCGGCGGGACCTCCCGTGGCTGGACCGGCCGCGCCGCGACCGCGCCGCCCGGCCGCACCCGGGCCGGGTGCGCGAGGGACGCCGGCACAACCGCAGGGGCTGAGCCGCCGGCCGCCGCCACGGCGGTTGGCTGCCGTATGAGCGGGGGTCAGCCGGTCTTGCCGATGGGGGCCGTGACCGCGCGGGTGAGCGTGATGAGGTTGTCGGGAGCCGTCTCGATCTGCAGCCCCCGCTTGCCCGCCGAGAAGTAGATCGTCTCGAAGTCGAGCGCCGACGAGTCCACCACGGTGGGCAGCTGCTTGCGCTGCCCCAGCGGGCTGATGCCGCCGACGACGTACCCCGTCACCCGTTCCACCTTGGCGGCGTCGGCCATCGCGGCCCGCTTGCTGTTGAGCGCCCCCGCCAGCGCCTTCAGGTCGAGCTTGCCCGCCACCGGCACCACCGCCACCGCCAGCCCGCTCTCCACCTCGGCGACGAGCGTCTTGAAGATCCGCTCGTACGGCACGCCGAGCGCGTCGGCGGCCTCCTCGCCGTAGGCCTGGGCGGCGGCGTCATGCTCGTACGGGTGCAGCGTGAACTCCGCCTTGGCCTTGGCCAGCGCCATCGTGGCAGGAGTGCCCCCGGTCCTGGTTTTGCGCGACATGGTTGTCGACCCTAGCGCGGCCACCGCCGTCGGACACGCGGCGCTTCCCCTCTGCGATACTCATCGAGATGGTTGCCGGCAAACCCACAGAGGAAGCGATGCCCACGGACGGCCCGACCGTCGACCAGGGAGTGCGGGAGATGCTCCTGCTGATGCCGCGGCTGGTCGCGCGTGCCAAGCGCATGCCGGTCCCCGAGCAACTGCGGGACTTCGCGCTCACACCCCGCCATCTGACCCTGCTGGCCCTCCTGCTGCACGACGGCCCCGCCACGGTGAAGACGCTGGCCGGCAGGCTGGAGATCGCGTCCACGACGGTCAGCCTGATGGTCGGTGACCTGAGCCGGCAGGGGATCCTCGTCCGGACCGAGGACGAGCGCGACCGCCGGCGCACGATCGTGAGCATCAGCGACGCGCACCGCGACGCGATCGAGGGCTGGCTGGCCGCCGGCGCGGACGCGTGGCGAACCGCCCTGGAGCCACTGGCTCCGGCCGAGCGGCAACTGGTCATCGACGCGCTGCGCACGTACGAGCGCGAGACGATGAAGCGCACCGGGCAGCCCGACTGACCCTCCCGGCTCGCGCGCGGCGCCTTGCCTTCTACGCCTGACGCGGCCCGGCCGCCGGTCGCAGGCGGCCGGGGGTGTAGCCGAAGGCCCTCCTGAACACGTCGATGAACGCGCTCGCCGACGCCCACCCGCACCGGTGCGCCACGGCGGTCACCGGGGTGCCCTCGGCGAGCAGGAGGAGGGCGTGGTGGAGGCGGAGCTGGGTGCGCCACTGGGGGAAGGTCATGCCCAGCTCGGCCCGGAAGAGGCGGGCCAGCGTGCGGTCGCTGGTCCCGGCCATGGCGGCGAGCCGGGCCAGGGTGCTGTTGTCGGCGGGGTCGCGGTGCAGGGCGGCGCAGACGGCGGCCAGGCGCGCGTCACTGGCGGTGGGCAGGTGGAGCGGCTGCTCGGGGGCGTGCCTCAGCTGGTCGAGCAGCACCGCCAGCAGCCGCCCCCGCTCCCCGCCGTCCCTTCCGCCGCCGTCCCTGCTGCTGCCGTCCCTGCTGCTGTCGTCCCTGCTGCTGTCGTCCCTTCCGCCGGTGTGCCGCTCGCCGCCGCTCCTCCCGTCGCCGTCTCGGCCGGTCCTCCCGTCACCGCCTCGGCGGTCGCTTCGGCGGCCGTGATGGTCGCCGGTGTAGGCGATGATCAGCTCGCGGAGCAGGGGGCCGACCGCCAGCACCGCCGGCCGGTCCAGCCCGAGCGGGTTCTCCGTGAGGCCGACCAGGCGCAGGTCGGTGTCCCCGTGGGCGCGGTGCTCGTGGACGGTCCCGGCGGGCACCCACAGGGCCCGGTTCGCGGGGGCGACCCAGGTGCCGGCGCCGGTGGTGACGGAGATGACGCCGCGGCTGGCGTACGCGATCTGGTGGGTGTCGTGACGGTGCGCGTCGATGCCCGCGCCCGGCGCGAGGGGACGCCGCCCGGTGGGTGCTTCGGGCAGATGGCGGATTTCCATCATGGATTGGCATGTTATCGGAAGCGAGCCAACCGCCTCCGAAGACAGGATCGAAGGCGTGAACAGGATCCCCATGCTCGCCGCCGGTCACGCCACCGTGGACTTCTACCAGGGCGCGGTGCCCGCCCTCGTGCCGTTCCTGGTGGCCGGGCGCGGTTACGGGTACGTCGCCGTCTCCGGCATCGTGCTGGCCGCCACGCTCCTGTCGTCGATCGTGCAGCCGATCTTCGGCGTGCTGACGGACAAGTGGCGCATGCCGTGGCTGATCCCGGTGAGCATGATCCTGGCGGGAACGGGGGTGGCCGTCTGCGGGGTGTCCGACTCGTACGCGCTGACCTGGCTGGCCGCGGCCCTGTCCGGGCTCGGTGTGGCCGCCTACCATCCCGAGTCCGCGCGCCTGGCCAGGATCGCCAGCGAGGGCAGTCACGTGCGGATGAGCTGGTTCTCCACCGGGGGGACTCTGGGGTTCGCGTCGGCGCCCGTGCTGGTGACGCCGCTGCTGGCGGGGTGGGGCCTGGGCGCCTCGCCGCTCCTCGTGCTGCCCGCCGTGCTGGGCGCGATCGTGACGCTGCCCGCGATCAGGGCGCTGGCCGGCAGCGCCGGGACGGCACGGGCCGCGGGGCCCGGCTCCGGGCGGGACGACTGGCCGTCGTTCGTCCGGCTCACGCTGGTGATCGTCTTCCGCTCGGTCGTGTACGTCGGGCTGAGCGCCTTCGTGGCCCTCTACATGGGCGGCGGCGCGGCCGGTGCGGTGGCCCTGTTCGTGCTGTTCGCGGGCGGGGCGGTGGGCACCGTGGCGGGTGGCAGGACGGCGGCGCGCCTGGGCCGGGTACGGACGATGCGGCTGTCGTACGCGCTGGCCGTGCCCGCGGTGGCCGGCGTGGTGCTCGTGCCCGGCCCCGCCGCGTACGTCTTCGTCGCCGCCTCCTCCATCGCCCTGTACGCCCCGTTCTCCCTGCACGTGACGCTGGGGCAGGACTTCCTGCCGACCCGGGTGGGCACGGCCAGCGGCGTCACCCTGGGGCTGGCGGTCAGCGTGGGCGGCCTGGCCGGCCCGCTGGTGGGCGCGGTGGCCGAGGCGGCCTCGCTGCGTACGGCGCTGGCGTGCCTGATCGCGTTCCCCGTGCTGGCGCTGCTCATGGCCCGCACGATCAAGGAGCCTGCCCCGGCGGCCGCCTGACCGGGACGCCCGCCCGGCCGGACACCGGGATGCCTGACCACGGTGCCTGCTCGATCAGGGACTGACCATGATGCCTGCCGATCAGGGCCTGACCGCGGTGCGGGGCCTAACCGGTGGTCGGGAGCCGCAGGGCGCTGGTGTTGTCGCGCTGCGTCGGGTCCAGCCGGCTGGAGGTGACGCGCGCCGAGAGGGACAGCCGCCGGGGCGCGTCGCCGGCCACGCGGACGCGGGCCCGCAGCCGTACCGGCCTGCCCGGATGGATGGTGCCGATCGTGCAGGCGGCCTCGCGCGCGCCGCGCCTGCAGGTGGCGCCGCTGATCGAGACCAGGGACGCGCCGGGCGGCGCGGTGAGCGTGACGGGCACCTGGGCGGCGGCCAGCAGCCCGCGCATGGTGACGGTGGCCGTCACCGTGGCGGTGCCGCCGCGCCTGACCGGCCGCCCGGGCCCCGACAGGCTGACGGACAGCGCGTCGTACACTCCGCGCGGGTCGGCCCGCTTGACGATCGCGCCGTAACCCTCCGGGTTGATCGCGTTGGCGACCGAGTTGCCCTCGGCCTCGCCGTCCTCCTTGCCCGCCGACAGCACGCCGACCAGGTCGCCGGTGCCCTTGATCACCCACGGCCCGCCGCTGTGCCCCTTGAACAGGTGGCAGTTGAACGTCTCCAGCCGCCCCGCCTTCGACGCCGTGCCCGCCATGCGGGCGGCGAGCATGGTCTCGGCGTGGGCGATCCCGAGCGCCTGCGTGGTTCTGGCCAGGCACCAGAGCTGGTCCCTGCCGTCGTACGGCTTCCTCCCGAGCAGGCCCGGGTAGCCGGGGGTGGCGATCGTGTGCCTGCCGCCCTGGTTGAGCAGCGGGGTGAAGGCGCCCACGGCGTCCTGAAGGGTGCCGTTGCGCCGGCCGACCTCGATGAGGGCGATGTCGTAGATCGAGTTCCAGTCGCCGCCGGGCGTCCCGGTGTAGCCGTCGGGCTTCCACGCCTGCCGCCCGCCCCACCGCCCGTACGGCTCGCGCTGCCGAACGGTGGTCGCTCGGCCGTCGTAGGCCGGCACGAACGCGAAGCTGGTGTGCCAGCGGCCGGTCGTCGAGCCCGCCGGCACGCCGTACACGCAGTGGGCCGCCGTGACGATGAGCAGCCCGGAGGCCGAGCGGACCACCGAGGCGCTGCAGGAGTCGCCGTTGCCCGCCGCGTTGACGAAGAACAGGCGGCCGGTGATCCGGCTGGCCGCCGCGGAGGTGTACGGGCGCCGGACGCGGGCGTAGCCGTTGGTGTCGCCACCGGGGGTGATGCGTTTGCCCGAGGGCACGCTGAACCGCCGCTCGGCCGCCCCGCCGCTCCCGCCGGACTCCTCACCCGCCTCCGCCCCGGCCACCATCCCCGCCCTCGCGTCGGCCCCCGCGCCGGCCCCCGTGCCTGCGTCCGTCCCCGCGCCCGTGCCGGCCTTCGTGCCTGTGCCGCTTGCCGTGCCTGTGCCGCTTGCCGTGCCGGTGTCCGCCGCCGCGCCTGCCCCCGTCCCGGAGCCCGGACCCGGGGTCGGCACGCTCGCCGGCAGGTCGGTCGCCTCGGCCTTGGCCTGCTTCTCCGCCGTCCAGTACCGCACCGCGCGCCCGGGCCGCATCACCGGCGACGCCGCCGCCCCCCAGGACCGGTCGGCCCGCACGACCGGCGCGCCGGACGACGTCTGGGCGGTGACCGGCGCGTCGGACGACGCCTGTGCGGCGGACGACGCCTGTGCGGCGGGCGACGTCCGGGCGACCGGCGCGGCGGACGACGAGTGTGCAACGACCGGCGCCGCGGGCGACGTCCGGGCGGCGGGCTGCTGGTCGGCGACCGCGGGGAGCGCGAGTGTGACGCCGGCCAGCGTGGTCAGCGTGGTGACCAGAGTTCTCTGCACATTGTCCCCCGAGACCGCTCGATGACCTTGTGTTCACTTTAAGTCACCAAAAGGTGACGAAGTGTTGTCCCGGGGTGTGTGTCGGGTAAATCAGCCCGCGGCGGCGTCACCCGCCCCGGGCAGCAGCTCGGCCGTGGTGGCCTCGTGCGGCTCGCGGTCGGGCCGCAGCCCCCGCCACGACGGATGCCGCAGCCGCCCGTCACCGGTGACCTCGGCGTACTGCACCTCGCCGACCACCTGAGGCTCCACCCAGTGCGCGTCGCGGGCGTGCTCGCGCGGCACCACCTCGTCGAACGGCGGCTCCGCCCGCTCCAGCGGCGCCAGCCGCTCCAGCAGGTCGCGCAGCATGGCCTGGGTGAAGCCGGTGCCGACGTGCCCGACGTACCGGAGCCGGCCGCGCAGGTCGTACGCGCCGAGCAGCAGCGACCCGATCATCCCCGCCCGCCGCCCGCCGCCCGGCTTCCACCCGCCGATGACGACCTCGACCGCGCTGACGTTCTTGACCTTGGTCCACTCGCCGCTGCGCCGGCCGGGCCGGTACGGCGAGCTCATCCGCTTGCACACCACCCCTTCGAGCCCGAGCTGCCGCGAGGAGTCGAACGCCCGCGAGGCGTGGTCGGCGAACCAGACGGGCACCTGCCACCGGTACCCGGGCCGCACGGTGCCCTCCAGCAGCTCGCGCCGGTCGGTGTAGGGCCGCGAGACCGTGCTCGCGTCGCCGAGGTGCAGGATGTCGAAGGCCATGTACGTCACCGGCACCACCCTGGTCAGCTCCGCCACGGCCGCCGGGTTGCGCTGGTGCATCCGGGGCTGCAGCGCCTCGAAGCTGGGCCGCCCGGCCTCGTCGAAGGCCACCACCTCCCCGTCGAGCACGGCCGCGCGCCCGCCGGTGGCGCCGGCCATGAGCTGCAGCTCCGGGTAGGCGGGGGTGATGTCCTTGCCGTTGCGCGACATCAGGCGGACGGCGCCGTTCTCGACATAGGCGAGGGCGCGCACGCCGTCCCACTTCATCTCCACGGCCCAGTCGTCACCCTGGACGGAGGTCAGCGTCCCGAGCTGGGCCAGCATCGGGGCGTAGGCCGGCAGCCGAACCATGGTGCATGCCGTACCCCGTCCGCTTGATCGACAGTGGTGAACAGGGGTCTACAGATGGTCAAGTGGCCTGTCTTCCACCAGTTCGGCCAGATCCACGCCGTGCCGGCCGAGATCGGCGACCATGGCGCAGTAGCCGCGCAGGTAGGTGCGGCCGTTGACCTGGTGGGAGACGCGCAGCAGCGGGCGATCGTCCAGGATGATCGCCTCCACGAGGATGCCGCCGGGCCCACGCCACTGTCCCATGCCGGTAAGAGTAAGTGCCCGGACATAATGGACAGGTAATAAAGCGCCTCACGGGAAGGCCGGACCGGGCTCCGGAGCGCCGTCCGGCCATGTGCGCCGCAGGCGCAGCACGGCCGCGGGCGCGTCGGGCGACTTCACGAACGCGTCCTTCAGCGGGAAGCACAGGTAGCCGCCCGTCGTCCAGATGTGGTGGCCGCCGAGGTCGAAGCAGCGGGCGCCGTGCTCGTCGTGCCTCGGGAAACCGGCCATGGCGAAGTAGAGCAACCCGGAGTAGACGCCGCCGATGCCGTAGACGTCGATCCGGCCCTGCTCGCCCGGCTCGACCAGCAGGTGCGAGTGGACGGTGTCGGAGCTGGGCCAGGGGCTCGTGTTGCCCACCCCGTGCGTGTAGCTGCCGGTGAACCGCCCGTGCCCGGGCACCGCGATGTCGACCGTGCCGCCGACCGCCCACCCGCCGGACGCGGTGACGGCCTTGCGGATCTCGCTGCCGACGGAGTAACGCAACCGCGCGCCGCCCCCGACGACGGCGGTGGCGGCCCGCCACGGGTAGCGGGCCGCCAGGCAGCCGCCGAAGGCCAGGTGCCCGGCGTAGCGGGAGATCAGCTCCTCGAAGTGGTCGAGCACGAGCCTGGCGGTGGCGTGACGGGCGCGGTGGTCGATGATCGCGGTGCCGCGCGCCCGCTCGGCGTCGCTGAAGCAGCCGGGGCACACCTTCCGCACCTCGGCCCACCGCTCCTCGCACGGCTCCACCCCGGAGACCGTCTTCCACTGCGCGCCGCGCGGCACGCCGGCGGCGGCGACGTGCGCGGGGATCGCGTAGCCCGGGTCGGTCCCCGGGCGGACGAGCGGGATGCCCGCCACCGCGTCGGACTCCACGTCCTCGACCTGGTGCAGGGCCGCCGCGTGCTGGGCAGACGCGCAGACCGCCACGCCGAGGTGGTGTGTGTCCGCGCCGGTGTTGTCGTGGTGCATGAGACGGCCCCCCTGCGACACGTTCCCTGCCGTAAAGGCGACGTAACGTTATTTTTTGATTACTCTAAGTTTTTCTTGGTCCGGAGTGTTAGAAGCCGCCCGTCCCGGGCAGATGTGACCCCTTGAGCTTTTCCCTGTCGTGGCCGTGCCCCCGTGACGGCCACGGCTCCCGCCCCGGCAGGCCCGGTCCGGGGTGATGGTGGCCGCGGGGCGCGCGTCGGCGAGCGCCCGCCCCGCGGCCTTCACCCCGTACGCCCGCCCGTGCGTCCACTCGGCCCGTCCACTCGGCCCGTGCGTCCACTCGGTACGACGACATGTCCGGATCGTGGACAGAACCAGATTCAGGGCCCGGACTCCGTAGACTGTCAGGGTGATTTCCCGTATTGACATGCGCGGTTCTCTTCCGGAGGATCTGCGCGACGTGCTGCCCCGCGCCGAGCTCGACGTCGAGGCCGCCCTGGAGAAGGTGCGGCCCATCTGCGACGACGTGCGCCATCGCGGGGCGGCAGCCGTACGGGAGCTGACCGCCAGGTTCGACGGTGTCGAGATCGCCTCCGCCCGCGTGCCCGCCGAGGCCCTGAAAGGGGCGCTCGCCGAGCTCGACCCCAGGGTCAGGGCGGCGCTGGAGGAGTCGATCAGGCGGGCCAGGCTGGTCCACCGCGACCAGCGCCGGGCCGACGTCACCACCGAGGTCGTGCCCGGCGGCACGGTGACGGAGCGGTGGGTGCCGGTCGACCGCGTGGGCCTCTACGTCCCCGGCGGCCGCGCGGTCTATCCCTCCAGCGTGGTGATGAACGTCGTGCCCGCGCAGGAGGCGGGCGTCGGCTCGCTGGCCGTGGCCAGCCCGGCGCAGAAGGAGTTCGGCGGGCTGCCGCACCCTACGATCCTGGCCGCGTGCGCGCTGCTCGGCGTCGAGGAGGTCTACTCCGTGGGCGGGGCGCAGGCCGTGGCCATGTTCGCGTACGGCACCGAGGACTGCGCCCCGGTCACCATGGTCACCGGGCCGGGCAACATCTACGTGGCGGCGGCCAAGCGGCTGCTCAAGGGCGTCATCGGCATCGACTCCGAGGCGGGCCCGACGGAGATCGCCATCCTGGCCGACGAGACGGCCGACCCGGTCCATGTCGCCGCCGACCTGATCAGCCAGGCCGAGCACGACACCATCGCCGCCGCCGTGCTCGTCACGACCAGCGCCGAGCTGGCCGACGCCGTCGAGAAGGAGCTGCCGGGCCAGGTCTCGGCCACCAAGCACTCCGGGCGCATCACCGAGGCGCTGAGCGGCAAGCAGTCGGGCATCGTGCTGGTGAGCTCGATCGACGACGGCCTCAAGGTCGTCGACGCCTACGCCGCCGAGCACCTGGAGATCCACACCGCCGGCGCCGCGGCCGTCGCGGCCCGCGTGCGCAACGCGGGAGCGATCTTCGTGGGCACCTACGCGCCGGTCTCGCTCGGCGACTACCTCGCCGGCTCCAACCACGTGCTGCCCACGGGCGGCTGCGCCTGCCACTCCAGCGGCCTGTCGGTGCAGTCGTTCCTGCGCGGCATCCACGTCGTCGACTACAGCCGCGACGCCCTCGCCGGCGCGGCGGCCCACGTGTCGGTCCTCGCCGACGCCGAAGACCTGCCCGCACACGGCGCGGCGATCCGCGCCCGATTCGACTGGCGAGTGCCCGAGTGAACCTCGACGACCTGCCCATCCGCGACGACCTGAGGGGCAAGACGCCGTACGGCGCGCCCCAGATCGACGTCCCGGTCCGGCTCAACACCAACGAGAATCCCCACCCGCCCTCGCCCGCGCTGGTCGCCGACCTGGCCAGGGCGATCGGCGAGCAGGCGGGCGAGCTCAACCGCTACCCCGACCGCGACGCCGTCGAGCTGCGCGCCGAGCTGGCCGCCTACCTCGGCCACGGGCTGACGACCGAGCAGGTGTGGGCCGCCAACGGCTCCAACGAGGTGCTCCAGCAGATCCTGCAGGCCTTCGGCGGCCACGGCCGCACCGCCATGGGCTTCGAGCCGTCCTACTCCATGCACCCGATCATCACCAGCGGCACCAGCACGGAGTGGGTCAGGGCCAGCCGCGAGGACGACTTCTCGATCGACCCCGGCAAGGCCGTGGCCGCGGTCGAGGAGCACCGCCCCGACATCGTCTTCATCACCTCCCCGAACAACCCGACGGGCACCGCCCAGCCCCTGGCCACGATCGAGGCCATCGCCTCGGCGGCGCCCGGCATCGTCGTGGTGGACGAGGCCTACGCCGAGTTCGCCCGCGAGGGCACGCCGTCGGCACTGACCCTGCTGCCCGCGCATCCGCGGATGATCGTCACCCGCACGATGTCCAAGGCGTTCGCCATGGCGGGCACCCGCGTGGGCTACCTGGCCGCGCACCCCGCGGTGGTGCAGGCGCTGCTGCTGGTGCGGCTGCCGTACCACCTGTCGACGCTCACCCAGACGGCGGCGCGCGTGGCGCTGCGGCACCAGGAGGAGCTGCTCGGCAGCGTCGACGAGCTGCGGCGCGAGCGCGACGCCACGGTGACGTGGCTGCGGTCCAAGGGCCTGGCGGTGGCCGACTCCGACGCCAATTTCGTGCTGTTCGGGCGTTTCCCCGAGCGCCGCACGGTGTGGGAGGGGATGCTGGAGCGCGGCGTGCTCATCCGCGAGGTGGGCCCGCCCGAGTGGCTGCGTGTCTCGATCGGCACCAGCGAGGAGATGGCGGCCTTCCGCGCCGCCCTGGAAGGAGTGCTTTGAGCCGCGTAGGTCGCATCGAGCGTGTCACCAAGGAGACCTCGGTCCTGGTCGAGGTGAACCTCGACGGCACCGGCCGGGTCGAGGTGGCCACCGGGGTCGGGTTCTACGACCACATGCTGGCCCAGCTCGGCAAGCACGGGCTGTTCGACCTGACCGTCAAGACCGAGGGCGACCTGCACATCGACTCCCACCACACGATCGAGGACACCGCGCTCGCGCTGGGCGCGGCCTTCCGCGAGGCGCTGGGCGACAAGTCGGGCATCAGGCGGTTCGGTAGCGCATCGTGCCCGCTGGACGAGTCGCTCGCCCAGGTCACCGTCGATCTGTCCGGCCGCCCCTACCTCGTGCACCACGAGCCCGAGGGCATGGCGCCGATGATCGGCCCCGAGTATGACACGACGATGACCCGCCACATCCTGGAGTCGTTCGTCGCGCAGGCCGCGATCTGCCTGCACGTGCACGTCCCCTACGGCCGCAACGCCCACCACATCGTCGAGGCCCAGTTCAAGGCGCTGGCCAGGGCGCTGCGCGAGGCGTCCGAGCTCGACCCCCGGGCCACGGGGGTGCCCAGCACCAAGGGCGTGCTATGACCGACAACGTCCTGGCCATCGTGATGGTCTTCCTCGGGTTGTTCCTGATCGGTGGCGTGTTCTCCCTGGGCAAGCAGGGGCTCAAGATCGGTGCGGCCGTCTGCGCGCTCGGCGCGGCGATGGCGATCACGGCGGGGGTGCTGTGGTGGTGAGCAAGAAGAAGGTCGTGGTGCTCGACTACGGCTCGGGCAACCTGCGCTCCGCGGAGCGCGCCCTGGCCAGGGCGGGCGCCGAGGTGACCGTCACGCCCGACTTCGAGGCGGCGCAGGAGTGCGACGGGCTCGTCGTGCCGGGCGTGGGCGCGTTCGAGGCGTGCATGAAGGGGCTCAAGGGCGTGCGCGGCGAGCAGATCGTCGGCCGCCGCCTGTCCGGGGGCCGCCCGGTGCTGGGCATCTGCGTCGGCATGCAGATCCTGTTCGCCAGGGGCGTCGAGCACGGCGTCGAGACCGAGGGCTGCGGCGAGTGGCCCGGCACGGTCGAGCGGCTGGAGGCGCCGGTGCTGCCCCACATGGGCTGGAACACCGTCAAGTCCCCCGCGGGCAGCGTGCTGTTCGCCGGGCTCGACGCGGCCACCCGCTTCTACTTCGTGCACTCCTACGGCGTGCGCGAGTGGGAGCTGCGCCCCGGCGACGGCTTCGCCGAGCCCGCCGTCACGTGGGCCGAGCACGGCGTGCCATTCGTGGCCGCCGTGGAGAACGGCCCGCTCATGGCCACCCAGTTCCACCCCGAGAAGTCCGGCGACGCCGGAGCCCACCTGCTGCGCAACTGGTTGCAGACGCTGTGAGCCCGTCATGAGCAAGGAACGCGCGCGCCGCAGGGCCGAGCGGGAGGCCGAGCGGGCGCGCGCGATCCGGGCCAACGAGGAGCGGCAGGCCCGCCGGGCGCGCCGCCGCACCCTGGTGGCCCGCCTGACCCCGCGCCCGGTGCGGTTCTACCGCCAGGGCGGCCTGCTGGCCCGCCGCCACCGCGCCCAGAACGCGGTGGTGGCGCTCGGCTTCCTGCTCGTGCAGGTGATCGTCTGGCTGATCTGGGGCTCGTTCCCGCTCAGCTTCGGCGTCCTCATCCTCTCCCTGCTGCTCGCACCCGTCGTCGTGACGCTCGCTTTCGACCGGAGGACCTGAATGTCGCTCGTTTTGCTGCCCGCCGTGGACATCGTGGACGGCCAGGCCGTACGCCTGACGCAGGGCGAGGCCGGCACCGAGACCGTCCACGGCGCGCCCCAGGCCGCCGCGCTGGCCTGGCAGGAGGCGGGCGCCGAGTGGATCCACATGGTCGACCTCGACGCCGCGTTCGGCCGGGGGAGCAACCGCGAGCTGATCGCCGAGGTGATCGGCAAGCTGGACGTCAACGTGGAGCTGTCCGGCGGCATCCGCGACGACGAGTCGCTGGCCGCCGCGCTGGCCACCGGCTGCCGCCGGGTCAACATCGGCACCGCCGCGCTGCTGAACCCCGAGTGGTGCCGGAAGATCATCGCCGAGTACGGCGACAGGATCGCGGTCGGGCTCGACGTGCGCGGCACCACGCTGGCCGCCCGCGGCTGGACCGAGGACGCCGGCGACCTGTGGGAGGTGCTCGACCGGCTGGAGGCCGACGGCTGCCCCCGCTACGTGGTCACCGACGTGACCAAGGACGGCATGATGCAGGGCCCCAACCTCGACCTCTACCGCCGCATCTGCGCCCGCACCGACAAGCCCGTCATCGCCAGCGGAGGCGTTTCCAGCCTCGATGACCTGGTCGCACTGGCTTCTCTCGTCCCGGTCGGAGTGGAGGGCGCCATTGTGGGCAGGGCGCTCTACGCTCACGCGTTCACGCTGGAAGACGCGCTTTCCGCGGTGCGCGTGTAACTCTTGCCGGGAGGGGGCGAGATGAGCGTCAGCAGCATCGGCATGGAGAGCACCGGTTACAGGGTGTTTTCTGGCGGCATCTGGGAGGAGAAGTACGGCTACGCCCGTGCCGTGGTGGCGGGCGAGCGGGTGATCGTGTCCGGTTGCACGGCCACGGTCGACGGAGAGGTGCGGCACGTCGGAGATCCGTACAAGCAGGCCCTGACCGCGATCGACATCGCTCTCGAAGCCGTCCTGATGGGCGGCCTGACGAGGGAGGACGTCGTCATGGTCCGTTACTACGTGGTGGAGCAGCGCCACTTCGACCCCGTCGGACAGGCCATCCACGAGGTCTTCTGCAAGGTACGCCCCGCCTGCACCGGGGTGCGGGTGGCCGGGCTGGTCGACCCTAGAATGCTGGTAGAGATCGAGATCGAGGCACTGCGAACATGACCGTGGCGGTAAGAGTCATCCCCTGTCTCGACGTGGACGCCGGACGCGTGGTCAAGGGCGTCAACTTCGAGAACCTGCGCGACGCGGGCGACCCCGTCGAGCTGGCCAGGCGCTATGACGAGGAAGGCGCCGACGAGCTGACCTTCCTCGACATCACGGCGTCCTCCGGCGAGCGCGAGACGATGTTCGACGTGGTGCGCAGGACGGCGGAGCAGGTGTTCATCCCGCTCACCGTCGGCGGGGGAGTCCGCGCGGTCGAGGACGTGAACCGGTTGCTGCGGGCGGGCGCCGACAAGGTGTCGCTCAACACGGCCGCCATCGCCAGGCCCGAGCTGCTCACCGAGGCGTCCAGGCGGTTCGGCGCGCAGTGCATCGTGCTGTCGGTCGACGCGCGCCGGGCTCCGGGCACGGAGAGCGGCTTCGAGGTGAC
The DNA here is from genome assembly GCF_024172165.1 of Nonomuraea thailandensis. Lineage (GTDB taxonomy): Bacteria > Actinomycetota > Actinomycetes > Streptosporangiales > Streptosporangiaceae > Nonomuraea > Nonomuraea thailandensis. The sequence continues at coordinate 6,182,329 of NZ_JAMZEB010000002.1, read as the reverse complement.
GACGCACGGCGGCCGGCGCGGCACCGGGATCGACGCGGTGGAGTGGGCCGCCCGGGGCGAGGAGCTCGGCGTGGGCGAGATCCTGCTCAACTCGATGGACGGCGACGGCACGCTCGACGGCTACGACCTGGAGATGCTGCGCGCGGTCCGGGCGGCCGTGCGGGTGCCGGTGATCGCCAGCGGTGGCGCGGGCCGGCTGGAGGACTTCCCTCCGGCGGTGGCGGCAGGCGCCGACGCCGTGCTCGCGGCCAGTGTGTTCCACTTCGGCACGCTGAAGATCTCCGAGGTCAAGGACACGCTCAGGATGGCGGGGCACCCCGTCCGCTGAGCGGCTCGCCCCGGGCCGCGCCGCCCGGGGCCCAGAGCCTCAGAACACCCGCAGGTGGTGGAAGAGCTCGTAGGCGACGTCCTTGCCCTTGAACGCCGCCGCCTCGGACCGCTTGACGGCCAGGTACGCGCTGCGCCGCAACGGCCCGAGCGCCTCCATGAGCACCTCGTCGCCCTCCAGCGCGTCGAGCGCCTCGTCCAGCGACCGGGGCAGGCGGGGATAGCGGCCGGGGACGGTGTCGGGGTCGACGTCCACCGCCTCGCCGGGGTCGAGCTTGCGCCGGATGCCGTCGAGCCCGGCGTGGATGACGGCGCCGAGCGACAGGTAGGGATTGGCGGAGGAGTCGGAGGGCTTCAGCTCCAGGTTCGGCTCGCCGCTCTCGCCCAGCGGGGAGCACACCCGGACCGCGGCCTCGCGGTTGTCGGGCCCGTACACGGCGTAGGCGCTGGCCCACGTGCGGGGCGCCAGGCGCCGGAAGCTGTTGACGCTGCCGCAGGTGAGCGCCGTCAGGGCGGGCAGGTGCGCGAGCAGGCCGCCGATGAAGCCGTCGCGTACCTCGCTCTCCTCGGCGAAGACGTTCTGCGTGTCGTTCCACAGCGACAGGTGCAGGTGGCAGCCGTTGCCCGCCTGGTCGGCCAGCGGTTTCGGGGCCAGCGAGGCCCACATCTGCATGCGCATGGCCACACCGCGCACGGTCTCGCGGTAGATCACGTGGTTGTCGGCGGCACGCAGCGCGGGCGCGTGGCGGATCGACAGCTCCTGCTGCCCGGGGCCGAGCTCCGGGTGGTAGTGCTCGACGCGCAGCCCCTGCGTCTCCAGGGCGCGGATCAGCTTGATCGTGTAGTCGTGGGCCGTGTCGAAGCCCGTGGCGGCATAGCAGAGCGAGTCGTCGAGCGGCACCAGCCGGTCGGGGCCGCCCGCCGGGTCGGGCAGCCGCCGCCCGAGCGTGAACTCGGGCTCGAAGGCCGCCACCAGCGTGTACCCCTCCGTCCTGAGCTCGGCGACGGCCTCCTTCAGGAACGTCCGTGCGCACGCCCCCCACGGGCTGCCATCGGGCAGGCACAGGTCCGACAGCATGGCCGCCGCGCCAGGGGCGTGAGGCAACGGGACGTACGTGGACGGATCGGGGACAATGCGCACCTCGCCCACCGGTCCCAGATGCTCGACCTCCTGGAGCTGGTCGAGCATGTTCATCGCCATCATGGCCACCGTGTGCCCGATGCCCGTGCTGAGCCGTTCGGCCAACCGTGACCGGGATGCCGCCTTCCCACGAATCACGCCACCGTGGTCGGCGTACAGGAAACGGATCAGCTCGATACCCTCGAGCTCCGCTCGCTCGAGGATGCGCCGCGCCTGTGGGTCGAGCTGATGAGGTTTGGTGCCGCTGGGGCGATCTCTCATCCTGCCTGCGTAACACGATCTGGCAGCGCGGGGAAGCACCTGACGCAGACAGAACCTACGGTCAGGTCAGAACACTTGAGAAGAACACGGCCAACTGATTAGCTCCTTGGATGATTCCGTCGAACACACCGTTGACCGCGGCGGCGGCTTGGGCCGGCCGGGTGAACAGGTAGAAGACCACGAACGCGACAGCCACGTAGGTGATCACCTTCTTGACCTGCATGGGGGGCCTCCTGCAGTCCATTCCCAGCCGTATATACCCGGATCTGGGCGATCCCTAGGCATCTTCTGTGAAGATGTACATGATCCTAACCGGGGGGCTTCTTACTCATGCCATGGTACGGGCAGGAGATTACCCGCGAGCGCCTTCCGCATCGGGATTTCCGCGGTAGCACGGCAACCTCGGAGACGGCTCAGACCCCCAGAGTGGCCTCCCGCAGCCGGGTGACGGAGCCGGGGTCGCCGGTGAGCTCCACGCGGGCGTGAGCCTGCCGCCCGAAGCAGAACATCAGCAGCTCCGCCGCCTTGCCGGTGACCTCCACCCGCGAGCCGCCGCGCGGCCCGCCGAGCGCCACGCCGCCGCCGAGGCGGTGCAGGACCACGCCCACCGGCGACTTGCGCAGCATGAGCCGGGCGCCGGTGGAGACCCGCTTCCAGATGAGCGCCTCCAGGTCGGCGGGCAGCTCGCGCGGCTGCCACGCGGGCTGGGCGCGGCGCACGTCCTCGTGGTGCACGAACAGCTCAAGTGTGTTGACGGCCTCGTCGAGCGCGGGCAGCAGGCCGTACACGCCGCCGGGCTTGCGGATGACGCCGACCAGCTCGGGGAAGGGATGGCGGGCCTTGAAACCGTTCTGGACCGAGGCGGTGTAACCGGCCAGGGCCTTGATCGCTATGCCGCCCATGGCGTCCGGCCTGCGCTCGCGCACCGCGAGGTGGGCCGCGAGGTCGTAGGCGGTCCAGCCCGCGCAGAGGGTCGGCGCGTCGGGGCCGAGCCGGTCGAGCAGGTCGCAGAGCGCGGAGCGTTCGCCACGAGCGTGAGTCACGTGCCCAACCCTACCGCTGGGAATAACCACCTGATCGGGAGTGATACTGACATACGGAGAAACATCAGATCTGAGAGGAAACCCACCGAGTGGCGAGCAAGGTCACCTCGGCCGTGATGCGTCAAGGGCTCCGTGTCCTTGGGGTGGCCATTCGCACGGAGAAAGCGGTGTTCACGCTGGCGGTCGTGGCCAGCGCCGTCTACGGAGGCATGACCGTCGCCTCCGCCTGGGCGCTGGGCTGGGCGACGCAGAACGTGGTGCTGGCCTCGTTCGCCGACGGCGACGTCACGGCGGGCGCGCTGTGGACCGGCACGTTACTGATCCTCGGTACCGCGCTGCTCAAGGCGCTCGGCGTGGCCGGGCGCCGCATCCTTGCCGGCGTCATGCAGTACCGCATGCAGGCCCGCTCGCGCCGCGACGTCACCAAGCAGTACCTGCGCCTGCCGCTGTCGTGGCACCACCAGCACCCCACCGGACAGCTCCTGTCGAACGCCAGCGCCGACGCCGAGGCCGCCTGGGCCCCGCTCGCGCCGCTGCCGATGGCCGTGGGGGTGATCGTCATGCTGGTCACCGCCGCCGTCGCGATGTTGTTCACCGACCTCGTGCTCGCCCTGGTGGGCTTCCTCATCTTCCCGGCCATCGCCGTGCTGAACCTGGTCTACCAGCGCAGGCTCAGCCCGCTGGCGACCCGCGCGCAGCAACTGCGCGCAGAGGTGAGCGAGATCGCGCACGAGAGCTTCGACGGCGCGCTCGTCGTCAAGACGCTCGGCCGGGAGGAGCTGGAGACCGAGCGTTTCCGGCGGCGCGCCCACGAGCTGCGTGACGCCAACATCGCCGTCGGGCGGGTGCGCGGGCTGTTCGACCCGATGCTGGAGGCGCTGCCCACGCTCGGCGTGCTCGCGGTGCTGGCCGTGGGCGCGGCCCGGCTGTCCGCCGGCGCGATCGACGCCGGCGGCCTGGTGCAGGTGGCGTACCTGTTCACCCTGCTCGCCTTCCCCATCAGGGCGCTGGGCTGGGTGCTGGCCGAGCTGCCGCGCAGCGTCGTCGGCTGGCAGCGGGTGCAGGCCGTGCTCGACGCGACCGGCTCCATGGAGTACGGCTCCACCGCCTCGGTCTCCACGACCCCGGCGAAGCTGGCGGTCGAGGGCGTCTCCTACGCCTACGGCGAGGCCGAGGTGCTGCACGACGTCACCTTCGAGGTGCCCGCCGGCCGCACGGTCGCCCTCGTGGGGCCCACCGGTTCCGGCAAGTCCACGCTCGTCCAGCTCCTGGCCCGCCTGGTCGACCCCGGCTCGGGCCGGGTGCTGCTCGACGACGTGGACCTGCGCGAGCTGCCCTACGGCGGCGTGGCCGGGTCGGTCGCGCTGGTGCCGCAGCAGACGTTCCTGTTCGACGACACCGTGCGCGGCAACGTCGCGCTCGGCGCCGAGACCTCCGAGGAGGACGTGCGGGCCGCCCTGCGCCTGGCCCAGGCGGACGGTTTCGTCGAACGGCTGTCCGACGGCCTCGACACCCGCGTCGGCGAGCGCGGCGCCTCCCTGTCGGGCGGCCAGCGCCAGCGCCTGGCCCTGGCCCGCGCGGTCGTGCGCCGCCCCCGCCTGCTCGTCCTCGACGACGCCACCTCCAGCGTGGACCCCCAGGTCGAGGCCAAGATCCTGTACGGCCTGCGCGACGCCGCCGAGGCCTCGACCGTCGTGGTCGTCGCCTACCGCATGGCCACGATCGCCCTGGCCGACGAGGTCGTCTACCTGGACAAGGGCCGGGTGGTGGACCGCGGGCCGCACGAGGAGCTGATCGAGCGCTGCGCCGGTTACCGCAACCTGGTCACCGCGTACGAGCGCGAGGAGGCCGAGCGCGCGGCCATCGAAGTCGAAGAAGCGGTCGAAGGGGTGCAGGCATGACGGCCCAGAGCACGGCGAAGGGCACGGCCAAGGGCACGGCGCAGAACATCCGGAGCGACGCGGAGCGCTCGGCGCTGGCCACGGTCCGCCATGGCCTCTCGCTCACGCCGGAGTTCCGCAAGGGCCTGGCGGGCACGCTGGCGCTGGCGGTCATCGCCACCATCGGCAAGATCATCGTGCCGATCGCGGTCCAGCAGACGATCGACACCGGCCTCAAGGGCGGCGTGCCCGACATTCCGTACATCACCACCGCCGTCCTGATCTGCGCGGCGGCGGTCGTCCTGACCGCCCTGGCCGGGTACGTCATGAACGTCCGCCTCTACAAGGCCACCGAGGCCTCGCTCGCCACCCTGCGCGTACGCGGCTTCCGCCACGTCCACGACCTGTCGGTGCTCACCCAGAACACCGAGCGCCGCGGAGCCCTGGTCTCCCGCGTCACCAACGACATCGACCAGATCAGCAACTTCATGCAATGGGGCGGGCTGATGATCATCGTGGCGCTCGGCCAGCTCCTCGTGGCCACCGTCCTGATGTTCGTCTACTCCTGGCAGCTCACCCTGCTGGTCTGGGTCTGCTTCATCCCGCTGATGATCGCCCTGCCGCGCTTCCAGCGGCTGCTGTCGCGCGCGTACACGGTCGTCCGCGAGCGCACCGGCGACATGCTCGCGGCCGTCAGCGAGTCCGTCGTCGGCGCCACCGTCATCCGGGCCTACGCCTCCGAGCGGCGCACCGCCGAGCGCATCGACCAGGCGGTCAACGCCAACAGGAAGGCCCAGACCAGGGCGCAGACCATCGTCGGCTTCGTCTTCCCGCTGACCGAGATCGTGGCCGCCGTCGCCATCGCCGGCATCGTGCTGCTCGGCGTGCGGCTCGGCCTGTCGGGCGAGATCTCGCAGGGGCGGCTGGTGGCGTTCCTCTTCCTCGTCACGCTGTTCGTCTCGCCGCTGCAGACGGCCACCGAGGTGCTGAACGAGGCGCAGAACGCGGTCGCCGGCTGGCGCCGCATCCTCGGCGTCCTCGACACCCCGCCCGACGTCGCCGACCCCGGCGAGAAGGGCGTGACGCTGCCCCGAGGCCCCATCGAGGTCGCCTTCGAGGACGTGCACTTCTCCTACCCGGGAGGCGCGCCCGTGCTGCGCGAGGTCACCGTGGGCATCCCGCCGCGCTCCCGCGTCGCCGTCGTGGGGGAGACCGGCTCGGGCAAGACCACGTTCGCCAAGCTCCTGACCAGGCTGATGGACCCCGGCTCCGGGCGCGTCACCGTGGACGGCCACGACCTGCGCGACGTGCGCTTCTCCTCGCTGCGCGAGCGGATCGTCATGGTCCCGCAGGACGGCTTCCTGTTCGACGGGACCCTGGCGGACAACATCCGCTACGGCAGGCCCGAGGCCACCGCCGAGGAGATCGAGCTGGCGATGACCGAGCTGGGCCTGGCCGACTGGCTGGAGGGCCTGCCCGCCGGCCTCGGCACCCCGGTCGGCCAGCGCGGCGAGTCCCTGTCGGCCGGCGAGCGCCAGCTCGTCGCCCTGGCCCGCGCCTACCTCGCCGACCCCGACCTGCTCCTGCTGGACGAGGCCACCTCGGCGGTGGACCCCGCGACGGAGGTGCGGCTGGCGCGCGCGCTCGAAGGCGTCACGCGCGGCCGCACGGCCATCTCGATCGCGCACCGCCTGTCCACGGCGGAGAACGCCGACGAGGTGCTGGTCTTCGACGCCGGTCGGCTGGTGCAGCGGGGGCCGCACGCGGACCTGGTCAAAGAGCCCGGCGTGTACGCCGACCTGCACGCCTCGTGGATCTCGGCCGCCCGCTCCTGACCCCTGGCCCGGCCGCTATCCACGGATGGCGGCGAACGTCACGGTCGTGCCCGCCGGCCCGGACACGATCGTGATGTGATCGCACAACATGCTGGTCAGCCACAGGCCCCGCCCGCGGAAGTCGAACCCCTCGGGCGGGCGCATGTCGCCCATCCACCCGGCGGGCAGCCCCGGCCCCTCGTCGCTGACCTCGCACCACAGCCGCTCGCCGTGCGACCACAGCCGCAGCCGCCCGTGCCCGCCGCCGTGCAGGACCGCGTTCGTGGTGACCTCGTTGACCGCCAGCACGAAGTCCTCCAGGCGCCTGCCGGTGAGCCCTTCGTACCTGGCGTGCTCGGCGACGGCCCTGCGCAGGAACGTGATGCGCCCCCGGGCGAAGGCCGCGCAGAGCACCTGCCTACACATCGTCCACCCTGCGCACGGCGACGTACTCGTCGGCGCCGATCAGCCGCAGCACGCGGGCGGTGGAGTCGCGGCAGACGACCGTCGTGGCGCCGCGCGGCCTGGCCATCGCCGTGACGGTCAGCAACTGCGCCGAGCCCGCGTCGATGAAGTCCAGCCCGGCCGCGTCGATCACGATCTCGCCCGGCTCCTTCTCCAGCCGCGCCAGCAGCGAGGCGAACGCCGGCCGGTTGGTGAGGTCGATGTCCCCCCACACCCGCAGGCCGGCCGGCTCGAAGGTGCTGGCGAAGCGCAGCAGCGCCTGCTCCGGCGCGATCGGATGCACGGAGGCGGCCCGGTCGATGGCGTCGCGGGGGAAGAGCGCGCGGTCGTACTGGCACACGGCCGCCAGCCACCGCTCCCCGAACAGCTCGTTGGTCGCCGCCTCGAACGCCGCCTGCTCCGGCGCGTCACCCGCCCCCCAGGAGGCGTCGACCAGCGCGTACACGCCGTGCTGGCCGTGCTTGCGGGCCCGGTCGTAGGCGTCGGCCAGCCCCGCGTACACCCGCTCGGGGTCGAGGCGGCCGCCGGTGAAGTGGGTGTCGGCGCAGTCGAGGATCTCGATCTGCCCCGCGGACTCGGCGTCGGCGAACCCGGGCACGAGCGGCGCCAGCCACCCGCGCGTCCGCTCCGGGCTGTCGGCATGCGTGATGATCACGATCTTGGTCCGGCGGCGCAGGCCGTTCACCGTGAACAGCCTGGTGGCCGTCCTCCGCTCCCGCTCGCCCTCGAACGGCAGGCAGACATGATCACCGAGGTCGGGATCGAGGACGGAGCCCGCGACGTCCACCACGATGGCCTCCCCCCCGGCGCGCGTCGGGACGAAAGTACTCCGATCCCCGCCATCACGTAGCGCATTCTCGGCAAAACCCACTGTGACGCGACGCAGACCGGTGTACCTTTTCGGCGGGGCCGCCCGCGGGAGGGGTCGTGAGGAGCATGGGCGTGGATGTGCTGGAGATGTCGCGACGCCGACACGGTGAGCTCGTGGTGGTCAGCCTGGCGGGTGAGGTGGACGTCGACAACGTCTCCCAGGTGCGCAAGTGCCTGGACGAGGCGGTGGCCACGGCCGAGCCCCGGCTGGTGGTGGATCTGAGCGCGCTGACCTTCATCGACACCACGGGGCTGGGGGTGCTGGTGCGGATGCTGGCCTCGCTGCGGGACCGCAACGGGACCATGGCCCTGGTGGCGCCCGACGGGCAGGTGCTGCGGCGCCTGCGGCGGACGAACCTGGCGCCGCTGTTCCCCATCTACGACACGCTGTCCCAGGCCCTCGCCTGAGGTCGCCCGCGCCTGTGCGGGGGGCGGGAGACGGTGCTGGTTGAATGGGTGCATGTCCCTTGACCCCAAGATCGCCGCGCGGCTGAAGCGCAACCCTGAGGGGCTGGTCCCGGCGATCGCCCAGCAGTACGACACCGGCGAGGTCCTCATGCTCGCGTGGATGAACGACGAGGCGCTGCACCGGACCCTCACCACCGGCAGGGCCACCTACTGGTCCCGCAGCCGCCAGGAGTTCTGGGTCAAGGGCGACACCTCCGGCCACGTCCAGCACGTCAAGTCCGTGGCGCTCGACTGCGACGGCGACACCGTCCTGGTGCGGGTGGACCAGGAGGGCGCCGCGTGCCACACCGGCGACCGCACCTGCTTCGACGCCGACCGGCTCGAGATCGTGCTCGGCTGAGGGCGTCGTGGAAACCGAGAGGCCGCAGGCCGGCCGCCGGGAGTTGTGGGGCTGGGTGGTGGCGACCGCGCTCGGCTGCCTGCTCGTGCTGGTGGCCGCCGGGCAGGCCTGGGCGCGGGTGTCGCAGGGGTTCGAGGCGGTGGCGCCCACCGGGAGCGATCTCGGCCCCGCGCTGACGCCCATGGCGCTGGCCGGGCTGGCCGGGGTGGTGGCGGTGCTGGCCACCAAGGGTGTGGGGCGCCGGCTCGTCGGCGTGCTGCTGGCGCTCTGCGGCGCCGGCGCTGCGGCGGCGACGTGGGCGGCGCTGAGCGGCGGCAACGTGACCGGCTGGCTGCGCGAGCAGAACGCGTTGCACGGCGCCACCGACATTCCCTGGCAGAGCGCGCCGCTGTGGCCGGGCGTGGCGGTGGCCGGTGCGCTGCTGATGGTGGCGGGCGGGATCGTGGCGGCCGTCCGCGGCGGCAGCTGGGCGGGCATGTCGGCCCGCTACGACCGGGGCCCGGGAGCGGGCTCCGAGGCCAAGGCGCAGGTCAAGGACGACAGGGCGCTCTGGGACGCGCTCGACAGAGGAGACGATCCCACGGATTCCCGGTGAGACCGGCTCTGTCGAATCCTCCACTGTTCTGAACCATTGTCTGCTTGGCAAACGTTTCCTCAATAAGCTGCCGTTGCAACTCGCCACGGAACTATGAGGAGCCAGCTCATGACCTACGGGGATCAGGGCGCCAGCGGCGGCTACGGGCAACAGCCGCAGAGCGGGGGCGGATACGGGCAGCAGCCCCCCGGCTACGGCGGCGGTTACGGGCAGCAACCGCCGAGCGGAGGCGGCGGATACGGCCAGCAGCCGCAGAGCGGGGGCGGATACGGGCAGCAGCCGCCCAGCTACGGCGGCGGTTACGGCGACCAGCCGAACAGCCAGCAGAACCTCGGCTACGGCCAGCTTCCCCCGAGCGGCGGCTTCGGTTACGGCCAGCAGCCGCCCCCCGGCTACTACCCCCCGCCGCACCCGCCGCGCTCCACCAACGGCATGGCGGTGGCCTCGCTCGTGCTGGGCATCATCGGCCTGATCTTCTGCGGTCTCACGAGCATCCCGGGCGTGATCCTCGGGCACATCGCGCTCAACCGGATCAAGAAGACGGGCGAGGAGGGCTCGGGCATGGCGGTGGGCGGCCTCGTCACGTCGTACATCACGGTCGTGATCTGGGTGCTGTGCTGGGTCTTCTTCGGCGCGTTCTTCCTGTGGGCACTGGGCCTGTCCGCCGCGGCCACCTCGTCCTCCTACGACTACTGACCGGCCGGTAATGTGCCGAATGTCTAGCCGGACCGTGACGACCCGCTTGCGGTCCGATTACGAATTGTCCGCAAAATGGACGTTCGTCCACGTAGGAGATGCATTCTCGCTAGGCTGCCGCGCGCAACTCAAAGATGACGACATGAGGGGTCATGAGCATGAGTTACGGTAACCAGGGCGACGGCGGTTACGGCGGCGCCCAGCCTCCTGGCGGCGGCTACGGCCAGCAGCCGCCCAGCGGCGGTGGCTACGGCGGTGGCTACGGCCAGCAGCCGCCGAGTGGTGGTGGCGGTTACGGCCAGCAGCCTCCCTCCGGTGGTGGCTACGGTCAGCAGCCGCCGAGTGGTGGCGGTTACGGCGGTGGCTACGGCCAGCAGCCGCCGAGCGGTGGCGGTTACGGCCAGCAGCCCCCGTCGGGCGGCGGCTACGGTGGCGGTTACGGCGGCCCCGGGGGCAACCCGCCGGACAACCAGCTCGTCCCGGCCATCCTCACCACCCTGTTCTGCTGCCTCCCGCTGGGCATCGTGGCGATCGTGAAGTCGTCGCAGGTGAACCAGAAGTGGCAGGTCGGCGACTACGCCGGCGCCCAGGTGGCGGCCGACGAGGCGAAGACCTGGTGGAAGCGCAGCCTGATCTTCGGCGCCATCGGCATCGGCCTGATCATCATCGCGTACGTGCTGTTCTTCGTGATCCTGGCCGCCAGCGTCTCCACGACGTACTCGTACTAGGCCGCGCCACGATCAGCGGCACGCACCGGAAGGCGGATACTGGGGACATGAGCCTCGCGACAACCGAGCGGCACGGGACACGGCGCGTCAAGGGCCTGCTCGCGCCACTCGGTGTTGCGGCCGCCGCCGGCGCGGTGTTCGCGGTCGTCGGCGTGATCGACCCGAACGAGCCGGGCCACTACCCGACGTGCCCGTTCCTGTGGGCCACCGGCCTGTACTGCCCGGGTTGCGGCACGCTGCGCACGGTCCACGCGCTGGCCCACCTCGACCCGGTCGCCGCCCTCGGCCTCAACCCCCTCGCCGTCGCCATGATTCCGTTCCTGGTGTTCTGGTGGGGCCGATGGGTGGTGCGGGCGTGGCAGGGCCGGCCCCGGCGCACCACGCTGGCCCATCCGGCGTGGCTGTGGGCCTTCCTCGCCATCGTCATGGTCTACTGGGTCGTCCGTAATCTGCCTTTCGGGGCGTTCCTAGCTCCATAGGCGGCGTCCACATGGGGACCGGTGGTGAGGTGACCCCGTAGGGGCCGATACCATCGCAGGACAAGGCAGAGAGCGGACGCGACGCGAACTCTCCGCCACCCCCAGAAGCCGACCGGAGGGACCTCAAGCGCGTGAGTGAGCGGACGGAAGGGCCGAGTGTCCTCGACGACATCCTCGACGGGGTGCGCGCCGACCTCGCCGCACGACAGCAGTCCGTGTCGATCGACGAGCTCAAGCAGCGAGCCGAGCGGGCCAGGGCGCCCCGCGACGCGATGGCCGCACTGGGAGGCGACCGGATCTCGGTGATCGCCGAGGTCAAGCGCTCCAGCCCGTCCAAGGGCGCGCTCGCCGCGATCGCCGACCCGGCGGCGCTGGCCGCCGACTACGAGGCGGGCGGCGCGCACGTCATCAGCGTGCTGACCGAGCGCCGCAAGTTCGGCGGCAGCCTCGACGACCTGGCCGCGGTCCGCGCCCGGGTGGACATCCCGATCCTGCGCAAGGACTTCATCCTCACCTCCTACCAGCTCTGGGAGGCCCGTGCCTACGGCGCCGACCTGGCCCTGCTCATGGTCGTCTGCCTGGAGCAGGAGGCGCTGGTCTCGCTCATCGAGCGGGCCGAGTCGATCGGGCTCACCCCGCTGGTCGAGGTGCACACCGAGGAGGAGCTGGAGCGGGCGGTCGCCGCCGGCGCCCGGGTCATCGGGGTCAACGCGCGCAATCTCAAGACACTCGAGGTCGACCGCGATGTCTTCGCGAAGATCGCGCCGAAGATCCCCGATAATGTGATCAAGATTGCCGAGTCGGGCGTGCGCGGCCCGCACGACCTGCTCGCCTACGCGCGGGGCGGCGCGGACGCCGTCCTGGTGGGCGAGAGCCTGGTCACCGGCAAGGACCCGCGCAAGGCAGTGGAGGCGTTGGTGACCGCCGGCGCTCATCCGTCGACGCGCCCCGACCACTCAGCAGAGGGATAGCAGTGGCAAACGAAGGCACCATCCTGACGGCCGCCGACCTGGCGGGCAACGGCGCGTACGGCGACGACCCCGACGTGCACGGCAAGTTCGGCATCTTCGGCGGCCGGTACGTGCCCGAGGCGCTCATCCCGGCGCTCGACGAGGTGGCCGCCACCTACGAGAAGGCCAAGAACGACGCGCAGTTCCTGCGCGAGTTCGACCATCTGCTGCGCACCTACGCGGGCCGTCCCACCACGCTGACCGACGTGCCGCGCTTCAGCGAGCAGGCCGGCGGCGCGCGGATCGTCCTCAAGCGCGAGGACCTCACCCACACCGGCGCCCACAAGATCAACAACGTGCTCGGCCAGGCGCTGCTGACCAAGCGGCTGGGCAAGAAGCGGGTGATCGCCGAGACCGGCGCGGGCCAGCACGGCGTGGCCACCGCCACCGCCGCGGCCCTGCTCGGCCTGGAGTGCGTCATCTACATGGGCGCGGTCGACTGCGAACGCCAGGCGCTCAACGTCGCCAGGATGAAGCTGCTCGGCGCCACCGTGGTGCCGGTCACCAACGGCTCCCAGACGCTGAAGGACGCCATCAACGAGGCCTTCCGCGACTGGGTGACCAACGTCGACACCACCCACTACCTGTTCGGCACCGTGGCGGGCCCGCACCCGTTCCCCGAGATCGTGCGCGACTTCGCGCGCATCATCGGCGTCGAGGCCCGCCGCCAGATGCTGGAGCTGACCGGCAGGCTGCCCGACGCGGTGTGCGCGGCGGTCGGCGGCGGCAGCAACGCGATCGGCATCTTCCACGCCTTCATCGGCGACCAGGACGTCAAGCTGCACGGCTACGAGGCCGCCGGTCACGGCCTGGAGAGCGGCGAGCACGCGCTCACGCTCACCGCCGGCTCGGTCGGCGTGCTGCACGGCTCGCGCACCTACGTCCTGCAGGACGACGAGGGCCAGACGATCGAGTCGCACTCGATCTCCGCCGGGCTCGACTACCCGGGCGTCGGCCCCGAGCACGCCTGGCTGAAGGACTCCGGCCGCGCCACCTACCACGGCGTCACCGACGACCAGGCGATGGCCGCGTTCTCGCTGCTGGCCAGGACCGAGGGCATCATCCCCGCCATCGAGTCCTCCCACGCCCTGGCGGGCGCGCTGGAGCTGGGCCGCGAGCTCGGCCCCCAGGCGACCATCCTGGTTAACCTCTCCGGCCGCGGCGACAAGGACATGGGCACGGCGATGAAGTACTTCAACCTCTAGGATCTTCCGGCGTCCCACGATCGCCGACGACCCGCGCCGGGCCGGCGACTCACCGGCGCGGGGATTCTGGGGCGGGCCCGCGGCAGGGCATCATGGGAAGACTTCGACCTTCGAAACGGACAGACATGACGACTCTTCAGACGGTTTTCGCCAAGGCGAAGGCGGACAACCGGGCCGCGCTCGTCGGCTACCTGCCCGCGGGCTTCCCCACCAAGGGTGGCGACGTCGCCGCCGCCGCGGCCCTGGTGGAAGCCGGCTGCGACGTCATCGAGATCGGCCTGCCCTACTCCGACCCGCTCATGGACGGCCCGACCATCCAGGACGCGGTGCACAGGTCGCTGACCAACGGCACCCGCATCGCCGACGTGATGCGCACGGTCGAGGGGGTGGCCGCCACCGGCGCCGCCACGCTCGTCATGACGTACTGGAACCCGATCGACAAGTACGGCGCCGACCGGTTCGCGCGTGACCTGGCCAACGCGGGCGGCGTGGGCACCATCACGCCCGACCTGACGCCCGAGGAGTCCGAGCCGTGGCGGGAGGCGTCCGCCGCGGCGGGCATCGACACGGTGTTCCTGGTCGCGCCCAGCTCCACCGAGGCGCGCATCAAGGCCGTCGTCGACTGCTGCACCGGTTTCGTCTACGCCGCCTCGCTCATGGGCGTCACCGGCGCCAGGGAGACCGTCAACGTCGCCGCCGAGGGCCTGGTCAAGCGGACCAAGGCGCACACGGACCTGCCGGTGTGCGTGGGCCTCGGGGTCGGCACGGGCGCGCAGGCGGCCGAGGTGGCCTCCTACGCCGACGGCGTGATCGTGGGGTCGGCGTTCATCCGCCGCATCCTCGACGCGCCCGACGAGGCGACCGGGCGCGAGTCCATCGGAGCGCTGGCCAGGGACATGGCCAAGGGCGTGCGCCGCTGAGCGTGGCCTGACACGGTGATCTGACCGGGCGCGGTTCCCCAACGGGGGGCCGCGCTTTACCGTCTATGTCAGACGGTCCCGGGAGGACAGGTCATGCGTCCCTTGTCACTGGCAGCAGCCCTCACCCTCGCGGCCACGGCCATGGCCGCCCCCATCTCGCGGCCCGCACCGCCCGCGCCCGCGCTCGCCGCCCCGCTCGCCGCCCCGCTCGCCGCGCCGCTCGCCGCCCCGGCCCCGCCGCCGGAGCAGGCGGCGGGCCAGGAGCCGCCCGGGGCCGCGCGGGGCGCGGGCCAGGAGCCGCCCGGGCCGGAGCCGACCCCGACCTATGAGCTGCCGTCCCCCGAGCACTCGCCCACCGGGGCGGCGCCGCCGAGCTCCACCGCGCAGGACCTGCCGCCCACCCCGGTGCGGGTCGCCGAGCCGATCGTGATCGCGTCGGCGGCCCTGCGCGTGGAGCTGGACCCGGCCTTCCCGCGCGTGCTGCGCTACACCGACCGGGCGAGCGGCGCCACGCTCGGCGGCGGCACCGCGGTGCCCGCCGTGGTGCTGAACGGGCAGCCCAGGGCCGCAGACGTGCGGCTGACCGGCAACGACGGCGCGACCGCCCGCTACCTGCTGGACCTCGGCGACGGGGTCGCCCTGCGGGCCGGCATCGGGGTCAGGGGCAGGGTGACGACGTTCGCGATCGACGAGGTGATCGACACCGAGGCGTTCCGGGTCGGCACCATCGACCTGCCCGGCCACGACCTGGTGTCCGTGTCGAGCACGCAACCGGGCGCGGCCACCGCGTTCACCCGCCTGGACCCGAACTCCACCCGCACCGCGGACGTCTTCGCCCGGGTCACCGCGGACACGGCGGCCGAGGAGACACCGGCCGGGGCGACGTACGCGATCGTGCACACCGACCGGCTGGCCGCCGCCGTCGAGACGAACTCCACCTACGACCGCCCGTCCGGCGCGACCGACAGGGACGCCGCCCGGCTCTGGCACCAGGCCAGGAAGGACCCGGACGGCACCGTGCGGGTGGGCGTGTGGAGCGGCCAGTGGACCCACCGCGCGAGCGGCTCGCCGTTCACCGAGGCGCGCCCGTGGGCCAAGGTCGTGCTCACGCCCGACGCCAACGGCGACGGCACGCTCGACTGGCAGGACGGCGCGATCGCGTTCAGGAGCATCGCGATCAAGGCGCTCGGCGCGGAGGAGACCAGGGACCGGGTGGTCACGCACATCCCGTTCAACTTCTCCAGCCAGGCCACGCACCCGTTCCTGCGCACGCTGGACGACGTCAAGCGCATCTCGCTGGCCACCGACGGGCTCGGGCAGCTCGCCCTGCTGAAGGGCTACCAGTCGGAGGGGCACGACTCCGCGCACCCCGACTACGGCGGCAACCACAACCGCCGCGCGGGCGGGCTGAAGGACCTCAACACCCTCCTGGAGGCGGGCAGGGCGTGGAACGCCACGTTCGGCGCGCACGTCAACGCCACCGAGGCCTACCCCGAGGCGAGGAGCTTCGACGAGCAACTCGTGAACAAGGACGCCGAGGGCTGGAACTGGCTCGACCAGGCGTACCTGATCGACCAGCGCGGCGACCTGACCAGAGGCACGCTGGCCGCGCGGCTGTCCCGGTTGCGCGAGGAGACGGACAGGAACCTCGCGGTGCTGTACGTGGACGTCTTCCGTCCCTTCGGCTGGGTCGCCGACCGCACGCTGGCCGAGCTGCGCGCGCAGGGCTGGCAGGTGACCACGGAGTGGTCGGACAAGCTGGAACGTTCGTCGCTGTGGGCGCACTGGGCCACCGACCTCGACTACGGCGGCGTCACCAACAAGGGGCTGAACTCGCAGATCATCCGGTTCGCGCGCAACCACGAGAAGGACGTCTGGAACGCCCACCCGATCCTGGGCAACGCCCGCATCGTCGAGTTCGAGGGCTGGACGGCGGAGAACGACTACACCGCCTTCTACCGCAACATCTGGGAGCACAACCTGCCGGTCAAGTTCCTCCAGCAGCAGCGGATCATGGACTGGAACGCCGACGAGATCGTGTTCACCGGCGGCGTGCGCGGCACCTACCGGGACGGCAGGCGCGAGCTGTTCGCCGGCGGGCGCAAGGTGCTCGACGGCGGCACGTACCTGCTGCCCTGGCACGGCAGGCTGTACCACTACAACCCGGCGGGCGGCGAGAGCACGTGGGAGGCCGACCGGCCGATGAGCGTGTACGAGCTCACCGACCAGGGCCGCGTCCCCGCCGGCACGGTCACCCCGTCGGGCGGGAAGATCACGCTGAGGGCCGAGGCGGGCGTGCCGTACGTGCTCTACCCCGGCCGGGCGCCCAGGCGGGCCGATCCCGGGTGGGGGCAGGGGAGCGGCCTGCGCGATCCGGGCTTCAACGGCGACCGGCTCGCCGGCTGGACCGTCAGCGGGCCTGTGAGCGTGGAGCGCAACGCGCTGGGCCACCGGGTGGCGCTGCTCGGCGCGGGCGCGCAGGCGCGCCTTGAGCAGCCGCTGAGAGGTCTGCGGCCGGGCCGCACCTACACCGCGTCCGCGTTCGTCGAGGTGGAGCCGGGCCGGACGCGCGCGACCACGCTGGAGGCGGGCGGGCAGTCGGTGACCGTGCCGCGGTCCACGGCCAGGAACCACATCGCCTCCGACGAGAAGCACGACACCTACTTCCAGCGGGTGAAGGTGACGTTCACGGCGTCCTCCCCGTCCTCGGCGCTGCGGATCACGGCCGCCGCGGCCGAGGGGGAGGTGCGGGTGGACGACGTGCGCGTCTTCGAGCGGGAGCCGGCGGGCGCGGTGGAGACGTTCGAGTCGGTGGAGCCCGGGTGGGGGCCGTTCGTGAAGGGGGACGCGGGCGGGTCGTTCGACGCGCGCACCCACCTGTCGGAGCGGCACGAGCCGTACACGCAGGCAGGCTGGAACGGCAAGACGGTGGACGACGTGCTGAACGGCGACTGGTCGCTGAAGGCGCACGAGGAGCGGCAGGGCCTGATCTACCGTACGGTGCCGCAGACCGCGCGGTTCGAGCCGGGGCACGCCTACGAGGTGTCGTTCGCCTACCAGAACGCGCTGGCCGGCGCCTACCAGTGGGTCACCGGTTACGACAAGGGCGGCGCGAGCGTGGAGACGCGCCGTACGCCGATCCCCGAGCGACGGGTCACCGCCCGGTTCGGCGAGCGGGTCGTGGCCGGGTGCGGCGACGTGTGGGTGGGGCTGCGCTCGCTCCAGCCGGAGCAGGCCGGGGCCGACTTCGTCCTCGACGACTTCGCCGTCACCGACCTCGGGCCCGTCCCCGGCGCGCAGGCGTGCGGGACGCTGGAGGTGAGGCCCGCCTCGCCGGCGTTCGAGCAGGGCGCCGTCAGCGAGGTCACCACCACCTTCACCAACCTCGAGGAGGTGGCGGTGCGGGACGTGGCCGTGCGGCTCGACGTGCCCGAGGGGTGGACGGCGGAGGGCGACGGCGGCGGCTCGGTGGAGCCCGGCGGGAAGCTGGCCACGACCTGGCGGGTCACGCCGCCCGCCGGCGCGCCGTACGGCACGTACGAGCTGGCCGCCACCGCCTCGTACACGGTCGGCGGCGCGGCCAGGACGCTGACCGGCTCGGCGTCCGTGCGCACGCTGCCGCCGCCGCCCTCGGCCGACGCGTACGCCAGTGACCTGGAGTGGGTGAGTGCGGACAACGGCTGGGGACCGGTGGAGCGCGACCGGTCCAACGGCGACATCGGCCCGGCCGACGGCGGGCCGATCGTCGTCGGCGGGCGGGCGTTCGACAAGGGGCTGGGCACGCATGCGCCCGCCAAAGTGCGTTTTTTCCTGGGCGGCCGGTGTACGGCGTTCACGGCTTTCGTCGGCGTTGACGACGTGCAGGCCACGCGGGGTTCCGTGGAGTTCGGCGTGGTGGCCGACGGGGTGGAGAAGGCGCGCAGCCCGGTGCTGCGGGCCGCCGACGCGGCGTACGAGCTGAGCGCCGACGTGACCGGCGCCCGGTACGCGGACCTCGTGGCCGGCGACGCGGGGGACGGCATCGGCAACGATCACGCGGACTGGGGCGAGGCCCGGTTCAGGTGCTCCTGAGCACGGCGTAGAGAGGGGACCAGCGGTTGTAGATGCCGGTGGGCACCAGGTAGACGTTCATGGCGACCTGCATGAGCAGCAGGAAGACGATGTACTGCGCGGTGTTGACCCCCGGCACCGCGTCGATCGGCAGGGCGTAGGCGATGACGATCCGCACCACGGCGTCCAGGAGCAGGCCGACGCCCCACATGACGCTCGCCACCCGCCAGATGCGCCGGAAGGCGGGCAGCCGCTCCCACAACACGTCCCAGGACTCGCGGTTGGGGCCGATCCGGCCTTCCAGGACGAACCGGGTGAACACGAATGCCAGCGGCCGCTCCCCGCGCGCGCTGACCAGGAACCACAACCCGCCGGCCGCCGTGAACCAGCCGTCCTTGGCCAGCAGGAGCCGCGGGTCGTCGACGAGGACGGACACGGCGGCGCTCGCCAGCATCATGGCCGTCATGTAGAGGCCCAGCCGGTCGGGCCTGCGGCGGCGTACCAGGTCGGAGACGACGCTGACGCCGGGCACGAACGAGCTGATCACGAACGCGGTGTGGGCCTCGACGCCGCTCGCGCGCAGGACGTAGTAGAGCGCCACGGTCAGGCCGACGTCCACGGCCAGCGTGAGGAGCCCTCTCGACCTGACGCTCATGCGCGGGTCGCCCTGGCGAACAGCGCGGCCAGCTCGTCGGCGTACTCGGCCAGGTCGGCGCCGGGGTCGGCCTCCAGCAGGAACGGCAGCCCGTCCAGCGACCGCTGGACCGTCATCGCCATCACCCGCGTGCTGAACGGCCCGAACTCGCCACTCTCCTGCCCCCACGCCAGCAGGCGCTCCAGGTGGGCCAGCTGAGACAGGTCCGTGGCCGCGTCCTGTGCCGCCGTGCCGCCCTCCGGGCGGAAGTTGAGGAAGATCTCCGTGGCCGCGCGCATCTCGGCGCGGCGGTCGCCGAGGTACTCCACCAGCGAGCGGATGTAGGTCTCCAGCGCGCCGGAGGCCGTCCGCTGAGCGCTGACGCGCTCGTGCATGAACCGGCTCAGATCCCCGTAGATGGTGGCGATGGCCTGGCCGATCAGCTCGTCCTTGCCGTCGAAGTGGTACGAGATCAGCCGCGTGCTGCTGAGCCCGGCCCGCTCGGCGATCCGGGCGAAGGACGCCTGGTGGTAGCCGAGCTCGGCGATGGTCTCGATGGTGGCGGCCACGATCTGCGCCCGCCGGGCGGAGCTCGTGACCGACTCATCTCGTTTTACTGGCATGAGTAATTTTTAACTTAGATGAGTAAATGAGGCAACCCTCCCAGCTCCAGAGCGGGAAACTCGCTTAGCTGACGCTTATCCGCGACGTGATGCGATGGGATCCGGGTACTGTGCGCATTCCGGCGCAGAGACAGAGGAGAACGCTTGTGGCCGCGTCACTACCGTCACCTTGGGCGAGATGGGCGATACCCTGGGTGACGACCGTCGCCCGCTTGGTTCTGGGCGGGGTGCTGATCGCGGCGGGTGCGCTCAAGATCGGCAATCCGGCCGACTCCGTCGTGGCGGTCAAGGCCTACCAGTTGCTGCCGGAATCGATCGCCGTCGCGGTGGGCTACGCCCTGCCGATCCTGGAGATCGTCGTCGGCGTGCTGCTGGTCGTCGGCCTGCTGACCAGGGTGGCCGCGGTGATCGCCGCGCTGCTCATGCTCGCGTTCGTGTTCGGCATCGGCTGGGCGTGGGCGAAGGGCCTGCGGATCGACTGCGGCTGCTTCGGCGGCGGGGGCCAGCTCGGAGCCGGGCAGGAGCCGACCTACCTGCTCGACATCCTGCGCGACTTCGGCCTCGTGCTGCTCGGCGCGTGGGTCGCGCGTTTCCCGCCGGGCCGCTTCGCGCTCGACGGGGCCCTCGGTCTCGGGGGCGATACTCATGATGAGGACGAGGGGGACGAGTGATGGGCAAGGGCGAGCGTACGAAGACGAAGTCGCAGTCGGCGCGCGACAAGATCAAGGCGCAGCAGGCCGCGCAGCGGGCCCGGGACAAGCGCCGCAAGACGGTGACGTACGTGACTGCGGGCGTCGTCGCGGTGGCCGCGGTCGGGCTCGGCTGGTGGTACGCCGCCAGCATCTCGCGCTCGGAGGAGGCCACCGGCGCCCTCGCCCCGATCACCGTGCAGGCCGACGGCACCGCCGTGATGGCGAAGGCCGGCGTCACCGCGCCGGTCGTCGACATCTACGAGGACTTCCAGTGCCCGGCCTGCAAGGAGCTGGAGCGCGTCAGCGGCCAGACCTTCAAGAACCTCGCCGCCGAGGGCAAGGCCAAGGTCGTCTTCCACCCGATCACGATCTTCTCCCAGGAGCCGACCAAGTCCAACTCCGTGCGCGCGGGCAACGCCGTCCGGTGCGTCGCCGACGGCAAGCAGTGGATGGCCATGCACGACCTGCTCTTCAAGAACCAGCCCTCGGAGAGCGAGGAGGGCTTCAAGGTCGACCAGCTCAAGCAGTGGGGCAAGGAGGCCGGGGTCACCTCGCCCGGCTTCGACCAGTGCGTCACGTCCAACAAGAACGCCGACGCGCAGCTCGCGTACAGCAAGAAGGTCAGCCAGGAGCAGAAGCTCGATCACACGCCGACAGTGAAATTGAACGGCACAGAAATAGACAATCAGGTACTGTTCAGCCCGGCGCAACTTCGCGATGAGATTACGGGGGCGGCCAAGTAGCCTCGCTTCCGCTACCCTCACCTGACATGCCCCTTGCCTCGATTCCCAGCCCTTCCCAAGGGGTCTGGTATCTCGGAATCATCCCGATCCGGGCTTATGCGCTATGCATCGTGCTCGGCGTCATCGTCGCGGTCTGGCTGAGCGAGCGCCGCTGGCGCGCCCGCGGTGGCCAGAAGGGGACGATCATTGACATCGCGGTCCCCGCGGTCATCTTCGGCCTGATCGGCGGCCGCCTCTACCACGTCATCACCGACTGGCAGACGTACTTCGGCAGCCGCGCGATCAAGGAGCCCATCCAGGCCCTGTACATCTGGGAGGGCGGCCTCGGCATCTGGGGCGCGATCGCGCTCGGCGGCGTCGGCGTCTGGTTCGCCGCGCGCAGGCGCGGACTGTCCATGACGGCTCTCGCCGACACGATCGCCCCCGGCATCGCCTTCGCGCAGGCCATCGGCCGCTGGGGCAACTGGTTCAACCAGGAGCTGTACGGCTCGCCGACCACGCTGCCGTGGGGCCTGGAGATCGACATCGACCACGGCGGCGAGCCCGGCGTTCTCTACCACCCGACGTTCCTGTACGAGTCGCTGTGGGACGTCGCGCTCGGCTTCGCGCTCATCTACGTGGGCCGCCGCCTCGCGCTGCACCACGGGCGGCTGTTCGCCCTCTACGTGGCCGGCTACACGCTCGGCCGCTTCTGGATCGAGGGGCTGCGCATCGACCCGGTCGGCGGCGTGGACCACGCGGTGGAGTTCCTCGGGCTGCGGATCAACCAGTGGACCTCGATCGTGCTGTTCATCGGCGCGCTGGTGTACTTCTGGGCGACCAGGAACAAGACGGGCGAGGAGATCGTCGTCTCACCGTCGGCGCACTACGAGCCCGGCGCGGAGTCCGCCGACCCGGCCCACGCCACCGGCCAGGCCGACCCCGGCACGGGCGAGTCCTCCACGGCCGACACGCCCGAGGCGCCGGAGAGCCGCGATTCCGAGCCTGACGCCGAGGCCGGCGAGACCCCGGCCGACGAGAGCCCGAAGGCGGAGACGACCGCCGGCGAGGCTCCGGAGGCCGGGACGACCGCCGAGGAGGCTCCGGAGGCCACGGACGACACGCCTTCGGCGGCCACCGGCGAGGATGACGACGACCGGGCGAAGCTTTCCGGCACCGAGCCCGTGACGAAGGAGAAGAACTCGCGATGAACGGTCGCGCGGAGGTCCACCACCGACATCGCGACGTCACCGGAGGCTGGTTGCGGCCCTCGGTGTTCGGCGCGATGGACGGCCTGGTGTCGAACTTCGCGCTCATCGCGGGCGTCGCCGGTGGCACCGCCAACACCAGGGTGATCGCGCTCAGCGGCGCCGCCGGGCTCGCCGCCGGAGCACTGTCCATGGCGGGCGGGGAGTACGTCTCGGTGGCCAGCCAGCGCGAGCTGGCCCAGGCCGAGATCGCCGTCGAACGGCACGCGCTGGCCCACCACCCCGAGGACGAGCGGGCGGAGCTGGCCCAGACCTTCGTCGACAAGGGCGTGACGCCCGGCCTGGCCGCCGAGGTGGCCAGGCAGATCTCCGCGCACCCCGAGCGGGCCCTGGAGGTCCACACCCGCAACGAGCTGGGCGTCGTCCCGGGGGATCTGCCGTCGCCGGTGCTGGCCGCGGTCTCGTCGTTCCTGTCGTTCGCGGTGGGGGCGGTGCTGCCGCTGATGCCGTACCTGTTCGGGGCTCAGGGGCTGGAGGTCTCGGCGGTGGTCTCGTCCGTGGCGCTGTTCGCGGCAGGGGCGCTCGTCTCCACCGTGACGGCGCGGAGCTGGTGGTACTCAGGGCTGCGCCAGCTCCTCGTGGGCGCCGTGGCGGCGGGCGTCACGTTCGCCCTCGGCAACCTGATCGGTGCGGCGGGGTTGTGATGGCTCGTCGCAGAGGCCCGTCCGGCTCCGGCGGCGGGCGGTCGAACGGCGACCGCTCGGGCCGCACCCGAGGCACCCGCTCCACCCCTGACACCCACACGCCGGACACCGACGGGCGGGGCACGCACGCTTCCGGCCCTCACGCCCCCGGCACTCACGGCCCCGGCACTCACGCCCCCGGCACTCACGCCCCCGGCACCGACGGGCGCGGCTTTCCGTCTCCGGCCGCCGACGGCTGGTCGGCCGGGGGTGGCGGCGACCGGCGAGGCCCCGGCACGGACGGTGGCGGCTGGGCGGCCGGCGGCACGGGCAGCGGTGGCTGGGCTGCTGCCGGTGGCGCGGACAGCGGTGGCTGGGCCGGCGGCTGGCAGGGCACTGGTGGTGGCTTGGCAGCGTCCGGCGCCGGCGGGCACGGCCGGCGTCCGTCCGGCACTGACGCCGGCGGTTGGCCCGTCGCTTCCGGCGGGGGAGTGGGCGGCACCGATGTCACCGGCTGGCCCGTCGTCGGTGCGCCCGGCGGCGGCCACGCCGCGGGAGGCACGGACGATGGCGGCTGGTCCGCGGCCCGCAACCGCTCTGCGGGCGGCACGGACGGCGGTGGCTGGTCCGCGGCCCGCAACCAGCCCGTGGGCGGCACGGACGGCGCCGGTTGGCCGGTGGCTTCAGGCGGGGGAGTGGGCGGCACCGATGTCA
Source organism: Nonomuraea thailandensis (assembly GCF_024172165.1). Lineage (GTDB taxonomy): Bacteria > Actinomycetota > Actinomycetes > Streptosporangiales > Streptosporangiaceae > Nonomuraea > Nonomuraea thailandensis. Next base: position 6,158,761 of record NZ_JAMZEB010000002.1, on the reverse strand, counting down.
CCGGCTGGCCCGTCGTCGGTGCGCCCGGCGGCGGTCACGTCGGGGGTGGTACGGATGGTGGCGGTTGGCCCGTGGCGGGCGCCCATGGTGGCGGCCAGGCTGCGGGTGGCACGGACGGTGGTGGCTGGCACGCGAGCGGCGATGGCCGGTCCGAGGGCGACGCGGAGGGGGGCAGGCGGTCGTCGGGGAGCCGCGGCGGCCGGAGGGCGTCCCGTTCGCGCGGCTCGCGATCCGCTGAACCGGTCAGCGGCGACCGGCAGGCCGCGGGCACGGACAGCAGCGGCCGGCCGGCCACGGGCGCGGACGGCATCATGTCCTCGTCAGGAGAGGACGACGGCACCTGGCTGCCGAGAGACCTGCCCCACGTACGCCCGGCGAGGAAGGTCCAGACCGGCGGACGCCCGGGGAACGATCGTCGCCGGAGCGCGGACGGTGGCGCCGACGTCGATGGGGGCGCAGGGCCCGACATGGCCGGATGGGGCGACGAGGCCCCGCAAGGCCGTGAGACCAGACGTGGCCACGAATCCGGAAGTGGTCGCGAAGCCGGAAGTGGTCGTGGGGCCGGAAGTGGTCGTGGGGCCGGAAGCGGTCGCGAAGCCGGAAGTGGTCGTGGGACCGGAAGCGGTCACGAAGCCGGAAGTGGTCGTCGGGCCGGAAGTGGTCTTGAGGCTGGAAGCGGCCCCGAGACCGGGGGTGGCGATGGAGCCGATCCGGCGGCGGCGGGCTCCCGGAAGCGGCGCCGTACCCCCCGCTCGGACTGGCAGCTTCCCCTGCTCACCGACTGGGGCTTCCGGCCGGAGCAGCAGCGGCTGATGGTCATCATCGCCACGGTCATCGCCGTGCTGGCAGGCGGAACGGGTCTGGTGGTGGCCATCACCAGCCTGGGCACGTACAAGCCGCAACAGCAGACCAGCGGCGCAGTGCTCGGCCCCGACGCGGCCGTGCCGCAGGTGTTCCACGGGTGGGGCTCGCCGAAGCTGTTCGAACCCCTCGGCGAACGGAGCAAGGACGGGAAGGCACTGACCGAGAAGGAAGTGTTCAGCGAGGGCGAGCTCGCCGTCACCAAGAAGCTCAAGCTCAAGCTCGTCGCCAAAGAGCTCGACGCCGACTGCTCGGCCGCGCTGTGGGGCGGCACCCTCCTCCAGCGGGTCTCGGACGCGGGATGCACCCAGGCCGCCCGCGGCCTGTACGCCAGCTCCGACGGCCGGTACGTCGGCCAGTACACGCTACTCAACCTCAAGGACGGCACGTCGGCCGCCGAGCTGGTCGAATCCTTGAAGACCCTTTACCGCGGCGGCTGGGCACTCCCCCTGACCTCCGCCAAGGCGTCCTTCCCCGGAGGCGGCTACTCCGAGGCGGGCGGCTACGCGCTGGGCCACTACGTCGGGCTGGTGTGGATCGGCAAGGTGGACGGCACGGAGCCCACCACCAAGGACGACTTCGTCTCCCTCACCCTGGCCCTGCGCGGGGCGGAGAAAGCCGTCTACCGGCGCGTCGTCGCGATCACGGGATCGGCCTCCTGATGGCCCGTACCGGCCCCGGCCCGGCTTCCTCGGACGACCCCACCTCGGCCCGCGACACACTTTCCGGAGCCTCCGCCTCGGCACAGGGCAGCCCTTCCGACGGCGCCACGCCCGCACAAGGCATGGCCTCCGGCGGCCCCGCGCCGGCAGCAGGCAGGGCTTCCAGCGCGGCGGGCGGGCCTCCCGGCGCCCCCGGGTCAGCACGCGGCAGGGCTTCCGGCGGTCCCTCGTCAGCACGGGACACACCCTCCAGAGGTGCTGCGTCGGCACAAGGCAGAGCTTCGGGCGGCCCCGGTCCGGCACCGGAACCGACCTCCAGCGACCCGTGGGACGAGGATCGTAACGATCGCCCCAAAACCAGGCTGCTCGTCATCGCCGCAGCCGTCGTCGTCGCAGCGGCCGTCGGCGTCGGCGGATGGTTGTGGCTGGGCCGCGAGCAGCCCCGCCCCGCCACCTTCCACGCCGAGCCCACCTCCGCCTTCTACGCCGCCATCGACACCCGCCAGAACGACGCCGCCCCGCTGACCCTCCAGGAGGTCTTCACCGCGGACGGCAAGACCCTGGGCAAGATGAGCCTGGCCGCGACCCGCGAGTTCACCGACTGCGACGAGGCCCTCTGGGGCGTCACGGCGTCCGGGTGCACGCAGGCGCTCCAGGCCACGTACGAGGGCGGGTCCATGTCCGGCCAGTTCGTCATCTTCAACCTCGCCGACGGGCGCGCCGCCGACGCGCTGGTGGCGGCGCTGCGCAAGAACGGGTTCGTACGGCAGGGCATCGCGTTCGAGGCCACCGGCAGCCGGGCGCAGGCTCGCGCGATGGGGCACTACGTGACGGTGAGCTGGGTCGGCGGCACGGCCTCCGCGCAGGACCTGGTCACGACCCTCGTCGCCCTCGACGGCCTCGGCCGCGTGGTCCAGGGCCGCATCATCGCCGCCATCTGACCCCGCCCGGCCCTGGGCCGTCCCGCTACGGGAAACGAGGCGCCGCCAGCGAGGCCCGCTGGACGCGGTTTCGGTGTTGTGGATGGGGTGCTGGACGCCTCTGCGGGTGTGGCGGCGGGATGTGGATGGGGCGCTGGACGCGCCTGCGGGGGTTGCGGCGGTAGTGAGCGGGTCCGCCGGCCAGAGGCTCAGGCCCCGTTGGAGGAGGCGGAGACTCCAGGCGGAGGCGGTGACGTGCCTTCGGCCGGTGATGTGACAGGGGTGTCCGGTGCGGGCTCCGGGTCAGGGGGTGGTGCCGGTCAGGGCCCTGACCGTGATGGTGACCGCGTCGCGGAGGGCGGACAGGCGGTGGAGGGGGGCCTCCAGCGGGGTCAGGTCGTCGGACCAGTCGGCCGCCTCCCGGATCAGGGTGCGGGCCTCGTTCTTGGTCAGCGTCGTGCCCTGCGCCCTGGCCAGCGCGATGAGGGCCTCACGCCACGTGTTCGCCAGCTTGGCGTGGCCGTTGTCCAGGATCCGGCGCAGCACCGTGTCGACGTCGCCCTCGGGCTGCGGCCGGCGGACGACGTCCAGGACGCCCTCGCCCGCCGCGTCGAGCACGTACACGGGCGACAGTGCCGCAGGCAGGCGCGGCGGGAGGCCCGAGCCCACGACACGGAGGTGTGCGGCGCGGGAGGCCAGCAGGAGGCGGGGGAGTGCGGCCTCCAGGCCGGCCGGGACGGCCACGGCCACCCGGGCGGGCGCGGCGGCGTACGGCTTGGCGAGCCAGGTCGAGAGCTTGACCCGAGGCTGGGCCAGGGACTTGGGCCAGTCGCCCACCAGAAGCTCGGCCTCGAACCCCGCCAACGCCGTCGGGGCCGCATGAGGGCCTGTGACCCCCGGCTGAGCCGTCGCGGGCGCGGACACCGCCTCACCGGCCTCTGCCTGCGAGGCCCCTGCCGGCGTGCTCGTGGCAGCGCCCTGTGCCTGCCCGGCTCCTGCCTTCGTCCTGGCGTTCGCGGGCACCGCCGTGGCGGCCTCGCCTCTCGAAGCCCCGGTGCTCTCCACGGCCTGCGGGCCCTGGGTGTAGATGGCGGTGGTCTGGCGGCTCAGGCGGGACTGGACGGCCGGGCGGGTCTTGGTGGTGGGGCGGAGGATGTACAGGTCGGCGGCGGAGCCGATGGCTTCTGCTCCGAAATACCGGTTGAAGTCGGGGTAGATCGCTTCGTACGTGAGGTTGAGCTCCGCCAGCTCCTGCTGCACCTTGAAGGCCAGCAGCGGCGTACGCTCACTGGCCCCGTACGCCAGCAGCACCCGCCCCCCGTCCTTCAGCCCCTCGACGGCGCGGGCCACGAACAGGCCCGTGCCCTCCGGCGTGTACGGCGGGTCGGTGAGGGCCAGGTCGTGATCCCTGGCCGACTGGGGGAGGCCGAGGCGCAGGTCGGCCCAGCGGGTGCGGACGCCGAGCCGCTGCTCGTCGAGGTAGGCCAGGATGCGCTCGTCGACGTCGACCACGGTCACGTCGGTCTCGGGGTGCACGAGCTTGACCGCCAGGGAGGTCAGGTCGTGGTCGCCCACGCAGAGCAGGCGCGCCCCCGGCAGCCAGAAGCGGGCCCCGAGCAGCAGCGCCCGGCGCAGCACCGTCTCCGGCGTGGCCGAGACGTGGTCGAGCACGTGGCGGGCGCGCGGGGCCTTGGCGATGAGCGTGGTGAGCCGGTCGAGAGCGGGGCCGTAGTGGGGCAGGAGGTGCGCCACCGGGTCCTCGGGGGGCGGGGCGACGGCGATGAGCTGCTGGTAGGCGGGCGTGTCGGCGAGCGGGACGCGGAAGCGGTCGCCGTCGTGCTCCAGCACCAGCTCGCGCAGCAGGGCCTCGACGGTGCGCCGGGACGTGGCCGTATCCCTGACCAGATCCGCCAGGGACCACCACTGGCCGTCGCACACGAGGGCGAGGGCGTGCCTCAGCCGCCTGCTGTCGGCCCCGGCCTCGGTGAGCAGGCGCTCGACCCCGTCACGCTCCATGACCCAAACCCTATCGGCTCGCGGGCACTCGCTCCCCCTGGCGGAAATCGCTGCGCCGCACGGGAATTTCGGTGGTCAGGCTCAGGGTTTGGGATAGGGAGTTCGGATGTCGAGATGGGCGCGAAAGTTCGTAATGCGGACGCGGCGGGCACCATTCCGGCAGGGTGAGGTAACCTCTACCCACGATATGCAGCAGGGCCAACGTCGTCCCTCGCCTGTGAAGCAGTTCTAGACAGACGAAGACGACGGGAGGGATTCAATGCCTGCTGCCCACCTCGGGTTCCCCGAGCCCCAGGGCCTGTACCACCCCGCCAACGAGCACGATGCCTGCGGTGTCGCCATGGTTGCCGACGTCGCCGGGCGCCGTGATCACGGCATCGTGGTCAAGGCGCTGACGGCGCTGTGCAATCTTGATCACCGGGGGGCCAAGGGTAGCGAGCCGGACACCGGCGACGGAGCCGGGATCCTGACGCAGATCCCCGATGGGTTCTACCGGGCGGTCGTGCCGTTCACGCTGCCCGAGGCCGGCGCGTACGCCGCCGGCATCGCCTTCCTGCCCTTCGACGGCGAGGCCAGGGCCACGGCCGTGCGCCTGATCGAGGAGATCGCGGCCGAGGAGGGCCTGACCGTGCTCGGCTGGCGCGACACGCCGGTCGACCGGGAGCTGCCGGGGCCGAGCGCCCGGGCGGTCATGCCGCACTTCGCCCAGCTCTTCGTGTCCGACCCCGAGGGGCGCACGGGGCTGGAGCTGGACCGGCTCGCCTTCTGCCTGCGCAAGCGGGCCGAGCACGAGGCCGACGTGTACTTCCCCTCGCTGTCGTCCCGGACGGTCGTCTACAAGGGCATGCTCACGCCCGACCAGGTCGAGCCCTTCTTCCCCGACCTGAGCGACGAGCGTTACGAGAGCGCGATCGCGCTGGTGCACTCGCGTTTCTCCACCAACACCTTCCCGAGCTGGCCGCTGGCCCACCCGTACCGGTACATCGCCCACAACGGCGAGATCAACACGGTCAAGGGCAACCGCAACTGGATGCGCGCCCGCGAGGCGATGCTGGCCTCCGCCCACATTCCGGGCGATATTTCGCGACTTTTCCCCATCTGTGACCCGGATGGCAGCGACACCGCGAGCTTCGACGAGGCCCTGGAGCTCCTGCACATCGGCGGCCGGAGCCTGCCGCACGCCGTCCTCATGATGATCCCCGAGGCGTGGGAGAACCACACCGAGATGGATCCGGCGCGCCGGGCCTTCTACGAGTTCCACTCCACGATGATGGAGGCCTGGGACGGCCCCGCCTCGATCACGTTCACCGACGGCACCCTGGCCGGCGCCGTGCTCGACCGCAACGGCCTGCGCCCCGGCCGCTTCTGGGTGACCGCCGACGGCCTGGTCGTGCTCGCCTCCGAGGCCGGCGTGCTGGACATCGAGCCTGAGGACGTCGTCCGCAAGGGCCGCCTCCAGCCGGGCCGCATGTTCCTCATCGACACCGCCCGCGGCAAGATCATCGAGGACGACGAGATCAAGGCCGAGCTCGCCGCCGAGCTCCCTTACTCCGAGTGGCTGCACGCCGGTCTCGTCCGCTTCGAGGAGCTGCCCACCCGCCGGCGCGAGATCCCCACCCACGAGGCGCTGGTCAAGCGGCAGCAGACCTTCGGCTACACCGAGGAAGAGCTGCGCATCATCCTGTCGCCGATGGCCAAGACCGGCATCGAGCCGATCGGCTCCATGGGCACCGACACCCCCGTCGCCGTGCTGAGCGAGAAGCCGCGGCTGCTGTTCGACTACTTCACGCAGCTGTTCGCGCAGGTCACGAACCCGCCGCTGGACGCCATCCGTGAAGAGCTGGTGACCTCCCTGGCCAGCACCATCGGCCCGGAGGGCAACCTGCTGGACCCCGGGCCCAGCTCCTGCCGCCAGCTCGTGCTGCCGTACCCGGTGATCGACAACGACGAGCTCGCCAAGATCATCCACATCAACGACGAGCACGACCTGCCGGGCTTCCACCCGTACGTCATCAGCGGCCTGTACGAGGTCGCCGGCGGCGGCCAGGCGCTGCTGCGGCGGCTGGAGGAGATCAGGGCCGAGGCGTCCAAGGCGATCGCCGACGGCGCGCGCATCCTCGTGCTGTCCGACCGCGGCTCCTCCGACGCGCTCGCGCCGATCCCGGCGCTGCTGTTGACCGGCGCGGTGCACCACCACCTGATCCAGGAGAAGACCCGCACCAAGATCGGCCTGGTCATCGAGACCGCCGAGGCCCGCGAGTGCCACCACATGGCGCTGCTGATCGGCTACGGCGCCGGGGCGATCAACCCGTACCTGGCGATCGAGACCATCGAGGACCTCGTCGACACCGGCGCGCTGGAGCTCGACAAGCACAAGGCCGTCCGCAACCTGATCAAGGCGTACGGCAAGGGCGTCATCAAGGTCATGTCCAAGATGGGCGTGTCCACGGTCGCCTCCTACACCGGCGCGCAGATCTTCGAGGCGCTCGGCCTGAGCCAGGAGGTCATCGACTCCTGCTTCACCGGCACCACCTCGCGCCTCGGCGGCGTCGGCTTCGACGTGCTGGCCGAGGAGGTCGCGCAGCGTCACCGCCACGCCTACCCGCGGGTGGAGAACGCCCACCGCAGGCTCCAGGTCGGCGGCGAGTACCAGTGGCGGCGCGAGGGTGAGCCGCACCTGTTCAACCCCGAGACCGTCTTCAAGCTGCAGCACGCCACCAGGACCCGCCGCTACGAGATCTTCAAGGAGTACACGAACCTCGTGGACTCCCAGGCGGAGCGGCTGATGACCCTGCGCGGCCTGTTCAAGCTGCGCAAGGGCAACCCGATCCCCATCGAGGAGGTCGAGCCCGTCTCGGAGATCGTCAAGCGGTTCTCCACGGGCGCGATGTCGTACGGCTCCATCTCGATGGAGGCGCACGAGACGCTCGCCATCGCGATGAACCGGCTCGGCGGCAAGTCCAACACCGGCGAGGGCGGCGAGGACCCCGAGCGCCTGTACGACCCGGCCCGCCGGTCGGCGATCAAGCAGGTGGCCTCCGGCCGGTTCGGCGTCACCTCCGAGTACCTGGTCAACGCCGACGACCTGCAGATCAAGATGGCCCAGGGCGCCAAGCCCGGCGAGGGCGGCCAGCTGCCCGGCCACAAGGTCTACCCGTGGATCGCCAAGACCAGGCACTCCACGCCCGGCGTCGGCCTCATCTCGCCGCCGCCGCACCACGACATCTACTCGATCGAGGACCTGGCCCAGCTCATCCACGACCTGAAGAACTCCAACCCGGAGGCCAGGGTCCACGTGAAGCTGGTCGCCGAGGTCGGGGTCGGCACGGTCGCGGCCGGCGTGTCCAAGGCGCACGCCGACGTGGTGCTCATCTCCGGCCACGACGGCGGCACCGGCGCCTCGCCGCTGACGTCCCTCAAGCACGCGGGCGCCCCGTGGGAGCTCGGCCTGGCCGAGACCCAGCAGACGCTGCTGCTGAACGACCTGCGCGACCGCATCGTCGTCCAGGTGGACGGCCAGCTCAAGACCGGCCGCGACGTCGTCATCGCCGCGCTGCTGGGCGCCGAGGAGTACGGCTTCGCCACCGCTCCGCTGGTCGTCTCCGGCTGCGTGATGATGCGCGTCTGCCACCTCGACACCTGCCCGGTCGGCGTGGCCACGCAGAACCCCGAGCTGCGCAAGCGCTTCACCGGCAAGCCCGAGTTCGTGGTCAACTTCTTCGAGTTCATCGCCGAGGAGATCCGCGAGTACCTCGCCGAGCTGGGCTTCCGCTCGCTCGACGAGGCGATCGGGCACGCCGAGCTGCTCGACATGACGGCGGCCGAGGACCACTGGAAGGCCAGCGGCCTGGACCTGTCGCCGATCCTGCACCAGCCGGAGCTGCCCGCGGGCACCCCGCTGCGCCGCACGGTCGAGCAGGACCACGGGCTGCAGCACGCGCTGGACAACACGCTCATCCAGCTCGCCGAGGGCGCCATCGCCGACGGCACCCCGGTCACGCTGGAGCTGCCCATCCGCAACGTGAACCGCACGGTCGGCACCATGCTCGGCTACCAGGTCACCAAGCGGCACGGCGGCAAGGGCCTGCCCGACAACACGATCGACATCTCCTTCACCGGCTCGGCGGGCAACTCGTTCGGCGCGTTCGTGCCGCGCGGGATCACGCTGCGGCTGACCGGCGACGCCAACGACTACCTCGGCAAGGGCCTGTCCGGCGGGCGGATCACCGTCCGGCCGCACGACGAGGCCCCGCTCGACGGCCACATCATCGCCGGCAACGTCGCCCTGTACGGGGCCACGTCGGGCGAGGTGTTCGTCCGCGGCGTCGTGGGCGAGCGGTTCTGCGTGCGCAACTCCGGCGCCACGGCGGTCGTGGAGGGCGTGGGCGACCACGGCTGCGAGTACATGACCGGCGGCAAGGTCGTGGTGCTCGGCCAGACCGGGCGCAACTTCGCGGCCGGCATGTCGGGCGGCGTCGCGTACCTGCTGGACCTCGCGCCCGAGCGGGTCAACCGCGAGATGGTCGCCATCGAGGCGCTCACCGAGCAGGACGCCGAGTTCCTCAAGGAGACCGTCGAGAAGCACTTCGCGGAGACCGGCTCGCCGGTCGCCAAGGCGCTGCTGGCCGACTGGGACGCGGCGCTCACCAGGTTCGGCAAGATCATGCCGACCGACTACAAGAGGGTGCTGGAGGCCGCCGAGGCCGCCCGCATCGAAGGCCGGGACATCGACGAGGCCGTCATGGCGGCCGCGGTCAAGGGATAAGGGGGCGTACCGAATGGCTGACCCGAAGGGTTTTCTCACGCACGACCGGGAGCTGCCGGCGCGCCGCCCCGTGGACGTCCGGATCAGCGACTGGCGCGAGGTCTACCAGGACTTCTCGCAGGAGAAGCTGACCAAGCAGGCGGCCCGCTGCATGGACTGCGGCATCCCGTTCTGCCACAACGGCTGCCCGCTGGGTAACCTCATCCCCGAGTGGAACGACCTCGTCTACCGCACCGACTGGCGCGAGGCGATCGAGCGGCTGCACGCCACCAACAACTTCCCGGAGTTCACCGGCAGGCTCTGCCCGGCTCCGTGTGAGGCGGCGTGCGTGCTCGGCATCAACTCCGATCCCGTGGCGATCAAGCGGGTCGAGGTCGAGATCATCGACCGCGCGTTCGCCGAGGGCTGGGTGACCCCGCAGCCGCCGGCCGTCAGGACCGGCAAGAAGGTCGCGGTCGTCGGCTCGGGCCCCGCCGGGCTCGCCGCAGCCCAGCAGCTCACCCGGGCCGGCCACGACGTGGTCGTGTTCGAGCGGGCCGACCGCATCGGCGGGCTGCTGCGCTACGGCATCCCCGAGTTCAAGATGGAGAAGCGGCACATCGAGCGCCGCCTGGAGCAGATGCGGGCCGAGGGCACCGAGTTCCGCACCGGCGTGAACGTCGGCGTCGACATCACGGCCGCCGAGCTGCGCGAGCAGTTCGACGCCGTGGTGCTGTCCGGCGGCGCCACCCAGTGGCGCGACCTGACGGTGGCCGGGCGCGAGCTCAAGGGCATCTACCAGGCGATGGAGTACCTGCCGCTGTCCAACAAGGTCCAGGAGGGCGACTTCGAGGTCTCGCCCATCTCGGCCGAGGGCAAGCACGTCGTCGTCATCGGCGGCGGCGACACCGGCGCCGACTGCATCGGCACCGCGGTCCGGCAGGGCGCGGCGTCCGTCACCCAGCTCGAGATCATGCCCCAGCCGCCGCGCAGCCGGCCCGGCAGCCAGCCGTGGCCGACGTTTCCCATCCTGTTCAAGACGGAGAGCGCCCACGAGGAGCTGGAGGACGGCGGCGGGCAGCGCGTCTACGCCGTCTCCACCACCGAGTTCGTCGGCGACGCGGACGGCAACGTGCGCGCGCTGCGGCTGGTCGAGGTCGAGGGGCCGCAGAGCGGCTTCAAGCCGATCGCGGGCACCGAGCGGGAGATCCCGGCCGAGCTGGTCACGCTGTCCATGGGCTTCGTCGGGCCGGAGAAGGGCTCGCTGCTGCAGGACCTGGCCGAGGTCGGCGGTGACGGCTTCTTCGACGCCAGGGGGAACGTGGCGCGCGACAAGACCTACATGTCCAAGGTGGACGGGGTCTTCGTGGCGGGCGACATGGGGCGCGGGCAGTCGCTGATCGTGTGGGCGATCGCCGAGGGGCGCGCCGCCGCCTCCGGCGTCGACCGCTTCCTCACCGGCGACACCGCCCTTCCCTACCCGATCCTTCCCACTGCTCGTCCGCTCGTCTGATGTGCTGGACGGCCCGGTCCCGCGGGGTCGGGCCGTCCTGCGTCCTTCATCGGTCACGGCAGGCCGGCGTCACCGCCACCCGCCGCACGTGGCCGAGGGCCTCCAGGAAGACGCCCGCTGAACCCGCACGTGGCCGGCCGCCGTCACGCGCGCTCTCTTGACCGTCCGCGTGGTCAGGCCGCACAGGCGCGCGCGATGGCGTCGAGCACCCGCTGCGATCCGGGATCGGCGGCCCGGTGGATGATCAGCCGCTGCCCGGGCGCCTGCAGATCGAGTACGGCCTGATCGAGCGGACGGGGAGGGCGACCTGATCCCCATGGGCCGCGAGCTGGGTCTCGGCGTGATCCCCTGGTCGCCGCTGGGCAGCGGCGTGCTCACCGGCAAGTACACCCGGGCCGACCTGGCCCACGAGATCTCCGCCGACCCGTCGGGGACCCGCAGGAACGTGGGGCGGCCGACGGATCCCTCACCGAGCGCTCGCTCGGCCTCGCCGAGGTGGTCAAGCGGGTGGCCGGCGAGCCGGGAGTGACGCCGTCGCAGGTGGCGCTGGCCTGGACGCTGCTGAATCCCGGCGTGACGGCGCCCATCGTGGGGGCCCGCACGCCCGCTCAGCTGGAGGACAACCTGGGCGCGCTCGACGTGCGCTTCACCGGCGCGCAGCTCGCCACGCTCGCCGAGGCCAGTGAGGTGGAGCTGGGCTTCCCGCACGAGTTCCTGCGGCGGCCGATGGCGCGCGGGGTCGTCTCGGGCGCCGTCACGCTCGACACGGCCCGCTGAACGACGCGCTCGCTGAACGATGTTGCCGGAACACCACTCTGAGGGGCCGGCCGGGAGGCGGGCGCGGGGTGGCGCGGGACCGGCGTGACGGCCCTGGCCAGGGGTGGAGCGGGCCTCCGGTGGAGGTCCGCTTCGTCGTTAATCGACCGAAATTTCACCACTAAGTTGCATCAGGAGATTACTGTCGGGAAGATTCAGGTTCTGCGGCAAGTCGGTGGATGGGGGAAGAATGCGGCGGGTCGCCTCGGGCTTGACGGCGCTGGTCGCCGTGGTGTCGCTCGGCGCCTGCACGCCGGCCGCGTCCCGTGACGCCGCCACGCCGCGGGCCGAGTTCCTCGTCTTCTACGACTTCGGCAAGCGGCACCAGGCCGAGGCCGCCGTGGAACGCGCCGGTGGCACCACGGTCTCCGCCGACACCAGACTCGGCTACCTCATGGCCGCCGGCTCGGGCGCCGGGTTCGAGGAGGCCGTGGGCGCGGACCCGGCTATCGCCGGCGTCTCCCCGGACCGCCGCATCGGCTACGCCCCCTCCCGCCCCGCCACGGCGGACACCGCCCGCGCCGCCGAAGCAGCCCGTACCGCCGAAGCCGCCCGTGCGCGGGAAACGAGCACCGCCGCGGAGGCCGCCCGTACCGGAGCAGGCGCCCGCCGGACCGCGGAGGCAGCCGCGGGAAGGGCCGCGTTCCCCGACGAGGACGCCTTCACCAAGAAGACCAGGGGCGAGCCGCTCGCCGGCCGCCAGTGGGACATGCGCATGATCGGCGCCGACCGCGCCAACGCCAAGGCCCCCGGCACCCGCCAGGTCCTCGTCGGCGTCATCGACACCGGCGTGGACGGCAAGCACCCCGACATCGCCCCCAACTTCAACCGCGAGCTCAGCCGCAACTTCGTCACCGACAAGCCCAAGGACGAGTACGGCGAGACGCTCGACGGCCCGTGCGAGGCGTCCGGCTGCAAGGACGCCGTGGACGTGGACGACGACGGCCACGGCACCCATGTCGCCAGCACCATCGCCTCCCCGCTGAACGGCATCGGCATCGCCGGCGTCGCCCCCGGCGTGCAGATCGTGAACCTCAGGGCCGGCCAGGACTCCGGCTTCTTCTTCCTCAAGCCCAGCCTCGACGCCCTCACCTACGCCGGCGACATCGGCGTGGACGTCGTGAACATGAGCTACTTCGTCGACCCCTGGCTGTTCAACTGCGCGAACAACAAGGCCGACACCAAGAAGCAGCAGCTCGAACAGCAGGGCATCATCACCGGCATGCAGCGCGCCCTCGACTACGCCCGCCAGCGCGGCGTCACGCTGGTCTCCGCCCTCGGCAACGGCTCCACGGACCTCGGCCGCCCCCAGGTCGACAAGCAGAGCCCCGGCTACCCGAAGGGCGACGAGAAGGAGCGCAAGGTCGACAACTCCTGCCTCAACGTGCCCGCCGAGTCCAACGGCGTCATCTCCGTCTCCGCCCTCGGCCCGTCCGGCCGCAAGGCCATCTACAGCGACTACGGCAACGAGCAGACCGACGTGGCGGCGCCCGGCGGAGACGTGCTCGACGGGCAGGGCACCCAGGCCACCCGGTCGATCCTGGCCGCCGCGCCCGAGCACGTGCTGCGCGCCGCCGGCCGCATCGACGCCAAGGGCGAGCCGAAGGGCGCCGACGTCGTCAAGGACTGCACCGGCGGCGACTGCTCCTACTACCAGTACCTCGAAGGCACCTCGATGGCCTCGCCGCACGCCGCCGGCGTCGCGGCGATCCTCGTCAGCCGTTTCGGCAAGCCGGGCAAGGGCGGGCTCGACCTCGCCGCGGCCACGGTCGAGCAACTCCTGTACAAGACCGCGACGCAGAAGGCGTGCCCCACGCCCCGCCAGTACGTGTACAAGATCTTCGGGCAGACCGAGACGCACGAGTGCGAGGGCACCCCGGCCGACAACGGTTTCTACGGCCACGGCATCGTGGACGCCTGGAAGGCCGCTACCGTCGAACCATGATGTATCGCCTCCTCGCGGACGCCGCGATGGTGGTGCACTTCTCCTTTCTCGTCTACATGGCCGTGGGCGGGTTCCTCGCGTGGCGCTGGCGGCGTACGATCTGGGCGCACCTCGCCGTCGCCGCCTGGGGCGTGCTCTCGGTCGTGACCGGCGTCGAGTGCCCTCTCACCCTCGCCGAGGACTGGGCGCGCCAGGGCGCGGGGCAGGAGGGGTTACCCGCCAGCGGCTTCATCGACCACTACATCGAGGGCGTGATCTACCCGCAGGAGTACACGAACTTGGCGCGACTTGGGGTCGCCGTTCTCGTTCTGTTCTCCTACGTCGGGTACGTTCTCCGTCGTCAGTGACTGCCAAGTGGTCTGTACCAATTAAGGTAGGACTCGTGACTCGTCGCGCGAAAATCGTCTGCACCCTAGGCCCCGCCACATCCTCCAAAGAACGTCTCCGCGAGCTGATCGCCGCGGGCATGGACGTGGCACGGTTCAACCTCAGCCATGGCAATCATGACCTGCACAGAGAGGTTTACGACCGGGTCAAGGAGGTGGCGGCCGACCTCGGCCGCGGTGTAGGCGTGCTCGCCGACCTGCAGGGCCCCAAGATCCGTGTCGGCACGTTCGAGGAAGGCCCCGTCAGGCTCGGCTTCGGCGACGTCTTCACCATCACCACCGAAGACGTGCCGGGCGACCGCGAGCAGGTCTCCACCACCTACAAGGGGCTGCCCAAGGACGTCCGCCCCGGTGACACGATCCTCGTCGACGACGGCCGCCTCGTGCTCGAGGCCACCCGCGTCGACGGCGAGCGCATCATCACCCGCGTCGTCATCGGCGGCATGATCTCCGACAACAAGGGCCTCAACCTCCCCGGCGTCAACGTCAGCGCCCCCGCCCTCACCGACAAGGACGAGGCCGACCTGCGCTGGGCGCTGCGCACCGGCTTCGACATGATCGCCCTGTCCTTCGTCCGCCGCCCGTCCGACGCCGACGTGGTGCGCAACATCATGGAGCAGGAGGCCGTCCGCCTCCCGCTGCTCGCCAAGATCGAGAAGCCGCAGGCCGTCGACCGCCTCCCCGACATCGTCGAGGCCTTCGACGGCATCATGGTCGCCCGCGGCGACCTCGGCGTCGAGCTGCCCCTGGAGCAGGTCCCGATCGTGCAGCGGCGCATCATCGAGCTCTGCCGCGAGAAGGCCCGCCCGGTCATCGTCGCCACCCAGATGCTCGACTCGATGATGAACGCCCCGCGCCCCACCCGCGCCGAGGCCTCCGACGTGGCCTACGCGGTCATGGACGGCGCCGACGCGGTCATGCTCTCGGGCGAGACCTCGGTCGGCAACTACCCGATCGAGGCCGTCTCCACGATGGACCGCATCGCCTGCGCCGCGGAGAAGTCCTCCCTGCACGCCACCCACACGCTGGAGCGCATGCCGGAGACCACCGGCGGCGCCATCGCCCGCGCCGCCGCCGAGGTGGGCGCGATCGTGGGGGCCAAGGCGCTGGTGGCGTTCACGATGTCGGGGGAGACGGCACGCCGCCTGGCCCGCTACCGCTCGCCGATCCCGCTGCTCGCCTTCACCTCCGCGCCGCACGTGCGGGGGCAGCTTTCGCTGACGTGGGGGGTGGAGACGTTCCACGTGCCGTTCGTGCACCACACGGATGACATGGTGCGGCAGGTGGAGGCGTCGCTGCTGTCGCTGGGGCGGCTGGAGAAGGGCGACAAGGTCGTCATCGTGGCCGGCTCGCCTCCCGGCACCCCGGGCTCCACCAACGCCCTGCGCGTCCACACGATCGGCTCCGCCGTCTCCCACGCACACTGATTCATGAAAGGGCCACTCGCCGTACTCCGGCGCGTGGCCCTTTCATGTAACGGTCTCTGACCCCGGTGTGATGTTCTTCTTCTACGCTGCGACGTGGTCCGCCACCCGCCGCACGCCGGCGGACGGCCCTCCAGGAAACGGCCTCTGACCCTTCACCGGCTGAGCGCCGTAACGCGAGCCCAAGTGGGCCGTCGGCGTGGTCACACACCGGCCAGGGCGCCCCACCTGCCTTCCGTGGCCGGGCCAGGGCCGGGCCCGGAGACGGTGATGGGGCGGCGCGTCGAGGCGCTGCCCCATCGGCGTGTTGGCAGGGCGGTCAGTCGTTGGCGTGCAGGGCCGCGTTGAGTTCGATGCCGCCGCCCTTGCGGGGGAGGGCCTCCACCGCGCCCGACTGGGAGTTGCGCCGGAGCAGGATGCCGTCGGAGCCCGACAGCTCGGCCGCCTTGACGACCGTGCCGTCCGGCAGCGTGACCCGCGTGCCCGCCGTGACGTACAGGCCCGCCTCCACCACGCAGTCGTCGCCCAGCGAGATGCCCACGCCCGAGTTGGCGCCCAGCAGGCAGCGCTCGCCGACCGAGATGACCTGCTTGCCGCCGCCCGACAGCGTCCCCATGATCGAGGCGCCGCCGCCCACGTCGGAGCCGTCGCCGACGATCACGCCGGCCGAGATCCGGCCCTCGACCATGGAGCTGCCGAGCGTGCCGGCGTTGAAGTTCACGAAGCCCTCGTGCATGACCGTGGTGCCGACCGCCAGGTGGGCGCCCAGCCGCACCCGGTCGGCGTCGGCGATCCGGACGCCGGAAGGCAGCACGTAGTCGACCATCCGGGGGAACTTGTCCACCCCGTACACCGTCACCGCGCCCCTGGCCCGCAACCGCAGCCGCGTGCGCTCGAAGTCCGGCACCGGGCACGGGCCGAAGTTCGTCCACACCACGTTGGCCAGCAGGCCGAAGATGCCGTCCAGGTTGACGCCGTGCGGCTGGACCAGGCGGGAGGAGAGCAGGTGGAGGCGCAGGTAGACGTCGTGCGCGTCCACGGGCGCCTCGGAGAGCTTGGCGATGCCGGTGCGGACCGCCACCACCTCCACGCCCCGCGCCGCATCGGGGCCGGCCAGCTCGGCCAGCTCCCCGGCCTCGTCGGCCGGGAGCCGCTGAGTGCCCGAACGGGGCGCGTCGCCCAGCTCGGGGGCGGGGAACCAGGTGTCGAGTACGGTGCCGTCGGCGGCGATGGTGGCGAGGCCGACGCCGAACGCGCCGGTCGAGGTGGGATCGATAGCAGTCACGGCCCCAAAAATACCGTTTCCCAGGTCAGCGCGGGGCCCCGGGCGCCCAGAGCCTCGCCCTTCTCATCCCGGCTTCCGAGGCCGGTGGTGTCAGCTCACCGCGCCCAGGTCGGCCGAGAGCCAGTGCTCCGGGCGCATTCTGAAGGTCACCAGCGCGTGGAGGTCCGAGCCCTGCACGTAGCCGGACACCGCGTCCGGCGGCAGGTAGCGGGCGGAGATGCGGGTCAGGTCGTCCAGGGTCGTCGGGGTGGAGCGCACCACAGGGCCCTCCACCGACACGTAGCGGTAGGTCGGGCTGACCCGTTGCGCCAGTATCGAGAACCGGCCCGCCTTCGCGATCAGCCTGGCCTTGTGCGAGTCGCCGTCCGTCAGGAACCGGATCTCGCCGCCAGGGCTGTAGTCGTACCAGACCGGCACGACCAGCGGCGCCCTGCCGTCGCCCGCCTCCACCGCCAGGCTGGCGATGTGCGACTCCGCCAGGAACGCCTCCCGCTCCGCCACGTTCAACGGCATCCCGCCCCACCCCCGTGTTCTTCGATCTTGACACGCCTATTCCCGGTGGGAGCGATCCCGAAAAGTCCCCACCATGCCAGGAGCGCCGGCCACGACCTCCGCTCCCGTCCGGGGTGCGGCGGCCTCTGCCGCCGTCCCGGTCGTGGTCACCTCTGCCCCTGTCCGCCGCGCGGCCACCTCCGCCGCCGTGCGTACGAACTCGGCCAGCGCCCGTGACCGGGCCCCTTCCGGCCAGGCCAGCACCACGGTCGTCGGCGCCCCGTCGAGCACCGGCACGCACGCCAGATCCCGCCGCACCTGGTCGCGCACCGACTCCGGCGCCACCACGATGAGCCGTCCCACCACGACGAACTGCATCAGCATCCCCGGGTCGCTCGCGTCCGGATGGGCGCCCGGCCAGCGCGGCGTCGGGTCGGCGTCGAGCTCGGCCAGGCGTACGTGGCCGCGCCCCGCCAGCGGGTGGTTCGCCGCCATTACCGCCACGCTGCCCTCCTCCAGCAGCGGCTCGCTGTCGAACCCCGTCAGGTCCTCGTACGGGCTGTGCAGGAACGCCACGTCCGCCGTCCCGTCACGCACCAGCCGCGCCCGCTCCGCCACCCCGCACAGCGCCAGCTCCACCGCCACCGCGCCGGGCCGCGCCCGGTAGGCGGCCAGCACGTCCGGCAGCAGCCCGCCGTCGCCTCCGGGTTTGAGCGCGACGACCAGCCGCGGCTCGCTCAGCCCCGCCCGGCGCGTACGGGCCGTGGCGGCGGACACCGCGTCGAGCACCTTCGCGGCCTCCCTGGCCAGCACCTCGCCCGCGGGGGTCAGCGACACCCCGCGGCTGTTCCGCTCGAACAGGCGCACTCCGAGCCGCCGCTCCAGCTTCTGGATCGCCCTCGACAGCGGCGGCTGCGCCATGCCGAGCCGTGCCGCCGCCCGCCCGAAGTGCAGCTCCTCCGCGACGGCCGCGAAGTAGGCCAGCTCGCGCGTCTCCATACCCTCAGGGTATTGCTCGCGACCCATCCGGTGTTGGCCCGCGGACGGCCGCCGATGGTGTGCTTCCAGACATGACCGAAACCAGCACCGCCCTGGTGACCGGGGCGAACAAGGGCATCGGATACGCGGTCGCGGCCGGCCTCGCGGCCCGCGGCATGACCGTCCTGCTCGGCTCCCGTGACCGCACCCGCGGCGAACAGGCCGCCGCCCGCCTCCGCGCCGAGCTGACCGCCGCCCGGAAGCACCCCGAGCCGCCCTCCGACGCGCACCAGCACGCCGAGACGCCGGCCCACTCCCGCCCGCACCCCGAGACGCCGGCCGACGGGCGCCTGCGCGAGGAGTCGGCGCCCGACGTGCGGGCGATCGTTCTGGACGTCACCGACCCCGCGACCGTCGAGGCCGCCGCGGCCTCGCTCGACCGTCTGGACGTGCTGGTCAACAACGCCGGCATCTCCGGCCCCACCTCCCAGGCGCCCGGCGACACCCCGGCCGCCATCATGCGCGAGGTCCTGGAGACCAACGTCATCGGTGTCCTCATGGTCACCGACGCCATGCTTTCCCTGCTCAGACGCTCACCCGCCCCGCGCATCGTGAACGTCTCCAGCGGCGTCGGCTCCCTGCACCACCACACCGACCCCGACCACTACCTGTCCGCCCTCCCGCCCATGGCGGCGTATCCGCCCTCCAAGTCCGCCCTCAACTCCCTGACCGTCCAGTACGCCAAGCAGCTGCGCAAGGACGGCATCCTCGTCAACGCCGCCGCCCCCGGAGCCTGCGCCACCGACTTCACCAAGGACCTGCCGTACGCCATCACCCGCACGGCGGCGCAGGGAGCGGCCGTCATCATCCGGCTGGCCACCCTGGGGCCCGGCGGGCCGACGGGAGGCTTCTTCGACGACGCCGGGCCCGTGCCCTGGTGACGGCGGCCGGCATTACGGTCAAGCATTTTCGGCCATCGGTCACGGAGTGCGATATCGTGCATGCGGAGAGTGTCGCAGCCGGGTACGACAAAACCGCCGGGCTCGGAGGCCGGGCGGTCGGTCGGTGTCACATGAGTGCCCCGGGTGGGATTCGAACCCACACTGAATGGATTTTGAGGCCATCGACTCTGCCGATTGGTCTACCGGGGCGGCGAATGTCCGGGCTGTGATCTCGTAGCGTAGCGCTCCGAGCCGCACCGGCGTGGATCTAATCTACCGGACGTCTGTACTCTTCTGCTCGTGAGTACGCAGCGGCGAGTAGTGATCGCGGAAGACGAGGCCCTGATCCGCCTCGACCTCAAGGAGATGCTCCAGGAGGACGGCTACGTCGTCGTGGGCGAGGCCGGTGACGGTGAGCAGGCGATCCGGCTGGCCGCCGAGCTGCGGCCCGATCTCGTCATCCTCGACGTGAAGATGCCGGTGCTCGACGGCATCTCGGCGGCCGAGCGCATCGTGTCCGAGCGGATCGCCCCGTGCCTCATCCTGACCGCGTTCTCCCAGCGCGACCTGGTCGAGCGGGCCAGGGACGCGGGGGCGATGGCCTACCTGGTCAAGCCGTTCACCAAGGCCGACCTGGTGCCGGCGATCGAGATGGCGGTCAGCAGGCACGAGGAGATGGTGGCGCTGGCGGCCGAGGTCTCCAGCCTGTCGGAGCGGCTGGAGACGAGGAAGCTGGTCGAGCGGGCCAAGGGGCAGCTCATGGCGCAGCACGGCTGGACGGAGCCGCAGGCGTTCCGATGGATCCAGAAGGCGTCGATGGACCGGCGCCTGAGCATGCGCGAGGTTGCTCAGATCGTTATCGACGACACGGCGGAGCGATCCTGAAAAAGCCCTATATCAGGTGATTTAGCCCGGCGGGTTGTGGTGCGGTCACGAGTGGGCATCCAACCGGCTTCGGCTGCTTACGCAGGGGGCGTCCCGGCGCGTAACTGATGGTCGGACGGAAGGTCCGCTCATCTCGATCGGAGACGCACTCCATGATCCGCATTTTCCGCGCGCCGCTCGCCGTCACCGCGGCGGTTCTGGCGCTGGCGGCGTGCTCGCCCGGCGACACGACCGCCGGCACCGCCCCCTCCGGCTCCGCTTCCGCCCAGCCGCCCTCGGCGTCGGCGCAGGGGGACGGCACGCTGAGCATCGGCACGGTGCTGCCGCAGACGGGGTCGCTCGCCTATCTGGGCCCGCCCATGTTCGGCGGCGTCGACCTGGCACTCAAGGAGATCAACGAAGCCGGCGGCGTGCTCGGCAAGCCGGTCGCCAAGTCCGACACGGACTCGGGGGACACGACCACGAACATCGCCTCGCAGTCGGTGGACAAGCTGCTGACAGAGAAGGTGGACGCGATCGTCGGCGCCGCGTCCTCGTCGGTGTCGGAGTCGATCATCGACAAGATCACGCGGGCGGGCGTGGTGCAGTTCTCGCCGGCCAACACCTCCGACAAGTTCACCACGATCGAGGATGACGGCCTGTACTTCCGCACGGCGCCGCCGGACAAGCTGCAGGGGCGGGTCCTGGGTGATCTGGTGGTCGCCGACGGCAACGACACCATCGGGATCCTGGCCATGCAGGACTCCTACGGTTCCGGCCTGGCCGACCAGGTGACCAAGACGGCCCAGGACGGCGGCGCGACGGTCGTGGAGCGGGTGGACTACGACCCGAAGGCGGCCGACTTCTCCGCCGACGTGGCCAAGATCAAGGCCGCGAACCCGAAGGGCATCGTGCTGATCGGGTTCGAGGAGACGTCGAAGGTCGTGCAGGAGCTGGTCAAGCAGGGCCTGACCAGCGACAAGTACAAGTGGTACATGGTGGACGGCAACATGTCGAACACCAACTTCGCGCAGACCCCGAAGGGCACGATGGACGGGGTCAAGGGCACGCTGCCGGGGGCCGAGGCGCCCGAGGCGTTCCAGAAGCGGCTGCTGAAGGTGAACCCGGAGCTGGCCGAGTACACCTACGCGGCGGAGTCGTACGACGCCGTGACGCTCATCGCGCTGGCCGCGGAGGCGGCCAAGGCCGACACCGGCGCGGCGATCGCGGGCAAGCTGGTGGAGGTCAGCAAGGGCGGCACGAAGTGCACCGGGTTCAAGGAGTGCGCCGACCTGCTGAAGGCGGGCACGGACATCGACTACGACGGCGTCAGCGGGCCGGTGGACTTCAACGACGTGGGTGACCCGTCGGTCGCCACGATCGGGGTCTACCAGTACAGGGCCGACAACACCTTCGACGCCGCCAAGGCGATCGAATATCGCCGGGGGAACATCGACGGCTGAACCGCCCGGCTCTTTCGCCCTGGCCCGGATATTCCGGGCCAGGGCTCTCTGCTTTACCGGCGTGTCCGTAACTCTCCTGAAACAGAGCATAACTCTCCGTATTTAGGACATTACGATCCAGTATAAAAGTCAGGTAAGAACTCCCCATCTCCGTGCCGGACAGGCATGCTGAGCTCGGAAAACGCGGCGAGGGTGATCGTCTCTTCGCCGAGATAGGGGGAGTTTCTTCTATGAACCGCATTGCTCCGATGGGGCGCCTGCTGGCCGTGGCGGCCGCGGCGAGCCTGGCTCTGACGGCCTGCGGCGGCGAGACGGCCGACCAGACCGCCTCCACCGCGCCGTCCACCGCGACGTCCGCCGCGGCGTCCACGGAGGCCTCCTCGGCGCCGGCGGCGAAGGGTGACGGCACGCTGACCATCGGCACGGTCCTGCCGCAGACCGGTTCGCTGGCCTTCCTCGGCCCGCCCGAGTTCGCCGGTGTGGACCAGGCCGTCAAGGAGATCAACGAGGCCGGCGGCGTGCTCGGCAAGCCGGTCACCAAGGTGCACACCGACTCCGGCGACACCACCACCAACATCGCCTCGCAGTCGGTGGACAAGCTGCTGGGCCAGAAGGCCGACGCCATCATCGGCGCCGCGTCCTCGTCGGTGTCGGAGTCGATCATCGACAAGATCACGGGTGCCGGGGTGGTGCAGTTCTCGCCGGCCAACACCTCCGACAAGTTCACCACGATCGAGGACAACGGCCTGTACTTCCGTACGGCGCCGCCGGACAAGCTGCAGGGCCGCGTGCTGGGCGACCTGATCGCGGCCGACGGCAACGACACCGTCGGCATCCTGGCCATGCAGGACTCCTACGGCTCCGGCCTGGCCGACCAGATCACCAAGACGGCCGAGGCCGCCGGCGCCAGCGTCGTGGAGCGGGTGGACTACGACCCCAAGGCGGCCGAGTTCTCCGCCGACGTGGCCAAGATCAAGGCCGCGAACCCGAAGGCCGTCGTGCTGATCGGGTTCGAGGAGGGTGCCAAGGTCGTCGCCGAGCTGGTCAAGCAGGGGCTGAGCGCCGACAAGGTGAAGTGGTACATGGTGGACGGCAACATGTCGAACACCAACTACCTGAAGATGCCCAAGGGCACCCTCAAGGGCGTCAAGGGCACCATCCCGGGCGCCGAGGCGCCGGAGGAGTTCAGGGAGAAGCTGAAGAAGCTCGACCCGAAGCTCGACGACTTCACCTACGCCGCGGAGTCGTACGACGCGGCGAACCTGATCGCGCTGGCCGCCGAGGCCGCCAAGGACGACAGCGGCACCTCCATCGCGGGCAAGCTGGCCGAGGTGAGCGGCGGCGGCGAGAAGTGCAAGAGCTTCAAGGAGTGCGTCGACCTGCTGAAGGCCGGCAAGGACATCGACTACGACGGCATCAGCGGGCCCGTCGAGTTCGACGCCGCCGGTGACCCCGCGGTGGCGACCATCGGGGTCTACCAGTACGGCGACGACAACAAGTACGCCAGCAAGGCGCTGGAGTACCGCACCGGCAAGATCGAGGGCTAGTCCCTCCTCCGTGCCCGGCCCGCAGGCGGAGACCCCCACCTGAGCTTCAGGAGCCCTGCCTGCGGGCCAGGGGCCCGGCCTGGGGCTCAGGAGCCGAGGTCGCAGGCGCGCCGGGCGTAGGAGATGAGACGGTCCTGGACGGGCTTGGGCGGGGTGACGATCACCACGCGCTCCTCGCCGCCGTCCACCGACGCCCGCACCGGGAACAGGAACGCCTTCTTGGCCTCGGCGAAGGCGTGTCCGTCGCAGCGGGCGGGGACGAGCTCCAGCGGCACCTCCAGCCGCTGCGCCCCCGCCGCCAGCGTGCCCAGGGGCCTGCGCTCGGGGGTGACGATGTAGTGGGTGGTGCCGCCGACGTCGGAGAGCGTCACCGCGCCCTGCCCGCGCCGCGTGACCACCAGGCTCGTACGCATGACCCGCTCGGAGTCCGGCCCCGCCTCCGTCCAGGAGGGCCCGAACTCGATGCTCGCGCGCTGCTTGACGAGGAACTCCGAGCACTCGTCGCGCAGCAGCCTGGTCAGCAGCGGGTCGGGGTGCGGCACCTCGAAGACCACCTTGCGGACCTGCTCGGACCCGGTCCGCAGGTGGGCCACGACGGTCGCCGGCTGCACCTGGGGCAGGCCCTCGGGCCGGCAGTTGGCGGCGCCGTACATGATGGGCAGGTCCGTGCGCTCGGTCTTCCTGATGACGGCGTCGGCCTGCTGCGGCGGCAGCGTCTTGAAGGACGGCGTGACAAGCTGGACGTCGGCGAAATAAACAGGTGTTTCACTAGTATTTCGGACAGCCACTTGAAGCACGTGCACCGGCTCGTCCGAGCGATATTGGGCCAGCGAGACCGACACCCCGGGCGGTGGTCCGGCGGGTGGGGGAGAGGGCGGCTCGGTGGAGCCGCAACCGGTGGCGAACGCGACCAACAGGAGCAGAGGCGTTTTGCGCTTCACCTGTCGCACATTAAGCGCCGGTGCGCAGCTCTCGTAAGTTGAGGAGTGATTACGACTCCGCATCCAAGTGCCGACAGTTCCCCAGCGGATCTGGTTCGAGTGTGCAGCAATTTTGTACGTTTCCTGCATTCGATCGGGAACGCTCGGCGGTGCTGAGGATCCCGGCCTGGAATCGGAGGAGACACTTCATGATCCGCATTGCTCCCGTGGGGCGGGCGCTGGCTGTCGTGGCTGCCACCAGCCTCGCCCTGACAGCCTGCGGTGGTGGCGGCGGTGACACCGCCACTCAGGCTTCCCAGAGTGCCGCGCCTGCCTCATCCGCGCCCGCGGCGAAGGGTGATGGCACGCTGACCCTCGGCACGCTGCTGCCCCAGACCGGTTCGCTGGCGTTCCTCGGCCCGCCCGAGTTCGCGGGCGTCGACCTCGCCCTCAAGGAGATCAACGAGGCCGGTGGCGTGCTCGGCAAGCCCGTGGCCAAGTTCGACACGGACTCGGGCGACACGACCACCAACATCGCCTCGCAGTCGGTGGACAAGCTGCTGGCGCAGAAGGCCGACGCCATCATCGGCGCGGCGTCCTCGTCGGTGTCCGAGTCGGTGATCGACAAGATCACGGGCGCGGGCGTGGTGCACTTCTCCCCGGCCAACACCTCGGACAAGTTCACCACGATCGAGGACAAGGGCCTGTACTTCCGTACGTCCCCCCCGGACAAGCTGCAGGGCCGCGTGCTCGGTGACCTGATCATCGCCG
Organism: Nonomuraea thailandensis; assembly: GCF_024172165.1. Classification (GTDB taxonomy): domain Bacteria; phylum Actinomycetota; class Actinomycetes; order Streptosporangiales; family Streptosporangiaceae; genus Nonomuraea; species Nonomuraea thailandensis. Next base: position 6,134,213 of record NZ_JAMZEB010000002.1, on the reverse strand, counting down.
ACGGCAACGACACCGTCGGCATCATGGCCATGCAGGACTCCTACGGCACCGGCCTGGCCGACCAGGTCCAGAAGACGGTCACGGACGGCGGTGGCGAGGTCGTCGAGCGCGTCGACTACGACCCCAAGGCCGCCGACTTCTCGGCCGACGTGGCCAAGCTGAAGGCGAAGAACCCCAAGGGCATCGTCCTGATCGGCTTCGAGGAGACCGCCAAGGTCGTGCAGGAGCTGGTCAAGCAGGGCATGCCGGCTGACAAGCACAAGTGGTACATGGTGGACGGCAACACGTCGAACACCAACTACGTCAAGATGCCCAAGGGCACGCTGACCGGTGTCAAGGGCACGATTCCGGGCGCCGCGGCTCCGGAGGAGTTCCAGAAGAAGCTGACCACGGTCGACCCCGACCTGGAGGACTTCAGCTACGCCCCCGAGTCGTACGACGCGGCGAACCTGATCGCGCTGGCCGCCGAGGCCGCCAAGAGCGACGCGGGCGTCGACATCGCCACCAAGCTGGAGGAGGTCAGCAAGGGCGGCACGAAGTGCAAGAGCTTCAAGGAGTGCGTCGACCTGCTGAAGGCGGGCACGGACATCGACTACGACGGCGTCAGCGGTCCGGTCGAGTTCGACGCGGCCGGTGACCCGGCCGTCGCCACCATCGGCATCTACCAGTACGGCGACGACAACAAGTACGCCACCAAGGCGCTGGAGTACCGCACCGGCAACATCGCCGGCTGATCGAACACGATCCAGGCATCACCAGAAGGGCCCGGCCGCCTCGGCCGGGCCCTTCGCCCTATCCACCGCATTCCGCCACGATCCGGTCGGCGGCGGCGCGGTACTGCCTCAGCAGCGCCACCTGCCGCTCCCTGGGCACGTCGTTCTTCGACAGGGCCCCGGTGGTGCTCCTGACGGTCTCGGCGGCCTCCCGCAGCGAGCCGGGCAGCCGGTCGCCGAACTCGCTCGTGATGCCGTGAGCCTCGGCCAGGCGGCCGATGACGGCGTCCTCGAAGTTCTGCCGGTCCTCCTGGCCCTTCGGCTCCAGCATGAGGCCGGCGTACCCGATGGCCGAGACCACGCGGTCGCAGGGGCTGTCGGTGGGGTCGCCGCCGGTGCTGTACTTCCGCGAGGAGGAGGCGCCCTCCTGGCAGCCGGCGAGCAGGGCGGGCAGGATGAGCGCGACTGCCGCGAAACGTTTCACACGAGTCATTAAAAAACGGAGAAGGGGCCCGCGGGGAGCCCCTTCTCCGTTTCGCCGGTTACGCCTTGGCCAGCGTCCCCAGGTACAGCTCGATGACCTTCGGGTCGTCGGCGAGCTGCCTGCCGGTGCCGGTGTAGGCGTTGCGGCCCTGGTCGAGGACGTAACCCCGGTGGCAGATCTGCAGGCAGCGCCGCGCGTTCTGCTCCACCATGATCACCGTCACGCCGGCCTTGTTGATCTGCTGGGCCTGGATGAAGACCAGGTCCTGCAGCTTGGGCGACAGGCCCGCCGACGGCTCGTCGAGCAGCAGCACGGAGGGCTCGGTCATCAGGGCCCTGGCCATCGCCACCATCTGCCGCTCACCGCCCGACAGGGAGCCTGCGCGCTGCTTGCGCCGCTCCTTGAGCGCGGGGAACAGCTCGGCCACGAACTCGAAGCGCTCCTTGAACTTCCCCGGCACCTGGAAGGCGCCCATCTCGAGGTTCTCCTCGATGGTGAGGCTGGGGAAGACGTTGTTGGTCTGCGGGACGTAGCCGACGCCGCGGGCCACCAGCGAGTGGGCCTTCATGTTCGTGATGTTCTCACCCTTGAGCACGACCGTGCCGCTGCGGATGGTGACCAGGCCGAACATGGCCTTGAGCAGGGTCGACTTACCGGCGCCGTTGGGGCCGATGATGCCGATCAGCTCGCCGTCCTTCACGTACAGGTCGGAGCCGTTGAGGATGTTGACGCCCGGGAGGTAACCCGCGATCAGCTCGTCGCAGCGCAGCACCGCGTCCTCGGCGCCCTCCAGGTGGGCGCTGCGGTCGGTGACGGCGGCCTTCGACTGGACGGGCGCTTCGTCGGCGCTCACTTCTGCTTCTCCTCTGCGGTCTCGGGCTCGGGGGCGCTCGTCCCCCCGGTGGTGCCGTCGGTCTCGTGGATCTCCGCCTCCAGGGCCGCCTCAGCCTCGTGGAGCTGGGCCTCCAGCTCGCTCTCCGACAGCGGCGCGTCGTGGTGGGCGCCCAGGTAGGCGTCGATCACGCGCTCGTCGGACATGATCGTCGAGGGCGGGCCCTCGGCGATGACCGCACCCTGCGCCATGACGATGACCCAGTCGCTGATGTCGCGGACCATGTCCATGTCGTGCTCCACGAACAGCACGGTCATGCCCTGCTCGCGCAGGTCCTTGACGTGGCCCAGCAGCGACTGCGTCAGCGCCGGGTTCACGCCGGCCATCGGCTCGTCGAGCATGACCAGCTCCGGCCGGACCATCAGCGCGCGGGCCATCTCCAGCAGCTTGCGCTGGCCGCCGGACAACGATCCGGCGAAGTCGTCGCGCTTGGCGTCGAGCTTGAAGCGAACCAGCAGCTCCTCGGCCCGCTCGGTGATCTCCTCCTCCTGCCCGCGCCAGACGCCCGGGATGAGGGCCCGCCAGAAGTTCTCGCCTTTCTGCTGCTGGGCGCCCAGGCGCATGTTCTCCATCACCGTCAGGCGCGAGAGCGCCTTGGTGAGCTGGAACGTGCGCACCATGCCGGCCCGCGCCACCTTGTGGGCGGGGACGCCGTTGATGGGCCGCCCGTTGAACGTCCACGTGCCGGAGTCGGCCGTGTCGAAGCCGGTGAGCTGGTTGAAGAACGTGGTCTTGCCGGCCCCGTTGGGGCCGATCAGCGCGGTGATGGAGCCGCGCTGGACCTCGACGTGGTTGACCTCGACGGCGGTCAGGCCGCCGAAGCGGCGCACCACGTTGTCCGCCACGAGGATCGGGTCCGGCTTGGGCACTCCGGGATCGCGGGCCAGGTCCTTGAACGCGGCCAGCGCCGCCGCCTTGCGGTCGGTGGCGGCCACAGTCGTCTCAGCGTCGTGCATCGATCGCTATCTCCCTCTTGTCACCCAAAATGCCCTGCGGCCGGTAGATGAGCAACAGGATCAGACCGAGGCCCACCAGGATCCACCGCATGGCACCGACCTGGTTGGTGTCCAGGAACGTGATGTACCCGGCGGCGACCGCCTCGGTCATCACGTTGTAGAACAGAACCAGGAGCACCCAGAAGATCATCGAGCCGAGCACGGGGCCGAGCACGCGTGCGGCGCCGCCGAGGATGAGCATCGTGTACATGTAGAAGGTGGTCTCGGTGCCGAACACGTCGGGCTGCACCGAGGCGTAGCCGAGACCGTAGATGAAGCCGCCGAAGCAGCCGATGACGCCGCCCAGGACGAGCGCCTGCATCTTGTACGAGAACACGCTCTTGCCCAGGCTGCGCACCGCGTCCTCGTCCTCGCGGATGGCCTTGAGCACGCGGCCCCACGGGCTCTTCATCAGCAGGTAGACGACGAAGCTGAACAGGGCGATGAGCACCCAGCCCACCGTCAGCACCCACATCGTGCGGTGACCGAACAGCAGCGGCACGGGCCCGAGGTTGAAGCCGTACTCCCCTTCGGGGAACGGGTTGAGCGCGTAGAAGCCGTCGGAGAAGCCGCGCTGGCCGTCGGAGCCGCCGAAGACGCTCTTGAACTGCACCGAGCGGAAGATGAGGCGGACGATCTCGGCCGCGGCGATGGTGACGATGGCCAGGTAGTCGGCGCGCAGCTTCAGCGTCGGTATGCCCAGCAGGATCGCCAGAACCACGGCGGCGGCCAGGCCGACGAAGATGCCGACCCAGAACGGCAGGCCCATGACGGTGACCGTGACGGCCAGGCCGTAGCCGGCCACGCCCATGAACGCGGCCTGCCCGAAGTTCAGCAGGCCGGTGTAGCCGAAGTGCACGTTGAGGCCGATGGCCCCGATGGCGTACAGCACCGTCTCGACGCCTACGGCTGCCTTGATGGTGGTGCTGAGAATCGTGATCCAGTCCATTCTGATCCTCCCCCGATCAGCCGATCCGCTCGCGGCGGCCGAGAATGCCCTGCGGCCGGACGAGGAGCACGATGATGAGTACGGCGAGTGCGCCCACGCTCTTGAGCTCCGGCGGCACCCACAGGGTCGAGACCTGGATGAACAGGCCGACCACGAGCGAGCCCACCAGAGCGCCGAAGGCGGTGCCGAGCCCGCCCAGCGTCACGCCGGCGAAGATGAGCAGCAGGACGTCCTGGCCCATCGTGTACTTCAGGTTCTGGGAGAGGCCGAGCATGACGCCGGCCAGCGCGGCGATGGCGCCGCCGAACGTCCAGATGATCCTGATGACCCGGTCGACGTTGATGCCGGACGAGGCCGCCAGCGCGGGGTTGTCGGCCACGGCGCGGGCCGCCTTGCCGGTGCGGGTGCGCAGCAGCGCGATGCCGACGATGATCAGGACCGCCAGCTCGATGCCCATGGCCACGAAGTTCTTGGGGGCGGCCGAGATGGGGCCGAACTCGACGCCGGGCTGGGCGGTGTACTGGGCGTAGGCCTCGGTCTGGCCGCCGAAGAAGATCAGGAACACGTACCGGAGGAAGAGCGCCACGCCGATCGAGATGATCATCATGGCGATCGTGCCGGTGCCGCGCCTGCGCAGTTGCCCCCAGAACAGGCGGTCCTGGAGGTAGCCGAGGACTCCGGCGACGATGACGGCGATCACCGCTGCCGGGATGAGATGCAGCCCGAAGCCTATGTTGAAGGCGTAGGCGAGGATGGCGCCGAGCGTGACCAGCTCGCCGTGGGCGAAGTTGGTCAGGCCGGTGGTGCCGTAGATGAGCGACAGGCCAAGCGCGGCCAGGGCGATGATCAGGCCGAGGTTCAGGCCCTCGAACGTGAGCTGCGCCGCCTGCGCCCAGAACGTGCTGGTCTCACCGCCGCCCTGCTGCTGGTTCGCGGCGCCCTTGGGCTGCAGGGCGTACAGGACCGTGGAGCAGTTGCCCTCGTAGACCGTCGGCGTGCGGATGTTGTTGCCACCCCGCACCTCGGCGTTCTGCGGAAGGCTGGCGGGGTCCAGTGTGACCTTGTACTTGCCCGGCTTGTCGACCTGTACGTCCCAGGTGCCTTCCGCGTTTGTCGTGACCGTCTCGACGGGTTGTCCGCCTTCTGTGGTCACAGCGAGTTTGGCGCCGTTCACTGGCTGGCCTTGGAGTTTGAGTGTTCCCCTCAATCCCTGGCAGTCGGCGGGGCCCGCGTGGGCGGGCCCGGCCAGCAGGAAGATGAGTCCACCCAGGAAGGCCGTGAACGCGATCACGGCTCTGCGCAATGGTGCTCCCTCAAAGTAGGTCAAGGCGGGGTTGTGCCCCTCCATCTCGACACGCGCGCATCGCAGGCACAACTGGGATGCAATGGCGGGAGCTTATTCCGGCAGCGCCCGGTTCAGTATCGTTCGTCACCAATTAGTGACATGTGTGTGTCACTGATGTGAGGAATCAACAAGCCTGGTCAGGGCCTAAATGAGGCGAGACGCCTGGCGCTGCGGCGGAACGAATCGGTAACGATCAGTGTAAAACGTGGACGAGCCCGCGGGGGCGGCCTTTGGGGCCATGTAGGGATCCCCTTGACGTTCGCGAGAGCACCCTCGCAGACGTGGGGCCGAACACGTTTTCTACTGGGCCTCCCCGCGGGCTCTGATGCGACCACGGTAGCGACCCGCGGGGGGCATGCGCAAAGGGTCGGCGAAAGTAACGGACGCGACGTAAGCGTTATCGGTCGCGCAACATGCAGGTGAGACGCGAGGTGCAGACGCGACGGCCCTGCTCATCGGTGATCTCGATGTCGTACGTCGCCAAAGTGCGGCCGCCGTGCAACCGTGTCGCGACCCCGGTGACGTATCCGGAGGTGGCCGAGCGGTGGTGGGTGGCGTTCAGCTCGATGCCCACGGCGATGCGCTCGGGACCGGCGTGGACCGCCGCCCCCACCGAGCCCAGCGTCTCGGCGAGCACGGCCGAGGCCCCGCCGTGCAGCAGCCCGTACGGCTGCGTGTTGCCCTCGACCGGCATGCGGCCCACGACCCGCTCGGCCGTGACCTCCAGGAACTGGATGCCCATCCTGTCGGCGAGGGTGCCCTCGTGCAGGTCGCCGAATATCGAGACATCCAAGGGATTGGTCTGCGTCAAAGTGCCGCCTCCACTCTTCCGAGCTCGGGTTTTCTGTCGGAGACGCAGACTAGGCTGCGTACGTGCCGAAGAGTGAAGTGACCCCCAGCCGCCCGTGCCTGCTGCTGCTTGACGGGCATTCCCTGGCCTACCGCGCGTTCTACGCGCTCAAGGACGCCAACCTGATGACCACCGACGGTCAGCACACCGAGGCGGTCTACGGGTTCACCTCGATGCTGACCAACATCCTGCGCGATGAGCAGCCCACGCACGTCGCGGTGGCCTTCGACCGGTCGGAGCCGACGTTCCGCCACGAGGAGTACGCCGAGTACAAGGCCAACAGGAGCGAGACCCCGGAAGACTTCCGCGGTCAGATGCAGCTCATCTTCGAGCTGCTCGACACGCTGCGCATCCCGCGCATGTCCAAGGCGGGCTTCGAGGCCGACGACCTCATCGCCACCCTGGCCACCCGCGCCGCCGGGCAGGGCATGAACGTCCTGATCGTCACCGGCGACCGCGACGCGCTGCAACTGGTCGACGAGCACGTCACCGTCCTGATGACGCGGCGCGGCATCAGCGACATGACCCGGTTCACGCCGGAGGCGGTGGAGGAGAAGTACGGCCTCACCCCCGCCCAGTACCCCGACTTCGCCGCTCTGCGCGGCGACCCCAGCGACAACCTCCTGAGCATCCCCAGCGTGGGGGAGAAGACCGCCGCCAAGTGGGTGCGCGAGTTCGGCTCCCTGACCGCGCTGGTCGACCGCGTCGACGAGGTCAAGGGCAAGGTCGGCGACAAGCTGCGCGAGCACGTCGCCCAGGTCCTGATGAACCGCCGGCTCACCGAGCTGCTGCGCGACGTGCCGATCGACGTCGAGCTGGGCGACCTCCAGCAGGGCGCCTGGGAGCGCGAGGAGATCAACAAGCTGTTCGACACCCTGCAGATCCGCGGCGAGCTGCGCGAGCGGGTGTTCAAGGTGCTCGGCACCGGCGAGCAGGAGCCCGAGCAGGGCTTCGAGGTCGAGACCGTGCTGCTCGGCCCCGACCGGGTCGCCGGCTGGCTGTCCGCGCTGCCCGAGGGCCGCGCCGGGCTCGCCTTCAAGGGCTCCTACGGCAGCGGCACCGGCCGCATCGACGCGATCGCGGTCGCCTCGCCCGACGGCACCGCCGCCTACATCGACCCCGTCAAGCTCACCGAGGGCGACGAGGCGGCCCTGCGGGCCTGGCTGGGCGACGACGCCAAGCCCAAGGCCGTGCACGACGCCAAGGGGCCCATCCTGGCCCTCTGGGCGCAGGGCATGGAGCTGCGCGGCCTGAGCTGCGACACGGCGCTGGCCGCCTACCTCGCCATGCCGGGCCAGCGCACCTTCGCCCTGGAAGACCTGGCCAGGCGCTACCTGTACCGCGACCTGCGGGCCGAGGAGGAGCCCAACGGCCAGGCCGCGCTGTTCGGCGACGACGAGGACGCCCCGGCCAAGGACCTCGCGCTGCGCGCCCACGCCGTGCGCGAGCTGGCCGAGGCCCTGGAGACGTTCCTGGCCGGGCGCGGCGGCACCCAGCTCCTGGCCGACGTGGAGCTGCCGCTGCTGTCGGTGCTGGCCGAGCTGGAGCGGGCGGGCATCGCCGTCGACGCCGAGTACTTCGCCGGTCTGGAGGCCGAGTTCGGCGCCGCGGTCAAGCACGCCGTCGAGGAGGCCCACCGCGCGGTCGGCGAGCAGTTCAACCTGGGCTCGCCCAAGCAGCTCCAGGAGATCCTGTTCACCCGGCTCAACCTGCCCAAGACCAAGAAGATCAAGACCGGCTACAGCACCGACGCCGACCAGCTCGCCTGGCTCGCCACCCAGACCGAGCACGAGCTGCCCACGATCATGCTGCGCCACCGCGACCAGCAGAAGCTGCGCACCACGGTGGAGGGCCTGATCAAGGAGATCTCCGACGACGGGCGCATCCACACCACGTTCAACCAGATCATCGCCGCCACCGGCCGGCTGTCGTCGGAGAAGCCCAACCTGCAGAACATCCCGATCCGCACCGCCGAGGGCCGCCGCATCCGGCAGGGATTCACGGTCGGCGAGGGCTACGAGACGCTGCTGACCGCCGACTACAGCCAGATCGAGCTGCGCATCATGGCGCACCTGTCGGGCGACGAGTCGCTGATCGAGGCGTTCGAGTCGGGGCACGACTTCCACCAGGCCACCGCGGCCAGGGTCTTCGACCTGCCGCCCGAGCAGATCGACGGCGAGCTGCGGGCCCGGATCAAGGCGATGAACTACGGCCTGGCCTACGGCCTGTCCGACTTCGGGCTGTCCGGCCAGCTCAACATCCCGGTGTCGGAGGCGCGGGCGTTGAAGGAGGAGTACTTCCAGGAGTTCGGCGGCGTGCGCGACTTCCTCAACGCCATCGTCTCCCAGGCCCGCACCGACGGCTACACCGAGACGATCATGGGCCGTCGCCGCTACCTGCCCGACCTCACCAGCGACAACCGCCAGCGCCGGGAGATGGCCGAGCGCATGGCGCTCAACGCCCCCATCCAGGGCTCGGCCGCCGACATCATCAAGGTGGCCATGCTCCACGTGCACCAGGCGCTGCGCGAGGAGGGGCTGGCCTCGCGGATGTTGCTGCAGGTCCACGACGAGCTGGTGTTCGAGGTGGCCACGGGCGAGCTGGAGCGGCTCACGCAGCTCGTGTGCGACCAGATGAACGCCGCCTACCACCTGCGGGTGCCGCTGGAGGTCTCCGTGGGCGTGGGCCGCACCTGGGAGGACGCGGGGCACTGACCGAGGGCCGCCGAGGCGGCGCGGAAGCGCCGCTTCTGCCCCGGATTCTCCACTAACCTGGGGAAACCGTCTTCACCGAGCGGCCGGGGGTTTCGTGCGGATACCAGGGTCCCTTCCGCGGATCATCGGCGTCGCGAACATCGCCGTGATCACGGTGGCCGTCGTCGGCCTGAGCCTCCTGCCGGGCGAGCCGCGGCCCCCGGTCAGACCGAAGGAGGCCGTCAAGGCCGGGCAGAGCCCCGCGCCGGCCGGATCCTCCGCCCCGTCGCCCGCTCCGTCCACCAGCCCGGTCGGGCAGCCGCCCGGGGTGGTGGCCACGCCGGAGTTCGCCCGGCAGGTGCGCGCCAACGAGGCGGGGCTGGTGCCCGTCCTGATGTACCACCGCATCCTGGCCAAGCGGCACGCCTCGCTCGACCGCACGCCCGACCAGCTCAGGAAGGAGCTGGAGAAGCTGGCAGAGCAGGGGTACGTGCCGATCACCGCCAGGGAGTTCGCCGCCGGGGACATCCGGGTGCCGGCGGGGAAGCATCCCGTCGTGCTCACCTTCGACGACGGGCACCCCAGCCACTTCGGGCTCGACGCGAACGGCGCCCCGCTGCCCGGCACGGCCGTGGCCGTGATCCAGGAGGTGGCCGGCCGCCATCCGGGCTTCCGGCCCGTGGCCACGTTCTGGGTCAACAGGGAGCCGTTCGGGCTGCGTGACAGGGCCTCGCAGCAGGCCGCCGTGCGGTGGCTGGTCGATCACGGCTACGAGGTCGCCAACCACACCTGGGGCCACCCCAATCTGAGGACGCTCAGGCACAAGAAGGTCAGCGAGCAGATCGTCAGGGTCGAGCGCCTGCTCAAGAAGCTCGGCGCGCCGCCGTCGCAGACGATGGCCCTGCCGTACGGGTCGATGCCCCGGCCCGGGAAGGCCGCGCGGAGCGGATCATGGGACGGCACGCGGTATGATTTCGCGGGCGTGTTCCTCGCGGGAGCCGAGCCATCGCTTTCGCCCTACGCGAAAAAGTTCGACCGCGGGGCGATCCAGCGGATCCAGAGCAACGGCAAGAAGGGCGAGTGCCGCAAATGGTGCTCGCAGTACTGGCTGGAATGGCTGGACAAGCACCCTGATGAGCGCTATGTGAGCGACGGCGATCCGGAGCGCATCTCCATCCCGGAGGCACTACGGGGTAATATCGTCGCCAAGCGAGGGCTCGAGGTCATCGCCTACTGACGTCCTCCCGGATTGACCCAGTGGCGAAGGTCTCATATGCTGATCGCTGCGCTGTGGGCTCGCGCGCGCCTCAGACGGAGCGGGCTCGCGCTCGGTCACGTCGATGTCGTAATTCCTCGGCTTGATGCGGAAGAGGGCCTGCCGCGCATCCGCCACATCGACATCCTGTCCGCGTTCGGAGCAATTCCACACATGACGTCCAGCACTGAGGCCACCTCGAGCACCCCGCAGGTAGCGGTCAACGACATCGGGTCCGAGGAAGCCTTCCTCGCGGCGATCGACGAGACCATCAAGTACTTCAACGACGGCGACATCGTCGAGGGCACCGTCGTCAAGGTCGATCGAGACGAGGTTCTTCTCGATATCGGCTACAAGACCGAGGGTGTCATCCCCTCGCGTGAGCTTTCGATCAAGCACGATGTCGATCCTGCTGACGTCGTGGAGGTCGGGGAGCACGTCGAAGCCCTGGTTCTCCAGAAGGAGGACAAGGAAGGGCGCCTGATCCTGTCCAAGAAGCGGGCTCAGTACGAGCGCGCCTGGGGCACGATCGAGAAGATCAAGGACGAGGACGGCATCGTCACCGGCACCGTCATCGAGGTCGTCAAGGGTGGTCTCATCCTCGACATCGGCCTGCGAGGCTTCCTGCCCGCGTCCCTGGTCGAGATGCGCCGTGTCCGCGATCTGCAGCCGTACGTCGGCCGCGAGCTCGAGGCGAAGATCATCGAGCTCGACAAGAACCGCAACAACGTGGTTCTGTCGCGCCGCGCCTGGCTCGAGCAGACGCAGTCGGAGGTCCGCCAGACCTTCCTCAACACCCTCCAGAAGGGTCAGGTCCGCAAGGGCGTCGTCTCCTCGATCGTCAACTTCGGTGCGTTCGTGGACCTCGGCGGCGTCGACGGTCTGGTCCACGTGTCCGAGCTGTCCTGGAAGCACATCGACCACCCGTCCGAGGTGGTCGAGGTCGGCCAGGAGGTCACGGTCGAGGTCCTCGACGTCGACATGGAGCGCGAGCGCGTCTCCCTGTCGCTCAAGGCCACGCAGGAAGACCCGTGGCAGCAGTTCGCCCGCACCCACCAGATCGGCCAGGTCGTGCCGGGCCGCGTCACCAAGCTGGTGCCGTTCGGCGCGTTCGTCCGGGTCGAGGAGGGCATCGAGGGCCTGGTCCACATCTCCGAGCTGGCCGAGCGCCACGTGGAGATCCCGGAGCAGGTCGTCCAGGTCGGCGACGAGATCTTCGTGAAGATCATCGACATCGACCTCGACCGTCGCCGCATCAGCCTCTCGCTGAAGCAGGCCAACGAGGGCGTCGGGACCGAGGTCGAGTTCGACCCGACCCTGTACGGCATGGCGGCCACCTACGACGACCAGGGCAACTACATCTACCCCGAGGGTTTCGACCCCGAGACGGGCGAGTGGCTCGAGGGCTTCGACAAGCAGCGCGAGGAGTGGGAGCGGCAGTACGCCGAGGCCCAGCAGCGCTTCGAGGCCCACAGGAAGCAGATCGAGGAGGCCCGCAAGGCCGAGGCGGAGGCCGGCGAGGCCGCTCCCTCGACCTACCAGGGCGAGACGCCGGCCCAGGCCGGCAGCTCCTCGTCGGCTCCGGCCAGCGGCGCGCTCGCCTCTGACGAGGCGCTCGCGGCTCTGCGCGAGAAGCTCGCGGGCGGCCAGAGCTGAGGTCCTGCTTGAGGACTTCGGCCGCCTGAGGCACAGGTAGTCGCGAAGGCCCCGCACGGTTCGCCGTGCGGGGCCTTTCGCTTGCCCGGGAAAGGGCTGGGATCTTTCGCTTGTCCGGGGAGCGGGCCGCACCTGTCCGGGAACACGCCCGGAGGGCCGGGCCTTCACCTGTCCGGGAACGGGATAACGCGGAACGATCCTTGCCGCATTGCCGTCTACGTTCAGGGGCATGGACGAGATCAAGCCTTTCCGCATCGACATTCCGCAGGCCGACCTGGACGACCTGCGAGCACGGCTGCGGCGGACCCGATGGGCCGCGCAACTGCCCGGAGGGTGGAGCAGGGGCGTGCCCGTGCGCTACGTGCGCGAGCTGGCCGAGTACTGGGCCGGCGGGTTCGACTGGCGGGCCCAGGAGTCCAAACTCAACGCCTTCCCGCAGTTCACCACCGTCATCGACGGGCAGCCCATCCACTTCCTGCACGCGCGCTCGCCCGAGCCGGACGCCCTGCCGCTGATCATGACGCACAGCTGGCCCAGCTCCGTGGCCGAGTTCCTGGAGGTGATCGGCCCGCTCACCGACCCGCGCCGGCACGGGCTCGACCCCGATGCCGCCTTCCACGTCGTGGCCCCGTCGCTGCCCGGGTTCGCGTTCTCGCCGTTCCCCGAGCCCGCCGACGAGCGGCCGTGGAGCGTCGAGCGGGTCGCGCGGACGTGGGCCGAGCTCATGCGCGGGCTCGGGTACGAGCGGTACGGCGCGCACGGCAACGACGCCGGCGCGCTCGTCACCCCCCAACTGGCCGCGCTGGACAGCGAGCACGTGGTGGGCTCGCTGATCACCGCCGGGCTCGGCATCCCCACGGGCCGGCCGGGCGAGCTCGACGGGCTCGGCGAGAGGGAGCTGGCCGAGCTGGAGGAGCTGACCGCCTGGACGAGCGGGGGCAGCGGGTACGGGCCCTACCTGGCGGCCCGGCCGCAGACCCTCGCGTACGGGTTCGCCGACTCGCCGGTGGCGCAGCTCGCGTACCTGGTGGAGCGGTTCAAGGAGTTCGACGGGTGGGGGACGGGCAAGGAGCCCGTGGAGCGGGACCTGGTGCTCACCAACGCCAGCCTGTACTGGCTGACGCAGACGGGCGGCTCGTCCTCCTGGACGTACTACGAAGGCGCCGCCGGGCTGCCGATCTCCCAGCGGGCCGTGCCCACCGGGGTCACGCACGGCGGGCCGGAGGTGATGCGGCGGATCGCCGAGCGTGGCAACGACATCGTGTACTGGGGGCAGGCGCACAGCCCCAGCCACATGGTCGGCATGGCGGCGCCCGACACGCTGGTGACGGGCATACGGGACTTTTTCCGGATGATTCGCTGAGGCCGCCGGAAATTTTACCCAAGGCTCTTTGCAACCCCCTGACCTGCGAGATCACGCGCTGGGAAACTGAGCGGCGGCGCTGGTGGTCGCGACTCTCCCAGGGGTGACGCAGTGGGCATGGTTCAGCGGATGGTCCGGGCGACGGCCGTGCTGGCGACAGCCGTCGCCGCCTGTCTCCCGGCCACCCCCGCACCCTCCGCGGCCGCCCCGCCCGCCGGGCCGGTGTGGCAGGGGTGCGGCGACGGGCTGGAGTGCGCGAAGCTGTCCGTGCCCGTCGACTGGGCCAGGCCGCGCGGGCCGCGCACGGAGATCGACCTGGCCAGGATGCCCGCCCGCGACCCCCGCGGCGGCCTCGGCCCGCTGGTCGTCAGCACCGGCTCCGAGTCCACCGTCCAGGGCGTGCGGGCGCGGCCCGACGGCGTGAGCGAGCTGGCGCGCTGGTTCGACGTGGTGTTCGTCGAGTCGCGCGGGATCGGTGATCGGGGGAGCGCCGCCACCGTACGGTGCTCCGTGCCGCAGCCCGACCCCCGCCGCCTCCAGCTCACCCCTGGACCGGCCGCGTGGCGCGCCCACGCCCGCGACAACGCCGCCTACGACCGCAGCTGCCGGATCGCCGCCGGGCCCGCCTACGCGGGCCTCACGTCCTGGCAGGTGGCCCACGACCTCGACGCCGTACGCGCCGCGCTCGGGCAGCCGCGGCTGCGCTACTTCGGCAACGCCTACGGGGCCGTGTACGGACAGGCGTACCTGAAGCTGTTCCCGCGGCGCGTGGAGCGGATGTACCTGGAAGGGGTGCCCGACCACGGCGAGCCCGGCGTGGGGCGGCGGCTGATCGCGCACGCGCGGGCGGCCGAGCGGCAGCTCGCCTCCTTCCGCGCCTGGTGCGCGGGGCGGCTGGGCTGCCCCCTCGGGGGTGACGACGCCGTGGAGGTGCTCGACGGCCTGCTCGGACGGGCGCCCCTGCCCGCCGCCTCCGGCCGCCCGGTGGACGAACGCGAGATCGTGGCCGCCGTGCTCGCCGGGCTCGTCTCGCAGCGCTGGCCCGAGCTGGCCCGCGCCCTGTCGGCGGCCGAGGCGGGCGACGCGAGCGCACTGGCGGCGATGGCGGCGCCCGGGCAGCCCGTGGCGCCCGCGACGGTGACGCGGTCGCTGCACTGCCACGACTTCATGCCCGCAGTGCCCGGGTACCGGCGGTTCCTGGCGATGGAGTCGCGCCTGCGGTCGATCGCGCCGCGGGTCGGCTGGCTGACCGGCCGGTACGAGGTCGGCCGCTGCCTGGGCATCGCCGGCCGCCCGAGCCGGCCCCCCTCCGCGGCCGGCGGCGACCCGGCGGCCGGGGTGCGGGCACGCAAGGCCCCGTCCGTGCTGGTCGCGATCGGGCGGCTGGACCTCGAGAGCCCCGCCTCCGGCGCCGCGCGGGCGGCCGGCCGCATCCCCGGGGCCGCGGTGCTCTGGCACGGCGACGGGCACGGCGCGTACCTGCTGCAGGGCACCGCCAAGCTGCGCGCCACCTGCCTGCGCTCGCGCGTGCACGACTTCCTGGTCAACGGCACCCCGCCCCGGGCCCGTACACGCTGCCCGGGGGAGCTGACCGCCGTGAGATAGGCTGCCGCAGGTGGTGATCGAACGAGCGGAGCCCGCGGACGCGGGCGAGCTCCTCACTCTGCAGCGCGCGGCGTACCTCAGCGAGGCCCAGCTCTACGGCGACCCGTACATCCCGCCCCTCGTCGAGTCGCTGGAGCAGGTGCGCAAGGTCATCGAGGGCGCGCTCGTGCTCAAGGCGCTCGACGGCACGCGGATCGTCGGCGCCGTACGCGGCCAGATGTCCGGCACCACCTGCCTGGTGGGCCGCCTCGTCGTCGCCCCCGACCGGCAGGGTCAGGGCCTGGGCACGGCCCTGCTGGGCGCCCTGCACGAGGAGCTGCCAGAGGCCGAGGCGTTCGACCTGTTCACGGGCCACCTGTCGGAGGGGAACCTGCGGCTCTACCGCCGTCTGGGCTACCGGGAGACGAGCCGCGAGCGGATGGACGATCACCTGACGGTGGTGTACCTGCGCAGGACGCCAGATCGATCCCCTCCTCCGCGATGATCACGGCGCGGCCCAGGTCGTCGTCCACCCAGTTCCACGCCCACCGCCACTCCGAGCCCGCCGGATGCTCGGCGTTCAGCCGGTCGAGCACGGCCTGCAGCCCGGCGGCGGGCACCACGATCTGGTGCCGGCCCCGCCAGGGCACGTGCTCGGGCGCGTCCAGCGGCGGCACCCGCACCCCGTGGCGCCGCAGCGCCGCCAGCACCTGCGCCGGCGACACCCCGAACGGGTGCAGCGGCGTCGCCCCCCGCTCCACCTCGGCGTCGTGGGCCAGCGCGATCAGCCAGTGCTCCGGCGACGGCGCCCGCTCGCCCTCGGCCAGGGCCAGGCCGGTCGCGATGCCGGACAGCCGGTGGAAGGCCGGATTGGCGAACCCGCCGCCCCGGTGGTGCCCGGGCCGCCCGTGACGGGGCAGGAGCTCCAGGGCGCGCTCGCGGTCGAGCCCGGCCTCGTTCAGCACCCGGGCGGCGAGCGAGTCGCCGCCCAGCAGGGCGAGCACCACGTGCCACGGCCCCACCCAGTCGTCTCCGGCGGCCGCCGCCTGCTCGTGGGCGGCCCGTACGATCCAGCTCACCATGCTCTGATGATGCACCTTGGAATAGGCTGCTGGGGTGCTGAAGATCGGACTGACCGGCGGCATCGGCTCCGGCAAGAGCGAGGTGGCCAAGCGGCTGTCGGCCGCGGGCGCCATGGTGATCGACGCCGACAGGATCGCGCGTGAGGTGGTGGAGCCGGGCACACCCGGCCTGGCGCGGGTGACGGCCACGTTCGGGGAGGAGGTGCTGCGGCCGGACGGCTCGCTCAACAGGGAGAAGCTGGGCTCGCTGGTGTTCGCCGACTCCGAGAGGCTGGCGGCGCTGAACGCGATCGTGCACCCCCTCGTGGGGGAGCGGGTGGCGGAGCTGCAGCGCGCCGCCGCCGACGACACGATCCTGGTCTACGACGTGCCGCTGCTGGTGGAGAACAACCTGGCCCCCATGTACGACGTCGTCATCGTCGTCGACGCCCCCGACGACCTGCGCATCAGGCGGCTGGCCGAGCACCGCGGCATGCCGGAGGCCGACGCCAAGGCACGCATCGCCGCCCAGGCGAGCCGCGAGGAGCGGCTGGCGGCGGCCGACTTCGTCATCCCCAACGACGGCTCGCTGGAGGAGCTGGACGCGCGGGTGGCGCAGGTCTGGCAGGAGCTGCTCGGGCGCGCCGCCCGCGGCTGAGCCGGCGGGTTGACGGCCTGACCGGGATCCGTGACGATCGGAAAGCTCGCCCGGCAGGATCACCGGAAGGAACGCCCATGCCGCGTCCCTGGCGTGCCGCCCTGGCCGCTCTGACCGTCGCCATGACCGTGCTCGTCCCGGCCGGAGAGGCGGGCGCGGCGGCGCAGTCGTTCCGCAACCCGGTGAACCCGTCCGCCGACCCCAGCCTCATCCACCACGACGGCAGCTACTACGTGGCCACCACGCGCGGCGACCGGATCGGCATCTGGCGCTCGCCCAGCCTCGCCACCCTGCTGGCCGCGCCCGAGCAGGTGGTCTGGCGCGACAGCGACCCCACCCGCAACCGGCAGATGTGGGCGCCCGCGTTCCGGCATGTCGGCTCCCGCTGGTACCTCTACTACACGGCCTCCGACGGCGTGGACGCCAACCACCGGATGTACGTCCTGGAGTCGGCGGGCGACGACCCGATGGGCCCGTACACGTTCAAGGCCAGGATCGCCGACTTCGGCGAGTACGCCATCGACGGCGAGCCGATCACCCACAACGGGCAGTCCTACTTCCTGTGGAGCGGCCCCGGCCGCGGCCTGGGCGGCCCCGCCCAGCTCTACATCGCCAGGATGAGCAACCCGTGGACGGTCACCGGCGGCCGGGTCGCGATCCCGGCGGACGGCGGCTGCACCGAGGTGCGCGAGGGCCCCACCCCGCTCCATCGCAACGGCAGGACGTTCCTCACCTACTCCACCTGCGACACCGGCAAGCCGGACTACCAGCTCTGGATGAAGAGCATCGCGGACGGCGCCGACCCCATGGTGGCGGCGAACTGGAAGCAGCACCCCGGCCCGGTGTTCTCCCGCAACGACGCGACCGGCGTGTGGGGCCCCGGCCACCACTCGTTCTTCCGCTCGCCCGACGGCACCGAGGACTGGATCGCCTACCACGGCAAGAACACCGGCACCTACACCTACGACTTCCGCACCACCCGGGTGCAGCGGTTCAGCTGGAACGCCGACGGCACCCCGAGCTTCGGCCGCCCCCTGGCCGCCGGCGCCACCCAGCAGCTCCCGTCCGGTGATCCCGGCGCCGCCACCTCGGTGATCAACGACTTCGACGCGCAGGTCACGTACGCGGGGACGTGGCAGTCCGGCTCCGGCTGCGGCAACCAGTGCTTCTGGAGCGACGACCACTGGAGCGGCCAGGCCGGCGCGACCGCTACCGTCACCTTCACCGGCAGCCGCGTGGCCCTGCTCAGCGTGCGCGACCGGGGCAACGGCATCGCCGCCGTCTCCATCGACGGCGGCCCCGAGCAGCGCGTCGACTACTACAGCGGCATCCGGGTGGGAGAGCAGCTCAACTACCTGAGCCCCGTCCTGCCGCGCGGGCAGCACACGCTGCGCGTGCGGGTGACGGGCGAGCGCAACCCCGCCTCCGGCAGCACGGTGATCAGCATGGACCGGATCGAGGTGTTCTAGAAGGGCGAGTCGAGCGGCACCTGCCGCACCTCCGGCAGGTACGGCTCCAGCTCGCCCGGCTCGAACCGCGACAGCCCTGCCACGTGCCAGAACTGCCCGCCGGGCTCGCCCTCCGCCTTGTACCGCCCGTCAGGCGCCATCGCCGCCCACCCCTCGGGCAGCCCGAGCAGGGTCGCCCGCCGCTCGCCGCCCGCCCAGAGGATCACCAGGCCGTCGTCGCCCGCGCTGGCCAGGAGGTCCCCGGCGGGGCTGAAGGCCACCGACCAGACCCTGCGCGCGTGCCCGGCCAGCGTGTGCAGGAGCTGCCCGGTGGCGGTCTCCCAGACGCGCACCAGCGCGTCGTCGCCGCAGGTCGCCAGCCGCTCGCCAGAGGCGTCGAACGCCAGGCTCCACAACCTTCCGTCGTGGGGGCCGAGCGTGCGCACCAGGCGGCCGGGGTGCCGCTCCCACACCAGGGCCAGGCCGTCGTCGCCGGCGCCGGCCAGGTGGCGGCCGTCCGGGGAGAAGGCGACGGAGCAGACCCGGTCGTGGTGTCCCTCCAGCCTGGCCACCAGGAGGCCGGTGCCCGCCTCCCACACGCGGACCCCGTGGTCGTCACAGCCGGTGGCCACGAACGCGCCGTCGGGACTGAACGCGATCGAGCGCACCCGCCCCCGGTGGCCCGCCAGCTCGCCCACCGGCCGCCCGGTCGGCCGGTGCCAGATGCGCACGCTGTCGTCGTCGGCGATGGCCAGCAGGCTGCCGTCGGGGCTGAACGCCTGCGCCCACACGTGCTCGGTCCCGGCGTTCAGCTCGCGCTCGTGCTCGCCGGTGGCGGCGTTCCAGAAGTGCACGCCGCCGTCGTCGCCCGCGGTGGCCAGGACGGGCCCGGCGGGGGAGAAGGAGGCCGAGAGCAGCCGCCCGTGCGAGCCGGTGAGCTCGCGCAGCCGCCGCCCGGTGCGCGGCTCCCACACCCGCACGACGCCGTCGTTGCCGCTGGTCGCCAGCATCGTCCCGTCGGCGCTGAACCGGACGGAGGAGACGCGCCGCCCGTGGCCGCGCAGCACCCGCTGGCACCGGCCGCTCTCCGCGTCCCACAGCCGCACGGTGCCGTCGTCGCCGGTGGTGGCGAGCTGCTGCCCGCCGGGGCTGAACGCGAACGGCCAGACCGAGCCGCGGTGCCCCGTCAGCTCGGCCCGGCGGCCCGAGCCGAGCCGCTGCAACCGGATGACGCCCTCGGCGTCGCCGCTGGCCAGGACCTGCCCGTCGGGGCCGAACGCCACCTGCTGGACCGCCGCGGCGTGGGTGGTGTGCACGCCTCGGGCCCCGCCGGAGGTCTCCCACACCCGTACGCTGCCGGCCGTGTCGCCGGTGGCCAGCAGCGAGCCGTCGGGCGAGAACGCCACGCAGCGGACGCCGCCCGCGTGCCCGGTCAGCTCGTGGGCGAGCTCCCACGTGCGGGTGTCCCACAGCCTGACCGTGCCCGCCCCGTCGCCGGTGGCCAGCAGGCGGCCGTCCGGGCTGTGCAGGGCGCGGCAACCGCCGCCGTGGTGCTCGCCGAGCGCCGTCTCCTCCGCCCGTCTGGAGCCGAGCGCCGTCTCCTCCGCCCGTCTGGAGCCGAGCGCCGTCTCCTCCGCCCGTCTGGAGCCGAGCGCCGTCTCCCTCGCCTGCCCGGAGCCGAGGTTCCAGACGCGCACCACGCCCGCCGAGTCGCCGGTCACCAGCGTCTGGCCGCCGAAGGATGCGCTGCGGACCGGCGCCGCGTGCCCGGCCAGCTCGTGCGCGAGCCGCCCGGTGGCCGTCTCCCACACGCGGACGACGCCGTCGCCGCCGCCCGCCGCGACCAGCTCGCCGGAGGCGTCCAGCCGCAGCGGCCAGACGCCGTCCGGATGGCACTCCAGCCGGTGCAGCGGCTCGCCGCTCAGGGCGTCCCACAGCCGCACGACGCCGTCACCGGCCGCCGTCGCCAGCAGGCCGCCGGCGAACGTGACCGCGTACACGCGGCCCCGGTGACCTCGCAGCGTGCGCACCGGCGCGCCGCCGGCGCACAGCAGCACGCCGCCGTCCGCGTCGCCGACCGCGACCGTGGCCCCGTCGGGGCTGTAGGCGATCGGCTCGGGCAGAGGGCCGGTCCGCACGCGGTAGCCGTACGGGACGCCGATGACGGGCGGCGCGAACTGCGCCTCGACCGGCTGCCCCGGCACCACGGCGGCGCCGGGCAGGCGCGGTGGCGCGCCGGTCACGTCGATCAGCGCGGCCCGGTGCCAGCGGGCGCCCTCGATCTCGGCGCCGCTCAGGTCCACCCGCGTCAGCCGCGCCCCCGACAGGTCGGCGCCGCGCAGGTCGGCTCCGGTGAGCAGGGCGCCGTCGAGCCGCGCGCCGATCAGCCTGGCGTCGCGCAGCGCGGCCCGGGACAGGTCCGTGCCGGACAGCGTGGCCCCCGACAGGTCGGCGCCGGTGAGATCGACCCCGCTCAGGTCCCTGCCCGACAGGTCCTCGCCCCTCAGCCCGGCCCCGCGCAGGTCCGCGCTCGCGGGCGTGCGCAGCCTGGCGGAGATCTTGACCGCGTTCGCCCTGGACACCTCGCCGGGAGGCGGGCTCTCAGCCCACGCCCGCAGGGCCCGCACGTCGGCCAGGTCGCACAGGAACTCCACGGTCAGCGCCGACAGCGGCCGGCGCGCCAGCAGCACCGGCCCGTCCAGCACCGGCCCGTCCAGCACCGGCCCGTCCCACACCGGCCCGTCCAGCACCGGTCCGTCCGATGCCCGGCGGTTGAGCGCCGGTCCGTTGAGCGCCGTGGCGATGTGCCGGGCGACCAGCCACTCCATCACCGAGGAGTGGATGAACCCGAACCGGCCCTCCTCGGTACGCACCAGCAGGCTGCCCGAGCCCATGCGGAACGCGGCGTGCGCGGCCGTGAGCCGCCCGCCGGCCAGGCCGGTCAGCGTCTGGCCGATCTCGGTCAGCTCGTCGAGGGCCAGCAGCGCCTCGCCGGACTCCCACAGCCGCACCGCCAGCGCCGTCACCGCCTGCCACAGGTCCTCGGCGGTCAGGCTCGCGGGCGAGCCGGGGGTCCTGGCCCGCCGCTCCTCGAAGGCCAGCCACGAGGTGAGGATCTCCTCGTACAGCAGGGCGGGGCCGAGCACGCGGCGGGCCCCGGCGACCGTGCGCAGGCGGTCGGCGCCGAGGTCGGCGATGAAGCCGAGCATGCGCGGGTTCTGCGCCAGCGCCGGCAGGTCCTCGATCTCCTCCATCAGCGCCATGCGGGCGCCGGCCTCCTCGCCGCCGCCGAACCGGTTGGCCAGGTAGGCGCGGATCTGGCCGGGCGTGAAGTCCTCGACGCTGAGCACCCGGCGCTGCGGCAGCACCCCGACCATCTCGCCGAGCGAGGTGAGCACCTGACTGTGCGAGGTGAAGTGCTGGGTGCGGCCGGCGACCACGATCTTGGCCTTGTCCTCGGCCGCCGCCAGCAGGGTGGCGAGGTGGTCGGCCGCCCGGTCGTAGGTCAGCCGCGTCACCAGCTCGTCGAACCCGTCGAACAGCAGCACGATCCGCCCCTGCCGCAGCAGGTAGCGGAACGCCTTGAGGTCGATGACCTCCTCGCCGTGGCCCGCCAGGTGCGCCGCCACCAGCTCGTCCACCGAGTGCGCCTTGTCCAGGTCGCGCAGCTCGATGAGGATCGGCGTCAGGTGCGGCAGCTCGGTCGGGACGCGCCGGGCCAGCTCGCGCAGCGCGAACGTCTTGCCGTGGCCGAAGCCGCCCAGCAGCAGCACGAAGCGGCCGTGGTCGGCGGCCAGCAGCCGCATCAGCTCGTCGGTCAGGCCGTGCCGCACCTGGCCGCCGGGGCGGTCGAGCTCGCGGTAGCGCTGCGGGACGTACAGGGCGGGCGGATAGCGCCGGTCGGAGGTCAGCCCGGCGGTCTGCTCCGCGACGTAACCGCTCAGATCGAGCAGCCCCTGGAACTCGGTGAAGCTGCGCAGCCGCACGCCCACGCGCATCAGGTCGTCGCGCAGCGAGCGCGGCGCCGGCGGCCCCTGGTAGACCAGCTCGGCGGCCAGGCCGACGGCGTGCGCCAGCCGGACGAACCCGGCCGCGGCGTCCTCGTCCAGCGCGCCCGCGTGCGCGCCGATCATCGTCTGGCGGACGAACCCGTCCTCGGCCTGGGTGACGACCAGATGCGTGGCGAACCTGCGGATCTTCACCCGCTCGTGCCTGGCCTCGCACACCTCGGTGACCCGGTCGAGCAGCAGCTCCACCGGGCTCGGCCCGTGCTCCTCCTCCTCGGCGGCGGGCGGCAGCGCGGGCGGGCTCTGCCCGGTGAACGGGGCCTGCGCGGCCCGCCATCGGCCGCGCACCGGCTCGGGAGGCTCCTGGCCGGGCGTCCATGTGCGCAGCCCGCCGGGGCCGATCTCCACGAGCCGGTGCCGCCCCGGCTCCGGCGCGCCGGCGCGCCCCTCGGCGGCCTGCCCGGTGCCGCCGTGCAGGAGCAGGTTGAGCCGGTGGCCCAGCAGCCGCTCGAACGCCGGCGCGTCCCTCAACTCCTCCGGCGGATGCCCCATCGCGCCCAGGCGCAGCCACCCGAGCTCCTCGTAGGGCCGCAGCCGCTCGGCGAACCAGGCCGCCTGCGCCTCACCGATCATCGCGTACGCGTCGCGCTCCAGATGGCTCATCGCCATCGTCGAGTTCAGCCCCGCCACGACCACCCTCAGATCGGGCACCTCGAACAGCGTCCACGGCTGCCCGGCGTCGAACACCCGGTCGTCCAGCCCCTGGTAGACCTCGCCGAACAGGGTGGCGAAGTGGCGCCACTTGGGCCAGTAGGGCGGCTGCGGGCGCACGTCGTCGGCCTCGCAGGTCAGGAAGTACGCGCCGGCCGCGGCCCTGGTGACGTCGCGCGGGCCCGGCAGCAGCACCAGGCGGTGCGGCTCCAG
Source organism: Nonomuraea thailandensis (assembly GCF_024172165.1). Classification (GTDB taxonomy): domain Bacteria; phylum Actinomycetota; class Actinomycetes; order Streptosporangiales; family Streptosporangiaceae; genus Nonomuraea; species Nonomuraea thailandensis. The sequence continues at coordinate 6,111,336 of NZ_JAMZEB010000002.1, read as the reverse complement.
GCCGAGCAGCAGCCGCAGGCCGGTCACGAACCGGGTCGCCTGCGCGAACTGCCCGAGGCCGCCGGAGTCGGTCAGGTCGCCGCTGACGACCACCAGGTCGGGGCGGGGCATGCCGCGGTCGTACAGGGCGGTCAGGTCGGCCCAGATGCGGGCCTGCAGGTCCTCGGGCGTGAGCGGGTCGCCGGGGCCGGGCAGCGCCCGGCCGAACCGGGGGCCGCCGACGTGCAGCACGCTGATCGACTCCCGCCCCCACCTCTCGCCGGGCACGGCCGGGAACGCGGGCGGCCTGACCAGCGTGCGCCGGGCCCTGGCCCGTTCGGCGGGCGGCGGCAGGGCCGACGGGAGCGGCGGGACCACCGAGCCGTCGGGGAAGGCGGGCGCGGCCTCCGGCTTGGCCCGGCCCGCCAGCGCCTCCCTCACCCGGCCCAGCAGCAGCCCTCTGGCCTGGGCCGGGTCGGTGACGCCGGCCAGGTCCACCCAGATGAGCGTGGACAGCAGGCCCTCCACCTCGACGTCCTGCAGCCGGACCGTGACCAGCCGGGCCGACGGGTTGTCGGGCTCGCTGCGCAGCGCCGCCTGCCACTCCAGCCGGCCGTACCGCGAGGACAGGTAGTTCGTCGAGAGCAGCGCCACGACGAGCCGGGACTCGCTGACGCCGCGGTCCATGAAATCGATGAAGTTCGTGCCCGGGACGAAATCCCAGATCTGGATCATGGTCCGGTAGCCGGCGGCCTCCAGCTCCCACGCGATCCACGCAGCCCATGCCTCGTCGGCCGGTGAATAGCTGATGAAGATGTCCACCGGCCTGCCGTCCCGCGCCATCTGCTCAGTATTACGGAAATCGGCGGCGAACATATCCGCGTTCGGCTCCGCGTGCTATTTCTTGATTGTCTTGCCGCCGCGGCAAGGATTCCGTGGAGGTCGCGCATGCAGGGCAAGAGGGTGCTCAATTGGCTGGGCTCCAACGCGGAGGCGCTGATCGCCCTGCTGATCGCCGTGGTGGCGGGCGTCCTGGGCATCATGGGCGTCGCTCCGGCGCAGCTCATCGACGCGGCGACATTGCTCACCATCGCCGCTCTGGCACTGGCGTTGCTGCGCGACCGGTGGCGTACCGATGCCGAGCCGCGGGCGCGCGAAGCGCTCATGAAGGCCGAGTCGGCGTTACATGAATTTCCTTCGCACGTGTCCCGGATCAACACTCTGGAATCGGTCATCGGGGATACGCGGATCGCCTTGGGAGAGGCTTCGATGGTCCGCATTCTGGTCGGCCAGGAGATCGACCGGGCGCTGTCCGAAACCCGGTCCAACGCCCGTGAATGGCATTTCAAGGGCGGCACCGCGACGTTCGTCCGGGCGGTCGTGATTCCCGAGTGCGTACGCAACGCCCGGCGCAACCGCCGGGTCCTGAGCATGCGGCTGGAGGTCCTCGACCCCAGGAACGAGAAGTTGTGCGAGCGGTACGCCAACTACTTCCGCCGGATCGTGGACGATCCCAACGAGGACGAGCAGTCGTGGACCGGCGAGGGCACCCAGCTCGAGATCTTCGCCACGATCCTGGCGGCCTGCTGGTGGAAGCAGCGGTACCCGCCGCTGGAGATCCACGTCGCGCTGTCCGCGCACATGAGCATCTTCAGGTGGGACATGACGCAGGACTGCCTGATCGTCACCGAACGGGGCCCCCGGTTCCCCGCCATGATGTTCAAGGAAGGGCGCTTCTACTACGACTACTGGCGCAACGAACTGCGCGAGAGTTTCGCCCAGGCGTTCCCGCTGGCGTTGCATCTCGCGCCGCAGCTGAGCGATGAGCCTACGGTGGAGGAGACGCGCGAGTTGTTCAGCCGGCTGGGGGTCGATCTGCCCGATGCGTATTCGGACGAGCACGTCGGAGAAGTCATCAAGCAGGCCATCCGCGCCGCGAATCCCTATGCTTGACGGGCACGGCGCCGCCGTCGCGCTCCGGCGCGGGCACGGAGTCGTGGCGGCCCGATGGTGCGGGCAGGTCCTGTCCGGGATCCTGCGCTGCGGCGGGGACCTGCGCGCGGTACGCCATCCGCTGGAGTTCGTCTGCGTCCCCCTGCACCGGGCGCGCGGCGGCGCCGGGGTGTGCCTGCACGTGTGGGAGGGGGAGGAGGACGTCGTCAACCCCGTCGTGCACTCGCACAGCTGGGACCTTCACAGCCACGTCCTCGCGGGCACCGTGCTGAACGAGCGCATCGCCGTCTCCCCTCGCCCGGAGCACGGCCAATGGCAGGTCTACCAGGTGAAGGTCGGTGACGAGGCGGACGAGATCGCGCCCGCCGGCGGCCTGGTGGGCCACGTGACGACGGCACTGGACACGATCCGCCGCGGGGAGCAGTACCACCTGCCCGCCGGGGCGTACCACCGCAACGGGCATCGGGGAGCGGCGGCCACCGTCGTCCTCGGCGTCCCCCGTCCAGGCGTGCGCGACACCGTGCTGGGCCCGCCGGGGCAGCCGCCGAGGTCGGAGCGCCGGGAGGTGCTGTCCCGGCAGGCGGCCCTGCGCGCGCTGGAGCCGATGCTCGCGGCGATCGAAAGGGCGGGCGACGCCCCGGCCTGAGACCGGCGATCACGGTTCCCGCACATCTGTTGACGCTCCGTCCGCTCTTTGAGATCCTGCGGCGGGGCACGACGAGAACGGGGGGGAATTGAACGGTTCTTCCATTCCCGGATGGCTGCGCCGGATGACCCGGGCGCAATTGGCGTGGGCGGTCGTCGGGCTGGCCGTCCTCGTGCTCGTGGCAATCATCGCCAGGGGAAACCTGGAGGAGATCTACAAGCAGCAACCGGATTTCGTGCTGGGCTCGTTACTCGCCATCGTCGGTTTCTGCTTCGCCAAGGCGTTCACGCGCACCGCGGTCAACTCCGCCCTGGAGATGATTCGCGGGGACCGCAGCGTGGAAGTCGCCGGCGAAATGGACAAACAGTTCGCCCGGCGCCTGCACGACCGCAACGTGCATTCCGACCTGGCTCTGGCCAAAAGAAATGTGGTGGCCGCCGCCCGGCGCTCCGCCGAATTCTACGACCTCCAGTCGAAGGACCCCCGGTTCTACATCAACGCCCCTCTGATGCGGGTGATTCTCGACGACCTCGACGAGGCCCTGGCGAGCATCATGAACCTCGAACGCGCCGTGGAGAGCCCGGACGCCCAGAGCGCGTTCGTCCTGCCCGTCGACGTGCGCTCCGAGCTGGGTGACGTGCTGCGCGACGTGCGCGAGGCGGTCCAGCGCAGGAACGAGACCTACGAGGCCCTCGTCGCGCAGTTCGAGCGCGCGCCCGCCGACGATCTGTGGGGCGCCTTCGCCGTCCTGTCCTCCGACACCCTCAAGGCGCTGCGCGACCTGGAGGCGCTGATGGCCAAGTGCCTCGTCCAGCCGCCCGACGGGCGCCTCACCGCCCTGGCCGGCTACATCGCGGCGGCGCTGCGGCGCGCCCACGAGGTCGACAACCTGATCAGCACCAAAGCCCTGGCTCGCCCGGCGGCGATGGCGACGCTGATCGAGGATCTCGCCCACGCCCAGGACAAGCTGGCCCGCATCGACCTGGGGCCACGCCTGACCATCGGCGGCAAGGCCCTGACAGGTTGACCCCACGGACACGGGGCCCCGCCGGGCAGGCTCACGCGGCGGCGGGTTCCAGCCTGTACGCCTCGGCGACCGCCTTCAGCGCCCAGCCCATCCGCCGGGCGTACGCGTCGGGGTGATCGCCGGCCTCCTGGGCCACGTACGCCGCACACCAGGACGGGTCGCCGCCGCACGCGCACAGCCGCTCGGTCACGGCCTCGCGGATCCGGAACGGGGACGGCGCGTCGGACGGCTGAACGGCGGTGACGAAGAGCACCTGCGCCAGCTCGATCGTGGTCATCATGTCGGGCTCCTCTCCGCGGTGGTGCCGTTCTCCGGCACCCTCTGAGTAGACGTCGAACGGCGGCCGAACTCATCGACAAAGGACACACAACATCTGTGGATTTCTCCTCACCGGAGGGGGAGCCCCGCCGCGGCAGCGCCTCGCGGGCGAGACCGGCGACGTCGCGGTCGGCGTAGGACCCGGGCAGGGGCATCCCGATCCGCTCGAACAGCTCCCGCGCCTCCACGACGGTGGGCTCGTGCCGAGCGGCGCCTTCCCGGCGGCCTCCAGCGCGAGCTGCCGCTTGTCCCTGCGGGCGGCGGCCACACCCGGGCAGCGTGACCGCGCGCGGGTAGGCGCTGGCTCCGCCCCTGAAGCTCCACCGGGAGGCGCCCTCGCGGGCCTCGGCGTAGGAGCGGGCGATCTGGCCGCTGCCCGGCACCCTGACGAGTTGCACGGAGCCGAGCGCCTTGAGGGTGCTGCGAGCCAGGGCCTCGACCTCCTCCAGGCGGGCGCGCCGCGATCCGCCGATCAATCCAGTCCCCGGGGTCATGGTGACGACCGCGCCGGGCGGCCCGCCGGCGTACGGAATCGTCCCCCGGCCCTGGCGCAGGACGCCGCAATATTGCCTCGCGCCCGGATCGGGAGCGCTTCTAGGATCGGAGGGCATGATCATCGATCCCGCTGTCATGGGCTACTACGAGCGCGGAGGCGAGCTGACGCGCCTGCGGCAGGGCCGGGGCCGCCTGGAGTACTGGCGCACGCGTGACGTGCTGCGCCGCGTCCTGCCGCCGGCGCCCGCGCGGGTGCTGGACGTGGGCGGCGGCACGGGCGCGCACGCCGAGTGGCTGGCCGCCGAGGGGTACGACGTCGAGCTGGTCGACCCGGTGCCGATGCACGTCGAGGAGGCGGGGAAGCTGCCCGGGGTGCGCGCCCGCCTCGGCGACGCCCGCGCGCTGCCGGTCCCCGGCGGCGAGGCCGACGCCGTCCTGCTGCTCGGCCCTCTCTACCACCTGCCCGACCGCGCCGACCGCGTGCGGGCCCTGGCCGAGGCCCGCCGCGCCGTCCGGCCCGGCGGCGTGGTGGCCGCGGCCGTCATCAGCCGGTACGCGGCCCTGCACGACAGCGTCTACCTCGGCGGGCTCCTGCTGGAGGAGCGCCGGAAGGTCGAGTACGGCACCCTGGAGACAGGCGTGATCATCTCGGGCAGGGAGGGCGGCTTCCGCGGCTACGGGCACCACCCCGACGAGATCCTCGGGGAGTTCACCGACGCCGGCCTGCCCGAGCCGCGCCGCTACGGCGTGGAGGGCGCCTTCTGGCTCTACGGTGACGTCAACGACTGGCTGGACGACGAAGGGCGGCGCGAGCTGCTGCTCGACGCCGCCCGCCGCCTGGAGTGCGAGCCGTCGCTGCTCGGCGTCAGCGGCCACCTGCTCGCCGTGTCGCCCGCCTGACGGCCCGGGGGATCAGAACCAGCCGCGGTGGCGGGCCATCTGCTCCAGGCCGCGCTGCAGGGCCGCGTCCGCCTCGTGCGGCGACTGGTCGTAGCGCACCGTGAAGCGGTTGTAGGCGTCGTGGCTGGAGGTCAGGAAGCCGCCCCGCTTGTCGGCCTCCAGGATGACGTCCATCTGCCGCGGCCCGGCGATGAACGTCAGCTCCAGCTCGTTGAAGTAACGCCGCCACTGCCCGCCCGCGTAGTACTCGATCTCCTGGAAGAACGGCATGGTCGAGCCGTACAGGGTGCCCCGCTCCAGGTCGGCCTTCTTGAACTGGAAGCCCAGCCGGTCGAGCGCCCCGATCACGTGCTCCTGGGCCGGCAGCGGGCTGACGAACAACGGGTCGAGGTCGCCCTTGTCGAGCGCCCCCGCCAGCGCCAGCTCCGTCTGGACGCCCAGCTTCATGCCGTGCAGCGGATGCCCGGCGATCGCGCTGATCGGCGTCTCCCACGGGATCGGGATCTCGAACGTCTGCTGGTGCTGCGCGCCCGACGCCAGCTGGAAGGTTCCGGCCACCTGCTGGCGCAGGAAGCTGTAGGACGTCTTGTACTCGTTGTCGCCCTGCTCGACCTCGACCACGGCGGTGAGGTCGATGTAGATGCCCTCGACCTTGTAGTCGGAGTTGCCGCCACGGAAGTGCACGACGCCGCGCAGCGGCTCGCCGGGACGCACGCCCGTGTTGGTCAACACCGTGTCAACCTCGACGCCCGCGCCGAACGCGGCCATCAACTTGCGGAACACCATGGGGTTCTCCTATGCGGAAGGTGTGTGGCCGTTCATGTGGCCTGTTCCCGTACCCGAGATGCGGGGGAGCAGCTGGGCCAGGAGAAGGGTGGAGAGCGCGGAGTCCGACTGCCCCTGCTGGGTGCGCACGACCAGCGGCTGGGGTGCGTTCTCCGCCAGTTTGGCGCCCACGTCGAGGCGCCTGCGGGCCAGCTCGTACTGCAGCACGGCCCGGTTGTCCCGGTACGACTCGGCCAGCCGGCGCAGCGCCTTGGCCTCGTTCTCGGCGGCGGTCAGCTCGGCCCTGCCGCGCGCCTCGATCTCCCACGTCACGCGCTGCGCCTCGGTCTCCTGCTCCTCCAGCATGCGCGCCACGTCCTTGCGCGCCTTGTTGTGGGCGGCCTTGACCTCGACGACGCGGGCGTCACGGGTCTTCTTGGAGCGTTCGATCTCCATCAGCAGCGTGTCGATGCGGCGCTTGCGGGTCAGCTCCCACTCGCGCTCGTAGGCCGACAGCTCCTTGGCCACCTTCTCGCGGGTGGCCAGGTGCTGCTGGTACTGGTCGGGGAGCTGCACGTCGGGGATGTTGGCGCCGGTGATGCGCACGCCGTAGCGGCCGAGCTGGCGGTTGAGCGCGTCCTGCATGTCGCCGACGTCGGAGCCGCGCAGGTCGTACGCGCGCTCGGTGTTGACCCTGCGGCTGCGCTGCCGGATCGCGTCCTGCACCGCGCTGGACAGCACCAGGTCGAAGTTGCCCGCGCCGATCGTGCGGACGAACGCCACGGGGTCCACGATCCTGAACTTCAGGAAGAACTCGATCGACTTCAGCGGCACGTTCTCGGCGGTGGGGCAGGCCACGATCGGCGCCGAGTACGGGATCTCGGTGGAGGTGTCGACGACGGCGTCCACCCGGTCCCACGGCAGCCAGAGGTAGTGGCGGCCCGGCGGCAGCGTGCCGGTGATGGCGCCCCAGCGGCTGCGCACGCCGGTGGTGCCCTCCTCGATCTCGATGATGGCCTTGCGCCACATCGTCAGCAGCGCCAGCAGCAGGAACAGCAGCGCCGCGAACGCCCCGACGAGCTTGAAGTCGGTCAGCGCGGCCATGCCGGCGAAGTAGACCGCCAGGAACACCAGCGTCATCCAGGCGAAGCCGCGCCGGTCCTTGGGGATGACGACGGGCACGAGCTGGCCCTGCTCGCCGCCGCGCAGCAGCTGGCGGATCTCACCCCAGGAGGCCAGCGATTCCTTGATCTTCGAGAACTCGCGGCTCATCTCAGACCTCCTTCCCGGGCAGCAGGCGCTCGACGGTGCGTTCCAGATCGTGGTCGGGCTCCGGCGTCTGCGCCGGCATCCGAGGGGGCTCGGCCACGTCCGCGGCGGCCTTCTTGAGCAGCGCGGCGATCTCGTCCTCGCGCTCGCGCACGCGGGTGGCGATCTCGTCGAGCCTGCCGCGGATGGCGGCCATGTCCTCGGCGGAGAACAGCGCCGCGTCCTTGCCGCCCACGAGCTGCTGGGCCAGGGCCAGGAAGTCGATGTCGGTCTGCTCACCCACCTGCACCACCTGCGGCAGCCTGGTGGCGACCGACTCCAGCTTGGCCAGCAGGTCCTGCTGGAAGCGGTAGTCGAGGATCTCGGGCGCCTCGGCGGCGGACAGCGCCCTGATGTCCAGCGCCTGCGCCTCCAGGAGCGCGGCGTTGGCGTTGGCCGTGGACTCGGCCTCGACCAGGCGCTGCCTGGCCTGCGCGGTGGCCTGGTGGCTGGCGCGTTCGAGCGCGGTGTCCATGCGGGCCTGGTAGCCGGCGATCTCGGCCTGGATGGCGCTCAGCGTCTCCTGCAGCCCTGCCAGCTCCTTGACCAGGTCGCCCTCGTTCTGCTCCTTGCGGAGCTGGAGCTCGTACTCGTAGGTGTAGGCCTCCTTGGCGACCCGGACCATCTCGGGGGCGGCCAGGTCCATGCGGTATTCCTGGCTGGACGGCTCGGCGTGGGTGATGTTCACGTCGGTGAGCCGTACGGCGGGCAGGAACTGCTGGTTGAGGCTCTCCAGCATGCCGAGCGTGCTCTCGCCGACGAGGTCGTAGATCTCCTCGGCCCGCTGGGCGTAGATGAGCGAGCGGGTGACCTCGCTGATGGCGTTCTGCAGCTTGGACTGGAAGCCGCTGACCGAGCCGAGCACGAAGATGAACTCCGCCGGGTTCTCGATCCTGAACTGCAGGAACAGGTCCACGCTGGCCTTGACGCCCTGCTGGGTGGGGGCCTCGCTGATCGGCGCGTTGAACGGGTACTCGCGGGTGGTGTTGACGATGTAGCTGACCCGCTTCCACGGGTTGAACAGCGTCACCCGGCCCGGGTCCGCGATGTGCACCAGCTTGCCGAACTGGGTGATGAGCGCCTTGCAGCCCTCGGGCACCATCACCACGCTGCGCCGCCACCACAGGAACACCGCGGCCAGCACCAGGACGACCCAGTAGTGCGGGCCGAAGACCACGTCGGCGTTCGGCACGATGTTGCCGAGCGCGCCGATGAGGCCGAGCGCCACGAGGATGCCCAGCGGCACGACCACCTTGGCGGTGCTGCCCTTGGGGATCACCACAGGCGAGATGACGTGCATGCCGTTCTCGGCGAAGCTGCGGTTGACGATCTCGCCGGCTTCGTTGAGCGAGGCGGATCTGGCCTCGATGACGGTGCCGACGGAGGCGCCGCCGTCACGGGCGGCGGCGAAGTCGTGCGGGTTCAGCCTGAAGCCCGGGGCCTGGCCGGCCAGCTGCCCCGCCTGGTCGACGACCTGCCCGACGGCCTGCCCCATGGCCTGCCTCACGTCACCCCCTTGGGCCACCGCTTGGGCCATGCCCCGTCCTGCCTGGATCAGTGCCTCTCTGGGTCGTGACATCGAACCTTCCTTTTCCGCTACAGGCGATTCCGACCGTATCGGGTGTGACTTACTGTTCGCTTGCAATGCGGTGTCATATGTGTATTGCCTCCTGTAGTAGATGTGCTATAGATGTAGTAGACCTACTATGTGGAGGATTGATGGGAGCGGTGAAGGAGCTCGCAGGCGGTGTCGACCTCGGAAAGAACGCCGCCGCCATCGAGGTCGCGGGGCTGCGGATGGCGTACGGCGAGAAGGAGGTCCTGCGGGACGTCGCCTTCACCGTCAGTCCCGGCGAGGTGATCGCCCTGCTCGGGCCGAACGGCGCCGGCAAGACCACGACGATCGAGATCCTGGAGGGCTTCAGGAAGCCGTCCGCGGGTCACGTGCGGGTGCTCGGCGTCGAGCCCGCCCGCGGCGACGAGCGCTGGCGCGCCAGGCTCGGCGTCGTGCTCCAGTCATGGCGCGACCACGGCCGCTGGCGGGTGCACCAGCTCCTGCACCACCTCAGCCGCTACTACGAGCCGTACGCGCGCCCGGACCGGCCACCGCTCGACACCGCAGAGCTGATCGGGGCGGTCGGGCTCACCGAGCAGGCCGGGCAGCGGATCAGGCAGCTCTCGGGTGGCCAGCGGCGCAGGCTCGACGTCGCCATCGGCATCGTCGGCCGGCCCGAGGTGCTCTTCCTCGACGAGCCGACCGCCGGGTTCGACCCGCAGGCCAGGCGCGACTTCCACGACCTCGCGCACCGCCTGTCGGACCTGGACGACACCACGATCCTGCTCACCACGCACGACCTCGACGAGGCGGAGAAGCTCGCCGACCGCATCCTCATCCTGTCCGGCGGCCGGATCGTCGCCGACGGCAGCCCCGACAGCCTCACGCGCGAGTTCTCCCGCGACGCCCAGGTGCGCTGGAGCCGCGACGGCGAGCACTTCGTGCACGCCACCCAGGACGCCACGGGCTTCGTCCGCGAGCTGTTCGAGCAGTACGGCGGCCAGATCGGCGACCTGGAGGTGCGCCGGGCCACCCTGGAGGACACCTACATGACGATCGTCAAGAAGGAGGAAGGGTGAACCCCACGCTGCACGCCGCCCGGCTCGGGGTGACCCGCGGGTGGGTCGAGTTCAGGCAGCAGCTCACCAGCGCGCAGGACATGGGCTTCACCGTGGTGAGCACCGCGGCCCTCGTGGTCGTGCTGTACTTCCAGCGCGACGCGACGCTGCCCGGCACCGGCGTCTCGCTGGCCGCGGCGACGCTGCCCGGCCTGGTGGGCCTGATGATCCCGCTCAACGGGCTCATGGGAGCGGTGGGCGCGCTGTCCGTCGAGCGCGAGGACGGCACCCTGCTGCGGGCCAAGGCCGTGCCGCAGGGCATGGTCGGCTATCTCGTCGGCAGGATCGTCATGCTGTCCATCACCACGATCTGCTCCGTGGCGGTGATGCTGACCGCCGGGCTGTTCTTCGTGCCCGGGCTGCTCGGCATCGGGGCGGGAGGCTGGCTCACCCTGGCCTGGATCGCCCTGCTGGGGCTGCTGTCCTCGCTCCCGCTCGGCGCGATCATCGGCTCCCTGGCCAAGAGCCCCCAGTCCGCGGCCGGGCTGGCCATGCTGGCCGTCGGCGTGCTCACCTCGGTCTCGGGCATCTTCTACCCGATCACGGCGCTGGCCGGCTGGCTCCAGGCCGTCGCCCACGCCTTCCCGCTCTACTGGCTCGGCCTGGGCATGCGCTCGGCGCTGCTGCCCGACGCGGCCGCCGCCGCGGAGATCGGCGGCTCCTGGCGGCCCGTGGAGACCACGCTCGTGCTGCTCGTCTGGGCCGTGGCCGGGCTGCTGCTGGCGCCCCCGATCCTGCGCAGGATGGCCAGGCGCGAGTCCGGCTCGGCGATGGAAGAGCGCCGTCACCGGGCGATGCAGCGCGTGACCTGAGAAACTACGGCCTGATGAGTGAGACCGTCTACAACCGCATCGCGCTGCTGCGCGCAGAGCGGAACGTGACCCGCAGGCAGCTCTCCGACGCGCTGGGGGTGCACTACCAGACCATCGGCTATCTCGAACGCGGCGAGTACAGCCCCAGCCTCTACCTGGCGCTGCGCATCGCCGAGTATTTCGAGGTGCCCGTCGAGGTGGTCTTCTCCACCACGCCCTTCCCCCGGATAGGGGAGCGGACGGCCTGACTGTTTCTGTCGGTCGGGCCGCCTACAGTGGCAGCATGCGACCGGTCACTGATTTGCAGCGGAAGGTGGCGCCCTTCGAGGTCGTCACCGAGATGACTCCATCGGGCGACCAGCCTACGGCCATCGCCGAGCTGGAGCGCCGCGTCAAGGCCGGGGAGAAGGACAACGTCCTGCTGGGCGCCACGGGCACCGGCAAGACGGCCACGATCGCCTGGCTGATCGAGCGCCTGCAGCGGCCCGCCCTGGTCATGCAGCCCAACAAGACGCTCGCCGCGCAGTTCGCCAACGAGCTGCGCGAGATGCTGCCCAACAACGCGGTCGAGTACTTCGTCTCGTACTACGACTACTACCAGCCCGAGGCGTACGTCCCGCAGAGCGACACCTACATCGAGAAGGACTCCTCGATCAACGACGAGGTCGAGCGGCTGCGCCACTCGGCCACCAACTCGCTGCTCACCCGCCGCGACACGATCGTGGTCGCCTCGGTGTCGTGCATCTACGGCCTGGGCACGCCGCAGGAGTACGTCGACCGCATGGCCCGCCTGCGCGTCGGCATGGAGACCGATCGCGACCAGCTCCTGCGCCGCCTGGTCGACATGCAGTACACCCGCAACGACCTGGCCTTCACCAGGGGCACGTTCCGGGTGCGCGGCGACACGATCGAGATCATCCCGAAGTACGAGGAGCTCGCCGTCCGCATCGAGATGTTCGGCGACGAGATCGAGAAGCTCTCGACCATGCACCCGCTCACCGGCGAGGTCATCACCGAGGACGAGGAGCTCTACATCTTCCCCGCCTCCCACTACGTCGCCGGCGAGCAGCGCATGGCCGCCGCCGTGGCCGGCATCGAGGCGGAGCTGGCCGACCGCCTGGCGGAGCTGGAGCGGCAGGGCAAGCTGCTGGAGGCCCAGCGGCTGCGCATGCGCACGACGTACGACATCGAGATGATGCGCCAGGTCGGCACCTGCTCCGGCATCGAGAACTACTCGCGCCACATGGACGGCCGCGAGGCGGGCAGCGCGCCCAACACGCTGCTCGACTACTTCCCTGAGGACTTCGTGCTGGTCCTCGACGAGTCCCACCAGACCGTGCCGCAGATCGGCGCCATGTACGAGGGTGACGCCTCCCGCAAGCGCACGCTGGTCGAGCACGGCTTCCGGCTGCCGTCGGCGCTCGACAACCGGCCGCTGAAGTGGGAGGAGTTCCTGGAGCGCATCGGGCAGACGGTCTACCTGTCGGCCACGCCGGGGCCGTACGAGCTGGGGCGGGTCAAGGGCGACGTGGTGGAGCAGGTCATCCGCCCGACCGGCCTGGTCGACCCCGAGATCGTGGTCAAGCCCACCAAGGGCCAGATCGACGACCTGGTGCACGAGATCCGCGAGCGGGCCGAGCGCGACGAGCGCGTCCTGGTCACCACGCTGACCAAGAAGATGTCCGAAGACCTCACCGACTACCTCCTGGAGCTCGGCATCCGGGTCCGCTACCTGCACAGCGAGGTCGACACGCTGCGCCGCATCGAGCTGCTGCGGGAGCTGCGCACCGGCGAGTTCGACGTGCTCGTCGGCATCAACCTGTTGCGCGAGGGCCTCGACCTGCCCGAGGTGTCGCTGGTGTGCATCCTCGACGCCGACAAGGAGGGCTTCCTGCGCTCGGAGACGTCGCTGATCCAGACCATCGGCCGCGCCGCCCGTAACGTCTCGGGCCAGGTGCACATGTACGCCGACAAGATCACCCCGTCGATGGAGCGGGCCATCGACGAGACCAACCGGCGCCGTGCCAAGCAGATCGCCTACAACGAGGCCAACGGCATCGACCCGCAGCCGCTGCGCAAGAAGATCGCCGACATCCTCGACTCGCTGCAGCGCGAGGACGCCGACACCCAGCAGCTCATGGGCGGCGGCCGGCAGCAGTCGCGCGGCAAGGCCCCGGTGCCCGGGTTCGCCGCCCGGCAGGCGGGCCAGCACGCCAAGGCCATCGCCGGCGAGATGCCGCGCGCCCAGATGGAGTCGCTCATCGAGTCGCTGACCGAGCAGATGCACCAGTCGGCGGCCGACCTCCAGTTCGAGGTGGCGGCCCGGCTGCGCGACGAGATCAAGGAGCTCAAGCGCGAGCTGCGCGACATGCGCGAGGCGGGGGTTCAATAGGACGTATGCCTTCTGACCTGGGCGAATGCTTCACCCCTGGGTGGGCAGCGTCCAGGTATGAACAAGACGCTCATCGGGGCCCTGGTCGGCGCGTCGGTGCTGGCGGGGGGCTGCGGCGCCGTGCCGCACGAGGCGAGGCTGGCCGTCCAGTCCTCGCCGACCATCGGCACCCCCACGGCCACCACCGCGCCCCCGGGGAGCCCCACGAGCTCCCCGGGGGCGGGAGACCTCAAGCAGGCCGCCAAGGCGGCGCTGGGCGCGGTGCCGGGCTCCACCCTCGTCTCGATCGAGACCGAGGAGAACGGCCGGCTGTGGGAGGTGCAGGTCGTCGGCGAGGACGGGACCGAGCACCAGATGGACGTGGAGGCCGGCAAGGTCGTCAGCGGTCCCACCACCGAGCAGGAGGACGCCGACGACAAGGCCAAGCACCGCGCGCGGGTGTCGGCGAGCAAGGTCGACTACGCCCAGGCTGCCGACAAGATCGCGGCGGCGGTGCCCGAAGGGCGGATCACCGAGCTGAACCTGGACATGAAGCAGGGCAGGACCGTCTGGGAGGCGGACGTGATCGCGCCGGACGGGGCGAAGCACGAGGTCGCGGTGGACGCCGCCACTGGCGCCGTCACCAGGACCAACAGCGCCACGACGTGACGCGCGCCGCGAGGTGACGTGTGCCGCGAGGTGACGTGTGCCGCGAGGTGACGTGTGCCGTGGCGTCATGCGTTGTCCTTCGGCCCGCAGGTGGGCTGCGGGCCGAAGGCGGCGCGTCAGGAGAGCAGGCCCGTGAGCGTGCGGGCGAAGGCCTCAGGGTTGTCGAGCATGATGTTGTGCCCCGACTCGGGGATCTCCAGCACCCGCACGCCCGCCTCCCGCAGCTCCTCCGCCCCGGCCGGCTCGTCGCCCTCCGGGTGCAGGAAGGCGCGGGGGATCGCCAGCCCGGCCAGCAGCTCCCGGACGGTGGGCGGGGACATCTCGGCCAGGCTGACCGCCGTACGGTGCAGGGCGCGCAGGTCGGCCAGGCGCATCGTGGACCACCAGTGCGGCCCCACCCGATCGCGCACCTCCTTCCACCCTCCCGCCACGAACTCCTCCTCGCCGAAGGCCACGATGCCGCTTCCGCCCGGCCGGACCGGCGTGCGGGGATAGGGGTCGAGGTTGGCGTCGACCAGGATCAGGCGGGCGACCAGCTCGGGATGGCGCGCGGCCAGGATCGTGGCCACCGCCCCGCCCATGCTGTGCGCGATCACCGAGGCCCCGGCCACCCCGGCCTTGCGCAGCCCCGCCGCCAGGGCCTCCGCGTGGGCCTCCAGCGTGTACGGGAAGTCCTGCGGCCGGTCGCTGATGCCGAACCCGAGCAGGTCGATCAGGAGGGACCGGTGCCGGGGCAGGAGGGGGTGCGCCGCCACCTCCGCGTAGTACGGGGCCGAGGTGGCGCCCAGACCGTGAACGTAGACACGCGCCGGCTCCTCGCCGGGCAGCTCCACCCAGCGCATGCGGGCGCCGCTGGGGTGAACGATGGCATCGTGCATGACGGATCTCCTCATGTATCGGGGCCAATATATATCGGCATCGAGGTATGCTGACAGCCATGTTGGAGCTGGCGATACTCGGGTTCCTCAGGGATCGGCCGTTACACGGCTACGACCTGCGCCGCAGGGTGGCGGCGCTGATGGGGCACGTGCGCCCGGTGGCCGACGGCACGCTCTACCCGGCCATCAAGCGGATGGCCGCGGCCGGGTGGCTCGTCAGGAAGGACGAGCCGGGCGTGGCCGCCGCGCCACGGCGCATGTTGTACCTGACGCCCGAGGGGCGCGCGGAGCTGGAGCACCGGCTCCGGGTCCCGGACGAGCTCGACATCAGCGACGAGAACCGGTGGTTCATGCTGCTGGCCTTCCTGCGCCATCTGGACGAGCCGAAGGAGCAGGCGGCGGTGCTGCGCAGGCGGCTGGCGTTCCTGGAGGAGCCGACCAGCTTCTTCTACGACGGTGAGCGGCCGATGGCGGCCGAGGAGTTCGGCGACCCCTTCCGGCAGGGGCTGCTGACCATCGCCCATGCCACCAGCCAGGCCGAGCTCGCCTGGCTGCGCGCCACCATCGAAACCCTGGAGACCCCTGACGCCTGACGCCTCTCGGGCATGCCGGGCCAGGCGGTCCCACGCCCGTGGTGACCCCGTGGTGACGGGCCGCCTCCGGTTGGACAGCCGGCCCGCGCTCGCCCCATCCGGGCGCGCGAGGCGGCCTGTGCCCGTCGCGAAGGAGCAGCGTCAGGCGGCGAGGCGGCCCGTGGCCGGGCGAGGGGGCCTCGGGGTCTGGGACGCCCACGCTCGTCCTGAGGGGGCCGTGCCGGGCGGGGGAGGCGGTCCGCGCTCGTCCCGAAGGGATCGCGTCGGGCATGAAGGGCCGGGCGTGTCAGGGGAGGAGGCCGGCCTCCTCGCGGAGCAGGGTGGCCAGGGCGTCGGGGTCGGCGTCGGTGACGCCCTTGGCGGCGAACCAGGTGGCGACGTTGCGCGCGTCGCGGTCGAGGAACGCGCCCGGCCCTTCGTCCGCCTGCGCCAGCCGCGGAGCCGCGTACCCGCCGGGCGTCCCGGCGAACTCATGCAGGATCTCCGTCCCCACGATCTGCACCCGGGTACGGCACCGGCACTCCAGCTCCCCCAGCCGGCGCAGCGCCGAGAACTCGGCCACCGCCCGCTGCGCGGCGATGACCTGCTTGCCGAAGGCCGTACGGCCCGCCACGGCCCGGTTCATGCGGTCGTCGCGGGTCCTGCGGCCCTCCAGGTAGCCGGCGTCGCGATGGAAGAGCCGATGCTCGGCGGAGCGGTACCGCTCGGCGGCCGGCAGGCAGACCCGGTCGGTGCCCGGCACGCCGCGGGAGATCAGACGGACGTCGGCCTCCTTGCCCGTCGTGAGGATGCCGTGCTCGGTGCCGACGGCGGCCCGGCTCGGTGACGAGCCGGTCAGGGTGGGATCGCGGCCCCTTCTCCGTCGGCGTGCTCTGGTCCCAGGTGGACCAGCGGTCGCCTTCCGGCGGGCCGTCGTGCGCCTCGGGAGGCGGTCTCGAGCCGTTCGAGGTCGTCGGCGTCGAGGGCGTGCTTGCCACGGCGGCGGTGTTGCGAGTGCTTCGGCACGGTGGGGCGACTGCAGGTCTGAGGCCCACCGGCCGGCCGCGATCAGGTCGGCTGACGTCCGGTGGAAGGGAATGAGGACGCGGAAAACGGCACGCGAACAGTCGTCGTCACGGTCTCACCCTCCCTTCGTGCAGCGGTGATCGACACGAGCCACGGCCGGTGTCGCCGCAGCCCGTTCACCGCTCAGCGCCGGACCTTCTCCAAGTCGAGGTCGACGTCCACGTCGAAGCCGATGTTCGTCCGCAGCCGCCTGCGGTGGATGCCGGTAGGGACGTATGCCGTGACCGCGGGCTCCAGCTCGAACGTGTACACGACGGGTATGCCGTCTTCCTGCTCCACTCGCCGGAAATGCTTGATGCCCGCATCCGAGTACTTGATGAGTGACCCGTCGATCAGTTCGACGTGCCGGGGCGCGTCAGGGGGAAGGTGATCGAGCATGTCGGCGGTCCACCCACCCGGAGGCGCCGGGTAGAACCACTCGGGAAGGACCGTGCTCATCGGAGCATCTCCTCGGCGAATCTCACGCCTCGCATCCATGGTGTCACAGGACGTGACCCTCAGGGGCGGTCCTTGCGTTCCTCCATCGAGCGCCGGTAGAGCTCGTCGATCTGGTCCAGGGGATCGGGGGCGGGGGCGTGGCGGCGGGCCTCGATCTCCAGGTCGGTGCGGGAGGTGAGGTCGGCGATGCCGGTGGCGGTGTGCTGCACCTGGTCGCCGAGGAGGTCGGCGCGGATGCGGGCGCACATGGCCGTCAGCTTGGCCTGGTGCTCCCTGAGCCGGTCGAGGGTGGCGTGGTCCACGTACGGCGACACGCGGCGCTGCTGGGCGTACATGCCGAGCTGCCCGTCGTGCACGTCGGCCTGGGACGTCAGGTCGGCCAGGAGGCGGGGCAGGTCGCCCAGACCCCAGCCCAGGCTCTGCGCGTGCTCGACCGCCTGGCGGGTGAGGGAGACCTCGCGGCGCAGGTCGAGGCGGAGCCGCTCGACCTCGGCGGCGTCGCCCGTGCCCATCGCGTTGACGTGCGTGCTGAGGCGGGCGGTGGCCTGCTTGGCCCGGACCGCGGCCTTCCTGCCCAGCTTGACCAGGAGGTAGATGCCGACGCCGCCCAGGAGCAGGAGGAACGCCAGGATCACCAGCACGATGACAAGGAACTCGCCGATCTTCGCCACCTCCCGTTGGTGTTCGTGACTTGAAGGATAGTCGGCTCCGGAGGTTCAGGCGCGCCCGCGCGGGCGCCGCGGTGAGCAAGCAAGCTCTTGATCGGATCCGGCCCGTGTGTTTCAGTGCACATGTCTTCCCAACCACCCCTAGGAAGGGCGTTCAGGGTGCTTGACGGCAAGGTTGTGATCATCACAGGCGGCGCCCGCGGCATGGGGGCGGCCACCGCCCGGCGCTGCGTCGCGGCAGGGGCTCGGGTCGTGGTCACCGACGTGCTGGTGGAGGAGGGCACGGCGACCGCCAAGGAGCTGGACGCCCGCTTCGTCGCGCACGACGTGACGAGCCAGGACGCCTGGGCGGCCGTCGTCGCCGAGACCCTGGAGGCTTACGGCCGGATCGACGGCCTGGTGAACAACGCCGGCATCGCCACCATGCTGCCGATCGAGCAGCAGCCCCTGGAGGAGTTCCAGAACGTCCTGCAGGTGAACCTGGTCGGCACCTTCCTGGGGCTGAAGGCCGTGGTGGGGCCGATGCGCGAGCAGGGCGGCGGCGCCATCGTGAACCTGTCGTCGGTCGCGGGGCTGTTCGCGCTGCCCATGACCGGCGGGTACGGCGCCTCCAAGTGGGGGGTGCGCGGGCTGACGAAGATCGCGGCACTGGAGTTCGGGCGGGACCGGATCCGCGTCAACTCGGTGCATCCCGGGATGATCGTCACCCCGATGACGCAGAGCCTCGGCGCCGTGTCGGGGGAGGGCACGTTCGGGCTGGCCGCCGCCGGGCGCTGGGGCGAGCCGGAGGAGGTGGCGGAGGCGATCGCGTTCCTGCTGTCCGACGCCGCCTCGTACGTCACCGGCGCCGAGCTGGCCATCGACGGCGGCTGGACCGCGGGGGAGGGCTCGCTGCTGCCCCCGCCGAAGGCGCCAGGGGCCTAGGGTGCCGTACGCGGAGGTCGGCGAGGGCGTCCGGCTCTTCTACACCGACGACGGCGCGGGCGGCCCGGCGCCGCTGCTGCTGGTCCACGGCTGGGGGACCGACTCGCACCAGTGGTCGTGGCACATCGACGCGCTCGCCTCCGCGCACCGCGTGCTCGCCGTGGACCTGCGCGGCCACGGCTACTCCTCGGTCCCGGAGACGGGCAACACGCCGCGCGCGATGGCCGAGGACCTGAACGTCCTGCTCGACAGCCTGGGCATCCCCCAGGTGGTCGCGATCGGGCACTCGATGGGCGGCCAGGTGGTCTCCATCCTGGCCGTTGAGCACCCGGAGCGGGTACGGGCGCTGGTCACCCTCGACCCCGGCTACGGCATGTCGGCCGAGATCGCCCGCGGCTTCCCCGGGATGATCGCCGGCCTGCGGGGCGAGCGCCCCCACGAGGTGGCCGAGCGCATCGACGAGTGGTGCACGAACGCCGCCACCCCGCCCGTCATCAGGCGCTGGCACAAGCGCAGGCTGTACGGGATGCCGCCGCACGTGCTCGTCCAGGCGTTCGAGGCCATGTTCACCGGCCCTGACGCCATCGGGGTGCGCCCGGCCAGCGACGGCTACCTGGCCCGCAGGCAGTGCCCGGTGCTGTCGATCTGGGCCGACGCGGGGCGGGCGAGCTGGGAGGCCGGCCTGCTCAAGGACCCGGCGTCGGTGGTGCTGTCGTGGGAGGGCGCGAGCCACCGGCTGCACGAGGAGCGCCCCGGCGACTTCGTCACCGCCGTGGAGGGCTGGTTGCGCCGCCTGTGAAGGGCCCGGCGGCACAGGATGTCCCGCCGGGCGCCAACGCGCGTGAGCGTGCCAGGGTTGGGGGCCACGGATTGACGCTCACACGTCTCGATCCCTTTGTTCGCTACCTCGCACCCACCGTAGGAGACCGCGCGGGGCCGGCGCGTCAGCCTGCGGGCGGATCGCGGGTCAGCCTGGCGGGTGATGACCCCTGGCCGCCCTCCTGCGGGCGCGGAAGCGGCGTACCCGCCGCAGCAGCCACCACGCGGCCACGGCCAGCACCAGCAGCGTGACGATCACCAGCGCGGGCAGGAACACCGCGATCAGGCTCATCCCGAACGACCCGGCGTCCTCGACCGTGCTGACGACCGGGGCGCCGACGCCCGCCGTGCCCGCGTTGATCACCGGGCGGGCGGCGGCCTTGACCGCGTGCACGCCCAGCGCCAGCACGATGCCCAGCAGCCACCCCACCCAGGGGCGCTCGGTCATCCAGGTCGAATTCTCCAGCTCGGCGGCGGCACTCGTGGCGGAGAAGACCACGCCGCCCGAGGCCGGGCGCACCACGGTCTGGACGGCGTCGTTGACGCTGTCGACGGCGGGCACCTTGTCGAGCACCATCTCGGCCACCAGCAGCACCGCGAGGATGGCCAGCACCCCCCAGTTCGACAGCCAGGAGTAGCCGTCGGGCAGCCGCACGGCGTCGGTGACGTTCGCGAGCACCCCCACGACCAGGAGCGGGATGTATGCGTTCAGCCCGGCGGCCGTGGACAGCCCCAGACCGGTCAAAGCGGCCAGCATGCCCCTAGTCTGCCCGGGCCGCCTCCTCCATGAGGCGCTGCAGAGCGGGATCGGTGAACTCGGCCACCGCCCGGTCGTACTTCTCCATGCCCCACGACCAGAAGTCGAAGTCGATGCTCTCGTTCGCGCCGTCCTGGATGGAGGCCCACAACGTCCAGCCGTACTTGGACATGAGGCCGAGCAGGCGCGCCCGGGCGATCTTGTTGCGCAGGCGGCGGCCGTAGTAGGCGGTGACGAGCTGCTCCAGGTGCCCGGGCGGCAGGGCGGACTCGCTCCAGATGTTGCCGAGCTCGAAGCAGGGGTCGTTGTTGCCCGCGTACTCGTAGTCGATCAGCCAGAGGCGCTCGCCGTCGTCCAGGATGTTCCCGGGCAGCAGGTCGTTGTTACACGGAACCGTCCCTTCGTCTCTGAGGGCAAGACATTTCCGGATCTGGGTGACGGTGGGCATGAAGTCGAGATAGCGGGGCGGCAGCCGGAAGCCACGCTCGCGGACGATCTCCAGGTAGCGCCGCTGCACCTCGAACATGTCGAAGTCGCGCACGAACCGCGGCCCCGCGTGCAGCCGCCGGCACGCCTCGGCCACGCGCGGCAGGTTCGCCTGATCGTGCAGGTCGGCCTCCGTGAACGTGTGGCAGCCGGGCAGGTAGCCCACCACCAGCACCCCGAGCCCCGGCAGGTAGTCGTGCACCGGCGCGCCGACCCCCGCCCGCGCCGCCGCGATCGAGTTGGCGTGCTCGGCGTCCCTGTCGATGGCCAGCAACGCGCCGTCGCTGGCCCACACGCGCACCACGTACGCGCCGGACGGCGTCGTGACCTTGTAGTTGTGGTTGGTGAGCCCGCCGGGCAGCTCCTCCACGGAGCGCGGCACGCCGGACAGCAGGGGGATGCGATCGAGGACCTCGGGCGCGGCCATGCTCGATGCTAGCCCCGCCACCCCGAACGGTCTAGACCTTTAACGGCGTGCCGGTTAGCCTCGCGACCATGAGCGACTCGGCCCGGATCGTGATCATCGGCGGCGGGGTGGGCGGCGCGTCCGTCGCCTACCACCTCACCCGACTCGGCGAACGTGACGTCGTCCTGCTGGAGCGGGACGAGCTCACCAGCGGCTCCACCTTCCACTCCGCCGGGCTCGTCGGTCAGCTGCGCGCCGATCCCACGCTGACCCGGATGAACCAGTACTCCGTCGAGCTCTACCGCACCCTCGACGCCGGATGGACCGAGTGCGGCGGCATCAAGCTCGCCTCCACGCCCGAGCGGATGGCGGAGATCCGCCGCCAGATCGGCTGGGCGCGCACGTTCGGGCTGCCGCTGGAGGAGATCTCCGTGGCCGAGGCCGTGGACCTGTTCCCGCTCATGGACCCGGAGGGCGTGGTCGGCGCGGCGTACCTGCCCACCGACGGTCAGATCGACCCCTCCCAGCTCTGCTACGCCCTGGCCACCCGCGCCCGCGAGGGCGGCGTCACCGTGCGCACCCGCACCCGCGTGCTCGGCGTCACCGTCGAGCGCGGCCGGGTCACGGGCGTGCGCACCGACCAGGGCGACATCGCGTGCGAGATCGTGGTCAACTGCGGCGGCATGTTCGCGGCCGAGATCGGCCGCATGGCCGGCGTGCGGGTCCCGATCGTGCCCATGTCGCACCAGTACGTCGTCAGCGACGCCTTCCACGACCACACCGGCCTGCCCACCCTGCGCGACCCCGACCTGCTCGTCTACTACCGCCAGGAGGTCCAGGGCCTGGTCATGGGCGGATACGAGCGCCAGTGCGCGCCCTGGACGGCCGGCCCAGGCGCCTACGACGCGGTGCCCGGCGACTTCAACGGCCGCCTCCTGCCGGAGGACTGGCCGAGGTTCGAGGAGATCTCCGACAACTCCCGCGTCCGCGTGCCCGCCATGGCCGACGTCGGCATCCGAAAGCTGATCAACGGGCCCGAGGCGTTCACCCCCGACAACGAGTTCTGCCTCGGGGAGACCGAGGTCGCCGGGTTCTTCGTCGCCGCAGGCTTCTGCGCCCACGGCATCGCGGGCGCGGGCGGCATCGGCAAGGTGATGGCCGAGTGGATCGTCGAGGGCGAGCCCAGCATGGACCTGTGGCACATGGACGTGCGCCGCTTCGGCCGCCACTACCGCTCGCCGTCGTACACGATCAAGCGGGCGGTCGAGAACTACGAGACGTACTACGACATCCGCTACCCCGGTCACGAGCGGTCGGCGGGCCGGCCGCTGCGGGTCTCGCCCGCCTACGGCTGGCACGCCGGCCACGGGGCCGTCTTCGGCGAGAAGTCCGGGTGGGAGCGGGTCAACCACTACGCCGCCAACGAGCTTCCCGGCGAGGAGGAGCGCCCGCACGGGTGGGCCGGGCGGCTGTGGTCGTCCGCGATCGGCGCCGAGCACCGGGCCACGCGCACGGCCGCCGGGCTGTTCGACGAGAGCTCGTTCGCCAAGATCGAGGTCACCGGGCCCGACGCCGCCGCGCTGCTGGAACGGGTGTGCGACAACCGGGTCGCCAGGCACGTGGGCGCCGTCACGTACACGCAGGCGCTCAACCGGCGCGGCGGCATCGAGTGCGACTTCACCGTCACCCGGCGCGGCGAGGAGGAGTTCCTGATCGTCACCGGCACCGCGTTCGGCGCGCACGACCTGGGCTGGCTGCGCAAGCAGGCCGCGCACACCGGGTCCAGAGCCCGGATCGCGGACGTGACCGGGCAGTACGCGTGCTTCGCGCTGTGGGGGCCGCGGGCCCAGGAGGTGCTGGGCGGGCTGACTCCCGACCCGCTGGACTTCCCCTTCATGGCCGCGCGCGAGCTCACCGTGGGGGACGTGCCGGTGCTGGCGCTGCGGGTGACGTTCGTGGGGGAGCACGGGTGGGAGCTGTACTGCTCCAGCGAGTACGGGCTCGGGCTCTGGCAGACGCTGTGGCGGGCGGGGGAGCCGTACGGGCTGGTGGCCGGGGGGTACAAGGCCATCGACAGCCTGCGGCTGGAGAAGGGGTACCGGGTGTGGGGGGCCGACATCGGGCCCGAGACGACGCCGTACGAGGCGGGGCTGGGGTTCTGCGTCAAGAACGACAAGGACTTCCTCGGCAGGGACGCCCTCGACCCCGCGCCCGCGCGGCGGCTGCGCTGCCTGACGCTGCGCGATCCGCGCGCCGTCGCGCTGGGCAACGAGCCGGTGCGCGTGGACGGGCGGGTGGAGGCCCGGGTGACCTCCGGCGGTTACGGGTACACCGCGCGGGAGTCGATCGCCTACGCCTACCTGGAGGCCGAGCCGGGGACGCCGGTCGAGGTCGAGGTGGAAGGACGGTGGGTGCCGGGGGTGGTCGTCAAGGGCCCGCTGGTGCCGTGATCGGGCCCGCGTCCCCAGGCGTGCCCGTGACGCGGGCCGCCCCTCAGGCGGGCTCCGTGACGCCGCTGCGTACCGAGATGCGGACGCGGTCGGGGCGGAACAGGTCGAGCGCGTACTCCACCGGCGTGCCGCCCGCCGCGTAGGCGGTGCGCTCGATCAGCATCAGCGGCGCGCCCGGCTCGATGCCCAGCTCGGCGGCCTCGGCCGGCTGGGCGATCACCGGGTCGAGGTGCTCGACCGCGGTGCGCGGCTCCAGGTCGTACCGGGCGGCCAGCAGCGCGTACAGCGAGCCGGTGAGGTCCTGGTCGAGCAGGCCGGGCAGGTCGGGGAAGTACGAGCGCTCCAGCGCCACCGGCGACCGGCCCGCCGAGCGCACCCGCGCCACCTCGTGCACCGGCGAGCCGGGCGCGACGCCCAGCGCCACGGCCGCGGCGGCGGGCGCGGGCACCGTCGCGGCCCGCAGGATCCGCGCCTCGGCCCGCAGGTGGGCGCGGCGCATCTGCTCGGTGAACCCGGCCAGCCCGGTCAGGTCGCAGTCGACGCGCGGGCCGGGGCCGGGCTCGGCGACGAAGGCGCCGCCCGACCTGCCGGGCACGCGCAGCAGCACGCCGTCGCGCTCCAGGGAGGCCAGCGCCTGCCTCAGCGTCATCCTGCTCACGCCGAGCCGCCCGGCCAGCTCCCGCTCACCGGGCAACCGGTCGCCCGGCACCAGCTCGCCGGCCGCGATCGAGGCCAGCAGCCAGCGCTCGATCTGGGCGTGCGCCGGGACGCCGGTGCCGCGTTCCAGCTCAGGCGGAGTCCCGACCACAGGCGCAGGTTACCTTCTGGGAAAGAACGGGCAAACGCCCGGGTCTCACTCCGCAGACAGCCGGTGCAGCCGCTCGATCGCCTCGCCGAACTCGCCGATCATGTCGTAGACCACGTCCTTGGCCGGTCTCACCTGGTCGAGCTGGCCCACGACCTGCCCCACGAAGTAGTTGACCAGCTCCACCGCTCCCGGCTCGCCCTTCTCGGCCGCCGTCCCGATGCGCGCCATCGCGCCCTCGGCCAGCAGCATCTGCAGCGGCATCCCCAGAGCGCCCGGGCTCTCCTGGCCGGAGTCCCACTCCTCGGTCCAGGCGGACTTGAGCTGGCGGGCCGGCTTTCCCGTACGGGAGCGCGACCTGACCGTGTCCAGCGACGACGCCGCCAGGAACTTGGCCTTGACCGCCGGCGCCGTCTCGGCCTCCTCGGTCGTCAGCCACACCGAGCCGCACCACACGCCTTCGGCCCCGAGCGCCATGGCCGCCGCCATCTGCCGTCCCGACGCGATCCCGCCCGCCGCCAGCACCGGGACCGGCGCGACCGCGTCCACGACCTGCGGGACCAGCACCATCGTGGAGACGTCACCGGTGTGACCGCCCGCCTCCGTGCCCTGCGCCACGATGAGGTCCGCGCCCGCCGCCACCTGCCTGCGGGCGTGCTCGACCGTGCCCACCAGCGCGGCCACCGGCACCCCGGCCTCCCTGGCCCTGGAGACCATCTCGGGCGGCGGCGGCCCCAGGGCGCTGGCGATCAGCCCGATGCGGTGCTTGAGCGCCACGTCGATCAGCCCGGTCGCCCCGGCCGCCGTCACCCTCCTGCCGAACTCGTCGGCCACCGCCGTCATGGGCTGGCCCGGGGCGCTGACGCCGTACTTGGCCAGCAGATGGGTGACGAAGTCGCGGTGGCGGTCGGGGACGGCCTCCATGAGGTGCGTGCGCCGGTCGAGCGCGGAGGCGTCGATCTTGCCCGGGACGAGCACGTCCACGCCGTACGGGCGGCCGCCCACCCGTTCGTCCAGCCAGGTCAGCTCCGTGTCGAGCTGCTCGGGCGAGTACGCGACCGCGCCCAGCACCCCGAAACCGCCCGCGTTCGTCACGGCGGCCACCACGTCGCGGCAGTGGCTGAAGGCGAACAACGGGAACTCGATGCCCAAACGCTCACAGATGGCGGTCCGCATGGAACGACGCTAACTGTCAGAACCTTGTTCGGTCCAGAGGGTGACTCAGGGGAAGGTGTCCAGCGTGATCGGCGCGTGCCAGCCGAGCTCCGGCGTGTAGCCGCGCACGCGCTTGGCGGGCACCCCCGCGACCACGCTGTGGTCGGGGAACTCGCCGCGCACCACGGCGCCGCCCGCCACCACGCACTGGCGTCCCAGCGTGGTGCCCGGCAGGATGATCGCGCCCGTGCCCAGCCAGGAGCCGGAGCCGATGGAGACCGGGCTGTTGCGCGGCCACTGCCGCCCGATGGGGATGTCCGGGTCGTCGTAGACGTGGTTCTGGTCGGTGATGTAGACGTACGGGCCGGTGAAGACGTCGTCGCCGATCTCGACCGACTGGTGCGCGACGATGTGCGAGCCCCGGCCGATCGAGCAGCTCGCGCCGATCCGCAGGATCGTGTCGGGGCCGAGATCCCGGTCGGGGACCATGCCGCACGACATCGACACCCGCTCCCCGATGAGCGTGTGGTCACCGATCTCGATCCACTGCTCGCCGAAGATCGCGCCAGGGGGGAACGCGATGCTGACCCCGGGGCCGAGCCGGCGGAATCGGTAGCCGGCGGGACTGGCCGGAGAAATCTCACCGGCGTGCCGGATCGCCGCGTAGGTACGGTGAATCAACGCGCCCAAAGCCCGCCGAACTACTGACATAGGGACCAAAGTTACCGCTAGGTCATGCCGTTCAGGCATGTGAGGGGCGTTGTTTGATATCCTGAGAGCCCGTGGACACTTCGACCACACCTCGAGCCACGGGAGCCCCTTTGCGCAGCGCATCGCAAACCAAGCATCTGTTCGTCACCGGCGGTGTCGCCTCCAGTCTCGGCAAGGGGCTCACGGCATCCAGCCTCGGTCGCCTGCTCAAAGGGCGCGGTCTCAGGGTCACCATGCAGAAGCTCGACCCTTACCTCAACGTCGACCCCGGCACCATGAACCCGTTCCAGCACGGCGAGGTGTTCGTCACCGACGACGGTGCCGAGACCGACCTCGACGTCGGCCACTACGAGCGGTTCCTCGACACCCACCTGCACGGCTCGGCCAACGTGACCACCGGGCAGGTGTACTCCAACGTCATCGCCAAGGAGCGGCGGGGCGAGTACCTGGGCGACACCGTCCAGGTCATCCCGCACATCACCAACGAGATCAAGGACCGGATCCGGGGGATGGCCGGCCCTGACGTGGACGTCGTCATCACCGAGGTCGGCGGCACGGTCGGCGACATCGAGTCGCTGCCGTTCCTGGAGGCCGTGCGCCAGATCAGGCACGAGGTCGGGCGCGACAACGTGTTCTTCCTGCACGTGTCGCTGCTGCCGTACATCGGCCCGTCCGGCGAGCTGAAGACCAAGCCCACCCAGCACAGCGTGTCGGCGCTGCGCAGCATCGGCATCCAGCCCGACGCGATCGTGCTGCGCTCCGACCGCCCCGTGCAGGCGGCCATCAAGCGCAAGATCAGCCTGATGTGCGACGTCGACGAGGACGCCGTCGTCTCCGCCGTGGACGCGGCCTCGATCTACGACATCCCCAAGGTGCTGCACTCCGAGGGCCTCGACGCCTACGTCGTGCGCCGCCTCGGCCTGCCCTTCCGCGACGTCGACTGGAAGGAGTGGGAGCAGCTCCTGCGCCGCGTTCACCGGCCCGCCAAGGAGGTCACGGTCGCGCTCGTCGGCAAGTACATCGACCTGCCCGACGCGTACCTGTCGGTCACCGAGGCGCTGCGCGCCGGCGGCTTCGCCAACGACGCCCGCGTCAACATCCGCTGGGTCAAGAGCGACGACTGCGAGACGCCCGAGGGCGCCGAGCGCGAGCTCGACGGCGTGGACGGCGTGCTCATCCCCGGCGGCTTCGGCGTCCGCGGCATCGAGGGCAAGATCGGCGCGATCCGCCACGCCCGCGAGAACAAGATCCCGCTGCTCGGCATCTGCCTCGGCATGCAGGGCATGGTCATCGAGGCCGCCAGGAACATGGCCGGCATCGAGGCCGCCAACTCCGCCGAGTTCGACCCCGACACCAAGCACCCGGTCATCTCCACCATGGCCGACCAGGAGGACGTCGTCGCCGGCGAACGCGACATGGGCGGCACCATGCGCCTGGGCAGCTACACCGCCAAACTCGGCGAGGGCACCCTGGCCAGGCAGCTCTACGGCGGCAAGGCCAAGGCCGACGAGCGCCACCGCCACCGCTACGAGGTCAACAACGCCTACCGCGAGCAGCTCGAGCAGGTCGGCCTGGTCTTCTCCGGCCTGTCGCCCGACGGCCGCCTGGTCGAGTACACCGAGCTGCCGACCGACGTGCACCCGTTCTTCATCGGCACCCAGGCCCACCCCGAGTTCCGCTCCCGGCCCACCCGGGCCAACCCGATGTTCAAGGGGCTCATCAACGCCGCCCTCGCCTACGCCGACAGCCGCGTGGTCCAGACGGTCAACTGACTGCGGGCAAGGCGGACGGCAGTAGCCGACCCGGGCCCGTCTCTGGCAGTATCGCGGCATACAACCGTGGCCAAGGGGCGGGCTCGATGCGCGTCTTCATCTGCTACAAGAAACGCCTCCTCCGGCAGGAGGAGGGTGTGCAGGTCGTCCAGGACAACACCAAGGCCGAGATCCTGCACTACATCCTGGCGCAGCACGAAGAGTACGAGCCGTGGATGGACGACGCCGCGCTGATGGCGGGGATGCGGTGGGAGACCGAGATCTACCGCCAGATCCTGGCGAGCGACGTGCTCCTGGTGCTGATCGGCCCTGGAACGTCCCGATCGGAGTGGGTCCGCCGGGAGCTCGCCCTGGCGACCGCGCTCGGCCTGGCGATCGTGCCGCTCGGCTTCGAGCTCTCCGACGAGGAGATGGTCGCCGAGGTCAAGGCGCTCAACCTGGCCGACCGGCAGTACGTGATGACCCGCAACATCGCCCTGGCCCGCGGCGACGCCCTCATCCTGGAGCTGGCCGGAGCGCTGGACCACGGCGCCCGCGCCACCGCCGAGCGGCAGGGCAGGCGGCGGCCCCGCCGCACCAAGGCCAGGGACGACCAGCGGGCCGCCGGCTTCGAGCTGCCGGGCGGCGTGGCCCTTCACCTGGCCAGCGGCGACATCGCCCGGGTCAGGGGCATCGACGCTCTGGTCAACCCCGAGAACGACTACATGCAGATGGCGCGGTTCTTCGAGAGCCACACCGTCTCGTCGCTGCTGCGCCGGCGCGGCGCGACGATCAAGGCCGGGCTGTACGTCGACACCATCCAGCAGGAGCTGGACTGGCAGCTACGCGAGCGCGGCAGGCCGGTGCAGGCGGGGGAGGCGTTCGCCACCAGCGCGGGCGGCCCCGGCAGCGACTTGGCGAAGGTCAACCGGGCGCGGGCGATCCTGCACGTCGCCGCCGTCCAGGCGGTGGACGCCGAGAGCAAGGTCATTCCCTACAAGCACCCCCACCAGATCCAGGCGGCGGTCCGGTCCGTCATGGCCGTCCTTTCCGACATCAACGCCGCCGAAGGGGTGTTCTCCCCTCCGGCCACGCCGCAGCGGGCCGAGCAGGAACGCCTCGCCGCCCTCGGCGACGGCAGGCTGCGCAGCGTGATCCTGCCCCTGTTCGGCACGGGGCAGGGCGGGGCCGAGACCTCCGAGGTGATCCGGCCGATCATCGAGGGTCTGGTCGACACCACGGAGCTGGTGCCTGACGTGCGGGAGATCTACATCTCCTGCTACGCACAGGAAGATCTTGACATCGTCGCCCGAGAGGTCGCCGTGCGACTTGCTTGATCTCCGCGTTACGGTGGGCGAATGCACGTTCGCGACACGGCAGACAAGTGGGAGGTCGTCTCCTCCACCGAGCGTCTGCGCACCAGGTTGCTGAAGGTCACCACGGACGCGGTCCGCATGCCGGACGGAGAGGTGGCCGAGCGGGACCTGATCTCCCACCCGGGCTCGGTCGTCGTCGTCGCGCTGGACGAACGCGGGCGCGTGCTGCTGCTGCGCCAGTACCGGCACGCCGTCAGGCACCTGCTGTGGGAGGTCCCCGCCGGGCTGCGCGACCGCCCCGGCGAGCCGCTGGTCGACCTGGCGGCACGCGAGCTGGCCGAGGAGACCGGCTACCGCGCGGACACCTGGCACACGCTGCTCGACCTGTTCATCACTCCCGGCGCGTCGGACGAGCGCTCGCGCGTCTTCCTCGCCCGGGGCCTGAGCGCCATTCCCCCCGAGGAGAACCACTATGTGCGCATGCACGAGGAGGCCGACATGCCGACCGTGTGGATGCCACTGGAGGAGGCGGTTCAGCGCGTACTCTCGGGGATGATCCACAATTCCCCGACCGTGGCGGGTATCCTCGCCGCGTACATGGCTTCGGCTGAGGGATTCGCGCGGTTGCGGCCCGCCGACGCACCTGAGGAGTGACTTCACGTGGAGGCGGTGCTCTCCAGCTACCTCGCCCACCTGGCCGTGGAACGCGGCCTGGCCGCCAACACGCTCGCGTCCTACCGTCGTGACCTGCGCCGATACTTCGAGCACCTCCAGGCGCGCGGCCGCCTGGAGCTGGGCGAGGTGGGCGAGGCCGACGTGCTGGCCTTCCTGGCCGCGCTGCGCGAGGGCGACGGCGAGCACCCCGCCCTGGTCGCCAGCTCCGCCGCCCGCGCCGTCTCCGCCGTACGCGGCCTGCACCGGTTCGCCCTGCGCGAAGGCGTCACGGCCCACGACCCCGCCCACCAGGTACGCCCGCCGCGCCAGCTCCGCCGGCTGCCCAAGGCCATCGGCGTGGACGAGGTCGAGCGCCTCATCGCCGCCTCCGGCCCCGACGGCGCGCCCCTCACCCTGCGCAACCGCGCCCTCCTGGAGGTCCTGTACGGCACCGGCGCCCGCATCTCCGAGGCCGTCGGGCTGGCCGTGGACGACCTGGAGGACGACCAGGTGCGCCTGCACGGCAAGGGCGGCCGCACCCGCGTCGTGCCCCTGGGGAGATACGCCCGATCGGCGCTGGACGCCTACCTCGTACGGGCCCGGCCCGGGCTGCTGGCCCACGGACGCGGCACCCCCGCGGTCTTCCTCAACGCCCGCGGTGGCCGCCTGACCAGGCAGGGAGCCTGGGAGGTGCTCCAGGCCGCCGCCGAGCGCGCCGGACTCGACGGGATAAGCCCCCACGTACTCCGGCATTCCTTCGCAACCCACCTGATCGACGGCGGCGCTGACGTTAGGGTGGTACAGGAGTTGCTCGGCCATGCCTCTGTGACGACCACTCAGGTCTACACCCTGGTCACGGTCGACAAACTCCGCGAGGTCTACGCCGCGGCGCATCCACGCGCCCGGCAGTGATCTATAGTCTTTTGGGACGTGCGCCGGCCCACGGCGTGCCGCCTTGCCGCGTTAAGTGGTGACGCCATAGTGTCCGTCCGGACGGTCCGGTTCGGGATCGTCAGGGAGGTTCGAGCTGGTGACTGTGACGACCAAGGGTTCGACCCCGGGGACCCCCGACAACCCCTGGGGCGACACGAAGACCAACGCGCCTTCCAACGGCGTCAATCTCGGCCCGACACAGCGGCCCCGGCCGGTGTTCCCGGAGCCGGTGCCGCCGGCGGTGCACGGCCCGGCGCGC
Organism: Nonomuraea thailandensis; assembly: GCF_024172165.1. Classification (GTDB taxonomy): domain Bacteria; phylum Actinomycetota; class Actinomycetes; order Streptosporangiales; family Streptosporangiaceae; genus Nonomuraea; species Nonomuraea thailandensis. The sequence goes on along the minus strand of NZ_JAMZEB010000002.1, from coordinate 6,080,352 downwards.
GTGGTCGCGATGGTCAACCAGAAGGGTGGCGTCGGCAAGACCACCACCACCATCAACCTGGGCGCCGCGCTCGTCGAATGCGGCCTCAAGGTGCTGCTGGTCGACTTCGACCCCCAGGGCGCCCTGTCCGTCGGCCTGGGCATCAACCCGCTCCAGCTCGACCTGACCGTCTACAACCTGCTCATGGAGCGCGGCGTCACCGCCGAAGAGGTGCTGCTGCAGACCGGCGTCGAGGGCCTCGACCTGCTGCCCAGCAACATCGACCTGTCGGCCGCGGAAGTGCAGCTCGTCACCGAGGTCGCCCGCGAGCAGGTGCTCGGCCGCGTCATCAAGCCGCTGCTGCCGCACTACGACGTGTGCCTCATCGACTGCCAGCCGTCGCTCGGCCTGCTCACGATCAACGCGCTGACCTGCGCCCACGGCGTGATGGTGCCGCTGGAGTGCGAGTTCTTCGCCCTGCGCGGCGTCGCCCTGCTCATGGACACCATCTCCAAGGTCCAGGAGCGGCTCAACGAGGAGCTCGAGATCGAGGGCCTGCTGGCCACCATGTACGACGCCCGCACCCTGCACGGCCGCGAGGTGCTGGCCCGCGTCGTGGAGGCGTTCGGCGACAAGGTGTTCCACACGGTGATCAACCGCACGGTGCGCTTCCCCGACGCGACGGTGGCCGGTGAGCCGATCACCACGTTCGACCCGTCGTCCCTCGGCGCGAACGCCTACCGTGAGCTGGCCCGCGAGGTGCTCTCGCGCTGGCCGGCGCCTGCGACAATGGCCAGGTGACCACCGAGCAGCCGCCGCCCCAGGGCTTCCAGGTCCACCTGGACGTCTTCGAGGGTCCGTTCGACCTGCTCCTCGGCCTCATCGCCAAGCACAAGCTCGACATCACCGAGGTCTCGCTCTCCAAGGTCACCGACGAGTTCATCTCCTACATCCGCTCGCGCGGCCCCGAGTGGGATCTCGACCAGACCAGCCACTTCCTGCTGGTCGCGGCCACCCTGCTCGACCTCAAGGCGGCCCGCCTGCTGCCCACCGGCGAGGTGGAGGACGAGGAGGACCTGGCGCTGCTGGAGGCCAGGGACCTGCTGTTCGCCCGGCTGCTGCAGTACAAGGCGTACAAAGAGGTGGCCAAGGTCTTCGCCGGGCGGATGGCGGAGGAGGCGCTGCGCTTCCCCCGCACCGTGGGGCTGGAGGAGCAGTTCGCCAACCTGCTGCCCGAGCTGATCCTCGGCATCGGCCCCGAGCAGCTCGCCCGCATCGCCGCCAAGGCCTTCACCCCCAAGCTGCCGCCCACCGTCAACCTGGGGCACGTCTACCAGCCGCTGGCCAGCGTCAAGGAGCAGGCGGCGATCCTCGTCATGCACCTGCGCCGGCTCCGGCGCGCCACCTTCCGGGCGCTGGTCGCCGACTGCGACGGCACCATCGAGGTCATCGCGCGGTTCCTGGCCGTGCTGGAGCTCTTCCGGGAGTCGGCGGTGACGTTCGAGCAGATCGAGCCGCTGGGTGACCTGCACGTGACGTGGACGGGCTCCGACGAGGGGGACGTCGCGGTGGGCGACGACTACGAGGAATCCGCGGAGAAACCATCCCATGACTGACGACAACCCGCTGCCCAACCCCCGCCGCTCCCCCGACTCGGAGCCGCCCCTGCCCGTCTGGATGACCCTCCCGGGCTCCCTCGCCCAGCCGGGCGCGCCCGAGGTGGAAGCCGAGGACCCCGAGTCGCAGGGGCCAGGCGTGACGGGGGTGTCCGAGGAGGTGGACACACCGGCGGCTGCGGCGGAGGCCGTAGTGGAGGCCGCGGTGGACGCCGAGGTGGAGGCCGAGGAGGGCGATGCCCCGGACGCGGCCGAGGCCGCGCGCGCTCTGGAGCCGTCCGAGACCGCTGCCGTGGAGTGGGCGCCCGCCGAGGCTGCAGGTGCGGCGGAGGCGGAACCGGCCGACGTCGCGGGTGCGGTGGAGGTCGACCCTGCCGACGTCGTGGGTGGGGCGGAGGAGGCCGCCGAGGCCCATGGGGCCGTCGGGAGTGAGGCGGGGCCGACGCTGGAGGCGGCGTTGGAGGCTATCCTGCTCGTGGTGGACGAGCCCGTCGCCGAGGTGACCCTCGCCCAGGTGCTGGAACGGCCCACACACGAGGTGAGTGCCGCTCTTCGCGCACTGACGGCGGAATACACCGCCGCCGGGCGGGGTTTTGACTTGAGAGAAGTCGCGGGTGGCTGGCGGTTCTACACGCGAGCCGACTGCGCGCCACTGGTCGAGCGATTCGTACGCGACGGCCAGCAGACGCGGCTGACCCAGGCCGCGCTGGAGACACTCGCGGTCGTGGCCTACCGGCAGCCGGTGAGCCGTGCCCGCGTCGCCGCGGTGCGCGGCGTCAACAGCGACGGCGTCATGCGGACGCTCGTCGCCAGGGGGCTGGTCGAAGAGGCCGGCACCGACCCGGAGAGCCAGGCAGTGCTCTACCGGACAAGCTCATACTTCCTTGAACGTCTGGGACTGCGGGACCTGAGCGAGCTCCCCGAGCTCGCGCCCTTCCTCCCGGACGACGTGGAGAATCTCGAGGAGACAACAAAGTGATCAACAGGCGCAGCACCCCGTCCGGTGATGGACGCGGTCGTGGACGCGCGGGCGGCTCCGGCCGTGGCGGGCGTCCCGCCTTCCGCTCCGACGACACTCGTGGCGGCACCCGAGGCGGCTTCCGCCGCGACGACGAATCCCGTGGCGGCGGCCCCCGCCGCGAGGGCGGCTTCCGCGACGACACCCGCCGCGACTCCCTGCGCGCCGACCGGGGCGGCAGCCGCGCCCGGTACGGCGGCGGGCGCGACGGCGAGAACGAGGGCCGTCCCAGCCGCGACGACCGCTTCGGCCGCGACGACCGGCCCGGCCGCGATGACCGCTTCGCCGGCCGCGGCGACCGCCCTGCCCGTGGCGGGCGCGATGACCGCTTCGGCGGGCGTGGTGATCGGCCTGCCCGCGATGACCGCTTCGGCGGGCGTGGTGATCGGCCTGCCCGCGATGACCGCTTCGGCGGCCGGGGTGACCGGCCGGTCCGTGGCGAGCGCGATGACCGCTTCGGCGGGCGTGGCGAGCGTCCCGCCCGCGAGGAGCGCTACGGGCGTGGTGAGCGTTACGACCGCGCACCCCGCCGCGACGAGCGGGGCGGCGGTTACCGTCCCGAGGGCCGTGACGAGCGCCGTGAGGACCGCCGTGACGTGCGGGCCGGCGGGTTCAGGGCCGGGCGGAGCGGGCGTCGCGAGGACGCCGCGCCCGGGCCGGCGACGAGCTCGACCCGCTCCCGCTACGGCAGGCGCGACGGCGACGATCGGCAGGGCGGAGCCCGCGCGCCGCGCGCCCCGCGCCGCGACGACGTCCAGACCATTGGCGGCGGCGCCAGGCGCGGCGGCGGCTCGCCGGGTTACGGCAGCCCGCAGCACGACCGCATCAAGGCCGCGCGGCAGCCCATCCGCGACCGCGACCTCTTCCCCGAGGGCTACACCGACGAGCGCGACACCACCGAGGTCCCGGGCGGCGTGCGGCTGCAGAAGGTGCTCGCCCAGGCGGGCGTGGCCAGCCGCAGGGCCTGCGAGGAGATGATCGGCGAGGGCCGCGTGACCGTGAACGGCCAGGTCGTACGGAGGTTCGGCGCCAAGGTCGACCCAGCGACGCAGGTCATCCACGTGGACGGCAAGCGCATCCCGACCGCGCCCGACCTGGTCTACTACGCGCTGAACAAGCCCATCGGCGTCGTCTCCACGATGGACGACCCGCAGGGCCGCCCGTGCCTGGCCGACTACGTCGAGGAGCTGGCTCCGAGGCTGTTCCACGTGGGCCGGCTCGACACCGAGACCGAGGGCCTGCTGCTGCTCACCAACGACGGCGAGCTGGCCAACAGGCTGACGCACCCCAGCTACGGCGTGCAGAAGAAGTACTGGGCCAAGGTGCCGGGGCCGATCCCGCGCGACCTGGGCCGCAGGCTCAAGCAGGGCATCGAGCTGGAGGACGGCATCGCCAGGGCCGACGCGTTCTCGATCGTGCAGGAGCACGGCCAGCAGGCGCTGGTCGAGGTCGTGCTGCACGAGGGGCGCAAGCACGTGGTGCGGCGGATGCTGGAGGAGGCCGGTCACCGCGTGATCGACCTGGCCAGGATCGAGTTCGGGCCGGTGAAGCTGGGCAGGACCAAGCCGGGCACCGTCAGGGCGCTGAGCTTGAAGGAAGTCGGCGAGCTGTACGCGGCGGTGAAGCTGTAATCTGGCCGGACGAAGGAGCCCGTGCGAACCTCCGCACGGGCTTCGCGGCTATGGAAGGGACGAACCACATGGTGCGGGCGATCCGTGGGGCGATCCAGGTGGACGCCAACGACCGCGAATCGGTCATCTCCGGGACGACCGAGCTGGTCAGCGCGATCATGGAGCGCAACAGCCTGTCCCCGGACGACGTGATCAGCGTGTTGTTCACGGCCACGCCCGACCTGACGGCCGAGTTCCCGGCGCTCGCGGCGCGCAAGCTGGGCTTCCACGAGGTGCCGCTGATCTGCTGCACCGAGATCGACGTGCCGGGGGCGCTGCCCCGTGTCGTACGGCTCATGGCCCACGTGGAGTCCGACCGCCCGCGTTCGGAGATCCAGCACGTCTATCTGCGCGGTGCGGTGGCGCTGCGCCAGGACATCGCCCAGTAGCCGGCCCCCGTACCACCCCCGTTCAAGCGCGCGGCAAGCCGGCCGCGCGACACTACCAGCCCGTACGACCCGATAAATCAGGACATCGTGATGGATCTTCGTACCGTGCTCGTCGTCGGCACCGGTCTCATCGGCACTTCAGCGGCACTGGCGCTGCGCAAGCGCGGGGTGCGGGTGCTGCTCGCCGACCGCGACCAGGGCGCCGTGCGGCTGGCCCGTGAGCTGGGCGCGGGCGAGGAGTGGCAGCCGATGAAGGGCGGGCAGGCGGCGCAGGCGTCCGAGCGGGCAGACCTGGCGATCATCGCGGTGCCGCCGGCGTACGTGGCGAGCGAGCTGCTGGAGCTGCAGCGCATCGACGCGGCCCGGTTCTACACCGACGTCGCCAGCGTCAAGGCCGAGCCCATCCACCGGGCCGCGCAGCTCGGCTGCGACCTGGCCGCCTACGTCGCCTCGCACCCGCTGGCCGGCCGCGAGAAGTCGGGGCCCGGCGCGGCCAGGGAGGACCTGTTCCTCGGGCGGCCGTGGGCGCTGTGCCCCACCGAGGAGGCCGACCCCGAGGCGAAGGCGGCGGTGCTGCGGCTGATCGAGCTGTGCGGCGCCAACGCGGTCGAGGTCAGCGCGACCGACCATGACCGCGCGGTCGCCGTGGTCTCCCACGCGCCGCACGTGGCCGCCTCCGCCGTGGCCGCCCGCCTGGCCGACGCCACGGACGTCGCGCTGGGGCTGGCCGGGCAGGGCGTGCGCGACGTCACGCGGATCGCGGGCAGCGACCCGGGGCTGTGGCTGGGCATCCTGTCCGGCAACGCGTCCCCGGTCGCCGAGGTGCTGGAGGCCGTGGCCAACGACCTGGCCGACGCGGCGAGCGCGCTGCGCGCCCTGGCCGAGGGCGACGGCACCGCCACCAACGAGATCACCCAGTTGCTCAAGCGCGGCGTGGTCGGCCACGACCGCATCCCCGGCAAGCACGGCGGCCCCGCCTCCTCCTACGCCGCCGTCCAGGTCGTGATCGGCGACAGCCCCGGCCAGCTCGCCCGGCTGTTCCAGGTGTGCGACGAGGTCGGCGTCAACGTCGAGGACGTGCGCCTGGAGCACGCCCCCGGCCTGCCCCTGGGCATCGCCGAGCTGTCGGTGGAGCCCGACGCGGCCGGCGCGCTCACCGAGGCCCTGCGCGAGCGCGGCTGGCAGGTCCCCTGAGGCGATCTCCGCGCCGATGTCACATCCGCGCCTCCCCGATCCGTCTGCGAGCACGAATCGAGGAGGCAACGAACATGACCGAGATCCTGGTAATCGGCGGAGGCTACACCGGCGTCACGGCGGCCATCAGGGTCGCGCGCAGGACCCGCTCCACGGGCGCGCGCGTCACGCTGGTGAACGCCTCGCCCAGGTTCACCGAGCGGCTGCGCCTGCACCAGACGGCGGCGGGTGAGCGGCTGGCCGACCATGCGCTGACCGAGGTGCTGGCGGGCAGCGGCGTTGCGTTCGTGCTGGGGCGGGTGGCCGCGATCGATCCGGTACAGCGGCAGGTGCGGCTGGACGCCGGCCGCACCCTCGGCTACGACAAGCTGATCTACGCGCTCGGCACGATGACCGACGCGGGCGTCCCCGGCGTCGCCGAGCACGCCCACGTCTACGACGACCACGCGGCCGCCGTCCGCCTCGCGCAGCACCTGGACACCCTCGCCCAGGGCACGGTGGTCGTCGCCGGCGGCGGCCTGACCGGCGTCGAGTCGGCCGCCGAGCTGGCCGAGGCCCGCCCGCACCTGCGCGTCGTCCTGCTCACCAGGGGACGCCCCGGCTCGATGATGGGCCAGGGCGCGCGGGCGTACATGGACAGGGTGCTGGAGCGGCTCGGCGTGGAGGTGCGCGCGGGCGTGCACATCACCAAGGTGCTGCCCGACGGCGTCGAGCTGGACGACGGCGAGCTGATCCACTCCGACGCCACGCTCTGGACGACCGGCACCAAGGGCCTCCCCCTGGCCGCGGAGTCGGGGCTGAGCGTGGACGAGCGCGGCCGGATCGTGGTGGACCCGGTGCTGCGGTCGGTCTCCCACCCGGACGTCTACGCCGTCGGCGACGCCGCCGCGGTCACCCAGAAGTTCGGCGTCATGCACGGCACCTGCCAGGGCGGCATCCCCACGGGGCTCGGCGCGGCCGACTCGCTGGCCGCCACGCTGCGCGGCAGGACGCCCCCGCCGTTCAGGTTCGGGTATGTGCACCAGCCCGTGAGCCTCGGCCGCCGGGACGCCGTCATCCAGTTCACCCGCCCCGACGACACCCCGCGCCGGTGGTACCTGACCGGGCGCGCGGCCATCGCCTACAAGGAGACGGTCAGCAGCAGCCCGATCATCACGTTCAAGCTGCTCAAGCGTGGTCTGGTGCCGGTCTGGACGTTCGGCCTGACGGCCGGGCCGTCGTGAGCGGGCGCGGACGCGCGGTGGGCGGGGCCGGGACCGGCCCCGCCCACCGCACCCCCACGCATCAGCGTCTGGTGACCGCCTCACTGACCGCGTTCGGGCCGTCGTACTGGCGGTCGGGCATGTTCTGCAGCGCCTGGACGATGTCGTCGCCCGCGTCGTGGTCGCGGGCGGCCTGGACCAGGTCGTCCCTGGAGGCGGGGTAGTCGACCCCGCTCAGGTGCTTCTGCAGGTCGATCGGGTTGGGTGCAGTGCTCATATCCGCCTGCTGCCCCCCGTTCACGAGACGTAACGGCGGGCCCGCGAGTTCTCCTGGGACGCCTCCAGGCTGGCCAGCCTGGCCTCCACGCGGGGCGGCACGCGCCGCCGCTCGGCCAGCACCCACGGCAGCCCGCGCAGGGCGTCCAGGGCCGCCAGCGCCGAGACGCGGTCCCGCGGCACCGTCCTGGCCAGGTGCACGGTGCGCCGCAGCGCCGCGCGCAGCGGCCGCCGCAGCCACGTGAACCACAGCGTGTTGCGCAGCCCCACCCGCCGCCTGCCGTGCGCGTCACGCTGCGCCGAGGCCTGGTGGTGGACGGTCAGCTCCTCCAGGTAGCACAGCTCCCAGCCCGCCGTGGCCAGGTCCACGGCCAGCAGCTCCTCCTCGCCGCCCAGCCACAGCCGCCGCGAGAAGCCGCCGCACTGCAGGAACGCCTCCCGCCGCAGCACCGACGCGCCCGCCAGGAAGCTGCCCAGCGCGGGGCCGGGCAGCCAGCCGGGCCCGGTCACGGGGGAGTCGCGCAGTTCGGCCACGATCGGGTCGTCGCGCCCGCCGGGCTCGGCCAGGATGCGGGCCGTCACGACGGCCAGTCGGGGATGGGCGTCCAGCGCGTCGGCGGCCCGGGCCAGTGAGCCCGGCGCCCACCAGGTGTCGTCGTCGGCGAAGGCCACGTACGGCGTGCGCAGCCGCTCCACGCCCACGTTGCGGCCCACCGCGCCCAGGTTCTCGTCCAGGGCGACCACGTCCACCTCGGGATAGGCCCGCGCGACCGCCTGCGCGGTGCCGTCGGCCGAGCCGTTGTCCACCAGCACCACCTGGGGCCGCTCGGGGAGCGCGAGCAGGCGGCCCAGCGCGGTGAGCACCTCCTCGCGGCGGTTCCAGGTGATCACGACGGCGCCCACGCGCGGATCAGTCATCGCTGCGCTCCAGCGTGCGCCGCGCCCGTTCCACGGAGACCGGCAGCCCGCGCCGCTCGGCCAGCGCCCGCGGCAGCCTGCGCACCGCCGTGCGCAGGCCCTCACGGCCCGCGGAGCCGCCCCTCAGCGCCTCAAGGGAGCGCCTGGCCACCACCCGCCACGGGCGGCGCAGCACGGCCGTCAGCACGGCGTTGCGCGCGGCCAGCACCTGCCTGCCGCGCGGGTCCCTGGCCGGCGAGGGGTGGTGGTGCGCCACCACGTCGTCCACGTACGCCAGCCCCCATCCCTTCGCGGCCAGATCCACGGCCAGCCGCTCCTCCTCGCCGAAGAAGAAGATCACGTCGTCGAACCCTCCCGCATCGAGGAACGCCTCCTTGCGCACCACCGCCCCGCACGCCAGGAACCCCAGCACGCTCGGCCCCGGCAGGTCAGGCTCGACGCCGAGCGGGGAGTCGCGCATCTGCTCCGACACCGTGTCCAGCCGCTCCTCCGGGCCCACCAGCACGCGCGCGCCCAGGACCGCGAGCCGCGGATGGGCGTCCAGCACGTCGGCGGCCCGATCCAGCGCGCCGGGCGCCCACCAGGAGTCGTCGTCGGCGAAGGCCACATAGGGGGTCTCGGCCATCTGGACGCCGATGTTGCGGCCGGGGGCGCCGAGGTTCCTGCCCGCCTCGACCACGTGGACGTCGGGGAAGTGGCGCCGGACGAAGGTGACGGTGCCGTCGGTGGAGCCGTTGTCCACGAGGATGACCGGGCGCGGGTGCAGGGGGAGCGAGCGGGTCAGCGCCCGCAGCCTGTCCTTGCTCGCCACGACCACCGTGACGCGGGCTCCGTTCTTCACACGATGTCACTTACCGGAGGGGACGGCCTTACTCCTCCGGCGGCGCCGTTGACGGGCCCTCCGGGAAGGCGTATGAAGAGAGGTAACAGTGTTACCGCAAAGAAACGGCGTTACCCACCATGACGGTTTCCGCGTACCGGCAGGCCCAGCGCGAGGGGCAGAGCGTCGTCAGGGCGGCCGTCCTCGACGCGGCCAAGCGGCTGCTCGTCACCGAGGGCCCGGCCGCGCTCACCGTGCGGCGGATCTCCGGCGAGGTGGGCTGCTCGACCAAGGTGATCTACACCCTCTTCGGCGGCAAGGACGGGCTCGGCGAGGCGCTCTGGCTGGAGGGGTTCGCCCGGTTCGAGCGGGCGCTGCTGGCCGTGCCGCCGCACGACGACTCCCTCGAACTGCTGCACCGGGGGCTGATGGCCTACCGGGAGTACGCCCTGAGCGAGCCCGACTACTACCGGGTCATGTTCCTGGGGGCGCTGCCGGGGCTGAAGCCGAGCCCCGAGGCGGTGCGGGCGGCCAGGCGCACGTTCGAGCTGCTGGTGCGCGAGGTGGCCGGCTGCCTGGAGGCCGGGACGCTGCGCGGGGCCGAGGCCGCGGAGATCGCCGACGTGTTGTGGATGGCCGTCCACGGCGCCGTGAGCCTGGAGATCCTGGGCCACTTCGACGGGGACGTGGCCGCGCGGCGTTACCGCCTGCTCTGCGCCTCGGTGCTGACGCCGTTCCTGGCTTCCGACGATGAAAGGGGCACGCCATGACCACTCCCTTCAAGGACGGATTCGCCCCGGTGAACGAGGAGATCACCGCGTTCGACCTCGACGTCACCGGCCGCATCCCGGCCGAGCTGAACGGCCGCTACCTGCGCAACGGCCCCAACCCGCTCAGTCTCGACGACACCAGCGCCGGCCACCTGTTCTTCGGCGAGGGCATGGTGCACGGCGTGCGGCTGCGCGACGGCCGCGCCGAGTGGTACCGCAACCGGTGGGTCCGCAGCGCCCGCGTCGCCGAGCGGCTCGGCGAGGAGCCCAGGCCGGGGCCCGTGCACGCCGGCCTCGACTTCTCGGCCAACACCCACGTCATCGGGCTGGGCGGGCGCACGTTCGCCACTGTGGAGGCGGGGGCGCTGCCGTACGAGCTGGGGTACGAGCTCGACACCATCGGCGCGTGCGACTTCGACGGCGGGCTGCCGGGCGGGTTCGCCGCGCACACCCACCTCGACCCGGTCACCGGCGAGCTGCACGCGCTGGCGTACTTCTTCGGCTGGGACCACCACCAGCACCTCGTGCTCGATCCCAAGGGCGTGGTCCAGCGGGTCACGGACATCCCGGTCGCCGACAAGCCGATGGTGCACGACTTCGCGCTCACCGAGCGGTTCGTGGTGATCTACGACCTGCCGGTCACGTTCAGCATGGCCCACGCCGAGCGGGGCGACCGGCTGCCGTACGCGTGGAACGACGACCACCCCCCGCGCATCGGGCTCATGTCGCGCGAGAGCGGCGACCTGCGGTGGGTGGACGCGCCGCCGTGCTGGGTCTTCCACACGCTCAACGCCTACGACGACGGCGGCGAGGTGGTCGTGGACGTGGTCAGCTACCCCAAGGGGTTCGTGGACGCGCGGCTCGACCTGGGTGGCTCGCCCGCGCTGGACCGGTGGCGGATCGACCTCACCACCGGCCGGGTCCGGCAGACGCGGCTCGACGACCGCGCCCAGGAGTTCCCGCGCATGGACGAGCGCCGCACCGGCCGGCCCTACCGCTACGGCTACACCGCCGCCACCCGCGAGCTGGTCGACCTGGTGGGCGGCGAGCTGGAGGACCTGCCGGACGAGGCGTTCCACAACACGCTGATCAAGCACGACCTGCGGCGGGGCACGCAGGAGTCGCGGCGGCTCGGGCGCGGCGCGTACGCGGGCGAGCCCGTCTTCGTCGCCGCGGGGGAGGCCGAGGACGACGGCTACGTGCTGTCGTTCGTCAACGACCCGTCCCGGGGAGCCGCCGACCTGGTGATCCTCTCGGCGCAGGACTTCACCGGCGAGCCGGTCGCCACCGTGCACCTGCCCGCCCGGGTGCCGCTCGGCTTCCACGGAAGCTGGATCGGCGACTGACGCGGAGGCGGTAGCCTCTTCAGGTTGGACCTAACACGTGAAGAGGGAGAGGCCGTGACCGGTCTGGTCGTCGCCATGGACGGCCCTTCGGGGTCGGGTAAGTCGAGCGTGTCGCGCGGAGCCGCCCGCGCGCTTGGCCTGCGTTACCTCGACACCGGGGCGATGTACCGCGCGATGACCTGGTGGATGCTCCAGCAGGGCGTCGACCTGGCCGACCCCGCCGCCGTCGCGGCCCGCTGCGGCGAGCCCGCGATCGTCTCCGGCACCGACCCCGACGGCCCCGCCATCCACGTCGACGGCGTGGACGTGGCGGAGCCGATCCGGCGGGCCGAGGTCACCGGAGCGGTCTCGGCCGTCGCCGCCGTGCCCGAGGTGCGCGCGCGGCTCGTCGCGCTGCAGCGGGAGATCATCGGCGCCGGTGACATCGTGGTCGAGGGCCGCGACATCGGCTCGGTCGTCTGGCCCCGGGCCGCCGTCAAGATCTACCTGACGGCCAGTGCGCAGGCCCGCGCCCGCAGGCGCAGCGCCGAGGTGGCCGGCTCCACCGTGGAGGCGCAGCAGGAGGCCATGGCCAGGCGTGACACCCTGGACTCAACACGTAAGACGGACCCGCTCTCGATGGCGGCTGGCGCCATCGAGCTCGACACCACCGCGCTGACCCTGGATGAGGTCGTCGCGGAGGTGCTGAGACTGGTCAAGGAGCGCACCTGAACCGTTCAGGTGCGGTACTCACTGTAAGGACGAAGAATCGTGTCAACGGGGGATTGGGTCGAGGCTGACCTCGACGAGCTGGAGATCGACGAGCAGGAGCACCACAGTGCGCCGCTGCCGGTCGTCGCCATCGTCGGACGGCCGAACGTCGGCAAGTCCACGCTGGTCAACCGCATCATCGGCCGCCGCGAGGCAGTCGTCGAGGACGTGCCGGGCGTCACCCGCGACCGCGTCACCTACGACGCCAACTGGCGGGGCCGCCGCTTCACCGTGGTCGACACCGGCGGCTGGGACCCTGACGCCACGGGCATGAACCTGCGCATCGCCGAGCAGGCCCAGGTCGCGGTCGAGCTGGCCGACGTGATCGTGTTCGTCGTGGACGCCACCGTGGGCGCCACCGACGCCGACGAGATCGTGGGCTCCGTGCTGCGGCAGTCCGGCAAACCGGTCATCCTGGCCGCCAACAAGGTCGACAACCAGCAGCTCGAGCTGGAGGCCGCCGCGCTGTGGTCCCTCGGGCTCGGCGAGCCGTACCCTGTCTCGGCCCTGCACGGCCGATCCAGCGGCGACCTGCTCGACGTGATGCTCGACGCGCTGCCCGAGACGCCCGCGGTCACGTTCGGCACCGAGCGCGGGCCCGCCCGCGTCGCGCTGCTCGGCAAGCCCAACGTCGGCAAGTCCTCCCTGCTCAACAAGCTGGCCGGGGAGGAGCGGGTGCTGGTGGACCCCATGGCGGGCACCACCCGCGACCCCGTGGACGAGCTGATCGAGCTCGGCGGGCGCACCTGGCGCTTCGTCGACACCGCCGGCATCCGGCGGCGCGACCGCGAGCTGCAGGGCGCCGACTTCTACGCCGCCATGCGCACCCGCGCGGCGCTGGAGCGCACCGAGGTGGCGATCGTGCTGATCGACGCCAGCGAGCCGCTCACCGAGCAGGACCTGCGCATCATCGGCCTGGTCATCGAGTCCGGCCGGGCCATGGTGGTGGCCTTCAACAAGTGGGACCTGGTCGACGAGGACCGGCGCTACTACCTGGAGAAGGAGATCGACCGGCAGCTCGTCCGCACCCCGTGGGCGCTGCGGGTCAACATCTCCGCCAAGACCGGCAGGCACGTCGACCGGCTCGTGCCCGCCCTGGAGAAGGCGCTCGACTCCTGGTCCACGCGGGTGCCGACGTCCCGGCTCAACGCGTTCCTGACCGAGCTGGTGCAGCAGACCCCGCCGCCGGTGCGGGGCGGCAAGCAGCCGAAGATCCTCTTCGCCACGCAGGCGTCCGTCGAGCCGCCCAAGTTCGTGCTGTTCACCTCCGGGTGGCTGGAGGACACCTACCGGCGCTTCATCGAGCGGCGCATCCGCGAGGAGTTCGGCTTCGCCGGGTCGCCGATCGAGGTGACGATGAAGATCCGCGAGAAGCGCCCCAAGAAGGACAAGTAATCGTTTTGCCGCCGGTCCCGCGTTGATCGTAGGATCGGCGGCAACACGTTGACGGAGACGAGTAGCCAGCGGGCCCGCACGGGCCGAGAGAGCCGCCGGTAGCTGCGAAGGCGGCGCCGTGCCCCGCCGGTGAAGACACTCCCGAGTGCGGGGAGGAAATGCCCCGCCGGCCTGACCCCCGTCACAGGGTCGCCGAGGCCGTCCCCGTCGCGGGGCGGCGAAAGTGCGGTGGCACCGAGAGCTCCCTTCTCTCCCGCACTCCCAAGGGGTCATGCACTTCCTTGACAGGAGCTGTGATGATCTCTCGTGTCATGTCGGCGGAGCTCGCTGAGCACGCCGGCCAACGAGTGACGATCGCCGGTTGGGTCCATCGCCGCCGGCAACTCAAGTCCGTGTCCTTCCTCGTCGTCCGGGACCGTACCGGCCTGGCGCAGGTGGTCGCCACCGGCGACCTGCCGCCCGAGGAGAGCGTCGTCCGGGTCACCGGCACCGTCGTCGCCGGCGAGCAGGCGCCGGGCGGCTACGAGCTGGTCGCGCCCGAGGTGGACGTGCTCGCGCGGCCGTGCGCGGCGCCGCCGTTCGACCTCTACAGGCCCGCCGTCGGGGCGGCGCTGCCGACCGTGCTCGACCACGCGCCGGTCGCGTTGCGGCACCCGCTGCTGCGGGCCGGGCTGGAGATCTCGGCCGCCGGCGTGGCCGGCTTCCGCGAGACGCTCGACCGGCTCGGCTTCACCGAGATCCACACACCCAAGATCGTCGGCTCGGCCACCGAGTCCGGCGCGAACGTCTTCGGCATCGACTACTTCGGGCGGCCCGCCTACCTCGCCCAGTCGCCCCAGTTCTACAAGCAGGCGATGGTCGGGGTGTTCGAGCGGGTCTACGAGGTGGGGCCCGTCTTCCGCGCCGAGCCGCACGACACCGTACGGCACCTGGCCCAGTACACCAGCCTGGACGCCGAGCTGGGCTTCGTCCGCGACCACCGGGACGTGATGGCCGTGCTGCGGGAGGTGGTGGCGGGCATGACGGAGTCGGTACGCCTGCGCGCCGCCGCCGCACTCGACCTGCTGGGCCTCACCCTGCCCGCGGTGCCCGCCGAGATCCCCGCCGTGCACTTCACCGAGGCGCAGCGGCTGACCTCCTCCGGCGAGCCCGACCTGGCGCCCGCGCAGGAGCGGTGGCTGTCGGAGTGGGCGGAGCGGGAGCACGGGTCCGCCTTCCTGTTCGTCACCGGGTACCCGATGGCCAAGCGGCCGTTCTACACCCATCCCGACCCCGAACGGCCCGCGTACTCCAACGGGTTCGACCTGCTCTTCCGCGGGATGGAGCTGGTCACCGGCGGGCAGCGGCTGCACCGGTACGACGACTACGTGCGGGCGCTGGCCGAGCGGGGTGAGGGGACGCAGGCGTACGAAGGGTATCTGCAGGCCTTCCGGTACGGGATGCCGCCGCACGGCGGGTTCGCGCTGGGGCTGGAGCGGTGGACGGCGCGGCTGACCGGCGCGGCCAACGTCCGCTGGGCCACCGCGTTCCCGCGCGACCTGCACCGGCTCTCGCCGTGACCTGAAGCGTGCCCGCCCCGCTCCTGCGCGGGGCGGGCCCGCTCCGCACGGTTCAGGCGGGCCCGCTCCGCACAGGTTCAGCGGCGCGGCATGAGGACGGCGACCGCCGCACCCGCCGCGCAGATGAACGCCGTCACCAGGAACATCTCGGTGTACTCGGTGTGCAGGGCCGCCTGCACCGCGGCGGTGTAGTCGGCCAGCCGCCGCTGGTACGTCTCCGGATCCACGCCGAACGGCAGCGGCGTGTCCAACCGGGCCGTCAGCGACTGGAAGCGGTAGAACCCCCACGCCGACACGGCCGCGATGCCGATCAGCATGCCCATCATCCTGGCCACCACGACCGCCGCCGACGCCACCCCGTGCTGCGCCGCCGTGCTCACCCGCAGCACCGCCGACGACACCGGCGCGATCACCAGGCCCAGGCCCAGGCCGGCGACCACCAGGTCGCGGTCCATCACCAGGCCCGACCCGGCCAGGTCGAGCGGCCAGCGGCTCATCAGCCAGTAACCTCCGGCCGCCAGCGCCATGCCCGCCACCGCCACGACCCGGTCGCCCAGCCTGCGCGCCAGGAGCCCGCCCAGCAGGGCCGCGACGGTCAGTGCCGCCAGGAACCTGGCCAGGACCAGCGACGCCGCCAGCGCCTCCTTGCCGAGCAGGGTCTGGGCGGCGAGCTGCACGAACACCATGGTCACCAGGAGCGCGGCCCCGGCCAGGAAGCTGACGCCCAGAGTGGCCAGCAGCGGGCCCTTGCGGGTGGTGGTGAGGTCGAGCAGGCGTACGGGGGAGCGGATCTCCCACCAGACGAAGGCCACGGCCACCAGCACCCCGGCCGCGATCACCGGCGGGCCCCACGGCGGGAGGACGGCGGTGGCGGGGTCGGGGTTGTACAGGCCCACGACCAGCAGGCCCAGCGCCAGCGCGAGCAACGCCCCGCCGACCACGTCCATCCGCCCGTCCACCCGCCCGTCCACCCGCCCGGTCACCGCCCGGCCCGCCACCGTCGCCGGTGCGGTCGCGGGCACGCCCGGTGTGCCCGCCGTCGCCGGTGCGGTCGCGGGCACGCCCGGTGTGCCCGCCGCCGCCGGTGGGGTCGCGGGCGCGCCCGGTGTGCCCGCCGCCGCGGGATCCGCGTCGAGGGACGTGGCGTCCTCGCGGGCGGACGGGCGGGTGGACGGGCGGGTGGACGGGCGGGTGGACGGGGTGCCGGGCGGGACGGTGAAGTGGATGGCCAGGGCGGCCAGGGCGGCGAGCGGGACGTTGATCCAGAAGATCGCGTGCCAGCCGCCCAGCTCGACCCCCGCGACCACGGCGCCGGGAATCCCGGCCAGCAGCCCGCCGTACAGGGGCCCGAGCGCGCTGCCCAGCTCCTGCGCCGCCCCCACCGCGCCCAGGGCGATCGGCCGCTCCCGCTCCTCCCACAGGTCCCCGATGAGCGCCATCGTGATGGGCAGCAGCGCGCCTCCCGCCACCCCCTGCACGGCACGCCCGGCCACCACCATGACCTCCCCGGCCGCCAGCGCCGTCAGCACCGAGCCGAGGGCGAAGGCCGCCAGGCAGGCGTGGATCAGGGGGCGGCGGCCGTACCGGTCGGAGAGCTGGCCGAGCAGCGGCATCGCGGCGACGTACCCGAGCAGGAAGCCCGTCACGATCGGCGTGGCCCGCTCCAGGTGGTTGAGCGGGATGCCGACGTCCTCGGCGATGTCGATGAGGACCGTCACCACCACGTACGCGTCCAGCGCCGCCAGCAGCACCACCGCGCCGCCTGTGCCGAGCACCACCCGGCGGGCGCGCCTCATCCGGCCGGCCTCACCCGGCGGCGGGCGGCGTGATCGTCACGGGGGCGTCGTAGTCGCTGAACGACACCGTGACCGTACCGCCCTGCAACGGCAGGCTCGCCTTGGTGAGCCTGCTGCTGGCCTGGTCGATCCAGACCCTGCCGTTCACGCCCTGAGTGACGCCCGGCACGATCGGCGCGACGACGTTCGCGGGGAAGGTGGTGGCGACCCGGTAGGAGCCGTCCTCGACGCCCTCCACCTTGGGCTCGGTGGCCGAGGCCAGGAGCTGCGCGATGCCCTTGGTGGGCTCCAGGATCACCGACGGGTCGTAGAACTGCGCGAGCTGCGCCCGCGTCATCTTCTGGAAGCCGCCCGTCGGCCCCTTGAAGTGCACCGTCTCCCCGACCAGGGCGAAGGAGACCTCCTGCAGGGTGCCCAGGATGTCGAGCGTGAGCGTGCCGTCGGCGTCGCCCTCGGCCGTGAGCCGGCCGTCGGCCTTCTTGACCGGCACCTGCGGCTTGCCCTCGGTCGCGATCGAGAAGCCGGCCGACTTGACGGCCTTCATGGACTCCGAGGCCTTCTTCATCAACTCGGGCCCGGCGGGCAGCTCGGCCCCGCCGCCGCCCGATGAGCACGCCGCCGCCAGCGCGAGCGCGGCCACGACGAGGAGTCTTCTGAGCATGACCGGATCGTATCGACCACCGGCGGAGGCCGTGCGCCGTCGCCGGTATCGGTTGGGTGTCAGCGCAGCTTCTTCAGCTGCTCCACCAGAGGCGCGTACGCCTCCTCGATCGCGTCGAGCTGGTCGTCGGTGAGCCGGTCGACGAAGTGCTCGCGGACGCTCGCCACGTGGAACGGGGCCACCCGCTGGATGGTGTCCCACCCCTCGTCGGTCAGCACCGCGAACGTGCCCCTCCGGTCGTCACGGCAGTCCTCCCTGACGACCAGGCCCTTGGCCTCCATGCGGGAGATCTGGTGCGACAACCGGCTGCGCGACTGGATCGTCGCGTCGGCCAGGTCGCTCATCCGCATGCGCCTGCCCGGGCTCTCGGAGAGGTTGACGAGGATCTCGTAGTCGTTCAACGAGAGCGAGTGCTCCTGCAGCTCGCGGTCGAGCCGGTGCATGAGGAGCTTGTGCAGCGCCAGGTGCGTACGCCAGGCACGCTGTTCGGCGGGTGAAAGCCAGCGAGGCGCGCTCATGATCTCAATCTATCGCACGTACAGTGGAGCGCCATGGGAGAGGGCAAGCCGGGGGAGAGCTTGGGCACCGTGCTCGTCGCCGGCGCCGCGAACCTCACCATCGCGCTGGCCAAGCTCGTCGCCGGGCTGATCGGCGGCTCGGCGGCCATGCTCTCCGAGGCGGCGCACTCGGCGGCCGACACCGTCACCGAGCTCCTGCTGCTGGTGGCGGTGCGCCGCTCGGGCAGGCCGGCCGACCGGCGGCACCCGTTCGGGCACGGCAAGGCCGGGTTCTTCTGGGCCATGATGGCGGCGGTCGCGACCCTGGTGGGCGGGGCCGGGTTCTCCGTCACGCACGGGCTGCACGAGATCAGCCACGGCGAGGAGCTGTCCGACCTGACGCCGTCCTACGTCGTGCTGGCCGTCTCGTTCGTCATCGAGGCCGTCTCGTTCGCCAAGGCGTACAGGCAGTTGCGGGGCCAGGCGCGCCGCTACGACGTGACACCCGTGCGGCTGGTGCGGCTCACCTCCGACACCGCGCTGAAGGCCGTGCTGTTCGAGGACGCCGCCGCGCTGGCCGGGCTGCTCATCGCCGGTGCGGGGCTGCTCGGCTCGCAGCTCACCGGCTCCGCGCTCTGGGACGGCGCCGCGTCGGTCGCGATCGGGCTGCTCCTGGTGGTCATCGCGCTCATCCTGATCCGGTCGAACCTGTCGCTGCTCATCGGCCAGGCCGCGCCGCAGGGGGTCGAGACCGGCATCCGGGCGGTGCTGCTGGCCCAGCCCGAGGTGGAGGACGTGGTCGAGCTGCTGACCATGATGATCGGCCCCGGTGAGGTGCTGGTCGCGGCGAAGATCGACTTCAGGGACGAGGCCGGCGCGGCGGGGGTGGAGCTCGCGTGCGAGGAGGTGGACCGGCGGCTGCGGGAGCGGATCCCCGGGGTCAGGCAGGTCTTCCTCGACCCGACCCCGACGCTCCGCCGTTCATGACCCCCGCACGGTCTCGCCCCGCCGCCGTTCATGGCTCCCCGGACGGTCTCGCCCCGCCGCCGTTCATGATCTCCGGGAGGGCCGCCTGCCGTTCATGATGCCTGGCCGGGGATGGGCACGCGCCGGGCGGGGCTGTCGGTGACGACCGCGACCCTGATGTCCGGGCCGGCGCTCCACTCCAGCAGGTGTCGGCCGGCCAGGTCCTCGCCGCCCTCGCTCACCTTGTCGAGCGTCAGCTCGCCGCGCTTGATGAGCGCCTCCTTGCGGGTCCAGTGCCGGATCAGCTCGTCGTTGCCGGTGACCATCGCGCGCTCGCGCGGGGTCAGCACGCGGTCGGCCAGCACCGTGTCCAGGGGGCCGGGTCGTACGCGCTCGGCGTCCGCCCCGATGTTGCCGGGACCCGCCGCCGCGCACACGTAGCCGCGCGTGTGGCTGAAGCTGACCCCGAGGTCGGGGGCCTGCTCGATGGACGGCCTGCCGTGCCCGAAGCCGTGCAGGTCGCAGTACTGCAGCAACGTGAGCTCCGCGGGGTCGGCGCCGAGCACCTCGGCGGCGCACAGCCGGACCAGGAGGTGGGCGGCGACGAAGATGGTGCGGTCGTGGTCGAACTTGAAGCGGGCGGCCCGCTCCAGCTCCACCTCGGTGAGCCATTCGTCGGGGGCGCGCACCTCGTCGGGGCGACCACCCATCGCTAAGGGGCCGATCGTCAGTCCTTCTTCTCGTCGCCGTTGAGGTTGTACTGGTCTTCCGACGCCGCGCCGAGCACGGTCACGTCATGAATCTTCCAGGTCCCCTTCTCCTTGACAAGGCTGATCTTAAGGTGCGAGTCCTTGACGGAGCGGATCGCCTCCGAAGTGTTCACCTGCTGGTCCACCACGACGATGGCGTGGGCGGTGGCCTCGTCCACGTCCGCCAGGTAGACCTGGCGGACGGTGGCCTGCGAGGTGGCCTTGAGCTTGACGATGACCTGCGCCATCGCGCCGCCGAACGCCGCGTCGTACGTGGTCAGGAAGTCGCCCGTGGCCTGGGCGGCGAGGGTGGAGCGGGTGCTCTGGAGGTCCTGGTAGTCGTAGCTGAGCAGGGCGCGGCTGAACGCGCTCGCCGCGCCGGACACCTCCAGGCGCAGGGCGCGCTCCGACTCCAGGCCGGCGCGGGCGTCCTGGGCCTGGGCGGCGGAGATCCACTGCAGGACGGCGGTGGCGGCGATCGCGGCCACCAGCATCGCGGCCAGCGCCCCGGCGACCTTGGCCCGCGTGAAGCGCCTGCCCCGGGAGGGCGGCTCGTCGCCGCGCGTGGTGTCCGCGTCCGGCTCCGCCCGCGAAGCGTCCTCGGGGCCGGACTCCGGGCCGGCCGGCGGGGCGTCCTCCGTCTCGGGCTCGGCCTGCGAGGCTCTCTCGGGCTCGGCGGTCATGGTGACTCCTCACGGCGGCGGGCGGCCCGGCCCGCCGCGATCCAGCCCACGATGCCACCGCTCACCACCACGGCGAGGAAGATCGCGGCAATCAGCGGGGCGATGTCCATCGGGGTTCCTGACGCGGCCCGGGTGCCGGCCACGCCCTTGGGCGACTTGGTGCTGGTCTCGGGGGAGGGCTCCGGGGTGTCCTGCCCGGAAGGCCGCTCGGCGGGCCGGGAGGCGGCGGCGTGCCGGTCGTCGTCCGGGGCGGGACCGGAGTCCGGATGGCCGCGATCGGGGCCGGGCTCGGGGTCGGGCTCGCTGTCGGGGCCGGGCGCGCGGGAGGGGCAGGAGCGCACCTTGGGCACGGTGGGCGGCCCGAGCGGGCCCGCGTACTCCTCGGCCGGCGCCGGCCCGCCCGGCACGCTGAAGATGAACGACGCCTTCCCGTACACGGTCCCCCCGCGCCGCTCGCTGATGTCGTCGGCCAGGGTGAGCGCGGTCGGCACGATGCCCAGCAGGTGGTGCACGTTCCGCTCGGTCGCCGCCGAGAAGGCGGGCTGGTGCGGCAGCCCCGCGGCCGTCAGCAGGCACGAGAATCCCGGCCTGGACGTCCGCACGGCCGCGTCGAGCTGCGCGAACACGCCGGGCCCCTGGTCGAGGAAGGCGTTGAGGTCCGTCCGGGACGCCCGCAGCGCCGCCGTCACCGTGCTCAGGTCCGAGATCCCGGAGGCCAGCTCGCCGCGCCTGCCGGCCAGCGTGTGGGTGAGCCGGGTGAGCTGCACCGACAGGTCGTCGAGCAGCTCGGTGTTGTCGGCGAGGGTCCCGGTCAGGGCGTGGGCGTCGTCGACGATGCGCCTGATCGCGGGCGCCCGCCCGTCCAGGGCGACGGCCAGCTCGTGCACGACGGTGTCGGCGTCCTCGGGCGGCACCGCGTTCAGCAGCTTGCCGACCCCTTCGAACAGCTTCTTGTAGTCCAGCGGCACGGTCGTCCTGGCCAGCGGGATCGTGTCGCCGGGAGCCAGCTCGGGCCCGGTGACGCCGGTGGGCGGCGGCGAGAGCGCCACGTACGGCTCCCCGATGGCCGAGCGGCGCCGCACCTCGGCCGTGACGCCCTTGGGCAGCCGGATCTCCCTGTCGATGTCCAGGCCGACGACGATCCTGCCCGGCGCCAGCCGCACGTCGCCGATCTTGCCGACCCGGACGCCCAGGTACGCCACGTCGAACCCGCGGATCAGCCCGGGGGAGGAGACGAACTCGGCCGACACCCGGTACGGCCGCTCGATCGCGTCCAGCCGGATGATCGTGCTGAACGCCCAGACCGTCATGACGATCCCCAGCAGCACGAAGAACCCGAGGTTGACGTAGATGCGGCTTCTCATCGCGGCGGCTCCAGCAACAGGCTGAAGTCCCCGCCCCGCTCGCGAACGGGGGTCCCGCGCACGCTCGGCAGCAGGCCCTTCAGCCACACGTAGATCAGCACCTGACCATTGACGGTGATCGGCGGCGTGTCGATGAACGCCTGCAGCTTGGCCACCAGCGCCTTCAGGTCCTCCTTGCCCCGCTGCATGGCCGTGGAGACGGCCTCCAGCTCGCGCAGCAGCGTGCGCAGCCGCTCGGCGTGGCGCGGGTAGACGGTGAGGTTGGCCTGCTCGGCCAGCCTGGTGAGCGCGACGATCGTGTGCTTGACGTGCCGCCGGCCGTGCGCGAGGCGTTCGGTGGCCGCGGCCAGCGTGCCCGGCAGCCGGTCCAGCTCGGCGCTGCCCTCGGCCAGGTCGTCGCCGAGCCTGGCCAGGGCGTCGATGGAGGTGCCGAGGTCGCGGCGGGCGGCGGCGTAGGCGTCGGTGACCTGCGCGGTCTGCTTGATCAGCCGGTTCACCTCGTCGCCCTGCCCGGCGAAGGCCGTGGAGGCGGCGTCCAGGACGGCGTTCACGTCCTGCGCGCCGAGCGCCTCGATGAGCGGCCCGGCCTTGGCGGTGACCTGCTCGATGTCGGGCTCGACCGAGGTCTCGGCGATGGTGGCGCCGTCCTTCAGGTACGGGCCGCCGGCCAGGCTCTTCCCGGCGGGCGGGGCGAGCTGGACGTAGTTCTCGCCGAGCACGGACGTCTTGGCGACGGTGGCCGTGCTGCCCTCGGGCACCCGGTGCGCCGACTGGACCGACATGGTCACCCTGGCCCGGTAGCCCTCCAGCCGGATGCCGGTGACCGTGCCCACGCGTACGTCGGCGATCTGCACGCTGTGCCCGGCCACCAGGCTCTGCACGTCGTCGAAGACGGCGTGCAGGGTCATGTCGCCGGTGGTCGCGCCGAGGGTCTGCAGCGAGCACCCGGCGGCCAGGGCCAGCGCCGCCAGCGCGGCGGCCGGCCGTCCGATCATCGTGAGCCTCCCCGGCGTTCGAAGGGGCAGTTGCTCAGCCCGGCGGGCAGGCACGGCACCGGGCCCAGGTTCAGCGCGTCGAACAGCGGCGTCAGCCACGCCCTGGTCATCGCGTTCAGCACGACGCGGATCTTGAGCACGTGCTGCTTGCGGTCCCAGGAGTCGATCAGGATGTCGGCGAAGTCGGCGGCGCCCTTGACGGCGCGCGCGGTGGAGGCGCTGTTGGCCCGGACCGTCAGCACCAGCTCGGCCAGCGTCGTGGCCGCCCTGGGCAGCCGTTCCGCGTACTGCTCGATGATCACGTCGCCGCGCCGCACGAACCCGGCCATGGCCGTGACGAACCCGCGCAGCCGCTGTCGCTCCTCCGCCAGGATCGCGCTCGCCTCGGAGAAGGAGTCGATGGCGCCGGTCACCTGGCGCTCGCGCCGGTTGAGGCTGGTGGCCAGCTCGTTCAGGCTCCTGGCCAGGTCCACGAGCTGCTGGTCCTGCTTGGCCAGGACGCCGGTGAGGTCGGCGGTGTCGGCGATCGCGTCGTTGATCGTCCTGCCGCGCCCGCGCACCCCGTCGGCCAGGTCGCCCGCCACGTCACCCAGCTTCTCGTCGTCGAGCGCGTCGGTCAGCTTGGTGAACGCGTCGAGCGCCTCGTCGATCTCCACCGGCAGGTCGGTGCGCTCCAGCGGGATCGTCGCCCCGGCCTGGATCCGCTCGTCGCCCGGCTTCCACGGCGGGTGGAGCACGACGTTGCGCTCGCCCAGCGTGTTCTGCGGCGCGACCACGGCCTTGACGCCGGACGGCAGCGGCACGTGCCGGTCGATCCGCAGCTCGACCCGCACCTTGTCGCCGGATATCCGGATCCGGTCCACGTACCCCGCGTCGAGTCCCATGACCTTCACCCGCGCCTCCTCGTACAGGGAGGGCGCCTGGCTGAAGATCGCCACCAGCAGGTACGGCCCCGCCCCGCCCACCGAGCAGCCGGAGGCCAGGAGCGTCCAGGCGAGCAGCACCGCC
Organism: Nonomuraea thailandensis; assembly: GCF_024172165.1. GTDB lineage: Bacteria > Actinomycetota > Actinomycetes > Streptosporangiales > Streptosporangiaceae > Nonomuraea > Nonomuraea thailandensis. Next base: position 6,056,731 of record NZ_JAMZEB010000002.1, on the reverse strand, counting down.
GCGAGCCGCCTCACCGCTCGCTCTCCCTGTCCTTGGCGATGGCGGCCAGCACCTCGGGGTTGATCGGCCCCAGGCCCGTGGCGATGGCCTCCAGCCACGGCCCCTGCCCGCCCATCGTGGCCAGCCCGGAGAACGTCGGCCCCGCCCACGCCAGCAGCGAGTTGAGCCGCCCGGTGCTGCCGCTGAGCCGGGTGGTGATGGCCGCGTTGTCGTCGAGCACGCGCACCAGCGTCTTCTCGTGCTCGGTGATCAGCCGGGTGGTGCTCCGCACCAGGTCGCTGCCGTCGCCGAGGATGGTGCGCAGCTCGTTGCGGCGCCTGCGCAGCTCGTTCAGCATCACCTCGACGGCGTCGATGAGCCGCCCGAGCTGGGCGTCCTTCTTCTCCAGGACCTCCATGACCCTGGTGCCGTTGTCGAGCAGCCGCTGGAGCTGTGGCTCGCTCCTGCTGATGGTCTGCGACAACTCGCCGATGTTGTCCAGGAGCCGGGTGACGCGGCCGCGCTTGAAGGTGTCGAGCTTGCCCAGCTCGGCGAGCAGGTCGTCCACGGCCTCGGTGTCGAGCCGCTCGACCAGCCTGGTGGCGTCCTTGACGGCGTCGTTGACGAGGGTGGGCACGCCGGTCCGCTGCACCGGGATGCGCCGCTGGGCCTCGGGGAGCTGGTCCAGGTACGGGGGCGCGACGGCGCCGGTGAGCCTGACGTACCGGCCGCCGAGCAGGTTGGACAGGGCGACGTCGGCCCGTGTGGAGCGGCCGAGCCGCACGCCGTCGTCCACCTTCCAGGTGACGACCACGTGCCCCTGGCCGTAGTCGGCCCGCACCTCGGTCACCTTGCCCACCCGCACCCCGGCGACGCGCACGTCGTTGCCGGTGCGCAGCCCGCCGGAGTCGACGAACACCCCCGACACGGTGTAACCGCCTTCCAGCAGCCCGAGGTTGCCGACGAGGAACGTGGCCACGAGGACGACGGCCAGCGTGGCCAGCGACACCAGGCCGACGGCGTGCTTGTTGCGATCACGGAAGGACTTCACCGGCCCACCAGCAGCTTCCTGAGGTCCTTCTCGCTCTGGATGCGGGTGTTGCGCAGCGGCGGCGGCGTCTGCATCCCGTACGGGCAGGGCGCGGCGCTGAGCGCCAGGCAGGGGACGGCGGTGATGAAGTAGTGGCCCCGGTTGACCGACGAGTACGCCCGCGTGAGCAGCGGCGGGAAGGTGCCGACCACCTTGTCGATCTCGCCCACGTGCCGCCTGATGCCGCCGGTGAGCCCCGACAGGTTGTCCACCAGCCGGCCGAGCTCGTCGGCGTTCCTGCCGAGCACCTCGTCGGAGGTGTGGAAGGTGGCCGACAGCTCCACCAGCGCGTCGTCCACGAGCCGCCGGTTGTCGGCGAACGCCTCCGACAGCGTGACCAGGTTGTCCACCAGCCGCTCGATCTGCGCGTCCCGCTTGGCCACCACGCCGGTGACGGTGGCGTAGTCCTCCAGGAGCCGCTCGATGGTCTGCTTGCGCTCGGCGACCGTGGTGGTGATGGCGTTGACGTTGTCGAGCAGGCGCGGGATGTTGCGGTCGTTGCCCTTGAGCGAGGTGGCGGCGGCCGTCAGGAGCTGGTTGATCTGCTCGGGGTCCAGGCTGCGGGTGAGCGGGCCGAGGTCGCTGACCAGCTCGCCGATGTCCACGACGGAGGAGGTGCGGGTGATGCGCGAGCCGGGCGGCAGCCTGCCGGGCGCGGTGCCGGGCAGCAGGTAGACCACGCGCTGGCCGACGGCGTTGCGCCAGCGGATCGCGGCCTCGGTGTCCGTCGGCACCCTGACCGCGTCCTGCACCTCCATGGTCACCTCCGCCCGCCCGTCCACGACCCTGATCGAGTCCACCTGGCCGACCGGCGCTCCGGCGATCTTCACCTGGTCGCCCTCGACCAGCCCCGACACGTCGTCGAAGACGGCGGTCAGCCGGTAGCCGCCGCCCGTGCTCACCCGGGCGATCTGCACGGCGATGAACACGATCAGCGACACGGTCAGGCCGATGAACAGCACGAAACGCAGGAAGGTCCAGCGGCGGCGCACGCGTTCCATCAGCGCCTCCCGTCGGTCGGGCCGCAGGCGCCGACGATCAGCTCGCAGATGTCGGTGGCCACGAACGCCTCCACCTGGAGCTGGCGGCTGTTGCCCGGGCCCGGCGCCTCGATCAGCTCGTTCAGCAGGTCCACCAGCCTGCCCAGGCCGCGTACGCCGTCGCCCGCCAGGCCGAGCTGGGCGTAGATGAGCGCGGCCACGCGCTCGCCCGAGTGCACGCCGGCCCGCAGGTTCTGCCGGTGCTCGGCCAGGCCGTGCGTGACCTGGCCGGAGACCGAGGTGATCTCCTGCAGCAGCACGCGGACCTTGTCGGCCCGCTCCAGCAGGTCCGGCGTGATGACGTTGACGTCGGAGGAGATGGCCACGAGGTCGTCGCCCTTGTCCGACAGGGCCGTGCCCAGCAGCGCCGCGTCGTGCAGGAACTGCCTGGCCCGCTGCCGGTGCCGGTGCGCCACGTCCACGACGTCGCCGGCGTCGCCGATCAGCTCCCGCAGGTCGCTTCCCTGACCCTCCAGCCCCTTGGCCAGCGTGTGCACGATGACCGTGACCTCGCGCGGATCGACCGCGTCCAGGCCCTCGTAGGCGTCGCCGAGCGTGCCGGACAGGTCGAGCGGGTCCCGGGTGTCGGTGATGACGGCACCGGCGGCCAGGTAGGGGCCGGTGGTCTCGCCGGAGCCCGGCTCCAGGCCGACGAACTTGGGGCCGAACACCGACGCGGGCTCCACGGTGGCGACCGTCGTCCTGGGCAGCCTGACGGTCACGTGCATGGTGACCACGGCCCGGCCCCCGGCGTCCAGCGACAGGCCCGTCACCTCGCCCACCGTGATGCCGCGGATCTTGACGGGGGAGCCGGTGTCGAGGCCCTGGCCGGCCCGGCCGAACACGGCGTCGATGCGGGTGCCGGGGACCTGGGTGGCGGCGCGCACGGCGTACAGGGCCGCGGCGGCGAAGACGGCCAGCACGGCCAGCGCGATGCCCAGCCGGGCGGCGAGAGGGAGATCAGCTCGGGCCACCGGCTCACCCCGTCAGCGGTATGTTGCCGCCGCCGCCCCAGAACAGGTACGACAGCAGCAGGTTGAGCAGCACGATCGTGACGATCGACTGGCGGATGGCCCGGCCCGCCGCCACGCCCACGCCCACCGGCCCGCCCGTGGCGTGGAAACCGTGGAAGCAGTGGATCACGATGACGGCGAAGGCGAACACCGCGACCTTGGCGACGCTGAACACGATGTCGCTGACCGGCAGGTACAGGTAGAAGTAGTAGTCGTAGACGCCGGGCGCCAGCCCGAACAGCACGGTGCACATCAGCCGCGTGGCGAAGAAGCTGGCGAACAGCGCGATGAGGTAGATCGGCACCAGCGCCAGCAGCGCCGCCACGACGCGGGTGCAGATCAGGTAGGTGAAGGCGTTGATGCCCATCACCTCCAGCGCGTCGATCTCGTCGGAGATCCGCATCGCGCCCAGCTCCGCCGTGAACGACGAGCCGACCTGCGCCGCCAGCGCCGTGGCCGCGATGATCGGGGTGATCTCGCGGACGTTGGCGAAGCTGCCGACCAGCCCCATGAACGACTCCGCGCCGATGGCCTGCAACCCCTGGTAGCCCTGCAGGCCCACGGTGGCGCCCACGACGAACGCCATCGTGAACACCACGAAGATCATGCCGCCGCCGATGACGGTCGCCCCGACGCCGACGACGACGTCGCTGACCTGCCGGATGACGACCTTGAAGTACTTCAGCCGCAGCACGACGTCGCGCACGGAGTAGAACAGCACCCGCCACACGAACAGCGGCCAGTCGGCCAGCGAGGCGAACCGCTCGGCCGCGTCCCGCCCCTTCAGGGCGATCCGCAGGCCGGCGGTCCGCGTGACCATCAGAGCGACCTCGGCGGGTAGGCCAGGAAGTACACGGCCGAGATCACGTAGTTGAGCGTGAACACCAGCATGAACGTCACCACGGTGGCCTGGTTGACCGCCCGGCCCACCCCGACCGGGCTGGTCGCGCACGTCATGCCCTTCCAGCAGGCCACGCCCGCCGCGACGAACCCGAAGATCCACGCCTTGAACAGCGTCACGTACAGGTCGGAGGCCACGACCAGCGACAGCGCCCCGTCGAAGTACGCGCCGGGCGTGACGCCCTGCACGACGACGTTGAAGAAGTAGCCGCCGGCCGCGCCCGCCACGATGACCAGCGGGCACAGGCAGACCGCGATCGTGCTGGCCGCCCACATGCGCGGCGTGACCAGGCGATGGATCGGATTGACCGACATGACCTCCATCGCGCTCAGCTCGTCGCGGATGTGCCGCGCGCCGATGTCGGAGGTCATCGCGCTGCCGCCGGCCCCGGCGATGAGCAGCGCGCTGGCCAGCGGCGCCACCTCGCGGATGAGGCCGACGAAGACCGCGCTGCCGGTGGCGGAGCCGGCGCCGAGCTGCCTGGCCAGCTCGCCCACCTGTAAGGCCACGGTGGCGCCCAGGGGCAGGGCGACCAGCAGCACCGGGACGCTGGTGACGCGGGCCAGGAACCAGCACTGGTCGACGAACTCCCACCACCAGCGCCTGACGTCCCAGCTCCGGCGCAGGCCCTCCAGGACGATGACGAACAGGTCACCGACCTGGCCGAGGGCCGAGCCGGCCCGCCGCCCGACGTACCCGGACCAGGCCATCACCACCTCCGCCGCCTACGGATCGCCAACCCTACTGACGGGTTGTCCAGTAGGCCATGGCTTGGCGGGAATTTGCGCGAAAGGTATGAGGGCCGGCTCGTCCCTTGTCAGCCGGGTACGAATAGTGGCCGTTCCGTTACAGCAGGGCGCCCATCCACGACTCGATCTCGTCCGGGTGGCGGGGCAGCGCCGACGACATCAGGGTGGCGCCGCCCGCGGTGATGACCAGGTCGTCCTCGATCCGGATGCCGATCCCGCGCAGCTCCTCCGGCAGCGTCAGGTCGTCCGGCTGGAGGTACAGGCCCGGCTCGACGGTCAGCACGTGGCCCTCCTCCAGGACGCCGTCCAGGTAGACCTCGGAGCGGGACCTGGCGCAGTCGTGCACGTCCAGGCCGAGCATGTGGCCGCTGCTGCACAGCGTGTAGCGGCGGTACAGGCCCGTCTCCATCAGCTCGTCCGTGGACTGCTTGAACAGGCCCCAGTCGCGCAGCCCGTCGCAGATGACGCGCATGGCCGCGAGGTGGAAGTCGCGGAAGCGGGCGCCGGGCCGCAGGGCGGCGATGGCGGCCGTCTGCGCCTGGTACACCAGCTCGTACGCCTGCCGCTGCACGGCGCTGAAGCGGCCGGACATCGGGAAGGTGCGGGTGACGTCGGCGGTGTAGAGGGTGTCGGCCTCGACGCCCGCGTCCATCAGCAGCAGGTCGCCGGCGTCCAGCGCGCCGTCGTTGCGGATCCAGTGCAGCACGCAGGCGTGCGCGCCGGCGGCCACGATGCTGTCGTAGCCGACGGCGTTGCCCTCCAGGCGCGAGCGCAGCCCGAACACGCCCTCCAGGTACCGCTCGCCCCTCGGGTGGGCGAGGGCCTGGGGCAGCGCGCGCACGACGTCCTCGAAGCCGCGCGCGGTGGCGTCCACGGCGCCCTGCAGCTCGCCCAGCTCCCACTCGTCCTTGACCAGCCGCATCTCCGACAGGAACGACTCCAGCTCCGCGTCACCGTCGCCCCGCGGGACGCGGGCGTCCACCGTGGCGTCCACCGTGGCGTCCACCCCGCGCAGCACCCTGGCCGGGCCCGTGAGGTCCAGCTCCCTGATGTGGGCGCAGTCGAGCTGGTACAGCTCGGCCGCCTCCGCCAGGTCGGGGCGCGGGCCGGCCCAGAACTCGCCGTAGCGGCGGTCGCGGTAGAACTCCTGGCCCTCCTCGCGCGCGGCGCGCGGCCTGACGTACAGGACGGCCTCGCCGGACGGCTCGATCACCAGCACGTCGTCCGACTCGCTCGCCCCCGTCAGGTACGAGTACGCGCTGTGCGGCCTGAACCGGTAGTCGCTGTCGTTGCTGCGCACCTTCAGCGTGCCCGCCGGGATCACCAGCCGCTCGCCCGGGAACCGCTGCGCCAGCGCGGCCCGCCGCTTGGCCGCCCAGGGGGCGATCGGCCGCGCGCTCACCTCGGCCGCGCCTCGCCTCCCCCAGCCGGTCCGCATGAACGCGGCCAGCTCCTCGGTGACGGGCAGATCGTGGCTTCCGGTGTTGAGCGGCTCGGTCATCTGGCAGTCCTTGGGTGATATTTCGGTCTCTGTACGGAATTTCGTACGCCAAGCAGCCTACGGGACCCATTGACTCCGTCCCCACGGGCTTGTTTGCCTGGATGCAGGCTTGGAAGACTGAGGGCAGAGGTGATGCACATGCTCATCGGGACGATCCTTCGCGGCAAGGGCAGTGGCGTGACGACCGTGGCGCCCGACGCGACCGTGCGGGAGTTGCTCGCCAAGCTCGCGGAGCACAACATCGGAGCCGTGGTCGTCTCGACCGACGGCGAGGTCATCGAGGGGATCGTCTCCGAGCGGGACGTCGTGCGGCGCCTGCACGACCGCGGCGCCTCGATCCTCGACGCCCCGGTCTCGGCGATCATGACGACCGAGGTCACCACGGTCGGCCCCGGCGAGAACGTCGACTCGCTGCGCCGCACGATGACCACGCAGCGGTTCCGGCACATGCCGGTGGTCGAGGAAGGCCGGCTCATCGGCATCGTGAGCATCGGCGACGTGGTCAAGAGCGCCATCGAGGAGCTGGAGACGGAGAAGGCGTCGCTCGTCGACTATCTCCACCGTTGACAGGGATGGCACGCTTGGTCCGTGATGTACGGGCCTCCGCCTCCTGACCATCCCCGGTACCCCGAGTACCCGCGTGCGACGAGCAGTCCGCCGATCATCGTGCTCGTCGCGGGGCTCGCCGCGCTGCTGGGCTTCCTGCTGGGCGTGCTCATCGGGTACGGGGCGGGGACGACGGCGGAGGAGGAGCCCGAGCCCAGGGTCACGGTGACCGTCGAGGACACCCCGCCGGAGCAGACGGCCCCCGCCGACACCTCGCCGCCCCCGGCACAGACCCAGCCGGGTCAGACGCAGCCCGGTCAGACGCAGCCGGGCCAGACGGGGCAGCCCCAGCCCGGCCAGACGGGGCAGCCGCAGCCAGATCAGACCGGGCAGCCGCAGCCAGGCCAGACGGGGCAGCCTCTGCCGGGTCAGACGCAGCCCGGTCTGTCGACTCCGGGCGGCGGCGCCACCGGTCCCGCCGTGGACCTGTCCTCCCTGCTGCGCACGCTCGTCGTCGGCACCGACATCCAGCCCGGCACGTACCGCACGACCGGCCCCATGTCCGGCTTCCCGATGTGCTACTGGGCCAGGCTGCGCACCCCGACCGGCGGCGTGATCGCCACCGGCATGCCGAACGGCCCGGCCACCGTCACGATCCAGGCCACGGACAAGGCGTTCCAGACGGGCGGCTGCGTGGAGTGGACCCGCGCCTGACGTGCTGCGGCGGCTGTCCCGCGGCCTGGACGGGACCCGCATCCGCCTGCCGCTCCAGGTGTTTGCACTGGTAGGGCGAGCGTAGGAAGATTCGCTCAACCCACCAAGGAGGAAGACATGTCGGTGTTGCGGAGCTTTGTCGACAGTGTGCGCAGCGGCGCCATCGAAGTGATCGACCTGACCGCGCCCCTCTCGGCGCAGACGCCGATCCTCCAGTTGCCCGAGCCGTTCGGCAACACGATCCCGTTCCGGCTGGAGGAGATCAGCCGGTACGACGACCGCGGCCCGGGCTGGTACTGGAACGACATCCACACCGGCGAGCACACCGGCACCCATTTCGACGCCCCCGTCCACTGGGTCACCGGCCGTGACGGCCACGACGTCTCCCAGGTGCCCGCGCGCAGCCTGATCGCGCCCGCCGTGGTGCTCGACTTCACGGCCGAGGCGTCGAAGGACCCCGACTTCCTCCTGCAGATCGACCACGTCAAGGAGTGGGAGCGGGTCAACGGCCCGCTGCCCGAAGGCGGCTGGCTGCTCTACCGCACCGGCTGGGACACCCGCTCCGGCGACCAGGCCGCCTTCCTGAACGCCGACGAGACCGGGCCGCACACGCCCGGCGTCTCCGTGGAGTGCGCGCGGTGGCTGGCCGACGAGACCCCGATCCTGGGCATCGGCGTCGAGACCGTGGGCACCGACGCGGGCGCCGCCCACTCCTTCGACCCCGCCTTCCCGTGCCACTCCTTCCTCCTGGGCGCCGGCAAGTACGGCCTCACCCAGCTCCGCAACATCGACCGCCTGCCGGCGACGGGCGCCGTCGTGGTCGCGCCGCCGCTGCCCATCGTGGGCGGCTCGGGCAGCCCGGTGCGCGTGCTGGCCCTGGTGGAACGTTGATCGTCGCGGAGGCCGTCGGCCGGGCCCTGGCCGCGTGCGGGGCGGGGGCCGTCTTCGGGGTGGTCGGCAGCGGCAACTTCCACGTCACCAACGCCCTCGTGGCGAGCGGCGCGCGCTTCGTCGCCGCCCGCCACGAGGGCGGCGCCGCCACCATGGCCGACGCCTACGCCCGGATGAGCGGGCGGGCCGGCGTGGTGTCGGTGCACCAGGGGCCGGGGCTCACGAACGCCATGACGGGCCTGACGGAGGCGGCCAAGAGCCGGACGCCGCTGATCGTGCTGGCCGGCGAGGCCACCGAGGCCCAGTCCAACTTCCACATCGACCAGGCCGCCCTGGCGACCGCGGTGGGGGCGGTGGCGCTGCGGATCACCTCGGCGCAGGCCGCCGTGGAGCAGGCGGTGCGGGCGTACCGGGTGGCGGTGGAGGAGCGGCGCACGGTGCTGCTGAACCTGCCTCTCGGCGTCCAGGCCGCCCCCTACGAGGGGCCCGGCGACGTGGCCGGGCACGTCGCCGGGCTGCTCAGCCCGGCTGGCGCCCTCGCCGGGTCGGTGCCGGAGGGGGCGGGGTCCGCCGGGTCGGTGGCGGAGGCCGAGGTGGCGGCGCTGGCCGGGGCCCTGGAGGCGGCGCGGCGGCCGGTGTTCATCGCCGGGCGCGGCGCCAGGCACGCGCGGCGCGAGCTGGAGGAGCTGGCCGCGCGGACGGGCGCGCTGCTGGCGACGTCCGCGGTGGCCAGGGGCCTGTTCCGCGGCAGCCCGTGGGACCTGGACGTGTCCGGCGGGTTCGCCACGCCGCTGACCGCCGAGCTGATCCGCGGGGCCGACCTGGTCGTCGCCTGGGGGTGCGCCCTGAACATGTGGACCACCCGCCACGGCTCGCTCATCTCACCCGGCACCCGGGTGGCGAAGGTGGATCTCGACGCCGCGGCGCTCAACACGCACGTCCCCGCCGACCTGGGCGTGGTGGGCGACGTGGCCGGGGTCGCCCGGGCCGTGACGGGCCGGGCCACGCAGGCCTCCGGCTACCGGACGCCCGAGGTGGCGGAGCGCATCCGGGCCGAGGGGCGCTGGCGGGCCGTGCCGTACGAGGACGAGAGCGGCGGCGGGAGGATCGACCCGAGGACGCTCACGATCGGCCTGGACGAGCTCCTGCCCGCGGAGCGGATCGTCTCCATCGACTCCGGCAATTTCATGGGATATCCGTCGATGTTCCTTGATGTCCCGGATGAGGGAGGGTTCTGCTTCACGCAGGCGTTCCAGTCGGTCGGGCTGGGGCTGGCGACGGCGATCGGCGCCGCCGTGGCCCGCCCCGACCGCCTCCCGGTGGCCGCGCTCGGCGACGGCGGCCTGCTCATGGGCCTGGCCGAGCTGGAGACCGTGGTGAGGCTCGGGCTGCCCATGGTGATCGTCGTGTACGACGACGAGGCGTACGGGGCCGAGGTGCACCACTTCGGGCCGCACGGTCACCCGCTCGGCACGGTCACCTTCCCGCCGGCCGACCTGGCCGCCATCGCCCGCGGCCACGGCCTGGCCGCCGTGACCGTCACCCGCCGCGAGGACCTGGCGGGCGTGGCGGGCTGGCTGGACGGCCCGCGCGACCGGCCGCTGCTCGTCCACGCCAAGGTGACGGGGGAGCGCGGCTCGTGGTGGCTGGAGGAGGCATTCAAGGGCCACTGAACGCACCCGCCCGCGAGCCGCCGAGCGCACCTGCCTCGCGAGCCGCCGGGCGCAGGCGGCTCGCGGGCGTCAGAGCTTGCGGAAGGCGCGGGGCGTCAGAGCTTGCGGAAGGCGCGGGCCTCCTCGGCCGCCTCCAGCACCTCGGCCAGCGGGGCGCCCACGCCCGCCGCCACCGCCGCCGCGACGGCCCCCTCCACGAACGGCACGTCGGCCACCACCACCCGCCCCTCCTCCTCCAGCAGGCGGGCGGTCAGCACCGAGCTGCCGAGATCCGGGATGATCACCACCCCGAGCCCGCTGTCGACGCTGCGCACGGCCGCCTTGATGAGGTCCACGCTCGTGCCCAGCCCGCCGTCCTGCGTGCCCCCGGCAGCCGCCACGGGCGCGTCCTCGCCCGCGATCCCGCGCGCCAGCGCCGCCGCCTCGGCCGCCAGCCCGGCGCTGTGCGAGACCAGCACCACACCCACCTTCACGCCGCCCCGCCACCTCCCGTCGTCGCGCCGCCGCCGCCCGCCCCGGGACGTGCCCGCCCCGCTACGGTCATCCGGCCACGGTGGCCAGCGCCGTCATGAACAGCGCCGCCGACGCCGCGCCAGGGTCCTCGTGCCCGATGCTGCGCTCGCCGAGGTAGCTGGCCCGCCCCTTCCTCGCCTGCATCGGGATCGTCGCCTTGGAGCCCTCCGCGGCCGCGCGCGCCGCCTGGTCGAGCGCCTGGCGCACCCCCACCCCGTCGCGCACGGCCAGGGCCAGCGCCCGCGAGGCGGGGGCCAGCGCGTCCACCATGGTCTTGTCGCCCAGCGCGGCCTTGCCCAGCCGCTCGACCGCCACCACGCCCTCCTCGAACGCCGCGGCGAACCCGGCCAGCGTCACCGGCGTCTCCAGCACCTTGCCCATCTGCCGGAACAGCGACCCGTACAGGGGCCCGGAAGCGCCGCCGACGCGGCGGATCAGCGTCGCGCCCGCCGTCGTCAGCACGTGCGCCTCGGACTCGAGGGCCGTGTCGGCCAGCGCCTTGAGCACTTCGGTGAGGCCGCGGTCGAGGTTGGTGCCGTGGTCGGCGTCGCCGATCGCCGCGTCCAGCCGGGTCAGCCGGTCGCGGTCGGCGCGCACGAGCCTGGCCGCCTCCTCGAACCAGGCCACGAACAGCGCGGTCTCCATCACCGCCCCCAGCGCAGGCCGGGCGTCTCGACCGGCGCGTCCCACAGCCGGGTCAGCCTGTCGTCGAGCCGGCAGACGGTCACGGAGAAGCCCTGCATCTCCAGGCTCGTCACGTAGTTGCCCACCAGCGACCGCGTCACCCGCGCCCCCTTGCCCCTGACGAACGCCGCGACCTCCGCGAACACCACGTACAGCTCCATGAGGGGGGTGCCGCCCATGCCGTTCACCAGCACCAGCAGGTCGCCCTGGAGCGGCAGGTCGCCGTGGATCGCCTCCATGGCCACGCCCGCCAGCTCGCGCGCCGACACCATCGCCACCCGGGCCCGCCCGGGCTCGCCGTGGATGCCGATGCCCAGCTCCACGTCCGTCTCCGGCAGGTCGAACGTGGGCTTGCCGGCCGCCGGGACCGTGCAGGAGGACAGCGCGACGCCGAACGACCTGCTGCGCTCGTCCACCTCGGCCGCCACGGCGGCGACCTCGGCCAGCGGCGCGCCCTCCTCGGCCAGCGCCCCGGCCATCTTCTCCACGAACAGCGTGGCGCCGGTGCCGCGGCGGCCGGCCGTGTAGAGGGAGTCCTGGACGGCCACGTCGTCGTCGACCAGCACGCTGGCCACCTCGACGTCCTCGACCAGCTCGGCGGCCATCTCGAAGTTGAGCACGTCGCCGGTGTAGTTCTTGACGATGTGCAGCACCCCGGCGCCGCCGTCGACGGCCCTCGTGGCGTCGATGATCTGGTCGGGGACCGGCGAGGTGAAGACCTCGCCGGGGCAGGCGGCGTCCAGCATGCCGTGACCGACGAACCCGGCGTGCAGGGGCTCGTGCCCCGAGCCGCCGCCGGAGACCAGGCCCACCTTGCCCGGGCGGGGGCCTTGCGCCCGGTAGACCACCCGGTCGCGGACGCGCAGCGACGGGTGGGCCGCGGCCATGCCGTTCAGCGCGTCTTCAACCACGGAGTCCGCCGAGTTGATGAGCTTCTTCATGGTCAAAACATCTGCCCGTTTTCACGACCGTGCAAGCGTCGTAGCGTGGGCGGGGTGGATGTCGTCTACAACCCGTACGATCCCGCGGTGAACGACGAGCCTTACCCCGTCTACGCGCGGCTGCGTGCGCGAGCGCCGCTGTACCACAATCCCGATCTCGGCTTCTGGGCGCTGTCCAGATACGCCGACGTCTCGGCCGCGCTCACCGACAGCTCGCTGCTGTCCAGCGACCACGGCCCCATGCTGGACCCGGGCGCGTGGGGGCCGCACGCGCGCACGTTCCTGTCGTTCGTGGCCATGGACCCGCCCGAGCACACCCGCATGCGCGCCGCCATCTCCCGCGGCTTCACCCCGCGCCGGGTCGCCGCGCTGGAGCCGATGATCAGGCAGATCGCCCGCGGGCACATCGAACGGGCGGTCGAGCGGCGGACGTTCGACTTCGCCCGCGAGATCGCGGCCAGGCTGCCGCTCGACGTGATCTCGGAGCTGGTGGGGGTGCCGCCGTCCGAGCGGGCGCACGTGCGCAGGAACTTCGGCTCCCTGCTCATGTACGACCCGGACGGCAGGATGGCCGAGGACGGGCTCAAGGGCGTCATCGGGCTCGGCGACTACTACCGCTCGATCGTGGCCGAGCGCAGGAAGGCGCTCCGCGACGACCTCGTCTCCGTGCTCACCGCCGACGACGAGCTGACCGACGACGACATCGTGGCGTTCCTCTTCCTGCTCATCGGCGCCGGCGCGGAGACCACCACGCACCTGCTCAGCGCCGCGTGGTACTGGGCGTGGCGCAACCCCGCCCAGCGCGCCGCCGCCTTCGGCGGGGCGATCGAGCAGTGGGTGGAGGAGTCGCTGCGCTACGACACGCCCGCCCACGGCATCGCCCGCCGCCTCACGCGCGAGACCGACTGGTACGGCGTCCGTGTCCCCAAGGACGCCAGGATGTGGCTCCTGATCGGCTCGGCCAACCGCGACGAGACGGTCTTCCCCGGCCCCGACGTCTACGACCTGGCCCGCGACACCGGCCGGGCCATCAGCTTCGGCTCCGGCCGCCACTACTGTCTGGGCGGCCCCCTGGCCAGGCTGGAGGGCCGGGTGGCGCTGGAGGAGCTGACGCGGGCCGTCGCGCCCGGTTACGACATCGATCCGGCCGGCATCAGGCGCACCGCCCACGGCAACGTGCGGGGCATGGTCAGCCTCCCGACTACCGTGACACCCGTCTGAGTAGGTTACCTTCTGCACATGGCTGAGATCGTGTACCCGCCGGTGATCGCCGCCGCGCGGACCCTCTTTCGCGTGCTCGACATCCGCTTCCACATGGAGGGCACCGAGCACGTGCCGCGGTCCGGGGGAGCGGTGCTGGTGAGCAACCACATCAGCTACCTCGACTTCATCTTCGCGGGGTTCGCCGCGCTGCCGTCGAAGCGGCTGGTGCGCTTCATGGCCAAGGAGGACGTGTTCACGCACCGGATCTCGGGGCCGCTCATGCGTGGGATGCATCACATCCCGGTGGACCGGGGGGCGGGCGCGGGCTCGTACGCGACGGCGCTGCGGATGCTGAAGGCGGGGGAGGTCGTCGGCGTGTTCGCCGAGGCCACGATCAGCCGCTCCTTCACCGTCAAGGAGATCAAGAACGGGGCGATCCGCATGGCCATGGCCACCGGCACCCCGATCATCCCGGTGAGCCTGTGGGGCAGCCAGCGGCTGTGGACCAAGGGCAGGCCGCGCAAGCTGCTGCAGCGCCACGTGCCGCTGTCGATCCTGGTGGGGGAGCCGATGTACCCCAAGCGCGGCGAGAACGTCGACGAGCACACGGCCGACCTGCACGCCCGCCTGTCGGAGCTGGTGGACCGGGCGCAGCGCACGTACCCGGAGGTGCCGCAGGGCGTGTGGTGGCAGCCCGCCCACCTCGGCGGCACGGCGCCGACGCCCGAGGAGGCCGCGGCCATGGACGCCGCCGAGGCGGAGGCCCGCGCCAGGCGCGACTGAGGGCCGGCGTCCCCGGCTACCCGGCGGGACGGCCGCCTTGGGGATGGCGGTCGCGCCAGATGAGGAAGACGACGCACGACACCAGCGCCCAGGCGGCCAGCACCAGGAACGGCATCAGCCGCTGGTGCCCGCCGAAGTAGACGGCGGTGTGCTGGGCGTTGATCGAGGCCCCGGGCGGCAGCCACCGCCCGATCGCGCCCAGCGGCGACGGCAGCAGCGGCCACGACACCGCCCCGCCCGAGGACGGGTTGCCGAGCAGCACCATCAGCCCCCAGGTGGGCACCATCGCCCAGCGCCGTACGAGCGTGTTGAACATGGTGAAGACCATCCCGGAGGCGAACATGGTCAGCGCCAGGATGAACCACGACTCCAGCAGGGGCAGGTCGAGCGCGCCGAGCCCCCAGTCCACGACGGCCACGATGGACAGCCCGCCGAGCACGGCGTACGCCATCGTGAACGCGATGCGCTCCCACGCGGCCAGCGCGTCGGCGTTGACGCTGAGCTGGACGGCCCCGATGAACCCGATGACCACCGCCGCGAGGGTGATGTAGAACAGCGCCAGCCCGCGCGGATCGCCCCGCTGCAGCGGCTTCATGTCCTGGACGGTCAGCCGCACCCCGACGCGCGGGGCCACCTTCGGCGCCGCCTCGGTGAGCAGCTCCGCCACCGACGCCCCTGAGGCGCTCGACACGTACAGCGTGACGTGGTCGCCGTGCACCGCGACGACGCCGAAGACCCGCTGCTCCTCGACCGCCTGCCTGGCCCGCTCGAAGGAGCCCTCGAAGGACAGGGCGAGCGAGGCGTTCAGCGCCTGCTCCATGCCGGCGGCGAACGCCCTGCCGCGCACGGTCTCGTGGCTGACGCCGACCACCGCGACCGGGACGCGGTGCGGGGTGGGGTCGGCCATGGCGTAGGTGTAGGACCCGGCGAAGAGCCCCGCCGCGGCGGCGAGGATCAGCACGATCACGGTCGCCGGGAAGAACGGCGACCCCTTGAAGGCCGTCCAGTGGCGGCTCGTCCGGTCGTCCATGCCCACCCACGCTAGGCACGCGGGCGCCGCGGTCCCCTCGCCGACACGCGGGAACCGCCCCGGGGCGTCACGCCGTCAGATGGCCGCCTGGTACGCGCTGGCGCGCATGCCCGCCAGCAACCCCGCCGTCTGCTCCGGCGTGTACCTGCGCACCGGATCGTGGTGCAGCAGCCCCTCGATGAGCGGCCGCATCACCCCCGCCCGCCGGGGCGGCGGGTACGGCCCGCTGCGGGCCATGCCGAGCACCGTGGCGGCGTCCTGCCCGGGGTAGGGCGGCTGGCCCTCGATGGCGCTGTAGAGGGTGGCGCCGAAGGACCACATGTCGGCCTCCTTGCTGGCCGGCCCGCCGTGCAGGCGCTCGGGCGCCATGAAGGCGGGCGTGCCGCGCAGGCGGCGGGAGGTGGTCATGCGGATGTCGCCCTCGGCGGTCGCGATGCCGAAGTCGGTCAGCACCACCCGGTCGCCGGTCAGCATGACGTTGGCGGGCTTGACGTCACGGTGCAGCACGCCGGCCTGGTGGGCGGTGCGCAGCGCCGCGAGCAGGTGCTGCCCGATGGCCGCCACCGACTGGGCGGGCAGCGTGCCCACCTGCGAGAGCAACTGGTGCAGCGAGAGCCCGTCGAGGTACTCCATCACGATCCAGAGCTTGCCGCCCTCCTCGATGAGGTCGTGGACCGTGATGATGTTCGGGTGCGTGAGCCCGGCTGCCATCCGCGCCTCACGCAGCACCCGGCGGCGCACCATCTCGGCCTCACCGGCCAAGGTCAGCTCCTTAAGCGCCACCGTACGGTGGAGGAGCTGATCGAACGCCCGCCAGACGACGCCCATCCCCCCACGACCGGCCTCCTCATTCAGGAGGTACCGTCCGCCGATCTTCCGCATACCATCCCCTCAAGCTCGGGGATAATCATGTCACCTCAGCACAGGCTGTAGGGTGCCTAACGTGATCTGGATATGTCGGAAAGTGTAGGTTCGCTGGTCAGAGGCCCAGAAAATTGATCTGACAAAGCGCGCCACACCAGCCCGACTGCCACCAAACATACTCCTGTGGCGCCCACGAGGGCGGCCGTAAGCCCCGCGAGCTCCGCCACGACGCCTCCGAGGACCGCTCCCAGCGGCATCCCGCCCATCCCGACGAGGCGGTATGCCGAATTGACCCTCCCGAGGAGCGCGGCCGGGATCAGCCGCTGCCGGGCCGAGATCACCAGGACGTTCCCCGCGGCGCCGACCACGCCCCACAGCACGGCGGTCGGGTAGAGCGTCCAGGGCGACGGCACGAGCACCGGCACCAGGAGCAGCACGCTGGTGGTCAGCCAGTTGCCCACGAGCGTCCGCAGGTCGCCGAACACCGCCGCCGCCCGGCCGGCCAGCAGCGACCCGAAGATCGCGCCCGCGGCGAAGGCCGTGGTCATGAGGCCGTACTCGCCCGGCTCCAGCCCGATCCGCGACCCGTCGCCGACCGCCCACAGCACGAAGACGGCGAAGTAGCCGGCGTTGGCGAGGTTGAGCAGGCCGGCCGTGATCGCGAGGCTGCGCAGGATCCGGTGGCCCCACAGGTAGCGCAGCGCCTCGGCGATGTCGGCCCGCATCGGGCGGCGCTCGGGCGGGCCGGGGAGCCGGTACGAGCCGCGCATGCCCAGCAGGAGCAGTCCCGCGGCGCCGTACAGGACGGCGGGGGCGCCGAAGACGGCCGCGGGCAGCGCCACGACGAGGAGCCCCGCGACGGGGGCGCCGACGAAGTCGTTGCCGATCATCTGGGCGGTGGACACCCGGCCGTTCGCCCGGGTCAGCTCCCCTCCGGGGACGGTCATGGGCAGAACGGACTGCGCCGACAGGTCCGCGAACACCTCGCACACCCCCGCCAGCAGCACGGCGGCCAGCAGCAGCCAGAGGTTCAGCAGGCCGAGCACGGCCAGGGCGGCGACGGCGGCGAGGAGGGCGGCGCGGACGAGGTTCGCCCACACCATGACGCGGCGGCGGTCGGCCCGGTCGGCGACGGCGCCCGCGTGCAGCGCCAGCACCAGCCACGGCAGCGTGGCCGCCGCTCCCGCGAGGGAGACCAGCGTGGGGGAACGGGTCATCGTCACGGCCAGCAGGGGCGCGCCGATCTTGAGTACGCCGTCCGCCAGGTTGGACAGCCCCGTGGATGACCACAGGAAGGCGAACGATCGCCCGAGACGTGCCACGGCTCGCTCCGATAATGTGTAAGGAAAAGTGTGCACAGGTTTCTTTGCAAAGATAGGCTTGCACAGTCATGCAGATCAAGAGCTTCTCCGGCCGTACTCTCGGCGCGAACGCGCTGAAGTCGTTCGCCCACCCGTTGCGCCTGCGCATCTACCAGCTCATCGAGGAGCACGGCCCCTCGACGGCCACCGGCCTGGCCGCCCGGCTCGGCCAGAACACCGGCGCCACCAGCTACCACCTGAGGGAGCTGGCCAAGCACGGCATGATCGAGGTGGTGGCCGGGATGGGCCGCGGCAAGGAGAAGTACTGGCGCGTCACGCCCGGCGGCTTCTCCTACGGCGAGGCGCGCCCCGCCGACCCCGAGGTGGCGGGCGCGCTCGACTACCTGCTCGACGACCTGGTGCGCACGCGCGGCGCGGAGCTGGCCCGCTGGCGCGAGGAGTCGGCCACGGCGCCGGAGGAGTGGGTGCAGGCCGGCGCGTACGGGCGGCGCTCCCTGCGGCTCACCCCGGAGGAGACGGCGCTCATGCGGGACCAGGTGTTCGAGGTGCTGGAGCGGTACCGCGCGCTGTCGGAGAGCGGCGACCGCGACGGGACCGGGCACGTCGTGGTGCACTTCGACGTCCTGCCCGTGGGCACCGGAGACGGCGGATGACCTGGGGGCCGGGCCACGGGTGCCGGCCTGGAACGGCGCAGGACCGGAGGGGCGGCGCCCTCGTCCCGGGCTGGAGGGACGGGGGCGCCCGCTCCACGCGGGAGCGGGCGGGTCAGGGGAGCGGGAGCAGGTTCAGGGCGCGCTCCATCATGGCCCGCGAGGCCGTCTTCGCCGAGCCGCCGTCGAACGGCGGCTGCGGGTCGTACTCGATCAGGAGCTGCACGCTGCGCGCCGTCTCCTCGTCGCGCGCCTGCCCCAGCAGGGTCAGCGCCATGTCGATGCCCGCCGAGACCCCCGCCCCCGTCACGATCCTGCCCGCGGTGACCACGCGCTCGCTCACCGGCTCGGCCCCGTACTTCGCGAGCTCGCCGAGCACCGACCAGTGCGAGGTCGCCGGCACCCCCTCCAGCACCCCCGCGGCGCCGAGCAGCAGCGAGCCGCTGCACACGGAGGTCGTCCACCGCGTGTGCTCGTGCGCCTGCCTGATCCACCCCACCAGGGCCTCGTCGGACAGCGCGTCGAAGGTGCCGCTGCCGCCCGGGACGACGATCACGTCCGGCGCGGGCAGGTCGGCGTACGAGGCGGTGGCGTTGATCGTGAGTGTGCCGTGGTCGTCGGGGACCGGCCCCGGCCGGTCGGCCACGAACGTGACCGTGCAGCCCGGCGAGAAGGCCAGCACCGTGTACGGCCCCACCGCGTCGAGCGCGGTGAACCGGGGATAGAGCGGGATGGCTACGTTCATGGGCCTGGCCTTTCCTGAGCGTGGAATCGTCTGCGATGGTCGCCGGGCGAGATCCGCCAGTGGCGGCGGAAGACCCGGTAGAGCGTCTCCTGCGTGCCGAGACCCGCCTGCCTGGCCACCGCCGCCAGCGGGAGACCGGTCACCTCCAGCAGCCGCCTGGCGATGTCGGCCCGGCTGCGCTCGACGTACCGTCCCGGTGACAGGCCGGTCTGCTCGGTGAAGACTCGGGAGAAGTGACGCTCGCTCATCCCGGCGCGCGCCGCCAGCGCGGGCACGCTGAGGTCGGCGCCCGGGTTGGCGTCGATGTAGGCCTGCAGCTCCCTGAGCGGCTCGCTGCGCGGCGTCATGGCCCGCATCGGGGTGCTGAACTGGCTCTGCCCGCCCGGCCGGTGCAGGTACACCACGAGGCCGCGGGCGACGTCGCCGGCGAGCGCGTGGCCGTGGTCCCTGGCGACCAGCGCCAGAGCCAGGTCCACGCCCGACAGCACGCCGGCCGAGGTCCAGACGTCGCCGTCCTCGATGTAGAGCGGGTCGGGGTCCACCTCGACGGCGGCGTACCGGCTGCCGAGCTCGCTGGCGGACAGCCAGTGCGTGGTGACCCGCCGGTGGTCCAGCAGCCCGGCCTCCGCCAGCAGGAACGCGCCGTTGCAGACCGAGGCCACCCGGCGCGCGCCGGCGGCCAGCCGCACGATGTCGCCGATCAGCTCCCGGTCCTCGACGTGCCCGGGCACGCTCAGCCCGCCCGCCACCAGCAGCGTGTCCACCGGCCCCGCGACGTCGCCGAGCGCTCCCGCCATGACCGTGACGCCGTTCCCCGCGGGCACGGCGCCACCGCCCGGCGCCGCCACCTCCACCACGTAGCCGCCGCCGGGCGCGAACAGGCTCGCCGTCCCGAACACGTCGGCCGGACCGGCCATGTCGAGGAGCTGGAACCCGGGGAAGACGACGATCAGGACCCGTCGCTGCATGTTCCTCATGCTGGTCGCGCCGCCCGCGTGGCGTCAACGACACGAATATTGCAGATTACGCCATGGGGCCGCCGAGGATGACGACGGGCGCGGCCTCCACGTCCATGCGGCCGCCCTCGACGCCCGCGCCCACGCCCACGCCCGTGACCTGCCCGGCGAAGGCGAGCGCAGCGGCCGCCGGCAGGGGCGCTCCCCTCACGAGCCTGCTCGCGCCCGGCGGCGTCCCTGATCCTTCTCGGCGGCGACGGCGGAGGCGGACAGCAGCGTCGCGGCGGAGAGGCCGCCCCAGAGGGCGGCCGAGCCGTGGGAGGCGAGAGCGGTGATGACCGCCGGGGAGACGGCGAGCCCGAAGCCCGTGGACAGCTGGAAACGGGCGAGGGCACGTCCCAGGAGATGGGCCGGGGCGAGGGCGGTGACGAGCGCGGTGGCGCTGCCGGCGTAGATGATCTCACCGATGGTGCAGACCACGGAGATCGCGGTGACGGCCGGCGCGGCCCAGCCGGGCCCCAGCGAGGTGGCCGCGAGGAAGCCGAGGTAGGACGCGGTGAGCACCACGCCGGCCAGAGCCAGCACGGCGCGCCGGGAGAAGCGGGACATCAGGACGGTGACCGGAACCTGCAAGGTGACCACCAGCACCGTGTTCGCCACGAAGACGGCCGCCGGCCACACCGGGGAAGCGTGCAACTGCGTCACCAGGATCACAGGCAGCGCGATCTCCGGGACGTTGAGGCAGAAGACGTAGATCACGTTGGCGGCCAGCAGCGCGCGCATCCGGGGCGCGGGCCCGCCGGTCCCGCCCGTGACCGGAGCGGCGGCCGGATGCGTGCGCAGGCGGACCGACCAGGCCAGGGCCGCCGCGGCGAGATAGGCGAGCCCGGTGACGGCCGCCAGCGCCTGCAAGGCGGTGGCGCCGCCCGCCAGGCACGCGGTCGCGAGCAGGGCGCCCGCCCCCAGGCCGGCGTTGCGCAGGGCGCGGCCTGCCGCCAGAGCGGCGTCACGCTCGCGGCCATGGGCGAGCGTGGCCACGAGAGCCGCGTGGGCGGCCGGCCAGGCCTGGTTGCCGATGCCGAGGAAGAGCGCCGCCGTCGCGAACAGCCAGACGTGCCCCGCCGGGGCGGCCAGCAGCAGCGCCACGCCCGCCACCCGCACCAGCATCGAGGCCGCCACGACCGTGCTGCGTGCGCCCCGGTCAAGCCACCGGCCGGCCGCGGGCATGCACGCCAGGCCCGCGACGACGCCGGCCGTCATGGCGATGCCGGTGACCGGCGCCGACAGCTGCAGCACCATCACCCCGTAGAGCAGCAGGAAGGGCCGCAGCAGGCCGGTGCCGAGCGCGTCCACGGCCAGGGCGACGGCATACCGTGGCCCTCCGGAGGCACGGACGAGGGCGCGCGGCCGGATCTTGGTGGTGGTTGCCATGGCGTCAACGATGCGGCCGGCCGCCAGGCGGGCTGCGCCGGTTGACGGACACCGTCAATCGAGGCGGTCGCCGGCCGTCCGGCCCGCGATGATGAGGGGATGACGTTGAGGATCGACATCGGCGGCCCGCCGTCCGGGCGGCTGCGGTTCGCCGTCTCCCCGCTGGCCGAGCTGACCGCGATGCTGCACGTGCTGGCCGAACCCGGGCATCACCCGCAGTTCGCCGGCTGGGCCGGGGACGTCTGGGCCGGGCTGCGGCCGGAGCTGGCCGAGCGGCTCAGGGAGGCGGAGTTCCTCTGGCGTTCCTCACGGGCCGACTTCCTGGTCCCCGCGCGTCCCCGGCCGACCCTCGCCGAGGAGCTGGACGATGTGGACCGGATCGACGACGAGTCCTACGTGAGCGCCGCGCTCATCACCACGTGCGGCAGCAACCGGGTCAGCTTCGCCGGGCCGTCGCCGCTCGCCGACGCGACGGCGCGCGAGCGGGCCCTCAACCTGGCCCAGGCCCGCGGCGCGCTCCAGGAGGCCTTCGCCGAACGGCTGCTCGCCGACCCCGCAGCCGTGCGGGCGCGGGTGCGGCAGACCCTCGAACAGTGCGCCGAGGCCTTCTTCGACGCCGCCTGGACGGGCGTCGCCATGCGACTCGCCACCGACCTGCGCCTGAAGAACGACCTGCTCAAGCGCCAGGGCGCCGGGGCGGCACTCGCGTCGGTCTCCGGCGCCCTCACCCTGGCGCCGGACGGCGACCGCATCATCGTGGACAAGCTGCAGGACAACGCGACCGCCGCCCACGGCAACGGGGTCACCTTCCTGCCCAGCGTCTTCGGCCGCCCGCACCTGGTGGTGCTCCACGCCCCCGGGTGGCAGCCGGTGGTGCAGTACCCCGTGGCCGAGGCGGGCCCGTCGGAGCCGGTGTCGCTGGAGACGGTCACGCGGCGGCTGGAGGCACTCGCGCACCCGGTACGGCTGCGGCTGCTGCGCACCCTGGCCCGCGGCCCGCACACCACCGGTGAGCTGGCCCACGCCTGGGAGCTCTCACCCCCGGAGGTCTCCCGCCACCTCGCCGTGCTGCGCCGCGCGGGCCTGCTCACGGCCCGGCGGCACGGTCGTTACGTCCGCTACACCGTCAACGTCCCCGACCTGACGGCGCTGGGAGCCGACCTGCTGACGGCCGTCCTGCGCTGAGTGACTCCGGTCCGCCGACACGCCGCCTTCGAGCCATCGTCCGGCTCGCCGGGCCGCCCGGCGGGGGACGCCCGGCCGGGATGCCCCGGCCCGAGTGTCCATCGCCCTTGGCGCTCAGCCCATGTGCGGGTAACGGTGGTCGGTCGGCGGCACGAACGTCTCCTTGATCGCGCGGGCGCTCACCCACCGCGTCAGGTTGAAGATCGAGCCGGCCTTGTCGTTGGTGCCGGACGCGCGCCCGCCGCCGAACGGCTGCTGGCCCACGACGGCGCCCGTCGGCTTGTCGTTGACGTAGAAGTTGCCCGCCGCGAAGCGCAGCCGCTCGGCGGCCGTGGCGATGGCGTAGCGGTCCTGGGCGATGATCGACCCGGTCAGCGCGTACGGGGCGACGCCCTCCATCTGCTCCACGACCCGGTCGTAGTCGCGGTCCTCGTAGACGTGCACGCCGAGGATCGGCCCGAAGTACTCCTTGACGAAGATCTCGTCGGCCGGGTCCGCGCACTCCAGCACGGTCGGCTTGACGAAGTAGCCGACGGAGTCGTCGTAGGAGCCGGTGAGCACCTCGATGTTCGAGGCCGCGCGTGCCCGGTCGATCGCCTCCTTGTGCTTGGCGAACGCCCGCTCGTCGATGACCGCGCCCATGAACGTCGACAGGTCCGCCGCCACGTCGCCCACCGTCAGAGACTCGGCGGTGGCGACGAAGTCGTCACGCATGCGGCTCCACACCGAGCGCGGCACGTACGCCCGCGACGCCGCCGAGCACTTCTGCCCCTGGTACTCGAACGCGCCCCTGACCAGCGCCGTCGTCAGCACGGCAGGGTCGGCGGAGGGGTGCGCGAGCACGAAGTCCTTGCCGCCGGTCTCCCCGACCAGGCGCGGGTAGGCGTGGTAGGAGGAGATGTTCTCGCCGATCGTGCGCCACAGGTGCTGGAACGTCGCGGTCGAGCCGGTGAAGTGGATGCCCGCGAGCGCCGGGTGCCCCAGCGCCACCTCCGACACGGCCTGCCCGTTGCCCGTCACCAGGTTGATCACGCCCGGCGGCAGCCCCGCCTCCTCCAGCAGCCGCATCGTGAAGTGCGCGGCGAACTGCTGCGTCGGGGACGGCTTCCAGACGACGACGTTGCCCATCAGCGCGGCCGAGGTCGGCAGGTTGCCGGCGATCGCGGTGAAGTTGAACGGCGTGATCGCCAGCACGAAGCCCTCGAGCGGCCGGTACTCCATCCGGTTCCACACGCCCGGCGAGGAGATCGGCTGGTCGGCGTAGAGCTGACGGGCGTAGGCCACGTTGAAGCGCAGGAAGTCGATCAGCTCGCAGGCCGCGTCGATCTCCGCCTGCTGCGCCGACTTCGACTGCCCGAGGACGGTCGCCGCGTTCAGCGTCGCCCGCCACGGGCCCGCCAGCAGGTCCGCCGCCTTGAGGAAGATCGCCGCACGCTCGTCGAACGACAGCGACCGCCACGCCGGCGCCGCCTTCAGCGCCGCACCGATGGCGTCCTGCACGTCCTGGGCCGTAGCGTCGTTGGTACGGCCCAGGACGGAGGCATGGTTGTGCGGCTGCACCACGTCGATGGGGGCGCCGCCGCCGAGCCGCTGCTCGCCGCCGATGGTCATGGTCAGGTCGAGCGACGCTCCGGCCAGCTCCTTGATGCGGCCCGCCAGCGTCTCCCGCTCGGCGCTGCCGGGCGCGTAGCCGAGCACGCGCTCGTTCGCCGGCGCCGGGACGTTGCTGATGGCATCCATTTACTTACCCCCAAGGGCACGAAGGAAGAAGGCGACGTTGGCCGGGCGCTCCGCGAGGCGGCGCATGAAGTAGCCGTACCAGTCGTCGCCGTAGGGGACGTACACGCGGACCGTGTGACCGGCTCCCGCCAGGGCCTCCTGCCGGTCAGTCCTGATTCCGTAGAGCATCTGGAACTCGTGGTCGCCGATCGTCCTGCCGAAGCGGTCGGCGAGCAGCTCGGTGATCGCGATCATGCGGTCGTCGTGCGTCGCCACCATGGGGTACCCCTTCCCCGCCATGAGGATCCGCAGGCATCGCACGTACGCCTTGTCCACGTCCGTCTTGCCCTGGTGGGCCACCGACGCGGGCTCGCGGTAGGCGCCCTTGACCAGGCGCACGCGGGAGCCCTCCGAGGACAGGTCGCGGCAGTCCTGCTCACTGCGGAACAGGTACGCCTGGATCGCCACGCCCGTCGCCGGGTAGTCCTCGCGCAGCTTGCGCAGGATCGACAGCGTGGAGTCGACCGTGGTGTGGTCCTCCATGTCGAGCGTGACGGTCGAGCCGCTGGCGGCCGCGGCGGCGCAGATCTCGCGGGCGTGCTCCAGCGCCATCGACTCGTCGAGCCGCTGGCCGACGGCCGACAGCTTCACCGACACCTCGCCCCGGGCGCCGAGGCGGAGCGGCTCGACGGCCTGCAGCAGCGTGATGTAGGCGTTCGCGGTGTCCTCGGCGGCCCGCGCGTCGAGCGTCTCCTCGCCGAGGTGGTCCACGGTGACGGCGAGGTTCGCGTCGCGCAGCCGTTCGATCGCGGCGCGGGCCTCCTGGACGCCCTCGCCCGCGACGAACCGCTGCACGACCTTCTTCGTGAGCGGGAAGCCTGACACGGAGCGGCGTACGACGCCGCTTCTGGAAGCGGCGAGCAGCAGTTGACCCAGCATGCGTTCAGTCTAGAAACCGCAGCTCAGAGGGGGCCATCGACGGGCGTAACGCCGCTTGTGGCAGGCTGTCGTACAAATGCACAACTCGGCTGACCTACAAGAGATCGTCGACGAGATCGCCGCCCGGCTGGGCGCGTCCGCGACGCTGGAGGACCGTTCGTTCCGGCTGCTGGCGTACGGGGCGCAGCACGGCGACATCGACACGGTCCGCCAGGAGTCGATCCTGCGCCGGCGCGCCACAGGGGAGGTGCGCGAGTACTTCGAACGCTACGGCATCGCCAGGGCCGGCGGGCCGGTCAGGATCCCCGCCGACGCCGAGCTCAAGGTGCTGGCCAGAGTCTGCTGGCCGCTGCGCCACGCCGACGTCACCTACGGCTACCTGTGGCTGCTCGACTCCGGCGAGCTGACCGACGAGACCCTGCGCGCCGCCGCGCCGCTCGTCGCCAGGGCCGCCGCCGCGCTCGCCCAGGAGGCCAGGAGCCGCCAGGACCTCGGGCACGGCCTGCGCGCCCTGCTCTCCGCCGACCCCGAGGAGCGGGCCGGCGTCTCCATCGAGGTGCCGGGCCCGGTCGCGGCCATCGCCGTACGCGAGTCGCAGGAGCGCGTGGCGGCCCTCTGGACGCTCCCGCGCGGCGTCCTGGCCCGCGCCGGCTCCCCTGTCGCCCTGCTCGCCCCCGCCCACCTGGCGGCCGAGGTGGCGCAGACCCTGCAGAGCGCGTACGGCACCGCGGCCGGCATCGGCGCCCCCCGCGCCGACCCGGCCGACGCCTGGCTGAGCTGGCGCGAGGCCCGCCAGGCGCTGCGCATCGCCGAGCACTTCCCCCGCCACGCGCCCATCGCCCGCTGGGAGGACCTGGGCGTGCACCGCCTGCTGGCCCGGCTGGGCCAGGCGGACCTGCGCGAGCTGGCAGGCGAGACCGCGGCGCTGGACACCGAGCTGGCCCAGACCGTGGAGGTCTACCTCGACCGGGGCGGCCACGCGCAGAGGACGGCGGCCGAGCTCGGCATCCACCGGCAGACGCTCTACTACCGGCTGGGCAAGGCCGAGCGCCTCATCCACCGCGACCTGTCGGACGGCGACGACCGGCTCGCCGTGCACATGGGGCTGAAGGCCGCCCGGCTACGCGCCCCCGACGCTCCGGGCGGCCCGGCCGTCACCCGTCCCTGAGGCTCGCCGGCGGCCCCGTTACGCGCCCGCGCGACCGGCGATCGGCCCGGCGGTCACGTGAGGCTCGCGGGCGGCCGGGCCGTACGCCGCTCATGAGGCTCGCGGGCGGCCGGGCTGTCACGCGGTCAGGACCTGCCTCAACGTGACGGCGAAGGCCTCGGGCTGGCCGGGCATGCCGAACTCGTCGCCCATGAAACCCCCGTGGTTGCTGGGGAACGTCACGGGCTTCGCACCGAGCCCCTCGGCCACCCCCTCGCCCCCGCGATGGGCCATCTCCCCCTCCGACTCGGCGCCGACCCCCACCACGACGCGGGTCGAGGCGGCCCGCAGCGCCTCGAAGTCGGGCTCGTAGTGCGTGCAGGTGATGAGGTTCTGCCCCAGCAGCGGGTCGTCGCGCGACCCGTCGTCCTGCGTCGGCATGCCCATCATGGCCGGATCCTGCACCGGCAGCTCCTTCGGATCGGCCGGGAACTCGCCGCGGTGCGCCGTCACCGAGATGAACATCGCCATCGCCGGCCCGAAGCCCTCCCGCTCGTACGTCTCCCGCATGTGCCTGATCGCGGCCATCACCCGCTCCCGGTCCGGCAGCACCTTGGCGACCGGCGGCTCGTGCGCCACCAGCGTGCGCACCTGCTCGGGATGCCGCGCCACCAGCGCCAGCGCGTTCACCGCGCCCCCGCTGCTGGCGAAGACGTCGACCGGGCCGCCGCCGATCGCGTCGATCAGCCGGTGCAGGTCGTCGGCGTGCAGCTCGGGCGTGGACTCGGTCAGGCCGTCGGTCCGCCTGCTGCGGGAGACGCCGCGCGGGTCGTACGTCACGACCGTGCGGTCCTGGAAGAGGCCGGCCAGGGTGGTGAAGCCGGTGGCGTCCATCGGCGAGCCGATCATCAGCAGGGGCGGCTCGCCGCTGCCCCCGGCCTCGCGCACGTCGTAGGCGATGGTGGCGCCGGGCACCTCGAGGGTGTGGGTCTTGGGCTCGGTCATGGGGTCGCTCCTTCTCGTCGGTCGTCAATCTAGACCAGGGAGCCGACAGAAACTCATCGGCCTGAACCCCGGCCCGCGCCGGCCGCCGGCAACACCGCTGGATCGGCGAGCGGGGCCGCCGTGTCGCCGGGGCACCCGGACCGGGAGGACGCCGCGATGCCGGGCGTCCTGCCTCAACGAGCCTTGTAGACCTTCACCCAGTCCACGTACATCGAGACGGTGTCAGGCGTGGAGGAGTCGCGGCAGCGCGGCTCGCACACCACGTCGTTCTGCAGCGCGAGCCCCATCCGCCGCCCCTCCGGCACGTGCGCCCCCCGATAGTCCCAGACCTTCCTCCCGTCCACCCAGAACGTCAGCCGCCCCGGCAGCCAGTCCACCGCCACCGTGTGCCAGCGCGTGAAGTCGCCCCGCAGCACCTTCCTGGCGCGGCCCTGCCCGCTGTGCACGAAGATCCCGCCGCCCTGCCGCCCGGGGTCGACGATCTCGGCGAAGTTGACCTCGGCGTACGCCTCGTCCTGGGAGGCCGGCCAGAGCAGCGCCACCGGCGTGTACCCGGCCCCTGCCTCCGCCTTGAACCTGACCTCCCACCGGCCGTACTCCTGGGCGAGCCTGGTCGCCACGCCGCCCGACAGGTCCTTGCCGCCGTACAGGCCGCCCTTGAGCCGCAGCACGCCGCCGGAGACCGAGGCGGCCCTGCCCGTGCGCGGGTTACGCGTGGCCTGAGGGGAGTGGTAGATCATCCAGCGGTTCGTGTCGATGGCGGAGCCGTTGAAGTTCTCCACCAGGACGGGGCGGCCCCAACCCGAAGAGGGCTGCGCGTGCGCGGTCTGGGGGAGGACGGCGACGCCGGCGAGCGCCACCGCCGCCACGATCGGGCTGCGTGTAGGCATGCGGTCCATCGAAGCAAAGATCTCACTCGGATAACAACCCTTCTGTCCCATCCGTCACTCTGGGCACGGGGCGGGGAGCGGGCCGCGGGGCGCCGAGCAGCGAGCGGGTGAGGGCCTCGTGGCCGTGCAGCATCTCCTCCAGCGCGACGGTCAGGTGGGCCATGCCGGGCCGGTCCGGGGCGGGGTCCTCGCGCAGCGACTCCAGCACCGCGCGGCGCAGCAGCTCCTTGAAGAACGACGCGGTCATGCCCTCGGTCCTGGTCACCAGCCGCTCCAGGTCCGGCTCGGCCAGGTGGCCGGCGCCGTACAGGCGCAGCAGCGCGGCCCGGCGGACCGGGTCGGGCCTGGGCACCTCCACGGCCAGGTCCACCCGGCCGGGGCGGCCGGCGAGGGCCTCCTCCAGGAGGTCGGCGCGGTTCGTGGTGAGCACGAACGTGACGTCGGCGTCGGCGCCGATGCCGTCCATCGCGTCGAACAGCGTGAACAGCAGCGGGCTGCCCTCCTCCGAGAAGCGGCGCTCGTGCGCGATCAGGTCGACGTCCTCGACCACCACGATGGCCGGCTGCAGGCGCCTGGCCAGGGCCGCGGCGTCGGAGACGGCGCGCAGGGCCGTGCCGGCCATGACCACCACCGTCACGCCCGGCATGCGGCCCATCAGGTAGCGCACCGTGTGGGTCTTGCCGGTGCCGGGCGGGCCGTGCAGCAGCAGGCCGCGCTTGAGGTGCCGGCCACGGGCCAGCAGCGCCCGCGCGTGCCGGCCGATGCCCGCCACGTGCCGCTCCACCGTCTCCAGGACGCCCTCGGGCAGGATCACCTCGTCAGGGCCGAGCGCCGGGCGCGGCAGGAACGTCACCAGGCTGTTGCCCCGGTGCTCCGAGACGCCGAACGTGAGGATCTGGCCGCGCATCACGTCGTGCCGGCGCATCAGCCGCTCGATCTCCTCCCGCGCGGCCGTGGCGCTCGCCCGCGACGCGGCGATCACCTCGACCCGGCAGCCCTCCCTGCGGAACATCTCGGCCGGCCCGCGCATGCCGATCAGGATGGGCGCGCCGTCCGGCGCGAACGTCTCGACCAGGCCGAACGTCACGACGTCGATCGTCTGGTCCGGGCCGGTCGCGGTGGTGGCGTAGTCGACGGCGCCGATCTCGAAGTGCTCGAAGCCGCGCCTGGACATGGTCAGGATGTCGATGGTGTCGCTGTGCGACCGGCCCTGCCCCGACACGCCGTACCAGGCGGGCTCCCCCCTGGTCTCCAGGTACGCGTCCACGCCGCGCTGGAGGCTGGCGTGCTCCCAGTTCTGGAAGGACTGCGTGACGCACACCAGGTCCCTGAGCGCGCAGGACAGGTGCTCCGTCACCCTGGCCGCCAGCTCGGAGACCGGCTGCGAGTCGTCGATGACCTTGTGGGCGTCGTTGAAGAGCTTCTGGATGGCACGGGCCAGCGCCTGCGCGTCTTGGAGGTCCATGCGCGCACGATCCCACACGGGGGACGGTCTGGAAACGGCTCCGGCAGGTGGCCACCGCCACCTGCCGGAGTGAGTGCCGAAGGGGTCAGGCGCAGGCCGCCTCGTAGACGCGTACGAGCTCCTGGCTCACCCGCTCCCACGAGTAACGCGAGCGGGCCCGGTCGGCGCCCGCGTAGCCCAGCGCGGTGCGCAGGGTGGGGTCGTAGAGTAGCTCGCGGGCCAGCCGCGCGGTGCGGGCGGGCCGGTCCGGCGGCACCAGCAGGCCGGTGACGCCGTCGATGATGGAGTCGAGGTGCGCGCCCACGGCCGAGGCGATCACCGGCACGCCGCAGGCCATCGCCTCCAGCGCCACGATGCCCGTCACGGCCTCGCGCGGCACCGACACCACGGCGTCCGCGCTGCGCATCAGCTTCGGCACGGCGGCCCGCTTCACCTGGCCGAGCAGCGTCACCCGGTCGGACACGCCGAGCTGCTCCGCCAGCGCGCGCAGGCGGCGCGCGTCACGGTCCTGGTCGAGGTCCTCCGGCTCGGGCCCGCCCGCGATGACGAGCTCGACGTCGCCGAGCCCCGGCAGCGCCCGCACGATGGTGTGCGCGCCGCGTTCGATGGACAGGGGGCCCACGTGCACGAGGCGCTTGCGGCTGCCGCGCGTGGCGACCGCGCCCCGCCGCTGGAAGCGCTCGGTGTCCACGCCGTACGGCACCACGGCGATGTTGCCGCGCGGCACGCCCAGCCTGATCAGTGCCGACTCCTCGTCGCCCGAGCCCGCGATGACCGCGTTGGCCCGGCGGCCGAGTGCCCGCTCCAGCTCCATGTGGGTGGTGTCGACCGTGTGGAACGTCTGCGTGACGGGTACGCCGAGCCCCTTGGCGCCGGCCACCGCCACCAGCCCGCCGGTCCACGAGTGCGCGTGGATCACGTCGGGACGATCCTGGCTCCACCGCTTCATCAACTGGTTGCCGACCTCGTTGAGGTAGGGCACCACGTCGTCACTCGTGAGCTCCTTGGCCGGGCCCACGTCGATGTGCTCCAGCGTGACACCCGGGGCCACCCGCGTCTTGGGCTTGCCATCGGTGTTGTCACGGCGGGAGTAGATGGTGACGTGATGCTCGCGCCCCAGCTCACGTGCTACGGACATGATCCGGTGGCGCTGGTTACCGTTTGCGGAAGCGACGATCGCGATATTCATGGCACACCTCAGCGTGGAAAGCCTTAAAGGTGTGCCTGCGTCTTAGGCACGTCGTTCTACTTCTCCGACCATACCCAGATTTTCGTCGATCGCAAACCCCCGCAGATCAGACACCTCGCAGCGCGAAGACCACGATCTCGTCCCAAACCTGGCCGCCGGAGAACGTGTGCCGGTCCGCCTCCACCGCCTTGACCACGGTGGACGGCGCCTGGCCGGCGCACCGGCTGAGCACGTCGGCCAGCCGCTCCTCCCCGTACGGCTCGCCGTGCTCGTTCCTGGAGGAGATCAGCCCCTCCGAGTACAGCAGCAGCGTCTCGCCGGGGGCGATCGTCAGCGTCTGCACCCCGGTCTCCGCCTCGGGCGAGATGCCCAGCGGCACGCCGCCGCCCGCCGCGAAGCGCACGCCGCCGTCGGGCTGCAGCGTCACGGCCGGATGGTGCCCGGCCGACGACAGCCGGATCTCCCGCCCCTTCACGAACCCGGCCACGGCCATCACGAACATGCCCGTGCCCTGCCTCACCAGGGCCTGGTTGACCTTGCGCATCACCAGGTCGGGATCGGTCTCCCAGACGCTCAGCACGCGCAGCCCGCCGCGCACCATGGCGCTGACCGAGGCCGCCTCCTCGCCCTTGCCCGCGGCCCCGCCCAGCGCGAAGCCCCAGCCGCCCGAGACGGGGAACACGTCGTAGAACTCGGCGCCCACCGACGAGCCGGGGTGGTAGACGGCCGCGGCCTCGTAGCCGGGCACGTCGGGCAGGTTGCGCGGGGCGACGCTGGCCGACAGGGCGTCGGCGGCCCGCGAGCGGCTCTGGAAGCTGCTCTGGGCGCGTACGGCCAGCCCGATCTGCAACCCCACCTCCTGCAGCACGGCCAGGTCCGCCAGCGCGAACGGCGGCCTGTCGTGCGCCCGTACGAGCGTCAGCACCCCGTCCGCGCGGCCCAGCGGCACGCACAGCACCGAGCCGGCGCCCATGGTGGTCAGCAGCGGCCCGTCGGCGCAGAAGCCGAGCAGCGTGTCGTCGTCGACCATCTCCAGCACCATGCCGGAGCCGCGCTCCAGCACCTGCAGCACGAGCTGGCCGGCCGACGGGTCGGCGGACTCGACCTGCCGGACGAGCTCGCCCAGCGGGTGGTTCTTGGGCGCCATGACGACCGAGCGGCGCAGCGCCCCGTCGCGGACCACGTCGGCGATCACCCAGTCGGCCCACTCCGCCGCCAGCAGCCGCGAGGCCCGCTGCAGCGCGACGGGGCGCAGCAGCGCCTCCTCGTCAAGCAGCAGCCTGCCCATGCGCGTCAGCAGGTCCTGCCGCCGGGCCGCGGCCACCAGCAGCGCGCCGTCGCTCTGCTCGGGCCGGCGCGCGCCCGGCTCGGGGAGCTGCACCTCGGTCGGCAGCGCCACCGCCGCCACCATCTGCTGCGGCTCGCCCGGCATCGTCAGCCTGGTCAGCGCGAGCTGGACGGTGTGCGTGCGCCCCTGGTGCGCCAGCCGCGTCTCGAACGCCGCCGGCTGCCCGGTCTGCAGCACCGACGTCAGGTGCGAGCGGAACGCCGCCCGCCGCGACACGTCCACCAGCAGCGGGAACGAGCGCCCCACCAGGTAGCCGTCGGGGCTGCCCAGCACGCGGGAGGTCTCGGGGTTGATCCGCCGCACCACGCCGCCACCGTCGAGCACGATGACGGGCACGGGGAAGGCCCGCAGGACCTGGC
This sequence comes from Nonomuraea thailandensis, assembly GCF_024172165.1. Classification (GTDB taxonomy): domain Bacteria; phylum Actinomycetota; class Actinomycetes; order Streptosporangiales; family Streptosporangiaceae; genus Nonomuraea; species Nonomuraea thailandensis. Next base: position 6,024,266 of record NZ_JAMZEB010000002.1, on the reverse strand, counting down.
GCAGCAGCTTCAGCTCCCGCTGACCGCCGTCCTTGCGGCCGCCGGCCCGCTTGGGAGCCTTGCGCAGCTCCTCGCGGGCCTCGGCCAGCAGCTCGGCGGCGGTGTCGAGCTCGGCGAGCGCGGCGTCCAGCGTGGGCGCCAGGTCGGCGGGGTAGGCGGCCCTCGCCTCACGCAACGAGGTGACGCGCCCGCTCAGCGCGTCAAGCGCGTGTTCGAGGTCCGGCATGGTCATGGTCTGACGCTACGCCACTCGGGATAATGCTAGCCATAAGGGGTAGAAGCTTGTTGCTATGGAATCGACCGCGATGATCACCCCTGGACTCGCCCGAGACCTCGCCGCACTGGGCCGGCTGGGGGAGGACACCTCAACAGAAAGCGTACTGCGCGGCCTGACCACAGCGCTGGCCACCGGCGTCCCCAACTGCTCAGGCGCCTCCGCCGAGCACTGGCGCGACCACCGGGTCACCGTCTCGGGCTCCCACAGCGAGCTCATCATGCTCGTCGAGGGCGAGCGCGAGCTCGGGGAAGGCCCCTCCATCGAGGCGCGGCAGAGCGGCGGCCGTGCCACGGTCACCGACGTGCTCAAGGAGACCCGCTGGCCCCGCTACGACGCGCTGGCCACCCGCTGGGGCGTGCGCTCGGTGCTCGTCGTCCCCATCGAGGCGCCGCCCGACCTGCTCGTCGTGGGCCTGTACTCCGTACGGCCCGGCGCCTTCTCCCCGCAGGGCGCGGGCTCGCTCGCCGACATGCTGACCGAGCAGGTCGGCGTGGCGATGGCGAACATCTGGGAGTTCGAGGAGGTGCGCACCGACCACGCGCAGCTCCAGGAGGCCCTGGCCGGCCGCTCGGTGATCGACCAGGCCAAGGGCATCATCATGCAGACCAGCGGCTGCACCGCCGAGGCCGCCTTCGAGGAACTGCGCAGGATCTCCCAGCACCACCAGGTCAAGGTGGCCGACCTGGCCAGGCTCCTGGTCGACGAGCACCAGCGCAAATCGGCGCGGCGCTGACGGGCCGGCCGGTCGCTCGCCGGCCGGTCACTTGATGGCGGACAGCGCATCCTCCAGCGTGTCGTAGAGCGGCAGGCGCTGAGCCAGGCCGGTGATCCACATCACCTTGGACTTGGAGTATTCGACCCCGATCAGGGCGAACTTGGCGCCCGCCGCCAGGCTCGTCTGCCAATGGTGGACGATCAGCCCGAGGGCGCGCGAATCCATGAACGTCACCCCGGCCAGATCCAGGATCAGGTCCGAGCCCGCCATCGCGAGATAGTCGGCGAACTGGGCCCGTGTCGTGGCGTCGAGCACGCCATCGACCCTGACCACGGTGATCTCGTCCACGGTCGACGACGTCAGGCTGAGGGCCGCCACTGGCTCCTCGCCGTTCTCCGGCATTGTCACGGAGCAACCCTACTGTCACCACGCGATCGGGGAATACTTCCCGCCGCATGGGGGATACTGGAGCCGAAGTCCAGCAGAGGGCTTCGGTCTCGAGAGTAGAGCGAGGCGTGCCTCTGCATGGGCTTTTTTCCATGCGTGGAAGGCCGCCCTGCGACCCATATGAGGAGCAGCGATGGCTGTGCAGGAATACGTCCTCGAGGAGATGACCGCGGAAGAACTCCTGGCCGAGATGGTCAGGGAAGAGACGCCCGACAGCCACAGGGAACGCCTGCGCGAGCGCATCGTCGAGATGCACCGGCCGCTCGCCATGGAGATCGCCCGGCGCTACCGCTACCGCGGCGAACCTTTGGAAGATCTCCTCCAGGCCGCGTATGTTGGCCTGATGAAGGCCGTCAACGGCTTCGACCCGACCCTCGGGCACGCGTTTCGCGGGTACGCGGTCGTGACGATGACCGGCGAGGTCAAGCGCCACTTCCGCGACCGCACCTGGGCCATCCGGGTGCCCCGGCTCTACCAGGAGCGGCGCTCCGAGCTCAACCGGCTCGTGGCCGACCTCAGCCAGGACCTCGGCCGGTCGCCGACCGTGGCCGAGCTGGCCGCCAAGATGAACATCAGCGAGGAGGACGTTCTGCTCACGCTCGACGCCTCCGCCGCGTACAGCACCCTGTCGCTCGACGCGCCCCTGGGCACCGACGACGACGCCGCCTCGCTCGGCGACGTCATCCCCGAGGACGACGACACGCTGAGCAACATGGTCGACAGGGAAGCCGTCAAACCGCTCATCGACGCGCTGCCCTCCCGCGAGAAGCACATCCTGCTGCTGCGCTTCTTCGGCAACATGACCCAGGCCGAGATCGCGGCCGAGTTCGGAATCTCCCAGATGCATGTTTCGCGCATTCTCCGCAAAGTTCTCGACCAGCTTCGCACCGAGCTGGTCGGCTGACGAGGGCGGTCGCCGGGTGAACGAGGACGTCGAGCCTCAGTCGGGCTACACGAGCCCGCCACCCGGCGCGCCCGTGAAGTCGCTGCCGTTCCGGCTGCCGGATCTGCCGGAGGTCCGCCAGTTCGCCGAGGACGAAGCCCGGGCCGTCGGCATGCCGGAAGAGGTCATCGGCGACTTCGTCATCGCCGTCAACGAGGTGGCGACCAACGCCGTCACCCACGGCGCCGCCGACGCCCGCATGCGCACCTGGGTGATCAGCGGGGATCTGATCGTCGAGGTGCACGACGAGGGCGCCTGGAAGCCGGGCCCCCTGCCGGGCGCCGTGGGCGGCATGGGGCTGTGGGTCGCGCGCCTGCTCTCCTCGGACCTGACCCTGCGCGTCGGCAGCGGCGGCAGCACGGTGATCATGAGGTTCCCCGGCAAGGGCGGCTGACCCTCCAGAACGTGGATCGCCGGGCGGCACGGCCGCCCGGCGATCTCGTGTGACTCGTCTATCGGCGGGCCCTGCCGCCGCGCCAGTTGCTGTAACCCGTGCGGATGCTGGCCGTGCCGACGCCTGCCTGGTGCAGGGCCAGCAGGGTCAGCCCCAGCAGGACGAACGTCATGCCGGAGAACCCGCCGGGAATCGACGCGCCTACCAGGTCGAGCAGGAAGCCCAGCCCGAAGATGATCGCTGCGATGACCGCGAGCATGTCATGTCACCTCATTCCCTGACTCTGGAACGGATCGGGCTGCGAGGTCGTCTGCGCCGGCTGCGCCGGTGACTTGCTGGACAGCGCCAGCAGGCGCTCCAGGACCGTCCTGTAGTCGCGCAGGGCCAGGCGGAGCTGCTCCGTGTCGGCGGTGCTCCCGGTCTCCTTCCAGCGGTCCCGCAGGGCGTTCGTCCGGTTGGACAGGGTGCTGGTGAGGGACTCCACCACCTCGTTGACCAGCCCGTCCGCCCGCTGCACGGCCTGGCCGGGGTCGTCCACGAAGGAGGACTGCAGGTCGCGCCAGCGGGCCTGCACCTCGGTGGGGTCCTGGTCGAACAGCACGATGTCGTCGGGGGCGGCGTGGGAGCCGGGGGTGACGTGGGCAGGGTCGGGCTCGGCCAGCATGTCGCCGTCGGTCCTGGCGTACGGGTCCCGGTAGGAGGCCTCGTCGTCGGGGCCGGAGGCGCCGGGAGCGGGGGCGACGGGAACGGGGGCGCCGGGGACGGCGGTGCCGGGGACGGCGGCGTCAGGGACGACTGTCGCGTGCTCGTCGCCGTCGCGCGGGCCGCGGCCCGTCCCTTCCTCCTCCTCCTCGTCGTCGTGCCGGGCAAGGTTCTCGGTCCTGGCCTCGCTGCGGGCGAGCTCGTCGCCGTCGACGGGGTCGTCCCTCAGCGCGTCCCTGTCCCTGTCCCTGTCCCTGTCGTGATCGTTGTCGTGGTCGTAGTCGTTGTCCTGCACATCGTTGCGCTGCTGCTGCGACGGAACCTTCAGCTCGTCGCTGCTCATATCGTTCACCGTCCTCGGGTGGTCTCCTGCAGCAGCTCCTCGAACAGCGCGCGGTAGTGCACCATGGCCTGCCGGAGGTCCTCGGTGGAGGCCTCCTTCCTGGCCGCGCGCCCGCTGATCTCGTGAGCCGTCCGGTAGTGGTCGATCGTCGCGGCGTGCCCCACCGACAGGTCGGACACCCGCTGCTCGAAGTCCTCCGTGGGGTAGCCCCGCTCCGCCATGACCGCGGTGACCAGCTGGTCGGCCTCGGTCACCGCGAACCCGGGTGCGTCCACGAAACGTTCCTGCACCTCGGTCCACCGATTGGCGTAGGTGTCGCGGGACTCCTGCGTCAGGGGGCGGATGTCGAGCTCCGCATGGCGCTGCTCGCGGCCGAGCAGCTCCTGCTCCGCCTCGCGGCGGTTGTTGTCGTGCTCGGCGACTATGCGTTCGTACTCCGGGCCGAAGCGTTCGCGGAGATGGGCGCGGCGCTTCTGTTGCTGCAGCACGAAGTATCCGACTGCGGCGAGCGCCACCACCGCGACCACGACGACGGCCACCCAAGCCCAGGTGGTCATGATGTTCGCCTCCGGTCTCTGTGTCGAGACCAGCGACTGCCCTCGAACGGCAGGTCGAAACGCCTTTCTCAGCGAGCGTCAAGTGCCTTCCTGGCCGCGGACAGCACGGACGCGACATGCGAGCCCTGTGGGGCGGCGGGTGCCTCGGTGAAGCCCGTGGCGGCGTCGTAGCGCACGTCGAGCCCGGCGTCGACGAGCCGCTGCGCCCAGCGCAGCGCCGTGTTCAGCCGCTCCGCCGCGGGCGGCTTGCCCTGGGCCGCGGCCGACAGGTTGCGCAGGTTCGTGGCCGGCCCGGACTGCGCGTGCGCGCGGGCCAGCTTCCACGGGAGCGCGGCGCTGTGGTCCAGCATCGGCCTGGCCAGCCCGGCGGCCCGCTTGGCCTGCAGCACCCCCGACTCGCTGACGCCGAAGTGAGCGGCCAGCTCCTGCACGCTCATCCCCTCGGCCACCCGCCGGGTCAGCTCCTCGCGATCAATGGTCGGCTTGCGCCCCACCTGGCCGCCTCCGCTCCCGCTCTCCGTGTACGCGTGCACGTCCGATGTGCGCTAAGGTTATGACGTCTCGCCCCCCACGGGGGCGGCCGACACAGCCGGGACGTAGCGCAGCTTGGTAGCGCACTTGACTGGGGGTCAAGGGGTCGCAGGTTCAAATCCTGTCGTCCCGACCAGGGTTCGCTGGTCGATCAGGGTGTCACTCATCGGGGTGGCACCCTTTCGCGTATGAGGAACGCTTCGTGGACTGGTCACGGCAGAGTCCGACCTTCACCTCCGGCCGGCCGGTCCGGAGCGCGGCGCGGGCGCTGGAGGCGGCGCTCGGCATCGTGCTGGAGCAGAAGCACGACCGGGCCGACGAGAGTCCTGGTCCATGCCACCAGCGGGGTCGGGAGCGTCGTCGAGGCGCCGACAGCGGCGGGCTTCACAGTCACGGGCCGTGACCCGTTTCCCCGGCTGACGTCCAGGAGGCCGCCGCGGTCTGGGAGCGGCGCCTCGAAGGCGAGTACGCGGCCGGCTACGTCCATCCGGACGAGGCCGTCCGCATCCTGCTGGAGTTGCACGAGCGGTGGCTCGGGCGGCCAGGCGCCCGCTGAGGGCCGCACACAGCGGCCCTGACGCAGGCGGGACGGGTCAGGCGGGGTTGTGGCGCGAGTAGGCGCCGAAGGACCAGCGCTGGGGGAGGCCGCCGGTGATCTGGACGACCCGTTCGACGTCGAAGTCGATCAGGCGTTGCGCGCCCGGCACGGCGGCGGCCCGGCCCGGGTCCCAGTCGACCCGGGCGCGGCCGGTCAGGTGCAGCGTGTGCCCGCTCTCCCAGTCCAGGAAGAGCAGGCCGCAGCGCGGTTCGAGCTCCAGGTTGCCCAGCGTCATGTACATCGAGTTGCCGCGGTAGTCGGGCCAGGTCAGCCGGCGGGCGCCGGACACCGTGACGAATCCGGGGTTGCCGCCCCGGTGCGAGGCGTCGGCACCCAGCCCCGCCACCCGGGTGGCGACGAAGAACGTGTCGGCCCCGGCGATCCACCGCCGCTGATCGGCGGTCAGCTCGCCGGTGACGCGTGCGGTCCCGCTCCGCGCGGGCGCGGCGTCGGCGTAGGTGCGGGTCTGGATGTACTTCGGGCAGTTGGCGTACACCTGCTCGGTGTGCACCACGAGCCGGGCGCCCTCGCGGCGGGCACGGCCGTTGACCCGCATGCGCCTGCGGGTGGACGGCTCGATCGCGAGGATGCCGATGTCCCGTCCGGTGTCGAACGCGCCGGCGAGCGGATCGCCCGCGCCGGGCAGCCCGTCGGCGACGACGGTGCGGTCGCCGGGCGCGGTGATGAACCCGGGCGGGCCGGTGAGCGCGCCGGCCCACGGGGCGCCGGTCCCGTCGGCGGCCGCGATCACCACCAGGCGTTGCCGGCTGAGGAACTCCGCGGCCACCGGGGGGACGGCCGCCCCCACGGCGGCCGATCCCCGGTGGCCGGCCGTCACGCCGGCGCGGAGCTGTACCGCGCGTTCGCCTCGGTGAAGCATGGGTGATCCCTTCGGTTGCCGGCCCGGGCCGCGGCGTGCGGCCCGGGCGCGAGCGGCCGGGTTAGAAGAAGCCGCAGGTGGGAGAGCCCTGGACGGGCGCCGGTGCGAGATCGGCGCCGGTGGGCGCGTAGATCTCCAGGCGGATGCCGTCCGGGTCGGAGAAGAAGACGCCGCCGGAGGCCGCGCCCTCCCCGTGCGGCACGATCCCGTCGTAGGCGAACTCCACCCCGAGGCCCCGCAGAACGGTCTCGGCGCGGCGCACCGCCTCGAGGTCGGGCACCTGGAACGACAGGTGGTGCAGGCCGGGGCGGTCGGCGGCGAACGTGCCGTCGCTCTGCTGCCACAACGTGACCAGCAGGGCGCCGTCGCGGCCGAGGAAGGCGAAACTGCGCTCGCCGTCGGTCCGCTCGGCCATGACGTCGAAGCCGAAGACCGTGCCGTAGAAGGCGGTGGAACGTGCCAGGTCGGTCACGTTCAGGGCGACGTGCCCGGTCTGCAGGGCCGGTGTGCTCATGCGGAACTCCAAGCTGGGCGGGAATGGACAGGCCGGCAGCGCCGTTTCTAATGGAAGTAATTACGGCTCGCCATTAGAATGCTGGCAGTCGTTTCTAGCGGTGTCAACTCAGAGGTAGCGTTAGAACGGTGGATGTGGCACACCTTGCGGGCGGCGGCGCCCCGCTCCTGGGCGAACCGGCGCCGATCGAGCTCGGCAACACCTCGTACGCGGCCAGAGGCCGTCCCAAGGAGGGGCTGCAGAGCGCCGAGCACCTGGCGGCGTGGCTGCGTGACATGCGCCCGCGCCTGGCGGTCACGCTCACGGACGCCGATCTGGACGGCGTGACCGACGACGACCTGCACGCCGCCAGGGAGCTCAGGGACGTCATCCGCTCGCTCGCCGCCGCGGCCGTGGCCGGCCGCGAACCTGACCCGGGAGAGGTCGAGACCCTGAACCGGCACGCGGGCCGGGCCCCGCGGTGGCGCGAGCTGCGCACGACCCCCGAGCCGCGCGTGGTGGTGCGCACCGCCGGCCGGCCTGTCGCCGCCGCGCTCGGGTGGCTGGCCGAGGAGGCCGTCGGCCTGTTCGCCGGGCCGCTGCGCGGCGAGCTGCGCGCCTGCCACGGCCCCGGCTGCGTGCTGCACTTCGTGCGCGACAGCCCGCGGCGCGAGTGGTGCTCACCCGGCTGCGGCAACCGCGCGCGGGCCGCCCGCCACTACGCCAAGGTGCGGCAGGGGCCCCGGGACGAGACCGCGGCGGGGGAAACGGAAAGCTGAACGGCGCCCGCGCGCAGGAAACGCGGGCGCCGTGCCGGTGGGGGTCGTCAGCTGATCTGCATGACGACGGCCTTGGGCTCGGTGAAGAACTCGCGGCTGAAGGTGCCGCCCTCGCGGCCGACGCCCGAGTCGCCGACGCCGCCGAAGGGGGCGCGCAGGTCGCGGACGAAGAAGCAGTTCACCCAGACCGTGCCGGCGCGCAGGCGGGCCGAGACCCGGTGGGCGCGTGACAGGTTCTCGGTGAACAGCATGGCGTTGAGGCCGTAGCGGGTGCCGTTCATGAGCGCCACGACCTCGTCCTCGGTGTCGAACGGGGTGACCGTGACCACCGGCCCGAAGATCTCCTCCCGCTGGTGGCGGCCGGTGGCGGGCATGCCGGTGACGACCGTGGGGCGGACGAACCAGCCGTCGCCGAGCCCGCCCGAGTGCACCGTCCCGCCCTCGTCGGCGACGGTCTCGACGTAGCCGCGGACCTTGCGGTAGTGGGTCTCGGAGGCCAGCGGGCCGATCTCGGTGCTCTCCTCCTTCGGGTCGCCCAGGCGCATGGCCTCGGCGCCGGCCGTGAAGCGGGCCAGGAACTCCTCGAAGACCGGCCGCTGCACGTACAGGCGGGAACCCGCCAGGCAGACCTGGCCGGCGTTGGTGAAGATCGCGCGAAGTGACCAGCTCACCGCGTTGTCCAGGTCGGCGTCGGCGAAGACGGCGTTGGCGCCCTTGCCGCCGAGCTCCAGGCTGACCGGCACCAGGTGCCCGGCGGCGGCGGCCGAGATGGCCCGCCCCGTGGCGGACTCGCCGGTGAAGGTGATGCGGTCGATGCCGGGGTGCTCGGTGAGCGCCTGGCCGGCGGAGCCCGGGCCGTAGCCGTGCACGACGTTCAGCACGCCGGGCGGCAGGCCCGCCTCCAGCGCCAGGCGCGCCAGGATCGTGGCGGAGGCGGGGGTGTCCTCGGCGGGCTTGAGCACGACCGTGTTGCCCCACGCCAGCGCGGGCGCGATCTTCCAGGTCTCCAGCATGAGCGGGAAGTTCCACGGCGCGATGGCGGCGGCCACGCCCACGGGGTCGTAGCGGGTGTAGGCGTGGTGGCCGGAGTCCATGGGCAGGGCCTCGGCGGGCGTCAGGCGGGCGTGGTCGGCGAAGAAGCGGAAGTTGTCGGCGGAGCGGGGCACGTCCTTGCCGCGGCTCTGGGAGATCGGCTTGCCCATGTCGCGGGTGTCGGCCAGGGCCAGCGTGTCCGTGCCGGCGATGATGAGGTCGGCCAGGCGGTGCAGCAGCCGGCCGCGTTCGGCGCGGGTCATGCGCGGCCAGGGGCCCTCGTCGAAGGCCCGCCGGGCCGCGGTGACGGCCAAATCCACCTCGGCGGCGCCGCCGAGCGCCACCTCCGCCCAGGGCTCGCGGGTGTAGGGGTCGACGTCGGCGAACGTCTCGCCGCTCGCGGACTTCACCTCCGCGCCGTCGATCACGTGTCCGAAGAATTCCATGTCAGCCTCCTCGGGAGTCTCGTTCGGCGAGCGTCTCGTCGCCTGCCGCCCAGTGGGTGCGCGGCACCTCGCGTACGATCACCCGGATGCTCTGCGCGGGCGCGCCGAGCGAGCGCTCCACGGCGGCGTGCACCTCGTGGATGAGCGCCCGGATCGCGGCCGGCTCGCGCCCCTCCGACAGCGTCACCTCGACCAGCGGCACGTCACACCCCCGCCACGGTCAGGCCGCCGAGGCCGGCGAAGCGTACGGTCACCGACGAGCCGCGCCGCAGCGGCACCGCGTCCGTCATCCCGCCCGTCAGCACGATCCACCCGGCCTCCAGGGCCAGCCCGCGCTCGGCCAGCGAGTTCGCCGCCAGGGCCAGCGCCTGGCCGGGATGGCCCTGGACGGCGGCGCCGGTCGCGGTGTCCACGACCTGGCCGTCCACCTCCAGCACGCAGCCCAGCAGGGACAGGTCCAGCCCGCCGGGCGCCAGGCCCACCGGGCCGATGCCGAAGAGGGCGGACGAGGCGTTGTCGGCGACCACGTCCGGCAGCGTGAACCTGAAGTCGCGGTAGCGGGAGTCGATCACTTCGAACCCGCCGTGCACCGCGCCCACCGCCGCCATCGCCGAGGCCGCCGTGACGCCGGGGCCGGCCAGGCGGTCCTTGAGCACGAAGACGATCTCGGGCTCGACCCGCGGATGGATCAGCTCGTCCACCTGGACGGGCGTGCCGGCGGGAAGCACCATGGCATCGGTCAGCCACGCGGTCAGCGGCGCGTCGATGCCCATCCTGAGCTGCTTGGCCCGCGAGGTGAGGCCCAGCTTCACCCCGACGACCGTCTCGCCGGCGGCCTTCCTGCGCTCCAGCAGCACGTCCTGGGCGCGGTAGGCGGTGGCCAGGTCCAGGCCGGGCCACTCGTCGGTGATGGGGCCGCGGTCCGCGCGGGTGCGCTCCGCCTGCAGCAGTACCTCGGCGGTGCGCTCGATGGTCCAGTCGGTCATGTTTCAGCTCTGCCCTAGTGGCCGGCGGATCTGGGGCTGGGTGTGCACGCGGCGGGTCGGGCCCTGCCACATGTCGATGGAGCCGGGCTCGGCCGGGTCGAAGTAGCGGGGCCGCCAGGCGTCCTCGTCGGTGATGAGCCGCACGCCCCAGGAGTACTCGTACGTGATGCCCTCGGGGCCCTTGAAGTAGACGAAGACGGCCGTGGACTGCGGGTGGCGGCCGGGGCCCATCTCGATCTCGACGCCGTTGGCCTCCAGGAAGTGCCAGTTGCGCATGACGTCGTCCAGCGAGCCGACCTGGAAGTTGATGTGGCACAGGCCCGGCTGACTCCCCTGGAAGACGGCCAGCTTGTGGTGGACCGGGTCGATGCGCATGAGGCACGCCCAGTCGCCGATCCAGTCGGAGACGCGGGCGTTGAAGTGGCCGTTCCAGAAGCGGTACGCCTCGCGCACGTCGGGGGCGTCCAGGCACAGGTGGCCGAACTCGGTGATGCCGGCCGCGCGGCCGCCGTGCACGGGCGCGGTCAGGGTGACCTGGTCGATCGCCAGGTCGACGCGGTTGCCGAAGGGGTCGTCGAAGGCGATGAAGTCGCGGACGCGGCGGGAGCGGGCGGCCTTGGCGTCGCCCCGGGCGACGGCGATGCCGGCCTTCTCCAGCTCGGTCTCGGCGGCGGCCAGCGCGTCCTCGTCGCGGACCAGGAAGCCGGAGCTGATCACCCCGGACTCGCCCCCGACCAGGGCCAGGCAGTGGTGGCGCTGGTCGGCGCGCAGGTAGGCGACGCCGTCCTCCTGGGCGGTCAGCTCCATGCCGACGACGTCCACGGCGAAGCGCACGGCGGTGTCCAGGTCGGCGGCGCCGGAGCGGACGTAGGCGATGTCGGTTAACTCGATCATGACGACTCCCGGAGATGGGACCAGATGCGGTCGGACAGTTCGGATCGCACGGCCCGCCACGCGTCCTGCTCGGCGGGCGTGAGGGGAACGGGGGTGCCCGCGGCGGCGGTGGCGTTCATGCGGGCGCTGGCCTCCAGCACCCACATCAGGGCCACGGCCTCGCCGACGCTCGCGCCGACGGTCACCGCGCCGTTGCCCCGCATGACGAGGGCCGGGGCGTCGCCCAGGCGCTCGGCCAGCGCCCTGCCGCGGGCGCGGTCGCGTACCAGCACGGCGTCGTCGAGGACGGGCACCTGCGGGCCGAGGAACGCGCCCTGCCCGTGCAGCGGCAGGATCGGCACCCCTGCCGAGGCCAGCGCGGTGGCGGTGGGCGGCTGCGCCCGGCAGATCGCGCCCGCGCCGGGCCGCGCCGCGGCGATCTCGACGTGGATCCACGCCTCGCGTGGCGCGCCTCCGGGCAGGTCATCGGCGTCGATCGGGATCTCCGCGTACGGAGAGCCGGGGCCGAGCGTGCCCAGCGGCACCGGCGGCGTCATGAGCAACCGGCCGCCCGGCAGCCGCGCCGACACGTGCCCGAACGCGGTGACCAGCCCGGCCGCCGCGAGCACCCGCCCCGCGTCCGCCAGCTCTGTGTTCACCCAGGACCTCCCTCGTTGATCAGGCAGGACCATACATGTATCTCGATACATGTTCTAGGGGTTCTGTCGCCCTCCCTATGCTGAGGGGCATGTCGCTTCAGCACGCGCTGCTCGGCGTCCTGGAGGCGCGCCCGATGAACGGGTACGAGCTGACCCGCTTCTTCGAGGCCGCCCCGCGCTGGGTGTGGTCCGCGCCGCACAGCCAGATCTATCCGACGCTGCGGCAGATGGAGCAGGCCGGCCTGATCGAGGGCCAGCAGGAGATCCGCGGCACGAAGCTGAGGCGGATGGTCTACTCGATCACCGAGCGGGGGCTGGAGGAGCTGCGCGGCTGGGTGAGCACCGGCCACTCCGCGCCGCCGGTGCGGGACGCGTTCTTCCTCCAGGCGCTCTTCTTCGACATGGTCGACCCGGAGGAGGCCGCGTCGGTGCTGCGGGCCTACATCGAGGGGCAGGAGAAGCTGATCGCCGAATGGCGCGCGCACAGCCAGGCGCTGCTGGCCAAGGAGACCGATCTGCTCAGGGAACGGCTGAAGAACCGGCCGCCTGCCGAGCACGACCGGATCGCCAGGCTGAAGGCGCATGTGTTCGACGGCCAGATCGCCGTCGCGCAGGCCCGCGCCGACTGGGCCCGGGAGAGCCTGCGCCTCCTGGCCGGGGACGCCTGAGCGCCCCCGCCCGGCGGGCGGCGTTCCTCAGCCGAGGTCCGGATGGGGGATGTAGCGGTCGGGGTGGATGAGGGCGAGTGCGGCGTCGTCGGCCATGAGGGTGTCCAGGTCGCGGATCCGCCAGCCGGCCGCGATCAGCGCCGGTACGAGAGGATGCGGGCCCGGAACGGCGATCTTGCCGATGTCCGGCGTCGTGGTGGCGGCGAGGGCGGGTGCCGCGGTCTTCGCGGTGCCCGGTGTAGCGGTGCCTGGTGTCGCGGTGCCCGGCGTCGTGGTGCCCGGCGTCGTGGTGGCGGCGAGGGCGCCCAGAACGGCGTTCGCGCAGTCCTGGGGCGTGGCGCCGCCCGCCGGGCCGATCAGCACGCCGCCGGCGGTGGCGCGGGCGAAGGCGTATCCCTCGCCCGCCGCGTACGCGGTGACCCCGGGCAGGGCCGCGTGCCAGGCGAGCGTCCGACGGCGGTCGCCGCCCGCGACGGCGGCGTCCAGGGCCGCGACCTCGCCGGCGGACGTCACGCGCACGCGCGGGGCGGGCAGGCCCGCCGCCGGGCCGGTCAGGTAGAGCAGCGGGCACCACGGACGCAGCCCGTGCCGCACGTACAGGCCCAGCGCGCGAGGGTCGGACGAGGCGAAGGTCGCCCTGGGGCCGTCCGCGGCGAGCAGCCGCGCCAGCAGGGCCCGGCCGAGCCCCGACGACTGGTGGGCGGGCAGCACGAACAGGTCGGCCAGGTGGGTGAGCTCGCCCCTGCGCAGGGTGCCGCCGAACCCCAGCGCGAGCCCGTCCTCCTCGCCGGGCGGGGCCGGGGCGAGGAGCAGCGTGCCGAAGGCGCGCTCGGCGTCGAGGAAGTCGGGGGAGCCGGGCCGCCAGCCGCCCAGCAGGCCGAAACGCCGGGCCACGCCGCGCACGGCCGGCATGTCGTCCTGCGTCGCGGCCCGCACACCGGTCTCCAGCACGTCCCTCGCCCCTCTGTCCGCTCCGGCTCAGATTCTAGGGAACGCGGGGATCCGGGGCGGTCCGGTCAGCGCGTGATCCCGGGTGGCGGTCAGTCGTGGTCGGGGGTGGTGCCGGGTGGCGGCGTCGGTCGTGGTCCGGGAGCCCGGCCGGTGAGGTAGCGCTGGAGCGCGGGGGCGACCCAGCCGGCCAGTTCGTCCGGCCCGGCGGCGACCAGCGCGTCCGCCCGGACGGCGTAGCGGGTGATGGCCAGGCCCACGAGCTGCCCCGCGGCCAGCGCGGCGCGCAGCTCGGGCCGGTCCACGCCGAGCCGCCGCGTGACCTCGCCCAGCATGTCGTCGGCCAGGAAGCTCCTGATCAGGGCCGCGGCGGGCTCGCTGGTCGCCGCCGAGCGCATCAGCCCCAGCAGCGGGCCGGGCCGCTCCACCTCGCCCAGCAGGCCCAGGACGTAGGTGACCAGCCGCTCGCCCAGCCTGCCCCGCGGGCCGTCCAGCAGCATGGCCACGGCCCGCTCCGGCTGGAACACGTCCGTCACGACCGCGCCGAACAGCTGCTCCTTGCTCCCGAAGAACCGCCGCACCAGGGCCGGGTCCACGCCCGCCGCGGCGGCCACCTGGCGCATGCTGGTGGCCTCGAAGCCGCCGGTGCTGAACGCCTCGGCCGCCGCCGCCAGGATCTCCTCCCGGGTGGTGGAGGCGCCCGGCCGCCGTCCTGTCCTGTTCATGGAGGTGAGGTTAGGCCCTGAAGCCTGCTCATGGAGGCGAGGTCATGGCCTGAAGCGCACCGGCCGGGCGACGGCCTCGCTCGCCCGGCTCACCACGACCTCGCCCCGGTGCGCGGCGGTCTGCTCGACGCCGAACCGCTCGCCGAGATCGCGCTGGAGCTCGGCCACCGTGGCCTCCGAGCGTACGGCCGCCTCCTCGTCGTCGTAGATCGTGATGGTGATCGCCGTGCCGTCGCCGGTGTCGACGGCGCTGTAGAGGACGGCGCCGACCTCCTGGGGGACACGGTCGGCGTACTCGTGGTCGACGGCCGAGACCATCGCCTCGACCGAGCCCGGCGCGGTGCTGTAGTGGCGGACGACTGCGTACATGGCATCTCCTGATCGCCAGAGGGCGGGTTCGTCTGACCCGACTCTAAAGTCCTCATGTGGGGACTTTCAAGTCCTCGGATGAGGACTTGTGGAGAGGAGGTGACGCCCGGCCCCCCCGGGCTGCGCGGAGACCCGTGCCCGGCTACGGCGCGTAGACGGGGGCGAGGTCGACGAAGATGCGGTAGTCGTAGATCAGACCGTCGGAGCCGGTGCGCCAGATCGACACGGCCGGGACGCCGACGTCCTTGCCGTCGAGCCGCCGGTAGGTGACCTCGGTCTCGGCGATGGTGTCGCCACCGGCCTCCCAGGTGCGCACGATGCGGTGCCGCAGGCCGCCGATGGTGGCGAAGAACGTCCGGAGCCCGGCGGCGATCGCCTCGCGGCCGACGGCCGGCTCGGCGTTGGCGAACACCAGCGTGGCGTCCTCGGACAGCAGCTTCACGAACTCGTCGGGGTCGAAGGAGTCCACTACCCGGAAGACGTGCCGTACCGCAGCGACGGACATGCCGATCACCCCTCACGTGATCAGGATCGTTGCTGGGGACGATACGGGAGCAGGTGCGGCGCGCAACTAGCAGAAAAGGGAGGATTCGGGGTGGACGGGCGGGGGTGTGGAGCCGATCCTGGTGAGGAGCACGGTCGTGATCACCGGTCGACTGAAGGAGCCCCCATGAAGTTCCGCACCCGGACCCGTCGTGCCGCCGCCGCGACCGGCGCGCTGCTCGCCGTGCTGGCGCTGGGCGCCTCCCCGGCGCGGGCCGACGGCGCGTCGGACCCGTGCTCCGACGCGACCGTGGTCCGCACGCCGCAGCTCGCCATGGTGCTGGCCGACGGCGAGTCGGGCACCAAGCGCCCGCTGTGACGGTGCCCGTGGTTCGGTAACCATCGAAGTTTGACAGCCATCGAACTTCCGTGCTGGAGTGGACCCCTGCGTTCCCCCTGTGACGGAAGGACTTGTGCGATGGCCAGGACGGTGGTGTTCCGCGAGCTCGGCGGGCCTGAGGTGCTGCGGCTGGAGGACGTGGAGGTGCGCGATCCCGGGCCCGGCGAGGTGCGCGTCCGGGTGGAGGCCATCGGGCTGAACCGGTCGGAGGTGCTGTTCCGCTCGGGCCTGTACATCGAGCCCGTGAAGCGGTTCCCCGCCACGCTGGGCACGGAGGCCGCCGGCGTCGTGGAGGCGGTCGGCGCCGGGGTGACCGGCCTGCGGCCCGGCCAGCCGGTCAGCACGGTGCAGACGTTCTCGATGAACGACTACGGCGTGTACGGCGAGAGCGTCGTCGTGCCCGCCGCGGCGGTGCTGCGCCGCCCGGAGGGGATCGGCGCGGTCGAGGGCGCCGCCGTGTGGATGTCGTACGTGACGGCCTACGGCGCCCTGATGGAGACCGGCGGGGTCCGGCCCGGTGACACGGTCGTGCTGAACGCGGCCTCCAGCAGCGTGGGCCTGGCCGCCATCCACGTCGCCGACCGCCTCGGCGCCACGCCGATCGCCCTGACCCGCACCGCCGCCAAGAAGGAGGCGCTGCTGAAGGAGGGCGCGGCGGAGGTGATCGTCACCGGGCCCGAGGAGGGCGTGAGCGGGGAGGACGTGGCGGAGCGGGTGCTGGCGGCCACCGGCGGCCGGGGCGCCGGGCTCGTCCTCGACGCCGTGGCGGGCCCCGGCGTGCGGGGCCTGATGAGGGCGGTCGCGAGCGGCGGCATGCTGCTGGTGTACGGGGCGCTGAGCGGGCAGCCGACGCCCTATCCGGGGATCGAGCTCGGCATGCCGGCGGTGGCCATGCGCACGTACACGATGCTGGAGACGACGAGAAGGCCCGAGCGGCTGCGCCGCGCGGAGGCGTTCGTGGCGTCCGGGCTGCGCTCGGGAGCCTTCAGAGCCGTCGTGGACCGCACCTTCGAGCTGGACGAGATCGCGGCGGCGCACCGCCACCTGGAGTCGAACGCGCAGATCGGCAAGATCGTCGTCACCGTCCCCTGACCCGTGCCGGCCGGCGAGGACGCCAGCTTTCGCATGCCGGAACGATGGTCTAGGGTTCGGAACATGTCCGAGCTGAACCCCGCGGACAAGCTCGTCGGCTCCGACCGCGTGCTGGCGGTGCTGGCCGAGCTGGCGCGCCATCCCGACGGCATCGGGCTGGAGGAGATGGCGCGGGCGGTGGCCAGCCCCAAGCCGACGGTGCACCGCGCGCTGGCCGCGCTGCGCCGCGCCGGCTTCGCCGCCCAGCACGGCCACGGCCGGTACGTCCTGGGCGACGAGTTCCTGCGGATGGCCTTCGCGCACCACGAGGCCCGGCCCGACCACGTCCGCGTCATGCCGGTGCTCAGGGCGCTGTGCGAGCGCCACGGCGAGACGGCCCACTACGCCGTGCTCGACGGGCACTCGGTCGTCTACCGGTCCAAGCTCGACCCGGCGACAGGCGCGGTGCGGCTCAGCTCGGTGGTGGGCGGGCGCAACCCGGCCCACTGCACGGCGGTCGGCAAGGTGCTCCTGGCCGACGCGCTCAGGACCGAGGACGAGGTCCGCGCCTGGGCGGGGGGCCGCGTGCTGGAACGGCCGACCGGGCAGTCGATCGGCACGGCGGGGGAACTGCACGCCGAGCTCGTACGCATCCGCGAGCAGGGCTACGCCACCGACGACCAGGAGAACGAGCCCGGCGTCAACTGCGTGGCCGTCGCCGCCTACCTGACCTCGCCCACCGTGCCCAGCGGCGCGATCAGCGTCAGCGGCCTGGCCTACCGCACCCCGCTGCGCAGGCTCGTCGAGGACGTGCCCGCCATCCGGGCCATCGCCTCGGGAGAGGACCTCCCGTGACGCGCACCGCCGGGCGGGCGTACGCGGCCTGCCCACGCCCTACCGGAACCCCTGCTGAGAGAGACCCCATGTACCTCATGCGCATCGGCGCGCCCGGCGCCGAGAAGCCGGTCGTCCGCGTGGACGACACCCACTACATCGACGTCTCCGACCTCACCCCCGACTTCGACGAGCGCTTCTTCGCCTCGGGAGGGGCCGCGACGCTGGCCGGGCGGGTGGCCACCGGCCGGCCCCAGGAGTTCGCCGGCGAGCGGATCGGCGCGCCGATCGCCCGGCCGCACCAGATCCTGTGCATCGGCCTCAACTACAGCGACCACGCCGCCGAGACCGGCCAGGCCGTGCCGGACGAGCCGATCCTGTTCACCAAGTCGCCCAACACGCTCGTCGGCCCGTACGACGACGTGCGCATCCCGCGCGGCTCGACCAAGACCGACTGGGAGGTGGAGCTGGGCATCGTCATCGGCCGCCGCACCTCCTACCTCGACTCGGCCGAGGAGGCCAGGGGCGCGATCGCCGGCTACTGCGTGGTCAACGACGTCAGCGAGCGCGCCTTCCAGATGGAGCGCGGCGGGCAGTGGAGCAAGGGCAAGTCGGCCGAGACGTTCAACCCCGCAGGGCCGTGGCTGGTCACCCCGGACGAGCTCGCCGACGTCAGGAACCTCGGCATGTGGCTGGACGTCAACGGCGTGCGCCGCCAGACCGGCACCACCAAGACGATGATCTTCGACCCGTACGTCATCGTGCACCACCTGAGCCAGTTCATGGTCCTGGAGCCCGGCGACCTGATCAACACCGGCACCCCGCCCGGCGTGGGCATGGGCCACGACCCCCAGATCTGGCTCCAGCCGGGCGACGTGATGGAGTTGGGGATCGAGGGCCTCGGCAGCCAGCGTCAGCAGGTCGTCGGCCCCCGCTGAGCCATCACCGCCGAAGGCCCTCGCCGCGGGCCCCTGGAGAAAGACCGGAGTGAGCATGAGTCTGACCGCACCCGACCCCGCCGTCCTGGCCGCGGTGGAGGCCGCCGTCCCGGGGATCGCCAGGGCGCGGGCGAGCGACCGGCTCGGCCTGGCTCACGACGCCTCCCACTACCTGCTCACCCCGCAGGCCGTGCTGGTGCCGGAGAGCGCGCAGCAGGTGGCGGCGCTGCTGCGGACGGGGCTGCCGCTGACGTTCCGCTCGGGCGGCACCAGCCTGAGCGGGCAGGGGGTCAGCGAGCACCTGCTCGTGGACACCCGGCGGCACTTCCGCGCCATCGAGGTGCTGGACGGCGGGGAGCGGGTGCGGGTGCAGCCCGGCGCGGTGCTGCGGCAGGTCAACGCCCGCCTCGCCCCGTACGGCCGCAAGCTCGGCCCCGACCCGGCCAGCGAGTCGGCGTGCACGATCGGCGGCGTCGTCGCCAACAACTCCAGCGGCATGACCTGCGGCACGCACGCCAACACGTATCAGACGCTGGAGTCGATGACGATCGTGCTGCCCAGCGGCACCGTCATCGACACCGGCGCCCCCGACGCCGACGAGCGGCTGCGCGCGCTGGAGCCCGCCCTGGCGGAGGGCCTGCTCAGGCTGCGCGACCGAGTCCGGGAGAATCCGGACTCGGTGCGGCGCGTCCAGGCCCAGTTCTCGCTGAAGAACACCATGGGCTACGGCCTGAACAGCCTGCTCGACCACGACACGCCCGCGCGGATCCTCGCCCACCTCGTCATCGGCAGCGAGGGCACGCTCGGCTTCGTCGCCGAGGCCGTCTTCCGCACGGTCCCCGCGCACCGGCTGGCCGCGACCGGCCTGCTCGTCTTCCCCACCCTGCGCCAGGCCATGGCCGCCATGCCCCGGCTGGTGGAGGCCGCCCCCGCCGCCGTCGAACTGCTGGACGCCGAGTCGCTGCGTGTCGCCCGCACCGACCCCAAGGCCGGCGACCTGCTGCGCACGCTCACCGTACGAGAGCACGCCGCCCTCCTGGTCGAGTGGCAGGAGTCCGAGGAGGACCTCCTCGCGGCGCGCGAGCTTGCGGCCGGGGAGCTGCTCCCCGAGCTGGAACTGGCCGTCCCCGCCGCGCTGAGCAGGGACACGGGCGGCCGGGCCGCGCTGTGGCACATCCGCAAGGGCCTGTACGCCTCGGTCGCCGGCGCCCGCCCCAGCGGCACCACCGCCCTGCTCGAGGACGTCGCCGTCCCCGTGCCCGCCCTGGCCGAGCTCTGCGACGAGCTGAACGCCCTGTTCGCCCGGCACCGCTACGATCGCAGCGTCATCTTCGGCCACGCCAAGGACGGCAACCTGCACTTCATGCTCAACGAGCGCTTCGACACCGAGCTGGAGCGCTACGCCGCCTTCACCGAGGACATGGTCGAGGCCGTCCTGTCCAGGGGCGGCACGCTCAAGGCCGAGCACGGCACCGGCCGCGTCATGGCCCCGTTCGTGCGCCGCCAGTACGGCGACGAGCTGTACGAGGTGATGCGCGAGATCAAGCGCCTGTGCGACCCGGACGGCACGCTCAACCCGGGCGTCGTGCTCACCGAGCGGGACGACGCCCACCTGCGCGACCTCAAGCACGTGGTCACCGTCGAGCCCGAGGTGGACCGGTGCGTGGAGTGCGGCTACTGCGAGCCCGTCTGCCCCAGCCGCGACCTGACCACCACCCCGCGCCAGCGCATCGTGCTGCGCCGCGAACTGGCCGCCGCTCACGAGGCGGGCGACCACGCCCTCGCCCGCGAGCTGGAGGCCGAGTACGGCTACGACGCCGTCGACACCTGCGCCGTGGACGGCATGTGCGCCACCGCCTGCCCCGTCGGCATCAACACCGGCGACCTGACCAAGCGCCTGCGCGCCGAACGCCACGGCCGCGCCGCGCGGCAGGGCTGGAAGAGCGCCGCCAGGCACTGGGACGGCGTCACCCGGGCGATGAACCTGGCCCTGGACACCGCCGCCGCGGCCCCGCCCGCGCTGCCCGAGGCCGCGAGCCGGGCCGCCCGCGGGATGGCCGAGGCCGTGCCGCAGTGGAGCCGCGACCTGCCGCGCGGCGGGATGCGCCGCCGCCCGCTGCCGAACGCCGAGGCCGACGCGGTCTACCTCCCCTCCTGCCTGAACACCATGTTCGCCCCCGCCGACGGCGGCCCCGGCGTGATGATCGCCTTCGCCCGGCTGGCCGGGCGCGCGGGCGTGCGGCTGCGCGTGCCGGAGGGCATCGGCGGGCTGTGCTGCGGCACGCCCTGGTCGTCCAAGGGCTACTCCGACGGCCACGAGGTGATGGCCGGCCGCGTCCGCGACGTGCTCCTCGAAGCGACGGACGGCGGCCGTGTCCCGGTGATCAGCGACGCCGCCTCCTGCACCGAGGGCTTCGGCCACCTCGGCCTGGAGGTGACGGACGCGGTCGCCTACACCGCCGAGCACCTCCTGCCCCGCCTGGCCGTCAAGCGCCGCCTGCCCTCCCTGGCCCTGCATCCCACCTGCTCCTCCACCCGCCTGGGCCTGGACACCGCCATCGACCGGATCGCCCGGGCGGTCGCCGAGGAGGTGACGGTGCCGCAGGGCTGGCAGTGCTGCGCGTTCGCCGGCGACCGCGGCCTGCTGCACCCCGAGCTGACCGCCTCGGCCACCCGGGCCGAGGCCGCCGGCGTGCGGGCCGGGAGCTTCGCCGCGCACGCCTCGGTCAACCGCACCTGCGAGCTGGGCATGACGCGCGCCACCGGCGAGCCGTACCACCACCTCCTCGAACTGCTCGACCGCGCCACCGCGCCCTGACCGGCGCCGGGCCGCCTTCCGGGGCCTGAGATCCGTACGGGCGGGCAGAGACCCACCATGCACGCCCTCGACATCCTGGCCGTCATCGCCCTCCTCGCCGGCATCCTCCTCGCGCTCACCCAGAAGGTGTGGCCGGTGGCGCTGCTGTGCCTGGGACTGTTCCTGGCCGTCCTCGCCGACGCCGGCGTGATCCCGGCGCAGGCCCCGTGACCGGGATGGCCGGGAGCACGGCACGTCATTAACCTGCCTCGACCATGGGCTGTCTATCGTGGATCTTGCCAAGCCCGGTCCGACGAGGTGGTGGAGCGCGATGCCGGAGACGAGCGAGATCGAGGCGCTGAAGCGGCGCATGGGGCGCGTGGGGGTCTGGAACGCCACCCTCAGCCGGGAGCCGGCCTCGTTCGAGCGGGAGGCCGCCGCGGAGATCGAGAGCCTGGGCTTCAAGACGTTGTGGGTCGGCGAGACGCCGAACGGCAAGGAGTCGCTGGCCCACGCGGCGATCCTGCTGGGCGCCACCAGCAGCCTCACGGTGGCGACCGGCATCGCCAGCATCTGGGCGCGCGACCCCGTCGCCGCCGCCAACGGCGCCAACGCGCTCGCGGAGGCGTACGAGAGCCGCTTCCTGCTCGGCCTCGGCGTCAGCCACGCGCCCGCGGTGACGGCACGCGGGCACGACTACCGCAAGCCGGTGTCGGCCATGCGCCACTACCTCGACGCCATGGACGCCTCCGAGTACGCCGGCCCGCTGGCGGAGTCCGCGCCCCGGGTGCTGGCCGCGCTGCGCCCGAAGATGCTGGAGCTGGCCGCCCAGCGGGCCAGCGGGGCGCATCCCTACTTCGTGCCCCCGGAGCACACCGCCCGCGCGCGAGCCGTGCTCGGCCCCGAGCCGCTGCTGGCGCCGGAGCAGACCGTCCTGCTGGAGACCGACCCGGACCGGGCGCGGCGCATCGCCCGCCAGTTCACCTCGCGCTACCTGGCGCTGCCGAACTACGCCAACAACCTGCGCGAGCTGGGCTGGAGCGACGAGGACCTGACCGAGGGCGGCAGCGACGCGCTGGTGGACGCCATCGTGGCGTGGGGCGATCCCGAGACCATCATCGAGCGGGCGCGCGCGCATCTCGACGCGGGCGCCGACCACGTCTGCATCCAGCCGCTCACCGGCAGCGCCGAGGAACTGCTGGAGCACCTGCGCATCCTGGCCCGCGCCGACATCATCGAGACCTGATCCCGCCGCCCGTGACGGTCCCGGCCTCGGCAAGGGCAGGAAAAGGATTGGAGCGGGCGCGCTACGGCCCGCGGCGGCGGGGAAGAGCTCAGGGAGCCGGGCCCGCCTCCGGCGCGCAGGGGCGGGGCGCTCCCCACCGGTAGCCGTCGCGGTCAACCGGGGGAGAGGCTTGTGCGAGTCGTCGTCGATCTGACGCGCTGCCAGGGTTACGGGCAGTGCGTGTTCCTCGCGCCGGACGTCTTCACCATGCACGACGAGGCGCTCCTGTACGACCTGCAGCCCGCCGACGAGCAGCGCCGGCACGTGCTCAGGGCGGCGGCGGCCTGCCCGGTCCAGGCCATCCACCTCGACAGGACGGCGCTGCCCATGCCGCCGCCCGGCCGGCAGCAGGCCGGGCCGCAGCCCCCGGCGACCGGCGCCGCGTCCAAGGACGGCCGGATCGTGATCGTGGGGGCCTCGCTGGCCGGGGCGCGGGCGGCCGAGGTGCTCAGGCGGGAGGGGTTCGCCGGGTCGCTGACCATGATCGGCGACGAGACGCGGGAGCCGTACGACCGGCCGCCCCTGTCCAAGCAGGTGCTCACCGGCCAGGTGCCGCCCGAGCACACGCTGCTGCCCCGCCTGCGCGAGGTGGAGGCCGAGCTGCTGTTCGGCACGCCGGCGACCGGGCTGGACGTGGCGGGCAAGCGCGTACGGCTGGCGGACGGCAGGGAGATCGGCTTCGACCGGGTCCTGCTGGCCACCGGCACCCGCGCCCGCCCGTGGCCCGACGCGGCCGAGGGCGCGCTCGAAGGCGTGCACACGCTGCGCGACGCGCGCGACGCCGCCGAGCTGCGGCAGTCGCTGGCCGCCGGCCCGCGCCGCGTGCTGATCCTCGGCGCCGGGTTCACCGGCAGCGAGATCGCCTCCGTCTGCCGGGAGCTGGACCTGCCGGTGACGGTCGTCGAGCGCGGCCCCGCCCCGCTCTACAACGCCATGGGCGGCGTCATCGGCGACGTGGCCGCGCAACTCCAGCGCGACCACGGCGTGGACCTGCGCTGCGGCACGACGGTCACGGCGCTGGAGTCGGACGGGAACGGGCGGCTGAGCGGGGCCCGGCTGTCGGACGGCAGCACGGTCGAGGCGGACGTGGCCGTGGTGGCGCTCGGCTCCGTGCGCAACGTGGAGTGGCTGCGGGACTCCGGGCTGGCCGCCGGGGTGTGGGGCGTGGCGTGCGACGCGGGCTGCCGGGCCGTGGACATCAACGGCCTGGTCACCGACGACGTCTTCGTGGCCGGCGACATCGCCCGCTTCCCGCACCCGCTGTACGAGTACCAGTTCATGAGCCTCGAACACTGGGGCAACGCGGTCGCCCAGGCCGAGATCGCCGCGCACAACATGGTGAGCGACCAGGCGCACCGCTGGCCGCACCTGTCGGTGCCGGTCTTCTGGTCCAGCCAGTTCGGCGTGAACATCAAGTCGGTCGGGGTGCCCACGTTCGCCGACCAGGTGGTCTTCGCCCAGGGCTCGCCGGAGCGGCGGCGGTTCGTCGCCGTCTACGGCTACCAGGGCCGGGTCACCGCGGCGGTCACCTTCGACCAGGCCATGTGGCTGGAGTTCTACCGGCACGAGATCGAGCGGGCGGCGCCGTTCCCGCCGGACTTCCGCCACGTCGGCGGCGGCGCGGACGGGCAGCCGGCGGCCGCGCGGGTCCCCGAGCGGCTGGTGGCCGCCGCGGGGGCGACGGTCGTGGTCACCGGCCACGACCCGGCGGAGCGCCGCGCCTCCCTGGTGCACCCGCACTGAACGGCAGGAGAAGAGCATGAACGTCCTGAAGCAGATCCTCGACCCGGCCGCCCGCGCCGACCCGTACCGGTTCTTCGGCGCGCTGCGCGAGAGCCCCGTGACGTTGCAGGACGACGGCTCGTACCTCGTCAGCACCTACCGGGAGATCGTCGCCCTGCTGCACGATCCGCGCATCAGCTCCGACCGCCGCAACCTCGACAGCGCCGCGCCCCACGACCCGGACCTCGACCCGTCCTTCATCGGCCTCGACCCGCCGGAGCACGACCGGCTGCGCCACCTGGCCATGCGGCACTTCGGCCCGCCGCACTCGCCGGGCACGGTCGAGCGGCTGCGCCCGAAGATGCTCGGCCTGACCACCTCGCTGATCGACGCGCTGGCCGGCAGGAACCGGGCCGACCTCGTGGACGAGGTGGCCTACCCGCTGCCGGTGGCGGTGATCTGCGCGCTGCTCGGCGTACCGGAGGAGGACGAGCCGCGCTTCCACGCGCTGGCGGACGAGGTCGTCGAGACGCTCGGGCCGGGGGAGGAGGACCGCGCGGAACGCGAGCGGGCGCGCAGGGCGGCGTCCATGGAGCTGTCGCGCTACCTGGCCGGGCTCGCCGAGGCGCGCGGCCGGGAGCCGCGGGACGACATGCTGTCGGGGCTCATGACCTACCGCGGCCCCGAGGGCGGCATGACGCAGGACGAGGTGGTGGCCACGTCGGTGCTGCTGCTGATCGCCGGCCACGAGACCACGATCAACCTCATCGCCAACGGCATGCTCACCTTCCTGCGCCGCCCCGAGCTGCTGGAACTGCTGCGCGAGGACCCCGATCTGATCATCCCCGCCGTCGAGGAGCTGCTGCGCTACGAGCCGCCGGTGCAGTTCGTCTCCTCCCGGGTGGCGCTGGACGACATCACGATCGCGGACACCACGATCCCGGCAGGAGCGCCCGTCGTGCTGGCCATGGCCGCGGGCAGCCGCGACCCCGGCCACGTGGCGCGGCCGGACGAGTTCGACCTCGACCGGCCGCGCAACGAGCACCTCGGTTTCGGAGGTGGCGTGCACTACTGCTTCGGCGCGCCGCTGGCCAGGACGGAGGCGCAGATCGTGCTGAACGAGCTGGTGCGCAGGCTGGACAATCCGCGGCTGGTCGCCGACCCGCCGCCCTACCGGCCGAGCGCCGTCCTGAGGGGCCCGCGGCACCTGGTGGTGGAGTACGACGGCGTCGCCCCCGCCTGACAGGCGGAACCGGTGCGCGAGGACCGTCGGTCCCAGAAGTTGTCATACGACTTATGGAGTCATACGATGACGGATGAATCTGCCGCCGACCATGCCGAGGACCTCCATGGACCGCATCCGCCACGTCGCACTCTCCTCCGTCACGCTCCCGCTCGACGTCCCCATCAGCGACGCGAAGGTGCTGACCGGGCGGCAGAAGCCGATGACCGAGATCGCCTTCCTCTTCGCCGAGATCTCCACCGAGGACGGTCACAGCGGCACCGGCTTCAGCTACTCCAAGCGGGCCGGCGGCCCCGCCCAGTACGCGCACGCCAAGGAGGTCGGCGAGAACCTGCTCGGGCAGGACCCGTCCGACATCGGCAAGGTCTACGAGTCGCTGCTGTGGGCCGGCGCGTCGGTCGGCCGGTCCGGGGTGGCGACGCAGGCGCTGGCCGCGATCGACGTGGCGCTATGGGACCTGAAGGCCAGGCGGGCCGGGCTGCCGCTGGCCAAGCTGCTGGGCGCCTACCGCGACTCCGTCAGGACGTACAACACCTCCGGCGGCTTCCTGCACGCGCCGATCGAGGAGGTCAAGGCGCGGGCGACGCAGTCGCTGGCCGACGGCATCGGCGGCATCAAGATCAAGGTCGGCCAGCCGGACATGAAGGAGGACCTGCGCAGGCTCGCGGCCGTGCGGGAGCACCTGGGCGACGGGGTGCCGCTGATGGTGGACGCCAACCAGCAGTGGGACCGGGCGAGCGCGCTGCGGTTCGGCCGGGCGGTCGAGGACCTGGGTCTGGTGTGGATCGAGGAGCCGCTGGACGCGTACGACGCGGAAGGCCACGCGCAGCTCGCCGCCGCGCTCGACACCCCGATCGCCACCGGCGAGATGCTCTCCAGCGTCGCCGAGCACGTCCGCCTCATCGAGGCGCGCGCCGCCGACATCATCCAGCCCGACGCCCCGCGCGTCGGCGGCATCACCCCGTTCCTGCGCCTGGCCACGCTCGCCGACCACGCGGGGCTGCAGCTCGCGCCGCACTTCGCCATGGAGATCCACCTCCACCTGGCCGCCGTGTACCCGCGCGAGCCGTGGGTCGAGCACTTCGAGTGGCTGAACCCGCTGTTCAACGAGCGCCTGGAGACGCGGGACGGCCGCATGATCGTGCCGGACCGGCCCGGGCTCGGCTTCACGCTCAGCGACCAGTGCCGCAAGTGGACGGTGGACTCCGTCGAGTTCGGGAAGGCCTGAGCCGTGCGCGTGGAGTCGGTGCGGTTCTGCCGCTACGCCGTGCCCCTGGCCCGGCCGGTCAGCGACGCCAAGGTGGCCACCGGGCGGCAGCGTCCCCTGGCCCGGATCGACGTTCTGACCTGCGAGATCGTCACCACGGACGGCCTGGCGGGGCTGGGGTTCTCCTACACGACCCGGGCGGGCACGCCGGCGCAGTTCGCGCACGCCGGGGAGGTCGGCGAGCTCCTGCTGGGCGAGGACCCCGCCGACATCGGCAGGATCTACGACCGGCTGCTGTGGGCGGGCGCGTCGGTGGGCCGGTCCGGGGTGGCGACGCAGGCGCTGGCCGCGATCGACGTGGCGTTGTGGGACCTGAAGGCGAAGCGGGCCGGGCTGCCGCTGGCCAAGCTGCTGGGCGCCTACCGCGACTCGGTGCGGGTCTACAACACCTCCGGCGGCTACCTCCAGGCCCCGATCGAGGAGGTCGAGGAGAAGGCCACCGAGTCGCTGAAGAACGGCATCGGCGGCATCAAGATCAAGGTCGGCCAGCCCTCGATGGGGGAGGACCTGCGGCGGCTGACGGCGGTCCGCGAGCACCTGGGTGACGGGGTGCCGCTGATGGTGGACGCCAACCAGCAGTGGGACCGGGCGAGCGCGCTGCGGTTCGGCCGGGCGGTGGAGGACCTGGGTCTGGTGTGGATCGAGGAGCCGCTGGACGCGTACGACGCCGAGGGGCACGCGCAGCTCGCCGCCGCGCTCGACACCCCGATCGCCACCGGCGAGATGCTCGCCGGAGTCCCCGACCTGGTCCGCCTCGTGGACCTGCGGGCCGTGGACTTCCTGCAGCCCGACGTGCCCCGCGTCGGCGGCATCACCCCCTACCTCAAGGTCGCGGCGCTGGCCGACCACGCGCACCTGCAGGTCGCGCCGCACTTCGTGATGGAGATCCACGTGCACCTGGCCGCGGCCTACCCGCGTGACTCCTGGGTCGAGCACATCGAATGGCTCTCGCCGCTGTTCGAGGAGCGGCTGGAGATCGCGGACGGGCGGATGGCCGTACCGGACCGGCCGGGGCTCGGCCTGACCCTCTCCGGGCGGGCGCGGGACTGGCGGCTGGACGAGGTCGAGTTCCACGTGGACGGCCGGTAGATTGTCCGCCGTGCCGCCCGATCACAGACTCGACCGCGACACCGGTCGCGGCCTCGCGCACGAGCTCGTCGAGCGGCTCAAGGCCCGCATCCTGGCCGGCGAGATCCAGCCGGGGCAGAAGCTGCCCACCGAGTCGTCGCTGATCCAGGAGTTCGGGGTCAGCCGCACGGTGGTGCGCGAGGCCGTCTCGCGGCTGCAGGCCGCCGGGCTCGTCGAGACCTTCCAGGGGCGCGGGTCGTTCGTGCTGGCGCTGCCCGCCTCCACGGCGTTCTCCGTGGAGGCCTCGCAGGTGCGCACCCATCGCGACGTCCTCGACATGATCGACTTCCGGATCGGCGTCGAGTCGGAGGCGGCGGGGCTGGCGGCGGAGCGGCGCACGGACCTGCAGCTCAAGGCGATCGAACGGGCCCTGGTCGACCTCGGGCGGATCGGGGAGCAGCCGAGCCACGCGGTCGAGGCCGACTTCGAGTTCCACCTCAAGATCGCGCTCGCCGCGAACAACCGGTTCTACGCCGATCTGCTCACGTCGCTCGGGCCCATGATGATCATGCTGCCGCGGACGCGGCTGGAGCACGTCTACACGGTCTCCGACGCCACCCACTTCACGCGGGTGACGCTGGAGCACGAGAACGTCTACCGCGCCATCGCCGGCCAGGACGCCGCGGCGGCGCGGGCCGCCATGCGCCTGCACCTGTCCAACTCCCGGGCCAGGCTGCAGGCGCCCTGACCGCGGTTACCAGCGAGCGGTGTTCGGGGTGAAGCCCGGGACGATCGAGCGCATGTACGCCGTGTCCTCGCGCCCCCGCTGCCCGCACCGCACGTACTGCTCGTGCAGGGCGGCCAGCGCGTCCTCGTCCAGCTCGACGCCGAGCCCCGGCCCGGTGGGCACGGCGACGGCGCCCTCGCTGAACTCCAGCGCCCCCGGCTTGACGACCTCCTCCGTCTTCCACGGGTAGTGGGTGTCGCAGGCGTAGGTGAGGTTGGGGGTGGCGGCGGCCAGATGGGTCATGGCGGCCAGGCTGACCCCGAGGTGGGAGTTGGAGTGCATCGACAGGCCCATGCCGAACGTCTCGCAGATGCCCCCCAGCAGCGCCGAGCGGCGCAGGCCGCCCCACAGGTGGTGGTCGGAGAGCACGACCTGCACGGCGTCCGCGGCGACCGCGGGCTTGAGGTGCTCGAACGAGATCACGCACATGTTCGTGGCCAGGGGGAGGTCGGTGTGCCTGGAGACCTCGGCCATGCCGGGGATGCCGGGCGTCGGGTCCTCCAGGTACTCCAGCACGCCGGAGAGCCGGCCGGCCGCCTCGATCGAGGTCTCGACGGTCCAGGCGCCGTTGGGGTCGATGCGCAGCGCGTGGCCGGGGAAGGCCGCCGCCAGGGCCTCGACGGTCTCCCACTCGTGGCGCGGATCGTACACGCCGCCCTTGAGCTTGACGGCGGTGAAGCCGTACTCCGAGATCATCCGCCGCGCCTGGCCGACCATCTGCTCGGGCGTGCGCCCCTCGCCCCAGGTGTCCTCCTCGTGGCCCGGGTGGCCGGCCCACTTGTAGAACAGGTACGCCGAGAACGGCACGCGGTCGCGTACGGCGCCGCCGAGCAGGTCGCTCACCGGCCGGCCGAGCGCGCGGCCCTGAAGGTCCAGCAGCGCCACCTCGAAGGGCGACACCACGGTGTCCACGGCGCTGGAGACCTCCAGCATGCCGCCGAAGCTCGCGCCCGCGCCGTCCGTGGAGGCGCCGAGGGTCTCGCTCACGATCCGGCGCAGGGCGTGCAGGTCGAAGACGTCCGCGCCGGGCAGGGCGGCGGCCACCGCCTCCAGCCGCTGCACGTGCGCCGTGTCGGCGTAGGTCTCGCCGAGGCCGACGAGCCCTTCGTCGGTGTGCACCTGGACGATGGCCCGCAGCACGTACGGCTGGTGCACGCCCACGACGTTGAGCAGGGGCGGGTCGCGGAAGGCGACGGGCGTGACGACGACCCGGCTGATCCGGCCGGCCTCGCGAGGACTCACTGGGCCGCCTTCACCGTCAGCACGGGGACGGTCGACTCCATGAGGATGCGCTGCGCCTCGCTGCCCATGATGAACTTGCCCACCAGCGACCGGTGCCGCAGCCCGATCACCACGAGCGTCGCGCCGGTCTCCTTGGCCAGCGCCTCGAAGGTCTCGGGCAGGTCGTCGTCGTGCAGCGGCTGGCGCAGCTCGGCGTCGACCCCCGCCTCCTGGGCCCGGCGCAGCAGCTCCGCGCCGGCGGCATCGTCGATCTTGTGCTCATCGATGGGGGCGCCGCGGCGCGGGGAGTTCACGATGATCACGCGCTCCCCGCGCAGTCTGCCCTCGCGCAGGCCCGCGTCGACGGCGGCCTCGCCCTCGGGCGTGGGCAGGTAACCGACGAGGATGGTCATTTGGTCTTCTCCTCAACACGATCATCGGATGTCTTGCGGCGTATCGCCTTGCGGATCAGCGGCCAGGCCGCCACCACCAGGATCACGGCGAAGATCGTCCCCGAGATGGGCCGGGTGAGGAAGCCGGTCGGGTCGCCGCCGTAGATCAGCAGCCCCTGCCGCGCGGAGCTCTCGATCATCGAGCCCAGCACGAACGCCAGCACCAGCGGCCCCGGCTCGAAGCCGAACTTCTTCATCAGATACCCCAGCACGCCGAACACGATCACCAGGAAGATGTCGTAGACCTGGTTGCGCACCGTGTACGCGCCGAGCAGCGTGATCAGCACCGTGATCGGGGCCATGATGGCCGGCCGCACCCGCAGGATGCGCACGAAGACGCCCACCATCGGGATGCTCATGATCAGCAGCAGGATGTTGCCGATGTACATCGAGTTGATGACGCCCCAGAACACGTCGGGGTGCTCGGTGACGAGCTGCGGCCCCGGCTGGATGCCCTGGATGAGCAGCGCGCCGAACATCAGCGCCATCGTCGCGTTCGCCGGGATGCCGAGCGTCAGCAGCGGGATGAAGGAGGAGGTCGCGGCGGCGTTGTTGGCGGTCTCCGGCGCGGCCACGCCCTCGACCGCGCCCTGCCCGAAGCGCTCGGGCTGCTTGGCGCGCCGCTTCTCCAGCGCGTACGCGGCCAGCGACGACAGCACCGCGCCACCGCCGGGCAGCACGCCCAGCACGAACCCGATGAGCGAGCCGCGCCCGATCGCGCCTCCGGCCTGCCCGAGGTCCTTGCGCGACGGCCACACGTTGCCGACCTTGGCCGGCGAGTGCACCTTGTTGTGCCGCTCCTCCAGGTTGTAGAGGATCTCGCTGAGGCCGAACAGACCCATGGCGATCGGGATGAAGTCGATGCCCTCGGCCAGGTTCAGGCTGCCGAAGGTGAAGCGCTCGGCGCCGGTGAACGTGTCGCGGCCCACGGTCGCGATCAGCAGGCCGACGCAGGCGGCGATGATGGCCTTGAGCTTGTTGCCGTTGCCGATCGAGGAGATCAGCAGCACGCCGAGGATGCCCAGGGCGGCGTACTCGGGCGGCCCGAAGTCGAGCGCGAACCCGGCCACGACCGGGGCGACGAGCGTCAGGCCGATGATCGAGACCGTGCCGCCGACGAAGGAGCCGATGGCCGCGATGCCCAGGGCCGTGCCCGCCTTGCCCTGTTTGGCCAGGGCGAAGCCGTCGAAGACGGTGACGACGGAGGACGCCTCGCCGGGCAGGCGGAGCAGGACCGAGGTGATCGTGCCGCCGTACTGGGCGCCGTAGAAGATGCCCGCCAGCATGATGATCGCCGACACGGGCCCGATGCCGTACGTGATCGGCAGCAGGATGGCGATCGTCGCGCCGGGCCCGAGGCCGGGCAGCACGCCGATGAGCATGCCGATGATGACGCCGATGAGGCAGTAGAGCAGGTTGGTCGGCTCCAGGACGACGCCGAAACCGTCGAGGATCGGGGAGATGTCCATGTGACTTTCTCAGATGAGGCGGGGGAGCGGGATCTGCAGCAGCAGCACGAAGAGCACGTAGAACACGGCCACGGCGCCGATGCTGATCACGATGGAGGAGCGCCACGACTCCTTGCCCAGCCAGCGCAGCCAGATGAACATCAGCAGCAGCGAGGGGATCTCGAAGCCGATCACCGGCAGCAGCGCGGCGAGCCCGACGAGCGTCACCAGGCCGACCGCGGTCAGCAGGCTGGAGCGGGAGAACCGCTCGGTGTCCTGCAGGCCGCGGCCCGTGACGACGAGCACCGCCGACAGCACGATGATGACGACGCTGATGGCGAACGGCCACAGGCCGGGGCCGGGCTGGGTGAGTTGCCCGAGCCCGAGCGCGTACGAGCCGACCGCACCGAAGACGCCGACGGCGAGCGCCACCACAGCGGCCGCGACCTGCGAGATCGGGCCCGCGTGCGGCGGCCTGGCCTCCTCCAGCTCAGCCTGGAGCCGGTCGGCCTCCTCCTGGAGGTCCATCGCGACAGCGGCCTGGTCAGGCTCCGCGCCGGGCGGCTTCGTGGGGTCGGACATGGATGATGCACACTCCTTTGTGCCGGCGACGGCGGCGGCCGGTGTGCCCGGCCGCCGCTGCGCATCAACCGGCCAGGTTGATGCCGAACTTGTCGAGCTGCGCCTTGAAGGTGGTGGAGTCGTTCTGCAGCGAGGTGAGGACCTCCTGCGGGGAGACCTCCATCGGGGTGAGCGAGTTCTCCTCGTTGAACTTCTTGTACTCCGGCGTGGCGAACGTCTTCTTGGCCGCGTCGAGCAGCTTGGTCTTGACGTTCTCCGGCGTGCCCTTGGGCGCGGTCAGGAAGCGGTACTGCGTCACCAGGACGTCGTAACCCTGCTCCTTGGCCGTCTTCACGTCGGGCAGGTACGGGATGCGCTCCTGCGAGAAGACGGCGAGCGGGACGAGCTTGCCGCCCTTGATGTTCTCGATGGCCTCGCCGATCTGCATGGTGGACACGTCCACCTGGTTGCCCAGCAGGGCGGTCAGGTTGGGGGCGCCGCCGTCGAAGGGCACGGCCGTGGCCTCGACGCCGGCCGACTTGAAGGTCAGCGCGGAGGCGAGCTGGGCGCCGGTGCCGACGCCGGTGGTGCCGTACCTGATCGTCTTGCCGGCCTTCTTCAGGTCGTCGATCGACTTGAAGCCGGACTGCGTGCTGGTCGCCATGACGTAGTCGTCACGGGAGATGCCGGTGATGACGTCGAACGAGTCGATCTTCGTGGCCTCGGCGGCCGACACCGTCAGCGGCGTGATCGTGAAGAGCGAGGCGTTCTGCACGGCGATCTTGTAGCCGTCGGCCTTGGCCGACTGCAGCTCCTTGGCGTTCAGCGCGCCGTTCGCGCCGGGCTTGTTCAGCACCGGGGTGGAGACGCCGAGCTCCTTGCCGATGCCCTGGGCGAGCGCGCGGGTGATGAGGTCGGTCGAGCCGCCCGCGGAGGCGCCCACGCTGAACTCGATGTTGCCCGTGGGATAGTCGCCGTCCCCGCCACCGGAGGAGGTCGTCTTGACACCACCACAGGCGGTCAGCGCGATCGCGGCGGCGGCGCCGACGACACCCAGGAGGATGCGGCGGGGGGCTGTCCGAGATGTCGGCATTGACTTCTCCTTCATGCGGGCGGGAGCCGCCCGTGGATCTTCGTGAAGCGGAGAGGGAGGTTGCGTAAGGTTACGGCAAGGTTTCCGCTCTGTAGTCTCCGGAGACTATGGACCAGCCTCGATGCCTGTCCAGGCTCAATTCGGTATCGAGTGATACCCTTCATGCATCATGCTAACACTCGATCAGATCAGGGCCTTCGTGGCGGTCGCCGAGGAGCTGCACTTCGGCCGCGCGGCTGATCGGCTGCGCATGACCCAGCCCCCGCTGAGCAGGCACATCCAGAAGCTGGAGCGCGTGATCGGGGTGACCCTGCTGGAACGTGACAACCGGCGCGTGGTGCTCACCGACGCCGGGCGCGGGTTCCTGGAGGACGCCCGCCGCATGCTCTCCCTCGTCGACACCGCGGGCGACCGGGCGCGCCGGATCGCCAGCGGCGCGGCGGGCACCGTACGGCTGGGGTTCACCGCCGTCTCGGCCATCAGCATGCTCGGCGCGCTGCTGCGGCGGCTGTCGGAGCAGCTCCCGGAGATCGACGTGATCCTGCACGAGCGGGTGACCGCCGGGCAGGTGGACGGCCTGCTGCGCGGCGAGCTCGACCTGGGCCTGGCCCGCCCGCCGTTCGACATCGACACGCTCGACTCCCGCGTCGTCTTCCGCGAGCCGCTGTGCGCCGCCGTGCCGCTCGGCCACCCGCTCGCCGGGCTGGGGCGGCCGCTCGCCCCCGACGACTTCGACGGCCTGCCGGTGATCAGCTACAACCCGGTCCAGTCGCGCTACTTCCACGAGCTGACCGTGCGCTTCCTCACCAACGCCCACCCCAGGATCGAGCAGCAGGTCCACCAGATCCTCACCGCCGTGCTGCTCGTCGCGGCCGGCCGGGGCGTGGCGCTGACGCCCGCCAGCGCCCGCTCGCTCGGGGTGGACGGCATCGCCTTCTGCGACCTCGTGCGCGGCGGTGGCGACCCGCTGGACGGCGAGGGGGGCACCGGCGAGCCGGTCGAGCTGCACGTCATCTGGAGCCGCGAGTCCACCAACCCCGCGCTGGCCCGCGTGCTCGAACTGCTGCCGGACCTGGAAGCGTGATGATGCTCGATGGGTATCGCCGGATACATAATCGCACTTGGACAAGTATCGCCCCACTTCCTTAGCCTGTCGGCGTCAGTCCTTACCGGCGGTGCGGGAGAATCCCACGACCGCAAGTGAAGCGAGGAGCGTCCACATGCCCCGTTACTCCCCGCAGGAGCTCGCCACACAGCTCAAGAGCGGTCTGCTGTCGTTCCCCGTCACCCATTTCACCCAGGACCTGGAGTTCGACGAGGCGGGCTACCGCGAGCACCTGGCGTGGCTGAGCTCGTATCCTGTGGCCGGCCTGTTCGCGGCCGGAGGCACCGGCGAGGGCTTCTCGCTGACCGCCGAGGAGATCGACCGCGTGGTCCGCGTCGCGGTGAGCGAGGTGAACGGCAAGGTCCCGGTCATGGCCCCCGCCACCGGCGGCACCGCCAGCGCCGTCGCCCAGGCCAGGGCGGCCGAGGCCGCCGGCGCCGACGGCATCCTCCTCATGCCCCCCTACCTCACGGAGGCCGGCCAGGAGGGCCTGGTCGAGCACGTCTCCGCGGTCTGCCGCGCCAGCGGCCTCGGCGTGATCGTCTACAGCCGCGCCAACGCCGTGCTGAACGACCGCTCCGTGGCCGCCCTGGCCGAGCGGAACGAGACGCTGATCGGGTTCAAGGACGGCGTCGGCAACATCGAGAACCTCACCCGCATCTACGCCTCCGTCGGCGACCGCCTGGCCTACATCGGCGGCCTGCCCACCGCCGAGACGTTCGCGCTGCCGCTGCTGCAGCTCGGCATGAGCACCTACTCCTCGGCGATCTTCAACTTCGTGCCGCAGTACGCGCTCGACTTCTACGCCGACGTCCGCGCCCAGGACCGCGAGGCCGTCTACCGGCGCATCCGCGAGTTCGTGCTGCCCTACCTGGACATCCGCGACCGCACCAAGGGATACGCCGTCTCGATCATCAAGGCGGGGCTGGCCGCCGTCGGCCGCCCGGCCGGCCCGGTGCGCCCGCCGCTGTCGGACCTGAAGGACGGCGAGCTCGCCGAGCTGACCGCCCTCATCAACAAGATCAGCTAGGGGGCCTGCTTGTCTCCCACGATCCAGCGCGTGGAGGTCGTCCCGGTCGCCGGGTACGACAGCATGCTGCTCAACCTGAGCGGCGCCCACGGCCCGTTCTTCACCCGCAACGTCGTCATCGTCACCGACTCCGACGGGCGCACCGGCCTCGGCGAGGTGCCCGGCGGCGAGGCCATCAGGCGGACCGTCGAGGAGGCCGGCGAGCTGCTGGCCGGCCGGCCCGTCGCCCGCTACCGCTCGCTGCTGCGGACGGTGGCCGAGCGGTTCGCCGCCAGGGACGCCGGCGGGCGCGGCCTGCAGACCTTCGACCTGCGCACCACCGTGCACGCCGTCACCGGGCTGGAGTCGTCCCTGCTCGACCTGCACGGCCAGTACCTCGGCCTGCCCGTGGCCGACCTGCTCGGCGAGGGGCGGCAGCGCGACCGGGTGCCGATGCTGGGCTACCTGTTCTACGTCGGCGACCCCGGCAGGACCGACCTGCCGTACCTGGTGGACGACGGCGGCGACGACGCCTGGTCCAGGCTGCGCCGCCGCGAGGCCCTCACCCCCGACGCCGTCGTCGCGCTGGCCGAGGCCGCGCAGGAGCGCTACGGCTTCGCCGACTTCAAGCTCAAGGGCGGCGTGCTGCCCGGCGAGGAGGAGGTGGAAGCGGTCAAGGCGCTGGCCGCCCGGTTCCCCGAGGCGCGCGTGACGCTCGACCCCAACGGCGGCTGGCTGCTGTCGGAGGCCGTACGGCTGTGCCGCGGCCTCGGCGGCGTGCTCGCCTACGCCGAGGACCCGTGCGGCGCCGAGGGGCGCTTCTCGGGGCGCGAGACGATGGCCGAGTTCCGGCGCGCCACCGGCCTGCCGACCGCCACCAACATGATCGCCACCGACTGGCGGGAGATGGCCCACGCCATCCGCTCCGACGCGGTGGACATCCCCCTCGCCGACCCGCACTTCTGGACCATGGCGGGGTCGGTCCGCGTCGCCCAGCTCTGCCACGACTTCGGGCTGACGTGGGGCTCGCACTCCAACAACCACTTCGACATCTCGCTGGCCATGTTCACGCACGTCGGGGCCGCCGCGCCGGGCGAGATCACGGCGCTGGACACGCACTGGATCTGGCAGGACGGCCAGGCGCTCACCACCAGGCCGTTCCAGATCACCGGCGGAGCGATCGAGGTGCCCGACACGCCCGGCCTGGGCGTCGAGCTCGACCGGGACGCCCTGGCCGCGGCCCACGAGCTCTACCTGCGCCACGGCCTCGGTGCCCGCGACGACTCCGTCGCCATGCAGTTCCTCGTGCAGGGCTGGGCCTTCGACCCGAAGCGGCCCTGCCTCGTCCGCTAGAAGGAAGCAGCCCTGCCGCGTCCGCTAGAAGAGGGTCAGCGGCTCGTCCGGCGCCGGGCCGTCCGGCATCGGTTCGGGCAGCGGGTCCAGCTCCGGGACGCCGGCGCGCACCTCGTCGTGGAAGCGGCGGGCCAGCCGCAGCGCGTCGGCGTTGTCCGGGGTGTGCACGAACACGGTCGGCTCGCGCCCCTCGCGCAGCCACCGCGTGACCTGCTCCACCCACGGCCGCCAGCCCTCGATCGTGCGCTCCTCGGCGTCGCGCCCCAGGTAGCGCACGATCGGGCGGGCGGTCAGCGCGCGCGTGCGGCGCGGCACGCGCGGCTTCTTCGTCCACGCGTCGCGCTCGGCGTCGCTGGTGGGCGGGGCGGCGAACATGACCGTCGTGTCGAACGGCACCCATTCGGCGTCCGCGGGGGCCAGGACGCGCTCCAGCAGGCGCTCGGAGCGCTCGTCCTCGAAGAACGCGCGGTGACGGACCTCCACGGCGTAACGGTGGCCCTTCGGGAGCCTCCTCAGGAACGCCGCCAGCGTGCCCAGATCGGCGGGGGAGAAGGAGCCGGGCAACTGGATCCAGAAGGCGTGCACCCGCGGCCCCAGCGGCTCCATCGCCTCCAGGAACGCCGCCAGCTCCGCCTCGGCGCCCGCCAGGCGGCGCTCGTGCGTGATCGGCTTCGGCAGCTTGATCACGAAGCGGAAGTCGTCCGGGGTCTGCGCCGCCCACGACTCGACCGTGGCCCTGGACGGGGTGGCGTAGAACGTCGTGTTGCCCTCCACCGCGTCGCACCAGGTGGCGTAGGCGCGCAGGCGGTCACCGGGGCCGAGGTGGCCGGGCAGATACCGTCCTTGCCAGCGCGCATGTGTCCACATCGCGCATCCCACGTGAAGCCGCATGGGCATGACGTTATCGCCACCCGCGCCCCCTGGCGTCGCCGCCGATCGGGTGGCCGTAGTGTGGGCGGCATGGGCATGGTCGGGACGGTCGGGCTGGTTCTGCATCCGCAGCGCGACTCCAAGAAGGCGATAGACACGATCCTGCGGTGGGCCGCGGGCAAGGGCGCCACCGTGCTCGGCCTGCCCGAGGAGGTGGGCCGCATCGACTGCACCGCCGTCCCGGTGGACGCCACCACGCTGGTGGAGCGGGCCGACCTGCTGGTCGGGCTCGGCGGCGACGGCACGATGCTGCGCACCATGCGGCTGCTGGCCGGGCGGCCGACGCCCATCCTGGGGGTGAACCTGGGGCGGCTCGGGTTCCTCGCGGAGATCGACGTGGACGAGCTGCCCGCCACGTTGTCGGCGATCGACGAGCACGCGTACACGATCGAGCCGCGCATGGCGATCCGCAGCTCGGTGGCCGGGGTGCAGGTGACCGCCTTCAACGACATCGCGCTCGTCCGCACCCCCGGTGACGGGCTGGCCGGCGTGTCCGTCACCCCGTCGGGCAGCCCCTTCGTCCGCTACTCCGCCGACGCCGTCATCGTGGCCACCTCCACCGGGTCCACCGCCTACAGCTTCTCCGCCGGCGGGCCGATCGTCTCGCCGCGGGTGGAGGCGGTGCTGGTGGTCGCCGCCGCCGCGCACTCGTCCTTCAACCGGGCGCTGGTGCTGCCGGCGGACGAGGAGGTCACCCTCCAGGTCCTGCCCAGCAGCGGGCGCCTGGCCGTGGAGGTCGACGGGGCCGTGGTGGGGCACCTGTCCCCGGGCGACAGCGTCACGGTCACGGCGTGGCCGGGGGCCGCCAAGGTGGTGCGGCTGGGGACCACGTTCTACGAGCGCGCCCGCCGCAAGCTCCGCGTCGACGGCAGCGCCGAGGCCTACTGACCGCCCCGCGCCCGCGCCCGTTCCGGTCCCGCGCCCGCGCCCGTTCCGGTCCCGCGCCCGCGCCCGTTCCGGTCCCGGTCCCGTGCTCGTTCCGGCCCGTCCCGGACCTGGCGCCGGATACGCGGCGGGCGCACGCCGCGTGCGGTGGTGCTTGCGCGCGTGCCGACTTGGGCGGCGCGTCGCGGGCACGCGGTGGCGCCTCCGCAGACCGGGCACCGGGCGGAGCGGCGGGTGCTTCCTGGGTGCCGAGGCAGCACACGGCGCGTTCCCGTACGTGCCCGGCCGGTCAGTGAGGCAGCCCGCGCCGGTGCTACGGCGAGGGGCAGGGCGGGTGGGTCAGCCCTTGCCGGCCGCGTTGACGATGCGGGTGGTCGAGCGGTCCGGGATGGCGTTCATCTCCCAGCACTCGGCGCCCAGGATCGCCGCCGCCGCGGCGCGGGCCCCCGCGTGGGGGTCGCCGGCTGTGTGGGCGAGGGCGGAGGGGCGCATCGGGGCCAGGAGGTCGATGTAGTCCTCGGGGCCGTGCGCGTCGGGCGGCCCCGTCACGATGAAGACGCCGGTGACGAAGCGGAGCGCGGCCAGCACCTCGGCGCGCTCCGCCGATGGGTTGAACGGGCGGGTCGGCCCCTTCCACGCGCGCACGCGCGGATCGTCCTCGACGCCCACGACCAGCGGCAGCCCGCGCGCCGCCACCGCGCCGAGATAGCGCACGTGGCCGACGTGCAGAATGTCGAAGACGCCGGTCACGACCGCCGCCCCCGGCCGCTCGTACGGCTGCGTCCAGACGGCCTCCAGGCTGCTCACGCGACCTCCTGCTCCCCCACGGGCCTAGACGACTCGTCGATCGCAGCGTACTCGGTCGGTGAACCGGGACGCGCAAGCGACCTCGGGAAAGGTCATTCCTACCTTTTCGCGATAATCTCCGGGCGCCCCCCGAGGCGTCTCATATCGGCACCGGATTTGGGGGAGGTCACCGTGGCACCGCCGGACTCGCACCACGTGAACGGGGATGATCGGACCGGCACCGGTGATCTCGTGGTCCGGTTGCCGGGAATGCCGTCCCAGGTGGCCAGGGCGAGAGAGCTCGTCACCGCGGCGCTCGGCCGCGACCACCCGCTCTACGACGACGTGGCGCTGCTCACCAGCGAGCTGGCCACGAACGCGATCCTGCACACCAGGTCCGGCGCCGGCGGCTCGTTCACGGTCAGCGTGGCCAGCTCGGCGACGGCGGTGCGGGTGTTCGTGGCGGACGGCGGGTCGGAGGAGCCGCCGTGCGTGTGCCGTACGAGCATGCACGCCACGAGCGGCCGCGGCCTGCCGCTGATCGAGGCGCTCAGCCACCGCTGGGGCTTCATCAGGGAGGCCGGGGCGACGACGGTCTGGTTCGAGCTGCTGCGGGAACGGGCGCCCGCCCGCGTGGCCGTCTGACCGTCTTGATCCGCGGCCGGTCCCGAAGGACCATGGTCAGCGGGATCCGCGTACGGACGGGAGACACGGGGCGTGAGTCGGGACGACGGCGACGCTCGGAAGATCGAGCGGCCAGGCACGGGGCAGCGGCAGGCCTGCCCGATCCATCGGGCGGACGACGGCACCTGGCAGGTGAGCGGTCTGGCGGCGGCCCGTGCCGTGCTGCGCAGCGAGGCCACCGTCCAGGCCGGGCTGGGTGTCGAGACGGTGGAGAAGCTGCCGGCCAGGGTCCGGCGGCCGGTGTTGTACCGCGACGGTCCCGAGCATCGTGAGGACCGGCGGCAGACGGCGCGGTTCTTCACGCCCCGCCGCGTGGACGAGCGGTATCGCGGGCTGATGGCGGAGGTCGCCGACCGGCAGCTGGCGAAGCTGCGGGCGGCGGGCCGGGCGCAGCTCTCCGAGCTGAGCTTCGGGATGGCGATCGAGGTGGCGGGCGCGATCATCGGGCTCACCTCCGGCAGGCCGGGGATCCGCGAGCGGCTGGAGCGCTTCTTCCCCGAGAAGTACGGCAAGCCCGGCCTCACCAGCCTGCACGGCCTCTACTGGACCGTCAGGCAGAACGTCAACTGGCTGCGCGTCTACCTGGCCGACGTGCGCCCGGCGATCCGCGACCATCGCCGCGAGCCGCGCGACGACCTCATCTCGCACCTGCTGGACGACGGCTGCTCGGAGGCGGAGATCCTCGGCGAGTGCCTGACGTTCGCGGCGGCCGGGATGGTGACCACGAGGGAGTTCATCTGCGTGGCGGCCTGGCACCTGTTCACCGACGACGCGCTGATGGCCCGCTACCGGGAGGCGGACGAGCCGGAGCGGCTGGCGGTGCTGCACGAGATCGTGCGGCTGGAGCCGGTGGTCTCCCGGCTGCGGCGGCGCACGACGGCCGCGATCGAGCTGCCCGGCGACGGCGGGCCGGTCACGGTGCCGGCGGGCGCGCTGGTCGAGGTGCTGGTCGACGAGGCCAACACCGACCCCGCCGCCGTGGGCGCCGAGCCGCTGGCGGTGCGGCCGGGCCGGGCCGACGGCGACGGCACGGGGGCCGCGGCGCTGGCGTTCGGCGACGGCCCGCACAAGTGCCCGGGATCGGGTGTCGCGATCCTAGAGACGGACGTCTTCCTGACCCGGCTGCTGGCCATGGAGGGGGTCGGGATGGCGGCGGCCCCGAGGGTGACGTTCAACAACGACATCGGGGGATACGAGATCAGGGGGTTAGTCGTCGCCCTCTCCTGAGCAGGCCTCCAGCCTGCGCCGCAGGTGGGCGCGCTCGGGCTCCGTGCCGGCCCAGCCGAGGGCCTGGCGGTAGGCGTCGGCGGCGGCGCGGTGGCGGCCGAGCCGGTGCAGCAGGTCGCCGCGCGCCGTCGGGTACGGATGGTAACCGTTCAGCCGCGGCTCCCCGGCCAGCTCGTCGAGCAGCGCGAGCCCGGCTTCGGCGCCGTCGCGCATGGCCACCGCCACGGCCCGGTTGAGCGCGATCACCGGCGACGGGGCGAGCGCGAGCAGCACGTCGTACAGTGCCACGATCTGCGGCCAGTCGGTGGTTGCCACGTCGGCGGCCTCGTCGTGCAGGGCGGCGATGGCGGCCTGCACGCCGTACAGGCCGGGCGGGCCGCCGGTGAGCGCCTCGACGACCAGGCCCTGCCCCTCCTCGATCATCGTGCGGTCCCACCGGGAGCGGTCCTGGTCGTCGAGCAGGACCAGCTCGCCGTCCGCGCCGATCCTGGCCTCGTGGCGGGCGTGGACGAGCAGCATCAGGCCGAGCAGCCCGGCGACCTCCCGCTCCCCGGGCAGCAGCCGGCGCAGGATGCGCGCCAGCCGGATGGCCTCCTGCGCCAGGTCCGGCCGCTGCAGGTCGGGGCCGGTGCTGGCGGCGTACCCCTCGGTGAAGACGGAGTAGATCACCTGGAGTACGCCGGGCAGCCGGCCGGGCAGCTCGTCCGCGCCCGGCACGCGGAACGGGATGCGGGCCTCGCGGATCTTCTTCTTGGCCCGCACGATGCGCTTGGCCATGGTGGCGGGCGGCAGGAGGAAGGCGCGCGCGACCTCCTGCGTGGTCAGCCCGGCCAGGCAGCGCAGGGTCAGCGCCACCCGGTCCTCGGCGGGCAGGGCGGGGTGGGCGCAGGTGAAGAAGAGCTGCAGCCGCTCGTCCGGCAGCTCGCCGCCGGTGCCGGCGGGCGCCGCGGGGCCGGCGCGCTCGGCCTCCACCTGGAGGACGGCCAGGCGGGCCGCGTACGTGCGGTCGCGGCGCAGCCGGTCGACGGCCCGGCGGCGCGCGGTGGTCATCAGCCAGGCGCCCGGGTTCGGCGGCACGCCGTCGGCCGGCCAGTGCACGAGCGCCGCCTCGACGGCCTCCGAGGCGACCTCCTCGGCCAGGTCCAGATCGCCGAAGCGGCGCACCAGGGCCGCGAGGAGCCGGCCCCGCTCCTCGCGGAAGACCGCCTCGACGGAGGATCCCACTCCCGCCATCACAGCCCCCGGCTCAGTCGAACTCGGCGACCGGGCGGACCACGACGGAGCCGCCGCCGCGCGCCCCGGGGCAGCGGGCCGCCCAGTCGAGGGCGACGTCGAGGTCGGGCACGTCGATGACGTAGAAGCCGCCGAGGATCTCCCGCGTCTCGGCGAACGGCCCGTCGGTGACGGTGGGCTCGCCCGACGCGTTGACGCGGACGGTCGTGGCGGTGGTGAGGTCGGCGAGCGATTCGCCCGCGACGTACACGCCCGACTCCCTGACGGTCTTGTCGTAGGCCACCCACTCCTCGAACGAGGCCGTCTCGGCGTCGCTCTCGGTGGCGGGGCTGTTGATCAGCAGCATGTACTTCATGCCGGTCTCCCTGTCGTCTCGCGCGGCCGGAGTGCCGCGTCGCCATGTCTACGAACGGGACGAGCGCGGAAGGACACGCCCCCGGAACTTTTTTATCGCGACTTCCGGACGCCGGAGGGACGGGGGCCGCGCGGCCTTCCGGGTGCTTGGTTTTACGTGGTGAAGTCGCCGTCAAACCCTGGCGAAATGAGTGGATATGTCATGGTTTAGGGCGATTTGCATAGCTATCGTGGAGTACGAGGGAGTGATGATGCGGGGGAGGAGTCATGGCTGGAATCTCGGGCATCCACGAAGGCGGAGGCGGCCGCTGCCGCCGTCGCCGCTGGCGTCGCCGCTGCCGCGGACGCAGGCGCTGGTGGGGCGGCGGCTGGGGCGGCTGGGACGACTGGGGCTGGTGGTGAACCAGGCCCGCTGAGGCCGCTCAGAGATCGAGGCGGCACAGGCCCTCGGCCAGGGCCTTGGTGGTCAGGCGGGTGCGGCTGTCGCAGCCCAGCTTGGCGAAGATGTGCTCCAGATGCGTGGTCACGGTGCGGACGCTGAGCACCAGCGCGGCCGCGATCTGCGGATTGGAGTCACCCGCCGCCACCCGGGTCAGCACGTCCACCTCACGCCCCGTCAGGTCGTACGGCAGGGGGCAGCGCCGCTCGGCCGCCACGGCCCCCTGCAGAGTCCCCTGGAACCCCACGCCGGCCCGCAGCAGCCGCACCTCGTGCCAGCGCCCGTCGGCGCCCGGCCAGAGCCCGTGCCGGCTCAGCTCGCGCGAGTCGATGAACGACCGCGCGTACGCGGCCATCGCCGGATCGTCCCACAGCGCGGCGGAGACCTCGTGCCCCGGCACCTCGCGCCGCGTGCCCACCCGGTCGTAGGCGACCGCGCGGAAGCCGGGCGGCAGCCCCACCGGATCGATCACGCACCTGCTCAGGTCGGTGACGTGCGCCAGCATCGGGCTGAGCGCCGCCACCAGCGCGCCCGTGAGCCCCGGGAACGCCTGCCTGGAGGCCAGGTGCAGCAGCCCCGTGTAGCGGCCCTCGCTCAGGAACAGCGGCGCCGTCAGCCCGGCCCGCCAGCCGTAGGGGGCGAGGTGGCGGCGGAAGTACCGCTCGGTGTCCGGCTCCGGCATGGGAACGGGCGCCCGGGTGGCGATGGCCCTGCGGTAGGCCGCCAGCCCGGCGTACTCCTCGGCCGCGTCGCGGTCGATGCGCGCGTGACCGTCGGAGATCACGCTGTGGTGGCGCCCGGTCGCGGGGTCGTACGCGACGAACTCGTAGGCGTCGAGCGGGACCACGCGGCGCAGCGCCGCCATCGCCCCGTGCGCGCCCCCGCCGCCCGCCACCTGGTAGCCGACCTCGGCGAACGCCTGGAGCTGGCGCACGTCCACGGTGATCTGGGCCACGGTGCTTTTATATCAGTTGGCGTTTTCCATGCCGAAGATCTACGCGGGGCCGGATGCTATGGTCGTGCACATGCAGCGCGCCTCCGTCACGTCGACGCCGGACACCGTCCCGGCGCGCTGACTGCATGCTTCCCGGGCGGACGCCCGGGACTGCTGGTCGTTCGCCCTTTCCACGGAAAGGATGATCATGAACGACCACCGCAGGCTCGGCCGTGAGCTGGGCATCTTCGACACCGATCCGCTGATCGGCGCCGGCCTGCCCTTCTGGCTGCCCGCCGGCGCGGCCGTGCGCAAGGCCGTCGAGGACTACGTGCACGAGCTGGAGCGCCGCAACGGATACCAGCACGTCAACTCGCCGGTGCTGGGCAAACGCGAGCTGTACGAACGCTCGGGGCACTGGGCGCACTACGCCGAGGACATGTTCCCGCCCATGGAGGTGGGCGGGGAGGAGTTCGTGCTGCGGCCCAGCCTGTGCCCGCACCACGCGATCGTCTACCGCTCCCGGCAGCGCAGCCACCGCGAGCTGCCGCTGCGCATCGCCGAGCTGGGCGGCATGTACCGCTCGGAGCTGTCGGGCGTGCTGGGCGGGCTGACCAGGGTGCGGGCCATCCAGCTCAACGACGGCCACGTGTTCTGCGCGCCCGACCAGGCCGCCGCCGAGGTGTCGGCCGCGCTCGACCTGATCGAGGCCGCGCACGAGCGGCTCGGCATCCGGGCCGCGCGCTACCGGCTGTCGCTGCGCGGCGAGGGCGCGAAGTTCGTGGACGACCCCGCCATGTGGGCGCGCTCGGAGTCGGTGCTTCGGGAGGTGCTGAAGGAGCGGGGCCGCGCCTGCGACGAGGAGCGCGGCGAGGGGGCCTTCTACGGCCCGAAGATCGACATCCAGATCGCCGACCCGGCCGGCCGCGAGTCGACCCTGT
The DNA here is from genome assembly GCF_024172165.1 of Nonomuraea thailandensis. Classification (GTDB taxonomy): domain Bacteria; phylum Actinomycetota; class Actinomycetes; order Streptosporangiales; family Streptosporangiaceae; genus Nonomuraea; species Nonomuraea thailandensis. The sequence goes on along the minus strand of NZ_JAMZEB010000002.1, from coordinate 5,979,351 downwards.
CGACCGTCCAGGTCGACTACTTCCAGCCCGAGCGCTTCGACCTGCGTCACCCGGGCGGCGAGCGGCCCGTGATGGTGCACCGCAGCGTGGTCGGCGGCCTGGAGCGCCTGGTCGCCCACCTCATCGAGGTGCACGGCGGCGCCTTCCCCGCCTGGATGGCGCCCGTGCAGGCGGTGGTGCTGCCGCTGTCGGACGCCGAGCACGCCGGCGCCGAGCAGGTGCTGCGCCGGTGCGTGGAGGCCGGTCTGCGGGCGGAGCTGGTGCCCGCCGGCCGGGGCAGCCTCGGGGCCAGGATCAGGGCGCACCGGCTGGTGCCGTACCAGCTCGTGGTGGGGCCGCGCGAGCTGGCGGGCGGGGGAGCGGCGGTGCGGCTGCGCGACGGGAGCCAGGTGGGGGAGGTGCCGATCGAGCAGTTGGCCGCGCGATCACGACCGTTCGGCTGACGAGCGGAAATCAAATGCATAACAGAGGCTTCCCTGATCACGTAAACGGCTCGTAAAGTCCCTCCAACGCCGTGTCGGGGAGGACGCACTTGACCGAGCTGAGCGATCGTGAGGCCGAACTGGTCTCGGCCCACGAGCAGGAACGTCCGGCGCGGCAATTGGGCGGGCCGCTCAAACTCGGCGTGTGGATCGTGGGCGGGCTGCTTTCCGCGTATTCGCTGATGGTGGTCTTCCGGCCGGTCGAGGCGATCGAGCACCGGATGACGTTCCTGGCGGTGGCGCTGCCGCTGGTCTTCCTCTGTTACCGCTCCGGGACGGCGCCGTACGTGCGGCGCCTCCTGCGGCGCCTCCGGCCGCGGCCGGAGCGCGTCGTCGCGGCGGATGGGCCGCAGGGGGATGGGCCGCGGGTGGAGTGGCCGAGCGGGCTCGACTGGGCGCTGGCGGCGGCGTCGCTGGCGGTGCTGCTCTACCCGCTGCTGGACATCGACGCCTTCCGCGACCGGGGCTCGGGCGCGGCGCTGACGGACATGGACATCGTGGCGGGCGTGGTGCTGACGGTGCTGCTGCTGGAGGCGGTACGGCGCACGGTCGGCTGGGCTTTCGCCATCATCTGTATCGTTTTCCTGATTTATGCGTACTACGGCTCATATCTACCGATTGATTGGACTATCGGGCATATCGGGTTTGATATCGGGCAAATCGTGTCGCAGCTCTACACCGGCACCGAGGGTTTCTTCGGCGTGCCGATGCAGGTGGCGGCCAGTTACATCATCCTGTTCACCATTTACGGCGCGGTGCTCGACTACTCGGGCGCCAGCAAGTTCTTCATCGACCTCAGCTTCGCCGCCTTCCGTAAATCCCGCGCCGCCCCCGGCCGCACCGTCACCACCGCCGGCTTCCTGCTCGGCACCGTGTCCGGCTCGGGCGTGGCCACCACGGTCAGCCTGGGCAGCGTGGCCTGGCCGGTGCTGCGGCGGGCCGGCTACCCCAAGGAGCCCGCCGGCGGCATCCTCGCGGCCGGCGGCATCGGCGCCATCCTGTCGCCGCCCACGCTCGGCGCGGCGGCGTTCATCATCGCCGAGTACCTCGGGGTCAGCTACCTCCAGGTGCTGCTGTACGCCACGATCCCCACGCTGCTGTACTACCTCGGCATCTTCCTGGCCATCGAGATCGACTCGCGCCGCTTCGGCACCCACGCCGTGCAGGTGGACGCGCCCAGGGCCGGGCGGCTGCTGCTGCGCTTCGGCTACCACTTCAGCTCGCTGATCCTCATCGTCGTGCTGATGGCGATGAACCGGTCGGCGTTCCAGTCCGTGGTGATCGCCACGGCGGTCGCGTTCCTGCTGTCGTTCCTGGACCCCGCGCACCGGATGGGGCCCAAGCGGATCGGGCAGGCGCTGGCCAAGGGCGCGCTGGAGGTGCTGCCGGTGACCGCGGTCTGCGCGGCGGCCGGCATCATCGTCGGCGCGATCACGCTGACCGGGCTCGGCCAGAACCTGGCCGACATCATCGTGGACATCGGCGCCGGCAACCTGATCATCACCACGGTCATGGCCGCGATCGCGGTGCTCCTGCTGGGCCTGGCCGTGCCGGTGACGGCCAGCTTCATCATCGCGGCCGTGATCATCGGGCCGGCGCTCTTCGACCTCGGCGTCACCAGGCCCGAGGCGTACATGTTCGTCTTCTACTACGCGGTGCTGTCGGAGGTGAGCCCGCCCACGGCGCTGTCCGCGGTCGCGGCGGCCGCGATCACCGGCGGCAACACGTACAAGACCATGATGATGACCTGGCGTTACACGTTGCCGGCCTTCCTGGTGCCGTTCGCCTTCGTGCTGACGCCCAACGGGCAGGCGCTGCTCGGGCAGGGGCCGATCGGCACCGTGCTGCTCATGACCGCGGTCTCGGCCGTCGCGGTGGCCGCGCTGGCCATCGCCACCGGCGGGCTGGCCGCCCTGCCGGAGCGGCTGCTGGCGGCGGTGGCCGCGGTCCTGCTGCTGTTCCTCGAGCCCGTCCCCATCGTCGCCGGTCTGGCCGTGCTGGCCGTGGCCGCCGTCATGCACCTCATCAGAAGCAGGAGAAGGAGAGCAGCGTGAAGCGGATACTCACGATCGTCGCCGCCGCCGTCCTGGCGGCGGGCTGCGGCGGCGGTGGCGCCGGCGGCGGCTCCGGCAACCGGCTGTCGATCGCCACGGGCGGCACGACCGGCGTCTACTACGTCTACGGCGGCGGCCTGGCCCAGCAGCTGTCGGCGAACATCGCCGACACCCGGGCCACCGCGTCCGTCACCTCGGCCTCCGTCGAGAACATCAAGCTGCTGGCCTCGGGCAAGGCGCACATCGGGTTCTCCCAGTCCGACACGGCCGCCGACGCGGTCAACGGCAAGGACACCTTCACCGCCAAGCAGCCCGTCAAGGCCATCGCCCGCATCTACGACAACTACACGCACGTCGTGGTCGCCCCCGGCGTCCAGGCCACCAAGGTCGCCGACCTGAAGGGCAAGCGCGTCTCGCTCGGCCCCGCCAACTCCGGCACCCAGGTCGTGGCCAGGCGCATGCTGGAGGCGGCCGGGCTGAACCCCGACACCGACATCACCAAGCAGCAGCTCTCGATCAACGAGTCCGTGCAGGCGGTCAAGGACGACACGATCGACGCGTTCTTCTGGGTCGGCGGCCTGCCCACCGCCGGCATCACCGACCTGGCCACCAGCAAGCCCGACATGAAGATGCTCGACACCGGCGACGTGCTGGCCAAGATGCAGTCCACGTACGGGCAGCAGTACGTCGCGCTGAACGTGGACATGGACGCCACCTACAAGCTGCCCGGCAAGCTCCAGACCGTCGGCATCGCGAACGTGCTGCTGGTGCCCGACTCGATGAACGAGCAGCTCGCCTACGACATCACCAAGACCCTGTTCGAGAAGAAGTCCGAGCTGGCGAAGGTGCACCCGGAGGCCCAGAAGCTCGACCCGGCGATGGGACAGCAGGTGGAGCCGGTCGCGCTGCACCCGGGGGCCGCGCGTTACTACAAGGAGAAGGGCTGATCCGCCTGCTCCTGGCGCTCGCGGCGGTGGCGGCGCTCGGCACCGGCGACGGCGCCGGGCGCCTCACCGTCAACGGGCTCCCCATCACCCGGGGGTTCGGGATCGGCTACGTGCACTCCGTCTACAGGGCTCCCTCCGCCGAGCTCTTCACCGTGGACGGCCCGCGCTTCACCATGCGGGCCGTCGTTTCGGTCAACGAGGGCGTGCTCGACTACTACGCGGTGGAGGGCGAGCGGGCGCGCCTGCCGGGCGGCCTGTGGCTGCTGCGGCTCGCCGAGCCCGCCACGTACGAGGAGCTGTCGCTGCTGACGACCTCCATCGGCCGCAGGACGGTCATCTCGGGCGGGCGCTGCCTGCCCCTCTACCCGGCCTCCGGCGCCGGCGAGGTGCGGCTGTCGCTCGCGCTCACCCGGCAGGTCACGAGCAGGCCGTGCCCCGGCACCTTCGCGGCCCTACAACCAGTCCTTCTTCTTGAACACCGCGTACAGGCCCGCTGAGGCCAGCGCCACCAGCACCGAGGACGTCCAGAAGCCGACGGGCGTCCCCGACCCCGGATAGGGCACGTTCTGGCCGTAGAAGCCGGTGATCGCGGTGGGCACGGCGATGATCGCGGCCCAGCTCGTCACCCGCTTCATGATCTCGTTCAGCCGGAAGCCCTGCTGCGACAGGCGCGTCTCGCGGACGTTCGCCAGCATGTCGCGGATGGACTCCACCCACTCGGTGACGCGCAGGACGTGGTCGTGGACGTCCTCGAAGTACGGCTTCATGACAGGGTCGGCGATGAGGTCCTGGTCGCGGCGGAGCAGGGTGCCGACCACCTCGCGCATCGGGAAGGTGAGCCTGCGCAGCTTGGTGGTGTCCTTGCGCAGCACGTACATGGAGTGCTGCAGCGCCCTGCTGTCGCGCACGCCCTGCACGAACAGCGCCTCCTCCATCGCCTCGACCTGCCCGTCGAGATCCTGCACCAGGTCGAAGTGCTGGTCCACGACGTAGTCGAGCAGGCCGTGCAGCAGGAACGTCACCCCGTGGCCGGCCATGCGGGAGGCGGCGTCCCAGCGCCTGACCACCCCGCCGATGTCGAAGCGGTCGCTCTCCCGCACGGTGACCAGGGCGTTGGCGGTGACGAAGACGTTCACCTCGACGGGGACGATCCGGCCCTCCTCCAGGTGCAGGCCGTACACGGTGATGAACAGGTGGTTGTCGTAGACGTCCACCTTCGGCCGCTGATGGTCGGTGAGCACGTCCTCCACCGCCAGCTCGTGCAGCCCCAGCTCCTCGCCGATCACGGCCAGCCGATCGGGCGACGGGGCGCACAGGTCGAACCAGACCGCGTTCGCCGGGTCCGCCACGTGGTCGGAGACCTCCTCGATCGGGAAGCCTTCCTTCTCCAGGACGCCGTTCCGGTAAAGCCGCGTGTGCACTAGCCGAGTCTGACAAATCGCCTGGCGTTCCGCACGGCCGCCCCTCCCGGGTCGTTGTTGAAGTAGACCCAGGCGTCCTGCCAGCCCGCCTCGCGCACCCGGGCGGCCCAGGTCCGCAGCGAGCTCTCGCCGTACTCCCAGCCGGAACGGCCCTGGTGCAGGCGCACGTAACCCCAGCCGGCCGTACGCCACAGCGGGCTCACCGGCCTGCCCAGCCGGTCGGCCCAGCACAGGGCGGCCCCGCGCGCGACCAGGAGCTGCCGCACCTCCTCCGTCCACCACGAGTCGTGGCGCGGCTCCACCGCCACCCGCACCTCCGGCGGGAAGCAGCCCAGGCACCGGTCCAGCCTGCCCGGGTCGGCCCTCAGCGTCGGCGGGAGCTGCAGCAGGATCGGGCCGAGCTTCTCCTTCAGCCCGGCGGCGGCGCCCATCAGGCGCGCGACCGGCTCCTCCGGCTCCTCCAGCCGCTTGATGTGGGTGAGGAACCTGCTGGCCTTCACCGCCATCACGAAGCCGGGCGGCGTACGCTCGCGCCAGGCGGCGAACGACTCCTGGCTGGGCAGCCGGTAGAAGGCGTTGTTGCTCTCCACGGTGGCGAACTCGGCGGCGTACGTCTCCAGCCAGAGCCGCTGCGGCACGCCCTCCGGATACAGGACCCCGCGCCAGTCCTTGTACTGCCACCCGGAGGTGCCCACCAGCCGTGTCATGGCATCTGGCCTACCCTGTGAGGTCGCGTGCAGTACAACTGTCCTAGTTCGTCACCCCTCTAGTCCCGCATACCGAGGAGGACCTTTCACGCGATGGGCGCCAACCACGCGCACGGCACCGCCGTCCCCAGCTCGCGGCGCACGGTGGTGGCCGGCCTGGCCGTCCTGGTGCCGCTGGCCGTCGTCACGCTGATCGCCCTGGTGTGGCTCTGGCCGGCCGGCGGGACGGACGCCGCCCCGGCGCAGTCCGGCGTGCAGCGGCTGACCGGCACGGTCGTCGGCGTCACGCTCAGGACCTGCCCCGCCGCCGTCGAGGGCTCGCCCCAGCCCGACCCCGCCACCTGCGGGAACGCCGTCGTGAAGGTCGGCGAGGGGCCCGACGCCGGTCAGGACGTCGAGCTCCGCCTGCCCGGCGGGCCGGGGGCGCAGCACTTCGCCGTGGACGACGAGGTGATCCTGCTGCGCGGGGCCGACGGCGCGTACCAGATCTCCGATCACGACCGGGCCGTGCCGCTGTGGCTGTTCGGGGCGGCGTTCGCGCTGGCGGTGATCGCCTTCGGGCGGTGGCGGGGCGTGACGGCGCTGGTGGGGCTGGCGGTCACGTTCGTGCTGCTGCTGACGTTCGTGATCCCCGGCATCCTGGAGGGGCGGCCGCCCATGCTGGTGGCCATCGTGGGCGCGGCGGCGATCATGCTGGCGGTGCTCTACCTGACGCACGGCTTCTCGCTGTCCACCTCCGTGGCCGTGCTCGGGACGCTGGCCAGCCTGGCGCTCACCGGGGGGCTGTCGTACGCGGCGCTGGGGTTCGCCCGGCTCAACGGGGTCACCGACGACAGCGCGCTGGCCCTGGACATGAGCCTGTCCATCGACACGCAGGGGCTGCTGCTGGCCAGCATCATCATCGGCGCGCTGGGAGTGCTCGACGACGTCACGGTCACGCAGTCGGTGACGGTGGCCGAGCTGGCCCACGCCAACCCGTCGTACGGCTTCGCCAAGCTCTACCGGGCCGCGAGCCGGATCGGGCGCGCGCACATCGCCTCGGTGATCAACACCATCATCCTGGCGTACGCGGGGGCGTCGCTGCCGCTGCTGCTGCTGTTCAGCATCGGGGAGCAGCCGCTGGGCGAGGTCATGTCGACGCCGGTCATCGCGCAGGAGATCGTCCGCAGCATCGTGGGCACGCTGGGGCTCATCGCGGCCGTTCCCATCACGACGGCCCTGGCCGCCCTCACGGCGTCGCGGCGGCCGGCGGAGGCGCCCGCCGAGGAGGATCATGCCGGCGTCGGCCCGGAGCGGGGGCCGCGGGCGAAGGCGTCCCGGCGGGGTGAGGGTTTCTTCGGAGCGCAGGACACCGAGGACGACGGGTTCTTCTCCCGGCAGGCCGATCGCGACGGGTTCTTCTCCCGGCAGGCCGATCACGACGAGGACGACGGGTTCTTCGCGCCGCAGCCCCACGCGGCGCCGCCCGGCCACCGCGGGACCGCGCCTTCGCCGTCCCCCGGCCTTTCCGTGCCACCCGCGCCCTTCGCGCCTTCCGCGCCTTCCTCGCCACCCGCGCCCTCCGTTCGTGAGGACGTCAGCGCCGCACGCGGCGACTTCTTCACGCCGCAGCCGCGCCCCGACGCGCCCTCCCGCCCGGAGCCGTCCCCCGCCCAGGACCGCCCGGCCCGGCACCGCCGCCGCACGGGCCACTAGCGAGGAAACCGGCCGCCGCCACCCCCCGCCACGTGGCCCCGTTGCGCGGCGCGGGTGCCATGATCGCGTAATCTTTCCTGACATGACGGCCGACCTGGTGGCAAGACGGGTGACGAACGTGCTGGCACCGCAGGTGCTGGTGATCGTCATGCCGCCGCTCGTCGGCCTGCTGGCGCAGGGATGGTCCGGGGCGGCCTGGGGGCTGGTGGCGTCGGCGTTCTGCGGCGGGGTGCCGGCGGCGGTGATCGCGGTGGGCGTGCGGTCGGGCAAGCTCGACTCCCACCACATCGTGGACCGCACCCGCCGTACCGGCCCGCTGCTCGCGGCCGTGGCGGCCGTGCTGGTGGCGCTGGCGCTGCTGGTCGCGATGGGCGCGCCGACGTTGCTCGTCGCCACCGTGACGGCCATGCTGGCCGCCCTGGGCGTGACCGTGCCGATCACGTTGCGCTGGAAGATCTCCTTCCACGCCGCCGTCTCCGCCGGCACGGTCGTGGTGCTCACCCACGTCCTGCCCGCGTGGCCGACCGCGATCGCCGGGGCCGCCGTCGTGGGGCTGGTGTGCTGGGCGAGGGTACGCCTCACGCACCACACCTGGGCCCAGGTCGCCGTGGGGGCGGTGGCCGGCACCCTCACGACCTGGGCGACGCTGAGCGCCTTCGGCCTGGGCTGAGCCCGTACCCGTGGAATAGGAGCGCGGCCGGCGGGGTTGGCGCGAACATGGATGCCACGAACCGCGGCCGGGTGCGTGTCGAGCGCACGGCCAAGCGCGTGCGGACCTATCTGGGCGGCCGGGTGGTGGCCGACACCACCTCCGCCCTGCTGGTGTGGGAGGTTCCGTACTATCCCACCTACTACTTCCCGCTGGACGACGTGGACGAGTCCGCGCTGAAGGCCACCGGAGCCACCAAGCGCTCCCCGAGCAGGGGCGACGCGGTGGTCTACACCGTCACCTCGGGCACCGCCGAGGCCGCTGACGCGGCCCTGGCCTACCCGGAGTCGCCGCTGGAGCAGATCCGGGGGCACGTCCGCTTCGAGTGGGACGCGATGGACGCCTGGTTCGAGGAGGACGAGGAGGTGTTCTTCCACGCGCGCGACCCGTACACCAGGGTGGACATCCTGGCCAGCTCGCGGCACGTGCGGATCGAGGTCGACGGCGTGACCGTGGCCGACTCCCGCAGCCCGCGCATCCTCTTCGAGACCGGCCTGCCCACCCGGTACTACCTGCCGAAGACCGACGTGCGGCTGGACCTGCTCGAGCCGACCGGCACCGCCACGCACTGCCCGTACAAGGGCACGGCCGAGTACTGGGCGGTCAACGGCAAGAAGGACCTGGCGTGGTCGTACCGGACGCCGCTGCCCGAGAGCACGAAGGTGGCCGGGCTGATCGCGTTCTACGACGAGAAGCTCGACGTGTACGTGGACGGCGAACTGCAGGAGCGGCCGAAGAGCAAGTTCGCCTGACAGGCGGCGGGCCCACGGTACGGCGGGGCCGCGGTGCGGCGGGGCCACGGTGGGGCGGGGCCACGGTGGGGTGGGCCCACGTTGGGGTGGGCCCACGGTGGGGTGGGCCCGCGGTCGGGGTGCCGCGGCAGCGCGGCCAGGGCGCGTCCGCCGGCGCCCGCCAGGCCGTCACGCGGCGGCGCGGACCGCTTCCAGGATCACGGCGGCGACCTCCTTCGGCCGCGAGAGCGCGACGGCGTGCGAGGCGCCGTCGAGCTCGACGGTCCTCGCCCCCGCCCGCTGGGCCCCGAACCGCTCGACCTCCGGGTTGATCGCCTGGTCGGCGCCCGCGACGACGGCCCAGGAGGGCTTCGACCGCCAGGCCGCGGCCGTCGCGGTCTCGGCGAAGGCGCCGGCCGCGAGCGGGCGCTGGGTCACCGCCAGGACGCGGGTGTCCTCGGCGGGCAGGTCCGCGGCGAAGATCCCGGGGAACGCCTCGGGCACGATCGTCACCTCGACCGCGGGATCGCCGCCCTCGACCGGGTAGGTCGCCTGCCGCAGGGAGGAGACCAGCGGCGAGGCGGGGAACCGGCCCTGCAGCTCGCCCAGGCTCTCGCCCTGCTCCAGTGCGTAGGCGGCGACGTAGACGAGGCCCGTGACGTTCGGTGCGACGCCGGCCACGGTGATGACCGCGCCGCCGTAGGAGTGGCCGACGAGGACGACGGGGCCCTCGATCTGGGCGGCCACCGACGCGATGTAGGCCGCGTCGGCGGACAGGCCGCGCAGCGGGTTCGGCGGGGCGACGACGGGCACGCCGTGCTGCTGGAGCTCGGCGATGACGCCGGACCAGCTCGCGGCGTCGGCGAACGCGCCGTGCACGAGGACGACGGTCGGGGTGGGGGCGCTGTCGGTCATGGACGTGCTCCTCATGAGCGCTTGAAGGGAACGGCCGCCGGGTCGGGCGGCCGAGCTGACAGGGAACGGCCGCGGGGGCGGGCGGCCGCGCTGACATCGGGTATCCAACCGGGCGGGTGCGGCGGGCACGAGGCGGAAGCACCAGCAGTCGCCACTTCTGCCTGTTGTTCTGCCTCGTGCGGGAGACGGGCGGTTGCTTGGATGGCAGTGCACCGAAAAAGCACTGTTTGTCGTATTTGGAGTGGCATATGAGCAAGCCCGTCCTGGAACCGGCCGCGCAGGCCTTCGCCGACGCCACCGCGCAGCCCCCGTACCTCTTCCAGCTCCCGCCGGCCGAGGGCCGCAAGGCCGTGGACGAGGCCCAGTCGGGGCCGGTCGACCTGCTCCCCGTGGACGAGGAGTGGGTGGCCGTCGCCGGCGGCCCGACCGGTGAGGTCAGGGCGCGCATCGTCCGCCCCGCGGGCCTGACGGGCGACCTGCCCGTGATCATCTACATCCACGGCGCGGGCTGGGTGTTCGGCAACGCCCACACCCACGACCGCCTGGTACGCGAGCTCGCGACCGGCGCCGGCGCCGCCGTGGTCTTCCCCGAGTACGACCTGTCGCCCGAGCACCGCTACCCGGTCGCCATCGAGCAGAACTGGGCCGTCGCCCGCTGGGTCGTCACCGAGGGCGCGGGCAAGGGCCTGGACCCGTCGCGGATCGCGGTGGCCGGCGACTCCGTCGGCGGCAACATGAGCGCCGCCCTGACGCTCATGGCCAAGGAGCGCGGGGGCCTGGAGCTGCGGCAGCAGGTGCTCTTCTACCCGGTGACGGACGCCTCCTTCGACACCGGCTCCTACCAGGAGTTCGCCGAGGGGTACTTCCTGCGGCGCGACGGCATGCAGTGGTTCTGGGACCAGTACACGACCGACCCCGGCCGGCGCGCCGAGATCACCGCCTCCCCGCTGCGCGCCACCGCCGAGCAGCTCGCCGGGCTGCCCCCGGCGCTGGTCATCACCGCCGAGGCCGACGTGCTGCGCGACGAGGGCGAGGCGTACGCCGGCAGGCTGCGCGCGGCCGGCGTGCCGGTGACCGCCGTGCGCTTCCAGGGGGTCATCCACGACTTCGTCATGCTGAACGCGCTGCGCGAGACGCACGGGGCGGGCGCGGCGATCGAGCTGGCCGCCGGCACCCTCCGCAGGGCGCTCGCGGCCCGCTGACCCTGACCCGCGTTCGGGAGGACTCGCCCTCATGCCCCGCCATCCGGAGCCGCCTGCCCCCGCCCAGGCCGGAACGCAGGCCGGGGCGCCCGGTACGGCCCGGATAGGGGCGCCCGGTACGGCCCGGATGGGGGCGTCCGGGGTGGCGCAGGCCGGGGTGTCCGGGGTGGCGCAGGTCGAGCGCGTCAACGCCGCGGGCCGCGTCCCGGTCGTGTTCCTGCACGGCCTGTGGCTGCTGCCCCGGAGCTGGGACCGCTGGGCGGCGGTGTTCGGCGAGGCGGGGTTCGAGGCGGTGTTCCCAGACTGGCCCGAGGACCCGCCGGGCACGTCCGCAGGCGGGCAGGAGACGTCCCCCCGGACCGCTGGGCACCTCGCGCCCGCGTTCCGGGAGGGACGGCCCGTGCCTCCGGGTTCCCGGACCGCGGGGCACGTCCCGCCTGCGTCGCGGGAGGCGGGGCGAGTGCCGCCCGTCCCCTGGACGGTGGGGCAGGTGGCCGGGCACGTCGCGGACCTGATCGGCCGCCTGGAGCGCAGGCCCGTCGTCGTCGGCCACTCCTTCGGCGGCCTGCTCGCCCAGCTCCTCGCCGGGAACGGCCTGGCCGCCGCCACCGTCGCCATCGGCCCCGCACCCGGGTGCGGCGTCCTGCCGCTGCCGATCTCCCCGCTGCACGCCGCCGCCCGTACCGAAGGCGCCGCCGGGCCCGGTGCTGCACCCGCACCACTGCCCGGTGGCGCCGGCCCGCCTGTCAGCGCCGGCGGGGCCGGGAACGCCGGCGGGGCCGGGAACGCCGGCCGGGCCGTTCCGCTCACCTACGACCAGTTCCGGTACTCCTTCGCCAACGCCGTCGGCGAGGAGGAGGCCAGGTGGCTGCACGAGCGGTTCGCCGTCCCCGCCCCGGGCGTGCCGCAGCCGCGGGCGGCGGCGCTCGACCCGTGGAACGACCGGGAGGCGGACGCCGCCGCCCCTGCCCGGGGACCGCTGCTGATGATCTCCGGCGAGCTGGACCGCACCGCGCCGTGGGCCCTCACCCGCGCCGCCTACGAGCGGCAGTCCCGCAACGCGCACCACCGCACCGAGATCGCCGAGCTCCCCGGCCGCGGTCACTCGCTGATCGTGGACGGCGGCTGGCGCGAGGTGTGCGGCACGGCCCTGGCCTTCATCGAGCGGTTCGTGTCCCCGTGATCGCCTCGTCGCGCTGCCTGCGCGTCCGCGCCGCCCGGACGCCGTCACCGGCGCTCTCGTACAGCTCCACCGCGTCCTGGAACGCCGCCCGCGCCTCCTCCACCCGGCCGAGGCGGGCCAGCGCCTTGCCCAGGCCGATCAGCGACACCGCCATCGACCGGCCGATCGGGCGGGTGCGCATCCGCTCCAGCGCCCGGGTGTAGTGGTCGGCGGCCTCCTGCCAGCGGCCGAGGGCGAGGTAGTCGGCGCCCGCGCCGTCCAGCGCCGCGCCGAGCGCCTGCGTGATCAGCTCCTGGTCGCCGCCGAAGGCCGGGTCGCCGAGCCGGGTGATCATGTGCAGGTTGTGCTCCAGGGACTCCTCGACGCGGCCGAGCCGGTGCAGGCTGCTGGCGACGCTGAGCGCGGCGTGGGCGTAGCCTTCGGTGTCGCCCGCCTCCAGCAGGTACGCCGCCGCCTGCCGGGCGTAGCCCAGCGCCGTCTCCTTGCGCGCGGGGTCGTCCAGGTGCCACAGGGCCCAGGTGGCGTAGGTGAGCGACCACCCCTGCTGGCGCACGTCGCCCGCCTCGCCGGCCAGGCGCATCGCCCGCAGCGCGGTCGCCTCGGCCTCCTCGAAGCGGGCCAGGCAGTACGTCTGCGCCCACGACAGGTAGTTGAGGTGCACCGCCTCCAGGACGGGCTCGCCCAGGGCGCGGGCGGCGGCGCAGGACAGCTCGAACACCTCCGGCCAGTGCCCCCAGTGCATCCACAGGTCCGAGAACCAGTGCATGGCCTCGGCCACCTCGACCACGCGGGCGTGCTCCCCGCGGCGGGCCGCCTGGCGCAGCGCGGCCAGCCAGGCCTGGTCCTCCAGCCGCAGCCAGTCCTCGGCCGCCTGCCTGCTGCCCAGCTCCACCAGGGAGCTCCAGCCCGGCGGGGGCGCGCCGTAACCCGGCTCGAACCAGCGCCCGGCGACCGTCGCGACCTCCAGCAGCCAGTCGTCCATCCGCCGCCGCGCCTCCCGGTGCGCCTCGATGGGCTCCTCCTCGGCCAGGCGGGCGCGGGCGAACAGCCGTACCAGGTCGTGGAAGCGGTAGCGGCCCGCGTGCGGCGACTGCAGGAGGCCGAGGTCCACCAGCTCCTCCAGCGCGTCCTCGGCGGCGAACGGGCCCAGCTCGGCCAGGACCGCCGTCAGCGGCGCCCCGAAGCCGGGCCCGGCGGCCAGAGTGAGGCGGCGGAAGCTCCGCCGGGCCTGCGGGGAGAGCTGCCGGTACGACAGCGCGAAGGCCGTGGCGACCGACAGGTCCCCGGCGGCCAGGGACTCCACGCGCCGGCCCTCGTCGCCGAGCCGGGCGGCGAGCTGTCCCGGCGTCCAGGCGGGGCGGCTCTGCAACCGGTTGCCCGCGATGCGCAGGGCCAGCGGCAGGTTCCCGCACAGCCGCGCCACCTGCGCGAGGCCGTCCGGGTCGGCCGCGGCGCGCCGGTCGCCGACGATCGCGCGCAGCAGCGTGGCCGACTCGTCCGCGGCCAGGTGCGCCAGCGGGATCCGGTGCACCCCCTCCAGCCCGGCCAGCGGGCGGCGGCTGGTGACGATCGTCATGCCCGGCCCCTCGGCGGGCAGCAGCGGGCGGACCTGGGCCTCGTTCGCCGCGTTGTCCAGGATGATCAGGCAGCGCCGCTCGCGCAGCAGGGCCCGGTACTGGCCGGCGCGCTCCTCCTCGTCGGCCGGGATGCGCCGGTCGGGCATGCCCAGCGCCTTCAGCAGCACCGACAGGGCTGTAGAGGGAGGGACCGGGACCGCGTCCATGCCGCGCAGGTCCAGGTAGAGGCGGCCGTCGGGGAACGCGGGGGCCAGGCGGCCGGCGGCCTGCACCGCCAGCGCCGTCTTCCCGATCCCCGCAGCCCCGCAGACCGCCACCACCACCGCCGCCCCACGCCCGCCCCCGGCACCCGCACCCGTGCCCGCAATCGCGCCTGTGCCCGCACTCGTGCTCGCGCCCGCGCCTGTGCCCGCGCCTGTGCCCCGGCTCGCGGCCTCGTCAGCGGGGTGGCCCGCGACGGCAACCGTGTCGTCGCTGTCCGCCCGGATGCCTGGCCCGTCAGGGTCGCCTGGACCGTCCCCTCCATCGGCATCGCGACGTCCGCCCGGCCCGGTGGTGGTGCCGTCGTGGGCCGGGCCGTCCGTGCGGTGGGGGAGGGCGGAGCCGGTGGCGCGGGCGGCGAGACGGTCCAGGACGAGCAGCTCTCGCGTGCGTCCGGTGAAGTCGCCGACGCCGCGCGGAAGCTCGCAGGCCCCGGCCACCGGCGCCTCGGCGGGCCGGGGACGGCCCGCCCGGGAGGCCTCCGACAGCGCCGCCCGCTGCTCGTCGCCGAGCCGCAGCGCGTCGGCCAGCGCCTCCACGGTACGCCGCTGCGGCCCCCGGCTCGCGCCGCGCTCCATGTCGCCGATCGCCCGCACGCTCACGCCCGACGCGTGGGACAGCTCCTCGATCGTCAGCTTCGCGGCGTGCCGCAAGCTCCGCAGCAACGTGCCGAACGACCCGGCCAACCATCCTCCTCGCGCTCACCCTCAGCAAAACCCGGCATATCGGCTATATATAGCGAAATGCCTCAGCTTGACGTTATCCGGCCCCGTCCGGTGCTCGCCGCCCAGCATCGGCGCTGGACCGGGCGTCCCGGGGCCACCGTCAGGGGAGCTCGCTCTCCAGGCCTCTGATCAGCAGGTCGAGGGCCTGTGCGAAGTCGGCCTCCGGATCGACGCCCCCGCCCCGCGCCCACCGCAGCAGCCGGCTGAAGTGCGGCAGCGCGACGGGGTTCATCTCGGTGATTCGTCGAACCCGCCCGCGTACAGGGCCCCCACCAGGGCGTCCACCCGCGACATGGCGGGCACGGAGGTCGGGTTGGAGCGGTCGGTCACCAGCGCCAGCGGCACCACAGGGTGGCGGCGGAAGGCCCGGTACATGCTCAGCGCCGCCGACCGGATCTGCTCCTGCCACGGCAGCTCCGGATCCGGCAGCTCCACCTGGGCGAACACCCGCTCCGCGATGCCGTCGAGCAGGTCGGCCTTGTTCGAGACGTGGTTGTAGAGCGACATCGCCTCCACGCCGAGCACCTTGGCCAGGCGGCGCATCGACAGGCCGTCCAGGCCCTCCTCGTCGGCCAGCGCCAAGGCCGCGTCGAGGACCTTCTCCCTGTTCAGCGGCTCGCGTCGGGCCATGTGCGACGTCCTCGTCGGCGGCGGGCCTGTCGGGCTGCTGCTGGCCTGCGAGCTCAAGCTGGCCGGAGCCGACCCGCTGGTCCTGGAGGCGGCCGACGGTCAGGAGCGCAGGACGCGCAGCCTGGGGCTGCGCTCGCTCAACGCCCGTACGGTGCAGTCACTGGCCCTGCGCGGGCTGGTCGAGCCGGTCGAGCGGGCCCAGTGGGAGATGCTCGACGCGCCGGCCGGGGAGCGTCAGGACCCCGCCGGGGCCGACGTGGTCGCGCTGATGCTGGAGATCCTGCGCAAGGGGCAGATCAGGGGCCACTTCGCCGGGCTGCCGCTGCTGGACCCGGCGGGCGGCGCCGCGTACGTCATGCTCAGGCAGGACCGGCTGGAGGAGATCCTCGCCGAGCGCGCCGCCGCGATGGGCGTGCGGATCCGGCAGGGACGCGCGGTGACGGACGTCGCGCAGGACGAGTCCGCCGCCTCGGCCACGCTCGCCGGCGGGCAGGTCGTGCGCGGGGCGTACCTCGTGGGCTGCGACGGCGGGCGCAGCGTGGTGCGCAGGCGGGCGGGGTTCGCGTTCGACGGCACGCCGCCGACCATGACCGGGCGGACGGCGGTCGCCGAGCTGGCCGATCCGTCCCTGGTGACGTCGTCGCTGCGCGGGCCCGGCGGGCTGGTGAACCTGTCGCTGGTGCCGGGGGAGATCGCGACCATCGAGTTCGACGGCGGGCCCGGTGACCGGGACGCGCCGATGGCGGGGCGAGCGCGATGCTGGTGCGGCCCGACGGGTACGTCGCCTGGGCGGGCGAGCCGGGCGAGGCGGCCGGCGCCCTTGCCACGTGGTTCGGCCCGCCCGCCCGTACGGCGGCGTGACGTCCGGACGACCTAGGCGAACAGGCGGGTCAGCACCCGGGTGCCGAACTCCAGCCCCTCCACCGGCACGCGCTCGTCCTTCCCATGGAACATCCCGAAGTAGTCCAGATCGGGCCGGAGCATCAGCGGCGCGAACCCGTACCCCTTGATCCCGATCCTGGCGAACGACTTGGCGTCCGTGCCCCCGGCCATCACGTACGGCACCGGTCGCGCCATCCCGTCCTCCGCCACCAGCGCCCCGGCCAGCTCGTCGAAGAAGGCCGACGGGTACGGGGCGTCGGGCGCGTCCTCCAGGTTCACGAACTCGCGGGTCACCTTCGGCCCGAGCAGCTCGTCGATCGTCGACAGGAACTCCTCCTGCATCCCCGGCATGAACCGCCCGTCCACGTGGGCGGAGGCCGTGGAGGGCACGACGTTGACCTTGTACCCGGCGTCGAGCATGGTCGGGTTCGCCGAGTTGCGGATCTGGCTCTTGAACAGGCTGCCCAGCGGCCCGAGCCGGGCCGCCTCGGCGTCCAGCCGGTCCAGGTCGATCGGCTGCCCGGTGATCTCCGACAGGCTCTGGACGAGCGCCGCGACCGTCGGCGTCAGCCGCACGGGCCACTGGTACGCGGCCACCCGCGACAACGCGTGCACCAGCGTCGCGACCGGATTGTCCACGGCCGGCCGCGACCCGTGCCCGGCCACGCCGTGCGCGGTCAGCTTCATCCAGGCGGTGCCGCGCTCGCCGACCGCGATCGGGTACACCCGGTGCCCCTGCGAGTCCACGCTGAACCCGCCCGACTCGCTGATGGCCTCGCTCACCCCGTCGAACAGCTCCCGGTGCTCCATCACGGCGTGCCGCGAGCCGTAGTCGCCGGTGGCCTCCTCGTCCGCGAGGAACGCCAGCACCAGGTCCCGCCTGGGCCGCTCGCCCCTGGCCCGCATGCCGAGCACGGTGGCCAGGGTCATCGCGCACGAGCCCTTCATGTCGACCGCGCCCCGCCCGTACACGCAGCCGTCCTCGATCTCCCCGGAGAACGGGTGCATCCGCCACTCGGCCGGGTCGGCGGGCACCACGTCGAGGTGGCCGTGCACGAGCAGCGCGTCGGGCGAGTCGCCGTCCATCCTGGCCACGACCGTGGTCCGCTTGGGCGCCGACTCGAACACCACCGGCTCCAGGCCCGCGTCGGCCAGCAGCGTGGCGACGTACTCGGCGGCCGGGCGCTCGCCGGAGCCCGGGTTCGTGGTGTCGAACCGGATCAGATCCGAGCAGATCTCGGCAACGCTCTTCATGCTCTCCCCTTCAACGCAAGCGGCGGCACTTCCGGTGTGTCCATGCCGAAGATCAGCCCGTAGAAGGCCAGCTCGGCCTCCAGCACCGCGACGACAGTCTCCTCCCTGCGCCAGCCGTGCTGCTCGCCGGGGAAGGTCAGCAGGGCCCACTCTTTGCCGTGCCTGTCCAGTTCGGCGGTGAACCGCTCGGCCTGCGAGACGTCCACGATGGCGTCCTCCAGGCCGTGCAGCATCAGGCACGGGCCCGAGGCGCGGAAGGCGTTCAGCAGCGGGGAGCGCTCGGTGTAGCGCTGCCGGGTCTCCGGCAGCGGGCCCACCAGCCCGTCCAGGTAGCGCGACTCGAAGTCGTGCGTCTCGGCCGCCCAGCTCTCCGGGTCGGTGATCGCGTAGTGGGCCACGCCGCCCGCGAACACGTCGCTGTGCACCAGCGCCGCCACCGTGGTCCAGCCGCCCGCGCTGCCGCCCCTGACGGCCAGCTTGGCGGCGTCGGCCCGGCCCAGCTCGACCAGGCCGCGCGCGACCTTGGCGCAGTCGTGCACGTCCACCACGCCCCACTGGTGGCGCAGCCGCTCCCGGTAGGCGCGGCCGTAGCCGGTGGAGCCGCCGTAGTTCACCACGGCCACGCCGATGCCCCTGCTGGTGAAGTAGGCGATCTCCAGGTCGAGCATGACCGGCAGGTTCCCGGTGGGGCCGCCGTGCGCGAAGATCACGTACGGTCCGGGCCCCTGCACCCCGGACGGCGGGTACAGGTGCGCGTGCACGCCCTCGACCGTCACGGCCTCCGGGGTGGGCAGCAGGTCGCGGTCCGGCAGCGCCTTGCGCGGCGACACCACCTCGTGCGCGCCGTCGTCCAGGCCGACCAGCGTGACCTCCAGCGGCGTGTACGGCGTCGCCCCCACCGCCGCCACCTTGCCGTCCGCGGCCGACACGGTCGACGACCAGTGGGTGGCCGCGCCGCCGATCTCCCGCAGGTCGCCGGTCGCGGGGTCCAGCACGCCCAGGCGCCGGTGGTCGGCGGTGCCGTAGACGACGGCCAGGCGGCCGTCCCCGGCGACGGCGAGGCAGGTCAGGCCCGGCTTCCAGGCCGCCGCGCCGAACTCCAGCTCCATCGGGGTGAGGTTGCGGGAGGGGGATCCGTCCAGGGGGACGAGGTGTACGTTCCACCAGCCGGTCGGGTCCGTCACCGCGTACAGGCTCGTGTCGTCGCGCCACTCGGCCTGGAACACCGACTCGCTCGGGCCGCCCGCGACCACCTCGTACGGCCCGGCCGTGCCGTCCCCGGACAGCGGGGCCACGCACAGCTCGGTGCCGTCCCACGGCATGTTCGGGTGGTCCCAGCCGATCCAGGCCACCCACCGGCCATCGGGGGAGATACGGGGATTCATCAGGAAATGCTGGGCCTTGGCGATGACCCTCACCGGGCCGCCGCCCAGCGGCACCGCCACCAGGTCCCGCACGTCGGCGAGCTCCCTGACCGCCCACACCTCGTCCCTGCCCGGCGGCAGGTAGAGGTCGCCGTAGCGCGACGGGCCCTCCGGGGTGAGCGCCACGGGATCGCCGCCGTCCAGCCGGTACAGGCGCTGGTCGGCCCAGTTCGTGAAGACCAGGCCGCCGCCGGGCAGCGGGCGCCAGGAGCGGCCGCCGTACTCGACGAGCCGGTTGCGGGCGTTCCAGCCCGGCGGGAGCGCGTCGACACGGGAGCCGTCCGGCAGGCGGCGCACCACGCAGCGCCTGCCGCCCTCGTGCGGGCGCGGCTCGTCCCACCAGACCTCGACACCGGAGGGCGTGGCCACCGCCTCCACCCACTGGGGGCCGCCGTCGATATGGGCCACGTCGATCGGTCGAATGCTCATCGAACTCACCAATTGCCGTTGGTACAAGGAGGAAGAGGAACGTCAGGGGGATGGAGCACGTACGCGATGCCGCCGCTGCCCGAGCTCCTGAGCCACACGTGCTCGAACGCGGCCCGCGGGTAGACCCGCCGGACCTCGGCGTCGCGGGGCGCGGCCGGGTCGTTCACCACGATGTCGCCCCCGGTGGTGAAACCGGTGACGACCAGGATGTGGCCGCTGGTGGAGTAGCAGGATCCGGGCAACTCGTGCACCTTGAACGACTGCGACGTGATCACCGGGATGCCGGCCCGTACGAACTGCTCCAGCTCAGCCGCCGACCGCAGCCGCGTCACGAACCCGGACAGCCCGAACCGCCCCGCGTACGCCACGTTGAACGGCCAGTTGCCGGTGCCCTGGTAGCTCTCGTCGTACGTGCCCGCCGCCGCGTGGTCCACGGCCGGGGCCGGATCGCCGTCGCCCACCCAGGCCAGCTCGCCGGGCGCGGGCCCGCGGTCCCAGTAGGACAGCACCATGGCGACCGAGGCCGGGCTGCACCAGTTGACGCCACCGCCGTCGTAGCGCACGTGGTGCCCGGCGTGCGCGTGCTGCGAGCGCCGCGGCACCGCGAGCTCCACGGCGCCGCCGGGGCCCGGCGTGCTCGGCGCGGGCGGCAGCCGCGGCAGCGCCGAGGCCATCACGCCCAGCCCGGTCACCCGGGCGCCGTCGCCGTGCCGCGTCACCCGCACCTGGTAGGCCGTCACCGGCTGCCTGGCCACGAACGTGTCCACCGCCACGTCCCCGTGCTCGTCGCCCTGGCCGGGCACCGAGGTGCGCGGGGCGCCGTGCTCGGACCAGCGGCCCATGACGTACCACTTGGTGCGGTCGCCGGAGGCGGTCGTGGCGCGCAGCGCGATCTCGATCCACGCGCCCGGCGGGGTGCGCGCGGTCCACGACGGGACGATCTGGGTCGCGGCGAAGCCGATCGGCCGCTCCTCGCTCAGCCACTCACCGGCACGTCCTTCGCCGGTGGGCCCTTCGTCGGCGGGCACCGTGAAGCGGGTGAAGGCGACATGGGCCAGATCGACGGTGAGCACCAGGCACATTGTGGTTTCGCACTCCATGTCGCACATCGGAAGGTTTACGTACCGGCCCCGAATTGTGTCGGTGATCATCTCTATGGTTCGGGGCATGACATCAGCGGTACAGGCATACACCTACACCGGGCCGTCCGTGCTGGCCGACGGCAGGCTCGGCCTCTCGACGTCCGGTGGCACGGCGTTGTCCGGCCCGCGGGCCCATCCCCGGTTCTTCAGCGGGCTGCTCACCCACGCCGCCCCGGCCGCCGCCGGGCTGCTGGCCGTGGCCGACGTGGCGCTCACCCGCTACCACCAGCCCCGGCCCGGATGGACCCGCGACCCGGTCGTGACGTGCGACGGCGAGCGGCTCAGGTTCGAGTCGTTCTCCGCCTGCGGCGGCGTCTACGCCCGGCTCGACGTGCTCGCCCTCGACGGCGACGTGCTCGACCGGGGCACCACCAACGTCGACGTCAACGGGCCGCTGCGCGAGGCGCTGGCCAGGGTCGGCGGCAAGGACCCGCTGCACGTGGGCGTCGGGGCCGACGAGCTGACCGTCACGACGCTCGACGGGGCGGTGGTGGAGAAGAAGGTGCCGCTGCCGTCGCGGTGGCTGCGCGGGTTCGCCGAGGTGCAGGTGATGGCCGCCGGGTGGGACCTGCGGGCCGAGCTGGCCGGGCCGCAGGCCGTACGCTTCCTGCGCTCCCTGCCCAAGGGGGCCCGCTCCACCCTCTGGGCCGTGCCCGCCGGTCGCGACCTGCGGCTGTCCTCGGCCGCGGCGCGCGGCGGCGTGTGCCTGCCGGGCACCGGGCGGGTGGCGACGCTGTTGCCGCTGCTCAGGTTCGCCAAGGCGCTGCGGGTCTACGGCCCGGCCGACGGCTCGTCCACCGCGAGCGCGTGGGAGCTGGAGCTGCCCGGCATGCGCTACACGCTGGCCGTCTCGCCCCAGCCGTCGCGCGGCTTCTCCGGTGAGGGCCAGGTGCTCGACGACCTGGCCACCGACGAGGCCGGGGCCGACGCCGACGTGGTCGGCATGCTGCTCAACTTCGAGCCCACCGTCGAGCTCGGGCTGCTCGCCGACCGCTCCGGCCTGCCCGTCGAGCGCGTACGCGCGGCGCTCACCCAGCTCGGCACCTCCGGCAGGGTCGGGTACGACCTGCACGAGGCCGCCCACTTCCACCGCGAGCTGCCCTACGACAAGGACCAGGTGGCCGAGCTCAATCCGCGTCTGATCTCGGCCAGGAAGCTCGTCGAGGCCGGCGCCGTCCGCCTGCTGCCCGACGGGCAGGCCGAGGTCACCACGGGCGGCGGCGTCCGGCGGGTGGCCGTCGGCGACGGGACCTGCACGTGCCCGTGGTGGTTCGACCACCGGGGGTCGCGCGGGCCGTGCAAGCACGTGCTCTCGGCCAGGATCGCCGTCCGGCTGGCGGTGGAGGCCACACCGTGACGCCGCAGACGCCGGCCGGCGGGACGGGGGTGTGGGAGCCGGTGGTGGCCGCGCTCGGCACCGGGGACCTCGACCTGGTGGCCGACCGGGTGCTGGCGCTCGACGAGCGCGCCCGCCGGGAGGTGGCCGCCGCCCTGCCCGCGTACATCCCCGTGGCGGAGGAACGCGCGCAGGCCCGCCGGCACGAGTACGAGACCAGGCGCGCCCGCGAGGCCGAGGCCGCCTGGCGCGAGCACGTACGCGCCGAGGAACGCGCCGGCCGCACCGTTCACGACCACGAGCGCCGGCAGTGGGAGGTCCCCCGGCACCTCTGGCTGGTCTCCGGCGACGAGAGCTGGGCGGCCCCGCTGCGGGTGGCGGGCGCGGCGGCCATCGGCGGAGCCGCGGCCGTCGTCGCCTGGCTCAACCGCCGCGACCTCCAGGACCGCTGGCCGTGGGACCGCCGCACCGCAGACGTCCTCGAACGCGTGCTCTCGGCCCGCCCGGCGGCCTGGCAGGCCGACTTCGCCGCCCGCGCCACGCTCAGGCTCCGCGACACCCCGCGCCGCCGCGCCGCCCGCGACCCCATGGCCGGGCTGGTGCTGGCCATGCTGCGGCGCAGCGGCGCCACGCCGCCCCAGCACGACCCGCTCGTGGTGGCCTGGGCCACCGGCACGCCCATCGCGGCCGAGCTGCGCGCGGACCCGCTGCTCGACCACCTCCTGCCCCGGCTGTTCGAGGCGGAGGGCGTCGGCGCCCTGCTGCGCGACGAACGCGCCGACCCGCCCGCCCCCAGGAGCTGGCTGGCCGCGCTCAGGAAGCTGCAGCGCGAGGGCCGGATCGGGCGCGAGGTGCTGCTCGACGGGTGCCTGCGGCGCTTCCTGCGCGGCGGGCAGGCCGCCGACCTGCGCTTCTTCGTACGGTTGCACGAGCTGCTCGAACCCACCTACGACGAGGTGAGCAAGCGGCGCAACGACTACCTGCGGCTGCTGCCCGTCGCGCCCGGCGCCGTGGCCGAGCCGATGCTCAGGCACCTGCGGCGGCTGGAGGACCTCGACCCCGGCGACGTGACCGAGGCGGTGCGGGCGCTGCTGTCGCGCGGCGAGCGCAAGCTGCTGACGGCCGGGCTCACCTGGCTCGACGAGGTCGCCCGCGATCCGGCGGCCGAGCTGGAGCCGCTGGCGCCCGCCCTGGGGTACGCGTTCGCCTGCGAGTCCGCCGACGTGCAGGGGCGGGCGGTGCGGCTGGCGGTCAAGCACGCCAAGCGGTTCGGCGAGGCGGGGGCGCGGGCCGTCCGGGAGGCGGCCGGCGTGCTGCCGCAGGAGCTGGGCGAGACGCTGGCCTCGGTGCTCGGCGGAGAGGCCGCCGGCGATCCGCGCGAAGCCGACGGGTTCGCGCCGGTGCCGCTGCCGCCGCCGGCCTCCGCTGCCGCGTTCCCCTCGCCTGTGGTGGTGGCGGGGGATCTGGAAGGGCTGCCCGACGGCGGCCGGTGGGAGGCCGCCGAGCTGTGGCTGGCCGGGGTGGTGCGGCTCCACGCGAGCGATCGCGACGGGCTGGCCGCCCGGCTGCGCGGGCTGATGCCGGGCGTGGCGCCGCCGGCGGGGCGGTGGCAGGCGGTCTGGCACTGGGCGTGGGAGATCGCGCGGCTGGTGCTGGCGGCAGCCGGTGACTCCGGTGGCACGGCGCCCGCGAGAGGCGAGGCGCCCGGTGGCGGGGTGCTCGCGAGGAGCGAGGCGCCGGGTGGCGGGGTGCTCGCGGCGGGGGGTTCTCGGCTGCCCGAGGCCGGTGACGTGCCGGGTCCGCACCTGTTCCTGCTGCGGCGCTGGGCCGAGGTGTGTACGGCGATCGAGGCCGGGACGCTGCCGCCGTACCTGCTGGCCGAGCCCACCTCGACGACCGGCCACCTGGACGGCGCGGTGCTGGTGGAGCGGCTGGCGGGATACGAGCGGGCGGGCGCCGGGGCCCTGCCCGCCGACCTGCGCCAGGCGCTGCTGAGGCTGCCGCGCGGGACCGCGCCCGAGGTGGTGGCGCGGGCCGGGCGGCTCACCTCGGCGGCGGGCCGGGCGGCGGCACGCTGGATGAGCGGCGAGCGGCCCGAGCCGGTCGCGGAGATCGCCTGGTGGTACCACCCGCCGGCGGGCACGCCCGGGTGCGGTGACAGGCGGGTGTACGGCGAGGACCACGAGCCGGTCGCGACGGGAGCGGTGCTCCACGAGCTGACGGCGCACCTCCACGTGACAGCGCCGCCTGACGGCGAGCTTCCGGGCGGCGAGCTTCCGGGCGGCGAGCTTCTGGGCGGCGAGCGTCTGACGGCGCCGGCCGCCCGGCTGCCGGGACGCGAGCGCATCGCGGAGCCCGTGCCGGTCGGGGAGCTGCCGGTCGGGGCCGTGGAGCACCGGTTGAAGGAGCACGACGGTTACATGCGCTGGTGGCCCTACCTGATGCCGTCCGACCGGGAGGCCGTCGCGGCGCACCTCGTGCCGCACCTGACCGAGCGGTGGCTGCGGGCCCGCGCCGAGCCCGCCCAGGCGTGGGCGCTCGCGCTGGCGGACGGGCCGATGGGCGAGGCGGGCGCGCTCGTGCAGGCGTACTTCGCGGCCGACCGGGCCTGGTGCGCCGACCCCGGGGAGCGCGCCAGGCCCCTCGTGGAGCTGGCCGCCCGGGGCGCGCTGGCCGCCGAGGAGGTGGGGCGGCAGCTCGCGCTGCTGGTCCGCCGGTCGGACCTCAAGCCGGGGCCGGTGTTCGAGACGCTGGAGAGCGCGGCGGCGCTCGGCGCCCACCGGGAGGTGTGGCGGATCATGACGGGGTTCCTGGCCGTGTACCTGCCGGGGCAGGGGGAGCGGCCGCACTCCCGGCACGCTCAGGGGCTCACGTTCGCCCTGCGGGCCGCGCGGTGGGCGCAGGCGCGTGGGGCGGTGGCCTGCGTCGCCGAGATCGCGCGGCGCCGCGCCTCGAACAACTTCGTCCGGGAGGCCCGCAGGCTGCACACCTACCTGATGTGACGGCCCGCGGGGCCCGCTGACGTGCTCGTCCCCACTCCCGCAACACGCGGGTGGGGACGAGGATCAGAGGTACAGGCCGGTGGACTCGTCGCCCGGCACCGGGGTGATGTCGCGGCCGGAGCGCAGCGCGTACAGCTGCGCCAGCGTCGCCCCCGACGGCCCGACCCCCTCGGAGGACCCCAGCCAGGCGGCGGCCTCCTCCTTGCTCAGCGGCCCCACCTCGACCTGCGCCAGGCAGCGGCCGGGACGGACGACGGCGGGGTGGAGGCGGGCCAGGTCCTCGTTGGTGGTGATCGCCACCAGGACGTCGCGGCCCTGCCCGAGCAGCCCGTCGGTCAGGTTGAGCAGGCGCGAGAGCCCCTGCCCCGCCTGCGCCTTGGCACCCGAGCTGATCAGCTCGTCGCAGTCTTCCAGGACCAGCAGGCGCCAGCGCTGCGCCTCCTCGTCGGTGTCGTAGCCGACCGCCACCTCCATGAGGTAGCCCGGCTCGTTGAACAGCCGCTCGGGGTCGAGCACGCAGTCGACCTGGCACCACTCGTGCCACTGCTTGGCCAGCGAGCGCAGCAGCGTGGTCTTGCCGGTGCCGGGCTGCCCGTGCAGGAGGATGAGCCGGCCGTTGACGTCGGCCGGGGTGATCGACATGAGCCGGTCGAGCGCCGGGCGGACCTTGGCCGAGTAGTTGGCGCTGATCTCGCCCCAGGGCTGCGCCGTGATCGGCTTCTCCGAGCGGGTGCCGCCGTGCATGCCCCGCCACCAGAAGCCCATCTCGACGTGGTCGGCTTCGGGCACGGGCTCCTCGGCGCCCTCGATGCTCTCCGCCAGCACGGTCTTGGCCAGGTCCTCGTTGACCGCCGTGACGCTCACCGTCGCGGTGCGGTTGCGGTGCCGGATGACCCGCAGGGTCCAGCCGTCGCCGCTGATCAGCCGCGACTCCGAGCCGTCCTCGACCCGCGCGGTGCGCAGCACCTGCCCGCCGGCGGGGGTGAGCGTGGCCTCCGGGCGCACGCGCTCCAGGTTGGCCAGGCGCGACCACGGCTGCGCGCCCGTCGCGAACGGCGACAGCGCCAGCGCGTCGATGACGTCGATGGCCGAGTCGGCGTCGTCGATCCAGATGTTCATCGGGAGCTCAGCGGACTCGGAGCTGGGGAACGGCACCTCCCTGATCACAGACATACCGTTGATGATCTCCGTCTCTGGGCCGGATGTCGAAGGGTTTTGGCTGGGGATCCGGTGAGTTTCGTCCTCAGCGTACCGGGTGGGGGAGCGCCTCGCCCGGGCACCGCGCACGTACCGCCCCGGCCGGGACGGTACCGGTATGTTTCGGGTTTATCGGGGAGTGGCGTGATTTGCGGGGGTCTGGGAGGTTGCCCGTCGTCATGCGGAAGCCAAGATCGCCCGGTACCGTGTCTTCGGGCCAAATCACTCCTTACTCGGAGGTATCGGGGAAGTGTCGAAGATCACGTTCCGCGAGCGGGCGCGGTACTGGTTCGACAACACCATGTCCAGGGGCACGGCGTCGCTGATCGGCTGGCTCGCTGTGGTGTCGGTCGGGCTGATCGTGGTCGTCGCGGTGCTCACGATGTGGCTGGCGCCCGGCGAGCCCGAGGGCGTGGGTCACGCGGGCGAGGTGCTCTGGATCGCTCTCATGCACGCCCTGACCCCCGGCAAGGTGGCCAGCGACAAGGGCTCGCTGGCGTACATGACGGTGATGTTCGTCTGCTCGCTCGGCGGCCTGTTCATCGTCAGCATGCTCGTCGGCCTGCTCTCCAACGGCCTCAAGCAGAAGGTGGACCGGCTGCGCAGGGGGCGTTCGCGGATCGTGGAGTCCGGGCACACGGTGATCCTCGGCTGGTCGGACCAGGTGTTCACGATCGTCGCCGAGCTGGTCAAGGCGCACGCCAGCCAGAAGGGCTCGGTGATCGCCGTACTCGCCGAACGTGACAAGCTCGAGATGGAGGAGGCTGTCCGCGAGCACGTCGGCGACCTCGGCAGGACCCGCATCGTCTGCCGCACCGGCCGCCCCACCGAGCCGCGCGACCTCGCGCTGATGAACCTGGCCGCGGCCCGCTCCGTCGTCGTGCTCTCGCCCGAGGGCGACGACCCCGACGCCCACGTCATCAAGATCCTGCTCGCCCTGGCCAAGCGCCGCGGCGCCCACCCGCCGGTGGTGGCCGGCCTCACCTCCAGCCGCAACGCCGCCGCCGCCCGCCTGGCCGGCGGCCCCGACGTGCACCTGGTCGACTCCGACGACACCGCCTCCCGGCTCATCGTGCAGTCCTCCCGCCAGTCCGGCATGTCGGTCGTCTGCATGGACCTGCTGAACTTCGACGGCGGCGAGATCTACCTGCGCACCCCGAAGAAGCTCGTCGGCGTCACCTACGGCGAGGCGCTGCACGCCTACCAGACCGCCTCCGCCATCGGCCTGCGCCGGCCCTCCGGCGTCGTGCTGAACCCGCCCGCGGACACCGTCATCAACGCCGACGACGAGGTCATCGTCATCGCCCACGACGACTCCCACGTCCGCCTGGCCGCCGGCATGCCGGCCATCGACGAGGCCGCCATCGTCACCACCGGCACGGCGCCCACCGAGCCCGAGCGCACGCTCCTGCTCAACTGGAACGGCCGCGCCGAGCAGATCATCCGCTACCTCGACGGCTACGTGGCCCCCGGCTCCGTCCTGGAGGTCGCCGCCGACCACCCCAAGGCCGGCACGAACCTCGCGGGCCTGCGCAACCTCACCGTGAACGTCAAGGACTGCGACACCACCGACAGGTTCGCCCTGGAATCGCTCGGCGTCGGCCTCTTCCAGCACGTCATCGTGCTCTCCGACGACCGCTTCGACCCGCACCACGCCGACACGCGCACCCTCATGACGCTGCTGCAGCTACGTGACATGCAGAGCACGCTCGGCGAGCACTACTCGATCGTCAGCGAGATGCACGACGAGAACAACCGCGCCCTGGCCGAGGTCACCGAGGCCGACGACATCGTGATCAGCGACACCGTCATCGGCCTGCTCCTGGCCCAGCTCGCCGAGAACCGCCACCTCGCGGACGTGTTCGCCTACCTCTTCGACTCTCAGGGCTCGGAGATCTACCCCCGGCCCGCCGGCGACTACGTCAAGACCGGCACGCGGGTGTCGTTCGCCACCGTCGTGGAGTCGGCGCGGCGCAGGGGCGAGACCGCCATCGGCTATCGCAACGCCACGGCCCGCAACGACCCGCCGCACTACGGCATCGTGCTCAACCCCGACAAGTCCGAGCCCATCGTGCTGGGCAGACGGGACTCGGTCATCGTCCTCGCCGAACGCTGAGGTGAGTTAGCGTTTGCCCGTGAGGACCATCGACTGGGTCGACGGCGCCGTCGAGCTCGTGGACCAGACCCTGCTCCCCGACAAGCTGGTGACGTTGCGCATCCACACCGTCGGCGAGCTCATCGAGGCCATCCAGCGGCTGGCCGTGCGCGGCGCGCCCGCGCTCGGCGTGGCGGGGGCGCTCGGCGTCGTGCTGGCCGACGGCGACCCCGGCCGGATCGCCGCGCTGCGCGCCGCCCGCCCCACGGCCGTCAACCTCGCGTGGGGCGTCGACCGGGCCGCCGCCCACCTGAACGGAGGCCGCGAGGCGGTGCTGGCGGCGGCGCTGAAGGTGCGCGACGACGACATCGCCGCCTGCCGCGCCATGGGCGAGCGCGGCGCGGACCTGCTCGAAGGCGACCGCCTGCGGATCATGACCGTGTGCAACACCGGCGGCCTGGCCGCCGTCGAACGCGGCACCGCCCTCGGCGTCGTGCAGACCCTGCACGAGCGCGGTCGCCTGGCCGAGGTGCTCGCCCTGGAGACCCGGCCGCTGCTCCAGGGCGCCAGGCTCACCACCTGGGAGCTGGCCAGGATGGGCGCGCCGCACCGGCTCATCGCCGACTCCGCCGGGCCGTACCTGCTGGCCAAGGGCGGGGTGGACGCGGTGCTCATCGGCGCCGACCGCATCGCCGCCAACGGCGACACCGCCAACAAGATCGGCTCGTACGCGCTGGCGCTCGGGGCGGAGCGGGCCGGGGTGCCGTTCGTGGTCGTCGCGCCCGAGTCCACCATCGACCAGGGCACCCCCTCGGGCGAGCACATCGAGATCGAGGACCGCGGCCCCGGCGAGATCGTGACCGTCAGGGGCGTGCGCGTCGCCCCGGAGGGGACACAGGCCTCCAACCCGGCGTTCGACGTGACCCCGCACGACCTGATCAGCGCGATCGTGACCGAGCAGCGGGTGATCAGACCGTAACCGAAATCCCCGATCTCCATGACCGGTGCGCGTCCCCCGCGTTACGCTCGGTCGTCCCCATAGCGAGACTCGGAGATCACCGTGGCCATCGACCTGGTGTTACGGCGTGACTGGAACGCGCGTGCGCCGCGCGGCGACTACACACAGCTCGACTCCACCAAGGGAGTCAAAGTCCACTACACCGGCGGCAGGGTGGATCCGGCGATCGTCTCCGACCACAGCCGGTGCGTGGCCCTGGTGCGGTCGATCCAGGGCTACCACATGGACGGCAACGGCTGGATCGACATCGGCTACACCTTCGTGGCCTGCCCGCACCGGAAGGTGTTCGAGGGGCGCGGCCTGTACCACCTGCCCGCCGCCAACGGGCCGGGGCTCAACGCCGGTCACTACGCCGTGCTCGGGCTGGTCGGCGACTCGGGGCTGCTCCAGCCGCCCGACGGGGTCCTGCACGGCATCCTCGACGCCGTCCAGTACGTGCGCGACCACGGGCGCGCCGGCAAGGAGATCAAGGGGCACCGCGACGGCTACGCCACCGACTGCCCCGGCGAGCCCCTCCACTCCTGGGTCAGGCGCGGGGCGCCCCGGCCCGGCGGCGGCGACGGCACCCCGGAGCCGGGCGCGCCGCCGTTCCCCGGGCGGTTGCTGAAGTACCCGCCGGTCATGCGGGGCCAGGACGTGCGCACCTGGCAGGCGCGGATGCGCGAGCGCGGCTTCGACCTGGCCGCGGACGGGGCGTACGGGGCCGAGTCGCGCGAGGTGTGCGTGCGGTTCCAGCGGGAGCAGGGCGTGGCCGCCGACGGGATCGTGGGGCCGGTCACCTGGCGGCTGGCCTGGGAGGCGCCACCCGGCTGAGCAGTGCGGCTCCCGGGCGGCTCCCGGGGGATTCCGGGCCGTTCACGGGGGATCCCGGGTGGCTCCCGTGCCGTTCACGGGGGGATCCCGCCCGGATCATGGCGGGCGACCCCCGGGGTTACTGGCGCGTGGCCGTTCCGCCTACTATCCGAACATGGAACTGGCAGCGGGGTTCGCGTCCATCTCACGAGACGACTGGCGCGCGCTGGCGGCGGAGGTCCTGCGCAAGTCGGGGGTCGAGGCCGGCTCGCCTGAGGAGGCGCTGTCGAGGCAGACCTACGACGGGGTGACCATCGCGCCGCTGTACGACGCGGACGACCTGCCGGGCGATCCCGGCCCGCCGGGCGTCGCCCCCTACGTGCGCGGGGCCCGCGCCGTCGCCGGGTGGGACGTCCGGCAGCGGCACGCGGTGGCCGACCCGGAGGCCGTGATGGCCGATCTGGAGAACGGTGTCACGTCGTTGTGGCTGGTCGTCGGTGACGGCGCCATCCCGGTGGGCGAGCTGGGCGCGGTGCTGAAGGACGTCTACCTCGACCTGGCGCCGATCGTGCTGGAGGCGGGGGATCGGACCCGCGAGGCCGCCGAGGTCCTGTTCGGCCTGGCCGCCACCCGCAGCTCCGCGCTGAGCGGCAATCTGGGGGCCTCCGCGGTCTCCGGGGGCGACGGGGTCGAGCTGGCGCTGCGCTGCGCCGCCGAGTACCCGGGGCTGCGGGCCGTCATGGTGGACGCGACGCCGTACCACGACGCGGGCGGCAGCGACGCCGAGGAACTGGCCTGCTCGATCGCCAGGGGCGTCGCCGAGCTGCGGGCCCTCACCGGCGGCGGGCTGTCGGTGGAGCAGGCGCTGGGGCAGCTCGAGTTCCGGTACGCCGCCACCGCCGACCAGTTCGCCACCATCGCCAAGCTGCGGGCCGCGCGCCGCCTGTGGGCCAGGGTCGCCGAGGCCTGCGGCGCCCCCGAGGCGGGAGGCCAGCGGCAGCACGCCGTCACCGGCTCGGCCATGATGACCTCCCGCGACCCCTGGGTGAACATGCTGCGCACCACCGTGGCCTGCTTCGCCGCCGGGGTGGGCGGGGCGGAGGCCGTCACCGTGCAGCCGTTCGACGCGTGCCTCGGGCTGCCGGACGACTTCTCCCGCCGCATCGCCCGCAACACGCAGTCGCTGCTGCTGGAGGAGTCGGGGCTCGGCCGGGTGATCGACCCGGCGGGCGGCTCCTGGTACGTCGAGCGCCGCACCGCCGACCTGGCGGCGGCCGCGTGGGCGTTCTTCCAGGAGATCGAGGCGGCCGGAGGCATCACGGCCTCCGCCGAGCTGGTGTCAGGGCGGATCGCCGCCACGCGCGCCCGCCGCGCCGACGACATCGCCCACCGCCGCCTGCCGATCACGGGCGTGAGCGAGTACCCCGACATCAACGAGAAGCCCGTCCGCCGCCGCAAGGCGGTCCCGTCCCGGACCGGCCTCGCGGCGCCCGGGGCCGACGAAGGGGCCGTGCGGTACGCGGAGCCGTTCGAGCGGCTGCGCGACCTGGCCGACGCGCAGCCCGAGCGCCCTACGGTGTTCCTGGCCACCATCGGCCCCCTCGCCGCCCACACGGCCAGGGCCGCGTTCGCCGCGAACCTGTTCCAGGCCGGCGGCCTGGCCACCGAGACGGCCGGCCCCGGCACGGACCCCGAGCAGATCGCGACCGCGTTCGCCGTCAGCGGCGCCACCGTCGCCTGCCTGTGCTCCAGCGACAAGCTGTACGCCCAGCACGCCACCGCCGTGGCCGCCGCCCTGCGCAGGGCGGGCGCGAGAAAGGTCTGGCTGGCGGGGAAGGGACGCTACGAGGGCGTGGACGACAACCTGCACGCCGGTTGCGACGTGCTGGCCGTGCTCCGCGAGACGTTCGACGACCTGGAGGTGACCCGATGATCCCGGACTTCTCCGGCATCCCGCTCGACCCCCTGCCGGAGCGGGCGGCACCGGCTCCGGAGCCGCGGGGCGAGCCGTGGGAGACGCCCGAGGGCATCGCGGTCAAGCCCCTCTACACCGCCGCCGACCTGCGGGGCCTCGACTTCCTGCGCACGTACCCCGGCGCCGCGCCCTACCTGCGCGGCCCGTACCCCACCATGTACGTCAACCAGCCCTGGACCATCCGCCAGTACGCGGGATTCTCCACGGCCGAGGACTCCAACGCCTTCTACCGGCGCAACCTGGCCGCCGGGCAGAAGGGCCTGTCGGTGGCGTTCGACCTGGCCACGCACCGGGGCTACGACTCCGACCACCCGCGCGTGGCCGGCGACGTGGGCATGGCCGGGGTGGCGATCGACTCGATCTACGACATGCGGCAGCTCTTCGACGGCATCCCGCTGGACCGCATGTCGGTGTCCATGACCATGAACGGGGCGGTGCTGCCGGTCCTCGCGCTGTACATCGTGGCGGCCGAGGAGCAGGGTGTCGCGCCGGAGCAGCTCTCCGGGACCATCCAGAACGACATCCTCAAGGAGTTCATGGTCCGCAACACCTACATCTACCCGCCCGCGCCGTCGATGCGCATCATCTCGGACATCTTCGCCTACACCAGCGAGAAGATGCCGAAGTTCAACTCCATCAGCATCTCCGGCTACCACATCCAGGAAGCCGGGGCGACCTGCGACCTGGAGCTGGCCTACACGCTCGCCGACGGGGTCGAGTACCTGCGGGCCGGGGTCGCGGCCGGCATGGACGTCGACCGGTTCGCGCCGCGCCTGTCGTTCTTCTGGTGCATCGGCATGAACTTCTTCATGGAGGTCGCCAAGCTCCGCGCCGCCCGGCTGCTGTGGGCCAAGCTCGTCTCCGGGTTCGGCGCCGGGAACCCGAAGTCGCTGAGCCTGCGCACGCACAGCCAGACCTCCGGCTGGTCGCTGACCGCGCAGGACGTGTTCAACAACGTCGCCCGCACGTGTGTCGAGGCCATGGCCGCCACCCAGGGCCACACCCAGTCGCTGCACACCAACGCCCTGGACGAGGCGCTGGCCCTGCCCACCGACTTCTCCGCGCGCATCGCCCGCAACACCCAGCTCCTCCTCCAGCAGGAGTCGGGCACCACGCACGTGATCGACCCGTGGGGCGGCTCGTACTACGTCGAGCGGCTCACCCACGACCTGGCCGAGCGAGCCTGGGAGCACATCCAGGAGGTCGAGGCCGCCGGCGGCATGGCCAAGGCCATCGAGGCGGGGCTGCCCAAGCTGCGCATCGAGGAGGCCGCCGCGCGCACGCAGGCCCGCATCGACTCCGGCCGCCAGCCGGTGATCGGCGTGAACAAGTACCGCGCGAACGCCGACGAGGACATCGAGGTGCTCAAGGTCGACAACAGCGCCGTACGCGCCCAGCAGCTCGACAAGCTGGCCCGCCTGCGCGCCGAGCGCGATCCCGAGGCCGTGCGGCACGCCCTCGACGCGCTCACCAAGGCCGCCGGCCACCCCGCCCCCGGCCTGGAGCACAACCTGCTCAAGCTGGCCGTGGACGCCGCCCGCGCCAAGGCCACGGTCGGGGAGATCTCCGACGCGCTGGAACGGGTGTTCGGCCGGCACGCCGAGCAGGTGCGTACCATAACCGGCGTGTACCGGGACGAGTCCGGATCAGCCGGCAACATCGAACGGGTCCGCGCGGCCTGCGCCGGCTTCGAGCGGGCCGAGGGCCGCCGGCCGCGCATCCTGGTGGCCAAGATGGGGCAGGACGGTCACGACCGCGGCCAGAAGGTGATCGCCACGGCCTTCGCCGACCTGGGGTTCGACGTGGACGTCGGCCCGCTGTTCCAGACGCCCGAGGAGGTCGCCAGGCAGGCGGTCGAGGCGGACGTGCACATCGTGGGCGTCTCGTCGCTGGCCGCCGGGCACCTCACGCTGGTGCCCGCGCTGCGCGAGGCCCTGGCCGAGCTGGACGCCGCCGACATCATGATCGTGGTGGGCGGCGTCATCCCGCCCGGCGATCACGACGAGCTGCGGGCCGCGGGCGCCGCCGCGATCTTCCCGCCGGGGACCGTGATCGCGGACGCCGCCCTGGACCTGCTGGAGCAGCTCCGCGACCGCACGTGAGCCCGCTGCCCCGGAGCCCGTCAACGGCGCTCCGGGGCCGGCGGCGGCGCTGACGGGACGGCGCTCCCCGGCGTCTGCGGCGCCCGCGATGTTGTCTGCGGCGCCCGCGATGCCGTCCGTGCCGCTTGCGAGCCCGTCAGTAGGCCGCTTCCTCGCCGCACATGGTGACGGAGATCGTCCGCTTGGCGGTGACGGGGGCGGTGATGCGCAGGGTGACGGTGTGGGTGCCGCCGCTGCTCGTGAGGGTGCTCGGCGCGGTCAGGTAACGCTGGCCGTTCTCGGCGATGGTCGCCGTCGCGCGGCCCGCGGTGGCGCCGTCGATGAGCCAGGTGTAGGTGAACGTCACCGGGGCCCCCGTGCGGCGTACCAGCGCCTGGAGCGTCACCTCGCCGCCCGCCCAGCACTCGCCGGACATGGTGCCGCCGGGGCGGACGTACATCACCCTGAGCCGGTCCGCGGCGGCCGTCGGGGTGCCGGAGACGGCCTGGCCGTCGCTCGGGACCGTGCTGGGGGTGCCGTCCGTCTGCGGGGTCGGCCTGGTCGTGCGGGTGCGCCTGGGAGCCGGGGTGGCGGCGGACGTGGTGGGAGCGCCGCTGGTCACGGCGACGTTCTTGGTCTTGGGAGTGGGGGTGGTGGGGGTGAGCCAGACGATGGCGGCGCCCAGCGCGCACACGGACACGGCGGAGACACCCGCGATCATCACCTTCTTCACCCGGCGCCCCCTGCGCCGCTTCGGCTGCGGCGCCGGCGTCCCGTTCCCATGCGGCTCGTTCCCGTACGGCCCGTTCCCGTGCGGCTCATTCCCGTACGGCCCGTCTCCGTGCGGTTCGTCCCCGTACGGTCCGTCCCCGTGCGGCCCGCCCGCGGGCGGGTACTGCGCCGCCGGAGGGTCGTCGAACGCCACCGGAGCGCCCAGCGGCCCCCTGCGGTCCGAGACGCCCGGGGCTGCGAACGCCGCCGTGGCCTGGGACGCCGCCGCGCCGCCGAACGGCTCCCGCGCCGGGGACGGGTGGGAGCCCGGCGCGGCGGGCGGCTGCTCGACCTGCGAGGAGAGGTCGAACAGCGCCTGCAGCGGCGAGGTCGCCGGGCCGGGACCCTCGTGCGTGACGGCGGGATCGGCATGAGAGCGGCCGTGCTCGGGCCGCGGGCCACGGTGCTGCGCCGGGCCGTGCGCCTGCTCGGGAGCCTGGACCTGGCCGTGCATGTGCGGCTGGGTGGGTGGCTGGGTGGGGCCGCGCCTGCGCAGGGCGTCCCTCGGGTCGGCGGCCGGGGGCCGGACCGGGGGATGGTCGACGGTGTCCTGCCAGGCGTCGCGCGGGTCGGAGGGCGCGGGCGGCTCCGGGACGCGGGACGGCTCAGGAGCGGCGTACGGCGTGGCGGTCTGCCGGGACGGGGCCGTCAGGCGGAGCAGGACGTCGCGCATCGACGGCCGGGCCGCCGGATCCTTGGCCAGGCAGGCCGTCACGACCTCGCGCAGCGGCCGTCCCAGCTCCCCGAGCACCGGCTCCTCGCGCAGGATGCGGTTGATCACCGCGGGCAGCGAGTCGTCCCCGAACGGCGGCACGCCTGTCGCCGCGAACACGAGCACGGACGCCCACGAGAACACGTCGGCCTCGGCCCCGACGGGCCGCCCCGCGAGCTGCTCGGGCGCCATGTAGGCGGGCGTGCCCACGATGTTGCTGGTCGCCTTCATGCCCGAGCTCAGCGCCGCGGCGATGCCGAAGTCGACCACCCGCGCCCCGTCGGGCCCGAGCAGGACGTTGGCCGGGGTGAGGTCGCCGTGGACGACGCCGGCCTGGTGGATCGCGTCGAGCGCGGTCGCGGTCGCCACGGCGAGCCGCTGCAGCTCCGCCGCGCCGCGCCGGCCCGCCTGCTGCAGCGAGGGCCCGTCCACGTACTCGGACACGATGTACGGCCTGCCGCTGGTCGAGGCGTCGAGCACCTGCGCGAGGCAGAACGGCTCGACGTTGCGCGCGGCGGCGATGTCCTTGACCAGGCGTTCGCCCACGGCCAGCCCCTCGCGCAGCACCTTGACGGCGACCGGGGTTCCGTTGCGTGCCTGGCCGAGGTAGACGACACCGTGGCCGCCCGCGCCGAGCCGCCCGACCAGCCGGTAGGGCCCCACCGCTGCCGGGTCGCCCTCGCGCAGGGGTTCGACGTTGGGCATGAGGGGAGTGACTCCTGTGACGGCTGAGACAAGAACATCGAGCACCCTACTGGCAAAAGTCAAGACTTGTCAGAAGTTAGGCTGATCAACTGCGAAGAAAGGGGTTGGTGGGGTGCACTCGCTGGAGGACTACGCCCGGGGTGTGCGGGCGGGCTCCCGTACCTGGATCGCCCGCGCGATCACGCTGGTCGAGTCGACCAGGCCCGACCACAACGCGCTCGCGCAGCGGCTCCTCGTCGAGCTCACGCCGCTGTCCGGGCGGGCCCGCAGGGTCGGCGTGTCGGGGGTGCCGGGGGTGGGCAAGTCCACGTTCATCGACGCGCTCGGCACCCGGCTGACGGCCGCGGGACACCAGGTGGCCGTGCTGGCCGTGGACCCGTCCTCCACCAGGACGGGCGGCAGCATCCTCGGCGACAAGACCCGCATGTCCAGGCTGGCGGCGGACCCGGCGGCGTTCATCCGCCCCTCGCCGACCTCCGGCACGCTCGGCGGCGTCACCAAGGCCACCAGGGAGGCCATGGTCGTGGTGGAGGCGGCCGGGTTCGACGTGGTGCTGGTGGAGACCGTCGGCGTGGGGCAGTCGGAGACCGCGGTGGCCGACATGGTGGACACGTTCCTGCTGCTCACCCTGGCCCGCACCGGCGACCAGCTCCAGGGCATCAAGAAGGGCGTGCTGGAGCTCGCCGACGTCATCGCCGTCAACAAGGCCGACGGCGAGTACGAGCTGCCGGCCAGGAAGGCGGCGCGCGAGCTGTCGGGCGCGCTGCGCCTGCTCCGCTCCGACACGACCCCGCCTCCCGTGCTCACCTGCAGCGGGCTCAGCGGCGCCGGGCTGGAGGAGCTCTGGCGGCGCGTGCTGTCCCACCAGGACACGATCGACCTGCCGGCCAGGCGCCGCCGCCAGCAGGTGCGCTGGACGTGGACGCTCGTCCAGGACCGGCTCCTGGCG
Organism: Nonomuraea thailandensis; assembly: GCF_024172165.1. GTDB lineage: Bacteria > Actinomycetota > Actinomycetes > Streptosporangiales > Streptosporangiaceae > Nonomuraea > Nonomuraea thailandensis. Next base: position 5,942,348 of record NZ_JAMZEB010000002.1, on the reverse strand, counting down.
GAGCTGCGCGGCGACCCGGAGGTGGCGGCGATCAGCGGTGAGGTCGAGCGCGAGGTGCTGTCGGGAGAGCTGACGCCGGCCCTCGCTGCGGAAAAAATTCTGTCCGTGTTCAAGAGGCTTTGACCTGAGTTATGGCCCCGTAGAGCCCGACATCGGAGCTGCATCGGTACTCCCCGGGTGGAGATACATCCCCCGGGGATGAGAAAACCCCCTCTCCGCGGAGGTAGCCGAACCGGGCGGCTGCGTGATGCATGTCACGATGTCGCGCAACCGATGGGGAGGGCTCATATGGGTGCGGAATCGATGCTGCCCGGCAGGGTGACGGAGGCGCTGGAGGAGTACGGGCGCCTCCTGGGCGAACACGGGATCACCTGGGGCGAACCGGAGATCCATTACGTGAAGTTCTTCGCCAGGCGCAGGGTGCTGCCGCCCACGTTGTTCGACCGGTTCTGGCAGCTCGTCCTCGAAGCGGTGGCCGAGAGCCATCCCGACGAGCCGCGGGACCAGCTGGCCGCCAGGCTGGCCGAGCCCGACTACGACCGCGTGCTGCGCGACACCCTGGACGGCGAGCTGCCCGGGCACCTCGTCGCCGTGCGGATAGAGCCGGACACCGTCGCGCTCGAAGGCGCCCCGCGCACGGTGCTGCTGCCCTCTGAGCCGCCCGCGGCGGACCGCCGCGGCAGGCGCCGGGCCAGGGACAAGCCGTTCATGGTGCTGCCGGGCGGCGCGCGCACGGCCGACGACGGCGGCGCCGCGGCACCGCTCTGCGGGCCGCTCCCGGCGGACGGGCCCCTGCCCGAGCCTTCGTCCGAGCCCCCGTCCGGGCCCCAGTCCGCGGACAGGCCGATGCTCGCCGTGATGCTCCCCGGGCGCGGCGAGGAGCGGATGTCGCTGCTCATCGACTCCAGGCGGGACACGCCCTGCCTGGTCAGCGTGGACGAGACGCAGCGCCTGCTGCCCCCGCACGGCGCCTGGCTGGTCGAGGTGGACGAGGAGAGCATGATCATCGCCGACGGCGTGCGCGTCCGCCTGGACACCCTGCTGCGGCCCATCCCGTCCGCCACGCTGCGCCTGGTGGCAGGCGTGCCCTGCCGGTGGAGCGTCGTGGCGAGCGACGGCAGCGGCTGGTTCCCGCCCGACGTCCCGCACCGCTACGACTACCACGGCCGCCCGTACTTCCACGGCGACGACCTCCGCGTCGAGGTGCCCTGCATGCAGCTGACGGTCACGGCGGCCAGGGGCATGGAGCACGACGAGGCCAGGACCCGGCTGGTCCCGCGCCCCGGCGGCGAGCACCTGGTCGAGCTGACCCCCGCGCGCCTGTACGACGCCGCCGCCCGCGGCTGGTACGGCGGCGACCTGCACGTGCACCTCAACTGGGCGGGCGACCTGGTCGCCGTGCCCGCCGACGCGGCCGCCGCCCAGCACGGCGAGGACCTGCACGTGCTCAACCTGCTGGCGGGCAACGTCTCCGGCAGGCGCGTGTACGACCGGGAGGCGCTGGAGCACTGGACGGACCGCGACCTGCCCTGGTCCGACGCCACCCACGTGGCCAGGATGGGCGTCGAGTACCGCAACGACCTGCTCGGCCACATCTACGCCTTCGCCCCCCGCGCCGCCCCCGGCCGCTACCACACCGGCTTCGACGGCGACGCCGACTGGCCGCCGAACGCCGACGGGCTGCGCGAGCTGCGCGGCCTCGGAGCGCTCGTCGGCTACAGCCACCCTTTCCGCACGCCCATCGCCGACGGCGACCCGCCCAAGGGCATCGTCTCGCCGGTGCCGCGCAACTGCGCCGCCAGGGAGCTGGTCGCCGACGCCGCCCTCGGTCTCGTGGACAGCCTCGACGTGCTCACCCACGCCTCGATCCCGGCCACGGCGTCGGTCTACAGGCGGCTGCTCGGCGCGGGCAACCGGCTGGCGGTGACGGCGGGCACGGACGCGATGATCTCCTTCACCCGCTCCGACAACCAGTCGAACCCGCCCGGCTGGGCCCGCGTCTACGCCCGCGTCGAGGGCGAGCTGAGCGCCCGCTCGTTCGCCGCGGCCGTGCGCGCGGGCCGCACGTTCGCCACCACCGGCCCCTGGCTGGAGCTGTCGGTCGACGGCCACGGCCCCGGTCACGTGCTCCACGCCGGGAAGGGCGAGCGCATCAGCGTCACCGCCACCGCCATCGGCCCCGAGGTGACCGCCGTGCGCATCCGCACCGCGGAGGGCGTGCGGGCCGGAGCCGAGCGGCTGCCCGCCGACGACCGCCACGGCCACCGCAACGGCCACGGCTACGGCACCGGCAACGGTCACAGGGCCGGGTCCGGGTACAGCGCCGTTCACGGCGCCGAGTACAACCCCGTTCCCAGCGCCGCCCACTGGAGCAGGGGCGAGGACCGGCTCACCGTGACGGCCGAGCTGCGCGTGGACGCGCCCACGTACGTGGTGGCCGAGGTCCTGTGCGACCCGCACCCGCGCACCCTCACCGCCACCGGCTACGCCCTGACCAGCCCCGTGTACGTGGACGTGGACGGCGGGCAGGTCGCCAGGCAGGAGGACGTGCGCTGGTGCCTGGAGTGGCTGGACGGCCTGGAGAACCTGATCAGGCAGCACGGCCGGCTGGCCAGCCCGTACCAGTTCGGCGACCACATGTCCCTGCTCCAGCAGGCCAGGGCCGTTTACCAGGGGCGGCTAAGCTGATCCGATGGACGTCAAGGCCCTGCTGCACGCCCATCCGGAGTGGCTCGCGCACCTGGAGTCCGCCGACGGCCCCGACCTCGTCCTGCCCGCCGCCCCCGTCACGGAGCTGCTGCGCCTCACGGTGCCGCACGAGGACCTCGCCGCGGTGCTGGCCTCCAGGCCGGAGCCGGGCAGCGGGCAGTGGTGGCTGGCCGAGCGGTGCGTGCGCTCGCTGGTGTCCACGATGGGCCGCCTGGACGGCCCGCCGTTCTTCCAGCCGCTGCCCGGGCTGGGGCCGTACTTCTACGTGCACGTCTTCCTCGGCGCGCTGCCGCACACCCTGGCCTACCACCGGAAGCTCGGCATCGCGCCGGAGGTGTCCTGGGCGACGCTGGCCGACCTGGGCCGCTGCATGGCCGTGCACCGCAAGCGGCACGGCACGGGCGGGCTGCACGCGCCCTTCTGGCTGATGCTGCACACCAGGGGCATCCTCTACGCGCTGGGGCGGCTCCAGTTCAACCGCGACACGCTCAGCCCCGGCGTCGGGGCGGCCGTCCAGGCGGCGGGGATGCCGGCGGGGCCGGGGTCGCCCTCGCTGGGGGTGCACATCCCCGACTTCCTCGGGCCGATGACGCCGGCCGCCTGCGACGCCTCGTTCGCGCTCGCCAGGGAGTTCTTCCCGCGGCACTTCCCCGGCGAGCAGGTCAGGGTGATGACGTGCGGGTCGTGGCTGCTGGACGACCAGCTGGCCGCGTACCTGCCGGCCGATTCCAACATCCTCGCCTTCCAGCGGCGCTTCCGCCTGCTGGAGCGGTTCGGCGACGGCGACCTGCTGGGCTTCGTGTACGGCGAGCGCGCGGGCGACCCCGCGGGCCTGCCCCGGCGCACCCGGCTGGAGCGGGCCATCGCCGACCACCTCGCATCAGGCGGCGCCTGGTACGGCCGCGTCGGCTGGCTTCCCTTCTGATCCACCCGGCTGAAAATCTGACCGCCCGGCCAATACAGCATCCATGCGTGCTAGATTCTGGCCATGCGGTCAGAAATTGAGGCGGGCGGCCAGAAGGCACGCTCGTTCATCGAGGAGGCCAGGCGGGCGCAGATCATCGCGTCCGCCATCGAGGTCATCGCCGAGGTCGGGTTCGCCCAGGCGTCCCTGGCGCGGATCGCCGCGCACGCCGGCATCAGCAAGGGCGTCATCTCCTACCACTTCGCCGGCAAGGACGAGCTGATGGAGCAGGTCGTCGAGCACACCTACGGAGCCATCGCCGAGCACGTCTTCGCGAAGATGGACGGCATCTCGACGGCGACCGAGCTGCTCAGGACGCACGTCATGGCCGTCGCCGAGCACATGCTCGGCCACCGCACCCAGGTCAGGGCGCTGGGTGAGATCTTCGGCAACCTCAGGACCGCGGACGGCAGGCAACGCTACGGGATGCACACCAACGAGGAGCTCTACCAGGGGATAGAGCTCGTCTACCGGCTGGGGCAGTCGAACGGGGAGTTCCGGCAGTTCGACATGCGCGTCATGGCCGTCACCCAGCAGGCGGCCATCGACCACATGTTCGCCTACTGGATCACCCACCCGGGACACGACCTCGAAGCACACGCCACCGAACTCGCCGACTTGATGGAAAGGGCGTGCCGAGCATGAAGACGGGGACCAGAACCAGGCTCTACGCGATCGACAACCTGCGGATATTACTGACCGTGCTCGTGGTCGCCCACCACGTCGCCATCACCTACGGCAACATCCCCCTCTGGTACTACGTCGAGCCCGCCCAAGACCCCTCGGGGATCGCGCTCGACATGCTGGTCGTCACGAACCAGGCGTTCTTCATGGGGTTCTTCTTCCTCCTGTCCGGCTTCTTCACCCCCGGCTCCTACGACCGCAAGGGCGCCCGCGTGTTCGTGCGCGACCGGCTGGTGCGGCTGGGCGTCCCGCTGGTGGTCTACATCCTGCTGCTGCGGCCGCTGGCCGACCTCGGCGGCGCGCTCGGCCGGGGTGACGAGCCGTTCTGGCAGTACTACCTGCGCACGTGGGACCCGGGGCCCATGTGGTTCGTCGAGGTGCTGATCGTCCTCGCGCTGGCGTACGTGGGGTGGCGCGCCGTGCGAGCGCCCCTCGACCAGCGGCCCGCGCCGCTCGCCGTGAAGTGGATCGTGCTGTTCGCGGCGGGGCTGGCGGCGGCCACGTTCCTGTGGCGGCTGCTCGTGCCGGTCACCAGTTACTGGCCGATCGTCGGGCTGCCGACTCCGTACTTCCTGCCGCAGTACGTCTCCCTGTTCGTGCTCGGCTGCGTGGCCTTCCGCCGCGGCTGGTTCGAGACGCTGCCCGCGCGGGCCGCGGTGCTCGGCTTCACCGCCGCCGGCGCGGCGACCCCCCTGCTGCTGGTGCCGGCGCTGTTCACCTCCGGGCCGCTGTCGACGGCGCTGATGGCGGCCTGGGAGTCCGCTCTCGCGGTCGGCCTGATCATCGGCTTCACGGTGTGGTTCAGGGAACGGCACAACACGCAGGGGCCGCGCGGCCGGTTCCTGGCCGAGCACGCCTTCACCGTCTACATCATCCACCCGCTCGTGCTGGTCGGGCTGGGCTGGGCGCTGCGCTGGCTGGAGACGATCGCGATCGTGAAGTTCGCGGCCATGCTGGTGCTCGCGCTGCCGTTGTGCTGGTGGGTGGCCTATCTGGTGCGGTCGCTGCCGGGGGCCAAGCGGGTGCTCTGAACGAGCATCCCCGGCAGCGGGGAGGGGCGGCCGTCGCGGACGCACACGTACGTGACCGTGCCGACCGCGACCAGCTCCTCCCCGCGCCGCATGGTGAACGTCATCGTGAGCGAGGTGGAGCCGATCCTGGCAGGCTCGCTCTCCACCGCCAGCACGTCGCCCAGCCGGGCGGGCGCGTGGTGCTCGCAGCCGCTGACCTTGACCACCAGGTCGGCGCCGTCCTGCCGGAGCCGCTCGTAGCCGCCCCTGGCGCCGAGCCAGTCGAGGAAGGCGTCCTCGAAGTACTCGTAGTAGCGGGTCGCGTGCATCATGGCCTGCGCGTCGCAGTGCCGTGGCCGCACCGGCAGGTGGGAGATCACTCGTAGAAGGAGTCGAGCGTCGTGCCGTGCCGCTCCTCCACGGCCTTGCGCTTGATCTTGAGGCTGGGCGTCAGCTCGCCCGTCTCCACCGAGAAGTCCTCGGCCAGGATCGCGAACTTCTTGACCGTGGAGTAGCTCGCCTCGCCCTCGTTGACCTGCTTGATCGCCTTCTCGACCTCGGCGCGCATGCGCGGGTGCTCGCGCAGCTCCTCGGGCTCGGCGGGCAGCGACTCGGCCTGCGCCCACGGCTTGACCACGTCCATGTCGAGCGTGACCAGCGCGGTGACGTAGTTGCGCCGGTCGCCGTGCACGAACACGTGCGAGACGAACGGGCAGGCGGCCTTGATCCGGCCCTCCAGGTAGGTGGGCGCGACGTACTTGCCGCCCGAGGTCTTGATCAGCTCCTTCTTGCGGTCGGTGATGCGCAGCCGGCCGGCCTCGTCGAGCTCGCCGATGTCGCCCGTGTGCAGCCAGCCGTCCTCCAGCGCCTCGGCCGTCTCCTCGGCCAGCCCGTGGTAGCCGCGCATGATGCCGCGCCCGCCGATGAGGATCTCGCCGTCTTCGGCGATGCGCACCTCGGTGCCGGGCAGCGGCAGGCCGACCGTGCCGAACCGCACCGACTCGGGCCGGTTGAGGAAGCTGCCTGCCGACGACTCCGTCAGCCCGTACCCTTCGAGGATCGTCAGGCCCGCCGCGTCGAAGAACTCGGCGACCTCCTGGTTCAGCGGGGCGGCGCCGGAGATGAAGAAGCGGATCCGGCCGCCGAAGCGGTCGCGCAGCTTGGCGAAGACCAGGCGGTCGGCCAGGGCGTACTCGGCGCGGGTGGTGGCCGGCACCGCGGCGCCGCGCTGCCGGGCGGCGACGACCCGCCGGCCGGTCTTGCGCGCCCAGGTGAAGATGCGCAGCTTGAGGCCGCCCTCGCGCTGCATGTTCGCCACGACCGTGTTGTGGATCTTCTCGAAGATGCGGGGCGCGGCGGCCATGACGGTCGGCTTCACCACGCCGAGGTTCTCGGCGATCTTGTCGAGGCGGCCGTCGATCACGGTCGGCACGCCGATGCCGATCATCACGACCTCCAGCAGCTTGCCGAAGGAGTGCGACAGCGGCAGCCACAGGAAGTGCAGGTCGGACGGCGAGATCAGGTCGATCTCGCGCACCGCGCCGGCCGCGTAGAGCCAGTTGTCGTGGGTCAGCTCGACGCCCTTGGGGCGGCCGGTGGTGCCGGAGGTGTAGATCAGGGTGGCCAGGTCGGTCTCGGTGATGGCGTCCACCATGGCGTCGTAGTCGCCGTCACCGCCGCTCAGCGAGCCGAGGGTGATCACCCAGCCGTCGTCGCTCGCGGACCCGTCGATGACGATCACCTGGGTGACGTCGGGGAGCTCCTTCTGGACGGACCTGAGCTTGGTCACCTGCTCGTCGTTCTCGGCGATGACGATCGTGCTGTTCGAGTCGGTGATGACGAAGGCGGACTCGGCGGCCGTGTTCGACGGGTAGATCGTGGTCGTGGCCGCCCCCGTGGCCAGCACCGCCAGATCGCAGACGATCCATTCGAGGCGGGTGGAGCACAGGATCGACACGCGGGTGCCGGGCCCCGAGCCCAGGCCGGACAGCGCCAGCGCCAGGCCGCGAACCCGCTCGCCCACCTCCCGCCAGGTCAACGAGGCCCACCCGTCGTCCGAGGGCACACGGTAGGCCTCGGCGTCGGGGGTCGCCGCGATGCGGTCGCGCAAAAGGGAGGGAATGCTGGACATGCCTGACCTCCTGGGGGTGTAGGGCCGACTCTAGGACGACGGCACCGTCTCAGTCGATGGTCATCTTCGAACGCCTGCCCGGAGTGGCCAGGCCGACCATCCGCGCAGTGCGCACCTCCCAGACGCCGCAGGAGCACCTCAGGTACGACACCACCCCCTCCGAGGTGCGGTGGGAGGAGACGACGGTCATGGAGAGGGGGTCGTGCAGATCTCTGGAGTGCATGATTCCAACCTGATGTCATGGCCTTGGGCATTTCAACGCTTACGGCGGCATCCGGCTCCTTGCCACGTGATCGGCCGGTCACATATACTGCCGCACGTCCTATCGCCGACCCGTGGGGGCAGCTGACGTGAGGATCTGAGGTCGCGGGCACCGCGCCGTCCGGCCCTGTCATGGCCATGCGCGCATCACCTGGACCTCAAGGGCATCCTCGCCCCTTGCCGCGGACTTCGACTCCGAGTTCCCGGGTGTCGCGCGTGTATGCGGTGTTTCCCGCCAAGTCACGAAATTTCGATTTTTGTGATGGGAGCCGCCTCATGCCTTGTTCCATTGTCGTCGATCACGTCTCCTTCGCCTGGCCCGACGGGGTCACCGTGCTCGACCGGCTCGACGCCGCCTTCCCCGCCGGACGTACCGGGCTCATCGGGGTCAACGGGTCGGGCAAGTCCACCCTGCTCAAGATCATCGCGGGCGGGCTGACGCCGCGGTCCGGATCCGTGTCCGTCTCCGGCGTGGTCGGCCACCTGCCGCAGAACGTGCCGCTCGGTGCCCGGCGTACCGTGTCGGACCTGCTGGAGATCAGCCGGACGCGGGCCGCGCTGCACGCCATCGAGCGCGGCGACGTGGCCGAGGAGCACTTCACGGCCGTCGGCGACGACTGGGACGTCGAGGAGCGCGCCCTGGCCGAGCTCGACCGGCTCGGGCTCGGCCACGTCGGCCTCGACCGCACGGTCGGCACGCTGTCCGGCGGCGAGACCATCATGGTCGCGCTGGCCGCCCAGCTGCTCAAGCGCCCCGACGCGCTGCTGCTCGACGAGCCCACCAACAACCTCGACCTGGACGCGCGGCGCCGGCTCTACGCCGCCGTCGCCGCCTGGCAGGGGGTGCTCCTGGTCGTCAGCCACGACCGGGCGCTGCTGGAGCTGGTGGACCAGATCGCCGAGCTGCGCGAGGGAGCCGTGCGCATGTACGGCGGCAACCTCGGCGCGTACGAGGAGCAGGTCGCCGCCGAGCGGGAGGCGGCCGAGCGCTCGGTGCGCACGGCCGAGGCCGAGCAGGCCGTGCGCGGCGACGCGGAGATCCGCATCGAGCTCCCGCGCACCGAGGTGCCCGCGGGCCGTACGGTGCTGGCGCTCCCGCTGGAGCCGCCGCGCCGGGTGGACGCGGACTCCGCCGCGGCGGTGCTGGAGACGCTGGTCGTGCGCGGGCCGGAACGGATCGCGCTGCTCGGGCCGAACGGCTCGGGCAAGACCACGCTGCTGCGGCGCATCGTCGCGCACGGCGCCCAGGTGCCCGTCCGCTACCTGCCGCAGCGGCTCGACCTGCTCGACGACGGCCTGAGCGTGGTGGACAACGTTCGGGCCCTGGCGCCGTCCGCCCCGGTGAACGACGTGCGCGCGAGGCTGGCCCGGTTCCTCTTCCGCGGGGAGCGGGCCGACCAGGCCGCCGGCACGCTCTCCGGCGGGGAACGCTTCCGCGCGACGCTCGCCGCGCTGCTGTCGGCCGAGCCGCCGCCACAGCTCCTCCTGCTCGACGAGCCCACCAACAACCTGGACATGGCCAGCGTCCGCCGGCTCGCGCAGGCGCTGTCGGCCTACCGGGGCGCGCTCATCGTGGCCAGCCACGATCTGCCGTTCCTGGAGACGCTGGGGATCACCCGCCGGCTGCGGCAGGACCGGGAGGAGGGACTGACCGAATCGTAATTGACGGTTGGGGATCAACCCGGCGATAGTGTGGCAGGTGGCTACACCCCGGTTGATCTCCAGCTTTCTCGCACTGGTAACGCTCACCTCCGTCGGCGCGTGCTCCTCCGGCGCACTCTCCCCGACCGGAGGCGAGCCCAGGGTCACGGGCGTCGCGGGCGGCAACGGCATCGTTCCCCAGGCGGGCACCGGAGGCGGCCAGACCTCGGCCGCGCTCACGCCTGAGGCGTACAAGAGCGAGCTGGAGAGCCGGCACAAGCCGATGGCCGACGCGATCACCGCGCTGGCGGGCGCGCGCGGCGTCAAGGCGCTGGACCAGCGGGTCGGGCGCGCCGAGGAGGAGCTGAGCGGCGCCGCGGACGCCCTGTCGGCGCTCACCCCGCCCGAGGCCGTGCGCGCCCAGCACGAGACGTACGTGACGAGCCTGCGCGACGTGGCCACCGGGCTGGGCGACACCTCCGGCAAGGTCGGCGCGCGCGACCTGTGCACCTCCTCCGCCGTGCTCGCCGACCTCGGCGACAAGCTGAACGCCCTCGACCAGGCCGGCAAGGCGCTGCAGAGCGCCGGCGACTACCCGGCCGACGTCGTGTCGGTGAAGGCGGGGGAGCGGCAGACCAGGCGGCTGCGCAACGGCACGTTCATCCGCAAGAGCACGCTCAACGGGCGCAGCTCACTGGAGATCGACAACGGCGGCAGCTCCGACGCCGTGGTCACCGTGCTCAAGGGCGGCAGCAAAGTGCTCACCGTGTACGTGCGCAAGAAGGCCAAGTACAAGATCAGAGGCGTGCGCGACGGCAACTACAAGATCTACTTCACCCACGGCGTGGACTGGGACGGCAAGAACAAGACGTTCACCAGGGACTGCAGCTTCGAGCGGTTCGAGAAGACGGTGAAGTTCAGGACCACGTACACCGCCACGCAGATCCTCTGGCACGACTGGCGGATCACCCTGCACTCGATCAGCGGCGGCAACGCCCGCACCGCGCCCGTGGACCCGGACGACTTCCCCGAGTGACCCAGACCGGTGAAGCCGAGGGCCGCGCACTGTGACAGTGCGCGGCCCTCGTCACGCCGGGCCTTGTCAGGCCGGCACTCGTCAGGTCGAGAACAGCATGCCCACCCAGCTGCGCTGACGGTGGTGGCCGCCGTAGTGGCCGCCGCCGTGGCCGCCGCCGTGGTGCGGGGCGCCCCAGGCCGGGCCGGGGGCGGCGGGGGGCGGGGGAGCCGCGTTGTACTGCGACTCCATCCGGGTCAGCGTCTCCAGCTCACCGTAGTCGAGGAAGATCCCACGGCAGTTGTCGCACTGTTCGATGTGGACGCCGTTGCGCTCATAGGTCCGCATGTTCCCGCGGCACTTGGGGCACTGCATCTAGTCGCTCTCCTTGACTTCGAGGTCTCAGGGTGAAACCTACCGCGCGCAACCCCCGTCATGCTCGGACGATTCTGTTGCACGACTCGATTAACGAGTGCTCGACCTCGTCGAGTTCCCGGCCCTCGCCGTCGGCGTTGACCACGGCCACGGCGGCGAGCTGGACGGTCAGCGCGCGGGCGGGCACGTCCAGCCGCGCCCACGGGTCGTCGCCCTGCCCGAGCGCGGGCCCGCCGGAGGCCAGGTACGCCCCCAGGAACCGCTCCCACACGTCCGGTTCGAGCAGCCCCGCCGCGTACCACGCCGCGGGTCTGGCCAGGTCCCACGCCGGATCGCCGACTCCCAGGTCGTCGACGTCGATGAGCAGCCACCGGTCGCGGTGCACGAGCTGCCCCAGATGCCAGTCGCCGTGCGTCAGCAGGCCGGGCAGCGGCGGCGGCTCGGGCAGCTCCTTGAACGCCCGCCTGACGAGCTGCTCCACCGGCCCGTCGCCGGTCATCCGGCCCACCGCCCGCGCGGCCCTGGCGGGCCCGCCGGCGGGCGGCAGCGGGGGCATCAGCGTGAGCGGGACGGCGTGCAGCCTGGCCAGCAGCCTGGCGCCCTCCTCCCACGGCGCCGAGCCGGGGTCGTCGTGGGAGACCGGCCGGCCCGCCGGCCACACCGTCACCGCGCGCCCGCCCGCCGACAGCACCTCGCGCTCCAGCGGGGGCAGCATCACGCCGCTCACCGAGGCCGAGGCGACGGCCCGCAGCCTCGGCCGCAGCGCCTCGGCGTCGTCGCGCGCCGAATGGGCCTTCACCACGACCTCGCCCATGCGTAACACCACGACGTCCGTACGCGTCGGATGTAACACGGGCTTTCCCGTGCCGCCGTACGCCGCGGCGATACCCGCCAGCTCAGCTTCAAGACCCACTCGTACAGACTAGGTCCCATGAGAGTCGGTTTCGCCGTACCCGTGTCAGGGCCCTGGGCCACACCCGAGAACCTGCGCCGCATCGCCGTACGAGCCGAGGAGCTGGGCTACCACGAGCTCTGGACGTTCCAGCGGCTGCTGTACCCGGTCGGGCACCCGATGGGGCCCACCTACCGCTCCGTGCACGACCCGATCGTCACGCTCGCCCACGTCTCGGCCGTGACCAGCCGCATCCGGCTGGGCGTCGCGGTGATCAACGCGTACGTGCAGCCCGTGCTGCTGGCCAAGCAGCTCGCCACGCTCCAGACGCTCTCGGGCGGCAGGCTCACCGCCGGGATCGGGCTGGGCTGGCTGCCGGAGGAGTTCGAGGCGAGCGGCGTCGGCATGGCGCGGCGCGGGCGCCGGGGCGAGGAGTTCGTCGAGGTGCTGCGCAAGGCGTGGACCGACGACGTGGTGGCGCACGAGGGCGAGTTCTACCGCGTGCCGCCCGCCCACGTCGATCCCAAGCCGCTGCCCGGCCCGCCGCCGATCCTGCTCGGCGGCACGGCCGACGTCGCGCTGCGCCGCGCCGCCCGGCTGGCCGACGGCTGGGTCAGCTCCAGCAGGGAGGACCTGGCCTCCATCACCGCCCGGATCGGGCTGATCAAGTCGGAGCTGGACGCGGCGGGGCGGGACGGGAGCGCGTTCCGGCTCGTCTGCCGCGGCTCCACGCAGGTGCGCGCGCGGGACGAGGACCGCCCGCTGACCGGCACCTACGACAAGATCAGGCGCGACGTCGAGGACCTGGGCGCCGCGGGCGTCACGGAGGTCTTCCACGACCTCAACTTCGACCGCGAGATACCCGCCTCCGACGCCGAGGAGGCGATGCGGCGGGCCGAGGAGGCGCTGGAGGCGCTGGCGCCCTAACCGCCGCCGTACGGCACCGTGATGATCTCCAGGTTGTGCCCGTTGGGGTCGGACCAGTAGAGGCCGCGCCCGCCGTCGTTGGTGTTGATCCGCCCCTCCTGCCGGTGGAACGGATCGGCCCAGTACGTCAGCCCGCGCTCCTCGATCCGGCCCCGGATCTGGTCGAACTCGTCCTCGCTGACCAGGAACGCGTAGTGCAGCGACGGCAGCTCGTCGCCCGCCTGCACGACGTCGATCGACACGTCGTTGCCGAGCGAGACCACCCGGAACGGGCCGTACTCGGGCGCGGGCTCCAGGCCGAGCAGCTCGACGAGGTAGTCGGCCGTCGCGTCCCTGTCCCTGGCCGGCATGATGGTGTGGTTCAAGTGGACGGACATGTCTGCAGGCTACGCCAGTGAGGAGCGGCCGTCAGCGTGCGGGGGCGGCCAGTCGCAGCGCCTCGGCGGCCACCGCGAGGCGCAGCTCGCGGATGCCGTCGCGGCCCCGTACGGGATGCACGGCGTTCGTCAGCAGCACCACCGTCAGGCGGCGGGCCGGGTCGACCACCAGGGAGGTCCCGGTGAAGCCCGAGTGGCCGTAGGCGTCGCCGAGCGGGCCCGCGATGGCGGGGTCGCCGATGCGCACGCCCAGCCCGTGCCGGAACGGCGCGCCGGGCACCCCCTGGTCGCGCGTCATCTCGGCCACGCTGCCGGGGCGCAGCACGGGCCCGCCGCCGCGCCGCAGCATCTCGCCGAAGGCCAGCAGGTCCCCGGCGGTGGCGAACAGCCCGGCGTGCCCGGCCACGCCGCCCAGCGCGTACGCGGTCTCGTCGTGCACCTCGCCCCGTACGCACCCGGCCCCCGGGCGCCCGGCCTTGCACTCGGTGGCGGCGATCCGGTCCGCGCGGGCGGGCCGGTAGCAGGTGTCGGCCAGCCCGAGCACGTCCGTGATCCGGGCGCGGACCAGCGCGTCCAGCGGCGCGCCGCCGGCCAGCTCGGCGAGCCGGCCCGCCATCACCATGCCGACGTCGCTGTAGAGGTACGGCCCGCCGGCCGGGTGGAGGACCGGCGTGCCGACCATGGCGGCCATCCGCGCCGCGGCGTCCGCGGCGGGCAGCTCCCGGTCGATCCGGCGGATCGGGGGCAGGCCCGCCGTGTGCGTGAGCAGGCGGCGCGGCGTGATGCGCGGGTCGGCTCCGGGGATCCGGCCCGCCACCGGCTCGTCGAGGTCCAGCAGCCCGTCCTCGGCCAGCGAGAGCAGCACGACCGTGGTGAAGAGCTTGCTGACCGAGGCCAGGTCGAAGACGGAGCAGGGGCCCGCGGGCGGGCGTTCGGGCGCCAGGTTCCCGTCGGCGTCGGCGTAGCGGACGAGCTCGCCGGTGGCGGCCGAGGCCACCACGGAGCCGTCCGCGGCGATCAGCGCGACCGCGGCGGCGCAGACGCGCGGCACCGCGTCCGCCAGGATCGCCTCCAGCCGGTCGCTCATCTTCCCCCTCTTCCCGTAGGTGATCGCCCGCTCAGCCGCTCAGCGCGTCGCTCAGGCGCTCCCCGTGCGACTCCAGCAGCGCGCGGGCGCCGTCGGCGTCGAGGCCGTGCCGGATCATCAGCACCGCGACCTTCGCCTGGCCGCCCGCCGCGTCCAGCGCCGCCCCCGCGGTCTCGCGGTCGGCGCCGGTGATGTCGGCGACGATGCGCATGGCCCGCCCGGCGAGCTTGCTGTTCATGGCCGACATCTCGATCATCGTGTTCCCGTACGTGCGGCCCAGCTTGACCATCGAGATCGTGGAGATCATGTTCAGCACGAGCTTCTGCGCCGTGCCGGCCTTCAGCCGGGTCGAGCCGGTCACCACCTCGGGCCCCACGACCACCTCGATCGCGTGCTCCGCGGCGGCCGACAGCGGCGCGTCGTCATTGCACGACAGGCCGACGGTCAGCGCGCCGCGAAGGGCGGCCTCCGCCAGCGCGCCCAGCACGAAAGGGGCCCGCCCGCTGGCGGACACGCCCACCACCGAGTCGAGCGGTCCCACCTCCAGGTCCTTCAGCGCTGTGGCGCCCCCCTCGGTGTCGTCCTCCGCCCCCTCGACGGACCGGGTCAGCGCGTCCGGCCCGCCCGCGATCACGCCCTGCACCAGCGACGGATCGGTGCCGAACGTGGGCGGGCACTCGCTGGCGTCGAGCACGGCCAGGCGCCCCGACGTGCCGGCGCCGACGTAGATGAGCCGCCCGCCCGCGGCCATCCTGTCGGCGATCGCGTCGATGGCCGCCGAGATCGCCGGGATGACCACCGCGACGGCGGCGGGCACGGCGGCGTCGGCCTGGTTCATCAGGCGGGCGATCCGCTCGGTCGGCAGCCGGTCGATCTGGCTGTAGCGGGGATCGCTCTGCTCGGTGGACAGCTCGGGCAGCGGCTCAATCATGTCGCTAATTTCCACCCTCTACTTCTCTCTTGTAAATATCTTTCAGACAATGGGTTCCATGCCACACGTACGAACCGGAGCAGAACGGCTGGCCACGGACCCCGCCCTCGCGGGAGGCGCCCGCCTCGGCCTGATCACCAACCCCACCGGAGTCCTGCCCGACCTGACCCCCACGGCCGACGCCCTGCTGGCCGCGGGGGTGAAGCTGACCGCGCTGTTCGGCCCCGAGCACGGCATGCGCGGCACCGCCCAGGCGGCGGGGGCCGAGGGCGACACCGTGGACGAGCGGACCGGGCTGCCGGTGTACGACACGTACCAGCTGTCCGGGGAGGCGCTGGACCGCGTGGTGGCGGCCGCCGGCGTGGACACGCTGGTCTTCGACATCGCCGACGTGGGCGCCCGCTTCTACACCTACGTCTGGACCATGTACGACCTGATGGAGTCGGCCGCCCGGCTCGGCCTGCGCTTCGTGGTCCTGGACCGGCCGAACCCCCTCGGCGGGACCGTCGAGGAGGGGCCGCCGCTCGACCCGGCGTTCGCCAGCTTCGTGGGCCGCTTCCCGCTGCCCCTGCGGCACGGCAGGACCGTGGGCGAGCTGGCCGGGCTGTTCGGCCTCGGCGTGGACCTGACGGTCGTCACGATGGAGGGCTGGCGGCGCGACATGACGTACGGCGAGACGGGGCTGCCCTGGGTGATGCCCTCGGTCAACATGCCGACCCCGGACACCGCGCTGGTCTATCCGGGCACCGGTCTCGTCGAGGGCACGAACTTCTCCGAAGGGCGCGGCACGACCCGGCCCTTCGAGCTGATCGGGGCTCCGTACGCCGACGCGCGGCTCGCCCCCGCCCTGGCCGCTCTCGGGCTGCCGGGTGTGCGGTTCAGGGAGGCGTGGTTCACGCCGACGTTCCACAAGCACGCCGGCGTCCCCGTCCGGGGGGTGCAGCTCCACGTGCACGACCGTGACGCCTTCAGGCCGGTGCTGACGGGCCTGTCCATCCTGCACGTGGCCCGCACCCTCTACCCGGGGGACCTGCGCTGGCAGGGGCCCGAGCTGTTCCTGGACCACCTGTGGGGGTCCGGCGCCCTGACCGGGTGCCTGGAGGCCGGCGCCGACCCGCGCGAGCTGTGCCCGCCGCCGCGCCGTCCCGAAGGATCGTTGCTCTACCGCTGAGGCCATCACGCCAGGTCGCGCCGGTAGAGCCAGAAGACGCGCTCCGCCCGCGCGCCAACAGCGCGCGAGTAGAACCGCAACGGCCCCACCCACCCGATCTGGGCGCTGTCCTGGCCCGCGGCCCGCTGCTCCGCCAGGCACCTGCGGAGCAGCACCCGGCCCAGCCCGAGGCCGCGCGCGCCCGGAGCGGTGCCCATGGGGCCGAACCAGGCGGGCCGCGCGCCCCAGGCGGCGAAGCCCAGGATCTCGCCGTCGCGCTCGGCGTAGTGCAGCCCCGCCCCGGTGACCGCCTCCCAGGCCCACCGCTCGTTCCAGTGCTCCTGGACGAAGGCGGCCACCCGCTCGCGGTCCGCGCCGGCGGCGTGCACGGTGACGCCCGCCTTCTCCAGCCGCGTCAGGTCGTCCTCGACGGACAGGTCCGCACCCAGGTCGGCCGTCATGTTCCAGGCCACGTGGTAGCGCTCGTAGCCGAGGCTCTCGGCCAGGCAGGCGGCGGCGGTGTAGCGCACGTCGATGCCCGGCCAGGCGTAACACGGCGGGTTCCCGGCGAAGCGGGCCTGGCGCGCCCCCTGCTCGCGCAGCCACTCCTCGGCAGCGCGCACCAGCGTCCTGCCGCGCCCCTCGCCCCTGGCCTCCGGACGCACGGCGAGCAGGTCGAGGTGCCCGACGCCCGGGTCCTTGTCCGACATCGAGGCCATGACCACGCCGCCGTCCACGGCCAGCGCCGTCCACCGGCGCCCCGCGGGGGGCCGCGACAGGTGCCCGACCAGGGCGGCCCCCTCGCCGGCGTCGAGCGTCAGCGCGGCCTCGGCGATCCCGGCCGCCGCGGCCAGGTCCGCCGCCTTGACAGAGGACATCACACCTCGCTCATCGGGCGGGCGATCACGCTGCGCCGCTCGGGGTAGAAGCACGCGTGCTCCTGCGGCACACCCTCGGTGACCTGCAGCAGCGGCCGCTCGCCCGCGCACCGCTCACCCTGGAACGGGCAGCGGCGGGCGAACAGGCAGCCCTCGTCCGACTGGCTCTCGTCCAGGGACTCCAGCGGCACCACGGGCTGCTCGCCCGGCTGCTCCAGCCCGTGCAGGACCGGGATGGCCGACAGCAGCGACTGCGTGTACGGATGCACGGGGTCGGCGATGATCGTGTCCACCGGGCCGCGCTCGACGACCTGGCCGCGGTAGATGACGTACAGCTCGCCGTCGCCGCCGATGTAGCGTGCCGTGGCCACGTCGTGCGTGATGAACAGCACGCTCACGCCCAGCCGCTCGCGCAGGTCCTTCAGCAGCGCCAGGATGCCCAGCCGGAGCGAGACGTCGATCATGGACACGGCCTCGTCGGCGACCAGCATCTCCGGGTCCACGGTCAGCGCGCGGGCGATGACCACGCGCTGCCGCATGCCGCCCGAGAGCTGGTGCGGGTAGCGCGACAGCACCGTGCCCGGGTCCAGGCCGACCAGCGACAGCACCTCGGCCGCCCGCTCGTCGATCCACTGCCGCGAGCGCCCGGTCTGCCCGGCCCGCAGGGCCAGCGGCGCGTGCAGCGTCTGGTGGATGGTCCTGGTCGGGTTCAGGGCCGAGTACGGGTCCTGGTGGATCATCTGGATCTTGCGGAAGTGCGGCTGGCGCTGCTTGGGCTTCAGCCCCGACATGGAGACGCCGTCGATGGCGACCTCCCCCTCGTCGTACGACTCCAGCCCCGCGATGATCCGCCCCAGCGTCGTCTTGCCGCACCCGGACTCGCCGATGAACGAGGCCGCGCCGCCCTTGGGGATCGCGAAGTCCACGCCCCGCAGCGCCCGCACCTCGCGGGCCCCGAGCAGCTTGCCGCGCTGCTTGAAGGTCTTGACGACCCCGGTACCGGTGATCATGCATGCTCCTTGACGGATACGGCGTGACAGGCAACGGTCCTGGGACCGTCGGCCACCGCCTCCGGGTCCACGGTGTCGCACACGTCCATGCGCAGCGGGCAGCGCTCCCTGAACACGCAGCCCTGCTTCGGCACGGTCGCCAGCGTCGGGGGCCGGCCCGGCAGCGCCCGCGCCTCGTCGATGTCGCCGACGAGCCGGGGGATGGCCCTGATCAGGCCCTGGGTGTAGGGGTGGCGGGGCGCGCCCAGCACCTGCCTGGTGGGGCCCTGCTCGACCAGGCGGCCGCCGTACATGACGGCCAGCCGGTCGGCCACCTCGGCCACCACGCCGATGTCGTGCGTGATGACCAGCGTGGTCAGGCCGCGCTCGGCGTGCACCTCCCGGACGATCTTCAGGATGTTCGCCTGGGTGATCATGTCGAGCGCCGTGGTGGGCTCGTCCAGCACGACCAGGTGGGCGTTGAGCACCAGGGCCAGCATGATGCCCACGCGCTGGCGCATGCCGCCGGACAGCTCGTGCTGGTGCGAGTCCAGCACCCGGGCGCCGTCCAGGCCCATCCTGCCCAGCAGCTCCCTGGCCTCGCGCACCAGGCCGCGCAGGTCGTCCACGCCGTGCGAGCGGCCCAGGTCGAGCAGTTGCTTGCCGACCGTCTTGAGCGGGTTGAGGCTGTTCTGGGCGGCCTGGAAGACGTACCCGATGTGCTTGCCGCGGGCCTTGCGGAGCTGCTCGCCCTGCAGCCCCACCACGTCGCCGAGCCCGTCGATCTCGACGCTGCCCGCCGCGATCCTGCCGGGCGGCTGGACGGCGTTGAGCAGCGACAGCGCCAGCGTGGACTTGCCGGAGCCGGACTCGCCGACGATGCCGGTGATCGACCCGGGCTCCAGCGTCAGGCTGACGTCCCGGACGGCGGGCAGCTCGCCCGCGGGGGTCTTGTAGACGACCGTCAGGCCGCCGATGCGCACTCCCGGCGCTTGCTTGACCACGGGCCTACTCCTCGCGCAGCCGGGGGTTGAAGATCTCGTCCATGGCGTCCACCACGAGCACGATGCCGAGCGTCAGCAGCAGGATCGCCAGCAGCGGGGCCAGCAGGTAGCCGAGCGCGGTCGGCGTGATCATGGCGCCGGCCTGGAAGACGGCCAGGTTGAGCATGACGCCCCAGTTGTCCGACTCGTACGGCAGCACGCCGAGGAAGAACAACCCCACCTGCGAGTAGACGGCTCCGGTGACCGAGATGAGCATGTTCATCGCGATGTACGGCGCCATGCTCGGCAGCAGCTCCTTGCCGATGATGTGCGTCGTGGACAGCCCCAGCCCGCGCGCCGCCTCGATGAAGCCCCGCTCGCGCAGCGACAGCGTCTGCGCGCGCACCGCCCGCGCCACGCCGCCCCAGCCGAGCAGCCCCAGCACCAGGCCCATCTGGATCGGGCTGCCGAACTGCCACACCGTCGCCAGCACCAGCAGCAGCGGCAGGCCGGGGATGGTGAGCTTCATGTCGGTCAGCCGCATGAGCACGGTGTCCCAGCGGCCCCGCTTGAAGCCGGAGTACAGGCCGATCGCGGTGCCGACCACGACCGTGATGAGCGCGGTGACCGCGGCGGTCAGCAGCACGTACCGCGAGCCCTTGATCACCAGCGCGGTCACGTCGCGACCCTGCGGGTCGGTGCCGAACCAGTGCTCCCAGCTCGGCGGCCGGGTGAGGGCGTTGGGATCGGTGGGCAGGTGCTCGGGCAGGATCATCGGCCCGAACACGGCCATGAGGACGAAGCCGAGGAGGATGACCACCCCGGCCATCCGGCTGGGCTTGCGCCGCATGACCCGCCACACCCCGCGCCAGAAGTTGCGCCGCATGGCCGAGGCGGTGGACGAGCCGGTCTCGGGGATGAGCGTCGCGCTCACGACGCCTCCTCTCCGCTGCGGACCCGTGGGTCGATCACGGTGTAGAACAGGTCGGCCACGATGTTGGCCAGGATGGTCGCGACCGTGATCAGCAGGAAGGCCCCGCTCATCACCGCGAAGTCGCGGTCCTGGACGCTGGTGATGAGCAGCCAGCCGAGCCCGGGATAGTTGAAGATCTTCTCGATGAACACCGCCCCGCCCAGCAGCAGGCCCAGCGACAGGGCCAGCAGGGTGAACAGGGGCAGGATCGCGTTGCGCGCGATGTAGCGGAAGATGATCGAGCGCTTCACGCCGCGCAGCTCGGCCGCGAGGATGAAGTCGTCGCCGAGCACGGTCACCACGCTGGACTTCATGGCCAGGATCCAGCCGCCGTACGCCGAGAGCGCGTAGGTGACGACCGGCAGGACGGCGTGCTCGACCAGCGAGCCGATGTAGCCGGCGTTGAAGCCCGGCTCGTAGAGAATGTCCACCGACCCGGCATCGGGCAGGATCGGGATCAGCGTCGCGAAGATCACCACCAGCAGCATCGCCAGCACGTACTGCGGGATGCCGTGCAGCAGCGAGCCGGTGACGGCCAGCGCGTCACCCAGCTTGCCGGTGCGCTTGATGGCCGCGAACACGCCCAGGATGACGCCGACGAGGAAGCTGAGCAGCGTGCCCGCCAGCACCGGTAGAACGGTCCACTTGGCGGCCTCGCCCAGCACGTCCACCACGGGGGTGCCCGCCCTGGTGACGGATTCGCCGAGGTCGAGGCGCACCAGGCCGGACAGGTACTCGGTGTACTGCTGCCACAGCGTGCCGTCGGGCTGGAACCCGTAGAGCACCTTCACGGCCTGCGCCGCCGCCTCGGGCGACATGCCTCCTTCGATGAGCTTCTCGTACCGGGCGGCCATGGGGTCGCCCGGGATGTTGTTGACGATGAAGAAGGTGATCGTCGCAACTACGAGGATCATGACGACACCGCGGGCCAGGTGGCCCGCGAGTCGCCGTGCGATGAGCGTCATAGGCTACTGCTTCGCCTTGATCAGACCTTGCTGGATCCACACGCCCGACATGAGCACGCTGCCGCCGCCGCGCAGGATCTCCTCGTCGTGCGGCCAGCCGGTGAACCGGTTGTTGTTGACGAACAGGGTGTTGACGTAGTCCCAGAGCTGGATGACCGGGAGGTCCTGGTTGGCGGCCTTGGCGAGCTGGGCCATGATCGGCTTGGCCTCCTCGGCGCCGACCGTGTTCAGCTTGGCGGTCAGCTCACCGGGGTTGACCTTCTGGCCGTCGACCTCGATCTCCTCGGGGCCGCCCATCCAGTTGTTGTTCTTGCCGGGCGCGGAGTGCGAGACCTTGTTGCCGACGTTGGACCAGCCGTTGGAGGCGCCGTAGAGGCGCTGGTAGATGTCGTACGGCGCGGGGCCGAGCGCCATCAGCCAGAAGCCGACGTCGTACTTGCCGGCCGCCAGCTCCTCCAGGTAGAGCGGGTAGTCGGCGGTCGTGACGACCTCGGCGTCCACGCCGGCCTTGACGAGCTGGCTCTTGATGTTCTCCTGGGCCGACAGCCAGTCGGTGAACCCGGACGGCGCGTGCATGGAGACCTTCCACGCCGAGCCGTCGGCCAGCGTCCACTTGCCGTCCTTCTTGGTCAGGCCGGCCTGCTCGAACTCGGCCTCGGCCTTGGCCACGTCCGCCTTGTACGGCTCGAGCTGCGGCACCGTCTCCGGGATCCACGCCTGCGCGGCCTTCTGGTGGATGCCGCTGGTCGTGGCGGCCGGCGTGCCGCCCTCGGGCGAGGCGACCTTGGTGACCTGCTCGCGGTCGATGAGGTAGGCCAGGCCGCGGCGCACGTGCACGTTGTCGTACGGCTTCTTGCTCTGGTTGAAGGCCATGCCGACGGCGACCGGCGAGTAGCCCTTGATGACCTCGTTGCCCGGGGCCTGCTTGATGCGGTTCATCACGTCGCTCGGGGTGGCGGTGAAGCCGGCCTGGTCGAGCTTGCCCTGCGTGAGGTAGTTCCAGATCTGCTCGTTGCCGGTGTAGTTGAGGAACTTCACCTGAGCAGGGGCCACGTTCGCGGCGTTGTAGAAGTTCTTGTTCTTGACCAGCAGCGCCTCGGACGGGTTGACCCGCTCCAGCACGAACGGGCCGGCGCTGACGTCCTTCGGCGGGGCGAAGGCGATGACCTTCTCACCGAGGGCGGTGATCTCCTCGCGCGCCTTCTCGGCGTCGGCGCCGTCGCCCCTGGCGGCCTTGAGCTTGTCCCAGAAGTCGGCCGGCAGCACGCTGCCCCACACGTGGGCGGGCAGGACGTTGGTGTCGAGCACGCCGCGGGCGAACTTCGGGCTGGGGTTGGCCATGTCCTGGGTGATCTTGAGGGTCTGCGGGTCGACGACCGTGACCTCGGCCGCCGCCCCCGCCGCGCCGGGCGTGATCGAGAAGGCGGTGCTGCCCTGCGTGTAGGCGATGCCGATGGACATCTTGACGTCGTCGGCCGTGACCGGCTTGCCGTCGGACCACTTGGCGTTCGGCTGGAGCTTCAGCGTGATCGACGAGTTGTCGGGCGCGATCTCCCAGCTCGCCGCGATGCCGGGCAGAGCCTGGTTGGGGTCGGTCAGGTGGTTCTTGACCCAGCCGATCCGCATCGCGTTGTAACCCACGAAGGAGTTGCCCTTGGGGTTGTACGGGTTGGCCGGCGCCGTCGCTTCGAGGCCCGGCCTCGTCACGTCGATCGTGGTGAAGAGCCCGCCGCCGCCACCGCCGCCCGAGCCGGATGTGTTGGTCGAACCACCGCTGCATGCCGCAGTCGCGGTGGCAAGGCCCAGCAACGTCACTACCGCTGCCAGTCGCTTCATTTGCCGCTCCGGGGGATGTCTCTAGGGATTGACCGGACATTACGATCGGGCCCGATCGACGTCAATAATCTCCAGAGGTTGTGAGGTTAATGTAACTTTCCTTCATGAGTGTATGGACTGGTGCTTATCTCCATCAAGTGCTGTTCAGTCCATGATCAGGACGGCGGCCCCGTTCACCCGCCCCGCCGCCAGATCGCCCAGCGCCCGGCCGGCCTCCTCCAACGGGTACGTCACCGTCGTCACCCGCGGTGGATGCGCCAGCGCCAGCTCCAGGTAGGCCCGCCCGTCGGCCCTGGTGTTGGCCGTCACGCTGCGCAGCGTGCGCTCCTGGAACAGGTGCCGCTCGTAGTTCAGCACAGGTATGTCGGTGAGGTGGATGCCCGCCACCGCGAGCGTCCCGCCCCTGTCGAGGGCCTCCAGCGCCGGCGGCACCAGCTCGCCCACCGGCGCGAACAGGATGGCGGCGTCCAGCGGCTCCGGCGGCCGGTCCTCGCCGGCCGAGGCCGCGCCCAGCTCCAGCGCCAGCTCCCGTGACGCGGGCGACCTGCTGACCGCGTGCACCACCGCGCCCTGGGCGATCGCGGCCTGCGCCGTCAGGTGCGCCGAGGCGCCGAAGCCGTAGATCCCCAGCCGCCCGCCCGGCGGCAGCTCGCACCGCGCCAGCGCGCGGTAGCCGATGATCCCGGCGCACAGCAGCGGCGCCAGCTCCACGGCGGGCCGGTCGCCGGGCAGGGGATAGACGTAGTCCGCGTGCGCGACGACGTACTCGGCGTATCCGCCGTCGGCGTCCCACCCGGTGTAGGCCGACCTGGGGCACAGGTTCTCCATACCCCGCAGGCAGTACCGGCACGTGCCGCAGGTCGAGCGCAGCCACGCCACGCCCACCCGCTCACCGGTGCCCTCGACGCGGCCGACCACCTGGTGGCCGGGCGAGGTGCGCGGGCGGCGCGGCTCCAGATCGCCCTCCGCCAGGTGCAGGTCCGTACGGCACACGCCGCACGCCTCCACCTTCACCAGCACCTCACCGGGCCCCGGCTCGGGCACCTCCCGATCGGCCGGGACCAGCGGCCCGGACGCCATCGGCCCCGGCCGCCCGACCACCCAGGCGCGCACGTCAGGCCGACAGCCGCGCGTGCGCCAGTTGCGCGTAGAGGGCGGCCCCGTCGGGCAGCACCGCGTCGTCGAAGATCGCCTCGGGGGAGTGGTTGTACGGCGCCGTCGCCGGATCCCGGTCCGGCGGGCAGGCGCCCAGGAACACGAACGCGCCCGGCACGTTCTCCAGCACGTACGAGAAGTCCTCCGACCCCATCACCGGCTGCGGCGAGACGAAGTACCGCCCCGGCCCGAACAGCTCGTCGGCCGTCCTGCCGACGAAGCCCGCCTCGCTCCCGTCGTTGACCGTCACGGGGTAGCCGTTGTTGAACGACGCCTCCACCTCCAGCCCGTGCGCCGCCGCGATGCCCTGCACGACCTCCACCAGCCGCCGCTTGACCAGCACCCGGTTGTCCTTGCTGAAGGTCCGCACCGTCGCGTCGAACCTGGCCTCGTCGGGGATCACGTTGTCGGCCGAGCCGCCGTGGAAACTGCCCACCGTCACCACGACCGGGTCGAACACGTCGAACGTCCTGGTCACCATCGTCTGCAGCGCCGTGACCATCTCGCAGCCCGCCTGGATCGGGTCCAGCGACCGGTGCGGGCTCGAACCGTGACCGCCGCGCCCCTTCACCGTCACGCAGAACGTGTCGGCCGCCGCCATGATCGGCCCCGGCCTGGACGCGAACAGCCCCGGAGGCAGCATCGCCGACACCACGTGCATGCCGTACGCCGCCACCGGCCGCGCGCCGGCCGCGTCCAGCACCCCCTCCTCGATCATGTGCCTGGCGCCGTGGTGACCCTCCTCGCCCGGCTGGAACATGAAGATCACATCGCCGGCCAGCTCCTCGCGCCGCGCGCTCAGCAGGTGCGCGGCCCCCGCCAGCATGGCGGTGTGCAGGTCGTGGCCGCAGGCGTGCATCTGACCGGGCAACTGGGAGACGTAGGCCAGATCGTTCTTCTCGGTCACGGGCAGGGCGTCCATGTCGCCCCGCAGCAGGACCGCGGGGCCCGGCCTGCCGCCCCGCAGCACGGCGGTGACGGAGCTCAGCGCCGTCCCCGTCTTGATCTCCAGTGGCAGTCCCTCCAGCGCCGCGAGCACCTTCTCCTGGGTGCGCGGCAGGTGGAGCCCCAGCTCCGGGGTGGTGTGCAGCGAGTGCCTGAGCTGGACCAGTTCGTCCCGCATGTCCTGGGCGGATTCAGTGAACGACATGAGGAACATTGTTCACGTGCCGGGCGGGAAGTCGATAAGGCGCGCTCGGTACGATGGGCCACGTGACTCAGCGTAAGCGGATCGACTCCTGGTTGTCCGACATGGACGGCGTGCTCGTCCACGAGGGACGACCGGTCCCAGGTGCGGACGAATTCATCAAGCGGCTCAGCGAATCGGGCAGGAAGTTCCGGGTGCTGACCAACAACTCGATCTACACCCAGCGCGATCTGTCCGTACGTCTGGCGGGCGCGGGCCTCGCCGTGCCGCCCGAGTCCATCTGGACCTCCGCCCTGGCCACCGCCCAGTTCCTCGACGACCAGCGCTCCGGCGGCTCGGCGTACGTGATCGGCGAGGCCGGCCTGACCACGGCGCTGCACGAGGTCGGCTACGTGCTGACCGACCTCGACCCCGACTACGTGGTGCTCGGCGAGACCCGCACCTACAGCTTCACGCAGATCACCCGCGCGATCCGGCTCATCGAGAGCGGCGCCCGCTTCATCGCCACCAACCCCGACCCGATCGGCCCCTCCACCGAGGGCTCCCTGCCGGCCTGCGGGGCCGTCGCCGCCATGATCACCAAGGCGACCGGCGTGGAGCCGTACTTCGTCGGCAAGCCCAACCCGCGCATGATGCGCAGCGCGCTCAACGAGATCGAGGCCCACAGCGAGACCACGGCCATGATCGGTGACCGCATGGACACCGACATCGTCTCGGGCATGGAGGCGGGGCTGTTCACGATCCTCGTGCTCACGGGCGTCACCCAGCGACACGAGATCGACCGCTTCCCCTACCGGCCCTCCCTGGTCGTCGACTCGGTCGCCGACCTGATCGACCTCATCTGACCCACCCCCCTCCCTCCCTCGGACTCCCGCGGCGCCGCCCCCGCCCGCTCCGGCGTGGTGCGGGCGCGTCCGTTCCGCGACGGCGGCGTGAGCTCGCCGCGTTCTTCCCTCTCAAAGGACCTCGCCGGAGTACGGCGGCGCAGGGGAACGGCAGTGAGAAGCCCGGGTGAACCTGACGGCCGTTGACAGGTAAGCGTGGCAGGCTCGGCACCATGACCCGCGTCTACCTCGAACTAGGCCCCAAGAAGGTGTTCGCCTGCTCCCTCGACTGGCCCGGCTGGTGCCGGATCGACAAGGGCGAGGAGGCGGCACTCGACCGGCTCATCGACTACGCCCCCCGCTACCGCGTGATCGCCGAACGGGCCGGGCTGGCGTTCGAGCCCGGCGAGCCCCGGGTGGTGGCCACGGTGCAGGGCACGTCGACGACCGACTTCGGCGTGCCGTACGAGGTGCCGGACCTCGACCTGGAGCCGCTGCCCGCCGCCGAGGCCGAGCGCGAGGTCGCCCTGCTGCGCGCGGCCTGGGAGCTGTTCGACGAGGTCGCCGCCGTCTCGCCGGAGGAACTGCGCAAGGGCCCGCGCGGCGGCGGACGGGACCGGACGAAGATCATCGACCATGTGACGGACGCCGAGCGCGCCTTCGCCAGGAAGGCCGGCGTGCGGCACAAGCCGTACAAGTCGATCGAGGACCGGGACGCGATGCGCGCGGAGCTCGCGCAAACGCTGTCGCGCCCCTGGGAGCCGCCGCCCGCGACCGCCTGGCCGCCCCGCTACGCGCTGCGGCGCATCGCCTGGCACGTCATCGACCACCTGTGGGAGATCGAGGACCGGCGGTAGCGGGTAGAAGATTTCTCCACCCGCCCGGACCGGCCGTCACGCGGCCGGATCAGGGACGGCGCCGTCGCCGCCGGCGGGCCCGGTGGAAAGAACCACACCCCCGCTTTTCTCCCTGCTCGCTGCCGCCCTTGACGGCCTGCGACGATGAGTTGACGCGAGGCCGAACGGTGAGAAAAGGCAGGGGTGCGTGGACATACGGGCGGAGATTCTCGACCTGAAACTCCGTGTCGAGGATCTTGAAACCACCACGGAACGGGTCAGGGAGTCACGGGAGCAGGAGGAGCTCCTGCGCGAGGTCATCGACCGGTCCAGGAAGCTGCAGGCGGAGATGGCCGCACTGCGGGCCGACCTGGCCGAGGCGCGGGCCGGGCTGGGGGAGGAGGTCGCGGCGGTCGGCACCGAGGTCGAGGGGGTCAGGAGAGCGGTCGCGGCGCCCGCCGGGTCACAGGGCGACCAGGACGACCAGGACGGCGAGGACGACGTGCGTACGGAGATCGCCGTCGAGTTCGCGGTCATCCGGTCGGAGATCGAGCACGAGTTCAACTTCCTGCGGTCCGAGGTCATGGACCTGGCCATCAAGCTCGACCGGCTGAGCCCCGGCGCCGGCTGACCCCCGCTAGCCCGCTGATCAGAGGGAGAGGGCGGGCTCCATCACCCCGGCGGGGCACAGTTGCCGGATCACGTTGCGCACCTGGGTGCGCAGGTCGGGGGCGGCCAGGCGGCCGTCCTCGTCGAAGTGCGGCCAGCTGGGCGAGATCACCAGCTCGGCCCCCATCACGACGGCGCCCGCGCCCAGGAGCTGCTTGTACAGCTCCGCCTGCGCCCACATGGCCCCGCAGGCGCGCGCGCTCGCGCTCATCACCGCCACGTGCTTGCCCGACAGGCCCTCCCGCGCCGACATCCAGTCCAGCGTGTACGCCAGCTCCAGTGGCAGCAGGCTGTGCTCGGGCGCGGTCAGCAGGATCGCGTCACCGCCCGCGACCAGCGTGAGCAGCTCCCTCGCCGGGGCCGGGACGGGGCCGGGACGGTAGGCCGGGATCTCGCCCAGTCCCCGCCACACCTCGAAGCCGATGCCAGGCGGCAGCTCGCCGCCCGCCGCGTCCAGCAATCTGGTGATGAATGACCCCGCGTGGAGGCTGGCGGCGATCCCGATGATTTTCACCCTTGCTCCCCAGGGGTTCCGGTGTTACCGGGAACCTGCCCGATGCCTCGGATGTCCAAGACCATCAGCGGGTCAAGAGGCGCACAGACATTGCCGTCCGAACGGGACGCCGCCTGGCGCGTCCCGTCACGTCCGGCAGGGCGGACACCGTGTTGAGGGGTGGCCCGCAGGAGCGAGACGGGGGGAGCACCGGCGCTGGGGGGCTGGCTGCGGCGCCGGGTGCTTGTCGCGGACGACGAAGGCGGCCTGTCCTGCTGTCAGGCGGCGGCTGCTGTCAGGCGGCTGCTGTCAGGCGGCTGCTGTCAGGCGGCTACTGGCGGGCGGCGGCGCGGGCGCGGCGCTCCTCGCGGCGCTCCACGAACTTGGCGGCGGTCGCGTCCGCCTTCGCCAGGAACTCCGACAGCTCCTCGCGCGCCTTCTCGCCGTCGGCGTCCAGATCGGTCTTGTCGAACACCGACCACTGCCGCAGCACCGGCATGAGCACGTCGTCCAGGTGCAGGCGAAGGTCGTAGATGCCCTCGTTCGCGATGATCATGGCCTTGCGGGCGAAGCCGTCCATGCCCTGGCCGGGCATCTGGAACGTGGTGACCACGTCGGTCACGGCGCGCATGGTCTGGTTCGGGTCGAGCTCGAAGGCCGCCTTGAGCAGGTTGCGGTAGAAGAGCATGTGCAGGTTCTCGTCGGCGGCGATCCTGGCCAGCAGCCGCTCGCAGCCCTCCTCGCCGGACGCCCTGCCGGTGTTGCGGTGCGCGATGCGGGTGGCGAGCTCCTGGAAGGAGACGTACGCGAGCTGCTGGAGCATCGTGTCGTACTCCGTCATGAAGCCGCTCTCCATGTGCGCCATGCGGGCCCGCTCCAGCGCCACCGGGTCCACGGCGCGGGTGACGGTCAGGTAGTCGCGCAGGGCGGTGCCGTGACGGTCCTCCTCGGCGGTCCACCGGTGCACCCAGGTGCCCCAGGCGCCGTCGCGGCCGAACGTCGTGGCGATCTCGTGGTGGTAGCTGGGCAGGTTGTCCTCGGTGAGGAGGTTGACGATGAGTGATACGCGGGCCGCCTCGGGCAGTTTGGAGTGCCCTTCCTCCCACGCCTCGCCCCCGTAGATGCCGTCGAAGTTGCGGCCTTCGCTCCACGGGATGTACTCGTGCGGGAACCACTCCTTCGCCACCTTCTCGTGGCGGTTGAGCTCGACCTCCACGACCGGCTCGAGGGCGTGGAGGAGCTCCGTCTGAGTCATCGCCATAAAAGATCTTCTCCTTCAGGTTACGGTACCGTAGGTTAGGCTACCCGAAGGACATACCGGTCAAATAGTGTGTACGTATGCGACCTAGTGTCCGTGGTGTCCTGCTCGACCACGACGAGCGGCTGGTTCTCTTCCGGCGCACGGTCCCGGGCCGCGCGCGCTACTGGTCCGTGCCCGGCGGCCACGTGGAGCCGGAGGACGGCTCGCTGGAGGACACGCTGCACCGCGAGCTGCTGGAGGAGCTGGGGGCGACGGTCTCCGACGTGACCTTCCTGGTGACCGTCTCCTATCCGTGGCGGGGCGAGGTCAAGACACAGCACGTCTTCGGCTGCCGCCTGGTGTCCATGGACCCGGAGCTGCGGCACGGGCCCGAGTTCGAGGATCCTTCGCGCGGGTTGTACGAGGTGGAGCGCGTGCCGCTGGAACGTTCTGAGATCTACGCGCGCAACCTGATCCCGGAGGCGGTGGCCGGCTACCTCTCGGCCAACATCGCCGCCCTGCCCCGCCTCATCGGCTGACCGGGGCCCGCGCACCCGGGCGTGTCCAGGGGCCGGCGCAGGCTCCAGGGGTTGCGCGCGCCGCAGGCTCCAGGGGGCCCTACGGGTTGCGGCGCAGGCGCTTGACGTCCGAGCGGTGCTTCTTGGCGGCGATGCGGCGCTCGACGGAGCCCCGGCTGGGCTTGGTCGGACGGCGGCGCTTGGGCGGCGGGGCGACGGCCTCGCGCAGGCGCTGCGCCAGGCGGTGCGCGGCGGCCTCACGGTTGCGCAGCTGCGAGCGGTACTCGGAGGCGGCGATGGTGATGGTGTCCGAGCCCAGCCGTTCGAGGGCGCGCGCCTTGAGCGCGGGCGGCAGCGCCGTGCTGGCGGCCACGTCGAAGCTGAGCTCCACCCGGCTGTCGGTGGTGTTGACGCCCTGGCCTCCCGGGCCCGAGGAGCGGGAGAAACGCCAGACGAGCTCGATGTCGGGAATGACGATCGAGTCGTTGACGACCAGCGGGCCGGGCATGCTCAGAGCTCCTGTTCGCGAAGCATTGCGTTCGTAGTGACATGTCACCGTATCCGGCCGCCCCATGCCACCCGCAACGGCATTTTCCGCACAGAGCCGTACCCGGCCCGCCCGCTGACGGCGGACTGCAAGCAGCGTGTGGCAGTATGCCGCCAAAAAGATCACGGGGAGGCGCGGTGGCCGTCATCGTCGGCGTGCACGGGATCGGCAAGTACAACTACTACCTCCAGGCGGGCAGGTCCGCCACGGGGGCGGCCGAGGCCATGCGGGCCAAATGGGACCGGTACCTGCACCTGGGGCTCGGCGGGGAGCCGCGGGCGTACTTCGCCGAGATCGCCTACTTCTCCCACCTCCTCAACGACGGCGACGACGAGTACGGCGCGGCGGCGCCGAGGAAGGCCATGGAGCTGCAGGCCCAGCAGGTCCTCGCCGGCTGGGCGCGGCAGCTCGGCGTGGGCGAGCACGTCACGGGGGCGCTGAAGTCGTTCACCGGCTGGTTGCTGGAACGGCTGGACGGCAGGTCGGCCGCCTTCGCCAAGCTGTTCGCGCCCGAGGTGGCCGCCTACCTCACCGACCAGACCCGGCGCGAGAAGTCGCGGCAGGCCGTGGCCGAGTGCATCAGGAAGAACCGGCCGAAGGTGGTGATCGCCCACTCGCTCGGCAGCGTGGTCGCGTACGAGGCCCTGTGGGCCAACCCCGACCTGGAGGTGGACCTGCTGCTGACGCTCGGCAGCCCGCTCGGCATGCGCAACGTCATCTTCGAACGGCTCCTGCCCGCCCCCGTCAACGGCCGCGGCGAGCGGCCCAAGGGCGTCAGGCGCTGGGTGAACATCGCCGACAAGGACGACATCGCCGCCATCCCGCCCGCGCTGACCGGCAGCTTCACCGGCGTGGACGTCGAGCAGCTCGTCAACCTCGACTGGATCGACTTCCACACGGCCGGGAAGTATCTGGGCTGCCCGGCGCTGGACCCGCATCTGCGACCATTCCTGGCATGACATGGATAGTCTTCGACTACGGCGGTGTCCTGTCCCTGCCGCAGCCCCGGTCCGACGCCGACGCCATGGCGCGGGCCATGGGGGCCGAGCCCGAGGAGTTCAGGCGCGGCTACTGGGAGCACCGGCTCGAGTTCGACCGGGCGAGCCTGAGCCCGCACGCCTACTGGTCGGCGGTGCTGGGCCGGCCCGCCGCGCAGAACGAGGTGGCGCGGCTGGTGGCCATGGACGTCGCGAGCTGGGCCTACCCCAACCGAGGCACGATCACCCTGCTCGGCGAGCTCCTGGAGGCGGGCCGCGACGTGGCGCTGCTGTCCAACGCGCCTGTGTGCGTCGGAGACGGCCTGGACGAGCTGCCCTGGGTCGCCGCCATCGGCCACCGCTTCTACAGCGGCAGGATGGGCCTGGTGAAGCCGGACAGGGAGATCTACGAGGAGCTGGCGCGCGGGCTCGGCGCCGACCCCGCCGAGATCGTCTTCATCGACGACCGTCCGGAGAACGTCGAGGGCGCCGAGCGCGCCGGCATGACCGGCGTGCGGTTCACCGACGCCACCGCGCTCCGCGCGGCGCTCCCGCGCGTGCCGAGGGCCTGACCGCCGGCGGCGCACGCTGACCGACCGATGCTGTTCACCCGCGCTTGACTCCGCAGTCACGGCGGAGTCAGCGCAGGTGGACATACCTGGGATCGTGGACCGCAGAGCCTTCCTGACAGCGGCGACAGCCGGCCTTCTCCTCCCGCAGCCCGCCGCCCCGGCGGCCGCCGCCTCCTCATCCAGAACCCTCAGAGCCGACCCGTTCACGCTGGGCGTGGCCTCCGGCGACCCCTCCGCCGACGGGTTCGTCCTGTGGACCAGGCTGGCCGTCGACCCGCTGGGCGGCGACGGCCGCGGCGGCATGCCCTCCCGCGACGTCGAGGTGGACTGGCAGGTCGCCACGGACGAGCGCTTCGCCAGGGTGGTCGAGTCCGGCACGGCCACCGCCGGGGCGGGCGCCGCCCACAGCGTGCACGTCGAGCTGAAGGGGCTGGAGCCGGGGCGCGAGTACTTCTACCGGTTCAGGAGCCAGGGCCGCCTCTCGCCGGCCGGCCGCACCAGGACGACGCCGGCGGGGGAGACGCCGCTCAACTTCGCCGTCGCCGCCTGCGCGCACTACGAGCACGGCTACTACACCGCCTACCGCCGCCTGGCCGAGCAGGAGCCCGACCTGGTGGTCTTCCTCGGCGACTACATGTACGAGTACGGCCCCAGCGGCTACACCGCGCTGGCCGGCCGCGTACGCACCCACACGCCCGGCAAGTGCGAGACCCTCGCCGACTACCGCCTGCGG
This sequence comes from Nonomuraea thailandensis, assembly GCF_024172165.1. GTDB lineage: Bacteria > Actinomycetota > Actinomycetes > Streptosporangiales > Streptosporangiaceae > Nonomuraea > Nonomuraea thailandensis. Next base: position 5,909,859 of record NZ_JAMZEB010000002.1, on the reverse strand, counting down.
CACGCCCAGTACAAGAGCGACCCCGACCTGCAGGCCGCCCACGCCGTGGCGCCGTGGCTGATGTCGTTCGACGACCACGAGGTGGAGAACAACTGGGCCGGCCGCGTCTCCAGCACGGGCGCGCCCGGCTTCGAGCGGCGGCGGGCGCAGGCGTTCAGGGCGTACTACGAGAACATGCCGCTGCGCCGCGCCAGCCTCCAGGGCGCCGCGCTCAAGGTGAACCGGCGCATCTCCTGGGGCACGCTGGCGCGCTTCCACCTGCTCGACACCCGGCAGTTCCGCGACGACCAGGCCTGCCTGGACGGCGTGCGGGCCGGCTGCGACGAGCGGCTGGCGGACGAGCGCACGCTGCTCGGCGCCGACCAGTGGCGCTGGCTGGAGAGCGGCCTGAACGACTCCACCACCTGCTGGAACCTGCTCGGCCAGCAGATCATGGTGGCGCACCGCGACTACAAGATCGGGCCGGGCCGCGAGGTGAACCTGGACTCCTGGGACGGGTACGCCGCCGAGCGCACGCGGCTGCTGCGGTCCCTGTCGCGCACGCCCAACCCCGTGGTGCTGACCGGCGACGCGCACATGCACCACCTGGCCGAGCTCAAGACCGACTTCGACGACCCCGACGCGCCGGTGGTGGCCAGGGAGCTGGTGGCCTCCTCGATCGCCAGCGACGGCGACGGGTACCGGGACCGTACGTGGATCTCGGAGGCCCTCCAGGAGAACCCGCACATCTCCTACATCGACCAGCGGCGCGGCTACCTGATGGCCCGGCTGACCAGGGACGAGCTGTCGGTGGACTTCCGGACGCTCGACTACATCTCCCGCAGGGGCGCCCGCGCCAGGACCGCCCACCGGCTCACGATCCCGGCGCTCACCGGGGCGGCGGCCGCCGGACAGGCGGCTCCCCGCGTCGGGTGGGGCGTCGTTGGCTGAACGTCCGCTGGGAGCCCGCTGAGGATCCGCTCAACCGTTTCGTCCACATGGTGAGACCCGGCCGGACTCCTGGTGGCAGGTGGATCGGAGTCCGGCCGGGCGTTGGCCGGCCCGGGCGGGCGGGTGGTATCCGTCCGGACCGGCCGGCTCAGGTGCCGGCGCGCCTCCCGGCCTCCGGTGCCCGCCGGCTTCGGCGCGGCGCGGACCGGCCGGCGTGGTGGCTTCCGCGCGGCGCGGACCGGCAGGCGTGATGGGGGATCACGCGTCCGGCCAGCTTCCGTCGGGGAACTCGCCCGACGTGGTGCCCGACATGACCACCTGGTCGGTCTCCGACAGGCCCGAGACGACCTCCACGTACTGGTCGCCGCGCACGCCCGTCCGCACCGCCTTCGCCGAGTCCCGGCCGCCGGAGCGCACGGTGACCACCTGGGTGCCGTCCGGCCTGGTGCGCACCGCCGCGGCCGGCACGTAGACCGCGTTCCTGGACTCGTCCGTGGTGATCGTCACCGAGGCGGTCTGGCCGAGCATCAGGCCCGCGGGCGGCTCGTCGAAGGCGAGGGTGACCGGGTAGCGGACGAGCCGGCCGTCCACCGTCGCGGTCGGCGCGATGGCCGTCACCGTGCCCTGGTACTTCTCGCCGCTCCTGGTGGCCAGGGTGATCTGGGCTTTCTGGCCTAGCTTGAGCCGGTTCACGTCGGACTCGGTGACCATGGCGGAGATCTGGAGCTCGTTCAGGTTCCCGAGGCTGATGAAGGTGCCGGTGCCCGCCGCGTCGCCGGTCCTGCCGGCGATCGACAGCACCGTTCCGGAGGCCGGAGCCACGATGCGGGTGCCCCGTACGGCGTCGGCGGCCTCCTCCAGGGCGGCCTCGGCGCGGTCCACGTTCGCGGCGGCCTGCTCCTCGCTCGTCCCCGCCCTGGAGGGCTGGCCGGTGCCCGGGGCGGCCTGGTTGCCGGTGCCGGTGTTCCCGGTTCCCGGCGGGGTGGCGCAGGGGCTCTGCGAGGGGCGGGCGCCCGTCGTGGGCCTGCCGCTCGCCGTCGGCTTCGCGGTGGTGGACGGCTTGCCGGTGGCCGAGGGCCTGGCCGTGGTGGACGGGCGCGCGGTGGCGGAGGGGGAGCCCGTGCCGGGCGGCTGCCCTTCCGGCCTGCCGGTCCCGTCGCCGCCGGTCCCGTTGCCGCCGGTGTCGTTGCCGCCGTTGGGAGCGCCGGCCGTCGGGGTCGCGGTGACCGTCGTGGTGACGGTGGCGGTGGCCGTCACGGTGGCCGTCACGGTGACCGTCACCGTGGGCTGGGGCTCGGGGTCCGTGGGGCCGGGCGTCGCCGTGGCCGTCGGATGCGGCGTGAGGTCGGGCGTCGGGCTCGCCTTCGCGGCCGTGCCGGTCTTCTCGTCGGGCGGCGCTGTGGGGCCCAGCGCGCCGTCGGCTCCGCCGCCGTGCGCCGTCGCCGGGCTACCGCCGGCGCGTCCGGCCGGGCCCGCACCGCCCTGCCCGGCGGGGTCGCCTGCCTGGGCGGCCGGGCTTCCTCCGCCCGTGGACCGGGGCGCGGGAACGCCCGTCACGACGCCGCCGGTCGGGGTGGCGGGGCCGGAGGGAGCGGCGCCTCCGGTCGGGGCGGGTGCGGTGCCGGTCGCCTTGCCGGAGGGGGCCGGGGTCGCGCCGTTGGCGGGCGACGTCCCGGCGGCGGGCGTCGCGGGGGCGCAGGTCGTCCCGGAGGTGCCGCCACCGGCCGACGAGGCCCGCCCGCCGGTGCCCGCCGAGGACGCGGCGGACGGTCCCGCGCCGGTGCCGGTCGCGGCCGATGCCCCACCGCCCGTGCCCGCCGAGCCACCCGTCGGGTTGCCGGTCGAGTTGCCCGTCGGGTTGCCGGTCGAGTTGCCGGTCGTGGTGGCCGCTGAGGTGCCCGTGGGCGTGGAGGTGCCGGAGGACGCCTGCTCCAGCGCCTCCTCGGCCGCCGCCAGATCGGCCCTGGCCGCCGTGTGCGCCTCGCGCGCCGCCCGCCCGTCGATCCTGGCCAGGACCTGGCCCTTCTTCACCTTGGCCCCGACCTTGACGTACACCTTGGTCAGCGTCCCCGGGGAGCCGAACGCCAGGTCCCTGCGCGAGCCGTCCACGGTGCTCCCCGCCGCGCTCACCGAGGCCGTGACCAGGCCGCGCTGGGCGGAGGCCAGCCGTACCCGGACGGTGGGCGGGGTGTCGTCGCGCAGCGCCAGCGCCAGGCCGGAGCCGGCCACGAGCACGGCGAGGGCGAGGCCGCCCAGCGCGAAAGTCGGTCTCATGACGGCACATCATGGCCGCGCAGGATCGCGGCAGCCTGCGAGCACCCTCAGAGTTGCCTGTGGGCCCGCACCGGGCCGCAGGCTCCCAGCGGACGTTCAGCTTGCCCACGGCTGCGGCGCAGCCTTGTGTGCAAGGGTCCTCGCTCGTGAAGGTGTCGATCAGGCGCAGAGCGCTGATTACCAACGGAGCGCTCGCGGTGCTCCTGCTCGGCGGCGCCGGGCTCGCCTACGCGCAGCTCGGCACGGGACAGGCCGCGGGCGAGAGCGCCGTGCGGACGGTGACCGCGGGCCGCGGCTCCGTGACGGCCTCCGTGTCCGCCTCGGGAGCGGTGGAGAGCTCCCGATCCAGTGCGCTCTCGTTCGGGACGAGCGGGACCGTGGAGAAGATCTACGTCAAGGCCGGGGACAAGGTGTCCAAGGGCGACATCCTGGCCAGGCTGGACGACGCAGCCTCCCAGGAGAGCCTGTCGGCCGCCAAGGCCACGTACGAGAGCGCCGTCGACGACGGGACCGGCACGGCCCAGCTCTACGCCGCCTACGTCAAGGCCCGCAACGCCTACAGGCAGGCCCAGCGCACGGTCGCGGGCACCGTGCTGAAGGCGCCGTTCAAGGCCACGGTCACCGCGGTGAACGGCTCGGTGGGCGGCACCGCCGCGGGCAGCGGCCAGAGCTCCACCGGCAGCACTGGCAGCACGGGCGGCACCGGCAGCACGGGCGGCACCGGCGGCACGGGCGGCACGGGTTCCTCCGGCTTCGTCGAGCTGGCCGACACCACCCGGCTCCAGCTCGTCGGCACCTTCACCGAGTCGGACGCCGGCAAGCTCAAGCAGGGCCAGGCGGCCTCGATCACGTTCGACGCGCTGCCGGGCGTCACGGCCACCGGCGAGGTCACGCAGATCCAGCCGGTCGCCTCCACCAGCGACAACGTCGTCCAGTACCCGGTCACGATCACCTTCACCAAGGTGCCCGACCAGGTCAGGCTGGGCCAGACCGCCACCGTCGAGGTCGTGGTGGGCCAGGCGGAGAACGTCGTCACCGTCCCCTCCACGGCGATCTCCACCAGCGGCGGCCAGACCACCGTCACCGTGCTGGAGAACGGCAGGCAGACCAGGACCCCGGTCGAGGTGGGCGTTCAGGGCGCCACGCTGACCGAGATCAGATCCGGCGTGTCGGAGGGCGACCAGATCGTGCCCCCGGCCACGACCACCGGCACCACCGGCAACGGCGGCGGGATGATGCGCGGCGTCGGCGGCACCGGAGGCTTCCCCGGTGGCGGCGGCGTGCCCGGCGGAGGCGGGCGATGACGGCCGCGGGCCTGCGCGCCGTGGACCCCGTGCCGGTCCTGCGCGTGCGGAACCTGGTCAAGGAGTACGGCGAGGGCAACGCCACGGTACGCGCCCTGCGCGGCATCAGCCTGGACGTCCAGCAGGGCGACTACGTGGCCATCATGGGCGCCTCCGGCTCCGGCAAGTCCACGCTCATGAACATCCTCGGCTGCCTCGACGTCCCGACCTCCGGCACGTACTCCATCGACGGCGCCGACGTCGGCCTGCTCGACGAGCACCAGCTCGCCATCCTGCGCAACCGCAGGGTCGGCTTCGTCTTCCAGTCCTTCAACCTCATCCCGCGCATGAGCGCGCTGGCCAACGTGGAGCTGCCGCTCGTGTACGGCGGCGTCGGCCAGGCCGAGCGGCGCGAGCGGGCGCTGGCCGCGCTGGCGCAGGTGGGCCTGACCGACCGGGTGCACCACGAGCCGAACCAGCTCTCCGGCGGCCAGCAGCAGCGCGTGGCCGTCGCCAGGGCCCTGGTCACGGCCCCCGCGCTGCTGCTGGCCGACGAGCCGACCGGCAACCTCGACACCGCCTCCACCGGCGACGTCCTGGAGATCATGGACAGGCTCAGCGCGTCCGGCCGCACGATCGTGCTGATCACGCACGAGGACGACGTGGCCGCGCACGCCAAGCGGGTGATCAGGCTGGTGGACGGCCAGATCGTGGAGGACCGCCGCCAGGCGCCGGTGGACGGCCCGCCGCCGCGCGTGGCGGACGAGGACGGGGCGGTCGCCCGGTGAACCAGATCGAGATCCTCCGCTTCGCGCTGCGCGGCCTGCTGGCCAACAAGATGCGCAGCGCGCTGACCACGCTCGGCATCCTCATCGGCGTGGCCGCGGTCATCATGCTGGTCGCGGTCGGCGAGGGCTCCTCGCAGAGCATCCAGCAGAACATCCAGCGCCTCGGCGCGAACACGCTGACGATCTCCCCGTCCTTCTCGGGCGGTGGAGGCGGGGGCGGCGGCATGCGCGCGCCGGGCGGCGGGGGCGGGAACACCGGGCCGCGCACCCAGGCCAGGCAGCTCAGCCTCGCCGACGCCAAGGCGCTGACCGACAGGACGCTCGCCCCGTCGGTGCGCAGCGTCTCGCCGGTGGTCAACGCCTCCTCCTCGACCGCCGCGTACGGCGCCGCCAGCCACGCCGTCTCGCAGTTCGTCGGCACCTACCCCAGCTACTTCGAGGCCGTCAACAAGCCCGTCGCGAAGGGCACGTACTTCTTCAACGACGACGTGCTGGCCGCCAGGAAGGTCGTGGTGCTCGGCCAGACCGTGGTGGAGGAGCTGTTCGGCTCCGTGGACCCGATCGGCAAGCAGATCAGCGTGTCCGGGGTGCCGTTCACGGTGGTCGGCGTGCTGAAGGAGGCCGGGTCCACCGGCATGCAGGACGCCGACGACGTGGCCATCGCGCCGCTGCCGGCGGTGCAGCAGAGCCTGAGCGGGTTCGGCTCGCTCGGCCAGATCGTCGTGCAGGCCACCGGGGCGGAGACCACCACGTCCGCGCAGGCCGAGGTCACGGCTATCCTCAACCAGCGGCACGGCATCACCAACAACAACCCCGACTACCGCATCCTCAACCAGGCCACCCTGCAGGAGACCGTCAGTGAGGCGACCGGCACCTTCACCGTGCTGCTGGCCGCCGTCGCCGCGATCTCGTTGCTGGTGGGCGGCATCGGCATCACCAACATCATGCTGGTGACGGTCACCGAGCGCACGCGCGAGATCGGCATCCGCAAGGCCATCGGCGCGCCCAGGAGCGCGATCCTGGGCCAGTTCCTGATGGAGGCGACGCTGCTCAGCCTGGTCGGCGGGCTGTCGGGGGTGCTGGTGGCGTTCCTGGGGACCAGGTTCACCATCGCCGGCATCGAGCCGGTCCTCGTGCCGTCCTCGGTGGTGCTCGCGCTCGGCGTGTCGCTGGGCATCGGGCTGTTCTTCGGCAGTTACCCCGCCAACAGGGCGGCCAAGCTCAGGCCGATCCAGGCCTTGCGCCACGAGTAAGGGAGAAGGACATGGACAAGCTGGACTCCTCGCCGTTCCCCGACGACCTGCGGGAGGAGCTCGCCGTCCAGCCCGCCAAGGGCACCTCGAAGGTCACGCTGGCGCTGGCCGCCGGGGTCGTCCTGGTGGCGGGCATCCTGATCGGCATCCAGGCGGAGAGCTGGTTCGGCGGCGCCGACGCGCCGCCGCAGGCCGCCGCCCAGCAACGCCCCGTGAACGGCGGGTACGGCCAGCAGCGCGGCCAGATCCCCGGCAGTGGCCGGCAGCAGCCGGACGGCGGGCAGCGGATCGGCGGCACCGTCGGCACGGTCGAGAAGGTCGAGGACGGCAAGGTGTACGTCAAGACCATGGACGGCTCCACCGTCACCGTCACCACCACCGACCAGACCACCGTGCAGATTTCCCAGCCCGGTAAGGTCTCTGACCTGGAGACCGGCACCACGATCGTGGTGCGCGGCAGGCAGGGCGCCGACGGCGCGGTCGCCGCCACCTCGATCAGCCAGGGGAGCCAGGGATTCCAGGGAGGAGGCCCACGATGAGCGAGCCCGAGGCCAGGCTGCTGGTGGTCGACGACGAGCCCAACATCAGGGAGCTGTTCTCCGCCAGCCTGCGCATGGCCGGGTTCGAGGTGCTGACGGCGGCCGACGGCATGGAGGCCCTGCGGGTGGCCGAGGAGAGCACGCCCGACCTGGTGATGCTCGACGTGATGCTGCCCGACCTGGACGGCCTGGCGGTCGCGGGAAGGCTGCGGTCCCGCGGCCGCCGGGTCCCGGTGCTGTTCGTGACCGCCAAGGACACGCCGGAGGACCGCATCGCCGGGCTGGGGCTCGGCGAGGACTACGTGACCAAGCCGTTCAGCCTGGAGGAGGTCATCGCCCGCATCCGGGCCGTGCTGCGCAGGACCAGGCGCGGCACCCCGCCGCCGAACCGCCTGCGCGTCGCCGACCTGGAGCTGGACGAGGAGAGCCACGAGGTCTGGCGCGACGGCGTGCCCGTGCGGCTGTCGCCGACGGAGTTCCGGCTGCTGCAGTACTTCATGCTGAACACAGGCCGGGTGCTGTCGAAGACGCAGATCCTCGACCACGTCTGGAACGGCGACTGGCGCACCGACGTCGGCCTCGTCGAGTCGTACGTGTCCTACCTGCGCCGCAAGGTCGACACCGGCGAACGCAAGTACCTGCACACGCTGCGCGGGGTCGGCTACATCCTGCGCCCGCCGCGCGTATGAGCAGGAGCGGCGGACCCCCGGCCGGGCCTTCCGGCGGGCCCGGGAAGCGGCGGCTGCGCGAGGCCCTGGGCGGCCTCAGGAAGCAGCTCTCCAGGGCGCCGCTCTGGCTGCGCCTGGTCTCGGCCACCCTCCTGCTGGTGACCATCGCGATCACGGCGACCGGCCTGTTCGCCGTGCGGCTGCTGCGCAGCTACCTCGTCGAGCGGGTGGACGAACAGCTCCGCGTGGCCACCGCGCCGCGCGACCCGCCCCCGCCGCCCGTGGAGCTGCGCCCCGGCGGCCGGCCGCAACGCTACTTCGGGCTCTTCCACGGTGTGGTGCTCGGGCCGGGCGGCGAGCTCGTCAGGACCATCAGCGAGTCCACCGAGGAGCACACGCCCGACCTGCCGCCGCTGACCCTCGCCGAGGTCGTCGAGCTCAGGGGGCGGCCCTTCACCGTGGAGTCACGCGACGCCGGCGGCCCGAGCTGGCGGGTCGTCGCCGTGCCCACGCGCGGCGGCCAGAGCCGCATGATGGCCATCAGCACGGCCGACGTGGACGCGACGGTCTCCCAGCTCATCCTGATCGTGGCGGCCGGCGGCGGCAGCACGCTGATCGTGCTCGGGTTCGTCTGCTACGGGCTGGTACGCCGCAGCCTGCGCCCCCTGCGCCAGATCGCGAGCACCGCCAACGACATCGCCGGCGGCGACCTGTCGCGCCGCGTGCCCCTCTGGGCAGGCACCACCGAGGTCGGCAAGCTCGGCCGCTCGCTCAACACCATGCTCGCCCGGATCGAGGTGGCGGTCCGCGAGCGCGAGGAGGCCGCCGAGTCCGCCCGCAGGTCCGCCGTCTCGGCCCGCGAGTCCGCCACGGCCGCCAGGCGCTCGGAGGAGCTGATGCGCCGGTTCATGGCCGACGCCTCCCACGAGCTGCGCACGCCGCTGACCTCGATCAGGGGCTTCGCCGAGCTGTACCGGCTGGGGGAGGAGAAGGACCTGGCCGAGGCCGTACGGCTGCTCAGCCGCATCGAGGGGCAGGCCGCCCGCATGGGGCTGCTGGTGGAGGACATGCTCCTGCTGGCCCGGCTCGACCAGCGGCGCGCGCTGGCGATGCGGCCCGTGGACCTGCTCAGCCTGGCCGCCACCGTCGTCATCGACGCGCAGACGCTGGCGCCCGACAGGAAGATCGAGCTGGTCCGGCTGTTCGGCGGCGAGGGCGACGTGGTCGTCACCGGCGACGAGCCCCGGCTGGGGCAGGTGCTCAACAACCTCGTCACCAACGCGCTCACCCACACCCCGCCCGGCACCCCGTTCCAGGTGCGCGTGGGGCTTCATCCGGACGGTGACCAGGCCGTGGTGGAGGTGGCCGACGAGGGGCCCGGGTTCTCCGGGGAGGTGGCCGAGCGGGTCTTCGAGCGCTTCTACCGGGCCGACCCCGCCCGCGGCGCCGGAGGGTCGGGGCTCGGGCTGTCGATCGCGGCCACGCTGGTGGAGGCGCACGGCGGGATCGTGCTGGCGGAGAGCGAGCCCGGCAAGGGCGCCCTGTTCCGGGTCATCCTCCCGACCCGGCCACCGGACCCCGGCCCCGAGTCGTAGCCCGCCGCCTCGGCCCGCCGTCGCGGTGAGCCGGCTGCCCGTAGCCCTCGGCCCGCCGTCGCGGTGAGCCGGCTGCCCGTCGCCTCGGCCTGCTGTAGCGGTGAGCCGCCTCAGCCGAAGGTGTAGCCGTACAGGCCGGTCCCCTTGTCGAGCTGCCGCACCTTGCCCAGCCTGACCCGCCCCGACTCCCGCCTGCTCCCCGGCGCGTACATGATGATCCCCTGATCGGGCGCCGCCACCACCAGCCCGTACACCGGCGGCCGCTTGGCCAGTGACCGGTACCGCTCCCAGCCGGGCAGCGCGGCCACCGACGCCCCGAAGTCCTGCCCCTTGCCCTTGACCAGCAGGTTGCCCACCCGCGTCAGCCCGCCTGAGGAGCGCCCGGCGAGCACCTGCACGGCCTTCTCGCCGGGCACGCCGATGGCCAGCTCGTCGTTGCCGTCGCCGTTGAAGTCCCCCGCGGCCAGTGAGGCCCCGAACCGGTCGTAGTAGCGGGGCCTGCCGTCGAGCGTGTTCTGCGACCACGCCTCGGTCCTGTCGGTACGCAGCCCGGCCCGCGAGCCGTACAGGACGTCCACGGTGCCGTCACCGTAGTCCATGGCCCGCTGGTTGGCGCTCAGCCCCTCGCCCGGCACCCCGATCGCCAGGTCGGCCTTGCCGTCGCCGTTGAAGTCGCCGGTCGCCAGCGAGGCGCCGAAGTTGTCCCACTTCTCGGCGGCCCCCTTGATCCCCGGCGTGCTCTGCGTGAGGAACCGGGCCCGTTTCCCCCGCACGTCGATCACGGTCACCGAGCCCTGCCCGTCCTTGCTCACACTGTCGGCCGGCGCGCCCACGGCCAGCTCGTCCCGCCCGTCGCCGTCGAAGTCGCCGGTGGCCAGCGACGCGCCCCACTGGTCGGTGACGTTCGCCCCCTGCCGCACCCACGGCGTCTTCTGCGTGATCTGGTACGCCTTGCGCCCCTTCATCCCGTACACCGTCACCGCCCCGCCCGACCGGTGACCCGGCGCGCCCACCGCGAGCTCGTCCCGCCCGTCCCCGTCCAGGTCCCCCGCCGCCAGCGAGGCCCCGAACCGGTCGCTGGACGGCTTGACCAGCTTCAGCTCCTTCCCCGCCACGAGCCCCGCCGGTGACCCGTCGAAGATCTGCACGACCCCGTTCCCGTCGCCCCCCGGCACCCGCTCGCCCGCGAACTCCTCCGACACCCCCACCGCCAGGTCCGCGCACCGGTCCCCGTTGAAGTCGCCCACGGCCAGCGCCGACCCGAACGAGTCACCCGGCTCGGCCCCCTTCTGGGTCAGCTTCGCCTTCTCGCCGGACCCGTACATGACGGTGACGGAGCCTGCCCTGGCGGCGTCGTACGGGGCGGCCACGGCCAGGTCGGGACGGCCGTCGGCGTCGAAGTCGAGCGGGTGGCCGCCACACGCGCGGGCGGCGGCGGCCGGAGCCGCTCCTGAGGCTAGCGGGACGATCAGACAGGCGGCGAGCAGCGCATTCATACCGGAAGTAATGACCAGGCAGGTCGAACCTGGCCTGAACGGCACGAGAACGGGCCAGGAGGGCAGGATGCACATTCACGAGCGTTCCCGCCGCCGGATCGGGCCCGCTCCGAAGGGCTCCCGGGGCACGGGAACGTGCCACCATAGACGGGTGGACATCGACCTCGCTGATCTGGATTTCTGGCGCAAACCCCTCAAAGAGCGAAACGAGGCGTTCGCCCGGCTCCGGCAATTGGAGCACCCGGTGTTCTTCCCGGAGAAGAAGGTGCCCTTCCTCCGCTCGGGCAAGGGCTTCTACGCCCTGGTCCGCCACGCCGACGTGGTCGAGGCCAGCCGCAACGCCAAGATCTTCTCCAGCGAGCCGGCCGTCACCAACCCCGAGCCGCCGAGCTGGGTGAAGCAGGTGTTCGGCGAGTCGATGGTCAACATGGACGACCCGCGCCACGCCCGCCTGCGCCGCATCGTGACGCGCTCGTTCAGCCCCAGGATGCTCGCCGGGCTGCAGAGCGACATCGAGGCCACGTGCGGGCGCATCGTGGACGACGTGGTCAGGGACGGCCCGCGCGACTTCGTCACCCAGGTCGCCGCCCGGCTGCCCATCCACGTCATCTGCGACATGCTGGACATCCCGCAGGAGCTGCGGGAGAAGGTGCACCAGCACGTCGACATCTCCACCGCCTACACCGGCGTGCGGCCCAGCCTGGCGCGCAGCGTGCAGATGGCCGGGCAGAACATGCTGGCCCTGCTGGCGCTGCAGCGCATGGTCATCAAGCTCGGCCACGAGCGCGTCGCCGACCCCAAGGGCGACCTGGTCTCCCTGCTGGTCAACGCCAACCCCGACGGGGAGAAGCTGACCGACAAGGAGCTCGGCTCGTTCTTCTCGCTGTTGCTGGTGGCCGGCAACGAGACGGCCCGCAACACGATGGCCCACGGCATCAGGCTCCTGACGGAGAACCCGGCCCAGCGCGAGCTGCTGATGAGCGACTTCGACGCGCACATCAACGGCGCCGTCGAGGAGATGGTCCGATACGTCTCGCCCATCATGCAGTTCCGCCGCACGGTCACCGAGGACCACTCGCTGCGCGGCCTGGAGCTGAAGAAGGGCGACAAGGTCGTGCTCTTCTACGGCTCCGCCAACCGCGACGAGTCGGTGTTCCCGAACGCCGACACGTTCGACATCACCCGCGACACCAAGCCGCACGTCGGCTTCGGCGGCCCCGGCCCGCACTTCTGCCTGGGCGCCAACCTGGCCAGGCAGGAGATGCGGACGATGTTCCGCGAGCTGCTGACCCGGCTGCCGGGCATCCGCTCGGTCGGCGAGCCCGAGCTGCTGCTGTCGAACTTCGACAACAGCGTGCGCAGCCAGGCCTTCACCTTCTGATCCGACCGCAGGCTTCTGACCGGCGGCTTCTGGTCCGCGGCTGCTGACCGGAGGCGGGCCAGGCGGGCTGGTCAGTCGTCGGCGGCCAGGACGTTCGTCCTGATCGTGAGGAACGTGATCAGCGCGGCCACCACCATCATCGCCGCGCTGATCAGCATCGCCGTGCGGAAGCCCGCGTCGAACACCCGAGGCTGCTCGAACGCGTCTCCCACCAAGCCCACGAGCGGCGGCACCGCGGCCACGGCCAGCAGGCTCCCGGTGCGGGCCACCGCGTTGTTCACCCCGCTGGCCGTGCCCGCGAGCCGCTCCTCGGCCGTGGCCAGCACGGTCGCCGTCAGCGGCGCGACCGCCGCCGACAGCCCCAGCCCGAACACGAACACCGCCGGCAGCACCTGCAGCGGGTACGACGCGCCGAACCCGATGGTGCTCATCAGCACGAACCCGCCTCCCGCCACCAGGATCCCGATCGTCATGGGCCAGCGCGGCCCCACCCGCTTGGCCAGGTCTCCGGCCCGCGCCGACAGCAGCAGCATCAGGATCGTCGTCGGCAGCATCGCCAGCCCGGCCGCGATGGGGGAGAACCCGGACACCACCTGGAGCTGCACCACCAGCAGGAAGAACACCACGCCCATGGCCGCGTACATGATCAGCGTCACCACGTTCACCGCCGTGAACACCCGGTCGCGGAACATGCCCACCGGCACCAGCGCGTCCGGCGACCTGCGGATCTCCACCACCACGAACGCCAGCGCCAGCGCCAGCCCGGCCACCAGCGGCACCGACACGCCCTTCTGGATCAGCCCGTACGTGATGCCGGCCAGCGCCAGCGCCGCCAGCACCGAGCCGAGCACGTCGAAACGGCCCGATGCCGCCTCGTCCCTGCTCTCCGGCACGTGCCGCAGCGTGACGAACACGACGAACGCCGCGAACGGCAGGTTGATCAGGAACGCCCACCGCCAGCCTGCCGACTGCACCAGCCAGCCGCCCAGCAGCGGCCCGATGGCGCTGGCCACGCCGCCGAGCCCGGACCACACCCCGACCGCCCTGGGCCGGTCGTGCCGGACGAAGGACGCCTGGATGATGGCCAGAGAGCCGGGCGTCAGCAGCGCCCCGCCGATGCCCTGCAGCGCGCGGGCGCCGATGAGGAACTCGATGTTCGGCGCCAGCCCGCACAGGGCCGACGCGACCGCGAACCAGACCGTCCCGACGAGGAAGAGCCTGCGGCGCCCGTATCGGTCGCCGAGCGAGCCGCCCAGCAGGATCAGCCCGGCCAGGGTCAGGGTGTAGGCGTTGATCGTCCACTGCAGGCCGGCCATGCCCGCGTCGAGCTCCCGCCCCAGGAACGGCAGCGCGACGTTGACCACCGTGCTGTCGAGCATCGCCAGGCCGGAGCCGAGCACGGTCGCGAACAGGATCCACCGGCCGCGTGCCGACTTGAGCGCGACGTGTTCTCCGTGCACGAGGGCGGGATTGTCGGTCATGGGGCCATCCTGTCACCGGGCCCCGACAGTCTCCCCGCCACCCATCACCTGCAACCCGCGCCGCCGCTGATCGCCTGCCACCTTCGCCTGCGCCGTTGCCTGTCGCCCAGGCCCGCCGCCCGCCGTCGTCCGGGGGTGGTGGGTCAGCCGTTGCCCAGTGCCCGCAGCACGAACTCCGACACCAGCTCCCCGGCCGTCTCCACCGTCACGTCTCCGCTGATCAGCGGCACCCGCTCGGCGCCGATGACCGCCAGGATCATCCGCGCAGTGGCGTCCACGTCGAGCGCGCGGAAGTCACCGGCCTCGATGCCGTTGTCCAGGATCTCCACCAGGATGCTCTGCATCGGCGCCACGTGCTCGGCCAGCCGCTGGTAGGCGTCGGGTCCGAGCGCGGCGCTGAGATCGGCCGCCCCCGGGTGCGGATGCGCGAGCAGCCCGGTGAGCTGCAGCCGTACGAACGCGCGCAACCGGTCGGCGGGCGAGGCCCCCGCAGGCAGCTCCCGCTCGTAGCTGTCGATGAAGTAGCGGGTGACGCGCTCGGTGAACGCCAGCAGCAGCGCCGCCTTGTCGGGAAAGTAGTTGTACAGGACCGTACGGGTGATGCCGGCCTCGCCGGCCACGTCGGTCATGGAGATGGCGTCGATGCCCTGCACCCTGGACAGGCGCGAGACGGCCTGCAGGATCCGATCACGCGTCTGGGCGCGGTGCTCGCCGATCGTGGCGGCCGAGATGCGGGGCATACGCCCATGGTAGGCCGGGGCGCGCCGGAAGTTCCGCACTATCGCTGCGGCTCCTACGTTCAGGGGTGACACCTCGGCCCTCGGAAACCCCAGGCGACACGCTGATAACAGCGTTCGCACCCTCCAAACGGGCTGGCGCTGACTCCGTGGCTTCGCCACGGGCTCGGGCCGGGGTCCTGTAGCCCGAGCTGAGCGCCTGCACCTGGCGGTGGTACCGCTGCAGAGCTCCGGCTGGGAGCGTCGGCTCCAAGGTCCGAGCTGAGCCCCTGCGTCCGGTGGTGTCGGGTCCGCAGCCTCGCTCGGACTTCGGGCTGGGAGTGTCGGCCCCGAAGCCGCGTCCGCGGGCGGGGGTGTCGGCTCCGTGGGCCTGCCCGGCGGTCTCCGGCCGCTGGCACTGGTGCCGGCTCTGGAGCCCTCGGACGGCCTCGGCCGGGTGGTGCCAGCACTGTGGCCCACCCCAAGGGCGGGACCAGCGTTGGAGCCGCACCTGAGGGCGGTAGCAGCGTCGGAGCCGCATCTGAGGTACCAGCGTTGGAGCCGCACCCGAGGGCGGGTATCAGCGTTGTGGTCGGGCCCGGAGCGGTGTCGGCGCTGCGGCTTTGCCTGAAGCGGTGCCGGCTGCGGCCCCAGGCGGGTCTTCGGCTGATGCCGTTGTCAAGGCTGTAGCCCCGCCCCCAGGGCCGTCAAAGGCGTAGCCCGGGCCCCAGGGCCGTCAAAGGCTGTAGCGCCGGGCCCGGGCCGTCAGTGGTCGGGCTCAGGCGGCGGCCTTGACCACGTGCCTGAGCTCCGTCAGCACTTCCGTGTTGAGCTGGTAGGCCAGCCTGACCTCACCGATCAGGCGCTGCTGCTCCCGCTCGTCCAGCTCCAGCCCCAGCACGTCCAGCCGCGAGCGGTAGTCGTTCTTGAACCGGGGCAGGCTGCCCAGCTCGTCGAAGAAGTAGAAGTCGACGCCCCCGCCCTTCGCGTAGCCGTAGATCTTCTGCAGCTCCATCCGGATGAACTGGCCGCCCGACAGGTCACCCAGGTAGCGGGTGTAGTGATGGGCGACGTAGCCGCCGGGCCAGTCGGCGACCTGGTGGATGCGGGCCACGAGGGTGCGGGTGGACTTCGACGGGGTGATCCGGTCGCGCCAGCCCTGGCCGTAGATCGTCGCGAGGTCGCGCTCCAGTGCCGGCTCCCGGTACAGCTCGGGGAACACGAAGCGGCCCGCCACCGGGTGATCCGCCAGCTGGCGTGACACGCCGTCGAGGGCGACGTACGCGAAATAGTGCTGGGCGACCATCTCGCCGTAGTCGTGCTCGCTCAACCGGCCGCTCATCAGCGCTGAGAGGTAGCCCTCCGACTCCGCCGACTGGTGGTCGGCCCAGGTGGAGTTGCGCAAAGTTTCGGAGAACGACGTGGTCACGGCCCACCTCTGCTCGTGCTGGCGTTTCATGACGAAGTGTCACAAACGTCGGCGTCCGACGTCAAGCTGATGACGACACCATGTCATCAAAGCCTGCCTCCTCCGACACGTACCCAGGAACGCGGGAGTCAAGAGCCGTCCTGCTCTCGGGTCACCTCCCGGTGGCGGCCGAGGGCGATCAGGGTCAGGTTGCGCAGGGACGGGGTGCCCGGAGTGTAGTAGTCGCTGTGGCCGCCCGTGCCCGTCTCGAAGCGGCGGGCGCCGTACGCGGCCTGCATCGGGTCGGTGCCGAACCCGAGGGGGCCGAGCTTGGCCTTGGGCACGAGTCTGATCCAGTCGTCGTCGCCGAGCCCGGCCCAGATCCGGACCCCGCCCGAGGGGGTCTCGCCTCGGACGTCGAGCCCCTCGGCGCCCTGGCGGGCTGCGCCGACGCCGGGGCTGCCGATGAAGGCGAGGTCGGCGATCGGTAAGCCCGGGGCCGCGAGGGCGCAGGCGTAGGAGCCGTAACTGTGGCAGAGGAGGCTGATCGGGGCGGGGGTGCGCCGGCGCAGGCCGGCGACCGTGCGGCGGAGCTCCTGGGCGCCGGCGACGGCCGCCTCGTCGGTGAGGGCAGCCAGGCTCAGGGTGGGTGGTGAGTCGTAGCCCAGCCATGCCATCACGGCCAGCCGCTCGTGGGGAGCCAGCCGGGCGGCCTCCGCCAGCAGGGCGCGGGCCGCGCCTCCGGGGTGCCTGGTGCTGGAGTCGAACGTCGCCACCCTGGTGTCGGCGCCGGGCACGATGATCGCCACCCGGTCGGCCGTCGCCAGGTCGCTGCCGTAGATCCTCACCAGCCGCTCGCCCGGCTGGGACGGCGACAGCAGGAGTGTGCCGATCACCGCGACGCTGCTCGCGATGGCAAGGTTTCTGAGCATGGTGCGACGTTATGGAGAAGGGGATGTGACGCGCGTCACCGCGGAGTTTGAAAATCGGCGTCATACCGGAGGGTGATGCGGATTCGATGGGGTGGAGGCGGCAGGCACGACCCCATCCGCCTTCCAACGGTGAGGTGGAGGGCGAAGGAGGTGCGGGGTGGGATCTCACCCGGCGTGGTGCGGGGGATGCCACGGGGCCGAGGGCGGGAGCGTCGCCGGGGCGTGGGGTGAGAGATGTCACCAGACAAGGGGCCGGGGACGTCACCGGTTGTGGGTGCGGGGGACGTCACGGAGCGTGGGGGCCCGCTGGTCGCGGCCGGTCGGTGCCAGGGGCCGCCGTACAAGGAGAAAGCGCTGGCCACGTGGACGAGGGCGAGCGCCGGCGTGGAGCCTGATCGTGCCGGTGGGCGGCGCGGTGCCGGTGGTGCGGAAGAGCGCGCAGTCACCCGGCGTGGGGGTGGGGCGGAACCGGGGTCCGCGGGGCCCCGGAACGGCGCAGTGGATCCGATCGGAGTCCCTGGCACCGACAATCCGCACTAGCATACGAGCAACTAGCCAGCCGCCCTCCATGGAGAGATCTTTGTCCGTTCATGCCGATGTGACCAGGCGACGCATCGAAGAGCTGCTCCGCCTCCACCAGGAGCAGATCGTCCGCCGCTGGGCACAGATCGCCAACGCGTCGTCCGAAGAGCTCACCGAGCTCTACCAGGCGCTGCTCACCTCACTGGACGAGGGCAAGAACGACCTCGCCGACGTCCGTGGCCTGCTCGCCGAGCTCTCGCGCTCGCGGGCCCGCGCCGGGTTCGCCCCGGCCGACACCGCCAGGGCCGTCTTCGGCCTGAAGGAGGCGCTGTACGAGGTCGTCGAGCTCGACACGGAGAGTGTCGAGGCGGCACGCGGCTTCATCTGGTTCTCCAGGCTGATCGACGACCTTGGCCTGTTCACGTTCGAGACGTACGCGGAAGCCCGCGAGAAGATCATCCTCGACCAGGCCGAGCAACTCCTGGAGCTGTCCACCCCGGTGGTCAAGCTGTGGGAGGGCATCGTGGCGGTGCCGCTGGTCGGCACGCTCGACTCCGCCAGGACCCAGGTGGTCATGGAGAAGCTGCTGCAGACGCTGGTCGACACCGGCGCCGAGCACGCGGTCATCGACATCACCGGCGTGCCCGCCGTCGACACGCAGGTCGCCCAGCACCTGCTGAAGACGGTCGTCGCCGCCCGCCTGATGGGCGCCGAGTGCGTCATCTCCGGCATCCGCCCGCAGATCGCGCACACCATCGTCACGCTCGGCATCGAGTTCGGCGACATCGTCACCAAGGCGTCCCTGGCCGACGCGCTGGCCCACGCCTTCAAGCACGCCGGGATCCACGTGAGCGGAGCTCGCGATACGCGCATCGCGATCCGGGCGGAGAACGGATAGCCGTGCAGCGCATACCCATCCTCAAACTCGGAGACGTCCTCATCGTCTCCATCCAGGTGGACCTGGAGGACCAGGGCGTGCTCGCCCTGCAGGAGGACCTCGCCGACGCGGTCGTCCAGAACGGCGCCAAGGGCGTGATCATCGACATCTCCGCCGTGGAGATCGTCGACTCGTTCATCGGCCGGATGCTGGCCACGATCGCCTCCATGTGCAGCATGCTCGACGCCCAGACCGTGGTGGTCGGCATGCGGCCCGCCGTGGCGATCACGCTGGTGGAGCTCGGGCTCTCGCTCGGCGGCGTCCGTACGGCACTCAATCTGGAGAAGGGGGTTGCGCTACTGGACCACATCAGGAGCGCGACCAGGTGAGCGGCGAACGCGAGGTCGTCATCGCCGGCAGTGCGGACGTCGTCGGCGTCCGCCAGCTCGTCAGGAGCCTCGCCGTGGAGGTGGGCCTGTCCCTGGTCGACCAGACGAAGATCATCACAGCCGCCAGCGAGCTGGCGCGCAACGCCCTGGTGTACGCCGGTGGCGGCGACGTGCGCATGGAGGTTGTGCAGAAGGGGCTGCGGCGCGGCCTCAAGCTGGTCTTCAGCGACGAGGGCCCCGGCATCCCCGACCTGGAGCAGGCCCTCACCGACGGCTGGACCACCGGCGGCGGCCTGGGGCTGGGCCTCGGCGGCTCGCGCCGGCTGGTCGACGAGTTCGACCTGGTCTCCGAGCCGGGCAAGGGCACGACCGTGACGGTGACGAAGTGGTCGCGATGACCGGCTGGGTCCGCGCCGAGGACCCCAGCGCGGTCGGCGCGGTACGCAGGAAGGCCGTCGAGCTGGCCGAGGCGGCGGGTTTCGACCAGACGCTCATCGGGCAGACGGCCGTGGCCGTGAGCGAGGCGGTCTCCAACCTCGTCAAGCACGCCATGGAGGGCACCGTCATCGTGCGCCCCCATCCGGAGGCCCCCACCACGGTCGAGCTGATCACCGTGGACAAGGGGCCGGGCATGGCTGACGTGGCTCGCGCGCTGCGCGACGGCTACTCGACCTCGGGCACGCTGGGCATCGGCCTGGGCGCGATCTCCCGCATCGCCACCGGCTACGACGTGCACTCCCTGCCGGGCAAGGGCACCGTGCTGGCCATGCACTTCACCGCGGGCGCCGCGCCGGGGCCGCCGCTGCGGGCCAGCGGGCTGACCAAGCCGATCGGAGACGAGACGGTGTGCGGCGACGGGTTCGCCATCGCCGAGGCGGGCCAGGTCACGACCGTGCTCGTCTGCGACGGGCTCGGGCACGGCCTCATCGCCGCGCAGGCCACGCAGCGGGCCGTGGAGCTGTTCCTCGCCGTACGGGACCAGGAGCCGGTCGCGATCGTGGAGCGCCTGCACGCCGGCATGAAGGGCACCCGGGGCGGCGCGATCGCGGTGGCCCGCGTCGAGCGGGGCCAGGTGCACTACGCCGGGCTCGGCAACGTCTCCGGCTGGGTCGCGCACGCCGAGGGCAGGCAGGGGATGGTGTCGGTGCCGGGGATCGCCGGCCACCAGGGCGGGCGGCTGCGCCAGTACACCTACGAGCTGCCCGGCTACGCCACCGTCGTCCTGCACTCCGACGGGCTGACGGAGCGCTGGGACCCCAAGCTGCTGCCCGGCCTGTTCTCCCGCACGCCCGCCGTGATCGCCGCCGGGCTGATGCGCGAGGCGGGCAGCAGGCGCGACGACGCCTGCGTGGTGACGGTCAGGCCCGCCCAGGAGAGCGCGCCGCCCAGCCAGGAGACGACGCGGCATGGCTAAGCCCGAGGCCGAGGTGACCGAGCTCATCCGCGTCCGGCTCGACGCCGACCAGGACGTCTTCGTCCTGCGCCGGCTCGGCCGCGCCGCCGCCGAGCTGGCCGGCCTGGAGCCGCAGGACCAGGTCCGCGTGGCGACGGCGCTCAGCGAGGCCGGCCGCGAGCTGTTCGGCACCGGCTCGATCGCGGTCCTCGCGCTCGGCGACCGGCACCTGTTCATCACCCTGGAGCACGAGCGGCACTCCGACCTGTCCGGCCTGGAGGGCCTGAAGCTGGCGGGCAGGCTGGTCGACGAGATCATGGTGAACGAGGGCAGCGTCACGCTCGCCAAGCGGCTGCTCGCCCGCCGGCCGCCCGTCCCGGTGGCGGAGATCCGCGCCAGGCTGACCGCCCTCTCCCCGGTCTCCGCCATGGACGAGCTGCGCGAGCAGAACAGGGAGCTGGCCGAGACGCTGGAGGACCTCCTGCGGCTCAACGCCGAGCTGGAGGAGACCAACTCGGGCGTGATGGCGATGTACAACCAGCTCTCGGCCGAGCTGGAGGAGACCAACAGGGGAGTGGTCGCCCTGTACGCCGAGCTGGACGAGAAGTCCAGCCAGCTCAGGGAGGCCAACGAGGCCAGGAACCGGTTCTGGGCCACCGTCAGCCACGAGCTGCGCACCCCGCTGAACTCCGTGATCGGCCTGGTCAGGCTGCTGATCGGGCCGGGCGGCGACCCCATGACGGAGGAGCAGGCCCACCAGGTGCGGCTCATCGGCAGCTCGACCGAGACCCTGCTGGAGCTCGTCAGCGAGCTGCTCGACATGGCCAAGGCCGAGTCGGGCCGCCTGGACCCGCAGCCGTCGGCCGTGGAGCTGACACGGATGGCCGAGCAGCTCCACGTGATGCTGCGCCCGAACGCCAGCAACGGCGTCGAGCTGCGCCACGAGGTGGCCGCCGAGGTCGCCGAGCTGTACGTGGACGAGGTCATGCTGCTGCGCATCCTGCGCAACCTGCTGTCGAACGCGGTCAAGTTCACCGTACGCGGCGAGGTCCGCCTAGAGGCCCACCTCGACCAGGCCAAGGGTGAGGCCGTCATCGTCGTGGCCGACACCGGCATCGGCATCGCGCCGGAGCACCTGACGCGGGTGTTCGAGGACTTCTACCAGGTGCCGGGCTCCCTCCAGGTCAGGTCCAGGGGCACGGGCCTGGGCCTGCCGTACGCGCGCAGGCTCGCCGAGGCGCTCGGCGGCACGCTGGAGCTGGCCAGCACGGCGGGCGAGGGCACCGCGGTCACGCTGCGGCTGCCGCACTACAGCGGCCCGCCCGAGCTGGAGCGCGTGCTGATCGCGGACGACGACGAGGTGTTCCGCGCCGCCGCCCGCCGCATGCTGCACGGCTTCGCCGCGAACGTGGACGAGGCCGCCGACGGCGCCGCCGCGCTCGACCTGATGGCGGTGAGCCCGCCCGACGTGATCCTGGTGGACCTGCTCATGCCGCGCGTGGACGGCCACGTGCTGCTCCAGCGCATGGCCGAGGACGAAAGGCTGGCGGGCATCCCGGTGGTGGTGGTCACGATCGCGCCCCAGCGCGCCTCCGGCGGCGTGGTCGTGCTGGACAAGCACGGGCTGCGCAGGGAGGACCTGCTCCAGGCCATCCGCAGCGCGATGGGAGGGCAGGCGTGAGCGAGACGGCGACCGTGCTGGTGGTGGACGACACGCCGACCAAGCGCTACATCCTGTCGAGCTGGCTGCGCCGCGCCGGGCATCAAGTGATCGAGGCGAGCGGCGGCGAGGAGGCGCTGGCCACGCTCGCCACCCAGCACGTGGACCTGGTCATCCTGGACGTGCGGCTGCCCGACATCCCCGGCCACGAGGTGTGCGAGCGGATCAAGGCCGACCCGGCGACCGCCTCGATCCCCGTCATCCAGGTGTCGGCCGACGCCATCACCGTGGCCGACCGCGCGGAGGGGCTGGAGCGGGGCGCCGACGCGTACCTGGCCGAGCCGATCGAGCCGGCCGAGTTCGCCGCGACGGTGGAGGCCATGCTGCGCTACTACCGGGCGCGGTGGCGGGCCGAGCAGATGGCCGAGCGCCTGGCGGGGCTGGCGGACGTGACGCTGCGCATGAACGAGGCCGAGACGTTCGACGAGCTGCTGTCGGTCGCGGTCGAGGGCTCGGCCGGTGTGCTGGGCCGCTTCTGCGGCACGCTGGCGCTCCTGCCCGACGGGCGCACACGCCGTTTCCGCGCCCGCCCCGGCGAGCCGGCCACCTCCCATCCCGCCGGGCCCGACCTGCTGGACCGCCTGAGCGGCATGGTGCAGCGGGAGGCGCAGCGCTCCCACGTGTTCACGCTGCACGCGCAGGAGTGGCGCGGGCTGCTGCCGGACGTGCAGATCGAGGGCAGCAGCACGGGCGTGCTCTGCCGCACGAAGAACTCCGGCTCGCCCATCTACCTGGGCGTGGAGAGCGAGCCCCCGCTCGACGCCGACGAGGTGAACCTGCTGCGCCAGCTCGGGCAGCAGCTCGCCCTGGCCGTGGCCGCGCTGCGCGCCTACACCGAGGAGCACGCGATCGCGCTGACCCTGCAGCGCAGCCTGCTGCCCACCCGCATCCCCGAGGTGCCGGGCCTGCGGGTGGCGATGCGCTACCAGCCGGCCGCCGACAACATCGAGGTGGGCGGCGACTTCTACGAGGTGCTGCCGATCGGCGACCGGGTGCTGGTGGCCATCGGCGACGTGGAGGGGCACTCGCTGCACGCCGCGACCGTGATGGCCGAGCTGCGGCACGCGATGCGGGCCTCGTTCATCGGGCAGGTGGACCTCAGCGCCTCGCTCGACCTGCTCAACCAGATGATGCGGCGCTACCACCCGCGCATGACGGCCACCCTCTGCCTGATGCTCATCGACCCGGCCACGGGCGAGGTCGAGGTGGCCAACGCCGGCCACATCCCGCCCCTGTTCGCCGGGCCCGGCGGCACCTACCACCACCTGGGGAACCTGCTGCTGGGGGCGCTGCCGGAGACGTACACGGTGGACCGGCTGAAGCTGCCGCCAGGCGGGACGCTGCTGCTGTTCACCGACGGGCTGGTGGAGGACCGCGCGATCTCGCTGGACGAGAGCCTGGAGAGGGCCAGGGAGCTCGCCGAGACCGTCGAGGACGACCTGGAGGAGTTCGCCGAGCGCATGCTGGACGCGTTCGGGGTGCGCGAGGACGACGTCGCGCTGGTGGCCGTGCGCCGCGAGCCCTGACCCGGCTCCGCGGGGCCAGGGCCGGGCCAGCGCCAGGGCGGGGCCAGGGCTCCGGTGGGAGCCCGCCGGCGTCGAGCAGGAACGAGCCGCGCGCCGGGTCGAGCCGCCGTCCGTCGCCGTGGTCGGGCAGCAGCTCGTACGGCAGCGTGAAGCCGCGGCTCCCGGACACCTGGCGCGGCCATTCGTGCACGTACTCGACCGACGCCCCGCCCTGCGCCCGCAGCCGCGCGACCAGCGCCGCCTCGGCGGCGTCGCCCCAGGTGTCAGGCCGGCCGAGACCATGTTCGCGCCACGCCCCGCTCGGAGGTGATCACGTCCTTGATCCTGGCCGGGCGCGGGCCCTCCGGGCCGGGGACCGTCCAGGTGGGCGGCTCCGCGGGGCCGTCCCAGGGCGTCTCGCCGACGTCGCGGACGCGCAGCCGCGCCATGTCCCACATCGCGCGGCGGAAGCCGTCCACGGTACGGCCGGCCATCTGGACGCGGTAGAACCAGTGCCAGTCGCGGAACAGGTCGAACTCCTCCACCGTGCCCAGCTCGCGCGCCCCGCCGCCCTCCCGCGGCACGGCAGGGCGGCCGGTGTACTTGCGCTGGCCCGGGTTGAACAGCTCCGCGCCGTTCCGGCCCCACTCCGTGGCGACGTCCACGCCGAAGCGGCCGAACGCCTGGGCGAACGCGTACCGGTTCGTCGCCTTCAGACAGGCGACGAAGCCCCACAACTCGCCCTCGTCCACGGCGCCGCCGGGGGAGGGGCCGGTCGCCATGACGGCCGGCCACGTGGCCGTGGTGAAGGCCGTCGCGTCCGGAGGGACCCGGGCCCGGCGAGCGAAGCCGCCGGCCAGGCGAACAACCGGCCGAGATCATCCAGCATGTGCCGTCACCTGCCCCGTCGAAGCGCCGACCTCCCTGACGGTAGGCCCCGCCGCCCGTGTCCCCCCAGGGGCCGCGCTAGGGAAAACTCTGGGCCTACCGGGTGTAACGGTGCTTGGCGCCCGGCGGGAAGTAGTCCGGGTCGCCCGACTCCCGCAGCCTGATGAACGGCGTCTGCTGCGGTACCGGCACGTACGCCGCGAACTCGCTGTTCAGCCGCAGCAACTGCGCCAGGATCGACTCGCTGACCGCGTGGGCGATCTCCTCGGAGGGCTTCTCCCCGGGCATCAGCTCCACCGTCACGGTCAGGTGCCGGTCGTGCCGCTCGTCCTCGGCCGCCTCCAGCACGAACTTGCCCGTCACCCACGGGCTCACCCCCGGCTGCTCCAGGCCGATCGCGATGTTCTCCGGGTAGACGTTCGCGCCGTAGTAGGACACGGTGAAGTGGCTGCGGCCGAAGACGTACACGAACGGGCGCTCGGGCCCGTCCGCGTACGTCTTCGGCCGCGGCTCGAAGCCGTGCCGCCGCACG
This sequence comes from Nonomuraea thailandensis, assembly GCF_024172165.1. Classification (GTDB taxonomy): domain Bacteria; phylum Actinomycetota; class Actinomycetes; order Streptosporangiales; family Streptosporangiaceae; genus Nonomuraea; species Nonomuraea thailandensis. The sequence goes on along the minus strand of NZ_JAMZEB010000002.1, from coordinate 5,885,289 downwards.
AAGTCCAGCAGCTCCCGGTACGGGAGGACGCCGCCCTCGTCGGCGATGTGGTAGCGGACGAGCGGGACGCCGTTGTCGCCGGAGAACAGCAGGGTGCCCTCGTGCTCCTCGAAGAAGCGCACACCGGGGTCGTACTGCACGAGCGTCGGCAGCCGCGACTCGCCGAACAGCTCCCTGGCCTGCCGGGGCCGGGCGGACAGGAAACGGCGGATCTCCACCGACAAGGGGGTCTCGTTGCCCAGGACGCCCGCGTCGGCGGTGCCGTACAGGGAGGCGATGCCGCGTACGGGGTCGGCGATGCCGGCCCGCTCGGCGACCAGCGCCCGCCACTCCTCGCTGAACACCTCGCCCGCCGTCACCAGCCTGACGTTCCAGCTCGCCCAGGGCAGGTCCTCGGTGTCGATGACGTTCTTCAGGAACGGCGGGTAACCCAGCAGCACGACCTGGTCGAAGTGCGGCGCCAGCTCGGGGATCACCCGCACGATCTCCCGCCGGTCGGTGCCGGGGGCGACCACGGTGATCGGGTAGCCGCGCTCGGCCAGGTGGCGGCAGCAGGCGACGGTGAACAGGCCGCCCACCCAGGTGCCCAGGGCGAAGCAGACCACGGCCAGCGTACGGCGCTCGCGGGCGGCGAACGAGCCGCCGAACACCTCCTCGAACCGGTCGGCGATCACCCGCTCGTCCGCCGCCGAGCGCGGCCAGAACGACGGCACGCCCGTGGACCCGGAGGAGACGGCGATCAGGTCGCCGATCACGCCGTTCCTGCACAGGTCCGGCAGGGGGTGGCGGTGGGTGTAGTTGTCCTTGGTCGTCATGGGGAGCCGCGCGAAGTCCGCCGCGGCCGTCACCTTCGCGGGATCGACGCCGTGCTCGGCGAGGAACCTGCCGTAGGCGGGAACGGTGGCCGCCACCTGATGGAAGAGCTCAACCGGGTCCATCCGCCGACTGTACGACGCGGGCCGGTGGAGGGGAACGCGAGTGACCGCACGCGCGCGGTCACTCGCCCGGGCGCACCAGCCCCGTCTCGTACGCGTACACGATCGCCTGAGCCCGATCGCGCAGGCCGAGCTTCATCAGCATCCGCCCCACGTGCGTCTTGACCGTCTGCTCGGCCACGAACAGCTTCTCGGCGATCTCCTGGTTGGACAGCGCCTGCGCGACCAGGCTGAGCACCTCCGTCTCCCGCTCGGTCAGCTCGTCGAGGCGCCGCCCCGCGATCGGCCGCGGCGCGCCCATCCGGGCGAACTCGGTGATCAGCCGCTTGGTGATCGCCGGGGCGATCAGCGCCTCCCCGGCCGCCACCACGCGGACGGCCTCGGCGAGCTGCGCGGCCGAGGCGTCCTTGAGCAGGAACCCGCTGGCCCCGGCCCGCAACGCCTCGTAGACGTAGTCGTCGAGGTCGAACGTCGTCAGGATGAGCACCTTGGCCGTGCTCTGCCGTGCCATGAGCTCCCTGGTCGCCTCCAGGCCGTTCATGACCGGCATGCGCACGTCCATGAGCACCACGTCGGGGCTCAGCTCGGCGGCCCGCTCGACCGCCTCCCGCCCGTCCGCCGCCTCGCCCACGACCTCGATGTCGGGCTGGCCGCTCAGGAACACCGTGAACCCGGTGCGCACCATGCCCTGGTCGTCGGCGATCAGAACCCGGATCAAACGCTCTTCCTCTCCGCGATCGGTAACGCCGCGAGCACCTCGAAGCCTCCACCGGCGACGGGGCCCGCGTCGAGCGTGCCGCCGAGCAGCACCGCCCGCTCCCGCATGCCCACCAGCCCCTGCCCCGCCCCGCGCGCCTCCTGCGCCGTGCCGGGCTCGGTGCCCGCGCCGTTGGCGACGCGCAGCCGCAGCTCCTCGCCCCGGCGGGCGATCTCCACCGCGACGGTGGCGCCGGGCGCGTGCCGCATCGCGTTGGACAGCGACTCCTGCACGATCCGGTACGCCGACAGCTCCACGGCCTGCGGCAGCCCGTCGAGCGCGCCGGACCGCTTGACCAGCACGGCCAGCCCGGTGGCGCGCGCGTTGGAGACCAGCTCGTCGATCCGGTCGAGCCCCGGCTGCGGCGCGGTGTCGGTGCGGCCCTGGGGGTCGCGCAGCACGCCCAGCACCTGGCGCAGCTCCGCGATGGCCTCCAGCGACAGCCCCCGGATCTCGGCCAGGCCCGCCTCGAGCTGCGCCACGTCGCCGGCCGCCTTGAGCGGCACCGCCTCCGCCTGGATGGCGATCACCGACATGTGGTGCGCCACCACGTCGTGCAGCTCGCGGGCGATGCGGGCGCGCTCCTCCAGCACCGCCTGCGCGCCCTCCGCCTGCCGCGTGCGCTGCTCCTCCTCCACCAGGCGGGCCGTGGCGGTGCGCCGGGCCCGCACGTTGTAGCCGAACAGCACGGCGACCGACGCGATGATCGAGGCGATGAACATCGAGTCGGGGTGGACGATCCACAGGGTGAGGACCGTGAGGACCCACACGCCCGCCGTGATCCGCCGCTCGCACCGGACCGCCACCGAGTAGAGGACCAGCGGGTACATGATGATCGCCGTGATGATGTAGGGCGGCTCGCCTTCGCCGATCGAGAGGGTCAGCCAGATGACCACGGGCGACATCACGAAGGCGACCCGCCACGCCGCCAGCGGCCACCGGTCGCGCAGGGCGACGGGCAGGGAGACGCCGATCGCGGCCAGGTAGGAGAAGATCAGCGGGGCGGGACCGTGCGCGGCCGGGTCGGCGGCGTAGGCGCGGGCGGCGCTCTCGTTCCAGTCGAGGGTGGTGCTGATCGTGATGCCGTACAGGACGAACGCCAGCAGGAGGTCGGCCACCTGGACCAGGTCCCACGACTGGTAGGGGACCAGCGCCTCCATCTGGCGGGGGACCTTCAGCCGCAGGCGGCGCGTGGCGGGCGGGGGATCGGCGTCCCCCTGGAACAGGGCCAGCGCGAACGGCCGCCCGACCACCTGCCCGGCCCGCTTGACCCGCTCGGCCCGCTCGCCCCGCCCCTCGTCACGCGCGCCGGCGGTCTCGGCGGCGCCCTCACGCGCCCGCCCCCACGGGCGCAGGCGGGCGAGCGACCGGCCGAGCGAGCGGGCGCGCTGGACGAGGATCACCTGGTCAAGCTTACGAGCGCACGCGCGCCGGGTCGTCACCCCAGGGTCTGACGTTCCCGTCACCCGAAGGTAGCGATTACATCATTACGATCGCCGTGAGCGAACATCGGCAAGGAAGGGAACAGGCAGGGGCTCCGATGAGTTGAGCCGGTATAACTCAACCCTTTGGAGTTCGCATGAGTGAGAGCTTGATCCTCCCGGTCCTGCCGCTGGACGACGAGGTCGTCCTGCCGGGCATGGTGGTTCCGCTGGACCTGTCCGACTCCGAGGTGCGCGCCGCCATAGACGCGGCCCGTGCATCCGGTGGCAACAAGCCACGGGTCCTCCTCGTTCCCCGGATAGACGGCCGTTATGGCGCGATCGGCGTGCAGGCCGTTGTCGAGCAGGTCGGGAGGCTGCCGGGCGGCGAGCCCGCCGCCGTCGTGCGCGGCGTGAACCGGGTTCGCGTGGGCACCGGCACGACCGGCCCCGGCGCCGCACTGTGGGTCGAGGCCGAGACGATCGACACCGTCGCCGCCGGTGAGCGCGCCCAGGAGCTGGCCAAGGAGTACAAGGCGCTGGCCACCACCATCCTGCAGAAGCGCGGCGCCTGGCAGGTGGTCGACCAGGTCAACACGATCGACGACCCCTCCGTGCTGGCCGACAGCTCCGGCTACACCCCGTGGCTGAGCACGGCGCAGAAGGTCGAGCTGCTGGAGGCGGCCGACCCGGCCGAGCGGCTGGCCAGGCTGATCGAGTGGTCCCGCGACCACCTCGCCGAGCTCGACGTCGCCGAGACGATCCGCAAGGACGTCCAGGAGGGCATGGAGAAGCAGCAGCGCGAGTTCCTCCTGCGCCAGCAGCTCGCCGCCGTCCGCAAGGAGCTCAAGGAGCTCAACGGCGACTCCACCGAGAGCGAGGAGGAGGACTACCGCGCCCGGGTGGAGGCCGCCGACCTGCCGGAGAAGGTGCGCGAGGCCGCGCTCAAGGAGGTCGACAAGCTGGAGCGGACGCCCGACCAGTCCCCTGAGACCGGCTGGATCCGCACCTGGCTCGACACCGTCCTCGACATCCCGTGGAACGACCGCACCGAGGACAACTACGACATCGCCGGCGCCAGGGCCGTGCTCGACGCCGACCACACGGGCCTCGACGACGTCAAGGACCGCATCATCGAGCACCTGGCCGTGCGCAAGCGCCGCCAGGACAAGGGCCTCGGCGTGGTGGGCGGCCGCCGCAGCGGCGCCGTGCTGGCCCTGGCCGGCCCTCCCGGAGTCGGCAAGACCTCGCTGGGCGAGTCCGTGGCCCGCGCGATGGGCCGCAAGTTCGTCCGCGTCGCGCTCGGCGGCGTCCGCGACGAGGCCGAGATCCGCGGCCACCGGCGCACCTACGTCGGCGCGCTGCCCGGCCGCGTCGTGCGCGCCATCCGCGAGGCCGGCTCGATGAACCCGGTCGTCCTGCTCGACGAGGTCGACAAGGTCGGCGCCGACTACCGCGGCGACCCCACGGCCGCCCTGCTGGAGGTGCTCGACCCGGCGCAGAACCACACGTTCCGCGACCACTACCTCGAGGTCGAGCTCGACCTGTCCGACGTGCTGTTCCTGGCCACGGCCAACGTCCTGGAGGCCATCCCCGGGCCGCTGCTCGACCGCATGGAGGTCGTCACGCTCGACGGCTACACCGAGGACGAGAAGGTCGCGATCGCCCGTGACCACCTGCTGCCCAGGCAGCTGGAGCTGGCCGGGCTGACCGCCGAGGAGGTCAAGGTCGAGGACGCGGCGCTGCGCAGGCTGGCCGCCGAGTACACCCGTGAGGCCGGCGTGCGCTCGCTGGAGCGCTCGGTCGCGAGGATCCTGCGCAAGGTGGCGGCCAAGGACGAGCTGCCCGTCACCGTGGGCGAGAGCTCCCTGGTCGACTACATCGGCCGGCCGAGGTTCGTGCCGGAGTCGTCGCTGCCCGAGGCCAAGCAGCGCACCTCGGTGCCCGGCGTGGCCACCGGCCTGGCGGTCACCGGGGCCGGCGGCGACGTCCTGTACGTCGAGGCGTCCCTGGCCGACCCGGAGACCGGCGAGACGGGCCTGACCCTGACCGGCCAGCTCGGCGACGTGATGAAGGAGTCGGCGCGGATCGCGCTGTCCTACCTGCGCTCGCACGGCGCGGAGCTGGAGCTGCCGGTCACCGCGCTGAAGGACCGCTCGGTGCACGTGCACTTCCCGGCCGGCGCGGTGCCGAAGGACGGCCCCTCGGCGGGCGTGACGCTGACGACGGCGCTGGCCTCGCTCCTGTCCGGGCGGCAGGTGCGCGGCGACGTGGCCATGACCGGCGAGATCTCGCTGACCGGGCGGGTGCTGCCGATCGGCGGCGTCAAGCAGAAGCTGTTGGCGGCGCACCGGGCGGGCATCACGACCGTCCTCATCCCGGCCCGCAACGAGCCGGACCTGGACGACGTGCCCGAGGAGGTCCGCAAGGAGCTGACCATCCACACCGTCAGCGACGTGCGCGAGGTGCTGGACATCGCGCTCACGTCGGCCAAGGTCGCCTCCTCCGTGGCGGCCTGACCCCAGGACGAACGCCCCGCCGCGCCCGGCCTTCCCAGGGCGCGCGGCGGGGCGTTCGCATGCCGGCGCTCACGCGCAGTGATGCAGATCACGAAACAGATCAGGAATATGGGGATCTAACCCCGGCGTTAGCAAGGGCGTGAACGAGGCATACGCGACCGGTCGCGGCGTCCCCATGATGGGGGCCGCGTGTCGCCGCATGCGTATGGGGCGAATGCCTGCCCGTTAAGAGCGACCCGTCCCGCCCGTTCTCCTCGAAGGCCATCATGATCGCACCTGGTTTCGTGCTGCGCAGGCTGAGCCACCTGCCCTTCCACCCCGGCACCCGCTGAGGGCCGGAGCCCTCCTCCACCGGTGATGTACGTTCCCGCGGCCCCGGCCGCCCTCAGTCATGGGGATTCCCAGTGATCCAGGCTTCAGGCCTGCGCAAGCAGTACGGCACGACCGTCGCGTTGGACGGCGTGGACCTGCACGTGCGCGAAGGCGAGATCCACGGCGTGCTCGGCCAGAGCGGCGCCGGCAAGAGCACGCTCCTGCGCTGCGTCAACCTGCTGGAGCGCCCCACCGCGGGCACCGTCACCGTCGCCGGCCAGGACCTCACCGCGCTCGCCGACCGCGACCTGAACCGCGCCAGGCAGCGCATCGGCATGATCCACCAGCACTTCGCCCTGCTCTCCTCCCGCACGGTCGCCGGGAACGTGGCCTTCCCCCTGGAGGTCATGGGCGTGCCCAGGGCCGAGCGCGAGCGCCGCGTCGGCGAGCTGCTGGAGCTGGTCGGACTGGAGGGGCGCGGCAAGCACCGCCCCCACCAGCTCTCCGGCGGCCAGAAGCAGCGCGTCGGCATCGCCAGGGCGCTGGCGGGCAACCCGTCGGTGCTGCTGTCGGACGAGGCCACCTCCGCGCTCGACCCGGCCACCACGCAGTCGATCCTGGCCCTGCTCAAGCGGCTGAACGCGGAGCTGGGCCTGACGATCCTGCTCATCACCCACGAGATGAACGTGGTCAAGAGCGTCTGCGACTCGGTCGCCATCATGGCGCAGGGCCGCATCGAGGAGTCCGGCTCCATCGCCGACCTGATCAGGACGCCGGGATCCCGACTGACCAGGGAGATCTTCCCGCTGCCCGAGCCCGCGCCGTCCGGCTCGGTGACGCTGACGTTCACCGGCGAGCCGGGCCGGCCCGTGGTGTCGGAGGTGGTGCGCAAGTTCGACGTGGACCTGAGCATCCTCGGCGGCTCCATCGAGGACCTGGCCGCGGGGTCCGTCGGCCGCCTGCGGGTGGCGCTGGACGGGGCCGAGGCCCCTGCCGCGCTGGCGTACCTGCGTGATTCCGGACTGATCGTGGAGGAGGCGCCGTGACCTGGGAAGAGATGCTGCCGCTGCTGTGGCCGGCGACGGTGGAGACCGCCGTGATGGTGGGCTGGGCCACGCTGTTCACCGTGCTGCTCGGGCTGCCGCTGGGCGTGGCGCTCGTGGTGTTCGACCGGGACGGGCTGCGGCCGCTGCCCGCGTTCAAGTCGGGGCTCGGGTTCGTGGTCAACATCGGGCGGTCGCTGCCGTTCATCGTGCTGATGATCGCGATCATCCCGTTCACCCGGCTCGTCGTCGGCACCACCATCGGGACCGCCGCGTTCGTGGTGCCGCTGACCGTGGGGGCGGTGCCGTTCTTCGCCCGGCTGGTCGAGACCGCGCTGCGCGAGGTCGGCACGGACGTGGTGCAGGCGGCCCAGGCCATGGGTGCGAGCAGGACCGAGATCGTGCGCAAGGTCCTGCTGCCCGAGGCGCTGCCCGGCCTGGTGGCGGGCCTCACCGTCACCGTCGTCGCGCTGATCGGCTACTCCGCCATGGCCGGCACGCTCGGCGGCGGCGGGCTGGGCGACCTGGCGGTCCGGTACGGCTACCAGCGGTTCGAGACGCTCCTCATGATCGTGACGGTCGTGCTGCTGCTCGTGATCGTGCAACTCCTGCAGAGCCTGGGCGACTGGGTCGCTCGGCGCCTTTCGCATAAGTAAGGAAAAATCATGAAAATTCACCGCCTTGTAGGTGCCGTCGCGCTGGCTCTGTCGCTCGCCGCATGCGGCACGTCGCAGTCCGCGACGGGGACCGGCGCCGACACCGCGGCGTCGCAGGGCGCCGACGCCGTGCTGAAGGTCGGCGCCAGCCCCGTGCCGCACGCCGAGATCCTGAACTTCGTCAAGGACAACCTGGCCCCGGCCGCCGGCCTCAAGCTGGAGGTCGTGGAGTTCACCGACTACGTGCAGCCGAACGTGCAGCTCGACGAGGGGCAGCTCACGGCCAACTTCTTCCAGCACAAGCCGTACCTCGACGACTTCAACTCCACCAAGGGCACCAAGCTGAGCTTCGTCACGCCGGTGCACCTGGAGCCGCTCGGCCTCTACTCCAAGAAGATCACGGACGTGTCCGCCCTGGCCAGTGGCGCCACCGTCGCCCTGCCCAACGACGCCACCAACCTCGGCCGCGCCCTCAAGCTGCTCGCCGACAACGGCCTCGTCACGCTCAAGGACGGCGTCGGCACCGCCGCCACCGAGCGCGACGTGACGGGCAACCCGAAGAACCTGCAGTTCAAGCCGCTGGAGGCGGCGCAGCTCCCGCGCTCGCTGGAGGACGTGGACGCCGCGGTGATCAACGGCAACTACGCCATCGAGGCCAGCCTCAAGCCTGCCACGCAGGCGCTGGTGCTGGAGAAGACCGAGGGCAACCCGTACGTGAACGGCCTGGTCGTGCAGGCCGGCCACGAGAAGGACGCGAACATCGTCACCCTCGGCAAGCTGCTGCAGGACCAGAAGGTCAAGGACTTCATCAAGCAGAAGTACGAGGGCTCGGTCATCGCCGCCGAGTGACCCGCAGCCGCGGCCTCGACGGGAGGCCGCGGCTGCACCACGCGGGTTCTGGCGCGGCGGGCGATCAACCGAATACTGTTCTGTTCATGCATCCGGGAGCCATCGCAGCCGTCACCCCCGACAAGCCCGCTGTGATCATGGCGGGCTCCGGGCAAGTCATCACCTTCCGCGAACTGGACGAAGAGTCGAACCGCCTGGCCCACCTGTTCCGCGCGGCGGGGCTGCGGCCGGGTGACCACATCGCGTTCATGCTCGCCAACCACCCCCGCTTCCTGGCCATCGCGTGGGCCGCGCACCGCTCGGGCCTGTACTACACCCCTGTCAGCTCGCGGCTGCAGACCGACGAGCTGGCCTACATCGTCGGCAACTGCGGGGCGCGGGTCTTCATCTCCAGCGCGGACCTGGCCGCCGTCGCCACCTCGATCACCGGCGCGACCCCCGGCGTCGAGCTGCGCCTCATGCTGGACGGCGTGGCCGAGGGCTTCGAGTCGTACGAGGAGGCGGTGGCCAAGCAGCCGGTCACCCCGATCGAGGACGAGTGCCTGGGCGCCGACATGCTCTACTCCTCCGGCACCACGGGCCGCCCCAAGGGCGTCAAGCTGGCCGCCACGCACGGCCCGCTCGACGAGCCCGGCATGTTGTTCAAGCTGATCCAGGGCCTGTTCGCGCCCACGCCCGACAGCGTCTACCTCTCGCCCGCGCCGCTCTACCACGCCGCGCCGCTGCGCTACAGCCTGACCTTCCAGCGGCTCGGGGCCACGGTCGTGGTGATGGAGCGCTTCGATCCCGAGCGGTACCTGGCGCTGGTGGAGCGGTACGGGGTGACGCACTCGCAGCTCGTGCCGACGATGTTCATCAAGATGCTCAAGCTGCCGGAAGAGATCCGCGCCAAGTACGACATCTCAACACTCCAGTACGCCATCCACGCCGCCGCCCCCTGCCCCGTCCCCGTCAAGGAACAGATGATGGACTGGTGGGGCCCCATCATCCACGAGTACTACGCGGGCACCGAGGGCAACGGCTTCCTCTACGTCGGCCCCGACGACTGGCTCCGGCACAAGGGCACGGTCGGCCGCTCCCTGCTCGGCGTCGTGCACATCTGCGACGAGGACGGCGACGACCTGCCGCCCGGCGAGCACGGCACGATCTACTTCGAGAACGGCGGCCGCTTCGAGTACCACGGCGACCCCGACAAGACCCGCTCGTCCCAGGACCCGCTCGGGCGCGGCTGGACCACCCTCGGAGACATCGGCTACCTGGACGAGGACGGCTTCCTGTACCTCACGGACCGCCGCTCGTACATGATCATCTCCGGCGGCGTGAACATCTACCCGCAGGAGGCCGAGAACGTGCTCTCGGTGCATCCGAAGGTGGCCGACGTGGCGGTCTTCGGCGTCCCGGACGAGGAGATGGGCGAGCAGGTCAAGGCCGTGGTCGAGCCGGTGTCCATGGCCGAGGCGGGGCCGGCGCTGGAGGCGGAGCTGATCGCGTACTGCCGGGAGCAGCTGGCGCACTACAAGTGCCCCAAGTCGGTGGACTTCCGCGAGGAGCTGCCGAGGCACCCGACGGGCAAGCTCTACAAGCGGCTGCTGCGCGACGAGTACTGGCCGGCGGCCGGGTAAAAATCATGGAGATCTTTCCGGCCCGGCATCCCCCGGCCCCACCTCGGTCGATAAGGGCTTCGTCAGGCCGGGCCGACCCCGCTGAATCATCGGCTTAACCAGGTCTTACGCGCTTGTTGACACCCTTGAATCATCGGGATTTGAGGGAGATGGAAGATGAACGCGAACGAGCCTCGCGAGCAGGGCACCGGCGGGTGGAGCCAGTTCGGCGCCACCCCGCCGGCCGCCGGGGGCTTCCCCCGGCGGGACACGATCGCCATGGAGGTGCCCGCACCCCCGCCCCCTCCGCCGTCGGGGAAGCACGGTCTCACCGCCGCGCAGAAGGCCATCGCGGGACTGGCGCTGGCCGCGATGGCGGTCGGCGGCGGTGTCGTGGGGGCCGTCGTCGCCACCTCGTTCCAGCCTGAGCCGGTCGCCAGTAGCAGCCCCAGCTCGCCCAGCCCCGTCTTCAGGTCCGCCTCCGACCAGCTCACCGTGGCCGAGGTCGCCGCCAAGGTGCAGCCCTCCGTCGTGATGATCCAGGGCCAGAGCGGCGAGGGCTCCGGCGTGGTGCTGTCGGAGGACGGGCTCATCCTCACCAACAACCACGTGGTCGTCGGCGCGGGGCAGGGCGGTCAGATGACCGTCAAGTTCAGCGACGGCAAGACGGCCAAGGCCAGCGTGGTCGGCACCGACCCCGCCACCGACCTCGGTGTCATCCGCGCCGAAGGCGTCTCGGGGCTGACCGAGGCCTCGCTCGGCGACAGCGACCAGCTCAGGGTCGGCGACTCGGTGCTCGCCATCGGCAGCCCGCTCGGCCTCGACGGGTCCGTCACCGCCGGCATCATCAGCGCCCTGGACCGCACGCTCAACCTCGGCGACGACCAGCCGCAGGTCCCGCCGGGCTGGGGCGAGCAGCGGCAGCAGCAGAGCGCGCCCACCACCATCGGCGGCGCCATCCAGACCGACGCCTCCATCAACCCGGGCAACTCCGGCGGCGCGCTGGTCAACGCGGCGGGCCAGCTCGTCGGCATCAACACCGCGATCGCCTCGCAGGCCGCCGGCGGCGGCGTCGGCTTCGCCATCCCGGTCAACACCGCCAAGCAGGTGGCCGACCAGCTCATCAGCACCGGCAAGGTCACCCACGCCTTCCTCGGCGTGAGCGTCACCGACGCGACCGGCGACGTGCCCGGAGCCCTGGTCCGGCAGGTCACCGCGGGAAGCCCGGCCGAGCAGGCGGGGCTGAGGGAAGGCGACCTGATCACGAAGATCGGCGACAAGGCGGTTGACGGAGGCGATACGGTTGTCGGGCAGGTCAGAGGTTTCAAACCGGGCCAAGAGGTCAAGATCACATATATGAGGGATGGCGCGACCCAGGAGGTCAACGTCACGCTCTCGGAGAACAAGTAACAAGGACCCCCTCATGGACGGGTGTGCCGTTGAGATCGCTGCGGACTCGGCGGCACACCCCCCCGGTCACCGGGCCCGGCTTCCACGCTGAAGCGGGCCCGTTCCCCTAGGAGGCTCGTCCCCCTAGGAGGCTCGTCCCCTTAGGAGAAGCGCCGGCCCTCGTCGCGCCGGTAGGCCCAGGCCGCCGCGATCGCCGCCACCACGGTCCAGCCGGCCAGCGAGATCAGCGCCACCGCGTTCGGGGTGGTGCCCGCCGTGACCGCCCACAGCAGCTCGGCGACGCCCCGCGTCGGCACGTACGGGGAGACGACCTCGATGAAGTCGGGCAGGATCGCCGGCGGCAGCAGCAGCCCGCCCACGATCGCCATCGGGAAGAACAGCACCTGCGAGGCGGCGATCGCCGCCTTGGCCGACATCACCGACCCGATGAACAGGCCCATCAGCATGAACGGCACCACCCCGACGACCAGCGCGCCCAGCCCCAGCAGCAGCCGCAGCGGCGTGGTCGTGGCCTCGGTGAGGAACGCCGCCACCAGCAGCACCGGCACCACCGAGACCAGCGTGCCGGCCAGCGCCGCCAGGATCCGCCCGGTGAAGCGGGGGACCGGGCCCGCGGGCAGGGTGCGCAGGTACGGGTTCCACGGCAGCTCGCGGTCCTGGGCCACGGTGATGCTCAGGTTGACGAGCGTCCCGGCCATCGCGCCGAAGAACATCATCGACCCCGTCGCCATGGTCGCGGCCCTCGGATCGTCGCCCGCGAACGGCACCACGAACGCCACCATCGAGATGGCCGGGAACAGCGAGCTCGCCAGCAGCCCGACCGGCACCCTGAGCTGCTCCAGCAGGAAGAGTCTCGTGTGCGCGACGACCAGCTCAGGCATGGGCCGGCTCCTTCGTGGTGAGGGTGAGGAAGGCCTCCTCGAGGGTGGTGGGCCTGATCTCCAGGCCCGAGAACGGCGTGCCGCTGCGTACGAGCTCGACGACCAGCCGGTCGGGGTCGGTGGTCATCAGGCTGACCCGCCCGTCCACGCGCTCGGAGCCGAGCACGCCGGGCAGCTCGGGCAGGTCATCCGCGACGAGCGAGACGCGCCGCACGCCCACGATGTCGCGTACGGCGCGCACGGTGTCGTCGGCCAGCACCCGGCCGGAGCCGACCACCACCACCCGCTCGGCCAGCGCCTCGATCTCCTCCAGGTAGTGGCTGGTCAGCAGCACCGTGCCGCCGCCCTCGTGGAAGGACCTGATGCCCTCCCAGAGCGTGCGCCGGGCCTCCACGTCGAGCCCGGTCGTCGGCTCGTCCAGGAAGACCAGCCGGGGCTTGCCCGCGAACGCCAGCGCCACCGCCAGCCGCCGCCGCTGCCCGCCGGACAGCCCGCCGACCTGCCGCCTGACCAGGTCGCTCAGCCCGAAGCGGGCCAGCAGCTCGCCTCTGTCCTCGCGCTCGGGGAAGTGCGCCGAGACGAAGTCGACGATCTCGCCGACCCGTAACGTCTCCGGCAGCCCCGTCTCCTGCGGGGTCACGCCGATGCCGCGGCGCATGACCGGATCCCCGGGCGAGCCGCCGAACAGCTCGACCGCGCCCGACGTCGGCCGGCGCAGCCCCACGAACAGGTTGATCAGGGTGGACTTGCCCGCGCCGTTGGGGCCGAGCAGGCCGACCAGCTCACCCGCCCTGATGTCGAGCGAGACGCGGTCGAGCGCCAGCACGTCGCCGTATCGGCGGGAGACCTCGATCGCCCGGGCCAGAACCGTCATCACGAGCCTCCAGCGTTGTCGAGCAGGGTGCGGATCGCCGCGGTGTAGTCCTCGAACGCCAGCCGCCCGCGCTTGGTGAGCCGCGCGAACGTGACCGGCGTGCGGCCCCGATGCGTCTTGTTGATGGCCACGTATCCGGCCTCCTCCAGCTTGGTCAGATGCACCGACAGATTTCCCGCCGTCATGCCGAGCAGGTCCTTCAGCGAGTTGAAGGCCATCTCGTCCCCCTCCGCGAGGACGTTGAGCGTGGCCACCACCCGCAGCCTGGCCTGGGCGTGGATGACGGGGTCGAGCTCGGGCAGCGCCCTGTCGTCCGCGGTCACGTGCGCAGCCTCACCACGATCCCCACGGCGATGAACCCGCCGCCCAGCAGCACCGCCGACAGCAGCGCGTGCCAGCCGGCGCCGAGCAGCACGCCCAGCCCGTTGACGCCGGCGATCCAGACGCCGAAGAAGAACATCGGCCAGGCCAGGAAGACCGCGCCGCCCGCCATGTACAGCACCGCCACCAGCATCAGCGAGCTGCCGCCCCACATCAGGCCGCTCTCCTGGGGCGGCAGGTGGGGGCTCATCCTGGAGCAGATGATGTTCATGAGCAGGAAGCCCGCGAACCAGGAGTAGCCGAACATCGCCCCTCGCGCGTTCGAGTCTCCGCGGACCCGTCTGTTCATCCCCACGAAGCCGCGCGCGGCGACGGCCCCCGCCACGATCAGGCCCGCCAGCAGCACGCCCACGGCCTGCGGCTGGGAGATCGGCGCGTACGGGCGGCCGTCGAGGCCGTAGTGCAGGAACAGCGCCGTGAAGCCGAGCAGCCAGGCCACGCCCCACGGGATGTAGAGCAGCAGCGGATCGCCGGAGAGCCACTTGGCGGTGGCGGCGCTCTGCTCCTCGATGACGCGGAGCATCTCCTCGGGACTCGGTGCGCGCTCGTCTTCCGTCATGCAAACCCCTCGATCCTGCAAAGTGGTTTGAATCGTAAACCTCATAGCGCCGCCAACTCAAGTCACCGGACGGAACGGGCAGGCTCGCGGGCCCCTGGCCGGGCGCGTGGCTCAGCGGCCCGCAGGCGGGCGCGGGCCTACCGGCCCGCAGGCGGGCGTGCGCTCAGCGGCCCGCACGCGGGTGCGGGCTCAGCGGCCCGCTGGTGGGTGCGGGCCGGTCATCGCCTCGTCAGGACCTCGGACTCCCACAGGTCGCGGTAGTAGCCGGGCACGGAGACCAGCTCGTCGTGGCGTCCCCGCTGCACGACCCGGCCCTCCTCCAGCACGACGATCTCGTCGACCGACTCCAGCCCCTTGAGCCGGTGGGTCACGAGCAGCGTCGTGCGGTCGCGGGTCACGTCCAGCAGGTCGGCCATCAGCCGGTCGGCCGTCTCCTCGTCCAGCGCCTCGGCCGGCTCGTCGAGCAGCAGCACCGGCGGGTCGTACAGCAGCGCCCTGGCCAGGGCCAGCCGCTGGAGCTGGCCGCCGGACACGGTCCTGCCGTCCTCGCCCAGCTCGGCGTCCCAGCCGGTGCGCTCCACCCAGCCGTCGAGCCGGGCGTCCCGCACGGCGCGCCGCAGCGCCTCGTCGTCCGCGTCGGGGCCGGCCAGGCGCAGGTTGTCGCGCAGGGTGGCGCGGAAGATGTACGGGTCCTGGGTCAGGCCCGTCATCAGCGCCCGGACGTCGTCGCCCGCCAGGTCCCCGAGGCCGACGCCGTTGACGGTGATGCGGCCGGACTCGGGCTCGACCAGGCGCATCAGCGCGGCCAGCAACGTGCTCTTGCCCGCCCCGCTGGGGCCGACGATCGCGACCCGCTTGCCGGGCGTCAGCCGCAACGACACCCCGTCCAACGCCGGCCGCCCCGCCCGCTCCGGCGCTGCACGCTCGTCCAGCGCGGGCCGGTGGGCCCGGCCCGGTGCCGGCTCTCCGGCCTCTTCCGGTGCGGGCCGTCCGGCCCCGTCCGGCGCCGGACGGCCGCCGTGCGCAGCGTCCGGCGGGACCTCGGGCAGGTCCGAGGTCGCGTGGCGGACCACGAGGTCGTCGATCTCGATGGTGAGCGGCGCCTCGGGCCGGGGCGCGGGCGCGGCGGGCTCCGTGGTGGCGGGGGAGGCCGAGCGTACGTCGCGCAGCCGCCGCAGGGCGGCGGTGATGCCCGCCATCCGCTCGCCGGCCGCGGCCAGCGGCAGCACCGGCTCGAAGGCGACCAGGGACGTCAGCGCCAGCACCGCCGTGCCCACCGACGACGCTCCGGCGCCCTGAGCCAGCAGCACGACGCCCGCCACCGTCAGCCCCTGCACCAGGGTGCCCCCCGCCAGGGCGGCGGCGTGCACGCGCGCCTGGCGGCGCTCCAGCGCGGCCAGGGACTCGTCGGCCGCCAGCGCCTTGGCCAGCGCCTCGTCATCGGCCCCGTACGCGGCCAGGTCGGCGGAGCCGTGCACCAGGTCGGCCACCCGGCCGGCCAGCGCCGCCCGCGCGGGGGCGATCCTGGCCGACCAGCGGCGCGCCGCCGCCGCGGTGCCCGCGGGCAGCGCCACCCCGGCCACCAGCAGCCCGGCCACCAGCACCAGCGCGGCCGACGGCAGGATCGCCAGCCCGACGACGACCGCCGCCAGCCCCGCCATCGCCGCCGCCGCGGCGGGCAGCAGGCAGCGGACCAGCAGGTCCTGTACGGCCTCGGTGTCGTCCACCATCCGGCTCAGCAGGTCGGCGCCGCCGTGGCGGGGGCGCTGGGGCGGGACGAGGGCCTCGTACAGCCGCTCCCGGGTGCCCGCCTGGGCGCGCAGGGCCACGTCGTGGCCGGTGAGGCGCTCGGCGTAGCGGAAGACGCCCTTGCCGGTCGCGAACGCCCTGGTGGCCACGATCGCCACGCTCAGCGCGGCCAGGGGCGGCTGCTCGGCGGCCCTGGTGATCAGCCACGCGGCGGCGGCGATGAGCCCCAGCCCGGCCAGGTCGGCCGCCGACCCCGCCAGGACGGCCCACAGCAGCCGCGTCCCCATCCGCCGGTTCATCGCGCGCTCCCCTCGCTCCGCACCGCCGCGCGGGGATCGGCGGGGGATCGGTGGCGGGTGGTGTCGGAGACGACACGGCCGTCGTGGACGCGGATGACGCGGTCGGCGAGGTCGATCATGGCCGGGCGGTGCGCGACGATGACGGCCGTGCGGTCGCGGGCCAGGTCCGCGGTGCCCGACACCACGGCCGCCTCGCTGCGCCCGTCCAGGCGGGCCGTGGGCTCGTCCAGGAGCAGGACCGACGCGGCCGGGCGGCAGAAGGCCCTGGCCAGGGCGATGCGCTGGCGCTGACCCGCCGAGAGGTCGGCGCCGCGCTCGCCCAGCACCGTGTCGAACCCCTGGGGCAGGGCCGCCACGAAGTCCGCGTGCGCCGCAGCCGCGGCCCTGCGCACGTCGTCCGGCGAGGCCGAGGGCGAGCCGAGGCGGATGTTGTCGGCCACCGAGGTGGCGAACAGGTGCGGGCGCTGCGCCACGAACGCCAGCCGGGCCCGCCAGCCCACCAGGTCCAGGTCGCGCAGGTCCGTGCCGTCCACGAGGACCCGGCCCTCGGACGGCCGGACGAAGCCGAGGATGAGGTGGAGCAGCGTGCTCTTGCCGCCGCCGCTCTCGCCGACCAGGGCCACCCGCTCGTGCGGGCCGATGGTGAGCGAGACGTTCTCCAGGGCGGCGCCGTCGCGGCCGGGATAGCGCACGGTGACGTTCTCCAGCCGGATCTCCGGCGCCCCGCGCCGCTCGCCGGCCGCCCCCGGCGTCTCCCCGCGCTCGCCGGACGCCTCGGGCCGGGCGGCGTCGTCCTCCGGCCGATCCAGTACGGCGAAGGCCGCGTCGGCGGCGGCCACCCCCTCCATGGAGGCGTGGAAACGTGTCCCCATGGCCCGCAGCGGCAGGTAGGCCTCCGGCGCCAGCAGCAGCACCAGCAGCGCCGTCGTCAGATCCAGCGACCCCCCGAGCAGCCGCAGCCCGATCGGCACCGCGACCAGCGCCAGCGACAGCGACGCGCACAGCTCCAGCACCAGCGAGGACAGGAACGCCACCCGCAACGTCCGCATGGTGGCGGCGCGGTGCGCGTCGGCGATCTGCTGGATGACGGTGGCCTGGTAGCGGGCCCGGCCGAAGGCGCGCAGGGTGGGCAGGCCGCGCACCACGTCCAGGAAGTGCCCGCCGAGCCGCGACAGCGCCACGAACTGCTTCTCGGTGACCGCCTTCGTGGTCATCCCGACCAGCGCCCCGAAGACGGGGATGAGCGGCAGCGTGACCAGCACGATCACCGCGCTGGCCAGGTCGGCGGCGAACAGCCGGACCAGGACGGCCACGGGCACCACGGCGGCCACCGCGATCGCGGGCAGGTAGCCGGTCAGGTAGTCGTCGAGCCCGTCGAGGCCGCGCCCCGCCAGCGTGACGAGCTCGCCGGAGCGGTGCGCGGCGAGCCGGGCGGGGCCGAGCTCGCGCAGCCGCTCCAGGAGCCGGTGCCGCAGCGCGGACTTCACGCCGGTGGCGGTGCGCCCGGCGAAGACGCCCTGCGTCCAGGCCAGCAGCGCCCGCACTCCCACCACCCCCGCCAGCGCCGCCAGCGCGCCCCCGGCGGCCGCGGGGGCGAATCGCCCCGACAGCACTCCGGCCAGCAGCTCGGCCTGCACCAGCACGAGCAGCCCCGCCAGCACGGCGGCGGCCATGGTGAGGCCGAGGTGGAGGCGGACCGAGCGCTCGGCCCGCATGAGTGCGAGAAGATCCTTGTGCACGTTCCCTCAGAAGAACGACGGGAGCCGGAAGGCGTCCTTGCCTGGCCGGAAAGTGCGCCATACCCATACTTGCGCCCCGAGCATGATGGGTGCGACGGGCAGGACCATGACACTGAGCACATTCAGCGTGGCCGCCGGCGCGCTGTGGTCCAGCAGGTACGGCATCGCGCCCGCCAGCACTCCCAGCGCGGGCAGCGCGGCGACGAGCCCCGACACCATCAGCACCCACCCCGGTCTGGTGGCCCCGAACACGCCCGGAGTCCGCCAGGCCAGGAACGTCCAGCCGTGGAAGGCGAACAGCAGCGTCACGACCATGCCGAGCAGGAGCCCGAGCGGGTGCACGGGCGAGGACTCGAAGCCGGTGGCGGCGGCGTACAGGGCCATGCCCCAGCCGACCGACAGCCCGAGTGAGCCGAACGCGATCGCCGCGTCCCACAGGCCCCGCCACGCGGAGCCGTCGAGCCTGCGGCGGAACCACAGCCCGGCGTCGCGCAGCACCCAGCACAGCAGCATGGCCACGACCAGCGGGTACAGCCCGAACAGCACCTTGCCTTCGAGCAGCGGGTAGACGCCGAACATGGTCCCGGCGACCGCCACCAGCCACACCTCGTTGGCCAGCACGTACGGGGCCATGGCGGCCACCATCCGGTCCCGGTTCGCGCGCGTCCTGCCCAGCACGGGCAGCAGCAGGCCGACCCCCAGGTCGAAGCCTTCGAGCGCGAAATATCCGGCCAGCAGCACCGTGAAGACGGCGAACCAGATCACTTCCATGTCCAGACGCTCCTCAGTGGCTCAGCGCGGGGGTGCGCGGCTCTTCGCGGTCGGTGGCGCCGAGGTCGAGGGCGTGCGGGCCGCGCCTGATCACCCGGGCGATGAGGACGTAGTCGACGACCGCCAGCAGCCCGAGCACGGCGGTGAACCCGATGAGCGAGGTCGTCACCATCCCCGCGGTCAGGCCGGGCGACATGGCGTCGGCGACGGTGAGCCGCTCCCAGATCATCCAGGGCTGGCGGCCGATCTCCCTGGCCATCCAGCCGAGGATGGACAGGACGAACGGCAGCGGCGTCATCGCGATCAGGATCGGATGCGTCCACCGCGCCCGCGGCAGGATCCCGATCATCGGCAGCATCACGAACAGCACGACGAGCCCCAGGAGCTGCCCGAACTCGATCATGAGCCCGAGCGGGACGGCCGCGGCGGTGTTGTGGCTGCCGAACTTGCCCTCGGGGACGCCGGCGAACTGGGCGTACCCGAAGCCCATGGTCAGCAGCATCCCGACGGCCGCCGTCACCACGCCCATCCGCAGCGACCGGCCGAAGAACTCGGTCTCCTGGGCCCTGCGCCGCAGCCGGTACGCGCTCGCCCCCACCAGCACCATGCCCCCGGTGAACAGTCCCGCCCCGATCACGTGCGGGAAGGAGAAGACGAGGGTCTGGTTGGTGAGCAGCGCGCCGAAGTCGACCAGCTCCATCCGGTCGCCGCTGACGACGGCGCCGGCCGGGTTCTGCAGGAACGAGTTGGCCACCATGATGAAGAACGCGCTCGCGTACGCCGTCAGCGTCACGAGCCAGATGCACGCCAGGTGCGCCCACCTGGGCAGCCGGCCCCAGCCGAAGATCCACAGGCCGAGGAACGTGGACTCCAGGAAGAAGGCCACCAGGGTCTCCATGGCCAGCGGGGCGCCGAACACGTCGCCCGCGTAGTGCGAGAGCCCGCTCCACGCCAGGCCGAACTGGAACTCCATCACCAGCCCGGTCACGATGCCGAGGGCGTAGTTGATGACGTAGATCTGCCCCCAGAACCGCGTCATCCCCTCGTGCAGCGGCTTGCCCGACATCGCCCACCGGGTCTGCATGATCGCCACCAGCGGCGCCAGTCCCAGCGTGAGCACCACGAACAGGAAGTGCAGGCTGCCCGTCACCGCGAACTGTGTTCGCGCCAGATCCAGTACGTCCATGAGCGCTCCGTTGTTGTGCCTACCTACATATAGACAGCCTACATGTAGACTGGCTACTTAGCGGAACGGTGTTTAGGATCAGAGGCATGAACCCGGATGCGCTGCGCGGGCACATGGACGCGCTGTTGCTCTCAGTGCTGGAGCGCGAGCCGTTGCACGGCTACGCCATCATCGAGGCGCTGCAGGAGCGCAGCGGAGGCGCGCTCACCGTGCCCACGGGCACCGTCTACCCCGCGCTGCGCAGGCTGGAGCGCATCGGCTACCTGTCGAGCGAGTGGGCGACGGTGGGCGGGCGCAAGCGGCGCACGTACCGGCTGACCGACTCGGGCAGGAAGCAGCTCCAGGGGGAGCGGTCGGCCTGGCAGGAGTTCACCAGCGTGATCGGCAGCGTCCTGCGGTCGGAGGCGAGCGCCGTGCGGTGAGCGGGGCCGGCCCGCGCCGGCTCAGCGGGTGGAGCCGGAGGCCCGCGTCATGCGCACGCAGCGCGTGGCGCAGTAGATCTGGATGCCCCACATGGCCGACGTCACCAGGTTGGCCAGCAGGGCGGGCAGGCCGTGCAGGGTGTTGGGCGACTCCATGCCGAACGTCATGAGCAGGCTCAGCCCGGCCGTGATCGGCAGGGAGGCGAAGACGAGCACGCCCAGCGACCTGGTCGCCAGCCTCGGGCGGCGGATCCAGCGCGCTCCACGGCTCAGCGCGAACAGCACGAGCCCGCCGTACAGGCCGGTGCCGAGCTGGACCAGATCGAGCAGCACGGAGCTGGGGGAGTACCACCAGGGCTGGCTGAGCCAGACGTCGTCGGTGGCGGGATAGATCCGCCACAGGACCGACCACATGGCCACGGTGATCGGCACGCTGATGAACAGCAGCACCCCCAGCCGCCGCCCCGCGACCGCGGTCAGCTCGGCCTGGTAGCCGGGCGCGACCTCGTGGACCTCGCCGAACTCCGCCACCGCCCGCCGCTCGGCCTCCACCCGCGCCAGCCCGCCGGCCTCGAGCGCGTCGGCGGTGTCCACCAGGCTGTCGCGCGCCTCGACGACCAGGTCGCGCTTGGGGCCGTGGGGGCCGCTCAGGACGCCGTCGAGCTCGGCCACGTAGTCGTCGATGAGCATGTGCCCGAGTCTACGGAAGGCGATCTAGGGGGTCCATCGGGGAGCACCCTGAGATTGGTCCGGGTTGTCATGTAGGAAAATTCCTACGTATAGTGGCTGACATGCCAATCTCCTCCATCCTCACGGTCACCGTGCCCGTCGCCGACCAGGAACGGGCGCTCGGCTTCTACGCCCGCGTGCTCGGCTTCGAGGTGCGCACCGACAACCCGTTCCCGATGGGCCGCTGGCTCACCGTCGCGCCCAAGGGCGCCGAGACGACCCTGCTGCTGGCCTCCTGGTTCCCTGACATGGCCCCGATCGGCGGCCTCGTGGTGGGCGCGCCCGACCTCGACGCGCTGGCCGCCCGGCTCCAGGAGCACGAGATCGCCTTCCAGGGCCCGAGTGAGGAGGCGTGGGGCCGCCAGCTGCTGTTCCACGACCCGTTCGGCAACGGATTCGTGGTCAGCCAGGCGTGAGCGCCGATCACGTCTTCACCGCGCTGGCCAGCCCGGCCCGGCGCGAGCTGCTGCGCCTCCTGCTCGACGAGGGCGCCCAGCCCGCCGGCCGGCTGGCCGAGCGGTTCGACATGAGCAGGCCCAGCGTGTCGGAGCACCTCAAGGTGCTCAGGGACGCCGGGCTCGTGGCCGAGACCCGCAGGGGAAGGGAGCGCCACTACCGGCTGGAGGCGGGGCCTCTCATGGAGATCCGCGACTGGCTCACCCCGTACGAGCGGTTCTGGCGCGAGCGCCTGACCGCCCTGACCGACCTCCTCGACGAAATGGACGACGACCATGACGCACGACCGGACCGCTGAAGACCTGCGCGCGATCAGGCTCGACCAGTTCATCGCGCATCCGCCCGCCAAGGTGTGGCGGGCGCTCACCGAGCCCGACCTCGTCGCCCGCTGGCTCATGCCGGGCGACTTCAGGCCCGAGGTGGGGCACCGGTTCACGTTCACCACGCAGCCCAAGAAGCAGGTCGGCTTCGACGGGGTCGTCTACTGCGAGGTGCTGCGGATCGAGCCGGAGAAGCTGCTGCGGATCAGCTGGAGCGACAACAAGCGGGCCGACTGGACGGTCACCTGGCGGCTGGAGCCCGAGGGGAAGGGCACGCGGCTCTTCCTCGACCACGAGGGCTTCGACCCGGGCGACGAGCTGCAGCAGCTCTCGCGGCGGATCATGGGCGGCGGCTGGCCGCGCATGTTCGGCGCCATCGAGCTGATCGCCGCCGAGCTCTGACCAGCCGGAGTCACGAAGGTCAGGGGTGCAGGGCCGGGCCGACGGTCCCGGGGCGGTGGCCGGCGTGGGAGGCCGAGCTCCACGCGACGGCCGCCGCCATCAGGGCCATCACCAGCGCGAGCCAGACCGCCGCCCGGCCCATGCGCATCCCGTACCCGCACAACAGCCACGACACCGACAGCCACCACCCGTGACCGGCCTGCCGGCGCATCTCCATGGCGGCGAAGGCGAAGTCGGCCGAGGTGGCGCTGTCGGAGGGCCGCAGCCCGGCGTAGAGCGCCGCCAGCCGGTCGGGGGAGGCGCCGGGGTCGCCGGGATCGCCGGCGCGGCCGTGCAGGGTGCGCTCGTCGGCCAGCACCCGCCGCCGCGAGAACCACCGCACCATCGGCCACCGCATGCTCACCCGCACCCCGCGCGGCGTGAGCGCGAACGTGCACTCCTTCACCCGCACCCCGGCAGGATGGGCCAGCCCCGCGAACCGGCACGCCGACAGGTCCAGCCCGAACAGCTCCAGGCTGGCCGCGTCGACCTGCCGCAGCGACGTCAGCGTGGACCTGCCCCGCCCCATGACGGTGGCGGGTCCGCGCAGCACCGCTCCCTCCAGGTCGGCCTGCGAGTCCGTCAGCCGCACGGTCGTGGGGCCCCGCACCTCCAGGTGCCGCAGGTCGACCCCGCACCGCGCGGCCGCCACGTCGAGCAGTCCGTCGGCGCGCGCCCTGGCCGCCGAGAGCCGCCCGGTGGCCGACAGGTAGGCGTCCGCGGCGAAGTGCGCCGCCTCGAACCCGGCGTGCCCGCTGACCTTGCGGAACGACAGCGTACGGCCGAAGCGCGCCCCCCTGAACGCGGCCCCGTCGCCGAGCCGGGCGCCGTCGAAGGTGGCGTACCCGTCGAACCTGGCCCGCTCGCACGACAGCCCGTGCCCGAACACGGCCTGGCTGAACAGCGCGTCACGCGACATCACGGCCCGGTCGAGCGAGACGTGCCCGCGCGCGGTGACCCCGTGGAAGGACAGCTCCCTGGTGAACCGCACGCCCGCCAGCGACACGTTGCCCTCGAAACGGGCGCCGAAGAACGAGGCCAGCCGGTCGAAGCGGGCGCCGTCGAGCGAGACGTCCCCGGCGAACGTCACCCCCGACAGCCTGACGTCGCCGGTGAACCTGGCCCGGTCCAGCCGCATCCGCCCGGGCCGGCGGCCGGCCGCGTCGAGGACCCTGGACAGCAGGTCGCTGGTGACGGTGGTGCCCCGCAGGTCGATGAGGCGGCCGGGGGCGAGCGCGCTCAGGGCCGCGCCGAGTTGCTCGGGATCGAGGTGAGCCATGCACAAGCCGGACGGCCGGCTAGCGACTCCGGTGCAAGCAGCCGAATACGCGCAGGTGACCCAGTCCATGCATGGGTGATACCCGTCGCGGCCGGTGTCAAGGTTCGCTGATTTTTTGTCTCCTCATGTTTGTGCGGAAACAGCCGGTCTGAATTGCGTCGTACACCTGTGTCCTCCAGCGGGCGGCGAGGTGCGCCGGAGCATGGAATGCTGGTGATGGGTACGTGGTTGAGACGGATGCATTGCCAGCGACACGAGCGAGGAGCCACTTGTGGCGACCATCGAAGTAACCGAGAAGAACTTCAACGACATCGCCGACAAGGGGATCGTGCTGCTCGACTTCTGGGCCGAGTGGTGCCCGCCGTGCAAGAAGTTCGGGCCGATCTTCGAGCAGGCGTCGGACAAGCATGACGACATCACCTTCGGCAAGATCGACACGGATGCCGAGCAGGGGCTCGCGCAGGGGTTCGACATCACCTCGATCCCCACGCTGATGGCCATCCGTGACGGCATCGTGGTCTTCGCCCAGGCCGGCGCCATCCCGGCGCCCGCGCTCGAGGATCTGATCAGCCAGGTCCGGGCGCTCGACATGGACGCCATCAGGGCGGAGCTCAGCGAGGAGCTGAAGAAGGCCCAGCAGAACTGACCGTCATGCGAGAAGGCCCCGCCCATGTGGCGGGGCTTTCGCGTTCCCGGGGCAGGTCAGAGGGCGGGCTTGCGGCCGACGCCGACGTAGCCGAAGTTGATGCCGTTGCCCGGCGCCGACGGGTCGTCGGGACGCCAGCCGTTCGGGAACGTCAGCCCCGGCTCGGCCAGCTCGTAGCCCTCGAAGAAGCGCAGGATCTCCTCGCGGGTGCGCAGGTTCAGCGAGGCCGTGGCCTTCTTGTAGATCTCCAGGGCCTGCGGGGTGACGTCCGGCGTGGGGTCCACGGCGTGGCTGATGACCAGGTGGCTGCCGGGCGCGCTCGCCTTGCGCAGCTTGGCCACCACGTCGTAGGCGACCTCGTCGGGGATGAAGTGCAGGATCGCCAGCGCCAGGAACGCCACCGGCTGCTCGAAGTCCACCATCCCGCCCAGCTTGTCGAGCAGCGCGTCCGGCTCGCGTACGTCGGCCTGGAGGAAGTCGACGTTCTCCTTCCTGGCCAGCAGCGCCCTGCCGTGCACGCACACCACGGAGTCGTAGTCGACGTAGACGACGCGGGCCTCGGGGGCGATCTCGTGCGTGTTTCCCTGGGTCGGCAGGCCGGCGCCGAGGTCGACGATCTGGCGCACGCCCTGGTCCACGAGGTACCGCACGGCACGGCGCAGGAAGGCACGGTTGGCGCGCGCGCCTACCTTGGTGTCCGGGAAGTTCTTGAGGATCTGCTCCGCCGCCGCCCGGTCCGCGGCGAAGTTGTCCTTACCGTCGAGGTAGTAGTCGTACATACGCGCGACGTTGGGGACGTTGGGGTCGACCCCCTCCGGAGCACTATCCACATCTTCTCCCGAAAAATGGGCTCTTTTCGGGGTGATCATAGCTCTGGAACCTGCGGTGATACCGGGAATTCGGTTCACCTGTGGAATGAGAGGTAAATCACTCGAACGGGCTGTGATGACGCGGACGCGGGCCGGAGTGTTCTCCGGCCCGCGTCGGCACGTGCGGGCGATCGGCCCCTGAGCCGGGCCCCGGGTCAGCCGCGGTAGAGCTCCGCCACCCGGAAGGCCAGGTCGAGCGACTGGCCGCGGTTGAGGCGCGGGTCGCAGGCCGTCTCGTAGCGCGTGGCCAGGTCGGTCTCGCCGATCTCGAACCCGCCGCCCACGCACTCGGTCACGTCGTCGCCGGTGAACTCGATGTGGATGCCGCCCGGGTGCGTGCCCAGCGACCGGTGCACCTCGAAGAAGCCGGCCACCTCGTCGAGCACGTCGTCGAGGCGGCGCGTCTTGTGGCCGCTCGGCGCCTCGAACGTGTTGCCGTGCATCGGGTCGCAGATCCAGGCCACCTTGGCGCCGGTCGCGGTGACCTCCTTGACCAGCGCGGGCAGGTGCTCGCGGATCTTGGAGGCGCCCATGCGGGTGATGAACGTGAGCCGCCCCGCCTCGTTGGCCGGGTTGAGCTTGTCGATCAGCGCCAGCGCCTCGTCGGGCGAGGTCGTCGGGCCGAGCTTGACGCCGATCGGGTTGCGGATCTTCGAGAAGAAGTCGACGTGCGCGCCGTCGAGCTGGCGGGTGCGCTCGCCGATCCAGACCATGTGCGCCGACACGTCGTACGGCAGCCCCGTACGCGAGTCGATGCGCGTGAGCGCCTGGTCGTAGTCGAGGATGAGCGCCTCGTGCGAGGAGTAGAACTCGACCGTGTGGAACTCCTCGGGGTCGGCCCCGCACGCCCGCATGAACGCCAGCGCCTGGTCGATCTCCCTGGCCAGTTGCTCGTAGCGGCGCCCGGCGGGCGACTCGGACACGAAGTCCTGGTTCCACGCGTGCACCTGCCGCAGGTCGGCGTAGCCGCCCTTGGTGAAGGCGCGCGCCAGGTTGAGCGTCACGGCGGAGGAGTGGTACGCCTTGAGCAGCCGCCACGGGTCGGGTCTGCGCGCCTCGGGGGTGAAGTCGAAGCCGTTGACCATGTCGCCCCGGTAGGCGGGCAGCTCCACGCCGCCGCGCGTCTCGGTGCCCTTGGAGCGCGGCTTGGCGAACTGCCCGGCCACCCGGCCGATCTTCACCACCGGCACCCGGCCCGCGTACGTCAGCACGATGGCCATCTGGAGCAACGTCTTCAGCTTCTGGCGCACGTTGTCGGCCGTCGCGCCGGCGAAGGTCTCGGCGCAGTCACCGCCCTGAAGGACGAACGCCTCGCCGCGGGCGACCGCGGCCAATTGCTCCTTGAGCTGGTCGCACTCGCCGGCGAAGACCAGCGGGGGCAGGCCGCCGAGCTCGGCGACAACCTTGTCGAGCTCGCCGCGGTCCGGCCAGTCGGGCTGCTGCGCCGCGGGGAGGGCTCGCCAGGAATCGAGATCCACTAGATTGCTGCTCACGAGATACGAGGGTATTCCACTGGCTCGGCACCACCGACCCCCTTGTCCACGTTGTGAGAATGCGGTTATACGCAGACGAACCCAGGGGCGGTCAAAGTTCCTTTACGGTGACGTGCTCGGGCCGTACGCCGTGGCCGATGAAGCGCGGCGCCACCCGGTTGAGCAGCGGGATCCTCGTCAGGTCGCGAGGCAGCCCCGACGGGTCGAGCCGATGGGTCAGCGCCGGGCCGATCACCAGGTTCTGCACCAGCCGCTGGGCCGCCTGCGTGACCCTGGTGGGGAGCATGCGCCGGCGCTGCACCCGGTGCAGTGCCGCCTCCGGCACCGGCGTGCCCGAGGCGAGCGGGCCGGCCAGCAGGTTGGCGGTGGCCACGGCGTCCTGCACGGCCAGGTTGATGCCCACGCCGAACACCGGCGACATGGCGTGCGCGGCGTCCCCGACGCACAGGAATCCGGGCCGGTGCCAGCGGCGCAGCCGGTTGATCGCGACCGTGAGCACGCTGACGTCGTCGTACGAGCCGATCTCCCCGATCCGGTCGCCCAGCCACGGCAGCAGCGCGGCCACCGGGCCGCGCAGCGCGTCGATGCCCTCCCGGACCAGCCCGTCGTAACCGCCCTTGAGGATCAGGTAGGCGAGCTGCCAGTAGCTCTCCCGGTTGATGGCGACCATCATGTGCCCCGGCGAGATGCGCAGGAACGTGTCGTCGCGGTCGCCGGGCTCGCGGGGGAGCCTGAACCACACCACGTCCATGGGCGCGCCGAGGTTCTGCGGCACCAGGCCGGCCCGTCCGCGCAGCACCGAGTGCCGCCCGTCGGCGGCGACCGTCAGCTCCGCCCTGATCTCGTGCTCGCCCGAGGGGTCGCGGTAGCGCAGGCC
This sequence comes from Nonomuraea thailandensis, assembly GCF_024172165.1. Taxonomy (GTDB): domain Bacteria; phylum Actinomycetota; class Actinomycetes; order Streptosporangiales; family Streptosporangiaceae; genus Nonomuraea; species Nonomuraea thailandensis. The sequence goes on along the minus strand of NZ_JAMZEB010000002.1, from coordinate 5,857,815 downwards.
GCGCACCGCCCCGCCCTCCCTGATGAGGTCGTGGGCCTCGGCGTTCATCAGCAGCCGGAACCCCGGGTAGCGCCCGGCCGCCGACGTGATGAGGTCGAGGAAGTCCCACTGCGGAACGAAGGCCACGTACCGGTATCGGCCCGGCAGCCGGCGCAGGCTGGCGATCCGCACGTCGCCGCGGTCGGTGGCCAGGAACAGGTCGTACGCCTTGCGGTGCGGCAGCTCCAGGAACTCCCGTGCCAGCCCCAGCTCGTCGAGCACCTGCAGCGTCGAGGGGTGGATCGTGTCACCCCGGAAGTCCCGCAGGAAGTCGCCGTGTTTCTCCAGCAGCGTCACCTCGACGCCCGACCTGGCCAGCAGCAGGGCGAGCATCGCCCCGGCGGGCCCGCCGCCCGCTATCACGCATCCCATAATTCACCACCTAATGAGATTGTGCCATCTCATGCGAAATGAGCAAGGCTCCCGGCCATCCGGCGTGCCCGAGCGGGCGAAGTACATGCAGTGAGCCGCCTCTCACACACAGGGAGTGGAAATGAAGGACGAACTCCACACCCTCTCTGGCGCCTACGCCGTGCACGCACTGCCGTACGCCGAGTGGGTGCTGTTCGAGAAGCACCTGCATGCGTGCGGCACGTGCGCGGCCGAGGTGCGGCAGCTGCGCGAGACGGCCGCGAGGCTGGCGGAGACGGTGGCCGAGCGTCCGCCCTCCGGGCTGCGGCGGCGCCTGCTCGACGCCGCCTCCAGGTCCCGCGGCTTCGAGGACCCGACCCAGCAGCCCCGCGACGACGGCCCGACCGTCTGGAGACGCCCGCCGCCCGCCGCCCCGCCGGCCGGGGAAGAGCGGCAGCCGGCGACGCTCAGCCTGCCGCCGGAGCGGCCCGGCCACCGGACGGGCCCGCAGCTGCCCGGGACGGCCGGCGGCGGGCAGGTCGTGCCGCTGCGGCGCCGGCGTTCGAGGACGGCGGCGGTGCTGGTCGCGGTCTCCGCCGCGGCGGCCACCGTCTCCGGCGTGGTCGCCTTCGACGCCCGCCGCGACCTCAGCGACCTGACCAGCAGGAACGAGGAGATGGTCGCGGTGCTGGCCGCGCCCGACGCCGAGACCATGCGCGAGCCCGTCACCACCGGCGGCACCGCCACGGTCGTGATCTCGCGCGACATGGGACGCATGGTGTTCACCTCGTCCGGCCTGGCCGACCTGCCCGGCACCAAGGGATACGAGCTGTGGCTCATGGGCCCGGACGGGCCGCGCCCGGCCGGCCTGCTCGACCGGCGGCAGGACGGCGTGAGCCACCCCATGATGCTGGCCCCGCTGGACCGCGACGGGCACGTCGCGCTCACGGTCGAGCCGGCGAGCGGCTCCGAGCGGCCCACCACGCAGCCCGTCATGCTGGCCGAGCTGCCCGAGGCGTGATCGAACGGGGATGGACGGGCGGCCCCGGCGGCCCGATAGTTCGATCATGCGTATTTTCGCCGCCCTGACACTGGCCGCCGCCCTGTTATGCGTGTCCCCAGCGGCACCCGCCTCCGCCGCCGAGCCCGGCTCGGCCACGGTCGTGCCCGTTCAGGTGACGGGCGCTCCGGCCAAGAGATTCAACCTGATCATCCTCGGTGACGGTTACACCGAGGCCGAGCAGGCGAAGTTCCGTGCCGACGCCGACCGGCACCTGAACGTGATGTGGTCGATCGAGCCGTTCAAGTCCTACCGCAACTACATCAACGTCTACCGCGTCGACATCGTCTCCGGGGAGTCGGGCATCAGCTGCGACCCCGGGCTCGACGCGCCGCGCCGCACGACGCCGCTCAGCATGGGCTTCTGGGGCCGCTGCAACCCCGCCAGCGTCCAGCGCCTGATCACCATGGACAACGCCGCCGCCACCCGCTACGCCGACCTGGTCACCGGCACCGCCTCCGGCAACCGGCAGATCCTCGCCCTGGGCAACAGCGGCACGTACGGCGGGGCAGGCGGCTCGTACGCCACCGCCTCCGGCAGCAACAGCATGTCCGCCCTGATCAGCCCGCACGAGCTGGGCCACTCCCTGGGCGGCCTGCAGGACGAGTACGACTACTACCAGCGCGGCGTCCCCGGCGGCGCGTACACCGGCCCCGAGCCGTCCAGCGCCCACCACACGCTGCTGACCGAGCAGGAGCTGCTCGACCAGCGCAGGAAGTGGTGGCGCTGGCTGGGCGAGCCCAGCGAGTCCGGCGGCCCCATCGGCCGCTACGAGGGCGGCCTGTACTACACCTCGGGCGTGTGGCGGCCCAGCGCCCACTCGATGATGAAGACCCTCGGCTACTACTTCGACCAGGTCAGCCGCGAGGTCATGACCCAGCGCATCACCGCCAAGACCATGCTGATCCAGGACGCCACGCCCGCCGGCGCGCCGGTCGGCGCCGACCGCGTGCTCTGGGTCGAGCCGATGCGCCCCGTCAGCCACTCCCTGGTGACCACCTGGACCGTGGACGGCAAGGACCTGCCCGGCGACCGCGACTCCCTCGACCTGCGCACCCTCGGCCTCGCGCCGGGCACGCACACCGTCACCGCGACCGTCTCGGACCCGACCGGGTTCGTCCGGGACCCGGCCATCAGGGCCGCCATGACCAGGACCCGGTCCTGGACCGTGGACACGGCGGTCACCACCCCGCCGGACGGCCTGGAGCCCGCGTTCGTCTCCTCCACCCCGACCGACCGGCCCCTCGGCCGCGACGACGTCGTGTACGTCGAGACCACCCACCCCGCGGCCACCGTCCCCGAGGTCACCTGGACCCTGAACGGCCGCACCTACCAGGGCACCGACCTGGACCTGGAGAAGCTGGACGCCGAGCCGGGCACGCTCACGGCGACCCTCGGCGGCAGGACCCTCACCTGGACGATCGACGCCACCGGGCCGCGCACGGCGTACGAGCTGTCACGGCCGCTGGCCCGCTCCGGCGACACCTACGTCTACAACGGCCCCTTCACCATGCGGCTCACCGGCACCGACGACCGCGACGGGTACGTGGTCTCGGAGTCGCGGGTGGACGGCGACGGCTGGTTCAACTACTTCGGCTGGCCCACCTCCTCGGAGCTGCCCTGGACGTTCTCCGAGCAGGGCACGGTGATCGACTCCCTCGTGTACGGCAAGCTGCCGCGCGGCAGGCACGTCGTCGAGTACCGCTCGATCGACGCCGCGGGCAACTACGGCAAGGCCAAGAGCTTCACCGTCACCACCATCGCCCCGCCGCCCGCCTGCACCAGGACCGTCACGGGCGCCCACCGCGGCCCGCTCACCGTCACCGGCGGCGTCACCTGCCTGGACGACGCCCAGGTCACGGGGGTCGTCACGGTCGGGCCCGGCGCGTCGCTGGTCGTCACGGGCGGCCGGATCACCGGCGCGCTCAGCGCCTCCAGGGCGGCCGAGGTGCACCTGCTCGGCGCCCGCGTGGACGGCGCACTGGCCGTGAGCGGCGCGGCCGGGCTGACGGTCGTGGGCGCCGACCTGCGCGGCGCCGTGCTGCTCAGCGGCAACACGGCGCCGATCCTGTCGGGCAGCACGATCAGGGGGGCGCTCGCCTGCACCGGGAACACGCCCGCCGACCTCGGCGTGCCGAACACGGTCAAGGGCGGTGGCCGCTGCGGGCAAGCCGGTGGACAGCCCGCCGGACGCGCGTACGAGGCGGTCCAGCACCCCGCCGGGTGACGCCGTCAGGACGCGCGCACGAGGCGGTCCAGCACGCCGCTGAGTGAGGCCGTCGCGAGATCGCGGACCCTGGCGTACTCGTCCGGCGGGTACTGCCGGGGTCCGTTCTCGATCAGCAGGATCAGGTACAGGTAGGCGCGGTAGAGGTCGAGCCTGGTGCGCGCCGCCGGCGTCAGCTCCAGGGGGGTCACCTCGCGGTACCCCGCCAGCAGCGGATCGTCCTCCGCCAGCTCACCGAAGATCGTCGGCGTGACGAACTCGGCCAGCGGGTCGCCCCAGAAGGCCCGCTCGTGGTCGATGATCGCCTGAATCCTGGGCGTCCCGCTCAGGTCGAGGAAGACGTTGCCCGCCCACACGTCGAAGTGCACCAGCCGCGGCGTCGTCACCTCGTCCAGGGCCGGCGCCGCCGCCTCGAAGACCGCCAGGATCTCCCCGGCGGGCAGCGGCAGCGGTGTCGGGTACCGCTCGGTGTCGCCGAGCAGCGCCGCCGTCATCGCCAGGAACGCCTCGCGCCACGTCGCGCCGGTGATCCCGGCGTGCGGGTAGCCGAACACCTCGCCCGTCACCGCGTTGAACCTGGCCAGATGCCCGCCCAGCTCCCTGCGCAGCTCCGCGTGGTTGTCCGGCTTGACGTCGTTCCACGACACGCCGTCGAGCGCGGCCAGCAGCAGGTAGTCGCCGCCCAGCACCGGGTCGTCGTAGCCCGCCCGCAGCAACCCGGCCACGGGCACGCCCGCGGCGGCGGCCAGGCCGATCGCGGCGGCCTCCATGCGCAGCAGGTTGCGCTCGTAGCTGAGCTGCTCCAGCTCGGGCGGGGGAGACAGCTTGAGCACCGCCTCGCGCCCGTCGTCCAGCTTCAGCCGCCAGACGGCGTTGGCGTAGCCGTCGGTCAGCTCGGTCGCGGCCGTGACGCCCGCGCCCACCGCCCGGCGCACCAGCGCGCCGAGCTCGGCGTCGGATAACCGGCGCTTGGTCCTGCTGTCCACGTGACCCCTCTCAGGCGGATTCCCTGCGCACCAGGTGCGTGTCGAGGATCACGACGGGCTGGCGCAGCTCCTCGCCGTTGATCCTGGCCACCAGCAACTGTGCCATCTGCCGGCCCATGGCCTCGGTCGGCTGGTGCACGGTGGTCAGCGGGGGATCGGCGTGCAACGCCGCCTTGGAGTCGTCGAACCCGATCACCGCCACGTCGCCCGGCACCGACCGGCCCTCGGCCTTGAGCACGCGCATCGCGCCCAGCGCCATCGGGTCGGACGCGGCGAACACGGCGTCGAGATCGGGATGGGTGCGCAGCAGCTCCTGCATCGCCGTCGCGCCGCTGTGCTCGGAGAAGTCGCCGTAGGCGACCAGCTCCGGCAGGCCCGACGGCAGCAGCGCGTCGCGGTAGCCCGACAGACGGTCGACGCCCACGCCCATGTCCTGGGACCCGGCGATCGTGGCGATCGCCCTGCGGCCCAGGCCCAGCAGGTGCTTGACGGCCTGCCGGGCCCCTGCCCTGTTGTCCATGTCCACGTAGCTGTAGGGGTCGAGGCCGACGGGGCGGCCGCCCAGCACGGTCGGCACGCCCATCGCCTCCAGCCTGCCCGGCAACGGGTCGGCGCCGTGCAGCGACAGCAGCAGCACGCCGTCGACGTGCTGGCCCGTCAGGTAGTGCTCCAGCCGCGCGTGCTCCTCCGGGGTGCGCGCCATCGCCAGGATGAGCTGCAACCCGGTCTCGGCCAGCGCCGAGCCGATGCCGCGGATGGTGCCCGCGAAGTACGGCTCGTCGAAGACCCGGAACTGGGACTCGGACACCACCAGGGCCACCGTGTCCGTGCGGCGCGTGACCAGGGCCCGCGCCGCACGGTTGGGCACGTAGCCCAGCTCGCGGATGGCCAGCTCGACGGCCTCGCGGGCCTTCGCGCTGACGTTCGGCGAGCCATTGATGACTCTAGACACCGTGCCCCGGCCCACCCCGGCCCGAGCCGCGACTGCCTCAAGAGTCGGTCGGTTCATGGCGCCTATTCTGCCGGATGATCTCCGCGTACCAGAGCGCGCTGTCCTTGACCAGCCGTTCCTGCGTCTCGAAGTCCACGCGAACCAGGCCGAACCGCTTGCCGTAGCCCCACGCCCACTCGAAGTTGTCCATCAGTGACCAGGCGAAATACCCCTCCAGGGGCACGCCGGCGTCGATGGCCTGCTTGCAGGCGCCCAGGTGGGCCTCCACGTACGCCAGCCGCTCCCGGTCGTGGATGCGGCCCTCGTCCAGCACGTCCTCGAAGGCCGCGCCGTTCTCGGAGACGACCATCGGGATCGGCGGGTAGTCGCGCGCCACCCTGGTGAGGATCTCCACCAGGCCGCCCTCGTCGATCTCCCAGCCCATCGCGGTGACCGGCCGGCCGCCGTTGACGAACGACACGTGCTCGCTGCCCACCCACGGGGAACCCGAGTCCGTGGGGGCCGCCGCCGCCGACTGCGCGCCTCCCGGTGCTCCCGAGACCGTGAAGCGGCTGTAGTAGTTGACGAGCAGCACGTCGATGGGCGCGTTGATGGTCTTCATGTCGCCGGGCTCGATGAAGTCCTTGTCGAACGGCAGGTCCGCCAGCACGTCCTCCGGGTAGCGGCCCAGCAGCAGCGCGTCCAGGAAGAAGCGGTTCTGCAGGCCGTCGATGCGGCGGGCCGCGTCGAGGTCGCGCTCGCTGTCGGTCTCCGGGGTGATGGCGTACAGGTTCACGCAGCCGCCGACCCTGCGTGCGTTCATCGCCTGGACGGCCAGCCCGTGGGCCAGGTTGAGGTGGTGCGCGCCCCTGATCGCGTTCTCCGGCTCGCGCCTGCCCGGGGCGTGCTCGCCCGAGGCGTAGCCGAGGAACGCGGCGCACCATGGCTCGTTGACCGTGCTGAAGGTGTGGACGTAGTCCTTGAGCGCGTCGTGCACGGCCGCCGCGTACTCCGCGAAGCGGTAGGCCGTGTCACGGTTGGGCCAGCCGCCCCTGTCCTCCAGCTCCTGGGGCAGGTCCCAGTGGTAGAGGGTCAGCCACGGGTCGATGGCGTGCTGGCGCAGCTCGTCGCAGAGCCGCTTGTAGAAGTCCAGGCCCTTCTGGTTGACGGCGCCGGAGCCGGACGGCTGGATGCGCGGCCAGGACACGGAGAACCGGTAGGCCGACAGGCCCAGGTCCGCCATGATGGCGACGTCCTCGCGGTAGCGGTGGTAGTGGTCGATGGCCACGTCCGCGTTGTGCCCGTTGAGCACCCGGCCCGGCGTCGCGGTGAAGGTGTCCCAGATCGACACGCCGCGCCCGTCCTCGGCGACGGCCCCCTCGATCTGGTACGCCGACGTCGCGGCCCCCCACGCGAAGCCCGCGGGGAAGCGCAGTCCGGTACGCGTCTGTTCTTCTTGAGTCGTCACGCCTTGACCGCACCTTCCATGAGTCCGCCGACGATCTGACGGCCGAAGAGGACGAAAACCAGCACGAGCGGGATGATGGACAGCGCCGTGCCCGCGAAGATCAGCGAGTATTCCGTGGAGAATCTCGCGTTGAGCCCGTTGATCGCGATCTGGACGGTCGGGTTGTCCTGGTTGAGCACGATCAGCGGCCACATGTAGTCGTTCCACATGAGCATGAACGTGTTGATGCCGAGCACCGCCATGCCGGGCCGGACGGCCGGCAGCACGACGTTCCACCAGATCCGCAGCGTGGCGGCGCCGTCCACCCGGGCGGCCTCGACCAGCTCCATCGGCACCGACTGCCGGGTGTACTGCGTCATGAGGAACACGCCGAACCCGTTGAGCAGGTACGGCAGGATGACCGCCTTGAGAGTGTTGGTCCACTCCAGGCTCACCATGAGCCGGTAGAGCGGCACCACGCCCATCTGCTGCAGCGGGACCGCCATCGTCAGCAGCACGAGCAGCAGCAGCGCGTTGCGGCCCTTGAAGTTCAGGTTGGCGAAGGCGAAGCCGGCCAGCGTCGAGATGAGGATGACGGAGACGGTGACGACGGTCGCCACGATGAACGAGTTCGTCAGGCCCAGCAGGAACTGCGCCTCCGGGTGGGTGAGGACCCGCACGATGTTGTCGCCCAGGTTCCCGCCCGGCAGGAACTTCGGCGGCGAGGCCACCGCGTCCGCGTTCGTCCGCGAGGCGATGACCAGCATCCAGTACAGCGGGAACGCCGAGACGAAGATGGCCAGCCCCAGCAGAACCCTGGTGAGGACGGTCGGTTTCCAGACGGTCATCGCGTGCCCCCGATCCTGCGCACGAACAGGAAGTTGATGGCTGCTCCGATGAGGATCAGCAGGAACAGCAGCCAGGCGGCCGCGGAGGCGTAGCCGTAGTCGAACTCCCGGAAGGCCTCCTTGTAGACGAACATGGCCACCGTCTGGAACTGGCCCTGGGAGCCGCCGTCGGGGTTGCCGTTGTAGAACGTCATCGGCTCCGAGAACAGCGTCAGGCCGCCGATCGTGGAGTTGAGCACCACGAAGATCATGGTCGGGCGCAGCATCGGCAGCGTGATCTGCCAGAACTGCCGGCGGCGCGAGGCGCCGTCGATCGAGGCCGCCTCGTACAGGTCCTTCGGGATCGTCTGCATGCCGGCCAGGAAGATGATCGCGTTGTAGCCGGTCCAGCGCCAGTCGACCATGGTGGCGATCGCGATCCACGACGGGACGCGCTCGGCCCGCCAGTTCGTGTTGTCGACCCCGAACAGGCCCAGCAGGTAGTTGACCAGACCCCAGTCGCGGGCGAACAGCTGCGTGAACACCACCGCGACCGCGACCACCGACGTGACGAGCGGAAGCAGCACGCTCATCCGGATCGGCAGGCGGAACTTCATGTGCTTGTTGAGCGCGTTGGCCAGGAACAGGGCCAGGAACATCTGGGGGACGGTGGCGATGAGGAACATGGCCACCGTGTTCACCGTGGCGCGCCAGAAGTCGTCGTCACCCAGGAGCGCGGTGTAGTTGCCCAGCCCGGCCCACTCCGTGGTCCCGGTCAGGTCGTAGTCGTAGAGCGAGTAGTAGAGCGTGAAGGCCAACGGGAAGAGCCCGAAGGCGGCGAACAGGATGAAGTAGGGAGACACCAGGGCGTACGGCATCGCCTTGACGTCCAGTCGGGAACGCCAGCGGCGGCCGGGCGGGCGTTCACGGCGATGGGTGTTCCGTGACGCCCGCGGAAGGGTGTCGAGGCTCATAACAGACCTTTCGGCGGCAACATGCCCGGCCCGCGGCTGGCGGGCCGGGCGGGGAGGATCAGCCCGCGGCCTTCACCGCGTCGTCGACCAGCTGCTGCCAGGCCTTGTCGTGAGAGACGGAGCCGTCGTCCATGCCCTGGATGACCGACTCGATGGCGTTCTTGACCTGGGCGTGCTTCACGCCGAGGAAGACCGGCTGGAGGCTCGCCGCGGACTTGGCGAAGATCTCACCGATGGGGGCGTCGTTGAAGAACTCGTTCTTCGCGCCCTGGACGGCGGTGTCCTGCTGCGCCTTCGTGTTGCTCGGCATGTTGCCGAAGTCCGTGAAGACGGTCGCCTGCGTCTGCGCCTGCGTCAGGTAGTCGGCCACCATGGCCGCTTCCTTCGGGTGCTTGGTCTGCTTCGGCACGGCCAGCCAGGAGCCGCCCCAGTTGCCGCCGCCACCGGGCACCGAGGCCACGTCCCACTGGCCCTTGGCGTCGTCGCCGGCGTTGCCGCTGACCACGCCGAGCATCCAGGAGGGGCAGCCGAGCGTGGCGAACGAGCCCTTCTGGGTGCCCGTCGCCCACTCGTCGGTGAAGTTGCGCAGCTTGGCGGTCAGGCCCTGCTGGGTCATCTTCTGGGCGAAGTCGAAGGCCGTCTTCACCGCCGGGTTCTTGTCGACGATGAGGTTGTTGCTCGTGTCGAAGTAGCTGACGTTGCCGTTCTTGGCCGCCTCCTGGTAGAGGACGACCTGGTACAGCGTGTTGGTGCCGTCAGCCCACTTGGTGTCCTTGACCTTGCCCTGGAACTTCTTGCCGACGTTCATGAACTCGTCCCAGGTCGGCCACAGGGCGCTGACCTCGTCACGGTTCGACGGCAGACCGGCCTTCTCGAACAGGTCCTTGCGGTAGCAGATGCTCATGCCGCCGATGTCGGTGCCCAGGCCGAACAGCTTGCCGTCGGCGGCGACGCCGTTCTCCCACTTCCACGCGGGGAAGTCGGCCTTGCGGGACTCCAGGCCGTACTCCTTCAGGTCGGCCCACCACTCGGAGCGCGCCTTGGCCAGGCCCATGCCGCCCTCGTCGATGCCGACCACGTCGCCCGCACCGGAGCCGGAGGTCAGCCACTGGATCATCTGCGGCCAGTACTGCTGCTCGAACTGGTCGGTGAGGTTCTCGTGCTTGATCTGGATGTCCTTGTGCTCGGCGTTCCACTTGGCGATGGCGTTCTTGTAGCCGAAGTTCTCGCCGCCGCCGAACGTCTGGACCCGGATCGTGACCGGCTGAGCCGCCCCCGACGAGGCGGGAGCGCTGGACTCCGTGGTGGTGCCGCCGGAACCACAGGACGCGACGGTAAGCGCCACCGCGGCCAGGGCCGAAGCCGCGGCGATACCGCCGCGACGCTTGCTGATCATCATGGTGGACCCCTTCTCGGGTGAATGTTGGGGGAGTGCACCGCGGCACGCGCTCCGCCGCGGTGGGAGTCTTTGGGAGCGCTCCCACAAAGGGTGCACTCAGCGGGTGAGGACGTCAATCCCGCGAAACGTAACCGTTACCAATGGTGCAGTTTGGACTGTTGAAACTGGCTTTAGTGGGATAAACACCCCAAAGAGCCGATTGGGAGCGCTCCCACCTCAAGAGGCACTTTTCGTGTCACATCAAGGGCATGTCACCCGCACCGCCGGCCCTTTCCCCCGGTCACGAGGCCCAGTCACCGGTCGCGGCGGCGCGCGGACGGCCGTACCGTAGGCGCGTGAACCTTCCCGCCGCGCCCGAGAGCCGCGAGGCTCAGCCGCGCCCGCAGGCGGCGGCGCGCTCCTCCAGCAGGGCGCGCTCGCGGGCGTTGCGCGTCATCCCCGCCGCCCGCTCGAACTCCGCCCGCGCCTCCTCCGCCCGGCCCAGCCTGAACAGCAGATCCCCTCGTACGCTGGGCAGCAGGTGGTAGTCCCTGAGCGACGGCTCGGCCACGATCTGGTCGAGCAGCTCCAGCCCCGCCGCCGGGCCGTAGGCCATCGACAGGGCCACCGCCCGGTTGAGCTCCACGACGGGCGAGCGGGACATCCTGGCCAGCGCCTCGTACAGCTCGGCGATCCGCACCCAGTCGGTCTCCTGCGGGGTGAGGGCGCGGGCGTGGCAGGCGGCGATGGCGGCCTGCAGCGTGTACGGCCCCGGCGTGCCCGACAGCTCCTCGGCGTGGCCGAGCGCCGCCAGGCCGCGGCCGATGAGCAGCCGGTCCCAGCGGGCCCGGTTCTGCTCCAGCAGCAGGATCGGCTCGCCCGCGGGGCCGACCCGGGCGGCCGAGCGGGACGCCTGGATCTCCATGAGCGCGACCAGGCCGTGCACCTCGGGCTCCTTGGGCATCAGACCGGCCAGCACCCGCCCCAGGCGCAGCGCGTCCTCGCACAGGCCCGGGCGCATCCAGTCGTCGCCGGCCGTGGCGGAGTAACCCTCGTTGAAGATCAGGTAGATGACCTCCAGCACCGACGACAGGCGCCCGGCCAGCTCCGCGCCCTGCGGCACCTCGAACGGCACCCGAGTGTCGGCCAGCGTGCGCTTGGCCCGCACGATGCGCTGGGCCACCGTGGACTCCGGGACCAGGAACGCCCGCGCGATCTCGTCGGTGGTCAGGCCGCCGAGCACGCGCAGCGTCAGCGCCACCCTGGCCTCCACCGACAGCGCGGGGTGGCAGGCGGTGAACACCAGCCGCAGCAGGTCGTCCTCGATCTCGTCGACCTCGGGCAGCTCCTCCTCCAGGTCGAGGCGGTGGCCGAGCTCGACGAGGTTGCGCTGGAGGCGTTCGTTCCTGCGGATGAGGTCGATGGCGCGGCGCTTGGAGACCGTCATCAGCCACGCGCCGGGGTTGCGCGGCACGCCCGACTCCGGCCACTGCTCCAGGGCGGCGACCAGCGCGTCCTGCGCCAGCTCCTCGGCCAGGCCGACGTCGCGCACGAGCCCGGCGAGCCCGGCGATCAGCCGGGCCGCCTCGATCCGCCATACCGCCTCGATGGCACGGTGGGTGTCTGAAGCCGTCACCGGGCCATGAGACCAGCCGGGCGCGCGCCCCGCAACCCGGCCGGACCCGGACGGGCCGCGGGCTGGTCAGGCACTCAGGTCAGGCGCCCGGTGTCAGGCACTCAGTTCAGGCGTCGGGGTCCTCCACGCCGAGGCGCTCGCGCAGGGCCTCCTCGCGGGCGCGCTCCTGCGGCGGCAGCGAGTCGTCCGGGACGTCGGCGGCGTCGAACACCCGCCACACGTCCAGCCCGACGCCCTCGGCCCCCGGCGGCACCGGCACCCGCAGAGCCCACTCGATGGCCTCCTCGCGCGACTTGACCTGGATCAGCCAGAACCCGGCGATCAGCTCCTTGGCCTCGGTGAAAGGCCCGTCGATCACGCTCGCCCTGCCGCCGCTGTAGGCGATCTGGGCGCCGTACGAGCTGGGGTAGAGCCCTTCGCCCGCCAGCAGCACCCCGGCCTTGGTCAGCGACTCGTTGTAGGCGTGCATGTCGTCGACCAGCTCCTGACTGGGCAGCGCCCCGGCCTCGGTCTCGGCGCTCGCCTTGCCCACGATCATGAACTTCATCGGTGTCTCCTTCGAGGGATTCCTGCCGTCTCACCGACGCGTCGAACGGCTGCGGGGCGGATCGACACGGCCGGAGGACATTTTCCCGCCCCCGGGCCGCGCTCGTGGCCGATCCGGGTCGCGGAGGTGGACCTGCCCGGTCACCGCGTTCGCGCGGCCGGGCCGACTTGTGGACCGCGGGGGTCAGGTTGCGCCCGCGTCGTTGATCGCGCTCCCGCCGCGCGCGGTACTGGCGGGGTGGCCCTCACGCCCCAGTCCCCCGCACCCTCAGCGAAAGGAGCGCGTGGTGCACACCCATGCGGTGGCCGACCTGTCCACGGTCGGCCTGGCGGGAATCGCCCTCGCCGTGGTGCTCGTCAGGATCGGACGCCGCGGCCTCGGGCCGCGTCTGCTCCTGGGAGCGGTGGCCACGGCGTGGCTGGTCGCGATGGGCGGAGGGATGTGGAGCTTCAGCACGGCGCTGGCCGAGCGGGCTCCCGCCGCCGCCGATCCCTGCACGACGAGCGCCCCGGTCAGGACGTTCGGCGTGTCGCTGATCAACATCCCGCTCTTTCTCAACCGCTTCGGTGACGTCGTCCCCGAAGGGCGCATGTACGTCCTGGACGAGAACGTCGCCGTCGTACGGTCCACGTTCAAGAAGGCCGCCGACCCGTTCGCCCAGCGCGACCTCGTCGAGCCGCTCACCCTGCGGGTCAACAAGGGCGACTGCGTGGCGGTCACCTTCACCAACAGGCTGCACGAGCCCGCCCCCGACCTGGAGTTCGACCCCGGCGAGTCGGTCTTCACGCTGCCGGGCGAGACCCTCGTCGCCACCCCGGGCGCGGTCACCACGGCCAAGCGCCAGTTCGCCCCGTCCAAGTCGGCGCGCAAGGTGCAGTTCGACACCTCCGAGGCGCCGCACGCCTCGATGCACTTCGACGGGCTGACCTACGACGTGACCACCTCGGACGGCACGGCCGTCGGCAACAACGCGCCCTCCACGGCCGCGCCGGGCGCGTCGGTGTCCTACCGGCTGTTCGCCGGCGTGGAGGGGGAGTTCCAGTTCAAGGACGGCGCCGACCTGAGCTCCCACCAGACCGGCGCCGGCAACTTCATCGGCTCGCACGCCTTCGGCGCCTTCGGCGCGATCATGGTGGAGCCGCCGGGCGCCACCTGGGTCGACTCCTCGACCGGCCAGCCGATCAAGTCCGGCACCCGCGCCGTCATCCGGAACCCGAACGGCAAGGACTTCCGCGAGCAGGTCGTGTTCATGCACGACGAGGTGGAGGCGCAGCCGGGCATCCTGACGCGGCTGTGCCGCGGCGACGAAGGCGAGGGCGGCGAGGAGAGCGGGAGCTGCGTCGAGCCGACCGCGGCGGAGCTGGCCAAGCTGAAGGCCGGCACGCTGCCGGACCTGTCGGGCGGCGACGCCGACGCGCTCGTCCAGGGCGAGGTGCCCGTCAAGCTGGAGTGGTTCGCGTTCAACTACCGGGCCGAGCCGGGGTTCAACCGGGAGGAGGTCGGCTGTCCCGCAGCCACCCGGGCCGCGCAGGGCTTCAACGCCGCCGAGTGCATCGGCGAGGAGACGAGCCTGTCGTCCTGGCCGTTCGGCGATCCGGGCGGCGGCGACCTGGTCTTCCCCAGCTACCGGGGCGAGCCGACGCAGTTCCGGCTGATCCATCCGGCCGAGTTCGAGACGCACACGTTCCACCAGCACGTCAACCGCTGGCCGTTCGACCCGCAGGACGAGGGCGGCCTCGACGAGATCAGCAAGGCCACGCACCACATCGCGGTCACCAACGCGCTCGACGTGCAGGCGGTCAGCCCCGGCTCCCACTACTCGCTGATCATGGAGGGCGGCGCGGGCAGCGCCCACGACGACAAGCCGGCGACCTTCGGCGACATCATCTTCCACTGCCACCTGTATCCGCACTTCGCCAACGGCATGTGGGGGCTGAACCGCACGTACGACAAGCTGGAGGACGGCACCCGGCGCAACCCCGACACCACGCAGATCCCCAGGCTGATCCCGCTCGCCGACCATCCGGCGCCGCCGGCGCCCACGGCCGACGAGCCGGGGTTCCCGCACTTCATCCCGGGCAAGTTCGGCTTCAAGGGGCCGAAGGCGCCGCTGTCGGTCGCCGAGCGCAAGACCGGCGCCGTGTTCCCGCCGACCGCGGCGGAGATCCGCGCCGCCGACGACCGCGGCCAGGTGCCCGGCGGGTTCTTCCAGGACCCGTGCCCGGCCGCCCGCTCGGACGGAAAGCCGATCCCGGTCAAGACGTTCTTCGTCTCGGCCATCCAGATCCGGCAGGGCTACACCGGAGGCGCCCTCCAGTGGAACAACCCGCAGAGCCGCATCTACGTCGGCGGCACGACCTCGGCCGAACGGGACGCCAAGGTCGCCGCGATCAGGAACGGCGAGAAACCGGAGCCCTTCTCCCCGCTGCTCAACGTGGGTGACTGCGTCGTCTACCACCTGCGTAACGACCTGCCGGCCGACTTCGGCGGCACGGTCTTCGACCGGCGGCAGATCACCAACGAGGTGGGCATCCACCAGCACATGGTCCAGTTCGACGTGCTGTCCTCCGACGGCGCGGCCAACGGCTGGAACTACGACCAGGGCGCGGACGCCGCCGCGCCCGACAAGGAGTACACCTACCGGGACTTCGTGCACGCCGACACGGCGACGAACTCCTTCCACGACCACTTCTTCCCGAACGTGCACCAGGACAACGGCCTGTTCGGCGGGGCCACCATCCATCCGCCGGGCTGCACGTTCCACGACTCGGAGTCGGGGGCGCAGGTCAGCATCGGCACGATCGTCGACGTGCGGTGCGTCCCCACGACCGACTATCACGGCAACCCCACCGACGGAGAGTCCTACCGGAACTTCTCGCTCTTCATCGAGGACCACGTGCCGATGTTCAAACCCGCCGACGCGAGCGATCCCAACGACGACCGGTTCGTCACCCCGGAAGGCGTGCCCATCTTCCCGGCCAAGTTCCCCTCCAGCGCCGACGACCAGGGCGTGATGGGCATCAACTACCGGCTTGAGCCGTTCGAGCGCCGGCGCGCGTTCGACCCGGCGGGCATGTTCCGGGCCGAGAGCCTGCCCAACACGCCGATCCCCCGGGCGTTCGAGGGCGACAAGGTCAAGTGGCGGCTGTTCCAGCTCTCACAGGAGGAGTCCCACGGGTTCAACCTGGACAGGTTCCGGTGGCGACAGGAGCCCAACGACCCGCAGTCACCCCTGGTGCAGGCGCAGCACATCGGCATGCTGGAGTACTTCGAGATGCGCCTGGACATGGGCTACGAGCTGCCCAGCCCGATGGACCCGTTCTTCGTGCGCTCCTACCTCTACAACTACGGCGGCGCCGACGACTGGTTCCTCGGCACGTGGGGCATCCTGGAGGTGCGCGGCTGCAACGGCGCCCAGTCCTACACCGGCAGGCTCCAGCTCCTGCCCGGGAGCGACCCGCCGCCCTGCGCCAATCCCGGGCCCGCCGCCCGGGACGAGAAGGCGGCCAGGCTGCCGGTCGTCGGCGAGAACAACCCCTGCCCGCAGGCGTCCGACGGCACGATCACCGCGCCGGTCAAGAGGTACACCGTGGTCGCCTTCAACCACGACATCACCTACAACAAGGCCGGTGACCACGACCCGCACGGCGCGATGTACGCGCTGGAAGAAGACGTGGCGGCGATCAAGGCCGGCACCAGGAAGCCGGAGCCGCTCGTCATCCGGGCCAACGCCGGCGACTGCGTCGAGGTGACCCTGAAGAACCAGCTCGACCCGGCCAAGATGCAGCCCCACTGCTTCGAGGGGACGGAGCCCGGCCAGCTCGGCTTCCGCGACCCGTCGCAGGGCGGGTTCACGCTGCCGGGATGCCTGGACCAGCCGCCCAGGAACGAGCACAACGTGCCCGGCTTCAAGCCGATGCCGGTCAGCGCCAAGGTGGGATTGCGACCGGCCATGGTCGACTACCACGTGCAGGGTGCGGGATCCGACGTCGGCTGGAACTCCCCGGACACGCTGGTGGGCGTGGGGCAGTCGCGCCTGCTGCGCTGGTACGCGCCGGAGGAGGACGGCGCGACGGGCCTCGGTGTGCTGCAGGACTACGCCGACCCGCTCGGCCACGGTCACCACGGCCTCTTCGGCGGGCTGGTGATCGAGCCGAAGGGGTCGACGTACAAGGACCCGAGGACCGGAGCCGACCTGAGGAGCGGCGTGGACGCCGTGATCGTGGACCCGAACGGCAAGGACTTCCGCGAGCACGTGATCCTCATGAACAGCGACCTGTCGCTCTTCCGCAAGGACACCAACGGCAACGTCGCCGACGACCAGCCGGTGCCCGACAACTTCGACCTGTCCCTCACCCCTGGCCGCCAGGCCGACGACCCCGAGGACCAGGGCGAGTTCGCCGTCAACTACAACAACGAGCCGTGGAGCCACCGCTACGCCGTGAACCAGGACCTGGCGAAGATCTTCTCCAGCACGGTGCACGGCGACCCGGCGACGCCGCTGTTCCGGGCCTACCCCAGGGACCCGGTACGGCTGCGCGTGGCGCAGGTGGTCGGGGACCCCCGCTCGACGGGCTTCGCCCTGCACGGGCACACCTGGCGGCGCTCCCCGGACGACCCGCAGTCGCAGATCGCGGCCTTCCAGGGCCAGTTCAACCCCGGGGTCGCCTACAACATCCACCTCGATCCCGCCGTGACGGGCGGCGCGGGCGGGCCCGCCGGCACTCCCGGCGACTACCTCTACCGCTCGGGCACGCTGGCCCGGCACCTCACGGGCGGGCAGTGGGGCATCTTCCGCGTCCTCGGCGCCAAGCAGCCGGACCTCATCGAGCTGCCGGACCACCCGTTCGGCACGGCGCCCGCCAGGGCGGCTTCGAACGGCGCGGCAGGCGCCAGCGGGACCGCCGGTGCCAGCGGGACGGCGGCTGTGAACGGCATGCGATCGCGAGCAGAGTAGGAGCGTCCGATGGCGATGACGAGGACGAAGGCGACGAAGCGGACCCGGCCCGCCAGGCCGGATCCGGCCGGGCAGACCCGGACCCGCGCGTTCCGCGTCGGCTTCCTGGTCGGCGCCGGGTCGGGGCTGACGGCTGCCACGCTGATCACGGCGCTGGCGTTCGTCGTGACGGACCCGGTCCCCGCCCCGCCCGCCGCCGGCGCGGTGCCGAGCGCCACCGCCCCCGCGCCGGCCGGCGTGCCGGGCATCCATGTCGTGGCCCGCCATCTCGGCGATCTCAAGGTCAAGGTGGAGGCGCAGGTCAGCACCAGGACCTACGACCCGCTCGGGCGGGCGAGCGTGGCCCTGTACGCCGACATGGTCGCGATGCCGATGGCGCATCGCACGGGGCCGATCACGATGGCCGAGGTGCCGGGAAAGGCGGGGTGGTACGCGGCCGAGGTGGTGGTGCCGATGGTCGGTGAGTACGACATCCAGGTCAGCGTGCAGCGCCCGATCCCGGGCGAGGCGCACGCCAGGGTGCGGGTGGGCACCCAGCCGGGCTGAACCGCGGGCCGCCCCGGCACGCCCGTGCCGGGGCGGCCCGCGGTCAGAGGAGCCCGGCCTTGGCGGCCGCCAGCAGCGCGCCCGCCCTGTCGGTCGCGTCCAGCTTGGTCAGGATCGGCTTGAGGTTGCGCTTCAGCGTCGACTGGCTGATCGCGAGCTGCCGGGCGATCTCGTCGTTGCGCATGCCCCGCGCGACCAGCCGCAGGATCCGCAGCTCGTGCGCGGTCAGGTCGGGAGCGGGCCCGCCGGGCTCGCGGAAGACCAGGCCGGAGGCGACCCCGTCGATCACGACGTCACCGGCGCCGATCACCTCGAGCCCGCGTAACAGGCCGCGCGGATCGGCCTCGGCCGAGAAGAGCCCGCTCACCCCGAGCCGCATCACCTCCCGCGCGCCGCCCGGGTCGATGGCGCCCACCACCAGCACGATCTTCACCGTCGGCACCGTCTCCCGCAGCCGCCGGACCACCCCGATCAGCATCGGGTGCAGCGAACGCACATCGAGCAGCGCGATGTCCGGGACGCGCGTCTCCACGGCACGGCGGTACTCGTCGAGCCGGCGCACCACGGTGAGCACGCTCAGGTCCGAGGAGATCTCGCGCAGGAGCGCCCCGAACGCCACGGCCTGAAGCAGTGACCCCTCCACCATGACGACGACACGGGTCAGATCGTCATGCAAAGCCCGTTCTCCACTCGTCTGCCCCCAAGACGATGATTTTGGACCGTTTGAGATCGAGACTGACCCCGAAGCAGCCGCCCGTCAACCCCGCCTGTCCCATCCGGTCGGACACCGCGCCGACCAATAAATCTACGATGTAAAGGCGGCCAGCTCGTCCAGGAAGGCGCGCACCGTCGGCGCGCAGTCCTCCAGCGACGGGACGGCCAGCGCCAGCGACCGCGTCATCCCCGGCTCCAGCGGCCGGGTGACCACTCCGGGCAGGCCGGCGGGCAGGCCGAGCGCGGGCACGATGCTGACGCCGAGCCCCGCGCCCACCATCTCCAGGATGGCGGCCGGCCCGCTCGCCTCGAACGCGATGTCCAGCGCCACCCCCGCTGCCATGGCCGCTCCCGTGATCAGCGGGCGGCAGCCGGCGGTGGTCAGGATGAACGGCCGCCCGGCCAGGTCGGACAGGCGCACGGCGGGCCTGGCGGCGAGCGGGTCGCCGGCCGGCAGGGCGCTCACCATGTCGTGCGTGCTCAGGTGCACGGTGTGCAGGCCGGGGGCGGGGAGGGTGACGACGCCGACCTCGGCCGCGCCGCGCCGCAGCCAGTCGCGGACGTCGTCGTCCACGCCCTCGAACAGGCGGACCCTGACCTGCGGGTAGCGGTCGGTGAAGGCGCGCAGCAGCCGGGCGACGAGCGTGCCCGTGGCGCTGGGAAGGCTGGCCAGGCGCAGCTCGCCGGTGATCCGGCCGCTGGCGGCGGCCACGTCGGCGCGGATGAGGTCGAAGTGGCGCAGCGCCTCGCGGGCCCGGGCGAGCGCGCGGCGGCCGGCCTCGGTGAGGGCGATGCCGTCGCGGTGGCGGACGAACAGGGCCGCGCCCAGCTCGCGCTCCAGGCTCGCGACGGCGCGGCTGACGGCGGGCTGGGACATGCCCACGAGCTCGGCCGCGGCGGTGAACCCGCCCTGCTCGGCGACCGCGATCAGCACTCTGAGCTGCGCTAACGTCATACCGACATACCCTAATTGGTATTTGACCGGGCAGCTGGCAGAACATCATCGTTATGCCATGTCCACACGCATGACGATCGAGGTTGACGGGCGGCGGGCCAGCTATCTGACGGCCGGCGAGCGGGGTCCCGTGGTGTTGCTGCTGCACGGCACGTACTGGAGCCGGGTGTGGGAGCCGGTGCTCGACCGGCTGGCCGCGGCGGGGCTGCGGCCGGTCGCGGTCGACCTGCCGGGGCTGGGCCGCTCCGAGGGTGAGCTGACGGCGGAGACGGCCACGGTTCCGGCGCTGGCGGCGTGGGTGGGCCGCTTCGCGGCGGCGATCGGGGAGGCCGGGCCGCTGGCCGTGGCCGGCCACGACATCGGCGGCGGGATCGCCCAGCACCTGCTGGCCGGCGGGGTGGCGAAGGTGCGCGGGCTGGCGCTGGTGAACGCGGTGACGTACGACTCGTGGCCGGTGCCGGCGGTGGCGCGGTACCGGGATCCGGCGGTGGTGGCCGGCACGACGGTGGAGGACCTGCTGGCCGCGCGGCGCCAGGCGGTCACCGCCGCGCTGGCCCGCCCGGCCTCCGAGCAGGAGGTCGCCGGCTACCTCGACCCCTGGAACGATCCGCGGGTCTGCCGGTCCTGGATGGCGCTCGCGGCCGCGGCCGACGGCCGGTACACCCTGGACCTGGTGCCCGCGCTGCGGGCCGACGAGACGCCGAAGCTGCTGGTGTGGGGGGAGGCGGACACCTTCCAGGAGGTGCGTCACGCCGAGCGGTTCGCCGCGGAGATGCCGAACACGCGGCTCGTGCGCATCCCGGGGGCGGGCCACATCCCCATGGAGAACGACCCGGAGGGGGTGGCCTCGGCACTGGCCGCGTTCTTTTCGATGTGACCTCATTGGTTTGACCGGTCGGGCGGGGCCGGGTTACGGTCGCGTGCATGGCAGACCGATGTGGTCACATTGGATTGATGGCATTGCTGCCGCTCGCCGGGGCGCGGCGGGCGGTGCCGTTCGCGGGGCTCGCGGCGGGGGCGGCGGTGCTGGGGCCGCTGAGCACCGTTCCGCTCGGCCTGCTGGCCTCCGGCGGCGGGCTCGCCGCGCTGGCCGGGCTGCTGGGGCTGCTGCTCGCGCAGGAGCTCTGCGCGGCGTTGCGCGAACCGGCCGCGGCCGCGGTGGCCCGCCGCGTCGACGGGGTGCTGCGTGCGCGCGTCCGCGCCGCGACGGCCGCCCTGCCGCTGGAGCGCCTGGAGAGCCCGCAGGTGCAGGCGGACGTGCGGCTGGCCCTGCACGGGCACCGCGGCCGGACGGCGGGGGCGGCGGCGGTGGCCGCGGCCGGCGAGCTATGCCGGCTGGCCTCGGCGGCGCTGGGGGCGGTGGTGCTGTCGGTGCACGTGTGGTGGCTGGGAGCCGCCGCGCTCATGCTCGCCGTGGCCCAGAACCGGCGCATCGAGGCCATGCTGGTCGGCCCCGGGGGAGTGGAGGCGCTGGCCGACAGCCCCGATCAGGCGCGGCGCCGGCGGCGGGCCGACTATCTGGCCGGGGTGGCCGGCGGCCCGGGCGGCGCCGCCAAGGAGATCCGCGTCTTCGGGCTGGAGTCGTTCTTCGTCGGGCGTTACGTGGCGGCGATGCGCGCGTACCTCGCCCCGCAGGCGCGCGGGCGGCGGGCCGTGGTCCGCGGGTATGGGTGGGTGCTGGGGGTGCAGGCGGTCGCCGCGTGCGGCACGTTCGCCGTGCCGGCGTGGCAGGCCGGGGCGGGGCGGCTGGAGGCGGGCGCGCTGGCGCAGTGCGTGGTGGCCGCGCTGCTGGTCTTCGCGTACGGGGCGGGCGGCCACCACATGTTCGACCTCGCCCACGGCGCCGAGCCGTTCCGTGCCGTCACCCGCCTGCTGGAGCCGGTGCCCGCTCCGCGGCCCTCCGGGACCGGTGGCATCGAGCTCACCGGCGTGACCTTCGCCTACCCTCACGCCGCGGCTCCCGTCCTGGACGGTCTCGACCTGCGGGTGCGGCAGGGGGAGCGGCTGGCGATCGTCGGCCGCAACGGCGCGGGCAAGACCACCCTGGTCAAGCTGCTCACCGGCCTCTACACCCCGCAGCGCGGCACCGCCGCCACGTGCCCGGCGGCCGTGGTGTTCCAGGACTTCGTGCGTCACCCCCTCCCGCTGCGTGACAACGTCCGGCTCGGGGATCCGGCATTCGAGGGGACGGACGCCGACGTCCTGGCGGCGCTGGAGGCGGTCGGCGCCCTCGACCTGCTGGACGTCCTTCCGCAGGGTCTCGGCACGCCGCTGTCGCGCGCCTTCACCGGCGGACACGACCTGTCGGGCGGCCAATGGCAGAAGGTCGCCCTGGCGCGCGCCGTGTACGCCCTGAACGCCGGCCGCCACCGAGCCCTGATCGTGGACGAGCCCACCGCCCACCTGGACGCCCGCGCCGAGCGGGAGGTCTTCGAACGGCTCCTGGACGGCACCCGGGGGCGCACCCTGGTGCTCATCTCGCACCGCTTCGCCACCGTCCGGCGGGCCGACCGGATCGTGGTCCTGGAGGGCGGGGCGATCACCGAGCAGGGCAGTCACGCCGAGCTGATGGGCGCGGGCGGGCACTACGCGCGCTGGTACCGCCTCCAGGCGGACCTGATCACCAGGGACGATCGGTGACCGGCGCGTGGGGCACCCTCCGCACCCTCCTGGTCCTGGCCTGGCGGACGGACCGGAGGGCCGGGCTCGTCCTGGTCGCGTTCCTCCTGACGGGCGCGGTCGGCCACGGCCTGGTGGGGGTCTTCCTGCGCGAGCTGACCGACGCCGCCACCGCCGGCCGTCCGGCGCCGGCCGCGCTGTGGGCGCTGGCGGCGGGAGGCGCGCTGGCGGCGGGCGTCGCGCTGGGGCGGGCCGAGCTGGCGCTGATGCAGGAGCTGGCCGAGCGGATGGGCGTGGCCGTCCAGGAGGAGATCCTCACCCTCACCTCCGGCATCCCCACGATCGAGCACCTGGAGCGGCCGGCCTGCCTCGACCGGTTGCAGACCCTGCGCGAGGAGAGCCTGCAGCTCTACTTCACGGTGTGGGCGCTGGCGCTGGTGGGGGAGCACGTGGTGCAGATCGGGCTCGGCGTGGCGCTGATGGCCGCCGTGCATCCGCTGCTGCCGCTCCTGCTCGGGGGCGCCGCCCTGCCGTCGCTGCTCGTACGGGGCCGCGCCGCCCGCCGGCTCGACGCCGCCGCCGAACGCACCGCCGAGACCGCGCGGCTGGAGCAGCAGTTGTCCGAGACGGTCACGGGTGCGGAGCCCGCCAAGGAGGTGCGCCTCAGCGGGGCCGCGCCCGCCCTGGACGGGATGGCCGCGCGGCGCTGGGAGGAGGTGTCGGCCGTGCGGGCGCGGGCCGGGATCCGGGCGGGGCTGCTCACGTTCGCCGGCTCGGCCACGTTCCTGGCCGGGTACGCCGGCGCGCTCGGCCACACCGCCTGGCTGGCGGGGCAGGGGGCGGCCACGGCGGGGGACCTCGTGCTGGTGGCCACGGTCGGCGTGCAGTTCGTCACGCAGGCGTCGCGGCTCGCCTTCCACGCCGGCTCGGTCGCCGCCGGCCTGCGCGCCGCCGCCCGCCTGGCCTGGCTCCGCGCCTACGCGTCCTCCTCGCCCGGCCTCGGTGGGCAGAACGCGTCGTTCTCGCCCGACCGTGCCGGATCGCGTACCCACAGCCCGCCCGAGCGGCTGACCGGCGGCATCACCCTGCGCCAGGTGTCGTTCACCTACCCAGGCACCGGCCGCCAGGTCCTGCACGAGCTCGACCTGCACCTGCCCGCCGGCGCCACGGTCGCGCTGGTCGGCGCGCACGGCTCGGGCAAGACCACCCTGGCCAAGCTCCTGTGCGCCCTCTACCGGCCGGATCGGGGTGAGATCCGGGCGGACGACGTCCCCCTCCACGTCCTGGCCCCTCAGGCTTGGCGGCGGCGCGTCAGCGCCGTCTTCCAGGACCTGGCGCGCTTCGAGCTGACCGCCGCCGAGACGGTCGGCGTGGGCGACCTGCCCCGTCTCGACGACCGTGGCGCCGTGGCGGCGGCCCTGGCCCGGGCGGGCGCCACCGGCCTGGTCGAGGCCCTGCCCGGGGGTCTGGCCACCGAGCTGGGCGACACGTTCGCACGCGGCCACCGCCTGTCGGGCGGCCAGTGGCAGCAGCTCGCCCTGGCGCGCGCCTCGATGCGCCGCTCCCCGCTCCTCCTCGTCCTGGACGAGCCGACGGCCTCGCTCGACGCGCCGGCGGAGAGCGCCGTCTTCGCCCGCTACGCCGAGGCCGCCCGCCGCCACCCCGGCGCCGTCACCCTCCTGATCACCCACCGCTTCCCGACGGTGCGGACGGCGGACCTGATCGTCGTCCTCGACTCCGGCCGCATCGTCCAGCAGGGCACCCACGCCGGCCTCGTCGCCCGCCCCGGCCCGTACGCCGACCTGTACGCCATCCAGCGCGACGCCTTCACCACCTGAGCGGGCACGTGAGCATGGCCGCCTGAGCGGCCACGTGAGCATGGCCGCCTGTGCGGGCGTCTGAGCGGGGCCGCATGGGCGGTCGTCAGGCGGGCGGCTTGTGGCGCCGGTAGTGGCGGGCGACGCGGACCCGGTTCCCGCACCGCGCGGCCGAGCACCAGCGGCGGCGCGGATGCGCGGGCAGGAACACCATCACGCAGTCGTCCGCCTCGCACTCACGCACCAGGGCGACGGCCGGATCGGCCAGCAGTTCGGCGGCGGCCTCGGCCAGCCACGCCGCCAGCCGCTCCCCGGCCGAGCCGCTGACCCGCCGGCGGGCCGCGGTGACGGCCTGCCCGTCCCAGGACAGCTCGGTGATGGCGGGCGCGGCACGCTGGGCCCGGTTGAGCGCCGCGAGATCGTCCGCCGGCGGCCCGGTGCCGCGCCGGACGCGGTCGAGGGCGCGCGCGACGTGCTCGCGGACCCGCCGCACGGCGGCCACGTCGGCCTCGGTCAGCTCCCCCGGCAGGGAGATCCGGCCGGCCTGGAGCCGTAGCCAGGCCCGCAGGTCCTCGGGCGTGGTCAGCAGGTCGCCACTGGCCGTCCGGGTGTTGACCAGGTCCAGAGCCAGCGGCTCCCCGGTCAGCGGACCGAGCTCACTCATGTCTCTAATGCTACAGCTCCCGGTTGACCCATTAGAAGCTCGCCCGCTATACCTAATGCATCACCTACGTCAGAAGGAATTAGGAATGCTTCCCGAGATCGCCCGCATCAGCCACCGCCACCTTGACGTGGACGGCGTCCGCGTCTTCTACCGCGAGTCGCACCCCGGCCGCGCCGACGCCCCCGTGCTGCTGCTCCTGCACGGCTTCCCGTCCGCCTCGCACCAGTTCCGCCGCCTCATGGACGTCCTCGGCGCCCGCTACCGGCTGATCGCCCCGGACTATCCCGGCTTCGGCCACACGCAGGCGCCGCCCGGCTTCACGTACACCTTCGACCGGCTCGCCGACGTCACCGAAGGGTTCGTGCGGCGGCTCGGGCTGACGCGCTTCGTGATGTACGTGTTCGACTTCGGCGCGCCGGTCGGCTTCCGGCTGGCCGAGCGGCACCCGGAGTGGATCGCCGGGCTCGTGATCCAGAACGGCAACGCCTACACCGAGGGCCTGTCCGGCGGCGCCCGCGACTTCGTCGCGCTCCGCCCGTGGACGCCGGGCGCCGAGCGGACGATCCGCGACCTGCTCACCCTGGACGGCACCCGCGGCCAGTACGAGACCGGCGTCCCCGACCCTGCCGTGATCGCCCCGGACGGCTGGACCCTCGACCAGCACTTCCTCGACCTGCCGGGGCGCAAGGAGGCCCAGGTGGCGCTCGCCTTCGACTACCACTCCAACGTGGAGCGGTACGAGCGCTGGCAGGCCTGGCTGCGCGCCCACACCCCGCCGGCGCTCATCACGTGGGGCGGCGACGACCCGTTCTTCCCCGAGCCCGGCGCCCGCGCCTACCTGCGGGACCTGCCCGGCGCCGAGCTCCACGTGTTCCCCACCGGGCACTTCGCGCTGGAGACGCACCTGCCGGAGATCGCGCCGCTCATCGCCGCCTTCCTCGACCGGACCTGGGCAAGGTAGCGAGCCGGTCCGGCAGCACCCGGGAACGCGACGAGCGCGCGTCCCCGGGGTGGGGACGCGCGCTCGTCGCGTCACATGGAAGGCAGAGAGCGGGCTCCCGGCCTGGAACGTTCCGTCAGGAGGCGTACTGCGGGTAGCCGTAGCCGACGACCTGCGACTTCGGACGGATGCGCTCTTCGACCTTGCCGTTGCCGGTGTTGCCCTCGATCGTCGAGATGGTGCCGTTCTGGTTGTCCTTCACGACGAACCCGACGTGCTGGATGTCGCTCAGGCTCTTGCCGCCGTCCCAGGCGAAGAACACGACGGCGCCGGGCTTGGCGGCGGTGCCCCAGCGGTCGTTGGCGGCGAACCACTTGGCGTGGGCGACGGTGTAGGCGTCCCAGCCGACCTGCGGGCGGGCGCCGGTCTGCTCGCCGACCCAGGAGACGAACATCGAGCACCAGGCGGCGTTCAGGTACGCGGCGCGGTTGCCGCCGTCGCGGGCGACGGTCTCGCCGGCGCGCTGGGAAGCGGCGTACCACTGCTGGAACTTGGTGCCGCCGCCGTAGGCGTTCTCGGAGGTGCCGACCTGGGCCTTGGCCAGGGCCAGGACCTGGTCAGCGGTAACGTTGATCTTGGTCTCGGTGCGGTCGTCCGCCGCGCCGGCCTTGTGGGCGGCGATGGCGGCGTCCGGGTGCCTGGCGGCGGTGGCCGCGGCGACGCCCGTGGCGGTGTCGGCGCTGGCGGTCATGGCGTTGACGCCGAGGGCCGAGGCGATGACGGTGGCGCCGAGGGCGGCGCGGGCGATGTTGGTCTTCGAGACAGCGGTAAGACGGTGCTTGGCCATCGAGGGAGGTGCTCCTTGCTTCCATGCCGCTTACCGGGTTAGCTGACGGGCTCGGGCGTGGAAGCTGCCCTACGGCACCGGAGTGCCGATTCGCCCCAAAGACATGGGTCCCCGGTTCCGCCCTGAGGCGGATTCAGCGGTCGCAGGACGATCCTGCGATGTTTCGTGCGATGGTCTGACATAGCCGGACAAACCGGGCGTATGCCTCAAGATGCCCCATAAGGTAATACATGAGGCAAGAGGATTACAAATCCATAAAAGCTCAGCTAGGCAATCTGCCTGCGAGCGTCGGCCAGAAGCCCCAGCATGGCAAGGGATTCGTCAAGAGGCATGATCGAGGATTCGGTCCTGCCTTCGGCCGTGGCGGCGCGGACTTCGCGAAGCTCTCCGGCGTATCCGTTGTCCGCCGGATCGAGCACATGCTCTTCCGGCTCCATGGAGGGCCCGGTGAGAACGATCCGCTGCGGAGCCCAGAACGGAGCCTGGAGGTCCGCCCGCATCTGACTACCTACAACACAGGCCGTGTTCGGGTAATTCCCGAGCAATGAGGCCGCCACGAGAGCGTGTCGGCCACCGGGGTAGAGCAATACGCCGGCCGCCTCCGCATCCACCCCGCTCGGGGCCAGGGATCCGGTGATGCGCAGGTCAGAGGGCATGCCCAGGAGCAGCTGGGCCAGCCCGAACGGGTAGATCCCCAGGTCCAGCAGGGCCCCGCCGCCCAGCTCCGGAGCCCACAGCCGGTGGGCCGGGTCGTAGGGCGCCGCGAAGCCGAACGTGGCCTGCACCGAGCGGAGCTCGCCGAAGCGCGGATCGGCCGCGAGGCGCTGGACGAGCGGGTTGAACCGCATCCACATGGCTTCCATCAGGAACACGCCCGCCTCGCGCGCCAGGCGCACCATCTTCTCCGCGTCGTCCACGGTGGCCGCCAGCGGCTTCTCGCAGAGCACGGCTTTACCTGCGGCGATGGCCATCTCGGCGACCTGCAGGTGCTGCGCGTGCGGGGTGGCCACGTAGATGGCGTCCACCCCCGGGTCGGCGCACAGCCGCTCGTAGGAGCCGTACGCCGACTCCGCCTCCAGCGCGGCGGCCAGGGCCTGGGCCCTGGCCAGGTTCCGCGATCCGACGGCTGCCACGCGCATGCCGGGCTCGGCCGCGATGGCGGCCCCGACCGTACGCGCGATGCCGCCGGTCGCCGCAATTCCCCAAGTGAAATCTCGCACGCGGAGATGTTATAGGGGAGGTAAAGAAAGGGTTATGGGGGGATATGTCATCAATGGCGTGGCGTCACAAAAGTCACGCCGGTCACTTACGTCAGGTTGAACGTGTCGGGATCCGGCCCGAGACGCTCCCCCCTGTTCATGGCGCCGATGGCCGACATGTCCTCGCTGTCGAGGATGAAATCGAACACGCCGATGTTCTCCTTGATGCGCGCGGGCGTGACGGACTTCGGGATCACCACGTTCCCGAGCTGCAGATGCCAGCGCAGCACGATCTGCGCGGGCGTCCTGCCGTACTTCTCCGACAGCACCGACAGCGCCGGGTCCGACAGCAGCCCCTTGCCCTGCCCCAGCGGGCTCCAGGCCTCGGTGAGGATGCCGTTGGCCTCGTGGAAGGCCCGCATCTCGCGCTGCTGCAGGTACGGGTGGAGCTCGATCTGGTTGATGGAGGGCGTGATGCCGGTCTCGTCCATGAGCCGGGTGAGCGTGTCCACCGTGAAGTTGGAGACCCCGATGGCCCTGACCCGGCCGTCACGGTAGATCTTCTCCATCGCCTTCCACGCCTGCACGTACTTGTCCTGCTGCGGCACCGGCCAGTGGATCAGGAACAGATCCAGGTGGTCCAGGCCCAGCCTGGCGAGGCTCTCGTCGAAGGCGGCCTCGGTGCGGCCGTGGTCCCCGTTCCACAGCTTCGTGGTCACGAACACCTTCTCGCGCGGCAGGCCGCTGCCGCGCACGGCCCGCCCCACGCCCTCCTCGTTGCCGTAGGCGGCGGCGGTGTCGACGTGCCGGTAGCCGGCCTGGAGCGCGGTGGCGACCGCCTGCTCGGCCTCTTCGGCCGGGACCTGCCAGACGCCGTACCCGAGCTGCGGGATCTGCACGCCGTCGGTGTTGAGCATGAGCGAATTCATACCCTCCATTGTTCACGCCGCGTTTCTGAGGGCTTAAGGCGGTGGGGCTAGCTTGAAGCGGTCGTTAACGCGCCATCACCCCGCTGGGAGGGCAACGAGTGGTCGAGCAGGCGTCGGCCTGGGTGGAGTCCCCGCTCCAGATGCTGTGCGCCGTCGAGGCCCACCACGCCGGGCTTCTCGGCCCCGAGACGGCTGTCGTGCCGCGGGCGGGCCTGCGGCCGCTGAAGGCCACGCGCCGCGAGCTGCGCTCCCTGGGGCTGCCCGACGGGCTGGTGCTGGCCGAGCCGCGCGAGCGCATGCCCAGGCGCGTGCAGGCCGTCGGGGACGCCTTCTCCGGCAAGGTGCAGCTGCGCTGGCTCACCTCCCGGCCGGGCCGCATCGTCATCGTGGACGACGGGCTGGCGACGCTGCGGCTGCTCGAACTGCTCGCCGCCGGCCCGTACCGGCCGCTGCTGCGCGCCCGCGCCGAGCCCACCAGGCTGCGCGCCGCCCTCGGCGTGGCGGCCGCGCTGCGGCTGCGCCTGAGCAAGGTGTCGGTCTTCACCGCCCTGAACGTGGACGACAAGCTGGCGCAGGCCGTCCGCCAGGCGGGCGTCGACCTCGTCCGCCACGACTTCGCCTGGCTGCGGGCCCAGCCGCCCAGCACCGAGAGCCCGGCCGAGCGCACGGTCGTGCTCGGCACCTCCCTCGTGCGCAACGGCCTCGTGCACCGCGACCACTACCTGCGCTGGCTGACCGACCTGGCCGCGCGCGAGCCGCTGGCCTACTACCCGCACCGCCGCGAGGACCCCGTGGACGTCGCCCTGATCCGGGAGCGCCCCGGCATCACCGTCCACGACGCAGGCGCGCCCGCCGAGCTGACGCTGCGCGGCCTGGACCCGGGCCAGCGCGTGCTCAGCCTTCCCTCGACCGCGATCACCTCGCTGCGGGTGCTGCTCAGCCCGCGCGGTGTCGCCGTCGAGCCCGTGGACGTTCCAGATGACTGGTGGACCAGCAGGGCGGCCCCCGCCCTGCGATCGCATTTGACCGGAGTGTCCAGTTGAAAGTGTTGGCGGTCGCCGACTCCGACTCGTATCTGAAATGGGCGGCCTGCCTGCTCGGTGACCTGCCTCCGGGCTGTGTGACGGAGCTGGTCGTGGTGCGCACGCCGATCGCCCCCTCGCCGGAGCAGATCGCCGCCGCGGTGAACGGCAGCGCGGGCGCGCCGCCGCCGGTGTTGTCGGCGCGATCCGTGCGGCGGCTGGCCGAGCGGACCAGGCCCGACGTGATCCTCGTGGCCTGCACGGGCCCCGTGGTGGACGTGCTGGTGGCCGAGGTGCTGAACGACCTGCGGCCGCGGCCGGTGTTCGTCAGCGGGCTGCCCGGCATCTCGGTGCCGGCCACGGAGAAGGCGTGGTTGTTCCGCAGCGGCTGCGACCTGTTCGTGGTGCACAGCGAGCGGGAGGTGGCGGAGTTCTCCGAGATCGCCGCCAGGCTCGGCGGGGGAGGCGCGGTCGGCCTGGCCCGGCTGCCGTTCCTGCGGCCGGAGCCGAGCGCGCGGGGCGGCAACCGGGTGGTGTTCGCCACGCAGGCCAAGGTGCCGCGGGGGCGGGAGGAGCGCGAGCGCATCCTGCTGTCGCTGGCCGAGCTGGCCGGGCGCCGCCCCGACCTCGACGTGGTGGTCAAGCTGCGCGCGCTGGAGGACGAGCGGCAGACCCACAACGAGCGCTTCCACTACCAGCGGCTGTGGCGGGAGCTGGGCGAGCCGGGACGGCTGGCTTTCGAAGCCGGCTCGATGCAGGACCAGCTCCAGCGGGCCGCCGGATTCGTCACGGTGAGCTCGACGGCGGCCCTGGAGGCCATCGCGATGGGCGTGCCGTCGCTGGTGCTGCGCGACTTCGGCGTGAGCGCCGAGATGATCAACCTGGTGTTCGAGGGCAGCGACCTGCTGGGCACGCTGGAGGAGCTGGCGGCGGGCGAGTTCCGCGACGCCGCCGGAGCCTGGTGCGCGGCCAACTACTTCCATCCGGCCGAGCGCAACGACTGGGCGGGGCTGCTGAGCGGGCTGGTCATCTCCCGGCCGCGCGTGCCCGCCAGGTCGCTGCTCGACGGGCCGGAGCACGCGGCGGGGCGGCGCCGGGCCCGGCTCCGTGTGGAGGTGCCGCCCAAGATGTTGCGGGTGGGCTACCGGGCCAAGCGCCGCATGCGCCGCTACCTCAGATCGCTGACCTGATCTTCTTGCGGATCCTGGAGAGCGTGCTGGGCTTCTCCGCGAAGCCCAGCGTCTCCAGGCGCTTGCGCTTGAAGTAGCGCCGGTCGAAGTCGATGCGGTCCGGCCGCAGGCCGGGATAGGTCTCGGCCTGCATGCAGTAGCCGACGGACCGCACGAGCGCCTGCAGGTCCGTGACCGGCGGGCGCTCGATGTGCCCCTGCGCCGACAGCCTCGGGAGCATGGCGTCGACGATGGTGGCGGGGATGCGGTTGCTGTTCTCGTACGGGGCCAGCCGCTCCAGCACCAGGTCCGTGCCGTAGGAGGCCACCTGCAGCCCGAAGTAGCGCTGCGCGGTCACCAGCCCCGTGGAGAAGCAGCCCACCACCAGCTCGGGCCGCAGTGCCGCGAAGCACACCTCGGCGGGCACGCTCTCCCCGGCCACCGACAGCCGCACCCCTAAGGGATCGGCGGCGGCGCGCAGGAGCTGGGCGTGCCGGCGGCCGGCGGCCGGGTGCGGCTTGAACACGACGTCGGTGTGGCCGCGGGCGACCAGGGCCTTCAGCATGGTCTCGTGCAGCCCGGCCTCCTCCTCCGGCGTGAGCAGCTCCAGCGCCGACAGGTACTGGCCGAGGATGATCGCCTGCCCGGCCATCATGTCGGGCGCCGTCGCGGTGACCTCGTGCACGATCGACAGGAATCGCTCGTCGGGCAGGATCTCGGGGGCGACGCCGTACTCGCTGAGCAGCAGCGGCTTCAGCCCCGGCACCAGGTCGAGGTGGATCAGCCGCTCGATGCGGCGGAAGATCTCCGCGGGCAGCGGGTCGCGGGTCGGGCCGTAGCTCATCAGCCCGTCGGAGTAGACCGAGATCGGGCAGTCGCGCACCAGGCCCGCGATCGTGCGCGCCGGCGGCACCGCGATCGACTCCAGCACCAGTTCCTCGGCCCCGTCCAGGCCCCAGTGGGAGCGGATCAGGCGCTCCATCATCGGCACCTCGATGACGCGGGCCCGCCAGTCGGAGGGGTGCAGCGGCGCGATCAGCTCGTTCCACGAGTGCACCTCCTCGAAGCGGGAGCGCAGCGCGGCGAAGCCTGGCGTCCTGTCCAGCGGGGTCGCCACCTCGGGGATGGCCGCGTTGTTCGAGACGATCAGGACGCGGCGGCCGTCGCCGAAGCGGCCCTCGTCGATGGCGGCCGCCAGCGACATCGCCCCGAACAGCGTCGAGGCGTAGAAGACCTTCACCTTTAGGACTCCTCCCGGTCGCGGCGGACCCGGACGTGCGGGCTGGGGGGCAGGTCGGGCACCAGGGCCCGCAGGGTGGCCTCGCGTTCCACGGACATCCGCGACACCGACTCGGCCACCAGCTCCGGCGGCAGCGCCCGCACCATCTGCGCGCCGCGCTCGCAGAAGCGGGCGCGCAACGCCGGCGTGAGCCGGTCGCCGATCTCCAGGTGGTGGGCGAGCAGCGCGCAGAAGTTCCGCGCGGCCTTGGGCAGGAACTCCGGCTCCAGGTCCTTGAAGACCAGCTCGAACGCGTCGAAGAAGTGGAGCTGGCGCTCGTCGCCCACCTGGGTCAGCGACCCCGACACCATGCGCCGGTAGAACACCCCGGCCAGCGACGCCACCGCGAACGTGGCGGCCTCCCGGTGCAGCCGCCAGATCCACGGCCGGTCCTCGGCGGTGTGCAGGGAGCCGGGGAAGTGCAGCAGGTCGCCCAGGGAGCGCCTGTAGACGCCGGCCCAGGCGTACGGGTAGTCCACCATGGTGCGCACGCCGGCCGGCAGGATGGCGTCGCGGGGGGCGAGCACCGTGCCCCTCCGCGCCAGCGGGGCACGGTGCACGACCCGTTTACGGCCCTCCACCTGCACGTGGTCGACGCGTACGAAGTCGCAGCCGAGCCCGTCGATCGCCTCGACGAGCCGTGCCAGGTAGCCGGGCGCCAGCCAGTCGTCGCCGTCCATGAACGTGACGTACCGGCCGGTCGCGGCCGACAGGCCCGTGTTGCGCGCGTCCGCCAGCCCCACCGGCGCGGGGTTGCGGATCACGACCAGCCCGGGCAGCTCACCGATGAAGTCGTCGATGATGTCGCCCGTGGCGTCCACGGACCCGTCGTTCACGATGATGAACTCGAAGTCGCCGCGCGCGTTGCGGGACAGCGAGGAGAGCGCGTCGGCGATGAAGCGCTCGCCGTCCCGGATGGGCACGACGACCGAGAGCGTGATCAATGTTGTCGATTCTTCCTGATGCGTACGGTCAGACGGTCACCCGGCGCAGGCGGGCCTTCGGAGCCTCCTCACCGGGGAAGACCCGCTTGACGCCGTCACCCAGGGCCTGCTCGATGATGCGGATGTCGCGGACCAGGTGCTCGAGGCCAGACGGCTCCAGCGAGGCGGCGTGGTCGGAGCCCCACATGGTGCGGTCGAGGGTGATGTGCCGCTCCACGCAGACCGCGCCGAGCGTGACCGCGGCCAGCGAGATCTGCAGGCCGCGCTCGTGGCCGGAGTAGCCGACGGGGACGCCGTAGCGCTCCTTGAGCGTGGTGATCGTCCGCAGGTTCGCCTCCTCCGGAGGCAGCGGGTACGTGGACGTGGCGTGCATCATGATCAGCTTGTCGGTGCCGAGGATCTCCACGGCGGCGTCGATCTCCGACAGCGTCGACATGCCGGTCGACAGGATGATCGGCTTGCCGGTCGCGGCCAGGGCGCGCAGCATCTCGTGGTCGGCCACGCTGGCCGAGGCCACCTTGTGCACCAGGACGTTCATGTCCTCCAGGAACTCCACCGACGGCACGTCCCACGGCGAGGCGAACCAGTGCAGCCCGCGCTCGTCGCAG
Source organism: Nonomuraea thailandensis (assembly GCF_024172165.1). Taxonomy (GTDB): domain Bacteria; phylum Actinomycetota; class Actinomycetes; order Streptosporangiales; family Streptosporangiaceae; genus Nonomuraea; species Nonomuraea thailandensis. The sequence goes on along the minus strand of NZ_JAMZEB010000002.1, from coordinate 5,824,203 downwards.
TACTTGGCGATCTGCGTGTACTCGTCGCGGCCGAACTCGGTGCGCTCCTTGTACTCCAGGTACGTCATCTCGCCCCACGGCGTCTGCCGGATCTGGCCCTTCTGCTCCTCGGGCACGCAGATCGCGGGGGTGCGCTTCTGGAACTTGACCGCCTGGCAGCCGGCCTCGGCGGCCACGTCGATGAGCTGCCTGGCCAGGTCGATGTCGCCGTTGTGGTTGATGCCGATCTCGCCGATGACGTACACCGGCTCGCCGTCGCCGACCAGCACGTCGCCGATCGCCACCGGGGCGAACTGCGGCCGGGTGCGCACCGCCACGGGAGCCGGCTCGGGCTCCGGCCGGGCGGCCACGACGCGGTCGCACAGCTCGCGCACCGCGCCGGCCCCGCCGGCGGCGGTCAGCACCACGCGGGCGGCGGCGCGCACGCGCGGGTGGGCCTCAGGGGTGGCGACGGGCCAGCCGACCTCGCCCATCGGGCCCAGGTCGTTGACGTCGTTGCCGACGTAGGCGACGCGGGCCGGGTCGAGGCTCTCGATGCGCAGCCAGTCGCGCAGCACGGTCCGCTTGTCGGCCAGGCCCTGCAGCACGGGCACGCCGAGCTTGCGGGCGCGGGCCGCCACGACCGGGTTCTGCTCGGTGGACATGATCAGGACCTTGACGCCGGAGCGCTTCAGCAGCGAGACGCCCATCCCGTCGGAGCGGCTGACCAGCACCATCTCGCGGCCGTCGGAGTCGACGTAGGCGCGGTCGTCGGTGTGCACGCCGTCGAAGTCGGTGATGACGGCGTCCACGTCGATCGGCTCGGGCTGGTCGATGAACGGGGCGAGTGCTCGCACGAGCTCCAGGTCCTCCGGGTTGTCGATCTCGATGGCGTGCTGGGCGGGCACCGGCTGGACGGCGATCTCGCCGAAGAAGCGGTGGCCGTGCTCGCGCAGGCCCGCGGTGCGCATGACGTAGAAGGCGCCGTTCTCGCGGAACTCGGGCGCGCGGTCCTGCCGGCGCTGCCGGACGGCCGGGTCGTGGTTGACACCGCCGCCCGTGGCCGTCCAGAGGAACTCGTGCGTGGGCAGCCCGGACACGACCGAGTCGGCCTCGCCGTCGAGCACCTTGCGCACCGCCGCGGACAGGTCATCGGGGTCGATGAACGCGCTGGTGGCCTGCACCAGCACGACGACCTCGGGCTCCTCGCCGAGGGCGTCGAGCGCGTGCAGCACCGCCGACTCGCTGGAGGCGGTGGCGCCGCTCAGCTCCGCCGGGCGCTCCACCACGATCGCGCCCGCCTCCCTGGCGGTCTCGGCGATCCCGTCGTGGTCGGTGCTGACCACGACCTGGTCCACCAGCTCGGCGCGCAGGCAGGCCCGCACCGCCCGGGTGACCAACGGGACGCCCCCGACCAGGGCGAGGTTCTTCAGGGGTACGCCCGCCGAACCTCCGCGGGCGGGAACAACGGCCAGGACTCGCAAGGTGTGTCTCCTCAGTGCATCGGATTGCACCCAGAAGCTAGAGGGCCGGATTGAACGGCCAGCGTCACCACCATTAACTTTCCATGGGGATCCGGTAGAGCAACTCTGGCCGGCCCACCCCGCCGTACTGCGGGATGCGGGCCGCCACACCCACCTCGACCAGGTATTCCAGGTATCTGCGAGCCGTCACGCGAGACACTCCGATCGCATCCGCCACGGCCTGCGCGCCCATCCCTTCCGGGTGCGCGCGCAACTGCGAGGCCACGGTGTCCAGGGTGTCGCGTGCCATGCCTTTCGGCAGCTCCGAGGGACCGCGCAGGGCGCCGAGCACCCGGTCCACGTCACCCTGCCCGACCGCCAGGCCCGCCTGCTCCTTGAACCGGGCGTAACGCGACAGCTTCTCCGCCAGTGTCGCGAACGTGAACGGCTTGAGCAGGTACTGGGAGACTCCCAGCGACACCGCTGAACGGACCATGGCCAGATCGCGAGCGGAGGTGACCGCGATCACGTCGCACATGAGGCCGCCCGCCCGCACCGCGCGGCACACGTCCAGGCCGTGCATGTCGGGCAGGTACAGGTCGAGCAGGATGAGGTCCACGGGCCGCCGGCGCAGGAAGCGCAGCGCCTCCGCGCCCGACCTGGCCACGCCCGCCACCTCGAAGCCGGGCACCCGCTCGACGAAGATGCGGTTGGCCTCGGCGGTGATCTCCTCGTCCTCGACCACCAGCACGGAGATCATGACGTCGGCAGCCTCACCGTGAACGTCGAGCCCTTGGCCTCGATCGTGCCGCCCAGCCGCCGCACCGCCTGACCGACCAGGGCCAGGCCGAGCCCGCGGCCGTCGCCCTTGGTGGTCCAGCCCTTCTCGAACGCCTCCGTGCCGGTCAGCCCCGGCCCGTCGTCGGACACCCTGATCAGCACGTGCCGCTCGCCGGCGCTCAGGTGCACCTCCACCCGGGAGGCCGCGTCGATGGCGTTGTCGATCAGGTTGCCCACGATCGTGACCAGCTCGCGGGCGTCCAGGCCCAGGTCGTCCAGCTCGCTGTCCTGGGTGATCACCAGCTCGGAGCCGCGCTCGGCCGCCTCCGCGCTCTTGCCCAGCAGCAGCGCCGCCAGCACCGGCTCGCGCACCGCGCCCACCACGCGGTCGGTCAGCTCCTGCGCGGCCCGCAGCTCCGCCGTGCCCAGCGCCACCGCCTGCTCGGTACGGCCCAGCTCCACCAGCGTGATGACCGTGTGCAGCCGGTTGGCCGCCTCGTGCGCGGCCGAGCGCAGCGACTCGGCGAAGCCGCGCTCGGCGTCGAGCTGGCCGGTCAGCGCCTGCAGCTCGGTGTGGTCGCGTACGGTGACGACCGTGCCGAGCCTGCTGGCGGCGCTGTTGACGGCCAGGACCCGGTCACCGGCCAGGTGGATCCGCTCCTCGCCGGCGGTCGGCACCTCCCGCAGGCCCAGCTCCCGCACGTGACGGCCCTCGGCGTCGGCGGGCAGGCCGAGCAGCAGGCGCGCGGCGTCGTTGCACAGCGTCAGCGTGCCGTCCCTGCCGATCAGCAGCAGCCCCTCCCTGACGGCGTGCAGCACCGCGTCGTGGTGGTCGTGGATGCGGCCCAGCTCGACCGGCCCCAGGCCGTGCGTCTGGCGGCGCAGCCGTACGGTGACCAGCCAGGTGCCCGCGGCGCCCAGGCCGAGCGCCAGCGCCACGATCAGGCCGCCCCAGGCGAGCTGGCCGCGCAGCCTGGCGCTGATCCTGTCGATCGTGATCCCGGCGCTGACCAGCGCCCGCACCCTGCCGTCCGCCATGACGGGCGTCACCGCCCGCTTGGAGGCGCCCAGCGTGCCGGTGTAGGTCTCGGTGAACGTCTCGCCCCGCAGCGCCGGCTCGATGTGGCCGAGGAAGCGCCTGCCGATCTCCGCCTCGTTCGGGTGGGTGTAGCGGGTGCCGTCCGTCTTCATGATGGTGATGAAATCGACCCCCGTCGCCGCTCGCGCCCGCTGCGCGTACGGCTGCAGCCGTACGGTCGGATCCCGCTCGCCGAGGGCCTCCAGCACGTCGGGCGACGTCGCCACGGTGACCGCCACGGCCCTGGCCGTGGCGCCCGCCTCCTCCTGCAGCAGCTCGTGGGCCTGCAACAGGGCCAGCACCGCGCCCCCCGTCGCTGTGACGGCGACCACGAGCAGCTGCAGGACCAGCATCTGCCCTGCCAGGCTCCAGCGCCGCATCGGATTCCCCTCCATGTACGAAACTTACGCAATGGTGACCTGCATCACTCGTGAGGCGCATAGTCGCACATCAGAAGGTCCCTCAAGAACCGCCGGAGAACCCCCCTATGCGCGATCGCACCCGCTATCTCTACCTGGCCGTCATCGTGGCGGTCCTGCTCGGGATCCTGGTCGGCTTCATCTGGCCGGACGTGGGCAAGGAGCTCAAACCCCTCGGCACCGGCTTCGTGGCGCTGATCCAGATGGTGATCGGCCCCATCATCTTCTGCACGATCGTGCTCGGCATCGGCTCCGTACGCCAGGCAGCCCAGGTCGGCAAGGTCGGCGGGCTCGCCCTCGGCTACTTCATCGCCATGTCCACGGTCGCCCTGGTCATCGGCCTCGTCGTGGGCAACCTGATCGACCCGGGCTCGGGGCTGCAGCTCACCGACACCGCCAGGCAGGCCGCCGAGGCGGAGGCGGCCAAGGGCGCGGACGCCAGCACCGTGGACTTCCTGCTCGGCATCATCCCCGAGACGGTCGTCTCGGCGCTCACCGACGGCTCGGTGCTGCAGGCGCTGCTGGTCGCGCTGCTCGCCGGGTTCGCGCTGCAGGCCATGGGGCCCAAGGGCGCGCCGATCCTGCGCGGCGTGGAGCACTTCCAGCGGCTCGTGTTCCGCATCCTCGCCATGATCATGTGGGCGGCGCCGGTCGGCGCGTTCGGCGCGATCGCGGCCGTCGTGGGTGCCACCGGCATCGAGGCGCTCAAGAGCCTGGCGATCATCATGGTCGCCTTCTACGTGACGTGCGTGCTGTTCGTCGGCGTGGTGCTCGGCACGATCCTGTGGCTGGTCGCCCGGATCAACCTGTGGTCGCTGCTGCGTTACCTGGGCCGCGAGTTCCTGCTCATCCTGTCCACGTCCTCGTCGGAGACCGCCCTGCCGCGGCTCATCGCGAAGATGGAGCACCTGGGCGTCAGCAAGACCGTGGCCGGCATCACCGTGCCGACCGGCTACTCCTTCAACCTCGACGGCACCGCGATCTACCTGACCATGGCCACGCTGTTCATCGCCACGGCCACCGGGTCGCCGCTGGAGTTCGGGGAGCAGGTCGCGCTGCTGCTGTTCATGATGATCGCCTCGAAGGGCGCCGCCGGTGTCACCGGCGCGGGCCTGGCCACCCTGGCGGGCGGGCTGCAGGCGCACCGGCCCGAGCTGGTCGACGGGGTGGGCCTGATCGTGGGCATCGACCGCTTCATGTCCGAGGCCAGGGCACTGACCAATTTCGCCGGCAACGCCGTGGCGACCGTGCTCGTCGGCACCTGGACCGGGGAGTTCGACCGGGACCGCGCGGAGCGGGTCCTGACCGGCCAGGCGCCGTTCGACGAGGCCACGCTGCTGGACGACGACGACGCGGACGGGCAGGACGGCGAGCCGCGCGAGCCGGCCAAGGAGCTGTCCCCGGCCTGACCCGGCCCCGGGGCCCCGGTCCGCCGCCGTCTGGCGCGGCGGACCGGGGCCTCAGCGTGTGCGGGCCGGGGTCAGGGCTTGCGGCCGATCCCCGCGTACGCCATCCGCGCCATGTCCTCGTCCACGAAGACCGGGTTGAGCGGGTCATGGAACGGCCAGACCTGGTGCGCCGGCAGCCCCGTGGCCAGGCCGGGCGGGATGAGCTCGAAGTCGCCGAAGAAGGCGCGGATCTCCGTCCCCGGCCGGGGCGTGAAGTCGGCGTTGGCCTTGCGGTAGAAGTCCGTGACCTGCGCGGCCCGCTCCGAGGCCACGTCGTTGGTGACGTGCGAGACGGCCAGGTAGCTGCCGGGCGCGAGGGCGTCGCGGTAGGCGGCCATGAAACGCTGCGGCTCGTCCTGGTCGCCGATGAGATGCAGGACGAACATCATGAGCACGGCCACCGGCCGGTCGAAGTCGATCAGCCCGCGCACCCCGGGGTCGGAGAGGATCTCCTCCGGCCTGCGGCAGTCCCCCAGCACCATCGCCACCCGGTTCGGGTCGGCCAGCAGCGCCCTGCCGTGCGTGGCCACCACCGGGTCGCTGTCCACGTACACCACCCGCGCCTCGGGGGCGTGGCGCAGCGCCACCTCGTGCACGTTCTCCTGCGCCGGCAGGCCGGAGCCCAGGTCGAGGAACTGGGTGACGCCCTGCTCGCAGAGGTAGCGCACCACCCGGCCGATCAGCGCGCGGTTCTCCCTGGTCCCCTCGCGCACCTCGGGCATCACGCTCAGCACCATGTCACCGAGGTCGCGGTCGGCCTTGAAGTTGTCCTTGCCGCCGAGGAAGTAGTCGTACATCCGCGCCGCGTTGGGGATGTGGGGGTTCACGCCCTGCGGCGCCTGTTCCGTCATGCCTTCCATGATCCACGACCACGGCGAGGGAAATCTACCGATTCGCGATCGGCAGCCGCAGGACGAACCGGGCGCCGCCCCGGCAGTCGTCCACGCGGATCTCGCCGCGGTGCGCCATGGCCACGTCCCGCGCGATGGCCAGGCCCAGGCCCGTGCCGCCCGCGTCGCGGCTGCGGGCGGCGTCCAGGCGGGTGAAGCGCTCGAAGATGCGCTCGCGGTCGCACTCGGCGATCTCCATGCCGTCGTTCTCGACCGCCAGCACCGCCGTGCCCGGCTCCTGCTCGGCGACCGTGACACGGACGGTGTGCTCGGCGTGCCGCTGGGCGTTGTCCAGCAGGTTCGTCAGGACCCTGGCCAGTTGCAGCCGCACGCCCTCGACCACCACCCCGTCGGCCAGCTCCACCCGCACGGGCAGCTTGTCGCTGCGGACGGCGAGCTCCTTGCGCACCAGGTCGGCCAGGTCGATCCGCTCCCTGGCGACGTCCACCCGGGAGCCGATCCTGGCGAGCAGCAGCAGGTCCGTGATGATCGCCTCCAGCCGGTCCGTGTCGCGCAGCGCGCTGTTGACCAGCGCCCGCATGTCGGTGTCGTCCGGGTAGAGCTGGGCGCTCTCGAGCTGGGCGCGCAGGCCGGCGATGGGGGTGCGCAGCTCGTGGGAGGCGTCGGAGGCGAACTGGCGCTGCTGCTCGGCCGAGCGTTCCAGGCGGGCCAGGGTGCCGTTGACGGAGCGGGCGAGCTGGGCCACCTCGTCGTCGCCCGGCGGTTGCGTGACGCGGTGGCTGAGGTCGCCGGCGTGCACGGCGTCCAGCTCGGCCCGCATGGTCGCCACCGGCCGCAGCGCCCGGCCGGTGACCAGCCACGTGGCCCACGCGGTCAGCCCGATGAGCAGGGCGACCTCGGCGAACACGATGACTTCGAGCGTCCGGTCGGACAGCACCTCGGGCGTCCTGCGGCCGGCGTAGACGATGGGGGAGTCGGCGAACATGCTGACCCGCACCGCCGTCAGGTGCACGCATTCGGTCGGCAGGCAGCTCGTGGTGCTGATGACCCGGTTCCTGGCGGTCGGGTGCACGTCGCTGAGCGGCGGCAGGTTCCTGGCGGCGTCGCTCGTGCTCAGCAGCCGCCCGTCGGGCCCGACGACCTGGATGAGGTCCACCGGCGGGTGCGGCACCGGGATGGCGGCGCCCATGGGCAGGGCGCCGCCGCGCATCTCGTAGGCGATCCGCTCGGCCGTGTCACGGGTCTCGCTGAACACGTTGGCGTTGATCACCGACCTGGTCACCAGGACTCCGGCGATGCCCACGGGGATGAGCACGAGGGCGGCTACCGCCGTCGCGATGAGGGTGACGCGTCCGCGCAGGGACCTGGCCCACCAGGGTGCCATCCATCGAGGCTACCGAGCGTGATCTTCGACAATTGCCGCGTAACGGGAAAGGTTTCGCCAATCCCTAGCGCTGGATCCAGACCGTGGTGTCCGGCGGGATCGTGCCGTCGGCGGGCAGCGGGCCGCTGGACAGCAGCACCTCGCCGGGCAGGTCGAGCGTCACCGGCTGCTCGCCGGTGTTGAGCACCACGACCAGGCCCGGGTCGCGCTCGATGGCCAGCACGTCCTTGGGGGTGTCGAGCCACTTCAGCGTGCCGCCGCCGAGCGCCGGGTGCTGCTTGCGCAGCTTGAGCGCGGCCCGGTAGAGGTTCAGCGTGGAGCCGGGGTCGTCCTCCTGGGCCTGCGCCGACAGCGCCGCCCACCCGGCCGGGATCGGCAGCCACGGGTCGCGCCAGCCGAGGTCGCCGGTGGACGTCCAGGGCAGCGGCACGCGGCAGCCGTCGCGGCTCTCGCCGCGGCGCAGGAACGCGGGGTCCTGGCGCAGCTCGTCCGGCAGGTCGAGCACCTCGGGCAGGCCGAGCTCCTCGCCGTTGTAGAGGTAGGCCGAGCCGGGCAGGGCCAGCATGAGCAGGGTGGCCGCGCGGGCGCGGGCCAGGCTGCCGTGCCGGGTGACGTGGCGCGGCTTGTCGTGGTTGGACAGCACCCAGGTGGTGGGCGCGCCGACCAGGTCGGCCTCGCGCAGCGACTTCTCGATCACGGTACGGAACGACTTGGCGTGGAAGTCCGCCATCATGAACTCGAAGTTGAACGCCTGGTGCAGCTCGTCCGGCCCGACGTAGCGGGCCAGCCGCTCGGGCGAGGAGACCCAGGCCTCGGCGACGGCCATGCGCCCGCCCGGGTAGGAGTCGAGGATCGGCCGCCACTCGCGGTAGATGTCGTGCACGCCGTCCTGGTCGAAGTACGGCACCCGCTCGTCACCCAGCATCTCGGCCTGCGGGCCGTCCTTCTGGCCCACGTCCGGCAGCCCGTCGGCCTTGATCATGCCGTGCGCCACGTCCACGCGGAAGCCGTCCACGCCCCGGTCGAGCCAGAAGCGCAGGATGTCGCGGAACTCGGCGCGCACCTCGGGGTTGTCCCAGTTGAGGTCCGGCTGCTCGGGGGCGAACAGGTGCAGGTACCACTGCCCGTCCTCGACCTGCGTCCACGCGGGCCCGCCGAAGATGGACTCCCAGTCGTTGGGCCGGTCGCGGAAGACGTACCGGTCGCGCAGGCCGGCCTTGAACCAGGGGTGCTGGTCGGAGGAGTGGTTGGGCACCAGGTCCACGACGACCCGGATGCCCAGGCCGTGGGCTTCGGTGATGAGCGCGTCGAAGTCGGCGAGCGTGCCGAACATGGGGTCCACGTCCCGGTAGTCGGCCACGTCGTAGCCGCCGTCGGCCATGGGGGAGGTGTAGAAGGGGCTCAGCCAGATGGCGTCCACCCCGAGCCGGGAGAGGTATCCCAGGTGCTGGCGGACGCCTTCCAGGTCCCCCATGCCGTCACCGTTGGCGTCGGCGAAGCTACGCGGGTACACCTGGTACACGACGGCGTCACGCCACCAGTCGTCGTTGCCGAGCATGGCTGTCCTTCCCCCGGAAGACCCGAGATGTCGGGTGATGTTCCGGTCAACGATGTCGCGATCACCAGAGAACGGTCAAGTGCAAGTTGCGGAAAGTTGCGGACCGAGTCCTTCAGCATAGGTGTGCTCAGTCGCGAGGTCAGACGGGGTGCAGCCGATGTGGATCAGGTAACGCTCTTTCGCAAGTTCTTCCAATTCTTGCAAAGAGCCGCTAACGTCCCGGAAACGTTCGAGCTTTCATCTCCGGCGGCGGCGCCTGTGGCGCCGCCGTTCCTCCGTGACCTCAGGAGGTCCTCCATGCGCATGCGGGCACTGGGTGTGGCAGCACTCGCGACCCTGGCGTTCGCCGCGACGGCGTGCGGTAACACCCCGTCGGCCGCTCCGACGACGGAGCCGGGCGCGTCCGCCCCGGCCTCGGCGGCCGCGGGCGGCGGCACGCTCGTCATCTGGGCCGACCCCCTGCGGGTCAAGCCGCTGCAGCCCTTCGCCGAGCAGTTCGGCACCGAGAACGGCGTGACCGTCGAGGTGAAGGAGATCAGCAAGGACAACCAGATGACCTTCCTGACCGCCTCCCAGCAGGGCAGCGGCCCGGACGTCATGATCGGCGCCCACGACTGGATCGGGAACCTGGTGCAGAACGGCGCCATCGACCCGGTCACCTTCACCGAGGAGCAGAAGGCGTCCTTCTCGGCCAAGGCCATCCAGGCCGTGACGTTCGACGGCCAGATCTACGGAGCCCCGTACGCGCTGGAGAACATCGCCCTGATCCGCAACACCGACCTGGCCCCCGACGCGCCCGCCACGATCGAGGACATGATCGCCAAGGGCAAGGAGCTCAAGGAGGCCGGCAAGGTCAAGGAGGTGCTCTGCCTCCCGGTCGGCCAGAAGGGCGACGCCTTCCACGTCTACCCGATCTTCGCCTCCGGTGGGGGCGCGCTGTTCGGCGCCACCGCCGGCGGCGACCCCGACCCCAAGCAGGTGCTGCTCGGGTCCGAGGACTCCGTCAAGGCGTTCGGCAAGCTCAAGGAGCTCGGCGAGAAGGGCGACGGCGCGCTGCGCACCTCGCTGACCAACGAGAACTACATCGTCAACTTCGCCGGCGGCAAGTGCGCCTACCTCGTCTCGGGCCCGTGGGCGATCAGCGAGGTCAAGAAGGGCGGCGTCAAGTACGACATCAGCGCCGTCCCCGCCTTCAAGGACGGCAAGCCCGCCACCCCGTTCGTCGGCGTGCAGAGCTTCTTCGTCGCCTCCAAGGGCAAGAACAAGGCCCTGGCCCAGGAGTTCGTCGCCAACTACGTGACCAACAAGGACGTCGCCAAGGCGCTCTACGACGCCGACCCGCGGCCCCCGGCGCTGACCGCCGCCCTCGAGGAGGTCCAGGCGGGCGACCCCGACGCCGCCAAGTTCCTGGACGCCGGCAAGGACGGCATGCCGATGCCCGCCATCCCCGAGATGGCCGCCATCTGGGAGCCGTTCGGCATCGCCGAGAACGCCGTGGTCAGGGGCGGCGACGCGGCCAAGGCCGCCGCGGCGGCGCAGAAGGCCATCGACGGCGCGCTCAAGAACTGACGACATGGCTCTCGACGTGCGTCAGGCCGCTCCCGCCGGCGTGCGGGAGCGGCCCCGCCGGGAGATCACCACGGCGTTCGTGGTGAGCAGGATCGCGGTGCTCGCCGTGGCGGCCGCGATCCTGCTCTACGCCGCGCCGCCGCTGGCCGCCGCCGGGTCGTGGGTCGCGCTGGGGCTGCTGTGCGCCGTCAGCGCGGTCATCGCCTACCTCTACCTGACCCGGCGCTTCATCCCGGCCAAGTACCTCATCCCCGGCACCGTCTTCCTGATCGCCTTCCAGGTGTTCCCGGTCGTCTACACGCTGACCACCGCGTTCACGAACTTCGGCGACGGGCACCGCGGCGACAAGGCCGCCGCCGTCACCGCCATCGAGACCGGCTCCGTCCGGCAGGCGCCCGGCTCGCCCGAGTACACCCTGTCCGTCGCCACGCGCGGCGAGGAGCTGGTGTTCCTGCTGGTGGACCCGGCGACCAAGCAGGTCTCGCTGGGCACCGCCGACGGGCTGACCCCGCTGCGGGGCGCCCGGGTCGGCGTCACCGGCAAGGTGCTCGCGGCGCCCGGCCTGACCGTGCTCAAGGCGCCCGAGGCCGCCGCCCGCGGGCAGGAGGTCACGGCGCTGGCCGTGCCGACCGGCGACGGCGTGATCAAGGCCAACGGGCTCAGCCGCGCCGTCGAGGGCAAGGCCGCCCTGGTGTACGACGCCGCCTGCGACTGCGTACGCGGCAACGGCGACACCTGGACGGCCGACGAGAGCCAGGGATACTTCGTCAACGCCAGGGGCGAGCACCTGGCGCAGGGCTGGCAGGTCAACGTCGGCCTGGACAACTTCGCCCGCGTGCTGACGAACCCCACCATCTCCGGCTACTTCGCGGGAGTCCTGGGCTGGAACCTCGTCTTCGCCCTGGTCTCCGTGCTCGGCTGCTTCGGGCTCGGCATGGGCGTCGCCCTCGCGCTGCACCACCCGCGGATGCGCGGCACCCGGTTCTACCGGATCGTGCTGATCCTGCCGTACGCGATGCCGGCCTTCGCCATGCTGCTGGTCTGGCGCGACATGTTCAACCGCGACTTCGGCCTGATCAACCAGATCCTCGGCGCGGAGATCGACTGGCTCGGCCAGACGGGGACGGCCAGGCTCGGCGTGCTGCTCGTCAACATCTGGCTCGGCTTCCCGTACATGTTCCTCGTCACCACCGGCGCGCTGCAGGCCATCCCGCGCGAGCTGACCGAGGCCGCCTCCATCGACGGGGCCACGCCGTTCAAGGCGTTCCGCCGGGTGACGCTGCCGCTGCTGCTCGTCGCGCTGACGCCGCTGCTGATCTCGGCGTTCGCCTACAACTTCAACAACTACAACGCCATCGCGCTCACCACCGACGGCGGGCCGTTCCCCGCCGACAGCCCGCAGGTGGGCGGCACCGACCTGCTCATCACCTACACCTTCAGGCTGGCGTTCGGCGCGGGCGGCGCGCAGTTCGGCTTCGCGGCGGCGATCTCGGTGTTCATCTTCGCCATCGTGGCCGTCATCTCGGCCGTGGCGTTCCGCCGCACCCGCAGGCAGGAGGAGGTCTACGCGTGAAGATGACGCTCCGGCACGTCTTCGTGCTCGTCGTGTGCGCGTTCGCGGTGTTCCCGATCCTGTTCGTGCTCTCGGCCGCGATCAACCCGATGGGCACGCTGGCCTCCACCGAGCTGCTGCCCACGGGCGCGAGCCTGAACAACTTCGCCAACCTGCTGACCTCCGACACCTATCCCTTCGGCCGGTGGTTCTCCAACTCGGTGTTCATCGCGCTGACGTCGTCGTTCGCCAGCCTGCTGCTGTCGATGTTCGCCGCGTACGCCTTCAGCCGCATGCGCTTCGCCGGCCGCCGGGTCGGCATGATGGCGCTGCTGCTCATCCAGATGTTCCCGCAGTTCCTGGCCATCGTGACGATCTTCATGATCTTCACCGAGGTGACCGAGCTCTACCCCGCCTTCGGCTTCAACACCGTGTGGGGCCTGCTGCTGCTCTACCTCGGCGGCGCGCTCGGCGTGAACACCTGGCTGATGAAGGGCTTCCTCGACACCGTGCCCAAGGAGCTGGACGAGGCCGCGACCGTCGACGGCGCCACGCACGCCCAGATCTTCTGGCGGGTCATCATGCCGCTGGTCACGCCGATCCTCGCGGTCACCGCGCTGCTGGCGTTCATCGGCACCATGAGCGAGTTCCTCATGGCCAACGTGTTCCTGCGCGACACCGGGAGCAAGACCCTCGCGGTCGGCATGTACGGCATGATCGCCGGCGACCACCGCAACGCCAACTTCGGCATGTTCGCCGCCGCCACCCTCATTACCGCCGTTCCGACGGTCGGTGTGTTCCTCTGGTTGCAGAAGTACATCGTCTCCGGCCTGACCGCCGGAGCAGTCAAGGGATAGGTGCAGTGCTGCGATTTCTGGGGGAGCCGCATCACGACGGCTCGGCTCTGTACGTCTCCGACCAGCGGCCCCGGCTCGGCGCGCGCGTCACGCTCTGGCTGCGCGCGCCGCTGGTGGCCGGGGTCACCGCCGTGCACGTCCGCGCCGTGCACGACGGCGAGCCGCGCTACTTCGAGGCCGCGGTGGACGGGGGCAGGCAGGCGAGCGGGTACGGCAGGACCGACGTCTGGTGGCGGGCCGAGATCACCGCGGTCAACCCCGTCACCCCGTACCGCTTCCTGCTGCACACCACGGGCGGGCAGCGGTGGCTGACCGCGGCCGGGCTCGCCGCCCACGACCTGACCGACGCCGGCGACTTCCGCCTCGTCTGCCACCAGGCCCCGCCCGAGTGGATGTCGGACGCCATCGTCTACCAGATCTTCCCCGACCGTTTCGACCGCTCCCGGCCCATGCCGGAGCCGCCCGACTGGGCGCTGCCCCGCGACTGGGACCGCGACCCGGTCATCCCCAGCGGCGCCGGCACCGCCGAGCAGTTCTACGGCGGCGACCTCGACGGCGTCACCCGCCGCCTCGACCACATCCAGAGCCTCGGCGCCGACACCGTCTACCTGACGCCGATCTTCCCCGCCCGCTCCAACCACCGCTACAACGCTTCCACGTTCGAGCACGTGGACCCGCTGCTCGGCGGCGACGAGGCGTTGCACCGCCTGTCCGGCGCGCTGCACGCGCGCGGCATGCGGCTGCTCGGCGACATCACCACCAACCACACCGGCGACACGCACGAATGGTTCACCGCGGCCGTCTCCGACGTGAACGCGCCGGAACGCGAGATGTTCTACTTCGACCCGGTGACGGGCGACTACGAATCCTGGTGGGGCTTCAAGTCGCTGCCCAAGCTCAACTGGGGCAGCGACCTGGTGCGCGCCGAGATGACGGCCGTGCTCAAGAAGTGGCTCGGCCCGTTCGACGGCTGGCGCGTGGACGTGGCCAACATGACCGGCAGGCGCGGCGCCGACGACTACGCGGCCGAGGTCGCCGCCCTGCTGCGCGCCGAGCTCGGCCCCGACGCCGCCTACATCGCCGAGCACAACCACGACGCCACCCGCGATCTCGACCGCGACGGCTGGCAGGGCACCATGAACTACGGCGGCTTCACCCGCCCCGTGTGGGCCTGGCTGCGCGGCCCCGGCTGCGACCTGGAGCACTTCCTCGGCGTGCCGGGCGGCGTGCCGCACCGCGACGGCGCCGCCACGCTGGCCGCGTTCAGGTCGTTCGCCTCGCAGATGTCGTGGCGCTCGCTCGTGCACTCCTGGCAGCTCCTCGACTCGCACGACACGCCCCGCGTCCGCACCGTGACCGGCTCGCGCGAGCGCCACCTGCTCGCCGCCGGCCTTCAGGCGACGCTGCCCGGCACGCCCATGGTCTTCGCCGGCAGCGAGTACGGCCTGACCGGCGTGAACGGCGAGCACTCCCGTACCCCCATGCCCTGGAACCGGCCCGCCGACCAGGACCTCCAGACGCTGGCGGGCTACCGCGACCTGTTCGGGCTGCGCCGGGCCGAGCCCGCCCTGCGCCACGGCGGCCTGCGCTGGCTGCACGCCGACGCGGACTGCCTGGTGTTCGCGCGCGAGACGTACGACGAGACGATCCTCGTGTCCGCGCGCCGCGCGCCCGGCGAGCCGCTCGCCATCGGCACGCACGCGACAGGCCTCCACAACGCCGAGGACGGCGACGTGATCCCGGGTGAGGGACCTTCGCTGCGTGTGTGGCGCCTCACACGCTGATGACGCTACGGTGGCCTCTGCCGACTCTCCCGTCCCAACTAGATAGTGGTGTGCTCGTATGAGGTTGCTGTCCGTGGCCGTGCTGGCCTCGCTCCTGCCTGTCGTACCGTCCACGGCCTTCGCGGCCACTGCGGGCACCACCTACTACGTGGACTCCCGCGGCGGTGACGACGCCGCCGACGGCACCACCGCCGCCACCGCGTGGAAGTCGCTGGAGAAGGTCGCCGCCGCCGAGCTCAAGCCGGGCGACACCGTCGCCTTCAAGCGCGGCGGCAGCTTCACCGGGCCGCTCAAGCTGGAGGCGAACGGCACGGCCGCCCAGCCCATCACCGTCAAGGCGTACGGCAGCGGCCCGCTCGCCAAGATCAGCGGCACCGACGACGACTGCGTGGTCGTCAACGGCGACCACTGGAAGATCAGCGGCCTGCGCGCGTCCAACTGCCGCTGGGCCGGCTTCGAGCTCGGCGGCGACTCCAACGAGCTGAGCCGGGTCGAGGCCGACCGCAACATCGCCGGCGTCTTCGTCACGCCCACCGGCTCGCGCAACACCATCCGCGACAGCGTCCTGACCGACAACAACCGGATGAGCGTCAACGACGACGGCGGCGACAACGACTCCGGAGCCTTCGGCGTGCTCCTCAACGGCGACGACAACGTGGTGACCGGCAACACCATCACCGGCAGCTTCGCCAAGAGCGCCGACTACGGCACCGACGGGGCCGCCGTCGAGATCTTCAACGGCGACCGCAACAAGGTCACCCACAACATCTCCAGGAACAACGAGACGTTCACCGAGCTCGGCGCCCAGAAGGGCAAGACCGCCGGCGGCAACCTCTTCGCCTTCAACGTCGTCACCTCCTCCCGCAGCCGCGGCTCCTTCCTCATCACCCGCGGCTCCCGCCACATCGTCGGCCCCGTCAAGGGCACGATCGCCGTGCACAACTCCGTGTACCTGCCGGCCAAGGACACCATCGGCTGGTCCTGCCACGACGGCTGCTCCCCGTCGATCCTGAAGCTGCGCAACAACGTGATCGCGGTCGGCGGGGAGGCCGGCTGGGAGGACGGGGCCGGGGCCGACGAGGCCGGCAGCGTCTACCAGGGGCGGACGGCCACGTTCAAGCTGGGGCCCAAGTCGGTGGTGGCCGATCCCAAGTTCGCCTCCAGGACCGACCTGCGGCTGCGGGCGGGGTCCCCGGCGCTGGGCCGCGGGGTGGCGCTGACGGCGAAGTGGTACGGCGGCAAGGCCTTCGGCAAGGACGTCAAGGGCAAGGCCCTGTCGGGCCCGCTGGACGCCGGGGCCTACCAGCAGTAACCCCTGGCCAGGAGGAGCCCCGGGGCGGCGCGCCTCCGGCCGCTCTGGACCGTTCCGGCGCCTGCCGTTGCGAGGCGCCGCCACCATGATTGATCATTTATGGGTGGACGGGCGAGGGGGGCGCGGGACATGCCGGTGATCCAGCCACTGCGTGCGGGAGATCCTTCCGAGATCGGGTCATATCGGCTCGCGGGAAGGCTGGGCGCGAGCACCTACGTCAGCGAGCCGGACGACGGTGAGCGGGTGGTCGTCAGGGTCCTGCCCGCGGACGTCGATCCCGGGAGCTTCCTGGAGGCCGTCGAGCCGCTCCAGGACGTCTCGGCCTTCTGCACGGCGCAGGTCCTCGGCTCCGGCACGCTGGAGGACGGGCGGCCGTTCGTCGTCAGCGAGCACATCGACGGGCCGACGTTGCGGGAGGCCGTCGCCGCGGGGCAGCGGCTGCGCGACGCGGCGTTGCACCGGTTCGCGGTGGGGACGGTGACCGCCCTGGTCGCCCTGCACCAGCTCGGGTGGGCGCACGGCGAGCTGGGGCCGGACACGGTGGTGCTCGGGCCGGACGGTCCCCGGGTGATCGGGTTCGGGCCGGCGCGGGCGATGGCGTCCACCGGCGAGGCCACGACCCGCACGGTGGACGTTCCCGCCTTCACCGCTCCGGAGCGGTTACAGGGAGGGGTGGCGGGGCCGGCCGCTGACCTGTTCTCGTGGGCGGCGACGGTCGCGTACGCGTCGTCCGGGCGTTCGCCCTTCGACGGCGGCTCGATGGCCGGGACGGTGAACCGCGTCGCCAACGCCGCGCCGGAGCTGCCGGAGCTCGGTGACCTGCGGGAGCTGGTGCTGGCCTGCCTGGACAAGGATCCGGCGCGGCGTCCGTCCGCGAGCGACGCGCTGTTGCGCCTGGTCGGAGAGACGAGCTTCCTGACCGGTACGGTGCCCGCCGCCGTCCCGGGAGGCGCGCCCGGAGGTGAGGCGGGCGCGGCGGAGCAGGCGGACGGTGGGGCGCCGGAGCCGGTCGCGCCGCCGGTCGCGGCGCCCGGGCGGCGCAGGAGCACGGCACTGGTCGCGGTGGCGGCGTTCGTCGCGGGAGCCGTGTTGTCGGGCGGCGGCGTGTACGCGCTCACGGGCCGGAGCGCGACACCCTCCCGCCCGCCTGCCGCCCTGCACTCCGCCCTCTCGCCCTCCACCACCCTGCCCTCCACCCCCCTGCCCTCCACCACCCTGCCTGCCACCGCGCCGCCGACGCAGGCCACAGGGGCGGTGCCGACGCAGGTGGCCGAGGCGGTGATCACGGCGGCGCCCCGGATCACGGCCGGTGCGACGGCCGCGCCCGTGCCGTCCGTAGCCAAGAAGGCCGACAAGAAGGTCAAGCTGCCGGACCTCGGCGCCACCCTCCACGAGCACACCTCCGACGCGGTCCGCCTGGCCGCGTACCTGCAGACCAAGGAGCCGTTCAGCGCCTTCGCCCGCGACACCACGGGAGCGTTCAAGCAGGTCGGCTTCGGCGAGGAGCCCGCGGTCTCCCCGGACGGCGCCTGGGTCGTCCTGAACCCGTGGCTGAAGTTCCAGGACTCCGACCTGGACCAGGTCAGGTTCGTCAACCTCAGGACGGGCGAGCGGTTCACGGTCGCCACGGTGAAGAAGCCGCGGCAGACGTGGTTCCCGGTGTGGTCCCGCGACAGCAGGCGGGTGGTGCTGTCGGTCACCGACGAGAAGCGGACCAAGATCAGCGGCTTCGCGCTGGTGGACCTGACCGCCAGGACCGCCAAGGTGGTGGAGGCGGAGTACTCCGACGACATCAGCCTCGCCTTCACCTTCACCCCGGACGGCGGGCTGGCACGCGGCTACCACGACGGCGACACCAACGGCATCGACTTCTACAACGACGCCGGCCAGGTGACCCGGAGCATGCACTGGGTGGGCAAGCCGCGCAACCGCGACTGGTTCTCCCCCTCGGGCAGGCTCTTCTACACCGTCTGCCCCAAGGGCGGGGAGCTGTGCGTGTGGAACGCCGAGACGGGCGTGCGGGTGGCCACGGTCCCGGGGATCAGCCCCGACGCCAACCTGCTCGGCTGGTTCGACGAGGCCCACCTGCTCCTCCAGCAGCCGGACAAGAAGAACGACAAGCGTGCCGAGGTGCGCATCCTGGACCTGGCCGGCGACGTGTCGCGCGTCCTCGCTGACGTCAACCCGCTCAACGGCGCCCTGAACTGGGCGCCCGTGGCGCGGTGACGGCCACCCCGCTGGTCGCCGGTGACCCCGCCGAGGTGGCCTCGTACCGCATCCTGGGCCGGCTCGGCGAAGGCGGCCAGGGCGTGGTGTACCTGGGGGAGTCACCGCAGGGCGAGAAGGTCGCGGTCAAGGTGCTCCGATACGGCCCGGCCGCGGACGGCGGGGCGGGCGGCGGGGCGGACGAAGGGATGGATTTCGCCCGGGAGATCGAGCTGACCCGCCGCGTGAAGGCGTTCTGCACCGCGAACGTGCTGGCGACCGGTGACCTGGACGGGCTGCCGTACATCGTCAGCGAGTACGTGGACGGCCCGTCGCTGGCCCAGGTGATCGCCCAGCGCGGGCCGCTGCGCGGCGCGGAGCTGCGCCGGCTGGCGATCGGCACGCTGACCGCGCTGACGGCGATCCACCAGGCGGGGGTGGTGCACCGCGACCTCAAGCCGGGCAACGTGCTGCTCGGCCGGGACGGCCCGCGGGTGATCGACTTCGGGATCGCGCGCGGGCTGGACGCGGGCGAGCGCACGGCCGCCGAGCTCGTGGGGACGCCGCCGTACATGGCGCCTGAGCAGTTCTCGGGGGCGGGCTCGGGCCCGGCGGCCGACCTGTTCGCGTGGGCGTGCACGATCGTGGCCGCGGGCACGGGCCGGCCGCCGTTCGGCTCCGCCCACCTCCCGGTGGTGATCAACCGCATCCTCACGGCGGAGCCCGAGGTGGGCGAGCTCCAGGGCGATCTGCGGGAGCTGGTGCTGCGCTGCCTGGCCAAGGAACCCGCCGAGCGCCCGGCGGCCTCGCGCGCGCTGCTGACCCTGCTCGGACATCCCGTGCCGCCCCGGCGCCTGCTCGCGGCCGGCCGGCGATCCGCGTCCCCACCGGAACCGCGGCCCGCGCCCGGCCCTGTGCCCGAGCCGCAGCCCATGCCCGGCCAGGGGTCCGAGTCGCGGCTCGCGGCCGGGCGGGCGTCCGGGGTGTCGTCCGGACCGCGGCCCGGGGCCGGGCCGGGGTCCGGCGCACCGGCCGGGTCGCAGCCCGGCGGGCCTGAGGTGCGGGCAGCCCGCCGCCAGCACCACCAGCGGCGGATCCGGTACGCGGCCGCCGGTGCGGCGCTGGTGGTGCTGGCGGCGGGCGGCGCGGCGCACGTCCTGACGCGGACGCCCGGCGAGCAGGCCGCCCAGGCGGTCACGCCCTCGCCCGAGCGCTCGGCACCCCCGCCGGAGCGCTCGCCGGCCTCGCCCGAGGGCTCGTCGCCCTGGCCCGGGGGCTCGTCGCCCTCGACCGAGCGCTCGCCGTACACGCTCGCGAAGCCGATGCGGACCTCCTCGACGGCGACCGTCCGTCTCCCCGACTGGTCGATCACGGTGCACGACAACCCGGACGACCCCCTGTGGGTGTCATCGGTCTTCGGCGTGACGGACGACGCGGCGACGGGCCACCCGGCGTACGTCCGTGACCCCGCCTCGGGAGCGTTCACCTTCTTCGGCAACTTCCAGACGCCGGTGGTCTCCCCAGGCGGCCGATACGTCGCCGCCCTGGGCCTGGGGACCCTGGCCCGCACCGACTTCAACGTGCTGCGCCTGGTGACCCGCCGCACCGGTGAGGACGTCCAGATCCGCACCTCCGACAAGCCCGGCGACACCACCGACCTGCGCTGGAGCGACGACGAACGCCTGCTCCTGACCGTCCACGAGGGCACGGGGAAGGACCGGCGCGCCACCGGCTTCGTCGTGGTGGACCCGGTCACGCGGGCCGTCACCGCCCGCGACGTCCCCGGCGGCGGCGCCGGCCCGTACGTCTGGGGTCCGGGCGACAGCGTGCTGCACCAGGGCCGGGACGGCACGATCCGCCTGCACGACCTGAAGGGCGCCGAGCTGCGCTCGTTCACCGGAGCGGGGGAGCTCCTCGCCGCCAACGCGGTGACCGGCCCGAGGTACGGCACGGTGTTCAGCACCCGGTGCCCGCCGCCGGGGCGCGACCTGTGCCTGTGGGACGCCGCCACCGGCCGGCGCGCGGCCGAGGTGCCGCTCGGCGACGGCCACGAGTTCCAGGGCTGGCTGGACGGCGAGCACTACCTCGCCACCGCCTCCGGCGGCGGACGCACCAGGTTCGTCATGGCGGACCTGCGGGGCAAGGCGGTGCGCACCCTCGCCGAAGGCCCGGCGAAGGAGCTGGACAGGGTGACGGTCTCGCTGACCGTTCGATGACGGTCTCCGACCGGCCGGGGCTAGAGTGGCGGCGTGGTCCCAGATCTTCGCCAGCCGCTGGTGCGGCAGCTCGCCGAGTCCGACACGCCCCGCCACTACTGGCACCTGGGCGACGAGGACGGTCGGGCGTGGCTGTTCGAGAGCGTCGAGGGTGACGAGCGCGAGCAGTGGGCCGTGCGGCAGGTCGAGGTGGGCGCCGACCGGGGCGCCCGCCGCTACTGGTGGCGGCATCTGCAGGACGAGTACGGCTTCCTGACCGACCAGCCGCTGGAGGTGTGGGAGCTGACCGAGATCACCCCGGAGGCGTTCGAGGCGGTCTGGGAGGCGGCGGGCTGAGACCCGTCACGCTCAGCCGCACCGCCCAGCCACACCAGGTCAGCCGCACCGCCCAGCCGCACCGCCCAGCCGCACCGCTCAGCCTGAGCGCTCAGGCGGACCGTTCAGATGGCCCCGACAGCCCGGCCAGCCCGCCGATGATCAGCCTGATGGCCGTGTCGAAGCCGCGCTCGACCTCGTCGGCCGGCAGGTGCCCCGTCGTCTCGGCGATGACGAAGCCCGTGACGAAGGCGTGCAGCACGTCGCTCGTCCGCCGCAGCTCCGGCTCCGGCACCCCGGCCAGGCGCAGGATGCGGTAGAGCGTCTGCCAGATGACCAGCCCCCGGTCCGCGATGATCTCGGGGTGGTTGTGCAGGTGCTGCCACATGGCCGGATGCTCCAGCGCGTTGCGGTGGTAGGCCAGGGCCAGCGCCCGGAGCTGGTCCTGCCAGGGTGAGCCGTCGTCCGGCGGCAGCTCCATGCGCTGCGCGGCCGTCGAGCAGATCAGCCTGATCAGCGCGTCCTTGTTGTCCACGTGGTGGTACAGCGACATGGGGTTGACGTCCAGCTCGGCCGCCAGCTTGCGCATGGACAACCCTTCCACGCCGCCCTGGTCCATCAGACGCAGGGCGGTGGAGCTGATCTCTTCGAGAGTCAGGGGTGCGCCCCTGCGCGCGCTCACTGCCATACACCGTATGGTAGCTTCAGCCATACGGTGTATGGCTATGGAAGGGAGCACTCATGGCTCGGATCCCCGCCCCCGCGGGCCTGCCCCTCGTGGGCAACACGCTGCAGGTCCCCTCGCACGCGCCGGTGGAGCACTTCGTCAAGGTCGCCTCGCAGTACGACGAGGGCATCTTCCAGCTCGAGATCGCCGGTCGCAGGGTCGTCCTCGTCTACGACCCCGACCTGGTCGCCGAGGTGTGCGACGAGAGCAGGTTCGTCAAGCGGATCAGGCCGCCGCTGTCGATCGTGCGCGACTTCGGCGGTGACGGCCTGTTCACGGCCGATCATGACGAGCCGGTGTGGGGTCACGCGCACCGCATCCTGATGCCGGCCTTCAGCCAGCGCTCGATGAAGGCGTACTATCCGCAGTTCCTGGAGGTCGCCGAGCAGCTCGTCGCGTCGTGGGCAGCCCGCCAGGGGGAGGACCTGCCCGTCGCCGACGACATGACCAGGCTGACCCTCGACACGATCTCGCTGACCGGGTTCGGCTACCGGTTCAACTCCTTCGACTCGCCGCGGCTGCACCCGTTCCTGGAGGCCATGGGCGGGGCGCTGACCGAGGCCATGCACCGCAACCAGCAGCTCCCGTTCGTGACCAGGCTCAAGAAGCGGAACGAGGAGAGCTACCGGCGCGACATCGCCACCATGCAGGAGCTGGTGGACGAGGTGATCAGGCAGCGCCGCGCCGAGGGCGGCAACGGGGCCGCCAAGGACCTGCTCGGGCTGATGCTGGAGGCGTCCGACCCGCAGACGGGCGCCCGCCTGTCCGACGAGAACATTCGCAACCAGGTCCTCACCTTCCTGATCGCCGGCCACGAGACCACCAGCGGCCTGCTCTCCTTCGCGCTGTACAACCTGCTGCGCGAGCCGCACGTGCTGGCCCGCGCGTACGAGGAGGTGGACCGGCTGCTGCCGGGCGACGAGCCGCCGGCGTACGAGACGATCATGAAGCTGGACGTCATCCCCCGCGTCCTGGAGGAGACGCTGCGGATCTGGTCGCCGATCCCCGCCTTCAGCGTGGCCGCCGAGCGCGACACCATGATCGGCCCCTACCTCATCCCCAGGGGCCAGGGCGTCGGCGTGCTGCTTCCGCCGCTGCACCGCAGCCCCAAGGCGTGGGAGCGGCCGGACGAGTTCGACATCGACCGCTGGCTGCCGGAGAACAAGCAGAGCCACCACCCCGCCGCGTACAAGCCGTTCGGCAACGGCGAGCGAGCCTGCATCGGCCGCCAGTTCGCGCTCACGGAGGCCAGGCTGGCGCTGGCGATGATCCTGCGGCGCTTCGCCCTGTCCGACCCGAACGTCTACCGCATGAAGACGAAGCAGACGCTGACGCTGAAGCCCGACGGGTTCACGCTCAGGGTCCGCGAGCGGCGCGCGCACGAGCGGGCCGTGCCGGCCGCGCTGCCGGAGCGGGAGAGCGAGCAGCACGACATCGCGGTGACCGGCGTGCCGCTCACCGTCGCCTACGGCTCCAACCTCGGCACCAGCGCCGACATCGCCGAGCGGCTGGCCGAGCGGGCCGGGCGGGCCGGGTTCGCCACGACACTGACCACGCTGGACGAACTGGCGCCGCCCGCCGAGGGGCTGCTGATCGTGGTGGCCTCCTCCTACAACGGCAAGGCGCCCGACAACGCGCAGATCTTCGACGCCCTGGAGGCGCTGCCCGACCTGTCCGGGGTGCGGCTGGCCGTGCTGGGCTGCGGCAACACGCAGTGGCCCACGTACCAGGACTTCCCGCGGCGCGCGTACGAGAAGCTGACGGCGGCGGGGGCCGTCCCGCTCATCGAGCGGGGCGAGGCCGACACGGACGGCGACTTCGACGGCGACGTGTCGGCGTGGACGGCGCGCCTGTGGGCGGCGCTGGCCGAGGAGTACAGCGCCGACGCCGGCGCGGCGGGGCCCCGCTACGAGATGGACGTGCTCAGCGAGGCCGAGGTCAGGCCGTCGGTGGTGTCGGAGCGGGCCTTCCCGCTCACCGTCATCTCGAACGAGGAGCTCACCGGCGACCCCGAAGGGCTCTGGGACTTCTCGGCCGAGGCGCCGCGCCCCGGCGTGCGCTCCATCGTGGCCAGGCTGCCCGAAGGGGTGACGTACTCGGCGGGCGACCACGTGGCCGTCTTCGCCAAGAACGACCCCGAGCTGGTGGAGTGGGCGCTGCGCTGCCTGCGCGTCCCCCGCGAGCAGGTCGTACGGCTGCGCGCCGCCGGCGCGACCCACCTGCCCGTGGACACGCCCGTCACCGCCGGGCTGCTGCTGACCGAGTTCGCCGAGCTGCAGGAGGTGGCAACCCGCGCCGACCTGGAGGCGCTGGCCGCGCACACCGCCTGCCCGTGGACCAAGGGGCAGCTCGCCGAGCTGACCGCGGGCTACGCCGACGAGATCCTCGCCAAGCGGGTCTCCCCGCTGGCGCTGCTGGAGCGCTTCCCGGCGATCGAGCTGCCGCTGCCGGTGTTCCTGGAGATGGCCGGGCCGATCAAGCCGCGCTACTACTCCGTCTCCTCCTCGCCGCTGGCCGATCCGGGCGTGGTCCGGCTCACCGTCGGGCTGGTGGAGGGCCCCGCCTGGTCCGGCGCCGGCACCTACCAGGGCATGTGCTCGGCGTACCTGGCGGGGCTGGAGGAGGGCGAGGTGTTCTACGGCTACGTCCGGGTGCCCGCGCCGCCGTTCCGGCTGCCGGACGACCCGGCCACGCCGGTGATCCTCGTCGGCCCCGGCACCG
Source organism: Nonomuraea thailandensis (assembly GCF_024172165.1). Classification (GTDB taxonomy): domain Bacteria; phylum Actinomycetota; class Actinomycetes; order Streptosporangiales; family Streptosporangiaceae; genus Nonomuraea; species Nonomuraea thailandensis. Next base: position 5,799,985 of record NZ_JAMZEB010000002.1, on the reverse strand, counting down.
GGTTCGCGCCGCTACGCGGCTTCCTGGAGGAGCGGGCGCTGGGCGGGGCGACGGGGCGCGCCGAGGTGTTCACCGGGTGCCGCCATCCCGAGCACGACCTGCTGTACGCCGACGAGCTGGCCTCCTGGGAGCTGGCCGATGAGGTGAGCGTGCACCGGGCGTACTCGGCCGTGGCGGGGCATCCGTACCGGTTCGTGCAGGATGCCGTGGCGGCGCGCGCGGACGAGGTGTGGGAGCTGCTGGAACAGGGCGCTCACGTGTACGTCTGCGGTGACGGGCTGCGGATGGCGCCCGCCGTACGGCAGGCCCTGCTGGACATCCACCGGAGCAGGACCGGTGGCGAGGACGGCGCCGCGTGGCTGGCCGGGCTGGAGGCGGGCGGGCGTTACCAGCAGGACGTGTTCGCCTGACCCGCGGGCCGCCGACCCGCGTGGCACAGGATGCCGGGCGGAAAACCTCAACTTCCCTTTATCGACAATCCGGACTTAACACTGCATCTTGGGATATAACCGCAGCATGCGCGACATATCCGTGGAACATGCTCGAAACCTTTCCACGGCACTGTGAGAGCTCCTGGAAAGGGGGCGGAAATGCTGCTGCGACTGAGGGTGTCGTTGCCCGACCGGCCGGGTGGGCTCGGCCAGGTCGCCAAGGCGCTGGGCGCGCTGGGAGCGGACATCCTGCAGGTCACCGTGCTCGAACGCGAGGCCGGCCGCGCCGTGGACGACTTCACCGTCTCCTGGCCGGGGCCGGTGACCGCCGCCGAGGCGCGGGAGCGGCTGTCCGCCATGCCCGGCGTCCGGGTGGAAGGCGTGTGGGCCACCAAGGAGGTGCCGGGCTCGGCCCCCGACTACGACCTGCTCATGCACGTGGCCGCCGAGCCCGCCAGAGGTTTCGCCACCCTCGTGGACGCCCTGCCCGCCCTGTGCGGCGCGGAGTGGTCGGTGGCGGTGGCCGACGGAGCCGTGCGGCACGCCTCGCTGGCCGCGCCCGCCGAGTTCGAGCTGCCGGAGTCGCCGCCGCGGGCCATCTGCGTGGACGCCAAGGAGGTGCGGCTGATGTTGCTGCCCGTGCTCACGGCCGGGCTGCACGTGGTGGTGGCGCGGGCGGAGGGGCCGGTGTTCCACCGCGCCGAGGTCGAGCGGGCCGCCCGCATCGTGGACGTGGTCTCGAAGCTGGCGGCACGCGCCTCCTGACATGATTGACCGAACAATCATCTGGTCACTAACGTGGGCCTCCTGATCGCGTAGCAACAGGAGCAGCCCGTGACCGTGCACGAGCCCGCCATCGGCCGCTACTACGAGGACTTCACCGTCGGCGACGTCTACCAGCACCCCATGGGCCGCACGATCAGCGAGGCGGACAACACCTGGTTCACGCTCCTGACCATGAACACGAACCAGAACCACTTCAACGCCCACCTGGCCGCGAAGTCGCCCACCGGCAAGATCATCGTCAACTCCGGGCTGAGCGTGGCCATCGTGCTCGGCCTGTCCGTCATCGACGTCAGCCAGACCGCGATCATGAACCTGGGCTGGGAGGAGATCAAGCTCACCCACCCGGTGTTCGTGGGCGACACGCTGTACGCCGAGTCCAAGGTGACCGCGAAACGGGAGTCGAAGTCCCGCCCGTACGCCGGCATCGTCACCTGCTACACCCGCGGGCTCAACCAGGACGGCGACGAGATCATGTCCTGGACGCGGACCGTCATGGTCTACCGGCGCGACGCCCCGCACGACAAGGGTTACTTCCCCCAGGCCAGCACCGGCCCGCTCTGAGGAGAGCCACATGGACTTCGAGCTGACCGACGAGCAGAAGGCGTTCCGCGAGACCCTGCGCGCGTTCGTGGACAAGGAGATCGTGCCGGTCGCCACCGAGTGGGAGCACTCCGGGCGCTACCCGGCCGAGATCGTCGAGAAGATGAAGCAGATGGGGCTGTTCGGGCTGTCCGTGCCCGAGGAGTACGGCGGCATGGCGGCCGACATGGTGTCGTTCGCGCTGGTCTTCGAGGAGATCGCGCGCGGCTGGATGGGCGTGGCGGGCACCATCGGCTCCCACTCGCTGGCCTGCTGGATGATCTCCCGGCACGGCACCGAGGAGCAGAAGCGGCTGCACCTGCCCGACCTGGCCACCGGCGCGCGCCGTACCGCGATCGCGCTGACCGAGCCCGGCGCGGGCACCGATCTGCAGGGCATCCAGACCCGCGCCGTCCGCGACGGCGACCACTACGTCGTGACCGGCACCAAGACGTGGATCACCAACGCCCGCCACGCCGACCCGCTGCCCGTCCTCGTCAAGACCTCGATCGCCGAGCCCGCCCACAAGGGCATGTCGGTACTGCTGGTGGACCCGTCGTCGCCCGGCTTCGGCGTCAGCCGCGACCTGCCCAAGCTCGGCTACAAGGGCACCGAGACGTGCGAGGTGGTGCTCGACGAGGTGCGCGTGCCGGTCTCCTGCCTGCTCGGCGGCGTCGAGGGGCGCGGCATGCAGCAGGTGCTCGGCGGGCTGGAGCTGGGTCGCGTCAACATCGCCGCCCGGGCCGTCGGCGTCGCCCAGGCCGCCTACGACGCCGCGCTCGGCTACGCCCGCGAGCGCACCGCCTTCGGCCAGCCGATCGCCGACTTCCAGGCCGTCCAGCTCAAGCTCGCCGACATGGCCACGGAGATCCAGGCCGCGCGGCTGCTCACGTACTGGGCCGCGTCCCAGGCCGACGGGGGCAGGCGGGTGGACATGGAGGCGGGCATGGCCAAGTACTTCGCCTCGGAGGTGGCGCTCAAGGCGTCGCTGGAGTCGATGCGCATCCACGGTGGGTACGGGTACTCGCAGGAGTACGTGGTCGAGCGCCTCTACCGGGACGCGCCGCTGATGGCGATCGGCGAGGGCACCAACGACGTGCAGCGGATGGTCATCGCCCGCGCGCTCGTCTCGGGGAAGGGCAAGGTCGGCTGGTAGGCGGCCGAGCGCGACTCCTTATCCTGACGAAAGGGACGAAGGGCGCAAGCGAGGGATGCCATGTCCGACCAGCACGACCATGAATCCGATCATGAACCCGCTCACGGGCACGGGCATGGGCACGGGCATGGGCGGGCGGAGGGCGGGCGCGGCGGGATCGGGGCCGTGCTGGGCAGGATCGGCCACGCCATCGCCCCCCACAGCCACGACACCTCCGACAAGACCGACAGTGCCCTGGAGGCCAGCGACCGGGGCATGCGCGTGCTGGCCGTCTCGTTCGCCGTGCTCATGGTCACCGCCGCCGTCCAGGCCGTCATCGTCGCCGCCTCGGGCTCCGTCGCGCTGCTCGGCGACACGCTGCACAACTTCGCCGACGCCCTCACCGCCGTGCCGCTGGCGATCGCGTTCTCGGTCGGCCGCCGCGCCGCCGACCGCCGCTTCACCTACGGCTACGGCCGCGCCGAGGACCTGGCGGGCATCGTCATCGTGCTGCTCATCACCGCCTCGGCGGCGCTGGCCGGGTACGAGGCGGTGCGGCGGCTGCTCGACCCGCAGGAGATCAGGGCCGTGGGCTGGGTGGCCGCGGCGGCGGTGATCGGGTTCGCCGGGAACGAGTGGGTGGCCCGCTACCGCATCAAGGTGGGCAAGGAGATCGGCTCGGCCGCGCTGGTGGCCGACGGCCTGCACGCCAGGACCGACGGCTTCACCTCGCTGGCCGTGCTCCTCGGCGCGGGCGGCGCCGCGCTCGGCTTCCCCGTGGTCGACCCCGTCGTGGGCCTGCTCATCACGATCGCCATCGGCTTCGTCCTGCGCGACGCGGCCCGCGAGATCTACCACCGCCTCATGGACGCCGTGGATCCCGCGCTCGTGGACGACGCCGAACGCATCCTGGCCACGGTGGACGGGGTGCGGCGGGTGGAGTCCGTACGGCTGCGGTGGATCGGCCACGCGCTGCACGCCGAGGTGGAGATCCTCGTCGATCACGACATGTCGGTCGTGGCGGCGCACAAGGTGGCCGTCGAGGCCGAGCACCGCCTCATCCACGACCTGCCCCGGCTGCGCGCCGCCACCGTGCACACGGACCCGGACGGCCCGGACGGCGCCGACCACCACGCCAGCCTCACCGCCCACCGCGACCCGTGAGGTCCAGGATCCGTGAGGTCCAGGATCCGCGAGGTCCAGGATCCGCGAGGTCCAGGACCCGTGAGGTGCGCCCGGCCCTTCGAGGGAGATCTCCGACCCCGCCGATCCCGGCATCACCGCGGCCGGAAAGGGTAGGTTGGGGCGAGTGTCCGCAGCCGCCCTTCCCGCCGTCACGCCGCCCGCCCGTCCAGCCGCGCGACTCGCCTGGCTGGACGCCCTGCGCGGCATCGGCGCGCTCGCCGTGGTGGCCGAGCACCTGCTGCCGTGGTTCCTGCCCGCGCTGCGGCCCTACTGGTTCAGCCTGGGCGTCTACGGCATCCTGGTCTTCTTCCTGGTCAGCGGCTACATCATCCCGACGTCCCTGGAGCGCCACGGCGACGTCAGAGCCTTCTGGATCAGCCGCTTCTTCCGCCTCTACCCCCTCTACCTCGCGGTCATCGTCCTCGTCCTGGCCCTTTCGTGGTGGGTGCCGGTGCGGGGGGAGGTGCCGCGCGACGGGAGCGCGGTGGCGGCGCACGCGACCATGCTGCTCGACGTCGTCAGCGTCGGCGGCGTGGCCGACACCATGTGGACGCTGTCGTACGAGATGGTGTTCTACCTGCTCGTCACGGCGCTGTTCCTGATCCGCGGGCACGATCGCAGCGGGCTGCTGTCGATGGGGTTCGCGGCGGGGGCCGTGGTGGTGGGGCTGGTGGCGTCGGGCGCGGTGCTCAAGGGCGGGTGGCCGGCGTACGTGTCGTGCGCGGTGTTCGTCGTCGGCCTGGCCGGGGTGCTCCTGGGCAGGCTCCGTACGCTGTCGGCCTGCGTGCTCGGCCTCATGGCGGTGACGTTGCTGGTGCTGAGCAGCCGGGTGCCGTGGCTGGGCACGGCGGTGCTGGCCGTGATGTTCGCGGGCACGGCGATCCATCGCTGGGAGCGCGGGACCGGCGGGTTGTGGCCGGTCGCGGTCACCTCGGCGCTGGTCGCGATCTCGCCCCTGTGGGCGATCGAGAGCGGCTGGTGGTGGGTGGAGGCCGACGTGTGGATCACCACGATCGCGCTGGCCGGCGCCACGTTCGCGATCGGGATGGCGCTGCGCGGGCGGCGGCTGCCCCGGGTGCTGGTGTGGTTCGGGCTGATCAGCTACTCGCTCTACCTGGTGCACCACCCGCTGCTGAAGTACTTCGTGGAGATCTCCGGCGACCTGCGGCGGGCGGACCTGCCGGTGCAGCTCGGCATGTCGGCGCTGGCGCTGGCCGTGGTGCTCGGCGCCAGCGCGCTGACCTACCGCTACGTCGAGCGGCCCATGCAGGAGCTGGGCCGCCGCGTGTCACGCCGGAGCCGTCACGGGCTCCAGGGCGGCGGCGATCAGCGGGTGGCGAGCCAGGACACCGGAGACGACGGGGTCCTCGGCCATCAGGAACGCCAGGTGCCTGACCGCGTGCGCGACCACGTTGGCCAGGCCGACCCGCTCGGGTGACGGCGTCGCGGGCGCCTCGCCGCGGGCGATCTCCAGCACCGGCACCTCGACGGCCGCCAGCCACGGCTCCGGATCGGGGCAGATCGCGTACGTCAGCACGATCCTCCCGCCCGGCTCGTGCCGCCAGCTCGTGGAGTGCACGACCACACCCGGGTCGCCGGCCGTGACGCCGGCCAGCCTGCGGGCGGCCTCGTCGGGGCTTTCGCCGTGTAGTGGCCGGGTAATGGCATGCCGGTATGACCATCGCCTGTCGGTGCCCACCCGTAGCATGAGCGTCTCAACCGAGACCACGTGTCTCCCCGTCACCGACGACAACTTACTGCCAATCATATGCAACTGCGTTCATGAGGCATATGTGTCCTGGTCTTGAAACTTCGCGGCGGGCCGGGTTGTAGTCGAGGGCGTGCGAGAGAGAGGCCGAGACTGATGCCCGGTTTGCTGGTGCTGATGGGGTCGGGCGAGACGAGCCCGACCATGGTGGAGATCCACCGCGCCGCCGCGCGGACGCTGCGCGCGGGGGCGCGGGCCGTGCTGCTCGACACCCCGTACGCCTTCCAGGAGAACCGCGCCGACATCTCCGCCCGCGCTCGCGGATACTTCGCCCGCAGCGTCGGCCTGGATGTGGAGGTGGCGCCGGCGATCACCGGCGCCGACTGGGTGTTCTCCGGCCCCGGCAGCCCCACGTACGCGCTCGACAGCTGGGCCGGCTCCGGCGTGGCCGGCGACCTGCGGGCCAGGATCCGCGCCCGCACGGGCGTGACCGTGCTGGCCTCGGCCGCCGCCTGCACCGCCGGCCTGGCCACCGTGCCGGTCTACGAGATCTACAAGGTCGGCGCCGAGCCCCACTGGCGCGAGGGCATCGACCTGCTGGAGCCGCTCGGGCTGCGCGCGGTGCTGATCCCGCACTTCGACAACGCCGAGGGCGGCACCCACGACACCCGCTACTGCTACCTCGGCGAGCGCCGGCTGTCGCGCATGGAGCGCGAGCTGCCGCCCGGCACGGCGGTCCTCGGGCTAGACGAGCACACCGCCCTGATCATCGACCTGGAGACCGAGTCGGTGCGCGTCTCGGGCCGCGGCGGCCTGACCGTGCGGCGGCCCGGCTCGCTCACGGTCCTGCCCACAGGCACCGGCACCGACCTCGCCGAGCTGCGCCGCCTGGCCGAGGGCCGCGCCGGCGCTCCCGTCCCGCTCCCGGCTCGCGGCTCCGTGGCGGGCGCGCCCGCCGAGGTGACGCTGGAGGAGTCGATCCGCTCCTGCGAGGAGCTCTTCAAGATCGCCGCCGACCGGCCCGACATGGTGGCGGCGGCGCAGGCCGTGCTCGACCTGGAGGCGGAGATCGTCAAGTGGGCCGCCGACACGGAGGAGGACTCGGGCGGGGTGGAGCAGGCCAGGGAGCTGATGCGGCTGCTGATCGCCCGCCTGGGCGAGCTCGCCCAGGCGGCCGGCCGTCGCTCCGAAGGGCTGCCCGCGCTGGTGGAGCCACTGCTGGAGCTGCGGGCGGAGCTCCGGGGGAAGGGGTGTTACGACGTGGCGGACGCGTTGCGGGACGCGATGGCGCGCGGCGGCGTGGCGGTCGAGGACACCCCCGGCGGCCCCCGCTGGTCGGCGGTTTCCTGAGCGCCTCGCGGCCGCGCCGTTAGAACGTCCTGGCGATCTGCCTGGCGCGTTCGTCCGCCTGCTTGCGCTCGTCCTCGTACGAGCCCGTCAGCGTCGGATGGTGCCGGATCGTCCGCACGTCGCCCACGCCCGCCCACCTCAGCCACTCCTCGAAGAACGTCGACTGGAAGTCGATCCCGAACTCCGGCCCCAGCCCCGGCCCCCACACCGCGCTGGTGTAGACGACGGCGGCGCGCTTGCCCGTGACGAGGCCGCGGTAGCCGGTCCCGGGGTGCACGTCGAAGACCATCGCGGGCTGGCTGACGACGTCGATGAACTGCTTCAGCTTGTACGGCACCCCCGCGTTCCACATCGGCACGCTGAACAGGTACCGGTCGTAGGCGTCGAAGCGCTCGAACGTGCGCACGGCCGCGGCCCACGCCTGCGCCTGCTCGCCCTGCGGGGTTCCGCCCCCGAACACGGTCATCTTGGCGTGCGCGGCGGCCGGGCCGAACTCGGGGAGCGTGCCGTCCCACAGGTCGAAGTGGTCGGCGGAGGAGCCGGGGTGGGTGGCGAGGTATTCGTCGGTGAACGTCCGGGCGACGGCCAGGGAGATGGACTCCGCTCCGCGCGGTGAGGCGGAGATGTGCAGCAGGCGGCTCATGGTGCCGGGTCCCTTCGGTGGAGAGGAATCGGACTGTGGTCCGGTTATCTGAGCCGACAATACGGACTATGGTCCGGTTGGTCAAGCGAAAGAAGGCCGGGCGCCGTCGGGCGGCACCCGGCCTGGGGGCGGGGGAGTGCTAGCGGCGCGGCGGGTCGATGCGGGCGCCGTCCGGGGTGAAGATCATGATGCGGGACAGGTCCACCCCGACCTTGGCCGCGTCGCCCGCGCGCCAGATGGGCCGGCCGCCGAGCCGGACGATCAGGTCGGAGCGGCGGTGGATGCCGCTGTTGGGGTTCGCGCCGACCTGCTCCTGGTCCTGCCACTCCTGCTCCTGGCGCGGGAACAGCCGCCGCACCAGGCCCGACAGCTTGCCGGTGCCGTTCTTGTCGCCGTTGGCGCGCCCGCCCCGGCTGCGCGGGTCCGGCGGCTCGGGCACCGGTACGGCCGGCATTCCGCACTCCAGGTACGCCAGCCACTCGTGCCCGTGGTACTCCAGCGCCCGCACCCGCCCGAAGAACGCCGGCCCCTCGTACGACTCCGGCACCGGCGCCAGCCCGTCCGGCCGCAGCCCCACCAGGACCTGCCCGCCGGTGTGCTGAGAGATGGCGTACGCCCTGGGATCGCTCCACGGCATCGTGAGCCGGTGCGGGCCGAAGTCGAGCATCACGTACTGGTTCTGCGGAGTCCTGACACCCGCCGCCAACAGGTTCAACTGCTGGGAGTTGAGAAAGGCCGCCACGAAGGCCGTCGCTGGATCGTTGTAAATCTGGGCCGGAGTGCCGACGTCCTGGAGGACGCCGCGATTGAGAATCGCGATCCGGTCCGCCAGCGTCAGCGCCTCCACCTGGTCGTGCGTGACGTAGATCGTGGTGACGCCGAGCGACCTGACCAGCGCGGAGATCTCCATCCGCAGCTCGGTGCGCATGCCGGCGTCCAGGTTCGACAGCGGCTCGTCCATGAGGAACAGCCTGGGCTGGCGCACGATCGCCCGGCCCATCGCCACCCGCTGCCGCTGGCCGCCGGAGAGCGTGCCCGGGCGGCGGTCCAGCGTCTCGTCGATGTGCAGCGCCTTGGACAGCTCCGTGACGCGTTCGCGCACCATCGCCGGGTCGGACTTGGCGATCTCCAGGGGAAAGGCGATGTTCCCGCGCACCGTGCGGTGGGGGTAGAGGGCGCCGTTCTGGAAGACCATCGCCACGTCGCGGTCGCGCGGGGCCAGGTGGTTGGCCATCTGGCCGTCTAACCAGAGCTCACCTTCGGTGATCTCCTCCAGGCCCGCGATCATGCGCAGCAACGTGGACTTGCCGCATCCGGAGGGGCCGAGGAGGACGAGGAACTCGCCGTCTTCCGCCCGTAGGCTCAGCCGGTCGACTGCGAGGTAGTCGCCCGGATACACCTTGGTCACTTTGTCGAGAACGACCGAGCTCATGGGCTCACACCTTGCGCGCGTGTCACCTGTGACGAGGCTGATTGAAGAGGTAGTACATCGCGCCTTAACGCTAGATGTCCACCCTTGACATAAAGAATCTCTTTCGTGCGTGTTTCGGACGGGAGTTTTGGGTGTCCGTACGCCCAAATTTCCGGATCTGGTGGGCGTGGAAGGACTTGCGTAAAGTTGCGGAAAAGGCTTTCATAGTCGGGACGTTCGGGGGATGACTCGGGGGAGACCATGACCGCTTGGTGGCGAGACGCCGCGATCTACCAGGTCTACGTGCGCAGTTTCGCCGATGGCAACGGCGACGGCATCGGCGACCTGATCGGTGTTCGCGATCGCCTGCCGTACCTCGCCGACCTGGGCGTGGACGCCATCTGGCTGACGCCGTTCTACACCTCGCCGATGGCCGACTTCGGCTACGACGTGGCGGACTACCGCGACGTCGACCCGCTTTTCGGCTCGCTCGCGGACGCCAAGGCGCTCATCGACGAGGCCCACGAGCACGGGCTGCGGGTCATCGTGGACGTCGTGCCGAACCACACCTCCTCCGCCCACCCCTGGTTCCAGCAGGCGCTGCGCGGTGAGAGACGCGATCGTTACATCTTCCGCGACCGGCCCAACGACTGGGAGTCGATCTTCGGCGGGCCCGCGTGGACGCGGGTCGAGGACGGGCAGTGGTACCTGCACCTGTTCGACCCCTCCCAGCCGGACCTCAACTGGGACAGCGAGGAGGTGCGCGGCGAGTTCCTGTCGATCCTGCGCTTCTGGCTCGACCTGGGCGTCGACGGCTTCCGCGTGGACGTCGCGCACGGCATGGTCAAGCCGGCGGGCCTGCCCGACATCGGCCGCGGCAACCAGGCCAGGATGGTCGGCAGGGAGCCGGTGCCGTTCTTCGACAACGACGGCGTGCACGAGATCCACCGCACCTGGCGGGCCGTGCTCGACTCCTACCCCGGCGAGCGGATCGGCGTGGCCGAGGCCTGGGCGCCGACCCCCGAGCGGCTGGCCAGGTACGTCCGCCCCGACGAGCTGCACCAGGCCTTCAACTTCCACTACCTGTTCGCCCCCTGGGACGCCGCCGAGCTGCGCGCCGTGATCGACTCCTCGCTGGCCACGGCCGGCTCGGTCGGCGCGCCGACCACCTGGGTGCTGTCGAACCACGACGTCAAGCGGCACGTCACCCGCTACGGCAGCCTGGCCCGCGCCCGCGCCGCCGCGCTGCTGACGCTCGCCCTGCCCGGCTCGGCCTACGTCTACAACGGCGAGGAGCTCGGCCTGCCCGAGGTGCTCGACCTGCCGGCGGAGCTGTGCCAGGACCCGCAGCGGCTGCGCGACCCCGACAGCGGCCGCGACGGCTGCCGCGTGCCGATGCCGTGGACGCGCGACGGCGGCTGGACCGAGCCGTGGCTGCCCATCCCCGCCGCGTGGGCCGAGCTGAGCGTGCAGGCCCAGCGCGGCGTGCCCGGCTCGACGCTGGAGCTGTACCGCCAGGCCCTGCGGCTGCGCAGGGAGATCGACGGCGAGCTGGTTTGGCACGACTCGCCGGAGGGCACGCTGGTGTTCTCCCGCGGTACGTTCGTCTGCGCCGTCAACCTGACCGCGAGCCCCGTGGACCTCGGCTTCGACGGCGAGCTCCTGATCGCCTCCGATGTCCCTGGAGCAGCGGATTCGGCGGCCTGGTGGAAAGTAAAGTAAGTGCCATGAACGGTCACGCTCGCCTAGCCGACATCGCCGCCCAGGCCGGGGTGAGCGAGGCCACGGTCAGCCGGGTCCTCAACGGGAAACCCGGAGTCTCGGCCGCCACCCGCCAAGCGGTGATGACCGCGCTCGACCTCATGGGCTACGAACGCCCGCCCCGCCTGCGGCAACGCAGCAACGGGCTGGTCGGCCTGGTGACGCCGGAGCTCGACAACCCGATCTTCCCCGCGTTCGCGCAGGCCATCGAGAAGGCCCTGACGCAGCACGGCTACACGCCCGTGCTGTGCACGCAGCTGCCCGGCGGCGCCCCCGAGGACGAGTTCACCGAGCTGCTGGTCGATCGCGGCGTGAGCGGCATCGTGTTCGTCTCCGGGCTGCACGCCGACACCACCGCGCGGATGGACCGCTACACCCGGCTGACCGACCGCGGGCTGCCGATCGTGCTGGTCGACGGCTACAGCGAGCACATCGACGCGCCCTTCATCTCGCCCGACGACCGCATGGCCGCGCGGCTGGCCGTGCAGCACCTGGTCGACCTCGGCCACGAGCGCATCGGCCTGGCGCTGGGGCCGCGCAGGTTCGTGCCGGTGATCAGGAAGATCGAGGGTTACCGGCAGGCCATGGCGCAGCTCCTCGGCGCCGACGGCCTGGACGACCTGATCGCGCACTCGCTGTTCTCGGTCGAGGGCGGGCAGGCCGCCGCCGCCCAGCTCCTGTCCCGCGGCTGCACCGGCATCGTGTGCGCGAGCGACCTGATGGCGCTGGGCGCGATCCGCGCCTGCCGGGAGAAGGGGCTGTCGGTGCCCGGTGAGGTGTCGGTGGTCGGCTTCGACGACTCGCCGCTGATCGCGTTCACCGACCCGCCGCTGACCACGGTGCGCAAGCCGATAGGAGCGATGGCCTCGGCCGCCGTGCAGACCCTGCTCGAAGAGGTCAACGGCGCGCCCGCCAAGCACGTCGAGCTGATCTTCCAGCCGGAGCTCGTCGTGCGCGGCTCCACCGGCTCAGGGCCGCTGGTCAACCGGTGAGGGCCGACGTCCTGGTCCTCGGCGGGTCCGGGGTCGACACCACCGTGTACGTGCCCGAGCTGCCCCTGCCCTACCGCGACACCTACCACGTGCCGCCGGTCGTCGACCGGATCGGCAACACCGGCTCCGGCGTCGCGCTCGGCTGCCACGCCCTCGGGCTCGGCGTCGTCTTCGCCGACCTCATCGGCGACGACCCGCAAGGCGCCCTGATCCGCCACGCGCTGCGCGGGATCGACTGCCGCTGGGGCCCGGCCGAGGCCGGCACCACGCGCAGCGTGCTGCTCGTCGGCCCCGACGGGCGCCGGCTGTCACTGCACGACCCGAAGGCCACGCCCGGCGAGCGCCTGCCGGAGGAGCTGTACACCGGCGTCGACGCCGCGCACGTGCACGTGTCGATCACCGAGCGCTGCCGCGACGTCTTCCCCGGCCTGGAAGGCAGGCCCGTCTCCACCGACCTGCACGACTGGGACGGCGCCGACGACTACCACAAGGACTTCGCCTACCGCTCCGACCTGGTGTTCCTGTCGGCCACCGCGCTGAAGGACCCGGCCGCGGCGATGCGCGGCATCCTCGGCCGCGGGCGCGCCCGCACGGTCGTGTGCACGCGCGGCGCCGACGGCTGCCTCGTCCTGACCCGCGACTCCGGCGAGGTGCGCGCCTTCCCCGCCGCCCCGCTGCCCGGCCCGGTGGCCGACAGCAACGGCGCGGGCGACGCGTTCGTCTCGGGCTTCCTGTACGGCCTGCTGCGCGGCAGGCCGCTGGAGGAGTCCGTACGGCTGGGCGCCGTCGCCGGCGCGCACGCCTGCACGGTCACCGGCACGCACGAGTCGCCGATCAGCGAGCCGCTGCTGCTGGCCAGGGCTCAGGCGTCGGCAGGCTGACGCCGGTCGAGCTCCCGCCAGGCCCGGCAGACGAAGGGCGGCACGGAGATCAGCAGGTAGACGCCGGTGAAGACGAACAGGGTGGCGCCGAGGCCGATGACCGCGGTGAGCGCGCCGGCCAGCAGCCCGCCGAGCGGCATCCCCGCGTACGCGGCGGCCGTCATCGCGCCGATCACCCGGGCCCGCAGCGGGGCGGGGATCCGGCCGTACTGGAGGATGCCCAGGATGGGGTTGATCGCGCCCGCCGCGAACCCGGACATCGCCGTGACGGCGAGCGCGGCGGGGAACGGTGCGCCCAGGGCCAGCACCAGCACGCGCGGCACCCCGGCCACCAGGAAGCACCATCCGTACGTCAGCCGCATGGGTAATCGGTCGCCGGCCGTCCCGTACACGATGGTCCCGGCCACCGCGCCGGCGCCCAGCACGCCGGTGAGCAGCCCGAACGCCCGCGGGTCGCCGGTCATCTCGCGCGCGTACAGCGCCAGCAGCACCTGTGTCACGCCGGTGTCCAGCAGGTTCACGACCACGATCATCGCGGTGGCGCTGACCTGCAACCGGTCCCGCCACAGGAAGGCCAGCCCGGCGCGCAGCTCGCCGGCGTACCCGCCGGAGTCGCGCCGCGCCCGTCCCGCCCGGGGCACCCCCGCGGCGACCAGCGCCGCGGACAGCAGGAACGTCACCCCGTCCACCAGCAGCAGCATGCTCGGCCCGAGCCACAGGATGAGCACCCCGGCCAGCGGCGCTCCCACCATCGCGGCCCCGCGGTGGACGCCGTCGTAGGCGGACGTGGCCCGCTCGATCCGCACGCCGGCCGCCGCGGCCAGGTCGGGCAGCATGGCCTTGCGCGCGGTCTCGCCCGGGGTGGCCGCCAGCCAGCGCAGGAACAGCAGCGCCAGCAGCAGCGGGTAGCTCAGCCCGGTGGTCAGGAAGAGCGCCGGCACGGCCAGCACGATCAGCCCGCTGACCAGGTCGGACAGCACGCTCACCGTGCGGAACCCGAGCCGGTCCACGATCGTGCTGCCGAAGGCGGCGGAGATGACGATGGGGAGCGTCGTGGCGAACGAGGCCACCCCCGTGAGCACGGCGCTGCCGGTGGTCTCCAGGACGAACCACGGGACGGCGAGGAGGCAGAGCATGGTTCCCGTGACGGAAAGGGCGGTGGCGGCCAGCAAGGTGATGAATGCACGCCTCACGCGGTATGCCCCCGGGCAACGATTCCGATTGTCAGCGTTCCTCATGGGCGGCTTGTGGTCAAGGGAGCATGTTTGCATAGGCATGTCGTATATAAGGTGATTTGATAGTACGATTCCGGAGATCACGCCGTAAGACCGTCCACTGCCAGGGGCTCGCACATGACGGCTGAGAGTCGGACGCTGTTGATATCCGAGAAAAGGAGTCCCATGTACCGCTGGGAGATCGTGCGGGCGGTCACCGCGCAACGAGTGTTCGGGATCGTCAGGAGCGCGGGCCCGCAGGAGGCGGTGACCGCCGCCGAGGCCGTGCTGGACGCGGGGCTGCGGGCCGTGGAAGTGGCGCTCACCACGCCCCGGGCGCTCACGGCCGTCGCGCGCCTCACCGAGCGGCGGCCCGAGGCGCTGGTGGGCGCCGGCACCGTGCTCGACGAGGCCGCCGCCAGAGCCGCCGTCGAGGCGGGGGCGCGCTTCCTGGTCTCGCCCAGCCTGCACCCCGGGGTGATCCGCACCGGGCACCGCTACGGCGTGCCGGTCTTCCCCGGCGTCGCCACGCCGACGGAGATCGTCCGGGCACTGGAGGAGGGCGCGGACGCCGTGAAGATCTTCCCGGCGTCGGCTGTGACGCCGTCCTGGCTGCGCGCCGTGCGGGCCGCGCTGCCGCAGGTCCCCGCCATCCCCACGGGCGGCGTGACCGTCGACGACGCCCCGGGCTGGATCGCCGCCGGCGCCGTGGCCTGCGGCATGGGCTCCGCGCTGACCTCGGGCGGCGCGCAGGCGGCGGGGGAGCGGGTCGCGGCGCTGCTCGCCCGCCTCGCGCAGGCGGGCTGACGGGCGTGAAACTGCAGGGCCTGCACGGACAGGTGGTCGACGGTCTCGGCCGCTCGCTCGCCGCCGGCGAGCTGCGCGCCGGCGAGGTGGTGCGGCTGGAGGACGTCCAGGAGCGCTTCGGCGTCTCCCGTACGGTCGCCCGCGAGGCCGTACGCGTGCTGGAGTCCAAGCGGCTGGTCAGCAGCCGCCCGCGCGTCGGCGTCACCGTGCGCCCGATGAGTGCCTGGAACCTCTACGACCCCCAGGTGATCCGCTGGCGGCTCACCTCGCCGGGGCGCGAGGCGCAGCTGCGCGAGCTGGCCGAGCTGCGGGCCGCCGTCGAGCCCGCCGCCGCCGCGCTGGCCGCCCGGCACGCCGGGCCCGCGGTGCGGCAGGAGCTCGTGGAGCACGCGCGCGCCCTGACCGCGGCCGCGGCGGCCGGCGACAAGGAGGGTTTCGTGACCGCCGACGCCGCCTTTCACCGGGTGCTGCTCGGCGCGGCGGGCAACGGCATGTTCGCCCAGCTCGCCGAGGTGACGGAGGAGCTGATCGTGGCCCGGCGCGACCTGCTGCTCCTGCCCGAGCGGCTCGACAACCCCGCGGTGCGCCGCCACCTCGACGTGGCCGCGGCCGTCGCCGAGGGCCGCGGCGAGGACGCGGCACGGGCGGCCGGTTCGATCGTGGCGGCGGCGCGGGACGAGGTGGAGAGCATCCTCGGCGGCACCGCCTGCCCGCTCGTCACGTAACGGCGCGAGCGCGCCCCGCGCTGCCCGCGCCGGTCGCGCCGGTCGCGCCGGTCGAGCCGCAGGGTGCGAGGGTGCGCCCGTCGGCGTCAAGCGGTCGAGCCGGAGGGGGGTCCCTGCGCGGTCGCGGCGCCCGAGGCCAGGGCCCGCAGCTCGTCCGCGATCGACGGCCACAGGCCGCGCGGCAGGTCGTGACCCATGCCCGGGTACAGGACCAGCCGCGCGCCGGGGACGGCCGCGGCGATCTCCCTGGCCGACCGGACGCGCACCACGGGGTCGGCCTCGCCGTGGATGACGAGCGTGGGCACGGTGACGCCGCCCAGCCGCGGCAGCAGGTCGCCGGCCGCCTGGAGCGCGGCGGCCTGGCGCATCGAGCCGGGGCCGGGCTCCGGGCACCGGTCGAACATCGTCAGGGCGATCTCCCGCCACATCTCCTCGTCGAGCGGGTGCTCGGGCGTGGTGAGCGGCCGCACCGCCTCGACGAACGCCCGCGCGTAGCCCTCCCGCCCGGGCGCCGGACGCCGCAGCCCCTTGCCGATCATGCGCAGGATCGCGCCGGGACGCATCCTGCCGAGCCGCCACCCCGCGTACGAGGCGGCCAGGCCGAGCGTGCGCACCCGGTGCGGCCGGCGCAGCGCCGTGAGCTGCGCGATGACGCCGCCCGCCGCCGCGCCGAAGAGGTGGGCGCTGTCCCAGCCGAGCGCGTCCATGACGGCCACCGCGTCGTCGGCCAGGTCGTCCAGCGTGTACGCGGGCCGCCTCCTGGACGCGCCCTCGGCCTCGACCCGCGTGGACAGCCCCGAGTCGCGGTTGTCGTACCGGACCACCGCGAACCCCCTGGCCCCCAGCTCGGCGCAGAGCCCGTCCGCCCAGGCGACCATCTGCAGGGCCGTGCCGACGATCAGCAGCAGCGGCTCCCCCTCGCGAGGCCCCATCCGTTCGTAGGCGAGCTTCACCCCACCGTTGTGCGCGAACTCGATCGGCATCCCGCCGCCCCCTTGTTCAGTTTTTTCAATGCACTCGCATTTTAACCCGAGGGGCAGGGCTCGGTCGATCCGGACATCGCGTGCGATATATGCTCACTCGTGATCAACGTGCTATGACCGGGAGGCTGCCCCGATGACCGTCGCCGTCCACGTCGGCCCCGAGCCCGTGCCCGCGCTCATCGACGCCGTCCGCCGCGCCGGCGCCCGCGTCGTGCCCCTGGCCGAGGCCGAGGCGATCGTCTACTACGGCAACGACGACCCCGGCGAGGTGCGCTCCATGCTGCACGAGGGCATCCGCTGGGTGCAGCTCCCGCACGCGGGCGTCGAGCGGTGGGCCGACGCCGGCGTCATCACCGACCACCCCGTCTTCACCGCCGCCACCGGCTCGTACGGGCGGCCCGTGGCCGAGCACGCGCTGGCCCTGATGCTGGCCGCCGCGCGCGGGCTGTACCGGCTGGCCAGGGCCACGACATGGTCGCCGAACACGTCGAGGGAGCTGGCCGGGTCCACGGTCGCGATCGTCGGCGCCGGCGGCATCGGGCGGGCGCTGATCGGGATGCTGGAGCCGTTCGCATGCCGGGTGGTGGCGGTCAGCGACAGCGGCGAGGTGCCGGGGGCCGCCGAGGTGCTGCCTCGCGCCCGCTACCGCGAGGCGCTGCCCGGGGCCGGCTACGTGGTCGTCGCCGCGCCCGCCACGCCGGGCACCCGGGGCATGTTCGGTACGTACGAGTTCGAGCTCATGCGGCAGGACGCGTGGCTGGTGAACGTGGCCAGAGGCGGCCTCGTCGTCACCGACGAGCTGGTCGAGGCGCTGCGCGCGGGCCGCATCGGCGGGGCGGCGCTCGACGTCACCGACCCCGAGCCGCTGCCCGACGGCCATCCGCTCTGGTCGCTGGAGAACGTCCTGATCACGCCGCACTCCGCGAACCCGCGGCCCGCCTACTGGCGCGGCCTGGCCGAGCGCGTCACCGCGAACGTGCGCCGCTTCCGCGACGGCGAGCCCCTGGAAGGGGTCGTCTCCCCGGCACGCGGTTTCTAGCTCCTAGGGGAGGTTGAGCCGGGCGCCCGTGCTCAGGCCCGAGTCGTGCACCTCGAGGCCGACCGGCTCCAGCTCCTTCGGCAGCTCGAACACCAGCGCGCCGGTGAACGAGGCGCCCGCCTCGATGCGGATCGGCGTGATCTCCTTGCCGCCCTTGTCGAGCAGCTTGGTGCCGCCGTGCAGCTCGTCGTCCTCGTCGATGAGCTTCTGCTGGCCGGGGTAGAGCACCCTGGCCTCCTCGCCGACGTTCCTGACCTGCACGCCGATCTGGCAGGTGCGCTCGGCCGCGGCCTTGGCGGGCTTGGGGCACTTGGCGTCGGTCACGGCGAAGCGCAGCTTGCCGTCCTGCACCGGCCCGTCCGCGCCGACGGCGGGCGAGCGGAACACCCAGGCCAGCACCGCCAGCAGCACCACCATGAGCACCACGGCGATCACCAGCGCGGTCAGGCAGCCGGCGAACACGCCCCGCTTCGGCCTGGCGGGCCGGTAACCGGGCAGCCGCCCCTGACCGGTGGCCGAAGGGTCGGGCAGCGGCCCCTGGCCGGTGGCCGAGTGGTGCAGCGGGGCCTGGCCGGTCGGGTGCGGCGGCGGCATCTGGCCGGTCTGGGGCGGTAACGGCCCCCGGCCCGCGCCCCGCGGCCCGCGCGAGGAGCCGGGCGTCGGCCCGGTCCGCTCGGCCGGCGACGGGCCACGGCCGGGCATGGGCGTCGGCCCCGTCCGCTCGGCGGGCGGCGGCTGCTGCGCCACGTGCTGCGCACCCGGCACGGGCTGCGGCCCCCTGGCCGCCCCCGGCGTGGGCCCGGTGCGCTCGGCTGGGGAGGGAGCGTGGCTCAAGCCAGGACCGGCTCCCGTGCGCTCGGCAGGAGAGGGCACGTGGCCCATCCCCGGGCCGGGCCCGGTGCGTTCGGCGGGGGACGGCGCGTGGCTCATCCCGGGGCCGGGCCCGGTGCGTTCGGCGGGGGACGGCGCGTGGCTCATTCCGGGCGTGGGGCCGGTGCGCTCGGCGGGCGGCGGCTGGGGCGCCCGGTGCTGCTCCGGGTGGTGGGGCGGCCTGGGGGCGTGGCCCGTGCGGTCGGGCGGCGGCATCAGCGGGCCGAACTCCGACGGGTTCCACGCGTTGGTCAGGTGCTTGGTGGCGGCGAGCTGCGCGGCCGGCTCGTCGGAGGCCTCCACCAGCTCCAGCAGCAGCTGCCGGGCCGCGGGCCGGCGCGCCGGGTCGGGGTGGATGGCCGCCGCGACCAGCCGGTCCAGCGGCGCGGGCAGCCCCCGCAGGTCCGGCGGCGCCTGGCGAGCCCTGGCCGCCATCACGTACGCGTCGCCCTCGCCGAACGGATGCCCGCCCAGCCCCGCGTACGCGATCAGCGACCCCCACGCGAACACGTCGCCCGCCGGGCTCGACACCCCCTCGAAGACCTGCTCGGGAGCGATCCATCCCGGCGTGCCCATCACCATGCCGGCGTTGGTGTGCCGGGAGTGCACGTGCGTCGAGCGCGCCAGGCCGAAGTCGATCACCCGCGGCCCGGCCAGCGTCAGCATCACGTTGGCCGGCTTGAGGTCGCGGTGCACCAGCCCGGCGGCGTGGATGGCGGTCAGCGCGGCGGCCACGCCCACGGCGGCGGCGTGCAGCACCGACGGCGACAGCGCGCCGTGCTCGATGAGGTGGTCCTCCAGCGAGATGCCGTCGATGTACTCGGTGACGAGGTAGAGCACGCCCCGGTCCTCGCCGTGGTCGAGCACCCGCGCCGTGCAGAACGAGGCCACCTTGCGCGCGTTGGACACCTCTTCGTGGAAGCGTGCCCGGTAGACGGGGTCGGCGGTGTAGTCGCGCCGGATGGCCTTGAGCGCCACCCGCGAGCCGTCGGCCGCCTTGGCGAGGTAGACCACGCCCATGCCGCCCGAGCCGAGACGGCTGATCAGCTCGTAGGGGCCGATCGCCGGCGGATCTTCCGGCTCAAGAGGAGTGCCTGCGGAGCGCCCCAACGTCGCCGTCCTCTCGCCGTCGTCATCCCGTCTCAACCCGAACCGTTCCTCCCGCCGGTTCGTTCCGCTGGCAACCTTCTGGCAACCCGAACCGTTCCGCCGCCCGGCATCCCGTTTGTACCCCAGACTCTAACGGAGGAAGGGCCTGTCCGTAGGACACTAGCTCCCAGGAGGGTCGCGCCGGAGTGGCCGCATGGCCACCCGCAGCCGCGCGAGATCGATCGCGTGGGGGAGCGGCCGGTGCTGTGAGATCAGCCGCCCGACCGGCTTGGGGCGGGCCGCGCTCAGGACGGCCCCGAGGAAGGCCGTGCCGACGGCGAGCGTCAGGTGCATGCCGCCGCAGCCGGGCCGCGCCCACCACTCGTGCGCGGCCGTGCCGTCCAGCCAGATCTCGGGCGCGAACGTGTTCGCGTACGGCAGTCGCCGGCTGCGCTGGTGTGCCGCGATGGGCACGAGCACGGTGGTGCCGGCGGGCAGGACGCTGCCGTACCATTCGGTCTCGGCGGTCGTGACCCGCGCCAGGGCGGGCACCGGCGGCCACAGGCGCAGCCCTTCGCGCAGGCACGCCCGCAGGTGCTCCGGGTCCTTGCGGGCCGCCTTGCGGTGGGCCGGGTGGGCGGCGAGCAGCGCCAGCGTCTGTGTCAGGCCCGCCGCGGTGGAGCCCAGCCCCATCAGCCAGAACGCGGCGTGCATCAGCGCGCGCGACTCGTTCTCCGGCGTCTCGGCGATCAGCCCCGCCAGGCTGCCGGGCTCGGCGCGGCGCAGGTGGTCGATGATGCGGGCGTCGTAGCGCCCGGACAGGAGCTCCTGGCGCCGCCTGGCCCGCCACCGGCCGGCCCGCGTGACGCCTTCCAGCAGCCGGGTGAGCTCCTCGTCGGCGGCCGCGCCGTCGCCGTACACGCAGCGCCTGGCCACGCGCTGCCAGCAGGCGTTGAGCCGCGCGTGGTCCACCACCCCCTCGGTGAGCCCGGCGGCCTCCTGCCGGGCGATCTCGATGAAGCGCGGGCGCAGCACGTCCGTGGGCAGGCCGAACGGGCGCTCGTCGAGGGCGGGGGCGTAGGCGTCGTCGTCCTCGGCCAGCACGCGCAGGGCGTCGCGCTTGGACATGACCAGCAGGGCCCGGCCGCGCAGGCCGCGGACTAGCACGGGCCGGCCGCCGTACCGGGACTCCAGGGTGGCCAGCAGCGCGCGGGCCCGCAGCGGGTCGCGGCCCCGCGTCAGGTGCGGCGTGCCCGGCGGGACGAGGGTGGCCGCCAGGCGCAGGCTCTCCAGCAGGGTGGCCCTGGGCAGTCCCCTAGGCACGTGTGACCTTCCGCGCTCTCATGCGTCGATGTGATCGCTCGGGGCGCGCGTTCGCAATGAGGAGTTTCGGTCAGTGGAACACTTCCGGTCTCAAGATTCGCGAGTGTTCCGGTGACCGGAACGCGTCACGCGGGCAGGAGCGCGGCGGAGATGGCCTGGGCGGCGCCCCGCACGGAGATGCCCAGCTTGGCCAGCGGCGCCAGGTGAGCGGGCGCGGCCACGCCGACCGACATGCAGACCCGCCCGCCGGGCCCGAACACCGGTGCCGCCACACAGGCCACACCCTCGGTGAACTCCTCCTGCGAGTAGGCGATGCCGTGCCGGCGGACCTGCGCCAGCTCCCGTTCGAGCCCGGCCAGGTTGGTGATCGTGCGGCGCGTCAGCCGCTCGAACGCGCCACGCGCCATCAGCTCCTGGCGCAGCCTCGGGTCGAAGGCCAGCAGCGCCTTGCCGGTCGCCGTGCAGTGCAGCGGCGCGCGGTCGAGGCCGTCGGAGCGCGAGCCGACGCGGTTGTGGCCGTACAGGCGCTCGACGTAGCGGGCCTCCAGGCCGGACGGCACGGCCAGGTTCACCGTGTGCCTGGTGGTCTCGAACAGGTACAGCAGATAGGGCAGCACCACCCGGCGCGTGCCGGGCACGCGCGCGCGGGTGATGCCCGCCATCGACTCCAGCAGCTCGCCGGGCAGGTACGCGTTGCCCACCCGGCGGGCCAGCTCACGCGAGCAGAGCACGCCCAGGATCCGGTGCGCGGTCGACTTGGGCAGGCCCGTGCTGCGGCAGAGCTGCGACAGCGTGACGGGACGGGAGGCGGCGCCGAGCGCGAGCAGGATGTCGATCCCGCGCTCGAGGCTGCCGGGCTGGGACGCGGGGCGCTCGTCCGTCATCGTCTGCGCTTGGCTGACCGTTTCCGTCGGCATGGACCTCCCTTTCGCTCTCCGGATAGCGGAAGGGGCTTCCCGGGGCTCGGCTTTACAGTTCCTGGCGTACCCGGTCGCCGCGCGCTGATACCCCGCCGATCAGCGCAGCCGGATGATCTCGGCGTACACCGAAACAGCAACCTCACCAGGCGTTCTGGCCCCAATGTCCAGGCCTGCGGGCACGTGGACGCGTTCGCCTCCCTCCACCCGCGCCAGCACCGCCGCGCCCCGTCTGCGGCTGGCGATCAGCCCCACGTACGGCACGCCCGCCGCCAGCGCCTCGCGCAGCACCGGCTCCTCTCCCACGCCGTGCGAGGCCACCAGCACGGCGGCGGTGCCGGTCGCGACGGGGCCCGTCCCCGGCTCGACCGTGTACCCCATCGCCCGGCCCACCTCGGCGAAGGCCCGCGCGATCGGGCTGTCGCCGTGCACGCGCACCAGCCTGGGCGGCGAGACGGACTCCAGGAAGATCTCCAGCGTGCCGCCCGACAGGCACGGCTGGCCCACGGCCACCAGGCCTTCCTCCTCGCGCTGCGCGTCCTCCTCGGGGGTGATCCGCAGCAGCGTGGCCGCGCCGGTGCCCATCAGGCGCAGGCCCTGCGCGCGTACGGTGTCGGTCGCGCACACGCCGCCCACGAACCCCTCGATCGTCCCGTCGGCCAGCACCAGCGCGCGGTCGCCCGCCTTGGCGCTGGTCGGCCGCTGCGCGCGCACGACGGTGGCCATCACGTACGGCTCCCGCCCCGACCGCAGCCCCGCCGCCCTCGTGTCGAGGTCGGCGACGGGCCGCGGCCGGGACGTCGGCATGCCCAGGAACTCGGTCACAGGCCCTCCTTCGCCGGGCCTGTGACCGGGGCGCTGCGTCTGATGGCGCGCCTCCTCCGGTCGCTCACGGAATCGCCAGGTCCGTACGGAACGGGTCGCCGTTGACGACGCGCCACACGTTCGCCGGCGTGAGCGGCATGTCGGCGTGCCGCACCCCGTACGGCCCGAGCGCGTCCACCACGGCGTTGACCACGGCGGCGGGCGAGCCGACCGTGGCCGACTCGCCGACGCCCTTGGCGCCGATCGGGTGCGTCGGCGAGGGCGTGACGGTCTCGCCCAGCTCCCACGACGGGCACTCCATCGAGGTCGGCAGCAGGTAGTCCATGAACGAGGCCCCCAGGTGGTTGCCGTCCTCGTCGAACGCCATCACCTGCATGAGCGCCATGCCCACCCCGTCGGCCAGGCCGCCGTGGATCTGCCCCTCGACGATCATCGGGTTGATCCGCACCCCGCAGTCGTCCACCGCCACGAACCTGCGCACCTTCACCTGCCCGGTGCCGGGATCCACGTCCACGACGCAGATGTAGGCGCCGAACGGGTAGGTGAGGTTCGGCGGGTTGTAGACGGTGACCGCGTCCAGGTGGCCCTCGACGCCGTCGGGCAGCTCCAGGTTCGAGTGGGCGGCCAGCGCGATCTCCGCCAGCGACTTGCCGGTGGACGGGTCGCCCACCACCGACCACCTGCCGTCGGCCCACTCCAGATCGTCCGGGGAGGCCTCCAGCATGGCCGCCGCGACGATCTTGGCCCGGTCCCGCACCTTCCTGGCCACGATGGCCGTGGCGGCCCCGGAGACGGGCGTGGAGCGCGAGCCGTACGTGCCGAGGCCGAACGGCGTCTGGTCGGTGTCGCCGTGCACCACCTCCACGTCGTCGGCCGGGATGCCCAGCTCCTGCCCGACGATCTGGGCGAACGTGGTCTCGTGCCCCTGGCCCTGCGACTGGCACGACACCCGCAGCACCGCCTTGCCCGTCGGGTGCACGCGCAGCTCGGCGCCGTCGGCCATGCCGAGGCCGAGGATGTCCATGTGCTTGCGCGGGCCCGCGCCGACCGCCTCGGTGAAGAAGCTGACGCCGATGCCCATCAGCTCGCCCCTGGCCCGCTTGTCGGCCTGCTCGGCGCGGAGCTTGTCGTAGCCGGCCATGTCCATGGCCAGGCGCAGCGCCTTCGGGTAGTCGCCCGAGTCGTACTCCCAGCCGGTGGGGGAGGTGTAGGGGAACTGGTCGGGCTTGAGCAGGTTGCGCATGCGCAGCTCGGCCGGGTCCATGCCGAGCTCGGCGGCCAGCACGTCCACCAAGCGCTCGACCAGGTAGACGGCCTCGGTGACGCGGAAGGAGCAGGCGTAGGCGACGCCGCCCGGGGCCTTGTTCGTGTAGACGCCGGTGACCTCGCAGTGGGCGGTCTCGACGTCGTAGGAGCCGGAGAAGACGTGGAAGAACCCGGCGGGGAACTTGGTCGGCTGCGCGGTGCCGTTGAACGCCCCGTGGTCGGCCAGCACCTTGACCCGGATGCCCTGGATCTTGCCGTCGCGCGTCGCGGCGATCTCGCCGCGCATGTGGTAGTCGCGGGCGAAGGCCGTGCTCATGAGGTTCTCGGAGCGGTCCTCCATCCACTTGACCGGCTTGCCGGTGACGATCGAGCCGACGATCGCGCACACGTACCCCGGATAGATGCCGACCTTGCCGCCGAATCCGCCGCCGATGTCCGGCGAGATCACCCGGATCTTGTGCTCGGGCAGCCCGGCCACCATCGCGTACAGCGTGCGGTGGGCGTGCGGCGCCTGCGTCGGGCACCAGACGGTCAGCTTGCCCGTGACCTTGTCGAAGTCCGCGAGAGCGCCGCACGTCTCCAGCGGGGCGGGGTGCACGCGGGGATAGATCATGTCCTGCGCGACCGTCACCTCGGCCTGCTCGAACACGGCGTCGGTGCGTGCCCTGTCGCCGGCCTCCCAGTCGAAGATGTGGTTGCCGGTACGCCCTTCGAGGTCGTCGCGGATGACCGGGGCGCCGGGGTCGAGGGCCTTCCTGGCGTCGATGACCGCGTCGAGGGGGTCGTACTCGACGTCGATCAGCTCCAGCGCGTCGCGTGCCGAGTACGCGTCCTCGGCCACCACGAACGCGACCTCCTGGCCCTGGAAGCGCACCTTGTCCGTGGCCAGCACCGCCTGGATGTCGTTCGACAGGGTGGGCATCCAGGCCAGGTTCAGCCCCGCGAGGGTCTGGCCGGTGATGACCGCCTTGACCTTCGGATGCGCCTCGGCCGCGCTGGTGTCGATGGAGACGATGCGCGCGTGGGCGTGGGGGCTGCGCAGGACGGCGCCGTACAGCATGCCGGGCAGGCGTACGTCGTCGGTGTAGTTGCCGCGCCCGCGGATGAAACGGGCGTCCTCTTTGCGGTGCATGCGTCCATACGTCATTTGGCTTCAGCCGCCCATCGGATCGAACGGACGATGTTCTCGTAACCGGTGCACCGGCACAGTTGCCCCGAGATGGCCTCGCGGATCTGTGACTCGTCGGGGTCGGGGTGGCGGTCGAGCAGCGCCCGCGCGGTCAGCAGCATGCCCGGCGTGCAGAACCCGCACTGCAGCCCGTGACACTCCACGAACCCCTTCTGCACCGCGTCCAGCTCGCCGTCGCGCTCCAGCCCCTCCACCGTGGTGACCTCGTGCCCGTCGGCCATGACGGCCAGCACCGTGCACGACTTGACCGGCACGCCGTCGAGCTGCACCGTGCACACCCCGCAGTTGGAGGTGTCGCAGCCCCAGTGGGTGCCGGTCAGGTCCAGCTCGTCGCGCAGGAAGTGCACGAGCAGCAGCCGCGGCTCGACGTCCCTGGTGTACGACTGCCCGTTCACGGAGACCGTGATCCGCATGCTCAGATCCTCCCTGCGGCCTTGGCCAGGGCGCGCCTGGTCAGCTCGGCGGCCAGATGGCGCTTGTAGTCGGCGGGTCCGCGCTGGTCGGCGTGCGGCTCGCAGTGCTCGGCGGCGATCAGGCCCGCCTGGGTGAACGCCTCCTGATCCGGCGCCCGGCCGTCGAGGTAGGCCTCGGCCTCGGGGGCGCAGAAGTGGCCGGCGCCGACCGCCGTCAGCCCGATGCCCGCCTGCGCGATCACGCCGCCCTCGATCCGCAGCACCGCTCCGGCCGCCGCCACGGGCCAGTCGCCGACGCGCCGCTCGACCTTCTCGTACGCGCTGCCCGTGCCGGGCGCGACGGGCACGCGGAGCTGGATCAGCAGCTCGTTCGGCTCGACCGCGGTCTCGTAAGGCCCCTGGTGGAATTCCCTGACAGGCACGGTACGCATTCCGCCCGGCCCCTGGATGACCGCGGTCGCCCGCAATGCCGCGAACACGGCAGACAAATCTTCCGAAGGATCTCCTTGGCAGAGAGAACCGCCAACGGTCCCCCGATTTCGTACTATTGGGTCAGCGATAACACGCTCCGCATCCCGAAATATCGGGAAAAGGTCGGTGGCGGTGGCGCTCTCCAGCAACTCCGTGTGCCGCACCATCGCCCCGATGGCCAGCTCGTCGCCCTCCACGGCGATGCCGCCCAGCTCGTCGGCCAGGCCGTTGATGTCGATCAGTGCCTCCGGCTGGGCCAGGCGGAGCTTCATCATCGGGATGAGACTGTGCCCACCTGCGACGACCCTCGCCTCGGGGCCGTAGCGCTCCAAGAGCTCCAGCGCGTGCGGGACGCTGTCCGCTCTCTCATATTCGAACGTCGCGGGAACCTGCATGAGAGCACATTGCTGTTCCCGATTTGTCGCGACAATCCGCAAATAAGGCTTTCCTTAATGCGGGCCGGAGAACTAAGAAGGGAAACGTGACTCTCAGCCAGCTCGGCGCGTTCGTCTTCGTCGCCCGCCTCGGCTCGGTCAAGGCCGCCGCGCGGGCGCTCGGCGTCAGCGAGCCCGCCGTGTCCCAGTCGCTGGCCCAGCTCCGCCGGCACCTCGGCGACCCGCTGGTGACCCGCTCCGGCGACCGCATGGTGCTCACCGAGGGCGGCCGCCGGCTGCTCGGCATCGCCGCCCAGATCGTCGCGCTCGGCGCCGAGGCCGTCGCCGCCGTCCAGCCCGGCCATCCCGCCCGCCTGCACGTGGTCATGGACGCGGGCCTGGCCGAGTACGTCGCGGGCCCGCTGCTGTGCCTGTTCAGCCAGCGCAAGTCGGTGGAGGCCACCACCGGCGTGTCCGCGACCGCCGAGATCCCGCTGCTGCTGGCCAGCCGCCTGGCCGACGTCGCGCTCGGCGCCCAGGCCGCGGGCGAGGGGCTGACGAGCCGCCCGGTGCTGCGCTGCCGCCTCATCGTGGTCGGCTCGCCCCGGGGCCGCCGCGACCACTGGCTGGTCGGCCCGTCCGGCACCGACCCGGCCAGCGACACCAGCCGCTTGCTGCGCCTCCTGCGCGTCCAGGAGCCTCAGGTGCGCGTCTTCGCCAACCAGACGGCCGCCTGGAAGGCGGCGGCCGAAGGCGCGGGCGTCGCGCCCGCCACCGCGCACCTGGTGTCGTCGCAGTTACGCCGGGGCGAGCTCGTCCCCATCGAGACGCCCGCCACCCCGCTGCCCGCCTACTGGTACGCCACCGCCCTGGACCCCGCCACCCGCTCGGTCGCCGCGGGCACCTTCCTGGACTTCCTGACGACTCCGGCGGCCACGCAGATCATGCGCACCCCGGACGAGGGCATCCCGCGCAGCCGCTTCCGGCCCCCTGTGCACGTGTCGATCTGGAGCTGATCAGGTGCGGTGGAGCCGCCTGCCGAACAGGTGGCCGTTGCTCACCTCCTGGCCCTCCATGAGGTGCACGTTCAGGCGGGTGTTGGTCGCCAGCGGCGCGAGATCCAGGCCGGGAGGGCAGTCGGACAGCCAGAGCGTCCGCAGCCCCGGCAGCCCCGCCAGGGGTGAGAGATCCCGCACCGAGGTCCTCGCGAGCTGCAACGATCGGAGCGTGCGGCATCCCGCGATCGGGGAGAGATCGTCGAACCCCGGGACCTGCCAGAGGGCGAGCGTCTCCAGCGGGAGCCGGGAGAGCGAGTCCAGGCCGGCGAAGTCCTCGCGGTCGCCGAGCACCAGGTCCCGCACGCGGGGGGCACGCTCCACGAGCTCGCGCGCGCAGGCCAGCAGGGGGGTGCCGGAGAGCGTCAGCGCCTGCATGCGGTCAAGCGGGGGCAGGGCTTCCCACGCGGTCAGGGAGGCGGCGCCCGTGATGTGCAGGGCCCGCAGCCTGTCGAGGCGGCCGAGGACGGCGCAGTCCGCGAGCCGGGGCACGTCGGCGAGCTGCAGGAGGGAGAGGTTCCGGAGACCGGTCAGGAAGCCGGCTGTCTCGACGCCGACCACGGTGAGAGCCGTGAGCGCGCCGAGCCGGCCGAGCGTGTGCAACTGCGCCTCGTCGAGAACGTGGCTCAGGTGGAGCTCGGTCAGCGTTTCGCGATGGGCGAGCAGCGGGCTGAGATCTTTCACCGCCTTCATGGTGAGCAGGATGTCCTTCTGCGGCGGAAGCTCGCGCACGGCCTCCAGCTGCCCGGCGGTGGTCACGTTGAGCCGTGGCGGGGTCGTCATGGCGGAGAGCACCTGCCGGGCGTAGGCGTGCGGCTCGAAGTACCGCCAGCTCCTGACCAGCTCGTGATGTACCCGCTCGTCGGCGGCGTAGCGGGCCAGCAGGGCGAGAGCCGCCGGGCCGTTGATCAGCTGAGCGGTTCTGGCGCAGGCCAGAGCGCCGGCGGGGGAGAGGCCGCCGAGGTCCGCCGGTAACCGGTCGAGGACCACCTGCCCGGCCGGCGCCAGCGAGCGCGCCGCGGTCGTGTCCCGCGGCGGGACCAGGTCGTCCAGGCACCGGTCCACCGCTTCCCGCAGCCGCTCCGGCACCGACGGCAGGGTCTCCAGGCACGCGCACACCAGGACCTTCAGCCGCCGCGCGCGCCGCGGCTCGGCGGCGACGCGGGACAGCAGCCCGCCGAGCAGCTCCTCGCGCAGCGGCCCGTTCGCGTGCCCGGCCGTCATCACCACGACCTCGCGCCACTGGTCGCGATGCGCGTTCGAGACGAGGGGCTCGACGTCGCCCACCTCCGCGGCGGCCCGCGCGGTCAGGTACTCCTGCATGGTGCGGTGCACGAAGTCGATCCGCCCCTCCGCCGCCTCGCGGATCACGCCGCTGCGCTCCAGCAGGTAGCCGAGCACCTGCGCGCCCGTGGCCGTCACGCGGGGCATGGTGGCGACGACCCTGCTCGCCCAGGCCAGCGCGGCGGGCTTGGCCAGCTCCACCCGGTTGGTCACCGACAGCTGCCAGGCCAGCTCCTGCAGCACCTGGACCTTCTGCGGCCGGTTCAGATGGACCTCGCCGTAGCTGGGGATGACCCGCTCGGCGTCCCTGCGTTCCAGCAGCATCTCCAGCGCCGCCGCGTACAGGCCCATGCGGTCGGGCGGGAGCTGGGAGGCCCGGTCGAGGTTGAGCGCGCACAACATGGAGGCCAGCAGCGGTGTGGCCGCCAGCGCGCGCAGATGCGGCGCGCTCTCCAGGTGCGACAGCAGCCGCGCCTGCACCACGGGCAGCTGCTCGGGCGGGCAGGGCAGATCCGCGCTGCTCCTGATGGCCTCGTGCCAGTGCTCGACCAGCGCCCGCGTGTCCGCGGGCGTCATCCGCTCCAGGAACGCCGGGGCGAACCCCTCCTCCTCCAGCCACGACGACGAGGCGGCCGACGGGCGGCTGGTGACCAGGACCTTGATCTCGGGGAACTCGGCGAGCAGCCCGCGCAACCACGGCCTGATCGCCCTGCGCTGCCCGCCGGTCAGCTCGTCCACGCCGTCGATCAGCAGCAGCGCCCGCCCGGACGCGAGCCGCCGGTGCACCCATCCCGCCGGCATGAGCCCGGCCAGCGCCCCGGCGGTCAGGTCCAGGAACTGCTCCGGCCTGGGCAGCTCACGGTCGGCGTAGCTGCGCAGCTTCACCAGGAACGGCACGCACCCGTTCCAGCCGGCCAGCTCGCCCTCGAACCCGCCCCGCGCGGCGGTGATCGCCAGCCAGCGCAGCAGCGTGCTCTTGCCGCCCCCGGCCTCGCCCCGCAGCAACATCCGGCGTCCCCGGCCGAGCGCGCTCTCCGCGCGCATGGTCGCGGGCTCCTCGGGGGCGTCGTGCCACGCGGCATGGGCGCCCGC
Organism: Nonomuraea thailandensis; assembly: GCF_024172165.1. Classification (GTDB taxonomy): domain Bacteria; phylum Actinomycetota; class Actinomycetes; order Streptosporangiales; family Streptosporangiaceae; genus Nonomuraea; species Nonomuraea thailandensis. The sequence goes on along the minus strand of NZ_JAMZEB010000002.1, from coordinate 5,770,187 downwards.
GGACTGGGCGGCGGTGACGGACAGGCTGATGTAGGCCACGCTCAGCGACGTGCGGGGCCGGAAGCGTTCGACTCGCACGCCCAGCAGCTCCAGGTTGTCGAGCGTCCGGGAGACGTGCTCCAGGTAGCGGCGGTCGAAGGCGGCGTCCCTGTCGGTGCCGTCCGGGGCTTCCAGCGTGCGTACGGGCAGCCGCTCCAGCATCGCGGCCAGCTGCTCGCCGAGCCCCGACAGCCGCGAGAGCGTCTCGGCGGCGGCCCGCGGCTGGAACTCGGGCAGGTGGCGGACGACCCTGACCAGGCAGTCACAGCACTCGTCGAGCACCACCTCGTACAGCCGTGCCTGCCCTTCGTCCAGGTCCCTGGGCGCGGGCAGGACCCGGCGCACCTCGCGCGCCAGCCGCACCGGATCGGCGTCGGCGGCCAGCAGCGCGTGGTCGGACAGGTCCGCGCGGGCGAGCGTGCGCTGGACCTCGGCGGGCACGACCTCCCTGTCGTCGTCGCCGAGCCCCGGGAACTCGTGCCCGCACAGCTTCATCACGCGCGTCGTCACCGCGTCCGCGATGTCCTCGAGCTGCCGCTGCGCCTTGCGCCGCACCAACTGGTCGGGGAAACGCGTACGCATCAGCTCGACGAGCGGCAGCCGGCCGCTCTCGCCGGTCGATCGGGCGGTCAGCCAGGCGCGCATGGCACGCTCGCCCACCGCGGTGCCCACCTTCAGGGCGGCAGTCTCCAGAGCCACCTGATCATTATCCGGCGACTCCGCCGGACCCCACTCCTCGAAGGGCGTCCGCACCGGGCGGCGAACTACATCGGCACGCTGATGAGCCGCCGGATCTGCGGCTCGTAACGGTCCGCGACTTCCAGGAACTGGTGGTTGTTGTCACAGACGTTCTTGCCCAGCTCACAGACGTCCAGGATCTGGCTCCCGAGGTCCAGGAGCTCTTCTCTCGACACCATCGACTGGCAGGCCTTCATCCAGTTGAACCCGTCACGGACCATTACGGCGAAGGTGTGTGGCGAGTCCGACCCCTTGCGCCTGGCGATCCCCTCCAGGTCATCGAGGGCCTTCTTAGCCTCGGCGAGCGATGTGCCGTCCTTCGGATACATCGTCGCGTGGCGGAGACGGATGGAGCTACTGGTTGTCAGGACGAGATGGTCGGTTGCGCCGCCTTCACATCCCGTCGCCGAGTGCAGATGGTTTGCCGCTATGGACAACTCCCCGCACTCCAGCTCGAACTGACCGCGTTGCAGCCAGTAGTGGAAGTCTTCGTGCAGCAGGTCGTGAACGGAGTCGTAGATGGAGCGTACGTCGCCGTACGGGATCTTGCTCTTCTTCATCATGTCGTGGTTCAGCAGGCGGACCATGACCATGCGGTACGGGTCGTCATGCCGTGCGATGTGACCGCCGCGTTCGGCGTAGAAGATCAGCAGCGAACGGACGATCTCCTTCAGAAAAGCCGGCTGCTCCTTGAGGATCGAGTCGACGACCGTATCGGCGAAGGTTTTCTGCCTGCACCGCAACGAGCCCTCGGGCGTGCGGTTCAGCAACCGCTGCCGCACCAGGACGTCGATCGCGCGCACCGTCTCAAGATCAGGCGCCCCGCGTGACACGATTTGGATGAGGTCGCCTTCGTCGACGCCGTGCTGCTTGTTGATTGATTCGGACTGGAGGAAGCTCACCGCTGCGTAGATGAGCTTGCGGTCGTCCGAGAGCTGCTCGTACTCGCTGCGGACCTTGTCCTCGAACCGCAGGCGGGTCACCACCTCGATCATGGCGGCGAGCAGACTACGGCCGCTGAGCTGGCGCAGCTTCTCCACGCGCTGCCGCATGAGGCGGTGCTCCTTCAGGATGCCGAGCAGCCCGTTGTCCTTGAGAATCTTCACCAGCTTCTCGAGGTCATCGTCGTTCAGCGGGTCGTCGGCCGCCACCTCACTCGGGCGGAACGTCGCGTCGAGCACGTCCTCGCGCGTTCTGCGCACACTCGCCACCACCAGGGTCTGGCCGCCGGCGTTCAATTGCCGCAGCAGCGTGGCAGCGTGGCTGCTGAAGATCGCCACGTCGTCGACGAACATGGCGTCCGGCCTCAGATCGAGGACCTGGTCGACGACGGCCTTGCGTGAGCGCGTGGTCTCGCGGTCGATCCAGCCGACCGTCTTGCCCTTGCGGTGCAGGTAGTAGGCGAAGTGCATGAGCGCGGTCGTTTTTCCCGACCCTGCCCGGCCCTTCACCAGCACGATTGGCCGGCCTTTGTCAGCCCGAGCCACGGCGGCCTGCCTGATGGTGTCGACCACTGACAGCTTCGCCGCCTTGCCGTCGACGATGTCCCCCCATGTCGGATCGTGTCCCTTCAGGAAGTCTTTGCTGCCGGCCGGCCTGCTCTTGATCATGGAGGACAGCAGCGAGACGCCCTTGCCGAGGCGAGTCTCATCGATCAGTGCCATCCGCCGGTCCAGGCCGATGCGAAGCTGCTGGATGCCCGAGTGCAGCCGGGAGAGGGCGAAGTCGGCGGGATCCCGCCTGATGTGCATCAGGTTGTTGCGGCGCAGCCGGGCACGGTCGGCCGGTGTGCCCTCCGCAGTGATGACGAATCGGGCGGGTGAGTTGTCGTGATCCTGGGTCGCGATCAACTCCATCCAGTCCCACAGGGTCTGACTGCTCGCGGAGGCCGCCATCCATACCATGGGGTAGAGCAGTGCGTCGGTCTGGAACTGGCGGAACCACTGGTCCCTGGGGGTGGTGCGGCCAGCGACCGGACCGAAGTCGACGGAAGCGAGATCGTCGCCGGCGATGCCATTCATGGCGATGATCTGAACGTCGATGGCGGGATCTTCCACAGGCCGTTCATGGCAGGCGTTGAAGACTCTGGCGTTGATCTGATCGTCGCTGTCAGCGACGGCCTTGAGAGCATTCGAGCCGGTGAAGTCGTAGATGCGCCACCACGGGCTGCGCAGCAGGTTGCGCGCTGCCGGCAGTTGAGCCGTCTTGGACACCTGCAGCTGTTGCAGAAGACTCTGAAGCTGCGGTTCGGTCAGGGTGGTGACGGCGTTGGGCCAGATGCTGCGCATTGGAGGGGGAGAGGACGGCACGTTGCCGTACGTTCTGATGGTGATCTGCTGGCGCAGTTCGTCGGGGTCGAGAACCTCCTTCACTGCACCGGAAACGAGGACGAGCACCATGCGGCCGGATCCCACCTGATCGTAGAACTCGTTCAGGTGCGCCGCCTCGTCGTAGGGCTCCGCAGCCTCCGATTCGGGGGCGGGCTCCTGCCTTGCCGGGCGCCGGATCAAGGTGATCTTCCTGCCTCCGGCCTCGTCCATCACTACGGGCCGTCCCTCTTGCGCGAGCTCCACCCGAAGCAGCCGGTACGGCCTGTCCACGGCGGTCCAGACGGCGTTCCCTCGTGGCCCGGTCAACAGCAGCGTCGAGCCGTCCAGCGGGAGTCCTGGCGGCAGCGCAGCAGGCTCCGCTGCCGCGATCACTGTCAGGTCATTGTCGGCCTTCCAGGCGGAGTAGTCGCCGCCGACGGCGTGTGAGAGCTGCTCGGCCGCGCAGACCGCGAGCGTGTGGTCCAGTGGTTCGGCGACCATGCGAAACACCGTGTTGACCGCGACCAGGCCCACCTGCAGGTCTCCCATGGCGATCCGGCTGCTGCCCTCGCCGGGCAGCAGCCCCGGCCGCCACGCCTCGGCCGTGTAATCCCCTGCCCAGGCCACGAAATCCCTGAAGACGCGGCTGTGCATGGCCTCGACGATCTCGGTGTACTCGCCGCTCCACAGACCCGCCTCGGTGTCGTGCCAGTCCTTGACCAGGGCCCGCTTGACCAGTTGTCCGGCCGCGTTCGCCCGCAGGTCACCCATTCCGGGTAACGGCAGCACGAGGGGCTGGGTGTCGTGGCTGTAGCACTCCAGCAGGACCTCGTCGAGTGCGTTCTTGCCGAACGCCGCGATCACGTCGAGGCGGTGTCCCCGCTTGTGCAGTGTGCGGACGCTGTCGAGGATCGGCCCGATGTCGCTCACCTGCGGGCCCAGGCAGAGGAGGTTGAGGTGTTCGTTCATCTCACTACTCACGCGATCCGATGGTCTTGATGCTCGCCCGGGGAATACGCAGGACGGTCACGCCGGGGGCGCAGGTGTCCCGCTTGACGGCGATCTCCACGAACGAGGTGGTGAGCGTGGCCTCCTTGACGCTTCCCTCGATCGGATTCGGCGGCGGGAACCGGCAGGCGCCGGTCAGGCTCGCGAGCCCTTTCTGATCGAGGATGATCATGCCGGGCACGCTCTTCTCGGCCGGACCTACCAGGACGGCCAGCGCGAACGTCAGGGCGCTCAACGAGAGGGCCGCTATGGCGGTTCTTGTTGCCCATTTCTGACGTTTATCTACTTCATCAGTTTCGATGTCTGCTTTGTGGAGGACTTTGGCCACGAAATCGTCGGCATCAGTTGCCTCGCGAATCTTGACGAGCTGATGCACGGGCAAGGAAATGGCCCACACGTACAACATGGCGGCGCACAACCACAGCAGCACGGAGAAGACGCCGGCTGCGCGGGTGGCGAGGGGATGGCCCGCGAGCGCGGTGAAGGTCAGTGCGGCAACGAGGCCGCCGGCGAAGAGTGTGATGGTGGACCCCGCCGTCTGTGCCCTCGTTCTGGCGCTGGTGCCCGAGCGCACGCGCCCCTCGTAATAGGCACCGCCGACCGCATCGACGACCTTGTCCAGCAATTCACTGCGACCTTCGAAGCCGGACGTCATCGGTCACCATTCCAACGACAGGAGAGAGGGTGACTTAAAATAGCACGTTCCAGGATCTAAGTTCAGATTTGCGCCCATGGTCCAGATAGAAACGACACGAGCCGAGGCAGTCTTGCTGCCTCGGCTCGTGTCCCGTCTGAGTTCGCGAGCTACCTGAGCGCCGCCGCCTCCGCGGCCAGCTTCTCCACGCGCGCCCAGTCACCGGCGGCCAGCGCGTCGGCAGGGGTCAGCCAGCTCCCGCCGACGCAGCCCACGTTCGGCAGCGCGAGATAGTCGCGGGCGGTCTCCGGCTTGATGCCGCCGGTCGGGCAGAAGCGCACGTCGGGCAGCGGCCCGGACAGCGACTTGAGGTACGGGATGCCGCCCGCGGCCTCGGCCGGGAAGAACTTCAGCTCCTTGATCCCCCGCTCCACCAGGGCCATGACCTCCGACACGGTGGCCGCGCCCGGCAGGTACGGCACGCCGCTGGAGTCCAGTGCCTCCACCAGCGACAGGGTGGTGCCCGGCGAGACGAGGAACTTCGCCCCCGCCGACACGGACGCCGCGATGTCCTCGGTGCTCCGGATCGTCCCCGCGCCGACCGTGGCCTCGGGCACCTCCTCGGCGATCCTGGCGATGGCCTCGCGGGCGGCGGGCGTGCGCAGGGTCACCTCGATGACCGGCAGGCCGCCGGCCACCAGGGCGCGGGCCATCGGGACGGCGGTCCCGGCGTCCTCGATCACCACGACGGGGATCACTGGAGCGAGATCGAGCAGGCTCATGGGGTTACTCTCTCCTCGTCGGCCTCTCTCGGCCTTCGGCTTGTCTCGTACAACGGGGTCACCTGCCCAGCAGGCGGGCTTCAGTCAGCCCACCAGCTCCGTGCGGGCGTGCTGGCTCAGCCAGGCCGCCGCGCCGGTCATCCCGGGCTGGGCCGCGACGATCAGCACGGTGCCGATCTCCGACAGGTAGGCGGCCATGTCGGGGTTGTCCTCGAAGCGCGTACGGAAGGCGCTGGCACGCACGCGCTCCACGATCCGGGGCAGCACCCCGCCGGCCAGGTAGACCCCGCCCCGGGCGCCGAGCGTCAGGGCCACGTTGCCGGCGAAGGTGCCGAGCATGCCGCAGAACACCTCGACCGTCTCGGCGCACAGCGAGTCGTCCACCCTGGCCACGATGTCGGAGGCGGTCAGGCCGGGCGCGGTGACGCCGTTCACCAGGGCCAGCGCGCGGTGCAGGCGCACCAGCCCCGGGCCCGACAGCAGGTGCTCGGCCACCACGTGCGGCAGGCCCTGCGACTGCATCGCGCGGACGATCTCGATCTCGCGCGGCTCGAACACCGGCACCGTGGCGTGCCCGCCCTCGCCGGGGATCGCCGTCCAGCCGCGCTCGGTGGGCACCAGCCCGCCCACGCCGAGCCCGGTCCCCGGGCCCAGCACCGCCTTGACGCCGTGCTCGGGCGCGGGCCCGCCCAGGGACACCAGCTCGTCGCCCGCCAGGTGGGGCAGCGACACGGCCAGCGCCTCGAAGTCGTTGAGCAGCCGCGCGTACGGCACGCCGAGGTCCCGGATGGAGCCGGCCCAGTGAGAGTTCGTGAGCCGGTAGTGGTCTCCGTCGATCGGGCCGGCCAGCGCCAGACAGGCCGCCCCCGGCCGCACTCCGCCCGCGTGCTCCGCGAGATAGGCGGCTACGGCGTCGGGGAGGGTGGGGTAGTCGGCGCCGGGCAGGACCGCGACGTTCGACGGGCGCGCCCCCGGCGAGGTGACCAGGCCGAACCGGGCGTTGGTTCCCCCGATGTCGGCGACGAGCCACGGAAGGTCAAAGGCACTCACGGATACCTCCGGCATTCGGGGCGGCGTCAAGATCGCTCGCCGTACACCGAAGGATCCCACGATCGTTCACGTCTCCCCATGCGGGGTGGTGCGGACGTACGGGCTCAGGAGCGTTCAGCGCGCGCCAAACGGACATGAAGCACCGTACAGGTGGATACTGTGTCACCGGACCAGCGCGCCGACCGGCGCCCCCGTCTCGAGGTGGGAGGAGCCCGCCTCGGCGGGGAAGCCCAGGCCGGGGCCGTGGTGCGGCGACTCGGCGCCGCTCACCCCGAAGATCCCGGCGCCCTGCTCGGCGTGCCCCGCCATCCGGCGGAAGGCGGCGAACAGCTCGCGTCCCGTGCCGACCCACTGCGCGTCGCTCAGCGGCCGGCCCTCCGGCGTACGGCGGGCCAGCTCCTCGGCCGGCACCAGCAGCTCCAGCGTGCCCGCCGCCGAGTCCAGCCTGATCACGTCGCCGTCGCGCACCAGCGCGATCGGCCCGCCGTCGGCCGCCTCGGGCGACAGGTGGATGGCCGCAGGCACCTTGCCCGACGCGCCCGACATGCGGCCGTCGGTGACGATCGCCACCCGCTGCCCCCTGTCGAGCAGCACGGCCAGCGGCGAGGTGAGCTTGTGCAGCTCGGGCATGCCGTTCGCGCTCGGGCCCTGGTAGCGGATGACCGCCACGAAGTCCTGCCCGTCCAGCTCGCCCGCCTCGAACGCCTTCAGCAGGTCGAGCTGGTCGTGGAAGACCTTGGCCGGCGCCTCGATGACCAGGTGCTCCGGCTTGACCGCCGAGACCTTGCTGACGGCGCGGCCCAGGTTGCCCTCCACCATGTGGATGCCGCCATCGGCCGAGAACGGGTCGGCGGCCGGGCGCAGCACGTCCAGGTCCTTGCTGCCGCCGGTGACCGGCGCCCAGACCAGCTCGCCGTCCACCAGCTCGGGCGCCTCGCGGTAACGGTCGAGGCCGGGGCCCGCCACGGTCATGACGTCCCCGTGCAGCAGCCCCTCGTCCAGCAGGTCGCCGATGAGGACCTGCATGCCGCCGGCGTCGCGGAAGTGGTTCACGTCCGCCTGGCCGTTGGGGTAGATCTTGGTCAGCGACGGCACGACCTCGGACAGGCAGGCCAGGTCGTCCCAGGTCAGCACGATGCCCGCGGCGGCGGCCATGGCGACCAGGTGCAGCGTGTGGTTCGTGGAGCCGCCGGTCGCCAGCAGGGCGACGCAGGCGTTCACGATGGACTTCTCGTCCACCAGCTCGCCGATCGGCGTGTACTCGGCGCCGTGCGCGGTGATCTCCACCGCCCTGCGCCCGGCGGCCCGCGTGAGCGCGTGCCGCAGCTCGGTGTGCGGGTTGACGAACGTCGAGCCCGGCAGGTGCAGGCCCATGACCTCCATCAGCGCCTGGTTGGAGTTCGCGGTGCCGTAGAAGGTGCAGGTGCCGGGGGAGTGGTACGACTTGGCCTCGGCGTCGAGCAGCTCCTCCCTGCCGACCTTGCCCTCGGCGAAGAGCTGCCGGGTGCGGGCCTTGACCTTGTTCGGCAGGCCCGAGGCCATCGGGCCGGCCGGCACGAAGATCGCGGGCAGGTGCCCGAAGTGCAGCGCCCCGATGAACAGCCCCGGCACGATCTTGTCGCACACGCCCAGCAGCAGCGTGGAGTCGAACATGTCGTGCGACAGCGCGATCGCGGTGGACATGGCGATCACGTCGCGGCTGTAGAGCGACAGCTCCATGCCCGCCCGGCCCTGCGTGATGCCGTCGCACATGGCCGGCACGCCGCCCGCCACCTGCGCCACGCCGCCCGCCTTGCGCACGGCCTGCTTCAGCTCCGGCGGGTACGTCTCGTACGGCTGGTGCGCCGACAGCATGTCGTTGTAGCTGGTCACGATGGCCACGCCCGGCTTGGCCGAGCCGCGCAGCGCCGGCTTGTCCTCGGCCGGGGCGCCCGCGAAGCCGTGCGCGAGGTTCGCGCAGCCGAGGTGCGCCCGCGCCGGGCCCTTCGCCCTGGCGGCCTCGCCCTCACGGCGGATCCGCTCAAGGTAAGCGGTACGGCTGGCGGCACTGCGCTCGGCGATGCGGTCGGTGATCTCCTGGATGACGTGGTTCATCACATTTCCTCCTCGTGCCAGGCACGACCGCTGCGGCCGAGCAGCTCGTGGGCTCCGGCGGGGCCGGTGGATCCTGCGGGGTAGGGCTCGGGCAGCGAGGGGCCGGCCTGCCAGGCGTCGAGGATCGGGTCGATCCACCGCCAGGCCGCCTCGACCTCGTCGCGGCGCATGAACAGCGTCGGGTTACCGGCCAGCACGTCCATCAGCAGCCGCTCGTACGCCTCGGGCACGCGTGCCGTGAACGTCTTGCCGAAGCTCAGCGACAGAGGCACCGGCTTGAGCGTCGTCTCGCCCGCGCCCGGCTCCTTGGCCATGATGTGCAGCTCGATGCCCTCCTCCGGCTGGAGCCGCAGGACGAGGCGGTTCGGGGCGCCGCCGGGGAAGATGGAGTGCGGCACGTCCTTGAACTGCACCACGATCTCCGAGCGCCGGTACGGCATGCGCTTGCCGGTGCGCAGGTAGAACGGAACCCCCGCCCACCGCCAGTTCTTGACCTCCGCGCGGATCGCGGTGAACGTCTCCACCCGCCGCGAGGCCTCGTTCGGCGGGGTGGAGGCGGGCTCGTCGAGGTAGCCCACCATGTCGCCGGCCTCGGTGTACTGGCCGCGCACGGTGAAGCGTTCCACCTCGCCACCCGTGATCGGGCGCAGCGCCTGCAGCACCTTGACCTTCTCGTCGCGGATGGCCTCGCGGTCGTTGCGGGCCGGCGGCTCCATCGCGGTCAGCGTCAGGAGCTGCAGCAGGTGGTTCTGCACCATGTCGCGCAGCGCGCCCGCGTGGTCGTAGTAGCCGCGCCTGCCCGGCGTGCCGACCGTCTCGGCGGCCGTGATCTGGACGTGGTCGATCCACAGCGAGTTCCAGATCGGCTCCAGGAAGGCGTTGGCGAAGCGCAGGACCAGCAGGTTCTGCACCGTCTCCTTGCCCAGGTAGTGGTCGATGCGGAAGATCTGGCGCTCGTCGAAGATGGCGCCGACCTCGTCGTTGATGCGCTGCGCGCTCGTCAGGTCGTGGCCGAGCGGCTTCTCCAGCACCACGCGCGAGCGCGGCGTCACCAGACCGGCCTGCTCCAGCTCGCGGCAGAACGGCCCGAACGTCCTGGGCGGGCTGGCCAGGTAGTACACCCGGTCGCGGGCCTCGTAACCGGCCAGCAGCTCGGCCAGCGCGCTCCACCCGGAGGAGTCCTCGCGGCCGACGTCCACCGACACGTGGTGCAGGCGGCCCAGGAACCGCTGCCAGTGGCTCTCGTCCTCCACGGGGAGCCCGCTGCGTACCTCGGCGTCCACCTTGCCGCGGAAGTCGGCGTCGGTCAGGCCGCCCCTGGACATGGCGATGACGCGGGTCTCCGGGGAGAGCCGGCCCTCCCTGTCGCTGTGGTACAGCGCCGGGATCAGCTTGCGCATGGACAGGTCGCCGGTGCCGCCGAACACGACGAGGTCGGCGGTGTGGGCGGCGGGGCCGGCGGAGTTGGCGGCGGTTTCGGCGGTGGACACGGTGCGGGACTCCGAGTGATCTACCAAGCAGGGACAGAACGGACACTAACGAGAGTTTGGGTCTCACACAAGCGGAGTTTTGGCATTTGAGATAAAAAAGTCACGACTTTTCATGACACAACCGCATGTGGTTCACTTAGCCGATGCCTCGACGTACCGCTGCCGCCCTTGCCACGAGTGGCGAGGTGCTGCGCCTCATCCGCACCGGTGAGGCCGTGACGCGGGCCGACCTCGGCCGGGTGACCGGCCTGTCGCGCCCCGCGGTGCAGCTGCGCGTCGGCGAGCTGCTCGAACGCGGCCTGGTCGTGGAGCGCACCGACGCTCCCTCCACCGGCGGGCGGCCGCCGGTCCGGCTGGAGTTCAACGCGGCGGGCGGCGTGGTGCTGGTGGCGGCGCTCGGCGCCTCGCGGACCCGGGTCTCGGTCTGCGACCTCGCCGGGGCCGAGCTCGTCGGGCGCGAGTTCGCGATGGACGTGGAGCAGGGGCCCGGCACCGTGCTGCCGCTGCTCATGGACACCTGGGACGAGCTGCTCGGCGACCGGCCGCGCTCGATGATCCAGGGTGTCGGGATGGGCGTGCCCGCCACGGTCGAGTTCGCGCAGGGCCGTACCGAGAGTGCCCGCGTCATGGCCTCCTGGACCGGCGTCGTCATCCCGCCGATCATCCGCGAGCGCTTCTCCGTTCCCGTCCTCGTCGACAACGACGTGAACGTGCTGGCCATCGGCGAGCACCGCGGCGCGTACCCGGACCTCGACGACCTGATGTTCGTGAAGATCTCCACCCGCATCGGCGCCGGCGTGATCGCCGGCGGCGGCATCCTGCGCGGCGCGCTGGGCGCGGCGGGCGAGATCGGGCACATCCCCGTGCTGGACGGGGGCGGCGTGTTGTGCCGCTGCGGCAACTACGACTGCGTCGACTCCCTGGCCAGCGGCACCGCGCTGCTGCGCGAGCTGCGGGCGAGCGGCAAGGACGTCAGGACGATCGCCGACGTGACCGCCCTCGTACGGGCCGGCGACGCCGAGACCATGGCCACGGTCCGCGAGGCCGGCCGGCGGATCGGCGAGGTGCTGGCCGGAGCGGTGAACATCCTCAACCCGTCGGTGGTGGTGCTCGGCGGTGACATGGCGGAGGCGTTCGGGCCGCTGGTGTCGAGCATCCGCGAGGTCGTCTACCGCCGCTCCACCGCCCTGGCGACCCGGCGGCTGCGCATCGAGCCGAGCCGGCTGGGGGCGGGGGCCGGGATCAGCGGGTGTGCGGTGATGGTGCTGGATCATGTGCTGTCGCCCGAGGCCGTGGACGAGACCATGACGCTGACGGCGCTGCGGCGCGATCGGGTACCCGCCACCGAAGCGGGCTGAGGCCGGGCCCGCCACGGACGCGGGCTGAGGCGAAAACCTGTGGAGGATCACCAGGGCGCATGCCAGCATGGCCGATGTCGCCCTCTGCCTGGCGAGTGGCCTTTCCACGGCGAGAGGCGGCGCACCCTTGGCATCGATCGCTCTTACAGATCGGAGGTGCGAAGCGAAGTGACCTGTCACCTCGACGCGCTCTGCTTCGACGCGCACGACCCCCTCACTCTCGCGCGCTTCTGGGCCGGCGTCCTGGGCTGGGAGACGGCCGACGACCCGCAGGGCGGCGTCACGCTCCTGCCGGGCGATGACACCGGGTTCCGGCTCCGGTTCCTCCCCTCGCAGGAGAAGAAGGTCGGCCAGAACCAGATGCACTTCGACCTGACCAGCACGTCCCTGGAGCAGCAGGAGGAGACGGTGGCCAGGGCGCTCAGGCTCGGCGGCCGCCACATCGACATCGGGCAGGGCCCGGAAGAGGAGCACGTCGTGCTCGCCGACCCCGAGGGCAACGAGTTCTGCGTCATCGAGGCGGGCAACAAGTTCCTCGCCGACTGCGGGTTCATCGGAGCGCTCGCGTGCGACGGCTCGCAGGAGACCGGCTACTTCTGGAGCGCGGTGCTCGGCTGGCCCCTGGTCTGGGACCAGGACCAGGAGACCGCCATCCGCTCACCGCACGGCGGCCCCAAGATCACCTGGGGCGGCCCGCCCCTGGAGCCGAAGACCGGCAAGTACCGGCTGCACTTCGACCTCGCTCCTCCCGCCGGCGGTGATCAGCGGGCGGAAGTCGACCGGCTCATCTCCCTCGGGGCAACGCCCGTCGACATCGGCCAGGGCGAGGAGGCCGGCTGGGTCGTCATGGTCGATCCCGACGGCCACGAGTTCTGCGTTCTGCCCCCGCGCCTTCCCGCCGCCTGATCGCTCGCCCGGCGCGCGGGTGCTCAGCCCTCACCGATCGCGGCCGGCTCATCCGGCCGTGGCGGGGCGGAGAGCCGGCAGCACGGAGAGCCGGCAGCACGGAGAGCCGGCAGCACGGAGAGCCGGCAGCACGGAGAGCAGGCCCGCCTCGCCTGCTGCGCCACTCGCCACCTGCACCCTGATCGCGACATTGGGAAACGGAGCCAGCGCCGCCACCAGCCACCATCGTGGCAGCCTGAAGAGCCGGCCGAGCAGCATGCCGGCGAGGAAGGGGGCAAGGAGCAGCGGATCGTGGCGGGGAGGTCGTCGTCCGGGCCGTAGATGTACAGGAAGAGCTCCATCAGCCCGATCCCGCTTCCCATGATCGCCGTCCGCGACAAGGCGAGATCTTCAGTCAGGTCAGTAGCCGATCCTCTTGGGGGTCGAAGCAGTTCAGGCCCAGCCGAGTCGCGACCTGGACCCCGTACGCGGAGGCTTCCTCCGCCCGGCTGTACACCATGGGAAAGTAGATGTACGGCCCTGCCGCCTCGCCGATCAGCGGAGAGGTGGACCAAGGAATGTCCTCGTACTCGTCGTCATCTTCATCCACCTCGTCCAGGTCCGGCCACCGTCGCAGGAGCTGCTCGACGAACATCGCGATCGTAGGAGTGGGCGGAAAGTCCACGTCCGCATCGATGTACTGCTGGTACAGGGCATTGTGCCTCTCTCCGGCTTCCTGATCGCTTGACGGGCGTTCGCCCTCCCACACAGCAAGGTCGTAGCTCATGCACAGAGGATGGCACCTCCGACGTCTTTGATCACCACATCCTGCACCGTGCAGGACGCCCCGACCGGGAAGACAAGGACTGCCGGGCCCTTTCAGCGCGCCACGTGGTAGGGGTGGCAGCGGGTCTCGACGGGTTCGGGTTCCACCCGGGCGCTTGCACTGCGGAAAGTACGGAATGCCGCCACCGGATACACCCTGACCAGGTACTCCTAGATCAACCCCGGCTCGGCCGCCTGGGCGGTGAGAGCCGCGCCGCCGATCGCGAGGTCGCCCCAGCCCCGGCTCGGCCCGCAACCACTCGATCTCCTCCGCCAGGCCGCGGGAGGCCAGGCGGGCGTTGCCCTCCACGGCGGACAGCGTGGTGGAGAGCACCGCCCTCGCGAGCGCCTTCCAGAGCGTGGGTCACGCTGCGCGTCGGGGGCCTCCTCGGTGCCGGGTTCGCCGGTACGACCGCCGGGCGCCGTGGAAGGCATCGGGGTTCGCGCGGGATTCTGAGCGACCCATGGCGCGAGGGGGACCTCAGCGGCAGGCGATGGGCGCAGGTCTCTCAGCGTCAGAGGTCCCAGCGCGGTGCGTCGCTCTGCCGTACCAGCCCGTCCGCGCCGAAGATCAAGTAGCGGTCCAGGTCGTCGGCGAACCAGCGGTCGTGGGTCACGGCCAGCACCGTGCCCTCGAAACCGGCCAGCCCGGTCTGCAGGGCTTCCGCGCTGGCCAGGTCCAGGTTGTCCGTCGGCTCGTCGAGCAGCAGCAGTGTCGCGCCCGACAGCTCCAGCAGCAGGATCTGCAGCCGCGCCTGCTGCCCGCCCGACAGCGTCTCGAACGGCTGGCCGCCCGCCGGCGCCAGCTCGTAGCGGGCCAGCGCCGCCATCGCCTCGTTGCGGGTCATCGCGTGCTCGTGCATGACCACCTCGGCCGCGGGGCGGCCGCGCAGGTCCGGGCGCAGGTGGGTCTGGGCGAAGTGGCCGGGGGAGACGCGGGCGCCCAGGCGGGCGACGCCGGTGTGCACGATCGGCTCGCCCGCCAGCAGGCGCAGGAAGTGGGACTTGCCCGTGCCGTTCATGCCGAGCACGCCGACGCGCTCGCCGTACCAGATCTCGGTCGAGAACGGCCACAGCAGCCCGCTCAGCTCCAGCTCCTCGCAGACGACGGCCCGCTTGCCGGTGCGGCCGCCGCGCAGCCGCATGCGGACGTTCTGCTCCTTGGGCGCGCGCTGGGGCGGCCCCGCCCGCTCGAAGCGGTCCAGCCGCGTCACCGCCGACTGGTACGCCCCCGCCAGCGCGTCGTTGCCGGCCGAGCGCTGCCGCAGGACGTGCACGAGCCGCCGCAGCCGGGCCCGCTCCTCCTCCCAGCGCTGCCGCAGCTCCTCCAGCCGCTCCTTGCGCCGCCTGCGGGCCTCGGCGTAACCGGCGAACCCGCCGCCGTGCACCCACACACCCCGCCCCTCGACCGTGATGATGCGGTCGGCGGCCTCGGCCAGCAGCCGGCGGTCGTGCGAGACGAGCAGCACCGTCTTGCCCGAGCTCCTGATCGCCCGCTCCAGCCACTGCTTGCCCCGTACGTCCAGGTAGTTGTCGGGCTCGTCGAGCAGCAGCACCTCGTCGGGCCCGCGCAGCAGCGCCTGCAGCATGAGCCGCTTCTGCTCCCCGCCGGACAGCGTGGTCAGGCTCCGGTCCTTGATCTCCTCGTACGGGAGCCCGAGCGCCTCGGTGGCGCACACGTCCCACACCAGCTCCAGCTCGTAACCGCCGGCGTCGGCGTAGTCGGCGATGGCCTGGGCGTAGCCGAGCTGCCGCTCCTCGTCGTCGCGTGCGGCGATCGCCGCCTCGGCCCGCTCCAGCGCCGTCCACGCCTGCCCGATCTGCCGCGGTGCCACGCTCAGCAGCAGGTCGCGTACGGTGCCCTCGCCCAGGAACTGCCGCATGACGCCGATCCCGCCCGTGGCGGCGACCCGTCCCTCGACCGGGGTCACCTCGCCCGCGATCAGCCGCAGCAGCGTGCTCTTGCCCGCCCCGTTCGGCCCGACCAGCGCGGCCTTGGCGCCGTCGCCGACCTTGAACGACACCTCCAGGAGCAAGGGGCGCCCATCGGGCAGCAGGTACGTCACCCCGCTCACGTCGACATGCCCCACCGTGACCTCTCCTTCTCGCGTGGCGTTCCGGCCGAGCGGCTTCGATCCCCGACGCGCCGGGTGCGTCTCGATCGATGGTCTGGCTTCTGGACCGGTGTTCCATCCACTAGACCATTGATCCGGTCGTCGTACAACGTATTATCTTCCGGGTGGACAACGTGTGGTCGCGCAGTCAGAAGGCGCCGAGGCAGACGCTCACGCTGGAGCGGATCGTGGCGGAGGCGGTGGCGTTGCTGGACGACGAGGGCGTGGGGCGGCTGACCATGCGCCGCCTCGCCGAGCGGCTCGACACCGGCTCGACCACGCTCTACTGGCACGTCAAGACCAAGGACGACGTGCTGGACCTGGCCATGGACGAGGTGTTCGGCGAGGTGAGACTGGACGACCTCATCGATCTCATCGACCTGATGGACCTGACCGATCCGGCCGGTGCAGGTACTGGCGGTGTGCATGGTGCTGACGGTGTCGGCGGCGGTGCCCACGGTGTCGGTGGTGCTGGTGGTGCTGGTGCAGGCGCGGGCGGTGCCGCTCGTGTCACCGGGGTCACCGGGGCCACCGGTGCCTCCGGTGCTGGCGGAGTCAGCGGTGCCGGTGGTGACTGGCGGGCGCCGGTGCGGGGGCTGATGCGGCGATGGCGGGCGGCGTTGCTGCGGCATCCGTGGTCGGCCACGCTCCTCGACCGCCCGCTGATGGGTCCCAACGCGCTGCGGCGCACCGAGTTCCTGTACGAGACGCTGACCGTCGCCGGGTTCGCCGCGCCGAAGACGGCCGCCTACAGCCTGTCGAACTACGTGATGGGCTCGGTGATCATGCAGGTGACCTGGGAGCGGAGCGGCGACACCGACACCGGCGCCTTCCTGCGTGAGCGGGCCGACCGTTATCCGGCGCTGGCCGAGCACGGGCTGGAGCACGACTGGGACGCGACCTTCGAAGAAGGGCTCGGCTACCTCCTGGAGGGGATGGCCCGCTCCCGCGCCTGAGGCGGCCCGTTGCGCCCGTCGCGTGGATCTTTCATGATCCACGATGAAGATCTCACGAGATGGTAGAAATGGGGCGAAAGTAGGGCCTTGAGGCTAGGAGCAAGGAATGATCCGGGTTCTGCTCGCCGAGGACATGCACCTGGTCCGCGGCGCGCTGGTCGCGCTGCTCGACCTCGAACCCGACATCAAGGTCGTGGCGGAGGCGGCGACCGGTGACGAGATCGTCCCCAAGGCGCTGGAACACGGCCCCGACGTGGCGGTGCTCGACGTCGAGCTGCCCGGGGTCGACGGGCTCACCGCCGCGGCCGAGCTGCGCCGGCGGGTGCCGGGCTGCCGGGTGCTGATCGTGACGAGTTACGGCCGCCCGGGCAACGTGCGCAGGGCGTTCGCCGCGCAGGCGGCCGGGTTCATGGTGAAGGACGCCCCGCCCGGTCGGCTCGCCGACGCGATCAGGAGGGTCGCGGCGGGGGAGCGGGTGGTCGATCCGCAGCTCGCCGTGGCGGCGCTGGAGGCGGTCGAGAGCCCGCTCAAGCCGCGCGAGCTGGAGGTGCTCCGGCGCTTCGCCGGCGGTGAGGACGTGGAGCAGATCGCGCAGGCGCTGTTCCTGTCCGTGGGCACCATCCGCAACTACCTCACCCGGATCGTCACCACGCTGCACGCGCGCAACCGGCTGCACGCCGTGCGGATCGCCCAGGACGCCGGGTGGCTCTGAGGCGGCTCCGAAGTGGCCCCGAGGTGGCTCTGGGCCCGGCCGGCTCGGCACACCTGGGAGCACTGAACCCGGTCCGCCTGGTCCTGGTGTTCATCGGCGTGACGGGGCTCCTGCGGGTGAGCTTCTACTTCGTCGTGCAGGAGTTCGACCTGCTGACCGTGGTCTGCGTCGCGGTGGTCGCCGCGCTCCAGGTGCCGATCTCGCTGCCGGGCCGGCGGCGGTTGTCCGCCGTGCTCTTCCCCGTGCAGGCCGTGGTGAACTACCTGCCGCTGCTCGCCGATCCCGCGAGCTGGGAGGTGGGAGGGTCGGGGTTCGTCGCGGCCTCGGCCCTGCTCGTGGTGAGCGGTCCGCCCGCGTGGGTGATCCTCGGGCTGATCGCCGCCGTCGAGGGCGCCGTCGCACTCGCCCACGACCGCCTCCCGTACATGGTCTACTACGCGATCATCGCCCCGATCAATGTCGGCCTGATGCTGTACGGAGTCAGCAGCCTCGCCGTCCTGCTGCACCAGGTGAGGCGGGAACGATCCGAGCTGGCCGCCAGGGCCGGGGCGGTCGAGCGGCTGCGGCTGTGGGGGCGGATCCACGACCTGGTCGTACGGAACGTCGCCGCCGTCGAGCAGCTGACCCGGCAGGCACGGGAGGCCGGCGGCCGGGGTGACGCGGCGGCGGCGCGGACGGCGGTGGGCGCGGCGGTCGCCCTGGCGCGGGAGACGCTGGAGAGGGTGCGGGCACTGCCGCCGGCCGACGAGGCGATCCCCGTGCCGCCGCGCGAGGACGACAAGCGCATCCTGCGTCTGGCCACGCCGATCCTCGTCGTCGCCCACGTGCTGTTCATCGGGCAGGCGGTGTTCTACTTCGCCGGCGACGCCGAGCGCGGTCCCGGCTTCACGCACGCCGCCTACCTCGTGCTCTTTCCCGTCACCTTCGCCCTGCAGCTCTGGCATCTGGCGGCGCTGCGGTCCAGCCCCCGGCCCGGAACGCTGGCCTGGACGCTGGCCGCGCACGCGCTCGCCATCTACGCGCCGCTGGCGCTCGGTGAGGGCTCGGGGCTGCTGGCCTCGGGGTTCTTCGCGGGCGTTCTCCTGCTCTACCTGCCGTGGCGGGTGGCGTGGCCGCTCAGCGTGGCGATGGGCGGCGTCGCCGCGGTCGAGGAGGCGCTCAGCCTGGGCCCGATCGCCGGGGTCTATCCGTTCTTCAGTGTCCTGAGCACCGCCGTGGCGGTCTACGGTCTCACCCGGCTGGTGGATCTCGTCGGGGAGCTCGGCCGGACCCGGGCCGAACTCGTCGAGGTGGCGGCTCTGCGTGAACGGCTCAAGGTGGGCAGGGACGTCCACGACCTGCTCGGCCGTGGCCTCACCACGATCGTCCTGCACGCGGAGCTGGCGCTGCGGCTGCTCGGCCAGGACTCCGGCCGGGCTGCGGAACAGGCGGCCGGCACGGATCCTGATCGGGTGGTCGACCCGGGCTCAGGCCGGGTGAGCGGGCGGGCGGTGGATGCGGAGGCCGGTCGGGTGGACGCGCAGCTGGAGCGCCTGGCGGAGGCGGCGCGGGCCGCGCTCTCGGACAACGTGGGGTTGGGTGCTTCCGGCCGGGCCCTGTCGCTGGCCGCCGAGATCGACTCGGCCAAGGCCGCGCTGGAGTCGGCGGGCGTGGCCGTGCTGACCGCCGTCACGCCCGTGACCGGTACAGCCGCACCCAGGTCCGGGACGGCCGCGTCCACGCAGGTGCCCGGGAGAGCCGCGCCTGTGACAGGCCTGGTCCCGACCGTGGCTGTGGGCGTGGGCGGGATCGGCGCGCTCGTGATCGGGCTGCCCGTAGCCGTGACCGAACGGCCCAGCCCCGCGGCCTGGACAGCCGAGACCATGGCCACCCCGCCTGCTCCTACGGCCGTCCACCCGGACGCGACGGACGCGACGGACGCGCCGGACGAGCTCATGGAGGGGCCGGCCGGGCCCGTGCTGGCGGTGGTGCTGCGCGAGGCGGTCACGAACGTGCTCAGGCACGGCACCCCCACCGAGTGCGTGATCGAGCTCACCGTCCAGGACGGCCACGTACGGCTTCGGGTGACCAACGACGGGGCCGCGCGCGTCCAGGAGCCGGAGCCCGGCTCGGGGCTGCGGAACCTGCGCGCCCGCCTGGCCGCCATCGGCGGCGACCTCACCACCACCCGCACCGGCGACCGCTTCGAACTGCTCGCCCGCACCCCGGTCGATCATGAGGATCTCACGACCACGAGGTGAGCCAGGCGACTGTGCCGCAAGGCCGCCGCTGCAGGACAGTGGGTCCGCCACACCCACACGAAAGATCATCCGGGGACCATGAACCGTCGACAGTTCCTCGCCATCGCCGCCCTCTCCGGCCTGGCCTCCGCCTCCGCCTGCGGCTCCGGTGAGCGGCCCGCAACGGCCGATCCGGCCGCCTTCCGTACGGAGCTGCGGGTGCCACCGCTGCTGGAGCCGAAGCCGGACCGGGACGGGACGCGGCACTTCGCGCTGACGATGCAGCGGGGCCGCAGCGAGCTCCTGCCGGGCAGGCCGGTCGAGACCTGGGGTTTCAACGGCCCGCACCTCGGCCCCACGATCCGGGCGGCCCGCGGCGACCGGGTGCGGATGACGGTCACCAACCGGCTGGCCGAGGCGAGCACCGTGCACTGGCACGGCATGCGGCTGCCCGCGAAGATGGACGGCGGCCCGCACCAGATGATCGAGCCGGGCGGCACGTGGAGCCCGCACTGGACGATCGACCAGCCCGCCGCCACCTCCTGGTACCACCCGCACCCGCACGGCCGGACCGCCATGCACGTCTACCGCGGCCTGGCCGGCATGTTCATCGTCGACGACGGGGACACGCCGGAGCTGCCCTCGACGTACGGGGTGGACGACGTGCCCCTCGTCCTCCAGGACAAGGAGCTCGCCGAGGACGGCTCGCCGACCGGCGACGTGCTGAGCGGCACCTTCGGCCTCCTGGGCGACCGCATGCTGGTCAACGGCGTCCACGCGCCGTTCATGACCGTGCGGGCGGAGCGCGTGCGCTTCCGGATCCTGAACGGGTCGAACGCCCGCAGGTACCACCTCGTGTTCGGCGACGGCCGGAGGTTCCACGTCGTCGGCAACGACGCCGGGCTGCTGCCGGCCCCGGTGGAGGTGGAGCAGGTCTCGCTCTCGCCGGGCGAGCGGGCGGAGGTCGTGGTGGCGTTCGCGCCGGGCGAGCAGGTGTTCCTGCGCACCGTCGCGGGCGGCGACGACATCGACGAGGGCGACTTCGACCTGCTGAAGCTGGTCGCGGCGCAGCGGCTCACCTCCTCACCCCGCCTGCCGGCCCGCCTGGCCGCGCCCGCCCCGATCGTGGTGCCCGCGAACGCCGGAGTCCGCCGGTTCCGGCTCAACGGTCATGACGCCATCAACGGCAAGGAGATGGACCTGTCCCGGATCGACGAGGTGGTCCCGGCCGGCGCCACCGAGATCTGGGAGATCGAGAACACCGTCTACGCCCACAACTTCCACATCCACGAGGTGGCCTTCCAGGTGCTCGACGTGGACGGGGACAAGCCGGCGGCGTACGCGAGCGGCCACAAGGACACCGTCTACGTGCCGCCGAAGAGCACCGTCCGGCTCGTGGTGAAGTTCGGCGGCTTCACCGACCCGGTGACGCCGTACATGTACCACTGCCACATCCTCCGGCACGAGGACTCCGGCATGATGGGCCAGTTCGTGATCGTCGAGCCCGGCACCGAGAGCCGGGTGTCCCGGACGATCGCCACCCCGCACCTGTCGCACTGACGGGAGCACGCGCGGCCCCGGATTCACCCCTTCGGGCCCCGGGTCTTGCCGTTCCCCTGGGGATTCCTGGTGTGGCCGGGTGGCGTGCGCTCGGACGTGGTGACCGCCGGGGTGGCGGGCGCGGTGGCCGGCGGGCGCGTGGCGGCGGGCGTCGCGGACCGGCTCGGGGCCGGAGTGCGGGAGCGGGTGACGCTGCTGGCCGGTGACGGCGCGGCCGTCCTGGTCCTGGTGCGGGCGGGCGCCGGCGTGGAGCTGCGTGCCGCCTGCGGGGTGGTGACGAGCGGCCGGGCGCTCATCGGCCCTGGCGACTGCACGCCGGTGGAGCCGGGCCCGGGCTCGGCGTCGAGGTCGGGGTCGGCGTCGACGTCGGCGTCGGCGTCGGGGTCGGCCTCAGGCCCGGAAGGGGAAGCGGTGGCGCCGGGGCCGCCCGCGTCGACCCGGGTGCCGTTGAACGCGCCGCCGACGAAGACCGCCGTGCAGGCGAGCAGCAACGTGCCGCACAGGACGCCGACGATCGTCAGCATCCGCCTGCGCCGTCCGTCCTGGTCGGCGGATCCCGCCGTGCCGGTTCTGCGTCGTGCCTCACTCACGGTCAAGGATCGTAGGGACTGCGGCCCTCGCATCCGGCCGAAGGCGGAATTTGCGGGACGAAATGTGATCAACCGCTGCTGTCAGCCGACTCTGACAGCAGGCTGTCAGCAGGTGCAGAGCAGCCCGCGCAGCGACGTCTCCAGGCACACGCCGGAACGCGCGGGGCTCGGCCAGGGGAAGCGCACCAGCGACTCGTCCACCCGCACCGTGGCCCCGAACCGGTCCAGCTCCCACAGCCACACCTCCGCGGCCGGCTCGCCGAGCTGCTGCGCGACACCGGCCGCGAGCTGGGCCCGGTGGGAGGCGTTGACGTGGGCGAGCACCCGCTCCGCCGTCTCGGTGAGCGGATCGGGTGCCGCCCCCAGGTAGTCGTCGGCGTCCAGGACGCCCGACTCCTGCCCGGTCAGATAGACCACCTGTCCCACGTCCAGCCGCAGCAGCCGGGGCGCGTCCGGCCGGCCGAAGCGCTCCAGCGCGTCGAACAGGGTCTCGTCCGCGGTGTGCGCGGCCACCGCCACGGCCGCCGAGCGGGCCTCGGCCTCCGGCACGGCCTCCGCCCAGCCCTGCACCTCGATCAGCCCGCGCGGGTGGGTGACGGTGCCCAGTTGCCGCATCGCCGTCAGGTTCACCGCCACCACGGCGTCGCCGCGCAGCCCGTGCAGGGTCTCGCCGGGCCGTACGAGCAGGATGGGGCGGCCGCGCTCGTCCACCCCGCCGCGGGCGGGGGAGGGGGCGCCGTCAACGGAGAGCTTGGCGACGTTGGCCGTCGCGGCGAGGGTGCGGACCCGTTCGGGGATCGGCAGCATGGCGGCCTCCTTGAGAGCGTCAATAGTGGTAGGTTAGCCTTACCTAAGTAAGGATTACCTAATCACATCGAGGTGAACGTGCGCTACACCGGCCCGAAGGTGCGACTGTCGCGTCGCGCGGGCGTCCCGCTGACCAGGAAAGCCGTCCGCTACTTCGAACAGCGCCCCTACCCGCCGGGCGAGCACGGCCGCAAGACGAACCGCCGCAACACCGGCGACTACGGCCTGCGCCTGATGGAGAAGCAGAAGCTGCGCTGGTACTACGACGTGTCGGAGCGGCAGCTGCGCCGCTACTGGGACCTCGCCGTGCGCAAGTCGGGCGCCTCGGGCGCCGAGCTGGTCACGATCCTCGAGAGCCGCCTGGCCTCGCTCGTGCTGCGGGCCGGCCTGGCGCCGTCGATCTACGCGGCCCGGCAGTACATCAGCCACGGGCACATCGCCGTGGACGGCCGCAAGGTGGACATCCCGAGCTACCTGGTCAAGCCGGGGCAGGTCATCTCGGTGCGCGAGCGCTCGCGCAGGATGCAGCCGTTCGTCGCCGCCGCGGAGGGCGTGTACGCCGACGAGCGCACGGCCGCGTACCTGTCGGTCGAGCTGCAGGAGCTGCGCTTCACGCTGGTCGACCGGCCGCAGCGCGAGCAGATCGCGGTCCCGGTGGACGAGCAGCTCGTGGTGGAGTTCTACTCCCGCTGACCAGGCCCCGGCCCGCTCCCGCCGGCCCTGGGAGCGGACCGGCCGGAGCGAGCCCGGGGGAAGCGGTCACGCGGACCGTGACCGCTTCCCCCGGGCCTTCTTCATGCCCGCGGGCGGGCCCTGGGGCGCCGTCTCGCGCAGGGCGCGCAGCTCGGCGACCTCCTTGCGCAGCGCGGCCAGCTCGTCCAGGATCTGCTGGGTGTGGGCCCTGGTGTCCTCCATGATGTGCGCCGAGGTGTCCTCCAGCGCCGCCCGCTCCTCGGCGTTCTCCTCGTCCATCGCGCTCACCACGACCGCGAGGAACAGGTTGAGCACGACGAACGTGCAGACGAGGATGAAGATGGTGAAGAAGATCCACGCGGTGGGGTGCCGGCTCATCACCTCCCTGGCGATGTTGCCCCAGTCGTCGCCCGTCATCGTCTGGTAGAGGGTGAACAGCGAGGTCGGCAGGCTGCCGAAGCGGTGGGGCGCCGTCTGCCCGTACAGTTTCGTGGCCATGACGGCGGCCACGTAGAGCACCAGCGACAGCAGCACCACGATCGAGCTCATCCCCGGCATCGCGCGCAGCAGCGCCGACACCACGCGGCGCAGGCTCGGCACCACCGACAGCAGCCGCAGCACGCGCAGGATCCGCAGGGCGCGCAGCACCGACAGGCCGCCGTTCGTGGAGGCGAAGGCGATGGCCACGATGAGGGTGTCGAAGAGGTTCCACGGGTCGCGCACGAAGGCGGCCCGCTCGACGTAGAGCTTGGCGGCCAGCTCGGCGGTGAAGATGTAGAGCGCCACGTGGTCGACCACGGTCAGGAGCGTGCCGTACTCCTCGACGACGGCGGGGAAGGTCTCCAGGCCGAGGGTGGCCGCGTTGATCAGGATGACGCCGATGACGAACCGCTGGAAGTGGCGGTGGGCGAGCAGGGCGCGGGTGCGTTCACGCACGGGGGCAGGGCTCCTCGGGGGTGGATCATGGGCCCTACCATGATGACGCATGATGATCAAGTAGGAGACTGTGGTATAAAAGCGCACCTGTCGCTGTCAAAGGTGAGGGGGTGCCGCGACCATGTCCTATCCCGATTACGGTCCCGGCAATTACGGGCCGCCGCCGCAGAGCCATCCCAACGGCACGGTCATCCTGGTGCTCGGCATCGTGAGCCTGGTGGCCTGCATGTTCACCGGCCCCTTCGCCTGGTCCATGGGCAACAGGGCGCTGCGCGAGATCGACGGGAGCGGCTACTTCTACGAGAACCGCGGCATGGTCCAGGCGGGGCGCATCTGCGGCATCATCGGCACCGTGCTGCTGATCGTCACCTTCTGCTTCGTGGCCCTCGGCGTGACCCTGGGCGTCATCGGCGCCGTCATGGAGTGCTCCTCCTAGAGGGCCCCCGCCCCTCAGAGGAGGAGGGGATCAGGCCCCGTTCCTGAACCGCTTCTGGAGCGCGGCGATGATCCCCGCCGGATCCACGGTGCCGTAGCCGTAGTCGTAGTCGAACCCGACCTCGCTGCGGTCCTCCGCCGTCCTGCGCAGCAGCGCGCGGAGCTGGGCCGGTGACAGCCGGCTCGCCGGCCAGCGGGTGCGCACCGCCGCCACGAGCCCCGCGGCGACCGGCGCCGCCGCCGAGGTGCCCGAGTCGGGCCGCCCCGCGCCGAACGCCCTGGATCCCAGGAAGTGCGTGTACGCGCAGACGTCCGGCTTGCGCGCGGTCAGCCGTCCCGGCCCCTGCGAGGAGTACCCCACCCGCTCGCCGTTGACGTCGATGCCGCCCACCGACAGCGCCCTGGGATGCGAGTTGGCGCCCACGATGGGCCGGCCGGAGTAGGCGCAGCGGCCGTCCGGGCAGTCGCGCCCGCAGTTGCCGGCCGCGAACAGCACGTCGGCGCCGGCCTGGTCGAGCGCGGCCACCATCAGGTTGAACGGGTGCGCCGCGTTGTCGGAGTAGTTGCCCGGATGCCCGACGGGAAAGTCCCACTCGGGCGAGAACGAGCCCCACGAGTTGTTCACCACCAGCGTCCGCGACCCGGCGGGCTGGGCGTCGAGCACGGTGCGCAGGTGCGCGAAGGCGGCCACCGCGTCCGACAGCAGCCCGTCCAGCGCCGAGCCGCCGGGCCGGGTGGACAGCAGCACCGGCAGGTCGATCAGCGTGGCCTGCGGGGCGGCGATGAGCGCGTCGAAGGCGCACATCGTGCCGTGGTCGATCTCGAACTCGCCCGGCCTGCCGGCCACGCCCGAAGGGCTCCAGCACCGCTCGGCGTCGACCGTGACACCCCTGCCGAGCTGCCTGGCCGTGTGCGCGGCGTTGATCCCGGTGTCGAGCACGGCCACGGTCACGCCGTCGCCGTCGAGCCCTTCCGCGTGCAGCCCCGGCACGTTCAGCAGCCGCTCGACGTCGTGCCAGTCGCCGGAGGGCGGATCGCCCCCGCACACCGGGGTGGACTCGATGACGGGGTCGGCGAAGACGCCCACCACGTCCGGCCTGAGCGCGGGCAGCAGCGCGACCCTGGCGGTCAGCTCGTCGTCCGAGATCGTGCCCCGCACCAGCACCGAGGCGTCCTCCGCGGCCAGGGAGTAGTCCAGCGGCTGGCTGAGCGAGAGCGGATCGCCGCCCGCCGCGGGCACCGGGCGTGGCACGGCCACGGGCGTGAACGCGGGGTCGAGCTCGACGCCCGGCAGCCCGTCGGCGACGTCGGCCGTGGTGGCGGTCTGGCCGGGGTCCACGACCGCCGCGACCAGATCGGGGGAGGGACGGAGCTGGATCAGGATCCGCATGTGTCACCACCGAGACGTTTGTGGAGGGAAACGAACCTCCCAACATTCCTTCATCCGCCCGGGCCACGTCCAGCGGATCTGAGGTGTTTTGACCTGCGGAAACTCCCTAAGTGGGGCGAAGCGGACGACATTTGTTCTGGGACGTCAGACTTCCTTGTTTTCGGTCTGTTCACTACGGTGAGGCCTTATGACGCTCCAGGCGCAAAAGCCGGTCCACGACGGCGAAAAAGCCCACTGGCTGGCGGTGCGGCCGCGGCTGGTCCTCGCCAGTGCCTTCATGCTCTTCCTTGAGCTGGCGCTGATCCGGTGGACCGGGTCGAACATCGTCCATCTCAGTTATTTCACCAATTTCGTGCTGCTCGGCTCCTTCCTCGGGATCGGGCTCGGTTTCCTGCGCGTGGGGCGCTCGCAACGGCAGCCGTACTACTCGCCCATCGTGCTGGCCGTCCTGGCCATCGTCGTGCTCACCTTCCCCGTCACCGTCAACCGCGACACCGAGGGCGTCCTGTACTGGACGAGCCTGCACACCAGCGGGCCACCCGCGTGGGCGATCCTGCCGGTGATCTTCTGTGCCGCCGCGGTCGTGCTCATGGGGCCCGCCGAGCTGGTCGGGCGCTGCTTCCCCGAGCTGCCGCGCCTGGAGGCCTACCGCTACGACCTGATCGGCAGCCTGACCGGCATCGCCGCGTTCACCGCGCTGTCGTTCCTCAGCGCGCCGCCGGTGTTCTGGGGCCTCATCGCGGCCGTCTGCTACGGCCTGCTGCTCGTGCCCAGGCCGCGCGTGCTCTACGTGGGGCTCGTGACCGTGCCCTCCCTGGTCGTGGTCGGGCTGCTGCTGGCCGAGACGCTCACCGCCGGGGCGATCTGGTCGCCGTACTACAAGGTCACCACCAAGCAGCTCGTGCAGGTCGGCATCCCCGTCACCGACATCGCGGTCAACGGCATCCCGCACCAGCAGGCCGTGCCCGCCTACGCCCGCCTGCAGTGGGAGGCCCAGTACGGCCTGCCGTACGAGCGCACGACCAAGCCGCCCAAGGACGTGCTCATCGTCGGCGCGGGCAGCGGCACCGACGTGGCGATCGCGCTGTCCAAGGGCGCCACCCGCGTCGACGCCGTCGAGATCGACCCCAAGCTGCGCGAGCTCGGCGGCTCGGTCCACCCCGACAGGCCCTACCAGGACCCGCGCGTCACCACCCACGTCACCGACGGCCGCGCCTTCCTGGAGCGCACCGGCGACAAGTACGACCTGATCCTGTTCGCCCTGCCCGACTCGCTTACCCTCGTCTCCGGCGCCAGCTCGCTGCGCCTGGAGAGCTACCTGTTCACCGAGGAGGCCATGCGGGCGGCCCGCGCCCACCTCAGGCCGGGCGGCACGTTCTCGATGTACAACTACTACCGCGAGAGCTGGCTGGTCGACCGCCTGGCGGGCACCATGCAGCGCGCCTTCGGCCACAAGCCCTGCGTGGACGTGGTCAGCACCGCCGGCCAGCAGGCCGTCATCACCGCCGGCCTGGCCCCCGCCGACCAGCGCTGCGCCGCCGAATGGCCGGGCGCCGCCCCCGGCACGCCCGAGCCCGCCGACGACGACAGGCCCTTCCTCTACCTGAAGGAGGGCACGATCCCGCCGATCTACGTCATCACGCTCGGACTGATCCTCATCGTCAGCCTGCTGGCCGTGCGCGTCGTGGCGGGCCCGTACCGGCGGATGCGCCCGTACGCGGACCTGTTCCTGCTGGGCGTGGGCTTCATGCTGCTGGAGACCAAGAGCGTGACCGGGTTCGCGCTGCTGTTCGGCACCACGTGGGTGGTCAACGCGATCGTCTTCGCCGGCGTGCTCGTCGCGGTGCTCGCCGCCGTCGAGGTGACCCGCCGCTTCCGCACCCCGCCGCTGCCGGTCATGTACGGCGTGCTGTTCGCGGGCCTGCTGCTGGCCTGGCTCGTGCCGAACGAATGGCTGCTGTCGCTCCCCGTCCCGCTGCGCGCGGTGGCCGCCGTGACGGTGGCGTTCCTGCCGATCTTCGCCGCGAACGTGGTGTTCGCCAAACGTTTCGCCGACACGGCCGACGCGACCACCTCTTTCGGCGCGAACCTGCTGGGCGCCATGGTCGGCGGCTGCCTGGAGTACGTCGCCCTGGTCATCGGTTACAAGGGTCTGCTCATCGTGGCGGCCCTGCTCTACGTGGGCGCTCTGGCCCTGCTGCCCAGGAAGAACTCCGCGCTGGTGTGACCGCTCCGGAAATACCGCTGAGCATTTCCGAAATGTTCTCAGTAATTCCTTGACCGATGGTCAGATGAACGGTTTCCGGCATGGGTTGATTTGTCGGTGACCACGAGGTGAGGTAGAGATACCAGCCATGCCTTGATCGCGATGATCGTTTGTCTGCGAAAAGCGAAAATTCATCTTCTCGAAACGGAGGTACGAGATCGGGGGTGACGTCCGGTAAACCCACGAGCAAAGGTGTAATCATGGCGACACAAGGGGCAGCAAGGATAGATGTCGAGCTCGCCCTGCGGCAGGAGTCCGACCCGGTGCCCGCCGGTCGTGCCGAGCAGATCGCCGCGGTGCTCCCGAAGGGAGTCCTGTTCGCGGCCTCCGCGCCGCCCGCCGCAGAGCAGGCGCGGGCGCCGCAGATGGAGTGGACCCTCACCTCCGCCTGGCCCTACCAGGGCCGCACCGCCACCGGCACCGCCGCCGTCCACTACGCGGCCGGTCACGAGCGCCTCGTCCGCCCGATGATCCTGGCCGACGGCTTCGGCTACGGGGCCAGCGACCTGCGGGGCCTGTGGCACCACCTCGACACGCCCTACCCGCCCCACCAGCAGCGGCTCCTGGGCCAGCTCCTCGCCCAGGGCATCGACGTCGTCCTGCTCGGCTTCGGCGCCCGGCACATGCACATCCAGGCCAACGCCGGCGTGGCCGCCACCTGCATCCGCCGCGTCATCAGCGAGCGGGCCGGCAACGCGCCGCTGATCGTCGGCGGCCTCGGCATGGGCGGGCTCGTCACCCGCTACGCGCTGGCCGAGATGGAGAACCGCGGCGAGGACCACCAGACCGCGACCTACCTGTCCTACGACGCGCCGCACAACGGCGCCTGGATCCCGCTGATACTCCAGCAGCTCGCGTACTTCGCCCAGAGCCTCTCCCCGGCCGAGCCCGGCCAGGCGGCCCTGATCGCCAGCCCCGCCGCCCAGCAGCTCCTGTGGGCGTGGGTCGAGAGCGGCCGCTACTCCGGGCCCGTCGCCACCGCCAGCCCGCTGCGCACCGAGTTCCTGGAGGACCTGCGCCGCGTCGGCTGGTTCCCGGTCCGGCCGCGCAAGCTCGGCGTGGCCAACGGGGCCGCCGACGGCACCGGCAGGAACGTGCCACCCGACCATCTCGTGTTCGAGTGGAGCGAGCTGGGCGGCCTCGTCGGCGCCACCGTGCGCACGCAGCCGGAGCGGGGCGTCAACCGGCACCTCGGCGGCATGCGCGCGGTGCCGATGTGGGCCAGCAAGAGCTACACCAGCGACGTCGGCGCCTTCGACGGCGTGCCGGGCGGCACGCTGCCCCTGTACGGCATGCTCGCCGACAAGCTGGGCGCGCCCATCGCCGGCCGGTACAGATCCACCTGCTTCGTGCCCTCGGTCAGCGCCGTCGCCCTCCAGTACGACCCGCTGGAGTGGCCGGTCGACCTCTACACCGACATCACGTCCCTGTCGCCCGAGCAGAGCCAGCTCGACGACTACCAGTGCGACTCGCACAACTCCGAGCACGGCGAGGTGACAGGCGTGCTCGCCGACTGGATCCTGGGACAGCTCGGCAAGTAGCGGCGGCGCGGCGGGCCCTGCCGCCCGCCGCCCGTCCACCCTGGAGTCCGCACGCATGCTGAACGAGATGTTGCCCGGCTACGAAGGGCTGGTGGCCGACCCGTACCCGGCCTACGCCGA
Source organism: Nonomuraea thailandensis (assembly GCF_024172165.1). Classification (GTDB taxonomy): domain Bacteria; phylum Actinomycetota; class Actinomycetes; order Streptosporangiales; family Streptosporangiaceae; genus Nonomuraea; species Nonomuraea thailandensis. The sequence goes on along the minus strand of NZ_JAMZEB010000002.1, from coordinate 5,740,636 downwards.
CCTGCGGGCGTCCGGCGAGCCCCGCCTGGTGACCCTGCGCAACGGCCTGTACGGCTGGCTCGTGACCCGCTACGACGACGCCCGCGCCGCGCTCGCCGACCCGCGGCTGAGCAAGGACCCGCGCCACGCGCCCGCCGACTGGCGGGAGGCGGGGCGCGGGCGGCCGCTGGAGGACCGGTCGGGGCTCGGCACGCACCTGCTCACCACCGACCCGCCCGAGCACACCCGGCTGCGCCGCGTGGTGTCGGGGTTCTTCACGCCGCGCCGGCTGGCGGGGCTGCGGCCGGGGATCGAGTCCGCCGCCCGCGAGCTCGCCGCCGGGCTGTCGTCCGGGGCCGACCTGGTGGGCGACTTCGCCGCGCCGCTGCAGTCCGGGGTGCTCTGCGACGTGCTCGGGGTGCCGGCGGCCGACCGTACGGACTTCCAGCGGTGGACGGCGGCCGTGGTGTCGTCGTCGGATCCGGGGGAGCCGGGGGAGCCGGGGGACCCGGACGCCAGGCCCGCGGCGCTGCGGGCGCTGGGCGCGTACGTGGGCGGGCTGGCCGAGGGCAAGCGGCGGGCGCCCGGCGACGACGTGATCAGCGCCATGATCGCGGCGGCCGAGGACGGCGACCGGCTGAGCGGGGACGAGCTGCTGTCGATGATCTTCCTGCTGCTCGTGGCCGGGCACGAGACGACGGTGGGGCTCGTGGGGCTGGGCACGTACACGCTGCTGCGGCACCCGGAAGCGCTGGAGCTGCTGCGCGCCCGGCCCGAGCTGATCGAGCAGGCCGTGGAGGAGCTGCTGCGCCACGACAGCCCCGTGGAGCTGGCCACGTGGCGCTTCGCCCTGGAGCCGGTGGAGATCGGCGGGGTCGTGCTGCCGGCCGGGCAGCCGCTCCTGGTGGCGCTGGCCGCGGCCAACCGCGACCCCCTCAGGTTCGCCGGCCCCGACGTGCCCGACCTCACCCGGCAGGACAACGCCCACCTGAGCTTCGGGCACGGGCCGCACTACTGCCTGGGAGCTCTGCTGGCACGCCTCGTCGGGCGCGCGGCCCTGGCGGAGGTGGCCCGGCTGCCCGGCCTCGCGCCGGCCGTGCCGATGGAGCGGCTGCGGTGGCGTGCCAGCCTCACGGTACGGGGGCCGCGCGAGCTGCCCGTGACGTTCGGCTAGCCCGCCGGGCTCAGAGGCCGCAGAGGTCGTCCAGGGACTGGGCGCCGGCCTTCTGGGTGTTGCGGGTCGGCGTCTGCGTGGGCGTGGCCGTGCGGGGCCTGGCGGGCGTGGAGCCGGTGACGCTCGGGGAGGCGCTCACGTTGGCCGTCTGGGCGCGGCGGGCCGGGCGGAGCGAGTCGCTGATCGCCTTCCTCGTCGCCGTACGGATCTTGGCCCAGTCGGGGCGGCCCGAGTAGAACTCCGGCGGCACGAACTGCAAGCTGGTGATCCTGGCGTCCTTGACCTTGACCGCCAGCTCCACCAGCGGCTGCACCAGGGGGCGCGGGATGTTGGTCTGGGCCAGCCGCTTGGCCGCGCCGGCGATCTTCTCGAACCTGCTGAGGATCACCGTGGGGGTCGCCTGCTGGGCGAAGGCGCCGATGACGCAACGCTGGCGGGACATGCGGGAGAAGTCATCGCTTCCGACGCGGGAGCGGCCGTACCACAGGGCCTCCTCGCCGGAGAGCTTCCGGTAACCGGCCTTGATCGTGCCCGCGGTGCCGTAGAGGCCGCCCCACTTGACGTCCTGCTCCACCCTGATCTTCAGGCCGCCGATGGCGTCCACGAGGTCGGCGAAGCCGTACATGTTCATCAGCATGTAGTAGTCGATCTTGAGGCCGAGGGTGAAGCCGATGGCGTCCATCAGCGCGCGCGGGCCCTGGTTCTTGGCGCCCATGAGCTGCGGGTTGTCGTTGGCGTACTGCCAGACCTCGTTGAGCAGGCCGCCGTTGGGCAGCTCGGCCATGAACCCGTTCGGGAACTGCTTGTGCAGCGGGGAGGAGGCGGGGAAGCGCACGTGCTGCATGTTGCGCGGGAGGCTGAACAGGACGGTGGCGCCGGTCTTGAGGTCGACGCTGGCCACGTTCATGCTGTCGGTGCGCACGCCTGTCCTGTTGCCGGCCGCGTCGCCGCCGATGAGCAGGAAGTTGACGCGCTCCTTGTCGCCCCAGGGGTTCTCGGCGTCGTGGGTCACCTGCGGCTGGCCCGGCTCGGGGGTGGACTTGAAGATGGACCCGACCGCGTCCCTGAGGGTCACGACGTAGTTGGCGGTCAGCGCGAACGGCGACATGACCGCCACGCACAGCACGCCCACCACGATGCCGGTCAGCACCTGGCCCTGCTGGGGCAGCCTGTTCGGGCCGAGGACCACGTAGGAGGTCACCACCACCGCGAACCAGCCCAGCGCGAGCACCGAGGCGAGGACGACCACCAGGACCATGTTCGAGTCGTCCACGAGGATGGACGCGTTGGCCAGGTCGCCGGCGATGCTCAGGCCGTAGGCGAGGGCCGCGAGCAGCAGCACCGCGTACACGCCGACCAGCGCCAGCCCGGTGCGGCGGCGCCCGGCCCGCAGGTGGGCGGCGCCCGGCACGACGGCGGACAGGGCCGTCCAGCCGAGCACGGCGGCGGGGGTCAGCGGTCTGGCGAAGCGCGGCGCGCCCGAACCGGAGCCGGAGCCGGAGCGGAGCTTGCCCAGGCGCGAAGTGGTGGGGGACCTGCCAGGCGCGGGGGGCTCACCGGGTCTGCCAGGGCCGGGCGGGCGGCGGGCGGACCCGGCGACGAGCTTTCCGGGGGCCGGCCCGCCGGTGGCGTCAGGAGCGGAGGCGCCCGCGGCGTCAGGAGCCGGGGCGCCTTTGGCGTCCGGCGCGGGCCTGCCGTTCGCGCCGGAATTCGGGCGCGATCGTCGCGTGGGGCGCCGTTTCCTGCCTTCCGGCGTGGTGTCTACCCCATCGCGATTGCTCACACCTGGCTCCTTACACGCCTACCAGGCAAAACCCACGTTTTGCCCCCCGATCGGCACAAGATTGCCAGGATTCTAGTCCCCATACCTGGACATCAGAGACATGTGCCCAAGCTGAGATGAACGCCACGGGACCATCAGGAGACTGTTGAGGACGGCGCCAGCCACGTATTGCACTGGTATGCCTGGTTCCTCTCCCACCCCTGGCGGAACCACCGTCCGCTGTTCACCGGCTTGCCGTGGTCGCGCGGATAACCCGGATGGTCGCCCACCTGGCTGAAGAACCAGAACAGCCGGGTGCGGTTGGACGTGTTCACCGGGTACGTCGCCGCGACCGACCGCATCCACATGGCGCCGAAGCAGTTGGCCTGCAGCTCCAGCCGCCGGCTCAGCGCCAGCTTGCCGCTCTGGCTGGAGGAGTCGAGGGTCGCGGACCACCAGGAGTTCATCAGGCCCGTGAGGTTCTGGACGTGGTGGCCGTACTCGTGGGCCATCATGCCGATGATGCCGCCGTGCCAGGTGATGATCTGGCCGTAGCCGGCGGCGTTGCCGCGGCCCCTGGCCATGGCCGAGGTGGACGCGTAGATCGTGTTGTTCTGCGGGCAGTAGTACGGCACCGTGCTGCCCGGCGACGGGTAGTCGCCGCAGGCGCCCCGGCCGCTCTGGGCCGCGACGGCGTACCTGGGCGGGCTGAACCTGAAGCCCTGCTTCTCCAGCACCGGCTTCCAGGCCCGGTCCATGCACCTGCCGGTCTTGATGATCAGCGACTTGAGCTGGCTGTGGCTGAAGATGCTGGCGTTGCCGGCCGGGCAGTTCAGCCGCGGCAGCACGCCTGCCCGGTAGACGCTGTTGTTCTTCAGGCTCGTGTTCACCGTCACCTGGGCGGGCGGCGTGACGGTGGTCGAGGGCTCGTCGTCGTCCTCGCTCTGGGCCGGCGTGGGCTGCTGGCTGCGCGACGGGTCGGGCTCCGGGTCCTCGGTGGCCCTGAAGGACGGCTCCTCGGACGGCTCGTACGTCGGGACCGCCACCGGCGTGGAGGTGTCCGAGCCGGACGAGGCCGACAACATCACCGCCCCGACGACGATGAGCACGAACAGCGCCGCCAGCGAGCCGAAGACGGCGCCGAGCACCCCGAGGACCCCCATCCCCGACTTCCTCGGCTGCGGCGGCCGGTGCCACTGCTGCGGCGGCATGGGCGGCGGTGGTGGTGGCGGCGGAGGCGGAGGGGGCGGCTGCTGCCGGTACGGTTGCTGCCCGTACGGCGGCTGGCCGTGGGGCGGCTGCCCGTACGGCGGTTGCGGGTAGGCCGGCTGCTGCTGGTAGGGGTTCGGCGGAGGCGGGGGTGGCGGCGGCTGGGGCGGCTGCGGGTAGGCGCCCCCCTGCGGCTGCGGCTGCCGGTATCCGGGTGGCGGCCAGGGCAACGAAGGAGGCCGCTGGGGCTGCCCTGGCCCCTGTGGCGGGGGTGGATACTGCCCGTTCCCTGTCACCGTGTCTCCCCGTAGCCCCGTTGTCCGAAATGGAGGCACTTGCCGTGCGACTTGTCGGACCCTTGCCAAATTTGGGGCAAAAGCATACTGATTTATCACCCGTCACGGATGTAGCAGTGCTCGGTTACAGTCCGAAATCATTCGAGGTGATCTCCGCTATCTCCCGGTCCGGGAGACGGGCGTTGTCCTAGCTTCTTTTGCATGAATCTCCAGCAGCTCCGCTATGTGGTCGCGACTGCGGAGCACCGCACCATGACCGACGCGGCCAGGTCGCTCTACATCGCGCAGCCTGCGCTTTCCCGCGCGATCCGCGATCTCGAGCGCGAGCTCGGCATGACGTTGTTCGCCCGGTCCGGGCGCGGAGTGGTCGTCACCGCGCAGGGACGCCGGGTGGTCAAGCTGGCGAGGGAGGCACTCGACGCGGTCCACGAGATCGAGGGCCTGGCCAACCAGATCACCCCCACCGACGCGGAGCTCCGCATCGCGTCCACCCCCAGCCTCGAGCCAGGTCTCGCGGGGCGGCTGCTGCCCGCCTACGCGGCCGAGCATCCAGGCGTACGCGTGCACATCGTGCGCTGCGACGGCAGAGACGGCGTCGTCAGCGCCATCAGGGACCAGCGGGCCGACCTCGGCCTCACGGACCTGCCCGTGCCCACGGACCTCATCACCCACCCCCTCGAACGCCAGGAGATCGTCCTGATCTCCCCACCGGGGCTCGACCTGCCCAACCCGGTGCCGATGGGCAAGCTGCACGGCATGCGCCTGGCACTGCCCGCCCGCGGCAGCATGCGGCGCAGGGAGCTCGACGCGATGTTCGGCAAGTACGCGGTCACCCCGGTGGTCGTGCTCGAGACCGACGAACGCAACGGCTGGCTCAACGCCGTCCGCGCGGGCCAGGCGTCGCTGCTGTGGTACCGCGGCATGGCCGAGCAGGCCGGACGCGCGGGCCTGGTGGTGCGCTCGCTCGAACCCGCGGTGCGCCGCGTGATCGCCGTCGTGCACGCCCGCCGCCGCCTCCCGCTCATCGCCCAGGACTTCCTGGCCACCGCGGAGAAGGGAACCGCCGCCTGACGACTCCTTTGGGAACGATCCATTTCCCGTCTCGCGTGACCTGACGGAGCACGAGACGACAGCAGCCACGTGGGGCCCGGCATCGGCGCCGCGCCCCTGATGGCCTCCGGGAGCCGACGGCCGCCCGGCAATCCCGCCGTCAGCCCGTGATCCGCAGCACCTCCCCGGACCCCGCCAGCGTGCCCCTGTTGGACACGTAGTACGCGCCGTCCGGCCCGGCCGCCACCCCCGTGGGGGTGAACAGTCCTTCCCTGGCGATGAGCGTCCTGGTGCCGTCACGCTCGACGCGGTGCAGGGCTCCCGCCGGGTCGCCCGACAGCAGCCCGCCGGCGGCGATCTCCAGCACCAGCAGCCGGCCCCGCCGGTCGAAGGCGACGTCCACGATGTTGGTGAAGCCGGAGGCGTACACCCGCGGCCGCTCGCCCGGCGCCAGGCGCCACACACTGGCTCCCCCCACGGGGAAGGGGAAGCCGGTGAGCTGGCCCACGTACAGGGCGCCGTCGGGGCCGCGGGCCACGCTCGTCGGCACGGGATGCATCGGGATCTCGCCGCCGCCTGGCCCCGGCACGAGACGGACGTCGAACACGGCGACCGTCGAGATCCGGCCGCCCGGGCGCACTCGCAACAGGTCGTTGGCGCCCGCGTCCACGACCAGCGCCCCCGCGCCGTCGGGCAGCACCGCGTACGGCTGGCTGTCCGGGCCGGTGCCCGGCCGGCCCTGGTCGGGATCGTGGGCGGCCTCGTACGCGCCCAGGTCGGCGACGCTTCGCCAGCGCTTGCCCGATGCCTTGACCAGCGTGGCGACGGCGGCCCCGCCCGGGCCGAGCTGCGCGCGCCTGGCCGGGTCGGTGCCCAGGCCGATCGGGATGAGCAGCCCGCCGCGCGCCGCGGCCACGTCGTGGGCGCCGAGCACCTCGCTGAGGTCCGGCGTGCCGAGGGACGGCAGGCCGGTCACCACCCGGTGCTGCCCGGCCTTCGAGACGGCCGTCACGGCTCCCGTGGGGCCCAGGCAGAACGTCTGGTTCTGGGCGCCGACGATGCACGGGCCGGGGCCGCCCCTGCCCGCCTCGGCCACGTAGAGGACGCCGCCCGGGCCGAAGCTCAGCCCTCTGGGGTTGTCCAGCCCCGAGGCGATCACCGTCATGGCCCGCCCGGCGGTCCCGCCCGGAGCGGCCTGCCCGATGCTCCCGTGCGGCGCGGCCGGGCGAGGGCCGGAGCCGGCCGCGGCCGGCACGGCGGTCACGGCGAACGCGAGGCCCACCGCGAAGGCGGCGGCCGGGAGGGCGCGGCCGCCAGGCCGCCCGCGTGCTGCGCGCATGCCCCGTGCGTAACACGGCAGGCGCCCGGTGACCAGGGTCCGGCCCTCCAAGGTGACAGGAATGGTCTGGCGGGCCGCCCCGGGGCGCGGGCCCCGGCACGCAGCGCGAGCGGCCCGCGTCAGCCGGCCACCGGGAGGCGGACCACGGCCCGCAGCCCCGGCTCGGCGTCCTCCAGGACCACCGTGCCGCCGTGCGCCCGCACGGTCTCGCGCACGATGGCCAGCCCCAGCCCCGCGCCGCCCTCGTCCCTGCTGCGGCCGGAGTCGAGCCGGGTGAAGCGGTTGAAGACCCGCTCGCGATCCTGCTCGGGAATGCCGGGCCCGTCGTCGGTGACGGTCAGCACGCCGTCGGCGGTCAGCGCCACCTCGACCTTGGATGCGGTGTGGCGGACCGCGTTGTCCATCAAATTCGTCAGCACCCGGCTCAGGTCGAGCGCGTCGCCGCGGACCACGACCGGGTCGCACACCGTCAGCCGCGCCTCGGCGTAGCGGTCCGCCGTCTGCCGCACCACCTCGTCCAGGTCGACCGGCTCGCGCCGGGCGGGCACGCCGCCGCGCTCGTCCAGCCTGGCCAGCGCGAGCAGGTCCTCGGCCAGCCGGGACAGCCGCATCGTGTCCTCCAGCACGCCCTCGGCCGTCTCCTGCCAGTCCTGCCCGTCGGGATGCCCGAGCGCCACCTCCAGCTGCAGCCGGATGCTGGCCAGCGGGCTGCGCAGCTCGTGCGCGGCGTCGGAGACGAGCGCGCGCTGGCGCTGCTCGGCCTCCTCCAGTCTGGCCAGCATGTCGTTGAGCGTGGTGGCCAGGGAGTGCACCTCGTCCCGCGACTGCGGCACCGGCAGCCGGCGCGACCTGGCGGTGTGCGTGATGTCCGCCGCGCCCCTGCGCAGCGCCGCGATGGGATGCAGCGTACGGCCGATCATCAGCCAGCTCGCCACCGCCAGCAGCACCACCAGCGCCGGCGTGCCGACCAGCAGCACCCGCCCGGCCGTGACCAGGCTGTTCTGGATCTCGCTGATGGGACGGGCCGCCACCACCGTCTGCCCGTGGTCCGCGCTGAGCACGACGACCCGCAGGAACCCCGGGATCGCGTACGGCCGCCCGTCCAGCAGCGTCGCCTCCCCGCGCTGCAGCACCCGCGCCCTGGCCCGGGCGTCCAGCATCGGCACCAGCCGGTCGGCGCCGTACGTGACGTGCGTGATCCGCCCCCGCGCGTCGAGCACCTGCACGATCGTGCCGTCGTGCGTGGTGATCGGGCTGGTCAGCGTGCCCGCGTCGGCCGCCACCCGCACCGCCTGGGCCTGCGCCCTGGTGGAGTCGTCCACGGTGTCCATCAGGGCCCGCTCCAGCACCGTCACCAGCACCGTCGCCGACAGGGCCAGCGCCAGCGCGAGCACCGCGGCGGCGGCCACCGTGAGCCGGAAACGCAGCCCCTGCCGCCGCCACCAGACCAGCGGCGAATCAGCCACCGTCGCCTGCCAGCCGGTAGCCGGCGCCGCGCACGGTCTGCAGGGCGTTCCTGCCGAAGGGGGCGTCGATCTTGCGGCGCAGGTAGCCGACGTACACCTCGACCACGTTCGGGTCGGTGTCGAAGGTGTCCCACACGTGCTCCAGGATCTCCGACTTCGACACCACCTCGTCCCGCCGCCGCATCAGGTACTCCAGCAGCGCGAACTCCCGGGGCGTCAGCTCGACCGGGCTCTGCCCGCGCTCCACCCGGCGCCTGGCCGGGTCCAGCGACAGGTCGCCCGCCATCAGCACCGACGGCCGCCGGCCCGCGTCGCGCCGCATCAGCGCCCGCAGCCTGGCCACCAGCACCACGTACGAGAACGGCTTGGTCAGATAGTCGTCGGCGCCCAGGTCGAGCCCGTCGGCCATGTCGTACTCGCCGTCCTTGGCCGAGAGCATCAGGATCGGCACCCAGTTCTCCTCGGCCCGCAGCTGCTTGCACACGTTGTAGCCGGACAGCCTGGGCAGCATGATGTCGAGCACCACGACGTCGTAGTCGCCCTGCCTGGCGGCGTGCAGCCCCTCCTCGCCGTCGTGCGCGAGATCCACGGCGAACCCCTCCGCCTGCAGCCCGCGCTGCAGCGCGGCCGCCATCCGCCGCTCGTCCTCGACGACAAGTACCCTCATACGGCAATTCTCCCGTCCTCGCGCTGAGACAACGCTGAGAAGCCTGAGAGTCATCTCAGACGGCTCCCACTCCACCAGGGGGAACCTGCCTGGCCTGAGAGCCGTCTCAGACTGTCTCAGGGTTGCCACAGGAAGCATGACGCAGGCTCTGGGCATCGACATACCGTTAAGGAGTGAGATGCGCAGAGGCACGTTCGTGAGGTGGGGAGTGCCGATCGCGGCCGCGGCCGTGATCGGAGCCGCGATCGGCGCCGGCCCCGTCATAGCCGCGGTCAGCGGCGACCCCGTGCTGCCTGAGCGCTCGGCCGGGCAACTGCTCGCCGACGCGGTGGCGGCCACCAGCAGCAAGGGCGGCATCCCGCCCATGTCCGGCACCGTGCAGCAGACGGCCTCGCTCGGCCTGCCGGCGCTGCCGGCGACCGGCGCGGTCTCGCCGCTCAGCCTGCTGTCCGGCTCGCACGAGGTGAAGGTCTGGTACGGCGCGAGCGACAAGCTCCGCGTGGCCATGCCGACCCAGCTCAACGAGACCAACCTGATCCTGAACGGCGGCCAGGCCTGGTACTGGGACAGCGCCACCAACACCGCCACCAGGCTGACCGTCAAGCAGGGCGCCGGCGGCCCGGCGGCGCACGCCACGCCGCTGCCCCAGGAGACCGAGCTGACGCCGCAGCAGCTCGCCGAGCGGCTGCTGGCCAACGCCGACCAGCACACGGCGGTCCGGGTGATCAACACGGCGGAGGTGGCCGGCCGCCCGGTCTACCAGCTCGTGCTGGCGCCCAAGGAGGAGAGCTCCCTGGTGCAGGAGATCCGGATCGCCCTCGACGGCGAGACGTACGTCCCGCTCCAGGTCCAGGTGTACGCCAAGGGCTCGGCCGAGCCGGCGTACCAGATCGGGTTCACCCAGGTGACGTTCACCCCGCCGGCGGCGGAGAACTTCACCTTCACCCCGCCCGCCGGCGCCAAGGTGGAGGAGCGGACGCTCGGCCTGAACGAGGACGACACCGCCACCGCGGAGAAGCGCGCCGAGCACGCCAGGGAGGTCGCGGACGACCTGAAGGTCGTCGGACAGGGCTGGTCGGCCGTCGCGGTCGTGCCGTTCTCCCTGTCGGACCTGACGGCGGCCCGGCAGGCCGGGACGCCCGAGGGCGGCGAGGGCCGCTTCGGCGGCGGCCAGGGCGGCGACCCGGCCGCGCTGGTCGACAGCGTGCTCAAGTCCGCCACCCCGGTGAGCGGCACGTGGGGCTCCGGCAGGCTGATCAGGACCAAGCTCGTCACGGCCCTGCTGACCGACGACGGCCGGCTGCTGGTCGGCGCGGTCACCCCGGAGGAGATCACCAAGGCGGCGGGCGTCAGGTGACCACCGTCACGCAGGAAGCGGGGGCGCCCTTCGGGGCGGCCCCGCCCTCCGGGGACACCGGCGAGGGCGCCGCGATCCGCACCCGGGGGCTGACCAAGCGCTTCAAGGGCGGCCAGGTCGCCGTGGACGCGCTCGACCTGACCGTGCCGCGCGGCTCGGTGTTCGGCTTCCTCGGGCCCAACGGCTCGGGCAAGACCACCACCATCCGCATGCTGCTCGGCCTGGTCGCGCCCACGGAGGGCGAGTACTCCGTCCTGGGGCTGCCGCAGGCCCGGGCCCTGCCCAAGGTGGGCGCGCTGGTCGAGGGGCCGGCCTTCTACCCGTACCTGTCGGGCACGGCCAACCTGATGCGCTTCGACGCGGCCGACCCGACCGCGCACCGCGGCACCGCCAAGCGGCGGATCGCCGACGCGCTCGACCGGGTGGGCCTGGCGGCCGCCGCGGGCAAGCGGTACCGCAACTATTCGCTCGGCATGCGCCAGCGGCTGGCCATCGCGGCCGCGCTGCTGGGGCCGCGCGAGCTGCTCGTGCTCGACGAGCCGACCAACGGGCTCGACCCGCAGGGCACCCGCGAGGTGCGCACGCTGGTCAAGGAGATCGCCGCCGAGGGCACCACGGTGTTCGTCTCCTCGCACCTGCTGGCCGAGGTCGAGCAGATGTGCACGCACGCCGCGATCATGCGTACCGGCAGGCTCGTCGCGCAGGGCACGATCGCCTCCCTGAGCGGCGGCCTGACCGCCCGCATCAGGGTGGAGACGCCCGGCCCTGACGACGCCGCGCGGGTGCTGGCCGGGCTCGGCCTGGCCGACGTGCGCGCCGAGGGCCGCGAGGTCACGGCGGAGCTGGGCGGGCACGCGCCCGAGCAGGTCAACGCCGCGCTCGTGGGGGAGGGCGTGGCCGTACGCGGGCTGGCCGTGGTCCGGCCGAGCCTGGAGGACGTGTTCGTGGGACTGACAGGGGAGGGCTTCGATGTCGACGGGTGAGGACCCTGGTGCGGCCGGTGCGCGCACGGCCACGCTCGGGCCGCGGCGCACGCCGGGGCTGGTCCCGGTGACGGAGACCATGCGCACCACCGAACGCCACGAGCCGGAGCCCGCGCCCGCGGCCCCGCCCGAGCCGGCGGCGCGGGCGACGTGGGCGTTCTGGCGGCTGCTCGGCTCGGAGCTGGGCCTGACCTTCCGCCGCCCGCGCAACCTGGCCATGCTGGCCGTGCTGGGTGTCGTGCCGGTCGTGGTCGGCGTCGCGCTGCGCATGTTCGGCTCGTCCGACGACGACATGAGCGGGCTCGTCCAGGACGTGGCCGGCAACAGCCTCATGCTGACGTTCGTCTCGTTCTCGTTCCTGGTGCTGCTGCTGATGCCGGTGGCCGTGAGCGTGGTGGCGGGCGACTCCATCGCGGGGGAGGCCGGGGGCGGCACGCTGCGCTACCTGCTGGCCGCGCCGGCCGGCCGTACCCGGCTGCTGGTGATCAAGTACCTCAACGCGGTCGTCTACGCGTACGCGGTGACGGCGGTGGTCGCGCTGTCGGCGCTGGTGACGGGGCTGGTGCTGTTCCCGGCAGGGGACGTGACGCTGCTGTCCGGCACCACGGTGCCGCTGGCCGAGGGGCTGCTGCGCATCGCCATCTCGGTCGGGTACGTCGGAGCCGGCATGGCGGCGCTGGCCGCGATCGCGCTGGCGCTGTCGGTGTTCACCGAGGTGTCCATCGGGGCCATCGCGGGGACCGTGGTGCTGGTCATCGTCTGCCAGGTGCTGCGGGCCATCCCGGAGCTGAGCTCGATCACGCCGTACCTGCTGCCGACCAGGTTCACCAACTTCGACGCGGTGCTGCGCGCCCCGATCGACGTGGCGGCCCTGCGGGACGGGCTGCTGACGTTCGGGGCGTACATCGTGCTGTTCGGCTCGATCGCGTGGGCGCGGTTCTCCGGCAAGGACATCACCTCCTGATCACCGCCCCGGGACGTCCGCAGCGCCCGCCTTCCAGAGGTCGAGGGGTCATCGCAACACGTTCGCCGGCGGGCTCACTCGTGGATCAGGGCGGTGATGTCGTCGAACAGCCGCTCCTGGGCGGTGGCAGCCTCCGGGGAGGTCAGGTCCATGCCCTGGATGAAGCCGTGCTCCAGGCCGGGTTCTTGGCGGTGCGTCACGTGCGCGCCGGTCTGCGCCAGTCGATGGGCGTAGGCGTCGCCTTCGTCGCGCAACGCACGCGCGGTCTGCGGGTCCGGCGTCCAGCCCGCGCTGTCGCCCGCCACCGCCGCCGGGGGCGCCCAGCGCAGCACCGCGGCCACGTCCTCGATGGCCGCGGGGTAGGGATGCCGGGGCGCGCGCCGGTGATCGACGGCCAGCACCTCGACGTCGCGGGCGTCGGCGATGCGCCGGCACGTGCGGTCGTGGGTGTCGAGGTCGCCACGTTCAGGTGGGTCAGGGAGCGTCTCGTCCGATCGGGGCAACGGGTGAGCCAGACCAGTGTGATCGCCGGGTCGATGGCGGCTGCCCCCTCTCAGACCTGGTGCCCAGTCAGCCGCGGGTCGCCGGCAGATGTGCGAGGCGTTCAGCTGGGGAAGTACTGGCGCGGCGGACCGGGGGCGCCACCGATCACATCGGTGGCGCCCCCAGACGCTTACCGGTCGGATCGCGTCCGTTGCGCCGGCGCCGTCAGGTCCTCCCGGATCTCGGAGTCCGCCGCATCCCCTCATCCGCGATGTGCGACGACCGCTGGAAGAGAAGGAGTGACGGCGGGCCCTCGTGTTCAGCAGGGGCAGGGCTCAGGCGGACGGGCGGCGGCGCAGGCCCAGGGCGCCGATCACGACGCCGATGACGCCCACGGCCAGCCCGGCCCCGCCGAGCAGGCGGGCGGTGCCGTCCGAGGAGGAGGCCGCCGCCACCGGCGCCACCGACGGGGCGGTGGCGGGTGCCGTGGCGGGCGCGGTGGCGGACAGGGTGGCCGTGCCGGCCTTGTCGGCGGCGGGCACCAGCTTGAGCAGGGGCGCCGGGTGCTCGGGCTCCGTGCCGTCGGCCTTGGGAGCCTCCGACCAGTCCACGACCTCGCCCCCGGAGTACGTCTGCTTGGTCGGGAACATCAGCGAGTCCACCTCGGGCAGCTGCCCCATGGACACCTCGAACTCCTGGAACTCCCCAGGGTTGATCTTGCCGCCCTCCCAGACGACCTTGGTGACGGCCTCTTCGAGGTCGCCGTACTCGGTCTTGACCGGCGCGGGCAGCTTGCCCTCCGTGACCTTGACCGTCCATCCGGGCACGGGCTTGACGGAGACGAAGGCCAGCGGGTGGTCGGTGGGGAAGGAGACCTCGATCTTGGTGGTCGAGGCGTTGTCGCGCTCGTTCGGCACCCGGAACGCGACCTTGGTGAACCCGCCCTGCTCGGCGGTGCCCGGCTGGATGGTGACGTGGGCGAAGGCGGGCAGGGCCAGGCCGGCGGTGAGCGCGGTGGCGGCGGCGAGCACGGTGGCCGCACGGCGTACGAAGGACATGTCGGAAGCTCCACTTGGGTGATGGGGGATGAAAGGGGTGTCAGAAGGTCAGGCGGGAAGTGGAGGACCACGCCTGGCCACGCTGTGCCGGAAACCCGGCTGCGGAGGCACCACCCTGGTGCGGACGATCGGCGCGCCGGGCCACGACACGGGCGCGGCGGCCGGGGAGAGCAGGACGACGAGGCGGCGCCCGATTCGGCGCAGCAGCGACCACAGCGCGGCCTCGCCGCGCGACAGCCACAGGCCGGTGATCACCGTGGCGCTGAGGTGCGTGAGCAGCATGCCGGCGTTGACGGCCAGGCCGCCCTGGGCGTGCCCGTGCACCGACACGTAGGAGGCGCCCTCGCCGGCGAACAGCTCGTGCAGCCCGACCTGCGCGCCGACCAGCATCAGGTTGATCGTGCCCGCCGAGCGCTCCCTGCCGCACAGCGCCAGCCCCAGCGCGGACACGCCCGCGAGCCCGAGCGCGGCGGCCCAGGGCGCGGGAGCGGCGCCGCCGCCGAGGACGTGGGCGAGCGCGGCCAGGGTCACGCAGACGGCGGCGAAGGCGGCCGTCCGCGCGAGCCGGAGGGGAAGTCGCGCGCGCATGGGTGTGCTCCATGCTCTCACGGGGCAAGGGAGGATGAGACCTCGAGTCCCAAGCTGCTCAATGCCTGGTCCGAAAATGGCATTTGTCGCTAGGGTCGTGCCGATCGCGCTGACATAGAGGTGAGAACGTTGCGGCACTTAGGTGGTTTGCTGATCGGCCTGGTGGTGACGGCGGCCGTGCTCGGGGGCGGCGGATGGGCGGTGCAGCAGGCCGTCGGCAACGCTGCGGCGAACCCACCGGACAACCAGCGGATGTGGATCGCGCTCGGCGCGATGGCCGCGGTGGGGCTCGTCGCGGGCCTGGTTATGGCCGGCCGGATCTCCCCGCTGGCGACCTTCGTCCCGTCTATGGTGCTGCTGGCCTGGACGGTCGTGTACGCGCTCGACATGAACCGGGCGCTGTCCTTCATCCCGACCGAGCCCTCGGTCAACCAGATCGTCCGCGACGCCGGCTTCGGCGCCAGGACTCTCCTCACGACAGGTGTGTTCGCGCTGCTCGGCGTGGCCCTGTTCATACCCGTGCTGATGCCCTCGCGGTGGTCGCGCCGCGACGACGAGCTCGACGAGGACTACGAGAGCACGCCCGAGGGCAGCTACTACTGATCCTCGTGAAGATTTCGGGCGCGGCCGTCTCCCTGCGGGGAGGCGGCCGCAGTCGTGTGACGTAGGTCACAGCGAAAAGCGCGAACTCCTCCCCGTCCTGCGGGCGAAAGCCAGCGGACACACCGTACGGACGGGAGCGACATGTGATCGACGAACTGCCCGGCAGGCCGGCCGACTCCGAGCTGATCCGGCGGTCCGAGCAGGTCCCGGAGATCTTCGCCGAGCTCTTCGACCGGCACGCGGCGGCCCTTCGCCGCTACGTCGCCAGACGGCTCGGGGAGTCGCTGGCCGACGACGTCGTCTCCGACGCGTTCCTGGCCGCGTTCCGCCGGCGCCGCCACTACGACGCGAGCCATCCCGACGCCCGCCCCTGGCTGTACGGCATCGCCGCCCGGCTCATCCAGCGTCACCGCCGGGTCGAGGTCAGGCTCTACCGGGCCCTGGCCCGCACCGGGGTGGACGAGGTCACCGAGCCGTACGCCGACAGGATCGACGACCGCGTCGCGGCGCAGCAGGCGGGCCTGGCCGCGGCGCTGGCGGACCTGCCGGCCGCCGACCGCGAGGTGCTGTTACTGGTGGCCTGGGCGGACATGACGTACGAGGACGTGGCCAGGGCCCTGGGCATCCCCATCGGAACCGTCCGATCCCGCCTGCACCGCGCCAGGGTCAGGACCCGCAGGGCGCTCGGCGGAAGCGACCCCACCACGGCACGAGAGGAGTCCTTCGGTGGATGACCTGCGATCCCTGCGCGAGTTGCGTGCCGTGGTGCCGGAGCCGGGCGAGGAGTGGACGGTCCAGGAGCGCCGCCGGCTGCTGCGCCGGATGCGCACCCGCAGGCGCGGGTTCGGCCGCGCCCTCCTGCTGGCGGGCGCGCTGGCCACCGCGGCCGCGGTCGCCCTGGTCGCCGTCCGGCCGCAACCCCCCGCGCAGCCCGCTCCGCCGGCCCGGCCGCGGACCGTCCAGCTCGACCCGGACACCGTCCTGGCGCGGGCGGCCGACACGGTGGGCAGGCGCGAGGCCGGCGAGGCGCCGCTGCCGACGCAGTGGCAGTACACCAGGACCCTGGACAAGCAGCCGACCCGCGACACGGTCGAGAGCAGGGAGTCCTGGATACGCTACGACGGCAAGCAGAGCGCCGGCTTCGGCGAGGACGGCAGGCTGTCCGTCCGGGACATCCCGCCCGACCCCGGTGACGACGACCTGTCGCCGCAGCAGTACGACAAGAAGCTGCGCGAGCTGCCCACCGACCCGAAGCGGCTGCTCGCCAAGGTGACCAGGGACCGGCACTGGATCGACTACCCCAGGGAGGAGGGCGTCCCCCACGTCGTCGCCCCCGACGCGGACCGCGCCTACGGCGTGATCATGCTCTACCTCAGCCGGTACGGCGTCATGCCGCCCAAGCTGGAGGCGGCCCTGTTCGAGGCCCTGGCGCTGATCCCCGGCGTCCGCGTCGAGCAGGGCGTCACCGACGCGGCCGGCCGCGGCGGCCTGGGCGTCTGGCGCGACACCGGCAGAGGGGACGTCCCTTACCGCAGGTACCACATCCTGGACCCGCGCACCTATCGCTACCTGGGTGAGAGGACGGTCTGGCTGCGCGACGAGTACTTCTTCGACGACAAGGAGCCCAGCGTCCGCGAGGGCGCGGTGTGGGCCACCGCCCTGCTGACCTCGGTCATCGTGAACCGCCCCGGCCAGCGGGGCTGATCAGGCGGTGGCCCCGTGCGTCACGGGGCGGTGCCCGTGTAGAGGCGGGTGACCACCTCCTCCAGCGACGACTGGCCGGGAGCCGTGGCCATCAGGTCGTCGAGGGTGCCGTCGAACGCCAGCCGCCCGTGGTCGATGAGCATGACCCGGCGGCACAGGCGCTCGATGTCGCCGAGGTCGTGCGTGGTCAGCAGCACGGTCGTGCCCCGCTCCGCGTTCAGCCGCAGCAGGAACTCGCGGATACCGGCCTTGCTGACCACGTCGAGCCCGATCGTCGGCTCGTCGAGCACCAGCACGTCGGGCGCGTGCAGCAGCGCCGCCGCCAGGTCGCCGCGCATGCGCTGGCCGAGGCTGAGCTGCCGCACCGGCGTGCGCAGGAACTCGCCCAGGTCCAGGGTCTGCGTGAGCTCGTCGAGCCGGGCGGCGAAGGCCGTGCGCTCGACCCGGTAGAGGTGCCTGATCAGCTCGAAGCTGTCGCGCAGCGGCAGGTCCCACCACAGTGTCGTCCGCTGCCCGAACACCACCCCGATGCGCCGCGCCAGCGTCGTGCGGCGGCGCGAGGGGTCCATCCCCGCCACCCTGACCTTGCCCGAGGTGGGGGTCAGGATGCCGCACAACATCTTGATCGTGGTGGACTTGCCCGCGCCGTTGGGGCCGAGGTAGCCGACGAACTCGCCCGCCGACACCGTGAACGACAGGTCGCGCACGGCGTGCACGACGTTCCGCTTCACCTTGAACGAGCGTCCGGCCCGGTCGAGCTCGATCATTCGCCTCAACTCCCCGTCGATCTGTAGTGCCGGATGCCCTGCCGCCAGACCAGCGCGGCGACCAGGGCCAGGACCAGCGCGGCGGCCGGTCCGAGGAACCGCATGAACGCGGGCGTGCCGAAGGGGTCGTCCCGGCCGAGCACGTACAGGCCGGGCTGCCAGTTGACGAACGCCAGCGGCAGCACGTACGTCACGCCCCTGACCAGGTCGCGGCCGTAGACACTGAGCGGGTACTGGGTGAGCTGGCTGCTGCCGTAGGTCAGGCTGTTGACCACCTCGGGGGCGTCGGTCAGCAGGAACTGCAGCGCTCCGGCGATCGTCCACAGCGCCGCGAAGATGACGATGCCGGTCGCCACCATGACGGGGATCATCCAGGCCCGCCCCCAGCCCGGGTCGAGCGCGGCGACGGCGTAGCCGAGCACGAGCGCGGCCTGGAGGATGCGCCCGACGCGGGTGGCCATGAAACGGTCGGCGGCGAGCTGGACCCACGCCCCGGCCGGCCTGATCAGGAAGGTGTCGAGGGTGCCGGCCTTGATGTGCCCGCTGACCCGGTCGAGGTTGCTGACGAACGTGTCGCAGATGGTGAAGGCCAGGCCGGCCGTCCCGTAGAGGAACAGCACCTCCTCGCGGGAGAACCCGGCCAGGGTGGTGGTGTTGGCGAAGATGATCAGGATGACGCCGACGTCGATCGCGGCGATGACGAAGCCGAGCACGATCATCATCACGAACGAGACCGGGTAGGCCGCCGCGGCGCGGGTCCAGGCCCACACCAGCAGGAAGTACGTCCTAACCACCCTGGATCACCACCTTGTGGCGGATCGCCCGGGTGCCGAGGGCGCCCAGGCCGAGCAGGACCACGGCCCACAGCGCCTGGACGGCGAGCGTCTCCAGCACCGGGGCGGTGCCCAGGTAGAGGTCGGTGGGCAGTTGCACCATGGCGGCCCAGGGCAGCGCCATGGCCAGGTCGCCGAACCAGCCGGGGAACAGGTGCAGCGGCACCAGCATGCCGCTGAAGAACGTGCTCAGGACCATCGACAGGACCGCGACGCCGCGGTCGTCGAGCAGCCAGCAGACCGACAGCGCGACCAGGTAGCGCCAGCCGAAGCTGACGACGACGGCGATCGCGAAGCCGAGCAGGAACGCCAGCCACTGGGCGGGCGTGGCGGGGACGTGGATGCCGAAGATCGCGGCGCCGAGCAGCATCGGCGGGATGCCGCGCACCAGGAACAGGTACGCGGCCCTGCCGAGGTCCTCGGCGAGCGTCCAGAGCTGCAGCGAGGCGGGGCGGACCAGGTCGAGTGCGATGTCGCCGCTGCGGATGCGCTCGGGGAGGGCGAGCCCGCCGCCGAAGAGCTGCATCGGCCCGATGAAGGCCTGGGTGACGAAGCAGAAGGTGACGGCGTCGGTGATGTCGTATCCGGCCAGACCGGGGCGGGCCTGCCAGAGCGCGATCAGCGTGTACGCGCGCAGGATGCCGAAGACGCTGTTGGTGAACGCGCCGGCGACTGCGGCCCAGACGTAGGTGGCGTGTTTGCGGAAGCCGTACCGGACGAGCCGGGCGTAGAGCGGGAAGGTTTTGCACCTCCAGGGGGTGATGGCACGGTCACGGAACGTGCCTGGACCCGCGCACGGGTCTGCCGGTGGGAAACACGGATTATCCGTCGCGGGATCGGCGGCCCGCAACGGGATTAACGGGGCCAGGCGGAGCGCCTGCGAGTCATCGTGCCGAAATATCCGCGTAAGAGATGAGTTACTTACTGGCCGGTAGGGATTTCGCGAGAGGGGAACAAATCTCCTGAAAGGGGGCGGTATGCGAGTCGACAGGGACGTGATCCCGGAGTATCCGCTGAGCTGGCAGGCCCGGGCGCTCACCGGCCTCCTGCGCGGCACCGTGAAACCGGCCTCCAGCCTGCTGATGCGCCATCCGCTGGCCCTGTCGGGGGCGGCCCGGCTCGGCGAGCTCGCCCGGGTGGTGAACGTGCCGCATCCCGAGCACGTCGCGGTCGTGCCGGCGGCCTTCTCCGAGTGCGGCGGGGAGTGGGTGCGCGGCGGCCAGGGGCTCGACGAGCGCAAGGTGGTGCTCTACTTCCACGGCGGGGGCTACTTCTCCTGCTCGCCGCGCACCCACCGGCCCATCACGTGGCGGCTGTCGGCGGTGGCCGGGCGGCCGGTCCTGGCGCTGGACTACCGCCAGGGCCCGGTGCACAGGCTGGCCGACTCCCTGGCCGACGCGCTGGACGCCTACGGCTGCCTGCTGCGGCGCGGGCACGTGCCCCGGGACGTGATCCTCGCGGGCGACTCGGCGGGCGGCCATCTCACGCTGGCGACCCTGCTGGCGCTGCGCGACAGGGGCCTGCCGCTGCCCGGGGCGGCGATCTGCCTGTCGCCGTGGGCCGACCTCACCGACTTCCCGCGCCGGGCGAACCGCTGGCAGGACCCCATGCTCCCGGCGAGCAGGGTGCGCTGGCTGGCCCGCCGGTGGACCTCGGGCCTGGACCCGTGGGACCCGCTCGTCTCACCGGTGCACGGCGACTTCGCGGGGCTGCCGCCGCTGATGATCGTCACGGGCTCGACGGAGGTGCTGCGGGACGAGGCCCGGCGGGTGGCGCAGAGGGCGCGGCTGGCGGGGGTGCCGGTCAGGTACGAGGAGTGGCCGCGGATGCCGCACGTCTTCCCTATCCTGGCCGACGTGCTGCCCGAGGCGCGGCTGGCCTTCCGGCACATGTCGCAGTTCGTCCAGGCGGTGGCGGAGCTGCCGTCCGAGTCGATGGAGGGCTCGGCGGCCGCCTGATTCTCACCGCTCGGTTCGAGGAAGTAGGTCTACGGCCACACCCGCGGGCAGTATAAGGTTAGGTATACCTAACTCAGGGGGACTGTCCTATGGCTGACAAGCGTACGGATCACCACCGGGGTGTCGTCCAGCGTACCGAGCGCCTCTCGCGCAACATGGTCCGCGTGGTCGTGGGCGGGGACGGGCTGGCGGAGTTCGCCACCAGGGGACTCACCGACCACTACGTCAAGCTGGTCTTCCGCTGCGAGGGCGTCGAGTACCCGCAGCCGTTCAGCGTGAAGGCGTGCCGCGAGACCATGCCGCGCGAGGTCTGGCCGAAGCTGCGGACCTACACCGTGCGCGCCTGGGACCCCTTCACCCGCGAGCTCACCCTCGACTTCGTCGTGCACGGCGACGAGGGCCTGGCCGGCCCGTGGGCCGACCACGCGCGGCCGGGCGACGAGCTGCTCATCCTGGGCCCCGGCGGCGGCTACGCGCCCGACCCCGAGGCCGGCTGGCACCTGTTCGTGGGCGACGAGAGCGCGCTGCCCGCCATCGCCGCCTCGCTGGAGGCGCTGCCCGACGCCACACCCGCCCGCGTGCTCATCGAGGTGGACGCGCCGGAGGACGAGCTGAAGCTGGAGACCGCCGCCGACGCGCGGATCAGGTGGCTGTACCGGGGTGACCGCCCGGTCGGCGAGCGGCTGGTCGCCGCCGTGCGCGAGCTGGACTTCCCCGGCGGCGACGTGCACGCGTTCGTGCACGGCGAGGCCGGGTTCGTCAAGGAGCTGCGCCACCACCTGCGCCTGGAGCGGGGGATCCCGCTGGAGCGGCTGTCCATCTCCGGTTACTGGCGGCTCGGCGTGGACGACGAGGCGTGGCGTCAGGTCAAGAGCGACTGGAACCGTCAGGTCGAGGCCGAGGAAGCCGCCGCAATCGCCTCCTGACGCACGAATCGCCTGCTTCCCCACCTCTTACTTACCTCGGAGGAATGATCGCCTTTCCTCCGATACCCCTTGTGTAAGACATGCGGAAAGCCCGCCCCGGATGCCGCCACAGTGTGCCTTGCCATGACACTGATCAGGAGAGGCGAAACCGGATGGCGCGTGGTGCGAGCGAGCTGCCTCCTGGCGTGCGACCGCTTACGGTGGGGGACCCGGTCATCATCGGCCGATACCTGCTCCTCGGCCGCCTCGGAACGGGCGGGATGGGAGTGGTGTATCTGGCGGAGCACCCTCAGGGGGGCCTCGTCGCGCTGAAGACGCCGCATGCGGTGCATCTCAACGATGCCACGTTACGGGCGCGCTTCGCTGAGGAAGTGGCTTTCTCACGAAGATTGGTGCCCTTCTGCACGGCGGCGGTCGTCGAGGACGGCACCGACAGGGACCGCCCCTACCTCGTCACCGAGTACATCCCCGGCCCCGCGCTCTCCCAGGTCGTCAAGGCAGGCGGGCCGCTGGCGCCCGACCTCGCCTACGGGGTCGCCCTCGGCGTCGCGGCGGCGCTCGTCGCGGTGCACGAGGCCGGGCTGGTGCACCGCGACCTCAAACCGGGCAACGTGCTGCTGTCGGAGAAGGGGCCGCGCGTCATCGACTTCGGCATCGCCCGCGACGTGGACACGCTGGCCGCGCACACCCAGGCCGGGCAGGTCATGGGCAGCCCCGGATGGGTGGCGCCCGAGCGGCTGACCGGCGGGGCCGCCCTGCCCGCCTCCGACGTCTTCGCCTGGGGCTGCCTGGTGGCCTTCGCCGCCACCGGGCACCACCCGTTCGGGGGCGGCGAGCCGGACGTGCTGACCCGGCGCATCCTGTTCGACCCGCCGCGCGCCGAGCGGGTGCCGGCCCTGCTCAGGCCCGCCGTCTCGGCCGCCCTGGCCAAGGATCCGGCCGACCGGCCCAGGGCCGCCGACCTGCTGCGGGCGCTGCTCGCCGCCGGGGGAGTGGGGGATCCGTGGGAGCTGCGCCAGGCGGTGGAGGGCGTGCTGGGGAAGATGTGGACGCCTGTCCCGTACCCGCCGGGAGGAGGGCTGGTACGCCTGGTGCGGGAGCCGTCCGAGGAGGAGGTGGAGCGTTCCGGGACGCGCAGCCGGCGCGGTCACGGGAGGTCGCGGGCAGGGGCGAGGGCAGGGTCGAGGGCAGGGTCGAGGGCGAGGTCGCGGGCCCAGCTCTCGCAGGCCAGCTTCGCGGCGCTGGCCACGGTCTCGATCGCGGCCATCACGGTGATCGCCGCCTCGGGCGGGGACGGCCTGAGTGTCGGCGGTGGCTCGCTGCTGCCCGGAGACCCGCCCGCCGTACGGTCCTCGGGCAGTGCCGGCTCGACCGTCCGTCCCACGGTCGTCACCAGCAGGAACCCGCCGCCCGTGCAGCTCGCGACGCGGACGGCGGCGCCGGGCACGCCCACGGTGTTCGTCACGCAGACCAGGACGAAGGGGCCCGACGTCGTGCTGACACCCTCGGGTGAGCGGCGTGGCACGTTCCGCCCCACGCAGACCAGCGGCCCCGGGGACCAGGGCGGGGACGAGGGGGAGGCGTGCGCGTCCCCGGCGGCCCGCAGGCGCGGCAACGCGGCCGCTCGGCGGGACTGCCCGCAGCCGTCGGGATCGATCAGCACGATCCCGCAGGACGGCCCGGGTGAATCGCCGGATCCGTCCGGCTCGCCCTCGGACACTCCGGCGACGACCGGCACCGCCACCCCCTGACACCTTCTACGGGAGGCGGCGCCGGGCCGTCAGCCGAGGCATAAGGAGGCGCCGGCGCACATCGGCGGTCTCGCGCCGGTGGCGGGCCGGGTGGCGGCCGGGGTGGCGGTGAGGATGCGGCGGCGCCGGGCGAGGTGATGACCAGGGTGCGGCCGTGGCGGGCGGGCACGGCGCCGACCAGGGTGCCGACCAGGGTGCCGAACAGGGTGCCGAACAGGGTGCCGAACAGGGTGCCGGGCGAGGTGTCGCAAGGTGCCTCCTGACACGGGCGGTGGTGCTGGTGCCAGTGTGGTGAAACGGTACGCGAGTGGCTGTGCCGCTGGTCACAGCCCTGCTGTGCCTTCAGTGACACCCCCGCTGCGCCGTCCCCGCGTAGTGCCCGGTGACTCCCGCGCGAAAGGGGCGGGCCGCGCCGGTGCTGGGGGGACCGGCGCGGCCCGCCTTCGCCGGGGGAACCTTCCCATGCCCTGGAGGTGGCCGGCGAGCTCAGCGGGGGATCAGTGGCCGAACTGCTCCTCCTCGGTCGACCCCCGCAGCGCGGTCGTCGAGGAGTCGGGCGCGACGGCGGTGCTGACCAGGTCGAAGTAGCCGGTGCCGACCTCGCGCTGGTGCCTCGTCGCGGTGTAGCCCCGCGACTCGGCGGCGAACTCGGCCTCCTGCAGCTCGACGTACGCGGTCATGCCGTCCGCCGCGTACCCCTGGGCCAGGTCGAACATGCCGTAGTTCAGCGAGTGGAACCCGGCGAGGGTGATGAACTGGAACTTGTACCCCATGTGCCCGAGCTCCCGCTGGAACTTGGCGATGGTGGAGTCGTCCAGGTGCTTCTTCCAGTTGAACGACGGCGAGCAGTTGTAGGCCAGCATCTGGTCCGGGTACTCGGCCTTGATCGCCTCGGCGAACGCGCGGGCCACGTCCAGGTCGGGCGTGCCGGTCTCCATCCAGAGCAGGTCGGAGTACGGCGCGTACGCCAGGCCGCGCGCCACGCACGCCTCCAGCCCGTTCCTGACCCGGTAGAAGCCCTCGGGCGTGCGGTCGCCGGTGGTGAAGGCCTGGTCGCGCGGGTCCACGTCACTGGTCAGGAGCGTCGCGGCCTGGGCGTCGGTCCGCGCGATGACCAGAGAGGGGACGCCGGCGACGTCCGCGGCGAGGCGGGCGGCGTTCAGCGTCTTGACGTGCTGGCCGGTCGGGATCAGCACCTTGCCGCCCAGGTGGCCGCACTTCTTCTCGGAGGCGAGCTGGTCCTCCCAGTGCACGCCCGCGGCGCCGGCCGCGATCATGCCCTTCATCAGCTCGAACGCGTTGAGCACGCCGCCGAAGCCGGCTTCCGCGTCCGCGACGATGGGCGCCAGCCAGTACGGGGCGTCATCGTCGTCCTCCGACCAGGTGATCTGGTCGGCGCGCAGCAGCGCGTTGTTGATGCGGCGCACGACGGCGGGCACGGAGTTGGCCGGGTACAGGCTCTGGTCCGGGTAGGTGTGCCCGCCCAGGTTCGCATCCGCGGCCACCTGCCAGCCGGACAGGTAGATGGCCTTCAGTCCGGCCCTCACCTGCTGCACCGCCTGGTTGCCGGTGAGCGCGCCGAGGCTGTTGACGTAGTCCTCGGTGTGCAGGAGCTGCCACAGCCGCTCGGCGCCGAGCCGGGCCAGCGTGTGCTCCTCCTGGACGCTGCCGCGCAACCTGATCACGTCTTCCGCGCTGTACGTGCGCTCGATGCCCGCCCAGCGAGGGTCGTTGTCCCATTCGTCCTGCAGCTGCTCGGCAGCTCCCTTGAGGCGATCGCTCATTGTTCGCTCCTTTGTCGTCCCCTGGGGCTCACGCCGAGTCTCTGCCCTGGCGCGTACCCCCAAACAGTCCGAAGAGGAGAGAAGAACGACGAATCTTCTGCTTATGTGCATTACTCGCGCGTACTCAACAGTGAAGAAATCGCAACTTTTACCGTTGGCCTAGACCAATCGAGCGCGAGGAACGCCCGGCGCGACCCCCTCAACCGTGACGCCGGGAAGGCTAGAAAATGGGCCGAATTTCTGTCTAAGATTCCGGCATGGCCTCCTTGCTGGGCGAAGAACCGCTGTCTTTGACGCAGGAGCTGGATCTGATCGCGTTTGGCCAGCGCCTGCGCCACCTGCGCAAACAGCGCGGCCTGACGCTGTCCGACCTCGGCTCGCGCGTCGGCAGGGCGCCCAGCCAGCTCTCGCTGCTGGAGAACGGCAAGCGCGAGCCCAAGCTCTCCCTGCTCAAGTCGCTGGCGACCGCCCTGGGCGTCCCGGTCGAGGAGCTGCTGCGCCGCCAGCCGCCCAACCGCCGCGCGCAACTGGAGATCGCGCTGGAGGAGGCCCAGCGCGACCCCGTCTACGCCGGGCTCGGCCTGCCCCGGCTGAAGGTCTCCGCCCGCGTGCCCAACGACGTGCTGGAGCACCTCCTCGGCCTGTACGGCGAGCTGCGCGCCCGCCAGGCCCGCGGCACGGCCACCCCCGAGGAGGCCCGGGTCGCCAACGCCGAGCTGCGGCGCAGGCAGCGGGAGGTGGGCAACTACTTCCCCGACATCGAGAAGGCCGCCGCCCAGGCGCTGGAAGCGGTCGGCTACCGTACCGGCGCCCTGTCACAGAGCACGATCCAGGGCCTGGTCACGCACTTCGGCTACACCGTGCACACCGCCCAGGACCTGCCCCGCTCCGTGCGCTCCATCACCGACCTGCGCAACCGCCGCATCTACGTCAAGCACGAGCAGCTCGGCATGCACACCCCGCGCACGATCCTGCTCCAGACGCTCGGGCACCTCGCGCTCGGCCACGGCAAGCCCCGCGACTTCGCCGACTTCCTGCGCCAGCGCACCGAGGCCAACTACTTCGCCGCCGCCGTGCTCGTCCCCGAGAAGGCCGCCGCCCTCTACCTCCAGGAAGCCAAGTCCGACCGGGCGCTGTCGGTGGAGGACCTGCGCGACGTGTTCGCGGTGTCGTACGAGATGGCCGCGCACCGCTTCACCAATCTCGCCACCCACCACCTGGGCCTGGTGTGCCACTTCGTGCGCAACGACGCCGGCGGCACCATCTACAAGGCCTACGAGAACGACGGCATCGTCTTCCCCGCCGACGAGCAGGGCGCCATCGAGGGGCAGCGGATGTGCCTGCAGTGGTCGGGGCGGCAGGTGTTCGCCTCGCCCGACCGGTTCTCGGTGTACTACCAGTACTCCGACTCGCCCACCGGCACGTACTTCTGCGTGGCGCACGTCGATCCGTCGCGCGAGCGGGACTTCGCGATCACGCTGGGGGTGCCGTACAAGGAGTCGCGCTGGTTCAGGGGCCGCGAGACCACCCACCGCACCAAGTCGAGCTGCCCGAACGGCGACTGCTGCCGCCGGCCGCCGGCCGAGCTGGCCGAGCGCTGGGAGGGGTACGCCTGGCCGTCGGCCCGCGCCAACTCCCACGTGCTGGCCGCGCTGCCGCCCGGCTCGTTCCCGGGCGTGGACGAGGCCGACGTCTACACCTTCCTGGAGCGGCACGCGGCCGCCACCTGAGGATCAGTCCCCGGGCAGGCAGACGGTCAGCGCGCCCGCGGCGATCTCGGCCTTGAACCGGGTGGTGTGCCCGCGCTCGCCGCCGTCGAGCTCGAACCTGAGCGGATGGCCGAAGCGGGCCGAGACCTTCCTGGCGCGCGAGACCCGCACGAACGGCGAGCCGTCGGAGCGGCCGGTGGCCATCCTGGCGAGCACGCGCGCCCACTGCACCGGGCCCCTGGCGGTGGTGATGCCCACCTCCAGCCAGCCGTCGTCCGGCCGGGCGTCGTCGAAGGCCTCGACGCCGGCGGCGATCGTGCTCACGTTGCCCAGCAGGAGGCAGCTCGCGCGGCCCTCGAACCAGGTCGCCCCGTCCAGCTTGATCTTCATCGGCACCAGCGGCCCGCCGACGTGCCGCACGGCCGCCCTGAAGTAGCTCAGCTTGCCGAAGCGCCGCTTGGCCTGCCCGTCCACGTCGGCGATCATCTCGGCCTCGAACCCGGCCCCCGCCATCACCGCGAAGTGCTCGCCGTTCAGCAGGCCCAGGTCCAGCTTCTCGCGCCGCCCGTGGAAGCCGATGCTCACCGCCCGGGCCAGGTCGGCGGGGATGCCGAGGTTGGCGGCGAACAGGTTCGCGGTGCCGGCGGGGAGGATGGCCATCGGCACGCCCGTGCCCGCCAGCGCGTCGGCGCAGCGCTGCACCATGCCGTCACCGCCCCAGACGAACACCAGCTCGGCACCCTCGTCGAGCGCCTTGCGCACCTTCTTGCCTGCCTTCTTGCTCTTCGACACCTCGTGCCAGAGGACGTCGCCGACGTCCTGCTCGCTGATGAGCACGCGGAGCGCGTCCAGGCCCGCGCCTAACGTCTTCTTGCGATGTGCCACGACGGCCACGATGGGGGGCATGGGCTCGGCACTACCCCCGGCGCGTGCGGATATCCCTGTGACGAGATCCATTCCGTCGGCAAAGTGGGTAGTGTTGATGCACACTATCCATACGGAAAGGGCAACCATGTCGGAGCGGACGAGCCGACTGATCGTGCCGATCGTCGTCATCACCGGAGTGGCCACGACCGCGACCGCCGCCTACCTCTCCTACCGCCCCGAGCCGCCGCCCGCCTCGCCCGCGGGCCTGGCCTGGTCGGTGCCGGTCACCGGCCGCCTGGGCCTGGTGCGCATCGACTACGAGCTCCACCGCTTGCCCAGGCTCGCCAGCAACCAGCTCGCCATCTGGATCGAGGACGCGCAGGGGCGTTACGTGCGCACCCTGTTCGCCACCAGCTTCACCGCCAACGGCGGCTTCGAGCGCAGGCCCATGTCGCTGCCCCTGTGGCGCGAGGCGTCCGGGTGGGAGACGGCCACCGACAGCGAGGTCAAGGCGGCCAGCCGTCCCGCCCAGGAGAGCGGCAGGCAGAGTGTCTACTGGGACACCACCGACCGCAGCGGCAAGCCGGTTCCGCCGGGTTCGTACACCTATCGGGTGGAGGGCAATGTGGTGTGGGAGAAGCGGGTGCTGTTCACCGGCTCCATCGAGCTGGGCGACCTGCCGCACGCCTCCCGGCCGCGGGTGGAGTTCCTGCCGGCCGACACCGGGCAGGAGCCCGCGCTCGTCGCCGACGTCCGCGCCGGCTACTCCCCGGGCGAGCGGCCGCCCGCCGGCGCCGTCACGACGTTCACGAGGGGGTCCTGAGGTGAAGGTGCTGCGCGACCGGGTGATGGGCACCGACCTCATGCTCGTCCTGCCGCCGCGGCGGCACGCCCCCGTGCTGGAGTGGCTGCGCACCGTGGAGCGCACCTTCAGCCGCTTCGACCCCGGCAGCGACACCAGCCGCGTGAACGCGGGCGGCCCGGTCGTCGTCTCGGAGCTGTTCCTGGCGGCGCTCCACGAGGCCTGCCGCTACCTCGACGCCACCGGCGGTCTGTTCAGCCCCTTCCTCGGCGCCGAGCTCGCCCGGCTCGGCTACGACACCGACTTCGCGCTGGTGGGCACGCCCGAGGCGGCCCCCGCGCCGCCCCGCGCGGCGGCCCCCGCGGCGGCCCCCGTCGTGCACCTCGACCACGACCGCCGCACCGTGACGCTCTCGCCCGGCCTCGCGGTCGACCTCGGCGGGTTCGTGAAGGGATGGAGCGTGCAGCGGGCCGCCCAGGCGCAGCGCGAGTCGGAGGGGGTGCCGTACGGGATGATCGACGCGGGCGGAGACCTGGTCGCCTGGCGGCCGGAGGGTGGCAGGCCCTGGCGGATCGGCGTCGAGCACCCGCTGCGCGAGCAGCCGATCGGCGTGCTGGAGCTGCCCGCCGGCACGGCGGCGGTGGCCACGAGCAGCGTCGTGCGGCGCAGCTGGCGCGACCGGGCCGGCACCGTGCTGCACCACATCGTCGACCCGCGCACCGGCGAGCCCGCCGGCTCCGACTGCGCGCAGGCCACCGTCATGACCGGCGACCTGGCCGCCGCCGAGGTGTACGCCACCTGCCTCGTCCTGCTCGGCACCCGGGAAGGGCCGCCATGGCTGGCCGGGCAGGACCCGGACGCGCGCTGGATCACCGTCGGCCGCGACGGCCGGGTGCGCTCCTCGGCGGCGACGGCATGACCCGCGTCGCGATCGCGGCAGCGGTCTCCTTCCTCCCGCTGCTCCCGCTCGCCCTGCGGGCCTCCGGTCTCGGCGACGTGGCCAACCTGATCGGCCTGGCCGGCACGCTCGTCATGTGGTGGCAGGTGCTGCTCGGCGTGCGCCAGATCTCCCATCGGCTGGGGGACGACCGGCTGGCCGCCGTGTCGCTGCACCGGTGGCTCGGCGGGTGCGGCGCGTTCCTCGTGCTGCTCCACCCGCTGCTGGAGACCGTCGTCGACCGGCAGGACTGGGCCTACGTGCTGGTGCCCGACTTCACCTGGGCCGAATCGGCGTACGCCTCGCTGGGGCGGCTGGCGTTCGTCATGTTCCTGGTGCTCTGGCTGACCAGCACGCTGGCGCGCCACCTGATCAGGCACCGGGTCTGGCGGTACGCGCACTACCTGTCCTACCCGCTGCTGGCGCTGGTGTTCGTGCACTCCTGGGGGCTGGCGAGCTTCCTCGCGGAGACGCCGTGGCTGCAGGCGTACTGGCTGGGGCTGGCCGTGGTGTTCGCCGGGGTGGTGGCGTGGCGGCTGTCGGTGTCGCGGTGGGCGGCGCCGTACCGGCTGGAGCGGGTCGAGCGGCTGTCGCCGACGGTCTCCGCCTACACGTTCAGGCCGCTGGGCCGCGCGCTCGATCCGCTGCCGGGGCAGTTCTGCTACCTGCGGACCGGCCTGGGGAGCCGCGCCCACCCCTTCAGCGTCGTGCGCGGCGGCGCGGAGCTGACCTTCGCCGTCAAGGACGCCGGCCCGTTCACCGAGCGGCTGCGCGCTCTCGGGCCGGGCGCGGTCGTCCACCTCGACGGCCCCTACGGCGCCTTCACCCGCGAGGCCCAGGACGGGCCCCGGCGGCCGGCGGTGCTGATCGCGGGCGGCATCGGCGTGACCCCCTTCGTGGAGCTGGTGCGGCAGGGCGGCGACCTGCCGCTGTCACTCGTCCACGTGGTGGCCTCGCCGCAGGAGGCGGTGTTCGGCGCGGAGCTGCGCCACCGCCTCGGCGAGCGCTACCTGGAGGTGGTGCGGCCGGAGCGGCCCGCCATCCCGGTCACGCCGCGCGCCCGCTACTTCATCTGCGGCAGCCCCCGCTTCGTCGAGACGACCGCCGCGGGCCTGCGGGCGAGCGGCGCGCGCAGGGACCAGCTGTACACCGAGCGGTTCGACTGCTGATCATCACCCGGTGGGGGCCCGGCGTCCGCCAGGATCCCGTGCTGGAGCCGCCTGGCCTCCGCCGACGGCTCCAGACCGAGCTCCTCGTCCAGGATCCTGCGCAGGTCGTGGTAGGCGAGCAGGGCCTCCCCCCGCCGCCCGCACCTGCACAGGCACTCGATGAGGCGCAGGTGGTACCACTCGTTGAGCGGGTTCCTGGCGATCAGCGTGCGCAGCTCCGCCACCAGCTCCCGATGGTGGCCGAGCCGCAGGTCCGCCTCCAGTCGCAGCTCGACGGCGCGGTTGCGGATCTCCTCCAGGTACGTGAGATGCCGGGCCACGACCGGCCCCGGCGTGACATTGGCCAGCGCGCGCCCCCGCCACAGGCTCAGCCCGTCACGCAGCCGCCGCGACGCCTTCTCCGCGGCGCCGGAGCTCATGAGCTGCCGGCCCTCGGCGACCGAGTCGGCGAACGCCTCCGCGTCGAGCTGCCCCGGCTCGACCCGCAGCAGATACCCGGTCGGCTCGGTGACCAGCATGTCGGCCACCGCGCGGGTGGCGGGCTGGGCCGCCAGCGCCGAGCGCAGATTGTAGACGTGCGTGCGGATCGCGCCGACCCCACCGCCGCGACCCTCCCACAACTCCTCGGCGAACGTCTCCACGTCCACGACCTCGTTGGCGCGGAGCAGCAGCAGCGCCAGGACCTGGCGGGCCTTACGGCCCTTGGGCAGGGATGAATAGGCTTCCGTGCGCACTTCCAGTGGACCGAGAACATTGAATTTGATCATCAAGTGCTCTATTCCCCGTCATTTGCGTACTCTCGAGAGAGAGCCGTTCTGTCGGATGGTACGACGGCCATACCGCCCCTTCCGGGGGTCCGGCGGCGCAGGCTGCCCCAAAGCGGAAGAGGCATGTCTCCTTCGACACATGGGCTGACCCGTTGGATCCGGCCGCTGTCACCCTTCGCTGGAATCGGCCGGGACCACCCCCTGCCTACGGTGGCGCGGTGGACACCGAGAAGATCTCCCTGCCCGTCCTGGTCGTGGGCGCCGGCCCCACGGGGCTGGCTCTCGCGACAGAGCTCCGCAGGCAGGGCATCACCTGCCGGATCATCGACCGTTCCCTCGACAGGCCCGCCCACCAGGCCAGAGCCGTGGCGATGTGGCCGGGCGCGCTGGACGTCCTCGCCCGGCACGGCACCGCCGACGGCGTGATCGCCGCCGGCCTGCGGATGAGCGCCGCCCGCTACTGGTCCGGCTCCAGGAACGTGGCGACCGCCCGCCTCGGCGACTGGCACAACGGCGGCCCCACCATGCTGGGCATCACGCAGCCCGCCGTCGAGGCCGTCATGGTCGCCAGGCTGCGCGAGCTCGGGGTGGCGGTGGAGTGGCGTACGGAGCTCGTCGGGCTCACCGACCACGGCGACCACGTCGCGGTGCGGCTCGACGGCCCCGGCGGGCTCGAAGAGCTCACCGCCGCCTACGTGGTCGGCTGCGACGGCGCGCACAGCGCCGTCCGCGAGCTGTCCGGCATCCCCTTCGCGGGCACCACCTACACGCAGAGCTTCATCCTCGGTGACGGCACGGTCACCAGCGCCGTCCCGCGCGGTGAGGCGCACTACCACCTGCATCCCGACGGCGTGCTCGTGCTGGTGTCGCTGCCGGGCGGCGGCCTGCGCGTCTTCGCCGACGCGAGCACCGCCGGCACGCCCGGCTCCGCGCCCAGCGCCGAGGAGCTGCAGCGGCTCGCCGACGAGCGCGCCCCCTACCCGGTGCAGATCAAGGACCTGCGGTGGAGCACC
This sequence comes from Nonomuraea thailandensis, assembly GCF_024172165.1. Classification (GTDB taxonomy): domain Bacteria; phylum Actinomycetota; class Actinomycetes; order Streptosporangiales; family Streptosporangiaceae; genus Nonomuraea; species Nonomuraea thailandensis. The sequence continues at coordinate 5,708,671 of NZ_JAMZEB010000002.1, read as the reverse complement.
CGCTTCCCCGTGCACATGCGCCAGGCCGCCGCCTACCGGGCCGGCCGCTGCCTGCTGGCCGGCGACGCCGCCCACGTGCACAGCCCGGCGGGCGGCCAGGGGCTCAACACCGGCATCCAGGACGCCGCCAACCTCGGCTGGAAGCTCGCCCTCGTCCTCAACGGGCACGGCGACGCCGACCGGCTGCTGGACAGCTACCAGGCCGAGCGCTCGCCCGTGGCCGCGCAGGTGCTGCGCGGCGCCCACCAGCAGACCCGGCTGTGGACCGTGCGCTCCCCGATCGGCCGCCTCCTGCGTGACGCGCTGCTCGGCCTGCTCGGCTCCACCGGGGCGCTGGAGCGCCGGTTCATCCCCGCTCTGGCGCAGGACGACCTCGACTACCGCAAGAGCCCCGTGGTCGGCCCGCGTGGCGGACGCCGCGCCATCGGCGCCCGCGGCCTGCCCGACGTCACCGTGACCCCGCTGCGCGGCGACGGCGCCCCGGTGCGGCTCGGCGACCTGCTGGCCGACCCGCGGCACACCCTGCTCGTCATGCCGGGCGTGGACCCGCTCAAGGTGCTGCCGGGTCTGGAGCCGCTGGCCGACCGGGTCGTGCCGCGCGTGCTGGTGTCCAAGGGCAGCGCGTACGGGGAGCCGTACCGGGTGCCGGGCGGCTTCGCGGGGCAGGGGCCGTTGCGCGGCGCGAAGCTCGTCCTGGTCCGGCCGGACGGCTACGTCGCCGGCGCCACCACCGGCGAGGACGCCGCCGCCCTGCTCGCGCCACTGGCCGGCCGGGGGAGGTCGCCCCGTGTGCGCGCCTGAGACGATCATGGCGGCGCTGGAGGGCGAGCACCCGGCGTCCTGCGACGGGCACCACGCGCCCGAGGCCGGCGGGCAGCCGTCCGGCAGGCGGCGGGTGCTGCGCGGGGCGCTGGCCGGTCTGCTCGGCGCCGGCGCGCTCGCCGTGCTGCCGCGGCGGGCGGAGGCCGCGAGCGGGGTGCGCGCCTCACGGGTCCTGGACCTGACGCACCCACTCGGCCCCGACTTCCCGGTGTTCGAGATGTACGTGCGCAGGCCCGCCCGCCGCCAGGTCATGTTCGAGGACGTCATCGGCTTCAACACCGCCGAATGGACCCTCAACGAGCACACCGGGACGCACATGGACGTGCCCGCCCACTCCAGGAAGGGCCTGCCCACCGCCGACCAGGTACGGCCCGAGGACCTCGTCGCCCCGCTGTGCGTCGTCCGTATCGCCGGGCGCGCCGCCCGCGACAACATCACCGAGCTGACCGTGAAGGACCTGCGCGAGTGGGAGCGGCGCAACGGCCCCCTCCCGGAGCGGGCCTTCGTCGCGCTCGACAGCGGCTGGTACAAGCGGGTCACCGACCCTGCGGCGTTCTTGCAGTTCGACGCGCTCGCCCAGGTGATGCGCTTTCCCGGGATCAGCCCGGAGGCGGCCGACTTCCTGATCAACCAGCGTTCCATCGTCGGCTTCGGCACCGACACCAGCAGCCTCGACGTCGGCACCCGGCGCGAGCCGCTCGTGCACCGGATGCTGCTGACCACGGGAAGGTACGGCCTGGAGAACCTGGCCGCGCTCGACACGGTGCCCGAGCGGGGCGCGCGGCTCGTCGTGGGCGCGGTCAAGCTGCGCGGCGGGTTCGGCGCGCCCGTCCGGGCGCTGGCGCTGCTGTAGGCGTTCAGGGTGAGGGACGGCGGTCCCTCGCCCTGAACACGTACGCCCCTCAGGACGCGGACGAGGACCGTCAGCGGGATCGCCCCTCAGGACGTGACGAACACCGTCGGCGGGATGGCCCTTCAGGACGTGACGAACACCGTCGGCGGGATGGCCCTTCAGGACGTGACGAGGACCGTCAGCGGGATGACCTCCTCGCCCGCGGCCCCGGACACGCGTACCGAGACCTCCCACACCCCGTCCATCGTGAACAGGTCACCGTCGGCCCTGAACCGGCCGGGCGCCAGGCGCCGGGCCGCCTCCTCCGGGGTGACGTGCCCCATCTGCGGCATCGTGGCCATCACCACGACGGCGTCGGCCTCGCCCCGTTCCACGATGATGTCGGCCGTCTCGCCCCGCTCGATCGTCAGCGTGACGGCGTATCGCGCCCCGGCCCCCTGCGCCGTCACCGGGCCGGGCCCGGACAGGCAGCCGACGGCGACCGTCATGGCCGCCGCGGCCAGGCATGCCCCGGCCAGCAGGCGTCTCATCACGTCTCGCTCTCCGTTCCCACCGTGACGGTGAAGGGCACGGTCTCGATGGTGGAGCCCGTGACGTACTGCGCCCACGCCAGGTACGTGCCCGGGGCGGGGAAGCTGAAGGTGAAGGCCAGCGCGGTCGTGCGGGTGGGCGTGGCGTGCACGTGGCCGAGGAAGCCGCCCTCACGGTCGCGCACGATCAGGTGGCCGGGCATGCCGAGCCACGGCTGGAGACGGCCGCCCGCCCGCACCTCGACGGTGGTGGGGCGGCCCGCCACCGGCCGCGGCGGGACGACGACCGACGCTGAGGACGCGGGAGGCGCCACCGGGGCCGCCGCGGTGCCGGTGACCTCGAAGGCGCCGGTGACGAGCTGGCCGCCGGAGTCGGTGCGCTCCAGCTCGGCGTGGGCGAGGTAGCGGCCCGGCCGGTCGGCGCGCAGCCGTACCGCGAGGCGGCCGGGGCCGAGCCTGACGGGGTGGAGGTGGCGGAAGCAGGCGCCGTCGGCGCTGGTGACCACCAGGTGGGCCAGCGCCTCGTGATGGAGGGCGAGGTCGTCGGCCGGCCGTCCCGTGGAGCCGTCCACGAGGTCGACCAGCAGCGTGAACTCCGTTCCCGCCGCCGGACGGGCCGGCTGGGTGCTGAAGGCCGCCATCAGGTACGGCCGCCCGCCCGCGCCCCCGGACCCCGCCCCGGACCCCGCGCGGCCGGGCTCGGCCATCGGGGCGGCGCCGTCCGGGACCGGCTCGGGGAGCTGCGGCGACACCACCGCCACGGTGAGTGCCACCACCCCTGCCAGCACGCCCGCGCGCACGGCCAGCGCGGAGCCCCGTCGCGACGTGCCGCCCGTCAGCAGCCCGCCCACCACCAGGATCCCGGCCACGTAGAAGCCGCCGTGGATGACCAGCTCCCACGGCGACGTCGCCGGCACCAGGACGCGCACCGGCAGCACGGACCGCTCGGCGGGGGTGCGCACCTCCAGCTCGTGCGGGCCCGCCCGGAACACCTGCATGCTCACCCGGTACGGCCCCGCCCGGCCCGCCGCCAGCCGCACCGCCGCGCGGGACGCCCGCCCGGTCTCGGTGGAGCGCATCGTCAGCTCGACCGGCAGGTCCGGGACCGGGTGGAACGCCTCGATCTCCACGACGGCGGGGGCGGGAGTCCTGCTCACGCCCCGCACCGTGATGGTCAGCTCCGCGCCGGCGATCGTCTGCGCGATCCGCAGGTCCGCCCCGGGAGCGACCACGTGCGCCGCGGCCGGCGCCGGCCACAGCGCCAGGAGGAGGAGCAGCAGCGGCAGGGCGCGCATCAGTGCAGGTAACGCTTGAGGAAGGTGCGTTCGGGGATGGTGAAGCGCCGCGGCTTGGCGGTGTGCGGGTCGAAGGCCATGATCGTCGAACGGGCCTCGGCGAACACCCCCTCGTCCGAGCAGATCTCCGCGGCCAGCTCGCAGCTGACCCGGTTCACCTTCGTCACCCACGACTCGATCCGCACCGAGCCGTGCCGGAACCTGAGCGGCCTGCGGTAGTCCACCTCGTGCCGCACGATCGCGACCCCCACGGCGGGCAGGCCGCTGCGGTCCTCCGGCGGCGTGCCCGCGTAGTCGAGGAAGAGGGCGATCCGGGCGTCCTCCAGGTACTCCAGGAAGCGCACGTTGTTGACGTGGCCGTGGGCGTCGATGTCGGAGAAGCGCACCTGGCGGTGGTAGACGTGCCGCCTGGGCGTGTGCCGGACCTCGATCGGCCGGGCGGGGGCCGTGAGCTGGGTGACGGCCTCGGTCATCAGACTCTTGATCGCGTGGGTGTCCATGGTGCTCCCGGTCGTTGGAGTGAAGGTCGTCGGGTGGTCATGGAGCGGAAGGGGATCAGGGCGAGCGCCGCCACGGCGGCGGCGCCGAGTCCGGGCAGGAGCGCGGTGCCCACCCCGGCTCGCGCGAAGCCCTCGGCCGCCCAGAGGGTGGCCGCCAGCGCCGGGCCCAGGACGTAGCCGAGCCCGCGGGCGAACTGGAGGTGGCTTGCCGCCCGCTCGGGTGCGCCGACGGCCATGATCAGGGAGTGGACGGGGCCGGCGTACAGGCCCATCCCGGCGCCCACCACCGCGAGCCGCAGCGCCACCTCGGAGGCGGACCACGCGGGGGAGAGGGGCAGCAGGAGCGCCAGCCCGGCGGCGGCCAGCGCGGCGCCGGCCAGGGTGACGGCGCGGGGGCCGATCCGGGCGGTCAGGCGGGTGCCGGTCGCGGCGCCCGCGACGAGCGCCGCGGGCAGACCGATCACGGTCAGGCCCACCAGCGGCAGGCCGGACTGCATGGTCTGTCCCTGGAAGAGGAAGAACGGGCACAGCACGATGACGAGTGCGTCGAGGGCGGCGAGCACCGTGACGGCCAGCAGGGCAGGAACGCGCGCGGCGGGGGACGCGGCCGGGGACGCGGCCGGGAAGACGGCGGAGGAACCGGTCGGCGACGCGGCGGGGGAGGTGGCAGGGGCCTCTGCCCGCGCGCCGGGGGTGCGGGCGGTGAGGGCGAGGAGGCAGAGCGGGACCGGCAGGAGGAGCAGGGCGCGCCAGCCGAGCGGGCTCACCAGCCCCCCGCCCGCCGCCGCCCCGACGAACCCGCCGAGCGTGGCGCAGACGGCCGCGACCGACAGCCCGCCGACGCCGCCGGCCCGCCGCCCACCCGCCTTCCCGCCCGCGCCCGCTACGGCCAGGACGGCGGTCAGGACCGTGAGGAGAGCGGCGAAGGCGGCCAGCACCAGCCGTCCTGCCAGCAGCACGCCGATCCCAGGCGCCAGGGCGCACACCACCGAAACCGCCCCGAATCCGGCCGAACCCCACACCATCGCCCGCCGAACCCCTGCCCGCCGCAGGAACCGCCCGGCAACGGGCACGAACACCACGATGGCGAGCGCGTGGCCGAGCACGACCCAGCGGCTGACCGCCGGGGTGACGCCGAGGTCGTGTTCGACCGCGGGCAGGATGACGTTCCCCGCGCTCAGGTTGAGCGTCAGGGCGAAGGCGATCAGCCCGGCGGCCACGACCGGGGAACGCGGGCGGCTCATGCCGGGTACGGCCCGAGCTCGATGCCCGCCGTCGCCAGCCGCTTGCCGTACTGGCGCAGCTCCAGCCCGACGGTGACGCGCCCGCCGGCCGCCCCCGTCACCTCGGCCGAGCACTCCAGCAGCGCCCCGAACTCGCCGAAGGAGCCGAAGGTCGTCGTGCAGCCGAGCACGGCGGCGACCGGCGAGGCCAGCTCCCCGGCCCGCACCGCCGCGACCACCGCCGCCTGCCGGAACCCCTCGACGATGAACGGCCCGGGCACGTGGTCGTAGGCGTGGTCGAAGTAGGACGGGTGGCTGGTGTCGATCACGTACGGGAAGCGTTCCCCGTCGCCGATGACCACGTTGCGCCGGTCGCGCCGCCCGACGAGCGACGGGTCCAGCGGTGTGACGGCGCTCGCGGCCGGGTCCGGCGGCGGCTTGCTCGCCTGCTGGAACTCCCGCAGCGCCGCGTAGTCGGCCTTGCCGAAGAAGACGACGTCCCCGTTGAAGCTCATGGCGGTGGACGCCCCGATCGTCAGCTCCCCGGACAGCGTCAGGTCGCCCAGTTCGCCGCCCTTGGACTTGTCGTTCACCTGGTAACGCAGGACTCCCTGCAGCGGCGACCGCTCGTCGTCGCGGTAGGCGTCCACGTCGTGGACGCGGAACTGCCAGCGCAGCAGGCTGAACGGCAGCCCGACCGGCACCCCGAAGTACCGGTGCAGCACGACGAACGACCCCTGCCGGGCCGCCTCCGCCGTGGAGAACGGGTCGTGGAACGGGACGAGCCGGTCGAACCAGAGGCTGTGGGCACGCGGCACCTGCACGGCCACCAGGAAGTCGCCGTCCGGCCCTGGAGCGGAGTCGGTGACGAACACCTCGCCCACGGCCTGCCTGTGAGCCAGGGAGCGGGGCACCGTCTGGTCGAAGGTCAGCTTCGCGTACAGGTCAGAGGTCACGACGAACTCCTCGTCAGAGCGTGGCGGGGCGCCAGGCATCGCCAGAGCGTGTCCAGCACCTGGCGTTCGGCGGCGTCGAGGTAGAAGTGGCCGCCGGGGAAACGCGTGGCGGCGAACGCGCCGCTGGTGTGGCGGCGCCAGGCGGACAGCTCGGCCTCCGGGACCGTCGGGTCGTCCGTCCCGCCGAGCGCCGTGATCGGGCACGACAGCGGCGGCCCGGGCCGGAAGACGTAGGAGACGGCCAGCTCCAGATCGGCGCGCAGCACCGGCGCGAACAGCCGCAGCAGGTCGGGCGAGTCACGCAGCGCCGCGGGGATGCCCTGGTAGACGCGGTCCACGGCGTCGATCAGCTCCTCGTCGCCGTCCGGCAGCGTCAGCGGGTACGGCGTGGCGGGCGTGGCGCGGGCGGAGACCACCAGGTGCTCCGGCGCCCGCCCGGCCAGCGTCAGCGCGCGCCCCACCTCGAAGGCCAGCAGCGCGCCCAGGCTGTGCCCGAACAGCGCCACCGGCCCCGGCACCTGGTCGAGCACGGCGTCGGTGATCTCGGCGACGAGCGGGCTCCACTGCCGGGCGAACGGCTCGCTCACCCGGGTGGCGCGGCCGGGCAGCGTCGCCCCCCACACCTCCACGTCCGGGGCCAGGCCGGCGACCCAGCGGCGGAACATCCCCGGCTGCCCGCCGGAGTGCGGGAAACAGATCAGGCGCAGCGCGGCGGCCGGGTTCTCGCCGAGGCGGACCAGTGCGGTCATCAGCTCAGCTCTCCTTCGCGATCATGGTGGCCAGGTCGAGTGCCGTGCCGCCGTGCATGACGCGGAGCAGCGCCTGCAACGGCACCGTGACGCCGAGCTCGCTCTCCGCCTGGCCCTTCAGCTCGACGATCACGAGCGAGTCGAGGGCGAAGTCCGCCAGCGGCCGGTCCTCGGGCACCTGCTCGACGTCGTCGAAGCCGAGGGCGTCGGCGATGCGGCGCCGTACGAACAGGGCGATCGTGCCGGTGCGCTCGGCCTGCGGCACGGCCGTGACCAGGTCGGCCCGCTGCGTCGCCTCTCCCAGCCAGTGGCGGCGCCGCTGCCACGGATAGGCGGGCAGCGGGACGTCGGCGGGCGCGGCGCCGAGCACCGCCTCCCAGTCCACCTCCAGGCCGGCGCGGTAGAGGTCGGCCAGCGAGCGGTCCAGGGTGGCGGACGCCGGCTGGCCGCGCCGCAGGCTGCCCACGGCCCGGTAGCGGACGCCGGCCTCCTCCAGCGTCTCGCCGAGGTCGCGCAGCAGCACCGGGTGCGGGCCGAGCTCGACGAACACCGTCACGCCGGTGGCCGCGATCGCGGAGACGGCGGAGGAGAAGCGCACCGCGTCGCGCAGGTTGCGTCCCCAGTGCGCCGCGCCGAGCTGTCCCGGCTGGACGAGGGCGCCGGTCACCGTGGAGTACATCGGCACCGTGCAGGGGCCGGGCCGCAGGCCCGCCAGCTCGGCGGCCAGCCGCTCGTCCTGGCCGTCGAGCATCGGGCTGTGGAAGCCGTAGCGGCTGGGGAGCCTGCGCACGTTCGCACCGAGGCGTTCGGCGACGGCGCAGACGGCCACCACGGCCTGCCGGTCGCCGGCGACGACGGTGGAGCGCGGCCCGTTCACGGCGGCCACCCCCACCCGGCCCCCGCCCTCGCTTCCCACCCGGTCTACGGCGCCGGTCCCCACCCGGCCATCAGGGCCGGTCCTCGCCAGGGAGCCCGCGGGGGGCGCGCCGGTCCTGAAGCCGCTGGAGCCGATCAGCTCGCGCACCCGGTCGGGCGGCAGCGAGATGCCGGCCATGGCGCCGCCCGCCGCGCCTTCCTCGGCCCGCCGTGCCCGGCGCAGCAGCAGGTCGAACGCCTGGGCGCGGTCCAGCGCCCCGGCCGCGCACGCCGCGGTGACCTCGCCCATGCTGTGGCCGGTCACCGCCGACGGCTCGACCCCCCAGGACCGCCACAACGCGGCCAGCCCGAGCTGCAGCGCGCCGATCGCCACCTGCGCGACCTCCGTCTCGTGCAGCCGGCCGCCGTCGGCGAGCTGCTCCAGGACGGACCAGCCGGCCAGCTCCCGTACGACGGCGTCGCACTCCGCCACCTCCGCCGCGACCACCGGCTCGCGCCGCAGCAGCTCGGTCCCCATGCCGGCCCACTGCGAGCCCTGGCCGCTGAAGACGAACGCCACCCGGGGCGGGCGCGGCGGCACCGCCTGGCCGCCGCCCCCCACCTCGCCCAGCCTGGCCACCAGCTCCGCCGGGTCGGCGGCCGTCAGGCACACCCGGTGCGCCAGATGCGTGCGCCGCGCGCCCGCCGCCGCGCACACGGCCGCCGCCTGCACCGGATCGCATCCGGCCAGCCGCTCGGCGTACGCCCGGGCCAGCGGGGCGAGCGCGGCCGGGTCGCGCGCCGACAGCGGCAGCACGAGCTTGCCCAGCGTGGCCGCGACCACCGGCGGAGGGGGCGGGGCCTGCACGATCGCGTGGGCGTTCGCGCCGCCGAACCCGAACGAGCTGACCGCCGCCAGCGGCGCGTGCTCGCCGCGGGCCAGGCCGGTGAGGGCGGCCGGCGCCGACAGCCTGCTGCCCGCCAGGTCGATCTCCGGGTTCAGCCGCCGCAGGTGCACGTTGGGCGGCACCTGCTCGTGCTCCAGCACCAGCATGGCCTTGATCAGGCCCGTGACGCCCGCCGCGGCCTCCTGGTGGCCGAAGTTCGTCTTCACCGAGCCGAGCGCGCACGGCAGGGAGCCGCCGCCGTACACCTCCCGCAGCGCCTCCACCTCGATCGGGTCGCCCAGCGGCGTGCCCGTCCCGTGCGCCTCGATGTAGGTGACCTGCTCCGGACGCACGCCCGCGTCGTCGAGGGCGCGGCGCAGCAGGTCCGCCTGGGCGCGCGGGTTGGGCGCGGTCAGGCCGTTGGTGCGGCCGTCGTGGTTGGCCGCCGTGCCGCGGATCACCGCGCGCACCCGCCTGCCCGTGGCCAGGGACTCGCGGGTGAGCACGAGCACGCCGCACCCCTCGGCGCGGATGATCCCGTCGGCCGCGGCGTCGAACGTACGGCACCGGCCGCCCGGCGCCAGCGGCAGCACCTTCTCGGTGACCAGCGTGGAGATGGGGTTGAGGATGATGTTGACGCCGCCGGCCAGCGCGATGTCGCACTCGCCCTGCCGCAGCGCCCGCACCGCCAGGTGGACGGCCATCAGCGAGGAGGAGCAGGCGGTGTCCACGGCCATGCTCGGGCCGCGCAGGTCCAGCAGGTAGGACAGGCGGTTGGCCAGCACGCTGTGCGCGCCGCCCGGGGCCGTGTAGGTGTTGATCGTGGCCGGCTCGCCGTACTGGAGGGTGAGGTAGTCGCTGTTGTAGACGCCCAGGAACACGCCGGTGCCAGCGCGCTGCAGCGTCTCCAGCGGCAGGCCCGCGTCCTCCATCGCCTCCCAGGCCACTTCCAGTACGAGCCGCTGCTGCGGGTCCATCTTGGCCGCCTCGGCGGGCGAGATGCCGAAGAAGGCGGCGTCGAAGCCGTCCACCTCGGTCAGCAGCCCGGCCCAGCGGCCGTTCTCGGCGCGGTCGGCCGGCTTGGGGCGGTGGCCGTCGAGCGTGTCGACCGACGGCGTGACGGCGTCGACGCCGTCACGCAGCAGGCTCCAGAACGCCTCCAGGTCCGCCACGTCGCCCGGCAGGCGCACGCCCGCGCCGAGCACCGAGATCGGCTCGTGCCTCGCGCGTTCGGCCTCGGCGAGCCGGGCTCGCGTCTCGCGCAGTCGCACCAGGGCGCGCTCCAGGAGTTCGCGCTGGTCAGTCATGCCGTCCTCCCTTCAGGTCGAGTTCCTCGGCCAGCAACGCGGCGAGCTCCTGCTCGTCGAGCGCGGCCAGCCCGCCGGGCCCGCCCGGCTCGCCGGACATGTCAGGCCCGCCCGGCTCGCCGGACAGACCAGGCCCGCTCGGCTCGTCGGGCACGCGCGGCTCGGCGTCCTGTGCGGTGGTCGTGTCGGGTGCGGCGGGGCGTTCGGCGGCGAGGCGCTGGGCGAGTCCGTCGGCCAGGGCTTCCACGGTCGGGAAGGTGTAGACGACGGTGGCCGACAGCCGCAGGTCGAGCCCGGTCTCCAGGCGGGTGCGCAGCTCCATCGCCATCAGCGAGTCGAAGCCGAGCTCCTGCAACGGGGCGGAGGTGTCCAGGCTCTCCGGGGTGCGGCCGAGGACGGCGCCCACCTGCTCCAGCAGGAAGCGGCGCAGGACGTCCAGCAGACCGGCGGCGGCGGTGGCGGCCAGCGCGGCCTTCCTGACGGCGCCGCGTTCCGCGCCCGCGGCCGGCCGGTCGGCGCTCACCTGCCCGTCCAGCATGCGGGCCAGGTCCGGGCCCAGCCCGGCCCTGCCGAACGCCGCCCAGTCGAACGCCGCCGCCACCAGGTGCCGCCGGCCGCTGCCGAGAGCCTCGTCCAGCAGGTCCAGCGCGACCTCCGGGGACAGCGGCGGCAGGCCGCGCGCCGCCAGCCGCTCGACGCCGCCGGCCGCCACCGCCAGGCCGGTGCCCGACCAGGTGCCCCAGTCGATGCTCTGCGCGGGCAGGCCGAGGGCGGCGCGGTGCTCGGCCAGGCCGTCCAGGAACGTGTTCGCCGCCGCGTACGCGCCCTGACCCGGCGAGCCGAACAGGCCGGCCAGCGACGAGAACAGGACGAAGTGCTCCACCGGCAGGTCCGCCGTCAGCGTGTGCAGGTGCCAGGCGCCGGCCGCCTTGCCCGCCAGCGCGCGGTGCAGGAGGTCGTCGTCGAGCGTGGCGACCAGCGCGTCCTCCAGGACGCCCGCCAGGTGGAACACCCCGGCGAGGTCCGGGGGGATCGTCCTGGCGAGTTGCCCGGCGTCGGCCAGGTCGGCGAGCTCGACCCTGATCTCGGCGCCCACCGCCCGCAGCTCGTCCAGCACGGCCCGCGCCCGCGGGCCGGGGGCGGTGCGGCCGGTCAGGACGAGCCTGCGCGCGCCCTTGTCCACCAGCCGGCGCGCGACGTGCAGGCCGAGCGCGCCGAGGCCGCCGGTGACCAGGTACGGGCGGTCGGGCCTGATGGGCGCCGGGTCGCCGGTTCCCGCCGGGGCCGGCCCCAGCTTCGGCTCCAGCAGGCCGCCGTCGCGCACCCGCACCTGTCCCGGGGCGTCCCGTGCCCGCAGCGCCGCCACCAGGGCGTCGAGGTCGGCCCGCGTGGGGGAGCCGGGCAGGTCCGCCAGCGCGGTGGCCGGCTCGGGATGCTCGTTGGCGATCACCCTGCCGAGGCCCCACACGACGGACCCCGCCGGGCCCGCCGTCAGCAGCCACAGGCGCGGCGGCCGGTCCGGCCACGTCCGGCCCAGCAGGTCCCGCGCCAGACGGAGCGCCTGCGACGCGCGGTGGTGCAGCGTCTCCAGGGCCGCGTCGGCATCGGTCGTGGCGCGGGTGTCCAGGACGCCGCGCAGGCCGCCGTGCCGGGTGACCGCCTCGTCGAGCAGCTCGTCGAGCGGCCGGTCCGCGCCCGCGAGGAGGTACGGCTCGCCCGCCGCGGCCAGTCGTTCCGCCAGGCGTTCGCCCACCGAGGCGGGGCCGCTCGCGGGGACCGGGTCGGCGAGCACCAGCCAGCCGCCCCGGGCCGTGACGGCGGGGCCCGGGATCAGTGGCTGCCAGCGCAGCGTGTAGAGGCGGCCGTCCTCGGCGGGGCGGCGCCGGATCAGGCGGATGCGCAGCCCGGACACGGCCCAGATCACCTCGCCCGTGCCCGTGCCCGTGCCCGCGCTCCTGCCTGTGCTCGGGTCCGTGCCCGTGCCCGTAGCGGTGCCGGTCGCCGGGTCCGTTGCCGGGCCGGGCGCCGACCGTACGGTGACGTCGGCGACCAGCTCGTTCGGGCCGAGCTCGCGGACGACGGCGTGGGCCGTGCCCCGCCGTACGGCGTCGCCGGCAGCGCGTGACCACACGCGCGCGGCCCCCGAGGGCAGGGGCAGGACGCCGGCGGGAAGGGCGCCGCCCGCTGCCGCCGCGACCGTGTGGAAGCAGGCGTCCAGCAGGGCGGGATGCAGGGGCGCGCGATCGGCGTCGAGCCCGCCGGGAAGCTCGAACGTCCCGACCGCCTCCCGGTAGCCGGTACGCAGCCCGGTCAGCCCCCGGAAGCGCGGGCCGTAGTCCAGCCCGGCCGCCGCCAGCCGCTCGTACAGCTCGGCGACCGGCACGTCGCCCGGCAGGTCGAGGGGCGCCGCGGGAGGCGAGGGCGGGGCGGCGTTCCCGGTGACGGCGCCGCGTGCGTGGACCACCGGGCCGCCGCCGCGGTCGGAGGTGATGACGAAGGAGAGCCGTCCCGGCGCTGACGGGCGCAGGGCGAGCTGGAGCCCGGGGTCGCCGTCGGCCGGGCAGGGGTGCGCGAAGACCACGTCCTCCAGCAGCACGAAGCCGGCGACCTCGTCGGCCTGTGCGGCGTCGGCCGGGCCGGCGGCCTGAGCGGCGGCGGCCGGGCTGGTGGCGGCCTGAGCGGCGGCGGCCAGCCAGTAGGCGCCCGGCACCAGCGGCACGCCGTCGGCGACGTGGTCGGCGAGCTCGGGCGCGCCGCCGAGCGACAGCGGCCACAGCCGCAGACCGGGTTCCGCGCCCACGCTCAGCCGGGCGCCGAGCAGCGCGCCGCCCCCGTGACCCGGCGGGACGACGGCCGTGCCCGGCGTGGCGCGCAGCAGGGGGAAGCGCTGCCGGTCCCAGCCGTGGGGCGGGAGAGGGACGTGGGCGGCGCCGGAGTAGAGGGCGTCCCAGGCGATGGCGGCGCCACCGGCGTACAGGTCGCCGAGGGCGCCGAGCAGGGCGCGGGCCTCGTGCTCGTCGCGGCGTACCGAGGAGATGATCTCGACGGGCCGGTCGAGGTGGCCGGCGAGCTCGGCCACCGAGCGGGTGAGCACCGGGTGTGGCGCCACCTCGACGAACAGCTCGTGCCCCGCGGCGATGAGCTGCTCCAGCGCGGGCGAGAAGAGCACCGGCTCGCGGACGTTGCGCCGCCAGTAGGCGGGGCCGAGCTCGGGGCCGGCGGCGGGCTCCGCCGTGACCGTCGAGTTCAGCGGGGTCGTCGCGGGCCTCGGATCGAGCCCGGCGAGCGCCGCGAACAGCTCGTCCTGCAGCGGCTCGACCTGCGGGCTGTGCGCGGCGAAGTCGACGGCGACCCGCCGGGCGAACACCCCGCGCGCCTCCAGCTCGGCGATCACCTCGTCCAGCGCCGCCGGCTCCCCGGACAGCACCGTGGCGCGGGGCCCGTTGACGGCCGCCACCGACAGCCGGTCGTGGCGGCCCGCCAGGGCGCGGTCCGCCTCCTCGGCGTCCAGCTCGACCAGCGCCAGCCCGCCCTGCCCGGTGAGCCGGGTGAGCAGCCTGCTGCGCTCGCAGACGACGCGGGCGGCGTCCTCCAGCGACAGCGCGCCGGCCACGTGCGCGGCGGCGATCTCGCCCATGCTGTGCCCGATCACCGCGGCCGGCTCGACGCCCCACGCCCGCCACGTCTCGGCCAGCGCCACCTGGTAGGCGAACAGCGCGGGCTGCACGTGGGCGGTGCCGCGGGGGGTCAGGCCGCGTTCGTCGTCCCACAGCGGCTCGCCCAGGTGGCGGCTGATCGCCGCGTCGCACCTGCGGATGGCCGCGCGGAACGCGGGCACGGCGTCGGCGAGCTGCTTGCCCATGCCCTCCCACTGGGCTCCCTGCCCGGGGAAGACGAGCGTGGGCCGGTGGGTCCGGCGCCTGCGCGCGTTCGCCTCGTCGCGGGCCTCCGCCAGCGCGGTCATCGCGGTCGCGAGCTCTTCGGGGGAGGAGACGACGACGGCGGCGCGGTGGCGGTCGTGGTCGCCGCGCAGCGCCGCCGCCGCGGCCGCCTCGGCCAGCCAGGCCGGGTCGCCCGCCCTGCCGCGCGCCAGGACGGCCAGCGCCGCCGCCCGGCGCCGCAGGGCGACGTCGGAACGGGCGGAGACGGGAAACAGGTACAACTCGCCGCCGGAGCCGGCCGGGCGGCCAGGGCCGGGCTCGGGCGCCGGCGACTCGCCGCCGGAGCCGGTCGGCCGGCTGCGATCAGGCCGGGGCGCCGACGATTCGCCGCGCGACCCGGCCGGGTGGTCGGAGCGCGGCCGGGGAGGGGGCGAGGACAGCACGACGTGGGAGTTGGTTCCGCCGAACCCGAACGAGCTGACTCCGGCCGTCGCGCAACCGGCCGGCCACGCCTCGTCCCGGCCCGCCGGCGCCGGCACGGGACCGCCCGGCGAGGACTCGGCACCGCCCGGCGAGGACTCGGCGCGGCCGGAGGGCCACGGTTCGGTGCGGTTCTGGACGATGACGGGCAGGCGGTCGAGGCCGAGCAGAGGGTTGGGCCTGGTGAAGTGGACGGTGGCCGGCAGCTCGCCGTGGTGCAGCGACAGCGCCGCCTTGATCAGCCCCGCCACGCCCGCCGCCGCCTCCAGGTGCCCGACGTTCGACTTGGCGGAGCCGATCCGCAGCGGCCGTTCCTCCGGCCGGCCGGGGCCGAGGACCGTGGCCAGGGCCGCCACCTCGATCGGGTCGCCCACCGCCGTGCCGGTGCCGTGCGCCTCGACGTAGTCGACGGTCGCGGGGTCGATGCCGGCGGCGGCGTACGCCGAGCGCAGCACCTCCTCCTGGGCGGGCCGGTTCGGCGCGGCCAGGCCGTTGGTGCGCCCGTCCTGGTTGACGGCGCTGCCGTGGATCACCGCGTAGATCCGGTCGCCGGCGGCCAGCGCGGCCGACAGCGGCCGCAGCAGCACCACGCCCGCGCCCTCGCTGCGCACGTAGCCGTTGGCCCGCTGGTCGAACGGCTTGCACCGGCCGTCGGGCGCCATCAGCCTGCCCTTGCTGAAGCTGAGCGCGATCCGCGGGCTGGTGATGACGTTGACGCCGCCGGCGAGCGCGAGGTCCGCCTCGCCGGCGCGCAACGCCTGGCAGGCCAGGTGCACGGCCACGAGCGAGGAGGAGCAGGCGCTGTCGACGACCATGCTCGGGCCGCGCAGGTTCAGGCAGTACGACAGCCGGTTGGCGATCACGCTGAGCGCGGCGCCGGTGCCGTCGTAGGCCTCCGGCTCGGCGCCCGAGCTGAGCAGGGAGGCGCCGTGGTCGTAGGTGGAGGCGCCGACGAAGACGCCGGCCCGCGCGCCCGACAGGCTCGACGCGGGCACGCCTGCGTCCTCCAGCGCCTCCCAGGCGACCTCCAGCAGCAGGCGCTGCTGCGGGTCCATGCGCGCGGCCTCCCGCGCGGAGATCGCGAAGAAGCCGGCGTCGAAGCTCTCGACGTCGTCGAGGAAGCCGCCCCACCGGGTGTTCATGCGGCCCGGCCGGTCGGGGTCGGGGTCGTAGAGCGCCTCGCCGTCCCACCGGTCGGCGGGCACCTCCCGGATGGCGTCCACGCCCTCGCGCAGCGCGTTCCAGAAGGCCCCGGCCCCGCCGGCGCCGGGCAGCCGGCAGCCGATGCCGACGATGGCGACGGGTTCGCCGCGCGCCGCGTCCGCGGCTCCGGGCCGCTGCGGCTCCGCCGACGAGGTGAGGTACGCGGCCACCGCCTCGATCGTCGGGTAGTCGTAGGCGATCGTCGGCGACAGGGACCGGCCGCTCCACCGTTCCAGATCGCCCGCCAGCTCGACCGCCTGCATGGACGAGAGCCCGAGCTGGGAGAACGGCGTGTCCGGCGACAGGCCGGCGACCGGCGCCGACAGCAGCTCGGCGGTGCGCCGCAGCAGCCACTCGACGGTCTCCTGGTGCGTGGTCATGACGCTCCTTCGAGCTGGGGTGCGGGCACGGCGGCCGTCAGCGTGCCGCTCTCGTAGGCCGCGCGGCAGGCCCGCCGCTGCAGCTTGCCGCTGGACGTCTTCGGCATGGTGCCGGCCGCGATCAGCACGATTTTGTCCACCTGGACGCCGTGCCCCGCGGCGACGGCGGTGCGCACGGCCGGGCCGACCTGCGCGAGCTGCTCCTCGGTGACGGCCGGCTTGACCTCGGCCACCACGACCAGCGGCGCGTCGCCGAACGCCGCCACGCAGCCGCGCCTGACCATGGGATGCGCCGTCTCGGCCGTCGACTCAAGGTCCTGCGGGTAGTGGTTGCGCCCGCCGACGATGATCAGGTCCTTCAGCCGGCCGGAGACGAACAGCTCGCCGTCGTGCACGACGCCGAGGTCACCGGTGCGCAGGAACGGCCCCTCCGACGTGCCGGTCAGGCGGGCGCCGAAGACCTCCGCGCTCTCCTGCGGCCTGCCCCAGTAGCCGTCGGTCACGTCGGGCCCGGCGACCCAGATCTCGCCCACGTGGCCGGGCCGCACCGGCAGGCACGTCTCCGGGTCCACGATCTCCAGCCGGCGCCGCGGGCCGGGACGTCCCGAGCCGACGATGCGGTGGCCGCCGCCGGGAACCAGCCGGCCCTCCTGCAGCGCGTCGAGGTGCACGTCCAGTGTGACGGGGCCGCCCCCGACGGGGGAGCCGGTGGCCATCAGCGTCACCTCGGCCAGGCCGTAGCAGGGGTAGAGGGCGCGCGGGTCGAACCCGTGCGGCGCGTACGCGGCGGTGAACGCCTCCAGGGTGCTCGCCCGCACCGGCTCCGCCCCGTTGAACGCGGCCCGCAGGCTGCTCAGGTCGAGACCCTGCCGATCCTGTACGGGCACCCGCCGCACGCACAGCTCGTAGGCGAAGTTCGGCCCGCCCGACACGGTCGCCCGGTAGGCGGAGATCGCCCGCAGCCAGCGGACCGGCTGCTGCACGAACGTCAGCGGCGGCATGAGCACGGCCTGGCAGCCCGCGTAGAGCGCGAGCAGCACGTTGCCGATCAGCCCCATGTCGTGGAAGAGCGGCAGCCAGCTGACGATGACCGAGTCCTGGCTGAAGTCGCCGATCTCGTGCAGCAGCCGTTCCTGGGCGAGCAGCGCGCGGTGGCCGACCATGACGCCCTTGGGCGAGGCGGTGGAGCCGGAGGTGTACTGGAGGAAGGAGATGCCCGCAGGGTCCGCGGGCACCGGCAGGAAGCCGGCACGGCTCTCGTCGACCTCGCCGGCGCCGATCCACGTCAGCGCCGCGAGCTCGGGGGAGCTGTCGCGGATGAACCGCTCGTATCCACCGGGGCCCGCGAAGAGGACCACCGTGGGCGCGCAGTCCTGCGCGATGGCCCGCAGGCTCGCCGTTCCGCGCCGGGCGTCGAACGGCATCGGCGGATATATCGGGACGGCGATCACGTTCGCGTACTGACAGGCCAGGAACGCGCGGATGAAATCGGCCGAGTCGGGTGCCAGGATCAGGGCGCGCTCGCCCGGCGCCGCGTGTTCGGCGAGCCGGGAGGCCAGCGCGCGGACCTCCAGATCGAGCCGGGCGAAGGTGAGCGAGTGGGATTCACGCTCGCCGTCCGGGAGAAAGCGGTAGACAGTTTGTGAGGCGTTCTCCCGGGCCCGGAAAGCGAGTAACTCCCCGAGTGTCTCTGCAAAGGGAATCATGGGCAGTAATGTAACCAGCCCGGGAAATGCTGAGAATGCCTTTGATCCGGACGTGATCGAGGTTTGATGAGGGCCTGACGGCGGCCTGAGGGAAATGCGTCAGGGTATGAGCGTGACGATTTCCATAAATGCAGTCTGGACGGATTTCGGCGGGGTGCTGACACCGCCCGTCGGCGAGACGTTCTCGGCCTTCTGCACCAGGACGGGCCTGCCGCCCGGCCCGTTGCTGACCGCCGTCGCGACCGTGACCGCGCGCTACGGCACCGACGACTTCATGCTGCCGCTCGACACCCCGCTGGTCACGGAGGAGGAGTGGCTGCGGCAGATCGCCGCCGAGCTGGCCGCGGAGGGGATCGAGGCTCCGATGATCAGCTTCGCCGACGCCTGGTTCGACGGCAGGCGCACCAACGCCGAGTGGCTGGCGCAGCTTCACCGGGTGCGCGAGCGCGGCCTGTTCGTCGGGATGTTGTCGAACATGCCGCCGGCGTGGGAGGAGCACTGGCGGCGCATGGTGCCTCCGGAGGGCGTCTTCGACGACGTGGTCAACTCGGCGCAGGTCGGCTGCAGGAAGCCGGGCCCGGAGATCTTCGAGCTGGCGGCCGCCCGCGCGGGCGTGCCGGCCGCGCAGTGCGTGCTGATCGACGACCTGGCCAAGAACTGCGCCGGCGCGCGGGCGGCGGGCTGGCAGGCGATCGAGTTCACCGGCGCCGCAGCGGCGATCGAGGAACTGGAGGCGCTGCTCGGCCGGTCGCGCCTCGCCTCGACCTGAACGCCGCCCTTCCGGATCGGTCGCGCGTGGCCTCGCGCGTGGCCTCGCGCGTGGCCTCGCCCTGGGTGCCGCCTTCGCGATCAGTCGAGCTGGGCGTCGCCGTAGGCCACGTCCTCGTGGGCGAACCTGCGCAGCGCGCTGAAGACGACGTCGCCGAGCGCCGTCCAGACCACGGCCGTCTCGAGGATCGCCTCCGGCTCGGAGTCCTGGATGAGCTGGCCCAGCTCGGCGTCGGCGACCTCGCGCGCCGCCCTGGCGTAGACCTCCAGCAGCTTCATCTGGTCGGTCTTGCCGAGCCGGTGCAGCGTGGCCAGCGCGGACGTCAGCGTCAGCCGCGCCGGGTTGGTCTGGCGCACCTTCCAGCCGAGCCGCTCGACGAGCGCCTCGGTCTCCTCCTCGGCCGCCTGCCACGCCTCGTCCTTGACCACCTTCGGCGCGAGGGTCATGGCGAACTGGGCCTTGCCCGCCTGGTCGATGAGGCTCATGCCGGGGGCGTCCATCTTCTCCAGGACGTCGCGGGTGGCGGCGACGCTCAGCCCGCCGACCTCCAGCAGCGCCCGCACCAGGCGGAGCCTGCGGACGTGCTCCTCGGTGTACTGGGCCTGGTTGTAGCTGGTGCGCTCGCCGGGGGACAGGAGACCTTCGCGCAGGTAGTACTTGATCGTCGGGACGGGCACGTCGGCCCTGCGGCTCAGCTCCGCGATGCGCATGGTTCCTCCCCTTTCGCCCAACTCGTACCCACGAGCTGGCCCTTGCCAACCCATCGAAAAGGATAGTAGACAGTTCTCGTATCCATTTTTCGACCGGCCTGGGAGTTGATCGTAATGGACTACCGACCACTTGGTCGGACCGGCCTGAAGGTGAGCCCGGTCTGTCTCGGCGGGATGATGTTCGGCTGGTGGGGCGAGAACGGCCCGGAAGAGACCGGGAAGATGATCCAGCGGGCCGTCGACTCCGGGGTGAACTTCATCGACACCGCCGACATCTACGCCGCCGGCGAGTCCGAGGAGCTGATCGGCCGGTTCCTGTCCGAGAGCGGCCTGCGTGACGAGATCGTGCTGGCCACCAAGGTCCACGGCCAGATGGGCGAGGGCCCCAACCGCGGCGGCAACAGCCGCGCCTGGATCATGCGGGCCGTCGAGGACAGCCTGCGCCGGCTGCGTACCGACCGGATCGACCTCTACCAGATCCACCGGCCCGACCCCTCCGTCGACATCGACGAGACGCTCGGCGCCCTGACCGACCTCGTGCGCGCCGGCAAGGTGCGCTACATCGGCTGCTCCACCTTCCCCGCCCACCGCGTCGTCGAGGCCCACTGGGTCGCCGAGCGGCGGCACCGGGAGCGGTTCGCCAGCGAGCAGCCCCCGTACTCGATCCTGGCCCGCGCCGTCGAGGCCGACCTCCTGCCGGTCTGCCGGCAGTACGGCATGGGCGTGCTGGCGTGGAGCCCGCTCGCGGGCGGCTGGTTGTCCGGCCGCTACCGCGACGGCGCCGAGCTGCCGCGGAGCAGGCGCGCCGCGCTGCTGCCCGCCCGCTACGACATGGCGCTGGAGGAGAACCGGCGCAAGCTCGCCGCGGCCGAGCAGCTGGCCCTGCTGGCGGAGCAGGCCGGGATGTCGCTGGTCCAGCTCGCGCTGCAGTTCGTCATGCAGCACCCCGCGGTGACGTCGGCCATCATCGGCCCGCGCACGATGGACCACCTGGAGAGCCACCTGCTGGCCCTCGACGTCCGGCTGACGCCCGACGTGCTGGACGCCGTCGACGAGATCGTGCCGCCCGGGCTGACGATCAACGCCGCCGACGGCGGATGGCGGCCGCCCGAGCTGCTCGATCCCGCCCTGCGGCGCAGAGGGCAGCCGCGATGACGACGACGGCCGCTCCCGTCGCCGCCGGCGAACGCGCGAGCGTCCGCGAGGACCTGGTCACCGTCCTCTGCGGCACCATCATGATCTCCGGGCTGGCCATCGACGGCTGGGCGCACAAGAACGTCATCGACACCCTGGAGGGGTTCTTCACCCCCTACCACGCGGTCCTCTACCTCGGTTACGGCCTGACCGCCGCCTGGACGTTCCGGCTGGCGTACGTGCGGCGCGACCGGCACCCGCAGTGGTGGCGCGACGGCTGGCCCGAGGGCTACCGGCTGGGCGCGATCGGCGCGCTGGTCTTCTTCGCCGGCGGGTTCGGCGACATGATCTGGCACCAGACGATCGGCATCGAGATCGGACTGCTGCCGTCCTTCAGCCCGACCCACATCATCGCCACGCTCGGCGGCATCATCCTGGGCACCAGCCCGCTGCGGTCCTGGTGGGCCTCGGGGGAGGGCGGCCTGCGCGCGGCGGCCGGGGTCGCCTCCATGACGTTCGCGGTGATGGGCATGCTGGTGCTGCTCAACTACGGCGCGTCGATCATGACGGTGGCGCCGACCCGGCCGTACGAGCCCGTGCTGGGCGACTACGGCGGGATCATCGACACGCCCGACGAGTTCCTGGTGGTGCAGGGCGTCTTCAGCTACCTCGTCACCACGCTGCTGGTGACGATCCCGCTGCTCATGATGCACCGGCGGCGCGCCACCATGTTCGCCGGCGCCGCGCTGGTGCTCGGGGTGGCGATCCGGCTGATGGTGATCAACGAGTTCCCGCAGCCCCATCTCACCGTCGCCGCGGGCGCGCTGGCCGCCGCCCTGCTCGCCGACGGGCTCCTGGTGCGGCTCGACACCGTACGGGGGCCGGGCGCGCCGCTGCGGCTGCCCGTGGCGGGCGCGCTCTACGCCGGGCTGGTGTGCGCGGGGCAGCTCGTGGGCCTGCACCTGGCGGCTGGGGTGCGGTGGTCGCCGGAGATGTGGGCGGGGACGGTCGTGCTGACCGTGCTGCTGGGCGGCCTGCTCGGCGGGCTCGCGGCTCGTCCACTTGTTCATCGATAGTGGAAAGCTCTACTATCGGTATCCGAGTCACCTCGTCGAGGGAGAGATGATGTTTGCGACCATCGGCCGCTTCGCAGCACGGCGCCGAACATGGGTGTTCATGGCCGCGATCCTGTTCGTGGTGCTGGGCGGCGTCTGGGGCTCGGGGGCGGGCGGCGTGCTGGGCGGCGGCGCGGGGCTCGACAACCCCCACGGCGAGTCCTCCCAGGCCAACAGCCTGCTCGCCGGCACACTCGGCCGGCACGTGGCGGACGTCGTGGTCATGTACGAGAGCCAGGCCATGACCGTGGACGACCCGCGGTTCAGGCAGCAGGTCGAGGCCGTCGTCGCCAGGCTGCCCAAGGATTCCTACGAGTGGGTGGAGAGCCACTACTCCACCGGCTCGGCCGACTTCGTCTCGGCCGACCGGCACAAGACCTACCTCGCCCTGCAGCTCCCCGGCGCCGTCGAGGAGGAGCAGGTCGTCGTCTACAACAAGATCCTGCCGCTGTTCGACGCCCCCGATCTCACCGAGCGCTTCGGCGGGCTGACCGCGGTGGGCCAGCAGTTCAACGCGATCAGCAACCGCGACCTGGCCCGGGCCGAGCTGCTGTCCTTCCCGCTGCTGATCATCTTGCTCCTGGTGGTCTTCCGCAGCCTCGTCGCCGCGGCGCTGCCGCTGGCCATCGCCGTCCTGGTGGCGGTCGGGTCGCTGGTGGTGCTGCGCGTCGTGGGCGGGCTGGTCGACCTGTCCACCGCCGCGATCAACGTGGTGGTGATCTTAGGGCTGGGCCTGGCGACCGACTACGCGCTGCTCATCGTCAACAGGTTCAGGGAGGAGCTCGCCGCCGGGCGCGAGGTCGAGGACGCCGTCGTACGCGCGACCGCCACGGCCGGGCGCACCGTCGCCGTCTCCGGCATCACGGTCGCGGTCACCCTGGGCGGCCTGATCGTCTTCCCGTCCCGGTTCCTGACCTCGCTGGCCTACGCCGGGGTGAGCGTCGTGCTGTTCGCCGTGATCAGCGCGCTCACCGTGCTGCCCGCGCTGCTGCGGGTGGCCGGGCGCCGCATCGACTCGCTGCGCATCCCGCTGCTCGGGCGGCGCCGCCCCGAGGCCGAGGGCACGAGGTGGTACCGCACGGCGCACGGCGTCATGCGGCGCCCGGTCACGGTCGTGCTGGGCATCACCCTCGCACTGGGCGCGCTCGGCGTCCCGCTGCTGGGCGCGGTCTGGACCCGCCCGGCCGAGTGGGCGCTGCCCGCCGACACCGACAGCGTCGTGGTGACCAGGCAGCTCGCCGAGGAGTTCCCGTACGACCCGACCAAGGTGATCAGCACGGTCGTCCGCATGCCCGGCCCGGCGGACACGCCGGAGGCCAAGGCCCAGCTCGACGCGTTCGCCCAGCGGCTCGACCGGATCGAGGGCGTCGATCGCGCCGAGGTGACGGGCACCGAGGGCGATCTGGCCCGGATCACCCTGGGCTACTCCCTGTCGCCCTACGGGCAGGAGATCAGGGACGTCGTGACCAAGCTGCGCGCCGAGCCGCCGCCGCCGGGTGCGACGGCGCTGTTCGCCAACCGGCCGGCGGCGATCGTCGACATGCTGACCATGATCGCGAACGGGCTGCCGTGGATGCTGCTCATCACCTCGGTGGTCACGTTCGTGGTGCTGTTCCTGGCGTTCGGCTCGGTCACCCTGCCCGTCAAGACCGTGCTGATGAACCTGCTGTCGCTGTCGGCCGCGTTCGGCGCGATGGTGCTGATCTTCCAGGACGGGTTCCTGTCGGGGCTGCTCGGGTTCACCGCGCCCGGGTTCATCGACGCCAACATGCCCGTCATGATCGCGGCCATCGCGTTCGGCCTGGCCATGGACTACGAGGTCTTCATGCTGGCCAGGATCCGCGAGCACTACCTGGTCTCGCGTGACCCGGTGGAGTCCGTGGCGGTCGGCGTGCAGCACACCGCCCGCATCGTGACGGCCGCCGCGCTGCTGCTGGGCGTGGTGGTGGGCGCCTTCGTCATCACGAACGTCACCGTGCTGAAGATGATCGGCGTCGGCGTGGTGGTGGCGCTCGTCGTCGACGCCACCGTGGTGCGCGGGCTGCTCGTCCCGGCGTCCATGAAACTGCTCGGCCGCTGGGCGTGGTGGTCGCCGCGGCCGCTCGCCCGGTGGTGGGAGCGGCACGGAATGCCCGAGCCCGAGCAGAGCGTCGTCCCGCTGACGCCACCGGTCAACGTCCCTGATTCGGCTGTCCGGAACTAGGTCCGAATTGAGCTCGTCCACCTGGTGGGCAGGTGGACGGGCTCTCTTTGATGATTGGAAACACCGAGGACATATAGATATCGACAATCTTCATATTGGAATGGCATTCGAAGTATTGCCTCGCCGATGGCTATTTGGCTATTCTTTCATTGTGAAGCTGGCGCGTTGAGTCAAATTGCCAATTGTGGAACGGTGGGCTGAACGGGCAATGGGAACGAAATCTCCATCGTTAGCGCATGGATGGAACGGGGGGTTCCCCAGGCCGGCGGGCATCAGGATCGTGATCGTGGACGAGCACACGCTGCTGCGTGAGGTCCTGGGAGAGGTGCTGCTGGCGGAGGACGACTTCTGCGTGCTGGCCGACTCGGCGGACTTCGAGTCGTCCGTCGCGCTGATCGCCAGGACCAGGCCGGACATCGTACTGATCGACATCGACAAGCCGCACGGCAGCCCGGGCGGGGCCGTGCGGCGGCTGCGGGAGGCCTCGCCGCGCTCGGTCGTGGCGGTGCTGAGCATGTACGACGACGCCCGGATCGTGCAGGAGATGATCAGGGCGGGGGTGCGCTGCTACCTGCACAAGGGCATCACGAGGCGGGATCTGGTGGCATCACTGCGAAGCGTGGCGGGGGCCGGCGAGCAGGTGACGCTGACGGTCCCGCACGGCACGATCGCCAACCTGGACGCCGACCACGCGGGCCCGCTGTCGAGGCGGGAGAAGGAGGTCATCGCGCTCGTGGCGGCCGCCATGAGCAACCGTCAGATCGCCACGCACCTGTCGGTGACGGAGGGGACCGTCAAGCGGCATCTGCGCAACATCTTCCACAAGCTGGGCGCCGTGTCGCGGATCGACGCGGTCAACAAGTACAAGGCGCTCGGCGAATCCGCGACCTATCCCTGGTCTGCCGCGAATGGATGATAGTGGTAAGCTTAGCTATCCATATTCAGGGAGGCCGCGATGCAGTTGCGCACGTTCCTGATCGCGGGGGTCGCCAGCTTCATGGCGGCGCTCGACACTCTCGTCGTCACCACGGCCCTGCCCACGATCCGGGAGCAGTTCGGCGCATCGCTGGAGAGCATGGAGTGGACGGTCAACGTCTTCACGCTCTGCTACGCCGTCTTCCTGCTGACCGCCGCCGCGCTGGGTGACAGGTTCGGCAGGAAGCGCGTGTTCGTCCTGGGCCTCGTGCTGTTCACCGCGTCGTCCGCGGCGGCCGCGATGGCGGGCTCCATCGGCCTGCTCGTGCTCGCCCGGGCGATCCAGGGGCTCGGCACCGCCATGATCATTCCGCTGGCGCTGACGCTCCTGGTGAGCGCCACGCGGCCGGAGCGGCGCGGCGCCGCGATCGCCGGCCTCGGCGGCATGGTGGGGCTCGGCATCGCGCTCGGGCCCTGGATCGGCGGCGCCGTGGTCCAGTACGGGTCGTGGCAGGCCGTGTTCTGGATCAACGTGCCGGTGGGGCTGGTCCTCGTGCCGCTGGCCGCGCTGCTGCTCGCCGAGGGCGGGCGGGTGCGGCGGCGGCTCGACGTGCGGGGCATCCTGCTCATGATGGCGGGGCTGTTCGGGGTGGTGTTCGGGCTGATCCGCAGCGTCACACTCGGCTGGTCGCACGTCCAGGTGCTGCCGCCGATCGTGGCCGGCGCGGCCGTCCTGGTGGCGTTCGTGTGGTGGGAGCGCGTGGCCGCCGAGCCCGTCCTGCCGCCTCGACTGTTCCGCAGCCGCGGGTTCACGCTGTCCAACGTCGTCTCCACCCTGGTGCAGGGCGGCATGCTGGGCGCGGTGTTCCTGCTGACCCAGTTCCTGCAGCTCGTGCTGGCCTACGGGCCGCTCGACGCGGGCGTGCGGACGTTACCGTGGACGTTGCTGCCCGCCGTGGTCGCCCCGCTCGCCGGCGTGTTCGGTGAGCGGCTCGGGGTCAGGCGGCTGATGGTGGCCAGCGCGGTTCTGCAGGGGGCGGCGCTGGCCTGCTTCGCCGTCGTGGTGGCGCCGGCCGTGCCGTACGCGCTGCTGTGGCCCGGCATGGTCGTGGCCGGGGCCGGCATGGGCCTGTTCTACGCGGTGGCGGCCCGGCAGCCGCTCGACTTCGTCGCGCCCGCGGAGGAGGGGCTGGCCGCCGGCGTGAACAACGCGATGCGGCAGATCGGGATCGTGCTGGGCGTGGCCGTGCTGGCCGGGGTGTTCGCGGCCGGCGGCGGCTACGGCACGCCGGCGCTCTTCGTCTCCGGCCTGCGCGCGTCGCTGTGGGCGGGGGCCGCGATCCTGGCGGTGGCGGCGGTGGCGGCCTGGCTCGTCCCCGCCGTCCCGGCCCGGCGCGATCCCCGCTCGCAGGCCCTCGCGACGGCGGCGAGCGGTGGCGACCAGCCGGCGCAGCCGCTGGCGCCGTGAGCCGCGGCGCTCATCCATGCGTCCTGGCGGCGGCTCTCAGCTCGGCCCATATTTCTCGGCAGGGAATGATGCGGGAGATGAGCGTGACACTCAGAATAAGCGCTCCGCCGCTGAGAACGATCGTGGGCAACAATCCGGCCGGCCCGTGGAGGTGAAATGCCGCCCGATACACGTGGGCGGGAATCAATCCCAGCGGGCCGGTAATCTGGGTGAGATTGATCAGGAGAGTGACCCAGAATGTCCACGCCGCGCCGCGGAGCGCCAGCATGCCCAGGGAGTTTCCCGCCGCGTAGTACGCGAGGACGGCGCGAAACTGGGCCACGAAACCCGGCGCTTCGGCCGACGCCTCCGCCGCTGTCCTGCCGGCCAGGCGTAACGCGACCTCTACCGTCTCGTCGTTGATGACCAGCCAGCCCTGGAGAAGAGCGCAGAGGGCGAAGACGAAAGAGCAGGCGAAGGTGAGAACCCGCAGACGATGATTCCAGGCCAAGGGAATGCCGATGGGCGCCGAAGCCATGTCACCCACCTTTCCAGCGCGCCATTGATCGACGCCTTGAGGCTGCCTTCAAGAGCTTCTCCAATTTAGCATTCCCGGAAGACCGGGTGAAAGGGCGAATTGCGCCATGCGGATTTCCGCCGGGAAAACGATCGCGTGCCGTGCGCGACAAAAGGAGAAGCCACCGCCGGATCCCGGCGGTGGCTGAAAGGCCCGGTTACCCCGGGATGACCGCGCCGCTCCATGACGCGCCGCGGCGGCGTGGACGGCCTGCGTCTCGCCGTCGAAGTACGGTGACAGGCTCGTGTCGTAGCGCAGGTCGGCGTCGGTGTCGGCGACGCTGATGGTCAGGCCGTTGAGGTAGCCCATGCCGGCGGCCTTGTCGTAGCGCGACAACCAGGAGGAGCCGAGGGCGCCTTCCCCGGTGAACGGGGAGCCGACGGCGAGCAGCTCCTCGCCCTTGATGCTGGGCACCACGGCGGTGGCGGTGCGCCCGCTGGAGGTCTCCAGGGTCTCGCCCGGGTACGGCCTGCTGCCGTCGGGGTGCTGGCCGGCCGGGTAGCCGAAGACGTCGATCCTCGCGTCCACCTGCGGCTGGTTCCAGGCCAGGCCCTGCCCGCCGACGTTGTCGCCCAGCCTGCCGAAGTTGGCCAGGTCGCCGGTGGCGGTGGTGACGACGCCCTCGTAGACGGTGACGAACGCGTAGTCGCGGTCGTAGTCGCGGTAGACGTCGAAGTCGTAGTGGCCGAACAGCTGCTTGCCCACGTAGAGACCCGCCGGGGCGCCGGCGCCGGTGTAGCCCGGCACGAAGACCCAGGTGCCGAGCGTGTAGCCGTTGCGCTGGGTGTCGTACACGCAGTGCGCCGCGGTGGCCACGACGTTGCGGTACTGCGACTGCATGGCGGTGCCCGTGCACCAGTGCGGCTGTCCGTCGGCGCCGACGAAGAACACCTTGCCCAGGGTGGTGGGCGTGACGGGCTTCCCCGCGGTGGTCGTGGCGGTCTGGTCCGCGGCGGTGGTGGCGGGCGTGGCGGTTTCGCCCGCGCTGGTCGCGGTGGACGTGGCGGTCTGGTCCGCGGTGGTGGTGGCGGGGGTGGCGGTCCTGGCTGTGGTGGTCGTGGTGGGCAGTGACGGCGGGATGGTGCCGGGCTTGGTGCCGGGCGTGGTTTCGCCGCGGGTGGCGATCTTCTCGACGGCGGTCTGGACGCCGTACGGGGTGGCGGCGGCCAGGTTCGCGCCGCCGTTGCCCAGCCAGAACGACGCGGCCTCGACGGCCGCCGCCTGCGTGGCGGCCAGCGGTCGCGTGGCCACGCTGTAGGCGCCGGCCGGAGACGGCGCGGCCACGAGGAGGGAGGCGAGGAGGGGGACGGCTAAGACACCTGCTGTTCGATTTCGCATGCGATATCTCCCGATCGACAGGAATCTCCGGCGACGACTAGAACACTTGATCGTCTCCGGGCGATGACGCTACCTGCCGTCCTCTCCGCGATCAACAGCTTTTGCGCGGGGGACCGTGCCAAGATCTGCCTACCCGCCCCGGACGGCCTTGAGGTGCGCGGCGGCGGCCTGCTCCAGGTGAACGAGGTCCGAGGCGACCGTGGCGAACGTGAAGCCCTCGGCCAGGCGGCGGGCGGCCTGCTCGCCGGTGGGGTTGTGGATGCCGGCCGCGATGCCCGCCCGCGCGGCGGCCGTGCGGACCCGCTCCAGCGCCGCCTCGAAGACGTCCGCCACCTCGGGATCGTTCGGGAATCTGCCGCCGACGGCCAGGCACAGGTCGGAGGGGCCGACGTACACGCCGTCCAGGCCCGGCACGGCGCAGATCTCGTCGAGGTTGGCCAGCCCGTCAGGCGTCTCGATCATGGCCAGGACCAGCACGCTCTCGTCGGCCTCCGCCGGCGTCGGGCCGATGCGCAGCATGGAGCGCATGGGCCCGTACGAGCGGCGCCCCCCGGCCGGGTAGCGGGCGGCCGACACCGCGCGGGCCGCGTCCTCGGCGGTGTCGATCAGCGGCACGATCACGCCGCCCGCGCCGAAGTCGAGCGCCCTGCCGATGGCCGCCGGCTCCGCCGACTCGACCCGGACCAGCCCGACCGACCGGCCGCCGGCGTCGATGGCCATGAGGTTGCTCAGCAACCCGGCGTTGCCGATCAGGCCGTGCTGGCCGTCCAGCGCGACGTAGTCGTACCCCAGTCTGGCCAGGCGCTCGGTGGCGATGGGCGCGTCGAGCACCACCCAGTAGCCCACACACTGCTCGCGATCACGGATCTTGGCGGCGAACTCGGCTGCGGTCATCGGCTCTCGTCTCCTCGCTTCCGGGGCTTCATCGCTTCCGGGCTGAATCGTTTCCGGGCTTCATCGCGTGTGGCGTCCGGGGTCAACGGCGTGCGGGACTCCGCGGCGCCTGAGGCTTCCACTGCGTCTGGGGCGCACGGTGTCTGGGTCTGGTGGCGTCCGGGGCTCACGGGGCCTTTGGCCTTATGGGGTCCGGGGCCCACGGCGCGTCTGGGGCCTCATCGGTTGTAGGCGGGCATCGGGCCGCGCAACGCGTCGCCCACGGCGTCGCAGGCGGCGGCGACCTCGGCGGGGAGCGGGCCGGCGGCCAGCGCGGCCAGGTTCGCTCGCAGGTGGCCGGCACCCGAGGCGCCGAGCAGCACCGCGCTCACCATCGGCTTGCCGAGCAGCCAGCGCAGCGACAGCTCGGCCAGGGGGAGCCCGGCCTCCAGCGCGATCGCGCCGAGCGCCTCGACGCCCTTGAACAACTCGGCGTCCCAGTACCGCTGCCGGTACATCGCCGCCAGCCGCGAGTCGCCGAACCGGCCGGTCCCCGGAGCCTGGTCGAAGCGGTGCCGGCCGGTCAGCAGGCCGCCGCCGAGCGGGTTGTAGACCATGGTGCGCAGCCCGGAGGTGACGGCGAACTCGGCGTACTCGTCCTCGACCCGCCGCGCCAGCAGGTTGTAGAGCTGCTGGGCGACCACCGGGCGCGGGCTCATCCCGGCGATCTGCCAGGCCGCGTAGTTCGACACGCCCAGGCCGCCGATCTTGCCCTCCGCCATCAGCTCCGCGACCGTGGCCAGCGTGGACTCCAGCGGCGTGGCCCGGTCGGGCTGGTGCAGGTAGAACAGCTCCACGTGGTCCGTGCCGAGCCGCCGCAGGCTGCCCTCCAGCGACAGCCGCAGCCCGGCGGGGGAGAGGGGCGCGTGCCCGGCGGCGTCCGGGTGCGGGATGCCCGCCTTGGTCGCCAGCACGACCCGGTGCCTGCGGCCGCGCAGCAGCTTGCCCAGGATCTCCTCGCCGGCGCCGCCCGCGTAGCCGTTGGCGGTGTCCACGCCGGTGACGCCCGCGTCGAGCGCGAGGTCCAGCATGCGCCCCGCCGTGTCCGCGTCCACGGTGTCGCCGAAGGTCATGGTCCCGAGCACGGGCTCGGCGCTCATCGAGGGCTCCTCTCACGTTCCCGGGGGTGCGGGGAGGCGTCCCGGGTCACTCGCCGACCACTGTGGCAGAACGTGCGCGTTCCGTGCAATACTTGCCGCGCGTCTTGCGCAATTCCATGAGGCTGGAGGGGTGGGCGTGGGAACGGCATCCGTGTTCGTCCTGGCCGACGACCTCTCGGGGGCGGCGGAGACGGCAGCAGTGCTCATGTCGCCCGCCCGTCGTGCGCGAATCGCGCTCTCCGGGCCGCCGTACGCGTTCACGACGCCGGTGCTGGCCGCCGATCTCGACTGCCGGTATCGGGACGAGGCGGGGGAGCTGGTACGGCAGGCGCTGCGGCACGCGGGCGGACGCCGCGTCCTCGTCAAGATCGACTCGTTGCTCCGCGGCAACCTGGCCGCCATGGCCGCCGCGACCCTTCACGCGGCCACACCCCGCGCCGCCACTGATGGCGAGGCCGCTGTTCGTGACACCTCCGCGGCCCTCCCCACGCGGGCATCGCACCCGCCCGCCCCCGCGCTCGTCGTGTTCGCCCCGGCGTTACCGGCCGCCGGCCGCGTCACCGTCGGCGGCGTCCCGTACCTCGGCGGCCTGTCCTTGCGCGAAACGCGCGCCTGGCAGGTGGAGCCCCGCCCCGCACCGGCCTCCATCACCGAGGCCCTGGGCGGCGTGCCGTCCGCGCTCGTGCCGCTCGAAGCGGTCCGCGCCGGCCGCGACACCCTCGCGCGGGCACTGTCGCAGACCGCCGGGCGGATCGCCGTGTGCGACGCGGAAACGGACTCCGACCTCGACGAGATCGTCAGCGCGGCCATGGCGGCCGACCACCGCACCCGCTTCGTCGGCGCGGGCGGCCTCGCCTCCGCCCTCGGCCGCTTCCTGGACACAACCCCCGCTTGCAGCGGCTTTCCGGACGTACCCGCACGCGGCACCAGCAACCGCCCCCTCCTGGTCGTCGTCGGCACCGCCGAGCCGGGGGCGGCCGAGCAGGCGCGCCTGCTCCTCTCGTACGGCGCCCGGCCGATCACCCTCGACGCCGCCAGGGACCTCCACACCACCCCCGCCCACCGTGCGCACTTCGCGCAGCGCCTGCGCGAAGCCCTGCGCACGTCCGCCGCGCTCGCCGTGCTCACGATCAGCGGTCAGGCCCCGCCCACCGCCGCGGCCACGCTCGCCGAGCTCGTCGGCGCCGCGCTCACCGGCCACACCCCCGCCCCCGACCTGGTCCTGACCGGCGGCGAGACGGCCCGGCGGGTTCTCGACACGCTCCAGGTGCGCGAGCTGACCCCTGTGGGCCAGATCCACCACGGCGCCGTCCACTGCCACACCCCGCAGGGCCGCTCGGTCGTCACCAGGCCGGGCAGCTTCGGCGACCGCGACAGTCTCCTGCGCATAGCCGCCCATCTCGCACCCGAAAGGCTGACATGAGCACACCTCTCATCGCCCTCACCATGGGGGACGGCTCCGGCGTAGGCCCGGAGGTCGTCGTCGGCGCCCTGCTCGCCCCCGAGACCGCCGCGTTC
Source organism: Nonomuraea thailandensis (assembly GCF_024172165.1). Classification (GTDB taxonomy): domain Bacteria; phylum Actinomycetota; class Actinomycetes; order Streptosporangiales; family Streptosporangiaceae; genus Nonomuraea; species Nonomuraea thailandensis. The sequence goes on along the minus strand of NZ_JAMZEB010000002.1, from coordinate 5,677,285 downwards.
TGCCGCCCGGTCGTCATCGGTGACGCGGGACGCCTGCGCAGGGCCGCCGCCTGCCTCGGCGTACGGCCGGAGGTGGTCACCGTGGACGGCGTCGCCGAGGCCGTGTTCGAGCCGGGCCGCGTGAACGTCATCGACCCCGGCCTGCTCCCCGAGGACCTGCCGTGGGGTCAGGTGTCGGCGGTCGCCGGCGGCGCGGCCTACGCGTACGTACGGCTGGCCGCGGAGCTGGCGATGTTCGGCCAGGTCCAGGCCATCTGCACGGCCCCGCTGAACAAGGAGGCCCTGCACGCCGCCGGCCACGTCTACCCGGGCCACACCGAGCTGCTCGCGCACCTGACCGGCACGGAGGAGGTGTCGATGATGCTCTCCACCCACAAGGTGAAGGTCATCCACGTCACCACCCACCTCGGCCTGATCGACGCGGTCGCCCGCATCGAGCCCGGCCTGGTGGAGCGGACGATCCGGCGCGGCCACGCCGCCATGCGCGGCTCCGGCCTCGGCCGTCCCAGGATCGGCGTGTGCGGCATCAACCCGCACGCGGGCGAGAACGGCCTGTTCGGGTACGGCGAGGAGGAGGAGAAGGTCGTCCCGGCGGTCGAGCGGCTGCGCGCCGAGGGCATGGACGTGCACGGCCCGCTCCCGGCCGACACGGCGTTCTTCCTGGCCGGCCGCGGCGACTACGACCTCATCGTGGCCATGTACCACGACCAGGGCCACGGCCCCGTCAAGATCCTGGGCCTGGAGGCGGGCGTCAACATCACGGTCGGGCTGCCGGTGATCAGGACGTCGGTCGACCACGGCACGGCGTTCGACATCGCGGGGAAGGGCGTGGCCGACGCGGGTAGCATGATCGAGGCGCTCCGCCAGGCGGCCGAGCTGTCGTCCGCGCAGGGCGTGTGAGGGAGAGGGGCCGTCGATGGGCCGCGCAGCACAGGTACGCCGTGACGAGATCGTCCGCCTGGCCACCACCACCGGGCTGGCCAGCGTCGAGGAGCTGTCGGCCCAGCTCGGGGTGACCGCCTCCACGATCCGCCGCGACCTGGCTCATCTGAAGGCGGCGGGCCTGCTGGCACGCACGTACGGCGGCGCGATGGCGGTGGTCACCCACCCGGAGGCGTCGCTGCGGCAGCGCGTCGGGGAGGCGTTCGAGGCCAAGCGGGCCATCGCGGCCTGGGCCGCCGCGCAGATCCGCCCCGGCGAGACGATCCTGCTCGACGCCGGCTCGACCACCGGCGCCCTGGCGCACGAGCTGCGCCAGGCGGCGGACCTCACGGTCGCCACCACGGGCCTGAACGCGCTGCAGGAGCTGGTCGGCGCCACGGGCGTGCACGTGGAGTGCCTGGGCGGCACGCTCAGGCAGGTGAGCCAGGGCTTCGTCGGCCCGCTCGCGGAGGCGGCGCTGAGCCGGATGACGTTCGACCGGGTCTTCCTGGGGGCCGACGGGGTGACGGCGGAGGACGGCATCTGCGAGGCCAGCCTGCAGCAGACGCGCATGAAGGAGCTGATGATGGAGCGCTCCCGCCACGTCTACCTGCTCGTGCACGCCGCCAAGCTGGGGCGCAGGCCCTTCCACGCCTGGGCGCGCATGTCCGACTCCTGGACCCTGGTGACCGACACGGCCGCCACCGCCGAGGCGCTGGAGCCCTTCAAGTCCCGGGGCGTGCACCTCGTGACCGTGCCTCCCGACGCGCGGGCGTGAACCTTGACAGCCCGTCACCGTGAGGCCCTATCGTTGTACATATGAATACCTCTTCAGATAACCAGGTTCTGGCGATGGACAGTTGTACCACCCGGGTGGTCGACGCCGAGCGGGTCACCGCGGTGTCGGAGCGGATGCCGCCCGCCGAGGACCTGGCCGACACGGCCGACGTCTTCGGGCTGCTGTCCGACCCGAACCGGTTGCGGTTGCTGGTGGCCCTGCTGGACGGCGAGTTGTGCGTGTGCGACCTGGCGGCGGTGACCGGTCAGAGCGAGTCGGCCGTCTCCCACGCGCTGCGCCTGCTGCGCGCCCACCGCATCGTGGCCGCGCGCCGCTCCGGCCGGATGGCCTTCTACCGGCTGGAGGACCCGCACGTCCGCATGCTGCTCGACCTCGCGCTGGCCCACACCGAGCACACCGAGGCGCTGCACCCCGAACGCGACGGGAACGCCTGATGGGCGCCGGGCACGGCCACGGGCACGCGGGCAGCCGCCACCGCTGGCGGCTGGCGGTCTCGTTCGTGCTGATCGGCGTCTTCTTCGTGGTGGAGCTGGTCTTCGGCCTGGTGTCGGGCTCGCTGTCGCTGCTGTCGGACGCCGGGCACATGGCCGCCGACGTGGTCACGCTCGGCGCGGCGCTGGTCGCCACGAGGATCGCCGTGCGCCCCGACACCACGGGCCGGCGCAGCTACGGCTCCTACCGGGCCGAGGTGTTCGCGTCGCTGCTGGCCGTGGTGCTGATGCTCGGCGTCGCGCTGTACGTCGTGCTGGAGGCGATCGGCCGGATCGGCGGGCCCGCCGAGGTCTCCTCGGGGCCGATGCTCGTCGTGGGCGCCATCGGCCTGGTGGTCAACCTGATCGCGCTGCTGATGCTGCGCTCCGGCGCGGGCGAGAGCCTGAACGTCAAGGGCGCCTACCTGGAGGTCGTGGCCGACACCGCCGGCTCGGTCGGCGTTATCGTGGCCGGCTGGCTGGTCGCGTCCACCGGGCAGGCGCTCTGGGACACGGTCATCGCGCTGGCCATCGGCGTCTTCGTCGCCGTGCGGGCGGTCTCGCTCGGCCGGCAGGTCTTCGCGGTGCTGGGGCAGCACGTGCCCGAGGGCGTCGACGCCGCCGCCGTGGCGAAGGACCTGGCGGCCATCGAGGGCGTACGCGACGTGCACGACCTGCATCTGTGGACGCTGACCTCCGGCATGAACGTGGCCACCGCCCACCTCGTCACCGGCGACCACGGCGACAACCACGCCGTCCTGGACCAGGCTCGCGATCTCCTGCGCCACCGGCACGGCGTCGCGCACGCCACCCTCCAGGTCGAGCCGGCCGACCACCGGGGCTGCGACGAGCTGGGCTGGTGAGCGGCGGCGGCCTCCGGGGCGCGCGAAGCGGCGGCGATCGGCGGGCTGCTCGCGATCGGTGAGGAGCGGCGATCGGTGGGCAGGACTCGGCGAGGGTGCATTTAGGCAGGTGAGCGCGGGGCCGGGGTACAACACCGTATAGAGGCTGATATGTGGGGATTCGGGGGTGGTGTCGCATGCTGCCCGAAGTACATGGCTGGTTGCGGCGCCGTACTTCGTCCGCCGGGGACTGGCCGCTGCGGGACCTGATGGCGGCCAAGGGGGAGACCACGGTCAGCGTGGTGCTCCCGGCTCGCGACGAGCGGGAGACCATCGGGGAGATCGTCGGCGTGATCCGGCGGGAGCTGGGCGCCCTCGTGGACGAGCTCGTGGTCATCGACTCGCGTTCCACCGACGACACGGCGCTGGTGGCGGCCCGGGCGGGGGCCAGGGTGCACGCCCAGGACGAGATCCTGCCCCAGCTCAAGCCGCTCGACGGCAAGGGTGAGGCGTTGTGGAAGTCGCTGGCGGTCACGTCGGGTGACGTGCTGGTGTTCGTCGACGCCGATATCCGGAATTTTCGGGCTTCTTTGGTGCTTGGGGTGCTAGGGCCCCTGTTGGGCGACCCGACCGTGGCGTACACCAAGGGGTGTTATGACCGGCCGCTGAACGGGGCCGGCAACGGCGGCGGGCGCGTCACGGAGCTCGTGGCCCGGCCGCTGATCAACCTGCACTGGCCCGAGCTGGCGGGTTTCGTGCAACCCCTGGCGGGGGAGTACGCCGGGCGGCGCTCGGCCCTGGAGCGGGTGCCCTTCGTCACCGGGTACGGGGTCGAGCTGGGGCTCCTGATCGACCTGCTGGAGCTGGCGGGGCTGGACGCGTTCGCCCAGGTGGACCTCGGGTCGCGGGAGCACGCGCCGCAGTCCACGGAGGCGCTGGGCGGGATGGCGGGGCAGATCATGCTCGCCGCCTGGTCCCGGCTGGAGCGCCAGGGCAAGATCCAGGCGTTCCACGAGCCGTCGGTGCGGCTGGCCCAGTTCCGCCGGGGCCAGGACGGGCACGATGTCCTGATCCGCGACGTCGGGATCGGCGAGCGCCCCCCGATGATCACGATGGCCGGCTGACCACCGATCCGCACCCCGTCAGGCGGCGGCGGCGCGGGCGCTGGACGCCCGTGACACCGGCGGAGGCGTGTGGTCCCACTCCCGCGCCTGGCTGATCATCGCGTGCCGGCGGTGACACGGTTCGCCGGAAGCGGCCCTGTCCCGGCGCGAGCCGCAGCGGATCGGGGAGCTACTTGAGGGCGGCGGTGACGAAGGCGGCGATCTGGTCGCGCATGCCCTCGTGGTCGTCGGCCGCGCCCCGCAGGATGATCCGCGCGAGCTGCGGCATCATCGACGGGAACAACGCCAGCCCCGTCAGCATGAACAACATCCGGGCAGTCTCCGCCGACGGCTCCTTCTCACCCCGGCCCTCCGCCAGCGAGGCCGTCTTGCGGCCGCAGCGCTCCACCCGGGCCTCCTGGCCCTCCAGCAGCTCCTGGCCCCGGTAGTTGAGCGCCTCCCACATCAGCAGCCGCACCAGGTCGGGATGCGAGTGGTAGTAGTCGGTCAGCTTGGCCACGTAGTCGACGGGATCGGCCCCGGGCAGGGCGATCTGGGCCGTCAGATCGTCGAGCGCCTCCGTGATGACCGCGTCGAACAGCTTCTCCTTGCTGCCGAAGTGCCCGTAGATGCGCTCCTTGTTGACGCCGGCGCGCTCGGCGATGCGATCCACGCGCGCGCCCGCCACCCCGTACGCGGCGAACTCCTCCCGCGCGGCCTCCAGCAGGGCGGCGCGGGTGGCGGCGGTCGAGACCTTCGGTGTCATGACGACATCCTAGCCACCAACTGGTTGGTTGCAAACCAACTATCCAGTTGACATCCAACTGGTTGGTTGGTTAGCGTCCCGACCCATGACACTCACCGTTTCCCCCGCCCCGCGGCTACGGCCCCCGTCCCCGGCCACCGCCCCGTTCGCCGCCACGATGACGGCGTTCACGCTGACCGCGATCCTGGTCAGCGGCCAGTTGTACGTCGTGATCCCCCTCTTGCACGACATGGCCGGCGGCTGGGGATCCTCGGCCGGCGGGCTGACCTGGCTGGTGACCGCGTTCGGCATCGGCTACGGCATCGGTTTCCTGGTGTTCGGCCCGCTTTCCGACCGGTACGGCCGCCGCAGGCTGCTGATGATCGGATTGCCGCTGGCCGCCCTGACGACGGCGCTGGTCGCGTTGAGCCCGTCGCCCGAGGTGGCGCTCGGCCTGCGGGCGGTGCAGGGCGTGGCGGTGGCGATGTTCCCGCCCGCAGGGATGGCGTACCTGGGGGAGCGGCTGGAGCCGCGCCGCCGCGTGGTCGCCATCGCGGCGGTGACCGGCGCGTTCCTCGCCTCCGCCGTGTTGCTGCAGGTCGCCGCCCAGCTTCTGGTGGACGTGATCGGCTGGCGCGGCATGTTCGGGCTCTCGGCGGCGGGGTTCGTGCTCGCCGCGCTGGGCGTGCGCGCGGTCATGCTGCCCGACCCGCCCCTCCGGCGTCTGGCCGCAGGATCCCTGCTGTCCGCCTACCGGCCGCTGCCCGGCCTGCTGTTCCACCGGGTGCTGAGCCTGCGCTACCTGGCCACGGTCATGCTGATGGCCGGCTTCGTGGCCGTGTACACCGGCCTGCAGATCTACGGCGGCAGCTCGCCCGCCGAACTGCTCGCGCTGCGTGCGGCGGGGCTGCCGTCGATCGTCCTGATGCCGCTCCTGATGCCGTGGCTGGCCAGGATCCGCATGACCACCAGGGCGGTCGTGTTCCTGGCGGTCGCCGCGCTCGCGCTCGCCGTCATCGGCCTCACCGGCACCGCCGTCCTGGTGCTCCTGCTCGCCCTGTACGTCGCCGCCATCACCGGCGGCCTGCCCAGCATGAACGAGTCGATCTCGGCGGAGGCGGGCCGGGCCCGGGGCACGGCGCTGGCGCTGTTCTCCACCGCGCTCGCGATCGGCGGCAGCGTCGGCCCGCAGGTGGCCGCCGCTTCCGGAGGTCTCACCCCGCTCATGTACGGCCTCGCGACCGGCATGGCGCTGGCCGCCGTGTTCGTCCTGATCTCCACGTGGACGGCCGGAAGGCGATCAGCCGAGCAGCCGCGGCCGGTCGCCTCCCCAGTGCGGTGAGGCGCCGCGCAGGAACTTCACAGACGCCTGGGCATTCCGATGGCGCGCTACCGGCCGGTAAGGTGTTACCACCGGTAACTTGAGGGGGGGGTACATGGCGGGGTTCTGCCCGGAGCCGAGCGACGACGTGGTTCAGGTGCGTGACTGGGTGCACGCCTTCGCCCGCGACGTGATCCGCCCCGCGGGCGCCGAATGGGACGAACGCGAGGAAACCCCCTGGCCGGTCATCCAGGAGGCGGCCAAGATCGGGCTGTACTCCCTCGACTTCTTCGCCACCCAGTGGTTCGAGGAGAGCGGGCTGGCGCTGCCGGTGGCGTTCGAGGAGATCTTCTGGGGCGACGCGGGCATCGGCCTGTCGATCACCGGCACCGGCCTGGCCGCCGCGGCGCTGTCCGCCAACGGCACCCCCGAGCAGATGGGGGAGTGGCTGCCGCAGATGTTCGGCACGGAGAACGACGTCAAACTGGGCGCCTTCTGCGCCTCCGAGCCGGACGCCGGCTCCGACGTCGGCGCCATCCGCACCCGCGCCGTCCCCGACGGCGACGACTGGGTGCTCAACGGCGTCAAGACCTGGGCCACGAACGGCGGCATCGCGAACGTGCACGTCGTCGTCGCCTCCGTCGACCCGTCGCTGGGCACCAGGGGCCAGGCGTCGTTCGTGATCCCGCCGGGCACGCCGGGATTGTCGATGGGGCAGAAGTTCCGCAAGCACGGCATCCGCGCCTCGCACACGGCCGAGGTGGTCCTGGAGGACGTCCGGGTGCCCGGCTCCTGCCTGCTCGGAGGCAAGGAGAAGCTGGAGGCCAGGCTGGCGCGCGTACGCCAGGGCGGCCGGGCGGGCGAGCAGGCGGCGATGCGCACGTTCGAGACCACCCGCCCGTCGGTGGCCGCGATGGCGGTGGGCATCGCCCGCGCGGCCTTCGAGTACGCCAGGGACTACGCCCGCGAACGCGAGCAGTTCGGCCGCAGGATCGGCGAGAACCAGGCCATCGCCTTCCTGCTCGCCGAGATGGCCACCCGGGTGGACGTGGCCCGGCTGCTGACCTGGCGGGCCGCGTGGATGGCCCGCAACGGCCGGCAGTTCGAGCAGGCGGAGGGCTCGATGTCGAAGCTGGTGGCGGGGGAGACGGCGGTCTGGGTGTCGGAGCAGGCGATCCAGATCCTGGGCGGCGCGGGATACACCAGGGAGCACCCGGTGGAGCGGTTCCACCGGGACGCCAAGATCTACACGATCTTCGAGGGCACGTCGGAGATCCAGCGCCTGATCATCGGCCGGGCCGTCACGGGGCTGCCGGTCCGCTGACGACACCGGGGTCCGCCGCCACCCGGCGGAAGAGTCACAGCAGGCCGCAGGCGGCCAGCAAGGCCCGGTCCATGTCCTTCGCGGCCTCGGGGCCGAGGTAGTAATCGGTGAAGCTGAGGTCCGCGCACGCCGCCGGCTCGACGACGGCGGCCGCGGGAGGGGCGGCCACGCTCAGCGCGGTGGTGGCGGCGGCCAGGACGGGAACCGGGATCCCGGAGAGCATCGGGTCCTCGCGGGCTCGTTCGGCACGGCCGTCGCACCGGGCCGCCGGCCGGGTCAAGTACCTGCCGGCGTACGAGCGGATCGTGCCGCCCGCGTTGCGGGCGGACACGTGAGACGTCGCCGCCCCGCTGATCTGGAAAGCTAGGAAAGCGTTTGCCTCGTGCCTTCGGCACCCTGCCGCCGGAATCAGCGGAGAGTAGAGTTGCCGTGGGCAAGAGGGGTGGCAAGCGGAGGAAAGCATGCGGAAAGCGGAGCGTCACGCCACGATCACCGACGTGGCGGCGCTCGCCGGGGTGTCGGTGGGCACGGCCTCCAAGGCGCTCAATGGGCGCGGATCCCTGCGCGAGGAGACCCGGGCACGGGTCAGGGAGGCGGCCAGGCAGCTCAACTTCGAGGTGAACGCGGGAGCGCGGAGCCTGCACTCCGGGCGCACGTACACCGTGGGCATGATCACCACCGACACGATCGGCCGGTTCAGCATCCCGGTGCTCATGGGCGCGGAGGACGCGCTCGGAGCGGGGCAGATGTCGGTGTTCCTGTGCGACGGGCGCGACGACCCGATCCGGGAGCAGTACCACGTCAAGACGCTGCTCAGCCGGCGCGTGGACGGCATCATCGTGACCGGCCGGCGCACGGAGGCCCGCACGCCCATCACGCCCAGGCCGCCCGTGCCCGTGGTCTACGCCTTCATCAGCTCGACCGACCCCGCCGACTGCTCGGTGGTGCCCGACGAGGAGGGCGGGGCGCGCAAGGCGGTGGAGCACCTGCTGGCCATCGGCCGCACCAGGGTGGCGCACGTGACCGGGCCCGAGCACCACCACTCGGCCCGCGCGCGCTCGGCCGCCGCCGTCGAACGGCTCGCCGAGGCGGGGCTCGGCCTGGCGGGGCCGCCGCTGTTCGGGGCGTGGAGCGAGGCGTGGGGGCGGCAGGCCGTGGGGATGCTGCTGACGGGCGGGGCCTCGTTCGACGCCGTGTTCTGCGGCAGCGACCAGATCGCGCGCGGCGTCGCGGACGCGCTGCGGGCGGTCGGGCGGCGGGTGCCGGAGGAGGTGGCACTGGTCGGGTACGACAACTGGGACGTGATGGCGGAGGCCTGCCAGCCGCCGCTGACCAGCGTGGACATGAACCTGGAAGGGCTCGGCAGGACGGCCGCCGAGATGTTGCTGGCCGCCATCAACGGCACACCCTCTCCTGGACGGCACGCCCGGCCCTGCCACCTGGTGGTCCGCGAGTCGACGACGGTGCCGCTGGTGCCGGCGGGCTCATGAGCCGGCCGCCCGTGCTCCAGCCACGAAGGCCCGCCGAACCGTGACGCCGCCCCTGACCCGAGCCGCCGGCGGCCGGCCCGCCGCGCCCGTCCGCATGCTGCATCTCGGGCTCGGCGGCTTCTTCCGGGCGCACCAGGCCTGGTACACCGAACACGCCCCCGACGCCTCCAGGTGGGGCATCGCCGCCTTCAGCGGGCGCAGCACGGGTCTCGTGACGCGGCTGGCCGCTCAGGGCGGGGTCTACACGCTGGTCACGCGGGGTGCGGACGGGGATGCCTTCGAGGTGATCGGCTCCGTCACGGCGGTGCACGGCGGGGGTGAGCACGGGGAGTGGCTGGCGTACTGGCGGCGGCCCGAGCTGGCCGTGGTCACACTGACCGTCACCGAGGCGGGCTACTCGGGCGTACCGGCCACTCGTGGCCCGGGCCCGGGCACCGGCCTCGTGGCAGGGACCGTGGCAGGAACTGTGGCAGGGACCGTGGCAGGGACCGTGGCTGGGACCGTGGCCGGGCGGCTGGCGGCCGGACTGGCGGCGCGGCGGCTCGCCGGGGGAGGCCCGGTGGCCATCGTGTCCTGCGACAACCTGCCGGGCAACGGCGAGCTGACCCGGCGCATGGTCGACGAGGTGGCACACGCGGCGGGGCTGCGGCTCGCGGACGCCTCCTACGTCACCACCATGGTCGACCGGATCACCCCGTACCCGGCCCCGGAGGACGCCGGCCTGGTGGCCGGCGCCACCGGCCGCGCCGACGCCGCCCCGGTCGTCACCGAGCCGTACTCCGAGTGGGTGCTGTGCGGGGACTTCCCCGCGGGCCGTCCGCGCTGGGACGACGCCGGCGCCCGCTTCGTCGCCGACGCGGCCCCGTACGAGGAACGCAAGCTGTGGCTGCTGAACGGCGGCCACTCCCTGCTGGCCTACGCCGGGACGCTGCGCGGCCACACCACGGTCGCCGAGGCCGTCGCCGATCCGGCCTGCCGGGCGTGGCTGGCGCAATGGTGGGCGGAGGCCTCCCGCCACCTGGCCTTTCCCGAGCCCGAACTGGCCGCGTACCGGAACGCCCTGCTGGACCGCTTCGCCAACCCCAGGATCCGCCACACCCTCGCCAAGATCGCGGAGCACGGCTCGCGGAAGCTGCCCGTCCGCATCCTGCCGGTGCTGCGAGCCGAGCGGGCGCGAGGCACGCTCCCCGCCGGGGCGATCCGGGTGCTCGCGGCCTGGCTGCTGCACCTGCGCCAGGCCGCCCCCGCGCGGGACGCCGCGGCCCCCGACGCTTCCGGGCCGCTGCCGGACGCCGCCCGCGCGGTGTCCTTCGGCCTCGACCCGGCCCTGGCCGCCGACCCGGCCCTGATCCATGCGGTCACGAGACAGGCCAGGGAACTGGCCCGGGGGTACTGACCACGGACGCCGGTGACAGCGGGACCAGATGCGCGACGCGCCGCCGAACGTCATTCCTCCGGCCGGTGCAGCAGCAACATCGCCGCGTCGTCCAGCAGCGGCCCGCCCGCGTGCTGGACCAGGTCGGCCCGCAACGCGTCCAGCCCCGCCTGCGGGTCATCCCGCCGCAACAACCCGGCCCGCTCCTCCAGCGGGTAGAACTCCCCGCCCTTGTCGCGCGCCTCGATGACCCCGTCGGTGAAGAACAGGATGCGATCCCCGCCCCCGAACGGCACCCGATGCGCCTTGACCGCCGCCGGCTCCAGGGCGCCCAGCCCCAGGGGCAGGCCGGGGTCGGGCGGGTCGGCGGCGTGCAGGCCGCCGTCGCCGAGGATGAGGAGGGGAGCCGGGTGCCCGAAGTTCACCAGGGTCATCTCCGTCTCGTGGATCTCGGCGATGATCGCGGTGACGAACTGCTCGCCGCCCAGGTGCCGGGTCAGGCTGGCCTCCAGCCGTTCGCCGATGTCGGCCAGGCCGGCCTCGTCGTAGGCCGCCTCCCGGAACGCCCCCAGCACCCACGCCGCCGTCTCGACCGCCGCCAGCCCCTTGCCCTGCACGTCCCCGATCAGCAGCCGCACGCCGTGCGGGGTGGTGACGATCTCGTACAGGTCGCCGCCGATCTGGGCCTCGGCCGCCGCGGAGGTGTAGGAGAGCGCCACCCGCAGGTCGCCCGCGCGCCGGGGCACCGGGCGGAGCAGGACGCGCTGCGCGGCCTCCGCGACCTGCCGGACGCTGGCCAGCTCGCGCTCGCGTTGCAGGCGCAGGCGGCTGGCCAGCATGCTCGCCGCCGTCACCCCCAGGATGCCGACGACCGTGAGATTGTTCTCGAACGTGAACAGCAGGTCGTTGTAGACGGCCATCGGCACGCACAGGGCCAGCGCCGCCGCCCCGACGGCCGCGGTGCGCCGTACGCCGCCCGACACCGAGGCGAACGCGGGGCCGAGGGTGAGGAGCGGCAGGAAGACGAGGTTCTCGCCGGCCAGCAGGTCGGTGAGCGCGACACCCAGCATGACGACGAACGGCAGCCAGCGCAGGATTCGCAGCGACCTCATCCGACCCCCGAGTGAACTCTTCCGACGTACCAGCATCGCGCAGGAAACCCGTCGTTCTCAACCCGGGAGGCCCGGCAGGCCCGCGGCGGGCGATTCCTGAAAACCCGTCACGGGTATTTGGGGATTTTCCCGGGCATTATGGTGAATCGTGTCCGCGCCGGTACGCACCGTGAAAATCGACAAGTTGTTTTTCGGCTCCTTCTCTCCGCTCGATATAGATAGATTCGACCTGACGGAAAGGAGTCAGCACGTGGCATTGGCCGACGCCGGCATCCGGCGATTACTGGTGGATTCGGGGGAGCCCCGGGGATGGGTGTCCCCCAGAGCCGACCTGGTGACGGCGCTGCTGGGGGTGTGGTTCGGGGTCGGGCTGATGATCGACGCCTGGGCGCACACCAATCTGACGGAGTTGGAGACGTTCTTCACTCCGTGGCACGCGGTGTTCTACTCCGGGTTCGCCGTGGTCTCCGGCTGGATTCTCTGGCAGGTGTGGCGCAACGTACGCGCCGGGAGGCAGGGGCTGGCGGCGGTGCCGGCCGGTTATCTCGCCGGACTGGTGGCGATCCCCGCGTTCGCCGCGTTCGGGTTCGCGGACATGATGTGGCACACCATTCTGGGCATCGAGACAAGCCTCGACATCCTTTTCAGCCCTTCACATCTCGGGCTCATCGTGACGATGCTCCTCATCATCACCACACCGCTCCGCTCCGCGTGGAACGCCCCCGACGTCGGCGCCCGGCCGACGCTCGGCCGCCTGCTGCCCGCGCTCATCGGGCTCGCGTTCGCCACCACGCTGGTGTCGCTGTTCCTGTCGTACGGCGACGCCATGCAGTACCGCCCCGCCCGCATCGTCGAGGCGTTCTCCTCGGCGAACGACCCCGGCGCGGACCGGCTCGCCCTGGCGATGGTCATCACCAACGTCGTCGTGCTCAGCCCCGTGCTGCTGCTGGTGCGCCGCTGGATGCTGCCGTTCGGCTCGGTGACCGTCATGTACGCGATCGCCGTGCTCATGCCGGGAGCCCAGACGGAGTTCGAGAACATGCCGGTGCTGCTGTCGTTCGTGGCCGCCGGGCTCGTGAGCGACCTGCTCATCCGCCGGCTGCGGCCGTCGGCTCAGCGGCGCGGCGCCTACTGGGCGTTCGCGGGGCTGTCGGCGTTCGCCACCTGGACGCTCTACATGGGGGTCTCCTCGGTCGCGGGAGGCGGGCTGCCCGCGGTGCCGGAGTTGTGGACGGGGGCGCCGATCATCGCCGGGCTCATCGGGCTGGCGCTCGGGGCGATGTTCCTGCCGAACGCGGTCGCGCTGTCCGGGGCTCCCGCCGGTGCCCCGAGCGGTGCAGAACCGGCCGGCGTCGCGCCGGTCGAGGCCGAGAAGGCCAGGCCCGGTACGGTCGACGCCGAGCGGGCATGATCGTTCGAGCTCTGTGCCTGGCCGCCGCACTCGTGGTGGCGCTGGCCGTCCCCGCCGCGGCGCACAACGTCACGGCAGGGGCGGATCTGCGGATCGCCCAGACGATCGCCGGCGCCGAGGTCACGGTGGTGATCAAGGGAACATCGCGGGTGCCGGGGCCGCTGCGGATCGGGGTGATCGCGTACCAGCCTGTCACGGGGCTGCCCGTCGGCCTCGAGGTCCGTTCGGTGGAGGACGGCCGTGCGGTGACGGGCATGGCGCAGGCGGCGGCGGATCCGCGCTACGTCCAGCTCCGGGTCGAGCGGACCGGGCCGCACGAGCTGAAGCTGAGCGCGGGGGACGAGGTCGCCGTCGTCCCGTTCCGCGTGCTGGTCGAGCGCGGGTCGATGGGCGACCTTCTCATCTACGGCGGCCTGTTCGTGGCCGCGCTGCTGCTGGTGGGCGGCCTGCTGACCGGCGCCACGGCCCGGCCGGGGCGGGCGATGGCGCTGGCCGCCGGAGCCGCGGCCGGGGTGACGGTCGCCGCCATGGTCATCGTCTTCGAGCCGCAACTGCCGCCGCCCGCGCCCGACGGCGCCGCTCCCACCGCCGCGACCCCTGCGGCGGGCGGGCGGCCGTACGCGCAGGCCCGGGTGGAGACGGTGCCCGCGCGGCCGGGTGCGGGGGAGGAGTTCACGCTGCGGCTGGATCTTGTCGACGGCTCGACCGGGCGGCCCGTGGACGATCTCACCGTGCATCACGAGGCGCTCACCCACGTGGTCGTCACCAGCGAGGACGGGCGGTACTTCCGCCACGTGCACCCCTTGCGCACGGCGCCCGGGCGGCTGGAGGTGCGGCTGCGCGCCGACCGGCCCGGCCGGTACCTCGCGCATGCCGAGCTGGAGCGGGAGGATTCGGGCGGACAGCTCGTCGCCGCGGACTTCCAGGTCGGGGGAGAGCCTGCGCCCGCGGACGGCGCGGACGGCGCGGACGGCGCGGACGGCGCGGACGGCGCGAAGGCAGCGGACGGCACAGAGGGCGCAGGGGCGGCGGAGCCCGGTGGGGTCGTGCCGCGGCTGGAGCCTGGCGTGCCGGTCGCCGGACGGCCCGCGACGATCGAGCTGGACGTCCCGGCCGGTGTGCGGCCCTGGCTCGGGATGACCGGGCACCTGCTCGTACGCAGCCAGGACGGTGCCTTTCTCGGCCACGTCCACGAGATGGGCGCCCCCGGATCCCGGCTGCGCTTCACCTTCGGCTTTCCCCGGCCGGGCCGCTACCTCGCCTGGGTCCAGTACGCCACCGGGGACCGCATCGTGACCGCGCCGTTCACCGTGGACGTGACGGCGGCGGAGGCCCGGTGACGAAGGTGAGACCGGCCCTGGTCGCCGGTGCGCTCGTGATCGCCGGGGCGGCGGTGTTCCTCGTGGGCAGGGGCGGGTCGGCTGATCCGATCGATCTGACCACCACCGGTGCCCGCTACGCCGCCACCGTCCTGATCGAGGACCCGGCTCCGGGGCGGGTCGCCGTGGAGATCCAGGTGAGCAAGGGCGATGCCGACAGCGTGGCCGTCTCCGCGGTGATGGCCGACATGGGGCACTCCACGCCTGAGCTGACCGCCACCGAGCGGGAGCCCGGCCGCTTCCTGGCCGAGGGCGAGCTGTTCTCGATGAGCGGCGTCTGGGAGCTGTCGATCCGCCTCGACGGCCCCGCGGGCGAGGAGCAGCTCGCCGTCAAGGCGCTGATCACCGACTGACGCCGCCCGCCGGCGGCGCCCCGACGGTGTCGCCGGCGAGGCGGGGACGTGGCCGGCTGCCGGGCCGCACGGGTGACGGTCGTCATCGTTCCGTGTCCATTCCGAGGGTTGACAGGCCGCCCCGCGCGCTAAATTATTATTCCTACTTGTATAGTAGGAATCGTAGGGAAGGGGAGATCGTGCGAGCGCTCATCCTGCTCGGGCTGGTCGGCCTCGCCGCTCAGCTGGTCGACGGCAGCCTAGGCATGGCCTATGGCGTCACCTCGACCACACTGCTGCTGGCCATCGGCACCAACGCGGCGGCCGCCTCCGCCACCGTCCACCTCGCCGAGATCGGCACCACGCTCGCCTCGGGCATCTCCCACTGGCGCTTCGGCAACGTGGACTGGAAGGTCGTCGCGAAGATCGGCCTTCCCGGAGCCGTCGGCGCCTTCGCCGGGGCGACGTTCCTGTCGAGCCTGTCCACCGAGCTCGCCGCCCCGGTGATGTCGCTCATCCTGCTCTCCCTGGGCGTCTACATCCTCATCCGCTTCACCGCGTTCGGCCTGCCGCGCGGGAACCTGGGCAAGCCGCTGCGCAGGCGCTTCCTGGCGCCGCTCGGCCTGCTGGCCGGCTTCGTGGACGCCACCGGCGGTGGCGGCTGGGGCCCGGTCGGCACGCCCGCCATCCTGGCCAGCGGGCGGCTGGCCCCCCGCAAGGTGATCGGCTCCATCGACGCCAGCGAGTTCCTCGTCGCCATCGCCGCCAGCATCGGCTTCTTCGTCGGCATCGGCTCCGAGAACATCAACTTCGCCTGGGTGGCCGTCCTGCTGCTCGGCGGCGTCATCGCCGCGCCGATCGCCGCCTGGCTCGTCCGGCACATCCCGCCGCGCATCCTCGGCTCCGCCGTGGGCGGCGTGATCGTGCTGACCAACGTCCGCACGCTGCTGCGCAGCGACTGGATCGACGCCTCCGGCGGCGTCCAGACCGTCGCCTACATCGTCATCGCCGTCATCTGGGCCGCCGCGATCGCCTACTCCGTACGCGAGTACCGCCGCGACAAGGCCAACGAGTCGGTCGAGGCGGTGGAGAGCGAGCTGCGTCAGCGTACGACGACAGAGGAGGAGACGGCCTCCGCCTGAGCCGGCCCATGAGAATCTCCGCCCGCACCCAATACGCCCTGGGCGCCATGCTCGCCCTGGCCGTGGCCGACAGCCCGGTGCACGCTGAACGGATCGCCGTCACGCAGGACATCCCCCGTCGCTTCTGCGACAACATCCTGCTTCAGCTGCGCCGGGCCGGTCTCATCCGCAGCCAGCGCGGTCCCGACGGCGGTTACTGGCTGGCCCGGCCGCCCGGGGAGATCGCGCTGGCCGACGTCATCCGCGTCACCGAGGGCGCCGAGCAGGCCCTGCGCCCGTTCTCCCCGGCCGCCGCGCCGCTCGCCGAGATCTGGGACCGGCTGCGCAGCCACGAGGACGCGCTGCTCAGCGAGATCACCCTGGCGGACGTCGTCGCCTCCCGCGACCGCCAGGACGGCCGGGCCGACTCCGGCGGCCTCCCTGACGACCCGCCCGGACCCCATGGCGTGCTCGGGGCCCATGGCCTGGGCGGGCGCGGCGCCCTGTAGGGGAGTGGCAAGCTGGGGCGGTGGCTTTCGGGGTACGCGAGTTCGAGCTGGCGCTGCTGCACCGCATGCGCGACGTGAACGCCGAGAAGGTCGAGGAGACCCTCGGCCTCATCGGCGCCTCACGCGCCGAACTGCGCGAGGCCCATGCCCACTGGACGAGGCTCGCCCACGCCCCGAGGGCTCCGAAGGGGGCCGCCGCCCTGCGGATGGCGCTGGGGCCGCCGCCGTACCGCGGGCGCAGGGCCGCCGGCAGCCTCACCTGCGACGTGCTCCGCTGGCCGCTGCCGACCTGGCCGGGGCTGGCGTACGAGGCGCTGGCCGGCCCCGGTGGCGAGCTGTGGAACCAGTGGTTCGTCCGGCCCTCCGGCGCCGCCACGCCGGCCTTCGCCGACCTGGTCCCCTGGGGGTGCGTCGTGGGCGACGTCGGCGCGAGCTTCCCCGACGCCGTGCAGATCGACGGCCCGGCCCCGCACCACTGGACGGTCGATTTCCGCCACGACGGCCGGACGCATCGCGCCCGCTTCGTGTACGGGCTCCTCCAGCGCCTGGAACGAGCGCCCTCACGCCTGTTCTGAGGCCCGGCCGGCGAGCGGGCCCGCCGGGACGACGGGGCCCAGGTCCTCACGCGGGTGTGAGGATCGTGAGGACCTGGGCGGTGGCCGGGCACCGTCGGCGGAAGGTGCCCGGCCCATCGGGAACGCCGCGTCAGCCCCGGCATCCCGGTCATGGGGAACACCGCACGGGCGGGGCGGGCGGGAGCCGGGCCCCGTGGGGCGCGGGTGACCCGGTCAGCGAGCGTTCTTGACGGCGAGCAGCGCCTGGTAGGCGGGCTTGGGCGCGAGGTTCTCGTCGAGCAGGCACGCCGCCCCCTGCCCCTCGAACCAGCCCGGCACCCACGAGTGCCGGTCGGTGAAGCCCCAGACGGTGAGCTCGCGGCAGGCCCTGACGCTGAGGCAGTCGGTCATGGCCCGGCTGTAGTAGGTGGCCTGGGTGGCCAGCTTCTCCGGGGTCACCGGCAGCTCCATGCGCACGTCCAGCTCGGTGATCGCGACCTCCAGGCCGAGGTCGGCGAAGCGGCGCATGACGTTCGCCCAGTCGCCGGGGTAGTCGTACTGGATGCCGAGATGGCCCTGGAAGCCGACGCCGTGGATCGGTACGCGCTGCGCCTGGAGCTCCTTGACCAGGGACAGCGTGGTCTCGATCTTGGGGGCGTTCCATTCGAGGTTGTAGTCGTTGATGAACAGCCTGGCGTGCGGGTCGGCGCGGTGGGCCCAGCGGAAGGCGTCGGCGATGTAGCCGGGGCCGAGGTGCTTGAGCCAGATGCTCTGCCGCATCGTGCCGTCCTCCTCCACGACCTCGTTCACCACGTCCCAGGCGCGGATCTTGCCCTTGTAGCGGCGTACCTGTGTGGTGATGTGGTCGCGCAGGATCCCCCGGAGCTCGGTGGCGTCGATGGAGCCGTCCTCGACGCCCGCGGTGAGCCAGGCGGGGAGCTGGTTGTGCCAGACGAGGGTGTGGCCGCGTACCTGCTGGCGGTTGCGGCGCGCGCTCTCGACCAGCGTGTCGGCGTCGTCCCAGGTGAACACGCCGCGCTGCGGCTCCACCGACTCCCATTTCATCGCGTTCTCGGCGGTGACGTGGTTGAACTCGCGGTTGAGCACCCTGCGGTAGTCGGACTCGGCGCGCAGGGCGGCGAGGTCCACCGCCGAGCCGATCCTGACGCCGGTCTGCTGCGCGAGCTGGCGCAGGTCGCGTGGTGGGCGCGGGTGGGCGGAGGCGGGGAGCGGGGCGGCGAGGACGAGCGCGAGGGCGATGATCAATGGCTTCACCGAATGACCTCCGGTGCCGTGGGGGTGGCTTGGGGCGGCTACAGGTGTGTTCCGAAAGTTTCGGAATTGTGTCGATAGTTTCACCGACTGCCGGAACCGTAAGCGCTCGGGGATGCCACGTCAACACCTGGAACGGGGTCAGGCCGGCGGGGGAGTGCGGCAGGAGCAGCCGGGAGCGCAGGTCGCGCATCCGTCCTCGCGTGCCGCGACGGTGGCCGGCGTGGCGCAGCAGGCGTCCCCGCGCCAGGCCTCGCGGCCTTCCTTGACCGCTACGGCGGCGATGACCAGGGCGGCGACCGGGTCGGCCCAGGACCAGCCGAACGCGCTGTTGAGCGCGAGCCCGGCCAGCAGCACGGCCGACAGGTAGGTGCACAGCAGCGTCTGCCTGGAGTCGGCCACCGCGGAGGCGGAGCCGAGCTCGCGGCCCGCGCGGCGCTGGGCGTACGACAGGAACGGCATGACGGCCAGCGACACCGCGGCCAGGATCAGGCCGGGGGTGGAGTGCCCGGCCTCGCCGGCGCCGAGCAGGGCCCGGACGGCGTCGACCGTGACATAGGCGGCCAGGGCGAAGAAGGAGATCGCGATGACCCGCAGCGCCGCCCGCTCCCGCCTCTCGGGGTCGGCGGCGGAGAACTGCCAGGCCACCGCGGCGGCCGAGGCGACCTCGACGACGGAGTCCAGCCCGAAGCCGATCAGGGCGGCGGAGGAGGCCGCGGTGCCGGCGGTGATGGCCACGGCCGCTTCGATCACGTTGTAGGTGATGGTCGCGGCGACCAGCAGCCGGATCCGGCGATGCAGCACCGTCCGCCGGGCCGGGACGGGCGGGCCCAGCGAGGTCACGACGCCGCCTCCCCGGTGGTCCGGGATCCGCGGGCCTCGCCGGCCGTGGCCGGGCACAGCGTCACGGCGTGCCCGGTGGCGGCCAGCAACTGCTCGGCCGAGGCCAGCAGGTCCATCAGCTCGGGCCGGGTGAGGGAGTAGAAGGACTGCCGTCCTTCGGCCCGGTAGCCGATCAGGCCGCAGTCGCGCAGGCAGGCGAGGTGCTTGGACACGGTGGACTGGGCCAGGCCGAGCTGGGTGGTCAGGTCGACCACGCGGGCCTCGCCGCGTGCGAGCCGCTGCACGATGCGCAGCCGGGTCTCGTCGGCCAGGGAGTGGAACAGCGCCGCCGCCGGGGAGATACCCGCGGCGATGTCGGCGCTCACGCAACGGCCGCCATCTCGATTGATCGCCATATCGCGATGATAGCCGGAATGGGCGATATGTTCGCAAGCGGCGTTGCGACGGACGCCGTTGCGGGGCGGCCCCGTGGCGCGCTCGAACCGGACGGACTGCTACCGGCAGGGCGTGTAACGGGGTGGTTCCGTGACTCGCTCGGGCGGGATGGCCTGCTTCCCGGCAGGGCACGTTTCGGGCGGAACCACGGGGAACAGGAGCGGGTGGCTCGCCGGCAGCCGTTCAACACGACCACCTGCACGGCGCCGGCGGGCCGCTCGCCACGAAGGGACCTCTCCGGATCCAGGGCCGCGATCCTGGCCCGGAGGCGGGGCGCAAGGGCGTGGTTCGGGTTCGCCGGGCGTGGATGAGGGCGCGTTCGGCGGCGGTCTGGGCTATGGTCGGCCCCATGACGGGACCGTGGAGAACACCACGAGGGTCCATCGCGCTCACCGGCGTGATGGGCCCGGTCCTGCTGTCGTTGTGGCCGCTGCTGCACGGCGATCGCCAGGGCGAGCCGACGCACCTGGCCCTGCTGGCCTCGCCCGCCGCGGACGCCGTCCGCGACCCGCAACAGCTCGCGCACCGCACCGCGGGGTCGCGCAGCCCGCCGCTGACCTAGCCGACGTCTCATCCTCTCCCCCTTCCAACAGGGGCGGGGCACGCTGTGCTGCCCTCCCCTGACGTCAGCCAGGAGCCGATCATCGTCATGTCCGTCGCATCAGTTCACGTCCTGGAACGGCCGCACGAGCTCGCACGTCCTCAGGCGCCGTGCGGGAGCGCGTCGTGAACGCCGCGCAGCGCTTCGTGGCGCTCGATCTGGGCACCGCTCGTACGCGGTCGCTGTCCCTGGGCGGGCACGCCATGGCCGACCTGCCCTCGGTGATCGTCAGGGGGCCGGACGCGGTGCGGCCCATCCGGCACGGCATGGTGATCGACCCGGGAGCCTGCCTGCGCCTGGTCCGCCTGGCGTTGCAGGACACCCGGCTCTACGACAGCCGCCCGCTGGAGCGGGTGCTGGCGGGTGTGCCGCTGGCCGCGTCGCGCAGCGATCGCGGGGCGGTCCGCGCCGCGGTCGCGGAGATCGCCGGATGCGAGGTGCGGCTGGTCGACGAGCCGCTGGCCGCCGCCGTCGGCGCGGGCCTGGACGTTCTCGACAGCCGGCCGGGCCTGGTGCTGGACGTCGGGGCGGGCATCGTGGAGGTGGTCGCGTTCAGCGAAGGGGCCGTCATCGACGCGGCCGCCCTCCAGCTCAGCGCCACCACCGGGGCGGGGCTGGCGTCGTACGCGCTGGAGGGGGTCGTGGACATGACGGCGGCCCTGGCCCGCCGCCTGCGGGCCGGCGCGCGCCCCGCCACGCGCGCCCGCGGCCTGGTGGTCACCGGCGGTGGCGCTCGTCAGGAGGAGCTGCTGCGCCGGCTGCGCGGCTCGGTGCGGCTGCCGATCAGCGTGGCCACGCAGCCGCAGCACGCGACCGTCCGCGGCTTGATGCGGCTGTGCCTGCAGCCGTCCCTGGCCGCCCGTGCCAGGCCGGACCGGAGCTGGTCATGATCACGTTGGACCGCCTGGTGAACGTGCTCGGCGGGTACGGCGTGCGGCTCTGCGGGCGCCCCGAGGCCCGTGCGACCTGGGTGCGCAGCGTGGCGATGCCGGAGGCCGGCGAGCGCCACGTCACGGGCGACCTGCTCCTGGCCGTCGGCAGCTCCTCGATCGCCGAGGCGGTGCTGGGCGCGGCCGCGGTCGAGGCCACCGCGGTCCTGGTCCGGCCCGCCGGTGACGGGAGCGGCACGGGCGCCGGGGACGGGAACGGCACGGGGGCAGGCAGCGGCACGGGCGCCGGGAGCGGGAGCGATGTGGCCGCCGAGCGGGAGGCCGCGGCGCTCGGCGAAGAGCACGGGGTGACCGTGCTGCTGGCCGATCCCGCCGTCTCGTGGAGCCAGCTGGCCGGCGTGGTCTACGGGCTGGTGCTGGAGAGCCGCGAGACCGCCTCCGGACGCGGGCCGACCGACCTGTTCGCGCTGGCCGACAGCCTGGCCGACGTCATCGGCGGGCCGGTGACCATCGAGGACCGGCACTCCCGGGTGCTGGCCTACTCCCGTTCCCAGCAGGCGGGCGACCCGGCCCGGCTGGAGACGATCCTGGCGCGGCGCGTGCCCGACCGCCTGCGCGAGCTGTTCCAGCAGCAGGGGGTCTTCGCCCGCCTGGCGACCACGGACGAGCCGGTGTTCGTCCCCGCCGACCCCGCGAACGGCCTCACCGGGCGCATGGCGGTGGCGGTGCGGGCCGGGCGCGAGCTGCTCGGCTCGGTGTGGGTGAGCCGCGGCAGCCCGCCGGACGAGGCCGGTCGCCGCGCCCTGACCGACGGCGCCCGTACGGTGGCGCTGCACCTGCTGCGCTCCCGGGCCAGCGCCGACCTGGAGCGGCAGGTGGAGTCCGACCTGGTCATCCGGCTGCTGGAGGGCAGCGCCGACGCGGCGACGGTGATCAGCCGGCTGGGCCTGCCGCCGCAGGAGATGCGCGTCATCGCGGTCCGGGCGCGCACCGGCGGCGAGCGCCACGCCGCGCTGCTGCTGGCCTTCGAGCAGGCCACCACCGGCTTCGGCTGGTCCAGGCCCGGGCGCAGCACGCTGCTCGGCGACACGCTCTACACGATCCTGCCGGCCGGCGACGCCCAGGCGGCCCGCCACGGGCAGGCGGCCCGCCAGAGGCAGGCGGCCGGGCATGCGCAGGCGGCCGGCGACGCGCAGGCGGCCCGCCGCTGGGTCGCGGCGCTGCAGGCGGAGCTGCCCGCACAGGTACGCCTGGCCGCCGGGATCGGCGCCCCCGCCGGGGTGGCGGAGCTGCCGGCGGGCCGTCAGGAGGCCGACGAATGCCTGGCGCTGCACGAGAGCGGCAGCCCCGCCGCCCCGCCGCCCGCCTACGACGAGTCCTGGGACGACATCCTGCTGCGTCGGCTGCGCGCCGCCGCCCGCACGGGCCGCACCCCGGCCCGCGGCCCGGTGCCCACGCTGCTGGCACACGACGCCCGTCACGACACCCGCTTCGCCGCCACGCTGCGGGCCTGGCTGGAGAGCCAGGGCGACCTCACCCTGGCCGCCGAGCGGCTGGAGGTGCACCCCAACACCGTGCGCAACCGGCTGCGCAAGATGGGCGAGCTCACCCCGCTGGACCTGGGCGACGCCCGCAAGCGCCTGGCCCTGACCATCATGCTGGCCGCCGTCGAGCACGAGCCCGGCCACTGACCCCGTTGTGCCGGATCCACACGCGGCAGCGGCGTGATTGTCGCCCGCCCACACCGCCGCCGGCCGCCGCCCGGGCCATGCTGGCAGCGACATCGGATCCGTACTCGTTGGAGGGTGAGCATGGCCGGCAACTGGCCGCGGTCGGTGATCGTGGTGGGCGCGGGCATCGTGGGCCTGTCGACCGCGTGGTTCCTGCAGGAGCGCGGGGTCCAGGTCGACGTGGTCGACCGGGGCGGCGTGGCCGCCGGCGCGTCCTGGGGCAACGCGGGATGGATCGCCCCGGGCCTGGCCATCCCGCTGAACGAGCCCGCCGTCCTGCGTTACGGCCTGCGCTCGCTGCTCGACCCCGCGGCGCCGCTGCACGTGCCCGCCACCGTCGACCCGGGCCTCTGGTCGTTCCTGGCCCGCTTCGCCGCCAACAGCCACTGGCGGTCCTGGACCCGCGCCGCGCGCGCCAACCTGCCGCTCAACGAGGAGTGCGTCGAGGCGTACGAGGTGCTGGCGGCCGACGGCGTGTCCGCGCCCGTCGTCGCGGCGCCGATCACCGCCGCGTTCCGCACCCCGCGCCAGGCCGGGAGCCTGCTGCGCGAGCTGCGCAGGCTGGAGTCGGCCGGGCAGCGGGTCGAGCACACCGTGCTGGACGGCGGGCGGCTGCACGAGCAGGTCCCGCTGGCCGGCGAGCCGCTGGGCGCGGGGGTGCGGATCGAGGGGCAGCGCTACGTCGACCCGGGCGCCTTCGTGCACGAGCTGGGCAAGGCCGTCATGCGGCGCGGCGCGACCGTGTACGCCGTCGAGGTCGCCGAGGTGCGCACCGACGACAGGAAGGTGATCGTCCGCTCCGCCAAGGGCACCGTCCTGTCGGCCGACGCGGTGGTGCTGGCCACCGGCGCCTGGCTGCCCCGCCTGGCCCGGCAGTGGGGCGTGCGCGTCCCGGTGCGGGCCGGTCGCGGCTACTCCTTCACCGTGCCGGTCGACCATCCCGTCCCCGGCCCCCTCTACCTGCCCGGCGTGCGGGTCGCCTGCACGCCGTACCAGGGCGGCCTGCGGGTGGCCGGCACGATGGAGTTCCGCGACCCGGACGCCCCGCAGGTGCCCGCCCGGCTGGACGCCATCGTCGCCTCCGCCCGCCCGCTCCTGCGCGGGGTGCGCTGGGAGGAGCGGACCGACGTCTGGGTGGGCGGCCGGCCGGTCACGCCGGACGGGCGGCCGCTCATCGGCGCGACGGCGGCTCCCACCGTGTACGTGGCGGGCGGCCATGGCATGTGGGGCCTGACCCACGGCCCGATCACGGGGCGGCTGCTGGCCGAGCAGATCACCACCGGCAAGCAGCCCGCCGCGCTGGCCGATTTCGACCCGCTGCGCTGACCCCTTTGAACTGCGCACCCTCCTGGTACGTGGTAGGGGCATGACGCTTCGCTTGCTCGCCCTCCTCGCCCTGGCCGCCTCCTTCCTCGTCGGGCTGTCCACGGCCGCGCACGCCTGCAGTTGCGCGAACCTGTCACCGGCGCGGGCCGTGGAGCACGCGGACGCCGTCTTCACCGGCACGGTGACGCGGGTGCGCGCGGAGGAGGGGACGGGCCGGCCCCGGATCTACACGTTCCGGGCCGACCAGGTCTACAAGGGCATGCCGGCGGAGCGGTTCACGGTCGCGAGCAGCGCGGACAGCGCCTCGTGCGGCTACGCGTTCGGGCGGGGCGGGCGGTACCTGGTGTTCGCGGCTTCCGGCTCCGCGGGGCCCGCGGCGGAGGGGGCCGAGCTGTCGTCCACGCTGTGCTCGGGCAACGTGCCGGTCGACCCGGGCTCGGGGCCGCTGCGGCCCGGCGACGAGCGGGAGGCCGGGCACGAGAGCCTGGCGGGGCCCGTGGACGCCGGGCTCGTCAAGGCGCTCGGCACCCCGTCGCGGCCGGTGGTGACCGGCGAGACCTTCACCGTCAAGGGGCCGCTGAGGGCGGAGGAGGAGACGGGCTCCGGGTGGGGATGGATCGCCGGGGGCGCGGCCGGCGTGCTGCTGCTGGCGGGCGCGTTCACCGCCGTCGCGCTGCGCCGCCGCCCAGGCGCCCGCGGCCGCTGACGGGCGGCTCTCACGGATCCTCGCGCCGCAGGCGGGCCGTGAGGCGGGGCAGGCTGAGCCCCAGGAGCACGAGGGCCACGCCGGCCAGCCGGACCGGCGAGGGCAGCGTCCCCTGCTGGACGCAGTCGATCACCACGGCGGACAGCACCTGCCCGCTGATCACCAGCACCGAGGCGCTCATCGCGCCCAGCCTCGGGAACACGTAACTGTTGACCGCCACGAACAGCGCCCCGAACACCCCGCCCGCGTACGCCGCGACGGGCACGTCCGTGACGTCCGGCCAGGTCCGCAGGACGAGCAGCACCGCGCTCAGGAAGAGGAAGCCCACCACGTGGTTCCACACGGAGGCCCTGAACGCGCCCGCCCGCGTGCCGAGCTGGCCGTTGATGGTGCGGCTGGCGCCGATGAGCACGCCGTTGAGCAGCGCGAGGGACACGAAGAAGAGCACGGGTCACGCTCCGCCGAGCACGATCAGCACGCTGCCCGCGAGCACGCACCCGGCGACCGCCAGGTCCGTGCCCGTGACGCGGCGCTGGGGGGTGTGCAGCAGGCCCAGGTGGTCGGCGGCGGTGCCGAACACCACCTGGCCGGTGAGCATCAGCGCGATGGTCCCGGCCAGCGCCAGCTCGCTGTTGACCGCGACGGCGGACAGGACGACCACGAGCGCGCCGGGGATGCCGCCCAGGTAGTACCACAGCGGCGTCCTGGCCGTGCCGTGCTCCTGCGCCGGCTGCGGCCCGCGCCGGGCGATCGCCAGCACCAGGAGCAGCGCGACCGCGGCTCCGACGGCGTGCGCCGCCCAGGAGGCGAACAGCGCGTCGGTGTGGCGGGCGAGCACGGCGTTGGACAGGGTCATCAGCGTGAGCAGCACGCCGCCCGCGATCGCCAGCAGCCAGTCGAGCGCGCGCCCCGTCATGGCGCCGGCTCCGCCGCGGCGCCCGAGCTGGATAGTTTCATGTCCGTGCATTGAAACACGTTCCGGCCCGTGGCGCCGACCCGGGGGTGCGGAGAGCCCGCCGGCTACCGCCGCGCTGGCGCGCGCGTCCTGAACGGCGCCAGATACGCCCACTGCCAGGCCAGCTCGAGCGGCCCGCGCTCGAACCGGCGCAGCCACAGCGACGACAGCACCATGAACAGCAGGCAGATCGTGCCCCAGGCCACCGGCACCCACCAGGGCCGCAGCCCGTCGAAGCGGGCGGCCAGGCCCAGCCCCCAGCCGTAGCAGAGCGCGCCTGCGGCCAGATTCTGGAACACGTAGCAGGACAACGCCGTGCGGCCGACGCCGGTGAGCCCCCTACGCAGCACGCCCGGCGCGCCCTTCATGCCGAGCACGATCGAGGTGACCAGCGCCAGCAGGCCCAGGGCGACCAGCGGCGCCATGAGGTAACGGTCCACCATGAACCAGGCGGGCCCCGCGAAGGACGTCAGCAGGTTCAGCGGCACGCCGAGGCCGAGCCCGGCGGCCATCAGGCGGCCCCGCAGCCGCGCGCCCCGCTCCTCGAACACGCCGGCGCGCAGCAGGCGGGCCCCGAGCAGGAACAGCACGATGCCCAGCGGCACGATGAGGACCAGCTCCGCGCGGAACACCACCAGGTTGTCCAGGCGCAGCCGCACCTGGTCGAGCCAGCCGTCCGGGTACGCGGCCGGCGCGGCGCCCCCGGCCTGGGCCTGCGCTGTCAGCAGGGCCAGCGTCACCAGGCTCACCAGGGCCACGAGCACCGCGCCCGCCGCCACCATCCAGGCCGTGACGGCGCGCTCGCTCCTGCCGATCAGATATGCGACGATCATCGAGGTCAGCGCGTACCCCATCAGCACGTCGAACTCGAAGATCAGGACGAAGTGCAGCGCCCCCTCGGCGAACAGCAGCGCCGCCCGCCAGAGATAGCGGCCCGGCCACGCCAGGCCCCTGCGCACCGCGCTGCGGTACTGCAGCTCCAGGCCGACGCCGAACAGCAGCGTGAGCAGGCCGAGGAACTTGCCGTTGGACAGGAACCGCAGGAACGTCTCGGCCACGCCGGGGTCCCCGCCGAAGCTCAGGATCGCCGGCGGGCCGCCGGGATCGGTGAAGATCCAGATGTTGGTGCCGAGCGTGCCCAGGATGGCCACGCCGCGCAGCACGTCCAGGGCGTCGATGCGTCTGTCCACACCTTCAACTGTGCTGGCGCGCGGGCCGGCATCCGTCGTCCCGGGGAGCGAAATCGCCGGTACATCGATGGATGTACGGCGCGCGACCGAAGTCGCGACGAGGAGGAGCCGCCGTGAGCCCTTACTACGAGGCGCCCGACTACTACCGGCCCGCGCCCGGAGACCCGCCCGCGGTGTTCCTGGCCGGCGGGATCACGGGGGTGGCGGACTGGCAGCGGGAGGCGGCGCGGGAGCTCGGGCGGCTCGGCGCGGTCGTGCTCAACCCGCGCCGCCGCGACTTCCCGATCGGGGATCCGGCGCAGACGCCGGTCCAGATCGCCTGGGAGCACCACCACCTGCACCTGCCGGGGGTGCTGACCATGTTCTGGTTCCCGCCGGGGGACAGCACGCAGCCGATCGCGCTGCTGGAGCTGGGGGCGGCGCTGGACAACCCGGCGCGGCGGATCGTGGTGGGGGCCGATCCGGGTTTTCCGCGGGAGCGGGACGTGCGCTGGCAGGCGCGCCTGGCCCGGCCCGGCGAGGTGGTGCGCACGACGCTCGCCGGCACCCTGGACGCCGTGCGCGACCTGCTCTGAGTGCCGGCGGGCGGCCCCTGGGACACCCGCCGGCCGGGGTCAGGCCTGGACGCCGGACTCCTTGGCGGCGCGCTCGATGGTGGCCAGCTCGTCCTCGGTGAAGTCGAGCCGGTCCACGGCCGCCACGTTCGCCTCGAGCTGCTCGGGGCTGGAGGCGCCGACGAGCACCGAGGTGATCCGCGGGTCGCGCAGCGCCCACGCCAGCGCGAGCTGCGCCACCGTCTGCCCGCGCGAGCTCGCCAGCTCCGACAGCGCCCGCACGAACGCCAGCACCTCGGGCGTCACCCGGTCAGCCGTCAGGAACCGGCCCTCGGCCGCCCGCGAGTCGGCCGGGATGCCGTTCAGGTAGCGGTCGGTCAGCAGGCCCTGCGCCAGCGGGGAGTACACGACGCACCCGACGCCCTCCTCCTCCAGCACGCCCAGCAGCGAGTCCTCGATGTGCCGGTTCAGCAGCGAGTACGACGGCTGGTGCACCAGCAGCGGGGTGCCGAGCGAGCGCAGCAGGCGGGCGGCCTGGGCGGTGCGCTCGGGGGAGAAGTTGGAGACGCCGACGTAGAGGGCGCGGCCGGTGCGGACCATGTGGTCCAGCGTGGCCACCTGCTCCTCCAGCGGCGTCTCCTCGTCGTCGCGGTGCAGGTAGAAGATGTCCACGTAGTCGAGGCCGAGCCGCTGCAACGAGCGGTCGAGGGTGGCCAGCAGGTGCTTGCGCGAGCCGCCCACGCCGTACGGGCCGTCCCACATGGGGTTGTAGCCCTTGGTGGTGACCACCACCTCGTCACGCAGCGACCGGGGGAGCAGCCTGCCGAAGGCCGCCTCGGCGGCGCCGATCGGCGGGCCGTAGCGGTCGGCGAGGTCGAAGTGCGTGATGCCGAGGTCGAAGGCCTTGTGCAGGATGGCGCGCTGGCCGTCGAGCGGCTTGCCCTCGCCGAAGTTGTGCCACAGGCCGAGCGACACGGCGGGCAGGAGCAGCCCGCTGCGGCCGCACCTCCTGTACGGCTGGCGTTCGTAGTCCAAGGGTGACCTTCCGGAAAGATCGCGATGAATCGTTTTACGACCCCCAGTTAAGCACCTTCTCCACCTCGTCCGCCGCCGCCGGTGCGCCGCCGGCCTCGGCGATCTCCCCGCGCATCCAGTCCAGCCGTTCCCGTACGCGCGGATCGGCCGCCACCTCCTCGGCCGCGTCCCACACCTGCGAGCCGGTGAGCCCGCTGTCCGGCAACGCCCTGCCCAGGCCCAGCTCGGCGATGCGGTCGGCGTTGGCCCGCTGCTCGGCCATCTGCGGCACCGCCACCATCGGCACCCCGAAGTGCAGGCTCTCCATCGTGCTGCCCATGCCCGCGTGGGTGACGAACACCCGCGCCCGCCGCAGCACCGCGAGCTGCGGCACGTGTGCGTGCACCTCGACGTTCGGCGGGATCGGGCCGAGGGCCGCCGGGTCCACGCCGCCCACCGCCAGCACGACGTGCCACGGCAGGCCCGCCGCGCCGCCGATCACGGCGCGGTAGAAGCCGGGGCGGTTGTTGTAGCCGGTGCCGAGCGAGACCAGCGCCACGGGCGAGTCGCCGGGCGGCTGCCACCCGCCCTGGTAGGACCGCTCGGTCAGGCCGGGGCCGACGAACGCGTACCCCTCGCCGAACGTCTCGCCCGCGTACTGGAAGGCCCGGGGCAGCAGCACCAGCCGGACCGCGGCCCGGTCGCCGCGCATGAACCCCTGCACGTCCCCGATCCCCTCCTTGCGCAGGAGGGCGCCGAGCCGCAGGACCACGCGCAGGAACCCGAAGCTCAGCGGGTTGACCGTGGTGTATCGCCGCTGCATCGACCAGTGCTCGTTGCTGACCAGGTTCGGCCAGGTCTCGACCGAGGGCACCTGCCAGCGGTGCGCCAGGATGCGCCCCCACCAGCACAGCGGCCCGTCGTGCACCACCAGGTCGGGGCGCTCGCCCGCGCCGAGCTGGGCCAGCGCGGACCTCGTCTCGCCGAGCAGCAGCCCCATCGCCTTGACCAGGCCCTTGCCGTGCATCTGGGGCACGTCGTCCAGGCTCAGCGCGTCCCAGGCGGAGGTCCAGGGGACGATCTCGGCGCCGGTCTCGGCCACCCGCGCGGCGTTGGCCTCCGTGGTGGCGTACGTGACGCGGTGCCCGCGCCGGACGAGCTCGGCGGCCAGGCCGAGAGTCGGGTTGACGTGACCGGCGCCGATGGGGGCGAAGAACGCTACGGTTGCCATACCGCTGTATTATAATACAACGGTACGAAATAAGGGGATCGATGCCGAAGAAGGTGGACCACGAGGAGCGCCGCCGCCACGTCGCCGAGGCCGTGCTGCGCATCGCCGGGCGCGACGGGCTCGGGCAGGCCAAGCTGCGCGACGTCGCGGCCGAGGCAGGCATGTCGCTCGGCTCGGTGCAGCACTACTTCACCAGTAAGGACGAGATGCTCCGCTATGTCGTCAAATATCTGGGTGAAACGGTGACCGAGCGGATCGTGGCCGGGATGGGGGAGTCGTCCGGGCGTCCGGTGCGCGCGTTCCTGCTGTCGATGGCGGCCGAGATGTTGCCGCTCGACGAGCGCCGCCGCGCCGAGCGCCGGGCCGGTCAGGCGTTCACCGACCTGGCCGTCGGCGTGCCCGAGCTGATCGAGGACCTGCGGCAGGGTGACCGGTGGCTGCGCGAGCGCGTCGCCGAGCTCATCTGGCAGGGGCAGCGCGCCGGGGAGTTGCGGCCCGGCCTGGATCCGGAGCGCGAGGCCGTCGTGCTGCTCGCCGTGATCGACGGGCTCGCCGCCGGCCTGCTGCCGGACATCCGCGAGCCGCGGCAGGCCCTCGACGCCGTCCGCTACCACCTGGACCGGCTGGCCACCTGAGGTTCTTTACTGTGCTGTACAGAATCCGCTAGCGTGCCCTCCATGGGCAGGCCACGCGAGTTCAGCGACGAGGCGGCCGTCGAGGCGGCGATGAAGGTGTTCTGGGAGAAGGGCTACGAGGCCACCACCACCCAGGACCTGTGCGCCGCCACCGGCCTCGGCCGCGGCAGCCTCTACAACGCCTTCGGCAGCAAGCACCACCTGTACGAGCAGGCGCTGCGCCACTACGCCGCCACCAGGGCCGAGGCTCAGCTCCAGTCACTGGCCGAGCCCGGCTCCGTCAAGGACCGGCTGCGCGACCTGATGATCGGCGTCATCGACGCCGACATGGAGGACCCCGGCCGCCGCGGCTGCCTGGCCCTGAACGCGGCGGGCGAGGCGGGCGGGCGCACGGGTGCCGTCCCGGGGCTGGTGCGGCGGCAGTTCGACGACCTGGAGCAGGCGATCCACCGGCTCGTGCTGGTCGGGCAGGCCGCGGGCGAGCTGCCGGCCGGCCGGCCGGCGCTCCAGGTGGCGCGGGCCTTCCAGAGCGCCTACTACGGGCTGCGCGTGCTCGCCAAGGTCACCGACGACCGCGACGCGCTGCTCGACGTCGTCGAGGGAGCCGTCGCGCTCCTGTGAGTCTCGCCGTGTCCCGTTTCTGTACCCACCTATAAAGAAGGGAATTGAGTGATCTCCAAAGCCGCCGTGCCGGCGCTGATGTGGTGCGTGTTCGCCATCACGACCGGCGAGTTCGTCATCGCCGGCATCCTGCCGGACGTCGCCCGCGACCTGGCCGTCTCCGTCCCCGCCGCCGGGCTGCTGGTGACGGCGTACGCCATCGGCATGATCGCGGGCGGCCCCGTGCTGACCGCGCTGACCGCCCGCTACCCGCGCAAACCGCTCATCCTGGTCCTGCTCGGCATCGCCGCCGCGGGCAACCTCGCCTCCGCGCTCGCGCCCGCCTACCCCGTGCTCTTCGCGGCCCGCGTCGTCACCGCCCTGGTGACCTCCACGTTCTTCGCCAACGCCGTCGTCATCGCCGTCTCCGCCGCCGCGCCCGGCAGGCAGGCGTCCACGGTGTCCAGGCTCGTGCTCGGCATGAACCTGGCGATGATCCTCGGCGCGCCGATCGGCACGTTCCTGGGCGCCGGCCAGGGCTGGCGGGCCCCGTTCCTGGCCATCGCCGCGTGCTGCGCGATCGGCCTGCTGCTCGTCGGGCGGCTGGTGCCGGACGTGCGCGAGGCCACCCCCGCCACCTCCGCCGTGGCCGAGCTGCGCGTCTTCCGCCGCGGCGACGTGCTGCTCGCCATCGCCGTGACCGCCGTGGCCAACGCGGGGCTGCTCATGGTGTTCACCTTCTTCGCCCCGCTGGTCACCGAGGTGACCGGGTTCGCCGCCGGGGCGGTGGCCGTGCTGCTGCTGGTGTACGGCGTGGGCGCGGTGGCCGGCAACGTCGCGGGCGGCCGGCTGGCGGACCGGGCGCCCATGCGCTCCCAGCTCGGGCTGCTGGCCGCGCTCGCGGCGGCACTGCCGGCCACGTGGGCGCTCAGCGGCAGCCCGGCGGCCACGGCCGTGATGGTGTTCGTGCTCGGGGCGCTCGGCTTCTCGGTCATCCCCGGCATGCAGGCGCGCGTGCTGTCCAGCGCGGCGGCGGCGCCCACCCTGGCCATGGCCGTCAACGCCTCGGCCTACCAGCTCGCCGCCGCCTTCGCCGCCTGGCTGGGCGGGCGCGTCATCGACGGCGGGCTCGGGCTGCGCGCCCTCTACCTGGTGGCGGCGGCGGTCACGGTCGCGGGGATCGGCGTGAGCGCGTACGCCTGGACGCGCGACCGGGCCCGGACGACGGAGCCGGCCACCCCGTTACAAGAGGGATCCAAGTGACGTCCAAGGCCGGTTGAGGATCGTGGTCCCTTCGACAAGCGTAGAAAGGGACCCCCAGAGATGAGAAGGACAGCGTTGCTGCTGGGCGCCGCACTGCTCAGCGGTCTGCTGGCCGCCCCGCCACCCGCCGCGGCTTCCGCTCCCGGTCCGGCCGTCAAGGTGGCCCAGGTCAAGGCGAGCCCCGCCAAGCAGTCCGGCGGCTGCCCCACGACCGTCGGCTTCTCGGCCGTGATCGCCGCCGCCAAGGGCGCGGGCACCGTCCGCTACCGCTGGGTACGCGGCGACGGCAGCCGCAGCGCCGTCAAGAGCGCGCGCGTGAGCCGGACGCGCGCGGTGGTCGTGCGGGACCGCCAGACCTTCGACCGCACCACCTCAGGCTGGCAGGCGGTCGAGGTCCTGGGCAGGAAGGGCCTGTCGGCCAAGGCCAGGTTCAGTGTCACCTGCCGGGGGCCGGTCACGGTCTGGGACGACCGGCACCACCTGCCCGCCAGGCCCGGCAAACCGCTGGTCGCCGCCGCGTCCGTGACGGCCGACCCGCCCTCGTACGGCGGGACGTGCCCCGCGACCGTGCGCTTCACCGGCACGATCCAGGTGTCGCGCACCCCGGCCAAGGTGGACTACCAGTGGATCGACAGCGCCACCGGTGAGGGGCAGGCCCAGTCGTTGTCCTTCGCCTCGGGCGGGCCGCGCAGCCGCCAGGTCGTGCTGCCGATGGCGGTGGGCAGCTCCACCAGCGGGTGGAAGGCGATCCGGCTGATCACGGCAGGCCATGACTCGGGCCGGGCGGCGTACCAGGTGACCTGCAGGTCCGCCCCGCCGGCCTCGCCCCCGCCCACCACCCCGGCGCCGACCACCCCGGCGCCCACCACCCCGGCGCCGACCCCGCCCCCCACGCAGAAGCCGGTGCCGAGCATCACCGGCCTCACCCCGGGCGACTACGCGGGCGAATGCCTCGAACCGGTCGCCTACCAGGCCACCGGCCGCATCGCGCTGCCCGCCGGCCCCGCCGCGAAGGTCACGTACTGGTGGATCCTGGACGGCAACAAGTGGCAGCAGCAGGTGCTCGACTTCGCCGCCTCCGACCAGCCCCGCGCCCAGGACGTCACCGCCGCGTGGTCGCTGGAGCGCGCCGGTGCCGGCCGCCACACGCTCGGCCTGATGACCGAGGGCGGCCCGGCGGAGCCGGTGACGCGCGAGTTCGCCTTCTCCTGCACCGACCAGCCCGGCGACGCCAAGCTCACCTTCCACTACCTGCTGACGCCGGTCTTCCACGGCGTGTGCGACGGCTCGTACGGCCTGCGCGCCGACGGGCTGGTGACCACCGACCGCGAGGCCGAGGTCAAGTACCGCCTCGTCATCGACGGCAAGCCCGGCCCGACCAGGAGCGAGGTGCTCAGGCCCGGCGTCAAGAGCAAGATCGGCGACTTCTGGTACGGCTCCGCCCGCACCAGCGGCACCGGAACCGTCCGCCTGGAGGTGCTCAACCACGACAAGCCGTTCATGCAGGAGAGCTACACGTGGACGTGCAAGGAGCGCGAGCCCTCGCCCGGCGCCGTGGAGATCACCGAGCTGTGGCCGGTCGCCTACCACGGTGACTGCGCGGACGCCCCGTACGTGACCGCGCACGGCGCGTTCGCCGCGGCCCCCGGCACGGAGATCACCTACCGCTGGGTCACCGACGGCGACCCCACCGCGCCCGACACGCTCAAGGTCGGCCAGAGCGGCATCCTGGAGGTCCAGGCGGCCCACTGGGACCGTCCCGAGCGCAAGGACGGCACGGTCGTCCTGGAGGTGCTCAACCACAACAAGCCCGCCATGCGGGCCGCCTACCCGGTGACCTGCCGGTAGCGCGGAAGGGTGGCGCGGGAAGAGCGGCGGCGCGGGCCGCCGCTCTTCCCCCGGCGGCCTCGCGGGCACACAGTGGGAGGGACCGCGCGGCACCGGGAGTGTGGGATGAGCGATTCTTCGATGACCCGGTTCTACCGGGATCACGGTTATCTGCTGGTCAGAGGGCTGATCGGCAAGGAGGAGGCGCGCGCCTACCGCGCGGAGTGCCACGCGGTGCTGTCGCGGTTACGCCCGTACGACCCCACCTGGGGCAGCGCCAGGCGGCTGGCCGGGGTCGCCACCGAGCTGCGCCACTGCCACGACGCCCAGTTCCACTCGGCCGCGTTCGCCCGGCTCATGCTCGATCCGCGCTTCACCGACGTGGCGGCGGCCCTGATCGGGTCGGAGAACGTCCAGCTCCACCACACCAAGATTTTCGTCAAGCCCGCGCAGAAGGGTTCGCCGTTCCCGATGCACCAGGACGCCGCGCACTTCCCGCACACCCGCCACACGGTCGGCGCGGCCATCTTCCACTTCGACGACGCGCCCGAGGAGAAGGGCTGCGTGCGGGTCGTGCCGGGCAGCCACCGGGAGGGGCCGCTGCCGCACGTCGAGGAGGGCGGCTGGCACCTGCCGCCGGAGCGGTGGCCGCTGGAGGAGGCGGTGCCGGTCGAGGCGGAGGCGGGCGACGTGTTGTTCATCGGCTACCTGACCGTGCACGGGTCCGGGATCAACCGGTCGGGCGAGGCCCGTACGACGCTGCTCGTCCAGTACCGCGACCCCGAGGACCGGCCCGCCGGCGACGTGCACCGCTCGCGTGGCCAGGGCATGATGCTGCGCGGCTTCGACCCCCTGGCCGGGCGATGAGAGCCCGGGCCGCGCTCGTGGCGGCGCTCGCGGTCCTGGCACTCGGTTGCACGCCCGCTCCGGTGCCGCCCGCCCCCCAGGTGGACGGCGTGCGGATCGTCGAGCGGGAGCAGGCGGGCGAGCGCGGTCAGGCGCTGACCGTGGCCTCGCGCGCGCTCGGCCGCGAAACCCCGGTACGCGTGCTGCTCCCGCGCGGCTGGACCCGGGGCTCCGGCCCCTGGCCGGTGCTCTACCTGCTGCACGGCTGCTGCGGCGCCGGTCATCTCGGCTGGGTGGACGAGGGCGGCGCGGAGCGGCTGACCGCCGGGCTGCCCGCCATCGTGGTGGTGCCGGAGGGCGGCCGGGTCGGCTTCTACTCCGACTGGGTACGCGGCCCGAAGTGGGAGACCTTCCACATCGAGGAGCTGATCCCGCTGATCGAGGCCGAGTTCGGGGCCGGGCCGGACCGGGCGATCGCCGGACTGTCGATGGGCGGGCTGGGCGCCATGGTGTACGCCGCCCGCCATCCCGGCCTGTTCCGCGCGGCGGCGTCCTTCTCCGGCGTGCTCGACACCACCGGCGACCGCTCCGGCGTGCGGCGGCTGCTCCAGCAGAACGGCGAGGACGCCGCCGCCCTGTGGGGCGAACCTGACGGGCAGGCGTGGGACGAGCACAACCCCGCCCTCCTCGCGGGGAGGCTGGGCGGGGTGCCGCTCTACGTGTCCTGCGGCGACGGGCGACCGGGGCCGCTGGACCCGCCGGGCGCGACGGCCGACTTCGAGGCGGCGCTGCTGAGCCAGGCGACGGTGTTCGCCGAGCGGGCGCGGGCGGCCGGCGCGGAGATCACCACCGACTTCTACGGCGCGGGCACGCACACCTGGCCCTACTGGGAGCGGGCGCTGGAGCGGGCCCTGCCGATGTTGCGCGCCGCGATGGGCGCCTGATCACTTCCAGGTGGCGTCGATCGTCGCGGCCGAGGAGCCGGTCGTGTAGGCGCGGTTGGCGCCGCTCTCCCACGTGACGTTCCCCGAGCCGTCCTTCTTGATGAACTTGTACTCGAAGGACGTGTTCGCCGGCAGCGTCACGGTCGCGCGCCACACCGGGTAGGAGGCAGGGGAGAGCGGGACGGCCTCGGCCGGGTTCCAGTTCTTCAGCGCGCCGGTGGAGCCGACGAGGTGGACGTTCGTGCCCCAGGTGGTGGTGGCGTGGACGCCGAAGGTGACGGGGACCTGGGCGGGCGGGGTGGTCGTGCCGCCGGTGACGATCGCGACCGCGCCCCTGGCGGGCACGGTGACGGTGGCCTGGCCGCCGCCGTTCACGGTGACGGCGCCGGAGCCGGTCAGGTCGGCGTACGTGCCGGCGGGCAGCCCGGTCGGGAAGGTGCCCGTGTACGAGCCGGTGCCGTTGTTGATCGCGATCCAGCCGCCGGCGCCGCGGCTGAAGGCGATCACGTCGGAGTTCGGGGAGCTCCAGTTGGCGACCGGGGCGCCCCTGACCGCGTTGTGGAAGCGCACCATGCCGGTGATCGCCGGATCGCGGTGCAGGCACTCCCAGCCGGCGCCGCACACGGCGTCGCGGACGAACCCGTTCGTGTGCGGCGGGCCCGCCTCCCTGTCGCTCCAGGTGAAGCCGTCGTACACCTGGGGCGTGCCGTAGTTCCAGGCGAGCTGGAAGATGGTGGCCAGCCGGTACACCGGGCCGTCCTTGTAGCTGAGCGCGCCGCTGCCGCGCTCGGTGTCGTGGTTGGCGACGAACGTGACGGACCTGCCCGACGGCTGCATGCCGCTCCAGGTCTCGCCGAACGTGCGCAGGTCCGCGATGTTGCCGTGGAACTTCTCGCGCAGGTAGCGGCCGTACTGGAACTCCAGCACGTCGCCGATCCCGGTGTACTGGCCGGGCTGCACCGCCTCGCCGGGGCCGTAGATGACCTCCTGGTAGATGTACGGCGAGCCGTTCAGCCTGCCGTAGACGTCGCCCAGGTCGGCGGGGCTGGTGTGCTTGGCGGCGTCGACGCGGAAGCCGTCCACGCCCAGGGCGATGAGCCTGTTGAGGTAGCCGGCGATGGCGCCGCGGACGTACGGCTCCTCGGTCTCCAGGTCGGACAGGCCCACCAGCTCGCAGTTCTGCACGTTGCGCGCGCTGCCGGCGTAGTCGCCGCCGTGGATGAGGTTGTCGGAGTTGCCGCAGTCCTCGGCGTAGTAGTGGAAGTCGCCCGCCGAGTACAGGCCCGGGTAGGTGTACTTGGTGAAGCTCGCGCCGCCGTAGCTGGTGCTGCCCTGGCCGGTCATGTGGTTGACGACGGCGTCGGCGTAGACCTTGACGCCCGCGTCGTGGCAGGCGCGCACCATCGCCGCGAACTGGCTCTCGTTGCCGAACTTGCTGGTCAGGGTGTAGCCGGCGGGCTGGTAGACGTCCCACCAGACGGCGCCGCCCCTGGTGAGGGAGTCCTGGGGCGGGGAGACCTGGACGCCGCCGTAGCCGGCCGGGCCGAGGTGATCGGCGCACTCCCTGGCCACGGAGTTCCAGTTCCAGCTCCAGAGGTTGGCGATCACGTCCCTGTCGCCGGGAGGGGCGGCCTGTGCCGCGCCGGTGCTCACGAGCAGGGCCGCCATGGTGAACAGGGCGGCGATGCCTGCCTTCAGTCGCTTCATGGTGCGCTCTCTTGGAGTGTCGGGGGGATTGCCCGGAAGTTACCCAGCGGCGTCAGGCTTTGCAAGGACTTTGCGGAAACTTTCTGCAAGTATTCAGACGCTGTGGGATCGTGACCATTCCGTTATTAGCCGGCGCGTATCGCCGCACCTGATCCGCTCTCGTACGCCACAGAGGGAAGAACGGAGACGGCGCATGACCATCGACTACATCCCCGAGGCTCCCAAGGCCGGCCCCAGCGAGAAGTTCGGGCCGTCCTGGCAGGGCTTCACCCTTCCCCGGGAGATCCTGGACCGGCACGGAGCCAAGGTCCTCGATCCGTGGGCCGTCGGCCTGGACGACGGCGAGACCCGGCCCGACTCGACGGTCTACCGCGCGGACGTGCTCCTCGTCCCCGCGCACCTGCTCGCCAACCGGGACGACACGGACTGGATCAACTCGGCGCTGGGCACCGTCGGGCTCAAGCTGTCGGAGGAGAGCGTCGAGCGCGCCCGCGACAGGGAGCCCGCCCGCGAGATCGCCTGGCTGCCCGCGGTCCTGACGGTCGCCGAAGGCGCCGTCGACGTCAAGGCGGACGCGTGGCCCGCCCTGAGGGCCGTCCGCCGGGCCCTGCGCGAGGAGCCCGACATCCTGACCGACAGGGAGGGCCTGGAGAAGATCTCGCTGGACCACCTGTTCGTGGGCTCGGCCACCAGCGGCATCGGCTCGCTCGACCTCGGCGGCGAGCCCGCCACCAGCGGGCACGCCGTGACCGACGAGCCCGGCGGCACCAGCCGCCCCGGCTACGGCCGCACCCCCGTCACCGTGGTGGCCGGGCCGCCGCGCCGCCGCACGCCCGAGGAGCTCGGCGGGCCCAGGATCACCGTGGTCACCCTGGACACCGGCGTGGCCGCGCACCCCTGGTTCAGGCCCGTGACCGACCCCGACGCGTTCCTGACCGTCGACCCGGACGGGCAGCAGCTCATCGAGGACACCCACCCCGCCTACCAGGGCCGCGACATCGCCAGGCTCGTCGGGTACGAGGACCTCGGCCACCTGCCCAACCCGCTGGTCGGCACCCTCAACTCGCACACCGGTCACGGCCTCATGCTGGCCGGCCTCATCGCGCAGATCGCGCCCGACGCCCGCGTCCTGATGTACAAGGTCATGCACAGCGACGGCGTCGTCCCCGGCGAGGCCCTGCACGCGGCGCTCGACCGCCTGCTGGCGCTGCTGGACGACGGTCAGGCCGTGGACGTGCTGTGCTGCTCCTTCGGCGGCTTCGCCGAGACCGGTGACGCGGCCATGCAGGCGCTGTTCGACAAGGTCAACCAGCTCCGGGCGCGCGGCGTCGTCGTCGTCAACGCCGCCGGCAACTACGCCACCACCAGGCCGTTCTACCTCGCCGCCCTGTCGGACACGGCCGTCCCCGGGCCGCCGCTGGCGCCCATGCTCGGCGTCGCCGCCAAGAACCCCGACGGCACGATCGCCATCTTCAGCAACGAGCACCCCGCCGTACGGTGGCGGGCGCCCGGCGCCATGGTCGTCAGCACGTTCCCGCCGCAGTTCCGCGGCGCCCAGAACGCCACGCTCAGCACCGGCGAGCGCGCCTCGCTCGACTGCGACGCCATGGGGACGCACTGCGCCTGGAGCGGCACGTCCTTCGCCGCGCCGATCGTCGCGGCCGCCATCGCCGCCGAGCTGACCAAGACGGTGCGGCAGGTGGGCGTGGACCGGGTCGAACGGGCCAGGACGGTCGTCGAGACGATGATCAACGACAAGGTCTCGCGGCCGGAAGTCGTACCGATCTGATGACCGGCGACCCCGCGCTCGAACGTGCGCCCACCACCCAGAGCCCTGTCCAGGGTGCCGCCCAGAGCGTCACTCAGAACACCGCCCGGAACACCGCCCGGAACACCGCTCGCGCCCAGCGCCGTGACCGGCTCGCCGCGCTGCTCGTAGAGGCGCGGCAGGGCGACAGCGACGCGCTCGACGCCATCGTCGCCGAGCTCACCCCCGTGCTCTGGCACACCGCGCGCAGCCAGGGCCTGACCCAGCAGGCCGCCGAGGACGTCATCCAGACCACCTGGCTCACCCTGCTGCGGCACCTGAACGCCATCTCCGTTCCCGGCGCGCTGATCGAATGGCTCGTCACCACCACCCGCCGCGAGGCGTGGCGCGTCAGCCGCGCCTCCCGCAAGGACGACCTCCCCGGGGACGACACCTTCGACGAACTGCCCGACAGCGTGCTCACCCCCGACGAGCTGCTCGTGGACGACGAGCGGCGCCGCGCGCTCTGGCACGCGGTCGAGAGCCTGCCCAAGCGGTGCGCCGAACTGCTCAGGATCATCGCCTTCGTGCCGCGGCCCCACTACGACGCGGTGGCCGCCGCGCTCGGCATGCCGATGGGCAGCATCGGGCCCACGCGCGGCCGGTGCTTCGCGAAGCTGCGCCTCCTGCTCGCGAAGGACCCGGATTGGAGTTCCTGATGAACACGGCCCAGGGGGACCACCCCCGCTTCACCCCCGAGGACCAGCACCTCGTCGAGGAGATCGCGAGCCTCTACCGCGTCGTCGATCCCGTGCCCGCGACGCTCGTCGAACGCCTGCAGTTCGCCCTGGCCCTGGAATCGCCCGAGTTCGAGGTCCTGCGGCCGCAGGAGGAGGACGTGCTGCCCGCGGGCGTGCGCGGCGGCGAGGACAGCCGGACGATCACGTTCGACAGCGAGATCCTCACCATCATGATCAGCGTCAGCGCGCGTGACGAGCACGCCGTCCGCGTGGACGGCTGGCTCGCGCCGCCCGGCGACCACCTGGTGGAGCTGCGCTGCGGCGAGGGCGCCCATGTCGTCAGGGCCGACGATCAGGGGCGGTTCGTGCTGGACGTGGTGCCCAGGGGGCTGTCGCAACTCGTGGTGCGCCAGGGACTTGATGATCCGGCGCAGGCGACGATACTGGCGGTGACGCCCTCACTCATCCTCTGACCACCGCGAGGCCGGATGCGCGACAGCGGGGGTGCGGGCACTCTCCGGGAGCAGGCGGAGCGCCTGCACCGGCTCAGTGTCGAGGCGACCGACAACGGCCGCCCGGCCCTTGCCGCCCGCAGGCTCCGCCAGGCCCTCGCCCTGCTCGGCCGGGCCACCCCTGCGAGCGGCACTCCCAGTGGCGCATCCGGCGACGACGACCTGCTCGCCCGCCTGCTGACCAGCCTCGCGCACGCCGAGGCCGAGCAGGGCCGCAGCGAGCTCGGGATGGAGCTGCTCGACGAGGCCCAGCGCCTGGCCCCGACCGGGGCGGTGGCCATCGTGCACGCCCAGCGCGGCCTGATGCACCTGCGCCTGGGCTCCAGCGCCCAGGCGCTGCGCGAGCTGGACATCGCCGCCCCCATGCTGCTGCTGGACGGCGACCGCGTCGAGCTGGCCAGGGTGCTGCTCAACCGGTCGGTCATCCACATCAACACCGGGCGCATCCGCCAGGCCAGGGACGACGCCCGCAGGAGCGCTCAGCTCGCGCACACCCACGACCATCCCGTGATCGCCGCCAAGGCCCTGCACAACGACGGCTACTGCGACCTGCTGCTCGGCGACGTGCCGGCCGCGCTGAGCGTGTTCGCCCGGGTGGAGCGGCTCTACCAGGACGTCAACCCGGGCTTCCTGCCCGTGCTCGCGCTGGACCGGGCCCGCGCGCTGCTCGCCGTGGGCCTGACCGACGAGGCCGGGCACACGCTCGACCGGGCCATCGACGGCTTCCGCAGGCAACGCCTGATGCAGGACTACGCCGAGGCCGAGCTCGCCCGCGCCCAGTGCGCGCTCGACGCCGGCCGCCATGCCGAGGCGCGCGACTGGGCCAGGCGGGCGGAGACCCACTTCCGCCGCCGGGGGAGCGAGGCCTGGGCCCGGCGGGCCGAGCTCATGCGGCTGCGCTCGGACCTGGCCCGGGGCGCCGCGCCCCGGTCGGTGGCCAGGCGGGCCGCGGACCTGGCGGCCCGCTTCGCCGAGCTCGACATGCCGGACGACGGCGAGATTGCACGCCTGGTCTCGGTACGCGCCCACATCGCCGCCGGCCACCTCACAGCCGCCGGAACCACCACCGCCGCGCCCCAGGGCGCGACCTTCGCCACCGGGTCGCCGTCCGGGGTCCCCCGGCCCCGGGGCGGCGGGCGGGGCGGGGGTGAGCCGCTCGACGTGCGCCTGATGCGGCACCTGGCGGAGGCCGAGCTGGCCGGCGCGCAGGGCCACCGCGGTCAGGCGCTGCGCAAGGTCCGGTCCGGCCTGGCCCTCATCGACTCCCACCGCGGCACCCTGGGCAGCCTCGACCTGCTCACCGGCGTGGCCGCCCTGGGCGCCGACCTGGCGGCCCACGGGCTGCGGGCGGCCCTGGCGGGCAGCTCGCCGCGGCAGGTGTTCGCCTGGTCCGAGCGGTGCAGGGCGCAGGCGTTCAGGTTCCGCCCGACACGCGCGCCCGAGGACGAACAGACCGCCGAGGCGCTGGCCGAGCTGCGCCAGCTCGCCCAGCAGATGCACGCCGACGAGGCCGCGGGCCACCGCCGCCCCGCCCTGCGCAGGCGCTGCCTGGAGCTGGAGCAGGTGATCAGGGAGCGTGGCTGGCAGCTTCCCGGCGTCGGCGAGCGGCTGGCCCCCGCCCCGGTCGCGGCGGTGCACGAGGCGCTGGCCGAGGACGGGCTCGCCCTGGTCAGCCTGCTCAACGTGGGCGGCGGGCTGCTCGCCCTGGTGCTCGTGGACGGCCGCTGCCACCTGCACAGGCTCAGCGCGTACGAGCCGGTGGCGGAGGCGGCGCGGCGACTGGCGGGCGACCTCAACGCCCAGGCGGGGCGCAACCTGCGGCCCGCGCTGAGAGCGGTGATCGAGGCCTCCGTCCAGCGCCAGCTCGGCGTGCTCGCCGGCGCGCTCGCGGCGCCGCTGCGGCAGGCGCTGTCCGCCGCCAGGGGGATCGTGCTGATCCCGACCATGGGCCTGTCCGCCGTGCCCTGGGGTCTGCTGCCCGGACTGCGTGGCAGGCCGCTGACGGTGGCGCCGTCCGCCCTGGTCTGGCTGGCCGCCCGGCGCGCCACGGAGCCGTTCGTCCGGGACGGCAGCTCCTCCGTCCTGGTCGCCGGGCCCGACCTGGAGCACGCCGAGCGGGAGATCGAGCGGCTGGGCGCGGTGCATCCGAAGGCGCGCACGCTGCGAGGGGAGCGGGCCACCGTGTCGGCCACCCTGTCCGCGCTCGACGGCGCCTCCTTCGCCCACTTCGCCGCCCACGGGCACCACGAGCGCGAGAACGTGCTCTTCTCCCGCCTCGACCTGGCCGACGGCCCCCTGATGGCCCACGACCTGCAGCGCCTGGACAGGACGCCGGGGCACGTGGTGCTGTCGGCGTGCGACGTGGGGCAGGCGGTGGTCAGGGCGGGCGACGAGCTGCTGGGCTTCACCGCGGCCCTGCTCCACCTCGGCACGTCCACCGTGATCTCCAGCCTCACCCGCGTGCCCGACGCCGTGGCCGAGCGGGTCATGACGGCCTACCACCGGGGCGTGGCGCTCGGCGCTTCCCCCGCCGACGCGCTCGCGGCGGCCGCGGAGGGGGAGCCCGCGTGCACGTTCGTCTGCTTCGGCGCGGGCTGACCAGCCGGTCGAGCTCGGCCGGGCAGCCGACGGCGCCGCTGCGCGGGCCGGTCACGGTCCGGGTCAGCCGGGCAGCAGGCGGCGCTGCTCCTCCTCGACCACCTGCCTGGCCAGCGACTGCTCCGATACGTCCACGGCGTCGGCGGTGGACTCGGCCAGGTCGCTGCGCCTGGCGTAGGCGTCGAACAGCGCCGACTTGCGGCGCAGGATGTCCAGCATGCGCTGGTCCACCGAGTCCACGGTGAGCAGCCGGTGCACCTGCACCCGGCGCACCTGCCCCATCCGGTGCGCGCGCCCCGCCGCCTGCGCCTCCATGCTCGGCTTGACCTGCGGCTCGCACAGGATGACCACCGACGCGGCCTGGAGGTTCAGCCCCACCCCGCCCGCCTGCACCTGGCTGAGCAGCACCGCGTGCCCGGCGGCGGCCGAGAACTCGTCCACCATCCGCTGCCGCCGCTCGGCCGTCACGTCGCCGGACAGCGGGCCGTGCGCCCGGCCGTCCAGCGCCGCCTCCACGGTGGCGAGCACCGAGCGGAAGTACGAGAACACCACCACCTTCAGCCCGTTGGCCTCGGCGTCCCCGAC
This sequence comes from Nonomuraea thailandensis, assembly GCF_024172165.1. Taxonomy (GTDB): domain Bacteria; phylum Actinomycetota; class Actinomycetes; order Streptosporangiales; family Streptosporangiaceae; genus Nonomuraea; species Nonomuraea thailandensis. The sequence continues at coordinate 5,633,726 of NZ_JAMZEB010000002.1, read as the reverse complement.
CAGCTCCAGCAGCCGCTTGAGCTTGGCCGAGGTGGCCGGTTCGGCGTAGGCGGCGCGGCGCATGGCCATGAAGTTGCCCGCGGCCACCGCCTCCCGGTACGCCTCGAAGTCGGCCCCGCTGAACTCCACCCACTCGTCGGCCTCCACCCGCTCCGGCAGCTCGGCCAGCACGTCCTGCTGGTTGCGCCGCAGGTAGACGGGCGCGACCGCCTTGCGGAAGGCCTGCGCCCCCGCCACGACGTCGCTGCTGCGCAGCCCGGCGGCCAGGTCGGGCCGCAGGTACGAGATCAGCGTCCGGAACTCCTCCACCCGGTTCTCCATCGGCGTCCCGGTCAGGAACAGCACCCGCCGCGCCCGCCCGCACCACGCGGCGACCGCCCGCGACCGCTTGGTCTCCGGGTTCTTCACGTAGTGGGCCTCGTCCACCACCAGCATGCCGAGCGGCGCCTCCGTGCCTTCGAGCCGGTGCAGCCCGTCCAGGGTGGCCACCGCGACGCCGCCCTGCCGCAGCCACTCCCGCTGGGCCGCGAGCCGGTCGGGGCCGTGCAGCGGGTAGGCGCGCAGCGTGCTGCGCGAGCCGATCTCCCGCACCCAGTTGATCAGCACGCTGGCCGGGCAGACCACCAGGAAGTGCGTGTCGCCGGCCGCCCGCAGGTGCGCCAGCGCCGCGACGGCCTCGATCGACTTGCCCAGCCCCATCTCGTCACCAATGATCACGCGCTCCTGGACGAGCGCGAAGCGGGCCCCGAACGCCTGGTAGCCGCGCAGGGACACCCGCCGGTGGCTGTCGTCCAGCGGCTGCGCGGCGACCTTGGCCGCCAGGTCGTCCGGCAGCATCCCCTGCCCGGTGCCGAGCGGCTCCCCGGCCAGCTCCGCCAGCAGGGCGAAGTACTCCGGCGAGCGCGACTCGAAGTCCGCCCACGCCTCGAAGTCGCGGGCCGGCGGGCGCAGCAGGTCCGTCGTGACCTGGGCCAGCAGCAGCCGCGTCGCGGCGGCGCCGGCCAGCAGGCCCTCGACGGCCTCGACCGCCTCCCGCGCCCGCCGGCGCCGCGCCGGCAGCGTGAACATCATCCGCAGCCTGCTGCGCGCGGGCCGCGCCTGCGCCAGCAGCGGCGCCAGCCGTCCCGCCAGGTCGCCGGCGGCGTCGAGCGCCCTGGGCAGGTCCGGGCCCGCGCCCACCAGGCGGTGCAGCGCGACCACCAGCTCCGTGGTGTGGTGGTCGGGACGGTCCACGTCCAGGCGCAGGCTCGCGGCCTCGGCGGCGGCCTGCTCGATCTGCCGGGCGGCCGCGTGGATCTGCCCGGCCGTCCGCGCGCCGATCCCCGGCAGGAGCTGCAGCTCGTACGGCGTGGCCTCCAGCACCTGCCGCACCGTGGCGAAGCCGGCCTTCTCCAGCGTGCCGACGCGCAGCCGCCCGTCGGTCACGTCCTTCAGCCGCGAGACCGGCACCGCCTCCAGCCCGGCCCTGGCCACGTCGCGGCGCAGCGCGTCGAGGGCGTGCTGCGCCTGCGCGCGGACGGAGGCGTGCTCGCTCAGCAGGGCCCGCGCGTCGGCCAGGAGCAGGTCGGCGTTCCTGAAGTCCACCGGACCAAGGATGCCCACTGAGCCGCCCGGCGGACAACGGGGCAGGGCGTCGGGAGCGGGTCAGCTCAGGTGCACGCCGATGAGGCAGGTGTCGTCGTCGGTGTCGGAGTTGCAGTGGATGAGCAGGTCGTCGAGGCGGTGGTCGAGCGTGGTGGCGGAGCGCCTGGCGATGGTCAGGAGCTGGTCCTGGGCGTGGCGCAGGTTGTGGTCACGCCGCTCGATCAGCCCGTCGGTGTACATCAGCAGCGTGTCCTCGGCCCGCAACTGGAGCCGGCCCTCCTCGTACCGGGCGTCGGTGAACGCGCCCAGCAGCGGCCCCTTGACCATGGGCAGCTCCGAGCCGCTCCCGTCACGCAGCAGGATGGGCGGCAGGTGACCGGCCCTGGCCCAGCGCAGGACACGGCTGGGCGGGTCGTACAGGGCGCACACGGCGGTCGCGGTCATCCGGTCGGCGAGGTGGTGGGCGACCTGGTTCAGCCAGTCCATGATCTGCGCGGGGCCCGCGCCGGTCGTGGCCAGGCCGCGCAGCGCGTTGCGCAGGATCACCATGCCCGTGGCCGCCTCGACGCCGTGCCCGGCCACGTCGCCCACCGACAGCAGCACCCGCCGGGACGGCAGCGCGACCGCGTCGTACCAGTCGCCGCCGACCAGGTCCTCCTTCTGCGCCGGCCGGTAGCGCACGGCGATGTGCAGGCCGAGGGATTCCATCGTGCCGTGCGACGGCGGCATGATCGCCTGCTGGAGCTGCAGGGCCAGGCGGTTGCTCGCGGCGGAGCGCTCCTCGGTGTCGGCGAGCTGGTCGCGGGTGACGGCCAGCGCGACCTCCGTCCAGTGTTGCGAGGAGATGTCCTGGTACGCGCCCCGCACCGCCATGAGCCGTCCCTCCGGCCCGAAGGCGGGCTCGGCCACCACCCGCATGTGGCGGGTGACCCCGTCGTGGCGCACCAGCCGGAACGCCACCGCCGCGAACCGCCGGTGGTGCAGCACCGTGCGCAGGAAGCGGCCGATGGCGATCTCGTCGTCGGGATGGGCGTGGTCGCGCAGCCGCTCCAGCGGGATCGGCCGGTCGCCGGGGGTCATGCCGTACAGGGAGTAGAGCTGGGCGTTCCAGGTGATCTGGCCGGTCACGGCGCTCTCCTCGAAGCCGCCGATGCGGCCCAGCCGCTGGGCGTCCGCCAGCAGCCCGGCCAGCCGCGCGTCCTCGTCGTGGTCGCGCCACACCATCAGCACGCTGTCGCCGTGCCGGGTGAGGCTGACGTCGGCCACCCCGGTCGGGCTCATGCCGAGCGTCATCCGCTCGGCGCGGAACGGCCGGCCCGTGGCGTGCACCTGCAGCAGCCGGGTGAACAGCCCGCCCGCCGCCCGCGGGTAGGCCTCCAGCAGCAGCCCGCCCGGCACCAGCGGGTACGCCTCCAGCAGCAGCCCGTCGCCGCCCGCGATGCGCTCGTTGACGTGCCGGATCCGGAAGTCGGCCGGCTCGCCTCTGGCGTCCAGGTGCGCCTGCAGCACCAGGGCGGGGTCGGGCAGCGTGTCGGCCAGGTCCACGACCTCCGACAGCGCGGGAGCGGAGGGTGTCAGCGGCGCGAACGGCGCGTCCAGCGTGTGCGCGCACAGCTCGGCCATGGCCTCGATCTGCCGTTCGAGCCTGGGCGGGTGCGGGGGCAGCGCGTGCGGCCAGCAGATCTCCAGCACGCCGAGCATCCGGCCGGCCATCGTCATCGGCACCGTGACCCTGCCGCCGCCGGCGACGAGCCGGCCGATGGCGGGCAGGCCCGCGTCGGCGTGCCAGATCATCCGCCGCTCCGTCAGCGACCGCCCGGCTGGGGTGATCACGCCCGGCGGGACGTGCCGCCATCGCCTGGCCTCCTCCGGGCCGAAGCCGGCGTACCCGGCCAGGCTGAGCGCGGCGCCCGGCTCGGCCGCCCACACCGCCACCGCCGTGGCGCCCAGCGGGGTCAGCGCGTGCTCCAGCAGCGCGACGGCCACCACCTGGGTGTCGCGGGCCCCGAGCGCGGCGCTCTCGGCGGCGCGCAGCCGTACCGAGACCTCCGGGTCGGACTCGCCCGCCGCGCCGATGCGGTCCCTGGCGACCTCGTTGACGATGTCGGCGGCCACCTCCAGCCGCGACACGCCCGCCTTGCCGGCCAGCGTGGCGAGCTGCTCGGCCGCCTGCGCGGGGCCGCACTGCAGGCGTTCCAGCAGCACGCCCTTGGCCAGCTCGATCAGGGCGTGGCCGGCGGCCTCCCGCCGCGCCCGATCGGCCTGCCGCCGAAGCCGTTCGACGGTCGCCGCCAGCCTGGCGAGATCATCCTCCTGCGCGGCCTCCTCACCGCTGTCGCGCTGCCCGGCGGCGCCGCCGGGCCACCCGTCCGCGTCCGGGGCAGGGGTCGTGGGGGCGTGGGGAGGAGTCGCCTGGTCGTCTGCGTGCACGTCGCCGCTCCTCGCGAGGTCGTCAGGACGGGTCCATCCAGTGCTGGATGCGTTCGATGAGATGGTCGGCGTCCACCGGCTTGGTCACGTAGTCGCTGGCCCCGGCCGCCAGGCTCTTCTCCTGGTCGCCCGGCATCGCCTTGGCGGTGACCGCGATGATCGGCAGGTCGGCGTACTGCGGCATGGACCTGATCGTCTCCGTCGCCGTGTAGCCGTCCATCTCCGGCATCATGACGTCCATCAGGATCAGGTCGGTCTCCGCGTGGGACGTCAGCGTGTCGATGCCCTTGCGGCCGTTCTCGGCGTGCAGCACGTTGATGCCGTGGATCTCCAGCATGCTCGTCAGCGCGTACAGGTTGCGGGCGTCGTCGTCCACCACCAGCACGGTGCGCCCGGCGAGGGTGTTGTCGATCTCGCGGGCCGCCGCCGCGCCCACGGTGCCGGTCCTGACCAGGGGCAGCACGTCGCCCGGCTGGTTGGCGGTCAGGTGCAGCGCGATGCGCTCGCGCAGCTCGTCCAGGCTGGACAGCAGCTCCAGCGGCTGGTGCGCCAGGCCCACCTCCTGCTGCGCGTGCGAGCGCCAGCTGTTGTACGCCAGCACCGGCACGCCGTGCAGGCGCGGGTCGCGGTCCATGACGTCCAGCAGGTGATAAGCCGACATGTCCGGCATGCTGAGGTCCAGCACGATGCAGTGGCAGGGCTCGCCGCCCAGCATCACGGCCGCCTCCTCCGCGCCCGCCGCCGTGACGACCTCCATCGTCCCGTCGTGGTCGCGCGTGCCGGCCAGGTCGCCCACGACGCTCTCGGACACCAGCGACAGCAGCCCGTTGCGGCGCTCCTCGATGACCAGCAGCCGCCGGGCGGCCACCGGCGCCCGCTCCGCCGGCTGTGCGGGCTCGCCCTCCGCCGGCACGACCTCGAACCCGGGCCGCGCCACCGGCAGGAACAGCGTGAACACGCTGCCCTGGCCCGGCGTGCTCTGCACGGTGATGGCGCCGCCCAGCAGGTAGGCGATCTCGCGGCAGATCGACAGGCCCAGGCCGGTCCCGCCGTACTTGCGGCTCGTCGTGCCGTCCGCCTGCTGGAACGCCCCGAAGATCACTTCGAGCTGCTGCTCGGGGATGCCCACGCCGGTGTCGAGGACGCGCAGCGCGATGGCGGGGCCGTGCGGGCGCACGGTGACGGGCAGCTCGCCCGGCGCGGCCGGCTCGATGCGCAGCTCCACGCTGCCCGTCTCGGTGAACTTGACCGCGTTGGAGAGCAGGTTGCGCAGCACCTGGCGCAGCCGCGAGTCGTCGGTGAGCAGCTCGGCGGGCACGCCGGGCGCGGTGGTGACGCGGAAGGCGAGGCTCTTCTGGCCCGTCATGGGCCGGAAGGTGGCCTCCACGTAGTCGAGCAGCTTGCGCAGCTGCACCCACTCCGGGTTGATGTCCATCTTGCCCGCCTCGACCTTGGACAGGTCGAGGATGTCGTTGATGAGCTGCAGCAGGTCCGAGCCGGCGGAGTGGATGATCCCGGCGTACTCCACCTGCTTCGGGGTGAGGTTGCGGGTGTGGTTCTGGGCCAGGAGCTGGGCCAGGATGAGCAGCGAGTTGAGCGGGGTGCGCAGCTCGTGGCTCATGTTGGCGAGGAACTCGCTCTTGTAGGTGGAGGCCAGCGAGAGCTGGTGCGCCCGCGCCTCCAGCTCCTGCCTGGCCTGCTCGATCTCCAGGTTCTTGGTCTCGATGTCCTGGTTCTGGCGGGCCAGCAGCGTCGCCTTCTCCTCCAGCTCGGCGTTGGAGCGCTGCAGCTCCTCCTGCTGGCTCTGCAGCTCCTCCGAGCGCGCCTGCAGCTCCGAGGCCAGCCGCTGCGACTCCTTGAGCAGCTCGTCGGTGCGCGCGTTGGCCACGATCGTGTTGAGGTTGACGCCGATGGTCTCCATGAGCTGGTCGAGGAAGGCCCGGTGCACCGGCGTGAACGCCTGCACCGAGGCCAGCTCGATCACGCCCAGCACCTGCTCCTCGACCACGATCGGCAGCACGATCACCGACGTGGGGTCGGTCCTGCCCAGGCCCGAGGAGATGGTGATGTAGCCGGTCGGCAGGTCGGTCATCGCGATCGTCCTGCGACTGCGCGCCGCCTGCCCGACCAGCGCCTCGCCGATCCTGAACCGGGTCGGCCGCTCCGGGTCCGCCGGGTAGCCGTAGGCGCTGATGAGCTGCAGCTCGCTCTCCTCGACCAGGAAGAACGCGCCGTACTGGGCCGAGACCAGCGGCGCCAGCTCGTTCATCACCAGCTCGGCCACCGTGGCCAGGTCGCGGTGCCCCTGCATCAGGCCCGACATGCGGGCCAGGTTGGACTTCAGCCAGTCCTGCTGCTCGTTGGCGTTGGTCGTCTCGCGCAGCGACTTCACCATCGAGTTGATGTTGTCCTTGAGGTCGGCCAGCTCGCCCTCGGCGTCCACGGTGATCGACCTGGTCAGGTCACCGGAGGTGACCGCGCTGGTCACCTCGGCGATGGCACGGACCTGGCGGGTGAGGTTGCCGGCCAGCTCGTTGACGTTCTCCGTCAGCCGCTTCCAGGTGCCGGAGACACCCTCGACCTCGGCCTGGCCGCCCAGCCTGCCCTCGCTGCCCACCTCGCGGGCCACGCGCGTGACCTCGGCGGCGAACGAGGAGAGCTGGTCGACCATCGTGTTGATCGTGGTCTTCAGCTCCAGGATCTCGCCGCGGGCGTCCACGTCGATCTTGCGGGTCAGGTCGCCCCTGGCCACCGCCGTGGTGACCTGGGCGATGCTGCGCACCTGGTTGGTCAGGTTGTCGGCCATCGAGTTGACGTTGTCGGTGAGGTTCTTCCAGGTGCCGGCCACGTTCGGGACGCGGGCCTGACCGCCGAGCTGGCCCTCCGTGCCGACCTCGCGGGCCACGCGGGTCACCTCGTCGGCGAACGCGCTGAGCGTGTCGACCATCGTGTTGATCGTCTGTGCCAGGGCCGCGACCTCGCCCTTGGCCTCCACGGTGATCTTCTGTGACAGGTCGCCGCGGGCCACGGCGGTGGCCACCTGGGCGATGCTGCGCACCTGGTTGGTCAGGTTGGAGGCCATGACGTTGACGTTCTCCGTCAGGTCCTTCCAGGTGCCGGAGACCCCCCGGACCGTGGCCTGGCCGCCCAGGTTGCCCTCGGTGCCGACCTCGCCGGCCACCCTGGTCACCTCGTCGGCGAAGGAGGAGAGCTGGTCGACCATCGTGTTCAGGGTGTTCTTCAGCTCCAGGATCTCGCCGCGGGCCGAGACCGTGATGCGCTGCGAAAGGTCGCCGCGGGCCACGGCGGTGGCGACCTGCGAGATGTTGCGCACCTGGTCGGTGAGGTTGCCGGCCATGAAGTTCACCGAGTCGGTCAGCGCCCGCCAGGTGCCGGCCACGCCCTTGACGTCGGCCTGGCCGCCGAGCCTGCCGTCGGTGCCGACCTCGCGGGCCACCCTGGTGACCTCCGCGGCGAAGGAGGAGAGCTGGTCGACCATCGTGTTGACGGTGTTCTTCAGCTCCAGGATCTCGCCGCGCGCGTGCACGGTGATCTTCTGCGACAGGTCGCCGCGCGCCACGGCCGTGGTGACCTGGGCGATGCTGCGTACCTGGTCGGTGAGGTTGCCCGCCATCGCGTTGACGGACTCGGTGAGGTCCTTCCAGGTGCCGGAGACCGCGGGCACCTCGGCCTGGCCGCCCAGCCGGCCCTCGGTGCCGACCTCGCGGGCCACCCGCGTCACCTCGGAGGTGAACAGGGAGAGCTGGTCCACCATGCCGTTGAAGACCGAGGCGATCTCGCCGAGCAGCCCGTCGGCGTCGTCGGGGAGCCTGGTGCGGAAGTCGCCGTCCCTGACGGCTGTCAGCCCCGCCAGCAGCCGGCGCAGCTCCGGCTCCTCGCCGGCCTCTCCCGGGCCTCGGGCGCGTTTGTTACGCGCGGACGAATGGGACGTGCCGACGGTGGAGTCGCCCATGACCGGTCCTCCGTACTCGCCCGGGCTTCCTCAGGTAGCGGAGACATTAGCCGGATCTGCCCGCGGTGCGGGCTAACCCCAGGTTGTCATCTATCTATCACAGGACGTGTACGCGGGGTGAGCACAATTTCGGGTGGGACGGAAGCGGATCGGTCTACTCACACATAGTGCTCTATTGCGACCTTCTTGCAATAGCGAGTTCATCGCTTTAATGTCGCCTCCATGAGGCGAAGATCGGCCCTGTTCGGGGCAATCGTCCTGTTGCTGAGCGCGTGTTCGGCTCCCTCGGAGGGGCCGTCCGTCGCCGTGCGGGACACCGCGGTGCTGGGCCTGGGCTCGGAGCCCGACTCGCTCAGCCCGGTGCTCGGCTACTCGGCGGACGGCGGCTCGCTGATGTACGACGGCCTCGTCCGGCGCACCCCCGATCTGAAGCTCCAGCCCGCGCTCGCGGAGTCGCTGCCCGAGGTCGAGGGTGAGGAGGTCACGTTCAGGCTGCGGCAGGGCGTCACGTTCCACGACGGCAGGCCGCTGACCGGCGCCGACGTCGTCTACACCTACGAGCAGGTGCTCGATCCGGGCAACAACTCGCCGATCAGGGGCGACTACGCGGCCATCGAGAAGGTGGAGTCGCCCGACGCGCGCACGGTCGTCTTCCGGCTCAGGCATCCGTACGCGCCCATCCTGCAGCGCGCCACCCTCGGCATCATCCCCGACAAGTCGGATATATCGGCAGATCCAGTCGGGACGGGGCCGTACACCTTCGTCTCCTGGGCCAAGGGCGACAAGATCATCCTCAGGGCCAACGAGCGCTACTGGGGCGGCAGGCCCGCGATCGGGAGCCTCGTCCTCGCCTACACCGCCGACGACAACGCCCGCGCCACCAGGATGGCGGCCGGCGAGTTCACCGCCACCGAGCTGCCGCCCAAGGCCGTGGCCCGGTTCAGGAACCAGCAGGGCGTCACCGTCCACGAGGTGCCCAGCGCCGACTACCGGGGCGTCATGTTCCCGCTGGAGCGGCCCGTCACCGGCGACCTGGCCATCCGCAGGGCGCTCGGCCTGGCCGTGGACCGGGGCGCCATGGTCTCGGCGATCCTGGCCGGCGCGGGCGAGCCCGCCTTCGGGCCGATCGCGCCCGGCACCTCCTGGCACAACCCCGCCGTCACCGGCTCCGCCGCCCCCGACCGGGCCAGGGCCACCGCCGTCTTGGAGGAGGCCGGCTGGAAGGCCGGCGCCGACGGCACCAGGGTCAAGGACGGCACCGCCGCCAGGTTCACGCTCATGTACCCGGCGGGCGACTCGCTGCGCAAGGAGCTGGCGCTGGCCGTGGCCTCCGACGCCAAGCGGATCGGCATCGACGTGCGGCTCGCCGGGCTCGACTGGGACGCCATCGACCAGCGCATGTCGCGGGACGCGCTGATCATGGGCTGGGGCAGCCCGTACGACCCCGACTACACCAACTACGAGCTGTTCCACTCCTCCTACGCCGGCCAGGGCTACTTCAACCCCGGCCACTACAGGAGCCCCGAGGTGGACCGGCTGCTGGAGCGGGGCCGCCGCACCGCCGACGCCGCCGCGCGCAAGAAGGTCTACGACGAGGTGCAGCGGCGCATCAGCGACGACGCCGTCTGGCTGTACCTGGTCTACCTCAAGCACACCTACGTCGTACGCGGGAGCTGGAGCGGCCTCACCCCCGGCGTCGAGGCCCACGAGCACGCCACCGGCGGCCTGCTCGGCACCGTCGTGAACTGGAAGCCCGCCCCGTGATCTGGGCGCGGATCGTGCTGTGGCGGCTGGCGTTCGCCGTGCCGCTGCTGCTGGCCGTGACGTTCGGGATGTTCGCGCTGGCCAAGGCGTCCCCGTTCGATCCCGTACGGCAGTACCTGGGGGAGCGGGCCATGGTCACCGACCCGCGGATCATGGCGGAGATCCGGGCGAACTGGGGGCTGGACCGGCCCCTCCTGGAGCAGTACACGACCTGGCTCGGCAACCTGCTCACCGGCGACCTCGGCGAGTCCCGCTCGCTGCGGCTGCCCGTCGCCCAGGTGATCGGCGAACGGCTCGGCTGGACGCTGCTGGTCGTCGGCTGCGCGCTCGTCGTCATGCTCGTCGCCGGGCTGGCCGTCGGCACGCTGGCCGCCTGGCGGCGCGACTCCTGGCTCGACCGGCTCGTCACCGGCACGGCCTTCACCAACGAGGCCGCGCCGGTGTTCTGGGTGGGTCTGCTGGCGATCTGGGTGTTCTCCGTGACGCTCGGCTGGCTGCCCGCCGGCGGGCTCACCGACGCCGCCGCCACCGCCGTCACGCTGCCCGACCTGGCACGGCACCTGGTGCTGCCGGTCGGGGTGCTGGCGTTCTCGCAGTCGTCGTGGCTGCTGCTGTTCGTGCGCGAGTCGGTCATCGGCGTGCTGCGCGAGGACTTCGTCACCGGGGCGCGGGCGCGCGGGCTGCGCGGTCGCACCGTCCTGGTACGGCACGCGCTGCGGTCGGCGCTGCTGCCGTTCATCACGATCATGGGAGCGCGTGTGCCCGAGCTGGTCACCGGGGCGATCCTGGTGGAGTCCGTGTTCTCCTGGCCGGGGGTCGCCGGGACGACGATCAAGGCGGCCCTGGCGGTGGACTTCCCGCTGCTGGCCGCGCTGACCCTGCTGGCCACGCTCGCCGTGGTGGCCGGGAATCTGCTGGCCGACCTGGCGTACACGGTGGCCGACCCGCGCGTGCGCGTGCTCGGGGTGAGCTGATGGGCGCCACTCGGACGGGAAGGCCAGGACGGCGCCCGGCCGGCACCGGCGGGGCCCGGCGGCCCGTCCGGCGGCGCCGCCTCGCGCTCGGCACGCCGGCCGTGCCGGTCCTGGCCGTGCTGGTCCTGTCCGTGCTGGTCCTGGCCGTGGTGCTGGTGCCGCTCGGCGCGGGGCTCGACCAGCAGCTCGTGGACCTGCGCTCGGCCGGCCTGCCGCCGTCTCCCGCGCACCCCTTCGGGACCGACGAGGTCGGGCGGGACGTGCTGCTCCGCTCCATCTACGGCCTGCGCGTCTCGATGCTGGTCGGCCTGGCGGCGGCGGTGGTCAGCGTGTTCGTCGGCGGGCTGGTCGGGCTCGCCGCCGGCGCCGCGGGCGGGCTCGCCGACCGCCTGCTGATGCGGGTCGTGGACGGGTTCAACTCGCTGCCCCACCTGCTGTTCGGGATCTTCATCGTGGCCCTGTTCGCGCCCAGCGCCACCGCCGTGGTCGTGTCCGTGGCCGTCACCCACTGGACGACCGCCGCCCGGATCGTCCGCTCGGAGGTGCTGTCGCTGCGCGGGCGGCCGTTCGTGGACGCGGCCATCTCCGGCGGCTCCGGCCGGCTGCGCGTCGTCGTCCGCCACTTCCTGCCCAACCTGGCGCCGCAGCTGCTGCTGGCGACCGTGCTGATGATCCCGCACGCGATCTGGCACGAGACCGCGCTCAGCTTCCTCGGCCTCGGGCTGCCGCCACACCTGGCCTCGCTCGGAAACATGATCAACGACGGGCAGCGGTCGCTGCTGGCGGGCGACTGGTGGTCCAGCCTCTTCCCCGGGCTGCTCATCCTGGTGCCGACGCTGGCGGTGTCGTCGCTGGCCCAGCACGTACGCGACCGCGCCGACCCGCGGTGGAGATCGGAGCTCGACCTGTGAAGCTGCGCGTGGACGGCCTGTCGGTACGCTTCCACCTTCCCGGCGCGGAGGTGCACGCCGTCACGGACGCCCGGTTCGAGCTGCGGGAGGGGCGGTGCCTGGCGCTGGTGGGGGAGTCGGGGTGCGGCAAGTCGGTGATGGCCCACGCCCTGCTCGGACTCCTGCCCGGCAACGCCACCGTCACCGGCCACGCCTGGCTGGACCAGGACGACGCCCTCGACCCCGCCTCCGAGCCGGCGGGCGGCTCGCTGGATCTCGTCGCGGCGCCGGAGAAGGTCCTGGCGCGGCAGGTGCGGGGCCGGCTCGTCGGGCTCATCCCGCAGAGCCCGGCCGCCCACCTCACCCCGGTCCGCACCGCCCGCGCCCAGCTCGCCGAGACGCTGCGGGAGCTCGGCCGCACCGAGACGCCGGACCTCCTCGCCCGCCGCGCCGGACTGCGGCCCGAGGACCTGGACCGCTACCCGCACCAGCTCTCGGGCGGCATGGCGCAGCGCGTCGCCAACGCGCTCGCCCTGGCCGGCGACCCGCCGCTCATCGTCGCCGACGAGCCCACCACGGGGCTGGACCGTCCGCTCGTGGACGCCACCATGGCCGAGCTGCGCCGCCTGTGCGACGAGGGCCGCGCGGTGCTGGTCATCACGCACGACCTGCGCGCCGCCGAGCGCGTGGCCGACGAGATCGCCGTCATGTACGCCAGCCGCATCGTCGAGCTGTCGCAGGCGGGGCCGTTCTTCTCCGGCCCGCTCCACCCGTACGCGCGGGGCCTGCTGGACGCGCTCCCCTCGCGCCGCTTCGTCCCCGTCCCCGGCCGGCCACCGGAGCTCACCCGCCTCCCGGACGGCTGCGCCTTCCTGCCCCGCTGTCCCCTGGCGACCGCCGCGTGCGAGGACCAGCCGCTCATGAACGGGAAGAGGGTGGCCTGCCACCATGCCTGAAACCACCGTGCTCCAAGCCGGCGGCGGTCTGGAAGCCGACGGGATCACCGTCTCCTTCGGCCGCCACCGGGTGCTCGACCGCGCCTGCCTGTCGGTGCGCCCAGGTGAGGTGCTCGGCCTGGCGGGCCCCAGCGGATGCGGCAAGTCGACGCTGGCCCGCGTGCTGGCCCTGCTCCTGAAACCGGCGGCGGGCACGATCACCCTGGACGGCCGCCCGGTGACGGGCTGGCGGCACCGGGCGCCGCAGCGCACCGCGATCGGCCTGATCTTCCAGCAGCCCCGCCTCGCCGTCGACCCCCGCTTCACCCTCTTCGACGTGGTCGCCGAGCCGCTGCGCGCGGCCAGGCGGCCCCTGGACCGGGCGCACGAGCTGGCGGAGGAGCTGGGGCTGACCCCCGAGCTGTTCGGCCGCCGCCCGCACGAGGTGTCGGACGGGCAGCTCCAGCGGGCCTGCGTGGCGCGGGCACTGACCCTGGAGCCCCGCTACCTGATCTGCGACGAGATGACCACGATGCTGGACGCCTCGACGCAGGCCCACCTGGTGGGGCGGATCGAGGCGTACCGGGAGCGTACGGGGGCGGGGGTGCTGGCGATCAGCCACGACGCGGAGCTGCTGCACCGCTGGGCGGACGGCAACGTCCGCGACTGGCAGCAGACCCCCGCGGCCGCCTGACAGGTACGGGAGCACCGCACGGAGGCCGAGGCGACGCGTGCGGATCCCGCATCGGGACCTGCACGGAGGCCGCGGCGACGCGTGCGGACCCCGCATCGGGATCCGCACGGCCGGCCGGCGCGCCGTCACCCCGCCCCCGTGGCGGTCGGCGGCCGGCCGTGGAGCGGGCCGAGGTGCCCGCCCCGGTCCGGCTCAGTGGCCGGCGGACGCGGCGCGCTCGCGGGCCAGCCGCTCCTCGCCCGACAGCGTGGCGAGCGGCTTCTCCTTGATGAACAGCACCGCCACCAGCGCCAGCGCGGTCAGCGGCACGCCGATGAGGAACAGCTCGGCCGTGGCGGTGGCGTACACGTCCTGGATGACGCGCACGACGGGAGCGGGCAGCTCGGAGATGTCGGGCACGGCGTGGGCGTCGCCGCCCCCGCCGCCGGCGGCGGCCATCGGGCCGAGCTTCTCCGTCAGGAGCGTGGTGACGCGGTTGGCCAGCACGGCGCCCAGGGCGCTGACGCCGATCGTGCCGCCCATGCTGCGGAAGAAGGTCAGCACCGAGGTGGTGGAGCCCAGGTCCTGGGCGGGCACGTCGTTCTGGGCGGCGAGCACCAGGTTCTGCATGAGCATGCCGACGCCGATGCCGAGCACCGCCATGTAGACGCCGAGCAGCACGGTGCCGGTCTGCCCGTCGATGGTGCCGAGCAGGCCCATGCCGCCGAGCATGACGACGCCGCCGGCCACCAGGAAGCCCTTCCACCGGCCGGTCTTGGTGATGAGCTGGCCCGCCACGGTCGAGGAGATCAGCAGGCCGAACACCATCGGCAGGCTCATCAGGCCGGCGACGGTCGGCGACTTGCCGAGCGCCACCTGGAAGTACTGCGACAGGAACACGGTGCCGCCGAACATCGCCACGCCGACCAGGGCGCTGGCCACGGTGGCGAGGGCGACGGTGCGGTTCCTGAAGATGGCGAGGGGGATGATCGGCTCGGCCGCCCGCGACTCGACGAAGACGGCCAGCGCGAGGACGAGCACGCCGCCGCCGACGAGCGCGGCCGTCTGCCAGGAGCCCCAGTCGAACTGGTTGCCCGCCAGCGACGACCAGATCAGCAGCGTGGAGACGCCCACCGTGATGAGCAGGGCGCCCAGGTAGTCGACCTTGACCTCCTTGCGCACCACCGGCAGGTCGAGGGTGCGCTGGAGCAGGATGATGGCCACGATCGTGAACGGCACGCCGAGCAGGAAGCACCAGCGCCAGCCGAGCCAGGAGGTGTCCACGAGCACGCCGCCGATGAGCGGCCCGGCCACGGTGCCGATGCCGAACACGGCGCCGAAGATGCCGGAGTAGCGGCCCAGCTCACGCGGCGGGATCATGGCCGCCATCACGACCATGGACAGCGCGGTCATGCCGCCCGCGCCGATGCCCTGCACGGCGCGGCTGACGATGAGGATCTCCACGTTCGGCGTCAGGCCCGCGATCAGGGAGCCGACCACGAACAGTCCGAGCGAGAGCTGGATCAGCAGCTTCTTGCTGTAGAGGTCGGCCATCTTGCCCCAGAGCGGCACGGTGGCCGTCATGGCCAGCAGCTCCGTGGTGACGATCCAGGTGTAGACGGTCTGCGAGCCCTGCAGGTCGGTGATGATGCGGGGCAGGGCGTTGGCCACGACGGTCGAGGCCAGGATGGACACGAACATGCCCACCATCAGCCCTGACAGCGCCTGCAGGACCTTTCTCCTGGAGGTCGGCGTCGCGGCCGCGGGCTCGGGCTGCGCGCTGGTGGTTGTCATCTTTCCTCGATTTCTCGGGCAGGGAAGGGTCCGCGCGCCGCGCGGGCTCCCGCGGACACCGGCAGTACGGAAACGTTTACGGAAGGGGACGGGCGACCGGGACGGTCACGGGTTGGGCAGGCCGGCGGCGAGCTGGTCGAAGCCCTCGTCCACCAGGCCGGCCAGGGACGTGCGCCCGTGCGCGGCGCTCCAGCGCAGCATCGCCACCCGGAAGGCCGCCAGGGCGGCCGCGGTGGCGAGCTCGGGATATCCGCTCGTGCACGGCGTGACGCCGGCCCGCCGGGCGACGGCGACCATCACGGCCCGCTCGGTCTCGCTGCCGCTGGCGACGAGCCGGGGGAGCAGTGACGGATTCTGTTCGAACACCTTCAGCCGCAGCAGCCACTGCTCACGCTGCTCCTGCACGCGCTCGGCCTCGGCCCGCGCCATCAGGCGCAGCGCCTCCAGGACGGGCACCCGTGCGGGCACGGCGTCCAGCATCTGACAGAGCTCGGCGGCGGACGCCTTGCCCGAGCCGATGAGCGCGTCCTCCTTGGACGGGAAGTAGTTGAAGAACGTACGGGAGGAGACGTCGACCGCCTCCGCGATGTCCTCCACCGTGACCGCCGCCAGGCCGCGCTCGGCGACCAGCGTCAGGGCAGCGTGCTCCAGCGCCGCACGGGTCTCGAGCTTCTTTCGATCCCTGCGACCCAGCTCCTCTGCACTGTCCACGATGGTCACAATGCTGAGACTA
Source organism: Nonomuraea thailandensis (assembly GCF_024172165.1). Taxonomy (GTDB): domain Bacteria; phylum Actinomycetota; class Actinomycetes; order Streptosporangiales; family Streptosporangiaceae; genus Nonomuraea; species Nonomuraea thailandensis. The sequence goes on along the minus strand of NZ_JAMZEB010000002.1, from coordinate 5,617,976 downwards.
GGGGAAAAATTTCAGGATCTGCAATGTTTCAGGATCTGAAGTGCCGCAGATCACAGGGCCGCACCGGCTCGACGACGAAGGTTAGGCTTGCCTATATTCGGGTGGTGCAACCTTCTGAGATCCGTACGGTGACGACCGAGGCCGAGCTCCGCGAGATCGTGAAAGAGCCGCCCCAGACCATCTGGGACAAGGACATCGCGCGGATCGACGAGCACGCGCGCACGATCATCGCCCACTCGCCGTTCCTGCTGCTCGCGACCTCCAACCCCGACGGGACCTGCGACGTCTCGCCCCGCGGCGACCCCGCCGGCTCGGTGCTGGTCCTCGACGACCAGCGGCTCGTGCTCGCCGACCGGCCCGGCAACCACCGGGTCGACAGCCTGCGCAACGTGCTGCTCAACCCGCACGCGGGGCTGCTGTTCATCGTGCCGGGGATGAACGAGACGCTGCGCGTGAACGGGCGCGCGACGCTCGTGTCCGACGCGCCGTTCTTCGACGACCTCGTGGTCAAGGGCAAGCGGCCCCGGCTGGCGCTGCTCGTCGAGGTCCAGGAGCTGTACATGCACTGCGCCAAGGCGTTCCTGCGCTCGTCGCTGTGGGACCCCGGGACCTGGCCGGACCGCGGGAGCCTGCCCACGCTCGGGCAGATCGCCAAGGACCACATCGGCCTCAAGGGCGTGCCGGCGAAGGTGATCGACGCGGGGCTCGCCATGGACGCCAAGATGAACCAATACTGACTCCGGAAATCACGGGCTCCGACGGCCCGTGAAAGCATAGGCTGGCGGGATGACGGACCGGGATGATCCCATGGCCACCCCCTCCCAGAGCAGTCCTTCCAGTCCCACGCAAGCGCACGACGCCGACCAGCCCGGCCTGAAGAGGGTCATGGGTCCCGGCCTGCTGCTGCTCTTCATCATCGGCGACATCCTCGGCACCGGGATCTACGCCCTGACGGGCCAGGTCGCGGGCGAGGTCGGTGGGGCGGCCTGGCTGCCGTTCGCCATCGCCTTCGTGGTCGCGGCGATCACCGCCTGCTCCTACCTCGAACTGGTCACGAAGTACCCGCAGGCGGCGGGCGCCGCGCTCTACGTGCACAAGGCCTTCCGCGTGCACATCGTGTCCTTCCTCGTCTGCTTCACCGTGATGTGCTCCGGCATCACCTCGGCCTCGGCGGCCTCGCGCGCCTTCGCCGCCAACCTCGCCGCCGGGTTCGGCCTCGACGTCGGCAACGGCGTCATCCTGGCGATCGCCCTGGGCTTCATGCTCCTGGTCCTGGCGGTGAACCTGCGCGGCGTGGGCGAGAGCGTCAAGATCAACGTGGTGCTCACGTCGGTCGAGCTCTCGGGCCTGCTGCTGGTCATCCTGCTCAGCGGGTGGTTCATCGCCGGCGGCAACGCCGACTTCTCCCGGGTCGTCGCCTTCGAGACCGCGGCCGACAAGAGCGTGTTCCTGGCGGTGAGCACGGCCACGTCGCTGGCCTTCTTCGCCATGGTGGGCTTCGAGGACTCGGTCAACATGGCCGAGGAGACCAGGGACCCGGCGCGGATCTTCCCCCGGATCATGCTCACCGGCCTCGGCATCACGGGCGTGATCTACGTCCTGGTGTCCATCTGCGCCGTGGCCGTGGTCCCCGTCGGCGTGCTCGCCGAGAGCGAGACCCCGCTGGCGACCGTGGTGCAGACCGCCACCCCCGGCTTCCCGATCGCCGACCTGCTGCCGTTCATCTCGATGTTCGCCGTCGCGAACTCCGCGCTGATCAACATGCTGATGGCCAGCCGGCTCCTGTACGGCATGGGCAAGCAGGGCGTGCTGCCGGCGTTCCTGGCGAAGGTGAATCCCCGGCGGCGCACGCCGGAGGCGTCGATCCTGTTCACCACCGTCATCGCCATGGGGCTCATCACATTCGTCTCGCTGGACCCGGAGAGCCCGGTCGTGGCGCTGCTCGGCGGGACGACCTCGCTGCTCCTGCTCGCCGTCTTCGCCGCCGTGAACGTCTCCGTGCTCGTCCTGCGCAGGGACCAGTCCGCGGTCAAGCACTTCAACGCGGGCCGCGTCCTGCCCGTGCTGGGCACGATCACATGCCTGTACCTGGTGCTGCCCTGGTCGTCGGGCCGCCCGGCCGGCCAGTACCAGATCGCGGGCGTGCTCCTGGCGATCGGCCTGGTCCTGTGGCTGGTCACCTGGCTCGCCCGCCGGCGGGAGAGCGTGAGCCGCTGACCGGCGGCTCATCGGGTCGTCGCGTTGACCAGGAGGAAGGACAGCACGCCGGTCGCCAGCAGGATCGCGAACAGCGCGATCATGCCGATCACGATGAGCGCGCGACGCCATCCGGCAGGCCCCCGCGGGGGCGTCGCGCCGTGCTCCGCACCCTCTGACATGCTCCGACGCTAACAGGACGGGCCCGCGGGCCGGGCGCACGGCACTCGTTCAGTCCCGCAGCAGCGGGAGCAGCCGTTCGCCCTGGCGCTCGATCTCCGGCAGGTAGGGGGTGTCGGAGAGCACGAAGTGCGTGATGCCGAGGGCCTGGTAGTCGCGCAGCGACGTGGCCACGTCCTGCGCCGAGCCGACCAGCCAGGTGGTGCCCGCGCCGCCGCCGCCGTACCGGCCGGGGGCGGTGTAGAGGTTGCCGTCGAGCACCTCTCCCCGCGCGGCCAGGTCCAGCAGCCGCCGCTGGCCGACGGCGGCCTGCCAGTCCACGTCGCGCGCCACGGCGCCGCGGGCCATCCTGGCGACCCTGGCCTCGGCGTCCGCCCAGGCCTGCTCGGTGGTGTCGCGGACCAGCGTGGTGACCCGCAGCCCGAACTCCAGCGGCGGGAGCTCGCGCCCGAGCCGCTCGCCGAGCCGCCTGAGCCGCTCGATGCGCGCCGCGACGCCGTCGAGCGGCTCGCCCCAGAAGAGCTGGACGTCGGCCTCGGTGGCCGCCACCCGCTCGGCCGCCTCCGAGGCGCCGCCGAAGTAGAGCCGGGGGTGCCTGCGCTCGCCCAGCACCACCGGGCGCGGCTCCACGGTGGAGCCGGTGACGCTGAAGTGCTCGCCGTGGTGGGTGACGTGCTCCTCGGTCCAGAGCCTGCGCACGAGCCGCATGAACTCCTTGGTACGGGCGTAGCGGCGGGCCTGGTCGCCCTCGCTGTCGCCGTACGCGGCCGGGTCGTCCTTGCCCGAGACGATGTTGACCAGCACCCGGCCTCCGCTGAGGTGGTCCAGGGTGGCGGCGGCGGAGGCGAACGGGGCCGGGCGCCAGTAGCCGGGCCGCACCGCGATCAGCGGCTGGAACGTCGTCGTGCGCGCCGTCAGCGCGGTGGCCACCGTGAACGTGTCGGGCCGCCCCCAGCCGGCGCCGATGAGCGCCCCGGCCCAGCCGTGCCGCTCCACGGCCTCGGCGTGGCTGCTGAGGGTCGCCAGGCTGTTGTGACCTGCGACGGCGTCGTCGCCGCGATGGCCGGGCCGGGCCTGGTTCGGGATGTACCAGAGGAACTGGAGGCTCATGCCACTAAACCTATTATTCAGGTAGGTAGAGTTCAATTCTGCGGCGCCCTGATCGCCTCTTGACTCTGCCGTTACGTCAACTCCTACCGTCGTGAACGAGCCGGAAGATCCGGCCCGGTGAAGAGCGGGGACGGGTGGGGCCCATGACGTGGTCGATCGCGCAGGTCGCGCGGATGTCGGGCGTGACGTCCAGAACGCTGCGCCACTACGACGAGATCGGCCTGCTGCGGCCGGCCCGGGTCGGCGCCAACGGCTACCGCCACTACGAGGAGGACCAGCTCCTGCGGCTGCAGCAGATCCTCGTGCTGCGGGAGCTGGGCCTCGGCCTCACCGAGATCGCCGCGATCGTCGACCGGCACACCGACCCCGCGGCGGCGCTGCGCGAGCACCATCGCCGGCTGCTGCTGGAGCGCGACCGGCTCGACGCGGTGGCCCGCATGGTCGCCCGCACCCTCACCGAACTCGAGCAGAGCGAAGGGAAGAACGGCATGTCCAGAATCAGCAGACCGGAGAACCTGTTCGAAGGCTTCGACCCCGTCCGCTACGGCGCGCAGGCCCGCGAACGGTGGCCGGAGCACTGGGAGCGGGCCGGGCAGCAGGAGCTCCTCGACACCGCCTCTCACGAGGAGATCGAGCGGATGCAGCAGGAGGCCACCGCGGGGATGATCCGCATGGCGGAGCTCATGGCCGCCGGCACGGCGGCCGACGACCCTGCCGTGCTCGCCGTGCTCGACGGCCATTACCGGCAGATGACCCGGTTCTGGACGCCGAGCGCGGCGGAGTACACCCGGCTGGGGCGGATGCAGGCCGAGGACGAGCGGTTCAGGGCGAACTACGAGCGGGTGGCCGAGGGGCTGGCGGCGTACATGGGCGACGCGATGGCCGCGTACGCGCGGGCCCGCCTGAGCTGAGGTGCCGGGATAGGCGGCTTCACGGAGCTCCTACTCGAAACGCGCGTGATCCGGCGCGGTCATGTGCCGCAGCAGCGGCACGGCCGTGAGGATCACCAGCAGGGAGGCGCCCAGGCCGCCGCCCACGGTCGCGAAGTAGACGGGCCCCGGCATGGCCAGGGACACGCCCCTCATGGCGAGCTCGCCCACGAACGGCCCCGCCACGCCGAAGCCCGCGCCGGCCGCGACGGCGGCGGCCAGGACGAGCGGGAGCGCCGACTCCAGCAGCACCACCGCCGCCAGGGTGCGGGCCGGGGTGCCGGCCAGCCGCAGCAGGGTGAACGGCTGCCTGCGCTCCATCAGCCCGCCACCCACCGCCACCACCAGGCTGCACCCGCCGGCGATCAGGGTCAGCGCGACCATGGCCAGCGCGATGTGCTCGGCCTGCGTGTAGAGCGTTGCCCTGGCCTGCGCGACCTCGGCGAAGGTCATCGGCGCGCCGGCGCCGTAGCGCGCCAGCAGCGTGCGCAGCTCCTCCAGCGTGCCCGGGTCGTCCATGCCGACCAGGACGGCCGCCAGGCCGAGGCCGTCCGTGGAGACCGCCTGCCCGGTGGGCGCGGCGAAGGGGAGGAGCCTGTCGACGGTGAGCGGGTTGTCGGCCTCGACGAGGCGCTCGAAGTAGCCCGTCACGGCCTGCGCGCCCGCCGGGCACCGGCCGAGCACGGGGTAGCGGGCCAGGCTCGCGCAGTCGGCGGCGGTCCTGGGCGGCGGGCGGCCGTCGCCCGGCACGGGCCCGTCCGCGATCCCGGGCGGCGGAGGGGCGGCCGCGTCCGCGGCCCTGGGCGGCTGGGGGCCGGTCGTGTCCGCCGCGCTGGGTGTCCGGGGGCCGGTCGCGTCCGTGGATGCGGGGGGTCCCGCGTCGTCGCGGGCCGGCTGGTCCGTGCCGCCGGGCAGGGCGTAGATCGGCAGTACGGTGACGCCGGGGCGGGTGCGCAGCCGGGCCAGCAGCTCGGCTCCGTCCTGCGGCGCCAGGCCGCCCGTGCCGGGGGTCGGGGTGAGCGGGGCGCGCAGCACGCCGTTGAGCGTGCCGCCGGCCACCGCCTGCTGCCCGGAGACCACGGCCGGCACGATGCCCGCGATCGCCGTGCCCATGAACACCGCCAGCACGAGCCCGCTCACCGACCGGAAGGCCGCCTTCGGATCGGCCGCCATCCGCTGCGCCGCCAGGAGGGTCGCCGCACCCCCGGTCACGCGGGCGGCGAGCCGGGCGGCCAGCATCGTCAGCCACGGGCCCGCCAGGATCAGCCCGATCATGATGAGCGCGAGGGCCGCGCAGGCGAGCAGCGCGTCCGGCTCGCGCCCGTCCCCCCGGAACACCGGCCCGGCGAACAGCGCCAGCCCGGTGAACAGCGGGATCACCCGCCAGGCCCGGGGCGGGCGCCCGGCGGCCTTCCTGGCCACGCCCAGCGGGGAGACGCGCACGCGGCGCAGCGACCAGAGCGCCGTGCACCCCGCCAGGATCGGGACGCCGGCGAGCACGGCCGCGTACTGCCAGGAGGCCGGGACGACCAGCTCGGGGAAGAACCGGGAGCCGGTGACGCGGACCATGGCCGCGGCGGGCCGTACGAGCTGGAACAGGGCGACGCCGAGCAGCGCGCCCAGCAGCGCCCCGAGCGCCGCCTCCACCGCGGCGAGCACGTTGACCTGGCGGGACGTGGCGCCGGCCAGCCGGAACGCGGCGAATCGCGCCTCCCGGCGGGCGGCGGCCAGCCGGGTGGCCGCGTTCACCAGCACGAGCAGCGGGACGAACAGGCCGATGGCGGCCACGGCGAAGCCGAACCGGTAGATGTCGGTGTCGTCGTTGAGCAGGGAGGCGGCGGACGCGGTCTCCACCGTGTCCACCTGCCGCGCCCCCGTCAGGGCGGCGACCTCCTGCGGGGTCCGCCCCACCACGACGGCCAGCTCGTCCGGCCCGGACAGGGCGGCCCGGCCGATGATCCCCGCGCGGGTCCCGGGGAAGCGGTCGGCCAGCCGTTCGCGCGGCACCGAGTCCAGGAGCCCGGCCAGCGCGGGGGAGGCGTAGTACTGGCCGGGGCCGGGCATGCGCGCCAGGCCCGGGATCACCGGCGCCCGCCCGCCGAGCGCGGCGGCGTCCAGCCGCTTGATCTCCTGCCCGGCGTAGTAGTCCTCCCGGTAGCTCCACAGGGCGCCGGCGGCGACGGCGCCGATGGTCCGGCCGCTGGGCGCGGTGCCGGTGGCGTCGAGGGTCCGGCCGCCGGGCGCGGTGCCGGCGGTGCACTCCCAGCAGGGGCGTGCGGTGGTGGCCTGGAAGGCGTTGAAGAGGGAGAGCGTGGTCAGCAGCACCGTGACGCCGGTCGCCACCCCGGCCACGATCAGCGCCAGCCGGGCCACCGCCTCCCTGCCACCGCGCAGCGACAGCCGCAGCCCCAGGATGATCATGATGTGACCATGCCGGCGTAGGGGTCGGTGACGCGGCCGTCGCGGACGATGACCTCCCGGTCGGCGAAGGAGGCCACCCGCGCGTCGTGCGTCACCACGATCACCGTCGTGCCCTCCTCGCGCGCCAGCCCGACCAGCAGCTCCATGACGTGCTCGCCGGTCAGCGAGTCGAGCGCGCCCGTCGGCTCGTCGGCGAACAGCACCCGCGGCCCCGTCACCAGCGCCCGGGCGATCGCCACCCGCTGGGCCTGGCCGCCCGACAGCTCGCTCGTGCGCCGCCCGCCCAGCTCCGCCAGCCCCAGCCGCTCCAGCCACTCTCCGGCCCGCCGGTAGGCGTCCCTGCGCCTGGTGCGGCCCAGCAACATCGGCAGGGCGACGTTGTCGGCCGCGGTCAGCTCCGGCACGAGCTGCCCGAACTGGAAGACGAACCCGAAGGCGGTGCGCCGCAGCTCCGTGCGCCGGGCGTCGCTCATCGTGTCCAGCCGCCGCCCGCGGAACCACACCTCGCCGCTGTCGGGCGTGAAGATCCCGGCCAGGCAGTGCAGCAGCGTCGACTTCCCCGAGCCGCTGGGGCCCATGACCGCCACGATCTCCCCGGCGGCCACCGCCAGGTCGGCCTCGCGCAACGCCGGCGTCCGCCCGTAGGAGCGGCTGAGCCCCCGCGCACGGAGGATCATGCCTCACGCACCATGGCCGCCAGCGCGCCCAGCCGCGCCTGCGTGACGTCGATCCAGCGCAGGTCCGCCTCCAGGTGGAACATGCCGTGGTCGGCCAGCAGCGCGTCGGTCAGCGAGCCGGTGCGCTTGATCTGCGTGAACTCCCGCATGCGCCGCAGGTGCGTGGCCCGCTGCAGGTCGAGATAGCCGGCCGCGTCGCGGCCCAGCATCAGCGCCAGCACGACCTTGGTGAACAGCACCGTCTGCAGGTACGGCTCCGCCGCCACCGGCTCCGACAGCCACGCCTCCACCTCCTGCGTGCCGAGCGGGGTGATGGCGTAACGCTTGCGGTCGGGCCCGTCGCCCGGCTCGCTCTGCCCGGCCGTGACCTTGCCGTCCCTGGAGAGCCGGCCGAGCGTGGAGTACACCTGCCCGAACGGCAGCGGCTTGCCGCGGCCGAAGAAGGTGTCGTAGTCACGCTTCAGGTCGTAGCCGTGGCTCGGCTCGCGTTCGAGCAGGCCGAGCAGCGCCAGGGGAACACTCATGACCGGTGACTATACACCGGAGGTATAACCCCGGCGGATAGCCGCAAGCCGGGGAGCACTCGGAAGAAGCCCGTCTTGATCATCGTCCAGCGCGTGCGGCCGCCCACGCGCGCCAGGTCCGCGGGTGGTGCGGGTGTGCCGGGAGGGGCTGGGGAGCTCTCCGTGGTCGTACGGTCGCTAGATGGAGCGTTCCGACGAGTCGAGCGCGGCGGTCACGGCGTCCTCGACCCGCTCGTGCACCGGGATGTGCGCCACCACGCCCGTGATCTCGAACAGCCGGGCGGGCAGGGGCTGCACGGCCGCCAGGTGCACGGCGCCACCGGCCTTCAGGCAGTCGGTGGCGCACTTCAACAGGACATGCAGCCCGGAGCTGTCCATGAAGGGCACCCCGGACAGGTCGAACACCAGCCTCTTCGCGGGAGCCGCCTGGGCCTCCCGGAGGTAGGTCTCCAGGTCGGCCCGGTTGGTGGCGTCCATCTCACCGGTCACGGCGATCACGGTCACCCCGTGCAGGTGCTGGTGCGCCAGCGTTAATGGCGGCATCTGCGGATTCACCGCTTCCGCCGGCGGAATTTGACCATCAATGAAGGATAGTCCGCCGGAGTCGTCGGCGATATCCCGGTTTTTGCTGATGCGACGCGCTCAGCCGCCGTGCCCGTGCCCCTGCCCGTGCCCCTGCCCGTGCCCCTGCCCCTGCCCGTGCCCGTGCCCGTGCCCGACGAACGCGGCCGCGGGTCTCCCGCCCGGCACCAGCCCGAGCGCGACGACCCCCGCGGCCCCCGCCACCACCGCGCACAGCGTGAACCCGGCCACGAACCCGCCGGCGCCCGGCGCGCCGGGCGCGAGGCCGGCGGCGGCCACGGTGGACACGACGGCCACCCCGATCGAGCCGCCGAGCTCGTGGAAGGTGCTGATCACCCCTGAGGCCACGCCGTTCTCGCCAGGAGGGATGTTCGCCATGGTCGTCGTGGTGGCCGTCACGAACGCCGGGCCGATGCCCAGCGAGGCCAGCACGAACCCGGGCAGCAGCGTCGTGTGAACGCCGGCGCCCGGGGAGACCTGCGCCATCAGCGCCGCACCCGCCGCGGTCAGCACGAAAGCCGCCACCGCCACCGGCCGGCCGCCGATCCGCCCGATGAGACGGCCGCCGAGCTGCGCGCCGGCCGTGATGGCGACGGCCGCGGGCAGGAAGATCAGCCCGGTCTCCAGCGGGCTGAACCCGAGCACGTGCTGCAGGTAGAGCGTGCTGAGGAAGAACAGGCCCAGCATCAGCCCGGTGGCCACCAGCATCACGAACGTCCCCGAGATCACCGGCCGGCGGGCGAGCGTCCCGGCCCGCATGAGCGGGGACCGTACGGACCGCTCGACGACGACGAACAGCGCGTACAGCAGCACCGCCCCGGCCAGCGGCAGCACCGTGCCCGCCGCCCCCCACCCGGCGTCGCCCGCCGCGACCACCCCGTAGATCAGCAGCGCCGTCGCCAGCGTGACGACCAGGGCGCCCGGCACGTCCACCGGCTCGCGCCGCCCCGCGGCGCCCGGCACCAGCGCGGGCACGGCGGCCAGCACCGCCAGCCCGATCGGCACGTTGACGAAGAACACCCAGGCCCAGCCGGGCCCCGCGGTCAGCAGCCCGCCGACGAGCACGCCCAGCGCCGCCCCCGTGCCGCCGATCGCGGCCCACACGCCGAGCGCGCGTGCGCGCCGCTCGCCGTGGAAGGTGGAGACGATCACCGCCAGCGCCGCCGGTGACAGCAGCGCCGCGCCGACCCCCTGCAGCGCCCGCCCGGCGACGAGCGCGGCCCCGCTCCCGGCCAGCCCGCACACCAGCGACGCCGCCGTGAACAGCCCGAGCCCCGCCAGCAGCGTCCTGCGCGCGCCGAGCACGTCGGCGAGCCGCCCGCCGAGCACCATGAGCCCGCCGAAGCAGAGCGTGTACGCGGTCACCACCCAGGTCAGCGCCTCGCGGCCGAGCGCCAGATCGGCCCCGATGGACGGCAGCGCGACCTGCACCACCGTGATGTCGACGATCAGCATGAACTGCGCCAGGCACAGCAGCACCAGCACGGCCCACCCGCCGGCCTTCGGCGCGGGGCCGGGCATGTCGTGACGACTCATCCGCAACTCCTTAACTTGAACATCGATGTTCAAGTTAACACATGTAAACGGTACGGGGGTACCGTGTTGGGAGCGGCGGAAAAGCCATGGCGGTCCGGCGCGGCAGGCGGCAGGATGCCTGGCATGCGCCTGCACCTCGACACCGACCTGGGCGGCGATCCTGACGACCTGTGCGCCCTGGCGATGGTCCTGGGCCGGCCGGACGTGACGGTCGTCGGCATCACGACCTGCGGCGACCCCGACGGCCGCCGGGCCGGTTACGTCGAGCACTGCCTGCGCCTGGCAGGGCGCCAGGACATCCCGGTCGCGGCCGGGGCGGGAAGGTCGTCCACCACGGGCCGGCCCATGGGCGACCTGCCCGATCACGAGCGGTACTGGGGCGTTCCCGTCGCTCCTCGCCCGGCGCCGCCGGAAGCGGCGATCGACCTGCTGGAGCGCAGCATCGAGCAGGGCGCCACCATCGCGGCCGTCGGGCCCTTCACCAACCTGGCGCTGCTGCACGCGGCGCGGCCCGGCAGGCTCGACGGGGCGCCCGTGGTGGCCATGGGTGGATGGCTGGGCCCCCTCGGCACCGGCCTGCCCGCCTGGGGGCCCGAGATGGACTGGAACACGCAGTGCGACCCCCGGGCCGCCGAGCTGATGGCCGAGCGCGCCCGGCTCACCCTGGTCCCGCTGCCCGTCGCCGCCAGGTCGCACCTGCGGGCCGCCCACCTGCCCCGCCTGGCCGCCTCCGGCCCCCTGGGCGAGCTGCTCGCCCGCCAGTGCGGCGCCTACGCCGCGGACGCCGGCATGACGGAGCTCGGCCGCGCCCACGCCGGGCTGCCCGACGACCTGGTCAACTTCCACTGGGACCCGGTCGCGTGCGCCGTGGCGCTCGGCTGGAGCGGGGCCGTCGTCCAGGAGCGGCGGGTGCGGCCCGTTCTCGAAGGGGAGCGGTTGCGCTTCGAGGACGACCCCGGCGGGCGCCTGACGCACGTGCTGACCGACCTGGACGTGCGGGCCTTCGACGACGTCTGGATCGAGGCCGTCGAGCGGGCTCAGCGGTAGGCGACCAGCGTCGCCGGCCAGACGGGACGGGCGGCGCGGAGCCTGATCGCCGCGCCTACGACGCGGCGGCGGGCGGGAGGAGCAGCGACGACATCGTCTTGATCAGCACCTCTTCCACCTCCTCCGGCGCGAGCCGGCCCACCTCCCGCTCCTGCGCGGCGCTGTGGATGATCGAGAAGAACGCGGTCACCAGCCACGGCAACGGCAGGTCGCCGCGGAAGTCGCCGTCGCGCCGGCCCCGCTCGATGAGCCGCTCGACCCGCCGCAGCGGCGCCTCGTGGTGCTCCCTGATGCGTTCGGTGGCCAGCACCCGGTCGGCCGCCAGGAACAGCCGCCGGTGCCGGTCGAGGATCTCCCACGACGAGCGCAGCAGCCCGGCCATCGCCTCCGGCGCGGGCGCCGTGTCGATCGACTCGTCCTCCAGCACGGCGTCCGCCATGCCCACCGCGTGGTCGAGCACGGCGTCCACCAGCGCCTCACGCGACGGGAAATGCCCGTACAGGGTGACCCGCCCCACCCCGGCGGCCTTGGCGATGTCGGCCACGCTGGCCGTGGGGTCGGCGCTGAGCAGCCGTGTCCCGGCCTCGAGGATCGCGGCGATGTTGCGCTCGGCGTCCGCGCGCCTGACGGGTACGGGCTGTCGTGCCGCGGCCTTGACCATGAGACCACCCTACGACGCCCGGCCCCGAACACCCCGGAAGGGCGCTCCACGGGCCGCCCGCCCCGGCCCCGGCGGCGGCTACGCTGGAGATCGGAGGCGATCGATGCGCGCACGTGAGCTAGCCGTCGACTTCCCGACGGTCACCCTCGACACCCCGGCGCTGGAGGCGGCCAAGCTGCTGGCCGACCGCGACCTGCCAGGGCTCATCCTGGTCGACGAGGCCGGGCGGCCGCACAGCATCCTGCCCGGCACGCAGGTGCTGCGGCTGGCGGTGCCGGCGTACTGCCAGGACGATCCGGCGCTGGCGCGGGTGGTGGACGAGGCCCACGCGGACCGGTTCCTGCACCGGCTCGGCGGCAGGACCGTGCGGGAGTGCCTGCCGGAGCAGCCGCGCGAGCTGCCGGTGACCGACGCCAAGGCGACGGTGCTGGAGCTGGCGGCGCTGATGGCACGCACGCGCAGCCCGCTCGTCGCGGTGGTGGACGAGGAGGGGCTGGTCGGGGCCGTCACGCTGCAGTCGCTGCTCGACCACGCCCTGCGGCTCTGACCGGCACGCCCCCGCGTTACGGGAGCTCGGCGAAGCGCTCGACCTGCTCGGTGCGGCCCGAGACCAGGACGATGTCGCCGTACGACAGCTCCGTCTCCGCCGTGGCGTAGGTGAACTCCTCGTCCGGCGGCTTCACCGCCACGATCGTGACCCCGTACTTGCGGCGCAGGTTGGAGCGGCCGAGGGGGACGCCCACGTACTCCTTCGGCGGGATCGTCTTGGCGATGGCGAAGTCCTCGTCCACCTGCATGTAGTCGAGCATGCGGCCGCTGACCAGGTGCGCGACGCGCTCGCCCATGTCGTGCTCGGGGAAGACGACGTGGTGGGCGCCGATGCGGCTGAGGATGCGGCCGTGCTGGGTGCTGACGGCCTTGGCCCAGATGTCGTTGATCTCCAGCTCGACCAGCAGGGACGTGGTCAGGATGCTGGCCTCGATGTCGCTGCCGACGGCCACCACCGCCTGGTAGAAGTCCGGCACGCCGAGCTGGCGCAGGGCCTCCATGTCGGTGGCGTCGGCGGTCGCGATCTGCGTGATCCGGCCCGCGAGGCCCTGGGTGATCTTGGGACGGTGGTCGATGGCCAGGACCTCGGTGCCGCGCCGGGTCAGCTCCAGCGCCAGCGAGGTGCCGAACCGGCCCAGACCGATGACGACGACCGGGTCGCCCTTGTACTCAACCAACGATGACACGCTCCTCGGGTAGCTCGTAGTGCCGGGCGCGCCTGTTGAGCGCCAGGGCGGAGCCCAGGGTGAGTGGGCCGATCCGGCCGATGAACATGAGCACGACCAGCAGCAGATGCCCGGCCGTGCCGATGTTCGCGGTGATGCCGGTGGACAGGCCCGCCGTGCCGAACGCCGCGACCACCTCGAACAGGACCTGGTCGAGACTGTACGGGGTGAGGGCGAGCAGCAGGTACGTGGCCAGGCCCACGATCGTGACGCCCAGCGCGGTGATCGTCACGGCCTGGCGCTGCGCGGTGTCCGGGAGGCTGCGGTGGCCGATGTTCACCCGGCCCTCGCCGCGCAGCTCGGCCCACACGACGAAGGCCAGCAGCCCGATCGTGGTCACCTTGATGCCGCCCGCGGTGCCCGCGCTGCCGCCGCCGATGAACATCAGCAGGTCGGTGGTCAGCCAGCTCGACGGGTGCATCTGGGAGATGTCGAGGGTGTTGAAGCCGGCCGAGCGCGGCATGACCGCGGCGAAGAAGGCCGCCAGCACCTTGCCGCCGTCGTCGAGCGGCCCGAGCGTCCTGGGGTTGCGCCACTCGATCACCAGGAACGCCAGGGTGCCGAGCACCAGCAGCACTGCGGTCACCCACACCGTGATCTTCGTCAGGATCGTCCACTTGCCGGGGCGCCGCCAGGAGCGGGCCAGCTCGAACACCACGGGGAAGCCGAGCCCGCTGATGATGCTGGCGATCGCCACGGTCAGGCAGATCCACCCGTCGGAGACGAACCGCATGAGGCTGTCGGGCCACAGCGCGAAGCCGGCGTCGTTGAAGGCGCTGATCGCGTGGAAGACGCCGAGGTAGAGGGCGCGGCCGAACGGCTCGTCGTAGCCGGTCACGAACCGGGTGGTGAGCACCGCGGCGGCGACGGCCTCGCAGATGAGGCTGAACACGACCACCTTGCGCAGGACGTGCCGCACGTCGCTCATGCTCAGCGTCTTGGTCTCGGCCTGCACCGCGATCCTGGCCCGCAGGCCTAACCGGCCGGACAGGAGCAGCGTGAACACGGTCGCCATCGTCATGATCCCCAGGCCGCCGGCCTGGACCAGCCCGGCGATCACCAGCTCGCCGAACACCGACCAGTGCGACTCGGTGTCGACGATGGCCATCCCCGTCACGCAGACGGCGGACGTCGCGGTGAACAGCGCGGCGACCCAGCCCGCTGAGACGCCCTCGGTGGTGGCGATCGGCAGCGCGAGCAGGGTGGTGCCGACCGCGACGGTCAGGCCGAACGCGGCGACGACGACCTGGGCGGGATGCCTGAACCGGGAGGTGAACGGCGTCAGCACCCCCATCACCGCACCCCGCTCCGGCAGCAGCGGCAGCGACGACATCTGCCACGCATTCGCGAACGCCTCCCCCGAACATCCGACCGGCAGTCCCTTGCCGACCAGACTTCCCGGCGCACCGCGCACTACCGTAACAGTCCGCGCGAGCACCAGCGCACCTACGCCTTCTTGACGCAGAAACTATGGGAAAACGATGCGAAGTGGTGCTCATTTGAGCGGGTCGTGACCCCAGTTCATGAGCGAGTACCGCCACCGGGTGTCGGTGACGTCGCCCGAGGGACGCTGGGCGAGGTGGCGGCGGACGTAGCCGACGACCTTGTTCATGTGCGCGTAGTCGCCGTCCGACCAGTCGGACCTCTTGCCGCGCAGCAGCTCCACGATCTTCCGGCCGGACTCGTGCCCCACCGACTCGCCGCCGTCGTCCTTCTGCCCGACGGACTTCGACTCGCCGGTGGCCAGCCACTGCTCGAGCTCTTTCGCGGTCATGTTCACGGCCTCGCCGAACGCGTCCGCGATCGCCTTCCTGTCGGCGTCGGAGGTCATTTCCGGCCCTTGCGCAGCGCCGACGGCTTGTGCACGGCCTTGCCGCCGCTCTTCTCGCTGCGCACCACGTACTGGGGCTCCTCGGGGGAGGCGGCGACCGTGCGCCCGGCCTCCTTCTGCCGCTTGGTGATCTTCTTCTCGACCTTGCCCTGGGCGGTGGAGCCGTGGCTGCTCCAGGAGACCTCGTCCCCCGGGGACAGGTCCTGCTTCTTCTTCTTGGCCATGCGAGCCGCGCTACCCGCCGCGCCGCCTGCCAGCGGCCGGGCACCGTTTCTTTACCGCGGCGAGCCGAAGAACTCGCGCAGCTCCGTGACCGGCGCCTCGGCCCGCCGGAGCCGGCGCCCCGCGGGCCGGAAATCCCTGCGCGCCCGAGGAGGGCTGCCGGGCATACTATGCGCCATGTCCGATGACCTTCCCCTGACCGTCGAGGAGCTGGCCGCCGCCGAGCGGCGCGGCAGACGCCTGAAATACCTGTACTTCTGGGGGCACCAGCCCACCCGCGACGGCAGCGTCGGTCAGGGCTGCCTGAGCCAGTGGTGGCCGGTCAGGTTCACTGAGGACGGGCACACGTTCGCCTCGGCCGAGCACTACATGATGGCGCACAAGGCGTGGCTGTTCGGCGACGAGGAGGCGGCGGCCGGGATCCTCGCCGCCGGGCATCCCGCGCAGGCCAAGGCGCTCGGCCGCGGCGTGCGCGGCTACGACCAGGCGAGATGGGAGGAGCGCCGCTTCGACATCGTCGTACGCGGCAACGTGGCCAAGTTCGGCCGGGACGACGAGCTGACCGGTTACCTGCTCGGCACCGGCCGGCGCGTCCTCGTCGAGGCCAGCCCTGTTGACCGGGTGTGGGGCATCGGCCTGGCGGCCGACGACGACCGCGCCGCCTCGCCGGGGCGGTGGCAGGGCCTCAACCTGCTCGGCTTCGCCCTGATGGCCGCCAGGAGCATCCTTCAGGACGGGAACCGCAGGTAACCCGGCGGCACGTGGTCCACCAGCCACACCCCGTTGGCGCTGCGCAGGAACGCGTGCCCGTCGGCGTGCATCACCCCCGACGCCACCACCAGCACCACCGGGACGCCCCGCCGGGTCCCCACCCGCGTGGCCGTCTCCCGGTCGGGTGACAGGTGCACGTGGTGCCGGCTCATCGGCCGCAGGCCCTCCCGCCTGATCGCCGCCAGGAACCGCCCCACCGTGCCGTGGTAGAGCACCTCGGGCGGCTCGATCGCGGGCAGCCCCAGGTCCACCGGCACCGAGTGCCCCTGGCTGGCCCTGATCCGTCCCGCTTCGATCGCGTAGCGGCGCTTGTCGTTGGCGGCGACGACGGTCCGCAGCTCGTCGTGCGTGATCGGGAAGCCGTGCGCGGCGGCGGCCCGCAGCAGCTCCTCCACCTCCACCCAGCCGGCCGGATCGAGCGTGAGGCCGATGCGCTGCGGATCGTGCCGCAGATGCCTGGCGAGATACTTGGAAACGCGTATCATGCGACGTTCGTCCATCACTGGTCATGGTGCCGCGTGCGAGGCCCCGCCGCCAATCGTTATCCCGCCATAGCGGACATTCAGGGCGCGCCTTGGCGCTTCGTTGGGGCTCGGGTGGGGCGGCCAGGGTAAGGGCCGGGCATGGACACCCAGGTCACAACGCCCGTCACCCACGCGCCCGCACCGCGCGAGATCGACGTCGAGACGCTGCGCCGGCGGCTGGAGGAGGCCGTGGACGGGGAGGTGCGCTTCGACACGGGCAGCCGCGCCGCCTACTCCACGGACGCCTCCAACTACCGGCAGGTCCCCATCGGCGTGGTCGTGCCGCGCCATCTCGACGCCGGGGTGGCGGCGGTGTCGGTGTGCCGGTCCAGGGACGTGCCGGTGCTGTCGCGCGGCGGTGGCACCAGCCTGGCCGGGCAGTGCTGCAACGTGGCCGTGGTGATCGACTGGTCCAAGCACTGCGGCCGGGTGGAGTCCGTGGACGTGCCGGGGCGGCGGATCGTCGTGCAGGCCGGAGCCGTGCTGGACCACGTCAACCACGTCCTGGAGGACGAAGGGCTGATGGTCGGGCCCAAACCCTCCAGCCACCGCGCCTGCACCCTCGGCGGCATGATCGGCAACGACTCGTGCGGGGCCTCCGCCCAGGCGTACGGGAAGATGGCCGACTCCGTGCTGCGGCTGGAGATCCTCACCTACGACGGCGTGCGCGCGTGGGTGGGGCCGACCGGCGCCGACGAGTACGCCCGCATCCAGGCCGAGGGCGGGCGCCTGGCCGAGATCTACCGGCAGCTGCGCGACCTGCGCGACGACACGATGGAGCTGGTCCGCACCCGCTTCCCCCGGCTCGAACGGCGCGTGTCGGGCTACAACCTGGACCAGCTCCTGCCCGAGAACGGCTTCAACCTGGCCCGCGCCCTCGTCGGCAGCGAGGGCACGCTCGTCACCGTGCTGCGCGCCGAGCTGGCCGTGGTGCCGCGCCCGGCCGCCCGGGCCCTGGCCGTCCTCGGCTTCCACGACATCTTCGCCGCCGCCGACGCCGTCCCCTCCGTCGCCGCCCACCGCCCGCTGGCGCTGGAGGCCATGGACGAGACCATGTACCGGCTGGCCCGCGCCGAGCGCCCGCACGACCCCGCGCTGCGCGACCTGCCGCCCGGGGCCGGCTGGCTGCTGGTGCAGTTCGGTGGCGACACCGCCGACGAGGCGCGCCAGCGGGCCGAGGACATGATGCGCGACCTGTGCCGCAGCGACGGCAGGCCCGCGCCGTCGCACGCGTTCCTGGGCGACCCTGCCAGGGAGGACGAGCTGTGGCGGCTGCGCGAGTCCGGGCTGGGCGTGGAGGCGTACCCGCCGACCGGGCGGCAGACGTACGAGGGCTGGTCCGACGCGGCCGTCCCGCCCGAGCGGCTGGGCGCCTACCTGCGCGACTACGACCGGCTGCGGCATCGCCACGGCTACGCCCACTCGGCCCTGTACGGCCACTTCGGGCAGGGCTGCGTGCACGGCAGGCTCCCGCTCGACCTGCACACCGACGACGGCATCGCCAGGTACCGCAGGTTCGCCGAGGAGGGCGCCGACCTGGTCGCCTCCTACGGCGGGTCGCTGTCGGGCGAGCACGGCGACGGGCAGGCGCTGGCCGAGCTGCTGCCACGCATGTTCGGCGAGTCCGTGGTGGAGGCGTTCGGCCGCCTCAAGGCGATCTTCGACCCGCGCGACCGGATGAACCCCGGCAAGGTCGTCCACCCGCACCGCCTCGACCAGGACCTAGCGCAGCGGCACTTCTACCCGCTGGAGCCCCGGCACACGTTCTTCGGCTACCCGGCCGACCACGGGCGCTTCGGCCACGCCGCCACCCGCTGCGTGGGGACGGGCACCTGCCGCAAGCAGACGTTCGAGGGCGGCGTCATGTGCCCCAGCTACCGGGTCACCCGCGAGGAGGAGCACTCCACGCGCGGGCGGGCCAGGCTGCTGGAGGAGATGGTGCGCGGCGACCTGATCACCGACGGCTGGCGGTCCGAGGCCGTGCGCGACGCGCTCGACCTCTGCCTGGCCTGCAAGGGCTGCCGGGCCGAGTGCCCGGTGAACGTGGACATGGCCACGTACAAGGCCGAGTTCCTCGCCCACCACTACCGGCACCGGCTGCGGCCGGCCGCGCACTACTCCATGGGATGGCTGCCGCTGTGGGCGGCGCTCGCCTCCGCGGCCCCGCACGTGGTCAACGCCTTCACCCAGACGCCGGGGCTGTCACGGCTGGTCAAGGCCGTCGCCGGGGTCTCCGGGCGGCGGGCGCTGCCGCGGTTCGCGGGGGAGCGGTTCACCGACTGGCACAAGGGGCGTGGCGTGGTCGGGCCCGGCACGCGGGGGCGCGTGGTGCTGTGGGCGGACACGTTCTCCAACAACTTCGAGCCGCGCGTGGGACGGGCGGCCGTGGAGGTGCTGGAGGCCGCCGGGTTCGAGGTGCACGTGCCGCCGGTGACGCTGTGCTGCGGGCTGACCTGGATCAGCACGGGACAGCTCGGGATCGCCCGCCGGGTGCTGGCGCGCAGCGTGCGGGCGCTGCTGCCGTGGGCCGAGGCGGGGGTGCCGGTGGTGGGGCTGGAGCCGAGCTGCACCGCCGTGTTCCGCTCCGACGGGCCGGAACTGCTCAACACGGCGCAGACGCGGCTCGTGGCCGAGCGCACGCTGACGCTGTCGGAGCTGCTGGAACAGCGGGCGCCCGACTGGCGCCCGTCCTCGGCAGGCGGGTCGGTGCTGGCTCAGGTGCACTGCCACCAGAGCGCCGTCATGGGGTACGACGCGGATCGGGCCGTGCTGGCGCGGTTCGGGTTCCGTACGAACGTGCTCGACTCCGGGTGCTGCGGGCAGGCCGGGAACTTCGGGTTCGAGCGGGAGCACTACGACGTGTCGGTGGCCTGCGCCGAGGAGGGGCTGTGGCCCGCGGTGCGGTCGGCGAGCGACTCGGAGGCCATCCTCGCCGACGGCTTCTCCTGCCGCACCCAGATCGCCGCCGCCCGCACCGGCCGCCAGGGCCGCCACCTGGCCGAGATCCTGGCCGCCGCCCTGCGCCCGCGCTAGCGGCCGGGCCTCATTCGAGGCTCAGCGCGAGCCTGCGCGACAGGCCGGTGTTCCTGGGCTGGCCCAGCCGGTGCACCGCCAGCTCCAGGGCCTCCCGCTGCCCCACCAGCACCACCCACGCCTTGGCCCGCGTCACCAGCGTGTAGAGCAGCTTGCGGCGCAGCATGATCCCGCCGGACTCGGCGACGATCGGCGCGACCACGAACGGGTACTCGCTGCCCTGCGAGCGGTGCACGCTGATCGCGTACGCGTGCGTCAGGTCGTCGAGCTCGTCGAAGCCGTACCGCACGCTCTCGCCGTCGTCGGTGCGGATCTCGATCACGCGCTCCTCCCGCACCACCGCGGTCACCGTGCCCGTCTCGCCGTTGAAGACGCCCTTGTCGTAGTTGTTGCGGATCGGCATCACGCGGTCGCCCACCCGGAAGACCGTGGCGCCCGACCAGTGCTCCGGCTTGTCGTCTGCGGCCGGATTGAGCTGGTCCTGGATCAGCCGGCCGAGCGCCGTGGCGCCCGTCTCGCCCTTGCGCATCGGGCACAGCACCTGCACCTGGCCGGGTTCGACGTCCTGCTTGCGGGGGATCGCCACCATCGCCAGGTGCGCCACCCGCCGCGCCACCTGCTCCGGATCGTCGAGCTCCTCGAACCAGAACCCGCCCCCGCCCGGCACGGCCGGCAGCCGGCCAGCGCGGATGCGGTGGGCGGCGCCGATGATGCCGCTGTCGCCCGCCTGGCGGAAGACGTGGGTGAGCTGGACCCGCGGGATCGCCGTCACCCGCAGCAGGTCGGCCAGGACGTCGCCGGGGCCGATGCTGGGGAGCTGGTCGCCGTCGCCGATGAGCAGCAGGTGGCTGCCGGGCCGCACCGCCGAGCTGAGCCGGGTGGCCAGGTGCAGGTCGAGCATGGACGCCTCGTCCACCACGATCAGGTCGGCCTGCGACGGCCGCTCGTCGAACAGCGTCTCGGGGTCGGGGTCGGGCTGCTGGGCGAGCATGCGGTGCACGGTCATCGCGGGCAGCCCCGTCAGCTCCGACAGCCGCTTGGCGGCCTTGCCGGTCGGCGCGGTGAGCGTCACCGAGCCGCCCGCGGCCCGCACGGTGGTGGCGATGGCCCTGACCGTGTGGCTCTTGCCGCACCCCGGGCCGCCGGTGATGATCGAGACGGTGCTGGTCAGCGCCATCGTGAGGGCGGCGCGCTGGTCCTCGTGCAGGCCCGGGTCCTCGCGGTAGGCGCGCAGCGGCAGCGTCGAGCGGGCCCGCAGCAGCGCCGTGAGCTGGGCGGTGAGCGCCACCTCGCGGCTGTGCACGTGCTTGGCGTACGCGACCACCTGCCCCGGCCGGCCGGGCGCCGCCTCCACGACCAGCCGCCGGTCGGCCGCCAGCGCGTCGACCATCGGGCTCACGCTCTCCTGATCCTGCTCGATCAGCTCGGCCGCCTCCCTGACCAGCGTCGGCACCGGCAGGTAGCAGTGGCCGTCGCGGCTGCCCGCCGCCTCCAGCCGGTCGAGCAGCGCCGCCTTGATCCGCTGCGGGCTGCGCTCGGGCACCCCCGACTGCAGGGCGATGCGGTCGGCGATGCGGAACGCGATGCCCCTGACCCGCCCGATCAGCCGGTAGGGGTCGGTGGCCAGCACCTCGTCGGCGTCCTTGCCGAACACCTGGTAGATCTTGGCGGCCAGCAGCGGGCTGACCCCGAGCCCCTGCAGCGTCACCATGAGCGCGGCGATGGCCTTCTGCTCCTGCCACGCCTGCACGATCTGGCCCTGCCGCTGCGGCCCGATGTTGACGACCTCGGTGAGCCGCCCGGGCTCGCTGTCGATGACCTTGAGCGTGGCCTCGCCGAAGTGGTCGACGATCGCGTACGCCAGCCGCGGCCCGATCCCCCTGATCAGGCCCGACCCCAGATAGATGCGGATGGCCCGCACCGACGACGGCGTCACCCGCTCGCAGCCGGTGACCGCGAAGCGGCGGCCGTAACGCGGGTGCCGGCTCCAGTCGCCGAGCAGCCGCAGCGTCTCGCCCGGCTGGATGCCGGCCAGCGCGCGCCCGGTGGCCACGAAGTCGGGCACGCCGTCCGCGCTCATGCGCGCGACGGTGTACTCGTCGTCGCGGACGTAGACGAGCTGCTCGACGGAGGCCTCCACACGGGAGATCAAACCATCCGCGACCGACAAACGCCTCACACGGCCGTCGGCTCACACGGCCGTCGCCTCACACCGCCGTCATCCGGCGTGGCCGTGGGCTCACATGGCCGTCGGGTACGTCTCCGGCTCCACGTCGCCCCACGGCTCGCCGTGCAGCGGGTGCACGGCCCTGGTCTCGTCCAGCCACAGGAAGGCGTCGTAGCGGCGGCCCACGACCGTGGGCACGTAGTTGCCCCAGCGCTCCCGCTCCGGGTGGTACACCACGCCGATCGCCCGGTGCCCCATCGGCTCGTCGTACCAGTCGGCCCGCAGGCCGGGCGGCGGCACCAGGAACAGCGCGTCCTGCCCGGGCAGCGCCTCGTGCAGGAACGCCTCCAGCGACGCGGGCCGCGCCGGCGGCACCCGCATGACGTGGTGCTGCGCGCCCCACCGGTCGCCGGCCACCACCGTGCCGCGGTGCGTGCCGAACCCCACGAGCACCACGTCCTCGCGGTGCCGCTCGCGGGCGAGCTGCCCGAGGTTCGTCATCCCGGCGGCGGCCATGTCGGTGGCCCGGGCGTCGCCGATGTGCGTGTTGTGCGCCCACACCACGCCCTTGGCCGCGTGATCGGAGCCGTGGTGCTCGGCCAGCCGGTCCAGGGTGTCGGCCATGTGCACGTCCCTGATGTTCCAGGAGTCGGGGCCGCCGCGGACCATGGCCCGGTAGTAGCGCTCCGCGCCCGCCACGATCTCGGCGTTCTGCCGCACCCCGAGCTCGCCGCCG
Organism: Nonomuraea thailandensis; assembly: GCF_024172165.1. Classification (GTDB taxonomy): domain Bacteria; phylum Actinomycetota; class Actinomycetes; order Streptosporangiales; family Streptosporangiaceae; genus Nonomuraea; species Nonomuraea thailandensis. The sequence goes on along the minus strand of NZ_JAMZEB010000002.1, from coordinate 5,595,555 downwards.
CCCAGCGTGGCCAGCAGGTTCACCACCTCGTCCTCGCAGGTGCCGGGCACCAGCCGGGTGGCCAGGCCGTACTGCTGCGGGTCGTGGCCGTAGGCCTCGAAGCAGTACAGGGCCTGCATCACCGCGTCCATCTGCTGGGGCAGGTGGGCGGCGGCGTAGCGGCGGACGGCGCGCAGGGAGTCCCAGAGGCTGTAGACGTCCAGGCCGTGGAAGCCGCAGCGCTCGCCGGGCGGGCGCTGCGCGTTCCAGTCGCGCAGCCAGCGGCAGAAGGCGACGACCTCCTCGTTGGCCCACATGAACGTGGGCCAGCGCTCGAAGCCGTACAGGGCGTCGTAGGGGTCGGCGCCGGTGGTGACGGCGCGGTCGACCCGCTCGCAGTCGGGCCAGTCGCCCTCGACGGCGACGAAGCCGAAGCCCTTCTCGGCGATCAGGCGGCGGGTCAGCTCGGCCCGCCAGGCGTAGAAGTCGTGGGTGCCGTGGCTGGCCTCGCCGATCAGCACGAACCTGGCCTCGCCGACGCGTTCGAGCAGCGGGCCGAGGTCGTCGGGAGCGGTGAGCGGCAGCGCCGACCGGCGCACCTCGTCGAGGTTGGTCATCGCTCCTCCTCGGCGAGAGCGGAAAGGGCGAGGTTCGTCATGCTTCCTCCTCGGCCAGCATCGCCAGGCATTCTCGGGCGAGCTGCAGTTCCTCGCGCACCTGGACCACCAGCACCGGTACGGCGGCGCCGTCCGCGCTGACGGTCCCGTCGTCGTGGCGGTTGCCCGTGACCGGCGGCTCGACGCCGAGCAGGCCCAGGCGGCGGCAGACGGCCTCGCGCACCTCGGGCTGGTCCCAGCCGATCTCCCCGGTGAACACCAGCGCGTCCACGCGCCGCAGCGAGGTGGCCGCGGCGGCGATCTCGCGCCCCACCCGGTGCGCGAACACCCGCAGCGCCAGCCCGGCCGCCTCGTCGCCGTCCCGCTCGGCCGCCACCAGCTCCCGCGTGTCCCCGGACCGCCCGCCGGACAGCCCCAGCAGCCCGGAGCGGCGTTCCAGCCCCTCCGCCAGCTCCTTCACCCTCAGGCGCCCCCGCCCGAGCAGCCACATCAGCATCCCCGGGTCCACGCTGCCCGAGCGCTTGCTCATGGGCAGGCCGTCCAGCGGCGTGAAGCCCATCGAGGTGTCCAGGCTGCGCCCGCCCGACACCGCGGCGACCGAGCAGCCGCCGCCCAGGTGCGCCAGCACCAGGTCCAGCTCGTTCAGCGGCCGGCCCAGCAGCTCGCAGGCCCGGTCCGCCGCCCAGGCGTACGACAGGCCGTGGAAGCCGTAGCGGCGCAGGCCGTACCGGTCGCGCCACTCGGACGGCAGGGCGTACACGGCGGCCTCGTCAGGCAGGCCCGCGTGGAAGGCCGTGTCGGGGCAGAGCACGTGCGGCACCGCGGGCAGCTGCTCGCGGGCCGCCTCCAGCAGGGCCAGCGCGGGCGGCAGGTGCAGCGGCGCCAGATCCGTGAGCCCGCGCAGCGCCTCGGCCGTCTCGTCGTCGGCCACCGCGGGCGCGCGCACGACGTCGCCGCCGTGCACCAGCCGGTGCGCGACCGCCCTGACGTCGCGGTCGAAGTGACCGCCGAGGAACGCCGACAGCTCCTCCCTGGCCGAGCCGGGGTCGACGGCGCGCTCGGCGTGCGCGCTGTCCAGCACGCTGCCCCCCTGCACGAGGTCGAGGCGCAGGCTGGACGACCCCGCGTTGACGGTGAGTATCGCCGCCGACTCCACTGCCTGCTCGTCCATGCCGCCCGGCTACCCCTCGACATTCCGGCAAAACGGACGGGCGGCCTTTACCGGGCACAGGGGTTGCCTCTCCGAGAGCTCGGGTAGTCGTGCGAAATGGATATCACCCTGCAGGTGAACGGCGTGCCGCGCACGGTGGACGTGGACCCGCGGATGTCACTGCTCGACCTGCTCCGCGAACGGCTCGGCCTCATCGGCGCCAAGAAGGGCTGCGACCACGGCCAGTGCGGCGCCTGCACGGTCCTGATCGACGGGCGGCGGGCCAACGCCTGCCTGGCGCTGGCGGTGGCCGTGGACGGCTCGGAGATCACCACCGTCGAGGGCCTGGCCACGGGCGAGGAGCTGCACCCGCTGCAGAGCGCGTTCATGGAGCACGACGCCTTCCAGTGCGGCTACTGCACGCCCGGGCAGCTCTGCTCGGCCGCCGGGATGCTCGGCGAGCCCGGCCCGAGCGCCGTCACCGGCGACATCCTCGTCGACCCCGACCTGACGCCCGAGGAGATCAGCGAGCGCATGAGCGGCAACCTGTGCCGGTGCGGCGCGTACGTCAACATCGTCAGCGCGATCGAGGAGGTGGCCCGGTGAAACCCTTCGAGTACGCCCGCGCCGGCAGCACCGCCGAGGCCGTGCGCGACTTCGGCCCCGGCACCATGTACCTGGGCGGCGGGACCAACCTCGTGGACCTCATGCGGCTGGGCGTGGCCGAGCCGGAGCGCCTGGTGGACGTCAGCCGCCTGCCGCTCGACACCATCGAGCCCGCCGGCGACCGTGTCCGCATCGGCGCCACCGTGCGCAACACCGACCTGGCCGCCGACCCGCTGGTCCGCAGCCGCTACCCGATGCTGGCGCGCGCGGTGCTGGCCGGCGCGTCCGGCCAGGTGCGCAACGTCGCCACCGTCGCCGGGAACCTGTTGCAACGCACCCGCTGCACCTACTTCCAGGACGTCACCAGACCCTGCAACAAGCGCCGCCCTGGCTCCGGCTGCCCGGCCATCGCCGGCGACCACGCCAACCTGGCCGTCCTCGGCACGTCCGACGCCTGTGTGGCCACCCACCCCTCCGACATGGCCGTGGCCCTGGCCGCGCTGGACGCCCAGGTGCACGTCACCGGCCCCGGGGGCGACCGCATCCTCCCCATGCCGGGCCTGCACCGCCTGCCCGGCGACGAGCCCGAGCGCGACACCGTGCTGAACCCCGGCGATCTGATCACCGCCATCGAGCTGCCGCCCGCCCCGCCGGGCGCCTCGCTCTACCGCAAGGTGCGCGAGCGGGCGTCGTTCGCGTTCGCCCTGGTGTCCATCGCCGCCGTGCTCGACGTCCAGGACGGCGACGTGGCCGGCTGCCGCATCGCGCTCGGCGGCGTGGCCCACGCGCCCTGGCGGGCGGAGCGCGCCGAGCGGGCCCTGATCGGCGGCCCGGCGACCGGCGAGGCGTTCCTGCAGGCCGCCGAGGCCGAGCTGGAGCAGGCCCGCCCGCTGCCGCGCAACGCCTTCAAGGTGCCGCTGGCCCGTAACCTGATCGTCGCCACGCTGGAGGAGCTCGCGGCATGAACCGTACCGAGGGCCGTGTCAAGGTCACGGGGCTGGCCACCTACGCGGCCGAGTACCCGGCCGAGAACGTCGCCTACGCCTTCGTCGTGCAGGCACAGATCGCCAAGGGCCGCGTCAAGCGCGTGGACGCCGCGCCCGCGCTGGAGCTGCCTGGCGTGCTGGCCGTGCTGTCCTGCGAGGCCGCGCCCCGCCTGGCCGAGGACGCCGACCCCGAGCTGGCCCTGTTCCAGAGCCGCGAGGTGGCCTACCGCGGCCAGATCGTCGCCGCCGTCGTGGCCGAGACCCACGAGATCGCCCGCGACGCCGCCGCGCACGTGCGCGTCGACTACGACGCCGACGACCACGACGTGCGCCTGAGCAGCGACCATCCCGGCCTCTACCAGCCCGAGGTGGTCAACCCGAACTTCCCGTCCGACACCGACAAGGGCGACGTGGAGGCGGGGCTGACGGCCGCCGCCGCGAGCGTGGACGTCACGTACGAGACGCCCGTCCTGCACAACAACCCGATGGAGCCGCACGCGGCGCTGGCCCTGTGGGACACCGAGGGCCGGCTGCTGGTGTACGACACCGCGCAGGGCACCACCGGCAGCCGCGCCCTCATCGCCAAGACGCTCGGCCTGCCAGAGGACCAGGTGCGCGTGGTGTCCAGGCACGTCGGCGGCGGGTTCGGCTCCAAGGGCACCACCAGGCCGCAGGCGATCCTGGCCGCGCTGGCCGCCCGCATGGTGGGCCGCCCGGTCAAGATCGCGCTGACCCGGCAGCAGATGTTCGACGTCACCGGCTACCGCACGCCCACGATCCAGCGGCTGCGGATCGGCGTGGACGGCGAGGGCCGGCTCACGGCGCTGGAGCACCTCGCGTACGAGCAGAGCTCCACGCTGCTCGAGTTCGCCGAGCAGACGACCGTCCCGAGCCGCGTCATGTACGGCGCGCCCGCGCTGCGGACCGGGCACCGGCTGGTCCGGCTGGACGTGGCCACCCCGTCGTGGATGCGCGCGCCGGGGGAGTGCCCCGGCATGTACGCGCTGGAGTCCGCGATGGACGAGCTGGCCTACGCCGCCGGCCTGGACCCGGTCGAGCTGCGCGTCCGCAACGACCCGGAGACCGAGCCGGACAGCGGCCTGCCGTTCAGCTCCCGCAACCTGGTCGGCTGCCTGCGCGAGGGCGCACACCGGTTCGGCTGGGAGCACCGCGACCCGGAGCCGGGCATCAGGCGTGAGGGGGAGTGGCTGGTCGGCACCGGCGTGGCGTCCTCGACGTACCCGGCCAGGCGGTCGCCCTGCAAGGCCGTGGCCACGATGCGCGACGGCGACGTGCTCGTCCAGGTGGCCGCCGCCGACATCGGCACCGGCGCCCGCACGGCGCTCAGGCGGATCGCCGCCGGCACGCTCGGGCTCGACCCGGAGCGGGTGCACGTGGAGCTGGGCGACAGCGACCTGCCGGAGGCGCCGGTGGCCGGCGGCTCCATGGGCACCGCGTCCTGGGGCACGGCCGTCGTGCGCGCCTGCGAGGAGCTGCGGCGCGACGGCAAGGAGGGCCGCGCCGACACCACGGACGAGGTCAAGGCGGACGCCGAGCTGGCCAGGCACGCCTTCGGCGCCCAGTTCGCCGAGGTGCGGGTCAGCGCGGTGACCGGCGAGGTACGCGTGTCGCGGCTGCTGGGCGTCTTCGCCGCCGGGCACATCGTGGACGCCAAGCTGGCCAGGTCGCAGTTCCTCGGCGGCATGACGATGGGCATGGGCATGGCGCTGATGGAGGAGACGCTCACCGACGAGGAGTTCGGCGGCTTCCTCCACCGGGACCTGGCGCAGTACCACGTCCCGGCCTGCGCCGACGCCCAGCACGTGGAGGCGGTCTGGCTGGACGAGCAGGACGGCGAGCTCAACCCGATGGGCAGCAAGGGCATCGGCGAGATCGGCATCGTGGGCACCGCCGCCGCGATCGGCAACGCCGTCTTCCACGCCACCGGGCACCGTTTCCGTGACCTGCCCCTCACCCCGCCGAAGATCCTCGCGGCGAGGTTTTAGCCGGGCTTTGCATGGAAGTAGAAGTCTCTCGTTCGATGGCGGGAGGCGGCGTGAAAAGCGAGATGGCGCAGCAGCGCAACGAGTCGGAGCAGGAGCGGGCGGATCGTAACTTCGTCGAGTTGCTGCAGGGTGCGCGTGTCGCGGTCACCGGGGTGCAGGTGCTGTTCGCGTTCCTGCTCACGGTGCCCTTCTCCTCCGGGTTCTCCCGGCTGGACCAGGCGGACCGGTGGTTGTACTACGCGGCGCTGGTCAGCGCGGCGATCGCGTCCATCTGCTACATCGCGCCGACGGCGCAGCACCGCGTGCTGTTCCGCCAGGGGCGCAAGGAGACGCTGGTACGCCGCTCCAACCTGTACGGCATCCTGGGCGCCCTCGCCCTGGCCGTGTCGATGACCACGTCCACGATGTTCGTCATCGACTACCTGTTCCAGGCGACGCTGGCCTGGGTCACCGCGGGCGGGCTGGCCGCGCTGGCCCTGTGGACCTGGTTCGGCCAGCCGGGCCTGACCCGCAACGGTCAGTCCTCGGACCGATCGTCCGGCGAGGGGAACTCGGTGTCGTCGTCGGAGGACTGACGCGTGTAGGCCGCCCGCGCCACCATGTAGGCGGCCACCGACACGGTGATCACCTGGGAGACCCCCACCAGCAGCAGCGGCCCCGCGTACGCCCAGGTGGGCCGGTGCAGCCACATGGCCAGCAGCACCAGCAGCACGCCGAGCACCTGCGGTTTGGTGCCGGCGTGCATGCGGTCCAGCGTGGTGCGGAAGCGCATCAGCCCGACCCCGGCCGTCAGCGACAGCGCCGAGCCGAGCAGCAGGCAGACGGCCGCCGCCACGTTCACCGCGACCGCCCCGAGAAGAACCGGGCCAAGGAGACCGACCCGACGAACCCCAGCAGCGACAGCACCAGCAGGATCGGCAGGTCCGAGTAGTCGTCCCTGGCCACGGCGAACGCCCCGGCGCCGCACATCGACAACGCCGTGAACACGTCGAGCGCCACGGCCCGGTCCAGCATCGAGGGCCCGCGCACCAGCCGGTAGAGCGAGGCCGCCGCCCCGCACCACAGCAGCGCCACCGTCGCCAGATAGACGGCCGTCATCCCAGCTCCTCCCGGTCCCGCCCGGTCCCGAACGCCCGCACGATGCGCTCCTCCAGCGCGGCCACGTCCGCCCTGACCGCCCCGGTGACGTCCCCCGTCAGGCCCAGGACGTGCACGACGAGCTCCCCGCGGTACTTCTCCACGACCAGCGACCCCGGCACCGTGGACAGCGCGATCATGATCAGTACGACCATGGCCTCGGACGACGTGCGCAGCGGCACCCGGACGATCCGCGTCGGCGGGGCGCCCGGACGCGCCACCCAGAACACCACCCGCGCCGTCGAGGTCACCATGTTCCAGGCGATCCATACCAGGAGCCTGACCAGCGCCACCGGATGCACCCTGATGCCGGGATCGAGGATGGGCAGCGGCAGCAGCCACGTCACGGCCAGCCCGGTCGCCACCCCGCCCAGCACGTTGCCCACCGTGAGGTCGCCCCACAACGTCACCCACACCAGCGCCAGCCAGGCCACCAGCGGCAGCGGCACCCGCCGCCCCAGCAGCCGCGGCGCCAGCACGTCCCGGATCACGGCTGCCTCCCCAGCACGGCCGTGATGTACGGCTCGCGCGCCATCAGCTCCACCGCCGCCCGCCGCGCCAGCGCCGCCAGCGGCCCGGCCAGCACCGTGAACGACAACCCCAGCGCGACCAGCGCCGCCACCGACAGCGGCAGCGCCACCGGCAGGGTGGTGGTGGTCACGGTCGGGTCCTCGCCGGTGTGCTCCTCGCTCTCCACCACCCGGCCCACCCGGTCGGGCCGCGGCGCCCGCCAGAACGCCTTCCCCCAGGTCTTGGCCACCGCGTACAGCGTGAGCAGACTCGTCACCAGCCCCGCCGCCACCAGCGTCACCGGCAGCCACCCGCCGACCGCCAGCCCCGCCTGCACCAGCATCAGCTTGCCCAGGAAGCCCGACATCGGCGGGATGCCCGACAGGTTCATGGCCGGGATGAAGAACAGCACGGCGATCAGCGGCGACGCCTTCATCAGCCCGCCCAGCCGGGTCACCGACGTCGTGCCGGTGCGCCGCTCCACCATGCCGGTCACCAGGAACAGGCTGGTCTGCACGGTGATGTGATGCACCACGTAGAACACCGCCCCCGCCAGCCCCGCCACCGTCGACAGCGCCACGCCGAACACCATGTACCCGATGTGGCTGACCAGCGTGAAGGAGAGCATGCGCTTCATGTCCGTCTGCGCGACCGCCCCCAGCACCCCGGCCAGCATGGTCGCCAGCGCCACCCACATCAGCAGCGTCGACACCGGCCCCCCGGGGAACAGCAGCGCCTCCAGCCGGATGATCGAGTACACGCCGACCTTGGTGAGCAGCCCCGCGAACACGGCCGTGGCCGGGGCCGGCGCGGTGGGATAGGAGTCCGGCAGCCACGCCGACATGGGGAAGATCGCCGCCTTGATGGCGAACGCCAGCAGCAGCGTCAGCTCCACCAGCACCTTCACCTGCTCGGGCAGCGTGGCGAAGCGTTCGGCGAGCTGCGCCATCGACAGCGTGCCCGTGGCGCCGTACGTGATGGCCAGCGCGATCAGGAACAACATCGACGAGGCCAGCGCCATCAGCGTGTACGTGGCGCCCGCCCGGATCCTGGACTCCGTGCCGCCGAACGTGAGCAGCACGTACGAGCCGCTCAGCAGCAGCTCGAACGCCACGAACAGGTTGAACAGGTCCCCCGACAGGAACGCGTCCGCCACCCCGGCCACCATCACCAGGAACGCCGGATGGAAGACCGCCATCGGCGCGTCGTGCTCCTGCTCGTCGTAGGCGTTGACGACCGAGTACACCATCACGCAGAACGTCACCGCCGACGACACCACCAGCACCAGCGTCGAGAGCCGGTCGGCGACCAGGCAGATGCCGATGGGCGACGGCCAGCCGCCCAGCTCCGTCACCAGCGGGCCGTGCGCGTCGGCCGCGATCATCAGCACCACCGAGACGGCCAGCGAGATGCCGAGCGTGACCAGGCTGATCACCGACTGCAGCTGCCGCAGCCGGCCGCCGATGGCCAGCTTCACCCCGGCGGCCAGCAGCGGCAGCAGCACGGGCACGCAGACCAGGCTCTCCAGCGGGCCGTCCACGAGCGCGCTCTCGCGCAGGCCGTCCACGAGCACGCTGTGCGCCAGGACCGGGCCGGTCATGCGTCGTCCCCCTCCAGCTCGGGGTCCTGCGCGAGGGCCTGCCGCTCGCGCTCCTCCCTGATGGCCGTGCGCATCTGCCTGCGCGCCTCCCGCTGGCGGGCCTTGAGCTTCTTGCGCAGCTCCTTCTCCCTGGCCGCCTGCCGGGCCCGCCCGTTCTCGTGCTCCTCGCGAAGCTGCTCGATCCGCTCCACGTTCGTCATGGCGCCGGGGTCCTCGCGCAGCCCCGCCTCCTCCAGCCGCTCCTGGAGCGCCTCCTCCGTCAGCCCCTCGTAACGCAGCTCGCGCATCCACTGGCCCAGCTCGTCGTGCACGCGCGAGATGCGCCGCTCCAGGTCCGCCTCCTCCAGCCGCTCCCGCTCGGCCTGCTCGGCCTCCAGCTTCGCCAGCTCGGCGCGCTGCTCGACGACCAGCCGCCGGTAGGCGTCCTGCCGGGCCCGTACGGCGTCGCCCAGCTCGCCGCGCCGCGAACGCAGCCGCACCCGCCGGTCCTCGGTGTCGTCCTGGACCTCGTCGCTGCCCGTGAGCTGCCACGAGCGGTGCACCAGCGCCAGCAGGAACGCCGTCACCCCCAGCGTGATCACGATCGCGGTGAGCACCATGGCCTGCGGCAGCGGGTCGGCGATGCCGGGGTTGTCGAGGAAGGGCGGGCCGCCCGCGTCGCCGCCCGTGGTGACGATGAGCAGGTTGACCCCGTTGCCCAGCATGATGACGCCGGTCAGCACGCGCACCAGGCTCCGCTCCAGCAGCAGCGTGACGCCGCAGGTGATCAGCACGCAGCAGGCGGCGAACGGCAGCAGGGCGACGCTGTTCACCCGGTGCTCCCCTCGGCGTCGATCTGCCGGTCCAGCTCGGCGCCGAGCGCGCGCAGCACGTCCTGGACCATGCCGATCACCGACACGTACACGCCCAGGTCGAACAGCAGCCCCGTGGACAGGTGCACGTGCCCGACCAGCGGCACGGCCACGTCCGTGTCCAGCATCTCCAGCGCCGCCCGCCCGAACAGCAGCCCGATCAGCGCCGTGCCCGCCGACAGCGTCAGCCCCACGCCCATCAGCACGCCCGCGTGCACCGGCACGGCCGCCGCCAGCTCGTTCCTGCCGCCCGCCAGGAACCGCACGGTGATCGCCAGCCCGGCCACGATGCCGCCCGCGAACCCGCCGCCGACCCCGCTGTGCCCGATGAACAGCAGGAACACCGACAACGCCAGCACCGTGTGGAACGTCAGCCGCGCCGCCACCTCGAAGGCCAGCGCCCGCTGCCCGCGCGGCAGCGTGGCCGCCAGCCAGTGCGTGCGGCCCTCCGCCCGGTGCCCGTTCTCGGCCCGCTCGATGGCGTACGACCTGCGCCGCAGGAACACCAGGCTCGTCACGCCCAGCGTCAGCACGATGAGCACCGCGCTCTCGCCCAGCGTGTCCCAGGCGCGGATGTCGAGGATGATGGCGCTGACGATGTTGCGGGCGCCCGCCTCCCGCGTCGCCTCGCCCATGTACGCGCCGATCGGCTCGGTGCCGCGCGCCGCCATCGCCAGCATGCCCGCCCCCGTGGCCACCACGCCCACGGCCAGCCCCAGCGCCAGCCGGAAGGGGAACGCCAGGCGTCCCTTCTCCGGCTGGATCGGCAGCCGCCGCAGCACGAGCGCGAACACCACCAGGCTCAGCGTCTCGGCCAGGAACTGGGTCAGCGCCAGGTCGGGGGAGCCGTGCACGAGGAACAGCAGCGCCGTGCCGTACCCGGTCAGGCCGACGACCAGGGCGAGCAGCACGTACGCGCGGGAGAACAGCGCCAGGATCGCCGCGGCCGCGAGCAGCACGACGATGGCCGGCTGCTCGGGCCGCTGCCAGGCGACGACCGGCACGTCCAGGTGCGGCTCGCCCCCGTAGATGATCGAGAAGAGCCCCACGCCGACCGTCGCGAGGAGTGTCAGCATCAGGTAATCGGGCACGGAGCCGCGCTGGATGAGACCGGTGAGCTGGATGGCGAACCGGTCCAGCCGCCGGATCAGCGACCAGTAGACCTGGCTGGAGTCCACCACGTGCAGCGCCGCCCCCGCCCGCGCCACCGGCTCCCTGGCCAGGAACAGCGCCACCCCGGCCGCGAGGGACACGGCCGACAGCAGCAGCGGGAACGTGAAACCGCTCCAGACCGCCAGGTGGGAATGATGGCCCGGATCCTGGAACGTGCCGGTGTAGGCCGACATGGCGCCCTCGTACCAGGGGACCAGAGGTGCCGGCAGCAGCCCCAGAGCGGACAGCAGCGCGGCGGGCACGAACATGGCCGCCGGAACGGGATGCACCGCCCCTGACCCGGACAGGGCCTCGGGCGGCTCGGGCGGGGCCTTGTGTGGCTCGGGCGGGGCCTTGCGGGCGAAGGCGCCCCAGAGGAACCGCAACGTGTAGGCGGCCGTCAGCGCCGAGCCCGCCACCACCCCCGCCAGCGCGAGCGGCGTGTCCAGCAGCGCCTCCAGCGCCGCCTCCTTGCCGGCGAAGCCCATCAGCGGCGGCAGCCCCGCCATCGACGCGCCGGCCAGCACCGCCACCCCGCACACCCACGGCATCACCCGCCCGAGCCCGCTCAGCTCCCGCAGGTCCCGGGTGCCCGCCGCATGATCGACGATGCCCACCACCAGGAACAGCGCCGCCTTGAACAGCGCGTGCGCCAGCAGCATGCCCACCCCCGCGAGCGCCGCCCCCTCGGTCCCCGAGCCGAACAGCACCACGAGGAAGCCGAGCTGCCCGACCGTGCCGTACGCCAGCAGCCGCTTCAGATCGGTCTCGCGCAACGCCCGCCACCCGCCCAGCAGCATCGTCACCACGCCCAGCGGCACCGTGACCGCCCGCCACAGCGCCAGGTCGCCGAACGCCGGGCCCAGCCGGGCCAGCAGGTACACGCCGGCCTTCACCATGGCCGCCGCGTGCAGGTACGCCGACACGGGGGTGGGAGCGGCCATCGCGGCGGGCAGCCACGTGCTGAACGGGAAGACGGCCGACTTCGACAGCGCCCCCGCCAGCACCAGCACCACCGTGGCCGGGGCGAGGTCCGCCGGTCGGAGCTGGGAGATCTGGTACGTGCCCGCCGCCTGGCCCAGCAGCACGAACCCGGCCAGCATCGCCAGGCCGCCGAACGTGGTGACCGTCAGCGCCTTCATGGCCGCCTGCCTGCTCATGCGGCTCTCCGGGTCGTACCCGATGAGCAGGTAGGAGAAGACCGTGGTCAGCTCCCAGAAGACGTACAGCAGCAGCAGGTCGTCGGCGGTCACCAGGCCCAGCATCGAGCCGGCGAAGGCCACCATCGCGCCGCCGTAGCGGCCGAGCCCGTCGTCGCCCTCGGGGAAGTAGCGGGCGCTGTAGACGAGCACGAGCACGCCGACGCCGGTGACCAGCGCCATCATCAGCACGGTCAGGGGATCGGCGCGGAAGGACAGCTCCATGCCCATCGCCCACGGGGTGCTCTCCCGCACGGGCAGCCCCCGCATCGCCAGCCACCCGGTGTAGCAGAACGCCGCGGCCGGAGGCACGGCCAGCACGGCGAAGGAGGCGCGACCCAGGCGGGCGGCGAGCCACGGAGCGCAGGCAGCCACGACCGCGTGCAGGATCAGCAGCGACTCCATGGGCTCCTCGGGCGGTCTCCCAGCGGTATGGGCGTAGCCGGTGGGAATTTCCGGCTACGTCCGCCCAATCTCTCCCGGTGCCGCCCCGCTCACCACGCAGGCAGGGCCGGGGTTGACCCGAAAGACACCAGTCCCACACCTCGCCGAGGTGCGGGACTGGTGAAAGAGCTGGAGCCTCAGGCCTTCGAATGGGGATCGCGGCAGGTCCCCGCCTGCGGGGCCGTCGCCGTGATCAGGTACTGGTCCACCTTGCGGTCCAGGCAGGCCGACCCGCGGCCGTACCCGGTGTGCCCGTCGGCGTCATTGGTCAGCAGCACGCCGTTGGAGAGCTGCCCGGCCAGCGACTCGGCCAGCTTGTACGGCGTCGCCGGGTCCCGCGTCGTGCCCACCACCACGATCGGCGGCGAGCCCTTGGCCTCCACCTTCTTCGGGTACCTGGTGCCCTTGACCGGCCAGTTGGGGCAGGGGTTCTCCGGGTGGTCGACGCAGTTGATGGCCATGAGGGCCTCGAAGCTGTTGTCGTAGCGGCCGTCGGGCCGGCGCCCGTTGCTCGCGTCGGCCAGCAGCAGCAGCTTCGTGCCGTCGCCCTTGTAGGCCTCCGCCAGCGCCTGGCGCAGCTTCGGCCAGGAGCGGGGGTCGTACATCGAGTAGTCCACGGCGGCGCTCACGACGGCCTCGGTGACCTGCCGGCCGTCGTACTCGTTGCGCAGCGGCGACTTGTCGGCCTGCTCGTAGAGCTCGTCCAGCTGATCCTGCGCGCCCTCGAGGGTGCGCTCACGGAAGGGGCAGCCCTTGGACTTGAAGCAGTCCTTCATGAACGACTCCGTCGCCGCCTGGAAGGCGTTGTCCTGGTCGGCCATGAGGTCCTGGGCGTTCTCCGAGGGGTCCTCGGCGCCGTCGAGCACCATCGCGCGGATCCGCTTCGGAAACATGTCCGCGTAGACGGAGCCCAGATACGTGCCGTAGGAGAAACCGAGATACGTCAGCCTGGCGTCGCCCAGCGCGGCCCGCATCACGTCCATGTCGCGCGCGGAATCCACGGTGCCCACGTGGGCCAGCAGTTCCTTGCCGGAATTCTTGGCACAATAGTTTGCGAAAACTTTGTCCCAGTTTTCCGATTTCTTGACTTCGGCCTTGGTGTCCGGCGTCGGGTCGATCGCGAAATACGCGTCAAGGTCCAGGGTGTCGAAACAACGCACCGGCGAGGACGCGCCGACGCCGCGCGGATCGAAACTCACGACATCGAACCGCTCCCGGATGTCCGCGGAGACGGCGTCCCTGCTCGCCTTGAGCGTGTCCACGCCGGAGCCGCCGGGGCCGCCGAAGTTGAGCACGATCGAGCCGATCTTCTTACCGGTCGCGGGCAGCCGGACCATGCTGATCCCGACCTGCTTGCCACTGGGCTTGGCATAGTCCAGCGGCACTGACAGGGTCGAGCACTCGTACCCGTTGCCGCACCCGGCCCAGGCCAGGCGCTGGCTGTAGTAGGAATCGAGCCGGGCGGGGGCCGCGGCGGCCGTCGCGGTCGAACCCGTGACGGCGATCAAGCCTGCGAGAACAGGCGCAAGGATTTTGCTAGGACGTCGCATAAGAGAACATTCGTAGGCAACACTTGCGACGTTCTTTATAGACGCTCGGTGAGACCAGATGCAAATCGGAATGGAGGCGCCGCGAGAAGCGTTTCTCCCGGGGTAGCGACGAGGGGTGACTTCCGTACGCCTATTCCACGGGGGAGCGTGAACCCATGTCGCAGCAGAATCGCCCGGTGCGCGGGGACCATCCGTACGAGCAGAAAATCACCTCGACGGACGAGCACGAGGAACGCGCCGGCCGCAGCCTCATCACCACCGACCACGACGTCATCCGCCAATGGGCCGCGGAACGCCAGGCCCGGCCCGCGAAGGTCCCGGGAACGGAACACGACGGCAGGGCGGGCGTGCTCCGCTTCGACTTCCCGGGGTACGGCGGGGGCGACCTGGAGGAGATCTCCTGGGACGACTGGTTCAGGACGTTCGACGAGCGGGGCCTGAACTTCATCTACCAGGAGCATCGCAAGGACGGCAACCAGAGCAACTTCTTCCGCCTGGAGAATCCGGACCGCGAGGACGCCTGACCGGCCCTCCGGCCCGACCGGCGTGGCCCTCGCCTTCGGCTCGGGCTGCGTCCGCCGGGGGGCCTCGCGGCTCCGCCACGAGCCCCCGGCGAGAGGCTCCAGCCCTCTCGCGGCCCGCAGGCCGAGTCGGGACGCCCGGCGATGGGCGTCCCTCCCAGAAGCCGGTCAGCCGGCGTCGGACACCCGCCGCTCCACCTCGTCGGCCAGCCGATCCAGCGACCGATCCAGCAGTTCGCGCACCTCGTCGGCCCGAGCCCCCGACTGGGCCTCGTCCAGCAGGCTGATGTGCACGGTCACCTCGCTGGCCCCCGCCGAAGAGTCGGCCACCTGCAGCCACCCGGAGTAGTCGGGATGGTCCCGCCCGCCCCACTCCACCCGGAGCTGCTCCTCGGAGGCGCGGAACAGGCCTTCGTGCCTGCCCTCTCCCGGCACCAGCGAGCCGTCCGCCTCCACCGTGCCGGGGCCGCTGTCGTGGACCGACAGGCCCTGCGGCAGCCACCGGTCCATGATGTCCACATCCGACGCGACCCCGAACACGATCATGCTCTCCGCCGGCATCCCGCGCGTCGCCTCGAACTCCGCCATACCGTCCCCCAAGAGGCACCGAGTTCCAATGCCAGCGCCGTACCCCTGTGATCTGCTCGCAAACAGCGGTCGTCCCGCCGGTGTATCCCGCTACCGTGTCGTTGCGTTGGGTAATCGTGCGGCGAGGGGAGAGCGGGGCGATGGCGGAGCCGCCACGGGTGCCGCCGGAGATGTTCCGGTTCACCAGCACCGAGCGGGCAGACCTGCACACCGCGGTGCTCCACGTGTTCGGCGAGGCCGGCGAGCGGCTCGTGACGGCGCTGACGGTGGACGAGGTGCGCGAGCTGCTGCGCTCGGCGGGGTGGTACGCGCCGGTCTCCGAGCAGGACCTGGCCGCGACACTCAAGCAGCTCGCGGGCTGGGGGCTGCTCGACGCGATCTTCAATCACGCGGGGAGTTTCGCCACCGCCGAGGAGTACGAGCGCAGGAACCTGCAGTACGCGCTGACCCGGCGGGGCGAGGCGGCGTTCGCCGGGATGCAGCACGCCATGGCGGCGCTGTCCTCGGCCGGAGCGTTGCAGACGGCGGTGCTGGACGCGCTCGCCGACCGGCTGGCGGAGCTCGACGGGCTGCTGGGCGACCCGGATCCGGGGCGCGACCGGCGGATCTTCACCTGCCTCCAGGAGCTGGAGGGGCATCTCGACGGGCTGCGGGCCGGCACCAAGCGGTTCAACGGCGAGCTGCAGCGGCTGCTGCGCGTCGAGGGCACGGATCTGGCCACGTTCCACGAGGTGAAGGCCGCGACGGTGGCCTATCTGCAGGAGTTCGTCACGGGGCTGGAGCGGCGGGGCGAGACGATCGCCGCCGCGCTGGAGGCAGTCGCCGGTCACGGCGTCGGCGTGCTGCACGCGCGCGCGCTCGACGGCGCCGACCTGCCGAGGCTGCCGGGCGCCGATCAGGCCGCGGCCTGGCTGGCGGTGCGGGCGGCCCGGTGGGAGGCGCTGCGGTCGTGGTTCGCGCCCGAGGACGGGAGCGCGCCGCGGGTGCGGCGGCTGCACGACGTGGCACGGCGCGCCATCGTGTCGTTGCTGCAGGTGCTCGACCGGATCACCGACTCGCGCCGCCGCTCGTCCAGCGCCGCCGCCGACTTCCGTACGCTGGCCCGCTGGTTCGCCACCGCGCCCGGCGAGGACGACGCGCACCGGTTGTGGGACGCGGCGTTCGGGCTCGGCTCGGCCAGGCACGCGCATCTCGGGCACGCCGACGCCGAGCTCATCCCGTCCGGGGTGCCGTGGGCGGAGGCCGAGCCGGTCGAGGTGTCGGCGCTGCTGCGCTCGCGCGGGCGCACGGAGCGGATGGGGCGCACCGGGAAGGTGCGCGACGTGGCCGCGCTGAAGGCCGGGCGCAGGCAGCGGGCCGAGCAGGAACGGGCCGAGCTGGAGGCCGCCTGGTCGGCGCTGGCCACGACCGGGGCGATGCGGCTGTCGCAGCTCGGCAAGCTCGACCACGAAACGTTCGGGCGGCTGCTCGACCTGCTCGGCCGGGCGCTGGCCGAGCGGCCCGACACGACCGGGTTCAGGCGGGCCGTCACCTCGGACGGGAGGGTGGAGATCGTGCTGCGGACGCCCGAGGACGGCGCGGTGGCGGTGCTGCGTACGCCCGAGGGCTGGTTCCGCGGCCCCGACTACCTCATCGACGTGCGGACCCTCGGCGAAGCCGGGCTCCGCGGGCGGGCGGCGGGCGCATGAGCAGCCTGGCCAACCAGCTCGTCAGGGCCGAGAAGGAGGAGATCTCGCGGGCGATCAGGACGCTGCTCGGCCGGCCCCTCGTCTCCCGGCACGACGACCCCGCCGCCTTCGACCTGATCAGGAAGCGGCGGGGGCCGCTGATCCAGTGGTTCGACTACTTCTGCGGCTGGCGGCTGGTCGTGGAGCCGCGCCAGGGGTACGCGCGGCTGGTCAAGACCGGCCCGCCGGGCCCGCGCACGGCGAGCCGGCCCGCGCGGCGCCGCCGCGCCACCCGCGCGCCGTTCGACCGCCGCCGGTACACGCTGCTGTGCCTGTGCTCGGCCGAGCTGCTGACCTCGCCGGTGACCACGATCGGGATGCTGGCCCAGCGGGTGGTCCAGGCGGCCGCGGTGGAGCCGGACGTGCCCGCGTTCGACCCGGTCAGGAACGAGGAGCGGGCCGCCTTCGTGGACGCGGTGAAGCTGCTGGAGCACTACGGGGCGGTCACCGCGATGGACGGGGTCACCGACGCCTACCTGGGCGACGAGGACGCCAAGGTGCTGTACCGGGTGGACACGACGCGGGTGATCCGGCTGCTGGCCGCGCCGGTCCCGCCCTCCAGGGTGACCACGCCGGCCACCGGGGCGCTGGAGGAGCTCACCACGGAGGCCCGGTACGGCGGCGACGAGCCGACCGGCACCCAGCGCAACCTGTGGGCCCGCCACTCCCTCGTCCGCCGCCTGCTCGACGAGCCCGTCGTCTACCGCGACGAGCTCACCGAGACCCAGGCCGCCTACGCCGCCTCCCTGACCGGCTGCCGGCTGCTGCGCCGGGCGGCCGAGGAGGCCGGGTTCGTGCTGGAGGAGCGGGCCGAGGGGCTCCTGCTCGTGGACCCCGACGCCATCGCCACCGACACCAGGTTCCCCGACGACGGCAGCCACGCCAAGGTGGCCGCCCTGCTCATGCTCGACCTGCTCGTCACCGCCGGCCCCGTCACCGCCGGGCGGCTCGACGCCGAGGCCGCCAGGCTGCTGCGCCGCTTCCCGCAGTGGGCCAGGGCGTACCAGTCCGACGGCGGCGGGCCGCGGCTGGCCGCCGACGCGCTGGAGGTGCTCACGCAGTTCGGGCTGGCCCGCCGCGGCGCTGACCAGGTCGCCGCCCTGCCCGCCGCGGCCCGCTACCGGGTCGGGCGCGCCGTACAGGAGGATTCGTGACAGTCACCGAGCTGGCCCTGCCGCGCGCCGCGCAGGGAGTGGACGCCCGCTGGACTCCCGTACGCGCCGGGATCCTGAACGTGTGGCGCTACTACGACGAGGTGTTCGAGTTCCACCGGGGCAGGCTGCTGCTGCGCGGGCCCAACGGCAGCGGCAAGTCCAAGGTGCTGGAGCTGCTGTTCCCGTACGTGCTGGACGCCAGCCTCAAGCCGAGCAGGCTGTCCACGTTCGGCGGCACCGAGCGCACCATGCACTGGAACCTCATGGGCGACGGCGCCTCCGGCACCACCCGGGTCGGGTACGTGTGGCTGGAGTTCCGGCACTCCGACGGCCGCTGGTTCACCTGCGGCGCCCGGCTGCAGGCCACCGTCCACACCAAGAACGTCACCGCCGCCTACTTCACCACCGAGGCCCGCGTCGACACCCCCGACGGCATCCGGCTCACCGGGGAGGCCGGGCAGCCGCTGACCAGGGCCCAGCTCGTCGACGAGCTGGGCACGTCCGGCAAGGTGCACGAGTCGGCCGACGCCTACCGCACCGTCGTGCGGCAGACGCTCTACCGGGCGCTGAACGAGCAGCGCTACGACTCGCTGCTCACCGCGCTGCGCCAGCTCCGCACGCCCAAGCTGTCCGAGCGTCTCGATCCCGGGCTGCTGTCGGAGCTGCTGTCGAGCGCGCTGCCGCCGCTCGGGGAGGGGGAGATCCACGAGATCGCCGAGGGGTTCGAGCGGCTCGACCGGCAGCGGGAGGAGCTGCGGCTGCTCGACCGCGACGTGGAGGAGTCCGACCGGCTCGCGGGGCGTCAGCGCGGGTACGCCCGGCGGGTGCTGCGGGCCGCAGCCGAAGCCGTGATCTCCGCAGGGTCCGCGCTGGAGTCGCTGGCCGCGGAGGTGAAGGGCAAGCGGGAGGCGCTCAAGGAGGCCGAGCGGGAGCTCGACGCGACGACCGTGCGGCTGGGGGAGGAGGAGGCGCAGGAGCTGGCCCTCGCGGCGCAGCTCGACGGGCTCAAGGAGAGCGAGGCGTACCAGGCGGGCGGCGACCTGCACCGGCTCCGTACCGAGGCGCAGGCGGCGCACGAGGCGGCGGCTCGCATGCGGGACCAGGCGGGGCAGGCGGCGCGGGCGGTCACGGCCAGGCAGGAGCTGTCGGCCCACGCCGCAGCCGACGCCCGCGCGGCGGCGGCGCTCGCCGAGCGCGCCCGCGCCGAGGCCCGCCACGCGGCCGAACGCGCCGGCCTCCTGATGGCTCACGAGGAGACGGAGAGGGCGGGCGCGGATCGGGAGCCGTCCGGCCCCACGGCCCGCGCCGCCGAGGACGGAGCGGACAGCGAGGCGGCCGTGCGCAGGGCGCGGGAGCTGCTCAGGGCCGCCGTCACCAGCCGGGCCGCCCAGATCAGGGAGGTCAGGGCGGTCGCGATCCGGCACGAGGAGGCGATCAAGCGCCGCACCACCGCCGAGCACGACCGCGACCAGGCCAGGGACGACCTCGCCACCGCCCAGGAGGCCCACGACAGGGCCGGGCGCCTGCGCGACGAACGGGCCCGCGACCTGGCCGCCGGCCTGGCCGACTGGGCGGCCGGCTGCACCCAGCTCCAGCTCGACCCCGGCGTGCTCGCCGGGCTGGCCGACGACGTCGAGCGGTCGGGCGAGCTGATCGGCACGGCCCGCACGATGGCCGCCGTCGAGCTGGCGGCCCGCGAGCAGCACGTGACGGGCCGGCGGGCGCGGCTGGTGGCCGAGCGCGCCGGGCTGGCCAGGGAGCGCGAGAGCCTCAGCGACAGGACCGTGCTGGAGCCGCCCGCCCCGCACACCCGGGGCACCGCCGCGCGGCAGGGACGCCCGGGCACGCCGTTGTGGCGGGCCGTCGCGTTCAGGTCCGGGCTCGACCCCGTGGCCCAGGCCGGGGTGGAGGCGGCGCTGGAGGCGTCGGGCCTGCTCGACGTGTGGCTGCGGCCCGACGGCGGGTTCGACCCGGGGGAGCACGACGCGATCGCCGTGGCCGCGCTGTCCAGGCCCGCCCCCGGCTACAGCCTGGCGCACGTGCTGTTCACCGAGGCCGACTCGCCGGTGCCCGCCGACACCGTGCTGGCCGGCATCGCGTTCGCGCCCACCGCGATCGGCGTCGACCATCCGGCCGTCATCGGAGCCGACGGCACCTGGCGGCTGGGCCCGGCGGCCGGCCGGTGGGTCAAGCCGGAGCCGTCGTACATCGGGGCGACCGCCCGCGAGCGCGCCCGCCGCCGCCGGGTCGCCGAGCTGGACGACCGGCTCGGCGAGCTGGCCGGGCGGATCGCCGAGTGCGACCACCTGCTCGCCGTGGTCGACGGCGACCGCGACACGCTGGCCGCCGAGCTGCGGCGCAGGCCCGACAGGAGGCCGTACGCCGAGGCGGTGCAGGCGCTCGACGGGGCCGTGCGGCGGGTCGCGCTGATGGAGGACCAGCTCAGGGCGTGCGAGGGGCGGCTGCAGGAGCGCGAGCAGGACGTCACCAGGTCGCTGCGCCGCCTCACCGAGCCGGCCGACCGCCACGCCCTGCCCGCGGCCCTGGCGGCGCTCGACAACCTGGAGGAGGCGCTGCGCGCCGCCGAGACGGCCGGCACCGTCTGGCACGACCGCCGCGCCGACGCCCGCGCCGCCCGCGAGCGCGCCGCCCTGGCGGCCGAGAGCGCCGCCGGGTACGAGCAGCTGGCGATCGAAGCCGTCGAGCGCGCAGAGGAGGCCGCGGCAGCCGCCGTCGTGCTGGCGGAGCGGCTGGGCGCGATCGAGTCGGCGGTCGGCGCCGAGCACCAGGGTGTCCTCGAGCGGTTGCAGCACACCCAGCACGCCTACCGGGCCTGCCGCCGCCTCATCAAGTCGGTCAACGACGACCTGGCGCGGCTCAACGCCCGGCTCGGGCAACTGCGCGGCGAGCTCGGCACGGCCGAGGACAAGCAGGCGCAGGCGGGGCGGGCGCGTGACGAGGTGTCCGACCGGTTCCGCCGCCTGGCGGCCGGGCACCTGCCGGTGGACGCGAAGGTGGGCGTGGAGCTGGCCCCGGAGGCGGGGGTGCGGGCCGTACTGGAGGCGGCCAGGGCGACGGCGGGGCAGCTCGCGTCCGTGCCGTACGAGCACAAGAGCGTCAGGGAGGCAGAGGCGCGGCTGCAGGACGCCTTCCACCACGCCAGGGAGGTGCTGGCCGGCCGGGCGGACCTGGAGCTGGCGCCGGACGAGGACGTGCAGGTGCTCACCGCCACCGTCAACGGCGTGCGGGCGGGGGCGGCGGCGCTCAGCGAGGCGCTGCGCAAGGAGCGCGACGAGCGGCGCTCGGACATCACGGAGGCCGAGCGGGACCTGTTCGACCGCACGCTGGCCGGCGACACGCGGCGGCACCTGGCCGACCGCATCAAGCAGGCGGCGGCCCTGGTGGAGGGCATGAACCAGCGCCTCGAACGGGTCCGAACCGCCTCCCGGGTCGCGGTGCGGCTGGTGTGGCAGGTCGATCCCACCCAGTCGCCCGGCACCCGCGCCGCCCGCGACCTGCTGCTGCGCGACCCGGCCGGGCTGACGGAGTCCGACAGGGAGGCGCTGTACGCCTTCTTCAGGGACCGGGTGGAGGAGGCGCGGGCCGACAACTCCTCGGCGAGCTGGGAGGACCAGCTCATGAAGGTGCTCGACTACACGGCCTGGCACCGGTTCGTCGTCAAGCTCGACCGAGGTGACGGGCACGGGTGGCAGGACCTGACGAGGAAGCTGCACGGGGCGCTGTCGGGCGGGGAGAAGGCGATCGCGCTGCACCTGCCGCTGTTCGCGGCCGTGGCGGCGCATTACCAGACCGATCCGGGGTGCCCGCGGTTCATCCTGCTCGACGAGGTGTTCGTGGGCGTGGACAGGACGAACCGGGGCCAGGTGTTCGACCTGCTGGTGGATCTGGGGCTGGATCTGGTGCTGACGTCGGACCACGAGTGGTGCGAGTACCGCGAGCTGGACGGGATCGCGATCCACCAGCTCATCACGGGCGACGGGGACGAGGCGGTGACGACGGCGCGGTTCGTGTGGAACGGGTATCGGACGGTGCCGGCCGAGTGAGCGGCTCCCGCCGTTACTGAATCGTTTTAAAATTTTGATGGCAAACGTGGAAATGTACCCACGCGGCGCCAGCGTAACGAGGTATTGACACCGTACACCGGCCCGTTTTACGTTCTGGACACCTTAAAACGTTTTGCCAAAACGTTGCCGGAGGGCACATGCGTGAATCTCCTCCCATCCTTTCGCTTCGCAACGTGAGCAAGTCCTTCGGCGCCGTCCAGGCACTGCGGGAGGTGCGGCTGGACCTGTGGGCAGGCGAGGCCCACGGCCTGGTGGGCGAGAACGGCGCAGGCAAGTCGACCTTGGTGAAGATCCTGGCCGGCGCCCATCCCGCCGACGCCGGCACGTTGACGGTGGACGGGAAGGAGCTGAGACCGTCCGGCCCCGGGGACGCCCAGGCCGCCGGCATCGCGGTCATCTATCAGGAACCCACCCTTTTCCCCGATCTGCCGGTGGCCGAGAACATCTTCATGAGCCGCCAGCCCCTGCGTTCCCTGCGCCGCATCGACGCCAGGGCCATGCGCTCCGCCACGGCCGAGCTGTTCGCCAGGCTCGGCATCCACCTCGACCCCGACCGCCCCGCCCGCGGGCTGTCCATCGCCGACCAGCAGCTCGTGGAGATCGCCAAGGCGCTGGCGTTCGACGCGCGCATCCTGATCATGGACGAGCCGACCGCGGCGCTGTCGGGCGTGGAGGTCGAGCGGTTGTTCTCGGTGGTCGCCTCGCTGCGCGAGTCGGGCGCGGCGGTGCTGTTCATCTCCCACCGCTTCGACGAGGTCTTCGCGCTGTGCCAGCGCGTCACGGTCATGCGGGACGGCCGCTGGGTCTCCACCGACCCGGCCGCCGGCCTCACCGTGGACGAGCTCGTCCGAAGGATGGTCGGCCGCGAGGTGTCCTCCCTGTACCCGAAGGCGGGCACGACGGCGGGCACGACGGCGGGGGAGCCCCGGCTGGAGGTCAGAGGGCTGACACGGCACGGCGTGTTCGCGGACGTGGGGTTCGCGGTGCGCGGCGGGGAGATCGTCGCCCTGGCGGGACTGGTCGGAGCGGGGCGCAGCGAGGTCGCCCGCGCCGTGTTCGGCGTCGACCGGTACGACGAGGGCGAGGTGCTGGTCGACGGCAGGCGTCTGCCGAGGGGCGACACGGCCGCGGCCATCGCCGCAGGGCTGGCCCTCGTCCCGGAGGACCGCCGCCAGCAGGGCCTGGTCATGGAGCTGTCGGTGGAACGCAACGCCACCCTCACCCGGCGCTGGTCGCTCAGCAGGCTCGGGCTGCTGTTCGGCGGCGGCGAGCGCGCGGCGGCCCGCGAGTGGAGCGAGCGGCTGCGGGTCAAGACGGCCAGGCTGACCGACCCCGTCTCCACCCTGTCGGGTGGCAACCAGCAGAAGGTCGTGCTGGCCAAGTGGCTCTCGACGGAGCCCGGCGTGCTCATCGTGGACGAGCCCACCCGCGGCATCGACGTGGGCACCAAGGCCGAGGTGCACCGGCTGCTGTCGGAGCTGGCCGGGCAGGGCGTGGCGGTGCTGATGATCTCCAGCGAGCTGCCCGAGGTGCTCGGCATGGCCGACCGCGTCCTGGTGATGCACGAGGGCCGGCTGGCCGCCGACATCCCGCGCACGCGCGCCGACGAGGAGTCGGTGATGCTCGCCGCCACCGGCCAGAACGGCGGTGCCGGATGACGGCGGCCGGCGCGCTCGGCGGGGCCGGGGACGGCACCCGGCTGGTGCACCGCCTCTTCCTGATCAGGGAGCTGGGCATCGCGGTCGCGCTGGCCCTGCTCGTCGGGGGGACCGTGCTGGTCAACCCGCGCTTCCTGACCGCACAGGGGATCAAGGACCTGCTGCTCGGCTCGACCATCCTCGCCGTGCTGGCGGTCGGCCAGAGCATCGTGGTCATCACCCGCAACGTGGACCTGTCGGTGGGCTCGGTGCTGGGCCTGTCGGCGTTCGCGACGGGCAGCCTGTTCGTGGCGAACCCGGGCCTGCCCATCCCGGTCGTGCTCGCCGTCGGCGTGCTGCTCGGCGCCGCCTGCGGCGTGGTGAACGGCGCGCTGATCGCCGCGGCCCGCGTCCCCGCGCTGGTGGTCACGCTCGGCACCCTGTACGTCTTTCGCGGCCTCGACTACACCTGGGCCACCGGCCGGCAGATCAACGCCGCCGACATGCCGCCGGGCTTCCTGCGCATGGGCAGCGCCACGGTGCTGGGCGTGCCGGTGCTCGCGCTGTTCGCCGTGGCCGTGCTGGCCCTGGCGGGCTACTACCTGCGCACCTACCGCAGCGGCCGGGAGCTTTACGCGATCGGCTCCAGCCCGGCCGCGGCCCGCCTGGCCGGCATCCCGGTCGGCAGGCGGGTCTTCGCCGCGTTCGTCGTCAGCGGCGCGCTCGCCGGCCTGGCCGGAGTCCTGTACGCGGCCCGCTTCGGCACCCTGGACGCCAACGCGGGCAACGGCTTCGAGCTGAACGTGGTGGCGGCCGTCGTGGTCGGCGGCGTGGCCATCTTCGGCGGCAGCGGCTCGGTCTACGGCGCCGCGCTCGGCGCGGTGCTGCTCACCACCATCAGCAGCGCGCTGCCGGTGCTCGGGGTGAGCCCGTTCTGGCAGCGGGCCGCCGTGGGCGCGCTGATCCTGGCAGCGATCGGCCTGGACCGGGCGCTGGCGGTCCGGCTCGCCCGGTCCCTGAGAGGAAGGAACGGTCATGGCTGAGCCGGAGCCCCGCGCGCGGGCCGGGCGATCGGCGCGGCTGCGCACCGTCGCGGGCCCATGGGACGTCGCCCTGCTCGTCGGCCTGGTGCTGATCGTCGCGGTGGGCGCGCTCGCGATCGAGGGCGTGGCCAGCCCGCGCTTCTGGCGGTTCGTCACGCTGGAGGTCATCCCGATCGCGCTCATCGCGCTGCCCATGACCCTGGTGATCATCACCGGCGAGATCGACCTGTCCGTGGCCAGCATCCTCGGCCTGACCTGCACGGTCATGGGGCAGCTGTGGCTGTGGGGCATCTCGTCGCTGCCCGTGCTGATCGCCGTCGCGCTGCTGATCGGCGCGCTGCTGGGCGCGGTCAACGGCCTGTTCGTCACCGCGTTCGGGCTGCCGTCGCTGGCGGTCACGATCGGCACGCTCGCCCTCTACCGCGGGCTGGCCTACGTCGTGCTCGGCGACCGCGCCGTGGCCGACTACCCGCCCGAGTGGACGACCGGCGCGATCGCCGCGATCCCCGGCCTGACCATCCCCTGGATGATCATCGTGGTGGCCGTGCTGGCGGTCGTCTTCGGCCTGGTGCTGCACGCCACCCCGATCGGCCGCGGCCTGTACGCGATGGGCAACAACGCCGAGGCCGCCCGCTTCACCGGCATCTCCGTCGCCCGCACGAAGTTCTGGCTGTTCGTCGCCACCGGCGCCATGTCCGCGCTGGCCGGCGTCTTCTGGACGCTGCGCTACGCCAGCGCCCGCGCCGACAACGGCAGCGGCCTGGAACTGGCCGTGGTGGCCGCCGTCCTGCTCGGCGGGGTGTCCATCTTCGGCGGGCGCGGCGGCCTGCTCGGCGTCATCGCCGCGGTCATCCTCCTCGGCACCCTGCGCAACGCCCTGCAACTGGCCTACGTCCCGGCCAACACCCTCACCATCATCACCGGATCCCTGCTCATCGTCTCCGTCGTGGGACCCAACGTCGCCGGCATGCTCCGCGAGCGATGGCGCCGGCGACGACCCGCCACCCCCCTGCCCCAGGAGTGAGGACAGACCATGTCACGTATTCGAGGAGGCCGGGCCGTCGCCCTGGCGATGCTCGCCGCGCTCACCCTCGCCGTCACCGGTTGCGCCACAGAGGAGCCCGCCCCCACCGCCACCGGCGGCCAGCCGGCCGCCAGCGGCGGGGCGGGCACCATGAAGGAGGGCCTGAAGATCGCCTTCCTGCCCAAGCAGGTGAACAACCCCTACTTCGACGCCTCCGACAACAAGGGCGGCAAGGTCGCGGTCGAGGAGTTCAAGGGCGTCTACAGCCAGACGGGCCCCTCGGAGGCCAGCCCGTCGGCGCAGGTCAGCTACATCAACACGCTGTCGCAGCAGGGCACCGACGTGATCGTGGTGTCGGCCAACGACAAGGACGCCATCTGCGGCGCGCTGAACGAGGCCCGCCAGGCCGGCGCCAAGGTCATCACCTACGACTCCGACACCAACCCGACCTGCCGCGACCTGTTCATCAACCAGGCCAGCGCCGAGGGCATCGCCGCCTCTCAGATCAAGCTCATCTCCGAGGCGGTCGGCCCCGACGGCGGCGAGATCGCGATCCTGTCGGCCACGGCCAACGCGACCAACCAGAACGCCTGGATCGAGATGATGAAGACCGAGCTGGCCAAGCCGGAGAACAGCAAGCTCAAGCTGGTCGACACCGTCTACGGCGACGACGACGACCAGAAGTCCTTCCAGGAGGCGCAGGGCCTGCTCGCCAAGCACCCGGACCTGAAGGGCATCATCTCGCCCACCACGGTCGGCGTCGCGGCGGCGGCCCGCTACCTGTCCGGCTCGGAGTACAAGGGCAAGGTGCAGCTCACCGGCCTGGGCACGCCGAACCAGATGCGCGCCTTCGTCAAGGACGACACGGTCAAGTCGTTCGCCCTGTGGAACCCGTCCGACTTGGGCTACCTGGCCGCCTACACCGGCGGCGCGCTGGCCTCCGGCATGATCACCGGCAAGGAGGGCGACAAGTTCACCGCCGGCAAGCTGGGCGAGTACACCGTCGGCAAGGACGGCACCGTGCTGCTCGGCGACCCGTTCGTGTTCACCAAGGACAACATCGACGACTTCGACTTCTGACGGTCGGCGCCCCCCGCCCTGGGCTCAGAGCTGGTCCGCCCAGGGCGGGTTCGCGCCCGCGACCGAGCAGGTCAGCGCCGACACCCGGGCCGCGAACTCCGCCGCCGCCACCACCGTCTCCAGGTCCAGCTCGTCCAGCCGCCCGCCGAGCAGCCCCTTCACCTCCAGGCTGTGCAGCAGCCCGGCCGTGAACGCGTCGCCCGCGCCCACCGTGTCCACGACCGCCACCCCGGGCGCCGCGACCCTGGCCCGCTCGCCGTCCAGCGACACCAGCGCGCCCGCCGCGCCCAGGGTGACGACGACGAGCCGCGCGCCGGCGGCGTGCCAGCCGTCGCAGGCCCGCTCCGGCGGAACGCCGGGCAGCAGGAAGCCGAGGTCGTCGTCGCTGAGCCTGAGGATGTCGGCGAAGGCGCACCAGCGCTCGACCTGGTAGTCGTCCCTGCCCGCCAGGCTCGGCCGCACGTTGGGGTCGATCGAGACCGTGGCCCGCGCCGAGGCCTGCCTGGCGAACTCCTCCACGGCCTCCCGCCCCGGCTCCTTGACCAGCGCGAGCGAGCCGGTGTGCAGGCAGGAGGCGGAGCCGAGGCGCGCCGGGCCCAGCTCGCCCGGGGTCCACTGCCAGTCGGCGGTCCCCGTGGCGTAGAAGGTGTACTCGGCCCGCCCGCGCTCGTCGAGGGCGGCCACCGCGAGCGTGCTCGGCTCCCCGGCCTCGACGCAGGCCGTCAGGTCCACGCCCGAGGAGGACAGGCGCTCACGGAACAGCGCGCCGAAGACGTCGTGCGAGAGCCGGCCGAGGAAACGGGCCGGCGTGCCGAGCCGCGCCAGCGCCACCGCCGTGTTGGCGGGGCCGCCGCCGGGCAGCGCCCGCAGCGTCAGCTCGGCGGACCCCGCCGGAGGCCGGCCGGTGAAGCTGTCGGCCACGCACTCGCCCAGAACGGCGATCATCAGGTCGGCCCTTTCCCGCGCAGGCATTGACGGATCCCGGATCGGAGTTCATCATCGCAGCACGGCCGATGTCAACGTTGACATATGTCAACGATGACATCCAATCCCCGCTGATAGGAACCGCCATGAACGCGAAGCTTCCGGCCGGACTCCTCGTCACCGCACTCCTGCTCGCCGGCTGCGGAGGTAACGGGCAGAGCGCCTCCTCCGCCACCCCGAAGGTCGGCCTGATCACCAAGACCGAGACGAACCCGTTCTTCGTCAAGATGAAGGAGGGCGCGCAGAAGGCGGCCCAGGCCAGTGGTCTGGAGCTGATGAGCGCCGCGGGCAAGTTCGACGGCGACAACGCCGCCCAGATCACCGCCATCGAGAACATGGTCGCCGCCGGCGTCAAGGGCATCCTCATCACCCCGAGCGACACCAAGGCCATCGTCCCGGCCATCAGGAAGGCCCGCGACGCGGGCGTGCTCGTCATCGCCCTCGACACCCCCACCGAGCCGCAGGACGCCACCGACGCGCTGTTCGCCACGGACAACTTCAAGGCGGGCGAGCTGATCGGCCAGTACGCCAAGGCCGCCATGGCCGGCAAACCGGCCAGAATCGCCACCCTGGACCTGGCCCCCGGCATCACGGTCGGCAAGCTCCGGCACGACGGCTTCCTGAAGGGCTTCGGCGTCCAGGAGGGCGACCCGTCCGTCGTCTGCTCCCAGGACACCCGCGGCGACCAGGCCAAGGGCCAGACCGCGATGGAGAACTGCCTGCAGAAGGCCCCCGGCATCAACCTCGTCTACACCATCAACGAGCCCGCCGCGCTCGGCGCGTACACGGCGCTGAAGGCCAAGGGCCGCGAGAAGGACGTGCTGATCGTCTCCGTGGACGGCGGCTGCACCGGCACCAGGGCCGTGCAGTCCGGCCAGATCGCCGCCACCAGCCAGCAGTACCCGCTCAAGATGGCCGAGGACGGCGTCAAGGCCGTCGCCGCGTTCGCCAAGGACGGCAAGAAGGCCTCCGGCTACACCGACACCGGCGTCACGCTCATCACCGACCAGGCCGTCTCCGGCGTCGAGGCCAAGGACACCGCCTTCGGCCTGGCCAACTGCTGGGGCTGACCATGGCCGTGATGGAAGCCACGCTGCCGCGCCGCCTGATCAGCACCCCCGTCGCCGGGCCGCTGGCCGCGCTCGTGCTGGCCTGCCTGTTCTTCGGGCTCAACAGCGCCCAGTTCTTCACCGGGCCGAACTTCTCCCTCATCATCCAGCAGGTCATGGTGGTCGGCACGCTGGCCATCGGGCAGACCCTGATCATCCTGACCGCGGGCATCGACCTCGCGTGCGGGGCGATCATGGCGTTCGGCGGGATCGTGATGACCAAGCTGGCCGCGGACTCCGGCCTGCCGCCGCTGCTCGCGCTGGCCGCCGGGCTCGCCGTGTGCGCCGCGTTCGGGCTGGTCAACGGCCTGCTGGTGACGCGGATCTCGCTGCCGCCGTTCATCGTGACGCTGGGCATGCTGAACGTGGTCTTCGCTCTGACGCACATCTACTCGAACGAGCAGACGGTGACCGAGCTGCCCGCGCTGCTCACCTTCCTCGGGCAGACGTTCCGGCTCGGGCAGACGAACGTCACCTACGGCTCGCTGCTGACGATCCTGCTGTTCCTGCTGTTCGCGTACCTGCTGGGCTCGACCGCGTGGGGCCGCCACGTGTACGCCCTGGGCAACAGCCCGGAGGTGGCCCGCCTGACCGGCATCAGGACGGGCCGGCTGACCGTCGGCGTCTACACGCTGGCCGGCCTCGTGTACGGCATCGCCGCCCTGCTCCTGGTCTCCCGCACCGGCGTCGGCGACCCGCAGGCGGGCCAGACCGACAACCTCGACAGCATCACCGCGGTCGTGCTCGGCGGCACCAGCCTGTTCGGCGGGCGCGGCCTGGTGCTCGGCACGCTCGTCGGGGCGCTCATCGTGGGCGTGTTCCGCAACGGCCTGCAGCTCATGGGCGTGCCGTCGATCTACCAGACGCTCATCACCGGCGTCCTGGTGATCCTCGCGGTCGCCGTCGACCAGCTCTCCCGAAGGAGGATGCGATGACCGCCCCCGTGCTCCGGGCGCGCGGCCTGACCAAGAAGTACGGCCACGTGACCGCCCTCGACGGCGCCGACTTCGACCTCATGCCCGGCGAGGTGCTCGCGGTCATCGGCGACAACGGCGCCGGCAAGACCAGCCTGATCAAGGCGCTGACCGGCGCGCTGCAGCCGGACGCGGGCGAGATCCGGCTCGACGGCGAGCCCGTGCGGTTCCGCGACCCGCTCGACGCCCGCCGGCACGGCATCGAGACCGTCTACCAGGACCTCGCGATCGCGGCCTCGCTCGACATCGCCACGAACATGTTCCTCGGCCGTGAGCTGCGCAAGCCCGGCCTGCTCGGCAAGGTCTTCAGGATGCTCGACAAGAGGCGCATGCGCGAGGAGTCGGCCCGGCACATGGCCGAGCTCAAGATCGGGCTGCGCTCCCTCACCCAGCCGGTCGAGTCGCTGTCGGGCGGCCAGCGGCAGGGCGTGGCCGTGGCCAGGGCGGTGGCCTGGGCCACGCGCGTCGTGGTCATGGACGAGCCCACGGCGGCGCTCGGCGTGAAGGAGTCGGGCCAGGTGCTCGACCTCATCAGGCAGGTCCGCGACCGCGGCACGCCGGTGGTGCTGATCAGCCACAACATGCCGCACGTGTTCGAGATCGCCGACCGCGTGCACGTCCAGCGGCTCGGCCGCAGGGTCGCCGAGCTGAGCCCGCGCGAGCACGGCATGGCCGAGGTCGTGGCCATCATGACCGGCGCGATCCAGGTGTCGGACGGCAAGGCCGTGGTGGCGGACCAGGAGGCGGCGAAGGCGATCGGCCTCTGACAGGATGTCTGAAATGCGGCGTCCGACGATGACAGATGTGGCTCGTGAGGTGGGAGTCACCGCGAAAACCGTCTCCCGGGTCCTCAACGACGAGGGCCCGGTCGCCGTCGAGACGCGCGAGCGGGTCATGGAGGCGGTCAGGAAGCTCGGCTACCAGCCCAACCTCATGGCCCGTAACATGCGGGTGGGCGCGCGCGACGCCGCGATCGGCCTGGTCGTGCCCGAGCTGGGCAACCCCTTCTTCGGCACGGTCGCGGGCGGGGTCGAGGGCGCCGTACGGGCCCGCGGGCTCACCCTCATCGTCGGCTCCTCCGATGAGACGGCCGGGCACGAGCAGTCGCTCATCGCCACCTTTCTGGCCCGCAGGGTCAGCGCCCTCATGGTCGTCCCGGCCACCGCCGGCGACCACCGCCACCTGCGCGCCGAGCGGGTGGCCGGCCTGCCGATCGTCTTCCTCGACCGCCCCGCCGCCGGGCTGACCGCCGACTGCGTGGTGAGCGCCAACCGGGAGGGCGCGACGGCCGGCGTGGCGCATCTGATCGCCCACGGGCACCGCAGGATCGGCTTCGTGGGCGACCTGCCGGCCGCCCTGTACACGCGCCGCGAGCGGCTCCAGGGCTACCGCGACGCGCTCGAAGCTGCGGGGCTGCCGTTCGACCGCGCGCTGGTGGAGACGGGGCACGACCTGGAGGCCGCGGCCGGCGCCACCATGCGGCTGCTGGCGCTGGCCGACCCGCCGACCGCGCTGTTCGCGGGCAACAACCTGGCCTCCATGGGGGTGGTGGTGGCCTTGTCGCGGGCCGGGCGCAAGGACGTGGCGCTGGTCGGGTTCGACGACCTGCCGCTGGCCGAGGCGCTCGACCCGCCGCTCACCGCCGTCGCCCAGGACCCGGCCGCCGTGGGGGCCGCGGCGGCGGAGCTGGTGCTCGCCCGGCTGGACGGCGACCGGTCCAGGGCGCGCCGCGTCACGGTGCCGACCCGGCTGATCGTGCGCGGCTCGGGCGAACTGCCCCCGAGCGCCCGGTAACGCG
Organism: Nonomuraea thailandensis; assembly: GCF_024172165.1. GTDB lineage: Bacteria > Actinomycetota > Actinomycetes > Streptosporangiales > Streptosporangiaceae > Nonomuraea > Nonomuraea thailandensis. The sequence goes on along the minus strand of NZ_JAMZEB010000002.1, from coordinate 5,564,044 downwards.
ATGGGGCCGCCCCGCCTGGAACGGCCCCACCCCGGAAGGATTCAGCGTTTCATCGTGAACTGCCCGCTCAGCGTCCCGAGCTCGACGGTGTGCGTGCCCGCCGCCGGGCGCCGCAGCTCGAACGAGACCCGGGTGGCGCGGCCGGGCGCCAGCGGCACGGCGCGCCGCTGCACCTCCTCGCCGTCCACGATCAGCACGGCCTGGTACGTGCCCGCCTGCTCGCCCACGTTCTTCACCAGCGCCCGCACCCGCACGGAGCGCGACGTGGAGACTTCCAGCCCGCTCACCGTGAACAGCGCCTCCGGCCCGGCCACCAGGTCGTGCACGAACACGTCGTCCCGCTTGTTCGTGTCGCCCTCGGCCAGGTTCGCCGAGCCGCTCTCGAAGGCCACGTACCGGCCGTCCTCGCTGATCGACGGCAGGACGGCGCGGCCGTCGCCCTCCTCGCCCCGGGGACCGGTGGAGATCCGGGTGGTGGTGCCCGCCGCGACGTCGCGGACGAACACGTCGTTGAGCCCGCCCGTGTCGCCGGCGACCAGCTCGGCGGAGTCGCTGTAGAAGGCCACCTTGCCGCCGTCGGCGGTGATCGAGGGAGCGAAGGACATGGCGCCCGCCGGCCTGCCGCCGGTGGTCACCGACACCAGCTCGGACGTGCCGGTGCCGAGCACCTGGACGTAGAGCTCGCCGAGCCCGACGCCGTTGGTGAAGGCCACGGCGTTCCCGCCGGCGCTGATGACCGGCCCGGTGGTCTCCTGGTCCGGGTACGGCGCCGCGAGCCGCGTCAGCGTCCCCGCCTGCCGGTCCAGCACGTACGAGTCGATCACGCCGTTCGTGTCACCGGGCGTCAGGGCGCCGGCGCTGCTCTGGAAGGCCACGTACCGGCCGTCGGCGCTGATCGTGGGCTCCCGCGAGTTGCCGTCCACCTGCGCGCCGCCCTGCGCGACGGACAGGCGCTGGGTGGTGCCGGCCTGCCGGTCGCGCAGGAAGACGTCCGTGCGGCCGTTCGTGTCACCCGGCACGAGGTTGGCCGCGTCGCTGTCGAAGACCGCGAACCGGCCGTCCGCGCTGAACCTGGGCGGCCCGGACAGCCCGTCGCCCGGCGTGCCGTCGGACGACACCGACAGCAGCTCGGTGGCGCCGCTCTGCCGGTCGTGCACGAACGCGTCCGCCAGGCCGTTCGTGTCGCCGGGCACCAGGTTGGTCGCGCCGCTGTTGAAGCCGACGAACCGCCCGTCCCTGCTGACCGTGGGGGACAGCGAGAACCCGTCGGCCAGCCCGCCGCCGCTCGGCACCGACACCCTGCGTGTCTCGCGGGTGCGCCGGTCGGTGGCGAAGATGTCCAGCTCGCCGTTGGTGTCCTCGTCGTCGGCGAGGTTGGAGGCGAAACCGGCGAACACCACGACGTTGCCGTCGCCGCTCAGCTCGGGCCACCACGCGTCGTGGTTGCCCTGCCGCCCGTCCGACCCGAGGGACAGCCGCTCGGTCGGCGGGCGGCGCGGCAGCACGACGTCCGCGCCCGCCCTGCCCCGGCCGACGGTGACGGCCACCGGGTCCGACCTGGAGATTCCCGCGGCGTGCGCGGAGACCTGGTGGTCGCCGGCCGGCACGTCCTCGATGGTGTACCGGCCGTCGGCGCCGGTCGTGGCCGTCAGCACGTCGGGGACGTTCAGCACGGTGACCGTGGCGCCGGGCACGCTCGCGCCGGTCGGCTCGTACGTCACCCGCCCCGAGATCGTGCTCCAGCGGGTGCGCTCCAGCTCCAGCCGCACGTCCGAGAGCCGGTCGGCCCGCACCCCGAACGTCCTGGAGGCCGTCTCGTACCCGAACCTGGACAGCGTGAGCGCGTGCTCGCCCGCCGGGAGCCGCAGCTCGAAGCGGCCGTCCGCGCCGGTCTCCGTGCCGCGCCCGTCGGCCCTGACCACCTTCACGCCGCTCAGCGGCCTGCGGGTGCGCTCGTCGGTGACGACCCCGCGCACGCCGCTGGTCAGCGCCGCCTCGGCGACGGCGGCGTAGGCGTCGATGCGGCCCTGGCCGACGCGGGTGTTCGGGCGCGGGCCGTACCGGTCGTCGGAGACCGACGTGCCGGCGAGGATCTCCTCGGCCGCGGCCACGGTCAGGCCGGGGCGGGCCTCCAGCATGAGCGCCACCGTGCCGGAGACGTGCGGGGTGGCCATCGAGGTGCCGTTCAGGGCGGCGTACTGGCCGCCGGGCATGGCCGACACCACGTCCACGCCGGGGGCGGAGACGTCCGGCACGACGTACGAGTCCGGCCACTCCGGCGGCGCGTCGAACCAGTCGGCGCGCTTGACCGTGCCGCCGCAGGAGAAGTCCGGCACGTCGTCGTTGACGTCGGTGGCGCCCACCGCCACGGCCTCGAACACGTTGCCGGGGCTGCCGGAGCCGCCGGGCGCGCACTCGTTGCCGATGGCGAAGGAGGGGAACGCGCCGGCCCGGTAGATGTTCCTGGCCGGCTCGATCAGCTCGTCGGCGTAGCCCTCGGCGCCCAGCGACATGCTGACGACGTCGGCGGGCTCGCCCGCGGGGGTGCCGTCCGCCTCGTACGGCGCCAGCGCCCACTGCATGCCCGCGATCACCTGGGCGAGCGTGCCCCGCCCGCCGGGGATGACCAGCCCGGCCATCAGCTCGGCGCCCGGCGCGACCCCGATCTGCGTGCCGGAGGCGTCGCCGCCCGCGATCGTGCCCGCCACGTGCGTGCCGTGGTAGGCGCTGTCGTGCGGCTCGCTGGGCACCGGCTTGCCGTCGGCGTCGAACTCGATCCAGCCGCCCGGCGCCTTCGGGTCCGCGGCGTCGGCGGTGGCGAGCCTGCCCTTCAGGTCGGGGTGGGTGACGTCGATGCCGGTGTCGAGCACGGCCACGCGCACGCCCTTGCCCGTCAGGCCGCGTTCGCTGCGCACCCGGTCGGCGCCGATCTTGGCGATGCCCCAGGTCGTGGCCGCCGCGCTTGCGGGAGCCGCGGCCTTGGCCGGTTCGGGGGCGGTCAGGGTGAAGTTGGGGATGATCCGGTCGACCAGGTCGAGCCCGGCCAGGGCGCCGAGCGTGCCGGGCGTGGCCCGCACCAGGATCATGTTCTTGAGCCAGAAGGTGTTGACCACCTGGTCGCCGCGCGAGCGCACGAACGCGGCCACGGGGTCCTGCACGGGCTCCGCGCTCGCCGTCAGCGCCTGGCGCGCCTCGGCGCCGGAGTCCACGGGCGGCGGCTCCTGGGCGGTGCGCAGCACGACGACCGCCTCCAGGCGGCCGCGGGCGCTCTTCATCTGTTCGGCCAGCTTGGCGTCGATCTTGGGTTCGCCGCCGGGCTCGGCGGTGGCGGCCTGCGCCTGCGCCGGGCTCGCGACGATGATCCCGAACGTCCCGGAGGTCATCAGTACGGCTGGTAAGACGGCGGCGAGCAGGCGCCGCCCGGCGGAACGGCGGGAGGTCAGCGGCATGGGGCTCCTTCAGATCTGGGGCCGCTGGGGCCGATGGTGCACCGAGAACGCTGACATCCTCCGATGTTTCCTGACAAGATCCGTTGATGACGAATTTCAGTCATGTGACGTGAACCCGACACCCCCGGAGGCGGCGATGCTGGAGGCCATCGGACTCGCTCATCAGGACGAGGAGGTCTACGACGCGCTCGTCCGGCGCACCCAGGCGACGGTCGCCGAGATCGTCGCCGACTGCCACCTGCCGCCCCCGTCCGCCCGGCGCGCCCTGCAGTCGCTGGTCGAGCTGGGCCTGGCCACCCGCTCGACCGGCCGGCCCGTCCGCTACGTCGCCGTCTCGCCCGACAGCAGCCTGGAGGCCATCCTGCGCCAGCGCGAGCGGGAGCTGGACGACGTGCGCACGCACATCCGCGCGCTCATGGACGTCTACCGGGCCGGCACCCGCTTCGCGCATCCCGGCGAGCTGATCGAGGTCGTCTCCGGGCGCGACGAGGTCAACCACCGCTGGGTGCGGATGCAGCAGGACACCCGGGTGCAGATGCGCGGCTTCGACCGCCCGCCGTACGCCGCCCCGCAGGAGCACACCGAGCCGAACCCGGTCGAGCTCCACCTGCTCCGGCACGGCGTGAAATATCGCGTCATCTACGACACCAGCGTGCTGGAGCTGCCCGGCTGGCTGGACGACGTCATGATGGGCCTGCAGCACGGGGAGGAGGCCAGGATCTCCGCGAACCTGCCGATGAAGCTCGGCATCTCCGACGACAGGCTGGCCATCATCCCGCTGCTGCGGGCAGGCGACAGCGTGGTGTCGGCCTCGTACCTGATCCATCCGTCACCGCTGCTCGACGCGCTGGTGGCGCTGTTCGAGGCACTGTGGGAGCGCAGCCGGCCGGTGCGGCTGACCGCCCAGGACCCGGAACGGGGCCTGTCGCAGGACGAGGAGCGGCTGCTGACGCTGCTGGCCGCGGGCACCACCGACAAGGCGGCGGGCCGGGCACTCGGGTGGAGCGAGCGGACCGTGCAGCGTCACCTCACCAAGCTCATGCGGCGGCTGGGCGTGCAGACGCGCTTCCAGGTCGCCATGGAGGCGACCCGGCGCGGCTGGATCTAGGGCGAGGTGCAGGAGTAGCCGGAGGGGACGCGGCCGTCCGCTCCGGGGCGGCTCGCCTGGAAGCCGAACGCGGTACTCGCGCCCGGCGCGATCGGGCCGCCGTTGTAGGCGGCGTTCCTGGCCGTGGCGGTCTGGCCCGAGCCGGACATCACGACGTTCCACGAGCCGGCGACGGTGTGCCCGGGAGGCAGCGTGAACGTCACCGTCCAGCCGTTCAGGGTGGCCGTGCCGGTGTTGGTGACCGTGACCTGGATCACGTAGCCGGTGGCCCACTCGCTCGCCGTGGCCGGCGTGGCCATGCAGGTGCCGCCGCCCTGCGAGCCGGTGGTGGTGACCGTGACGGTGTTGGAGACGGGGGACAGGTTGCCGGCCGCGTCCCTGGCCCGGACCTGGTAGCGGTAGGTGGCGCCCGCGGTGAGGCCCGTGTTCGTGAACGTGGTCGTCGCGGACGTGCCGGCCTGCGTGAACGTGCCGCCCGAGGCGCCGGGCGCGCGCAGCACGTCGTAGCCGGTGACGCCCACGTTGTCGGTCGCGGCGCTCCAGGCCAGCGTGGTCGCGGTGGCGGTCGTGCCCGAGGCGGCCAGGCCCGCGGGCGCGGCCGGCGCCTGCGTGTCGGTGCCGCTCGACGCGGGCGGGATCCGGATGATGCGGTCGTCCTGCGCCACCGGGGTGCCGCGGCCGTCGCGGTTGCTGGTGCCCACCCACAGCCAGCCGTCCGGCCCGACGGCCACCGAGCGCAGCCGCCCGTAGGCCCCCTGCAGCTCGGCCACCGGCGTGCCGGCCCCGCCGCCGGCGGTCAGCGGGACCGCCCACACCCGCTGGCCGCGCAGCGCCGCCGCGAACAGCGTGTCGTTGGCGTAGGCCAGCCCGCTCGGCGACGCCTCGGCCGTGGTCCACGTGACGATCGGGTTGCGGAAACCGCCGGTGGAGCATGTGCCCTCGCAGGTGGGCCAGCCGTAATTGCCGCCCGCGACGATCTGGTTGACCTCGTCCCAGGTGTTCTGGCCGAACTCGGTGGCGTACATCCTGCCCTGCGAGTCCCAGGCCAGGCCCTGCACGTTGCGGTGGCCGTAGCTCCAGACGCGGGAGCCCGCGAACGGGTTGCCCGACGGGACGCCGCCGGTGGGCGTCATGCGCAGGATCTTGCCGGCGGGGCTGTTGAGGTTCTGGGCGTTGGCGGTGTTGCCGGCGTCGCCGGTGGCCACGTACAGCATGCCGTCCGGGCCGAACGCGATCCGGCCGCCGTCGTGGATCGCCGCGCTCGGCACCCCGGAGAAGATCACCGTCTGCGTCTGCGGGGCGCTGAGCTGGAACCTGACCAGGCGGTTGTCGCCGCTCGTGCTGGTGAAGTACGCGTACACCCAGCCGTCCTGCGCGTACGAGGGCGAGACCGCCAGGCCCAGCAGGCCGCTCTCGCCCGAGGCGCTCACCCCGCTCACCGTGGCGGCCTGCGCGGGCGCCTGGCCGGGGCGGACCCGCATGACGCGGCCCGTGTTCCGCTCGGAGACCAGCGCGCTGCCGTCCGGCAGGAACGCCATCGCCCACGGCACCTGCAGGCCCGTGACGGACACCTCCGCCCTGTCGAAGTCGAACCCGCCCACCACCTGGGCCTGGGCCGCGGGGACGGCGACGCCGAGGGCGAGCAGGGGGGCGAGCAGGGTCAGGATCAGGGCCGGGACGACACGGGCGCGCATGACGGGCTCCTTGACCGGATCGGTAGGAGCACCGTAAGACGCCCGCGGCCCGAACTCAACCGGCGCCGCCGCGGCGGCCCGATGATCTGCGGCGACGGCCGCGGGGCGGTGAAACTTTCAACCGGCCGCCCCGGCGCGGCCGGCTCCGGTTCAGGCGCCGCGCAGGCCCTCGAACAGGTCCTCCTCGTGGCGCGGCGTGTCCACCTTGCTCAGCACCCGCTCGAACGCCTCGTGCGAGAACGCCTGCTGCTGCGCCTCCTCCGGCATGCGCAGCAGGAAGATGTTCTCCCCCTGGCTCTCGTGCGCGCGCAGGGCCTTGAGCTTGCGCTCGACGTAGGCGGAGACGTCGACGACGCTGGTGACCCGCTCGTCGGGGGTGCCGAAGTCGTCGGAGGGCGTGAAGTCGCCGACGTCGGCGCCGCTCTCGCGCATCAGCTCGAACATGCGCCTGATCGCCGACCGGGGGATGGCCGTGTAGTAGAGCTTGTCGGGGATGCCGGTGCGCTCGGCGGCGGCCACCGTGACGCGGTGCGTCTGCACGTGGTCGGGGTGGCCGTAACCGCCGCCGCCCGTCTCGTCGTAGGTGACCACGACCTGCGGCCGGTACTGCTCCATCAGCGCGGCCAGCCTGGCGGCGGCCGTCTCGACGGGCACGTTGGCGAACGCGCCCGGGTGGCCGTTGCCGTCCCAGCCGTCCATGCCGGAGTCGCGGTAGCCGAGCAGCTCCAGCTGGTCGATGCCCAGGTGGGCGACCGACTCGCGCAGCTCGCCCAGCCGCCGCCGGGCCACCGCCTCGTCGTCGTGACCAGGCTCGCCCGGCTTGACGCCGCCGTCGCCGTCGCCCTGCTCGCCGTTGGTGCAGGTGACCAGGACCGTGCGGATGCCCTCCTCGGTGTAGCGGGCGAGGATGCCGCCGGTGCTCAGACATTCGTCGTCGGGGTGGGCGTGCACGACCATCAGGGTGAGTTGCCGATCCATGTGAGCAGAAACTACCCGGCGGCTCCGACAATTCCGGACCGGGCGAGCTCGCCCGCCCGGCCGCGCGCGACGGCCGCCGCCGCGCCGTCGCCCAGCGCCTCGGCCAGCGCCGCCTGCTTCAGCCAGTTGTACGGGCTGCACGGCCGCACGCTGATCCGCTCGCTCACCAGCATCCTGGCGACGTCCCGCCGCCCGGCCCGCAGCGCCGCCTCCAGCAGCGTGCGCTGCACGGCGTCGCGCTGCGCGTGGCTGCCGCCGAACTCGCCGACCCGGTGCCTGATCGGATGGAGCAGATCGACCACCGCCCCGTAGTCGCCCCGCCCGAAGGCCACGATCGCCCGGCACACCGGCAGCCCCACCCTGAGCGTCATGTCGTGGTTGGTGACCCCCGGGTGCGGCTCGGCCACGTACGCCTCCCGCCCGGCGATCAACTTCTCCGCCTCCCCGATCCGGCCGGCGCCGACGTACGACATCACGGCGTGCATGTCGTTGAAGGCGTAGAACGGCTCCGCCACCCGCGCCGGCCAGGCCTCGGCCAGCGCCCGCCAGCGCTCGTGCTGGTCGGAGCCCTCCAGGTGGAGCCGCCACAGCAGCGCCGCCGCGTCGAGCAGTTCCATGCAGGCCTGCCCGCCGGCCAGCACGGCGTCGTAGATCGCCAGCACGCGCGGCACGTCGCCGGTCTCCAGGGCGTACAGGCAGTAGTGCCACCAGTTGTGGATGTTGAAGAAGGTGCCGGACGACCAGTCGGGCACGCGCGCGTCGAGATAGCGCAGCCCGTCGCCGAAGCGGCCCTGCATCTCGTAGGTGTGCACCACCGCGTGGATGCCCCACACGTCGCGCGGGTTCAGCTCCACCGCCCGCAGGCCGACCTCCTCCGACCGGTCGTAGTGCCCGGCCTCCTCCAGGCCGAAGGCGTACATGCCGAGCACGTGCCCGAGGTGCGGGTCGTCCTCGCGCCAGGCGGTCAGCGCCCCGCCGATCCGGTCGCGCAGCATGCGCGCGTCGCCGGTGAAGAAGTCGACCTGGTGCCCGGTGGCCAGCGCCAGCGCGTCGCGCGGGTACTCGGCCGTGATGCCGGCCAGCAGCGCCCCGCAGGTCAGGAAGTCGCCGCCGAGCAGCGCCCGCACGGCCGCGACGTGCGCCCGCTCGCGGGGGAGCAGCGCGGCGCCGTCGATCCTGCGCAGGAACGCGCCGAAGCGCGCCCGCGCCGTGCGCGCGTCCTCGGCCTCCGTGGTCAGCAGCCCCAGGTACGCCACCAGGACGTGGCCCATCGCGAAGTCGGGCGACTCGGCCAGCGCGGCGTTCGCCTCGGCGTCGACCTCGGCCCTGAAGTGCAGCAACTCGTCGATCGCGCGATCGTAGTGCCGCACCGCCGCGGCACTCGCCCCGGTCATCGCCAGGCCGTGCTGGTCGTGGCTCACCGGACCACTGTAACCAGCCACGTCGTGCCTGGCCGCGGCACTTCGATGCGTAGAGCCGCGAATCCCGGGCACTCGGGTTCTCCGGAAAGACCATATGGGAGGCAAACGGTGAATACCGCGCAACAGGCGGGCCAGGAGGCGAAGGCCGCGACGCAGCGCGCGACGCGCAGCCGGCCGATGGCCGTGCTGACCAGGGTGGGCCTGGCGTGCCGCGGCGTGCTGTACGCGCTGATCGGCGTGGTGGCCCTGCAGATCGGCCTCGGCCAGGGGGCCGGCGAAGAGGCCGACAAGGCCGGGGCCATCAGCACCTTAGCCCGGCTGCCGTTCAGTGAGGTGCTGCTGTGGATCATGGTCGCCGGGTTCGTGGCGCTGGCCCTGTGGCAGGCGTCCGAGGCGGTGTTCGGCGGCGAGAAGCCCCTTGAGCGGGGCGAGGCCGTCGCGCGGGTCGGCGTCTACGCCCTGGTCGTCTACACGCTGTGGAGCGTGATCACCTCGGGCAAGGCCGCCTCCGACGACCAGAAGTCGCAGGACGCGACGGCCAAGCTGCTCGACCTGCCCGGCGGGCAGTGGATCGTGGGCGCGATCGGGCTCGGCCTCGTGGCGCTCGGCGTCTACTGGATCCACCGGGGCGCCACGAAGGGCTTCAGGGAGGAACTCGACCAGGGCCGGATGTCGCCGCGAGCCAGGAAGGTCATGGACCGGCTCGGGGTCGGCGGGTACGCGGCCCGCGGGGCGATCGCCGGGATGGCCGGGATCTTCGTCATCTACGCGGCGATCACCCACGACGCCGACAAGGCGGGCGGCATCGACGCCACCCTGCGGCAGTTCGCCGACACCCCGGCGGGGCCGTCGCTGCTCGTGGTGGTGGCGCTGGGAGTGCTGCTGTTCGCCGGCTACTGCTTCGGCGAGTCCCGCTGGCGCCGTACCTGACGGGTCAGCCGGAGTGCTTGGAGACCACGGCCCGGCCCATGCCCGGGTCGTCGCAGAACGCCCCGTCGATGCCCAGGTCGAGCAGCCGCGACAGCCAGCCCATCACGTTCCCGGTCGCCCGCGGGTAGACGGGGCTGGCCGGGTCGCCGAGCCGGTAGTCGGCGGGGAGCTGCGAGTTCTCGTTGCGCACCGTCCACACGTGCACGGCCAGCCGCCTGCGGTGGGCGTCGGCGACGAGCGTCGTGGGGGCGGTCGTCGCGCCCGAGGCGTCGACCGGGACGACGCGCCTGGTGTCCACGCCGATCCCGTTCGCGTACGTGGCGACCTCGCGCAGCCCGTCCGGCCTGACCATGTCGTCGTAGGTGCGCGTGCTGCCGGCCGCCACCCAGTCGTAGGGCGCGCCGGCGGACGTGATGAGCTGGATCAGCGGCAGCCGCGTCCTGCCGCGCAGGTCGCGCAGGTTCGCGGTCTCGAAGGACTGGATGTACGCCTTGCGCACCCGGTGCCGGTTCAGCACGTCGAGCAGCGGCTCCTCCAGCGACAGGCCGATGGAGTCGAAGTAGGTGGGGTGCTTGGTCTCGGGGTAGACGCCGACGCCGTGCGCCAGCGCCAGCTTCACGACCTCCTCGAACGTCGGGATCTCGGCCAGCCCGTCGAACGCCGTGTTGTCAGGGCGCAGGTCGGGCACCCGCTCCTTGGCGCGCAGCGTCTTCAGCTCGGCCAGCGTGAAGTCCTCGGTGAACCAGCCGGTGACGGGCCGGCCGTCCACCGTCTTGGTGGTGCGCCGACCGGCGAACTCGGGGCGCGCGGCCACGTCGGTGGTGCCGGAGATCTCGTTCTCGTGCCGGGCGACCAGCACGTGGTCCCTGGTGGAGACCAGGTCGGGCTCGATGTAGTCGGCGCCCATCGCGATGGCGGCCTCGTAGGCCAGGAGCGTGTGCTCCGGGCGGTGGGCGGAGGCCCCGCGGTGGGCGATCACGATGGGATCCTGGGCCCGGCGCTCGGCCGTGGCGGTGGAGGTCTGGGTGAGCACGACGGTGACCGTACCGCCGACCAGGACGGTGGACAGCACGCTCGCGAGTAAGCTGCGCATCTTCATGCGCGCACGGTAGACCGCCGAGGTGGACCGCGAGTTACGGACGGGCACACGGTGACGGTCGGGACGGGGCGGCCGTGATGGTCGCCGCCCCGCGTGCGTGCGACGGGATCACGGCGTCGTCATGCCCGCGCCGCGAAGGGCGCTCACAGGTCGGCGGCGATGATGCGCTCGATGTTCCGCTCCGCCAGCGCCGTGATCGTCACGAACGGGTTGACCGTCGTGTTCCCCGGGATCAGCGCCCCGTCGATGACGTACAACCCCGGATAGGCCGTCAGCCGCCCGTAGTTGTCGGTGGCCTTGTTCAGCACGGCACCACCCAGCGGATGGTAGGTCAGGTGGTCGCCCCAGATCTTGTAGACGCCGAACAGGTCCGTCCGGTAGATCGTGCCCTCCTTGGAGTTGATCTTGTCGAAGATGGTCCTGGCCATGTCGATGGACGGCTGCTTCCAGGCGGTCTGCCAGTTCAGCTCCACCCTGCCGGCGGCCGCGTTCCAGGAGAACTGCGCCCGGTGCGGGTTGTTGGTGATCGACAGGTAGAACGAGGCGAAGGTCTCGATCCCGGTGGGCAACGGCGCCACCTCGGCGAACGCGCCGCCGGCCGCCCAGTTGTCGATGCCGCAGCACGGGATGGACGACTGGAGCTTGCCCGTGGGGTCCCACAGGTGGTTCGCCCGGCCGCACATGACGTTGCCGTTGTCGCCCCAGCCCTTGCCGATCTCACCGTTGAGCGCCGGCAGCGCGCCGGTGGCCTTCAGCTTGACCAGAAGCTTGCTGGTGCCGACGCTGCCCGCGGCGAAGAACACGCGGTCGGCCGTGACGGTCTTCGTGGCGACGGTGTCGCCGGTCGTGTTGATCTGCTCGATGACGACCGTGTAGGCGCCGCCCGCCGCCGGGGTGACGGAGGTGACCCGGTGCAGAGGGGAGACGGTGACGCGGCCCGTCGCCGCGGCCCGGGCCAGGTACGTCTTCTGCAGCGACTTCTTGCCGTGGTTGTTGCCGTAGAGGATCTCGCCGGCCAGCGCCGACTGGGGGACGGTGCCGGCCGCCTCCTGCTTCATGTAGTCCCAGTCGTAGACGTCCGGCACGAACACGAACGGGAAGCCGGAGCGCTGGGCGTGCTTGCGGCCGACCCGGGCGTACTGGTAGCAGGCCGTGGTGTCGAACCAGGCCGGGTCGATCGTGCCCACGCCGAGGGCGGCGTTGGCGCGCGGGTAGTAGGTGCCGTACATCTCGCCGGGGTCGACCGAGGGGAGCACGGCGGCGAAGTTCTCGCGTTTCGGGGTGACCGCCATGCCGCCGTTGACCAGGGAGCCGCCGCCGACGCCGCGGCCCTGGTAGACGGTGATGCCGCCGAACTCCTCGGCGTCCAGGACGCCGGTGTGGCGGGGGATGTCGCGGTCGATCGGGAAGCCGAGGAAGTAGTTGAGCGGGGCCTTGGTGCGGGTGCGCAGCCAGTAGGAGCGGTAGTCGGGCTCCCGCGTGTTGCAGAAGATCCTGCCGTCGGAGCCGGGGGTGTCCCAGGCCTGGCCCATCTCGATCAGGTGCACGTTCACGCCCGCCTCGGCCAGGCGCAGGGCGGCCACGGAGCCGCCGTACCCGGTGCCGATCACCAGGGCCGCCACGTGCGCCCCCGAGCTGATCGGGCCGGCCGCGCGGGCGGCGGGGGAGTGCACGCCGAGGGCGGCGGTGCCGAGCAGGGCGCCGGTCGCGGTCAGGAAGCCGCGGCGGGAGACGTCGTCGATCTTGCTCATGAGGCCGGGCTCGCTTTCGGTGACGGGGCGTTCGGGAGGCGGCACATGGTGTCCAGGCCCAGGACGTGGTTGAGCCGGCCGAACGCCAGCCACGAGCCGATGCACATGCTCAGCTCCACGATCTCGAGCTGGCTGTAGTGCGCGCCCATCCGGCTCCAGAACTCCTCGTCCAGCCCGTGGTGATCGAGCGTGTAGCGTTCGGCGTACTCGGCGGCCAGCCGGGTGCGCGCGTCGAAGGCGCCGGTCGTGCGCCAGTCCGCGACCGCGTCGGCGAAGCCGTCCTCGACCGTGCGCCCGTCCCGCTCCGTGCGCCAGTCCAGGCAGAACGCGCAGCCGTTGAGCTGCGCCACCCGCAGCCTGGCCGCCTCGAACTCGCGCAGCCCGAGCGTCGTGTGCGCGTACACCGCCAGCGAGTAGCGCGAGGCGGCGGGCCCGATGCCGGGCACCATCTCACCCCACACGTACTCGATCGCGTCCTTGCCCTCCGGGATGTCGATCCTCACCCGCTCCTCCTTCCGAGCTTGCCGATGGCGGGCCGCAGCGGCACGTCCAGCGCGTCGTACAGCCCAGGCCCCGCCTCCACGAGCCACTCGACGGCGCCCACCAGGCGGCCCACGGCCGTCGCGTTGCCGCCCGCGGAGTGGTTGCCGCCCTCGTCGGTGGCCTGCACGGTGACCTCGATGCGCGGGCGGCCCTCGATGATCACCCGGTGCGCCCCCGCGCCGCCGGGCGGGACGGGCCAGTCGGGGGCGCAGGACGGGTGGATGCGGGTGACGTGCTCCAGCACGATCCTGGGCTCGCCGCCGACGATCCCGCGCACCTCGAACCGCACCGCGCCCTGGGTGCCGGCCTCGAACGCGCCCATCGACGCCGTCGTGACCGCGGACTCCAGCGGGCGGCGCTCCACGTGCTCGCGGATGTCGTCCAGGTCGGCGCCGAGCGCCCTGGCGATCAGCCGCACCTGGCCGCCCCACACCATGGAGGGCACGGCCGGCGCGAGCATCGGCGGCTCGTAGTCCATCGGCTGGCCCATGCCGACCAGGTAGCGGACCGCGTCGGGCTGGTCGTAGGTGGAGTAGTCGAAGATCTCCTGGCAGCGTACGGCGTCCACGGTCGCGGCCAGCCCGCTGACCAGCAGCGGCAGCAGGTCGTTGGCCCAGCCGGGATCGACGCCGGAGACGAACAGGGAGCCGCCGCCCTCCGCGATGGCCGCCAGCACCGGCCGGCGGATCTCGGGCGGGGCGCTGCGAGGGTCGTACAGCGCGTACAGGGAGGGGGTGACGACCACGGCGCCCGCGCGCAGGGCGCGGACCACGTCGGCCAGCGCCTCGGACGGGCGGATGTCGCCGGAGGCCGCGTACACGACGGCGCCCGGGCTCGCGCCCAGGGCCGCCTCGACGTCGGCGGTCGCCGTGACGCCCAGGCGGTGGCCGAGCCCGGCCAGCTCGCCCGCGTCGCGGCCGATCTTGGCGGGGTCGTGGACGAGGACGGCGGTCAGTTTCAGCCCCGGGTGGGCCTCGACGGCACGGATGGCGGCGCGGCCGATGTTGCCGGTACCCCAGACGATCGTGGACACCATGGGCGGAGCGTAGCAAGCGCTTGGTTAAGTGGGAAGGGCCCGCCGACCCGCGGTTTCGCGACGCCGAGCCGGGCCCTCCGGCGGGCCCGCCGGATCCCCCCGGCGGAGGACGGGATTAGGAAACGCCCGCAACCCCGTCTGTTGCGTAGTCACTTTCTCACTTTTCGTGGCGGATCCTGGCCGCGTCCGGCAAGCTGCTGTCACCGAATGCGGCGGACCGAGCCGGACAGGTGAGAATCATGACCATGGGTGGGCGGCATGCCGGGAATCTGCCGCCGGAAACGACCAGCCTGGTAGGCCGCCGCGGAGAACTCGCCCGGATCCGCCGGTTGTGCCGGGAATTCCGGATGGTGACGCTGACCGGCGTGGGTGGGGTCGGCAAGACCCGGCTGGCGCTGCGGGCCGCCTCCATCATGCGGGCCGGCTACGGTGACGGCGCGTGGCTCGTCCAGCTCTCGGCGCTGGACGACGGGGCGCTGGTGCCGTACAGCATCGCCGAGGCGCTGCCGCTGGCCGACCGCACGACCAGGCCCATGATGGACGTGCTGACCGAATACCTCGAGGACCGGCACCTCCTGCTCGTGCTCGACACCTGCGAGCACCTGATCGACGAGTGCGCCGCCACGGCCCGCGACCTGCTCCTGGCCGCGCCCGGGCTGTCGATCCTGGCCACCAGCCGCCGCCCGCTCGGCGTGCCCGACGAGCAGGTACTGATCATCGACCCGCTCCCCGTCCCCGACTCCGGCGGCGGCGGCCGGCAGGACGCGGTGACGCTGCTGGCCGACCGGACCGCCCGCTCCCTGCCCGGCTTCGCCGTCACCGACGGCAACCGCGCCGACCTGGCCCGGCTGTGCCGCCGCCTGGAAGGGCTGCCGCTGGCCATCGAGCTGGCCGCGGCCCGGCTGCGCGAGCTGCCCGCCGCCGAGCTGTGCGAGCGGCTCGACGACCGGTTCGAGCTGCTCGGCGACACCGACGCCGAGGTGAACGACGCCGACCCGCCCTGGCACCAGGCGCTGCGCACGGCCATCGGCTGGAGCCACCAGCTCTGCACGCCGGAGGAGCGGCTGCTGTGGGCGCGCACGTCGGTGTTCGCCGGCAGCTTCGACGACACGGCCGTGGCCGAGGTCTGCGCCGACGACCTGCTGCCCGCCTCCGCCATCCCCGACCTGCTGGCCGGGCTGGTCGACAAGTCGATCCTGATCTGGGCGCCCACCGGCGGCGGCGAGCGCTACCGGATGCTCGACACCATCCGCGAGTACGGCGCCATCTGGCTGCGCGCGCTCGGCGAGCAGGACGGGCTGCGTCGCCGGCACCGCGACTTCTACCTGAAGCTGGCCCGCCGCGGCGACGCCGCCTGGCTGGGCCCCGAGCAGGTCTCCTGGAACGACCGCACCAACGCCGAGCACGACAACCTGCGCACGGCGCTCGACCACTGCCTGGCCCACCCCCGCGACCACACCGCGCTGGAGATGGCCGCCGCGCTGTGGTTCTTCTGGTACCCGTGCGGCTTCCTCCGGGAAGGTCAGCACTACCTGGAGCGCGCCCTGGCTCTGGACACCGAGCCGAGCGTGGTGCGCAACCGGGCGTTGTGGGTGTGCAGCCTGACCCTCATGGTGCAGGGCGCCCCCGACGCCGGCATGGCCTGGGCGGCCGAGTGCGCCGGTGTCGCCGACCAGCTCGGCGACACCGCCGCGGCGCTCGCCGCCCAGGCCATGGTCATGGCCGCCGCCACCATCAGGGGCGACCTCGCGCTGGCGCTGGCGCTGGCCGACAGCCTGCTGGCCGTGCACCGGCCCGAGCGCGGCCTCACCCTGCCCACGCTGCTGGCCCGGCTCGGGCAGAGCCACGTGCACACGGCGCAGGGCCGCATCGAGGACGCGGTGAAGGTGCTGGAGGAGATGTGCGCCGAGTGCGACAAGCACGGCGAGCGCTGGATGCGCGCGTACGCCGACCTCTTCCGCGCCCAGGCCGAGCTGTCGCTCGGCCGCCACGACGCCGCCCAGGCCTACGCCCGGTCGGCGCTGGAGATCAAGCACCGGCTGCACGACAGCATCGGCATCGCCATGGCCCTCGACGTGCTGGCCTGCGCCGCCTCCGCCTCCGGCCACGCCGAGCCCGCCGCCCGCCGGCTCGGCCTGGCCCAGCAGGTGTGGGACACGATCGGCCGGGCGCAGCTCGGCATCCGCGAGTGGGTCGACGCCCGGGAGATGTGCGAGCGGCTGGCCCGCGCGGCGATCGGCGACAGCGCCTACCAGGAGGCGTTCACCGCCGGCTACGACACCGGGCTCGACACCGGCATCCTGCACGCCCTCGACCCCAACTCCCCCCACCCTGCCGCCGAGCACTGACCCGTCCGCAGGAGGCGGGGCGCACGTCCCTCCTCCTCAGAGGACCGTCACCGGAGTGAGGCGGGCGGCGGTGGCGAAGAGGCGGGGTTCGTCACCGGGACGGCAGACGAGCTGCAGCCCGACCGGCAGCCCGTCCACCAGCCCGGCGGGCACGGTCAGCGCGGGCAGGCCGAGCACGTTCCACGGGCTGGTCAGGGCGAGCAGCGCGGGACGCACCTCGACCGCCCGGCCGTCCAGCGCGAACTCCCGCTCGTCCACCAGCGGCGCGACGATCGGCACGGTCGGCATCGCGAGCACGTCGTGCCCCCCGAACAGCACGTCCACCACGCCCGCCAGCCGCTGCCTGGCCTCCAGGGCGCGCACGTACCGCCAGCCGGGCACCTGCGCGGCGACGCGCAGCCGCTCCAGCACCGCGGGATCGAACAGCTCGGGCGCCCGCCGCAGCCGCTCGGCGTGCACGGCGGCGGTCTCGCAGCTCTGCACGGCCACGTACGTCTCCCGGACCTCCTGGACGAACCCCTCCGGCAGCCGCACCTCCTCATCGGCCTCCAGCACCGCCCGCACGGCCCGCGTCACCCGCGGATCACCTCCGTACATCGCGATCGGGTCGATCCAGCCCACACTTCCGCCGGCGTCCCCGGCGTCCCCGGCGTCCCCGGCCTCCCCGGGCACGTCCGCGGCCAGGCGGCGGTAGGCGATCAGGCAGTCCTCCGCCCCGCCCGCCAGCACGCCGACGTGGTCGTAACTGCGCGACAGCGGGAAGACCCCGTCCGCCGGGATCGCCCCGAACGCGGGCTTGAACCCGGCGACCCCGCACAGGGCCGCCGGGATGCGTACGGACCCGCCCGTGTCGGTGCCGATCGCGAGCGGGACGATGCCCGCCGCCACGGCGGCCGCGCTGCCGCCGCTGGAGCCGCCCGACATGCGCGCCGGGTCCCGGGGGTTGCGCGAGGGGCCGTTGGCGGAGCGGTCGCCGGTGGGCCCGTACGCGAACTCGTGCGTGGTCGTCTTGCCCACGATGACCGCCCCGGCCCGGCGCAGCCCCGTCACGCACGCGGCGTCGGTGTCCGGGACGTACGCGGTGAAGTGCCTCGACCCCATGGTCGCCGGCAGCCCCGCCACCATGATCAGGTCCTTGACCGCGACCGGCAGCCCGTGCAGCGGCCCCCGGTCGGCGCCCGCGGCCAGCTCCTCGTCCGCGCGCCGGGCCGCCGCCAGCGCCCCGGGGGCGTCCACGGTGACGAAGGCGTTCAGCGCCGGGCCGAGCGCCTCGGCGGCGGCGAGCGCCTGCCCGGCCAGCTCGGTGGCGGTGACGTGCCCGTCACGCAGGTCCCGGGCGAGGTCGGTGATGGTACGGCCGGCGAAGGGGCCAGGGGGAATCGGCATGAACACATCATGACGGGAATGCCGCCCGACCCGAGCCCCGCTACGATCAACCGGATGCCCGACCCGCCCCCCACCGCCCCCACCTCCGAGGTGCCCGAGCCGCACCCCGCCGTCACAAGCGCCGCGGTGGCCGGCACCTCGTCGCCCACCGCGGCGGGCGCCGAGGTGCCCGCCGCCGCGGGTGCCGAGGTGCCCGGCGCGTCGCCCGCCGCCGCGGGTGCCGCGGTGTCCGGCACGGCGCCCGCCGTCCGCCGCCTGCTGCGCCGGGCGCGACGGCTCGCCGCCGCCGTGATCACCCTGTGCGCGCTGATCGGCGCGGTGCGCCTGATCGTCCCCGCCACCGCGGGCCCGGACGGCGAGCCGCCCGGCGTGCGCCGCCAGCTCGCCTTCCTCCGCTCGGCCCTGGACGCGGGCGCCGCCGGGCAGGCGCAGGCGCTCTTCCCCGAGGGCTACTTCTTCCTGCACGTCCTGTACGGCCTGACCTGGGTCGAGCTCGGCCAGCGGGACGCGACCGCCCGGCCGCGGGCGCTGCGCGAGTCCCGCTGGGCGCTGCGGCAGCTCGACGCCCCGCAGGGCCGCGAGCCGTTCAGCCCGGACCTCGACCCGCCCCACGGCGTGTTCTACCGGGGCTGGACCAACTGGCTGCGCGGCGGCGTGCTCGCCCTGCAGCCCGAGGACCGGCGCGACCCGGCCGAGCTGCGCCGCTTCACGGAGGACTCGGCCGCCCTGGGCCGCGCGTTCGGCGCGTCGCGCTCGCCGTTCCTGGAGGCCTACCCCGGTCAGTCCTGGCCCGTCGACTCGACGGTGGCGGTGGCCTCGCTGCGCCTGCACGACACGCTGCGGCCACCCCGGTACGTCGGCACGGTGGACCGCTGGCTGCGCGAGACCCGCGAGCGCCTCGACCCGCGCACCGGCCTGATCCCGCACCGGTCCGAGCCGGGCACCGGCGAGCCGGCCGAGGTGGCCAGGGGCACCTCGCAGAGCATGATCCAGCGTTTCCTGGTGGACATCGACCCGGCCTTCGCCGCCGGGCAGTACCTGCGCTTCCGCGACCGCTACGTGGTCACCCCGCTCGGCCTCGGCCCGGCCGTGCGCGAGTACCCGTCGGGGATGGACGGGCCGGGCGACGTCGACTCGGGGCCGCTGCCGCTGGGGGTGAGCCTGTCGGCCACCGCGGTCACCCTGGGCGCCGCCCAGGTGCGGGGGGACGCCCCGCTCGCCGGCGCCCTGGCGAACTACGGCGAGCTGGCCGGGGTGCCCGCCGGCACCCCGTGGACCAAGCGGTACGCCTTCGGCCTGCTGCCCGTCGGCGACGCCTTCCTCGCCTGGTCCAAGACGGCCCGCCCCTGGGTGTCGCGGCCCGGCGACCCGCCGCCGGCGACCGTCCCGTGGTGGTGGCGCGGGCCGCTGCTGCTCGCGCTGGCCGTCATCGGGACCGCACCCTGGGCGCCCGCGCTGTGGAGGAGGCGCCGAGGCGGCTCGCCAGCCGGTCCAGCCCCATGTTGATCACGATGAAGATGGCCGCGATGAGGATGGCCGCCGGGATGACGTTGGAGAAGTTCGCCGCGATCCCGTTCAGCCCCCTGTCCACCAGCTCGTCGTAACCCACGATCAGGCCCAGCGCCGAGTCCTTCAGCAGCACCACGAACTGGCTGATCAGCGCGGGCAGCATGGCCTTGACGGCCTGCGGCAGCAGGACGAGCCGCATCACCTGCCCCTTGCGCATGCCGACCGCGTACGCCGCCTCCCGCTGCCCCTTGGGCAGGCTCAGCACCCCGGCCCGGACGATCTCGGCGATGACCGACCCGTTGTAGAGGGTCAGCCCGAACACGACGGCGGCGAACGCCGAGACGTTCACGCCGATGAGCACGTACGACCCGAAGAAGGCGAAGAAGATCAGCAGCAGCAGCGGCACGGACCGGAAGAACTCCACCACCATGGCCGCCGGCACCCGGATCCAGCGGTGCTCCGACATCCGGGCGACGGCGAACACCAGCCCGAACAGCGCCGCCAGCACCACCCCGGCGACGGCCGCCGCCAGCGTGCCGGCCAGGCCGGGCAGGATGAACGTGGCCCAGACGTCGCCGCGCAGCAGCGGCGTCCACTTCTCCGCCGCCCACTGGTCCTTCTCGTCGAAGCGCACGTAGACGATGTACGCCACCGCCAGCAGCGCCGCCGCGACGAGGGCCGTCAGCACCCGGTTGCGGCGCACCCCGCGCGGGCCGGGCCGCTCGTACAGGTTCGCGTACGTCATCGCGCCACCGCCATCCGCTTGGACAACCAGCCGAACAGCAGCCCCATCGGCAGGCACAGCAGCACGAAGCCGGCGGCGAAGCCGAGGAAGATCTCGATGACCTGGTCACCGTAGGTCTCGATCAGCTCGCGCATCCGCACCGACGCCTCCGCGACGCCCACGACCAGGGCGATCGTGGTGTTCTTGGTCAGCGCGATGAGGATGCTGCCCAGCGGCGCCACCACCGCGCGGAACGCCTGCGGCAGCGTGATCAGCGCCAGCGTCCTGACGAAGCCGAGCCCCAGCGAGCGGGCCGCCTCCGCCTGCCCGACGGGCACCGTGTTGAGCCCGGAGCGCAGCGCCTCGCACACGAACGCCGAGGTGTAGGCGGTCAGCCCGATGACGGCGAGCCAGAAGTTGTTGGTCGCGATGTCGTCGGACAGCTCAAGGCCCAGGTTCGCGCCGATGCCGAGGCCGGTGAACAGCAGCACCAGCGTGAGCGGCGTGTTGCGGGCCACGGTCACGTACACGGTGGCGGTGGCCCGCAGGGAGCCCAGCGGGGCCACCCGCATGGCGGTCAGCAGCGTGCCCAGCACCAGCGAGCCGAGCGCGCTGACCGCCGTCAGCCGCACCGTCATCCAGAAGGCGGCCAGGATGGTGCCGCCTTCGGTCACCAGTGCTTCCATCAGTACCGCTCGAGCTGCGGGGCCTGCGGCAGGGTGAAGCCGGAGGCGCCCACGCTGGTCTGCAGCGCCTTGGTCCAGCTCCCGTCGGAGAACATCTTCTCCAGGGCGTCGTTGATCGCCTTGCGCCCGGCCGTGTCGTCCTTCTTCAGCCCGATGCCGTACTTCTCGGTGCTGAACGTCTTGCCGACCACCTTGAGCTTGCCGGAGTGCTGCGCGGCGTAGCCGGCCAGGATGACGTTGTCGGTGGTGATGGCGTCGAGCTGGCCGCCGAGCACGCGGTCCACGCACGCCGAGTAGGTGCGCTCCTCCTGGAGCTGCACCTCCTTGGCGTACTCCGACTTGACCTTCTGCGCGGGCGTGGAGCCGGCGACCGAGCACAGCTTCTTGCCGTTGAGCGCCTCGGGCCCGGTCAGCGCCGCCTCCTCGGCGCGGACCAGCAGGTCCTGCCCGGCCACGAAGTAGGGCCCGGCGAAGGACACCTTCTGCTTGCGGGCGTCGGTGATGGAGTAGGTGGCCACGACCATGTCCACCTGGCCCTGCTCGATGAACGCCTCCCGGTTGGCGGAGACGGTCTCCTTGAACGTGATGCCGCTCGGCTCGACCCCGAGCTGCTTGGCCACGTACGTGGCCACCTCGATGTCGAAGCCGGTGAAGGCGCCGTCAGGCGTGCGCAGGCCGAGGCCGGGCTGGTCGGCCTTGACGCCGATCACCAGCTTCTTGTCGTTCTTGGCCTTGTCCACGATGGAGGCGTGGCTGTCGGAGCCGCCCCCGCATCCGGAGGCGACGGCCACGACGGCGAACACGGCGAAGAGAGATCTGCCGAACATGACGGCTCCTTAGTGGGTCAGGATCTTGGCGAGGAAGGACTGGGCGCGGTCGCTGCTGGGCGCGCCGAAGAAGGTGTCAGGGGTGTTCTGCTCGACGATCTCGCCGTCGGCCATGAACACGACCCGGTCGGCCGCCCTGCGGGCGAAGCCCATCTCGTGGGTGACGACGACCATGGTCATGCCCTCACGGGCCAGGCCCGTCATGACGTCCAGCACCTCGTTGACCATCTCCGGGTCCAGCGCCGAGGTGGGCTCGTCGAACAGGATCGCCTTCGGGTCCATGGCCAGCGCCCTGGCGATGGCGACCCGCTGCTGCTGGCCGCCGGAGAGCTGGGCGGGGAACTTGGCGGCCTGGCCGCCGATGCCGACCCGGTCGAGCAGCTCCTGGGCCTTGCGCACGGCCTGGTCCTTGGGCCGCTTGAGCACGTGGACCTGCCCGAGGACGACGTTGTCCAGGACGGTCTTGTGCGCGAAGAGGTTGAACGACTGGAACACCATGCCGACCTCGGCGCGGAGCCTGGCCAGCTCCTTGCCCTCAGCCGGCAGCGGCGTCCCGTCGAGGCTGATCGTGCCGGAGTCGATCGTCTCCAGCCGGTTGATCGCGCGGCACAGGGTGGACTTGCCCGCCCCGGACGGGCCGATGATCACTACGACCTCGCCCTGCCGCACGGTCAGGTCGACGTCCTTCAGCACATGGTGATCGCCAAAGCGCTTGTTGACCTGGTCCAGGACGATCAGGTCCGCCTGGGTCATGCGTCACGCTCCTTGTCTCGGTCAGCGTTGGCGTAACCGTAGGAGCCGCATGTTCCGCGGAAAGGCTTGTGATCGTTCTGCTCAGCAATTGGCCGGGCGAGGCGCCGGCTTCGCCGATTCGGAGGTGGTGCCGGAGACCCCGACGGTGGCCATGTAGGCGCGGTCCCACTCGCCGTTGCACAGCCAGCGGGCGATCAGCCCGTTGAGGTAGTCGCGGAAGGCGGTGTCCTGCTTGCGCATGCCCATCCCGTACGGCTCGCGCGCGAACGGCTTGCCGACCAGCCGCAGCGTGTCGGGGTGCTGGGCGTACAGGCCGAGCAGGATGGTGTCGTCGGTGCTGACCGCGTCCACCCGCCCGGCGATCAGTGCGGGCACGCAGATGCTGTACGCGTCCACGACCTCCAGGTGGATGCCGGGTACCGTGGCGCGCAGCCGCTCGACCGAGGTGGAGCCGCGGGCCGTGCAGACGCTCTTGCCCTTCAGGTCGGAGACCTGGTTGATGGTGGAGTCGCCGACGCGTACCAGCAGGTCCTGCCCGGCGTAGTAGTACGGGTCGGTGAACGTGACCCGCCGGGCGCGCGTCTGCGTGATCGAGTAGGTGGCGATGACGAGGTCCACCACGCCCTGCTCGATGAAGTTCTCCCGCTCGCTCGACACCGTCTCGACGAAGCGGATGTTGCGCTCGCTGCCCGTCAGGTCCCTGGCGACCAGCCGGGCCATCTCCGCGTCGAACCCGGTGATCCGCCCGCTGGCGGGATCCTTGTAGCCGAAGATCGGCTGGTCGAACTTGATGCCCACGGTGAGGATGCCGCGCTCCCTGATGCGGGACATCGTGGTGTCCTCGGGGAAGGCGCTCGCCTCGCCGCAGGCGGCGGGCAGCAGGCCGACCAGCACGGCCGCGACCAACGCGCGCAGCGCCCTCATCGGATGCGGTACCGGTGCTGGGGCCGCCCCGTGGTCCCGTACTTCGGCCGCCCCTCGACCAGCCCCCGCTCGGACAGGTGCTCCAGGTAGCGGCGGGCGGTGGCCCGGCTGACGCCGACCTTGGCCGCCAGCTCGTCGGCCGAGGCGTCCTCGACCTCCGAGAGCGCGTCCAGCACCGCCTGCTCGGTGGAGGCGGAGATGCTCTTGGGGCGGGTGCCCACGTCGAGGTGGAGCGAGCGGAAGAGGTTGTCGATCTCCTGCTGGTCGGTGAAGCGGGACTCGGACTCGAGCTGCTTGACGGTGGCGGCGTAACGCAGCAGGGCCTGCTCCAGCGTGCCCGCCCGGGTCGGCTTGACCAGGTAGTTGAGCGCGCCGCGCTGGATGGCGGCGCGTACCGTCGCCGACTCCTTGCGCCCGGAGATCACGATGATGTCGGCGGGCGGCTGGTCCGGGCGGCGCAGCCGGTGCGCCACCTCCAGACCGGGCATATCAGGGAGGTGCAGATCGAGCAGGACCAGGCGGGGCGCGAAGCGTCCGGCCGCGGCCAGCGCCGCGTGCCCGGTGTGCGCGATGCCCACGACCCTGAACCCGAGCACCCGGTTGACCTGCGCGTGCAGGGCCGCCGTGACGACCGGGTCGTCGTCCACGATGAGAACGGTGATGTCCCTGAGCTCAGGCACCGCCACGCTCCTCGTCATTCAGGTAGATCACTGCAGCTTAAGCGGGTTTTATTAAAAAAGATCACCTTTTGCTCGTTCTGCTCACTGAGAACCGGCGCGCGCGCCGGTTTCCTCCTAATCTGTACCCGAGCGAGTGGGGGGAGGGACGGACGCCCGTGCGATGGTTGCTCGCGGTGACGGCCCTGTGGACGCTCCTCGGCCTGCTGCCCCTGGCGCTGCTCACCTCGTCCAGCATCTCGCTGTCGGAGAACGCGATGAGCGACGAGGTCCGCGAGCGCGTCAGGACCACCGCGTCCGTCAGCCGGGTCGTGGTCGAGCAGCAGATGGACTCCCTCAAGCAGCTCGTCACCGCCTTCGCCCAGCGGCCCCACGTGCGCGAGGCGGTGGACGAGGTCACCAGCGCCACGATGCAGGACTGGCTCGGCGAGCTGAAGGAGCTGCGCGACGGCGTCAGCGGCCTGATCGTGAACTCTCCCGAGGGCAAGATCAGGGGCGCGGAGCCGCCCACCGTGCTGCCGCAGGACATCACGACCACCGACTGGTACCGCGCGGTGCGCGACCGGCGCCAGGCCCACGTCTCGCAGGCGTACACACCGACCATGTTAGGGGTGTCCAGGGCCGTCGCGGTGGCCGCGCCCATCCCCAGCGCCGACGGCACCCGCATGCTCGGCATGCTCACCGTCGTCTACAGCCTCGACGCCATCCAGGAGTTCGCCGAGGACGCCGCCGAGGCGCAGGACATCCGGCTGCTCATCACCGACAGGGCCGGCGTGCTGGTCGCCGACCCCGGCAGGAAGCTGTTCGCGCTCACCTCCCTGCGCGAGGACCCCCGCGTGGACGCCGCGCTGGCCGGGCGGGCGTGGAGCGGCGAGTTCCGCGGCATCGACGGCACGGTCCTGTCGGCGTCCGAGCCGATCCCCGGCATCGGCTGGACGGTCACCGCCGAGGTCTCGGTCGCCGAGGCCCTGGCCTCCGCCGAGAAGCTGCGCACGAACGTGCTCACCGTCGCGCTCCTGCTCGCCCTGCTCATCCTCATCGGCCTCGGCCTGCAGATCCACAGCACCCGCGGCCGCCGCCGGGCGCAGGCCCAGCTCTCCACCTACGCCACCGAGCTGGCCGCAGCCAGGGACGAGGCACTCAGCGCCTCCAGCGCCAAGTCGGAGTTCGTGGCCAAGATCAGCCACGAGATCCGCACCCCCATCAACGGCGTGCTCGGCATGAACTCCCTGCTCATGGGCACCCGCCTGGACGAGGAGCAGCGCTACTACGCCAGCACCGCCCAGGAGTCGGCGCAGAACGTGCTGCGCCTGCTCGACGACTTCCTCGACCTGTCCAGGATCGAGGCCGGGCACCTCCAGGTCGAGGCCGCGCCGTTCGACCTGCCGCGACTGTGCGACGAGGTCGTGGCGCCGTTCGCGCCGCACGCGTACGAGCAGGGGCTCTGGCTCACGCTGCGGCTCGACGAGAACGTGCCCCGCCAGGTGGCGGGCGACCCGGCGCGGCTGCGCCAGGTGCTGACGAACCTGGTCGGCAACGCGCTGAAGTTCACCGTCCAGGGCGGCGTGGACCTGCACGTGGCGCTCGACGAGGGAGAGCCGGGCCAGGAGCGGGTGGTGCTCAGGTTCGCGGTGGCCGACACGGGCATCGGGGTCGGGCCGCGGGACCGGGAGCGGGTCTTCGGCGTCTTCCGCCAGGTGGACTCGCCCATCACGCGCAGGACCGGCGGCAGCGGGCTCGGGCTGGCCATCAGCAGGCAGCTCGTCGAGCTCATGGGCGGGCAGATCGGGCTCGACAGCGTGGAGGGCGTGGGCAGCCGGTTCTGGGCCACGCTGCCGGTGGACGTGCTCACCTGGTCGGAGCCGGGCGCCGGAGCGCTGGAGGGGCGGCGCGCGCTGGTCGCCGACGCGCGGCCCGAGGACCGCACGCTGGCCGCGCGCTGCCTGGAGCAGGCCGGGGCCGAGGTGGAGGAGACCAGGGACGAGGTGGCGGCGCTGGCCCGCCTGCGTGCCGCCGCCGCGGACGGGCGGCCGTACGAGCTGGCCGTCGTCGCCCTCGACCTCGGCACGGGACTCGGCACGGGACTCGGCACGGGACTCGGCCCGGGTGACCCCGGCGACCCCGGTGCGCCGCGCTCGCTCGCCGACTCCATCCTCAACGACCCGGCGCTCCAGGCCACCAGCGTCATCGTGGTCGTCACCCCCGGCCGGGCCGGCTTCGCCTGGCCGGGCGCGGCGGGGGAGCGGGCCGTGCAGTCGATCACCCGGCCGCTCAGCCGCCGCCGCCTGCTCGCCGCCGCGGAGAACGCCCTGGGCCTCGCGGAGTGCGACGGCGAGCCGCGCGACGGCGCGCCGGCCACCGGCCTGACCGAGGGCGCCCGCATCCTGGTGGCCGAGGACGACGAGGTGAGCCGCCAGGTGGCGATGCTCGTGCTGACCCAGGCCGGGCACGAGGTCGACGTGGTCGACGACGGCAGGCAGGCCGTGCGCGCCGTGCTGGCCGGCCGGTACGACCTGGTGTTCATGGACTGCCAGCTCCCCGTGCTCGACGGCCTGGCCGCGACCGAGGAGATCAGGGAGGGCGAGGAGGCCCACACCCCGATCATCGCGATGACCGCCGCGGCCATGCCGGACGACCGGATCCGGTGCCTGGAGGCCGGTATGGACGACCACCTGGCCAAGCCGGTCGACTGGCCGCGCGTGCTGGCCAGGATCCCGGAGTGGACGGCCTCCGCCGGGCTGCCGCCCGAGCTGGCGGGGCTGTCGCAGGAGGCGCTGGCCGACGTGGCGCGGGCGTACCTGGCGACCGCCACCCGCACGTTCGAGGAGCTGAGGCAGGCCGTGCGGGACGGCGACCTGGCCGCGGCGGCCGGGCTCGCGCACCGGCTCAAGGGGTCCTGCGCGACGGTCGGCGCGACCCGCGAGGCGGAGCTGTGCCGGCGCGTCGAGGACCAGGCCAGCGCGGGCGAGGCCGTGGACGGCGACGTCATGGAGGAGCTGGGCGGGATGCTCAGCGACCTGCCCGAGTGGATGAACGCCGCTTATTCCTGAGTTAACGCGGCGATTAACTCGCGGAAATTTATAGTCGTTAGCGTGCCTAAGTAGTCATTAATGCACGCTTGGAGGGTTGATGGCGGATTCGTCCGGCGAATCGGTCGCCGCGAGCGGCGACGGGGTCCTCATCGACTGGACGTCGATCCGCAGGCTCGCCCGGCGCTTCGACCGGACCGGCGACGACGTGACGGCCCTGCTGCGCGCCTCCTCGCCCCTGGCCACCACCTCCGGCCTGGTCGGCGGCGACGAGGAGGGCCGCGCGTTCGCCGAGTGGTACGCCGACGGCTACGACTCCCTCGCCGACGCCATGCGCCGCATCGCCGACAAGAGCTTCACCTCCGCCGCGGGCCTGCGCGACTTCGACGCCCTGTGGGACTACCTGGAGCTGCACATCATCAGCACCCTGCCCGCGATCCCCGACCTCCCCGGGCCGCCGGTCCCCGAGGCTCCGCCCCGGCAGGAGGGCGCCTGATGTTCGACCCCTTCCAGGCGCTGGCCTGGTTCGCCGGCGTGCACGTGCCGGCGGCCGACGCCGGCAACCTCCGGGCCAGGGCCGGCGCGCTGCGCGAGCTGGCCACCGGCATCGGCGCGCTCGCCCGCGACACCGCCACCGCCGTCGCCGAGGCCCGCGAGGCCAACGACAGCCGGACGGTCTCCCGCTTCGCCGACGTGTGGCCGCACGAGCTGGGCCCCCGCTACGCCGCCCTCCAGGAGGAGCTGGAGGATCTGGCGGCCGGCTGCGACGAGTACGCCGAGGCCGTCGAGCAGCACCGCGAGCAGCTTCTGATCATCGGCACCCAGCTCGCCGCCATGGCCTTCACCATGCTCTTCGGCTACCTCTACCCGGCCGCCAGGATCGTGGCCGAGCGGGCGTTCAAGTGGCTCGTGGCCCGGGCCAGGCTGGAACGCACGATCTTCCAGAAGATCACCAAGGCGATCCTGGAGCAGCGCGCGGGCAAGCGGCGCGTCGGCACGTACGTGGTGCGCGAGGGGCTCGACGCGCTGGCGGACTCCGTCCTGTGGGCGGGGCTCAAGACCGGCGTGCACGCGGCGAGCTCGGCCGCCACCGGGCAGCCCATGGGCAACCTCTGGGAGTACGCGGGCCGGCACTTCGTCGCCGAGATGGCCTACAACGGCGGCATCAAGGGCCTCAGCGACGCCCGAAGGTTCTTCCCCCCGGCGCGGCTCACCGAGACGGTGCTCGGCACCGGGCCCGCCGGCAGGTTCTTCCGCCGCACCCTGTCGGCGGCCACCGTCTACCCCCTGGTCGCCGGCGGGGGCCTGTCCGACGAAGGCGCCCTGCGCTCGGCGCTGGCCCACGCGCCCAGGGCGTTCCTGTTCAAACGCTGACACCTCCAGGAGCCCCCATGACGACACCGCCGCGTACCGGAGACCCCGAGCTCGACCGCGCCCTGGCCGAGCTGGCCGGCGGCGCCGCCCGCCTGGAGGAGGTGAGCCGCCTGCTGCGGGAGACGACCGGGCGCGGGGAGAGCGCCGGCGGCCAGGTCGCCGTCGAGCTGTCGGCCACGGGCTCGCTGGCCGGGCTGCACCTCGACCCCCGCGCGCTGCGGCTCGGCTCGCAGGCGCTGGCCGAGGCCATCACGGAGGCGTTCGGGCGGGCGGAGGAGGACCTCGCGAGCCGCTCCCACGACCTCGCCAGGACCGCCTTCGAGACGTGACGCCCGCCGGATCCCCTGACGCCTGCCGGATCCCCTGACGCCTGCGGGTCCGCTGAGGCCGGTCGGATCCCGGGGAAACGGCCGGCCGATTTACGGTTTCCCGCCATCGAGGTCGGCGGGCCGCCCCCATGGCCGCCCCGCCCGCGGGCACCTAGCGTGAGGGAACGTGATCAGTCTCAAGGGCTTGACCAAGCGGTACGGCGACCGGCTCGCGGTCGACGACCTCACGCTGGACCTGAAACCGGGCACCGTCACCGGATTCCTCGGGCCGAACGGCGCCGGCAAATCGACCACGATGCGCCTGATCCTCGGCCTCGACCACGCCACCTCCGGCACCGCCCTCGTCGGCGGCGTGCCGTACCGGCGCATCGCGAACCCGCTGCGCACCGTCGGCGCGCTCCTCGACGCGCGCGCCGTGCACCCCGGCCGCAGCGGCCGCGCCCACCTGACCGCGCTGGCCCGCAGCAACGGCATCCCGCGGCGGCGCGTGGAGGAGGTGCTGGAGACCGTGGGCATGGCGGGCGCGGCGCGCAAGCGGGCCGGGACGCTGTCGCTCGGGATGAGCCAGCGGCTCGGGATCGCGGCGGCGCTGCTGGGCGACCCCGAGGTGCTGATGTTCGACGAGCCCGTCAACGGGCTCGACCCCGACGGCGTGCGGTGGGTGCGCGGGTTCATGCGGTCGCTGGCCGCCGAGGGGCGGACGGTGTTCGTCTCCAGCCACCTGATGAGCGAGATGCAGCTCACCGCCGACCACCTCGTGGTGATCGGCAAGGGGCGGCTCATCATGGACGCGCCGCTCGCGGACGTCCTGGCGGGCAGCTCGCTGACGGCCGTGCTGATCCGCACCCCGCACGCGGGCGACCTCGCGGCGCTGCTGCGCGGGGCCGGGATGACGGTGGACCGGGTCGGCGAGAACGAGCTGGAGGTCACCGGCGCCGCGATCGAGCGGGTCGGCGACGTGGCGTTCGAGGCCGGGATCCGGCTGCACGAGCTGCGCGCCAAGGAGGCCTCGCTGGAGCAGGCCTATCAGGAGCTGACCTCGGGCAGCGTGGAGTACGGGGTGAGCCGGTGAGGATGTTGTGGCAGGCCGTCGGAGCCGAGTGGGCGAAGCTGTGGTCGGTCAGGTCCACGTGGTGGTGCCTGGCCTGCGCGTTCGCGCTCACCGTGCTGACCTCCATCACCCTGGCCGGGGGCGCCGCCACCGAGGCGCTGCGCGAGGGCGCGCACGGCGTGCGGATCGTGGCGAGCGAGGCCGTGATCTCCGGCACGTCGTTCGTGCAGTTCGCGCTGGTGGCCCTGGCCATGCTGGTGATCACCTCCGAGTACGCCTCCGGCGGCATCCGGATCACGCTGCAGGCCACGCCCGTGCGCGGGATGGTGCTGGCGGCCAAGGCGCTGGTGGTCGGGCCGGTGATGTTCGCGGTGGGGGTCCTCGCGGGCGCGGTGGCGGCGGTGGCCGTGTACCTGGTGCTGTCGATCGACGCGTTCGGCGGGCTCGTGGTGCTGCCCGCCGGCGAGGTCGTGGTGGACCTGCTGGGCACGGGGGTGTTCTACGCGCTGGTGTCCGTGACGACCGTGGGGGTCGGCGCGGCGATGCGCAGCGCGGCGGGCACGCTGACCGTGATGTTCATGCTGCTCATGGGGCTGCCGCTGGCGATCCTCATGACCGGGGTGCCGGCGCTGCTGGACGCCTCGCTGCGGATGCCGATGTTCGCCGGGCTGGCGTTCATGGGCAGCACGGAGAACCTCACCGGCGGGCCGATGCCGTACTCGCCGGGGGAGGGTCTGGTGTGGCTGCTCGCCTGGACGGCGGCCGCCGTGGTGGCGGGCCACGCCGTCCTGCGCCGCCGCGACGCCTGATGGGCGGCCGGGCGGCGGGACGCGGCGGGCGCGGCCGGGCGGGGGCGGACCGCGGCGCGCGTGGCCCGGCGGCGGCGGGGCGTGGCGGGCGTGGCCCGGTGGCGGCGGAGTATGGCGGAGGTGGCCGGTCGTTCCGCGGTGGCGCGGGGCGCCTAGACTTTCCGCCCGTGTCAGGCACCCGCATCGCCCGCCTCCTGACCGGAGCCCTGCTCGGGACGGCTCTCGGCCTGGCCGAGCTGGTCTTCCTGGCCGTGGCGGCGCCCGCCGCGCTGATCCCCGCGCTGCGGCCCGCCGCCGCGCGCGGGCTGGCCCGGCTGACCGCCCTCGAACGTGCCCGCCTGTCGAGCTGGCTCGGGCACGAGCCGGCGCGGCGCGACGGCGGGTACGCCTACCTCGCGGCCCGCGCCGCCCTGGGCGTCCTCGGCGGGTACGTCTGCGCCAGCACCCTGTTCCTCACCGTCCTGCTGCTGGCCGGCGGCGCGTGGGACCTGATCTGGGGCGAGTCCGAGCCGGTCCCGCTGGAGCTGCCCGGTGTGAAGATCGTCACCAGCGGCGGCGCGCTCGGCGTCACCGCCGGCCTGGCGCTGCTGGCCGCGCTGGTGCTCATGGTCGCGGCCGTCGCCGCGCTCGACCGCCGCCTGGCCGCGCACTTCCTGGGCCCGACCGGCGAGGAGCTGATGCGCCGGCGCATCGC
The DNA here is from genome assembly GCF_024172165.1 of Nonomuraea thailandensis. GTDB lineage: Bacteria > Actinomycetota > Actinomycetes > Streptosporangiales > Streptosporangiaceae > Nonomuraea > Nonomuraea thailandensis. The sequence continues at coordinate 5,532,915 of NZ_JAMZEB010000002.1, read as the reverse complement.
CGAGCTCACCGAGACCCGTTCCGGCATCGTCAGGGCCGTGGACGACGAGCGGCGCAGGATCGAGCGCGACCTGCACGACGGCGTGCAGCAGCGCGGCGTCGCCCTGGCCATGCTGCTCGGCCGCGCCCGGCACGCCATTGACCTCGCCGCCAGGGCCCGCCGCGACACCACCGGCCGCGACACCACCGGCCGCGACACCACCGGCCACGAGGCCGCCGAGGCTGCCGGTCGCGAGGCCGCCGGTCACGACGTCACCGGCCATGACGCGATCGCCGGCCTGGTCGCCCAGGCGTACACCGAGTCCCGCCAGCTCCTCGACGAGCTGCGCAGCGTCGCCTGGCGGATCTACCCGACCGCGCTCGACGAGCTCGGCCTGCGCGCAGCGCTGGCCGGCGTCGCCGAGCGCGCGGGCGTGCCCGTCACCGTGCACCACGGCCTGGCCGCCCGCCCCGCCTCCGAGATCGAGACCGCCCTGTACTTCGTGGCCCGCGAGGCCATCACCAACGCGGTCAAGCACGCCGGCGCGCATGACATCCTGGTGGTCCTGAGCGAGGACGAGCGGACGGTGAGCGTGGCGATCTCCGACAACGGCAGGGGCGGCGCCGACCCGTCGGGCGGCGGCCTGTCCGGGCTGGCCCGGCGGGTCCTGGCACTCGACGGCACGTTCACCGTCGACAGCCCGCCCGGCGGCCCCACCAGGATCGCCGCCACGCTGCCGAAGGCGCCGCCGTGCGGGTGATCCTGGCCGACGACTCCGTGCTGCTGCGCGAGGGCCTGACCCGGCTGCTCGAAGACGCCGGCCACGAGGTCGTCGCCGCCGTCGGCGACGCGCCCGCGCTGCTCGACGCGGCCGCCCGGCACCGCCCCGACGTGGCCGTCGTCGACGTGCGCATGCCGCCCGGGCACAAGGACGACGGGCTGCGCGCCGCGCTGGAGATCCGCGAGCGGCTGCCGGGCGTCGGCGTGCTCGTCCTGTCGCAGTACGTCGAGCAGCACTACGCCGCCAGGCTCCTGGCCGGATCCACCGAAGGGCTCGGCTACCTGCTGAAGGACCGGGTCTCGGAGGTGGCGGAGTTCCTGGAGTCGCTGGAGAGGGTGCGGGCGGGCGGCACGGCGTTCGACCCCGAGGTGGTGCGCCAGCTCCTGGCCCGCACCACCCGTACGGACCCGCTGAGCAGGCTCAGCCCCCGCGAGGGCGAGGTGCTGCGCCACCTCGCCCAGGGCTTCGTCAACGCCGCCATCGCCGAGCGCCTGCACGTGTCGCTCAGCACGGTCGAGAAGCACGTCAACGCCATCATGGACAAGCTCGACCTGCCGCGCGACCCCGGCTACAGCCGGCGCGTGCTGGCGATCCTGCGCTACCTGGAGAGCTGAGCGGCGCCTACGCGTCGGGGACGAACGACGGGTGGGAGACGTCGCCCTTCATCAGCCGCCCGAGGAACTCCTGCATGGACCTGCCGTCGTTGAGATGCGGGAACGGCTCGGCCGGCACCTCCACGCCGAGGAAGCGGCACAGCGGCTCCCACCCCTGCCGCACGTCGAAGACCAGCAGCCGCTCCGGCGGCAGGCTCGCCCGCACCTCGGCCGTGTGCCGCTCGAACGCCGCCACGGCGCTCTCCTCGTCGACCGGCCCGTCGGCCATCGTCCTGCCGGCGCCGAACGTGCCGGCGGCCATGCGGTCGAGCACCGGCCCCATCCGCCGCATCCCCTCGAAGACGGCGCGCGCCGCCGGGGGCAGCTCCGCCTGCGTCTCCTGGGCCATGAGGGTGCGGGGCCCGTTGTCGATCAGCGTCATCATGCTCGCGTACCAGGCGCGCGGGTCGCGTACGGTCAGCACGACCTTGGCCTCCGGGTACGCCTGCGCCAGCTCCCGCCAGAAGTAGGAGGCCGGCCAGTCCTGAGTCGAGCGGAACCCGTCGAACAGCTTCTCCCAGTCGGGCCGCGCGCCCTCCGCCAGCGGCGCCCAGCCGGCGGCGCGGGCCGGCTCGGTCAGGATGTTGAACATGTGAAAGCAGGGCCCGAATCCGAGCCGCTCCAGTGCGGCCTTCATGGAGCTGGTCCCGGTGCGCGGGAACCCCGCGCCTATCACGGTCAGCACATCGCACCTCCACGAGTTGTCTACCGTACTAGTCGGAAACCCGGGCGCCAGTGTGACAGGGTGCGGCGGATTGGCCGGTGTGACCCGCGGGTAAGGGGCAGTGTCAACGTCACCAAGGGGGAACGATCATGACCGTCATGCTCGCCGACGGCCGCCCGATGCCGCGGCTGGGCCTGGGCACCTGGCCGATGAACGACGAGGAGGCCCGCCAGGCCGTCACCCACGCCGTCTCGCTCGGCTACCGGCTCATCGACACGGCCGCGAGCTACGGCAACGAGGCCGGCGTCGGCGCCGCCGTGGCGCGGGCGCCGGTGGCCCGCGAGGAGCTGTTCGTCACCACGAAGCTGCGCGGCTCCCACCACGGCTACGACGCGGCCATGCGCGGCTTCGAGGAGAGCCGGGCCCGGCTCGGCCTCGACTACGTCGACCTCTACCTCATCCACTGGCCGCTGCCCGGCCGCGGGCTCTACCTCGACACCTGGCGCGCGTTCGTGCGCCTGCGCGAGCAGGGCCTGGCACGCTCGATCGGCGTCTCCAACTTCACCCCGGAGCAGATCGGGCGGCTGGTGGCGGAGACCGGCGTCCCGCCGGCGGTGAACCAGGTGGAGATGCACCCCGGCTTCCCCCAGCGCGAGCTGCGCGACTGGCACGCGGGGCACGACATCGTGACCGAGTCGTGGAGCCCGCTCGGCCGCGGCTCCAAGCTGCTCGACGACCCCGTCGTCACCGACCTGGCCGCCGCGCACGGCCGTACGCCGGCCCAGGTGGTGCTGCGCTGGCACGTGCAGCTCGGCGCCGTGCCCATCCCCAAGTCGGCCGACCCCGAGCGCATGCGGCAGAACCTCGAGGTGTTCGACTTCAGCCTGTCGCCGGAGGACCTGGCCCGCCTCGACAACCTCGGCACCGGCGACCGCCTCGGCGGCGACCCCGACACCCATGTCGAGCTCTGAGCCCCTGTGCGCTTAGGCTGGGATGGCGCTCGCCACAACGGGAACGCCCTTCCTGCCGGACGGAGCACGAGGAGCGGCGCAGATGCGCGACGAGGACTCGTTCGAGGAGATGCTCACGGAGCTGGCCCGCCGCCGCGAGGAGTTCCGCGAGCTGCGCTACGTCCCCAAGGACTTCGTCGACCGGCTCAAACGGCTCGGCCTCTACCGGGTCTCCACGCCGCGGCGCTTCGGCGGCGAGCCGATGCCGCCGGCGGAGTTCCTGCGGATGATCGAGCGCGTCTCCGCCGTCGACGGCTCCACCGGCTGGGTCGCGAGCTTCGGCTCCCAGCTCGTCTACCTGGGCTCGCTGCCGCTGGAGACCCAGGCCGCCCTGTACGCGGACGGCCCCGACGTCGTCCTGGCCGGCGGCCTGTTCCCCGTCCAGGAGGCCGTCCCCACCGAGCGGGGCTTCCGGCTCAACGGCCGCTGGAAGTTCGCCAGCGGCTGCATGGCCGCCGACGTGCTCGTCGTCGGCATCCCCGGCGACGACTCCACCTCCGGCAAGCCGCGCGGGGCGCTGGTGCGGCCGGAGCGCCTGGAGATCGTGCGAGAGTGGGACGTCGTCGGCATGCAGGGCACCGGCTCCTTCGACCTGGTCGCCCGCGACGTCGAGATCGGCAGGGAGTGGACGTTCATCCGCGGCGGCGCCCCGGTGATCGACGAGCCGCTCTACCGTTACCCCGCCATCACCTACGCCGCCCAGTCGCTGTCGGTCGTCTCCGCCGGCGTCGCCCGAGCCGCCCTCGACCTGGCCGAGGGGGAGGGCAGCGGCCGGGGCAGCATCACCGGCGCGCCGCGCCTGGCCGACCGCCCCTACTACCGCGCCGGCATCGCCGGGGCCGAGGCCGCGCTCCGCTCCGCCCGCGCCTACTTCTACGAGGCCGCGCAGGAGGCGTGGCAGGCGCTCGCGGACGGCGGCGAGGTCGGCGACGAGCAGAACGCCCACCTGCGCCTGTCCGCCGCCCACCTGGCCAGGACCGCGGCGGAGGTGGTCGGCAAGGTCGTCTCGCTGTCGGGCACCGCCGCGATCTACCGCGACCACCCGCTGCAGGCCCTGCTCGGCGACGCGCTGGTGCCGCAGGAGCACGCCTTCCTCAGCCCGGCGATGTACGACGCCGCCGGCGCCGTCCTCATGGGCCTGCCGCCCACGGTGCCGGCCTTCCGCTGAGTCGGTGATCAGAAGGCGCTGTGCGCCAGCCAGTGCTCCAGCAGCGCCCGGTCCCCGCTGACGGCGGCGGGCGGGATCCGCCGCGAGAGCACCAGCATGATGTCGGTCACCGTTCCCGGCACCACCACGTCGCCCGGCCCGTTCCCGCGCTCCCAGCGCAGCCCCTCGGGCAGCCGGCTGATCACCCACCCGTCCATCCCGCGCGGCCGGAACGCCAGCCGCTCGCCCGCGCCCCGCATCAGCGCCAGCTCCGGCTTGAACGTCTCCGCCCGCGGATGCGACATCAGCTCCATGCCCTCGGTGACGACGTCCGCCGCGAGATCATCGGCGATCCCGTACGCGGCGCCGGTCGCCAGCGCCGCGTCGTAGCCGTGCACGGCGGCCTCGCAGCACATCCTGCGCAACCAGAACGCCGCGGGCGCCGGCCCCAGGAACGACCACACCTCGGCGTCCTCGCCGACCTTGCGCACGGCCTCGGCCAGCTCCTCCGCCCCCGCCCGCAGCCACTCGCCCCACCCTCCGGGCGCGCCGGGATCGACGCCGGACGGATCGGGCAGCGGCGCCGGCAGGCCCGTGCGGACGAGCCCGGCCCCCCACCGGCAGGCCTGCCCCAGGTGCGCGACCAGCGTGCGCAACCGCCACTCGGGGCAGGTCGGCACGACGGCCTCCGGATCACCGCCGGCCACCGCCGCGGCGAACACCTCCGTCTGCTCCCGCAGCCCCGTCACGAGCCGCGCGAAATCGAGAGCCGGCATCGGCCTCACTCCTCTTCATCGGGATACGCCGCTACCGTAGGAACTCCAGTCGGGTGGAGGTTCAAGTGCCGCTGCGGGAAGAAACGCTCGGGATCGGGGAGCTGGCCCGGCTGACGGGCGTCCCGGTGCGCACCATCCGCTTCTACTGCGACGAGGGCATCATCACGTCGGTGCGCAGCACGGGGAACCACCGCAGGTTCGACCGGGCGGCCGTGGAGCGGCTGGCCCTGATCAGGCGGCTGCGGGGGCTGGGCCTCGGCCTGACGCCGATCGCGCACGTGCTCAGCGGCGAACGCTCGATGGCCGAGGCGGTGTCCGCCGAGCGGGCCGCGCTCGACGTGCGGCTGGCGGAGCTGGCCTGGCGGCGCGCCTCGCTGCGGGCCGTCGAGGAGGCCGATCCGGCCGAGCGGGCCGGCAGGCTGGAGCTGCTGGCCGCCGTGGAGGACGCGAGCGCCGCGCGGGACCGGCTGGAGCGGTTCTGGCGGCGGCTCATGGTCTCGCCCGTCTCCGACGGGATCTACGCCTCGTTCCTGTCCATGGCCGTGCCCCAGCCGCCCGCCGACCCCAGCCCGCTTCAGGTGGTGGCGTACGCCGAGCTCGTCCACCTGGCCGGCGACCGCTCGCTGACGGCCGGCCTGCGTGCCAGGGCGCTGGCCAACGCCCGCACGATCGGCGACGAGGACCTGCTGATGCACGGCGTCGGCGAGGCGGTCACGCTGGCCCAGCCGTGCGTGGTCGCGGGCGAGCCGCCGCGCGAGGGGCCCGAGCTGGACCGGTTCGTGGCCGCGCACGCCACGGTCCGCGGCCGCGGCGACACCCCGGCCTTCCGCCGGGAGCTGATGGGCATCGTGGAGTCCGACCGCGATCCGCGCGTGCGCCGCTACTGGCGGCTGGTGGGAGAGGTGAGCGGGGAGCGGGCCACGATCGGCGCCATGGTCGGCTGGCTGACCGACTCCCTCGAACGCTCCGTCACGTGACGCGGCGTGCCCGGCCGGGCCGCGCCGGTGCGTCACCGCCGTGCGGGCCGGGCTCGGCGTGCTGTCAGGGAGCGGTGCGCCGGCGGCGCGTCACGAGGACGGCGAGGGCGGCCAGCAGCAGCCAGGCCGACGTCATGACGATCAGCCACGTCCAGCCCGCGTGGCCGTACACGACGGCGCCCGCCGTGCCGCCCGCGCCGCTGCCCAGGTAGTAGCAGAGCGTGTAGACGCCGGCGGCCCTGCCCCGGGCGGGCGGGGGCGCGTCGGCGGTCACCCAGGCGTTGGCGATGGCGTGCGCGGCGAAGAACCCGGCGGTCAGGACGGCGAAGCCGGCCGCGATGACGGGCAGCGACGGGTGCGCGGTCAGCGCGGCCCCCGCCACGGTCACGACCAGCGCAGCCACCAGCGCCGGGGTCCGGCCCAGGCGCGTGGCCAGCCGGCCGGCTGCGGCCGAGGACGCGGTCCCCATCGCGTAGGAGAGGAACACCAGCGAGGCGGCGGCCGGGGTCAGCGAGAGCGGCGGCGCGGCCAGCCGGAACCCGGCCGCGTTGTACAACGCCACGAACGCCCCCATGGCCAGCGCCCCCACGGCGAACGGCGCCACCAGCCCCACACCCAGCCGCACCCCGCCCCCCGGCGTTCCGGCGCCGTCCCGCGTTCCGGCGCCGTCCTGCGTTCGCGCCCGGTCCTGTGTCGGGGTCCCGTCCTGCGCGCCCGCTTCGCGGGAGGGCGTCCGGTGACCGCCGGCCGCCCCCCGGGGCAGGGTCGCGGCCGTGAACAGCGCGCACACCAGCGCCACTCCCGCCACCGCGACCAGGGCGCCGTGCCACCCCAGCGGGTCCGCGGCGAACCCGGCCCCGAGCCGTCCCAGCATCCCGCCGACCGAGTTGCCCGCGATCATCGCGCCCACCGCCCCGGCCAGCCGCGCCGTGCCCACCTGGTCGGCCAGGTACGCCGCCGCCACCCCCGCGAAACCGGCGATCGCCACTCCCTGCACCCCGCGCATCACGAGGAACACCGGGAAGGACGGCGCGAGTGGCAGCAGCAGGCCGATCACCGCCGACACCACCACCGACCAGAGGATCACCCGCCGCCGCCCGGCCACCCCCGCCAGCCACGCCAGCGGCAGCACCGCGACGGCCAGGGAGGCCGTCGCCACCCCGATGGCCAGCGAGGCGCTGCCCGGGTCCAGCCCGTACGCCGCCGCGAGCTGGGGCAGCACCGGCTGGGGCGCGTACAGCAGGGCGAAGGACGACAGCCCCGCCGCGGCCACGGCCGCGCTCACCCGCCGCGTGTCGACGATCGGCTCGGAAGCCTGGAGAACCACCACCCCCCAAACGCTAAGCAAGGCTAATAAATACGTCTAATACGCTGATGGGCGATAATTCATACCGTGATGGATGACTCCGACGATCGCCTGGCCGCCCGCCTGGCCCCGGCCCTCGCGCTGCTGGCCGCCGTGGGCGAGACCGGGCACGTGACGCGCGCGGCCGAGCTGCTCGGCATCCCCCAGCCCACCGCCAGCCGCCGCCTCGGCGCCCTGGCCGAGCTCGTGGGCGCCCCGCTCGTCCTGCCGTCCGGCCGTGGCATCCGCCTGACCAGGGCGGGCCGCACGCTGGCCGCCGCCTCCGCCCGCGCGCTGACGACCATGACCGCCGCCGCCCGCGAGGTGCGCGAGGAGATCGACCCGGGCAGCGGGCGCATCGTGCTCGGCTTCCTGCACCTGCTCGGGCGCACGCTGGTGCCCTCGCTCATCGGCGGGTTCCGTGAGCGCAACCCCGGCATCCGCTTCAGCCTGGCGCAGGGGTCGCGGCAGGACATGCTCGACGCCCTGCACGAGGGCGAGATCGACCTGGTGTTCGTCGCCCCCATGCCGCTCGACGACCCCGGCCTGGTCAGCCGGCCGCTCGCCGACCAGGAGCTCGTGCTGTGCGCGCCGCCGTCCCACCGCCTCGCCGCCAGGAAGCGGGTGCGGGCGGCCGAGCTGGAGGGGGAGGAGCTCGTGACGCTGGAGCACGGGTACGGGCTGCGGCAGATCACCGACGACCTGTGCGCGGCGGCGGGGTTCGAGCCGCGGATCGCCTTCGAGGGGCAGGAGTCCGAGACCGTGCGCGGCCTGGTGGCGGCGGGGCTGGGGGTGGCCGTCCTGCCGCGATCGGATCAGCCGCCGGCGGGAGGCGCGGTGGAGATCCCGCTGTCGCCGCCCGTGTTCAGGACGGTCGGGGCGAGCTGGCCCGCGGGGGAACGCCTCACGCCGGCCGCCCGCGCCTTCCGCGACCACGTCTGCTCCCACCCCACCGACCTCGGCCCCGCCTTCCGCCCGCCCCGCGCGATGCCGTCCGAGCTGCCGTGAGGTTGCGCGAGACTGAGCGCCATGACACATGACGGCGATGCGGGAGTGCCGGGGTCACTGGCGCGGGTCCTGACGGAGGTGGCGGCCGAGCGGGCGGCGCAGGACGCCCGGTTCGGCATGCAGCTGCTGCCCGACGGCACCGGCGGCGAGGGCGCGGTGGCCGCGTCCGACCTGGCCAGGGACGCGACGGACAGCGCGGCCAGGGGCGGGGCGCTGACCTGGCGGCACATCCTGGCGGAGGAGGTGATGGAGGCGTTCGCCGAATCGGACCCGGGCCGGCTCAGGGCGGAGCTCATCCAGGTGGCGGCCGTGGCGGTCAAGTGGACCCAGGCCCTCGACCGCCGCCCATACTCTACAGAACCTTGACGAGAGATCCATTCTGCGTAGAGGATTTGGCCACGATCGCCCGCCTGCGGATGGGGACGGCCATGACGTCAGAGTCGTTCAACGCCAGCGTCCAGCTCACCGACCGCCAGGTGGAGGCGGGCCGGGGCGACCACGTCGCGATCACCGGCCCCGCCGGCACCCTCACCTACGCCCAGCTCGCCGCGCGCGTCGCGGAGCTGGCCACCGGCCTGCGGGAGCTGGGCGTCAGGCCGGAGGAACGGGTCCTGCTCGTCATGTCCGACCGCCCCGAGACCGTGATCACCATCCTGGCCGTCATGCGGCTGGGCGCGATCGCGGTGCCGGTCTCCACCATGTACAACGGGGCCGAGCTGGGCGACCTCGTCAGGGACTGCAGGGCGCGGCTGGTCGTGGCCACCCCCGAGTTCGAGCCCGTCGTCCGCGAGGCCGTGGCCGGCGCGCCCGAGGTGACCCGGCTCCTGCTCACCGGCCCCGACTGGGACGCGGTGATGGCGGCGGGCAGGCCGGTCGCGCCGCCGTACGGCACCTGGCGCGACTCGCCCGCCCTGTGGCTCTACACCTCCGGCACCACCGGCGCGCCCAAGGCCGCCATGCACCGGCACGGCGCGATCAGCGACGTCTACGAGACCTACGGCCGCCAGGTGCTCGGCATCCGGCCCGACGACCGGTGCCTGTCGGTGGCGCGGCTGTTCTTCGCGTACGGCATCGGCAACTCGATGTTCTTCCCCCTGGCCGCCGGCGCCACCGCGATCCTCGACCCGGCCAGGCCCACCCCCGCGGGCGTGCTCGCGCGCGTGGCGCGGGAGCGGCCCACCCTCTTCTTCGCCGGCCCCACGTTCTTCGCGGCCCTGCTCGCCACAGACGCCCACGCGGGCGCGCCCGATGACGCCTTCGCCTCCGTACGGCTGGCCGTCTCGGCGGGCGAGGCGCTGCCCGCCGAGATCTACCGCCGTTTCACCGGCCGGTTCGGGGTGGACATCATCGACGGCCTCGGCTCGACCGAGGCGCTGCACATCTTCATCTCCAACCGCCCCGGCCAGGTGCGCCCCGGCACGTCCGGCACCGTCGTCCCCGGCTACGAGGCCCGGTTGCTCGACGAGCGCGGCGTCCCCGTCGAGACCGGCCGGCCCGGCCACCTGTACGTGCGCGGCGACTCGATCGCGACCGGCTACTGGTGCCGCACGGCCACCACGCGGCAGGTCTTCCAGGGGGAGTGGCTGCGCACGGGCGACACGTACGTACGGGAGGAGGACGGCTCCTACCGGTGCCTCGGCCGCTCCAACGACATGATCAAGGCGGGCGGGATCTGGGTGTCGCCGATGGAGGTCGAGGCCCGGCTGCTCCAGCACGAGTCGGTGGGCGAGTGCGCGGTCGTGGCCTACCTCGACGGCGAGGGGCTGGAGAAGCCGGTGGCCTGCGTGGTGCCCGCCCCCGGCCGGACGGTGGACCCGCAGGAGCTGATCACGTTCTGCCGGGACGGGCTGGCCTCGTTCAAGCGGCCGCGCGAGGTGCTGGTGCTCGACGAGCTGCCGAAGACGGCGACCGGCAAGATCCAGCGCGTGGTGGTCCGCCGCCTGGCCGCCGACCGCCTGGACAAGGACTGACCTCAGGAGGGTTTCGCGCCGTAGACGGTGACCGCGAACGGCCGGGGCGAGGCCGTGTGGACCTCCTCGCCGAGCCGCTTCAGCGACTCGTGCGCGTCCAGATAGCCGTGCAGCCGGTCGGCCTCCGGCCACGGATGCACGGCCACCAGCACCCCGTCGGGCACGAGCAGGGCGCTGAGCTGCTCGGCGGCCCGCTGCAGCCGCTCGTGCCGCCCCAGGTAGTAGAGCGTCTCGGAGCAGAACGCCAGGTCGTAGTGCCGCTCCGCCGGATGGGTGAGCAGGTCGGCCTGGACGAACCGCACGCGCCCGCCCTCCTCCGGCACGCGCTGCCTGGCCCGCCCCAGCGCCCGCCCCGAGACGTCCATCCCGGTGATCTCGGCGTCGGGGTAGGTGGTGGCGAGGGCGTGGGTGAAGACCCCCTCCGCGCAGCCGACCTCGACGATGCGCCGGTACGGCCGGGCCGGCACCTGCTCGAGCGTGGCGCGGTACTTGTCCTGCTCGTAGCCGTCGGACGCCAGCTTCCACGGGTCGGGGGTGCGGTGCCACCAGTCGAAGTAGCGGCGCAGGATCACGCCCTGACCCTTGGGGGACAGCAGGGAAAGCGTCCGGAAGAGCGTACGATGCGCGAGCTCGGGCAGATTGGGCACGGGCGGACTCTCTCGGTCGGGGACAAGGGGGTCGTCCGGGACTTGAGGTGCGGTCGTCGTCGAAAGGGAATGCCCGCTAAACGAGCGGGCAATGCCCAATCGTGCCCGTAACCATGAATGAAATTAGGAAATGTTGCTTCTCAACTCGCGCTTGAGTACTTTTCCGGAGGCATTTTTAGGAAGCGATTCTAGGAAAACAACTCGTTTGGGCGTTTTGAACGGCGCCAGCCGCTCCCGCAGGAACGCGAGCAGTTCCTGCTCCGTCACCCCGGCCCCCTCGCGCCGCACGACCGCGGCCGTCACCGCCTCGATCCACTTCGTGTCCGGCACCCCGAACACCGCCGCCTCCGCCACCGCCGGATGCTGGTAGAGGGCCTCCTCGACCTCCCGGCTGGCCACGTTCTCGCCACCCGTCTTGATCATGTCCTTCTTCCTGTCGACCACCGACAGGTAGCCGTCCTCGTCCAGCACGCCCAGGTCGCCGCTGTGGAACCAGCCGCCGCGGAACGCCTCCGCGGTCTTCTCCGGGTCGTTCCAGTACCCGAGCATGGCGTGCGGGCTGCGGTGCACGATCTCGCCCACCACGCCGGGCGGCACCGGCTCCCCGGCGTCGTCCACGATCCTCGTCTCGACGTTCAGCGCGGGCCGCCCCGCCGAGCCGAGCCGGGTGAGCTGCTCCTCGGGGCCGAGGATGGTGGCCACGGGCGCCATCTCGGTCTGGCCGTAGAAGTTGAACAGGCGCACGTCCGGCAGCCGCGCGGCGATCTCCTTCAGCACCTCCACCGGCATGATCGAGGCGCCGTAGTATCCCTTGCGCAGCGACGACAGGTCGCGGCGGCCGAAGTCGGGGTGGCGCAGCAGCGAGATCCACACCGTGGGCGGGCAGAACAGCTTGGTGGCCCGCTCGCCCTCGATCGTGGCCAGGATCGCCGCCGCGCTGGGCCCCGGCAGGATGATGTTGGTGGCGCCCAGGTAGACGCCCGGCGTCAGGAAGCAGTGGAGCTGCGCGCAGTGGTAGAGGGGCAGGGCGTGCACCTCGACGTCGTCGGCGCTCATCTCGCCGTCCACCACGCACGTCACGTACTGCGCGAGCAGGCTCCTGCTCGACAGCGTGGCCCCCTTGGGGCGGGACTCCGTGCCGCTGGTGTACATGAGCTGGATCGGGTCGTCGTCGGCGATCTCCACCTGGGGCTCGGAGTCGTCCTCGAAGGCCGACCACGCGGCGAACGGCTCCCACCCGTCCCGGCCCGCGCCGATCACGCCGCGCACCGCGACGGCGGGCGTGACCGCCTCCTCGGCCACCGGCAGCAGCGCCTCCTCGGCCAGGATCCCGGTGGCGCCGCAATGCCGGAGGATGTACGCCACCTCCTCGGCCCCCAGCATGAAGTTCACCGGCACGGAGATCGCCCCCAGCCGCGCCAGCGCGAAGTACGCCACGACGTACGCGTGGTTGTTGTGGCTGAAGACGGCGAACCGGTCGCCCTTGCCCACGCCTCGCGCGGCCAGGGCGTTGGCCGTCCTGTTCACCGCCCGGTCCAGATCGGCGTAGCTCTGGCGCAGGTCGCCGTAGACGACGGCGGTCTTGGAGGGATGCCGGGCGGCCGTGCGCCGCAGGAGGTCGCCGATGGCGTGCTGACGGATCATGCGAACACCCTTCAGAACGATGTTCGGGTGATCCTAACCCGTGAAGACGGCGGCGAGCCGCCGGTAGGAGTCCAGCCGCCGGTCCAGGTCGTAGGTGTTCATCGTGACCAGCACCTCGTCGGCGCCGCTCGTCTCCACCAGCGAGCCGAGCGCCACCGCGACCTCGCGCTCCGTGCCGTGGATCCTGCTCTTGAGCGCCTCGTCCAGGTACGCCCGCTCCCGGCCGCTCAGCTCCATCTCCGCGATCTCCGCGGCGGGCACGAGCGGCGGGAAGGACCCGCCGGTGCGCGAGCGCACGGTGGCCCACGCCTCCGGGAGGTGCAGGAGCGCCGCCTCCTGCGCGCTCGCGCCGACCGCGACGTCCGCGGCGACGATCACGTACGGCCGCGCCGCCCACGCCGACGGCCGGAACGCGGCCCGGTAGCGCGCCACCGCGTCGGGCATCCGCGCCCCGCCGCCGATCACCATCGGCAGCCCGTGCTCCGCCGCGATGTCCGCCCCCGCCCCCATGGCCAGCACGAACACCTGCGGCCGTAGCCCCTCCGCGGGCAGCGCGTGCACCCCCGGATGCGCGCTCTGCGTGCCGGTGAAGTAACCGAGCAGCTCGGCGAGCCGGTCGCCGAACCGGTCCGCGTCGTCCTTGCCGTGCCCGAGCGCCCGGCGGATGCCCCCGGTGAAACCCACGGAACGCCCCAGCCCCATGTCCACACGGCCGGGATGCAGCGACTCCAGCACGCCGAACTGCTCGGCCACGACCAGCGGCCGATGGTTGGGCAGCATCACGCCGCCCGTGCCCACCCGGATCCGCGAGGTGGCCGCGGCCACCGCCGCCGCCAGCACGGTCGGCGCGGACCCCGCCACCCCGGGCACGCTGTGGTGCTCCGACACCCAGAACCGGTGGTAGCCCAGCTCCTCGGCGCGCCGCGCGAACTCCACGGTCTCGCGCAGCGCGGCGGCCGGGGCCGAGCCGCGGCGGACGAGTGAGCGGTCGAGAATCGAGTAGGCGGTCATGTACGGGTGCAACACGCCCGCCCGCCGGATCAATCCACCGGATCGCCCGGCACGCTCTCGTAGTGCCCGACCAGCCGCGCCAGCAGCCCGGCGTCCTGGCGCAGCGGCACGCCGCCGACGCTGCCGACCGGCGTCACCCCCCACGAGTTGCAGAGGAACACCTGGTCGAAGCTCGTCAGGTCGGCCACCTTGACCGGCCGCCGCTCCTGCGGCACGTCCAGGTCCTGCAGCAGGCTCATCGTGATCCCGCGCAACATCGGCGCGTCCGGCCACACCAGCCGGCCGTCCGCGAAGGCACCCAGGTTCGTGATCGCGCCCTCGCTGATCAGGCCGTCCTCAGTGGTGAGCAGCGCCTCGTCGAAGCCCTCGCGGGCGGCCAGGCGCAGGATGTGGAGCTGCTGGAAGCCGAAGGCCTGCTTGATGTGCGGCAGATACCGCTGGTAGACCACCGGTTTGACGTGCAACGGGCCGCTCAGCGGCGGATGCGGCGGGTACGCGGCGGCCACGACGCGCGGCCGGCCGCCCGACTCCACGACGTTCACCCGCAGCCCGGCGTCCCGCACGCCGCCGTCCAGCACGGCCCTGATCGAGGCCAGCACCGCCGCCCGGTCGAGCTCCGCCCCGAACAGCTCCCTGTTGGCCGCTTCGAGCCGCTCGAAGTGCCGGTCGAGCCCGCGCACGCGGCGGTCCCTGACCTGCATGGCGGTGAAGTGCCCGTAGCGGGCGTCCAGCATGAGGCGCGCCTCGGCGCCGACCGGCTCGCCGTCCACGGCGGTGCGTTCCGTCACGCCGATCTACCTTACGTACAGGCCGGCGGACCAGCGAACCGGGCGGTTGGTGTACTCGCCCCACATGCCCGTTCGCACGGTCACGGTGATCCGCTCGCCCGGCGGCACCTCCAGCTCCGTGCTCGCCTTGGGGAACGGCCCCCGCGTCCAGGAGGGGCAGCCCATCCTCGCCCGGCCCTCCTCGCCGTTGACCCAGAACTTGAACCACATCCGCTGGGCCAGGTCGCCCGAGCAGAGCAGGTCGACGGTGACCGTGCCCGCGCCGCTGCCCGTCAGCGTGAAGGACGTGGCTCCCGGCCACGTACCCGACGCGCTGTCCGCCAGCCGGCGGCCGTCGAGGTGCGGGGGCAGGGCCTTGATCCGCGGGGGCTCGATGGTCATGGCCGGTGGCGTCCACTCGTAGACGGCGACGTCGCGGACCGCGGTGTCGGGCGGCTCCGGCACGCACGGCCCGTCCGCGGTCAGGCTGACGCAGCCTTCGGGGGTCCTGTCGAAGGTCAGCCTGGCCACGGTGGATCCCCGCGGCACGTCCACGGGCAGCAGGGGCGGGAGGCCGTCGCCGCAGCCGAACCCGAGGGCGTGGACCCGGCGGGAGTTCACGTAGACCACCGGCATGCGGTTGCGGCCGCCGTCGCACGGGGTGACCACCTCCAGCGGCTTCCCCGAGACCGGGACGTCGATCGACGCCTCGGCCCCCGTGAGGGTGACCAGGCCCACCCGGCGGTACTCGGTGCCGTCGGGGGAGGTGAACCGCTCGGGCAGCCCCTGAAGCGCCCCGGCGGGCGGCGTCCCCCGGGGAACGAGCCCGGAGGGGCCGGGGATCAGGTGGGCCGCCACGGCCACGACCGCCAGCGCCGCCGCGCCCGTGGCCGCCCTCCTGCGCAGGCGGGTGCGGCGGATGCGCGCGCGTACCTGGTCGTGGCGGTGCGGGTTGACGGGCGACGGGCCCTCGGCCCGCTCCCGCAGGACGTCACGCAGCTCCCGCACGCTCATCAGCGCCTCTCCTTCACGATCGACTCGTCCACTCGCAGCTTGGCCAGCGCCTTGGCGGTCTGGCTCTTGACCGTGCCCTCCTGGCAGCCCAGCAGCCTGGCCACCTCGCCGACCGGCAGGTCCTCGTAGAAGCGCAGCACGATCACCGCGCGCTGCCTGGCCGGCAGGCGCCCCACCGCCCGCCACAGCTCCTCGCCCTCCCCGGCCGCGTCGTGGGCCGGCCTGTCCGGCAGGTCGTCGCCGCTGGGCACCTCGCCGCGCCAGCGCCGCCGCCACCAGGAGATGTAGGTGGTGACCAGCACCTTGCGCACGTACGCCTCGGGCTCCTCGACGCCCGGCCACGCGAACCAGGCCTTGGCCAGCGACTCCTGCAACAGGTCCTCCGCGAGGCCCCAGTCGCGGGCCAGCAGGTACGCCGTGCGTAACAGCCGGTCCGACCTCGTCACCACGAAGTCCTGAAATATCGCCCTGTCCGCCAACTCGGCGCTCCTTCTGTGAGAGCGGCTAGCTGACGCTAGTGACGCGTCGTCGTCCCGGTCAGGTTGCCCGGGGGTGAGAACTCAGGCGCCCCCGGCCCGCATGACCGTGTACGGCGCCAGCTCGCCGAGCCCCCGCACCGACAGCCGGTTGACCTCGCGCAGCCGGAAGGCCCGATCGCCCTCCAGCTCCTCGGCGAGCTGCGGATCGGCCAGGATCGTTCCCGGCAGGGACAACGCGGTCAGCCTGCTGGCCAGATTCACCGTGGTGCCGAACACGTCGCCCATGCGCCAGATCACCGGCCCGGAGGCCAGCCCCACCCGCAGCTCGGGCATGTCCTTGCCGCGCGCGTGCGTCTCCACCAGCCGCAGCGCGATCTCCGCCGCCACGTGCGCCTTGTCGCTGACGAACAGCACCGAGTCGCCCAGCGTCTTGACCACCCGCCCGCCGGAGGACGTCACGACGTCGGCCGAGCGCCCCTCGAACCTGTCGATCAGCCTGGCCAGCTCCCCGCCGGTGATCTGCCGGCTCAGCCGGGTGAAGGCGACCAGGTCGGCGAAGCCGACGGCCAGGCGCACGGCGCTCATGTCCTGCTCGGCGATGCGCCCGGCCGCGGCGGCGAGCTGGCGCTGCCAGGCGTAGACCAGCAGCTTCGCCAGGTCGGGCACGACCCGCTCGGCCCGCCTGCGCCAGGCCCGGGGCCGCTCGGCCAGCGGCACGCCCGCGTTGTCCAGCGCCTCGGCGCCCAGCTCCGCCTGCGACTCGGCCAGCCTGGTCGTGGCCCGGCCCAGCGAGCGGGCGATGAGCAGCACGTGCTCCTCGTCGTAGACGCCCGAGGTCACCATGCCGATCAGCGTCCTGAGCGCCTCGACGTCGGAGTCGGTGAACTCCACGGCGTCGTCGGGCACGTTGGCGAACCCCAGGGCACGCCAGAAGCGCCGCGCGCGATAGACCGGCACCCCCGCCATCTCGGCGACCTGGTGACTGGTGTATCGGCGCGGCTCGCGCAGAAAGGCTTCCGCCAGCCCGTCCCCGTCCACCCGCGCCACCTCGGCAACATAACACCCTGTGGGCCAGATCACTCCAACAGTGCCCTCAGGGCACTCCGCTCACCTTCATCTACATACCCGGCGTAGTAGTCATACATTGCTTTTCTGGACAACCGGGCGGCCAGCGGCCCGTCGCCGGCCCGGACGGCGGCGATGACCTCCTCGTGGTGGCGGATGCTCCGCCGCATCAGCTCCTCCCGGTCCGGCGCCGCGGCGATCCGGTCCGCGATCAGCTTCAGCACGATCGAGCGCACCACGTCGGTGCAGACCTGGATCAGCTTGTTGCCGCCGGCCCGCGCCACCGCGTCGTGGAAGGCCACGTCCGCGGCCCCGAACGCCTCCTCGTCCTGATCGGCGGCGGCCCGCATGGCGGCGACCGCCTCGCCCATCTCGGCCAGCTGCTCCTCGGTGCGCAGGCGCGCGGCCAGCAGCACGGCCGACCCGTCCAGCACCATCCTGAACTGCACCAGCTCGCCGAGCGACAGCTCCGCCACCCTGGCCAGGGTGGTCATCGACTTGTGCAGCGCGGCGGGCGAGAACGGCAGCACCTCCGCCCCGTTCGGATCGCCGGGCCGCGAGCGCACCAGCCCACGGGCCTGCAGCACCCGCAGCGCCTCGCGCACGGTGGACCGGCTGACGGAGAACTGCACCATCAGCTCGCGCTCGCTCGGCAGCCGCCCGCCCGGTGCCAGGGCACCGCTCTCGACGGCCTCCTCGATCTGCTCCACGATCCGCTCGTAAGCGCGCACGGCACGCACCGGCTCGAAGCGCGGACCACCCATGCAAGCCCCCTTGACCCGAGCCGTCACCGGCTGGCAATGTGCGTAGCCTACTGGTCCGACCAGTACACTAGCCAGGAGGCTGTAGGACATGAGGCGAATCGGGATCTGGATCGCCGCGGGCGGTCTCCTGCTGGCCACCGCAGCCTGCGGGGGCGGCTCCGGCGGCGGAGGCGGCGACGGCGCGACGCCGGAGAGCCGGTCACTGTCGGTCGGCGCGGTGGCCGAGCCCGCCAACCTCGACTTCACCTCCACCGAAGGCGCCGCCATCCCGCAGGCCCTGCTCGTCAACGTCTACGAGGGCCTGGTCAAGCTCGACCAGAACGGGCAGATCGTGCCGCTGCTCGCCGAGAAGTGGGACGTCTCCGGCGACCGGAAGACCTACACCTTCACGCTGCGCCAGAACGTCAAGTTCAGCAGCGGCGCGCCGTTCACGGCCGACGACGTGGTCTTCTCGCTCGACCGGGTCAAGAGCGACTGGAAGCTCAAGATCAAGACCCAGCTCGACGTCGTCGACAAGGTCGAGAAGAAGGACGACTCGACCGCCGTCGTCACGCTCAAGCGGCCCAGCAACGGCTTCCTGTACGCGATGACCAGCAGGCTCGGCGCCATGTTCAGCCGCACCGGCGTGGCCGACCTGGCCAGCAAGCCCGTCGGCACCGGCCCGTACGTGCTGGGCTCCTGGCGGCGCGGCGACTCGCTCAAGCTCGACGCCAACCCCTCCTACTGGGGCGCCAGGCCCGCGCTGTCGTCGGTCACGCTGAAGTACTTCAAGGACGCCACGGCGATGAACAACGCGCTGCTGACCGGCGGCATCGACGTCATCTCCAGCGTGCAGGCGCCCGAGTCGCTGCAGCAGTTCGCCGACCCCAACCGGTTCGAGACCATCGAGGGCACCACCAACGGCGAGGTCGTGCTGTCGATGAACAACGGGCGCCCGCCGTTCGACGACAAGAAGGTCAGGCAGGCCGTGCGGCACGCCATCGACCACAAGGCGCTGCTCGACACCGCCTGGGCCGGGCGCGGGCAGCTCATCGGCTCGATGGTGCCGCCCACCGACCCCTGGTACGAGGACCGCACCGGCGACTACCCGTACGACCCGGCCAAGGCCAAGGAACTGCTCGGCGGCAGGACGTACGACGTCAAGATGCGCATCCCCAACCTGCCGTACGCGGTCAACAGCGCGCAGGTCGTCAAGTCGCAGCTCGCCCAGGTGGGCATCAACGCCGAGATCGAGCCGCTGGAGTTCCCCGCGCGCTGGCTGGACCAGGTGTTCACCAAGGGAGACTACGATCTGTCGATCATCAACCACGTCGAGCCCCGCGACATGGGCATATTCGCCGACAAGTCGTACTACTTCCGATACGACAACCCCGAGTTCGGCGAGCTGCTCGCCTCCGCCGACGAGGGCACCGAGCAGGAGCAGGCCGGCGACCTCAAGCAGGCCGCCAAGCTGCTGTCCGAGGACGCCGCGGCCGACTGGCTCTTCCTGTTCCCCAACCTGATCGTGGCGAAGAAGGGCGTCACCGGGCTGCCGAAGAACGCCATCGCGGAGTCCTTCGACTTCACCGGGCTCGCCAAGCAGTGATCCTGTACCTCGTCAAGCGGCTGGCGGTGCTGCTCGCGAGCACCGCCGTGGCCGCCGTGGCGGTGTTCGCGTTCATGGCGCTGCTGCCCGGCGACCCGGCCGAGATCGCGCTGGGCGTCAACGCCACCCCCGAGGCGGTGGCCGAGCTGCGCCGCCAGTTCGGCACCGACCGGCCGCCCGGCGTGCAGTTCCTCGACTGGTTCGGCGGGCTGGCGCAGGGCGACTTCGGCACCTCGTACGTGACCAGCGCCCCCATCGGCCCGCAGATCTCCGACCGGCTCGGCGTCACGGCCGTGCTCGTGCTCGGCGGCATGGTCGTGGCCCTGGTGCTGGCCGTGCCGCTGGGCACGTTCGCCGCCGTGCACCACCGCGACCCGCTCGGCGCGGCGATCAGCGCGGCCAGCCAGCTCGGCATCGCGATCCCCGCGTTCCTGGCCGGGATCCTGCTGGTGTTCGTGTTCGCGGTGCGGGCCCAGGTGCTGCCGTCCGGCGGTTACGTGCCCATCGCCGACGACCCGGGGGAGTGGCTGCGGAGCCTGCTGCTGCCGTGGCTGTCGCTCGGCCTGGTGCAGGGCGCCGTGCTCACCCGCTACGTGCGCAGCGCCGTGCTCGACGTCATGCGCGAGGACTACCTGCGCACCGCCCGCGCCAAGGGCCGCGGCAGCACCGGCGCGCTGTGGCGGCACGGGCTGCGCAACGCCTCCGTCCCCGTCGTCACCGTGCTCGGCCTGCAACTGGCCACGCTGCTCATCGGCGCGGTCGTGGTCGAGCGGGTCTTCGTCATCCCCGGGCTCGGCGACCTGCTGCTCAACGGCGTCGCCGGGCGTGACCTGCTGCTCGTCCAAGGCGTGGTGATGGTGCTGGTGGCCGCCGTGCTGCTGATCAACTTCGTGGTGGACGTGACCTACCACCTGCTCGACCCGAGGCTGCGATGAGAGGCAGGCCGAACGCCGCGCTGCTGGCCGGCGGCACGCTCGTCGGGCTCGTCGCCCTCGCCGCCGTCGTCTCGTTCTTCTGGACGCCGCACGACCCCACGCTCGTGGACGCCGCCCGCAAGCTGCGCGAGCCCGGCGGCGGCTACCTGCTCGGCGCCGACAAGTTCGGCCGCGACACCTTCAGCCAGCTCATGGTGGGCGCCCGCACCACCCTCTACGTCGGCATCGTCGCCGTCGGCATCGCCGCCGTCATCGGCACCCCGCTCGGCGTGGTCGCCGGGATGACGCCGCGCGGCTGGCTGTCCGAGCTGATCATGCGGGTCAACGACCTGGTGTTCGCCTTCCCCGCGCTGCTGCTGGCCGTCATGCTCGGCGCGGTGTACGGGCCCGGCACGCTCACCGCGATGATCGCGATCGGGGTGGCCACCGTGCCCGCGTTCGCCCGCGTGGCCCGCGCCGCCACCCTCCAGGTCATGGTGACCGACTACATCCTGGCCGCCCGGGCCGCCGGGCGGCGCCGGCCCGCCATCGCCGTACGGCACGTGCTGCCCAACATCGGCTCCGTGCTGATCGTGCAGGCGTCGGTGTCGTTCGCGATCGCGATCCTGGCCGAGGCGGCGCTGTCGTTCCTCGGCTTCGGCACCCGCCCGCCGATCCCGTCGTGGGGGCGCATGCTGCAGGAGTCGCAGGAGCTGCTCTTCTCCACGCCCCGCCTGGCGCTGTGGCCGGGGATCGCGATCGCCGTGGCCGTGCTCGGCTTCAACCTCCTCGGCGACGGCCTGCGCGACCACCTCGACCCCAAGCTCAGGAGGATCCGTGCTGAAGGTTGACGGCCTGACCGTCCGCGCGGGCGCCGTCGAGCTGGTGCACGACGTCTCCTTCGCCATCGCGCCCGGCGAGCGGGTCGGGCTGATCGGCGAGTCCGGCTCCGGCAAGTCGCTCACCGCGCTGTCGCTCATGGGCCTGCTCCCCGAGGGCGTCACCGCCTCAGGGCAGGCCAGGCTCGGCGACCACGACCTCGTCGGCGTGCCCGAGAGCCGGCTGAAGAGCCTGCGAGGCCGCGAGCTGTCCATGGTCTTCCAGGAGCCCATGACCGCGCTCAACCCGCTCATGCGGATCGGCGCCCAGGTCGCCGAGGTCATGACCCTGCACGGCAGCTCCCGCCGGCAGGCCCGCGAGCGCTCGGCCGAGCTGCTGGAACGCGTACGGCTGCCCGAGCCCGCCCAGCTCGCCCGCGCCTACCCGCACCAGCTCTCCGGCGGCCAGCGCCAGCGCGTCATGCTCGCCATCGCCCTGGCCAACAGCCCCGGGCTGCTCATCTGCGACGAGCCCACCACCGCGCTCGACGTCACCGTGCAGAAGCAGATGCTCGACCTGATCGCCGAGGTCGCGCCCGCGCTGCTGTTCATCACCCACGACCTGGCCGTGGTCGCCTCCATGTGCGAGAGGGTCCTGGTCATGTACGGCGGCCGCGTCGTCGAGTCCGGCCCGCTGCGCGAGGTCTTCACCCGGCCCCGCCACCGCTACACGCAGGGCCTGCTGGCCGCCTCCAGGCTCACCCCGCGCGGCACCCGCCTGCCCACCATCGCCGGCAGCGTGCCACCGGCGGGCGGCTTCCCCGGCGGATGCGTCTTCCGCAACCGCTGCCCGCACGCCACCCCCGCCTGCGAGACGACTCCGGCGCTGACAGGAGACGGCCATGCCTACGCATGCTGGCACCCCGCTGATTGAGGCGCAGGGGCTGAACCGGGTCTACCGCCGCCCCCGCACCTCGCTCACCAGGCCGGGAGCCGCCGTGCACGCCCTGCGCGACGTCTCCCTGACCGTGCGCCGCGGCGAGCGCCACGGCATCGTCGGCGAGTCCGGCTCCGGCAAGTCCACGCTGCTGCGCCTGCTCTGCGCCCTCGACCAGCCCACCAGCGGCACCATCCGCTTCGACGGCCAGGAGATCACCGGCAGGCCGGAGCGCCGGCTGCGCTTCCTGCGCGAGAACCTCCAGATCGTCTTCCAGGACCCGATGAGCTCGCTCGACCCGCGCATGCGCGTGCGCGACCTCGTCGCCGAGCCGCTGGCCGCCCTCGGCCTGCCCGCCGGCGACCGGGTCGCCGAGCTGCTCGACGCGGTCGGGCTGCCCGCCACGGCCGCCGACCGGTACCCGCACCAGTTCTCCGGCGGGCAGCGGCAGCGCATCGCCATCGCCCGCGCGCTCGCGCCCCGGCCGAAGGTGCTGGTCGCCGACGAGCCCGTCAGCGCTCTGGACGTCTCCGTGCGAGGGCAGATACTCAACCTGCTGGCAGACCTCGTGGACGAGCTGGGGCTCACCCTCGTGTTCGTCTCGCACGACCTGTCCGTGGTGCGGCACGTGTGCGAGACGGTCGCGGTCATGAGCCAGGGCGAGATCGTGGAGACCGGGCCCGTGGACGACGTCTGGGCCTCGCCCGCCCACCCGTACACGCAGGCGCTGCTTGCGGCCGTACCGACTCTGGAGGGACTGCTGTGATCGAAGTCGACGCCGATGGAGTGGTGGAGTTCACGCAGGCGCTGGTCCGCATCCCCAGCACCAACGACCCGGCGCGCGGCCGCTGCGAGCAGCCCGCCGCCGACCTCGTCGAGGCGCGGATGCGGGAGTGGGGCTGGGACCCCGTCGTGTACGAGGCCGCGCCCGGCCGCCCGAACGTGGTCGCCGTCGTCGAGGGCGGCGGCGGGCCCGGGCCGACCCTCATGTTCGAGGGCCACACGGACGTCGTCACCGAGGGCGACCTGTCCTCGTGGACCGTGGACCCGTTCGGCGGCGAGATCCGCGACGGCAGGCTGTGGGGGCGGGGCAGCGCCGACATGAAGTCGGGCCTGGCCGCCACCCTCTACGCCACCCGCGCCCTGCAGCTCGCGGGAACGTTCCCGGGCCGGATCAAGGTGTGCGCGCTGGCCGACGAGGAGGGCCTCATGCTCGGCGCGCACCACTTCGTCTCCTCCGGCCTGGCCGCGGACGTGGACGGGGCGATCGTCGCCGAGCCCGAGGCGGGCGAGATCTGCGCCGTGGCCAAGGGCGCGCTGCGGCTGCGCGTGGACCTGCACGGCCGGATGGCGCACGGCGCGATGCCCCAGCACGGCCGCAACCCCATCGCCGCCGCCGGCACCCTGCTGACCGGGCTGCGGTCGCTGCAGGATGAGCTCCAGCGGCGCCATCCGGCGCACGAGCACCTCGGCGAGGTGTACGTGACGCCGACCGTCCTGGCCGCCGGCTCCGAGGAGCAGGTCAACGTGATCCCGGCCGTCGCCTCCGTCTTCGTGGACGTGCGCACCGTGCCGGGCGCCGAGCACAAGGAGATCGCCGACCGGGTGGCAGCCCTGGCCGCCGCGGACGGGATCTCGGTGGAGGTGTCGGTGCTGGTGGACCGGCCGCCCGTGGACGTGCCCCGGTCCGACCCCGTGGTCGCCGCGCTGGCCGCCGCCCACCGCGCCGTGACGGGCGAGGAGCCGGTGTACGGCGGGGTGCCGGGCACGACCGACGGGACCGTGCTGACGCACTGGGGCGGGGTGCCGTCCGTGGTGTACGGGCCCGGCGGGAAGTGGATCGCGCACCAGGCCGACGAGTTCGTGGAGGTGGCGGAGATCGTGCGGTGCACGCGGGTGTTCGCCGAGGCCGCCAGGCGGTTCCTGACCAGGGAGTACTGATGGTGCCCGGCGTTCTGCCGCGGGCCGGGGCGACGAACTCGCTGGTGGACGTGGCGGGGCTGCGGGTGGGGCACGCCCGGCGCGTCGGAGGCGGCTTCCGTACCGGCACCACCGTCGTCCTGGCGCCCGCCGGCGGCGCGGTGGCGGGGGTGGACGTGCGCGGCGCCGCCCCCGGGACACGGGAGACGGAGCTGCTGGACCCGCGCAACCTGGTCGAGCGGGTGCACGCCGTGGTGCTGTCGGGCGGGAGCGCGTTCGGGCTGGGGGCCGCCTGCGGGGTGATGTCGCGCCTGGCGGACGCGGGCGTGGGGTTCCCGGTGGAGGGCGGGGTGGTGCCGATCGTGCCGGCGGCGGTCATCTTCGACCTCGGCCGCGGCGGCGCCTTCCGCGCCGTCCCTGACGCCGCCCTGGGCGCCGCCGCCTACGACGCCGCCCTCGGCCCGCACGCCGCCGCCTCTCCCGTCCCTTCCCCCAGAAGGACCCCGGCCCCGGACGGCGAGGCGGCCGCGGGCGGCGGGGACGGCGCCGTCGCGTGTCACGCGGGACCGGCGAGAGGATCGGTCGGAGCCGGGACCGGCGCCATGGCGGGCGGCCTGGCCGGCGGGACGGGCACCGCGAGCGCCGTGCTCCCCGACGGCACCACCGTGGCCGCCCTCGCCGTGGTGAACGCCGTCGGCTCCGTCCTCGACCACCGCGACGCCACCCTCGCCGGCGCCGCATACGGCCTGCCGGGCGAGTTCGACCACCTCGTCCCCCCGGCCCCGGAGGAGGCCGCCGCCTGGGAACCGGCCGACGCGCCCTCCTTCAACACCACGATCGGCGTCGTGGCCACCGACCGCACCCTCACCAAGGCCCAGTGCGGCAAGCTGGCCGCCGTCGCCCACGACGGCCTGGCCAGGGCCATCAGGCCGGCCCACACCATGACCGACGGCGACACGATCTTCGGCCTGGCCACCTGCGCCCGCCCCGCCCCCGGCCAGGACACGTTCCAGGACGTCCTCGCCGCGGCGGCCGACGTGTTCAGCCGCGCCGTGGCGCAGGCCGTCCTGGCCGCCACCGGGCGCGCGGGCGCGCCCGCCTACCTCGACGTCTTCCCCAGCGCACTGCGGAGCCGAGCATGACCTTCGACCAGATCTGGCCCACGGGCCTGCCCACCGGCCTGCCCACTGGCCTGCCCATCGGCGCCGGCTGGGTGGAGAGCGCCGGCACCACCGACGTGATCTTCCCCTACGACGGCTCCACGGTGGCCGCCGCTCCGCTCGGGACGGCCGCACACGCCGCCAGGGCCGTGGACGAGGCCCTCGCCGCGGCCCCCGCCATGGCCGCGCTGCCCTCGCACGCCCGCCGCGCCGCCCTCATGGGCGGCCACGACGCGCTGCGCGACAACCGGGAGGAGTTCGAGCGGCTGCTCGTGCTCGAGACCGGCAAGCCGCTGGTGGACTGCCGGGTCGAGGTCGCCAGGACCCTCCTGACGCTCGCCACCGCCGCCGAGGAGGTGGCCAGGCTGCACGGCGAGACCGTGCCGCTCGACCTGCTGCCGTCCGGCGAGGGTCTGATCGGGTTCTGGACGCGCCGGCCGATCGGCGTCGTCGTCGGCATCACCGGCTTCAACTATCCGCTCCTCCTGGCCGCCCACAAGATCGCCCCGGCGGTGGCGGCCGGCTGCCCGGTGATCGTCAAGCCCGCGCCCGCGACCCCGCTGGCCACGCTCTGGCTCGTCCACCTGCTGAGGGACGCGCTGCCCCCCGCCGCCGTGCAGGTCGTCACCGGCGGCGTCGAGGTCGGCCGCACGCTGGTGGAGGACCGGCGGATCGGCGCGGTGTCGTTCACCGGCTCCGCCGCCGCGGGCCACGCCATCGCGCGGGCCGCCGCCCCCACGAAGGTGCTGCTGGAGCTGGGCTCGAACGCGGCCCTCGTGGTCGCGGCCGACGCCGACCTGGAGGCCGCCGCCGACGCGGTCGTGCGCGGCGGCTACTACGCCTCCGGCCAGGCGTGCATCTCCGTGCAGCGGGTGCTGGTCGAGGAGCCGGCGGCGGCGGAGTTCCTGCCGCTGCTGGCCGACCGCGTCAAGAGCGTCGCCGTCGGCGACCCCCGGCTGCCGCAGACGCGGGTCGCCCCGCTGATCGACCAGGCCGCCGCGGACCGCGTGCTGGAGTGGATCGCCGCCTCCGGGGCCGACGTGGTCACGGGCGGGCACCGCGACGGGCGCGCCATCGCGCCGACGGTGCTGGCCGGCGTGCCGGACGGAGCCGCGGCCTGGGACGAGGAGATCTTCGGCCCCGTCGTGTGCGTACGCCAGGTGGCGGATCTCGACGCCGCCGTCACCGCGGTCAACAGGTCCAGGTACGGCCTGCACGCGGCGGTGTTCACGCGCTCGCTGGCCACGGCCTTCGCGGCGATCGAGCGGATCGAGGCGGGCGGGGTGGTGGTCAACGACGTGCCGGGGTTCAGGGCCGACAACATGCCGTACGGAGGGGTGAAGGACTCGGGGGCGGGACGTGAGGGGCCGCGCTTCGCGATCGAGGAGCTGACCGTCACGAGGATGGCGATCATCCGCCCGTAGAGCCGATGCCCGGAGAGCCCGATGCCCGTCGGGTCCGATGCCCGGAGCGGTAGAGCGCCGGTGCCCGGAGCCCGGGCCGCCTCGCGGGAGGAGAACTCCCGAGGCGGCGCCGGGTCCGGGCACGGCTGCCGACCGGCCGGGCCGGTCGGATCAGGGAACGCGGGCTACATCTCCGCGCGAACCATGCGGAGATGGTGGCGGATCACCGGGGCGCTGTCGCGCGCCAGGTCCTTCACCCAGTTGGAGTGCCCGCGCCGCAGCTCCCGCTGCCCCAGCCAGAGCGCACGCTCGTGCGCGTCCTCCTGGAGCCGCAGCCAGGCGCGGTCGAAGCGGTGACCGGACCTGGAGAGCACCGCGCGAAGGTCCCGGCGCTGCTCGGCGGTGGGGGAACTCGGGATACGGACGTCGAGCCGGTCGGCGACCCCGCGCAGGCGCGCGTCCAGCCTGCGATGGTCGCGGATCAGCCGCCAGGCGATGCCGCGGACGTCCCGGTCACGGGACTTGCGCAGTGCGGCCTTGCCCGCCTCGATCTCGGCGAGGTGGCCACGGTGCGCCGCCCGCAGGTACGCGACGTCCTGGGGTGCGGCGTGCAACGCCGCGCTCCACGCGCCGGTGCCGGCGACGGTACGCCCGGTCGTCTGGGAGACGCCCTGGGGTGCCGCCTGGGCCTGGGCCTGGGCGGCGGTCGGGGTCATGGTCAGTGCCAGCACGGCCGCGAGGCCCGCGGGTGCTAACTTCCGTGCTGTTCTCATGGGTCCCTCCTTTCCTGGGACCCGTGCCCGCTGCCCTATTCGGTCGGAAGTATTCGCCTCAATTCGGCGGATCGAAACGGCCGTCCACGGCGGTCCAGCCGCCGTCCACGTACAACACGGAGCCGGTCACGAAGCTCGCCGCGTCTCCTGCCAGGTAGACCACGGCTCCGGCGAGCTCGTCCGCCGTGGCCCACCGGCCGAGCGCGCTCTTGGCGGCGTAGGCGGCGTACCAGCCGGGATCTTCCTTGATCTGTCTCGTCAGCGGCGTCTCCACCACGCCGGGCGCGATGGCGTTCACCCGCACCCCGTGCGGCCCGAACTCGGCGGCGGCCGTGCGCAGGAGCTGCACCAGCCCGGCCTTCGTGGCCGAGTACACGCTCTGCCCCGGCTCGGTGACCGAGGCCCTGATGGAGGCGAAGCCGATGATCGAGCCGCGGCCCCGCTCGACCATGCCCGCGCCGAACGCGCGCACCACGTCGAAGGAGGCCCGCAGGTTCAGCCCCACCACCCGGTCGAACTCCTCGCCCGAGTAGTCGAGCAGCCGCTTGCGCACGTTCGTGGCCGCGGTGAACACCAGCACGTCGGCCGGCTCTTCCCCGGCCAGCGCGCGCACCGCGCCGGCGTCCAGCACGTCGAGCAGCCGGGCGTCGCCGCCGCAGCCCGTGGCGGTCTCCCGGGCGGCGGGCAGGTCGCGGTCGGCGCACACGACCGAGGCGCCGTGCGCGGCCAGCGCCAGCGCCGCCTCCCTGCCGATCCCGCTTCCTGCGCCGATCACCACGGCCCGCCGCCCGTCCAGGCGGAACAGCGCGTCATATCCCATACGACGCACCCTAACCACTGGTCCGACCAGTGCACCAGGCTCAGCGCCTGCGGGCGGCCTCCCAATCGGCGCGCAGCAGCTCGTACTCGACCTCGCCGTGCTCGGAGCCCTCGATCGGCTCGGGCCAGTCCAGGCGGAAGGGGCGTACGAACCGGAGCCCGCACTTCTCCATCACCCGCCGCGAGCCGACGTTCACCGCCATCGTCTGGGCGAACACGCGCCGGGCGCCCAGCTCGGCGAACGCCTTGTCGATCAGCGCGAGGGAGCCCTCGGTGGCGTACCCCCGGCCCCAGGCCGCCTTGTGCAGCCGGTAGCCCAGCTCGGGCTCCTCCTCGGGCCCGCCCTCGGCCGGGCGCAGGTGGAACCAGCCGAGGAACTCGCCGGACCGCCGCTCCTGGGCGGCGAAGAAGCCGCCGCTCACGAACCTGGGCACGGTCCGCTCCAGGATCACCTCGCGCGGGGTCGGCTTGCCCCCGTTGAGGTACCGCATCACCTCGGGGTCGTTGTGCAGGTGGAACAGGTCGTCCGCGTCGGACTCGGCGAAGCGGCGCAGGATCAGCCGGTCGGTCTCCAGGTAGCTGTGCACCAGGAAACCCTATTCGGTGCCTCTGAGGCCGTTCGACCGGTTTTCGGCCGCCGAGAAGGCGGGACGGGTTGCCGAAGTTTTGTAAGGCGGCTTACGATTCTGGCATGATCAACACGGATCCGGCCGCCTACGAAGCGCTGCGTGACCGTTTCGGCGCGCCCGTCGGAGTGGAGGAGGCACGCGCCCAGTGGGGCTCCCTCATCCGGGCGGCCAGGAGCGGCACCACCACGCTGATCACCCGCGAGCGATACGAGTGGGCCGCGCTCATCCCGCTGTCGGAGGTGTACGGCCTGCTCAGCGGCCTGCCGGTGGTCTCGCTCTCGACGGCCCGCGGCAGGCTCGGCGACCTGGTGCGCCAGACCGCCGGCCCGTACGACGAGGGCCCCGTGCTGCTCACCCGCCACCGCACCCCGGTCGCCGCCCTGATCGCGGCCCCGCGCCTGCTGGAGCGGCCCGCCGCCCGGCGCGGCCCCGACGCGGACACGCTGCTGGCGCGGGGGCACACGATCACGCTGGCCAGGGGCCCGGTGGACGGGATCACCGCCATCGCCCGCGACGGGGACGGCAACGAGGTCGCGGCCGGATCAGGCCGGGACGCCGCCACGGCGCTGCGGTCGCTGGCGCACTGAGCCCGCCCGGGGCCTACTGCGGCCCGGCCGGCTCGACGAAGGAGTCGGGCCCGGGGTAGACGAGCTGCTCGTGGCCGTCGTCGTAACGCACGAGGTACGGGGGCGTGCCGCCAGGGCCCCGGACCTCGACGATCTCGGCCTTCCTGTCTCCCTGGCCGACCACGTGACCGTGGATGATCAGCAGGTCACCGACGTTCGCGTGCATGTGGATTCCTCTCCGGCCGGTTCTGGCAACCACGAGGTTCCCTCCCACCTTGCACCAGACGGGCCGCCGCGGGAAGCGCGGCGGGCACGGGGGAGAGGGTAACGTCGCGATCATGCGTGCCTTCGTCATCACGGGTCCTGGACGTGCGGAGGTCCAGGAGGTCGAGCCGCCCGTGCCCGGCCCCGGCGAGGTGGTCGTCGAGGTCGAGCGGGCCGGCGTGTGCGGGACGGACATGGAGTTCTACTCGGGCGCGATGACGTACCTGCGCACCGGCGAGGCCCGCTACCCCGTGCGCATCGGGCACGAGTGGGCCGGGGTGGTGCGCGAGGCCGGCGACGGGGTCGACCCGGCCTGGCTCGGCCGCCGCGTCACCGGCGACACCATGCTCGGCTGCGGGGGCTGCGCGCGCTGCCTCGGCGGCAGGCAGCACCTGTGCGCCGGCCGGTACGAGATCGGCATCCGCAACGGCTGGCCGGGCGCGCTCGCCGAGCGGCTTCCCGTGCCCGTCCGCGCCTTGCAGCCCCTGCCCGGCGCCGTCGATCCCGTGCTGGGCGCGCTGGTGGAGCCCGGCGGGAACGCGCTGCGGGCCGTGGACGCCGCCGCCCTCGGCCCGGGGGAGCGGCTGCTGGTGATCGGGCCGGGCACGATCGGCCTGCTGGCGGCGCTGACGGCGGCGGCGCGCGGCGTCGAGGTGCACCTGCTCGGCCTGCCCGGGCCCGCGCTGGACTTCGCCCGTTCCCTCGGCTTCACCCGCACCTGGACCGGCCGCCCCGAGCTGACGTTCGACGGGGTCATCGACGCCTCGAACGGGCGCGGCTCACCCGCGCTCGCCGTGGAGGCCGTCGAGCCGGGCCGCCGCGTCGTCCTCATCGGCCTGTCCGCCGAGCGCAGCGACATCGACACGCGCGGGCTCGTGCTCGGCGACATCACCGCCGTCGGGATACTCAGCGCCTCCGGCGGCCTGGCGGGCGCCGCCGAGCTGTACGCCTCGGGCCTGGTCGATCCGCGGCCGCTCGTCGCGGCGACGGTCCCGCTGGAGGAGGCGGCCCTGGTGCTGGCGGGGCGGAGGCGGCCGGAGTGGGGGAGTGCCCCCAAGATCCACGTCGATCCGCGCCCGCGCGGTTAGCGCGCGGCCGGGGCGTGCAGGTGGCCGAGGGTGAGGGGCGGCGCGGGCGGCAGCGGCTCGGTGTGCTCGGCGCGGAACGACTGCAGCAGGTACGCCACCAGCCGTCGTGAGGCCGCACCCGCGACCTCCGCCGTGCCGGTGGCGGCGCCGCAGTTGGCCTTGAGCAGCAGGGTCAGATCGGCCAGGTCGAAGTCGGCGCGCAGCCGCCCGGCGGCCTTGGCCCGCCGCACCACCTCGGCGAAGCCCTGCTCGGCCCGCGCCCGCGTCCGCTCGTAGTCGATCGCGTCAGGGAAGGCCGTCAGGAACGCGTCGGTGAACCCCCGGTCGGCGACCTGCATCGCGCACACCTTCTCGATCGCCGCGCAGAACCCCCGCCACGGATCCGGGTCGGCCAGCGCCTCGTCCACGACCGACGCGCACGCGGCCAGCTCGTCGCCGAACACCTCCGTGATCAGCGACTCGCGGGAGGGGAAGCGCCGGTAGAGCGTGGCCACGCCCACCCCGGCGCGCCGCGCGACGGCGGCCATCGGCACGTCCAGCCCCCGCGCGGCGAAGGCCTCGCGGGCGGCGTCCAGGATGCGCGCGCGGTTGTGCCGGGCGTCGGCGCGCATCGCCCCGGCGGGCTCGATCTGAGAGGGATGGGCAGGCATGTCTCTCACCTTAACGTAAGTGGACGGTGCCATCCGTTTGGCGCGCTAGCTTCGATCGCATGGAGAAGAACGAGATGCGCGCGGCCCTGTTCGACCGGTACGGCCCCCCGGAGGTCCTGTACGTGGGCACGGTGCCCAGGCCGGTCCCCGCGCCCGGCGAGGTGCTGGTCCGCGTGCACGCCGCCAGCGTCAACGGCGGCGAGCTGCACGGCCGGGCCGGGAGGGTGCGGCCGGTGACGGGGCTGGCGCAGTGGGGCTGGCCCAAGCGCATGGGCCTGGACTTCACCGGCGAGGTCGCCGCCCTCGGCCCGGGGACGGCGGGCCCGCGGGTCGGCGACCGGGTGTGGGGCGTGCTGGGCCGCACCTTCGGCAGCAACGCGGAGTACCTGACGGTCCGGCCCCGCCACCTGTCCCTGGCTCCGGCGGGGCTCGACCTGGTGGAGGCCGCCGCGCTGCCCGTGGGCACGACGGCGATCACGGCGCTGCGCGACAAGGCGCGGCTGCGGCCCGGCGAGCGGCTGCTGGTGCGGGGCGGCAGTGGCGGCGTGGGCGTCGTGGCGGTGCAGCTCGGCAGGGCGCTCGGCGCCCACGTCACCGCGCTCGCCGGCGCGCGCAACCTCGACCTGGTACGCGACCTCGGCGCCGACGAGGCCTACGACTACGCCACCACCTCCCCGGCGGACCTCGGGCCCTTCGACGTGGTGATGGACACCGCCGGCACCGATCTCGCCGCCTACCGCCGCCTCCTGACGCCGTCCGGCCGCATGGTGGCGATCGCCTTCGACATCGGCAGGGTCGCCGCGTCCCTGGCGTACATCGCCGGCTCCGCCGTGCACGGCGGGCGCCGCGTGCGCTTCTTCAGCGGCAACCCCGGCCACAGGCTGTTCGCCGATCTCGCCGGGTACGTCGGGAGCGGCGCCCTGCGCCCGGTCGTGGACACGGTGTTCCCCCTGGACGACGTCGCCGGGGCGCACCGGGCGCTGGAGGCGGGCGGGGTCCGGGGCAAGATCGTCATCCGGATCGCCTGAAGTGCCAACAGGCGTTGACATGGCCGCGTCCCGCTTCCTAAACTCATCACATAGTGAAATAGGAGCGATGCCATGCGCAGAACGCCCGCCGCCGCCGTCAGCGCCACCTTCTTCGCCGCCGGTCCAGGAGTCGTCGCCGTGCTCGTCCCGTACTGGATCGGCGGGTGGCGCTTCCACGCCCCCTTCCCTGATCCGGTCATGATCCCGCTCAGGGCGCTCGGCGCGCTCCTGGCACTCGCGGGGCTGGCCATGGTGGCCGGCGCCTTCGTCAGGTTCGTGGTCGAGGGGTTCGGCACGCCGATCCCGGTCGCGCCGCCCGACCGGCTGGTCGTCGGCGGGTTCTACCGCTACGTCCGCAACCCCATGTACGTCGCGATCTTCGCCGCCGTCATCGGCCAGGCCCTGCTCTTCGGGGATCCCCGGCTGCTGCTCTACGTCGCCGTCCTGGCGATCCCGGTCTGCTCCTTCGTGCACTGGTACGAGGAGCCGCACCTGCACAGGACGTTCGGTGCCGAGTACGACGCCTATCGCGCCCACGTGCCGGGGTGGTGGCCGCGGCTGCGCCCGTACCGGCCTTGACAGAAAATTGGGGTCCCACGTCGGATCCTGTTTGACGCCCAGTGAGGAAATATGGTCATCTCGTGACCTATGTTTCTGATGGGATGAAATAGACAGGTCCGGGGGAGAACGTTTCATGCCGCACGCCCTCATGCGCGTGCTCACTTCGACGGCCATCGCCTGCACGGTCCTCGCCGGCGTGCCGTCCGCGGCCGAGGCCCAGATCCAGCCCGTTCACCCGCGCGTCGAGGTGCGGCCCGTGCCGGCGGTGCAGGAGCCGCCGGCCGCCACCGTCACCGTGCCGCAGCGGGCCTCGCTGGCCCTGCGGCCCGCGGGGAACGAGCGGGTCGGGCCGGAGGCGCCCGAGGTCACCACGCCGGCGGGCCCGGAGCTGAGCAACGAGATCACCTCCGCGGCCACCGCCGTCCAGGAGGCGCAGGGCTTCGGCAGGCAGGCGCCCGACGTGCGGGACGTGCTGCCGGACACCTCGCGCGCCGAGCCGCTCAACCTGAGCAAGCCGCTCGCCGCGATCGCCAGGACGTTCGAAGGGCTCGGCAAGGCCGTGCCCGGGCTGACGTACCGGCTGTGCGTGCGGAGCGAGGCCGTGCCGGTCGCCTGCTCGATCCGGCAGCCGGTCGGCGTGCCGGTGGCGGCCGACGTGACCGGCGACGGCAAGCCCGACCTGGCCGCCGACCTGGTGCCCGTCGCCGACCCGGGCGAGGGCTCGGCCGGGATCTCGTTCGCGGTCAGGCGGCTGTCCGGGCAGAGCGTCAGGGCGCAGGTCTGGGCCGAGTACGACGACAAGGTCTCGGTCGGCTTCGACGGCCTGCGCCGCGGCTCGTCGCTGTCGGCCGCCGACCGGGGCACGTTCACCGTGGACCTGGCGGGAAAGCGGATCAAGGCCGTCGTCGACCGGAAGGAACCGGGGCCCAGCGCCGCCGTCGTGGCCGGGCTGACCGGGCGCAGCGCCGTGAGCCTGCGCCAGACGCCGGCCACCGGCGAGCTCACCGTCGACGCCGCGCTCGGCACCCCCACCCTGAACGTCACCGCCTCCGCGCCCGCCGTGGTCGAGGCGGTGGCCGTCACCGGCCGCCGGTTCACCCGGGCCGTGCTCGACCGCATGCCCACCAGCGCCGAGGTGCGGCTGTCGGGAGGCGAGGTGCGCTTCTCCAGCCCGTCCTCCGTCGCCCGCGCCCAGGTGCACGACCTGTCCTACCGCGACGGCGGCCTGTCGAGGGTGACCGAGGTCGAGCTCCGGCGCCTGCCGCCGTCCTTCACCGCCAGGTACGGCACCGCGAACGGCAAGCAGACCCTCTCCGTCGCCACCGGCTCGGGCCGGGCGGGCGCGGCGAGCCTGCGCTACTTCGACCGGGCCGAGGCCAGGACCGTGCTGAAGGCCGAGCTCAGCGCGCTGCCCGCCAGGGTCCGCCTGGTCCACGACCTGTCCGCGCACCGCGTCACGCACACGACCAGCTCGCCCATCGGCAGGTTCGCCGTCGTGCTGCAACGCGGCGAGGGAGCCGTCTCCACCCCGCGCGGCGGCCACGTCACCATGATCAGGGACGGCGCCGCCGTGGGGGTCTCCGGGCTGCTGACGGGGCTGTCCGGGTTCGACGTCACGTACGGGGCCGCGCCGCACGTCCACCTGGCCACCGCCGCGAGCGGGCGCTCGTTCGTGGGCGCCGCCAGCATCGACCGCACCCACGTCGCCCGCATGGAGATCTCCAACACGCCCGCCACCGTGGACGTCACGCTCGACCCCGCCGCCAGGAAGGCCGTCTACCAGGCCAGCGGCGTGATCGAGAAGCTGCGGGCCGCCTACACCGACCTCAGGTCCGGCCCGACCATCGACGGCACCGTGCTCGGCGTGCACGACGACGTGAAGGCGTCGTGGGAGCTGGGCGAGCGCTCGACGGTCAAGGTCACGACGTCCTCGACGGTGGAGGAGGTGCGGATTTATGCCAATAAAGCGCACGTCACCCGGGCGACCGGCGAGGACCTGCGCGCCACCGTCGAGGGCGTGCGCGAGCGGGCCGAGCTCGTCGCCGACACCGGGGCCAGGACCCTGAGCTGGGTCTCCGACGGGCCGGTCGAGCGGGTCTCCGCGCTGGCCAGGGCCAGGCTCGGCGACCGGTACGCCAGGGCCGCCGCCGAGGTCACCGGCGTGCCCGCCCGCTTCGACGCCTCATGGAACGCGGCCTCCTACCGCTTCCGCGGACTGTCGGGCCCCGTGCGGACGGCCGCGCTGGCCTTCACCAACCACGACGGCGCCAAGGCCCCCGCGGGGCCGCACCTGGCGGCCCACTACGACCAGGCCACCGGCGACCTGGACGCCAGCGTGCTGGTCAACAGGCTCTCGCACGTCGAGTTCACCCCCGCCGCGCAGGGCTTCACCGCCGACTTCCGCTCGGCCACGCAGACCCTCGCCGTGGACGCCGACGTCCGGCAGGGCGACACCCGTTTCGGGATCGCCGGCACCGTCGGGCCCGTGCCGGGCCGGCTGGCCGTCACCTCGGCCGGCGGCAAGCTCACCTACTCCGGCTCCCGCCTGGACGTGCGCGCCCGCGCCTGGCTCGGCGCCGCCGCCGCGCTGGACCGCATGCGGGCCGCGCCCGCGATCCCCGGAGGCGTGTCGCTGGTGGACGGCGGCTGCGCGGCCGGCTCGCCCGGCTGCGCGCCCGGCCCCTTCTGCGTGCCGCAGCGCGGCTGCTTCGGCCTGCAGGGGTACCTCGACGTGACGGGCCTGCCCGACCAGGTGACGGTGGACCTGACCGGAAAGACGTTCGCGTTCTCCGGGTTCCGCCCGAAGCGCCGCAGCCTCGGCGTGTACCTGGCCAGCAGCGTCCTGTCGCCCGTGCCGATCAGGGCCAGGGCCACCCTGACCGGCCTGCCCTCCCGGATCACCAGCATGTCGGTCGGGCCGTTCGGGGTGGGGCAGGGGAACGCGGTGCAGGCCTCGTACCGGATCGAACCGGCCGCCACGCTGGGCGCGCTCGACGTGCGGGCCGAGGCGGGCGGGCTGCGCGGGCACGTCGCGATCGACCCGGTGCCCGCCGCGGTGACCGTCCAGGGCACGTATGGGGCCAGGACCCGCATCCGCGTGAACAACTCCGCGGCCGTCAAGCACCTCACCGCCAAGGTCACGCTGCCGGGCAAGGGCACCGGCGAGCTGCGCTTCTCCGACGTGCCCGCCGTCTTCGGCGTGGACGCCGACGCCTCGGCCGCCGGGCTGAGCGTGCCGGCCGTCACGTACAGGGCGGAGGGCGGCGCCAGCACGCTCGACGGGCACCTCGGCGTGGAGGGCGGCCTGGTGGACCCGTCGGGGCGGCTCGGGGACGTGTCGCTGACGGTCAGGGACCTGGCCGCCGACACCACCATCCGGCTGAACCCCGACCAGTCGCTCGACCTGGTCTCCCGGCCGGTCCCCACGGGCCGCATCGCGCTGCGCGCCGGGCTCAGGGTGGACCCCGTGGCCGCCCAGCGGCTGGCGGTGAGCAAGGAGGTGCCGTACACGAACGGCTTCCTCACCTACCACGTCGGCGGGCGGTTCGGGCTCGGGCGGAGCTCGATCGAGCGGCTCTCCCTGTCCGTCGCCCGCATGTCGTGGCTGCGGATCAGGCCCGGCAGGGCGCCGTTCGGCATGAAGGCGCCCCCGGCGCTCGGCTACGTCGCGCCGGGCTTCGAGGGCGACTACGGCACCGTGAAGGTCGCCGCCAAGGGCGTGAACCTGCGGCCCGACGTCGCGCTCGACGTCAGGCTGAGCAGGGAGATCGGAGAGGACGTCTTCCGCGAGTCGGTCAGGATCGGCCCGGCCACCTCGCTCGCCCTGCGCCGCTACGACCAGCGCATGCGCCGGATCGGGGCCGCCCAGGAGATCAGAGCGGCCGGCATCGGCCTGGCCTGCGTCACGGTGGACGCCAAGCCCGGCTTCGCCGCCGGCGCCGAGCGCGGCACCATCACGCTGCGCGGCGCCGACGGGCCGCAGATGCTCTCCCTGCTGGATCCCGGCGGGCAGGTGCCCGACTACGCAGTGGACCTGCTGACCCACTTCATGAGCCCGTTCGCCGGAGCGGAGTGGAAGGTGGCCGGCGCCAAGGCGGGCTCCTGCCGGTCATCGCGCCCCGACGAGCGTTAGATCCGTGCTCCGTGTCACATTCGTCCCCTGATCATCCTCAATAATGACGAGGGCGATCAGAGCCCTGTGACCGTTCGAAAGTGAGGCCCGATGTCCCAGCCCACCCCGCGCACCGCCGAGCAGCGCAAGCGGGACACCCTGCACCGCCTGGAGCACGACGTGGACGCCTGGGTGGCCACCGCGGGGGCGGACGGGGTGCCGTACATGGTGCCGCTGTCGTTCCTGTGGGACGGCGCCGCGCTGGTCATCTCCACGGCCAGCGCCAGCCCCACCGCCCGCAACCTGCTGGCCGGCGGCCGGACGCGGGTGGCGATCGGGCTGGTGCGCGACGTCGTGCTCATCGAGGGCACGGCCACGGCGACGCCCGCGACCGAGGTCTCCGACGAGCTCGGTGACGCGTTCGCGGAGAAGGCGGGCTTCGACCCGCGCAAGGAGGCCGGCGCCTACCACTACTTCCACATCGCGCCGCGGCGGCTGCAGGCCTGGCGGGAGGCGAACGAGCTGGCCGGGCGCGACCTCATCCGCGACGGGGCCTGGACCGTCTAACCGAAGCCCACCACCAGGGTGGTGTGCCGCTTCTCGATGACCACCGCGCCGGGCCCGCGCCCGGCGGCCGGCGCCGTGTCGCAGGCGCCCGGGTCACCCGCCGTGCCGCCCGTCGCCCGGCGCGAGGCCGGGTCGGCCGGGTAGGCCTCGATGCGCAGGGCGCTCGCCTCGGGGCGGCCGGCCGCGTCCCAGGCCCGGACGTGCGCGGCCAGCTCCGCCGCCAGCCCGGCCCCGCCCGCGCCGTGGCCGCGCGCGACCAGCGAGCCATCGGCGGCGAGCACCGCGACGCCGTCGGGCCGCACGATGCCGGGCCCCCCGCCGGGCCCGCCGCCGAGGTCGCCGTTCACGACGCACCAGTGCGGCTCGTGCAGCGCCAGCCACAGCGCCACCCCCGTGGCGACCGTCAACGGCGGCGCCGGCTCCTCGCGCCGCACCGTGATCTCGGTGGGCGCCGCCTCCAGCGCCGACCGCACGTCGCCGACCTCGCGCGGCTCGGGCAGCAGCAGCATCAGGCCGGGATCCCGGCGCACCACCACGATCGTCTCGGTCCCCGTCAGCGACCCGCGCATCCGCATGAACCCGCACGGCGCCACCGACCGGCTCACCCACCGCTCGCCGTCGCGCTCCATGGCCGCCGACACCTGCACGCCCCGCAGGTCGAGCGGCACCACCAGCCGCCCGCCCGGCCCGAGCTGCGCCAGCCAGGCGGGCGCGAGGTCCCACACGCCGACGGTGGCGATCAGCCGGTCGTACGGGGCCCGCTCCGGATGCCCGCCGGCCCCGTCGCGGCACACCACCTCGACCCCCGCCACCCCGGCCGCGTCCAGATGCCGCCTGGCCTCCTCCGCGGTGTCCTCGTCGAGGTCCAGGGCCACCACGTGACCGCCGGGCCCCACCAGGTAGGCCAGGAGCGCAGCGTTGTAACCGGTGCCCGCGCCGATCTCCAGCACCCGGTGCCCCGGCTCCACGCCGAGCTGGCCGAGCATGGTCGCCATGATGGCCGGCTGCGAGGACGAGCTGATCGGCAGCCCCCCGGCGTCGAGCTTGGTCACGATCGGCTCGTCGCGGTAGGCGGCCTCCGGCTCGACGCCGGGCACGAACAGGTGGCGCGGCACCGCCAGCATGGCCCGGGCCACGGGCTCGCCGACCTCCTGGGCCGTCCTGAGCCGCGCCACCAGGGCCTGCCTCTGCGCCGCGAAGTCCATGCGCCCATTGTTCCCGCGTGCGCGGGCCGGAGGCAGGCGGCCGGGAATTCTGGGTAAAGAAAACACCAAGGAGGGTTGAGGCCGAAAGAGGGGGGAAGGGCAGCCAACTCCTGAACGTCGACCGTGAGGAGGAGCCGTAGTGCTCACCCTGACAGCCAACGCAGCCCAGGCCATTCGTGACCTGACCTCGAATGCGCCCGAGCCGACCCAGAGCGGGATTCGCATCTCGTCTCAGGGGGAGGGCGCCAGCGCGCTCACCCTCACCCTGGCCACCGCCCCCGAACCGGCGGACGCCGTGGTGGAGGCCGAAGGGGCGCGGGTCTACCTCGACCCGGTGGCTGCGACTGTGCTGGACGACAAGTCCCTGGACGCCGGAGCCGATGACCAGGGAAGCGTGTCGTTCCTGGTCACCGAGCAGACCGCTTGACGCGCACCGCCGCGCCGGAGCGGATGGGCACTCCGGCGCGGCGGCCCCGCCCTCGTCCGGCCCTGCGGCCTATCCCTCGTTCTCGCTCAGCAGCTTGTGCAGGTAACGCACCTGCTCCTCCGACTGGTAGCCGCCGCCGCCCTCGTGGTTGTTCCAGGGCCAGACGGTGATCTCCTTCGGCCCCTGCCAGTGGTTGTAGGCGGCGAACACCGTGGACGGCGGGCAGACGTCGTCCATCAGCGCCACCGAGTAGAGCGCGGGCGCCGTGGCACGGGCCGCGAAGTTCATCCCGTCGAAGTACGCCAGCGTGCGGAACACCTGCTCGGCCGCGTCCCGGCGGGTGGCCAGGAACCTGACCAGCTCCTGGTACGGATCCCGCCCGGTGATCTCCACGGCCCGCCGGAAGTGCGACAGGAACGGCACGTCGATCAGCGCCGCCCGCACGCCCGGGTGCAGCGCCGCCGTGGCCTGGGCGATGGCGCCGCCCTGGCTGCCGCCCGAGACCACCACGCGCCCGGCGTCCACGGCCGGATGCGCGGCCGCCGCGTCCACCGCCCGGACGGCGTCGGTGAACACGCGCCGGTAGTAGTAGTCGGCGGGGTCGAGGATGCCCCGGGTCATCATGCCGGGCGCCTGCGGCCCCGAGCTGCCGTGCGGGTCGCCGGTGGTGCCGGGGCTGCCGACGTTCGCACCGCCGTGGCCGCGCGTCTCCATCACGAACACCGCGTACCCCGCGGCGGGCCACAGCAGGTGGTCCTTGGGGAACCCGCGCCCGCCGCTGTAGCCGATGTAGTGCACCACGCACGGCACCGGCCCGTCGGCACCGCGCGGCAGCAGGAACCAGCCGTTGATCCGGTGCCCGCCCCACCCGGCGAACGACACGTCGAACACGTCCACGCCCGTCAGCGGCAGGTCGTAGGGGACGTACTCGGCCGCGAGGTCGAACTCCCCGGCCTCGGCCAGGGTGGCGGCCCAGAACGCGTCGAAGTCGGCGGGCTCGTCACGGTCGGGGCGGTACGCGCGGAGTTGATCGAGCGGCAGGTCGAACAGTGGCACAGTGGTACTCCAGCCTGTAGAAAGGATGCTGATATTTCACCTCATGTCCATGGAAAGCGCTATCCCGGCCCCGGCTTAAGCTTGAAGCGTGAAATCTGGGTAGACGTTGACGCGTGAGCATGCATGTCATCGAGGTTCCCCATTCGCACCTGTATCCCGGTCTGATCCTCGACGCCCCCGCCGGCACCCATGACTTCCTCGTGCTGTTCGGCGACGACTCCGAGTCGCGGGCGCAACTGCTGCGCGACGACAGGGGGCGGCCGGTGCTCAGGATGGGCGGCTACATGACGGCCAGGGGCACGGTCATCGACGAGCGCGTGTGGACCGTGCGCGAGTCCGTGCAGCGGGGCGACCGCATCCGGTTGCGCCTGGGTCGGTCACTTCCCTGACCCGGGCGGGGAGTGTGCACTAACGTCCCTTTCGTGGCTTCCAACGCCGAACGCAGGACCGAACACAGGGCCGACGGCGGGGCCGGGCATCCGGCCGTGCGGCCCCCTGCCGGGCGCAAAACCGGGCACGGGGCCGGGCACGGGACAGGGCACGGGGCCGGGCACGGGACAGGGCACGGGACAGGGCACGGGACAGGGCACGGGACAGGGCGGAGGCTTGGACGCCGACTCCGGCGGCTGGCCGGGCGGGTGGTGGCGGGCGGGCTGGTGGTGGCGCTGTCGCCGGTCGCGGGGCTGGCCGCGCTGGCCGGGATGGCCCTGGTGGGCGCCGGTCCGAACGTGTTCGCCGTGGTGGGGCTGGCGGTGTTCGCGTCGGTGCTCTTCCTCGGGCTGCTCCTGTGCGTGCCCAGGCCACAGGTGGCGTGGGGGCGCTGGTCACGGGCGGCTGTGGTGCTGGGGGTGGAGGCGCTGGTGGTCTGGCAGGTCTCCGTGGCCACGCTCAGCCCTCTCGCGGAGCCGCCCGCCCCTGCCGAGGTGAAGGGGCAGCGCGAGTGGCGGTTGTCCACGGGGTCGCGGCTGGCGTACGTGCGGATCGCGCCCGAGCGGGTCACCCGGGCCCAGCCGGTCGTCTTCCTGCACGGCGGCCCGGGGGTGGGGGACCTGGAGGGGGACGCGGCGTTCTACGGGCGGCTCGCGTCCGCGGGCTTCCAGGTGTACGTGTACGACCAGCTCGGGGCCGGGCGTTCGGACCGGCTGGACGATCCCCGGGGCTACGGCCTGGCGCGGGACGTGGCGGACCTGGAGGCGATCCGGCGGACCGTACGCGCCGAGCGCCTCAACCTCGTGGCCCGCGACCACGGGGCGCAGCTCGCCGCCGCGTACCTGGCGGCGCACCCCGACCGGGTGGCCAGAGCGGTCCTGTACTCGCCGGCCGGCCTCACCTCCGCACGCGCCTCGTCCCGCCTGGCCGCCTCGGCCGTGCCCCTGGGTCCCGCCGCGCTGCCGCACCCCCGCACGCTGGCGGTCTCGGCGCTGCTGCGCGTGGACCCGGCCACCGCCCGCACGTTCGCCGGCGACCGCGAACTCGACGCGCACCTCGCGCTGCTCCTCCGCCGCCAGGCCGCACCGGCGTGCCCCGCCTCCCCGCCCGCTCCCGGCCTCGGGGGGTACGTCGCCCTGGCGGGGCGCGCCACGCCCGCCTCGCTCAGGAACGACCTGGTGCGGATCGCCGTGCCCGTGCTGATCGTCAAGGGCGCCTGCGACGCCGAGCCCTGGTCGGAGGCCACCGCCTACCGCCGCGCGCTCCCGAACACCCGCCTCGCCTACGTCGGCGACGGCGCCCCTCCCGGCCGCACCGACGCCTACCTCGAGGTGCTGCGCACGTTCCTCACGGGCCGCGAGCCGAACGCCTACGCGGCCGACGAGCCACCGCCCGGCTACCGCGGCCCGTGAAACCGCTCCCGGCGGCCCGGCAGGGGCTGGCGGCCGGTGGTCTGACGCGCCTGAGCAGGGCGAATGCCGGGCCATCGACTCCATGATGGTTACGCTCTGTATCGGAGACGTATCACCTTGTCCTAGGAATCCTCATGCGCACGAGTCTGACCCTGCCGCTGGCCGCCGCGACGCTGGCCCTCCTCACCGGCTGCTCCACCGACGTGGCGCCGAACACCGCGGCGGTGCCCGCGCGGACCGACACCGAGCCGTCCGAACAGGACAGGACCTGGATGCGGACCATCCACCAGGGCAACCTGTCCGAGGTGCAGGCGGGCCGGCTGGCGATGGGCAAGGGCACCACCAAACAGGTCAAGGCCGTCGGCAAGATGCTCGTCCAGGACCACACCAAGCTGGGCTCCAAGGTCACCCAGGCGGCCACGCAACTGGGCATCCAGTTGCCCACCTCCCCGAGCAAGGCGCAGCGGGCCGAGGTGGTGCGGCTGCGCAACTCCTCGGGGCAGGACTTCGACGAGGACTTCCTGTCCGGCATGATCAAGGCGCACAAGGAGGCGCTGGCGGCCACCAGGACGGAGGTCTCCAAGGGCTCGAACCAGACGGTGAAGGCGCTGGCCGGCTCGGCTCAGCAGTCCCTGCAACAACACTTGGACGCCCTGGAGAAGGCTCAGGAGAGCTGAGCCTCAAGCAGATCCGGGACCGTTTCGTGAAATAGAGCGAAACGTGCCCCACCCTTGTGTGGATATGTGGCGATTTAGGGTATTTGTCCCTTTTGAACCAGGACGGACACATCGGGGGGATCGTTGTGGCTATGCAAACAGAGATCCGCAACCTACTCGAATGCCACGTGGTGGGGTCGGACGGACAGTCGATCGGAAAGGTGGGCCAGATCTACCTCAACGATCACTCGGGCGAGCCGGAGTGGGTGACCGTACGCACGGGGTTCTTCGGGATGAAGCAGACCTTCGTCCCGCTGGCCAACGCCCGCCGCTCGGGAGACGAGATCCGGGTCCCCTTCGACAAAGAGATGATCAAGGGCGCGCCGAACATCGACGTGGACGACCGCCTGTCTCTGAGCGAGGAGGCCGACCTCTACCGCTACTACGGCATGCAGCCGACCGACATCCCGCGCCAGCGCACCGGCGAGGCCCGCACACGGGGCCCGGTAACGGGGGAGCGCGAGCGCAACGGCCTGACCGGCACCGGCACCGGCGCTGGCATGGCCGGTGACCGTACGGGGATGGCCGGCGAGCGGGCCGGGCTGACCGGCGAACGCGCCGGCATGGCCGGCGCGATGCCCGGCGGCGTGACCGAGGATCGCGACATCGAGATGACGCGGTCGGAGGAGCAGCTGCACATCGGCAAGGAGAGCAGGGAGGCAGGCCGCGTACGCCTGCACAAGTACGTCGAGACCGAGGACGTCCAGCAGACGATCCCGCTCTCGCACGAAGAGGTCGTGATCGAGCGCGAGCCCATCCGCGAGGGCCAGATCGCCGGGGCGCACGAGATCCAGGCCGAGGACCGCGAGATGATCCTGCACGAGGAGCGCGCCGTCGTCGGCAAGGAGACCAAGCCGGTCGAGCGCATCCACGTGCGCAAGCAGGACGTCCAGCACGAGGAGACCGTCGAGGGCAAGGTCCGCAAGGAGCGGGTGGAGATCGACGAGGAAGGCGTGACCAGGGACGAGAAGGACATGCCCTTCGGCCGTCGCGGCGACATGCCGCCGGGGCGGTAAGGGCTCGAAGGAGCCGCGCGGGGGTACCGGGAGCGGGCCCCCGCGGGCGTTTCGAATTCCCCGGCCTGACAACGTCCCCGAACTGGCAGAAAACTTTCTCGTTCAGGGTCGCGGGGCATTCATGAAAAGAGCTCGACCTCGTTCAGCACGGCGCACTTGTGGCCTATTTCCGGATCGCACCCCGCCGCGGGCTCGACGACGATCCTGACGTGCCGGGCGGTGCGGCCGATCTCGTCGTAGCGCAGCGCGTGATCGACCCTGTCCTTGATCGTCACGACCGGCTCGCCCCAGGAGCGGCCGTTGCCCGACACGTACACGCGCGCGCTCGCCGGCTGCCCGGGGCGCAGGCTCAGGCCGATCCTGGCCAGCGGGTACGGCCGGTCGAGGTGCAGCTCGTAGCGGCCCCTGCCCCGGGCGACGGCGCTGGACCAGTAGCCCGTGCTGCCGTCCAGCGCGCCGCCGGGGCGCGTCCTCGGCCGCCGGGGGCTCGTCCAGCGCATGTCGGTGGAGACGCGCAGGTCGCCGCGCCGGCGCAGCGCGGCCAGGTCCAGCCGGACGCCGGGGGTGGCGACGTCGAACAGCAGGCGCTTGACCGCGTACCGGCCGCCGTACTCGAAGCGCCCGTGGGCCGGGCACGCCGTCTCGTCGAGCAGCCCGTCCGGCCGCACCCCGGCCAGCTTGCAGTTGTCGAACACCTGGATGAAGCGGTGCGGGCCGACGGCGGCCAGCCCCGTGTAGCCGGAGGA
The DNA here is from genome assembly GCF_024172165.1 of Nonomuraea thailandensis. Classification (GTDB taxonomy): domain Bacteria; phylum Actinomycetota; class Actinomycetes; order Streptosporangiales; family Streptosporangiaceae; genus Nonomuraea; species Nonomuraea thailandensis. Next base: position 5,488,414 of record NZ_JAMZEB010000002.1, on the reverse strand, counting down.
GCCGCGCACGTCCACGATGCCGTCGCGGTTGTGGTAGGTCACCCGCGGCTCCAGCCACTCGTGCCCGAGCCCGTCGGGCGAGACCGTGAGCCAGTTGTCCGGCCGCCCCGCGCTCAGCACGAGCGCGCCGCCGGGCATCAGCAGCAGCCGGGGCGCCACCCCGCGCACCACGCAGTCGTAGCCGGACAGGCGCAGCTCCCGCACCGGCTCCCAGGTGTGCCCGCCGTCGCCGGAGCGGCTCTGGTGCAGCGTGGAGTACCTGCCGCCGTCGCGGCGCAGCACCGCCACCAGGCTGCCGTCCACCGCCTGCTCGACCGCCGCCTCGTTGTAGGCGAACCCGGGCTCGGGCACGGCGATCACCCCGCGCCGCTCGAACGTGCGCCCGCCGTCGTGGCTGGCGTACACCTCCGACCGGTACGCCCCGGTGTCGCTGTAGCGGGCGTAGACCGTGATGAGGATCGTCCCGTCGGCGAGCTGGATCGGCGTCCCGTGCGCGGCCCCGCCGTGCAGCAGGTCGCCGGGCGTGGTCAGGACGGCCTCCGAGCGCAGCCAGCTCTCGCCGTCCTCCAGCGTGGACGAGGTGAGCACGCCCAGGCGGGCCGTGTGCGGGCCTGTCCTGGCCGGGTAGTACTCCGTGGCGAAGAACCGGCCGTCGTGCAGCTCGATCGGCGACTCCCGCAGCGGCGTCTGGCTGGGCGGGCCGAAGGTGCGCCCGCCGTCCAGCGAGACGGCGGCGTCGTTGGTGAGGGTGACGACCTTGTCCACGTTCGTGGTGTAGGTGGCGATCACCTTCGTCTCGGGACGGCCGCGGGGGCCGGTCACGTCGAGGGCCGACACGTTCGGGAACCCGGCGAAGTCGAGCCGCTCCGCGCCCTCCGGCTCCGGTTCGGCCGGCGGCGGATTCGGATGAATCCAGTCTAGGAAGGAAGCAGTGGCGACGAGGTAAGGGCCGGACTGAATGGGGCGATCAGGTAGCACGCAGTAATCGCCTCCGGCCTGCGCCGGATCGTGGTACGCGGGCAGCCCGGCGGCCACCGACAGGGCCGCGACCATGGCACGGATCACCGGCACGGGCCCGCTCCTCGCCTGTCGTCCACGATCTGCCGCACCGTTCGGACTCTAGATCATCCACGCCCCGTAACCGCGTATTCACCTGCGGGAAGTCGCGGGTCGACGTTGCGGCCTCCACGGGCCGCCAGCGATCCATACCGGTTGCGTTAAGTGGGAGTTGACAGAAAACCCCCGCATAACGACGATCGGGACGGCACTATTAAGTGTCAATTTACGTAGGTCGGGTCGGGAGGTGGCCCCAGATGAGCATCGAGCCGAGGGCGAGAGTCGCCCCGGAACGCGTGCTGCCAGGCCCGGCGCCCATGGCGCCGGAGACAGTCGCTCAGCAACGCGTCGTACGGCGGATCTGTGCCAGGGTCGCGCCCGAGGGCATGGACGTCGGGGTCGCGGAGCTGCCCCCCGGCGGGCTGCAGGTATGGATCGACACGCCCGCGCCCGTGGGCGAGCAGGAGTCATGGGTGCTGCACCACCGCATGGCCCGCGAGGTGGCACTGGTCGGCTGGCACTGCGAGGCCGACGCCGACCGCCTGCTGGTGCTCGGCTGGAGCGCCGCGTGCCTGCACAACCGGATCCGCCTGCTGCAGAGCGGGCTGCGCCGGCTCACGGACTTCGGGCCGACCGCGCAGCGCGCCGTCCAGCTCGACGGCCGCGCCCCGGACGACGAGCCCGCCGCCCAGGTGGTGAGCGGCGTGTGCGCCTCGATCGAGCGGCGGCTGCGCTGGCCGGAGCGGCTGGCCGAGCTCGACGGGTTCGAGCGCAGCTCGGCCCTGCCGCACCTGCAACTGCTCCTCGCCCAGGTCATCGGCCTGGAAGCGAAGATCGCGGGCGCCTGCCAGGAGCACCTCGTGATGGCACGGGTGCTGGCGCGGGCGGTCTGCGAGCACTACGCGCGGCACTCGGACCTGGCCCGCGCGCAGCGTGAGGTGCTGGCCGAGTCGCGCCGCTGGGTGCACGCCAGCTCCATGATCACAGGCTCGGCCGGCGCCCGGCCGGGCTCCACCGGTGCCGGCCGTCCCCACATGGGGCTGGCGGAGCGCCGCATCGCCGCGAGCGTCATCAACCACGGTGTGCCACGAGCCGCCCCTGCGGCCGTCGCTCCACGGGCCGGTTACCCCGGCTTCGAGGAGACCGAGGAGGGTGCGCGCTGACCACCAGCCGCTCAACGGCGAGCGGTCGCCAGGAAAACCCCGTTCCAGCCCGGTAGGAGAGCTCCCGTCATGCGAACCCCCCCGCACCTGCCCGCCCGCTCCCGTCACGAGCGCGCCGACCACGTCCGGCGCCACCCGTACAGCCTGCACGAGGTGCCCGCGCAGAGCGCGCCCCGCGGCACGCTCGACTTCCCCGGCACCGCCCCGCTCCCCGAGGCGCCGCCGGAGGAGAACGTCCACGTCGAGCAGCGCCTGCTCGGCATCAGGGAGCTGTCCAACCAGGCCATCGGGTCGATCGACGACCTGCTCCAGCACACCGTCTGACGTGTGCCCCCACAGCGGCTCCGACGCAGGGAGCCGGAAGAGCGAATCTCACCCCTTGAGGAGAGTCATGCAGGGACTATCGCGACCCGAGCTGAGGTCGCGTGACGTCGGGGGCCACCAGCCGCGCTCCGTGGCGGGCGTCGAGACGCCGCGCAGCCTGGACGAGGTACGCACACTCGTACGGCAGGCCATGGCCGACCGCCGCCGCCTCTATCCCATCAGCACGGGCAGGAACTGGGGCATGGGCTCGGCCGTGCCGGTCACCGACGACAACGTGGTCGTGGACCTCGGCGGCATGAACCGCATCCGCGGTCTCGACCTGGAGGCCGGCTTCGCGGTCGTCGAGCCGGGCGTCACCCAGCGGCAGCTCGCCGCGGTGCTGCGCGACACCCCGTGGATGCTCAACGTCACCGCCTCGTGCGCCGACACCTCGGTCCTCGGCAACGCCCTCGACCGCGGCGACGGCTGCGTCCGCTCCCGCGTCCACGACGTGGCGGGCCTGGAGGCCGTGCTGGCCGACGGCAGCGTGGTCACCACCGGCGGGCTGGACCCGGCGGGGCGCTACCACGGCCGGGTCGCCGGGCCCGACCTGACGCAGACGTTCGTCCAGCACAACCTGGGCATCGTCACCGCCATGGCCGTCTCGCTCGTGCCGCGCCCGGAGACCATCGGGCTCGTGCACGGCCGGATGCCGCGCGACCAGGTCGGCGTGGCGCTCGGCGCGGTCACCGACTTCCTGCGCCGCGGCAACCCGGCCGACGGGCTGCTGCGGGTGCGCGAGCTGTCGCTCGTGCCCGACCACGGCGACTGGATGCTGCCCGCCGGCGTGGACCCGGGCCTGTTCACCATCCTCGGGCCGCTCATGGGCAGCGACGCCACGGTCGAGCTGGCCGAGGAGCTGCTGCGCAAGGCGCTCATCGAGGTCGAGGGCGCCGAGGCGCTGCGCGTGGTGGACGCGGCCGAGGTCGGCCCCGAGGACCCGCTCCACCCCCGGGCGCTCATGGCGCAGGGCATCCCCACCTGCCGCGGCGTGCACAACGCGCTCGGCGTGACGTCGTGCGACCGGATCGACGAGGGCGCGATGGGCTTCCTGGCGCTGCTGCCGCTGATGCCCATGCACGCCCGCAGGACCGACCAGATCCTCGCCGCCATGCAGGGCGCCGTCAACCACCACACCACCGCCCTCATGGTGGAGTGGAACCTGGTCGGCAAGCACATGGCCAACGGCGTCATCCAGATCTTCTTTGAACGCGGCGCGCCCGACGCCCCGTACCGCGCGCACCAGCTCCGCAACGACGGCAACTGCCTGCTGCGCGGGCACGGCTGCGCCATCTACCGCTCCGACATCGACCACGCCGCCGCCGACGTCTGGTCCGAGACCAGCACCGCGGGCCTCGGCATGCTGCACAGGCTCAAGACGGCGCTCGACCCGGACGGCATCATCTCGCCCGGCCGCTACGGCGCCTGACCACGGTACTTCGCCAGACCCCCACGTCAGCTCCGCACCGAGCACCGCCGGAGGGTGCGCGAGGCGGGAACCTTCATAGGAGGACACGTGCGTTCGTCACCAGCGGCCGTCCGGGGGACGGGCACGACCGGCGCGGACCGGCGTCACGGTGTGATGCTGCGCCTGGTCGGTGCGGGTGTCATGTTGACGGTGATGGCCGACACCACGGCCACCACCCTGGCAGTGGGAGTGCTGCGGTACACACCCTCCGGCGCCGGCATGCCGCTGGGTGACCTGGTCTGGCTGACCAGCGCGGCGTTCATCCCGATCGCGGCCCTGCTGGCCACCGCCGGCCGCTGGGCCGACCTGTTCGGGCGCCGCCGCGTGCTCGCGGTCGGGCTCGTGGTCTTCGTGCTGGGCGGGATCGCCACCGTCACCGTGGAGCCCTGGTCGTACGTGCTGGCCGCACGGGCCGTGCAGGGCGCCGGAGCCGCGGCGATGATCCCGGCCAGCCTCGGGCTGCTGCTCGGCGAGCTGCCCGAGTCACAGCGCCGCGGCGCGATCGCGCTGTGGAGCTCCGCCTCCGGGCTGGGCTGCCTGCTCATGCAGGCGGGCGGCGGCTGGCTGGCCGCCACCGTCGGCTGGCGGGCGCTGTTCGTCCCCGACGTCATCATCGGAGTGGCGCTGCTCGTCGCGTGCGTGGCGCTCCCGTCCGGCCGGCGCACCCCCGCCAAGGGCATGCCGGACATGCTCGGCGCCTGGCTGCTGGCCGCCGGGATCGCCGTCGTGGTCCTGGCCATCTCCAAGGCCATGGCCTGGGGCATGGACGTGGTGTGGCTGGCGCTGGCCGCGCTGGCCCTGCTCGGCGGCGCGCTCGCGCAGGCCAGGCACCACCGCCTGCCCGCGATCGACCTGGCCCTGTGGAGGCGGCCCCGGTTCGTCTGGGGCTGGCTGGCCACCTGGGGGTTCGGCGCGCTGTCGTACGGGCTGCTCACCGTGCAGCCGCTGTACCTGCTGCACCTCGGCTACCCCATGCTCGAAGTCGCCATGTGGCTGACCCCCACGTCGGTGGCCGTCGTCGTGACGAGCTTCCTGGCCGGAAAGGTCGTCAAACGGGTCGGCGCGTACGGCCTCATCTACGCCGGCTCGCTGCTGTGCGGCGGCGCCTGCGTGCTCGTGCTGACGCAGGCGGGCCCCACCGTGTGGGGCCTGGTCGCCAGCGTCGTGGTCGGCGTGGGGGTCGGCGCGCTCGCGCCCGGCACCTCCGTCGCCACCACCCTGGCCGCCCGCCCCCACCAGTACGCCTCCGCCGTCGGCGCGGCCACCATGGCCCGCATGGTCGGCGGCGCCGTCGGCATCGCGGTCGTGTCCGTCGTGATCGACCACCCGTTCATGACCGGCCCCTTCGCGGGCCTGGCCGGCGCGCTCGCCCTGTGCGTGGCCATCTCTGTGCTGATCGGAGCACTCGCCCTGACCAAGATCACCCGGATGCGACCGGATCCGGACGACGTCATGGTCAAGGTGCCCCGCCGGCTGCTGCTCGAGCTGCGCATGACCCTCGCCACCGTGGCGGCGGAGGCCGACGCGCTGCTGCCAGTCGAGACCCGCACACCCCCCGCAGACCCCTACATGGACCCGGTCCCGCGGCCGCGATCGGCCGAACCCGGCCCCCTCGCCGGCACCCGCGGGCATACGAACTAGTTCAACCATTAGAAGGGCTCTCGTCATGGCAACCACATCGTGCGACGTAGCCATCGTCGGCGCCGGGCTGGGCGGCTGCTTCCTGGCCTTGCTGCTGGGCCGCCGTGGCCTGAACGTCGTCGTCATCGAGCAGGGACCCTCGGTCCCGAGCGCGGGCGCCGACTTCCTCAAGCCCCCCGGCCTGCGGGTGCTGGCCCGGCACGGGCTGGCCGACCTCGTCGAACGCCATGGTTTGCGACGCGACATCATCCGCTACTACCACGATGGCGACCCCATCAAGGAGTGCCGCTTCCCCGACGGCGGCTTCCTCATCCGTCCCTACCGGGAGCTGGTCGAGCTCATCTACACCTCCTGCGCGATGCAGGGCGTCGAGTTCTGGTTCGACGCCAGCATCGCGGACATCGCGGTGGGCGAGGACCGCGTTGAGGAGCTCATGCTGCTGGACGGGAGGCGGTTGCGGGCCGGGGTGGTGATCGGCGCCGACGGCACCAAGTCCGCCGTGCGGCAGGCGCTGGGCATCGAGCAGGTGACGATGCCGTACGAGCGGCTGCTCATGCGGGTGGCGACCGTGCCGCTGAGCGCCAGCGTCGCCCAGCTCAACCGGCTGTACTTCAGCTCCGAGGGCTGGCTCACCTACCTCTATCCGATCAGCAGGGACCAGGCCCGCGTGTTCGTCGGCCTGCCGCCCGAGGACGACAAGGAGATCTTCCAGGACGGCATCCCCGCACTGATCGACGAGCTGAAGAAGTTCGTGACCGAGAGCTCGGACGCGTTCGACTTCCTGCAGCCCGCCACCTGGCAGCGGATCAAGGTCTCGTCGCTGCGCGTGGAGGCGTACCACAAGGGCAACGCCGCCCTGCTCGGCTCGGCGGCGTTCGCCTGCCACCCGATGACCGGCATGGGCATGAGCTACACGCTGCACGACGCCGAGATCCTGGCGGACGTCATCTGCGCCGCGGGTGACGACCCTGTGCTGCTCGACCGGCTGCTCCACGCCCGGTACGAGCCGCGCAGGCACGCCCACCGCCAGCTCATCGACTACGGCGACGCGCTGGCCGCGACCTTCCGCGACCGGGAGGCGTACCTGGCCGCCTTCCGCCCGGAGTTGCACGTCCACGGCGAGGCCGCGGCGCCGGAGCCGATGCCCGCCCTGCAGCTCGCCTGAGCCGGCGCCCCCGCCGCCCGCCATTCCCCACCAGGTGAGAGAGTCGTCGTCCAGTGCCACGCTGAGTGCGATGGGCCGGCCCGATCCCCCAGGCGGCGGGGACGCCCAAGGGCGGGCTCCTGGTAGGGCCTGCCCTACCGGCAGGACGGGTGACAGCGGGGGTCCGCCGGGCCACCGTCGCTCGCGATGCTGAGGAGAGATCATCCCCTCCTCGGCATCGGAGACGAAACGTGACTGTGGCAGAGACCTCCCACCCGGCCCCGGAACGGCGGGGCACCCGACGGGGAAGTGACTTCGCGCGGCTCTCGCGCCGCGTCGCCGAGGCCGGGCTGCTCGACAAGCGGCCCGGCTACTACGCGATGCGGATCGGCCTGGTGGCCGCCCTGTTCGGGGGCACGTGGGCGCTGTTCGCCGCGCTCGGCGACTCCTGGTGGCAGCTCGGCGTCGCGGTGCTGATGGCGGTGGCGTTCGCCCAGGTCACGCTGCTGGCCCACGACCTGGCGCACGGGCAGATCACCCGCTCACGGCGCGTCAGCAGGATCGCCGGGCTGATCGTCGGCAACCTGGCCGTCGGGCTCAGCTACGGCTGGTGGATGGACAAGCACACCCGCCACCACGCCAACCCCAACCACGAGGACCACGACCCCGACGTGGCGCCCGACGTCCTCATCTGGTCCCAGCGGCAGGCCGAGGCCAGCCGGGGGCTGCCCCGGTTCGTCGGCCGCTGGCAGGCGTTCCTGTTCTTCCCCCTGCTCACGCTCGAAGGCGTGAACCTCAAGGTGTCGAGCTTCCGCGCGCTGCGCCGCCCGTCGCTGAAGCACCGGGGGACCGAGGGCGCGCTGCTGGCCGCGCACGTGGTGGCGTACCTGGCGGCGATCTTCGTGGTGCTGCCGCCGCCGATGGCGCTGCTGTTCGTGGCCGTGCACCAGGCCGCCTACGGCGTCTACCTCGGCTGCACGTTCGCGCCCAACCACAAGGGCATGCCGGTCCTCACCGCCGAGGACGAGCTGGACTTCCTCCGCAAGCAGGTGCTGACCTCCCGCAACGTGCGCGGCGGACGCCTGGTCAACACCGCGCTCGGCGGCCTGAACTTCCAGATCGAGCACCACCTGTTCCCCAGCATGCCCACCGCGAACCTGCGCAAGGCCCAGCCCATCGTGCGCGACTACTGCGCCTCGCTCGGCGTCGACTACGTCGAGTGCGGCCTGCTGGAGTCATGGGGGCAGGCCCTGCGCCACCTGCACGAGGCGGGCCGCCCGCTGCGCGCGGCCAGGTCGTGACGACCGCGGGACCGTGACGAGTGCGGGTTCAGGCCGTGACGACCAGCTCCAGGCCGTTGAAGTCCTCCCTGACCTGATGACCCGCCTCGATCAGCACCGTCCGCAGCGCGAGCAGGACCGCGGAGCGGATGGTCGCGTGCCGGACGAGCTGGTCGGCCGAGGTGCCCCAGGTGACGACCACCCCGCGTGTGGGGTCGTGCCAGACTCCGAGCCCGCCGTCGGCGGACATCAGCGACGGCTCGACGGTGAAGCCCGCGTCCATCAGCTCGTGGCGGACCGTGCGTTCCAGGTCCTGGCCGGCGCTTGTGGCGATGTCCATCGAAGTCCGCTGCCCCCGCACACGCGTTTCGAACCTCAGCGGGCGCGAAACCTTGTGAAAAGATGTCGGCTGTGTCCACCCTGTCACCCTTCGCCCCGCATCCGGGAGCCTCGGAGGCGCCCGCAGCGGCGTCCCCGGTGGCGACCCCGGTGGCGTCTGTGGCGCTGCGGCTGTCGAGGGCCGTCGTGTTCGCGACGGTCTGCGGCGCCGTGTCGGCGGGCGGGCACGCGCTGGGCGGCGGGGGTCTCGTGCCGTTCGGCGTCTACCTGGCCGGGGTGCTGGCCGCGTTCGGGCTGGCGTACCTGATCGACGGCCGCGAGCGCGGGCTCGCGGCGGTGCTCGCCGCGACCGCCGGCACCCAGACGGTGCTGCACCAGCTCTTCGAACGGCTCGCGCCCGGCCCGGCGGCCGATCCCGCACATGGGCATCCCGCGCCCGGCATGGTGCTGGTCCACCTCGTGGTGGCGGGGCTGACGGCGTGGTGGCTGCATCGCGGTGAGAGCGCGTTGTGGCTGATGATCCGCCTGTACGGCGCGCCACGCCCGGCCGTGCGGCTGCTCGTCATCGCTCCCGTGGAGGACGGGGCGGGGGAGCCGCCGCTCGGGTGGCGACCGGCGACGCCCGGCGCTCTCGTGAGCTTGGGCCGGATGGTCCCGGGCACGATCAGCAGGCGAGGGCCACCCGCGGCACCACGTCACTGACGCCCTCGACCTGTGTCGCGATCCCCTTCGCGTGCTTCGCGATCCCCTTCGCGTGCTTCGCGATCCCCTTCGCGTGCGTCGCGATCGCTCCTTCGCGTGCGTCGCGGCACGTCCTGAGCGGCTTCGCCGCCCTCCGCGCGGTGGCCGCCGTTCCCTTCGCCCTTGCCTGTGTCCGGACGTCCGGCGCCACGGGCGCGGTCGTCCGGAAGATCATTCGGAGACCCGTCATGGCACTTTTCCGCAAGGCCGCCACAGCCGCGCTCGCCTGCGCGCTGATGCTTGCTCTGCCCGCTTCGCCCGCCTTTGCCCACGACACGCTCAAGCGCAGCTCGCCGGCCAAGAACGCGGAGGTCAGTTCGATCGAGGAGATCGAGCTCGAGTTCAGCGCGAGCGTGAAGTTCCCGTTCGTCGTGCTGCACGACGCGACCGGCAAGGAGGTCGCGCTCGGCGAGCCCCGGCTCGACGGGCCGCTGGTGTCCACCGCTGTGCCGGAGCCGCTCACGCCCGGCTCGTACGCGATCGCCTGGCGTGTCGTTTCCTCCGACGGACATCCCATTGAGGGCGAAATTCCCTTCAGCGTGAAAGGATCATCTTCGGCATCGGCCTCGGCCTCGGCCGGCGGCCCGGCGGCGGTGACACCGTCCGGCGCACCGTCAGTCACGGAGGCCGGCCGGCCTTCCGCGGCGGTCGCGGAGCCGGCCGCGGGGCGGTCCGCGGAGCCGGCCGGGGTTCCCGGCTGGATCTGGGGCGGGCTGGCGGTGCTGGTGGTGCTGGGCGCGTTCCTGCTGTTCAGGAACGCGCGCCGGAGGCCCGATCGGGAGGAAGTGAATGCGGATTGAGCAGGCCAGGCAGGTCGCACGGGAGTGGGTGCGGGAAGAGGGCGCCGGGCTGCCCGGGTTCGACGGGGCGTTCCTGACCGGGTCGGCGTTGTGGGCCGGCCCGGAGGACGAGCTGGCGCCGACGTCCGACGTGGACGTCATGGTGGTCACGGAGCCGGCCGCGCATCTGGGGAAATTTCCGTACAAGGGAGTGCTGCTGGAGGTCTCCTCCACGGCCCCGCTCGGCTCCTCGCACGAGGTGCTCAGCGACTACCACCTGGCGGGCAGCTTCCACCTGCCCTGCGTGCTGGCCGACCCGTCCGGACGGCTGACCGAGCTCCAGCGGGTCGTCTCCCGCGACTTCGCCGAACGGCCCTGGATCCTCGCGCGCTGCACCAACGCCATGGACCGGGTGCGGGGGTGGATCAACGGCATGGACGAGTCCGCGCCGCTGCCCGACCAGGTCGCCGCCTGGCTGTTCGGCACGGGGGTGACCGCGCACGTGCTGCTCGTGGCCGGGCTGCGCAACCCCACCGTCCGCCGCCGGTACGCGGCCGTGCGCGACCTGCTCGCCGAGCACGGGCGGCTCGACTTCCACGAGCACCTGCTCGACCTGCTCGGCTGCGCCGGCCTCGGCGCCGGCCAGGTGCGGCGGCACCTGGCGGCGCTGGGCAAGGCGTTCGACGCGACCGCCCCGGTGCGGGCGCCCGGCTACCGCTTCGACTCCGACATCTCCGCCGCCGCCCGTCCGGCCGCCATCGACGGCAGCATGGAGCTCATCGAGCGGGGCCTGCACAGGGAGGCGGTCTTCTGGATGGTGGCCACGTACGCGCGGTGCATGGCCAAGCGGGAGGCGGCCGGCCTGCCCGCCGAGTACGCGGACGAGTTCCACGAGCTGCTGGCCGACCTGGGCGCGGAGACGTTCGCCGCCCGGCGGCGCCGCGGGGACCGGGTCCTCGCGGCACTGCCGGGCCTGTGGCAGACGGCCATGGCCCTCTGCTGACCACCCGCCCCGGGAGTCAGCGGCCGTCGAGGCGGGGCAGGGCGTCGCCGTAGATGTCCGGGCTGCGGTCCACCTCGCCGACGAAGTCGCCGGGGAAGCCCAGATCGAACTCCACCGCCGACTCCAGCCGCCGCAGAGCCTCCTCCGGCAGCGCCCGGGCCGCGTCCGAGGCCCCCAGGTCGTCCTTGAGCTGCTCGGCGCTGCTCGTCCCGAGGATCGGATGCACGCCGCGCCGCAGCGCCCACCCGATCGCCACCTGCGAGGCCGTGACGCCGAGCTCGCCCGCCACCTCCAGCACGGCGCGCACCGCGGCCCGGTCCCGCTCGCTGATCGACTCGGGCGAGACGCGCGAGGCCGCCGCGCCCGGCTCGGCGTACCGGCCGGACAGCACGCCGTGCGCGAGCACCCCCCACGCCGCCACGCTGATGCCGAGCGCCCGCGCCATCGGCAGCAGCTCCCGCTCGATGTCGCGCCTGAGCAGGTTGTACGGCACCTGCAACCCCGCGAACGGCGTCCACCCCCGCCACTGCGCCAGCATGTCGGCCCGGCTCACCACCCACGCCGGCGCGTCGGAGATGCCCACGTAGAGCACCTTCCCCGACCGGACCACGTCGTCCAGCGCCCGCATCGTCTCCTCGATCGGGGTGTGCCGGTCCCACACGTGCACCCAGAACAGGTCGATGTAGTCGGTACGCAGCCGCCGCAGGCTCTGTTCCAGCGACAGGACGAGGTTCTTGCGGTGGTTGCCGGCGGCGTTGAGGTCGGTGCGGTCACGGGTGGGCGTGTACTTGGTGGCCAGGACGAAGCGGTCGCGGCGGCCCTGGAGGAGCTCGCCGACCACGCTCTCGCTCTCGCCGTACATCGAGGCCGTGTCCACGACGTTGCCGCCGGACTCGGCGTACAGGTCGAAGACGCGCCGCACCTCGGGCGAGGCCTCGCGGTAGGTCATCGCGCCGAGGAACAGCTCGGAGACCCGCAGCCCGGTGCGGCCCAGCAGCCTGTAGCGCATCATGCCGCCTGGTAGGGGACGGCGAGCCTGGCCTGGCGCAGCGCGGTGCTCCACCAGCCGAGCTGGTCCAGCAGGGATTTGGCCGCGGCCTGCGCGCCCTCGGCGTCGCGGGTGAGCCGGCCGTCGGCGTCGAAGCGGGTCCAGTGCTGGTCGAAGCTGATCCAGTTGCGGATCGTCACGGCGTGCAGCTCGTTGAACACCTGCCTCAGGTGCTCGGCCGCGCGGATCCCGCCGCCCTGCCCGCCGTAGGAGATCAGAGCCACGGGCTTGGCCTGCCACTGCGTCAGGTGCCAGTCGATGAGGTGCTTGAGCGCGGCGGGGTAGCTGTGGTTGTACTCGGGCGTCACCACGGCGAACGCGTCCGCCCGCTCCAGCCGCCCGGCCAGGCGGCGCATCTCCTCCGGCCGGCCGGCCACGTCGAGGAGCAGCTCCGGCGAGATCGGCAGCGCCGCGGGCAGGGCCGTGCCGGCCGGGTCGATCACATCGAGGTCGAACAGCCCGTGCGTGCTCGCCTGCTCGCTGAACCATCGGGCGATCCCGGGGCCGTAACGTCCTTCGCGGACGCTGCCCGAGATCACCGCCAATCTCATCTTCGTCATGGACGCCAGCCTGCCGAGCCGCCGCGCGCCGAGGAAGGCCGTGCTCAGACTGGCCCCGGCAGGGCCACGATAAGCGCGGGCACGATCCGTAAAATCCTCATCGTGAGCGAGAACGAGCTCGGCGCCTACCTGCGCGCCCGCCGCGAAGCACTCAAGCCGGCCGACGTGGGCCTGCCCGGCGGCGGGCGCCGGCGCACCCCCGGGCTGCGCAGGTCGGAGCTGGCCACGGTGGCGGGGGTGAGCGTCGAATACCTGACCAGGCTGGAGCAGGGCCGCGATCGCAACCCGTCGGTGCAGGTGCTCGTCTCGCTGGCCGACGCTCTGCGCATGACGCCCGACGAGCGCATGCACCTGCGCAACCTCGCCAAGGTGGCCAGTGGCGGCATCGCGCTGTGCCCGGCCGCCACGCAGGCGCCCGCCCGCACCGTGCGCCCGGCCGTGCGCGCGCTGCTCGACCGGCTCGAGCCCGCGCCCGCCGCGCTGTTCAACCGGCTGGGCGAGGTCATCGCCCACACCACCGGCTTCGAGCGGCTCTTCGGCCCCATCGGGCTGCTTGACGGCGAGCCGCCGAACCTGACCCGCTACGTGTTCGTGGACGTGCGGGCCAGGATCGCCTTTCCCGACTGGGACAAGGTGGCCGACGAGCAGGCCGCCGCGCTCAGGTACGAGACCGGGCCGGACGACGTGTGGGCGGGGGAGCTGGTCGACGTGCTCTCGTTCGCCGCGGGTGAGGCGTTCACCGGGCGGCTGGCCGCCTCCGCCGCCGGGCCGCCGCGGGCGGCGCCCGTGCAGCGCATGGCGCATCCGCGCGCCGGCGAGCTGCGGCTGGCCAGGGAGCCGCTCGACCTGCTCGGCGACGACCAGCGGATCGTCGTCTACCTGCCGGCCGACGCCGAGACGGCCGCCGCCCTCGACCGCCTGACCGGCCGCCACCCGGGCGCCCTGCGCGCGGTCAGCGCCTGAACCCGCTGCTGAGGCCCGCTGCTGGGGCCCGCCTGAGAGGGGCCCGCTTGAGAGGGGCCCGCTTGAGAGGGGCCCGCTTGGGTAGCGGACCGGCATGAGGCGGGGGAACTGGGAGGTCAGACCGCTGGGCGGCTGGATGGGCTGCCTGGCGATGATCCTCATATCGCTGGTCCTGTCGGTGGTGCTGACGATCGTCATCAACCTGCTGCTCTGAGCACGCCGCCCGAACCAGGCACGCGTGCTCAGGCGCGGCGCAGCGTGCGGGTCAGCCCGGCGGCGATCGTCGTGGCCAGCACCCAGCCCGCCGCGATCAGCCCGTACGCCAGCCACTGCGTGCCCCCGCCCGGGTTGAACGCCTTCTCCTGCCCGAAGTCGATGATCGGCAGCAGCAGGTCGAGGCTGTAGACGAACGAGTTGAACTCCGGCGCCTCGCCGCGCTTCAGCGGCGGCGGCACGGCCATCCCGAACACCACGGTGCCCACCGCCAGCAGCGCCACCAGCCAGCCGGCCGCCCGCAGCGGGCGGAAGCCGTACCCCACGGTGACGTCCTGCAGCAGCCCCCAGAACCTGGCGTACCCCGGCAAGGTGCCGCGGCGCTGCTGCTGCCCGGCCAGGAGCGTTTCACGGGCGTCGGCCTCGCTGCCCAGCCGCCGGTACATCGCGGCGAGCTGCTCGTAGGCGTTCGGCAGGTAACCGTCAGGGTCGCGGCGCAGCCAGCCCAGCCGCTCGGCGGCCGGCAGCATGGGCTCCAGCACCTCGTACGACAGCCCGTCCATGCACTGCTCGTCCGGCCACACCGCGGGGTCGTCCTGCAGCACCCCGATGCGCGCGTGCCGCAGGTCGACCGCGCCCCGCACCGGCTTGGCCGTCCGCATCGCCAGCTCCCGCGCCTCCAGCCGGCGGCAGGTGAGCGCCTTGCCGCCCGGCGCCTCCAGCGTGGCGTCGTCGAAGCACAGGCGGCTGCCGATCTGCGCGTACGTCAGCCGGATCCGGCCCTGCGCCGAGAAGCCCTCGCACAGGTTGAGCACCTTGCCGACCGTGATGCCGTTCGCCGACAGGGCCGGGCCGCCGGGGTTGACCAGCGTGGCGCCCTTGAAGTGCGCGGGGCCGGTCACCGAGGAGTCGGTCAGGCTGATCTCGCCCTCGGCCGACATGCCCTCGCGGGCCAGCAGCGCGCCGTCCACGGCGATGCGGTCGCCCCGCAGCGCCACGCCGCCGGGGGCGCGCAGGCGGGCGCCGTCCAGGTTGAGCGCGCGGCCGACGGCGGCGCCCTCCAGCCAGACCGTGCCCTCGGTCTCGACCAGCGACAGGTACAGCCCCGCCTCGGCGTTCAGCCCGCCGCCGTGCAGGGCCAGGCCGCCCGGGTTGCGCAGCACGGAGCGCCGCAGGGTGAGCGGCCCGGAGACGCGGGCGAACCGCAGCGAGAACTCGCCCTCCACGCTCATCTCCCGCGCGAACAGGCCCACCTGGGCGACCAGGTTCGACCCGCCGAACGCCAGCCCGCCGGGGGCCCGGAGCCGGGCGCCTTCGAGGTTCACCGCGGCGCCGATCCTGGCCGCGGTGAGGATGATCTCGCCGTCGCAGGCGAACCCGTCGCGCAGCAGCAGGTTGCTGCCGACGTCGAGGTGCTCGGCGTTGAGCGCGCTGCCGGCGGCGGGCTCCAGGCGCGCGCCGTTCAGCGAGAAGTTGCTGCTGATGCGGGCGCTGCGCAGGCGCAGCTCGCCGGTGACGTGGCAGCCGGTCAGCCGCAGGTCGCCCTCGACCTGGAGGTTGGAGGCGATCAGGCCGGGCAGGGTGGAGCCGGCGAAGCTGAGGAAGCGGGTGCGCGCCTGGTACAGGTCGGGGGTCTGGTCGAAGAAGCAGTCGCGGAACGTGACCGGCAGGTCGATCTCGCCGAAGGCCAGGTGTAACAGGCCGGTGACGCGGGCCCCCGACAGCCGCAGGGCCGGCTTGTCGGCCGGGTCGGTGTACTCGCCGAGCAGCAGCTCCGCCAGCACCTCCGCCCGTACGGCGCGGCCGGCGCCCCAGGCGGCGGCGTTGGCGGGCGAGTCGCTCGCGGGATCGCCCGAGCGCAGGTCCACGTCGTGGCCGCGGCGGACGGCGGCGGCCACGGCCTGCTCGGCGGCGGTGAGTTCGGCGTTCGGCACACGCACATCCTGCTGCAATCGCACCCCTCCGCGAACCCGCGAGGCCGTCAGCGGCGGCCGTCGTCGTCAGTCCCGTACGTCGAAGCCCAGCGTGCCCGCCACCACCGTCGCCTGGAACGCGTCGATGACCGCGTCCTTGAGCGTCACCTCGCGTGGGTCGAGCGTGCTCAGATCGCTGCCCCGCAGGTCGCATCTCGTCAGGTCGGCCCCGTGCAGCCACGCCCCCGACAGGTCGGCCCGCCGCAGCTCGGCGCCCTCCAGCCGGGCCCCGGTCAGGTCGGCCTCGCGCAGCCGGGTGCCGTGGAAGGCGCTGCCGCGCAGGTCGGCGCCGGGCAGCCCGGCGTAGGACCAGTCGCCGCCCGTCACCTTCAGCAGCCCGAACGTGCAGCCGTCGAACATGCTGCCCGTCAGCTTGCAGCCGCTGAACGTGGCGTCGAAGAACGAGCAGCGCGAGAACGTGCAGTTGACGAAGCGCGCGTCCTCGTGCACCGACACGTTGAACCGCACGTTCCTGAACTGGCACTCCTCGAACGAGGAGCCGCGGTCGACGAGCTCGGTCATGTCCACGTCCTGGAACAGGACCCGGTGGTGGCTCTCGCCGTCGATCTCGCGGCCGTCCCAGTCGGCGGACCTGATCGTGGTCTCCGTCGGGGGCGCCTGGACGCCGTACCTGCGCTCTGCCATGCGAACAAACTAGCGGATCCGGCCGCCCCTCAGGCGGCCCGCTTGGCGATGGCGGTGATGAAGGGCTGCACCAGCTTGGCCGCCAGGGGGCCGAACGCCGCCAGGATGAGCACGTACGCCGCCGCCAGCGCGCCGAGGTCGGGATGCACGCCCGCGCCCACCGCCAGGCCCGCGATGACGATGTTGAACTCGCCGCGCGGGATGAGCGCGATGCCCGCCCGCGCCTGGCCCGCCTTGGCGATGCCCGCTCGTCTGGCCGCGTACATGCCGGTCAGCAGCTTGGTGATCATGCTGACCAGGGCCAGCAGCGCGGCCAGCCCGGCCACCGGCAGGATCTTCGCCGGATCGGTCTGCAGGCCGAAGAAG
This sequence comes from Nonomuraea thailandensis, assembly GCF_024172165.1. Lineage (GTDB taxonomy): Bacteria > Actinomycetota > Actinomycetes > Streptosporangiales > Streptosporangiaceae > Nonomuraea > Nonomuraea thailandensis. The sequence goes on along the minus strand of NZ_JAMZEB010000002.1, from coordinate 5,471,669 downwards.
ACGAAGAACACCGCGGCGAACAGGTCGCGCAGCGGCGCCAGCAACGCGTGCGCGTCCTCGGCGAGCTGGCCCGACAGCGCGATGCCCACCAGGAACGCGCCCACCGCCGCCGAGACCTGCAGCTGCTGCGCCAGACCGGCGACCAGCAGGGCCAGCCCGACGACCTTGAGCAGCAGCACCTCGGAGTTGGGGCTGGAGACGAACGCCTCGATGAACCGCCCGAAGCGCAGCGCCACGACCAGCACCACGCTCACCGTCAGCAGCGCGATGCCCACCGAGACCGCACCCTGCACGAAGCTGAGCCCGGCCAGCAGGGTGGTCAGGACAGGCAGGTAGACCGCCATCGTCAGGTCCTCGAAGACCAGCAGCGACAGCACGGTCGGGGTCTCGCGGTTACCGATCCACCCCAGGTCGGACAGCACCTTGGCGGTGATGCCCGACGAGGTGGCGTAGGTGACGCCCGCCATGGCCACGGCCGCTACGGGGCCCCAGCCGAGCAGTAACGCGCAGATGGCGCCGGGTGCGGCGTTGAGCACCAGGTCCACGATGCCCGCGCGGGCGTTGCTCGTCAGGCTCGTGACCAGCTCGTCGGCGTTGTATTCGAGGCCCAGCGTGAGCAGCAGCAGGACCACGCCCAGCTCGGAGCCGATCTCCAGGAAGTCCGTGCTCGTGGCCAGCGGCAGCACGCCGCCGGTGCCGAAGGCCAGGCCGGCGATCAGGTACAGCGGGATGGGGGAGATGCCCCCGCGCAGCGCGAGGGCGCCCAGGATTCCCAGGCCGAGCAGGACAGCACCGAACTCAAGAAAAACGATCGCGGTATGGTGCACCCGCGGCCCTACCCGTTCGCCAGGATGTCGGCGACCTCTGCGGTGCTCTCCTCGCCGCCCACGACGACCACGATGTCGCCGGCGTTGAAGGGGAAGTCGGGCCCGGGGCTGGCGAACACCTGGCCGCTGCGCACCACCGCGACGATGGAGGCGCTCGTGCGGGTCCGCACCCGGGCCTCACCCATGGGGCGGCCCGCGTAGGGGGAGCCGGCCGGGATGGGGAGCTGCACGCTGACCAGGCCCTCGACCTGCTGGTGCAGCTGGTTGAGCCGGGCCACGATCCGGGGGGCGCCCAGGAGCTCGGCCAGGGCGTCGGCCTCCTCGTCGTTGAGCTTGACCGTCTGGCAGACGGCGTCCGGGTCTTCCTTGTCGTAGATGACCAGGTCCCGGCGGCCGGTGCGGTGGGACACGACGCCTACCCGCTGTCCTTTGCGGGTGGTGAAGTCGTGTCTGAGCCCGATACCCGGCAGTGCTGTTTGTTCGACCTCCACCTATCCCACCCGTCCAGATCCGCACATTTCCGGATAACCCTACCAACGTCATACCCCGGTCTGTTCTGGGTCAATTGCCCGCCATGCCGCACTTTGTGGTCCCGCTGCGGCCCAGGCCCACCCGCGCCCGACGTGCGACGGCCCCCTGCGGCGACGCGGCGTACGTGCAAGACTGCTCTTGGGCGCCTGGACCGGTGAGATCGCGGCAGGCGCCGTCCGGCACGCAGCCAACACCACAAGGGACAACGCACCATGCCGACCGCCCCTCCGATCCGGCTGGTTCTCGTGGAAGATCACGCCATGGTCGCGGAGGCCATCGGCCTGGCCCTGGGCAGAGCCCCCGACATCGAGGTGGTCGCCCAGTCGGGCACCATCGCGGCCGCGCTGGCCGACACCGGCAGGTGCCAGCCCGACGTCGTCGTGCTCGACCGCAGGCTGCCCGACGGCGACGGCGTGGCCGCGATCGGGCGGCTCGCGGCGGTGGCGCCCAGGGCACGGGTGCTGGTGCTGACCGGGGAGGCGACCGCGTCCGTGGCCGCCCGGGTGGTGGCGGCCGGAGGGGCCGGGCTGGTGGTGAAGTCGTCGCGGCTGGGCGAGCTGGAGTCGGCCGTGCGGGAGGTGGCCGCCGGAGGGGTGGTGTTCGCGCCCGGGCTGCTGCCCGGGGTGCTCGACCGGCTGACCGGCCGCGCCGGGCACGTGGGGTCCGCGCTGACGGCCCGCGAGCGCGAGACGCTGCTGCTCCTGGCCGAGGGCGCCAGCACGTACGAGATCAGCGCCCGGCTGGGCGTGGCCCGCAACACGGCGCGCAACCATGTCCAGCACGTGCTGGAGAAGCTGGGCGCCCGCTCCAAGCTGGAGGCGGTGGCGCTGGCCCGGCGGGACGGGCTGTTGGATTGACGCGTTTGCACTAGTCCGAGTCCCACACGTGCATCAGCCGCCCTGAAGCGCTTGCGTCTCGTGACCAGCCGCGCGGCTCCCCGAGAGTAGAGGCGTGGAAAGTGAGGAGGCCGAGCGTTACCAGGTGAACACCGATCTGCCGGAGGAGATGGGCAGCATCACGGTGGCACGCCGCCTGGCGGGAACGGTCCTGAGTGAGTGCGGCTACCAAGGGCGTCACGAGGACGTCCTGCTGGTGGTCTCGGAGTTGGTGACGAACGCGCTCGTCCACGGGGACGGCCCGCCGGCCTTTCGCGTGAGCGCGAGCACGTCGCGGGTGCGCGTCGAGGTGGGCGACACCGGGGTGGCGCTCCCGGAGACCCGCGAGCCGGGCCCGATGAGCGGCTGGGGGCTGCACGTCGTCCGCCTGCTGTCCACCGGCTGGGGCATCTCGCCAGGCGAGAGCGGCAAGGTGGTGTGGTGCGAGCTGGCCGCGCGGCTCACGCCGGTGCAGGCGAGCCCCTCCGAGGCGTGAGGCGGCGGACAGCGGTCTGAAGAGGCATGATCCGGGCTCGGCCAGGTAGATCGGGTTTGGCGCTACGGTCATGTCGTGCAAGGCTGCGGTATGCCCGAGCATGACCAATCGCAGGAGGATATGCGGCTGCTCGTCCAGAGCATCCGTGACTACGCCATCTTCATGCTCGATCCTCACGGCGTGATCGTCAGCTGGAACGACGGTGCCGAACGCATCAAGGGATACACCGCCGGCGAGATCGTCGGCAGCCACTTCTCCGTCTTCTACCCGCCCGAGGCCGTCGCCGAGGGCAGGCCCGCCAGGGGCCTGCGGCAGGCCGCCACCGAGGGCCGCTGGGAGGAGGAGGGCTGGCGGGTGCGCAAGGACGGCACCCGCTTCTGGGCCAGCGTGGTCATCACCGCCCTGTACGACGAGACCGGCGACCTGCGCGGCTTCGGCAAGGTGACGCGCGACCTGACCGAGCGGCGCAGCATGGCCAGAGCCCTGGACGAGCGCGGCATGCTGCTGTCCCGCCTGGTCCAGGCACAGGAGCGGGAGCGCAGGCGCATCGCCTCCGACGTGCACGACGACACGATCCAGGCCATGGTCACCGTCGGCATGCGGCTGCGGATGTGGGAGCAGGAGCTGCCCGAGGAGCACGCCCGCGCCGTGGCCGCGGTCGACGCCGCCGTGGACGCCGCCGTGCGCCGCCTGCGCGAGCTGGCCTTCGACCTGCATCCGCCGGGCGGCGGCCTGGTGGCCAGCCTGAACGCCTACCTGCGGGAGACGATGCCGGGCGACGGCGTGGCCTTCGACCTGAGCCACCGCCTGGACGCCGAGCCGCCGTACGAGGCCGTGGTGACCGTCTACCGCGTCTGCCAGGAGGCGCTGACGAACGTGCGCAGGCACGCGAGGGCCAGCCGGGTCAGCGTGGAGCTGGCCTCGCTCGACCGGGGCGTGCACGTCCGCGTCAGGGACGACGGCGTCGGCCTGGCCTCCAAGGACGGCGAGGTGATGCACTACGGGCTGGTCGAGATGCGGGAGCGGGCCGAGGCGGCCGGCGGCTGGTGGACCATCGACGGCCCGCCGGGCGCGGGCACGACGGTGGAGTTCTGGGTCCCCGCCGTGCCCCGGGCCTGACGAGCGTCCTCAGGACGTGCCCGGCCAGGTCCACGACCTGATGTCGGCGGGGTCCTCGCCGTGGTCACGCGTGTGCGCGCGGGCGCGCAGCCGCTCGTCGCTCATCCGCTGGCGCAGGTGCGCGGCCTTGCTGCCGAGCCCGGGCACGCGGTCGATCACGTCCATGACCAGATGGAAGCGGTCGATGTCGTTGAGCATGCACATGTCGAACGGCGTCGTCGTGGTGCCCTCCTCCTTGTAGCCGCGCACGTGGATGTTGGCGTGCCCGTGCCGCCGGTAGGTGAGCTGGTGGATCAGGGACGGGTAGCCGTGGAAGTTGAAGACGATCGGCCTGTCCGTGGTGAAGAGGGTGTCGAACTCGGCGTCCGGCATGCCGTGCGGATGCTCCGACGGCGGTTGCAGCCGCATCAGGTCGACCACGTTCACGACCCGGACCTTCAGCTCGGGCAGGTGCTCGCGCAGCAGCGCGGCGGCGGCCAGCGTCTCCAGCGTCGGCACGTCGCCGGCGCAGGCCAGCACCACGTCCGGCTCGCTGCCCTCGTCGGTGGAGGCCCACGGCAGGATGCCGAGGCCGCGCGTGTTGTGGGCGATGGCCTCGTCCATCGTGAACAGGTCGAGCACCGGCTGCTTGCCGGCCACGATCACGTTCACGTAGTCCCGGGAACGCAGGCAGTGGTCGCCCACCGACAGCAGCGTGTTCGCGTCCGGCGGCAGGTAGACCCGCACCACCGAGGCCTTCTTGTTCACCACCACGTCGAGGAAGCCCGGATCCTGGTGGCTGAACCCGTTGTGGTCCTGCCGCCACACGTGCGACGACAGCAGGTACGTCAGCGACGCCACCGGCCGCCGCCACGGGATCTTCTGCGACGACTCCAGCCACTTGGCGTGCTGGTTGAACATGGCGTCCACGATGTGGATGAACGCCTCGTAGCAGTTGAACAGACCGTGCCGCCCGGTCAGCAGGTAGCCCTCCAGCCAGCCCTGGCACAGGTGCTCGCTCAGCACCTCCATGACCCGGCCGCCCGCGCCCAGGTTCTCGTCCGTCGGCAGGGTCTCGGCGTCCCAGGCCCGGTCGGTGACCTCGAACACCTCCGACAGCCGGTTCGAGGCCGTCTCGTCCGGCCCCATCAGCCGGAACGTGCTGGGGTTGGCGGCGATCACGTCCCGCAGGAACCCGCCCAGCACCCGCGTCGGCTCGCTCGCCTGCTCGGCCGGCGCCTTGACCTCCACCGCGAGCCGGCGGAAGTCGGGCAGCCGCAGCGGCTCCAGCAGCTCGCCGCCGTTGGTGTGCGGGTTGGCGCTCATCCTGCGCTCGCCGCGCGGCACCATGGCCAGGACGTCCTCGACCGGCCTGCCGTCCGAGCCGAACAGCTCCTCCGGCCGGTACGAGCGCATCCACTCCTCCAGCATGGCCAGGTGGCCGGCGTTCTCGCGGACCGTGGACAGCGGCACCTGGTGCGCCCGCCACGTGCCCTCGACCGGCTTGCCGTCCACCTCCTTGGGCCCGGTCCACCCCTTCGGCGTGCGCAGGATGATCATCGGCAGGCGGTCGGCGTCGCCCGCCTTGTACGCCGCCATCTCCTCGAACGCGGTGTCCAGCGTGCCCGCCATCTCCTCGTGGTCGGCGCCGACCAGGTGGGGGCGGTAGCCGTACCCCTCCATGAGCTTGACCAGCTCCTCGGTGGGGATGCGGGCCAGGACGGTCGGGTTGGCGATCTTGTAGCCGTTCAGGTGCAGGATGGGCAGCACCATCCCGTCGCGGCGGCGGTCCAGGAACTTGTTGGAGTGCCAGCTCGCGGCCAGGGGGCCGGTCTCGGCCTCGCCGTCGCCGATGACGCACGCCACGACCAGGTCAGGGTTGTCGAAGGCGGCGCCGTACGCGTGCGCCAGCGCGTACCCCAGCTCGCCGCCCTCGTGGATGGAGCCGGGGGTCTCCGGCGCGACGTGGCTCGGAATGCCGCCGGGGAAGGAGAACTGGCGGAACAGCCGCCGCATGCCCTCCACGTCCTGCGACACGTCCGGATACCGCTCGGAGTACGACCCTTCGAGCCACGCGTGGGCCACCGCCGCTGGACCGCCGTGACCCGGGCCCGCGATGTAGATCATGTCCTGGTCCCGCTCGCGGATCACCCGGTTGAGGTGCGCGAAGCAGAAGTTCAGGCCCGGCGTCGTACCCCAGTGGCCGAGCAGGCGCGGCTTGATGTGCTCGGGCCGCAGCGGCTCGGTGAGCAGGGGGTTGTCCAGCAGGTAGATCTGCCCGACGGACAGGTAGTTCGCCGCCCGCCAGTACGCGTCTATATGGTCCATGCCCCTGCTGATTCCTCGACAGCGCCGGATGAATCCCCGATAGGGTGCCGAACATGGAGTTCAGGAGTTCGCGCTGGTATTCAGGAAATGACCGAAACTCCTACATCCACCGGGCCTGGATGCGGCGCGGCCTGCCGCGCGAGGCGTTCGAGGGCGGCAAGCCGCACATCGCCATCGCCAACACCGCCTCCGACCTCACCCCCTGCAACTCCCACCTGAACGAGGTGGCCCAGAGCGTCGCGCACGGCGTGTGGGAGGCCGGGGGAGTGCCGCTCGACCTGCCGGTCGTCTCCCTCGGCGAGACGAACGTGCGCCCCACCGCCATGCTCTGGCGCAACCTCGCCGCCATGGCCACCGAGGAGATGCTGCGCGCCAACCCCATCGACGGGGTGGTGCTGCTCGGCGGCTGCGACAAGACGATCCCGTCGCTGCTCATGGCCGCCGCCTCCGTCGACCTGCCCGCCGTCGTGGTGCCGGGCGGCCCCATGCTGACCGGCCACTTCCGCGGCGCCCCGCTCGGGTGCGGCACCGACGTGTGGCGGCTCAGCGAGGAGGTGCGCGCGGGCACCCTGTCGCGCGAGGCGTTCCTGCGCTCCGAGTCGTCCATGATCCGCAGCCGCGGCCACTGCAACACGATGGGCACCGCCTCCACCATGGCCTGCATGGCCGAGGCGCTCGGCATGACCCTGCCCGGCACCGCCGGCACCCCCGCCCCCGACAGCCGCCTGCTCGAGCTCTCCCACGAGAGCGGCCGCCTGGCCGTCGAGCTCGTCCTGCGCGACCGCCGCCCCAGCCAGGTCATGACCAGGGGCTCCTTCCTCAACGCCATCGTCACCCTGGCCGCCGTCGGCGGCTCCACCAACGCCGTCGTCCACCTGCTGGCCATCGCCGGGCGGCTCGGCGTCGAGCTGAGCCTGGACGACTTCGACCGCACCGGCTCCGGCGTGCCGCTGCTGGTGGACCTGCAGCCGGCCGGCCGTCACCTCATGGACGACCTGTTCAGGGCGGGCGGCCTGGCCGCCGTGCTCAAGGAGGTCGAGGACCTGCTCGACCCCGGCGCGATCACCGTCACCGGGCGCCCCCTCGCCGAGCACCTCGACGGCGCCGAGATCTGGGACGAGGACGTCATCAGGCGCCGCTCGAACCCGCTGCTGCCCGACGCGGGCATCGCCGTGCTGCGCGGCAACCTCGCCCCCTCCGGCGCCGTGATCAAGCCCGCCGCCGCCTCGCCGGAGCTGCTGCGCCACCGCGGCCGCGCCGTCGTCTTCGACAGCGTCGAGGACGTCCACGCCCGGCTCGACTCGCCCGGCCTGGACGTGGACGAGACCTCGGTGCTGGTCCTGCGCGGCTGCGGGCCCAAGGGCTACCCCGGCATGCCGGAGGTCGGCAACCTGCCGCTGCCCGCCAAGCTGCTGGAGAAGGGCGTGCGCGACATGGTGCGCATCAGCGACGCCCGCATGAGCGGCACCGCGTACGGCACGGTCGTCCTGCACGCCGCGCCCGAGGCGGCGGCCGGCGGGCCGCTGGCCAGGGTGCGCACCGGCGACCCGATCGTGCTCGACGTGGCCGCCCGCCGGCTCGACGTGGACATCCCCGACGCCGAGCTGAACGCGCGCGAACCGGTCATGACCGGGCACGCCAGGCCCGTGCGCGGCTGGGAGCGCCTCTACGTCGAGCACGTCCTCCAGGCCGACCGCGGGGTGGACCTCGATTTCCTCGCCGGTTCTGGCGGCGACCACGTGGGACGCGAATCCCACTGAGCGTCTAAAGACTCCGCTCCGCCATGCGCGGAATCAACGGCGGGGGGTAGGCAGTTACGGGACGATGGAACCAGGCATGATCGGTTTGGCGACGCGAGGAGGAAGACGCGTGAACGGCGACATCACCCAGAGCCAGGAGTGGGCGGCCCTGGGCAAGCACCACGAGGAGCTGGCGGGCAGGCATCTGCGTGAGCTGTTCGCGCAGGACCCGGGCCGGGCGCGGCGCATGACGGTGACCGCCGGCGACCTCTACCTCGACTACGCCAAACACCGCGCCACGCAGGAGACCATCGACCTGCTCACCGCGCTGGCCGAGCGGGCGGGGCTGCGCGAGCGCATCACGGCCATGTTCTCCGGCGAGCACATCAACGTCAGCGAGGACCGCGCCGTCCTGCACGTCGCGCTGCGCCTGCCGCGTGACGCCGAGCTGGTCGTGGACGGCCAGGACGTCGTGGCCGACGTGCACGCCGTGCTCGACAAGATGAGCGCCTTCTCCGACCGGGTGCGGTCCAAGGAGTGGAAGGGCGCCACCGGCAAGCCGATCGAGACCGTCGTCAACATCGGCATCGGCGGCTCCGACCTCGGCCCCGCCATGGCCTACGAGGCGCTGCGCGACTACGCCGACGCCGGCATCGCGGCCAGGTTCGTCTCCAACATCGACCCGGCCGACATCACCGGCAACCTCGCCGGCCTCGACCCCGCCACCACCCTGTTCGTGGTCAGCTCCAAGACCTTCACCACGCTGGAGACGCTCACCAACGCCCGGGTCGCGCGCCGCTGGCTGGTCGACGCGCTCGGCGAGGACGCCGTCTCCAAGCACTTCGTGGCCGTCTCCACCAACGCCGCCAAGGTCGCCGAGTTCGGCATCGACACCGACAACATGTTCGGCTTCTGGGACTGGGTGGGCGGCCGCTACTCCTACGACGGCGCCATCGGCCTGTCCCTGATGATCGCCATCGGGCCCGAGCGGTTCCGCGAGATGCTGGCCGGCTTCCACACCGTCGACGAGCACTTCCGCACGGCCCCGTTCGAGGCCAACATGCCGGTGCTGATGGCCCTGCTCGGGATCTGGTACACCGACTTCTTCGACGCCGAGACCCGCGCCGTCCTGCCCTACAGCCAGCGGCTGCACCGCTTCCCCGCCTACCTGCAGCAGCTCACGATGGAGTCCAACGGCAAGTCCGTGCGCGCCGACGGCACCCCCGTCACGGCCAAGACCGGCGAGATCTTCTGGGGCGAGCCGGGCACCAACGGCCAGCACGCCTTCTACCAGCTCCTGCACCAGGGCACCCGGCTCGTTCCGGCCGACTTCATCGGCTTCGCCGAGCCGCACGACGACCGCGAGGGCATGCACGACCAGCTCACCGCCAACCTCTTCGCCCAGACCACGGCGCTGGCGTTCGGCAAGACCGCCGAGGAGATCGCCGCCGAGGGCACCGCGGCCGAGATCGTGCCGCACAAGGTGATGCCGGGCAACCGTCCCACCTCCACGATCCTGGCGCCCAGGCTCACCCCGTCCACGCTGGGCCAGCTCGTCGCCCTCTACGAGCACATCGTGTTCGTCGAGGGCACGATCTGGGGCGTCGACTCCTTCGACCAGTGGGGCGTCGAGCTGGGCAAGAAGATGGCGCTCGACCTCGCGCCCGCGCTCACCTCCGACGAGCCGCCCACCGCCTTCCCCGACACCTCGACGGAGCAGCTGATCCGCAAGTACCGGGAGCTGCGCGGAAGGCGTGTCTGAGATGGCGCAGGCCGGCGCGCTCGTCCTGTTCGGCGTCACGGGCGACCTCGCGCGCAAGATGCTGCTGCCCGCGCTCTACCGCCTGACGGCCGACAGCCGGCTCGATCTGCCGGTCATCGGCGTCGCCAAGACCGACCTCGACCTCGACGGGCTGCGCGAGCACGCCCGCGAGGCCTGCGGCGGCGTGCGCGACGCGGCGTTCGAGAAGCTGGCGGGCAACCTGCGGCTGGTGGCGGGCGACTACCGCGACCCCGCCACCTTCGAGCGGCTGCGGGAGGAGACCGCGGGCAAGGGCTTCCTCGTGCACTACCTCGCCGTGCCGCCGGCGCTGTTCGCCCCCGTCGCCGAAGGGCTGGCCGGGGTCGGCCTCAACCACGACGCGCGGCTCGTGGTGGAGAAGCCGTTCGGGCACGACCTCGGCTCGGCGCGCGAGCTCAACGGCGAGCTGCTGCGTCACTTCGACGAGGACCACCTGCGCCGCGTCGACCACTTCCTCGGCAAGGAGCCGGTCGAGGACCTCATGGTGTTCCGCTTCGCCAACACGCTGCTGGAGCCCATCTGGAACCGGTCCCACATCCGCAGCGTGCAGATCACCATGGCGGAGGACTTCGACGTGCGCGACCGCGGCGCCTTCTACGACGCCAACGGCACCGTCCGCGACGTGGTCCAGAACCACCTGCTGCAGCTCCTGGCCATCCTCGCGATGGACCCGCCGCCGTCCACCGACGCCCGGGCCCAGCTCGACGAGAAGTGGCGGGTGCTGCGCGCCGTCCAGGCCGTCGACCCCGCCGACGTCGTACGCGGCCAGTACACCGGCTACCTCGACACCGACGGCGTGCGCCCCGGCTCCACCACCGAGACCTACGTCGCCCTGCGCGCCTACATCGACAACTGGCGCTGGGCCGGGGTGCCCTGGTGCATCCGCTCCGGCAAGGCCCTGCCGACCACCGACCTGGAGGTCGTCGCGGAGCTGCGCCGGCCGCCGGTGACGATGTTCGCCAACGGCGACGCTCCCGAGAGCCCCAACCTCATCCGGTTCCGGCTGCAGCCCGACGCCGGGGTGACGTTCGACCTGCTGGCCAAGGAGCCGGGCAAGATGCACGCCCGGCCGGTGCCGGTCAGCGTCGACTTCACCAAGGTGCTCGGGCCGATGGAGGCCGCCTACGAGCGCATCCTGGTCGACGCGGTCAGCGGCGATCCACGCAGGTTCGCCAGGTTCGACCTGGTGGAGGAGTCGTGGCGGATCGTGCAGCCGGTGCTCGGGCTGGACGAGGCGCCGCTGCCGTACGAGAAGGGGTCGTGGGGGCCGGAGGCGGCGGCGCAGATCGCCCCGGGCGGGTGGCACGAGATCTCCACGACGTTCGACTGACCGCGGGCCCCTGGCCGGGGCGTTCGACGGGGCGGCGTCCCGGGGTGACGATGGGGGGATGGACATCATGGAACTGGTGGAACAGTCGAAGGACGCCGCGACCGTCAAGCGCGTCTTCGGCGAGCCGATCCAGCACGGCGACATCGTCGTCATCCCCGTCGCCAGGGTCGCCCAAGGGGGCGGCGGAGGCCAGGGCCAGGGCAAGGGCGAGAAAGGCGAGGAGGGAGGAGGCAGTGGCGGCGGCTTCGGCTTCGGCGCCACACCGGCCGGCGTGTTCGTGCTCAAGAACGGCGACGCCCTGTGGCGGCCCGCCGTCGACGTCAACCGCATCGTCATCGGAGGACAGCTCGTGGCGGTCGTGCTGCTGCTGACCCTGCGGACCATCTTCAAGAAGCGCCGCCGCAGGCGCTGACGCATCCGTGCTGATCGACCTGCTCGATGACGCCGAGCTGCCCGGCCATCCCTTCCTGGTCCCCGGCTCCAACCTCCCGGTACGGCTGGCGAGGCTGGGCGGCTCGGCCACGCTCGTCCGCTTCCCGCCCGGCTGGGTGCGGCCCGAGCGCGGCCACTACCTGGCCGGGGAGGAGTTCGTGCTGCTGTCGGGCGAGCTGCACGTCTCGGGCATCACGTACCTGCCGGGGCAGCACGGCTGGCTGCCCGCCGGCACGCTGCGCCATTCGAGCGCGGCCCCGCACGGCGCGCTGGCGTTCGTCTCCTTCTCGGGCCAGGCCACCTGGGTCCGCAGCGACCGCGACGAACCCGACGGCCCGGCCCGGCGCACGCCCCTGGAGAGCGTCGTCATCCCGCGCGGCGGCCTGCCGCTCACCCCGCACTCCGCCCTGCTCGACACGCCGATCCCGCTCGAGCGCGACGCCGAGGTGATCACGGTGCCGACCTGGACGTGGGAGCGGTCCGCCTTGATCCCGGAGGGCCGGGTGCTCGTAAGGTGGACGCCATGACAGCTATGGCGCAGATCGCGGCTTTCGGCGTGATCGTCGTGTACGGGGCGATGTCACCCGGCCCGGATCTCGTGGTGGTGGTGCGCCGCTCGGCTGTCTCGGGGCGCGGGCACGGCATGGCGGCAGCGGCGGGAGTCGCGGTTGGGGCGTTCGCCTGGGCGGTGGCCGCCGCCGGCGGCGTCGGGGAGCTCTTATTCGGGGCGTTCACTGCGGTGAAAGTGGCCGGAGCCGCCTACCTGTTCTTCCTCGGAGCCAGGTCGTTGTGGAGGGCCTGGCGCGGTAGCGAGGCGCTGCGGCTGGACGCCCCTGCCCGCGACGGGCGAGGCTCGTGGGCGGCCTTCACCGAAGGGCTGCTGACGACAGTGCTCGATTGGAAGGCGGCGCTGTTCTTCATGGCCCTCGTGCCGCAGTTCCTCGGCGGCGATGTCTCCGTGCCGACGCTCGGCGTGGTGGCTCTGGTGAGCACAATCGCGTGGTTCCTGCTGGTGGCATGCCTCGTGGGCCTCCTCCACGAAGTGTTCGCCATACCGCTCATCCGCCGGGCGGTGGACGGCCTGGCGGGTGTCACCCTCATCGGCCTTGGCACCGTACTGGCCTTCACCCGCCCATGACTAGGAGACGGTGACGCCGAGCAGGTGTCCCAGGCCGAACGTGACGGTCGCGGCTCCCACGCCCAGCGCGAGCTGACGCAGCCCGCCCAGCCACCACGGCCGCGCCGTCATCACCGCCACCGCGGCCCCGAACCCGAACAACGCCACCACGCTCAGCACCAGCGCCACCATCAGCCCGGACGCCCCGAACAGGAACGGCGCCAGCGGCACCAGCGCCCCGGCCGCGAACGCGCCGAACGACGACGCGGCGGCCACGTAGGGGGACGGCAGGTCGTCCACGTCCACACCCAGCTCCTCGCGCACGTGCACCCGCAACGCCTGCTCGGGATCGGCCGACAACCCCGCCGCCACCCGCTCGGCCAGCTCGGGGTCCAGCCCCCGCGCCCGGTACAGCGCCGCCAGCTCGGCCTGCTCGCCCACGGGGTTCCTGGCCAGCTCCCGCCGCTCGACGGCGATCTCGGCACGCATCAGCTCGGTCTGCGACTTCACGGAGGTGTACTCGCCGGCGGCCATGGAGCACGCGCCGGCGATCAAACCGGCGAACCCGGCCAGCACCGCTCCCTGCCCGGCCCCTGCCGCGCCGACGACTCCGGCGATCAGGGCAAAGTTGGAGACCAGGCCGTCCATGGCGCCGAACACCGCCGGTCGCAGCCAGCCGCCGGTCACGTCGCGGTGGCTGTGGTGGTGTTCTGCAGATTCCGGGCGGACTAGCTCGATAGTCATCAAATCCTCCGAATAGTGATCCCTTTCCTTAAATCTGGCATATCGAACAGGGGTTCGCAACGAAGGAAAGGCTAGCCTGACCTGCAACGAGTTGCATAACGTGAATACACGTTCGCTTTGAGTGGTGATCCAGGTCAAGCGATGGCAATGTCGTCCCGTCACTCATCGTGATCGCGCGAACGCGGATGGCCGCGAGGGATCATGGCGTGCGAGTCGGCATATGGAAGGTGGCGGCCACGACATGAGTGCTCAGCCGATCGAGGGCTGGTTGGTCGCGCATCCGCCGCCCAGTCATACACTCCTGTTCCCGCTCGCCAAGGCCGCCGGTTACACCATCGATGACTGGCACGGCCTCTTCCCTGATGTCATTGCAGTGGCCGAGGCTGTGAGTCCCGGCGTCGGGAATCGGAAACGCGATGACGAGATCAAGCCACCCAAATACGCCCCAGCCGGGATCCCACCTTCATTCGTGTCGAGATCGAGGGTGATGGGGCTCCGTGGGTTGAAGTGTTCCACCTGTGTAACGGGCGCTACGAGCTCGCGACAGCGGCCAAAGCGGGCGAAGCGCTCACCTTGACCCAGCCGCTCCCCGTCTCCTTCGACCCAGCGATCCTGACCGGCCGCCGCAGACCCTGAGCGGCGGCCCAAGAGGTCAGACGTGTGCCGGTGACGTGACGGCCGGCGTGTCGGCGGTGTGCTCGCCGCGGATCAACGCGTCGCACTCGGCGATCGTCTCCTCCAGCAGCCCGCGCAGCAACGCGTCCGGATCGGCGATGCACGCCTGTACGATCCCCACCACCGCCAGCTGCACCGCGTTCGGCGCCGCGTACCGGCGGAAGCCCTTCTCGGTGATCCGGGCGGCCCGGCTGAAGCGCCTGGCCTGCTCGGCCGCGTGCGGCACCTCGTCCATCGCGCGCCGGCTGCGCTCGCTCAGCCGCCCCGACGGGGCGCCGTCGAGGCGGGCCAGCATCTCCTCCGCCGCCAGCACCGAGACCGCGAGCGCGAGCTGCCGCTCGGCCGCCGCCACCGGCAGGGCGGTGGTGGCGCAGCGCAGCGCGATGTGCGCGTCCACGCGCAGGTCGTCGCTGGCCAGGCCGATGATGGAGGGCACCAGCCGGACGAGCTTGGCCCGGCTCTCGTCACTGGTGTTGTCGTTCACCAGGCGGGCGAGTGCGGCCAGCAGCGGGTGCGTGCAGGCCGGATGGTCGCTCCAGCGCTCCCCGGCCAGGTAGGAGGCAAGCTCCATGAAACAGGCGCCGCGCTTCGGGTTGCGATGCCTGCCGCGGGAAAGGACCGGCATGTGATCAAGGTGATTGTCCACGGGTGCTCCACTGCTCCACGCGATCGCCGTCGCTCCAGCGCCGTTCATCCAGTCTGCGCCGGAGTGCGGCTCAATGCCAGTGATGCGGGGTGTTCTCGATGAACGTTCCCCCTACCCGCCCGCGTCACACTCACACGCCCACGAAGACGGCCACCGTGCGGGCCGGAACTGTCAGCGTGCCCGTGGCGGGGTCGAAGGACGACGTGCGGACGACCGGGTCGGCCGAGCCCGCCTGCACGGGGTGCAGCGTCACCTGCCTGCCCGCCGGCGACGGCATCGCCTGCGTGTGCTGCGACGGGGTCGCGTTGAAGACGACCGTCACCGACGTCCAGCGCGGGTCGAGCCCGCCGGTGTCCACGTGCATGGCGATCACGCCCTCCGCCGAGGCGGGGAACGACAGCCGCCGCTGCACCTCCTCCAGCGTCCCCAGCGCGAACGCCGGTGACGACGCCCTGATCCGCAGCAGCTCCCCGTATCGCGCGCGGGCGGCCTCGATGTCCGCGCAGCCGGGCCTCAGCGCCGGGTCGGCGAGCAGCGGGCGGGCGTAGGGCCACTTGGCCTCGTTGTCGGCCCGGGGCGGCAGGCCCGCGCCGAAGCCGTTGCCCTGCGCGCAGTCCCACAGCAGCCGGTTGAACCAGTCACCGGAGTCGTAGGAGTTGCGGTCGAGCGACTTCGAGCGCAGCCGCTCGGTGCCCGCGTGCACGAACGTCGTCCCCTGCGACAGCACGGCCGTGGCCAGCGACAACGTGTGCATGCGCACCCGGTCCGCCATCGGCGTGTCCTGCGGCAGCTTGTACGCCAGCGCGTCGAACAGCGTCTCGTTGTCGTGCGCGTCCACGTACGTCACCGCCTCGCCCGGCGCGGCGGTGTACCCGGCGGGCGAGCCGTTGTAGTCGATCTCCGAGCCCTTGGCGCCGGACGGCAGCACGTAGTCGCGCAGGTTCCCCGTCAGGCCGATCCTGACGATGTCGGAGTAGTTCGCCAGGCGGGCCCGCTGCTGCTCCGCCGTGCCGTTGGCGGGTGAGCCGTTGGGCGCCCCGGCCAGCCCGGAGCCGAAGCCCTGCACACGCGGGTCAGCGTCGAACGGGGTGCCGCCGCGCACCGCGTCACGCAGCCGGTCGGTGAACGTGCCGATGCCGGTGCCCGCCAGGTTCGCCTGGGTGGCCTGCTCGAAGCGGGCGTCGTTCGCCACCTCGCCGAAGTTCCAGCCCTCGCCGTACAGGATGATCGACTTGCCGTCCACGCCGTCATCGGCCAGGGTCAGCTCGTCGAGGGCCCGGCGGACGGCCAGCAGGTTCGCCTTCGGGTGGTGCCCCATGAGGTCGAAGCGGAAGCCGTCGATCTTGTACTGCTTCGCCCAGGTGACGATCGAGTCGACCACGAGCCTGCCCATCATCAGGTGCTCGGGCGCGGTGTTGGCGCAGCAGGTGGAGGTGGCCACGGCGCCGTCGTCGAGCAGCCGGTGGTAGTAGCCGGGCACGATCGGGTCGAGGACGCCGGTGGAGTGCGTGTGGTTGTAGACCACGTCCATCACCACGCGCAGCCCCGCCCGGTTGAGCCCGGCGACCATGCCGCGGAACTCCTTGATCCGCTCGTCGGGCCGGGTCGCGTACGAGCCCTCGGGCACCGTGTAGTGCAGCGGGTCGTACCCCCAGTTGAAGGAGTCCTTCGCGGCGGTGCGCGCCACGCACTCCTGCTGCTGCTCGGAGTCGGGCGGCAGCGCCGCCAGGTCGCAGGACGGCTCCGTCCGGTCGGCCGCCCGCTCGGGCACCGTGGCGAAGTCGAACGCGGGCAGCAGGTGGACGTGCGTCAGGCCGTCGGCGGCCAGCGCCCGCAGCGCGCGCATGCCGGCGCCGTCGCGCTGGAAGGCCGCGTACGTGCCGCGCAGCGCGGCCGGGACGGTGGCGTCGGAGGCGGAGAAGTCGCGCACGTGCAGCTCGTAGATCGAGGCCCGGTCCTGCGGCACCGCGGCGGGCTTGGCCAGCCGGTCCCAGCCGGGCGGCCGGTGCGCGGCGGCGTCGAGGCTGACGAGCCTGCTGCGCTCGCCGTCCGGGGTGACGTCCAGGCTGTACGGGTCGGTCACCTCGTTCGTGACGACCTCGCCGGCCTCGGGGGAGTAGACGGTGACCAGGTAGGTGTACTCCCGGCCGAGCCACGTCGGCAGGCCACGCACCGACCACACGCCCGTCTCGTCGTCGCGCCGCATGCGGTGTACGGTCCGCCCGCCCGGGCCGTACAGGGCGAGCTCGACCATGCGCGCGGTCGGCGCCCACAGCCCGAGCCTGGGGACGACCTGCCCGGACGGGCCGAGCGCGGCGGTGGCGGCCTTGGCGTACAGGTCGTCCAGCACCCCCGGGATCTGCACGCCGGTCGCGGCCACCAGCGTGCCGGCGGCGTCGCGCGCCACCGCCACGACCTGGCCGCGCAGCGCGTCGCGGACGAGGTCGGCGTCGCGCGGGTCCACCTTCAGCGCCGGGTACGCGGCCAGGTGCGGCCACCGGCGCCGCTGCTCCTCGCTCAGCGTGCCGGGCGCGAGCCGGATGAGCCGCAGGTCGCCGGTCAGGTCGCCGTCCTCGTACGCGATGCCGCCCGTGGCACTGAAGGCCAGGGAGTGCCGCAGCGACGGCTCGGCCCGCCAGGCCACCGTGTCGCGGTCGATCCAGTGCGCCCTGGCCTTGCTCAGGTCGGCGTCCGCGGCGGTGGCGGCGGGCCGCGGCAGCAGCAGCCCCTCGGTGCCGGCCAGCCGCCACACCTCGTGGCCCGACGCGGACACGTCGAGCGACTGGTCGGCGGGCAGATCCTTGTCGTCGCCCTTGTGGATGATGTAACTCAGGCTCTTCGCCCCCTCGGCGAGCGGCACCTCGAACACGGCCCCGAAGCCGTCGGCGCGCGCCGGTGGCAGCGGCGAGGCCCAGTCGGTGGGGGCGGCGGCACCGCCCCACACGTGCAGCCCCCAGCCGTCATGATTCCCGTCCGGGCGGCGGTAATGCAGGACGACCTTGTTCTCGGCGGCGGCCCTGGTCGGGTGGACGGTCCGCGTGCCGCAGACGACGTACGCCTCCGGCTGCGCGGCGGGCGTGAAGTGCTGGTCGGGGCCGGGGTCCTTGGTGTCGCCCCGGTGGATGACGTACCCGGGCGGAAGCGCCGCGTCCTTCAGCGGCACCCGCCAGTGCGCGCCGAAGGCGTCCACGCCGTCCGGCATGCGGGGGTTCGCCCAGTCGGTGGCCGTGCCGTCGGCGATCGCGTCGCCCCACAGGTGCAGGCCCCAGCCGTCGTAGGCGCCGTCGGGGCGGCGGTAGTGGATCGTGGCGTGCCCGTCGGCGGCGTCCCGGCGGGCATCCGGCCCGATCTTTGCAATCCTTTCAGGAAATTACTGAAATGAGGCAAACCCCGCTCTCACGGACAAGGGGGCTGACGCGCGGCGCGCGAGGGTTCACAATGGAGAGCGGCCCTCTGGTGAAGGGGTGTCACCAGCGCAAACGCCGACAGGCAAGGGGATCGCGCCTTGGAAGAGCTCATGTAACAACTTGCAGAAACCTTGCGTCGCCATCTAGAGATGAGCGTCACGTCGGCGTAACCTCCGGCTTACTCCGACCTCCGACTGAGCTTGAGGAGAAGGACATGCGACGACTCTTACCGTCCGCGGCGGCCGTTGCGGCACTCGTCCTGACGGTTTCCGCCTGTGGCGGCGGCGGTGGTGAGACCGCGGCTCCGCCCACCCAGGTTTCCGACCCGTCGAAGGTGAGCGGCGAGGTGACGTGGTGGGACACGACGCGGCCCGACAGCGAGGGGCCGACGTTCCAGGCGTTGATCAAGGAGTTCCAGGCGAAGTATCCGCAGGTCAAGGTCAACTATGTGAACGTGCCCTCGGACCAGGCGCAGAACCAGTTCCAGACGGCCGCCCAGGCCGGGACGGGCGCGCCGGACGTGATCAGGTCGGAGGTGGCGTGGACGTCGCAGTTCGCGTCGCTGGGCTACCTGCAGCCCCTCGACGGCAGCCGCGCCGTCGACCAGCCTGACGACTTCCTGCCCGGGCCGCTGAGCAGCACCGAGTACAACGGCAAGACGTACGCCGTGCCGCAGGTCACCGACACGCTCGCGCTGATCTACAACAAGCGCCTGCTGAAGGAGGCCGGGCACGAGGAGCCGCCGAAGACGATCGCCGAGCTGAAGCAGACGGCGCTCGACGTCAAGGCCAAGACCGGCGCCGCCGGCCTGGCGCTGAACGTCGACTCCTACTTCCTGCTGCCCTTCATGTACGGCGAGGGCGGCGACCTGCTCGACGTGGCCAACAAGAAGATCGTGGTCAACTCCCCGGCGAACGTGAAGGCCATGGAGACCGTGGCCGACCTGATCAGCTCGGGCGCCGCGCCCAAGCCCGCCACCACCGAGAGCTACGCCAACGCCATGACCGCCCTTAAGGAGGGCAAGGCGGCCATGATCTACAACGGGCCGTGGGCGCTGTCGGAGATCTACCAGGGCAAGGAGTTCAAGGACAAGGAGAACCTGGGCATCGCGCCGGTCCCGGCCGGCTCGGTCAAGGCGGCGGCACCCACGGGCGGCTGGAACCTGGCCATCTACGCCGGCTCCAAGAACATCCCGGCCGCCTACGAATTCGTCCGGTTCATGACCACGGCCGAGGCGCAGGCGAAGATCGCCAAGGAGATCAGCCTGCTGCCCACCCGCACCTCCGCCTACAGCAACCCCGACGTGCAGGGCAACTCGGACGTCGCGGTGTTCAAGCCCATCATGGACACCGCGGTGCCGCGCCCGTGGATCCCCGAGGGCGGGCAGCTCTTCCAGCCGCTGCTGGAGGGTTACCAGGCGCTCGTGGGCGGCAAGTCGGCGCCCGCGGACATGCTCAAGGGCGTCGACGAGCAGTACCGCGGGATCATGAAGGACTGGAGCTGACCGGTGACGGTCTCTCCTCCCAAGACGATGACCGCGGGTGAGGCCACCCGCGGTCATCGCCGCGAGCGGCCCGGGCCGCTGCGGCGCTCGTTCGGCACCCACTGGTACGCCTGGGCGATGGTCACCCCCGTGCTCCTGGTGATGCTGG
The DNA here is from genome assembly GCF_024172165.1 of Nonomuraea thailandensis. Classification (GTDB taxonomy): domain Bacteria; phylum Actinomycetota; class Actinomycetes; order Streptosporangiales; family Streptosporangiaceae; genus Nonomuraea; species Nonomuraea thailandensis. The sequence goes on along the minus strand of NZ_JAMZEB010000002.1, from coordinate 5,451,971 downwards.
TGCTGATCGGCTGGCCGCTGGCGCGCGGCGTCTACCTGTCGCTGACGGACGCCACCGAGGCCAACATCGGCCGCACCATCGGCGTCAACGTCATCCCGGCCAGTTACGAGTTCGTCGGCCTGGAGAACTACGCGCGGATCCTGACCAGCGGCGTGTTCTGGGACAAGCTGGTGTGGACCGTGGTCTGGACGGCGGTCTGCGTGGCCCTGCACTACGGCATCGGCCTGGGCCTGGCCGTGATGCTCAACCGCCGCCTGCGCTTCCGCTCGGTCTACCGGGTGCTGCTGATCCTGCCGTGGGCCGTGCCCGCGTTCGTGGCGGCCTTCATCTGGCGCTACCTCTACAACAGCGACTACGGCGTGATCAACGGCTTCCTCAAGATGGCCGGGCTGGGCGGCGTCGGCTGGCTGGACGACCCGACGACGGCCAAGATCGCGGTGATCGCCGTGAACGTGTGGATCGGTGTGCCGTTCATGATGGTCGCCCTGCTCGGCGGGCTGCAGTCGATCCCGGCCGAGCTGTACGAGGCGGCCGAGGTGGACGGGGCGAGCGCCTGGCAGCGGTTCACGGCGATCACGCTGCCCGGGCTGCGCCAGGTGTCGAGCACGGTCGTGCTGCTGGGCACGATCTGGACGTTCAACATGTTCCCCATCATCTTCCTGGTCACGCGGGGCGGGCCGGGCAGCGAGACGGAGATCCTGGTCACCTACGCCTTCCGCGAGGCGTTCACCGGGATCCGCAACTACTCCGGGTCGGCGGCCTGGGGTGTGATCATCCTGGCCATGCTGGTCGTGCTGGCCGTCGGCTACCGCCGTACCCTGCGCAGTCAAGGAGATCCCTGGTGACCGGCACAGTGAGCACCCGTACGCGCGGACGGGGCGAGCGCGGCCCGCTGGCCTCCATCGGCCTGCACGCCGGGCTGCTGCTGGCCGTCGCCGTCTCCCTGTTCCCCGTCGTCTGGCTGGTGCTGACCTCGCTCAAGCCGCGCGACAGCTGGCTGTCGACGGAGCTGCAGTTCTTCAACGACTCCTCGCTGGACAACTACACGCGCGTGCTGACGGAGACCGAGTTCCCGCAGTGGCTGCTCAACAGCGTGCTGACGGCCGGGCTGACCATGGTGCTGGGCGTGTTCCTGGCGGCCACCACCGGGTACGCGGTCAGCCGGTTCCGCTTCCCCGGCCACCGGTCGGTCATGTGGATGCTGCTGATCACCCAGATGTTCCCGGTGGCCATCCTCATCGTCCCGCTGTACAACCTGATGGCCGGGCTCGGGCTGCTCAACCAGATCCCGGGCCTGGTGATCGCGTACATGACGATCGCGGTGCCGTTCTGCGCCTGGATGATGAAGAGCTACTTCGACACCGTGCCGATCGAGATCGACCAGGCCGGCATGGTCGACGGGCTGACGCCGTTCGGCACGTTCTGGCGGGTGGTGCTGCCGCTGTCGCGGCCCGGCATCGCGGTGACCGCGTTCTACTGCTTCATGACCGCCTGGGGCGAGGTCGGGTACGCCACGGTGTTCATGTCGCAGGAGGACAAGCGCACGCTCGGCGTGGGGCTGCAGCAGTTCATCGGCCAGCACTGGTCCGACTGGGGGCTGATGACGGCCTCGGCGGTGCTCATCGCCATCCCGGCGGGCGTGGTGTTCCTGCTGGTCCAGCGGCACCTGATCACCGGGCTCACGGCCGGAGCCACCAAGGCCTGACCTACCCTTTGGTAATCGAACAATCACTTTGCGTAATCGTGGTCTTGGCTGGATCCTGGTCCCATGGACGGATTCCTCGACGAGACCTGCGGGGGTGTGACCGAGCTCCGGGTGCACGGCGTCTCGGGCACGCCCCCGGCCGGCACCCTCGGCCACCCCCATCCCCGGCTCGTCGCGGGCGACGGCACCACCGGGTTCTACCGGAGGTGGTGGGAGGGCGAGCGGCCGTCCGGCGACCATCCGGACGTGCCCGGCGTGCGCCGGAGGGAGGCGTACGCGTGGGGCAACCTCACCTCCGGAGGGCGCGCGATCGCGCTGTGGCTGCTCCTGCTGCCGTTCTCGCTGGCGAACCTGTCCTACTTCATGCTGCCCAGGCCCGCGCGGGGCGTACGGCTGCGGCACGTGACCGAGTCGGCGCAGCGGCTGTTCGCGTTGCTGCTCACCGGCACGCTCGTCGGGGCCGTCACCCGGGCCGGCGTCGACCTCGTCGGCTGGCAGTGCACGGCCGCCGGGCGGGCCTGCGCCTACGACACCGCGCCGGGGTGGGTGCGCTGGCTCGCGGTGCTGTGGGGCGACGAGCCGTCCAGACGGCTGGCCGTCACCGCGCTCGTGCCGCTGCTGGTCGTGGTGCTGCTGTGGTGGATCGCGCGGCGCACCTGGCTGCGGGACGAACGCACGATGCCGCCCGAGACCCCGGCCCAGGGCGGGGTGCTGCTGGCCAGGCCGAGACTGTGGCACGGGGCGGCGCCGGTGTGGCGGCTGCGGGTCGTGCACGTGGCCTTCTCGATCGGCTCCATCGCGGTGGCCGTGTCGGCGCCCTTCGCGGGCACGGCCACCGGCCTCGCGCTGACCGTGGCCAACGCGGGCGTGATGCTCGCCGCCGCCGTGCTGGCCGCGCTGCCGTCCATCGCGCGGCGGCTGGATCCGCACACCGGGCAGCGGGCGCCCGCGTGGCTGACCGTCGCGTGCCACGCGCTGCGGGTGGCCGCGCCGGTGGCGTTCCTGGCCACGGCCGGGGCGGCGCTGGCGGGAATGCCGGCCCGCGTGACGGGGACGAGCGCATGGTTGCTGCCCGGCGTCGGGATTGGAGCGTTCCAATACGCGGTCACGGTGGCCCTGGCGCTGTTCATGCTGGTCACGACGGCCGCGCTGGCCCGCATGGACCGGCAGGGCGGGCACGGAGGTCGGGGGGAGGGGCGGGCGCTGGGCGGGATGGCCGCGTGGGTCGTGCTGATGCTGGCCGTGGGCAGCGCGAACGTCATGGCGCTCGGGCTGCTGTTCTGGACGGCCACGTTCTTCGGCGTCCCCGCGCACCCCGCCGCGGCGCAGCCCGTCGGCGGGAAACTGTTCCTCGACGAAGCCGTCTGGTGGACCGCGGCGCTCGTGCCGCTGCTGCTCGCCGGGCTCGTCGTCGTGGCCGCCGGGCTGTGGCTGATCCGCCGGGCGGAGGCGGGGCGGCTGGCGCCGGAGCTCAAGCCGTACTATCTGGAACGCGACGACGCCCGCGTGGTCGCGCGCACGTGGGCGCTGGCCTCGCTCACCGACCGCGCCGGGCTCGTGCTGGGGGTGCTCACCGCGATCGGGGTCGCCGGGTCCGCCGCCGTGACCGTGATCCACCGGCTGGGGCTCTTCACGCCGGACGGCGGCATCGCCGGGCTGCTCGCCTCGATGGGGAGCTGGGCCATGGTGGCCGTCCTGGTGGCACTGGTGGTGGTCGGGCGGCGCACCTACCGCGACACCCGGCTGCGCAGGACGGTCGGGATCCTGTGGGACATCTGCACGTTCTGGCCGCGCGCCATCCACCCTCTCTCGCCGCCCTGCTACACCGAGCGGGTCGTCCCCGAGCTGATGACGCGCGTCGGCCGGCTCGCCCCGACCGACCGCGACCAGGTCGTGCTGTCGGGGCACAGCCAGGGCAGCGTCCTCGTGGCCGCCCTGGTGCTGCAGCTCGATCCGGGGCAGCGGGCGCGCGTGCGGCTGCTGACCCACGGGTCGCCGCTGCGCCGCCTGTACGCGCCGTTCTTCCCCGCCTACTTCGGCGGTGACGGGCTGGGCGCCGTACGGGAGCGGGTGAGCTGGTGCAACCTCTACCGGTTGAGCGACCCCATCGGCGGGCCCGCCTTCCGCCGCGTCGATCCCCTCGCGGGCGGGCAGCGGGACGCGGTGGACCGGTTCTGCTGGGATCCGCTCCGGCCAGGGCCGGGGGAGCCGCTGCCCGAGACGCGGTGGCACTCGGGCTACTGGCTCGATCCCTCCTACGACGCGGCTCTGGATCGGCTGATCACCGTCAAACCCGCCGTCTGAGGCCTCGGCGCGGGTAGGGTGGCCCGCGTTCCGAATCGATCGTCGCATCCGGATGGGGGCCCGACGGTGAGGTGGGTACTGCTGCTGCTGGTGGCCGCGGCGATGTGGTGGCCGAGCCCGGCCGCCGCCGTCGCCGGGGCGGGCCAGGACGCCGTGACCGGTCGGGGAGCCGGGGTGGGTGAGGGTGCCGGTGGGCGGGTGGCGTTCATCGGGGTGCCGGGGTTGTTGTGGGACGATCTCGATCCGCGTGACACGCCGCGGCTGTGGGAGCTGGCCGGGCAGAGCGGGCTCGGGTCCCTGTCGGTCAAGGCCGTCGGCACCGTGACCTGCCCGTACGACGGGTGGCTGAGCGTCTCGTCGGGGGTGCGCGCGGCCGTGGGGCGGCGCTGCGGGCTCTCGCCCGAGCCGGTCGTCCGGGGACGGGGCGCGGTCGTGCCCGGGATGGGCGAGCTGCACGCCACCCGTGACGGCGCCAGCGCGGGGACTCTCGGCGCCGCCGTGCACGCCGCCGGTCACTGCACGGCCGCCGTCGGCAGGGGCTCGGCGCTCGCGCTGGCCGACAGGGAGGGCGAGGTCGACCTGTACGCCGCCACGCCCGCCGAGCTGAGCGACTGGTCGCGCTGCCGGGTGCTGGCCGTGGACGTGGCCGCGCTCATCGAGCCGTACCTGGTGGACGGCAGGCTGCCGCAGGAGCCCGAGGCGCTGACGCCCGGGCGGCGGCGCGACCTGGCCCGCCAGGCCGACGCCGAGGTCGGCGCCGCGCTGGACCGGCTGCCCGCCGGCACCGAGATCGTGCTGGCCGGCATCGGCGACCACGGCTCCACGCCGCACCTGCGCGTGGCCCTCTGGAAGCGCGCCGGCACTGCAACGCCCGGTGCCACGACGCCCGGCACTGCGACGCCCGGCACTGCAACGCCCGGTGCCACGACGCCCGGCACTGCGACGCCCGGCACTGCGGCGCCCGGTGCCACGACGCCCGGCAGCAGCGGCTCCGGCGCCATCCCGGCCGCGCGCGCCGAGGGCGTTTCCCCCGGTGACGCGGGCGTGCGTTCCGGTGCCGGTGCGGGGGTGCGGGATGGTGGTGGGGAGGTGGTGGGGCCGCGGATCGGGGGGAACTCGGCGCGGCGGGACGACATCGTGCTGCTGCCCGACGTCACCCCCACCGTCCTGACCGCCGCCGGCATCCCCACGCCGCCGAACGTGATCGGGCTGCCGTGGCGGCTCGGCGAGCCGATCAGCTCGGCCGATCTCGTGCGGGCCGACCTGGCCGGGACCACCGTGCGCGGGATGACCGGCTACTTCTTCACCGGTTTCGCCACCCTCACGGTCGCCTTCTACGTCCTGTCCTACTTCCTGCTCTCGCGCCGCAGGAGGCTCGGTTTCGTCGGCGTGGCCGCCATCGCGATGGCCTGCGTGCCCGTCTCGACGTACGTGGTCAACCTGCTGCCGTGGGACCACAGCCCGTCGATCCCCCCGACCCTGATCGGCTGCGTGCTGGCCGTGACGGCGGTGCTCAGCGCGATCGCCCTGCTGGGCCCGTGGCGGCGCGACCCGCTCGGCCCGCCGGCGGTGGTCTGCGTGATCAACTTCGCGGTGCTCGTGGGTGACCTGCTGACCGGGACGAACCTGCAGTTCAACGCGCTCATGGGATACACCGCCGTGGTCGGCGGGCGGTACTACGGGCTGGCGAACATCCCGTTCGCACTGCTGGCCACGTCCGTGCTCATGGGCGCCGCCGTGGCCGCCGAGCATCTGGTGCGCGCCGGGCGCAGGCGCCTGGCCGTGGCCGTGGTGACCGGTCTCGGCGTGGTCGCGACGCTGCTGGCCGGCTGGCCGGGCGTGGGCAGCGACTTCGGCGGCGTGATCGCGTTCGCGCCCGGGATCGCCGTGACCGCGCTGCTGGTGGCGGGCAAGAAGGTGTCGGTGCTGAAGCTGGCCGGGTTCAGCATGCTGGGCGGGGTGGCCGTGTCGGTGATCGCCGTGCTGGACTGGCTGCGGCCGCCGCAGTCGCAGACGCACCTGGGCAGGTTCGTGGGGCAGGTGCTCGACGGGACGTTCTGGCCCATGATCGGCCGCAAGCTGGGCGCCATGTTGCACACGCTGCTCTCGCCTAACCTCATGCCGATCGTGCTGGCCGGGCTGGTGTTCCTGGTGTTCGCGGTGCTGCGGCCCGGGCAGGTGAGCGCGGGCCTGGTGCCCCGGGCGTTCGCGCGGGCGCCCATGCTGCGGGCCGGGCTGGTCGGCGCGCTGGCCAGCGGCGTCGTCGGCATGCTGGTCAACGACTCCGGCACGGCTGTGCTTTCCATGGCGGTGGCGCTGGCCGTGCCGCTGGTGCTGCACGCCGGGGTGCGCCTACCAGCCGAGGAGGAGCCGCTCGGGCGCGCGGTGGATGAGCGTGGCCGCCATGACGACGTCCTGGCGGGCGAGGTGTAGGCCGGGCAGCTCGCGGACGAGCAGCTCCAGGGTGATCGTGAGCTGCTCGCGGGCCAGCAGCGAGCCCGGGCAGCCGTGCACGCCGTGCCCGAACGACAGGTGCCGCACCGGCTCCCGGGTGATGTCGAACGTGTCCGGCCGCTCGAACACCGTCGCGTCCCGCCCCGCCGAGCCGAACGACACGAACACCGTGTCGCCCTCGGCCAGCTTCGTCCCGGACAGCGTGAGCGGCCGGGTGACGGTGCGGCGGAAGCCCTGCACCGGCGCCTCGTACCTGGCCGCCTCCTCGATCGCGGCCGGGACGAGCTCGGGCCGCGCGCACAGCAGCTCCCACTGGCGGCGGTCGAGCAGCAGGTGGTGCACGGTGCTGCCGAGCAGCGCCGTCGTGGTGAGGTGGCCGGCCAGCATGAGGTTCTCGGCGTTGGAGACGATCTCGTCGCGGTCGTCCAGGCCGCGGGCCAGCTCGCCGGTGAGGGTCCGGGCCGTGCCCGAGGCTTGGGCGTGGGCGTCCAGCAGGCGGCGCAGCGCGGCCACCTCGCGGGCGGCGGCGACCTGCTCGTCCTCGGGCATGGGGGTGAACAGCAGGTCCTCGGCGCGGTGCCCGGCCCGGACGGCGGCGGGGACGTCGGCCGGGTCCAGGCCCAGCAGGTGGCCGATGACGATGGCGGGCAGCGGCCTGGCGTAGGCGGCCATCCACTCCACCTGGCCGGCCTTGGCGAACGAGCCGATGAGCCCGGCCGCCGTGTCCCGCACGAACGGGAGCGCGGCCGTCACCCTGGCCGGTGACAGGCCCCTGGTCAGCGGCCTGCGGTAGCGGGCGTGGGCCGCGCCGTCGGTGCTCAGCACCACGGGGGCGCCGCCGGGGACGCCCGCCAGCTCGGCGAACGCGCGCGGGCCCGGCAGCACGTCGGGGCGGAGCGCGCCCCGGGAGGAGAAGTCGCCCGGCCTGCTCAGCACCTCGCGCACGTCGGCGTACCGGGCCACCAGCCAGGCGTCCAGCTCCTCCACGAAGGTCAGGCCGGCGGCCGCGCGGGCCCTGGCGTAGACGGGATGGGGGCCGCGGTAGAGCGCCTCTCGATCCACGTCCTCCATCCTGAAACGCGAGGCAGGAGGCGTACAAGATCTGAAATTTTCTTTTAGTTCACTCTTTGGTCTTGAAAGTTATATCCACGGGCGATTGAGTTCGGTCGTGCAGACCCTCCGATTGCTGGCCGCCGCCGCGCTCGTGTTAGGCCCTGTGGCCCTCAGCGCGCCCGCGCAGGCCGATCCCACTCCTCCCGCAGAGGACGCGCTGGAGACGGCGTCGTCCTACCAGGCCTCCTCCACGTTGCTCGCCCCCACCGCCGCGGCGCCGCAACGGCTGGAGACCGCCAAGAAGACCCGGCCGGTGGCGCCGGGCATCTCGCTGACCTCGTTCGACACCTATGACGCGCTCGGCTGGCTGCGCGCCGACGCCGTCACCGCCGACCTCGGCGGCGCGAAGGCGGACTACGTCTTCTCCGGCGAGGTGTCGAAGACCGAGCCGCTGTCCGGGCCCGCCAAGCGCTCGCGCGCCGTCGCGGCCGTCAACGGCGACTTCTTCGACATCAACAACTCCGGCGCCGCACAGGGCATCGGCGTGCAGGACGGCACGCTGGTCCAGTCGCCGGTCGCCGGCCACGAGAACGCCGTCGCGGTCACCGGCGACGGGGTCGGCCGCGTGCTGAAGATGTACTTCGAGGGCACCGCCACCCCGTCGGGCGGCGCGCCGGTCAAGCTCACCCAGTTCAACCAGATCATCCAGCGGGACGGCGTGGGCCTGTTCACGCCGCTGTGGGGCTCCTACACCCGGGCCCGCGCGGTCGAGGGCGCGGCGTCCGTCGCCGAGGTCGTGCTGGTGGACGGGGTCGTCTCCGAGGTACGCGCCTCCGCCGGCACCGGCCCGATCCCCGCCGGCACCACGATCCTGCTCGGCCGGGACGCCGGGGCCGCCGCCCTGTCCGCGCTCGAGCCCGGCGACAAGGTGGACGTGGCCTACCAGCCCAAGCCCTCCGACGGCAGCCCGGTGAAGGCCGCCGTGGGCGGCAACCAGGTGCTGGTCAAGGACGGCGTCCTGCAGAACTCGACCGACCCGGCCGCGCACCCGCGCACCGCCGTCGGCTTCTCGGCGGACGGCAGGAAGATGTACCTGCTGACCGTGGACGGCCGCCAGGCCGACAGCCGCGGCGTCACGCTGAACGAGCTGGCCGCGATGATGCAGGACCTCGGCGCCGCCAACGCGCTCAACCTCGACGGCGGCGGCTCCTCCACCATGCTGGCCCGCGAGCCGGGCTCCGCCGACGTGCAGGTGGAGAACAGCCCTTCCGACGGCGGCGAGCGCCACGTGCCCAACGGCCTGGCGCTCTACGCGCCCGAGGGCAGCGGCAGGCTGAAGGGCTTCTGGCTGGAGACCGCGACCGACCCCGCCAAGGCGCCCGGCGTCGGGCCCGTCGCCGGTGGCCGCCCCGAGCGGGTCTTCCCCGGCCTGACCAGGCGGCTGACCGCCGCCGGCTACGACGAGACGTACGGCCCCGCCGCCGGCACCCCGTCCTGGCGGGCGAACCCGGCCGTGCACGGCGTCATCCGCGACGGGAAGTTCCACGCCCTCGTGCCGGGCACCACCACCGTCACCGCCTCGCGGGGCAAGGCCAGGGGCACCGTCGAGCTGACCGTGCTGCAGCCGCTGGAGCGGCTCGGCGCCACCGCCGACCGCCTCGGCATGGCCGGTGAGGGCGGCACCGCCACGTTCGGCGTGGTCGGCTACGACCGCAACGGCAACTCCGCGCCCATCGAGCCCGGCGACCTCACGCTCGACTACGACGAGAACCTGTTCGAGGTCACCGCGGCCGAGCACGGCTCCTTCACCGTCAAGGCCAGGCAGGCCACCGGCTCCGGCCTGATCACCGCCAAGGTCGGCAGGATCAGCACCGCGGTGCCGGTGACGGTCGGGTTCGAGTCCAAGCCGGTCGCCGACTTCGAGGACGCCTCCAGGTGGACCTTCGCCGCCGCCCGCGCCACCGGCTCCCTGTCGGCCGCGCCGGGGCAGAGCGGGGGCGGGCTCAAGCTGTCGTACGACTTCACCACCTCCACCGCCACCCGGGCCGCGTACGCCAGCCCGCCCCAGCAGATCGTGGTCGAGGGGCAGCCGCAGGCGTTCGGGCTGTGGATCAACTCCACCGGCAAGGGCGAGTGGCCGAGCCTGGAGTTCTACGACGCGCTCGGGCAGTCGCAGATCCTGCGCGGCCCGTACCTGACGTGGACCGGCTGGAAGTACGTCGAGTTCACCGTGCCGCCGGGCGTCAACTACCCGCTCAAGCTGCGGCGCTTCTACGTGGCCGAGACGAAGGCCGACGTGAGGTACACCAACGAGATCCTCATCGACGGGCTGGTCGCCAAGGTGCCGCCGTCGGTCTCGGCCCCGGCGGTGCCCAGGAAGGCCGACCCCGTGGTCAGGAGCGAGGTCTCCAGGATGCCGTGGCGGTTCGCGGTCATGTCGGACGCGCAGTTCGTGGCCAGGAACCCGGACAGCGACCTGGTGAGGAACGCGCGCCGCACCCTCCAGGAGATCAAGGCGGCCGGGCCGGACTTCCTGGTGATCAACGGCGACCTGGTGGACGAGGCGTCGCCGGAGGACTTCGCGCTGGCGAAGAAGATCCTCGACGAAGAGCTCGGCGGAACGGTGAAATATCACTACATCCCGGGCAACCATGAGGTCATGGGCGGCAAGATCGACAACTTCAAGGCCGTCTTCGGGGACACGTACCAGACCTTCGACCACAAGGGCACCCGCTTCATCACCCTGGACACCTCCCGCCTGACCCTCAGGGGCGGCGGCTACGACCAGGTGGCGCAACTGCGGTCCCTGCTGGACTCGGCGGCGAAGGACGGCTCGATCGGGTCCGTCGCCGTCCTGTTCCACGTGCCGCCGCGCGACCCCACGCCCGGCAAGGGCAGCCAGCTCGGCGACCGCAAGGAGGCCGCGCTCGTCGAGGGCTGGCTGGCCGACTTCCAGCGCAGCACCGGCAAGGGCGCCGCGTTCATCGGCGCGCACGTCGGGACCTTCCACGCCGAGCACGTGGACGCGGTGCCGTACTTCATCAACGGCAACTCCGGCAAGAACCCCGCCACCGCCCCCGAGGACGGCGGGTTCACCGGCTGGTCGCTGTGGGGCGTGGACCCCGTGACGCGGGCCGAGGCCGAGCACGTCAAGCGGAACTGGTTCGCCGACGCGCCCGACTGGATCGGCACGCAGGTGCGGCCGCACGTGGACGAGCTCACGCTCACCGCCCCGGCCACGGTCGCGGTCGGCGCGCCCGCCCCGGTGACGGCGGCGCTCGCGCAGGCCGGCCGTACGGTGCCCGCCGCCTACCCGGTGTCGGTCACCTGGTCCGGCTCGCCGAACCTGCACGTCGGCGCCCGCACGTCCGCCAAGCCCTGGCACGTCGCCGTGCTCGACCCCGGGTCCGGCACGCTGACGGCGCTGCGGCCGGGACAGGTGACGGTGGCCGTCACCGTCAGCGGCGTCACCAAGCAGGCCCAGGTGGCGCTGACCGCCAAGGCGGCCGCCTGACGATCGCGGCGAGGGCCCCGCGGGACGGTGATCGTCCCGCGGGGCCCTTCGCGTGTCCGCTCCCGGGGCCGCGGGTACGACAGCGGGGGAGGTTCGCCGATGACCATGGAGTTCGACCTCGTGCCCGCCGGGCTGGCCCGCGCCATCGAGGAGCTGCCGCTGGTCGACCACCACACGCACGGGGCGGTGGCGCGAGACCTGTCGCGCACGGCGTTCGAGGAGATGATCAGCGAGTCCGACCGGCCCGTGCCGGGCTGGACGACGCCGTTCGACTCCCAGCTCGGCTTCGCCGTCCTGCGTCACTGCGCGCCCGTGCTCGGGCTCGACCCCTTCTGCGCGCCCGAGGAGTACCTCGCCAGGCGGGCCAGGCTCGGCGCCGACGAGGTCAACCGGCTGCTGCTCGGCGCCGCCGGGCTCGGGCACCTGCTCGTCGAGACCGGCTACCGGGGCGAGGAACTGCTCGGGCCCTCGGGCATGGCGCAGGCCTGCGGGGCGCCCGCCGACGAGGTGGTGCGCCTGGAGAGCGTGGCCGAGCAGGTGGCCGCCACCGGGTGCGCGGCCGGCGCGTTCGCCGGGCGGTTCGCCGAGGCGCTGGGCGAGCGTACGCGGACGGCGCGCGGCCTCAAGAGCGTGGCCGCCTACCGGTGCGGGCTCGACTTCGACCCCGCGCCCCCGTCACGGACGGAGGTCGCCGAGGCCGCCGGGCGGTGGCTGGACGGCGGGGGCGGGCGGCTGTCGGACCCCGTGCTGGTGCGCCACCTCATCTGGGAGGGGCTGGAGCTGGGCCTGCCTCTGCAGTTCCACGCCGGCTTCGGGGATCCGGACCTGGACCTGCGGCGGGCCGACCCGCTGCTGCTGCGCGGGCTGATCGAGCTGGCCGAGCCGACCGGGGTGCCGCTGCTGCTGCTGCACTGCTACCCGTACCAGCGGCACGCGGGGTTCCTGGCGCAGGCGTACCCGAACGTCTTCTTCGACGTGGGGCTCGGCGTCAACTACACGGGGGCGCGCAGCGCGGCGCTGGTGGCCGAGAGCCTGGAGGTGGTGCCGTTCGCGAAGCTGCTCTACTCCTCCGACGCGTGGGGGCCGGCCGAGCTGCACCACCTGGGGTCGGTGTTGTGGCGGCGGGCGATGGCGCGGGTGCTGGGCGGGTTCGTGGCGGACGGCGAGTGGTCGGTGGCTCAGGCGGTGCGGGTGGCCACCATGGTGGGGGTGGAGAACGCGCGGCGGGTTTACGGGCTGGGCTGAAAGGTGATTTCGGGGCTTGAGCGCCGCCGCAGGGGGCAGCGTTAGGGATTTGGGCCGGTTCGACGGGTTCGACCGGGGGAAGCTGTTGCGGTTTGGGGGGTTCATGGCGGGGACGTTCGTCGACGGTCGCAAGGTGGGCGTGGAGGTGGCGTTGCGGGCGGCGCTGCGCCGCGAGCTGCCCGCCGCGGTGGCGCTGCGGCGGGAGCTGCACGCCGTGCCGTGCGTGTCGGGAGAGGAGGGGCCGACGCTGCGGCGGGTGCTCGCGGCGTTGCCCGGCGGCGTGGTCGAGCACGTGGCGGGCACGGGCGCGGTGCTGCGGGTCGGCGGGCCGGGGCCGGCGGTGGGAGTGCGGGGCGAGCTGGACGCGCTGCCGATCGAGGAGCGCACCGGCGTGCCCTGGGCCGGCGTCAACGGCGCCATGCACGCCTGCGGGCACGACGTGCACCTGGCCGCCGTGGTCGCGCTCGCCCGCGCCGTCGCGGACGTCACCGCCGGGGACGTCCCCGTCGCCACCCCCTCCGATCCCCTCGCAGGTCCCGGGGCGGCCGGCGCGGGCGTGGTGGAGGCCGTCGAAGCCGACGGAACCGTGGAGGCGGCGGAGGGCGTGGCCGGGCTCGTGCCGCTGCTCGCCGTGTTGCAGCCGCGCGAGGAGAGCTTTCCCTCCGGCGCGCTCGACGTCGTCGCCTCCGGCGTGCTCGGCCGGCACGACGTGCGGGCCATGATCGGCGCGCACGTGCAGCCCGTGCTGCCGGAAGGCACGATCGCCTGCGCCCCCGGCCCGGTGAACGCCGCCTCCGACGAGTTCAGGGTGACCGTCAAGGGAGGCGAGGGGCATGCCGCGTACCCGCATCTCACCCGCGACCCCGTGCTCGCCATGGCGCAGGTGATCGTGGCGGCGCAGCAGCTCGTCAGCCGCGTCGCCGACCCGATGGCGCCGACGGTGGTGACGTTCGGCACGGTGAACGCGGGCAGCGCGCCCAACGCCGTCCCTGGCGAGGCGGTGGCGCGGGGCACGCTCAGGACCATGTCGCAGGAGTGGCGCGGGCGGCTGCACCGCAGGTTCAAGCAGGTCGCCGAGGACACGGCCAGGGCGTACGGATGCAACGCCGTGGTCGAGATCCTGCCCGGCGAGCCGGTCCTGATCAACGACCGGCCGCTGGCCGCCAGGACGGGGGAGCGGCTGCGGGAGCTCGGGTGGGCGGTCAACGACGAGCTGCGCTCGTGCGGGGCCGACGACTTCGCCCGGTACGGCGACGTGGCGGCGTCGCTGATGATGTTCGTGGGCGTGGACACCGAGAGCGGCCTGCACAGCCCCGCCTTCCTGCCCGGCGACGCCGCCGTGGGCGCGGTCGCGGAGGCGCTGCTGGCGGGCTACCTGGCCGCCTCGTCGAGCACGGCGGCCATCCGGCCCTGCCGCCATCGGGCGCCCGGGGGCTGACGCGCCGCCTCCCGGACCGGGGAGGCGTCCCCGTACCGGACGGACATCGACCCCATCGCTGACTGAATCGCCCCGAACCTCTAGGCTCGGCGGAGATGGACCTCGAAACTTTCTCCCCCGCTTCCGGCCGGCTCGAACCCAGGGCGGCGCTGCGCTCCGACGCTCCCTCCCTCGACCTCAACGGCACGTGGCGCTTCCGCCTCTCACCCACCGCCGGCGTCCCCGACGACTTCGCCGGCCCCGACTACGACGACGCGGGCTGGGACGACCTCCCGGTCCCGTCGCACTGGGTCCTGGAGGGGCACGGCGCCCCCGCCTACACTAACGTCTCCTTCCCCATCCCCATCGACCCGCCGCACGTCCCCGACGAGAACCCGACCGGCGACTACCGCCGCGCCTTCGACCTGCCCGAGGGCTGGACGGGCGGGCGGCTGCGGTTCGAGGGGGTGGAGTCGTTCGCCCGGATCTGGCTCAACGGGCACGAGCTGGGCTTCACGACCGGCAGCCGGCTGCCCGCCGAGTACGACGCCGCCCCGTACCTGCGCCCCGGCCGCAACGTGCTGGCCGTGCGCGTGCACCAGTGGTCGGCCGCCACGTACCTGGAGGACCAGGACATGTGGTGGCTGCCCGGCATCTTCCGCGACGTCACGCTCACCCGGTCCACCGCCGACGTCTTCGTCCGCGCCTCCTACCAGGACGGCCGCGGCACGCTGAGCTTCGAGGGCGCCGGCACGCTCAGCGTCCCCGAGCTCGGCATCGACGCCCTGGAGCCCGGCGCCGAGATCACCGTCGACGTGGAGCCGTGGACGGCGGAGACCCCGCGCCTGTACGAGGCCGTGGTGACCTGCCCCGGCGAGACGGTGCGCGTGCGCGTCGGCTTCCGCACGATCTCCATCGTGGACGGCGTGCTGATGGCCAACGGCCGCCCGCTGCTGCTCAAGGGCGTCAACCGGCACGAGTTCCATCCGGAGCGCGGGCGGGCGGTGCCGTACGAGACGATGCGCGAGGACGTGCTGCTCATGAAGCGGCACAACGTCAACGCCGTCAGGACCAGCCACTACCCGCCCCACCCGGACTTCCTCGACCTGTGCGACGAGCTGGGCCTGTGGGTGATCGACGAGTGCGACCTGGAGACCCACGGCTTCGGCCAGGTCGGCTGGCGCGCCAACCCCACCGACGACCCCCGCTACGCCGACGCGCTGCTCGACCGCATGCGCCGCATGGTCGAGCGGGACAAGAACCACCCCAGCATCATCATGTGGTCCCTCGGCAACGAGGCCGGCGTCGGCCGCAACCTGGGCGTCATGGCCGCCTGGACGCGCGAGCGCGACCCGTCCAGGCCGCTGCACTACGAGGGCGACCGCTCGTGCGAGCACACGGACGTCTACTCCCGCATGTACGCCTCCCACGCCGAGGTCGAGGCCATCGGCCGGCGCGAGGAGGACCCGCTCGACGACCCCGAGCTGGACGCGCGGCGGCGGGCGATGCCGTTCATGCAGTGCGAGTACGCGCACGCCATGGGCAACGGGCCCGGCGGGCTGGCCGAGTACCAGGAGCTGTTCGAGCGGTATCCGCGGCTGGCCGGCGGGTTCATCTGGGAGTGGATCGATCACGGGCTGGCGCATCCCGAGCACGAGTACGCCTACGGCGGCGACTACGGCGAGCCGGTGCACGACGGGAACTTCGTCATCGACGGGCTCGTGTTCCCCGATCGCACGCCCTCGCCCGGGCTGCTCGACCTGAAGAAGGTGTTCGAGCCGGTCCGCTTCGAGTTCGGCGACGGGGTGGTGCGGGTCGCCAACCACCACGGCTACACGGATCTGTCGCACCTGCGGTTCACGGCCACCGTGCAGGCCGAGGGGGAGACGGTCGCCGAGTACCCGCTCGACGTGCCGGTGGCGGGCGGCGAGTGCAAGCTGCCCGAGGTGGCGGCCGGGCCGGCCGGCGAGCGCTGGCTCACGGTACGCGCGGTGCTGGCCGAGGACCTGCCGTGGGCGCCGGCGGGGCACGAGGTGGCCTGGGGGCAGGCGCTGCTGGCGCGGCACGAGCCATGGGAGCACGTGGCGACCGTGGCTTTCACGCGTGACGGCGTGCGCGCCGGCGCCTGGGACGGCGCTCGCGACGGTGGCGAGCTGACCGTCGGCGAGTGCGCGTTCGACGCGGCGACCGGGCGGCTGGTCCGGCTGTTCGGCACACAGGTGGAGGGGCCCAGGCTGGACCTGTGGCGGGCCCCGACCGACAACGACCGGGCCGCCGGCCTCGAGGCTCGCTGGCGCGGGCTCGGCCTGCACCGGCTCACCCACCGGGTGGACGACATCTCGACCGGCGACGGGCTGACCGTGCGGACCCGGGTCGCGCCGGCGGACACCGACCTCGGCATGGTGGCGACGTACCGGTGGAGCTTCGACGGCGGGCTGCGGCTGCTGCTGGACATCGAGCCGGAGGGCGGCTGGCGCGACCCGATCCCGCGGCTCGGGGTCACGATGTCGCTGCCGGGCCCGGCGGTGGACCGGGTGACCTGGTTCGGGCTCGGGCCGGGCGAGGTTTACCCGGACACGGGCATGGCCGCCCGGGTGGGGCGGTGGTCGGCCACGGTCGAGTCGATGCAGACGCCGTACGTGTACCCGCAGGAGAACGGGCACCGCGCCGACGTGCGGTGGGCCGAGCTGGGCGGCTTCCGGGTGTCGGGCGAGCCGGTGTTCGGGCTGACCGTGCGGCGGTGGAGCGCCCTGGAGCTGGCCGATGCCCGCCACCGGCCCGATCTGGTGGCGGGGGAGCGGGCGTACGTCCACCTGGACCTCGCCCACCAGGGCATCGGCACGGCCACCTGCGGTCCCGGCCCGCTGCCGGCGTACGACCTGATGGCCCGCCGCGCCACCCTCCGCGTCCGCTTCGACCGGCCCTGACGACGGCGAAGGCGGGCCTTCACCGGCGATGCTCCGCGCGGGGCCCTGCCCTGCCGCGGCACCCGCCCCGCTCCACGCGGCGCGCGCGCCGCGACCGGGCGGTGCGGCCCGGGGCGCAGCGCGCGCGTGCGCGGCCGGGCGGTGCGGCCCGGGACGGCGCCCGGACGGCGCCCGGGGTGGTGCGGGACCGGGGCCGGTCCCGCACCGTGGGGGTCAGGCGTCCGGGACGGTGAGGACCGTGCCCGCGCCGACCGTGAGGCCGCCCTCGCGGATGGCGAAGCCGAGCCCCGGCTCGACCGCGACGGCCTTGCCCAGCTCGACCGTCACCTCCACCGTCTCCCCCGGCAGGGCGCCGGAGCCGTCCGGCAGGACGAGCTCGCCCGGCACGTCCGTCGTCCGCAGGTAGAACTGCGGCCGGTACCCCGACGTGACGGGCCGCCGCCGCCCGCCCTCCTCCGGCGTCAGGAGGTAGATGCGGGCGGTGAAGCGCCCGCGGGCGTGCTGGGTGCCGGGCGCCGCCAGCACCATGCCCCGCCGCACCTGCTCGCGGCGCACCCCCCGCAGCAGCACGGCGGCGTTGTCGCCGGCCTCGCCCCGCTCCATCGTCTTGCCGAACGTCTCCACGCCCGTCACGACGGCGGAGAACCCGTCACCGAACCCGACCACCTCGACCGCGTCGCCGACGCGCACCGTGCCCCGCTCGATGGCCCCGGTGACGACCGTGCCGCGGCCGGTGACCGTCAGCACGTTCTCGACCGGCATCAGGAACGGCGCGTCCACGTACCGCACGGGCACGGGGATGTGCGTGTCCACCGCGTCGAGCAGCGCCTCGACGGACGCCGTCCAGACCGGGTCGCCCTCCAGCGCCCGCAGCCCGGACACCCGGACCATCGGGACGCCGTGGTAGCCGTGCTCGGACAGCAGCTCCTGCAGCTCCAGCTCGACCAGGTCGGTCAGCTCCGGGTCGGCGCCGTCGGCCTTGTTGACGGCCACGACCAGGTGCTCGACGCCGACCCGCTTGGCGAGCAGCACGTGCTCCTTGGTCTGCGGCATGATGCCGTCGTGCGCGGACACGACGAGGATCGCGCCGTCGAGCTGCGCCGCCCCCGTGATCATGTTCTTCACGTAGTCGGCGTGCCCCGGCATGTCCACGTGCGCGTAGTGGCGGGTGGCGGTCTCGTACTCGACGTGCGAGATGTTGATCGTGATCCCCCTGGACGCCTCCTCCGGCGTCCGGTCGATCCGCTCGAACGGCGTGTACGTGGCCTGCCCGCGCTGCGCCAGCACCTTGGTGATGGCCGCGGTCAGCGTGGTCTTGCCGTGGTCGACGTGCCCCATCGTGCCGATGTTGAGATGCGGCTTGTTGCGTACGTAGGCCTGCTTGGCCATGGGTTCCCTTTCCCAGAACCTGGATCCGTGGTGACCCGTCAGGGTCGTCGACCTCCCCCCGCCGGGTCACTCTCGGAGCTAACGGGAAGAGGTCAGCGCTCCAGGCCGTCGCACGCGAACGAGCCCGGCAGCGATGCTGCGGGAGTCGCGAGGCGCGCGTACGGGAACATGAGGAACATAGTGCGGGCATCAGCGCCGCACCGCAACGGATTATTCCGCGAGGGCTACGGCCTGCCGACGCCCATGTACGTGTAGCCGAGCGCGCGCATCCCGGCCGGGTCCAGCAGGTTGCGGCCGTCGAAGAGCACCGGCCGCCGCATCGCCGCGGCCGCCCGCGCCCAGTCGACCTCCTTGAGCTGCGGCCACTCGGTCACCACGACCGCCGCGTCGGCGCCCGCCATGGCCTCCTCGGGCGTGGCGTGCCGGGTCGTCGAGACCCACGGCTCCACCTCGCCCGGCCGGGCCATCGGGTCCCAGCAGCGCACCTCGGCTCCCTCGGCCAGCAGCCGGGAGGCCAGCACGGTGCTGGTCGCCTCGCGCATGTCGTCGGTGCCCGGCTTGAACGTCAGCCCGAGCAGCGCGACCCGCATGCCGGCCAGCGTGCCCAACTCGTCCTTCAGCTGCTGGATCGCCCGGCGCTTCTGCAGGTTGTTGACCTCGATCACGGCCGACAGGAGCTGCAGGTGGTAGCCGGTGTTGCTGGCGAGCTGCCGCAGCGCCTCGGAGTCCTTCGGGAAGCAGGAGCCGCCCCAGCCGATGCCGGGCCGCAGGAAGTGGGGGCCGAGGCGGTGGTCGAGGCCGACGGCGCGGGCCACCTCCTCGACGTCGGCGCCGGTCTTCTCGCACAGCGTGGCGATCTCGTTGATGAAGCTGATCTTGGTGGCGAGCAGCGCGTTGGAGGCGAGCTTGACCATCTCGGCCGAGCGCACGTCCATCACGACGACCGGGCCTTCCACGCCGTGGTGCAGGTCGGTGATGAGCTGCGCCGTGGCCTCGTCGCTCGCGCCGATGACGATGCGGTCGGGCCGCATGAAGTCGGTGACCGCGCGGCCCTCGGCGGTGAACTCCGGGTTGGCGGCGTACCCGACGTGGGCCAGGCCCGCCGCGTCGAGCGCGGCCCGCACCCGGGCGCCGGTGCCGACCGGCACGGTCGACTTGACCACCACCGCCTTGAGGTGCGTGGCGCCCTCCAGCGACTTGACCACCGACCAGATCCGGGACAGGTCCGCGTCGCCGGAGGCCGAGGGCGGCGTGTCCACGCACACGTACGCGATCTCGGCGCCGTCGAGCGTCTCCCCGAGGTCCAGCGTGAAGGTCAGCCGCTCCTTGTTCCTGGCGATCATGTCGCCCAGGCCCGGCTCGTAGATCGGCACGTCGCCGGAGCGAAGCAGGGCGACCTTCTCGGGGTCGATGTCCCGGACCACCACCCGGTGCCCCAGCTCGGCGAGGCAGGCACCGGTCACCAGACCGATGTACCCGGCACCGAACACGGCCACCTGCCGTTCCGGCTTGCCAACCATCGTTGACCGTCCAATCTCGCGAACGCCGCCACAGGGCGGGCCCGCTGCTCGGGAAGTGAGGTGCCGAAACCGGCGGAGGATCATCACACCTTAACGTCCTCCCCAACATTGTCCTCGACCCGGTTGGCGCGTGGCACAACGCGGGCCCCGCTGTTCGTCGGGCAGACCGAAGCAGACCGGGTGACGATGCCCTACCGTGCGGATATGCCACGCATCGGTCTCGACGACGTCCACCGTTTCGCCGTGCCCTCCGATCCCGCGCTGCGCCCCGACGGCGGCGCGGTCGCGTACACGCTCACCACCACCGACCGGGAGGCCGACGAGAACCGCGCGGAGGTCTGGCTCGCCGCCCCCGAGGCCGAGCCGCGCCGCCTGGCCGGGGGCAGCGCGCCCCGGTGGTCGCCCGACGGGCGCACGCTGGCGTTCCTGCGGCCGGTGGACGGCAGGCCGCAGCTCCACCTGCTGCCCATGGACGGCGGCGAGCCGTACGCGCTGACGCGGGCCCCGCTCGGCGCCGGGCCCGCGCGCTGGTCGCCGGACGGCACCCGGATCGCCTACGCGGGACCGGCCGGCCCGGAGCCCGATCCGAACGCGCCCGTCGTCACCGACCGGCTCGGCTACAAGGCCGACGGGGCCGGGCTGCTGCGCGGGGTCACCACGCACCTGTTCGTGGTGGACGTCGCCTCGGGGGAGAGCGCCCAGGTCACCGAGGGCGACTTCCACGCGGGCGAGCCGTCCTGGTCGCCGGACGGGACGCGGCTGGCGTTCGCGGCCGACCTGGACGCCGACCGCGACCTGCGGCCGGGCGGCGCCGCGTACACCGTCCCGGTCTCCGGGGGCGAGCCCGAGCGCCTGACCGGCCCGGAGCTGCTCTGCGGCGGCGTGTGGTGGCTCGGCGAGCGGCTGGTCGCCGCCGCGCTCAAGGGCGGCCCCGTCGGGCACGTCCGCCTGTACGAGCTCGGCCCCGGCGGGGCGGCCGAGATCGAGACCGGCCTGGACCGCAACGTGATGACCGGCCACCCCGGCTACCCCGGCGCCTCCCCGGCCCTGCTCGGCGACGACCTGGTGTTCTGCGCGCGCGACGGCGGCTGCACGCACCTCTACCGCATCCCCGGCGGCGAGCTCGCCACCAAGATCGTGCCCGAGGAGGTCAGCGTCGCCGGCGCGAGCACCGCTGCCGGGCGCGTCGCGTACGTGGCCGCGACCCCGCACAGTGCCGGCGAGATCTACCTGCTGGAGCCCGGCGAGCCGGCCGCGCGGCGGCTCACCGCCCACGCCCTCGGCGACCTCGACCTGTACGTGCCGCAACGCCGCACGTTCACCGCCCCCGACGGCACCCTCATCGAGGGCTTCGTCTGGCGTGACGAGAGCGCCGCCACCCCTGGGCCGCTCCTGCTCGACGTCCACGGCGGCCCGCACAACGCCTGGGCCCCCGTGCTCGACGGCTTCCGCGTCTACCGCCAGATCCTGGCCGCCCGCGGCTGGACCGTGCTGGCGATCAACCCCCGCGCCAGCGACGGCTACGGCGAGTCCTTCTACACCGCCGCCGTGGGCGCCTGGGGGCTGGCCGACACGCAGGACTTCCTCGCCGCCGTGGACGCCCTGGTCGCCGAGGGGATCGCCGACCCCGGGCGGCTGGCGGTCACCGGCTACAGCTACGGCGGCTACATGACCTGCTGGCTGACCGGCACCACGGACCGGTTCAGGGCGGCCGTGGCCGGCGGCGCCGTCACCGACCTGACCAGCATGAGCGGCACCTCCGACATGGGGCTCGCGCTCAAGGAGCACGAGTGCCCCGGCGACCTGGCCGCCCAGTCGCCGCTCACCCACGTGGGCCGGGTCACCGCGCCCACCCTCCTCCTGCACGGCGAGAGCGACGACCGCTGCCCCATCGGCCAGTCCGAGCAGTGGTTCGCCGCGCTGCGGGAGCGGCGGGTGCCCGTGACGCTCGTGCGCTACCCGGGGGCGAGCCACCTGTTCCAGGGCGGCGGCCGGCCCTCGCACCGGCACGACTACAACGACAGGATGATCGCGTGGCTGGAGCAGTGGGTGGGCGGCCCGGAGAGCTGATCTCCGGCGACGGGGCGCCCGGTGGCGGTGCCGGCGCGACTGCCTGAGGGCGCTCGCGCGGCCCCCAAAGGTCCGGCCGGAACGGACGTGCCGCGGGCGTGGACTATCTTGATGGCATGAGGGACCGCCCGCGCGCCAGCCTCGGGCGGATCATCCACGACCTCGGCACGACCGTCCTCGACGTGGCCGCCTCACCCGGTCACCTCGACGCCGAGGTGACCGGCGTGCACGTCTACGATCCCCTCGACGAGCTGATCGTGCCCGCGGGCGCGATCCTGCTCGCGGTCGGCGTCCAGGGCGCCGCCGACATCTGCGGGCTGCTCGCCCGGGCCCCGCACGCGGCGGGCGTCGTGGTGAAGCTGCCGGTGGACGTGGACGAACGGGTGCGCGCCGCGGTGCTGGAGAGCGGCGTCGCCGTGCTCGGCCTGACCCGGGCCGCCTCCTGGGCGCAGGTGGCGGCGCTGCTGCGCTCGCTGCTGGCCGAGGGCGAGCTGGCCGAGCCCGGCGAGAGCGCCCACGGCGACCTGTTCTCGCTGGCCAACGCCGTCTGCGCGCTGCTCGACGCGCCCGTCACGATCGAGGACAGGTCCTCCCGGGTGCTGGCCTACTCGGGGCGGCAGGACGAGGCCGACCAGGGGCGCGTCGAGACCGTGCTCGGCCGCCAGGTGCCCGAGCGCTACCTGCGCCTGCTCGACGAGCGGGGCGTCTTCAAGCGGCTCTACCAGAGCCAGGACCCGATCCACATCGAGCTCGACGACGGCAGCCCGCTCAACCGGGAGGCCGTGGCGGTGCGGGCGGGCGACGAGATCCTCGGCTCGATCTGGGTGGCCGTGCGCGACCCGCTCAGCGCGCAGCGGCGGCGCGCGCTCGCCGACGCCGCCAAGATCGTGGCGCTGCGGCTGCTGCACGAGCGGGCAGGTGCCGACACCCAGCGGCGGCTGCGCGCCGACCTGCTGTCCACGGTGCTGGCCGGCGGCGCCGGCGCCGCCGAGGCGGCCGGCCGCCTCGGCATCGCGACCGCCCGCCTGTGCGTCCTGGCCGCCCAGCTCACGGGCAGCCCGCACGGCGTCACCGCCCGGAGCGCCGCCGCGAGCGTGGCCGAACAGGTCGCCGATCACGCCGCGGAGAGCGCCCGCGCCGAGAGCGAGCGGCAGCGCTTCTGCGACGCGCTCGCGCTGCACGTCGCCGCCATCCACCCGAAGGCCGCCGCGGCGCTGGCCGGCTCGGTCGCGTACGCGGTGCTGCCGCTGACACCCGGCGGCGACGAGGAGGCCAGGGCCGTGCGCGTGGCCGAGAGCTTCCTGGCCAGGGTCGGCCCCCGGCACGCCGCCAACATCGGCGTCGGCCGCCTCGCGCTCAGCCTCGCCCAGGTCGCCAGGTCACGCGCCGACGCCGACCGCGCCCTGCGGGTCCTGCGCACCCGCGGCGTGTCCGGGCAGGTCGCCGGATACGCCGCGGTGCACTTCGAGTCGCTGCTGCTCCAGGTCGCCGACGTGGCCGCCGCCGAGGAGCAGGCGCCCACCGGCCCCTACCGGCGGCTGCTCGACCACGACGCCGAGCACGGCACCGAGCTGGCCGCCACGCTGGAGGCCTACCTCGACGCGTTCGGCGACGTGAGCGTGGCCGCCGCCCGCGTCCACGTGCACCCCAACACCTTCCGCTACCGGCTCAGGCGCCTGGCCGAGATCGGCGGCCTCGACCTCGGCGACCCCGACGCCCGCCTCACCGTGCAGCTCCAGCTGCGGATCTTCGGCCGGCGAGACTAGGGCCGCCGGCCGCGGCGCCCCGGGATCAGAGGGTGATCCACTCCGTGGACGTCGTCACCTCGTCCAGCACCGACGGGATCGGCTCGACCCCGAGCCCCGGCCCCGTGGGCACCTCCAGGTGGCCGTCCACCAGCTCGAACGGCTCGGTGATGTCGGTGGCGAAGTAGCGGCGCGAGCCGGAGGTGTCGCCGGGCAGGGTGAAGCCGGGCAGGGCGGCCAGCGCCACGTTCGCCGCCCGGCCGAGGCCCGTCTCCAGCATGCCGCCGCACCACACGGCCACGCCACTGGCCCGGCACAGGTCGTGGATGCGCCGCGCCTCCAGGTAGCCGCCGATCCGGCCCGGCTTGATGTTGATGATCGAGCAGGAGCCGAGCGCGATCGCGGCGGCGGCGTGCTCGGCCGACTCGATCGACTCGTCCAGGCAGATCGGCGTCCTGAGCCGCTGCGCCAGCCTGGCGTGCTGGACCAGGTCGTCGTTGGCCAGCGGCTGCTCGATCAGCAGCAGGTCGAACGCGTCCAGCTTGGCCAGCCGGGGGGCCTCGGTGAGCGAGTAGGCGGCGTTCGCGTCCACCTGGAGCAGCACGTCGTCGCCGAACCGCTCGCGCACGGCGCGGACCGGCTCGACGTCCCAGCCGGGCTCGATCTTCAGCTTGATCCGCACGTACCCCTCGTCCAGGTACCCGGCGACGGCGTCGAGGAGCTGCGGGACCGAGTCCATGATGCCGACCGAGACCCCGCACGGCACCCGTGTCCTGGCCGCGCCGAGGAAGCGGCCGAACGACTCGCCCGCCGCCCTGAGCTGCGCGTCGAGCACCGCCGTCTCCAGCGCCGCCTTGGCCATGCGGTGGCCCTTGATCGGCTCCAGGGCGCGGGCGACGTCGTTCGCGCCGAGGTTCTTCGGCAGCGCGGGCAGCAGGAACCGGCGGATCACCTCGGCGGCGCCGTCCACGTACTCGGGGGAGTAGAGCGGCTCGGACATGGCCACGCACTCGCCCCAGCCCTCCGCGTCGGGCGTCACGACCCGCACCAGCAGGACGTCCCTGGCGGTCTCGGTGCCGAACGAGGTGCGGAACGGCGCCACCAGCGGCATCGCGATCCGGCGCAGCTCAACTCCAGTGATCTTCACGCTTTCTCCACTACGTAGTACCGCTTCCCGGAGAACCCCGTGACCGCGTGGCCCTCCGCCATCAGACCCCCGAGCACCTCGCGTACGGCGTGCCGCCACGCCTTGCCCGCGCCCGGGTCGGCCCGGCGCAGCCCCTCGATGTCCTCGGGGACCGCGACCAGCACCGTGCGCCGGTCGTCGCCCACCGGCGCGGCCACCGGCCGCCCGTCCTCGTCGGCCAGCGCCACCATCGCGTCCCCGGGGTCCGGCTGATCGTACGGCTCCCGGCGTGCCTGCGTCTCCACGTGCGGCGCGGTCAGCGCCCACGAGGCGAGCAGCCGGTCCGACTCGTCGCCCTGGTTGATCGCGTCGTCCAGGACGCCGTAGAAACACGGCAGGTACTCCACCGGCCTGGCGCCCAGCTTGGCCAGGTTGAAGTGCGCGTTGCGGCGCACCAGGGGATCGTAGGTCCAGGTGATGCGCTCCAGCCCGC
The DNA here is from genome assembly GCF_024172165.1 of Nonomuraea thailandensis. Taxonomy (GTDB): domain Bacteria; phylum Actinomycetota; class Actinomycetes; order Streptosporangiales; family Streptosporangiaceae; genus Nonomuraea; species Nonomuraea thailandensis. Next base: position 5,427,009 of record NZ_JAMZEB010000002.1, on the reverse strand, counting down.
GCTCCAGCGCCCAGCGGCGCTGGTGCAGCTTCAGGTCGAGGCCGGCGCCGCGCCGGGTCGCGCCCGTGACGTGCGAGTGCAGCGTGCGGTCCGCCGCGAGGAAGGCCACCGAGGCGCCGACGAGCACGTCGCCGTCGAAGGCGCCGGCGACGTAGCCGCCCGCGTGCGACAGCGCCCGCATCAGCTCGATCGTGATGGGCGGCGCGCCGGGGCCGAAATGCCAGATGTCGTCGAACAGCGCGTCGACACGCTCGAGCTCCACCATCTCGTGGAGTTCCCTCACCTCGATCAACGATCCACCCCTTCGTCACCACGATCCCCTGCGACGGTATGCCATCGCGGGCCGTGCGGATTCGTCGTGGACCACCAAGAGGGCGAGCCTTTTCGTCGCACCGCCCCACCACACCGGGCCGGCGGTCAGCGGGGGGCGGTCAGCGGGCGGCGGTCAGCGGGGCGGTCAGGGCGATGCGGATGCGGCTGGGCGCCTCCTGGCTCAGCCGCACCGACTCCAGCGGCACCGTGACCTCGGGCGTGCGGTAGCGGCCGCCCGCGAAGCGATCGGCGAGGTCGGCGCGGACCGCCGCCGCCGTCACGTCGCCGTCGAGCGAGCTGCGCCCGTCGCGCCAGATCTCCACCATGCACGGGCCCGGCTGCGCCGCCAGCGCCAGCCCCGCCACGGTCGCCCCCGCCAGGGCCCCGCGGTCGCGGCGCGTCCAGCCGTAGTGCCAGATGCCCGCCGCCACCACCGGCGCGGCCGGGCAGCCGCCCGGCGCGGTGCGGACCACGTCCATGCCCCGCGTCAGCAGCTCGGCGATCTCCTCCGCGCTGCGCGCGATCGGCTCGCCGACCTGGAGCCCGGGAAAGGGCGGCACGGGGCCGGGCAGGCCGTAGATGAGCTTGACGCCCGTCCCGAGAGGGCCGGGGCCGTCGTCGTGCCAGCCGCAGGCGATGACATCGACCGACTCGGGAGACCTCCACGTGCCGATACGCAGCATGTCTATTGACTACCCTTTGCCGCGAACCGTCACACACCGTTACACGCTTGAGGCTGCTGTGGTTGTGTCCTGAAGCGTTGACAAGCCCGTCATCGCAGGCTCCTGGCATCGAGCTGCCGCAGCACCCGCGACACCACCACCGGGTCCGCGCCCGGGTCGCGCCGCGCGTCCAGCACCACCTGCCTGGCGGCCGACATCATCTCGGCCTGCACCCGCCGCATCAGCCTGACCCGCCGCGCCCGCTGCTCGAACGCCTCCCGCCGCTCCTCGTCGGCCACCTCGGGGCTGATCCGCAGCCCGATGTCCAGCATCCGCCTGCTCAGCACCTCGACGACGTCCTCGGGCAGCTCCTCGGCCTCGTCGATCTCCCGCAGCCGCCGCCTGGCCGCCTTGGCGGCGGCGACGGCCAGCCGCTTCTCCAGCTCCCGCTCGGCCGCGGTGTCGGCCTCGACCCCGAGGCGCCTCACCAGCCACGGCAGCGTCAGCCCCTGCGCGATCAGCGTGGTCAGGATGACGGCGAACGCGATGAACACGATGACCGGGCGCTCGGGGAACGGCGTGCCGTCCGCCGTACGCAGCGGGATGGCCAGCGCGAGCGCCACCGACGCCACCCCGCGCATGCCCGCCCACCACATGACCACGGTCTCGCGCCAGCTCAGCGGGATCTCGGTGTCGTCGCCGCGGCCCACCCGCTTGGCCAGCCACGCGGCCGGCAGCAGCCACAGCAGCCGGACGAGCACCACGACGCCGACCACGACGGCGCTCCAGGCGAGCAGGGTGCCGAGCCGGCCGTGCACGGTGCCGAGCACGGCATGCAGCTCCAGCCCGATCAGCCCGAACGCCACCCCGGTCACGAGCGTGTCCACGACCTGCCAGAACGTCGTCGAGGCGAACCTGCCGAACACGTCGTCGGCCTCGAACATGCGGTCGCTCAGATAGAACGCGCTGGTCAGCACCGCCAGCACCCCGGAGCCGTGCCACTCGTCGGCCAGCGCGTACGCCGCGAACGGCACCAGCAGCGACAGCCCCACCTGCAGCGTCGCGTCGCCCAGCAGCGCCATCAGCCGCCCGCCCAGCCAGCCCAGCGCCAGCCCGACCAGCACCGCCACCACGGCCGACAGCACGAACTCGGCCAGCGCCCCCGGCCAGGAGAACGTGCCCGTCACCACGGCCGCGATCGCCACGTGGTAGAGCACGATCGCGGTCACATCGTTGAACAATCCTTCGCCTTCGAGCAGCGACACCATGCGCCGGGGCAGCCCCAGCCGGCCCGCCACCGCCGTGGCCGCGACCGGGTCGGGCGGCGCCACCAGCGCGCCCAGCGCCACGGCCGCCGCCAGCGGCAGCCCCGGCACGAGCACGTGCGCCGCCCCCGCCACGGCCGCCGTCGTCACGAACACCAGCGCCACGGCCAGCAGGAAGATCGGCTGCCAGTTGGCCGCGAACTGCCGCCACGAGGTGCGCTGCACGGCGGCGTACAGCAGCGGCGGCAGCAGCAGGGGCAGCACGATGCCGGGCGGGACGTCCACGTTCGGGACGAAGGGCAGGACGGCCAGCAGGATGCCCAGCAGCGTCATCAGCACCGGCGGCGGCAGGCCCAGCCGCTCGCCCAGTGGGACCGTGACCAGGGCGCCCAGCAGCACGAGCATGAGCAGCACGAACTGGTCCACGACGCCCCCCCGGTGATCGTCGGCACCAGCGTAACCGCGCCCCTGCCGGCAGGGGGCCGGAAACCCCGGTCAGCCCCGGTCGGCCTGGATCTTGGTGGTGAGCGCCACCCGCGAGCTGACGCCCAGCTCGCTCCAGCCGGCCGCGGGCCCGTCCCGTGGCGGTTTCATCCGGCTGCGGAGCCGTGCCCGGCCGGGGCCGGGGCCGCGCGGATCACGGGGCCGCGCGATGCCGGGCCCGGCCGTGGCGCTTGCCCGGGACTTTACCTTTCAGGCCCTCACGCCATCATTGCGCTGTGTGATAGTAATGTGACACTGCGTATCCGAACAGATCCGGGAGATCTTCATGGTGGCGTACATCCTCTCGATCTTGGCGGCGGTGGGCGCGGTGGCGCTCACCGCGCTGCTGTTCAGGCGGGTGAAGACGGCCGGCGAGGACCGTGACCCCAACGGCCCGTCGGCCGCGCACGCCGGCGCGATGTTGTCGGCCATGTTCCTGCTCGTGTTCGCCATCGCGATCATCGTTCCCTGGACCACGGCCGACGCCGCCAGGCTCAACACCCACGCCGAGAGCCAGGCCTCGGTGGACGCCTACTGGGCCGCCTCGGGGCTGCCGGGCTCCGCGCCCGAGGAGGTGCGCAGGTCGCTGCGCGACTACGTGTCCTTCGTGGTCAGGGACGAGTGGCCGCTCATGGCCGGCGGGCGCATGCATCCCGTCGGCGACGAGCGCATGGACGACCTGCGCGGGCGGGTCAACGCGCTGCAGCCGGGCGACGACGAGGAGGAGGACGCCAAGGCGACCGTGCTGGAGCACGTCAGCGCCATCTCCACGGCCCGCGCGCAGCGCACCGCCGACGCCGGCGCCGCGCCGCCCGACGGGCTGCTGTTCCTGACGGTCCTCACCGGGGTGCTGGTCGTGGTCTTCCCGTTCCTGGCCGGGGCCAGGCCGCGCGGGCCGGCCATGCTGCCGCTGGTGGCGACGGCGGCGCTGATCGGGTTCGGCACCTACCTGACGTGGGACATCTCCCGCGCCTTCGACGGGCCGCTGGCCGTCGGGCCGGAGGCGTTCCGTGGGGCGCTGGAGGAGTTCACGCGGATCAGCGGGGGGATGTGACCGTGGGCGTCAGGCGCGCGCCCCTGCTGCTCGCCGCCACCCTCGCGCTGGCCGCCGCGGCCGGCCCGGCCGCGGCCGGCCCCGAATCGCTGACCGGCCTGACCCCGGCGGCCGAGTGGAGCGCTGTGTCCGCGCAGGGGCTGTTGCCCGAGCGGGCGGCGGGCCGCCGTTCCGGGCCGGAAGGCGTGCGGGCGGCGGCCCGGCGTTCCGGGCCGAAGGGCGTGCGGGCGGTGGCCTCGCTTTCCGTGCCGGTCGGGGCGCGGGCGGGGGCTCCGCGGGCGGTGCCGATGGCGGGGCGGGTGCCGCCGCCGCGGGCGGTGCCCGAAGCGGGCAAGGTGCCGTCGCCGCGGCCGGTGCCGCGGGTGTCCGTACGCAGGCCCGAGCCGCCCAGGAGGGTCACCGTCGGCCCCACGGTGAAGGTCCCGCGGGTGATGACGCGGCGGTCGCCCGGCCCCAAGGTGTCGATCTCGATGCCGCGCGCCAAGCGGCGGGCGGCGCCCGAGGTCACGGTGCCGCAGGTGACGGTCTTCCCCGACGGCGTGTGCGCGGGCGGGGTCGTGCTGGGGGAGTGCCCCCGCGGCCGGCCGCGGGCGGCGGAGCCGAGGGCCGTCGCCCCGCCCGTGGTGCCGGTCCGCGTGCTGCCGCCGCCCACGCCGGCCCCGACCCCGACGCCCACCCCCAGCGCGACGCCCTCGGCCCGGCGGCACGTCCGGCAGGCCGAGCCGCCCGGCCGCCGGCGCAACCCGATGAACACCGTCCTGCTCACCGTCGTGCTGGTGACGGCGATCACCTCCACGACGGCCGTGGCGTTCCGGGCGCGCCGGTGATCACTCCGGTGCGCTGAGCCCCTTCGTGAGGGTCCCGTCCGCACGTCTCCGGCGGCGCTCCCGTCCGGCCCGTACGCCTGCGACGCCGGGAAAAGGGGGCGCGGAGCCCGGAGGCGTCGTGGCACACTGACCCGGCGATCGAGGAGGTGCGGTGCCCGAGGAAGAGGTGCTGACGGGTGGCGGCGTCAACCACGTGGTGCGGGCGGGCGACACCGTACGCCGCCCGCCGGGCCCCTGGACCCCGGCCGTGCACGCGCTGCTGCGGCACCTGGAGGCCCGCGGGTTCACCGGCGCCCCGAGGAGCCACGGCCTCGACGAGCGGGGGCGGGAGGTCCTCGACTTCGTGCCGGGGCAGACGGCCGACTACCCGCTGCCCGGCTGGGTGCGCACGGACGAGGTGCTGGCGGCCGTGGCCCGGCTGCTGCGCGACTACCACGACGCCACGGTGGGCCTGCCGCACCAGGACGTCTGGTACTTCCCGCCGGTCGAGCCGGCCGAGGTGATCTGCCACGGCGACGTGGCCACGTACAACTGCGTGTTCAGGCAGGGCAGGCCGGTCGCGTTCATCGACTTCGACACGGCGCATCCGGGGCCGCGCGTCTGGGACGTGGCGTACGCGGCCTACCGGTTCGTGCCGCTGCACGATCCGGGTGACGGCGACGGGATCCCGGTGGCGGAGCAGGCGCGGCGGCTACGGCTGTTCGCCGACGCGTACGGGCTCGACGAGGCCGGCAGGCAGGCACTGGTGCGGACCGCGATCAGGCGCCTGGAGCACCTGGTCGGCTTCATGCGCGAGCGTGCCGCCGCGGGCGACGCGGCCTTCGCCGGCCACGTCGCCCGCGGCGACGATCGTTTCTACGAGCTGAACATCGAGCACCTGCGCCGCCACGAGAGCGCTCTCACTACTTGCTGAAGCCCGCGGTCAGCCCGCTGAGGAGCTGGCGGCGGCCGACCACGTACAGGATGAGGATGGGCAGCGTGGTCAGCACGACGGAGGCCAGCACGGCGGGCACGTTGATGCTGTACTCCTCCTGGAAGGACCACAGCGCCAGCGGCAGCACGCGCTTGTCCGGGGTCTGCGTGAGCACCAGCGGCAGCAGGAACCCGTTCCAGATGTGCAGCGCGTTGTAGATCGTGACGGTCACCACGGCCGGGCGGACCAGCGGGAACGCCAGCCGCCAGAGCATCGCGCGCTCGGTCGCGCCGTCGATCCGCATCGACTCGAACAGCTCCTTCGGCACGTCCCTGATGAAGTTCGACAGGACCAGCACCGACAGGGGGATCGCGAACGCGATCGACGGCAGGATCATCGCCATCAGCGAGTCGTACAGGCCGAGCTGGATGATGATCAGGTAGACCGGGATGATCGTGGCCTGCAGCGGGATGGCCAGCCCCATGAGGAACAGCGAGTTCGTCCAGCGCAGCAGCCTGCTCCTGCCGCCGCGCACGATCGCGTAGGCCGCCATGAAGCTGACCGCCACGGCCGGCACCACGGCGCCGATGGTGACGATGACGCTGTTGACGAAGTACTGCACGAAGTCCGACTCGATGACCAGCCGGTAGTTCGCCAGCGTCGGCTCCGACGGCAGGGCGAACGGGTTCTCCAGGTAGTACCTCGACTGGGACTTGAAGCTGGTGATGACGATCCAGTAGATCGGCACGACCACGATCACCAGCCACAACACGCTGGTCAGCCCGGCCAGGTAGTTGGGCCGCTCCTTGCCGCGCGAGGTGACGCGGCGGTGGCGCGGGTCGGCCCTGGCGGTTTCGAGGTGCTCCGGGGCCCTGGTGGGGACGGTCGTCATGCGTCAGGCCCCTTCTAGCTGGCTGTGGCTGGAGTCGCGCCCGCCGAGCCTGCGCAGCAGCAGCGAGAGGGCCAGGCCGACGAGGACGAGGACGATCGCGATCACGCTGGCCGGGCCCATGAGGTTGGCCATGAAGCCGCGCTTGTACATGTCGACCGCGAGCACCCGGGTGGCGTCACCGGGGCCGCCGGCCGTCAGCACGAAGATCAGGTCGAACAGCGTCAGCGAGCCGACCACCATCAGCGTCGAGGACGTGATGACCGTGTACTTGAGCTGCGGCAGCGTGATGCTGAAGAACCTGCGCACCCGGCCCGCGCCGTCCAGCTCCGCGGCCTCGTACATCGAGCGGGGGATCTGGCGGATGGCGCCCTGGTAGATCAGCGAATGGAACGGGATGTACTGCCACGACACCACGAAGATCACCACGCTGAAGGCGAGCACCGGGTCGCCCAGCCAGTCCTGGATCAGGATGTCGATCCCCAGGCCCGCGCCCAGCCCGAAGTTCGGGTCGAGCAGCGCCTTGTACGTGATCGCCAGGGCGGCCGAGCTGAGCAGCAGCGGGACGAAGAACACCACCGACAGGACCGCCCGGTAGCGCTGGTGCCCGGCCAGGAACGCGCCCATCAGGATGCTCGCCGGTGTCTGGACCGCCCACGACACGGCCATGAGGAGGAAGGTGACCCAGAGCGCGTGCGGCAGGCCGGGATCGCTCAGGATCGTGACCCAGTTGCTGAGGCCGGCGAGGCTCATCGCCCCGATCCCGTCCCACGTCACGAAGCTCAGAGCGAGCACGCCGATCAGCGGGATGATGGCGAAACCGAGGAAGAACACCAGCGCCGGGACGGTCATCCACGCGAGGGAGCCGCCACGGCCCGCCTTGGAGGCGGGCCTGGCGGCCGTGGCGGTCGCGCTCACTTGCCGATGACCGCGTTCATGTTCGTGGCGAACTCCTGCGGCGAGATCGACAGCTGGAACAGCTTGGAGATGTTGTCCAGCAGCACCTCGGCGGCCGTCGGGCTGAGCGCCTGGTCCCACGACTGTCCGAAGGACTTGGCGTTGACGGCGATGTTGTAGACGAAGGTCAGGAAGTCCTTGTCCTTGGAGGTAGCGAAGTGCGCGTCCGCGCCCTTGAGGATCGGGACGGCGCCCGTCCCCACCCACTCCTTGGCCGAGGTGTCGTCGATCAGCGCGCCGGAGAAGAACTTCTTGGCGATCTCCTTCTGCTCGGGCGTGGCCTTGGAGGAGATGGACATGTACTGGCCGGGGTTGCCGACCGTGTTGCCGGGGTCGCCCTTGCCGCCGTCGACCGGCGGGAAGTTCATGTAGCCGAGGTTGCCGCCGGAGACGAAGTCGCCGCCGTCGGTGGACATGCTGCCGTACGTCCAGCCGCCGTGCAGCATCATCGCGGCCTTGCCGGTGTACAGCAGCGCCTGGTCGGCGTTGGAGTCGGCGGTGATCGAGGAGAAGCCCTTGACGAACCCGTCGGCCTTGACCAGCTTCTGCACCTCGCCCAGAGCCTGGATCGCGAGCGGGTTGTTCCAGGCGTCCTTCTCGCCGTCGAACACGGCCTGGAAGATCTCGGGGCCGCCGATGCGGTCGAAGAGGAACTCCAGCCACATCATGTTCGTCCAGCGGGACTGGCCGCCGAGGGAGAACGGCGCGATGCCCTTGGCGTTGAACTTGGGCACCAGGTCCAGGATGTCGCCCCACGTCTGGGGCGGCTGGGCGCCGATCTTGTCGAAGGCCCGCTTGTCGTAGTACAGGACGATGGGCTGCAGGGTCTCGCACGGCATCGCGTAGATCTTGCCGTCGACGGTGGCCGCGCCGAAGGCGGAGGGGAACAGCTTGTCCTTCACGGCCGGGTTCTGGTCGAACCACGAGGTCAGGTCCTCGACCTGGCCCGCCTGCACATAGCTGCGCAGGCCGCCGCCGCCCCAGCCCCAGATCAGAGTGGGGGCCTGGCCGGCGCCGATGGCCGTCTTGATCTTCGTCTTGAACGCGTCGTTCTGGAAGGTCGTGCCTTCGATCTTCGCGTTGGGGTTGGCCTGGTTGTGCCGCTCCATGGTCCTGGTGCGCACGCCCTCCTGGGGCTGCGTCGACAGGTACCAGTACGTGGCGCTGTTGCCGCCGCCACCACCGGTGGTGGCGTTCCCGCCGCCGCCACCGGCGCCGGTCTGGGTGGGTCCTGTGCCGCCGCAGGCGGCGAGTGCTGCTCCGAGGGGGACACCCATGGAGACGAGGCTGAGGAAATTGCGGCGAGAGGTTGTCCTGGACTCCACGCTGATCTCCGTACTTGTATGCCGCGGGCTGGGGTTCGCGGCTCGTTGATCACTGCATGCGATGGCCGGCGGCCGTGGATCGGCATCGTCGCGATGCCACTTTCCACTCCTCCTAAAGTCAGCTCATCGAAACATTTTCGACATGACCGCGGGGTTCGCCAATCTAGGTTTCGGCAATAAAGGTGTCAAGACCTTGTCGATCAGGAAACCTCTGGATTTCCTGGAGCTCACGTGTAAGGTAACGTCGCGCCAACCTTCACCAGGTCCGCGGCACGGTGGAAGGTTCGCGCCAAGGTGGCCCACCGGTGTCGAAACATTTCGAAAACTTACGGCAGCACCGCACCTTTTAAGGAGCGCAGTACATGACGGCTCTTGATCGGACCCCGACGGCGGAGCGGGCACTGCGCCCGTGGCAGGACCCGGCGCTCGCCGTGGCCGACCGAGTCGATGCCCTCCTTGCGGAGATGACCCTTGAGGAGAAGATCGGCCAGCTCGGCAGCCGGTGGCTCGGCAACGACATGAGTCACGACGCGTCCGAGACCGGGCCGGAGCCCGGCGCCGAGCCGCTCAACGTGGCGCCGATGCAGGACGTGTTCGCCGCCTCGGGGACGGTGCCGCTGGAGGAGGCCGTCCGCCACGGGCTGGGGCACCTGACCCGCGTGCACGGCAGCGCCCCCGTCACCCCGGCGCAGGGCGCGGCAGAGGTGGTCCGCCTGCAGCGCGCCGTCGTCGAGGCGTCCCGGCACGGCATCCCCGCGATCGTGCACGAGGAGTGCCTGACCGGCTTCACCGCCTACGGCGCCACCGTCTACCCTGCGGCCATCGCCTGGGCCGCCACGTTCGACCCCGGGCTGGTCGAGCGGATGGCCGCCGCCATCGGCCGCGACATGCGGGCCGTGGGCGTGCACCAGGGGCTGTCTCCCGTGCTGGACGTGGTGCGCGACTACCGGTGGGGGCGCGTCGAGGAGACCATGGGCGAGGACCCGTACCTCGTCGGCACGCTCGGCGCCGCCTACGTGCGCGGCCTGGAGGGCGCCGGCGTCATCGCCACGCTCAAGCACTTCGCCGGCTACTCCGCCTCGCGCGCCGCGCGCAACCACGGCCCCGTGCCCATGGGCCGGCGCGAGCTGATGGACATGATCCTGCCGCCGTTCGAGACCGCCATCGCGCTGGGCGGGGCCCGCTCGGTGATGAACTCCTACGCCGACGTGGACGGCGTCCCGGCGGGGGCCGACCCGTGGCTGCTGACCGAGGTGCTGCGCGAGGAGTGGGGGTTCACCGGCACCGTCGTCTCCGACTACTGGGCCGTCCCGTTCCTGGCCACCATGCACCTGGTCGCCGCCGGCCCGGAGGAGGCCGGCGCGCTGGCGCTCGGCGCGGGCATCGACGTCGAGCTGCCCGACACGCTCGGGTTCGGGCAGCACCTGGCCGAGCGGGTGCGGCGGGGCGAGCTGTCCGAGGCCCTGGTGGACCGGGCGGCACGCCGCCTGCTCACGCAGAAGGCGCAGCTCGGCCTGCTCGACCCCGGCTGGACGCCGGAGGGCTCGGTCGCCGGGGCCGGGGCCGTGGACCTCGACTCGCCCGCCAACCGCGCCCTGGCCAGAGAGCTCGCCGAGCGGTCGATCATCCTGCTGGACGCCGGGAACGTGCTGCCGCTGCTCGGCGAGGACTCCGCTGCGGGAGCACCCGCGAGCACGGGTGCGGACATGAGCGCGGGCGCCGGAACGAGCGCGGACGAGCGGCGCACGGCGCCGCGCCGCGTGGCCGTGGTCGGGCCCGCCGCGCACGACCCGCGCACGTTCATGGGCTGTTACGCCTTCCCCAACCACGTGCTGCCCCGCCACCCCGGCCTCGGCCTCGGCGTCGAGGCGCCCACCGTGCTCGACGCGCTCACCGCCGAGCTGCCCGGCGCGCAGATCAGCTACGCCAAGGGCTGCGAGGTGCGGGGCGAGGACCGCTCGGGCTTCGACGGCGCGGTGGCCGCCGCCCGCGACGCGGACGTGTGCGTGGCCGTGGTGGGCGACCTGGCGGGCCTGTTCGGCCAGGGCACGTCGGGGGAGGGCTGCGACGCCGACGACCTGCGGCTGCCCGGCGTGCAGGCCGACCTGCTCGCCGAGCTGGCCGCCACCGGCACGCCGCTGGTCGTGGTCGTCGTCTCGGGCCGCCCGTACGCGCTAGGCGAGGTGCACGCGTACGCCGCCGCGCTGGTCCAGGCGTTCATGCCCGGCGAGGAGGGCGGCGCCGCCATCGCCGGGGTGCTGTCCGGCCGCATCCAGCCCGTGGGCCGGCTGCCTGTGCAGATCCCCCGCGGCCCCGGCGGCCAGCCCGGCACCTACCTGCAACCCCCGCTGGGCACCGACAGCCACGGCATCAGCAACCTCGACCCGACGCCGCTGTTCCCCTTCGGGTACGGCGCCTCCTACACCGCCTTCGAGGTGACCGGCCTGCGCCTGAGCCACGAGGAGGTGCCCACCGACGGCGAGTTCACCGCGACGGTCACCGTGCGCAACACCGGCGGCCGGGCCGGGGAGGAGGTCGTCCAGCTCTACCTGCACGACGTCCTCGCCCAGGTCACCAGGCCCGTGCGGCAGCTCACCGGTTACGCGAGGGTGCGGCTGGAGCCGGGCGAGAGCGCCGAGGTGTGCTTCCACGTGCACGCCGACCGCACCGCGTTCACCGGCCGCGACCTGCGCCGCGTCGTCGAGCCGGGTGACGTCGAGGTGCTCGCGGGCACGTCGGCGGCGGACCTGCCGTGCCGCGGCGTCGTACGATTGACCGGCCCGTCCAGGCACGTCGGCCACGACCGGCGGCTCGTCACCCCCGCCGAGGTGCGGGGGCGAGGGGGTGCGGATGCCATCCAGTCCTAGACGCGCCACGCTGGCCACGGTCGCGGCCTCGGCCGGGGTGTCGGTCGCGACCGTCTCCAAGGTGCTCAACGGCCGCAGCGACGTCTCGCCCGCCACCCGCTCGCTGGTGCAGTCGCTGCTGCAGCAGCACGACTACGTCGCGCCGGCGCCCCGCCGCGAGCCGCCCGGGCTGGCCACGGTCGAGCTGCAGTTCGACGCCGACCTGAACGCGTACTCCACCGAGATCATCCAGGGCGCGGTGGCCGCCGGGGCGGAGGCCGGGGTCGGGATCGTCGTCAGCATCAGGAGCGGCACCGCCCGCACCACCGCCTGGGCGCGCGGCCTCGTCGCGGCCGGGCGGCGGGCGCTGATCGCCGTCACCGGCCAGCTCACCTCCGGGCAGCCGGCCGCGCTGGCCAGGGCGCGGCTGCCGCTCGTCCTCATCGACCCGCTCAACCTGCCGCGCACCCAGGTCACCAGCATCGGCTCCACCAACTTCGCCGGCGGCCTGGCTGCCACCCAGCACCTGCTCTCGCTCGGGCACCGGCGCATCGCCTACATCGGCGGGCCGGCCACCGCGGGCTGCAACCAGGCGCGGCTGCACGGATACCGGGCGGCCATGGAGTCGGAGGGGGCGCCGGTGCTGCCCGGGTTCGTACGCTCGGGGCACTTCCGCTACCACGACGGGATGGTCGGCGGGGCGGCGGTGCTCGACCTGCCGCACGCCCCCACGGCCATCTTCGCCGGCTGCGACGAGGTGGCCGTGGGCATCATGGAGGCGGCGCGGGCGCGGGGGCTGCGGATCCCCGAGGACCTGAGCGTCGTGGGGTTCGACGACACGCAGATCGCCCAGCTCACCTCGCCGCCGCTGACGACCGTCCGGCAGCCGCTGCGCGAGATGGGCGGGGTGGCGCTGCGCACGGCGCTGCGGCTGGCGGCCGGGGAGAGGGTGGACTCCCATCACGTGGAGCTGGCGACGGAGCTGGTGGTGCGCGGCTCGACCGCCCCGGTGCCGCGCCTGGCCTGAGCCCGCCGGCCCGGCCCCACCACCGTCGCACGCGCCGGGCCGCCGCCAGGCGGGAAGAGGCGGCGGCCGATCACGGTTGCAGCCTGTCGTGGAGCTGAGCGAGGCCGTGATCATCGGCGCCGGGCAGGCAGGGCTGTCGAGCGCCTACTTCCTGCGCCGGTACGGCATCGAGCCGGTCGTGCTGGACGCCGGGCAGGGCGCGGGAGGTGCCTGGCGCCACCGCTCGCCCACGCTCACCATGGAGAAGGTGCACGGTGTCTTCGACCTGCCCGGCGTGCCGCAGCAGGAGGCCGGCGGGGACGGCGGGCGGCCCGCCGCCGAGGTGGTGCCCGCCTACTACGCCGCGTACGAGAGCGGCACCGGCCTGAGCGTGATCCGCCCCGTCAGGGTCACCGCCGTACGGGAGGGCGCGGCCGGGCGCCTGGCGGTCGGGACGGACGCGGGGGAGTGGGCGGCCAGAGCCGTGATCAACGCCACAGGCACCTGGACCAGGCCGTACTGGCCGTACTACCCGGGCGCCGCGCGCTTCGCGGGGCGGCAGCTGCACTATGCCGCGTACCGGGGGCCGGAGGAGTTCGCCGGGCGCGGCGTGGTCGTGGTGGGCGGCGGGGCCTCGGCGATGCACGTGCTGTCCGAGCTGGCGGGGGTGGCGGCCGCCACCTTCTGGGTCACCCGCAGGCCGCCCGTCTTCAGGGACGACGACTTCGGCCTGGACGCCAGGCGGGAGGCCGTGGCCCGGGTGGACTCCCGCGTGCGCGCGGGCCTGCCGCCCCAGAGCGTCGTCAGCGTCACCGGCCTCACCTACAGCGCCGTCGTCCGCGAGGCGATGGCGAAGGGCGTGCTGAACCGGCTGCCGATGTTCGAGCGCCTCGTGGAGGACGGGGTGTCGTGGGCCGACGGCACCCGCCTGGCCGCCGACACCATCGTCTGGGCCACCGGCTTCCGCGCGGCCCTCGACCACCTCGCCCCGCTGCGCCTGCGCGAGCCCGGCGGCGGCATCCGCGTGGACGGCACCCAGGTCGTCAAGGAGCCCCGCCTCCAGCTCGTCGGCTACGGCCCCACGGCCAGCACGATCGGCGCCAACCGGGCCGGCCGCACGGCCGCCGCCAACGTGCGCGCGCTGCTGTCCGGCCGCCTCGCCGCCTGACGGAACCGCGGTTTCCGCGGAGCCGCAAATCTACTATCGGCGATAGTGAGAATACCGATTGCGACAGTGCGCCGGTTACTCGCGCGAAGGGCCTCGACACGGGCGGTGACGCCGGGATAGCGTCCTGACATACGGATCTTTATCGGCTCAGGAGGTCCCGCATGGAGGTTCCCGGCTACACGGAGATCCGGGAGCTCGGCCATGGAGGGACCGGCCGGGTGATGCTCGCCGTCCGCGAGTCCGACGGCATGGCCGTCGCGATCAAGCACTTATCCGACCCGTTACGCGAGGACACCGCCTTCGTCGCCAGGTTCCGCTCCGAGGCCCTGGTGATCCGCGAGATCGACAGCCCGCACACCGCCCGCGTGCTCGACTACCTGGAGTCCGGCGACGACGCCGTCATCGTCATGGAGCTGGTGGAGGGCGTCACGCTGCGGCGGCTGCTGGAGCACGAGGGCGCGACCGGCGCCGAGGCCGCCCTCGCCGTGCTGAAGGGCGCGCTGCTCGGCCTGGCCGAAGCGCACCGGCACGGCGTCGTGCACCGCGACTTCAAGCCCGAGAATGTCATGATCACCCAGGACGGCGACAGCAAGCTCGTCGACTTCGGCGTGGCCGCGCACGTCGGCGAGACCGCCGAGCTGTCGGGCACCCCCTCCTACATGGCCCCCGAGCAGTGGGACGACGCCCCCGCCGGGCCGCAGACCGACGTGTACGCCGCCGCCCTGGTCTTCTACGAGTGCCTGACCGGCCACCGCGCCTTCCACGCCGAGAACGTAGCCGCCCTGGCCTACCAGCACCAGCACGTGCCGCCCCCGATGGAGGACGTCGAGGAGCCGCTGCGCCCGCTGGTCGAGCACGGCCTGGCCAAGGACCCGGCGGACCGGCCCGAATCGGCGGAGGCGTTCCTGGAGGAGCTGGAGGAGGCGGCGCGCGGCGTGTACGGGAACGACTGGGAGCTGCGCGGGCGGACCGGGCTCGGCATCCTGACCCTGCCGCTGGCCGCGCTGCTGCCCAGGCCGCAGGCGACCGCCGACGCGGGCGGCGCCACCAGCATGTTCCACAACACGCTCTCGCCCGTCGGCAAGCTGGCGGTGACCGGCGGGCTGGTCATGACGACCGCGGCGGCGGTGGTGTCGGCGTTCGTGATCCTGGGCGGCGGGCCCGGGCAGGAGAGCGGGACGGCCCTGCCGCCCGCCGCCTCCGCCCCGCCGTCCTTCGGACCGTCCACCCTGCCGCCCGCCCTGCCGTCCACCCTGCCGCCCACCACAGTGCCGGGCTCGCCGACGCCGGAGGAGCCGGTCCCCACGTCGGGCGAGCCGATCGTGGTGACGCCGCCCCTCACGTACGGCGCGCCGCCGACCTTCGCGCCCACCCCCGGTGGGCCGTCCGGGACCGGGCAGCCCACCGGCGGGCCGTCCACCCGTGAGCCCACGCGCGAGCCGACCCGCGAGCCGACCCGGGAGCCGACGGGCCAGCCGACGGGCCAGCCGACGGGGACCGGCGCGCCCGCGCCGAGCACCCGTCCGCCCGCCACCTCGCCCCCGGACGACGACCCGCCCGGCGACCCTCCGGGCAACGGCGAGAACCCGCCCGCCACCACCCAGGCCCCGACGACCCGCGCCCCCGACCCCGAGCCCGCCCCCACCAGGCCGAAGGAACCGCTCATCTCGATCTCGGTCAGCGTGTCGCTCGGCCTGCCGGTGCTCGGCGGC
Organism: Nonomuraea thailandensis; assembly: GCF_024172165.1. Taxonomy (GTDB): domain Bacteria; phylum Actinomycetota; class Actinomycetes; order Streptosporangiales; family Streptosporangiaceae; genus Nonomuraea; species Nonomuraea thailandensis. The sequence goes on along the minus strand of NZ_JAMZEB010000002.1, from coordinate 5,411,590 downwards.
GACGGCGACGGGCTGGTGGACGCCGACGTCGGACTGGGGGTCGGCTCCAGCCTGCTGGGCCTGATCGTGGTGCCCGGCTCGGCGCTGGCCGGCCGGCAGATCGTGGCCCGCAGAGTACGCAGAAGCCGCGAAGCGGAAATAGCCGAAGTTGCGCGCAAGGATGGGTGATCCTCTACTATCGTGCGTCGAATAGAGGGCATTCCGCCGGTCTGATTACTTCATGACCGGAATCCGCCCTGCGGCTCGGGCTAAGGAGAAGCGTGGCGGTTGCGTCCTCCGCCGTCCGGTTGCGCCCTGCCCGGGCCTGCGCCGCCGGGCTGCGCCGCGGCTGCGCCGTCGCGGTCGCCGCGATGCTGCTGCTCGCCGCCGCTCCGGCGCGGGCCGAGCCCAAGCCCACCGTCAAGCAGCTCAAGAAGGAGCTGACGACGCTGCAGAAGGACTCCGACAAGCTCATCACCGAGTACTACAACAGCCGCCTCGCCCACCAGAAGGCGGAGCGGGCCGAGAAGGCGGCCAAGGAGAAGCTGGCCGCGGCCCAGGAGGTCTACGACCGGCACTCCACCGAGCTGCGCTCCATGGCCGTCGCCCGCTACGTCGGCGGCGACCCCGGCCCGATGGACCTGCTCGCCGGCGACCAGGACCCCGCCACGCTGCTCAGCCGGATGGCGCTGACCCAGCACGTGATCGACGAGGAAGAGGCCATGCTCCGCGGCTACGCCGAGGTCAGGGACGCCCGCGGGCGGGCCGAGCAGGAGGCCGCCGACCGCGCCGAGGAGCTGGAGGGCACGGTCGGTGACCTGGAGGAGCGCAAGGAGAAGGCCGAGAAGCAGATCGAGAAGATCAAGGACAGGATCGACCAGCTCTACACGGCCCCCGGGATCCGGCGGCCCGACGGCACCTGGGTCCCGCAGCTGCCCCAGGGGGCCGACAACATCACGCCCCGGATGGCGCTGGTCAAGAAGCTCATCCAGGAGAGGTTCGAGGTGCCGTACGGGATCGGGTGCTACCGCGCGATCCAGGACGGCGGCGAGCACCCGCTCGGGCGGGCCTGCGACTTCATGCTGAGCCGGGGCGGCGCGTTCCCGTCCGCGGCCGAGCAGAGGCGCGGCGACCAGATCTCCGCCTGGGCGATCAAGAACGCCAAGCGGCTGGGGATCATGTACGTGATCTACCGTCAGCGCATCTGGCACGTCAGGACCGGCGGGTGGCGCACCATGTCCGACCGCGGCGGCGCGACGGCCAACCACTACGACCACCCGCACATCTCGGTCTACTAGCCGCGCCCCGCCTGACCAGCGGGTTTGCGCCGCCTGATCGCGGGCACTCGCTGGGTGCGAGAAGGGGGGCCACTCGTGAGAACGGCTGTTGCCGGGGACGGGCGCGGCCGCGCGGGGGAGCCGGCGGCGGGCGGGGGCCCGCCATGAGGCTCCCGGCGGCGCGCGGGCCCGTCACCGCGATGCTCTTCGCCCGGCTGACCCGCCCACCGGAGGACCGGCCGCCTCCGCTGGACCCGGCGCTGCTGGACGCGACGCTCCCTCACCTGCACCGGCCGGACGCCCTACCGCCGGGTGCGGCGCGGCCGGGTGCGGCGGGACCGGATGCGGCGGGACCGGATGCGGCGGGACCGGATGCGGCGGGACCGGATGCGGCGGGACCGGATGCGGCGGGGCCGCTCCTGGACCGCGCCGGAGCCGTCCTGGCCGACTGCGACTTCCAGCTCGCCTTGTTCGCCTGCTACGAGCTGCACTACCAGGGCTTCGACGACGTGGACGACCGCTGGGAGTGGGATCCGGCGCTGCTGGCCGCCAGGGCGGTGCTGGAGCGGCGGTTCGAGGAGGCGCTCGCACGCGCCGTGCCGCGCCCGTACCTCGACGGCCCGCAGGGGGTGCGGCGCGCGCTCAACGAGCTGGTCGCCGCGGACGACGGCCCGTCGCTGTCCGGGTTCCTGGCACGCAGGGCCGACCTGCGCCAGTTCAGGGAGTTCGTCATCCACCGGTCGATCTACCACCTGAAGGAGGCCGACCCGCACACCTGGGCGATCCCCCGGCTGGCGGGCGGGCCGAAAGCCGCGCTGGTGGAGATCCAGGCCGACGAGTACGGCGGTGGCCGCCGCGAGCGCATGCACTCCGAGCTGTTCCGCGCCACCATGCGCGGCCTCGGCCTGGACGACTCCTACGGCGCCTACCTGGACCGGGTGCCGGGCGTCACGCTCGCGATCTCCAACGTCATGTCCCTGTTCGGCCTGCACCGGCGGCTGCGCGGCGCCCTGGCCGGGCACCTGGCCGCGCTGGAGATGACCTCCTCCCTGCCGAACCGCCGCTACGGCGACGGGCTGCGCCGGCTCGGTGGCGACGCCGGCACCGTCCGCTTCTACGACGAGCACGTGCAGGCCGACGCGGTGCACGAGCAGATCGCGGCCCACGACCTGTGCGCCGGCTTCGCCGCCGCCCACCCGTCCCTCGCCGGAGACGTCCTGTACGGCGCCGCGTGCGCGCTGGAGCTGGAGCGCCGGTGGGCGGGGCACGTGCTGGCCTGCTGGGAACGCGGGGCCACCTCGCTGGCCGGGCCGCCGGACGCGAACCGCGCCGAGCCCCGCGCCGAGCCCTGCACCGAGGCCCGCCCCGCCCCGCCCGCAGCCGAGTCCGGCCGGCCCGCGACCGCCCGGACCGGCCGCTAGCAGGCCAGGCCGGCCGGTGGCGAGAGGACGGGCGGCTGCCGGGAGGCGGTCAGCCGGGTGGGAGGCGGTAGACGGTGACGTGGGTCCGGCTGTCGTCGGCGAACGGCGTCCTGTTCCAGTCGGACCACCGGTGCTCCCGCTCCATCCCCGCCAGCCGCCCCATCAGGTCGAGCTCCGCCGGCCAGGCGTAGCGATGGTTGGCGGGCAGCAGCCGCACCCCCTCGGCGGTCAGCCGCACCTTCGTGGTGGCCATGAGCTGCTCGGCGGGCGAGATCCTGGCCGCCTCCGCGACCACCACGTCATGGCCGAGGGCCAGCAGCCGCAGCGAGGCGCCGCGGTGGAAGGCCGCGGGGTCGGGCACCCACGCCTCCACCACGAACCTCCCGCCCGGCCGCAGGTGGGCGGCCGCGTTGCGGAAGCAGGCGACCTGCGCGTCCTGCGAGGGCAACGCGAAGATCGTGTTCGTGGTGAGCGCGACCAGGCTGAACAGCCCGTCGACCCTCGTGGTGGCGAAGTCGCCCACGGCCACCTGGAGGTGCTCGCCGCCCGGCTTGGCCCGCAGGACGGCCACCATGTCGGGGGAGCCGTCGATGCCGGCCACCGTCACCCCGCGCGCGGTCAGCGGCAGCGCCAGCCGCCCCGTGCCGATGCCGAACTCCAGCACGGGCCCGCCGTCCGCCAGCAGGTGGAGCAGCTCCACCGTCGCCTCGGTGGGCAGGTGCTCCACGGTCTCGTCGTAGATGTCGGAGATGCTCCGCCCGTAGGCCGACGGGTCGAACGGGGAGGCCATCACCGCACCCCCACGCCGGAGCGGGACGGGACGGATGATCGGCGCACGGCGGCTCCTCGCGTTGACGGCGGGGGCCACGGAGTCTGGTACCCGTCCGGCTCGCGGGCCAACCTCGCAGGTGAACGGGTGTTCCTGAGGGGAAGGGGGAGGAGCATGTCGCATCGGGAGGATGACAGGGTGACGGTGACGCCGTGCGAGGACGGCCCGCTGCTGCTGCGGGGGCCGTTCGAGCTGGTGACTCAGGGCGGCGAGCCGATCCCCGCGGACCGGGCCACCGTCGCGCTGTGCCGCTGCGGCCTCTCGTCGGAGAAGCCCTTCTGCGACGGCTCGCACAAGGCGGCCGGGTTCCGCGCCGCCAGCGAGCCCGACCGGCGCAGCCACCGCACGGAGTGAGCCGCCCGCCGGAGCCTGCGCCCGGCGTACGGCACGCCGCCGCACAGCGCCGCCCCCAGGGCCAGCCAGCTGCAGGTGGCCCGCTCCAGCACCCAGACGGGAGCGAACAGCGCCGCGGTGCGCGGGAAGACGCGCCCGCCGCCCGCCCTGCGCCGCCCGACCTCCGCGAGCGCCACGGCCACGCCCGCGCCGGCGGCCACGGGGCCGTACCTGCGGCGCAGCACGCAGCCGGCCACGGCGGGCAGCACGGACAGGAACAGCGCCATGCGCGCGGGCTGCGCCAGGTCGTCGTAGGCCTGGCGGACGCGCTGGCTCCAGAAGCGCGCGGCGCCGGGCGGCAGGCGCGGCACGTAGAGGTCGAGGGGCCGCAGCTCCTTGCCGCCGTGCGCGCGGACGGTGCGGATCAGCTCCAGGTTCTCGAACAGCACATCCCCGTCGTAGCCGCCCATCCGGGCGAAGAATGAGCGGCGCACGCCCAGCGTGCCGGGGTAGTCGGCGCCGAAGGCGCGGTTGAGCAGGGTCCTGGCGGTGTCCCAGCGGGCGTGCCACGGGGAATGGGAGAAGTGGTTCTGCGGGCGGACCAGGTCGGCGCCGGCCAGCAGGGCGTCCATCCTGGCCAGGGCGCACCCGTCGTAGCGCACGTCGTCGTCGGCGATGACGACGTGCTCGGCCGTGGCCAGGCGCAGGCCGGTGATCACCCCGTTGACCTTGCCGTTGGCGAAGCGCAGGTCGCGAGCCGGCCGGACGTGCGCCGCCAGCCCGCGCCAGGCGGCGGCGTGCCGTTCGAACAGCTCCTGGGGTGAGCCGTCCACGACGATGACCCGCGCGTGACGGCGCAGCTCGCGCAGGTAGGCGGTCAGCTCGCCGAGGCCGGAGTCGTTCTCCCAGCGCAGGGGCAGCACGTAGTCCATCGGCGCCCTCCGTCGTCGAAACCCGATCGGTAACAGAAAGCTACCTTGTAATTGCTGAGAGTAATCGTGATGGTGGTGCAGGAAACATCGTTCGTGGCAGGTGAGCGCGGCTGAACCCCCGCACGCCTGCCCATCCGGGAGGAGCCCCCTTATGTCCGTCCTCACCAAGACCCTGTCCGCCGTCGCCGCCCTCGGCCTGGCCGCTGTCGCCGTGGCGGTCACGCCGGGCAGCGCCCAGGCGGCGGTCTCGATCTCCTGCCAGGCCTCCGGCAGCACGTCCTTCAGCCCCGGCGTCCAGGCCGTGCCGATGAACCAGCAGATCAGCTACCGCGGTGACAGCCGGACGTGCGCCGACCACAGCGGCTCCGGCATCCGCTCGGCCCGCATCACCGCCGACCTGCACGACATCGAGCTGGGCTGCGTGGCCAGCAGCGGCGGCACCGGCAGCGGGTCGGCCACCATCCAGTGGGAGCCCGGCGGGCAGTCCAGCGAGGTCGACATCACCGTCGACAGCTCGGTGCTGGCCACCGGTCAGGTGTCCGGCACCGTGACCAGGGGGCCGTTCGAGGGGCAGCGGTTCACGGGCGAGTTCGAGACCTCGCTGGTCCGCGGCGCCTTCGACTGCTCCGTCGGAGCCTTCGCGGGCGGTGTGCGCAGGGGTAACTTCACGGGTCGGTTCACCATCGGCTGACCTCGCGCGGGCGCGGACGGCCGGCCGTCCGCGCCCCGCTGCCGGTCCGTCCGAGGGTCGGCCGGGCGTCAGTCCCTGGCGAGGGCGGTCAGCAGGCGGTCCTCGGTGACCTCGGGGCCGGTGAGCTGGTCGGTGATGGCGCCGTCCCTGAGCACGACCACGCTGTCGCAGTTCTCGACCAGCTCGGCCACGTCCGAGGAGATCAGCAGGATGGCCAGGCCGTCCACGGCCAGCTCGTCGAGCAGCGCCTGCATCTCCAGCTTGGTCGCCACGTCCACGCCCCTGGTGGGCTCGTCCAGCAGCAGCACCTTCGGATGCATGGCCAGCCACCTGGCCAGCAGCACCTTCTGCTGGTTGCCGCCCGACAGCTCGCCGGCCGGCTGGCGGGGCGAGACCGCCTTGATGCCCAGCCGCCGCATGAACGTCGCCACGATGCTGTCCACCTGCGTGTCCGACACGATCCCCGCCCGCGACAGGCGGGGCAGCGCGGCCAGGGCGATGTTGTCGCGCACCGACAGGGTCGGCACGATGCCCTCGGTCTTCCTGTTCTCCGGCACCAGGCCGATCCCGGCGCGCACGGCGCTCCTGATCGACCACTTGCGCGCCTGTGCCGACGAGCGGCCCGCCACCGTGACCTGGCCCGCGTCCACCGGCAGCACGCCCGCGATGGCGCGCGCGGTCTCGCTGCGCCCGGCGCCGAGCAGGCCGCCCAGGCCGACGACCTCGCCGGCCCGCATCTCCAGCGACACCCCGTCGAGCATGTGGTGGCGGGTCAGGCCCTTGGCCTCCAGGACCGGCGCGTCGGCGGGCACGTCCGGCTCGCCCGCCTGTGGCGCGGCCTGCACCGGGTGGAAGGGGCGGCCGAGCATGAGCGAGACCAGCCGCAGCCGGTCGAGCCCGGCCAGCGGGCCCGTGTGCACGACGCGGCCCTCGCGCAGCACCGTGACGCGGTCGCAGATCCCGTACAGCTCCTCCATGCGGTGCGTGACGTAGATGACCGAGCGGCCCTGCTCGCGCAGCCGGGCGACGGCGGCGAACAGGGTCTCCAGCTCGGCGTGGTCCAGCGCCGTGGTGGGCTCGTCCATGATGACCAGCCGGGCGTCGGCGGAGGCGGCCCGCGCCAGCGCGACGATCTGGCAGGCGCCCTCGCCCAGCGACCCGAGCGGGCGGCGCACGTCCACCTCCAGCCCGTACGCGGCCAGCACCTCCTCGGCGCGGGCGTGCACGGCCGCCGTGTCGATCAGCCCGAGCCGGCCCCTCGGCTCCCTGCCGAGCAGCAGGTTGCGGGCCACGCTCATGGTCGGGACGAGGTTCGTCTCCTGGTGGATCGTGGCGATCCCGGCCCGCCTGGCGTCGGCCGGCCCGGCGAACCCGACCGGCTCGCCGAGCAGGCGCAGCTCGCCCGCGTCGGGCTGGTGGACGCCCGACAGCACCTTCACGAGAGTGGACTTGCCCGCGCCGTTCCCGCCGACCAGGGCGTGCACCTCGCCGGCGCGCACCGACATGGTGACGTGGTCGAGGGCGGTGACACCCTGGAACGCCTTGAGAACGCCAGCGACCTGTAGCACGGTTGCCTCCGCCTCGATCGTGATCGAGAAAGGAAACGTTCCAGTAACGGGCTTGTCACATTCGATCAGAACTGGGCGACATGCAGTCGCACGCCGCGCGCGCTCAGATCGTCGAGCACGTCGCGGGGCGCGGCGTCGTCGGTGACCAGGTGGTCGATGCGGTCGGGCGGCACCGTCTGCACCATGGTGTCGACGCCGACCTTGGTGTGGTCGGCCAGCACCACGACCTCCTCGGCCGCCGCCGCCAGCGCCCGGTCGACGCCCGCCACCTGCATGTTGGGGGTGGACAGGCCGCGCTCGGCGCTCAGGCCGTTGCCCGAGATGAAGGCCCTGCGCACGCGCAGCCCGGCCAGCGACTGCTCGGCCGCGCTGCCCACCAGGGCCAGGATCGGGCCGCGCAGCGTGCCGCCGGTCAGCATCACCTCGATGCGCGGCGAGCCGGCCAGCACCTGCGCGACCAGCAGCGAGTTGGTGACCACGGCCAGCTCGGAGTGCCTGGTCAGGCGGCGGGCGAACTCCTGCGTGGTGGTGCCGGGGCCGATCACGATGGCGTCGCCGTCCTCGACGAGCGCGCCGGCCAGGTCGGCGATGGCGGCCTTCTCGGCGGCCTCCAGCGAGACCTTGTGCGCGTAACCGGCCTCGCGCGACAGCTCGCCGGGCAGGGTGGCGCCGCCGTGGTGGCGGTTGAGCAGGCCCTCCGACTCCAGCGCGCGCAGGTCACGGCGGACGGTGACCTCGGAGGAGTGCACCGCCTGGGCCAGCTCGCGCAGCGACACGGCGCCGTTGGCACGCACCAGCTCCAGGATGCGCTGCCGGCGCTCGGCGGCGAACACGGGCCTGCGTCCGTCACTCTGCGTGTCGCTCACGACCCGATCATAGTCGATCGGGCAACCGGCGGGGTTCACGTGTGATCGATCGAGAACGAAGCCGATCGACGCGTGCCCACCGCGTCCCGGCAGGACGGTCTCTGGACAGGACGCGCCCGGCAAATTACGGTCAAGTCCGTTATCTCGCTGTTGGAGGGTCACGTGCGCGTCATCGCAGCAATACTCCTCGTCGCCTTATGCCTCATGCCTCCGGTCCAGGCCGAAACCACGGCAGCGCCACCCACGGGCTGCGGCTTCAGCAACCTCGGCACGCTCCCGCTCAAGGGCATCACCACGGCGGGCACCGCGCTGGACGCCGGGCACCCGCAGGGCCCGCGGATCTACTCCGTCACCTCCGCCGCGTCCCGCCAGGCGCTGCTCGGGATCAGGGACGCCCGGGACGGGAGCCTGATCGCCGAGCGTCCGCTGCCGCTCGCGCTGGGCTCCTGGGCCGTCACCGTCGCCCCGGACCACTCCGTGTACGTGGGCGGCTACAACGGCACCGCCGGCGCGATGGGCCGCCTGTTCCGCTACGACCCGTCCACCGACCAGGTGAGCGAGCTCGGCATGGCCATCCCCGGCGAGAGCTACATCTGGTCGGTGGCCACCTCGCCCGACGGCTCGGCCGTGTACGGAGGCACCTCGCCGACGGGCAGGCTCTTCCGCCACGACGTCGCCACCGGGACGTTCACCGACCTGGGCACCCCGGTGCCGGGCGACCAGCTCGTCAGGGACCTGGCCGTGGGCGAGGACGGCACCGTGTACGCCGGCGTCGGCGCCCGCAGCATGAAGGTCGCCGTGCTCGCCCCCGGCGGCGGCACGGTGCGGCGCGTGATCGACCCGCCCATCGAGGGCACCGGCTACGCCTACGACGTGCACGTCTCCGGCCGCTACCTGCTGGTCCGCTACTCCACCTCCACGGGCGCCAACCCCATGGGCGTGTACGACCTGCGCGCGCGCGAGTGGAAGGACGTCGTGTCCGACGTGGACAACCTCACCATGGGCGGCGGCCGGCACGGTCACGACCTCTACCTGTTCCGGAACGACGAGCTCGTCAAGTACGACCTCCGCTCAGGAAGGATCGCCCGGCTGGGCTTCACCGGTTACGGCGGGGGCGCGGCCCGCCCGCTCGGCTGGCTCGGGCCCGTGCTCGTCGGCACCAGCTCCACCGGCCACATCTGGCACTTCGACCGCAGGACCGGGCGGGGCAAGCTGATCGAGAGCACGCTGACCCCCCTGCACGTCACCGTCCGCTCCATGGGCGCGGGCCCCGACGGCCGCCTGTACGCGGGCGGCTTCTTCACCGGCGGCCTGGCCGCCTACGACCCGGCCACCGGCGAGTCCGAGTTCTGGCCCGAGGTCGGCCAGAGCGAGGGCATCGTCACCCACAAGGGCAGGCTCTACCTCGGCGTCTATCCCGGCGCCCGCATCTACGAGTGGACCGGCACGGCGCCCAGGCTCCTGCTCGACCTCGGCGCCCAGGAGCAGGACCGCCCCTTCGCGATGATCTCCGCGGGCGACCGGCTGGCGTTCGGCACCGTGCCCAAGGCCGGCACCCACGGCGGCGTGCTGGGGCTGCTCGACCCCGCCACCGGGCGCAGCGTGATCAAGCGGGACATCGTGCCGGGCCACAGCATCCTCGGGCTGGCCTACCGGGACGGCGTCGTCTACGGGGCCACGTCGGCCTTCGGCGGCACCAGCACGCCGGCGGGCGAGGCCGCGGCGTTCGCCTACGACATCGCCACGGACTCGGTGCTGTGGCGGACCACGCCCGTCGCCGGCGACCTGGCGCTCGGCTCGATCACCTTCGACGGCGCCGGGCGGCTGTGGGGGCTCAGCCCGGACACGCTGTTCGAGCTGGACCCGGCCACCGGGCGGACCGTCAGGGCCGTCCAGCACCAGTCCTACCCCTGGTCCACCGCCACCCAGGTCTGGCTGGACACCCACCTCGTCTTCCACCAGGGCTTCCTGTGGGGCAAGGTGCAGAGCAAGGCGTACCGGATCGATCCGGCGACGATGGCGTTCGCCCGGATCGTCCACCCGGTCTCGAACCTGGCGCTCGGCCCCGACGGGCACCTCTACCTGTCGCGCTACGAGAACTTCTACACCTACCGGATCTGCGCGTGACCTTGACCTCGCGTGCCCCCTCTTCAGGGGGCACGCGAGCTCTTCAGGGGGCACGGGGCGCGGGCTAGCGGGTCACGCGGAACAGCCGGGACCCCTCGGCGAAGTAGACGTCGCCTGACCGGTGCACGGTGAGGTGGTGCACGGTCCCCTGCCGCAGCACGGTGTGCCGCCCGGTCCGCGGGTCGAGGGAGAAGACGTCCTGACCCGCGTGCGCGCCGTACAGCCTGCCGTCGCGCCGGTTGTAGGCGAGCTGCCCGCCGGAGCTCCGGCTGCCCGACAGGGTGACCCGCTCGACGACCTTCCTGGCGGCCGTGCTCACCGCGAACACCTCACCGCCGGCGATTCCCCACAGCCGCCCCCGGCCGTCGAATGTCAGCGCCGGGATGGCGGGCTTGCCCGGAGCAGGGACGATCTCCCACAGCAGCCGGTCCTCCTTCACCGACCACGCGAACAGCTTGGCCTCCGGCTGCGTCGGCACCGGGAGCGACTGGCCGCCGTGGACGGACGTGCCGCCGTACAGCACGCCGTCGCGGTAGGCGAGGGAGACGATGCTCTGGTCCTGCACGACGTTGCGCCGCGCGTGTTTGAGCGCCCCGGTACGCGGGTCCCAGACGGCCAGGACGCCGCCGAGGTGGCCGAGGTCGGGCATGGTGCCCGCGGCCAGGTAGCGGCCCGCCGAGACCAGCGCCCGCGGCCTGATCTGCTTGTCGGCGGCCAGGTCGAACAGCCTGGCCGGGTTCGGCGCCTGGCCCGGCTCGGGGCTGGGCGAGTACTCGGTGCTGTTCCACGGCAGCGCGGGGTCGTAGGCGTAGACCCGGGCGTCCGGATAGGCGCCGACGTAGAGCTTGCCGTCGTGGGCGACCATGTCCTCGCTCTGGGAGAAGGTGTGGAACTCCTCCCGCTGCCCCGTCTGCGGGTTCACGGCGGCGAAGCCGCCGTTGAGGAAGCCACCGGCGTAGACGCGGCCGTCGGGGCCCTGCGCGAGCGCGGTCACGTCGATGGGCTCGCCCTGGACCGCCGTCTGCACGAACGACTTCGCGCCGGTCTGCGGGTTGTAGCGGAACATCAGGCCGCGCCAGAGCAGGCCGACGACGCTCCTGCCCGGGTAGTCGGGCAGGCCCAGCTCGGCCCAGCCGATGCCGCGCGTGTTGGCCACCCGGCCGGTGAACGGCATCCCGGTGCCCGTGACGGCCCCGGTCCGGGGGTCGTAGCGGACCAGCTCGCCGCCTCTGACGAGGTGGACGGCGCCGTCGGCGTCCGGTGGCGAGACGTCCAGGCCGTGGGCGGACTCCAGCGCGCCGGTCCACCGGCCGGCGGCGATGTCCCAGACGCGCAGCGGGCCGGGGTTCGCGCTGCCGTAGCGGACATGGAGGTAGCCGCCCGCGGCGTTCACGTCGTAGGCCCACTTGTCCGCCGGGTCCAGGCCCTCGGGGGTCGGGAGCTGCCTGGTCGCGCCCGTGGCGGCGTCGATCTCGAAGACGGCGGCGGGGGCCTCGGTGCCGGCGTAGATCTTGCCGCCGGCGTAGGAGACGCTGCGGATGTAGGAGTGGGCGGGCGAGATCCGGCCGTAGTCGCGTACGCCCGTCGCGGGGTCGTAGGCGAACAGGCGGCCCCCGGGGAAGGTGCCGCCGTAGACGGTGGCGCCTTCCCCGGCGGCCACCGTCCAGATGAAGTTCTCCGAGGCCAGGGGCCGGCCGAGGTCCTGGACGCCGCCTTGCTCGGTCCAGCGGTAGAGGCGGCCGTCGCCGTACGTGCCGACGTACACGCTGCCGTCCTGGGCGGCGTCCACGGCCCAGGAGCCGCCGGCGCCCGGCAGGTCGTACCTGGCGACCTCGGCCCCGGTCACGGGATCGACGGCGTTGAGGTGGGCGGGGGCGCCCGAGGACGCGCCCCACAGCACGGTCCGGCCGCCGGGACCGGGTGCCACCACGCCGCCGATCAGCAGGACGTCCTGCAGGGGGACGCCGAGATCCTCCACCCGCGGTGCTCCCGCGTTCGCCGGGGTTGCGCCGCCGAGCAGGGCGAGGGCGACGGCCAGGCCGCACGCCGCTAAGCGCTTGATTAGGGTCATGACCGAAACCTAAGGAAGCGCGAGCGGTGCTGGCAATAGGCGATTACGGCAATGGAACTAATCTCCGCAGAGGGGATCTGCGCCCGCCGCGGACGCGGGTGACGACGGCAGTGTGGCGCGCACAGCGGTCCGGTTCGGCTTTGACCGAACAAGAACGAATCTGATCGAAAATCTTGACCACCTCGGTCCGCCGGTGCTTACTTTGGAGCCTGTCAGGGTCAAAAGCTGTCCGAACCTGATCGGCTGCGTTGCGAAAGGACCCCCCGTGCGTAAGCGCCTCGCGTTGCTGCTGGCCGTACTGATGTCCGTGTTATGGCAGATGCCGACCCCAGCCTCGGCGGCCCTTCCCGAGCGGAACGGGCTGCGCGGCGACTACTACCTCGCCTCGGCGGCGGGGAAGTTCGACTTCGCCGAGCTGAAGGCCAGCATCATCGATCCCAACCTGGAGCTGGCCGACCTGAACCCCACGTTCAAGCTGCTGACCGGCAGGGAGGACGACGTCACCGTCCGATGGACGGGACAGATCACGCCCAGACACTCCGAGACCTACACCTTCTCCATGATCGGTGACAACGGCTTCCGCCTGTGGATCGACGGGCGGCCGGTCATCGACCACTGGGTGGACGACTGGGACAAGGAGCAGGTCGGCACCCCCATCGCCCTGGAGGCGAACAGGAAGTACGACATCAAGGTCGAGTACTTCGAGCACTTCGGCGGCGCCCACCTGCGCCTGCGCTGGCAGAGCCCCAGCCAGCCGAAGGCCGTCGTGCCCATGGACGCGCTCACGGTGCCGGCCGACTTCCAGCCCGACGGGCCGTACGACGCCAGGCTGAACGCCGCCGGCGACGTCGCCACGCTGACCTACGCCAAGCCGCTCGCCGCGCTGCCCGCCAACGCCGCGCAGAAGCTGGCCGTCACGGTCGGCGCCGCCGCCTGGCCGGTCACCTCGGCGACGCTGAAGAGCCCCGAGACGGTGGAGCTCAAGCTGGGTGCCCAGGTCCCGTCGAAGGCGGGCAGCACCGTGCGCACCTCCTACGACGGCGCGGGCGGCATCACCTACGCCGACGGCACGCCGCTGGCCGCCTACCCGTTCGCGCACGTGGTCAACGCCTCCGCCTACGTGCTCAGGACCAAGTGGGCCGACCAGGTGGACAGGAACAACCCGCTGCCCGAGTACCCCAGGCCGCAGCTCGCCCGCGAGCGCTGGCGCAGTCTCAACGGCGTCTGGCAGTTCGCGCCGGCCAGGGAGGGCGAGGCCGCGCCCATCGGCAAGGACCTGGCCGAGAAGATCGTCGTGCCGTACCCGGTGGAGTCGCAGCTGTCCGGCATCGGCCGGCACGAGGAGCGCATGTGGTACCGCAGGACGTTCGAGGTGCCGCGCGGCTGGCGCGGCGAGCGGCTGATGCTGCACCTCGACGCCGTGGACTGGGACGCCACCGTCCACGTCAACGGCAGGCAGGTCGCCACGCACAAGGGCGGCTACGACCGGATCAGCGTGGACGTCACCGGCGCGCTCAAGGGCTCCGGCCCGCAGGAGCTGGTGGTCGGCGTGTTCGACCCGACCGACAACGGCGCCCAGGCCATCGGCAAGCAGCGGCTCAACCCGGGCGGCATCTGGTACACCTCCGTGTCCGGCATCTGGCAGACCGTCTGGATCGAGCCGGTCGCCAAGGACCACGTCGAGCGCGTGGACACCGAGCCCGACCTGCGCGGCCAGGCCCTGTACGTGACCGTCCACGGCTCGCCCGGCACCGCCACCGTGATCGCCAGGGACGGCCACAAGGTCGTCGGCACCGTCCGCGGAGAGACCGGCAAGGAGCTGCGCCTGCCCGTCCCGAACCCCAGGCTCTGGTCGCCCGACGACCCCCACCTGTACGACCTGGAGGTCAGGCTCAAGAACGACAAGGTGGACTCGTACTTCGGGATGCGCGAGATCTCCGTCGCCGGCTGGCGCATGCTGCTCAACGGGCGGCCCGTCTTCCAGATCGGCCCCCTCGACCAGGGATTCTGGCCCGACGGCATCTACACCCCGCCCACCGACGAGGCGCTGCGCCACGACCTGGAGCAGACCAAGGCCCTCGGCTTCAACGCGGTGCGCAAGCACGTCAAGGTGGAGTCCGACCGCTGGTACCACCACGCCGACAAGCTCGGCCTGCTCGTGTGGCAGGACATGCCGGCCGCGTTCAGGACCACCGACAGGCCGCAGTACGAGGCCGAGCTGAAGGAAATGGTCGACCAGCACCGCAGCAGCCCCTCGGTCATCATGTGGGTGCCCTTCAACGAGGGCTGGGGCCAGTACGACCAGGCGCGCGTCGCCAACCTGGTCAAGAGCTGGGACCCCTCGCGCCTGGTCAACAACATGAGCGGGATCAACTGCTGCGGCGCCGTGGACGGCGGCAACGGCGACGTCAAGGACTTCCACATCTACCCCGGCCCCGGCAACCCCGGCAAGCCGTCCGGCAGCAGGGCGAACGTGATCGGCGAGTACGGCGGCCTGGCCCTGCCCGTCGTCGGCCACACCTGGTCAGGCGGCGGATGGGGCTACGCGGTCGAGCCGGACCCGGAGGCCCTCACCACCCGCTACGTGAACATGGCCGAGGAGCTGGAGAAGCTGCACGCCTGCGAGCAGCTCAGCGCCGCCATCTACACCCAGACGACCGACGTCGAGACCGAGATCAACGGCCTCATGACGTACGACAGGGCGATCACCAAGCCCGACGTCAAGCGTGTCCACGACGCCCACAAGGCGCTGACGAGCGCGATCGACCCCACCTGCAGCTGATCCACCGCCGCGCCCGGGGCCTCGTGTCCCGGGCGCGGCACCTGATAGGAAAGGAACCGCGATGACCCCCCACATCCGGACGGCCGCCCTGGCGCTGGCCGTTCTCCTCACCGCGGCGGCCTGTGCCAAGGCGGAGGAGCCGCAGGCCGCGCCCGCCGCCACCGGCACCGCCGGGCAGCAGGTCGTCCAGAGCCCGGCCGGCACGGCCGGCCCGACGTGCACGCTGCAGCAGTTCGGCGGCACGAAGTTCGACCTCAAGACGGCCGTGGTCGGCTTCTCCCAGTCGGAGAAGGAGGCCAACCCGTTCCGGATCGCCGAGACCAAGTCGATCAAGGACGAGGCGGCCAAGCTGGGCATCACGAACCTCAAGGTCACCAACGCCCAGTCGCAGTTCTCCAAGCAGATCACCGACGTGCAGCAGCTCATCGCCCAGGGCGTGCAGCTCCTGGTCATCGCGCCGCTCAACTCCGACGGCTGGGAGCCGGTGCTCCAGCAGGCCGCCGCCAAGAAGATCCCCATCATCACGGTCGACCGCAAGATCAACGCCAAGGCGTGCAGCGACTACCTGACGTTCATCGGCTCGGACTTCTACGAGCAGGGCAAGCGCGCCGCCGACCGCATGATCGAGGCCCTGAACGGCCAGGGCAAGGTGGCCATCCTGCTCGGGGCGCCCGGCAACAACGTCACCACCGAGCGCACGAACGGCTTCAAGGACCGCGTCAAGGAGAAGGCGCCCGGCATCACCATCTCGTTCGAGCAGACGGGCGAGTTCGCCCGCGAGAAGGGCCAGCAGGTCACCGAGCAGCTCATCCAGTCCAACCCCGACATCAACGGCATCTACGCCGAGAACGACGAGATGGCGCTGGGCGCGGTCACCGCCCTGAAGGGTGCGGGCAAGGAGCCGGGCGACATCAGGATCGTGTCGGTCGACGGCACCCGCAGCGCCGTCCAGGGCATCGCCGACGGCTGGCTGCACGCGGTCATCGAGTCGAACCCGCGCTTCGGCCCCCTCGCCTTCGAGACCGCCCGCAAGTTCCTCGACGGCGAGGCCATCCCCGACAAGGTGATCATCTCCGACCGGGACTACACCACGGAGAACGCCGAGAGCTCCCTCGGTGAGGCGTACTGAGTTGGAAGCGGTACTCGAGGCCAAGGGGATCAGCAAACGTTTCCCCGGCGTGCTCGCCCTCGACGACGTGTCCCTCGCCCTGCGCCCGGGCGAGGTGCACGCGCTGGTCGGCGAGAACGGCGCGGGCAAGTCCACCCTGATCAAGGTCTTCACCGGCGTCTACCAGCCGGACGGCGGCGAGCTGCGCCACCGCGGCGCCCCGGCCGCCTTCGCCACCCCCATGGACGCGCAGCGCGCCGGCATCCAGACGATCTACCAGGAGGTCAACCTCGTCCCCATGATGTCGGTGGCCCGCAACCTGCTGCTCGGCCGCGAGCCGCGCGGCAGGTTCGGGGTGATCGACGCCGCCGCCATGTACGGCGAGGCCGAGCGCGTGCTGTCCGGCTACGGCGTCGAGACCGACGTGCGCCGACCGCTGCGCACGCTCGGCGTCGGCGCGCAGCAGATGGTCGCCCTGGCGCGGGCCGTGTCCGTGGACGCCCGGGTGGTCATCATGGACGAGCCCACCTCGTCGCTGGAGCCGCGCGAGGTCGAGACGCTGTTCGGGGTGATCAGGAGGCTGCGCGACAGCGGCATCGCCGTCATGTACGTCAGCCACCGCCTCGACGAGCTCTACCAGGTGTGCGACCAGGTGACGGTGCTGCGCGACGGCCGCCTGGCGCACACCGGGCGGCTGGCGGAGCTGGAGCGGATCCGGCTCATCTCGCTCATGCTCGGCCGCGACCTGAACGAGGTCCGCTCCCGGGGGCTGACCAGCTTCTCCCGCGACCGTCACGCGGGCGGTGAGCCGGTGCCGGACGCTCGCGAGCGGGCGGACACGAGCGGCGAGCCGATGGCGGACGCTCGCGAGGGGGCGGACACCGGCGGCGGCCCGGCCACGAACGGCCCGGCCACGAACGGCCCGGCCGCGGACGGGCGGGCTCCGGTCGTCGAGGCCCGCGGCCTCACCAGGCGGCACGTGCTCGACGGCGTGGACGTGAGCGTCAGGCCGGGCGAGGTCGTCGGCCTGGGCGGCCTGCTGGGCGCCGGACGCACCGAGACCGCCAAGGCCATCGTCGGCGCGCTGCCGCTGGACGGCGGCCAGGTGCTCGTGGCCGGCGCGCCGCTGCGCGCGGGCTCCACGGCGGCGGCGATCAGGGCCGGCGTCAGCCTGCTGCCCGAGGACCGCAAGGCGGAGGGCATCATCCCCACCCTGTCCGTCCGCGAGAACATCGCCCTGGCCGCCCTCCCCGCCCTCGGCAGGGCCGGCGTGGTGTCCGAGGCGAAGATCGACAAGGTGGTCGAGATCTTCATGCGGAGGCTGAGGATCAAGGCCGCCTCGCCGCACCAGCTCGTCTCCGAGCTGTCCGGCGGCAACCAGCAGAAGGTGCTGCTGGCCCGCTGGCTGGCCGTGCGGCCCAAGGTGCTGCTGCTGGACGAGCCCACCCGCGGCATCGACGTCGGCGCCAAGGCGGAGGTGCAGGCGCTGATCGACGAGCTGGCCGAGGAGGGGCTGGGCGTGCTGCTGATCTCCTCCGACCTGGAGGAGCTGGTCGAGGGCGCCGACAGGATCCTCGTGCTGCGCGAGGGCACGGTCGTGGGCGAGCTGTCGGGCGACGAGGTGACCGAGGAGAGGATCATGGCGACGATAGCGGAGCAGGCGGATGGCTGAGCTCACCTCCCGCCAGGGCGGCGGGCGCGTCGCCGTCCTCAAACCCCAGGTGTACGCCTGGGTGCAGGACTACGGCGTGTACGCGGCCGTGCTGGCGCTGCTGCTGTTCAACGTGCTGTTCACCCCGCACTTCCTGGACGCAGCCAACTTCCGCACCCAGCTCGTCCAGGTGACGCCCATCGTGATCGTCTCCCTGGGCATGGCGCTGGTGATCGGCACGCAGGGCATCGACCTGTCGGTCGGCTCGGTGATGGCCCTGGCCGCCGCGCTGACCGTGCTCTACCTCGGCTACGGCTGGCTGCCCGCGCTCGTCGTGGCCGTGATCGGCGGCGCGGTCGCCGGGGCCGCGGGCGGGGCGCTGGTGGCGTACGTCGGGGTGCAGCCCATCGTGGCCACCCTGGCCCTGCTGGTCGGCGTGCGCGGCCTGGCCAATGTGCTGGTGCCGCAACTCGTCGAGTTCCGCAACCCCGGCCTGATCGCGCTGGGCAGCAGCTCGGTCGCGGGCGTCCCGGTCATCGTGCTCATCGCGGCGGCGCTGACCGTGATCGTGCTGTTCGTGGTGCGGCGCACCACGTTCGGGCGGCAGGTGGTCGCCATCGGCGGCAACCGCTCGGCCAGCGAGCTGTCAGGGCTGCCCGTGAAGCGGGTGCTGCTGACCGTGTACGTGATCTCCGGCCTGCTCGCCGCCCTGGCCGGGGTGCTGGCCACGGCTCGCCTCCAGGCCAGCGACCCGACCTCGCTCGGCCTGTTCATCGAGCTGTCGGCGATCACCGCCGTGGTGGTCGGCGGCACCCCGCTGACGGGCGGCCGGATCAGGGTGCTCAGCACCGTCATGGGCGCGCTGCTCATGCAACTCCTCGCGGCCACGCTGATCAAGCACAACCTCCCGCAGTCGTGGACCCAGATGGTCCAGGCGGTCATCATCCTGGCCGCCGTCTACGCCACCAGGAAGCGGGGGACACGATGAACCGCGAGCAGACCAGCCGGCTGCTCCAGCAGCACGGCGCCGTCATGGTGCTGGGGCTGCTGGTGATCGTGGGCAGCCTGGCCTTCGACTCCTTCGCCACCCCGGCGAACGCCGCCAGCGTGGTCGTGTCCTCGTCGTTCCTGGCGATCATCGCGATCGGGATGACGTTCGTGATCATCAGTGGCGGCATCGACCTGTCCGTGGGGTCGCTGTTCGTGCTCGGCGGGGTGCTGGCGGCCTACGGCTCCCGGTACGGCATGGCGGTGGCTCTCCTGCTGCCCCTGGCGGTCTGCGGTGTCGTCGGCCTGCTCCAGGGCCTGGTGATCGCGCGGACGGGCATGGCGCCGTTCATCGTCACCCTGGCGGGACTCCTGGGCGTCCGTGGCCTCATGCTCGCCATCTCGGACGAAGGCGCCACCACCCATCTCGTGAAAGATCAGGGATTCGCCGCTCTAGGCCAGGGCGAACTCCTCGGCCTGACCTACCCCGTCCACATCACCATCGTCCTGGCCCTGCTCGCGATGGTCCTCCTGCAGCGCACCGGCTTCGGCCAGAACGTCTACGCCATCGGCGGCAACGAGCAGGCCGCGGCCCTGATGGGCGTGCCCGTCGCACGCACCAAGGTGCTCGTGTACGTCATGTCGGGCCTGCTGGCGGGCCTGGCGGGCGCGCTCAACGCCGCCCGGCTCTCCTCCGGCGTGACCATCCTCGGCATCGGGCTGGAGCTCGACGCGATCGCCGCCGTCGTGATCGGCGGCACCCTGCTGACCGGCGGGGCCGGCGGCATCTCCGGATCGGTGGCCGGGGTGCTGCTGCTCGGCGTCATCCAGAGCCTGATCAACCAGGTGGGCAGCCTGACCTCGGCGTTCCAGCAGGTGGTCAGCGGGGTGTTCCTGGCTCTGGTGGTGGTGGCGCAGCGGCTGCTGAGCAAGGCCCAGCGGCTCACCTGACCACGATGCCCGGTCAACGGACCCGGCCGCGCGGCTTGAGGCGCGTGCCGGGCAGGACGGGCGCGGGCAGCGGCGCGCCGTCGAAGCCCTCGACGGCGCCGAACCCCTCGCCCTCCATCCACTCCTTGCGATGGGCGGCGATCTCGTCGTGGGAGCGCCCGACGAAGTTCCACCACATGACGATCTCCTCGCCGAACGGCTCCCCGCCGATCAGCAGCACCCGCCCGCGCCCCGACAGCCGCACCCCGGAGCGCCCCGGCGGCAGGTACACCAGCGGCCCCCGCCCGACCTGCGCGACCTCGCCGTCGAGCAGCAGCAGCCCGTGCTCGAACGCCAGGTCCACCGGCACCTCGCAGTCGCCGTCCACCGCGACCTCGGCCCCCACGAGCGGGGTGTGGGCGGTGGCGGGCGAGGTCACCCCGCCGAGCGCCCCCATCACCACGGTCGCCGCGTAGCCGGGCCCGGACAGCACCGGCAGCGCGGGATGGTGCTCGAAGCCAGGCTCCACGTGCCGCGACCCCTCCGGGAGCGCCACCCAGAGCTGCACCCCGTGCAGCACCGTCTCGGGCGACTCCTCCGAGTGGGAGATGCCCCGTCCGGCCGTCATCAGGTTGAGCTGACCGGGGCGGACCTCCTGCAGCGTGCCCAGGCTGTCGCGGTGCAGCACCTCGCCCGCGACCAGCCAGCTCACCGTCTGCAGCCCGGTGTGCGGATGCGGCGGCACCCGCATGGCGGCCCGCTGCGGCCCGTAGGCGTCCACGAAGCACCAGGCGCCGATCATGCGCCGGTGCACGCCCGGCAGCGTCCTGCTCACGGCCATCGCGCGCGGCCCGCCCAGCGGCACCTCGCGCCCCTCCAGCACTTCGCGGCCGGCGCCCTCGTCGGCGCCGCAGCGGATCTCCCGCGGGTCAAGCTCCAGGTTGCTCACGGCAAGAACTGTACGTCCCGGGGCGGTCAGTGCAGCATCTCCCACCAGCCTTCCACGGCCGGGGCGGCCGAGGCGTCCACCGCCTCCCCGGGCCGCGGCACGGCGATCTTCACGTCGCGGGCCTTGGCCTCCCGCCACAGCCGCTCCACCGGCTCCGCCCACGGGTGCAGCGCCAGCGTGAACGTGGCCCAGTGCACCGGCAGCAGCAGCTTGCCGCCCAGGTCGAGGTGGGCGTTGACGGCCTCTTCCGGGTTCATGTGGATGTCCGGCCAGGCCGGGCTGTAGGCGCCGATCGGCATCAGCGTCAGGTCGAAGGGCCCGTGCGCCGCCCCGATGCCGCGGTATCCCTCGAAATACCCGGAGTCGCCCGCGTAGAAGACCCGCCTGGCCTGCCCGGCGACGACCCACGAGCCCCACAGGGTGTCGTTGCGGGTCAGCGACCGGCCGGAGAAGTGGCGGGCGGCGGTCGCGACGAAGCGCAGGCCGGCGACCAGGGCCTCCTCGTCCCAGTCCAGCTCGATGATCCGGTACGCGGGCACGCCCCACCGCTCCAGGTGCGCCCCGATGCCCAGCGGCACCAGGAACGGCGCCTTCTGCGTGCGGGTCAGCGAGCGCACCGTGGCCAGGTCGAGGTGGTCGTAGTGGTCGTGCGAGATCGCGATCGCGTCCACCTGGGGCAGCTCGCCCAGCTCCACGGGCACGGGGTGGTGCCGCTTCGGGCCGACGAGCTGGGAGGGGGAGGGGCGCCTGCTCCACACCGGGTCGAACAGCACGCGCCTGCCCTCGATCTCCACGAGCGTGGAGGCGTGGCCGTACCAGATGGCGCGCACCCCGTCGGCGGGCGGCGGGCCGGTGGGCGGGACGCGCAGCGGGATCAGGCCGGTGGGGTGACGCTGCTCCCTGTCCTTGGCCAGCTCGCCGAGCAGCCCGACCGGCGGCGCGGTCACGAGCGTGGTCTGCTCGGGCATCGTGTTCACGAACGAGCCGTCCCTGAACTGCGGCGAGCGCCGTATCCGCGCCGCCCGGTCGGGCCCCGACGCCAGCGGCCGCACGCCCAGCTCGGCGGGCACCTGACGCAGCGCCCACCCGGCCGCGGCCAGGGCCGCGCCGCCCACCAGGATCCGCCGTGCCGTCCGCATCCCTGCCATCGCCCACTCTCCCCTGGATCTTCGTCTGTCCCGGTCCAACCGGACGGGACTCCCCGGTGTTCCCCGAATCTACGATATATCGCGATAGGTCAGACGGTCTTGATCGTTCCGCCGTCGATGACGTAGTCGGCGCCGCTGACGCTTCCCGCGTGCGGCGATGCCAGCCATGTCACCAGAGCGGCGACCTCGTCCGGTTCGACGAACCTACCGGTCGTCATCCCGGCGTTCGACGGCAGCCCCGCCAGGAAGTGTTCGTGGTCCACGCCGTGGGCCTGGGCCAGCGCGGCGCCGTACCCGTCGGGGGCCTGCCACATCGAGGTGAGCACGGCTCCGGGGGAGACCGTGTTGACCCGCACGCCCTGCGGGCCGAACTCCTCCGCCAGGGCCTTGCCGAAGGCGGTCAGCGCGGCCTTGGCCGTGGCGTACGCGATCGGCCCCATGCTCGGCAGCCGGGCGCTGTTGGAGGAGATGTTGATCACCGTGCCGTGACGGCGTAGCAGGTCCGGCATGGCGGCGCGGGCGGCGCGCACGGCGCTGAGCAGGTTCAGCTCGTGGACCTGGTGCCATGCCTCGTCGCTCACGGTCAGGAACCCGCCGACCAGGGTGGCGTCCGCGTCGCCGCCGCCCACGTTGTTGACCAGCAGGTCGATCCCGCCCAGCTCGGCCGCCGCCCGGCCGATCACCTCGGCGGGCCCCTCGGGGGTGGACAGGTCGGCCGTCAGGATGACGGCGCCGGTCTCCTCCAGCGCGGGAGACGTCGTACGGGCGGCGGCCGCGACGCGCACGCCCTCGGCCGTCAGCGCCCGCACGATGGCGAGGCCGATGCCCCTGCTCGCGCCGGTCACCACAGCGGTCTTGCCGGTCAGTCGCATGTCCATGCTCGAGTGCTCTCCGTTAGTCGCATCAGTTGTGACGCGGTCAATCTAGAACTTGCAACACCTATGACGCAAGTTCGAGGCTAATAAGGACGATGCCGTAACCTGTCCGGTGTGAGTGAGACGACGCGAGCCCTGCGGTCCGACGCCGAGCGCACGGTGCGCACGATCCTGGAGGCCGCCGAGCGCGTGCTCAGCAGAAATCCGGCGGCCAGCATGGAGCAGATCGCCGAGGCGGCCGGGGTGGCGCGGACCACCGTGCACCGGCGCTTCGCCTCGCGCGAGGCGCTGGTGGACGCGATGGCGGCGTGGGCGAACCAGCGCTTCGCCGAGGCCATCGACGCCGCCCACCCCGAGACCGCCCCGCCGCTCGTCGCCCTCTACCAGGCCACCGTCAACGTGCTGCGGGTGAAGATCGACTGGGGCTTCGCGATGAGCCGCATGTTGTCCGACGACCCGGAGGTGGCCAGGGTGCACGCCGAGGTCGACGCCCGCTGCGAGCGGCTGTTCGGCAGGGCCAGGGAGGCGGGCGTGCTGCGTGCCGACGTGGACCCGCTCTGGGCCAGGCGGGTCTACTACGCGCTGTGCCACGAGGCGGCCCAGAGCCGCGACGGCGAGCCCGACGCCCTGGCGGCACGCCTGATCGACACGCTGCTGCGCGGGGTCGGCACCGGGCAGGGCCTGGCCTGAGAGCCCGCTACCGCTCGTCGGGGCCGCGGTGGGGGAAGGGCCACGGGTTGGGGCGGCAGCGGCCCAGCGACTTCGACTGCTGCGCCATGACCGGGGCCGGCCGCCCCGGGCCGGGGCAGCGCCGGTGGTGCTGGCCCAGGCCGTGGCCGACCTCGTGGCTGATCAGGTAGCGGCGGTAGGCGGCCAGGTCGCCGCCGTACTGCGGGACGCCCTCGGCCCAGCGCAGCGCGTTGATGACCGAGCGGCGGCCGTTCCAGCAGGACAGCTCGCCGCCCGTGCGCAGCGGCAGGCACTGGCGGATGGTCAGGCGCGGGCTCGACAGCGCGACCCGCACCCGCACTGGGCCGTGGTCCACCCGCTGGAAGCGGCCCCAGCCGCGTACGTCGTTGAGCGTGCGGTGCACCTCGGCGGCGAACTGCGCAGGATCGAACGGCAGGCCGCGTTCCACCTCGACGAGGTAGCGCATCACCTGCCCGCGGCCCCGTCTGGCGGGCGCGCCGCCCCGGACGACCGCGTAGCGGCCGGAGGCCGAGTGCGGGACCCGCACCTTCTCGGGCGCGGGGGCGGGCGCGGGCGCGATGGGCCTGGGCGGTGGCACGGTCCTCGGCGGGGGAGGGGGCGGGGGCGGCGCCGGCGGCTGGGCCGCGCACCCGGCGGCCGCCACGAGCAGCAGCAGGAGCAGTGCCGGCAAGCGCAAGGCGGCCTCCCCACATCGTCACGGTGGGGAGGTATCCGATGCTACGTTGCCGCTTGTCCCGCTTGAGGGGCCGGGGTGCCTATAGTCCGATTCGAGGGGGCGCGTACGGCGTGATGTCGAGCGGCGGCGCCTCGCCGAGCGCGAGCGCCGCGGCGATCCCGCCGGTGAACGGCCCCGCCGTCAGCCCGTACGCGCTCAGCCCCGTCGCCACCACGACCCGGTCGGTCAGCGGCCCGATCAGCGCCCGCCCGGGTGCGTACACGGGCCGCAGGCCGACCCTGGTCTCCGTGACCGTCGCGCTGAACAGCCCGGGCGCCACCCGCAGCCCCGCCTCGATCACCTCGTCCAGGCCGCCCATCGTGACCCGCGGCGAGAACCCCACGTCCTCGACCGTCGCCCCGACCACCACCCGGGAGTCGGGGAACCCCAGCAGGTACGGCCCGGTCCTGGGCAGGATGATCGGCCACCACGCGGTGTCCACGCCCTCCATGGTGGCGTGCAGGATCTGCCCGCGCCGGGGGAAGACCGGCAGCTCCACCCCCAGCGGCCGGCACACCTCGCCGGTCCACGCGCCGGCGGCCACGATCACCGCGTCGGCCTCGACCGGGACGCCCTCATCCGTCAGGCGCAGCGCCTCCGGGCTCGCGGGCGTCACGGGGGCCGGGGCCGCGCTCAGCGGTGCGGCCTGCCGCCACGACGTGTGCTCGCCCTCGTCCGCGGGCGCGCCGGCGGCCGCGGGGCTCCACCGGGTGCCCTCCCCGGTGTCGTCGGCCCGGTGCAGCAGCACCCGGCCGTCCGGGGTGAGCGTGGCGACGCCCGTACGCACCTCGGCGCCCCTCGCCACGGCGGCCCGCAGCAGCGCGTCGCGCACCGAGCAGCCGTCCACCCGGGCCGCGCCCGGCACGAGCAGCGCGCTCAGGCCGTCCGACAGCGGCGGGAACAGCTCCGTCGGCGTGTCCACGTCCACCACGTCGCCCATCTCGGGCGCGGCGGCGTGGCGGCGGCGCAGCAGCGCGCGCACCGGCTCCAGGTCCACCGGGTCCTCGGCCACCAGCAGGGCGCCCACCTTGGCGTACCCGATGTCCTCGCCCAGCTCCTCCACCAGCGCCGGGTAGGCGCGGGCGCCCTCGCGGGTCAGGTGGTACCAGTCGTCGTCCTCCGGGTGGTCCACCCACGGGCACACGATGCCCGCGCCCGCCCGCGTCGCCCCGCCCTGGCAGCCGGCGTCCACCACGGTCACCGCTGCGCCCCGGCGGCTCAGGTGGTACGCCGCGCCGGCCCCCACGATGCCGCTCCCGATCACCACAACACGCATAATCACAATGATCGCAGCCGGGGTGACCTGGGCCGACGACCGGATGGCGCACTTGCCGCGCGGTATACCCCGTCACGGGCTACTCCGTGCCTGAGAGGGAGATTCGATCACGACTGTCCTGCTCGTGCCGCGGCGGTCTAGTCTCAGCGCATGGATGTCGCGGTCACCAGGATCGAGCTGCCGCGCCCCGTCCACGCGGCGGCGTCCGACGGGTCGACCGTCTGGTGCGCCGCGGGTGACGGGGTACGCGTGTACACGCCGGCAGGCCGGCCCCTGGAGGGCGGCGGGACGGCGACGGAGCTGCGCTCGCTGGCGGCGGTGCCCGGCACGGTGACCGCCACGGGCGCGGTGCCGGGCACGCTGGCGGAGACCGTGCTGGTGCCCAGGGCGTTCATGGGGCCGTCCGCGCCCGACCCGCTGCCGGACGGCACGCTCGCGGGCGCCTCGCCCGGGCTCGTGCACTGGCTCGACCCGTCGGGAGCGCCGATCGCGGGCGCCCGTTTCGAGGGCCGGGTGGTCGCGGGCGGCGGGGCGATCTGGGCCGTCGGCGGCGGCGTGGCGCGCCGGCTGGTCGAGCCGGGCCGGCTGGGTGAGCCCCTGGAGTTACCTGGGCTGGACGCGTGCGCCGTGGAGGGCGAGCGGCTGTGGTGGACGTCCACGCGCGACGACGTGCTGCGCGGCGGCCCCAAGGAGGTCGAGCTCGGGCGGCGCGAGCGCGGCGCGATGACCGTGTGCGCCGGGTCGTTGTGGATCAGCGTGACCGGCGGGCTGCTGCGGGTCTCGGCGTGGTCGGGCGAGCCGGGGCGGCGGGTGCGGGCGCCTGAAGGGCCCGTGCCGTTCCTGGTGTGCGCGAACGGGGTGCTGGTGGGCGCCGGCAGTGAGCTGTTCGTGCTCGCCCCGGCCGCCGGCGCCCCGCTCCGCGTGATCAGGCTGGGGCTGGACGCGCCGCCCGCGCTGATGATCGCCGCGGGGCGGCACGTCTGGGTGTTCCCGGAAGGGCGGCCCGGCGCGCTCATCGTGACGCCGTCACCCTGATCCCGTGTTCCTTAGGGGATCTTGTACTCCTGGGCCTTGCCGCAGTAGCTGATCCCCATGGGCGAGTTGCTGTGCCGGCACACCTGCACGACCGCCCGGTCGATGCTCAGCAGCCCGTTGCTCAGCTGGAAGGCGAACTTGACCTGCTCGTCGTCCGCCTTGTACGTCTCGGAGTCCACGAGATCGGCGCCCCGGTAGCCGCTGATCGTGACCGTGGAGTGCAGGTCGTCGGGGAAGCAGATCGTCGGCAGCGCCTCGTCGGACAGTAAGCCTTCCACGTTGACGACGGGGCGGATGACCGGCCCGTCGTACCGTTCGAGCGTGCCCTCCGCCACGCCGCGGCGGCACGTGTCGCCCGAGTCCGCGGCGAACTTCACGGCCTCGGCGGCCACGGCGGGCGGTGCGGCCAGCAGCCCGGCGGCGAGCACGGCGGTCATCGTCAACCCTGCGAGCAGACGCACGACATCACCTTCCGTTGTGTGAGGGGAATCCGGTCACCCATCCTGGACGGCGCCCGCCGCCCTGCCTGTGCCCTCGGTTACACCGCGCTCCACACGAACGCCAGGAACCTGCGGTCCCCCTCGCCTCTGCCCGAGATCACGCACAGCCCTTCGCCCTTGCCCGGCATCACGCACACCCCCTCGACCTTGCCCGAGATGTCGCACGCCCCCGCGCACGGCTCCACGACGCCCGAGAACATCGCCACGCCCGGGAACGTCGCCACGTCCGGCGGCGGGCCGGGCCGCAGCAGGGAGGCGTGGATGCGGCGCAGCTCGGCCGAGGGGTCGGTGCCCAGCTCGTCGGCCAGGCGGCGGCGCAGCCGTTCGTACAGGGCCAGCGCCTCGGCCTGCCGCCCGCACGCCCCCAGCACCACGAGCAGGCGACCCCACAGCGACTCCCGCAGCGGATGCCCGGCGGCCAGGCCGAGCAGCTCCGCGACCAGCTCGCCGTGGCGGCCCGCCGCCAGCCCCAGGTCGACCCGCCGCTCCACGGTGCTCAGGTGCAGCTCCTGCAGCGACGGCGAGACGGTCGCGCGCAGCCAGTCGGAGTCGACGTCCTCGAACGGCTGGCCGCGCCACAGGCGGCTCGCCTCCTTGACCAGCGCCGGCTCCGCCGCCGTACCGCGCGACCTGCCCGCCTCGGCCACCAGCGCGCGGAAGCGCAGCACGTCCACCTGACCGGGATCGACGTCCAGCAGGTAACCGTCCGGGGCCGTGCGGATCGCCGCCGGGCCGATCGCCCGGCGCAGGCGGGTGACGTACGTCTGGACGCTGCGCCGCGTGTTGGCCGGCAGCTCCTCCCCCCACAGGGCCAGCGCCAGCCGCTCCACGCTCACCGCGTCGCCCGCGAACACCGCCAGCACGGCCAGCAGCGTCCGCAGCCTGCTGGTGGTGAGCCGGACCTGCGCCCCGCCCCGCCGCACCTCCAGCGGCCCGAGTAACGCGATGCTCAGACCTCCTCCATCCATACGATCCACTGTCGCGCGGCGGCCGGATCGGGGCATCCGCCGCTCGGCCCTCGCTCCGCTACGCCGCGCGCCGTAGCGACGGCCTACCGAGAACCGCCCTGCTGGAGTACGCGGGCCGCGCGGCCGCTACGACTGTGGGGCCGTTACGACTGCGAGCACGCTACGACCATCGGACCGTTACGACGGCGGGGGTGTGGCGGCCTTGGCGGCCGTGCGGCGGGCCGCGAGGCCGTCGAGCACGAGGCCGAGCTTGCGCGCCAGGTGCTCCCCTGGCGCGTCGATGATCCGCTCGACCGCGGCCCGCACGCCAGGGGAGTAGTGCCGCAGCGTCACGGCCATCGACGGGGAGGGCCGTGACGGGTCGTCGGGGTCGCGCAACCGGGCCAGCTGCGCGGCGCCGTCGTGCATCAGGTCTACCACCGCGTCCACCGCCAGCACGGCCTCCTCCACCGGGAACCCGAGCCCCACCAGGCCCTCGACGAGCAGCTCGAAGCGGCGACCGGCCACCCCTGCCAGGCCCGCCGAGCTCTCCGGCACCAGCCCGGCGTAGCGGGTGAGCAGCTGCAGCCGGGTGGCCGCCTCCTCCTCCAGGTACGCCCGCCACCCCCGCTCCGGCGAGGGCAGCGGCGTCGCGGCGAACACCGTCTCGACGGCGGCGGCCACCAGGTCGTCGAGGCTGTCGACGTAGCGGTAGAGGCTTGCTGGGGCGGCGCCGAGCGCGGCGGCGACCGAGCCGATGGAGACGTGCTCGACGCCGAGCTCGACGGCCGCCTTGACGATCTTCTCCCGGCTGAGCCTCGGCTTGGGACCCGGCCGGGGACCGGCTCGGCGGGACGCTTCTGGCAGCACCAGCCGAGCCTAACGCGCCGCGCCCGGCGCGAGCATTCACAACGGCACGCGACCAAGGCCCGCCTGTCGCGGGCACTCACAGCGGCACGCCCTCCGCCCACCTGCCAGGGATGTTCGCAGCGGCATGCGCCCGGGCGTGACGGAGCGCCGGGCGGCGCACCGGGCAGGGCCCGCCGGTCAAGCCGGGGAGCGGTGTGCCGGGCGGGCCCCGCCGGTCAAGCCGGGGAGCCGAGTCGCATGCTCTGCCTGACCTGCGGCGACAGGAACGACGACCGCGGCCCGGCCAGCGCCGCGTCCATCCGCTCCGACTGACCCTGCGTGAACATGTACATGGACGCGTCCTCCACGTAGTCCATGTAGTTCATGAACATGTCGCCGTTGGGCCCGTTGTCGCAGCTCAGCTTGGGAAAGGCGGGCGTGCCGCGGTTGTGGCCGCCCTGGTTGGGGGTGTCGTCCACGAAGTCGCTGCCCGAGCAGCCGTCGCCGTCGTCACCCCAGATGTGCCGGAGGTTGAACCAGTGCCCGATCTCGTGGGTGGCGGTGCGGCCGCCGTCGTACGGAGCCTCGGCCGTACCGGTCGTCCCGAACGCGCGGTGCAGGATCACGACCCCGTCGATCTCGGCGGGCCCGCCGGGGAAGGTGGCGTACCCGAGCGCGCTCCGCAGCTCGCACACCCACACGTTGAGGTATCGGTCGGCGGGCCAGGCGCCGGACCCGCCCCGGTCGCCCAACTTGACCCCGTGATCCGGCTCGAACCCCTCGACGGAGGTCTCCTTGCGTACGACGCCGGAGGTGGGGTTGCCGTCGGGGTCGGTCTCGGCCAGCTTGAACTCCAGTCGCGCGTCGGCCACGAGGTCCCTCCACACCTCCGGCACCTTGTCCACGTCCGGGTTGGCCCGCCTGAAGTCCTCATTGAGCACCTTGAGCTGGCTGTCGATCTGCTCCTGGCCGATGTTCTGCTCGGGCGTGTGGTGGACGACGTGGACCACGACCGGGATCGTCACCACCTCCTCCCTGGCCGCGGCCCTGGCGTTCTTCCTGGCGAACGTCTCGTTCTCGATGGCGGCCAGCGCCACCGCGTAGCGCGGGGACGTGGCGATGAGCTGGTGGTGCACGGGCATGGTCGCGCAGCGGTCGTCACTGGGCACGGGGGCTCCCTTTCCATGGCCGCGGGGGGCGTACGCCGGAGGGATCGGGGGACGCCGCACCACCCGCTGGGGATGTTGGCTTTCCGCATCCCTACCCTCTATGTAGTCGTTCAATCACACAGAGTGAGGAGTTGAACCTCCCGCCACGTGAGGTCCTACCGTCGTACCCGTGACCGGCAACGACGACGGTGAGCGTCGATGGAGCATCGGTGAGCTGGCCAAGGCCAGCGGGGTGACCATCCGCACGCTCTACCACTACGAGGAGATCGGCCTGGTCCCGGCGAGCGAGCGCACCCCGTCGGGCCACCGCCGCTACACCGAGGCCGACCTGCGGCGGCTCTACCGCGTGCGGGCGCTGCGCGGCCTCGGCCTGACCCTGGAGGAGATCGGCCGCGTCCTCGACCGCTCCTCCGACGACCTCACCGCGCTGCGCGCGCTCCTCGGCGCCCAGCTCGCCGAGCTCGACCTCCAGGCCGCCCGCGTCGAGCAGCTCAGAGAGCGGATCGGCGGCCTGGTGACGCTGCTCGACCAGGCGGTCATGCCCGACCCCGAGCGGGTCATGGCGGCGCTCGAGCTGCACTCGGTGTACGAGTCGTACTTCGACCAGGAGCTGCGCGACCACCTGGCCCGCCGCAGGGCGGAGCTCGGCCAGGACAGGATGGCCGGCTACCGCGCCGAGTGGCTGGCCCTGCTGCGCGAGGGCCGCAGGCTCATGCTGGCCGGCACCCCCGTCGAGGATCCTCAGGTGCAGGAGCTGACCGGGCGCTGGGAGGCCATGGCGGCCGGCGTGCAGGTGGGCGACCGGGAGGTGGCCGAGCAGCTCAATGACGCCGGCATGGCGCTGTGGCGCACGGCGGGCGCCCGGCTCAGCGCGGAGATCAGCCGCCAGATCGACTGGCTGGAGGCCGACGACCTGCCTGCCATCATCGACTACTTCCAGCGCGCCAGGGCGGCGCGGGGTCCCTTCCCCGGGCTTCGACCATCGGCAAGGAGAGTTCCATGAGCATGTCGTATCCCGCCGCGCCCGTGCGGCCGGAGCGCAACGAGGTCGGCGGGCTGGTGTTCGACGACCCGTACCAGTGGCTGGAGGCCGACGACGGCGACGGCGTGGCCGCGTGGCAGCGGGCCCAGGACGAGCTGGCCCGCTCCCACGTGCACTGGTGGCCGCACTACGAACGCCTCGCCGCCCGCGTCGGCGAGCTGGTCGAGCAGATGGACGCGCGCAACCTCGTGGTGCCCGTCCGGTACGGGCCGCGGTGGTTCCGCGGGCGCGTCCCGGACGGCCGCGACCTCATGACGCTGGAGGTCGCCGACGCCGTCACCGGCCCCTGGCGGACGGTGCTCGACCTCAACGAGCTGTCCTCCGGCGGCACCTCGCTGCGCATGAGCCCGCAGCCCTCGCCCGACGGGCGGCTGCTGGCGTACTCGCTCGACGCGTCCGGCCGGGAGCTGCCCGAGCTCAAGGTGATCGACATCGACACGGGCGAGGTGCTGCTGGACGGCGTGCCGCAACAGCGCCCCGGCCTGGTCGCCTGGCTGCCGGACGGCACCGGCTTCTTCTACATGGCCAACGCCGAGCCGGATCCCACGCCCGGGTCGGGCTCCGGGCGGGCGGCCGGGGCCGGTCGGGCGGTGGCGGGTCGGGCGGTGGCGGGTCGGATGCCGCTGCGCTGGCGGCTGTTCTTCCACCGCCTCGGGCAGCAGCCGCCCACCGAGCCCGAGCCGCTTGACATCCCGCACATGTACGCCATCCCCAAGATCTCCCGCGACGGCCGGTGGGCTCTCCTCCAGGTCGACCACCTGCGCCCCCGCCCCCACTTCCTGGCCCGCCTCGACGGGCCCGAGGGCGGGAGCGGGCCGCCGTCCTGGCAGTGGCGGGAGTTCATCACCGACACCGAGCACCTCTACAAGGGCGTGCTCACCGGCGACTCCTACGTGGCCGTCACCACGGCGGGCGCCCCGCGCGGCCGCCTGGTCCGCATCCCGCTCGACAGCCCGGGCGACCCCGCCTCCTGGACCGAGCTGATCCCCGGAGGCGACGCCGTGCTCACCGGCGTCACGCTGGCAGGCGACCGGCTGGTGCTCGGCGAGCTCGTCGACACCGTCTCCCGCATCCGCGTCCTTGATCTCGACGGCAAGGAGCTCGGCGAGGTGCCCCTCCCCGGCCCCGGCTCGGTCAGCTCCGTCGCCCAGGGCGTCATCGCCCTCGGCGTGATGGACCAGGTCATCGGCTGCGACGACGCCATCACCTTCGCCTACACCTCCTACACGCAGTCCCCGACGGTCTACCACTACTGCCTCGGCACCGGCGTGCTGACCGAACTCCAGGGGTCGGGCCACACCCTGCCCGGCCTGGTCACCACCCGCATCTGGGCCACGTCCGCCGACGGCACCCGCGTGCCCTGCACCCTGGTCCACCGCGCCGACCTCGACCGCTCCCGCCCGCAGCCCGCCCTCATCCACGGGTACGGCGGCTTCAACGTCGCCGAGCTCGCCTCGTACCTGGGGCCGGTGGCGGCGTTCGTCGAGGCGGGCGGCGTGTACGCGCACGCCCACGTGCGCGGCGGCGGCGAGTTCGGGCTGCGCTGGTGGGAGAGCGGGCGGCTGCACGCCAAGCAGAACAGCTTCGACGACCTGTACGCCATCGCCGAGCGGCTCATCGCCGACGGGATCACCGCGCCCGACCGGCTGGCCGTGCAGGGCGCCTCCAACGGCGGCCTGCTCACCGGCGTGGCGGTCACGCAACGGCCCGCCCTGTGGCGGGCGGTGGTCTGCGGCGCGCCGAAGCTGGACCTCATGCGCGTCGCCCGCGACCCGGTCGGCACGGCCGCCACCCTCCCCGAGTACGGTAACCCGAACGACCCCGCCGACGCCCCGGTGCTCATGGCCTACTCGCCCTACCACCACGTGCGGCCCGGCACCCCGTACCCGGCGATCCTCCTCGACGCCGGCGCCAACGACCCGCGCTGCCCGGTCTGGCACTCCCGCAAGTTCGCCGCCCGCGCCCAGGCCGCCACGACCTCCGCGCATCCGGTGCTGCTGCGGGTCTGGCCAGGGGCTGGGCACGGCGGGGCGACCTGGACGACGATCGTCGAGCAGCAGGCCTACTGGCTGGCGTTCGTCATGCGCGAGCTGGACGTCGTCCCGCTTCCCCGCCCGGCCGCGGACGAGACCCGGCGGTGATCGTCCTGTCGCTCCGATGCTCTACCGTACGGGCGTGGGCGCCGCGCACGCGCGGCCCCGGCAGCGACGAGACCCCGGAGGAAGCGCCGAGTGGACCACCAGTGCATGCGCCCCGGCTCCATGAGCCACAGCCCCTGGCAGTGCCCGGAATGCGGCACCTCATGGAAGCCGCTTCCGCTCGCGGCGGTGTATCCGGCACCCGAGCCCGACAGACCCCGCATCAGCAGGAACACTCTGGTGGTCGTGCTGTCCGTCGCCGCCGGGGCGGTGTGCATGGCCGCGGCGACGATCTCGATGGACGCGTTCACCATCGCGGTGTGCGCCGTCGTCCTGGTCGCCCTGATCTGCGCGTACCGGCTCAACAGCCGGCAGTGAGGAACGCATACACGGAGGTGACGAATCACATCTGGGTGCCCCCGGCGGCGGCTTCTACGGTCAGGGCATGACCTTCCGACGACGGGCCGCCCGCGCGGCGGGGATCGCCGTTCTGACCTTATCCGCGCTGTCCGCCCCGGCTCGGGCGGACGGCTCCCACGAGTGCTTCTCCGGGGAACGCAGCCCGGCGGGGGGCGCGTACACGCTGACCGGCTGGGGGTGCAGCGGGGCCGGGTACGCCGACGTGACCGTCATCATCCGGCTCGGCGCCGCGGCGGGCACCTACGTGTGCGATCACGTCTTCCCGTGGAACGGCACCCTGTCGGGGAACGGGTGCCGGATCTCCTGATGGCGGGCGCACGAGGGCGGTCGTCCGCCTTCGACCGGCCCCTGTTTGAGTAAGGGCTACTCATGCCCGCGGCCCAGGCCCGGCCTTATCACTGGAGGACCCAATCAGAAGGGGTCCTCATGAGTGACCTTTCGCCCATCGTCCAGACCCGGGCCCGGCACGTCCAGACCCGGGCCCGGCACGTCCTGCGCCTCCTCGCCGCCGCGGCCACCGCCAGCGCCGTCGCGTCGGCAGTCCCGGCGCTCAGCGGTACGGCGCGGGCCTCGGCCGCTGCGAGCGGAGCCGTGTCGGGTGTTCCGGCGCTCAGCGGCACGGTGCAGGTTCCGGCCGCAGGGGGTGGTGCGGTGCAGGATGCGTCCGGGGCGGGGATCGGATGTGATGTGGCGGCGGCGTACTACGACGTGGCTCCGCAGAGCGGCAACATCGCCATGGTGCGCCAGGCGGTGCTCTGCCTCATCGACGCCGAACGGGTCAGGGCCGGGCTCCGCCCGCTCACCCGCAACAGCGCCCTGGACGCCGCGGCGGCCTCGCACGCCGACGCCGCCGCCCGGCTGAAGTGGTGGCGGCCGGGCGCGAACTCGCACACCAACCCGCAGACCGGCTCCACCCCGGGCAGCCGCATCACGGCCGCCGGCTACTGCCCGAACCCGCTGTCGTGGGCGTACGCGGAGACCACGTACACGGGGTGGGGCGGCTCCGGCACGCCGAGGGCCGCGGTGCGCTGGTGGGTGCACGTCAGCACGTACGGGCACCGCCAGATCGTCCTGAGCCCGACCCTGGCGGACGTCGGCGTCGGCGCGGCGGCAGGGGCGGCGGATCCGGCCGGGGCCGGGGCGAGCGGCGGGGGCACGTTCGTGGTGGACTTCGGACGCTGCCAGCGATAACGGCACCCTCCGGCGCCCTTCCAGGCACCCCGGCGCTGCTTGTGATCTGGGAACATGCCGTGGCGCTGCTGCTCGTGTCAGTCAACGCGGGTGCGCTCTCCGCGTTGGGCATGAGGCCGCCATCGCGAGCGTGCTGCATTGCTCTCGTCCGGTTTTGCGCTCGCCCTGGTCCGCGTGCTGCACTGCCCGTGTCCCGGGCACGGGCCCGCCATCGCGCCGCGTGCAGCGCTGCTCTCGTCCGGTTTTGCGCTCGCCCTGGCCCGCGTGCTGTACCGCCCGTGTTCGCGCAAGGGGCGGTCGCCCCACCCGGTCACGTGTGCCGGGCGGGGCGACGGCTTGCACGCCTACCCTCCCCAGCTCACCGCACGGGCACTTGCGAGGCGGCCGTTGCGCCGCCTGGAGCCTGCCAGCCGGCCACCACCGTCGGGCGTGCGTCCAGTGCGCGGGTCAGGGGGACGGTGACGGTCGTGGTGCCCCTGGTGGAGATCGTGATGACGCGGCTGCCCGCGGTGCCCCGGCCGTCCCGTACGAACAGGTGGGCCTCACCGCGTGAGGCGGCGCGCAGGGTCACCTTCACCGCGTCGCGACCTCCGGTGGCCGAGACGGCGCGGCCGGTCTGCGCGGGCGGGGCCGCCGCGCCCGAGGGCGGGACGTGCACCCGTACGGACTGCTCCAGCGACTGCGGCGAATCGAGGCTCGACAGGGCCGTGTCCGGGATGACCGGGTCCGGCGGGGTGGTGGGGCGGTCCGGCGGGGGCTGGTAGCCGGGCAGGGTGGCGACGCCCCACCGGTACGGGTCGCCCTGTACGCCGCCCCACGTCGACCAGCCGATACGGGTCTGGCCGGTTCTGTCCTGGGTGTCGGAGTCGTAGACCAGGATGTTCAGGCCCAGGTGCGCCGGGTCGACGGCGCCGGGCAGGACCGCGAGGGGGATGGACATCTCCACCGTGTACTCCCCGGCGGAGACCTTCGAGGCCACCCGCATCCCCGGGGCCGTCTCCTCGCCGGGCCCCTGGCGGTTGTCGGCGTCGCGCAGGTGGCAGGGCGGGCCCTCGGCGGTCGCCGGCAGCACCGCGGTCTTGAAGGTGGTGGAGGTGTTCTCGGAGGTGCCGCGCGGGTCGAGGGTGACCTCAACCGAGTCGGTACGCCAGTGCCGCTTGCAGTCGGAGGCCGCCAGCCGGGTGCCGAGGACGTCGTCCCGCACGTGCACCAGCACGTACAGCGTGTCGTCGTGCCAGGTCAGCTTGGCCGTGCCGGAACAGTCGGCCGCCGAGGAGCACGCGGTGCCCTCCCAGAGGCGGGAGATGTCCAGGGCGGGGCCGCCGTACTCGCCGCCGGCCTCGGCGCCGTCCACGGCGGGAGCGGCGGACGCCTGCGGCACGGTGGCGGCGGGGACCAGCTCCAGGGCGGGGCGGCTGGTGGTGGTGCCGTCCGCGCCGGTGGTGGTGATGGTGTAGGCGTAGTCGCCGCCCTCGTTGGAGGTCTTCAGGGTGGGGTCGGAGTTGGTGACGGTGAACGGCAGCGTGGTCGTCGCTCCCGCCGCCAGGCCGGTGTACGACGCCTGCGCGCGGTCGGCCGTGAAGCCCGGTGGCAGGTCCACGCGTACGGTGCCGGAGGCGGGCGCGTCGCTGACGTTCGTGACCACGACGCCGACCTGCCTGGTGCCGCCCGACGGGAGGGTGAGGACGGGGGTGACCAGGCCGCGCAGCTGTGGCACGCCCGTCTTGGCGGTCCACTGCTCGTACTGGGCCACCTGGGGGAGCGGCTGCTGGGCAGCTCGTACGGAGCGGACGACCTCCACCTGCCGGTCGGTGTAGCCGCCGCCCCGCTCCGTGGTGAGCGTGGCCGCGATGCGCGCCCGGCCGAGGGCGGCCTGCGCCGGCGGTGTCACCTTGAACACCGCCGTGCCGCTCCGCCCGGCGGCCAGCCTGCCCAGCTCCACGCCGCCTCGGGCGGCGGGGGAGGTGCTGCTCGGGGTGGCAGAGGAGCTGTCCGGTGTGGTGGCCGCGGTGCTGTCCGGGGTGGTGGGGCTGGGGCCGTCCGGGGTGGGCGAGGCGCCGCCGCCGGCCGCGGAGAGCGGGGCGGCGGTGCCGGTGCTGACCTGCCAGCTCTCCGGGACGCGCAGCGTGACCGAGGAGCGGCCGAGCGGCTCGCGAGGCGGCGCCTTCACCGGTACCTCCACGGTGAACGGCGTGCCGGGGCGCACGTCGAAGGTGCTGGTACGCAGGCTGAGCAGGGTCCCGAGCGGGGCGGTGCCGCTCGCCCTGGTCAGCGCCCCGTCGAGGATGGCCGTCGGGGCCGCGGCGGCCGGGGTGCCCGGCTCCGGGAACGGCACCCGCGCGTCCACCTGCGTGAAGAAGTCGCAGCCGAGCTGGGCCGGATCGGACGGCACGTCGGGGAAGCCGGCCCAGCCCTGGGAGGCGTACACGCGCTGCGCCTCCCGCTCCACGGCCGCCCACGTCCTGCCCCGGCTCGGCGAGGCACGCCCGCTCCACACGCCGAACACGTTCTGCGCCGCGTTCGCGGGACGGAACGTGGAAGCGCAGCCGGGGCCGGTCTGCGAGGTGCCGCGCGCGCCGCCGGTGAGCAGGCGCGCCGGCGCGAAGGGGCGCAGGCCCTCCTCGCCGATCTGCCCGGGGAACGCCTTGGGGTCGGCCGCCGCGTGGAACGCCTCGATGGCCAGCCGGGCGGCCTCCTGGTGGTTGCCGTGATTGCCCGGCGTGGGCGCCGGGTCCATGGTGAGCAGGATCTCCGGACGGGTCAGGCGGATGAGCCGTACCACCTTCTCCAGGGTGTCGCCGCCCCACACCTGGTCGGTCAGCGGGGCGCTGACCGTGTAGTAGAAGTCGACGTCGTCGAGGTTGAACACCTCGCTCACGCCCGCCTTCCCCACCGCCGTCCGCTCCTCGGCCTCGCGCAGCAGCCCGAGCGCCGGGCCCTCCTCGGGCCCGACGGCGTTCCCGCCGCCCTCGCCCCTGGTGACGGTGACGACGCCGGTGCGCACGTCGTGGTCCTCGTTCCACTGGCCGAGCGTGGACAGGGTGAACGCCTCGTCGTCGGGATGAGCGCCGATGAACAACGCGTCGAGGTCCACGGGCGCCGCGGCCCCGGACGGGGCGGATCCAGACGCGGCTCCGGGGGTGGAGGGTTCGGACACGGTCCGGGCGGAGGACACCCCGGATGCGGCCCCGGCCGGGGGCGCCGCCGAGGCGACGGGCGTGAGCGCGGCCGCCGGCACGGCGGGTGCGAGCGCGAGGGCGAGCGCCGCCGCGACGGCCGGCGCCGCCCGGCCGCGCCGGGAACGGGCGTTGGGCGCGGGTCCGGTGAGAGCGCTGACGTGCATCGGAACCTCCCGGGTTACTCGCGGACCGCCCCCTGGAGCAGCCCGCGGACGAAGTGGCGCTGGAGGAACAGGTAGAAGATCACGACAGGCGTGGCCACGATGACCGAACCGGCCGCCAGCAGGGTGAACCCGGAGGTGTACTGCCCCTGGAAGAAGGCCAGCCCCAGCGGCGCCGTGCGCAGCGACTCGCTGGTCACCATGATCAGCGGGATGAGGAACTCGTTCCACGTCCACATGAACACGAGCACGGTCAGCGTGACCACCGCGGGCCGCGCCGCGGGCAGCAGGACCTGCCACAGGATGCGCCAGCTCGACGCGCCGTCGATGCGGGCCGCCTCGACGATCGCCCGGTTCGAGGCCAGGAAGTACGCCCGCATCCAGAACGTGCCGAACGCCACCGACAGCGCCACCTGCGGCAGCGAGATCGACCAGAACGTGTCGATCA
Organism: Nonomuraea thailandensis; assembly: GCF_024172165.1. Classification (GTDB taxonomy): domain Bacteria; phylum Actinomycetota; class Actinomycetes; order Streptosporangiales; family Streptosporangiaceae; genus Nonomuraea; species Nonomuraea thailandensis. The sequence continues at coordinate 5,373,285 of NZ_JAMZEB010000002.1, read as the reverse complement.
GCCCGAGCGAGCGCAGGTCGAAGTAGAGCGGCACCGCCACGGCCTCGCTCGGCATCATGATCCCGAGCATGAACAGGTAGAACAGCAGGGACCGGCCGCGGAAGCGCATCGTGCCGAACGCGTACCCGCTCATGACGGACAGCACCACGCTGACGACCACGACGAACACCGACACGGCCAGGCTGGTGCGCAGGTAGGAGCCGAACCGGCCGATCTCCCAGGCGGCCGCGAAGTTCGCCAGGCCGGCGGTGCCGCCGCTGTCGGCGGGGCCGAGCGCGGCCGACAGGATCACGACGATCGGGTAGAGGGCGAAGGCGGCGAACACCGACAGGATGACGTAGTTGGCCACCCGCTCCCCGCGCGAGATCACCACGCCCTCCCGGACGCGCGACGACGCGGGTTCACGTGGCCCTCCTGCATGTGGGAGTGTGGCGCGGGTTCACGTGGCACTCCTGCGAGTCCGGCGCGGGTTCACCGAAGCCCTCCCGTAGGGGCGGCGCGGTTCACGAGATCCTCCTGTCGGCGAAGCGGTTGATCCCGAACGAGATCACGAAGATCACCACGGTGAGCGTGACCCCGATCGCCGCCGCCGAGCCGACCTGTCCCAGCCCGAAGGCCCGGTGGTAGACCTCGTACGACGGCACCGAGGTGGACTCGCCCGGGCCGCCGCGCGTGGTGACGTACACCAGGTCGAACGTGCGCAGCGCGGCGATCACCGTCAGCGTCAGCGCCACCGCGATCTCCGCGCGCACCGACGGCAGCGTGACCGCGAAGAACTCCCGGACCGCCCCGGCCCCGTCCAGCCGCGCCGCCTCGTAGAGCGACGTGGGGACGCGGCTCATCCCGGCCAGCAGCAGCACCGTCACCAGCCCCGTCTCGAACCACGTGCCGACCACCCCCACCGCCGGCAGCGCGAAGGTGTAGTCGCCCAGCCAGCCGCGGGTCAGCGAGTCCAGGCCGAGCGCGCCGAGCAGCGAGTTGAGGGAGCCGTCGGGGGCGTACACGCGCCGCCACGCCACCGCCACCACCACCATGGCGATGACCTGCGGCAGGAACACGACGGTGCGGAAGAAGCCCAGCCCGCGCACCTTGGCGTGGTTGAGTACCGCGGCCAGCGCCAGCCCGATGACCAGCGGCCCGGCGGCGTAGAAGACGATGAGGACCAGGGCGTGCGCGAACGCCGCCCGCAGTCCCTCGTCCGCGACGATGGCCACGTAGTTGTCCAGGCCGGCCCAGGTGCCGAGCGACAGGCCGTCCCAGTCGTACAGGGAGATCTGCACGGCCCGGCCGATCGGGTACAGCAGGAACAGCGCGTAGACGGCGAAGGCGGGCAGCAGGTACAGGTAGGCGACGCGACGGGGCTCGCCGGGGGGTGCCGCCATGCTCAGCCGTTGCTCTCGGCGAAGGTCTTGTAGTCCTTCTCCAGGGTGGCGAGGAACTCCTGCGGCGCCGCCTTCCCGGCGAGCAGGTCCTGAAGGGCCGCGCCGAGGGTGTCGGCGAAGGTGGGGGTGGCGTAGTCGAGGTACGGCACCAGCCCGTCCTTCCCGGTCACCGTCCCGAACGCGGTGAACACGTCCTTCTGCGGCCCCTGCGTCACCGTCTGCGCGGAGGTGTCGGCGACCGGCAGGTTGCCGGTCTCGGTGAGCACCTTCATCGCCTCGGCGTCGGTGATGAAGTCGATGTACGCCGCCGCCGCGTCCGGGTGCGGGCTCTTGGCCGTGATCGCGAACGGCAGCCCCGTCCCCCCGGTCGCCACCGGCGCGGCGTCGGCGGTGGCGCCGGGCGGCAGCATGAACCCGAGGTCCGCGCCGAGCGCCTTGTGCAGGTCGGCCAGCAGCCAGGTGCCCGCGATCAGGAAGACGCCCTGGCCCTTGCCGAACGCCTGCCACGCCGCGTCGTACCCCTGCCCGTTGAAGCCCTTGGCGAAGTAACCCTTGTCGACCCAGCTCACGAGCTGCTCGGCGGCCTTGACGTTCTCGGGCGTGTTCCAGGAGGCGCCCTTGCGGCCGAAGGCGAGCGTGCCGATCTGGGCGGGCGGCACGGTGCGGCCCTGCACGGTGCCGAACACGTGCACGGCCGGCCACTTGTCGAGGTTGCCGAACTGCAGGGGCACCTCGCCGGCCGTCTTCGCCCTGTCCAGGGCGGTCTCGAACTCGGCCCACGTCCTCGGTGGCTCCAGCCCGAGCTCCTTCAGCCTGGCGGCGTTGTAGAAGAGGCCGACGACCTCGCCGACCTGCGGCAGGCCGTACAGGTTGCCCTCGCCGAAGAGCTTGCCGTCGGCGCTGTAGCGGGAGTACCGCAGCACCGACTCCGGGTAGCGCTGCTTCCAGCCGTACGCCTCGGCGTAGGCGTCGAGCGGGCGGAGCTGGCCCGCCTTGACGAACGCCCCCATGGAGGAGCGGCCGTTGTTGGCCTCCACCACGTCGGGCGGCTCGTTGCCGCTCAGCGCCAGGCGCAGCGTGGTGTTGAGGTCGTCGAAGGAGCGGGAGACCCGGTTCAGCTTGATGTTGGGGTACTTGGCCTGGAAGGCGGCGTTGAGCTTCTCCATCTGGGCGGCCTGGCCGCCGCGGACCTCCTGGTCCCAGACCGTCAGGGTGACGTTGCCCAGCGCGGCGGCGTCGGTGCGGACGGCCGTGGCGGTCGGCTTCGAGGCGGACGGGGGAGGGGCGGAGGAGCCGGGCGCGCACGCGGCCGAGCTCACGGCCACCACGCCCGCGGCGGCCAGCGCCAGCACCCTGACCCGCCCCCGCGAGGCCGAGGCCGAGGTCGAGGCCGGGGTCGGGGCCGAGGCCGAGGTCGGGGTCGGGGCCGGGGTCGGGGGCAGCGCTCCGGCGTCGTGCGGCTGTCGCTTCTGGGGGGTCAACGGCTTACTCCTTCTGCGCGGGCGCGCGCGGCGCATCCGGGTCCCCGTCGCCGGAGGGGCTCTCGCCGGCGGGGTGGGTCACGGTCTGGTCCGCCCGCTTCCCCGGCACGGCCGGCATCATGCCGACGTCGGCGTACCGGGCGATGGTGGCGGCGGCGCGGCGCACGGCCCCCACCGGGACGGACGGCACCAGCCGGTCGAGGAAGGCGTAGCGGCGGGCCAGCGCGCTGCCGTAGGCGCCGCTGTGGTCGGCGGCCGCCCGCACCTCGTGCCACCAGTCGGCGATGTCGCCCCACCCCGGCGCGGCCAGCGAGCCGCCGAACTGCTGTACCGCCAGCGCCGCGCACACCCCGGCGAACGCCAGCCGGTCGGCCAGCGGCCAGTGGCTCAGCGTGCCGAGCACGATCCCGGCGCCGAACACGTCGCCCGCGCCCGTCGGGTCGAGCGCCGTCACGCGGGGCGCGGGCACGAACGCCTCCTCGCCGGTCGTCGAGTCGATCGCCAGGGCGCCGTTGGGCCCGTCGGTCACCACGGCCAGCGGCACCTTGTCGGCGATCGCGTACAGCGCGTCCCTGGGCGTCTCCGTGCCGGTGTAGGCCATCGCCTCGGTGGCGTTCGGCATGAAGGCGTGGCAGACGTCGAGCTGGTCGAGCACCGAGCGCGACCAGGTGCCCGACGGGTCCCAGCCGACGTCGGCGAAGACCAGCGAGCCCTCGCGGCGCGCCAGCTCCGCCCAGTTGCACGCGCTGCCGGGCTCGCCCAGCGGCTCCTCCGCCGACAGGCTCACGATCACCGCGCGGGAGCGCGGCGGCGAGCCGATCATCTCGGAGGTCGTCATGGGGGCGGGATGGCCGTGCGTGACCATGCTGCGGTCGCGGTCGACGGCCATGGAGACCGTCACCGGCGAGTGCCAGTGCTCGAACCGCCTGGACCTGGACAGGTCCACCGCCTCCTGCTGCTCCAGCGTGCGCCAGCAGAAGTCGCCGTAGTCGTCGTCGCCGAACGCGGCGGCCAGCGACGTGCGCAGCCCCAGCCGGCTGGTCGCGATGGCGAGGTTGGCGATGCCGCCGGGGCACGAGCCCATGCCCTCGGCCCAGATCTCCGTGCCCGCGGCGGGCATGGCCGGCAGGCCGGTGAAGATGATGTCGAGAAAGACGGTCCCGGCCAGGAAGACGTCGAACTGCGGACCCTCCGGGGTGCGCTCGCCGGCGAGAGGGTCGTACGCCTGGACAGACACGGGAATGGGTCCTCCTCGACACACCGTCGGTTGTGCGCAATCTTGCACGTTTGCTCGAACACTTCAAGTGCATGATGCTCACTTCTGCGCGAATTTGACTGATAGGATCCCGCTGTGCTCCAGCGCCTCCGGCATGCCGAGATCATGCGCCGCGTCCGCGCCTCAGGCGCCACGAGCGTGCGCGATCTGGCCAGCCAGCTCGGCGTGAGCCCGTCCACCATCCGCAGGGACCTCGAGGTGCTCGACCGCGACGGCACCCTGCGCCGCGTCAGGGGCGGAGCCCTGCCCTGCACGGAAGGGCTGCACGCCGACGCCGACGCGGACCGGCCGTTCGCCGAGGTGGCCGGCACGGACGGGCAGGACAAGGAGGCGGTGGCCGCCCGCGCCGCGCGGCTCGTCGCCGACGGCGAGGTGGTCCTGCTCGACATCGGCACGACGACGATGCGGCTGGCCAGGCGGCTGCGCGGGCGCCGGATCACGGTCGTCACCTCCAGCCTCGCCGTCCTCGACGTGCTGCGCTCCGACCCCGAGGTGGAGCTGCTGCTGCTCGGCGGGATGGTGCGCAGGCCGTACCACTCGCTGGTCGGGGTGCTGACCGAGGCCGCGCTGAGCCAGGTGGTGGCCGACCGGGTGTTCCTGGGCGCCAGCGGGGTGCGCCCCGACGGGCAGCTCGTGGACACCACGCTGGCCGAGGTGCCGCTCAAGCGCGCCATGATCGCGGCGGCCGGGCAGGTGGTGCTGCTGGTGGACCGGCACAAGTTCCCCGGCACGGGCGCGCTGCGGGTGTGCGGGCCCGAGGACATCGACATGATCGTCACCAACGACGGCGCCGACGAGGCCACGCTGCGCGCCTGCGCGGCCGCGGGCGCCGAGATCCTGCTGGCGTGAAGGGGTGAGGATGAGGCTGGCCGTTCTCGGCGGCGGGGGGTTCCGGGTCCCGCTGGTGTACGGCGCGCTGCTGCGCGACACCGGCGCACCGCGGGTGAGGGAGGTGGTGCTGTACGACGTGTCGCCCGAGCGGCTGGAGGCCGTCTCGCACGTGCTGCGCGGCCTGGCCGCCGGCCACGACGACCCGCCGGCCGTCCGCACCACGACCGACCTCGACACCGCGCTGCGCGAGGCGAGCTTCGTCTTCTCCGCCGTCCGGGTGGGCGGGCTGGCCGGCCGCACCGTCGACGAGCGCGTTGCGCTGGACCTGGGCCTGGTCGGGCAGGAGACGACCGGGGCGGGGGGCGTCGCGTTCGGGCTGCGTACGGTGCCGGTCGCGGTCCACGTGGCGGAGCGGGTGGCGGCGCTCGCCCCGGACGCGTGGGTGATCAACTTCACCAACCCCGCCGGGATGATCACCGAGGCGATGCGCCGGGTGCTCGGCGACCGCGTGATCGGCATCTGCGACTCGCCCGTCGGCCTGGTACGACGGGCCGCTGCCGCCCTCGGGCTCGACCCCGCGCGCGTCTCGCCCGGCTACGTGGGGCTCAACCACCTCGGCTGGCTGCGCGGCCTGACGTTCGAGGGGCGGGACGTGCTGCCCCGGCTGCTCGCCGACGACGACCTGCTGCGGCAGGTGGAGGAGGCGCGGCTGTTCGGGCCCGGCTGGGTGCGGGCGCTGGGGGCGCTGCCGAACGAGTACCTGTACTACTACTACTTCACGCGGGAGGCGGTGGCGGCCGCCTCGGGGCGTACCCGGGGGGAGTCGCTGCTGGAGCAGCAGGAGCGCTTCTACGCCGCCGCGCTGGCCCGGCCGGGGGAGGCGCGGGCCGAGTGGGCGCGGGCGCGCAGGGAGCGGGACAGCACGTACATGGCCGAGGCCCGCGACACCACGGGCGCCGGCGAGCGCTCGGCCGCAGACCTGGAGGCGGGCGGGTACGAGGGCATCGCGCTGGCCCTGGTGGCCGCCATCGCCCGCGGCGAGCCCGCCACCATGATCCTCAACGTCGGCAACGGCACGGCGGTGCCGGGGCTGCCGGAGGAGGCCGTCGTGGAGATCCCCTGCACCGTGGACGCCGCCGGCGTCCGCCCCCTGGCCACCGGGCCGCTGCCCGCGCGTTTCCTGGGGCTGATGCAGCAGGTCAAGGCCGTGGAGCAGACGGCCATCGAGGCGGCCATGACGGGCTCGTCGCGGCTGGCGGTGGCGGCGTTCGCGCTGCACCCGCTGGTGGACTCGGTGACGACGGCCCGGCGGCTGCTGGACGGCTACCGCGCCCGCGTCCCCGAGCTCGCGGCCGTCTTCCCCTCCTGACCGGCCCCGCTCAGGGGGCGGTGAAGGGGGCGCGGCGGACGAAACGGGCCGTGGCGAAGCGCCAGGCGATCTTGCCCGGCGTCAGCCACCGCACCCGGGCCCCGTTGCGCGCCCGGCTCACCACCCGGTCGGCCAGCCACGGCGCCACCGTCTCCACCCGGTCGGCCAGGATCGACAACACCCGGGCCGAGCGCCGCCGCTCCTCCTGCGAGTACCCGTGCGTGAGCAGATCGGTGACCACCATCCCGGGGCTGAGCAGGCCCACGCTCACGCCGCCTGGCACCTCCTTGGCCAGCGCGCCGGTCAGGTAACCGACGGCCCGCTTGGTGGCCCCGTACACGCCGAGCCCCGGCACCACGCGCCCGTCGGTGCCGAGCCCCTCCAGGTTCCACACGTGCCCGCCGCCCTGCGCGGCCATGCCGCCGATGGCGACCGCGCAGCCGTTGAGCACCCCGGCGAGGTTGACGTCCAGGACGTGCCGGGCCTGGTCGGCGGGCAGCCGCCAGGCGGGCTCGCGGGCGTGCGAGACCCCCGCGTTGTTGATCCACACGTCCACCCGGCCGTAGGCGCCGGCCGCGCTGTCCCACAACTCCTGGAGCTGACCGCGATCCGTCACGTCGGCGACCCGGGCGGACACCCCGGCCACTTCGGCCGCCCGCACCCGCCCGGGGTCGGTCCCGCACACCATGACCTGGTGCCCCCGCTCCACCAGGGCCCGCGCCAGGCCGAGCCCGAGACCGCGCGTGCCGCCCGTGATCACGATGCTGCTCATCGGCCCGTCTCCAGCCTGGCCGCCGCCGTGGCCTTGATGCCGCTGTCCAGGAACCGCCCGATGACCTGCCGCTCCTCGGCGGTGAACGCCCCGATCGCCTCCGTCAGATGCCGTCCGAGCGGGGCGAAGAAGCGGCGGGCGAGCGCGGCGGCCTGCTCGTTGAGCGCGACCTCGACCTTGCGCCGGTCGGTGGCGCTGCGCCGCCGCTCGACGTGCCCGGCGTGCTCCAGCCGGTCGATCAGCGCGGTGGTGGCGGGCGGGCTGAGGTTGAGCGCCGCGCCCAGGCCGCCCGGGGTGAGCGGGGTGCCGGCGCGGGCCGCGTCGAGGATGGCGACGAGGGCGTTGAGGTCCGTGCGGTGCAGCCGGTGCTGCGCGGCGAAGCGCTCGGCGAACCGGTCGCTCTCCACGTTCAGCGCCCGCATCAGCACCATCAGCTCGAACGCGTCAGGCGCGTCCTCGTTCGCTGTCATGCCCACTATCATTCCATGATGGAAACTTTCCATGGTGGAAATACTTGAACGGAGTCCTCCCATGACGGCGCTGCGGAACCTCAGCGCGGGCCGCGCCCTGCTCGTCGGCGTGGCGGCCAGCGCCGCCATGACCGGCCTGATCTGGCTGCTCGGCGGGCGATTGCAGGGCATCGAGCTGCTGCCGGACCAGGGTGCGTCCTGGTACTACTGGAAGCTCCCCGACCCCACGCTCTGGACCCGGCTGTCGGCCTGGCTCGGTTACGCGGCCCACCAGATCGCGTTCTGGTGGCTCATCCACTACGCCCAGACCAGGGTCCGCCGCTACACCGGCGGCCTGCACCCGGTCAACGTCGCCGCCCTGGCCGTGAACACCGCCTTCATCGCCCTGCACGTCCTGCAGACCCATCTGTTCTACGACGGGCTGGCCCAGGACGTGTCGATCTTCAGCTCGCAGGGCTCGGTGATCCTGCTGCTGGTGGCCGTGCTGCTGATGGAGAACCGGCGGCGCGGCCTCTTCCTGGGCAGGCCCGCCCCGCTCGGCCGGGCCGTCGTCGACTTCGCCCGCCGCTACCACGGCTACCTGTTCAGCTGGGCCGCGGTGTACACCTTCTGGTACCACCCGGCCGAGGCCACCTCCGGCCACCTGATCGGCTTCTTCTACATGTTCCTGCTGCTCCTGCAGGGCTCGCTCTTCCTCACCAGGGCGCACACCAACCGCTGGTGGACCTTCACCCTGGAGGCCATGGTCGCCGTGCACGGCACGCTGGTGGCCGTCATGAGCTCCGGCCCCGACGGGGCGTGGCCGATGTTCCTGTTCGGCTTCCTCGGGGTGTTCGTGATCACCCAGATGCACGGTCTCGGGTTGTCCGCCGCCGTCCGGTGGGTGCTCGCCGCCTGCTACGCGGGCGCCGCCATGCTCGTGTACGGGCTGCGCGGCGAGCTCGGGGCCGCGGCGAGCGAGGCCGTCAGGATCCCCGCCATCGAATACGTCCTGGTCGGCGTGCTGGCGCTGCTGCTCTGGCTCGGCCTGCGCGCCGCCGCGCTCTTCAGGCGCCCTGCCCCTGCACCCGGCCCCGCACCGGATCCGTCAGCAGCTCCGCAAGATGCTCCGCGAGCCCGGTGAGCCGGTCCAGCGGCGCTCCGCCCCGCGCGACGCGGAACCCGTGGCGGCGGCCCCAGAAGCCGCCCTGCACGGCGTGGAACTGGGCCCACCGCCGCACCCGCTCGCGATCGAGCCCGGCCGCCGCGGCGAAGCCGTCGAGCACGCGGTGCACGGCCGCGCCCACGTCGTCCGCCTCGGCCAGCTTGAGCGCGAGCGACTTGAGCAGCGTGCCGCCGTCGTAGGCGGGGTCTCCGGCGTGCCCCTTGGGGTCGACGGCCAGCCACGGCTCGCGGCCGGCGCGCAGGATGTTCCTGGGGTGCAGGTCGCCGTGGAGGAGCAGGTCCGGCTGCACGGGGCCCAGCTCGCGCACGGTCGCCACGGCGGCGTCCACCACGCGGGCGGGCAGGGCGTGCGGCAGCTCGCCGGCGTCCTTGCGCAGCTCCTCCTCCCACTCGCCGGCCCGCTCCCGCAACCGGGGCAGGCCGGCCGGCGCGAGGATCGCCAGCCGGCGGCTGAGCCGCCCCGCGACCGCCACCATCTCGTCCAGGTCGCCGGTCTCGGCCAGGGTGGCCGGGCTGACCTGCTCCAGCAGCATGGCGAAGCGGTCGTCGGCGCGCTCGTACAGCCGGACGGCGCCGCGCCCGCCCCAGGCCGCGAACGCGTCCGGCTCGTGCACGTTGCCGGGATGCGGGAACGACACCTTGATCACGGCGCCGTCGCCGGCGGCCCGCCGCACGGGGACGATGACGCCCACCCCGCCGTGCAGCACCTCGCCGGCGGGCACGCACGCCCACCGCTCCAGCAGCTCCGCCACGATCCCGGGCAGCGCGGCCAGCCAGGCCGCGCCGGGCGCGCCCTCCCGCTCGACGGTGGCGCGCTCGAACGCCGGGGGGATCGTGATCACTTGTCGTACCACGGCTTGCCGCCGGCCCAGTGCCGTACCCAGCCGGCGAAGCCCGCCTCGGCCGTGGTGTGGCCGAACTCGGCGCCGAACGGGGCGGCGCCCTCGCCGGAGATGTTCCAGATGTGACCGCGGTGGGGGCCGGTGACGACCAGGTGCCAGTACATGCCGCACCCGTCGGTGCCCAGCACGATCGAGCCGTGGTCGTAGACCGGCCCGAGCAGCGCCTCGATCTCCTCCTCGGGGCGCGGGTCGTCCTCCCAGACCCACGGCTCCGTCAGCGGGAACGGCTGTGCCGGCACCCGCTCGGGCCGGCCGTCGCCCCAGTCGTCGGGCAGCTCGGCCAGCGGCTCCAGGCCGAAGTCGGGCGGGCCGGTGCAGGAGCCGTCGCAGATCTCGGCCACGAACGTGCGGTACGGCTCGGGCAGGACGATCCCGTGCTCGGCCTCGAAGGCGCGCACGGCGTCCCACCCCAGCGGCTCGCCGTCGGGGAAGGCGGCCCGCAGGGCGGCGAGGTCGTCGGGGCCGGCGTGGTCGGTGTTCACGGACACCATGATCACACCTCGCCGGGATCGGTGACGCCCGTGACCGACCCGGTCCCGTCGGTCGTGTACCGCCCCCTGGACAGGTCGAGCAGCACCAGGGCGTTGCCGAACGGATCGGTCACCACCGCGACCCTGCCGACCGGGATGTCGGCGGGCCCGGCCAGCGTCCGCCCGCCCGCCGCGACCACCGCGGCGGCGGCCTCGTCGGCCGAGGCGACCAGCCAGGCCGGCGCCAGGTCAGGGCCGGTGGACAGGACGAGCTCCGCGTCGCTCTCGGGCAGCGCCAGCCCGGCCTGCCCCAGCTCGTCGTTGCGCCACAGCAGCTCGTGCCCCAGCCCGTCCCGGTAGAACCGGAGCCCGGCGTCGAGGTCGGGCACCGGGACGGCGACCGAGTCGATCTTCCTGATCAGCGGGGACGCCCGCCGGCCGGCGCTCAAGACTCCCACGGCGTCAGGTGCCGGCGGCCGGTGACGGCCGTGGCCAGGCGCGGGGCGCTGTTGCTCACCAGCAGTCCCGCTGCGAACGACCGCGCGGCAGGCGTGAACCTCACCGGTCAGGCCCCCCATCCGTGGGTCTTCATGAGCCGGGCCGCGACCCGGGCGAACCGCTTGCCGTCGAGCACCGCGCCCTCGCGCCTGATGTCGTCCTCGTCCAGCACGAACACCCGGTCCAGCCGCAGGTACGACACCCGGCCGTCACGCCCCCACGCCCCCACCTCCAGCCAGTCGGGCCCGTCGTCGCCCTTGCTGGAGAGCATCATGCCCAGCAGCCTGCGGCCCGTGCGCCCCACGACCAGCAGCGGCCGGTCCTTGCCCCGGGCCGGGTCCTCCTCGTACGGCACCCACGCCCAGACGATCTCGCCGGGGTCGGCCAGGCCGTCGAGGTCGGGGGAGTAGGCCAGGGTGACGGCCTCCCGCAGGGAGTGGATCTCGCGTACCGCACCCCGGACCGGCCGGGGGTCCTCACCTAGATCGCGCATCCACCGGAGCATACGGACCCGCCGGGCCTCAGGCCAGCCCGGACGACCAGCGCCCGCACGTCCCGCGCGAGCAGGCCGGGCGCCTTGAGGGCGGCTCCCGCCCCCGCGCTCGGCAGCCGCCTGATCTCTGTCTAGAATATCGTTCTGTGACGTCAGCGTTCTTCACGCGCAAGCGGGACGAGCTCGTCCCCGCGCCCCACGCCCGCGGCCCCTGGTCCCCCGACATGCTCCACGGCCGCCTGCTCGGCGGGCTGGCCGCCCGCGCGCTGGAGGAGCGCTACGCCGAGCCCGGCCTGCGCTTCGCCCGGCTGACCGTCGACCTGTTCCGCAACAGCCCGATGTTGCCCGTCACCGTCGAGACCACCCTGGTCAGGGACGGGCGCAGGATCCGCGTGGCCGACGCCGTGATCTCCACCGAGCAGGGCGTGATCGCGCGGGCCGGCGCCGTGCTGCTGCGCGAGAGCGAGCAGCCCGGCGGCGAGCGGGCGCTGGTCACCCCCTCCTGGGACGAGCCGCCGCCCGCCGCGCCCCCGGCGCAGGGCGACGGCTGGCGGCCGCCGTTCGACCTGTGGTGGGTGACGCCCTTCGGCGAGCCGGGGCGGGCCTGGATGCGCGAGCGGCACCTGCTGGTCGACGACGAGCCGCTGACCCCGTTCGTACGGGCCGCGCTGGCCGCCGACTTCGCCAGCCCCCTCGCCAACGCCCAGCGCGACGGGCTGCGCTTCATCAACGCCGACTACACGCTGACGCTGGCCAGGCTCCCCGAGGGCGACCTGGTCGGCGTCGAGTCCACCGGGCACGTCAGCGCCGGCGGCGTCGCCACAGGCCAGGTGACCATGCACGACACCGCCGGGCCGATCGGCTTCTGCGTGGTGACGGCGCTCGCCAACCCGGTGATAGGCGGCGGGCGCCGGACGGAGGGATGAGGGCTACGCCGGCCGCTCCGCGCGGTCGCCTGACCAGTCGGTGTGGAAGGTGCCCTCCTTGTCCACCCGGCGGTAGGTGTGCGCGCCGAAGAAGTCGCGCAGTCCCTGCACCAGCGCCGCCGGAAGGCGGTCGCGGCGCAGCCCGTCATAGTAGGCCAGGGCCGAGGAGAAGCCGGGCGTCGGCACGCCGATCTGCACCGCCGTGGTGACCACGCGCCGCCACGACTCCTGCGCCGCCTCCAGCGCGCCCGCGAACGTCGGGTCGGCCAGCAGCGTCGGCAGGTTCGGGTTCGCGTCGTACGCCGACCGGATCCGGTCCAGGAACTTCGCCCGGATGATGCACCCGCCCCGCCAGATCGTGGCCATGGCGCCCAGGTCGAGATCCCAGCCGTACTCCTTCGAGGCCGCCGCCATCTGGTCGAAGCCCTGGGCGTAGGCCACGATCTTGGAGGCGTACAGGGCCTGCCGCACGTCCTCGATCAGCTCGCGCCCGCCGACCCCCGACAGCGCCGGCCCGGCCAGCGACCGCGCCGCGGCCCGCTGCTCCGGGTGGCCCGACAGCGCCCGCGCGAACGTGGCCTCCGCGATGCCCGTCACCGGCACGCCCAGGTCGAGCGCGCTCTGCACGGTCCACCGGCCCGTGCCCTTCTGCTCGGCCTGGTCCACCACGACGTCCACGAACGCCTTGCCCGTCTCGGAGTCGACCTGGTCGAGCACCTCGGCGGTGATCTCGATCAGGTACGAGTCGAGCTCACCCCGGTTCCACTCCCTGAACACCTCGGCCAGCTCCGCCGGCGTCGCGCCCAGCGCCTGCCGCAGCAGGTCGTAGGACTCGGCGATGAGCTGCATGTCCGAATACTCGATGCCGTTGTGCACCATCTTCACGAAGTGCCCGGCGCCGTCGGGGCCCACGTGCACCGAACACGGCACCCCGTCCACCTTGGCCGAGATGTCCTGAAGGATGGGGCCCAGCGCCTCCCACGACTCCTTAGAGCCGCCCGGCATGATGCTCGGGCCGTTCAGCGCGCCCTCCTCGCCGCCGGAGATGCCGGTGCCGACGAAGTGCAGGCCGCGCTCGCGCAGCGCCGCCTCGCGCCGCCGCGTGTCCTCGAAGTGCGCGTTTCCGCCGTCGACGATCATGTCGCCCGGCTCCATCAGGTCGGCGAGCTGGTCGATCACCGCATCGGTGCCCGCGCCCGCCTTCACCATGATGATCGCGCGCCGTGGCCGCTTCAGCGAGGCCACGAAGGCGGCGAGGTCCTCCGACGGGATGAACGTGCCCTCCCCGCCGAACTCCTTCACCAACGCCTCGGTACGGCTGTGCGACCGGTTGTGCACGGCCACCGCGTACCCGTGCCTGGCCAGGTTCCTGGCCAGGTTGCGCCCCATGGTCGCCAGACCGGTGACGCCGATGTCTGCCAAGTCCATCTCAGCTCCTCTTCGGGGAATACGCATGATCCAGCTCGCGGGTTCGCAGGGATATTCCCACGTCAGTCACTTCCGCGGACCCCGAGCTCGTCGAGCCTGTTCAGCATGTCCGCCGGGTCGGCGTACACCATGAACGCGCCCGCGCGCTCCAGCTCGTCCCTGCCGTAACCGCCCGACAGCAGCCCGATGCCCAGCGCGCCGGCCCGGCGGGCGGCGAGCAGGTCCCAGACGCTGTCGCCCACCACCATGGCATGCGCCGGATCCACCCCTGCCAGCGCCGCACCGGCCAGGAACAGGTCGGGGTCCGGCTTGGCCCGCCGCACCAGGTCGCGCGTGACCATCGGCGTGTCCTCCGGCAGGCCGAGCATGCCCAGCGCGAGGCGGGCGGTGCGGGCGTACCCGCTGGTGCAGATGGCCCACGGCACGCCGCGCGAGGTCAGCTCGGCCAGCAGCTCGCTCGCGCCGGGCAGCGGCTTGACCGAGTGGACCTGCTGCTCGTACGCGTCGGCGTGGTGCGTCTGCAGCTCGTCGATCTGCTCCCGGGTCAGCTTGAGGCCGGTCTCGCGCAGCAGCGCGCTGACGAACAGGCCGCCGCTCATGCCGATGCGCCGGTGGATCCGCCACACCGACAGGTCGATGCCCATCCCGGACAGCGCCTGCCGCCAGGCCACCACGTGCTGGTAGACGCTGTCGATCAGGGTGCCGTCCAGGTCGAACAGGAACGCGGGTGTGGGTGCCTCCGGGAAGTCGTACATGCGTCCATGACACCATGGGCGGCATGCGGATCATCATCGCGGGGGGACACGGGAAGATCGCGCTGCGGCTGGCCGCCCGGCTCGGCTCGGGAGCGGTGGGGCTCGTACGCAATCCGGCGCACGTCGCCGACGTCGAGGCGACCGGGGCCGAGGCCGTGGTGTGCGACCTGGAGCGGGCGAGCGTCGAGGAGGTCACGCGGATCGTCGAAGGTGCCGACGCCGTCGTGTTCGCGGCCGGCGCCGGCCCCGGCAGCGGCGCGCCGCGCAAGGACACCGTCGACCGCGGCGCGTCCGTGCTGCTCGCCGAGGCGGCAGAGCGCGCGGGCGTGCGGCGCTTCGTGCAGATCTCCTCGATGGGGGCGGGCAGGCCGCCCGCGCCCGGCCGCGACGAGGTGTGGGCCGCCTACATCAAGGCCAAGACCGAGGCCGAGGACGACCTGCGCGCCCGCGACCTCGCCTGGACCGTCCTGCGGCCGGGCCGCCTGACCGACGAGCCCGGCACGGGGCTGGTGCGGCTGGCCCCCGAGGTGCCGCCGGGCGCGGTGCCGCGCGACGACGTGGCCGCCGTCATCGTGGCGCTGCTGGAGAACCCGGCCACGGCCGGGCGGACGCTGGAGCTCGTCTCCGGCGACACGCCGATCATCGACCTCGTCGCGTCGGACGAGTGACGCCCGCGGCCTGAAGGCTTTGCCGATTGCTGGCATTGACATGCGGCAGGTCCGGCTAGATGTCCCCTGAGCACGAGGGGGACCTGTGATGTCGGACATGCCGTTCAGATCGTTCTTTGGCGGAGACCCGTTCCGCGGCTTCGAGGAGCTCACCGGTCGCGTGTTCGGCGGCATGGAGGGCTGGCCACCGTCCCGCCCCGGCGTCCAGCGGGTGGACGTGGGCAGGCTGCTCAGCGCCGAGGCCAGGCAGGTGCTGAGCGGGGCGCTGGAGGCGGCGGGACAGCGCGGCGCGGCCGACCTCGACGTGCTGGACCTGCTCGACGCGCTGATCGACACCGACTCGGGGCAGGCGCTGCTGCGCACGGCCGGGGTGGACGTGGGACGGCTGCGCGACCGCATCGACGCCGCCGCCGGCCCCGGCGAGCCCGCCGAGCCGCCCACCACGCTGTCCCCGGCCACCAAGCGGGCCATCCTCGACGCCCAGCGCATCTCCCGCGCCCTGCAGTCGTCGTACATCGGTCCCGAGCACCTGCTGCTCGCGCTGGCCGCCAACCCCGACTCCACCGCCGCCCGCCTCCTCCAGGCGCAGGGCGTCTCGGCGAACGAGCTGCAGCAGGCCCTGATGTCCGGGGCGGCCAGGCAGCACGGGGCCGCCGGCGGCCCCCGCGCCAGTGACACCCCCTCGCTCGACGAGTACGGCCGCGACCTCACCGAGGAGGCCCGGCAGGGCCGCGTCGACCCGGTCGTGGGCCGCGAGGACGAGATCGAGCAGTGCATCGAGGTGCTGTCGCGGCGCACCAAGAACAACCCGTGCCTGATCGGCGAGCCCGGCGTCGGCAAGACCGCGATCGTCGAGGGCATCGCCCAGCGCATCGTCAACGGCAGCGTGCCCGACACGCTCAAGGACCGCCGCGTCGTCGCGCTCGACCTGACCGGGATGGTGGCCGGGTCGAAGTACCGGGGCGAGTTCGAGGAGCGCATCAAGAAGGTCATCGACGAGGTGCGCGAGCACGCCGACGAGACCATCGTCTTCATCGACGAGGTGCACACCCTGGTCGGCGCCGGCTCCGCCGAGGGCGGCATGGACGCCGCCAACATCCTCAAGCCCGCCCTGGCCCGCGGCGAGCTGCACGTCATCGCCGCCACCACCATCGACGAGTACCGCAAGAACATCGAGAAGGACGCCGCGCTCGAACGCCGCTTCCAGCCGATCCTGGTCCCCGAGCCGACCGTGGACCAGACGGTCGAGATCCTGGCCGGGCTGCGCGACGCGTACGAGGCGCACCACCAGGTCCGCATCACCGACGAGGCGCTGCACGCGGCGGCGAGCCTGTCGGCCCGCTACATCTCCGACCGGTTCCTGCCCGACAAGGCCATCGACCTCGTCGACCAGTCCGCGGCCCGCGTGCGGCTGCGCTCCCGCACGCCCGGCAGCGACGTGCGGGAGCTGGAGGAACGCCTCGAAGGGCTGCGCCGCGACAAGGACCAGGCCGTCGCCGGCGACGACTTCGACCGCGCCAAGGAGCTGACCACGCAGATCGACAAGCTCCGCCCCGAGCTGGAGCGGGCCAGGCACGGCGCCGACAGCGGCGCCGGCGCGGTGCCGCAGGTCATGGTGGAGGACGTCGCCGAGGTCGTCTCCCGCCGCACCGGCATCCCCGTCACCCAGCTCACCGAGCAGGAGCGCGACCGCCTCATGCGGCTGGAGGAGCACCTGCACGAGCGCGTCATCGGCCAGGACGAGGCCGTCGTCGCCATCGCCGAGGCCGTACGCAGGGCCAGGGCCGGCCTGTCGGACCCGAACCGCCCGATCGGCAGCTTCCTGTTCCTCGGCCCCACGGGCGTCGGCAAGACGGAGCTGGCCAGAGCCCTGGCGGCGGCGCTGTTCGGCGGCGAGGACCACATGGTCCGCATCGACATGAGCGAGTTCCAGGAGCGGCACACCGTCTCGCGGCTGATCGGCGCGCCGCCCGGATACGTCGGCTACGAGGAGGCCGGGCAGCTCACCGAGGCCGTCCGCCGCCGCCCGCACTGCGTGATCCTGCTCGACGAGATCGAGAAGGCCCACCCCGACGTCATGAACATCCTGCTGCAGATGCTCGACGACGGCCGCCTGACCGACGGCCAGGGCCGCACGGTCGACTTCACCAACACGATCGTCATCATGACCAGCAACATCGGCGCCCAGCTCATCCTGGAGGCCACCGGAGACGTCGAAGCGCAGCTCATGGACCTGCTGCGCCGCTCGCTGCGGCCCGAGCTGCTCAACCGCATCGACGAGACGATCGTCTTCACGCGGCTGGAGCGCGAGCAGCTCCGCCAGATCGTGGACCTGTTGCTGGAGCGCACCCGGCAGCGGCTGCGCGGCCAGGACGTGGCGCTGGAGGTCACGGACGCGGCCAAGGACTGGCTGGCGGCGCGCGGCTACCAGCCCGAGTTCGGCGCCCGGCCGCTGCGCCGGACCGTGCAGCGGGAGCTGGACAACCGGCTGTCCACGATGCTGCTCACCGGGGAGGTGGGGGAGCACGGCAGGGTGACGGTGGACGTGGCCGACGACCAGCTCCAGCTCAAGGCCCACAACCCGGAACCGGCCGCCTGACGGCCCGCCCGCCTGACGGCCCGCCCGCCTGACGGCCCGCCCGCCTGACGGCCCGCCCGCCTGACGGCCCGCCCGCCTGACGGCCCGCCCGCGTGGCGGGCCGGTCGCAGGGCGGGCGTGGCGCGGGGGTCAGGCGAGTGCGGCGCGGGCCTGTTCGCGGCATTCGTCCAGGGTGAGGGCGGCGAGCGCCTCCCGCACCTCCGGGACGCAGACGGGGGCCATGGACAGGCTCGTCACGCCCAGACCCACCAGCAGGGGCGCGAGCAGCGGGTCGCCTGCCGCCTCGCCGCACACCCCGACCGGCTTGCCCGCCTGCCTGCCCGCCTCCGCGCACAGGGCGATCAGCTCCAGCAGTGCCGGCTGGCGCGGGTCCAGGAGGTCGGCCAGGGCGGAGTGCTGGCGGTCGGCGGCGAAGGTGTACTGGGCCAGGTCGTTGGTGCCGATGCTGAGGAAGTCGACCTCCTGCAGCAGCCGGCCCGCGCGCAGCGCCGCCGCCGGCACCTCGA
This sequence comes from Nonomuraea thailandensis, assembly GCF_024172165.1. Taxonomy (GTDB): domain Bacteria; phylum Actinomycetota; class Actinomycetes; order Streptosporangiales; family Streptosporangiaceae; genus Nonomuraea; species Nonomuraea thailandensis. Next base: position 5,355,295 of record NZ_JAMZEB010000002.1, on the reverse strand, counting down.
CCATCACGCCCACCCGCGCGATGCCCCTGGCACGGGCCCGGCGGGCGAAGTCGCTCGCCTCCCCGACCGTGGTCACCATGGGCGCCATCACCCACGGCTCGGCGCCCGCCTGGCGCGCCGCCGCGGCGATCGCGTCGAGCTGGGTGTCCAGGACCTCCGGCAGCAGCCGGTCCACGCGCAGGCCGCGCACGCCCAGCGCCGGGTTCTGCTCCCGCGGCAGGCCGAGGAAGGGCAGCGGCTTGTCGGTGCCGGCGTCGAGCGTGCGCACGATCACGTGCTCCACCCGGCCGAACACCTCCGCGTACGCGGCCACCTGCTCCTCGAACGACGGCGGCTGCCTGCGATCCAGGAACAGGAACTCCGTCCTGAACAGCCCCACCCCTTCAGCACCCACCCCTTCAGCACCCACCCCTTCAGCACCCACCCCTTCAGCACCCACCCCTTCAGCACCCACCCCTTCAGCACCCGTCTCCGCGGTGCCCGTCTCCGCGGTGCCCGCGCCTGCGCCGTGCGGGGCCAGGTCGGCGGCCGAGCCGATGTTGAGCAGCAGCTTGACCGCATGCCCGTCGGCGGTCCTGCCCGGGCCCCGGCTCGTCCGGAGGCGGGCCCTGCGGGCGATCTCGGCCCGGCCGACGTCGGCCGTCTCCCGCTCGGACAGGCCGATCGCGATCTCGCCCGTGCCGCCGTCCACGCCGATCACCGTGCCGTCGGCGAGGCCGGTGACGCCCTGGCAGGCCACGACGGCGGGCAGGCCCCTGGCCCTGGCCAGGATCGCGGTGTGGCTCGTCGGCCCGCCGTGCTCGGTGACCAGCGCCACCACGTCGGGGCCCAGGCCCGCGGTGTCGGCGGGGGAGAGGTCCGTGGCGACCAGCACGTACGGGTGCCCGGGGGAGGGCAGGCCGGGCATCGGCAGGCCGAGCGCGGCGGCCACCGCGCGGTGCCTGAGGTCGTCGAGGTCGGCGGCCCGCTCGGCCAGGTAGCCGCCGAGCTGCGCCAGGGCCTCGCGGTGCCCGGCGAAGGCGGCGTCCAGGGCGTGGGCCGCGTCGGCGCCTTCGGCGGTGAGCCGCTCGGCCTCCTCCAGCAGCATCGGGTCCTCGGCGATCATGGCCAGCGCCTCCAGGATCTCGGCCGCCTCACCGCCGGCGGCCAGGGCGCGCCGGTTCAGCTCGGCGGCGACCGCCTCCAGCGCCTTGGCCGCGGTGGCCGCCTCCGCGCCGGGGTCGGTGACGGCCCTGGGCGCGGGCAGCTCCGGCGGATCGCCCAGCCGGATCACCGGCCCCGCCGCCCGCCCCTGGCTGACCCCCAGCCCGCCGAGCCTCCCCCCGGCACCCTCCCACGGGCCGCCGCCCCCGGCATGAGCGCCGCTGCCCGAGGCCGGGGAGGCGCCTGTCGCGGCGTGATCGCCCGGAGTCGCGGGGCCCGGGTGCGGGGTGAGGCTGTCAGGCATCGGGGGCCTCGTCCGCGTCCAGGTCGCGGGCCAGCAGCGCGGCCAGCGCGTCCAGCGCCTCCTCCGCCCCCGGCCCCTCGGCCTCCAGCGTGACCTCCGTGCCCTGCACGACGCCGAGCGACAGCACCCCCAGCATGCTCTTGGCCGGCACCGCCTTCTCCCCGGCCCGGATCGTCACCGGCACCCCCGACTTGACCGCCGCCTGCACGAACAGCTTCGCGGGCCGGGCGTGCAGGCCGCTGGCAGAGGCCACGGCCACCGTTCGCTGCGCCATCACAACCTCCTCCTAGGGTTCTATGGTGACCTTGATGGCCGCGCCCCGGCTGACCAGGTCGATCCCGTCCAGCACGCGCGGCAGCGGCAGCCGGTGGGTGATCAGGTCCGACACCGGCACGGCGCCCTCGGCCACCAGCCGCAGCGCCTGGGCGTTGTGGGCCGGGCTGGAGCCGTTCGCGCCGATGATGGTCAGCTCCCGGTAGTGCACGAGGTTCGAGTCGAGCGCGATGATCGGGTCGTCCTTGGGCAGCCCGCCGAAGAAGCTGATCCGCCCCTGCCGGGCCGCCATCCGCACGGCCTGCTCCTGCGCCGCGCCGGAGGCCGCCGCCGTGATCACCACGTCGGCGCCCCGGCCGCCGGTCAGCTTCAGCACCTGCTCGGCGGGGTCGGCGTCGATGGCCGCGTCGGGACGGACGAGCTCGGCGGCCATCGCCAGGCGCTCGGCGTTGACGTCCACGAGGAACACCCGGTTCGCCCCGCGCGCCCGCGCCAGCCGCACGTGCAGGCAGCCGATCGGGCCCGCGCCCATCACGACCACGTCGTCGCCGGGCCCCACGCGGGCCAGCTCCTGGCCGTTCAGCACGCACGCGAGCGGCTCGGCCACCGACGCCTCCGCGAACCCGACGCCGTCGGGGATGGCGTTGACGCCGTCCACGGCCGGCACCTTCGCGGGAATGATCATGTATTCGGCGAACCCGCCGTCGTAGTGGTAGCCCATCGACTCCTGGTTCGGGCACACCGTACGGCGGCCCGCCGCGCAGTCGGGGCACGTGCCGCACGGGATCGCGGCGATCACCTGCACCCGCGCGCCCGTGTCCACCACCTCGCCGGCGATCTCGTGGCCCATCACGCGCGGCGGCACGATGTGGTGGTGGCCGAACTTGAAGATCTTGGCGTCGGTGCCGCAGGTCGAGCAGTTGCGTACCCGGATCTTCAGCTCGCCCGGACCGGCGACCGGCTCGGGCGCGTCCTCGATCCTGATGTCGCCGGGCGCGTGGAAGCGCGCGACCTTCATGCTGTCAGCTCCTTGATGACGTCGGAGACCTCGGTGGCCTCGCGCAGTGCCCGCGCCCGGTCCGGGTCGAGCAGGATCTCGGCCAGCGCCGCCAGCAGCGGCACGTGACCGTCGTTCTTGGCGGCGATGCCGACGCAGAGCGTGACGTGCTCGCCGTCCCAGTCGACGCCGCCGGGGAAGCGCACGACGCAGATCGCGTCGCGCAGGACGTCCCCCTTGGCGGCGTTCGTCCCGTGCGGGATGGCCACGCCCTCACCGACGTAGGTGGAGATCGACCGCTCGCGCTCCAGCATCGCCTCGATGTACGGCTCCGCGACCGCCCCCACGTCGGCCAGCGCCCGCCCGCACCGCCGGATGGCCGCGGCGCGGTCGGGGGCGCTCTCGTGCAGCAGCACGGCCCGCGGGTCGAGCAGGTCGTCACGCATCGACCGTGCCGCCGTTCTTGATGGTGTTCACCAGCCGGGTCACCGCCGGGTCGCCGAGGAAGATCTGGAACGACACCAGTACCTTCCCCGGCGCGGCCGCTTTCGCACGCGCGGCCAGGCCCGCGTGGCACAGGACCACGTCGGCGTCGTCGGGGATGGAGTTGACCGGGGTGTGCTCCACGGTCACGCCGGTCTCCTTGAGCTGCTTCTTGAGCTGGGAGGCGAGCATGACGCTGCTCCCCATGCCCGCGTCGCAGGCCACGATGATCTTGCGGATGTCCTTGCTGTCGATGCCGGCCATGGCTCAGCTCTCCTTCTGGGTGGTTTCTGCGGTTTCGGCCTCTTCGGCTTCGGCCTTCTCGCCCCTGCCGAAGCCCATCAGGACGGCGGCGACCGCGAACGTCACGCCCGTCGCCACGAGGATCCCCAGGCTGGAGCCGAGCCAGCCGCCCTTCGGGGTGACCGCGAGGTAGGCGAAGATGCTGCCGGGCGACGGCGTGGCGACCAGGCCGGCGCCGGTGACCATGAACGTGAACACGCCGGCCGCGCCGCCCGCGATGACGGCCAGGATGAGGCGGGGCTTCATGAGGACGTACGGGAAGTAGATCTCGTGGATGCCGCCGAAGAAGTGGATGATCATCGCGGCGGGCGTGCTCGGCCGCATCGCGCGCGGGCCGAACAGCAGGAACGCCAGCAGCAGGCCGAGCCCGGGCCCCGGGTTCGACTCCAGCATGAACAGGATCGACTTGCCCGTCTCCGCGGCCTCGGCCACGCCCAGCGGGCTCAGCACGCCGTGGTTGATGGCGTTGTTCAGGAACAGCACCTTGGCCGGCTCGATCAGCACGGAGGCGATCGGCAGGAGGTTGTTGGTGATCAGCCACTCCACCGCGTTGCCCGCGGTGGTGGTGACCGCCTGCACGACCGGGCCGATGCCGTAGAAGCCGACGATGGCCATGGCGCCGCCCACGATGCCGGCGGTGAAGTTGTCCACCAGCATCTCGAACCCGGCCTTGGTCCGCTCCTCCGTGAACTTGTCCACATATTTCAGGATCAAGGCGGTGAGCGGGCCGATGATCATGGCGCCGAGGAACATCGGGGACTCCGTGCCCACGACGACGCCCATCACCGCCACCGCGCCGACGACCGCCCCGCGCTGCCCGTGCACCATCCGTCCGCCGGTATAGGCGATGAGAACCGGGAGCAGGGTGCCGATGATCGGGCCGACCAGCTTCGCGAGGTCCTCGTTGGGCAGCCAGCCGGTGGGGATGAACAGGGCGGTGATCAGGCCCCAGGCGATGAACGCGCCGATGTTCGGCATGATCATGCCGGCCAGATGGCCGCCGATGCGCTGGATGGTGGCCTTGACTCCGGTCCCGGTGACCGGAGGGGTGTAGGTGTCGGCCATGGACGTGCTCCTTCTGGGGGGTTGAGCAGCCGCTTTCTTATCGGGGGGATGCCGTGGTGAGGGGGCGGGCGGGGTCGGTCGGGCGGATGGCGACGGCGGCCAGGTCGATGTCGGCGGGGCCGGGCATGCGGCTGCCGGGCAGGCGTACGGCGGCGGCGCCCCAGGCCAGGGCCTGTTTCAGCGCCTCGGGCCCGGAGCCTCCCGCCGCGAGGAAGCCGGCCAGCATGGCGTCGCCGGCGCCGACGGAGCTGCGCGGCTCGCTCACGGCGGCCTCGCCGTACCAGCTGCCGCCCTCCTCGACGAGCACGGCGCCGTCGGCGCCCAGGCTGGCCAGCACCGTACGCGCTCCGGCGGCCCGCAGCTTGCCCGCGGCCTCGGCCACGTCGCCCAGGCTGCGGATCGGCATGCCGGTGGCCGCCGACAGCTCCTCCAGGTTCGGCTTGACCAGGGCGGGGGCGGCGGCCAGGGCGCAGGACAGGGCGGGGCCGCTGGTGTCGACGGCCACGTGGATGCCCGCCCCGGCGAACCTGCGGCACAGCCGGGCGTACACGTCGGCCGGCACCTCGGGCGGCAGGCTCCCGGACGCCACCACCCAGTCGGCCCCCTGACCGCCCGCGTGGGCGGCGGCCAGCACGGCGTCGGCGATCGTGTCCAGCTCGGCGGGCGACAGCGCGGTGCCCGGCTCGTTGATCTTGGTGACGGTGCCGTCGGGCTCGGCGAGCGTGACGTTCGACCGGGTCGGCCCCGTCACGGGGACGGTCACCATGTCGAGCCCCTCGGCGGCCAGCAGGCGGACGAGCTGCCTGCCCTCGTCGCCGCCGTACGGGACCACCGCGCGGCTGGCGACGGCGTTGGCCAGCAGGGCGCGCGAGACGTTCACGCCCTTGCCGCCGGGGTCGAGGTGGGCGGCGGCGGCGCGGATGACCGCGCCCCGGTCGAGGGAGGAGATCTCGATCGTGCGGTCGAGGCTGGGGTTCAGGGTCAGGGTGAGGATCACGCCCTGATCACCTCCGGGCCCGCCCCCGCCAGGTCGGCGGCCAGCGACATGTCCAGCCCGGTGTCGGTGATCACCACGTCGATCTCGCTCAGCTCGGCGAACGTGGACAGGTACGTGTTGCCGAACTTCGTGTGGTCGGCCAGCAGCACGCTGCGCTGCGCGGCCTTGACCATGGCCCGCTTGATCGCCGCCTCGGCCGGGTCGGGCGTGGTCAGGCCCCGGCTCAGCGAGCAGCCGTTGGTGGCCATGAACGCCACGTCCACGTTGAGGTAGGCCAGCGGGCGCAGCGCCCAGTCGTCCACCGTCGCGAGCGTCTTGCCGCGCACCCGGCCGCCCAGCATGATCACGTGCAGGTTGGCGCGGGCGGCCAGCACGGTGGCCAGCGGCGGGGAGTTGACCACGACGGTCAGCTCCCGGTCGGCGGGCAGCACCTGCACCAGGCGGCCCGTCGTGGTGCCCGCGTCGATGATCACCGATCCGTCCTCCGGCAGCTCGGCCAGCGCCGCCTTGGCGATGCGCTCCTTCTCCGCCGTCATGACCTCGTCGCGGGTGGCCAGCGCGGGCTCGAACCCCAGCCGCTCCACGGGGATCGCGCCCCCGTGCACGCGGCGCAGCACGCCCGCCCGCTCCAGCGACGTCAGGTCGCGGCGGATCGTCTCCGTGGTCACGTCGAGCTCGGCGGCCAGCGTCACCACGTCGACGCGGCCCGCGGCGCGCGCTCTCCGCAGGATCTCCTGCTGCCGTTCCTCGGCGTACATGATGTTGATTCACCGCCGTTTCGAGTTGGTTTCCCCTGTGTTTATACCCGCTTTCGTTGGTTGGTCAAGGGTGGGCAGGCGGAATCTGGTAGTTATAGGCGGGTGCGAATCAAGCCCCTGGCCGTAGTCCCCGTCGTCATGGCCGCGCTCGCGGCCCCCGCCCACGCCGCCGAGGCGGCCGCGCCGCCCCGGGTCCCGGCCGGGACGACGGCGGCCTGGGTGGTCTTCGACCGTCAGGCCGGCAAGATCGTCGCGACGCGGAACGCGCACCGCAAGTACCGCTCGGCCTCCGTCGTCAAGATCCTCATCGCGATCGACTACCTGGAGCGGCGCAAGAGCGTGCCCGCGGCCGACGCCAAGCTGCTGAAGGTCATGCTGCGCTCCAGCGACGACGACGCGGCCTCCGCCTTCTGGGACCGCCTCGGCAAGGGGCAGATCATCGTCAGGCAGGCGCGCAGGCTGGGACTGTCCGACACGACGCCGCCGCCCGCGTCCTATCCCGGGTTCTGGGGCTACACCTCGCTGAGCGCGTACGACATCGTGCGCACCTACCGCTACCTGCTCGACCGGGCCGAGCCCCGGGTCAGGGACACCATCCTCGGCCACCTGCGCCGGTCCACGCCGTGCGGCACCGACGGCTTCGACCAGACCTTCGGCATCCCCGACGGCGTGCCGCGGCCGTGGGCGGTCAAGCAGGGCTGGTCGGGCTTCGGCACGACGCCACCGGTCAGGTGCGATGCCAGGACGGCGGCCGTGTCGTACCGGAGCGACGCCGCGGCCACCGGCGCGCCCATCTCGTGGATCGCCCAGCGGGCCACCGGCACGGGCGTGCCCGACTACGGCCGGCCCGTCCTGCACACGACCGGTCTGGCCGGGCAGGGCGACCGCTACGTCCTGGCCGTGCTGACCGCGCATCCGGCGGGCGGCACCTGGAGCTCCTCGGTCAAGCGCACCACCACGCTCACCCGCGACCTCTACCGGAGCGTCACCCGCTGATGGTCGTCACCGCACGAAGGTGAACATCCGCGCGCCGGGCTCCAGCGCCACCGGCGGCCCGGCGTAGCGATGCACCCCGACCCCGTACTTCGTGCCCTCGCCCTCGACCGCGACCCGCTCGAACCCCTGGCCCTCGAACCATTCACAGATCGCCGGCACCAGGTCGGGCTCGTGCCGCCCCCTGGTCCAGATCACCATCGCGCCGGGCGCGCAGAGCTGCGGCAGGGTGGCGACCGTGCGGCGGACGTCGTCGTCGGTGATGTTCCCGAAGATCCCGCACGCCAGCACGAGGTCCGCCGGCACGGCGCCCGCGTACGAGCCCGTCACCGCCGCGTCCCCGCACACCACCTCGACCCCCTCGGGGGCCGCGCTCCTGGCGGCGGCGACGTTCCGCTCGTCCAGCTCGACGAGCCGCGCCCGCACCTGGCCGCGCCGGGGGTGCCCGGCCAGCACGGGCAGCAGGTCGCGCCCCTGCCCCGCGCACAGGCTCACCGCCCGCGACGCCCCCTCGTCGAGCGCCGCCGCGACCCACCTGCGCACGATGTCGAGGCGCTCCTTCAGCGACGAGCCCGGCTCGTCGTAGGCGTCATGCCACCGCATCCAGTCCTGCTGCGTCATGATCGATGATCCTCGTGCAGGACGGCGGGGCGATCAAGCGGTCAGTGCCGCCCGGCGGCGAGCTCCTGCTCCAGCCGCACCTTCCTGGGCACGCACATCCGCCAGGCCTCCAGCACCAGCTCCCGCATCTCCGCGGCGTCGATGGCGGCAGCCCGCACCACCACCCAGTTGAAACGCAGGTCGGACTCCCGCGGAAGGAGGAACTTGGCGGGCTCGGCGGCCACCAGGGCCGCGCGTTCCTCCTTCGGGAACCCGAACCCCATCAGGGTCTCGTCACGCGAGAACGCCACGTAGACGATCTTGCCTACGCGGAACTTCACGCGGTCCCTGATGAGGTGCTCCGAGGAGCGCGGGAGCGTGCGCGCGAACTGCCGTACGTCATCGACCGTGAACACACGGCAGACGGTACTACCGGTTGCCCTCCGCCGCCGAGATGTCCGCGAGCGCGGAGTTCGGGTCACGCTCGACGGCCAGGTCGCCGAGGCTGACGACGCCGACCGCGCGGCCGTCCTCGACCACCGGCAGGCGGCGCACGGCGTGCGTGCGCATGAGCTGGACGGCCTGGTCGATGCTGGTGTCGGGGCCGACGGCCTCGACGGACGGGCTGCACGCTTCGCGTACCGGCGTGTCGGGGCCGCGGTCGTCGGCGACCACGCGCACCGTGATGTCGCGGTCGGTGACGATGCCCTTCATGCGGCCGTTGTCGTTGACGATGACCGCTCCGGTGTCGTTGTCGCGCATGAGCGACGCCGCGACGGACACCGGCTGGTCGGCCTCGACCGTCGCCGGGTGGGAAGTCATCACATCTGCCACGGTCTTCGCCATGGGATCCTCCTGTAGATCGGTCCAGCCGACCCCCTACCCGGGCGAATGCGCATCTCACAGGGCATGGCCGGTTTCCCGAGGGGACGCCCCGACGTGCCGGAGGCTTCACCGGCGCCTGGCGACCTACCCTGGGAGAACCGGATCACCCATGGACGAGGATGCCGCCATGTCGAAGCCGCCCCTGCCGCCGGCAGCCGTCGAACTGCTGCGCCGTCCGAACCCCTCGGTCATGGCGACGTTGCGCGCGGACGGCACGCCGGCGCACTACCCGGGCAGGCCCTACCCCGACCGGGCGCGCGCTCGCGTCAGCGCCCGGATCGAGGTCGGGCGCTGGCACGGCTGGGGCGAGCTCAAGGACAGCGACCAGGCCTCCACCTGAGACCCAGGTCGGCGATGCGCCGCGATTGCGCGTGATCCGGCGGTCACAGCGCCCTGGCCGCTCCGCGTGATCCGGCGGTCACAGCGCCTTGGCCGCCAGGCGGATCTCGTCCAGGAGCACCACCAGGTCCTGCTCGGTGGTGTCCGGGTGCAGGATGCAGGTGCGCAGCGCGTCGCGCCCGGCCAGGCGGGTGCCGGTGAGGAACGCGTTGCCGCGCGCCTGGACGGCGACCGGGATGGCCCGGTTGAGCTCGTCCAGCCCGTCGGCCCGCGGCGTGTGGCGGAAGGCGGTGATCGAGGTGGTGACCGGGGCGAGCAGCTCGAAGTCCGGGGCCGCCTCGATCATCGCGCCGAGCGTGCGGGCCAGCCCGGTCGTGTGCTCGACCAGTCGCTCGACGCCCGACCTGCCCAGGTGCGACAGGGTCGCCCACGTCTTCAGCGCCCGGAACGGCCGGGTCTGCTCGGGCCCGTACTCGGCGAACCAGCCGAGGTCGCCGGCGTTGTCGTCCACCAGGTACGACGGCACCAGGCTGAACGCGGCCCGCGCGGCGCCGGGGTCGCGCAGCAGCGCGCAGCCGCAGCCCACCGGCACGCCCAGCCACTTGTGCGGGTCCAGGGCCAGCGAGTCGGCCCGCTCCATGCCCGCGTAGTGCGCCGCCGCCCCGCCGGCCAGGACGCCGAGCGCGCCGTACGCGCCGTCCACGTGGAACCAGAGCCCGTACGCGGCCGCCACGTCCGCGATCTCGTCCAGCGGGTCGACCGCGCCGGAGTTCACCGTGCCCGCGCTGCCCGCCACGCAGAACGGCCGCAGCCCCGCGTCGAGGTCCTCGGCGATCATGGCGCGCAGCGCGCGCACGTCCATCCGGTAGGACGCGTCCACAGGCACCAGCCGGACGTTGCGCGCCCCGAGGCCGAGGAGCTGGGCCGCCTTGTGCAGGCAGCTGTGGCCCTCCTCGGTGACGTACATGACCATGGGGGGCCGCCCTGACAGGCCCTCCTCGCGCGCGTCCCAGCCGTCCGCGAGCGCCGCCTGCTGGCGGGCGGTGGCCAGGCAGATCACGGTGGCCATGGAGGCGCCGCTGGTCAGCAGCCCGCCGCCGGGCGGGTGCGGGAAGCCGACGAGGCCGGCCAGCCAGCGCACCACCGTGCGCTCCAGGTGCGGTCCCGCGTGGTCGCCGCCCGCGCAGCTCGGGTTCAGCGCCGCGGCCAGCGGCTCGATGAGGACGCCCGCCGGATTGGGCGGCGAGTTCACCCAGCCGAAGAAGCGCGGGTGCCCGTTGCCCATCGGGTACGGCAGCACGTGCTCGCGCGCGTCCTCCAGGAGCTCGTCCAGCGCGCGGCCCGTCTCCGGCAGGTCCTGGCCGGTGAGCCAGGCCAGCTCGCCGCCGGGCACCGGCCGCCACACCGGCCGCTCCGCGACGCCCTCCAGGTGGTCGGCCATGATCTGGGCCGCCTTGGCGCCGGCCTGACGCAGGTCATGCATCGGGGGATTCCCTCCGTGGTTCGTGGTGCCCGACTCCACTCACCTCCATGGCGAGGTAGAAGACGCAGTCGGTGGTGCCGTGGTTGGCGTAGGCGTGGCGGCAGTCGCCGGGGTAGTAGGCCGAGTCGCCGGCCGCCAGCTCGTACGGCCTGCCGTTGATCGTCAGCCGCAGGCTGCCGTGCTCGACGGCGAGATATTCACGCGAGCCCGGAGCGTGCGGCGCGAACTCGCCCGCGTCCACGCCGGGGCCGATGGTCGTGCGCATGAACTCGAACTCCACCTCGCCCAGCACCGGCGACAACACCCGCCGCTCCCACCCCGACGGGTCGCGCAGGACCCGCTGCTCGGTGTGGCGCAGCACCCGCATCGCGCTGTGCGCGGGCTCGTCGAGCAGCCGCGCGATCGACGTGCCCAGCGCCGTGGCCAGCCGGTCGAGCACCAGCACGCTCGGCGTCTTCGTGCCCCGCTCGACCTCGGAGACCATGCTCCTGCTGATGCCGCTCAGCTCGGCCAGCCGCTCGATGGACAGCCCGCGCGCCTGCCGCTCGCCGCGGATGCGCTGCCCCAGCTCGGCCATGGACAGGCCGCTGGACAGGACCCCTTCGCCTTCCATTCCTCCACTATAGCGGTGCTTTATCCGCTTTAGCGGATTCCTGGCCCCCGGTGGGCTCCTGCTCCTTGGTGGACTCCTGGTACGCCGCCAGCACCTGCTTGCGGCGCTTGGCCGGCAGGCGGTCGATGTAGAGGTAGCCGTCGAGGTGGTCGGTCTCGTGCTGCAGGCAGCGGGCCAGCAGGCCGGTGCCCTCCACCGTGACGGGCTCGCCGGCGGCGTCGAGGCCGCGCACGGTGGCGCGGTCGGGGCGGGGGAGTGGCGCGTACTGGCCGGGCACCGACAGGCAGCCCTCGTCGCCGGGGTCCAGGTGCCGCTCGCCGAGGCCGGGCACCTCCAGCTCCGGGTTCACGACGACGCCCCTGTGGCGCACGCCCTCGTCGTCCGGGCAGTCGTAGACGAACACGCGCAGCGGCACGCCGATCTGGTTGGCGGCCAGGCCCACGCCCTCGGCCGCGTACATGCTGGCGAACATGTCGTCCACCAGCGCCGCCAGGTCGCCGTCGAACCGGGTGACCGGCTCGCACGGGTGATGCAGCACCGGGTCTCCCACGGTCACGATCGGCCGGACCTCTCCCACTGCCAGCGCCCCTTCCTCGTCTGATATCGCGACAAGTGTACGTACTTCCTGTGCTATCTCGAAATATAAGACATTTTCTCTTGAATGGTGAGACAGGCGCTATGGTGATCGCATCGTCGTCGAAACGAAGGGGTTCTCCGATGGACGCCGTCTACACGCATGGTCACCACGAGTCGGTGCTGCGCTCGCACCGCTGGCGCACCGCCGGGAACTCGGCCGCGTACCTGCTGCCCCACCTCAAGCCGCACATGAAGGTGCTGGACGTCGGCAGCGGCCCCGGCACGATCACCGCCGACCTGGCGGCCCGGGTGCCGGACGGGCACGTGACGGCCTCCGAGGTGACCGAGGACGCGCTGGAACTGGCCAGGGCCGAGGTGGCGGCCAGGGGGCTGGCGAACGTCGGCTTCGCCGTCGCGGACGTGCACGCCCTCGACTACCCGGACGACACGTTCTGCGTGGCGCACGCCCACCAGGTGCTGCAGCACGTGGGCGACCCGGTGCGGGCGCTGCGGGAGATGGGACGGGTCACCAAGCCGGGCGGGCTCGTGGCGGCGCGCGACAGCGACTACTCGGCGTTCACCTGGTGGCCGCGGGTGCCGGCGCTGGACGAGTGGATGGCGCTCTACCAGCGGCTCGCCCGCGCCAACGGGGGCGAGCCGGACGCGGGGCGGCGGCTGCTGTCCTGGGCCCGCGCCGCGGGCTTCGAGGACGTCACCGCCACCTCCTCCACCTGGTGCTTCGCCGACCCGGAGGACCGGGCCTGGTGGGGCGGGATGTGGGCCGACCGCATCCTGCGCTCGGCCCTGGCCGAACAGGCCGTGGCCACCGGCGCCGCCACGGAGGCGGACCTGCGGCGCATGTCGGACGGGTGGCGGGAATGGGCGGCGGCCGAGGACGGGTGGCTGTCCGTCCTGCACGGCGAGATCCTCTGCCGCGTAACCGCCTGACCCGCCGGGGCTGCCCCGGCGAGCGGCCGGCGGGCGTCGGGTCAGCGGCCGGTGGTGCGGGCGGCGAGGTCAGGGGTCGGTGGCATGGTGGCGGTCGAGCGCGTCCAGAGCCCGAAGGGGAGCGAAGGTCGAGCGCGGTCAGAGGCCGAGGGTCCGGGCGCGCTGCCACTGCGGGTCGCGGTAGAGGACCATGTCGGTGCCCACCATCTCGTCGGGCGCCGACAGCATGGTGATCTCGCCCGCCGCCTGCAACTGCAGCAGCAGGTCGCGCACCCGTGGCCCGACCGGCAGCCGCCCCGCGGGCAGCCCCAGCCCGTTGCGCACCGTGTCGGCGACCTCCGACAGCCGGAACGGCCCGTCGAGCCCCGCCACGACCCCGCGCACGACCGTCATCGTGATCAGATGCTCGGCCTCGGCGTGCGCGAGCTGCCAGGTGACCTGCTCCCTGCGCCGCCCGCTGCCCACGCAGGAGTTGCAGGGGCGTCGAAGGCCGGGCACCACCTCCTCCTCGGTCGCGCCGAGGCAGGCCGAGCACAGCCCGTTCTCGGCCGCGTGCAGCTCGGCCGCCATCCGGCCGCCGAGGACCACACCGCAGCCGCAGGCGTACGCGTCGCCCAGGATGCCGGTCTGAGGGGAGATCACATGCTCACTCACTGAGCCGACTCTACCGCCGCCCCGGCCGTCACGGCTCCACGCCCATCATCACCACCACCCGTCCACGGCAGAGCCGCCGTCCACTCAGCCGCGCAGGTCGGCCAGCCCGCGCAACCGCCGCAACGCCTTACGGGCCGCCGCCACCACCCGCTCGTCCGGATGGTGCTCGATGAACACCCGCAGCACCTGCCCCGTCCACGGATGATCCCCGAACGCCAGGATCGCGATCGTCCCCGCCTGCTCCTCCGGCTTCATCCCCATCGCGATCGACTCGATCACCTCACCGGTCTCACCGCCGAACTCCAGCAGCGCCGCCGCCATGTCCACCAGCACCCAGGCGATCTCCTCCGGCGACGGCTGCCGCTCATCCCGCCCGAGCCTGGCCGCGATCACCGCCCCGAGCTTGGGCTCCTCCAGCAGCCGGTGCAGGGCCTGCCGCCCCTCCTCGCCGAACGCCGTCGACAGCAGCTCCACGCCGACCGCCCGGCTCAGCGGGCTCACACCGCCCAGCACGGACGCGATCTCGTCCGCCGCCGCCTGCCCGTCACGGCCCTCCAGCCACCCGGCCAGCTCCTCGCCGCGCTCGCTCTCCGGGTACGACCGCAGCCCGTGCAGCAGCGTGGCCGCGTCGGCGTCGGCCAGCGACCCCATGACCGGGATGTCCTGCCCGGTGGTCTCGGCGATGATCTGCCGCGCCACCCACAGCCCCAGCCAGCTCAGCGTGTACGGCTCCGCCTGCCGCACCAGCCCGAGCCCCGTCAGCGTCCCGGACGCCTCGCCCCTGAGCGGCTCCCTGGACAGGAACAGCCGGACCAGCTCCAGCAGCAGCACCTCGTCGCCGGCCAGCCGCTCGCGGCAGTGCTCCGCCCAGAAGGCCAGCACCTCCGTGTCCTCGCCTTCCGGCTTCAGCTCGCCGGCCAGGGGAGCGGCGCGCACGGCGGCCGCCAGCGTGGCCTTGCCGGGCAGCCGGATCGGGGGCTGGAGGGGCAGCGTGTCGTCGTCGTAGGAGCTCACCCGCCCATCCTGTCGCGAGATGTGCGCTACAGTGCCCGCTGACGCCGACAAGTCGGAAGAAAGGAGGCGCAGCGAGATGTTCGGCCTGTTCACGGGCGCTCCATGCGCCCGCTTCTGCTTCTCGGAGGATTCATGCGTTTCCGTCCCGCCGTCGAGGACGATCTAGACCGTCTGCTCGGCTGCGTCGTCGACGAGTCGATCAGCTGGTCCCATCCCGACCGGCTGCTGTCGTTCCTGGAGGACGGCAGCTACCGCTACGACCGCATCTGGCTCGCCGAGGCCGAGCCGGGCGGTGAGATCATGGCCCGCGCCGTGTGGTGGAGCTTCCCCGGCGGCGGCAAGCCGCTCGCGCTCGACTGCCTGTACGTCGCCCCCTCGGCGCCCGACCGCGTGGGCCTGGCCGCCGAGCTGCTGCGCCGGGCGCATGCCGCCTACGGGGAGGCGCCCGCGTACCACGTCTTCGTCGCCGGCGGCTGGCGCGAGGACCCGAGGGCGAGCGCGGCCCTCGCCTGGCGGTGGGAGGCCGCCGGGCACGCCGGGCTGACCGACGAGCTCGAACGCCTCCGCTACGAGTGGACGGCGGCGGACGCGCCCGTGCCCGAGCCGTCCGACCGGCTGTTCTTCCGCGCCGATGACGACGACGAGGCGTTCGTGGCCGCGTTCGTGCGGGTGGCGGCCGGGACGCTCGACCACCACACCCGCCAGGCCGTGGCCACCATGGGGCCGGAGGCGCAGGCGCGGGAGGACGTCGCGGACTACCGGGCGATGCCGGGGGACCGGGCCTGGTGGCGGCTCGCCTACGACAAGGCGGGAGAGCTGGTGGGCGTCGCCCTGCCGTCGGCGAACAACGGCGGGCCCGTCGTCGGCTACCTCGGGGTGGTGCCGGAGAAGCGCGGCCACGGGTACGTCGACGACCTGCTCGCCGAGATCACCCGCTGCCACGCCGAGCGCGGGGTGCAGCGGATCGTGGCCGACACGGACGCGGGCAACCGGCCGATGGCCCGGGCGTTCGAACGGGCCGGTTACCGGAATTTCGCCATCAGGATGATCCTGTCGGCGGATCCCGTGAACACGTGATGCGCCGCGGCCCTCGCACCCCCCATCGTTGATCACATGACATGGGACATCGAGAAGCTCGACCTGGACGCCTACCCTGGGGCGGATCGGGTACGACGGGCCGCGCGCCGCGACGGCGCGCACCCTGCGCGCCGTCCACCTCGCGCACGTGCGCGCCATCCCCTTCGAATGCCCCGCTCCCACGCCATGCTCACCGTCGTGGCGGAGGGGCGCACGTGGCTCGCGGACGTCGGGTTCGGCGGTGAGGGGCTGGTGGAGCCGATGCCGTTCGAACAGGGGGCGGGTCTCCGCCCACCCGCAGTCACCGTTCACCCGCCACGTGCTCGCCCAGCGGACCACCGCGGACGCTCGGGTGCGGCTGGAGGGCTGAGCTTCGCGACGGCGGGGGAGCTGGCGGGGTGGTTGCGGGCCGAGCTCGGCATCGAGCTCACGGAACCGGACGCCCGAGCCCTGCTCCCCATGCTCCCGGCCTGACGTACTCTCCGGCCCCGGCCGTCCTGGGGCGGAGGTCCGTCAGGGGGTGGGTGGCTCGTGGGTGAGGGCCTGGCGGGTCAGCTCCACCCGGCTCTTCACGCCCAGCTTGGCGAAGGGGTGGCGGAGGTGTGGCGGAGGTGGGTGTCGATCGTGTGGGGGACAGGAACAGGGCGGCGGCGGCCTCCCTGTTCGTCATGCCCCGCGCGACGAGCCGCACCACCCGCAACTCGGCCGCCGTCAACGCCGCCCAGCCCGGCAACGGGGCTCTTGCCGATCCCCGCCGCCCCCTCGACCACCACACACCCGGCCGCCCCGCCCAGCAGCGCATCCTCCCGGCCCACCGACGTCACGGACGCCATCATCCCCGCCCCGGCAGGTTCTCCTCCCGGACCCGCACCAGGAACTCCTCCACCCGCTCCCGATCGGGCTGTGCGGGCAGCACGCCGGGCTCGGCCGCCAGTTCGGCGGACAGCGCGGCCCGCCAGGCGATCAGCGAGTCCCAGGGCACCTCGCCGCGCCGCACCGCCAGCAGCCGCTCCCGGTGCGCCTGCATCCCGACGAGCGGTTCGCCGTGCCGCACCAGGTGCAGCCCGCTGAGCAGCAACCGGATCATGTGCATGGCCTGCTTCCAGTTGGGCCGTCCGGGGTCGAGCCGCCGTAGCTGCGTCTCGGCGTACCCGGCGAAGGAGCGGTGCGCCCGTTCGGACAGGAACGCCTCCCGCAGGTCCCGCAGCCGCCGCCCCGTGGGGGTGATCACCTCCACGAGCGGGGACCACAGGCACTCCAGAACGGTGGGGTTGGCGTCCAGGGCCAGCCGGCAGAAGCGCTCCACCTCCCACGAGAACTGCTCGGGCAGCGGCCCGTCCCGGTGGGTGGCCGGTTTGTCCAGCCGCCAGAACGCCGAGGTAGGCGCCACGAACACGCCGCGCCGGTCGGTGTCGGAGCCGTCGGTGTACGCCCTCGACCCCGCCACCACGGAAAGGATCACGTCATCGTCCACCCGCATATCTTGCGTCATGGGGCCGCAGGCTGTTCTGATCGACGGGTGAGCGGTTTTGACGAGGTCTACCGGCGCAGTATCGAGCAGCCCGAGCAGTTCTGGGGCGAGGCGGCCCGCGGGATCGACTGGGACGTGGCGCCCGCGACCGTGTACGGCGAGGGCCGCTGGTTCCCCGACGGCCGGCTCAACACCTGCCACAACGCCCTCGACCGGCACGTCGAGAGGGGCCGCGGCGATCAGCCCGCGCTGATCCACGACAGCCCGGTCACCGGCGTCACCCGCGTCCACACCTACGCCGAGCTGCTGGACGAGGTGGCCAGGACGGCGGGCATGCTGCGCGGCCTCGGCGTGACGGCGGGCGACACCGTGGTGATCTACATGCCTATGGTGCCGGAGGCGGTGGTCGCGATGCTGGCCTGCGCGCGGCTCGGGGCGGTGCACTCGGTGGTGTTCGGCGGGTTCGCGGCCAGGGAGCTGGCGGTGCGCATCGACCACGCCAGGCCCAAGGTGGTGCTGTCGGCGTCCTGCGGGATCGAGCCGGCGCGGGTGGTGGCGTACAAGCCGCTGCTGGACGACGCGCTGGAGCAGGCGGAGCACCGGCCCGGCCGGTGCGTGATCCTGCAGCGGCCCCAGTGCGAGGCCGAGCTGCGCGAGGGGCGCGACCTCGACTGGGCCCAGGCCGTGCGGGGCGCGGAGCCCGCGCCGTGCGTGAGCGTGGCCGCGACCGACCCGCTCTACGTCCTCTACACCTCGGGCACGACCGGCTCGCCGAAGGGCGTCGTGCGCGACAACGGCGGCCACGCGGTGGCGCTGCACTGGAGCATGTCCCACGTGTACGGCGCCGCCCCCGGCGAGGTCTACTGGGCCGCCTCCGACGTGGGCTGGGTGGTCGGCCACTCCTACATCGTGTACGCGCCGCTGCTCGCGGGCTGCACCACCGTCCTGTACGAGGGCAAGCCCGTCGGCACCCCGGACCCCGGCGCGTTCTGGCGGGTGGTGGCCACGCACGGGGTGCGGACGCTGTTCACCGCCCCGACCGCGATCCGCGCCATCAAGAAGGAGGACCCCTCCGGCAATTTCGCGAAAAAGTGGGACCTGTCGGGGCTGCGGTACCTCTTCCTGGCCGGCGAACGGCTCGACCCCGACACCTACCACTGGGCCCGCGACCTGCTCGGCATCCCCGTCATCGACCACTGGTGGCAGACCGAGACCGGCTGGCCGATCGCCGCCAACTGCGTCGGCATCGAGCCGCTGCCCGTCAAACCCGGCTCCCCGACCAGGCCCGTGCCCGGCTGGGACGTGCACGTGCTCGACGGCGACGGCAACGACTGCCCGCCCGGCGTCGAGGGCGCGGTCACCGTGAAGCTGCCGCTCCCGCCCGGCGCGCTGCCCACCCTCTACCGCGACGAGGCCCGCTTCCACCGCTCCTACCTGGAGCGCCATCCCGGCCACTACCTGACGGGCGACGGCGGCCACCTGGACGCCGACGGCTACCTCTACGTCATGGGCCGCATCGACGACGTGATCAACGTGGCCGGCCACCGCCTGTCCACCGGCGCCATGGAGGAGGTCATCGCCTCCCACCCGGACGTGGCCGAGTGCGCGGTGATCGGCGCGGCCGACGAGCTGAAGGGTCAGCTCCCGATGGGGTTCGTGGTGCTGAAGGCGGGCGCGGAGCGCGACCCGGAGGAGATCGAGCGGGAGCTGGCCGCGCTGGTGCGCGAGCGCATCGGCCCCGTCGCCGCCTTCCGCCGCTCCGTCGTGGTGAGCAGGCTGCCGAAGACCCGCTCGGGCAAGATCCTGCGCGCCACGATGCGGAACATCGCCGACGGCCACCCGTACGACGTCCCGTCCACCATCGAGGACCCGGCCGCGCTGCCGGAGATCGCACAGGCGCTGAAAGGAACGTGACGCGCGGGTGACGTCTCGGTCGTCCTGGCGAACATGCCTGCGCGGATCGGGGCGTACAGCGCATGATGGGACATCCCACTCCCAGGGAGAAGGCCATGATCGACACCCCGAGCTACGCCGACGCCCTGAGAATTCTCGGATGCAAGGACGGCAGGCTCGTCAAGGTGATCGGGTTCGCCGCGGAGGCCGAGCGCACCGGCTGGGCGCTGGCCGGCGGCACCCGCCTCACCTCCAGCCTGCGTGACATGCGCGACGGCGTCGTCGCCTACGGCGAGGACGTCGTGCGCCGCCTGCCGGAGCTGAAGGGCGGCGTGAACCGCTTCACCCGCACCCAGCGGCTGGCGGCGGCGCACGCCGCGATCGTCGTGGCGGCCTGGTTCGAGGCGCTCGGCGAGGCGAAGCTGCCGTTCACGCTGGACCAGCTCGACCGCGGCGAGCGCATCTCCCACGGCGTGCCGACGGCCGAGCGGTACGCCAGGCTGGTGGCGGGCCTGCTGCTGGAGCGGCTGCCCACGCCCGAGCCGCACGTGCCCTACGGCGAGACCCGCGCCGCCGTGGAACGTGCCTACGTGCGCATGTCCGAGGCCATGACGGGCTACGTCGGCGGCCTGTCCGTCTGGGACGAGCTGGCCGTGGACGACCAGCTCGCGCTGCCCCGCCTGCTGTCGGAGGCGCCGACCGCGCACGCCCTGCGCATCTACGACGAGGACTACCGGTCGCTGGCGCTCGACAGCCACGAGTTCGGGGTGCGCAGCCTGGTCACCGAGCGGCCGCAGCCGGCCACGGCGCTGTCGCGGGTGGCGTGGCTGCTGGCCGAGCTGGCCCCGCCCCGGGTCGGCGACCGCCCGATGATCCACCAGGTCCGGATGGCCGCCAACGCCCTCGACCAGCCCCTCCTGCTGGCCGGCAAGCTGCCGGAGGACGTCTACCTGCCGCTGCTCGGCGAGGGCTACCTCAGCCCGCGCTGCCGGGTCGCGGAGCTGACCCGCGAGTCCTCGCCCGCGGAGCGGAGCTGGTGGGGCCGGCAGCGGCTGCTGCCCGACCCCGAGGCGTTCCTCGTGGGGCACCTCACCTCGCTGCGCGCCACGCAGGCGCCGCTGCTGGTGCTGGGCGAGCCCGGCTCGGGCAAGACCAAGCTGACCGAGGTGCTGGCCGCCCGGCTGGCCAGGTCGGAGTTCCTGCCGTTCCGGGTGGAGCTGCGCGCCGTACGGGCCCGCGCCGATGTGACCGGGCAGATCGAGCAGGCCGTCGGCGAGGTGCTGGGCGAGGAGGTGCCCTACGCCGACCTGGTGGCGGCGGGCGGCGGCGCGATGCCGGTGATCCTGCTGGACGGGTTCGACGAGCTGGTGCAGGGCGGGCTCAACCGCTACGACTACCTGGAGCGCGTGCGCGAGTTCCAGGCCAGGGAGGCCGGGCTCGGGCGGCCGGTCGCGGTGATCGTGACCAGCCGCACGGTGGTGACCGACCGCGTCCGCTTCCCCGACGGGCTGCTGGCGCTGCAGCTCCTGCCGTTCGACGACGACCAGGTACGCCAGTGGCTCGACGTCTGGGACCAGGCCAACCGCGCCCTGCTGGCCAGGCGCGACCTGAAGCCGCTGCCCGCCGAGGCGGCGCTGGTCCACGGCGAGATGGCCAGGCAGCCGCTGCTCCTGCTGCTGCTCGCGCTCTACGACGCGGGCGGTAACGCGCTGCAGCACGACCACGGCCCCCTCGGCCGGGCCCGCCTGTACGAGGTGCTGCTGCGCGACTACACCGAACGCGAGACCGGCGGCGCCCGCCGGGTGGCCATCGACCAGGAGCTGGTCCTGCTGGGCGCGGTGGCGCTGTCCATGCTGGCCCGCGGCAGCCAGGTCATCACCGACGAGCAGCTCGACCGCGACCTGCCCGCCCTGTGCCACGGCGGCGAGGACGACCAGGACGACGAGGAAGAGCGCGTCGACTGGGCGCGCAAGGCGACCGAGCGGTTCTTCTTCGTCAGCAGGAAGGGCCACGCGTTCCTGCACTCGACGTTCGGCGAGTTCCTGGTGGCCTGGCTGACCCTGTACGCGCTGCGCGACCTCGACCGGCGCCGCCGCCTGGCCGGCGACGAGCCGCTGGCCGTGGTGCAGGCCGTGGACGACGACCTGCTGTACGCGGTGACGTCCCACTCGTGCCTGGCCGAGCGGGGCCCGACGATCGGCTTCGTGCTGGAGCTGCTGGAGGAGGTCCCGGCGGCGGTGCGGGCGCGCTGCGCCGAGCTGCTGGCCGGGCTGCTGCGGCGGGCCCTGTACGAGCGGCCGCGCCGCCACTTCACCGGCTTCCGCCCGGTGCGGCACACGCTGACCCGCCGCCTGGCCGCCTACTCGGCCAACCTCACCCTGCTCATCGTCACGGCCTCCCAGAAGCCCGTCGCGGTCTCGTCGATCCTGCCCGGGCCCGACCACCTGGAGCGCTGGTCGGCCCTGACCCACCTGTGGAAGGGGCAGCTCGGCGCGGACGGCTGGGCCGGGCTCGTCACCGCCCTGTCCGCGCACCGGGTCGTCACGGACGGGGTGGAGGACGTCGTGCTCGGCGGCACGGAGCCCAGCGGGATGGGCGACGTGGTCGTCGCGGTCGCCACCGGGCACGCGCCCCGCCACCGCAGGCTGCTCGACCTGCTGCTGCGGGCGCTGGGGGAGGGGCAGGCGCTGCCGTTCCGCGACCGCGTCGGCATCCTGGCGGAGCTGCTGCGCACGGTGGACGTGCGCTCGCCCGCCATGCACCGGGCGCTGGGCGCGATGTGGCACGAGGAGGGCGCCGACCGGGCCGCGATCAAGCCCCTCCTGCGGGCGATGCTCGCCGACCCGGCCGACCGGATGACGACGTGGGAGCTGCTGGTCAAGTCCGGCGTCCCGGAGTCGGCCCTGTGGGAGATCCACCAGGACGTCCTGCACCCCGACGGCTGATCAGGTCACGGACGGGTCGGCGGGCAGCTCCACCGTGATCGTCAGCCCGCCCTCGTCGCGCGGCCTGGCCACCACCGTCCCGTCGTGCGCCTCCGCGATCACCCGGACGATCGACAGCCCGAGCCCGCTGCCCCGGTCCGAGCGCAGCCGGTCGCCGTGCAGCCGCCGGAACGGCTCGAAGATCGTCTCGATCTCGTACGGCGGCACCTGCAGCCCGGTGTTGGCCACGACCAGCTCCACCCGGTCGGCCCGCCCGCGCGTGGTCACCCACACCTCGCCCTTGGGGTGGTTGTGCCGGACGGCGTTCTCCACCAGGTTCTGCACCAGCCGCTCCACCAGCACCGCCTCGCCCGCCGTCGGGGCGGAGTCGAGCAGCCGGTGGATGGTCACCTCGCGCCCGGCCGCCTCGCCCGCCGCCTGGTCGAGGACGTGCTCGGCCACGTCCGTCAGGTCGAACGGCCGCCGGTCCAGCACCGCCTGCTCGCCCTCGGCCAACGCGAGCAGCCCGTCGATGAGCCGCTCGTGCCGGGCGTTGACCAGCAGCAGCGACTCGCCGAGCCGCTTGACGTCGTCGGTCGCGTCGGGGCGGCGCACGGCCACGTCCACCAGGGTGCGGTTGATCGTCAGCGGGGTGCGCAGCTCGTGGGCGGCGTTGGCGACGAACCTGCGCTGGCCGTCGAACGAGCGGGCCAGCCGGGTGTGCATCGTGTCGAAGGTGTCGGCCAGCTCCTTGATCTCGTCGCGCGGCCCCTCGAACCCGATCCGCTGCTTCAGGTCCTGAGCCAGCAGGACCCGCTGCGCCGTGTCGTTGACCGACCTGAGCGGGCGCACCACCCATCCGGCCGCCCGCCAGCCCAGCCCGAAGGCGAGCCCGGCCCCGCCCAGCACGCCGACGGCGCCCCAGAGGCGGACGTTGCCCAGCGTGTCGGCCTGGTAGACGGCGCGGACCTGGTCGGCCCGCTTCCTGGCGACCTCGTACTGCTGGGAGAACCGCTCGAACCAGCCGGGGCCGTACTGCGCCGGCACCTGCACCTGGATGTGCGACGGCGTCAGCAGGCCGTTGCGGTACTCCAGGCTCTGCCGCACCACGAAGTAGACGACGGCCACCACGACGACGCCCAGCACCAGGAACACGCCGGCGCAGGCCACGGCGAAACGCATGCGCACGCTCATGGGATGCGGTACCCCGACCCGGGCACGGTCTCGATGACCTGGGGCTCGCCGAGCTTCTTGCGCAGCTTCATCATGGTCGTGCGCACGGTGTTCGTGAACGGGTCGATGTGCTCGTCCCACACCTTCTCCAGCAGCGTCTCCGCCGACACCACCGCCCCCTGGGCCCGCAGCAGCTCGGCCAGCACGCCGAACTCCTTGCGGGCCAGCGGCACGTACCGGCCGTCGCGGAACACCTGCCGGTGCGCCCAGTCCAGCCGCACCCCCGCCCGCTCCAGCATCGGCGGGTCCGCCCTGCGCGCCCGCCGACCCAGCGCGTGCACCCGCGCCACCAGCTCCTCGAACGCGAACGGCTTGGGCAGGTAGTCGTCGGCACCCAGCGACAGCCCCGCCACCCTGGCCCGCACGTCGGAGGCCGCCGTCAGCATGAGCACCCGCACCAGCCAGCCGTGCTCCACCACGGCCCTGCACACCTCGTCGCCGTGCGTGCCCGGCAGGTCCCGGTCGAGGATCAGCACGTCGTAGTCGTGCACCCCGAGCCGCTCCAGCGCCGCCTCGCCGTCGTAGGCCACGTCCACGGCCAGCGCCTCCCCGCGCAACCCCTCGGCGATCGAGTCGGCGAGCATGCGCTCGTCCTCGGCGATCAGAACACGCACCGCGCCCCCAAAGATCTTCAAATGCCGTTCAGTGTGGTCGTCCCGGCATAACGCCGACATAACCACCTCATCCGGCAGGTTAGCGGGGTTCGCGTCAGAGCCAGCCGCGTTCCTCCGCCACCCGTACGGCCTCCGCGCGGTTGCGCGCCCCCGTCTTGCCGATGGCCGAGGACAGGTAGTTGCGCACCGTGCCCTCCGTCAGGAACAGCCGTCTGGCGATCGCCGCCACGGTCGGCTCGCCGGCGGCTACGCGCAGCACCTCGGCCTCCCGCTGGGTGAGCGGGCTCGGGCCGGTGGTCAGCGCCGTCACGGCCAGCTTGGGATCGATCACCTGCTCGCCTGCCATCACCCGGCGCACGGCCGCGGCCAGCTCGGCGGCCGGGGCGTCCTTGACCACGAACCCGGCCACGCCCGCCTCCAGAGCCCTGCTGAGATACCCGGGCCGCCCGAACGTGGTCACGATGATCACCCTGCGGTCGCGCAGCCGCTCGGCGACCTCCAGGCCCGACAGGCCGGGCATCTCGATGTCGAGCAGGATCACGTCGGGGTCGTGCGCGCGCGTCGCCGCGGGCACCTCGTCACCCCGGCCGACCTCCGCCACCACCTCGATGTCGTCCTCCAGGCCGAGCAGCGCGGCCAGCCCGCCCCTGACGAGGTCCTGGTCGTCGGCGATGAGCACTCTGATCATGAGGTCTCCACCGGGACCTGCGCGTACAGGCGGTAGCCGCCCTCGGGCAGCGTGCCGACCTCCAGGCGCCCGCCCGCGGCGCCGATCCGTTCGGCCAGCCCGGTCAGTCCGTTGCCCCTTCCGCCGGCCTCCTCGCCTCCTCCGGCGGGGCGGCCGTCGTCGCGGACCTCCACCGCCGCCGAGGCGCCGCTCACGCGCAGGCGGATCTGGCAGCGGCGGGCGCGGCTGTGGCGCAGCACGTTCGTGGCGGCCTCCCGCACGGCCCAGGCGAGCTCGGCCTCGGCGGCGGCCGGGATGGGCCCGGCGGCGGGGGAGACCGTCACCTCGATGCCCGCCACCCCCAGGTTGCGGGTGGCGGTCTCCAGCTCCTGCGACAACGACGGCGCGCGATACCCGGCGATGGCGTGCCGCACCTCGTCCAGCGCCCGCCGCGCGGCCTGCTCCACCTCGCTCATCTCGCGGGCGGCCCGATCGGGGTCGGCCGGGGCCAGGCGGGCGGCGAGCTGGCTCCTGATCGTGATGGAGGTGAGCGTGTGCCCCAGCGTGTCGTGCAGGTCCCTGGCGAAGCGCAGCCGCTCGTTCTCCACGGCGAGCTGCGCCACCTCGACGCGCGCGGCGTTCAGGCGGGCCACGAGCAGGCCCATGTGCTTCATCGCCCACACGGCCATGGCCTGCGCCGCGATCACCAGCGGCACCCACCACACCTGCGCCGCCGGCGCGCCGTACGCCAGCAGCGCCACCACCTCCACCGCCGCCGTCGCGGCCGCCGCCGCGGCGAAGGCCGGGGTGGGCAGCGACGCGGCGAACGCGCTGATCAGGAACACGAACGACGCGTACGCCCACGGCGCCCCGAACAGCGGCAGCAGCGCCAGCGCCGACCCGGTCAGCCCCGCCAGCGCCCAAGGCCGCGGCGTGCCCGCCCACGGGCTCAGCATCCGCCACATGATCACCAGCCAGCAGGCCGCGAACACCGCCACCAGCCCCAGCGCCGCCACCACCGCCGGCGGCTCAGGCCCCCCGCCCAGGAACGACCAGAGCGGCCAGCCGGCCAGCAGCAACCAGGCGCCGGAACCCACCCGGGCCGCCGCCCGGCCCCTGCTGACATCGAGCTCCGCGACCGTCATAGTGCCCGACGGTAACGCCACAGGGCCAGCGCGGCGAAGAGCAGGGTCCACCCCGCCAGCACGGCCAGCGACGAGCCCGCCGGCGCCAGGCCGTCCAGCGCCCGCCAGCCCAGCGACCCCGCCGCGTAGGCCGGGCTGTACTCGGCCACCGCGCGCATCCCCGCCGGCATGGCCTCCACCGGCAGCCACAGCCCGCCCAGGATCGTCAGCACGAAGTAGACGATCATCATGGCCAGGTTCGCGGCCTGCCCCTCGATCGCGTAGCCGAACGCGGTGCCGAGCGCCGCGAACGGCAGCACGCCCACCCAGATCAGCACGGCCAGCAGCGGCCACGTGCCGAGCGGCAGCCGCACGCCCGACAGCAACGCCCCGCCCGCCAGCACCACGACGATGCTCGGCAGCACCGCCACCGCGCCGCTGACCAGCTTGGCGCTGACGTAGCCGTGCGCGGGCAGCGGCGTGATCGCGAGCTGCGCCAGCCACCCCTTCGAGCGCTCCAGCGCGATGGCGCCCCCGATGAACAGCGCCGACCCCATCGCGCCGTACGTGGCCATCGACACCATCGCGTACGCCGCGAAGTCGTCCACCCCGCCCGGCGCGACGTTCAGCAGCCGCGTGAACACCAGGTAGATCCCGAGCGGGAAGACCGTCGTCATGATCAGCCCCATCGGGTTGCGGAAGCCGCGCGTCAGCTCCAGCCGCAGGTACGACCCCATCAGTTCCGCCCTCCCGTCAGGCTCACGAACGCGCTCTCCAGGTCCGCGCTCTCCACCCGCACGTCCCTGACGTCGTCGAACATCGCGAACAGCCCGCGCAGCGTCGCGTCCGAGTCCTTCGTGCGCAGCGCGACGGAGCGGCCCTCCACGCTCACCCGCAGCACCCCCGGCAGGATCTCCAGGTCGGCCAGGTCCGCGTCGTACAGGGTGCAGCGCACCTCGTTGCCGCCGACCAGCGACTTCACCGTGGCCACGGAGCCGTCGGCGACGACCCTGCCTCCGGCGAGCAGGACGACCCGGTCGGCGTAGTCGTCGGCCTCCGCGAGGTAGTGGGTGGCGAAGACGGCCGTGCGGCCCTGGCCCGTCCTGGCCCGCAGCTCCTGCCACAGGGCGCGGCGGCCCTCCACGTCCAGGCCGACCGTCGGCTCGTCCAGCACCAGCAGGTCCGGATCGCCCACCACGCACAGCGCGAACCGCACCCGCTGCCGCTGCCCGCCCGACAGCCGCCCGACGCGCTGCCCGGCGAGGTCCTCGACGCCGGCCGCGCGCATCGCCCGCTCCGGCGCCAGCGGCTTCGGGTACATCCCGGCGACCGCCGCGACCAGCTCTCCCACGCGCACGTCCTCCAGCAGCCCTGACTCCTGCAGCAGCACCCCGACCCGGCCCGCCCGCAACGCCTCCATCGGCGGGCGGCCGTGCACCCTGACAGTGCCGGAGCCGGCGGCGCGCAGCCCGAGCGCGATGGACAGCAACGTGCTCTTGCCCGCCCCGTTCGGGCCGAGCAGCGCCACCGTCTCGCCCTCGCCGACCACCAGATCGACGCCGGCCAGCGCGGTGACCGGGCCGTAGTCCTTGGTCACGGCCCTCATCTCCAGTGTGCTTCCCGTCATGCGTCCAGCCTGCGGGAACGCGTCCGGGCGGGTGTAGTGCCGTACGTCAGCCGGGCCCGTATGACGC
Organism: Nonomuraea thailandensis; assembly: GCF_024172165.1. Classification (GTDB taxonomy): domain Bacteria; phylum Actinomycetota; class Actinomycetes; order Streptosporangiales; family Streptosporangiaceae; genus Nonomuraea; species Nonomuraea thailandensis. Next base: position 5,328,170 of record NZ_JAMZEB010000002.1, on the reverse strand, counting down.
ATGTCATGGGTACGGCGGCGGGGGTACCCCTGATACCGCGCCGGCGGTATCGCCCGCCGGCGCGGGCGTGCACTACCGTGCCACCATGCGGACGATTGCCCTGGTGTGCGGCATGGGCGTGGCCGTCTACTCCTCCACCGCCATGGCGTTCGGCAACCAGCCCGACGCCCGGCCGCTCGACACCGCCGGCTGCGTGCTGCTGGCCGTCACCGTGCTCGGGCTCGCCTGGCAGCAGCGGCGGCCGGAGGCGGCGCTGGCGGTGTGCGCGGGGGCGGCGGCGGTCGTCTTCACGCTCGGGTACGCGCTCGCGCTGTGGCCGATTCCCGCGCTGATCGCCCTGTTCGCCACCATCGCCGACGGGCGCAGGGCGGCCGGATGGGCGGGAGCCGCGTTCCTCGTCGCGGTGCCGGGGACGGTCGCGGTCGCGCGCGGTGAGGCCGACGTCGTGCTCGCCGTGGTGGTGTGGACGCTGCTCCTGCTGACGGTGGCGCAGGCGGCGGAGGTGTCGCGGGCGCGGCGGGCGTACACGGCCGAGGTGGAGCGACGGGCCGCCGACGCCGAGCGGACACGCGAGGAGGAGGCGCTGCGGCGGGCCCAGGAGGAGCGGCTGCGGGTGGCCAGGGAGCTGCACGACGTCACCTCGCACACGGTGTCGGTGATCGCCCTGCACGCGGCCGTCGCCGCGGAGGCCGTCGAACGCGCCGGCGGCCCGCCGGAGGCCGCCGCGGCACTCCAGGTCATCCGCACCTCCAGCAGGCAGGCCCTGTCGGAGATGAAGGCCGTCCTCGGCGTCCTGCGCGACGGGACGGCCCGGGAGAGGCCGTCCTACCCCGGCGAGGGCGACCACGTCCCGCAGCCCGGCTCCGCGCAGCTTCCCGGCCTCCTGCGCAACGCGGGCCTGCCGGTGACCCTCGACGTCGAGGGCGAGCGCCGCCCCCTGCCTCCCGCCGCCGACCTGACCGTCTACCGTGTCGTGCAGGAGGCGCTGACCAACACCATGCGCCACGCCGGCGCCAGCACGGCGCGCGTGACGCTGACGTACGAGGCGGGGGCGGTGACCGTACGCGTGGACGACGACGGGCGGGGCGACGGCGGGCGGGGCGACGGCGGGCAGGCGCCGCGCGGGCACGGGCTCACCGGCATGGCCGAGCGCGTGGCCGCCGTGGGCGGCCGGCTCACCACGGGGAACGCCCCGCAGGGCGGCTTCCGCGTCACCGCCCGGCTGCCCGCGTGATCACGATCCTGCTCGCGGACGACCAGCCCCTCGTCCGGGCCGGCCTGCGGGCGCTCCTGGACACCGAGGACGACCTCGCCGTGATCGGCGAGGCCGCGGACGGCGCCCAGGCGGTGCGGCTGGCGCGTGAGCTGCGGCCCGACGTCGTGCTCATGGACATCCGCATGCCGGAGCTCGACGGGCTCCAGGCCACCCGCGCCCTGGCGGGGACGGGCGTGCGGGTCGTCGTGGTCACCACGTTCGACCTGGACGAGTACGTTTACGAGGCGCTGCGCTCCGGGGCCGGCGGCTTCCTGGTCAAGGACGCGGAACCGGCCGAGATCCGGCACGCCGTCCGCGTGGCCGCCCGGGGGGACGCGCTGCTCTCGCCGGGGGTGACCCGCAGGCTCATCGAGGAGTTCACCGCGCGTCCCGCCGTCCTGGACGACGACCGGCTCGGGCCGCTGACGGGGCGCGAGCGGGAGGTGCTGGCCAGGGTCGCCAGGGGGCAGACCAACGCGCGGATCGCGGAGGAGCTCTTCATGAGCCCGCTGACGGTCAAGACGCACGTCAACCGGATGATGGCCAAGCTGTCCGCGCACGATCGCGCCCAGCTCGTCGTCATCGCCTACGAAACCGGCCTCGTCCGCCCGGGCGAGGCCACCTGACCTCGTGACCCGCGCCGGGCGCCGGTGGCGCACGGGCGCGAGAGGTCCGGGCGCCGGACGGTGGCGGACGGGCGCGGGACGCGGGGCCGGGCGTCCGGGATGGCGGCGCGCGGCGCGACGTGCACGGCGCGACGCGCGGCCGGGTGCTCGGGCCGTACCGCGATCGGCGTAGGCGGCGGCCCGCCGCGGGACGACGACCGCGGGTGCCCCGCCTTCCTAGCGTCGCCGCATGATTCGCTTCTGCATCCGCCACAGCCGGCTCGTCGTCCTGCTCTGGCTGGCCCTGACCGCCGCGCTCATCGCGGCCGCCGCCACCTGGCCGGCCCCCGCCGACGACGGCTTCTCGCTGCCGGGCTCCGAGAGCCAGCACGCCGCCGAGCTCCTGGGCGGCGCGGCTCCGGAGCCGTCGGGCGCGCTGGTCGTCTCCGCCCCGTCCGGTCTCGCCCCCGCCCTCGCCAGTGATCCCGCCAGTGATCCCGCCAGTGATCCCGCCAGTGATCCCGCCAGTGATCCCGCCAGTGATCCCGCCCGTGATCATGCCCGCGACCACGCCACCGCGGCGGGCGGCGCATCCGCATCGGATCCCGTCATCGCTCTGATCGCCAGGATGAACACCGTCCCCGGCGTCCGCGTGGACACCGGCGCGCGCCGCGTCTCCCCGGACGGCACCGTCGCCTCCATCCCGATCGACCACCCAGGCCAGGAGGCGGCGGCGGAGCTCAGGACGCTGCGCGAGGAGTTCCGCCCGCCCGCCGGCGTGACCGTCGAGCTGTCGGGCGACGACTTCGCCGGCTTCACCCCCGGAGGCGTCACGGAGCTCGTCGGGCTGGTGGCCGCGGCGGTGGTGCTGCTGTTCGCGTTCCGGTCGCTGATCGCGGCGGCGGTGCCGCTGGTCGTCGGGGTGATCGGGGTGGCGTGCGGGGTCGCGCTGTTCACGCTGCTCGGCCACGTCGTCGGGAGCCCCGGATTCGCGGTCTACCTGACGATCATGCTCGGGCTCGGCGTCGGCATCGACTACGCCCTCCTGATCGTCACCCGCTTCCGCTCCGCGCTGGGGGAGGAGCCGGAGACGAAGGACGTGGAGGAGGCCGTCGAGGAGGCGATGCGCACCGCCGGAAGGTCCGTGCTGTTCGCCGGCCTCATCGTGATCGTCACCGGCGCCGGGATCCTGCTCCTCGGCCCGTCGCTGGGCGGCGGGGTGGCGCTGGCCGCCGGGTGCGGGGTGCTGATGGTGATGTTCGCCGCCCTCACCCTCCTGCCCGCCCTGCTGCGGATCATCGGCAGGAGGATCGACAGGTTCGCGCTGCCGAGGCGGAAGGGCGGGGTGCCGCTGTCGTACCGGTGGAGCCGCGTCGTGCAGCGCCGGCCCTGGCAGGCGGGGGCGGCGGCGCTGGTCGCGCTGGTGGCGCTGGCCGTGCCCGCGACGCAGTTGCGGGTCGGCTGGTCCGACGCGGGCAACCGGCCGGCGACCGACACCACGCGCCGCGCCCACGACCTGCTCGCCCAGGGGTTCGGCCCCGGCGTGACAGGCCCCCTGATCCTGGTGGCCCGCCCCGGGAGCGAGGACCTGGGCGGGGCGATCGCGCAGGCCGCCCGCACGCAGGGCGTCGCGCGGGCCTTCCCCGCCGGCGGGCGGACGGCCGTGGTGATCCCCCGAACCGGCCCTCAGGACGAGCGCACGGACGACCTCATCCACCGCCTGCGCGCCGCCCTCCCCGAGCCGGTGCTCGTGACCGGCTCCACCGCCGCCGCCCTCGACTACGCCCGGCACACCGCCGGCCGCCTCCCCTGGGTGGTGGGCCTGGTGCTGCTGGCCGCGTTCGCGCTGCTCGTGCCCGTGTTCAGGAGCCTGGTCATCCCCCTCAAGGCGATCGTGGTGAATCTGCTGTCCGTCGGCGCGGCCTACGGCGTGGTCGTGGCCGTCTTCCAGCTCGACGTGCTGGGCCGGGGCACCGGCGGGCCGATCGACGCGTGGGTGCCGGTGATGCTGTTCACGATCACGTTCGGCCTGTCGATGGACTACGAGGTGTTCCTGCTGTCCCGTGTGAGGGAGGAGTACCTGAGGGACCGTGACAACACCCGCGCGGTCGCCGCCGGGCTCGCCGAGACGGCGCGGGTCATCACCGCCGCGGCCACGATCATGTTCTGCGTGTTCGCCGCGTTCGGCGCGTTCGACGATCGCGCGCTGCAGGTCATGGGCGTCGGGCTGGCGGTCGCGGTGCTGGTGGACGCCACTGTGGTGCGCCTGGTCCTGGTGCCCGCCGCCATGGAGGTGATCGGTGATCGCAACTGGTGGTTCCCTGAACTGACCTTTCGGAGGCTGACATCGAGGCGTAATCGTACGTAATATCCAGACATCACGAGCGTTGGGGGCGCCAGGGTGCCAGGACAGAACGTGGGTGTGGTAGTAGATCCGCAGGTGCCACGCGAAGTGGCCGGTCTGTTACGCGCCAACGCCCCCTTACTGTCCAGGGTGAGAGCCGGATGGCGGCCCCCCGCGTCCGCGTCGCCGGGGCGCCGCCGCAGCCCTTCCAGCGCGCTGCTGCTGGCCGCCACCCCGCTGGTGATCGCGCTGATGGCCGTCCTGCTGGCCTCGCAGGCCACGGCGGCCGGGTTCGTCCTGCTCGGCACGTACGTCTTCATCGTCCTGGTGAAGATCGCGTCCATGAACGAGACCCCCGAGGACGAGCGGCCGCAGGACCGCGGCGTGTACGAGCAGGCCCGCTGGTACGACGGCCGCTACCTGCTCCCCGAGGACTTCGACCACGACGCCAGGCTCGTCCTGGCCAGGGCGCAGCGCGCCATCGGGTCGGTGCTGCGCTCGCACGTCAACGCCGAGGGCCTGCTCGACGACGCCCGCAACGCGGTGATGCTGCCCGCCCAGGAGTGGGAGATCGCCCGGCTGCTGGCCAAGCTGTCGGCGCTGCGCCTGGAGCACCGCGAGCTGCTGGCCAGGGGCATCGCGCCCGAGGTGGCCGCGGTGATCGAGCCGCTCGAACGGGCCCTGGTCAACAGCGAGGCCGCCGTGGTCGCCCGCGTCGAGGCGCTGGAACGTTACGCCGGTCACGTCGCCGAGGCCGAGCGCGCCTACCACGCCCGCGGCCAGATCGAGGAGCTGCGCGCCCGCCTGCCGCGTTACGAGGAGCTGCTCGCCGAGGCGGGCGCCGACCGGCTCGGCGTGGCCGAGATCGAGCGGCTGGCCGAGGACGCCGACGTGCTGGAGCGCACCTTACGCCGCAGCGTCGAGTCCGCCCACGAGGCGTTCCGATACCTGGAGAGCTGACCCATCGGACAGAACGTTACTGAGGATCGATAAGGTGCCCGGACGTCATGCGAAGGTGATAGTCGATCCCGCGGTGCCCGGCGACGTCGCGGCCCTCCTTCGTGACAACCGCAAACTCCTCCTGCGCATCCACTCGGGCTGGGTGCCCCCGCACCGGGGGCGCTCCCCGGTGGTGAGCGCCGCGGCCAGGCTGGCGGCCGCCGTGACGGCCCTGGCGGCGGCGGTGTACGGGCTGGCGCTGTTCGTCGCCGAACGCTACACGCCCTTCGTGGTGATCATGACCGGGTCGGCGCTGCTGATGGTCAGCGTCCTGCTGCGGCCCAGGCCCGACGCCGAGGTGGAGCGGCGGCACGCCCGGGAGCGCGAGGTGTACGAGACCGCTCGCCGCCACGAGGGCCGCTACGTCGTCCGCGACCGGCTCGACGACCCCGCCAGGGGGCTCATGGCCCGCGCGCAGGTCGCCGTCGACCAGGTGATGGACTCCACCGTCAACGCCGAAGGGCTGCTCGACGGCGCCCGCAACGCGGTGATGCTGCCCGCCCAGGAGTGGGAGATCGCCCGGCTGCTGGCCAAGCTGTCGGACCTGCGCGCCGAGCACCAGGAGGTGGTCTCCGAGGGCGTCACCCCCGAGGTGGCCGCCGTGGCCGAGCCCCTCGCCCGCGCGCTCGACAGCAGCCAGGAGGCCGTGCTGGCCCGCGTCGAGGCCCTGGAACGGTACGCGGGTCACGTGAGCGACGCCGAGCGCGCCTACCGCGCCAGGAACCAGATCGAGCGTCTGAGCGCCAGGCTGCCCCGCTACGAGGAACTGCTGGCGGAGTCGGGCGCGGACGGCTCGGCGGTGCCGGAGCTGAGCCGGCTGTCGGACGACGCCGACCGCCTCGAGCAGGCGCTGCGCGACAGCGTCAGCTCGGCGCATGAGGCTTTTCGCCACCTAAGTAGCTGACTTCGCTTAGGATCCGGATTCGTGGCGGATGTGGTAGTAGACCCCGAAGTACCACCCGACGACGCCCGGCTTCTCAGGGAGAGCCGTCAGGTCCTGATCAAGATGCGCCAGGGCTGGACACCCCGGCCACGACGGCCGGTCTCCAGCACCCACCACCGCATGATGGCGGGGTTCGGCGGAGCGGTCCTCTTCGGCCTGCTGCTGGGCTTCGGCTCGTTCGTCCGCGGCCTCGGGTTACTGATGCTGGTGCTGTTCGGCATCCCGCTGATGATCGTGCTGTTCGTGCGCAACGACGTCCCCGAGGAGGACGACGACGCCTACGAGCGGGAGGTCTACGAGCAACTGCGCTGGTACGAGGGCCGCTACGTGCTCACCGACGACCTCGACGAGTCCTCGGCCAGGCTCCTGGCCCGCGCCCAGCACGCCATCGCCGCCGTCACGCGCTCCCGGGTCAACACCGAGGGCCTGCTCGACGACGTGCGCAACGCGGTGATGCTGCCCGCCCAGGAGTGGGAGATCGCCCGGCTGCTGGCCAAGCTGTCCGCGCTGCGCGCCAAGCACAGGGAGACCGTCTCGCAGGGGCTCACCCCCGAGGTGGAGGCGGTGGCCCAGCCGCTGGCGCGGGCGCTGGACAACAGCGAGGACGCCGTGCTGGCCCGGGTCGAGGCGCTGGAACGCTACGCGGCCAACGTCGCCGACGCCGAGCGCGCGTACGTGGCCCACCACCAGATCGAGGAGCTGCGCAGCCGGGTGCACCAGTACGAGGAGCTGGTCGCCGAGACGGGGGCCGACGCGTTCGCCGTGCCGGAGCTGGAGCGCCTGGCCGCCGACGCCGACCGCCTGGAGCAGGCGCTGCGGCGCAGCGTCAGCTCGGCCCAGGAGGCGTTCCGCCACCTGGAGCCCTGAAGCGTCCGGGGCCGCAGGAGGTGTCCCGCCACCTGGAGCCCTGGGAGGACCAGGGCCGCAGGCGGCGGACGGTCGTCAGGCGTGGTGGGCGGCCTGCAGCAGCACGTCGCACAGGGCGTCGGCGGCGTCCACGCGGCCCAGCTTGGCCGCCGCGTGCCCCATCGCCTGCCGCAGCCCGGGGTCGGCCAGCATCGGCATCAGCTCGGCCAGCAGCATCTCGGCCGTGGGGTGCGGCTCCAGCAGCGCCCGCGCCGCGCCCGCCGAGGCCAGGTAGCCGGCGTTCTTGCGCTGCTCGTCGCCGCCGGTCGGGATGAGCGGGATCAGCACCGACGGCTTGCCGATCGCGGTCAGCTCCGACACCGTGCCCGCGCCGCTGCGCGAGATCACCACGTCCGCCGCGGCGAACAGGTCGGCCAGCTCCCCGCCCACGTACGGCACCGGGTGGTAGCGGTCGGCCAGCTCCGGCGGCAGCGCCACGGCCCGCATCTGGTCGATCCACGCGGGCCCGCACTGGTGGACGATCTGCGCGTGCGGCAGCAGCCGCGGCAGGACCTCCGCGATCAGCGTGTTGATCTGCTTGCTGCCCTGCGCGCCGCCGGTCACGTAGATCAGCGGCACCTCGAACGTCAGCCCGAACAGGTCGTAGGCCGCCGCCCGGTTGCCCTGCAGCAGCTCGGGCCTGATCGGGTTGCCCGTCACCACGGCCTTCGACCGGGCCGAGGCGGGCAGGTACTGCAGCGACGACTCGTGCGACAGCGCGATCCTGGTCGCCAGCCTGGCCAGGATGCGGTTGGCCAGCCCCACGACCGTGGTCTGCTCGTGCATCACCAGCGGCCGACGGATGATCTTGGCCGCCACGCCGATGGGCACCGCCACGTAACCCCCCGTCGACAGCACCACGTCGGGCAGGTAGCGCGCCGCGTGCCCGATCGCCTGCAGCACCCCGACGGGGATGCGGAACACGTCGGCGATGTTGGTGCCCAGCTCCTTGAGGTTCGGACGGCGGCGCAGCTTGCCCGTGGTGATCGCCTTGAACGGGATGCCGTGCTCGGCGGTGATCCGCGCCTCCAGGCCGTTGGCGGTGCCCACCCAGAGCACGTCGTGCGGCACCTGACGTCGCTGGACGGCCGACAGGGTCGTCAGAGCCGGATAGGTGTGACCACCGGTGCCGCCGCCGGTGATCAACAGTCGCAGGGTTCGTGACATGCGATCAGACTAGGGCCGCGCAGCGGAACCCGGTGTGCCCGGTCGAGGAGTCGGGCGTGTTCGAGGTGCGCGCGGCCACCCGGTAGCGGTTGCAGTAGGAGTCGTGGCACATGTACGACCCGCCGCGGATCACCTTGGCCGTGCCCTCGGCCGGACCGGCCGGGTTGTCGGCCAACGGCTCCCACTCCACGCCCCACCAGTCGGCGGTCCACTCCCACACGTTGCCCGAGACGTTGTAGAGCCCGTAGCCGTTCGGCTGGAACGACTTGACCGGCATCGTCCCCTTGCTCGGCGCCGTCGGGAAGCGGCCCTGCCAGATGTTGCACCGCTGCCGCCCCTTGGGCGCCAGCTCGTCGCCCCACGGATAACGCCTGCGCTCCAGCCCGCCCCTGGCCGCCATCTCCCACTCCGCCTCGGTGGGCAGCCGCTTGCCGGCCCACGCGGCGTACGCGGCGGCGTCGTTCCACGAGACGTGCACGACGGGGTGGTTCTGCCGGTCGCCGACCGTCGAGCCGGCGCCCTCGGGGGAGCGCCAGGTGGCCCCCTCGACGCCCGCCCACCAGGGGGCGCCCGGCACCGTGGCCTCCATGACGCCGGCCGCGGCGAACTGGCGGAACACGAACGACCAGCCGATCCGCTCGGCCTCGGTGACGTACCCGGTCTCCTTGACGAACGTGGCGAACTGCGCGTTCGTCACGCACGCGGGATCGATCCAGAACGGGTCGACCCGCACCTCGCGCACCGGCCCCTCGCCGTCCTCCGGGCGCCCGTCGGGGTCGTCGCCGCCCATGAGGAACGTCCCCCCGGGAATGCGCACCATGCCCCGCGGCGGCCCGCCGGGCGCGGGACGCCGCGCGACGAGCTCGACGGCCTCCTTGACCTGCCCGGCGGCTGAGTCGCGGCTCGGGCCACAACAAGCGCTCAACGATCCCCCCAAAGTGTCACGACACCAAGGAAGGGTAGTCCCTGGAACATGGCCACGATCACGCGCCCGGCCGGGGTGACACCCGGGGCGCCGGCCACCACGCCCGCCCTGCCCGCTCCGGCCCGGGGAGCCGTCACGCCCCGGCCGCCCATGGAGCGCCCGGCGGCGCCCGATCGCCCCGCTGGGGCACGCTCCTGCGTGAGCACTCAGTCACCTCGTCCGTCACGTTGGAGGATCCCGTGCCCGTCGCCCTCGGCCACATTCAACTCAGTTTCGCCGTAAAAGCCGCAGACCGGTAGCTTTCTGTCATGCGACTCGGCGTGCTGGACATCGGCTCGAACACCGTCCATTTACTGGTCGTCGACGCCCATCGCGGCGCCCGGCCCATGCCTGCCTACTCCCACAAGGTCGACCTGCGCCTGACCGAGCACCTCGACAAGGACCAGAAGCTCGGCAGGGAGGGCATCGAGCGGCTCGGCAGCTTCGTCGAGGAGGCCGTGCACCTCGCCGAGGACAAGGGGGTGGAGGACCTGCTGGCCTTCGCCACCTCGGCCGTGCGCGAGGCGGCCAACGGCGAGCAGGTGCTCGCCGAGATCGACAAGCGCTGCGGCGTGCACATCGCGGTCCTGTCGGGGCGCGACGAGGCCAGGCTGACGTTCCTGGCCGTGCGGCGGTGGTTCGGCTGGTCGTCGGGGCGGCTGCTGGCCTTCGACATCGGCGGCGGCTCGCTGGAGATCGCCGCGGGGGTGGACGAGGAGCCCGACGTGGCCGTGTCGCTGCCGCTGGGCGCGGGACGGCTGACGCGCGACTGGTTCACCGGTGACCCGCCCGCGGCGGACGAGGTGCGCAAGCTGCGCAAGCACGTACGCACCGAGATCGCCCGCACGGTCGGCGACGTCGTCAGGTTCGGCGAGCCCAACCGCGCCGTGGCCACGTCCAAGACGTTCAAGCAGCTCGCCAGGATCGCCGGGGCGGCGCCCTCCAACGAGGGCCCGTACGTCTCGCGCTCGCTGTCGCGCCAGGACATGGCCGACTGGGCCGCCAAGCTCACCTCCATGAAGTCGGCCGAGCGGGCGCAGCTCTCCGGCGTGTCCGAGGGGCGGGCGGCGCAGCTCGCGGCGGGGGCGCTGGTCGCCGACGCGGCCATGGACCTGTTCGAGGTGGACCGGCTCGAGGTGTGCCCGTGGGCGCTGCGCGAGGGCGTGATACTGCGCCGGCTCGACCTCCTGCCGGGACGGTTGGACCAGCTCAACGGCGGGTCAGACCAATAGAGTCAAAGTAAGGTCGATATATCCCCATTCATTGGCATAAAGCGCTGGTGGGCGGGCATTTTCCGCCGAATGATGACAGTGCTCGGCGCGATCGGATCCCTGGCAGTCGTCCTGCTCCTCATCGTCCTGGCGGTGCTGCTCGTCTCGGCCGTCGCGATGATCACCCTGCTGGCGATGGCCGCCTCGATGACCCAGTGGAGGAGGATCTGGAGGCGGCTGGCCCGGCGGGAGCCCCGGCTCGAGCTGAAGCTCAGCGGGGAGACGGTGCCCGAGCGGCGGCGGGCGGAGCTGAGCGGCGGCGAGCCCCGGGTGCGCCGCCGCTTCCTGCTCGGCGGCGCGCAGCCCAGGGAGGCGAGGCGGGGCGGCGGCGCCCTGCGCGGCTACCGCCTGCACCGGCAGCCGATCGAGCGCCGCACCGGGGTGTAGGGGCCTCCCGCCGGGCAGGCCCGGCCCCAGCGCCGCACCGGGGTGTGGAGCCTCGGGGCGAACGGGCCCCGGCACAGCGCCGCACCGGGACCCGGAGGTCCCGGTGCGGTCGCGGGATCCGGCAGCAGATCCGCCAAGAGGCCTCAGGTGGCCATGAGGTGCTGCCCGGCAGCGCCCGGCGCGTAGCGCAGGCGCTTCTCCAGGCAGACCACCGAACCGTGCTCCTGCCGGTTGGTGAATCGGATGTCGTCGGCGAGCGCCCGCATGATCTGCAGCCCGCGCCCGTGCTCCGAGCCGGGCTCGGGCTCGGCCACGTTACGAGGGTCAAATCCGTCGCCGTTGTCGACCACCTTGATCACACACAGGTGGTCGTGGACGGACGCGCTGACCGTGTAGTCGTCGCTGGGCCCCGCATGCTTGATCACATTGGAGCACGCCTCGGTGAGCATCAGCTCGATGTCATCTCGGACCTGCGGCTCGACGCCGAGCGACCGCAGCGTGCCGTCCAGCATCTGCCTGATCAGCGGGACGCTCGCCGCATCCCTGGGCAGTCGGAGTGCCATCGTAGCCTCCACTGCGCCTCCTCCCGTCTGGATGCGTGCGACCCTCCTGCCCTCGAATCCGTGTCCCAATCGTGGCTTTCGGACGCGAGGGCCCGAAAATCGCTATCGCTCCAGGAGCCGGTGGGCCACTTCCAGGCAGGCCGTGTGGATCTCCTCGTCGGAGAGCTCACCCTCCTTCATCAGCCACTTGCCCGCGTGCAGGGCGAAGAGCGCGAGCGAATGGCTGATGCGCTCGGCGGGCGGGGCGCCCGGCTCGCTGATCTCCGACGTGAGCTGCATCATGCGCTCGCGGATCCTGATCAGCGTCGGGTGGTCGCGCAGCGCCGTCTGGTTGCGCTCCAGGAACCTGGCGATGCCGAGGTGCCGGGTCGCGCGGATGTTGTCGGCGTAGCGATCGACCAGCTCGCGGCGCGTCTGCGGGGTCCTGGGCCGGCTCCTGACCCACTCCAGCAGCTCGTCCAGCTCGGTGAGGCGCTTCTCGACCAGGCTCGCCACGATGTCGTCCTTGGTTTTGAAGTGGTAGTAAAGAGCGGCTTTCGTCACGCCGAGCTCCTCGGCGATCTCCCGCAGGGAGGTCGCCTCGTAACCCTGCTCGGTGAACAGCCTCAGCGCGATCTCCTGAATTCGGGTTCGCGTGTCTTCCCGCACTTCGCACCTTTTCTACTTGACGGCCGGCAAGTAAGTATCTACCTTATTCTACGCTTGCCGGGCGGCAAGTAAGCAAATGTTCAACCAAATGGGGGTAAGGGTGGCGGAAGGAGCCGGTCGCCGCCGCGAGGTCATGGTCGTCCTGCCCGGCCTGATGCTCGCGATGGTCCTGGCCATGCTGGACAACATGATCGTGGGCACGGCCATGCCGCGCATCGTGGGAGAGCTCGGCGGGCTGACCCACCTGTCCTGGGTCGTGACGGCGTACGTGCTGGGCACGACCGTCTCCACCCCGATCTGGGGCAAGATCGGCGACCTGTACGGCCGCAAGAGCATCTTCATCGTCTCCATCGTCATCTTCATGGCCGGCTCGGTGCTCTGCGGCATGGCCGGCTCGGCGCTGTTCGGCGGCCCCGAGGGCGGCATGGCCGAGCTGATCGCCTTCCGGGCGGTGCAGGGCCTGGGCGCGGGCGGCCTCATGGTGAACGTCATGGCCATCATCGGCGACCTGGTGCCGCCCCGCGAGCGCGGCCAGTACCAGGGCATCACGGCCGGCGTCATGTCCCTGGCCATGATCGCCGGGCCGCTGGTCGGCGGCTTCATCACCGACCACCTCGACTGGCGCTGGGCCTTCTACGTGAACCTGCCGGTCGGCGCCGTCGCGCTGGCGCTGATCATCGCCAAGCTGCACCTGCCGCCCGTCGACAGGACGGACGTGCGCATCGACTGGGCGGGCGCGATCCTGCTGTCGACCAGCATCACCGCGATGGTGCTCATCACCACCTGGGGCGGCAACGACTACGCCTGGGGCTCGTGGCAGATCCTCGCCCTGGCCGCGCTCGCCCTGCTCACGCTGGCGGCGTTCGTCCTGGTCGAGCGGCGCACCGCCGAGCCGATCATGCCGCTGCAGCTCTTCCGCAACCGCAACTTCACGCTGATCTCCGTCATCGGCTTCCTGCTGGGCTTCGCCATGTTCGGCGCGATCAACTTCCTGCCGCTGTTCCAGCAGCTCGTGCAGGGCGCCACCGCCACCAACTCCGGCCTGCTGATGCTGCCCATGATGGGCGCCGCCATGGTCGTGTCGATCTTCGTGGGCCGCGCCATCACCAGCACCGGCAAGTACAAGATCTATCCGGTGATCGGCGGTGTCGGCATGGTCGCCGGCATGTGGCTGCTGTCCACCATGCACGTCGCCACGCCGTCCTGGGAGACCGGCCTCTACATCGCGGTGCTCGGCCTCGGCATGGGCTTCCTCATGCAGACCACGATGCTCATCGCGCAGAACAGCGTCGAGCAGCGCGACCTCGGCGTCGCCAGCAGCGCCAGCACGTTCTTCCGCTCCATCGGCGGCTCCTTCGGCGTCTCCCTGTTCGGTGCGATCTTCAACAACCACCTGCTGTCGGAGCTGACCGCCCGGTTCGGCGAGCGGGAGGCGGCGGGCATGGCCGGGAACGGCGCCAGGATGGACCCCGCGGCGATCGCCCGGCTCCCCGCCCCGGCGCGCACCGGGCTGATGGAGTCGCTGGCCGTCTCCATCTCCGGCGTGTTCTGGTGGGCCATCGCGTTCGCCGTCGTCGTGCCGGTGGTGGCGGTGTTCGTCAAGGAGATCCCGCTGCGCGGCGCCAGCCCGTCCGGGGAGAAGGCGGCCACCCCGGCGGCCGGCTGAAAAATGGGAGGCGCAGGAAGGGCGCCTCCTGGACAATCCCTCCCATGCATACCATCCGCCGGCCCCGCGTGGACGACGCCGCGGCCATCCACGAGCTCGTCGCCACGTGCGACACGGCCGCCATCGGCGCTCCCGACTCCACGCTGGAGGACATCGCCGACGAGCTGGTCGAGCCGGGCTTCGACCGCGACACGGACGGCTGGCTGGCCCACGACGCCGACGGCCGGCTCGACGGCTGGGCCTGGGCGTGCCGCAACGGCGACAGCGACCTCGTCGACGTGGAGGTCATCGTCCGGCCCGGCGTGAGCGGGCTGGCCGGCGAGCTGTGGCCCACCGTGCTGACCCGGGCGGCCGAGCTGGGCAAGGAGCGCGGCCACGACGCCGTCACCCTGCACATCGGCGTCTACCGCGGCGACGAGGCCAAGCGGGCGCAGGTGGAGGCGCTGGGCTTCGAGCCGGGCACGAGCTACCACCGCATGCGCATCGACCACCACGGCCCCGTCGAGCCGCCCGCCGCGCTCCCGGGCCTGACCCTGCACTCGGGGGAGGACGAGGAGGTGCGGCGCGAGGCGCACCGCGTGCACCAGGAGGGCTTCGCCGAGCACTTCGGCTTCGTGCCCATCGGCTACGACCAGTGGTACGAGCGCAGGCAGGCCGCCAGCACGACCGACTGGAGCCAGCTCACGCTGGCCCGCCTCGACGGGCGGCCCGCCGCGGTGCTCATCGGCAGCAACCAGTTCGCGCTCGACGAGGAATGCGGCTACGTGGCCACGCTGGCCGTGCTGCCCGGGCACCGGGGGAGAGGGCTGGGGCGGTTCCTGCTGCGGCACGCCTTCGCCGCCGACGCCGCCCGCGGCCGCAAGGGCACGATCCTGCACGTCGACTCCAACAACACCACCCCGGCGCTCGGCCTGTACGAGTCGGCGGGCATGCGCCTGGTCATGGCCATCGACGTCTGGCAGCGCCGCCTGCCCTAGCCGCTCAGACGCGGTGCCTGGCCAGGTGCTCCAGCACCGACTGGTTGGCCTCCCACCCGTCGGGGAACTTCACCGGCACGCCGAGCTGCACCGGCTCCGCCGAAGGGTGCGCGTCCAGCAGCTCGGCGATGCCCGCCCTGGCCACCACCACGCACGCGTGCCGGTGCCGTGACGCCAGCACGCACAGCCGCCCCGACTCCAGGTGGAAGGCCGTGGCGTCCCTGCGGCCCGACAGCGGGTGCAGCACGATCGTCACGTCGTACTCGCGGCCCTGCAGCCGGTTGGCGGTGTCCACGGTGATCTCCGCCGGCAGGCCCGCCGCCCGGATGGCCGCCACCTGGTCGCGGTGCGCCGCCCCGACCGCGATCCGGTCCGCCGTCACCGGCCGCTCGCCCTGCTCGGAGCCGGCCACCGCGCCCCGCTGCAGCAGCCGCTCGGCCAGCTTCGCCACCGCCTGCACGGCCTCGCCGTCGGTCCGCACGGTGTGCCGGTTGGGCAGCTCCAGCAGCGCCCACCCCGACCGGGCCGCCTCCTCCAGCGCCCGGTCGTGCACCCCGCCCAGGCCGCCGGTCGACAGCTCCAGCCACCGGTCGCCGTGCCCGGTGCCCGAGCGGAACCCGGTGAACGGGTAGAACGCCTGCGACACCACCGGCGCCGCCGAGGCGGGCAGCCGCCACGAGACCGGCAGCCGGTGCACCGGCAGGTCCGGGTTGTGCCGCAGCAGCACCGACACCGCGCTCTGCAGCGGGTCCCACGACAGCCCCGACCAGCGGTCGCCGTCCACGATCGAGAACGGGTCGAGCTGCCCGGGATCCCCCACGAACAGCGCCCGCTCGAACAGGCCCGCGATCCGCAGCAGCTTGTCCGAGCGCATCTGGTACGCCTCGTCCACGATCGCCCACGGCCACACCCGGTCGCCGATCCACGCCCACTTGTCGGCGGTGGCGATGACGATGTCCGGGTCGCCCAGGTCCTGGATGCGGGTGCCGACCCGGACGCCGGGCAGCTCCAGCATGCGCAGCGGCGGCACGTACCCGCCGGCCGACAGGCGGCCCACGGTCAGGTGCGGGTGCTTGTCGCTGATCCTGGCCACCAGGTCGTCGACCTGCTCGTTGGTCTGCGCCACGATCATCAGCGGCTCGCCGGTCGCCGCGATGTGCGCCGCCGCCCGCACCACCAGCGTGGACTTGCCCGCCCCGGGCGGCGAGTCGACGACCACGCCCCGATGGCGGGGCAGGTCGGCCAGAACGTTCCTGATGACCTGCTCGGGCCCGATCATCGGCTGCTCGCCGGTCACGACCATTCCTCCTGGGCGTCCTCGTCGTCGGGCACGTACTCCTGCGGCGGGCCGCCGTGCGTCCACGGTGTGGCCTCGGGCTCGGGCAGGGCGGGCGAGCCCTGGAAGTCGTCGGTCAGCGAGGTGTAGCAGACCCGCTCGCCCACCTCGGGCACCGCGCCGGGCGCCGCCGTCTTGCCCCGGCCCATCCCCTTGGTGATCTTCAGGGTGACCAGGCCCTCGGCGGCCTCCACCAGCTCCGCGCCCTGGCTGCGGCGCTGCGGGGTGCCCAGCGACGTGCCGGGCGGCAGGCGTACGGGATCGTCGGTCTTGATCACCACGAGCGGGCGGAGCTTGCGCGAGCGGCCCTCACCCTCGGTGTTGTCGGGCACCGTCTCGATCACCTCGCCCGCGAACGCCTCGCCGGTCAGCCGGTACTCGGCCATCACCAGGGGGTCGTCGTAGGCGCGCTGCACGTCGTAGCCGGCCTGGGCGCGCTCCATGCGGGCCAGCCTGGCGGCGGCGGTGACCGCGCCGTCGCGCCGGGCCTGCGGCGGCGCGCCCTCGGCGATGTGCACCGCCATGCCGCTGAAGGAGCCGCGGTCCTGCTCCCACCGCTGCGCCACGCTCGCGCCCTCGGGCAGCGCGGCCAGCAGGTCGATCGCCTGCCACATGAGCCGCCACGTGGGCTCCAGCTGGGTGCGCAGCGCCTCGGTGATGCGCCCGGTGAGGTGTTCGGGCGACTCGCTGTCCATCGCCGGAGCCAGCACCTCGGCGTCGAAGCCCGGGTCGGTGGCCGGGCCGGCGGGCGGCCAGACCAGCGGGTCCTCGGCCTCGTCGGTCGGGCCCGTGGTGATCCAGGCCAGCAGCGCGGCCAGGTTCGCGTCCTCCAGCGAGCTCTGCCCGCTGGCCCAGTGGCGGCCCAGCTCCTCGGTGGCGGCCAGCATCAGCGACGAGCCCGGGTACGCCGCCCGCTCCCCGAGATAGGTCAGCCACCGCCCGAGCAGCGGCACCGACTCCGGCACCGGGTAGGGCCCGTCGGTGCGGCGGAAGCGGGTCGAGCGGCCGAGCAGCCGGGTGAAGGCCACGCCGCCCTGGTTCGGGACGACGAGCTGCGGCGCGTCGATCGCCCGCTCGTACGGGTCGGCGCTCTTGCGCTCCACCGTCTCGGTGTCGTTCATGAAGCCCTCGATGTAGGGCAGCAGCACCCCGGCCAGCTCGGCGGCCCAGGCGAAGCGCAGGTCGCGGTTGCGGGGCTGGGTGACCACGAGCAGCCGCGGCCGGTCCCGGTCGGTGCCGAGCATCGCGGCCAGCGGCGCGGCGGCCTCGCCCGACAGCTTGAGCGGGATGAACACCATGGGACGCTCGGACAGGTGGCAGTGCCTGACGGTCGCGACGGGCTGCGCGATGCCCTCGTCCAGGGCGCGCAGCCGGGCTAGCGAGGTCAGCAGGCTCATGTCGGGCGTCTCCGCGGCGGGCGGGTGGCCGGCGGCGTCATGCGGGGCGTCTGCGCGCGTCCGCGCGGCAGGCGGGTGGTCGGCGGGCTCAATTCAGGCACTCCCTGCGCAGGCGTTCGGCGTTGCGGAGCAGCCGGGCGATCTCCTCCTGCCCCTCGGCCGGGTCGCGGGACCCGTCGGCCAGGCCCAGCGCCTCGGCCACCGAGGCGACCCCGCCCAGCTCGTCGCGCACCTGACGGCCCAGCAGGTCGGACGCGCCCTCCTGCCGGGCCTCGTCGCGGCAGAAGAAGCACAGGTCGCACGTGGACAGGCAGTCGGGCGCGTACCGGGCGGTGGCCCTGTGCAGCGCGTCGGCCAGCTCGGCCACCGGTCTGGTCGGCCGGCCGTCCTCGTCGGGCCGCAGGTCGAAGGTGAGATCGTCGGGCAGCCCGTCGAGCAGCCGGTCGAGCGTGGTCATCCGGGCGAGCTGGCGGCGCAGCACCGCGAGCTGCTTGCGCACGTCGACCAGGGTCGCGACCGGCCGGTTCGCGAAGTTCTCCGGGCAGACCAGCACCACGTCGTGGGAGACCTGCAACGGGTCGTGGCCCAGCTCCGCCAGCAGGTTGCGCAGGGCGAGCACGTACACCGCCGCCTGCCGGGCGGCCGCCGCCACCGCCGACGGGTCGGCCTGGCCGTCGATCACCGCGAACGACTTGATCTCCACGATGTGGAAGCGCCCGCCGAGCTGGAAGGCCACCACGTCCGGCTCCAGGTAGGCGGTGTGGCCGGCGATCTGCAGGCTGAGCAGCGGATGGTCGTACAGGGTGCCGGCGTCCTGCCCCTCGCGCGCCGCCCGGTCGAACAGCGCGCGGGTGTGCGCGTGGCGCAGATGGGCGCCCACGTTCTCCACGTCGTGGTAGGACACCTCGGCGACGGGCAGGCCGAGCACCTCGCGCAGCATGCGCAGCAGCTCCGCGCAGCCGTCGGCCTTGACCAGCGCCTCGAACATGTTGCCGCGCGTGATCGCGAACGGCGACTGGCCGAACGGGGCGGGGAAGCCGAGGTGCCGGGCGGCGGCGTCCTTGGCGATGCCGGCGCCGTCCATGAGGGCGCGGCGGGTGCAGCCGGGGTTCGCAGCCAGGGCCGCGATGGCGCGCGCGTCGTGTGGCTGCTGCGGCGTGGTGCCCCGCAACGCCTCCAGCCGGTACACGTGGTCGCCTTCGCGCTTCAAGCCGCTCACTTGGCCTTCTCCTTCTTGATCGTGCTCAGCGTAGCGGCGCCGAACAGCCGCGCGGCGTCACCGAGCTGCGCTGTGGCGCGTTCTGCCAGCTCGGCGCGATCCCGCGTGTCGCGATCCGCGTGCACGCGCAGCTCGGCGAGGGCCGCCTCGGCCACCCGCGCGGGGTCCGGCGGGCCGAGCGTGCCGTCGGTGGCGCCGGGGACGTTCCTGGCCATCCGGACCAGTAAGCGTTGCGCCCGCTCGTCGCCCGAGCCCTCCTCCGCCTGATGCCGGGCCACCGCGATGGCGCAGGTCAGGAAGTCGACGCGGGGGCTGAGCGGCCCGACCACGCGCCGCTCCAGCGGCCAGGTGCTGAGCGTGAGCAGGCCGCGGGCGGGGGAGAGGCGGTCGGTGAGCGCGGCGCACAGGTAGTACGGCCGCCCGAACGGTGAGGACCGGAACGAGCGCTCCTCGTCCCTGCGCAGGCTGGTGAGCTGGTTGCTGCGGATCGTGCCGCCGAAGAACGCGTCGCTGACGGCCACGATCAGCCGTGGCTGGGCGGACGCCCCCAGCAGGCGCAGCCCCTGGTGCACCTGCTCGCGCACGGTGACCAGGGTCGGCGGCTCCTCCTTGGCCTGCGGCTGCCGGCCGCTGACCAGGGCGTCCCAGGCACGCTCCGCGCTGCGCAGCTCGGCCCGCAGGGCGCGGGCGGCCGCGCCGTCCCTGACCCGCATCGCCTTGCGCACGCCGGCCCGCAGCTCGTCGATCCGCCGTTCGAGATCGTCCAGCCGGTCACTCATGGCGCGACTGTACCAGCCGTCCCAGCATTTTCCAGTATTTCTGGAAAAATTGGATCTACATCGTAAAGGCGCCCGGCGCGGTGATCAGGCGGGCACGGCCACCACCCACGTGCGGTCCTCCGTGAGGAAACGCTCCAGCCGCAGCCCCTCGGTCCGCAGCGCCGCGGCGAGCTCCCCGTCGGTGAGGCGCTTGGAGGAGAACGACTGGGTCCACACCTGCTCCCGGCCGTCCTCGCCGTACGTGTAGCGCATGGTCGCGTGGAAGACGCCGGGGGAGACCTCCTCGACGGCCGCCATCGTGATCGACACGTCGCCGTCCTGGCGGCCCATGCCCACGTGCCAGCGGTCGTGCGCCTCGGCGGGCATCCACTGGATCAGCACCGCGCCGCCCCGCCCGACATGCCGCGCGCAGGCCGCCAGCAGCGCGTGCCGGGAGGCGTCGTCCACCGTGTTCACGAGCTGGGAGGCCAGCATCACCGTGTTGAAACGTTCGCCGAGCCGCAGCTCCTGCACCCGGGCGGCCACCGTGCGCGCGCCGCGCACCCGCGCCAGCATCTCGGGCGACTCGTCCACGGCCACCACGTCGAAGCCCAGGTCGATCAGCGGGTGCGTGACCCTGCCGACGCCGCAGCCCAGCTCCAGCACGGAGCCGCCGGGAGGGGTGACCTGCGCGACGATCTCGGGCTCGCCGCCGGCCCTGAGCCTGCTGTAGAACTCGACGGGGGATCCGTCAGGCGTGATCGGGCCGGGGCCCGTTCCTGTGTTCCGCATACGTCGAACCTAGCTCTGGATCAACGTCGCGGGCGATCAGCTGCTGCTCGTCTGCAGGCGCCGGCTCCCGTTCGCCGCCCTGCCGTTCGCGGGGCTGCCGTTCGCGGGGCTGCCCTTCGCTGGGCTGCCCTTCGCTGGGCTGCGATCGCGTACGCACAGGCTCAGCAGCGAGCCCCGCTCGACGAGCTCCAGCACGACCTCGTCGCACAGGTGCTGGATCAGCCACAGGCCATAACCGTGCGACGCGGTGCGGTCGAGCCTGGCCGCGGCGAGATGGTCGTGGGTCAGCAGACCGGCGAAGTCGAGGACGTCCACGACGACCTGACCGCCGGCGGCGCGGGCGGTGACGATGCCCGACTTGCCGCCGTGGTCCAGCACGTTGGTGACCGCCTCGTTCACGGCCAGCACCAGATCCTCGAGCCGCCGGTCGGGAAGGCCGCTGTGGCGGCCGTGCAGGCGTACCAGATCCCTGATCAGGCCGAGGTCGGCCGTGATGGGACACCGTAGTTCGAACTCGAAAACCATGACCATTCTGCCCGCCGAGGGCCGGGGAGAGACTCCGCGGGCCCTGTTCCAGCTTTCCACGCTGGAGATCGGCAAACGTCGGCGACGCGCCGGGCGCGGACGGCCCGCGCGGCGAAAACCGGTGGAGCGGCTGCTCGCGGCCCGGCTAGCGTTGAGGCCGGAAGGGCACGCGGAACAGCGGCGCACCGGCATCGCCGGACGGCGTCCCGCGCATCGGCGTCCCTCCGACTGGTGAGGTCCTGCACAGACCGGGGTTCGACTCCCTCACGGGGCGGCCCCCGGGCACCGAGCCCAGGCAACGACGGCGAGGCCCTGCGGACTCCCGGCCGCCGCCCTCCGGGGGGCGCCGGGGACGTCCCCGCCGAGCCGCCGGCGGTGCCCGGGGGCCGTTTCCCACGGAGGTGAGCAGAAGTGGCACACGTGACCGTGATGGCGTGGCAGCGCGTCCTGATGTACGTGGACGGGCGGCTCAAGCGCGTTCTGGAGCCGGGGCGGCATCGCTACCGCCCGCGGCGCACCACCCTGCTCACCGTGGACCTGCGGCCCCGGCTGCTCAGCGTGCCCGGCCAGGAGCTCATCACCGCCGACGGGGTGAGCGTGCGGGTCACGGTGACCGCGCAGTGGCGGGTCACCGACGCCGCCGCCTACACGGAGGCGGCCTCCGTGCCCGACCAGTTCCTGTACTCGGCCGTCCAGGACGCCATCCGGGAGCGCGTCCCGGCGCTCACCCTGGAGGCGGCGCTCGCCGACCGCGCGGCGCTGTCCGAAGGGCTCACGGAGCGGGTGCGGGAGGAGGTGTCCGGGCTCGGGATCGAGGTCGGCGACGTACGGACGCGCGACGTCATGCTGCCCGGTGAGCTGCGGCGGGCGGCGATGGACGTGGTGATCGCCAAGGAGCGGGGGAAGGCGGCGCTGGAGGAGGCGCGGGCCGAGGCGGCGGCGCTGCGGTCGCTGGCCAACACGGCCCGGCTGCTGGAGGAGCACCCCGCCCTGCTGCGGCTGCGCACGCTGCAGGTCGCCGCCGAGCGCCAGACGACCCTCGTGCTCGACCCTCGCTCGGGCACCGACGGCCCCGCCTGACCCGGCCATGGCGGCATCGGCCCTCGCGCCGCCGCAGCCCGTACTCGGGGCCCGGCCCCGACGCCGGGCCGCCGACCCTGCGTGACAGGACGGGCGGCGCCGACACCGCGCCGCTTGTCCGCATATGTCGGGGCAAGGCTTGGTCAAGGGAGGGTTGTCCCAGGTAGGCGCGGCTATTCTGGGGCTCGGTGAGGCTCGTTCACGAGCACGAATGGGTGATGAC
Organism: Nonomuraea thailandensis; assembly: GCF_024172165.1. Lineage (GTDB taxonomy): Bacteria > Actinomycetota > Actinomycetes > Streptosporangiales > Streptosporangiaceae > Nonomuraea > Nonomuraea thailandensis. The sequence continues at coordinate 5,306,145 of NZ_JAMZEB010000002.1, read as the reverse complement.
ATGGGCGCACCCGGCAGCGACAGAAGAGGCGCGTTCCCGGCGGTCGCCGTGATCGACGGCGAGGGCATCATGATCGGCTGGTCGCCGGCCGCCGAGGAGCTCACCGGCTACGCCGCCGCCGACATCCTCGGCCGCCCGGTGACGACCCTCCTCCTGCGCACCGGCACGGAGGCCCCGGACGTCAACGCGGCCCGCGACGACGGCACGGAAGCGGGTGCGGCCCGCGACGACGGCACGGACACCCCTGCGGCCCGCTCAGACGGCCCCGGGGCCCGCGCCGGCCGCTCGCACGGCCCGGCTACGGAGCCAGGGCCGGATGACCGGGCCGGCGGCGAGTGGTCGGGTCTGCGGGAGACGAAGGCCGGGCTGGTGGAGGTGCGTCGGCGCAACGGCGAACGGATCGTCGTGCGCGCGGAGGTCGCCCCGCTGGCCACCGCCAGGGCGGGGGAGTCGTGGCTCGTCTCGGCCATCCCCGCCGCCGACGACCTGTCCGGCGGCACGGGCTCCCTCATGGAGTCGCTGATCAGCCTCTTCCCCGTCGCCATGGCCATCTGGGACAGGGACCTGCGCTGCGTCTGGCTGAACGCGGCGGCCGGCTACCTGGAAGGCGTCTTCCCCCACTACCACATCGGCCGCTCCCTGACGGACCGCATCCCGGGCACGGACACCGAGGCCGCTCAGGAGGCGATGCGCAAGGTGCTCGCCGACGGCACGCCCATGATCGACCGCGAGGCCCGCTGGGTCTCACCCGACGGGAGCGAGGAACGCACGCTGTCCACCTCGCTGTTCCGCCTGGAGGGCCTGGACGGGCAGCCACTGGGCGTGTGCTCGCTGGCCCTGGACATCAGCAGCAGCAGGGCGAGGGACCGTCTGGCCCTGCTCCGCGAGGCGAGCGTGCGCATCGGCAGCACGCTCGACATCAGGAAGACCGCGCAGGAGCTGGCCGACCTGGCCGTGCCGATCCTGGCCGACTACGTGACGGTCGACCTGTCCGAGGTGATGCTCCCCGACGCCGAGCCACTGCAGCGGCTGGCCGCCTCGGACGTCAGCATCCCCGTCTTCCGGCGGGCCGGCGTGGCGTCGGTGCACGACGGGGTGCCCGAGTCGTTGTGGCCGATCGGGGAGGCCGTGTTCGTGCCGCCCGGCTCCCCGTTCACGGAGGTGCTGGCCACGCGGCGGCCGCACTTCGAGGCCGTGCTGGACACCTCGCCCGGCACCTGGCTGGACCAGGATCCGGCCCGGGCGCGGATCATCCACGGCACCGGCATGCACTCCCTGCTCATCGTCCCGCTGGAGGCGCGCGGCGACATCCTGGGCGTGGCCGTGTTCGTCCGCAACTCCAACCCGGCCCCGTTCACCAGGGACGACCTGGTCCTGGCCGAGGAGCTGGTCGCGCGGGCCGCGCTGAGCCTGGACAACGCGCGCCGGTACACGCGCGAGCGCAACACCGCCCTGGCGCTGCAGCGCGACCTGCTGCCGCGCGACCTGTGCGGCGGCGCCGCCGTCGAGGTGGCCTCCCGTTACCTGCCCTCCGACGTGCACGAGGGCGTCGGCGGCGACTGGTACGACGCCATCCGCCTGCCCGGAGCCCGGATCGCCCTGGTCGTCGGCGACGTGACCGGCCACGGCATCAACGCCGCCGCCACCATGGGCCGTCTGCGCACCGCCGTGCGCACGCTGTCGTACCTGGAGCTGCCGCCGGACCAGTTGCTCGCGCACCTCGACCGGCTGGTGGCCGACGACGCCTGCGGCGATCTCGACGTCACGGGCGCCACCTGCCTGTACGCGATCTACGATGCCGCCACCCGCCGCTGCACCATGGCCGCGGCCGGGCACCCGCCGCCCGCGGTAGTGACCCCGGCGGGCGAGGTGATCTTCCCGCCGCTGCCCAGCGGCACCCCGATCGGCCTCGGGATGGGCTCGTTCGAGTCGCACGACCTCCACCTGGCCGCCGGGACCGTGCTCGCCCTCTACACCGACGGCCTGATCGAGACGCGCCAGGCGGACCTCGACGCGGGCATGGCCAGGCTGGGCACGGCCCTGGCCGGCGCGGCGGCGCTGCCGACGCTGGAGAGCCTGTGCGCCTCCGTGGTCGGCGCCATCGTGGGCGACGGCCCCGCCGAGGACGACGTCGCCCTGCTCATGGCGCGCACCCGCGCGTGAGGCTCACCAGTTGCTCATGGTGCCGTCCTCCAGCCGGCTGACCGGCAGGTAGGCCCGCTGGTACGGGAACCGCTCCGCCAGGTCGTCCCGGTAGTCCACGCCCAGCCCCGGAGCGTCCCCGGGATGCAGGTAACCGCCGGAGAAGGCGTAGGCGTGCGGGAAGACCTCGTCGGTCTCGGCGGTGTGCCGCATGTACTCCTGGATGCCGAAGTTCGGGATGGACAGGTCGAAGTGCAGCGCGGCGGCCATCGCGACGGGCGACAGGTCGGTGGCGCCGTGGCAGCCGGTCCGCACCTGGTGCACGTCCGCGTACGCCGCGGCCGTGCGCAGATGGGTGATCCCGCCGCCGTGCACCACGGTCATCCGCAGGTAGTCGATGAGGTACTCGCGCAGCAGCAGCGTCGCGTCGTGGACGGTGCTGAAGATCTCCCCGACCGCGAGCGGCGTCGTGGTGTGCCCCCGGATCAGCCGGAAGGCCTCCTGCTGCTCGGCCGGCGCGACGTCCTCCAGCCAGAACAGCCGGTACGGCTCCAGGTCCCGCCCCAGCCGGCCCGCCTGGATCGGGGTGAGCCGGTGGTGGGCGTCGTGCAGCAGGTGCACCTCCTCGCCGTACTCCGCGCGCACCCGCTCGAACAGCGACGGCACCGTGGCCAGGTACCTCTCGGTGCTCCAGACGTCCTCGGCGGGCAGCCCGGCCTCGGCGGGCTCGTAGAACAGCTCGCCCCTGCCCACGCCGTACGTCCCCGCCAGCCCCGGCACCCCGGCCTGCACGCGGACCGCCTTGTACCCCAGGTCCAGGTAACGCCCGACCGCCTCCACGGCCTCGCCGGCGCTCTGGCCGCTGGCGTGCCCGTACACCAGGACCCCGGTCCTGCTCGCGCCGCCCAGCAGCTCGTAGACCGGGACGTTCAGCGCCTTGCCCTTGATGTCCCACAGCGCCGTGTCGACCGCGCCGATCGCGGTCATCGTGACGGGGCCGCGCCGCCAGTAGGCGCCGCGGTAGAGGAACTGCCAGATGTCCTCGATCTGGAACGGGTTGCGGCCGATCAGGCAGGGGGCCACGTGGTCGCGCAGGTAGGAGGCGACGGCCAGCTCGCGGCCGTTGAGCGTGGCGTCGCCGAGCCCGTACACGCCCTCGTCGGTGTGGACGCGCAGCGTCACGAAGTTGCGTCCCGGGCAGGTCACCAGGACCTCGACGTCGGTGATCCTCATGCCAGCTCCAGCACGCGCACGCCGTATGGCGGCAGCTCCACGACGCTGACCGGGGCGCCGTCCTCGTCGCGCAGCACCCCGCCGCGCACGGACGGCGCGGCCTTGATCTCCGCGCCGGACTGGCTGACGCACCACACGAACACCCGGCCGTCCTCGTGCCGCATCAGCGCGGCGCTGACCAGCGGCGTCTCGAACGAGACGGGGCTTTCCACCCCCGAGGCGCGAGCCAGCGCCCGGTACAGGCGCCAGGTGGGCTCGGGGTTGGCGTCCGGCGTGATCGCGGCCATGTACTCCAGGGGGTAGGTCGCCAGCACCATCCAGCCCGCTCCCACGGCGTGCCGCAACAGGGCGGGCCGTCCGCCGTCGTCGCGGGCCAGCACCTGCGCCCCGTCGGGCTCGACCGGCAGGTACGAGCGCGAGTTGGCGGTGCCCGCCACCGGGAAGGTCAGCTCGTCCCCGGCCCTCAGGTCGCCCAGCGCGGCCTCCATGGTCAGGGTGACCGTGTCGCCGGGGATGGGCTCGACCAGGCCGTACCGCGACTGCTTGCGCACCCCGAACATCTCGTCCAGGCCCGGCCACCAGGAGCCGCGCTGGTTGGCGTGCTCGCCGGCGAACCAGGAGGCGTACACGGTGGCGCCGGCGCGGGCCCGCTCCAGCAGCGCGCGCCAGCCGGGCGCGGTGAGCTGCTTGGCCGACGGCAGCAGGTACAGCCGGCAGTCGCCGGGGATGCCGTCCTTCTCCCTGGCCACGCCGACCGCCAGATCGGCCTCGCGGGCCGCCACGTACGCCTGCCGGCAGACGTCGAAGACGACGGTGGCGTCACCGGGCTGCGTGAACGGGTACCGGCTCTCCAGGTAGGAGGAGACGACCAGCGCGGCCTGCGCGTCGGGGCGGGCGCAGCGCCGCAGGTCCACGCGCTCGATCAGGGCCGCGAAGTCACGCACCTCGCGGGCCTGCGCCTTCGGCCGCCCGGCGGAGTCCACCAGCCCGAAGTGCATCTCGAACGGGTGGTGGCTGTACGGCTCGGCCTCCCACAGGTCGTCGTAGTCGGTGTTGTTCCAGGCCAGCCAGCCGGTCGCGCCCGCCAGCAGGGTGTTGTGCAGGACCTGCCGGTAGTAGTGGGCCGCGTTCGCCTCGCTGGTGTAGTCGCTGGTGAGGCCGAACTCCTCCATGACCACCGGCTTGCCGCCGAGGTCGAGCAGCTCGCACACGAACGCGGCGCCGAGGTGCTGGCGTACGGCGTCGGTCTCCATGCGGTAGACGTGCGGGCCGAGGAAGTCGACCAGCCCGGCCAGCTCGCGCACCCGGAAGCCGTTGTCGTTGCCGGTGACCTCCACGCCCCAGGCGCCGTCGCCGATCGAGACGGGCTGGGTGCCGCCGCCGGCGCGGACCGCGTCGATGAGGATCTGGGCCCAGCTCGCGACCTGTTCGTGGTCGAGGGTGCCGATGCCGCGCGAGCGCCAGTCGCCGTAGATGGGGATCTCGTTGGTCAGCAGCCAGGCGGCCACGGCCGGGTGGTCCTTGAAGCGGGCCGTCAGCTCGCGCACGTACCAGGCCTGGCGGGCCACGAACCACACGTCGCCGAACAGGTCGCGGCCCTGCCGCCAGGCCGGGTCCCAGTTCTGCCCGGACATGTGGCCGACGATGAACGTCGGGATCGTGCGCATGCCGAGCGCCTGGTGGCGGTCGAGGAAGTCGGCGTAGCGGGCGACGAGCTGCTCGTCGAGGGTGTCGGGGGTGGGCATGAAGTCGGGCCAGTAGAAGAAGCTCCTGGTGACGGTCATGCCGTGCTCGCGCATGACCTCCAGCTCCGCGGAGACGACGCCGGGGTCGTACGAGCGCCACATGCGCGGCCCGCCCGCCCTGGACCAGAAGTTCACGCCGACCCAGGGGTCGCCGAGCCTGGCCGAATGCCGCTTCACCTGTGATGTCCTCCTCAGTCGCTGCCGGTGACGAAACTCTGGATGGCGACGACGGCGCCGCCGCGCGCCCACTCGCGGAAGTCGTCGGCCTCGACGACCACGTTCACCGAGCCGGGCACGTCACGCCGGAAGGCGGCCAGGGCCCGGGCCAGGTCGTCCTTGGCCAGGCGGGCCAGCTCCACGCCCTCGCCCGCCAGCACCACGGTCTTGACCATGGAGACCGTCGAGACCAGCGCAATGAGCCTGCCCAGGGCGTGCGCGGCCTCGCGGACCAGGGTGAGGCACACCCGGTCGCCGGCCGCCGCCAGCCGCATGACCTCGTCGTAGCCCACCTCCCGCCGCAGCGCCAGCGCCGCGGCGGCCTCGATCGACCCGCTCGACAGGTACGCCGCCGCGCACCCGCGATGCCCCTCCGGGCACATCGGCCCGCCGGAACGCAGCACCAGGTGCGCGAACATGCCCAGGTCCGCCTCCGAGGCGGCCACCAGGTGGTCGTGCACGATGAGCGCGTACCCGATGCCCGCCCCGATCGTGACCAGCGCGAAGTCGCGCAGCCCGCGTCCCGGCCCGAACCAGTGGTGCTGGTGCGCCAGCGCCGCGACGTCGTTCTCGACCGCGCACGGCACGCCGAGCGCCCGCTCCATCAGCGGTTTCAGCTCCACCTGCTCCCACCCCAGGTACGGCGCGTCCACCAGCCGCTCCCCGCCGACCCCGGCCGAGGCGCGGTTGTTGCCCCCGAGCGTGATCCCGGCCCCCACCGGCGGGCCGCCGGCCAGCTCGTCCAGCAGCCCGCGCGCCTGCCGGCACACGGCCTCCGGGCTGTGGTCGGTGATCGGCTCGTCGCGGCCCGCGATCACCTCGGCGCGCAGGTCGGTGACGACCGCGTGCACGCGGTCCGCGGTCAGCTTCAGCCCCAGGAACCGGTGCTCGGCGGCGGCCACGTCCAGCGGCCGGGTCGGGCGGCCGTTGACCGGGTCGTGCACCACCTCGCCCTCGACCAGGAGCCCCGCGTCGATCAGGGGCTTGGTCAGCCGGGTCAGGCTGCCGGTGGACAGGTGCAGGGTCTTGGCCAGCGCGGTCCTGGACTGGGGGCCATGGATGATCAGCTCCTTGACGATGGAGCGCGCGGCGTCGGGCAAGGCGTCCCACATGCCGCCCCATCTTCGGGGCCCAACGGCCATCAGCGCCAGCCTCCCTCTCTTAGCTTCGCCGCAAAGCTAACACGAGATTCATCGCACATAACATCCGTGAAATTTGTGCACAAGTAGTGACATGCGCCTCACTTCTTCTCTAAGTTGGCTTCCCTGCAAAGCCATCTCTGGGACTTTGCGTGGAAGGAGACGCGGATGCGTATCAGTGGGGTCTCCGGCTCGATCGCGGCGCTCGGACTCGCCGTCGTCCTGGCCGCCTGCTCATCGGGCACGGGCACGGGCACGGGCGACGGGGCCGCCGCGACGCAGGCGGCGCAGACCGGGCCGGTCACGCTGAACTTCTGGTGCTGGAGCGCGGGCCAGAAGGAGAAGGTCGCGGCGTTCAACAAGGCCCATCCCGACATCCAGGTCAGACACACCGACGCGGGCGGCGGCACGGACACCGCGACCAAGCTGCTCACGGCGAGCCGGGCGGGCAACGCCCCCGACGCCACCTGCCTGGAGTACCAGACGATCCCCGCCATGATCGTCGCCGGGGCGCTGGCCGACATCTCCGCCCACACCGCCGACATCAAGGGCGCCTTCACGCCCGAGGTGTGGTCGCTGACCAGCTTCGACGGCGCCGTCTACGGCGTGCCGCAGGACGTCGGGCCGATGGTCATGGTCTACAACAGGAAACGCTTCGACGAGCTGAAGATCTCCGTGCCGAAGACGTGGCAGGAGTTCGCCACCGTGGCCGCCGACGTCCGCAAGAAGGACCCCGACGCCTACCTGGCCACGTTCGCCCCCGCCGAGTTCGGCAACTTCGCCGGGCTCGCCCAGCAGGCCGGCGCCACCTGGTGGAAGGTCCAGGACCAGACCTGGACGGTCGGCATCGCCGACACCGCCTCCACCGAGGTGGCCGCCTACTGGCAGGGCCTCATCGACAAGGACCTGGTCAAGGCCCAGCCGCTGCTCACCCCCGAATGGAACAACCAGCTCAACAAGGGCAACATCCTGAGCTGGCCGAGCGCCCTGTGGGCCCCCGGCGTGCTGTACGGCATCGCCGAGAAGCAGGCCGGCGACTGGGCCATCGCGCCGCTGCCGCAGTGGACCCCGGGCGACGACCGGGTGGCCTTCCAGGGCGGCAGCGCCATCGCCGTCACCAAGAACTCCAAGCACGCCCAGGCCGCCGCCACGTTCGCCAAGTGGATGAACACCGACAAGGCCGCCTACGACATCCAGATCGCCGCCGGCGAGTACCCGGCGTCGCTGGCCGGCCAGCAGGCCACCGCCTCCAGCGAGCCGCCCAAGCTGGTGGCGAACCAGAAGGACTACTGGCAGGTCGCCACCAAGGCCGCGCAGCGCACGATCCCGCACATCAGCTGGGGCCCGAACGTCGGCACCGCGCAGAGCGCCTTCCAGGACGCCATGGCCGCCGCCGTCCGCGACAGGACGCCCCTCCTCCAGGCCCTGCAGAAGACGCAGCAGGTGGTCGTGGACGACATGAAGGCCACCGGCTTCAAGGTCGCCGGGCAATGACGGACGTCAACGGCGCCCGCCGCGGGTCGCGGGCGCCGTACGTGTTCGTCGCCCCGGCGGTGCTGCTGTTCCTGGCCTTCCTGGCCGCCCCCATCGGGTACGCCGTCTACCTCAGCGCCCGCGGCCTGCGGCTGACCGGCACGGGCATCTTCGGCACCCGCCAGGAGGTCTTCGTCGGGCTCGACAACTACGCCAGGATCCTCACCGACGCCGAGTTCTGGGCCGGCTTCGGCCGGCTCGCCCTCTACGGGCTGATCAGCGTGCCGCTCACGCTCGGGCCGGCGCTGCTGTTCGCGCTGCTGCTCGACTACGCGGGCGCGCGCGGCCGCCGGTTCGCGCGCACGGCGATCTTCCTGCCGTACGCCATCCCCAGCGTGACGGCCTCGCTCCTGTGGGGCTTCATGTACCTGCCCTCCACCAGCCCCTTCAGCTACCTCACCCGGGAGCTGGGGCTGGGCGAGATCCCGTTCCTCGCCGGCGACGGCATCTACCCGTCGCTGGCCAACATCGCGGTGTGGGGCGGCGTCGGCTTCAACATGATCATCATCTTCACGTCGCTGCGCGGCATCCCGGCCGAGCTGTCGGACGCCGCCCGCATCGACGGCGCCTCCGAATGGCGCATCGCCTGGCACGTCAAGATCCCGCTGGTGGCGCCCGCGCTCGTGCTGACCGGCCTGTTCGCGCTCATCGGCACCCTCCAGGTGTACGGCGAGCCGACCACGCTGGCCCCGATGACCACCGAGATCTCCCAGAGCTGGGTCCCGCTGATGCACATCTACCGCGACGCGTTCATCCGCGACGACCTGCCCCTGGCCTCGGCCGCCTCCGTCATCCTGGCTGCGGGCACCCTCGTCGTCTCGGTCGTGCTCCTGAAGGTCACCCAGAAGCGCGCCTCCGGAGGCCTGTCATGACCACGCGCACGCACCTGCTCCCGCACCAGCGCGCCAAGCTCCTGCCGACGATCGTCCTGCTCGCCGGCGCCCTCTACTGCCTGGTGCCGGTCGCCTGGGTGATCGTCGCCGCCACCAAGGCCAGCGGCGAGCTCTTCTCCACCTTCACCTTCGCCCCCGGCACCGGCCTGCTGGACAACCTGCGCGACCTGTTCTCCTACGGCGACGGCCGGTTCGTCCTCTGGGCGGCCAACAGCGCCCTGTACGCCGTCGTCGGCTCCGCCGCCTCCACCCTCATCTCCACCCTCGCCGGCTACGCCATGGCCAAGTACGACTTCCGCGGCCGCACCGTGCTGTTCTACGCCATCCTGGCCGGCGTGCTCGTGCCCGGCATGACGCTGGCCATCCCGCAGTACCTGATCATGTCGGAGACGAACCTGGTCGGCAGCTACTGGTCCGTCCTGCTGCCCGGCCTCATCTCGCCGTTCGGCATCTACCTGGCCCGCGTGTACGCCCTGTCCTCCGTCCCGGACGCCACACTGGAGGCGGCCAGGATCGACGGGGCCGGTGAGTATCGGATCTTCGGGTCCATCGGCCTGCCGATGATGCTCCCGGGCATGGTGACGATCTTCATGCTGCAGTTCGTGGGGACGTGGAACAATTTCCTGCTGCCGTACATCATGTTGTCGGACGAGTCGAAATTCCCCATCACCGTCGGCCTCTACACCCTGCTGGCCAAGGGCTCCTCCGAGCCCGCGCTCTACGGCATCGCCATCGTGGGCGCGGCCGTGTCGGTCGTCCCGCTCATCGCGCTGCTGCTGTTCCTGCAGCGCTTCTGGCGCCTCGACCTGCTCAGCGGCGGCCTCAAGGGCTGATCCCACCGGCACGCGCCGCACCGGTGCCGGTTTTTCGACCCCCAGAGCCAGAACGAGCGCCGGTCCCGCTTGAACGGCGGCGCTTTCGAGCGGATCCTGGTCACAAGTCCGATCATGACGTGTGCGGCTCCCGGCAGCCGCGCCCGACCTTTATGGAGGACGCGTGACACAGGCCGATCACGCGGTTCACCGGCTGGCGGGCCACCCCGCCCTCCTCGGCCTTCGACGCTGAACACCCCCCGGGACGGGGGCCGTCCCGGCCGCGAAGGAGACCACATGAGAACGGGAACCTGGCTGATCGGCGCACGTGGATCGGTCGCCGTCACGAGCATGATCGGAGCCCTCGCCATCCGCGCGGGCCTGACCGCGCCGACCGGCTGCGTCCTGGAGACGCCCGCCCTGCGCGAACGCGTCCGCCCCGGCATCGGCGACCTCGTCTTCGGCGGGCACGACGTCACCTCCGTCCCGCTGGAGAAGAAGGCCGCCGAGCTGGCGGGCTCGGGGGTGGTGCCGGCCGCGCTGGCGCTGGCCGTGAAGGACGACCTGGCCGCCGTCGAGCAGCAGGTACGGCCGCTGCCCGCCGCCGCCACCCAGGCGGAGACCGCGCGCGCCATCGCCGCCGACCTCGACCGCTTCCGCCGCGACCACGGCCTGGACCGCGTCGTCGTCATCAACGTCTCCACCACCGAACCCGTCCCGCCCCCGCACCCCGCCCACGCCTCGCTCCAAGCACTGCGCACCGCGCTGTCCGGCCCCCAGCCCGGCTCGCTGTCCGGCTCGCTGTCCGGCTCTCAGCCTGGTCCCCAGACCGGTCCCCGGACCGGCCCGCCGCCTGGCGTCGAGCCGGTGCTGCCGCCCAGCTCGCTGGCCGCCTACGCCGCCCTGTCCGCCGGCTGCCCGTACGTCGACTTCACCCCCTCGACGGGCGCCCGCCTGCCCGCGCTCGACGAGCTCGCCCGCGAGCAGGGCCTGCCGTACGCGGGGCACGACGGCAAGACGGGGGAGACGCTGGTCAAGTCCGTGCTCGCGCCCATGTTCGCCCAGCGCAACCTCAAGGTGCGCACCTGGTCGGGCATCAACCTGCTGGGCGGCGGCGACGGCGCCAACCTGGCCCGGCCGGGCGCGAACGCCGCCAAGTCCGCCAGCAAGCAGCGCGTGCTGCCCGAGACGCTCGGCTACCTGCCGCAGGGCGAGACCCGCATCGACTACCTGGAGGACCTGGGCGACTTCAAGACCGCGTGGGACCTGGTCACCTTCGAGGGCTTCCTGGGGACCGGCATGCGGATGGAGTTCACCTGGCACGGCTGCGACTCCGCGCTCGCGGCGCCCCTCGTCCTGGACCTGGCCCGGCTCACGGCCGCCGCCCACCGCGCCGGCCGCTCGGGGCCGCTGCCGGAGCTGGCGTTCTTCTTCAAGGATCCGCTGGGCGAGGTGCCGCACGGGCTGGCCGGCCAGTGGCAGACGCTGTGCGACCTCGTCACCGACCTCGCCACCGCCCTCGGCCAGGAGCCCACCCCGTGACCCCGCCCCCTGGGCGCCGACCGTTACGCCCTCCTGCCACGCCGCGCCCGAGAACCCCTTCCACCTGGGAAGACGCGGGAGCGACACGGCCGCCGACGAGGGACGCCATGATCGGCGCGCGGTATAGTGCCGCTTGCCGATCCGGGGTGAGAGAGGCACGTCGATGACCGCGCTGCGGGACCTGCTCGAGCTCGTCCGGGCGCCGGCCGCGCTGTCCGTCCCCGGCGACGTGGCCGCGGGCGCCGCCGCCGGGCGCGCGCTCGGCCCCCGCACGGCCGGCCTGGCCTGCTCCTCCGTCTGCCTGTACTGGGCGGGAATGGCCGCCAACGACTGGGCCGACCGCCACCTCGACGCCGCCGAGCGCCCCGAACGCCCGATCCCCTCCGGCCGGGTGAGCCCGGGCACGGCCCTCGGCATGGCCGCCGGACTCACCGCCGCGGGCCTCACCATCGCCGGCCTCACGGGCGGCCGCCGGGCCCTGGCGGTCGCGGCGCCGCTGGCCGCGGCGATCTGGGCGTACGACCTGGCCGCCAAGAACACCCGCGCCGGCCCGCTGGTGATGGCGGCGTGCCGCGGCCTCGACGTACTGCTGGGCGCGACCCCGCGCGGGGCCCTCCGCGGCTCGGCGGCCGTCACGCTGCCGGCCGCCCTGACCCCCGCGCTGCCCGCCGCCCTCACCGTCGCCGCCCACACCTACCTCCTCACCGCCCTGTCCCTGGGCGAGACCTCCGGCACCGCCCGCCACCGCCCCGCCGCCACCCTGGCGGGCACCGTCGCCCTGGCCGCCACCACCGCCTGCCGGCCCTCCGGCGGGGACCCCGGGACCGCCGGGGTGAGCGCCGCGCGGGCCGTCCTGGCGAGCTGGTACGCCTCCCAGTTCGGCACCCCGCAGGCCCGGGCCGTCGCGGACCCGTCGCCGCAGCGGGTGCGGGACGCCGTCACGGCCGGCATCGTCAGCCTGCCCGCGCTCCAGGGCGCCCTGGTCGCGCGGGCAGGAGCGCCTCGCATCGGGCTGGCCCTCGCCGCGGTCGTCCCGCCGGCCCGCCGCCTGGCCAGAAAGTTGTCCCCGACATGATCAGATTCGGTTACGGCACCAACGGCTTCGCCAACCACCGCCTCCCCGACGCCCTCGACGTCATCGCCGGCCTCGGCTACACCGGCGTGGCACTCACCCTCGACCACCACCACCTCGACCCCTACGCCGACGGGCTCGCGCTGCGCGTGGCCAAGGTCGCCGACCGCCTGCGGGCACTCGGCCTCGGGGTGGTCGTCGAGACCGGCGCCCGCTACCTGCTCGACCCCCGCCGCAAGCACGCCCCCACGCTGCTGGACGACGACCGCGGCAAGCGCGTCGACTTCCTGCGCAGGGCCGTGGCCGTCGGCGCCGACCTGGGCGCGGAGGCGGTGTCGTTCTGGTCGGGGGTCCGGCCGGCGCACGTGCCGCCCGACCTGGCCTGGAAGCGGCTGGTGGACGGGTGCGCGCGGGTGCTGGAGCAGGCCGGCGGGGTGCCGCTGGGGTTCGAGCCGGAGCCGGGCATGCTCGTCGACACGATCGCCGGCTGGCACGCGCTGCGCCGGGAGCTCGGCGCGCCGGACGGTCTCGGCCTCACCCTGGACATCGGCCACTGCCGCTGCAACGAGCCCGACCCGGTGCCCGACTGCGTGAGGGCGGTGGGGCCGTACCTGGTCAACGTCCAGATCGACGACATGCGCCGGGGCACGCACGAGCACCTGGAGTTCGGCGAAGGGGAGATCGACTTCCCGCCGGTGCTGCGCGCGCTGGCCGATTGCGGCTATCGCGGCCTGGTCGCCGTCGAGCTGCCGCGCCACTCGCACGCCGCCCCCGACGTCGCCGCCCGCTCCCTCGCCTTCCTCCGCGACGCCGAACGAGCCTCCGCCCGCCCGGCCGGGCGGGAATCCGAAGGAGGCGGAACGTGATGCCACCCGAGCGGCTGCACGCCGCACTGCGCGACACCCCGAACGGCGCCTGGCTGGACGAGGCGCTGGCCAGCCCCGCCACCGTCACCCGCTCGTTCGCCGCCGCGGGAAGACGCGCCGGCCGGGCCCCGCTGCCCGGCGCGCCCGGCTGGACGGCCGACGAGGCCGCCAGGGCCCTGCTGCTGTCGGCGCTGCCACCCGGCCGCGTCGCCGCCGAGGCCCGCGACCTCTACCACCACGGCGACGCCGACGAGAAACGCGCCGTGCTCAAGGCCCTGCCCCTGCTCCCCATCGGCCGGGACGCGGTGCCCCTCCTGCTCGACGCCATCCGCACCAACGACGCCCGCCTGCTGGCCGCCGCCCTCGGCCCGTACGCCGCCCACCTCGACCAGGCGGCCTGGCGGCAGGCGGTGCTCAAGTGCGTGTTCACGGGGGTCCCGCTGGCCGAGGTGGACCGGCTGGAGGAGCGGGCGGACGCCGAGCTGGCCGCCATGCTGGCCGCGTTCGCCGAGGAGCGGGAGGCGGCCGGCCGGCCCGTGCCCGGCGACGCCGCGGCCCTGCTCAGCCGTCTCACCAGCCGTTCCACCGGCGACCTGCCCATCGAGGAGACCTGATGCGCATCTTCGACCCGCACATCCACATGACCTCGCGCACCACCGACGACTACGCGCGCATGGCCGCCGCCGGGATCACGGCCGTCGTCGAGCCGTCCTTCTGGCTGGGCCAGCCGCGCACCGGCCCCGGCTCGTTCGCCGACTACTTCGACTCGCTGCTCGGCTGGGAGCCGTACCGGGCCGCCCAGTTCGGCGTGGCCCACCACGCCACGATCGCGCTCAACCCCAAGGAGGCGAACGACCCGCGCTGCCGCCCCGTCCTCGACCTGCTGCCCCGCTACCTGGACAAGGACCGCGTGGTCGCGGTCGGCGAGATCGGCTACGACTCCATGACCCCCGAGGAGGACGACGCCTTCGAACGCCAGCTCGCCCTGGCCGTCGAGCACGAGCTGCCCGCGCTGGTGCACACCCCGCACCGCGACAAGGCCGCCGGCACCCGCCGCACGCTGGACCTCGTCAAGGCCTCCGGCATCGAGCCCGGCCGCGTCGCCGTCGACCACCTCAACGAGGTCACCATCGACCTCGTGCACGGCACCGGCTGCTGGACGGGCTTCTCCATCTACCCCGAGACCAAGATGTCGCCGCCGCGCATGGTCGAGCTGCTGCGCAAGTACGGCACCGAGCGCGTGCTGGTCAACTCGGCCGCCGACTGGGGCGTCTCCGACCCGCTGCTCACCCTGGCGACCGCCGAGGCGATGCTGGCCGCCGGGTTCGGCGAGGACGACGTGGACCAGGTCATGTGGCGCAACCCCGTGGAGTTCTACGGCCAGTCGGGCCGCCTCGACCTGACCGGCGTCACCGGAGCGGCCGAGCCCACGTTCGCCGGCAGCTCCATCAAGCGCGGCGGCGAGTGATGCGGCTGCGGCACCGCTCCGGCACGACGCTGCACCTCGGCTACTGCACCAACGTGCACCCGGCCGAGGACCTCGACGGCATCATCGCCCAGTTCGACACGTACGCGGTCCCGGTCAGGGAACGGCTCGGCAGCGACGTGCTGGGGCTGGGGCTGTGGCTGGCCGCGCCCGTCGCCGAGGTCCTGGCCGCCGATCCCGGCCTGCGCGCCAAGCTGCGCGGGGAGCTGACCGCGCGGGGCCTGGAGGTCGTGACGCTGAACGGCTTCCCGTACCGCTCCTTCCACGACCCGGTCGTCAAGCACGCCGTCTACCGCCCCGACTGGACCACCAGGGAGCGGCTGTCGTACACGTTCGACCTGGCCCGCATCCTGGCCGACCTGCTCCCCGACGACGCCGCCCGGGGGTCGGTCTCCACCCTGCCGCTCGGCTGGCGCGACCCCTGGAACACCGCCATGGCCGACCAGGCGGCCCGCCGCCTCGACCAGCTCGCCGCCGGGCTGGCCGCCGTCCAGTCGGAGACCGGGCGGGTGGTGCGGGTGGCGTTCGAGCCCGAGCCGGGCTGCGTCGTGGAGACGACCGGGCACGCGATCACCCACCTGGCCCGCGCCGACACCGGGCGGCTCGGCATCTGCCTGGACCTGGCCCACCTGGCCTGCGCGTGGGAGCAGCCCGCCGTCGCGCTGAAGGCCCTGCGGGCGAAGGGCCTGCCGATCGTCAAGGTCCAGGTCTCGGCCGCCCTGGAGAGCGCCGACCCGCGGGCGCTGCGCGAGTACGCCGAGCCCCGCTTCCTGCACCAGACCCGCAACCCGCACGGCGGCGCGGCCGACGACCTGGACGAGGCGTTCGCCCGCGGCCTGCCCGGGCCGTGGCGGGTGCACTACCACGTGCCGCTGCACGCCGAGCCCGCCCCGCCCCTGACCACCACCACGCCGGTGCTGCGCGAGGCGCTCAAGGAGCTGACCGGCGGGCCCGAGCCGCTGTGCGACCACTACGACGTGGAGACCTACACCTGGGGCGTGCTGCCGCCAGCGCTGCGCCCGCAGACCCCGCAACAGCTCGCCGACGGCATCGCCGACGAGCTCGACTTCGCCCGCACGCAACTGCGCGACCTCGGAGTGACGGCATGAGCAAGCTGCTGGTCCTTGACGTGGTGGGGCTGACCCCGAGACTGCTGGCCCACATGCCGCGCCTGCGCGCGCTCGCCGCGGGCGGCTTCCAGGCCGGGCTCGGCACCGTGCTGCCGGCGGTCACCTGCTCGGCGCAGTCCACGTTCCTGACGGGCCTGCCGCCGTCCGGGCACGGGATCGTGGGCAACGGCTGGTACTTCCGCGACCTCGGCGAGGTGCTGCTCTGGCGCCAGCACAACGCGCTGGTCGGCGGCGAGAAGCTGTGGCAGGCCGCGCGCCGCGACCGGCCCGGCTACACGGTGGCCAACGTGTGCTGGTGGTACGCCATGGGCGCCGACGTCGACTGGACCGTCACGCCCCGCCCCATCTACCGCGCCGACGGCCGCAAGGACCCCGACTGCTACACCGACCCGCCAGGGCTGCACGACGAGCTGACCGCGAAGCTCGGCGCGTTCCCGCTGTTCAGCTACTGGGGGCCGGGCGCCGGCATCGCGTCGTCCGCCTGGATCTGCCGGGCCGCCGAGCACGTCATGGCCGCCCACGACCCCGACCTGACGCTCGTCTACGTGCCGCACCTCGACTACGACCTGCAACGCCACGGCCCCTCCGACCCCCGCGCCGCCGCGGCGGCGGCCGAGCTCGACACCGTGCTGGCCCCGCTGCTGGACGCGGCGTCGGACCGGACCACGGTGGTGCTGTCGGAGTACGGCATCACCGACGTCTCCCGCCCCGTGGACGTCAACCGCGCCCTGCGCGCCGACGGGCTGCTGCGCGTGCACACCCAGGACGGCATGGAGTACCTGGACCCGTGGACCTCGCGCGCGTTCGCCGTGGCCGACCACCAGATCGCGCACGTCTACGTCCGCGACCCCGCCGACGTGCCGGCCGTGGCCAAGCTGTGCGCCTCGATCGGGGGCGTCGCCACCGTGCTCGACCAGGACGGCAAGGCCGCGCACGGCCTGGACCACCCGCGCTCGGGCGAGCTGGTCCTGCTCGCCGAGCCCGACGCCTGGTTCACCTACTACTACTGGCTCGACGACGCCCGCGCCCCCGACTTCGCCCGCGTCGTCGAGATCCACCGCAAGCCCGGCTACGACCCGGCCGAGCTCTTCTTCGACCCGGCCGCCCCCGGCGCGGCCAGGCGGCGGGCCGGGCTGGCGCTGCTGCGCAAGAAGGCGGGCCTGCGCTACGTCATGAGCGTCGTCGGCCTCGACGCGGGCGCCCGCGCCGTGCGCGGCTCCCACGGCCTCCTGCCCGCCGACCCGGCCGACGCGCCCGTCCTGCTCTGCTCCGGCCCGGCCCCGGCAGGTGCGCGGGCCAGGCCGCAGTACGCGGCCACGGAGGTGAAGGACCTGCTGCTGCGCCTGGCTCAGTCGTAGAGGTGACAGGCGACCTCGCTGCCGTCCGCCGAGCCGCCGCAGCGGAGGAGCGAGCGTGTGCACACCTCCATGACGCTGGAGCACCGGCTCCGGAACGGGCAGCCCGTCCCGCCCCGCGGGACGGGCAGCTCCTTGCGGTCGGCCCGGTGCCCCTGCCGCCGCGCCCGGCGCCGCTCCCGCCCGTCCGGGTGGGTGGCCGGGCTCGCCGCCGGCAGCGCCCGCGTGTACGGATGCTTCGGCGAGCCGAACAGCAGCCCGCCGGCGCCGGCTCCACCAGCCGCCCGGCGCGCAGCACGGCGATCCGGTGCGACAGGTGCCGGACGATCCGCAGGTCGGGGGTGATGAACAGGTAACTCATCCCGGTCGAGCCCCGCAGGCCGGCCAGCAGGTTGACGATCTGGCTCTGCGTGGAGACGTCCAGCGCGCTCACCGCCTCGTCGCAGACCACCAGCCGGGGGCCGGGGGCCAGCACGCGGGCGATGGCGACCCGCTGCCGCCGGCCGCCCGACAGCTCGGACGGGTACCGGTGCGTGCAAGCAATCCATGCACGCCGGACCACTTGTCCCCTTGCGTCCATGATTCATCCGGCGCCCGCCTGCGGAAGATCGGATATCGGCCCGGACCCGGCCGCCCCCGGCGTAAGGTGTGCCGATGTGAAGCGCGACCGCCGCCCCCGCTCCCTCCTGGCAGCCGCGGCGGGCCTGGCCGCCCTCGCCCCCGTCTACTACCTCACCGAGGCAGCCGCCCGCTGCCTGCGCACCGGCCACGCCGCCTTCGCCCCGGCCCCCACCGGCCTGGCCTACCTGGCGGCGGTGGCCGTCATCGTCACGCTGCTGTCCGCCTGGCCCGCCGCCGCGCTCGGCTGCGGGGTACCGCTGATGGCGGCCGGCGTCCTGTTCGCCCTCGACCTGGACGCCGCGATGGGCCTGGCGGCCACCCTGCCGTGGGCGCGCACCGGCGGCCTGCCGTGGTCGCCGCCGGGCGGCGCGCCGTGGGCCGAGCTCGCCGAGCCGCCCGGCACCCTGGCCGGCATCAGCGGCCTGTACGCGCTCATCGGCGCCCTCCTGGTGCTCTCGGCGCTGCCCCGGCCCCGCCGGCGATCTATCCTGGACCTGTGAGCGGGCGGGATCCGGATCGGCGCAGGGCGCTGCTCGACGCGGCCGACCGGGTCATCATGCACCAGGGCCCCGGCGTGTCGATGGCGGCCATCGCCGCCGAGGCGGGCATCACCAAGCCCGTCCTCTACCGCCACTTCGGCGACAAACACGGCCTCTACCAGGCCCTGGCCGACCGCCACGTGCGCACCGTCATCGCCCAGCTCCGCCCCGGGTTCGCCGCGACCGGAGCCGACCTGCGCGGCAGGGCGAGGGCGGCCATCGGCGTCTACCTCGACCTGATCTCCGCCAACCTCAACCTCTACCGGTTCCTGTTCCACCGGGCGGGCGCCGAGGACAGCAGGATCCGCTCCCACATGACCTCGCTGGTGCGCAGCCTGGGAGAGGAGCTCGGCGGGGTGCTGGCCGCCGAGCGGGTGGTGCCCGACCCGACGCGCGCCCAGGTCCTCGGGCACGCGTTCGTCGGCATGGTGCAGACGACCGGCGACTGGTGGCTCGACCATCAGGAGGTGGACCGCGACCAGGTGGTGGAGAGCCTGGTGGACGTGATCGCCGGCGCGCTCACCTCCTGGAACGCGGGAGCCGGGCACGCCTGAGCACCCGCGGCCCCGCGCCGGTCAGGAGCCCCACCGCGGACGGGCCCCGGCGCGTTCACCAGCGCACGCCCGGCAGCGGGTGCTCCGGCCGCTCGCGCAGCAGCCGCAGCAGGTCCCACTCGTTCTCGCACACCCGCCGCCCGATCGCGGCCAGCTCCACCGAGCGGGCGCCGCCGCGCAGGTGCCGCATCGTCTGCATGACGCAGATGACGCCCCACTTGAGCACGCCGAACGTCTCCCACCAGCGCAGCGCGTCACGATCGACGGCCTGCCCGCCGGCCTCCTCGTAGGCGTGCACCAGGTCGCTGTAGCCGCCGAACCCGCCCACCGGCAGCGGCGAGCCGAACCGCCACGCCTTCACGCACAGCCACCCGAGATCCTCCAGGGGGTCGCCCGCGTGCGCGAGCTCCCAGTCGAGCACCGCCCTGATGCCCTCCGGCCCGACGATGAGGTTGCCGTTGCGGAAGTCGCCGTGCACGACCGTATGCCGCCGGCCGCGCGGGCGCGTGGCCGCCAGCCGCCGCAGCGCCAGCTCGAACACCGGGTGCGGCTCGCCGAGCTGGTCGAGCACCTCCCGCCACTGCAGCAGCGGGTCCTGCGGCTCGGCCTGCCGCTCGTCCGGCGGCGCCGGCGGCTGCAGCGCCGACAGGGGCATGCGGTGGATGGCGGCCAGCGCCTGGCCGCACTGCCGCGCCAGCCGCGGCCTGGCGGCCGCGTAGGCGTCGTCGCGCAGGATCTTGCGCGGGATCGTCTCGCCGGGGACGCGGGTCATGAGGATGTACGTCTCCCCGCAGGCGATGATCCGCGGCACCGGCACCCCGGCCCCGGCCGCGGCCCGCATCAGCCGCGCCTCCGCGGCCAGGCCCGCGCCGGCCTCCGGCGCGGCGCCAGGGGAGTCGAGCCGCAGGATCAGCTCGTGCCTGCCGCCGCCGGGCGTGCTCACGTCCAGCGCCCACGTCTCCCGCGAGGCCCCGCCGGGCAGCCGGACGGCGGCCTCGATCGCCGCCTCGTCCCCGAACGCCTCGCGGACGATCGTGTCCCGGTCGTTCATCGAGCCACCTCTTGGCCGGTGATGTGCCTGGCGGTGATGTGCCTGGCGGTCATCGCAGGCCGAACTCCCAGGAGCCGCCCGCCGCGTACTCGCCCAGGATCCGCCGCCCCACGGAGTCGATGTGCACCTCGTCGGGGCCGTCGTAGATGCGCCCGGCCCGCGCGTGCCGGTACATGCGGTCCAGCGGCGTGTCGGGCGTCAGGCCCGCGGCGCCGTACACCTGGATGGCCCGGTCGATCACGTTGTGCAGCATGCGCGCGCCCACCACCTTGATCGCCCCGATCTCGACCCGGGCCTCCGAGCCCCGGTCGATCGCCTCGGCGGCGTGCAGCGTGAGCAGCCGCGCGGACTGGATCTCGGTGTAGGAGTCGAACACGTGCTGCCGCATGAGCTGCTTGGCCGCCAGCGGCTGCCCGAACGCCGTGCGCTCGTGCAGCCGCAGGCACATCAGGTCGAAGGCCCGCTGCGCCTGCCCCAGCCAGCGCATGCAGTGGAAGATTCGCCCGGGCCCGAGCCGCCGCTGCGCGATGACGAAGCCCTTCCCGCGCTCGCCGAGCAGGCTCGACGCCGGGACGCGGACGTCGTCGTAGCGCACCTCGCAGTGCGCCCCGTCCAGGCCCAGCACCGGCGTCTCCCTGACGATCGTGTACCCCGGCGTGTCGGTCGGCACCACGATCATGGAGAACGCCAGGTGCGGCGGCGCGTCCTGCTCGGTCCTGCACATCACGGTCGTGTACGCCGCCCGCGACGCGCCGGTCGTGAACCACTTGTGCCCGTTGATCACCCACTCGCCGCCGTCGAGCTCGGCGTGCGTGCTGATCTGCGTGGGGTCGCTGCTGGAGACGCCCGGCTCGGTCATCGCGAAGCTGGGCGAGATGTCGCCGCGCACCAGCGGCTCCAGGAACCGCTCGCGCTGCTCGGGCGAGGCGTGCTCGTGCAGCATCAGAGAGTCCTGCAGTGTGTACGTGCCCAGCGCGAGCTGCCCGTACTCGCTGCGCCCCTGCACCTCGTTGACGTAGACGTAGTCGAGGAACGGCAGGCCGCCGCCGCCCAGCTCGCGCGGATGGCCGAGGGCCCACAGGCCCTCCTTCCTGGCCTGGGCGCGCAACTCGTCCAGCGCCGCCGCGGCCGCCGGCCCGCCCGCGTGCAGCACGGGCTCGGCGGGCTCGACCCGCTCGGTCATGAACGCGTGCACGGCGTCGCGTACCGGCCGGACGCTGTCAGGGACCGCGAAGCTCATGATTCGAACCCAACCCGAAAGCCGGGCGCCGGTCAACGGTTCAGGGCAGCCAGCTCACCCGGCCGCGCAGGAAGGCGTACCCGACGAAGGCGACGGCGTCGATGAGCGTGTGCGCCATGATCAGCGGCATCGACCGCCCCCACTTCTGGTAGGCCCGCCCGAACACCAGCCCCATCACCACGTTCCCGACGAACCCACCGAAACCCTGATACAAGTGGTACGACCCGCGCAGCAGCGACGACACCACCACCGCCTTCCACGGCGTCCACCCGGCCTGCCCCAGCCGGTGCAGCAGGTACCCGGCGACGATGACCTCCTCCAGCACCCCGTTCTGCGCGGCGGCCAGCAGCAGCACCGGCACTTGCCACCACTCCTGCGGCAGCGCCCCGGGCACGACCGTCAGGTTCACGCCCGCCGCCCACACCACCAGGTAGAACGCCAGCCCGGACCCGCCGATCGCGGCGGCGAGCAGCGCGCCGCGCGCCAGGTCGCCGCCCGGGCGGCGGAAGTCCGCGCCGATCGTCCGCAACGACTCGCCCGAGCGCACCATCAGGTACGCCACCAGCCCCACCGGTGCCACCGCGATCGCGATCTGCACGAGCTGCAACGCCAGGTCCAGCCAGGGCCTGCCGGGCGCCATGGACCCGACGAGCACCGCCTGCTGGCCCTTGAGCTCGCGCGGCGCCGTCAGCGACCCGATCAGCCGCACGAGCGCCACCAGCGCGCTGGCGCCGAGCGAGACCGACATCACGACGAAGAGCTCGGCCTTGATGAGGCGGGGTCCGAGCACGTGAGCCGGTTCGAGGGGGGACTGAGTGTGCATGTGCGCAGACTAGCCGGTACATGATCCGATGCTGATAAGGGCGACATGTCCCCCCGGCTCGCCGGGGGGACATGTCGGGTCTCGGGGTGGCGGGGGGACGTGTCGGGTCACGGCTTGCCGGGGGATATGCCGGGTCACGGGGCGCCGGGCTCGCTCCCCCCCGGGGGTTGTGGGGCTGCGGCGATCAGCGTCGCTCGCGGGCCTCGAACCGCGTCCCGTCGAAGGAGCCGGACAGCGCGGGCCGCTCCCGCGCGGTGAACGCCTCCCACTCCAGCTCGATCCGGTGCGCCGCGCCGCCCGGTACTCCCGCCTCCGTGACGCCGAGGGAGGCGGTGGCCCTGCCGTCCGGCGCGAGCGTGATCCGGCCGCTCACCGCCACCCCGGGCACGAAGGCGGCCCGGTCCAGGTCGATGGTTCCGTTCCCGAAGGCGACCTGCCCGCCTCGCAGCCCGGGCTGGGTCGTCAGCCGGGCGTGGACGAGGTTGTACGGGTTGCGGCGCGCCACGGCGTCGGCTGCGGTGGCGTACACGGCCGCCAGCACCCGCCGCCGCCCCACATCCAGCCCCACGTCCGGTCCTGCGCCCGGCCCCGCGTCCGGTCCCGCGCCAGGCCCCGCGTCCAGGTCCGCGGCCGGCACCGGTTCGACCTCGTCCAGGGACCGGGGGAAGGCTCCGGCCGCCCGGTAGTTCTCCGCGCCGCACCGCTCCCGCGGCACCCGGTGATCGGTCACGAACGACCGCAGCATCGTACGGACGCACTCCCCGGCCTCCCCGGCGCCCCAGGCGAGGCTGTGCGTCCCGAACGGGACCCGCACGAACGTCGCCCGGGGAAAGGCGCGCATCGCGCGGGCCACCTCGGCGGGCGTCTGGGTGTCGAAGTCCCCGCCCGCCACCAGCACCGGCATGGCGGGCAGGGCCGCCCGCGGCGGCAGCACGGGGCTGTGGCGCGGCGTCGGCCAGTTCACGCAGAACTCCAGCCCGGACCGCACGTCCAGACCGAGATCGGCGGGCGTGTACGGCGCCAGCGGCCGCTCCCGCTCGTGGTACCGCCCGAGCTGCGCCAGCCGCTCCCCGGGGCTCGCGTCCCGGTCGTAGGGGAAGGCCCCGTCGCCGCAGCGGTAGGCCAGGTAACCGGCCCACTCGGGGCCCTCGACCGGCTGGGCGGGAGCGCCCTTCAGCACGCGGGCCAGCCGCCGCAGCGGCTCGGGGTCGCCGGCCAGGTAGGCGGTGGCGGCGGCGTTGGCCTCCCGGCCGAACACCGGCTCGGTCATCCGTTCCACGCTCCGGAGGGCGAGGAGGGGCACCTCGGGGTCGGGGTGCTCGCGCAGGCGCGCCACCAGCCGCGCGTAGGTGCGTCCGGGGCCGCCGGGCAGGGCGCGGCAGGCACGGGAACGCTCGCAGACGAAGCCCATGAGGTCCGGCCTGGAGCGCATCGGCCACAGCGCGTAGCCGCCGGGTGAGGTGATCGTCGTGCTGTCCAGGAACGCCGCGGCCAGGCCCTCGGGGTGGCGGGCGGCGTACGCCTGGGCGTACACGGTGCCGTAGGAGTTGCCGTAGAAGGTGACGGGGCCGGCGCCGAGCGCGCGGCGTACCGCGTCGAGGTCGTGCGCGGCCTGGTCGGCGGTGTAGAAACCGATCCTCGGCCCCAGGCGGGCGGCGCAGGCGGCGATCGTGTCCGGCTCGGTGAGCTTCAGCCCCGGGCATCGCAGCGGCGACGACTTGCCCAGGCCGCGCGGGTCGACGACGAGCAGGTTGTGCTGCTCCAGCACGGGGCCGAGCGCCTCCCGCACGCGCGGCAGGGCCGGCAGCGCGGGCAGGGGGCCGCCAGGGTTGGCCACGACGGTGCCGGTCGCGCGTCCGGTGGCGCGTCCGGTGGCGGGGAGCCAGGCGAAGGCGACCTCGATGCGCTCCGAGGAGGGGTCGCTCCAGTTCAGCGGCACACTCACCGTGCCGTCGCACCGGGCCGTGGCACGGGCACACTCGTGCGCCGCCACCACGAACGCACCGGCGGTCGCCCGCGCCTCCCCAGCGGAGGCCCCGATGGCGGTGACGCGCGCAGGCGTCTGCCCTGCGGACGTCTCGGCTGTGGCGACGGCGGGCGCGAGCGCCGCCGACAACGCGAGGCCCGCGGCCACGAGGGCTCTGATGTCCATGCCCCCACCCTCACCCGCGATCTGCGCCGATTCCTCCGGCGCGGGAACGATTTCGCCTTGGGAGCAGGCTCCCACTCTGCTAAGGAGGAGCTGTGAACGCTCCGCACGACGTCCCCACCGCGGCCGAGCTGGTCGCCGCCGTCCGCGACTTCCTCGAGACCGACGTGCTCCCGGCCGTGGACGGCCGGGTCCGCTACCACACCCGCGTGGCCATCAACGTGCTCGGCATGGTCGAGCGGGAGATCGAGCTCGGCCCCGCCCAGGCCGAGCGGCACGCGGAAGGCCTGGCCGCGCTCGGCGTGGCGGACGACGCCGAGCTGGCCGCGGCCGTCCGCGAGGGCCGCCTGGCCGACGACGACGCCCTCCTGGCGGTCCTGGAGCGGGCGGTGCGCGCGAAGCTGGAGGTGGCCAACCCCGGTTATCCGGCCCGGGAATGACCGCGCGGCCCGCCCCCGGAAGGGGACGGGCCGCGGCGGTGAGAGGGTCAGTGGGATCCGGTGAGGTCCAGGTCCTTGACCTTCGGGTCGCCCTCGTCGACGAAGTAGTCGTCGCGGGCGGTGGCGTCCTCGCCGTCGGCCACCTTGACGGCCTTGAAGATCATCGTGCCGAGGACGGCCACCACCAGGTTGACGGCCAGCGCCAGGAACCCGGCGTAGATCGTCATCTTGGTGTCGAAGCCGAAGTTCGACAGCGGGAACGCCGAGCCGCCGAAGTGCGCCTTGCCGTTGGCCGGGTTCGGGATGAGGTACAACATCCACATGCCCGCCGACAGACCGGCCGCCCAGCCCGCGATCAGGCCGCCCTTGTGGAACCAGCGCGTGTAGAGGCCCAGTCCCACCGACGGCAGCGTCTGCAGGATGATCACGCCGCCGATGAGCTGCAGGTCGATCGAGAACTGCGGGTCGAGCAGCAGGATGCACAGCACCGCGCCCACCTTGACCACCAGCGACACCAGCTTGGAGACGTTGGCCTCCTGGGCGTCGGTGGCGTTCTTGTTGAGGTACTCGCGGTAGATGTTGCGGGTGAACAGGTTCGCCGCCGCGATCGACATGATCGCCGCCGGGACGAGGGCGCCGATGCCGATGGCCGCGTACGCCACGCCGGTGAACCAGTCGGGGAACATCTGGTCGAACAGCACCGGCACGATCGTGTTCGTGTCGGTCTTGCCGTTGGCCGTGACCGGCTTGGTGCCCGCCGCGATGGCCATGAAGCCGAGCAGCGCGATCAGGCCCAGCACGAGGCTGTAGGCGGGCAGCGCCGACATGTTCCGCTTGATGACGTTGCGGTTCTTGGAGGCGAGCACGCCGGTGAGGCTGTGCGGGTACAGGAACAGCGCCAGCGCCGAGCCGAACGCCAGCGTGATGTACTGGAGCTGGTTGTTGGCGTTGAGGATGTGGCCGTCGCCCGGTGCCGGGCTCGCGTCGAACTTGGCCTTGGCCGCGTCGAAGATCGAGTCCCAGCCGCCCAGCCTCGACGGGATGTAGATCACCGCGGCCAGGATCACGATGTAGATGAGCGCGTCCTTGACGAACGCGATCAGCGCGGGCGCGCGCAGGCCGGACTGGTAGGTGTAGGCGGCCAGGATCGCGAACGCGATGATGATCGGCAGGTGCCCGGTGATGCCCATCGCCTTGAGCACGGCCTCGATGCCGACGAGCTGCAGCGCGATGTACGGCATCGTCGCGACGAGCCCGGTGATCGCGATCACCAGCGCCAGCGTCGGCGACCCGAACCGGGCCCTGACGAAGTCGGCCGGCGTGACGAACCCGTGCACGTGCGAGACCGACCACATCCGGGCCAGCACCAGGAACACCAGCGGGTACACCACGACGGTGTACGGCAGGGCGTAGAACCCCAGCGCCCCGGAGCTGAACACCAGCGCGGGCACCGCCACGAAGGTGTAGGCGGTGTACAGGTCGCCGCCGATCAGGAACCAGGTGATCCAGGAGCCGAAGCTCCGCCCGCCCAGGCCCCACTCGTTCAGGCTGGCCAGGTCGTTGGGCCGCCGCCAGCGCGAGGCCACGAAGCCCATGCCGCTGACGATCAGGAACAGCACGATGAAGACGACCAGCTCGGTCGTGTGCCCGCTCACTTGGTCATCCTGTAGACGATGGTCGTGGTCACGACGCCCACCACGATGAACGCCATCTGGAGCCAGTAGAAGAGCGGGAAGCCCAGCAGGCGAGGCTCGTCGGCGTTGAACAGGAACGTCAGCAACGGCAGCACGATCGGTACGACCAGCAGCCAGTTCCACGGGCTGCGGTCGGTGCGTGGCTGCCCGGGTTCCCCGGTAGTCATCGTCCCTCCGATGAACGGATCAGGACCCGGCTGTTGACCGGGTCCTGACGTGTGTGTCAATGGAGGGAGGTTAGCTTTTCGGGGATATTAAACCCAATGTCCGCGATGTTACGGTTTGGCCTAAATGTCGAGATGAAATCTCGCTATCTGAGACAGGCGCGCCACGCGGACCAGCCGAGACTCTAACGAGGGGCGCCGGTGAACGGGATCGCCGATCGGCGGGCGGTCGATTACTCGCGACGAATGGTCAGGTCCTCGGCGATGTCCCGGGCGCCGTACCCGTCGGGCGCCGGCACCTCCACGATCGGGTCCGGCCGGTCGTCGAACTCCAGCCGCAGCGCCCGCGCCATCGTGGCGTGCATCTCGTACAGGCACGTCACGTACGTCAGCTCCAGGATCTGCTCGTCGGGCAGGTGCCGCCGGAGCGCGCCGAACACCTCGTCGTGCACCCGCCCGCCGTCCAGCACCAGCGCGTCGGTGTAGGCCAGCACCGCCCGCTCCGGCTCGTCGAACAGGTCGCTGACCGCCCAGTGCGCGACCGCCTGCACCTTCTCCTCCGGCACGCCGAGCGCCCGCAGCTGCTTGCAGTGCTGGGAGTAGACGAACTGGCTCTGCCGCGCCCACCCGGCCCTGACCTGCCCCAGCTCGCGCAGCACCGGGTCCAGCGCGGTGCCGCGGTAGAGCTCGAAACCCTTGACGCAGTGCCGGAAGATCTTCGGGTCGAGCGCGAAGACCTCCCACCAGTCGCCCGGCGAGCCGGTGGCCGTGCCGGAGCCGTCGGGCAGGATCAGCCGGTCGTGGAAGAACGCGACGACCGGGTCGGTCATCTCCTCCCGCGGCACCCGGCGCAGGCGCGCCATCACACGGTCCGGTCCGCCGCGGTCCTGGGCTCGTGCCGCACGTCGCCGGGCCGGCCGACCTGCCGGGTCCAGGCGGCGAACTCGACCAGGATCCCGTCGGGGTCCTTGAAGTAGATCGACCTGACGAACACCCCGTCGTGCGGCTCGGGCGCCACGCCGAACTCGCTGTCGTCGTGGTTGAGCAGCACGCCCACGTCGATGCCCTTGGCGATCAGCCGGTCGCGGTACTCCTCGATCTTCTCCGGCGGCACGTCGAAGGCGAGGTGGTTCATCGAGCCGACGGCCGACAGCAGCTCGCCGCGGTCGGGCAGGTTCTTCGGCGCCGACACGCCGGGCACGCCGTCGGGCGCGTCGGGGAACCAGAAGAACGCCAGCGCGTTGCCGCCCCCGCAGTCGAAGAAGAAGTGCTGCCCCCAGCCCATCGGCAGCTCGATGGTCTTGATCAGCGGCATGCCCAGCACGCCGGAGTAGAAGTCGACGGTCTGCTTCATGTCCGAGCAGACCAGCGCGACGTGGTTGACCCCGCGGAGCTCGAATTCGCCGTTCATAGTAATTCCCTACTTATCACAGGGGTTCGCCGAAAAACATGACATGAGGTGTCGGCTTTGCCGGGCACGCTGGGCCGCATGATCGCATTGGTGGCGGGCGCGACCCGCGGAACGGGACGGGGCATCGCGGTGGCGCTGGGCGCGACCGGCGCGACCGTCTACTGCACCGGCCGCAGCACCCGGGAGGGGCGCTCGGAGATGAACCGGCCGGAGACCATCGAGGAGACGGCCGAGCTGGTCACCGCGGCCGGCGGCGCCGGCATCCCGGTGCGGACCGACTTCCTGGAGCCGGACCAGGTCGCGGCCCTGGCCGAGCGCGTACGCGGCGAGCAGGGCCGGCTCGACGTGCTGGTCAACGACGTGTGGGGCGGCGACCACCTCTGGTCGTGGAACACGCCCGTCTGGGAGCACGACCAGGACAAGGGGCTGCGGCTGCTGCGGCTGGCCGTCGACACCCACCTCATCAGCGCCCGCCACCTGCTGCCGCTGCTCATCGGGCACGAGGGCGGCCTGGTGGTCGAGGTCACCGACGGCACCTGGGAGTTCAACCAGAGCCGCTACCGGGAGAACGTCTACTACGACCTGGCCAAGATGTCGGTCAACCGGCTGGGCTTCGCCTGGTCGAACGAGCTGCGCCCGCACGGGGGCACCGGGCTGACCGTCACGCCGGGCTTCCTGCGCTCGGAGGCCATGCTGGACAACTTCGGCGTCACCGAGGACAACTGGCGCGAGGCCGAGGCGGACCCGAGCTGGATGGTCTCCGAGACCCCCGCCTACCTGGGCAGGGGCGTGGCGGCCCTGGCCCTGGACCCGGACAGGCGGCGCTGGTCCGGCAGGTCGGTCTCAAGTGAGGAGCTGGCCCAGGCGTACGGCGTGACCGACGTGGACGGCAGCCGCCCGCGCGTGTGGAGCTACATCACCGAGGTGCGGGAGAAGGACGGCGAGCGCGCCTGGGAGGACTACCGGTAGAGGCGGGTCATGCGGGCGGCGGCCTCGGCGACCATCGCCCGCAGCTCCGGCGGGTCCAGCACCTCCGCCTCCGGCCCGAACCGCAGCACCTGCGAGAACGCCACCGGCACCGACTCCACCGCCAGCCGCACGGTCCCGTCGGGCTGGAGCGAGGCCAGCGCGTCCTCCAGCGCCGCCGGGTCGGCGACGTGCCGCAACATCCGCTGCCCCCGCTCGCTGAGCCGCAGCGTGACCACCTCGCGCAGCAGCGACCGGGTGAACCGCGCCGCCTGCTCGGCCCAGAAGGCCGCCAGGTCGAAGCCGGGATCCCGGTCGAACTGCTCCTCCAGCACGGAGATCTCGCCGAACCGGTGCACCCGGAAGATCAGGAAGCGGGTCCGGTGCCGCGCCGCCAGGTACCAGACCCCCGCCTTGAGCACCAGCCCGTACGGCTCCAGCACCCGCGGGCTGTCCTTGTAGACGGCCGAGACACGCCGGTCCCGCCACACGGCCCTGGCCAGCGGCGCCAGCGTGGCCGGCGGCGGGTCGCCGCCCGCGAACCAGCCGGGCGCGTCCAGGTGGAAGCGCTGCGCGGCGGTCACCGGGGCGTCGCGCAGCGCGGGCGACAGCGCGGCGGCCGCCTTCAGCCGCGCCGTGGCCGCCACGTCCTGCAGCCCCATCTCGCGCAGCGCCGCCGGCACCCCCGACAGGAACAGCGCCTCCGCCTCGGCCCTGTCCAGCCCGGTCAGCCGGGTGCGGTAGCCGTCGAGCAGCCGGTAGCCGCCGCCCCGCCCCCGGTCGGCGTAGACCGGCACCCCCGCCTCCGACAGCGCCAGCACGTCGCGGTGCACCGTGCGCTCGGAGACCTCCAGCTCCCTGGCCAGCTCGGCCGCCGTCATCCCGCCCCGGCCCTGCAGCAGCAGGACCAGCGACATCAAGCGTGCGGCGCGCACAGCGGCAGCACCACGGCGGAGGGATGGCCGGGGGAGTGGAAGACCTCGACGTCGGCGGGCGCCATCGTGCCGGCCGCGCCGAGCGGGCCGCCGGTGCCGTGGTTGCGGGCGATCGTCGGGTACGCCCCCGCCGCCACGTGCACCCTGATCCGGTGGCCGCGCCGGAACCGGTGCGCCATCGGCCACAGGTCCACCTCGACCCGGCGTACCCCGTCCGGGCCGCCGACGAGGCGGCGCACGCCCTCGCACACGTTCATGGAGCGCCCGTCCGGGTGCACGTCGCACACCCGCACCACCACGTCCGAGGACGGGGTGCTGGAGCGCACGAACAGCTCCGCGCGCACCGGGCCGACCATCTCCACGTCCGACTCCAGCGCCGGCGAGCTGTAGACCAGCACGTCGCGGCGCTGCTCCAGCCGCCGCTGGTCGCGCGGCCTGGAGTCGCCCAGCAGGACGGGGCCGCCGAGCGACGGCGTCGGATGGGACGGGTGGTAGCGGAAGCGGTCGGGCTCCGCCTCCAGCGGCCCCTCGACGCCGAGCCCGGACCCGTGCTGCAGGTGCCAGCGCTGCTCGCGCACGCCGGGCACCGGCCAGTCGGGGTGCTCGCGCCACTCCTCGGCCCCCGTCACGTAGATGCGCACCGGGTCGGGGCGCAGCAGCGAGCGGTCGCCCAGCAGGTGCGCGCGGAACCACGCCGACGCCTCGGCCATCGTCGGCCGGCCGTGCCGGGTGTCGATGTGGTACCAGGGCCCGATCGTCAGGTACGGCCGCCGGCCCGCCGCCCGCAGCGCCGCGTAGTCCTTGAGCTGCCAGGGCAGGAACACGTCGTACCAGCCGCCCAGCATGGTGACCGCGGCCTCCACCTCGCCCACCTTGGAGGAGAAGTCGCGCTTGTCCCAGTAGGGCACGGCCGGGTCGGCGTGATGCGCGAGGAGGTCCTGGTAGAACGGCAGTGGCCGCCCCGCCGAGGCCAGGTCGAGCTCCGCCACGGGGCGGCCCGACAGCACCGCCCTGCGGGTGAGCCGGGGCGCGGTCAGCACCGAGGTGCTGCCGCCGAAGCGGCGGGACATGCCGTCGGTGAGCGTGGTCCAGCTCAGCGCCGACTCCAGCGCGAACGCGCCGCCCACGTACGCCGCGTCCCTGAACTGGGAGGCGGTGATCTGCAGGGCCATGGCCTTGAGCTCCGATCCGGCGTAGGGCGCGACGGCCCACTGCGTGTAGCCGAGATAGGAGGGGCCGAACATCGCGAACGAGCCACCGTACCAGGGCTGCGCGCGCAGCCACGCCACGGTGGCCAGGCCGTCCTCGTGCTCGTCGCCGAGCGGGTCGAGCAGGCCGCCGGAGCCGAAACCGCCCCGGCAGCTCTGGATGACGACGTGGAAGCCCTGCCGGGCGAACCCGCGGCCGTAGTACCAGCCGAACAGGCCGCGCCGGCCGTACGGGGAGCGCATCAGGATGACGGGGGCCCGCTCCCCGCCCGCGGGGGCGTAGTGGTCGGCCAGCAGCCTCACGCCGTCGGGCATCGGCACCGGCAGGTCGCGGTGGAGCCGTACGCGTCTCATATACCAACCAGTAACATAGCCGCCCGGCGTGCGGTAGCCCGGGGCGGCGGTCGCGCGATCAGCCGAGCTGGACCGCGATGTCGCTGACCTGGCGGTCCGACGGGAACGTTCCAGCCACCGTGGCCGCGCCGGTAAGCACGTCCACCGTGTAGAAGCGGTACCCTCCGCCCGCCCTGAGCGTGGCGTAGCCGGTGTTCGACACCGTCACGCCCTTCTTGAGCCGGCTGTAGACGTCGAAACCGGCGTCCGCCGCGGCGTCCACGCCCAGCTTGCCCGTCGGCGCCAGGTTGCCCGCGTTGGCGGGAGACTGCGCCGAGACCTGGTCGGCCGTCGTGTCCACGTCGAACAGCGTGGTCGCGGTGGCCGCGTCGAGGTCGTTGTTGGTGTAGCCGGCACCGGTCACGCCGAGCGCGGTCGCCCCGGCCGTCGCGGGCGGCACGGGCGGGTTGGTGA
This sequence comes from Nonomuraea thailandensis, assembly GCF_024172165.1. Taxonomy (GTDB): domain Bacteria; phylum Actinomycetota; class Actinomycetes; order Streptosporangiales; family Streptosporangiaceae; genus Nonomuraea; species Nonomuraea thailandensis. The sequence goes on along the minus strand of NZ_JAMZEB010000002.1, from coordinate 5,274,379 downwards.
GCGGGCCGTCGGTGGCGGTCTGCCCCGAGGCGGGCGCGCCGTTCGGGTCGTCCAGGTTGTGCCGCAGGTTCTGGCCGGTGTCGCTGATGACGCGCAGCCGGTTGGCGGCGGGGTTGAAGTCGACCCCGAAGGTCTGGCCGTTCAGCGCCACGGTGAGCTGGGACACCTTGCTCGCCCTGGCCCTGCCGTCCACCGTGTAGACGCCGCCCTTGTCGCCCACCGCGTACAGCTTGCCGTTCTGCACCCGGTAGTCGATGCCGACGACCTTCGTGTCACCCTTGAGGCCGCTGATCCTGCCGATCCGGTTCACGCTCTTCGGGTTGCCGGCGTCGAAGGTCACCAGCTCGCCCATGGTGGTCAGGCCGGTGACGCGGGGGCCGTCGGCCCGGTTGTGAGCCTGCGCGGGCGAGGCCGCCACTACCGCGCCCGCGCCGAGCACCACTGCGGCGAGCGCCAGTTGCTTACGCATCAGATCTCTCCTTTGAAGGTGTTGCCTGCCTCCCTTCTTCGCATGAGCGGCGTTCACGGATGTCGCGGGCCCGCCACGGAGGCGGGCCCGCGACCGGGTTCTACGGAGCCGCCTTGTCGGAGCGCTCCGAGATGCGCAGCCCGTTCACGATCGTCGCGCCCTGCCGGGTCGCGAAGCGCACGTTGAGCTGCCCGTCGGTCACCTTCACCGTGTACTGCCTGGTCACCGCCGTGTACGTGCCCGACTCCAGCGCCAGGTCGAGCGCCGGGATCGCGAGCTGCCCCTCCACCAGGACGTCGAACACGCGCTGGCCCATCCGCATGTTCCTGATCTCGGCGAAGTTCAGCTCGACCGTGTACGTCCCGGCCGGCACGTTGTCGAACCGGTACTCCAGCATCGACTCCCTGGCCGTCCTGAACAGCGCCTGGTCCGCCGTGCCGGCGATCGTCCTGGACGTGCTCTGCGTGCGGTTCTGGCTGGTCAGGTAGCCGTAGCTCCCCGCGACGTACTTCTTGTCCGGCGTCCAGGTGTCACCGGCGGCGTCCACGAAGTTCCTCGTGGCGGCCGTGTCGATGGCCACCTGGTGCCTGGGCACCACGACCGTCACCTTCACCTCGATCGTGGGCTGCCTGCCGCTGGCCGACTTGATCAGCAGCTTGCCCTCGCGGAACGTGCCGGGCGCCACGCCGGCGCCGGACAGCTCCACCTTCAGGCTCACCGCCTGCCCCTTGGCCAGCTCGCCCGCCGCCGGCGTCACCGTGAACCACGGCTCGCCGGTCACCGTGTACGGCGTCGGCGAGCCCAGGTTCGTCAGCTCCAGCGCCCGCGTCCGGCTCGACCCGGTGGGCATCACCACGGTCAGCTCGGCCGCCGACGCGCTCACCCGGCCCGTGACCAGCGCCGTGTCGATCCGCGTCACCGCCGTCGCGGCCACCGTGACCTGCTGGGTGAACGTGCCGTAGTGCTCCCTGGACACCACGACCTCGTAGTCGCCGGCCAGCACCTGCCCGTAGAAGGTGCCGTCCGCGGCGGTCGTGAACGTGGCCACGCCGCCCACCTTCACCGTCGCCCCGCCGATCGGGTCGCCGTCGTTGGCGTCGGTGACCTTGCCGGTGACCAGGCCGTGCCTGCTGGCCGTGAACGTCAGGCCCTGCCCGGTCGCCAGCACCGGCTCCTCGTAGGAGTACAGCAGCGCGTCGTTGCCGGCCGCGTTCTCGACGCCGATCGTGGCGCTGCCGCCCCGGTCGCGCTCGCTCTCGATGTCCTTGTACCGGAACGCGATCGAGCCGTCCTCGCCCAGCAGCGCCGAGAACGACACCCGCTGCGCGCCCTCGTTGTAGAAGGTGACGTTGCGCCACTCCACCACGAACACGCGGTGCGGCGCCGTGCCCGTCACCGCCGTGTGGATCCCGGCCTGGCCGTCCACGATGAGATCGTCCCAGTAGGGGTAGACGGCGTTGTTGGGCGTGCCCGACGCCGGCAGCCGGCTGTTGCTGCCGGTCGTGACCCGGTCGGCGGCGAACGTGACGAACCCGTTCGTGCCGATCCACGCCCTGGTGTGCCCGGTGCCGTAGAACGGGACCGGGAACGGCAGCGTCACCTGCTGGGCCTCGTCGTCGCCGGTCAGCGCCAGCTTCTCGGCGCCCGCCACGTACTCCTGGGCGCCGCTCCTGCACGTGTAGCCGAAGTTGTCACCACGCAGCGGCAGCTCGATGTCCCTGGTCACGTCACCGGCCACCGTCACCGGCGCGGTCGCGGCGCTGGAACAGCGGGAGGAGGGCGTGACCGCCAGCTCGTACGAGCCGTGCGGCAGCGTCATCGAGTACCGCCCCGACGCGTCGGTCACCGCGCTCACCGGCGTGCCGGCGGCCTCGACCGTCGCGTTGGGCTCCGGCGTGCCGGCCGTGGCGACCGTGCCCGACACCACGCCCGTGGGCAGCACCGTCATCGGCACGTCCGCGGTCGCGGCCTGACCGGCGGTGATCGTGACGGCGGCGGTGGCGGTGGCGTGGCCGAACTTGGCCGCGCTGACCTCGTACTCGCCGGCCAGCAGGCGTGGGATGGCGTAGCGGCCGTCGGCGCCGGTGACCATGGTGCGCCGCATCGGTCCGGCGACCGTGACCGTCACGCCGGACACCGGCTCGCCGCCGGTCGTCACCGTGCCGGACAGGTCGCCCAGCCCCTCGTCGGGCGCGGCCAGCACGGCGGCGTAGGTGTCGAGCCTGCCCTCGCCCCAGATGTTGTTGTCGGCCGCGGTGCCGCCGCAGCTGGTGTCGCTGACGTCCACGGCGGTGCCGTCCAGCAGCGGCCGGGTGGCCGCCACGTTCCCCTGCAGGCCCGGCGAGCCCGACCAGATCAGCGCCACCGTGGCCGCCACGTGCGGGGAGGCCATCGACGTGCCGGTGAAGCTGTCGTAGCCGCCGGGGACCGAGGAGCGCACGTTGACGCCGGGGGCGGCGATGTTCGGCTTGATCTCGCCGTTCTCACCCTCGCCCTTGCTGGAGCGCGCGTAGAGCGCGTTGTTGACGTCGAAGGCGCCCGAGCTGTACGCGCTCTGGTACTGGCCCGGCGAGCCGCTGGTGTCGCAGGCGGGGCCCTCGTTGCCGTTGGAGAAGGCGGGGAAGATGCCGGCCGCCAGCCACGAGTCCACGACCTCCTTGTAGAACGGGTCGAACCCGTCGCCGCCCCAGGAGTTGTTGACGATGTCCGGCGCCAGGTCGGGGCGCGGGTTCAGGCCGTCGAGGTCGGTCGGGCGCACCACCCACTCACCGGCCTTGAGCAGGGAGGCGTCGGTGCAGGTGTTGACCTCGCAGCCCTTGACCGCGATCCACTTGGCGCCCGGCGCCACGCCGAGGCCGTTCGCGCCGACCATGGTGCCCATGACGTGCGTGCCGTGGTCGTTGTTGTCGCACGGAGCCGCCGACGGGCAGACGCCCGCGGGGTCGTACCAGTTGTAGTCGTGGGTGTAGGTGCCGTCCGGGTTCCTGCCCCGGTAGCTCGCGGCCAGGTCCGGATGGTCGAACTGCACGCCCGAGTCGATGTTGGCGACCACGATGCCCTCGCCGCGGTTGCCCAGCTCGTCCCACACCCGGGGGGCGCCGACCCGGTCGATGTTCCACTCGACCGCGTCGACTCTCGCCTGGGGGGTGCCGGCGACGGGCTCGGGCAGGGTGAGCGTGCGCACCGGGTCGATGCGCTCGACGTCGGGCAGGTTCGCGATCTCGGCGGCCAGCTTCCCGCCCGCCGTCACCTTGACCGCGTTGACGATCCAGAACGGGGTGTAGTCGGCGTGATGGGAGTCGAGCAGCTTGCGCAGGTCTCGCTGGGAGGACTCCGCCTGCTCGGACTTGGCCTCGAAGACCTGCTCGGCCTTCGCCTCCTTGGTCAGGGCCCGGCGGGCGCCGCTCAGGTCGGCGTCCCCCTTCATCCGCACCCAGAAGGTGGCCTTGTCGTCCTGGGCCAGACGGGCCTGGACTGTTGCGTCGATCTTGCCGGGATCCGGCGCCGCCTGCGCCGCGGCCTGCGGGACCAGCAGGCCGGCGACGGTCACGATCCCGGTGAGGATCGCGCGTAAGCGGGGGGTGTGGGGCACTGTCTCTCCTTCACGACACGGGGAGAGGTGATCTTTACGCCTCTGTCGAGAAGGGTGAAGAGATCTTGTTCGGAAAGCAAGAGGTGTCGTGAAAAGTTACTTTGCAGGCTGAAATGTAATCTGGTCAGTTGAAATATCAGCGTTCGGTGGGCATTGTCGCCCGATAACCGACCTGCTCCATGAGCTCCAGGAAGTGCGCCGCGATCGCTCCGGCGTCCTCCCGGTCGGGCTGGACGCCGACCTCGTGCAGCACCGCGCCGGTCAGCATCCGCTGCACCACGTCCACGTCCACCTCCCGGGGGAGCTGCCCGAGGTCGCGCGCCCGGCACAGCGTCTCGCGCACCACGGCCGCCCGCCGCCCGCCGTTGACCGTCCGGTACGTGCTCACCAGCTCCGGGTAGTCGTCGACGCTGCCGTACAGGCGGCGCAGCAGGCGGCGGTGGCGCGGCACCGCCAGGTAGGCCGCCCAGTCGCCGAACATGTGCTCCAGGTCGGGCCAGCCGGTGAAGCCGGGGTCGTGGTCGTGGTTGGCCCACTCCAGCGCCCGCACCAGCAGCTCCGTCTTGTCGGCGAAGCGGCGGTAGACCGTCGCCCGCGTCACCCCGGCCCGCCTGGCCACCTGCTCGATGCTGGTCAGCGCGGCGCCCTGCTCGATCAGCAGGTCGAGCGCGGCCGACAGGATGGCCAGATCGGCCTCCTGGCTGCGCGGCCGGCCGGGCGGGCGCGCGGATCGCGCGCCGCCGGTCGTCTCGTCCTGCTGCTCGGTCATGCCCCTCGCGTCACCATCTCGTCGTGCTCGTTCATGCTCGTCCCGCCCGATACCGCCCGGTACCGCCCGTCGTGCTCGTCCCGCTCGCCGGGCAGTCGCGCGGGCGGTCGGCAGGAGTCTATTGACCCGTGTCCCAGGTGACGGGCAGGCGGTGCACGCCGTAGATGAGCATGTCGGTGCGCAGCGGCACCTCCCCGGGCTCGACGGCCAGCCGCAGCGACGGGAACCGCTCGAACAGCGCCGAGAAGCCCGCCCGCATCTCCACCCGCGCGAGCTGCTGGCCCAGGCACTGGTGCACGCCGTGGCCGAACGCCACGTGCCCGCCGCTCGCCCTGACCAGGTCCAGGCGGTCGGGGTCGGCGAAGCGGCCGGGGTCGCGGTTGGCCGCCGCGATCGAGATCGTGACCGTCTCCCCGGCGCCGACCCGCTCGCCGCCCAGCTCGACGTCCTCCAGCGCGGTGCGCACGAGGAAGGGCACGACGCTGAGATAGCGCAGCAGCTCCTCCACCACCTGGTCCACCCCGCCCGGCTCCGAGCGCAGCACGGCGAGCTGCGCGGGGTTCCGCAGCAGCGCGAAGGTGCCCAGGGCGAGCATGTTGGCCGTGGTGTCCAGGCCCGCGCCGAGCAGCATGAAGCCGATGTTCGCCAGCTCCTCGTCGGTCAGGTCGCTCCTGGTCAGCCCGCTGAGCATGTCGTCGGTGGGCGCGGCCCGCCTGGCGAGCACCAGCTCCTTCATGTGGGCCTGCATCGCGAGGTAGGCCGCGATCTTCTCCTCGTGCGGGACGTCCGTGCGCATGAGCGTGGTGCCCTGCGCCATGAACCGCTCGCGGTCCTGCTCGGGCACGCCGAGCAGCTCGCAGATCACCACGGCGGGGATCGGCGCCGTGAACGCCGCCACCAGGTCGGCGGGGGGACCCTGCCGCTCCATCGCGTCGAGGTGGACGCGGGTGATCTCCTCGATGCGCTCGGCGAGCCGCCGCATCCTGCGCACGGTGAACTCGCCGGTGAGCAGGTGCCGGTAGCGGGTGTGCACGGGCGGGTCGGTCGAGATGAACATCCCGGGCGGAGCGGGCTGCCCGGCCTGCCCGCCGGAGTCCACCGGCAGGTGCCGCAGCTCGGAGCGCGCGCTGAAACGCCGGTCGGCCAGCACCTCGCGGACCAGTGCGTGACTGGTCACCAGCCAGCCCTGGTGGCCGTCGGGGTAGGCCAGCGGGGTGATCGGCCGGCTCTCGCGCAGCTCGCCCAGCTCGGCGGGCGGATCGAACGGGGTGGGCCGCCCGGTGGGCAGCACGATCGCCTCGGTCGGCGTCATGGGAGGCTCCTTCCAGCTTCGTACAAATACAGTACAGCGCTGTATTGAAACTACCGCAACAGGGTGGGCGCGCCGCGTTGCGCGATCATGGTCGGGCGGTTACTCTGGACGTCATGCGAAAACACGCTCAGCTCCAGTGGTGGCGCCGCTCCTAGGCGGCGCGTGTTTCGCATTCCTTCAACGGACGGCCGCCCCGGATAGGCGGCCTTTCTCGTGTCCGCCCCGGGGCTCGATCATTTGATGTGGTAAAGGGGCAGCAAGTGGAGACGAGCGGATATACCACCGCCGCGGGCATCGGTGTCGAGCGTGAGACACGCGAGGTGGACGAGGCCGCCCTCGAAGAGATCGTGACGTCCCTGTCGGAGCGGCGCGGCGGCGCCTTCTCCTCCGGCATGGACTACCCGGGCCGCTACAGCCGATGGGCGTTCGGCTACGTCGATCCGTGCCTGGAGCTGGTCGCCAAGGGGCGCAACATCTCGGCGACCGCCCTCAACGAGCGGGGCCGCGTCGTGCTGCCCGCCGTCACCTCCTGCCTGCTGGCCGCGGGCAAGCCGGTCACCGAGCCCACCGCCGACCGCGTCGAGGTGTACGTGGCGGAGTCGGAGGACCTCCTGCCGGAGGAGATGCGCAGCCGCAGGCCCACCGTGTTCACCGCCATCCGCGAGGTCATCGCCGCCTTCGCCGGCGACGACCCGCACCTCGGGCTCTACGGCGCCTTCGGCTACGACCTGGCCTTCCAGTTCGAGCCCATCAGGCAGGAGCTCGTCCGCCCCGACGACCAGCGCGACCTCGTGCTGCACCTGCCCGACCGGCTGGTCGTGATCGACCGGCAGCGGGAGACCAGCTTCGAGTACCGCTACGAGTTCACCGTCGACGGCGCCACCACCCGCGGCCTGGAGCGCACCGGCACCTCCGCCCCGCCGGTCACGCCCGCCGAGCTGCCGAAGGACCCGGAGAAGGGCGAGTACGCCAAGGTCGTGGCGGCCGCCAAGGAGAAGTTCAAGCGCGGCGACCTGTTCGAGGTCGTGCCCGGCCAGGTCTTCCACGCCACCTGCGCCGACCCGTCCGCCTTCTACCGCGGCCTGCGCCACAGCAACCCCGCCCCGTACGAGTTCATCATCAGCCTGGGCGAGGGCGAGCACCTCGTCGGCGCCTCACCCGAGATGTACGTCCGCGTCACCGGCGACCGCGTCGAGACCTGCCCCATCTCGGGCACGATCGCCCGTGGCAGCAACCCGGTCGAGGACGCCGAGGCCATCCGCACCCTCCTGTCCAGCGTGAAGGAGGAGTCGGAGCTGACCATGTGTACCGACGTCGACCGCAACGACAAGTCGCGCATCTGCGTCCCCGGCTCCGTCAAGGTCATCGGCCGCCGCCAGATCGAGCTGTACTCCCGGCTGATCCACACCGTCGACCACATCGAGGGCCGGCTGCGCCCCGAGTTCGACGCCCTCGACGCCTTCCTCACCCACATGTGGGCCGTCACGGTCACCGGCGCGCCCAAGACCTGGGCCATGCAGTTCATCGAGGACCACGAGGCCACCACCCGCCGCTGGTACGGCGGCGCCATCGGCTTCATCGGCTTCGACGGCTCCATGAACACCGGCCTGACCCTGCGCACCGCGCAGGTCAAGAACGGCGTCGCGACCGTCAGGGCCGGCGCCACGCTGCTGTTCGACAGCGACCCCGAGTCCGAGGAGCGCGAGACCGAGCTCAAGGCCAGCGCCCTGCTCGGCGCCCTGGCCGCGGTCAACCAGCCCGAGGCCGTCAAGGGCCCCGAGCCCAGGGAGCAGCCGGGCCTGGGCATGAAGGTGCTGCTCGTCGACCACGAGGACTCCTTCGTCAACACGCTGGCCGACTACTTCCGCCAGGAGGGCGCCGACGTCGTGACGCTGCGCCACGGCTTCCCGGCCGCCGTGCTCGACGAGATCGCGCCCGACCTGGTCGTGCTCTCGCCCGGCCCCGGCTGGCCGACCGACTTCGGCATCTCCGCCCTGCTCGACCAGGTCTACGCCCGCGACCTGCCCGTCTTCGGCGTCTGCCTGGGCCTGCAGGCCATGGTCGAGCACGCCGGCGGCACTCTGGAGCTGCTCGACTACCCCGAGCACGGCAAGCGCGGCCAGGTCGGCAGGCTCGGTGACAGCGCGCTGCTGGAGGGCCTGCCCGAGGAGTTCACCGCGGCCCGCTACCACTCGCTGCACGCCAAGCGGCCCGGCGTGGTCGGTTTCACCCCGACCGCGCTGACGCCCGACGGCAACGTCATGGCGATCGAGGACCCGGCGCGCCGGCGCTTCGCCGTGCAGTTCCACCCCGAGTCGATCCTGACCCAGGAGGGCGGCGCGGGCGCGAAGATCATCGCGAACGTGCTACGTCTGTCCCGCAGGTAGGCAAAACCCGGGCGGGGGCGTGCGGGGCTCCCCTAGAGTTCCCCGCATGCTCCCCGTAGACCTGCCCGGCACGGTGCGTGACGCGCTGCTCGCCCCGCTCGTCGACCATCACTGTCACGGGGTGCGGCGGGACGACCTGAGCAGAGCGCAGTTCGAGCTGCTCAGCGGCGAGGGCGGCAGCCCCGCGCCGCCCGGCACCACCCACTTCGACACGCCGTTCGGCGCGGCCGTGCGCCGCTGGTGCGCGCCGCTGCTCGACCTGGAGCCGCACGCGCCTCCGGCCGTCTACCTGGCCCGCCGCGCCGAGCTGGGGGCGGCCGAGGTGAACCGGCGGCTGCTGGCCGGGGCCGGCGTGGTGGCGTTCCTGGTGGACGCCTCCCACGAGGACCTGGAGGTGCTGACCGCCGCCGAGATGGGCCGTCACGGCGGCGCCGCCGCCGACGAGCTCGTCCGGATCGAGCGCATCGAGCGCGACGTGGCCGCCACCGCGGAGCTCGCCGTGGACTACCTGGACAACCTGGGCGAAGCCCTGGCCGCCAGGGCCGCCAGGGCGGTCGGCCTGAAGACGGTCATCGGCGCCCTGTGCGGCCTCGACTTCGACCCCGCCCGCCCCACCAGGGGAGCGGTGATCGCGGCGGCCAACCGGCGCCTGGCCGACCCCAAGGAGCCGCTGACCGACCACGTCCTGCTGCGCTACCTGCTCTGGAGCGCGGTGGACGTGGCCAGGGAGCGGGGGCTGCCGGTCCAGTTCCACACCGGGTTCGGCGGGCTGCCGGTCCACGTCCACTCCGGGTCCGGCGGGCCGGCGGGCGAGCCGCACCGCGCCGACCCGGCCAGGCTGAGCGCGTTCGCCGCCGCGCTGCAACCGCTCGGCGTGCCGGTGATCCTGCTGCACTGCTACCCGTTCCACCGCCAGGCCGCCCACCTGGCGTCCGTCTTCCCGCACGTGTACGTGGACGTCGGCCTGGCCCTGCCGCACGGCGCAGCAGCCGCGGCCCGCGTCATGGACGAGCTGCTGGAGCTGGCGCCCTTCCACAAGCAGCTGTTCAGCTCGGGCTGCCGCGGCCTGGCCGAGACCGGCTACCTGGGCGCGCTGACCTACCGGCGGGCGCTGGCGGGGGCGCTGGAGACGAGGATCGAGGCGGGGGAGTGGAGCACGTCCGACGCGGCCCGCATCGCCCACATGATCGGCTCGGGCAACGCCCGGCGGATCTACCGCTTGTGAACCTCCTCCTCACGCAGGAAGCGTGATCCGGCGTCCCATCGCGGCTCGCCGGAGTACGCGCCGCTCTTCTCGGCGATCGCCTCGGTCACCGCACTCCGCCGCGATATCACGGAAAATCCATCATTCCACTTCGGTTTGATCGAATTGTGATTTGTCTCCTTGTCAATGTCCCGGTGATGATCGGGGGCGCCAGAAAACCATCACACACCTGGAGGTGTCGTGTCCTGGCGTCCCATTACCCTCATTGCCGCGTTATGCGTGGCTTTGTCAGTGCCGGGAATGGCGGCGGCGGATGATCCGCCGCCCGAGGTGGAGACCCGGGCGGGCACGCAGGCCCCCGCGCGGGTGTCCGGCCTGTCCGAGCCCGCCCAGGCGGGCGACCCCGTCGCGGCGGCCAGGGCGCACCTGGCCGGCCCGCGCTACCACCTCGACCCCGCGGATCTCGCCCCGCTCCAGACCGTCGTGGACGGCCGGGACGAGACGGTCAGGTTCGCCCAGCGCCACCGCGGCCTGCCCGTCTTCGGCGCCCACTACCTCGTGCACTTCCGCACCGGCGGCGGACAGCGAGAGGTGATCGGCGCGGGTGGCCGCTTCCTCACGGAGCTGAGCGTCGACCCGGCCCCGTCGGTCACCAAGGAGACCGCCGCCAAGATCGCGCGCGGCCTGATGGCGCCCGCCTACGGCGTGGCCGAGGGCCTCACCGCCCGGCCCGGCGAGCTGGTCGTGGTGCCGCGCGGCGACGGCGTGCTGGCCTGGCACCTCGTGCTGAGCGGGCGCGCCGCCGGCAGGCCGCTGCTGCTCGACGCGTACGTGGACGCCCACTCGGGCCGTCCCCTGTTCACCGTGGACCGGCTCCGGTTCGAGGGCCCGGTGCAGGGCAGCGGGCGGACCGCCCACGGCCGTGCCGTCACGCTCAACGCCTACCAGCGCGCCGACGGCGCGTACGAGCTGCGCGACCGCTCCCGCCCGATGTGGAACGGCGCCACCGGAGAGATCCTCACCTACGACGCCCAGGGCCGCGACGTCTTCGACTTCCTGGGCTCCGGCATCCCGCCCGGCACCGAGCTCGCCCGCTCGGCGACCCCCGAGTTCGGCCCCGAGCACACCGGCAGCGGCGCCGTGGACGCCCACTGGGGCGCCGGGCAGGTGTACGAGTACTACCGGGGACTCGGCCGCGACGGCCTCGACGGCCGGGGCGGCACCATGTACTCCGTCGTCAACGTCACCATGGAGGGCGAGCCGTTCGCCAACGCCTTCTGGGACGGCACGAAGATGGTCTACGGCGGAGGCGGCCCCGACTTCCACTCCTTCGCCGCCGGCCTCGACGTGGTCGGCCACGAGATGACCCACGGCGTCATCGAGCACAGCGCGAACCTGGTCTACCTCGGCCAGTCGGGCGCGATCAACGAGGGCCTGGCCGACTACTTCGGCAACGCCGTCCAGGTGGACACGCTCGGCATCCCGATGACCGACCCCGACGCGAGCCTGCTCGGCGAGGGCCTGTGCAAGACGCTGCCGCCGGCCGAGTGCGCCGGCCGCGACCTCGACGACGCGCGGGTGGCCGCCGAGGACTACCTCGGCGTGACGGTCGGCTTCGACAACGGCGGCGTGCACCTCAACTCCACGATCTTCTCCGGCGCTCTGTGGGACGTCAGGGAGCGGCTCGGCGGCCAGAAGGCCGACAAGCTCGCCTACAAGGCGCTGACCGAGTACATGACGCCGCTCGACGACTTCGCGGACGGCCGCCGCGCCGTCGAGTCGGCCGCCCGCGCCCTCGGCTGGTCCGTCCGCGACCGGCTGACGGTCGCGCTGGCGTTCGAGCGGCACGGCATCAGGCCGGGCTGGGAACGGGCCATCCCGACCGACAGCCGCGTGCTGATCGACGGCATCACCGACTTCAACGCCATCCCCGACGTGGCCGCGGACCGCTACGTGGTCTCCAACTCCTCGCCCGACGGCGCGGCCCCCTCCCGGATCCTCACCGGGCGGTTGCGCGGCGGCAGGACCGTGACCCTGTCGCAGGGCGACCGGTGGAACTACCACCCGGCGACCGACGGGGTGCAGGCCGTCTGGGCGTCGTACGACACCGCGGGCACCAGCTTCCAGATCCACGCCCGCCCGCTCGACGCGAGCGCCCCGCCGCGCCTGGTCCACCAGGCGCCCGATCTGGTCACCGACCTGGACGTGGGTGGCGAGTTCATCGCCTGGGAAGGCTTCGACCCGGCGAGCGGCGAGGTGGAGATCTGGGTCAAGCGCGGCGGCGCCGCGCCGGTCAAGGTGACCGCGGCGGCCGGCGTCAGCGGCTTCACGCCGTCGATCAAGGGCGGCAGGCTCGCCTACCTGCGCGTCTGGGAGGAGGGCGGCGCCTCCCACGGCACGCCCGTGATCCACGACCTGGCGAGCGGGGCCGAGGTCGTCGTCCCCGAGGTGCCCGGCGCCGGCGGCCTGCCCTCGGACAGCGCCCAGCCGGTCATGCTCAGCCGGCACGTCGTCTGGGCCGTCGACACCGACGCCGACGGCCGCTACGGCATCATGCGCGCCGCCGCCGCCGACGGCACCGGCACCACCGCCGTCGTGCCCGACGGTCCCGCCGCGCCGTCTCCCGTCTGGTTCCACGCCGGGGACACGAGCGTGGCCATCGGGGCCTGGCCCGACGGCGACACGCTGGAGAACGCCACCCTGCCCAAGATCTTGCAGGCGCCGGTCACCGGCGGGGCGCTGCGGCGCCACTCCTGCAACCGGGGCCTGCAGGACTACTTCGCCGTGGGGGAGGGCGGCACGATCGTCTGGCTCGACGGGACCGCGGGGGACACCGATCTGGTGACCCGCGACAGGCCCGCCGTCCGCTGCTGAGCCGAGCCGTACCAGGCCGCTGACCTGGTGAGGCGCCCGCCGTGCCATGGTGAGGGGGCGGCGGGCGCCGACTCGCGCGCGGGGCCGTGACCTGGTTTGCTTGGGCCGTCACACTGCCGATCCGAGCGGGGGCTCCCCATGCGCACAGTCGAACCCGAGGTCTTCATCGTCGCCCGTCCGTCCCTGGACTACGACGAGCTGGCCCGCTACCTGCGCGAGGTCGGTGGCGAGAGCTGGCTGGAGCGCCTCGACCGCGGCGACCTCGACGCCCAGAACCTCGCCGAGTTCGCCGGCCGGCTCTGCTACCGCTCCTTCGAGCCCGGCCTCAACCCCAACGTGGTCAGGATCAGGGAGAACCAGGACGACTACCTGCGCAACATCCTGGCCAGCGCGCACGGATCGGTCCTGGAGCACGTCAGCTTCAGCTTCGTGCTGCACAACGTCAGCCGGGTCCTGACGCACGAGCTGGTCCGGCACCGTCCGGGCGTGGCCATCTCGCAGGAGTCGCTGCGCTTCGTCCGGCTCGACGAGCTGCCGTTCTGGTTCCCCGAGTGGGCGCAGGCCGACGAGGAGCTGATGAAGCGGGCCACGGCCGTGCTGGAGCAGCTCGAGCAGTTCCAGCTCTGGATGGCCGGGCACTTCGGGCTCGACGAGGAGGGCGTGCCGTTCTCCGAGAAGAAGCACCGCACGTCGTTCATGCGCAGGTTCGCCCCCGAGGGCCTGGCGACCGGGCTGGTGTGGACCGCGAACGTGCGCACGCTGCGGCACACCATCGAGGCCCGCACCGCCGCCGGCGCGGAGGAGGAGATCCGCCTGCTGTTCCAGAACATCGGCGAGCTGATGCGCAAGGAGGCTCCCGCCCTCTTCGGCGACTACGTCGTCGAGGACGGGGCCTGGATCCCCGGCTGGCGCAAGGTCTGAGCACCCGCCCGAGCGCCGCACGCCCGCGCCAGGGCTCGGGCTCGGCCCGGGCTGAGGTTCAGGCTGGGGCTGAGGCTCGGGCTCGGGCTCGGGCGAGCGTCAGGCCAGCGCGGGGAGCACGTACACCTCGGCGCCCGGGGGCAGGGCACAGTCGAGCCCGCCGAGCCCCTGGGCGTTCTCCCCGCACACGATCATGCTGATGTGCCTGCGGATGCGCCCGTACTCGTCGCGCAGCCGCTCCTCCAGCATCGGATGCGTACGCCGCAGCATGTCCAGCGCCGAGCGCAGGGTGGGCGGCGAGTCGCGGTCGGCGCCGACGGCGAAGACCTTGACCTCCGTGCGCCCGCTCACCCACCTGCGCAGCGCGCTGGGCAGCACGAACACCACCATCGTCACCGGTTTCGACACCATGCGCTAGAGCACCGCCGCCCGCACGGTCAGCACGTCGGGCAGGTGGCCGGCGACCAGCGACCACGTCTCGCCGTCGTCGCGCGAGCCGTAGACCTCGCCGTCGCGGGTGCCGAAGAACACCCCCGCCTCCGACGCGGTCATCGCGTCGCGCAGCACGGACGCGTGCACCGGGCCCTCGGGCAGCCCCTTCGAGAACGGCTGCCACGTCCGGCCCGCGTCGTCGCTGCGGTGCGGCTGGTAGCGGTGACCGACCGGCGTGCGGTCGATGTCGGCCGTCAGCGGCAGCACGTAGACCGTGTCAGGCCGCGACGGGTGCACCACGATCGGGAACCCGAAGTCGGACGGCAGCGACGAGCCGATGTCGTGCCAGCTCCCGCCGAAGTCGTCGCTGCGGTAGACGCCGAAGTGGTGCTGCAGGTAGAGCCGCTCCGGCCGGGACGGGTGCATGGACACCTTGTGCACGCACTGTCCGAACTCCGGATACTGCTGCCCCTCCGGCATGAACGGGGCCCGGATGTTCTTGTTGGCCGCCTCCCACGACAGCCCGCCGTCGGTGCTGCGATAGAAGCCGGCGGCCGACACCGCGACCGCGATCAGCTCGGGGTCGGTGGGGTGGGTGACGATCGTGTGCAGGCACAGGCCGCCGCCGCCCGGCTGCCACTGCTCGCGGTGCGGGTGCTCCCAGAGCCCCTCGACGAGCTGGTAGGTGACCCCGCGATCCTCGGAACGGAACAGCGCGGCCGGCTCGACCCCCGCCCACACCACGTCGGGCTCCGACGGCGACGGCGCGAGCTGCCAGACCCTGGTCAGCGTCGCCCCCGTCTTCTCGGGGAAGGCGATCGGCGGCTGCTCGGCCTCCTGCCAGGTCGCGCCGAGGTCGTCGGAGTACATGACGGACGGGCCGAAGTGGCCGTACTCGATGCCGGCCAGCAGCCGGGGTGTGGCGCCGCGCGTGTCGATCGCGACCGAGGGGACCGCGACCGTGGAGAACTGGATCGGCTCGATCTGGAAGGGGCCGCCGCCGATCGAGCGGGCGAGGAACAGGCCCTTGCGGGTGCCGATCGCGACCACTGCGTCACTCATAGCATCGCTCCCATGTTGGCTTGCGGCCATCGTGCCACGCGCGACCGACAGTTACCGAGGACTGGGAGATTCCCCGCGCAAGCAGGGCGCGGGCCCCGGTGCGTCACCTGACGGGCCTCGTGCATTACCTGGCAGGTAATCGAGGCCCTTCCCTCCTGCCGCTACCGTGTCCGGCATGGGAGCTGTTGCCGTACATGAGGATTCTTTCGGTGAGTTGCTGCGGTCGTGGCGCCAGCGCAGGCGGGTGAGCCAGCTCGACCTGGCCATCGAGGCCGATGTGTCGGCGCGGCACATCAGTTTCCTGGAGACGGGCCGCGCCCGACCGAGCCGCGAGATGGTGATGAAACTGGCCGAGGAGCTGGAGGTGCCGCTGCGGCACCGCAACAGGTTGCTGGTGACGGCCGGGTTCGCGCCCGTCTACCCCGAGCGGGAGGTGCGCGCCCCCGAGATGGAGGTGGTCCGGCGGGCGCTGGACAAGATCCTGGCCGGGCACGAGCCGTACCCGGCGGTCGTGGTGGACGCCACCTGGAACCTGGTGGCGGCGAACGCGGCGGCGGCGATGTTCATGGAGGGGGTGCCCGACGAGCTGCTGCGGGAGCCGATCAACGTGATGCGGCTGTCGCTGCACCCGCAGGCGATGGGCGGGCGGCTGCTGAACCTGGCCGAGGTGCGGGCCCACCTGCTGCACCAGCTCCGCAGGCAGGCCGAGATGTCCGGGAACGGGCAGCTCGCCGAGCTGCACGACGAGCTGGCCTCCTACACCTATCCGGGGGTGGACCTCAACGTGGCGCACGTGCCCGGGCCCGCCGACATCCTGGTGCCGCTGCGGATCGCGGCAGGGGACCGGGTGCTGTCGATGTTCACCACGATCGCGACGTTCGGCACGCCGGTGGACGTGACGGTGTCCGAGCTGGCCATCGAGACGTTCTGGCCGAGCGACGAGGAGACCGCCGCCGCCTTCCGCAAGAGCGGCTAGACGACCCGGCCGGACGACCCGGCAGGACGACGGGGCCCGGACGACGGGGCCCGGACGACGGGGCCCGGGCGGCGGGGCCCGGGCGGCGGGGCCCGGGCGGCGGGCCGGACCGTGGGGGACGGGGCGTCAGCGGGCGGTGGCGAGCGCGCCCGCCGGGGGTTCGCCGCTGGCGACGGCCGCCTCGATGGCGATCGTGGGCGGCTCCCCGCCCGAGACGGGCAGGCCCCCCGTGACCGTGTGCGTCCGCACGTTGAACGCCCCGCCCGCCGGCGCCCCCGCCACCGCGAACGCCGGGAAGGCGGCGCCGCCCGGCACGACCGAGGTGGAGATGTAGTCGCCCACCGTGCGGCCCTGCGTGCTGTTGGCCAGCCAGTCCAATGGCATGCCCGCGTGCAGCTCCAGCGGCGGCGACCAGCTCGCGCCGCCGTTGGCGGAGGAGGTGTAGGCGACCGTGAGCCGGCAGGCCGCGGGCGCGCAGGCGGCGTCGGGGTAGCGGTAGTAGGCCAGCGCCAGCCGCGCCCCCTTGCCCGAGCTGGCGCGGTCCACGCCGAGGCCGGGGATGAAGTGGTCGCCGCCGTCCTCGGTGACCCGGAGCACCTCGCCCCACGTGGCGCCCGTGGCCGACGTGCTCAGCACGATGTCGTTGCCGGCGCACGTCACCTGGAAGCGGCAGTCCTGCCAGACGACGTACACGGTGCCGGCCGCGTCCACCTCGGCCGACGGCAGCGGCGCGGCCCGCAGCCCGCCCGCGACCGTGTGCCGCTGCACCCGCGAGACCAGCACGCTTGCGCCCCAGCTCGCGCCGCCGTCGCTGGAGCGGAAGGAGCGGATCTCGCCGCCGTCGCCCAGGTACGGCACCACCACGGCGCCGTCCGGCCGCACCACCGGCTGCCCGCCCAGGCCGTTGGCCGAGGTGCCGGTCACGGCCCAGGTCAGGCCGCCGTCAGACGAGCGGGCGACCTTGACGGCGTTGCCCGCGGCGTGGTCGTCGAACACCGCGTAGCAGGTGCCGCGGAACGCGCTGTCCGCGCCGTTGTCGCAGACGGCCCAGCTCTTGTCCGGGTCGCCGCCGGTGGCGATGGTGACCGGCGTGCTCCAGGTCAGGCCGCCGTCGGTGGAGCGGCTGGTCAGCACCGCCGCCCCGGTCACCCCGCCCGCGTCGGTGAGCGCCAGCGAGGTGATCAGCCAGGCGCCGTGCTCGGCGTCGAAGGCCACCGACGGGTCGCTGACCCGCCCGTACGGGCCGCCGCCGAACGTCGTGATCGCGGGCAGCGTGCCCTTCGTCCAGGTGCCGCCGTTGTCGGTGGACGTCGCGAACGTGATGCCGGACGCCCCTCCGTCGTGGAACCGGCCCGCCTGCTGGGCGGTCACGATCGTCGAGTCCCACTGGTAGGTGTCGGGCCCGGCCGAGGTGCCGTACTGGCCGGTGCTGTTGGCGTACGTGTCCGACGCCAGCTCGGTCAGCGGCACGGCCTCCGACGCCGTCCGGGCCGCCGCGGCGGGGGACGGGGATAACAGCAGGATCGCGGTCATGACGGTGACGAGTCCGCCGATCACTCGGCGCCGGGCGGGCGATGGCACGGTTCACCTCACATGGCGTGTCAACATCCACTTGGCACCGTCCAGCGCCCGCTGTCAACCTCCCGATCTCCGAATCGCCCTTTTCCGGGGGCGGGTCAGTGTTCGCCGTGGATGATGTCCCGGTGGATCCGCGCCAGCGGCACGCCGTCGATCTGCAGGTTGCGCACGGTCTCGTTGACCATGGAGGCCGGGCCGCACACGTACACGTCGTGCTCGGCCCACGAGTGGAAGCGCCGCGTCACCTCGGGCAGGCTGCCGCGCATGCCGTCGTAGGAGGGCTGGTCGGACACCACCGGCAGCACCCGCAGCCAGGGGAACGACGACTCCATCCTGATCAGGTCCGGCAGGTCGTACAGCTCGTCGGAGGTGCGGGCGCCGTACAGCAGGTGGATGTTGGGGCGGCGGCCGGAGGCGATGACGGACTCGATGATCGCCTTCAGCGGCGCCAGGCCGGTGCCGCCGGCCACGCACAACATGTCGCGCACGCTGTGCTCGCGCGGCGCCATCGTGCCCATCGGCGGGCCCAGCATGAGCGTGTCGCCGACCCGGGTGTGGCCGGCCAGCGTGGTCGAGACCCAGCCGCCGGGCACCGAGCGCACGTGCAGCCTGATCGTGTTGTCCGGGCGCGGCGCGTTGGCGATGGAGAACGTCCGCCACACGCGCGGCCAGCGCGCGGTCTGCACGTTGACGTACTGGCCCGGCGTGAACGGCAGGCGCTGCGTGGGCCGCAGCGTGAGCACCGCGATGTCCCGGTGGCGCAGCTCGTGGTCGACGACCTCCGCCAGCCACCAGGCGGGGGAGACCCCCGAGTCCGACTCGGCCGACTCGATCATGAGGTTGGCCGCCGCCGTGTACGCCGACACCCACGCCGCCTCGATCTCGTGGTTCCAGACGTCGGCCGCGAACCGGCGGATCGTGGCCAGCAGGGCGTTGCCGACGGCCGTGTAGTGCTCCGCGATCACGCCGTACTTGCGGTGGTCCCTGCCGAGCTGCCCGAGGAAGGCCGCCAGGCTGTCCGGGCTGTCCAGGCTCCACACGATCCGGGTCAGCGCGCCGAACAACCGGTCCCGCTGGACGTCCATGGCGGGCGGGAACATGCCTCGTAACTGTGGATTCTCGGCGAACAAGCGACCGTAGAAGTAGGCCGTGGCCTTGTCGGCCACGGGCTCGACGACGGAGAAACTCTCCTTGACCAGACGCGGATTCAACGACATTTATCCCGCCCCACCTTTGACCGGAACCGCATTCCGGTCTCGACCTGCACCTCCCTGACAGTCCGGGTCGTGAGCGCGGGCCCTCCCCGGCCATTCCCGTGCGCTCAAAATTGAGTCTTACACCACTGATGACGCGTCACAACCGATTCCCACCAATTTCGCGCAGTTTCGGTCGGCAAATGCGAAGGCAAATAATATTCGTATTCGGCGGGGCGGCCGGCCCGGCTCCGTGTGCGGCGAGCCTCGCCCCCGGGGACGAACGGGGCGAATCGCGGAAAGCCCGTGCGGGGGGAGACACGGGATCTTTGGGAGGGGTGACATATCGGAAAGCGAGTGCGCCATGATGGGGCATGGGGTCGTCACCGAAGAGTCCGAAGCCGACGGCCGCCCGACTCCACCATGCCCCCCGGGAGATCGCATGTCCCGACCGCTGATCGGTATCACCGCCTACTTCGAAGCAGCCCGCTGGGGCGACTGGGTGCGGGAGGCCGTGCTCTCGCCGCCCTCCTACGCCAAGGCGGTCGGGCGGGCGGGGGGCGCGCCCGTGATGCTGCCGCCCATGGCCCCCAGCGCCGTGGACGACTACGTGCGCGGCCTGAAGGGCGTCGTCCTGGCCGGCGGCGTCGAACTCGGGGCCGACACCTACGGCGGCGAGCAGGACGAGCGGGTGCACGAGCCGCAGGCGCACCGCGACCGGTTCGAGCTGGCCCTGGCCAGGGCGGCGGTGCGCGCCGACGTGCCCATCCTGGCCATCGCCAGGGGCATGCACGTGCTCAACGTCGCCCAGGGCGGCACGCTGATCCCCTGGCTGCCCGACGTGCTCGACAACGACCGGCACGCCGAGCCCGGCGGCGGCCACACGATCCAGGTCAGCGTCTCCAGCAAGCTCGGCAAGGCGGTCGGCGACCGCGTCGAGACCAGCGCCCCGCACCACCAGTCCGTACGCCGCCTGGGCTCGGGCCTGCTGGCCGTGGCCTGGGCCGAGGACCAGATCGTCGAGGGCATCGAGCTGCAGGGACACCGGTTCGGCGTCGGCGTCCAGTGGCACCCGGAGAGGAACGCCGACACCCGGCTCTTCGATGCGTTCATCGAGGCGGCCCGCTAGGCTGCGATCATGCCGCTGCACCCCCAGGCGCGGGAGTACCTCGCCCGGTACCCATCGGATCTGAACGCCGACCTGGCCGCGCTCGACCTGGACGCGATCAGGGAGATGCGCGCGCAGGACGCCTTCGCGGCCTACCGAGGGCCGCTGACGAAGCTGCCGTTCGTGCGCGACGAGGAGGCCGAGGGCGTCCCCATCCGCATCTACCGCGCCGACCCCGGCGACGACCCGCTGCCGGTCGTGGTCTACTTCCATGGCGGCGGCTGGGTGCTCGGCAGCGTCAGGCGTAACGACGCGGCCGCCCGCGACCTGGCCATCCGCACGGGCGCGGTCGTGGTCTCGGTCGACTACCGGCTGGCGCCCGAGCACCAGTTCCCGGCCGCCGCCGACGACGCCTGGACGGTCGTGCGCGACATCTTCGCCAGGCCCGCCTTCTACCAGAGCAACGGCAGCGTCGCGGTGAGCGGTGACAGCGCCGGCGGCAACCTCGCCGCCGTGGCCGCCTGGCAGGCGCGCGACGCCGGCCTGCGGCTGGCCCACCAGGTGCTCGTCTACCCGGTGCTCGACGTGGCCATGGACACTCCCAGCTACGCCGAGTTCGCCAAGGGCTTCGGCCTGGACGCCGAGGAGATGGCCTGGTTCGCCCGCCAGTACGCGCCCGGCGCCGACCCGGCCGACCCGAGGCTGTCCCCGCTGCGCCTGCCCGACGTGTCCGGCCTGGCCTCCGCCACCGTCGTCACGGCCGGCTGCGACGTCCTCAGGGACGAGGGCGAGCGCTACGCCGCCCGCCTGGCCGAGGCGGGCGTGCCGGTCGGCCTGCGCAGGTTCGAGGGCGCGGTGCACACCTTCTACGTCCTGCCCGGCCTGTTCGACCAGGCGATCGAGGCCCGCGAGTACGTCGCGGAGCGGCTGCGGGAGCACCTGTGATGGAGTCCTACACCAAGCTCAAGCTCGACACCCCGGCCGAGGGCGTGCTGCGGATCACGATCAGCGAGCCCGCGCGGCTCAACGCCGTGGACGCCACCGCCCACCGCGAGCTGGGCGAGGTCTGGCGTGACGCCGACCGCGACGAGAGCGTGCGCGTGATCGTGGTCAGGGGAGAGGGCCGGGCGTTCTCGGCGGGCGGCGACCTGTCCATGATCGAGGAGATGATGCGCGACCACGCCACCAGGCTGCGCGTGTTCGCCGAGGCCCGCGACATCGTCTACAACGTGCTCAACTGCTCCAAGCCGGTCGTCTCCGCCATCCAGGGCCCGGCCGTCGGCGCCGGGCTGGCGGTCGCGCTGCTGGCCGACATCTCCGTGGCGGGCCGTACCGCGCGGATCATCGACGGCCACACCAGGCTCGGCGTCGCCGCCGGCGACCACGCCGCGATCATCTGGCCGCTGCTGTGCGGCATGGCCAAGGCCAAGTACCACCTGCTGCTGTGCGAGCCCGTCACGGGCGAGCAGGCCGAGCGGATGGGGCTGGTCAGCCTGTGCGTGGACGACGACCAGGTGCACGACAAGGCCATGGAGATCGCCGTCAGGCTCGCCGCCGGGGCCCAGGAGGCGATCAGGCTCACCAAGTACTCACTCAACAACTGGCTGCGCCTGGCCGGGCCGTCCTTCGACGCCTCGCTCGCCATGGAGTTCCTCGGCTTCACCGGCCCCGACGCGGCCGAGGGGGTGCGCGCCCTGCGCGAGAAGCGCCCCCCGGCCTTCGGCTGATCCGGCCCGCACGCCGGCGAAAAGCGGCCCTCCGGCCTTCGGCTGATCCGGCCCGCACGCTGGGCCGGAGCGCCCTCCGCGCCTTCGGCCGGGCCCGGATCCGGATGCGGGACGAATGCTTCCCCCGGCCTCGGGTAGTCGGGCTTCACGGAGGACGACGACGGGGGAGGAGGTCATCCAGCGCGGCTACCGTCGCGGGAAAGCCGCGGGGCGGTCCGAGTGCCCGCGCCGCGAGGGGTTGAGCAACCAGCTCCCCGCTTACATGGCGTGGCCCGCCCGATTTCGGCGCCAATCGGGCGGCCGGGCTCCCCGCCCTCCTGGGCCCGGACCTACCAGGAACGGACCTGCCGGGAACGGACCTGCCGGGAACGGACCTGCCGGGAACGGACCTACCGGGAACGGACCTACCGGGGACGGCGGGCGTGGAACACGAAGGCCGGCGGAGTGTTCCGCCACACCGTACGGCCCGGCACCACTTCCTCGAACCGCTCGGCCAGCAGAGCGCGGAAACGCCGCGCCGAGCTGAGCGGGATGGCGTGGATGTAGGAGAACGTGGTGAACGCCGCTCCCGGGCTCATCGCCCCCGTCACGGCATCGAGCAGGTCACGCTGCAACTGGTCGGGGAACGCCGCCCAGGGCAGCCCGCTCACGACCACGTCCGCCATTCTCAGCCCGCGGTCGGCCAGCAGCTTGCCCAGGCGCGTGGCGTCCTCGTTGGCCACGTCCACCGCCGGGAACCGCTCGGCCAGCAGCCGGGCCATGCGCTCGTTCAGCTCCACGGCCAGATGGTGGCCGCGCCCGCTCAGCCGGTGCTGGATCTCCGCGGTGAACGGGCCGGTGCCCGGCCCGAGCTCGACGACGATCGGCTCGCCCTTCTCCGGGACGGGCGCGCAGACGGCCGCGGCCAGGTGCCGTGAGCTCGGCGCGAGCGCGCCGATCGCCGCGGGGTTGCGCAGGAACTGTCCGAGGAACAGCGCGGTGTCGTTGGCCATGCACCGAACTTAGGCGCTGATCGGGATTGATCGCTCCACCGTCCGGGCGGACCTCCGGCCACTTGGAGGAGGCGCGCTCCTCCACCAGGAGGACCGGGCTCGTCCGGCGGGGCGGATACGGTGTGTGCATGCGTTGGCGTGGTGTGCCGCTGGATGTCCTGCTCGCGGCCTCTGGAGTGGGTCTCGACCTGCTGACCACGGCGCACGCGGGCGACACGGAGTACCTGCCCGCCGAGCTGAACATCCTCATGGCCCTGCTGGTCGGCCTGCCCATGGGGCTGGTGCGCCGCCGGCCGGTGATCGTCAGCCTCTACCTCGCGGCCGCCCTGTTCGTCACCGACCAGCTCGGCTCGTTCACCTCCAACACCGCCCAGATCCTCGTCTGCGTGTCGCTGGGCGTGGCCGGCTACAGCTCGAAGGTGCGCGGCACCGCCGTCGCCGTGGCCGCCTCGATCTTCGCCACCGCCTTCAACATCGCCGATCCGGGTGTCGCGCTCACCGGCAACATGTGGATGTACTCCATCCTGCTGCCCGTCTTCCCCGCCGTGCTGGGCTCGTACCTGCGCAGCTCGGCCGAGCGCCTGGAGGAGCGCGAGGTCACCCCCGACGCGCTGCTCGCGGCCGGCGGCGTCGCGATCACCGTGCTGAGCACGTGGACCACCTGGCACTCCGGCACCCAGCCCGTCTGGGTGGTCGGCCTGCTCGCCGTGGTGGGCGGCCTGTCGCTGGGCATCGCCCGGCGGCTGCCCGGCCTGGTCTTCCTCCTTCAGGGCGTGCTGCTCGTCTCGGCCGACACCTATCTGAACGACGCCGTCAACACGTGCGTGATCCTCACCCTCATCGCCATCGGCGTGTTCGCCATGAGGGTGGTGTCCTGGGCGTGGACGGTGGCCGCGTACGTCACCGGCTGCCTGCTCACCGCGATCGCCGTCGTCGGCGACGGCACCGAGGTCACGCCGTTCCGTGTGGGGGTGCTCATGACGCTGGTCGCCACGCCCATCGCGATCGGCCGCTACCTGGGCGTGCGCAGGGAGGCCGCGGCCACCGAGAAGCTGGTCGCCGAGGAGGCCGCCCGCGCCGCCGTCGCCCAGGTGCGCGCCGACCAGCTCGCCGAGCGCGAGCGCATCGCCCGCGACGTGCACGACATCGTCGCCCACCACGTCGGCGCCATGGTGCTGCGGGCCAGCGCCGCCCGCTACGCCGCCCCCGACGGGCCCGTCGCCGACGCGCTCAACGACATCCGCGAGACCGGCCACCAGGTGCTGCAGGACCTGCGCGACCTGCTCGACCTGCTGCGCGACCCCGACCGCCAGCCCGACCTGCTGGCCAACCCCGCCGACGTCGTCCGCGAGTCCGCCGAGCGCATGGCCGCCGCCGGCCTCCTCGTCGACCTCGACCTCGACCCGGCCACCGACCAGACGCCCCTCATCGCCCGCACCTCAGCGGCCCGCATCGTTCAGGAAGGATTGACGAACGTGCTCAAGCACGCAGGCCCCGGCACCCGGGTCCGCGTATCCGTGACGCCCTCCGAGGAGGGCCTGGACGTCGAGATCCGCAACGGCCGCCCGCCCACCGCCATCGAGCGGCTGCCCTCCTCCGGGCGCGGCCTGGCCGGAATGCGCGAGCGCGTGCGCACCCTCGGCGGCACCCTCAGCGCCGGGCCAGACGGCGAGGGCGGCTGGCTGCTGGCCGCCCACCTGCCCGCCCACACCCGCGTGTCCCCGGGGAGCGCGGCGTGATCCGCGTGCTGGTGGCCGACGACCAGGCGCTCGTCCGCGCGGGCGTGCGCATGCTGCTGCAGGCCACGGGCGACATGGAGGTCGTGGGCGAGGCGGAGGACGGCGCCGAGGCCGTCCGCCTGGCCGAGCGCCACCTGCCCGACGTGATCCTCATGGATCTGCGCATGCCCAGGGTCGACGGACTGGAGGCGATCAAGCGCGTGCTGTCCGCCCGGCCGGGCACCAGGATCGTGGTGCTGACCACGTTCGCCGAGGACGGCAACGTCTACGCCGCCCTGCGCGCCGGCGCCGTCGGGTTCCTGGTCAAGGACGACGAGCCGGAGCGCATGGTCGACGCCGTGCGCAGGGCCGCGGCCGGCGAGCAGCTTCTCGCGCCCTCCGTGCTGCGCCGGGTCGTCGAGCGCTTCCTGGCCGCCGAGGAGCAGGCCGCCCCTTCCGCCCCGCCCGGGCTGACCGAGCGCGAGCTGGAGGTGCTGGCGCTGGTCGGCACCGGCCTGTCCAACGCCGAGATCGCCGAGGAGCTGCACGTCGGCGTCACGACGGTCAAGACGCACATCGCCGCCGCGATGGAGAAGCTGGGCCTGCGCAACCGCATCCAGGCCGCCGTCGTCGCCCACCGCACCGGCCTCGTGGACGCCTCCTTCCGTCCCGTCCGCCCGCCGCGCGGCGGCTGAGGTCCGTCGCTCCTTCCGGCCCGTGCGGCGGCTGAGGTCCGCCGCCGGGCGTACCGGTGAGTCATCCGGCAGGCTGACGACCCCCGGCGGTGCCCGCCGCGACCATGTGGTCCCTCACCTTCGGCGAAAGGACCTTCCATGGCCATGCGCGACACCGTCACCCTGCCCCGGCCCGAGGGCCGGGTCTCCTCCGGCCTGCTCTACAGCCTGCGCGTGGCCGTCACCGCCCAGGCGGCGGCGCTGCTCGTGGCCGCCTCCTTCGCGGGCCAGGCGGTGGAGTCGGAGCCGATGATCGAGGCGCACCTGCTGGCCGGCATGGCCGTGCACCTCGTCGCCCTCGTCCAGATCGTGCTGGCCGTCCTGGTCTGGCGGCCCGGTCGCGGCGCCGGCTGGCCCGCGCTGGCCAGCGTCGCGCTGTTCGTGGTCGGCGGGCTCCAGCACGTCACCTGGCTGTGGCTCGGGGCGCACCTGCCGGCCGGGGTGACCCTGTTCGGGCTGATCGTCGCGGTGCTGGTGTGGGCGTGGTCACCGGCAGCCGCCCGCCGCCGCTAAGGTCGGAGACGTGTATGTGAAGATCTGCGGGCTGAGCGAGCCCGAGCACGTGGCCACCGCCGTCGAGGCCGGGGCCGACGCGATCGGGTTCGTGCTGACCAGGAGCCCGCGCCGGATCACCCCCGAGCGGGCCGCCGAGCTGGCCGCGCAGGTGCCCGGGCACGTGCTCACCGTCGGCGTCTTCCGCGGCGAGGCCCCGGAGACGGTCCGCGCGGCGGCGCTGACCGCCGGCGTGCGCGCCGTGCAGCTCCACGGCACGCATCCGCACGGCGACTTCACCGCGCTGAAGGACCTCGGCGTCACCCTCATCAGGGCCGTCGACGCCCAGGCCGACCTGCGGTGCGGTGCTTTCGACGAGGACCTGCTCCTCGTGGACGCGCCCCACGCGGGCTCCGGCCGGCAGTGGGAGTGGGCCGCGGTGCGCGGCCGGGCGTCCGGGCGGTGGATGCTGGCGGGCGGGCTGGCCCCCGGCAACGTGCGCGAGGCGATCGAGGCCGCCGGCCCGTGGGGGGTCGACGTGTCCAGCGGTGTGGAGACCTCGCCCGGCGTGAAGGACTCGCGGCTGATCGAGGAGTTCCTGCGGAACGCCCGTGGATGAGGCGGCCCGCGGGCCGGCCCTGGAGCGCGGGGGCGCGGCGGCGGACCTGGCGCGGGCCCTCGGCTTCCTCCAGGGCTTCGCCCGGCGCAGGGCGCCCGTGGTGGTGCCGGTGGAGGGCGGGTTCGGGGTGCTCGACGAACGTTTCCCCGGCTCCTACGACGACAACAAGCTGATCATCACGACGTCCGGCCGGCCGGCGGCGGTCGGCGCCGAGGAGCCGTCCGGGCGGCCGCACTCAGCCGGCGACGAGGAGCCGGCAGCCGGTGCTGAGGGGCCAGAGGCCGGTGCTGAGGGGCCAGAGGCCCGTGCTGAGGGAGCGGCGGACGGTGCTGAGGGGCTGGCCGGGCGGTTGATGGCGGCGGCCGACGAGGTGCTGGCCGGGCGGGAGCACCGGCTCGTGTGCGTGGACGACGACCGGCTGGGCACGGCGTGCGCGCCCGCGTTCACCGCCGCGGGCTACGAGCACGAGACGAACCTCGTCATGGTCTTCCGCGGCAGGATCCCGGCCGATCCGCCGCCGGCCGAGCGGCTCACGCTCGCGGAGCTGGAGCCGGTGCTGCGGCGCGACTGGCGCCGTACGCTGCCGCAGGCGCCCGGCGCGGTGATCGACGGGCTGGCCAGGCGGGTGGAGTCCCGGCTGCGCGGCGCCGACACGGTGGGCTTCCGCGGCGTGCGCGCCCCGTCCGGCGAGATCGCCGCCCGCGCCGACCTGTACACGCACGGCGGGGTCGCCCAGATCGAGAGCGTCTTCACCGGCGAGGAGCACCGGGGCAGGGGGTACGCGCGAGCCCTGATGCACGCGCTGCTGGCCGAGGCGGCCGAGGCCGAGCTGATCTTCCTGGTGGCCGACGCCGCCGACTGGCCGCGCCACTTCTACGGACGGCTCGGCTTCGAGGAGGCGGGCCGCACCCACTCCTTCCTCCGCACCTGAAGGCGGCCCCGCACCGGGGTGTGGGGCCGGAGAAGCCGGGGGCGGGAGGCGAGCGCTGCGCCCCAGTTCACGCAGTAGGGTCTGCTGCGTGAGCGAAACTTCCGCCGAGGACCGGATCTGGACGGTTCCTAACCTGCTGAGCTTCCTGCGCCTCCTGGGCGTCCCCGTGTTCCTCTGGCTGGTTCTCGTACCCCAGGCGGACGGCTGGGCCATCGGCGTCCTGGCGGTGGCCGGCTTCACGGACTGGCTCGACGGAAAGATCGCCCGGGCGTTCAACCAGACCAGCAAGCTCGGCCGGCTCATCGACCCGGCGGCGGACAAGCTCTACGTCTTCGCCACCATCTTCGCCCTCCTGCTGCGCGAGGTCATCCCGTGGTGGCTGGTCGTGGTCATCCTGGGCCGTGAACTCTTGGTCGCGAGTTTCTTCCCCGTACTTCGCAAATACGGGTATAAGGCACTTCAGGTGCATTTCCTGGGCAAGGCCGCCATGTTCAACCTCATGTATGCCTTCCCTCTCCTCTTCCTTGCCTCCCACTCTGGGTGGTATGCCGAAATAGCCCGGATTGTCGGGTGGGCCTTCGCGCTCTGGGGAACGGGCCTGTACTGGTGGGCGGGGGTGCTGTATGTGGTACAGGTGCGCCAACTCGTAACCGCGGCCAAGAAGGGGTGATCGGGTGAAGGCGGTCGTCATGGCGGGCGGGGAGGGCACTCGGCTGCGTCCCATGACCGCCAACCAGCCCAAACCCCTGCTCCCCGTGGCCAACCGCCCGATCATGGAGCACGTGCTGCGCCTGCTCAAGCGGCACGGCGTCACCGAGACGGTGGTGACGCTGCAGTTCCTGGCCGCGCTCGTGCGCAACTACTTCGGCGACGGTGACGAGCTGGGCATGAGCCTCCAGTACGCCACGGAGGACGTCCCGCTCGGCACCGCCGGCAGCGTCAAGAACGCCGCAGACCGCCTCCGCGACGATCGTTTTCTGGTGATCTCCGGTGATGCCCTGACGGATATCGATTTATCCGACATGATCCGTTTTCACCGGGAAAATGGGGCCCTTGTTACGATCGGCCTCAAACGCGTCCCGAACCCTCTCGAATTCGGGATCATCATCGTGGACGACGAGGGCCGCGTACAGCGCTTCCTGGAGAAGCCCACCTGGGGCCAGGTCTTCTCCGACACCGTCAACACCGGCATCTACGTCATGGAGCCCGAGATCCTCGACGCCGTCGCGCCCGGCGAGCCCGTCGACTGGTCCTCCGACGTCTTCCCCGCCCTCCTGGAGCGCGGCGCCCCCATCTACGGCTACGTCGCCGACGGCTACTGGGAGGACGTCGGCACCCACGACAGCTACCTCAAGGCCCAGGCCGACGCCTTGTCGGGCAAGGTCGAGCTGGACATCGGCGGCTTCGAGCTCTCCCCGGGCGTCTGGGTGGCCGACTCGGCCTCGGTGGACCCCGACGCCGTGCTCAAGGGCCCGCTCCTCGTCGGCGACTACGCCAAGGTGGAGGCGGGCGCAGAGCTGCGCGAGTACACCGTGCTCGGCAACAACGCGGTCGTGCGCGAGGGCGCGTTCCTGCACCGCGCGGTCGTCCACGACAACGTCTACCTCGGCCCCGGCGCCCACCTGCGCGGCTGCGTCATCGGCAAGAGCACCGACGTGATGGCCGGCGCCCGCATCGAGGAGAACGCCATCATCGGCGACGAATGCGTCATCGAGGCCGAGGCGTACGTCTCCAGCGGCGTCAGGGTCTACCCGTTCAAGACCATCGAGGCCGGCGCGGTCGTCAACACCAGCGTCATCTGGGAGTCGCGCGGCCAGCGCAACCTGTTCGGCCCGCGCGGCGTCAGCGGCCTGGTCAACGTCGAGATCACGGCCGAGCTGTGCGTGCGCCTGGCCAGCGCGTACGCCACCACCCTCAGGAAGGGCGAGTACGTCGTCACCTCCCGCGACTGCTCCCTGGCCGCCAGGGCGCTCAAGCGGGCCGTCATCGGCGCGCTCACCGCGGGCGCCATCAACGTGCTCGACCTCGAAGCCGCCCCGATGCCCGTCACCCGCTTCCACACCGCCCGCGAGTCGGCCGCCGGCGGCATCGCGCTGCGCACCACGCCGGGAGACCCGCAGAGCGTGGACATCGTCATCATGGACGACCGCGGCGCCGACCTGCCGCCGGCCGCGCAGCGCAAGCTGGAGCGGGTCTTCTCCCGGCAGGAGTTCCGCCGCGCGTTCCCGGGAGAGATCGCCGAGCTCGCCTACCCGGCCAGGGCCTTCGAGGACTACACCCACGAGCTGCTGCGCAACGTCGGCGTCGGCGGCGTGCGGGACATGAAGGTCGTCGTGGACTGCGCGGGCGGCACCTCCTCGCTGGTGCTGCCCACCCTGCTCGGCCGGGTCGGCGTCGAGGTGCTCACCGTCAACGCCCGCCTCGACGACGTCTCGCCCACCGAGACGCTGGCCGAGCGCCGCCGCGACCTGCAACGCCTGTCGGAGCTGGTCAGCAGCTCGCGGGCGGCGTTCGGCGTGCGGTTCGACCCGGTCGGCGAGCGCATCGGCCTGGTGGACGAGAAGGGGCAGCTCATCAGCGAGGAACGCGCCCTGCTGGTCGTGCTCGACCTGGTCGCCGCCGAGCGCAGGGGCGGCCAGGTGGCGCTGCCGGTCACCACGACCCGCGTCGCCGAGCAGGTGTGCCGCTTCCACGGCGTGCAGGTGCAGTGGACCTCCACCGGGCAGGACGCCCTCACCTCGGCCGCCGCCGGCCCCGACATGATCTTCGCGGCCGACGGGCGCGGCGGCTTCGTCGTGCCGGAGTTCAGCCCCGCGATCGACGGGCTGGCCGCGTTCATCCGCCTGCTCGGCCTGGTCGCCCGCACCCGGCTCTCCCTCAGCCAGATCGACGCCAGGATCCCCGAGGTCAAGCTGCTCAGGCGCACCGTGCCCACGCCCTGGGCGGCGAAGGGCGCCGTCATGCGCTCGGTCATCGAGGCGGCCGAGGCCGAGACGGGAGGGCACCGCGTCGACACCACGGACGGCGTGCGCGTGGCCCGCGACGACGGGAGCTGGGTGCTGGTGCTGCCCGCCGCCGCCGAGCCCGTCACCGACCTGTGGGCCGAGGCCGGGGACGTGGACGGCGCCCAGGCCCTCATCGAACGCTGGGCCCGGATCGTGGAACAGGCCGCGGGGTGATAGCGTCACACGCTGTGATCGGAAAGGGTTTGCCGAAGATGTGACCGGGCAGTGCCGCAAGATCGTAATGTAGAAACGCGCGGCGGCATGGACCACGGGGCGGGGGCGGCGGTAACTTTGTCTGCGTCCAAACCAACGTGCAGCGCCCCGCCTTGACCTTTGCCGCTGATCAGCGTAAGTTGCGGCATTCGCAAACTTGAAAAAGCGAAGCGAGGCGCGCCCTGAGCACCGTCGCCGCGTCTTCGCGGTAGGAGGCCGAGCCGATCGATGCCGAGCGTCTACTGCACGCAGTGCGGGCACGCCAACCCCGAGGATGCCCGTTTCTGTTCCCGCTGTGGGTCACCGCTGACCAGACCCGAGGTCTCCGGGGATACCACATCGACGATCTCCGTCGCGGGAATCGAGGCGTACGAGGCTGAGACAGGCGACATGCTCCTGGCCGAGCGGGCGCTGGTCGAGCAGCTGCCGCCCGGCGCGGCGTTGCTCACGGTGACCAGGGGGCCCAACCAGGGCAGCCGGTTCCGGCTCGACAAGGACCTGACGACGACCGGGCGCCACCCGGAGAGCGACATCTTCCTCGACGACATCACGGTCTCCCGCCGCCACGTCGAGTTCTACCGCCACCGCGGCGGCCAGTTCTCCGTGCGCGACGTGGGCAGCCTCAACGGCACCTACGTCAACCGGGAGCGTATCGAGGAGGTTCCCCTGCACTCCGGAGACGAGGTGCAGATCGGCAAGTTCCGCCTTCTCTTCCTGATGCGGGGCAACTCCGGCGCATGAGCGGGCGCAGTGAGCGACTCAAGGTGACGGGCGGCCGTTCGCGGGAGGCCGGATGAGCTCTCAGGCGGCACGCTCGCACATGAGCATCGGGGAGGTGCTCGCGCTGCTGCAGGGCGAGTTCCCCGACGTGACGATCTCCAAGATCAGGTTCTTGGAGGGCGAGGGGCTGATCGAGCCCGAGCGCAGCCCCTCCGGCTACCGCAAGTTCACCCACCTGCACGTGGAGCAGCTGCGCTTCATCCTCACCGAGCAGCGTGACCACTACCTGCCGCTGCGGGTGATCAAGGACAGGATGGCCGAGAGCTTCGGCCGCCCGCGCGCCCTGCAGCAGCCGCAGGAGACCAGGCTCAGCCGGGCCGAGCTGATCGAGGCCGCCGGGATCGACGAGGAGACCCTCGCCGAGCTGGAGGACTACGGACTGCTGGCCCCGGTGGCCAGGCGCTACGACGAGGAGGCGCTCAAGGTGGCCCGCACCGTGGGCGCCCTGGCCCGCTTCGGCCTGCACGCCCGCCACCTGCGCGCGGTCAAGGCGGCGGCCGAGCGGGAGGCCGGTCTGGTCGAGCAGACGGTCGCTCCCATACTCAAGCGGCGCCGCCCGGGAGCCATCGGCGAGGCGGACGAGGTCGCCAGGGAGCTTTCCACGTTGCTGCTCGACCTGCACGCATCCCTTGTGCGCACGGGCGTGCGCTCGGTGCTGGGGCGCTGAGACCGTAGCGAGCTGGGAGGCGGGGGCACATTCCAGGCCCGCTGGGTGTTACGTTGAATTGCGAAGCCAAGTCAGCAGAAGCGATGATCGAAGAGCTGTGCCGGGTGACCGGTCAGGAATACGGAGCAGCCCGTGTTGCAGATGGAGGTCGTGGGCGTTCGAGTTGAAATGCCCACTAATCAGCCGATCGTCTTGCTCAAGGAGGCACACGGGGAGCGGTTCCTTCCTATATGGATCGGCATGCCTGAAGCCACGGCCATCGCGCTGGCGCAGGCGGAGGAGCCCCCGCCGCGGCCGCTCACCCATGATCTCTTCCGCGACGTGCTGAGCGCCC
This sequence comes from Nonomuraea thailandensis, assembly GCF_024172165.1. Lineage (GTDB taxonomy): Bacteria > Actinomycetota > Actinomycetes > Streptosporangiales > Streptosporangiaceae > Nonomuraea > Nonomuraea thailandensis. Next base: position 5,242,290 of record NZ_JAMZEB010000002.1, on the reverse strand, counting down.
TGGGCGTCGGCCTGCGCGCGGTCAACATCGTCGCGCTGCGCGACGGCATCTTCTTCGCCGATCTGGTGTTCTCCAACGGCGTGGAGGTGAGCGCGCGGCCCTCCGACTCCATCGCGCTCGCCCTGCGCACCGGGGCCCGCATCTTCGCCAGCGAGGAGGTCGTCCAGGAGGCCGGAGTGATCATCCCGGACGACCAGGAGGACGAGGTGGAGAAGTTCAGGGAGTTCCTTGACACGATCACTCCCGAGGACTTCGGCAGGGCGGGGTAGGTATTTCAGTGCATTTACGCTTCACGACGCGCCGAGCCGGATCGTTGACTGAGCATGGTCACGGTCCTACGGTGCAAGTGAAACCCGTGGTCGCCCTTTACGAACCCCCAGATCAGGCCACGGGATGAGAGAAAGCCGGAGGTCCGCGTGGCGGTCAGCAGCGGCGAGGGAAAGACGGCCGGCCAGGAAGATCCGGTGCGGCGCGAGAGCGCGCGGCAGCGTGCCGGAGAGCAGGGTCTGCTCTTCGACGAGCAGCCGACGGCGCTGCCGGGCGACATCGGATACCGCGGGCCGACGGCCTGCGCCGCGGCCGGCATCACCTACAGGCAGCTCGACTACTGGGCGCGCACGGGCCTGGTTGAGCCGACGATAAGGGCGGCGCACGGCTCGGGCTCCCAGCGGCTCTACAGCTTCCGCGACATCCTGGTGCTCAAGGTCGTCAAGCGGCTCCTCGACACCGGGGTGTCGTTGCAGCAGATCCGCACGGCGGTGCAGCACCTGCGTGACCGCGGGGTCGCCGACCTCGCGCAGATCACGCTCATGAGCGACGGTGTCAGCGTCTACGAGTGCACCTCGGCCGACGAGGTGATAGACCTGCTCCAGGGCGGCCAGGGCGTGTTCGGCATCGCGCTCGGGCGGGTCTGGCGGGAGGTCGAGGGCTCCCTCGCGGAGCTGCCGGGGGAACGCGCGGCGGTCGAGGACACCGTCCCGGCCGACCATCCCGCTGACGAACTGGCCCGCAGGCGCCGCGCCCGCCGCACCGGCTGAGCCGCCCCGGGCTCCCGCGCCGGCCGGTCAGGCCGGGGCCGCCCGCCCGCAGTCACGCCCGCGCACCCACGCCTCACACCCCCCAGGCGACCTCCCGTGCCCGGCCTGACGCGGAGCCTCTTCATGTGCGCTTCCGGCATTCGTACGAGGCGCGCCGGTGGCCGGAGGTGGTCCGGTGAGCAGTTATCGGGGCCTACCGTAGTAATCTAGGACAGTAAGGCTGACGACCCCGTGCGGGAGAGTCCCCGGGCACCTGGTCCCGGGGCGCCGAAGGAGCAACCCTCCCCGGAATCTCTCAGGCATCCAGTACCGCTCGGGTGAGGCAACTCTGGAAAGCAGGCGCACCCGCCAGGCGCGCCTCACCGACGGTGCAAGCCCCACCGGGGGTGAAGCTCTCAGGTCGTGGCGCCGCCGCACATCGCGGGGCCGCGCTGACAGAGGGGGAGATCCGGCACTCGTCCGCGCCCTGGCGCCGGTCTCCATACGCCTCGGGAGGCACACCCCATGACCGATCTGTCAGCTCCGCCGTTCTCGTCCAGGCACATCGGCCCGTCCGAGCCCGAGCAGCAGCGCATGCTCGAGGCCGTGGGCTTCGAATCCGTAGCGGACCTGGTGGCGGTGGCCGTCCCGGAGGCGATCAGGGCCAAGGACAGGCTCAAGCTGCCCGCCGCGATCGGCGAGGCCGAGGCCATCGCCGAGCTGCGCGCACTGGCCGGGCGCAACCGGGTGCTCACCTCCATGATCGGCCTGGGCTACTACGACACCGTCACGCCCGGCGTCATCCGCCGCAACCTGCTGGAGAACCCGGGCTGGTACACCGCCTACACCCCGTACCAGCCGGAGATCTCGCAGGGCCGCCTGGAGGCGCTGCTGAACTTCCAGACGGTCGTCTCCGACCTCACCGGCCTGCCCGTCGCGGGCGCGTCGCTGCTCGACGAGGCCACGGCCGCGGCCGAGGCCATGACGCTGGCCCGCAGGGCGGGCAGGTCCAAGAGCGACGTGTTCGTGGTGGACGCCGACGCGCTGCCCCAGACCAAGGCCGTGCTGGCCACCAGGGCGGAGCCGCTCGGCATCACGCTGGTGGAGCACGACCTGGAGGGGGAGCTGCCCGAGTGTTTCGGGCTGCTCGTGCAGTACCCCGGCGCGTCCGGGCGGCTGCGTGACTTCCGCGCCGTGGCCGCCGCCGCGCACGAGGCCGGCGCGCTCGTCGTGGCCGCCGCCGACCTGCTCGCGCTGACGCTGGTCGCCGCCCCCGGCGAGCTGGGCGCCGACATCGCGATCGGGTCCTCGCAGCGCTTCGGGGTGCCGTTCGGGTTCGGCGGGCCGCACGCCGCGTACATGTCCGTACGGGAGGGCCTGCAGCGGCAGCTCCCGGGCCGCCTGGTCGGCGTGTCCGTGGACGCCGACGGCGATCCCGCCTACCGCCTGGCCCTGCAGACCCGCGAGCAGCACATCCGCCGCGAGAAGGCCACCAGCAACATCTGCACCGCCCAGGTGCTGCTCGCCGTCATCGCGAGCATGTACGCCGTCTACCACGGCCCCGAGGGCCTGCGCGGCATCGGCCACCGCGTGCACCGCCACGCCACCGCCCTGGCCGAGGGGCTGCGCGGCGCGGGCGTGGAGGTCGTGCACGGCGAGTTCTTCGACACGGTGCTGGCCCGCGTGCCCGGCAGGGCCGCCGCCGTCGTGGCCGCCGCCGCCGAGCGGGGCGTCAACCTCTGGCAGGTGGACGCCGACCACGTCTCCGTGGCCTGCGACGAGAAGACGGGCGCCGCCGAGCTGGCCCAGGTGTGGGCCGCGTTCGGCGTGAGCGCCGAGGTGGCCCCCGAGGACGCCGCCGACGCCCTGCCCTCCGGCCTGCTGCGCGAGAGCCCGTACCTGACCCACCCGGTCTTCCACAGCCACCGCTCCGAGACCGCGATGCTGCGTTACCTGCGCAAGCTGCAGGACAAGGACATCGCGCTGGACCGCTCGATGATCCCGCTCGGCTCCTGCACGATGAAGCTGAACGCGACCACCGAGATGGAGCCGATCACCTGGCCCGAGTTCGCCGCCGTGCACCCGTACGCGCCCGACGACCAGGCCGAGGGTTACCGCGAGCTGATCGGCACGCTGGAGGGCTGGCTGGCCGAGGTGACCGGTTACGACGCCGTCTCCATCCAGCCGAACGCCGGCTCCCAGGGCGAGTTCGCCGGGCTGCTGGCCATCCGCGCCTACCACCGCGCCAACGGGCAGGGCGAGCGCGACGTGTGCCTCATCCCGTCCTCCGCCCACGGCACCAACGCCGCCAGCGCCATCATGGCCGGCATGCGCGTCGTGGTCGTGGCCTGTGACGGCGACGGCAACGTGGACCTGGCCGACCTCGACGCCAAGATCGACAAGCACCGCGACGCGCTGGCCGCGATCATGGTGACGTACCCGTCCACGCACGGCGTGTACGAGGAGACGATCACCGAGGTGTGCGCCAAGGTGCACGACGCCGGCGGCCAGGTGTACGTCGACGGCGCCAACCTCAACGCCCTGGTCGGCCTGGCCAAGCCGGGCGAGTTCGGCGCCGACGTGTCCCACCTGAACCTGCACAAGACGTTCTGCATCCCGCACGGCGGCGGCGGCCCCGGCGTCGGCCCGGTCGCGGTCCGCGCCCACCTGGCCGCCTACCTGCCCGGCCACCCGCTGCACAACGGCACCCCGGTCGGCCCCGTCTCGGCCGCCCCGTACGGCTCGGCGGGCATCCTGCCGATCTCGTGGGCGTACGTCAGGATGATGGGCGCCGACGGCCTCACGGCGGCGACCGAGCAGGCCATCCTGTCGGCCAACTACCTGGCCAGGCGGCTGGCCCCGCACTACCCCGTGCTCTACACGGGACGCGGCGGCCTGGTGGCGCACGAGTGCATCGTCGACCTGCGGCAGATCACCAAGGAGACCGGCGTCACCGTGGACGACGTGGCCAAGCGCCTCATCGACTACGGCTTCCACGCGCCGACCATGTCGTTCCCCGTGGCAGGCACCCTGATGATCGAGCCGACCGAGAGCGAGGACCTGAACGAGCTCGACCGGTTCGTCGACGCCATGGTCGCGATCCGCGGCGAGATCGCCAAGGTGGCCTCCGGCGACTACGACAAGGTGGACAACCCGCTGCGCAACGCGCCGCACACGGCCGAGTCCGTCAGCGCCGACGAGTGGCCGCACCCGTACAGCCGCTCGGAGGCCGCCTACCCGCTGCCGTCGCTGCGCGACGGCAAGTACTGGGTGCCGGTGCGCCGCATCGACCAGGCCTACGGCGACCGCAACCTGGTGTGCTCCTGCCCGCCCCTCGAGGCCTACGAGGACTGACCCGCGGGCCCCCACGTCGGCCCGTGTCGGCCCCGTGTCGGCCTCCTGCCTTTTCGTGCCGGCCCTTGTGGCCGGTCCGGAGGCCGACACGCGCGGGCGCGGAGCAGCGCCCCGCTTTGCCGGGCTTGTCCCGGAACGTGTTCCGGCAGGTCCTGGTACGCCCGCCGGCCAGGGGCGGGACCCGTGCCAGTCCAGAGCTGTCAAGTGAGCAGACATGATCGCCGATAGTCGTTAGGCTCGGTGCGACCGCCGCCCCAAGGAGCTCTCTTGACGTCCTCAGAGCTGGAGACCCCGCCCCTCGACACCGCCCGCCTGCTGGCCGAGCGCGGTGACCTCGACGCCGCCGCCCGCATACTCGGCGAGCTGGCCGCCGACCCCGACGGGGCCGACAGGGCGCAGGCCGCGGTCGGCCTCGCCGTGGTGCTCGAACAGGTCGGCGACGTCGAGGGGGCCAGGGCCGCGGCCAGGACCGCGCTGTCCACCGGCCATCCCGAGTACGCCGCCCAGGCCGCCTGCCACCTGGCGCAGGGGTTCGAGCGCGAGGGCCGCGACGAGCAGGCCAGGGCCGCCTGGCAGGCCGTGCTGGGGGTGGGCACGGCCGCGTACGTGCCGCTGGCCCACCTCGCGCTGGCCAGGCTGGCCACCCGGGCGGAGCTGCTGGAGGAGGCGGAGAAGGAGTTCCGCGCCGCCATGGAGACCGGCGCGCGGGGCGGCGAGGAGCGGGTCGGGGCGCACGCCGCGGCGCAGCTCGCGGAGCTGATGATGGAGCACGCCGAGCCCGGCGCGGCGGCCGAGGTGCTTCTGGACGCCCTGGAGTTCGCCCCCGGGGACGAGGTGCCCGGGCTGCGCGTCCAGCTCGGCATCGCGCATCTGGAGCTGGCCTGCGCCGAGTTCGCCGAGAGCGTCGAAGGCGGGGCCGACGCGCAGACCGGCGCGCTGGCGATCGAGCTGCTGGCCCGCACGCTGCCGCTGCGCGGGCGCGCCGAGGACGCCGGACGGGTCTGGTCGTACGGGCTGGAGCACGAGGACGAGACGCTGGCCGCCGAGGTCCGCCTGCGCTACCACCGCGACGCCTGAGGAGCCGGGCCGAGCCGGATCAGCACGGTCCCGGGCCGTGGCTCGTGCACGCACCGCGACGCCTGAGCCGGGCCTGGGCCCGTACGCGCGCCGCGGCGCCTGAGCTCCTGCGCGGGTCAGGTGCGGCGCGGGTCAGGTGCGGCGCATGATCGCTGCGGCGGCGGCCACGTTGATCAGCACGATCGACAGCCACGCCACCAGCAGCCCCGCTCCGCCCACGCTCGACGCGATCGCCGTCAGGGGCACGCCGATGCCCAGCGAGCCCAGCACGATGGGGACCATCGGCGACCCCTGGTTGCGGCGCCTGGCCGGCGCGGGACCGTGATGATCGAGCTCGGCCCGCACGCGCGCGGCGATCGTGGCGTCGAGCCGCTCCACGAACGACTCGACGAGCGCGGTCTCGTACTCCGGACCCAGATCGCGGCGCGCGTCGAGCGTGGCCTGCAGATCATCCCTGAGGCGTTTGTCTGGCATAGGAAAATCATCCCTGCCGCGCGCCGCGCCGTCATCCGCCCTGAGGGCTAGGGGCTCATCCTCCCCAGGTACGGTGCTGCCATGCAGGTGATGACGCCGCGAGGGCCGGCGCTGGTGGAGCTCGACGAGGCCGCGGACCCGCGGCTGCTGCTGGTGCTGACCCACGGATCGGCCGGGACGGTCGACGCTCCCGACCTGCTGGCGGTGCGCGACGCCGCGCTCGCGGCCGGGGCCAGCGTGGCGAGGGTGACGCAGGCTTTCAGGGCGGCGGGGGCGCGGGCGCCCGGCTCGGCGGTCAAGCAGGACGAGGCGTGGGAGATCGTGCTGCGCGAGCTGCGCGCGGGCAGGTCCGGGGTGCCCCTCGTGCAGGGCGGGCGGAGCAACGGGGCGCGGGTGGCGTGCCGTACGGCCAAGGCGGTCGGCGCGGCCGCGGTGGTGGCGCTGGCCTTCCCGCTGCACCCGCCGGGGCGGCCGGAGCGTTCCAGGGCCGAGGAGCTGCGCGGGGCCGGAGTGGACGTGCTGGTGGTCAACGGGGATCGGGACCCGTTCGGGATCCCCGACGCGGCCGACGCCGCGCGGCTGGTCGTGCTGCCGGGGGAGAACCACGACCTCAAGCGCGACCCCGCCAGAGTGGGCGAGGTCGTCGCCGAATGGATCATGCGCTACGCGTAGCCGGGACGTCGCTGCGCGCGCGGGCGAGGATGCTCGCCGCGGTCAGGCGGCGCCGACTACGGGCCGGTGCGGTGCGATGGCGGTGCCGCTGGGCAGGAGCTCGCCGGTGTCCTCGAACAGGACGACTCCGTTGCAGAGCAAACTCCACCCCTGCTCGGGGTGGCAGGCGAGGGTGCGTGCCGCCTCGCGGTCTGGCGCCTCGGCATCCGGACAGGCCGGGTCGTGCGGGCACATCGGCGTGCCTCCGATATCTCGTGGGATGCTCCCGTCGTGGAGGGTCGGGAGCCGGCTCGGGTAGTTGTGCTGGCAAGTGTGCGGCGTATGTCACTCGTTCCGACATAGCCCGTTCGGACTGTTACAGGAGGATCCCTGGATCGTGTGACCTTCGACACAGCGTGCCTTATGCAGGATAACGGTCCAAGCGCGACACGCGCATCACGTTTGCAATCCCTTGAGAAGAGCGTCGAGTCCGCGCTCGAAGTCCAGATCCGCTCTTTCGTCCCGCCTGACCCATTCATCGACTTCCGGGTCGGCCCACCCCGATTGCTGCACCTCGACCGCCACGCTGCCGAACACGAAGGCCCGCAACGCGCGCACGGCCTCCCCGGCGGCCTCCAGGCCCCCGTCGGAGAGCTGCTCGACCTGCTCCCTGATGGCCAGGGCCGTGGCGCCCTTGGGCGGCTTGGTCAGCGCCAGCGCCAGCACGCCCGGATGGTCGCGCAGCAGCTCCCTGCTGGCCCGGCACCACGCCTTGGCCGTCTCCTGCCAGGTGGGCCCCTGCTCGACCTGCACGGCCGTCACGTGCTCGGCCAGGGCGTCCATCAGCGCCTCCTTGCCGCGGGGCAGGTGGTGGTAGATGGCCATGGCCTCCACCTGGAGGGCGTCGCCCAGCCGGCGCATGGTCAGGCGCCGCAGGCCCTGGCTGTCGGCGATGTGGAGCGCGGCCTCGATGATGCGCTCGCGGGACAGGGGCACCGGCGGTCTCTTGGCTGGCATGGTGATCATCTTACTATGTAAAGGCGCTCGCTCCGGGGCGATTTCCGTACGTGTCGCCGGACGGCGTACGCTTGGCGGTTGAACGAGTACCGACAGCTTGTGAAGGGGCCGGGTCGATGGCGTTTTTCCGTCCGCGGGTGAGCCGGGAGGCAGAGGTCCGCTACCACGCGGACCAGGAGATCTCCAAGAGCTTCCCCGAGTTGCTCGACAAGGCCAGGCAGGCCGAGCTGACCGTGCGTGAGCTGCGTGCCGCCGCGGCCGACGAGATCGAGCTGCTCGCGGCGGGGCGGGCGTTCGACAAGGCGCTGACGGAGGCGCTGAGGGCCGCCGAGGCGGGGCAGCGGGCCACGTTCGGCGTGAAGGCCTACGACGACCGGATCGCGCGGCGCAAGGCCAAGGCCACGCCCGCGGGCGCCATGTGGACCTCCGAGGTGGAGCGCCTGCGCACGCTGCGCGAGGACAACCGGCTGTGGGGCATTCCGCGGGTCCCGCGCCCGCTGCCCGCCACCGCCTGAGCCCTGATCAGAGGCGGAGAAGCCCCGGCACCACGTGGGTGCCGGGGCCTTTCGCGTCAGCTCGCCCAGTCGAGCAGCGGGCGGGTGTTGCTCGGGTGGCGCAGCTTGGACAGCGACTCCTTCTCCAGCTGGCGGATCCGCTCCCGGGTCAGCCCCAGGTGCTTGCCGATCTCGTCCAGCGTGTGCGGCTTGCCGTCCACCAGGCCGAAGCGCAGCGCCATGATCTTCGACTCGCGCGGCGACAGGTTGTCGAGCACGCCCCGGAGCTGGTCGCCCAGGAGCTGGCGATCGACGATCTCCGACGCCTCGGGGGAGTCGACGTCCTCGATGAGGTCGCCGATGGTGGTCTCCCCGTCCTCGCCGATGGTGGCGTTCAGCGAGATCGGCTGGCGGCTGGTGCGCAGCAGCTCCTCGATCTGGTCCGGCGTCTTGTCGAGCTCGACGGCCAGCTCCTCGGGCGTGGGCTCGCGCCCCAGGCGCTGGTGCATGTCACGCTCGACCCGCGACAGCTTGGAGAGCATCTCCAGCACGTGCACGGGCAGCCGGATCGTCCGGGCCGAGTCGGCGAAGCCGCGCTGGATGGCCTGCCTGATCCACCACATGGCGTACGTGGAGAACTTGAAGCCCTTGGTGTAGTCGAACTTCTCCACGGCCCTGATCAGCCCGAGGTTGCCCTCCTGGACGACGTCCAGCAGCGACATCCCGCGGTCGGTGTACTTCTTGGCCACCGAGACCACGAGCCGCAGGTTGGCCTCCAGCATGTGGTCCTTGGCCTGCCTGCCGTCCTCGATCACGAGGTGCAGGTCCTCCTGGGCGGAGGGGGAGAGGTCGGGCTGGGTCTCCAGCTTGTACTCGGCGTACAGTCCGGCCTCGATCCGCCTGGCCAGCTCGACCTCCTGGGCGGCGGTGAGCAGGGTGCGGCGGCCGATGGACTTGAGATAGGTGTGCACGGAGTCGCCCATGACGGACTGCGTGTCGTCCAGGTCGAGCGGCTCGCTCTCCAGCTCGGCGTCCTCGCTCAGCAGGACGTCGTCGGGCACGTCCTCCTCGTGCTCCGGCTTGGCCTCGGCCGGCGTCGCGGCCCTGGCCGCGGCGGACGTGGAAGTTTTTGCCTCGTCGGCCTTGCGGCCGGTAGTCTTTGTCCGCGTGGTCGTCTTCTTGGCGGTGGACGGCTTCTTCTGGGTCTTCTTCGGGGCGGTGGTGCTGAGAGACGGTTCGCCCTCGGCGGCCAGGCTCACGCCGGCCTCTGACAGTTCACGCAGGATCGTGCGGCCTTCAGAGGGGCTGATGCCGGCCTCGGCGAATGCGTCACGCAGCTCCGCCAGAGAAAGGTGACCCTGGGCTCGCCCTCGTTCAATCAGCTGGTCGAGAGTTGCGGGTGGGGTCGCCACGGCGGTTCTGGGCATGAGGACACCTCCTCCGTACGGAGTGGAAGCGATCAGGCAGGTTGTGGTGGGGCGGTTTCGCGTCCGCACGGCGCACCAGTATCAATAACGCCAATCGCCGTCATTTGTTCCCGTACGCCCCTGCGGGATGGAAAAGGGGCGGATCGCCCCATATGCGCAACCACCCCGGCGGCAGGTCTATTCCGTCGGCCCCTGTCCCTGCTCCTCCTGGCCGGGCCCGACCTCGACCTCTCCTGGGCCGACCTCGAACTCGCCGGGCGCCACCTCGGGCATCGGCATGGGCTGGGCGTCTTCCATCCGCTCGTCCGTCCAGTACTCGATGACCTCGCGCGGATCGGGGTTGACCTCGGTGGAGACCACGATGCCGTCGTCGGCGGTGGTCTCGGGGGCCGGAACCTGCCCCTCCTGCGGCTGGCCGGACGGTGACGCCTTCTCCACCACGGCTCGGGTCTCCCTCGCGACCTGGTCGAGCTTGCCCGCCGAGGCGGCCGCCGCGATTGAGGCGCCCCCGACGACGATGACGCCGACGACGGCCGCGGATGCCCACATCTTGCGGGTCTGGTTCATGAAGGCTCCCTCCTTCTCCCCAATTGGACGCAGCCGCAACTCGTCAGGTTCCTGCTCTCAGGCGTACCAAATCGGTCTTGCCGTTCGGCAGCAGCGGCAGCCGGGAGACGAACCGCAGCTCGCGCGGGGCGGCATGAGGGGGAAGCCTATCGCGGCAGTACGCCCTCAATTGCTCAAGTGTGAGGGGTGTGTCGGAGTTGACGGGGACCACGATGGCGGTGACCAGCTCGCCCCATTCGGCGTCCGGCGTGCCGATCACGGCCGCGTCGGCGATCTCCGGATGGGCGCACAACACGTCGGTCACGGCGCCGGCCACGACCTTCTCGCCACCGGTGTTGATCACGTCGTCGGCCCTGCCCAGCACGCGCAGGCGGCCCTCACGCAGCTCGCCGAGGTCGGAGGTGACGAACCAGCCGCCGTCGAGCGGGGCAGGCGGCACGCCGAAGCGGTAGCCGGAGAACAACACCGGGCCCGCGATCCTGATCAGCCCGTCCTCGCCGATCTTGACGTCCACGCCCTGCAAAGGCCGCCCGTCGTACACGCAGCCGCCGCTCGTCTCGCTCGACCCGTACGTCGTCACGATCCGCGCGCCGCGCTCCCTGGCACGCTCCAGCAGGCCGGGACGGGCCGCGGCGCCGCCGAGCACGATCGTCCTGAACACCGACAGGTCCGCCCCCGTCTCGACCAGCCGGTGGAGCTGGGTGGGCACGAGGGAGACGTGATCGGCGCCCGAGCCGAGGACCGCGAGGGGGTCGAACGCCGCATGGATGATCGGCTCGCTGCCCGACAGCAGGGCGCGCACCAGGACCTGCAGGCCGGAGACGTGCGAGACGGGCAGGCAGCACAGCCAGCGATCGCCCTCGGCCGCCTCCACGCGCCGCAGCGAGGCCGCCGCGGAGGCGCGCAGGGCGGCGGCGGAGAGCATCACGCCCTTGGGCGCTCCGGTGCTGCCGCTGGTGGCGATCACCACCGCCACGTCGCCGGGCACGCCCTCGCCGCCGGCGCGCGGGGCGCCGTCGAGATGCGTGGGACGCAGGGCGGTCAGCGCGGGCTCCGCATGCCCCGGGGACAGCGGGAGGACGGCCGGCCCGTCACCGGACAGGGCGTCGCGCACCGCCGTGAACAGGGCAGGTCCCGGAGGCTGCACAATGGCATGCAGCGGACGGTCCGGATGCGACGGGTTCCTCCACATGCTCGTAAGGTTAATGGCGACAGGTCGGACAGCGGCGCAGGGGAGGGTCGTGACGCGTTCTCCCGTGGCCCCGGAGGCCCCGGTGGTCTTCAGGATCCCGATGCGCACGCGTTTCCGGGGGCAGACCGTCAGGGAAGGGCTGCTGCTGCACGGCCCGGCGGGGTGGGGCGAGTTCTCGCCGTTCCCCGAGTACGGCGCCCGCGAGTGCGCCCGGTGGCTGGCGTGCGCCCGCGAGGCGGCCTTCGAGGGCTGGCCGGAGCCGGTGCGCGACAGCGTGCCCGTCAACGCGACCGTGCCGGCCGTGGACCCGGAGGAGGCCCACGCGATCGTGCGCCGCTCGGGCTGCGCCACGGCGAAGGTCAAGGTGGCCGAGAAGGGCCAGGCCTTCGGCGAGGACCTCGCCAGAGTGGAGGCCGTGCGCGACGCGCTCGGGCCCGCCGGGCGGCTGCGCGTCGACGCCAACGGCGCCTGGGACACCGACGAGGCCGTGCGCCGGCTCAAGCGGCTCGACCGGTACGACCTGGAGTACGCCGAGCAGCCGTGCGCCACGCTGGAGGAGCTGGCGGCGGTGCGGCGGGCCTGCGACGTGCCGATCGCCGCCGACGAGTCGATCCGCCGGGCCGAGGACCCGCTGCGGGTGCGCGCGGCCGAGGCCGCCGACGTCGCGGTGGTCAAGGTGCAGCCGCTGGGCGGGGTGCGCGCCGCGCTGCGCGTGGTGGAGGCCTGCGGGCTGCCGGCCGTGGTGTCCAGCGCCGTGGAGACGTCCGTGGGGCTGGCTGCCGGGTTAGCGCTCGCGGCGGCGCTGCCCGCGTTGCCGTACGCGTGCGGGCTCGGCACGATGTCGCTGCTGTCGGGCGATGTGGTGGCGGACTCGCTGGTGCCGGTGGACGGCCGGATCGCGGTCCGGCGCCCAGCGGTAGATTTTCAACATTTGTCGGCTTTTGAGATTGACTCTCCCCAGTGGCTTCGCCGGATGCAGGAGGCCTCACGTTGAACCCCGCTACCGCGCTGGCCACCGTACTGGTCGACGAGCTGGTGCGCTGCGGCCTGACCGACGTGGTGCTGGCCCCCGGCTCCCGCTCCGCCCCGCTCGCGCTGGCCCTGCACGCCGAGTCGCGGGTGCGCCTGCACGTGCGCGTGGACGAGCGCTCGGCGTCCTACCTCGCGCTCGGCCTCGCCAAGCGCTCCGAGCGGCCCGTCGCGCTGATCTGCTCGTCCGGCACCGCCACCGCCAACTTCCACCCGGCCGTCATCGAGGCGAGCGAGTCCGGCGTGCCGCTGCTCGTGCTCACCGCCGACCGCCCGCCCGAGCTGCGCGGCACCGGCGCCAACCAGACGATCGACCAGATGAAGCTGTACGGCACGGCCACCCGCTGGTTCGCCGAGGTCGGCGTGCCCGAGGACCGGCCGGGGCAGGTGGCCTACTGGCGTTCCCTGGCCTGCCGCGCCTACCAGCGCGCCGCCGGCGCCGGCAACCCCGGCCCCGTGCACCTCAACCTGGCCTTCAGGGAGCCGCTGATCCCCGACGGCGACACCGGCTGGTGCGAGCCGCTCGACCTCGGGGCGGGCGGCCCCTGGGTGCGCACCCGCGTCGCGCCCCCGCCGATCGCCCTGCACATCCCGCCCACCAGGCGCGGCGTGCTCGTGGTCGGCGACGGCGCCGCGAACGTGCGCCGCTACGTGGCGGCGGCTGGCATGGCGGGCTGGCCCGTCCTGTCCGAGCCGAACGGCGGCGCCCGCTACGGCGACCACGCCATCTCCGCCTACCACTACCTGCTGGGCACGCCCGAGTTCGCGGACGCGCACCGGCCCGACGTGGTGGTGACGCTGGGCCGCCCCGGGCTGTCGCGGCCGCTGCTGTCGTGGCTGCGGCGGGCCGGCGAGCACATCGTGGTCTCCCCCGACCTCGACCGCTGGCCCGACCCCACCCGGTCGGCCACGCAGGTGGCCCAGGCCGTGGAGATCCCTGTCGCCTCCGGCGACGACTCCTGGCTGCACGCCTGGCGCCAGGCCGACCTGGCGGCCCGCGCGGCCATGGACGAGGTGCTCGACCTGTCGGGCACCAGCGAGCCGCGCCTGGCCAGGGACCTGGTGGACGCGCTGCCCAACGGAGCGCTGCTGTTCTGCGGCTCCTCGATGCCGATCCGCGACCTCGACCAGGCGATGCGGCCGCGGCGGGGCATCCGGCTGATGGCCAACCGGGGCGCCTCCGGCATCGACGGGCTCGTCTCCACGGCCATGGGGGCGGCGCTGGCGCACAACGGGCCGTCGTATGCGCTGCTGGGCGACCTGTCGTTCCTGCACGACCAGAACGGGCTCATCCTCGGCCCCCGCGAGCCGCGGCCCGACCTGTGCATCGTGGTCGTCAACAACGACGGGGGCGGCATCTTCTCGCTGCTGCCGCAGTCGGCCGTGCGGGATCCGTTCGAGCGGGTCTTCGGCACGCCGCACGGGGTGGACCTGGCGTACGTGGCGGCGGCCACGGGCACGCCGTACACGCTCGTGGGGGATGTCGGGGAGCTGCCCAAGGCGTTGCGGGGGGAGGGGCCCCGGGTGGTCGAGGTGCGGACGGACCGGGAGGAGAACGTCCTGGTGCACGCGCGGCTGCGCGACGCGGCCCAGGACGCCGTGCGCGCGTACCTCGCGGGCTGAGCCGCACCGCCGCCTCCCCGGCGCGGACGCGTCAGCGGCCCAGGACGTCCAGGAGCCGGTTGAGCGGGCTGTCCAGGCCGTAGCGGTCGGCGAGGCGGACGAGCGCCTCCGGATCGCGGGGCTTGGCGGGCAGCGTCAGGTCGGCGGCCGGGAGCGGCGCGTCCGGGGCCACCCTGACCACGGCGGGCGCCGCGTCCAGGTAGTCGCGGGCGGCGGCCAGGCGCGTGCGGCTGCCGGCCGGGAAGCCTTCCGTGACGCCCGCGTCGAGGGCCTCCAGGAGGGCGGGCAGGGACCCGAAGCGGGTGATCAGCGCGGCGGCGGTCTTCTCGCCGACCCCCGGCACGCCCGGCAGGCCGTCGCTGGGGTCGCCGCGCAGGGTGGCGAAGTCGGCGTAGGAGCGGCCCGGCACGCCGTACTTGGCGGTGACGAACGCCTCGTCCACGATCTGCAGGTTGCGGATGCCGCGCGCGGTGTAGAGGACGCGTACCGGACGGGCGTCGTCGACGAGCTGGAACAGGTCGCGGTCGCCGGTCACGATGTCCACGGCGCCGTCGCCGGCCTGGTGGGTGAGGGTGCCGATGACGTCGTCGGCCTCGTAGCCGGGCGACTCCAGGCGGGCGATGCCGAGGGCGTCGAGCACGTCCTGGATGACCGCGATCTGCGGCACGAGCGTCTCGGGCACCTCCTCGGTGTCGCCGTGGGCGACGCGGTGCGCCTTGTAGGTCGGGATGGCCGCCACCCGGAACGCGGGCCGCCAGTCGGCGTCCATGGTGGCCGCGAGCGCCGTGGGGGAGTGCTGGCGCACGAGGGTGGCGATCATGTCGATGAGCCCGCGTACCGCGTTGACCGGCGAGCCGTCGGGAGCCTTGATCGACTCCGGGATGCCGTAGAAGGCGCGGAAGTAGAGGGAAGGGGTGTCCAGAAGCATCAGCACCCGTCCATGGTCGCACTCCGCGCGGATCCCCGCAGGTCCTCGTCACGCCGGTTCGAGGACGCCCGCGTCCCGGCGCGGGCCCCGGCCGTCCGGCAGGCGGGCTCCCCTCCGTCCGGCCCCGGCACGCGGGTTCCCCTCATTCCGTCTCCAGCACCCCCAGCACCAGCAGGCAGGCGTCGTCCTCCGGGTTGGGGCCGCCGATGTCGGCGAGCAGGCGGTCGAGCCCCGCGTCCAGGTCATGGCCCTCCAGCTTGCGCGCGGCCGTGGTGGCCAGGTCGAGGCCGACGTCGATGTCGCGGGTGCGCCGCTCCACCAGCCCGTCGGTGAACATCAGCAGCAGGTCCCCCGGCTGCAGCCGGGTGGTGGCCAGCTCGTACGGGCTGCCGGACGCGGCCCCCAGCAGCACGCCCCTGGGCTGGGGAAGCTGGCTGGCCACGCCGTCGCGGACCAGGATGGGCGCCAGGTTCCCCGCCTGCGCCCAGGCGAACACCCGGGTCCGCGGGTCGAAGTGGCCGATGATCGCGGTGGCGGTGGTGTCCTTGAGCTGGTGCAGGACGAGCTCGTTCAGCCAGTCGAGCAGCCGGTTGGCGGCCTGCCCCGTCATGGCCAGGCCGACCAGGGCGTGGCGGAGCTGGGCCATGCGGGAGATGGCTGGCAGCCCGTGGCCGGAGACGTCCCCGATGGCCAGGAGCCGGCGGCCGTCGGGGGCGGGCGCCGCCTCGAACCAGTCGCCGCCCAGGTTCGCGGTCTTCTCGGCCGGGACGTACCGGACCGCGATCCTGGTCTGCGGCAGGTCGAGGCAGCCGTCGGGCTCTGGCAGGATCGCCTCGCGCAGCGCGAGCATGACGTGGCGGTCCTCGGCGGCCCGCTCGCGGGCCTCCAGGAGCTGGCGGCGCGACTCCGAGACCATGCGCTCGGCGCGGCGGCGGCCGGTGATGTCCTGGATGACGCCGTGCATGCCGATCGTGCCGCCCGGCCCGGCCAGCGGCTCCAGCACGACGCGCAGATCGCGCAGGTCGCTGGACCCGACGCCGCGCCGGATGCGGAACTCCGCCTGCACCGGCTCCACGCCCTGCATGACCGACCACAGCAGGCGGTCGAGCGTGGCCACGTCGCCGGGCTCGACGTGCTCGGCCAGGTCGGGCAGGGCGATGGGGCCCTCCTCAGGGTCTCGGCCGAAGATCACGTACACCTGGTCCGACCAGATCGTCTCCCCCGTGTGCAGGTGCCATTCGGCCCAGCCCATGTTGCCGAGCCGCTGGGCGTGCGCCAGCCGTACGGCGGCGAGCAGCTCGGCGTCGCTCTCGTGCCCGAGCAGCTCGGCCGCGCCTATGACGTCGACCATGTGTCTCACTCTCGACGCGGGGTGGAATCCGACAATTGGCCCCACACTATGTGATCGACCGTGAACGGTGTGTAGTGGAAGCTTGGTGCGTGGTCAGACCTTTCCGTGGATTTTAGGAGCGGATTTTGGCCGGGCCGGTCCGGAGTAGATTGTGCCTGTGACGTCCTCAGACCTGTATCCCGTGTCCCGTCTCGCCGCCGCCCAGGAGGCCACCGCCAAGGCCGGCCTCGACGCCCTGTTGCTCACGCCCGGCCCCGATCTGCGTTACGTCAGCGGCTACGACGCCAAGCCGCTGGAGCGGCTGACGTGCCTCGTGGTGCCCGCTTCCGGCGAGGCGTACATGCTGGTGCCCCGCCTTGAGCTGGCCGCCGCGCAGGCCTCGCCCGCCTCGCGGCTGGGGCTGGAGTTCGTGGCGTGGGACGAGACCGACGACCCGTACGCGATCGCGGCGGCGCGGCTGGGCCGGGTGGGCAAGGTGGGGCTCGCCGACCGGATGTGGGCCATGTCGTCGCTGCGCTTCCGCGAGGTGCTGCCCGAGGCCGAGCAGGTGCTGGCCGGCAGCGTGCTGCGGGAGCTGCGGATGCGCAAGTCGCCCGCCGAGGCGGCGGCACTGCTCGAGGCCGGGCAGGCCATCGACTCCGTGCACCGGCAGGTGCCCGGGCTGCTGCGGCCCGGCCGCACCGAGCGCGAGGTCGCCAGGGACATCGCCGAGGCGATCCTGGGCTCCGGGCACCAGACGGTCGACTTCGTGATCGTCGCCTCCGGGCCCAATGCCGCCAGCCCCCACCACGAGGTGTCCGACCGGGTCATCCAGGCGGGCGAGCCGGTCGTGGTGGACATCGGCGGGCAGCTCCACAACGGCTACTGCTCCGACTCCACGCGCACGTACAGCGTGGGGGAGCCGCCGGCCGAGTTCGCCGCGTACTACGAGGTGCTGCGGCGGGCGCAGGAGGCGGCCTGCGCGGCCGTGCGGCCCGGGGTGTCGTGCGAGTCGATCGACGCGGCCGCCCGCGAGATCATCGCCGAGGCCGGCTACGGCGAGTACTTCATCCACCGCACCGGGCACGGCATCGGCATCGAGACGCACGAGGAGCCGTACATCGTCTCCGGCAACGGCGAGCCGCTGGAGCCCGGGTTCGCGTTCTCGGTCGAGCCGGGCATCTACCTGCCGGGCCGTCACGGCGCCCGGATCGAGGACATCGTGGTGTGCACCGAGAACGGCGGCGAGCGGATGAACGACACGCCGCGCGAGCTGGTGATCGTCTAGGCTCCTGGCGCGCGCCCGGCGATCGGGCGCGCCTTCTCCCCGTCCGTCAGCCGCGCCGGCGCGTTCAGCGAGCGCGCCGTCCGTCCCCGGCAGGCGGCGCGGGTGCGGGTCGGCGAGAGGCGCGCTTCCAGGGGACACGCTGCCACGACGGGGCGTGCGGCTGTGGCACAGTCGCTGTCATGTTCGCGGAGATCACGTACGCCACCAGGCCAGGCTCGCGGCGGCCGAACGAGGATCTGGTGATCGCCGGGCCCTCCTGGATCGTCGTCCTCGACGGGGCCACGGCCGCGGCCGGGGTGGACAGCGGCTGCGTGCACGACGTCGCCTGGCTGGTGGGGCGGCTCGGGGGAGCGCTGGCCGCCCGGCTGGCGGCCGGTGACGGGGCGCCGCTGGCGGACGTCCTGGAGTCGGCCATCGAGGAGACGGGAGCCGCGCACGCGGGCGCCTGTGATCTCGGCAACCCCGACTCGCCGTCGGCGACGGTGGCCATGGTGCGGGCCGGCGAGCGGGTCGAGTACCTGGTGCTGGGGGACTCGGCGGTGGTGCTCTCCCGGGCGGACGGGGCGGCCCTGGCGGTCAGCGACGACCGGCTGGAGCGGCTGCCGGGCGGGCGGCCGTACAGCCTGGAGCTGGTGCGGCGGATGCGGAACGCGCCCGGCGGGTTCTGGGTGGCCGGCGCCCGGCCGGAGGCGGCCAGGCAGAGCGTGACCGGAGAGACGGACGCCGGGGAGGTGTCCGGGGTCGGGGTGTTCACCGACGGGGTGGCGCGGCTGCGCGACTGGTACGGGTGGAGCTGGGAGGCCGTGCTCGGCCTGCTGGCGGGCCGCGGGCCCGAAGCGGTGATCGCGGCCGTGCGGGAGCTGGAGACGGCGCGAGGGCCGGTGCGGGGCAAGCGGCACGACGACGCCACCGCCGCCTGGGGGCGGCTGGTGCGGTGAATCGGCGGACCCTGCTGAAGGTGTATCAGGCGCGGTCCGCGCCGCTCTGGGACTTTGAGGGCGGCGGAGGGAGGGCGCATGTTCGTCGGCAGGACGGCGGAGCTCGCCTCACTGCGCGCGGAGCTGCGCGCGGCGGGCGGCGGATCCGCCAGGAGGGCGGTGGTCGAGGGGCCCGAGGGCATCGGCAAGACCGCGCTCATCCACCACGCGCTCGACGGGGAGGCGGGCGTGCGGGTGCTGGCCGTCAGCGGCGAGGAGAGCGAGCGGGAGCTCCGGCTCGGCGTCGTACGGCAGCTCATGGACGAGGCGGCCCTGCTGGACCCCGGGACGGACGAGGCGTCGGGCGTGGGGACCCGGGCGGCGGACGAGGCGGATCCCTGCGCGGCGGGGCAGGCGGTGTGCGAGCTCGTCGCACGGCTGTCGGCGCTGGGGACGCTGGCGGTGGTCGTCGACGACGCGCAATGGGTGGACAGGGCGTCGCTGCGGGCCCTCAGCTACGTGTTGCGGCACGTGCGGGCGGGACGCGTGCTCGTCCTGGTCGCCTGCCGCGATCTGGCCGACCCCTGGCTGCCGGACGGCCTGCGGCGGCTGCTCGCCGGTGACGGCACGCTGCTCATCACGCTCGGCGGGCTGAGCGCGGGCGACCTGGCCGAGCTGGCCGCCGACCCCGCGCTGACGGCCGCACGCCGGGAACGCGGCACGTACGGGTCTCCGGCGGACGCGGCACGGGAGGCACTGGCGGCGCTGCGATGGGACGCGCTCCAGCCGGACGTGCGGCCTGACATGGGGCGGCCTGATATGGGGCGGCCCGATTTGGGGCGGGCTGACGTGCGGAGGACCGACCTGGGGCGTTCGGGCGCGGGACGGACTGAGACGGGACGGGCCGAGACAGGACGGACTGAGACGGGGCTGCTGGAGGAGCGGTGGCCCGGGGTGACCTCGGGGGCGCGGCGGCTGCGGGAGCACACGCTGGGCAACCCGCTGCACGCCCGCGCCCTGCTGGCCGTCCTGACGCCCGCGGCCCTCGCCGACCCCGGCGTGCGGCTGACGGCGCCGGAGACCTACCGGCGCCCCTTCGCCCGCCGCCTGCACGCCTGCGCCCCCGCCACCCGGCGGCTGGTCGCGGCCTGCGCCGTGCTGGGCGGGGGCTGCCCGCTGCACGTGGCGGCGGCCGTGGCCGCCGGGATCGACGAGCCGCTGAACACGCTGGAGGAGGCCGTCACGGCCGGGCTGCTGCGGGAGCTGCCCGGCCGCCTGATCGACTTCCCCGAGCCGCTGGCCAGGGCCGCCGCCTACGACGGGATCGGCGCGGGCACGCGGGCGCGGCTGCACCTGGCCGCCGCCCGCCTGGCCGACGACGACGGCGCGGCGCTGCGGCACCGCGCCGCCGCGGCGGGCGGGCCGGACGAGGCGCTGGCGGAGGAGCTGGCGAGGTTCGCGGCCAAGGCCGCACAACACGGGCTGTGGCACGAGGCCGCCGCCCACCTGGAGCTGGCCGCCGGTCTCACGGAGTCGCCGGCGCGCCGCGACGAGCTGCGCACGGCCGTTCTGGAACACGTCCTCATCGGGGGCGATGTGATCCGGGCGGCCGAGCTCGCCGCCGTGCGCAACGCCGATCCGCGGCCGGTGCGCCGGTACGTGCTGGGCCGCCTCGCGCTGGCCGCCGGGCGCTTCGACGAGGCGTCCGAGCTGCTGGCGGAGGCGTGGCGGCACGCGGAGCCCGGGTTCGCCGCCGACGTGGCGGAGCAGCTGTCCTGGCTGCATCTGGTCACGGGGAACCGCGCGGGGGCGGCGAGCTGGGCGCGCCTGTCGATCGAGCAGCCCATCGCGGGGCCGGTCGCCAGGCCGTACGACGTGCTGGCGCTGGGAGGGGCACCCGGTGCCGGCGCGCCACCCGGCAGCCTCGCCGAGGCCGTGGCGCACCTGGCACGCGACGAGGCGGGCCAGGCGTGCGCGGTGCTGAAGCGGGCCGTGACCGCCGCGGGCGCGGCGGGGCTGCCGCACCACCGGCTGCTGGCCACCGCGCTGCTGTCCGTCGCCGAGCACGGGCTGGCGCGCTGGGACGAGGCCGTGGGCCACGCGGAGGCCGCTCTCGCCGAGGCGTCCGTCCTGGGGCAGCGCTGGCTGCTGCCGTGGCTGGAGGCCGCCTGTGTGGCGCCGCTGGCCGCCAGGGGCGACCACGAACGAGCCCTCGCCCACGCCACGGCCGCCGGCGCGGCCGCCCGCAGGATGCGGCACGCGGCGGGGGAGCACCAGGCGGACCTCGCCATGGCCCTGCTCGGCGCCGCCGACCTCCCCGCCCCGCAGCCCGGCGCCGCCGACCTCCCCGCCCCGCAGCCCGGCGTGGGCGACCTCCCGGCCCCGCAGCCCGGCGTGGGCGACCTCCCGGCCCCGCAGCCCGGCGTGGGCGACCTTCCCGCCGCGCACGCCGGCGTGGGCAATCCTCCGGTCGTGCACCCTGGCGTGGGTGACCTTCCGGTCGTGCACCCCGGCGTGGGTGACCTTCCGGTCGTGCGGCTCTGTGCGGGTGCCGGTGGTGTGGTGCCGGATCCGTGGCCCGGGCGCATCGAGGCGCTGGTCGCCGATGGGCGGCTGGAGGAGGCGGAGCGGGCGCTGCACGCGTACGAGCGGGCGGGGCCGGGCGGCGGGCGGCGCAGGCAGGCCGAGCGGATCAGGCTCGCGGGCCTGCTCCTGGCCGCCAGGAACGTTCCAACGCGGGCCGAGGAGGCGTTCGGGCAGGCGCTGGAGCTGGTCGGGGCCGGCGTGTGCCCGCTGGAGGAGGCGCGGGCGCTGCTGGACCTGGGCAGGCTGCTGCGCCGCACCGGTAGGCGCAGGGCGGCGGCCGACCGGCTCGGGGCGGCGCGCGCGATCTTCGACCGGCTGGGCGCCCGCCCGCTGGTCGAGCGCTGCGCCCAGGAGCTGGAGGCGTGCGGCCTGGAGCCGCCCGCCACCGTCAGGCTCGGTCTGACGCCGCAGGAGCTCAGCACCGCCACGCTGGTCGCCGGCGGCCTGACGAACCGCCAGATCGCCAGGGAGCTGCTCATCAGCGTCAAGACCGTGGAGTACCACATCGGCAAGATCTACACGAAGCTCGGCATCGGCTCCAGGGTGGCGCTGGCCGCCAAGCTCGCCTCGTACGGTCCGGAGGTATCGTTCCCGGCGGGCGAAGCAGGCTGATCGGCCACTCAGCTGATACCTTGATCGGCAGATCATGATCATGAAACAATTACCTCATTGGTGTATCTCCGGGTATGGGGGGACGTCGCCGATGGTCCGCGAGTCGATCGAACGGCCCTAGGATGCGGGACGACGAGCTGGACGTGGCGTTCGAGCTCGGCAGGACGTGCGCGCTGGCCGCGGAGTGCGGCAGGGACCTGCGGCGGTGCGCCCAGATGTACGCGGACCTGTTCCCCGACGCGGCCTTCGGCGCCGACTTCTTCAGCTCGCTCACCCTGGCCACGGCCTTCAGCGCCCCGTGGGCCGGCGCGGACCGGCTGAAGGCCGTCAACCGGGCGGCCCTGTGGGTGACGGCCGTGGACCGGCTCGTCGACCGCGCCGTGACCACCCGCGAGCAGGTCAACCGCCTGACGCGGGAGTGCCTGTCCGTCGCGGAGGGCGCGGTGCCGCGCTCGGCCGTCACCCGGTTCCTCGCCGACCTGCGCGACGAGCTGGCCACGGTCGAGGACTTCGGCGACCTGCAGGGCATCTGGCGCGACCAGCTCGCCCGGATGCTGGCGGGCATGGCCAGGACCTGGGTGTGGCGCGACACCCACACCGTGCCCACCCTGGCCCGGTACGTCGACAACGCCGACAGCCGCGGCTCCTGCTTCGTCGACCTGTCGCACTGGATCTACACCGCCGACGACTGGGCCCGGGCCAACCTGGAGGACCTGCGGGCCGTCAGCCGGCAGGTCCAGCGGTACCTGCACCTGCTCGGCGACGTCGCCTCCTATCGCAGGGACCTGAGCTGGGGCGATCTCAACGCGCTCGCGCTTGGTGCGGACGGCGCCGAGGTCGCGGCCGCGATCACGAACCTGGCGCGCGAGGCCGAGCAGCTCATCGGTCCGGTGTGCGAGCACAGCCCGCGCACGGCCTCCTACCTGCGAAGACGACTCGGGTTCCAGGCGGGTGTCACCGGCATTACGGACCATCAGCGAGCCGTGTAAAGGACTCGTCTGATTCCATGACAGACAAACTTGACACTAGCCGTGTTAGATTCGCGAAAAACGTGGCTTGGGACGACAAACCGTGACATTTTGTTTCTTGTAAAACATTGCGACTTGAGTGGAAAATGTGGCGTTGCTAGGGTGTCTCGATGCCAGGCATGTGGATCGACCCTCTCAGGCGAACCTTGACAGGTACCACTGACCGGCACCTCAGGGGCGGGGTCGCGCATGCGCGGGATATGTACGGGCGGTGCTGGATGGAATTCGGTCGCTCAGACCGTTGGCGGCTGCCGACTGCGATCAAGATCTTGGTCGCGGGGGGATTCGGCGCGGGCAAGACCACGATGGTCGGCGCCGTCTCGGAGACCAGGCCTCTTCGCACCGAGGAGGCGCTCACCCAGGTGGGCACCCACATCGACGACCTGTCGGGTGTCGAGCGCAAGCTGACCACCACGGTCGCGATGGACTTCGGGCGCATCACGATCCGCAACGACTACATGCTCTACCTGTTCGGCACCCCCGGCCAGGAGCGGTTCTTCTTCGTGTGGGACGAGCTGGCCATGGGCGCGCTGGGCGCCGTCGTGCTGGCCGACACCCGCCGCCTCGACGACTGCTTCCCGTCCGTCGACTACTTCGAGAAGCGCGGCCAGCCGTTCGTCGTGGCGCTGAACTGCTTCGACGGCGTCTCGCCGTTCACCGTCGGCGAGGTGCGCTCGGCGATCGGCCTGGAGCCGGACATCCCCATCGTGCGCTGCGACGCCCGCCGCCGCGACTCCGGCAGGGAGGTGCTCATCACCCTGGTCGAGCACGCGATGCGCAGGGGAGCCACCCCGGTCGGGACCATGTCGTGACCATGACCGGCTACCTTTGATGCGATGGAGGAGATCGACCGCCGTATCGTCACGTTGCTGGCCCGCGACGGGCGCATGAGCTTCACCGACCTGGCCAGGGAGACGGGGCTCTCCGTTTCGGCGGTGCACCAGCGCGTACGCCGCCTGGAGAAACGCGGGGTGGTGCGCGGCTACGCCGCGATCATCGACCACGACGCGGTGGGGCTGCCGCTGACCGCGTTCGTGTCGATCAAGCCGATCGACCCCGCGGCGCCCGACGACGCGCCCGAGCGGCTGGCCCACCTGGCCGCCATCGAGGCCTGTCACAGCGTGGCCGGCGACGAGAGCTACATCCTCAAGGTGCGGGTGGCCTCGCCTGCCGCGCTGGAGGACCTGCTGCAGCAGATCAGGGCCTCGGCCAACGTCTCGACCCGCACCACGGTCGTGCTGAGCACCCCGTACGAGCACCGCGCCCCCGACGTCGAGCCCGACGCGGCCGGCGATCCCGCCACCGGCCCTGACGGCCCCGCCTGACCTTCGCCGGCGAGCCCGCCGCCTGCTGGGCCGCCCGCCACGATCAGGACGAGCGGGACGGCCGGCCGGAGTGAAGGAAGCCACATCATCACGCGGCGCTCGACTCCGGCGGATCCGGCATGTGACACGGACCGTTCGAGAGGTCACCGCCCGCGGGTCATGACGGAACGGTCGAGCCGAACACCTCGTCGCGGGCGGTGGCCAGGGCGAGATCGAGCGCGCCGGCCAGGACCGGGTTGCCCTCGACGGTGGACAGCCGCACGGGCGGCCGGGGGATGGTCAGCGCGTGCAGCTCGTGCTCGACCAGCTCGCGCAGCGTCTCGCCGCCCGGCAGGACGGCGCCGCCGGTCAGCACGATCAGCTCGGGATCGACGACCGCCGTGATGGCGGCCAGCCCCACGGCCAGGCGGGCGGCGACATCGCGCAGGCCCGCCCTGGCGTCCTCGGCCTTCTGGCCGGTGCCCGCCGCCGCGCGCACGGCGGCCGCGACGGCGTGGCGGAAGTCGGTGCCGCGCACGCCGTACGAGCGCAGCAGCTTCAGCACCGCCTGCCCGCCCGTCAGCGCCTGGTATCCGTGGTCGGCGTAGCGGCCGGACTCGCGGGCCGTCGGCGCGCCGGGCGCGGGCATGTAGCCGACCTCGCCGGCCCCTCCCGTGGCGCCGCGGTGCACGCGCCCGCCGAGCACGATGGCCGAGCCGATGCCCGCGTCGGCCCACAGCAGCACGAAGTCGCGGTGGCCGCGGGCCGCGCCGTGCGCCTGCTCCGCGACCGCGACGAGGTTGACGTTGTTCTCCACGGCCACGGGCACGCCGAGCGCGGCGCTGAGCGCCGGCACCAGGTCGGGGATGTGCCAGCCGGGCACGTCCTTGGCGGCGGCGTACCCGAGCCTGCCGGTGGACGGGTCGATCGCGGCCTGCACGCCGATGACGACGCGGCGCAGCTTGTCCGGCGGGCGCGCGCCGAGCAGGGCGGCGTTGAGCCGTTCGGCGAGCTCGCCGTGGGGGCGGCGCGGGGTGGGCAGGGTGTGCTCGCCCACGATCGTGCCGGTGATGTCGGCCACCCTGGCCTCGATGCGGTGCGGGGTGACGTCGAGCGCGCCCACGTACGCCGCCGCAGGGTTGATCCGGTAGACCTCCGCGGTGCGGCCCGGCAGGCCCTCCCTGATGCCGTCCAGGACCACCAGGCCCGCCTGCTGCAACCGGGACAGCAGTTGTGAGGCCGTGGGCTTCGACAGCCCGGTGAGCGTGCCGATCTGGGGCCGGGTCAGCGGGCCGCGTTCGAGCAGGACCCGCAGGGCGGCGCGATCATTGATGGCGCGTAGCAGACTGGGGGTTCCCGGAACCGGATCGCTCACGCCGCCCTCCCGTCATCCTGAGTTAGTAAAGTTTCCTAACTTATATGACATCCAGAGGTGGCGGTCAAGAGATGAAACCAGGACGTGACCCGGCGGGGGAAGCGGGAAAGTGATGAGAGTGCCTCTACGGGCATGCTAATGTCGTCGTTTGTCGTAACAACAAGCAGAATGGCCCGGAGTGTCCCATTAACCACATTAATGGTCAGGCGGCAACTCGTCAAACCGAGCTCGCCAAGGAGCAGGCGTACGTCACCCGCCTCTACGACCGCCTCGACACGCTGCGCGAGCGCACCCAGCGGCAGTTGAAGGAGGTGCTGGCCTCGGGCGCCGTCGGCACGATGCAGAACAGGTCCGAGCGTGACACGTTCGCCGAGATGTACGCCACCCGCCTCGCGCGGCTCTGGGCGGTCGAACGCGGCCTGGTTTTCGGACGGCTGGATCACCTCGACGAGGGCCGGCTGTACATCGGCAAGCTCGGCATGACCGACGACGAGCAGCAGCGCCTGCTCATCGACTGGCGCGCGCCGGTGGCGCAGCCGTTCTACCGCGCCACCCCGGCCGCGCCGATGGGCGTCACCAGGCGCCGCCACCTGCAGACCAGGGGCCGCGCCGTGGTCGGCGTGGACGACGACCTGCTCGACCTCGACTCGCTCACCGACGACGACCGCGCCACGCTCAACGGCGAGGCCGCGCTGCTCGCCGCGCTCGACGAGCGGCGCACGGGCCGCATGCGCGACATCGTCGCCACCATCCAGTCGGAGCAGGACCGCGTCATCCGCAGCGACCTGAACGGCGTGCTCGTGGTGCAGGGCGGCCCCGGCACCGGCAAGACCGTCGTGGCCCTGCACCGGGCCGCGTACCTGCTCTACACCCACCGCGAGCGGCTGGAGCGCCGCGGCGTGCTCATCCTCGGGCCGAACCTGACGTTCCTGCGCTACATCGAGCAGGTGCTGCCCTCGCTCGGCGAGACCGACGTGCTGCTGTCCACGGTCGGCGAGCTCTACCCCGGCGTGAACGCCACCGCGCGCGAGCGGCCCGAGGTGGCCGCGCTCAAGGGCGACACGCGGATGGCCGACGTGATCGCCAAGGCCGTACGCGACCGGCAGCGGGTGCCGCGCCAGCCCATCGAGCTGACCATCGGCCGCATCACGCTCACCATCGACCGCAACATGCTGGAGGCCGCGAAGAACAAGGCCACCCGCTCCCGCCGCCCGCACAACCAGGCCCGAGCCGTGTTCGTCCGGTCGCTGCTCACCGCCCTGGCCAGACAGCAGGCACGCAAGATCGGCAAGGGGCTCATCGACGAGGACGACCTGGCCGACCTGCGGGAGGAGCTGCGTACCGAGCCGGTGGTCAAGTCCGCGCTGAACCGGCTGTGGCCGTACCTGACGCCGCAGCGGCTCCTGCTCGGCCTGTACGGCTCCCCGGAGCGCCTCGGGTACGCCGCCTCCGCCCTGACCCCGCAGGAACGCGCGCTGCTGCGCCGCACCGGCGGCGAGTGGACCGACTCCGACGTGCCGCTGCTCGACGAGGCCGCCGAACTGCTCGGCGACATCGACGAGCAGGTGCTGCGCGCCAGCGCGATGCAGGCCGAGGAGGAGCTGGCCGCCGCCCGGCAGGCCGAGGAGAGCCAGCGTGAGGCCGAGCTGGCCTACGCCCGCGAGGTGCTGGAGCTGACCGGGCTGTCGGACGTCATGGAGGCCGAGCGGCTGGCCGAGCGCCAGCGCGGCGAGGGCCCCTACCTCACCACCGCCGAACGCGCCGCCGCCGACCGCACCTGGGCCTACGGGCACGTGATCGTGGACGAGGCGCAGGAGCTGTCGCCGATGGCCTGGCGGGCCGTCATGCGGCGCTGCCCGACCCGGTCGATGACGATCGTCGGCGACATCGCCCAGACCGGCTCGGCGGCCGGGGCCCGCTCGTGGGAGGAGGTGCTCGACCCGTACGTGGCCGGGCGCTGGCGGCAGGAGCGGCTGACCGTCAACTACCGTACCCCCGTCGAGCTGATGGAGGTGGCCGCCCGCGTCCTGGCCACCATCGACCCGGCCCTGGAGGCGCCCGCCTCCGTGCGCGAGGCCGGCGCCCGCCCCTGGGCGGCGCCGCTGACGGCCCTGCCGGAGCTGGCCAAGGAGGAGGCGGGCGAGGGCGGCAAGGTCGCGGTGGTGGTGCCCGACTCGCTGCTGTCCGGCCTCGGTACGGAGATCGCCGCGAACGTGCCGGGCACCGTCGTCGTCGCGCCGGGCGCCGGCCGGGCCCGCGGGGCGGAGGCCCTGGACGCGCCCGTCGCCGTGATGGGGGTGGCCGACGCCAAGGGGCTGGAGTTCGACTCCGTCATCGTCGCCGAGCCCGACCTCATCGCCGCCCAGTCGCCACGAGGGCCCAGTGACCTGTATGTTGCTCTCACGCGTGCGACACAGCGGCTCGGGGTCGTCCACGAGCGGCCGCTGTCGCAGGCGTTGCGGGACTTGCCGAGCCGTTCTCCGGCGCCCGCAAATGGGCTTTGACCGGCTATGCGAACACCGGCCGAACATGTCCCACCTGCGGAAACTTGATGTTTCTGCTGATCGGGACACGGTTGACATCTGAGGTGGAGTCGGTAGTTTGCTGCGCAGTCCAGCACGGGACTTGGCCGGTTGGCCGTCTCTGACATCGCCGGATCCTGCGTCCGTGACGGAGCGTGACTCCGTCCACACAGCCAGGTGCAGGGCCGTCGGTCCGTCGAGTCGGGGCACCCCAACCGGGCGGGGGGTTGGACCCGGGACGGGTCCGGGAGCCCAGTAGACAACGGAATTCCGAGCTCGCCGCCGACGAGACGGGTCCGGTCCGAAGGGTTTCCGGGCCCTCTTCCCGCTCCCGTGCCATCGGACCGCCATCGCGCCGGGTGGTCCCGTTCAGCCGCGGGATCACCCTGCCGCCCCTCCCTTTTCCGGCGATGTTCCGATCTTCCGCGCGCCTCGCCGGTCTGAGTGCGGCCGGGGAGCGGTAGCGTTTTCGCAAGCAAGCCGTTTGTGAGGTGGCGAGGAGACCCCGGAGTGGTTCAGGACAGAACGGGCCTACCGCCCGCGGCCGGGCAGGAGCCCGGTCGTGCGGCCGTGGCGGCGTCGCCTGGTGACGGCACGCCGGAAACCGGCGCCACGCTGGCCGCTGACCCGCCACCCGCTTCCGCCGGCCCGTCCGGGCCGGCTTCGGGCGAGGGCTCCGTCGGCGCCGAATCGGCGGCCGACGCTCTGTCGCGCGCCGACGCCCGGCCGGATGCAGACACTCGGCTGCGCGCCGATGCCCGGCCGGGTGCCGGTGCCGTTGAGCCCGGCCTTGACTCCGAGCCCGAATCCGAGCGCGAGCCTGGATCCGGGCGCGAGTCTGAGCCTGAATCCGAGTCCGTGCCCGAGCCGGTACCAGGGTGCGTCGCCGAGGCGGCCGTCCCGGCTGCCGGGCGTGCCGCTGAGGAGCCCGTGCCGGGGGCCGGGCGTGCCGCTGAGGGGCCCGAGGCGGAGGTCGGCCGTGAGGCCGGGCGTGGAGCCGAGCCCGCGCCAACGGCCGAGGACGGGGCCGGGCAGGGCGGGGAGGCCCAGGGGCAGGCGGCCGAGGCGGTGACCAAGCCGGAGTCGCGGTGGGTGCTGCTGGGCAGGGTCGTGGCGGCCGCCGCCGGCGGGCTGGCGCTGTTCGCCGCGTTCCCGCCGCTCGGCTGGTGGCTGTGCGCCCCGCTCGGCATCGGGCTCATCGCCGGCTCGCTCCACGGCACCCGGCCCAGGAGAGCCGCCTGGATCGGTTATCTGGCCGCCTTGGTGTTCCTGCTGCCGGCGCTCGCCTGGGTGCGCAGCATCGGCGACGACGTCTGGTTCATGCTGGTCGGTACGGAAAGCCTGTTCTACGCCGCGATGGCCGCGATGGCGGCGCTGGTGTTCAGGCTTCCCGCGTGGCCCTTGTGGTTCGGCGGGCTGTGGGTGCTCATGGAGTGGGCTCGCAGCCTGGTGCCGATCGGCGGGTTCCCGTGGGCGCGGGCCGCCTTCAGCCAGGGCGAGTCGCTGTTCACCCCGTACGCGGCGCTCGGCGGCGTCCCGCTGGTGTCGTTCGCCGTCGCGCTGTGCGGCGCGCTGCTGGCCCAGGCGGTCCTCGGCAGGCACACCGCCCCAGGCAGGCGCCTACACGCCGGTAGTCGCACGGACCCCGGCAGTCGCACGGATTCCGGCAGTCGCACGGATTCCGGCGGGCGTACGGATTCAGGCAGTCGTACGGACCTCGGCGGGCGTACGGACTCTGGCAGGCGCACACCGCCCGGCGGGCGTGCCGTGCTCGTGCGCAGGGCGGCGCCTCTCGCGCTGGCGCTGGCCGTGCCGCTGCTGGGCCTCGCCGTGCCCAGGCCCGGCGACGAGGGCCGCGCCATCAACGTGGGCATCGTGCAGGGCAACGTTCCCGGCGAGGGCATGTACGCGCTCGGCGACGAGCCCGCCGTCGTGCTGCGCAACCACGCCAACGAGACCAAACGCCTCGCCCAGGCCGTACGCGAGGGCAAGCTGCCCAGGCCCGACCTGGTCGTCCTGCCGGAGAACTCCACCGACATCGACCCCTACCGAGACGAGTACGCCCGCCAGATCATCCACGACTCGGTCCAGGACGTCGGCGTGCCCACGCTCGTCGGGGCGGTCGTGGCGATCGGCACCGAGCACCGTGCCACCCGCAGCCTGGTGTGGGACCCGGTGACCGGGCCCGGCGACTACTACGACAAGCAGCGCCTGGTGCCGTTCGGGGAGTACACCCCGTTCAAGGAGATCGTGCTGGCGCTGTGGGAGCGGGCCGGCCTCGTCGGCAGGCAGTCGGTCCCCGGCGACCAGCCGGGCGACCTCAAGCTGGGCCGGGTCACGATCGGCGCGGTCAACTGCTACGAGGTCGCCTACGACGACACGGTGCGCGAGACCGTCCGCGCCGGGGGCACCCCGCTCGTCGTGCAGACCAACAACGCCTCCTACGCCCTGTCCAACCTGCCGCCCCAGCAGCTCGCCATGTCCCAGCTGCGCGCCGTCGAGCACAACCGGGCCGTCGTGACGGCAGCGACCACCGGGATCTCGGCATATGTCACACCTGACGGTAAGGTCTCCTGGCAGACCCGCGAGCGTGTCGCTGACATGAACGTGGTCCGGGTGCCCGTACGCACGGAGCAAACGCTTGCCACGAAGGTGGGGGCGCTCCCTGAGTGGGCATTGATGGTGATGGGAGCCGCGGCGGCCGCAGTCGCCGCGTGGCACGGCAGGCGGCGGGGCGGTCGGATGGGCGGTCGGATGAGGAACGACGGATGATGGAGACTCTCGGCAGGGTGCTCGTCGTCGTGCCCACCTACAACGAGCGCGACAACCTGCCGGCGATCGTCGAACGCGTGCGTGCCGCCGTCCCCGACGCCCACGTGCTGGTGGCCGACGACAACAGCCCCGACGGCACCGGGGAGGTCGCCGACGGGCTCGCCGCCGGCGACGACCACGTGCACGTCCTGCACCGGCCCGGCAAGCAGGGCCTCGGGGCCGCGTACATCGCCGGGTTCCGCTGGGGCCTGGAGGAGGGCTACGACGTCCTGGTCGAGATGGACGCCGACGGCTCCCACCAGCCCGAGGAGCTGCCGAAGCTGCTGGAGGCGCTGGCCGACGGCGCCGACCTGGCGATCGGCTCGCGCTACGTGCCTGGCGGCAAGGTCGTCAACTGGCCCCAGCGCCGCGAGCTGCTGTCGAAGGGCGCCAACATCTACACCCGGGTGATGCTCGGCCTTCCCGTACGCGACGCGACCGCCGGCTTCCGCGCCTACCGGGCCGCCACGCTGGAGAAGGTCGGCCTGTCGGGGGTGGAGTCGCAGGGGTACTGCTTCCAGGTGGACCTGACGCTGCGCACGTCCCGGCACGGGCTGCGGGTGGTGGAGGTGCCGATCACGTTCGTGGAGCGTACGGTCGGCAAGAGCAAGATGAGCGGCAAGGTCATGTCCGAGGCCCTGTGGCGGATCGGCATGTGGGGCGTCGCCGGGCTGCCCAAGCGGCTCAAGGGCCCGTCCCACGACTGAGCGCCCTCCCGTCCCGGCCTGCGGCCGAGGTTGCGATCCGGGCTGGAGCGGTCGGGGCGGCCATGTGGACTAGGTGGTCGCGGGGCGGCCGGCCGGATGAGAGCGGCCAGGGGCCGTATCCGGGACATCCCTGATTTGCCGCCGTCCCTGGAACGCCCGGCGGCCTCCCAGCGTTGTTCCTGCTGTAACGCGCGTGCGAATCGAGGAAACGATGCGGCTCCTGCTCTTCCTGGCCTTCCTGGTCGTGCCCGTCCTGGAGATCTGGCTGCTGATCCAGGTCGGGTCGGTGATCGGCGGGCCCGCGACCGTCGCCCTGCTCATCGCCGACAGCCTTCTGGGCGCCTGGCTGGTACGCCGCGAGGGCCGCCGGGCCTGGCGGGCGCTGCGGACGGCGCTGGAGTCGGGCCGCATGCCCGACAAGGAGCTGGCCGACGGCGGCATCATCCTGGTGGGCGGCACGCTGCTGCTGACGCCGGGGTTCTTCACCGACGTGTTCGGGTTCCTGTGCCTGATCCCGTTCACCCGGCCGATGATGCGCCGGCTGGGGTCGTGGTTCTTCGAGCGCCGGATCAAGAAGATGGCCGCCGCGTCGCCGTACGCGAACCTCTTCCCGCCGTCCTCGGGCTTCCCCGGCGCGGACGCGCCGCAGGGGAACAGCCGGGTGGTGCACGGCGAGGTCATCCGCGAGGACCGCGACTCGTAGCTGCCTCTCCCTCGCCACGGGACCCATGGGCCGGCAGCCTCGGGCCCCGCAGGGGCCGCCGTCGGGACTGGTTCCGGAGCAGGGCCAGGAGGGAGGGGGCCGGTAGCGCCCGCCCTGGGCCCGGCGTGCCGGCCCGAGTGCGCTCGTCCGCGCGTCAGGTGGCGGTTCATGAACGAGTGGGCAGGCTCCGAGCTTGATCGTGCACGCCCGTGCGGCTTTTACGTGCTTGCCTTGAGCGCCGACTTGACCGTGCGTGCCCGCGCTGCCGTCCCTTCGCGCCGCGCCGCCCCCACCGGGGCCGACGCGGGGCTGTGGTGAGCGGTCAACCAGCCCCTGGCCTGATGCCGTACACCCCTGATGCCGTACACCAAAGAAAAACCCCCGGGCAGTGCCCGGGGGTTTCACCGTGAGAGGAGGTCAGGCGCTCTTACGACGCTGTGCCCGCAATACCGCGAGCCGCTCGTTGAGCACCTCCTCAAGATCCTCGATGGATCGCCGCTCCAGAAGCATGTCCCAGTGTGTCCGTGGGGGCTTGGTCTTCTTGGACTCCGGCTGCTCGCCGTCCACCCGCACCGCGGTCGCGCCGCACATGCGGCACTCCCAGGTCGCGGGGATCTCAGCCTCGGCGGCAAGCGGAACCTCGAAGCGATGGCCCTTAGGACAGGTGTAGGACACCTCCTGGCGCGGGGCCAGATCCGTGTTACGGTCGTTCTCGTAGCTGGTTGCCCCGAGCCGGGTGCCACGAAGCGCGCGCTCGCCCATGTCTAAATGCCTCCTACAGGGCCCCCTTGCGTGGGGGGTCTGTCTCCCACGGTGTCTAACGCTTGGTACCGTGATGGGATTCCCACCCTCGGGGTGATCCAATCGCGCTTGAGGCCTCGGTTCTTCACAAGATCGGTGATCAGGCCCGCACCCTGCGGTGATGCGCTGGTTCTGACTCGGGTGCGCATACCGGTGCCTGTGTTTCGGGCAATATGTCGTACGTGTTGTCAGGTTCTGGCCGGAGTTCGGGCCGGCTGGAACAGCTCGACGAGGTTGCCTGCCGGGTCGGTGAGCAGGATCTGGCGGCCGCCGGGGCCGGAGATCGCGTCGCCGAGGAAGGACAGGCCGGCGTCGCGGAGCCGGTCGATCTCGGCGTCGAGGTCGTCGACGATGAGGTGGATGCGGTTGCGGCCGGCGGCGGTGCCGTCGGGTGTGGCGCGGGCACCGGAGCTGGCCGGGCCTGACAGCAGCAGCCGCAGCGGGCCGCGTACGACGTCGGCGAAGGCGGGCGCGGCGTCCAGGCGCAGGGTGAACCCGAGGTGGGTGGTGTAGAAGTCGACGGCGGCGGCCACGTCGTCGACGAGGTAACGCACGCTGGCGAGCTGGTCGGGTGCGGTCATGACCGGGCCTCCTGTGGCATCAGGATGGGCAGCAGGTAATGGATGCGGGTGTCGATCTCCGCGGCGGTACGGGCGAAGGGCGGGATGGTGCGGGGGAAAGCGCCGGGCGGGGTGGCGCGGGGGAAAGCGCCGGTGCTCGCGAAGCCTGGACGTGCGGCGCTGCCCGCTGCGGTGGGATCGGGCATGGCCGTGGGATCGGGCATGGCGGCGGCATCGGGCATGGCGGTGGGGTCGGTGGCCGGGGCGGGGATGCTCCAGTGCAGGCGGCGGGGGCTGCCGGGGAAGTCGGGGAAGGCTTCGCGGACCTTGTCGCAGAGGCTGATCACGAAGTCGAACCGGCGGCCGGAGACGGTGTCCAGGTGCCGGGGGTGCTGGTCCCGCACGTCGATGCCGTAGTGCTCGCGCAGGACGGCGACCGCGTCCGGGTGCAGCCGCCGCCTGGGATGGCTGCCGGCGCTGACCGTCTCGACGTTCCCGCCGGTGCGGTGGCGCAGCAGGGCCTCGGCGATCGGTGAGCGGGCGCTGTTGCCCGTGCAGGCGAACAGCACGCGCGGCCGGCGCGCCGCCGGCGACGCGGCTTGTGGCGGGGCCGGGACGGTGGGCGGTGCGTGCGCGGGTCGCGCGGGAGTGGTGCCCGGGGCGTTCGAGGGCGGGGCAAGGGAGAGGGCCGGTCCGTGCGGGGAGAGGCCGAGCGCGGGGGGCCGGGCCGGGGACAGGCGCAGCGCGGGGTGGAGGGCGGCACCGGTGGCGGCGAGCGCGTGGGCGCAGCGGTCCAGGTCCAGGTGATAGTAGCTGTCGCGGGCGTCGTGGGAGCTGCGCCGGGCGGTGACCAGCCCGCCGTCGCGCAGCAGCCGCAGATGGTAGGAGACCAGGTTCTGCGGCTGGCCGATGAGCTCGACGAGCTCCCGGACCCGGTAGTCGCTCGCGGCCAGCTCGCTCAGCAGCCGCCACCGCAGGGGATGGGCGGCCAGCCGGAGAAAGGCCGGGGTGGCTGGGGGAGAGCTCACCATGGCCCGATAATACATCAAATGGATTTGATGTATCAGGAGCCGCCGGGGGAGACCAGGCCGGACTCGTAGGCCAGGATGACGAGCTGGGCGCGGTCCCGGGCGTGGAGCTTGGTCATGGCCCGGTTGACGTGGGTCTTGGCGGTCAGCGGGCTGATCACCATGTGGTCGGCGATCTCGTCGTTGGACAGCCCGCGCGCCACCAGGACCACGGCCTCGCGTTCGCGGTTGGTCAGCTCCTCCAGGCCGGGCCCGGCGGCGGTCCGGCGCGGCTGGGTGACGTACCGGTCGATGAGCCTGCGGGTGATGGACGGGGCGAGCAGGGCGTCGCCGCGGGCGGCGACGCGTACCGCGTGCAGGAAGTCCTCGGGCACGATGTCCTTGACGAGGAACCCGGCCGCGCCGGCGCGCAGCGCGTCGAAGACGTACTCGTCGAAGCCGTAGTTGGTGAGGATGACGACGTGCACCCCGGCCAGGGCCGGGTCCGCGGCGATGCGCCGGGTCGCCTCGATGCCGTCGACCACCGGCATCTGGATGTCGATGAGCGCGATGTCGGGCAGGTGCCGCCTGGCCAGGGCCAGGCCCTCCAGCCCGTCGCCGGCCTCGGCCACCACCTCGATGTCGTCCTCGAGGTCGAGCAGCGCCCGGAACCCGCTGCGCAGGAGCGGCTGGTCGTCGACCAGCAGGACCCGGATCATGACGCCCGGTTCACCGGCAGCTCGGCCTGGACGGTGAAGCCGCCCTCGCCGCGCGGCTCCGCGCGCAGCCGGCCGCCGAGCGCGGTGACGCGCTCGCGCATCCCGGTCAGCCCGACGCCGGGGGACGGGGCGGTATCCGGGGTGGCCTGGCCGTCGTCGTCGATGCGGATCGCCAGCACGTCCGGGCGGCAGTCGATGCGCACCGACACGGTCGCGGCGGCGGCGTGCCGGGCGACGTTGGTGAGCGACTCCTGGACGATCCGGTAGACGGTACGGCTCACCGCTGTCGGCACCGACTGCCGTTGCCCCTCGATCGTCAGGGTCGCGTCCAGGCCGGTCGCGCGAGCGCGTTCCACCAGCTCGGCGACGTGGTCCAGGCCGCGCGGGGGGCTCGTGTCGTCCTCGCGCAGGGCCTCCAGGGTGGCGCGCAACTCCCGGGTCGCCTCCCGCCCCGCCTCCTGGATCGCCAGCAGGGCCTCCGGGACCTGCTCGCCGCGCCTGCGGGCCACGTGCACGGCGACCTCCGCCTGGACCTTGATGATCGAGATCTGGTGGGTGAGCGAGTCGTGCAGCTCGCGCGCGATGCGCAGCCGTTCCTCGTCGGCACGGCGCCGGGCGGTCTCCTCGCGCGTGCGCTCGGCCTCCTCCGCCCGCCGCTCGGCCTGCCGCAGCGCCTCTCCCGCCGCGCCGGCCGCCACCAGCCAGGCCAGCTCCAGAGCGCCCCTGGCCTGCGCGAACGCCTCTCCCGTGTCGTGCAGGCCGGCGGCCATGGCCGCCAGGGGGAGAGCCGCCAGCACGATCACGCTCGCCGCCACCGTGGTCGCGCGATGTCCGGCCCGTACGGCGGCGTACACCGCGAACAGGTACGCGACCGCGGGCACGTCGAAACCGGCCGCCTGGTAACCCACCGCGCACAACCCTGTGGCGGCCAGGACGACCACCGGAGCCCGGCGCCGCGCGGCGAGCGCCAGGCCGCCGCCGGCCAGCAGCGCGTACCCGAGCAGGCCGAGGCCCGTCGCGGCAGGCCGCTCGGACAGCCCCGTGACGAGCAGCGCCGCCGCCACGCAGGCGGCGATCGCCCAGTCGAAGACATCGGCCCGCAGCCTGGACCGTCCCGCACTCATGCGCGCACCTTAGCGGGATACCGCCGCGGGGCGAATCCCGCGAGGGGCTGAGTGGGCTGCTACCGCGGCCGCGGTACCGGGGACGGTACTGCCGCGTGCGCGGTAGGCCGCTGCTGCTCGCGTGGCAGTGCGGAATGCCTGCCTGTGCCGGACGACCGGCGGCCGGTCCGGCGGACATCATCGGGTCACGTCCAGTCAGAGGAGGAACCAGCCATGTCGATCCGATATCTGCTCGCCGCGCACGTCCTGGCCCAGCCGGACCCCGTCTCCGCCTACAGCCTCACCTCCGGGCGCCTGTGGTCGCTGGTGGCCGCGCTGCTGGGGCTGGCCGGCGTGGCCGCCGGCGGGCTGGCCCTGTTCCGCTCCCGGGCGGGTGGCAGGAGCGGGCGGACGGGGGCCTTCGCGGCCGTGGTGGCGGGTGCGGCGGGTGCGGTCATCGGCGGGCTGGTCGTGGCCGCCGCCGAAGGCGGTCCCGGCACCGGCTACGGCATCGTCGGCGGGTACGTCGCCCTGGTGGTGGGGCTGGCCGCCGTGGTCGTCGGCGGGCTGGGCCTGGCCCGCCTGCGCCGGCGCCTCACTCGCTCCTGATCACAGCTCCGGCCGCGCGCCCGGGGTGGGGAGAGCCGTCACGAGGAGTCGCGGATCACCAGGGACGGCTCGAAGATGATCGAGGTGGGACGGCGCCCAGGCTGCCCGACGTGCTCCAGCAGCAGGCGGGCCAGCTCCGCCGCCATGTCCTCCACCGGATGCCGTACGGTCGTCAGCGCCGGCCGGCACGCTGTCGCCGCGCTGCTGTCGTCGAAGCCGACCACGGCCACGTCGCCCGGCACCGCGCGGCCGTGGTGCCGCAGCACCGGCAGGGCCCCCTGCGCCATCAGGTCGTTGGCCACGAAGACGCCGTCGAGGCCGGGGTGGTCGGCCAGCAGGCGTTCCATGGCCCGCTCGCCGCTGTGATAGGTGAAGCCGCCTTCGGCGCAGGGCACGAACGGGTGGCCGTGCGCGGCCATCGCGTCGCGGAAGCCGGCCAGGCGGGCCTGGCTCGCCGGCACGTCCAGCGGCCCGGAGATGGTCACGATCTGCTTCCTGCCGCGGGCGACGAGGTGGTCGGCGGCGAGCCTGGCCCCGGCCCGGTGGTCGACGTCGACGTAGCTGATCGGCACGGGCTCGGCGGGCCTGGCGAAGAGCACGGCGGGCAGCCTGGCCTCGGCCAGGAGCCGCGGCAGCGGGTCCTCGGCGTGGGTGGAGACCAGGACGGCGCCGTCGGCGTCGCCCTGCCGCAACGAGGCGAGCACCTGCGCGCGGGCCTCGGCGGTCTCGGCGAACATCAGGACCGGATGGATGCCGCGCGGGCGCAGGTAGCCGACGACGCCGCCGGCGACCCGGCCGAAGAAGGGGTCGGCGAGCACCTCGACGGGGAAGGAGCCGCTCTCGCCGCCCGCGCCGGAGACGACCAGGGCGATGCTGCCCGTACGGCGGGTGACGAGCGAGCGGGCCGCCCGGTTGGGCACGTATCCGGTGGCGGCGACGGCCTGCCTGACCGCCTCCTGGATCGCGGAGTCGACGTTGCGGATGCCGTTGATCACCCGGGAGACGGTGGCCCGGGAGACCCCCGCCGCCCTGGCGACGTCCTCCAGCGTGGGGGACGGCGGCGGCGGGGGATCTTGGGTCATGGCGCCTTTATAGCACACCGATGGGAGAGCGCTCTCCGATCAGGCTCCGGGGAGCTGGAAGTCCGGGGTGAGCGCGGCGCCACGGTGCGGTTTGTACAGGTCGTACCCGCGGGGGTCGCACTGGAGGCCGCCGTTGATGCAGTGGGTCACCAGCGCGTCCAGGATCGCGGGGTCGTCCCAGGCGTTGAAGAAGTCGTAGTGCCAGGAGTAGCCCCGGCCGCTGGACAGCCGCGCCTGCGACAGGTCGCCGTCCGCCGGGAAGGCGATCTTGAACTCGAGCATCGGCACCGCCACCGGATGGCCGGCCGGGCAGTAGCCGCCGACGGGGTAGGACATGTGGCTCTTGTGGTCGGGGCTGTCGAGGCGGACGCCGTCCCAGCAGCTCGGCGCCTGGTAGCGGACGTTCACCTGGGTGCCCGCCGCGCACGAGGCGGGGATGTCCCAGCTCCTGGACAGGTCGCCGCACTCGAAGCCCTCGACGGCGCCGGGGGAGTCGCGGAACTGCTCCAGGCTCGCGCCCGGGCTGCCGGCGACGAAGCGCAGGCCCTGCGGGAACGGCTGCACCCGCCAGTACTCCAGGATGCCGGACTTGTAGTAGACGACCTGGTTCCCGGTGGGCTCGACGAGCCGGTCGCCCTTGTGGAAGCTCGGGAACCAGTAGGCGGAGCGGTCGTGCGGGTTCGTGCACGAGGTGCCGCCGGCGAGCAGCGAGGCGGTCGTGCTGTGCGCGTTCGTGGTGCGGTTGCCGATGAAGGTGTGCAGGTGGGAGGCGCCGGGCAGGCCGGGGTAGACGATGGGGTCGTCGGGGCGGTTCGCCGTCACCGAGCAGTTGGCCTGGAACTCGTGGTGCGTCACCTCGTCGGTGAAGGTGGGCCGCGGTCTCGGGGTGGTCGGGGCGCCGCCGGTGCCGTAGACCTGGAACTCCCACAGGGAGTAGCCGTAGCCGGTGCCTCGGGCGGTGCCGTACAGGCGGACGTGGCGGCCGGTCGCCCGCACGTCGAGGCTCTGGACGCCGCCGGCGCCGGTGGTGGTGGCGTACGCGTCGGTCCAGGTCGTGGCGTCGTTCGAGGTCTGGATCCTGAAGGATCTGCCGTACGCGGCCTCCCACTCCAGGACGACGCGGGAGATCGTGGCGGGTGCGCCGAGGTCGACCTGGAGCCACTGCGGGTCGGCGGCGGCGCTGGACCAGCGCGTGGTGCGGGTGCCGTCGAAGGCGGCTCCCGCGCTGTGGCCCGCACCCTCGGTGGAGGACGCCGTCGCGGGCCGCCCCTCGGAGATCAGGGCGTCGGCCGCGAACGCGGGCGTGACGGCGGCGACGCAGGCCGCGAACACGGCGGCCAGCGCGATGGCCACCGGCCATCGCGGGATCCTGCTGGACGGGTGCATGGGTCTCTCCTTCGGTCGGGAACGGTCGGAGAGCGCTCTCCGAGATTGACGCCTGCGCCGGGCGCCTGTCAAGAGGGCCTGGCGCAGGCAGATTTCGCCGTCGTGACCGGCGGATTTCGGGCCGCCGAGCGAATGGGGCCTTGACGCACCCTCGCGGCCGGAGGAACCTCGGGTGTCGGAGAGCGCTCTCCCTGACACGACACCCGTACGGAGGAGAGGTCGTGCATCCCCTTCGCAGATCGGCGGTCATGGCCGCGCTGGCGGCCCTGATCCTTTCCGGCCTGACACCCGCCGCCCCGGCCCGGGCCGCGGACCCCCTGCTCTCGCAGGGCAGACCGGCGACGGCCTCCTCCTCGGAGGGCGCCGCGTGGAGCGCGGCGGCGGCCGTGGACGGTGACACCGGCACCCGCTGGTCCAGCTCGTCCGGCGATCCCCAGTGGCTCCAGGTCGACCTCGGCGCACCCGCCACGATCTCCCGCGTCGTCCTGGAGTGGGAGGCCGCGTACGGCAGATCCTTCGCAATCCAGACCTCGAACGACGCCACGACCTGGACCGACGCGTACGCCACCACCACCGGCACCGGCGGCACCCAGACCATCGACCTCACCGCGACCGGCCGCTACGTCCGCCTGTACGGCACCGCCCGAGGCACCGGCTACGGCTACTCCCTGTGGGAGCTCCAGGTGTACGGCCACGCCGGCGACTCCTGGACCGACGTGTGGTCGGACGACTTCACCGGCCCGGCCGGCGCCTCCCCGTCCCCCGCGAACTGGATCCCGCGCACCGGCACCTCCTACCCGGGCGGCCCCGCGAACTGGGGCACCGGCGAGGTCGAGACCATGACCGCCGCCACCGCCAACCTCTCCCTGGACGGCGCGGGCCACCTCACGATCAAGGCGATCAGGGACGGCGCGGGCGACTGGACCTCCGCCCGCGTCGAGACCCGGCGCGCCGACTTCGAGCCGCGGCCCGGCGAGCTGCTCAGGTTCAGCGCCCGGCTCAGGCAGCCCGGCGTCGCCAACCCCCTGGGCTACTGGCCCGGTTTCCGCGCCACCGGCGCCGCCTACCGAGGGAACCACACCAACTGGCCGGGCATCGGCGAGACCGACATCATGACCGCCGTCAACGGCCGCCACCAGTACTCCGCCACCCTGCACTGCGGCACCGCCCCCGGCGGGGTGTGCAACGAGTACGACGGCCGCGGCAGCGGCCTGGCCACCTGCGCGGGCTGCCAGGACGGCTACCACGAGTACACGCAGATCATCGACCGCACCAGGACCGACGAGGAGATCCGCTTCTACCTCGACGGCAGGCAGACCTGGGTGGTGCGCGAGAGCCAGGTCGGCGTGGCCGCCTGGAAGGCCGCCGTGCACCACGGCTTCTACCTGCGGCTCGACCTGGCCATCGGCGGCTCGCTGCCCGACGCCGTCGCCGGGTCCGCCACCCCAGTCCCCGGCACGACGTCGGGCGGCGAGCTCAGCGTGGACTGGGTGAAGGTCTCCCGGCAGGCCGGCGCCGTCCCCGCCACCATGACCGACCCGCCCGTGCCCGCCGGGCCGAGCGTCGTGCGCGTGGCCGGCACGCAGGGCGCCTGGCGGCTGGCGGTGAACGGCGCGCCGTACGAGGTCAAGGGGCTGACGTACGGGCCGCCGCAGGACGCCGCCGACGGCTACCTGCGCGACCTGGCGGCCATGGGCGTCAACACCATCCGCATCTGGGGCGTGGACGACGCGCACACGCCCGGCCTGCTCGACACCGCCGCCAGGCACGGCATCAAGGTCATCGTGGGCCACTGGCTCAACCAGGGCGCCGACTACGTCAACGACACCGCGTACAAGAGCAGCGCGAAGAACGAGATCGTGGCCCGCGTCAACGCGCTCAAGAACCGGCAGGGCGTGCTCATGTGGGACATCGGCAACGAGGTCATCCTCACCATGCAGGACCACGGCCTGCCCGCCGACGTGGTGGAGCAGCGGCGGGTGGCGTACGCGAGGTTCGTCGACGAGGTGGCGCGGGCCGTCCACGCCGCCGACCCGAACCATCCGGTCACCTCCACCGACGCCTACACCCACGCCTGGACCTACTACAAGGCCCACTCCCCGGCGCTCGACCTGCTGGCCGTCAACTCCTACGGCGCCATCGCCACCGTCAGGGACGACTGGATCGAGGGCGGCCACACCAGGCCGTACATCGTCACCGAGGCCGGCCCGGACGGCGAGTGGGAGGTGCCGGACGACGTCAACGGCGTCCCCGACGAGCCGGGCGACCTGGCCAAGCGGGACATGTACACCGCGAGCTGGAACGCCGTCCGCGCCCACGCGGGCGTCGCGCTCGGCGCCACCGAGTTCCACTACGGGCTGGAGAACGACTTCGGCGGCGTCTGGCTCAACACCACGCCGGGAGGCTGGCGACGGCACGGCTACCACGCGCTGCGCAGGGCGTACACCGGGCAGGACTCCCCGAACACGCCCCCGGAGATCACCTCCATGACGGTGGCCTCGCGCACCGCCGTCCAGGCGGGCTCGGCGTTCGGCGTCGAGGTGGGCGCCGCCGACCGCGACGGCGACCTGGTCCGCTACAACGTGATGCTCAGCGACAAGCACATCACCGGCAACCGCGGCCTGTCCCACGCGAGCTTCACCCAGACGGGGCCGGGCACGTTCTCGGTGACCGCGCCGCAGCGGCTGGGCGTGTGGAAGGTGTACGTCTACGCCTACGACGGTCATGGCAACGTCGGCATCGAACAGCGTTCCTTCCGCGTGGTGCCGCCGGTCGTCGCGGGCACGAACGTGGCGCGCGGCAGGCCGACCACCGCCTCCACCCACCAGGCGGGCGGCGACGGCGGCCCGTTCACGCCCGATCGGGCCACCGACGGCAGCTTCGCCTCCCGCTGGGCCAGCGACTGGGCCGACCAGCAGTGGCTCCAGGTCGATCTCGGGCAGCCGACCGCGATCAGGCACGTCCAGCTCGGGTGGGAGAACGCGTACGCCAGGGCGTACCAGGTGCAGACCTCGCTCGACGGCACGGACTGGACCTCCGTCCACACCACCACCTCGGGCGACGGCGGCTTCGACGAGATCGGCCTGAGCACCTCCGCCCGCTACGTCCGGCTGAACCTCACCCGGCGCGGCACCGCTTACGGCTACTCGCTGTGGGAGTTCGGCGTCTACCAGACGCCTTGAAGTGTGCCGGGAATGGGCTTACCCGCCAGAGGCGGCTCCCTGCGCTTCCTCGCGTCGGCCGGCCTGCCGCACCTGGCGGCCGGCCGTTACGCCCGCCTGCACGACCTCCGCCTACCGGTGAGCCTCAGAGCTGGTTCCTGATGGGCTCCGGCGTGTCCGGGACGGGCTGCGCGAGGTGGGCCGCCACCTCGGCGGCGGTCAGCAGGCGGGCCTCGCGCAGGAGATCGAGCGACACCCGCCAGGAGGCCCACGCCTCCTCCGGCCGCCCGAGGTCGTGCAGGGTGCGGCCGAGCCACCAGGAGGACACGGCGGTGTAGAGGGTGAAGCCCATCTCACGCTGGAGCTTGACGGCGTAGCGGTACTGCTCCACGGCTTCCTCCAGCCTGCCGGCGGCCCGGTAGGCGTCGCCCAGGGTGTCGTGGGCGATGCCGAGGCTCCCGGTGTCGTCCAGCTCCTCCGTCATGGCCAGGACGTGCCGGGCCTCCTCGACGGCTTCCTCGAACCTCCCCTGACGGTAGTGGACGTGCACCCGGTTGTTGCGGACGAAGGACTCGTGGTCCCCGCGGCCGGTGCGCACGGTGATCGCGAGTGCGCGCTCCAGCGCGGCAAGGGCGTCGTCGTAGCGGCCCGTCATGGCGTAGAGGATTCCGAGGTCGTTGTACAGCCCTGCCTTGCGGTCCGGCTTCCCGGCCAGGTCACAGCAGACCAGCCCCGCCTCCAGGTGGCGCAGGGCCTCCGCGGAGCGTCCGAGCTGACTCTGGGCGGAGGCGATCCCCTGGTGCAGGAACGCCTTGCCCGCCCAGTCCTTCATCTCCTCGGCGCCGCGCAGGGCCGGCTCGCTCACCTCGATCAGTTCGGAGAACCAGCCCCGCCGGTCGAACAGCCACTGGGTGGCGTTCGCGAGCACGGCCGCCGTGCGATCGGCCAGGTCACCTGCCGCCTGGCGGACCGCGGCCAGCAGGTTGTCCCGTTCGCGCCCGACCCACGCGTTGGCGGCCGCCACGGTGGGGAGCTCCTCTCCTGGCTGCTCGGCGGGCAGGTGGTCGAGGTCCCCCTTGAGTCCGCCCACCAGCCCTTCGGCGTGCACGGCCGTGGCCAGGTAGTGGTGCAGCGCGCGCCGGATCGCGGCCGCCCGCTCCTGGGCGGGGAGCTCCTGCTCCCGGGTGTAGAGGCGGAC
The DNA here is from genome assembly GCF_024172165.1 of Nonomuraea thailandensis. Lineage (GTDB taxonomy): Bacteria > Actinomycetota > Actinomycetes > Streptosporangiales > Streptosporangiaceae > Nonomuraea > Nonomuraea thailandensis. The sequence goes on along the minus strand of NZ_JAMZEB010000002.1, from coordinate 5,198,632 downwards.
CAGGTCGTGGAACTGGTAACGGTGCGGCCCGGCGGGTTCGAGCAGCCGGGCGTCCAGCAGGCGCTCCAGGGCCGCCTCCGTGCGGTGTTCGGGCCAGCCCGCCAGGGCGGCGGTGGCGGCGGTGGTGTGCGTGGGCAGTTCGAGCAGGCCGAGCAGGGCCAGCAGGTGCGCGGCGTCCCGTCCGGCCGGCTCCTCGCGCAGGTGCTGGTGGCTGACCGCGATGCCGGCGCGCACGGCCAGGTCGGCGTACTCCAGCAGGTCCAGGCGGCGGGTGGCGTCGGCGAGCCGGACCGCGAGGTCGGAGATCGTCCCGTCGGGGCGGGCCGCCAGCCGGGCGCCGGCGATCCGGAGCGCGAGCGGGAAGCCGCCGCACAGCCGGACGATCTCCGCCGTGGCCTCCGGCTCGGCGCGCACCCGGCCGGCGTCGACGACGCGGGTGAGCAGCGCGGCGGCGTCGTCGTCGGCGAGCGTGCCCAGGTGCAGGTGGTGGGAGTTGTCCAGGACGGTGAGCGGGTCGCGGCTGGTGATGAGGACCCGGCAGCCCGTCCCGCCGGGGATGAGCGGGCGGACCTGGCGTACGTTGTGGGCGTTGTCGAGGATCACCAGCAGGTTGCCGGCCGCGGTGAGCGAGCGGTAGCGGGCGGCGGCCTCACCCGGGTCGGCGGGTACGGCGGCGCCGTCGAGACCCAGCGAGCGCAGCAGGTGGCGCAGCGCCTCGATGGACGTCAGCGGGGCGAGCCCGGCGGTGGCGCCATGCAGGTTGACGTAGACGACGCCGTCGGTGAAGCGGCCGGCAACCGCGTGCGCGACGTGGACGGCGAGCGCTGACTTGCCGATGCCGCCGGGCCCGTCGATGACCGTGATCGTGGGGCCGCCGCCCGTGACGAGGGCGGCCCGCAGCCGCTCGACCTCGGCGGCCCTGGCGGTGAACGCCTGCGTGCCGGCGGGCAGCTCGGCGGGCACGATCGGCTCGGTCAGCGTGCCGCGCTGCGCGGGGGTGCCGAGGTCGAGCGCCGGGTCGCGGGCGAGGATGGCCTGGTGGAGGCGGCGCAGCTCGTTGCCGGGCTCGATGCCGAGCTCCGTCACCATGAGGCGGCGGGTGTCCTGGTAGACGTCCAGCGCCTCGGCGGACCGCGCGTCGCGGTGCAGGGCGAGCATGAGCTGGATGGCGAGCCGCTCGCGCAGCGGGTGCTCCTTGACGTGCGCGGCGAGCTCCCGTGCCACGGCGGGGTGATCGCCCGCGGCGAGCCGCAGGTCGATGTGCTCCTCCAGGACGGAGAGCCGCTCCTCCGCCAGCCTGCCGGCCTCGATCCTCGCCCACGGCGCGTCCACCTCGTCCAGCGCCGGCCCGCGCCACAGCCCGAGCGCCTGGCGGAACAGCGTGTCGGCGGTCGCCGCGTCCTGGGCGCGGGCGGCGCGCGCCCGCAGGACCAGCCGGCTGAACAGGTGGGCGTCGACGCGGTCACGGGGGAGGGCGAGACGGTAGGCGCCGGGCAGGGTCTCGATGAGGTCTTCGCCGGCGTGGGCGGCCAGCGTCTCGCGCAGCTTGGAGATCACGATGTGCAGCTGCTTGGCCGCGGTCGCCGCCGAGCTGTGCGCCCACACGTCGGCGAGGAGGCGGTCGGTGTGCACCGCCTGGCCCGTGTTCACGGCGAGCCTGGCCAGGACCCCGATCCGCCGCTGCCCGGCCAGCTTGATCACGTGATCGTCCGCGGCGATCTCCCACGGACCGAGGAACCTGATCTCCAGACCCATGCGAGGGCTCCCATTCGTCACCGGAGTCGCAAGCGTAACGATGGTCCGGAAGGTCCGGGGCCGGTTCCGCTGCTCAGCCGTTAAGTCGTTTGCAAGCGGTTTCCCAGTGTTGATCGAGATCCTCTTGCCCGCGATCTGCGCCGGAGTCACGATGGCCCGGGACGGCAGTGATCCATCGCGACGCGAACACGAGGTGAGAAATGGCGACGACCACGACGGCGATCAGCGTCTCCACGCTCAACGGGCGCCATCACAAGACGGCGCTCACGGTCTTCATGGTGATCGTGGTGGCCCACTGGGCGGAGCACTTAGTCCAGGCCGTGCAGGTCTACGCGTGGGGGTGGCCGCTGGCCGAGGCCCGGGGCGTGCTCGGCGTGCCGTTCCCGTGGCTGGTGACCTCCGAGTGGATGCACTACGGCTACGCGCTGATCATGCTCGTCGGCCTCGTCCTGCTGCGCAAGGGCTTCACCGGCAGCTCGCGCACGTGGTGGAACATCTCCCTCGGCATCCAGGTGTGGCACCACATGGAGCACCTGCTGCTGCTCCTGCAGAACCTCAGCGGCCTGCACCTGATGGGGCGGCCCGTCCCGACGAGCGTGCTGCAGCTGATCTGGCCCAGGATGGAGCTGCACCTGTTCTACAACGCGGTCGTCTTCGCGCCGATGGTGGTGGCCATGCTGCTCCACCGCCGTGCCGGGTCGCACTCCGGTGCCACCTGCACCTGCGCGGTCGCGCACTAGGCCATGCGGGTCGGGCGGCGCCTGAGCGCGTTCACGGTGGCGCTGGCCGCGCTGGGGCTGTTGCTGTTGTTCTGGTCGGTCCCGGAGCTGGGCCCCACCATCAAGGCCGCGCGGGCCGACGGGGTGAGCGGCGTGTTCACCGCCGGGGAGTTGCGGTGCATCCAGCATCCCGGGCACGAGTCCTGCGTCTGGGCGGGGGATTTCGCCTCCGACGACGGGCGGGTGCTGCGGCGCGACGTCGAGCTGTACGGCAGCGACCGCGGCACGCTCGCCGCCGGGCGGACCACGCAGGCCGTGGACACGGGGCGGGCGAGCCGCGTCTACGGCCTGGACGGCTCGGGGGAGTGGCTGTTCACCACCCTGCTCGCCCTGGCCGGCGCGGCCCTGCTGGCCGTGGCGGCCAGGCGCGTGTGGCGCCGGCCACCCGCGCGCCGGCCGTCAGGAGCCGGCGACGGGGAGGGCTGACGGGCGGTGGGCGGGGCCGGCGGCCCGCCACAGGGCGGCCGCCGCCCAGAGCCCGCCGGCCATGACCAGCGCGCCGTGCGCGACGCGCACCGGGTACGGCGTGAAGAACTGCGGGAGGAACAGCACGAACCCCAGCGCCAGCACCGTGCCGCTCCACCGCGGCAGCGTGCCGGAGCGCCAGACGGCGGCCGCCGCCATGACGGTGCCCGCGGCCAGCAGCAGCAGCCCGGCGGCGAACATGCCGACCGCGACGGGCCCGTACCTGAACTCCGCGGCCAGCTCCATCAGCGCCGGCGTCCCGTCGCGCAGGGAGCGCCGGGCGATGACGTTCAGGCCGAAGTCCTCGGCCCCGTAGTACGGCAGCGTCAGGCCCGCGCCGGCCCAGGTCACCGCCGCGGCCCGCAGCGACAGCCGGTCGCCGAGCACCTGGTGCAGGCCGAGGACCGCCAGGCCGAGCAGGGTGAACCCGGCCATGGCGGCGGCGTGCCCGGCGACCCACGCGGCGGAGGCCATGGCCGCGGCGTCGTCGCCGGACGGGCGCAGAGCGATGTAGAGCAGGAAGAGGGCGCCGCTGCCGGCGAAGGCCGCGGACGTGAGCCTGGGGGACATCGATGCTCCTTTAGAGGGCGTTGCTCCGTTATGTGAGCAATGCTCTCTGTCCGGCGCACCGATGTCAAGAGCGGTGCTCTCTCTTTGGATCAGCGAGCACGGGTCACCAGCGGGACGAGGGTCCTGTCGCCCAGCGCGGTCATCGCGGCCAGCGGCCTGACCGCGGCCGCGACCAGCAGGGACATGGCCGGCCTGCCCGCGGCCCTGGCCAGCCCGGGGCCGAGCGCGGCCATCATCGCGGTCAGCGCCGGCAGCGGCCGGATCCACAGGGTGAGCTCCCTGATCAGCCCGTCCTCGCCGAACTCGGCGACGGCGGCCTCGTGGATCTCCCGGTCGCCCAGCCGTGCGGTCGCGGTGAGCGCGCGCGTCCGGGAGTCGCCCACGTCGCTGTGGTAGCACATGTCCGACAGGACGTCGAACACGACGGTGAACAGCTCCAGCACCTGCTCCTTGCCGCGGAACCCGGCCGTGGCGGACAGCGGCGAGTGGAAGACGACGTCCTCGGACAGGGTGGCGGCCAGCGCGCCGAGGTCGTGCGTCTCACCGGCCCGCCGGTACGCGTACGCGGGTGAGTCCTGAATGTGAACTGTCATGGGTTCACTTTATCAACCCACTATCCTGGGTCCATGAACAGGTTCGGTGAGATGCACTGCTCCATCGCCCAGGCCGTCGGCGTCATCGGCGAGCCGTGGACCCCGCTGATCCTGCGGGACCTGTTCCTGGGCCTGCGCAGGTTCGACGACCTGGCGCAGGACCTGGGCATCTCGCGCAACCTGCTGACCCGCAGGCTGGAGCACCTCGTCGCGGCGGGGGTCGTGGACAAGCGGCTCTACCAGGAGCGCCCGCCGCGCTACGAGTACGTGCTGACGGAGGCGGGGCGCGACATCGTGCCCGCCCTGATGACGCTGATGGCCTGGGGCGACCGCTGGGCCACCCCGCCCGGCGGGCCGCCCGCGCTGCTGGTGCACTCGTGCGGCGAGCGGTTCACGCCCGTCGTCACGTGCCCGCACTGCGGCGGCGCGGTCACGGCGGACACGGTGACGGCCGTGGCCGGGCCCGGGGCGGCCCAGGGGCCCGGCACGATGGTGCTTGCGGCGGGGGCCTAGACGCGGGCGGGCACCTCGTTGCCGGCCGCGCGGATGGCCCTGGGCAGGTTCGTCATGGCCAGCAGCACGAACCCGATCACGAAGAAGACGACCATCGACAGGATCGCGATGCGGTAGCTGTTGGTGAACTGCAGCGCGAGCGTGATCGTCAGCGAGCCGATGAACGCCGAGCCCTTGTCGCTGATCTGCAGCAGGCTGAAGTACTCGGCCTCGCGCCCCTTCGGGATCACCTGCGAGAACAGCGAGCGCGACAGCGCCTGCGTGCCGCCCAGCACGATCGCGATCGCGAACGCCATCAGGTAGAACTGCAGCGCCTGCCCCTCGGCCACGAACATGGCCATCGCCACGATCGCCGTCCACAGCACCAGGCTCGCCAGCACCGTACGCTTCGTGCCGAAGCTGCGCGCCAGCCGTCCGAGCAGCAGCGCCCCGAAGAACGCCACGAACTGCACCATGAGGATCGCGGTGATCTGCACCTCCTGCGGCAGCTTGAGCGCCTCGGAGGCGAAGGCCGCGCTGTTGCCGATGACCGTCTGCACGCCGTCGTTGTAGACCAGGTAGGCCACCAGGAACAGCAGCGTCAGCGGGTAGCGGCGCAGCTCGGACAGGGTGCGGCCGAGCTGGCGGAAGCTGCCTCCGACCGAGCGCAGCGCCGTCGTCTCGTGCGCGGGCACGGGCCGGTTGCGCAGCCGCAGCAGCGGGACGATCGTGAACGTGGCCCACCACAGGCCCGCCGACATCATGCAGATGCGCACCGCCATGCCCTGGGTCAGCCCGAGGCTCTCGTACTGCAGGTAGAGCACCAGGTTGAGGGCCAGCAGGAGGCCGCCGCCCAGGTAGCCGATCGCCCAGCCCCGCGAGGAGACCCCGTCGCGCTCCTCGGCCGTGGAGATCTGCGGCAGGAACGAGTCGTAGACCACGATCGAGGCGCCATAGAACAGGTTGGCCAGGATGAACAGCACGCCGCCCAGCAGGTAGCGGTCGCCCTCGACGAAGAACAGGCCCACCGCCGACAGCGCCCCGGCGTAGGCGAAGATGCCGAGCATCTCCTTCTTGCGGCCGGTGTGGTCGGCCAGCGCGCCCACGATCGGCAGGATCACGATCTGCAGGAACACCGCGACCGTGGTGATCAGCCCGAAGTAGGCGGCCGGCCTGATGTCGGCGCCCAGCACGTCCACGTACCCGAGCCCGGGGCCGGCGGCGGCGAGCTGGTCGAAGGTGTCCACGCACCTGCCGGACTCCACGGCCGGGAAGTCCTTGGCGCAGGCCGCCGTCTTGGCGACCGGGATGAGGTACGGGCCGAGGAAGACCGAGATGACCACCGTGTAGAAGGCGGAGTTGGCCCAGTCGTAGAAGTACCAGCCGCGCTGCTCGCGCCGGCGTGCTCCGGGGGAGTCGTCGAGGGCCGCGGGGGGTGCGGGTACGGGCATGGTGTCGGATCGCTCCTTAACGGAGAAGGGGGGATGATGCTCAGGCGGCCAGGTGCCCGGGATGCCACAGCCCCCGGCGCTCCAGCACGTCACGCAGGCCGGTGACGTTGTCGGTCATGATGCCGTCCACGCCCAGGTCGAGCAGGCGCTCCATGCGGGCGGGGTCGTTGATCGTCCACACGTGCACCTGCATGCCGATCGCGTGCGCCGTACGGACGAGGCGGCGGGTGGTGACCCGCAGCCCGCGGAAGCCCACCGGCACCTGCGCGCACGGCACCCCGGCGCGCGAGAGCCGGGCCAGCAGGCGCCCGTAGCCCGAGGTGGTCGCCGCGGCCCGCAGCGCGGCCACGGCGCGCGGCCCGAGCGCCGAGCACACCTCCCTGCCGATCGCGGCCCTGGCCAGCACCAGCCGCTCGTCGGAGAACGAGGTCAGGCAGATCCGGTCGTAGGCGTTGGTGCGCCTGATCGCCTCGGCCAGCGGGGCGATGGCCGCCGCCTCCTTGACGTCGATGTTGAAGCGGATCTCCGGCCAGCTGCCGAGCAGGTCCTCCAGCAGCGGGATCTCGTGCACGCCGCCGATGCGGGCCCGCCTGACCGCCCGGTAGGGCAGCTCGGAGATGCGGCCGCGCCGGTCGGTCACCCGGTCGAGCGTGTGGTCGTGGAAGGCCAGGAGCACGCCGTCGGAGGTGGCGTGCGCGTCGGTCTCCAGGTAGGTGTAGCCGAGCGCGACCGCCCGCTCGAACGCGGCGGCGGAGTTCTCCGCGCCCTCGGCGGCCCCTCCGCGGTGGGCGAAGGCCAGCGGGCCCGGATGGTCGAGGAAGGCGAATCGACGGCTCAGCACGTCCTGAAGTATGCCCTTCCCGAGTGAACGGTTCGGTTACGAATCAGGGAGATTCTGCCACTCCTGGCGGCGCGCCTCGGCCAGCGCGATCGCCGCGGCCACCGCCACGTTGAACGAGCCGACCCGCCCGACCTGCGGGATGTAGCAGGCCCCGTCGACCGCGTCGAGCAGGGCCGGGGAGCAGCCGTGGTCCTCGCTGCCGACCACCAGGCACACGTCGCACGACAACGCGGCCCTGTGCAGCGGCGTCGCCTCGGCGGTCAGCTCGATCGCCAGCACCGCGTAGCCGCTCTCCCTGGCCGCCTTGACCGCCTCGACGGCGGGCACCGCCTCGTGCCAGGTGACCAGGCGCTCGGTGCCCAGCGCGGTCTTGCCCGCCTTGGGGTTGGTGGGCGGGGTGGCGTTGCCGGCCAGCCAGATCTCGTCCACGCCGAACGCGGCGGCGCTGCGGAAGATCGAGCCGATGTTGAACGGGCCGGTGACCGACTCGATGATCAGGCCGAGACGGTTCTGAGTGTTCCTGCGCCAGGTGCGGTTGAGCCGCTTGACGTCGGTGGGGCGCAGTTGCCTTCTCACGGGGTCACCTTCAGGATCCGGTAGGCGGCCCGGCTGGCCTCGCGGGAGGCCTGCCAGCCCTGCTCGCCGAGCCAGCGCTGCAGGGAGTCCGAGCCGAGGTGTTTCTGGACGACCAGGTAGGCCACGCCGTCGGGCGTCAGCCGGGTGAGCCACCTGGTGAGCATCTCGTGCAACGCCTGCTTCCCGATTCGGATCGCAGGATTAGACCAGATGGCCCGAAATTTCACTTCATCTGGCACTTCATCGATATGCACTGACCTTACTTTGTCAAGGGCGGCGGTCCGGGCGTTCCGCTCCGTCAGCTCCAGGCTGCGCCGGTTCACATCGACGGCCCACACCGTCGCCCCGGGCGCCCGCTTGGCCATGGTCAGCGCGATCGGCCCGTAGCCGCAGCCCAGGTCGAGCAGGTCGCCCTCCTGCGGCGGCGGCGGAACGCTCTCCAGCAGCACGCGCGTGCCGACGTCCACCCGCTCGGGGGAGAATACGCCGCTGTCGGTCTCCAGCCGCAGGTGCAGATCGGGCAGGACGAGATCGACGGAGCCCGGCCTGCTCGCGGTGCTCGGCTGCTCGGAGAAATAGTGGGCCACGTCGCCAAACGTTACGGGATCCGTGAACCGAACAGGACCGCGGCGCCCGCCACCAGCAGCCCGGCCAGGATGGCGGCCACGATGAACCACTGGGTGATCTCCTGGTTGACCAGCTTGTAGCCGAGCGAGGTGCCGATCTGCTCGTAGACCTCGCGCAGCTCGCTGCCGGACTCGGCGGCGTAGGCGCGGCCGCTGGTGCCGTCGGACAGCGACTGCAGGGTCTGCTTGTTGACCGGGACGTTCACGGGCCGCCCGTCGATGCTGACCGTGCCCTCCTGGGTGCCGTACGCGATGGTGGAGACCGGCACGCGGGCCTGCTGGGCGGCCTCGATGGCCTCGTTCACCGAGCGGCCGGAGGTGTTGTCGCCGTCGGAGAGCAGCACGATGGCGGCGGGGGGCGGGTCGGTGGCGGCCTGCTGGTCGAAGGAGCGCACCGACTCCAGGGCGTTGAAGACGGCCTCGCCGATGGCGGTGCCGGGGCGGGTGGTGAGGTTGCCGATGGCGGTGACGACGGCCTGGTGGTCGGTGGTGGGGGAGATGACGACGTTGGCCGAGCGGGCGAAGGAGACGACGCCGACGTTGAAGCGGTCGGGCAGCTCCCTGGCGAAGGCCTGGGCGGCGGCCTTGGCGGCGCTGATGCGGTCGGGCTGGACGTCGTCGGCGTCCATGGACAGGGAGACGTCCAGGGCGATCATGATGGTGGCGCGGTCGCGGGGGACGCGTACCTGGTCGGCGGGCTTGGCGGCGCCGATGACCAGCAGGGACATCATGACGAGGAAGAGCGCGGGGGCGACGTGGCGGCGCCAGCCGGGGCCGGCGGGGGCGACGAGGTTGAGCAGGGCCAGGTTGGTGAAGCGCACGGTGTAGCGGCGGCGGGCGAACATCGCCAGGATGTAGCCGGCCACGAGCAGCAGCACCAGCACGAACAGCCACAACCAGCCGGGGGCGAGGAACGTCATGGGGTCGGCCTCCGGTGGGCGAGGTGGCTCATGCGGCGCTGGCGCAGGACGAACTGCGCGACGTCGAAGACCCAGTCGCGGTCGGTGCGCAGCACGAGGTGGGCGATGCCGGCGCGGCGCAGGGCCAGGCGGGTGCCCTCGCGCTGCAGGGCGGCTGCCTCCGCGTACACGCGCCGAATCTTGGGCGAAAGGTGCACTTCGCGTACGTTCCCGGTCTCGGGGTCGGCGAACGCGACGCGGCCCACGTCGGGGAGTTCGAGCTCGCGGGGGTCGATGACCTCGACGGCCAGCACCTGGTGGCGGGCCGCCAGCCGCCTGATGGGGCGCTCCCAGGGGCGTTCGGCGTCGGGGTCGAGGTCGGGGTGGGCATCGAGGAAGTCGGAGACGACCAGCCGCATGCCGCGCCGCCTGCGGGTGGCCGAGAGGATCTCGATGCCTTCCGCGAGGTCGGGCGGGTCGGGCACGACGCTGCCGCGCGGGGCGTCCATGAGGGAGTGCAGCAGGCCGTAGAGGGCGGGGCGGCCGGTGCGGGCGGGCATGCGGTGCACGAACTCGTCGTGGATGACCAGGGCGCCGAACCGGTCGCCCATCCGGCTGGACAGGAACCCGATGGCGCCGACGGCGGCCACGACCAGGTCGCGCTTGTCGGTGTCGGCGGTGCCGAAGTCCATGCTGGGCGACAGGTCGGCCAGCGCCCAGGTCTCCAGCTCGCGGTCGGCGATGAGGTCGCGCACGTGCGGGACGGTCGTGCGGGCGGTGACGTTCCAGTCCATGCGGCGCACGTCGTCCTCGCCGGGCACGTAGAGGCGGCTGTCGCCGGCCTCGCTGCCGGTGCCGGGCAGCAGGCCCCGGTGGGCGCCGTGCAGCAGGCCGTCGAGCCGGCGGGTGACGGTCAGCTCCAGCCGGCGCAGCGCCTGCTCTGCTGTGGTGGGGCTCAACGGTTCTGGTTCCAGACGACGAGGGGCGGGGGCACGGCCTGAAGGATCTGCTTGACGACGCTCTCGGGGTCGACGCCGTCGGCGAGGGCGTCGAAGGTGAGCATGAGACGGTGGGACATGACGTCCACGGCGACGTCGCGCACGTCGTCGGGCAGCAGGTAGTCGCGGCCGCGCAGCAGCGCCAGGGCCCGGCCGGCGGAGACGAGGCCGAGGGTGGCGCGGGGGCTGACGCCGATCTCGATGGTCTCGGTGAGGTCGGCCAGGCCGTACTCGGCGGGGGCGCGGGTGGACATGACGAGCCGGACGACGTAGTCGGCGACGAGCTGGTGCACCGAGACCTGCTCGGCGGCCTCCTGAAGGGCCAGCAGCTTGTCGGGGTCGAGCACCCGCTCGGGGACGGGCGGCTTGACGCTCATGCGGTGCAGGATCTCCAGCTCCTCGTGGGCGCTGGGGTGCGGCACCCGCACCCGGAACAGGAACCGGTCGCGCTGCACCTCGGGCAGGGGGTAGACGCCCTCGGACTCGATGGGGTTCTGGGTGGCCAGCACGATGAACGGCCTGGGCAGGGGGTGGGTGACGCCGGCGAGGGTGACCTGGCGCTCGGCCATCACCTCCAGCAGCGCGGACTGGACCTTGGCGGGGGCGCGGTTGATCTCGTCGGCCAGCAGGAAGTTGACGAAGACGGGGCCGAGCTCGACGTCGAACTTCTCGTTGGAGGGGTGGTAGACGCGGGTGCCGACGATGTCGCTCGGCACGAGGTCGGGGGTGAACTGGATGCGGGCGAACGTGCCGCCCACGACGGTGGCCAGGGTGGAGGCGGCGAGGGTCTTGGCGACGCCTGGGACTCCTTCGAGCAGGCAGTGCCCACGCGCCAGCAGGGCCACGAGGAGCCTTTCGACCATGTGGTCCTGCCCGACGATGACACGCCGGACCTCGTCGAGACTCTGACGCAGCAGTGCCGCGTCGGTTCCGCCTGGCAACTCTTCGGCGACGCTCATGACGCCATTCCACCAAACGCGCCGCAAACGTGCACGACGCCACGTCTGTGCTTTCATGGCAAACGTGGCAAGTCCCCTGCAGTACGGTGATCCTCCCCGGCTGGGGCCCTACGTGGTGCAGGCGCGCCTGCACACGGCGCCGGCCGGGTTCGTGTACCTGGGCCAGGCGCCCGACGGGCGTGCCGTGTCGCTGGCGGTGCTCACCCGGGGTGCCGCCTACGACGCCGCGGCGCGGGACCGGTTCATCACGGCGGTGCGCGAGGCGGGCGGCAGGGAGCGGTCCGGGATGCGGGGGTGGCTGGGGCGTTCCGGGCGGCCCCGGGGCGCGGTGCTGGAGGGCATGCCCGAGGTGCTGGCCTTCGACGGGGGGCGGGCGCCGTGGGTGGCGGTGCCGTACGCGGCGGGGCGGCCGGGGGCCGAGCGGTTCCTGGAGCCTGTCATGGTGGGCGGGACGTTCATCGGGGAGGCGCACGGGCCGGACTTCGTGCCGTACTGGCTGACCGATCGCGCGCCGGCGCTGCCGGGGCCGACCCGGCGGCGGCTGCCGCCGACGGAGACGCGCAAGCGGGTGCTGCTGGCGGCGCTGGCGCTGGTGCTGCTGCTCGTGCTGGTGACGGCGATCCTGCTGTTGCTGCTGCTCGGGCGGCAGGACAACGAGCAGCAGCCGCGGCAGTTGCCGCCGACGGTGTTCGTGCCGACGCCGCCGCCGACCCCGGAGACGCCGGTGCCGCAGCCGTCGCCCTCCCAGTCGCCGTCGCCGACGGAGAGCGGGCAGAGCACGCCGGGGCGGTCGCCGGGGGAGGACCCCGGGGACGAGTCGCCGCTGTGAGCCGTTAATCGCTTGAGCCTGACGTAGCGTGAGGCTTTAGCGTCCCCGGCATGGAAATCCTTGTTGAGGACACGCTCACGGCGATGGCGGACCTGCTGGAGCAGCCGCTCGAGCGGCGGCCCGACGCGGTGCGGGAGATCATGGCGCCGACGCGCTCGTCGATCCCGATGCCCGGTGACATCGTCGACATCCACCACAACGGCGGCGGCTTCCGGGCCGACGCCGACGACCCGCGCTACCTGCCCGCCGTGCGGCGGATGATCGAGCGGGACGTGCTCGGTCAGGTGCGGCGCGAGCTGGCCCTCGCCTCCGAGCGGCTGGGCGGGGCCAAGCAGCCCGACCTGGTGAAGGTCATGTTCATGCTGGGCAATCCCGACCACGAGCACCTGATGAAGATCGCCGGCGGCTACTACGGCATGGGCGGCGGCTCCGAGTGGCTGTACCTGCTGGCCTGGCCGTCGGAGGAGGTGATCGGGCGGATCGGGGCGCTGGCGGTGCACGAGTTCCACCATCTCGTGCGCTTCGCCAACGTCGTGTGGGATCCGGTCGCCGTGACCGTCGGGGAGCACGTGGTCGCCGAGGGGCTGGCCGAGGCGTTCGTGCGTGAGCTGCTGGGGCCGGAGGCGATGGGGCCGTGGTCGTCGATGGTGACGGGGCCGGAGTACGAGCGGGCCCACGAGCTGATCATGGCCGACTTCGATCTGGCCGGGATGCAGCACACGCCGGCGTACGTGCTGGGCGACAGCGCCACGCGCAACTTCGGTGGCGAGCCGCGCGGCATTCCCGACATGGCGGGATACGCGGTCGGGCTGAACCTGGTCGACCGCGCCCTGGCCGCCACCGGGCTGAGCGCGGCGGAGGCGACCGTGCTGCCCGCGGCCGAGCTCATGCGGCGCGGGGGCGTGCGCCCGTAACCGGTCAGCTCGGGGAGACGAAGCCCGACTCGTACGCGGCGATCACCGCCTGGGTGCGGTCACGCGCGCCCAGCTTGGCCAGCACGTTGCCCACGTGCGTCTTGACCGTCTCCGGGCTGACGACCAGCTCGGCGGCGATCTCGGGGTTCGACAGGCCCCTGGTCATCAGCCGCAGCACGTCGCCCTCGCGGCCGGTCAGCCGGTCGATGCCGGGCACCCGCGCGGGGGAGGCGCCATGGCGGCCCGCCAGGGCGCGGATCGCGGCGGGGAACAGCAGCGACTCGCCCGTCGCCACCAGCCGGACGGCCCGCACCAGGTCGTCCGGTCTGGCGCGCTTGAGCAGGAAGCCGCTCGCGCCGGCCCGCAGGGCGTCGTAGACGTGGTCGTCGTTCTCGAACGTGGTCACCACCAGGACCTTGGGAGGGTCGTCCAGGGCGAGCAGGCGCTCGGTCGCGCGGATGCCGTCGAGGGCGGGCATGCGGACGTCCATCAGCACCACGTCCGGGCGTTCCCTGCGCACCACCGGCAGCACCGCGGCGCCGTCGGCGGCCTCCCCGACCACCTCCAGATCCGGCTCGCTGTCGAGGATGATGCGCAGACCGGTGCGGATGAGGTCCTCGTCGTCGGCGATCACGACCCTGAGCGTCATGGGGACGACCGTAGCGGCAGGCGGGCCGATACCCGCCATCCGGTCTCGGTGGGGCCGGCCTCCAGCTCGCCGCGCAGCAGCCGGACGCGCTCGTGCATCCCGGCCACGCCCCTGCCGCCCGTGCGGGCGCGCTCCCGTCCGCGTGCCCGTGCCGCGCCGCCGTCCCCCGTGTGGCCGCGCGTTCCCGCCGCACGCCCGCCGCCGCCGTTGACGACCTCCAGGCGCAGGTCGTCCCCCTCGACGGCGGCGCTCAGGCGGACGGGTCCTTCGCCGTGCCTGATCGCGTTGGTGAGGGCCTCCTGGAGGATGCGGTACGCCTCGCGGGAGACCACGGCGGGCACCCCGGCCAGATCGCCCACCTCCTGCCGCACCGGGGCGCCGGAGGCGGCGACCAGCCCACCCAGGTCGGCCAGCGTCGCCTGAGGAGCGAGGCGATCACGGTCGTGCTCATCGGGTGAGTCTGCCGCGCGACCGCCGACGCTGTCGCGATCGGCGCCGACGCTGTCGTGGCGGCCATCCCGATGAGCACGGTCGTCGCGGTCGTCGCGGGCGTCGCGGTCGTCGCGCAGGACGCCCAGGACGTGGTCGAGGTCCTCCAGGGCGGTGCGGGCCGAGTGCTCGATCGCGGCCAGCGCGGTCCTGGCCGTGGCGGGGTCGCGGTCGAGGACCCGGCCGGCCGCCGCGGCCTGCAGGGTGACGACGCTCAGCGCGTGCCCGACCGAGTCGTGCAGCTCGCGGGCCAGCCGGTTGCGCTCGGCCAGCGTACGGGCGTGCTCCTCGGCGGCGGCCAGCCGTTCGGCGGGGGTGGGCCCGAGCAGGACGGGAGCCAGCCGCGCCAGCAGCTTGCCGGCGCCGGCGGCCAGAGCCACCAGCGCCCCCAGCAGCACGAGCCCGCCCACCGCCCACCCCACGGCGTTCCACCCCGGAGTGACGACGAAGCCGAGCACCGGCGTGGATCGCCCCGTGACCGGCAGCACCAGCGTGAACAGCGTGAACGGCACGATCGCCAGCGTGCAGCCGCTGACCACCCCGCCGACGGCCAGGTGCAGCGTGAACCAGGCGGCCGTGCGCCGCCGCTCCTGCCAGGACCGCCCGGCCTGCCGCGGCGGCGTCTCCACCCGCGCTCCGAGCAGGCCCTGCGCCGCGTTCACCGACAGCCCGCGCACCGGCAGGAACAGCCCGGTCGCGGCCACCACGGGCAGCACCGCGGCGAACACCCCGGCCTGGACGGGCAGCAGCAGGTTGGCGGACTCGCCGCTCACCAGGCCGGAGACCAGCACGCCGACCATCATGTACGGCATCAGCAGCGCCCCGCCCAGGACGAGGCACGCCCAGCGGCGGGGAAGGGTCCTTCTCACATCCGAGATTGTATGTCGATGAAAATTCGCTGTCGGAGTAATGCGCTTTAAGGGAAATGCGCCGCCAGCGAAAACTTTCTTTGGTTCCGCGCGGCGCGGTCTAGCGTTTTTGCAGAAAGGCATGCAGAGAAGGGACCGCCCGACATGACGGAGACCCAGCGCGCGGCCTGGCCTGACCAGCTCAGCCAGCGCCTGCTCAAGGAGCGGATCGTCGTTCTCGGCCAGGAGGTCGACGACGAGATTTGCAACCGGCTCTGCGGGGAGCTGCTTTTGCTGGCGGCCGAGGATCCACGTCGCGACATAACGCTTTACATCAATTCACCGGGCGGCTCCGTGCAGGCCGGGATGGCGCTCTACGACATGATGCAGTTCATTCCGTGCGACGTGCAGACGGTGGCGATGGGCTTCGCCGCGTCGATGGGCCAGCTGCTGCTGACGGCCGGCGCGAAGGGCAAGCGCTACGCCCTGCCCAACGCCCGCGTCGTGATGCACCAGCCGCTGGGCGGCATCGGGGGCTCGGCCACCGACATCCAGATCCAGGCCGAGAACATGCTCTACACGAAGCGGCGGATGGCCGAGATCATCGCCCACCACACGGGCCAGCCGCTGGAGCGCATCCAGGCCGACTCCGACCGTGACCGCTGGTTCACGGCGCAGGAAGCCCTGGAGTACGGGATCGTCGACCACATCGCCGAAGGGATGAACTGACATGAGCGGCCGTTACGTGCTGCCCTCGTTCACCGAACGCACCTCCTACGGCATGAGGGAGATGAATCCCTACAACAAGCTGTTCGAGGACCGCGTGGTGTTCCTGGCGGCGCCGATCGACGACGCCGTCGCCAACGACGTCATGGCGCAGCTTCTGACGCTGGAGTCGCTCGACACCGACCAGGACATCAACCTGTACATCAACTCGCCGGGCGGTTCGTTCACCGCGATGACGGCCATCTACGACACGATGCAGTTCGTCCGCCCGGAGATCCACACGGTCTGCATCGGCGAGGCGGCCTCGGCGGCGGCGGTCCTGCTGGCGGCGGGCGCTCCCGGCAAGCGTGCCGCCCTGCCGCACGCGCGGGTGCTCCTGCACCAGCCGCACACCGAGGGCGGGCGCGGCCAGGGGAGCGACCTGGAGATCCACGCGAGGGAGATCCTGCGGATGCGCGACCAGCAGGAGGAGATGCTCTCCCGGCACACCGGCAGGGGAGTGCTGGAGATCAGGAAGGACATCGAGCGGGATCGCGTCTTCACGGCCGAGCAGGCGCGGACGTACCAGCTGATCGACGACATCTACGCCTCCAGGAAGCGGACGCCGGTGCCGGCCCGCTGACGGGACGGTCCGGCTGGACGGCGCACGGGCCCACGTGAGGTGTGGTGTCAGGAGCCGGGGCGGGGCCGTCGGGGTGAGCGGCCCCGCCCCGGTGCGCGGTGGCGGAGACCCGGGGGTTATCCGGCGTAGGTCTCGAACTCGGCGACCTTCGGCGTGCTGGACGAGCCGGTGATCCTGAAGGTGATCTTGCTCAGCGAGGCCGGGGTGAAGGTGATCGCGCCCGCCCCGCTGCCCGACTTGAGCACGGCGCCGGTGCCGGCGTTGAGGAGCTGCCAGGCGCCGATGCCGCCCTCGGAGCCGGGCGCCTCGCGGATGACCACCCTGGCGACCGTCGTGGCGGATCCCCACTTGATGGAGATGTCACCGGTCGAGCCCGACGGCGACCAGTAGGTGCTCAGGTTGCCGTCCCGCACGTTGCCGTAGCTCGTCCCGTCGGCCTTGCTGGAGCCGTCGGAGCCGGCTCCGATGCTGAGGTTGGGCCCGCCGGGCGTGGGGGTGACGGTCGGGGTGACGGTGGGCGTCACGGTGGGGGTGACGGTGGGTGTGGCCGTCGGCGTCTGCGGCGTGCAGTTGCCGTTGGACTCCTGCAGCCCCTTGTTGGCCCCGGCCGTCTGCCTGACGATGGCCGGCACGCAGCTCGCCGCGTCGAGGGCGTAGGAGTACGGGACGGAGACCGTGGTGGTGGAGCGCAGGTCGGGCCCGGCCGGGTTGGTGTCGCTGCCGGGGGTGGACCAGGTCACGTTGTCGAGGATGTTGCCGGCGACCTGCCAGTAGCCGGCCTCGCTGGTGTAGAAGGTGCCCAGGACGTCCTTGGAGTCCTTGAAGTGGTTGTTCTCCACCTTGGCGCGGGCTCCGGCGCGGGAGTTGATGCCCGATTCGTGGAGGCTCACGTAGGAGTTGTTGTAGATGTGCGCGATGCCGCCACGCAGCAGGGGGGTACGGGAGTCGATGTTCTCGTACAGGTTGTGGTGGAAGGTGACGTAACCGTTGGAGAGGTCGCTCTCGCTGGACCCGATGAGCCCGCCCCGGCCCGAGTTGCGCAGGATGCTGTAGGACAGGGTCACGTACTGGGTGTCGTCCTTCATGTCGAAGAGGCCGTCGAAGCCCTCCGACTCGCCGCCCGAGGCCTCCAGCGTGAGGTGGTCGGCCCACACGTTGCGCACGCCGCTCTCCATGCCGATGGCGTCGCCGCCGTTGGACGTGGGCGAGCCGGACTTCTTGACGTTGCGGACGGTCACGTTGCGGATGATGATGTTGCGGGCCTCGCGGATGTGGATGCCCACCTGGTCGAAGACGGCTCCGCTGCCGACGCCGACGATCGTGACGTTGCTGATCTGCTTGAGCTCGATCACGCCGGCGGCGGTGTTGCAGCTCGGACCCGACACCTTGGTGGTGTTGCCGTGGTTGATGGTGCCCTCGACCTCGATGGTGATCGGGGTGCTGCTGCTGGCCCGGCCGCACAGGGCCGCGTGGATCGCGGTGCCCGTGGTGGCCCGCACCGTCTGCCCGCCCGCACCGCCGGTCGTGCCGCCGTTGCCGGTCGCGTAGCCGGTGGCGCCGCCCGCCGCCGCCGACGCCTGCGTCAACGGCAAGGCCACGGCGACCGCGCCGGCCGCGGCGGCGGTGGCCACCGCGGCCAGCACCGCGTGGAGTCGCGACGCGACTGCTCGTCTCATCCCTGGTTCACCTGCTCCTTCGAACAACGATGGCGTGCGTGCTCCGCACGGTCGCTGCCGCCACGACGTTCCTGCGCTCCGGTGGCGCACGCGCCGCTCACGTGAGCGGGCACGTTCGTGCCGGCGGACAGCGACACCGTAGGAAAGCGCTTTCCGCGTTGTCAACGACGCGTGAAACTTTCATGAGGGGAGCCGGTTCCGGCGGGGATCACCTCGCCTTCAGCGGCTCGCCGAAGGACTTGCGGAGCGAGGACGGCGCGGCGAGGGGGAGGAGCGCGGCGAGGATCTTGCCCTTGAGCGTGCGGGGCTTCCGGGTGAGCTCGACGGTGACCCGGGTGCCGTCGCCTTCGGGGGTGAGCCGGATGTCCCAGCCGCCGCCGGGGCCGAAGAGCTTGGAGTCGAGCGTGGTGATCAGCACCCGCCCCTTCTCCGCGTCCCACTCGTAGCGGGCGCGCTCCCACGCGGCGGCGGTCCCTTCGGTCGCCTCGGCCCAGGTGTCGCCGAGCTGGTGGACGGTGAAGTGCTCGGTGTCGATGCTGGGCCAGCTCTGCGCGCGTGCGGGGCCGAAGTCGGTCAGCACCCGCATGGCCGCCGCGGGGGTGAGTGAGGAGAGCAGGTCGAAGCGCACAACGGTCATGGGAGGTTCCTTAGGGGAGTCACCGGTTCAACTGGTGATGATCCTTGCACGCAAATTCGTCACCTGTCAAAGCGGTGACGCATCGGAAGGGGAGACGGCATCGAGCTTTCCGCGCTCCCCGGGCGGAGCGCCGGACTACCATCACGGTGTGGCCGGTTGTCTGACCGACCTCGCCCCGGCGCCCACGGGCGAGGCTCGCGCGAACCAGGGATGGAGCGTGCCATGCAGCCGCTGACCTTCGACAGCCACGACCTCGGCCAGACCGAGGAGTTCCTCAGCAGGGCCTACGCCAGGATGCGCATCGAGGCCGACGTGGACAGCCCGCGGACCAAGATCTCGCGCCAGGTCATGGGGGCGGTCAGCGTCGATCGGGTGCGGCTGGAGTTCGGCATGAGCTACGACGTGCATCCGCTCGGCAAGGTGTGCCTGTGCCTGGTGGAGTCGGGGCACATCGCCCAGCAGGTCGCCGGCTGCGAGGAGGAGGTGCTCGGGCCGGGCGACGTGGTGTCGCTGGCGCCGCCCGACCGGCCGTACTCGGGCGAGGTCCGCGACTCGGCCTACACCATCGTCATGTTCGGCGACGCGCTGCTGCAGGAGGTGGCCGGCGCCCGTCCGGGCCGCCGGCCGGAGCCGGTACGGCTGCTGGGCCACCGGCCCGTCTCGGCCGCCGCCGGCCGGCACCTCCAGCGCACCATCGCCTACCTGCGCGACGACGTCCTGGCCGACCCGGGCCTGGCCGGCGAACCCCTCGTGGTCTCCACGGCCGGGCAGCTCCTGGCCGCCAGCGTCCTGACGGCCCTGCCCAGCAACGCCGCCGCCGAAGCCACCGGCACGGACCGGCGCGACGCCCATCCCCGTACGCTGCGCCGCGCCCTCGACTACATCGAGGAGAACGCCGGCACGCCCATCGGGGTCGACGACATCGCCACCGCCGCCAGGGTCACCCCCCGCGCCCTGCAGTACGCCTTCCGCCGGCACCTGGACACCACCCCGCTGGGCTACCTGCGCCAGGCCCGCCTGGCCCGCGCCCACGCCGAGCTGGAGGCCGGCGACCCGGCGGCCACCACGGTGGCCGTGATCGCGGCCCGCTGGGGCTTCTTCCACCCCGGGCGCTTCGCCCTGGCCTACAAGGCCGCCTACGGGCGCCCGCCCGGCGGCACCTTGCGGAGCTCGGCAGGGCCGGTTTCGCTCCCTGGACAGCAGCGGAAGGAAACCTTCGCCCGGCGTGCTGACCGGGCACGGCCGCAGGGCCAAGAGTGAGGACGGGAAAACGATCGCCAGGATGGGGCTCACGCTGGAAGAGACGTACGCGACCGCGCACAGGCCGGAGCCGCCCGCACGGCGGCCGCAGGCCGGCCAGGCGCCATGTCGCCCCTGAGCCTCAGTTGCCGGGACGTGCCCGGCGGAGCGCTGATCACCGTCACAGGTGAGCTCGACTCCACCAACGCCGACCAGCTGGAGTCCTACGCCGAGCGGCACCGCCTGCCCGGCCCCGGCCTGGTCCTCGACCTGACCGGGCTGACCTTCATGGACAGCCGCGGCCTGCACGTGCTGCTGCGGCTGAACGCCGCCGTACGCGGTCAGGGCGGCCTCCTGCGCCTGGCCGCCGTGCACGACGTGCCCGCGCGCGTGCTGCAGATCACGGGGGTGTGGCTGGCCCTGCACATCCATCCCGACGCACAGCACGCCGCCGCCGCGATGCACGAGCATCAGGCGGACGGCGTCCGGGATCGCCAGTAGGATCCAGCCGCGGACGTCACCCTCGTTCCTGTCACGCTGCGCCGTGCTGTCCGGTCCCAGAGGTGTGACACCGGCGACGGCAAGGAGGGCCTCGTGAACTCTCGCGGAGGAGACCGCGGCTCCGGCCGTGGCCTGGCCGCCTGATGCAGGCCCTCCTGCACACGGTGGCGGCGGGGGCCGGCTGCGTGCTGGCGCTCGCCCCCGCCCTGCTGCCCTCGGGGCGTGCCGGCAAGCGGTGGCCGTACGTCGTCATGGCGTTCGGCATGGCGGCCGGGCACCTGGGCGGCCCGTTCCTCGCCGCCGCGGTGCTCGCGCTGCTGACCGCCGGCTGGCTGTGCGGCTCGCCCGCCCGCCGCGCGGAGATCGGCCATCACCTCCAGGACTTCGTGATCATGTCCGTCCTCCTGGTGCTGGCGGCGCTCGGCGGCCCTTCCACCGGGCACGCGCACGGGGGCGGGTCGCTGGCCGCGGTGGCTCTGCTCATCGGGCTGGGCTGGACCGGCGCCCGGCTCATCAGCGTCCTCCCGGGACGGGGCGGGGATCGCCGGGCGCTCGGCCGGGACGCGTGCTCGGCCGGGATGGCGGCCACCATGGCGTTCATGGCCGCGCTGTCCCTGTGACATCGCCCGGGCGCACCGCGCCCATGCCCGGCTACCGCCCGGGCCGCATCCGGAACGCGACGGCCGGCGCCAGGGCGGCCACCACGGCCATGCCCAGGAAGACGTCGGAGTAGGCGGCGCCCTCGTGGCCGGCGTACAGCGGATTCACCGCGTCGCCGCCGCTGCGCTGCCGCTGCGCTGCCGCGCGGTCACCCAGCGCGCCGAACAGGGCCGGCCCGGCGCCGGCGCCGAGGAACTGCGCTCCCTGAAGGATCCCGAGCCCCGCCCCGGCCTGCGCGCCGGGCAGCGCCCCCGCCGCGGCGCTGATCAGCGGGCTCAGGACGAAGATGAAGCCGGCTCAGCCCGAAGATCCACGCCCCCGCGGGGACCGCCGAGGCGGCGCGCCCGTGAAGGTGGAAGGAACAGGGCGAACACCCCCATGACCGCCAGGCCGGCGAGCACGAGAGGCCGGGTGCCGACGCGGTCGGCCAGCCGGCCGATCAGCGGCGACACGACGGCGACGTCGACGCCCGCCTCGCCCGCCTCGCCACCCCCGCGACGACGCCGCTCTCGCTGCGCGTCCTGGTGCTGTCGATCGCCGTCACCGTGGTCAGCACCCCCCTGAGCCTGTTCCTGCTGCCCATGTGACGACGGGGAGTGCATGACGTCCACTTCGCTGCTCGACGCGAGGTCCGGCTGCTTCCGTGCGGGTCGGGCTACTTGCCGTGCGGGTCGGCGGCGTTGAGTGCCGCCACGACCTGGTCGTAGTCGCCGCGCGCCTCGCCGTACCGCAGGAACTTCACCCGCTCGACCTGGATCTCCTTCGCGTCCGGCCGGGACTCCAGCAGGGAGACGACCTCCGCCACGAACTCCTCCAGCGGCATCGCGAACTCGCTCGTCTCCTGCCCGGGCAGCAGCGCGGTCCGGACGGACGGCGGCTCCAGCTCCACGACCTGCACGCTGGTGTCGGCGAGCTGCAGCCGGATCGACTCGCTGAGCATGTGGATCGCCGCCTTGGAGGCGTTGTAGCTCGGCGTCGCCCTGAGCGGCGCGAACGCCAGCCCCGACGACACGGTGACGATCGTGGCGTCCGGCTGCGCCTGCAGGTGCTCGACGAACGCGGCGATGAGCCGGATCGGGCCGAGCACGTTCGTCGTCACCACGGCCTCGGCGGAGGCCAGGAACGACTCGGGCCGGTGCCAGTCCTCGACGCGCATGATGCCGGCCATGGTGACCAGCACGTTCAGGCGGGGGTGTCGGGCCAGCACCTGCTTGGCGGCGGCGTCGATGCTCGCCGCGTCCGTCGTGTCGATCTGTACGGTGTCGATGCCGGGATTCCCGGCGGCGATCCGCTCCAGCAACTCGGTGCGGCGGCCGCCGATGATGACGGTGTTGCCCCTGGCCTGGAGGGCGAGGGCGAGCGCGAGGCCGATGCCGCTGGTGGCGCCGGGGATGAAGACGGTGTTTCCGGAGATGTTCATGCTTCGAGATTGGCGTGTCCGCCGGGGCCGGTGCAGAGAGCGGTCATCGGGGGATCGCCGATCCCCCTTTGCCGTGGCTGACTTCTATGGTCACTGTGCTGGGCACGTCGCTGACCTCCTGCTTCTCCTCCGGTGGACGGGGCGGATGGGACGATGGGAATCGAGGGGTGGGCGGGGGAGACCGAAGGGAGACCGCGGGGCGCGGACAGGTTGCGCAGGCCGGCCGCCCGGGGCACGAGGGCGGCGCTGGCCTCCGCTGCGGCGTGCGCCACCTCGGGCAGCACGGCGGTGTAGAGGTCGGAGGTCATGGCGAGGCTGGAGTGCCGCAGCATCGCGGAGATGATCTTCATGTCATTGCCCGCGGCGAGCGACAGCGTCGCCGCGCCGTGGCGCAGGTCGTGCAGCCGGATCGGGGGCAACCCGGCGGCGAAGGACAGCCGTTCGAAATGCTTACTGACCACGTCGGGGTGCAGCCGCGAGCCGTCTTCCTTGGTGAAGATGCGCCCGCTGTCCTGCCAGGCCGGGCCCCAGCGCAGCTTATCGGCCAACTGCCGGGCGTGGTGGATGCGCAGCACGTCGAGGGTGGCCGTGTCGAGGGCGACCAGGCTGTCGGAGGACTCGGTCTTTGGGTCGCCCTCCTCGACCTTGCCATTGACGACCGTGAGCTGCGTGGCCACCGCCAGCGTGCCCTCATCGGCGTCGAGGTCGGTCCAGCGCGCTCCGCACGCCTCGCCGCGGCGCAGCCCGCGGAAGGCGATCAGGTGGAACAGCGCGTACAGCCGATCGGTGAGGGCGTGGTCGAGGAACGCGCCGAGCTGGGCCGGTGTCCACACCATGACGGGAGAAGGGCGCAGGTCGGTGCGGGCCCACACCGTGATGGTCTTGAGATGCCGGAGTTCGGGGTCAGCGCGCACCGCTTCAAGGCGTTCGGCGAAGGCTTGGTCGAATGCCTCGATTCGGCCTTGGTCCATACCAGGCCCTTGGGCTTCCGGCCCGGGGGCAGGTTGACCAGGGCGGCGGCGTTGAAGGTGACCAAGTGTTCGCGCACGGCGTCGGCCAGCACGCGCCTGATCGTGGCCTTGATGCGGTGTTTGGTGACGGGCCCGGTCGGGCGTTTGCCGCGTACCGATGCGCGGATCTCGGGGTCGTCGGAGTGGCGGGCGGTCAGGATCTCGGCGTTTTCTCGTCGATGCGGGCGAAGACTCCTTCGATGGTGGGCACGAAGATGCGGTCCAGCCGGACTTCGTCGAGGATCGCGCCGAAATGCACGTCATGGTGGGTGATGTAGTGCGTCAGCGTGGACCTGCGGATGTCCTGGAGCCGCCGGCGCCGCTCCACCCACCTACTCCAGTACTCGCCGAAGGTCATCGACTGCAGCGGTTGCCCGGTCCGGAACTTGCGCTGCAACTCCTCATGGTCAGGGGCGCGTTCTTCCGGTGCGCCGCCTTGATCATGGCGAGGATTTCCATCCGCGCCTGGTGACCCGCCGGGCCGGGGTCCGGCAGGTCGAGCAGGCATCCGGCTTTTTCATAGAAGGCGGACAGTTCGGTGTGGGTGGCGAAACCACCCAGCCGCAGGTAGATGCGCTTGCCGTCCGGTCCGGCCGGCACCTCTGCCTTACCGTGCCAGGTGCCGTGATGCGGTTCCACGAGCCGTTGGCCCGCCGTAGCTTGGGGCATTCGGCGCCGAGCTCGCGGCCGTCTTCGCGGCATTTGCGGCGTTTGTAGCCGTTGCCGGTCATCACGATTCATCTCACCCCCGTTTCTCGATATCTCTCACTGATCTTCTTTGCCTCGCGGTAGTCCTCTGTGGTGACACCGAGTCCGGCGGCCAGTTCCAGCACCGGCTCCTGGGGTTGGACACCCTGGTGTCGCAGCCCGATGCGGGCGGCCAGGCTTTCGAGGTAGTCGTTCCGGTCGTGTGGTTCCCGCTCGGCGATCTCCTGCAGTCGGCGGTCGATCTCGGCGACGACGTCGTCGGCCGGGTGGGGGATGCCGCGGGCGTAGGAGTCGATGACCGGGACGGCCGCCGGGAGCATGGCGGTGCGGACCAGGGTGTCGGCGAAGCGGTAGATGAGGTCCGGCACCACGCGGGCCGGGGCGCCGGGGATCCGGGTGGTGAACAGGTCACGCAGGCGCAGGAGGTCGGGCACCGTGCTGGAGCGTTCGCGTGGGTCCTGGGCGGGCGGGGTCAGGTCGTGGCCGGTGCCCATCGCTTGCAGGAGGTGATGCAGGGTGTCGTAGGCGGTGGTGGCGTGCTGCCAGGAGGACGCATCGAGCCAGAACGCGATCGCGTGCCGGGCGGTGTCGGCGTCGATCTTGCGGGCGGTCAGGAAGTCCTCGTAGGCGGTGCGGCTGTCTTCGCTGGTCAGGCGGTGGCGCAGGCGGGCCCAGGCGAGCAGGTACTGGGCGTACTGGTGGGAGGCGTTCCTGCCCTCGTGGGTGACGGTCCGGGTGAGGTCGTGCAGGTCGCGTCCTTCGCCGCTCTCGGGCGGCAGGGGAAGCTCTTCCAGGGGGATGCCGAAGACACGGGCCATGGCGATGGCTTCGTCCACGCTGATGGTGCGGCGGTTGCCATCGGGCTTCAGGTTGATGATCTTGGAGATGGCCGATTGGTGGGTGGGGCAGCCGGCGTTCGTGAGCTCCTGGGCCATGCGTTCCTGTGACCAGCCTCGGCGGCGCATCTCCCAGGCCAGGCGCAGGGCGACGTTGTCCTCGCTGTAGTGGCGGACGTCGTGATCGCGGTGGTGCGGGGGTGTTGCGGGAGCCGCGGCGCTTCCTGCCAGCCGGTGGTTCCAGCAGGCAGGTCTCCACGTAGAAGCAGGAGCTCCAGTCGCTTGCCGATCCGTTCTGTCCGTGCACCCTCGACCTCAATGGTGAGGTTCACCTGGCCATCTGGGGCCCTGGATCGCGGCCGTCCAGCCGCTAACTGGATGACGTCATCCATCCTGCTCCGCTGTATCCGCGAGCCGTCCCGGCTGCATGTCGAGGGCCCGTTCGAGGGCAAGACCGGTGAGTTGCAGCGGGCGGACCAGAGGCCAGGCGTGTTCGTCGTTGGGCACCACCATGCCGAGCGCGGCGACCACATGGCCGGACATCCGGACGGGGACGGAGATGCCCGTGGCGTCGGGATGGATGTGGCCGGGGCAGAAGGCGAACCCGTTGCGCCGCACTTCGGCGAGCGTCGCGCGCAGGGTCCTGGCGTCAGTGATCGTGTGTGGCGTGTACGCCTGCAACGGCTGGCGCAGCACGCGTTCCCGCAGGTCGGCGGGGGCGTGCGCGAGCAGGACCAGGCCGCCGGAGGAGGCGTGCAGCGGCAGCCGCCCGCCGATCTGGGTGACGGTGACGACCGCGCCGGGCGCGATCAGGCGTTCGACGAACAGCACCTCCTCGCCGTCGAGGATGCCGAGCTGTACCGAGTGCCCGACCACGTGGTGCAGGTCGCCCATGAACTGCATCGCGGTCTCGCGCAGCCGGCGCACCGGTGAGGCGCGCTGGGCCAGCTCCCACATGCGGTTGCCGATCCGTACGCGGCGCTGCTCGTCGCGGGCCAGCAGCCCGTGCCGGGTCAGCTCCTCCACCAGCCGGACGGTGGTGGCCAGCGGCAGCGCGGCCCGGCGGCTGATCTGGCTGACCGTCAGCACCGGTTCGGCGGGATTGAACGCCTCGAGGATGCGCACGGCACGCGTCAGGACCGACTCGCCGCTGGGTGACCTGGCCATGCGTCACATCATCGCTGGTCGAGGCCAATTTGCGGATGACCTCATCCATTCAATGGATCCGTCGTGGAAACACGCTGGTAACCAGCTCATCATCGACAGCTAACCACCCCCCGAAAGGCCGGTTAGATGTCAGTTCATCCCCCGGAGCTGCGTACCCGCATCGACGATGCCCCCATGACGCGCCTGCAGTGGTCGGCGATCGCCGTGTGCGTCCTGCTCAACGTCCTGGACGGCTTCGACGTCCTGGTCATGTCCTTCACCGCGGCTGCCGTGTCCGCCGAGTGGGCCCTTTCGGGCTCCCAACTGGGCCTGCTGCTCAGCGCGGGCCTGGTCGGCATGGCCCTCGGCTCGCTGTTCCTGGCGCCGCTGGCCGACCGCATCGGACGGCGTGCCCTGATCCTGGTCTGCCTGGTCATCGCGTCGGCCGGGATGTTGCTGTCGGCCGCCGCCCAGGATGCCGTGCAGCTCGGGCTGCTGCGCGTGCTCACGGGCGTCGGCATCGGCGGCATCCTGGCCAGCAGCAACGTCCTCGCCGCCGAGTACGCCAACGCCCGCTGGCGCGGCCTGGCCGTCAGCCTCAACTCCACCGGCTACGCCGTCGGCGCCACCGTCGGCGGCATCGTCGCGGTCGCGCTGCAGAGCTCGTCCGGCTGGCGGTCGGTGTTCGCCTTCGGCGGCGTCGCCACCGCCCTGCTCATCGGCGCCGTGCTCTGGCGCCTGCCGGAATCGCTGGACTTCCTGCTCACCCAGCGCTCACCGCGCGCGCTCGACCGGCTCAACACCGTGCTGGCTGCGATGAGGCTGCCCGCTCTGGACGCGCTGCCCGAGCCGGAGCCCGCCGAGCGCAAGCCGAAGCCGCGCCTGGCACAGATCCTGTCCCCGGCCCAGCGCCGCAACACGCTGCTGATCTGGGCCGGCTTCTTCGCCGTCATGTTCGGCTTCTACTTCGTCACGAGCTGGACGCCAAAGCTGCTGGTGGAGGCCGGGATGTCGGCCGGCCAGGGGATCACCGGGGGAGTGCTGCTGAACCTCGGCGGCATCTTCGGCACCACGCTGCTGGGCCTGCTGGCCGCCCGCTTCCCACTGCAACGGGTGCTGCTCGGCTACACGCTCGCCACGGCGCTGCTGCTGGCCTGCTTCGTCACGCTCACCTCGCAGTTCGCGCTGGTGCTCGCGCTGGGGACGCTGATCGGCCTGTTCGTCAACGGCTGCGTCGCCGGCCTGTACGCGCTGACTCCCTCGCTCTACCCCGTAGAGGTACGAGCCACGGGCGTCGGCTGGGGCATCGGCGTCGGCCGCATGGGCGCGATCGTCTCCCCGCTCGTGGCCGGCTGGCTGCTGGATGCCGGCTGGACGCCGGGCCGGCTGTTCCTGCTGGTCGCGGCGGTGCTCGTGGCCGGTGGGCTGGCCGTGCACGCCTTCCGTCTCACCACCCGGGAGCATGCATGATCTTCAGATTGGACCTGCGGGTCGCCGCCAAGACTCCGGTCGCCGACGGCGTGGTCGCCCTGACCCTGACGCACCCGGACGGGGGGCGGCTGCCGGACTGGACGCCCGGCGCGCACCTCGACCTGATCCTGCCGAACGGCGTGACCCGCCAGTACTCGCTGTGCGGTGACCGGTGGGACCCGCACGCCTACCGCATCGGGGTGCTGCGGGAACCGGACGGCCGGGGCGGCTCCGCCTACGTCCATGACGAACTGGCCGTGGGCGACACGGTGGCGATCGGCGGGCCGCGCAACAACTTCCCGCTGGCCCCGTCCGAGCGGTACCTGTTCGTCGCCGGCGGCATCGGCATCACCCCGCTGCTGCCCATGATCTACCAGGCGGAGCTGCTGGGCGCTGATTGGCGGCTGCTCTATGGCGGCCGTACGCGTGCCTCGATGGCGTTCATGGGCGAGCTGGCCCGTTACGGCTCCCGCGTCGAGGTCGTCCCGCAGGACGAGCGCGGCCTGCTCGACCTGCCCGCCGAGCTCCCGCCGGACACGAAGGTGTACTGCTGCGGCCCGGCCGGTCTGCTGGACGCCATGGAGCGGCACGCCGCCGGCTGGCCCGCCGGGACGCTGCGCACCGAACGCTTCGTCGCCAAGGACCTCGGCGTGCCGGCCCGCGCCGAGCCGTTCGAGGTGGAACTGCGCCGCACCGGCACGACGGTGACCGTCACGTCCGGCCGGTCCGTGCTCCAGGCCATCAACGACGCGGGCGTGAACGTGCTGTCCTCCTGCCGCCAGGGGTTGTGCGGCACCTGCGAGACCACCGTGCTGGCTGGTGAGGTGGACCACCGTGACGCGTTGCTCGACGACGCCGAGCGGGCGGTGGGCGACTGCATGTTCGTCTGCGTCTCCCGCGCCCGCTCCGACCGCCTCGTCCTCGACCTGTAAGAGGAGCCCTTCATGTTCGCCCTGGACGCCGACCCGTTCGCGCCCGAGACGCTGGAAGATCCCGAGCCGCTGCACCACGCCCTGCTGGCGGCCGGGCCCGTCGTCCACCTGCCCCGCTACGACGTCTACGCCCTGGCCCGCTACGAGCACGTGCACGCGGCGCTGACCGACTGGCAGTCCTTCCCCTCGGGCGCGGGGGTGGGGCTCAGCGACTTCCGCAGGGAGAAGCCGTGGCGCCCGCCCAGCCTGCTGCTGGAGGCCGACCCGCCCCGCCACGACGCGCCGCGCGCCGTCCTGGTCAAGATCCTCGGCCCGCGGGCGCTACGCAAGCTGCGCGACCGCTGGTTCGCCGAGGCCGCGGAGCTGGTGGACAAGGTGCTGGCCGAGCCGGAGTTCGACGCCGTCCCCGCGCTCGCGCAGGCGTTCCCGCTGCGCGTCTTCCCCGACGCCGTGGGCCTGCCACCCGGCGGGCGCGAGAACCTGCTGCCCTACGGCGACCACGCCTTCAACGCCTTCGGCCCCGTCAACGACCTGGTCGCCAAGGGTCAACCGCGCGTGGCCGAGCTGTCGGCCTGGGTCAACGCCCAGTGCAGGCGCGAGGCCCTGGCACCGGACGGCTTCGGCGCGCGCATCTGGGCGGCGGCCGACCACGGCGACCTCACGCACGAGCAGGCGCCGCTCGTCGTCCGCTCCCTGCTCACCGCCGGCGTCGACACCACCGTGCACGGCCTGGCCGCCGCCCTGTACGCCTTCGCCACCCACCCCGGCCAGTGGCGGCGCCTGCGGGAGCAGCCCGCCCTGGCCCGGGTGGCCTTCGACGAGGCCGTACGCTGGCAGTCGCCGGTGCAGACCTTCTTCCGCACCGCCGACCGCGACGTCGCCATCGGCGGCACCGTCGTCCCCGAAGGCCGCAAGATTTTGATGTTCCTCG
Source organism: Nonomuraea thailandensis (assembly GCF_024172165.1). GTDB lineage: Bacteria > Actinomycetota > Actinomycetes > Streptosporangiales > Streptosporangiaceae > Nonomuraea > Nonomuraea thailandensis. The sequence goes on along the minus strand of NZ_JAMZEB010000002.1, from coordinate 5,169,385 downwards.
GCGCGGCCAACCACGACCCGCGCCGCTGGCACGACCCGTACACCTTCGACCCGTCCCGCGACCCCTCCGGCCACGTCGGCTTCGGCATGGGCCTGCACCAGTGCGTCGGCCAGCACGTCGCCCGCCTGGAGGCCGAAGCCCTGCTCACCGCCCTGGCCCGCCGCGTCGAACGCCTCGAACTCGCCGCGACGCCCCGTCGCCACCACAACAACACCCTGCGCGCCTGGGAGTCCCTCCCCGTCCGCGTTCACCTGGAAAAGAGCACCCGATGACCTACGAAGTCCAAGCCGTGATCGCCCGGGGCACGGGCCAGCCGGTATCCGTCGAAACCATTCTCGTACCGCAGCCCGGCCCCGGCGAGGCGGTGGTGAACGTGCAGGCCTGCGGCGTGTGCCACACCGACCTGCACTATCGCGAGGGCGGGATCAGCGACGACTACCCGTTCCTGCTGGGACACGAGGCGGCGGGCACGGTGGAGGCGGTCGGTGAGGGGGTCACCGGCCTGGAGCCGGGCGACTTCGTGATCCTCAACTGGCGCGCGGTGTGCGGCCAGTGCCGTGCCTGCCTGCGCGGCCGCCCGTGGTACTGCTTCGCCACGCACAACGCCACGCAGAAGATGACGCTCAAGGACGGCACCGAGCTGTCGCCCGCGCTGGGCATCGGCGCGTTCCTGGAGAAGACGCTGGTCGCGGCCGGCCAGTGCACGAAGGTCTCGGCCGAGGCCCCGGCGCAGGTCGCGGGCCTGCTCGGGTGCGGCGTGATGGCCGGCATCGGCGCGGCCGTCAACACCGGCGGGGTCACCCGGGGCGACAGCGTGGCGGTGATCGGCTGCGGCGGCGTCGGCGACGCGGCGATCCTCGGCGCCTCGCTGGCGGGCGCCGCGAAGGTCATCGCGGTGGACGTGGACGACAGGAAGCTGGAGTGGGCGCGCGGGTTCGGCGCCACGCACACGGTCAACTCCCGCTCCGCGGACCCGGTCGAGGCGATCCGCGACCTCACCGGCGGCAACGGAGCCGACGTGGTCATCGAGGCGGTCGGCCGGCCCGAGACGTACGAGCAGGCGTTCTACGCCCGCGACCTGGCCGGCACGGTCGTGCTGGTCGGCGTGCCCACTCCCGACATGCGCATCGACCTGCCGCTGCTGGACGTGTTCGGCCGCGGCGGCGCGCTGAAGTCCTCCTGGTACGGCGACTGCCTGCCGAGCCGCGACTTCCCCATGCTGATCGACCTGTTCCTGCAGAACAGGCTGCCGCTCGACAAGTTCGTGTCGGAGACGATCGGGCTCGATCAGGTCGAGGAGGCGTTCGGCAAGATGCACCGGGGCGAGGTGCTGCGTTCGGTGGTGGTCCTGTGATCGGCCACACCGTGACCTCAGGAACCTTCAGCCTCGGCGGGCAGACGTTCGACGTGGACAACAACGTGTGGGTGCTCGGAAACGACTCCGAATGCGTGATCTTCGATGCCCCGCATGACGTCGAGGCCATCATCGACCTCGTAGCAGGCCGCAACGTGCTCGCCGTCCTGGCCACCCACGCCCACGACGACCACATCGGACACGCCCCGCAACTTGCCGAGCGGACCGGCGCGCCGATCCTGCTGCACGCTGCCGACCTGCCTCTGTGGCGCCTGACCCATCCTGATCGCGAGCCCGACGGCATGCTAGTGGCCGATGAGATCGTCAAGGTCGCAGGAACGAGCCTGCAGGTGCTGCACACGCCAGGGCATACCCCAGGCGCCTGTTCCTTCTACGCCCCGGACCGTCGGCGCCGTCTTCACGGGAGACACTCTCTTCCAGGGAGGGCCTGGTGCGACCGGCCGCTCGTTCTCCGACTTCGACCTGATCATCGACTCCATCCGCCATCGGCTGCTCACCCTCCCACCGGAGACGGTCGTGCACACCGGGCACGGCACCGACACGACGATCGGCGCTGAGGCCCTTCACCTTGAGGAATGGATCCGCCGAAAACACTAAGTCCGTACGTGAGCAGGCCTGGGCGCTCGCCTGTTCCCGGCCCACCTGGACGGCCGCCTCGCGCAGCCACACGTGGGCGGCGCGAGAGGGTGGTCCAGTTAGGAGCTCGAACGCGGCGCTGTCGTAACCCAGCATCCGCCTGGCCGGCTCTGGACGGCCACCATGGCCGTGCCGTCTGCATGGATCGAGGTGCCGGCTCCGTGGCCTCCGCGGCCACGGAGCCGGCGTCGATGGGGGTGGTTGCGCGGGGGAGGCGCCGTGCTCGCGAGGCGCGCCGGGCTTCCTTCGCGCTGCGGCGGGGACACGTGATGACGGTGTCCGGCAATGGCCTCACGAGCGCGGCGGAAGCCGCCCTGAAGCCTTCCCGGCCTCGGTCCACGTTCGTGCAGGCGAACGGCGGCCGAGAGCGGCTTTGGCGTGATTTCAGTCGCGGGCAGCACCGCTTCGTGGTTGGCTTCGGCCGTGGCATTCAACAGGCGCAGGCCAGCCGCTGCCGCGGCAGCTTCCCCCGAGGCGTTGTTGTCCTTGCTGCCGGCCGATCCGTCGGCTCCGCAGGAGTTGTGGGTGCGGCAGGCAGAAGTGCTGCGGACCTATCATCGCGATCATCGTGCCAGCAAGGCACAGCATCTGCGTGCCCAGCCACCACGACCGTCCTAACCCGCTGGCACTCGTCAGGTGAGGATCATGACGCCCCCGGGCAAGGACGGCGGGCGTCGTGCTGACGGCACGCAACCAGGGGTGCCGTTAACCAGCGTGGCATCAGTCGCCATATAGGCCCTGGCCTGGGAAGTCAGTGTGCTCTACCCGCTCGCGACTCGCGCGTCCCGACCTGTTCGGTCCGATGATCTGCGGTACGCCGCGGAAATGGGATCGCGTGACCAATGGCCACGACACAATGCGGATATGACAGAGAGTAGCGATCCGCAGCGCCATGCACAGACCTCGTACATCCGGGTGATCGCCGAGACGATTCGTCGACGCGACGGAGTCCGCCTCATCGGCTACGCGACGTCCGGCTACGACAGCGAGCATCGCGGCGAGGTGCCGGTCCACTTGGCCTCGAGGCCGGTGTGGATGACGGCGCCTCGCAGGACGTCGCCGGTGGTCAGCGCGAAGGGGAAGGATCCCGGGAGGGTCCTGCGAGGCGATCGAGAAGTCCGCGAGCACCTCAGCGCACGGTGAGCACCAGTTTGCCGGTGGTACGTCCCGTCTCCCCCAGTTCGTGGGCCCGTGCGCCTTCCGCGAGGGGGAAGGTGCCGGAGACGTGGGCGCGGAGCCTGCCGCGTTCGACGAGGTCGGCGATGGCGCGCATGCCGGCCTGGTCGTGCTCGACGATCATGACGATGGCGCGGACCCGCGCCTTCTCCGCCGCTGCCGGGGTGTCCTCGGCGCCCGGCACCAGGGAGACGAGGACGCCGCCGGGGCGGAGCACGTCCACGGAGCGGGTGGCGGTCTCCCCGCCGAGGGCGTCGAGGACGACGTCGTAGCGCTCGCCGGTGTCGGTGAAGTCCTCGGTGCGGTGGTCGATGCAGGCATCCGCGCCGAGTTCGCGCAGGAAGTCGTGTTTGGGGGCGCTGGCCGTACCGGTGACGTGGGCGCCGCGCTCCTTGGCGATCTGTACGGCGAGATGCCCCACCCCGCCCGCCGCTGCGTGGATCAGCACCCGCTGCCCTTCCCGCAGACCCGCGGTCTCGGCGAGGGCCTGCCAGGTGGTGAGCGCGGCCAGTGGCAGGGCGGCGGCGTGCACGTGGTCGATCCCGGCGGGCTTGGCGGCGAAGGCGCGGGCGGGGCCGGTCACGTACTCGGCGTGGGAGCCGGCCCCGTGCGGGTAGGGCAACATGCCGAACACCTCGTCACCGGGCTGGAAAAGGGTGACGCCCGGGCCCGTCTCGACCACGGTGCCGGAGACGTCCCAGCCGAGGGTCAGCGGCGGGGGCGGCAGGAAGATGCGCCGGGCGCGGTGCTTGAAGTCCGTGGGGTTGAGTCCGGCGGCGTGCACCGCGACCAGGACCTCCCCGACGCGAGGCACGGGCCGTGGCAGCTCGGTCAGCCGCAACACCTCCGGTCCGCCGAGTTCGGTCTGGTGCAAGGCAAGCATCTTCGGAACGTTCGTCAAAGTCATGCCTCGATCCTGGCCGTACGGTCATGCCCCGGGCGATGGCAAGAAGGTCATCCTCCGATACATTCTTGCCATGTCCTCCCACAAGGTCGTCGTCCTCGCCCTCGATGGCGTCTACCCCTTCGAGCTGGGCATTCCGCACCGCGTCCTGGGTTCCGCCAGCGGCCGCTACGAGGTGGTGAGCGCGAGCGTGGACGGGCAGCCCGTACGCACCGACTCCGATTTCGTCATCACCCCCGCCCACGGCCCCGAGGTGCTGGCCGAGGCGGACACCGTGGTCATCCCGCCGTACGCGCTCTCCCGCGACTCGGCTCTGTCCCCCGACCCGCGGGCCCTGGCCGCCCTGGCCCGCGTACGTCCCGGCACCCGCCTGGTGTCCATCTGCACCGGCGCCTTCCTGCTGGCCGCCGCCGGTCTCCTGGAGGGGCGGCGGGCCACCACCCACTGGGCGCTCACCGACGTCTTCCAGGAGCTGTTTCCGCAGGTCGAGCTGGATGCCGGGGTGCTGTTCGTGGACGACGGCGACGTGCTGACCTCGGCGGGGGCGGCGAGCGGAGTGGACGTCTGCCTGCACCTGGTACGCCAGGACCACGGCACGGAGGTGGCCAACCAGGTCGCCAGGTCCTGCGTCGTGCCCTCGTACCGGGACGGCGGTCAGGCCCAGTACATCGAACGGCCGCTGCCACCGGCGAGCGAGACCGGCACAGGGCCGACCCGCGACTGGGCGTTGCAGCGGCTGGAACTGCCCCTGTCGCTGGAGGAGCTGGCCGCGCACGCGGCGATGAGCACCCGCACCTTCGCCCGGCGCTTCCGGCAGGAGACCGGGATGAGCCCCGGCCGCTGGCTGACCCAGCAGCGGCTGCGGCGGGCGCGGCATCTGCTGGAGTCCAGCGACCTGCCGGTGGAGCGGGTCGCCCACGAGGTCGGCTTCGCCACCGCCACCTCCCTGCGGCGGCACCTGGCAGCGGAGGCCGGCGTGGCGCCATCGGCGTACCGGCGCACCTTCCGCGCCTCGGGCCCGGTCGGGTAGCACCTCGGGGAACGGCCGGTATGCTCCAGCCGATGGCCGAAAATCACCCTGAATGAGGAAAAATACCGACGCCGACGGGATGCGAAAGCGTTCCGCGCGGTGAAGTGGATCCCAGAACTGTGCGACGACGCAGTTGATCAGGCCTGCGACGACATCGTCGCCCGCTACGGCGATGAGATCCCCGCCGATCTCGCGCTGCTGGACATCAGCGCGCTGTCCTTCATCGGCGTCACCGCCTGGAACGAGTACGGCATCGGGGCCCGTGCTGAGAACGTCACGGCTCTCGCTCAGTGTGAGCTCCGGTGATTTGGCTTCCCTGTCGGCGAGCTCGCGCAGCACAATGACCTCCACGGCCGCTCTTCATGATGCTGATCTTGGCGATCCAGATCGTGACAGGGCGGCCGTGTTCATCCACGGCGAGTTACAAGATCGCGATCTACTCCCACAAGGCCATCGGGCCCCGCGGCTCCCGAAGGTCGCACTGCGTGATCACTTCCCGCCAAGTGCGCCAGACCCTGACTAATGGCCAGGAAGTTCCGGCGTTATCCGGCCGTACCCGAGGCGAGTGGTGGCGGTGTCGAGAGAGTGGAGGAACGTCTCGACGGCTCCGGCGACGGTCTGTCCGCCGGCCCGCTCGCTACCGGGGGTGGCCGGAGGACCCGCTGGGGAAGGCAACGACCGGCATGACCGTGCCTCCACGGGGCTGATGTGACAGATAACGCTACCGAGTCGGCCTGGCGGAGGCGAGCGGTGGGCTGGGCGGACGCGGCCCGCGCGGGCCGGGTGTGACAGGTAATGCGAATTCTCTGTCAGCCGAGCCGCATGCAGTTGGCCGGGCTCGGGGCGTTCCTTTCAGCGGGCGGGACAGCTGACCCGGTAGGGCTTACCGGTAGGCGGCCATCGCTTGAGCGCCACTGTTCCTGTCCGAACGGTGCCCCGTCCCGGCCCGCCTCGGCGAGGTCCCCGCCGCAGCTCACCATTTCCGGGATCAGGGCCCGGCCGGGGGGCACACCGCGCCGGCCGGAGGCAGGTCAAGGCTGATGAGATAGCGGTTGACGTGGGCGATTATGCAGGAGTTGCCGGAGTTGTAGAGGCCGTGCCCGTTCCCCCGGTACTGGATCGCGCCCGAGCCGGGGACGTACCGCACGATGCCCGCCGCTTGGTCGAAGTCCGTGAGGGAGCCGACGCCCAGGTAGGGCGGCAGCTCCTTGGCAGGCAGCGGCGCGGGCGGGTTGGTGGCGGAGACCGGCCAGCCGACGCAGCCGAGCGAATGCCACAGCTCGGTCCCGGCGAGGTTCGGCAGTAGACGCTCGCCCTCGCGTCGCTTGTCCTGGTACTCCCCGTAGTCTCGGAAGCCGAGGCCGTCCAGGCAGTGGGTCATGTTCATCCCGACGAACGAGGGAACCTTCAGGCTCTTCGTGCTCTGCCGGACATAGTCGGCGAACCCCGAGGCGTCACCGTCGGCGGCTCGGGCGATCGCGTCGGCGAGCTGCGTCCAGCGGGGGTACTCGGGCGCGGGGCCCGGTTGGATGACGCTGGGGGCGGCAGCCTCCTTGATGTCGAACCCGGTGTAGGCGACACGCGGCGAGCCGCTTCTGACGGGCACCGGGTCACGGTCGGCCCGCGCCACCAGGGCACGCCAGACCTCGCCGACGTCCTGGCCGTGCAGCGCGCAGGCGGTATCGGCCGCGCACCAGGCGGCGAAGCGTGTGAAGGCCTCCTCATGAGCCAGCCTGCCGTGCGCGCGATCCACCCACGGGTCGACGGAGCCGTCGAACACCATCGCGCGCACCCGGCCCGGGAACAGCCGGGAGTAGTCGATCCCGGGCCTGCCGCCGTAGGAGTTGGCGACGAAGCTCAGCTGCTCCTCGCCCAGCGCGGCGCGGATCGCCTCCATGTCCCGCGCCACGGAGGCCGAGTCCATGTGGTCGAAGAACTCGGGGTCGGCGCCGCGGCACCGCTCGGCCGCCGCCCGGTTACGCCTGCCCAGCTCGGCGTACTCCGCGCGGGTGTCGGGCCAGGTGATCCAGGGGCCGGAGACGAGGCAGTCGTAGGGCAGCACGCCCTTGTCGATGGTGTTGCGGGGTTCGACGCTGACCACGTCGAACCGGGCGCGCAGCTCGGCGAAGCTGTCCGCGCTCGTGCTCAGGGCCGCCACGCCGGAGCCGCCCGGCCCGCCCGGGATCGCGAACACCGTGCCGATCCGGCGCTGGGCGCCGGTGGCCGGCAGCAGGCCGACGGTCAGCTCGATCTTCCGCCCGGACGGCTCCGCCCAGTTCAGGGGCACGGTGATCGGGGCGCAGCGCATCTCCTTGACCAGGTCCTGGTCCGTGCAGTCGGCCCAGGCCAGCGCCGGGGGACCGGCGCCAGGCGAAGCGGCCACGGGCACCGCCGGGACGACGACGGCCACTGCCGCGCCGATCGCCAGCGCTTGGATTCGGCGTCCGGATGGAGCGATCACCGTGGCGCCCGCCGTCAGCGCGGCGGCCACGTACCCGAAAAGCAGTCCCGCCGCCACGGCGGGCGGCAGGTTGCCGCCGCCGGTGCCCGCGATCTGCAGCGGCAGGTTCTCGATCATGAACGAGCCGGCCTGCGCGCGCAGCGGCATGGGCAGCGTCTTGGCCACCACCGGCAGCACCACGATGATCACCGTCAGCACGACCAGCGCACCGGGGGTGGACCGGACGGCGGCCCCCACCCCGAGCCCGATCAGCGCGACCGCGGTCATCGACAGCCCGGCGGCGATCACCGAGGCGAGCACGCCCGGCTGCGACAACGACGTGCCCAGCGTCACCCCGCCGCGCAGCAGCTGCCCGGCACGGTCGCCGAGCACCGCCATGGAGGCGGCGTGCATGGCGAAGGCCAGCACCTGGCCCGCCACCAGCGTGACCGCGGCCAGCCCCGGCACCTTGGCCAGCAGCAGCACCTGCCGGCGCGGCACCGCGACCAGACTCGTCCGGATCATCTTGGTGCCGTACTCGGAGGTGATCGTCAGGGCGCCCAGCACGGCGAGGACGAAGTAGGCGACCGCGATGCCGTTGCCGATGCCGTCGCCGTTGGTGGGGAAGGCCAGTCTCTCGTCCGCCGTCTGGTTGCCGAAACCGCGGCCGATCATGAACGCGATGCCGGCGCAGGCGCCGACGGCCGCCACCGAGCAGGCCAGCAGGTAGAAGTTCGAGCGGAGCGAGCGCAGCTTCAGCCACTCCGAAGCGATCACGTCGATCATCGCGCGGCCTCCTGCGCGGTCCGGTACTCGGTGCTGTCCCCGGTGAGCCGCATGAACGCCTCCTCCAGCGACGCGCCGCGCGGAGACAGCTCGGCCAGCGCGATTCCCGCCGCCAGCGCCAGCGCGCCGATCTCGGCCGCGGCCAGGTCCCGCACGGACAGGGCGCCGTCGTCCCCGTCCGTCACCTTCGCGCCGTGGCCACGCAGGACGGAGGTGAGCCGCCCGGGATCAGGCGTTCGGACGAGCACGTCGCCCTGAAAGCATCCGGCCAGGGCGTCCATGGAGGTGTCGGCGATCAGCCGGCCCCGCCCGATGATGAGCACGTGGTCGGCGGTGAGCGCCAGCTCGTTCATCAGGTGGCTGGACAGCAGCACGGTACGGCCCTCGCCTGCGAGCGTGCGCAGCAGGTGGCGCAGCCAGCGGATGCCCTCCGGGTCCAGGCCGTTGAGCGGCTCGTCCAGCATCAGCACCGCCGGGTCGCCGAGCAGCGCCGCCGCGATGCCCAGCCGCTGCTTCATGCCCAGCGAGAACCCGCCGATCCGCCGATCCGCGACGCCGGCCAGGCCGACCTGCTCCAGCACCGCTGCGACCCGATCGGCGCCGATGCCGTTGCTGCGGGCCAGCCAGGCGAGGTGGGCGCGGGCGCTGCGGCCCCCGTGCACCGCCCCGGCATCCAGCAGCGCGCCCATCGTGCGCAGGGGGCGGCGCAGCGACACGTACGCGCGCCCGCCCACCAGGGCCTCTCCCGCCGCAGGGCTCTCCAGCCCGAGCACGGCCCGCATGGTCGTGGACTTTCCGGCGCCGTTCGGGCCGAGGAATCCGGTCACCAGGCCCGGTTTCACCGTGAAGGTCAGGTCGTCCACGGCGACCGTGCGGCCGTACCGCATGGTCAGGGCCCGCACTTCGATCACAACTTCCCCCTGTTGACGGGACTCGGACTTCAGGTGTCGTGATCAGCCTGCTGGCCGCGACAGCGGGCCTCCATGGGGCTCTGCCCACCGGGCGGGTAGGCATTTCCCACCTGCGAGGGTGGGGCTGGCCCCACCCCCGCAGGTGCGGCGGCAGGGCAGACTGCACTATGTGAGGTGGACACGACCCGCGCCGGGCGGCGCCACGGGCAAGGCCGGGCGACGGCCGGCGGGCCGAACGCTGAGCATGGCGGCCGGGCTGCGGGACCTTGGGCTGAACGCCGTCACCGGGCTGGCCGCGCTCGCGCTGTTGGTGCCGGTGGCGGTGGGCGCCGCCCTGGCACCCGTGACCGGCTCGCGGGTGGCGCCGCCGGCCCGCGTACTCGGGCTCGCCCGCCGTCTGGCCGCCTTCCAGCGCCGCTGGGCGAACCGGGTGCTGAGCCGGGAAGGGGGCGCGGACGGCGGTGTGTCTCCTCCGGCCGGGCCCGGCACCCGGCGGACGCTGCTCTGGCTGGCGGTGCACAGCGTCGCGGGCCCGGCTCCGCTGGTGGCGACGTGCGCGATGCTCACCGCCCTCGACTACGTCTTCTTCCGGATGCGCCCGATGGACACCAGCACGCTGAACACCTTCGCCATGAGCATGTCCATCGTGGCCATCGCCGCGGTCATCCTGCTGTCGGTCGCGCTGTTTCGTACCGGGCAGGCCCGCTTGGCCCGGCTGCTGCTGGACCCCGCCCGGGCCGCGGACACCCGGATCCGGGAGCTGACCGCGTCACGGGCCGCCGTGGTGGACGCGCGTGCGGCCGAGCTGCGCCGCATCGAGCGCGACCTGCACGATGGAGCCCAGGCCAAGCTGATCGCCATTCGCATGCACCTGGCACTCGCGCGCAGCTGCGGCGACCCCGACGAGAGGCTGCAGGTGATCGACGAGGCGCGTGAGATCGCCGGTCAGGCCCTGACCGACCTGCGCGACCTCGTACGCGGTATCCACCCCCCGGTGCTGGCCGACCGCGGCCTGACCGGCGCGATCGAGGCGTCCGCGCTGCTGTGTCCCGTGCCGGTCGCGCTCGATTTCGACCTGCCAGGCCGCCCGCAGCCGCCGGTCGAGTCCGCCGTGTACTTCGCCGCCGCCGAGGCCCTCACGAACGTGACCCGGCACAGCGGCGCCTCCCGCGCCTGGGTACGGTTGCGGCACACCGTCGGCGTACTGCGCCTGACCGTGGGCGACGACGGGCGGGGCGGCGCCCGCCGCGACGCGGGTACCGGCCTGCGCGGCATCGAGAACCGCCTGTCCGTCTTCGACGGTTCGCTCACCCTGAGCAGTCCGCTGGGCGGCCCCACCGAACTGATCATGGAGATTCCGTGCGCGTTGTCATCGCCGAAGATCTCGCACTCCTGAGGGACGGGCTGGTCCGCCTGCTCACGGCGAACGGCTGCACCGTCGTGGAGGCGGTCGACAACGGTCCCATGCTGCTGCGGGCCCTGGTCGAGCAGCGCCCGGACGTGGCAGTGATCGACGTACGGCTGCCGCCCGGCTTCACCGACGAGGGCCTGCGCGCCGCCCTGGAGGCGCGGCGTCGCGTCCCGGGCCTGCCCGTGCTGATCCTCTCCCAGTACGTCGAGCAGCTCTACGCCAGAGAACTGCTGTCCGACCGCTCCGGCGGGGTCGGCTACCTGCTGAAGGACCGGGTGGGCGACGTGGACCGGTTCGTGGAGGCCGTACGCCAGGTGGCCGCGGGCGGCACCGCGATGGACCCGCAGGTCGTCGCCCAGCTTCTGACCCGGCACGGCCGCGGCGAACCGCTGGCCACGCTGACACAGCGAGAGCGCGAGGTGCTCGAACTGATGGCAGAGGGGCTGTCCAACCTGGCCATCGCCGCCCGTTTGGGGGTCACCGACAAGGCGATCGGCAAGCACACCAACAACATCTTCGCCAAGCTGGGCCTGCCCCCGTCCGACGACCACAACCGCAGGGTGATGGCGGTCCTGGCCTACCTGCAGGCCACCCCCGCGCCGCCGCGGCCAACGGTGTGACGCGCCCGCCCGCGAAGATGATCGAGAGCGGTGTTGGGCCGCCTGCACGGGATGCGGCGATCGTTCTCGGCTGGCCAGTTCGCTCAGATCAACGGGTGCCCTCGCGTATGTCTGGCCGGTGTCGATGCGAGTCAGCTACAGCAGGTCGTTGACGAGCGTCAGGAGACGATCGACGCTGTTCTAGGATGCTCCGCGCGGTGGCAGGCCAGGCGGCGTCGTGCGGATGCGACAGTGCCTCTTCGATGTGCAAGCGCATGGCGGTGATGGCTGTGCGCAAGCAGTGCGAGGCATTGGCGGTCAGGCGCCGTTCCCGGTGCAGCGCCTTCTCGAGCAGGTCCAGTGTGGTGTTCACCGTGAGGGCCAGGTCACGGATCTCGTATCGACCGACCTGTGGTGTCGGAACTCGTTGCCCGAGGTCCGACGAGGTGATCTGGCGGAGGCTGACCGCTGCTGACCGCTTTGGCTTCGACCGGCTTGAACGCTCTGTCGGCGATGCGACGCGCGCACACGATACTCATCACGCGTACCGCCGCCCAGGTCAGCGTGGTCCGCACCGGCCACCAACGCCATCGCATCGTCATCTGCTTCCCCCACCCTCAGACCAGGTCCTCAACCCTCACCATCTGATGGGGGAACGGAGAACTCGGTTGCGTCCCGTCGGGTGGTGTAGATCGGGCTACGAACGGCGCGTCGCCTTCAACGACAGAGGGCCATCGCGTGAGTCTCTGTGTGAAACCGCCAAGTGACACCCAGAGGAGAAACCCGCGATGGCCCTGGACCAGTCTGCCCTGTTAGAAGTTCTTTCGGTACTGAAGAAGACCTTGACGCCGCCTTGGCCGGGAACGGCGATTCCCGCGCGATGGTCGCGGGGTAGACCCCAGCAGCGGCAACCGCCACCTCCCCTCGATGTACTCGTCTTGGAGGAGGCCCACGTCTCCCGCAGACGCTCGTGCGTGCCCGCCCGGCCGCCGCCGGCCAGCCGCGGCGCTACGCCTCGCTGCGGCGGGCCTGCTGGGTGGCCACGACCCGGGCCAGCCAGTCCCGCTCCCTCGCCGACGTCGACTCATCCGGGTGCACGGCCGCCCGCCGGCCCGGTCCGGCAGGGCGTGACGGCGCAGCACGCCCGCTGGAAGACCTCCGGCGGCTCCGTCATGATCCCGGCACGGGTAGACAGCACGGTGGAGCCCTCAGAGGGTCGCTGAACGCCGATCTGGGCCTGCCCGGTGTCTTCGGGTGCTGGGAACGGTCGGGGGTGTCTTCTGGGCGCGGCCGGCTCCGGGGCGGCGGACCGGTCTTTCCCGTGCCGGAGGTCATCACGTCCCCCTCGGCGGGAGCGGGGTCGCGGCTAGTCGTCGCGGCTACGGCTTGCCCGTGGGCGGGGAGGCCGAGGCGGCGAGGTGATCGTGCAGTTCGGCGTGGCGGAACTGATACAGCGGGCCGACGGCGCGCAGCAGCCCGAGGCGGTGCATGTTGTCGTCCAGGAACGGGATCAGCCTGCGGGGCAACTGGCGTCGGGCCAGGAGGGTGATCGTGCAGGCCAGCCACGCGTGATAACGCCCGACCAGGAGCGCGCCGAGAAGTCCGGCATAGACAGTCCCTGGACACCTCGGCGTGCTCGCGGTAGGCCCCGCTCAGAACGCTCCGTGCCCGTAGAAATCTTGTCGAGGTCCAGGCCGTGGCAGCGATCGGCGGGTGTTTGTGCTACTGGTTGTCGTTGAGGAGTTGTTGTGTGCGGGTGAGGAATGCCTGGCGGACCTCTTCTGGGTGCAGTATCTGGAGTGGTCGGCCGAGGCTGAGCAGGTAGCGGGCCAGGCCGTCGGCGTCTGGCCCGCCGATGTCGATGATCGTGGCGTCATCGCCGTCCGGGTGGTGGACGCCGACGGTGGGTGGTACCAGCCTGCGGGCCTCATCGGCCGGTACGGCCAGGCGGATGGTCACCCGCACCGGGTAGGGCCTCAGCGCGATGCCCGTGCTGACCATCTGTACTGGATCTGGCGGGTTGGGCAGGGCGGTGGCCTGCCCGGTGGCGGTCGCATCGATGATGCGATCGGTACGGAAGGTGCGCCAGTCCTGCCGGGTCAGGTCGTAGGCGAGGAGATACCAGCGGTGGCCGGTGTAGAGGAGCCGGTAGGGGTCTACTCGGCGGGTGGACGTTGTTCCGGCCTGGTCGCGGTAGGTCAGCTGGGTGCGTTCGCCTCGCCGGCAGGCGGTGGCCAGGTCGAGCAGCAGCGCGGGTGAGATCTGGCTGTCGTCGGGTCGTGCGGTGTGGGTGAACGCGGCGTCCAGCTCGCCGAGCCGGTCGGCGATCCTGGCCGGCAGCACCTGGCGTAGTTTCAGCAGCGCCGACAGGGCTGCCTGATCGCTGCCGGAGACTCCGCTGAGGGCGGCGGTGCGCAGCCCGACAGCGACCGCGAGGGCTTCCTCCTCGTCGAGGATCAGTGGCGGGATGCTGGTTCCGGGTCCGAGGTGGTAGCCGCCCCAGGGGCCCATCTCTGATTCGATGCCGTAGCCGAGTTCACGGAGCCGGGCGATGTCCCGGCGAACCGTCCGTTCGGTGATCCCCAGCTGGGCGGCCAGTACAGCGCATGTCCAGGACTGCCGCGTTGACAGCAAAGACAGCAACTGCAGCAGCCGCGCCGAGGTGTTGACCATGGCTGACAGTCTGCTCGATAACCAGGACCGTTTCTGACCGGGTCATACCGTAACGTCGCCGGCATGACCGAGAACTCCTCGGTCCGAAAAGTCCAGTACGACGACGATGATCTCCGCCAAGGCGCCGTCAAATGACAGGCTCGGATGGGCGCACGTAACCGATGAGGGGCAGGATCCATGGAAGCACGCATGAAGAGCGTGGCGAATCCCGACGTGATCACCGCGATCCAGCATCTCCACAAGGCGATTCACGCCGGTGGCGTCGACCCGCTCGTGCTCGAGCTGGTCCATCTGCGGGCCAGCCAGATCAACGGCTGCAGCCCGTGTGTGTTCGCCGGCGTCCAGTCGGCGAAGAAGCATGGAGAGACCGAGGAGCGGCTGCACAACGTAATCGCCTGGCGCGAGACCCCGTTCTTCACCGAGGAGGAGCGGGCAGCGCTCGCGCTGACCGAGGCCGCGACCCGGATCCAGGACAACGCGCCGGGCGTGACCGACGAGATCTGGGACACTGCTGCCACCTACTTCGACGAGAACCAGATGTCGGCGATCATCCTGAACATCGCCATCACCAACTTCTTCAACCGGATCAATCACACGATCCAGGAGCAGGCCGGCAAGGCCTGGTGAAGGTGGGCGCGCGTCGGACGCGGTGGCGACGTGGCGAAGGAGCTGATCGGCCGACTCCACCGCCGGCCGATCCGGCGCCACTTCCGGCAGGCCCCGTCCTGGGGCTCCCACCTTCGGGTGAGCGCCGACCACCATCCCTTTAGTGATCATCAGGGGTATATGACGATGAGCAAGGAACTACTAGAACTGACCGTTACCGATGCCCGAGCCTGGCGGGAGTGGCTCAGCAGGCACCACGACAGCTCGGCAGGGGTGTGGCTGGTCCTCGCCAAGCAGAACACGACCCGGCCCACCAGCCTGACCTATGACCAGGCGCTCGACGAAGCCCTGTGCCACGGCTGGATCGATGGTCGGCTACGACGGCGCGATGAGATCACCTTCTGTCGGCGCTTCACCCCTCGCGGAAGGCGAAGTCCCTGGTCAGCGCGGAACGTTTCCCTCGTCACCCGTCTGATCAGCGAGGGCCGGATGCATCCGGCCGGAATGACCGAGGCCGAATGCGCCAAGGCCGACGGCCGCTGGTACGCGGCCTACGCGGGACAAGCCGGCATCGAGGTACCAGCCGACCTGGCCGCCGCATTGGACGCGAAACCCCGGGCACAAGCGATGTTCGACATCCTCACCTCCCAAAACCGCTACGCCGTTCTCTATCGGATCACGAACGCCAAACGCGCCGAGACCCGAGCCCGCCGTATCACCCAGTTCGTTGACCTGCTCGCCCGCGGCGAGACGATCCACCCACAAAAGCGCGCACTCGGCAGTTGAACGCCGGACCACTCCACTCCCCCTCGCTCGCCATAGGCGAGTCGCGGAACCGGGTCGATCGCCTCCTGATACAGGTCCTCGGCCTCCGGGCCAGTGCTCAGCAGCGCTCGCGAGCGCGTCTCCGTCTCGAGCGCCAGCCTGCGCGACATCGCCGCCCGGCTGTCAATCCCCTGAAATCGTGGAAAGGATTCCATGCCACAGCGGTCCTCAGCAGGACCGATGAGGCTTGTCTCTTCTCGATCATGTGGCGTTCGAAGGTGATGGGCGGCAGGTCGTCGTTGGCGCTGTGGCGCCGGGTGGTGTTGTAGAAGTCGGCGATCCAGGTGGCGATCTTCAGGCGGGCCTCGGCCCGGGTGCGGAAGCGGTGGCGGTGCACGTACTCGACCTTGAGGGTGCTGTTGAACGCCTCGGCGGCCGCGTTGTCGAGCGCGCAGCTCACCCGCCCCATGGACTGGACCACGCCCAGGCGCCGGCACAGCTCCTGGTAGCGGGCAGCGACGTATTCCGACCCGCCGGTCGGAGTGGAAGATCACCCCGTTCACGTCACCGCCGCGGGTGGCTGCCGCCATCTGCAGTGAGGCGCAGGTCAGCGCGGCGTCGTGGTGCTCGGACATGGCGTAGCCGAGCAGCCGGCGGGAGAACAGGTCCTCGACCGTGGCCAGATACAGCTTGCCCTCGTCGGTGTCGATCTGCGTCACATCGCCGCACCACAGCACGTCCGCGGCGGGCGCGGTGAACGTGCGCCGCAGCAGGTGAACCCGTCCGGATTTGATGGGACCTCCATCAATGCCAGACGGGTTCAAAGGCACGAACCCGGGGGTCGCCGCACTCACTCGTGCGGTGCCCCCCGGAACGGTTCGTCAGCCGCAGTTGCCGTACGATCCGCGTGCGCCAGAGGCGAGTGAGTAGTCGACACGGGTGTCGGCGATCCTGCCGGCGAAGTCGACACACTTGCCCGCGGCAGACCTCACAACGGCAGCGTAGTACTGGTATTTCCGGGCGGTGAGCGACGGCGGGTCGCTGTAGCTTCCGACGCCTTGGATCTTGAGCGTGGCCTGCGTGTAAGTCGCCACCCCGACGAAAGATGTCTTGATCGTGGCTACACAGTTGGTGCCGCGCGAGCCGTTCCACAGCAGGTAGACCCTGCCCCACGTGCTGCTGCCGATCTTGACGGGACGGCTGTCCAGACCGGTCCAGCCACCGTAACCCACTGTTTCGGTGCAGGCGGCCTCCGGGGAGTAGGCCGCTGCCTGCGCCGGTCCTGGGTTGGCGAGGACGGTGGCGGAGACGAGGGCGGTGGACAGGATGAGGGTTTTCGCAGGCTGTGACTTGCGTGTGCGCATGAATGGCCTTTCGATGGGCTATCAGGCGCTGCCATATGATCACAACTCATAGGAGCGCCTCCATATCCAAGATCGCAGGCGGGGTATGCAGAACTGCTGCAAGAAATCTGCAGCCGCTCCGCCTCCATCCCGGCGGAATCGGGTCCGGGTTGTTGGCTCGGCGAATGGACCAGGGGCCGAAGCGTTCTCATGGTGTGAACCCGAGTCGAGGGCGGCGGCGATGTTGGTCAAGCCGATCAGCCGGGCCAGGCCGCAAGGTCGGTGCGTTCTCGGCTCGTGAGACGGCTACGCCCCTGTGCCGGGTGGGCAGCTGAGGGCACCCCGATGGAGAGATGGCAAACGCGACCCCTGATGATCATCGGTGTCCAAGCCAGCCGATCAAGAACAGGGGCCGCGTTCGCGTGCGGGCTCCAGGCGTGCAGGACGCCGCCCGCTGCGACCAGGCCGGCCACCGGCCGCATGCCGGCGTTCAGGCCGAGCGTTGCGGTTCGCCAGTCCCGCACGGTGCCGCTGTAGGGGGCCTCGACGGCGGAGGAGACGCGCCAGCTCGCCCGGTTGAACATGCGCGGCAGCCGTACCGGCAGGATGGGGGAGGGGAAGGCGGCGGTGGGCAGGTAGAGCGGCAGCAGCAGGCCGGCCAGGGCGGGGACGCCGAGCTTCTCGGCGACGTGGGGGCCCCCGAGGGACTTCGGGTGATGGATCACCACGTCGGCCTGGTGCGCGGTGAGGGCGGCCTGGTCGTCGAGCAGGCGGCGGAGCATCGGCTTGACTGTGCGGGCGGCGGTGATGGCGGCGCGTACGCCCTGCCCCTGAACCTTGTCCTGCAGGGCGAGCATCTCGTCGTTCAGCGGCGCGAAGTCCACCCCGCGGGCGGTGGCGAGCGGCTCGAAGCGCCGCGGCGCTGCCAGCAGTGGCCGGTGCCCGGCGGCCACCAGCCCGCACGCCAGAGCGAGATACGGCTGCACGTCGCCACGGCTGCCCACGGTGATCAGTAAGGGTCTCATCGCCGCTCCTTGAGCTCGTCCCACTCGTTCAGCAGGCGGGGGAAGCGGTCCATCATGAACGCGTACATGTCGCGCATGAGCTCCAGCCGGCGGCGGCGTGGATCGGGAGAGATCGCTGGACGACCTCACCGCCCGTGCCCGCATCAGGGACGCGGCGCTGGCGCAGTTCGCCGAGCACGGGGTCAGGGCCGCCAGGCTGCAGGACATCGCGCGCGCCGCCGGCGTCTCGGTCGGCTTGGTGCAGCACCACTACGGCACCAAGGACGGGCTGCGCGACGCCTGCGACTCGCACGTGCTGGAGCAGCTCGTCCAGCGCGTCAAGGACGAGGCGGCCCGACCTGACCCGGGCGGCCTGGCCGCCCTGTACGAGGGCGGCGAGCTGATGGTGCGCTACCTGGCGCGCGCCCTGGCGGACGGCTCGCCGGCGGCGGAGGTGTTCTTCGCGGGCGCGGTGCGGGTCACCGAGGAATTCCTCACGAGCACCTGGCCCGACCGCTTCCCCGCAGGTTCGGCCAAGGCGCGCGACGCGGCCGCCGTGATGAGCGCGATGCACGCCGGCGCGATCGTCCTGCACCCCTACCTGAGCCGCCGCATGGGCGTGGACGTGCTGGCCCGCGAGCACGCGACCGTCATCGGCGCGGCCATGACCGAGGTGTACGACGCCATGGGCGAGTTCGCCCGGTCCGAGGCCGGGCGCCACCTGACCGAGGAGCACGGCGATGACTGACCCGATCGAGATCACCGGCCTGGTCAAGGCCTACGGCCGCACCCGCGCCCTGGACGGCCTTGACCTCGCTGTCCGGCAAGGCGAGGTGCACGGCTTCCTCGGCCCGAACGGCGCGGGGAAGACCACTACGTTACGCGTCCTGCTCGGGCTGTTGCGCGCCGGCGCCGGTCGCGTCCGGCTGCTCGGCGGCGACCCGTGGCGGCAGGCCGTCGAGCTGCACCGCAGGCTCGCGTACGTGCCGGGTGACGTCACGCTGTGGCCGAACCTGACCGGGGGAGAGGTGATCGACGTGCTGGCCAGGCTGCGCGGCGGCGTCGCCCCCGCCCGGCGGGCGGAGCTGATCGAGCGGTTCGCGCTCGACCCCGGCAAGAAGGCGCGCACCTACTCCAAGGGCAACCGGCAGAAGGTCGCCCTGGTCGCGGCCTTCGCCTGCGACGCCGAGCTGTTGGTTCTGGACGAGCCGACCTCCGGGCTCGACCCCCTGATGGAGGCCGTCTTCCGCGACTGCGTGGCGCAGGCCAGGGCCGGCGGCCGGACGGTGCTGCTGTCCAGCCACATCCTGTCGGAGGTCGAGGCGCTGTGCGACCGGGTGTCGATCATCCGCGCCGGACGTACCGTCGAGGCCGGCACACTGACCGAGCTGCGGCATCTGACCCGCACCTCCATCACCGCCACCCTGCCAGGGCCGCCCGACGGGCTGGCCGCCCTGCCCGGGGTGCACGAGCTGGTCACGGCGGCGGACGGCCGGGTGCGCTGCCAGGTCGACAGCGCCGGACTGGCCGGGGTGCTGGCGCGGCTGGCCGCACTCGGCGTCCGCGACCTGACCGCGCGGCCGCCCACGCTGGAGGAATTGTTCCTGCGCCACTACGAGACCAAGGCGGCGGCCTGACATGGCGGGGACGGGTGTTCTGGTCCGGCTGGTCCTGCGGCGCGATCGGCTCTGGCCGGCCCTGTGGGTGGTGCTCATCGCGGCCTTCGTGTACGGCACCGTCAGCACGATCGGCACGCTGATGCCCACCGAGGAAGCGCGCCGCGAGTATGCCGGGAAGATCGCCGCCAACCCCGCGGTGCTTCTCATCCAGGGGCCGGCGTACGACCTGAGCGTGGGGGCCATCGCCGCCCAGCAGCGCGCCGCCGCCACCATGATCTTCGCCGCGCTCGGCAGCGTGCTGTTCCTCGTCCGCCACACCCGTTCGGACGAGCAGGCCGGGCGGTGCGACCTGATCGGCGCCGCGCCGGTCGGCAGGCACGCGCCGCTGACCGCCGCGCTGACGGTGGTCCTCGTGGCGGACGCGCTGCTGGCCGTGCTGATCACCGCCGTGCTGGCGGGCGCGGGCATGCCGTTCGCCGGCTCGCTGGCCTGGGGCCTGATCGCGGCCTGCGGGGGGTGGGTGGCCGCGGGGATGGCGGCGGTGGCGGTGCAGGTGACGCCGGGTGCGCGGCCGGCCGGGCTCGGCGCGCTCGGCCTGTTCTTCGCCCTGTACCTGCTGCGGGGGGTGTCCGACGTGGCCGCCCCCTGGCTCGGGTGGGCGGTGCCGACCGGTTGGCTGCTGCGCTCCCGGCCGTTCTCCGGCGAGCGATGGTGGGCGTTCGCCCTGGCCGCCGCCCTGGCCGCGGTGCTGGTCGCGCTGGCATACCGGCTGGCGGGGCGGCGGGACGCGGGCGCCGGGCTGCTGCCCGAACGCGCGGGGAGGGTCGCCGCGGCCGCATGGTTGCGCACGCCCCTGGCACTCGCCTGGCGGACACAGCGGGCCACGGCCGTCGCGTGGCTGGTCGCGGCCGTGCTGTTCGGGCTGGCGCTCGGGTTCGGCGGGCGTGAGGCGGTGAAGGAGTTCGGCGCCAGTGCGGGGCTGGCCGCATGGGCGGCCCGGATGGGCGCTGAAGCCGACCCGGCCCAGGTGTTCTACGGGCTGGTCATCTACGTGTTCGGCGCGTACACCGTGTCCCTGTACACGGTGCTGGCCGTGTCCAGGCTGTGGCAGGAGGAGACGGGCGGCCTGGCGGAGGCGGTGCTGGCCGGGCCGACCGGGCGGCTGCGCTGGGCCGCCGGCCACCTGCTGGTCGCGGTCGCCGTTCCCGCCGCCCTGCTGGCCGTCGTCGGACTGCTGTGCGGGCTCGGCTCGGGCGACGTGGGCGGCCTGCTCGCGCTCACCCTGCCGCTGCTGCCGGCCGTCTGGGTCGTCACCGGCGTCACGGTCTGCGCCTACGGCCTGCTCGGCCGGGCCGGGGCGGTGGCTGTCTGGGCGGTGTTCGGCCTGGTGGTGGCGTTGGAGTTCGGCTGGGAGATCGGCCTGGTCACGGACGCGGCCTTCCGGCTCTCGCCTTTCGCTCATGTCCACTACTCGGCCCTGGCGGAGCCTGGGCCGGCCACCATCGCCGTGCTCACCGTCGCGGCAGGGGTCTTCACCGCCTTGGGGCTGACCGCTCTCGGCCGCCGGGACATCGGGTAGGCGGGATGGCTGGGTTCGGTGGCGGGGGCGCCCGTCAAGAAGGCGTCTGTCGTCGTGGCAGCGCCCCTGTTAGGGTGGTTGCGGAGCGCCGGGAAGTCTGGTCGGCAAGATCGTGCACATTGATCCGATCGGAAGGCCGTTCCATGACGACCCCCGTGCGGTGCCCCTGATGGGCGTGCTGCTGACCGCGTTCGCGTGCGTGCTCCTGCTGGCCGTCCTGCTGTCCGGGCTGGCGCACCGGACCATCCTGTCCACCGCCGCACTGTTCCTCGTGGCCGGGTTCGTGCTGGGCGACGGCGTGCTCGGCGTCGTCTCGCTCAAGCCCGGTGACGACCTGGTGGCCACGCTGGCCGAGCTGGCGCTGTTCACCGTGTTGTTCACCGATGGCATGCGGGTCGGCTGGGCCGAGCTGCGCAGCGCCTGGCGGCTGCCCGGCCGGGCGCTCGGCTGGGGCCTGCCGCTGACTCTGGTCATCACCGCGGTCGGGGCGCACTACCTGCTCGGGCTGGGCTGGGTCGAGGCGCTGCTGATCGGCGCCATCCTGGCGCCCACCGACCCGGTGTTCGCCGCCGCGCTGGTCGGCAACGAGAAGGTGCCGCCCCGGCTGCGGCAGCTGCTCAACGTCGAGTCCGGTGTCAACGACGGTCTGGCGTTGCCGTTCGTCATCCTCTTCCTCGCCGTCGCGGCCGGATCCGACGATCTGCATCTGGGCGAGCTGGGCCTGGAGCTCGGGCTCGGCATCGTCATCGGGGTCGCCATCCCGTGGGTGGCGATCAAGCTGGAGCAGACTCGCTGGTTCGCCGCCTCCACCCCCTACGAGCCGCTCAACGCGCTGGCCATCGGCCTGCTGGTGCTGGCCGTCGGCAAGGCGACGCACGGCAACCTGTTCCTGGCCGCGTTCTCGGCCGGTATCACGGTGGCCACCTTCGGGCCGCGGCAGCGTGAGTCGTTCGAGCACTTCGGCGAGCTGATCGCCGAGGTGTTCAAGCTGGCCGCGCTGCTGGTGTTCGGCGCGCTCATCACCCCGGCGCTGCTCGGCTCGGTCGGCTGGCAGGGGTGGCTGTTCGCGGTGCTCGCGCTGATCGTGGCCCGGCCCGTGGCGATCTGGGTGTCGTTCCTGCGCTCGGGGCTGAGCGTACGCGAGCAGGCGGCGGTCGCCTGGTTCGGGCCCAAGGGGTTCGCCTCCGTCGTCTACGGGCTGCTGGTGCTGGGCTCCGGCATCGCCGCCGCCGTGCCGGTGTTCCAGTACGTCGCCGTGACCATCGTGCTGTCGATCCTGCTGCACTCCTCCACCGACATCGTGGTGGCCCGCTGGTTCGACGACGAGCGCGAGGTCCCGGCCTGGTACGGCAACGTCACCCGCAGGATCCGCCGGCCGGAACGACCGTCCCCGTGACGCAAGGAGACGCCATGGCGTCCACTTCCCCCCTTCACCCCGTGGCGGGTCTGCCGGCCGGCCCGGTGGAGTATCGCCTGGAGGGAGACGGCCCCAGGACAGTCGTGGTGTTCCACGGCGGCCACATGCGGGCAGGGCTGGCGCTGGGCGAGGAGATCTACGCCGACGCCGACTGCGCCGTGCTGGCCCCCTCACGCCCTGGATACGGGCGGACGCCGCTGACCACCGGCACCACGGCGGCCGGCTTCGCCGACGTCACCGCCGAGTTGTGCCGGGTCCTGGGCATCGAACGACTCGCCGCGGTCGTGGGGATCTCGGCCGGTGGGCGCACCGCGCTGAGCATGGCCGCCCGCCATCCGCACCTGGTCGAACGGGTCATCCTGCAAAGCTCGGTCGGGTTTCTGCCCTGGCCCGACCGGCTGACCCGGCTGGGTGGCCGGGCGGTGTTCAACGCCCGGGTGGAGGCCGGCACCTGGGCGATTTTGCGGCTCCTGCTCCGCGTGGCACCCTCCCTGGGATTGCGCCTGCTTGTCCGCGACCTGTCAGTCCTGCCCGTGGGTCAGGTGCTGAGGAACCTGTCCACCGCTGAGCGAAGCCTGCTCATCGGCCTGTTCACCTCGATGCGCTCGGGTCGCGGCTTCGCCGCCGACATGCTCCCCGTGGCGGACTGCGCCGCGCAGGTCAGCCAGCCCACGCTGGTCATAGCGACCCGCCATGATCGGTCGGTGCCCTTCGCTCATGCCGAGTCCCTGGTCGCGACAATACCGAGAGCCGAACTGGTGGTCAGCCAGGCCGACAGCCACATGATCTGGTTCGGCCCCGACTATCCCCGCGTTGCCGCGAGGATCGTCGATTTCCTCGCGGCAGGGTGAGCGCTGACGGGAAGGCGGCGACTACAGCGAAGGTAGCGCCTTCGATGCACCGAGCAGGGGCCCGGCGGCGGCTGATCCGGTGGCGAGGCCGTCCACGTCAGGCGTGGGTGGTCGGCTCCGGCAGGCGCGGTGGCGGCCACCGCCAGGTGGCGTTGCCGTCGGCCGCGATGCCCTTGCGCCACAGTGGTGCGGGCATGAGCCGGATCATCGTGGCCAGGACCCGGTGCGCCGCCGTGGATGTGGTGCGGCGCCCGTCCGCGCGGGCGCCCCGAGCGGTGGCCTGGGTACGGGGCAGCCGCTCGGCGTCGTAGCGGCCCAGTGCGGCCTCGATACCGGGCCCGGCGTGGAGGGCGGCGGCCGGCACGACCGCGTCCTCGACGGACTGACCGGACCCCTGACCGCGGTCGGGACTCATCGCGTGGGCGGCGTCGCCCAGTAGCGCCACCCGGCCACGGACGTACGTGGGCAGCGGGTCCAGGTCCCGGATGTCGATGTGGATCACGGCCTCGTCCGGGGTAGCCGCGACCAGGTCGGGGATCGGGTGGTGCCAGGCTCAGCCCAGCGGCTCGGTCTAACCGCCCACCTCACCGTGCGCACCGCAGAACCGCGCTTCTCTCCGTCGGCGGAGAAGACGATCTACTTCTTCATCAGCGAGGCTCTCACCAACGTCTACAAGCACGCCCAGACTGATCAGGTGTGGGTCAGCCTGCGCCTCGTCGACAAAATAATCATCGCCGAAGTTCGCGACGACGGGGTGGGCGGAGCCGCACCAACTGGCCGGGGCCTGACCGGAATGCACGACCGTATCGCGGCATTCGGCGGGCACCTGGACATCGCCAGCCACCCGGGACAGGGCACTCGTTTGACCGCAAGCCTTCCCGCAGAAGCAAGCTGACGTTCAGGCTGGCCGCCAAGATCTACCCGGTGGAGACGTCGCGGGAGCGGCGCGCGCCGCCCTGCTGGCCCGCTGCCGGGAGGAACGGACCGAGCCGCCCGCGCCCAAGCAGATCGAGCGGCTGGCCGGCGCGGCCGAGGCGCTGTTCGAGCGGCGGCCGTGATGGTCTCGGCGTGCGTGGGGTCGAGCTTGGCGGCCAGCGCCGGGAGCCGGTCGACGTGGGCGGCCAGGCGGCGGCGCAGCCAGTCCAACTCTTGGGCGGCCTGCTGCAGGCGGCCACGGGCGCGGTGTGCGGCCGGCTGGCAGGGTACGCCGGCCTCGACCTGCACCAGCTACGCCACAGCGCCGCCACCACCTCGGCGAGGCCGAGGTACCGCTGCAGCTCATCATGGGCAAGACCCGGCACAAGAACCCCCGCACCGCCCTGTGCTACGTCCAACCCGGTGCCGAAGCCATCGCCAAGGTCACCGAGGTCCTGGCACCCCCGCCGCCGTACTCACTGAGCAGCGATCTCCCTGGTAGGGCAGGACACTGCCCTTTCTCTTGTACTTGGTACTGGCCCTCGTCCAGACGAGCCGCGACCGCCTGGCCGAGGTGGTGCGGGAGCGGTGCCGGAGCAGGGGCCGGCGATGATGCCCGGGCCCGCAGGGGGTACGAGGGAGCCGCGCCTCTTGACCTTCGGCGCCTTGCCGGTGGTCAGACCTGGCCGATCCCGCCGTCGACGGGCAGGTCGATGCCGGTGACGAAGCTCGAGTCCGCGGAGGCCAGGAAGAGCGCCGCGGTGGCGATCTCGTGCTCGTCACCGAGGCGGCCGACGGGCACCCGCGAGGCAATCTGCTCCTTGAACCCCGGCGGGAGGTCCGCGAACGCGGCGGTGTCGATCGCGGCGGGGCTGAGGACGTTGACCCGGATTCCGCGCTGCTTCAAGTCGGTGGTCCAGGTCCTGGCGAACGACCGCAGCGCCGCCTTGCTCGCGGCGTAGACGGTCGTTCCCGGATCGCCCTTGTCCGCGGCGCCCGACCCGATGAGCACGATCGAGGCGCCGTCGGACAGCAATGGCAGCAGTTTCTGCACGGTGAAGAACGTCCCCCGCACGTTCACCCCGAACACGGCGTCGAACGACTGCTCGGTCACGTCGCCGATGTGCTCGTTCCACGTCCAGACGCCGGCGCTGGCGATGAGCACGTCCACCCGGCCCGCTTCGACCGCCACGACCTCGGCCAGGCGGGCCGCGTCGGAGATCTGGCCGACGTCGCCGAGCACGCCGGTCACGCCGTGGCCGATGGCGGCCACCGCCGCGTCCAGCCGGTCCTGGCGGCGGCCGGTGATGACCACGTGCGCGCCCTCCTGGACGAACAGCTTCGCCGTCGCCAGTGCCAGCCCCGAGGTTGCGCCGGTGATCACCGCGACCTTCCCGCCGAGCTTCGTCATGTCGCTCCCCTTGTCTCGAAAAATGAGCATGCTCTCATTTTGGTGCTGCTCACTGTAGCGAAGATGAGAGCACCCTCAAAGTTGAGACGTATCGCACTTTGCTACGGTGACCTCATGCCTGCCACGGGGAACCCGCTGCCCGCTCGCCGGGATGCCCGCCGCAACCGCGAGCGGCTGCTCGAGTGCGCCCGGCGCGCGTTCGCCGGGCAGGGCGCGCAGGCCGCCCTCGACGGCATCGCGCGCGAGGCGGGCCTGGTGGTCGGCACCCTCTACCGGCACTTCCCGACGCGCCTGGATCTGCTGTGCGCGGTGCTCGAGCCGAAGCTGCGCCACGTGATCGAGGAGATGGAGGCCGCGCTCGGCCTGGAGGATCCGTGGCAGGCCTTCCGCGGCCTGCTCGAAGTCCTGTGTACGGCCCAGGCCGGGGACCGGGCGTTCGCCGACTTCCTGGCGCGGCGCTTCCCCGGCGACGACCGCACCGAGACCGCGCACAGCGAGATCTGCGCGCTCGCGCAACGGGTGCTGGGGCGGGCGCAGGCGGCCGGCGTCGTCCGCCCGGACGTCACCGGCGCCGACCTCTTCCTGCTGTTGTGGGCGAGCAGCACGGTAGCCGAGGCCACCCGGCACGCCGCCCCGTCCCTGTGGCGGCGCCACGTTCACCTGGCGCTGGACGGGTTCCGGGCACCGGGCCGGCTCGACCTGGGAGAACCCGCGTGGGACGCGGACCGGCTCTGCCGCGCGATCGCCACCGGGCCATCATGGCAGCCATGACGAAGCTTGTGATCGCGGTTCCGCTGGTCTTCCTTCTGGCCGTGCTCGGGTGGAGCGCGCGAACGCCTGCGTGAGCAGGTGGCCAAGCTCAAGGAAACTCCGCAGGGAAGACCAGGACGAGCTGTCCCGGCTACGCGCCGACATCAACGCCCTCGTCCGCGTCGTCAACCAGTCGGCTCTGGAGAACCGGCAACTATGCGGTGGCGACTCAAACTGATCACGATTGACCGCTGACCGTACGTACGCCTACCGGCCGAAAGGGGTGCCAAGATCGGCTCATGGCCGTATCTCGGCTGGATACCCGATGTGGAAACGAAATCCGGGCGTCAACGGGGTTTCCACTGGTCAGTGAGTCTTTGTTGGCTCCCGCTTACGGAGGAGGCTTGCGCCGGGATTCCGATCGATCTCACAGCGTGACTTCGATCTACGTGTCGCGTGCGGCGAGCCGGGCGAGCGCGGCGGCGCTGGGGCTGCCCGGTCGCGCGGTGTAGATCACCATCCGCAGATCGGTGCCGGGCAGCAGCAGAGTCTGGCAGTCCAGCTCCAGGGCGCCCAGCTCGGGGTGGTGCAGGTGCTTGCGCAGCGTCGGTATGGGGCGTACCTCGTGGTTGCGCCAGCTGGCGGCGAAGTCGGGGCTGTGCGCGGCGAACTCGTTGACCAGCTCGCCAAGTACGCGTTCGGCCGGGTACCGGGCGCTGGCCGCGCGCAGCTGGGCGGCGGTCTGCCGGGCGTATTCGCCCTGCGAGCCGTCGGCGGCCGAGCAGAGGGTGCCGTTCAGCCGGATGGACAGCCGCACGGCGTTGCGTTCCCCAGCGGACAGTGACCCGAAGTCGGTGATCAGGTCGGCTGCCGCGTTGTTCCAGGCCACAATGTCCTGGCGTTCGTCGGTGAGGTAGGCGGGCACCGGCCCGAGCCGGTCCAGCAGCTCGCGGGCGAAGGCGGGCACCGGCGCCGGGCCGGTCTCCGGGGCGGGCGGGGCCTGCCCGGCCAGCCGCGCCAGGTGCTCGCGCTCGGCGTCGGTGAGCCGCAGTGCCGTGCCCAGCGCAGCTATGACCTGCGGCGACGGATGCGGAGCGCGGGCCTGCTCAAGTCGTTCGTAGTAGCTGGTGGAGACCCCGGCCAGCGTGGCCACCTCTTCGCGGCGCAGGCCGGGAGTACGGCGGGCGCGGCGGCCTGGCGGGTGGACGGCCGTGGCCGGCAGCTGGTCCGGGCGCAGCGCCTCCCGCCGGCGACGGAGAAAGTCGGCCAGTTCAGCTCTGCTCACCCGTCCAGGCTGCCACAGTGGCGGCCTCCTTAGCCACGGACCAGGGGTCCGGGGCTTACCCGTCCGTTCCGCGGCGCCCGGATCCGCGGCCAGGCTGGCATGACCACATTTCACGGGACACCGGAGGACTAACATGCCACGCACTCCTGAGGAGACGGTCCGCCGACTGCTGGATCTGCTGCTGGCCAAGGACATGGATGCCATCGCCGATCTGTGGGCGGAGCAGGGCACCGGCGAGTTCCCGTTCGCTGCGGGAGACGCGCCGCGGCGGCTGGCGGGGCGGGATGCCGTCCGTGACTATCTGGCCGGATATCCGCAACGGATGGACGTACGGGAGATACCTGTAGTGACCGTGCATCACACGAAACGACCGGACACCATCGTGGTGGAGTTCATCGCGCACGGGTACACGGTGCGCACCGGCGAGCCTTACCGCATGGACTACATCTCTGTGATCACGGTCCATGACGGCCTGATCACGCACTACAGGGACTACTGGAGCCCGCTGGCCGCCGCCTCGGCGACCGGGACGCTGCCCGAGTTGCTCGGCTCGCTGCGCTCGGGGGCCGCCCGATGAGCGGCGTGCTGGTCACCGGCGGCACCGGGAAGACCGGCAGCGTGCTGGCGGAGCTGCTGCGGCGCAACGGCGTACCGATCCGGGTGGCCGCTCGCAACCCATCTGCAGGGGATCCTGACGCGGTCCGGTTCGACTGGAACGAACCGGGCACGCATCGGGCCGCGCTGCACGCGATGGACCGCGTCTATCTGGTGCCTCCGGTGAACGCCGTGAATCCGATGCCGCTGGTCGAGCCGTTCCTGGACGAGGCGGAGCGGCTCGGCGTGCGCCGCGTGGTGCTCCTCGGCTCCGCCATCGTGCTGCCGAACGCCCCCGGCGCGCTTGAGCTGGCCGCGCGGGTACGGACCCGGCCCGGGTGGGTCGTGCTGCGCGCGTCCGGGTTCATGCAGAACTTCCTGCGCCCGCATCCGCTGGGCGAGCGGCTCCGGCGGCACGGCGAGATCCACACCGCCGCCGGTGGCGGCCGGCTGGGCTGGATCGACGCGCGCGACATCGCGGCCGCCGCCTCCGCCCTGCTGACCAACCCCGATGACGGGTCCAGCGAGAGGCCCAGTGAAGGGCAGGGTGAGTGGCCCAATGAGAGGCGGGGTGAGTGGCTCAGTGATGGGCCGGGCGACCGGCGCGACTACCTGCTCACCGGGCCGAAAGCGTTGAGCTACCAGGACGCGGCGGCGATCATTACCGCCCGCACCGGCAGGCCGATTCAGGTGCTGCCCGTCGAAACCGACGAGCTGGCGGCCGGTTACCGGGCCGCCGGCATGCCGGCCGAATTCGCCGCCGCCCTTGCCGCCGTGGACGCCGGCCTCAGCGCCGGCCGGGACGACCTGGTCAGCACCGCGGTGCTGGACCTGACCGGCCGCCCGCCCCGCTCCTTCGACGAGTTCGTCCAGGACCACGCGTCCGAGTGGGCGAACGGCGTGGCGCCCTGGTAGGCCCGTCTCACCCTCATAGCCCGGGTCAGTCCGGCGCAACTGCAGGTACGGGCGGTAGATACGGGGGTCGAGGCCGGCTGGTCGGGCAGGACGTACCCGGTGATGGTGTAGTTGGTGGGCGTCATGAAGACCGTTGCCCGGCCCCCGAGGGCTTGGGGCCCGGGGAACGGCCCGTACGTGATGTCGCGGCCGCCGGAAGCTCTCGAACATCTCAGCTGTTCAGTGAGGTCCAGAAGTCGTAGCGGTGGTCGCGGGCGAAGTCGGCGGGCTTGATGCCGTCATCGCCGGGGGCCAGGGACTGGACATGGGGGCGTGCGGTGGTGAAGGGATGCCAGGCGGGTGCGCCGGAGCCGTTGGGGTCGCCGGTGCGGGCGAAGCGGGTCCAGTAGCCGATCACGTGGTCGGCCAGGTGGCGCTGCGGGTCGGTGAGGGGCTGGTTGTAGCCGACGTCGAACAGGTAGGGCAGGTCGGCGGCGTGGTAGGCGCCCATGTCGTACGGCTTGGGGAAGGCGGCGAACCACGGCGCTGCGGGGTCGGCGAACTCGTAGGCGTACGCGCGGGTGTGCCGTGACAGCGCCTTGCCGGTGTCGAGGGCGGGGCGGGCGTACTCGGCGTCGGTCAGCGCGGAGGCCAGCGCCTGGCTGGGCGAGGCGTAGGCGGAGAGAGGGTAGCGGGCCAGGATCTTGTCGGCGTTGGCGCCGAAGGCGGCGCGGACCTCCTCGTCGTAGCGGTCGGCGGGGATCGGACCTTGGTACTTGGCCATCTCCAGCCCCCACACGTGCATGCGCTCCTCGTGGCGGTTGATGCCGTACAGCACCGGCACCCGGGCGAAGCGGCCGGTGGCCACCGCGCGGGCCGGGTCCAGCGGGAGGAACGCGCCACCGACGGCCGGGCCGAAGCCGGGCTGGGCCACGTCGGAGGCGGCCTGCAGCAGCTTGTCGGCCGGGACCGCGCGCAGCTGCCGTGCGGTCGCGGAATCGCCGAGGCCCAGGCGCTTGGCCAGGGCTCGGCCGTCGCGTTCGGCCTGCGCGAGCGGGCGGGGGTTGCTGGCCATGGCCAGCGACGGCGACCACGGGGCAGTGCAGGGGGCGCTTTGCAGGATGGCGCGGTGGAACAGGCCGGCAGATCCGGGCGCGGCCAGGTGGGCGCAGACAGCGATGGCGCCGGAGGACTCGCCGAACAGCGTGACGTTGCGCGGGTCGCCGCCGAAGGCGGCCGCGTTGCGCCGGACCCAGCGCAAGGCGGCCTGCTGGTCGGCCAGCCCGTAGTTGCCGGACAGGCCGTCGGTGTCGCGCAGGGCCGGGTGGGCCAGGAAGCCGAAGGCGCCGAGCCGGTAGTTGACGCTCACCACGATCACGTTGCCTTGGACGGCCAGGCGGCGGGCGTCGTACAGGTGGCCGGCCCCGTCCTTGAAACTGCCGCCGTGGAGCCACACCATCACCGGCAGCTTCTGCTCTGCGCGGGTGCGGGGGGTGGTCACGTTCAGGTACAGGCAGTCCTCGCTGGTGCTGCCCGCGCCCAGGTGGTCACCGGTCTGCGCGCACATGGGGCCGGGAGTGGTGGCCTGGCGCGGCTGGGTCCAGGCCGGGGCGGGGCGGGGCGCCCGCCAGCGCAGCTCGCCCACGGGCGGGGCGGCGTACGGGATGCCCAGGAACGAGCGGTGGTCCTCGGCCAGGATGCCGCGCACCGGCCCCCGGTCGGTGCGGACCAATGCCTCGCTGTCCGCGGCCGCCGCCGAGGGGCTCAGGAGCGCCCCTGCCACGCCCAAGGCTGTCAGTCCCGCTGTGAGCTTGTCCTTGCCGGTCATCTGTCCAACTCCTCACATCAGTGATCTTTCCGACGCCGAGAACAGTACAACCGACTTAGGCGAACGCGCAAGACGAACGAATAAGACGATCGCCTTATGCGCTCGCCTGAGGCGTTCGTTTGATTCTTGGGGTAGGCTCCGATCTCATGGGCAACCGCGAAGATCTGATCGCTGGGGCCAAGCGCTGCCTGTACGACAAGGGCTACGCACGCACCAGCATCCGTGACATCACCGCCGCCGCCGGCGGAGTCAGCATGGCGGCCATCGGCTACCACTTCGGCTCCAAGGAGGCGCTGCTCAACGAGGCCCTATCGCAGGCCTCGCAGGAATGGGGCGAGCACCTCGGCCAGGCGCTGGCCGCCGTTGCGGCCGACCCCAAGGCCGGCCCGCTGCAACGCTTCGAGGCGGCCTGGGCCCAGATCATCAAGTCCTTCGAGCTCCACCGGCCGCTGTGGGCCGCGACCTTCGACGTCATCGGACAGGTCCAGCACGCCGAGCAGGCTCGCGCCTACCTGGCCACCGGCCTGGAGCATGCCCGCCTCGGCCTGGCCCAGGTGCTCGCCGGTCTCGACCCCGCCGACCCGAACGCCTGGGCGGTGGGCGGTTTCTACCAGGCGCTGCTGACCGGGGTCATGTCCCAGTACCTGATCGATCCCGAACGGGCTCCCACCAGCCACGACCTGGCCGCCGCCCTGGCGTTGATCACTGGCCGGCCTGCGACGGAATGAGACGCTCCATGGCCCTCCCCGACGTTCGGTTCGCCCGCAACATGGCCGCGAAGCGTCCGGGGAAGCCGGACC
Organism: Nonomuraea thailandensis; assembly: GCF_024172165.1. Classification (GTDB taxonomy): domain Bacteria; phylum Actinomycetota; class Actinomycetes; order Streptosporangiales; family Streptosporangiaceae; genus Nonomuraea; species Nonomuraea thailandensis. Next base: position 5,137,783 of record NZ_JAMZEB010000002.1, on the reverse strand, counting down.
CCTCCCCAGGAGGAAGGGTCCGGAAAACCCGGGCGAAGGGTCCGGAGAAACCGGCGAAAGCGTCCCGCAAGCCCGGACCCCATCCCCTCAACCACCTCAAGAACCCTCATCATCGCGGCCCCGGCCTGCGCCGCGCGGGCGGTGCAGGCCGGCCCCCGCCGGCCCGCCGCGGTTGAGGCGATGCCGGACACAGGCAGAGATCACCCGGCGCGGCGCTCCGGCGCATCCACCGCTTCGGCCGCGTCAGAGTCTTGCGGCCATGGCGCTGTGGACGTCCGGAGTCTGATCCCGCCTCACTGCGTCGACCGAACGCCGTCCGCCCTACGGGCGAGCGCCTGGCTTGCCGACGACCTTGGCCGCCAGTTGCGCGGTCCATGCCACAGGGATCCCTGCCTTGACCGTATGCGTCGCACCGCCGGGAAGGTCGAAGGTCCGATCGGCAACCGTCTCGCCGTAGGTCCCCAGGAACCGGTAGTCCTGCGCACTCACGATGATCTCGGAGCGCTCGTAAGCTCCCGTGTAGACGAACGCGACGCCGTGGCGCCCTGCCGCGTCGACCGCGCCCTGCTTGACCGCGACCCCCTGGATCAGAGGCAGCGCCCGGAACAACGCGGCTCGCGCGTCGGCGGCCAGCGGTTGGCCGCTCAGCAACGAGGAGATCGTCAGGAAGATCCGCTCCTGTCTCGTTACGTGGGCCTCGTCGAACGCCGAGGCGGGGGTCGCGTCGATGCTCGCCCCGATCCTGCTGATCATCTCCTCCGGGGTGACCGGTGCCGTGCCCAGGTCCGCGCTCGTGACGCCGGGGCCGACCGGCGCGATGACGAGCTTGCCTCGTCCGTCGTCCAGCGCGGTCTGCTTGCCGTCCAGGCTGTGCCAGGTCTCGAGAGTGACCTGCTTGTCGCGATCCACTTCGGGCTCCGGCTCCTGGCGGAGCGGAGCGATCGTGTTCTTCACGTACAGCCACTTGCCGGGCGATGGCGTGATCTCGTACGGGGTCGGTCGCGGCGCTCCTGGCCGCCTTGTCGCCAAGATCTCGTACGCTTGCGACCGGAATCACGGCGGTTTGTTCGCCTCCGCGTACCACCAGAGCGCCCACGCCGGTGGCCAGCGCGACCGATGCGGCCAGCGCCAGACGCCAGGCCAGGCGCGGCCGGCGCCGCCCCGGCACGGAACCGGCGCTGTGGCGGCCGGTTCGTGCATGGCTTGCAGCAACCTGCTGCGCGCCGCGCCTCGGCGACCTCCTCATAGGTCAGCTCTCCCAGCGCCACCAGCAGCAGCACGTCACGATCGGCGCTGGACAGAACCATCAGCGCCCCTGCGAGGCGGCGGTCCTCCCCCTGTGCGGCGACCCGCCCGATCACGGCATCGGCCATCGGCTCCGGCTGTGGCTCCGCGCCGGTTCGTGACAGCGCACGCAGAAACCGTTCCTCGTCACGCCGGTGCCTGGCGATGAGGTTGGTCGCGATGCCGTAGAGCCATGGCCTGGCCAGCGGCCGCGTGTGGTCGTAGGAGGCGCGGCGGCGGAAAGCCGTCAGGAATGTCTCCGCGGGCATGTCATCGGCGGCCTGAGCCCCAAGCCGTCGCGCGGCATAGCGGTGGATCTGCTCGACGTGGCGGTCGAACAATCCGGGCAAACTGCTCCGGATCATCGATTGACCGGCGGATGAGCTCGGCGTCGTCCGCCTCGATCATTTCCGCCGATGGTGTTCGTGTCATGCCCGCTGTTTCCCGAAGGAGCGGATCGAGTTCTCGACGGCCACACCGCCCGGCGACTTCGGTGATCGGCGTGAGGCCGGGTGCAGGGGAGGTCATCGTCGTTCAACGAGGCAGGGCGTCGAGGACCAGCGGTCGGCCGGCCGATGGGTCAGATCCTGGCGGAAGGCGCTCCTCACGGGGCTTCACCCGGGTCGGCGCAACCAGCCCCAAAGTAACTCTCCGTAATTTCCATCACCGTGTGTGTCCGGCCCGCTGAATCGGTTCGCGACTCGCACCCGCAGCTCCGCTCGGCCGCCAGTCGGTTGATCAGTGGGTACGGCGGCGGGGTGCCAGGACCTCGGTGACCTTGGCGATGGCTTCGGCGCCGGGTTGGACGTAGCGCAGGGTGGTGCGGGGGTTCCTGTGCCGGGTCTTGCCCATGATGAGCTGCAGCGGGACTTCGGCTTCGCCCAGGTGGGTGGCGGCGCTGTGGCGCAGCTGGTCCCGGTGCTCGCCGCGAAGAAGCGGGTGGAGGGAGAGACCGCCGCGGGTGGACTGGGCGCACGAGAGGCTGCCCGCGCGGACGGTGAAGGGCGACACCTACCGGATCGACCGTCACCGCCCCCGCGTCGAGGGCCTCTTCGCCCGCATCGAGCGCTGGACGAACTGCCGCATGGATACCGGATAAATAACGAGAGTCTGGAGTGCATCACGATCTGGACGGAACTGGGCACGGCGCGTGAGTCGTCAGGCAACGCGCTGATTGACGGGAGCCTCAAATGGCGGTGTGAGGGCTCAGTACCTGCTCGACTCTCGACCTCACACGCCAAGGCGCTGAGACCGGTGCCGGGCTATGCCCCTTGAGAGGCGCCCGGCACCCTCCTCCCCTCGAGTGTCGCCAGCGTCGCGTTAGCCCAGTCGATCATCGCCTGCGCCTGCCGGCGCCCGAGGTCCAGGGCGAACCGTCCGGTGAACGCCTCCGACGCCGGAGTCCCCAGGCACTCCAGCCCGGTGAGGCGCGCCTGAGCGTGGGCCTTGATCTGAGTGACCACCTCGATCGCCTCGCCAGGGCCGAGGAGGGTGAGCAGGAACGCCTTCAGCGCCGCTTCGCTGCGGACCACCGTGGACGGGTCGTGCCCGACCAGCCACTCGTGCAGCCACGCCGTGCCCTCACGCGTAATCGCGTAGATCTTGCGCCCGCGCGCGCCCTCCGACTCGACCTCCACCAGGCCGTCGTCGGCCATCTTCACCAGCTCCGGGTAGATCTGGGTGTGGCCGGCCTGCCAGACGTGATTGAGCGACCTCTCGAACGCCTTGGCCAGGTCGTAGCCGCTCGCCGGGCCTTTCGCGTCGAGTAGCCCGAGCAGGGCGATCCGTAGGGACATGCGGCTCAGCATACCTGCGGATTGACATGTCAATACTTACATGTGAGCCTTAACCTGTGATTGCTGACATAAAGCCTCGTGGGAACGGGCTCCTCCTGCTCGCCGTGGTCGGCGGCATGTTCCTGGCGATGCTCGACCAGACGATCGTGGGCACCGCGCTGCCGCGCATCACCGCCGAACTGGGCGGCACGGCCCTCTACACCTGGGTGGTCACCGCCTACCTGCTGACCGCCACCGTGACCGTGCCGCTGTACGGCAGACTGTCCGACCAGCACGGCAGGAAGCCGCTGCTGCTCATCGGCATGGCACTGTTCGTCACCGGGTCCGTGCTGTGCGGCCTGGCGCAGGACATGCCGCAGCTCATCGCCTTCCGGGCGTTGCAGGGCCTCGGGGCGGGCGCGCTGATGCCGCTGTCCATGGCGCTGGTGCTCGACCTGTTCCCGCCGGACCGCAGCGCTCGCGTACAGGGCGCGCTCGGCGGGGTGATGGCGCTAAGTTTCCTCGCCGGCCCGTTCATCGGCGGCGTCTTCACCGACCAGGCGAGCTGGCGCTGGGCCTTCCTGGTAAACGTGCCGCTCGGCCTCGCCCTGATGGCGATCGTCGTCCTGCGGCTGCCCCGGCTGCCGGGCACCGGCGGCGGACGCCCCGACTACCTCGGCATCGCCGTCTTCACCGTCGCCGTCAGCGCCCTGCTCATCGGGCTCACCCAGAAGGGCGATGGCGGCAACACCTGGACGAGCGCGCCCGTCGCGCTACCCATCCTGGCCGCGCTGGCGCTGCTGGTGATGTTCGTGCTCGTGGAGCGACGGGCCGCCCATCCGATCATGCCGCTGCACCTGTTCGCCAACCGCGACTACACACTGGTGATGGTGATCTCGTTCTGCACCGCGTTCTGCATGTACGCCGGGGTGGTGTTCCTGCCCCGCTACTTCCAGGAAGCCCTCACGGCCAGCGCCACCGAGTCCGGGACGCGCATCTACCCCCTTACCATGGCCATGGTCCTCGGCAGCGTCCTCATGGGCGCGCTGATGAGCCGCACCAGCCTGCTCAAGCCATGGCTGGCCATGGCCCCGTTCCTGCTGGTCGCGGGCACTTGGCTGTGCGCGAACCTGACGACCGCCACCTCCGGCTGGCTCCTGGCCGGATGGATGGCGCTGATCGGGCTCGGCATGGGCCCCATGCTCTCCGGCCTGACCGTGGCGGTCCAGCAAGCCGTGCCGCCCCGGCACATCGGCATGGCCTCGGCCAACCTCACGTTCTTCCGCCAGATCGGCGGTTCGGTCGCGCTCGCCGTCGGGGGCACCGCCTACAGCTCGGTGATCGGCCGGGAGACGCCCCTGCGCGGGCCTGCCGCCGCCCACGCCGAGGCCGCCGCAGTCGTCATCCCCCTGCTGGGCGTCACCGGCGCGCTCGTCGCGCTGGCCGCCATCCTCGCCCTGCGCGGCGGCAGGCTCGAACGGACGACCGCGGCTGACCGGCAAGACACCGCCCTGGCCGCACAGGTGTGACCCGATCGCCCAGCCACCACTCCCGGCCCCGGTCGAAGACCAGGTGAGCACGGCGGGCTCGCCCAGCACGGCTGGGCGAGCGGCGTCGACCGACCAAAAGCCCCGGACAAATCCGCAGCTCACAGCCACGCACGGAGTATGGACACGCTTCCGGGCGCGCTGACGGGATCGGCCCACATCGCCGGTCGATCCGCCTTCGCTGTCGCGGCCTCGACACAAGCCGGCGCCGTGTCGTGACGTCCATATGTCCGGCCGCATGGGAACTGGATCCTGGTACAGCTCTTCCACGGCCCGGTGCTGCTCCGGGCTCTTGTGGCGATCCGGCGAGCGCGGGTGGGGGAGCCGTGGCGAGCCAGCCACCCGTCCTGTGGATCGGGTCCGACCGGAGACTGCATCTGGCCGTGAAGTCGAACCGTGCGGCTTGTCCTGGTGCAGCCCATGGTGCGGCGCACAGCGCTCGATCAGCTGAGATTTGCTCGGTGGTGCACTCCTGCCGGGCGGCGGTCCGGGAGTGCCGCCTCTTGGAGGCGTGCTTCGCGGTGCCGGCGCAGGCTGGTCACGCCGAGCCGGGCCCGCATCTCGGCGAGCAGCGCGCGGCCCTTGATGGCGCGTACGTAGACGGATTCCCGCCGCATGCCAAGGATCTTCGCCAGTTCTCCGAAGGAGTAGCCGCGGGGCTTTTCCTGGTTGAGTGCGATGGCGATGTTCATGGCGTCTCGCAGGTGCTCACGCAAGGGCTCTACATGTACCAGGCCGACCGGGTCGTCGGAGAGCCTCCTGGCGAGTGCGTCCACCATGCGGTGCAGCATCGCGACATACTCTTCGGTCTCGACGGCACGGCGACGATGCCGGCCGCCTGCGGAGGGCCTCACCGTGCCGGCCCTTCCTGTCCCGGCTGCCCGGCAATAACCTCCGCCACCGGCTGCTGATGCGGGGGAGGAAGCGCTTCATGAGGGACGGTGGATCGGTTCTGCGCGGTACTCGGAGACCGGATGAAAGCCTTCGCCGGACTAGGACGTGTCGAGTGGGTAGCGCTGTGTGTGTCCAGGCAGGCGTGATCGATGCGGTGGCCGGGCCTAGCGCCGTGCCGGGTCGGCCGGCACGGCGCTGCGGGTGTGCCTGTCAGGAGATGCTGCGGCCTTCCACCGCGTCGAGCACCAGCGCGCTGGAGCCGGCGTCGCCGCGGACGCCGAAGCCGTAGCTGTATCCGGCCCTGACCTCCGGGTCCGACAGCGCGGGCAGGTGTTCCAGCGTGGCGGCGGTGACGAGTTCCCAGCCGGAGCCGGTGTCGGCGTACATCGCCGCCCGCTGCCCCACCAGCGACAGCGCGAAGCGGCCGCCGTCGGGGATGCTCACGCCCTGCTTGACGCCGAAGACCGCCAGGCCGCCCGGCACCTGCGCCCCGCGCACCTCGAAGCCGGCGAACTTCTGGGTGTTGACGTAGAACGCCGCCACATCCGTCTTGCCGTCCTTGACGAGGCCCGTGTAGACGGTGTCCATGTCGGTGGAGTCGCCCTGGAACTTCTTGATGGTGATGGCCGTGCTGAACGCCGGGTTGCGGGGTGACACGCCCGACGACATCAACCCGAACCAGCCTGCCGTCGGGTGCGCCGCCGACAGCGCGCCGCCCGCGTAGGTCACCTGCGGCAGTTCCTTGTTCTCCGGCTCCACCCGGTGCACCTGGTAGTCGCCGGCCTGGTCGAAGCCGTCGGCGAGCTCCTGGTTGGCGAAGGCGTCGGGGGCGGGCGGCACGTACGCGGCCTCCGGCGGCAGCCGGAACGTCACCCGCTGGTCGTGCCCCAGGTAGGACGCGCACACCACCGGGTAGTCCTGGTTCGCAGGACCGTACGCGGTCAGCGTGGTGTCGAACGAGCGGCTCTGCCCGGTGCGCAGGCCCGTCACGCCGAGGGAGGCCGGATCGACGGCCACCCCGTCGCACGTGGTGAGCCGCACCTTGCCGGCCATCGGCAGCACGTCCCGGTTGGTCACGGTGAAGGCCACCGTGGAGCCGATCCGCCCGCGCTCGCCGGTGGCCGCGGTCACCTCGGCGTTGCGCCGGTCCTTGCCGGGCAGCGCCACCGCGGCCAGGCTCAGCCGGTCGATCTCGTACGAGCCCGCCCAGTCCGAGCCCACCGAGCCCCGCACCCAGACCTTGACCCGGGAGATCGCGGCCCGCGGGGCCCAGCGGGACAGGTCGAGCGTGAGCCGGTTCCAGCCGAGCGCCGGGTCGATCGCGCCGACGCCCTCCGCCACCGCGCCGTCGCGCCCGTACGCGCGGATCTTGGCGGTGAAGACGTTGCCCGGCTCGAAGCCGTCATCGGCGCTCTCGGGCACCCGGATCGACACGGAGAGCTGCGTCGTGCGGGAGGCGTCGAGCGGCTGGCCGAACAGCACGTCGGCGCCCTTGTACGACTTGGCGTACTGCGACCAGCCGGGCAGGTCGCGATCGAAGCGCACGCGCAGCGCGTGCCCGCCGTCCACGGCCACCCGTTCCACGGCGGCGGCGTTGTCGGAGGGCCGCCAGCCGCCGGTGTCGCTCTCGAAGCCGGAGATCACCCGCTCGGCCACCGGCTTGGCGTCGAGCTGCGTCCCGACGGTGGCCGGGGGCTCGCGCACCGCCAGCGCGGCCGGGTCGAATCCGGGGATGACGTCCTTCCAGTCGGAGATGCCGATGATCTTCTTGGCGAACTCGGTCACCTCCAGCGACCGCTCGGTGTCGATCGCGGCGAACACCTCGTGGACCGGCTTGCGCTCGCCCGCGTTGGACGGCGCGCTGTGCTCCTCGTCCCACGTCCACAGGCCGAGCCGGAGCCCGCCCTCCTGCTTGTGGTCGACGTGCCGGTGCAGGATGAAGGAGTCGATGCCGTCGGCGAAGGCGACCTTGTAGTAGGCGTACGCGTAGGCGGCGGCCTGCAGCTCCAGCTCCTTGGCGGAGTAGTCCTGGGAGTTCAGCCCCTGCTCGGACAGGATCACCCGGCGCCGCTCGCCGCCGTAGGTCAGGTGCTCCTGGGCCAGGTAGCGCGGCAGCAGCTCGATGTTCTTGAAGGTGATCCGCATCGTGTCGAAACTGTCCGTGGCGGTCTTGTCGTTCCAGAACGCCGGGTTGAACAGGTTCTCCGGGTACGGGTGGTAGGCGATGTTCCAGGCGAAGTCGCCCTGCCGCTTGGTGAGCGCGTTGAGGCCGTCCACGACGTCGCGGCCCTTGTAGGTGTACTTCGGGTCGTCGTTGGCGGCGCCCGTCCAGAAGTGGGTCAGCGACGTGTAGACGCGGGCGTTGGCGTCGGCCTTGCGCACGGCCTGCGAGGTCAGCCGCATCGCCTTGGTGTACTGCTCCAGGAAGACGTCGCGGTCCTGCGGGCCCATGTTGTACCAGAACTGCTGGGCGTCGATCTCGTTGCCCACGATCCAGCCCCACGCCCTGCCGTACCGCTCGTCCGCCTGGCTGTAGCGCTGGGCGAAGAACTCCATGGCGGCCGTGAAGTACGCCTCGCCCTCGGCCGTCTTGGTGTTGAACGCGTACACCGTGCCCTTGCCCAGCTCGGCGTCGGGGTGGATGAGCTTGCGGGCGGCCGAGTTGGCGGCGCCGCTGTTGTAGACGAGCACGATCAGGTTGACCAGCACGCCGTTGTCCGACAGCGGCTTGACCTGGGCGTCCAGCCCGGCGACGGCGCCGCGGTCGAAGTAGTAGGTGTTGCCCTGCGAGACGAACTCGATGGTGTTGCCCGGCGCGCCCGGCCCGGCCATCATGACCGAGTCGAGGGCCAGGTTGATGCCGGCGTGCTGGACGCCGATCTCCTCGGCGTCGTCGGTCATCTGCACCTGCAGACCCTTCTTGCCCGGCAGCTCCGGGTACGGGGTCTGGCTGGCGGCGGCGAAGCTCAGCTTGTCGGCGTAGTGCACCTCACCCAGCGGGCCGCCGGCGCCCACCGCCAGGAACTTGTCGTAGAGCCGGTCCTGGTCCCCGTCCATCCGCGGCACCTCGACGCGGAACTCGCCCGCTCCGACGGTCGCGACCGGTTCCTCCCCGGAGTGCGTGTCCTGCCAGGTGTCCAGCGCGTACAGCTCGGCCGGTCCTGAGGCGGTGCCGGTGACCGTGATCGTGCTCTCGCCGACCTCGACCCCGCTCACCCCGCCTTCCACCGCCGCATGGGCGGGCACACTGACGCAGAGCATCGCCAGCGTCAGGGCGATCAATAAACGCATCGTCATGTCCTCCTACTTGGCCCAGTCCTCGTCGCCCCAGGCGTTCTTCTTGATCCCCGCCTCGATGCCGCGGTCCCACCACTTGGCGAGGTCGGCCAGCTCCTCCTCCAGCGAGCGCTCGCCCAGGAGGTAACCGTCGAACACGTCGCGGAACGAGGTGCCCTCGGGCCCGCCCGGCAGCGCCGTCACCCGGAACGGCTTGCCCCACTCGCCCTCCATCAGCCCGGCGGTCTCGGCCGACGGCTCGACGCCCTCGATGGCGGGCAGGCCGCCGGTCGCGTCCAGCCAGGGCTTGACCGCCGGCGAGCTCATGTACTGGAGGAACTTGATCGCGGCCGCGTACTTCTCGTCCTTGACCGTCGAGGGGATCATGTAGCTGGTGCCGCCGATCGACGCGCCGTAGCGGGCCGGCGCGTCGGACGACAGCGGCGAGCTCGCCTTGGTGATCGTCGGGAACGGCATCGTGGCGAGCGCGAACTTCGCGTCCTTCTTCAGCGCCTCGAAGGCGAAGTCGGTGCCCCACGACATGGCGGCCTTGCCGGAGACGAAGTCGCGGTAGCCCACCGTCGCGCCGCCGTCGGCCACGCCCGTCCAGTTGGGCGTGCCGCAGTCGAAGAACTCCTTGTAGAGCTTGAGCGACTCGGCCACCTCGGGCGTCTTGGTGGTGAGCCTGCCCTCCTTGATCACCTTGCTCATCGACTTCTCGGTCACGGTCGGCGCCTTGCCGGGCTTGCCGGTGGCGTCGAAGACGTTCCACTCGTCGTGGTACTTGTCGATGAGCTGGGTGCTGACCGCCTCCCACGTCCAGCCCGCGGCCAGGCCGCCCTTGTCGAGGGCGACCGGGTCGAAGCCGGCGTCCTTCAGTTTCGCGCAGGCGCTCCTGAAGTCCTCCCAGGTGGCCGGGGGCTGGTCGATGCCCGCCTTGGCGAAGGCGTCCTTGTTGTAGAACAGGCCGATCGCGACCAGGTTGAACGGGATGTACTCCAGCTTGCCGCTCTCCTTGCTGAGCGCCTTGGAGACGGCTGGGCCGAAGTACTCCTTGCGGAACACGTCGATCCAGCGCTGGTTGCCCGGCACGTACGGGTTGGGCTTCTGCAGCTCGGCGTCGAGCGCGTGCACCTCGTGCGCCTTGTGCGGCGGCTGGTTGAAGACCAGCTCGGGCGCGGTGCCGGCGGCGAGCTGGGTGGTGATCGTCTGCATGAAGCCGTCGAGCGGCAGCACCTGCGTCTTGACCTCGATGCCGGGCTCGCGCTTCTCGAAGGAGTCCACGAGCGATTCCCAGGCGGGGCCGAAGCTGCTGCCGCTGGCGTTCCACTGGTTGGGGCCGGCCAGGGTGATCGTGACCTTGCCTTCGGTCCCGGGACCGGACGAGCCGCCCGGGCCCAGCAGGCCGCAGCCGGTCAGCGCGAGCAGCATCGCGGCAGCCGCCAGCCCGCCCTTGGGGGGTGTTCGCATGAGAGCAGGTTCCTTTCTTGGTTGATACGTTTCAATCACTTGCCGGAGACGACGCCGCCCTGGATGCCCGCCAGGAACCACTTGGACAGGAACGTGAACAGCACCACCAGCGGCAGGCTGGCCAGCACGTATCCCGCGAACAGCGGGCCCCACTGCTGCGCGTTCTGACCGGCGAAGAAGGCCAGCCCGGCGGGGATCGTCCGGAACTCGTCGGTCTGCACCGTGAGCAGCGGCCAGAAGTAGTCGTTCCACACGCCCAGCACCGTCATCAGCGCCACGGTGCCGATGACCGGCCGGGCCAGCGGCAGCATGAAGGCCAGGAACAGCCGGACGCCGCCCGCCCCGTCCACCCGCGCCGCCTCGAAGATCTCCTCCGGGATCTGCGCCATGTACGTGCGCATGACGACGATGCCGAACACCGTGTTCGCGGTGACGTGCGGGACGATCAGCACCAGCCGGCTGTCCAGGATGCCGAGGTCGCGCATCAGCACGAACAGCGGGATCAGGCTGGTGATCGAGGGCACCATCAGCAGCGCCGCGACCATCCCGAACAGGACGGTGCGGCCCGGGAAGCGGTACCGGGCGAACACGAACGCCGCGGCCGGGGCCAGCACCATCGTGCCGGCGATGGCCAGCCCCGCCACCACGAACGAGGTGAACAGGTACGGGCTGACCTGCTCCCAGGCCGCCGCGTAGTTGTCCAGGTGCAGCGGCCAGGCGGGCGCCCAGTAGCTGGTGAAGAACTGCTCGTTGTCCTTGACCGAGGCGGCGAGCATGAACAGGTACGGGAACAGCCCGGCGAAGGCCAGCACCGCCAGCAGCGCGCCGGCCACCAGGTCGATCCTGCGGGTGCGGCTCATGCCTCCGCCTTCCTGCCGAGCACCAGCGCGACCAGGCTCACCCCGAGCGTCAGCGCGAACAGCACGGTGCCGAGCGTGGCCGCGTAACCCCAGCTCGTGTCCAGGAAGGCCGCGTCGAGCATGCGCAGGACGGGCACCTGCGTGGCGTTGTCGGGGCCGCCTCCGGTCATGATGTGCGCCTGCATGCCGTACTGCAGGACCGAGATCACGGCCAGCACGAACAGCAGCTTGACGTCGCGGAACATCATCGGCAGGTCGATGCTCCAGAAGCGGCGCAGCCGGCCGGCGCCGTCCACCTCGGCGGCCTGGTAGATCTCCGCCGGCACGTTCTGCAAGGCCGACAGGAAGACGAGGAACGGCAGGCTCGCCACCCACGGGAAGCCGATCGTCATCAGGGCGACGAGCGCGGTGTCGGGGTCGCCGATCCAGTTGCCCGCCAGCCCGTCCAGGCCGACGGCGCGCAGCAGGCTGTTCACGACGCCGTCGCGCGGGTCGTACATGAACTGCCACAGCAGCACGTTGACCACGGCGGGGAAGGCCAGCGGGAGGATGAGCAGCGTGCGGAACACGAAGCGCAGCCGCTCGCTGGACAGCGACATCACCAGCTCGGCGGCCAGCAGCGGGAACACCCACATGAGCGTGACGGCCCAGACGAAGATGACGCCGATGTTGCGGAAGGAGGCCCACCACAGGTCGTCGCCGAGCATCGTCCGGTAGTTCTCGAAGCCGACGAAGGGCGAGTCGAAGCCGGGCCGCCACTCGAAGAGCGAGTGCACCATGCCGTTGAGCGCGGGATAGTACGCGAACGCCGCGAGCAGCGCGAAGGTGGGCAGGAGGACGAGATAGACGCTCCACGGGATCCGGCGGCGCGCCTTGGTGCTGGTCACGATGGAAGGCCTTTCAGGAGGTACGGAAGGCGTAGGAGCCCGAGCCGACCCGGTAGACCGCGGCACCGTCGTCGAGCCGGTCGAAGCTCACGCACTCCGCCTCGGCCGCCGGTCGGCCGCCCTCGGTCACGCGCTCCGGCGGGGCGGGCACGTGCACCTCGGCGCGGGTGTTGGGCGGCACGACGACGTCCAGGGCGAAGCCGCCGTCCGCCAGCCGCCAGGAGATCTCCACCCGGCCGTGCCTGGTGCGGTGCGAAGTCCTCGCCCAGCCGATGCCGCCGCCGGGGCGGGGGCGCACGACGACGTCGGCGTATCCCGGCGACCCCGGGGCCAGGCCGCCGACCGTCCGGTACATCCAGTCGCCGACCGCCCCGTAGGCGTAGTGGTTGAAGGAGTTCATGCCCGGGTCCTGCAGCCCGCGGTGGTGGCTCCAGGAGTCCCAGCGCTCCCACATGGTCGTCGCGTCGCCGTGCACGACCGGGTAGAGCCAGGACGGGAAGCTGTCCTGGGTGAGCAGCCGGTAGGCCACGTCCAGCCGCCCGGTCGAGGTGAGCGCGTCCAGGAGGTACGGCGTGCCGAGAAACCCGGTCGACAGGTGGTCCCCCCGCGCCTCGATGTCGCCGGCGAGCCGGGCCGCGGCCCGGGGCAGCTCGTGCTCCTCCAGCAGCCCGGCCGTGATGGCCAGCACGTACGCGGTCTGCGTCCCGCTCGCCAGCACGCCGGGCCCCTCGACGAAGGCCGCCCGGAACGCCCGCCGGACGTGCTCGTACAGCTCCAGGCAGGCCCGCTCGTCCGCGTCGCGGTCCAGCGCGGCGGCGAGCCCCGCGAGCTGCCGGGCGGACAACGCGAAGATCGCGGTGCCGACGAGCCGCTTGGGGGTCTCCGCGCCGATGGACAGCCAGTCGCCGAAGCCCTCCTCGGGGAAGATCCCGCCGTCGGAGCGTTTGTCCAGGTACGCCAGCCAGCGCAGCATCGGCTCGAAACAGGCCGCCACCACCCCGGTGTCACCGCGCAGCCGGTGCAGCGCCCACGGCAGCAGCACCAGCGCGTCGCCCCAGCCGGGCGAGCCCGCCTCCCTGGCGCTGGGCGACAGGCCGCGGCCGGACAGCACGTCCGGCACCACGTGGGTGACCGCGCCGTCGTCGCCCTGCGCGTCGATCACGTCGGTCAGCCAGCTCCGCAGAAACGCGGCGGCGTCGTAGTTGAACAGCGCGGTCGGTGCGAAGGCCCAGATGTCGCCCGTCCAGCCGAGCCGCTCGTCCCGCTGCGGGCAGTCGGTGGGGACGGCCAGGAAGTTGCCCCGCTGCCCCCACACGATGTTGCGCTGCAGCCGGTTCAGCCGCTCGTCGGAGCAGGTGAACTCCCCGGCGGGCGCCATCGCCGCGTGGGCCACCCTGGCGGTGATCGCCTCCGGGGCCGCGCGCAGCCCCGACACCTCGACGTAGCGGAAGCCGTGGAAGGTGAACCTCGGCTCGAAGGTCTCAGGTCCGTCCCCGCGAGGCAGGAACTCGTCCGTGGCGCGGGCCGAGCGCAGGTTGGCCAGATGCAGCCCGCCCTCGTGGTCGAGGACCTCCGCGTGCCGCAGCACTACGGGCCGCTCGCGCCCGGCGCGGCCGGTGAGCCGGACCCAGCCCACCAGGTTCTGCCCGAAGTCGGCGATCCACACGCCGGGGCGCCGCTCCCACACCGCCACCGGCTCCAGCTCCTCGTGCACCCGGATCGGCGGCGCGACGGCGGCGGTCAGCCGGCCGGCGGGCGGGCTCACGGGCACGACGGGCAGCCAGCCCGACTCGTCGAACCCGGCCGCGCTCCAGCCGAGCGGCTCGGCGGCCAGGTCCTGCCGCTCGCCGTTCTGCAGGTCGGCGTAGCGGATCGCGCCCGAGGACGCCCGCCACTCGGGGTCGGTGCCGACCCGGGTGAGGGTGCCGTCGTCGTGCAGGATCTCCAGCTCCGCGCGGAAGGCCAGGCGGCGGCCGTACTGGAAGGAGCCGAACCAGCTGATGTTGCCCGCGTACCAGCCGTCGGCCAGGACCGCGCCGAGCGCGTTGCGTCCCTCCGACACCAGCGCCGTGACGTCATAGGTCTGGTACGTGATGCGATGGCGGTAGTCGGTCCAGCCGGGGGCCAGGTGGTCGGCGCCCACCCGGGTGCCGTTCAGGTGGACCTCGTAGACGCCGAGCGCGGTGGCGTACAGCCGGGCCCTGCGCACCGGCGACGGCACGCCGAACTCGCGCCGCAGGTACGGGCTTGGCCGGTCGCCGATCGGCTCGCGGCCGAGCGGCGGGTCGCCGTGCAGCCCGGCCTCCTCGGCCAGCGGCCACGCCGCGTCGTCGAAGCCGGGCTGCTCGAACCCGTGCCCGGGGTCGGCGACGGCCCGCCACCGGCCGCCGGACGTGACGGTGACCGTGCTCTCCCCGGCCACCGGCACGAGCTGCGGCAGCGCCGGCCGGCCCTCGACCACGACCTCCAGCCGCACGCACAGTCCCGGCCCGGCGGCCTTGATGGCGAGCACGTTCTCCCCGGAGGCCACCAGATCGCCCGCGTCGGCCACGAACGCCCCGTCCCGCCGTTCCCCGGCGACCGGCATCCCGTTGACGTACGCCTCGGTGCCGCCGCCGGTGTTGTCGCCGGCGGTGTCGCCGGTGTCGCCGGTGTTGTCGTCGGTGCTGTCGCCGCCGCCGATCACCAGCCAGGCCGACAGCGGCCGAGCGCCGCCAGCCACCGTGAACCGGGTCCGGAACGCCCCCGTCGGCGAGGGGGAGGGCCCCAGCCGGTCGGCGACCCAGATGCGCGGCACGTTCTCCAGCGAGGGCAGACGCTCCGAGCCGGGCACCACGGGCGTGCCGATCCAGCCCGCCGTCCATCCGGTGGCGTCGCCGAGGCCGGTCTCGAACCAGTGCGCCGGGCTCCAGCCGGACCACGTGCCGCTCTCGTCGGCCACCATGACCCGCCACTGGTAACGCGTCCGCGGCCGCAGGGCCGCGCCGCCGTACGGCAGGTCGTACGTGGCAGGCGAGGTCACAACGCCGCTGTCCCACACCCGCTCGGCGCCCTCGGCCGCCGGGTCGCACTCCTCCGCCACGATCAACCGGTACGCGCTCTGCGCCCGCCCCCGCCCGGCACCGGTGATCCGCCAGGAGAACTCCGGCGCGCTCACGTCGAGGCCAAGGGGTTCGGCCAGTCCTGCCACGCGCATGTCGGTCACGGCGAGCTGCATGAGAGGGCTCCCAAAGAGGAATTGAAACCTTTTAAGTACAGCGCACCGTAAGCAGCACGAGCTAGTCACGTCAATGCCCTCACACATGCAGGACACGGAACCGTCGTCTAACTGAAACATTTCAAGAGGTACACTGACGGCCTCTGCCAGGTGACGAGAAGGGCTGCCCGTCGGTGACCGACATCCACAAGCCGGCCGAGCGTCGGCGGCTCAGCATGGTCGACGTCGCGGCCCACGCCGGCGTGTCCGTGGGAACGGTCTCCAACGCGCTCAACCGGCCCGAACTCGTCGCCGAGCGGACGTTGCGCCGGGTCCGCGCCTCCATCAAGACGCTCGGGTTCGTGCCCAGCGCACCCGCCCGGCAGCTGCGCGGCGGCACCGGCCGGTCGGTGGGCGTGATGGTGCGCGACATAGGGAATCCGTTCTTCAGCGAGGTGCTGCCCGGCATCGAGACCAGGCTGTCGCAGGAGCATCTGCTCCTGATGCTCTGCAGCTCCAGCGACTCGCTCGAGAAGGAGGCCTACTACCTCCAGGTCCTGGAGCAGCACCGGGTGCCCGGCATCCTCATCACGCCCGCCGGGCCCGACATCTCCCACCTGGTGGAGCTACGCGGGCGCGGCGTCGGCGTGGTGCTGCTCGACCGGCCGGGGGCCGACTCGCAACTGTGCGCGGTCGCGGTCGACAACGTCAGGGGCGGCGAGCTGGCGGGCGCCCACCTGCTGTCCCTCGGGCACCGGCGCATCGCCTTCCTCAACGGCCCGTCGATCGTGCGGCAGTGCGCCGACCGGCGGGAGGGGCTGGTCAAGGCGGTGCGCGCCGCCGGGCTCGACCCCGAGGAGGTGATCACCGAGATCACCCTGCCCGCACTCACCCCCCATGAGGGCGAGGCCGCGCTGGAGCGGCTGCGCCTGGGCGGGAAGGGGCGTCCGACGGCGCTGTTCTGCGTCAACGACACGGTGGCGCTGGGCGCGCTGCGCGGGCTGGAGTCGCGCGGCATCGGCGTGCCGCGCGACATGGCGGTCATGGGCTACGACGACGTGGAGTTCGCGGCGCTGCTGTCACCCTCGCTGACCTCGATTCGCCAGCCCAAGCAGCAGCTCGGCCAGGCGGCCGCCGAACTGCTGCTCACCGACGCTCGCGGCGACGCGAACCACTGGCACCAGGAGATCGTGTTCCAGCCATCGCTCATGGTCAGAGCGTCCACAAGTACCTAGACACGTTTCAAGAAGCAGTTCCCGCTGAAGACAGGGGCTTGATCGGCGGCCTTCCGGGCCTCATTGTTGAGACGTTTAAATCCAGGAGGTCCCATGCGTTGGGTTGTCCGTCTCGCCGCCGCCCTCTTACTCGTCCTCCCCGCAGTCCCGGCCGCCGCCTCGGCCGCGCTGCCGTACCCGACCCGCTCCGACTACCGGATCAAGGGCCTGCAGCCCGACTTCTGGCCCGACAAGGACGAGATCGCCGGCAACAACGCCGGCGGCGTCGCCATGAACCTCGTCTGGGCCGACTGGGAGCCCAGCGTCAAGGCCCCGCCGTGCGCGGCGGGCACGCAGGAGTTCGGCGGACGCTGCTACACCGTCAGCACCGCCGTCGACGCCGCCATCAGGGACTGGACCAGCAGGGGTCTCGTCGTCACCGCCGTCGTCTACGGCACCCCGGCCTGGGCCCGCCAGGGCCGCACGTGCACGCCGGCCGCCGCCGGCTTCGAGATGTTCTGCGTGCCGAACGATCCCGCCGAGTACGGACGGTTCGCCGGCATGCTGGCCCAGCGCTACGACGGCCGGCACGGCAACGGCCGCATCGCCGACTTCGTCGTCATGAACGAGGTCAACAGCAACACCTGGTTCGACATCGGCTGCGGCCAGGGCACCACGTGCAACACCACCGCCTGGCTGGACGCCATCGCCGCCACCTACAACGCCGCCTACGACGCGGTCCTCGCCCAGCAGCCCACCGCCAAGGTGCTCACCTCGCTCGACCACCACTTCGGCACCGCCTACGACCAGCCGGCCGCCTCGGAGGCGAAGCTGTCGGGCATGACCGTGCTCAGGGGCCTCGCGGCGCGGGCCGGCGCCCGCGCCTGGCGGGTCGCCTACCACCCCTATCCGCCCAACCTGCTGGCGCCCCAGTTCTCCGCCGACGACTTTCCCCGGGTCACCTACGGCAACATCGGCGTGCTGGTGGGCTGGCTGCGGCAGCAGTTCCCGAACACGCCGTCGGCCTGGCAGGTGCAGCTCACCGAGAGCGGCGTCAACTCGCTGCCGCCTTCGTCGGAGTCGGCGCAAGCATCGCAGTTGTGCAATTCCTTCCGCAACGTCCTCGGCACGCCGGGCATCGAGAGCTACATCTGGCACCGCATGACCGACCACCCGGACGAGACGGCGGCCGGGCTGGGCGTGGGCCTGCGCCGTACCGACGGCTCCGCCAAGCCGGCCTGGTCGACGTGGGCACTGGCCAACCGCAACGACCTGTCGCCCCCGCGGCTGTCGTGCGGCTTCGAACTGCTTCCCCACACCCAGCTGCGCCGCGGCTACCACGCGGTCAGAGGTCACGTGGCCACCTCCCGGCTACTGCCGCCCGGCTTCACCCAGGAGCGCGCATGGAAGCTGCTGCGCAACCCGGCCTCCGGCACCGTGCCGTTGTACGAGTGCAAGGTGGGCGACCACACCATGCTGAGCCGCGATCCCGGTTGCGAGGGCCAGTTCGCGATGGGGCCGGTCGGCCACATCTACACCAGCCAGGTGGCCGGCTCGGTCGCGCTACACCGCTGCCGTCTCACCTCGAACGGCGACCACCTCGTCACCGACCAGGCGGACTGCGAGGGCCTGGCGTACGAGCAACTCCTCGGTTACGCGCTGCCCTGAGCCGGCGCGGGACGCGCCCAGGGTACCCCCGGGGCTGAGCCG
This sequence comes from Nonomuraea thailandensis, assembly GCF_024172165.1. GTDB lineage: Bacteria > Actinomycetota > Actinomycetes > Streptosporangiales > Streptosporangiaceae > Nonomuraea > Nonomuraea thailandensis. The sequence goes on along the minus strand of NZ_JAMZEB010000002.1, from coordinate 5,119,670 downwards.
ACGGTGATCCCGTCCCGGAGCGGCCGGTCGCCGAAACGGCGAACCTCGTGCTTCGCCTGCACCGGCCCGTAGGTCGCCCGTGCCCGTACGGCGACGCCGCCACCCCGAAGGAGGCCCGCGCACGAGCCGCGGGCACGTCACCCCACATCCAGGAGCGGCGGCCCGCCACCGAGGACGGCTCCCGCAGCGTTGCGGGAGCCGCTACCTGCGCGGCCGGCTGCATCTCGCGAGCCGCTGACCGAAGAGTGGTGGCCAGTGGCAGCTGCGGGAGAGACGGGCTCGTCCCGCAAGCTTCATCGCGGTGATCAGGCGATTCTGAGTCACGGAGGGGCGCGGGCGTTCGCGTGCCCCTCCGGGCGCAAGGGCTGTCAGCAGCAGGCCGGCCGCTGGGCCTGTCCGGCGTCCTGGCCGGTCCCGGCCGTCGCCTGCTCGGCGGCCGCCGCTCGGCTCACGGTCTCGGACGTGGCGCAGCAGACGGAGTCGTTCTGCTCGGTCATCGATTCGGCCTCGGCCTTGACCACGTACACCTCCCACGGCTCGGCGCCCGGCCCGTGCACCCACACCTTGTCCTGAAGGGCGTAGCAGCAGGTGGTGTCGTTCTCCTCGAAGGTGGCCAGCCCGGCATCCTTCAGCCGCTGGGTGGCGGCGGTGACCTGGGCGGTGTCGTCGACCTCGACCCCCAGATGGTCCATCCGGGTGGGCTCGCCCCCCTCTCCCTCGATGAGCACCAGCTTGAGCGGCGGCTCGGCGATGGCGAAGTTGGCGTAGCCGGGGCGGCGCTTGGCCGGTTCGGTGCCGAACAGCTTGGAGTAGAAGGTGATCGAGCCTTCCAGGTCGGCGACGCGCAGGGCGAGCTGGACGCGGGACATGACGATCTCCGATCTTGATTCGACGGACGTCTAAGCAGTCCCGAGTTTGCGCCTCTGCTTAGGAATCTGTCAAATTAGAGATATGTCGAAGCAGGAGTTGCCGGTGCTCGGCTCCGGATGCTGCGCGCCCCTGGTCGCCGAGCCGGTCGGCGAGGCGGAGGCGGCCGACCTGGCGCGGGTGTTCAAGGCCCTCGGTGACCCGATCCGGGTGCGGCTGCTGTCGCTGATCGGCGCGCACGAGGGCAGCCGGGTGGCCGGCGCGGGGGTGTGCGTGTGCGAGCTGACCGGAGCGTTCACGGTCACCGCGCCGACCATCTCCCACCACCTGAAGGTGCTGCGCGAGGCCGGGCTGATCGACAGCCAGCGGCGCGGCACCTGGGTCTACTACTGGATCATCCCGGCCACGCTCAAGCGCCTCACGGGCGTGCTCGCCCTGCCCGAGACGCTCACCCTGCCCGAGACGCTCGCCCCGAGCGAGACGCTCACCCTGGCCGAGCGGTGAGCCCGCCCGGAGCAAGCAGCGCGAACACGATCGCGCGCCGGGCGCTGGCCGAGTTCACCGGCACCGCCGCCCTGGTGGCCGTGCTGGTCGGCTCCGGCATCATGGCCGCCGGCCTGTCAGGCGACGTGGGCGTGCAACTGCTGGCCAACAGCCTGGCCACCGCGGCGGGCCTGGCCGTGCTCATCACGGTGTTCGCGCCGGTGTCCGGAGCGCACTTCAACCCGGTCGTCTCCCTGGCCGCCTGGCTCCTGACCCGCCGCGAGCCGGTTGCGGCCGTGCGCGGCCGGGACCTGGCCGCCTACCTGCCCGCCCAGACGGCCGGAGCCGTCACCGGGGCGGTGCTGGCCAACGCGATGTTCGCGCTGCCCGCCGTCCAGCTCTCCGCCCGGGACCGCTCGGCGCCGCACCTGCTGCTGGGCGAGGCGGTCGCCACCGCAGGGCTCATCGTGGTCGTCTTCGCCCTGGCCCGGCAGGACCGCGCGAGACTGGCGCCGGTCGCGGTCGGCGGCTACATCGGCGCCGCCTACTGGTTCACCTCCAGCACGAGCTTCGCCAACCCGGCCGTCACCCTGGGCCGGGCCGTCACCGACACCTTCGCCGGGATCGCGCCCGCCTCGGTGCCCGGCTTCATCGCCGCCCAGCTGGCCGGGGCCGCGCTCGGCGGCCTGCTGCTGGCCCTGCTGTATCCGGCCACCCCGCGGCCCGGCCCCGCACCCGCCCCTGACGAGGTACGCCGGACGGCCGCGGCCGACCTGCCCCGATAGGAGACACAAGTGCCCGACCAGCCCGACCAGCCCGACCAGCCCGACCAGCCCGACCAGCCCGACCAGCCTGATCAGCCCGGCCCGCACGGGCGGCTGCCGCAGGTGCTGTTCGTGTGCGTGCACAACGCCGGCCGCTCCCAGATGGCCGCAGCCTTTCTCGTCCACCTGGCCGGCGATCGCGTCCGGGTGCGCTCGGCCGGCTCCGCGCCCGCCGACCAGGTCAACCCGGCCGTGGCCGAGGCGATGGCCGAGGTCGGCATCGACCTCACCGGCGAGATCCCCAAGGTGCTCACCGCTGACGCCGTCGCCGACAGCGACGTGGTCATCACCATGGGCTGCGGCGATGCCTGCCCCGTCTTCCCGGGCAAACGCTACGAGGACTGGGCGCTGGAGGATCCCGCCGGGCGCGGGGTGGAGGCGGTGCGGCCGATCCGGGACACGATCGAGGCCCGGGTACGCGACCTCATCGCCGGCCTCGCTCCAGTGCCGGAGTGAGCCGGTGAGCCACCCCGCGGCCGGTCGGGTGCCCGGCTGGCGCGCCGCCTCGGCCGAGGCCGCCGGCGTCTGGACCGTCCAGTGCGGGATCTTCCCCGAGAGCGCCGCCGGCCTGGCCCTGCACGCCCGCGCCGGGTTCCGGGTGCTCGGTGTACGCGAGCGCATCGCCCGCCACCACGGCCTCTGGCGCGACGTCGTGCTGATCGAACGCCGCAGCCCCGCCATCGCCTGAACCCCGTTCTCCACCCACGCGCCCTCATCCGAGGCCTACCCTCTCCTCCTTTCATCGTCTATCGTCGATTAACGATGAATGAGGAGAAGGGGCCGCTCGACCGGCCCACCGCCGTCGAGTACGCCGCCTGGTTCAAGGCCCTGGCCGACGCCACCCGGGTGCAGATCGTCTCGCTGCTCGCGCGCCGCGGCGCGCCGATGAGCGTCGGCGAGATCGTCGCGGCCGTCGAGGTCGGCCAATCCACTGTCTCGGCCCATCTGAAGGTCCTGTCCGAGGTGCGGTTCGTCCTGGTCGACCGGGTCGGCACCGCGGCCTTCTACCGGATCAACACCGCCTGCGTGGAGTGCTTCCCCAGCGCCGCCGACCTCGTCATGGGCCGTCCGGCCCCGTCACCGCCCGCCTGCGCGCCCCCATCAGGAGATGCCCGATGAGCGAATCCGCCAACTCCGCCTCCGCCCGCGAGGCCACCATCCAGCGCTACTCCGGCCTGGCCCGGCTCGCCGCCGCCGGCGGCACCCCGCTGGACTGCGAGCCCGACGCCTTCATCGGCGGCTGCTTCGGCGCCGCCGCCTACAACGAAGGCGAGAAGCCCGGCGTGCCCGAGGCCGTGCTGCGCGCCAGCCTCGGCTGTGGCAACCCGCTCGCCGTCGCCGACCTGCGCCCCGGCCAGACGGTCCTGGACCTCGGCTCCGGCGGCGGCCTGGACGTGCTGCTCTCAGCCCGCCGCGTCGGCCCCGCCGGCCACGCCTACGGCCTGGACGCCAGCCCCGACATGCTCACCCTGGCCCGCGCCAACGCCGCGGCCGCCGCGGTCACGAACGTGACCTTCCTGCACGGCCACATCGAGGCCATCCCCCTGCCCACCGCCGTCGTCGACGTCGTCATCTCCAACTGCGTCATCAACCTGTCCACCGACAAACCCGCCGTGCTGGCCGAAGCCTTCCGCGTACTGCGGCCCGGCGGCCGGCTGGGCATCAGCGACGTCATCGCCGACGAGGGCCTGGACGCGACCGCCCGCACGGCCGCCGAGCACCGCGTCGGCTGCGCCAACGGCACCCTGACCGCCGGCCGGTACGAGCACCTGCTGCAGGCGGCCGGCTTCACCGGCGTCCGGATCACGCTCACCACCGACGCCGGCGACGGCCTGCACTCGGCCATCGTGCAGGCGGCCAAGCCGGACGCCGCACCGGCCTCACCCGGCAGTCCCATCTGACCGGGCCTCGGAAGTCGACCGGCACGCCAGCGAAAAGCGCGTCAGCGGGCTGAGCGGCACCGGCTGGCGTGACCCTTCGATCCCGGCTGGCCCCTACAGGAAGGGAGCCGAATTCCGGCGCTACGGGGCGGTGAGGATCACGGGCGTGAGGGCCGCTCGGGTTGCAGCGACAGGACGCACCGTAGCGCTCAGCGGTCGGCGTGCCCGTATGCAAGGCGGCATTGGCCGGCGTGGCAGTCCCGCAGGCTTTGTGCAGCGGCATGTCGTGCCCTGGTCAGCTCGGCGATCTTGGCGTCGAGCCGGTCCACCACCGCCTCCAGCCGCCAGCGTACGCTGTCGCAGGTGGCCCCGCCCTGGTCATGGGCGCTCAAGGCGCCGGCGACCTCGTCCAGAGTGAAGCCCAATTCCTGCAGGGCCTTGGCCATCCGGATGCGCTCCACCGCTGCGGCGTCGAAGACGCGATAGCCCGAGGGCCGGCGCTCGGCGGCAGGCAGGATGCCGCGCCGCTCGTAGAAGCGGACGGTGTCCACGGTGACCCCCGCCTCGCGGGCGACCTGCCCGATTTTCATGCGGCTTCACCTCTTGACTCTGGACTTAAGTCCAGACTTTACGGTTCAGGTGACGGCGCCACAAGAGCGCCGGCCACCCGTCCCGAAGGAGCCCACCGTGGACATCCCCGCTGCCTCCACACCGATCGTCTGCGACATGACCACCGCCCCCGACACCGCCCAGCAGCGCCTGGACGAATACCAGCACCTGTTCGGCCGGCACCTCATCAACCGCGAGAGGACCGGCCAGGGCGTCCGCTTCCGGCTGCGCGCCGAGCCCGGCGTGGCGGCCTGGGTGCGGGACCTGGCCGCGCGGGAGAAGGCCTGCTGCGCGTTCTTCGCCTTCGACGTCACCGTCGAGGGCGAGCAGGTGATCTGGGACTGCGCGGTCAGTGACGACGACACCGCCCGCGCCATCCTGGAGGAGTACTACCGGCTGCCCGATGCCGCCCCGCGAAGCCCCGGCGCGTTGGAGGAGCGCCTGGCCGTCAAGGGGCTGCGCTTCGTCGCCGGTGCGGCCGGCCCGCTGAGCGACATGGTCGGCTGAAACTGCGCCTGGAACCGCGCCCGCAGGTCACCGCACCCCCTCACCCGAGGCGATTACCTATTGTCATACATTGGGTACTAAAAGTACGAGTTGTGTGGCTGCGCCTGTCGCGAACCCGATGCGTGCCGGGGCTGGACCGTGAAGGGCGACGGGGAAGGGAGCACACCATGTCGATCGCTCGTCGCGACGTGCTCAAGCTGGGCGGTGCGGCCCTGATGGCCGACGGCATGGCCAAGACGCTCACCGCCTTGGACTCCACCGCGACCGCGTCCGGCTTCGCCCTGCCGGACAGGTTGTCCGGCAGGGCGGATTACACGCTGCGGATCGGAACCGGGCTGATCGAGCTCGCGCCCGACACGATCATTTCCACCACGACCTACAACGGCCAGTTTCCCGGGCCGCTGATCCGGTTCACCGAAGGCCGTCCGGTGGTGGTGGACGTTCACAACGACACGGATACACCTGAGCAGCTGCACTGGCATGGTCAGATCGTCCCCGTCGATGTCGACGGCTCCGCGGAGGAGGGCACCCCGTACATTCCGGCACAGGGCATGCGGCGGCTGTCGTTCACGCCGCGGCCGGCAGGTTTCCGCTTCTACCACACCCACGTGGTGCCGCGTAACGATCTGTCCAAGGGCCAGTACACGGGCGAAGTGGGCCCCGTCTACATCGAGCCCAGGAGCCATCCCGGCGCCTACGACCAGGAAGTATTCCTCGTGCTGAAGGAGTTCCAGCCCGCCTTCAGCCAAGGCGGGGACATGGCTCAGGACTTCCTGGCCGGCTCACCCGTACCGGCGCTGCGGCAGCGGGGCGAGAAGGCGATGGCCGAGTCCATCCGGCGGGGAATGCCGCACGGCTACGAGGTCGGCTACAGCGCCTTCAGCATCAACGGCCGCAAACTGGGCCACGGCGAGCCGATCAAAGTGAAGGCCGGGCAGCGCGTGCTGTTCCACGTCCTGAACGGCAGCGCCACTGAGATCCGCAGCCTGGCCCTGCCCGGCCACTCCTTCCGGGTCGTCGCGCTGGACGGCAACCCGGTGTCGCGGCAGGCCGAGGTGCCGGTGTTGTGGATCGGCACCGCCGAACGCGTCTCAGCGCTGGTGGAGATGAACCATCCCGGTGTGTGGGTGCTGGGGGATCTGTCCGACGACGACCGCAGGAACGGCATGGGCACGGTGGTCGAGTACGCCGGCCACAGCGGCTCCCCGCAGTGGAGCACGCCCGCCAGGTTCACCTGGGACTACCGCGCCTTCGCCCAGGCCGGCCCGCCGGCCGTGCGGCCCGACCAGATGATGGACTTCCTGATAGAAAAGCGCAACGCCGCTGACCAGGGATTCAACATCTGGACCCTGAACGGCACAGCGTTCAGCATGCACACCAACGAGCCGATCCTGCGGGTCCAGCGCGGCAAGCGCTACCGGTTGCGCCTCCGCAACGCCACCGACGACATCCACCCTCTCCACCTGCACCGCCACAGCTTCGACGTCACTCACATCGCCGGCACGCCCGTCCACGGGCTGCTCAAGGACGTGGTCATGCTCGGCGGCTACCAGAGCCTCGACCTCGACTTCACCGCCGACCAGCCGGGTCTGTCACTGTTCCACTGCCATCAGCAGATCCACATGGACTACGGGTTCATGTTCCTGCTGCGCTGCTCCTGACAGCGGCGCCCCCGGCGCGCGGTCAGTGACCGCCGGCCACCGCACGCCGCGCCAGGACGGAGACGAGCTCGCGGGCGGCGTAGCGGAACAACAGCCGGAACCCGTCGGGGCGGGCCATCAGTTTGAGTCCGGCCTTCCAGCACATTGCGTACGTGCGGCTAGTCCCGGCTCCAGATTTGAGTGGCTCGAGGGAGGTCCCTGAGGCCGCCACCCTCCGGGATCATGCCCCACAGAAAGGGCACCAGGTATGTGGGCGATTCGCCCAGGAGCGCGGGCAGTTCGTCCTCGGCGACGGTAAGGGTGAACGCCGGCCCCCGCTGCCCCGGGTTCCAGCCTTGATCCAGCGCCCGCCGGACACAGCCGGCGACGAGGACGGGACGGACCACGATCGTTCGCTCTCCTTGCCAGTTGTCCGGCCGGGCGCAGGGGAGTGAGACCACCAGGACGCCTTGCGGCTCCTCGGCTCGTTCGACGGCGAAGGTGAGAGGAGCCCAGCCGCCGTCCGGGTCGAAGGCCGGCTTGTGGCTGACTCGCCAGCGGTAGACGGCTCCATCGACCGTGATGAGCCGTGAACCCTTCTTCGGCATGGCCACAGGCGCCTCCAAACGCTACCAGCGCGACGTCGCCAGCCTAACGGGTGCTCATCGCGATGATCGAGTTGTTTCGCCTGTGACGGCACAGGGGGCTGCGGACCGGCGAGGATCTCGTCGGGCCCTGGCCGGCGGGATGCCGAGGGCGCCCTGCAGAAGATCATGGAAACGGGTGAGCTTCTCCCGGCGCACGTGGCCGGGCTCTTCCTCGTGTCCCACCAAGTGCGCGGCCGGGGACCTCCACGGTCACCCCCGCGCTACCGCGCACGTCCGATCCCCGAGCACACCGGACAGCCGCGGCTCGAGCACGGCGGTCGTCCCACGCCCTGAAGCAGCCCCATCACCGGGCCCGCAGCGTGAACGCCGCGGCGACGGCGAACCCCATCGGCAGGATGAACAGCGCCAGAGCGGGAGCCACCACGAAGATTCTGGCCGCGGTGTCGAACCCGCCGGGCAGCCAGGCGAGCGCCTGCCCGGCGATCAAGGCGACAAGCCAGCCGTAGCATGTCGTACCACCGGGCCGGGGCAGTCCCACGAGGCGACCGGCGAGTGCGCCGAGAGGCAACGCCAACAGGAAGTAGACCGGCATCAAGGGAATGATGAGCCAGAGCATTTGGGGGATGCGGTTGACCAGTGCGACGAGACCGACAACCGCACCCGTCGTTGCCACCCCGGCGGTTCCCGCCCAGACTATCCGGGACTTGAGGATCGACCGGCAGGTCGTGATCAACGCCATATGATCAAGATACGCCTGGCCTCCCACCGGTGAACTCACCGGAAGAACGGATCTCTCACGCAGGCGAGACACCCCGCCGATCCGTCGCTCCCTCATCGACGTGGCCGCTGCATGCGATCCCGCGCACCGAACGCGCGTGATGACAGGCCTGTGACCGGCTTCGGCGAGAGGCGCTGCTGCTGCGCCGCGTGACGGCCCGCTCCCTGTGGTGGCTGCTCAAGCCCTTCTTCGCCGCGGGCGCCACCGTGCGCGACGTGCTGCACGCCGTGGACGTGCGCCTGGACGACAGCCGGTGGACCTACACCTGGTCGAGCACGGCCGAGATCCGTCACGTGCCCAGCGGCCATGGCGCAGCGGCGAGCGCCCGGGGAGCGCGGTGCGGCATCGGCCCGCCGGCTGCCGCAGGAGCGGGGCTACCGGTGATCAGCCCGTTCTCCCGCCACGCCGCGCCTCTGCGTCGGCGGGGGATCTGGGCCGGGCCATCTCGCTGTACGAGGCGACGCCGGCCTCGCTCGCGGCGGGGCCGGGAGCGGGCTGTGGCGCGACTGGTCGCCGGGCTACGACGCCGCCGACGACATCGGCCACGTGCGCCGCAGCCTCGGCGGGGCCGCCAACATGGGGCCCGCCATCGGCTACTACGCGAGATCATCCATCCCCCATGAGAGCTACCGCGATGTCCGTTCCAGGGGGATGGCACGCCCGGCTCCGATCCCTAATCTTTCTCAAGCCGCGGAAGACACCGCGGAAACTTCATCGAAAGGATGGCGATCGTGGCGTCTCCGGAGCACCCGGAAAACACCCTCCCGCAAGCCGGCTCCACGACGGGCCGCGGCCGGTTGCGCAGGCTCCGGTTCCCCGTCCTGCTGATCGCGTTGTTCGGTGTGATGGTGGTGGCGGGCGGGATCACCCAGCTCGTCCTGCCCGTACCCCTCCTCGCCCTGCCGGTGGGGGCCGGCCTGGCCATCGCCGCTCTGACCTGCTACCGCTGGTTGTGCCGGGCCGTCGAGCTCCGCCCGGACATCCCCGAACTCGGCAAGCCGGGACGCTGGTCCCAGCTACGGCGCGGGACGCTGATCGGGCTCGGCATGTTCGCCACGCTGATGGCACTGATCGCGGTGTTCGGTGGCTGGCAGCAGGTGTCCTGGGGTTCCGCCGGCGGCTTCCTCGGCGCCGCGGGCCTGATGGCGAGCGTCGCCGTCACCGAAGAACTGCTGTTTCGCGGGGTGGTGTTCCGCCTCATGGAGGAACGTACCGGAACGGTGATCGCCCTGACCGTATCCGGGCTGCTGTTCGGCGCGATGCACCTGGTCAACGCCAACGCCACCCTGTGGGGCGCGTCCGCGATCGCCTTGACGGCCGGAATCATGCTGGCCGCCGCCTACATCGCGACCCGCTCGCTGTGGCTGCCCATCGGCCTGCACTTCGCCTGGAACTTCACCCAAGCCGGGATCTTCGGTGTCACGGTCTCCGGATCGGCCGTACCGTCCCAGGGCCTGCTGAACGTCACCCTGTCCGGCCCATCCGCACTGACCGGCGGCGCCTTCGGCCCCGAGGCCAGCCTCTTCGCACTGCTGATCTGCATGGTGCCCACCATCCTCCTGCTGCGGCGGGCCGCCCGCACCGGCCAGATCCGGCCTCGCCCGCACCGCGCCAAGCTCTCCACCTGACCCCACCGATGCCGGCCGCCGCAGCCGGCGCTGCGTCAACCCTGATCGGCGGCCACCAATCCCACCCGATAGGCGAGAACGACCGCCTGCACCCTGTCCCGCAGGTCGAGTTTCGTCAGGATCCGCGACACGTAGGTCTTGACGGTCTCGGTGCTGATGGCCAATCGTCTGGCGATCTCCGCGTTGGACAGGCCCTCGGCAAGCTGTTCGAGTACTTCCAGCTCCCGCTGCGTCAGTGCCCGCACGACCTCTTGCAGGGCCGGCCGGGAGGAGTCGGTGGGGCGCAGGCGCTCGGCGAAGTGGCCGATGAGGGCGCGGGTGACGGCGGGTGCGAGCAGGGAATCACCGCGCGCGATTGTGCGTACGCCGTCCACCAGTTCTTCCGGCCGCGCGTCCTTGAGCAGGAACCCGCTGGCGCCTGCTCTGAGCGCTTCGTAGGCGTACTCATCGACGTTGAACGTCGTCACCACCAGTACCTTCACCGGAGCGGCGACGCCTGGCCCGGCCAGTTGCCTGGTGGCCGCGATGCCGTCCAAGACGGGCATCCGGATGTCCATCACGACGACGTCCGGCAGCAGCCGCCGGGCGGCCTCGAGCGCCGCGCGGCCGTCCGCGGCCTCCCCGACGACCTCCATGTCGGGCTGGGCGGAGAAGACCGTGGTATAGCCGGTACGCACCAGTTCGTGGTCCTCACAGATGAGCACCCGGATCGGCGTAGTGCTCATGCGGTGTCCCTGAAGGGGATGAAGGCCCGGACACTGAACCCGCCCCCGGGCCGGGCGGCGGTGGTCAGCTCACCGTCCAGCAGGTGCAGGCGCCGGCGCAGCCCGTCCAGCCCTCGTCCCCCGGACGGCACGGCGGGGCCTTCTGCGGGAGCGGACCCCTCGGTGGTCACCTCGATGTCGAGGTGAGCGGCGCGGTAGTGGACCGTGACCCTGGTGGGCCGGCCCGTCGCGTGCTTGATGGCGTTCGTGAGGGCTTCCTGAACCACCCGATACGCGGCCAGTTCGACGTCGATGGGCTGGGGCGGACGCTCGCCGTCCTCGGCCAGGTCGACGGGCTGGCCGGAGACGCGGGCCTGTTCGACCAGGTCGGCAATACTGCCGAGGGCCGGCGTACGGTCCGTGAAGGCGGCGTCGCCGGTCGCCTCCAGCACACCGAGCAGATACCGAAGTTCCGTCAGCGCCCGCCGGCCGGTGTCGCTGATGGCGGCCAGCCCTTGCCCTGCGCGTTCCGGCGCGGTGCCGACCAGGAACTGTGCCGCGTCCGCCTGCACCACTATGGCGGTCACGTGATGCGTGACCACGTCGTGCAGCTCACGGGCGATGCGGGCGCGTTCGTCGGCGCCGGCCGCCAGCGCGCCGAGCCGCCGCCGTTCGGCCTCCTCGGCCCGCCATCGGCGCATCCCGGCACCGGCCGTCCAGATCACCACCAGAACCAGATAGAAGGCGAGAAAGTCGGAGATCCGGCTGGGAGATCCTAACTGGCTCAGGACGACCGCCAGCGCGGCATAGCCGGCGCTCACCGCCGCCGCGAGCTCGCGACGGTGCCGGGGCTGCTGGGCTCCAGCCGTGTACAAGGCCAGGTAGAAGCCGATGCTGGCGAACGTATGCGGATAGCAGAGCGCCTGATGAACGGCGAAGGCGGCGCCGATGACGGCGAGGCACACCGCCGGGTGACGGCTGCGGAACGCCAGCGGCGCCGACTGCGCCACGGTCAGCACCACCGCCAAGGCGTCGGCCGGGCGCCTCGGCAGGTCGCCGAGCTGAGCTCCGATGACGGACAGCGTCGGCACGAATGCCAGCGCAGTGAGCGTCGCCGCGAGCGCGCCGTCCTTGACCGAGGCCGGCCGGGCTCTCCACCAGACCGGCCATGAGCGCACGGCCAGGGGAACGCTCGTGATCACCGGTGTAGTCTATTGGCCCTCAGCCCGTACCCGTGGCACTCGGGACCTTTCGCTGTCGCGCGCGGGAAGCAACCTAAGCCCGCTGCACTGGTAGAAGCGCCGCTCGATGACCCTTGACAGGGCCAGGCGCTGCAGTGCGCCCTCCGTCCGCCGGTGGCGATGGGGTTGGCCTCCTGGGGCGCGATCAGTCCGCCGCTGCCGTTCGGCATGCCTCGCAGGGGTGGTGAAAGCTTTCCGGCACATCGGGCAATCAAGGGTGACCGCCTTGTCGAATTGGACGGAGAGCCGTTGAATCCGCCGTGCCTGACCCCATCACAGAGGCCCACGGGGCCGCTCGCATGAACGTTCCCGCCCAGCTGGGACTGGACCTCGATCGCATCTTCGATGCGCACTTCGCCGAGATCCACCGCTACATCGCTCAGCGGCTTTCCAGAGACGACGCCGACGACCTGGCGGGCGAGGTCTTTCTCATCGCTGCCGGAGGGGGATATGAATCCTCGCGCGGCGAGGTCAGACCTTGGCTGTACGGTATCGCCACGAAGCTCATCTCGAGACACCGCCGTAGCGAGATCCGCAGATGGAGAGCGCTCAGCCGGACCTCAGAACGCGAGGCGCAAAGCCACGAGGACACGACGCTTACGCGTGTCACGGCTGGAAGGCTCACTGGCAGGCTCGCGGCGGCGCTTGCCGGTCTGAACAGCGGCGACCGGGACGTGGTGCTGCTGGTGGCGCTGGGCGAATTGACCCACCAGGAAGTCGCAGCCGCCCTGAAAATTCCTTATGGCACCGTCGCGTCCCGGCTCAACCGGGCACGCAAGCAGCTTCGCAAGGCACTAGGCGACGTCAACCCGCTGAAGGAGACGCACGGTGGATGAGATCAGGCTGCTCGCCCAGGCGATCCCGGATGAACCGCCGCCTTCAGCCGAGACCGTGGCCAGGGCCCGTGCGCGGCTGATCGCCGGCAAGGCCGGGGCACGTCAACCCCGCCCGCGCCGGCGATGGGGCTGGGGCTGGACGGCGGGCGCCGCCGTCGTCACCGCGGCGGTCGTCATGACAGTGGTCATGCTGGTGTCGAACCTGGTCGGCGTGCCCGAACCTGCGCCGCTGACCCCGCCCACGACCCCGCCGGCCTTCGAAGAGCCACCACGCGCCTATCAAGGGCTGAACCGTCTGTCGGCAACGACGGTGCCGCGGTCGGCGACGAAAGAGCGCCTCCGGTTCCGTCCCACGAGCGAGAACATCAAGATCGTGATCTTCTGTGAGAAGCCGGGCTCCATTTTCTTCACCCATGAGGGAACGAGCAGTGCCGGCGGCACATGTGGCCCGGACGGCGGGCTCAGCATGCTCGCGGACAAGGCGCACGAGCCGGGCTGGCTCGGCCGCGATCACCAGATCACCATCTGGGTCTTCCCCCCAGATGCCCCCGTCGCGCGCGGACGCGGTTCGTGCCCATCCAAGGATGCGTGCAAGGGGAGGTATGCCCTTTCCGACCCGACGACAGCCGACCGGCTGGCCGCCAAACTCGGCAAGCGTTCCGGGGCCTGGTCGATCGCGGCGTACGACGCCTCCGCCGTGCCAACGGTTTCATCCGTGGACTAAGGGCTGTTTCCCGGAAGCTTCCGGCCCAGGCGCTGAAACCGGCCTCGCTGATGTTCATGCCCGGCAATGTTCATGACCTGCACTGTGTCGCCCCGGTGATCGGGCACCCCATGGCCGGCGCTGCCTAGGACTCCATGGAGACTTGGGTCTGCAACTCCGGGGCGGTACGCCGGCCTGGGCAAGATGCTGTGGCGAGGCAGGCGGGTGGACTGCGTGGCCGGCCACGGCGACCTCATCGGGCCTTGTCAGCGCGGGCGATCGTCCGCCCGCAGGATGTCGATGATCTCGTCTACCGCAGGGCCTCGCCCCGGTGTCGCCTTGGGCGCGGTGATGGAGACCTTGGCCTGCCAGTCCCAGAACCGCGTGGCCAGGCGCACCGAGCGGATCCGGTTGTCCCCCAGCCCGATGGAGTCGGCCTTCGTGGTCGTCCGGAAGTGCCAGACGAGCCGGTCCGGCAGGCCGCGGTCGTCGTACAGGTATTGCCACCAGATCTCGTCCTTGCCAACGGCCGAGGTGCCCGCCGCCTCGCGGAAGGTGGGGGAGACCCGGTAGAGCTCCTTGAGGGTGATCGTGCCGCTACGGGTGTAGATGCGCTGGTTGCGGCCGGTGGTGCGGTTCTTGTGCCAGGGCGTGACCGATGAGCGGTCCCCGGTGGACAGCAGCTTGGCCAGGGTGGCGGGCTCCAGCACGTTGATGATCTGGTCACCGTACGCGGCGGCGCCCCCGCCGGCGCGGCCGGTGCGGAGCCACGTGCGGGCCTTCGGCGGCAGGTGGTAGAGCCAGCCCTTCGTGCTGATCATGCGGGTCGTTCCAGCGGATTTGAGCAGGCCGGCGAAATAGGCGTCTCCCTTGGCCGCCTCCTGCTTCATCAGGACCTGTCCGCTCAACTGCACCACGCGGGTGATTTCGGAGGCCGTCACACCAGCGGGGCCCAATTGGAGCTTGCCGGTGCCCTTCAGACCTACACCGCCGGATATCTGCTCGCGAGTGGCGTCGTTCTGCCAGAACAGATCGGTGCCGGTGCTGCCAAGAAACTCCAGCGTGACCCCGGCATTGCGGGCCAGAAGGGCCCGTACGGCGGCCACCGGGTCGGGAGCGGCAGCGGCATGGGCGGTCGCGGGGACCGCGGTGGCGAGAGCCACCGTTGCTATGAGGGCCTTCATGTCCTGTCCAGAGAGGGGAAGCCAAGATCACCGTCCATTGTGGCGGAGAGCGGAAGGGCTGTCGATCTCCTTGAGGGGGCCGTGCCCTCGCGTGCGACCGGCTCGTGGTGCCGCTTCCTCGGTTCGGTCTCCGCCAGGCCGGGGACAGCACTCGTCGCGCGCCTACCGGGGGGCGTCGCCTCCGGGCGCGGCCTCACATCCGGGACCTCAGCACGTCGACCTCGCAGCCCGGCAAGGGACGGGTCCCAGCCGGCTCGACCAGCCAGTGGATCGCCGGCAGGCCGCGCCACGACCACGCGCAGATCACCTGTAGATCGACGTCGGCGCCGTTGCCGGCGATGACGTCGCCAAGGCGCTCCTCGTGCCCGAGCGCCAAGGTGGCGAGGCAGGGAGGCGCACCGTTGGCTTGAGGCGATCTACGCCGTCGGCGCCCGCGCCGGCCTGGGCGGAGCCCGGCTCAACGTCAGCTCCGGTTACGCGTTCGAGCGGATCGAACTGGGCGTCCGCTGACCGATTTCCGTGGAGCGGGCGGCCGGTGACCCTCGCCCGGCCGCCCGTTCGTCACACCAGGGCCAATCCTTCAGCGGCGGGTGCCCGACAGGACGACCAGGGAGCAGGTGACCGGCCCGGGCGCGCGATCACGCCAGGAGAACAGCGCGGGGTCGGCGGTCCCCTCCCAGGTCAGCCATTCGACGTGGACGTCGGCGAACCCGGCTTTCGCCATGATCTCGGTGTACGTTTCAGGCAGCCAGTAGTAGTCGTGGATCTCGGTGTCGCCCACCTGGACCGTGATCTGCTCGCCTTCGGCGGCGGGCCGCCGCGCCAGGAGGGTGGAGCGCGAATGGTCCATGTCCAGGACCGCGAACCGCGCGCCGGGGCGCAGCACCCTGCCGACCTCGTCGGCCAGCTCCTGAAGGGCCGCCCGCGACGGCTGCATGAGCAGCACGAACGCGGAGTAGGCCGCGCCCATGGAGGCCGTGTCCAGGAAGTCCAGCCGCCGCCCTTCGGCCTGGTGGTAGGTCACCGACGGGTCGGCATGCTCGCGCCGGGCGACCTCGAGCATCGCGGGCGACGCGTCCACCGCCACCACCGGGCTCGCGAAGCGGCGGGCCACCTGCACCGCCACCTCGCCGTGGCCGCAGCCGACGTCCAGCACCGGCCCCCGGCCGCCGCCTTCCTCCAGCGCGCGCAAGAGGAAGGGATAGCCCAGCAGCCAGGCCAGCTCACGCGCGCGCCACGTGGCGTACGCGGCAGCGACGTCAGGATCATCGAAGGAACTCGTTACGCCCATTCTCCCAGGTAAGCACGTGCGGGCAGCCGGCAGACCCGACTTGAGACAAAGCCCTTCCTGGATTTCCGCCGGACTGCGACCCAGACCCCCGCGCCGTGGGGTGGGCGACGGCCATGACGCCGTGCACGGCCTGCCGGATCCGGCCGACGGCCTGCTCAGGGCCGTGCCGGCCGACATCGAGCCACGCGATGACGGCCGGCGCCCTGGTTCCTGCGCGCCGCCGTTCACTCGTGGATTGATCCCCGAGGTCCCTGACGTGATGACGCCCCGTGAACCGAGCTTGCCGCCGCGGCCGTGCGGGAGCGGAAGGGGTGTTGATACCGCAGGTGAGGCCAGCTGGGCTCGTGGCGTTCGCCGTAGGGGTCTGCACGACCAGATTGGCCCTTCGGGGCCGACGCTGCCATTCACATGCCGACGTCCGGCAACGGAGCGCGAGAACACGCCTGTGGGTCTGATCTGGGCTTCAACGGACGAGCGGCAGATCCTTGCGGGCCTGCTCCAGGTCCGTCCGACCCTGACGCAGGCCCGGTGTACATCGCCCGCGAGCTGCTCAAGATCCTTACCAGCCCTGGGGCGGCGAACAAGACCTCCCTGCATCCACTTGACAACCATGGGAGCACCGACGCGGTTCACTGACTCCCACCGCTCAATGGAGGCCGCCGGCGGAGTTTGGCGGCGTCTGGATGACCCAGATCCTCCAGTATGCGCAAGGCACTGCGCCACACCTGATCCGCTCCGCTGCGATCACCTGAGGCCAAGAGGTTCTCTCCGAGGTGAGTAAGGGTGTCGGCCTCATTGTATCGATCACCCAGACACCTATAGAGATCAATCGAACGCTGATAGCAGGCCGTTGCCTCCGCGTAGTTGCCCAGGTAGCGATGAGCTAGCCCAAGGCTGTCATACGTGTTGGCTTGCCCGTGACGGTCGTCGATCTCAAGATGCAACTCAAGCGCACGCGTGCAGCTGTCGATGGCCAGATCGTAGTCACCCAGATGCAGCTGGTACCAGCCTGTCGCATTCAGTGCCCTGGCCATTCCCGCCCGATGGCCTGCTCGCTCGAAGAGCTGGAGAGATTGCAGCGCGCAATGAAGCGCCGCGTGGTGATCCTCTTGGAGGACATGCACGGCCGACAGGTTCCCGTATGTGTGCGCTTGCCCCACCACGTCATGCTCGGCCGCATAGACATCGAGAGCAGCAGAGTAATGATGGTGGGCGTCGTCGTACTGGGTGAGCCGCAGATGCGCGCGCGCGAGATTCCGGAACGCCGCGGCTCGCCCCAAGGGGTGGCCACTGCGCTCCGCGGCCTCGACGGCCAGGCGCTGACAGGAAAGCTGGTCCTTCCAATGACCCTGCCGATCCAGATAATCGGCGAGACTCCACGCCAGTTGCCAGACATGCGCGTCCAAGGCGAGCTTAATGGCCAGGTGGACGGCCGCAAGGAGGGCGTCATGCTGCGCCATGAACCATGAGAGGGCTTCGTCGTGATCGGCGAACGGTTCCAAGTGCACGCCAGGAAGGACCGGAGGCAGGACGATCGGATCGCGGTGCGGGCTCAGAAGCTGTGCGGCGTCGTGCGCGCTGTGCAGGTAGTGCTCAAGCGCTCGACGTGCAGCAGCACGCCGGTCGACTGAAGGGTCGACGGCTTCGGCCAGCTCGGTTGCGTAGGTACGCAGAAGATCATGGACGGTGAAGCGGCCCGGACGGTACTCGTCGATCAGGTGCATGTCGGCCAGTTCGGCCAGTTGAGCCTGTGCATCCTGGAGTCGCGCCCCGGTCAGCGACGCTGCCGCCGCCGGGGTGAAATGGGCGCCGGGGTACAGGCTGAGCATGCGGAACAACCGAGCAGCCGGCTCGCTCAGCGCCCCGTACGACCATGAGAACACCGTACGCAAACACGTCGCCGCGTCACCGCAATCGAACGCGGCGAGACCGGCCTTCAGCTGATCGGCGATGGCCCTGAGCGGGAACTCATGCTGAACAGCGCTGCGGGCTGCGGCGATGGCCAGGGCAAGAGGCAAGCGCCCGCAGGCGGTGATGAGTGCCTCAACGGCCGCAGGGTCGGCTTGCAGCCGTTCGCGATCAATGCGGCGCGCCAGCAGTTCGTATGCCTCATGGGTGGTGAAAAGGGCGAGCCGCAGGAGGCGAGCGCCTTCGGTGGCGACCAGGCCGGACATCTGACGGCGACTCGTGACAATGACCAGACACCTCCCACCGCCGGGCAGCAGCGGACGCACCTGCTCAGCGTCACGGGCGTTGTCCAGCAGGATCAGCACCCGCCGATGCGCGAGCACACTCCGGAACTGCGCAGCCGCCTGATCCGTATCAGTCGGTATCTGTTGGGAGGGGACATGCAGGGCATCGAGAAATCCGCGCAGCGCATCGGCGGCTTCCACCGTGTTCGCGAGTCCATATCCGCGGAGATTGACATACAGCTGTCCATCAGGGAATCGATCGCGGACTCGGTGCGCCCAGTGCACCGCAAGTGTCGTTTTGCCGATCCCCGCTGTTCCCGCGATTGCCACAAGGGTGGCGACGGGCGGCGCGCCGTCATCGGGCAGAAGGGCATCGAGATGTTTCACATGCTCTTCGCGACCGGAGAAGGATACGATGTCGGCCGGAAGTTGCATCGGTGGCAAGGACGCGACGCCGGCCAGGTCGAGTGATGAGGGCTGAGCGACGAGGGAAGGATCCGCCCGGAGAATCGCTAGCTCCAACTGGATGAGCTCCTCTGCCGGGTCGAGACCGACCTCCTCCATCAGCCTGTTCTTCATCCGCCTGTAGCACTCCAGGGCCTCGTCGCTTCTCCCCTCCCGATGCAGGGCCAGCATGAGCTGACCTGTGATCCGCTGCCGGTACGGGTATGCGGATGCCAGAGCGGAGAGCCTGCCGACCACGGAGCGGTGGCGGCCGAGCCGTAGTTCGGCGTCCATCTGGTCCTCAATCGCCCGTAATCGCAGCTCGGCCAACTCCTCACGCAAATGCTCAGCCGCAACCTCATGCGTGAGACCATCGCCGCGCCACAGGCTGAGTGCCTCGGAGTACAAGGCTGCCGCCGTGTTGTCGTCAGCGTCCCGTGCGGCGGCGAGCAGATCGCGAAATCGGTGCACATCAACGCTGGCCCGATCCACCGTCAACCGGTAACACGCCCCCTCGCGCTCAATGTTGAGTGCCTGATCGATCATGCGTAGCCGCGCACGCAGCCGGGAGATCAACGACTGGACAGTGCGCCGGGCGGATTCCGGGACCTCCTCCGTCCAGGCCAGTTCGACCAGCCTGCCGATAGGAACCCACCGGTTGGCCTCCAGCAACAGCACAGCGAGCACAAGGCGTTCCTTGCGTGAACCTATGGGAATACGTCGCCCGGCGGCGAAGATCTCCATCGCGCCGAGAAGCCGGAATTGCATCAAAGACCTACCTCAAACAGCAGATTTCTTGCAGCCGCCGCACGTATCACCGCTCAGCATGCTGAACAAGGAGAACGACATCCGCACGAACCCAACGGAAGCACGCCCGTCACCAGAGGTCTGTTCACGGGTCGGCACGCTCGCAGCTTCTAGCCCAAGACCCGAGTAGGATCTGGAGTGCACGCTAGATCAAGCTAGACCGATACGACATGTTCAAGGACGCGGACAGCCTGTCCATCGACGCGAAGTCATCGACCTGCACATACACCGACGAGACCGGCTCGGCGGTGCCCTCCGCGCATACCCACCTTCAGCTACACCTGCATGAATGAAATCATCGCCAGGCGCAGGTACGGAGAGATCCGGCCGGGGCATCGGGGCAGATCGCCGCGACGATCCTTGAGGCTCAGCCGACCGCTCTGCGCCTGATGGCGGCGAGGCCGGTCGCGGTGAGGGCGGTGGTGATGCCGGCCATGATCAGGACGGTGGTGGCGGTGAAGGGCTCGCCCGAGATGACCATGGGCAGGTTGGGGTAGGGCACGGCGTACTTGGCGATCCAGTAGTCGATGCCGAGGATCGGGCCGAGCACTTCGCCGAAGAGGTTGACGAACAGGAAGGCCGTCCAGGAGATCGCGGCGGCGGCGCGGGGGAGCAGGCCGAAGGCGAGGGCTCCGGCTCCGGCCAGGATCCAGGTGGCGGGTGCCTGTACCAGGGCTCCGGTGAGGACCTTGCCGGGGGCTCCTGCCACCAGGCCCATGGTCAGGCCGGCGGCGGCGAGGATCAGGACGGTTCCGGCCAGGGCGAAGAGCAGGTGGCCGGTGACCCAGCGCAGGCGGGAGACGGGGGCGGACAGGAGCAGTTCGGCGTGGCCGGTGGTCTCCTCGTTGCGTAGCCGTAGCAGGGCCAGCAGTGGGTAGAGGGCGGAGACGTAGCCGAGGCTGAGCACGATCAGCCACAGGTAGGCGTCGGTCATGGTGGCCTCGGGGGAGGCGGTGTAGCGGCGGAAGAACTCCTCGACGGCGGCGCCCTGCCGGGCGACCTCCTCGATGGAGGTGGCCAGGGCGCCGAGGACCAGCCCGGCGATGGCGTATCCGGCGATCCAGCCGCCGAGCAGGCCCTTCTGCAGCCGCCAGGCCAGGCTCAGCGGGCTGCGCAGCCGGTCGGAGGAGGCCGGGCCGGGACGTTCGGGGATGAGGCCGTGGCCGAGGTCGCGCCGGGTGAGCAGCCGGTAGGCCAGGGCGACGGCTGTGGTGGTGAAGGTGAGGCTGAGCAGCAGCACGGCCACGTTGTCGTCGCCGTAGGGGCGTACCAGGTGTGACCAGCCCTGCGGGGACAGCCATGTGAGGGCGGTCAGGCCGCTGCCGTCGGCGAGGAAGCGCAGGACGTAGCTGAGGCCGAGGCCGAGTGCGGCCACGCCGACGGCGGTGCGGGCGGTCTGGGTGAGCTGGGCGGCCACCGCGCCCAGGCCGGCGCCCACCAGTTCGGCGCGGCCGGACTCCTCTTCGCCGCGGCTGTGCCGGATGACGGTGAGGATCATGATCAGGCCGAGGATGGTGTAGATGGCGTCGGCGTTCTTCCAGACCGCCATGCCGGCCAGGGTGGCGGAGTGCACCTGGCCGGCGAAGGCGGTCAGGGCCTGGTTGGCGGCCATCTCGCGGGCGAAGGCGGCGATGTCGGGGATGGCGGTGGCGTAGCGCTGGACCTGTCCGGCCGCGAGGGCGGCCAGCAGCAGTATCCAGAGCGGGGCGATGAAGCGCTCGCGCCTGAGCACGAGTTTGGTCAGGGTCCAGGTGCCGTTCATCGTTCCGCCTTGGTGCTGTTGTAGTGGCGCAGGAACAGGTCCTCCAGTGAGGGAGGGGTGCAGGTCAGGTCGCGTACGCCGACCCGGATGAGCTCGGCCAGTGCCGCGTCCAGCCGGGTGCGGTCGACCTCGAAGGAGATCCGGTTGCCGTGGACCCGCACCTGGTGCAGGTCCGGCATCCGGGTCAGGCCGTTGGGCGGGCAGGCCAGCTCGGCGGTGACGCGGTTGCGGGCCAGGCCGCGCAGCTGGGACAGGGGGCCGGCTTCGACCGTGCGGCCGCGCCGGATGATGGTGACGCGGTCGCACAGCGCCTCGACCTCCGACAGGATGTGGCTGGAGAGCAGGACGGTCCGGCCGCGCTGCTTCTCCTCGGTCACGCACTGCTGGAAGATCGCTTCCATCAGCGGGTCCAGGCCGGAGGTGGGCTCGTCTAGGACGAGCAGTTCGGCGTCGGAGGCGAACGCGGCCACCAGGGCGACCTTCTGCCGGTTGCCTTTGGAGTAGGTTTTGGCCTTCTTGCGCGGGTCCAGCTCGAAGCGCTCCAGCAGCTGCGCCCGGCGGGCCGGGTCCAGGCCGCCGCGCAGCCGGCCGAGCAGGTCGATCACCTCGCCGCCGGTCAGGCCCGGCCACAGGCTCACGTCGCCCGGCACGTATGCCAGCCGCCGGTGCAGCGCGGCCGCCTCGCGCCACGGGTCGCCGCCCAGCAGCACGGCCCGGCCGGAGTCGGCGCGCAGCAGGCCCAGCAGGGTCCTGATGGTGGTCGACTTGCCGGATCCGTTCGGGCCGAGGAAGCCGTGCACCTCGCCCGCTCGTACGCTCAGGTCCAGCCCGTCCAGTGCCCGGGCCCGGCCGAAGGACTTGACCAGTCCTTCCACTTCGATGGCCAGTTCCATGGCCGCCACGCTCCTCGTCTTGTTCCCCTTGGTACTGGTCAAGACGGTAGAAGCGCGGGTCATCCGAAGGTATCGGGCATGTGCCCTAACCGAGGCTGGGGCGGACCGGCTCGGTCCGGACGGAGCGCCCAGCTTGGGGAAGGCGCGGTAAAGGTGATGGCCGACGGACTTAGGGCTGAGGAACAGCCGCGCGACGATCTCCTTGTTCGTCGCGCTGGTCGCCGCGAGCCTTACCACCTGCAGCTCCTGCGGGATGCAGCGCGCCCAGTGCGCCGCCTGCGCCGGCCGCGACGATCCCGTAGACCGCGGTGGCCGCGATCGTGAGGGCCGTGGGCGAGGGCGAAGGCGACGCCCGAGAGAACCAGGGTCGGGAACGTCGCCGCGTACGACCAGTCCATCCCGATCGGCAGGGACGACCAGCCGCGCAGTTCCTGGAGGTAGAGCGTGACGATGAACGGGAAGCCGAAGAAGGCGCCCCAGGAACAGCCGCGCGGCGACGTTGGCCCGGACCATCGCCGTCTTGCGGAAGATCTGCAGCCCGACGAGCGGCGCCGCGGCCCGCCGTTCGATCCAGGCGAAGGCCGCCACCGGCGCCAGCCCGGCAGCAAGGGCGCCGGCCGGAAACACCGGGGCGAAGAACACCCAGCGCCAGCCGAGCTCGGTCAGCAAGCTACCCAAGATCAGCCCCAGCCACGACCAGCAGATCGGCGGCACGGCCGCCGAGCAGGGTGAACTCGGCGTAGCCGAGCACGTAGGCGCTCATCACCCACGCCGCCGTGCCGGTGGTCAAGGCTGAGGTCGGCGCGGATCACGGGGGACGGCGACGGCCAGCATGGCGACGTCGTGGCCGGTCGGCGGCTCCTGGCCTCCGGCGCTCAGGGTGAGCGGGTTGAGCCCCACGAGGCGTGGCTCGTCGCCGGGACCGCCCAGTTGCGCGGCGACCGTGGCGGCGCCTGGCCGGCCGTGTTGCCGGGGCGTATGGCGCGCAACCCGGCCGCGTAACCGGCCATGGCCCGATCGAGGGCGTCGGCCACGGGGCCGGTCGGCTCGCCCAGTATGAGCGGTATACGCCCTCTGACTTCGAGGAAGCCGTACGTGCAGCGGATCTCGACCGGCACGACGTCGCCAGGGGAGATCGGCCCCGCCGCCGGTACTGACACGGACGTGGGTGTGGCGCCTGGCACATGACCGGTGGACAGCCCGGCCGCGGCCGGCTCGCTCTCGCGGGCACCCGGCACCCGGCACCCGGTCGCAGCGGGTCCATCACCGCGTCCGTCACCGCCCCGGCGATGCGGGCGCCCTGGCACAGGATCGCGAGTTCCTCGCCGGAGTGCCGGACTACGCGGCGGAAGTCTCCAGGCCGGACCGAGGTCGTCGCCGGTCCCGTCGCCACCGGTTTCGTCGTCGATTCGGCGCCGAGCCAGACCGCCGGCTTCGGCCCGGCTTTCGGCCTTGCCGGTGGTCTAGTCGTGCTCGGCGGCCTGGCCGCGATGACACTCATCCAACCGGACCAGCCTCACAGCTCCATGAAGGGCTCGCGGGTGGCGCGGCCGCCCCGCGAGAGGCTGACCGGGGCCGGGTAGCGGTGCGTCTTCACGTAGGCCTTGGGCGGGGTGCTGCTGACCCACTCCTTGTAGAGTACGGCGGCCTTGCCCTTCAGGAAGAAGCGGCCCGGGGTGTCGTCGTGGCGGGTGAACTGGATGAGGGCGTCGTTACGGCCCAGGCTGAGCGGCTGGTGGAAGTACCCGAACCGGAACGGCTTGACTGCGCGACCCCGCAACTCCCGGGCGATGGAGTCCGCAGCGTGGGCACCCGACGGTATACCGCTCTGGCAGGTGCCGTGGATCGCTCCCCAAGCCTGGCGGGCCGCGGCGGCGTCGCCGATCGCGTAGATCTCCGGGTGGGACAGTGACCGCAGCGCCGGGTCGACCAGGATCAGGCCCTTGCGGTCGACCTTGATGCCGGACTCGGCGGCGAGCGCGTGAGCCTTGACCCCGGCCGTCCAGAGGCTTACGTCTGCCGGGATCAGGCGGCCGCCGGCCACCTCGACGCCGCCCGGCAGCACCTTGGTGATCCGCGCGCCGGTGTGGACGGTCACACCGAGCCGGTCGAACGCGGAGTACAGGTAGGCGCGCGCCTTCTCACCCATCATCCAGCCGGGCTGCTCCGTGCTGATGAGGGACACCTGCAGGCTCGGGTGGTTCTCGGCGATCTCGGTGGCGGCCTCGATGCCGGTCAGCCCGCCGCCGCAGACGGCGACGGTCCCGCCGTTCTCCGCCAGCGACGCCAGGTGCAGTGCCATGGAGCGGGCCGGCCGGGAGCCGTTCAACGTATGGGCATGGTCGTCGGCGCCGGGGACGACGCTCGTGTCGGTGTAGCTGCCGAGCGCGTACACCAGCTTGTCGTAAGGCAGCGTCCGCGAGCCGTCGCCGATGTCGACCGTGACCTCGCGCCGCGCGGTATCGATCGCGGTGGCCCAGCCCCGCACGAACGTCACGCGCTCGCCGAGCAACTCGGGAATCCGGAAGTCGGCCAGCTCATGGCCCGCCGCGACCTGATGCATACGCAGCCGCTCGGTGAACCGCTCCGACGGGTTGACCAGAGTGATCGACACGTCGAGCTTACGGGTGCGCAGCGCGAGCCGTACCGCGCACATCACCCCGGCATAACCGCCGCCGAGGACAACGATGTTCTTCACGTGTTTCTCCCTGCATTCGTCGTTCTTGCAGGTCAAAACGCTACGGGCGTGGCACCGCTCGGGGTATCGGATGTCTGCCCTATATGTTCAGCCGGACGTATCGGACACGGCGACCCGATACGCGAGCGCGCCTCGGCAGCGGCCACTCCGTCAAGTACGGCCACGCACGCCAACGCTCTCTCGGCGCGGTCACGGCCCGCCGCGAGCCGGCTCGCCCACTCGGCCTCCGCCCGGCCCCGCACCTCCCTCGGCCCCTCGCGGGTCCGATCTCGGGCCGGGTGGCCCAGTACGCCTGCGGTGGCGGGGCCGAGCAGGCCTTCACCTTCAAGCGGGCCGGCGCCAGGATCTACACCATCGTCAACGTCAAGAGCGGCGAATGCCTGGCCGTCTCCGGTGCCGGCACGTCCAACGGTGCGGCAGTCGTACAACAGACCTGCGCGGGTACGGCGGCGCAGAAGTTCGAGCTCAAACCGGTCTCCGGCACTCAGGGCCATCTGCTGCGGCCCACGCACAGTTACAAGTGCGCGGAGGTCACCGGGGCGCGGACCGCCAACTCGGCGAAGGTCGCCCAGAACGCCTGCCAGGCAGATCCTCTGGTGAAGAAGAACCAGGTCTGGCGCCTGTCCGGGGCGCCCGGCCACCTCTAGGCCGCTGGTTCCCGCGCAACGAGCGGGCGCCGGCCACCGGGATCCGGGACTCCGGCTCGCGGGTGGGCGTACCTGCGCGAGGGCGGCGCCCGGTTCGAGGGCGACGACCACGGCGAGGCCGGCAAGTTCCGCCGGCGGCGAGTGGCCGGGCGGCCGGCCGGCCGGCGCTCGGCCTCCGCCGCCGCCGACATCTGGTCGTTGCCCGCCGACGTCGCTCCGGCCGATCGGCATGTGGCGTCCATCGGGGGCAACCAGAACTTCGCGTCCAACTTCGCCGGGATCGTCAGCCCGATCATGATCGGGGTGCTGGTGGATCGCACGTCGTCGTTCACCGTGCCGCTGACGGTGATCTCGGGGGTGGCGTTGCTGGGCGCGTTCACGTACGCGGTGATACTGAAGCGGGTGGAGCCGATCGGGCTGCCCGCGCAAGAGCGCGCGTAGCATCGAACCCCGGCCGGGCTATCCTGAGGCCGCCCGATGGCGCGATGATCATCGCGTTGATCATCGCGATGCCGCCTCCGCCACGGGCACGCGGCACCGGCCGAAGGGGGGAGAGGGACATGCGGGGGGAGCGGGAGCGGCCCGGCGCGCGCCGGGTCCGGATGATCGACGTGGCCGACTCGCTGGGCCTGTCCCGGGCCACCGTCTCGCTGGTGATGCGCAACAGCCCGCTGGTGTCGGCGGCGACCAGGCAAGCGGTCCTGGCCGAGGCCGAGCGGCTCGGCTACATCTACAACCAGGCGGCGGCGAACCTGCGGACCCAGCGCAACGACCTGGTCGGCCTGGTGATGCCGGACGTGATCAACCCGTTCGTCGGCGAGGTGTCGCTGGGCGTGCAGGAGGTGCTCGGCGAGGTCGGCTTCTTCGTCATGATCGCGAACATGGTCGACGACCTGGACCTTCAGGAGCAGATCCTGCGCTCGCTGGTGGAGCACCGGGCGGCGGGCGTGGTGACCATTCCGGCGCTGACCTCGAAGGCGGAGCACCTGGCCGGCATCCGCCGCAGCGGCCTGCCGACGGTCCTGCTGCTGCGCCACATCGAGGGCGTCGACCTGCCCTTCGTCGGCACGGACGAGGCGGCCATCGGCCGGCTCGGCGCCGAGCACCTGCTCGGCGTGCACGGGTGCCGCCGGGTCGCCTACTTCGGCGGTGACACGCTGGCGTCGCCGCGCGTGGGCAGGATGGACAGCTTCCGCCGGGCGGTCGCCGAGGCGGGCGCGGGCTGGGACGAGGTGTGGTCGCAGCCGCTGGAGCCGAGCGCGGAGGCCGCCTGCCGCCGGGCCGTGGAGCTGCTGGCGGCGGGGCCGGCGCCCGACGGGGTGCTGTGCCACAGCGACAACGTCGCCTACGGGCTGGCCAGGGCGCTGCGGCTGGGGGAGCGGGACGCGGTGCCGTGCGCGGTGCTCGGCATCGACGACCTGCGCCAGTCGGCGATGTGGAACCCGCCGATCAGCAGCATCGCGACGGATCCGGTCGAGCTGGGCCGGGTCTGCGGCCGGGTGCTGCTCGCGGAGATGGGCCTGCCGGTCGAGGGCAGCCCGGTTCCTCCGGCGCCCGAGGTGCACGCCCGCGCCTCCTGCGGCTGCCATTAGAACACGTCGCACCATTTCCCTTGTTTACCCGTGGGTTTTATGCAGTATGGTTGACCCGCCGGGTTAGATCGATCTAAATTTGCCCGCACCGCGCCGGTGAGGCCCGATCGGCGTACGCGATGAAGGAAGGGCAGATGTCCACAGTTGTCCGCTCCCCAGGGAGACCGCGGTGGCACCGGCGCGAGGACGGCGTCGCCCGCCTGATGCTGCTACCGGCCCTGCTGCCCTACCTGGCCTTCGCGCTGCTGCCGATCGGCTGGCTGTTCTGGTTCAGCCTCCAGCGCTGGAACGGGTTCTCGCCGCCGCAGTTCACCGGGGTGGCCAACTACCAGCGGATGATCGGCGACGGGCAGTGGTGGCTGGCGGTGCTGAACACGCTGAAGTTCGGGTTCGGCCGGCTGGTCGTCGAGATCCCGCTGGCCCTGGTGCTGGCGTACGTGTTCTTCCGCGGGGTCCGCGGCGGCACCGTGTACCGCACGATCCTGTTCCTGCCGCACGTGCTGTCACCGGCGATCGTCGGCATCATCTTCGTCTTCCTGCTGCGGGAGACCGGCGGGCCGGTCAACCAGCTCCTCACCGGCTGGGGCCCGCTGGACGAGCCGATCCGGTTCCTCGGCGAGGCGGGCAACGCGCTGGGCAGCCTGATCGGGGTCGGCGTCTGGGCCCACCTCGGCATCAACCTGCTGCTCTTCTTCGCCGGCATGATGACGATCCCGAACGCGCTGCTGGAGAGCGCCGCCCTGGAGGGCGCCGGCCACTGGCAGACGCTGCGGCACATCGTGCTGCCCATGCTGGCCCCCGTGACCCGCGTGGTCGTCCTCATCTCGATCATCGGTACGCTGCGCAGCTTCGACCTGGTCAAGACGCTCACCGACGGCGGCCCCGCCGGGAGCACCGAGGTGATGTTCACCTACCTCTACCGGTTCTTCTTCGAGCCCGAGTCGGTGCCGCAGATCGGGTACGCCGCCGCGCTCGGCGTGACCGCGAGCGTGGTCGTCGGCATCATCTCCGTGGCCTACCTGCGGATCAACCGGAGCGGGAGGACCCCGGCATGAGCGCACCCGTCATCACCGGAACCCGGGCCGTCGCGGCCGCCCCCGAACGGCCCGCCCGGCGCGGGCGCCGCATCCGCCCGGCAACGGTGCTGCTGCACACGATCCTGGTCACCGCGGCCCTGATCATGCTCTCGCCGCTGGTGTTCGGCCTGTTCGCCGCGGTCTCACCGCTGGACCAGATCCTCAGCAGGAACGGCGGGATCCTGCCGCGCGTCTGGGAGTGGGGCAACTACGTGCGGGCCTGGACCACGGCCAGCTTCTCCCGCTACTTCGTCAACAGCGTCGTCGTCACCGCCCTGGTCGTGATCCTGGACACCCTCGCCTCCAGCATGACCGGCTACGTGCTGGCCCGCCGCCGGCTGCGCGGTCAGCGCCTGCTCGAAGGCCTGTACGTCGGCACCCTGTTCGTCGGCCTGACCACGGCCACGCTCTACCCGCAGTACGTGATCGCCCAGGCGCTCGGCCTCGACAACCTGCTCGGCATCGCGCTCGTCCAGCTCGCCGGCATCATGCTGGTGCACGTCTTCCTGATCAAGGCGTTCGTGCTCGGCCTCGGCACCGAGATGGAGGACGCGGCCCGGGTCGACGGCTGCGGCCGGTTCGGCACGTACTGGCGCATCGCCTTCCCCCTGATGCGCCCCATCCTGGCCACCACCGTGATCCTCGGCTTCCAGGCGTCCTGGAACAACTACCAGGTGCCGCTGGTGTTCTCGCTGGCCGCGCCGGACCTGCGCACCCTCGTCGTCGGCGTGAGCGCCCTGCAGTACGACGCCGCGGACGGGATGACGCCGTACAACACGGTGCTGGCCGGCGCGAACATGGCGCTGGTGCCGATCGTGGTGATCTTCATCGTGCTGCAGCGGCACTTCGTCCGCGGCTGGACGGACGGGTCGGTGAAGGGATGACCCTCCTCACCCCCGACGGCGCCCTGATGCGGGCCTGGTCACGCTGGTGGCTGTGGGCCTGGACGAGCGGCTGCTGGCTGCTGCTGAGCCTGCCCGTGATCACCGCGCCCGCGGCCACCCTGTGGCTGGTCGCCCAGCAACGCCGCCGGGCCGCCGGCGAGGCGCCGCTCGGCGCGGCGGAGACGGCCCGGTTCCTGGGCCGCCAGCTGCTGCCCGCGCTGCGCCTGGCCGGCTGCCACGCGGGCATCGCCGCCCTGGTGCTGGCCGGCCTGCTCGGGCCGTCGCCCGGCGGGCCCTACGGCTGGCTGGTGCTGATCACCAGCGTGGTGGCGGGCGCGACCTGGCTGCTCGTCGCCCCCTGGTCGGTGCCCGCCTTCGCGCAGACCGGCCGCGCGCTCGCGGCGCTGCGGGCGGCGTACGTGCTGGCACTGTCGCGGATCGAGTCGGCGCTGCTCGCGACGGCGGCCGTGATCGCCGCCGTCGCGGCGCCTCTCGTCGCGATCCGCGTGCCCTACCTCGGCCCGCTGCTGGTGGTCGCCCTGCCGGCGGCCACCGCCAGTCTCGTGATCTCCCTGTACGACCGGGCCGCCGCGGCGCGGACCCCCTCTTCGCCGGCCGGGCCCCGCCCGGCCCCGCTCCTCACGCCCGAGAGAGGCCCCCGATGAACCACACCACCCTGACCCGCCGCGGCTTCCTCGGCACGCTCGCCGCCGGAGCCGCCGCCACCCTCACCGGCTGCGGCGGCTCCACGGCCGGCTCCACCGATCCGGGCGAGCTGACCACCATCGTGGTCTGGGACCGGGCCGGCGCGCACGCCAAGGCCCGGCAGGAGTTCTTCCGCACCTGGAACGCCCAGCAGGGCAAGGCCTTCGGCATCGAGGTGCGCTACGAGCCGCAGGCGACCGACAAGTACGAGGAGATCGTCCGCCTCGGCTTCCAGACCAAGCGGGCGCCCGACGTCTTCCACAGCCCGTCGGCGCAGCTCGGGGCGTTCGTCGCGGCCGGCTGGGTCCGCCCCCTGCGGGAGCTGGTGGACAAAGGCGTGCTGGACGCCGCCGAGCCGTACCACCGCAAGAACAGCGAGCTGGTCTGGGGCGGCCAGCCGTACGCCATCCCGACCACCTCCTTCACCAACCGCATGATCATCAACGTGGAGCTGTTCGAGAAGGCCGGGCTGGACCCCGACGCGCCGCCCGCCACCTTCGGCGAGGTCCGCAAGGCCGCCGCGGCCATCACCAAGGCGGGCGGCGGCGACGCGTTCGGCATGATCGTCCCGATCAAGGCGACCGGGTTCCGGCAGTGGAGCGTCGACGTCCCGGTGATGGCGGGCGACGCGGCACTCGCCCAGTTCGGGCTGTTCGACGCGGCCACGCAGAAGTACGAGCCGGCCAAGTACGAGCCGGTGCTGGAGCTCTACCGGGCACTGATCACCGACAGGACCGCCTACCCGGGCGCCGCGACCCTGGCCGCCGACGTCGCGATCAACGCCTTCGGCAAGGGCGAGGCCGGGATGTACATCACCAGCAGCGCGATCGTCTCCTCGCTGACCGACCTGGGCGGCACGGTCAAGGCGAGCGCGGCCCCGCTGCCGGTGCCGGACGGGCAGCGGCTGGTGCGCTCCCCCATGAACGCCGGCTACCCGTACGCGATCTCGTCCACCTCGCAGAACCCGGAGAAGGCCGCCAAGGTGCTGGAGATCATGGTCGGGGACGGGGTGCAGGAGGCGCTGGCGGCCAAGGCGGCGCCGCCGCTGAACGCGGCCGTCTGGGACTCGGCCGCGATCAAGGACAACGCGTTGCTGCAGCAGTTCCGGCCGGGCGAGCTGGATCAGCAGTGGCCGAAGACGCCCGGTGGGCTGCTGCAGGTGGAGGGGGAGAGCGTCGATCAGACGATCGAGAAGCTGCTGCTCGATCCGTCGGCGGCGATCGGGCCCGCCCTCACCGGGATGGCCGGGCGGCTGCAGGCGGCCTATGACGCCGCGGTGAAGGCCGGGGAGCTCGACCCGCAGGAGTTCCAGGCGTGAGGACCGACCGCACCGGGGAGTCCGGGGCGTGACGGCGCCGAACCTCGTCGTCCTGCTGGCCGACCAGTGGCGGGGGCAGGACCAGGGCTGGCTCGGCGGCGCGGGCCTGCCCGGGTTCCAGGTCCGCCCCCCGCGAGGCGCCCGCACGTCCCAGGTCCGCACCCCCCACCTGGACCGCCTGGCGGCCGGCGGCGCGGCCGTCGCCGGCGGCCTGGCCGGCTCGCCCGTGTGCGGCCCCAGCCGCGCCAGCCTGCTCACCGGCCGCCTGCCGCACCAGCACGGCGTCGTCGCCAACGACCTGCCGCTGTCACCGGAGCTGGACACGCTCGCCACCGCCCTGTCCGCCGCCGGATACCGGACGGGCTGGATCGGCAAGTGGCACCTGGCCGGCCTGCCCCGCGACAAGTGGGTGCCCCCGGCCGCGCGGCCGGGCATCGGGTACTACGCCGGCGTCGACTGCTCCCACCAGCACGTGGACGGCCACTACTACATCGGCCAGGGAAGCCGCGACCGGATCACCTTCACCGGCTACGAGCCGCGGGCCCAGACCGGCCTCGCCCTGGACTTCCTC
This sequence comes from Nonomuraea thailandensis, assembly GCF_024172165.1. GTDB lineage: Bacteria > Actinomycetota > Actinomycetes > Streptosporangiales > Streptosporangiaceae > Nonomuraea > Nonomuraea thailandensis. The sequence goes on along the minus strand of NZ_JAMZEB010000002.1, from coordinate 5,088,298 downwards.
GCCGAAACAGACGGCGGCCCCTTCTTCCTCACGATCTCCTACAACCCGCCCCACGACCCGTACGACTCGGTGCCCGCCCACCTGCGGACCGGCTACCCGGCCGAACGGATGACGGTCCCGCCCAACACCCCGGACAGCCCCGCCCAGCGCGAGCTCCAGCGGCTCTACTGGAGCGCCATCACCGCCGTGGACACCGAGATCGGCCGGGTCGTGGCCGGGCTGGAGCGGCTCGGGCTGCGCGAGGACACGATCGTCGTCGTCACCTCCGACCACGGCGACCTGCTCGGCGCCCACGGCCTGCGGGCCAAGCAGAGTCCGTACGCGGAGGCCGTCCGCGTGCCGATGGTGATCAACGGGCCCGGCGTGCCCGCGTACCGGCCGGACGGGCTGCTCGGCCTCACCGACCTCGCCCCGACCCTGCTCGGGCTGCTCGGCCTGCCGCCGATCGGCACGTACGGCCGCGACCTGAGCGACCGGCTCCGCTCCCGCAGGGCGCTGCGCGAGGAGCTGCTGATCGGCAACTGGGTCAGCTTCGACAACGGCTACGACCAGGGCATCGGCGAATGGCGGGGCTTCGTCACCGGCGAGCTGACCTACGCGCGCAGAGCCGACGGCCGGCCGTGGCTGCTGTTCGACGACCGGGCCGACCCGTGGCAGCTCCACGACCTGGCCGCCGATCCCGCGTCGGCCGGCCGGGTCGCCGAGGCCGACGCCCGCCTGACCGGGCTGCTGGCCGAGGCCGGGGACGCGTTCCTGCCCGCCGAGCGGCTGCTGGCCGAGCTGGACCTGGTCGACGCTTGGAACGCCAGGGAGTCCGCCCTGCGGGGCGACCGGGCCAGACTGCTGCCGGCGCCCGGTCGCCGGCCGCCCTTCGAGGAGTGAACCCGTCCATGCCCACCCGCCCCAACGTGCTGTTCGTGATGACCGACCAGCAGCGCTTCGACACGATCGCGGCGCTCGGCAACCCCCACGTCGCCACCCCCAACCTCGACCGGCTGGCCGCCCGGGGGACCGTCTTCGACAACGCGTACTCCACCAGCCCGGTGTGCGTCCCGGCCCGCTACACCCTGCGCAGCGGCTGCGAGGCGACGCTGACCGACGTGTACGACAACACGGTCCCCGACGGCGGGCACGCCGCGATCCGGGAACGTTGCGGCCCGTACCTGGCCGAGGCGATGCGCCTGCGCGGGTACCGCACGTGGGGGGTCGGCAAGTTCCACACCACGCCGTGGGACGCGCCGGTCGGCTACGACCGGCAGCGGCACAGCGAGGAGTTCTACGACAGCCCCGAGCAGCGGGCCGGTGATGCGTACGCGGCGTGGATCGCGGCCGAGCACCCCGCCTACGACTGGATCGAGGCACTCATGGGAGAGCGGACCGACATGTACTACATGCCGCAGCTCAGTCCCCTGCCGGCGGAGTGCACCGTCGAATCCTGGGCCACCAGGGAGGCGATCGCGCTGATGGACGCCGACGACGGCCGCCCCTGGTTCGGGCTCGTCTCCTACATCGGCCCGCATCCGCCGTTCGCGCCGCCGCTGCCGTACAACCGCATGTACGACCCGGACCGCATGCCCGACCCGGTGTGCGGAGACCGCGACGTCGACCACCTCGACCAGCACATCCCCTGGATGAACCACCTCGTCTACGCCGAGGACGTCGACCCGCACCGCGCCCGTACCCTCAAGGCCCGCTACTACGGCGAGATCAGCTACATCGACGGCTGCGTCGGCGACCTGCTGGACGCCGTCGAACGCAGGCCCGACGCGGACGACACCGTCATCTGCTTCTTCTCCGACCACGGCGACCTGCTCGGCGACCATCACGGCTGGCAGAAGGAGAGCTTCTTCGAGGCGTCCGCGCGGGTGCCGTTCCTGATCTCCTGGCCGGGCCGCGTCGCCGCCGGCGAGCGCCGCTCCGAGCTGGTCTGCCTGACCGACCTGTTCGGGCTGGCCACCTCCGCCGCCGGGCAGCCCGAGCTGCGGCAGGGCGGCGACCTGCTCGGCCTGCTGACCGGCGCGGCACGACCCCGCGAGACCCTGTTCGGCTTCCACGGGCGGCCGGGGACCCGCCGGTTCAAGGCGATGGTGCGGCAGGGGGATCTGAAGCTGATCTGGATGGCCAACGGTGGTCATCGGCTGTTGTTCGACGTGGCCGCCGACCCGTACGAGCTCGAACCGCTTCGGTCGGAACGGGCCGGCGAGCTGACGGCGCTGCTGGCCGAGCGGCTTCGGGCGGATGGTGTGGTGGAGGCCTTCGACGGTGGCGAACTGCGCACCTTCCCGTACGAGGAATGGCCTCTGACCCGGATCCACCAGTTCGACCGGTCGCGAGGGGTGACGGGCTTCGGCGAGCCCGGCTGAACGGCCACCGGCCGGTCGTGGCCGCACCGTTATCCGGTCACGGCATGATCTCCGGGCATGAAGAAAACGATCTCCGTCCTGGTCGTCTGCGGCGCCTTCCTGGCCGGGACCACCCCCGCCCAGGCGCAGACCGCGCCCAAGGACCCCGTTCGCGTGCTGAAGTCCGAGCTCGTCCCCGGCCATGGCGTCCGCTACACCGAGATTGCCAACTGGTCCGACGGCACCGAGACCTCGCAGGCGTACGCCACGAAGGGTGTCCTGCAGTTCGGGAAGAAGGGCCTGGCCGCCTACGACATCGCCAGCACCGCGTTCGACGACGAGAAGGACCGCGTCATCTACGACGGCAAGGCCACGTACTACTCCGGCGCGCTCGCCGGAGACCTGCCCAAGGGCAAGACCTGGCTCAAGGTGCCCGGCGGCGGCGGCATGCCCAGCGAGTACGACCAGGTGCTCAACCCCACCGAGCCCGCCACGCTGTCGGCGCTGCTGCAGAAGGGCAGCAGGAGCGGCAACACGGTCACCGGCACGATCACCTTCAAGGACCTGCGCAAGGTGTCTGGCTGGTTCTCCCGCTCGGACCTGCGCTCCTGGGCCTCGGACACCGAGGTCTCCTACAAGCTGACCCTCACCTCGGCCGGACTGGTCGGCAAGCTGTGGAGCTCGTACACCGCCAAGGGCGTCTCGGACGGCTTCGAGGAGTTCGAGGGCAGCACCGTCATCGTCGACACCCGCTACACCGGGTGGGGCGCCAAGGTGTCGGTGAAGACGCCCAACCCCAAGACCGTCAGCGAGTGACGTCCCGTGACCGGGCGGGGCCGGGCCTCTGGACCGCCGCCTGGTCACTCCAGTGGCAAGACGTGGAATTGACGGGGAACCTCGGCGTCGATCGCACCTGGACGCGAATCCCTCTCGGTGACGGCCTGCGGAGGCTCGCACCGAAACTCGGTCATCGCGCTGTCACGAAGTCGGGGTCAGCAGGGCGTGGTGCGTCCCCATGTGCCGGACAAGTGTTCCCGGCCAAGGGCAGGCCCTCCAGCGAACGCTCGGCTTCTCCCCTGAACAGGCCCCGGGACAAGGCCGTCGCCGACCAGGACGAACAGGCCGGGCTCGAACCGGATCGGGTCACTCCACCAGCCAGTGACAGGACGCCCCGGTGCGGCCCGGGTCGGTGCGGCGCCTGACACCCGGGCCACCCCCTCCTGGTACTCCTGTCCGCGCCGTGCTACTTCTGCACGGCCAATCCTCCGGCTCGCGGGATCCTGGGGATTCTCCGTGGACGAGCGGTACTGAGCCACGCTCCCGCAGGCGTCCCTCCGCGGTCGCGGAGGGACGCCTGCCCATGGGTGCTCGCCATGGGCGTGGGACGCCCGGCGGCGTCAGGCCGCGTGCGCGCGGATCCCGGCCTTGCGCCACACCTTCAGCAGCCGCCTGGCCGAGCCGCCCACCGGGCCGACCGCCTCGTAGAGGACCTCGCGCGAGACCGGCCCGGCCGTCTCCACGGCGTTCACCGCCCCGTCGGGGGTGGTGATCGTGTGCGAGCAGACGCTCAGCAGGTAGCCGGGGATCTGCAGCGCGGGGTCGGTGCAGCCCACGAGCGGCACGCCCACCGCCGCCACGACGGGGAAGACGGTCCCGGGGATGCCGACGGCGACCTCGGCGCGCGCCGCCGCCTGGACCGACGGGACCGTGCTGATCTCGTACCTCTCCCACAGCGAGCGGTCCTCGCGCGGGTGCAGGCCGACCAGGATGTGCCGGCCGGCCGCCGCGAGCCGCTCGGCCGTGGCCAGCAGCAGCTCGGTGCCGGGGGCGGAGCCGCCCGTCTGGCCCGACTTGGTGACGCTCGTGAGCACGAGGACGGTGCCCGCCTCCGGCCGGTGCCTGGGCAGGGCGTCGGTCTGCGGGGTGCCCACGACCGAGATCGCGCGGCGGGTGCCCAGATAGTCGTCGAACACCTTGGCCTCGGCCGGCGACGACGCGGTGATCGCCCGCAGCCGGTCGCGGAACTCCTCGGCCCGCGGCGCCTCCCGCGGCAGCTGGTAGGCCAGCGAGGAGGCGACGAGCGGCAACAGGCGCAACCGCGCGGCGCAGTCGGCGGGCCAGTCGCCCGCCCCGGTCACCACGAGCAGGTCGGCCCGGGAAACCTCCTCGGGCGTCACGACGGGGACCGGGTCGTCCGGCTTGATCTGGGACCGGTCGGGAACCAGTTGCACGACGTCCCACCCCTGCCGGCGCGCCTGCGGCAGCAGCGGCGCGGTGTGGTAGGTGCCCCACGGCTCGTTCGTCGCGATCAGGACGCGTGGCCGGAGGCCGTCCGGCCGGCTCGCGGCCTGGGCGGAGGTGCCGCCCAGGACGGTGATCCCGGCTCCCGACACGAGCCCGGCGAGCAGGGATCTGCGCGACAGAGGACCGGAAGACATGTCATTGATTGCCATGGCTTGGTAACTTATGGGGCTTTTGTGAACGTTGGGGGACGGGCAGACGAACCCACGGCCCGATCGTCGGGCATGGCCTCGGGGCGCATGCCATGCCGGAGCGGGTCCGCGACCAGGGAAGGGCCTGATCAAGGGAGGCCCGTGATCATTCCCGCGCCCACCGTGGCGTTGTCGGCCTCGTCGATGAGGATGAACGCCCCGGTCGCCCGGTTGCGCGCGTACTCGTCGGCGAACAACGGCCGGGCGGTGCGCAGCCGGACGCGGCCGATCTCGTTCATCGTCAGCGCCCGCGCCTCGGTGTCGCGGTGCAGGCTGTTGACGTCCAGCCGGTAACGCAGGTCCCCGACCAGCGCGGTGGCGGTGGCCGTGGTGTGCTTGACCAGCAGCCTGGTGCCGGCGGTGAGCGGGCGCTCGCCGCTCATCCAGCACACCATCGCCTCCAGGTCCTGCGCCGCCCGCGGCCGGTTGCCGGGTCTGGCGATCATGTCGCCGCGTGAGATGTCGAGGTCGTCGTCCAGCCGCAGCACCACGGACATCGGGGCGACGGCCTCGGCCAGCGGGCCGCCGGGGCCGTCGATGTGGGTGATCACGCTGGTCAGCCCGGAAGGCAGGTGCACCACCTCGTCGCCGGGCCGCAGCACGCCGCCCGCGACCTGGCCCGCGTAGCCGCGGTAGTCGTGCAGCAGCGGGTCGGCGGCCTGACGCGGCCTGATCACGCACTGGACGGGGAAGCGCGCGTCGATGAGGTTGCGGTCGGAGGCGATGTGCACGTGCTCCAGGTGCCGCAGCAGGGACGGGCCGTCGTACCAGGGCATGTTGATCGAGCGTTCGACCACGTTGTCGCCGTGCAGCGCGCAGACCGGGACGAACGTCAGATCGCCGATGTCCAGCTTGGCGGCGAAGGCGGCGAACTCGGCCACGACCCGCTCGTACGCGGCCTGCTCGTAGCCCGCCAGGTCCATCTTGTTGACCGCGACCACCAGGTGCGGCACCCGGAGCAGCGAGGCCAGGAAGGCGTGCCTGCGCGATTGCTCCAGCACGCCCTTGCGCACGTCCACCAGGATGATCGCGAGGTCCGCCGTCGAGGCCCCGGTCACCATGTTGCGGGTGTACTGGATGTGCCCCGGCGTGTCGGCGATGATGAACGTCCGGCGCGGCGTGGCGAAGTAGCGGTGGGCGACGTCGATGGTGATGCCCTGCTCCCGCTCTGCCCGCAGCCCGTCGGTGAGCAGCGCCAGGTCGGCGTGCCCGGAGCCGCGGGCGGCGCCGGCCCGCTCCAGCGCGGCGAGCTGGTCCTCGAAGATGGCCTTGGAGTCGTAGAGCAGCCGGCCGATCAGCGTGGACTTGCCGTCGTCCACGCTGCCCGCCGTGGCCAGGCGGAGAATGTCCATCAGAAGTAGCCCTCTCTCTTGCGGTCCTCCATCGCGGCCTCGCTGACGCGGTCGTCGGCGCGGGTCTGGCCGCGTTCGGTGACCCGGGTGGCCCTGAGCTCCTCGATCACCTCGCCGACCGTGGCGGCGCCCGACTCGATCGCCCCGGTGCAGGAGGCGTCGCCGACGGTGCGGAAGCGCACGGTCGCCGGGAAGGCCGGCTCGTCGTCCTGCCGGCGGGTGTGCGGGTTGTCGTCGAGCAGCAGCCCGTCGCGCTCGAACACCGTGCGCCGGTGGGCGAAGTAGATGGCCGGCAGCTCCAGCGACTCGCGCCGCACGTACTCCCACACGTCCAGCTCGGTCCAGTTCGACAGCGGGAAGACCCGCGCGTGCTCTCCTGGCCGGATGCGGGTGTTGAAGAGGTTCCACAGCTCGGGCCGCTGGTTCTTGGGGTCCCACTGCCCGAACTCGTCCCGGAAGGAGACCACCCGCTCCTTGGCGCGGGCCTTCTCCTCGTCGCGGCGGGCGCCGCCGAACGCGGCGTCGAAGCCGTGTCCGGCGAGCGCGTCGAGCAGCGTGACGGTCTGCAGCCGGTTGCGCGAGGCCCGCAGGCCGCGCTCCTCGCGCACCCGGCCCCGGTCGATGGACTCCTGCACCGAGGCGACCACCAGGCGGACGCCCAGCCCGGCAACCTGCCGGTCGCGGAACTCGATCACCTCGGGAAAGTTGTGCCCGGTGTCCACGTGCAGCACCGGGAACGGCACCGGCGCCGGGCGGAACGCCTTGCCCGCCAGCCGCAGCAGCACCACGCTGTCCTTGCCGCCGGAGAACAGCAGCACGGGCCGCTCGAACTCGGCGGCGACCTCGCGGATGATCTGGATCGACTCGGCCTCCAGCACGTCGAGCTGGGAAAGGCCGGGGGTGGTCAGCATCGTGCTCCTCCGGTGGTCAGCGCAGGTAGCGGTCGAGGAACGGGCTCGCGAACTTGCCGGCCGGGTCGCAGTCGCCGGCCAGGCGGGCGAAGTCCGCGAGACGGGGGAAGAGCCGCCCCAGCTCCGGCGGCCCGATCGTGAAGATCTTCGCCCAGTGCGGCCGGGCGGCGAACGGCGCCAGCCGCTCCTCCACCAGCCGGACCACCGGCAGCACGGCCGTGGTGTCGGAGGTCCAGGTGAAGTGCACGCTGACCGAGTCGGCTTCGTAGAAGGGGCTCATCCAGAGCCGGTCGGCGGCGATCGTGCGCACCTCGCAGATCTGCAGGACCGGGCGGATGCGGTCGCGGACGGCGTCCAGCGCGTGCAACGCCGCCACCGCGTCGCCCCGGCCGATCATGTACTCGGAGTGCAGCTCGTCACCGGCGCTGCTCGGCTCGTGGTCGGGCCGGAAGTGCGGCAGGCGCTCGTGCCAGCGGCCGGGCACGCCCAGCTGCCCGGTGCAGCTCGCCGCGGGCATCCCGTCCACGGGATGGCAGGGCCCGTCGGCCGGCAGGGCGGTGAACCACGGCAGCTTGGCCACGTCCGCGGGGGGCTCGTCCAGCCGCTCGCCGATCCAGATCTGGGTGAGGCGGGGCGCGCTCCAGTCGGTGAACAGGCAGACGCTGTACGCGCTCGACACCAGCTCGCCGAAGTGGTCGTCCAGCACGTCCAGGGGCAACCCCTTGTAGACCTGCTGGCGCATCTCGTACGCGGGCACCAGGTCGAGCGTCAGGTGCGTCACCACGCCCAGCGCGCCCAGCCCGACGACCATCCCGTCGAAGCACCCGTCGCCGCGCGCCACGGTGACCAGGTCTCCCTCGGCGGTCACCAGGTCGAGGGCGGACACCGAGGCCGCCAGACAGCCGTTGCGGACGCCGGAGCCGTGGGTGGCGGTGGCGCACGCGCCGCCGACGGAGATGTGCGGCAGCGAGCCCAGGCTCGGCAGCGCGAAGCCGCGCTCGTCCAGGCACCGGGTCAGCTCGGCGTAACGCATGCCGGCGGGCACCCGGGCGGTGACCCGCCCGGTGTCCACTTCGACGGCGGCGGGCAGCCCCGCGACGGACACCAGCGCGCCGGGGGAGTCGGCGAGGTCGTTGAAGGAGTGCCGGGTGCCGAGCGCCCGGACCCGGCGGCTGCGCGCCACCACCGCCTGGAGCTCCGCGACCGAGGACGGCCGGTGAACCTCCTGCGCCCGGTAGGTGATGTTGCCTGCCCAGTTGGTGGTCATGTCCCTTCCTCGATTCTGATGATCAGGCCCTCGCCGGGCGCGAGCCGCAGCGGGCGCAGCCCCACCGCCGACCCGGCGGGCCGGTCGCCGGTGGACACCTCGGCCAGGCCCTCGCCCGGCAGCCCGGACAGGACGGCCGCTGCCGGGCGGGAGGCGAAGTTCAGCGCGACCAGCAACCGCTCCCCGGGCGCTGACCGCAGGTACGCGAAGACGTCATCGCCGGCCTCGACCGACCGGTAGTCGCCGCCGCGCAGCGCCGGGCTGGCCCGCCGGTAGGCGATGAGCCGCCGGTACAGGCGCAGCAACGAGCCGGGATCGTCCTGCTGGGCCGCCACGTTGACCTCGGCCTGGCCCGGCGCGAACGGCATCCACGGCTTCCCGGCGGTGAACCCGAGGCCGGTGGCGTCCCACTGCATCGGGGTGCGCTGCCCGTCGCGGCCGTCCACGTCCAGGGCGTCGGGCGGCGGGGCGTCGGTCATCCCGATCTCCTCGCCGTAGTAGACGCACGGGATGCCCCGCAAGGTGAGCGCCATCATGGCCGCCACCCGGGCGCGCGCGGCGCCGTACCGGGAGGCGGAGCGGGGGATGTCGTGGGTGGCCAGGGCGTACGTCGGCAGTGCGCCGGGCCGCATCGCGGCGGCCAGCCCGTCCACGGTCCGCCGGAAGGCGGCGGCCTGCCAGGGCTGCTCCCAGAACGCGAGATGGAAGGCCGTGTGCATGCCGTCGCCGCCGAAGTAGTCGGCCAGCCGCCGGTCGTCGGAGATGGGCACCTCGCCCAGCGCCAGCTTGCCGCCGTACTCGTCGAGCGTACGGCGCAGCTCGCGCAGCACCTGCAGCGTCTCGGGCAGGTCGAGGTTGCGCATCCGCAGCGTGGGATGGACGGTGTGCCGGCGGGCGTGCGCCAGCTCGGCCGGGTTGTCGCGCAGGCCGGCGTCCTTCAGCAGCCGGTGCGCGACGTCGATGCGGAAGCCGTCCACGCCCCGGTCGAGCCAGAACCGCCACACCCTGCGCATCGCCGCCCGGACCTCCGGGTTGCGCCAGTTGAGGTCGGGCTGACCGGGGGTGAAGCTGTGCAGGTAGCACTGCCGGGTCTCCGGATGGTACGTCCACGCGGGCCCGCACCGCTCGAACGAGCTCAGCCAGTTGTTCGGCGGCTCGTTCCCCGGGCGCGGATCGGCCCAGATGTACCAGTCGCGCTTGGGGGCGGCGCGGTCCGAGCTCGACTCGGCGAACCACGGGTGCGCCACGGACGTGTGGTTCATGATCAGATCGATCAGCACGCGGATGCCCCGCTCGTGCGCGGCGTGCACCAGCTCGTCGAAGTCGGCGAGCGTGCCGTACGCCGGGTCCACCGCCTCGTAGTCGCTGACGTCGTAGCCGAAGTCGGCCAGCGGCGAGGGATGGAACGGCGACAACCAGACCGCGTCCACGCCCAGCTCCCGCAGGTAGTCCAGCCTGCCCAGCAGCCCCGGCAGGTCGCCGACGCCGTCGCCGTCGCGGTCGGCGAAGCTGCGCAGGTAGACCTGGTAGATGACGGCCGCCCGCCACCACTCCGCCTGGGTCGTGACGCTCATCTGCCCACTCCTGACATGTCCGGATATCGATCGCCGGCGGCGCTGCCGGGCGGGGCCGCCGCGTCGAGCAGCGCGCGGTCCTCGGCGCTGAGCCGCAGGCGCGTGGCGGCGACGTTCTCCGCCAGCCGGGCCCGGTTCTTCGCGCCGGGGATGGGGACGACGTCGTCGCCCTGCGCCAGCACCCAGGCCAGCGCGAGCTGCGCCGGGGTGACGCCGCGCTCGCGGGCGAGCCGGGCGATCCGCTCCACCAGGCGGGCGTTGCGCGCCAGGTTGCCCGGCTGGAAGCGGGGCAGGGTCCGGCGGAAGTCGTCGTCCGTGAGGTCGTCCGTCACGGTGATGCGGCCGGTCAGCAGGCCGCGGCCGAGCGGCGCGTAGGCGATGAACCCGATGCCGAGCGCGCGCAGCGTCGCCAGCAGCCCGTCCTCCGGATCGCGGCTGACCAGGGAGTACTCGGTCTGCACCGCGGCCATCGGATGCACCGCGTGCGCCCGCCTGACCGTCCCGGGGGACGCCTCCGAGATCGCCAGGTGGCGGACCTTGCCCGCGCGGACCAGCTCGGCCAGCGCCCCCCACGTCTCCTCGACCGGCACGGACGGATCGACGCGGTGCTGGCAGTAGACGTCGATGACGTCCACGCCCAGCCGGCGCAGCGAGCCCTCGCAACTGGCGCGGACGTACTCGGGACGGCCGTTCACGCCGACCACCCGCCCGTCCGGGCCCTTGACGTTGCCGAACTTGGTGGCGATCAGCACCTCGTCCCTGCGGTGCCGGACCGCCCGGCCGATCAGCTCCTCGTTGGTGTAGGGGCCGTACATGTCGGCGGTGTCGAGCAGGTTGACGCCCAGGTCCAGGGCATGGTGGATGGTGCGCAGCGAGTCACCGTCGTCCCAGGGGCCGTAGAACTGCGACATCCCCATGCAGCCCAGGCCGAGCGGGGAGACCCGCGGCCCGCCGCGTCCCAGCGTGCGATGAGGCGCCGGCGCGCCCTCGATCGTGTGCGTCATCATGCCGCCCTCTCCGTCGTCAGGTGCTCGATGAGCCGGCTCCACCGCAGGAGCTGGCCGTCGGGCAGGTACCGCTCGCGCACCCGGCGCCGCGCGCCCTGCCCGAGCCGCCGCGCGAACGGCCGGTCACCGCAGAGCCGCCGCAGGTGCGCGGCCGCGGCCGCCACGTCGCGCGGATCGTCCAACAGCAGCCCGGACCGGCCGTGGACCACCTGGTCGCGCAGCCCGCCGACGGCCGAGGCGAGCAGCGGCCTGGCCTTCCACATGGCCTCCGTCGCCGTCAGCCCGAACCCCTCGGCCAGGCTCTTCTGCACGACGACGCTCGCGTGCCGCTGCAGCGCGTTGACCACCACGGCGTTCTCGCGCAGGTCGTCCATCGGCAGGCAGGCGAGCTGGCAGCGGCGGCGGTGCGCGGCCGGCAGCGCCTCCCATACCCGCCGGCACTCCTCGTAGACCCGGGCCGCGCCCGGGTCGTCGGCGACGCCTGCCAGATCGGCGCCGGCCAGCGTCAGGTAGCCGTCCACGCCGGAGGCGAGGAAGCACTCCAGCACGCCGGCCATGTCCTTCAGCCGGTCCCAGCGGGAGACCTGCACCACCATCGGCAGGTCCGCAGGCGGCGGCGGGCCCTCGCGCAGCACCACGGCCGGCCTGCTCACCCGGACCGGCGCGCCGACGGGCACGGGCGTCTCGACCGGCGCCGGCCGTTCGTGGGCGAGGATCCCGGCCGCGCCGAGCACGTCACGGACCTGGGCCGGAGTGAGAGGCATGTTCTTGGGCCCGCAGGGGTCGATCGAGGGCGGGACGACCACCGGCCGGGGCGCCCACCCCGGGATGTGGCCGGGCGTGGAGAACACGCCGGCGTCGGCGGCGGCGACGTGTTCGGCGACGAACCGGCCGCCGTCGCGCGTGTGCTCGTTCGGCCGGTCGCTGCCGATGTGGCAGCGCCACACCACGCGGGCGCCGCACCGCCGGGCCGCGCCGATCAGGCCCGCGGGCTGCGGGTCGTGCACGACCACGACGTCCCCGGGCCGGACGAGGGCGGCCAGCTCGCCGGCGGCGCCGGCCAGGTGACGGCGGTATCGGCGGGCCTCGTCCACGCCGAGCGGGCCGCCGTCGCCCGCGACGCCGTACAGGCGCGACACCAGCCGCTTGGCGATGGCCTGGAAATCGGCGTCGCCGTCCAGCACGAGCCAGCGCACGTCCACGCCGGTCGCGCGGGCCAGCGGGCCGAGCACGTGCAGCAGCTCGGCCACGCCGCCGCCGGCGGCGGTGGAGTTGACGTTCCAGACGGTACGGCCGCCCAGCAGCTCACGCACCCGCTCGCCGCCCCTGCGCAGCTCCGCCAGCCGGCGCTCCCCGAGCACGTCCCCGTACGGCTCCAGCGGGACCTCGGCGAAGGGGATCTCACGCATGGCCCGCCCCCGCCGTCTTCGGCTGCTCCAGCATGCCGATCCAGCTCGTCTCCCACAGCGCGGCGCCGGCGGGCGGTATCAGCTCGACCAGGCTCGGCCCGGGGCCCGCGGCCAGCGCCTGCAGCGTGACGGCGAACGCCTTCGTCTGCGCGGCCAGGTAGTCGGGGTCCAGGCGGCCGCTCAGGTCCACCCGGCGGGTCCGCAGCCCGAGCGCGGCGGCCAGCTCGCCGTAGCGCGGGCCGCCGTCGCCGCAGACCACGAACGTCACCGGCGCGGCCTGGCGGGCGGCGTCGGCCAGCGCCCGCACGCCGTCGCCGCCGCCGAGGCCGCACAGCACCTTGGCGGACGGCTCGCCGAGCGCCAGGCCGGTGGCCAGCGCGGTGGCCAGGGCGGGGCGGGAGGCGGCGGCGAACGCGGCCGCCGGCAGCTCCTCCGGCGCGCCGCCCAGCACGTCACCCAGGACCGCGGCCACGGAGGCCGCCGTCTGCCCAGCCGTTGTCCCGGCCGTCTGCCCAGCCGTTGTCCCGGCCGTCTGCCCGGTTTTCTGCCCGGCCGACTGCCTGGCCGTCTGCTCGGATGTCTGCCCGGCGGCCTCTTGGCCGGGCGACCGGTCCGCGTCCACGGCGGCGTCCGTGGCCGCGCCCGTGCCCGTGCCTGCGAGTGCGGCCAGCGGCACCCAGGTGGTCTGCGCCCACTGCTGGGGGAGCGCCACGAGCGTGGGGCCGGCCGGCGACCGCTTGCTCTCGTGCAGCGCCTGCCGGACCGTCGTGACCAGGGCGTGCGCCGCGGCCGTGCCGTCCGTCGTGGCCGGAGGCGGCAATGGCTCGTGACAGGACTTGGCGAACGCGCCGCAGGCCGCGAGCAGGCCGGGGTCGGCGGCGGGCAGCTCGGCGAAGACGACCGTGCCGATCCCGTCGCGCCGCAGGTCGGCCAGCGCGCCGAGCGCGTCGGCCAGGCCCCGCGCCCCGGACAGCACCGCCGCGCCGTTGCCCGGCCGCACCATGCCGGCGCCGCCCGCCTGGATGGCCGCCTCCCGGTCGTCACGCGCCTCCGCCAGCAGGCCCAGGCGCGCGGCGGCGTCCCGCAGAGGCGACTCACCGGCTCCGGGTGCGGCGAAGACGATGCCGACGCCCTCGCGCCGGAGCGTGAGGGCCACCGCCTCCGCGCCGGTCAGCAGCACATCGGCGGGATCGGGCAAGGCCTGGGCGACGGCGTGCCTCAGCGCCTGCTCGGACGCGCCGCCCAGCGCGCCGGCCAGCGCCCGCCCGAACGCCGGCCGCCCGGCCTCCTCGACCAGGGCGGCGACCAGGCCGTCGAGGCCGCCGTCCGGGCGAGTCAGCAGGGCGCGGAGCAGGTCGTGCACCGTGGGCCCGGCCGTGCGGGCCGCGTGGACCTCGCGCGGGCTCAGGCCGAAGGGGGCCAGGGCGTCGGCGGCGGGACCGGCGGCGAGCACCCGAACGCGCACGTCCGCCGCGGCGGACGGGTCCAGCTCGTCGAACGGCACCCCGCCGTCCTGGGCGAGCGTGATCCGCAACCGGTAGTCGCCCGGCTCGCCGGGCGTGCGCGCCCGCACGGGCACCGCGACGACCCCTTCGGGCGGCAGCGTACGCGGCAGCGCCGCCCTGATCGGCTGGGTGGGCACCTCCTGGCCGTCCGCGTCGTACCAGCGGTGCACCACCCTGACCGGGTACGGCGGCGCGGGCGTGAGCAGGCCCGCGCCCGTGTTGGCGACCCGGCACTCCACGGTCAGCAGGCTGCCCGGCTCGGCCCGCTCCTCGGCCGGCCCGCCCGTCGTGATCTCGGCCCGGCACTCCTCCTCGGCCAGCCGGTCGCCGATGGCCCACAACCGGCTCGGCTGACGTCCCAGCAGGTCGAACAGCTGCCGCTGGCCCTGCTCGTGCAACCGGGTGTGGTTGGCGGCGAACCCCTGCCGCGCGCCTTCGGCCAGCGGCGAGGGCACCAGCGCCAGCGCGTACACCTCGCGGGCGGGCAGCGGGACGAGCGCGACCTGCCGCCACTCGGCGCGGTCCACGATCGCGACGGCCGCCGTCTCCACCGAGGCGGTCAGGTAGCGGTGCGGGCTGACCCCGACGTACAGGTAACGGTCGGTCACGGCCAGGCCGCGCGGCCAGCCCGGCAGCCCGAGCCGCCGGGTCTCCTGCCGGGTCTCGTCGGAGAACTCCACCAGGTCGCCGGCCGCCGAGTCGCAGACGAGCCAGGTCCCGTCGCCGTAGTAGGGGTTGTGGGGGGCGTGCAGGCCGCGCAGCACGGGCTCACCGGTCTCCAGGTCGACGACCTGGCCGGTGGCCGGTTTGCCGCATTCGTCCCAGCCGCGGCGGCGCAGGAACGGGCCGAAGCCGCACACCATGATCTGGTCACCGACCACGGCCAGGCTGTTGAGGTGCCAGCTGTCCGCCTCGCCGGGAGCCCGCCAGAGCCAGGCCACCCGGCCGTCGGGGGCGACGCAGCGCACCTCGTTCTGGGTGGTGCCCACCACGAGCACCTGGCCGTTCACGGCGAGGATGTCGTGCGGGGTGGAGACGTTGTCGAGCCGGTGGTAGCGGCGGACGCCGGTCGCGTCGTAGGCGATCAGCTCGGCGGGGCTGCCCTCGGCGCTCCACAGGCAGCGGTACAGCAGCCCGTCGTCCGCGTGCAGGCCGGTGCTCGAGATGTGGTCGATCTCCTCGACGGCGCCGTCCGCGCCGTCGATGGCGAACAGGCCGCCGCCGATCGTGTGATGCGCGTCGAAGCAGGACGCGAGCAGGTGGTGGCCTGCCGGGATCAGCCCCGGCGGGCCGGTCGGCTTCTCGCTGGTCATGGGTTTCCCCTCGTGGTCGTGGTCGTCTCGGGGGCTCCGGACGCGGCGACCAGCGTGGTGTCCAGCCACGTCGTGCCGCCGGAGCCGGTGAGGAAGATCGCCGCCCGGGCGACGGCCTCCGGGTCCGTGGCGACGACCGTGTGCACGGCCGCCCCGCCCCCGGCGAGCCCGTCCGAGCGCGATCGCCCGTCGCCGGCGGGTTCGCAAACGGATGGCTCCGCGCCGCCCTCGCCGAGGAGCAGGATCGAGCCCGGGCGGCCCTGCCGGGCGAAGACGGGCAGCGCGGCGCGGGCCAGGCCGTTCCCACCCGCCGCGGGGTTCACGCGCGTGGCGGGCGCCACCACCGCGTCGGAGGCCGCGGCGGTCATGCGCGTGGCGGGTGCCACCACCACGTCGAAGCCTCCGTACGCCAGCACCGCCTGGCGGACGGCGCCGCGGTCGGTGTCCCTGACGAGCGCCACCGCGCGCCGTTCCCCGTACCGGCCGCTGATCGCCGCGGCTGCCGCGACCGCCGCCGCCCGCCGCCCGGGCGGGGCGGCGAGGGCGACGTGCGCGCCGGCCGCGGCCAGGCGTTCGGCGACGGCGTCCGCGCGCTCGTCGTCCGCGGCGACGAGGAACACCACGCCCGCCAGCGGCTCCTGGCCCGCCCGGAGCTGCGGCTTGAGCCGCATGAGCGGCCAGTACTCGTCCGCCGCGCCCTGCGCCTCCGACAACGACCGGTAGCCGCCCGCCGCGTCGGCCGCCCTGATGACCGTCATGGTCTGCGTCAGGTGGTCGGCGCACAGGCGGGCCTTGGCGGCGTCGGGGCCGCTGGTCACCGCGCCGAGGCCGGGCAGCACGACGGCGCGCGGCCCGTTGTCGCGCTTGCCCGGGGCGCGCGCGGGCCCGGCGACGTGCCGGTCGTAGTACGCGTCGTACCAGTCGCGGTGCCGCCGGATCGCGGCCAGCACCTCGGCGGGCCCGGCGGGCGTCCGGTCGAGGACGAGGGGCCGGTAGCCCACCGTGACCAGGTGGTCGGGACAGCCCGGCCCCGCCTGCGTCCACCCGGGCCCGCGCACCGACGAGGCGAAGCCGACAGCCTCGGGGCTGCGGTCGAGGTGCAGGACGACCCCCCGGCCGACCCCCCGGCCGTCCCCCCGACCGGCGCCGGGAAGGGTGCCGGACAGGGCGCCGCGGACCGCCGGCAGCAGCTCGGCCAGCAGGTCCTCGGCCGCGTCGGGCGGGGGAGTGGGCACGGCCTGGCCGCCGAGGTCCGCGGGCCGGCACTGCACCTTGCGCAGCGCGCGCGTCGCCCGCTCGACCGCCTCCAGGGAGTTGCGGTAGCACCGCTCGCTGGTGTCGGCCCAGGTGAAGATGCCGTGGTTGGCGAGCAGGACGAAGCGGCAGCGCGGCTCGGCGGCGATCCGCTCGGCCAGCTCGCGGGCCACGCCGACGTCGAACTGCCGGTAGTCGAACCAGATGGCCTCCTCGCCGAACTCGTCCTCGGCCGCCTGCCGCCCGCCGGGGGAGGCGGTGAGCGCGATGACCGCGTCCGGATGGCAGTGGTCCACGTGGCGGGCGGGGATGAAGGCGTGGGTCAGCGTCTCGATGCCCGGCCGGCGCTGCTCGCCCCGCAGGCCGCTGTCCACCAGGTGGCCGATCATCTCGCTCTCGCTCAGCGGGCCGCTGTCGCGCAGGCGCAGCAGGTCGGCCAGGCGCAGCGCCGGGAAGTCGTCCGGCGTGGCGGTGGCGCCGTCGCACCCCCACGCGCTCATGTACAGGACCTCGACGGTCCGGCCGCCGCGGTTCACGGCGACGTCCTTGACGGAGAAGTTGCCTCCGCCCTCCTTGGTCAGCGCCGGATCGGCCCCGACCAGGTGGGAGCGGTAGACGACCTCGTCCCGGCCCGAGAGCCTTCCGGCGACGGCCGGATCCCACCGGTCCACCGGCGGCGTGAACAGCTCATCCATGACCGCTCCTCGACATCGGCTCGGTCCGGCGGGCCGGGACGAACGGGAACGAGGTGCGCGCGTCCACCCGCAGGGTGGCGGCGGCGGCGTCGAACGCGGCCTGCCGGAAGTCCGGCACCACGGCCGTCGCACCCGCCGCCCGCACCTGTGCCTCCCGCCGCGCGCAGGCCAGTGCCACGCACGCGGCCCCGGCCGCCACCGCGGAGGTCACCCCGCTCACGGCGTCCTCGAAGACCAGGCAGCGGCCGATGTCCACGCCCAGGCGCTCGGCCGCCAGCAGGTAGCCCGCCGGGTCCGGCTTGCCGCGCGGCACGTCGTCGGCGCAGATCACGGTCGCGAAGGCGGAGGGCAGGGCGAGCTGGCGCAGCACCTCGACGGCCTTCCAGTCCTGCGCGCCCGTCACCAGCGCGAGCGGCACGCCGGCCCGGCCGAGCGCGCCGAGCAGCGCGGTCGCGCCGGGGATCGCGGTGTAGACCAGGCTCTCCTGGTTCTCCCTGAGCCGCTGGTAGATCTCGCCGTACGCGCTGGGGGGCACCTCCGGGAACAGCACGCGCAGCGTGTGGTCGGCGCGGTGGCCGTACACGTGGCGCTCCAGATCCTCGGCGCGCAGCAGGTAGCCGAGGTCGGCGGCCAGCCGCTGCCAGAACTCCGTCACCGACCGCTCGGTGTCGGCGATGACGCCGTCCATGTCGAACAGCACTGCCTGGTACACCTCAGGCTCCTTCCGCGCGCGCGAACCGGTCGAGCCGCCCGATGGGCTCCGCGGGCTTCCAGCTCAGCGGAGGGATGTGGGCGTTGATGAGCGTGCCGTCGTCGTTCAGCACCGACGACTCGGGGTGGGTCAGGTGCAGCAGCCGGTCGTCGTAGCTGTCGAACGGGGCGGCGATGTCGAAGCGGTAGACGAAGTCGTGGTCCTCGCCGCCCCAGCCCTCGTAGCGCTCGTCCATGCCGCCGATGCGCTCGAACACCGACCGGCGCACCCACAGGCAGCAGCCCGGCGGGCGCCGCAGCAGGAAGCCGCGCAGCCCGGCGGGGGCGGCGTCGGGGGCCCCGCGGTCGATCCGCTCGCGGATCGCCCAGGAGGTGGCGGCGTCGTCGAGGCAGAACATGTCCCGGTAGGTCAGGTGACCGGCGGTTCCCGGCCGCCGGAAGCGGGCGATGTTGCGGGCGACGAAGTCGCGGTCGGCCAGCACGTCGGCGTCCAGGATGCAGACCAGCTCGGCCGCGCCGCCGCGGTTGGCGACGCCCGCGTTCACCGTCCAGCACTTGTTGAACAGGCCCCCCTTGGGGGCGAACAGGTAGTCGTCGGCGTACGGCTCGATCTGCTCCCGCCACCGGGGCTCGTCGTCGGACTCCACGACCACGACGCGGTAGTCCGCGCGGGCGGCCGACTGGTCGCGCAGGGCGAGCAGGCAGGCCAGCAGGTTGCGCAGCCGGACGCCGCCGGTTTCGCGGTCGCGGAACGGGATCACGATGAGCGCGCCGGCCGTGGACGGGCCGGGCGGCGGCCCGTCCACCGGGCGGCCGGCCAGCTCCGCGGCGCTCACCCGCGGCTGCGACCGGTCGTAGGAGCGTCCGACGTGGTAGGCCACCCGCGAGTTGCACTCCGCCTGCCACGCCAGGTCGAACAGCGTGCGCACGGCGGGCTCGCCCGGGTCGCGGCGCAGCAGGGCGGAGATCAGCCCGTAGTACGCGCCGGGGTCGGCGGGGTCGTCGGCGAGTGCCTGCCCCAGGGACCTGAGCGGCTCGTCGATCTCCTGGACGGCCTTGACCACGGCCGAGGTCCACGGCTGCGCGAGCTCCCAGTAGAGCAGGCCCGCGCGGCGCGCCCCCAGGTCGGAGGCGATCACGAGGGAGTCGGCCACCGCGGTCGCCAGGACGGTGGGATTCGTCGGCATGAGGATGGACATCGCGGTTCTACCCCTTTGCGGTGGAGGCGTATTCGCGGGCGAAGGCCTGCTCGGCCTCGATGCTCGCCGGGTGGCTGAGCAGCTCCCGCAGGACGGGGAGCGGCGCGGTCACCGCGTCCGCCCCGGAGGCGAAGGCGTGCAGGACCTGCCCGGAGTTCTTCACGGAGGCGGCGATGACGCGGGTGGACCCGCGGCGCAGGCCGGCCAGCGACCGGATCAGCTCGGAGTCCGTCCGCAGGTCGCGCACGGCCCGGTCCAGGTACGGGATGACCGCCGCGCAGCCCATCGACTCGGCGACGAGCATCGCGTGCGGCGTCTGGGCGGCGGTCAGGGCCACGCGGGCGCCCCGCCGGGTCAGCGTCCCGGCGAGCGCGGCGCCGTCCGGGGTGGCGGGCAGCTTCAGCACGACGCGGTCCTTGTCCGCCGACCACGCCTCCTCCGCCTCCGCGCCGGGCGTCCCGTACGCGCCGGTCGGCTGGTAGTACACCTCGGGCAGGTCCACTGCGGCGAGCAGGTCGCGCAGGTGCCGCAGCGGGTCGCCGGTCTCCTTGCGCATGAGCGCCGGATTGGTGGTGATGCCGCGCACGAACCCGAGCGCGGCGGCCGCGACGGCGTCGTCCAGGCCGGCGGAGTCGAGGTAGAGGCCCATCACACCGGCACCGCCGTCCGCTGCTCGAAGCCCTGCGTGATCCAGATGCCGCGCCAGACCTCGGGGTCGGCGGGCAGGACCAGCTCCACCAGAGCGGGGCCGTCCGCCGCCGCGGCCCTGGCCAGGGCGCCGGGCAGTTCGGCCACCGCCCCGCGCACCTCGTCCGGGGAGCCGCCGATCGGGATCGGGACCCGCTCGGCCGGCATGCCGAAGGCGGCCGCGAGCCGGCAGTAGGAGAACCCGGCGACGTTCGACAGGTAGCCGCGCCCGCCGAGCGGCTCACCGAAGGAGGCGAGCGCCTGCTTGGTCAGCGACACCGACCGGCCGTTGTTGCACACGACGAACAGGACGGGCGCCCGCTCCTGGACGGCGGCCACCAGCCCCTGGAAGGAGTTGGTGAACCCCTGGTCGCCGAGGGTGCACAACACCTGGGCGCGCGGGTCGGCGATCGCCAGGCCGACCGCGTACGACAGGCCGCCGCCGACGAACCCGCCGTGGCCGCCGAAGACGCGCAGGCCCGGCGGCAGGTCGTCGTAGTGCTCCGACAGCAGCCCGCCGAACATCTGGCTGTCGTCCACCAGCACCGGCCGGTCCCAGCCTCCGAGGAGGCCGGCCAGCGCGCCCGCCACCGCGCCGCGCCCCCTCTCGACGGCGGCGGCGGCCGGCTCCGGGGTGACGCGGGCGGCCGACAGCACCTCCTCGCGCGGCCACCACCGATCCGCCCGCCCCCGGCCGGCCCGGCGCAGCCGGTCGGCGAGGCCGGACAGCACGCCGGGGGCCTCTCCGATGACGAGGACGTCGTCGGCGTCCAGGTACTCGTTCTTGAGCACCTTCTCCGGATCGGTGTTGATCGCGATCTTCCGGCAGGCGGGCAGCCGGCCGGCGGTGCGTTCGTAGAGGTTGCGGTCCTCGACCGTCACGAGCAGGTCGCATGCCTCCAGCAGGTCGGTGTGCACGGAGCTGAACTGGTTGAGCCAGCCGGCGAAGTTGGCCACCTCGGAGGTCTGCAGCCGCTCGAACATCATGGGGCCGCGCCGGTAGCGCAGTTGCAGGACGGGCGCGCCGAGCATGCCGGACAGGTCGTCGAGCGCCTGCCGCAGCCCGGGGTGGCGCAGGGCGTAGTCGTCGATGAGGAACAGCGGCTTGTCGGCGTGGCGCAGCTCGCGGAAGGCGGCGTCGAAGGCCGGCTGGTCGAGGTCGAGCGGCCGTTCGGCGGCGGGGGCGCGCATCAGGTCCTCGACGGGGATCCACCGCTGCTCGGCCACGTCCTGCGGCACGCCGAAGATCGCGGGCCGGGTGGGCGGCTGGGCGGAGCTGTCCAGGCCGTCGCGGAGCTGCGCGACGAACCGGCGGGCGGCCTCGCGCCGCCGGCCCGGGTCCTCGGGCACCGGGCCCGCCTGCCAGATCCAGTCCGCGAACGCCCCCATCCCGCCCATCAGGTCGTCCTCGCCGTGCGGCGGCAGGAATCGGGCGGAGCTCGTGGACGGCATGCCGACGATGAACAGCGTCCCCGCCTCGTTGCGCCGGGCGTCGGCCACCGCGCCGGCCGCGTTGGTCAGCCCGCGGGCGCCGTGGAGGATGGCCACGCCCCGGTTGGGCTCCAGCAGCGACGCGCCGGCCGCCATGAACGCCGACTCCTTGTCGCCGCGGCCGTTCACCAGGCGCACGCCGTGCACCCGCTCGACCGCGTCGCACATGGACAGCTCCGAGGTGCCGGCGTAGACGAACACGGTCTTCACCTCGCCGGCGGCCAGCAGCACGGCCACCGCCTCCGCGCCGGTCAGCCGGACGCGCCAGCTCAGCACCTCGTCCACGGCGGCGCGGGCGATGGCCTGCTGGGCCTGCGGGTCGGTGACGCCGCGCAGGCCGAGCACCTTGCGCAGCAGCAGCTCCGCCCGCTCCCGCCCGGCGACCAGGAACTCGCCGCAGCGCAGCGCGTCGGGGGTGCCGTCGGGGCGGCGGAACGCCTTGGTCAGCAGGGCGGCGTCGGGGCGGTCGCCGTTGAGCGAGTAGATGATCTCGGTTTGGAGAGATGACATGGGAATCCGTCTCCTTCAGCGGATCAGGGCAGGGTGAGGTGGCTCGCCGGGCGCCGGGCACGCTGGGTGCCCGCCCGTGAGCGCGGTCGTTCAGTGATCAGTCAGTGGTCGTTCGGGAGATGATCAGGAAGGGAGGGTGGCCTCGGCGCGGTCGGGTTCGCCGCCCGCCACCCGCCAGTGCCGCTGGGCGAGCGCGCCCACCAGCGCGCCGGCGGCCACCGCGATCGCGGCCGCGCCGAAGGCGGCGGCCGGGCCGCCCTGCTCGACGATGACGCCCGCGAGCGCCATGCCGAGGGCGGAGCCCGAGGTCAGCGAGGTCTGCAACCAGCCCTGCGCCTCGCTGCGGCGCTCCGGCGCGGTGTTCCGGTCGACCAGCGCCTGCTGGACGATGAGGCTCGGCGAGATGCACAGGCCGGTCAGCACCAGGGCCGGCAGGACGGCCGGCAGCAGGCCGCCGCCGGGAAGCAGCACCAGCATGACCAGGGCCAGGCCGGCGGCGTAGGCGGCGAGGGTGAGGGGCAGGTGCCGGCGTTCCGGGCCGGTCCAGGAGCGGCTGCCGTACCAGAGCCCGCCGGCGGTGCTGCCGATCGCGGTGCAGGCGAAGAAGACGCCGATCAGGCCCTCGCTGTGGAACAGGCGCTCGGCGGAGGCCGTCATGGCCACGTCCATCTGCCCGAAGCCGACGGACATGCCGAGGGCCGTCAGCAGCGCGAGCCAGACGCCGCGCACCGTCAGGGGCGGACGGCCACGCCGGGGCGCGCCCTTCACGCCGCCCTCCACACCGCTTCCCGGGTAGGACATACGGGAGGCGCGGGTCCGGCTGTAGGTCAGGCCACCGGCCGCCATGAGCAGCGCCGTCACCAGCAGGGGCACCGCCGGTGGCAGCCAGAGCAGGGCGGTGAGCAGCAGCGGCCCCAGCACGAAGATCGTCTCGACGGCGACCGCGTCCATCGCGTACGCCGTCCGCCGCTGCTCCGGATCGGGCACGACGGCCGACCAGGCCACCCGGATGGCCGGGATCACCGGCGGGAAGCTCAGCCCCGCGAGGCCGATGAGCACGAGCAGGAGCAGGTCCGGCGCGCCCGCGGCGGCGGCGAGCGTCCCGCCCGCCAGGAACGCCGCCGACCCCAGCGAGGTGCCGGCGATCACCGCCGACTGCCCCACCCGGTCCATGGCCATGCCCCACAGGGGCGAGGAGGCGGCCGTGGCCAGGGCGTAGACGGCCGTGACGAGCCCGGCGTCGGCGTACGAGCCGCTCACCTCCTCGATGAGCACCACGATGCCGAGCGGCGTCATGGCCAGGGGGAGGCGGGCGACGAACGCGGAGACGAAGGGCAGCGCCACGCCTGGCAGTCGTAACAGGGAAAGGTAGGGGGCGATCACGCCGGACATGTCCCGCTCCTCACTTCGACTCGCGGATCAGCGCCACGGACCGTTCCGCAATCATGATCACGGTTGCGTGCAGGTTCGCCCGGACGTTGTCGGGCAGGATCGACGCGTCGAGCACCCGCAGCGCCTCTACCCCGTGCACCCGGCCGCACTCGTCCACCACGCTCGCCGCGTCCCCGGCCGGGCCCATCCGGCAGGTGCTGGACGCGTGGTAGCCGGTGGCCGCGTTGCGCAGGATCCAGCGGTCGAGCGCGGCGTCGGAGCCCAGGACGTCCTCGGCGGGCGTGGCGCGCGCGTCGATCAGCTTGTCGAACTCCGGCTCGCGCGCCATCGCGGCGCACATCCGGACGCCCTCCCTCTGCCGCTCCAGGTCGGACGGGGCGGAGAAGTAGCGGAAGTCGAGGACGGGCGGGTCGTGCGGGTCGGCCGAGGCCGGCATGAGCTCGCCCTGGCTGACGGCCAGGTTCACCGTCGGCCGCATCGCGAACGTGCGCTCGTTCCACCGCGCCGCCGCGTACACGATCATGTCGTTGACCGGCGCGGACCCGGAGGACGTGTGCCGCAGCAGCACCTGGTGGGGGTGGTGGAGGCCGTCGGCCCGGAAGTCCTGGCGCAGCGGCCAGATCAGCTCCGTCGTCATGTGGTCGCGCAGGTTGCGGCCCACGCCGGGCACGTCCGCGACCACCGGCAGGCCGGCCCGGCGCAGCCGCTCGGCGGGCCCGACGCCCGAGAGCATGAGCAGGTGCGGCGAGCCGATGGCGCCGGCGCACAGGATGACCTCCCGGCCGCGCACGGTCTCCGTCCGGCAGCCGGTCTCGACGACCACGCCGGTCGCGCGCCCGCCGTCGAGGACCACCCGGCAGGCCAGCGCGCCGGGGGCGACCGTCAGGTTGGGACGGCCGCGGGCCGGGTTGAGGTAACCGGTCAGCGTGCTGCTCCGCAGCCCGCCCGCGTCGTTCAGCGGGGTCGGGCCGACGCCGGTGGAGCCCGGCCGGTTGTGGTCGTCGCAGACCGGATGGCCGAAGGAGCGGCTGACCTCGTAGAACGCCTCCTGGTCCGGCGTCCAGGTGTGGCGCGGGAAGCGGCGCACCGCGATCGGGCCGTCCGTCCCGTGGTAGGGGCCGGCGAAGTCCTGGTCGCTCTCCAGCATCCGGTAGTACGGCAGCGCCCGCTCGAAGGTCCACTCGGGCAGGTTCCACGAGTCCAGGTCACCCGCCTCGGGACGCAGGAAGACCTGGCCGTTGGTGGTGCTCGACCCGCCGACCACCTTGCCGCGCGGCATGGGGATGGTGGCGTGCTCGGTCACCCGCGCCCGGAGGTTCCAGTCGTGGGTGTCGTAGCCCTGGACGACGTGCCCCACGCCGTAGCTGCGCCGCAGCTCCCACGGCAGGTGGTCGGTGCTGGGGTAGTCCGGCCCGGCCTCCAGCAGCACCACCTCGCACGAGGGGTCCTCGCTGAGGCGGGCGGCCAGCACCGCGCCGGCCGCCCCGGCGCCGACGATCACGTAGTCGTAGGTCCTGCAGCCCATGCCGCTCACCCCAGGATCGTCTCGTCGAGGGCGCCGGAGAAGGCGGCCAGCGCCTGCTCGACCTCCGCGGAGCCCCACGCCGCGCTGGCCAGCACCTCGTCCAGCGGGTGGTAGAGCACGCCGCGGTCGTAGAGCGCCCGGCACAACTCGTCCGGGTGCACGGTGCCGGGCAGCTCCAGCCGGAAGAAGGTCGGAATGCCGCGGACCGCGACGCCGTAGCGCGGGCCGATCTCGCTCAGCCCGTCATGCAGCGCGGACGAGGCCGCGGCGAAGGCGTCGTAACCGCCGCCGGCCAGCTCGTCCAGGCAGGCAGTGGCCGCCGCCATCGAGACGAACTCCGAGGCGTAGGTGCTGAACAGGCTGAAGGTGGACTCCGAGGCCAGCAGCTCGCCGCCGGCCAGCGCCGCGATCGGGAAGCCGTTGCCCATGGCCTTGCTCAGCACCCGCAGGTCCGGCACCAGGTCCCACACCGCCGTCACGTTCGGGTAGGCGTAGCGGAACCCGGCCTTCACCTCGTCGAACACGACGAGCGCGCCGGCGTCGCGAGCCGCCCGCACCACCTCGCGCACGACCTCCGGGGCGGGGGTGAGCGCGTTCGGGGTGATGAGGACGCAGGCCGCGCCGCGGGCGGCCTCGCGCACCTGCTTGACCAGGTCCGGCGACTGCCAGTCGAGGTCGACGACGTCGACGCCGGAGGCGTTGCCGGACGACTCCCGCGCCGAGGTCCGCTCGGCGGCCGAGCGGCGCTCCGGCTTGAGGTAGCCGAGCGGCAGCAGCCAGCCGTGATAGGTCGTGGTGAGCACCTTGCGCCGCCCGGTCGCCCGGATGCAGGCGGTGATGGCGGCGTGCACGGCCTCCGAGCCGGTCTTGAAGAAGGCGGCGTACTCGGCCTCGGGGCACAGCTCGACCACGCGGGCGGCCAGCCGCGGCTCCAGCGGGTGACGCAGGCTCACGGTGGCGCCGCTGCCGAGGACCGAGCTCACGGCCTCGATCTGCGCCTGGTTGCCGTGGCCGAGGATGATGGTGCCGCTGCCGCCGTACAGGTCGAGCAGGCCGGTGCCGTCCTCGGCGAACACGCGGGCCCCCTTGGAGGACCGGAAGAACGCCGGCCGGCCGGCCGAGAGCGCGAAATTGTGCCAGACCTGGGCGCCGGGGGCCAGCGGGCCTTTTCCGCCGGGAGCGGCCGGTCGCCTCGGGTCGCGGGTCAGAACGTCGTCACGCATCCTGCCTCCCATACATCGGAATTTCTGCGCCGACGTTTCCGACACTAGGCGGCCGGACGTCCCGGACTCTTGGGAGCGATGTCCCTGTTGAGTCCCTTATCGAACAGGCCCTGCGGGCATGGGTGCAGCCGGTCCCGGCGGAGCCGGAACCGGTCACGGGAAAAGGAATCAGGAAACGCGCTCCAGGCCGATTCCGGCGTTTCTGGCGCGCAATGCGGCGGTCATTCTGTCGGGGGCGTCCAATTTGGTGAAAATCCGCGTGATGTGGTTGCGGATCGTCTTCTCGGCCAGGACGAGGCGCCGCGAGATGCTGCGGTTGTCGTACCCGCTGGCGAGCAGTTCGAGGATCTGCGTCTCGCGGTCGGTGAGCTCGGGGAAGGCCACCCGGCCGGGCACCTCCTGCAGGGCCGAGAAGTAGGCGGGCAGCCGGTCGGCCACCTTGGGGCTGAAGGCCGCTCCGCCGTGCACCACCAGGTGGATGCCGTGCAGCAGCTCATCGCGCGAGACGGCCTTGTCGATGAACCCCTTGGCGCCGGCGCGCAGGGCCCCGATGACGACGTCGTCGTCGTACACCGCGGAGATCACCAGGACGCGGGGCGCGTGCGGCTGGCTGGTCATGCGGCGGGTGGCGTCGATGCCGGAGCCGCCGTCGAGCGTGACGTCGATGAGGACGACGTCGGGTCGCACGGCCGCGGCCAGGTGCACCGCGCTCGTGCCGTCGCAGGTCTCCCCGACGACGCGGGCGATCCCGGCGGACTCCAGGGCCACGCGCAGACCGTCGCGGAAGGCGGGGTGGGCGTCGACGAGGAGGACTTCGACCTCCGTCGCGCGTCGCGGCTCGGGGGACCAGCCGCCCCTCACGCGGCGCGGTGCTCCGGGCGCTGCCCGGTCGTTCGGCTCGCTGAGGCTCATGGTGTCATCCCATCAGCGGTACAGTTATAGACTCAAGTCTAACTTGAGACTCAAGACCATGTCTAGGGCGACAGTGTCACGTCGTGGGCGAGTATGCCGTCGAAGATCAGGCCCAGCGACGACGTCAGCGACTGCGCCAGCGAGAACGGCGCCGGCCCCTCGCCCACCCAGCGGTAGAGCGTGCCGAGGTAGGTGTCGCGCAGCAGGTGGCCCACGGCGATCGGGTCGACGTCGGGGCGCACCTCGCCGCGCGCTTTGCCGTCGGTGATGATCTGCGCGAAGATGAACGAGGTGTAGGGCTCCTCCAGCACCGGCGCGCCCGTGCGCACCCAGGCCAGCAGCAGCTCGCTGGTGACCCGGCGCTCGTCGGTGGTGACCTCGCCGAGCCTGTTCATGCAGCGGGTGAGCTGGTCGAGGACACCGCTCTCGCGCGAGCTCTCCTGGATCAGCATGGCCCCGAGCCGGCGGCGCCGCTCGTCACCCCAGGCCAGCAGGAACTCGTCCTTGCGCTTGAAGTAGTTGAAGACGGTGGCGCGGGCGACGTCGGCCCTGTCGGCGATCTCGTCGAAGGAGGTCGCGACGTAGCCCTTCTCGGCGAAGAGCGAGATGGCGGCCTCGTACACCCGCGCCCGCATCGCCTCCCTGTTGCGCTCGCGCCGTCCCGTGCTGTGATGAGGTGTCATCGCGTGGGTCCACCTCGATGGTCCGCAGTAAATTCGTAGACTGGAGTCTACACTAGCGGGCCTCCCGGGCCAACAGTTCGATGGTGTCCAGCACCTCACCGAGCGGCCGGTCGGCCAGGAGCAGACCGGGGGTGATCCGTCCTCCCGTGGCCGCGCGGAGGCGCGCGGTCAGCCGGGCGGCCATCAAGGAGTCCAGGCCGGCCGAGGACAGGCAGCGGCGGGGCTCCAGCCGGTCGGCGGGCAGGGACAGCTCGCCCGCGATCTGCGCCACCACCCACGCGGCCAGCTCATCGGGCGCCTCGGGAGCCGCCGGGGAGGGGGCGGCCGGGGGACCGGCGGCGTGATCGGCGGCGTGATCGGCTGGGGGACCGGCTGGGGGAGCGGCTGGTGAGTGGGCGGGCGCGCCGAACCAGAAGCTCTCGTGCTGCCACGGGTAACCCGGCAGGCCGACCGGCCGTCCCGCCGGATACAGCCGGGCCCAGTCCACCGTGCCCCCGGCCACGTGGACGGCGGCCAGCGACTCCAGCACCTGCTCCCACGACGCCCGCCCGCGCCGCAGCGAGGGCACCGCCGTGCCGGGCAGCCCGTGGTGGCGCAGGCAGTCCCGCATCGCGCCGGCCAGGATCGGGTGCGGGCTGATCTCGACGAACACCACCGGCCGCTCCTTGGCCACCCGCTCGATCGCGGACGCGAAGCGCACCGGATCACGCAGGTTGCGCACCCAGTAGGCGGCGTCGAACGAGCCGTCGTCCGCGAGCCGGTCCAGCACCGTGGACCACACGGGGACGTCCCCGGCCGTCGGGCGCAGGCCGTCCAGGGCTTGGGCCAGGTCGCGGGCCAGCTCGTCCACCTGCGGGCTGTGCGAGGCGAAGTCCACCGCGACCTCGCGCTGGAACACGCCCCCGCGGTCGAGCCGGGCCGCGATCTCCGCCAGCGCCGCCCGGTCCCCGGACAGCACCGTGCTGGACGGGCCGTTGAGCGCGGCCACGGCCACCCGGTCCGCGAAGCCGGTGACCACGTCCTCGGCCTGCTCCTGCGTCAGGCCGGTCGTCAGCATCGCGCCGCGCCCGCTGAGCCGTTCGGCCAGGGCGCTGCGGCGGCAGATGACGGCTGCCGCGTCCGGCACGCTGAGGCTGCCCGCCACGCAGGCCGCGGCCACCTCGCCCATGCTGTGGCCGATCAGCAGGGCGGGCTCGACCCCGGCCGAGCGCCACAGCGCGGCGAGCGCCACCTGCACGGCCCACAGGATGGGCTGGACGTCCCGGGCGCGGTCCGGGAGCGGGGCGTCGCCGGACAGCCGGTCCAGCACCGACCAGCCCCGCTCTTCCGCCACGGCGTCGGAGCACTCGCGCAGGGCCGCGCGGAACACCGGCGAGCCGGACAGCAGGTCGCGGGCCATCCCGGTCCACTGGGAGCCCTGGCCTGGGAAGACGTAGACGACGCGAGGCGGCTCGCCGGCCATCGCCTCGCCCGCGACGGCGTCCCCGGCGTGGACCGGGCCGTCCTCGGCGTGGGCGAGCAGGGCCGCGGCCAGGTCCTCGTGGGTGGATCCGGTCGCCACCAGGCGGTGCTCGTGGTGCTTGCGGCGCCGGGCCGCGGTGTAGCAGATGTCGGTGAGGGTGAGGCCGCGCCCCATGCCACCGGGTAAGAGGAAGTCGGCGGCCCGCGAGGCGGCGGCCCGGAGGGTCTCGGGGGAGCGCGCCGACAGGGTCAGCAGATGGCGCCCGCCCGCGGGCGCGGGCGCCGGCCCGCGGTCTCCCGCCTGCTCGTCGGGCACGTGCTCCGCCAGCACCACGTGCACGTTCGTGCCGGTGATCCCGAACGAGCTGACCCCCGCCACCCGTGGCGCGGCGCCCGTCAGCGGCCGGGTCCGGGTGGGCAGTTCGAGCGCCGAGGAGTCCCAGGCCAGAGACGGGTTCGGCTCGCGCACGTGCAGCGTGGGCGGCACGACGCGGTGGTGCAGGCACAGGGCGGCCTTGATCAGCCCGGCGACCCCGGCGGCGGCCTCGGTGTGGCCGATGTTCGACTTGACCGAGCCCACGAAGCACGGCCGGCCGGGCGGGCGGGCCGTGCCGAGGACGTTGCCGAGGGCGGTCAGCTCCACCTGGTCGCCCACGGGCGTCCCCGTCCCGTGCGCCTCGACGTAGTCGACCTGCTCCGGCCGCACGCCGGCGTCGTCCAGGGCGTGGCGGAGCATCTGCTCCTGGCCGACCTGGCTGGGCGTCATGAGCAGGCCGTTGCTGCGCCCGTCGTTGGTGGCCGAGCTGCCGCGGACGACCGCGTACACCCGGTCGCCGTCGGCCTCCGCGTCCGCCAGCGGCTTGAGCACGACCACGCCGACGCCCTCGGACCGGACGAACCCGTCGGCCCCCGCGTCGCCGAACTTGCAGCGCCGGTCGGAGGCCAGCATGCCGGCGCCGGAGAAGGCGTCCTCCTCGTACGGCAGCAGCGCCAGATTGACCCCGCCGGCCAGCGCCAGCACCGACTCGCCCGCCCGGATGCTCTGGCAGGCGAGGTGGACGGCGGCCAGGGACGCCGAGCAGGCCGTGTCGACGGACATGCTCGGCCCGCGCAGGTCGAGGTGGAAGGAGGCCCGCCCGGGCAGCGACGCCCGGAACTCGCTGCCCACCAGGCTGTAGATGTCGGGATCGGTGCTGCGGCAGAGCAGCTCCCAGTAGTTGGAGGTGGCCTGCCCGACGAACACGCCGGTGCGGCTGCCCGCGAGCCGCTCCGGCAGGACGCCGGCGTCCTCGATGGCCTCCCAGGCGGTCTCCAGGAAGAGCCGGAGCTGCGGGTCGGCCTGCTGGGCCTCGCGCGGGGACATGTCGAAGAAGGCCGCGTCGAACTCGTCGATGGCGTCCAGCCGCCCGCCCTGCGGGCCGGGGCGCCGCCCGGGCCGGGGGGCGTCGTCGCCGATCGTGTCGTCGGCGTCCAGAAGGGAGCGCCAGAACTGCCCGGGGCCGTGGATTCCTGGATACCGGCAGGCGATCCCGATGATCGCGATCTCGGCCGGGCTCTCTTGTCGCAGATTGCGCCGGTTCATGATCTACCCTATCTCTGGTTGGTCTCGGGACTAAAAGTAAACTCGAATCCAACTTTTATGACCAGGGTTTCAGCACTTCATCGCCGTTAAGACCTTCTGTACCCGAGCCCAAGTAAGGACCGAAAGTCGATCGAGAGAGCCGGGCGTCCTGCTCGTCTTCCCCCGCGCGCACGCCTCATGCCCGGCACCGCGCGGCCGCTTGCACCGAGACCGCCGCCACCGAGATCGGCAGTGCCGCGGCCGGTTACGCGGGCACCCCGAGGCGCGTGGCGGTGCCACAGGGCCGTCACAGCCGTCCGGTCAGGACGGCGGCCCCGTCGCCGGAGAGCAGGGGCAGGGCGGTGGCGGCCAGCCGGAGCCCGGCCACCTTCCGCGTGGTGTGCAGAGGTGGCGGCCAGCGCATGGTCAGCGCCCGGTCGGTCGCGGCCGCCGCGGCCTGTGGCGGCATGTCGAGGGACCGGACGGGCGGGATGGCGATGTCCTGGCCGTGGACGAGGCCGGTTCAGTGGTTCATGATGATCGGCGCGTCGCGCTCGGGATCGGTGGAGCCGGCGCCTCGTCTAGAGGTTCAGGGCCCGGGCGGCGGCCCAGGCTCTCGGCAGGCCGAATTCACCGATGCCGCGGAGCAGGTCGCGCAGGGTGTCCTCGGTGGCGCCGGCCGATCGGGCGAGCTCGGCGTGCAGGCGCAGGGATTCTCCGAGCGTCTGGTGGAAGACGTCCGCCACCAGGCAGGCGATGGCCCGCTCACGGACGCTGAGGTGCGGGC
Organism: Nonomuraea thailandensis; assembly: GCF_024172165.1. Lineage (GTDB taxonomy): Bacteria > Actinomycetota > Actinomycetes > Streptosporangiales > Streptosporangiaceae > Nonomuraea > Nonomuraea thailandensis. The sequence continues at coordinate 5,057,035 of NZ_JAMZEB010000002.1, read as the reverse complement.
GCGCCCAGCGCTGGGCTAGTTGGTCCTCGGTGAAGGCGGCCAAGCCCGGGTCCAGATCCTCCAGGGCGTGTACGGCTCGCGCGAGCGGCCCGGCCAGCGGCGTCGGCTCGACGGGCTTGTCGTCCTGCGCCTCCGGCAGGCCGAGCTCGGTCAAGCGCTGGAACGCGGTGACCACGATCGGGTAGCCGACATAGGGCGCCAGGTGCCGGTAGAGCTCGCGGATCGCCTCGGAGCCGGCCCCGTGATCCTGGGCCATCTGCAGGTGCATGGCCAGGGGCAGGCCGAGGTGAGGGTGGCACAGGTCGGCGGTGAGGCAGATGAACGCCTTCTCTCGCATGGTCAGGTGGGGCAGGCCCCAGAGGTTGTGGCCCGCGCCCACGGCGCACTGGGCGAAGACGGGGTCGAGCGCGACGAGGGCCTCGGCGCCGGAGAGCTGGGGCATGGTGACGGACTCCGTTCAGGACAGGCCGAGCGCGCGCAGGCGTACGGCGTCGAGGGTGTACTGGGGGACGATGCGCCCCATGGTGCTCATCAGGCGGGACTTCTTGCCGACGGGGTAGCGGGAGCGCGGCCTGCGCGCGGTGAGGGCGTGCAGGACGGCGCGGGCGACGACGTCGGGGCTGGATCCGGTGCGCTCTTCCTTGAGGCCGGCGCTGGTCATGGTGCGGTACGCCTGGCCGTACAGGCGCCGCCCTTCCTCGCCGAGTGAGGCCAGGCGGGGTTCGACTTCGTCTTCGAGCTTGTCGACGGCGTCGGTGTGGATGGAGCCGGGTTCGATGAGGACGGCCGCCACCCCGTACGGCTTGAGCTCCATGCGCAGGGCGTCGTTGAGTGAGCGGATGGCGTGCTTGGAGGAGCAGAGCGGACCGCCGAAGGGCAGGGTGATCCAGCTTCCGACCGAGCCGACCGTGACCACCCGCCCGTGCGAGGCGCGCAACATCGGCAACATCGCCTGGGTGACGGCGACCTGGCCGAACACGTTGACCTCGTACTGCCGGCGCAACGCGTCCAGCGGGACGCATTCGAGGGGACCGGTGACGCCGATGCCGGCGTTGTTGACCAGGGCGTCGAGGCGGCCGAGCCGCTGTGCGGCGTCGGCGATCTGACCGGCGTCGGTGACGTCGAGCTTGATCGGGGTGACGGTGGGGCCGAGCGCCCGGCCGTCGGCGTCCTTGCGCACCCCTGCGTAGACGGTGAAGCCCTCACGGGCCAGCAGCAGGGCGGTGGCCCGGCCGATTCCGGTGGAGGCGCCGGTCACCAGCGCGTTCTTCGACATGGTGTGCTCCTCTCCGCACTACCTGACCGCCAGCGGCTGAGGCGCTTGGTCCTCGGCCTTCAGCTGACGGTTCTCCTTGACGAGGAAGTAGATGAGCAGGGTGCTCATGATGAGGTGGCCGCCGGCGGTGTAGAGACCGGGGAAGTAGCCGCCCTTGATGATCGGGAAGACGAAGTGGGCGACGCCGTTGAGCAGGCCTGCGCCCAGGGCGTACCACCACAGGAAGAAGTTGGCCACGCGAATCCGGTAGAGCGCGCCCGCTCCGGCGAAGAAGTAGAGGGAGCCGAAACCGAAGACGAAGACGAGCAGGAACTCCCGCTCCGGCCAGTCGCGTGGCGAGTCGAACAGCTGGACGATCTCGTGGGGGAAGCCGCCGGTGTACTCCTCGGCCATGTGGATGAGCTGGAAGCCCACCGCGCACAGGTAGACGGCGATCACCTTCCTGGACTTCACCGGGCGGACGTAACTGAAGGCCATCCAGCCGCTCCAGCCGAGGACGCTGGCCACGACGAGGATCATCGCGCCCTGAAGGGGGAGCGTGAGCAGGGCCCAGGCGCAGAAGGCCACGGCCAGGATCGCCATGACGGCCGCCGAATAGGGTTCAGGTCGTTGGGTCATGGCCCGCACCCTACGAAGATCGCGATGACGCCCGCCTCCGTCGCGTGACTGATGTTCGCCGCGCGATCACACCAGTCACGCGACGGAGGCGCTACGCACGGTCCCCGGACTAGCGTCTTGCGGCATGAAGCCGATCGATGACCGGGCGGCGGCGTGATCCGGGTCCTGGCTGCCGCGTTCCTGCTGGTGCTGTGGGCGGCCGTCCCGGCTCGGGCGCATGTCGTCGAGTCCGGTGCGGAGCTGCGGGTGACGCAGACGTTCGCGGCGGGCGAGGTCACGCTCGTCATCGCGGGCGTCTCGTCGGTTCCGGCGCCGCTGCTGGTGAGCGCGCACGCCGTCCGGTCCACGGGGCTGCAACTCGGGCTGGAGCTGCGATCGCTGGCCGACGGGAGCAGGTCGGCCGGTTCCGCGCGGGTCGGGCAGGGGCCCGCCGCGTTGCCTGTCAGGCAGGCCGGGCCGTACGAACTGCGGGTCCGGGCCGGCGGGGAGGCATCGGTGATCCCGTTCCGGGTGCTGGTGCCCGCCGCCGCTCCCTGGACCATGGTGATGGACGGCGCCTTCCTGGTGGCCGGGCTGCTGGTGGTCGGCGGCGTGCTCGCCGGCAGCAGGTCCAGGCTCCTGGTGGGCGGCGCGAGCGCGGCCGGAGCGGTCGCGGTCGCCGTGATGCTGCTGACGCCGTACCTGCCGCCCGCCCCGCCCGAGGGCGCCGCGCCCGTCACCGAGGCCGGCCGGCCGTACGTGCAGGGGCGGTTCTCGACGCTGCCGGCCCGGCCCGCAACGGGCGCGGAGTTCACCCTGACCCTGCGGCTGACCGACGGCGCGACCGGGCGGCCGGTGGACGACCTCGCCGTCCACCACGAGGCCCCGGCGCATGTGGTGATCACCAGCCAGGACGGCGCCGTCTTCCGGCACGTGCACCCGTTGCGGACCGCGCCGGGCGTGCTGTCGGTACGGCTGCGCCTCCCGAGCCCCGGCCGCTACCTCGCCCATGCCGAGATCGAGCGGCAGGAGTCGGGCGGGCAGCTCGTCTCCGGAGCCTTCGCCGTCGCCGGCCCGGCCCGCCCCGAGGCCGAGCCCCAGGAGACCGCGCCCCAGGAGACCGCGCCCCAGGAGACTGCGCCCCAGGAGACTGCGACGCCCCGGATCACCCCGGCGGAGCCGGTCGCCGGGAGCCCGGTGACCGTCGAGATCGGAGTGGAGGGGCCGCTCCAGCCGTGGCTGGGCATGCCCGGCCACCTGATCGTCAGGAGCGAGGACGGAGCGTACCTGGCTCACGCGCACGGGGCCGCCGCGCTGCGCTTCACGCTCACCCTGCCCGATCCCGGCCGCTACCAGGCCTGGGCCCAGTACGTCACCGGAGACCGGCTGGTGACCCGGCCCTTCACCATGGAGGTGGATCGATGAAGTACGCGGGCCTCTGCCTGCTGGTGGCGGGCGTGCTGTTCGCCGTCACGGCGCGCTGGTCCGGCGGTGGTGCGGAACCGATGCGGGCCGCGGGTGAGCGGTACAGCGTCACCGTGCTGCCCGCCGATCCCGTCGAGGTACGGGTGACCTCGGGCGAGGCGGAAACGGTCACGCTGGCCGCGGTCATGCCCGCCATGGGCCATGCGCTGCCGCCGGTCGGCACCGTACCGGCCGGGGCCGGCCGCTTCGTCGCGGAGAAGGACCTGTTCACCATGGACGGCGTATGGGAGCTGTCGATCACCCTCTCCGGCGCCCAGGGGCAGGAAGTGATCAACCTGAGTACGGTAGTGACCTCAGTGCGATGACGGAAGCGGCCGGCGCCGGGCGCGAGCTACCGTCGCCGGCATGAAACTGATCAACGATCACCTGGCCGTCAAGGCCCGCCTCCTGCCCACGACCGGCGACGGTTTCGTCGTGCTGGCCGGCGAGGCCGGCACCTGGCGCGGCCACTTCCCCTCCCCTCCCGCCCGGCTGGCGGCCCGCCTCAAGGCCCTGGCCGCGAACGTGAAGGCCCGCGAGGCCGACGTGTTCCGCGCCGTGTTCCGCACCCCCGGCGAGGGCGACGAGCTGCTGGCCGCCAGGGGCATCAAGCCCGCGCGCCACGACGTCGTCGTGCTGATCCGCACCGCGTCCGTGGAGGAGGCGCTCGCGGTGCGCGGCAGCGCGGCGTACGAGGAGCTCGCCGGGACGCTGCGCGCGTCCGCCCGCCGTACGCACGAGGTCGTCGCGAGCAACGCCGGACGGCTCGGCGACGTGGACCACGGCCAGGACCACTACTTCCTGTTCAACTACTTCTACGCCGACGACCGCGAAACCCTGCTGAAGGTGTGGGAGTACACCGCCGGCTGGTTCCAGACCAAGACGGCGCTGCCCAACTCCGCGCTGATGCGGCCGCTGGAGGGCGAGCCCGCCGACTACGGGCTCATCAACCACGCGAGCTGGCCTGCCCTGGGCACGTTCCTGCCCAGCCTGATCCTCCGGCCCACCTTCCGCAGGTTCGTGCTGGCCAACTTCAAGGCGAACGGCGTCGCCGCGCAGCCGATCATCTACCGCCGGGTGTGACCAGCCTGGCCAGCTCGGCCCGGGAGGCGACGCCCAGCTTGGGAAAGGCCTTGTACAGGTGGGAGGCCACCGTGCGCGGGCTCAGGAAGAGCTGGGCGGCGATCTCGCGGTTGGACGCTCCTGTGACCGCCAGCCGGACGACCTGGAGCTCCTGCGGGGTGAGCGTGGCCATCAGGTCGTCCGCACCGCCGCTGGGGACGGACACGCCGGCCGCGCGCAGCTCACTGGCCGCGCGGGCGGACCACGGCGCGGCGCCCAGGCGGTCGAAGGCCTGCATGGCGGCCTCCAGGTGGACCCGCGCCTCGCTGCGCCGCTGGTGCCGCCGCAGCCACTCCCCGTACACCAGCCGCGTGCGCGCCTGGTCGAAGGGCTGCTCGTGCTGCAGGTGCAGCTCCAGCGCACGCTTGTACTCCTGCTCGGCGCGGTCTTCCGCGGCCATCAGCGCCCTGGCCCGGTGCTGGACCGCCAGGGGGCCCGGCTGCTCCGTGGCCTCCGTCCAGTCCGCATGCCGGCGCAACACCTCCCGCGCCCGCTCTGGGGTGCCCGCCCTGACGGCCGCCTCGACGTAGTCGGGCCAGGCGTAACGCCAGATGAAGGCGTGACGGGAGGGGCCCGCCATCGCCCGGTCCATGTGGTCGAGCACCGCCTCGTAGCGGCCCCGGCCCAGATCGAGCAGCGCCCCGGCGTACTCGGCCCAGCAACGGCTGGGCATCCATCTCCGGGCCTCGGCGTGCCGGAAGGCCTCGGCGGCCAGCGCCGTGTACTCCTCCTCCGCGCCGGCGACCGCCGACAGCCAGGCGTGCACGCCCGCCAGATAGCTGCGCCACACCGGCTGGCCCACGTCCGCGGCCAGGGCCTGCCCTTCGGCCGCCGTGTGCCGGGCGGCCGGGTGCCTGCCGTCCATCAGCTGGGCGATGGCCAGAACGGTCAACGCCTGCGGCATCCGCCCCAGACGTCCCTCCGCCCGGCACTCCCGGACCATCTCGGCCGCGGCGTCGAGCATCCCCTCGCGGTCGGCGGGAATGATGGCTTGGAAGGCGACGATCAGGCGCAGGTCGAACGGCACCCGCTCGACCCTGGCCGCGCGGGTGGCGGCCACCGAGGTGCCGCCCTCCAGGATCGTACGGAAGTCCTGGTTGATCGCCTTCACCACCGCGGCCACCCCCTCGCCGGTCGGGGTCAGCTCCGCGATCCGGCGCGTCAGGTCCATCTGGTCGGGGTGCGCGGCGCTGGTCCAGGTGTAGAAGCCGGCCATGCTGAGCAGCGACAGCCGGGTGAGGTGGTCCGTGCCTGCCTGGGCGCCTTCCATCAGCAACCGCGCGGCCTCCAGGGGGCGGCCCGCCTCGACGGCCAGCCGCGCCCGGACCACGGTCAGCTCGGCCATGACGGGCCCGGCCGGCGCCCCCGGTTCGGCCCTGCGCAGCGCCTGGGCGACCAATTCGGCGGCACGCTGCCCCAGCCCGACCTCGGCCGCCGCCGACGCGGCCCGCGTGTACCGGCGTGCCGCGTCGGCGGCGCCGGCCGACAGTTCGGCGGCACGCGCGTAGGCCGCCGACACCGCGGCCTGGCCACCGCGCCGCTGCGCGCGCACCGCCAGCCGTTCCATCTCCATGGCCACCTGCTCGTCGGAGCGCAGCGTGACGGCGGCCAGATGCCAGGCCCGCCGGTCGTCGTCGACCGCCTCGGCCAGGGCCCGGTGCGCGGCCATCCGCGCGGCGATGTCGGTGGCCAGCAACACCGCGGCCCGCACCAGGGGGTGGTGGAAGGCGACACCTTCCGGGGTGATCCGGATCAGGCCCGCCCACTCGGCCGGGGCGGCGTCGTCGAGCGAGGCGCCGAGCAGGCCCAGCGCGTGGGCGAGCGCGCCCAGCTCGCCCCGGTCGTTGAGTGCGGCCACCAGCAGGCAGGAGCGGGTCCTGTCGGGCAGCGCGGCGATGCGGTCACGGAAACCGGCGAGCACCCGGTTGGTCACCGGTGTGGCGTTTCCCAGGCAGAAGGGCAGCGGGCCCGTCGCTCCGGGGCTGAGCATGCGCGGCAGTTCGAGGAGGGCGAGGGGATTGCCCTGGGCCTCGGCCACCACCTGCTCGCGTACCGCGGGCGGCAGTGTCCCCGCGTGCTCGGCGAGAAGCTGACGGGCGGCTTCGGGGTCGAGGTTCCCCAGGTGGAGCTCCGGCAGGCCGCCGGCGGGGAGGCGGGCGCCGGTGCGGGCGGCGAACAGCGCGGCGACGGGCTCGGCGTGCAGGCGGCGCGTGGCGAACAGCAGCGCGTCGGCCGACTCGCCGTCCAGCCACTGCGCGTCGTCCACCAGGCAGACCAGCGGCCCCTGCGCCGACAGCTCCACGAGCAGGCTGAGCGTGGCCAGCCCGACGAGGAAGCGGTCGCCCCGGGTGGTGCCGCCCAGGCCGAGCGCGCCGAGCAGCGCCTCGGCCTGCTGCGGCGGCAGCACGCTCACCCGATCCAGAGCCGGGCGGAGCAGCAGGTGCAGTGCGGCGAACGGGAGCTCGGCCTCCGACTCCGCGCCTGTCACCCGCAGAACCTGAGCGTTGGCGTTCGTCGCGGCGTAGTCGAGCAGGGCCGACTTGCCGACGCCCGCCTCGCCGCGTACGACCAGCGCGCGGGGACGGCTCTCGAAGGTGTCGAGCAGCAACTGGTCGATCACGGCTTGCTCCGCCGCCCGGCCGTACAACATGTCACTCCTCGTGCCCGTTATCCCAGATGTCCCCGTACTGCTCATGAGTGTCCAATGTAGATCTTGTGGTGAGAGTCCGGTTGAGGAAGCCGGCCACTGCCGCCGTGTCGAGCGGGAGGCGGGGTGGAGCTCTCCCGGCCGCCCCACCACGGGGATGTAGTACGGCCGCAGCCCCAGCCTGCCCCGCAGCGCGTCCCAGACGATCGCGCCCCAGCGCTCTCAGCGTCTCACCGGTCGACCGTCCCTCGACCTTCTTCGGGAACCCGTTGAACGGGATCTGCGCCACCACGGCCGCGATGCGGGGACCGTCCGCGGCCACGGTGGTCACGTGGGCGCCGCCCAGCGAGTTGCCCCACAGCAGCACCTTGCCGGGGTCGGCCCGCTCGTCCTCCCGGGCGAAGGCCAGGGCAGCGCGCACGTCGGCGAGCTGGCCGCCGATGTCGGGAACCTGGCGGGGCTCGCCGTCGCTCTCGTCGAAGCCGCGGTGGTCGAAGACCAGCGCCGCGAACCCCTCGGCGGCGAAGCGCTCGCCGTGGTCGAAGAGCCGGTCCATCGTCTCGCTGAAGCCGTGGCAGAGCACCACGCACGGCGCCGGGCCCGAATCGGCGGGCAGGTAGAGGCAGCCGGCGCACCGGACGCCGTCAGCGGTGAAGGACACCTTGGATCGCATGCGGATCTCCCTGCGGCGGTGGGCCGACTTGGTGAGCACACTAGCCAAGAATCTGACCGTTGGTAAGTGAGATTCCTTGACCTCCAGGCGAACCATGGAGGACTTCCTCTGCTTGTTCGCCATCTCAAAATCTAGAGATCGTGAGACTTGATTCTGAGACTGAGAACGGCCGGATCAGATAAGAGGCGCGCATCAGCTCGGTCGCCCACTCCGGCTGCACCGTCTCGCCCTGCGGGCCGAACTCGGCCATGCAGGGCTTGACGTCCAGGACCGGGCTGCCGTCGATGGCGTCCAGCCCGCGTACATGGAGGTCGAGCCCATCGACGGCGAGCAGCCGGCAGCGGGAGACGCCCAGAAGGTTCGGGCGGTTCTTGCTCCGCTGGGCGAAGATGCCGGCCTTGGGCCACTCGGGGTTGTCGCGCGGGTGACGGGCCGAGGTGGTGACCGAGGCCGGGTCCACGAAGTGGAACCGGAACACCACCTCCAGATGCGAGAACGCGTCCAGCCCCGCGAGCGCGTCCGGTTCGAAACACGTCCCGTCGTTGCGGATCACCGCCTGTTCGGTGTTCCAGTCGTCGTCGAAGGCCTCGGCCCGGCCACCGACGACGCTGCCCACGGGCTCCAAAGTGATCGCCTGCACGGCAGTTCCCCATTCCACTCGTATGTCTCCCGGGCTGATCATGACCGTACGGCCCGGCGATCCCGGCCGAATCAGTCAGGGCGACTGGAGTCCTTCGAAGCCGCGACCGGCCGCTTAGGTACGGGCTGAGCCTCACACGCCGGGCCGGCCCGGCGTGTGAGGCAGGTCACCGTCGCGGCTGTCACACCGGCCGGCCCTCGCCCGTCCTCGCTGCGTCGAATTTCCCACCACCAGGAGCGATCATGGTGCACCTCGCAGAGACACCCGAACGGCTCGTCCGCCGGCGACCTGGGCGCCGCTGGCCGCGGTGGGCGGCGGTCGCAGTCGCGTTGCTGGTGGCCGTGACGCTGTTCGGCGCGTACGGCTGGCAACCGGCGGCCGTGGACGGCCACCGCTCGGCGTACGAGGGCGGCTACCTCGACACGCCCCAGGCGCGGTTCCACTACAGCAAGACGGGCAGCGGCTCCCCGGTGGTGCTGGTGGCGGGCGGGGCGCAGTGGCTCTACTCCTACCGGGACACGATTCCGGAGCTGGCGCGTGAGCACACCGTGTACGCCGTCGATCTGCCCGGACAGGGATACACCACCGTCAAGGGTGAATTCGCCTACGACATCCCGGCCATGGCCCAGGCGCTCGGGTCGTTCCTGGACGCGGCAGGGCTGAGCACGGTCTCCCTGGTCGGGCACTCCTGGGGAGGCGCCTGGTCGCTGTACTACGCCGAGCACAACCCGGCCCGCGTCGACCGGCTCGTCCTGCTCGACTCCCCGGGCCTGGACAAGCCGCTCGCCTCGCAGACGGCGCTGTTCTCCGTGCCGGTCGTGGGGGAGCTGGCCGTCAAGCTGATGGGCCGCGCCGACTTCGAGAAGAGCCTGCGCACCGCCTTCGCCCACCAGGACCGCGTCACCGCCGAAACCGTGGACGAGACCTGGCACTGGATGTCACGCCCGGACAAGCGAGAGGCGTTCGTGAGCCTCGTCCGGACCCAGGACTACAAGGCGACGGACGCCGGGCTCGCCCGCCTCCGCGCCCGTACCCTCGTGATCTGGGGACAGGCCGACCAGTGGCTCCCGGCCGCGTACGCGCAGGAGTACGGCCGGCGCATCCCCGGCGCCACAGTGAAGATCGTCCCCGGGGCCGGGCACAACGTCCACGAAGACGCCCCCGAACAGGTCAACCCGCTCCTCACCGCCTTCCTCAAGGCCTGACCGGAGCCGGGACTGCTGGATGACGGCTCCAGCGCCCGCGAGCTCGGCCGGCGGGTGCCCGAGGACCTGGCGATCGTCGGCTTCGACGACGTGGACGCCGCCTCGGCCACCACCCCGGCGCTCACCACCGTGCGGGTCCCCGTCGCCGAACAGGCGCTGGCGCCGGCCCGGCTGCTGCTGTCCCGCCTGGAGGGCCGCCACACGACGTCCGCGGTGCTGCCCACCCGGCTCGTCGTGCGCGACTCGGCCCAGCCTGCCGGACGCCGCGGCCCGAACATCGCCCGCCGGCTCGTTCGCGTTGTGGTGATCTTGGTGAACGACCAGGAACAAGATCATTAAATCTGGGAGATGATGCCGAGAAAGCGCGGAAATGCCGGATATCGTCCCTTTGCACGTCGGGTGCTCAGAGGGGGACGGGAGGCGAGCTCGTTGAGCGACGAGTTCCGGCAGGCCATCGAGGAGATGGCCGCGGAGTACAACCAGCACGCCGCCCGGCTGCGAGAGGCGTACGGCAAGCTGTCCGAGATGACGGTGACCGCCGAGTCCGACGACCGCCTGGTCACCGTGACCGTGGGCCCTCGTGGGCAGGTGCAGGGCATCGAGCTGGACCCGCGGGTGTACCGCAAGCTCTCCCCGTCCGAGCTCGCCCAAGCGATCATAGAGCAGATCGGCGCCGCCACGGGTGAGGTGGGCAGGCGGACGAAGGAGCTCATCGAGCCGTTCGTGCCGAAGGACCTGCCCTTCGAGGACCTTTACGGCGAGGGCGCGAGCTTCGAGTCCTTCCTGCCGCAGCCCGTGCAGCCGCCCTCGCGCGATCAGGGCGCACATGGGTAGTGGCCGCGCCGGGGGGTACCACGTCGCGTGGCAGGCCCTGCGGGCCGGGTCCACGCGCGCCGAGGGCAACGTGGACTACCTGGTCGAGGAGCGCGACTTCCTGCTGAACGTCTTCGACCGCGAGGGGAACCCGCTGGGGCAGGACCAGTACGGCCTGGAGCTCGAGCGGAAACTCCCCGGGATCAGGGAGAGCGTCTTCGGCTCCTTCGACTCCTACATCGAGGAGATGGAGTACCTCGGCGACGGGCTGTCGGGCAACGCGCGCAACTACGAGGACGCCGAGGACACGTGGGGTTCGCCGGAGGACGGCGGGCTGCCCTCCTCGGAGGTCCCGGCACTGCCGTCCGACGGCTGGTGACCTTTCATGGGGTTCGACGGCTTTCTGGTGCCTGACTGGGCCAAACCGTACGTCGGCTATGCCGTCGGCATGGACTGGCCGGAAGGCGACGAGGACGGTTGCTTCCGGCTGGCCGACGCGTGTGCGGCCAGCGCGAAGAACGTGAGCCTCTACGGCGGGATCGGCGGCGTCTCGCAACTGGGCGACGACTGGGACGGCGACGCCCTGGAGGCGTTCCTCGAGCACGCCCGCAGCGTCGCGGACCCCGTCCTGGCGCGGTTGGTCATGCAGCTCGTCCAGTCCGCGATCGACTTCAACGAACTCGGGGTCCAGGTCCAGTACACCAAGCGGATGATCGAGGTCTCCGTCTGGTTCCTGATCTTCCAGATCGGCTGGCTGCTGGCCATGGCCTTCGGGCCGTGGGGCGGGCTCTCCCTCGCTCTCATCGGAAGCCGGGTGCAGCTCACCCGGCTGGTCATCGCGCAGCTGGGCAAGCGGCTGCTCGTCAACGTCGGCCTGTTCGGCGCCCTGCTGGCCGGCATGGACCTGGCCGTGCAGGCCTCGCAGGCGCGGCGGGACCATCTCGACTGGGAGCAGATCATGACGTCCGCCGGGACGGGCGCCGCGCTGGGCGGCTTCCTGACGGTCTTCACCGGGCTCTGGCCCGCCAGGTCGATGTGGGGGCTGATGTTCCGGTCGGGGCTGGCCAGCGGCGCGACAGACCTGACGTTCCAGCTCGCCGGCGGGGAGCCCCTCGATCCTGAACGGCTGCTGAAGAACTTCACCTCGGGCGTCGTGGGCGGCGCCGACGCGCACTGGGCGAGCTGGTCACCCGGCTCGCACCTCGACGGCGGTGGCGCCGCGCCCGGCTCGCCCGCTCATCCCGCCTCTTCTGGCAGCGGCCACAGCTCCCTCGGGGGTGGGTCACACCCGGCTTCCACCGGGCACGGCTCCCCCTACGGGACCGGGAGCCACTCGACGTCCACGTCGCCGCCCTCGAACGTCACGTCCCTGGCGTCCTCGTGGGTCCAGCATGCCGATCAGTCCAGCCCGTCGCCTCCGGTGACCATGACGGATCCGGGGCCCGCAGGCCGGTCGGGCACGGACGCTGTCCCCGCACCGGCCGTGGTCAACCGCCTGCCGCCGGACACCGCCGCACGCGCGGACGGCGGCGCAGGCCCGTACTCAGGTCTGGGGAACAAGCAGGACGTCATCCCCGCCAAGCTGGGACGCAGCATCGACTCGATGATCAACAGCACTGCGACGGCGGACGCGCCCAGTACGGCGAGATCGAGCGCCGGGACGGTGGACGCGCCCAGTACGGCGAGACCGGGCGCCGGGACGGTGGACGCGCCCGGCGCGCCCAGACCGGCCGAGAACGGTCCGGCCAGCGCGAAGCCGGCCGGCCTCGGCCCGCCGTCCCTGTCGGCCCAGGCGACGCCGCTGTCGGTCCCGCACCAGCCTGCTGCCTCCGGCGCGGCGCCTCTCGGCGACGCCAAGCTCGACCCGCACCCCTCCTCCGGCCATCCGGCCGCAACGCTCGACGCGAACCAGGCCGCACGCTCCGAGGACGCGACCGCGCCGGCCGCCCGGCAGTCCGACGGCCCGGGGGACTCCTCCTCTCCCGCGCGTGCCGCCGCCGAGCAGCCGGGCCCGTTCCAGATCCTCGACAACCCCGGCAGGTCGGGCGACGGCTATGTGCCGTCGGGACACTGGGGCAAGTACGGTGCCGCCGGCGTGCTGATCAGGGCCATCGACAAGTGGGGAGTGCCGCGTTACCTCCTCATGCAACAGAGCCAGCACGTCTCGAACGCCGGCAAGTGGCAGCTGCCCGGAGGCGCCCTCGACAGCCTGGAGACCCCCGTTCAGGGGGCCGCCCGCGAGATCAGCGAAGAGCTCGGCGTCGATCAGGCGTATCTCGACCAGCTCCAGCTCCGTGGCGAGCTGCCGGTGGAGGCCGCGAAGGGCTGGACCTACACCAACCTGGCCGCCGAGGGAAAGATGTTCACCCCGAAGCTCGACACGTTCGAGGTGGGTGCGGCCAAGTGGTTCTCCCTGGAGGATCTCGTCGGCCTGGCCAACGCGAACCAGCTTCACCCTGCTCTGGCGAAGGCGCTCCCCGACCTGGTGGCCCTGTTCCACAAGGAGACCCGGCAACCGGACTCCGGCATCGCCGGCCCCAAGCCTGAGACGGCCTCCCGGCCTGAGACGGCCTCGGCCTCCCGGCCTGAGACGGCGAACCGGCCTGAGACGGCGCCCAGGCCGGATGCCGTCCTGAAGCGGAACGCCGGCGACGACCCCGCACCCGCGACGACCCCTCACTACACCAGCGCGGGCATGACCTCCCGGATCACCCCGCCGGTGAACTTCGGCTCGTCGCAGGTCCCCCCGCCCGGCCACCTGTTCGTCCCCGGGCAGGCGGACCCGGTCCCGGTGCCGCCCGAACCGGAGCACCCGCCGATGCAGGTGCCACCCCAGCCGGCGCAGCCGCCACTGCCCTTCTCCGGTCTCGCGGACAAGGCGGCGGCGGATCTCGCCGGAAGCACCATCCGTCAGGCCCACACCGGCCTGCTGTACACCGGGCCGGCCCTGCACGTCCCCATGGACGCGCCCTTCGGCGCCCGCGTGGTCGGCACCTCGTTCGGGCAGGCGGTCTGGGGCCAGGTCCTGGAGAGCCTGCCCAAGGGGGAGGCCGCGTCGGTCAAGCACTACTCCGACAACGGCTACACGAGCATCAACGGCCTGCTGCGTACGAGCGGGCAGCCGCACGTCAGTGGCTTCGCGATGGTGAAGAAGGGCCCCATGAGCGTCGTGGCGCTCGCGCACATCGAGAACCTGAAGAAGGCCCTGAGCCGGCAGCCGGTGCCGGAGACGATCGACGTGTTCCGGTCGGTGCGCATGCACAGGGACCTGTTCACCGTGCCGATGGAAGAGCTGCCGGGCACCGTGCAGCGAGACCCGGCCTTCCTGTCGACCAACATCGGCAAGAGCTCGGTGTGGCACTACGACGTGGTCATGCACCTGCGGGTGCCCGAAGGCACGCCCGCCCTCTACCTGGATCCGATCAGCCACCACGCGGGCGAGCGAGAGCTGCTGCTGGGCCCGGGCCGATCCTGGTTCGTCGAGGACGTGCAGCGCAGGGACCACCAGTGGCACGTCTACGGCTGGATCCTGCCCGAGGGGGCCGGATGAGCGGGAAGAGGCACAGATGTCGTTGAGGGACCAGCCACGATTCCAGACGGTGTCGAGCCCTGAGAGCTATCCGCGGACGACGTCCTCCGCCGTCCGGTACGTCCCGGTGCTGATGGGAGAGAGCGTCATCGGCTACGTGTGGGCGGCGGTGACGGACGACGCGGCCCGGTACGTCCGGCGGCTGAGCGCCGGGGAGGCCGCCGACAACGCCGCCGTCATGTGGACCAGGCGGCTGCGCTGGGCCAAGGCCAACGGCCTCACCCCCCTGCAGGCCCTGCGGCACTGGGCGGGGCAGGACGAGGACGAGCGGGCCGGCAGGGTGCCCGCGGGGGTGGAGTTCGAGCTGCCCGGCCTTCAGGAGCTGGAGGAACTGGCCGCCGTGGGATGAGGCCGTGGCGGTGTCAGAGCTGCTGCTGCTCGGACAGGTGCGGGAAGACCTTGGAGACCTTGGACAGCAGGTACTCGCCGTAGGTGCCGGTGAAGTCCACCTGGCCGTCCCAGCGGCGCCCGGGGGCGTAGGGGGGGGCGGGACCTCGCTGGGGGCGCCTCGATCCAGCCCGTGCCCGTACGGTCCTGGAGGCCGCCGTTGTCGTCCTGGAGGAGCAGGGTCGGCAGCCCGTAGTCGGTGTGCTCGCCGACGCCCCAGGTGTCGGGGTCGTCGGCAGGCCCGGGCGGATAGTGAAATATCCGGAAAAGGGCACCTGCCGCTGGCTTTCGGGTCCAGGCGGCTGGCCGCTGACAGCAAGTACTGAGTTCCTCTGGCGAGTAGAGGTAGGGGGCGAGGCTGCGGTAGTGGCAGGGCATGAGCGCGACCGGCGGCACTTCGGTGGCCGGATCCAGGGCGCCGTAGTGCCGGGCAGAGCACCGCACGACCGACAGGCGGTGATTCCAGCGGGCCGGGTTCACCCCCCGGGCCGAGTGCGGATCGCGCAGGCGACGGTCAGGCCCCCGGGTGATGCTCTCCACCCCGGCCGCCTCGAGGTGGCGACGAAGTTCGAGAGCGTCTTGCCCTGACCGACCAGGGCGAACCCGAGCGCCCGCCGCATGGCCAGGTGCGGCTCGGCGGCCCGCCGCAGGGTGCCCCTAACACATCACCGGGCCAAGGTCTGGCCAGGCCCGTAGCCGGTTCCGGTCGACCTTGGCATCGATCGACGTGGACAGTGCGCTGCGGTGGCGCAAGACCTGGGTCCTGTACGGCCTGCGGGCGAAGTGCCGCGCAGGCCGCCGAGCGTCAGGATGTGCGGCGCAGCCGGACGGCGTCGGCGATGACGTACCCGTCCGCCGCGTTGCTCAGCCCGATCGTGGTCACCCCCTCGGTCATGCCGAACGTGCCGAGCGACACCCACGAGCCGCCGCGCGGCTCCGTCACCCCGGCCTGGCGCTGGTCGACCCGCACGGTCTCGGTTCCGCCCGCGTGGGCGACGGTGAAGGGCGCGTTGCTCGCCCGGTTCTCGTGCGCGGTGTGCGAGGCCTGCACCTCGTACGTCCCGTCGCGCGGCACCACCAGGCGCCACTGGACGGCCGAGCCGCCCGTCCCCGCGGGCGCCGAGCGGTAGTTGCCGCCCCGGTAGCCGGTCACGCCCGTCGCCGCCGACCAGGTGCCGCTGAGCACCTGGTAGCCGAGCTCGTCGTTGTCCACCACCACCTCGTCGGACACGTCGGGCCGCGACGGCGCCTCGATCAGGCTGAGCGTGTCCAGCGAGACCGTCCGGCCGCCCCCGCGGCCGGGTCCGGAGGCGGTGAACCGGACCTTGTGCCGGCCGGGCAGCAGCGTCAGCTCGCCGAGCGCGGCGACGTCGTAGCCGTCGGCCCGGTCCGCCGTGGTGTCCAGCACCGCGGTCCGGGCCCGGCGGCCGTCCACGGTGACGGTGACCAGGCCGCCGTCCGCGGAGCGGAAGTACCGCAGCAGCAGCTCGTACGTGCCCGCCTTCGGCACGACCACGGTGTACTCCACGTAGGCACCGGTCTCGGACGAGGCGAACACGGCGCGGCTCCCCTCGCGGGCCACGGGGTCGGCGATGGTGGACATCGTGCCGCCGGTCGCGGCGGCGCCGGTGGCCAGGCCGACCACGCGCTCGTGGTGGCGGGGGCCCGTACGCAGGCTGTCGCGGCCCCCGGTCAGCCATTCGAGGGAGAAGCGGCAGGCCACCACCCGGCGCGGGAAGCTCGCGTTCTCGCCGTCACAGCCGTAGATCAGCAGAATCGTGCCGTCGGACAGGCGGCCCAGCTCCGAGTAGTACGACCGGCCAGGATTGATCACCCGGCTGTAGCGGAACGAGTGTGCCTCGTCGTAGCTCACCGAGACCGTCATGTTGGTCCGCACCGGCGAGTCGGGACGGCTGAACAACACCCGGTCGGGCTCGCGGCTGCCCGGCCCGCCGGTGTAGCGCAGGATGCTCGCGTCCACGGCGTTGAACGTGCCGGTGGAGCCGTCCAGACGGGGCGGCGCCCAGGTCAGCCCCCGGTCGGAGCTGACCGACACGATCCGCTGCCGGTTGCCGCCCGCCGCGGCGCGGCCGTTGAGCAGCACCGTCCCGTCGGAACGCTGGATCACCCTGGCCTCGTTGATCGGGTAGGCCGTGGAGACCGGCACCTCGGCGGTGGCCTGCCAGGTCCGGCCGTGGTCGTCGCTGTAGATGGAGGCCACGCCGTAATACCGCTGCTCGACGGTGTTGCCGACGATCACCCGGCGGTGGGAGCAGTTGAGCAGCAGCCGGCCGTTGTCGAGCTGGATGCCGTGGCCGGGCCCGGGGCCGTGCAACGCCCAGTCGTACGGGAAGTGGTCGAACAGGCCGGACATCTCACGCGGCTCGCTCCAGGTCAGGCCGCCGTCCGCGCTGGAGATCAGGTAGAGGTCACCCTTGTCGCCTGAGCAGCTCGTGTTCTCCGGCAGCCGCAGCGACAACATGTAGAACAGGAACACGCCGCCGGTGGTGCGATCGACGACGAGCGCCGGGTTGCCCCACGACTGGCCGTCCACGGAGGCGACCAGCGTGCGCGTGGCCTCCCAGGTGTCGCCGCCGTCCGGGCTGCGGCGCAGCACCAGGTCCCTGGGGCCGGCGTCGCACACCTCGTGCCGGCCCTCCGTGACGACGAGGATGCTGTCGTCCGGCAGCACTGCCAGGCCGTGGACGTGGTAGCTCTGCAGGGGATCCACGGTGTTGTCCCACAACGTGGTCTCGTCGAACGAGACCGCCGTCCGCCGGGACGCTGCCGTGCTCGCCGTCGCGCTCGCCGGTAGGGCGGGAGCGAGGGCGACGGACAGGGACGCCGCGGCGACGCCCTTGCCGAACGTCCTGCGGCCGATGCCGCCGGCGTCCTGGGGATGAGATGGTGCCACGTGCTACCTCCGGGGGGTCAAAGGCAAGAGCTGGGCTTCGTCGCCGGTGAGCAGGGTGATCAGGTCGCGCCGTTCCGCCTCGGTGCACGGCACGAGCGGCGCGGCCACGTACGGGGGGCACAGCCCGCGCTCGTCGAGCAGCGCCTTGATCGCGGGCACTCCCGGCCGCACCGAGTGCAGGGCGAGCAGCCGGTCGAGCAGCCGCTGCGCCTCCTCGGCGTCGCCGTCCCGGCCGCTCTCGTGCGCGGCGACCAACTCGACGGCGGGCCCGGGCGCGAGGTTCGCGATGCCGGGGACGATGCCGTCCGCGCCGAGGCGCAGCGCCGCGAGCAACTGGGTCTCCGCCCCCTGGCTGACGCCGAAGTCGGAGCGGCGCCCGGCGGCGGAGACGATGTGGCGCATCAGGTCCAGGTCGCCGGAGCTGTCCTTGATGCCGATCACGTGCGGCATGCCCACCAGCCGGTCGATCAGGGCGGGGCCGAGCGGGTTGCTGTAGCGCGGCGCGTTGTAGGCGACCACCGGGACGCCGAGGCCGGCCAGGGCCTCGTAGTGGGCGGTGACCTCGTCGTCGCGGTGCCGGAAGTAGATCGGCGGGCTCAGCACGAGCGCGTCCGGCCGGGCCTGCGCGACCGCCGCCGCGCGCTCCAGCGCCTCGGCGGTGCCGGCCGCCGTGACGTTGCACAACACCGGCCCGCCGGTGAGCTCCCGCCACTGCGCGGCCACGCCGGTGGCGAACCCGGCAAGGGCCGAGACCGGCAGCAGCGGGCCCTCGCCGTTGCTGCCGAACAACATCAGGCTGCGCGCACCCGCCGCCGCCAGCGCCTGGAGCAGCCCTTTCGCCGCGTCCGCGGACGGGACGCCGGGCTCGCTCATCGGGGTGACGAGCGGGATCATCACGCCGCCGAGCAGGCGGCGGCCGTCGGAGGCCATCAGTATCCCTTGATCTCGGGCCAGGCCAGCTCGACGCCGTCGGCGGCCAGCTCGCCCTGGAAGGCCGCCAGCCGCGCGCCGTCGGCGTGCACCTGCTCGGGCTCCAGCCCGCGCTCCAGGCAGTGGGCGGCCAGCGCCCCGGCGACCTCGCCGATGTTCCACTCGACCGGGTGCAGGCGGTAGCAGCCGTTGGTGATGTGGGTGGTGCCGATGTTCTTGCCCGCCGGCAGCAGGTTGCGCAGCCGGACCGGCAGGAGCGCGCCGAGCGGGATCTGGAACGGGGAGCTGGCGACGTCGATGTAGGTGTCGCCGCCGGTGGAGGGATGCAGGTCGATGCGGTACATGCCGATCCCGACCGTGTCGGGGTAGGCGACCGCGCCGGCCTCGCCGCGCACCGCCAGCGACAGGTCCTGCTCGACGATGCGGTAGCGGGCCTGGATGCGCCGGGACTCGCGGATGTAGGGCGCCTTGGCCAGCCCGTCGGCGGTGCCCATCACGTCGCCGCGCAGCCGCAGCCCCGGCCAGCCGGTGCCGCCGTCCTGACGGGGCGCCTCGGTCTGGAGCCAGTAGAGCATGCTCAGGCTCAGCTCGCGGGCGCCGGCCAGGTGCTTGTCGCGCTCCTCGTCGCTGACGCCGATCAGCGGGCCCGGCAGGTAGTCGATCATCGGCCAGTTGACGATCGTGACGTCGCTGGCGGCGAACCCCGGCCTGAACAGGTGCCGGGACAACACCCGGCGGAACGCCCACAACTCCTTGTCCCCCGGATCGGCGCGCTGGTCGGCGACGAACGGCACCGGGTCCGGGTTCGGGACGAAGCCGCGGCGCACCGTCTCCAGCGTCCTCGGGTCGGGCGCGCTCAGGCTGAGCAGCGGGTTCGGCCACTTCGGCGGCTGGTAGCGGGCCCAGTCCGCGTAGCCGGCGGGCCGGTCGATCGTGTGGTCCTCACCGGCCCGGTGCTCGATCGCGAACACCCAGGAGAACGCCTGCATGTTGTCCGGCTGTGCTTCGTCGGGGGCGCTCGGCTCGCCGGTGTCGTGCCGGGACTCGAAGCCGGTGACGTGCTCGGCGCCGGTCAGCGGCAGCAGCTCGCCCAGCTCGGTGGCGTCCAGCACGTACGACGCCGTCACCTCCAGCCGGTGCCCCTCCGCCGACTCGACGGTGACGGCGTGCACCCGGTCGCCGTCCACGGTGGCGCCGACGACCCTGTGGCCGTACAGGACGCGCAGCCGGCCCGCCGACACGTACGGCGCGACCATGGCGTGGACCACGGCGGCGGCGACCTTGGGCTCGTGGCACAACCGCGAGACCCGTCCCTCGCCAGGGTTGAGGTCGGGGCGGGCGCGGGCCTCCTCGGTCAGCGGATACCAGGTGCGGTAGTACGCCCGGATCGCGTCGCGCAGCCCCCGGTAGGAGCGGGTGCAGCCGAACTGCTCGATCCAGGTGTGCTCGTCCGGCGGCACTCCCTGGCTGGTGAGCTGCCCGCCGATCCAGTCGGTCTCCTCGACCATGAGCACGGACCGGCCCCTGCGCAGCGCCGCCAGCGCGGCGGCGACTCCGCCGAGCCCGCCGCCTGCCACGAGGATGTCGGCCTTCGTCTCGGATTCCCTTGTCACGCGGGCGTTCCCCCATCGTTGTCGTGTCGGTCGTCGCGGGATAGTCGAAAGCGCACCGGCTCCGCGGAGACGGGCACCCGCACGGGGGCGCCGTCTCCGGGCGGGCTGACGCGGAGGTCGCCGGTGCCGTGGGCGATGCCGGTGACCTCCTCCGCGGTGCGCCGGTAGGCGGTGACGACGACGCCCGGCGCGGCGTCGAGCAGCGGGCGGCCGTCGAGCGTCACGCTCAGCCGGTCGCCGGCGGTCACCGCGAGCCGGCCGTCGCCGAGCGGCAGCCCGGCCAGCTCCGCGGGCTCGCCCGGGTGGGCGAAGCGCCAGCCGTCCTCGCGGGCATCGGCGAGTTCGCCGTAGGCGAGGTAGGCGAGCAGGCCGCCCCAGGCCATCAGCCCGTCGGAGCGGGCCTGGAACGCGCGCACGTCCTCGCCGGAGGTGGCGGGATAGTTCTCGCGGACGTGGCTGTGCTTGTCCCATTCGGACAGGAACAGCCGCAGCAGCGGGACGACCAGCGAGCGGGCGGTGTCGTTCAGGTCGTAGCGGCGCAGGCCCTCGATCGCGAGGAACGCCATCGGCGCCCAGATCCGGCCGCGCCAGTAGGTCGCCGCGTAGCCGGGGTCGTCGCGGGCGACGCTGGGCAGCGGCGGATCGCCGCCGAGCGTCTCCGGCCGTAGGAGCCGCCCGGCCAGCTCGGCGGCCCTGCCTGGGTCCGGCATGCCGGCCAGCAGGGGGTAGAGCAGGGTCGGGGCGACGTGCGGGTCGTGGGTTC
This sequence comes from Nonomuraea thailandensis, assembly GCF_024172165.1. GTDB lineage: Bacteria > Actinomycetota > Actinomycetes > Streptosporangiales > Streptosporangiaceae > Nonomuraea > Nonomuraea thailandensis. Next base: position 5,036,402 of record NZ_JAMZEB010000002.1, on the reverse strand, counting down.
CGTCGGCGCGCAGGTTCCGGTAGCCGCCGCGGGCGGTGTCCCACAGCAGCGGGTCCGCGGCGGCCCTGGCCTCCGCGGCCTCCCGGCGCAGCCGCCGGGCCACGTCGCCTTCGCCCAGCGTGCCGGCGATCGCGGCGAGTGCCTCGGCGTCGGCGATGTGCAGCGCGACCAGGCCGACGTCGGTGAGGGCCATCGTGCGGGTGCCCGGGTCGTAGGTCACGTCGTCGTACATGGGGGAGTCGTCCAGGCCGGACTCGCGCTTCGTCCGGTCGAGCGTGGACGAGCCCGGATCGCCCTCCACCGGATCCGAGCCCCAGGCGAGCAGCCCGTGCGGGCCGCGGCGGGCTCGCGGCCACCAGTTGTGCCAGGCCAGGAGCGCCGCGAACGTCCCGCTGAGCAGTTCCCGGTCGCGGGTCCCGTCCGACAGGCCGCTCGCCAGGTACGCCTTGCGCACCGTCAGCGCCCCCACCGGGGGCTGGGAACGGTCGGCGGTGACGCCCTTGTCGTCGGACACCCGGTTGGGGATCATGCCCGCGGCGTCGGCGAAGGGCAGGATCTGACCGAAGATCTCCCGGGCGTGCTCGCGATCGACGGTGGAGGCGACCAGGCCGGTGAAGAAGGTGTCCCAGGCGTGCAGCGCCCAGGTGCCGTAGAAGCCGCGGCGGCGTTCCGCGACGAAGTCACGCGAGGTCGGGGTGAGGGCCCGGCCCAGGTCAGGGGCGTAGATCCGGTTCCAGGTGACAGCCCTGGTCGCGGCGTCGGCGGCGTCGCCCAGCCAACCGCCCGAGCGCGGCGCGCTCCGCTCCGCCCCGGCCCTGCGCTCCGCGAGCACCGCATCCACCCGCGCGCCCAGCTCCGCGCCCGCCGTGACCTCGCCCGCCGTGTCCTGGGGAGCCACGCGCAGCTCGACCTGGCCGGCGAACTCCAGCGTCAGGCCGTCCACCGGCAGAAGCTCCACGCCCTCCCGGGCGGGCCCGCCGCCGGTCTCGCGCCAGTCGAGACGCCAGCCGGCGACGGAGGCGTCCCGCCACCCGTCCACCGCCACGAGCACCCCCGCGGTCCCCTCGGCCCGCACGTACAACTCGTCGGTCGGCCCTCCGGCCATGACCAGGTGCAGCCGCCCGCCGCCCGCCTCCACGGTGACCTCGGCGTAGTCGCCTCCGACGGTGTGGTGCCCGAGCCGGACCAGCCCGTCCCGCCAGGTGAAGCCGTCGAGCGGGGCACCTGGCACGCCGAAGCGGACCCGCAGCCCGGAGGGCAGGTGCACCATGCCGGTGTGGGTGGTGACATCCCAGGTGTTCCAGCCGGCGATCATGCCTCAACTCCCAGGTCCAGCGCGGCGTCCAGCAGCGCCTGTGTGTACTCGTGCCGTGGTGCCTTGAGCACCTCGCCCGTGGGGCCTTCCTCGACGACCACGCCGCGCCGCATCACGGCGACCCGGTCGGCGATCTGGTGCACAACGCCCAGGTCGTGCGAGATGAACAGCAGCGCGAGCCGGTGGCTGCTCCGCAGGTCCACGAGCAGCCGCAGGATCTGTGCCTGGACGGACACGTCGAGAGCCGAGACCGCCTCGTCGCACACCAGCAGCCGCGGCCCGACCGCCAGCGCGCGGGCGATGCTGACCCGCTGGCACTGCCCGCCCGACAGGTCACCGGCGCGCCGCCCGGCCACGTCGGCGTCGAGCCCGACATCGGCCAGCAGCCGGTGCAGCGCCTCGGTCCGGTCGCCCTGGGGCGCGGCGGCCGGATGCGTACGCCACGCCTCGCCGATGAGGCCGGCGACCGGCATCCGCGGGTTCAGCGACGAACGCGGATCCTGGAACACCATCTGGACGGCCCGCTGCAACTCCGGCGCGCGCCGGCCGGCCGGGCCGAGCGGCTGCCCGTCGAAGGCCACCGTCCCGGAATCCGGGCGTTGCAGGCCGACCACGCAGCGGGCCACCGTGGTCTTGCCCGACCCCGACTCACCCACGACGGCGAGTGTCTCCTCCGGCGCGACCCGCAGGCTGACGCCGTCCACGGCGACCACGCCGCGCCGGCCGCCGAACGTGACGCGCAGGTCGGACACTTCGAGGCTCACGGGATGAGCACCTCCTCCGCGAAGTGACAGGCGCTCCACCGGCCCGGCGCGACCTCGCGCGTCCGCGGCACCTCCGTGCGGCACCGGTCACGGGCCAGCGGGCAGCGCGGGTGGAACGCGCACCCGGACGGCCGGTTGGCCGGTGTCGCGGGCGCCCCGGGAAGCGGGTCGGCGAGAGCCGTCCTGGTACGCACCGCGGGCACGCTCGCCACCAGGGCCCGCGTGTAGGGGTGCCCGGGACGCCGGAGCACCTCGGCGGCCCGGCCGCGTTCGGCGACGCGGCCCGCGTACATGACCACGACCTCGTCCGCGACGTGGGCGATCACCCGCAGGTCGTGGCTGACCAGCAACATCGCCAGCCCCTGCTCCTGCTGGATCGACCGGAGCAGGCGCAGGATCCTGGCCTGCACGGTGACGTCGAGCGCGGTCGTCGGCTCGTCCGCCAGCAGCAGCGACGGGTTGCCCGCCAGCGCCAGGGCGATCATGGCGCGCTGGCGCAGGCCGCCGGAGAACTCGTGCGGATAGCTGCTCATCCGCCGCTCCGGCTCCGGCACGCCGGCGCGGCCGAGCAGGTCGATCACCGTTGCGCGGACCTCGGCCCGAGGCCGTCCCGCGCGCCGCAGGATCTCACCCACCTGCCGGCCGATGGTCAGGCTGGGGTTCAGCGCGGCCAGCGGATCCTGGAAGATCATCGAGATCTGGTGGCCGCGGACCCGCCTCCAGTCGGTGCCCGGCCGCAGCAGGTCCTCCCCTCGCCACACCAGCTCGCCGCCGGTCGCCGCCCGATCGGGCAGCAGGCCGATCACCGCGAGCGCGGTCATCGTCTTGCCGCTGCCCGACTCGCCGATCAAGCCGACCGTGGTGCCCGCGGGCACGTCGAACGACACTCCGTCCACCACGCGGACGGCCCGCCCGTCACCGTCCGGACGAGGCAGGTCCACGACCAGCTCATCGACCCGCAGCAGCGGGGCCGTGTGGTCCGCGGGCCCCGGCTCGCCCGGACGTCGCGCCTTCACCCGGCTCTCCATCACGCGCCCGCGAGCCGGACGTGGGAGAAGTCGGGCAGGCCACTCGGGTCCGGGGTGAACCCGGTGACCCGCGACCGCCACGAGTAGGCGAGCTGCACCGTCATCGGGTACATGCCGACCGCGTCCGCCCAGATGATCTTTCCGGCCTGGCCGTAAAGGTCGGCGCGCTCGGCCTCGTCCGGGCTCGCGCCCGCCTCGGCCAGCAGCTTGTCGAGCTCCTTGTTGCAGTAGCCGGTACGCTTCGCCGCGCACGTGTAGAGCCGGCCCAGGTTGCTGGCCGCGTCGTAGGTCGGCGTGGCGAGCTGCTGGAAGTTGATGTCCCAGTTGAGCGCGAGCAGATCCTCGGTGAAGACCGCCTTCTCCTTCTCCAGCACGTCCACCTGCACGCCGGCCGCGGCCAGCCCGGAGGCCACCGCCTGGACGAACGGGCGGAACTCGGCGTCGGAGAACTGCAGCCGCAGCTTCTTGGAGAAGTCGAAGCCCGCGGCCTCCAGCGCCGCCTTGGCGGCCTGCGTGTCATGGGTGACCGGCTGCTGCTTGGCGTAGCCGAGCACCGCGGGCGCCACCAGGCCGTCTGACAGGGCGCCGGTCTGCGGATAGAGCTGCTTGATGATCGTGGCGAAGTCGACCGACTGCCACAGGGCCCGGCGCACCTCGGCGGTCTTGAGCGCCGGGACCGAGGAGTTGAACCACATGGTGAACACCGCGGTGCTCGGCACCGTCTTGACGGTCAGGCCGTCCGCGCCGCTCAGCGTCGGAAGCTGGTCGTCGGGGATGCCCCAGACCACGTCCACCTCGCCGGTGCGCAGCGCGGTCAGCCGCGCCGACAGGTCGGGGATGGTGCGCACGTCCAGGTGGCCGAGCTTCGGCGCGCCGCCCCAGTGCTTGGCGTTCGCGCTCATCGACAACACCTCGCCGGGCGCGAACCGGTCCACGGTGAACGGGCCGGAACCGATGGGATGCTCGAAGAACGCGGTGTCCTGGGCCGTGACGGCGCGCGGGAGGACGTAGAACAGGCCGAGCTTGCGGGGGATCGACGCGTCGGGGGCCGGCGCGGTCAGCTTGACCTCGGTCTCGGCGGTCGCGGTCATCTTGTAGTCGGGGAAGTTGGCGGCGTTCGGGCCGTCCAGCGACATCATCCGCTCGAAGGAGGCGACCACGTCGGCGGCGGCCACCGGCTTGCCGTCGGAGAACGTGACGCCGGAGCGGAGGTGGAACGTCCACTCCGCGGCGGTGGCGCCGGCCTCCCACTTCTCGGCCAGGTCGCCTTCGACCCTGCCGTCGGAAGTGGGCCGGACGAGCCGGCTGAAGATCGCCTGGGCGGCGAGCTGGGTGCCGGTCGTGGCACCTTGAGCCCCGTGCGGGTCGAGGCTCTCGATCGGGTACGTGCCCGCGGCCGTCAGCTTGTCACCGGCGGCGGCCGGATCGCCGCCGCCCGCGCCGCCGGTGGTCGTGGAACAGCCGGCCAGCATGAGGACGGCCGCGACGGCGAACGCCGTCACCTTGCGAAGGCCAATCATGGAGGTCTCCTAGGAGGGGGTGTCAGAGGCGGGGACGACGCTGCCCGTACCGGGCGGTGAGCTGGTCGCCGAGGATGCCGATGTTGATGATCAGCAGGGACAGGGCGATGCCGGGCAGGGTGGAGATCCACCAGGCGGTCTCCAGGTACTGCTGGCCGTTCGCGATGGTCTGGCCCCACGAGACGGCTCCGGTGGGCAGCCCGATGCCGAGGAAGCTCAGGCCCGCCTCGGCCAGCACGACGAGCGCGAACTCCAGCGTGGCCAGCGCGACGACCGGTCCGATGGTGAAGGGCAGCACGTGCCGGGCGACGATCGACCGGACCGGCACGCCCATCACCCGGGCCGCGTCCACCCAGGCCCGTTCGCGCAGGGACAGGGCGACGCCGCGGGTGACGCGGGCGAAGGAGATCCAGGCCGTCACCGACAACGAGAGCACCACCACCGGCACGCTGCGGGCGAACACGCCGGCGATCACGATCGCGAGCAGGATCGCGGGGAACGCCTGCAGCACGTCGGTGATCCTGGCCAGCACCGCGTCCAGCCAGCCACGGGCGTAGCCGGCGACGACGCCGATCGTGACGCCGACCACGCTCGCGGTCAGCACGGTCGCCAGTCCGATGGTCAGTGACGTTCGGGCGCCGTAGACGATCTGGGAGAGGATGTCGCGGCCGAGCGCGTCGGTGCCGAGCCACGCGACCGCGCCGGAGGCGGTGTGCGAGCCGGGGGCGAGCAGCCGGTCGGGAAGCGGGGTGTGCACCGGGTCGTAGTCGATGACCAGCGGCCCGATCAGGGCCACCAGCACGTACGCCGCGATCACCGCGTACGGCACCATGGCCGGCGCGCCCCTGCGCCACCGGCGCGTGGCCACCTGCTGGGGGAGGACCGCCGCCTGGCTGCTCACGACTTCACCTCCGTGCGGATGCGGGGGTCCAGCCGGACGTAGAGCACGTCGGCGACGATGTTGAGCACCATCACGATCCCGGCGATCAGCAGCGTGACCGCCTGCACGACCGCGTAGTCCCGGTTGGCGACCGCGTCCACGACCAGGGAGCCGAGCCCCGGCCAGGCGAAGACGTTCTCCACGATCACGGCGCCTCCCATGAGCGCGCCCATCTGCAGGCCGACGATCGTGACGACCGGGATGAGCGAGTTGCGCAGCGCGTGCCCGAGGAGTACCTGGCGGTTGCTGAGCCCCTTGGAACGGGCCGTCTGCACGTACGGCTCGCGCATCGCCTCCGTGACGCTGCTCCTGGTGAGCCGGGCGACGATCGCGGTGAACGGGAAGGCCAGCGTCACCGCGGGCAGCACCAGGTGTGCCGGCGTGCCGACCCCGGCGCTGGGCAGCAACCGCAGGCCGAGCGCGAACGTCAGCACCAGCATGATCCCCACCCAGAACGTCGGGAAGGACTGCAGCGCGATCGTGGCCGCGGACACGACCCGGTCCACCGCGCCGCCGGGCCGGCTGCCCGCGACGAGGCCGAGCAACAGGCCCGCTGCCACGGCGAGGCACGTCGCGGTGAGGGTGAGGTCGATCGTGGCGGGCAGCCGTTCGAGCACCGCTTCCATCGCGGGCCTGCCGAGCCGGTAGGAGTCGCCGAAGTTCAGGTTGAGCACGTCGCCGAGGTAACGGACATACTGCTCGAACAGCGGCCGGTCGAGCCCGAGCGCCGCGGTGAGCCGGGCGATCTGCTCCTTGCTCGCGTCCGGGCCGAGGAACACCGCCGCGGGGTCGCCGGGCGCGGCGCGCACGATGACGAAGATGACCGAGGCCGCGCCCCACATCACGAACACGCCGATCAGCAGCCGGCGCACCACCATGCGCGTCACCGGGGCCACGTCCGCTCGGGGGCGGGGCCGATGGAGTCGCCGGGCACGTAGCTGCACGGCACGGTGACCTGCCGGGGCGCGCCGTCGGCCACGTCCAGCAGCTCGATCAGGATCTGCACGGCCGTGCGGGCCATCTCGACGCGGGGCAGCGAGAAGCGGGTCCAGTCGCGCAGCTCGGGCGTCCATGACGGCGGGTCGCCGAGCAGCGCGATCGAGCAGTCGCGGGGGAAGCTCACCTCGCCGGCCGCGCTGGTGGCGGCGAGGGCGGTGGTCAGCCGGTTGTCCTCACTCGGCTCGACGAGGATCGCGGTGACGCCGGCCGTGCCCGTCCAGTGCGCGACGAAGCCCGGCGTCAGGTCGGCGGGGTCGGCGAGCACGCGGATCAGCGACTCGTCCACGGGGATTCCGGCCGCGGCCAGGCCCCGCCGGTAACCGCTCTCGCGGTCGAGGGTCGGCTCGGTGTCCTCGACCGCGCGCAGGTAGAGGATCCTGCGGTGGCCCAGGCGGGCCAGCTCGGCGACGAGGTCGCTGGTGGCCGTCACGTAGTCGGCGGCGACGTAGGACAACTGGGCGTCGTCGAGCTCGCGGCGGCCGACGAAGACGATCGGGAAGTCCTCCCTGACCAGCTCCGCCAGCTCCTCGCGGCGCACGTTGCGGCCCAGCAGAACACAGCCGTCGGCGAGCTTGAGCCGGTTGACCCCGCCGGTGTAGATCTCCCGCTCCCCGGACCCTATCGAGGTGAACAGCAGCAGGTCGTAGCCCTGCCGCGAGGTCTCCTCCTCGACGCCGATCAGGAACGGGAAGTAGAAGTCACGCTGGTCGGTCGGGAAGACCGGCTCGAACGTGTACAGACCGAGCAGGTGGGTGCGGCCACCCTTGAGGCTCTTGGCGGCGACGTTGGCCGAGTAACCCAGTTCCGCCGCCGCCGCCAGCACGGCCTGCCGGGTGGGCTCGGTGAGCTGGGCACTGGCGGCGCCGCCGCTGAGGACGAGCGACACGGTCGCCTGTGAGACACCGGCGAGCCTGGCGATATCCAGCTGGGTCGCTCGCCGCGGCCGTGCAGGAGGAGCCATGCGACCTCCTATCGAGGCGATTAATACGTATTAGAAGGTGAGTCGGATGTTAAACCTGCATTTCCGGACACGTCAACGGGTGACAAAATTCGCCATCTAGATGCACCATGAGGCCATGGCCGTGACCGGGCGGCGATGGCGATGATGGGGCGATGACGAACGATCTGACGACCTCCTACGAGCGTGACGGCTACCTTGTCCTCGACCACGCCCTCGACGCGGGTGAGGTCGGTGAGCTGCTGGAAGAGGCCGTGCGCATCTGCCGGGGCGAGCTGGGCGACATCAGTGGCGCGCTGCCCGCGGGTGCCGCCGACACCGACGACGACGTGCTGCGCCGGTTCCTGTGCGTGCACTACCCGCACAAGCTCTCCGGCGTGATGCTCGACACGATGCGCCATCCCGCCGTCGTTTCGGCGCTCACCACGCTCATCGGCCCGAACGTCAAGGCGATGCAGTCGATGTTGTTCATCAAGTCGGAGGGCGAGCCGGGGCAGGCCTGGCACCAGGACGAGCTGTTCATCCCCACGCGCGACCGCTCGCTCACGGCGGCCTGGATCGCGCTCGACGACGCCACCGTGGACAACGGCTGCCTCTGGGTGCTGCCGGGCTCGCACCAGCACGGCGTGCTCTACCCGAACCGCGAGCACGACGACCCCCGCTACGACTGCACCGTGGAGTCCTACGGCTTCCCGTTCCAGGACTCCGACGCGGTGCCCGTCGAGGTGAAGGCGGGCAGCGTGGTGGTGTTCAACGGCTACCTGCTGCACAAGTCGCTGCCCAACACCGCCGGGCACGGCTATCGGCGGGCGCTGGTCAACCACTACATGAGCGCCGAGTCGCTGCTGCCCTGGGCCGTGCCGGAGCAGGGCACGGGCATGGGGCAGGCGGACTTCCGCGACGTCGTCCTCGTCGCCGGCACCGACCCGTACGCGTACAAGGGGCTGGAGAACCTGCGCCGCCCGCGCATCCGCCCGAACCGTGACGGTGGTTGCGACAGGTGACGATCTCGGTCGATCTGGTGGCCCGGCTCGGGCCGAGCGTCGCAGGCTATCCGCCCGGCTCGTCGTTCGGCCCGCGGGTGGCCAGGTCGTACCAGTTCGTCTGGCTCCTGTCGGGCAGCGCCACCTGGCTGCATGACGACGCCGCGCTGCCGCTGACGCCGGGCAGGCTGCTGCTCATCCGGCCGGGGACGCGGGACGCCTTCCACTGGGACGCCCGCGTCCCGACCCGGCACGCGTACGTGCACTTCAGCCTCACCGGTGCGATGCCGGGCACCTGGCCGTTGGTGCGGGACCTGACCGGACGGCACGACCCGATGGCCGCCCTGTGCCAGTACCTGCTCTGGCTGGGCGCCGAGTGCCCGCCGGGCTGGCAGACACAGGCGTGCGAGACGCTGCGCCTGCTGGTGCTGACGTTCCTGGCCGATCCCGGCCCGGCGCACCGCACGCCGGCCAGCCTGCCGAAGCCGCTGACGGCGATGATGAGCGCGGTGCGCGAGCGCTGGGCCGACGGGGTGGCCAGGCCCATCCCGATGGGGCAGCTCGCCTCGGCCGCCCGGGTGTCGCCGAGCACGCTGGCCCGTACGTTCCGCCGCACGTTCGGGGTCAGCCCGGTCACCGCCATCGAGCTGCTCCGGCTGGCCAGGGCCGAGCCGCTGTTGTGGCAGAGCAACCTGTCCATGCGCGCCATCGCCGTACAGTGCGGTTTCGCGGACGCCTACCACTTCTCGCGCCGCTTTCGCGCGGTCTACGGCATGGCGCCGACCACGTTCCGCCGCACCGCGCCGGAGTTCGCGCCGCCGTCGCCTGCCGAGTCGCACGGCCTGACGGTCCTTGCGGCGCTCCTGCACGCCTGACCGGCGTCGATCCGGTTGCCGCCCGCCGCATCGTGCTCACAGCACCGGGCCCGGGCACATGTGCTCGCGCCATGTGCCCGGGCCGGGATCGCTGCCTCAGGGGAGTGTCAGTACTTCTTGATCTGGTAGGAGTGGCCGGTCGCGTTGCGGTTGCCGGAGCAGGTGGCGACGGACTGTCCCGCGATACCGGAGGAGACGACGACCCACGGGCCGTACGTGGTGCCGGTGGGACACTTGGCCACCGCTCGCACGTATCCGGCGCCCTTGTTGCAACTGGCCCAGGTCTTGTACTTCTGATAGTAGATGCCGCTGTGGCAGTCGCTCGGCAGAGGTTCGGCCAGAGCGGTGCCCTGCGCCAACGGGAGGACCGCGGTGATGGCCGCGGCCGTCACCACCGCCATGATCATTTTTCGCATGGTCAGATGGTAGTGAAGGCGCGTGTTTCCTCAGCGTTATCGTTTGCCCGGTGAAGGTGCGCGGTCAGTCTCGGGGCAGCGTGACGGTGACGACGAGGCCACCACCCTGCCGAGGCTGCGCCATGACGTCACCGCCGTGCGCCCGCGCGACCGACTGGACGATCGACAGGCCCAGGCCGGCGCTGCGCCCGGTGACCGCGCGCTCATCGCCGAGCCGGTGGAACGGCTTGAACAGGGCCGGGATCTCATAGGCGGGGATGGCCGGGCCGCTGTTGGTCACCTCCACCTCGGCTCCGCCGTCGAAGGCGGTGCGGCTGGCGACCCGCACCCAGCCGGCGCCGTCGCCGGTGTTGTACCGGATGCCGTTCTCGACCAGGTTGTGCACCAGGCGTTCGAGCAACATCGCATCCCCTGCCGTCTGCGCGGGAAAGGCCGACTCCTGCACGGTGACGCATGCCTGCTCGGCCTCCGGGGCCGTCTGCGCCACCACGTGGTTGACGATGTCGGCCAGGTCCACCGGTGACCGCTCGCCGATCTCGTTCTCGGCGCGGGCGAGCAACAGCAGCCCGGAGATGAGCCGCTCGTGGCGCGCGTTGATCTCCAGCAGGTTCGCGCCGAGCTCTTTGACGTCCTGCGACGCGGTACGGCGGTGCATGGCCAGCTCGACCAGCGCCCGGTTGAGCGTCAGCGGCGTCCGCAACTCGTGGGAGGCGTTGGCGACGAACCGGCGCTGTCCGTCGAAGGAGTGATCGAGTCGCTCGACCATGGTGTCGAACGTGTCGGCCAGTTCCTTGACCTCATCGACCGGTCCTCGCAACGCGATCCGCTCGTGCAGGCCGCGATCGGCGACAGGTGCCGCGGCGATGCGCCGCGCCGTCGCGGTCACCAGGCGCAAGGGGGCGAGCATCCGCCCGGTCACGACCCAGCAGAGCACCACGGCCGAGAGACCGACCGCGACCAGGGCGATGATCCCTTGGGCGAGCAGCGACGTCACGGCCGCCTCGCGCAGTGCCGTCTCCTGTGTCTGCATCCAGTCCAACGCCTCCGGGCCCTGCATCACATATCCGCCTGGCGCGATGACGGACAGCTTCGTCCGCCTGCCGTCCGATGTGTCGAACCGGGAGGCGAACGACTGCGACAACTGCTGGTTGAACAGCAGATACGTGACCGCGAGCAGAGCCAGCCCAGCGGCCATGAACAGCACTCCGTACCCCAAGGTGAGCCGTGCCCGCAGGGTCGGGCGGAGCATGCCGGACAGAAACGACATCATCGGATCCGGCTGACACCTTCCAGCGCCGCCGCGCCCACCAGCGCGGTCGCCCGATGCGGGGATGGGCGCGCTTGACTTCTGGCCGTGCACACGCCGGCCAGGGGAGGCAACGAAACTGTCCGCATGGCGTCCGATTCGTCTGTCATGAGCGCCAGGGGTATCGGTCGCGGTACGGGTCGCCGGTGTCGCGCAGCCAGGCGTCGAGGGTGGTCCGCTTGGCGGCCAGCACCGCGGTGGTCTCCGGGCTGGTGTCGCCGGCGAGGTTGTGCAGGGCGTGCGGGTCGGAGTCCAGGTCGTAGAGCTCCTCGGGGACGCGGTGCTGGTAGAAGGTGACCCGTTCGGCGACGGCGGGGTCGGTGGCTGCGGCGGTGACCATGGCGCGCCAGGTCAGGCCGGACATGTTCTCCGCCTGGTAGCTGGCCTGGCCGTCGGACCAGGCGTTCCAGACGTAGCTCCAGCGCGGGTCGTGCACGCCGCGCATGTCGTAGCGGGCGCCGTTGGCGGATTCGTGGAAGACCGTGGTGATCGAGCCGCGGCCGGCCTGGATGCCGCCGTTCAGCAGGGAGGTCAGGTCGCGTCCATCGAGGCCGTCGGGCGGTTGTGCGCCGGCGGCTCGGCAGAGGGTCGGGAAGAGGTCCATGGTGGAGACGAAGTGGCGGTGGTCGGCGTGGCCGGGGCGGGTGACGCCGGGCCAGCGGATGATCAGCGGGGTGCGGGTGCTGTGCTCGTAGCAGTTGGCCTTGGCGTACGGCACCGCGATGCCGTTGTCGGACATGAAGATGACGATCGTGGACGAGGCCAGCCCGGCAGTCTCCAGCGCGGCGAGCACGGCGGCGAGGGTGTCGTCGGCGCGGCGGGCGCTGCTGAGGTATTCGGACATTTCCTTGCGAATGTTGGGCAGGTCGGGCAGGTAGCCGGGGATGGTGGCCTCGTCCGGGGTGTAGACGCGTGACGGGGTGGCCATGGTGGCGCGCTGCTCGGGGGTGTAGCCGATCTGTTCGGCGGCGCTGCCGTGGTAGGGGCGGTGCGGGTCTTCGGCGTTGGCCATCAGGAAGAACGGCCGCCCTTCCGCCTTGGCCCGGTCGAACAGCGTGGTGGCCGCCTCGGCGTAGCGGGCCGGGTTGCGGCCCATGCCGAGGTCGGCCGGGTCGGCGCGCAGGTCCCAGGCGAACCGTTCCACCGGGGTGAGGTGGCCGGCCTTGCCGAGGATGCCAGTGAGGTAGCCGCGCGGGCGGAGCAGGTCGTTCAGGACCGGGACGTCGTCGCGGATCGGCTCGAAGCCCTCGGCGCCGTTGCGGTGCGGGTAGCGGCCGGTCAGCATCGCCGAGCGGCTCGGCTGGCAGATGGCGACGGGTACGTGCGCGCGGTGGAAGCTCGCGCCCTGCCGGTGGAGCCGGTCGATCGCCGGGGTGAGATCGGCCCGGCCGCCGAAACAACCAGGGCTGTCGCCGCCCATGTCGTCGACCGTGAACAGCAGGATGTTCGGCGTGGCCTGCGCGGAGTCGCCGCGGGCGGAGGCCGCGGGAACGGTGAAGGGAGACACGGCGGCGATCGCGGCTGCCCTGGACAACAGGGCGCGGCGGGACATCGCTGACGCTTGGTTCACTCCATGATCCTTTTCATAGCGGACGGGTCGATCAAGGTGTAACCGGGCCGTCGTTTCCGCAGCGTTTCCGGGCAGCGGTGCCTCGGATTGGGTGGTCCTGAATTCCGTCACCGGCCGAGTGCGACGTGCGCCAGGACCGGCCCGCATCCGCCGCTGCCGAATCAATGCCGGAAGAGCCAAGAGGCTGGGCGGCGTTCTCTGGCCAAGTTGCAGGAAGCGGCCGGCTTTCCGGCCCGTCGCGGCCGGCAGGAGATCGCTGCCTCTCTCCGGCGCCGGCCGCACGGCTCCAACGTTCGGTGATGACGGCCGGCACCGGTGGTGGCTTTCATTTCTGCCGGTCACCGTCCGGCTTGAGCCTGTTTAGCGCTGTGGGGTGCCCACAGCCGGCTGCTACCCGGCCGCTGTGATGATCAGCTTGCGGGTGTCGTCGATCAGCTCCTGAATGGGCGGATTGGTCCTGTCGGCGTAGTTGAACAGGAAAACGACCACCCAGTCGCTGTCGATATGCACGTCGAGCAGCGTGGAGGTGCCCAGCGATCCGCCGCCGTGCCCGATGATCTGCTGCCCGTTCCTGATCGCCGACGTCGGTCCGTAGGCCTGGGCCGACGCTCCGCCGGCGTTCGCCTTGGCGTGGGGCACCTTCCCGGTCAGCATCAGGTTGGTGTAGGCGGGGCCGATCAGCCGGTTGCCGGCCAGGGCTCGCCCGAACCGCTCCAGGTCCGGCGCGGTGGTGAAGGCGTCGCCCGCCGGCGTGCCGATGTACGGGCTGCCGTACTGCTCCGGATGCTCCAGGGTGTCGACCCGCTGGCCTGCGGCCGAGGTTGTGTACGGGTGGGCGATGTCGTCGTCGGAGAGCTGCTGCGGGCGGGTGTAGTAGTCCGTGCGCGACATGCCGGCGGCGTCGAAGACGTGCTTGCGTACGTAGTCGTAGAAGGACTGGCCGGACACTTCCTGCACGATCGCGCCGAGGGTGCAGAAGCCCGAGTTGCTGTAGCTGGACTTGGTGCCGGGCGTGAAGAGCAGCGCCGACTTACGGATGACCCCCATGATGCCGTCCAGCATCGCCGCGCCACTGGTCCACTTGCCCGCATTCGCGCGGAACTCCTCCGAGGTCTGGAAGTTGGCCATGCCGGAGGTGTGGGTGAGCAGATGGTGCACGGTGACGGCGTCGGCGATGGCGGACGGGAAGCCGTCCAGGTAGGCGCCGATCGGCTGCCCGAGATCGAGCTTGCCCTGTTCGGCCAGTTGCATGATCGCGGTGGCCGTGAACAGCTTGGCCACCGACGCGAGCGCGAAGATCGTGTCGGATCGGTTGGGCAGCGACCTGCGCTCGTTGGCCTTGCCGTAGGAGCGGGACAGCACGGTCCGCTTCTGGTGCGTCAACAGCACGGTGCCCGAAAGCTTGCCCTCCTCGGCGAGCTTGCCCAGTTTCTTGTCGAACGCGCCACCGGGCCGTAGGCCCGCGGGTACGCGCCCGGTGGCGGCACCCGTCGCCGCGGCGGCAGATCCCGCGGACGCGAAGGCCCCACCGGCCGCGATGGACGTGACGCCCAGCACGCGCAGGGCGGATCGGCGTGACCACCGAGAGTTTTCCATGACAGGGTCTCCATCAGATTGATAGGGGAACTGGCGGCGCATATACAACACAGCGGGACGTTTCCTCCGCGTTATCACGCCTTTGCCGGCGAACGGATGGACACACTGCTCGGCCAGACCGCGTGACTGCCCGACCACCGCAGTGCGTGAGGCCGGTATGCGCGAGAGGCCACCGCCGACGTCTCGGCCTCGATCGTCCCCTCGTGCTTCGAGGGCGCCGGCGCCAGAGGGCGGCGGCCGTTCACTTGGTAAGCAGAGTGACGGCCTTGGCGAGGGCCGGGTCGCGGCCGTGTGACAGGTCGGTGGCGGTGGTGGGGACGTAGTGGTCGGGAGCCACGCCGATGCCGTTGATGATCTCGCGGTCGGCGTTGAGCTGGTAGTGGGTCGGCAGGCGCAGGCGGCTGTTGTCGTCGAGCCGGTAGGGGTAGGCGGGCCCGGAGACCAGGCCCGTGGTGCGCGTGCCGATGAGCGGGCCGACCTTGAGGTCCTTGACCGCGCCCGAGAAGGCGTCGCATGCCGACACGCAGGTGCCGTCGGCGAGCACGGCCAGTGGCAGGCCGAGCAGGCTCACCGAATCGTCGGTGCGGTTGGGCGTGCACACGTCGTCGGCGTCGCAGTTGTAGTTGAACACCTTGCCGTGCACGAACGAGCTCAGCAGCCGGGTGACCTCGGCGCTCGCTCCGCCCCGGTTGCCGCGCAGGTCCAGGACGACGCCGCGCAGCCGCTTGTCTGTGCTCAGGCCGGCGAGGGCCGCCAGGGCCTGGTCGGCGGAGCCGGGGGCGAAGCCGCCCAGGCTGAGGTGGGCGACGTCGCCGTCCACCAGTTCGGCCTGCACGTTCGCGGACGTGGGCTCGTACCAGGAGGGCGTGAGCGTGGTGGTCCAGGTGCGGCCTGTGGACGGGCGGCGCAGGGTCAGCCGTACCGGGTCGGCGCTGGTGGAGGTGAGGCGGTTCAGGGCGCCGACGGACAGGATGCCGTCGACGAAGATCTTCTGGTGGAGGGCGCCGAAGGCAGCCCAGTCGGCGGTCCGATCGCCGGACAGCGCGGGCATGGTCGCGTCGGGCTGATCCAGATCGCGCCTGCCGAGTTCCGTGGTCAGGCCGGCCAGCGCGCCGACCAGCAACTGCCGGTGATCGAGCCGGTCACGGCCGTAGAAGACGTCGAGCACGCAGGTGTAGGCCTGCCGCAGCGTGCTCAGCTTGGTCTCGGTCGGTGGCGGCGCGGCCGGGGTGGTGTCGATGGCGCACGGCGGATCGCCGGCGCTGCCCGCTGCCGAAGCGGCGGGCAGGCCGGCCACGGCCCCGAACGCCAGCAGCATCGAGCAGAACCAGGACAAGGGACGCATTGAGCAGGACCTCCGTTGGTCAGGATGAGACAGGCCGACGCGAGCCGGGTACACGCCGCCTGGGCGTGGTCCGACAGGGCGGATGGCCGGCCTACCTGGTAGCTGTGCCGCTCAGGACGGTGTAGGCGCAGGCGGCGATCTCGCCGAGGGCCTGCCCGGTGAGGTCGGCGACCTCCCGCTGCTCCTGCTCGCCGTTGGCCGGCATGCTGACGAAGGCGGCGAAGGTCAGCATGCGGCCGTTCGGCAGCCCCACGTACCCGGCCAGGGCCTTGCGGACCATTCCGGCGCCGTTGGCGCCGCCCTGGCTGGTGCCGGTCTTGGCGTGGATGTGCCCGGCGGCCGGTGAGTCCGGCTGGACGTCGGTCAAAGAGCCGTCCTTGCCCAGGATCGGCAGCGCGTCGTGGTAGCCGGCGAAGTGGGGCTGGTCCGCCATGTACGCCAGGAACCGGGTGAAGTAGCGCGGGGTGTAGTTGTTGTTCGCCGAGCCGGGAGGAGCGGGGTCGAAGCCGGCCTTGGTGAGGATCTCCTTTCGCAGGCGCTGGCCTGCCTCCTTCGCGTTGTCCGCGTCACCTGCGGCGATGGCCCCCATCAGGTAGGGGAAAGGTCTCGGTGTGCAGGTTGGAGCTCACCTTCAGCATGGGCTTGAGCTGCTGGGGCAGGGCCGGCCCTGCGTACTGCGCGATGAGCTTGCGCTCGCCCGTGCCGGCCTTCTTCTCCAGCACCCGCACGCCGGCCCGGTGCAGGACCTCGGTGAACAGGAATGCGGCGAAGACGGCCGGCTCGGGCACGAAGTAGGCCCGGAACAGCCCCTGGCTGCCGGCCGGGATGTCGCCCGTCAGCGTGACCGTGCGGGTGCCGTCGGCTCGGCGCTCGTCGCCGGTGAAGGTGAGCGGGCGGGCGGAGGCGGCGTCGGCCGCGGCGATCGTCCGCACCTGGTTGACGATCTGGACGTAGTCCGTGTTCGGGGAGATGCGCAGGACGGCGGGCCGGCCGGAGCCGGGCCCCGGCTCGACCGTGACGTCCACGACGTTGTCGTTGACCATGATGGGCGAGATGGTGGCGGTGATGTTGTTGGCCAGCTTCTCGCTGCCCTCGCGGAACAGCGAGGTGTCGACCAGGACGCGGCCCTCGACGCGCTTGACACCCGACCTCGCGATCTGGGCGGCGAGTCCGCGCAGCTCTTGCAGGGGGTCGCCGCCGATGGGTACCGCGCCCGGCGTGGTGCTGTAGGTGTGGTCGGCCTCGGGCAGGCGCAGGCTCCCGTCGCGGCGCAACCGTCCCGACAGCAGCAGGTTCCCGCCGGCGACCAGCACCAGGTCACCCTTGAGCACACCACCGCGCACCGGCCCCGTGCGGTACACGCGAGTGGCCAAGCGCCGGTCGGCGCCCAGCGCCAGCATCGCCGTCCCGCCGACGAACACCTTGGACGACGACCCGGCGACGAACAGCTTCTCCGCGTTGAGCTCGTAGATCGATTCCTTGCTGTCGGGGGCGAAGAACTCCGCCCCCCATTGGGCGCCTTGGAACTCCGGTCGTGCCATGATCTGCTCGATCTTGGCTGCCAGCGCCGTGTTCGGGGCCGATCCTGCGGCGGTGGCACGGGCGGCCGCATGGGCGGGCCGGGCGGCCGAGACCGCCGCGGCCGCGAGCGGGACCGCGCCCAGCAGTCCGAGTACGGATCGGCGCGACAAGGGCGAGAAGGACGGCTGGTCAGAGTCGCCTGCGTTGGTGTGGTGCGGCACAGTGCCTCCTCTTCGGCATGGCCGGCCTTCCGACAGTCCGGCCGGTCCAGTGGTGGCTGATCTTCGGTGGACGATCCAAAGGGGCGGCGTGTTTCCTCGCCGTTTCCCTGCTCCCGCCTGCGCGAGGTCCGCCGGGACGGCGGCGGAAACGCTGAGGAAACACCCGCCCGTGCAGAAAGGGACGTCGAAAACAGGCGCGCCGTACGGGCTCAGCCATACCTCTCGCCCTGACGCGCGTTCCCTCCCGAGGAAGGATCTCCAACGTGAATCGTGCCGCAGCGACCGTGGCGGCCGGGCTGGCATGCGCGATGCTGACGCAGGGCATGCCAGCCACCGCGTCCACCGCGTCCACCGCGTCGACCAGCGCGTCCACCACCGGATACGCCATCGGTGACGTCCAGGAGGCAGCCGACAGCGTGGCGAAGGTCGACGGTGTCGTCGGTGTCATCGCTGAGGCGTACTACGACGGCAAGCGCATCGGACGTGGATCGACCGGCTCCCGGCTGATCGACGGCGAGGGAGGCAAGATCCCCTCGAATGCCCGCTACCGCGCCTGGTCGCAGACCAAGCAGATGACCGCCACCGTGCTTCTGCAGCTGGTCAAGGAGGGCAGGCTCGCCGTCGATGACACCCTCGGCAAGGTGCTGCCCATCACGGTCGAGCAGGACCTGGTCGAGCGGGCCGGCGAGATCACCGTCCGGCAGCTCCTCCACCACCGCTCCGGCATCCCGGACTACAACGGAGCAGGCGCCAAGAACCTGCGCCCGTTCGACGACCTCACCACCCGCCACACCTGGACGGACCTGGCGAAGAGCTCCCGCGGCATACCTCGCACCAGCAACCCGGGCGAGAAGTACGCCTACTCCAACACCAACTACATCCTGCTCGGCGCCATCATCGAGAAGCTGACCAGCCGCACCCTGGCCGAAGAGTTCGAGCGGCGGCTGTTCATGCCGCTCAACATGACCAAGACCTACCTGCCGACCAAGCCGGACCAGGGCATCAAGGGCCCGCACGGGCACGGCTACTACCCCCAGCCCGACGGCACCCTGCGCGACGTCGACCGGATCAACCCCACCACCCTGGGCGCGGCCGGCGGCGTCATCTCCACAGCACGGGACCTGACCACGTTCCACCGCGCCCTCGCCCAGGGCAAGCTGCTGCCGGCCAACCTGCGCGACCTGGTCAAATACCCCGACCACGAGGAAACGGTGTGCGGTGGCACCGTCGGACTCTTCACCGGCTCCGGCCCGGGCGGGAACGCGATCAGCTTCACCTCCGCCGACGGACGGCTGCAGTTCGCCATCGACGTCACGACGAGCACACGCGTCCAGCCCGAACTGCGCCCAGCCATGTACGAGACCGCCGAGGACGTGCTCTGCCCCGACCACTGACATGTGGACCGACCGCAGCCGGACAGGCGCCAGCGACCACAGCGGATGTGCCCAGCCAGTGGTCTATCTCGAACCTGTTCGATCAGCGGTGGCCGGGGTCAGGCGGCCTTCGAAGGTGACGGCGAAGGCGTTCAGGGCGGCCTTCCAGCCGGCGATCCAGCGTTTGCGGCCCTGGCCGGTCGGGTCCAGGCTCATGATCGCCATGTAGACGCACCTGAGCGCGGCCTGCTCGATGCTCCTATGTCTTGTCAAGGCGCTGCTGCTGCGCCGCGTGACGGCCCGCTGCCTGCGGTGGCTGCTCAAGCCCTTCTTCGCCGCGGGTGCCACCATGCGCGACGTGCTGCCCGCCGTGGACGTGCGCCCGGACGACAGCCGGTGGACCTACACCTGGTCGGGCACGGCCGGGATCCGTCACGTGCCTGGCTGGGTCGGGCACCGGCTGGCGGGCATGGATCAGTCCAGACGGCCGAGTCTGCCTGTTGCCGTCCCATCGTGCCGCAGCGACGAGCCGCGCAGGAGGCACACAAGCAGGAGTGGGGAGCACGAACAGCGGCGGCCGGTCCTGCGATGACGTCAGCGCCGGGAGAGGCCCAGGCCGACGTCCCTGACCCATCCCCAGCAGCGCAGACGCCGACCGGCGCGGGCCCGGGGAACGCGGTGCGGCATCGGCCCGCCGGCTGCCGCAGGAGCGGGGACTACCGGTGATCAGCCCGTTCTCCCGCCCTCGCCGAGAGGGCTGGCGGTGATCCTGCTGCTCAGGGCTCGGCATCACCGAGACCCCACTCTCGGACGTGGACGCCCTGCTCCGCTACCCCCATGAGGGCCTGCTCCTCCTGGCCCACTCCAACCACCACCACTTCCTGCTGCCCGCGTGCCGGGCGACGGCCTCGCGGGGCCCGGGCGATCGCGCTGCCGGACGACAAGTCGCTCCGGCTGGAGTTCTTCGCCGTCAACGAGCCGCCGAACGGCCCACGCTGACCGGCCGGAGAAGGACGACACCTGAAAGGGCGCCCACAACCGGCTCCGAAAGGCACCTCGTCGAAGAGGGCGTCTGTATCTCTGGCACGACTCAAGGATCGCGATCGAAAGTTCATGTGGCGACCCCCGAGGGTGAAGCGCCAGCATGAGGATGTGCCGAGTTCCGCATAAGATGCCTCCCCCATGCGAGGAGGCTCCCCGGACGGGGAACGTCTTGAAAGAGGCTGTCGCCGCAACAGGTCAGGAACGTGCAGGCCGGGCACGGGCGTGCCGGCCGTCAAGCACGTCCGGACTGATCTCATACGCGGTGTCAACATGCGGCGCATGAGCATCGGCCTGCCTGTCACCGCCGAATTGCAGGACCTTGACACCGGCAGCTCCTGACTCTCGCCCAACCTCTTCGAGAGTCGGCGGCGACGCCACCAAGCCTGCCCCCGGTTACCAGCGACACCATCACCAACCCAACTGGGGAGGAACAAATGGGAGACAACCGCATCTACATCAACTCCGCCCGTGAGGACCAGCCGTTCGGCGGCTGGCAAGAAGTCCAGGGAAACGGCCAGACGCACGACGCGCTCGCCGCCGCAGGATTCGGTTCCCGGCTCTACGTCTTCGGCGCGGGCACCGACAATCGGATCTATGTGAATTCGGCTCGTGAGGACCAGCCGTTCGGTGGTTGGCAGGAGGTGCAGGGAGGCGGGATCACGCACCTGCCGCTCGCGGCGGCGGCGTTCGGTTCCCGGCTCTACGTCTTCGGGACCGGTACCGACAATCGGATCTATGTGAATTCGGCTCGTGAGGACCAGCCGTTCGGTGGTTGGCAGGAGGTGCAGGGAGGCGGGATCACGCACCTGCCGCTCGCGGCGGCGGCGTTCGGTTCCCGGCTCTACGTCTTCGCGACGGGCACCGACAATCGGATCTATGTGAATTCGGCTCGTGAGGACCAGCCGTTCGGTGGTTGGCAGGAGGTGCAGGGAGGCGGGATCACGCACCTGCCGCTCGCGGCGGCGGCGTTCGGTTCCCGGCTCTACGTCTTCGCGACGGGCACCGACAATCGGATCTATGTGAATTCGGCTCGTGAGGACCAGCCGTTCGGTGGTTGGCAGGAGGTGCAGGGAGGCGGGATCACGCACCTGCCGCTCGCGGCGGCGGCGTTCGGTTCCCGGCTCTACGTCTTCGGGACCGGCACCGACAACCGCATCTACATCAACTCCGCCCGTGAGGACCAGCCGTTCGGCGGCTGGCAGGAAGTCCAGGGAGACGGCATCACCCACGACGCGGTCGCCGCCGCCGCGTTCGGCACCCGGCTCTACGTCATCGGCAAGGGCGTGGCGGTACCGGCCCACGTGTAGGCGTCCGGGCAAGGTGCCGAGCCGACGTCCTGGCGAGGAATCTCTGATCGATTCGCCAGGACGTCGGCGACCGTGCGTGACCCTTCGTTCCCGGCCGGCCGGTCTGCCCGTGGCCGCCTGAACCAGTGCGACGGTCCCCTGCGGAGCAAGCCATGGGTCAGGCCCATTCCAGCCGCTCGGCCAGCAGGGCCTGCTGGGCCGGGTTGGCGGTCAGGGCCAGTGCCCGTTCGTCGGCCCGGTGCGCCTCCTGGCGGCGGCCCAGCGCTCGCAGCAGCTCGGCTCGGGTGGCGTGCAGGAGCGGGTAGCGCTCCAGCACCTGGCCGAGCTGCTGGAGTTCGGACAGCGCCGCCTGCGGCCCCTTCACGTGGTGCAGGGCGATGGCCCGGTGCAGCCGCGTGACGGGTGAGGGCGCCAGGTGCAGCAGCATGTCGTACAGGACGAGGATCTGCGCCCAGTCGGTGGCGGCGAAGGTCTCGGCCTCGGCGTGGCAGGCCACGATCGCCGCCTGCAGCTGGTACGGCCCCGGACGGCGGTGGGCGCGGGCGGCCCGCGTGAGCAGGGCGGTGGCCTGCTCGATGGCCTGGTGGTCCCACTGGCTGCGATCCTGGTCGGCCAGCAGCACCAAACGGCCCCGGGCGTCGAAGCGGGCCGCGCCGCGGGCCCGGTGCAGCCGGATCAGCGCCAGCAGCCCGGCCGCCTCCGGCTCCTTGGGCAGCAGGTTCACCAGCAGCGCGGCCAGCCACTCGGCGTCCTCGACCAGGCCGCGCGCCTGGGCCCGTTCGGCGGTGCTGGACAGGTAGCCCTCGTTGAACAGCAGGTAGATGACCGCCAGCACCTCGCCGACACGCTGTGGCAGATCCTGCTCGGCGGGGATGCGGTACGGGATCCCGGCCTCGCCGATCTTGCGTTTGGCGCGGGTGATGCGCTGCGCCACCGTGGCTTCGGGCACCACGAACGCGGCGGCGATCTGCGCGGCCGACAGCCCGCACACCACCCGCAGCGTGAGCGCGATCTGCGCGGCCCGGGACAGGGTCGGGTGGCAGCAGGTGAAGATCAGCCGCAGCCGGTCGTCCCGCGGAGCGGGCGCCGGCCAGGTGAGCCGGGCGAGCTTGGCGCGGTAGTTCGACTCGCGGCGCAGCACGTCCAGGCCGCGCCGCCGGGCCACGGTGAACAGCCACGCGTCCGGGCGTTCCGGCACTCCCTCGACCGGCCAGCGCAGCAGCGCGGTCTCGACGGCGTCCTGCACCAGGTCCTCGGCGGCGGAGAAGTCGCCCAGCAACCCGACCAGGGACGCGGCCAGGCGGCCCGCGTGCTCGCGCACCACGCGGGCCAGCACGTCCTGGCTCACCTGCCCGTGCACCGGCTCGTTCATGAGGCAGGGCGGATCTCCACGATCGGGCAGGCCGGCCACGAGCGGGCGATCTTCAACGCCTCGTCCAGGTCGGCCACCTCGAGTTCGGCGAATCCGCTGACCACTTCCTTGCCCTCGACGAACGGCCCGTCGGTGACCACCGCCTCCTCCTGGTCCAGCCGCATCGTGGTGGCGGTGTGCACCGGCGCCAGGCGAACATGATGGGTGATCTTGTCGGCGTGCTCGGCGAACCACTGCCCGACCGCCGCGTAGGCGGCCTGCTGCTCCAGCTCGCCCATCGCCTCCAGCCGCTCGGCGAACTCCTCGGTCTCGATGAACATCAGCACGTACTTCACGGTCGCTGCCCCTTCTCAGCTTGCCGGGAGGGTGGCGTACAGATCGACGCCGTTGCCGTCCGGATCGGCCACCGTGGCGTAGCGCATCCCCCAGAACGCGTCGAACGGCTCGGCGATCCCCCGGTAGCCGGCCTCGACGAGCTCGGCGTAGGTGGCGTCCACTCCGGCAGGCGTGTCGAACTCGAAGCACAGCAGCGTACGCGGCCCGCCCGACGGCGCGCTCCAGCCGGGCAGGAACGGCGTGCGGAAGCCCTCGGTGTCCAGCATGACGTGCAGCCCGTTCGGCAGGTCGCAGCCGGCATGCTCGGGCGAGTGCTCGTCGACCTTGAACGCGAGGCCCAGCCGGGCGTAGAAGGCGATCGAGGCGTCCAGGTCGGACACCACGATGTCGATCGTGTTCAGGATGGGATACATGATGCGCTCCTTGGGACTCGGCCGGAGAGGCTCCCCAGGCCATCCGCGAGATCACTTCCGTGTCCGCTGACGGCCTGGCCCTCACCTCACAGACGATCGGCGGAGACCCCCATACGACACCAGCACGGCAACAACACCAAGACGTTCACCGCCACCGTGGTGCTGCAGCTGGTGGCCGGGGGTCGGATCGGGGCTGGACACCCCGGTGGATGACTACCTGCCCGAATTCGGGATGGACCGGCGGATCACGGTGCGGATGCTGCTGCAGCACACCAGCGGGGTGTTCAACTTCACCGGCGAGTACGTCGAGGACGGCACACTCGTGCCAGGGATGCCCGCCACCCCCGCGGGCAAGGGGCGGGTGGACAACCGGTTCCACGATGGTGAGCCGGGGCGGGGAATCGTCGGGTTCCTGCTGGCCAGAGATGCGGCGGTTTACCTGTTTTTCAGGTGATTGCAAGCGGGATGATCAATAATGCGGGCCATGCCCCGGATACTCCTGGTCATCCTGATCGCCCTGGCCCCTCTGGCGTTTCCCTCCTCGGCGCTGGCCCTCGAACCGTCCGGACAGCTCATGGTGCTGCTCGACGTATCCGGCTCCATGGAGGAGAAGGACGGCTCCGGCTCCACGCGGATCGCCGCCGCCCGCAAGGCCATCGACGGCATGGTGGATGCCGCGCCCGAAGGCGCGCAACTCGGGCTGCGCTCCTACGGAGGTGGCTGCAAGGACACCAAGCTGCACCTGCGGCCCTCCCCGCTGGACCGTGACGCGTTCAAACGCCAGGTCGCCGGGCTGAGGCCCAAGGGCGACACCCCCATCGCGTACGCGCTGGAGCAGGCGGCCGAGGACTTCACCGCCGACGGCCAGAAGACGATCCTGCTCGTCTCCGACGGAGAGGAGACCTGCGGCGGCGACCCGGTCGCCACCGCGCGCAGGCTGGCCGGGCAGGGCATCGGCGTACGCGTGGACGTCGTCGGCTTCCGCGTCGAGAGCGCCACTCGCGACCAGCTCGTCCGCATCGCCAAGGCCGGCGGTGGCCGCTACGCCGACGCCCGGAACAGCGACGAGCTGTCCAGCCGCATCCGCCGCCTGTCCCAGCGCGCGCTGCGCGGCCAGACGCCGGTCGGCATCCCGGTCACCGGCACCGCCGACCGGGGCACCGCTCCCTTGCTCAAGCCGGGCGACTACCTCGACGAGATGCCGCCCGGCCAGGACGTCAACCGCCATTACGCCTTCGACCTGCCCGCGGGCGCCACCGCGTACATCGGGCTGCGGATCGGCGCGACCACCCCGCTGGGAGCCCCGACGGTCATCGGCGCGAGCCTCGGCGTGCTGCCCGCGACCGGCGATGACCCCTGCAACCGGCGCGAACTCGAGACCAACCTGCCCAGCGGCGGCAGCGCGTTCGTGGTCGCCGACGTCCAGATCACCGAAGGCACGGGCCCGTGCGAGGCGGCGGGCCGCTTCACGATCGAGGTGACCAACAAGGCCGACACGGCCCGCCGGTCCACCGCGCCGCTGGAGCTCAGCCTGGTGGTCGAGCCGCCCGCCGTGGACGTCGCCGCGCTCCCCGGCCCCGCCACGGGCATGGAGACCATCGAACCGCAGGTGGAGACGGCCGAGCCGGCACGCGTGGCGGGCAGCGGCTCCTACGACGACGGCCCCGTGCTCGCCGACGGGCGCTACACCGACACCGTGATCCCCGGCGAGGAGATCTACTTCCGGGTGCCGCTCCATTACGGGCAGCGCCTGTCGTACCGGATCGAGGCGCCGGCCCTGTCCGAAGCCGACCGCGCGGCGCTGGGTGGCGCGCAGCTCATGCTGTCCAGCTCCATCCTCAGCCCGGAGAACCCGCGCGTGCTCGGCGGCATCCAGGACAACGCCTGGCGGGTGCCCCTGGGCGACCAGCCGCAGGCGTTCACCGGCACCACCGTGCCCGTCGCCTACCGCAACCGCGAGTCGACCCAGGACTACATCCGCGACACCACCCTGCCCGGCTACTACAACCTGTGGGTACGGCTGTTCACCGACAAGGGCAGCTCGTACGTCGAGGTCCCGATCACGATGACCGTGGACGTGCAGGGCGAGCCCGCCGGCGTCCCCACCTACAGCGACACCATGGGATACGGGCCGCCGGACCGCCAGCAGGGCCTGTCGCTCATCCCTCAGGCGCGGATCGTCACCCCGACCCCCACCGCCTCCTCTCCTCCGCCGTCCCCGGCGGTCTCCTTGCCTTCGCCGTCCCCCGCGGGCGCCTGGTCGGGGGTGCTTCCGTTGCTCCTCGCGCTCTCCACGGCGGCGCTGGCCGTGGTCACGGCGTTCGCGATCTGGCTGGTCCGGCGCAGACGCACCTGACCGGCGGCTTCAGGCTCAGATCTCCGGGGGAGTTCTACGACGTTGCGCGCGTCCCTGAGGACCGAGGGAGGCGGCACCAGCGTGCTGCTCGTCGTCACGGTGCTGGCCCTGCTGTGGGCCAACCCGCCGTGGGGCCTCGTGCAGCACCATGGCCGACGCGATGCCGATGAGGGCGAACCCCGGGCGGCGGCAGATCGTCACGCTACCGCCGGCGATCGCGAAGCTGGCGGCCGTCGAACATCTGGTGCCTACGGCACCGATCTGGTTCGCATCCCGCCCGACAACGGCACCGACGTGCTGCCGTTCCTGGTGCACGCAGGTTCCCCATCGTGTGTGGCGGCGCTGCCGGAGCCGCACGCCGGGTACCTTCCAACGCCGCACACCGGCGGTCCGGGCCTCGTGCAGCCGGCCGTCAGACGACGATCGCCTTCCAGCGTCGACGGCCTGACTCCTGGAGGTGCTCCTGCGCGCCTGGTCCTCACTCCTTGCCGTTCCCATCCAGCAAGCTCGCTGTGTCGTGGTGCGGGAGTGCCAGTTCGAAACGGCTGACGCAGGTACGGGGGCCATCGTCGTGGCGCCGGCCGGGAGCGCCACCCACGAGAACATCGCCTCGATGGACGAAACCTCGCGCCTCGTAATAGCTGCGGAGCCTGCCGTTGGAGGCGACGCAGTCGAGTCGCAGAAAGCGCTGGTGGTTGTGCCCCGCGGCATCTGCCGCCCAGTCGAGCAGGAGCGCCCCAAGGCCCGCCGCCTGTCGACGGACGGCCATGCGGTGAACATATCCGGCGGTCCCCCCGATGTCCGTCCAGAGAGGATCCGACCAGTCAAGGGTGAGGGTGCCGACGGCCGTGGCGCCCAGGTGGGCGAGCCAGGTTTCCCCCCGCTCGATCGCTCCGTCGATCCAGGAGCTTTCGAAGTGCTCCGGCCACTGGGTGACGCCGCGCCGGCGCAGCCACGCGGCGGCCTCGTCAAGCACGTCCAGCACTTCGGCGGCATGGGCCGGGGACGCACGGTGCAAGGTGACGGCGGTGCCGTGCCAGCTCATCTCCACGTGCCGATGCTAGCAACACCGTTCGTTAAGATGAACGTATGGTTCATTCTATGGATTGCCAGACGACCTCGCAGGACGCCCTCTACCTGCAGGACACCTACCTCGTCGACGTCCGCACCAGCGTGACCGCGACCGGGCGCGACGAGGCCGGCGGCAGGTGGATCGCGGTGCGGCACAACATCTTCCATCCGCAAGGCGGCGGCCAGCCCGCCGACCGCGGCCGGCTCGGCGAGTGCGACGTCGTCCCGGTGCGCCACGCCGCGACGGGCCTGGTGGTGCTCCACGCGGCCGAGAACGGGAGCGGCGGGCTGGACGGCCTGTCCGAGGGCGATCTCGTGCACGCGCGCGTCGACGCCGGCCTGCGCCGGCTGCACGCCGCGCTGCACACCGCCGGCCACCTCGTCGAAGCGGCCTGCCGGGCCGAAGGCTGGACACTGGCCGGTAGCAACCACTTCCCCGGCCAGGCCCGCATCGAGCTCACCCCGCCCGCCACCGGCGCCCAGCTCGCCGATGCCGAGGAGCGGGAGAAGGCCGCCGACCGGATACGCGCGTTCGTCGCCGCGGCCATCGCCGACGACCTGCCGGTCACCGCCCACCACGACGACGAAGGACGCCGGATCGTACGGCTCGGCGACGTCCACGCCGCCCCCTGCGGCGGCACCCACGTACGCAGCCTCGCCGGCCTGCACCAGGTGACGATCTCCGCCGTGAAACTGAAGAAGGGCCGCCTGCGCGTCTCCTACACCGCCACCCACCGGCCGCCGCGATGAACGCACCCGGCCGGGACCGCCGTCCCGCCAGCAGCGCCGCCGCCGCGGCCGGCGCCCAGATCCAGCGCCGCCGCCAGCAGCGCGGCATGAGCCAGGCCGAACTGGCCCGGCGGACCGGGCTGAGCAAGGCGACCCTGTCGCAACTGGAGGCCGGCCAGGGCAACCCCACCCTCGACACCCTGGACGCCATCGCCGTCGCCCTGGCCATCCCCCTCACCGACCTGCTCATCCGCCACGGCGACCCCGGCACCGTGCACCTCGCCTCGACCATCGCCGTCCAGCACGAGCCCACCCGCGAACTGCTGCGCCGCATCAGCGGCGGCCACAGCCTGGAGATCTGGCGACTGCGCCTGCCGCCGCACACCGCCGTCGACGGCGTTCCGCACGCCCCCGGCACGACCGAGCATCTCCTGATCGCCTCCGGCAGCCTCCTCGCCGGACCGGCCGACGATCTCCGCCACCTGGAGGTCGGCGACATGCTCGCCTTCGCCGGCGACGCCCCGCACCGCTATCGCACCGACGACACACCCGCCGACGTCACCGTCGTCATCGCCTCCCCGGTCGCCGGCTGAAAGGCCGACCTGGACGTACTCACCTTCCGGGCCTGCCGTGTGAAGACCTGCCGGGCCCGCAAGAGGGTGCCGCCGAGTGCGAGGAGAGCGTGGCCCAAGGGCCGGGCCTGGCGGGGCAGCGCGAGCATCGAGCACGGCCGGTTCCTGACGCCGGCAGGCCGCCTTTCCCGTGGTCAGCCGGCGCGGCGGGCGTCCTGGTCGTGATGAGTGATGTGTCGGCGGGGAAGGCTGGTGATGACCGGCCGGCGGTGGACGTGCAGGCTGAGCAGGGAGCCGAGACCGGTTTGTTCGAGGCGGATCTCGTCGCACAGCCGCCGGATCATCCTCAGGCCGAACCCGCGCGGGCTGGACAGGTCAAGGTGGTCGGCGCCGGCCAGGTGGTCGTGGGTGAGCTTGCCGGCGGCGTAGAGGATCTCCACGACGATGCCCTCGGCAGTGTTGCGTGCGGTCACCATGCCGGCGCCGTGGTCGAGCACGTTGGCGACCGCCTCGTTGACGACCAGCACCAGGTCATCCAGCCGTTGCCCGCGCAGTCCGCTGTGCCGGCCATGGACCCGGATCAGGTCCCGGACGAAAGCAAGGTTGGCGCTGATGGGGCAGCGCAGCTCGAACTCCGCACTCATGGTCGTCTCGCCTGCCGGGTGTCGGGGATGGGCGGCATCGTCTCCGCCTTCCCACCCATCGCGCCTCAAACGTTGGTCCATGTGCTCACCAGTGGGTGCGCCTGGCAGCACCTGCCGGCCTCCTTCGATGTCAGCGTGCCCACGACTGGAAATCACCACAAGAGATCTGGGATCAGCAGCCGCGTACGGCGTCGCGGGGCGTTGGATCGGTCAGGAATCGAGAAGCCCTGACCTGTGCCGGTGCGGATAGCGTGAGGACATCCCCCTCCCGGCGACTGACAAGGAGCAACACGTCATGAGCGGCACATCGAAGGCGGGCAGCGAGAAGACGCGACACGATCGCTCGGAGGACGGATTCTCCGAGCAGGAGCGCGCCGCGATGAAGGCGCGCGCCACCGAGCTGAGGGCGGCGGCACGCGGCGACCGAGGCGCGAAGAAGGCGGCCGCCGATGAGGCGGCGGTGCTGTCGGCGATCGCCGCGATGGCAGAGCCGGACCGTGCGCTGGCCGAGCGCGTACACGCCGTCGTCACCGCCGCCGCCCCTGAGCTGGCGCCGAGGCTGTGGTACGGCCAGCCCGCCTACGCCAAGGCCGGGAAGGTGGTGTGCTTCTTCCGCAGCGGGCAGGCGGACAAGGAACGCTACTCCTCGTTGGGGTTCAGCGTGGAGGCGAATCTCGACGAGGACGATGGCATGTGGCCGACCGCTTACGCCCTGACACGGCTGACCGAGGCCAGCGAGGCGGCGATCAGGAAGCTCGTTCAGAAGGCCGTGCGCTGACGCGAACGCGACACCGCACCGGCCGGTTCGATCAACATGTCCACGTGGGTCACCGGCCGCCATCCAGGCTCGATCGGCGGCTCGCGGCCGTCCGCCATCCACGAACGGAGCACCTCCATGACCATCCTGGTGACCGGCGCGACCGGCACGATCGGGCGCATCGTGGTCGACCGCCTGCTGCGCGCCGGACAGCACGTACGCGCCCTGACGAGGGACCCGGCCACCGCCGCCCTGCCCGACGGCGTGGAACTGGTGGCCGGCGACATCAGTGGCGCGCCCGCCGCGCTCGACGGCGTGGACCGCGCCTACTACCTGGCCGGCCTGCTCGACCCCGATCCCGGCCGCGCCGCCGAACAGGCCGGCGCCTTCGCCGGACAGGCCGTCAAATCGGGGCTCACCCGCATCGTCACCCTCACCAGTGTGGCCGTCACCATCCGGCGGCCGGGCAGCTACGAGATGCTGCACCAGGCCGAACAGGCCATCGAAGCCTCCGGCCTGGAATGGACCCACATCCGGCCGGGCGAGTTCGCCATCAACAAGCTGGACATGTGGGGTGATTCCATCCGCACCGAAGGCGTGGTGCGCAGCGCCTTCCCCGACGCGCTCGGCGTACCCATCCATGAAGCCGACATCGCCGAGGTCGTCGCCGCCGCCCTCGTCCAGGACGGGCACGCCGGGAAGGCCTACTCGCTGAGCGGCCCGCAGGCGCTCAGCCACCGCGAGCAGGCCGCCGCCATCGGCGAGGGACTCGGCAGAAGCCTGCGCTTCGAAGCGCTCACCTACGGCCAGGCGCGCTCCTCCTACATCACCGCCGGGATGCCCTACGACATCGCCGAATACCTGCTCGGCTACCAGGCCGAGTACGCCGAGGAGCCGCCCCCGGTCCTGCCCGACGTCGAACGCGTCCTCGGCAAGCCCGGCCGCACCCTCACCCAGTGGGCCGCCGACCACCGCGCCGACCTCACCCAGGACTCCTAGCGGCCGGACCGGGACGCGAGGCAAGGTCCTTCAGCCCGAACGCCCTGGCGATCTCCCAGGTATGTTCCAGCCGCGTCTTGTCCCACTCGGTGTAACCGCTTCACGCAGGACGGATCGTCGACACCCAGCCGCGCGGCGACGACGTCCAGGACCTCGTCCGGCGCCTCCAGCGGGCCGGCCAGGAAGCACCCCAGGTAACGAACGGTCACGAGCTGAAGCGAAACCGCACCGGATGTGCCGGCCGCGATGCTCCTTGATCAGGACCAGGTCCTCGTTGTCGAGGAAGCGGATCTCTTCTCCATCTCGGCCCGGATGGGCGGGCCGTGGTAACGGCCGTACTTCGCCGCTTCTGAGCCGCTCAGGAAGTCGACAGGCATGCACGCAACGTATGACACGACAGACACAGTGTCGTCGGAGCAATACGACTCGCACTAAGTACTGCCTGCCGTGACAGTAGGTGGATCAACGTCGCGCTGTGAAACCGAACGGAATCCGGCGCCGGCCGCGTTCGGAGGCAGGGAAACGCTCGGCTCGCTGACCAGCGGGGAACCCCGTTAACGCCGGATTCCGTTCCCAATCTCTCTGACCCCCAAGTCCTGGAAGAGGTGACGGCGTAGTCCGGGCCAGGGAAGCCGTCATCTCGGGACATGCCGCGGACATACCCGACTCTGGTTGGCTCCCGCTGTCCAGGCACGGCGTCGGCGATGTCGTGGACGGCCTGCGCGTGCTCGCCGCAGAGCCGCTCGGCCGCGCTACGCGCGGTCCGCGCCCGCCGCCGGCTCCGCGAGCTGGTGCGCGCAGACCGCCGCTGCGCGTCCCGGACATCCATACCGCGTCAGCAGGATGAGATCGAACCGGAGCAGTCAGGCGAGTCCGGCAGCGCCTCAATCGACCACCCCAGATCCTGATCGGGTGGAGAGCACGGCTGATGGTTGCGCGAGGGGCCGGGCCGGCAGACTCGTCCACGAACGCACGGCCGGCCTCGGTTGCGCTCATCAAGCTCGCTCTCAGTCGTCGATGGCCTGGTAGAGGGCGGTCCAGAAGTCGTTGATGGCCCGTGCCGAGTCGGGGGTGGACATGCCGGTCTGGGTGAGCAGGATGCCGATGAGCCGGTTGTGCGGGTCGGCGTAGACGGTGGTGCCGGCTCCGCCGTCCCAGCCGAACTGGCCGATGGGGGCGTAGTCGCCGCGGTGGGTGCGCACCGCCATGCCGAAGCCCCAGCCGCCCTGCTGTCCCTGGCCGTGGGAGAGATGGACGACGCTGCGGGCCCAGGTCCGCAGGGCGGTGGTCTGCTCGGGGGTGAGACGGTTGGTGGTCATCAGCTCGACGGCGGGCCGGGACAGGATGCGTTCGCCGTCGTGCACGCCGCCGTCGAGCAGCATCCGGAAGTAGGCGTGGTAGTCGTCGACGGTCGAGTCGAGTCCGCCGCCGCCGGACTGGAACGCCGGGGGAGTGCTGTGGTGTCCGCCTTCGGCCTGGTCCTCGACGGTGAACTCGCCGGTCTGCCCGTCGGGGGCGTAGAGCGGAGGTAGCCGGTCGATCTTGTGGGCGGGCACGTGGAAACCGGTGTCGGTCATCCCGAGAGGATCGAAGATGCGCTCGCGCAGGAACTCCTCGAACGTCTGGCCGGTGACCCTGGCCACCAGCACGCCGAGCAGGTCGTCGCCGAGGTTGTACAGCCACCGCTCTCCGGGCTGGTACATCAGGGGGAGCGTGCTCAGGCGGCGCATCCACTCGTCCGGGTCCACGCCGGGCAGTAGCCAGCCGTCCTCCTGCCCGTACACGCCCCGCTCGAAGAACGCGGTCAGCATCGGAGCGGTCCGCGCCGTCATGTCCAGCCCGAGCCCCAGCGTGTTGGTGAGCAGGTCCCGTACGAGGATCGGCCGCCGCGCGGGCACGGTGTCGTCCAGCGGGCCGTCGGGCCGCTTGAGCACCTGACGGTCGGCCAGCTCGGGCAGCCACCGGTCCACCGGGTCGTCCAGCCGCAGCCGGCACTCGTCCAGCAGGGCCATCGCTGCGGACACCGCGACCGGCTTGGTCGTCGAGGCCATCCGGAAGATGGTGTCGCGGCGCATCGGCGCGTCACCGTCATGGCGCATCGACCCGATCGCCTCGACGTGCGTCTCCTCGCCCCGGCTGAGCAGCGCGACCAGCCCGGGAATCCTTCCGGATTCGACGTGCCGCGTCAGCACCTCGCGCAGCCGGATCAGTCCGGCCTTGGAGAAGCCGCTGTTGCCGTGTCCCATCATGAAGCTCCTTACACAAAAGGTGGTCTTGAGTGACCGGATCGGCGTTCCGCCCACCGCGGCTTGTTCGAACAGGCCGGCGAGGTCGTCCAACCTCGACGTATCTCGGCCGGGTCATCTGTCTCCTCCGGAGAGTTTCCGGACGTGCCCGTCCCCGGCCTGGAGAACGTTCATGCATCGCTGAACATATGTGACAGTACATTGCAATCATTACCTGGTCAACTTGCTCAGGATCTTATATCCCCACTAGATCGCGCCATGCGAGGTGAGTATTGCAATGACTGTGGCTCTGATTGCAAACGAGGGCCGGTCGCCGCGTTGCAATGAATGGCGAGTGATTGCATACTGTCGGGGCGGGGTGCCGAGCTTCGCAGACGCAGGCGGACGGGAGACGAGCACCGATGCCCGGAGACAGGCTCACCAACGAGGACCGCCGGCACATCGCCGCGAGCCTGGCCGAGGGCCTCGGGTTCGCGGAGATCGGCCGGCGTCTCGGGCGGCCCGCCTCCACCATCATGCGGGAGGTCACTCGCAACGGCGGCCCTGACCACTACGCGGCGCAGCAGGCGCAGGAGGCCACCGAACGGCGTGCCCGCCGGCACAGGAAGGCGAAGCCCCCGGCTCCGCCGGTCGGCGACAGCAGTTACGGACGTGACCCCCAAGCGGTCCAGAACCTCGTGGAATCCTTCGCCGGGCTCCTCGAGCAGCAGGGGATGTCGCGGACGGCGGCCAGGGTGCTGGCCTGCCTGTACGTCACCGACTCCGGCACTCTCACCGCCGCCGAGCTGGTCGAGCGGCTGCACGTCAGCCCCGCGTCGATCTCGCAGACCATGGGCTTCCTCGAACAACAGGGGCTCATCAAGCGGGAACGGGTTCCCGGCGGGCGCCGCGAACGCTATGTCCTCGACGACGACCTCTGGCTCCGGTCCACCCTTGCGGCCATGCACATGAACGACACCCTGGCCGCCGCATCGCAGAGCGCGGCCGAGGTCCTCGGCGCCACGACACCGGCCGGCGCCCGCTTCGGCGTCGCCGCCGAGTTCCTGCTCCTCGTGAACGAGACCTTCCGGCGCGTCATGGAGCAGTGGCAGCGGAACCAGTCCGATCGGAACGCCGAGCACCAGCCGTGAGCACGCGCGGCCTCCGGCGGGTGGGCCGCCTGTCCGGCGTTCGTCAGGCCCGCTGCGGCAGTACTGACCAGTCTCCGATTTATACGTTTTCTTGACGCCTCGACCCCGTCACCAGCCCTTTTGCCCTAGGTAGTGTGCGATGCGTCTTTACGGGTTCCTGGTGAAGGGTGACCGTCATGGTGCTGGCGAAGCGGCCGGCCCCCGCGGAAGGGACGCTGCGTTCGTGGCTGTCGCAGGGCCTGCAGACCGACCGCGAGCAGATCGAGCACGGCCCCCACGTCAAGCGCCCGTGGTGGCGGGTGATGTGCCTGACCGGTGTGGACTACTTCTCCACCCTCGGCTACCAGCCCGGCATCGCAGCGCTGGCCGCCGGGCTGCTGTCGCCACTGGCCACGCTGTTCCTGGTGGCGCCGACGCTGCTCGGCTTCGCGGCCACCGACTTCGTGATCACGATGACGCTGTCGGCGGCGGACGCGACCACGCACATCCTGGAGAACCCGTTCGTGCCGGACTTCCCGCACGGGCAGCGCTACGGCATGGCGCCGGAGTGGACGGGTGCGGTACGGCCGCTGGTGCTGGTGTTCACCGCGATCGCGTTCGCCATCACGATCATCTTCGACGCCGACGTGGAGGCCCAGGGCGGCGCGTACGCCACCGGCGTGCTCGTGCTGATGCTGTCGGCGGCCGTCGCGGTGACCCTGTCGGCGTACCGCGAGCGCCGGCGCGGGGCGACGGCCGGGTTCGCCGCGATCACGGCGGTGCTGACGTACGCTACCTCGACCCGCTGGCCGAGAGGTTCGTCAACGACCTGTGCGGCGACGTGCACGTGATCGCCAACGAGCCGCACGCCCGCGACCGGGCCGAGTACACCGACAAGCTGCGCGAGACCTGGCGGAACCATCGGCTGCGCAGCTCCGAGCCCGCCCTGTCCGTCGAGGTGACGGTGCCGGACGCCTCCGGGTGCGAGACCGAGCCGCACGTCAGGGGCGAGGAACGGTACGGCCACAGGATCCTCACCATCGAGAGCTCCGCCGTACCGAACACCCTGGCAGCGCTCCTGCTGCACCTGCGCGACCGCACCGGCTCGGTGCCGCACATCTACTTCCCCTGGACGGAGGGCAACCCGGGTCGTGGCGATGCTGCGGTATCTGGTCCTCGGCGGCGGCGGCGTGCCGCCGCCGACCCGCGAGGTGCTGCGCCAGGCCGAGCCCGATCCGGAACGCCGCCCGCACGTGCACGTCGGCTGAGTCGGAGGTGGGGGTCTTGAAGAGGTGGCCGTCGTCGGCAGGGAGCCTGCTCGAAGTCCATGGCAGTCGCCCCCAGTGGCGCGAGTACGAGCCGGCCCCCGGATGGGGGCCGCTCTGGGAGGACAGGACATCATGACTATTGGAACCCAGCCCGTCGCCGGGCCGTTCAGACGGGCGAGTGCTCGATTCCTGCGAGGCGGGAGATCGCTGTGATCTTCATGCGGCTGTCCGATGCAGACGGGGCGAGCGCGCCGTCCGTCACCACTGTCCTGGCCACCCCGCGAACCCAGCCCGGTGGTGTCCTGTGTGGCGAGGTGCGCCTGAAGGGCGGTGACGCCGGCGTCGCGATCGACCAGATCTGCCTCGGCCTGGTCACCTCGCCCTACGCGGCGCACGAAGCCGACGGCCACCGCACGAACGAGGAGCTCTCACAGGCGCAGGTCTCCGGCCCTGCCGTCCTGCGGCCGGGTGAGGAGAAGGTGATCACCTTTCAGGC
Source organism: Nonomuraea thailandensis (assembly GCF_024172165.1). Classification (GTDB taxonomy): domain Bacteria; phylum Actinomycetota; class Actinomycetes; order Streptosporangiales; family Streptosporangiaceae; genus Nonomuraea; species Nonomuraea thailandensis. The sequence continues at coordinate 5,000,953 of NZ_JAMZEB010000002.1, read as the reverse complement.
CGCGATCCCCTGGCGGACTCCCATCAGTGAGATCGGCGGCCGGCATCTGCCCGGCATGGCTCTGGGCGTACGAACTGAGGTCGCGATCGCCACCATCGTGGGCAGGAGCGATCTCGAACTGGTCGCCGTCAAGCCGGCGCCTTCACAGTCACGGGTCCTACAGGCGTTCGCGCGACTCGGCTTCCCCTTCAAGTCCGCAGTCCTGCAGCCGAGCCGAGGAGAGGACCCGCCTCACGGACCGCCGCCGTTCCTCCAGAAGATCGCGTTCTACTGCCCAGGCCATCACGCCGGAGTGGTGCACGAGGTCGACGTGACGTTCGTGCCGAGCTCGTCCGACCTGGTGGTGGAGTTGCAGGCGGACCAGCCTCCAGGCCGCCCGACTCATATCGGACGCTTTCGCATGAGCCATGAGGAGGCGCTGCGTACCGACTGGCCCAGTGAGATCGACCGCTGGCTGATGACTCGCCCAGGACGGGCCGGCAGGTAGGCACATGGCTCGGCGTCCTGCCGCGTCACGGCTGTGGCGTCTGCCGGCGGACGTCGAGCCGTCCGTGCCTCATCTGGCTTGTCAAGCGGGTGCGCAACGTCTCCGGCGTCTTGCCGATGTCCCGCTGATCACCAGCGTGCTCTGCCGCACCGACAGCTCGTTGGCGTCCACCACCATGCCCGGCGCCAGGACCAGCTCCACGTCGCCGCCGCTCACCCGTAGCTCCATGAGCAACTCGGACGCGACATGCACGGCGCTGGCCAGATCTAGCAGCACCTCGCACCACGCAGTACAGGGCGGTCGCCCTCGGCGGCGGCAACTCCGGCATCATCTCGACCGGCGATGGCGCGCAATGTGTGGATGGAGAGCACCGCCTTCGGACCGGAGCGGGTGTATCAGCTGGCGACCAGACCAGCAACGAGATCAACCAGCAGAGTCCGCGACGGCCGCTGCCTCCAGTCGGCACCGTGCGGGTGCCGGTCGGGCTGTCGGGCCTGCCGCGCCGGCCTTCGTCGGCCGGGATGCGGCCCTGAACGCCCTACGCCACACGATGGGCACCGGTGTGATCAGTCAGGCGATGCTCGGGCAGGGTGGCGTCGGCAAGAGCGAGCTGGCGCTGCAGTACGCTCACCACCATCGCCAGGACTACGAGCTGGTGTGGTGGATCGACGCCGAGCGCCCCGACCGGATCCGCACCAGCGCTGGCCGCCCTGGCGAGAGCGGCCAGCCGTGTGGTATCGATTCGGTGGCTGCCGAGCCGGCCACCATGGAGGAGGCCGCCGGGTGGGTGTTGGGCTGGCTGGTCACCTTCCGTACGGGGCGGTACACCGTCGAACGGGTGCGTCAGCGGGACTGATCGTCGCTGTGGCCCCACCGCGCCCAGAGGGTGTGGTGCCAGTGGCCGGCATCCGGGCCGGGCCTGGAGATGGCAGGCAGTGGTCCGGGGCTCGTCTCGATGAGGTGGACCAGGGTCCAGGCCACGCCGTAGCAGTCATCGGGGCCGAAGCAGGCCGCCAGCGCCTGCGCTTCCTGCGCCGTGACAGGCCGCGGGATCGCCTCCAGCTGCCGGCTACGCCTGCTGATCTCCTCCTCGCTGCCGTTCCAGTCAGGAAGAGGCCCCTCTGCGGTGAAGATCGCAACCTCGGTTCTCACCACCGTATGCTCGCGCGCTGGAGCCACCGTGGACAAGGTGCTGTTCACCAGGCAACTCGCAGCGCGACTGTCTCGCGCCAGTAGCAGTCCGCCGGAATCCAAAACCACCCCGACAGCGCCGAGAAAGTGGCCGCTGACGTCGAGGCCGTCGGCGGGCAGGCGCACATCGTTCGGCTCGGCCTCGAAGACCTGCCCACCATGGACCGCGCCGTCGCGAGAGTCGTTGAGCGCTGGGGCGGGATCGACGTGCTCGTCGCCAATGCCGTGCGCTGGGGTGGCGATGGGCCGCCTGACCCCAGCCTGGCCGGGGACGGGTGCCGGCCCTTCTTCTTGCCTTTGGTGATGACGAGGCGGGCGGCGATGTCGCGGAGGCTGAGGTTCTGCTCGCGTAGGTGCAGAGGCACGGACAGCATGGCGTCGTCGTAGCTCCGGGCCCTCATGGCAGATCCGGCACTGGTGGTGGGGGGCCTTGATGGTGACAGCTGTCATGCCGGACCCGTGACTGCGGCGTCTACGCCGGTACGCGCTCCTGCCCGAAGATCGAACCATGACGAACAGCAAGAACTCGCCCCACAGGACCGCCGGAATGTGGGCCGGCATCGCGATCGGCATGGGACTGGGTGTCACGCTGGACAACCTCCTGCTCGGCATCTCCCTGTCCCTGTGTCTCGGGGTCGCCCTCTCGTACGCGCTCGTGGCGAAGCGTGAGACCGGCAGTGAGAGCGGACAGCGGGGAAGCCGGGCCGCCGAAGGACAATCCCCGCCGTTTAGCAGAGCGTCTGAGACGTGACCAGGCCGTCTCCTGTATTTGCGCGCGTGTGCAGGGCGTGCCGTGCACGCCGGGACCAGGTCCCGCGCGGTGTGCGTGAACCACCAGCTGGACGCCTATGAAGGCGTACACCCACCCCGCGCCACTGCCGCAGACGCTGACCGCTCGGCCTGCGCAAACGGCATCACGGAGATCGATTCCTCCACCACGTCGGTGGCCGTGACCCCCCCTTCGCCCCCCGCTGACAGGAAGCTTCCATGTAGCGCACCGCTCGCACAGCCGCCACCACGCTGGCGGCCACTGCCGTCCTCATCAGCGCGGCCGCGCAGATCGGCTCCTGCCACCTGCCCTCCACCCTGGCCACCAGCGCCCAGCAACCAGATTGACGCCACCGCCATCTTCTACACCGACCTCACCTGCGCCCTGCTCGGCAACCCACTGCCCCCGGCAGCACCGTCACCTTCATCTACACGTCCTTCCGCTTCGTCACCCCCTGACCACCTCCGGCGGCCACCGTGGCGCCGAGACCGCCGAGTACGCCGGCAAGTCCGCCGCCCAGAACTGGGCCGACATGGACGCAGACGAGACCGCCGACTGACGCAGGACCCTCGCGGAGCTGGAACCGCTGCCGCTACTTCCGCCGCACCGTGACCTCATCGACTGACTGGGGGCTCTACCAGCCATCCCATGACCACCCGCATCAGAACGGCCAGTCACGATAGAGGCGTCCGCCGGGCTCCTTGACGTGACCGGCCGTTCGATTGTTGCTCAAGCCCCGCGTCCTGGCTTCAGTGCTTAAGGCAGACGTCCGATACCTCCGGAGAGGTGGCATCCGTAGCGTTCTGACTAAGGAAATTGCGACAGTCGGCGCCCGCCGGCTCGTCGCGAGGGGAAGAGCGTCTGAATCAGGAGCTGACCATGAGAGTGCTAGTGGCAGGGGCGACCGGAGCGATGGGCAAGCAGCTGGTGCCGCGGCTGGTTCGTGCGGGGCACGAGGTCTTCGCCATGACGCGGAACGCCTCGAACAAGGCCATGCTGTCGAAGCTGGGTGCGGTGCCGGTCATCGCTGATGCGCTCGATCGCCGTCAGGTCGAGGCGGCCGTGCGGCAGGCGAATCCGGAGGTGATCGTTCATCAGCTGACTGCCATCGATCACATCGACACGCGCAATTTCGATCGCAGTTTCGCCGCCACCAACCGGCTGCGGATGGAGGGCACCGACAATCTACTCGCGGCTGGGCGCGCGGTAGGAGTTCGGCGGTTCGTGGCGCAGAGCAACGGGGCGTTCACCTATGCCCGGACGGGTGGGCCGGTGAAGAGCGAGGCGGATCCGCTGGATCCGTCGCCGGTCAGCCAGATGGCCTCGATGGTCGCTGCTGTCGGGCATCTGGAGAAGGCCGTGCTGGGTGCCGGCTGGACCGAGGGGATCGTGCTTCGGTACGGGGCGTTCTACGGACCGGGCACTTCGATGGCGCCGGGTTCGGAGCAGATCGAGATGATTCGCAGGGGTAAGTTCCCGGTCGTTGGTAAGGGCGGTGGGGTGTGGTCGTTCGTTCACGTCGCTGACGCGGCGGAGGCGACGGTCGCGGCGGTCGAGGGAGGCACCCGCGGGGTCTACAACATCGTCGACGACGATCCCGCCGCGGTTGCCGACTGGCTGCCGGAGGTGGCCCGGATGCTGGGCGCCAGGAAGCCGATGCGGGTGCCGCGATTCGTCGGGCGACTGGCCGCCGGGGAGGCCGGGGTCGTGCTGATGACCGAGCTTCGGGGCGCGTCGAACGCGAAGGCCAAGCGTGAGCTGGGCTGGCGGCCGGCGCATCCGAGCTGGCGGCAGGGCCTGGCGGTGTCCTGATTCCAGGCCGATGCCAATGCCGGGGCCGATCCGGGTGCCGCTCCCCGGGGCCGATCTCGGTGCCTCCCTCCAAGGCCCTCCGCTCCCGAACATGTCCTCAGCCGCCAGGTAGCTGATCGCAGGTCGTCAGTCGTCATCGGTGACTCGATTCCGAAGAAGGCGAACAGCAGCCGGCCTGGCCGCTCGGATCGAGCAGGCCGGGCAGCGGTCCCGCTGAGCATCTTCAGCACCAGGTCGTGCGCGGTCAGCTCGGCCGTGCCGCGGCCGAGGCGCTTCATCTCGACCATGGTGAAGATGGCCCGGCAGGGCGGGGCATCCGCTCTGAACTGCCGGGCCGGCGCGAGCGCCACCTTCGATCTTCAACGTCCGACAGCGGGCCAGCAGCGCCGTCCGCAGCCCTTCGTCCGTGAACACCATCGGGCAGATCTCGTCCGCCAGCCACTCGGCCAGCACGTCCTCATCCGCCCGAGTCGATTCCCGGAACCCCAGCACGTCCCGCACCTGAGCCCGATGCCGCTCGATCGATCGGCCCGACCAGTCGTGCGCCGCCAGCAACGCCGGCTCGACCTTCACCTGGCCAGCCACGTAATCCACCGCGGCCTTGGGCAGCTCACCCACGTGCCGCGGGAAGCGGCCCTCCTGCTCGAAGAACTTCACGGGTTCGGCATCTTCAGGCCTGTTTGCCTCGTGGGTTCAGCGCACTGAACGTCGCTGAGTGATCCCTCTAGGCTTTGATCCTTTTGTGCATGGGCCGGAGCTGGGATACCAAGATCCAGTCCTTGATCTTGCCGGGACAGCCTGGCTTCCAGCGTCGGCCTGCCCCCGGGGGCGGTCCGGCGACCATCCGGCTGGCTGGTCGTCGTCGGACAACGTGTCGGCTATGTCAATCGGTCGTGCTGGCGTGCACGGCGATGATTCGCCAGCCGTGCGTCTCGCCGTATATCCAAGTACGGGTGTAGCGCATCCTGGCCGCGAACGGCGCACCGGAGACGGTCCCTTCGACGGTGCCGAGAAACCACGTCACCCCGGTGCGCCCATCGGCGAGCACGGTCAGCTCCTCCTCGGCCACTCTCGTCACCACCTGCGCCCGAGTGCGGTGCAGCTCCAGGTCGTCCGCCTTGGTCGCAACGTTCGCACCGAAGGTAAAGATCAGCCGATCATCCAGCAGCCGATCCAGCGCCTCGACATCTCCAGCGAGCTGCGCGGCCTGGAGCCGGCGCTCGGCGTCCCGCAAGTCCTCCATCATGAGGTCCACCCTCCCAGCCGGCGCCGTACCCGCGCCAGGACGTTCACGCTCGGCTGATCTTCGCATGTGATTCGCGACGGTAGAGGATTGAAGACCCCCTCCAAGGGGTCAGCGGAGAGCGGCTTCGAGCGCGTCCGGACTGATGAGCGCGGGGGAGGACGGCACCGCCCGCATCCGGGACGCGACCGAGGTCGGGGCCGATGATCCTGCGCGGTCACAAGGGAGACGGCGTCGGCGTCGCCTTCAGCCCGGACGGCCGCGAGGTCGCCAGCACCGGCCGGATGGACCACACTCTCAAGGTCTGGGATCTCACGACGAAAGGCGAACCGGTCGTGTTGCGCGGCCATGCGGCGGCGGTGTGGACCGCCTTATCTGGTCCGGACGGTCAACACATGGCCACCGCCTCGAACGACGGCACCGATCCGAGCCCAGCCCTCGGCACCCACCACCGCCCCCTGCTCAGTGACGCCGACCGCGTCCTGGTCACCCTCGTCTATCTGCGAGGGGTTTGTCCACAGAAGGCCCTGGCCGACCTGCTGGGCACCAACCCGGTCACTATCGGAGAGGCAGTGAGGGAAACCCGCCCCCTCTTGGACGAACATAAGATCGCTGTTCCGCAGTCCACGCACTACTTCTCTCGCGTCCAGGACCTGCGTCAATGGCTGGAACAGGGAGAGGTCACCGAGCAGACGCATCTATCGCAGGCCCTGTCTCATTCAGAGCTGACCGGAATGCCCCGCGAAGCCTTCCACGACCTCCTCCAACGGCTCGCCGTCCCCTACCAGGCCGTCATCGAACAACGCCGTCACCGTCGACGCGGCGGCGCCCCACGCCCCGGAAGCCGGCGCGGCGTCTTCACACAGAAGATCACCGACGCTGATCGGATCCTGGCCACCGTGCTGGCTGGACGCCAACAATGCGATCAACAATCCCTGGCCGACCTGTTCGGCATCAGCCGCGGCACCATCCGCAACGCCATCGACGACGTCCAGCCCCTGCTCGACCAGCATGGCTACTGGGTGACACCAAGCGCTCGGCGCTTCAACACCGCCGATGATGTCCTCACCTTCGCGAGAGCCCACGCAGACGAATCGCCACCTTGATTCTTGACGGCTTCGATGGATCTTGCTCGTTGCCCGCCCCGGGAACGACCGAGCAGGGCGGACTTCAGCCGCAGTTTCCAGCGGCGCCGAAGGCATCGCCGTTTGTCCTCTTCTGTGCCCGCTTCGGCCCTGGCCGGTTCTGTTCTTCGAGGTCGCCCCCTTTGACCTGGCCTTGTCTTGGGCGACGCAGCGGCCGGCCATGCTGTCCCGTGCGGCAGGAAGACAGCATGGCCGGTGCGATGATCACGACCAGTGGGCTGAACACCTGCGTCCAACCCGCCACATGTCAGCCGACGGCGGTGACGACCCATTCAGGGACGATGACCCCACCGGAGCGCGGCTGGTACCGGGTGCCGAAGCGACCGTTACCCAGTCCGGGATAGACCCACAGATCGCGGTTCCCGCTGACGGCGACCAGGTCGGTCTTGCCATCACCGCTCAGATCCATGGCCGCGACCTTGTAGTTGGTCCAGCCGCTGCCAGCGTGGGTGCGGGCGCCGAGGGTGATGCCGCTCTGGCTCGTGTTGGGATAGAACCAGAGGTCACCGTTGCGGTCGATGGCCATGATGTCGGTGCGGTTGTCGCCGTTGAAATCGAAGGGGAAGGTGCGGTAGCCGGTCCAGCCGCTGCTGCCGATCTGGATCCTGGTGGCACCCGCTGCCCCGTCCGGGTAGTGGAACAGCGTGCCGTTGGCGTTGTGGATGGCGAACAGGTCGGCGCGCGGGTTGCTGTTGGCGTTGCCCGCGGTGAAGGTGTATTTCTCCCAGCCGGAGCCGACATCATCTCTGCTACTGCTGGTCAGATATCCGCCCTTGTTGGGATACATCCACAGAACGCCGTCGGAGCCAGACCTGAGGAGGTCGGCCAGGCCGTCCCCGTCCCAGTCAACGACGACCCATCCCATGCCCCAACCGCTGCCGATCTTGACCCGGTTGCTGACGCTGACCGTGTTCTCTCCCGAACTGCTCTGGTTCGGATACATCCACAGGTCACCGGCGCTGTCGGTGAGAATGAGATCGTTGCGGCCGTCTCCGTCGAAGTCGTGGTTGTTCTTGGCGGGCGTCAGCGAGACCCTGTTCCAGGTCTGGACCGTGGACAGCACACCGCTGAAGTAGCCGCCGAGGCTCGCGGCGCCGGTCTTGTGCGCGCCTACGCGCAGCGCGCCGGTGGCCTTCCACTTCGTTGTGTGCCGGACACTGGCGACGTTCTGGCCGTTGACCCAGAGGATCACCAGGCCGGAGGCGGCTTTGTAGGTCACGGTGACCTGTGACCAGACACCCAGCGCAGCGCTGCCCGCGGGCGCGACGGCGGTGTCCCAGACGGGACTGGCCACGTCCGACTGGCTCATGGCGAAGTGCCAGGCCCCGTTCTGGATCCAGAGCTTGAAGCCGGCGGTGTTGACGCCGTCCTGGGAAAGTACGGTGCCACCGGCGGTGGAGGGGGGCGAGTAAGTGCCCTGGATGGTGGGTTTGGCCCAGGCGCTGAGGCTGAAGTCGGCGTCGGTGACGACGGCGAGGCCGCCGGCCGCGAGCGTTCCGGTGGTGCGGTCGAACGCGATGGCCGGGCTGTAGGTGTCGCCGGTCTTCCAGGTCGCGCCGGCGGTGGCGGTCAGCGGGAGGCCTGTTCCGGTGAAGGCGCTGTCGGCGACGGTGCCGACCGCGGTGCCCGACGTAGCCGTGGCGGGCAGGTCGGCCAGGGTCCAGGTGTGGTCCGCCGCGGCGGTGGTGATGGCGTTGACCCAGGTCGTCAGATCGTCAGCGCGGGCGGCGGTGAGGGAGCTGTCGCTCCCGGCGGGGTCGGGGCATCCGGCCTGGCCCGCCTGGCTGAGCACGGCGGCGAGCTTGCCGCCGTTGAGTACGGGTGCACCGGCCATCCCGCTGCACACGAGCGGGCCGGTCGCGGTGGTCAGCGTCGTGGCGGTCGCGGCCGTGAAAGTGACCTGCGCGGTGCGCTGCTGGTCGTTGGTCCAATCGGTGGCGGTCACCCCGGCGCGGCTGTAGCCGACCGTGGACAGTTCGACACCGGTGGGGGCGGTGGTGGCCAGCGGGATCGGGGTGATCCCTTCGACCGGGGCGGCCAGCCGGGCCAGGACCACGTCGCGGCCGGGGCGCGGGCTCAGCCAGTCGACCTTGATGCCGGCCTTTCCGGGGAACGCGACATGGGTCGCGCCGGCCGGCGCGCCTTCGGCGAGCTGGGGCTGGTTCGGGTCGGGGGCCAGGCAGCTCGCGGCGCCCAGCACCCAGCTCGGCGCGACCAGCGTCGCGGTGCACTCGCGGCCGTCGCCGGCGAGTTTGCCGACTGCCGCCTGTGCTCCGGTGCCGGGCGCGGGGCCGGTGCCGGCGCGCAGCTGCAGCAGCATGGTGGGGGAGGCGGTCGGGTCGGTGCCCTCGCCGACTTGGGTGTACCCGTCAGGGTCTACGTTGACGGTGAGGCTTTCGCCGTCGTCGTTGCGTAGTTTGGCGGTCACTTGGTGGCCGGTGCCCTCGCGTAGGCCGTCCCCGCGGATCTCGTACACGCCGGGAACTTCGAGGTTCAGTACGCCGGAGTTGGCGGCTACTCGGAAGCAGACACGGCCGATTCCGTCGGCGCCGATGGCCTCGTCGGTGGTTCGGATCTTTAGCAGGCCGATGTCACCCTGCACCGGCGTGGCGCAGTCGGCCAACAGGATGTGGCCGTCGCCGGAGATCAGCCTGACGTTTTGCGCCTCCAGGATCTCCGCCGCACCAGGGTAGGGATAGACGCCGTTGTCTACCAGTGACGGGAGCGAGATCGCAGACGCGCCGGCCGCCGCCGGCCAGGCAGCTACCGATAAGGACGCTGCCATCGCTGTGGTGACGCCCAGCGTCACCCAGCGTGGGGATAACTTCATGACCACAAACCTCCGATGTTGCCTGTGCGGAAGTTCCGATAGGCCTGCTAACGCTTGAAGGGTTCACGACCCGTTCACGTTGCTCGCGCCTCTGCGGATATGGAACGAGGCTAGAGAAGCCCGGTATGCCGGTGGTATATCCGATCATGTCTGGGATTGCCGGCATTCGAGCAGCGTGTGACACTCCGCTGTGCTGAATGGAGGGTGAACCGGATTCGCCTCGTCAGCGCTTCCCGTATGCGAAACTTTCGAGCGGTGATGGAGGCTGCGGTGCAGCTGAATGTGTGTGCGCGGATACCCATACGGTGGCAGGCGGTGATCGCGACATGCACGGTCCTGGCTGTGCTTGCCAGCCTGCTGCACGCGCCGCCGGCGTATGCCCAGGGGACGGTTCCCGCTGATCGCCCCCTCGTGGTGTCGGCCTGGCAGGAGGGTGGTCCGCAGGTCCGATTAGCTGCCGAGGCCGCGTTGCTGGGTTCGGACGCTCAGGTCAGCGCGTTTCTGGATGGCGGATGGGCCCAGGCCCAGCGTCTCGATCAGCGGGAGAATCTTGCGCGGGTCATCAGTAACGGTGGTCCCGCCCTGCGCGCGAAGGCTCAGGCCGCCCTGGACGCGGACGTCGCAGGTGACCAGAACGCGATCCCCACGTTCCTGAAGAGCGGTTGGCAGGGCCCGTCGGACATCGACACCCGGGTGTCGGTGAACCAGCTGATGGCCTCCGGCGGCGATCAGGTCAAGCAGGCGGCGCAGGCCGTACTGGACTCCGGGACCGCCGAGGAGATGCGGAGGTTCCTGGAGTCCGGCTGGCAGGCGCAGTGGAACACCGACCAGCGGCTGCGGATCAACCAGGCCATAGCCACAGGTGGCCCGCAAGTCCGCGCCGCGGGCCAGAAGGCACTGGACGCAGGTGCGCCGGAGGCGCTGGAGGCATTCCTCTCCTACGGCTGGGCCGTGGCCTCGGCGCGGGACGAGGAGACCGCGACTCTAGAAGACCTGCTGGGCCAGGCGAAGGAGGCCAAGGCGCTGGCGGAGCAGGAGACCGCCAACGCCACGAGCGAGGCCGATCGCGCCAGGGACTCCGCAGCCGCGGCGCGCCGGTCGGCGGCGGAGGCCGCTGCCGCGACCGCGGAGGCACGCGACAACATGGCTGAGGCGAAGGCGCAGGCCAAGCGGGCGGCCAGGGCGGCGGAGCAGGCGGCTGAGGCGGCGCAGGTGGCCGTTCAGGCTGCGGCTGCGGCGAACCGGGCGGCGCGTGCCGCAGCCACCGCGGCGGCACGCGCCGCGCAGATGGCGTCGAAGGCCAACCAGAAGGCTTCCGAGGCTTATCAGCATGCCGCAGCCGCGGCCGTCGATGCCACTTTTGCGGAGAACGCACGGCAAGCGGCGCAGGCAGCCCAAAGGATCGCCCGGGAGACGGATGAGTTCGCCGAGCTGGTCAACTTGGCGCTCACGGCGGTCAGGGCCAACTCCCATGCGGTCACAGCGGCTACGGCTGCGGCTGAGAATGCTCTGGCGGCAGCGGCTGCCAATGACGAGGCTGTACGGTACGCCAACGCGGCCGGCGCGGACGCCCAGGAGGCGGTCGCCGCGGCGGCAAGGGCACGGGCCAACGCCGAGCGGGCCGCGCGGGCGGCACGGGCGGCACAGAAGTACCTCCAGACAGCCATCGATGCCGCGATCAAGGCGCGAGACGCCGCCATCAAGGCGGCAGCCAACGCCCGGGCCGCGGCCGTCGCGGCCCTCGAAGCCGCCGAGCACGCGGGCGACGCCGCCAAGGCGGCGGAACGGGCCACCGAATACGCCAACCTGGCCACCACGGCCGCGCAGCAGGCGCTGGACACCGCAACCCAGGCAGTCGCGGTCTACGATGCGGCGCGTGTCGCCGACGCCGAACGCCTGGCGGTGGCCCGGGACGAGGGGTTGGAGACCGCCCGGACAGCCAACGTCGCGTATGAGAGGCAGCAGCGGGCCGCCGACTGGGATGTCGACCAGGCCGCCAAACGCGACGCCGAGACCAACAGGCTCATCGCGGTGGTCCTCGACCCGGCCACCGAGCGCGCGGCCGCGGTCGCGGCCGCTCGCAAGGTCGCGCTCAATCTGGCCGGCGGCCAGAGCGCCTGGACCAAGCAGGCGGCGCTGGGCGCACTGGGTGGCGCCGACGATCTCGTGCTGGAGTTCGTGCGCGCCGGCCTCGCCCGCGCTGAGGCGCAGGACAACCGCATCGCGGTGACCAAGCTGTCGGTGACCGACAACGCCGCCCTGGAGACGGCGGCCATGAACGCCCTGGCCGGCAGCGACCAGACGGTTGCGACCTTCCTGCGTACGCAGAGCTATCCCGGCCGGTACACGGCGGACCGGCTGAAGGTCAACCAGATCCTGGCCGCGGCCAAGACGGCCGGCGATGTCGTGCTGGCGCAGCGAGCCGAGCAAGCCCTTGAGGCCGACACGCCGCAGGCGTTGCGAGACTTCCTCGACACCGGCCAGTACACCGCGGCGGTCATCGGTGAGCGGGTGCGGGTCAACCAGATCCTGGCCAGCCCGGACAGCGGGCCGGAGGTGAAGGCGGCAGCGCAGATAGCCTTGGAGGGACCCGCTCCGGGTCTGCGGCAGTTCCTCAGCACGGGCCGGTTCACCGCGGCCGAGCGGGACCACGAAACCGCGGTTCACCTCGCTGTGGTCGCCGGCCTGCTGACAAAGATCAGCCAGGCCGCCGAGTCGGCCGTGGAGAGCGCTCTGGAAGCGCAGGCCGTAGCCGCCCGCGCCCGCGACGACGCCGCGTTGGCCGCATCCTACGCTCAGCAGGCGATCGACTCGGCGCAGCGGGCCGCCGGCTACGCTCAGCAGGCCAGGGTGCACGCCGACCGAGCCGCTGCCTCGGTGGAGAAGGCCGCGGCTGCGGTCAAGACCGCCGTCGGGGCGGCCACGAAGGCCAGAACCTCCGCCCACAGCGCCCTCCGGTCGGCCACCTGGGCGATCGCCTCCCACGCGATGGCCGTCGACGCCGCCAACAGCGCCACCCGAGCAGCACGCCTTGCCTACAATTCGGCCATCAACGCCGGTCAGAGTGCCGACGCTGCCGCCAGGGCGGCCGATGCGGTTTCCAAGGATTATGAGCACGCCGCCGGCGTAGAAATCGCCAAATGCGACTTCGAGTACAACCGGGATGACTATGCTCGGCTGGAGGATGCATACGGCTTAGCAGAGGGCCAGTTCTATCGCGACTGCATCTACAACATCCTCGGGGATCCGGAGGAGCTGGCCACACGGGTATACCTCAACTCCGCCTTCTGTGACATCTATCCGCAGGACAGCCAGTCCTACGAGAACTGCATTGCCTCCACATCGGCTCCCGGCTTCGAAGCGATACAGGAATACAACCTTACCTTCGAGGCGCTCAGGTACGCGCTCACGATGTTCGAAGTGGGGTGGATGCCGGCCATTGTCGGCTGTCAGGTCACACTGGTCTGCGGAGCAGCACTTACCATCGCCACGGTAGGTGTCGAAATATATCGTTTCGTCCAGGGCGACCAATCGCTGGCCAAGACGCTGCTCAACCTCGGCACGATCGGTCTTGAATCGCTGGCCGGATATGGGATCGGAAAACTGCTCAGCAGTGGGTTCCGGGCACTCAAGAGGGCCTTCGCAGCTTCCAAGACGGGCACGAGCGCGATATCGGAGATCCGTAGAGGCCTGCTCCAAACCGAGCAAAAGCTGGTCCTCGCGCACGTCCGGGCGATGCTTGCCAGCGAATACCCCACGGTCAGGGACACCGCCTTCTTCTGGTCCGGCCGCACGCAGATAGCACCTGACAAGTATGTGTATGCCGGACCCGATCTTGTCGCTGAAATTGCGAAGGCGAAGGGTGGCACCTCGCTCGAAATGCTCATGGACAGCCGCGGGATTCCACAGGCGCAAATTCCGAAAGAGCTAGAGTGGGACCCCTGGGAGATGCCATGGGACGCCATCCAGGACCAGGTCAATGATGCGTGGACCCAGATCTCCCTGAATTACGCGCGAAATGCCTCCGGCGTGGTCAGGGTGGTTCACGGAACAAGTCTGCGCCCGGGCAACGTCTGGGAGACGACGGAGTTCCCCGCGCTCAAGGCCAATCCCAACGTCACCAAAATAATCAAAATAACCATCGTCGACGCGACTACGCGGACGGAGGAAGTGATCTTCGAGCGATAGTCGACAGAAGACCGTGCTGGTACCCTGTTTCGGTGGAATTTGCGATCACTGAAGAATGGAAAGAGCGGGTCGTCTACCGGGAACAGGGTGCCAGCTTCACCTTCGACTGCGCCTGGGGCGTCAAGCCTCACACCGTCTTCGTGCCATCCGCCGCATACTGGCCGCAGGCGACTCCGGCCTGGATGCACGATCGGCGGGACGAGATTATCGGTCGCCTCCGCGCTCATTTGGGTGCGCGCTACGTCATCGAGGAGTTCGAGAAGAGCGACACGGGTCCCCGGCCATGGGTGACGGTTCTCGGGGCCCGCCATTCGGACGGGTCAGTTTCCGGCGAGTGGATCGCCGTGCTCATGGATCCCGACGAAACAGCCACCCCCCACGCCTCCTGGACGCCCGAACAGCGCAGTCAGTTCTTCGCTGATCACGCGGGGCGGGTCGGCGGCGGGTCCACACCGGACGAGGCGGTGGAAGATCTCCGGCAACGGGTCGGCCAGCCCGGATTGCGCTGGGGAACCTGAACGAGACATCCGCGTGCCGCAGCCACAAGGGCTGCGGCCGGGAACGGTCAGATCCAGTCGGCGACCCGGAGGACGGAGAGCATGTCGTGTGAACGAGGGTCGGCCATGTCGTTGGATGGGTAGAACGCGGCCTCGACACCCACCCAGCCCCGCCATCCACCGTTGCCGTCGATGATCTGCAGCAGCGGATGGACGTGACTGTTGCCGCGCGGGCACGGGGCCTTCTCGCTGAAACAGTCGCACCAGTGCCAGAACGTGTCCCGGCGGTCGGAACTGCTGATCTTCTGGATGTAGTTGTTCAGCGCCTTGTTGTCCGAGCCCGTGCAGTTGCAGCTCGTGAGGGTCTGGATCTTCACCGTGAGGCACGAGGCGGAGACAGTGCACAGCCGCCAGGGGTCCAGGCCCCAGGTCTTCTTCACGAACTTGACCTCGTCATGAGCCGCCCGGTAGAAGGTCATCGTCGCGCCGGACTGCGCCTGCAGGACCGTGCTCATGGCCCGGCGCTCGGTGAAGGCCGCGTTGCTGCCGTAGCCGTAGCCGTGAGTGAACTTCTTCGCATACTTGAAGCTCAGCCGGCTGTAGGTGCCGCCGGGTGCGAGGTGAACGGACCACTCCTCAGACAGCCACGCGTCCAGATCCCAGTCGATGTTGACGATCTGCCGTTCGTCGTCGGCGGTGTAGAGGTGGTAACGCCCGCTGCGCAGTTCGGGGGCGGCCGAGGTGAACCCGGCGACGGTCTGGATCTCGCACCTGCGTACCGTGTCGTCGGTGCCGGAACGGGTGCCGGCGGGCACGGTGCCGGTGCCCACCCGGGCGGCGGGCTGTCGCTGATCCCACCACCAGGTTCGGCTTCGCACCCGGCCGTCGGTACCGAGTTGATAGGTCCCGAGCCGCACCCAGTCGTCTCCGGAGGTGCCTTGTCTCAGCAGGCCGAACGACACGACGTAATTCGCCTTGCCGCCGGGGAGCGCCTGGGCGGCGGGGGCGATCGGGCCGAGGATCACGGCGATGCACGCCATGGTCGCGGATCTCTTAATCGCATATACCTGCGACAAGCTAGGGAGTCTCGGTATCTCGCGGGCATGCCGAGAAGGTCCGCTCATGCAGGGTGGGCCTGGGTGTCCGGTGACCTCGGACGTCCATGCCGACGGGTTCCTGACGGCACGCGGTCGTGGGACGGTCCGACGCGGGCGCTGCGGGCCGTCCGCGGACCGCGCCGCGGGTCACTGACGCTCTTCCCGTCGCTCTGCCTCTGGCGGGAAGGCGTTCATGGAGGAGAGGACGCCCGCGCCGCTGCCGGTTCTCCAGCTGACCACGCAGTGGGAAGTGCCGTTGTAGAGCAGGCAGACGGTGGCTGTCGTGCCGGTTACGTCGTTGTTCGGGCTGTGAGAGTCGACGACGTGGTAGCTGCCGCCGCCGCATGCCTCGATCGGTGAAGGCGATTGTTGCCCGGCGCTTGAGCCTTGTTCTCCGCTCTCTCTCGACGGTCAGAACGGCGGTTCGCGGTGGTCGGTGAACACCCGCGTCGCCGGATCGTCGTCCTGAATTCGCCACCTGCCCCCTAGAGTCCGCGGCGTCCGTCATCGTGACATCGATACGGGAGATCGCCGGCGAACCGGGCACGAGGTCGATCACACCCACAGCCGGGCCCCCTGGAGCCACGAGCGCAGGCCCTCGCGTGGTGCGGACCTGGCAGTTCGACGCGGGACCTACGCTCGTGATCCGTTCATCCCGCGTCCCGGACGCGACCATGCCGGGTCAGCTGCAGCGCGAGACCCTGAACACGTCGTCCGGCTTGTAGACGGCGGCGTAGAACTTCTTCTTGCCCTTGGTCTTGGCGTTGACCGTCATGCAGCGGTACTTCACGGACTTGTCGCCGACCGAACCCTTCCGCGTGAACGCGATCTTGACGCTGAGCCTGTGGCTGCAGTGGTTGTTGAAGTAGATGGTCGCCGTCGTGATGCCCTCGCCCCAGGAGAAGTTGGCCCACTTGCCCTTGGGGCTGGAGCAGGGGACGCTGTCACGCTCGACCGCCGCCACCTGTGCGGAGGCCGCCGTGGCCGGGGTCAGCACCATGGCCGCCACGGTGGCGGAGCCGAGCAGAACGGACGAGAGTTTCTTGAGATTCATGCCTTACACACCTCGGAAGAGTGCCCTGAGTCGCTGGTTTGCCTGGACGATCATCGGTGATGCGCGTCCGGAATCGAATGCGCGCCTCCGTATCCAAGATCGCAGGCGGGGCATGCAGAACTGCTGCAAGAAATCTGCAGTCGCGAATGCGCGGGGAACGCTGGTCCGCCGCTGGGAGGGGCCTCAAGGCGAACGGTTACGCCACGGCATCGTGCTCCTTGAGCGACTCGTCATGGGCTCCTTGGCGTTGTAGAGCCCGCTGCACACCGAAGATCACAAAATGATGCCGGAAGCACTAGCGGTCGGCGAAGCACTCCTGCGCCCGCTGGAGCGCGCGGGCGCCCAGACCGACGTCGCTGCTCAGCCGGTGGCAGCGCATGAAGTGCTCGCGTGCCTCCTCGACCCGGTTCTGGGCCAATCGCAGGTCTCCGAGGGTGTAGGCGGTCAGTGCCTGGCCGTAGGTGTCGCCGGTCCTGGTGAACAGGTCGCGGCAGTGCTCCAGCATCGCCGCGGCCTCGTCGTGGCGTCCGAGGGCGGCGGGGCCGGTGGGGTGAGGACGATGCCGAGGACGAGCAGCAGCCAGGGGAGCGACGCCACCAGTGCCGCCCACGCCGCCTCCGCGGGCCCCACCCCGGACCAGGTGACGAGCGCCAGCCTCACCAGCTCGGTCACGGCGATGAAGATCAGGGCGCCCAGCGGCATGCGCGGGGCACCGTACCGGCGGGGGCGTCCGCCCGCGGCTGGAGGAGCCGCGCGCCGGCCAGAAGGCCGACCAGCTTCGCCACGGCGTACGCGAGCCCGAGACCGGCGCTGAGCCAGGTGGGCCCGCCGGCCACCAGCGCCAGCACGACAGCGACGGCGAGGTTCAGGAGCAACTGGCGCGAACGCGGCGGGTAAGCGGTTCATGTGGCCCTCCTCAGATGATCGGTCAACGGCCAGCCGGGTCCGGTGGTCCCCCCGCGAGTCAGTCCTAAGTCGGATCAGTGGTCGTAGGCGATCAGTGATCGGGTGATGGGCTGGCCGGTGGCTCGGTTGCGCGAGATGGCGGCGATCAGGGCCAGGACGCGCTGGGCGACGCGGATGCTGATGCCTGTGGGGGTACGGGCACCGTACAGATCAAACACAGGCGCAGCCCCCAGAACCAGCGCGAGTGGCAGTGGCCGTAGCCGGCCCAGCCGACCGGCTCGGAACGCTGGCCGGTGCGACGGGGGCGGCCGCACACGACCGGTGTGCTGTCGACCACCCAGACCGGATCGCTCCACAGATCGGTGTCGCGCGCCAGGACCCGGATCGCCCGTTTCAGCAGGGGCAGGGCCTGGTGCGGGCGCTTGTCGCAGCGGGACCGGCCGGGCGGGCAAGGAGAGCGCCGGATCTCCAGCAGCCGGCGCTCGTACGCCTTCCCAGCCTCACGAGCGCCCGCCCGCCGGGGGAATCAGTCGCAGTTGCCCCAGGTCGCACGTCCGCCCTCGGCCCTTGCGAGGCCGTTCGGTTGGATGATGCCGTAGAACTTCGTCCTTGATCGCTCTGGGCTGCGCCTGGAGCGTGGCGGTGACCTGCGTCGCCGTGCCGACGCAGCTCGACGTGATCGTGACGACGCAGTGCTGGCGGGCCCTGCGGCTGTAGAGCAGGTAGACGGTGCCGTAGCGGCGCCCGCTCCTAGTCTTGACGGCCTTGATGCCTCCGGAGACCATACCGAAGCCCGCGCCGCAGCTGCTCTGCGGGCTTCGGGTGGCGGTCGCCTCGGCCGGCGTCGACTTCGGCCGCGGGCAGGTCGCCTCATTGCCCGGCGTCTCCGCCGAAGACCTCCGTGACGAGCTCCTGCGTGACCTCCTGGAAGACCGGCCCCAGCGACATCGTCGCGTCGTCCACGTAGTTGAGCGCCGCCGTCAGGGTCGTGCCGCCGTCCTGCGAGCTGTACATCAGTGCCGCATGGCCCGCCATCCCGCCGTTGTGGGTGATGACCGTGCCCCCGCCAGGAGCCTCCTGCACCATCACCCCCAGCCCGTAACCGATCCCCGGGTACGTCACGCACATCTCGGCCAGCAGCTCGGCGGGCAGAAGCCTGCCGCTCGCCAGCGCGGAGACGAACGTGTGAAGGTCCCGGCTCGTCGAGATCATGTCACCGCCGCTGGAAATCCACGAAGGGTTCTGGCGGGTGACGTCGACGATCGTCTCCTGGCCGCCCTCCTCATAGCGGTAGTAGGCGTGGGCGTGCGGCTCGGGGACGTCGATCTCGGTGCTCAGCGCCCTGGTGCCGGTCAGCCCGAGCGGCTCCAGGATCCGCCGCCGCATCTCCTCGGCGTAGGAGTTGCCGGTGACCTTCTCGATGAGCAGCCTGGCGACCACGTAGTTGGTGTTGGCGTAGCTCCAATCCGATCCGGGCTCGAACCGCGCCGGCTTGGACAGCGCCAGCCGTACCAGTTCCTCCGGCAGGTAGGTCTTGAAGCGGTTGTCCACCCACTCCTTGCCCGAGTTGGTGGCGGCGATCCCCGGCGCGGACGTGCCGTCGGGGTAGTACTCACCGGTGAAGTTGAAGATGCCGCTCGTGTGCTGCAGCAGCATGCGCACGGTGATCCGGCGGTCGAGGCCGAACTCGGGCAGGTAGTCGTCCACCGGCACGTCCAGCCCGGCCTTGCCCTCGGCCACCAGTTGCAGCACCAGGACCGCGGTGAAGGTCTTGGTGTTGCTCCCGATCCGCACGTGCCCGTTCACCGGCGGCTGCTCCGTCCCGCCCAGCTCGCGTGCACCTGCCCTGCCGAGCCACTCGCCGCGCCCATCGTGCACGCGCAGTTCCACGCCGACGAAGCCGGACTCGACCATCTTCTGCATGATCTTCCGCAGCCCGGGGCGGTCCTGCTCTGCGGCATCGAGGGCCGCGGCAATCTTGCGGGCCATCTCTGCCGCTGCCGGGCCGGACCGCTGGCCGCGCATGGCGGCCTCGACGGCGACCAGGACGGTGGAGCGGTAGTTGCTCGCCTCCGCCGGGTCGTGCTTGCTGAGCAGGTCCATGGCGGTGGTGAGCGCGGGAAGCGCCTGGTCGGCGAGCGCGGCGACGGACTTGCCGCCCAGCTGCGCGCCCTTCGGCTTGCTGCCCAGCACGTGCCCGACCAGGCCGGTCGCGGTGGCGAGGGCGAGGGAGCCGTCGGTGCCGGCCTTGTGCGCGGAGCCGCCGGCGCTGGCGGCGCTGATCAGCGAGACGGCGCCCCAGGCGCCGATCCACAGGGTGATCTTGTCCTGGTCGGAGAGGGCGACGGACACGGTGTTACTCCTTGTACGAGTCGAGTGGAGGTCAGGCGTCGATGGCCTGGTAAAAGAAGCTTCGGAAGGCGTGGGACGTGCGCGGAGCTCGGGACGGACGGTCCGGCCTGGGGGAGTTGGATTCCAGTGACCTGGAGGATGAGGTCGGCGTAGACGGAGCGGCCGCTCCCGCCGTCCGAGCCGAACTGCCCGATCGGCGCGTGCCGCCGCAGCATGCGCGCACCGCCATGCCGAATGCCCAGCCGCCGTGCTGTCCCTGGCCGAAGGAGATGCGCACGCTGTCGAGGCCCATCGCAGTGTGGCGGCGGTCTGCCCGGGCGTCGGCCGGCCGGTGGACATCAGCTCCATCGCAGGATGCGACCGCCCTGGAAGGGCGGGCGCCTTGCTGTGCCTGCCGGTCACGTCCTACACCGGGAACTCGCCGCTCTGCAGGTCGGGCGAATACAGGTCGACGTCGCCCCCTCGCGTACTTGCGTTCTCACCCACCCGTACGACGCAGGCCCGGCTGTTCCCCGGCGGGACAGTTCTGGTCGTGGTCAGGCGGGCGTGCTGAGTAGGTCCGGACTGCGCCAGTCACGGCGGCGAGAGCGGACCTGTCCAACGCCCCGGCGAGTTCGCCCAAGTTGCAGCGTCCGGACAGTCGCATCACCGGCGCCAGCTCGTCGTCCCCCTGTCACGGTCTCAAACCGTAGTGGTCTCCGAGACGACAGGACCTCGCAGGTCAAACGATGATCGACTCAGGCCGAGTGGCATCAGGGCAGGCTGCCCCAAGAGTCACCCGGCGTGATCAACGAACGCCAGGAAGGCTGATGGCAGTTGAAGGCGTCAACAGTAGTACGCCTCGCGGATCTCACCGCCCAGTCGGGTGTAATCCTGGAGCCTCTTGGTCTGCTCACGTGCGATGATCGTGCAAGGCGGATCAACAGGCCGGTGGAGGTCAGGCCGATCCCTGCCGCGGCGAGAGCCGACGACCAATACGGTGACAGCGCACTTGATCGACATCGGGCGTCCTTCTTTCGGCTCACGCAGATAATTTGTGCTCGCCCAGCATCGCAGGAAGGCGATGCAGATCTGCTGCAAGAAATCTGCAGTCGAGCACTGCGTCCGACGAATGTTCCATTCATTCAGGTGGTCGCGCCCGAGATGCGGTGCAAAAGCAAACGTGGACACGGTGAGCAGGCGCAGGTTCTTTCCTGGTCGGGACGGATGAGGAGGTTCACCGGGCCCCCAGCGGCAGGCGTGGCCGCCGGAAGGCTGTGGTCATGAGCCGGGGCAGAGCACGGCTTCGGCGGCCTTGGCGGTCGCGTCGCCGACGGCCGTCGCCTTCTCGTTGTCGATCTTCAAGGTGGCGGCCATGGCGAACTGGATGCGGCCGTCGGCCGTGGAGAAGGTGGTGGAGCTGATCCCGGGCAGACCGCCGGAGGCGGAGGAGACCGTGCCGCCGCACAGGTTGGGGAAGGGCCGCGGAAGCTGCCGTTCCAGCTCCGCGGGCACCAGCCTGCCCTGGCTGAGCGCGCGGTAGAAGGCGCTGACGTCGTGCGCCGTGGAGATCACCGCGCTGGGGGTGACGTTGAGCCGGTCGACGTCGCGAGGCCGGCCCTTGGCGTCGGGGTGGTAGCCGTGGCCGTGCGGACCCTTGATGATGTGCTTGGAGGGCTTGGTGGCCAGATAGGTGTCCTTCATGCCGAGCGGGGCGAGCAGGCGCCGCTGGAACTCCCCGGCCAGGTCGCGGCCGGTCACCCTCTCGATGATCATTTCGAGGAGGACGTAGTTGGTGGTGGAGTAACGGTACTGCCCCGGGTCCCCCCGCCGGGGGACGGTCCGTGCGGCCTTGACCAGGTCGATCCGCTCGTAGACGGTGGTGAAGTCGAAGACGTCGAACTTCCCGCTCTCGTCGAAGTCGGGGATGCCGGAGGTGTGCCGGAGCAACTGCTGCACGGTGATCTCATCGGCTCGATCCACGTAGTCGTGCTCGGCCATCTCCGGCAGCAGGCTGCTGAGCTTGTCATCCACCTTCAGCTTGCCTTCGCCGGCCAGTTGCAGGACCATCGTGGCCTCCATGAGCTTGGTCTGCGACGCGATCCGGTAACGCGAATCCGAGGGGATGCGCCCGCCCCTGCCGCACGAGCAGGCGCGAACCGGCCGTTCCCCGGCCCACCCGCTTGCCGTCGACGAACACCTCGCCGATGGCCCCCACCACGCCGTCGGTCTTGGCCAGGGTCGTGATCACCTGCTGGACGTCTCCCAGCTCGGCCTGCTCGGCGGCCGCGGGTGCGGGAACGCCGAGCGACAGCACCGCGCATGCCAGCCCGGCCATGACCAGCGCTCTTCCACGCCTCATCGATGTGATCCTCTCGCCACGGAATTTCGAGGGTGACCACATCTACCTGCCGGCACCTATCAAGGGCCGATCGGCGGACCATACCTCTTCCATAGGCCGGCGTCGCCATATTGATCCCTGCTCGAACGGGCGCTCATTCGACGGAGGAGATGTCTCATGCGACGACGGGTCTTCAGCGCGCTGGTCACGGCGCCGTTCGCGCTCGCCCTGCTCCTGACCGGCTGCGGTTCCGGTGACGAGGGAGGGGCGGACGTGGCCTCGGTGTCCGGCGGTACCGGCGACAAGGCCGTGGCAAGCGCTCAGCCGGGCGCGGACTCGCAGGAGAAGGCGCGGAAGTTCGCCCAGTGCATGCGCGACAACGGCGTCGATGCCTACCCCGTCCCCGAAGGCGGCATGATGCGCATCACCAGGGAGGCCGCCGAGGACCCGGACTTGAAGGCCGCCGAGGAGAAGTGCCAGCAGCAGGCGGCTGACGCCAGCCCGGGAGGTTCTTGATGGGTACGGCCACCGCCACGGTGTCCAGGCAGACCCTGAACGACACGCGGGACGCCGGCGGCGAGCTCGGCTACGGCCCCGTGACTTCGGTCCTGGCCCGGCAGCCCGGCACGATCACCTGGCTGCCCCGCAGCGGCGGCGTGCGTGGCGCTACAGCAGGCGCTCGCGTTCGGCGGCTGCCGCTTCCCGGGCTTCGGCGAAGAACGACGCGGTGCGGCGCTTCTGCCACTCCTCCTCGTCGAGCTCTTCGGTCTCGTCGAGTTCGGTGGCGTCTTCGGCGTAGAGCAGCCAGCAGCCGCGGATGCCGCTGAGCAGGTCCTCCAGAAGGTCGAGGGCCGGGCGGGCGGGATCCAGCGGTGTGATCCGCAGGCCGAGCGCGTCCAGGCTGAGCTCAGGCTGGTCCTCGCGCCGCTTGTCGAGCAGTTGCTCGGCGGTGGTGATGCGCTGCTGGAGTGCCGTGATGTCGGGGATCTCGCCTTCCGCGACCCGCAGGGCGTCGCGGATCAGGGGCATTACGGCCTGGCGAGGCGTGGCGCCGTCGGCCATCAGCTCCAGGACGAGGGTGGGGGTCTCGTGGGGGAGTGCCTCGATGTTGTCGGCTTCGACCACGATCTGGGTGGCGGGGAGCCCGGTCGAGTCGGCGGTGATGGTGGCTGCCGCGTCGAGCCAGTGGGCGGCGGCGATGGCGGCCGCGGCGGGGTCGATGTCGGTGAAGAGTGCTTCGGGGCCGAAGGGGTTGTCGTGCAGCAGGTTGCTGGCTTGGGCGACCTGGATCGGGCTGGCGTCTTCGCGGGTGAGGGTGACGGCCTGGCGGGAG
This sequence comes from Nonomuraea thailandensis, assembly GCF_024172165.1. Taxonomy (GTDB): domain Bacteria; phylum Actinomycetota; class Actinomycetes; order Streptosporangiales; family Streptosporangiaceae; genus Nonomuraea; species Nonomuraea thailandensis. The sequence continues at coordinate 4,977,729 of NZ_JAMZEB010000002.1, read as the reverse complement.
CGTTCGGTCAGGTTGCCCAGCTCGGCCTGTTCGATGGCGGCCAGTTCGGCGCCGACGTCGATGGTGACGCGGGTGGTCAGCTCGGCGGCGTTGAGGGCGTGCAGGGCTCGGCCGACCTGGTGGGCGGCTTCTTCGACGCGGATGGAGGACTGGATCATGTAGCCGTCGGCGGGCAGGTTGGGGCTGGTCAAGGCGGTGAGGACGCTGGTGAAGGCGTCGCGTTCTTCCTGCCGGCGCTCGCCTTCGGAGCCGGGCTCGTGGCTGTCGGCGGCGCTGGCAGGATGGGTGTAGCACCGCCAGCAGGCGTCAGAGAGCTGGGTCAGCGTCCTGGCCAGGTGCAGGGCGTCGTGGCTGGAGATCCCGGCGGGCAGATCGGCTACGTCCACCGCGGTATCTCCCGACCCGGTGCTCCAGGAGGCGATGAGGATGTTGCGGCGGTGATCGACGGCGTACCGGGTCAAGAACGCTCCTCGCGAATGCGCAAGAACAGTGCTGGGACACGCTCAGCATGGAGCATCAGCGGCCGGTTGAGTGCCGGATTCAAGAGGCGCGCCTGATCTTTCGTCCGTCTGCTGTCAGAGCGAGTCCGGCCTGTGGCTGTCGGGCCTGGCGAGAGCCGGCGGGGATTTCCGCTGATCTGCTGGAAGCTCCGGCGGCCGTGACGGTGCGCTCCTGCCACCGGGATGGGGCCATCGTCGCCCGGTCACTGCAGGTCACAGAGGATCGGCCACGCATCCGCCGGTACGCGAGACAACCGTCCGAGCGGACGGGTGCGTAGCGAAGGGGCCGCGTTTCCACCGGTCACAGGCACAGTGGGGTGTTGAGGGGCACGCTTCTGAGGAGCGCGACGGTCCCATGACAGATGCCGCTGGCACAGAATCCCTTGTCAGACTTGGGCAGTGACGACGAGCCAGCGTGCTGTCACCTTCCGCGTCTTATCGACCTGATCGTAGGCTTTCGCAGGATTTCCATGCGCTGGGTGTGACTGAGCTGTCCGGGCGGTCGGGCGAAGATCCGGATACCAAGTTCACCACGATGTTCGACGACGTCTTCACGGCCGCAGGCATCCGCATTCTCAAGAGTCCACCTCGGCCTCCGCGGGCCAACGCGTTCGCCGAACGCTGGATCGGCGGCCTGCGCCGAGAACTCCTCGATCGGATCCTTGTCATCAACGCCCGCCATTCACGACGCGTGCTGGCCGCCTACGGGACCCATTTCAACGAACATCGCCCACCTCGCTCCCTGGGCCAGGCCGCTCCGCTGCGGGCCCTTCCCGACCCGGGCGAGGCCGATATCAAGGTCATCCGACATGACCGCCGCTGCGGGCTGATCCACGAATACGCGCAGGTCGCATGGAGTGGCCGGGTTCTTGGCACCCACACGGTCGGTCGCCCTCGAGGTGCAGTGGACCTCAGAGCTACTTCCTGTGGGCGAGCAGCGCCTGGCGGGCGGCTTCGAGTGCCTCCTCCTCCGAGGCCCCGGCATGCAGCGCGGCCCTGGCGAACTCCTCTGCCGCTTCGGCCAGCCGCAGCCGGAACTGGTCGGCCGCGTCGGTGATGACGGCCGTCCGGCCTCGGCGGAGCTGGACCAGCCCCTCGTCGCGCAGCTGCTGGTAGCCGCGCAGGACGGTGTGCAGATTGATGCCGAGGGTGGCGGCCACGGTGCGGGCGGAGGGCAGCCGATCGCCGGGCGCGGCCGCGCCGGAGGCCAGCGCCGCGCGGACCGAGGCCGCCACCTGATCGGCCAGCGGCTGGGACGACGCCGGATCGATGCTGATCAGCACTACGCCGTCCCTGCCTGGCGCTGCCTGCTCAGCCAGCCGTTGACGAGCGCGGCCGCGGTCCGCGCCTCGCGCGTGGAGTAGACGAGCCATCGGTCGTCGCTCAGGGACAGCGCGAGAACCGGCCCCTTGCCGCTGACGACACCCCAGCCGGCCGGGCTGTCGTCCAGCTTGTATCGCCCTTCGGGGGCCTGGTCCCTGGCCTCGGCGAAACGGACCAGGGAGAAGGGCGCCGTGCGCCGCAGGACGGGCAGCCACGTGGCGCGCACGGTGATGCCGGAGCCGTCGATCTGCAGGCTCGTACGTGCCTGCGCCGTCTCGAACAGCGCCCACAGGGCCAGCAGCGCCGTGCCCTGCCAGGCCCCCGAGCCGTTGCCCACGCTCAGAGCGGCGAGCGCGCCCAGCACCACGGCGAACACCAGGCGGCGGACCGACCACGCCGACGTCACGAACAGGACCCGCTGGTGCGGCCCGAGCGCCATGGCGGGCTCGTGCGGCGGCGGCGCGGCCGTGACCTCGGGCGGCGCCGGGACCGGCCCGGCCGCCCGATAGCCCAGGGCACCCGCGACGACGGTCACTGCGACCTCCGCGGCGAGGTGCCAGGCCGGGCGGGCCACCGGTCCGGGGGCGTCGAGCAGGGCCGTCAGCTCCAGGACGGTGGAGGTCGTGAGGGAGGCGAAGGTGGCGAAGCTCACGGCCACGACGCCGCGCTGCGCCTGGGGCACGCGCCAGCAGCTCAGGAACGACAGGAGCAGCACGGCCTCGAACATCACCATGGACCAGCGCCGCCCCGTCAGCCAGCCGTCCCAGGTGGGCGCGTACTTGAGGTTCGTGGCCCAGTTCTCGACGAAGGCGCGGTCCGGCAGACGGCTTCCGTACAGGCTGACCAGGACCATCGGCACGAGCAGGACGAGCAGGGGAGGGACGGCCGTCAGCGTCAGGCGGCGCAGGCGCCCCGGCGCGGCGGAGTCGGTGGAACGGGACATGACCCACCTCCAACTGTTTGCTTTTAACTATAACACTTCCAACAGTTGGGGTGCGGTCGAACGCGGCCCCGCCTGGCCGCGGGACTGTTCTTGCGCACGCGCGTGCCGAGGAGGCCGGCGAGCGCCGGAGGATGGGGCAGGATCCACTGCCCCCTACATCACCCGTGGGAGAAGACACCCGAGTGGGAACGCCAGGCGCCGCCGCCGCTGTCTGCAGTCAGGTGCGCGCCTTCGTCGAGATCAGTGCCGGCCATACGGCCAAGCTGACCCGCGAGCAGAAGGGCAGATTCGTCGCCCTGTGCTGGATCAGGACTGACTGCGATGACCCAGCATGTTCATCAGCCGAGAAGGCGATGACACGCGAGGCCGAACACCCGAGCTCGCTAACATAGAGCAAGTGCCGTCTGACAGTCCGTCATCAGCCGAGTCCCCTGATCGTCTCCGCGACGCGATGGTCGCCGAGCTGCGCGAGCGCGGCGCGATCCGCTCATCCGAGATCGCCGCCGCCTTCGCCAAGGTGCCACGCGAGAAGTTCGCCCCCGAAGCGCCCCTCTCCGCCGCCTATCCACGCGCGACGACACCGAGTTCCTCAAACGCGTCATCGACGAACACGGCTGGCCCGGCCACGACCTCGTCGGCGAACGCGCCACCCAGGCGGCCTGCTTCTGGCGCCCGACTCCCCGCGGCCCGAGGAGATCGAGCATCTGCACTTCTCCGGAGCTCTGCCGAGCGTCCCTGACAGTTGATGATCCCGAGCAGGGACGGCTTCGCGGCGATGGGAGCCTGGAAGTCGGTGCCGATCAAGCAGGAAGGGCCGACGTTGCCGGCCACTGACGCCGCGTACCGAGCATGAGGCGTTCCTGCTGCCAGTCGATGCCCTGTCTCTGTTAGGAAGGTCCGCGGTTCTCGCGTCCCTCCGGGTCTCGGGTGCTCCAAGTGCGGCGACATCCTGAAGATCTGAAAGAAGACGCGGGCCGTTGTGATGCGATGGGGCGACCGCGGGCGACGCAGGGGCGGTCAGGCCGCGATGCCCCGCCAGATCAGGTCGAGGGCCGCCGCGCAGCGCACCCGCGTGGCAGGGTCGTTCAGAGGGGCGCCCCGCACGACGGCCTGGTAGTAGAACAGGCCGTTCATGGCGTCGATGGTGGCCTCGACGTCGACGTCGGCCCGTATCTCGCCGCGTTCGATGCCGCGGCGCAAAGCCTCGGCCAGCGGCGCGCGGCGCCGGGCCACATGCGACTGCCAGATGACGTGCTGCAACTCGCGGTCGGCCAGGCCGAGGCGTAGGCGCAGCCGTACCCGGTCCTCGAGGTGGCGATCGGGCGCTTGCAGCGCGTCGAAGTAGCCGCCCAGCACGGCCTCGCGGGTGGGCACCTCCGGATCGATCCAGACCGGGCCGCGTCCGTGGTCCAGAGCCGCGGCGAGCAGATGAGTGAGCGATTCCCACCTGCGGTAGACGGCCGCGCGGCTGGCTCCGGACCGGGCCACGACGGCCCTGACCGTGACGGGCTCGCCGCTGTCGAGGAGCTCTCGGACCGCCTTGAGCACGCGTTCCTCGATGTCGGGGCGGCGGGGACGGCCGGGCCTGCGCCCGGCCGTGGCCGGGCGGAGTGTCGCCTCGACCTGGCTCACACCGCCGCCGAAGGGCTGCCCGGCTCGATCAGCCGCTCGCGCAGACGGGCCTGGGTCTGCGGCGTCAGGCCCGCCTCGCGCAGCAGCTCGACCAGCCCGGCCGTTCCGCCGAGCTCGGCGAGCATGGTGTGCATGGTCTCGGCCTTGGCGCCGTTGAGCTCCGGCGGCATCGTGGCTCGGTACGCTTCCAGGTCGCCGAGGAAGGGCTGCATGAGGCCGGCCAGGCGGGCCATGAGGGCGTCGTGCACGTCGTCGGTGCGCACGTAGTCGGCGACGATCGCCTCCTCGCCCGCACCCAGCACGGCCAGCAGCGAGGCGGCGAACTTGCCGGTGCGGTCCTTGCCCGCGGCGCAGTGGAACAGCGCGGCGCCGTCGGCCTGCGCGATCTCGGACAGGCCCTGGACGATCAGGTGACCGCAGGTGCGCATCACGCGGGCGTACCAGCGGCCGAACTCGGCGGCCGGGTCGGAGGCGTCGATCATGCGCTGCATGAGCTCGGAGGTGCCGCCGGTGATCTCCGCCATGAGCGGCAGGTGCAGATGGCGCACGCCGGTGTGGGCCTGGAGCGCGCCGCGGCCGGTGCGGGCGAGCTCCTCGGGGCTGCGCAGGTCGATGAGCAGGCTCAGCCCGTCCTCGACCAGCGTTCGGGCGGAGGTCACATCGATGATGCACACGTCGTCGGAGCGCAGCACCAGGCCGGTACGGACGGTGCCGCCCGCGACGGGGATGCCGCCGAGGTCGCGCAGGTTCGCCAGCGGGGACAGCGTGAAGGAGGGGATGGACATGGGATTTCTCTCTTCCGGAGGGGGAGTCAGGAGATCTTGCGGCGGACGACCGCCGACACCTGGTCGATGATCGTGACCAGGACGATGATGCAGACGACCATCGCGCTCAGATGTTCATAGTCGTACATGCGCATCGCGGTCGTCAGCTCCAGGCCGATGCCGCCCGCACCGACCATGCCCAGGATGGTGGCGCCGCGGACGTTCGACTCGAACATGAGCAGCGTGTAGCTGGTCAGCAGCGGCGCGGCCTGCGGCAGCACGCCGTACTGGACCACCTGGCGTTTCGAGGCTCCCACCGCCTGCATCGCCATGATCGGCCCGCGGTCCACCGACTCCATCGCCTCGGCGAAGATCTTGCCCATCGAGCCGACCGCGCCGAGCGTCATGGCCAGGATGCCGGCGAACGGGCCCAGGCCCACCGCCGAGACGAACATGAGGGCGAACACCAGGTCCGGCAGGGAGCGGATGATGTTCATGATCCAGCGCGCCGGATAGTACAGCCACCGCGGGGCGATGTTCGAGGCCGCGCCGAACGCGCAGATCAGGGACAGCAGGGCGCCCAGGACCGTGCCGACGATCGCCATCTGCAGCGTCTCGACGAGCAGTTCCAGAATGGTCGGCAGCTTCTCCCAGCTGGGCGGGAACAGACGCGCGAGGAACTCGCCCATGTTGACGGCGCCCTCGCCCAGCTTGGCGAAGTTGAACTCCGCGCCCGCCATCGACCAGACGACCAGCATGACGGCCAGGAGCGCACTCAGCGCGTTGCGAGCCCGCGGCACCCGGAAGGCCTGCTCGAGGCGGACGCGTTCCTGAGGGTCGAGGGCCGGCTTGTCACGGGGCTTGGCCGGGGCCTTGGGGCTGTGGATGGCCATCAGTCCTCGCCCTCCTCGTCGTCGCCGTCGTACAGCGGGGCGAGCTGTTCGGTGGAAAGCTGCGCGGTGGGCGCGGACACGAGCACCTCGCCGTGCCGCAGGCCGACGATCCGGTCGGAGTGCCGCAGCGCCAGGGGCAGCACGTGCAGGCTGACCAGGACGGGGATGCCGTCCTCACGGGCGATGCGCTGCAGCAGGTCCAGGACGGTGTGCGACAGCTTCGGGTCGAGGGAGGCGACGGGTTCGTCGGCCAGCATCACCTTCGGGTTCTGCATGAGGGCCCGGGCGATGGCCACGCGCTGCTGCTGGCCGCCGCTCAGCGAGCGGGCCTGCTCCTTGGCCTTGTACGCGATCCCGACCCGGTCCAGCAGTTCCATTGCCCGGCGGCGGTGCGCGGCGGAGAACCCGCCGGCCAGGTTGACCGGCCCGGCGTCGTGCAGGGCGCCCGTCAGGACGTTCGTCAGGACGGAAAGGCGTCCCACCAGATTGAACTGCTGGAACACCTGCCCGACGTCCGCGCGCAGGCGTCTCAGCTCGCCGCGCCGCAGGTTCGCCACGTCGTACCCGGCGACGTGCACGGACCCGGAGGTGACGGGCGCGAATCCGGTCAGCGACCGCATGAGCGTGGACTTGCCGGACCCGGAGGAGCCCAGCAGCGCCACGGTCTCGCCGGGGTGCAGCTCCAGGTGCACGCCGTCCAGGACCAGGGGGCCGCCGTCGTAGGCGACCTTCAGGCCTTGCACGGTGACCAGCGGCGGGCGGGCGGCCGTCGTCGGTTCGGCGTTCGCCGTCATCGTGCTCACTTCAGGTCCGAGATGTCGACGTCGGCCACCGCTGCGATGTCGACGAACGGCTGGAAGATGTCCTTCCTGGGCTCGATGATCGGCTGCACGCCCTCCGGGAACGCCTGAGCGTACGGCCCCAGCTCCTTGGCGTTCGCCGGGGCGAACACCTGCGGGATCGCCTTGAGCAGCGCCGCCCGCTTCTCCTGGCCCATCGACTGGTTGCCGAGCACGGACAGGGCGACCGGCATCGACGTCGACTCGCCGAGGACCTGGTACTCGCCCTCCTTGAACGGGAACATCTCGGTCCCCGGCATCGAGGTCGAGGTGCAGGCGACGTCCACCTGGCCCTTCTCGATCGCGACGAAGCTCATCTCGTGGCTGCCGGAGAACATCGGCTTGTAACCCGTCTTCGGCTCTAGGCCGGCCTGGTGCAGCAGATGGGTCGGCATGAAGTAGCCGGACGACGACGCCGGGTCCGCGAACGCGATCACCGTCTCGGGCTTGATGTCCTTCAGGGTCTTGATGGGGCTGTCCTTGAGCGTGAAGCACATCGAGACCGGCTCGTCCTTGGCCCCCGGCCAGGCCACCAGCGAGTCCACCTGGCCCGTGTTCACCGCCAGGGCCGAGGGAAAACCGCTCATGATGCCGATATCGGTGTGCCCGTTACGCACCGACTCGATGACCGCGGTGTAGTCGGGCACGTCCGTGATCTCCACCTTCATGCCCGTCTGCTGTTCCAGGAGGCGGGCGATGCCCTTGACAGGGGTGGTGGCGGCGGTCGGGTCGTCACTCAGCGGCAGGGTGGCGAACCGGATCACATCGTCCTCGCCTGCTCCGGAGGCGGCGGCGCCGCCGGAGCAGGCGGTCAGGATCAGGGCTGAGGCGGCGGCCAGGGCCACCGCTCCGGCAGCGCGAGCACCACGGAGGACGCGGGGACGCGGGGGCATGGGGCACGACCTTTCGGGAAAACCTTGCGAATTGCCTTCCCCCAGGCAAGCGAGCCGCGGTGAACGGGAATTACGAGACCGGTGTACCGAGAACAAAAGTCTCGGTGAACGCGTTCTTCGCGTGCGAACCGCCATCAATGCTGGTCAGGGCGTACCAAGGGACCATGCCGTTCTCCGTACCGGCGGCCAAGCAAGCCGAGGGCGGCCTGACCGGCGCCTGGGCGCTGGCCACCCCTTGCCCAGCAGGCCTGCGCCCTCGGCCGGCGACGCGGGGCCATCCGCCTGTCCGGCGCGGCCGTCGAAGCCGCGGGCAAGGCCGAGGCTCCGTCCTGCTGTTCGCACTGCGCCACCTCGAGGACGGCGCGCTCCGCTGGGGCATCCTCGGCTCCGCCTTCGACGTCGGCCTGATCATCGGCGCGATCACCGCGCTGCTGCCGGCACCCCCTCGCCTGGGAACGCTGGTGTGCGCCGGCGCGCTGGCCGAAGCAACAGGGACACTGAAACTCGTCTCCTACACCAGCCTGCAACAACGCGAGATCCCGCAGGACCGGCTCAGCAGAGTCATCGCCACCGCCTCAGTCGCCGGCAGCGTGCCAACGCCTGTCTTCTCCGCACTGACCGGGCCGCTGGCCGGCGCCGTCGGGGAACGGCTCGTGCTCGCCGGCTGCGCGGGCAGGCCCCCCGCCGCAGCCGCCTGCCGACCTCCTCATACGGACGTCCAGGAGGACGACGTCGAGCAGCAGCCGCAGGTCCTGCCTGACCAGCTCCTGATCGCCGACGTCAGGCACCATACTGCCGATGAGCTCGACTGCGTCAGCCTGCCACGCGGGCCAGGGCCAGCGCGTGCGCCCGGTCGAGGGATTCCGCGGCAGCGCAAGGGACGTCCGGCTGCACACCGGTGCCCTCCCAGTTCGTGCCGGAGACGGGGTTGATGGCGCGGCCGGTGGGGACGGTGGCTTCCAGGTGAGGGTGCACGGTCCAGCCCTTGCACGGGTGCGCGCCGCCGCGGGTGCGCTCGCCGACGACAACGGCGCGGCCGAGCTGCTGCAGGTCGTAGGCCAGCTCCTCAGCGGCGGAGAAAGTCCTGTCACTGGACAACACGTACAACGGTCTGCTGCCGCCGAAACGCGCGCCGGGAACGTGCGGCAGGCTCCAGGACTGCTCGCTGCGCTCGCCGCTGCGCCAGTACATGGTGTTGAGGTGGGTGCGCTCGTCCAGGAGGTAACTGCAGACGAAGGCGACGGTGTCCGGGTCGCCGCCCCGGTTGTCGCGAAGATCCACGATCAGCGCCCGGGCGCGGGAGGCCAAGGTGAGCGCCGCGCTCAGCGGTTCGGCGGCCCAATCCAGCGGAAACAGCATCGGCGCCAACTCCACCACGGCCACTCCTCCGCCGAGCAACTCCACCCGGGGCGCACCGCCCAGCGAGGTGTCGAAGTCCAGGCGGATGGACTCCAAGGTTGCCGCACCCTGCTCGGGGGACACCGGGTCGGCGTGGTACCTCAGTCTCAGGTGTTTGTCGTCATTGACGGACTGCAGGTCCGCGGTGACCAGACGGGCGAGCTCCTCGGCACTGCCAACGTCATAGGCGCCCTCGGCGAGGCGTTGTTGTATCAGGTCGGCGAGCTGCTTGGCTGTCTCAGGGAAAACGTAGTGCTCGGTCAGCAGCCGGGCCGTCTCGTCGATGACAGGGGCGGGCTGAAGCTTTGTCAGAGTCGTCACGGCAGGGAGTAGATCACTGCGCTGCCGAAAGCGTCAAAGACGCTCAGACGCGGCAGTGCCAAGCCATGGGTGATCTCGGCTACGTCTGGACGGGCCGGGACGTGGTGATCCCTGGCGCTGGGGGTGCGGTGTGAGGGTCAGCCGAACTTGGCGAGGTCGGTGGAGGCGGCCAGTTCGGTGACCACGTTCAGCAGACGGCGCAACGCGGGTGAGGTGTTGCCGGACAACCAGGCCATCTCGGTGGGAACAAACTCTCCGGTCAACGGTACGAACACCACACCGGTGCGTCGGAGACTGCTCGCGGACCTGGCGAGCCGGGTCACCCCGACACCGGCCGCCACCAGGCCGAGAAGCCCTTGCACGCTCGCGTCCCGCTGGACCACGTCAGGGGTGAACCCCGCCGTACGGAAGGAGTGGTCGAACGCCTGGTGCCAGGGTTCCCATGAGCTACGCGGGGTCAGCACCCACCGTTCGCCGGCCAGCTCATCCAGCGCCAGTTCGGTTCGCGCGGCGAGCGGATGCTCTTCGGGCAGGACGGCGCACACGGGCTCGCTGATCAAGGTCCTGGTCTCCAGACCGGCCACCAGCGGAGGCCGGGTGAACGCGACGTCGTAGCGGCCCTTGAGTACGCCGTCGACCAGGGGCGAGATCGTTGTCTCCTCCGTCGTCAGCCTGATTCCCGGCAGTCGCTGCCGGACGGCCCGGACCACCGGAGGCAGCAGGTAGTTCGTGGTGGTGGCGAGGAAGGCCAGGCGGAGACGGCCGGCCTCGCCACGGATGGCTCGTGCCACGACGTCGAGAGCTTCGTCGGCTCGATCGAGCACCGCACGGGCCTCGGGGAGGAACAGCACACCGACAGCGGTCAGGCTGGTGCCCCGGGTGTCGCGGTCGAACAGCTTCGCACCCAGCATGCGTTCCAGCAGGGCGATCTGCTGGGACAGGGACTGCTGGCTGATCAGGAGTCGTTCGGCAGCGCGTGTGTAACTGCTTTCCTCGGCGACCGCGACGAAGTACCTCAGCTGCCGGAGGTCAGGGGTCACAGGAAAATCCTACAACCGCGACAAGTAAAGGGTGTTGGACGGCTTTGGTGCGTCCAGACCACCATTGACCTCGAAAGACACCACGTTGAAGGGCGATGGGGATGACGAACGAAACGCAGGGCCGCGTCTGGTTGATCACGGGCTGCTCGACCGGATTCGGCCGGGAGATCGCGCTCGCCGCGCTGGCCGCCGGTGACCGGGTCATGGCCACCGCACGACGTCCGGAGACACTCGCCGACCTTGCGGAGATCGGCGGCGGCCGGGTCAGCACGGCGGCGCTGGACGTCACGGATCCGACCTCCGTTCAGGCCGCGGTGACCGCGACGCTGACTGTGTTCGGTGGCATCGACGTCCTGGTGAACAACGCCGGGTTCACCATGATCGGGGCCGTGGAGGAAACCTCGATGGAGCAGCTGCGCTCGCTGATGGAGGTCAATTTCTTCGGTGCCGCGGAGGTCACCAAGGCGATCGTCCCCCTGATGCGCGAGCAGGGCAGCGGGACGATCGTGCAGATGAGCTCCCTGGGCGGCCGGATGACCTATCCGGGGCTGGCCGGTTACGACGCCGCGAAGCACGCGCTCGAGGCCTTCAGCGAGGCGCTGTCGAGCGAACTGGCACCCATGGGCGTCCGGGTGCTGCTGGTGGAACCTGGCATGTTCCGCACCAGGATCACCAACAACATGGTCCTGGCCCCCGAGAACCCGGCCTACCAGGCGAGCTCTGGAGGTCTCCGGCGGATGGTCGAGGCAATCGCGGGCCACGAACCAGGTGACCCCGTGAAGGGCGCCGCGGCCGTCATCCAGGTGCTCGACGCGGAGAACCCGCCGCTCCGCCTCGTACTCGGCGGCGACGCGGTCGATGCACTGCGTGCCCACCACGAGGCTCTGCTGGCCGACATGGTCACGTGGGAGACGCTCAGCCGCTCAACAACGATGTCGTGACGTCTGCACCAGTCTCTTCCTCCTGCTCGGCCGCGCACCGACCACGGTCGACACCGCGGTGCAGGCCACGCCGGGGTTGTACGCCTGCTTCGACATCCTGGTCGGCAACGCCGTTCGCCGGTCGACGGCGGTCCACGAGGCACTTCCCGCGATTACACCCGTTTGCGACGTCGAGCGCTGATGGGAGGCCCTCCCCGCTGCACCCGGTCAAGGCGCAGGCCCTGAGCGAGCGCAGGAACGCGTCAGAACGTGCCGTCCTCGCTGCCGCCGACGGAGAAGCCGAGCACGTGGCGGCGGTCGTCGGCTGTCACTCCGGTGGCCACGATGACCGCTTGTCACCAACCTGCGCGACCACCCCTGAACGCCGTACATCCTCTGCAAGCGCAGTGCAAGCGGGCCCAGCGATGATCGCGCAGAGAGGATCGCCGCATCCCGTGCGGACCGGCGACGCGTAGATCAGGAACGGCATGACAAGCACACCCTTCACCCCCAGGCCCGGGCACCGTCGGGCAGCACGGCGGCCGGCACCATGAACGTCCTTGTCCTCGACCCGGACCTGCCCGAGGCGCACCGCCGGGCGATGTCCGCCCACCCCGAGCTCCTGCCACCCCCGCCGCACCGGCCCGCGTGGGGCGGCCGGACGGCCGGCGACGTCCTGGCAGCCCTGACGCTGTCGGCGTTGTACGGTTTCCTGCCCCTTGTCCTGGCGCTGGCCCGACATGGCCGCCGCCCCGTGCTCGTTGCCGCCGCCGTGCTGCTGCAGGCGGCGCTGCTCGGCGTCTGGATCGGGTACGGCTTCCCGGCGTTTTTCCTGTCCGGCCTGGCCGTGCAGGGCATCGCGGCCATGGCGCTGCTGGCTCTGGCCGGCGAGTCGCCCGTGGCCGGGTACGGCCGCCGCCACAGCGGCCGGTACGTGCACACCCGCATGCTGGAGCCGCTGGACGCCGCGCTGCTGGAACGCACCGTGGACGCGACCGCCACCGTGCTCGGCTCCCCGCTCGACCGGGACGGCCTGCTCGACAGCGTCGCCAACCGCGTCACCCTGCCCCGCCAGGCCTGGGAGATCGCCGAGACACTGACCGAGCTGACCCGCCTGCGCCGCGAACAGGACGCCGCCCGCTCCGGCCGCGTCACCGAGCGCATCTCCACCGTGCTCGCTTCCCAGGAAGAGGCGCTGACGGTCGCCACCCGCGCCCTGGCCAGGCGGATCTCCGCCCTGGAGGAGTACGCCCGGCGCACCGAGGAGGCGCAGGCCGTCTACGCGGAGTGGCGGACCCTCCAGGACCTGGCCGAGGACGGCGACGCCTACCGCGAGCTGCTGTCCAGGACGGCCCGTGATCCGCTGGCCGCCGAGGAGGTCGGCCTGCTGTCCGAACGCGTGCGCGACCTGCACGAATCCCTGCGCGACAGCGTCGAACAAGCCCGCCTCGCCGGTTCCGACCTGCTCTCCCGGAAGGGCTGACCCATGCCCGCGACCTCCGACCACCCGGGCGCGTCCTCCTCCGGCCCGACACGCGGCTCCAAGAAGCGCGCCACCCATAAGGGCACGCCCAGCACGCGCACATCGGGCCGCACGCGTGGCCGCGCGGGTGGATCCGACCGCGCGGGCGCGTCCGGTCGCCTGCAAGCGTCCGACCGCATGCGCGGCCTCCTCGCACCGTTCCCCACCTGGATCCGCCTGCTCGGCGCCGCCGCGCTCATCACCGAGCTGGTCGTCGGCCTGAACCTGGCCACGGGCTCCGGCACGCCCGTCACGGCGGCTACGCCCGTACAGACGCCCACACCGCCCTTCCCGGCGACACCCACGCCCGCCCCCACCACCACCCCGACCGCCACCACCCCGACGGCGACGCCCAGTGCCTCGAGCGATCTCCGGGTCACGAGGATCGAGGAGGGGACCGTCGTCACGCTCGCCCGCCGGCCGGGCAAAGGCTCCAAAACGATCGGCAGAGTGACCGACCCCAGGACGGGCCTGTCGTTCGCAGAGCTGGGCGCGCCATGGCGGCGCAGCCGTCCCATCGGCGACGGCCCCGTCAAGGACGGCCGCTACAACCTGCGCCAGACGCTGCTCACCGAGACGTACGGACCGGACGGCGACCGCGAGTGGTGGGCCGACCTGGACTCCCAGCACCTGTGGTCCGAGCTCGACGTCGGCGACAGCATGTACGACGCCGCCCGCGCGATGCTCGACCACAAGCAGGCCGGCGCGTTCCCGGCCGGTACGACAGGCCAGGACATCGCCTCCCAGCCCGTACACCGCGGCTGGCTGCTGGCCAGGATGATGCGGATGCCGCCGAGCCCGGACGGACGCGAGGCCGCTCAGGAGCTGTCCGTCGCGATCGCCGTGGACACCGGCCGCCCGCGCCCGGCCGTTCTGTGGATCACCATTCCCGACACCCACCGGCATCTGTGGCCCGACGTCCACACCGTGGTGGAATCGCTCAAGATCGTCCCGGCGTGACTGCTCCAGCAGGACCTCTGCACCCACGCAGTGGCCATGCTGGGCGCCGAGCACCCCAAGACTCTGACCGCCCGGCACAACCTCGCCGTCTGGACGGGGCAGGCGAGGGACGCGGTCGCCGCCCTGCTCCCCCTCACCGTCCTGCTCCCCATCGTTGAGCGCGTCCGGGGCATCGAGCACCCCGACACCCGACCACCCGGGCCAACCTCGCCCGCTGGACGGGGGAGGCGGAGGGAGGGAGCCGGGTGGTGGGTGATGGTGCTTCATTTACCGATCGTTAGATGAAGACTGTTCACCAATCTCCCGCGAGTGTCCGTTAGGGGAACGCTCACCGGACAACCACGATCCGCCCCCAGGCGAGATCTCGACCTGCGGCGACGCCGTCTCAGATAGGTAGTCCGCGAATACGTCCGGTGACCGGGGGCTAAACGATGCAGTCGGCGGGTGGGAGCGGCGAGGGATGTGACGGGGGTGTAGCCGCAGGCAGGTCACGCGTTCGTCACTATCAGTCCGGATGCATGCGGTTGGGGAGCATTCTGGATGCATGTCGAGCGCGGGCGACAACACCGGCATCTCCTCCAGCGGTGACCAGGCGAGGAACGTACAGCTACAGGCCAAGAGCTCAGGGCAGAGCCCCATGTATCAAGCAGCCGGCGACCTGTCCATCCACCACGACTCCTCCGTGCCGCGCCGGCCCCTTCCCCACGCCGAGCGCGTGCCGGTTCCGCCAGGGTTGAACGGTCTGCCGCGCCGTCCGGCCGCAGCCTTCGTCGGCCGCGACACAGCACTAGGTGACCTTCGCCGAGCCCTGGACGACAAGCCCGGAACGGGTGTGATCAGTCAGGCCGTGCTCGGGCTGGGCGGCGTCGGCAAGAGCGAGCTGGCGCTGCAGTACGCCCACCGCCATCGCGCCGACTACCGGCTGGTGTGGTGGATCGACGCCGACAGCCCCGACCGCATCCGCATCGGGCTGGCCGCCCTGGCCCAGGCACTGACGTGCGGCATCGACTCCGTCGCCGCCGAGCAGGCCACCGTAGAAGAGGCCGCCGCCTGGGCGGTGAGCTGGCTGGCCGCCCACCCCGGCTGGCTGGTCGTCTTCGACAACGTCGAGGAAGTCGCCGACGTCGAGCCGTACCTGGCCCGCCTGACCCACGGCCACGTGCTGATCACCACCCGCCGCGACATCGGCTGGCAGCACCTCGACATTACCCCCGTCCGGCTGGAGCTACTGTCCCGCCCGGCCGCGACCGCGCTGCTGGCCGGCCTGATCGGCCCGCCGGACGCCGCCAACACCGGCGCGCTGCAGGACCTGGCCGAGCAGCTGGGGGATCTGCCGCTGGCGCTGACCCAGGCCGGCGCCTACATCGCCCGCACCCCCCGCATGACCCTGACCCGGTACCTCGAGCTGCTCAAGGACGTCCCGGCCCGCATGTACGCCACCGCCACACCCGCCGGCGGCGACGCCGAACGCGTGGTGGCCAAGGTGCTCACCCTCAGCCACGCCCGCATCCACGAGATCAACCCGCTGGCCATCCGCGTGCTCAACCTGCTGGCCTGCTACGCCCCCGACAACCTGCCCTGCTCCGTCCTGGACGCCCTGCCGGAGGCCGACCCGCTCCAGGTCGGCGAGGCACTGGCACTGCTGCAGTCCTACAGCTTGATCATCCTGACGCCCAGTCCTACTGGCCTCCAGCCCGGCGAGCCGGAGGACCTGGTCAGCGTGCACCGCCTCATCCAGGCCGTCACCCTGCACCAACTCACCCCCGACCAGCGCGACCACAGCCGCCAGGTCGCTGCGGACCTGATCCTGGCCGCCCTCCCCGACGACCCCGACACGATCGAGGCCTGGCCTGCCTATCGAGCACTTCTCCCGCACGCCCGCAGCGTGCTGCCACCAGGCACCCCTGGCCTACGCCGGCTGGCTGCCTACCTCGGCGCCAGCGGTGACTACAGCACCGCGGTCCAGCTCCAGCAGGACCTCTACTCCTACGCAGCGGCAACGCTGGGCGCCGAACACCCCGACACCCTGACCACCCGGCACAACCTCGCCGTTTGGACGGGCCTGGCGGGGGACGCGGAAGCCGCCCGCGACCAACTCGCCGCCCTGCTCCCCCTCCGCGAACGCATCCAGGGCATCGAGCACCCGCACACTTTGACTACTCGGAATCAACTCGCCCGTTGGACGGGGCAGGTGGGGGACGCGGCCGCCGCCCGCGACCAACTCGCCGCCCTGCTTCCCATCCGCGGGCGCGTCCTGGGCGCCGAGCATCCCGAGACTCTGATCACCCGTAACAGCCTCGCCTCCTGGACGGGGGAGGCGGGGGATGCGACCGCCGCCCGCGACCAGTACGCCGCCCTGCTCCCCCTCTGCGAACGCGTCCTGGGCGCCGAGCATCCCGAGACTCTGACCGCCCGGGGCAACCTCGCCCGCTGGACGGGGGAGGCGGGGGACGCGGCCGCCGCCCGCGACCAGTACGCCGCCCTGCTCCCCACCCGCGAACACGTCCTGGGCACCGAACACCCCGAAACCCTGATCACCCGGGGCAACCTCGCCCACTGGACGGGGCAGGCGGGGGACGCGGCCGCCGCCCGCGACCAGTACGCCGCCCTGCTCCCCACCCGCGAACACGTCCTAGGCGCCGAACACCCCGACACTCTGGCCACCCGGGGCAACCTCGCCCGCTGGACGGGGCAGGCGGGGGACGCGGCCGCCGCCCGCGACCAGTACGCCGCCCTGCTCCCCACCCGCGAACACGTCCTAGGCGCCGAACACCCCGAAACCCTGATCACCCGGGCCAACCTCGCCCACTGGACGGGGCAGGCGGGGGACGCGGCCGCCGCCCGCGACCAGTACGCCGCCCTGCTCCCCACCCGCGAACACGTCCTGGGCGCCGAACACCCCGAAACCCTGATCACCCGGGGCAACCTCGCCCACTGGACGGGGCAGGCGGGGGACGCGGCCGCCGCCCGCGACCAGTACGCCGCCCTGCTTCCCACCCGCGAACGCGTCCTGGGCGCCGAGCATCCCGAGACTCTGACCGCCCGGGGCAACCTCGCCCGCTGGACGGGGGAGGCGGGGGACGCGGCCGCCGCCCGCGACCAGTACGCCGCCCTGCTCCCCACCCGCGAACACGTCCAAGGCACCGAACACCCCGAAACCCTGATCACCCGGGGCAACCTCGCCCACTGGACGGGGCAGGCGGGGGACGCGGCCGCCGCCCGCGACCAGTACGCCGCCCTGCTCCCCACCCGCGAACACGTCCTAGGCGCCGAACACCCCGACACCCTGACCACCCAGCACAACCTCGCCCACTGGACGGGGGAGGCGGGGGACGCGGCCGCCGCCCGCGACCAGTACGCCGCCCTGCTCCCCACCGTCGAGCGCGTCATGGGCGCCGAACACCCCTCCACCCTGACCACCCGGCACAACCTCGCCTCCTGGACGGGGGAGGCGGGGGACGCGGCCGCCGCCCGCGACCAGTACGCCGCCCTGCTCCCCACCCGCGAACACGTCCTGGGCGCCGAACACCCCGAAACCCTGACCACCCGGGCCAACCTCGCGTACTGGACGGGGGAGGCGGAGGGGATGGAGTCGGGTGGTGGGTGATGGCCTTCATTTAACGATCGTTTTTTGAAGACTCGCCCAACCGGCCCTCAGGGGGCCCGAAATGCCTTCAAAAACTCCTTCAACAACATCACCTTGTCAATAACCCCAATAACACCGTTTATTGACAGGGTCAGGGAGGAGGTTTCGGGACGGCACCCGCGATGCAAAGATCGCCGCTCTACTGATCGTTAACCAGCGGGAACGGCTCTTCTCACAAGCCGGCGTAGCTGCCTTCCGCCGGATCCCGTTCCAAATCTTTCAGCAGCCTTCCACCGCACAGCAGCCGGGGCCGCTGTGCGGTGGAATTGATCTATGGCAATCCGATCCCCCCGTGTGCCGCCGCGTGCGGTCATCGCATCAGCCGTCGCCGCCCGGGCCCGCCGGGCCGCCCGCGCCGCGGCCCAGTCTGCCGCCCTCGAGCCTGCTGCCGATGCGGAGCCGGCCTCTCCCCCATCTCCGCGGCTTTCCGGGCGAGTGCGGCGATCAGCAGGCGTGATCCTGGCTGCGATGGTGATCGCAGCCTGCGCGTGGGCGGCCGTGGCGGTGCCGGTGCCGGACTGGGCACGTTGGGCACTGGGCGGGACCGCAGTGGCGGTGGCGGTCGGCGGGATGCTCGCCGCCCTGATGGGCCCGGCCGCGCGGCGCCTGGCCGGAGAAGGGGCGCCGCTGAGCGTGGAGGAGCGCAAGGCACTGACCGTGGCCGAGCGGATCGAGATGGTCAGCAATGCCCGGCACATACTGCTCCAGGCGGCCACGGGCCTGGTGGTGGTCGGCGGCCTGGTGTTCACCGGCGCCGGCCTGGTGTACACCTCCCGTACTCTGGCGGTCTCCGAGCAGGGGCAGATCACCGACAGGTACACCAAGGCCGCCGAGCAGCTCGGCTCCGACAAGCGGGACGTGCGCCTGGCCGGCATCTACGCCCTGCAGCGCCTGGCCACCGACTCCCCCCGCGACCGCGACACCATCCGCAATGTGCTGGCCGCGTTCGTTCGCGGCCGCGACGCCTGCACCCCGGCCGCCGGCAAGACGACTTTGCCCACGCAGTGCACCATCGCCCACGAAAAGCTCAGAACCATTCCGAGCATTCGGCCTGAAGCCGATGTATTCGCCGCCTTAACCATCGCGCCCGCTCTGGCCAACCACGATGCAAGCATCACCTCTCAAGCGGACTTCTCCCACGTGCGCTTCCCTCGCGCGAACCTGTTCCGCGCGAACCTGAGCGGCGCGGACCTGCGCGGCGCGGACCTGAGCGGCGCGGACATGGCCGAAGCGGGCCTGCGCGACGCGGCCCTGGTCGGAGCGAAGCTGCGCGATGCGCGCCTGATCGGAGCGGACCTGAGCGACGCGTACCTGAACGGCGCGGACCTGCGCGGCGCAAACCTGCACGGCGCGGTCCTGAACGGCACGAGCCTGTATGGCGCGGACCTGCGCGGCGCGGACCTGAGCGGCGCGGACCTGCGCAACCCGGACCTGGGTGTGACGGACATGCATATGACCGAGCGATATGTGCGGGAGGTTGCCATCGTCGATCGAAGCACGAAGTTCCACTAGCAAGATGTGCCGTCTCATGAGGTTGGTTACGCCTGAACCCTCTTGCGTGACCGTCCCGTGCGGCCGGGAAACGAGACAAGGCCAGGCGCGCCATTCCGCCTCACGGACGGTGGTGGCCGTAAAGCGGCACTTGTGTGAGAGCCGGGCGTTGTTCAGGTGTTCTGGGGACGGAACCCGTCAATGCCGGGCCGCCGCTGGGTCGGGGGGCGCGCGCATGATCGGGGACCCTTCCTAGGATGTGGAGCTATCCCCGAAGTGCTTGCTGGACGGGGCGGGGCGCGGCCTGACGCCCGGTAACGGCAACGCCGAATACGGCGCCCGGCACAGGCGAGGGGACCACCGTGAGTCCTCG
Organism: Nonomuraea thailandensis; assembly: GCF_024172165.1. Taxonomy (GTDB): domain Bacteria; phylum Actinomycetota; class Actinomycetes; order Streptosporangiales; family Streptosporangiaceae; genus Nonomuraea; species Nonomuraea thailandensis. The sequence goes on along the minus strand of NZ_JAMZEB010000002.1, from coordinate 4,958,271 downwards.
AACGAAACCCTCTAGACGAGTAAGTCCTAAGTCAGTGGTCGTAGGCGATCAGTGATCGGGTGATGGGCTGGCCGGTGTGGCGGTTGTGCCAGATGGCGGCGGTCAGGGCCAGGATGCGCTGGGCGATCCGGGCGCCCACGCCGGTGACTGTACGGCCGCCGTGCAGTTCCAGGTCGAGCTGGCCTTTGAGGACTCTGTTGGCCGATTCCAGTTGATGATCCCCGGTCCCCGGAGGAAGCTGGACCTGGGCCGCGGGGAAGATGGAGAGCTTCGCCATGTCTCTGCACCCTCGGCCCGCACGTCAGATTCCTGAGCAGACTGCCCGTATCGCGTGGGCGGCGTTCCCCAAGAGCTGCCTGGCCATGCGGATCCGCGATGAGCTGGGTCCGCTGTTTCGTGACGAGCAGTTCGCCTGCGCGTTCCCGCGGCGTGGTGGGCCGGCGCTGTCGCCGGGGCAATTGGCGATGGTCTCGGTGCTGCAGTTCGCTGAGGGGCTGACCGATCGTCAGGCGGCCGATGCCGTGCGGGGGCGGATCGATGTCAAGTACTGCCTAGGTCTGGAGCTGGACGATCCGGGGTTCGACTTCTCGGTGCTCAGCGAGTTCCGGGACCGGCTGATCGCTCATGGCCTGGAGGAACGCATCCTGGACACGCTGCTGGAGCGTCTGTCCGGGATGGGCCTGCTGCGGGCCGGCGGGCGGCAGCGCACCGATTCGACCCACGTGCTGGCGGCCGTGCGCCGCTTGAACCGGATGGAGTTCGTCGGGGAAACCATGCGTGCGGCGCTGGAGGCTCTGGCGGTGGCGGCCCCGGGCTGGCTGGCCAGCATGATGGTGCCGGACTGGAGCGAGCGGTACCAGGCCCGCTGTGAGGGCTATCGGTTCCCGAAGAGCGATGATGCCCGCACCGCGTGGGCCCGGCAGGTTGGCATGGACGGTTTCACGCTGCTGGAGGCCGTCCATGCGCGCTCCGCCCCGCCTTGGCTGCGGGAGCTGCCAGCGGTGCAGGTGCTGCGCAAGGTGTGGATCCAGCAGTATCACCGCGATGACAAGGGGGTGCGCTGGCGGGAAGGCAAGGACCTCCCGCCGGGCGCGATGCGCCTGGTGACGCCGTATGACGTGCAGGCCCGCTACAGCATCAAACGCGGTATGGGCTGGACCGGCTACAAGGTCCATTTCTCCGAAACATGTGAGCCCGACGCACCCCACGTGATCACCAACGTCGCCACCACCGCGGCAACCGTGACCGACACCGAGATGACCGCACCCATTCACCAGGCTCTGCGAGGGCGCAGCCTGCTGCCCGATGAGCACCTGGTGGACTATGGCTACACCTCGGCAACGCTACTGGTCCAGGCTCGGGCCGAGTACGGGCTGGACCTGGTGGGGCCGGTCCGTATCGACGTCTCCCGGCAGCGCCGGCAGGCGCCAGCGCTTGCGCAGGATGCCTTCACTATCGACTGGGACGCCCGCCGGGTCACCTGCCCGCAAGGCCATACCAGTGCGGTGTGGTCCGCCCAGCAGCACACCGTCCGGGGCGTGCCCATCGTCCAGGTCTTCTTCCGCCGCACCGACTGCGATCCGTGTCCACTGCGCGCGGCGTGCACCCGCACCACCAGTCCGCGCTGGGGGCGAGGGCTCCAACTCCTGGCCCGGCCTCTGCAAGAAGCGCAGGATGCACGGCGACGAGAACAGCACACCGAGGAGTTCAAAGTCCGCTACGGGGTCAGGGCGGGCGTGGAAGGAACCATCTTCCAGGCCGTGCATAGATCCGAAATCCGCACCAGCCGCTACATCGGCCTATCCAAGACTCACCTCGGGCACCTGTTCACCGCCACCGCCCTCAACCTCGTTCGCCTCAATGCCTGGTGGGCGGGCCAACCCCTTGGTGCCACCCGCACCAGCCACTTCGCCAAACTCGTCCTCGCACGGGCGGCTTGACCACTGAATCGGCCAACAGAGTCTTTGAGGGTGTCGTTGACGGACTCGATGAGCTGGCGGATCGGTTTGAGCAGGTGCTCGCCGGGACGGGGTGTGCGGTTGCGGTAGGACGGGCGCAGCAGCCGCACGCCGCGCTCGGCCAGGAAGGCGTCCAGTTCGGCGGAGACGTAGCCCTTGTCAGCGATGATCAGCAGGCCAGGACGGTCGGCGAGCAGGTGCGGATCGTGTTCGCAGATGGCCATCAGCACCTGCCGTTCGTCGATGTTAGGGGTGGCCAGGGCCCAGGTGATCGGCAGGCCGGCGGGCGTGCAGATCAGGTGCAGGCGCAGCCCCCAGAACCAGCGCGAGTGGGAACGGCAGTAGCCGTAGCCGGCCCAGCCGGCCAGGTCCGAGCGCTGAGTGGTAGGGCGAGAGCGCCCGCACTCGATCGGTGTGGAGTCGGCCACCCATACCGGATCGCTCCACAGGTCAGTGTCCTGAGCCAATGCCCGGATCGCTTGCTTGACGAGTGGCAGGGCCTTGCGCAGACGTTTGTTGTAGCCGGATTGGCCGGGCAGGTAGGGGAAGGCGCCGGGCAGGTGCTCGGGGACGAACCGCAGCCAGCGGGCCTCGGAGTGGATGCCGAGCAGAACTTGAGCCACGGCCAGGGTAAGCAGTTCGGCGTCGGTCAGCTTCGGCTTACGTCCCCATCGTGGCCGGTTGCCGAGCCAGTCATCGATTCTGACGTACAGTGCGGTGAGAAGGGTGTTGAGGTCTGTCTTCACAAACCGATCGTCAACACCCTTCGTCATGCACACACTCAGCACCGCGGCCACTTAGGACTTACTCGTCTAGACCTAGAGGCTGGCCTAGAGCCGACAACCCGACAACCCGCCTTGACCAGGGATCTAGCACCTAGACCCTGGTCTGCCGGACGGCCGTCTTCGCTGTAATGCCGAGGTGTGACAGATCGTTGGCGAGAACGCCAAACGCAGAGATCAGTAGCTGACTGACCGGGGCCAGGATGCGGCTGGCTGAGCTGAGAGGAACCTGTTGGGCGCGAGGGCCTGGCAGGCGACCCCCGCCGGCGACGTCACCGAAGTCTGCCGATCGGCCAGCCTCAGCCAAGATCTTTCGGCAACCCAGGCGGACCCGTACATCGCAGATGCATAGGTACATCGGCGCATCGGCGCTGCGGCTTCTCCAAGTGGCTCGGGTTCGGCGGGGTGCTGGCCGACGATGATCCCGAAGAGCAGGAGAAGCTGATCAAGCTCAATACCCTGCCGATGGCTGTGCGCGGGCTGAGCAGGAGGTAGATCACCGCCGCTCTCCGCGCTGGCTCCGGCAGCGGCGTGACCGACGTGGCGATCTGCTGGGCGCGTGAGAGTGAAGGCCCCCGATTCGGCTTCCACCGCCCGCACTGGCAGGACCTCGGCGCGGGCGGTCGATGCGCCGCACCTGGTCGCCCTGGTCCGCGCCGGGGCCACCTTCGCAAAGGCGAGCTCATCGAGCGGTCCGAGGAGTCATCGGGGATCGAGGAGCCGTCGATCCCCGCTTCAAGATCTTGATCCACAGATCGTGATGATTGCTGCCCTGCGTGACCATATGAACATGGTCGACTCTCAGGTTCTTGTCATCGGGGCGGGCTTTTCAGGGCTCGCTGCCGCGCACCGGCTGGACGCCGCCGGCGTGGACGTCCGCGTCCTGGAGGCGCGCGATCGCGTAGGCGGGCGCACATTCACGCGCTACCTCGACGGCGGGCTCCAGATCGACCTCGGCGGTCAGTGGTTCGGCCCGGGCCAGACCCGCATGTACGAGCTCGCCGCACAGTACGGTGTGAAGACCTTCCCTCTGCGCGAGGTGGGGGAGAGGTTCGCGTTCCTGGGCGGCCAACGCAACGCCGGCCCCGACGCCGAGGTGTCCGCGATTTACGCCGAGCTCGACCGCCTCGCCCGAACCGTGGACCTGGAGCGCCCCTCGCTCACCCCCGACGCCGCGGAGCTCGACTCCCAGACCCTGCACACCTGGCTCGCCGACCGCACCGACGCGGAGCGCGCCGCCTATGCCTCCCGCCAGCTGGCAGGGGGGCTGCTGGCCACGGACGCCAGTCAGGTGTCCATGCTGCAGATCCTGTTCTACCTGCACTCCGGCGGCGGCGTGGACTCGATGCTCAAGACCGTGGGCGGCGCCCAGCAGGACCGCGTGATCGGTGGTCCGTTCGCGATCGCGCAGCACATGGCCGAGGCGCTCGCCGAGCCGGTCGTGCTCGGGTTCGACGTCGCGTCGCTGACCCGCGATACCCGTGGCCAGGTGGCCGCGCCCTGGACTGCTCACGCGCGGGACGGTCGCGAGTTCACCGCAGACCGGGTGATCGTCACGGTGCCCCCGGTGGTGCTGAACCGCATCGAGATCAGCCCGGCGATGCCGGGGACGAAGCGCCGCGCGGTGCGCAACGTCTTGCCGGGCGACGCGATGAAGTTCCACGCCGTCTACGCCACGCCGCTGTGGAACGACCAGGGCAGGTCGGGGGCGTTCACCAGTTCCACGGGCCTGATCACCGAAGCTGTGGACAACTCCGTTCCCGGCACCGCCCAGGGCGTGCTGACGTTCTTCGTGTACGGGCACGACGCCACTCGCATCCGCGGGCTGGACGCAGGTGCTCGCCAAGAGCTGCTGCTCGCCGAGATCGCCGACCGGCTCGACGACGAGCACCTGAGACAACCTGTCGACTTCATCGAGTTCGACTGGGACGCCGAGCCCCACACCGGTGGCTGCTTCTCCGGCAGCTTCGCGGTCGGCACCATGCACGTCTACCGCGACGCCCTACTCGCGCCGTGGGAGGGCCTGCGGTTCGCCGGGACCGAGACCGCCGACATCTGGAACGGCTACTTCGAGGGCGCCGTGCGGGCGGGAGAGCGCGAGGCGGCCGCCCTTGTCGACGAGCTTGCGGGCGCGCTGTAACCACTCTTCCGAGCGGTACCGTTGACGGCGGTCACCGTCAGCGCGGGGCATCGCGACGACCGCTCACCAGCGCAGCATCGCCGCCACTCCGCCCGCCTCGGCCAGCTCGCCCGCCGCCCCGCTCTCCAGCACGGTGACCTCGCCCCCGTGCTCGAGGGCGAGCTCGATCATCTCCTCCTCCAGATCCTCGGGAGCGACGGGCTTGGGCGGCGCGGCCTTCCACCCGCCGGCGTCATCGAGCAGCAGGTGCTCGACCCGGCCCTGCCGCAGCAGGGAGAGGATGTCGTCGAGGCCGACCGCGCCGTTGCCGCCCGATAGGGCCAGGTCCCGGGCGCGCACGGCCAACGCGGCGTCATGCCGGGCCCGCGCCTCGTCGAGAGCGGGGCGCACGAACTCCAGCACCTCCGGCGGCGACAGGGCGTGATCGAGCACGGCGTCCACCTGGATGATCTCCGTGCCGGCCGGCAGCGCCTCGCTCAGCACCGAGGTGTCGCGGGGGTCGCCCACCAACAGCAGCGTCTCCCAGCCCAGCCGCCGAGCGTGCCCGGCCACGTGCGGGGCCGACTCGCGCAGGAACCTGGCCAGATGTTCCTCGACGCGCTGGTCGAAGCGGTCGGGGTGGATGCCGCCCCGCGAGAGCCTGGGCAGCGTCGTCGACCCCCCGCCGGACGAGCCCGCGGTCGCCAGGTTGAAGGTGACCGGCTCCAGCTCGTCGGTCAGGCCGTAGCGGTAGTCGAACAGCCGCACGCCGTCACGCCCCACCCTGGCCACCCCGGCGGGCCTGTCGGCCTGAACAGCGGTGACGAGCGGCAGCAGATAAGCGTGCTCCCTGAGGGTGGCGAGGTCGCCCACCGGGAGCTGGACCCACTCGGTACGGACCTCCTCACCTGCCACCTGCGCGAACAGGGCGCGCCCGAGACCGGGACCGGCCGGGTCGAGCAGCTCGTCGATCCGCGGCTCCAGCAGGTCGAGACGGAGGCCCGCGAGCCTGGCACGCTCGTGGTCGGGGTCCGCGGACAGCTCCTGGCGCAGCGCGGCGATCTCGTTGCGCAGCCGGGTGCGCCCGGCCTGCGTGCCCGGCTCCATCGTGGTGTAGAACGACAGCACACCGACTTCGTCGCCGAAGGCCGCCAGCTCGCGTAGATCTGCCTGGTCGAACACCATGACGCACTCACCTCCGTGGCTGGGCCCTGGCACGGACCCGGCGGTGCGGGGGTGACTCCATTTTATCCCGTCGCTCGTTCTCGCTGGTCAGCGGCCTGCCAGAGTGCTGCATTCAGGCGGGGCGTTGATCGCTCCCGTCATCGCAGATCATGGCGGGTCAGCTCGGGCGCTGAGCATGGCCCCGCGAGTCAGCCGAGGCGGCAGGAGCGAACCGCGGCGGTGACGCCGCCGTCCACCAGCAGGTCGGTGCCGGAGATGAAGCTCGCGGCCGGGCTGAGCAGGAACTCGGCGGCGGCGGCGATGTCGGCCGGGGTGCCCAGCCGCCGGGCGTTGGAGGCGTCGATCATCGCCTGCATGGCGGCGCCGTTCTCCCCGCTCAGCTCGGCGTGCGTCATCGGGGTGGCGATGACACCCGGGCTGATGGAGTTGACGCGGGCGCCCCGCTCGCCCCACGCGCTGCTGGCGGCCTGGACGCGCAGTACGTTGGCCTGCTTGGCAAAAGCGTAGGCGTGCCCGGAATCGGCGAAGTTGGACGCGGCGGCGATCGGCAGCGACAGCAGCTCATCGGCCGGGGCGGTGGCCAGTTGGCGGGCGTCCTCGGCGGCGAAGGGAGGGTGGAAGTGCCCGGCCATGCTGGCGATGACCAGCCCCGCCCCGCCGTCGGCGACGACCGTGCCGAACTCCTCCAGCACCAGCGCAACCCCCAGCAGGTCCACCGCCAGCACGGCCGGCACAGGAGCCTGGACCGGGGACAGCCCGGCGGTGTGCACTACGCGGCGGACCTGGCCGAGCTCGGCGGCCCGCCCGGCCAGCGCGGCGACCGACTCGCGGGAGGCGATCGGCTGTTGGAGATCATGGCCCCAGATCCACCATCTTGCTGCTGCACCTTTTCAAGATCGTTCGATGTGGTGCTGGATCTGGTCGTACGGCTTTCCGGTTCCGCGCTCAGGCGATCTTCTGGCCCCGCGGGGGCGCCGGACGACCGGCTCGCAGACGCCCCCGCGCGCACAGTCGATCACGGCGCGCTGCGTCGCTCCCCGGACCTGCGTGTGCCGGCCCGTCCACCGCGCGGCATGCGCGGACGGGCTGTCCTTGCGAAAACCATTGGTGCCCGGCTTGCTCCGATGATGGACTGACGTCCCGCCGTGAGTCTGCCGCGTGACGGAGGTAGTGGTTGTGACGGATTATGACGTGCTTGCCGAGGTGTATGAATGGCTCATCTCGGATGCGAAGTTGCCTCCAGCCGAGTTCGCCGCGTCGTTCGATGACGTCCTCAGTCTCCTGCCGTCGAACGCTCACGTCCTCGACTGTTCGTGCGGAACCGGACAGCTGGCGGTTGGCCTCGCCGGTCGTGGCATGCAGGTTGTTGCAACTGACGCCAGCGAAGCGATGGTTCGTCGGACCGCAGAGTTGTCTGAGGAGTTCGGGGCATCCGTCCGGGCCATGCGGGCGAACTGGGAAGAGTTGCCCGACCATTTCGAGGACGACACGTTCGACATGGTGTTCTGCGTCGGCAACTCGCTTCACCATGCCGCGGGCGCGACAGGCAGGGGTGCTGCTCTGGAGTCGATGTCACGGCTTCTGCGCCCTGGCGGGCGCTTGGTGCTCACATCCCGCACTTGGGAACTCGTGAGGGCCAGAGGTTCCCGGCTGGACATCAGTGACCGACTCGTCCGCCGGAACGGTCGCGATGCCGTCGTGGTCTACCGCTGGGAGATTGCGCCGCATTGGGAGGAGGAGCACCACATCGAGATTGCGATCGCGCAAGTTGATGCGACTGGGCTGGTTCTTGTCCGCTCGGAACTGCTGTCCTGCTGGCCCTACCGGTACGAGGAACTCGAAGTCGAGCTGCACCGGGTCGGACTCCGGACGGAAGTGAGCACGTTCGATCTCAAGGCCGAGAACTATATGGTGGTCGCGAGCAAGGCATAGACACCGGGCTCTCAGTCCCCGGTCGGACCACGCTGTTGCTCGCAGGACGCTTGCGCCCTCTCATCGGTGCGGGTCAAGCGGTCAACGCAACGCCTTGTAGCGGTCCCACCGGAATACAGCGGAAACGGGCGGCGGGCTTGATCACCAATCGTCAGGATCTGCGGGTCCGCGCTGATGGATGACGGTTTCCAGGGTTCCGGGTGGCTCGATCGATCGACTCACCTTCAACGCCACCATCATCGAAACCGGCACAGACTCCTACCGGCTGGCCCAGACCTGAGCACGTGCCGACGGCGCCACCGGCTGACGATCCGCCATCCGCCCGCGGTCATCCTGACCGGCGCAACCGCGCGCCCGGTCTCGGCCCACCCTTCGATGCCCATTCACAGGCCAACCGCGCCGTCGATGCCCTGCCGGAGGAAGTCGGCGTGGCCGTTGTGCCGCGCGTATTCCTCCACCATGTGCACCAGCACCCATCGCAGGGTGATCGTGCCCTTCCAGGGATCCTCACCGGTCACTTCCAGGTTCTCCGCCTCGGCCACGAAACGGTCGGCGAAGTCGACTTCCTCCTGCCATAGGCGCCAGGCCTGGGCGACCATCTCGGCATCGGGTGCAGCATTGTCGAAGGCCGCGTCCCGGTGGTCCTGGGTGGCGAAGTACGGTTCGACCGCCTGCCCGGCCAGGTCCCGGCGGAACCAGCGGCGCTCGACGTCGGCCAGGTGTCGCACGAGGCCCAGCAGCGACAGGCCGGAGAAGGACACCGGCCGCCGAGCGAGGGCCTGCGGGTCCAGTTCGGCGCACTTCAGCATGAGCGTCTGCCGGTGCCAGCGCAGGAAGGCGGCGAGCATGGCCTTCTCCGCCCCTCCGGCCGGCACGTCGATCCTGGGATCGGCGTTCTCGTCGACGAACATCTCGGCGAACATCGGCTTTGGCACAGTCATCGCACTTCTCCAATAGATTCGGCGAGGCGGTCCTGCGGGGCCGCCTCGACGGCAGGCCATTCCGTGGCGATCAACGAGAACATGGGCGAGTCTCGCAACAGGCCTTCCTCGCCCGGCGCCCAGGGCGGTGACCAACTGCGCAGCACGCCCTCGAAGCTCGGGCGCTCCAGCGCCCGGCGAGAGCGCTGGTTGCGGGCGTCGGTCTTCAGGCCGACGCGGGTCACGCCCAGCACCTCGAAGGCGTGGGTGAACAGCAGCAGTCTGGTCTCGGCGCTGATGGTGGTGCCCTGCGCGGAGGCGGCCAGCCAGGTCCAGTCGGCCTCCACCGCGCGCAGGTCCTGGCGGCCAGGCCAGTGGTGCGGATCCCAGAACGCGGTGCATCCCGCCGCCTTCCGTCGGTCGCGCGGATCTACGCGAAGGGGGGCAACCCCTCGCCAGAGTGCTGGGTTCGCAGGTAAGATGCCGCCTCCTGCGCACGGGGGAACCAGGGTGAAGGCGTAGGAGGACCGGTCCTCCTCCACGGCCTGAGCAAGAACGGGTACACGGCTCATCGCGAGTGGTTCCAGCCGTACGGACACACCCGACAGCGCCGGGGTATCGAGTCTCATGAGCAAGGTGGCCTTCCCGCCAGTGGGAGAAGGTTGCGGAGCAGCAGCCCGGCCACGGCACGGCGCCGGTAGCGGGCGGTGGAGCGGATGTCGTCGATGGGCTGGGCTTCGCGGCCGAGAAGGTCTGCGGCGTGGCGGAGACGTTCCTCTGTGAGCGGACCGCGTTCGAGAAAGGCCGCGGTTTTTGGAGCCTCCAGCACGGTGGGCCCGACCGCGCCGAGCGCGATGCTGACGTCCGCGAGCCCGCTCTCGTGCCGGCGCGCGCGGAAGGCGACCGAAGCCTTCGTGATCGCTTGGGCGCGGCGGGTTCCCACCCGGTCGAAGAACCAGATCAGGTCAGTCGGCGGCGTCTTGGGGATCTCGATGTGGGTGACGAGCTCGCCCTTGGCGAGGCGGGTGCGGCCAGGACCGGTGAAGAACCGCGAGATCGGGACGGTCCTGGCCTCGTGTGGTGATCGCAGGTGGATGCGTGCTCCCAGCACCTGGAGCGCCGGGATGGCATCGCCTGCGGGCGAGGCGTTGACGATGTTGCCGCCCACGGTGCCCGCGTTCTGGATCTGCCGTCCTCCCACGAGGGCGGCCGCGGTCGCGAGCGGCCCGGCCCAGCGCAGGACGGTCGGCGAGGTTCGCAGGTCGGTGTAGGTGGCGAGCGCGGGTATGACGACCGACTGGCTGGTTTCTGTGAGGGCGGGAAAGTCGGCGATGGCCGTGATGTCGAGCAGGCTCAGGCGTTCGAGACGGTGCTCGTGCTGGACGAGCAGGTCGGTTCCACCGGCGAGGATTCGCCAGGGGGCGTCCGTGGCGAGCAGGCGCAACGCGTCGGCGACGGTGGCCGGGCGCGCGTAGGCCGGGCCGAGGATGGCACGGCGTGGACCTGGCGGCGATGGCGGCCGGGGCTCGATCTGGTCGAGCACCTGACGGACCGCCGCGCGGATCTTGATGTACCCGGTGCAGCGGCACAGGTTTCCCGAAAGGTCGCCTCCGGCCGTGATGCTGGCGACGAATCCCGGCGTGCAGAAGCCGCATTGGACTCCGCCCTGCTCGCAGAGGGCCTTGATCACGGTCTGGCCGGTCTCGGTGCCGGCGATTCCCTCGATGGTCTCGACACGAGCGCCGTCTGCGCGTCCCGCGGGTATGAGGCAGGCGTTGAGCGGGCGGCCGTCGATCAGCACGGTACACGCGCCGCATTCGCCTTCGCCGCAGCCGTACTTGGTGCCGCGAAGGCCCAGTTCTTCCCGCAGGACATGCAGCAGGAGCGTGCGGGGGTCGGTGGTCACCTGGTGGCCGGCGCCGTTGATGGTCAGTTCGATGGCTGTCATGAGCTGAGGGCTTCCAGTACCTGTTCCGGAGTGATGGGGAAGCGGGCGAATCTCCTGCCGACGGCGTCATAGATCGCGTTGGCGACCGCGGCGGCCGTGGCGCTGATGCCTATCTCGCCGATCCCGCGCACGCCCAGCGGGCTCAGCGGCTCGGGCTCTTCGACGATGAAGGTGACGATGTCGGCCGGGACGTCCAGCGCCGACGGGATCAGGTAGGTCGACAACCTGGTGGTGCGCGGCTCGCCGTCCTCGATGATGGCGTCTTCGAGCAGGGCGAGTCCGAGGCCCTGGGCGATCGCGCCCTCCGATTGAGCCTCGACTCCCGCCCGGTCGATGACGCGGCCCGCGTCGAGGTAGTGCTCGACGCGCAGGACATCGACCTCGCCGGTCAGGGTGTCGACTTCCACGAGCACGATCTGCGCGGAGGAGGCGAACGCGGCATGCGGGATACCGGGCGTGATGGGGTCGCTCTGGCGTGGCGCGAACCGCCCTTCGACGCTCAGCGGCCCGCCGTCGGTCCGGCGCAGTTCCCGAGCTGCCTGCAGTACGGCCGAGCCCACGGTGAACATGGTGCGCGAGCCGTTGCTCGATCCGGAGTCGGGCCCGTCGGAGTCGCCGTCGGCAATGTCGAACAACGACGCGGGGACGCCCAGCTCGTCGGCGGCGATCCGGATGTAGGCGGACAGGTTTCCCTGGCCCATGTCGGGAGTGCTCACGTGTAACCGGATCCGCCCGCTTTCCAGCCGTTCCAGGCGCACGAGGGCCCTGTCCTTCACACCGGCCCCCATGCCGAACCCCTGCCATGCGATGGCTAGGCCGACCCCGCGGCGTTTGTGGGGCGTCTCCGAGTGAATGGGCTCGGTCAGCAGGGGGCTGGCCTGGGCGGCGTCCAGGACCCGGCCCATGCCCAGCGTCCCGAGAACGGGCCTGCCGAAGCCGGCCACCTCGCCGGGCCGCAGCAGATTCCGGCGGCGGAATTCGATCGGTCCCAGGCCGGTGTCCCGCGCCAGCATGTCCACGCACTGCTCCAAGCCGGCGACCATCTGGGGGTTGCCGAACCCGCGGAACGCGCTGGCGTTGCCGTTGTTGGTGAAGGCCGCACGGCCGCGGATCCGGGTGCCCGCGAAGGCGTACGGCCCGCAGGCATGCTCCGCGGCGAGCCCGACGACGGCGGGGCTGAGCGTGGTGTAGGCGCCCGCCTCGGCGACGAAATCGACGTCGGCGGCCACCAGGTCGCCTGCGCTGGTGGCCGCGATCCGGTACCGGACCTGGAAAGAGTGACGCTTCACCCCGGCGGCTATCGATTCCTGGCGGTCGTACATCATCCGGCAGGGGCGGCCGGTGTGCCAGGTCACCAGCGCCAGTAGCGGCTGAACGTTCAGGTCCTCCTTGCCGCCGAACGCCCCGCCCATCATCGGGTGCAGCACCCGGAGTCTCGACTCGGGCACGCCGAGGATCGCGGCCAGCTGGCGGCGATCGTGAAAGGGGTTCTGCCCTCCGGCGACGATGGTCAGCACGCCGTCGTCGTCATAGGCGCAACCGGCCTCGGTCTCCAGAAAGGCGTGCTCCTGGCGCGGCGTCTGGTAGGTCAGCTCCCGCACGAGATCGGCGTCGGCCAGGGCGGCATCGATGTCACCTGTTCCCAGCTCGACCCGGCCACACAGGTCTGCGGGTTCGAGCGGGTCCGAGACCACCTCCAAAGGCTCCGCATCGACGAGCACGGCGTCGGCGGCGCGGCGTGCCTGCTGGTCGGTGTCGGCGGCCACGATCGCGATCGCTTCGCCGTGGAAGCGGATCAGGTCCGATGCCAACACGGGCTGATCGGCCACATCGAGGCCGAAGGCGTTCAGCCCGGGAACGTCCGAGGCGGTCAGAACGCATGCGACGCCAGGAGTCTCACGTGCCGCAGTGGTGTCGATCGCACGGATGGTGGCATGCGCATGGCGAGCGCGGACGACGCGCACCCACAGCATGCCGGGCAGCGCGACGTCGGAGGGATAGCGGTGCTTGCCCGCGGCTTTCACGTGTGCATCGAAGCGTTCACCCATCGAGGGCCCCTTATTTGTGACGCAACGAGATACCCGCCATCAGCAGGTAGAACGCGGCGACATTATTACTACGACTAATTTCATGTCAACACGTTAAGGTGGTCGCGTGACATCTTCGGCCCACCAGGAAGCGCCCATCGCCGACTCACCCGGCCTGGAGCAGGAGATCGGCGCGACGATCCGGGAGGCTCGCCGGCGGGCTGGGATCACCATGACGGCGCTCGCCTCAGCGACTGGGCTTTCCCAGGCGTTCCTGAGCCACCTGGAGACGGGGCGGTCCGCTCCCAGCGTTGCCACGCTCTACCGGCTGGCCCAAGCGCTTAACGTGCTCCCGCAGGATCTTCTCCCTCGACCATCAGGACGAGACCTGGTCATCACCCGGAGAGGGGACGGTCCACGGCTCACCGGAACCGAGCGAGGCGGCGCCGGCGGAGACTTCAGGCTCCTGGCCGGCGAACCGAACGGCCTCATCAAGGCCAACGAGGTCACAGCCATGCCGAACACCCCGGCGGGCGACTGGTTCGAGCATCCGGGCGAGGACCTGATCGTCGTCATCGGCGGCACCCTGCGCATCGAGTTCCGCGACTGGCAGGCCGTCCAGCTCAACGACGGTGACTCGATCTGGTACAAGGGCCTCCAGCCCCACCGCTGGAGCTTCCCATCCGAGCAGCCCACCCGGCTGTTCCTGGTGACAGCTCAACACCGGCAAGACCACCCATAGGCGCGCAGGGAAAGCCACCGACCCGTACATCCGAACGTGCGACCCGAGACATGGCCGGGTCTACGCGGTCGTGGGAGAGCATGGGCGGAACTCACCCGCGGGACGGGCACCAGATGGTTGCGGCGGAAGTAGCCGACCTCGCCCTCCACGCCGCCCTTCTCGTTTGCGCCCTGCTTGCCCGGCCGGCAGTGGAAGGCCTCCAGCCGGTAGTGCGAGCGGAAGGCCACCCATCGGTCGGTCTCCACCCTGGCCAGGGAAAGCCCAGCACCTGGGCCACCGCGGCGCGCAGGTTGTCATGGCGGATCTTGCCGACGGGCACGCCACCCCGGCCAGCTCCACCATGACCTCGCCGAAGTCGACCTCGGCCTCCTGCCCGGGCAGGTGCGACTGCTCGATGAACACCTCAGGTGCTCCGCGCCCGGCCTGCGCCCAGATCTGCGGTCGACGCGCAGCCACGTACGTCTTGACCATGAAGTACGACACGACGTGCGCGCCGTACTCGGCCAGCAGCCGATCATTGATGCGCTTGGCGGCATGCCCCTGCTTCCGCGGAGCGCCCAGATCCTCGCGGAGCATGCCATCGATGGCGTCCTTGAACGGATCCAGCAACGACGGCCGCGCCGGCAACTCCTTGCGTGGCGCGGGCCAGGCCGACATCAACGCCTCACGCACCAACCGGCGGTGCACGCCGTACTTACGGGCCAGCGTTACTTACGGGCCAGCGCACGTATCGACAGGTTGCCCACCCGCGAGTCCCGGCGAACCGCCGCGAACAACTCCACCTTCGACTTCGGCACCATACGTGCCTCCGCGCTCACGGAGCACACCGATGCTCCCAACGCAAGAAGGCATGTTCGGCACGACGACCTTCATCGATGTCGCGTTCATCGAGGCGACCTTCAACAGCGGCACCACGTTCGGCTGGGCGACCTTTACTGGCTTCGCCTTCTTCGACGGGGCTGCCTTCAGCGGCGACGCTGGATTCGAGGGAGCGACGGGTTTGGAGGGCGCCAAGCTCCACGATGTGCGAATAGCCCCAGCGGAGGTGGAGCGGCGGTGGCCGGCGGCCTGGCGGGAGGAGCCGAGCGTAGACGGGTGGCGGACGCTGCGCCTGGCCGCAGAACCCTCCGGCGGCCCGGAGGACAGCGGTGGTTGACATAAGCGCCGATATCGAGCACCACGACCTGGGAAAACGTGCTGCTGGTGGCTATGGAGCCCGACTTATCCCGCCATGTTCGGGCCGAACCAGCCCGCACGTCCATGCCCCGACTACGCCCGCGTCTCCACCGCCGGCCAGACGTAGAACCGATCGCTCATCCGTACAACGGTCCACTCGATCGCCGACAGGTCGGCCCGTACGACCTTCGTCATCGAATGGTCTGAGCTCAGTACTCGCTCGCAGCCGGCCAGCGTTGCTTCGTGCAGCGGGATGGCCCGACCCAGATCCCCGCCGCCTTCACCGTGCCGGAGGACGTGGACGAGGCGCTGGTCGACTTCCCGTTCGCCGGAGCGGGGCCGATCACCGCCCAGGTGGTCTTCCGGGTGCAACCCGAGTCGCGGGCCTTCGGTGACAGTCTGGCGGCGCTGCCGAGCCACACCGGGATGCGCCCCCGGTGACCGCTCCAGCGGACCGGCCCTGTTACCTTCTCCCGTTGGCACTCGTCATGGGGGTGACGACCGAGACGAACGGTCGTCGCACCAACGAGTGAAGTGAGAGCAGGATGCTGACCAACATCATGTACACGACGGTCTACGTCACCGATCAGGACCGCGCGCTGGAGTTCTACACCGAGGGACTCGGCCTGGAGAAGCGGGCCGACTACGCGGGTCCCGACGGGCGGTTCATCACTGTCGGCGTTCCGGGCAGCCCGGTGCAGATCCTGCTGTGGTCGCATGCGGCGGCCGCAGGCCAGCCGGGCGACACGGGCGCCACAGGCCAGCCTGTCGCGCCCGGTCCGTTGATCCTCGAATCGGATGATCTGCGCAAGGACTTCGAGATCATGCGCGAGCGCGGCGTCACCTTCGAGGAGTGAGAGCCCGTGGACTATCCGTTCGGGGTCCGGATCGAGGCGGTGGACCCGGACGGCAACCGGGTCTCGCTGCGTCAGCCGCGAAAGCCGCGCCAGTCGTGACCATCCACCCCTCCGGCCTCGTGACCGAGGCGTTCGAAGCCCAGCGCGATCGGCTGCGGGCCCTGGCCTACCGCATGCTGGGCTCGCACGCCGACGCCGAGGATGTGGTCCAGGAAGCCTGGATGCGCCTGGTCCGCCAGGACGAGGCGACCATCGGCAACCTGGCGGGGTGGCTGACCACCGTGGTCGGCCGGATCAGCCTGGATCTCCTGAGATCCCGCCAGGCCCACCCTGAGACCGGCTACGGGCACGAGTTCACCGATCTCGTGGTGACGCCCACCGGCGAGCCCACGCCGGACGAGCAGGTGGCGCTGGCCGATTCGGTCGGCTTCGCCCTGCTCGTGGTGCTGGACTCGCTTAGCCCCGGCGAGCGGCTGGCGTTCGTCCTGCACGACATGTTCGCGGTCTCGTTCCAGGAGATCGGCCACATCCTGGGCAAGTCCGCCGACGCGACCAAGATGATCGCCAGCCGCGCCCGCCGCAAGGTCCAAGCCACGGGGCGGCCGGCGGGCTCCGGCCGTGAGCATCAAGAGGTCGTCCAGGCATTCAGCGCCGCAGCGCGCAGCGGCGACTTCGAGGCGCTCCTGCGGGTCCTCGACCCGAACGTGAAGCTGACTGTCGACACCCCCACCGGCATGGTCGTCACCCTCGGCGCCACCGAGGTGGCCGCTGGTGCCCGGATGTTCTCCGGCGAGGTCGCCCGCCAACGACCCGTGCTGGTCAACGGCGTCCCCGGGCACATGTCCTGGCGCTCGGACGGAATGCCGCTGTCGGTCATCGCCTTCACCGTCGCCGAAGGCCGGATCACTGGCATCCACATCGTGGTGGACCCGGCCAAACTCGCCTCGATCCAGCTGCCCGCCCCGGCCTGAGCCGGTGTCGTCAGGGTCGGCCCGTGCATGGCAAGTCGTCCCGGGCCGACCGGCCGAGTTCCTCAGAACGGAGGCGTCGCTGAGGCGCCGGGGCCAGCGCCCGCCGGCGCAGAGCTGACCGCCCACGGATCATCTGGCGGGGAGTTCGCTCCCATGCCGGGTTCCTGGTCACGCTGTGTCTTGACGACCTTGGCGGACACCCACTTCAGCGACGGTGTTCGACGTCTTCGACCTCGAACACCGTCCGCTTGACGCCCTCGCGATCTTCATAGGTGCGCTGCTTCAGCCGCCCCGTGACCACGGTGCGGCAGCCCCTGGTCAGCGACTCTGCGCAGTTCTCGGAGCTTCCGGAACGCCGAGCATCCCGAGACCCTGACCACCTCTACGCCGGGCTGAAGGACAGCGTGACCAGAACGCCCTGGGATTGCTTGTCTGGTGCGGGGCAGGGAGACGCCGTATGGAGGAACAGCAGGCTCCCGAGCGGTTCACCGTGTCCGTGGGCATGGGAGCGGGCCTGGTCAGGATCAGCGTGGCCGGTGAACTGGATCAGGGGTTCGCGACGCTGCTGGAGCGGGTGGCCACCGAGGCGTGGGCGGTGGCCTCGGCTTCGGGGCTGGTGCTGGATCTGAGGGGCCTGACCTTCTGCGATTCCAGGTGCGTGGGGGTGTTGCTGCTGCTGTTGCGGCAGAGCCGTGAGCAGAAGGCGGCTCTGGTCGTGGCGGGCGTGCCGCAGCGTCTGGAGCGGATCTTGACGATGACCGGCTTGCGGGCCATGTTCCGGGTGGAGCCGTCGCTGGAGGCGGCGATCGAGGTAGTGCGGGCATGGCGGGAATCTCAGGGCTCGCCGGACAGATCCGAGAAGAACTCGCCCTAGCAGATCGCCGCAGGATGCGGGGTCGAGGGCGGGGATGGGGCGGACGGGCCCGCCGTGGAGGTAGACGAGCGGCGGGGGAGGGTGGTGTTGCCGTTACGTGTGCGGTGTTCCCGCGACCGGCCCTGCGACCTCCCGGCACTCCGGCACGACATCCGTCCTGCCCCCTGGTTCGCGGCGCTCGCGCCCCGTGCCGTGCGTCGGCGCAGGATGAGCACAGGCCGAAGACTGCCACGCCCGGAGCGGAAAATCTCTCACGGCGGTAGTAGACATTCGCGAGCGCAGGCATTATGGTTTGTGACATCGCAAGAAACGGATCCACCGGGCAGCGACAGTAGTTCCTGGCATCACGACGAACTGCCCGCAGCAAGAAGATGAAGTCAGAGGTTGACGGCAGAAGGTCGGACGTGACGGGCCAGCGCAGGAGATAGGGGCCCTGATCGTGGACGCGCTGCCGAAGGTGAAGTTGGCAAGTGGTCCGGAAGAAAAAGATGAAGGGAGTGTTGACGCCATCGGGATCGCCCGTGCCGGCTGAAGTTGCGCCGCTCGGGTACCGCAGTTCCACGGGATTGGAAGGTGGTCTACGGTCACGCATCCGCGATCCGCGCATCACCGCCGCTCAGTACGGCCGATGCGGTAAACAGTGAACCGGCCGACAGCCGGTAGATGGTGTTGAACTCTTCGGGGCCCCGGCGCAACAGGCGCCGGGGCCCCCTGTGCGCGTGAAGAGAAGGGAATGCATGGATCAACGCCGCTCGGCTGCCGAGGGTGACACACCGGCTCACGGCAGGATCACGGAAACAACGACCGAACGCACGACCGGACGCACGGCCGAAGACCGGTTCGACGATGAGGACTACCCCGCCTACAGCATGGGCGCGGCCGCCGAGATGCTCGGCGTCACCCCCACGTTCCTGCGGGCCCTGGGCGCCGCTCATCTGATCGAGCCGAAACGCTCCGGCGGCGGCCATCGCCGCTACTCGCGCTACCAGCTGCGCCTGGCCGCGCGGGCCCGGGAACTCGTCGATCAGGGCACTCCCGTGGAAGCCGCCTGCCGGATCATCATCCTGGAAGACCAGCTCGCCGAGGCGCTGCGGATCAACGCCGCACACGAACGCGAGCGCACCGCCGGAACCTAGCGGCCGGCGCCGCACCCAACGGCCCGGCCTGCTGCCACAGTGCCCGCCCGCCTGTAGGGCCGGTCCGGAAGACCCGGCAAACCCGCCTCCCTTCCAGGGGAGGCGAGCACGAAGAGAGCCCGCGCCCCCTCGCCGCGTCAAGGAGGGCCGGGGCTCTCGGCGGGAGCGCGGTGAACAGGGCTAACGGCCCTCGAAGGTGCTTCGTGACAGCCGCGCCAACGAGGGGCCTCCTTCGGCCCGTTCGTCTCGGATGGATGGTCTTGGTGCGGTTTGGCCTGCCCTTCATGCCGCCCTGGCGAGGATGATGGTTCGCATGGATGAACCGGGCGACCCCAGCCGGCGCTTCACCGTCACCGTCGGCCCGCACGAGGACTTCATCGTCGCCCGTGTGGCCGGCGATCTGGACTATCAGACCTCCGGGCTGCTGCACCGGCAGGTCAAGGACGCCTGGCAGGCGGCCGGGTCCGCCGGCCTGGTGCTCGACTTGAGCGGCGTGACGTTCTGCGACTCCATGGGCGTCGGCGTGCTGGTGCTCCTCCTGCGGCAAAGCCGCGAACAGCAGAGCAGCCTCGTGCTGTCGAACCTGCCGCCCCTGCTGGAACGCATCCTGGCCATCACCGGCCTGCGCAGCGCCTTCCACGTCGAGGGCTCGGCGGAGCAGGCCGTCCCGGACCTGTTCAAGCACCGCCCCAGCATGAGCCCCCGCACGGGCTCGAGTTCTCGACGCCGCCCCCTCTAGGCCGAGAGCCTGCCCGAGAGCCGAAGACGTGCCCCGGCCAGGGACGTAGCGCCTAGACCTTCCTCCCCTGCATGCTGGGAGCCGGCTGGGCTGTTAAGTAGTTCAGTAACGCAGTACCGGTAGGGCGGTCAGCCGCGGCCGATCGGCCGGTCCCACCCGGCCAGAACACGCCCTGATGGACCCGTTCCTGTGGCCGGGCGGTCGAGGACGGTGCGGTCGGCGCGGACCTGAGCGCGGGCGCACCTGTTCCCTCAGCTCGCACATCCGGTCGCGCAGTTCGCGCAGTTCGCGCATGGTCGCGGTCAGGATGGCGGTCTTGTGCCGTGTCTCGTTGAGGCGCTGCCGCTGATATCGCTGGCCGATCGGCGGGCGCGAGCGAGCCGGTCGCATTCGTGACCTGTCAGGCGTTCGACGGGTATCTCGGTGTGACGGCGGGCGCAGGAACTCGCCATGACGACCGACGCAAGGGCTGGTCGAGAGCGGCCATGGGCTGCCTGGGCCGGCAGAGCTGAGGAGGCCGGCCTGCCCTGATGTGCCCGCTCCCGTCCCGTCCCCGGCGCGACGGGAACAGCCGGAAATGCAGATCGGCCTGCAGAAGTAACCGCCGGGCAAGTAACGCGCAGACGTCATCGCGGGGGTGCGGGTCATGCGGCGTCGGGGGCTCCGTGCGTGGCGGCCAGGGCGTGCTCCACGCTGGGGTACCAGCGCAGGTGCCGCCAGGCGCCGGTGAGTTCCAGCAGGCGGGCGGGCGCGGCGCGCACGGCGGCCAGGTACAGGCCGGTGCCGTGCTGTTCGGCGACGGCGTGCGCGCGGGGCAGGACGCGCAGCGCCCCGCCGCCCAGGAAGGTCAGCTCGCTCAGGTCGAGCACCAGCGGCTCGCCGGGCCGGCGGCGCGCGTGGGCGAGGAAGGTCTCCAGCTGGGCGGCGTTGAGCGCGTCGGCCTCGCCGGCCACCCGCACCAGCGTGACGCCGGGCAGGTGCTCACAGCTCAACGCGAGCGCGGTCAGGATGCCTCCCGGTCCGGTGCGCCGCCCGTGGCGGGCGGGCGAGGGACGCTTCGAGCCGTGGAAGGGCTGGTCGTGACGTCAGCCGAGCCCGGGGCCCGCAGCCGGCGCCGAACCTGCGCCAGCCGTGCGGCGATGACGGGGGCACGGGCTCGGGCCTGCCGCGCTTACGCAGTCCGGCGAGCGCGGTGTCCTTCTGGTCCAGGACGGTGCGGGCCTCGTCGAGGTCGCCGGTCAGGACAGCGATGCGGGCGCGCACCGCCAGCAGTTGCTGCTCGATGGTGGGTGCCCCCGCGAACGGCAGCGCGGCCTGGACCTCTTGGACGCGCTGCCGGGCGGACTCCGTTCCGGGCGGAACGGGTAGGAGGTCGAGCCGGGCGGCGCCGAGGCGCAGCCGCATCCAGATGATCAGGTCATCGCGGCCGTCGAAGCCGTCGATGGCCTGGTTCATCAACTCCGCCCCGGTGTCGCGGTCGCCCTGACGGACCCGAATGTTGGCCACGGTCCATACGGCCTGCGCCCACAGCGCGCCCGAGACCTCGCCTGCCACGGTGAGCAGTTCGTCGGCGTGCCGGGCGGCGTCATGGCCGCAGCCCACCCCGCCCCGGACCCGGCAGCGAACCCCACCGTGTGACGGCGGCGCGCGAAATGTCGCCGCCTTCTGCTTGTCTGTGAGGCATGACGACGGTGAGCTTGAGGCCGAAGGGTTCGAGTGCTGGCTGGTCAACGCCCGGGACGTGAAGAACATCCCCGGCCGCCCCAAGACCGACAAACTGGACGTGGTCTGGCTGGCGAAAGTCGCCGACCGCGGCATGTGCCGCCCTTCCCTGGTTCACCCCGAACCCATCCGCCAGCTGCGGGACCTGACCCGCTATCGGCGCGCTCTGGTCGCCAGGCCAGGCCGCACACGGCCTCTGGGATGTCCAGCCGGCGGGGATGCGGCCCCGGTCGGGCACGAGCATGCCGTGGCGGCGGCCGAAGGGAGCGCACTGCGGCGATCAGTGTCACCCGGCGAGGATACGAATGCCACACGGCGGCGTCATCGCCATGACACCAAAGGAAGTTGGGGGTGTCATGTCGATCTCGGCGAACGCCACTGTCCTGGCAGCCGAGCGGATCTGGCTACCCGGCCAGGCCGCGCAACAGGCCCTCGAAGTCCTGTTCGCCGTCACGGGTCTGGGCGCCGCGGGCCAGCCCTGCGCCCATGAGCTGCGCCGTGACGGAGCGGAATACGAGCCCGGCCCAGGCCTCGTTTTCGCGCGCCAGGCCATCGGCGTGATCGCTGGGGATGATGGCGTGCTTGGCCGCCGCGACGACGCCGTCCGGCAGCGCGGCAATGTTGTGAGCGAGGCGGTCGACGAACTCGTCGAGTTCGTGCGCGGGCAGGGCGCGGTTGACCCAGCCGTACCGCTCGGCGGTCTCGGCGTCGAGTAGGTCGGCGCCGAGCACGACTTCCAGGGCGCGGCTGCGGCCGACACGTTCGGTGAGGTACTGCGTGGCGCCTCCGCCGGGGACGATGCCCATGAGGGCTTCGATCTGGCCGAGCCCGGCCCTGCCGATCGCTGCGAACGCCATGTCGGCGGCCACGACGAACTCGGCTCCGCCGCCCCGCGCCTTGCCGGCCAGCTTGACGATGGTCACCTGGGGCTGGTGGCGTAGTTGCTCTCCCACGGCCTGGAAGACATTGACGTGTTCCGGCAGGTCGGCCATGAGCCCGGCGAGATCCTCCGGGGTGAGGGTCATGTCGACGTGGGCAAGGAAGAAGTCTGGATCGGCGCTGTCGAACACGATCACGCGTACGGTGTCGTCATCGGCCAGCGTGGTGAGCAGGCGCCGCAGGTCGGTCATGACGGCGACATCGAGAACGTTGATCGGTGGGTTGTCGATCGTGACGTGCGCGACCCCGTCTTTCCGGCTGACCCGCAGAGTCCGGTAGGCGTCGTGGTTCATCTTACCTCCATAGGTATCTGGCAGGATCTTGGTTCCTGATGTATACCTACTGTGGAATCGATGATGACCTGCGTCAATAACGCACTTCAGGCATCCCAGGGATCGTGGAGGATACCGCCATGGCCGCTTCTGAGACCGTTTACCGGGCTATCGCCGAGCAGGACCTTGTGTTCCGGTCCGATTGCGCGAGCCGGCCGATCCTCGATCAGATCGCCGACAAGTGGTCGATGATGGTGATGGCGGTCCTGGCCGAGCCGCGCCGGTTCAACGAGATCAAGCGCCGCCTCGAGGGCGTGACTCAGCGCGTGCTCACGCAGACCCTGCGCCGGCTCGAACGCAACGGGATGGTCGAGCGCCGGGTGCTGCCGACCTCGCCGGTCGGCGTCGAATACTCGTTGACCCCGCTCGGCGAGACCCTGCGCGAGCCGTTCGGCCGCCTCTACGACTGGGCAGTCGCCAACGCGCCCGAGATCCAAGCACGCCAGCGCGATTTCGACCAGCGCGCTCAGCGCTGACACCCGGAGCCGGAGTCAGCGGACGCCGGCGCCCCGATCGACCCGTGGGTCGTTTTCGACGTTCACTCCCATATCCCGCCCGGCACCGACGAGCGCATCTTCCTGCGCCTCACCCCACCTGCGCGGGCATGACGGCGGTGCTCGCGATAGGCATGAGACGGCACATTCAGCACGTAATCGGTCACGTCGATCATCTGATCTGGCTGCTGCTGGCATTCGAGGGCGCGTCCGCCGCGTCGTGCGAGGTGGTGGCACCCTCGCATGAATGGAGGCCCTCCACGCCGGTCAGTTTCCTGTCCGCCGAGCAACGCGACCGATACGCCGTCTTCCAAGTTCGTCGCCGTCGAGGGCGGCCCGCTGGGCATCCGCGCGAACCTCGTGGCCGCGGGTGTCATCGAGACCGACTTCCTTGACACGTTCCGGCCCGACAGCCGCCAGCACCTGTACTCCTTCGCCAGCGCCCAGCCTCTCGGCCGGGTAGCCCAGCCGGAGGAGATCGCCGAGGTGCTCTGCTTCCTCGCCTCGCCGCGCGCCAGTTTCGTCACGGGCGCCGTGGTCGCGGCGGGCGGCGGGTTCACCGCGGAACTGAACGGCACGCCCATCGCGGCCTGAACGGCACGCCCATCGTGCAGCGCTGACAGAGCTGACGCCGGACGTCGCCCTGGACCTGCGCTCAGCGAGGCGCCCTGCTGTCCCAGTCGATGCAGGGCCCCCGTGCGCTCGGACCTGCGCCGTTCTGGTCCGGCCGGTCCTACCCCGCAAGGTCGGCCAGGAGTGCGGTGCTCCGGGCCTGTTCATCCTCTGATCCGAGCAGCATCACCACGAGTTCCGTGGCACCGGCATCGAACAGCCGGCGGATCTGCCGCTCGACGACAATCTCATCACCGATGACGACCGTGTCCTGAGGGCCTGCGGCGCGACCTCGGTCGAGCACGGCGCGGTAGCTGGGCAACTGCCCGACCATTGCGAAATTCTCAGCGACCCAGTGCCTGCGATCGTCCTCGTGCGAGGTGACGCAGACGACCGTGGAAGCGACCACACGTGGTGTACGCCGGCCCGCCGCCCGGGTGATCGCAGGAACGACGTGGTCGGTGAGAGCCGCCGCGTTGGCCCACGTCGTGATGGTTCCATCGGCCAACTCTCCGGCCACCCGCAACATGGCCGGGCCGAGTGCGCCGACAAGCACGGACGGCGGCGCCGCTGCCGCGATGTCGACCGCGCCCGCGGCCTGGAGTGTCTCGCCCTTGTACGTCACAGTCTCGCCCTTCAGCAGCGGAACCAGCGCGGACAGGTACTCGCGGAGGTGACGAACAGGGCGGTCGAAGGAAAGGCCGTACTGCCCTTCGATGAGGTGCCGGTGGCTGACACCGAGCCCCAGGCTGAGCCGGCCGCCGACCGCCTCCTGGACCGTCAGTGCCTGCGCCGCGAGGGCCAGCGGATGCCGGGGGTAGCTCGGCACCACCGCCGTACCGAGCTCGATGCCGGGCACCTGGCGCCCTGCCACCGCCAGTGTGGTCAGCGCGTCCCTGCCGTCGCGCTGGCCCAGCCACACTCCGGCGAAGCCCGCCGTGGCCGCAGCGCGAGACTGATCGACGATCACGTCCAGGGACGGCCCCTTCTCATCCACGAACAATCCAATGCGCATCACAATCACCTCAAGATCAACAGTGGGCGTACGTTCGAACTACGATGGGCCAGGAAGCACTCAGACGGGCATCTCACCGCGACATCGGCGACGAAGGCACCCACGCCGATCAGCGCGGACAGCGTGTACCCGGCGAGCCTTCGAATGACATCCCGATCATCTCTGAAGTCAGGTCCTAGACGGTTGATGGCGACGCTGACGGCAGGACGGTCAGGGCCGGGGGCCGTCGCAGGAGGCGTCCTTGGCCGGCAGGGTTCCCTTGATCAGGAACGCGACGGTGGCCTTGTCGGCGCAGGTCGAGCCGGTGCCGTAGACGAAGTGGCCGCCGTGCTCGACACCGAGGAAGCCGGCGCGGTCACCCAGGGCCCTGCGCATTCCCCGACCCCCGGCCCACGGTGTGGCGTTGTCGCGGCGGTTCTGCAGGATCAGGATGCTACGCGAACCGCGCGAGGTGACCTCGACCACCGGCTCGATCGGCTTCTGCGACCAGAACGCGCACGGCAGGATGTTGTTGGGCATGCCCGCGCTCAGCGGGTACTTGGCGCGGGCGGCCGCGGTGGCGCCGGCGTAGGAGTCCACCTTTCGCGACCAGGTGGTGTCTCCGCAGAGCATGGCCAGGACCATGGTGGCCTGGTTGTCCGCCGGCACGCCCTTCACGGCCGGGGCGTCGGCGAGGATCTGCCGGACCACGGCGACGTCCGCGTCCGCCGGGGCCTTGCCGGCCGACAGGTCGGCCGCCGCCTTCCAGAATCGGGTGAGCGGGGCGAGCAGCTCGTTGCGCTGCAACATCTGGTACGTGACGCCGCGTAGCAGCGCACCGCTGATGGCCACCGACGTGCCCGGCATCGTGGCCGGCTTCCGGTCGAGGCGGTCGGCCAGCGCGAGGAAGGTGTCGGTGACCTCGCCGGCGGTGCCGCCCAGCCCGAGGTCGGCGTCGTCCGCCGCGGCCACGCGGGCGGCGTCCGGGAACCGGTCGTTCATGCCCTGGTTCCAGGTGTTCAGCATCTTCGCCCACACCTTGGCCGGGTCGACGTTGCCCTCCAGCACCATCCGGTCGGTGTTGCGGGGGAACAGTGAGGCGTAGACCGCGCCGAGGTAGGTGCCGAAGGACTGGCCCCAGTAGGAGATCTTCCGCGCCCCGAGCGCCTGGCGGATGCGATCCATGTCGCGCGCTGTGTTCGCGCTGTTGAAGAAGCGGAGCTTGTCACCGATCGTGGCGCACTGCCGGGCGACGGCGCGCGCGGTGGTGACGTTGCCCTCGATCGAGCCGCCGGCGCCGGGGTAGGGGAAGATGGTGAGAAGGCTGGTGCCGGACAGACCGCAGCTCATCGGGGTGCTGTGGCCGACGCCGCGCGCGTCGAAGCCGATCAGGTCGTAGGAGTCCAGGACACCCTTCGGGAGCGTGAGTGCCATCTGGCCGGGCATGTCCAGGCCCTGCAGTCCCGGACCGCCCGGGTTGAACAGCAGGTCGCCGCGCTTCTTGCCGGGCTTGGCGGTGGCGATTCTGGAGACCGCGACGGTGATGGTCTCTCCGCCGGGGCGGCGGTAGTCCAGAGGCACCTTGACCGTGCCGCAGGTTTGCCTGGGGTTCCGTTCGGTGCCCGGTGCGAGTTCCGGGCACTCACCCCACTTGATCGAAGTCTGGACGTGACCGGCGGTCGCCACGGCCCTGGCGTCTGCCGGCTGCCCGCCGATCACTGCCCCCGTTGCCGCGACCGCGGTCAGGGCGCCGGCGACGGCGACGCGTACGCGGATGGTGTTTCCCATGGTGCTGTCCTCCGAATGACCGATGTGCCGCGATCTGACTTCGTGGTTGACCTTGGTTGTCAGCCGCTGATGAGAAAGGTAGGAGTGGAGGGCCCTGTCCCGAATCACTGCTTTGCGGACATTCCGTGTAGCTCACATGAGGGACAATCGCGGCAACATCGGGAATCGGAGATCGATAGGCTCGGAGCCATGTCGGGGACCTGGGCCAGTGACCGCTTCCGGAGGCGGCGGGAGGCGTGGCGCGTCTACGACGCCACGGTGTGGGACCGGTGGCTGGCCGTCGTGTGCACCGGGCTGGCGTTCGTGCCGGCGCTGTCGATCATGAGCGTCGAGTTCGGAAACCGGTCAGGACGCCCGGCCGACGCGTTCCAGATCGTCCTGATTCTGGCCCAGACGGTGCCTCTGGCCGTGCGCACGCGATGGCCTGCCGCGTGTCTGGCGATCAGTGGCACGGCTTTCGTGCTCCATGAGACGCTCGGCTACCCGATGCAGTTCGGCACTGTGACGGTGTACATCGCGCTGTACTCGGTGGGCGCGCACCAGGAGCGATTCCGGCGCGTCATCGCCGTCGTGGCATCGGCCGCGTACGTCGTGCTGTGCGTGGCCATGGTCCTGCTCGGCTCACCGGTTCTGCAGAGCGACTTCCTGATCTTCTACCTGCTTTTCGCCGCGTGCTGGCTGTGCGGCGCCTTCGTACGCGGGCAGCGGCTCCAGGAGGCCGAGCGACGGCGCCTCGCCACCGAGGCCGCGGCCGCCGCAGAGCGGGCGCGCATCGCGCGGGAGCTGCACGACGTGGTGACCCACCACGTCACCGCCATCGTCGTGCAGGCCGACGCCACGCAGTTCGTGGCCACGTCGCCAGAACGCGTGGTCACGGCACTGTCCACGATCGGCGGCGCCGGCCGCCGAGCCCTGGCCGAACTGCGGTATCTGCTGGACGTGCTGGAGGCGACCGGAGAGTCGGCCACGCCCGTCGCGGGCAGCGTGCGAGACCTGGTCGAACAGACCCGAAGCGGTGGTCAGCCGATCGAACTGGTGGAGGACGGCGACCAGCCCTCGCTCCCGGTGGGCGTGGGGCTGGCCGTGTACCGGGTGGTGCAGGAGGGCCTGACGAACGCCGTCAAGTACGCCGAAGGCCGCCCCACCACCGTTCGCATCGGTTACCGGGACGACCGCGTGGAGGTCGAGGTGACGAACGCCGCCGCCGCGGTCCCCGTCGGCGCGAGAAGCGGCCTTTCCGGCGGCCGCGGCCTGGCCGGACTGCGCGACCGGATAGGTGCGCTGGGCGGCGCGCTGGCCGCGGGCGAGCAACCGGACGGCGGTTTCCGAGTCTCCGCGTCGATCCCCGCAGGGGGTACCGAATGACCATCCGTGTCGTGATCTGCGAGGACCAGGAGATCGTCCGTACCGGCTACGTGACGGCGTTCGACGCGCAGCCGGACATGGCGGTGGTCGGCGTGGCCGCCGACGGCCCGGCCGCGGTCGAGGCGGTCACCAGCCTGAAGCCCGACGTGGTGGTCATGGACATCCACATGCCGCTGATGGACGGCATCGAGGTGACGAGGCGCATCGCCGGCCCCGGTGTCGTGGCGCCGCCGAAGGTACTGGTGGTGACCACGTTCAACGTGGACAAGTACGTCTACGAAGCCCTGCGTGCCGGAGCCAGCGGTTTCCTGCTGAAGGACGCCCCTCTCCTGGATCTGATGAACGGCGTCCGCACCGTCGCCCGCGGAGAGGCCCTGCTGTCGCCCACCGTGACGCGTGCCTTGATAGGTCGCTTCGCCGACCGCCTCCGCCCGGCCGTCCCCGCCCCCGACGAGGACCCGCTGGCCGTCCTGGCTCCCCGCGAACGCGAGGTACTGCGGCTGATCGCCCGTGGCCTCTCCAATGTCGAGATAGCCGCGGAACTGGTCATCAGCTTCGAGACCGTCCGAACCTACGTCTCCCGGATCCTGACGAAACTGGACCTACGCGACCGCGTCCAAGCCGTGGTCTTCGCCTACCGCACAGGCTTCGCCGACGACGACCGCTGAAACCGGCAAGCGCCTTTCCGGGCCGGACGAGCAAGATCCCCACGGATCGGGCACATGACGGGCACGGAAGGCTGGCGCTCTGACGCAGGTCTCGACCAGGTTGTGTTGCTTGTAGGTGTGCATAAGATCTCCGTCACGCCGATCCCCGGTGGACCGCACGAACGCTGGAAAGGCTGCAAGATCAGATTGCATCCGCCGATGACTGCTCCGCGGATCACCTCTTATTCACGAGCAAGCCCAGGTGACCCGCGAAGCCGGCCGCGAAACGACCGTTACGGGACGGCTCGGAGGCGCCGGAACCGAGGTCGCAGAATCCCAGCTCGGACGATCACGCGATCCCCGGCGAGCGTCCCGGAACTCGTTGCGGATGTACGATTCGGATGTGGTCAGGTCTCGCGGTAGAGCACGCCGTCTCGCACGTCGCCGGTGGCGGTGAAGCCCAGGTCGTCGTAGTAGCCGAGGTGCGTGCCGGTGACGGTGTAGCGGCCGGTGCAGGCGTGCTTGCGGCCGTCGCGTTCCTTCGGCCGGCGCCCGGAACGGCGCAGGCGAGCAGCGTGGTGAACAGTCCGAGCAGGTGCAGGGTGTTCATGAACATGGGCGGGCTCCGTGGGGGTGGCGGTGGTGAGCGGGACGGCACGGCCGTGACGAAGGACCGGGCCGACCCTGCTGATCGCCGGCACCGGCGACGGTGCGGCCGGTCAGACCCGGCTGTCGCCGTGTCCGGAGGCGTGCAGGACGCGGTCGCGGGAGGCGCGCACGTCCTCGCGCAGCGCGGGCAGGTCGACGTCGAGGACGGTGCCGGCCCACTTGCGGACCTGACCGGCGATGAAGACGGTGTCGATGTTGCGGGCGTCGGAGCCGAGGACGAGGGTGCCGATGGGGTCGTTGAGCGGCATGTTGTTGAGGTCGTCGGCGCGTAGGACGAGCACGTCGGCCTGCTTGCCGGGGGTGAGGGAGCCGGTGACGTCGCCCAGGCCGATGCTGGTGGCGCCCTGCAGGGTGGCGAAGTCGAGCACATCGGCCACGCCGATGCGGGTGGGCTGGTCGCCGGTGCCGTAGGCGGCGTGGACGGCGCGCATGCGCTGGACGGCGTGCAGGGCGCGCATCTGGGTGAACATGTCGCTGGCGAGCGCGACTTCGACGTCGATGCTCAGGCCGGGGCGGACGCCGGCGGCGAGGGCCTCGTCGATGGCCGGGATTGCGCTCTCCAGGCCGATCTGGGCGTCGGAGGTGGGCGCGAGGGCGACGTTGGCGCCCGTGTCGGCGATGGCCTGCCAGGCCTGTGGGGTCAGGCCGGTGCAGTGGATGAGGGAGACGTCCGGGCCGAGCAGGCCCTGCTTGGCCCAGCCGAGGACGGCCTCGGAGGAGGGCAGGCCGAAGACGGCGTCGATGCTGACGCCGATGCCGAGGTCGCGGGCGGTGCGGGCGAGGTGGTGGCCGTAGGCGAGGTCGGGGCCGGCGACCTCGTCGGTGGCCAGGGCGGCCAGGCGCAGGGTGAGCAGGGGGTTGCCGGTGAAGTGGGTGTCGTGCAGGCGGGTCAGGTCGGCGGGCCACTGGCCGTCCCAGTCGCCGAAGTGCGGGCGCATCGAGGCGTGCACCCCGCGGATGCCGGTGTGGGCCAGCGCGCGGATGGCGGCGTCGGAGTGGGCGGCGGTGCGGGAGTTGTGGGAGAAGTCGAGCATGGTGGTGATGCCGCTGTCGATGGCGGTCAGCGCGGCCAGGCGGGTGCCGACGTACATGTCCTGCGGCTGGTAGGCGGGGGCGATGCCGGCCAGGGTGGAGGTGACGTACTCGCCGAGGTCGTTGACGTCCGGCATGATCCGGCGCAGCTGCGCCTCCCAGGCGTGGCGGTGGGTGTCGACGAAGCCGGGGGACAGGACGGCGCCGGTGACGTCGATGACCAGCGCGTCGCCGGCCTGCAGGTCCACGCCGACGGCGGCGATCCGGTCGCCTTCGATGAGCAGGTCGGCGCGGGGCAGGACGCCCAGCTCCGGGTCCATGGTGACGACGGCGGCTCCGGTGAGCAGGATGCGGCGGCCGGGCACGGGGCGGCGCAGCCGGTCCAGGATGGCGTTCACGGTGCTTCCTTGGTGAGGTTGGTCATGGGTGGCGCAGGTACACGGTGGCGGCGTTGGCGGAGAAGGTGCCGTCACCACAAAGGTGAGACTGGCCCGCGCTGCGCCGGCCCGGATCGATCCAGGCCCACTCGCCCTTGAGGATCCACAGGTGGCGGTTGTCGGCGACCGTGCATTCGAGGATGGCGAAGCACTCGGCCACCAGCGGCGCGTCCACGGTGGTGGCGGGGACGGGTATGAAGCCGAAGCGGGTCCGCTTGCCGGTGTCGCGGCCGGAGGTGTTGCCGGCGTCGGCCACCTGCGCGGCCAGGTCGATGGAGGGGATCGCCGGCACGCACTGCGCGGCTCCTGGTGGGGAGCCGGGCAGGAGGCCAGGTCAGACGGCCTGCGCGGTGGGCAGGATGGTGATCTCGGTGAGGTTCACGTGGCGGGGCGAGGCCGCGATGAACGCCACCGTCTCGGCCACGTCCGCCGGCTGCAGCGGGTCGATCTCGGTGAGCAGCCCCTCCATGAGGGCGCCGGCGTCGGGGTCGGTGACGTGGCTGGGCAGCTCGGTGTCGACCATGCCGGGCTCGATGGTGGCCACCCGGATGTTCTTGGGGCCGAGCTCGACGCGCAGCAGCCGGGTGAGGTGGCTGATGTAGGCCTTGGTGCCGGAGTAGACGGAGAACTTCTCCAGGATCCGGGTCGCCGCGATCGAGGAGGTGGTGATCAGGTCCGCGGGCCGGCCGGCCTCGGCGGCGGTGGTCAGGTGTGGCAGGAAGGCGCCGATGACGTTCATGACGCCGGTGATGTTCAGGTCGATCTGGCGCTGCCAGTCGTCCTGGCGCAGGTCGGTGATCGGTGAGATGAGCTGGACGCCGGCGTTGTTGACCACCAGGTCGGCGGTGCCGAGCCGGTCGGCGACCTGCGCGGCGGCGTCCTGGACGGCGTCGCGGCCGGTGACGTCGACGGCGATGGTGATCGCGGTGCCGCCGGCGGCGGTGATGGCGGCGGTCAGCTCCTCCAGCCTGTCCTTGCGCCGGGCCAGTACGGCCACGCTGGCGCCGAGTTCGGCCAGGCGCAGGGCGGTGGCGGCGCCGATGCCGCTGGAGGCGCCCGAGACGACGGCCACGCGGCCGGCCAGCGGGGTTCCGGTGAGCAGAGCAGCAGTGGTGGACATGGCAAAGGCTTCTTTCATGCGCGGGTGTGGTGCCCGCGGTCGGTGGCGGGCCAGATGACATGCGGGTGGGGCGCGCGGGCGACGGCGGAGGGCGGCGCCGTTGGCAGGGTCCCTTCGCGAAGGTGGAGCCGCGGTCGCCTGGTGCGGCGGGCTGTTGGTCAGGCTGCGGCGTCGTCGTGGGCGGTGGCCGCCGACCTGGCCCGCCAGGGGGCCACGTCCTGCTCGATCTGGTCCAGCTTGACCTGCAGCCGCTCCAGGGTGTCGGGGCCCAGGTACAGGTGGGTGGGCAGGCTGTCCTGGCCGGTGACCTCGTAGATCAGTGCCGCGCCCTTGACCGGGTCGCCGAGCTGGGTGTGGTTGGCGGTGCCGGCCCAGTCGAGGGTGACGTGGGCCGGGGTGCCGTCGTAGGCGTCGATCCGGCCGGCGGCCACGGACAGGGAGCTGGCGTCCAGGAAGTCGGTGCGCAGCACGCCCGGCTCGACCACCATCGACTGGATGCCGAACGGCTCCAGCTCCTTCGACAGTGCCTCGCTGATGCCCGCCACGGCGAACTTCGAGGCGCTGTACAGGCTCACTCCGGGCTCGCCCTCGAAACCCGATCGCGAGCCGATGTGCACCAGCTTGCCGGAGCCCTGGCGGCGCATGACGGGCAGCACGGCGCGGGTCATGTCGATGAGGGCGAACACGTTCAGGTCGAACAACGAGCGGGCCTCGGCGTCGCTGATCTCCTCCAGCGCGCCGAGCAGGCCGCGGCCGGCGTTGTTGACCAGTACGTCGATCCGGCCGAACCGGTCGACGGCGGCCTGGACGGCGGCCGGGACGGCCGCGCTGTCGGTGACGTCCAGGGCGACGGTGAGCACGTTGCCGGCCTTGGCGAGGTCGTCCGGCACGCGGGCCGGGTTGCGGACCGCGATGACGACGTCGTCGCCCTGGGCGAGGGCGGTGCGGGCGATCTCCGCGCCGAGCCCGCGGGACGCTCCGGTGATGAACCAGGTGGCCATGACGGTGCCCTTTCGCATTCGTTCCGTTTGGCTGACTTCAATGAGTCTGCCGAGGTCAGCGAGGTAGAAGAAGGTAGAGAAATTCCTGGGAGCGCCATACCTAGGAACGGAACCGCCCGCGCACGAAAAGAGGCCGGGGCGTGGCCCCGGCCTCTCGGCGTGGTGGTTACCTGGTGGCCCAGTCGGCTAGTGCGGTCAGCGCCTGATCCTCGTCCCACAGCTCCCTGGACAAGGAGTTGTCGGCGCGGGCACGCAGCCGTTCGAACGCCTGGGCGGTGGGGGAGGCGGGCTCGGCCTGGTAGACCACGAGCTGCTGGTGGGGCGCGCCGTTGACGGTGAAGGCCGAGAACAGGATGTGCAGGTCGCCCACGACCGGATGGCGCAGGTGCTTGCCCTCCTGGGTCTTGGGTTTGACGTCGTGGCGGCCCCACAGCTCGGCGAACTCGTCACTGGCGGCCGACAGGTCCGCCACGACCTCGGCGATGCGCGGATTGTCGGGGTCGTGGCCGTAGGCGGCGCGGATCTCCGCCACGCACGAGTGCGCCGCCCGTTCCCACTCCTGGTAGAACTCCCGTCCGGCCGGGTCGGCGAACACCATGCGGGCCAGGTTGTCGAGCGGGTGGAAGCCCTCGTGCAGCGCGGCCGCCATGGAGTTGCAGGCCAGGATGTCCAGCGCGGGACCGAGCGCGAAGGCGGGCGAGGTGGACCAGCCGTCCATGAGCTGCAGCAGTTGCGGGCTGACGGTGGTGTCCTGCGCCTGCCGCCAGGTGCGTGCTTCCGGCGGCTGCACCAGCCGCCACAGGTGCTCGGTGGCGGAGACGTCCAGTTGTAGGGCCCGTGCGACCGCGTCGACGACCTGCGGGGACGGGCTGGACTCGCGGCCCTGCTCCAGTCGTACGTAGTAGTCGCTGCTCATGCCGGCCAGTATCGCCACCTCCTCGCGGCGCAGGCCCTTGACCCGGCGGCGGCCGTACTCGGGCAGGCCGACGTCATGGGGCTTGAGCGCTTCACGGCGGGCACGCAGGAAGTCGCCCAGCGGGGTCCCGGTCATGTCGCGTCCTTCGCCGGGCACTTCGCCCGGCTCTTGATCGGCACGGCCTGCGTGACCGTACCGAGCGTGCTCGTGCGGGCTGTCATGTCCGTCCTTTCAACGTGCGGAGCCATCAGAGGGTGATGGTCACCTTCCCCTCGCTGTGCCGCGTATCCAAGTCGATGAGCGCCTGGCGGGCGTCGGCGAACTCATGGGTGGCGCCGATCACCACCCGCAGGGCCGCGTGCCGCCTGCTCGGTGAGCGTGTCCAAACGCCCCCGGCGCGGGCACCGTGCCGGTATGGACCGCCTCCACCCCGCGGGCGAAGCGCCGGAACCGGCTGGGGGCTCGGCGTGCCGGCCCGCTGCCGCGCTCTGCTCAGCGACGCCCCGGACAAGCTTTATGAGGAGGCGATCGACCGCCTCGCCGGCACCCGGGTCGCCGTCCAGCTGACCGGTGCGCACCTGCTGCACGGCGAGTGGCTCGCCCGGTCCGGCGCGCGGGCGCAGGCACGCGCGAGCCCCACCGTATGTTCGACCGCAGGGGCGAGCCGTCCGCGGGCTGCGTGAGCTCGATCTCGGCACCTGACTTGCGCGGTTGCGGCTGTTCAGCCTGGGAGTGATGCACCCAGGCAGAGCGTCCGGCTTCTACCTAACCTCGGATGTTATGGACAGTGAGCGTAACAACCAGCTGGGGCGGTTCCTGCGGGAGCGCCGCGCGCTCGTGCGGCCCGAGCAGGCCGGGATGCCGGCTCAGGGCCGCCGGCTGGTTCCCGGGCTGCGCCGCGACGAGGTCGCCCGCCTGGCCGGCCTCAGTGCCGGCTACTACGCCCGGCTCGAACAGGGCCGCGAGCGTCCCACCCGCCAGACCGTGGAAGGCCTGGTCCGGGCGCTGCGCCTGGACGAGCAGGCCCTGGTGGAGCTGTACCGGCTGGCCCGGCCCACCGCCGGACGCCGCCGGCCCGGCCGCGTCGAGCGGGTCGCGCCCGAGGTGCTGGCCCTGCTCAACGACTGGACGGTGGCCCCGGCCTTCGTCCTGGGCTGGTCCGGCGACGTCCTGGCCCGCAACCCGCTGGCGAACGTGCTGCACAACCGCTTCGTCCTCGGCGACAACCTGCTGCGCATGATCTTCCTCGACCCGGGGGGACGGCAGTTCTTCCGCGACTGGACCACCACCGCCCGCGCGGCCGTCCAGGACCTGCGCCGAGCGGCCCGTCAGAGCCCGGACGAGCACCACCTGCGCGAACTCGTCGGCGAGCTGGCGATCACCAGCCACGACTTCCGCCGGTTGTGGGCGGCCCCCGAGCCACGCGGCGCGCTCACCCCCGGCAGCCGCTTCCACCACCCCGACGTCGGCGACCTGCACCTGCGCACCGAGGCCTTCCCCATCGCCGGCACGCCCGGCCTGCGGCTCATCGCCCACCCGGCCGAGCCGGACTCACCCTCGGCCCAAGCCCTGGCCCTGCTGGGCACGCTGGCCACCTGATGGGACCTCGGACGTCTCCTCTCGGGCCGCCCGCCTCGGCGATCATCCGGACGCGGCCCGTGACGCCGCCTTGACCGGCAGCGCCACGCATCCGAACGCCTTCCGCGACGCCCTAACGGGCGGCCCGGGCGCGGTCTTGTTCATCCATGGCCCCCCGGAAACCTTCTCCTCCGCGGCCGCCGCCGCACTGGGCGACCCCACCGCGGTCCTGCTTGCCGACGACTTCGAACGCTGCCAGGGACTCGGTGGCCGACTGCCTCGAAGACGACGACCCGCCCACTCCCGCCAACGGCACCACCGCGGCGACGGCCCGTCGACCAGGCCCCGCGCCCACCCCTGCCGCCCGCCACCTCGCCGCGCGCAAGCCGACGCCCGGGTCGACAGGGTCCAGGCTAGGCGATTCTCTCGGGTTCCCAGCAATCGTTACGTGCAAAAGGAATCGAGTTCCCCATCGTGAGCCTGTGCTTCGATGGCTGAACTGCCGCCGAAGGTGATGCAACTGCCGCACTCACCAGCCTACGTACGCGTAGACGCTCACGAGCGCCGTGGGCTTGATGCCCCGCTTTTCGATGGCCTTCATCGCTTCTGGCCGATCGTGTTCCTCGGAGACACTCCATGCATAAGCAGCAACGGTGGCGCCTTTCCACCGGGGCGATTTCAGCCACACATTCAGCGGCCGACTGTCTGTTTCGGTGGTCCAGTTTCGGCTGTGGAGAGAGGCTACCGCCTTCCCGAGCGATTCCTCCTCTGTATCGCCACCGACATTGATCAAGAAAGCATGGGTTACTAGAGTTTCGGACCCCGTTGAGACTTCTTGGCGTTCTTTCCAGACAATTGTGCCGATCTTGTGAACTTCTTCCAGTACGCCGGGGTCGACCTCTTCTGGCTGCTGCGCACATCCTCCAACAAGAAGAGAGATCGTAAGAGCAATTGCCGTCACCTTTCGTCTCCGCTTAACCCTCATTCTTTTATCTCTTCTCTCTCGCCCGCCAGCCGCCACCCCACTGAAGGCCAGCTCCCAGCGGTCATGGTAGGCGACCAGCTGGACATGTGATCGTTCTGCACCGTTCGCGGGCGAACCAGAAGTTGACTGCGTCAACGGGCCGACCGTTCGGCATCCTTGAAGTCATGGCACGCACCCCTTGCTTCAGCCAGGCAGGCGCCTCCTGGGCTTCCATAGCCTCACTCACCCCCGGGCAGCACGTCACAGCCGGGGGCATCGCATTGACGCGGCCCGGCTCGCATCACGACACCAGGAAGGACCGCCGCCGGACTGCTTCGCCGCCCCCTCGAAACCGCGGGTCAGGGCGCGTGCGTCACGGAATTGGCCACGACGCATCTTTACCATCTCCTTCACCTTGAGTCAGCGATCCTTGTACAGTCGGCGGGACGGAACGCCGGAGCAGAGGCCCGGTCATCGTGGGGCGCTGGGCGCGTCTGCGGGCCGAGCCGTGCAAGGGGGTTCCGGGAAACCGGGGACATCGCCTTCTCCAAGAGGGCAACATGGCGGCGCACGTGACGGCGCCGAGCACCGCAAGCTGGACGTTGAGATGCAGGCGCAGGGCGGGTCTCCGGTGCGGATGCCGTCTGAGAATTCCGATGGTCATCCGCGGAGGGGACACAACTGATGGGAAAGCCCAACAGACAGCAGCATCGCGTGAAGAAGGTGGCACGCCGCCGGCAGCGGCTCACCGGCCGCCCGACGAGCGGGAAGGACTCCCGCAGCGGGCTGCAGGGCCATCGTCCGTCCGCGCCTGAAGCCACGGTGCTCGATCTCGGCTGGCAGCCACCGGTGCTGCGGCTGGTGCCGCTCGTGCCGGCAGCGACGCTGGAGCAGCTGGCGCTCCGGCACGGGCTCACCGGCGAGGACCACGTCTCCGTCAACGGCCAGTGGTGGACTCCTGAGCAGTTCCTGGCGTTGAAGTGGATCCCCGAGTTGTGCGAGGACGAGGTGGATCGGGTCCGCGAGGAGATCCCGGCCCGCTACGGCGGGAAGATCCCGGCCGATCTCGCGCTGCTGGACATCAGCGGCGCGCACTTCCTCGGTTTCACCACCTGGAACGAGGTCGGCATCGAATGCAGAGCTGAGCATGTCACGGCTCTGGCTCAGACGTCCGACCTGCGTGAAGCGCTCGGCGTCCTGCACCGCGACGGCTGGATCACTCCCATGGCGGACGGGTTCCTCGACGCTCCCGGCCTGGTCCTGCGGCCGGTGCCGCCCGCGCCGCCGCACGTCCGTCGCTGGCCCACCGCCAGTCACCTCCACACGCGGTTCCGGCTCGCTCCGCTGCCCGCCGACGAGATTCCCGACCTGGCAGCGTTGCTGGACGCCTGCCGGTTCCCATGGACGGCCCAAGGCCTCTACCCGGTCACCGGCGAGACCTGGACCCCTGAACAGCTTGGCCGCCATCCCTGGGTGCAGGCAGCGGCACATGGTCGCGACTTGCCGACGATGCGCGCATACGAGCAGCTCGTGGCCCGCCACGGCGACGAGATTCCCGCCGACCAGGCGATC
The DNA here is from genome assembly GCF_024172165.1 of Nonomuraea thailandensis. Lineage (GTDB taxonomy): Bacteria > Actinomycetota > Actinomycetes > Streptosporangiales > Streptosporangiaceae > Nonomuraea > Nonomuraea thailandensis. Next base: position 4,920,723 of record NZ_JAMZEB010000002.1, on the reverse strand, counting down.
GTGGAGCTGTCAGGCGTCGTCAGCCCGCACATCGTGACCGGCAACTTCGACGTCGTCGACGACGAGCAGCTCATTTTGAGCTTCGCCCAGGCCGATGACCTGTGCCAGGCGTTGACCACTCTGCATCGCGACGGCCTGCTCATCCCTCTGGCCAACGGCCTGCTGCTGGTACCCGCGCTCGCCAAGACCATCGACGCAACCTGATCACCCCTCCACTCGCCGAGCGGCCCTGATGCGGTGCTGCGCCTGCGGCCCTGCGGGGACGGTGCGGGCCACCCCTCACGGCACGGCTGAGCACGCCCAGGCGAGCCCGGTCAGGTTCGCCGTGAGCTCTGGTGACAGCATCAACACGGCGGATGGGAATCGCGCACGGTCAGCAGGCGTCCGCGAAGAGCCGGGTCGTGGGCGCCCTGCCTGGCGAACCGGCGTAGCGGAAGCTGGGTTCAGCGGAGGCCGGGCCCGCGTGCGCCGCCGGACTGGGCCGGCAGGCAAGGCCGGGCCCAGGGGATGCCCGACTCCGACGGCTCTGGCCAGGACCACGTCCTGGGCGCCGTCTCAACAGGGCGGCACCGGTCAGTGCCGGGCTACCCTCAGCGCAGTGCTGGCCAGCGCCAACCCGGCCTTGTGGCGAGGTCACCCTCGACCCGCGAGCCGCTGATGAGAGTACGGGCGTGCGCCGCCTCTGCCTGCTGGATCGAGACTCGGCCGGGCTTTGCCGGCGGCAGCCCGGACCCGGCGGCGACAATCGCGGCTTCCGGGAGGCCTTGCCTACCCGCACGTGGCTTGCGCGAGCAATTTGCTGTTCCGCTGCTCAAGGAACTGGGCGGGCCGCCGCGTACGCCAGCAACTGCCAGCATCGTGTCCTGGAGTGACGGACGCGCGCATGCAAGGGCGCGCGTCACAGACTTCCTTCAGGGCCGAGATGCGAGCCGCCCGCTCCCACGACCGCCTTCCCGGGCGAAGCGGGGCGGAGGCGAGCAGCGCCGTCCAGGCGAGTGCGGTCAGCCGGGGGAGCAGTCCGAACAGCAGCATCGCGAGCCCGGCCAGGGTCCAGGTGGCGGGCGCCTGGGCCAGTGCCGCGCCGAGCAGGCGCAGCGTCTGCTCGGCGGGTTCGCCGATCCGAAGACCGTGGGTGAGTCCGGCGGCCGCAGCGTGGCCTGGATGGCGTAGCCGGCGGCGATGAGGCCGAGCACGCTCAGCTCGGCGTCGACGACATGGCCGGCGTGCCCGCGGTGCCCGCCGCGCTGCAACCGGTATGGGTGCCCACGCGGGCGTTCCGCAACCCGGTGCTGCCGGTGCCGCTGCCGAAGGCGCTCAACCGGGCCGCGTACCAGGTGATCAAGCTCCTTCGGCGGCATCGCCGACCGGCTGCGCGCCGAGCGACTGGGGCTGCCCCGGCGGCGCGGGCGGCACGACTTCCTGCGCCGCCCGGACGGCGGCCCGGCCACCGTGCTGCAGGGGTTCAGCACGCACGTGCTGCCGGACGGGCTCGACTACCCGCCGTGGGCGCACACCACCGGCTTCTGGTTCGTGCTCGCCCCGGCCGGCTGGGCACCCTCGCCGGAGCTGGCCGCGTTCCTGGCGGCGGGGGACAGGCCGGTGTACATCGGGTTCGGCAGCATGGCGGGCAACGACCCCGAGCGGGTGGGGCGGGTGGTGGCCGAGGCCGTGCGGCTGGCGGGGGTGCGGGCGATGCTGGCGTCCGGGTGGGGCGGCCTGCGGGTGGATGACCTGCCCGACAATGTGTTCCTGCTGGAGCAGGCGCCGCACGGCTGGCTGTTCCCGCGCATGGCCGCGATCGTCCATCATGGCGGCAGCGGTACCACGGGTGCCGCGCTGGCCGCCGGCCGGCCTCAGGTGGTCTGCCCGTTCGTGGCCGACCAGCCGTTCTGGGCCGCCCGCGTGCACGCGGCCGGCGTCGCCCCGCCGCCGCAGCCCCAGCGCCGGCCTCACCGCCGAAGGGCTCGCCGCCGCCATCCACCAGGCCCTGGACCTGGAGGAGAACGCCGGACGCCTGGGACGCCTCATCCGGGCCGAGGACCCGCCGATGCCGTCGGTGCGTTCGGGCAGGATGTGCCGCATGCGTTCGGCGATCTGTTCCTCGTTCGGCTCGTCGTCGCGGAAGTCCGGGTCGTAGGCGAGCAGCCGCCACTGGCCGCCAGGCATGGGCATCGCGTACCGTGCTGCCGGTCCCGTCGCAGCCGACCAGCCAGCGCGCCCGCATGGTACGGCCGTCGCCCAGCACGGCGGTGACGCCATCGGGATCCTGGTCGGCGGCCACCAGGGCGGAGCTCCACTCCGGCTCGCCGCCCAGCTCGGCCAGGTGATCGCGCAGCCGGGCTTCGACGCGGGCCTGGGAGATCACCATCGGGGGAGCGGCGGTGGCCAGGCCGGCCCGATGATCCCGTCCTGGTACGGGTCGGAACCAGGAACAGCCGTTGGCGCTGCGAACGATCGGCGGGTCAAACATCAAGGACCGCTTTTCCGGTGACGCGGCGAGCCAGCAGGGCATCGGCGGCCTCCGACACCTTGTCCCACGGCCCGCGCCAGCCGACCTGAGCGTCCAGCTCGCCGGCCGCCAGCAGTCCGACGAGGTGGGCAAGGTCCGGGCCGAACGGCGTGGTCACGTTGAAGTTCTCGATCCGGCCCCGCGCCGATCGTGTGCCCGCCAACTCGAAGTCGATGACCGCGGGCTCGCGGGCCGCCCGTCCGATGGCCATCACCACGCCGTCGTCCTCCAGCTGATAGAACGCCTGCGCGAGCTGCCGCCCGCCCACGGTGTCCAGCACGCCGTACACCCGGCCCACCAGGTTCTCCGGGCCAATGACGATCTCCGTGGCGCCCAGCTCCCGCAGTCCCTGCGCGCGGGCGGGGCTGCCGGCGGAGGCGACGACATGCGCTCCCGCACGGGCGGCGAGCTGTACGGCGAAGCGGCCGACGCCGCCGGACGCCCCGGTGACCAGGACGCGGCGGCCCGCCACCGGGCCGAGTCGGCGGAGAGCCTGCAGCGCCGTGACCCCGGCGACCGGCAACGCACTCGCCGTCCCCAGGTCGACGGTCTCGGGAACGACGGCCAGCTCAGCGGTGTCCACGGCGCGCAGCTCCGCCCAGGCCCCCGACCAGCCGAAAGTGACCACGCGGGTACCGGCGGCAGGCCCTGAACCGTCGGCGGCGGCCTGGACGACCACCCCGGCGGTGTCCCAGCCCGGGACGTTCCCAGGGTCGGGGTTCGCGCTTCGGTAGGCGATCTCCCCGAAGTTCAGTGAGAAGGCCGCCACCTTCACCAGCGCCTGGGAGCGCGTGGGTACGGGATCGGGCACGACGCTGGGGGAGAGGTCCGGGTTGAAGGTCAGGGCGCGCATGGTTGCTCCTCCATCAGTGGGTGACGGTACGACCCTGACGGAATGCGCGCACGATCGGCTGGGGATCGGCGCACGGCCGCCTCCTCGCCCAGTCCGGCGCGGACCGCGGCGGCGATCCGGCCGACGTCGCCGCGTTCGGCGGGCGGCAGGGGGCGCCGACCGGCTCCCTGAGTGCGGTAGCCTCCCCCAGCAGGGCCGCCGCCTCCTCGCAGGTGCCCTCGGCCGCGACCTCGGCCAGCCCTTCCCGAGCCAGGGCGATGGCACGAGGGTCCCCGACCTCGCGGGCCGCGGCCAGTCCCTGCAGATGCAGCGACCTGGCCGCCGCGAGGTCGCCGCGCAGCTCGGCGATGAAGCCGAGCTCGGCCGCCAGGCGCATCCCCCGCTCGTGCGGCTCCCGGGACCCGTCCCGATCCCCGGTCAGCAGGGCGAACCCGGCCTCCCATACCGCCGTCCTGGAGGACTCCGCGCCGGGCAGCGCCAGGGCCGCTGCGAGACAGGCGCGGGCCTCGCGGTGCCGGCCACGCAGATACCAGTACCACGCCAGGCGTCGACCAGGCGCAGTGCGAGCGCGGAGTCGGTGGCGTGCTCAAGCGCGGCCCGCAAGTTGGGCGTCTCACCGTCCAGGCGGTCCAGCCCTTGGCGCTGTGCGGGACCGTGCAGGTGCGGCCTGACCTGTTCGGCCGGCTCGGTGTAGTACCGGTCGCGGCGCTGGAAGACGGGGTCGTCGCCGGCGAGCCGGTCGAGGCAGAAGGCGGCGATCGACTCCAGCGGCCGGTAGCGGATCCCGCCGGAGGACTCGGCCATCGACCTGGTCACGAGCTGGCCCAGCAGGTCGGCGAGGTCCGCGCGGGGTCCACTGCAGGGTCCAGTCCGGGGCCCGCGCACACCGCCCCGGCCGCCTCCAGCGTGCAGCCTCCCGGGTGGACGGCCAGCCGGAGCAGGATCAGCCGCTGCTGCTCGGTGAGCTGCTCCCAGCTCCAGTCGATCGCCGAGCGCAGCGTCTGCCGGCGGGCGGGCCGTCCCGGCCCGAGACGGTGAGCAGGCGGAAGCGGTCGTCCAGCCGGTCGGCCACCCCCGGCACCCCCAGCGCGCGTACTCGGGCGGCGGCCAGTTCCAGCGCCAGCGGCAGGCCGTCCAGCCTGCGGCAGATCACCGCCACCGAGGGCGCGCCGGCCTCGTCCAGCACGAACCCGGGCGCGGCGGCGGCACGGGCTACGAACAGCTGTCCGGAGCCGGCCTGCGCCGGGTCTGCGCCGGCCACTGGAAGCTCCAGTGGCGGCAACGCGTACAGCGCCTCTCCTGGGATCGCCAGCGACTCCTGGCCGGTCGTCAGCACCCGCAGGCCGGGGGCGGCCCGCAGGAGCAGGTCCACCAGCTCGGCGACCGGTTCGATGAGGCGTTCGCAGTTGTCCAGCACAAGCAGCAGCCGGCGGCCGCGCAGGGCGTCGGCGAGCCGGTGCGCCAGGTGGGCCGGGCGTGCGCCGGGACGCGCACCGGTCGCCGTGTCGTCGCGGACGTCCAGTCCGGCAGCCACCGCCACGGACCGCCGTCCGCCGCTACACCCGCGACCTGGCCGCCGGCACCGCCGCCCTGGTGCTCACCCCCGGCCCGGTCGTCCTCGGCGGCGGCTTCTCCCGATCGGCCGACCTCATCCTCGACCAGCTGGCCCGCGAGCTGGGCCGCACCTGCCTGCGCGTCCCCGAGATCCGCGCCTCCACGCTGGGCGCCGAGAGCGTCGCCCTGGGCCGCTGCGCCTGGCGCTCAACGAGGTGGACGCCCGCCTGTTCGGGGCGGGCCTGCCGGCCCCGGTCGCCCCGCGCGCCTGACCCCGGTCCGCCGGGGCGGCGGTGCCTGCTCTTGGAACCGGTCTTCATCCGGCGTCCAGGGTGCGGGCGAGCCACCCGGTACGGGTCTCGCGGGCGGCGGCCGACAGGGCGGCCCGCGGGAAGAGGGCGTCGAAGCCGTGAAAGCCGCCCGCCCAGACGTGCAGCTCGGCCTGCCCGCCCGCGCCCCAGATCCGGGTGGCGTACTCCACGTCCTCGTCGCGGAAGACCTCGGCGGACCCCGCGTCGATGTACGTGGTCGGCAGGCCCGACAGGTCCTCGGCCGTGGCGGGCGAGACGTAGCCGGGAACCCCGTCGCCGTAGAGGCCGCCGAGCATGGCGTTCCAGGCGAACTCGTTGCTCTCGCGGGTCCACACGCCGGGCTCGCCGGCGTACTGGCGGCTGGAGGTGGTGGTGTTGCGGTGGTCGAGCATGGGGCAGATCAGCACCTGGGCGGCGATCGGCGGCGTGCCGCGGTCGCGGGCCATGAGTGTGACGCCCGCGGCCAGGCCGCCGCCGGCGCTGGCGCCCGCCACGACGACGCGGCCCGGGTCGATGCCGAGGTCGCCGGCGTGGTCGGCGATCCACAGCAGGCCCCGGTAGCAGTCCTCGACGGGGGTGGCGCCGCCGGCCTCGGGCGCGAGCCGGTAGTCCACGGTGACCACGACGGCGCCGAGCAGGTCGAGCCATTCGAGGGGAATGTCGAGCTGCGAGAACCGATCCCCCATGATCATGCCGCCGCCGTGCATCCAGTACACGCACGGGGCCGCGGGACCGGCGCCGGCCGGGGCGAGGACCGTCATCGGGATCCCGGCGCCGTCAGGGGCTGGCACGGTGATCTCGCGGCGGTCGACGGCGCGGCCCTCCAGCAGGGATTCGACCGGCGTCGAGGGCATGCCGCGCAGCTGGGTGAGCAGCTGCGGGGTGATCCGCGGGACGAGCGGCACGTCGGCGAGCAGGGCGTTCAGCTCGGGGTCGAGGGCGGGGCGGGCAAGGGGTGACATGAACGGTTCCTCTCGAATCTCAGAACGCGGCCTTGCCGCCGACCGGCACGTAGTCGGTGTACGGGGACTCCGCGGCGACGAGCTCCTGGACCTGGGCGACGAGCGCCTGCGCGGCCTCGCCCGCGAAGACCCGGTGGTGCTCCTCCTCGCTGGTCCAGCCCTCGGCCACGTGGACGACGTCGGGGTCGGACGCCGACCGGCAGACGAGATAGACCATGCAGTGCTCGCTCGCGGCCGGGCTGCCCTCGTCCAGGCCGGTCAGCAGCAGCCCGGCCAGCCGCTCCCCCTGGCCGGGCTTGGCGGTCAAGGTAGCGTTGAACCCGTAGCGGACCTTCACGACAGTGTTCCTCTTCCTTAGAACGGCTATGCACGATCCCCCTCCTGTGGTGATTTCTCACCGGTCGGGGTAATCCCATTTCACCGTCCCGCACTGGGCTTCCGGTAGAACAAACCTGCTTCACTCTTGCATAATCCTGCTTATGGTGGAATCGCTGAGATTCGACGAGCTCCACGCGGCGCTGGCCCGGCACGTCCGGCCCGAGCAGAGCACCGCCATCGACGGCCTCTACATCGCGCAGATCGAGCGGCCCGGGCCGCCCGCATCCTCGATGACCGGCACCGTGCTGGCGGTCCTCGCCCAGGGCGCCAAGCGGCTCGCGGTGGGCGACCGGGTCCTCGAATACCGTCCCGGCGACTACCTCGTGGCCGCCATCGACCTGCCCGTCACCGGCCACTTCTTCGACGTCGAACCCGGGCGCCCCGCGCTCGGGCTGGCGCTCGCCCTGGAGCCGGCCGCCGTCGCCGACCTCCTTCTGCACCCCGCCACCGCCGACCTGCCCCGCCCAGGGGCGGGAGCGCTGCCCGGCCTCACCGTCGCCACCATGACGGCCGACCTCCTCGACGCGCTCACCCGCCTGGTCCGCCTGCTGGACAGGCCCCGCGACCAGGCGGTGCTGGCGCCGCTGGTCAAACGCGAGATCCTGTGGCGGCTGCTCACCGGGGAGCAGGGCGCCGCCGTACGCCAGCTCGGCCTGGCCGGCAGCAGCCTCAGCCACGTGGCCAGGGCCGTCCGCTGGATCCAGGACCACTACGCCGAGCCCTTCCGCGTGGAGGACCTGGCGCGGCTGGCCGGCATGAGCCCGTCGGCGTTCCACCGCCACTTCCAGACCGTCACGGCGCTGACCCCCATCCAGTTCCAGAAGCAGCTGCGCCTCCAGCAGGCCCGGCTCCTGCTGGCCGCCCACCCCGGCGACGTCACGGGCGTCGCGCACCGCGTCGGCTACGACAGCCCCTCCCAGTTCAGCCGCGAGTACCGCCGCCAGTACGGCCACCCACCCAGCCACGCCACCCGCCTCGGCTCCCCGGTCGCGGCGGCTGCGAAGGAGGGAGCGGCGCCTTGAGCGACCACCAGGGCGGCTCATCCGGCACGACCGGCGGCGAGCCGTGGCGCTGCCCCGAATGCGGCCTGCTGTAGGAGCCGCTCCCCACGGCACCGGAACGGCAGCCCAGGCGTCTGCGCATCAGCAAGGACAACGTCGCGATCACAGGCGCTCCCACAGCCAGCTCTCGGTCATCACCTCGACCGAGTCCCGCGGCATGCGCCGCCCCTGCGAGGTCATCTGCGCCGTGGGTCCGCAGCCACAGGTCGGCCAGGCCGCGCTCCAGCGCGCTGACCGGGGCCGCGGGCGGTGGGCCACCACGTCGTGCAGCTCGCGGGCGATGCGCCTCCGCTCCTCGGCGACCGCGCGCCGCGCCCTGTCCTCCTGCTCGTGGCGCAGCCGCTCGCTGAGACCGGCGAGCCGGCTGTTGCGCTCGACCAGCATCCTGGTGCTGTTGCCGAACGTCCACGAGACGGCCACCATGACGCCCGCCTGCGCGAGGTTCGGCCAGAGAAACTCCGCCGGTCCGAGGAACGCCGCGTGCCACGAGGAGGCGAGCGGGGCCGGCACGCACGCGACGGACACGGCGGGCGCTCGCCCGGCCGCCACGGTGTAGAGCGCCAGCAGCGGCACCACCCCGTTGAGCCGGGCGTCGTAACCGGCCGCGTGGAAGACGATCGCCGAGGCGCAGCAGATCATCAGCACGGTGACCGGGGCAGGCCGCCGCCACGCCAGCGCGAGGCTGGCGACCAGGGTCAGTGCCACGCCGGCCGGATCCATCGGGCGGCGCGCGTGGCCCGGATCGGCCGAGCCGTCGCCCAGGACGAGGCCGAACGTCAGGGTGACGCCGGCGACCACGACACTGAACAGCAGATCGGTGAGGAAAGGGTTCATCACGGCGAGCCGTCGCAGAGACGACAACACCTCTGCGCGCATCAGCGCATGGTAGCCGCGACCGGCCACGTCACTCATCACTCGTTCGGATGACCGCCGCTACAACCCGTGCGGTACGCCCGCGGCGCCGTACCGCAGCCGGTTGACCCCACTCCGGTGCCTGGTACGCATGCGGGCCGGGCGCCGCCCTCTCCAGCCGTTGCCCGCGCCGTGGCGGCAGTTCCCGGAGCCTTGGGGAAAGAGTCGGTCAACTGCCCGGCGAAGCGGGCGCGGATGAGCTATGAATCAGTTTCCGTCAGCCGTTCACAAAGGGACGTCGCATGGCCAAGGGGCGCAGGAACAAGCGTGCGGCACCCGCCGCCCCGGCCGAGGAGGCCGGAGGCTGGAAGGCCGCGCGGACGTGGCTGGCGGGCATCCTCAGCGCCGTGATCGTCGCGGCCGTCGGTGTCGTGTTCACCGCCTGGTTCAACGCCCGCGGCGCCGACACCGTCGATCGCCTCGGCGGCGAGCCGCCGGTCGAGGTCGGTCACGTGGCCGTGGAGTACGCCGGCCGCGACACCGCCCTGCGCCGTCCGGTGACCGACCACGCGGACCGGGCGGTCCTGCTGGGCAGCGCGTCCGGCACGCGGCGCGAGACGATGCTGGCCCGCCACGACTGGGCGCCGCTCGAGACCGCCGACGTCACCGTGGTGCTCGTCGGCAACCGCAGCAGCCTGCGCGTCGTCGACATCCAGCCGCGCGTCCTGGCGCGCGAGCCCGTCTGGGACGGCGCGCTGCTGGTCCACACACCCGCCGGCGAGGCCGGGACCATCGAGCTGGCCGCCGACCTCGACCGGCCCGCGCCCCGCTTCACCACGGCGAAGGATCCGGACGTCCCCTACTTCAGGAGGAAACAGATCGACCTGAAGCGGGACGAGCGGGTCACGCTCTCCATGACCGTCGTGGGCAGGGCCGCGTCCTACGCGTTCGACCTGGCGGTCACCGTGCTCGCGGGGGACCGGACCGAGCAGGTGACGGTCCGGGGGCCGGGCGGGGTGCCGTTCCGGGTGACCGGCACCTCCGGGACGTACCAGTCCTACTACACGTTCTCCCCGCTCGGCGGCTGGCAGCCGATCTCCAGGAGCGAGGCGTGCTCGATCGAGGAGAAGCTCGCGAAGGCCGGGCAGTGCTGACCGCGCGCCGGCGCCGGTCGATGGCGCTCCTGTGCGCGGTCGTCCTGGCGGCCTGCCCGGCCGCGGCCGTGACCGGGGTGCCGCGCGTCCCCGTCGAGTGGCGGGCGGTGTGGTCGGTGCCCGCGGAGACCGAGTTCGAGCCCTTCCTGCAGGCGCAGGGGCATGCCGTGTCCGGGCAGGCGGTCGCCGTGGCGACGCGGGAGGGCGGCGTGCGGATCCACGACGCCCGCACGGGTGCGCTCCGGCACGCGCTTCCCGCCGATCCGGCCCCCGTCGGGGGTGTCTGGGCCGCGGCCGGCGTCCTCGTCGTCGCCAGGCAGGCGGCGGGCGAGCGGGTCCTGGCCGGGCATGACCTGGCCACGGGCGCGCTGCTGTGGCGGCGCACGATCACCCTCGCCGATCCGGAGGCCCGGACGGACGAGGTCGGCTCCTACCACGGGCCGCGGATCATGGTGACAGGACGCGGCGTCGTGGTGGCCGAGCGGGTGACCGATCCCGTCCGTCTCCAGTCCCTGGACCTGCGGACCGGCACGGTCACGGCACAGGCGACCCGGCCGGGCGGCTGCGCGCTGACCGGCGCCGCGACCGCCCGATCGGTGACGCTGCTCAGCCACTGCGCGGACGACGAGCTGCGGCTGTCCTCGATCGACGCGCGTACCCTGCGGCAGGACTGGGCACGCCCGCTGCCGTCGACGAACTCCGTGAAGGGCGCGCACCCGCCGCTGCGGATCAGGGCCAACGCCGACGGGTACGTGCACGCCACGGCGGGCGGCGACGACTTCTTCTGCGGCCCCGGCGGACGCCTGCTGTCCACCGGCCCGCAGGCCGTCCAGGTCACGCACCCGGGCCCGCGGAGCCCGCTGCTGTACGCGGGACCCCATCCCGCGGCGGGCCGGCACGGCGGCGCCGGGCTGGACGGCTCCTGGCCGCTGCCCGCCCACCTGATCTCCGTGGACCCCCGGACCGGGCGGCTCGGCGGGCTGCCGATCGACCTGCCCGCCGACCTGGTGTCCCTGGCCGGGGCGAGCGGGGGGCTGGCCTTCGTGCACAGCACCGTCCCGGGGGGCGGGCGGCTCACCGCGTACCGGCTGGTCCACGGTCCGGCCCGGCTGGAGATCGCCTGGCCGGACGCCTGCGCCCTGCTGACCGGCCGCGACCTGGCGGCTTTCGCGGCGGGCTACCGCGCGGCGCGCGGTCCCGACGGCACGGCGACGTGCGACTGGATACCGCCTACCGACGACGGCGCGGTGATCACGCTGTCCGTGGACTGGGTGGCGCCGTCGGAGGCGCAGGCGCACCGGCTCTACACCGCCGCGACGGCAGCCGTCAGGCGGACCGGCGAGATCGACCCCACGACCGAGGCCCCGGGTTTTCTGACCTACACCGTGCACCGGCCGAACGGCCTCCACGGCGCGACGACCATCCTCGCGGGCCGCGTCATCGCCCGCCTGACCTCGTCCTCCAGGCAGGCGGTGCGGATCATCTCCCCGCTGCTGCGCGACAACCTGCTCGCCCGGTACCGGCCAGGCGTCCGCGCGCCCGTCCCCGCGCCCGAGCGCGGGTGGAGCTTCCCGGCCGACGCGGCGATCCGTACGGATCCGGTGGTGGCGGGCGGCGTCGTCCACGCCGCCGACAGCGGTGGCACGGTGTCCGCGCTGGACGCCGCCACCGGCGCGGTGCGCTGGCGCTCCCGGGCGGGCGGAGCCGACATGGACGGCCACGCGGTTGCGGACGGCATCGTGTACGTGGCCGGCGCCGGCCGCGTCGTGGCCCTGGACGCGGCCACCGGCCGCCCGAGGTGGAGCCGCGGGACCTCCGCCTCCGGCGACCTCGTGGCCGCGAACGGCCGCCTCCACCTCTGGACCAGGCGGCCCGCCTGGTCCGCGACGGCCGCACTCGTCACCTTCGGCGCCGGCGGCGAGCGGCTCTGGTCCTTCCAGCCGAGCGGCCCGATGCTCAATACCGACCCCGTGGTGACCGGCGACGTCGTCCTCGCCGGCAGCGGCCACGGCGTGCTGTACGCGCTGGCCCCCGCCACCGGGGCCGAGCGGTGGCGCTTCCGAGCAGGCGGGAAGACGGACCGCGTCCAGCTCGTACGGTCCGGCGCGACCGTCTACGCCGTGAGCACCGGCGGCGGCGTGCACGCCGTGGACGCCGGCTCCGGCGAGGCCCGCTGGAGCGCGCGGGTCCCCGGAGCCGTCGCCTTCCCCCCGGTGGTGGCCGCCGGCACCGTGTACGCCGGCGACGACCACGGCGCCACGTACGCGTTCGACGCCGCCACCGGCAAACGCCTCTGGGACTTCCGGGCCGAGGGCTACCAGCCCCTCTACAGGTGGACCGCCGCCGTGGCGAGCGGGCTCGTGTTCACCGCCGGCCCCGACCGCACGCTCTACGCCCTCGACGCCGCCACCGGCGGCGTGCGCCGGCGCCTGCCCCTCGGCAAGGGCCACCAGTCGGGCCCCGTGGCGGCGCACGGGCTCGTGCACGTCGCCGACCGCGAGGGCACGCTGCACACCCTCGACGCCGCCACCGGCGCGGTGCGGTCGGCGTTCCGGACCGGCGGCACGGTCGAGACCAACCCGGTCGTGGCGGGCGGCTTCGTCTACGCCGGCAGCTCCAACGGCAACGTGTACGCCCGCCCGACAGGCGACCGTTAGGACGGCGCGACCTCGCCACCTACACGCAGGTCCTGCCAGACCTGATCTCGAAGTGCTGGTAGACACGGCGACCGGCACAGGAGGACATCGTCACCAGTGCCGTTAAGTCGGCACACGGCGAGCGGGACTCCAAGCACCGCTTCATGGCGGCGACGCTCCTCGCGGCTCTCGATGACCCCGGCGAGTATCCGGCGCTCGGCTCGGCATCCAGGAAGTTGGCGGCGACGGCACCAAGGTTGCGCAGCGTCAGCGCCGATTGGAAGGGGTCGCCGGGCGGTGACGGCCAGGCGCGGCGGAGCCGGTCGAGGTATCCGACCCCGGCGGATCGATCGGCCCGGCCATCGAGGCTACCGATCGCTGTGGCGGGCTCGCAGTGGTCGGGCGGTGCGGCGGTGTTGCCGGTCGAACTCGGCTCGGCGCGTAGCCCGCTGCTTCCACAGGACGGCCAGCCACCGCAGCGCGCACGTACGTTGAGCGGCCGAAAAATCAGGCATGATCTTGCCGGTCACGCCCAAATCCGGCGGCAGCGTTTCCTGCGCGGGGTCGGGGATGTCGCGGGCGCTGACGGGTTCGACGAGGTCGGCGGCGTCGAAGGCGGAACGCCGGCCGGATGAGGATCGCGGACGAGACACCCCATCGGGTGTCTCGTCCGCCGCTCAGTCCTCGCGGTGCACGGCCTGCCCGTCCACCAGCGTCAGGACCGGCCTGGCCGCGCTGACCTCCTGGAGGTCGGCGAGGATGGGCCGGTCGAGCAGCACCAGGTCGGCCCGGTGCCCTGCCGCGATCGTGCCCGCCTCGTGCTCGGCGTGGTTGGCGTAGGCGGAGCCCGCGGTGTAGGCGTCCAGCGCCACCCGCAGGTCGAGCGCCTGAGCCGGTTCGAGCGGCTCGGTCAGGACCCCGTCGCCGACGGCGTGCGGATCCTGCGGCGGGCCGAGGCGGGTCGCCGCGGTGTAGATCGCCCACAGCGGGTTCGGGTCGGTGACCGGCCAGTCGCTGCCCATCGCCAGCCGCGCGCCCGCCCGGTGCAGCGCGCCGAACGGGAAGTGGTGCGGTTCGCGGTCGCGGCCGAGCAGCGGCAGCTTGCGTTCCACGATCTCCTTGTCGCGGCGGGCCCACAGGGCCTGGAGGTTGGCGATCACGCCGAGGGAGGCGAAGCGGGGCACGTCGGCGGGGTGCACCACGTCGAGGTGGGCGATCTGGTGGCGGTTGTCCTGGTCAGGGCCGGCCTGCCGGGCGGACTCCAGCGCGTCCAGGCACTCCCGTACGGCGCGGTCACCGACGGCGTGCAGGTGGATCTGGAAGCGCCGGCGGTCCAGCTCGCGGCAGATCTCGCGCAGTTCCTCCGGGTCGATGAACGACAGGCCCGACGGAGTGCCGTGGTGCCGGCCGCCCGAGTACGGCTCCAGCATGGCTCCCGTGCAGTTCTCGCAGACCCCGTCCTGCATCACCTTGACCGACGTCGCGCGGAAACGCCCGATCGTGCTGGTCTCCCGCCGCTGTTCGAGCGACTCCAGTTGGGCGAGGCCTTCCCTGGCCTCCCACCACAGCGCGCCGACGACGCGGGCGGTGAGCCTGTCGTCGGCGGCCAGGCTCAGGTACGTGGGCAGCGGGTCGGGCAGGCCCCACAGCGGGCCGACGCAGGCGTCCTGCCAGCCGGTGATCCCCATCGCGTGCAGGTGCCGCTGGGCCGCGAGCACGGCCCGCTCGGCGAATTCGCCGGTGACGGGCGGCAGCAGGTCGGTGACGAGGTCGCCGGCCCGTTCCACGAGGATCCCGGTCGCGGAGCCGGACGCGTCCCTGTTGATGCGGCCGTTGACCGGGTCGGGCGTGCGGTCGTCGATCCCGGCGCGTTCCAGGGCCCGGCTGTTGGCCCAGACGCCGTGACCGTCGTGGCTGATGAACGCCGCGGGCCGGTCGGGCACCAGCTCGTCGAGGAAGGCCCGGTCGGGCAGGCCGCCGGGGAAGGTGTCGCCGTACCAGCCGTTGCCGCTGATCCACTCCAGCTCCGGATGGGCCGCGGCGTAGCCGCCGATGGTGGCGCGGTACTCGTCGGGCGAGTGCGGCAGGCGGGACAGGTCGCAGGTCAGCAACTGCACGCCGGCGGCGAGCGGGTGCACGTGCGCGTCGGTGAAGCCCGGGAGCAGGGTCGCGCCGCCGGCGTCGATGATCTCGGTTCGCGGCCCGGCGAGCCGGTGCAGCGGCTCGGGCGCGACCGCCGCGATGCGGCCACCGGCGACGGCCACCGAGGTGATGCCCGGCCCGGCGGAGTGCACCTGGGCGTTGACGATGATCGTGTCGTGGTTCATCAGGCGGCCGCCACGGCGGGCTCGGCCGCGCGCGTCGCGGCGCGGCGGGCGACCAGCAGGTACGCGCCGCCGGACACGGCCAGGCCCACCAGCCAGGCCAGGTCGATGCCGCCGACCGCGGCGGCGACCGGGCCGGTGAACATGGGCAGCACCATGAACGGGATCTGCACCAGCAGCCCGATCCCGTAGATCACCAGCGCGGGCATGTTCCACCTCCCGTAGGGGCCGCCGTCTGCGGCGAAGAACGCGTTCACGTCGTAGTGCCCCTTCCTGACCACGAAGTAGTCGACGAGGTTGATGGCCGACCACGGGATCAGCACGTAAAGCAGGATCGTGATGAAGCCGGTGAACGAGGCGATGAACCCTTCGGTGGACACCAGGGCCACCACCACCCCGAGCGCGTGCAGGATCGCCGCCGTGACCAGCCGGCCCCGCAGGCCGGGCAGCCAGCCGCTGCGGAAGGTCTCGATCAGGGTCAGTGCGTTCAGTGTCGCGCAGTAGACGTTGCCCGCGTTGCCGAGGGCGGAGGTCAGCGCGAAGGCGATCAGCATGACCGTCGCCAGGCCGCCGGTCAGCGAGGCGAGGCCGCCGACGACGTCCTCGTTCGTGGCCGCGGCGCCGACCAGGCAGCCGAGCGCCATGACGAGCACCGAGCTGAGGACCGTGCCGCCGTAGGTGGCCCAGAAGGCGGCGCGCGCCCCGGAGCCGGCGGGCAGGTAGCGGGAGTAGTCGGAGACGTAGGGGGCGTAGGCGATCTGCCAGACGGCGCCGACGGCGATCATCGAGACGAACCCGGTGACGGTGAACTCGCCCGCGCTCAGCGCCCCGTCGGGCACGCCGGAGACGAGGATCCAGCCGAACGCCACCACGACCAGCACGCCGATGACGACGGCGCTGACCGTGATGATCGCCTTGATCAGCCGCAGCCCGATCACGGTGCCGGCCATGCTGAGCACGGCCGCCCCCACGATCACGGCGGGCGTGCCGAGTCCGGGGAACACCCCGATCAGCGACTGGGCGCCGACCACGAGGTTGGAGATGTAGAAGCCCATGAACATGACCGTCGCGACGAGCACGATCAGCGCGGCGCCCTTCGTGCCGAACTGGCCGCGGGCCTGGATCATCTGCGGCACGCCGAGCTGCGGGCCCTGGGAGGCGTGCAGGGCCATGAACACGCCGCCGACGATGTTGCCGATGACGACGGCGGCCAGCGCCCAGGCGAACGGCAGGTGGAACAGGGTGGTGCCGAGGGCGCCGGTCACGACGGTCAGCGGCAGCATGTTGACGCCTAGCCAGATGCCGAACACGCCGCGGGCCGATCCGGTGCGTTCGGCGGCGGGGATGGGGCCGATGGTGTTGCGTTCCATGAGGGTGGGGGCGGTGTCAGTACTCACGGTGAGGCGCCCTTTCGCTGGGGGGAGGGGTGGCGTTCCCGCTGGTCAGGCCTGCGGGCGGCAGCACGCGGCTTCGTGCGCCGCGCCGGGCTGCTCGTGGGCTCGCGGCGCGGGGGTGTCGAGCGCCGGGTTGGCGTCGAAGAAGCCGGTCGGCTTGAGTACGAACCCGGTCCGGTCGACCGGCATGATCGGCCAGTCCTCCGGTCGCGGGAAGTGGGTGAGGCCGAAGGTGTGCCAGAGCACGACGTCGGCGCCGTCGAGGTCGCGGTCGGCCTGGATCCAGGTGTCGATGCCGGTGCGGCCGTCGTTCTGGTTGACGTACTCGCCGGAGGGGAAACGCTCGTTCTCGTCGTAGGCGGTGACCCACAGGTGCCTGCGGGTGAACGCGGCCCGCCGGGCGATGGAGGAGCCGTCGTCGGCGAGCAGCGTGGGCAGGCCCTCGGGGTGCAGCGTGTAGGCGACGGGGTGGCCGAGCGCGTTGCGCGACTCCTCGTTGCTGATCTGCCAGACGCGGCCCCGCAGGCCGTCGGCGAGCCTGGCGGCCTGCGACTCGCGCCGCAGCCGGGTGACGCGGCGGGTGAAGCCGTTGCCGTACGGGTTGCCCGGCCCCATCGGGACGCGCTGGGCGTCGATCTCGTCCACCGCGTTGCGCACGCCGTCCACGGTCATGTCGAGGCGGGCCGAGAACAGGTGCTGGTGGAAGGGGGCGGCCACGCCCGGCGCGATCTCGCTCGCCCACGGGTACTCGCCCCCGGGGTGGGCCGAGGCGAAGACGACGCCGGTCGCCTTGCACTCCAGCTCGATCGTGCCGTCGAGGTAGAAGTACCAGTAGAAACCGTAGTCGTAGTTGCCCACCGTGATGAAGAACGACACCACCATGCGCCGCTGGCGGCGGGTGGACACGCTGCCGTTGTAGGCGTCGGTGTGCTTCCACAGCACGCCCGCGTCCTCCTCGTGCATGCAGATCGCGTTGCGGATGACGCGCGGGTGACCGTCGTCGTCGTGCAGGGTCGCGTCGAGGTAGTGGATCTCACCGAGGCAGTCGCAGCCCAGGGTGAGCGAGTTGGCCTCCTTGCCGAGGGAGTACTCGCCCGCGTCGAAGTAGTTCTGCCAGAAGCGGATCGGGCCCGGGTCGCCGTACGGCACCACCATCTCGGCGACCGACGCCCGGTACACGATCGGCCGGACGCGGTCGCCGTCCTGGAACCCGATCTGGTGCAGGGTGAGCCCCTCGACAGGGTTGAAGCCCACCCTGAACTGCCACTTCTCCCAGGTCACGACGTCGCCTTCGACGGTGAAGCTGGGCCCGTCCGGCTGCGTGATGACGATGGGCCGCTGCGTGGTGCGGGCCGGGCGGGCGGGGTCGTCGAGGTGGTAGTCGTAGGAGGCGGCGGGGACGGGCACCGGGCCCTCGTCGATCAGCTCGCGGACGCGGCAGGCGATCAGGTCCACGTAGGCGACGACGCCGTCCACCGGGTGGGCCCACACGTTGTCGTCCGCGCCGAGCTGCTGGAAGGCCAGGCACCGGACCAGGCGCAGGCCCTCCTCCCCCGGCAGGTCGAAGCAGCCGGCGCTCAGCGCGGAGACGCGGACGGTGCGCGGGTCGTGGATGCCGCGCCGCGCCATCGCCGCCGCCCAGCCGGAGTCCTTCCACAGGATCTCCTCGACCAGGTCGAACTCCTCGTGCAGGATCGGCGGCTGCCCTTCCGCGACGACGTCCACCGCCCGCTGCCGCACCACGGACCCGGTGGTCAGCGACACTACGACCTCGTGCACCGCGCCGCTGCGCCGGTCGAGGAGCAGCGATCGCACGCGGCGCTCGATGCGGCCACCGGGCGTCCAGGCCAGCACGCCGGCCTTGGCGGGCTCGTGCAGGCCGACGAGCGCGAACCGCGTGTGCGCGGTCACCAGCCCGGCGTCGGTGAGGAGGGCGCGGTTCGCGGCGATCTCCTCGGCGGTCAAGCGGTCGAGTGGGTGCGTCATCAAGCTCTCCTGCTTATTCTTTGCGGCGTATCGCAAAGAATGCGCGGTGTTGCCAGGCCGTGCAAGCCCTGGAAACATCTTGTTTACACAGGAAAGCGTGAGGTTTTTCGATGACTATCATCAAAAAAATGCGAGAACATGGCACGGCCTAAGGAGCAGAGCCGCCGCCGCGGCGAGCTCGTCGCCGCCGCGGGGCGGGCGATCGTCAGGCGCGGTCTGGCCGGGCTGCGGGTGCGCGACGTGGCCGAGGAGGCGGGGCTGTCGGCGGGGCTGGTCAGCTACTACTACCCGGACGTGGACGAGCTCCTGCTGGAGGTGCACCAGGACGCGGTGGACCGCTTCTACTGGGCGCGGGCCCGCGCGGCTGAGGCGGAGCAGGACCCGAGGCGACGGCTGATCCGGCTGGTCGGAGCGGGGCTGCCGTCCGGTGAGGACGACCCGGTGTGCCGGGTGCTGTACGAGACGCACGTGCACGCGGCGCGCAGCCGTACGCACGCGGTGCTGATGACGGCGCTGTGGGACAGGGAGGTGTCCCTCTACATGGCGGCGCTGCGGCACGGCAGGGACACCGGCGTGTTCCGGCTGTCCCTGCCGGTGGAGGACGTGGCCGCGAACGCGGTGGCGCTGGAGGACGCCTACGGGCTGCACGTCGTCGGCCGCAACACCAGCATCCCGGCGGCACGCGCCCGGGAGCTGGTGCTGCGCTTCCTGGAGACCCAGACGGGCTGCCCTCTCGTGGAGCCCTCCTGACCCGTCAGCCCTTGGGATGGTCCGATGCGATCAGGTCGGCCGCCCGCTCCGCGACGACCATCACCGTCACCACGGGGTTGACGGAGGTCAGCGTGGGGAAGACGGACGCGTCGGCGATCCGCAGCCCCTTGACGCCGTGGACGCGCAGGTCGGGGCCGACGACCGCGGCCGCGTCGCCGGGCACTCCGATGCGGCAGGTGCCCGACGGGTGGTAGACGGTCTGGTGGGTCGCGCGGGCGACGGCCGACAGCTCCTCGTCGCCGGTGACGCCGGGGCCGGGGAACACCTCGCGCTTGATCCACGACTTCATCGGCTCGACCGCGGCGATCCGGCGGGCCAGGCGCACGCCCGCGACCAGCATGGCCTCGTCGTGCCCGCCGGGGTCGGTGAAGGAGCGGAACTCGATGGCCGGGGGCGCGTCCGGGTCGCCGGAGCGGACCCGTACCCGGCCCCGGCTGTGCGGGCGGGCGACGTTGGGGGCGATCGCGACCGTCGTCTCCGGCAGCGGCGGCGCCCCGGTCTCCTCCAGGTGGCGTTCGGCGTGCACGGCCCACGGTTCGACGGGGAAGTGCATGAGGACGTCGGGCCGCCCGTCGCCGCCGAGGCTCAGCACGGCGCCGGCGTCCCAGCCGCTGGCGCAGGTGGCGGGCGGGACGCGGGTGGCCTCCCAGACGACGAGCCCCTCGACGTGGTCCTGCAGGTTCTCGCCGACGCCGGGCAGGTCGAGCGCGACGGGGATGCCCGCGTCCTGGAGCACCTGGCGCGGGCCCACGCCCGAGAGCTGCAGCAGGCGCGGGGTGTCGATGGCTCCGGCGCACAGCACGACCTCGGCGGCGGCGCGCAGGTCGCGTTCGGCGCCTGCGGCGTCGCGCACACGGACGCCGCACGCGCGCAGGCCGCCGCCCTCGTCCTCGAACAGGACGCGCACGGCCCGCAGCCCGGTCAAGACCGCAGGGCCGCGACCCGCGGCGCGGGCCAGGTGCACGTAGTGGATCGAGGTCGAGGCGCGCACGCCGGTCCGCGGGGTGTAGCCGATTTCGAAGAAGCCGGCGCCGTTGGGCGACTCGTCGAGGCGGCCGTCGTTCCAGCGTTCCTGCACGGGCAGCCCGAGCGCGGCGGACGCGCTGGTCACCACGTCGGCCACGTACGGGTTGCGGTCCTCCGGAGCGACGGGCTGGATCGGCGTGCGCAGCCGGTCGTACAGCGGGAGGATCGTGTCGGGATCCCAGCCCTCGGCGCCCAGGGCCACCCACTCCTCCAGGTCGCCGCGCAGCGGCCGCCAGGAGATCATCGTGTTGGCGGTGGAGCAGCCGCCGAGGATGCGCAGCCGGGCGAGCCGGATGTGGGAGTTGCCGCGCGGGTTCGGCTCGCTGCGGTAGTCGAGGTCGTACTCGCCTTCCAGCATCTCGGCCCATCTGCGCAGCTCGCGGGCGCGGGGCTCGTGCTCGTCGTCGGGGCCCCACTCGACGAGCGCCACGTCGTGCCCCTGCTCGGCCAGCCGGGTCGCGAGCAGTGACCCCGCCGTGCCGCCGCCGACGATGAGGAAGTCGCAGGTGCCGCGGTCGACGTCAGCCATGGTGGATCCAGGTGGTCTTGAGTCCGGTGAACTTGTCCAGCGCGTGCAGCGAGAGGTCCCGCCCGTAACCCGACTGGCCGAACCCGCCGAACGGGGTGGCGACGTCCAGGGCGTCCACGCAGTTCACCGAGACGGTTCCGGCGCGCAGGCGGCGGGCGACGCCGTGGGCCCGGCTGAGGCTGTCGGTCCACAGCCCCGCCGCCAGCGCGTACGGGGTGCCGTTGGCGACGGCGACGGCCTCGTCCACGGTGTCCACGACGTGCACCGACAGGACGGGGCCGAAGACCTCGGTCTGCGCGATGGGCGCGTCCGGATCGACGCCGAGCAGCACCTGGGGCCGGACGTAGGTCGGCGCGGGCATGTCGGGGACCAGCCCGCCGCCGTGGACCTCGCGCGCTTGTGCCGCCCCTGCCTCCATGAGCTCCAGCACCCTGGCGGCCTGACGCTCGCTGGCCACGGGGCCCATGCCGGTGGCGGGGTCGAGCGGGTCGCCGACGTCGATCGCGAGCGCGCGGCCGACCACGCGCTGGACGAGCTCGTCGGCCACGCCGCGCTGCACGACGAGCCGCGACGTGGCCGAGCAGACCTGCCCGGTGTTGGTGAAGATGCCCGCCGCCACGCCGTCGGCCGCCGCGTCCAGGTCGGCGACGTCGTCGAGCACGACCACGGCGCTCTTGCCGCCGGCCTCCAGCCAGACCTGCTTGAGGTTGGACTGGCCGGCGTACTGCTGGAAGAGCTGCCCGGTGCTGGTGGAGCCGGTGAACGTGACCACGTCCACGCCGCGGTGCCTGCCGAGTGCCCGGCCGGCCACGGGGCCCGCGCCCGGCACGACGCTCAGCACCCCGTCGGGGAGCCCGGCCTCGGCGGCGAGCCCGGCCAGGCGCAGCGCGGAGAGCGGCGAGTCCTCGGCGGGCTTGAGTATCACGCTGTTACCGGCGGCGAGCGCCGGGGCGATCTTCCAGATGGCCATTTCGAGCGGGTAGTTCCACGGCACGACGGCGGCCACCACGCCGAGCGGCTCCCTGGTCACGACCGCGAGGTCGGCTGCGCCGGTGGGGGCGACCTCGCCGTAGACCTTGTCCAGGGACTCGGCGTACCAGCGCAGGATCGCGGCCGAGCCGGGCGCGTCGATCGCGATGGTGTCGGCGATGCGCTTGCCGGCGTCGAGGCTGTCCAGCAGGGCCAGCTCCTCGACGTGGTCCTCGATCTTCCGCGCGATGCGGTGCAGGACGGCCGCCCTGTCCCTGGGCGAGGCCGTGGACCAGGCCCCGCCCTCGAAGGCGCGCCGGGCGGCGGCGACGGCGGCGTCCACGTCGTGCTCGTCGCACTCCGCCACCTCGGCGAGCACCGCGCCCGTGGCGGGGTTGACGGTCGTCCGCGTCGCCCCGGACAGGGACGGCACCGGGCCGCCGATCCACGCGGTGGTCGCGGGCACGACCTTCCTGGCCAGCGCCAGCCAGTCCTCGTGCGTTCGCTCGGTCATACGCCTTCGGCCTCCGCGAGGTCGGGGGTCGTGGCTCGCGCGCCCGAGGAGCGGCGCAGGCCACGAACCCAGAAGTAGTAGAGAGGGCTGATGATGGCCAGCCCGGCGATCCATGAGACGTCCACGCCGTGCAGGGCCTCGGCCAGCGGCCCGACGTACAGCGCGTTGGACAGGAACGGGATCTGCACGGCGATGCCGATCACGTAGCAGCCGATCGCCGGGACGTTGTAGCGGCCGTAGACGCCGCCGTCCGCGCGGAACAGCGCGGAGATGTCGTACTCGCCGTGCCGGACGAGGTAGTAGTCGACCAGGTTCACCGCCGTCCACGGCACCAGCGCGCACAGCAGCAGCAACATGAAGTTCACGAAGTTGGTGAGGAAGTCGCCCTTGCCGAGCTGCGCCAGGCCGAGGGCGACGACGAACAGGGCGACCACCACGACCGACCGCGCCTTGGCCTGCGGCTGCCATCTCGACCGCAGCGTCTGGCCGATGGTCAGGACGGACAGCGCCCCGCAGTAGAGGTTCATCGTGTTGGTCGTGACGATGCCGACCACGAAGACGAGCAGGACGACCGCGCCCGCGGGCCCGGCGCCCGCCCGCACGGCGCCGACGGTGTCGAGCGCGGGGAACGCGGCGCCCAGGACGGCGCCGAAGATCATCGGGATGATCGAGCCGAGCGTGCTGCCTGCGTAGGTGGCCCAGAACGCGGCGCGCACGCCGGTGTCGCGCGGCAGGTAGCGGGTGTAGTCGGACACGTAGGGCGCGTAGGCGATCTGCCAGAGCGCGGCCAGCGACACCGTGCCCATGAAGCCCGCCCAGCCGAACCCGCCCGACGACCAGGTGGCCGCGGGGAGGTCCACGAAGGCCAGCAGCATGACGAACGCCAGCACGAGCAGGCTTCCGGCCACCACGGACATCACGCCGGCCATCGCGTGGATGATCTTGTACCCGAAGATGGCGCCGGCGGCGGAGATGGCCCCGATGACCGTGATGGCCAGGGTCTCGTCCAGCCCCGTCAGGTTCGACAGGCCCTGGCCGCCCAGCACCATGTTCGAGGCGAAGAACGCCGTGTACATGGCGACCACGATGACCACGACCAGCAACGACCCCTGCGAGCCGAACTGGGCCCTGGTCTGCAACATCTGCGGCACGCCCATCTGGGGGCCCTGCGCCGCGTGCAACGCCATCACGACGCCGCCCGCGAGGTTGCCGAGCACCAGCGCGGCGATCGCCCACGGGATCGACAGCCCGTAGACGAGCGTGCCCAGCAGGCCGGTCGCGATGGTCAGCAGCATGATGTTCGACCCGAACCAGATGGTGAACAACTGCGACGCCCGGCCATGCCGTTCCGCGATCGGGATATGTTCGATCGTCCGGATTTCAAGAGCCTCATGGGAGGGCGCTGGAGTGCTCATCAACTCTCCTCGTGCAGCACAGTGACCAAGTACACCCTGTGCCAACGGCGAGCCATCTGTCTAACGCGAGAAACCGATCACTTGCATCAAGGAATTCGATGCAGTAACACCCCCGACACCATTCATCCGGTAAGCGAGGCTCCCACTTCACGGCAGACCTCTACAAAAGCCTCCGCCTTACGGGTGAGCCGGGCCTGTCTCATCCGCACCGCCACGACGTCGAGCGCCGGGAAGTCGTCGGCCAGGGCGACCGTCACCAGCGCCCCGCCGCCGTAGGTGTAGCCGTGGGCGGGCCGCTGGTTGAGGATCGCGTAGCCGTGGCCTGCGGCGACCATCGACCGCACCGTCTCGTAGCCGGCGGTGCGGTGCCGCACGCGCGGCTCGACGCCGACTTCCTGGAAGAGCGAGTGGAAGTAGGCGGAGGTGTGCGGCAGCTCCAGCATCACCACCGGATCCTCGGCCAGCTCGGCGAGGTGGATGCGCTTTCTGTGCGCCAGTCGATGACCGGGCGGGAGCAGCAGGTACGGGGGCGCGGAAGCGACCCGGGTGGTTTCGAAGTCCTCGCCGAGTTCGTAGGCGTACATCAACGCGGCTTCGCAGGCGCCCGATCGGAGATTCTGTTTCAGGGCGGCGTGCGGGGCTTCCAGAACCTCCATGCTCACGGCCGGATGTTGCGCCCCGTACTTCGCGACGAGATGCGGCAGCCAGAAAGGCGCGAGCGTGTCGAAACAGCCCACGATAAGCGCGCCTACCAGTTCTCTGCCCGCATTCGCGGCGCTGTCGGCCAGCTCCTGGCTGTGCGCGAGAAATCCGCGCAGCTCGGTGTAGAAGGCCCGGCCGGCGGGGGTCAGCGCCAGGCCGCGCGCGTGATGGCGCAGCAGGAGCTGAACGCCGAGTTCCTTCTCCAGCTGCGCGACCGCGGTGGAGAC
Source organism: Nonomuraea thailandensis (assembly GCF_024172165.1). Taxonomy (GTDB): domain Bacteria; phylum Actinomycetota; class Actinomycetes; order Streptosporangiales; family Streptosporangiaceae; genus Nonomuraea; species Nonomuraea thailandensis. The sequence goes on along the minus strand of NZ_JAMZEB010000002.1, from coordinate 4,896,596 downwards.
GGCCGACTGGGAGACGACCAGCTCGCGGGCGGCGGCCGTCATGCTGCCCAGCTCGGCCGCGGCCGCGAAGTAGCGGAGCTGCACCAGGGTGAACGAGGGGGCCTTCACGCTGCCCTCCTCCTGCACTCGGCCCAGCGGCTAGCCTGAACAGGCACGATACCAGGGGCGACGGTGTCAGCCCGCGGCGACGTCCAGCGCCGTCCAGGCGAGCGCGGTCGCCGCGTCGAGCAGCGCCTTCCCGGCGTCGCCGCCGACGCAGTGGGCGGCGAACTCCGGCTGGTGGTTCAGCGCCGGGAGCGACCCGATGCCGACGTAGGGGTGGATCGCGGGCACCAGTTGCGACACGTTCCCCATGTCGGTGGAGGCCCGGTTCATCCGCCGGGCCGGGGAGCCGTCGTCGAAGCGGCGGCCCAGCCGTTCCGCGTTGCGCCGGTAGGCGAGCAGCGCCCGTTCGTCGTTGCGGAACTCCGCGTACGGCTTGCTCTCCGGGGTGATGTCGAGCTCGCAGCCGGTGGCCAGGGCGCCGGCCTCGAAGCACCGCCACACCTTCTCCTCCGTCTCGGCCAGCCGCGCCAGGCTGCCGGCGCGGACGTACCATCTCCCCTCGGTGCGGGCCGGGATCGCGTTCGGGGCCTCGCCGCCGTTGGTCATCACCCCGTGGACGCGGACGGTGCGCGGCAGTTGCTGGCGCAGCAGCCCGATCGCGACCTGGGCGATGGTGAACGCGTCGGCGGCGTTGACGCCCTGCTCGGGGTAGGCGGCGGCGTGGGCGGCCCGGCCGCGGAAGGAGACGTGGGAGTGCGAGACCGCGAACGCCTCCGCCTCCGCGACGTCCACGGGGGCCGGGTGCGCCATCATCGCCAGGTCCAGCCCGGCGAACGCCCCGCGTTCCAGCAGCTCGATCTTCCCTCCGCCGCCCTCTTCGGCGGGGGTGCCGTAGACCTCGATCGTCAGTCCGGCCGTGTCGGCGAGCGGCGCGAGGGCGCGGGCCGCGCCGGCGGTGATGGCCGCGATCAGGTTGTGCCCGCAGGCGTGCCCGAGGCCGGGCAGGGCGTCGTACTCGGCGCACAGCCCGAGGCGGAAGGGCCCGCTGCCGTACGTCGCGTGGAAGGCGGTGTCGAGCCCGAGGTAGGCCGGGGTGACGGTGAAACCGGCCTCGTCGAGCGTCTCGGCCACCCAGCGCGCCGACCGGTGCTCCTGCCAGGCAGTCTCCGGATGGGCGTGCAGCCGCTCGGACAGCCCGATCAGCCGCCCGGCGTCGGCGGAGATCGACTGCGCCACGCGTTCCTTGTCCGCGGCCGTCATGTCACTCGTCCCCCGGCACGCCGTACGACGGCGCGGCGGTCGGGTCGAGGCCGCGGGTGACGTAGTCGTCGCGCTGCGGCAGCCACAGCTCCAGCAGCCCGCCCAGCTCGCCGACGGGGTCGTCGCTCCAGTCGACCCGCAGGTCCGTCTCGCGCCACGGAACCGTCCTGACGACCGCCAGCCCTGCCGAGTGCACGGGGCCCGCCTCTCCTCCGGCCGCCAGCCCGGCGGCGAGCCCGGCGAGCAGCCGCTCCTCCAGCTCCCCCGCCGAGCGTTCGAAGCCTTCGACGACCGCGTCCACCACGCCGGTGCCCGCGAGCATGTTGCCCGCGGCGACGACGCCTGATCCGGCCTGCGCGTGGTGCACGCCGAGGGTCCTGGCGCCGGAGAACGTGGCGGCCGCGCCGTTCAGCGTGAGGACGGTGAGCTGCCGGTACTCGATCAGCTCGCGCCCGCGCACCACGCCGTCCAGCGCGTCGCGGGCACTCGCGCCGGCCTCCAGGGCGTCCAGGAGCTCCGTGCCGAGACGCGGGTCGGTGACGTTCTGCGAGGCGGCGCCTCCGACGCCGGCCCGCAGGTGGACGCAGCGGGCCGCCACGGCCGGGCTGGAGGAGGTGACGGCCATCCCGACGGCGCCGTCGCCGTCCACGGCCAGGATCGAGAACGTCACTGTCCGCCCTCCGGGATCACCGCGATGGCATCGACCTCGACCAGCCACTCGGGGCGGGCCAGCGCCGAGACGACCAGGCCGGTGGAGATCGGGTGCACGCCTCTGGTCCAGCGCCCGATCGTGCGGTAAACGGGCTCGCGGTAGCGCGGGTCGACGAGGTAGACGGTCAGCTTGACCAGGTGCTCCATCCGCGCGCCCGCCTCCCTCAGGAGCAGGTCGATGTTGGCCATCGCCCGCTCCGCCTGGGCCTCGACGTCGCCGACGCCGACCGACTCGCTGGTGTCGAGATCCTGCCCGATCTGGCCGCGCACGTAGACGGTGTTGCCTGCGACCACGGCCTGGCACAGGTCGTTGTCGAGGTTCTGCTCGGGGTAGGTGTCGCGGGTGTTGAACGGGCGGATCCGGGTGTGTCCCCCGGCGACGATGGGTGCGTTCACGTGGCGGCCTTCACAGCGTTGTCGGTCAGGTCGACGGCCGTCCTGTAGGAGAGGTAGCCGCGCTGGGTGGTGATGTGGTCGGCCACGTACCTGGCGTCGTGCCAGACGCCCCAGATGAAGCTCGATCCGCGCCGCGACAGCCACGGCAGGCCGAGGAAGTAGACGCCCGGCTCCGACGACACGCCGCGCCGCTGCCGCGGCCTGCCGTTCTCGTCGAACGCGTCCACCTGGAGCCAGCCGTAGTCGGTGGCGAAGCCGGTGGCCCAGACGATCGAGGTGACGCCGGCGGCGGCGAGGTCGAGTTCGAGCAGCGGGTCGGTCACGCACTCCGGGTCGGGCCCGAAGCGGCGGGCCCGCGGCTCCTCGGGCAGGTCGAGGCCGTTGCGCGTCACGTAGGCGTCGGCCTCGTCGAGCAGCGCCAGGTAGCTGGCGTCGCCCGCCGCGATGTTCCTGCCGAGGTCGGGCGCGAACCGCACCACGCCGCCGTCGTACGAAGCGGTCAGGCCGGTCAGGTGGATGCCCCGGGCGGCCAGGTCGCGGAAGTCGACGGTGTGGCCGCCGCGCGCGCCGCTGACCGCGATCGTGACGTGCTCCGCGCCCTGGGGCGGGGTCTCGGCGTCCCACTTGCCGAGGACGCCGAGCCACCAGCAGAAGTCGCGCCCCCGGTAGCTGCGTGGCGGCCGCTCGTGGGGGCCGACGGACAGGTAGACGCGCCTGCCGGACCGCCGCAGCTCGTCCGCGATCTGCACCCCGGACGACCCCGCCCCGACCACCAGGACGGCGCCGTCGGGCAACTGCGCCGGGTTGCGGTAGTCGATGGAGTGCAGTTGGACCGGAACCGCGCCGTCGGGGACGATCGGCGGGATGACCGGCTTCTGGAACGGTCCTGTCGCGGCGACGACGAACCGGGCGTCGATGGCGCCGTCCGAGGTCTCCACGCGGAAGCCGGGCCGCCCGTCGTGCTTGCGCACCGACGTCACCTCGACGCCGCACCGGATCGGCGCGCCGATCTTCTCCGCGTACGCGACGAAGTAGTCCGCGATCTGCTCCTTGGACGCGAAGGCGTCGGGGTCGAGGTCGAGGAACTCCAGGCCGGGGAAACGGTCGTGCCAGGCGGGCCCGTTCGCCACCAGGGAGTCCCACCGCTGCGAGCGCCAGCGCTCCGCGACGCGGTGCCGTTCCAGGACGAGGTGCGGCACTCCGCGGTCGGTCAGATGCTCGCTCATCGCCAGGCCGGCCTGGCCCGCGCCGACGACGAGGACTTCGACTTCTTCACTCAAACCCACAACCTCCACTTCGACTGGAATCCTCGCCCGCCGGGCAGACCCCTGTCCAACAGAAGTTGTTGCGCTTCTAGATCTGATTTGTTGATAACCATGGACATCCCGTCAGCGTCGAGAATCACCGGCGCCCCGGCCGCGCTGGCGGCGGTCGTCATGCGGCTGGTCCCGAGCGTGCGCGGTGAGCCGCTGACCCGGCTCGGGCGGCGGCCGGAAGCGCGCGCCGAGCTGGAGCCGGCCGCCCGGGCTCTGCGCCAACCAGCGCGAACGCTCGGTGCTGCTGCGCAAGGCGGCCGCGCTCGGGCCCGTGGCGAGCTGATGAACCGAGCTGAAAGTCCGGCAGCCCATGAAGAGGGGGACGTTCGGGCTGCCGAACGTCCCCCATCCAGCCATCAGTCATCCAGGTTGTAACTGTTGTGGTCGCACCCCCTCACCGGACATGGCCCCGCTTGCGGAGCCGCGCAGCCCTCGCACGGCGGCGGCACCCCGGCCGACCCGGTGTGCTCGCCCTGCCCTCCGCTGGGCAGGTGCGTGCACCCGTATTCCGGCCTGGAGCCGGAGTCACACGTTCGTACGGGGCTGCGGCCGTCGCTGGTGAAGAGCTCCTGGACGAAGTCGATGACGGGATCCACGAGTCCGAACTGGTCCAGCACGTCCAGGGTGAGGAAGACGACCCCCACCCCCGGGATCAGCTGGCCGCCCTCCAGGATGGCCCCCTTGACGCACGCCTGGCTGGTCCAGCCTTCCGACTCGCAGTCGATGACGACGCCCAGGGCGCCGGTGGCGTAGCCGATGCCGTCGGTCATCTCCACGAACTCGGTGATCTGGGCGCAGCCGAGGGAGTCGGTGCACAGCTCCATGCCGAGTTCGGTGACGTCGAGCGCGGTGTCGGTGCCGTCGTTCACGCGTTCGGCGAGGTCCTCGACGGTGAGGTCCTCATCGCCGGTGATGGTGGCGCGCTCGCGCCTGGGGCCGCAGGCGGGATGGTTGTTGCCCGAGCTACCGGGAGCGCACAGCTCCTGGGCCGCCGGCGGCGGGTCGGGAGTCGAGGGCACGGGCTGGACGTTGATCCAGCCCTTGCCGTTGAACGAGCACTTGACCTCTCCGAAGGCGCACGCGTCGGGGATCAGGCCGCTGGGGTCGGAGAAGGCCGTGGGATTGTTGAGCCCGTAGGCGTAGGGGTTGAGGGTCTGTGGCCGGGCGACGTCGAAGAGCGGGTCGGGGGAGACGAACCGTCCCATCGAGGGGTCGTAGTAGCGGGCGTTGAGGTAGCTCAGCCCGGTGGAGGCGTCCTCGATCTGGCCGATCCAGCCGCGGTCGGTGGCGGTCCTGTCGGTGCCGCCCGGCCTGCCGTACGGCTGGTAGGACCTGACGTGAGCGGCGGCCGTGGCGCCGGCGGGGACGCTGAGCTGGACCGAGCCCTGATTGTCGGTGGCCAGGAACTCCACACCGCCGGCCGTGCGGATCGCGATGGGCGTGTCGTTGAACCTGTAGGTGCGCACCGCCTTCGATCCGGTGATCTCGTGGCCGTCGATGTAACGGGTCGTGCCCGCCGGGGTCCTGCGCTGCAGGCGTTCGCCGTCGGCGTCGTAGACGAAGCTGGAGCTTCCTGCGGCGAGGAGCAGCCGTTCGGGGCTCCAGGCGAGCGTCTGGGTCTGGCCTGAGACGGTACGGCTCGCCAGGTCGCCGTTGGCGTTCCACGTGTAGGTGTCGCCCCCGACCGCGGTGGGGGCGTGCGGTCGGGCGCCGCCCGCGGCCGGATAGGTGTAGGCGATCGGCGTGCCGCCCTCGGCCCGCCGGGTGAGGTTGCCGTCCACGCTGAAGGTGTAGGCGTGGTCGTAGGCGTGGGCGCCGGTGCCGGGGGTGCCGGTCGCGCAGGTGCCCGTCGTGGTGAAGGCGCGGGTGAGGCGCCGGCGGTCGTCGTGGTCGAAGCACTCGCGCCACGACTGCCCGTTCAGGGTCGTGAGCCGGTCGACGACGTCGCCGAAGGTGTCGTCGTAGGTGAAGCGCAGGTCCTGCAGCGTGGTGTCGCCGCCGCCCGCCTTGATCGCCTTGACGCGCTGGTCGGCGTCGTACTCCGTCACCCGGCTGAAGGGCACGGACCTGGATCCGGACAGGTTCCACACCGAGCGCGCCCGGTCGTCGTACAGGGCGGCCCAGACGTACTCGGCGGCGCCGGTCATGGTGGAGGCGAGGCCGACGTCGTTGTAGGTGGTGGTCACGGTCTCGGCGGGGAGCCCTCCGACGGCCGGGTAGGTGATGCGGGTGGGGTGGTCGGCGGCGTCGTAACCGTAGCCGACGGTGTAGCTGGCGTCGGGGAAGACCCAGGTCTGGCCGGTGGGCCTGGCCCGGCCGTCGTAGCCCGTGACGTCGACCACGTAGGAGCTGCCGCCCTCCACGCGGGTGGTCTTGTCCAGCAGCCCCGTCTCCCCGGCCGCGTCGTACTCCCACTTGGCGAGCAGGGCGCCGGCGGGGGAGTCCCTGCGGCGTTCGGCGGGGCGGTCCAGCGCGTCGTAGAGGGTGTGCACCTGCGTGCCGGCGGCGTTGGTCGCCCTGGTCTGGTTCCCGGCCGCGTCGAACCCGTAGGTCCAGGCGCCCATGTCGGGATCGGTCATGGCGATCTTGCGTCCGGCGAGGTCGTAGGTGTTGGTGATGGTGTTGCCCGCCGGATCGGTGATGGTGGTGAGCCGGTCGGCCTTGTCGTAGCCGTACTGGGTGGGGCGCCAGGCGGCGCCGTCGCGTTCCTCCACCTTGGTCACGCGGCCGTGGGCGTCGCTGACCGTGCGGACGACTCCGCCCGCCAGAGGATGCGGGGTCGTCGTCACCGAGTCGTGCGTGTAGTCGGTGACGACCGAGCGCCGGGCGGCGCCCGCGGTCCACGAGATCTGCCAGACGGGACGGCGGAGCTCGTCATAAGCGGTCGTCTCGTCGTTCGCCCAGCCGCCCGCCGGGACGGGGAGCAGGCCGGCTCCGGCCGTGCCGGTCAGAGCCTGCGGCTGGGAGGTCGCCGCGACCAGGCCGCGTCCCTCGTACCGGGTGTCGGTGACGATCACCTTGCCGGATTCGGGGGACAGCACGTGGGTCTGGCGCGGACGCAGCCAGCTGTCGTGCAGCACCCAGGAGTCCACGTACCTGGTGGTGTCCTGGAGTCTGCGGGTCCGGACCACGCCCGGCCTGGTCTTGTCGGGGTCGAGATCGTAGCCGAACTCGTACGAGGCGGCGCCGCCCTGCTCCGTCGGCCGGTGCACGGTGCGCGTACGGCCCAGCGCGTCGTAGGAGAAGCTGGTCCGCGCGCCCCGCGCGTCGGTGGTCGCCTTCGGCGCCTGCCGGGGGCGGAACCAGGTCGTGGTGGTCCTGTGCCCCAGGTGGTCGGTCACCGTCGTGGTCGCCGGATACCTGATCGCCGGCGTGTGGGCGGTCGTGGTGGTGTGCCCGTTGGGGTCGGTCACCTTCAGCGGCCGTCCCAGCCTGTCGTAGGTCGTGGTGGTCGGCGCCCAGGTCGGCGTACTGGTGATCTTGACTCGTGCGCCGGTCCGGTCGCCGCGCGCCGTCGCCGCCGCGCCGAACGCTCCGCCGTCGTAGGCGTACTCCTCCCGGGCCAGCTCGGGCCCGTCGCACGTGGCGTTGCCGTAGCGGGTGACCGACGCGGGCAGGTCCAGCAGCCAGCGGTCGGTGTTCACCGTGGGCACGGTGACCGTGCACCGCTCGTCACCGGCCGAGGCCAGCCAGCCGTGTTCGATCACCTTGTCCGGCGTGCCGAGCAGCCCGTTGTAGACGGTCTGGGAGCGGCTGCGCACCAGAGCGCCGCCGGCGGGGTCGCGCCGCCGCTCCACCCGGTCGCTCGGCATGACGAACCAGGCGTCGTCCAGCGGATCGGGCCCGGCGGCGTCCACGGTGCGCTGCGCGTGGTAGCCGGTCACCGTGCCGTGCTCGACGCTGCCGTCGGCGCGCAGCTCCTGCTGGTCGAGCACCCCGCCGGCCAGCCAGTTCTCGTCGTTGACGTTGGTGACGGTGCCGTCCAGGCTGGAGGTCCTGGCCACCCGCGAGCCCGGCCCCGGGAACGGGTCCCCGGCCAGCCTGTCGCCGTTCATGCCGCGGAAGAGCCGATATTGCGTACGCCCGCCGCCCTGCGTGACCAGCATGTCGGCGTAGCCGCGCCACTCCGACCAGGTCTGGTTGGCGTTGGAGACGAACTCGTCCCGGTCGTGATGCCAGGCCGCGTTGGGGAAGCCCGCGCCGACCTGGTCCCCGTACTTGTAGGAGGTGATCATCGCGGGACTGCCGCCGACGGTGTCACGCTGCTCCACCTGGGTCACCACGTACTTGTGGAACACCGCGAACCCCGCGGCCCCGCCGTCCGGCGCGTGCCAGTGCGGGAAGCAGTTGCGGGTGTTCAGGTGCCAGTTCGGCGGATCGGGGATCGGGCTCGGGCACGGGTGCGGCCGGCCGTAGGTGACGATGACCTGCCCGCCGGTCTCGTTGGTCACCACGCCGACCCGGTAGTGCGGCATCGCCGACAGGCCGCCCGCCGTGTCGACCCGGTTGCTCAGCAGGGTCGGCCAGAAGGTCACCGGCGGCATCGTGATCCGCTCCTCCTCGGACATGCCCTTGCGCTGGATCGCGGTCAGATACAGCTTCTGGTCCCCGGTCCGGTTCGGGTCGGGGTCGGGGAAGGCGTGGGAGAGCAGGATGCGGTCCACGTCGGCGAACTTCTCCTCGCCCACCTCGACCTGCGTGGTCAGCGAGACGTACCGCAACGCGGTGAAGAAGGTCGGGGAGTGCTCGGTGCACACCTCGGTGAAGCACATGAGATCGACCGGGGTGTCGGGATAGCTCGCGGCCGTGGCCGCGGTCGGCTGTGAGCAGCCCGCCGCCAGGTCCACGCACCGGTAGTCGAGGTCGAAGGTGACCCGCGCCGACGGCTCGGTCTCGTTCGCGGCCCGCCGCTTGCCGTACTTGAGCAGCTCCAGCGCGCCGCCCCGGACGTACTCCGTGTGCTCGAAGCCGGGCCAGCCGTTCAGCGCGGCGTAGTGGTTGATCTCCTTGCGGTACTCGTACTGCTGGACGTTGTCGTGCGGGTCGATGACCAGGTCCAGGTTCCACCGCCACGCCTGCACGCACCACGGCAGCGGGGTCTCGGCGTTGCACGGCTCACCCGCGTCGTCGCCGAACACCGGCACCGTCCACGCCGAATGGGTCTCCGCCCCGACGTCGGGGTTGACGCCGCGGCCGAAGAAGTACTGCACGCCATCAGGGGTCGTCACCTTCCAGTGCTCGCCGTCGTTGTCGCCGTTCTTCGCGCCGGTCAACTGCTCGATCCGCCATCGGGGGTCGTCCTTGAGCCGCCACTGCTTCGTCGGCGTCCCGGGCAGCGGCACCAGCTCTCCCGATCGGCCGTTGAGCGAGATGGTGGCGTTGTCGGACTTCCAGCACAGGTCGTCGGAGCCCTGGCCGTCGGCGCGGCAGGAATTGTAGCGGCGCTCGATGAAGGCGTCGGCGAAGTCCCCCCAGCCCAGCCCGATCGGGCCGCTCTGGGTGTTCTTGCCCGACACCAGGCCGTCCACCGTGCCGGAGGAGTAGCCCAGGCTCAGCGACGGCGTCGGGCCGGCGGGCGCCTGCTGCAGCGGCACATCGTAGGTGTAGGTGAAGTTCCCCGATCCCGTGATGACCTGCCAGTCGCCGGAGAGCGCGAGCGGCGTCGCCTTGAACGAGCCCTCCTCGCCCTCGGGTCCGGCCGTGACGGCGAACAGCCCGGCGGGGACCTGCGCGCTCAGCTTGGTCCCGCTCTTCACCGACGGCAGGACCGGGCGGTCGGTGCCGTCCTTGAGCGAGGGCGCGCGCCGACGCTCGCAGCCGCCGGTCAGGGCGCACTCGGGGAGCCGGACGAGCTTGAGCCGGTCGGCGTATCCCGCGCCGTAGCGCTCGGCGAAGCCGGCGAAGTCGACGGAGACCCTGGTGGCCGCGGAGATCCGGAACAGCAGCCCCGGCAGGCCCGGCCGCTCTTCCAGCACCTCCACCCGCGCGATCGTGCCGGCGGCCCCGCTCACCTCCAGCGGTCCGACGCGCTGCGCCTTCGCGTCCAGTCTCACCTCGGCCGACGTCGCGGCCGGCAGCTCGGTGCGTTTCGGCTCGGGCGCCGGGGTGCTGCGCACCTCGGGCGCCGACCGGATGGCGGTGACCCGTGGCGAGCCCGGCGGGGCGGCCGATCTCTCGAGCGCCGCGCGCCAGTCCAGCTCCGGCGGCGCCATCCGAGTGGCCGTGTCCCCGAGCGGGGCCTTGAGCGCGGGTGCGGTCAGGCCGCCGCATAACAGCGTGAGAATGATGAGGATTCTGCTGAGCACGATGACTCCTGAGGGTGAGAAGTCAAGACAGGCTCAGTCTGAGCTTCCGCCGTCATAAGTCCGTCATAAGTGCACTTGTTCGAGCCTCCGGCGAGCCGACCTGGAGGAACAGGTCACGAGCGCGCCCCCGGAGCCTCCGCGCGGCGACGGCGGAACCGTGCACCTCGCTCAGCGCCCGGCAGGCGCGGGCCGCCCACAGCGGGCCGCCCACAGCGGGGCGTCGAGGCCGGCGACGGTGCTGATCGCCGTGGAGAGCTGATCGATCGCCTGGCGGGCCTGCCCGCCCCGGTGGTGCACCATGCCCCGCGCGACCCGGATCCTGCCGTCGGCCAGCGGCTCGCCGAGCGGCCTGTTCAGCTCCAGGGCCTCCCGCGGAGCCGGCAGGGGTGACGTGCAGTTCTCGACGGCGCGCGTCGGCGACGCTGAGCAGTCCGTCGCCAGCGCGAACGTCGGCCGATCGTAGCCGCGCAGCTTGTCGAACACCATTTCCTGCGACCACATCCCGGAGGGCGCGTCCTTGCGGTAGGGGCAGGTGCCGCACGGTCTCCTGGCCGGCGGGGCCCGCTGGTTGCCCTGCCGGATCCGGGGGAGCGGTCGACGCTGTGGCGCCGGTCATGGACCTCTCAAGGGGCTGGGGCTGATCTCATCGTGACCGCTCGCGTGCGGTGGCTGGTCGCTGGGTTCAGCTCGGGTACAGCGACGCCACGATCCGCCACCACGGCGGGGCGATGGCCCTACCCTGGGCCTCGAACGCGACCGCCGCCGAGGTGACGTCGGGCGGCACGCCCGGCCAGTCGTCCCTGGTGACCAGGTGCCGCATGCTGGCGGCACACCTGGTTCAGCCGGTCGCCGGGCCGGCGGCGCGGGTAGTCCTGGCAGCGCGTCCGCTGGGCAGCAGCAGTGCGGTCGAATGGTGGTTGCGCGCCACCTCCTCGGGCTAGCCCGTCGACCGGCCCGTCTGGAGCGGGCCTCCAGACGGGTGGCCAAGGCCGGCCGCGATCTGGTCGACCGGCTCGACCTGATCGACCGGGAGGGCGCCGACCTCGATGTGGCAGCGATGTGGACCGCAGTTGCCGAGATCGCCGGCGCCGCGCCGGTCGAGAGGTACAACTCTGTCCCTCCGCGGAACACGGTTCGTCGCGACCACCGTAATGAACGTTCATTTGACAATGTCGGACTGCCGTTGCGATGCTGCGTACGGTTAATGAGTGAACATTCAATACGAGAGAGGGCAACCCATGCAGACCACTCGCCACGCGCGGTCGGCGGCGCACTGGAGTCCTGCTGACCTCGGCGACCTGACCGGCCGCACGGCGCTGATCACGGGCGGCAACAGCGGCATCGGCCTGGAAACCGCCCGTGTCCTCGCCGGTCATGGCGCCCGGGTCATCCTGGCCGGCCGCAGTCGGAGCAAGCTCAATGAGGCCGTCACCGATCTGCGCGCCGACCGGCCCGGCGCGCGACTGGACACGATGCTGCTGGACCTCGGGTCGCTGGCCTCGATCGCCGCGGCGACCTCCCGGCTGGCGGCTACCGAGACGATCGACCTGTTGTTCAACAACGCCGGTGTGATGAACGTGCCCGACCGCCGCGCCACTGCGGACGGGTTCGAGCTGACCGTCGGCACCAACCATCTCGGGCACTTCGCGCTCACCGCCGGCCTGCTGCCCGCGCTGCGTCGTGCGGAGGCCGCGCGGGTCGTCACGGTCAGCGCGATCGCGGCGACGTGGCGCAGCGGGCGGCTGGACGACCTGATGAGCGAGCAGCGTTACGGCGCGATGAGCGCCTACGCCAAGTCCAAGCGCGCCAACGTCCTGTTCACCCAAGAGCTCGCCCGACGGCTGGCGGGCACCACCATCACCGCTGTGGTCGTGCATCCCGGCTCGGCGATGACCAACCTGCAACGGCACAGCCAGGGCCTGATGACCCGGATCGTGATCGCGTTGACCCGGAACATCGTCATGGGCTCCCCGGAGGGCGCGGCGTGGCCCTCGCTCTACGCGGCGACCAGTCGCGACGTGGCCAGCGGCGGCTTCTACGGTCCGGCCGGACGCGACCAGACCTCCGGCACCCCGAAACCGGTGGCGCTGCCGCGCGGCGCCGACGACCCCGCCACGGTGGGTCGCCTGTGGACGGAGAGCGAGCGGCTGACCGGCGTCCGGTTCGCGATCTGACCCCAGCACCCACCGACCTCATCCACGAACAGGAGCATCGCAGTGACCAGGTCCACCCGGTCCTTGGCAGGGACGATCGGCCTCGCGACCGGCGCGGGTACCGGGATAGGCCGCGCCACCGCCGAACAGCCCGCCCGAGAGGGCGGCCACCGTCATCCTCGGCGGACGCATCCAGCCTCTGCAGGACGTCGCCGCGGTGATCAAGGCGGCGGGAGGTACGGCGCACGCGTTTCCCGCGGATGTCAGTGACCCAGACCAGGTCGCCGCAGCCGCCGCTGCCACTGCCGCTCATACGGCCACCGAGCACGCGGTCCGCGGCCTGACCCGCGCCGCGACGTCGCAGAACGCGAACACAGGGGTGCGGATCAACGCCACACCCCAGAACAGCCCGGCCCGCTCGCCGGGAGAGGGGACAACCCCGCCCGGATCGTGCGCCGGTTCATCGACGAGGTCGTCAACGGCGGTGACATCGACGCTGTCGGCGAGCTCTGGCACGAGGACCTGAAATGGCACGCCGGCAGTGGTGGTGACATCGCAGGAATCCCGGCGTACAAGGCCTTTCTGCGCGCCGCCATCGGCGGGGCCTTCACCGACATGCACCTCACCATCCACGACACCCTCGTCGACGGCGACACGGTCGTGCTCCGCTTCTCCAACAGCGGCACCCACACCGGCCCGTTCCTGGGCACCCCCGCCACCGGTCGCCGCGCGCAATGGCTCGGCATCGGCATCTACACGGTGCGCGACGGCAAGATCGCCGAGGCATGGTTCGGCGAGGACATCCTCGGCATGCTGCACCAGCTCGGCGCCATCACCCTGTCCGCCTGACCGCCCGAGGCCATCTCGATGCGACAGCTGGCATACGACACGGTGGGCTCGGGCACGGCCCTGGTACTCGTGCACGCAATCAGCAGCGATCCTCAGGGAACCTGGGGCCGTGCGTGCCGGAGCCCACCCCGTCCTGCTTCCCTACCTGCCCGGCTCCGGGCACAGCCCACTCCCGGATGATCCGCTCGAGGCCGCGGTGCCGGGCTGAACAGACGGGCGAGTGACACATCCGGTGTCGTACGCGGGTTATGCACGCTCGCGTACCGGCCTGCGGTTGCGCCCTTTCGGCCGAACTGGCCGGCCGCATCCCCACAGCGACACCGCCGCGCCTGCCGGGCGGACACGGGGTTCGTACGAGAACACGGCTGCGGTTGTACAGGCCATCGTCGAACTGGCAGCCTGACGAGCCCGCTCATTTGTCAAGTGAACATTCATTAGAGGATATTGGAGCGATGCGGACGCGAGACCCCGAGCGCAAACGCCGGCAACTCCTGGAGGGGGCGCTGGCGGAGTTCGCCGAGCACGGCATCGGCGGAGCACGCGTGGACCGCATCGCCACCCGCGCCGGAGTCAGCGCCGGCCTGGTCTACTCCTTCTACGAGGGCAAGGAAGGCCTGTTCGAGGCGGTCTACGACGCCATCGTCGAACAGGTGGTGTCCGGGATCCCGATCGACGCGGACAACCTGCCCGAATACGCCGGGCAGCTTTACGACGCGGGACTGGAGCACCCCGCGGTGATGCGCTTCGTGGCCTGGTACACGCTGGAACGCGGTGACGCCGAGTCACATGTACGCCCGAGCGTCACCAGGTCCATGGCCGAGAAGGTCACGGCGATCGAGGACGCACAGCGTCGCGGGGTTGTGACCGGCCAACGCAGCGCAGCCGAACTGCTCGCCCTGGTCCTGGCCATCGCGAACATGTGGCAGCGCCATGGAGAGGACGTACGCGGCCTCGTACAGGAGCCCGAACGCCGCCGCGTCGTCGTCGACGCCGTCCGACAGTTGGTCACCCCCTCGCGATGACGCGTGATCGGTTACAGACCAACGAGGTGCCGGCCCTCTTCCGGCCGGCCCTCTTCTGGCCGGCCCTCTTCCGGTCGGCTGTCGACCGTGCCGGCGCTCCTGCCGTCCTGCTGGACGAGCGCGGGTACGCAGCCCTCTCAAGCTCTACCGGGTCCCGCGCCGGCTACACCGCCGGGCCGCTGTTCCGCGCCTCCATCAACGGCCGGGGCGGGCCCCCGTCCTGCGACGCCGCCCACCACCGCCGGCAGAGCTACTGCGCCGGGGGACCAGTCAGATCGTCCGCCCATCGGCAGCCGCTGAGTCGTAGGGCAGCCAGCTGCCGAGCGCCCCGAGCGGGATACACCGTTGCTGCGGCGGGACAAGGGCTGGAGCCATCTCCTGGCTCGTCGTGACGACCGACCAGGTCACCGTGCGGTATTGGTGCCGGCCCCGGTCGTGGGGAGGAGCCGGAGGCCCGTTCGGCCGGCAGCGGCCCGCCTGGTCGGTCCACCATCCGTACCATCCCTCGTGACGGTGGCCGCGGTCGGCGCGGCACCTGCGCCGGGGAGCCCGGCACGTTTGACAGCAGCTCAGTTTTCCCGCGCGGGCCAGGTGATCGCGGCCGTCATCACCCCGGACCGCGACGAGTCCGGTTACCGACGCCAGGGGTTCGCGGTGACGCCTGCGGATGGCTGGTCCGCCCCTGCACGTGAGCAAGCGGAAGATCGTCGCGCCTCCAGCACGACCCGAACCGAGGCCTGGCCTGTCGCTCGTAGGCGAGTGAGCACCTGTCGTGAGGAGACGCGCCCGCCCTGCGACCCCTGATGACCTGCCACAGCTGTTTCATCGGCGATGTCTGCGGCGGGCGGGGTTGTCGCAGGAGCAGGACGGGCCCTATCGTCACGCTTCGTGAAGATCCTCCCCCTTGTTGCGCTGACGGCCGCCCTCATCGCGCCCCTGCCCGCCACCGCGACCGCCGCCGCCGCGTCCGCCTACCCGGTCAAGCACCCGAAACTGATCGCCAACCCGTTGTACGAGGCCGGTGTGCTGCCTGCGACCACCTGCACGGAGCCGCCGGTCAAGCGTCATGACCGCGCACTCGTCCGCGACTACATCGACGCGGTCATCGCGTGCCTGGAAACCACTTGGGAACAGCACCTGACCAACGCCGGCCTGCCCTACGAGCCGGTCAAGGTGCGGCACATGAGCCGCATCCCCAAGGGGTGGTGCGGTTCCAACGTGACCGACAAGGGCTCGCACGCCTGGTACTGCCCGAAGAATCGCACGGTGGCCTTTCAGGTCGGCAACGGCTACTGGGTCGAGGACCCCAGCAGCCTGTGGCTGCTGTTCATGACCGCTTCCATGTACGGCTACCACGTGCAGCAACTGACCGGGATCACCGACGCCTTGGGCGTGATCCCCCGCCCCACCAAGGCCGAGTCCCGTGAGCAGAGCCGGCGCTACACCCTTCAGTCCGGCTGCCTGGCCACCGCTTTCATGAAGAGCGTGTGGCCGATGGAGGGTCGCTCCACCAAGGACTGGAGCTACTTCGTCACCCTGGTCGCCGGTGACAGCGACGGCAAACACAGCTGGTGGGGCAAGACCTCCACCGTCCGCGCCTGGATCAAGCGCGGGTTCGCCACGGGAGATCCCGGCTCGTGCAACACCTGGTCAACCTCCTCCTCCACGGTGGCCTGACAAGGCGATCCGCCACTTCCGCGGGTCGGTGTCGTTGCAGGGATACTGCTGCACGGCCACCCCGGGCGTCATCGAGCCGCCGAGCACGGCCAGGGCGAACACCGTTTCATGGGTCAGTGCGAACGGGCAGGCGCCTGACACGTTCCCATGAAACGGGTCCGAGGAGGTGCGACGGCCATCTCCGCATGGAGGCCATGGCTGCGTTCACCGGCCTCCGCCACCGCACCCGGAGGTCCGGCCAACGTGCCCGACCTGCCATCAACGATGACAACCGCTCCGCCGCAATCGTCACCGGCAGAACCAACGAACTAGTCCTTCTCGCCGGCACGAGGGCGACGGATTCTTGCCCGGACGCTGCCGGTCGAAAGGAGCTGCTGGGCCACGATGTGTCCCGAGCCGCCACCGAGACCGGCGCCGGGATGGGTGAAGGCGCCTATGTGCCAGAGTTGGGCAAAGCCCGTCCGGTGGCCGGTCCCGGTGCCGGGACGCCACAACAAGCTCTGGTCGAGTTCGGCGGCGGCGCCGTACGGGTCACCGGCGACAGCGTTCGGGTTCGCGGCGAGCAGGGCGGGCGGCGGCAGGGCGGCGATGCAGCGGATGCTGTCGCGAAGACCGGGGGCGAATTGTGCGATCCGATCGATCACCCGGTCCGCGTATGCCGCCACGACTTCCTCGCTCCAGGCAGTGGCCACGTCGATCTCGCCTGCGGCGTCGCCGCGGGGAGCGAACGGCAGCTCCTGGAGCTGAATCCACAACGTGCCGGCGCCCTCCGGAGCGCGGCTGGGGTCGAGGACCGTCTGCTGTCCCACGACGACCGTAGGCGCGGCGGGCAGCAAGCCGGCCTCGGCCTGGGCACAGGCGATGCCGGTGCTGTCGGCGCCGTTCGAGATGTGCACCAGTGGCACCGGGTCCAGGCGGGCATCGCTCCACCGCAGCCGCTCATCGAGGGCGAGGTGGATCTGCATGGCGGCCCGGCCCGGCCGGTGCAGCCGCGCCGCACGCCGCCCGTTCTCGGTTGCGGCGTCGCGGTCCAGCAGCCGGTCGTAGAGATCGCCGGTCGAGGTCGAGACCAGCACCGCCTTGCGGGCGGCGATACGCCGGCCGCCGGCGTGGACGGCGACCGCACGGCCGCCGGTCACCTCGATACGCTCGGCGCGGACACCCAGACGGACCTCGACGCCACGGTCGGCGAGCAGGCGCTCGAAGGCCGCGATGAACTGTCGAGCTCCGCCCTTCACCACCGGAAGGCCGATGCGGTGCACGGTGGCCGCCATCACCGGCAGCATCAGGCCGCCGGCGGCGTGGTCGGGGCCGAGCCCGGCATGCAGCAGCCACGGTGTCCAGAGCTGGTCGGCCTCCCATCCGGTGAAACGCTCGCGTACGAAGCCGCGGCCGCTCTGCACGGCGACCCGGGCCAGCTCCACCGCGCCGCTCACGCCCAGGCTCCGCAGCGCGGTCGTGCCGAGCCGCGCGATGTCCCGGGCGCGCAACTCCGAGCCGAGCACTCCGAACACGACGCTCGCACGCCGGTCGAGCTCATCGAGCATGGTGAGGTACGCCGCCTGATCGGCGGAGTGGGCCAGACGGGCGACGGTCGTCTCTGGGTCCCGGTCGGCCATGACGACGCCACGCTCGGAGATCGACGCGGTCACGGCGTCATCCGTGTTGGCGTACTCCAGGCCGCGCTGGTGCAGCGCCGCGCCGAGCTCGGCGTACGCGCCGCCTGCGACGAACAGCGGATGCCACGACGAGAACGTATCGTGGACGTGTCCGGGGATGGTGAGCTTCTCGGAGTCGATGAACCCGCCGAGACGGTCGCGCGTTTCGAGCAGCACCACCGTCCATCCCGCGCCCGCGAGTTCGGCCGCGGCCACCAGGCCGTTGATACCCGCTCCGATCACTACAGCATCGGCTTCGTCGCTCACCGTTCACCCCGAGTCGTCATCGTCCGTCCCCATCCGGCGGGGGCTCCACCCGCGCGACGCGGGCACGGGACCGCGGCCTGCTGGACCTGGTCCCGTCCAGCCTCCAGCCCCGACCACCCGGAGGCCGGCATGCGCCAGCCGCTCCAGCGTGATCAACGCCTCGATGCGCTGCTCGGATACGGATGCTGCCCGATAGGGCCCTCACCGGCCATGCGGCTCATCACCGCGAGCAGGTAGCCGCCGTGCACGTGGCCACCCACGCTCCACTGCGGGCGCAGATCCGTCTCGGAGACGTCTCCACGCCGCAGGATCGCCATCGCTTCCTGGAATGTGCCCATCTGTGTTCCGGTCCGTCGTCGCGGGAGCGGGAGTCGGTCCATGGCTCGCATCACTCGGGCATCCCAGTCAACCGCGCCGAACGCAGATGCAGTCCCACGACGGCGGCACTATTGGCCCTTCTTCTCGCAATGCCATGATGCCGTACGTCAAGTGACGGTCTCGGGTTCGAGTTGTCCGACGCGCTTGGCACCCTGCTCAAGCGCGTGCCGGAGCGCGGAGACGCTTCTCCGGCACTACGTTCGCAGGTCGGTTGGGACGGCGCGGCCGCGTCGCCCAGGGCAGTTACCGCCAGGCGATCTGCCCGGAAGCCCTGCGCGGCAGGATGAACGCCAGCCTCCGCTTCCTCATGTGGGGCTCGCTGCCGCTCGGGGGTGTCGTCGGCGGGCTGCTGGGCGAGGCCGTCACCGTTCACCAGCTCCTGTGGATCGCCTGCCTCGGCACCGCGGCGGCCAACCTGCCCTTCGTGCTGGCTCCCGCCGTACGAAAACTCAAGATCACGGACGACGGCGGCCGTGCGGACGCCGACGCCAAGCAGGACAGCCGCACGTAGGTGGGTGATCTGCTACGGCCGCGGCGGCGAGATCTCCACCAGCCGGCGCGAGAAGGTGGAGATGACGACCCTGTGTCTTCGGATCCCGCAAGCCTCGCTTGTCATGGTGTTCTCTCAACGTCAGGCTGGTCTTGGTGAGCCGATCAGTTCGCTGCCTCGCCGCACCTGTGCGAAGATCGGGGTGTCCCGACAACAGGTGCCGCCGGGGCGCCCGAGGTCTGCGGACCGGACCGGTGGGAGTAGGAGGCGGCTCACGGGGCGGCCGCATGCGTGACACGCGATCGGTGTCCTGAGTAGGCCCCATCGGACCCGGCCTGGCCATGTCACATGCCCGTACCTGCCGGCCGGAGCGGCCCAGTCGCCCGGCCGCGGTCCGCTCCATCCGCGCCCTCAATTCTGCGCCTGGTTGGAGAGAACCCCGACTGGGGCTACCGGCGGGTCCACGGTGAGCTCACCACGCAAGGTCGCGCCGTCCACGGTGTGGGAGATCCTCGAGTGGGAAGGTGATCCTGCGCCCGAGTGGGCGTCCACTACCTGGGCCGACTGTCTGCGCTCGCAAGCCGACGCCCTATTGGCCTGCGACTTCTTCGAGACCGTCACTCTGAACGGGCAACGCCAGTGCACCTTGGCCGTCATCGAGCACACCACGAGGCGCGTCCGCGTGCTCGGCACCACCGCCCACCCGAGCGCCCACAGTGCCGGGAGACGCGCGGTGCTCCGCGGAACGTGCCCCCATGGTCCGTGTCGAGCCCTCCCTGGTGGTCCTGTTCCTGGACAACTCTGGCGAGGGAAGCGAGGGCCGGCCCTGACCGCCACCGGGGCAAGGACCGTCCAGGAGCTGCGAAGTGCATGCGGGCGGGGCTACGCCCCGGCTCTGGGCACGAGTGGGATGCTTGGCCGTTGCGGTCGGCTGACGTGCGAATCCCGCGGCGAAGGCTCGGGGGAGCGTTCGAATTCCGCGCGTCAGGCCGGTGCCGGGCTGGCCGGCGCCGCCGGATGTGCGGGATCGTCGCGGTGGAGGAAGGCCAGGAGGGCGAACCAGACCAGGATCATGATTCCGGCCGGGCGCAGGAATTCCTCGGCCAGAAGGGTGCCGACGAAGGAGTAGCCGGCGAGCCAGACGCCGGTGATGACGCCGACCACGCGGACCGGCCAGGAACGGCTGACCAGGGAACTGGCTACGATCCAGACGCCGGCGAGGACGTGGCCGCCGAGCCGGACCGCCCAGGCCGTGTCGTACTCGACCGCGTTGATCATCAGGATGCCGGCCAGTACGTCGAGCGCCACCCAGCCGTAGCCCGCGGCCTTGGCCCAGGGCGCCGCCTCCAGGCGCGACACCAGAAAGAGGATCGAGAGATGGAAGAAGACGCCCAGGTATTCTCCCCACGCTACGTCAGGGTCGGCGAAGAAGGCGATCACGGCAGGGAGGAACAGAACGAGGGGGAGTAGGGCCACCAGGCGAAGACTGGCGTAGTGCCGTCGAGGATCGAGCATCGAAGAAGTCCTTGCGTAGGAGCCGGCTGGTCAGGTCGTGCACGTCGAACACTAAGAAGAAGGTGTTGATATGTCAACAGATGGGCCGAGTGAGGCGACGGGGCTGTGGCTGCGATGGAAACGCGCCCATGAGATGGTCCGCGCCGCCGTCATCGCCGAAACCACCGCGGCGTCCGGCGTCTCGGAGCCGGAACTGAGCGTCCTGGTCTGCCTGCACGAGTCCGGCGGGAGTCTGCGGCAGAACGCCCTCGCCGCCGCCCTCGGCTGGGACCGGACGCGGTTGTCGCACCTGCTGACCCGGATGGCCGACCGCGGCTACGTGGCCCGCGACAAGGTTCCGAACGGAGTGGAGGTCACGCTCTGCCCGGAGGGCAGGCACACGATCGATGCGACGTTGCCGACACTGGAGTCGGCCACCCGACGTCACCTGCTGGACCGGCTCGGCCCGGATGACACCAAGACGCTCAAGGCCCTCGTCGATCGCCTCCTGTCCGGCGAAGGAGGCGGCTGAGGCCGGGACCGGGGCTCGCGCCGAGCTGACCCCCGGGGGCGCCGCCTTCGCGCAGCAGGCGGGACGCCCCATGCCGCATCGCAGGCCTGCCCTGCACGGCCATGACCATCATCATCGCCGCCGGTGGTGCACCGCCGCCGGCGACCTTCGGGGTCAAGGCCGATCTTGCAGAAGCGCGGCCAGCGCCTCTTCCAGGGTGTTGTAGAGGGGCAGGAGCTGGGCGAGGCCGGTGATCCACATGACCTTGGAGTGGGCGTAGTCGACGCCGACCAGGGCGAACCGGCCGCCGGAAGCCGTGGCCCGCTGCCAGCTCTGCACGATGAGGGCCAGGGCGCGGGAATCCATGAACGTCACCCCGGCCAGGTCCACAATCATTGGAGGGCTGGTCTGGGACAGGTAGCCGGCGAACTGCTCGCGGGTGGTGGCATCCAGGAGCCCGTCGACAGTGATCACCGCGACGTCGTCCACGCGCTGCGATGTCAGGGTCAGCGTCGCGGACGGCGCGTTCTCACCGCCCGGTGTGATCACGAATGTCATCGTAGCCCGAGAATGGTCCCCGCGCTGGGGACGTGCATGGTCAGGGCGAGCAGTGAGCCTCGACCAGTGCGGACGTGACGGTCACCGAAGGCCTGGACGACATGGTTGACGCCTTCCTGGCCATGCTGCGGGGCGGCGACCCGGGCAAGATGATCGCCACGGTGTGACGGCCCGCCGCCCTCGACACGATCCGGAAACCACGCGTCAAACGGTCACTGACCTGTCGGAGAAATCGGCATATGCTCGCAGGCGGCGGTCGCGCTTGACGGCCGCCCCATCTGTTACGGGGAGTACATGCGATGAGCCGATTCCGGCGTGCCCTGCTCTGCTTACCCATGGCTCTGACCCTGGCCGTGCCGCTCCAAGCGAGCCCGGCGCAGGCGGAGCCACCGCAGGAAGCAGGAGCCCTCTCCTACACCGGCGAGCTGACCGTCGACGACACCGGCAAGCTCACCACCCGGCCGCAGCTCAAGGCGGACGCCGACGAGCCCGACCTGACCTACCGCGACCCGTTCACCACCGCCGCCGCCTCCGTGCCGAGGAAACCGCCGGCCGAACCCGGTGGGCCCGAGGTCGAGGACTGCCTCAACAGCGACGACGCCAAGGACTCCACCGGCCGGGTCTACAACCGGTTCATGTGGTGCCAGCGCTACCAGATCTCCGCCGGACGGGTGGTCGCCGGCAGGCTGATGTCCACGGTGACCATGGACTTCGACGCCGTCGCCTACGGCCGCGACGACGCCAACCGCGGCGTCACGGTCTTCTTCAAGGCCGGGGACGCCGTCTACTGGCCGACCACGAAGGGCTACATCCGGCCGGAGTCCATGCTCTTGCAGCGCATCAGCTGCCTCGGCGCCGCCACGGGCTGCGAGCAGAGCTACGCGCACACCGGCAAGCAGCTCAAGGACTGGGACGACGGCTGGACGTCCTGGTCCATCACCTCGCTGCCGTCGGTCGGCACCGACCAGATCGCCAAGCACACCTGGGCCTTCGACGGCTTCATCATCGACTCCTGGAACACCACGCTGCCGGGCCTGCCCGCCGAGACGCACAACATCCGCTGCGACTCGGCCGTCTACTTCGGGCTCAAGCGGCGCGGCGCGTGCATCTTCGACGACGTGATCCCGCACCTGCAGTACTCGGTGCAGAAGAAGGAAGTCGCCGACGTCGCCAAGCACATCGCGTGCGCGCAGGCCGAGCCGTTCTGCCTGCGCGACGGGCAGCCGTGGCAGACCTATCCCAAGCAGGACACGGCCAAGATCATCCCGGGCAAGTTCATCCCCGGCCGGCGTGACGACCAGTTCGCGCTGCACCGCGTGCCGTACGACGGGCCGGTGTGGAAGGCCAACGGGCGGGAGAAGGACCGGGGCTGCGCGACGATCCCCAAGAGCGACTACGACACGTCCAAGGGGCAGGAGTGCGACGAATACCCCTTCGCGACCACCGTGGAAGGCGCTTCCAACCCCAACTGGGACTACTCGGTGCTCGGGGTGCCGAAGACGGTGAACGGCTGCGCGGGCAACGCGCTCAAGCGCTACTACCGCGACGACCGGATCCTCTACCACTCCGACGGCTTCTACGTGCACATCAAGGACACCCCGCCCGAGAACTCCGACGCCTGTGAAGCCATCCCGGCCGATGAGGACGAGCCGGCCGACGGCGGCGGCCCCGCGCCCGTGAACCTGCCGCCGAGCGTCGACGCCGGCCCGGACATCTCCGGCGACGAGGGCGCGGCCAACCGGCTGCAGGGCAACGCCAGCGACCCCGAGTCCGGCACCCCGCACGTGAGCTGGAGCTTCACCCCAGGGCCCGGCGTGGACCCCGGCGCGACCTGCGGCTTCGGCGACGCGAGCGCAGGCGGCACCACCGTGACCTGCACCGACGACGGCACCTTCACCGTGACGCTGACGGCCAGCGACGGCCACAACGCGCCGGTGAGCGACAGCGCGACCGTACGGCTCAGCAACGTCGCCCCGCACCTGGGCCCGCGCCCGGTCATCGCGGCCGACGACACCCCGGACACGCCGCCGGACACGCCGGGCATCCACCAGCCGCAACCCTGGCAGGTCTTCCGCGCCGGCACCCCGGTCAAGCTGCAGGCCGTCTTCGGCGAGCCCGGCGCCAACGACACCCACACCTGCGTGACCGACTGGGACGACGGCACTGCCAGCACCTACAACGCCGCCGACCTGACCTGCGAGAACACGCACACGTTCACCGAACCCGGCATGTACACGATCAAGACCAAAGTCACCGACGACGACACCGGCACCGGCACCAAGGACGTCCTGGTCATCGTCTACGACCCCGACGCGGGCTTCGCCACGGCGGGCGGCTGGCTGGCCGCGGCTGACGGCAAGGCGCACGTGCAGTTCAACCCGAAGTACCTGCCGCACGACGAAGGGCCCGCTCCGGGCAACGGCAAGCTCTCCTACCGGGTCAAGGACGGCCTCGACCTGGACTCGGCGTCACTGGAGTGGCTGGTCGTGACCCGTTCTGACAAGATCGCCCTCAAGGGCAGCACGTCGGACGGCCGCGGCTTCGTCGCCTACGCCTACGACGGCTCGCCCGATCGATTCCGCCTGGTCGTCTGGCCGCTGTCGGCAGGCGCCTACCCGCAGGGCGAGGTGTCGTACGACAATGTCGCAGGCGCGGGCTACGACCTCGACGAGGCACGGCCCGTGGAGCTCGACCAGGGCTCGATCCAGGCGCATAACTAGAAGATGACCACATCCCCGCTGCACCGGCTGGAGACCACCGTCCTGGTGGACCACCACAGCTTCGACCTGCTCGACGACGGCGGCCCCCAGGAGGCCGTACCGGACTTCGCGGACCCGTCCCGCTGGCTGTTCACCGGGCGCAACGCCATCACGGTGGTCAGCCAGGACGGGTCCCCGCACCCGGCGCGGGTGACGGTGGAGCTGTGGCCGGCCGCACCCGACCCGGCGCCGGGCGGGGTGCGGGCCGAGGTACAGCTGGACAGCGGGGACCTCGAGGTCAACCCCCTGGTCGATCCGGACGCCGGCTGGATCGACCTCGGGGGGCCCGGGATGTACGAGGTGGAGGCGTATCAGCCGGAGGACGGCCACTACGTCTTCCGCATCTGGAACCCCGCAGGCGGCCCCCCATGACCGTCGCAGCCGAACCCGGCAGGCGGCCGCGACGATCACGCGGCCTCAACACCCAGTCCTTCCGGCGCGAGCGCGTCCTGGGCGGTGACCCCCTTCCGCGTCACCGTGGGAGCATGACTCCGCTGAACCTTGATGCAAGGCTCACCCTGCCGCCCCGCGGGCAACGGTGCGGCAGGGTGAGCCCCGCCCGTGGCGGGCAGGGACAAGCAGATTCAGCCCGGCGTTGAGCGGCGCGCGCCTCGTCAAGGAAGGCAGGCCATGATGGACGCCCCAGCCCACGTCCGCGTGAGCGACCACGCCTTCGGCCTTCTCGACGGTGGCGACATCCCGATCCGGACGGCCGACCACTCCACCGGCCTGATCGTGGTCATGTCCGCCGGAGCGCTCCTCTACACCGGCATCGACACCGGCACCGTCCACGTCGCCATCACGCTCGCCACCCAGCCCCTCGGCCTCGTCAACGACGCCGACACCCCGGCGAGCTGTACCACCTGCAGTTGTGGCCGGCCCCACCGGCACCCGCCGCGCTCATCCGGGCCACCGACCAGTGCGGAGCCGGGCTGCGTTCGGCGCCGGCCACGCCACCGCACCCGCCCGAGCCGCCACCCAGGCGCGATTGCTTGTGAACCATGCAGCCTCACGTCAGCGTCGAAGCCCAGGTCGATGAATTCAACCTGCGCCACCGCGGAACATCGAGCTTCGGCAACTCGGCGGGAGCCGTAGGAACGGCAGACTGCAGTCGCCTACTGTGATGCTCAGGCGTCACTCGAACCAGGAGGGCAAACTCGAATACGCCACCTTCATTGGGCGGGCTCAAGAGAGCTTCGCGGTCGACATGAACGTAGCCGGAGCCGCTGCAGTACCTCAGGCGCGCTACCAGGTGTTTGGGGCGGACAGTAAAGGCAATCGAGTCGGGTGGGCTTGGATGCCCGCCGATGCATTCTGGGAATGCACTCAAAGCGCTGCCTGCGACTATGCGGCAACGTCGACTGGGCCTCGGTGAGAGGGGAAAGGACGGTGGGTCGTCGGTGCGGACGGACGACTGAGTTGGGATATTTGGATCGCCGTAACGCGCTGGAAGAATACAAGAAGGCTGTCCCTCAAGCCCGCAGCGCTCGTAGAGCGTTTACGCGTACGCAGGCTGGTAAGTACGGCAGTTGCATCACCACCGACGGGCAGATCAGCCACCGAAGCACAGGCTCACCGATTAGCAACTCGAAATCTTCGGCCTGGTCATGCGGCATCTGCCGGCGTTGCGGCCAGTCCCACCAGTGCGCCCAGCAGGATGTTCGTCTCGCCCAGCGACACCACCGGCAGGTTCAGCGGGGACGCCGCCCCGCCTCCCAGATGCCACGCTTGACGTGCTCGGCGACCTCGTTCAAATGCAGGTTGCGCTCAGATATCCGGCCACGTTCTCCTCACGGTTCAGCAGGCCCTGCTGGCCAGGCGCTCCAGGTCGCGCCGCCGCGCGCCATCGGTATCAGGGCTGATCCTCGCAGGGAAAGTGATGTACGAACCTGGCTGCTGAGGCACACGGCCCCTCACGGACGGGGTGGTGGTTGCGCTGCATTCGCGCCGCGACCGCAGCGTCAACGTCATCGACTCGAGACGAAGCCTCACCATCACCTCCAGGACCTTGCTATGGAGACCTCACCCTCCAACCCGCACACCCACTGCACCCCGGGAACGGTGACGGGTGTGGCGCTGAGCCGGCCGCTGACGACGGACGGCGCAGGGGATCCGGCCACGATCGCCGTGCCGTGGCCGTTCCTGACCGCCGTGGTGGTGGGGTTGCCCGTCGTGGCGACCGTGGCGGCGCTCGTCACCCGGACCGGATCGCCCCTTGCCCGCCGGATCTTGTGACGCGCTGTATGACGACCCCCGGCCGGCTCTCGGTGTGCGGTGGTTCCGGGCTGTGACGGGCGGTACCGCGGATCCGCGGTACCGCCGGGACAGCCGTCAGATTGCCGTGCGCGACCACTGCTGGTTGGTGCCGGTGTTGCACGGATACTGCTTGAGAATCACACCGTCGGCGGTCGACGCGGACGGCACGTCCACGCACTTGCCGCTGTGCCGGGCGCGGAGCTGGAAGTAGCCGCCGGCGGCGACCAGCTGGAACTGCTGGTTGGTGCCGGTGCCGCAGGTGTACTGGATGAGCTCGGCGCCGTCGGCGGTCGAGGCGCTCAGCACGTCGAGGCACTTTCCGCTGTGGCGGCTGATGACGCGCCAGTAGCCGCCGCCGGCGTCCTGGAACTGCCACTGCTGCCACGCGTTGCCGCCGTAGGTGTACTGGCCGACGCGCGCGCCGTTGGCGGTGTTCGGCTGCTGGACGTCCATGGCCTTGCCGCTGTGGCGCACGTTGATCGTGTAGTACGCCGGAGGCGCGGTGGTGTCGCCCCAGGCGTAGCGGATCCGGTCGGCGCCGGAGGGGTTGCGGACGGTCAGGTTGAGGTCGGTGCCGCTGCCGCTCAGGGCGTACATCGAGTAGTAGTCGTAGCCGCTGGTTCCTGTGGGCTTGCCGCCGAGAGCGGGCCAGTAGGTGCCGCCCATCTGGTTGTCCCGCATGACCTGGGCCATGGCGCGGATGTGGCGCACGAAGTTGTCGGCGCTGTTCGCGTCGCCGTAGTCGAGGCCGGTGGCCATGGGCGCGCCGAACTCGGTCGCGACCGCACGGGAGGCGCAGTTGCCCAGCCGCGTCTGGATGTGGCTGCGGAAGGCGTCGTAGGTCATCGCGCTGTAGAAGAAGGCGTAGTGGTGGAAGGACAGCAGTGTCGCGTTGAAGCGGCTGTCGTTGCAGATGTCCCGCAGGTCCTGGCTGTAGCCGGTGCCGCCGATGAGCACCCGTCCGGGCACCGCCGAGTAGTGGTGGCTGAGCCAGTTCGCGGCGACGTCGCGCCACTCCGCCGAGGTGTAGCCGTGCGGCTCGTTCATCGGCTCGAAGTAGACGTTGCCGTTCGAGCCGTAGGTGCTGGTCACGCTGGACCACATCGTGTTCCACGCGGCGAGGTTCGTGATCCTGCCGCCTGAGGCGGCGCCGTCCTCCCAGTAGGCGAGGATGACCTTGAAGCCACGGGCGGTGGCGGCGTCGATGGCGCCGCGGTAGGCGTTCCACCAGGTCGTGTTGGCCACCGTGTGCGTGTTGATGGGCAGCCGGACGGTGTTGACCCCCATGGTGGAGGCCATGTCGTCGTAGAGGGCGTTGGCCTTGGCCCGTACGGTCGCGTTGCTGTCGGACTGGCTCAGGCCCTGCACGACGAGCGTGCCGGTGCTGAAGTTGTCACCCAGCACGGCCCAGTTCATGCCGCGGAACTGGCTGGTGGCGGCATGGGCCGGCGGCGCGGCGGCGACGAGGCTCGCCGCCGCGGCGAGCGCGGTCACCACGAGGGAGATCAGCGACCGGTGCGATGACCGGGTGCTCCGTGACGGTCCTGACGAGTAGGCGTCAGGCGCCTTGGTCGGTGTCATAACACTCCCATCACTAGATCTGGAGATCAGGTCGCTGACGGCGCTCCCCGCCGTCGGGGGATCAGCTGGTGATCCGGAAGGTGGCGTCCGCCCGGCCGATGGCCGTGGTGATCGGGTCCAGGCGGAGCAGGTAGCTGGAGTGGCGGAGGTACCGGTCGGGGAAGTTCGACGACTCCAGCGACACTCCCGCCGGATCGGCCAGGCCCGGGACGGCGCGCCACTGCGAGTCGGCGAGCGGGCTCACGTTCGGGTCGATGCGGACGTCGAAGTTGCTGTGCCGCACGTGGCGGTCGGGGAAGTTGACCGACTGCAGGCGCTGGGTGCCGGCCGAGGCGGGCCCGCCCCACCTGGCCAGCAGCGCGGTGAGCTGCGCCTGGGTGATGCCGATGATCGAGCCGTGCCGCTTGCGGCCGGCGCCCAGCGCGTACTCCGAGGCGGCGCGGACGCGGTACATGCCAGGAGCGGCGAGGTTGGTCGTGGTCAGCGGGAGGTAGCCGCGGCCGGCGGCGTACTGGTCGACCCACAGGCCCCACTCGCCGCGGCCGTTGTACTGGTGCAGGATCGGGCCCTCGACCTGCGCGCCCGTGTAGCCGAGATGGGAGATGTCGCCGAGCCGGGTCCAGCCCGTGAGGATCTGGTCGCTGCCCTCGATCGTGATCTGGCCGTCGCCGGACGCGCGGATGTAGCGGTAGCCGCCGGCGCTGCCGGGGATCTCCAGGATCTGCGTGTCGATGATGCCCTGGGTGCCCGGCCGGTCGATGGAGAGCTGCGCGGCGGTGAACGTGCGGAAGTCGCGCGTACGGGAGTAGTAGATGCGGGCCTTGTCGACGCCGTTGCGCGGCGAGATCGTCGCCCAGTAGACGACGTAGTCGCCGGTCGCCGGGTCGTGGATCGCCTCAGGCGCCCACGCGCAACCGGCGTCGGGGATGGCCCCGGCGACGTTCACCAGGCGCGGCGGCGACCAGGTGACCAGGTCGGGCGACTCCCAGACGACCAGCGAGGTGCTGCCGTGGTGCTGGGCGACGTCCCAGCCCTTGCCGGCGGCGATGCGCAGGTCGGTGGCGATCAGGTAGAACCGGTCGCCGGACGGCGAGCGGACGACGGCGGGGTCACGGACGCCGAGCTCGCCGATGCTGGAGGTGAGGACCGGCAGCGAGCTGTTGAGGTCGGTCCAGTGCAAGCCATCGGTGCTGGTGGCGAAGTAGATCTGCTCGCCGTTGGCGCTCTCGCCGGTGAAGTGCGCCATCAGGTACGCGGTGTGGGGATCGGCGGCCTTGGCGGGGCGTTCCAGAGCGGTGAGGCCGAGAGCGAGCAGCAGGGCGCTCGCCAGGCCGATCAACGCCGTTCGCCGCAGAACGTGGGTCATGGTCGCTCCGAACGTGCGGTGGGTCAGGAGATGCGGGGTCCACTGCTGGTTGGTGCCGCCGTTCCTCGAGCCTCCAGAACTCGAGAAGCTTTGTTAGCGTTAACAACAATGTCGTGAATTCACCCGGTGAGCGCTGGGCGGAGTCCCCGGTGGGGCGGGGGACGACGGACGATGTTTCGGACGTCTTGCCGCAGAGTGTGACGCAACCGTCAGGCTTGTCAAGACACGGGTAAGAGAAAGGTGGAATGCGCTTTCCGGGGGCCCGGTGAGGTTGTCGATGGAGGCTAGGCGGATCATGGCTGCGGCGTGGGGCGACTTCGACGTCGATGCCGAGGCGGGCGCCGATGTTCGATGGCGGCGTTCTTGAAGCCGGTGTCCATCCAGGCCTTGGTGATCGTGGGGCAGGTGTGGCCGGCCTGGGTGAGCAGGGTTGTGCCGATGGTGTTGTCGGACAGGTCGGCGGCGGCGACGGTGATGGCGGTTTGACGCTCTGGCTGTCGATGACGCAGGCGCTGGGCTCGGGGTTGCGTCCTTCTTGGGTGCGGGCCAGGCCGGCCAGGTCGATGCCCAGATGCATCGAAGATGCCCTCCTTGGCTGTGGACCTGCTCACCGACCGGCGGGGCGTCGAGCGGGCGATCGCCGGGTCGAGGAACGCATCCGCACCCACGTCAGCCTCGGAGAACGGATGACGCCCTTGACACGTCAGTGCAGTGCCGAGATTGTTACGAGGCCGCCCTTCCGGGTGATGGGAACCTTCTGCCCGGCTACGGTGGCCGTGCGTGCCCAGGGCGCCGCGAGGTGCAGCGGGCGACCGCCGGGCTTCGCCGCAGGCCCGGCTATCTCGATGGTTCTCCTGGCCGGATCCAGTCGTACGGCCAGCGTCGATACCAGAGGTTCGGCGGTGGCCAGGAGGGTTCTCCGGCCTTGCCGGAGGAGGGTTCCGCCGGCGAGCAGGATGCGCTGAACGGCGGCGTGGCGATCGACGTAGGCCAGGGATCCGTCGAAGAGGTACGGTCCGAGCCGTCGTGAGGCGCCGTCGCCGGGCGCCCGGAAGTAGTAGCCGTCCAGCCTGCTGGTGGAGGAGATCAGGCGAAGGGTGCGCCCGCCGTCATCAGAGGCCTCGACGGACAGGCTCGCCCTGGTACGGGCGCCGGGCGGCGTTGGCAGCAGGAGCGTGTCGAGCGTTCTGACGCCGGCTGCGGTCAGGGAGTAGGACACGTAGCGGGTGGGTGCCACCTGGTAGGTGATGGGCGAGTAGTGGCCGTCCTCCACGGTGGCGCTCACTGCGGCAGGTTCGGCGGGGATGATGGTGAGCTGGGTTCCCGCGGCGAAGCGGGTCCGGGCGGTCGCGCCGTCGAGGACGGGGCCGGCGTCGGGGAGCAGGTGCCAGTTCTGCTGGTACGTGTGCTGCCCGGAGTCGGCCGGCGTGAGGGTGTCGGTGACCAGCCATCCCAGGCCGTGCAGAAACAGGGCGCTGCGCTGGTGGCGGACCCCGGGGGTCGCGTCGGTGAAGCCGTCGGCGAGATCGGCCCAGGGCAGCGAGAGGTTGCTGACGGCGCCGGCGGCGGTGGGGTTCTGGGCGCGTCCGTCGATGGTGATGGTGTTGTGCGCCTGGGTGGATTTGCGGAGCCAGTCGGCCGTGGGATCGGCGGCGTAGGAGTAGGCGCCCATGGCGGGCAGCAGGGGCCGGTCGTGGGCGTAGAGCTGGATGGCGAGTTCGTCGGGGTGGCCGTGGTTGCCGCGGTCGGCGTTGAGGCGCAGGTACCAGTCGGTGGCGCTCCAGCCGGTGCGTTGCACCACGACGCGGGTGTCGGGATAGGTGACGGAGGTGTGGTCGGGGGTGGTTCCGGCGGCGCCTGCGGTGGCGACGTGGCGAAGGTGGTCGTCGTCGAGCAGGTCGGCGAGCGCGGCCAGGGCGGTTCGCTGGTCGGTGTAGCCGGAGTCGCCGTAGGCGGGGTCGTACCCGTTGGGATAGGTCTGGTCGGCCAGGTACCAGGCGAGATCGCGCAGCGGTGCGGCCGAGCCGACCGCGTAGCCGTTGGTGACCAGGACGCCCGCGGTGGCGACGAAGGTCTGCGCGACTCCCATCGCGTAGCTGGAAGAGGCCTCGCTGTAACCACCGTCGGGGTAGAGCGCGCCGGCCAGTTGCTGGATCAGGTATGTCTGGGCGCCGTCGCGCCACTGGGCCGCGGCGAGGAACTCGGGGAAGCAGACACCGAGGTAGAGCAGCGAGCTCTTGATGGTGACCATCCAGTTCGGGGTGGGGGAGGTGGTGTTGGTCAGGTACCGCCCGCCGGTGTGGATGGCTTTGAGTATCGAGGTGTTGGCGTCGGCCGTCAGCGATGGGCTGGTGCGCAGGATCTCGTAGGCGTAACACCAGTTCTGGTAGCGCCAGGCCGCGTCGAGGTTGCGCGGGAAGCTCGCGGCGCCGGCCGAGGAGGCGGAGGCGTTGGCCTCGGTGATGAAGTCCGTCATCAGCCGGAGGAGTCCCGCCGCGATCTGCTCGTCGTGGCCGGTGCGGTAGGCGTCGGCGAGGGGGCCGGCGAAGTAGAAGCGGGGGAGTTGGTAGCCGAACTCGTTGTCGACGTTGGCGCCGGTGGGCTTCTTCCAGTCGAAGCCGTTCGGGTCGCCGTGCCAGGAGAAGGTGTTCTGCACGGTGTTGTTCCAGCACCGGCTCGTCTCGTCGAAGCTGACCTGCACCTGGTAGAGCATGATCTGCTGCTGGCCGGCGCTGGTGCGGCCGGTCAGGCTGAGGGTCGCGGTCTTCGGCGCGCTCACGCCGGTCAGGTCGAACCAGAGGTAGGCCTTGCGGGTGGCGTCGGTGAACGGGCCGGTGCCCTCGTCGTGCACCTGGAGGGTCTCCGCGGACCCGAACGGAGTGGCCGCGTCCGGGCCTGCGGCGATGTGACAGCTCTGGCTCGCGGCCAGTTTGCGGACGGTGCCGTCGGCGGAGGTCAGGGTCAACTCCGGCGCGCCGTCGGCAGCGTGCCTGCCGGCGAACTGCGCCGTGCTCGGCTCCTTGTGGCGGGCCATGAGCATGAAGCCCACGCCGCCGGCGCTCGTGGCGGACCTCACCCCGTCGGTGACGTCGGCGTCCACCGCCGTCCACTGCGCTCCGACGGTCAGGGTGGAGTGGTAGATCTCGCCCTTGCCCAAGGTCCAGATGTGGTCGAGGAACAGCGGGACAAGCGCCGGGGTGTAGACGCCGTTGTAGCCCCACTGCGGCGGGGTGCGCTCTGGTCGGGTACGCATGTACTGCAGCAGCGCGGCGCGTGCGGCGGTGTAGTCGCCGGTACGCGCGGCATCGGCCACGGGCGCCAGCGCCGGGAACGCCGCGTAGTCGAGAACCGGAAGGGCGCGCCAGGTGCCGGTGGTGGCGTTCCACACGCCGAAGAACGCTGAGTCGGGGACTTCGGTCGTCGCGGCCACAGCCGCCGCGGCGAGGGAGGGACCGCCTGCCAGCAGGGGCGCCGCGCAGGCGCCGGCCAGGGCCGCACGGAGAACGGATCGGCGGGTGAGCGACATGGCTGTCTCCAGAGTGACTTCGATGATGCGCGAAACCGAATGCGGGCGCGACAGTTCGCCTCGCCGTGGGGGAGGGGGATCAGGTGCGGAGGTGACGTGCCGGCGGCGACGGTCGCCTGGGGGACCGGACCCTCCGGCCGCGTGTCATGCCGAGGGGTCGACGTCCTGGAATCCTGTGGACGTATCAGCTGCTACGGCGATGTTGTCGTGCCACACGACGCGTTCCGTGACGGCGGTGGGCCCTTGTCTCCATGCGGGCTTGTAGATGCCCCACTTGAGGTAGCCGAACGTGCCGGTGCCGCTGTTGTAGGTGTTGGCCACGTTTTCGGCGTTCAGGACCTGGGTCCAGCCGGGGAGCTTGCTGGTCTGGTGCCAGGCGGTGATGGAGCCGGTCTGCGTGTAGCTCCAGTTCACCTGAAAGACGAAGTCGTGCCAGGCGCCCTTGGTCAGCGCGGTGAGGTCGTAGCTGGTCTTCGTCAGGTTGGCGTCCGCGTTGTCACGGTAGTCGCACAGGACCGGATCGGAGTTGACGCGAAGACGGAGCTTGCTCGCGGACGTCGTGGACGGTGGGAGAACTTCGAGGAACATGGAGGGCGACCGGTTCGGGTTGTCGCAGGAGGACTTGGTGTGATGCCACTGGAAGATGATGTCCTCCGCCGTGGCGTCGTCCTGCCAGGTCGAGGGGATGTAGACGCTGAAGCCGTACCAGGACGTCTGCCCCGGCTGAAAGCGAGTGGCCACGATGTTCACGGTGTCGCTCTCGGCTCTCGGACCGCCGGAGACCTCGGGGTCTGCGTACCTCAGGGCGGAGCGGATGGAGTAGGTTCCGGCGCGATGCAGGCTGCCGTCGGGGTTCAGCGAGTAGGTGCAGCACCCACTCGCGCCGATGCCCGCGTAGCCGGAGTCGGTCCGGCCGTTGTCGTACGTCGCCCGCATGATCGTGTCCGCGGACGCTGTGGCGCTCGTGAGGGCGACGATCAGGCAGGGGATCGCGATGGCGGCGACCGGTGAGAGGGGACGAGCGCACCTTCTGCGGTGGTGCATGGTTGCCCTCCTGGGCATGATGGCGACCGAGCGCTCCTGCCGATCGCGGTGACGCCAGATGACTATCCGATATCATTCGAAAGCGTGTCAAGGTCCTTCCGCCATACTGGTTTCGGTAGGGACGATCGAAAGGGCTAGGTGTGCTGACCGAGGAGCGACACGAGGCGATCCTGCGCGCATTGCGCCTGAATGGCTCGATCAAGGTGAGCGAGGTCGCGGCGAAGCTGGGCGTCTCCAGCGTCACCATCAGGCACGACGTTCGCGAGCTGGCCGGGCGCGGGCTGCTCAGGCGCGTCCACGGCGGCGCCACCCTGCTGCCGGAGGCGGAGCAGACAGCGCCTGCCGAAGTGGGGCCGAAGGAACTCGCCTCTCAGGACGAGAAACTGGTCTTCGGCATGGTGGTGCCGAACACCTCCTACTACTACCCGGAAGTGATCAAGGGGGCGCAGTCCGCGGCGGCCCGGTACGGTGCCCGGCTGGTCCTGGGCGTCTCGCACTATGACCTGCGACAGGAACAGAAGGAGGCCGAGCAGCTCCTGGCCGACGGCGTCCACGGGATTCTGCTGACCCCGAGCATGGACCTGGCCTCCTCTCCGGAGACGGGCCGGTGGCTGGAGAGCATCGACATCCCCGTCGTCATGGTCGAGCGGCGGGCGAGCTTCGAGCTGGGCAACGTGGAGCAGGTCGCCTCCGACCACGTCTTCGGCGCCTATCTCGCGGTCAAGCACCTGGCCGGCCTCGGCCACGACCACGTGGCGCTCCTGGCACGCGAGGAGAGCTTCACCACCCCCTGGTTGCTCCAAGGCCATGCCAGGGCGCTGACGGCGTTCGGGATGCGACCGGCCGAACCCCGCCTGCTGATCGGTTCGGCCGAGCACGACCCGGCGGAGATGAGCGCCCAGATCGAGCAATTCGCGGACCTGGTGGTGGCCGAATCCGTGAGAGCCGCGCTGGTCCACAACGACCTCGACGCCGTCCAGCTCATCCGCAAGCTCATGGCTCGCGGTGTCAGCGTGCCGCGCGACATCGCCATCGTCACCTACGACGACGAGGTGGCGACGATGGCCGCCATCCCGCTGACCGCCGTCGCACCGCCCAAGCACGCGGTCGGCGCGGCGGCCGTAGAACTGCTGGCCCGGCGTATGGCCGACCCCGACGGCGCGTTCCGGCATCTCCTGCTCCGGCCCGAATTGAGAGTTCGCGCATCCTGCGGCGCCTGAGCCGGGGCACCGCGTACGCGTGTACTGCCGTGATCTGTTTGTGACGCTCTCTGCATTGACATGCTGTCGATCGAAATCGAATGATTGCGTTTAATCGCATCAGCAGGGAGCGCACACTATGAAGATCAGAAAGTCGATGGGGCTGACCGGGGCGATCGTCTCGCTGTCTCTCCTCGCGGCCTGTGGCGGCACTGAAGACCCGGCCGCCACAACGACGGACGAAATCACTTTCTGGTCGTCAGTGAAGGCCTCGGACGTCGTCGCCCAGAAGTTCAACGAGACACACCAGGACTTCAAGGTCAAACTCGAGTCCGTCCCCTCGGGAGCGGAGTACTACAACAAACTGTCTAACGCTGTCAAAGCGGGCACCGTCCCGGATGTGGCGCAGGTGGAATTCATGCGGCTGCCGGAAGTCGCCGGCACCGGCCAGCTGGAGGACCTGACCGCCAGCGTCGGCCCGCTCGTCGCCGAGAAGTTCCCGGCGCAGATCCAGCAACTGGTCAACCTCGGCGGCAAGACCTGGGGCGTGCCCCGCGACACCGGACCGATGATGCTCTACTACCGCAAGGACTTCTTCGACCAGCACAAGATCGACGTCCCTGCGACCTGGGAGGAGTACCGCAAGGCCGCCGAGAAGACGAAGAAGGCCGACCCGAAGGCCCGCGCCGGCGTGTTCTGGAACAACGACGCCTCCGTGCTGACCGCCCTGTCCTGGCAGGCGGGCGGCAAGTGGTTCGGCACCCAGGGCGACGCGTGGCAGGTCAACCTCGACGACGAGCCCTCGAAGAAGGTCGCCGACTACTGGCAGGGCCTGGTCAAGGACGATCTCGTCCGCCCCCTCCCGGCGCTGCTCGACGCGTTCTGGCAGAGCGTCAAGGCGGAGGAGACCGTCGCCTACGTGTGCGCGAGCTGGTGCGCGGGCGGCCTCCAGGCCACCGTGCCCGACCAGAAGGGCAAGTGGGCCGTCGCCCCGCTGCCCACCTGGGACGGCAAACCCGCGTCCGGCATGTACGGCGGCTCCGCCTACGCCGTCCCCAAGGGCGCCAAGCACACCGCCCAGGCGGCCGAGTTCATCAAGTGGATCACCACCGACCCCGAGGGCATCAAGGCCTGGGTCTCCAGCGGCACCAGCAGCATGTTCCCCGCCGACCCCGCGCTGGTGGACGTCGTCAAGCAGTCCTTCACGACCGACTTCTTCGACGGCCAGGACATCTACGCCACCGGCCGCACCGCCTACGACTCCATCATGCCCGGCTGGACTTGGGGCCCGGCCATGGGCACCACCTTCACCTCGATCGTCGACTCCCTGGCCAAGGTCAAGGACGACGCGGCGCTCTCCGGCGCGCTCACCACCGCCGAGACCGCGACCCTGGCCGACATGAAGGCCCGCGGGCTGAGCGTGGCACCGTGACCCGACGCCGACAGGCGACGGCCACCCTCTTCGTCGCCCCGTTCCTGCTCCTCTTCCTCGCCATCACCATCACCCCGCTGGCCTACGCCGCCTGGCTGAGCCTGTTCACCGAGAAGGCCTCCGGGCTCGGCTTCGGCGGGGCGCAGACGGTCTTCGCCGGCCTGGACAACTACGTGCGGGCCCTGTCGGACGCCGCCTTCCGCAACGGATTCGCCGTCATCGCGGCCTACTGCCTGCTCTACATCCCCCTGATGATCGGCGGGGCGCTCGTCCTGGCCCTGCTCCTGGACTCGGCGCTGGCCAGGATGAAGCGCTTCTTCCAGGTCGCGCTCTTCCTGCCGCACGCGGTGCCCGGACTGATCGCCGCGATCATCTGGGTCTACCTCTACACGCCCGGTCTCAGCCCGATCGTCGACCTGCTGCAGTGGGACTTCCTCTCGGCCGACCACGCGCTGCTCTCGGTGGTCAACATCGCGACCTGGCAGTGGATCGGCTACAACATGATCATCTTCTATGCGGCGCTGCAGGCCGTGCCACGCGAGGTCCTCGAGGCCGCCACCGTGGACGGCGCAGGCGGCATCCGCACGGCATGGTCGATCAAGGTGCCGCTGATCCGCGCCGCCGTGGTCATGGCGGCCCTGTTCACCGTGATCGGCGCCATCCAGCTCTTCACCGAACCCAAGATCATGAACCGGGCGGCCTCCACGGTCGGCAGCTCCTGGACACCGAACATGTACGCGTTCACCGCCGCCTTCGACCGCCACGACTATGGCCTGGCCGCCGCGGCCTCACTGCTCATCGCGCTGCTCGGCGCCGTCCTGTCCTTCGTCGTGACCCGCGCCACGTCCGGGAGGAAGCCGCGATGACCCTGGCTCTCGACCGCAGCGAACCTCGCCGGTTCTCGATGCCCGCGGCCCTGCTGTCCCGCGCCGGGGTGAACGGCGCGCTGGTGCTCGCCACCGCCTACACCTTCATGCCGCTGCTGTGGCTGCTGATGTCGGCCACCAAGGACATCGACGACCTGTTCGGCACCAACGGATTCGCCCCCGGCAACAGTTTCCAGCTCTGGGCGAACCTGAAACACCTGCTGACCGCCTCCGACGGCATCTACCTGCGCTGGCTCGGCAACACCCTGCTCTACGCCGTCGGCGGCGCCGCCGTCGCCGCCTTCCTGTGCGTGCTGGCCGGCTACGCCTTCGACAAGCTGGCCGTGCCGTACAAGGAGAAGCTGTTCGGCTTCGTCCTGCTGGGCGTGCTGGTCCCGGCCACCGCGACTGCGCTCCCGCTCTACCTGCTGGCGGCCAAGATCGGGCTGGTCAACACCTTCTGGGGCGCGTTCCTGCCCGGACTGGTCTTCCCCTTCGGGGTCTACCTCGCCCGGGTGTTCAGCGCCTCGTACGTGCCCGGCGAGGTCCTCGAAGCGGTGCGGGTGGACGGCGCCAGCGAGTGGCGGGCGTTCTGGAGCGTCGCCCTGCCGATGTTGCGGCCCGGCTTCGTCACGATCTTCCTGTTCCAGCTCACCCACATCTGGAACAGCTTCTTCCTGCCCCTGGTCATGCTCTCCGACCAGCGGCTCTACCCGGTCAACCTCGGCCTGTTCACCTGGAACGCCGCCGCCTTCGACCAGGGCCACCCCGAGAACTACCTGCTGGCCATCACCGGCTCACTGATCGCCGTGATTCCCCTCCTGATCGCGTTCCTGCTCCTGCAACGCCACTGGAAGGCGGGCATGACCGCGGGAGCCGTCAAATGACGCACGCGCTGCTGGCCATGAACCCCGTCCACCGGGATCCGCTCTTCGGCCCCGCAGAGATCGCCCGGCTCACGTCGCTGGTGACAGTGGACCCCGCCCTGGTCGTCCAGGACTTCACGGATATCTCTCTGGAGCAGGTCGAGGTTCTGATCACCTCCTGGGGCTGCCCGCCGATCGACCGCCGGGTACTCGACCGGGCGCCCCGGCTGCGCGCCGTCGTCCACGTGGCGGGCTCGGTGAAACACCACATCACCGACGCGTGCTGGGAAAGAGGAATCGCGGTCTCCTCGACCGCTGCCGACAACGCGATCCCCGTGGCCGAGTACACGGTCGCGGCCATCCTCTTCGCCGGCAAGCGGGTCCTGCCGATCGCCGACCTCTACCGCCGTCACCAAGCCGTCCCCGACTGGACTGCGGCCTTCCCCGACCTGGGCAACTACCGCCGCACCGTCGGCATCGTCGGCGCCTCGGCCATCGGCCGCCGCGTCATGCACCTGCTGCGCCGCTTCGACCTCGACGTCCTGGTCGCAGACCCGTACCTGCACACCGGTACGGCGGAGGCCGCACTGGTCACGCTGGAGGACCTGCTGGAACGCAGCGACATCGTCAGCCTGCACGCGCCCGAACTGCCCGAGACCCGCCACCTGCTGAACCGGGAACGGCTGGCCCGCATGCGCAACAGCGCCACCCTGATCAACACCGCGCGCGGCTCCCTGGTGGACCTCGACGCGCTCACCGCCGAACTGGTGTCCGGGCGCCTGCACGCGGTCATCGACGTCACCGACCCCGAACCGCTGCCCCCCGGCCACCCCCTGTACGACCTGCCCAACGTGCTCCTCACCCCGCACATCGCAGGCTCGATCGGAGGCGAGCTCCGCCGGCTGACCCGGACGGCCCTCGACGAGCTGGAGCGCTTCACCCAGGGCCGGCCGTTCGCCCACCCCGTCAACCCGGCCCTGCTGCACCGCTCAGCATGACCCCCCGAACAAGGAACTCCCATGGACGAACCCCCCATCCTCAACCGACGCCACCTGCTGCGGCTCGGCGGCGCAGCAGGCCTGGCCGCCGCGACGACCGCCGCGACGACCGCCGTGACCTCCGCGCAAGCGGGCGCCACGTCGCGACCCCGGACGACGATCACCGACCTGGGGCCGGCGATCGTGCAGTTCTCACTGATGAGCGGCCTGCTGGTCGGCGACACCGTCTACATCGGCTCACGCAATCTCGACCCCGCCAGGGTGGTCGGCTTCCACCTGCCGACGCGCAAGGTGGTCTCGCGCACCGATCTCAGCGCTGGCCACGCCGTCCAGGCGCTGGCGGCCGACCCGGCCGGCCGGTACCTGTACATCGGTGTCCTGCAGCAGAAGGCGGGCCCGCCGAACCTGTTCCGATGGGATCTCACGGCCACGGGCACGCCGGCCGTGGCCGTCGGCACCATCGGCGACCGCGACATCCGCGACCTCACGGTGGCGCCGGACGGCAAGGTGTACGCCGTGGGCGGCGTGCCGGGCACCGCGCCCGCGCTGTGGGAGTACGACCCGGCCACCGGCCAGGTGACCAAGCTCGGGGTACCCGACGCGAACGCCACCCTGGCCAGAGCGGTCGTGGCCACCGCGACGACGGTGTTCTTCGGCGCCGGCAGCGTCCTGGCCGGCGGCGGCGGCGCGAGCAAGGCCTCGCTGTTCGCCTTCGACCGCAGCGCGCGTACCTTCACCTCCGTCGTGCCGGTGGAGCTGGAGAAGGATCCCAGCCTGCGCGAGCTGGCCGTCATCGGCGGCCGGCTCGTCGCCGGCACGTCGGGATCGACCGAGCCCGCGAAAGTCGCCGTGATGGACCTGGCCGACCTGTCCTCCTACACCGTGGTGCCCACGAGCGGGAAGACGGTCAAGATGTTCGCCGCGAGCGGTGACCAGATCTTCTTCGCCACCGAGTCCGGGGTGCACGCCTACTCGACGACGTCGAAGACGATCGCCGAGGTCGAGTTCGACGGGCCGGATCTTGGCGAGATCTGGGGTGTCGACCATGTGGACGGCAAGCTCGCGGTCGTCTCGGGCTACGGCTTCGTCGCCGAGATCGACCTCGCGGCCCGCACGTCCGTGGTCACCGATCTCGGCGAAGCGGGCGCTCCCGCCGACCCGCAACTCGGGATGGGGGTCGCGGCCGGCGGCGGGTACGTCTACCTCGGCGGCACCGGCGCTCTGGCCCGCCACGACCTGCGGACCGGCGAGGTGGTCAACCTCCGCGTCCCCGGCGAGGCGAAGGACGCCGAAGTGCTCGGCGGCGTGCTCTACACCGGCCAGTACAGCGCGGAGGGCATCTGGGCGTACGACCCGGCCGACGGCAAGGGGCCACGCCAGGTCGCCCATTTTCCCGCCGAGCAGAACCGGCCGCTGGACGTGTGCTGGGACAAGGTCCACCGGCTGCTGCTGGTGGGGGCGCAGTCCGACACCGAGGGCGGCGGCTCCCTGTGGACCTACGACCCGAAGACCGGAAAGTCCGCCATCCACGTCAACCCGATCGACGACCTCCAGCTGGTGCGCGCGGTCGCCACCAAGGACGGCGTCGCCTACCTGGGCGGCGACAACCCCTACACCGAGGGGCCGCGCGGCACCCTGGTCGCCTGGAACCCGGTCGCCGGCAGAGAATGGTGGCGCCTGGACCCCCAGCAGCCCCGGGGCGTGGCAGCCCTGGCCGTCCTCGGCCGGCACCTGTACGGGCTGGCCCGGGAGGGCGGATTCTTCGTCGTCGACCTGCCCACCCGCCGGATCGTGCACACCGCCGACCTGAGCGGCATCTGCCCCGGCTTCGCGGCCCTGCTCACCAACCGAGGCGCCGTCTACGGCGTGTCCGACACCACCGTGTTCCGCTTCGACCGCAGGACCTTCGCCGCCACCGCCGTGATCGCCGGCAGCAACGGCGGCTGGTTCAGCGGGCCGCACATCAACGCCGACGAGCGCGGCCGGCTCTACACCCTGCGCGGCCGCAACCTCGTCCAGATCGACGTGCCACCACGCCGCTGATCCGCAACCGCGTGATCCCGGCCTGCAACGTCGTGAAACGGCCACGGCATTGTGGTGCCCGGGCATCGGGCTTCGGCCCTGCCCAGTGCCTCATCACCCCTTTCCGGGACGCAGGGGCATCGCTGTGGACGTTTCGCTGCGAAAGGCGGCCGATCACCTCATCCCTCGACAGGACCACCCGGGAGACGTGCAGATCGGCGTCCCGGCGTGCAGGCAGGGGATGGGGCCTCCCCGCGCGTCCCTCCGGCGACGCCAGGCGTACACCGGGACAGTGAGCAGGTCACGCTGCGCCTGGCCGCCCCCGCCCGCGAACTCGTCGACGCCGGCAACCCGGTGGAGGCGGCCTGCCGCATCATCATCTTGGAAGACCAGCTCGCCGACGCGCTGCGCATCAACGAAGAGCTGCGTCGCCGACACGACTGACCGCCCGCGTTCCGGCCTCGGCAG
Source organism: Nonomuraea thailandensis (assembly GCF_024172165.1). Classification (GTDB taxonomy): domain Bacteria; phylum Actinomycetota; class Actinomycetes; order Streptosporangiales; family Streptosporangiaceae; genus Nonomuraea; species Nonomuraea thailandensis. The sequence goes on along the minus strand of NZ_JAMZEB010000002.1, from coordinate 4,855,123 downwards.
AGCCGGGGCCATCGGGACCGCCCCCGCAGCAACGACGTCGGACAGCGTCGCGACCACAGGGATGGAAGACCCCACGACCGAGGAGAACGGCCCGCCGAGCGCTGGATGCTGACCACCCGACACCCCGGTCACCCTCAGCAACCTGGCCAGGGTCTACTGATCCGGGGTGAGTCATCTCCCTGGATGAGGCGACACTGGCCGATTTCCGAGCGGTTGCCGGGCGTCGACCCCCTCTGACGCAGGCAGTTCGCGGCTACCTCTCAGAGATGACCTCGCACGGCGATGATGCGTGACCGCTCCTGAGATACCCGCTCGACGTCTAACTGCGGCTTGTCGCGCACCCTCCAGAGCGCCGCTCCGCTGATCGTGAACGTGCGGAGCAACTGTTGGCGTAACAGCCGTCCCACGAACGGTGATCTCGGGACGGCTCCTGGGCATGCTGCCGGCCGCGCTCCTGATGCGGCAGTGCTGTCCACGCCCGCGCCCACACCGGTGCCCTCGACGTACAAATTCGGGTTCGCCGCCTCCACCGGCTTGTTCGCCGACGTCCACCTGATTCGTCACGTCGTCGTCCGCCCGGTGGCGGAGGGGCCGGAACTGACGCTCGTCAAGCGGGGCGCGGAGGACTCGCCGTGGACCGACCCTGTGCCAGTGGGGCACCACGGTGCCGTACGAGTACGTGGTTCACCACCGACCTGGCGTGGGTGGCGTCCAGGAACAGATACGGGAACGTCTGCCCGGTCAGAAACCGGTCGCGGCAGGCGGTGAGTTCCTCGTCCAGGTCGGCGCGGATGCGCGAGACCTCGCTCTTGCCAGATGCCGGTGTCCACGTCGAGGCCTTCGACCAGGTCGTCGACCGGGGGAGTGGACAAGCCATGCGCCGCAGACCAGGGTGCTGACCTGCTCCAACGCCACCACGCGTCCTCCGCGACGGCCGTCCTACTGGCTCGTCCGCGACGCTTGGCCGCCTCCAAATGATCTAAAGAGATCCTTTAGTAGGGCAGACTGTAGTCGATACGCCACGATGGGTAGGTTCACGGCGGTTCCGGCGGAAAGGACGACCCATGGACCAGCAGCAGGCATCGCAGGTTGAGCCACCCGCGCGGCGAAACCCGCGCGTGATCCGGCATCACGTTCTCCACTGTTTCGCTGACAGGAGCCGATTCGATCTCGGCCCGGCCCGCAGTGCCGGCGGCGGTGACCGGCCGGCCGTCACCTCGCCCCGCCCTCGGCGTGGTGTCGGGACGCGCCTGCCTGATGGTGGCACCTCCGGCGATGGCTTCGGCCATGGCCCGCAGGCACGACGACGTGGCGCGGCTGTGGGAACGGTGCTGGATTCGATACGCCGGGACGGCCGGCAACGTTCACGCCCGAGCCGGGCGGTCGCACCCTGACGTCGGGGGCGGACACGTGCGCGACAAGGTTCGTTCGCCTTCCCGGTCCAGGCTGCGTGAGTGCTGCCTGGCGCTGAGCGGCGCGGCGCTCACCATGATCGTGGCGGCCGGAGGGCTGATTCTCCCTGGTCCGGTGGCTCGGGCGGTGACGGGCGATTCCGTTGCCGGCGAGGCCAAGGCGGCCAAGGCGAGCAAGATCGCCCGGCAGCAGGAAAAGGCCCGCAAGGCCGTGGCCGTGGCCAAGCGGCAGATCGGCGACCCCTACCGGTATGGCGCCGTCGGGCCTGGTTCCTTCGATTGCTCCGGCCTGACCCAGTACGTCTGGAAGAAGGCCGGCGTGCGGCTCCCGCGTATGGCCCGCAGCCAGTTCGCCGGGATCCGGCCGAGGGTCTCCCGGAAGAACCTCTTGCCAGGCGACCTGATGTTCTTCCGCGGTCTGCGGCACGTGGTGATGTACATCGGCAACGGCAAGATGATCCACTCGCCACGGACCGGCGAACGGGTGCGCATCGAAAAGCTCCGGGCAAGCCGCGTATCCTCCTTCGTCGGCGCCGTCCGCCCCGGCATCTGACGAGCTTCGTGAGCGCGGACCAGCCGGGCTGATCCGCAGAACCGGCACAACCAGCCGTAGGCCCACGCTGCGATGGGTGCGCCATCGCGCTGCCCGCCGTGAGGCCGGCGCCGCCGTTCGGCGGCCGGACTCATGCGCCGCGACCCCGCCGCCCGAGCCCGGTACCGAGGACGACGATCACCGATCCGGGCATGCGGGGCATCTGCGCGCAGCGGGCGCGCCGAGATCGATCGCCTCCTCGCCCACACAGGTCATGACCGAGCCTGCTTCCGGTACGCGGGCGGGCGGGCAGGATGGCAAGCCGGCAGGAGCGGGGGCCGGCGAGAAGGGACCGATGATGGACGACGAGGACGCGACTCAGGGCAACTGCGCGGGCAGGCTACGCGGGCTGACCTTCGCGACGATCAGCGCCGGGGCGGCGGACTCCTTCGCCTCGACGAGCGCCTGGTCGAGCTCTGCCGCGGTGTCCACGGAGTAGGTGTTGCGGACGCCGAAGCCGTGGGCGACCTTGGCGAAGTCCCACGGGTTGAGCACGACGTACGGTTTCGGCGCCGCGTTGGGATCGTCGTAGTAGCCCGAGTCGATGATGTACTGCTCCAGGCCGTAGACGCCGTTGTCGATGACCAGGACGACGGGGTTGCGGCAGTAGTGCGCGAACGTGGACAGTGACTGGGCGGTGGTGTGGAAGCCGCCGTCGCCGCAGATGACCAGGGGGCGCCGGCTCGACCCGAAGGACGCGCCGACCGCGGCGGCCACCGAGTGGCCGATGGAGGCCCACACGGCACCGGACAGGTATCCGTCGCGGCCCTTGACCGGCAGGTTCGCGGCTGAGGCGCCGCCGAGGAAGGTGTCGGGTATCACCAGCCACGAGTCGTCCAGCGCGGTGCCGACGCCGTCGTTCAGCGCGGCGCCGACGCGGTCGAACACCTGGGCGTAGGTCAGCGGGCCTGAGGCGGGGGGCGGGGCCGGGTCGACGGCGGCGGGCACGGGCTGTGGCGCCTGCTTGGCCGCCTCGGCCACGAGCGCGTTCATCAGGGCGAGAATGTCCGCGTCCTGCTTGGGACCGTTCTTGATCTTCACCTTGCCGTCGTAGGCGGTCACGATCTCGTTGGTACGGTTGCGGATGAACGTGGCATAGCTGCTGGGGAAGACGCAGCCGAGCATCACGATCAGATCCGCCTCCTGAACGGCGGCGGGCACGGAGCTGGGCGGGGCGAAGATCCCGACCCAGCCGTCTTCCTCCTCCGACAGCACCGACTTGGCCGGCACCTGGGCCGACCAGCGGATCCCGAGCTTGGCGATCAGGTCGGCCATGGTGTCGGCCAGCCCGTAGCGCTGGATCTCCAGGCCCACGATGAGCACCGGCTTCGTGGCGGCGCGGATGAGCCCGATGATCGTGGTGGCCAGCTGCTGCTCGGTGCCCACCGCCGGGTTGGTGACGGGCAGCGATCCGTCGGGGGGCGTGCAGGCGGCCGTCCAGATGGCCCGGTTGACTTCGAGGTAGACCGGCCGTTTCCGCCTGATGGCCGTCGAGATCGCGTGGTCGACCAGTGCGGGCACGTCGGCGGCCTGCTCGGCGCGAGCCGCGCTCGCGGTGACCAGCCGGTAGGCGTTGAGGTCACCGTCGGGCTGGCCGGTCGAGTGCGAGAACAGGACGTCGAGCTCCTTCAGGTTGGTCAGGTTGGCGGCATTCGGGCCGCCGTTCACGACGACGACCGGGCTGCGTTCGACGAAGGCTCCGGCGATGGCGTTGATCATGCTGAGCACGCCGACGCCGTTGGCCACCGAGACGACGCCGAGCCCTTTCGTACGTGCGTAACCGTCGGCCGCGTATCCCGCTTCGAGGTCGGTGGTGGTCACGACCGGTCTGATGTCGTGCGCGCCCACCGCGTCGAACAGCGGCGCACCGTATGCGGCGGGCACGCCGAACAAGGTGTCGACCTGGTGCTGGCTCAGCCGCTTGAGGATGTAGTCGGCGACGGTGAATGGCACGATAACGCTCCTGGTCATGCCCGCCGTACGGCAGATCAGTCGGAAACAGGCAGGCACGGATCGTCCGGCCGCTGGGACGCCTACCCGGGGGCACGGCCGGGCGAACGCGTGGAATCCAAGGCTTGACCCTATGTTTTCGCAGGTCAGAGGGGTCGGGTCGGCCGATCGGGTAGGCGTACCGGTGGCCAAGCGTCTGATCATCGGAGCCGGACATGTTGCTGGACGAGCGTGGTGTGAGCACCCTCCCCCCTCTGCCGACCGCGGACTTCACTTTCGATCCCCATCAGCCGGGCGCGTGCGTCGCGGGCCTGAGGCCCTACCGGACGAAGTCCTACCGGCTCGACAGGGAGGAACTGGGCGACAAGCTCGTGGTCCACAACTACGGCCACGGCGGCGGAGGCATCACGCTGAGCTGGGGCTGTGCCGCCAAGGTTCGGGACTTGGTGCTCAGACACCGGACCCAGAACAAGACCACCGAACGGGAGGTCGCGGTGATCGGCGCCGGCGTCATGGGACTGACCGCCGCCACGCTGCTGCTCGACCTCGGACTCGACGTCACGATCTACTCCGACCGCAAGCCGGTCGAGACCACGTCGTACAAGGCCGGCGGCCAATGGGCCGTTTCCCTGCTGGAGTACTCCAAGGACTTCGCCAAGGTGCAGGAGCTCCAGTACATCCTCAGGACCGCCTACACGATGTTCAAGGCCAGCATCGGCAAGGGTTTCGGCGTCTCCGAGGTCGACAACTACAGCGTCAACGCCACGTCGGGCATCGACGTGGTGCACGACCTCGTCCCGGGACTGCTGCCGCAGCGCGAATACCTCAAGCGCCTGCCGTTCGAAGGACACGACACCTCCGGCTACAGGTACCGGACGCTGCTCGTCGAACCCCCGATCTTCATCCCCAGGCTGGAACGCGACCTGAAGGCACGTGGCGTCACGTTCGTGAACCGGAGATTCATCAACAGCGCGGACGTGCTCACGTCCTTGACGCAGAAGACCATCATCAACTGCACCGGGCTCGGCGCGAAGGACTTGTGGAACGACTCCGACATGCTCCCGCTCAGAGGACAACTCGCGATGTTGCGGCCACAGCCGAACCTGGAATATCTGTACGGCCAGAACGGGTACATGTTCCCGCGCAACGACCACGTCATCATCGGGGGCACCGTCGAGGAGACCTGCGAAGAGACGTTCGACCCGGCACAGTGCCGCAAGCTGGTGGAGTACATGGCCGGGGTGTTCGGTCAGCGGCCGCCGGAGCCGATGCCGGAATTCCACATCCACCACCCGCGCAACGAACTCCTGGTCGATCCGAGGCTGTCGATCTCCTTGTGACCGCAGGGCAGTACTCCGCCTCACCCGGCGCGCGGGTGGTGGGCGAGGCCGACCCTGCAGACGCTGGAGGGGTCTGCGGGGCCGGCCGGGGCATGGGAGCCCCTGGTACCAGCGGCGACTCGCTCGCTGAGGGGACGGCGGATCGGCCAGTGGTGAGGTCGACGGCTGTGGTGGCGGGATGGTGGGTTCTGAAGTGTGCCTTCGCTCGGTTGTCGTCTGTTGCGGCATGCCGATCTCGACCATGCTGACGGGCCGACCGAGCCGTCCGGACAAGGCACCCCTCAAGATCGGATGGGTGGACTGCGTCACCGGAACGCCTCACCCGGATGCGCTGCATCTTCGAACGTCACATGATCGAGAAGAGACAAGCCTCATCGGCCCTGATGAGGACCGCTGTGGCATAGAACCGTCTCCACGCCTCAGGGATCGACATCGTGTCGCTTCCCCCTCGTCAAGGAACCGTCTGCTGCCCCAGCAGACCGATGTCAGCGCCGCCGCGCGCCGGAGCCCCATTCGGCTCGATCGCCACCGACAGCGCTGCTCAAGGAGGGCTGTCTCAAACCGCACCACGGATGAATTCAGTGTCCAGACGGTCCCTGCCCCTGCATGCACAAACGGCTCGAGTCTCAACTGATGATGAATGATCAACCAAGATGACGTGTTCGCCGCCCATTTCGCCGCCGAGCTGACCTAGGCTAATTTCGCCCAAGAACCAGGCAAGCTGTAGGGAGGGGCCATGCCTTCCAGAAGAGACCCGAAGCGCTCAGGTGGCGAGGGAGAAGAGAAATCGGCGCGTGATCTGCAGAGAGAGCGAGAAGCGGAGCCGCTGTCCCTCGTAAAATTCGATCTGACCGACCTCAAGGCTTACACGGACCGGTTGAATGGTTTCCTGAACGAGCCAGGAGCCATAGCACTGCGTATCTGTGAGTGCTGCATCAACGTCGACATCACCTGACCATTCCATCGGGGCGGACGATGACTCATCACGTGCAGAGCGAATACAACGTTCTCGTGCCTCTCAAAGGCCGGGGCCAGGGTTATTTCGCACTCTTCAACACTCTCGCTGGCAGCATCGATGTCATCGACGGTGAGCTGGCAGCGGATCTTCCAGGAGCCGATCGTGGGACGAGGTCGACCACAGACGGAGGCGAAGCCCGTGGGACCTTCGTCGGTCTGCCTCGTCGAAGGCCGTTGAGTTCGGCTGCCGAGCCGGTCATCTCATATCTGGACCGGCGTGGATACCTCTTCTCCAGCCGTGCCGACGAGCAGCGGGTTTCGAGGGTGCTGTACAACACCATGGTCGACTTCCACCGGAAGGCAGTCGCTCAGCCGTTGGTGGTCATCCCCAGCTACAACTGCGATCTGAAGTGCCCCTACTGCTGGCAGCGGCTCTACCACATGGACTCGCCGATCATGACGGCCGAGACCGCGGAGCGGCTGGTCGCGGTGTTGCCGCAGTTCGTGGACGCGAGATCGCCCGGCACCGTCGACTTCACGGTCTTCGGTGGCGAGCCTCTCCAGGACGTGCCCGCGCTCCGGGAACGGGTGCTTCAGCTCTTGGACCTGGCAGCTGGGCTCGGCTACGCCACGAAGGTCATCTCGAATGGTGTCGGGCTCAAGCCGGCCGTGCCGTTCCTGGCAGGGAAAGTCGACCTCATTCAGATCACCATCGACGGCCCCGCAGACGTACACAAACGCCGCAGGCCACTGCCGCTGAAACTCGGGGGCGACTCCTTCCAGCCGATGGTCGAGGGCATCGACCTCGCGCTGAAGAACGGCATTCGCATCAACGTGCGGGTGAACGTCGACGAGTCCAACCTGCCTCGCCTGCCCGAACTCACAGATTTCGCCGCAGCCCGTGGCTGGCTGGACACCGAGCTGCTCAAGATGCACCTCGCACCGGTCAAGAACCACAATCCAAAACGCGAGTCCAACTCGGAGTCCGGCCTCCTGCTCCAGGTTTTGGAACTCGTCGAGTCCGATGAGAGGATGGCAGTCTACGACCTTACCGGCTTTCCGGGCATTAAATACTTCCAGGGATTCCGAGAGACCGGCCTTTTCTCGCTGCATCGATTCTTCAATTGCGAGGCTCAGATCAACTTCTGGGCGTTCGACCTCCATGGAGACGTTTACGCGTGCTGGGACGCCGCCGGTCAGGATCACCTCGCCGTCGGCCGGTTCCTACCGGAAGTAGTCGTGCACGAGGAGAAACTCAGCCAATGGCGGGATCGGACCTCGCTGGACATCGATGGGTGCCAGGGGTGTTCCTCGTCGGCGCACTGCGGCGGGGGATGCCAGTTCCTCGCGCTGGAGCACAATAATTCCTTCGAAGCATCGAGTTGCGACTCCATGATGACGGGCTACGTCGACAGCATCGAACGGAACTCCGACTGGCTGATGGAACGTGCCATCAGTGGCGACCACGCCGTCGGGATGGCCACCTTGCGTGAGGTGGTGACGGCGGTCAACCGCCCGTTCGGATTGCTGGACGAACGGCCTGTGTCGCTGCCCATCAGTTGCGGTTGACGGCCAGATGCTCGAACCGCAGCCGCTGGGAAAGTTTGTCTTCTTCCTCGACTACGACGCGGAAGGCGATCGTCGATACACCAACTCACCCGGTCTGCTGCCGATGCTCGGTCACCTGAGGAGCACCGGTGTCGATGTCCGGTTCGTCAGCTCGGAGCAGGCCCTCTTCGGGGAGCTCGAGGAGGGATGCGACTGGGTCGGCATCTCCTCCATGGAGCGGATGCTGCCGCGCTCCGTTCCGGCCGCCCGGCGGGTGCGTACGGCCTATCCGAAAACCGTGCTCCTGCTCGGTGGCGGCTCGCTGGAATCGGTCGCCTGTTCGCTGGCCGCCGACCTGTTCGACATCGTCATGCCGGGCGAATGCGAGCTGACCCTGCCCGCCGTCATCTCCGCGCTCGCGGGGGACCCGTCCGGCGAGCATCGTGCGGCAGGCATACCGGCAGAGGCCGTGAAAGTGGGAGACGCCTTTCCCGGGGGCGCTCTCGACCAGGACGCCATCGCGCGCGTCCTGAACGCCGGCTTTCCCCGTTCCATCGCCGGGGACGTCGTGCGGATCCCCGCTAGCGGCCTTTACCTGCGCGACAGCGAACGAGGCGCGGTCTGGCATCGTCCAGCACCGACCGCATCCGCACCATGGTCGCCTGCGCCGCTGAGCGATGAACTCGACGCGCTGTGCGTGGTGCCCTGGGACATCGTCGAGGCGGAACAGTGGAGCGTATTCGAGTTCTACACGCAGCGCGGCTGCAGCTGGGGGCGGTGCCGGTTCTGTTCGGTGGCCGACAGGAACATCCGCGCGCTGTCACCGCGCAAGGTGAACGAGGTGGTGCGGGCCGCGGCGGCTCGCGGGCTACGGACGGTTTCGTTCGCCGACGATCTTTTCATCCAGCGCACCGCGTGGAACACGGAGCTGCTGGCCCTGCTCGAGGATCCGGTGATTCCCGGCCTGGAGTTCCGCGCCCAGACGATCGCGAACCGGAGCGTGTGGCCGCATCTGGAGCAGATGGCCCGGGTCGGATTCCGCGAGCTGGCCTTCGGCATCGAGACGTTCAGCCCGCGCCGCACCGAGCTGTGGCTGAAATCCTTCCGCGGCGAGACGTACATCGCGCAGGCGAAGGAGACCGTCGTACGCACCGCGCAGGCTGGCATCCTGCCGGAGATCTATCTCATACTGGCCGATCCCACCTCCACCCTCGCCGAGATCGCCTGGGAACTGGCAGAGTGCGTCGAACTCCTGGGGAAGGTCTTCGCCGAGACCGGTGTCCTCCCACGCGCCTCGTTCACGCTGGCGCTGCTCCCGGTGGCGGGCGTGCCCGTGACAGATCGCTATCCGTATCGGATTCGCACCATCCCGCTTGCCCACAGCAAGATTGATCTGCCGGACGAATTCCGCATGCCCGCGCCGGTCGGTTCCTTTCTCGCCGAAGCCGACCTGGTTACCGGCGACCTGCCGTATCGGCGGGAGAACCTCGAAGCGTTCTTCGGCTACTTCGACTGTCTGGAGAAGGCCGCGAGCGACCACGAGAGTGATGCCCCAGCCGTGGAACACGAGCTCCGTCGTGCTCGGACCACGCTCACCACGCTCTGCGCCGAACTGGATCTGCTGGCCGGGTCGCTGGCCGAGCGGATGCTGTCCGGCGAGGCGAAGGCCGGAGCTGACATCTGGAGCGACTACCGGCGGTTCGGCGGCTACATCAAGGGCGTTCAGACGCTGGCCCGGTCACTGACGGAGCTCAGCGCGTCCTCTCGTGAATAGCTTGCATGTCGTCGCAGAGCGCACGTCCCTCCGACGTGAAACGTGCGCGCGCCTCCAGGGTCGCCAGCGCCTCACCGAGCTTCTGGACAAGATCAGGCAGAGGCTCGGTGAGCGGGCCGTCGTCACCGATCCGCTGAATCAACGCGTCAGCGGTCAGGGCGAGCCGGGCCAGCACGAACGCGGCATGAAACACTCCGCGCAAGAGCCGCTCATCCTGGCGAAGAGGTGAGTTCGCCTTGTCATCGGGGTTCAGGAGGAAAGGCCGCAGGTTCTCCTTGAGCCACAGGACGTGGTGAGCGGACTCATGGACGAGGATCTGCATGACGTCCTGCGGAGTCCGGAGGGATCGCGGGTTGGCGTAGATCGCACCGAAGGTCGTCGCGGCAGATCCGGAACTGAAGTGAGGTCCATCCAACAGGACACCGACCGTCAAAACAGTAGTCATCTCCTGCCACCCCTCAGGCCACACCCGACGAAGGAGCTCATGTCCGGCGGTCCAGGATCGCGCGAGTGCGGTCGTCGGCGAGCCGAGGGCGACCCGTGGGCTCAGCCCGGCCTCCGCGAGCTCGCCCAGGACGGCCGGCAGCACATCGGCCAGCCACTCAGGCGAGTCGGAGCACAGCGGTGGCACGCTCCCGCCGTCGGCAGAGCCGTTGCGGGCATGCTCACGCAAGCAGTCGGCGGCACGGGCGGCCATGTCCTGCTGGTCGGTCGCGGCGGGAACGCTCAGGCGCCGCAACAACCAGAGGGTACGCGGGTCCCCTGTCTCCGGAACCGGAAGCCGCACATCGAGCACATCGCCCACACGGGCCGCGAGCCGTTCGTTCACGCTGGACCAAAGGGCCCGGCAGGCCATGGAGACGAAGGCAGGAGCGGCCTCGACGCGGGTCACCGACTCCCACAACGGGTCTTCGCGATCCATGGTCCGCACACGCGTGGACTCGCCCTCAGCGATCACTTTTCCCCCACTTCGCCGAACCAGCCGCCTACTCGGCGCCGAAAGACATCAGACTGGGACAGCGCCCCGAGTCGCAGGCTCGTCCGAGTCCCCCTGCGAGATCCTGCGTGCCGCGATACATCCCCTGTCCGGCCGCATCCGACACCTCGTCGCGACGAAGGAGCCGAACGCCCGATCCCGCAGGACACGTGCCTCCTGGACGGGTTCGAGGGGCGATGGCGATGCCCGAGGTTTCCGTTCCTGCAGGTCGGAAAGTAGACGTGCTTACGGTAAACGACCAGGAAGGCAGCGATATGGGTACCGACGACAAGATCCGCAACAAGGCCCAGGAACTCAAGGGCAGGGCCAAGGAGAACCTGGGCGACGCCACAGACGATGACGAGCTCCGGGTCGAAGGGCGGGCCGATCAGGCCCAGGGCGGCCTGAGGCAGGCCGGGGAGAAGGTCAAGGACGCCGGCAAGAAGGTCAAGGACGCCTTCAAGAAGTGACGGCCCGCCTCCGTCGTGAACCGGCCCGCCTGCCGGCGTGGCACAGCGGAGCTACCGGCTGAAGCAGGACCAGCTTGCGCTACTGTCGCCCGCGGGGCCGCCAGAACGATCCCGTCGGCCTGGCGGCCCGAACCCCTTCCCGCGGCACAGTGGCCATGCGCGGCACGGCCGCCGGCCGACCACGCGCCTGGCCAACGGCGGCCTGAACGTCAGCCCACCCCCGCTCCATGACCGCGAACTACCTGGCCCAGCATGGGAATGCCCGGCGCGTGGGGCGGCCTACAAGGACGTCGCAGCGTGACGGAGAGCCAGGAGCGGAGCCGGCCATGGGGTGGCCGGGCCGGTCCACATGACAGGCCGGCGGCCACGCCGTCCAGGATGATGCAAGCACTCCCCAGGCGCCTGGACGATGTTCGACGGCGGCTCGGACGGCAGGCGAGTAGAGCTCGAGCACGGCTGCATCTCCGCCGAAGGACGGTCAGGATCGCCGGGGTCGCGTAGAGGCCACGGGTGCTCGCGTGCCACCGCTGCCGAGCATGAGAGACGGCTACGCGAGACCCTCAGTCGCGCTGGTGCCGCGGCAGCAGGAAGCTGACCAGCGCGAGGGCCAGGCCGAGCCCGGCCGCCATGAGGAAGACCAGGCCGTAGCCGGCGGTGAGGGCGGACGGGGAACTCCCGTCGGCCTCCGTCGCGGCTCTGGCGCCGGCGGCCGTCGCGAGCACTCCCAGGCCCACCGACTGGCCCACCTGGGCGGCGGTCTGAGCCAGGCCGCCGATGACCCCCGCGTCGCCCGCGGGCACGTCGGCGGTAGTGGCGGCCATGAGGGTGGGGAAGGTCAACCCGATGCCCACCGCGATGAGCAGCGTGGGCCCGAGCATGCTGGTGAGGTAGCCGCTGTCGGCGTGGGCTTGGGTGAGCCAGCCGAAACCGGCCAGGAAGGTGCCGCTGCCGGCCAGCACCATGGAGCGCACACCGATTCGCGGCAGCAGGGCTGCGGCCCCTCGCGCGACCACCAGGAACGTCACCGCCGCGGGTGTCTGCCCGAGCCCGGCTTGAAGCGCGCTGTAGCCGAGGACGTTCTGCATGAACAGTGAGGTGAAGTACCACATCGCGATGCCGATTCCGCCGAACAGCAGCAGCATGCCGCTGCCGACGGCTACCCCGCGGATCCTGAACAGCCGCAGGGGCATGATCGGCTGGATGGCGAACCGTGCCTCCACCACGGTGAAGACGGCGAGCAGGAGCAGGCCCGCCACGATCGGCCCGAGGACCGGAACGGACGACCAGCCGTGATCGGCGCTCTGCATGATTCCGTAGATCAGCGCTGCCAGCCCCGCCGTCCCGGTGAGGGCGCCGGTGAGGTCGAGCGCCGCCCGCCGACCGGTTCGCACGCCGGCCAGCGACGCCATGGCCGCGACGATCAGCACCGCGCCGACGGGCACATTGACGAGGAAGACCCACCGCCACGACAGGCCGGTGGTGAGGGCGCCGCCCGCGAGCGCGCCGGCCATCCCGCCCACACCGCCCGCGGCGGACCATGCACCGAACGCCTTCGCACGCGCGCTCGGCTCGGTGAAGCGGGTGTTGATCACGACCAGCGTCGCCGGGGCCATCATGGCGGCTCCGCCGCCCTGCACGAGGCGGGCCGCCACCAGGACCTCCGGAGCGGTTGCCAGGCCACCGGCCAGACTCGAGGCGGAGAACACCAACAGCCCGGCGGCCAGCAACCGGCGCGGGCCGTACAGGTCGGCGGCGCGGCCACCCAGCAGCATCAGGCCGGCGAAGGTGAGCAAGTAGCCGTTCACCACCCAGGCCAGGCCGGTGGGCGTGAACCCGAGGTCCCCGTGGATCGAGGGCAGGGCGACGTTCACGATGGACGCGTCCAGGATCACCATGAACTGGGAGGCGCACACCAGAGCCAGGACCATCCAGGCGGGGGCGGCGTGCCGCCTGGCTCGCCCGGTCGTGGTGCTCGGGATCGTCATGACCTCTCCCGGGAGGTCGTTCCGGCCAGGGCTCCGCGGGCGTCCGCGCCATCCAGGAGCCGGATCGTGATCTGGGCCAACCGCCGCCCCTGGTACCTGGCCGCTTCCAGCGTCGCGGCACCCTCCCCGGCCGACGGGTCTGTCACCAGCGACGTGCCGTAGGGGTTTCCGCCGGCGGCGGCCACGGCCGGATCGGTGAATCCGGTCGGGACGATCAGCGCCCCCCAGTGGTAGAAGACGTTGCCCAGCGACAAGATCGTGGCCTCGTTCCCGCCGTGCCGGTTGAACGCCGAGGTGAAGGCCGTCACCGGCTTGTCGGCCAGCCTGCCCTGCCGCCACAGCCCGCCGGCCTGGTCGATGAACTGCTTGAGCTGCGCGGCCGGCCCGCCGAACCGGGTCGGTGTTCCGAACGCGAAGGCGTCGGCCCAAGCCAGGTCCTCAACCGACGCCTCGGCGATCGACGCGGCAGCGTCGGCATGCCGCCGCCACTGCGGGTTCTGGTCGATCGCGCTGTCGGGTGCCAGCTCGGCGACCCGCCGCAGCCGGACCTCGGCTCCGGTGGAGGCGGCGCCCTCGGCGATGGCTTCGGCGAGCGCGTGCACGCTGCCTGTGGCGCTGTAGTAGATGATTGCGACCTTCGCGGCCATTTTTGCCCCTCGGTGTTGCTCGCAAGTAGTTATGCACATAATGTTATGGGCATAATAGTTATGCGCCTAACGAACCTGTCAAGGAGAGGTCATGGACTTCGAGCAAGCCGACTCCCTCAACCAGGCCATCCGCCTGCTGAGCCTGCGCCACCGGGCCCGGGCCGCGGCGCTGCTGACCCCGCTCGGCCTGCACCCCGGGCAGGAGGCGTTGCTGCTCGAGCTGACCCGGTCCGGCCCGATGATCGGGGCCCAGCTCAGCGAGGCGCTCGGCATCGAACCGCCCAGCGTCACGCTCATGACCCGCAAGCTCGAAGCCGCCGGCCACATTCGCCGCAAACCCTCCCCGTCCGATCAGCGCGCCAGCATCGTCGAGCTCACCGACAGCGGCAAAGCCCTGGCCGGCCGGGTCAAGCAGCTGTGGCTCGCTCTGGCGGAGGAGACCGTCACCGGCCTGCCCGCCGAAACGGTGGCCCAACTACCCGGCATCCTCAACACCTTGACCGGCAATGTGGACGCCAGGCGCACGCGCAACCCACAAGACCGCCGACACGATCCCGTCGAGTCGCGACGGGCCGCGCAGGCTGATCAGGGCAGGGCGCTGACCGGTGATTACGAACCGAGCGCGTCGGGGTGGGTCCGCGAGCACGTCGAGCAGATCATGCGGACCGGCACGACCGACGGCGTCACGATCAAGGGTCTGCCCACCGTGCTGATGACCTACCGGGGCGCCAAGACCGGCAAGGTCCGCAAGACGCCGCTGATGCGTGTCGAGCACGAGGGGCGCTACGCGGCTGTCGCGTCCAAGGGTGGCGAGCCGACCAACCCCCAGTGGTACGCCAGCCTGGTCGCCGAGCCGGTCATCGAGCTTCAGGACGGCGCGGTGACCCGGGAGTACCGGGCGCGCGAGGTGTCCGGGGACGAGAAGGTCCTCTGGTGGCGCCGGGCGGTGGAGGCATACCCGGACTATGCCGACTACCAGCGCAAGACCGACCGCCAGATCCCGGTCTTCGTGCTCGAACCGGTTCGTTGAGGTCGTGGCGCGGACGTCGATGCCGGCCTGACGGACGGAGGGCGCACGCCGACAGCCCCACGCTCGTGCATGGCGACATCCGCCCCGGCGACCGCAGCGGAGATGACCTGGGTCTGCTCCTCACCGCTGGCTCCATCCGTCCGGGCGCGCAGCCTGCTCGCCGGCCCGGTCCGGCAGTACGTGCCGGCAAAGCACGTCCCGCTGAAGGACCTCCGGCGGCTCCGTCGTGATCCTGGCGCGGGAAGACGGCGCCGCGGAGCCCGCAGCGCCGTCGCCACGCGCCGAGCCAGGCCTGCTCGGTGTCGCCGGGCCCGGCCCCAACATGAGGGTCGATGTGGCTTTCCTGCGTCTCACCCTCCAGGTGAGATACAGCAGTCCGCACGAGTGAGTTGGC
Organism: Nonomuraea thailandensis; assembly: GCF_024172165.1. Lineage (GTDB taxonomy): Bacteria > Actinomycetota > Actinomycetes > Streptosporangiales > Streptosporangiaceae > Nonomuraea > Nonomuraea thailandensis. Next base: position 4,840,048 of record NZ_JAMZEB010000002.1, on the reverse strand, counting down.
GCCGAACCGAAGACCGCTTCACAGTGGCGGTATGACACATCCGTCCGACCCGGCTCACCCTGGTCACCGTCAGGGCGCTGACCGTGCCGAGGCGAGCGGGCTGCGGGCGGTCGCGGTTGGCGGGGAGCTCTCCGGTGCGGTTTTCACCGGGGACATACAGTTGCCGGCGCGGCGATCGTTACCCGAAGCAGCCCGAGTGGAAGAGCCCGAGGCACTGATCGGGCTTCCACGTCTACCGGTAGCCTCCTTCGTCGGCCGGGAACAAGCCTTGTCCGCGCTGCGGGACGCCCTGGCGACGGGACCGGGCGTCATCTCCCAGGCCATCGTTGGACTCGGTGGCGTGGGGAAGAGCGAGCTGGCCTTGCAGTACGCACATCGGCATCGGGCCCGATTCCGGCTGGTGTGGTGGATGGAGGCCGAGAGCCCTGCCCATATCCAGACGGGCCTGGCCGGGCTGACCAGGGCACTGGTCGCGGGGGTCGATTCAGTGGCCGCCGAGCAGGCCACCACGGAGGAAGCCGCCGCCTGGGCGCTGGCCTGGCTGAGCACCCGGGCTGGCTGGCTGGTGGTCTTCGACAACGTCGAAGAGGCCGCCGACGTCGAACCACACCTCGCACGGCTCGCCCGCGGGCATGTGCTGATCACCACCCGGCGCGATATCAGCTGGCCGCAACGCGGCATCACGCCCCTACGGCTGGAGGTGCTGGACCGCCCCGCTTCCATCGCCCTGCTGGCCGGCCTCATAGGCCCCCTGGCTACGGACCAGCGCCCGCTGCTGAACGAACTGGCCAACCAGCTCGGCGACCTGCCATTGGCTCTGGCCCAGGCCGGCGCCTACATCGCCCGCACTCCCGGCATCACACCGGTCCGCTACCTGTGCTTGCTGTCCGAGACACCCGCCCGCATGCACGCCGCCGCCCCGGCCGGCGGGGACGCCGCCCGGGCGGTGGCCAAGGTCTGGACGCTCAGCCACGCCCGCCTCCAAACCCTCAACCCTCTGAGTGTCCGCGTGCTGAACGTGCTGTCCTGCTACGCTCCCGACGATCTACCGGTCACCGTCTTGAACGGCTTCGACGACGCCGACGACGTGGCCGTGAGCGAGGCGCTGGCGCTGCTGGCCTCCTACAGTTTGATCACAGTGACCACGAGTCCGGCTCCCGGCCTCAGCCGGGCCCCAGAGGCACTGGTAAGTGTGCACCGCCTCGTCCAGGCCGTCACGCTCGATCAGCTCGCGCCGGACCAGCGCGAGCGCTGGCGGGTCGTGGCAGCCGACCTGCTGCAGAACGCCGTACCCGCCGACCCTCGGTCACGCACCGACTGGCCGTTGTTCGCCCGGTTGCTGCCGCATGCGCGCGCCGCCTTGCCGGCATCATCACCAGCGCTGCAGCGCATGCTGGCCTATCTGGGCAGCCGTGCCGACTACCACACCGCCCTGGCGCTCAGCCGATACATCCACGACGCTCTCGCCGCCAGTGTGGGCACCGAACATCCCAGCACCCTGGCCGCCCGCCACGAACTCGCCGGCTGGACCGGGTTGACCTGGGACACCGCCACAGCGCGGGAGCAATTCGCCGCCCTGCTGCCCATCCGGGAGCGTGTCCTGGGTGTAGAGCATCCCGACACTCTGATCACCCGTAGCTACCTGGCCAACCACACCGGCCTGGCCGGAGACGCCGCCGCCGCCCGTGAGCAGTGCGCCGCCCTCCTGGCGATCTACACACGCCTGCACGGCGTGGATCATCCCCTCACCTTGGATGCCCGACATGACATGGCCCACTGGACCGGCCACGTAGGCGACCCGGTCACCGCCCGCGACCAACTCGCCGCCCTCCTGCCCGTCCGCGAACGACTGCACGGCGCCGAACACCCGCGGTCTTTGCTGGTCCGGCATGTACTGGCCAACTGGACGGGAACCGCGGGCGACCCGGCCGCGGCCCGCGACCAACTGGCCGCCCTTTTGCCCATCCGCGAACGCGTGCTCGGCGTCGACAACATCAATACCCTCATCACCCGGCACGACTTGGCCGTCTGGACTGGAGAAGCGGGAAATCCGGCCGCGGCCCGCGACCAGCTCGCCGCCCTCCTGCCCATCCGCGAACGCGTGCTCGGCACCGAGGACCCGTACACGTTGGCCACCCGGCATGAGCTGGCCCGATGGACGGACCTGGCTCGCTGAGGAAGGCGATGCAGCACTCATCGCCTCTCCTCAGCGAATACGTCACAGTTACATGCGACACTGCGCCAGTCGCGGACAAAGATGCCTAGGTGTGAAGGCGGGCGAAGGACCGGTCACACCTCGCGCGCCCGGCGGCCCGAGTCCTTGCCGAGCCGGCTCGGCGTCGGGCGTACGTCTCGTCCGGCCGCTCGCACAGCTTGAAGGTGGAGTTCAGTGTCGAGGAGCGCCAGGAGCAGCGGGGGAGGGAGATCGACCGGATCGCGGAACTCCTAGAAACCGGCAGGCTGATGGAGGCACGCGAGGCCGTCGCCGCGTTCAACAGGCAGACCGGACACACCTACGAGCCGTCGGATCTCGCCGCGTCCTGGGAGTCGCAGGATCCGGAGGAACTCGCCCGGGATGCCGCCGGCCCGGAGCGGCTCAAGGCATCGGACCTGACAGTGCAGGGCCAGTCGGACGGAGTGCAGGGATGACGTCCGGGCCTGCCTTGCGACTCGCAGGTCAGAGCGATGGCGCGTCACAAGGTGCACGTGGACGGGACAGGCGCACCTCTACAGCGGGCCCCGCCGTGCTCACGATGGAGCGCGCTGAGCCTGTTCGACGCCCGGCAACGCCTGGCCGGCTTGAACGCGGAGCTGATCAACGGTGTGGCCGATCGGCGAGCGCTACGAGAGTGCGTCCCGTGGATGACCAGGCTTGAGACCGAGAAGTTCGGGCCTGTCCGCTCGGATTCGCCATTCGTGGTCGGGGGCGGCGATCAGACGGCGGTTCTTGAGATCGAGCAGTCCGCTCACGTGGCTGACTTCGGCGGCCACGGTGCCGCTCAGATGCAGCAGCTGATGGTGCACACGGTAGGTTCTGCCGCCGCCCCATTCCCAAGCGCAGGAGACGTCGACCTGGTCACCGCCACGCAGCTCGCGGTGATACCTGATGACGGTCTCCAGGTTGACAGGGCCGATGCCGCTGCTGAGAAGGTCCTCAACCGAGACCCCCGCGGCTTGGACACAGGCGAAACGGGCGTGGTCGGCGTACTGAACATAGAAGCCTCCGTTGAGATGGAGCTGCGGATCGATCTCGTAGCTGCGCACCTCCAGGCGGACGCGGAACGGCTCAGTCATGCGATCGCGGGTCACCGGAGTCTCCTTGTTCTGCCAGCCAGTGCAGTGAACGATCAGTCAGGTAGCGGCGGCCGTCGTCGCGGATCTCCAGCCAGTCGCCACGGACCCAACCACCCGCCGCTTGAGGGGAAAAGCCGTGCTCGCGGAACAAGGCACTCGCCTCGGCTCTTGTCAGGCCCCGCTGGCCCCACGCGGAGAGGAGCGCACGATGACGGGTCTCTGCTGGGGGTTCGGCTTCATCGGCAGAGATCGCGTCAGCCAAGGCCGCGAATCCGGCACTGATCTGGCGTAGCGCCGCGGCTACCTGATGCATCTGCGGCGACGTTGGCGGTTCCATGGTCATAGCTTAGCAATCGATACCAATTGCTAAGCTATGACATGCTCCCGCCAACTTGCCCGGATGAGGCAGGATGGCCGGCCCGAGCCCTGATCGCGGCATCGAACGCCGTCAGAAGAACAGGTCGCGGAGCCAAATCCTGATCAAGGCAGCATCGACGGCGCCTCGACAGACCCGCTCGCCTTCAACCACGTGCTCGGCTGCCTGCACCACTTTTCTCGCACCGGCCAGCCAGCAAAGCCACCGCGTTCTCTCCAGCATCCTCATCGCAGAGAAAGCCGGCCGGCGGCAAGCCGGCCGGAACCGCCGTGATGGGTGATGAGGCGACTGGCCGTGTCCGAGACGACGAAGCTGCCAGGCTTCCCGCCCCCGGCCACGCAGGCCAGGACGTCGACACCGAGATCCGGCTCCCGCCCGCCTGGGCGCACCTCGCCCTCATCAGCTCCATCAGGTCAGCCGGCAGACCGGGATCGGCAGCGGGCAGACTACCGCTCAGCCCCCGTCAACCTACGCTCGATCAACGCCCTGCTGCGAGCCGAACCGTATGAGCTCGCCCGAAACGCCGTGGCGGCGATCGTGGGGGAGCGGTCAAACCGTGCGCACGACCCCGGCCCGTGACAGCCGCCTCCTACCCAAGCGACTCGCGCCGCCCTCGCGGGGCAGGCAGAGGCACGATGCGCACCCGTCGCGATTGTCATGCGGCGGTCAACGGCGCACGGGCATGCCTGCTCACACCGCCGTCCGACGTGCTGTCCCGCTACGGTCTCGATGACCTCGGCTCATCACCGGTCCTGCCACCGCCTCTCCGGTCAGACGTTCCAGGCTTGCCGCGTTCCGTTCAGAGGGGCTCGTCGGCGAGGTAGGGCGGGGCCGGCTCGTACTGGATCTCCCGGCGTACGGCCCGCGCGTGGTCGCGTCCGTGCAGGTGGCCGATCAGCCACAGTGCGCCGTCGATGCCGGCCGAGACGCCCTGGGTGGTGATCAGGTCGCCGTCGACGACGTAGCGGGCGTCGCGGACGACGGTGACGTCCCCGCGCGCCTGCAGGGCGTCCTCGTAGTTGCGGTGCGTGGCCACGCGGCGCCCGCGGGCGGGGCCGGCGGCGTGCAGGAGGAAGGCGCCGGTGCACACGCTCATGACCCAGGAGGCGTTCGCCGCGGTCCTGGCGATCCAGCCGGTGACGGCGGGGTTGTGCGGCTCGATCTCGCGGGCGCCGCGGCCGCCCGGCACCAGCAGGACGTCCAGCGGGGGGTGGTCGCCCAGGGTGCGGTCGGGTACCACGTGCATGCCCTTGCTGCTGCGGACGGGGTCGGGGTGCTCGGCGATGAGCAGCGTGGTGTCGGCGTCGCGGCGCAGGATGGAGGAGGTGGTGAAGACCTCCCAGGGGCCGGCGAAGTCGAGCTCCTCGGCGATGTCGAAGAGCAGCAGTCCGTATGTGGTCACAGGTGTTCTCCCGTAGTCGATCGGAAACGGTCGCGGTAGTCGGAGGGGGCGACGCCCAGGCAGCGGTGGAAGCTGCGGCGCAGGGTCTCGGCGGTGCCGAAGCCGTAGCGGCGGGCGATGGCCTCGAGAGGGTCGCCGCCGTCCTCCAGGGCCCGCTGCGCCGCCTCCACCCGGACCCGCTCGACGTAGGCGGCGGGCGGGATGCCGAGCTCGGTGGTGAAGCGCCGTGCGGGCCGACGAGGTCGAGCGACTGGAAGCCATCGAAGATCACGAAGGATGCGGTGGGAGTGCACGTCCTCAGGTTGGAGCCCGCGCTCTGATGGCGTCAACGACACGCTTCCCACAGATCGCGCCATGCGCCTGCCCGTCCGGCGCTCCTCGGGGTCGAATGGACAACGCCTGACCTCGCGAAACCCGGACGGCCCTCCTTCCCGGACTTCCACCCCCAACTTTCAGGGCGCCTGAAGCCCTGCTTAAGCTTCAGTCTGCCTGAAGGATGAAGGAGGAAATCCATGAACCCTGTCCGATCAACCGTGCGGCCGGGAGCGTGACGGCATGCGCCTCCTGCGCATGGCGGCCACCGCCGAGGCCGTCTCGCTCACGATCCTGCTCACCAACCTGTTCACGCTCCACCTCGAAACGATCACGAGCGTGGCGGGGCCCGTGCACGGCATCGCCTACGTGACCGTCATCGCCGCCGCATCACTGGCGCGGACCGCGACCGGCGTGCGCCTGCGCGCCCTCATCCCGGGAGTGGGTGGCCTGCTCGCCCTCCGGCACCTCCGCACCACGCAGAACGGATGATCCCCGTGGACGATGACTACCGGCCGTTTGCCCGTACCGATCTCGCCGTAGCCGCACTGAGCCACGCCCGCGACCTCGAGCATCCGGCCGCCTTCAACCACGGCATGCGCAGCCATCTGTACGGCCGCTTCATCGGTGAGGAGCAGGGCCAGCGTCCCGGCGTCGACGGCCAGGCCCTGGCCGAGCCCCACAAGGCTCCGCCGTTCACCCTGCCCGGCGAGCTCCTGCGCCGGCACCCGGCCAGGACCGGCCCACCTGGCAGCAGCCGATGACCCAGCCCCCGAGCTGGGACGACCACGACGGTTACCAGCCGAGCACCTGACCCTCCACCGGAAGGACACCTCACATGCCCGACCCATCGACGCAGGGCCGCCTCTCCCGACGCACCCTGATCGCCTCGCTCGCGGTGACCGCGGGCGCGGGCGCGGGTTCAGCGCTCGCCATCGGCAGGGATGACGCGCCGGCACCCGCCTCAGCGACCGGCAGCACGCCCGTGGAGCCGTTCCACGGAACGCACCAGGCCGGCATCGCCACCCCTCAGCAGCGCTACGCCTACTTCGCGGCCTTCGACCTGGAGGCCGGCGATGCCAAGGGCGAACTCCTGCCCATCGGGCAGGTGGCCGCCAACTTCCAAAAGCTCATGGAGCACTGGAGCAGCGCGGCCGAGCGCCTCATGGCCGGCCGCTCCGCGGGCCCGTTGCCCGTCAACCGCCCCGGCGCGCCGGCCGACAGCGGCATCGCCGACGGCCTGCCACCCTCCCGGCTCACCGTGACGTTCGGCCTGGGCCCCGAGCTGTTCGACCGGATCGGCAGGAAGGACCTGCGGCCCAAGCACCTGCACGAGCTGCCGGCCTTCTCCACCGACCGGCTCCAGCCCGCCTGGAGCGGCGGCCAGCTCTTCGTGCAGATCTGCGGCGACGACCCGCAGAGCATCAGCCATGCCTTCCGCACCCTGCGCGGCCGTGCCCCCGGCCTGGCCCGGCTGCGCTGGAGCCAGCAGGGATTCCTCGGCCGGTTCGGCGACGCCACCCCCCGCAACCTGTTCGGCCACAAGGACGGCACCGCCAACCCGCGACCGGGAGCGGCCCTCGACGACGCCGTCTGGGCCGGCGGACCCGACGAGCCGGCCTGGTTCACCGCAGGCACCTACCTCGTCTTCCGCAAGATCCGCATGGACCTGCCGAAGTGGGACACCTCCACCGCGCAACAGCAGGACCAGTCCATCGGCCGCCGCCGCGACACCGGAGCCCCGCTCAGCGGCGGCCACGAATTCACCCCCCTGGACTTCGCCAGGACCGGACCGGACGGCGAACCCCTCATCCCGGCCGACTCCCACCTGGCCCTGGTCCGCGACATCCCCATGCTGCGCCGCTCCTACAACTACGACTACGCCTTCCAGACCGCGGCGGAGCCGGCCGCCGACCACGACCACGACCACGACCAGCCCGGCCACAGCCATGACGACCCGTTGCACGACCACGCGGGGGCCGGGCACGACACCTACGACACCGGCATGCTGTTCTGCGCCTACCTCCGCGACCCCACCGGCTTCATCGGCGTCCAGCGGAAGATGGCCGCCGCCGACCGGCTCAACGCCTTCATCCAGCACACCGGCAGCGCCATCTTCGCCATCCCTCCGGGCGCCGAGCCCGGACGGCACCTCGCAGCCGCCCTGTTCCCGGCGCCTTGACCCGGAGGGCAGCTCGACATGTTCACCGCCTACCTCGTCGTCACCGTCATCACGATCGCGGTCAACGCCGTGATCGCCGTCCTCGACCTCGCACGGAACCCCATGGTCCTGGCCAACTCCGCCGCCGTGAACGTCGACCCGGCCTGGGTCCCGCTGCTGGGCGTGCTGAAGGCCGCGGGAGCCGTTGGGCTGCTCCTCGGGATCATCGGTATTCCGTACGTCGGTCTCGCGTCCGCCGCCGGGCTCGTCCTGTTCTTCCTCGGCGCGCTCGTCGCCCACGTCCGCGCCAGGGTGTTCCACAACATCGCCATCCCGGCCGCCTACTTCGCCCTCGCCGTCGCCTCCGCCGCACTCACCGCCGCCCAGTGACAGCGCTGCCGCTACTACTGACAGGAGAAACCCCATGCGTATGAGCATCCGAAAGCCCGCGGCCACCGGCCTGAAGGCGCTGTACGACCTGGAGGCCTACCTCAACGACAGCCCCGTCCCCCGCACCACGCTCGACCTGCTGCGGCTGCGCGTCAGCCAGATCAACGGCTGCAGCTTCTGCGTGGACATGCACGCCCGCGAAGCCCGGCAGACCGGTGTGTCCGATCAGCGCCTGCACGCGCTCGCGGCCTGGCGGGACACCCCCTTCTTCTCCGACGATGAACGTGCCGCCCTCGCGCTCGCCGAGGCGGCCACACGTATCTCCGACGGCTCGGGCGGCGTCCCCGACGAGGTGTGGGACGCGGCGGCGGACCACTACGACGAAGGGCAGCTGGCGGCGCTGGTCATGACGATCGCCGCGATCAACGCCTGGAACCGCATCAACATCACCCTGCGCAACACCCCCGCCTAGTCACGGACCGTCCGCCCCCAAGCCACAGACGGGGGCGGACGGAGATCCATCACACCCCCGGGCGGTGAGGCCCGGGGTGGCACATCCTCCAGACGGTGCCGCGAATGACGAGCTCCTTGTAGCGCGCGGCGACCCCGCCGGTCAGGACGGGCCCGAGCGGACTGTCATCGGCACGGGAGAACTGGGTGACACCGTCGCGGCGCCCCAGACTGATGTGCTGCCACACGGAGCGGATCCGCACAGGACGCGGGTCCTGCCCGGCCACCAGCCGAGCTACCGCATCACCCGCGTGCAGGCCCATCGGCAGGCCGGTCTGGCAGGACATCCGCGAGATCCCGCCCGCGGTCCGCGCCGCCGCGGCGTCCCCGATCCCGAACACCTCAGGGTGCGAGAGCGAGCGGAGGCTCGGATCCACCAGCATGCGGCCCTGCTCGTCCGTGGCCAGTCCCGAATCTGCGGCCAGGCCGGAGACGCGATGCAGATGGCCTCGGGCCCTGGCGACGAGCCCGTCTCCGACAGGACCGGCGGAGATCAGCTGAACCTCCAGCCGCGGATGCGCCTCCTTGAACTCGGCCGCGGCCTCGATCCCGGTCAGCCCTCCGCCCACCACGGCGACCGAACGAGCCTCGGCCAGACGGGACCGCAACACGACCGCCTCCTCCTCGCCCGCGAGAGTGAACGCGTGCTCGGCCGCTCCCGGCACCGCGTGCACGTCGGCGCCGCTGCCGAGCGCGTAGACCAGCACGTCGTAGCCCACCTCGTACGGCGCCGCGGCCAGCCGCACGATTCGCGCCCCGAGGTCGATCCCCGTCACCCCGGCCACCATCAGCTGCACACCGGTGCCGTCGAGCAGGCCGCGCAAAGGCAGGTCAGCAAGCTCCTGCCCGGCCGCGAGCTGGTGGAGCCGCACTCGTTCCACGAACCGGTCGCTCACGTTCACCAGCGTCACCCGGACATCAGTGCCGCGCAGCCGCCGGGCGGCCCGCTTGGCGGCGCCCAGCCCGGCGTAACCGGCGCCCAGCACCACGATGCGCTTCGTCATGGTTCCTCCGATCGAGTCCCCACTTGAACCGGCCAACCGCCCGATTCGTGACAGCCACCGGTGTGAGCGTCGTCACACAAGCTGAGCGGCCGCGAACGCGAGCTTGGCCGGGTTCATCAGCGTCCGCACGGCGCTGATCCGCCCGTCGCCGATCTCCACGGCCATGACAGCACGCAGCACACCCTCGTGCCACAAGAGCACCGCGAATTCCCCGTTGACCTCCGCGACCGCAGCCGTCACCGCGGCCGCCTCCGGCCGGATGCCGAGGCCGCCCAGATAACGCAGGACCCGCTCACGTCCGGACAAGGGCCGCCGTGCCGCGGTCGACCCGCCACCGTCCGCCCAGGCGACCACGTCGGCGGCGAGCAAGCGTTCCAGCCCTGCCACGTCACCGCGCACGGTCGCGGCCATGAAAGTCTCGACGATGCGGCGGTGCTGCTCACGGCCGGCGTCGAAACGCTTGCGGGCCTCGCCGAGATGTCCCCTCGCCCGGCGGTGGAGCTGCCGGGAGCGCGCCTCGTCAAAGCCGAGAATGTCACCGACCTCGGCGTGGCTGTACCCGAACGCCTCACGCAGCACGAACACGGCCCGCTCGGCCGGGCTCAGGCGCTCCAGCAGGACCAGCAGGCCCAGCGACACCGACTCGCGCTGCTCCACGGTCTCCAGAGGCCCGAGCGCGCCGGCGCCGGTGAGCACCGGCTCGGGCAGCCACGGCCCCGCATAGCTCTCGCGCTGCCGCCGCGCGGAAGCGAGCTGGTTCAGGCACAGATTGGTGATCACCGTGGTCAGCCAGGCGGCCGGCACCTCGACCCGGTCGGCTCGGCTCCAGCGCAGGAACGTCTCCTGCACCAGGTCCTCGGCCTCGGCAGCCGAGCCGAGCAGCCGATAGGCCAGAGCGAACAACCGGGGCCGCTGCTCCTCGAACACACCCACCGGCGTCCGCGGCCGCTCCTCCGCACCCGCTCCCAGCAGATCCACGTGCCGATGCTAACCGGCGGGGCCGCTCACCCCAGGGACCGGGCTTGAGACCTAGGACCAGGGACGGCCTGCCCTCAGACCTTCGGCCGATGCCATCCGAACAGCCACCCGACAACACTGATCACATGGCCTCCCCCTCTCTCACGAGCACCGTCGGCGTGCGTCCCTTCCTGGTGGGAATGTTCGTCGACGCGCTCGGCAACGGGCTGTACGTGCCGCTGACCCTGTTGTTCATCCACAAGGTGACCGCACTGCCCATGACGACCGTCGGACTCGGAGTCACCGTGGCGGCCATCGTGGGGCTGGCGGCCAACCCGGTGGCCGGCATCCTCATCGACAGGTTCGACGCACGCCGCGTGCTGATGGCCACGTACGTGCTGCGGGCGGCGGCCTTCGCCGCCTATCCCCTCGTGGACGGGTTCGTGGCCCTGATCATCGTCGCCGCCCTGATCGCGGTCGGCGACCGCGCCTACTACCCCGCCTCCGGCAGCTACGTCTCCGCACTGGCCGAGGGCGCGCTCAGGGACCGGCTGTACACGCTCCTCGCCACCGCCAGGAACGTCGCCTTCGGCCTGGGCGGCCTGCTGTCGGCGGGAGTGGTCTCCCTCGCCGGCACCACCGGGTTCGAGGTCGTCGCACTGATGAACGCGGCCAGCTTCGCCCTGGCGACCGCATGCCTGGTGCTGTCAGGACGGGCCACGTCCGCCCCGCGGTCACGTGATTCGGGTGGCTACCGGCACGTGTTCGCCGACCGGCCCTTCGTCATCCTGGTGGCGGCAGAACAGGCCTACACCCTCATACACCTCATCCTTCCGGTCGCGCTGCCGGTGTACGCCGTCACGGTGCTCGACGTCCCGCCCGCCCTGCTGGGCATCCTCTACGCGATCAACACAGTCCTCGTCGCGGCAGGCCAGCTCCCGGTACGGCGATGGCAGCGGCACTCCCGCCGCACGCACGCCATGGCGCTGAGCGGCCTGATCATGATGCTGGCGTGCACCGCCTACGCCGCTACGGCGCTGCTCCCCGCCGGAACCGCCCGCATCGGCGGGCTCGTCGTGGCCACGCTCGTCCTCACCCTGGGCGAACTCATGCACACCGTACCCAGCTGGGCACTGGCGGCCGGCACCGCACCGCCCGCCCTGCGGGGCCGCTACCTGGCCATCTACCAGCAGACCTGGGCCGTGGCCGCGGTCCTCGCACCCGCCGGCTTCTCTGCGCTGCTCGGTACGGCGCCGGCGCTGTTGTGGCTGGCGCTGGCGGCTCTGGTGGGGTCGGCCGGGCTCGCACTGCTCCGCTTGGCTCGCCGACTGCCACCTGACGCCGTGACCCCACCTCAAGCGTGAGACCGCCCATCCGCCGTCCACGACCAGCCGATCCGTTCCCGCAACGCAGCTACCTGGATGAGACAGTGCCTCATTCGCGAGGGCTTGATCGTCAGTTCGTTCGTGGACGCATTCCTTGCGGTTGGCGCCTGATGAGTGGTGGAAGCTGTTCCAGCGGGCGATCCCACCGGGGCCGGCGCGCCCGCAAGGTGGTGCCCGGCGGCAGGTAGACGATCGGGTGATCCCGGCGGCGATCGTGTACGCGGCCATCACCAGGTGCACGTGGAGGCAGGCGCCGCCGGTGTTCGGCGCCTCCCGGCAGAGGGTGCACCGCCGCCTCACCGGGTGGAAGCACCGCCAGGGCGTGCGCCCGGCTGTACCGGATCCTGCTGGACGAGCTCGACGATCGCGGCAAGAAAGAGTCGAAGATCCACCGAACGGACCTGTCTGGCCATCGCTGTCACGCTCAGCGCGGCCAACCCCCACGACAGTGTCGCGCTGCAAACCGCTGGTGCGCAGCATCCCGCCCTTCACTCCCGCCGCGCGCCACGACGTCGCCGACCGGGCAAGCTCCACGGAGACAGGGCTACGCCCCCAACCTACGGACCCTCCTACGCGGCCCGGGCATCATCGCGCGCATCGCCCAGCCGACCCATCCGCACGCCCCGGCCGCTCATCGACGAGGAAGTCGAGCTGCCCGATGAACGCGTGGGCGACTCCAGCATCCCCGACGCGATCGGCGAGATCGCCATCGCCTGCTCAGCGGGCAAGGACAGCATGGCCATGCTTGCCCGCCTGGCCGAGCTCGTCACCCGCCAGGGCCACCGCGGCCGCGTCGTCGTCCTCTACAACGATCTCGGCGTCACCGACTCAGGCTTGAGCAGGTCCCAGCGGTTCCGGGGCCGCCCAGCGCGGTGTGCCGGTCCAGCAGGGCGCGGGCTTGGCCGCAGGACAGGCGGCCAGGCCGGTGTCGGGGCAGGGGCCTCGCTCGCGGCACCAGGCCGGCCAGGACAGCACGGCGGGCGTTCCAGGTGTTCACGGCCGCGCCTCCCCACAAGACTCTCCAGAGCCTCGCCGATCTCAGCGGCAGGTGCCGCGGCGTCCTCCCTGGCGCAGGCAACAGGGCCGCTTCGCGTACGTCCGGTGGCGGGTCGCCGCAGGCCGCCGACCCTGCCGGCGCGCTGGAATGCCAGGCCGGCAGGGCACTCCGCTCCCGAAGACGTCCCTGAGCCGCGGCTGGAGGAACATTTGTCCAATCCGCCGGCGCGCGCCGGCGGCGACAGTGGGCCCATGACCATTCCTGACGGCACGATCCTGGCCCTGGACGACGCGGACGTCTACGTGTGCCAGGGTGGCACCCACGTGCCCCCGCACTCGTCCTCCCGATCGATCTCTTCGAGTCCTCCATCCACCATCGGCTCGGCCACGGGCCGGGTCGTGACGAGATCGACGAAGACCGGAGAACGATGACCACCACCGACCTCGCTCAGACGATCGAGCAACCGGATGCCGATTCCGCGGCGGGACGGAGCATGACACGGCTGTTGCGCCCCCATCTGCTGAGTTTCGCGGCCGTGGTGATCCTGCAGGTCGCCGGCGCGCTCGCGGGTCTGGCCCCGCTGCTGGCGGTCGTCGAACTGGGCCGTGCCCTGCTGTCGCCCGGCCCGATCGACCACGCGCACGTCTGGACCGTGGTGATCGCGGGTGCGGCCGGCCTGTTCGTCCGGCTGCTGTTCACCGCGGCGTCGTCGGGAATCGGGCATGTTCTCGACAGCCGGGTGCAACTGACGTTCCGCCGGCACCTGGCCGCGTCGCTGGGACGCGTCCCGATCGGCTGGTTCTCCCGGCGCCGCACCGGCGAGCTGGCCAAGGTGGTGGGCGAGGACGTGAGTGCCGTGCACCCGTTCATCGCTCACGCCCCCGGCGAGCTCGTCGCCGCGTTCGTGGTGCCGCTGGGGTCGCTGATCTACTTGTTCACCGTCGACCGGCGGCTCACGCTGATCACGCTGATCCCGGTGGTGCTGGCGATAGCGCTGGTCCCGCTGCTGATGCTGCCCGCCAGGACGCGCGAGCAGGAGGCCTACGACGCGGCGTCGGGACGGATCGCCAGTTCCGTCGTCGAGTTCGTGCAAGGCATCTCGGTGGTCAAGGCGTTCGGCGGAGGCGAGCGCGCCCACCGCACGTTCCTGACGGCCGCCGACGACTTCGTCAGCATCTTCTCCCGCTGGGTGCGCGGCATGTCCGTGGTCGCCGCCGGGATGCAGCTGGCGCTGTCGCCGCCGTTCGTGCTGCTGGTCGTGCTGGCCGGCGGCACGGCTCTGATCACCTCCGGCGGCCTGGCGCCGGCGGATCTGCTGCCGTTCCTGCTGCTCGGGCTGGGACTGACCGCTCCGGTGGCGGCGCTCGGGCACGGCTTCGACGACCTGCGGGCGGCCGGTCGCGCGGTCGGCCGGATCAGGGACGTGCTCGCGGTCCGGCCACTGCCCGAGCCCGCCCGCCCGCGTCCGCCGCGGGGGCACCGGGTGGAGCTGCGTGACGTCCGCTTCGCCTACGAGGTCGATGAGGGGGCCGGTCACGAGGTGCTGCGCGGCATCGACCTGGTGCTGGAGCCGGGGACGGTCACCGCGATCGTCGGGCCGTCGGGAAGCGGCAAGTCCACGCTGGTCAAGCTGCTGCCGCGGTTCTTCGACCCCACCCACGGCTCGGTCCTTCTCGGCGGCGTCGATCTGCGCGAGATCGGCAGCCGGGAGCTGCACCGGCAGGTGTCCTTCGTCTTCCAGGACGTCCGTCTGCTGCGCGCCTCGGTCGCCGACAACATCGCGCTGGCGGTGCCGCGGGCCGGCCGCGACGACGTGATCCGCGCCGCCCGGCTGGCCGGCATCCATGACCGCATCCTGCAACTGCCGCGCGGATACGACACGGTGCTCGGTGAAGAGGCCAAGCTGTCCGGAGGCGAGGCGCAGCGGATCTCGATCGCCCGCGCACTGCTGGCCGACGCGCCCGTGCTGGTGCTGGACGAAGCGACCTCCTTCGCCGACCCGCAGACCGAACAGGCGGTCCGCCGGGCCCTGGCGATGCTGGACGGCGACCGCACGATCCTCGTCATCGCCCACCGCCTGGAGACGGTCGCCGACGCCGACACCGTCGTGGTGCTGGAGGACGGAGCGATCGTCGAACGCGGCAGGCCCGCCGACCTGCTGACCCGAGGCGGAAGGTTCGCCGCGTTCTGGCGATCCCACCGATCCGACGAGATCGAAACCCACGGTGGCCTGCTGCGAGGAGACGAGCCCCGATGATCCGAATGCTGCTGCGCGTGCTCGGAGACGAGTACGCCCGGGCGATGCGCCGCACCGTGATCCTGATGACGATCACCGCCGTGGCCGAAGGCCTGTCCTACGCGCTGCTGGTCCCGGTGCTGCGGCCGTTGCTCGGCGGCACGCCCGCGGACGCCGTGCCCTGGCTGGTCGCGTTCGGGGCCGCGGTCGCCCTCTACGCCGTGCTGCGCTACATCAGCGACTTGTCCGGCATGCGGGTCGGGACCACCATGTTGCGCGGCATGTATCGCCGGCTCGGCGAGCACCTGGCCCGCCTCCCCCTCGGCTGGTACGACGCCGCTCGTATCGGCGAGGTGTCCGCCCTGGCCGGCCGCGGCCTCCTGCAAGCCATGGGCGTGGCCGCGCATCTGCTGGCACCGTTCGTCGCCGCCCTGGTCACGCCGCTGACCATCGTGGCCGTGATGACCGCCTTCAACTGGCGGATGGGGCTGGCCGCGTTGCTCGCCGCACCCGTCGTGGCGGCGATCCAGGCCCGGACGGCACGCGCGACGGCCGCCGCCGACGCCGACCGTCACGAACGCGACCAGGAAGCCGGCGCGCGTGTGATCGAGTTCCTCCAGGCCCAGCCGGTGCTGCGGGCCGGCGGCCGGACCGGCGAACGCTTCCGGCTGCTCGACGACTCACTTCGGGATGCCCAGCGCGCCTCCCGCCGTACCGTGCTGGCGACGCTGCCCGGCGCCGTGGGGCTGACGCTCACCGTGCAGGCGATCTTCACCGGGCTCCTGGTCCTGGGCGCCTACCTCGCGCTCGGCGGGCACATCGGCGCGGCGGAGATCCTGGCGATCCTGGTGCTGGCCGCCCGCTGCGCCGACCCGCTGCTGTCGCTGTCGGACATCGGCGGCAAACTCCGCGGCGCGCGTTCGGAGCTGGCCAGACTCGAGGCGTTGCTGCGCACCGAGCCGCTGCGGGAACCCCGTGAGCCGATCCAGCCGGCGCACCACGGCCTGGAGTTCGACGCCGTCGCCTTCCGGCACGGCGTGCACACGGTGTTCGACGAGGTGTCGCTCACCGTCCCCGAGGGACAGCGGCTCGCCGTCGTCGGACCGTCCGGCTCGGGCAAGAGCACGCTGCTGCAGCTGCTGGCGCGCTTCTACGACGTGGACGCCGGCGCGGTGCGCGTGGGAGGCGTGGACGTGCGCCAGGTCAGCACCGAGGCGTTGATGGCCCGGATCGCCATCGTCTTCCAGGACGTCTACCTCTTCGACGGCACGATCGAGGAGAACGTGCGCCTGGGCCGTCCCGGCGCGGGCGTCGCCGAGGTGCGGGCGGCGGCGACCGCGGCGCGGCTGGACGAGGTGATCGGGCGACTGCCCGGGGGATGGGCGGCGAAGGTCGGCGAGGGCGGCGCGCTGCTGTCAGGCGGTGAGCGCCAGCGCGTCTCGATCGCGCGGGCGCTGCTGAAGGACGCGCCCATCGTGCTGCTGGACGAGGTGACCTCGGCGCTGGACCCGGTCGGCGAGGCGGCCGTCCACGAGGGCATCGAGCGTCTGATGGCGGGCCGGACGGTGGTGATGGTGGCGCATCGGATGCGGACCGTCCGGCGCGCCGACCGCATCGTCTTTCTGGACGGCGGCCGGATCGTGGAGGAAGGCACCCACGACGAGCTGCTCGACCGCGGCGGCCGCTACGCCGGCTTCTGGAACATCTCCATGGCTCCCGCCGCGCTGGAATGAGCCCGCCGGGTCCGTGTTCCGGCCTTGGTACAGCCGTCATGGTGACGACCCCCGGTTTTCGACTCCGCGGGAACATTCGTCCAAGACGGCCGGCCGGCCGCCCGTGCACAGTCTCCCTATGAGTGAAAACGACATTGAGCACTCGCATGGGATGCACGTGGTCCATGACGGCCCGAGGCAGGCGCCGCCGTTGCTGCTCATCCACGGGTCGGGGGCCTCGGGCGGTTTCTGGGGTCCGGTGGTCCCGGCGCTGGCCGGCCGCCATCACGTCATCCGGGTCGACCTGCCGGGTTGCGGCCAGTCCCCGCCCGCGCCGTCGTACGACGTGCCCGCGCAGGCGGGTCAGGTGGCGGCGCTGCTGGACGACCATGGGCTTCGTCACGTCGCCGTGGCCGGGCACTCCAGCGGCGGCTACGTCGCCACCGCGCTCGCCGAGCAGCGTCCCGACCTCGTCGGTTCGCTTTCGTTGATCAGTAGCGGCCCGAGTCCGGATGCGCTCCTCCGGCAGCCGTTCATTCTTCGGGTGCTGCTGGCCCCGCCGTTGGGCCCGCTCATGTGGCCGAGGCGTTCGGATGCGATGATCCGCAAGGGGATCAGCGCGACGGCCGTTCGCCCGGTGGACCTCCCGGACGACGTGGTCGCCGACGTACGGGGCATCACCTATCGCGTGATGCGGACGGTGCTGCGCCGTAACACCGCCTACATCGCCGAACGGAGCATGCCCGAGCGTCTGGCCGCCCTCCAGGTGCCCGTTCAGGTGATCTTCGGCGCTGCCGACCCACGCTGGGAGCCGTCGTCGGCGCACCAGTACGACGCGGTGCCGGACGCCCGGGTCGAGCTGCTGCCCGGCGTCGGGCACCTGCCCATGCTGGAAGCGCCCGCGACGGTCGGCGAACTGCTGCTGAGCTTCACGGCAACGGGCCGCCGACGACCCGTGATCCCTGATGCCTAGACCGGCCAGGTGTTGCCGATCGGGACGCCACCTGACCGGGCGTGGGTGGACGTCGCTGTCCCACGCCCGTCGGTCCGGCTGCCGGGGTCGGCATGGCCGGGTTCCGGCCTCGTGCCCCGGCCTCGGTGGACATCCGTCGTTAGGATCTGCTGGTTCGCGCTGGTTGGCCGACTCCGACGGCGCAGTACGGTGCAAACCTGCGGCCGGCCTCTGCCCGTGGCGAGCTGCCGGTTGGCGAGCTGGACCAGGCCGTAGCCGAACAGGGCCGCGAACATGGGGGAGAGCTCGCCCATCCACCAGGGAAGCCGCGCCTCGGCGACCGGCCTGGTACATGGGCGCGTGCGCCAAGGCGATGATGTAGATACATCGATGTAGCTACATGTCTCTAGCTACAGTATCGCAGCTTGCGTGATCCGGCGGGGTACTCACACCGTCGTGCAGCCGGCAGAAGGAGAGACCGTGACAACCGAACTTCCGCAGCCACCGCCGACCGAGGTGCACCTCGACTGGAACGCCAGGACCGGTGTGTCGCGCACGACGTTGACCACGCACATGTGGACCGCCCCGCCGATGCGCCGCGGTTCGCAGATCCACGACAAGGCGTTCGACGCGCTCCGCGACCTCAACGCCGATCTCGCACGCTTCCTGCCCTGGTACTCCCACCCCCGCTTGGCGGTGCCCGCGTTGACTCCGCCCACCGCCGATGAGACGTCGTGGAACTTCGAACTCCTCGATCCCTTCGTGGAGGACTTCATGAACGCGGCCCAGGGCAGGCCGGTCGTGGCGAACTTCGCCACGATCCCCGCCTGGATGTTCGTCACTCCCGAGCCGGTAGCGGTCGCGGAGGACCCCTACGAGACCCACTGGGACTACGAGCAGGGCACCGAACTGCGCGACCCCACGTTGCAGGAGGTCGCCGACTACTTCCACCGGATCGCAAGCTGGTACATCGCCGGCGGTTTCACTGACGAACTCGGCCAGTGGCACGAATCAGGCCACCACTACCGCTTCGCGTACTGGGAGGTGCTGTGCGAGCCCGACATGGGGCACCGCATCCCGCCCGCGCTGTACACACGGCTCTACGACGCCATCGTGGAGCGGCTGCGTCCTCTCGACCCGGAGATGAAGTTCATCGGGTTGTCCCTGAGCCCGGTCGCCCGCGAGCCGGAATACTTCTGGCACTTCCTCGACGCGGCCAACCACGCCGAGGGCATCACCCTGGACGCGTTCTCCTATCACTTCTACGCCTTCCCCGAGATCATCAACCCGATCTCGGAGCACGGTAACGCCCCCTATGAGCACTGGCGTGGGCTCTTCTTCGCCCAGGCGGAGGCGTTCCTCGACCAAGTACGCCACATCGACGCCGTCCGCCGCCGGCTCGCACCCGGGACCCGGACCTTCATCAACGAACTAGGGTCATACCCTCCGGACCTGATGAACCCGGCCCCGACGATCCCGGAGGAGTACTGGGCGCTCAGCGCGTCGATGCAGTCCTACCTGTGGGCGCGGCTCGTCGAACTCGGAGTGGACCTCGTCGGCATCGCGGAGTTCATGGACTACCCGGGCATGATCCCCGGCACGACGCTCATCGACTGGGACAGCGGCGCGCCCAACGCCCGATACCGGGCTCTCCAACTGCTGCTCCGCCACTTCGCTCCCGGCGACTCGCTCGTGACCACGACTACCGGCATGTTCGGCTATCCCGACAGCCGAATCCACGCTCAGGGCTTCGTCACGGCGGACAATGATCGCAAACTCCTCCTCGTGAACAAGACGGCCGATCCCGTCGCCATCGCCATCTCCGCCGCAGACGGGCATCCCGGCCAGGTCGAGCAGACGGGCGCCGGCAGCGGGGCGAGCGAGCCGGTGAGGTCATCGGCGCGACCTGGCGAACCTGTCGTCATCGACGCTTACGCCACGGCGGTCGTGTCGTTTTGACCGCTGCCACTGCGGCCGGCGGCCCGGCCGGTCGCCGTGCCCCCACCTCCGCCACTAGTAAGATGCGGCCCTGGGGCCGAACAAGGGGCGACGATTGGCAGATCACGGCGGCCGGACCCGGCGGAGCGCCGAAGAAGTGACCAACGCCATCCACGCAGCGGCGCTCGAAGAGGTGCTGGAGGTCGGCGTTGGCCGGCTGACCATGGAAGGCATCGGCAGGCGGGCGGCGACCGCCCGTACCACGCTGTACCGCCGCTGGTCAGACCCGATCGAGGTTCTCCTGGACGCGCTCTACCACGCGCACCCGGTCGAGGAACCCACCCCGGGAGCCGACGATCTGCGTGGCGACCTGATCCGATCCCTCCAGCTCATGCGCGCCTGGATGCTCAGCCCGGCGGGCCGAGCGGTCGCGGCCATCCTCACCGATCCCCTGGGTGCCGCACAGATCTCCGAAGCGCTCTTCGAGAACGTCTTCGCCCGCCGCGGGGGCACGTTCACCAGCACGGTGCTGCAGCACTACGCGGATCGTGGCCACTTCTCCGCCACCCTGCTCACCCCGGTGGTCGCCGACATCGGCGAGGCGCTGGTCACCAAGCGCCTGCTGGACGGCACGCCTCCGAGCGACGCGGACCTGGCCGACATCGTCGACCAGGCCATCCTTCCGGCCATCGGACTCGCCGCTCACCATATGTAAGGCGACGCGGAAGCCGGTTGAGCCCCGGCCTCGGCATTCACCATCACGCACAGTCCACGACGCATGGCTGCGCGAACCTGAGAACGCCCCGGTGGAAGGACACATCAACCGCATCGAGAGCGCACCGTCACCGCTTCACGGATGTCCTGTGACACCGAACCTTGGGCTTGTGCCGTCGGGGGTTGAGCGGCGGGGAACGCGTGCTGCTGACCAGCCGTCCGGTCGCCTGTCCGTCCAGCGACAAGCGGCCGGCAGCATGTGACACTCATCGAGTACGCGTTCCGATGCATCACAGAAACGTCCATGAGCAGGAAGGGCGGAGATGCCGCGCTGGCTCAAAGTCGCGACCGCGGCGGTGGTGCCGTCGCTCGCCGGGGGCATGGCCTGGTGGACCTGCGCCGCGGGCGGGCTCGGACTGGATGTCACCAGCATCGTCGTGGGGCTGGTCGTCCTTCTCCCGGGAACCCCGCTCGCCATCTGGGCCGGGCAGGCGGACCGCAGGGCCCGCCCGCTGCCTGCGCCGAAGGGCGATCCGCGCCCGGTGCCTGCGGTGATCGGTGAAGTGCCCCGCGAGCCGAAGGCCTTCCAACCGCGCTCGGAGCTGGGCGAGCGCGTCCACCAGGTGTTCGCCGCGCGCCACGTGGCGGCGGCATGGCTGCCGAACTCGGGTTACGCAGCGATGCCGACGACGCGGCGACCGTGGCGCGCAAAGTCAGAGGCTGGCTCCAGGAGCGGTGTGAGCCGTACCTGGTCGTGGCCGACAACGCGACGGATCCCGACGTGCTCGCGCCGTTGCTCCCCTCGCACGGCCGGGCACGCGTACTGATCACCACAAATGATCATTCATTCGAACGGCTGGCGACACTGGTCACGGTGGAACAGTTCAGCCAGGACGAGGCGGTGAGGTATCTCTGCACGCGCGTGGGCACAAGCGACGGCGGCGGCTTCCGGCCGCTCGCCGAGGAACTGGGCCGCTTGCCACTGGCCCTGGCGATCGCCGCCGCGACACTGGCCGGTCCGCCGCGCCTGTCCTGCGACGCCTATCTTGTTCGGCTGCGCGCCACGCCCATCGAGGTGGTCCTTGCCCGGCCACGGGGAGAGCCGTACCCGAGAGGGGTCTCGCAGGCCATCATGCTGTCGGTGAGGGCGATCGGCTCCGCAGCCGCGCGACTGCTCGGCGAGCTGTCGGTGCTGTCGACGTCTGGTGTCGGGCTCGACCTGCTCGACCCGCGGGCGGAAGGCGCTCTGGCCGAGTTGGGGGCTCGATCGCTGGTCACGTTCAGCCGCGACGACACGACGGCGTTCGTTCACCGCCTGGTCCGGCGTGCGGTACGCGACCAGGCTGCGCGTGACGGCACCCTGGCCGCGATGATCGAGTCTGCCGCCCGGCGGCTGCGTGTGGTCGTCGAGGATGTCACCGACCAGGACACCTGGCGGAAGTTCCCGACGATCACGACGGTGGCCGACCACTCGGCAGCCCTGTGGGAGGCCGTCGAGCAGCTTCACGACGACGAACCAGCGCAGGTCCGGGCGGCAGCCGCGGTCGTGCTGCACGTCCGCCGGGCCGTGGCCAGCCATCTCATCTACCTCAACGACCAGGTCCGGGCCGTCCCGATCGCCGAAGCCGTCGCTCTCGGACGTGAGAAACTCCTGGGCTCCGACCATCCGGACACGCTCACCGCTCTGCACGACCTCGCCCACGCATCCGAGGACGGGTCGTTGCAGGCCACGGCGCTGTATCAGCGCGCCGAGGCCGAGCGCGCCAGGATCCTCGGCGACGATCACCCGGATACGTTGTGGTCACGCGCTTGTGCGGCGTTCTCGTACACGAAGGCAGGCAGGGCGTCCGAGGCGCTGACGCTGCTGGATCAGGTGCTGGCCGACCAGGAGCGGGTGCTCGCCCCCGGCCACGCGACCCTGCTCGGAGCGCGGTTCTTCCAGGCCTGCACCAAGGTCGAGGCGGGCCGGCCGGAAGAAGGGATCATCTTGTTCCGGCAGCTGATCGCCGATCACGAGCGACTGTTCGGCGCGGACCACCCCGAGACCTTGGTCATCGAAGGGCAACTGGCCGGTGCCTACAAGGCGGCGGCCAGGCCGGACGAGGCCGTCCACACGTACGAACACGTTGCGCAGAGGCAGCGACAGTGCTGGGGGCCGACCATCCCGACACCCTGATCACACGGCATGGCCTGGCAGCGGCGTACGAGGCGGCGGGACGGACCGAGGACGCGCTCACCGAATACGAACAGGTCGCGAACCGACTCGAAGCCGTCATGGGTCCCGAGCAGAAGTTGACCAGGACCGCGAGAGATGACCTGGAGCGCGCCAGCCGGACGCTCCGGCAACGTTGACGAACCACGTCCCTGCTCAACCCATGGCCGAGCACAACGCCCTTGTCTGCTACACCACGATCAGTAGTTATCGCCCCCGCGAGCCGCTCTGCCTTTCACGGCACAAGCGTTCGTCGGTTGGTTTGGACAGTGATCGGGCCTGGAACGTTGGTGAGAAGCGCCAGCCGGAGGCACGACTGGATTGCTGCCAGGGGCGTGCAGCGCCGACGTGTCAGGCTCCGAGCGTGATCGGCCAAACCACCAGCAGGTACGACTCGCCGGGCCGGTTCGACAGCCCGCCACCCGGCCGCGCTCGCCCATGGACGCGCAGGCCGTAGCGTCCAGCGCCCTGATAGGTCAGGTTGGGAGGTGGCGATCCGTCGCGGGTTTGCATGCCCTCGATCTGCATGATGCCGGTCGTCGTGACGAACTCGATCTCCTCCACCTTCTCCCACCGGGAGACGGGCCCGCGGGCCCCGGACAGATCCCAGCGCACGTGCACCCCCACCGCGCCCCGGCCCTTGAGCGTCCTGATGACCACCACGTCCGGAGCGGCGGCGACCAGGCCCTCGGGCAGCGCGGGTCCGGTGGTGGGCTCCTGGTAGGGGTTGACGATCCGCAGCCGATGCTCGATCGCCCGTGCGGTGCCCATGACGGGTGTGGGTGGCAGAGGGGATGCGACGTGCCCGGCCGGACGTCCCGGCTCGTTCTCCGGCCGCGCGTGTTCCCGGGCCCAGCGCCTGATCTCGGCGGATTTGTCCGGCAGCCCCAGCTCCTCCGGGACGCCCACGCCGAGCCTGGCGCGCGCCTTCGGCCCCACCTCGATGGGCCAGATCGTGACCAGGTAGAACTCGAAGGGCACGCTGGGCACGGCGCAGGGATCGATGTCGCGGCCACGCGCGTGCACCCGCATGCCGTAGCGGCCGGGACCGTGCGGGGTGAGGTTGGGCAGCGCCTCCGGCAGGTGACCCATGAGGCCCCGCAGCCGCATCTCGCCCGTGAAGGTGATCAGCTCCACCTCCTCCACCTCGTCCCATCCCTCCGCCGTGGTGGCAGGGGGCGCGTCGGCGAGCTGCACCGTGACGTCCACGACTCCGGTGTGGATGCCGGTGCGGATCACCGCCGCTCCCGGGGCCGACGCCGTCAGGCCGTTGGGGACGTGGGACGGATGGTCGGCGAGCGTCTCGTCGTTCACCAGCATCTGATGGTGGCTCACGTGCACATCCGCTCTCGCGGACGTGGGGGGTGGCGTGCTCATGCGGGCGATCTTGACAGGTGGGTCCGACAGAACGGGTCTTGCCGGGATCAAGGGCCGCCGCCAGGGTTCACGCCGCCAGGCAGGTCAACGCTCTCACCACGAGCCCTCGGGCGCTGCTCCTTCGCAGCGACATCACCTCGCAGCTGAAGCGATCGCTGTCGCAGCAGAGCAGCGAACGCTGTCACTTGTCACCGGAGAACCAGCGGGATCGGCGAGGACGACGTTGCGCTCGATCCGGTCACCGGTGACTGTGAAGAATGAGGCGGGCGGCTCCCCAGGAGTCCGGCGTCGGCCGCGGGGACGGTGGCCAGGCGTAGTCCCGCCCGGATGTCACGACAGGGCGCCCCGGCACGACCCGACACGACGCCTGGGTTGTGCCTTCGAAACCGAGTCATCACGTGAGGACGGTGGCGCAGGAGGAGGGCCCGGTGACGGCCAGAGATTGGAAGGCGGTCTTCATGTCCGCGAACAGCGTCTCCGCCTCGGTCAACCGGCTGATCGCGGACAGCGAAGTAATATCCGGGATACCCAGCGGTCCAGGAGGGGAGGCGCTGGAGGTGGTGATGTTCTCCAGCGTCAGCGCCAGGGCAGTAAGTTTTGTGCCACTGGTGTTGAGCGTGTCCAGCGCCGCGTGCACTTGTTCTCGTAAGGAGGCGGGTGGATTCGCCGCCGCGATACGATTGGCTGCCACGTTACCCGCCACGGCAACGTCCTTGATGGCCTGGACTATTTCGCGTAGACGGTCCAGCAAGTCCTCACGGGACATCTGAGCGACTTTCCCCGGATTGGTGTCGAGCAAAGGCTGGGCCCGCTCCCATGCGGTGTTCAGACTCCTCTCGGCGTCCTGGCACATGCGGTTCATGCTCTGGATCCAGGCCTCGGCCCCGGTTTCAGGCGACACCGGCTGCGTCTGGCCGGGCACCGACGGCGTTTGCGCAGGTGGGCGCAGCGCCACCGCGGCAAACGCCGACACGCCGGCGGCGAGGGCGGCTAGGACTGCGATGAGGTATTTGTTCTTTTCCGACGGGTCGAAAAGGAGTTTGATCGTCGACCCGAGTCGCTTCAGCGATTGTGGCAGGCGCACGGTGTCTCTACCCCGCTTTCACACTGGAACCATCCGTCTGACCGGTGCCGTCAGCCCGCAGGGAGGAGAATGATCGTTCCCCTTCCTTGTCGCCATCGGGCCATGGTGCCGCCAAGCAGAACAGCCCTATCAATGCGGGCCGTCCGCGCGATGCTCCGATCGTGACCAGGAAACGGGGGGCACCAACGAAGGTATCCCGAGACGACATGGCGGCGCGTCAACCAGGGGTTGATATTTGGTCGTACCGTGGAGGTAGGCGTAGTCCACCCTCGTAGTGCTTTGCTAGATTCCTGTGAGGCGATCTTCGCGTGGTCCCGGTTCGAGCTGGCTGATGTTCAAGGCTGTGGAGAGGGCTTCGCAGGTGCAGTTCCACACGAACGCGTTCATCACCCACGGTCATCTTCCCGGGGACGGCCTTACCGTCCGGCCTGAGGAACGGCCACCATCGCTGGGTCTGGTGCGCCCAGATGAGCTGCCTGCGCCCCGGAAGTCTCTGCCGTTCCCGTGGGGTCGCCTCCACCAGTCATCAGCGCGATGCCTTGCCGTCCGGAATCGGGAGCGTACCCCGCCGACGGTGTAGTCCCGCATACATCGGCGGAGGCGTCCGCTCTGTGATGTGAGCGGCTATGATGGCGGTCAAGAAGATCACCTTTCTACCGGGACGGACGCCGCCCAGTGCCGGCCGCCGACCCCACCTGGCTGGACTAGCGATCCCATCTGCACTCCAGCCCCGGCATCGCCCTGGCCACCGTGGTCGGCACCGCCGAGGCCGCGCCGCACCTGCACGCCCCCAAGGGCGAGGCCAGGGGTGGGCCCCTGATTCCCTACCGGACGACGGCCCCGGCTGACACCCCTGATTCGCCTACCAGCACATACGCGCGGTTCGCGAGCTGGCCGGCCGATGACGGACGGCGTCACGATCGGCCAGGCGGCGGCCTTCGCCGGCGTCACGGTGAAGACCGTGCGGCATTACCACAAGCAAGGCGAACGGGCCCTGCTGCCCGACCGCGTGCTCGCCAAGCTGGACAAGGTGGCCGCCGATCTCGGCTTCACCCCGGGCCGAGCGCGCCCTCGACGACCCTCAGTACGTCTGCTCGGTCGAGCGCATGTGGCGCGCCGCCGAGTGGGAACCGGACGACCCCCGCGTCGACGAACTCGCCACAGCGATGGCCAAGCATGCGCACGGCCGGGATCGACATCGTGTGGTGGATCCCCACCTGCCTGAGCCCTGCAACCGTACCCGTGGCGCGTCTTCATCCCAGATTCCTGCCACAGGTTCCTGCACCGTCGCCTGGTGCGCCGCAACAGGCTCCTGTGCTCCCCGACTACCTTCGCCTATCACGGGGACCCGCAAGCCGCGCGTGCCCCGCCGGCCCGTATGGCGCGTCGTCCTCGCAGGTGCAGACGCGAAGTACCGCAGAGGTCCACGAGCGCTGCACAGCAGGCCCTCACCTCGGAGTCTCGCCCGTGGCCGGCGAGGCATGGGGCCGACCGCTGGTTGGACAGGTATACCGCGGAAGTCCAAGGCCGGATTCCGCCCCTGAGTGGACGCACCGAACACCAGCTCCTGGATACCGTGCAGGCGGACGTCACCAGCGTCCTCGACGGCCTTGGGAGCGCACGTGTTCAGCGATTTCCGTCATTCCTTACGCCTGACTCCGGTGCCGGTGGCGCACCTGGGGCTGCGTCTCACCGCCGCCATTGTGGATCTCGTCGCCGTGAGCGCCTTCCTGGCGCTCCTGATCGTGATCTGGCCGACAGCGGACGGCTCCTGGGCCCCCGTCGTGAACCTGAGCTTCTGGGCGGTCATCGTCTTGATTCTGACGACTTACTCACCGGCGACCACCAGCCGATGGGGTGGCACGCCCGGCAAGCTGCTCCTTGGCCTGCGGGTGACAAGAGTGCGTGACGGGCGCCGGTTGAGCTATGGGCGTGCCCTGCTGCGGCATCTGTCGCACGCGGTGATGTGGCTGCTGCCCTTCATCAGCGTGGTGAATGTCGCGCTCTGCCTCTGGGACAGGCCGTTGCGGCAGTGCCTGCACGACAAGATCGCCGACAGCGTGGTCGTCCGCCCCCATGCCTCCTCGTAGGAACACCCGCGGCGATGTGTGCTGACAAACGGCGAGGCCATCGAGGGCTGTCATGACGGCGCAAGGGGAAGAGGACCAGTCCCAGAGGATCGGCCCGTACCGGATCGTGCGCAAGCTGGGGCAGGGCGGCATGGGCATCGTCCATCTGGCGCAGGACGCCCAGTTCCGGCTGGTGGCGGTGAAGGTGCTACGGCCTGAATTAGCCGATGACGAGGGCTTTCGCCGCCGTTTCGCCAGGGAGGCGCAGGCCGCCCGGCAGGTGGCGCGCTTCTGTACTGCTCCGGTGCTGGACGCGGGCATCGACGGGAAGGTCGCCTACCTTGTCACCGAGTACGTCGACGGTCCGGACCTGTCGGAGGTGGTCGCCGCGCACGGCTCGATGGAGGGAGCCAATCTGGAGGCGCTCGCGGTCGGGGTCGCCACCGCGCTGGCCGCCATTCATCAGGTCGGCGTCGTGCACCGTGATCTCAAACCGTCCAATATCCTCCTCAGCGCCGTGGGCCCGCGCGTCATCGACTTCGGCATCGCCCGCATCGTCGAGCCCGACGCCACCCAGTCCGCGGTGATCTCGGGCACGCCCGCGTACATGGCCCCCGAGCAGGCCAACGGTGGCATCCTCACGTCAGCCGGCGACATTTTCGCCTGGGGGTGTGTGGTGACCTACGCCGGGATCGGGCGACCGCCGTTCGGCACCGGTCCGATACCGCAGGTGCTGCTACGGATCGCTCACCACGAACCCGTCCTGGACGGTTTGGACGAGCGGCTGCGCCCGCTGGTCGCACGCGCCCTGCGCAAGGATCCGGCCGACCGGCCCTCCGCCCAGCAACTGCTGGACCACCTGCTGGGCCGCGAGCGAGCGACCACGATCGCCGCCACCCGGGCCGTCAGTGACGCCTGGACGCCACTGGTCGCGCCGGACGAGCCCCCGCCGTCGCCTCCTCGGCCGCCTCGCCGATGGGTGCGGCCCGCCATCGCCACCGCCGTGGCCGTCGCGATCACGGCAGGCGTGTGGACGGCCGTGTTCCGTCCATGGCAGCAGAGCCCTGCGACGGCCTCACCGGCCACGACGACGACAGCCATCGCGACCACGACCATCACGGGGCCGGCGGTCGCGAGCACGCCCGACGCGACGGGAGCCGGCACACCGGGCACCCAGAAGACAGGGCGCCTGTTCATCCATACCAACGCACGCGGGGAGCAGGTCCGCGGGCATCTTCAGATCGACTCTCTCGCCTGGCAAGGCGACAATGTGATGCTGCGATACACGGTCAGGAACGATGACGCTCAAGCCACCATCAATCTGTACCATCTGATCGAGCAAGGCGGAATGACGACCGATGGGATCGAGCTGATCCTGCCCGACCAGCCGTTTCCCTTCACCCCGATGATCGAAGACGGTCGTTGCGCCTGCTCGGTGTGGCCCCCCGACGCCTTTCTGTACGCGGGAAAGAGCACACGAGGCTACGCCGCCTTCAGGAGAGTTCCCAGGAGCGCCAAGATCGTCGACCTCGACCTCAAGGACGTGGGTCTGTTCAAGAACGTGGTCATCACCAGGTGATCCCGGTTCTTCGACTTGAGGTCCATGGTGCGCTGATGACGAAGACGACCGGTGCCGGGCACCAGGTGCTCGGCTGGCCGGTCATTTCCCATGCGGATTCTGAGGCGGCGGCACCGGCCGAGCCCGCGATGACGTCGGTCAGCGCGAGAACGGGCGGTGACGCCAAGGACAGACGGAGACCAACGCGTGAGGACATCCGGACCTCAGCCACGCTGCTGGGGGATGAAGACGGCGAGCGGCATGGTCATCAGGCGTCATCCTCGTCAGGCTTCTCGCCTTCGCACGCCGTCTCTCCGATTTGGCGCAGGGGGCTGTAGTAGTTGGGCGAGTTCCGGGACCTCGCGTCGACGAGCTCCGCGAACTCCGCCAAGTCGGGGTTGTCCGCCTGCTTGGCCATGTCGATGATCTGGTGCCACTCATCGGCATGGGCTCCATAGGTGGCGGCATCGGTGTTGGCGACCTGCGAGAGCAGGGGACGAGCCTTGTCGCAGATCTCGCGGGAGGTGACCGGCTGACCGCCGCATGCGCTGAGACACAGCGCGACGGCCAGCGTACCGACACCGGTCAGAGGCCGCGAGATGAGAACCATGAATGTCCTTCCTAGGGCCGGCCGGCGCACACGCGGCCGGCCGCCCTGCTTCTTGAGAAGAGGGTTTCGGCCGCGGGCTCTCCGCTGACCGAAAGATCGGGATTGATCACGTTATGGGCCGCCGTCCGCGCCGCACATCCACCGTGCGGACCATGCAAGGGTCGACTTGCGCGGTACGTACTCCATCTGGGGTTCGACGTATCCAGGGCTGATGCGTCGCGACCAGTGGGTGTCTACCATGCACGAATGTGTCGCAGTGTCCTGCCGGCGGCGCGACGTCTGTGGCAGGCGCATCCCATGCTCGCCGACGGGCTCCTGGCGGTGACCCTCACCTGTGGGAGCTGGCTGTGGGCGGTCAGCGAGCCGCAGCGGGCGACCCGTCCGGCGGACCTGCTGTCGAGCGTGCTCACCATGGCCGTGAATCTGCCGCTGGCGTGGCGCCGGCGGGCGTCGTTCTCCGTCCTGCTCGTCTCCGCCGTGGCCGCCATCTGCTACCACCTCCTGGGCTATCACTACGGTGTCAACAGCATGGGGCCGCTGCTGGCGCTGTACTCCGTCACCGTGCATCGCTCCCTGCCCTACGCCATCGCCGGCGGAATCCTGGTGATCGCCGAGTGGACGCACGCCTCGGCGCTGCACCCGGGCATCCAGGTGTGGTCGGCGGCCGGCCAGTCGATTCTCGTGGCCGGCTGCGCATGGAGCATCGGCGCCTCCGCGCGACTGCTCGGCCGCCGCAACGCGCAACTCGCCGACCTGGCCGCCCAGCTCCGCCGAGAACAGGACGCCGCCGCCCGGCGCGCCGTCACCCACGAACGGCTGCGCATCGCCAGAGAGCTGCACGACGTCGTGGCGCACCACATGTCGGTGATCGCCGTACAGGCCAACCTGGGCGGCTTCATCGTGCTCAGCGACCCGCCCGCCGCGCAGACGGCGCTCGGCACCGTGGCCGAGACCAGCCGGGAGGCGCTGGTCGAGCTGCGCCGCCTGCTGTCCATCCTGCGCATCGAGGTCGACGACAGCGAGGACGAGCGCCACAACCCCGCGCCGAAGCTCGACCAGCTCGGCCCTCTCCTCGGTCGCATGCGCGCCGCCGGACTGTCGATCGAGGCCAGCATCACGGGGCGGGTGCGTCCGCTGGCGCAGGGTCTGATGCTGTCGGCGTACCGCATCGTTCAGGAGGCCCTCACCAACGTGCTCAAACACGCACCCGGCGCCCGCTCGCACGTCATGGTCCACTACGGCGCCACCGAGCTGACCGTGGCCGTGATCAATGACGGCGGGGTCATCACGACCTCGCCCGCCCGCGGCGGGCACGGGCTGATCGGGATGCGGGAACGCATCAGGTTGTACGGGGGCACGATCGCCGCGGGGCCCGAGCCGGGCGGCGGCTTCGCCGTGCGGGCCGTCTTCCCCCTGCCCGGCGGGGACGACGACGCCAGCGCCGGGACGTAAGATCATTCCATGCTGAAGGTGCTCGTGGCAGACGACCAGGAGCTGATCCGCGCCGGCCTGGTCGCGCTGATCCGCGCCGCGCCCGGCTTCGAGATCGTGGGTGAGGCCGCCACCGGCGAAGAAGCCATCACCCTGGCCGCGATGGCGAGCCCCGATGTGATCCTGATGGACGTCCGCATGCCCGGCATCGGCGGCATCGCCGCCACCGAGCGGATTCTCGCCGCAGCCACCACCACCAAGCCCAAGGTCCTCGTCCTCACCACGTTCGACATCGACGAGTACGTCTACGACGCCTTACGCGCCGGCGCCTCCGGTTTCCTGCTCAAGGAGACCTCTCCTCAACGCCTGCTGGCCGGCATCCGGACCGTCGCCAACGGCGACACTCTGCTCGCCCCGACCGCGACCCGGCACCTGATCGAGGCGTTCACCTCTGGACTGGGCCGCGCGCGAACGCCGGGCGCTCCCGGCGCCGCCACGCCGCCCCCGCCCGAGGGCCTCACCGCCCGTGAGACAGAGGTCCTCGTCTTGGTCGCGCACGCGCTGTCCAACCAGGACATCGCCGAGCGGCTGACGGTGAGCGAATCCACCGTCAAGACCCACCTCAACCGCGTCATGGTCAAACTCGGGCTGTCCAGCCGTGCCCAAGTCGTCGCCTACGCCTACGAACACGGCCTCATCACTCCCGGCCGTCCCGCCCGATAGCCCTGGACGGGACCGTACGTCGTGCGTGCCGTCACCTCGTCCCGCCCGGCTGACAGGACGTCATGTACACCAGGCGCGATGGCTAAGCTGTGGCCGGTGCATGACGACGGGACGTCGACGTGGCGGCTGCACGGGCCGGGCGCGTGGGCGCTGGACGCCGCTCTGGCCGCCGTGCTGTTCGCGGCGGTGACCGTGGCCCTGAGCCTGTGGGAGCAGCCGGGATGGCGGCCACTGGACGCGGCCGGGTACATGTGGACCGCGCTGATCTGGCTGCCTCTCGCCGGACGCCGTGCCGCGCCGATGACGGCACTGCTGGTGAGTACGATCGCCTTCTTCTGCTACCTGCTGGACGGCTACACACCCGGTCTCATCTCGTGGGGGCCGGTGCTGGCGTTCTACAGCGTGGCCGCGGCGAAACCGGCCCGGGACACGGCTGCGGGGGCGCTGCTCGCCGGAGCGGTACTGCTCATCGGTGGGCTGCAGGTGCCGTACTTCGGCGTGACCGCAGCCGTCGCCCAGGCCGTCGCGGTGCTGGTGGCGGCGTGGATCCTCGGCGGGCTGGCACGGCAGCTGTCCCACCGCAACCGGCAGCTCGCCGAGGCGAACCGGCGGCTCGCCGAGGCCTCGCTGCGGCTGGAGCAGGAGCAGCTCCGGCACACCGAGCAGGCGATCACCCGTGAGAGGCTGCGCATCTCACGGGAGTTGCACGACATCGTCGCCCACCACGTGACGGTGATCTCGTTGCAGGCGGGTGTGGCGGATTACGTGCTCGACTCCGATCCGGCCACCGCGCGAACCGCCGTGAACACCATCGCCGACACCAGCCGGGAAACCCTGGAGGAACTGCGCCGGGTTCTCCACCTCCTGCGCGGCTCCGACGCGGTCGAAGACGCGACCGAGCCGGCCGAGGCTCCCGCCGGGCAGCTCGCCGCGGACGGGGCTGCTGAGCGGGTGCTCGGAGTGGCGCAGCTGGCGCCGCTGATCGAGCGGGTCCGCCTGGCGGGCGTCGACGCCGATCTGCACGTGCAGGGGGACGTCGAGGAGCTGCCTCCCGGCCTCCAGCTGACGGCGTACCGGGTCGTCCAGGAGGCGCTGACCAACGTCATCAAGCATGCCGGGCCGTGCCGTGCGGTGGTCACCGTGTGCCGCCGGTCCGGCGCTCTGACAGTGAGTGTGGCCAACGACGCGCCGGAGCGGCCGGTGGAGCCCAGGCCGCATGGGGAGGGCGGGCATGGCTTGATCGGCATGCGCGAGCGCGCCAGGCTCTACGGCGGGACGCTGACCACGAACCCTCGCCCCGAAGGCGGATTCGCGGTCAACCTCACCATCCCCGATCCCTGACGACGGAGACGCTCCACGCGGAGAGGCCCGTCGCCGGTGGCGACACCCTGCGTTCATTCCTTGGCGATGCGCACGTTCTTGAAGAGCCCGAGCTTGAGAAGGTCCAGGTCGACGGTCGTGGCGCTCTTGGGTACGCGCCGGAAGACGGCGTGGAACCGCTTGGAGTCCCCCGCCCCGAGTGCGTCGCGGATCTCCCAACCGGAACAGGCGCAGGTGTCCTGTTCCGCGGGGCCGACCGGACGTTGCAAAGACCAACAAAGTACTCCTAGGCCGCCTCGCTGAGCAGGGCCGACAGCTTGTGCAGGCCGCGTGAGGTGCGGGCCTTGACCGTGCCGAGCGGTACCCGGAGCCGTTCGGCGATCTCCTGCTGGGTCAGCTCACCGTAGTAGGCCAGCTCGATCACCTGCCGCTGGGCGAGCGAGAGCTGGGCGAGCGCCGCGCGGACCCGGTCACGGTCGGCCAGCCTGTCGTCGGCCGCCTGCTCGTGCGGCGTCCCGGCCTCGGCCACGGCCTCGAGCGGCACCGTGCACACCCGGCGTACGCGCAGGTGGTCGACCGCCCGCCGGCGTGCGATGAGGAACACCCAGGCGGCCTGGCTCCGCGCCGGATCGTAGCGCTCGCGCGAGCGCCAGACATCGGCGAAGACGACCTGCAGCACATCCTCCACGTCCTGGGGCGAGACGAGACGCCGCAGAAAGGTGCGGACGGCGGGGGCGTGCCGCCGGTAGCAGTCACTGATGGCCTCCGCGTCACTCACGGCCGAGATCTCTCGCATGTCCCCGCTCCTCCCCAAAACCTATTCAAAACTTATTCATAGCGGACCGGGAGGAAGCGCACAACGACGACGCGGGAAAGAAAGGCTCAAAGGACGATGCCGGTGATTTGGTGCACGGCCTTCTCGAAGGTCGTCACCTTGACGACCCCCGAGGGGAGGTCGCCACTCCAGCCGGGGCCACCGACCACGACCCGGCAGCCGTGGACCGCGTCCGGCGGCACGTCAGGCGTGTCCGGCAGCACGTCCGGCAGTGAGGCCAGCGGGCCGGTGTCACCGGTGGTCGTCTGCTGCGACCACAGGAACACCACCACCGGACGCAGCCGGCGCATCGCGTGAGCGAGGGCGGCATAAGGGGTGCGGGCGCCGAGCACGCGGGTCTGGACACCCAGCTCGCCCAGCGCCGCGGCCAGCGCGTGCACCGGCAGCGTGTGCTGCTCATCCTCGGCGCATGCCAGCAGCACCGGACGCGACCGCGACGGGAGCCGGCCGCCGGGCAGGCGATGCAGGGAGGCCAGAATCTGGTCCGAGAGCAGGTGCTCGACGTCGATGCCCGTTCCGTCGCCGTTCTGGCCCGCGCAGATGGTGTCGAAGGCGGGCAGGATGAGCCGCTCCCACGTCCACCGCACGCCCCGGGCGGCCAGCGCACCGTCCAGCAGCACCGAGACGGCGTGACCGTCGAGCCGCCCGGCGGCCTCTACCAGCGCGTCCGGCCCGGGCGGGACCGCGCGCGCGGACGCCGGCCCGGTATCGGCCACAGGGCCAGGCTCGGCTACAGGGCCAGGCTCGGCTACAGGGCCAGGCTCGGCTACAGGGCCAGGCTCGGGGACGGGCTCGGGGACGGGCTCGGGGACGGGGATGGGCAGCGTCGTCAGCACGTGCCTGGCCGCCTCCGCCGGCGGCACGCCCTGCGCGATCAGGCGCTGCATCTCCCGCAGCCGCCGCAGGTCGCCCGCGTCGTAGCGGCGGTGACCGCCGGGGCTGCGCCGGCTGGGGCCGAGACCGTAGCGCAGGTTCCAGGTGCGCAACGTGGGCGCCGGGACGCCGAGCTGCCGCGAGACGGCACCGATGCCGTACCCGGCCTCCTCTTCGCTCACGGCCCGTCCTCGTCTCCCCGCGCTGACACGTGCTCTCCGGTGCGGCACGTGTCCAGCGCTGACGCGTGATCTGTCTGCGCTGTCTCCCTGCGCGGACGCGTGCCCGCGACCATCCTTTCGCGGCCCGTCCACCGCTGGATGCAACCGGCGGAGATCTCCCTGCGAAAACCTATATACCGACAAGGAGTGGCCTGTATGACAACTGTGACCGCGCGGACCGGCCAGGTGCGCGAGCTGGTCGACCGGCGCCTGAACGAGCTGCTCGACCGGCGTGTCGCCGAGCTGGGCCCCGCGTACGCGGGACAACCGGGTGGACAGGGCGCCGAGCAGGTACGCCGCCACCTGGTGAACTTCGTCACCGGCGGGGGCAAGCGGCTGCGGCCCGCCTTCGTCTACTGGGGCCACCGCGCCGCGGGCGGCACCGACGACGGCCTCGACGCGGTACTCCACGCCGCGTGCGCGGTCGAGCTGGTGCACGCCGCGGCGCTGATGCTCGACGACGTCATGGACGAGGCCCCCGAACGGCGGGGCCGCCCCGCCGCGCACGTCGCCCTGGCCGAGGAGCACCGGCGCGCGAGCCTGCGCGGGGACGCCGCCCGGTACGGCGAGTCCCAGGCCACCCTGCTCGCCCTGCTGGCCCTGACCTGGGCCGACGCCGCCCTTCTCGACGCCGGGCCGCACCTGCGCGACACACTCGACATCCTGGTCCGGCTCCGCGTGGAGGCCATCAGCGGCCAGCGGCTCGACCTGGCCGCCGCGGCGGGCGGAGCCGCCGACCCGCGCGCCATCGCCGTGTACAAGTCGGCCAAGTACACCGTCGAACGGCCCCTGCACCTGGGACACGCCGTCGCGGGCGGCGACGGGCCGACGCGGCGGGTGCTGAGCGGCTACGCGCTGCCGGTGGGGGAGGCGTTCCAGCTCAGGGACGACGTCCTCGGCGTGTTCGGCGACCGGGAGCGGCTCGGCAAGCCCATCGCCGACCTGCGCCAGGGCAAGGTCTCCTACCTGCTCGCCCGCGCCAGGGAGCGCTCGGGGCCGGAGGGGGCGGCGCTGCTGGACGCGGTCCGTACCGAGGAGGAGGCGGACGCGGCACGCGAGCTGATCGTCGGCTGCGGCGCGCTCGCCGACACCGAGCGGCGCATCGCGGCCCTCGCCGACGAGGCCGTGCGGGTGCTCAAGAACGCGCCCGACCTGCCGTCCGACGCCGTCGAGGCCCTCACCGAGCTGGCCGCCCTGGCCACCGACAGGAGCAGCTGATGCGCCCGTCCGGGATCGCGGAAGGAGACGGCTGATGCGGCGCCACGGGCCCGTCGTGGTGATCGGAGCCGGGCTCGCCGGGCTGGCGGCGGCCGTCCGGCTGGCCGCCGCCGGGCGCGAGGTGACCATCGTGGAGGCCAGGGACGAGCCGGGCGGGTGCTGTGGAACGGCGCGCAGCGGGCCGTACCGGTTCGACACCGGGCCGTCCGTGCTGACCATGCCGGGCGTGCTCGCCGACACGTTCGGGGCCGCGGGGGAGGAGCTGGAGAGCTGGCTGCCGCTGCGCCGCCTCGACCCGGCGTACCGGCTGGCCTTCCATGACGGCTCGCACCTGGACGTGCTGCCGGAGCGGGAGGCGATGGCCGAGCAGGTGCGCGCGCTGTGCGGCCCCGCCGAGGCCGCCCGCTACCTGCGGTACCGGCGGCTGCTCGGCGAGCTGTTCGAGGCGGAGTGGCCGGCGTTCATCGACGCGGACATGACCCGGCTGCGCTCCCTGGTCCGGCCCCTCGCCCTGGCCAGGGTCGCGGCGCTGGGCGGCTTCCGCCGCATGGACCGGCTGGCCGCCCGCCACCTGACCGACGAGCGGCTGATCAAGGCGCACACGTTCCAGGCCCTATACGTCGGCCTGTCACCGATGCGCGCCCTCGGCATCTACGCCGTCATCGCCCACATGGACACCGTCGGCGGCGTGTACTTCCCCGAGCACGGCGGCATGCACGCCATCCCGGCGGCGCTGGCGGCCCTGCTGGGCAAGCTCGGCGCCCCCATCAGGTACGGCGTGCGCGCCCGGC
Source organism: Nonomuraea thailandensis (assembly GCF_024172165.1). GTDB lineage: Bacteria > Actinomycetota > Actinomycetes > Streptosporangiales > Streptosporangiaceae > Nonomuraea > Nonomuraea thailandensis. Next base: position 4,803,386 of record NZ_JAMZEB010000002.1, on the reverse strand, counting down.
GCGTCGAGGCCGGCCCGGACGGCGTCACCGGCGTCCTGCTGGAGGACGGCGAACGGCTGCCCGCCGCTCACGTGGTCGCCGCCTGCGACCGGCTCGCCGCCGAACGGCTGCTGCCCGGCCGCGCCGCCGACTGGCGCACGCGCCGGCCGCGGCACGCGCCCTCCTGCGTGGTCCTGCACTTCGGCCTGGACCGCGAGCTGCCCGGCCAGGCCCACCACACCGTGCAGTTCGGCCGGGACTGGCACGCCACCTTCGCCGCCCTCGAAGCGGGCCGCCCGCAGCCCGACCCGAGCCTGCTGATCACCTGTCCGGTCGCCGACCGCGACGCCGCCCCGGACGGCCACGCCACGCTCAGCGTCCTCGAACCCGCCCCCAACCTGCCCGCCGCCGACTGGGACGAGCTGCGCCCCCGCCTGGAGGACCGGCTGCTCGGCAAGCTGGAGGCGCTCGGCTACGGAGACCTGTCGGGCGCGCCCCGCCTGGTGCTCGACCCGCCCGCCTGGGCCGCGCTCGGACACAGCGCCGGGACCCCGTTCGCGCTGGACCACCGGTTCACGCAGACCGCGTGGCTGCGCCCGTCCGGCATCGCCCGCCGCGTGCCCGGCCTGCACTTCGCCGGGATGCACACCGCGCCGGGCGTCGGGGTCCCGCCGGTGCTGATCTCCGGCAGGCTCGCCGCCGAACGCATCCTGAAGGAAACCCGTTGACCCTGACCGCGAGCTACGAACGCTGCCGCCTGCTGCACGCCCGCTACGGCCGCTCGTACTACCTGGCCACCCGGCTGCTGCCGCCGTGGAAGCGCCGTCACGTCCACGCCCTGTACGGGTTCGCCCGCTACGCCGACGAGATCGTCGACTCCTTCACCATGACGGCCGACCGCGCGCGGGCCCTGGCCACGCTGGGCGCCACCGTCGCCCGCGGCCTGGCCGGCGAGCCCGTCAGGGACCCCGTCCTGCCCGCCTTCCTGCACACCGTGCGCTCCTTCGCCGTCCGCCGGGGCGACATCGACGCCTTCCTCGCGGCGATGCGCTCCGACCTGTCCGTCACCCGGTACGAGACCTACGACGACCTGCTCGGCTACATGGAGGGCTCGGCCGCCGTGATCGGCACCATGATGCTGCCGGTCCTGGAGGCGCTGCCCGGCCAGGAGGAACGTGCCAGGGAGCCCGCCAGGCAGCTCGGGCTGGCCTTCCAGCTCACCAACTTCCTGCGCGACGTGGCCGAGGACCACGCCAGGGGGCGCGTCTACCTGCCCACCGAGGACCTGGCCAAGTTCGGGGTCGAGGCGGACGACCTCGGCCGGCCGCGTACGGGGCGGGCGGTGCGCGACCTGATCGCCTTCGAGGCGGGGCGGGCCCGCGACCACTACCGGGCCGCGCTGCCGGGCATCGAGCTGCTGGTGGAGTCGTCGCGACCGTGCATCCGGGCCGCGTACGAGCTGTACGGCGGGATCCTCGCCGAGATCGAGCGCGGCGGCTTCGAGGTCCTGGCCAGGCGCGTACGCGTGCCGCGCCGCCGCAAGGCCGCCGCCTTCGCCCGCCACCTGCTGGCCTCGGCCGGCGCGGGTCGCGCCGAACGCCGCGTGAGCGTGGAGCTGCCATGACCGGCGACGGGCGGGCGAACGGCGGCCCGGCGAGTGGTGACCCGTTGATCCCGAGCAGCCCGGTGGCCCCGGGCCCGTTGATCCCGAGCAGCCCGGTGGCCCCGGGCATGGTGAGCCCGAGCAGCCCGGTGGCGCCGAGCATGGTGATCCGGACCAGCCCGGTGGCCGCGGGCGGCGTGGCAGGGGACGAGCCGGTCGTGCTGGACGCCATGGGCGGCGACCACGGGCCGGGCGAGACCGTGGCGGGCGCGGTGGACGCCTGGCGGGCGCACGGCGTGCCCGTGGTGCTGGTCGGGCGGGCGCCGGAGCTGGAGCGGGAGCTGGCGCGCCACGGCGCCGACCTGCCGATCGTGCACGCCCCCGACGTCGTGCCCATGTCGGAGCGCGGCGCGTCCGGCAGGGGCGGCCCGGCCACGAGCCTGACCGTGGGCTGCGACCTGGTACGCCGCCAGGAGGGCGGCGCGTTCGTGTCGGCCGGCTCGACCGGCGCGGTGGTCTCCGAGGCCGTCCGCGCGATCGGCCGGGCCCCCGGCGTGCTGCGGCCCGCCCTCGCCGTGGCCCTGCCCGCGCTGACCGGCGGCGCCAGCGTGCTCGTGGACGCCGGCGCCACCGCCGATCCGACCCCGCAGATGATGGCCCAGTTCGCCCTGCTCGGCACCGGATACGCCCGCGCCGTCCTCGGGGTGCCCGACCCCGTGGCCGGGCTGCTGTCCATCGGCTCGGAGCCCGGCAAGGGCAACCGGCTGGCCGTGCGGGCGTCGCAGGCGCTGCAGCGCCTGCCGCTGCGCTTCCACGGCAACGTGGAGGGCCACGACGTGCTGACCGGGCTGGTGGACGTGATCGTCACCGACGGCTTCACCGGCAACGTGGTGCTGAAGAACGTCGAAGGCTGCGTGCGCACGGCGCTGACCATGGTCGCGCAGGCAGGCATCGCCGAGCCGGGCCGGCTCTCCGAGGTGGCCCGCCGCTACGACCCGCAGACGCATGGGGGAGCCGCGCTGCTGGGGCTGCGTTCCGTGGTGGTCATCGCGCACGGCTCCTCGACGGCGGCCACGATCAGCCGCGCCTGCGTGGTCGCCTGCGCCCTGGCCAGGGAGAACCTGGCGGCCAGGATCGCGGTCGCGGCGGTGGAGCCGGTGTGACCGGGTCAGGCCAGGGGGTTCGCGCCGTTCCAGGTGCCTTCGCTGGCGTACGGGGTGAAACGGGCGAAGAGCTGCTCGCTGTACCAGTCGTGCCGGCGGACCTGGGCGGTGACCCTCAGGTGGGCGTTGTCCCCGTACGCGAAGTGGAGCATCGCCTGCTGGTCCCGCCACAGGGAGAAGGTCGCCTGCCTGGCCAGCGGCAACTCACCCATCCCGATGGAGGCCAGGCACCCGTCCTGCCGGTGCAGCAGCCCGTCCACGGCCGGGACCGAGCGATAGAACGCGACCAGGCGCCGCACCCGGATGGAGGCCCTGGTGAGCACGGCGACGGGCCCACCCCCGGCCCGCCCCGGCGCCGTCGCGGGACCGCGGCCGGAGAGGCTGTCGTCGGGGAGGTCGCCGCCGGAGGGGGCACGACCGGAAGGGCTGCTGCCGAAGGGGTCGCGGCCGCCCCAGCTGCCGCGCGAGGTGAGCGGGGCGAGGCGGACCTGCCAGCTCTCGCCCGCCTCCGCGCGCCAGCGGGCGGCGATGGGGGAGTCGCGCAGGAACGCCTCCAGGTCCGCCTCCTCCCGCCAGACCGCGAACAGGGCCCAGCGGCGCAGGTCGGCCCCCAGCGACATCGCCCGGCCCTGGCCCGTGCCCAGCAACCGCCAGAACGTGAGCCCGCCGGTGCGCCGCAGCAGCGGGCGGTCGAAGGCCATGTGACGCATCGCGTCAACGGTGTCGTAACGGATGAGGTGGAACGAGGCGATGGTCATCGCAGCTCTGGTGTCGGTCATCGTCGGCTATCTGGTCGGCTCGATCCCGGTCGCGGTGCTCCTGGCACGCCGCCACGGGTTCGACCCGCGAGCCGTCGGAGACCGCAATCCCGGCTTCTGGAACGTCAAGGAACAGCTCGGCTGGCGCGCCGCGGTTCCGGTGTTCGCCGGTGACACGCTCAAAGGCACGTTCGCCGGGCTGTTCGCGTTGCTGGTCAGCGGCGTGCACACCACCTCGCTGGGCGTGGTGGCAGGGGCCGGCGCCGTGCCGGTGTGCCTGGCGGTGGCGGCGGCGATGATCGGGCACGCCTGGCCGGTGTTCGCCGGCTTCCGCGGGGGCCGGTCGATCCTGACCTTCGCGGGCGGAGTGGCGGTGATCTGCCCGCCCGCGTTCGTGCTGGCGATCGTGCTGCTGGCCGCGGTGGCGGTGGCGACGCGCTCGTTCGCGGTGGGAGCGCGGCTGGCGGTGTTCGGCGTCCCGGTCCTGCAGCTCCTGTTCGCCCCGGTCGAGCTGGTGGCGGCCACGGGGGCGCTGATGTGCCTCATCGGGCTCCGCTTCGGCCAGGCCGCCCTGAGCTCCCGCCGCCGCTGACCCCGCCGGGCCCGCCAGGGTTGCCCGGCCCGGTGGGCTCAACGGGGTCCGGCCGAGTCCTCGGGTATGCCGCGTTCACCGAGCCCGGCCTTCCACCGGATCCGGGCGAGCTCACGGGGTCCGGCGAGCCGACGGTTCCCTGCGCGCCCACGCGGTCCGGCGGGTATGTGCGGCCGCGCCAGGTGCGCACCGGGCGGAGCGTGGCCTGGGTCAGGCGCGCGGCGGCGGCCGGGTCGAGCAGGGGCGACAGGAGCAGGCCGAGCCCCGGACGGCTGTAGCTGCCGCGCAGGGCGCCGGTGAGCAGCAGCCGCCCCGCCAGGAGCGCGACGTCCAGCACGGCCGGCCGGCCGAAGGCCAGGCGCAGCACCGGCAGCCCCGCCGTCAGCCAGACGACCGCCAGGTCGGCGGCCTGCCGGACGGGATCCGTCACGTCGTGCAGCGGCAGCGAGCGGCCCCATTCGCGCCACAGCTCGGCGGCCGAGTCGTGCATGTCGACCTCCAGCAGCGCCCCAGCGTCGAGGAAGCCCACCCGCCAGCCGCGGCCCGCCAGGTGCCGGGCGAGCGCCACGTCGTCGGTCATCTTCTCCCGTACGGCGCCGAAACCGTCGGCCGCGGCCATCGCCTCCCGCCGGAAGGCCAGGCACTGCCCGTTGGCGATGACCCGGTGGGGTGGCGGCGGCTTCGCCGGGCCGACGGGGCCGAACCGGTAGACCAGCGTCGCCAGCATGGCGGCGTGCAGGGCCTGCTCCAGCGCACCGTCACAGGCGAACCGGGGCGCGGCGCTCACCAGGTCGTAGTCGTCGAGCGCCCGGACCAGCGCCCCGACCAGCCCGGGCTCGGGCCGGGCGTCGGCGTCCAGTGTGACCACCACCCGCCCCCGGGCGGCCGCGACCCCCTGCCGCAGCGCCCACTGCTTGCCCACCCACCCTTCGGGCAGAGGCGCCCCGGTGACGACGGTCGCGCCCATGGACGCGGCCAGCTCACCGGTGCCGTCACGCGACCCGTCATCGACCACGATCACTTCGGCCACGGCCGGGTCGTTCGACACGGCCATCAAACAGGGCCCGATCCGGGCGGCCTCATCCCGCGCCGGAATCACCACCGAAATGTCGATGGCGGGTGCCGCCGGTGTGGCACGGGCGGCGGTATCGGGTGCTGCCTGTTCGTTGCGAGCGGGGCCGGCAGCGTCGGTGGCCGTGATGTCGGCGGTTGCGGTGGTCGTGGTGGCGGGCGGGTGGAGCACGGGACGCAGGGGCGGGAGGCGGTTCCGGCCGCGTGCCAGGCGGGCGACCACCACGGCCGCCGCGACCGCCTGGGCAGCGGTGAGTGCCCGGGCGGCGGTGAATGCTCGGGCGGCGGTGAGTGCTCGGGCGGCGGTGAACGGCCTCATCGCGTTCCCGCCCATCCGCCCGGTCGCCGGCCCTGTCGCCGGCCCTGTCGCCTGTCCGGTCGTGCGCTCGCCCACGTGTCCGGCCGCCCGTCTGGGCGTTCGTTCGGGTGGAAGTCCTCGCGTACCAGGTCGGCCACGATGCGGGCGCCCAGGGTCACCATCGGCAGGCCGCCGCCCGGATGGGTCGAGCCGCCCACCAGGTAGAGCCCGCGGCGTGGCCCCCGGTTGCCGGGCCGGGCGAAGGGGGCCAGGCGGCCCCGGTAGGCGCTGCCGTAGATGGCCCCGCCCCAGGCGCCGTACCGGTCGCGCAGGTCGGCGGGCGTGAAGACGTCCACGAAGCGCAGCCGTCCCGACAGGTCGTGGCCGCGGGCGGCGAGCCGTTCCAGCACCAGGTCCCGGTACGCCTCCACCCCCATGTCCCACCGCCCCGGATCGCGCGCGGGCACGTTGACGAGCATCGTCCAGTTCTCCGCCCCTTCGGGCGCCTGCGACGGGTCGTCCACGGCCGAGCAGCCGATGTACACGCTGGGATCGAGCGGCGGCTCCCGCCGGTCGAAAATGTCGGCGAACTCCCGCTCGTAGTCCCCCGAGAACGACACCGTGTGGTGCGCCAGCCCGGGAGTCCTCCCTTCGACCCCGGCCAGCAGCAGGAACGCCGACGACGACAGCCCGAGCCGGGCGAGCCGGCGCAGGCGCCGCCGGTCCGGCAGCAGGTTGCCGTACAGCTCGGCGGCGTCGGCGTTGACCACCACGACGTCCGCCCGCCGCCGTTCACCGTCGGCCAGCCGCACTCCGGTGACCCGGCCCTCATCGCTGATGATCCCGGCGACGGGGGTGGACAGGTGGACCAGCACTCCGGCGGCCCTCAGCAGCACCGCCAGGTCGTCGGCCAGCCGGGGCAGGCCGCCGGGGACGTACCAGGCACCCTGGCCGTGCTCCAGCGCGGGGACGCAGCCCAGCGCGGCCGGCGCACGGTACGGGCTGGAGCCCGCGTAGGTGGCGTACCGGCCGACGTACTGGCGCAGGCGCGGGTCGCGGAAATAGCGGCGGGCCAGGCCCGCGAGCGTGCTGGCGGGCGCGACGGCCAGCAGGTCGCTCGGCCGGGCGTCGCCGGAGCGGCGGATGAGCGGCCCCGAGAAGAATGTCCGGCCCGCCGCACGCAGGCAGCCGTCGGCCCACCGGAAAAAGGCCCGCCAGGCGTCGCCCTCTCCGGGGGCCAGCCGTTCCACCTCGGCGGCCATGCGGTGGGGGTCACGGCGCGCGGTCAGCGTGCTCCCGTCGGCGAAGTGGTAGCGGCACAGCTCCGCCGGCTCCACCAGCTCCCGATCGAGCCCCAGCTCGCGGAACAGGCCGGGCATGGTCAGCAGCGACGGCCCCAGCGAGAACGTGAACCCGTCGCGGCGGTGCTCAGCCAGCTTGCCGCCCAGCCGCGGCAGCCGCTCGTAGAGCCGCACCCGGTGGCCCACCCTGGCCAGCAGCAGCGCGCACACCATCCCGCCGACCCCGCCGCCAACCACCGTCACCTCAGCCATGCAGCCACACCAGCCCTCCCGTCACCTCGGCCATCCCGTCGCCTCGGCCATCCCGTCACCTCGGCCATCCCGTCACCCTTGCCATGTCCGCCTCCAAGACAGCGCGGCGAGCGCCCCCATCGAGATCCCTCCGACCGCGGCGACCAGCGGGTCCGGCGGCTGGAACACCGCGGCGAAGCCGACCGTCTCCATGACGGCCATCGTCGCGTAGACGCTCCAGAGCCCGCGCGGGGCGCGGCCGTCCGGCGGCCCGCCCTCGCGGGTCACCCGCTGGATCGCCAGCATGACCAGCGCCGACACCAGCAGCCAGCCCGCGTAGTTGCTCACCGGGATCCCCCGGTACGGCCCTTCCCCGGCCCACGACCACAACCCCATCCGCACCATCTGCGGATCGAGGAACAGGTCCCACGCGGTCAGCGCGAGCGCGCCGGCGGCCACCCGCCCCCATCCGGGCACGGGGACGATCGCCGCCGCCACCGCGTACGCCGCCAGCCCCATCCCGCCCCAGGCCAGCGCCACCGCCACCGGTACGCCGCCGACCTGCGGCCACAGCAGGCCGCTGTAGCGGTAGTCGCCGAACGGGAACCCGGTCAGCAGCCCGACCAGCTCAGCCACGTACCCGATGAGCACCGCCGCCCCGAACGCGCCGGCCGCTCCGGCCACGCCCCAGACGGCGGCGGCGAAGCAGCAGGCGGAAACCGCGAGCAGCGCCACGATCACCTCGGTGAACCGTGCCGGATCGGCGTCGAGCCCGGACATGACCTGGCACGCCACCATGGCGGCCAACGCCACCGCCCCCAGGATCCTCGCCAGCCGCGCACCTGTCGCGGTCGCCGCCTCCGCGCTTCGTGTCTCACCCACATCCTTGTTCTTCGCAAGCCCCAAGGAATCGGATGCAGACGCGTCGAGGATCTCGCCGAAGGCCATCGACTGCAGCGGTTTCCCGCTCCGGAACGCGCGCTGCAACTCGTCATGGTCGGGCAGGGCGCCTTCTTCCGGTGCACCGCCTCGATCGTGACAAGGATCTCCATCCGCTTCATGGCGTGCCAGGTGCCGTGATGCGGGCTCCACGAGCCGTTCGCCCGCCGCATCAGCAGGGGCTATGCCATCGGGCTCAACGGACTCCCCGGTCAGGAAGCGGATTTACTGCAAGATCAACGCCGCTTGAGCGTCATGCCGGGTTCCTTGTCGCCACCTTGTCGCGAGGAGCTTGAATGGGAATTTATTGGAACGAGCGTCTAGCTATGTCTCGCGACATGCAAACGAAGCCAAAATCGTTGTTGAATGATGACCCCTTTGAAGAGGCTGGATTTGGTGGGCTGTTTAGCTTGATAGGCGTAAATACAATGATCCTGGCGGGTATGTCTGCTTCCGTCCGGATGTCTAACGAGATGCAGGCACCGGATTTCGCGCCGATTTATCCATGAACGGAAAAACCACGTGAATACCGAAATCCAGCGATCGCGGACGCCCCGCCACGGGCGTATCGCGATGCTAGCTCTGGCCGCTGCGGCCGCCGGTCTCCTGTCCGCTCCGCTGGCCCAGGGAGTGGCGAGCGCAAGCTCGGCCGCGCCCCAGGCCGACGCCGGCTCCGCATCGACAGGGGAGCTGGCCATGGGCTGCACGGGCTTCGCCTCGCACCCGTGCGGTTTCTCCTGGCGGGACGACGAGAACGAGTCCGGCCGCGGCGAGTGGGACGACGAAGACGAGTCCGACCGCGGCGAGTGGGGCGACGAAGACGAGTCCGACCGCGACAAGTGGAAGGACGAAGACGAGTCCGACCGGCACCACGACAAGTGGGACCACGGCAAGCGGAACCACAAGAAGGTCGTCTTCGGCAAGTTCGTTTACGGCAACATCGACAAGTACAGCGACGACAAGCCCCAAAAGTGGAGCTACGACGAGTCCGATTACCACCACAACAAGTGGGATCACGACAAGTCCGACCACCGCCACGGCAAGTGGGGCCACAAGAAGGTCGTCTTCGGCAAGTTCGTTTACGGCAAGATCGACAAGTACGACGACGACAAGCCCCAGAAGTGGGGTCACGACGAGTCCGATCACCACCACAACAAGTGGGATCACGACAAGTCCGACTTCCTTCGCGCCTGGAACTAGCGCGCGGGAATCTGGTTGGCATGACGATCGGTGATTGAGTCCGAAATTGTTGTCGCCCGCCTGAAAAGGTGAACAGCAAATACCGTGGCGAATTATTTCGCCACGGTATTTGTGTGGCGTGGGCGTTCACGCGGCCGACCCGAGAGCCCCCGTGCCCGCCACGGCGCCGCCGGCTGGCACGCGTACATCGACCTGCCCCCATGGCGCGAACGTGCCCGACGTGATGGACAATCGCGACCGCACGGTCCGCAACGCTCCGCCACCCGCCGGACTGCCTGCAGATCGCGTCGCGGACCCGCTCGGTCATCCAGCGGGGCGGCCGGCGTCCCGACACTCCGCCGCCGCTGGAAGCGTTTCGCCGTCGAATGCGCTCAGTCGGCGCTGAGCACGCTGGTGTCCTGGCAAGCGGTCAAGCGCCACTGCCCGTCCTCCTTCGCCATGACGAACAGGGGCGTGCCGACCTCCTCCGTCCGATCGGGGTTCCGATGGACGTGGCGCACCTTCACGGAAGCGACATCGGGCCGGAGCACCTGATGCGTAAGCCCAGTAACCGGGCAGCGGACGCGGGTGGCAGGCGCGCAGGCCGTCCACGGCGGAAGAACCGTGGTCGAGGCCGCACATGGCACTGCGGGCAGCATAAGCCTCCCTGATATTCGGTGCAGAAATCATCGTTGGTGCTCAACTCATCGACGGAACAGAATGCCCACATGTCCAGCCCCACAGGCCCTCAGGCCGATGCCCCACCTCATCCCCGCGAACATCTGACTGTGACGCCTTCTCCGGACGCTTTCCGCAGAGCCAGAGCCGAGGGAAATGAGCGCCTGCGCGGCAGCGGCTCGTTGTTCGAGTCCTTCTTCTCGCTGGACGGAGCGGCGTACGCGCCCGGCGCCCTGCCCGTCTCGGTCAAGGAACTGCTCGGCCTCGTGGTGTCCGTGATGAAGGACTGCGAGGAATGCGTCTACTACCACCTCGAACGATGTGACGAAGAGCAGGCAGATCGTGATCAGGTGCTCGAGGCGCTGCAGATCGCCCTCGTAGGAGGCGGGTCGGTCACCATTCCGCTCCTTCGCCGGGCCGTCTCTTACATGGAGAAACTCCCGAACCTCGGCGAAGGGAACGCGTGAGGGGAGTGCACGTCGAAGTGAAACGCCCGCAGGCCGCGCACCGCTCAGGAAGGTGCATCCCGCCTACGCAGTCACGGATCGACTTCGGGCGGCTGGACACGCGGTACCCGATGCTGCTGCTGGTGCCCCGCAACGTCACCGAAAAGGTCCTGCAGCAGCGGGCCGCCGAACTCGGTGCAGATCCGCCGCAACGCCCATGTGGGCCGGCCTGGCCCAGGACGCCGAACCCGTACGACTGAAACTTGAGGACGGAGGCGAGCCGGAGGCCAGGTACGTCACCGGCGCCGACGGCGCTCACAGCACTGTCCGCGACCTGGTCGAGGTGGGCTTCGCCGGCGCCGCCCACAGCCTGCCCATGCTGCTGGCCGATGTCCGCATCCCCGCCTCCGAGCCGCCGCCCATCACCCAGGCCGGCACGCGGGGCGTGGTGGTGACCCTCCCGTTCGGCGACGGCTGGTTCGGGGTCGGCGCGTGGCTGCGCGACCGCCCGGACGGCTACGTGGCCTGGGCCGGGGATCGCGCCGGTATCGAAGCGGCTCCGGTGAAATGGTGTGGCCCGGCCGACCACGCCGACAGGGTGATCCGCACCGCCGTACGGGCTCTGCTGGTCCACCACCGAACACCGACGGCGACATGGCCCGCTCAGGGGAGCTCGACGACGCCCAGGACGCGCCTGCCCGGCTGGAGATCCGCCGGCTGGCGCATGCAGCTGATCCGCGTGCCGGGCAACCTCCTGGCCGGCGCTCTGCGGCACGCCGAGCCGGCTGGGGAGGCCGGCCGGCGACAGGGTCGTCGGGCACGGTGACCGACGGGCGACCGTCCGTAGGAATAGAACCGGCCCCTGGAGTGTCTCTATCTGCGCGTCCAGGAGCGTTTCACCTGGTTCCCCAGCTTCGTGCCGAAAGGCCGGGAAGGGAAAGTTGTGCCCCGGCAGACCCAGTACCACAAGAACCCGGAAGCCGTTTCGCGGCTCGACCCGGAGCAGTACCGCGTGACCCAGCAGGACGGCACCGAGCGCCCGTTCGCCAACGCCTACTGGGACAACCACGAGCCCGGCATCTACGTCGACGTGGTGTCCGGCGAGCCGCTGTTCGCGTCGGTCGACAAGTACGACAGTCACTCCGGCTGGCCGAGCTTCACCAAGCCGATCACCAAGACGAACGTCGTCGAGCGCGAGGACTTCAGCCACGGGATGATCCGGGCGGAGGTCCGCTCGCTGCATGGGGACAGCCACCTCGGGCACGTCTTCGACGACGGTCCTCGCGACAGGGGCGGGCTGCGCTACTGCATCAACTCCGCGTCGTTGCGGTTCATCCACCTCGACGACCTGGAGCAGGAGGGGTACGGCGAACACCGCACCCTGTTCACCAGTGACATCGACGACAAGTAGGGAGACGACGTGACCACCGAAAAGGCGATCCTCGCCGGCGGCTGCTTCTGGGGCATGGAGGAGTTGTTCCGCCACCAGCCCGGCGTCGTGTCCACGCGCGTCGGTTACAGCGGCGGCGACGTCCCGAACGCCACCTACCGCAACCACGGCACCCACGCGGAGTCCATCGAGGTCGTCTACGACCCCGACAAGACCGACTTCCGCGCGCTGCTCGAGTTCTTCTTCCAGGTGCACGACCCCTCGACGAAGGACCGCCAGGGCAACGACATCGGTACCAGCTACCGCTCGGCGATCTTCTACACCAGCGACGAGCAGAAGCGGGTCGCCGAGGACACCATCGCCGACGTCGACGCTTCGGGCCTGTGGCCCGGCAAGGTCGTCACCGAGGTCACCCCGGCGGGCGACTTCTGGGAGGCCGAGCCCGAGCACCAGGACTACCTGCAGAAGTACCCCAGCGGCTACACCTGCCATTTCCCCCGTCCCGGGTGGAAGCTCCCGAAGCGGGAAACGGCCTGACACTCCCGGCGCGCGGGCTCAGAGCCCGCGCGCCGGCGCGTATCCGGGAAAACGCGGGCGAGCAGAGCCTCGTGCGTGACCACCCCGAGGCCATCGCCGGGATCGGCCACGTCGAGCCCGTCCCGCAACGGGTCCGCGCCGTGGCCTCGGCCGAGACGAGGTCCTCTTCGAACTGCTCGACGCGGCGGCACGGGCAAGATCGCGGTCGGTTCGCCTGCTGTATCTGATGCATCATGGGGGGCGGCGCAGGACCGGCATCGGGGGTGGCGGTCCGAGTGAGGATGTCATCGGCCTGCGGACATGTCCAAGAGCTCGGCACTCCGGCCACCGGGAGCACGATGGACGGTCGCTCGACTCGCAGCCCCGCGAGAGTCCGCCGGCTCGTGATGGCAGGATGGTCAGTGTCATGATGAAAAGCGCTTATTGTCGCAGGTCCTGGCTCCGATGACGGGGGCGTCCCCAAGGCGACGGGCCCTTCCGGCGTAGGAGCCCTGGCCCGCGGCTGGGTGAGCGGGGACACCTCACATCCCTTCGGCAGGAGGCGATGATGGCCGAGCAGCGTGAGAACCCGGCCTTCAAGGCCGATCAATACAGGATCACGGCGCTCGCGGCCGGTCCTGCTGCGGCGAGTGGCAAGCCGCTGATCGTCGCCCTGCACGGTGGCACGTACACCGCGCGCTACTTCGACGTGGCGGGTGGGCCCGAAGGCTCGTTCCTGGACGTCGCCGCCGGCAACGGCTACTCGGTCGTGGCCTTCGACCGTCCCGGCTACGGCGGCAGCTCGCCGCTGGAACCCGATGCCAACACCTTCGGCCGGCACGCGGAACTGCTCGGCTCTGCCATCGGCCAAGCGGTCGATCGGTACGGGGCAGGCGGCGTGTTCCTGGTGGGCCACTCGATCGGTGGCATGATCGCTTTGATGATCGCCGCGTGCGAGCCAGGCTGGCCGCTGATCGGGGTGTCGGCCACCGGAGTGGGCGCGGTCATCCCGCGGGGCGGAGCGGCCGAGGCGCTGGGCTCCCTGCCCCGGGACGAGACGGTGGACCTGCCCGGCGCCCAGCGGAACCGAATCATGTTCGGGCCCGTGTCCACCTACAGTGCCGAGGCGTTGAGCCAGGCTCGCGGCTCCTACGCGCCGGCTCCCGTACGGGAGCTGATCCAGGCGCCGGCGTGGCCTCGGGAGCAGCTTCCCCAGGTGGCTCCGCGGGTACGGGTGCCCGTGCACAACGCGCTCGCCGAGTTCGACGCCCTCTGGGCCGGCGGCCCGGAGAACGTCGCCAGATTCGCCGAGATGTTCACCTCGGCGCCCTTCGTGGACGCGAGCGTCGCTCGCCGTACCGGTCACTGCATCGACCACCACACTCTCGGGATCGCGCTGCACCTGCGGCAGCTGGCCTTCGTCAAGGAGTGCGCCATGTGGGCCGAGCAGGGTGCTGCCGGCCGCGAGACCTGATCCCCGTCCTGGCGGCCCAGATGAAGGCGAACGCAGCGAAGGCGAACGCGGCTTCGGCCAGGCGATCGCGCCACGACATGGGTGACGGCGACTACGGATGCCGTCACCCGGTCGGGAGTTACGCGGGGGGCTGGGTGACCACGACCACGTGGGTGGTTCTCGCCCCCTCCATGGTCGAGGTCCCCAGCAGCTGGATGACGTACGTGTACTTGCCGGCCGCGGCCGGCGTGTCAGCGAAGCTGAACGACCCGTCGGCGGTGGGAGTCGGCTTGGCCAGGCCTGTCGAGGTGGTGCCATCAGGGGTGGAGACCCTGCGGACGACGGTGACGAAGGCGCGCGGGAAGGTGATGCCGTCGGCGGCGAAGGATCCGGTGAATTCGAGTCGCTCTCCGACGACGCCGGTCGCCGGGCCGGTCACGGTGAGCACCGGCTGGTACAGGCCCACCTCGACGGTCGCCGAGGCGCCGCTGCCCCCGAACCAGGAGTTGCCCGGCCAGTGGACCCGATATTCGTACGACCCCCACTTCGGTGGTGTGTCGGTGAACTGGTAGGTGCCGTCCGCCTCCGTGGTGATCTCCTGGAAGGGCCTGGAGGTGCCGTCGGGGAGCCGGCTGTACAGCTCGAGCGTCTGTACGCCGGGCAGCGCGCCGGTGCTCAGCGTGAGCTGCCCGCTGATGGTCAGCTGCTTGAGCGCGGTCGCCTCGGAGGGAGCCGTCATGGTCAGGGAGGAGGCGTGGTACGGCGAATGCGGCAACCGCCAGAGGTGCATCCGCCCGGTGCCGGGCTCCTTCAGCACCGCATAGGTGAGCACGCCGTAGAAGGCGATGCTGCCCGCCACCAGTGCCTTGCCCTGGTGGCCGGCCGAGTAGATCACCTCCGCCGTGGCCGGGTCGTACACCACGAGTTCCGCCGCGTCGCCCGCGGGGGAGTTCCGGCCGCCCACGACGTAGGCGCCGTTCGGGCTGGCCGCGACGGCGGTGGGCAGGCCGTGCTCGCTCAATTCGCCGCCGTCGTAGGCGCGGGTCCTGGCCGTGGTCGTCGTGTCCCAGGCGTCGAACCGGCGGGTGTCGGCCAACGCCGACAACGCCGCCGACCCGTAGTCGGTGAGGGCGAGGTCCCGTAGGGACTCCTCGGCGCGGATCTCACCGCGCGGGGTGGCCGGGGTGGTGCTGACGTCGTACACCCTGACCGAGGCGGAGCCGGCTCCCGGCTCCCCCGCCACCAGTGTGCTCCCGGCGACGGCGAGCAGCGGAGGCTGCGTGGCGCCTGGCCCGACCGGGGCGGGGGTGGGTGCCGGCGTCCACAGGTCGAGGGCGACGACGCCTCCTTCCCCCGCCTGGCCGCACCCGTATCCGACCCACAACCGCTCGTACGACTGGGCCAGCGTGGACGGACACGGGTGCGCGGTCAGGTCGATCCGCTTGGTGATGGCGAGTGTTGCGATGTCGATCTCGATCACTTCATGCGAATCGCGCAGCGCCGCGTACACCTTCCTGCCGTTGTCCGCCACGGACAGGGCGACGGCGCCGGACAGGCCGCTGATCGTGTCGATGAGCGCGCCGTCGCTCTTGGTGACCACGATCCGATCGTCGGCGGCGACGAAGATCCTGCCGCTCTGCCCCACCACGTCGCCGCCCCTGTCGGAGGCGACGCCGAGGTCGGTGACGGTGTCGGCGGCCGTGGCGGCGGGCGCCTGGGCGACGAGCAGGCCCGCTGCCAGGAGCAGGGACCCGGCCAGGGCGACTAATCGATGGGAGACAGGAGCACGGTCAGAGCTGGAGGGGTGCACATGCACTCCGTTCTGGAGGATGAATATCGAACACATGTTCGCACATGGGGTGATCGTCGTCCAGAACGGTCTCAGGGGCAGGCGCTCGGGCCGTCGGGTCCTACGGTGCGGTGAGGGGTTCGTTCTCGTAGGCGCGGTGCAGCAACTCCACGAAGGACGGCGCTTCGGGCAGGGCCGTGGAGCCGATGCGGTGAACGGCCACGCCCGGCGTCCACGAGTTCATGACCACGGCCCCGGCCATCGACGGCAGGTCCGCCGGCCTGACCTCCTGGTCACGCTGGGGGATTGCGAGGTGACGCAGTTGCCGGCGGACGATGCTCATGGTGGTCCCGGTCAGCATCTCGGCGACGGGCCACACCACGGCGGAGCCGTCCCAGAAGGCCAGGTTCCAGATCGACGCCTCGCTGAGCCTGCCCCGGCGGTCCACGAAGGCGGCGTCGTCGAAGCCTTGCGCGACGGCCTCGCGAAGGAAGTACGTCTTCGCCACCTCGCCGACGTGCTTCACGGCGGGGAGGACTCGCTCGTGCTCGACCGTGGTCAGGGCCAACGGCCCCCGCGGGCCGGACGCGGCCGGGCCTGTGCGGATCAGCAGCTCAGGTGCCACGTCGGCGCCGGCCACCGTGAACTCGCCCGCCGGCGAGTACACCGTGGCCGTCAGCGAGAGATCGGCCGGGCCCGCCTCCAGCGCCGCCCGCACATGGGACCGCACCCGATCGTCGGGCAGCGCCTGGCCGAACAGCGTGACCGAGGCGTGGCGCAGCCGCTCCAGATGCAGGTCGAGACCCCGAACCCTGCCCTCCCGCACCTGCATGGCGGTGAAGTGGGCATAGCCGGCGAAGGCCAGTGGTGCCAGATCGTCGACGGTCGCCGCCTGCCCGTTACGTTGCACCACGGGTTCGGAGATCGTGGTCATGCGTTCCGACATGGGTATCCCTCTTTCTCGCCTGAAGCGACGCGAAACGTTCCGTTCCGCCTGAGTATGGAGGGCTCAGGCTGTGCGAGTCAACACGGAACGATCCGTGCCGCCTGACGGATATGCTGAGGGCATGCCGACCCGACGCCCCGAACGCCGCAGCGAGGAATCAGCCAAGGCCATCGTCCGAGCCGCCCTGGAGCTGTGCCGGGAGGTCGGCTACCGGAAGCTGAGCATCGAAGGTATCGCCGCCCGTGCCGGAGTCGGCAAGAACACCATCTACCGGTGGTGGCCCTCCAAGTCCGCCGTTCTGCTGGACGGGCTGTTGTCCGCGATGACCGTGGACGCCTCCTTCCCCGACACCGGCGACGTGGCCGCCGACTTCAAGACGCAGATCACGGCTGCCGCCGGCACCGTCTTCCGTCCCGACACCGGCCCTCACTACGCCGCCCTGATCGGTGAGGCCCAGCAGGACCCCGAACTCGCGCGCGCCCTGTGGGACCGGCTCATCAGCCACCTCACGAGCGCCGCCACCCAGCGCATCCAGAGCGCGCAACGCCGAGGCCAGATCCGTCCCGACCTCACCCCTGACCTCGTGATCGAAATGCTCTACGGCCCCGCCTACTACCACTGGCTCATGCGCCAGCGGCCCGCCGACGCGCAACACATCCACCTGATCGTCGACACCGCACTCGCCGGCCTCGCCCCGGCGAACAGCCGCCCGGACGTTCCTCCCGCCGGGAACGGCGAAGAGCGGGCGGAGTCGCCGTGAGGGCGGCCGGCGAGAGCGCGCGAGATCCGGCCTGAAGGCCCGGACCGGGTGCTGGATCTGGCCGGGAAGGTCGTCGTGGTGGCCTGAAGATCACTAATAACCGATATTTCCGCCCTGTTTTAGCAGTATGTTGTGAACTTCGCTTGAACGACCGGGAGGCGGGATGACACCACCGACGGAGCCGTTCAGCACCGCCGGCGACCCAGAGCTGGGCCGGCTGCTGAAGGACTTCCAGCAGGAGCTGACGGCGATCGAGGGGCTGCGCGACCGGATCACCTCGGTCGTGGGCCGGGGCGAGGCGGCCGAGGGGCGCGTCGTGGTGGAGGTGACGCAGACCGGGGCGCTGGCAGGGCTCAGCATCGATCCCCGCGCGATGCGGCTCGGCTCCGACCAGCTCGCGGCGGCGATCATGGAGGCCGCCGGGCGGGCTGCGCGCGCCGCCGAGCAGGAGGCCAACGACATGGTGGCGCCGTTCATCGCCGGGACGCTGCTGAACGAGGACGACACGGGCAGTACCCGGTGGCGCTGAACGTCAGCCCCGGCCGCGCGAGCATCTACGGCCTGGGCACCCTGGGCATCGCGGCCTTCGTGTTCAAGATGCTCGCCACGCCCTACCCCGAGGGCGATCCGGACCGGGCGCGCCAGGCGGGTGCCGTCTGGAAACGCCTGGCCGACCGGATCGAGAAGAGCCCCGACCGCACCTACCCCGCCGCGCAGTCGGTGTGGCGCAAGAACGACGGGGCCGGGGTGGAGGAGTTCAAGAAGACGGTGACCGCCGCGCTCTACCCGCAGGCCGAGGAGAACGCCTTCACCGCCAGGCTCGCCAAGCGGTGCCGCGACAACGGCACGGCCTGCGACGACTTCGCCGAGACGCTCGAGGCGGCCAGGGACGCGTACTGGACGCTGGCCCTGGCCAACCTGGCGAGCTTCGTCTTCATCACCACCTTCCCCTGGCAGGCGGGCTGGGCGTACGAGATCACGCAGATCCTCATCCGGCGGGCGCAGGCCCGGCTGCTGGCGAAGTTGCTGGAGCACAGCATCGCCAAGATCGTGCTCAGCAAGCTGACGGAGTACACGATCGGCAGCACCTTCTTCGCCGTGGGCGACGTGGGCGTCGTGGCGGGCGTCAAGGCGCTGCGCGGGGAGGACCCCGGCTCGCTCGGTGAGAACGCGACGCAGGCGATGAAGGAGTTCGCCGCGTCGGTCGCCTTCTACGGGGTGTTCGACGCGGCCATGCCGCTGGCCAGGAAGGCGACCTCGAACCTGGACGTCCAGTACTTCCTGAGCCGCCTGGCCGGCGGATCGGCAGGGTACGGCCCCGCGTACGAGGCCCTGAACGGGCAGTCGGGCGCGGAGCTCGTCCCCACCTGGGAGCAGACCCTGAGCCGGGTGCTGCTGTACTTCACCATGGCGCACAAGCCGGCCGGAGGTTGAGGAGGCGGCATGGAGATCCACAAGAAGCAGCTCCGCTCGGCGGCGACCGCGTTCGAGACCGAGCGGAGCGACCTACGCAGGTTCGTCGCCGCGGCGGCCGACGACCTGAACGCCATCGGCGACTTCTGGGGCGGCACCCAGGAGGGCACGACGTTCCTGAAGGGCCAGGGCGGCGGCAGCGGGTACGAGGCGGTCACCGGCCAGATCATCGAGGGCGTCGACGTGCTGCTCGACGCCCACCAGGAGATCGCCGGGCGCCTGCGTCTCATGGCGGACAACGTGCAGGTGGCCGACTGGGCCGGCCTCGCCGCGACCCTGTCGAAGCTGCCCCCCGCCGACCCCGAACGGCCGATCTGGGGCACGGGCTGAGCACCTGAGTTGCAGCACCAGGATCGCCTGCACGGGTGCGGCCTGGCCTTCCGGGCGGCTGTCACGTCATGCACGGCGCCCGGCGGCGCGGGCGAGGCACGGGTATGCCACCGAGCGGAGTATGTGCTGACCGCTATATTCTATGTCGGCCAACATAGAAGCGAGGAGGTTCCATGCGCTGGGTGACCTACGCGACCGGCACCGGTGACCGCACCGGCGTGCTCGGCGAGGATCTGATCCACCCCGTCCCGCCGGGCGTCGGCCTGATCGAGCTCATCAGCCGGGGCACGGACGGGCTGCGCGCCGCCGGGGAAGCCGCCTTAGCGTCGAACGAGCGGCCGGTCCCGCTGGCCGGCGCGAAGCTGCGCGCGCCGATCCCGCGCCCGCCGTCCGTCCGCGACTGCCTGTGCTTCCTGGAGCACATGCGCAACTGCCAGCAGGCCTCCGGCGCGCCTCGTACGCTCAAGGACGTCTGGTACGAGATCCCCGCCTTCTACTTCGCCTCACCGGCGACGATCGTCGGCCCGTACGACGACGTGCCGATCTCCCCCGGCAGCGCCTGGTTCGACTTCGAGCTGGAGATCGCCGCGGTCATCGGCCCCGGCGGCCGCGACCTCACCCCCGAGCAGGCCGAGCAGCACATCATCGGCTACACCATCTACAACGACTGGTCGGCCCGCGACCTGCAGCTACGCGAGTCGCCGCTGGCGATCGGCCAGGCCAAGGGCAAGGACGGCGCCACCACCCTCGGCCCGTTCCTCGTCACCCCCGACGAGCTGGCGTCCTGCCGCCGCGGCGGCAGGCTCGCCCTGCGCGTCGAGGCCAAGGTCAACGGCCGCACCATCGGCTCGGGCTGTACCGACGTCATGGACTGGAGCTTCGGCGAGGTCGTCTCGTACGCCTCGCGCGGCGTCGACCTGCTGCCCGGTGACGTGTTCGGCTCGGGCACGGTCCCCGGCTGCTGTCTCGTCGAGCACCTGTCACTCGCCGACCCGGCCTCCTTCCCCGGCTGGCTGCGCGACGGCGACGTCGTCGAGCTGACCGTCGAGGGGCTGGGCGCGACCCGGCAGAGCGTGCGCGCGTCGGCGGCGCCGTACCGGCTGGCGCCCCGGCACAACCCCGACCGGCGGCCGCCTCGCCCGCGGGTCAACCGCGCCCCGTCGCGGCTGCCCTACACGCGCGGCCTGCACGAGGTGGGCGCTGGGGTGTGGGCGTGGCTGCTGCCCGACGGCGGGTACGGCTGGAGCAACGCCGGCCTGATCGCGGGCGAGGGCGCGTCCCTCCTGGTCGACACCCTGTTCGACCTGCCGCTCACGGCCGAGATGCTCGCCGCCATGGGCGGGATCACCGGCCGGCACCCGCTCACCCACGCGGTCATCACGCACGCCAACGGCGACCACACCCACGGCAACCAGCTGCTGGGGGAGACCGTCGAGATCATCGCCGCGGCGGCGACCTGCACCGAGATGCGGCACGAGCTGCCGCCGGAGATGCTGACCGCCACCCAGGTCGTGGACCTCGGCCCGGCGACGCCGTACTTCCGCGAGCGCTTCGGCGCCTTCGACTTCAGCGGCATCCGCCTGCGGCTGCCCGACCGCTCCTACGAGGGGGAGCTGATCCTGGACGTCGGGGGCCGCGAGGTCCGCGTGATGGACCTCGGCCCGGCCCACACCGCCGCCGACTCGGTCGTGCACGTGCCGGACGCGGACGTGCTGTTCGCGGGCGACCTGCTGTTCGTCGGCTGCACCCCGATCGTGTGGAGCGGCCCGATCGGCGGCTGGATCGCCGCCTGCGACAGGATGATCGCCACCGGCGCGGCCACGATCGTCCCCGGCCACGGCCCGGTCACCGACCCCGACGGCGTCCGCGCGGTACGCGGCTACCTCGCTCACGTGGTGGAGCAGGCGGATGCCGCCCACGCCCAGGGGCTGTCCTTCGCCGAGGCGATCGAGAAGGTCGACCTGGACGAGTACGCCACCTGGCTGGACGCCGAGCGCATCGTGGTCAACCTCCACCGCCGCTACCGCGAGCTCGACCCCGACGCCACGCCCGACCTGGACCAGCTCACGCTGCTGGCCATGATGGCCGGACGAGATCTCTCATGAGGCTCCTCAGACCCGCGCGCGCGTCCCTCCCGTGGCGCGTTCACGAGCTCACGCGGGCCCGCGACGCGGATGGCCGTCCTCGTCGAGCCCGACGGCCTGTTCGGGTGCCTCTGCACGGTCGCCATCGCCCCGTTCCGGCACCTCTTCGTCACCCGGCACTGACCCGGCAAGGAAAGCGGGCCTGGCGCGCCCAGCTGGAAAGGACGTCACGATGAACACCGGAAGGCGGCTGCTCCGCTGGTCGGCCGGGATCATGCTCGTGCTGGGGGCCGGACACCTGTCCCTGCTGACCGTCATCAGCCGGGACGACGTCGCCGGCTGGGCGGACCGGGGGCTGTGGGCGGCCGTCCCGCTTTTCCCCGGCGAAGGAGGGAATCTGGACAATCAGGTCGCCTTCTGGGCCGGTCCCGGCAGCTTCGCCGTGCCGCTGGTCCTCCTGGGCTGCCTGGTCTGGCATCTCGCCGGACGCGGGGTGGCCGTGCCGGCCGGGATCGGGTGGGGGCTCGCGGCGTGGTGCCTGGTGGGCGGGGTGCTGCTCGTCCCGTCACCGTACTTCGCCGGGACCGTCGCGGGGGCACTGATCATCGTGGCGGATCGGAGGGCGTCCAGAGGCCCGCTCCGGGAACGGGCGGGAGACGAATAGGCGGTGGGGAGGAGGCGCAGCCCCTTCGGCGTGTTCCCCGGGCATCCGTCGAACAGTGCGGTGAGGCTCATGTCCATGGTTACCGCCTTCACGTCTGTCTTCATGGTGAGAACCGATCCCCGTCCCGACCAGAGCGTCATCCAGGACGACCGCGAGAACGAAGCAAGGGGTTAGACGGGGGTCTGTCACACCAGTCATCCAGAAGGAGACAGGAATGCGCAGGTTGTCCAAGATCGCTATGCCCGCCGTGCTCGCGGCCGGTCTGCTCGTCGCCCCGGGCGTGCTCTCGTCCTCCGCGTCGGCGTCGTCGAGCCTGACCCTGACCGGCGGCGGCTGCGAGCCGCTCGCGCGGCGCTTCCTCTGCTCGGTCTCGTTCACGGGCGCCGTCGCGCCGGTCGCCATCCGCTGGTTCGTCAACGGCTTCAACGTCCCCGCGTTCGACAACCGGACCTTCGTCGGGATCGGCTGCCAGCCCACCTTCAGGTACGACATCCGCAGCGTGATCAGCGACGCCACCGGCGCGTCCGTCGAGTTCCGCACCTCACCCGTCTGCCGATCAGGCAACCCGTAGCGGGCAGGCCCGTGCGGGCCGGGCGCGCGGCGCCTGTCGCCGGCGAGTGGTGCCCCGGCCTTCATCTCCCGCACAGCACCGCGGAACGTGAGGTCTCCCGCGACGACACCTCACGTTCCGCGCTGGTGGCACACGTTCGAGAACGTGTGTGCAGCGCCGGAACGGCCGGGTCGCAGGGGCAGCCAGCGGGGCCACCACGGCGGCACGTTGTCCGGGCAGGAGGACACCGGGTAGTCACCGCCCGGCGAGTGCTGCCAGGCCATGAAAGCCCAGATCAGGGCCAATGAGCCGAGCACGGAGACCGCGAGGCGCGCCAGGAGGACACGTCGCCCCGGCAGGCCGGTGCCGACCCACCAGGTGAGGGTCGCCAGTGCCCACAGTGGAGCGGCGTAGAACATCAGTGCCAGCAGGTTCGCGAGCCCCGAGACGCCCACGTCGCAGGTGGCCCAGGCCCGGGCGACGATCCACACCCCGGCCAGGGCGGTGACGGCCCCGCCCAGGGCTACGGCGGCAGCTCTCACGCATCGGCCTCGATCAGCGGCACGTGCTCGCCGTTCCGCTGGTGCGCGGCGATCTCATGGTGGAAGGTCACGCCCGCCATGCTCTCAACGAACGGCGTCACGGGGTCGTCGAATCGCCAAGGTGGTCGAACCAGTTCGCTCTCCCGGTTGTGGTGCTCACCGTCCGGCAGCGGCGCGCCACGCGGCCCGGCTCTCATTCCAGGGGCAGGGGGCGGCGGGGCACGGGCGCGGTGTGGATGAGGGAGGTGGTCGTGTGCCCGTACGGTGTGAACAGGTCGAGGATCGGTTCGAGCTCGTCGACCGTCCGCAGGTGCATCGTGAAGCAGAAGCAGTCGTCACCGGTCATCCTGTAGCACTCGACAATCTGGGGAACCTCTTTGGCGATCTTGGAAATGCGGTGCAGCTCCCGGAACGCCGGGCGGATGCGCACCATCACGGTGACCGGAAAGCCGACGGCCCGCGGGTCGATCTCGGCGCGATAGCCGGTGATCACTCCTGATTCCTCCAGCCGCTGCACCCGATCGCTCACGGCGGGGGGCGACAGGCCGATCCGGCGGCCCAGCTCGGCGAGGCTCACCCTGGCGTCGAGCTGCAGCTCGGAAAGGATTCGAAGGTCGAGCGCGTCCAATTCCTTGGGTTCGTACGCCCGATCGGGCCTGATCTTTCGATTCGCCATTCTCCTAAATTAGGGGCTTGTCGAAAATGGGGCCATGCCGCCCATCGGCCCTCGCGCCGTCCTGTCCAAGGCGCCTGCATGGACCTATTTCATCGGCAGCGCCGTCTTCCACTACCTCGGTCCGGCCTTCGCCGTGCTCCTGTTCGCGAGGCTCGACCCACTCGGGGTCGCGGCGCTGAGGATCTGGAGCGCGGCACTCGTCTTCGCGCTCTGGCGCCGCCCCTGGCGGGCACTGGCCCGGCTCGACGCCGGCGGGCGTCGTACGATCATCGCCTGGGGTGCGGTGCTCGCGGCGATGAACGTCTGCTTCTATCTGGCGATCGCGCGCGTGCCCCTGGCGACCGTCGCCGCGATCGAGTTTCTGCCGGTCGTCGTGCTGGCCGCGCTCGGCGCCCGTACCGTACGCAATCTCGTGGCCCTCGTGGCCGCCGTCAGCGGTGTCTACGTGCTGACCGGCGTCCGGCTGACCGGGGAGCCGCTGGGTCTGGCGTTCGCCTTCGCCAACGCGGCGCTGTTCGCCGCCTACATCGTGCTGGCCCATCGGGCGGCGCGCGGCGTGCGCGGCGTCGGCGGCATCGACGGGCTGGCCGCCGCCATGCTCGTCGCCGGGGTGTTCGTCGCGCCCGCGGGCCTCTGGCAGGCCGCTCCCGCCATGATCGAGCCGGTCACGCTCGCCGCCGGGATCGGGGTGGGCATCTGCTCGTCGGTGATTCCGTACGTGTGCGATCAACTCGCCATGGCACGCATGGCCCGCTCCACGTACGCGCTGCTCGTGGCGCTGCTTCCGGCCACGGCGACAGTGATCGGCATCGGGGTGCTCCGGCAACTGCCCTCGCTCTCCGAACTCGCCGGAGTCGGGCTCGTGGTGCTCGCGGTAGCCCTCCACCACGAACGCCAGACCCCTGCGACCGTGCGATGACGCGGCATGGCCTGACCGTCCGTTCCCGGCAGGCCTCGCCCGGACGAGAAAGGGCCGGAAGAGGCTCGCGTCCCTCGGTCAGGATCCCGCATGGAGCTACGTGACATCGAGATATTCCTGACGCTCGCCGAAGAGCTGCACTTCGGCCGGACAGCCGAGCGATGACACCTGACTCAGGCACGCGTCAGCCAGTCCATCAAGAAACAGGAGCGCCGGTTCGGCGCCGCACTCTTCGACCGCACGAACCGGTACGTGCAGCTGACCGAGTCCGGCGAACAGCTCCGCACCGACTTGGTGCCCGGCTACCGCCTGATCCAGAATTCGGTCTCGCACGCGTTGGCGAGGGGGCAGGGCCTCACCGGAATGCTCCGGGTCGGCTTCGCCGCGGCGTGGAGTGGCAGGCTCGTGCTCAAGGCGGCCGACGCGTTCCAGGCAGAGCATCCGGACTGCCAGGTCGAGATCCGCGAGGTGCCGTTGCACGATCGATTCGGCGCGTTACGCGCCGGGCAACGGGACATACAGCTGACCGAGCTGCCCGGCGAAGAGCCGGACATCGTCAAGGGGCCGGTGTTCTTCTCGCACCAGCGCGCGCTGGTCGTGCCCGCCGAGCACAGGCTCGCCGCGGAGAAGATCGTGTCGCTGGAGGACCTGGCTTTCGAACCGCTGATTCCTCTGTCCGGCCCGCCGCGGTGCTTCACGGATCATCACTTCCCATCGCACACGCCCAGCGGGCGACCCATCGCGCGTGGACCGTCGGCCATGGTGTGGGAGGACGCCATGAACCTGGTGCTCGCGGGCCGAGGCCTGTTCCCGGCTTCGGCCGAGGCGGGGACCTACTGTGCGCGCCCGGGATTGGTGTTCGTTCCGTTCCGCGACGCGCCGCCGGTGGAGTACGGCTTGTTCCGGCGCGCCGACGGTGAGTCGCCCAAGGTCCGGGCCTTCGTCAAGACCCTCATCGAGACGCGGCCGGCTACGGAGAGCCACAGCCGGCGGGAGACGCATTCATCATAAGCGCGGGTTATCGCGTGGCTCTCGCATCGTCGTTGTCGGAGGCGACCGCCGGACACGAACTGAGCGTGACTCCGATGCGGAAAGCGAGAAGTGATGAACAGCAACCACCATGTCGTCGTGCTCGGTGCCGGGTACTCGGGCATGACGACCACCGCCCGGCTCGCTCGCCGGATGCGGCGTACCGATGCCCGCATGGCCGGGACGGGTGTCACGTTCGTACGAGGACAAGCCACCGCGATCGACCCCGAGGCCCGCACGGTGGGCATTGACGGCGGTACGACGGTGCTGCGATACGACACTCTGGTGTATGCCCTGGGCAGCTCCACGGACACCGGCAAGGTTCCAGGGGCCGATGCCCATTGTTTCACCCTCAACAGCCCGGAGATCGCCACCCTGCTGGCGGCCCGGCTGCGCGACCTCGAGGCGGCCGGCGGCACGGTGACGTTCTGCGGCGGCGGCCTTACCGGGATCGAGGCGGCGACCGAGATCGCCGAGACCTTTCCGCGGCTGGACGTCACGCTGCTCAGCCGCGACCAGCCGGGAGCCATGATGGGCGCCAAGGCACGCGCCCACCTTCATCGTGCGCTGGACCGTCTGGGCGTCACCGTCAAGGCGGGCGTGCGGGTGACCAAGGTGCGGCCCGACCGCGTCGAACTGGAGGACGGGCAGGAGGTCCCGTCGGACGTCTGCCTGTGGACCGCGGGGGTGTCGGTGTCCCCGCTGGCCAGGGACGCGGGGATCGCCACCGACGAGCGAGGGCTGATCCTGGTCGACGCGGCACTGCGGTCGGTGTCCCATCCCGGCATTCACGCGATCGGCGACGCCGCCGCGATCCGGCCGGCCTGGGGACAAGTTCACGGCACCTGCCAGAGCGGCATACCGGCCGGCCAGTACACCGCCGACACCATCGCCAGGCTGTTGCGGGGCAGGCGGGTCAAGCCGTTCCGCTACGGCTACTTCCACGAGCCGGTCAGCCTCGGCCGCCGCGACGCCGTCATCCAGTTCACCCACGCCGACGACACGCCGCGCAAGGCCTATCTCAAGGGCCGCGCCGCCATCCTCTACAAGGAGCAGCTCGTCAGCAGCACGCCCCTCAAGACCTACCGGCTCCACAGGTACATGTACCTCACGGGCACGCTGTCCAAGGGCGGCCGGGCCACCCGCGAACCCGCCGGATGAGACTGCGCTCGGGCAGCGGCGGGGGCGTCGATGCCGTCGGCCGGCGTGTCGCCGGCGTCCCTGACGGCGGTAAGCCCTTGAGCTCGAACGTTAACCGGTGACCTAAGCGGCGGTTCGATCTTTCGCGTTGTTCCGTACCGGTGGCCGGCGCGATCGTTGCCCCGTGAGCGGCGGCGGCTCACAGCCTGCCCGCGCACAGATGATCATTGCCTGCCCGCCTGCGCCGACCCGTGAAACAGCACCCGGCAATCAGGCTCTATCTCGGGGGGTGGAAGCCGCCGATCCGCTGTTCGAGCAGCTCGGCCAGCCGCAGAGGGGTGCGGTCCTCGAACATCGGGCCGATGAGCTGCACTCCCACCGGCAGGCCCTCGGGGGACCGGCCCGCTGGTACGGCGGTGGCCGGCAGGCCGGGCATGGTGGCCAGACCGGCCCAGACGAGCTGGTCGAAGTACGGGTACTCGACGCCGTCGATGTCGATGCGCCGTTCCAGCGGGTTGGGGCCGTGGTCGTGCGGGAACGCGGGCGTCGGCGTGATCGGGCACACCACGGCGTCGAACTCGGCGAACAGCTGCCGCCAGCCGTGGCGGTGGACCTCGCGGCGGTAGTTCGCCTCCATCCAGTCGCGGTGGCTGAACAGCATGGAGCGCAGCCGCACGGAGTCGAGACTCTGGTCGTCCGCGCTCAGCCCGGCGGCGCGGGTCCGCAGCTGTTCGTGCGATTCGATGGGAAAGCGTGCGACGGAGCCCGAGATCAGCAACTGCATGTAGAGCGTCGCGGCTTCGGTCAGATCGGGCAGCAGCGGACTGCGCCGTTCGACGCGGGCGCCGCCGCCGACAAGCGCGTCGGCCACCCGGTTCACGCCCGCCCGCACGGCGGACCCGGTCGGAAGGAGCGGATGCTCCTCGATCACCAGGACCCGGAAGTCGCCGAGCCGCTCATGGCGCGCGGGCGGCAGCGTCAGGTCGTACGCCACGCCGTGCGTCAGCGGGTCCGGCCCGGCCATGACGTCGAGCAGGAGCGTGAGGTCGCGGGCCGTGCGCGCCATGGGGCCGACGACGGCCAGGTCGAGGTCGGCCGGCAACGGCGGCGCCGGCGGCGCGACCATGCCGCGGGTCGCCGCCAGCCCGAGCGTCGGCTTGTGCGCGTAGACACCGCAGAAATGCGCCGGGGTGCGCAACGAGCCGGCGAGGTCGGAGCCGATGGACAACGCGCCGAACCCGGACGCCAGCGCCGCCGCTGATCCACCCGAGGACCGGCCCGGCGTGCGACTGTGATCCCACGAGTTGTTGGTGGTGCCGTAAATCTCGTTGAAGGTCTGGATGTCCTGCAGCCCCAACGGCACATTGGTCTTGCCGAGCACCACCGCCCCCGCGGCCTTGAGCCGCGACACCTGCACCGCGTCCTCGGCCGGCACGAAGTTCCGGTGCGACGGCATGCCCCAGGTAGTGGGCAGCCCGGCGATGTTGTACGACTCCTTGACCGTCACCGGGATGCCGAGCAGCGGCCGGTCCTCACCACGCGCGCGGGCCCGGTCGGCGGCGCGCGCGGCGGCCCGCGCACGGTCGGCGTCCGGCACGCACATCGCGTTGATCACCTTGTCGTCCCGCTCGATGCGGGCGATCGCCTCGTCGGTCAGTTCCACCGAGCTCACTTCACCGGCACGCAAGGCGGCCGCGAGTTCTTCGGCCGCGGGAAAACTCTTTTCCATGACTTCGACTCTAAGGGCCTGTGACAGGAGCTCTTCCTCGCACAAGTCGCCCGCATCCGCCGGAGAACTCGAAACGGCCGTCCTCGCTGGCCGGTCACGCACTCATTCTGCCGCCCGAGATGGTCCAATCCCAGGTCAACAGGGTCGATGGCGGATCGACCCCAGTGGCAAGGGCATGGAATTCCGCTTCGCGCAACGAGATGGACATCTCAATTCTCGTGAGGAATCCCGTCGATTCCCGGCTGTTCGTTCGGCTGCTGGCCACAGGGTGCGGGGATTGTCCAGTAGAAAGGGGTAAGTCATGTCAGAATTCTTCTGCCGGCACACCCCTTCTTCCTGACTGTGAGGTTCCGCAGTTGTCCACCGATCTGTACGGTGTCCGCGTGCTCGCGCTCGACCCCGAGCGCCGCAAGGTGACGTTCAAGGTCTTCGTCGTCCACTACGACACGCGCGCCAGGACCTGCCCGCCGCTGCCGGATGAGCCCGGCTTCTTCCTCGACGTCTTATGGCAGCGGGGGCGGTGGGAGCATCCGCTGGGCGAAGCGATCACCGTGGACCAGATCCTGAACGAGGAGTGGGTCAACCTCCACAGCCGGTGGTTCATCGAGGACATCGAGCGGACCTCGACCGCCAACCACCCACCCCGGAACGAGGACTTCGAGCGGCTCAGCGACTTCTCCTACGAGCGCCTGGGCGGCTGGAAGGACGAAGAGCTGCTCGTCCAGGCCGATTACGACGTGCGGGTGACCGATCCGCGCTGGCTGGAGCAGTTGAGCGTCGGCGACGCCTGGGGCACGGCGGCCTACCCCATGGCTGCCGACGACGTGCGCCGCGAGGAGGCTGCGTACGTCCCGGACCTGCGCAACGCGGTCACGCTCATGCCCTTCGCGGGCCGGTCCAAGGAGGCGGGCACGCCGGGTGGGCTCGCCTTCTCGGACGACGGCCGCTTTCTGGCGGTCGCCAGCGACAAGGACGGGCTGGTGATCTACGACACTGGCGGCTGGACCGAGCACGCCGATGTCGACGGCGTGACAATAGGGCTCTTCCCCCAGCTCACCTGGGTTCCCGGGAAGCACGTGGTGGTGCTGACTAGGTTCCACGGAGGCGGGCAGTGGGCGTACGACGTGGGCGCGCGCGCCTCCGTCGACGTGCCGCGTCAACCAGGGAGGGCCCGGTCCCGCACGGGCCGCTATCGCGTGGACTACGGCGAGGGCTACTGGCTCGACGCGTTCGTCGGCGATTGCGGCAGAGCTGAGGGCGTCGTGCCCGCCGGTGCGGACGATCCGGAGTTCACCGTCGAGTCGGCGGCTTTCACCGCGGACGAGTCCCGGCTGTTCGTGGCAGGCGTGGGCGCGAACATCCACGTCCTGGATCCGTCGACCGTGAGCATCGTGGACACCATCGCCGACGTCGGGGAACAGGTGAGTGGTCTGGCGGTGAGCCCGGACGGCGCCTATGTGGCGGCAACGGCCGGCACGAACCGGTACTACGAGCCCGGTGAGCACGAGTTGTGCGTCTGGAGGATCGCCGACCACAAGATCGTCACGCGCCGCCGCGGCGGCATCTACGGCGGGCCGCTGGCCTGGTCACCGGACGGCCGCTGGCTGGCGGCCAACGTGATCACCGGCCTCGACGGCTACGGTGGTGAGACGCGGATCTTCCCGATCGGGCTGCCCGCCGACCCGCCGGCCGGTCTGCTCGGGTAACGGACCGTCGTGGCCGCCCCGTGATCGTCGTTGGCCTCCGGCGAGGGGAGTCGCTGCCGGGCCGACAACGAGCGCAGCTCAGCGGTGGCCCAGCGGCTCGGCATGACGCTGGAAGGTGTGCGACGCGAGGCGTGGCCGTATGAGGGTGTGCGGTACGACAAGCAGCTCTGGGCGGTCCTCGCTTCCGAATGGCGGGAGTCGGCCGGTGAGCGGCGACGGCTCCGCCCGGCCGGCAGGCCGCCGATCTGACGACCTCCCGGATCAGGAGCGTCGCACAGGTCCTGTGATCAGGGCTGCGGGCTCACCGGCTGGTCGCGCCGGGACTTCCTGCCGGCCTGGCGTCGGCGCTCGGTTCGATCCCGCCGGCGGTGGCGAAGTCGGGAAGGTCGGTGGACAGCAGCCCGTCGGCGGCGCCGTCGAGGAGCCGGGCCAGGTGCGTGGAGCGGGGCAGCATGGTCTGCTCGTAGGCGTGGACGGCCGCGTCGATGGTGCCGTGGTGGGCGATGGCCAGGGCGAGCTCGCACGCGTCCAGCAGGGCGAGGTTGACGCCGACGCCGAGCGGGGGCATGAGGTGGGCGGCGTCGCCGAGCAGGGTCACCGTGGAGTGGTGCGCCCAGGTGTGCGGGACGGGCAGGGCGAAGATCGGGCGGTCGACGTACGGGCCCTCGTTGTCGGTGATCAGCCGGCGCAGGCGGGGCGACCAGTCGCGGTAGCGCTCCAGGAGGAGGGCGCGGATGCCGTCGGTGGCCCCGTGGCTGAGACCGGCGGCGGCGATCCAGTCGGCTGGGACGCGCTGGACGAGGTAGACGCGGACGTGGTCGCCGCCGTTGCGCTGGGCGAACAGGCCGCGCTCGCCGTCGGCCGCGGCGGCGCTGCCCTGGCCGACGAGCTCGGCGATGGCGGGGTGCCGGGTGGTGACGTCGTGGAACCAGGCTTCCAGGAAGTGCACGCCGCTGTAGCGGGGAGTGGCCGGGGAGACGGCGCGGCGGACCTTGGACCAGGCGCCGTCGGCGCCGATGACGAGGTCGGCTTCCACGGTGGCACCGCCCGTGAAGTGCAGCCGCCGGGGGCCTTCGGCGGGGCCGCTGATCGCCTCCAGGGTGTGGCCCCAGCGCACGGTGCCGGGCTGGAGCGAGCCGAGCAGCAGGTCGCGTAGCCGGCCGCGGTCGATCTCCGGCTTGAACCGCTCGCCCTCCTGGGGGACGTGGTGGAAGAGCGTCGTGCCGGCCGGGTCCAGCTGGCGCATCTCCTGGCCCTCGGGGCGGGCCAGCCGGAAGAACTCCTCCAGGAGGCCGGCCTCGCGCAGGGCGAGCTGGCCGTTGTCGGCGTGCAGGTCGAGGGTGCCGCCCTGGTCGCGGGCGGCGGGGCCGGGGTCGCGCTCGTAGACGGCCGCGGTGATGCCGTGTCGCTGGAGGATGCGCGCGCAGATCAGGCCGCCGGGGCCGGCTCCGACGATGGCGATGCGGGGTGTCGCGGTGGTCATGGTGGTGCTCCGTTCGTGTCGTGGGGGCGCTCCAGAAAAGCACACCGACTCAATAAGTGCAACAACACAACTTTTGAAGTCGGTTAACCGGAGAGGTAGGATGCCGGGTATGCCCAGCATCACGCCCGACATCGCGCCCGACACTGCGCCGATGGGGCGCCGCGAGCGCAAGAAGGCCGCCACCCGGCAGGCCATCGCCGGCGCCGCGCTGCGCCTGTTCCTGGAGCGCGGATACGACGCGGTCGGCATTCGCGAGATCGCGGACGCCGCCGACGTGTCCACCACCACGCTGTTCAAGCACTTTCCGGTCAAGGAGGCCCTGGTCTTCGACGAGGAGCTGGACCAGGAGGCCCGCCTGATCGCCGCCGTCCGCGACCGGCGCGCGGGCCTGTCCATCCCGGCCGCGCTGCGCGACCATGCCCTCACCACCCGGCTGGCCGCCCCCGATGGCGACCCCGGCTTCGCCGCCTTCGCCGACCTGGTGACCAGAACGCCCGCGTTGCGCGACTATGCCCAGACCATGTGGCTGCGCCACACCGCCGCGCTCGCCCGGGCCATCGCCGAGGAGGGCGGCCTCGCCGCCGACGACCCCGCCTGCACCGCCCTGGCCCACTTCGCCCTCGAAGCCCCCCGCGCCGCCTGCGCCCACGACGACCCCCGGCAGGCCATCACCCGGGCCTTCGACCTCCTGGAACACGGCTGGAGCGCGCTCGCCGCGGGCGGAGCGTGAGCAAGCGCCTCGCCTGCGCGTGCGTAGAGACCGCCTCGGCTGACATCGATCCAGGCTCGGGCCGGGAAGGGGCGGTCTGAGCCCGCTGCGCGGCGAGGTGGCGGCGTTTCGACCTCTCGTTTCCGCGCCCAGGCTCGGGCCAGGCCGCCGGTCGGCTGCACTCCGCATGTCGCTGCGGACGTGGCGTCCGTGACCAGGGCTGTCGCGCCTGCCTGTGCCGCTCCAACCGGTCGAGGACAAGGCCGAGGTCCTGGACGTCACCTCGGCCGGCCTTGGTCGCCTCGCGCACGCCGGCCGCCGGCGCCGCCTCGAGGCGCCTGGTCCGGCGTCCCAGCAGGCGCTCGGCGATCACGGCGGCCAGGCAGAGCAGGGCCGCGAGCACCGAGGAGGCGGGGAAGAGCGCGGCGCCGCCCCAGACGGTCGCGCCGATGCCGTACCGGTCGGACAGGGCTCCAGGCTCCTGGTAAGTTCGATGTGGATCGTACTTTGGGGATCTAGGGAGAAGTGCGGCGCTCGTCAAACTTGGAGTCGTCTGATGCCGTCCTGGGAGACCCCTCCGGACCGGTTGCCGCCCGTGGCCACCGTCCAGAAGCTGCTGCGTGCCCTCGCGGACCCGGTGCGCCTGGAAATGGTCCGCCGCCTGGCGACGCACCCGGCCGCGGAAGCCCCCTGCTCGGATCTCTACGACGGCCTGAACAAGTCCACCGCGACGCACCACTTCAAGATCCTGGTGGAGGCGGGCATCCTCCACCCGGTGATGGTCGGTCCCTCCCGTGGCCACCGCCTCCGCCGCGCCGCCCTCCAGGAGGCGGTGCCGGGTCTGCTGGACGCGCTGATGGAGGCCATGGCGCGAGAGGGCTGACAGGCTTCGGGGGCCCGCGCCGGGGCGCCCGTCGTGGCCTGATCGGTTGAGCCTCATCGAGGAGTTGCGCGTCGGCATCTACGGCCGGAGGAAGTCGTTCATTCACCGGGTCCCGAGGCCGCGACCGTGACGTCCGGGCGCTTGTCGATGAGTTGCTGCACGCGAAGAGCGCTGATGCCGGTTCGTGTCAGGCGGGCGGCCAGTGTCGCAGGGCCATGTCGGCCACCTTGTGGAGGTCGTCGCGGGTGGCGCCGCCGGCGGCCTGAACGGCGATGCCGTTGGCCACGGCCATGAGGTATCGGGCGAGCAGGCCGGGATCGGTCCCCGCGGGAAGGTCGCCCTCGTCGACGGCCCGCTGGAACCGTTCCCGCAGGAGCCAGATGCCGTTGTCGCGCCAGGCCGCCAGCGTGTCCCGGGCGCTGCGACCGGCCTCGCCCGCGGCCAGGGAGCCTTGGACGCCGAGGCATCCGGCGGGATGGCCGGGTGTGGTGGTGGCCTGGACGGAACCGTAGAGGAACGCTGCTGCGCGAAGGCCGGGGTGCCCGGCCACGTTCACGCTGCTGACTGCGAAGGCGGTCGCTGACGCGACGATGATCGTCCGAACGGAGATGCGCCCGGGTGTCCGTCCACCTTCGGCGGCCGCGCCATGAGCGGCTACTTCCCTCGTAGTAGGAAACGGATCGTCCTCTCGCCGGATGACCCTGCATACCCCACCCGGGCATTGTGGGAGGCGCATCACAACGTCTGCCGAAGGAGCCGAGTACGGGATGCTGCTGATCGAGGTGTTCGTGCCCAAGGGAGCACTGAGCGAAGAAGAACGACAGTCGCTGGGACGCCGGCTCATCGACACGCTGATGACCGAGGACGACAGCCATGCCACCGAGGTGCTCGACGCCCAGCGCACGCTCACCCAGGTCCTCGTGCACGAACCCGTCACGTGGGTGCTCGGCGAGCGGCCGCCGGCCGTCCCCGACGACCCGCCCCGCTACCTGGTCCGCGTCACCGTCCCGGCGTCGTGGCGCAAGGAGATGTGCGAGTACGCCGTGGACATCGTCACCGGCACGCTGAGCGAGACCGAACGGGCCGCCGGCCGCGACCCGGAACGCCTGCGTCGCCGGCCACACGCGACGGTCCTGGTGGACGGCATTTCCGAGGGCGGCGTCGGCCTCCACGGCAAGGCCATGACCAGCATGGACCTGACGGAACTCGTCTCCCGCACCTACCGCGACAACACCGCGCGAAGCCCGGCACCACCACAACCGGCACACGGCACGCTGATCGACCCGATCTGCGGGATGAGCGTGGATCTCGACGATTCGACCCTCACCCTGGTGCACCAGGGCGCGTTGTACGGCTTCTGCCACGGCCTGTGCCGACGGGCCTTCGCCGACGAGCACGGGCTGTCACTCAGCCAGTAGGGACGAAGCGCTGTCATCGCGGCGCAAGAGCTGACCGGCCGCCCGAGCCCGGGGGCTACCTCGGCCGGCGATCTGGCTGCGATCGTGGCGATCGTCCCCGTCCGGCCGTGCGGAGGGAACGTCAGCTGACCGCGACACGACGTGGCTTGCGATTGATCGTGCGGCGTCCTGATGAGCCTGCGAGAGGAGACGGACGTGGCGTCCATCCCCGTTCAGCGGTCGAACCAGCGAGCCGCTGCCGGCAGCAGCAGCACAACGACGACCACCAGCGGGAGACACAGCCAGACCCAGCTGTAGCTGCTGCTGAAGGCCAGCATGACCGCCTGGAGGGCGACCGTTACCCAACGCACCCTTCTTCTGCGAGTAGACCAGCGCCACAGCACCCAGGCCGCAAGGATCAGGAGGGCCGCGCTGTACGCGAGGAACAGCCAGGCCACAGGGTTGGCGAACGAGGGCGTGTAGACGAGCACGTAGGCCAGGTTCACCAGGAGTAACGCGGCTTGGAGGATCAGGATGAATCGGGTCGCCCTGATGACGACCGACGCTCGTTCGGCTCCGCTGATGTCCGTCACCCGCACCATTATGTTGGCAGTGGGGCGAACCGCCACATGATCACGCGCCCGCACCCTTGGTCGGCCGTCGAAGGCGCACGGGTGAAGGTGAACAGCCGCACTCGATGGCGTTCGAGCCTGCATGCGCGCCGTGCCACGCCGCGCGGCGAGTCCCGCGCGCTCGGGCCGGCCCGCTCGCCACCACCGTGGTGCTCGCGCTCCCGCAACAGCTCGGCGCCCAGGTTGTCGCGGGCGTTGAGCACCGCGTACCCGAGCCCGTTCGAGACGCCGAACATCTCGGCGGGCACCCGGGCGACGAGTGCCGAGCCGGGGTCGAGCGCTCGCGTGCCCGAGGGGACGCCGAGGACGATCGGCCACAGCGCCGCGAGGGCGATGCGAGCGGGGCGGGCGATCGGACGGCGGGCGATCGAGCGGCGGGCGACCGGGCGGGACGTGTGGTCCGGAGGGCGGGAGTCGCCGGCCGGGCTCAGCCCGTTGCGGCCGCGCGGGTGGCCGTGATGGTGTCGAAGTCCGGGATGCGCCCGGCGATGGGGCTGCCGGTGAAGTCGCCGATCCAGCCGTCGTCGTCGTGGAAGAAGCGGATGGCGGTGAAGGACGGCCGGGTGCCCATGTCGAACCAGTGCGTGGTGTTCTTCGGCACGCTCAGCAGGTCGCCGGCCTCGCACAGCACCGCGTGCACCTTGTGGTCCACGTGCAGGTAGAAGATGCCGGAGCCGGAGACGAAGTAGCGGACCTCGTCGTCGTCGTGGGTGTGCTCGGCCAGGAACTTGCGCCGGGCGGCCGCGGCCCGCTCGGGCCAGTCGTCGCCGCCGTCGGGGTGGAGCTTCGCGACGTCGACGAAGGTGTAGCCCTCCTCGGCGATGACGCGGTCGATCTCCGCCCTGTAGGCCGCCAGGATCTCCTCCTGGCCCGCGTCCTGCGGCAGACTCTCGACGACCTGCCAGTGGCGCAGGACGACGTCGATGTCCTTGAGCACTGCCGCGATCTCCGCGGCGTCCTCGGTCTCCAGCAGGGTTTCGGGCTGTTCGCTGTCGCTGTACACGGTCAGGTACGTCATGACCGATAATCCTACAATACATGCATGAATTGTGGGATATAGTCCGCCGTGTGAAACCCGCACCACTCCTGGGCGTCGTCGCCCTGCTCGCCCTGGCCGGCTGCTCGCAGGGCGCGCCCGCCACGCCCTCCGCCCCGGCGCCCTCGTCCGCGTCCGCCGCCGCTCCCTCCGTCTCCCCGCCCGCGACGTTCGCCGGCGGGAACGTCCGGATCGCCCTGGTACGTCAGCTCTCGTCGGGCGACTACTTCGAGCAGTGGCTGGCCGGCGCGCAGGCCGAGGCCAAGGCGCTCAACGTGCGGCTCGAGGTCTCCAGCGGCGACGGCAACAACGACAAGCAGGCGCTCAACCTGGAGCAGGCGGTCACGGCGAAGTCCGACGCGATCATCGTGGACCACGGATTCGCCCAGACCGTGCAGCCCGCCATCAAGAAGGCGGTGGCGGCCGAGATTCCGCTCGTCGCGTTCGACGTCGACCCCGGGTCCCCGCAGGCCGTGGCCCTGACCCAGGACGACCACCAGATCGCCGAGCAGGCGCTGGGCGCGCTGAAGACCGACACCGGCGGCTCCGGCGAGGTCCTCTACGTCTACGTCGCCGGCTTCGCCCCGCTGGACCGGCGCGACGAGACCTGGGAGCAGTTCAAGAAGGACAACCCCGGCATCAAGCAGGTCGCCCAGATCGGAGTGGTCAACAGCTCCACCGCCTCGGCGGTGGCTGACCAGGCCAAGGCCGCGTTGCAGGCCAACCCGGGCGTCAAGGCGATCTTCGCGCCGTACGACGAGTTCGCCAAGGGCGCCGCGCTGGCCGTCAAGGAGCTCGGGCTGGCGGACAAGGTCAAGATCTACGGCGCGGACATCTCCACGGCCGACATCGGCGTCATGACCGAGGCCGGCAGCCCGTGGGTGGCGACCTCGGCCACCGACCCGGCCAACGTCGGTCGCGTCGCGGTACGCGCCGCCGCCCTGCTCGTCGCGGGGGAGA
The DNA here is from genome assembly GCF_024172165.1 of Nonomuraea thailandensis. Classification (GTDB taxonomy): domain Bacteria; phylum Actinomycetota; class Actinomycetes; order Streptosporangiales; family Streptosporangiaceae; genus Nonomuraea; species Nonomuraea thailandensis. Next base: position 4,766,352 of record NZ_JAMZEB010000002.1, on the reverse strand, counting down.
ACGTCGATCGCGCGTTGTCCGTCCCGCCATCGCTCATCACGCAGCAGGGACTGCGGGACGCCGGGATCACCAGCGTCGAGCAGCTCACGCGGGCCTTCCCGGGTCTCACGACCCCCGACGTGGCGCGCGTGCCCTGGGCGGCGTCGTGACCTTCGCGGTCACCGCCGTCTCCAAGGTGTACGGAGCCACCCGGGCGCTGTCGTCGGTCACGCTGGAGCTGCGGCCGGGGGAGATCCTGGGGCTCATCGGCACGAACGGCGCAGGGAAGTCGACCCTCATCAAGATCCTTTCCGGAGCCACGGCCCCGACGTCGGGGACGCTGTCGTACGAGGGGCGGCCCCTGGCCTTCGCCGGACCGCTCGACGCGCAGGCGGCAGGGGTGCAGACCGTGCACCAGAACATCGACGACGGAGTGGTCCCCGGCGCCAGCGTGGCGGAGAACCTGACACTGGACTCCCCGGCTGGAGGCGGCTGGTTCGTGACCCGCGCCCGGGTCCGCGCCGCCGCGTCCGCGGTGGCCCCCGGCCTGGCGCTGCCGCTGGACGCCCCGGTGGAGAGCCTGCCCGCCAGCGCCCGGCAGCAGATCGTCATCGCCCGCGCCCTGGCCCGCCGGGCGCGGCTGCTGATCCTGGACGAGCCGACCTCGACCCTGTCGGAGGTGGAGGCCGCGGCGCTCGCCGCCCGGGTGAAGGAGGCGGCGTCGCGGGGGGTGTCGGTGCTGTACGTGTCGCACCGGCTGTCGGAGATCGAGGCGCTGTGCGATCGGGTGGCTGTGCTGCGGGACGGCGAACTGGCCGCCACGTTCACGGCGCCCCTCTCTCGTGAGTCCATCGTGATCGCCATGCTCGGCGCGCAGCGCCCGGCGGTCGCCCCGAACGCCCCCGTCGCCCCGAACGCCCCCGTCGCCCCGGAGGCTCCGGTCGCCCCGGAGACCCTGGACGCTACGGACGCTACGGACGCTACGGACGCCGCGGACGCCGCGGTCGCCGAGGGCTCGCCGGAGCGCCGCGAGGTGCTGGTCGCCGAGGAGGTACGGGCCGTGCCTCGGGGGCGGTCGTTCACCCTGCGGGTGCGCGCCGGCGAGGTGCTGGGGGTGACCGGGCTGGTCGGAGCGGGGAAGAGCGAGCTGCTCGAACAGCTCGGCGGCGCCCGGCCGCTGGTGTCGGGGCGGCTGCTGCTCGACGGGGAGCCGTACCGGCCGAGGGATCCGCGTGCGGCGATCGGCAGAGGAGTGGCGTTCGCGCCCGAGGAGCGGGCGGCACAGGCCATCGTGCCGGGCTGGTCCGTGCGGGCGCACGTCACGCTGCCCTGGCTGCGCCGGCACAGCCGGTCCGGGCTGGTGGTGCGGCGGTCGGAGACGGCCGCCGCCCGGCACGTGATCGACCTGTTCGGGGTACGCGGCCCGGGACCTGACGCGCCCGTCGAGGCGTTGTCGGGCGGCAACCAGCAGAAGGTCGTGGTCGGCCGCTGGCTGGCGGGCGATCCGCGGCTGCTGGTGCTCGACGAGCCCTACCGCGGTGTGGACGTGGCCGCCCGGGCGGACATCGGCCGCGTCGTGCGCGAGCGCGCCGGGCAGGCGGCCGTCGTCGTCGCCACCTCAGACCCGCAGGAACTGCACGGCCTGGCCGACCGCGTCCTCGTCCTGTACGAGGGCTCCGCCGTCGGGGAGCTCCCGATCGAGGAGGCGACCCCCGAACGCCTGGCCGCCCTCATGTCCGGCACACCCTCGCAACGCCCTGCCGCGGCCCGCCCACAAGAGCACTCGCCCGAGGGTCCCGGACATCTGTCCGAGGGCTCCGGGCGTCTGGCCGAGTCGACTCACGGAGGCAGCGCATGACCGTCACCGGCGAGGGCCCTGCCGCGGCGCCGTCCTCCCGGCGTGCCGCCTCCTGGGCCGCCGCCGTCGCCTACCGATACGGGCTGCTGGGCGTGCTGGCCGTCATGCTCGTCGTGTTCTCCCTGCTCCGCCCGGCCTTCGCCACCTTCCCCAACGCCCTGATCGTCCTGCAGTCCGTCGCCGTGGTCGGGATCGTCGCGGTCGGCGTCACCGTCTCCATGACGACCGGCGGCTTCGACCTGTCGGCGGGCGCCTGCGTCGGCGCCGTCGTCATGGTGACCGCGCTGACCATGGTCAGGTTCAACCTCACGGGCGGCACCGCCATCGTCGCGGGCCTGCTCACCGGCCTGCTCGTGGCGGCCGTCAACGTGCTGCTCACCGTGGTCGCGAAGGTCCCCGACCTGGTGGCCACACTGGGCACGCTCTTCCTCTTCCAGGGGCTGGCGCTGATCGTGACCGGCGGCCAGTCGGTCGCCCCCGGCATGACGGTGGACGGCGCGCCCGCGCCGGGACGCTACACCGAGGGGTTCGCCTGGCTGGGCGGCGGCACGATCGTGTCGGTGCCGGTCCCCGTGGTGGTGTTCGCGGTGCTCGCCGCCGCCGTGTACGTCCTGCTCAACCACACCCGCTGGGGCCGGGCCCTGTACGCGATCGGCGGCAACCCCGAGGCCGCCCGCCTGGCGGGCATCCGGGTCGCCCGATACCGCGCGCTGGCCTACGCCGTGTCCGGTGTGTGCGCGGCCGTGGCCGGGATCCTGCTGTCGGCCAGGCTCGGCCGGGGCGACGTGGGCGCGGGGGACCCGTACCTGCTGCAGTCGGTGGCGGCGGCGCTGATCGGCTTCGCGGTGCTCGGCGCCAACCGGCCCAACGCGCTCGGGACCGTGGTGGGCGCGCTCTTCATCGGCGTCGTGATCAACGGGCTGACCATGCTGAACGCCCCCTACTACGCCCAGACCTTCGTCCAGGGCGCGCTGCTGGCCGGCGCGCTGGTGACCAGTTACACGCTCAGGAGGATCAGGTGAGCTACGAGCTCCTCACCGTCGAGACCGTCGCCGGCTACGTCGCCACGCGGCCCGCGCTGGCCAGCTTCGGCGCGGTGTCGCAGGTGCGCGAAGTGGGCGACGGCAACCTCAACCTGGTGTTCGTGGCCGTGGCCGAGCGTGGCGGGCTGGTGCTCAAGCAGGCGCTCCCGTACGTCCGCGTGGATCCCACCTGGCCCATCACCCCTGAACGCAACGGCATCGAGGGGCGGGCGCTGCGCGTGCACAACCGGGTGGCGCCCGGCCTGGTGCCGGAGATCTACGACGCCGACCCCGACCGGCACGTCATCGCCATCGAGGACCTGTCGGACCACCGGGTCTGGCGCGGGGCGCTCAACGAGGGGCTGCGCCACGAAGGAGTGGCCGCCGCACTCGGGCGCTACGTCGCCAGGGTCGCGTTCGGCACCTCGGTGTTCGGCCTCGGCGCCAAGGGGCACAAGGCGGCGCTGACCACCGCAACCAACCCCGAGCTGTGCGAGATCACCGAGGACCTGGTCTTCACCGAGCCGTACATCACCCACGAGCACAACCGGATCCTGCCCGCCAACGTGGCGGACGTGGCGGCGTACGCGAACGACCCGGACGTGCGGGCCGCCATCGGCGCGGCCAAGCTCGCGTTCCTGACCCACGCGGAGGCGCTGATCCACGGTGACCTGCACACCGGCTCGGTGCTCGTCCGCGACGGTTCCGCGCGGGCGTTCGACGTCGAGTTCGCCTTCTACGGCCCGGTCGGCTTCGACCTGGGGGCGCTGTGGGGCAACTACGCGCTGGCCGCCGCCCGCGCCGTCGTCCTGGGCGACGACGCGCATGCCGCGTGGGTACTGGCCCAGGCGGAGGAGACCTGGCGGGGGTTCGCCGAGGAGTTCACGCGGTTGTGGCCGGGCCGGGCCGACCCGCGGATCATCGGCCTCGACTCCTGGCTGGCCCAGGTGTACGCCGATGCCGTGCCGTTCGCCGCGGCCAAGGCGGCCCGGCGCGTCATCGGCTTCTCCGCGGTCAGCGACATCGAGTCCCTGCCCGAGGACCTGCGCGTGCGCGCCGTCCGGTCCGTGCTGGCCGGGGCCCGGCTGCTGCTGACCGCGCCGGGGCCGCGGGGCGAGCCGAAACCGCTGTTCGAGCGGGTGGGGCAGGTGCTGGCGGAGACGAGCCGATGAGCGGCCCCCTCGGCGCGGCGGACTTCGACCGCCTCATCGAGGCGGCCAGGCGCGCCGTCGACGCGGCCGGGACCGCACCTCGCGCCCCCGCCACGGCCGAGTACGAGGCCGAGGAGCGGGGCGGCCTGATCCGCGCGACCGCCGTCCTGTCGGCCGACGGTGTGCGCCTGCGCTCACTCGACCTGAACCCCCGGGCCGGGCGGCTGGAGTCGGCCGAGCTGGCCGGGCTGATCGTGCGCACGGTGAACGAGGCGATCGAGGGCGCGGTGAACGAGGCGATCGAGGGCGCGGCCGGCGAGGCGCGGGCCGGATCGGCGGGCCCCGACCTGGCCGCGCTCTCGGCGCAGCTGGGCGAGCTCCAGGACTTCTCCGCCGACCGGTTCGGCCTCTTCGCCGACACCATCACCGACCTGCTCCGGCAACTCGAAAGGCGGATCGACCGATGACCGGATACGAAGTCCGCACGACCGTGCTGCACAACGCGGGAACGGACCTCGGCGGCGTCGCCTCGGACGTGAGCGGAGCGCTCGACGACCTGCTCGCCGCGGTGTCCGCCGACGGGACGATCCCGCAGGACGACGACATCAGCGCCATGATCGCCGTCTCGTACCGGACGATCCAGGAGATCGCGGCCGGCTCGATCGCCGCCGCGGTCACCGCACTGGGCGGGTACGGCGAGGGGCTCACCTCCATGGCGGCCACCTACCGGGGCGCCGACCTGGAGGCCTACCGGGGCGCCGACCTGGAAACCGCCGCCGCGAGCAAGGCGGGCGCGACATGGGCCTGAGCCTGCCCGCACCGCTGTCCGCCCTGCTCAACGAGCTCGGCTACCTCTGGCCGGAGGTGGACGAGGAGTCGCTGCACCGGCTGGCCACCGCCTGGGCCGGGTTCGGCGGCCGGCTCGCCGGCATCACCGGGCAGGCCGACCTCGTCGCCGAGGCCGTGCGGCGCGGCAACGCGGGAGAGGCCGTGGCGGCGTTCCTGACCACCTGGAGGGGGGACGAGGCTCCGCGCACGGCCATCGCGGAAGGCGTGACCGGCGCGCAGGTCGTCGGCGTCTGCCTGGTGGTCTGCGCCGCACTCGTGCTCGCGCTGAAGATCGTGCTGTTCGTGCAGCTCGCCGCGCTGCTGGTCAGGATGCGGCTCGCGGTCGTGGCGGCGCCGGCCACGTCGGGCGGCTCGCTGCTGGCGATCCCGGCGCTCAAGCAGCTCACCGGGGCGCTGGTGAACCTGTCGATGAACCAGGCGGCGCGGGTGCTGGTTGCGTAGGGTGCCCGCGGGGGCGGCCGGGTTCATCGCCCGCCGGGCCGCCAGGTTCTTCCGCGGCGCCAAGCCCGTCCCGCTCGGCAGCCTGGTCAGGGACGCCCGGCGCAGCGGCGGCTTCTCCTGGTCCCCGGCCACCGGCCGGCCTCCCGCCAGGGGATACATGGTGGCCACGACCGGGCGTACGGCCCAATTCCCGGAGAGCATCCTGGACGATCCGGACGTCGCGGCCCGCGCCATCGACCGTTACCTCCGCGACAACAGGGACGTCTTCGAGAACCGCGGGAACATCTACCTCGGCTGCTGGATCGAGGACGGGAAGGTGTGGCTCGAACCGTCGATGAACATCCCCCGCAGGAAGACGGCGATCAAGCTGGCCAGGGAGAGCGACCAGATCGCCATCTACGATGTGAAGACCCGCGACTACATCGGGACAGGAGGCGCCGGTGGCTTTCTCGAGGAGGCGTAAGATCCAGGCCGCGCTGCCGGAGGGCTACTTCGACCTGCCGGAGGAGGAACGCCTCGCCTGGGCGAAGGGCCTGGCCGAAGAGCTGAGGCAGGAGCGCGACAGCCGGGAGGAGGACGAGTAGGCCCCCTCCCGGCGCGACGTCAGGCGGTGGCCAGCGCGTACGCCAGCAGCCACTCCACGCACTCGGTGACGTGCCGGGCGTGCTTGAGGTCGGTGCCCCAGGCGTACAGGCCGTGGTCGGCCACGATGACGGCGGGCGTGCGCGGGTCGTGGGCCGCCTCGAACCGGTCGCCCAGCTCCTCCATGTCCTGGCTGTTGCGGATCACCGGGATGACGACCTCGTCGTCGTGGGCCAGGCGGCCGATGCCCTTGAGCGTCTCCACGTCCCGCAGCAGCACCCCGCCCGGCCAGCGCCGACCGGCCACGACCGCGTTGAGCGCGTGCACGTGCACGATCGCGTCCGCGCCGGTCAGCGCCGCCACGCGGGCGTGCAGCCCGGCCTCGGCCGACGGCCTGAGCGGCTCGACCCCCGCCACGGCGACGGCCTCCCCGCGCGGGCCGACCACGGCCACGTCGGTGGCCAGCAGCTCGCCCTTGTCCAGGCCGCTGGCGGTGACGGCCAGCCGGAGCGGCTCGCGGGAGACCACCTCCGAGATGTTGCCCGAGGTGCCGCGCATCCAGCCGTACCCGGTGAAGCGGGCCGCTTCGACGGCCAGCCGGCCGCCCGCGGCGCGCACCTGCTCGGGCGTGAGCGCGATCTCGATGCTGCTCATGGGTGGATCTCCTCGAAGGTCGTGACGATGGGACGGGGGCCGAAGGGCGCGGCGGCGTTCGGCTCGCCCGGCCGCCGAACGCCGATGGTCCGCCAGCCGGCCGCCGCGGCGGCGTCCAGCTCGGCGGGGACGTCGGACAGGAACAGCAGCCCGGACGGCTCGCCGAGCGTCGCGGCGATCCGCTCGTACGAGGCCGGCTCGCGCTTCGGTCCGGCGTTGACGGTGTCGAACCAGTGAGAGACCAGCACCGACAGGTCCCCGTCCGCGGCGTGGCGGAACCACGGCCGCTGGCCGGCCACCGATCCGGAGGAGAAGACCGCCAGCCGGTGCCCGGCGGCGTGCCAGGCGCGCAGCGCGGGCGGCACGTCGGGGAAGAAGTGGGCGGTCAGCTCGCCGGCCGCGAACCCCTCGGCCCAGATCCGGCCCTGCAACGTCTTGAGCGGGGTGGCCTTGACGTCGCCGTCCATCCACCCGTGCAGCACCTCGACGGCCTCGGCGGTGCCGCCCGCGCCGATCCCGGCCAGGACCGCGCGCACCTCGGGGTCGTCACGATGGGCGTCGAGGTGCGGGCCCAGCCGGGGCCGCGCGTAGGCGTACAGGCCGACGTGCACGGACTGCGTCGAGCTGGTCGTCCCCTCGATGTCGAGCACGATGGTGGTCATCGGGTCAGCACCTCCACGAAGTCGGTCACGAACCTGGGCGCGTCCACGGCGGTGATCACCCTCGTGGGAGGCGCGGGATCGTACGGGAAGGCCGGCGGCAGCCCGTCGTGGGTGCGCATCAGCCGGGCCCGCCACAGGAACCCGTCGCCGCGCACGTTGACGGGCCCGTCGGTCCAGGCGGTCGCGAACGTGCGGTCCAGCAGCACGCCCGCGGCCAGCGGATCGTGCAGCGGGATGATCCGCCGGCCCCACTCGTTCTGGTAGAAGTCCAGGTAGGCGTCCAGGATCCCGGTCGCGAACCGGGCGACCGGCGTGGCGGAGGCCCGCAGGGCGGCGATGGCGCGCTCGTCCAGGATGGTGCCGGCCGTCACGTTCACGCCCACCATGACCAGCTCGCGGCGCGGCGCCGCGAACACCGCCCGTGCCGCCTCCGGGTCGTTGTTGACGTTGGCGTCGATCATCAGCAGGGTGCCCGGCGGGGCGTAGGGGCCGGAACCGCCCATCAAGACGACCGAGCGGTACCTGGTGAACAGCTCGGGGTCCAGGCGCAGGGCCAGCGCCAGGTTCGTGAGCGGGCCGAGGGCCAGCAGGTCCAGCTCGCCCGGCTGCTCGTTCGCCAGCCGTACCAGCAGTTCGGGGCCGGACTCGGCGGTCACCCGCGGCAGCGGCCGGTCGCGGCCGAGGTCGCCCAGGCCGTCCTTGCCGTGCACGTACCCGGCGATGTGCGCGGGGCCGCGCAGCGGCTCGGCCGCGCCCCTGGCCACGGGCACGTCCAGGCCGAGCAGGCCGTTGACGTACCCGATGTTGCGGGTGGCGTCCTCCTCGGTGCAGTTGCCGTACACCGAGGTGAGCGCGACGATCTCGGCGTCGGGCCGGCCCGCCAGGTACAGCAGGGTATGGGCGTCGTCGATGCCGGTGTCGGTGTCGACCACGACGCGTCTCACAGGCTCTCCTTCACTTGGTCGGGCTGGTGGACGCCGCGTTCGGTCACGATGCGGGTCACCAGGTGGGGCGGGGTCACGTCGAAGGCCGGATAGTGGCCGCGCACGCCGACGGCGGCGGTGCGGCGGCCGAGCGTGTGCAGCACCTCGTCGCCGTCGCGCCGCTCGATCACCACGTCGCCGGCGGTCGGCGCCTGCGGGTCGGGCGCGTCGACCAGCGCGTAGAACGGCACGCCGAACGCGCTCGCCGCCAGCGCGACGCCGAGCGTGCCGACCTTGTTGATCACATGGCCGTCCAGCGTCACGCGGTCGGCGGCGGTCAGCGCGACGTCGGCCAGGCCGTCCGACAGCGCGGCGGCGACCATGCCGTCCGTGATGAGCGTCGGCCGGTAGCCCATCTCGACCAGGGTGGCCGCGGTCAGGCGGGCTCCCTGAAGGTAGGGCCGGGTCTCGGTGCAGACGAACTCCAGCCGTTTGCCCGCCGCCTGCGCCGCTCGTACGGTGCCGATGAGGTAGGCGTCGGCCCAGCAGTGCGTGAGCACGCGGGTGCCGTCGGCCAGCAGCGAGGCGGCGTGCCCGCCGAGCGCGGCGCTGCGGGCGCGATACCCGTCGTCGTGCGCCCGCGCCGCGGCCTCGACCGCCACGACCAGCTCGTCCCCTGCCAGCCCGGCTCCGGCCGTCGCCGACAGGACGGCGTGCACCGCGTCCCTGATGTGGTTGTTCGTCGGCCGGGTGGCGACCAGGCGCGCTCCCACGGCGCGCAGCCGCTCGGCCGCCCGGTCCGGCGGCTCGTGCCGGGCCTCGCGCGCCCCCAGCACCATGCCCGCCGTCGCCGCGAACAACGGCCCGGAGCTCTGCGTCACCATCCGCTCGATGGCGACCGCCACGTCCTCGCTGGTCGCGCAGCGCACCCAGCTCACCTCGAACGGGTAGACGCGGCGATCGAGGATCTCCACGGCGTCTCCCGCGAACCGCACGGAATCGGCCAGTACGGGACCGGTCATGCCGGTGTCTCCTTCCGTCGTGCCGCCCCCACGACGACGAGGGCCAGCAGCGTGATCAGGTACGGGGCCGCGTCGGCGGCCTGCTGCGGGAGCCCCAGCCCCTGCAACCGGAACCCCAGCGCCTCCGCGGCCCCGAACAGCAGGCAGGCCCCCAGGCCCTGCCACGGCCGGGCGCCGGCGAGCATGACCGCGACCACGGCCACCCACCCGCGCCCCGCGCTCATCCCCTCGCTGAACAGCGTCACGTTGCCCAGCGCGAGCTGCGCCCCGCCGAGCCCGCACAGCGCGCCGGCGCCCAGCACCGCCGCGTGCCGGTAGAGCGGCACCCGCAGCCCGATCGACTCGGCCGCCTCCGCGTGCTGCCCGATGCCGCGCAGCCGCAGCCCGGAACGGGCCCGGCCGAGCCACCAGGCCATGGCGGCCACCAGCAGGAACGCCGGCGGCACCAGCGGCGACTGCGAGCCCGCCACGGGCACGTCGAGCCCGAGCGCGGCCAGCGTCGGCAGCCCCGCGAGGTCCGGGGCGCCGAACGTGCCGCCGCTGCCGAAGATCCGCCGCATGAGGAACGCGGTCAGCCCGAGCGCCAGCAGGTTCGTGCCGACGGCCACCACGACCGGGTCGGCGCGGAACGTCACCGCCGGGACCGACAACAGCACGGCGTACAGGGTGGTGCACAGCACCGCGCCCGCCACGCCCAGCCAGGCGCTGCCCGTCAGATGGCTGAACAGCACCGCCGTGAACGCGCCCCACAGGAGCTGGCCCTCCAGCGCCATGTTGAAGACGCCCGACACCGAGCAGAGCAGGCCGCCCAGGGCCGCCAGCACGACGGGCGCGGTGGCGGTCAGCACCGCCGCCAGGAACGTCGTCACGCCTGCCTCCTCGGCGACCGGGCCCTCGCGACCGCCGCCACCGCGACGATCACGATGATCAGGCCCTGCACGATCTGCGTGAGCTGGCTCGGCACGCCGGCCTCCCGCTCCATCCCCTGGCCGCCGGCCTGCACAATGGTCAGCAACGCCACCGCCGCGGGCACCGCCAGGGGACGGCCCGCCGCCAGCAGCACCGCCGCGATCGCGGTGAAGGTGTAGCCGGGCGCGGTCAGCGCGCCGTCCACGAACCGGTAGGGGGCGCCCAGCACGATCAGTCCGCCCACCAGCCCGCCGAACGCGCCACCCGCCGCCAGGGTCAGCGCGGCCAGCCGGTTCACCCGAACGCCGCCGTACCGGGCGAACTCGCGGTTGGCGCCGAGGGCGCGGATCTCGTACCCCGGGACCGTGCGGGCGTCGGCGAACAGCCACAGCACCGCCAGGACGGCCACCAGGGGCAGCCCGATCGTCAGGTACGTGCTGCCGCCGAGCGCCGGCAGGCGGGCAGCGTCCGGAAGGAGCGGCGTCTGCGCCAGGCCCGTCCCCTGCTCGGCCAGCGGGAAGCGGGCCAGGTAGGAGGCGAGCGACACCGCGGGCGCGCTCAGCAGCAGCGTGCTGACGATGGCGGGGACGCCCAGCCGGGTGCGCAGGGGCGCGGACAGGGCGGCGAGCAGCGCGCCCGCCAGCACCGCACCGGCCAGCGGGACGGCGAACGACCCCGCGCCCCCCGTGGACAGGGCCAGCGCGGCGGCCGTGATGCCGCCCAGCGCGAGCTGGCCGTCGCCGCCCAGGTTGAACTCGCCCGCACGGAGGGGGATCGCGAACGCCGCGGCCATGCCGAGGGTGGGGACGTAGGCGGCCAGGGTGTATTCGAGGTTGCCGTCCAGGAGCGCGCCGCGCAGGAGGGCGGGGTAGGCGAGGGCCGGATCGACGCCGACGGCGAGCATGACGAGCGTGGTCAGCAGGAGCGCGCCCACCAGCGAGACGGCGGCGGGCGCGCCCGCGATCCGCCGGGCGACGGCACGCGCGCGCACGCCGGCGGGCGGAGCTCCAGGCGTGGCGGGCGGAACGCCGGGCGTGGAGGGCGAGTCGCCCGGCCGGAGGGAGATCATCCGGTGCTCTCCCCGGCCGGTTCCCGGACGGCCGCTGCCGCGCCGGTCATCGCGGCGCCGAGCCGCTCGTCCGTGGCTCGCGTCACCGGGAGGGCGGCGGTCAGGCGGCCCTCGAACATGACCAGCACCCGGTCGGCGAGCGCCCGCAGCTCGGACAGCTCGCTGGACAGCAGCAGCACCGCCCGCCCGGCGTCGCGGGCGGCGGCGAGCAGGGCATGGATCTGCTCCTGGGCGCCCACGTCCACACCCTGCGTGGGCTCCTCCACCACCAGCACGGGCGTGTCCCTGGACAGTTCCCTGGCCAGCACCGCCTTCTGGGCGTTGCCGCCGGACAACTGCGCGATCGGCGCCCGCACGGAGGCGGCCCTGATCGAGAACCGCTCGACCAGGGCGGTCGCCCGGCGGCGGACCCCGCCCGGGTCGAGGAGGAAGCCGTGCTGGTCTCCCATCAGCAGGTTGTCGGCCAGCGACAGGTCAGGAGCGGTGGCGCGCCCCGCACGGTCGCCGGGAACGTAGGCCACGCGCCGTTCCCTGGAGCCGCCCACGGGCCGCCCGTCGAGGAGCACCGCGCCGGAGTGCGGGCGCCGGAGCCCGGTCACGGCGTCCACGAGCTCGCGCTGCCCGCTGCCCGCGACGCCCGCGATGCCGACGATCTCGCCGGGCCGCACCCCGAACGACACCCCGGCGACGGCGGCCACGCCGTCACGGTCGCGGACGTGCAGGTCGCGCACCTCCAGCCGGTACGGGCCGGCCGGCTTCGCGGACGCGGCGGCCGGCGCCGGGGCTGTGTCCGACTCCGTAACGGCGGCCGGTGCCGGGGCTGTGGCCGCGTCCGTAACGGCGGACGGGGCTGCGGCCGGCTCGGCAACGGTGGCCGGAGCGGTGGCGAGCGAGCGGCCGATCATCGCGCGGACCAGGTCGTCGGCCGACGTGCCCGCTGTCGGGAACCGTCCCGTCACCCGGCCGCCCCTCAGCACCGTGACCCGGTCCCCGGCGGCCAGCACCTCGTTGAGCTTGTGCGTCACCAGCAGTACGGAAACCCCTTCACCGGCCAGCTCCCGCACCATCCGGAACAGCCCGGCGGCCTCCCCCGGAGTGAGCACGGCGGTGGGCTCGTCGAGGATCAGCACCTCGGCCCGCCGGTACAGGGCCTTGAGGATCTCCACCCGCTGACGCGTTCCGACGGGCAGGTCGCCGGCGCGGGCTCCGGGGTCCACGCCGAGCCCGTACCGCTCGGCCAGGTCAGCGACCGAGCGGCGGGCGGCGGCGCGGTCGAGTACGCCACGCCGCATCGGTTCGGCGCCGATGACCACGTTCTCGGCCACGCTCAGCCCGGGGAACAGCCGGAAGCGCTGGTGGACCATGCCGAGCCCGTGCGCGATCGCGTCAGCGGGGGAGCGCAGCCGCATGTGCGTTCCGGCACGCAGGATGTGCCCGGCGTCGGGCCGGTGCAGGCCGTACAGGATCGACATGAGGGTGGACTTGCCGGCGCCGTTCTCGCCCACGACGGCGTGCACCTCGCCGCGCTCCACGGCCAGGTCGACGCCGTCGTTGGCGGTCACGCCGCCGAAGCGCTTGGTGATGCCGACCAGTTCGACGGCGGGGACGCTGACGCGGCCCGGCCCGCCGCCGGGAACGCTCGTGCGGCCCGGCGGCTCGACGGCGGGCACGTTCATCCGGCCAGCGGGTCGGCGACGGTGACGCGACCGGCCACGATGTCGTCGCGGACCTGCTTGACCTTGGCGACCACGTCGGAGCTGCCCGCGACCGTGCAGCCGGACGAGGCGAGGTCGTCGCCGAGCGCGTTGACGCCGACGCCGCCCTCCTTCAGCCCGTACACCTTGACGCCGCCCGCCCTGCCGGCGGCGATGTCCTTGATGGCGGCGCTCTCGGCGACGTCGACGTGCTTGAGCACGTTGTCGATGACGTTGCCGGGGCTCTGGGCACACTGGTTGACGTCCACGCCGAACGACTTGGCCTTCGCCGCGGCCACGGCCTCGAAGACGCCCTGGTTGCCGGCCGACGCGGCGGCGGCCACGATGTCGGCGCCCTGCCCGGTGAGCGTCTGGGCCTGCGACTTGGCCCGCGCCGGGTCGCTGAACGGGTTGCTGCCGCCGACGTAGAGCGGCGTGCCGGTGACCTCGGGCCTGACGGACTTGGCCCCGGCGAAGAACGGTTCGATCCAGCGGTGCACGAACGGCGAGTCGATCGCCGCCACGACGCCGAGCTTGCCGCTCTCGCTCAGCAGCCCGGCCTCGACGCCCGCGAGGTAGGCGGCCTCGTGCTCCTTGAAGGACACGCAGGTCAGGTTGGCCGCCTGCTCCTTGGCGCAGGAGTCGACCTGGAGGAACTGCCGGTCCGGATGCTGCCGGGGAACGGTGGCGAACAGGTCGTCGAACGAGAAGCTGACCCCGACGATCACGGTGGGCTTCGCCCTGACGGCGGCGTCGAGGTTCTGGGCGATGCTGGTCGGGTCCTTGCTCTCGTACAGCTTGAACGAGGCGCCGATCTCCTTGGCCGCCGCCTCCGCGCCCTTGACGCTGAGCTGGAGGAAACTGTTGGTCCCCACCGGGTTGGGCGTGATGAGGATGACCGACTTGCCGGTGGGGGCGGAGGCGGCCGGCCGGCCGGTCCCGCCACACGCGGTCAGCGTGAGGGCGGCGGTGGCCAGGATGGCCGCAGGAGGGATGGTGCGCATGCGAGCGAGAATAACATGCATATTAGGTAGGAAAAGTCGCATTCTCTCGCGTCGTCCATGGGTCCGCCCGCCGCGAGGTCCGGCGCACGGGTCCCGAATCCCAACAAAACCTATGGAAATAATAGGAAAATCCGGCGATGCTGCCGGAGATGTGCCATAGTCCCGGCCATGAGCTTGGACGAGATGCGCCCGATGAGCGCTCGTGCCCACTCTCCGATGACGGCCGCCATCTCGACCGCGCGCTGGATCAGGTCCGCCGCCGTGGACGACGGGCACGGGAGGCACTGGCGGGCCAATCCCGACCGGCACGGCCGGTCGGCGCTGCGGCCACGGCCGCACTCCCTGTACTCGGGAGCGGCCGGGGTCGTGCTGTTCTTCCTGGAGCTGGCCGCCGCGACGGGGCACGGGGGGTACCTGGAGGACGCGCGGCACGGCGCGCGATGGCTGGCGGCCACCTGGCGGCGGGAGGACGACCTGACCCTGCACCACGGGGTGACCGGCACGATGATCGCGCTGATGGAGGCCGGCTGGGTGCTCGAGGATGATCGGCTCGACGCCGAGGCGGCGGCCATCGCCGACCTGATCGTTGAGAGCGGCCGCACCCGCGTGGACGGTTTCGGCTGGACGTTCGACCCCGCCCAGCGCGGCGACGGCGGCATCGTGCTGGGCCTGCTGCGCGCCGCCGCCCGGTTCGGCGAGCCCGCGTACGAGGCCGCGGCCGTCAGCGCCGGCCTGCGCATCGCCGGGCTGCCCGTGCCCGGTCACCGGCACGGCGGCCTCGACGGCCTGCCCTCCGACGCGATCACTCCCGGCTTCCTGACCGGCTCGGCCGGGATCGCCTTCCTCCTGGCCCGCCTGCACGGGGTGACCGGAGACGAGCGCTTCCTGCGCGCCGCTCGCAGCGGAGCCCGCTTCGTGCGCGAGGTGAGCGTGACGGGCGACGGCCGGGCCCTGGTCCCGCATCACGTGCCGCAGTCCGGGGAGCTGTACTACGCGGGCTTCTGCTCGGGCGCGGCCGGGGTGGCCAGGATGTTCTACGAGCTGCACCGGGTGACCGGCGACCCCGGCGACCTCGACTGGGTGGAGCGCCTCGCCCGTGGCGTGGTCGACAGCTCCGCCCCGCCGCGCCGGACGCCGGGCTACTGGAACTCGGCCTGCCAGTGCTGCGGCACGGCCGGCCTGGTGGAGCTGTTCGTGGGGTTGTGGGCGGTCACGGGGCGCGCCTCCTGCCTGGAGTTCGCCCGCACTCTCGCCGCCGACCTGGTGGCCAGGGCCGACGACCACGACGGGCGCGGCTACCGCTGGTATCAGGCCTATCGCCGGGTGCGGCCCGGGGAGGTGAGCGCGGACACCGGCTACATGACCGGCGCCGCGGGCATAGGGGCGGCCCTGCTGCACCTGGACGCGGCCGGGCAGCCCGATCGGGCGCGCAGGGTGCTGCTCCTGCCCGACAATCCCTTTCCCGCACTCCCTATTCCATGTATATCCAGTAGGGATAATTGACTATAGGGAGAGTGCCGTGTAACGTCATGATCATGAGTCACTGCCTCCCGCTGGTCACCCGCGCGTACGTGGACTTCGGCCGCGTCGCCAGCGCCCGGTGTCACTGATCACCTCCGGAACGCAAGGCGCCGGACGCCCCTGAGAAGGCCGCCGGTGAGGTGAGGACACGGACTCATGCGGGGAGGGCGCGCGGTGGGCGCGATCGTGGTGATCGGCGCGGGACCGGCCGGGACGTGCGTGGTGGACAGGATCTGCGCCCACGCTCCACGACCGGGCAACGGGCACGCGGTGGAGATCCACGTGGTGGACTCCGGGGCGCCCGGGCCGGAACGAGCGAGCGACGCCGCTCCGGCGGGCGGGCGGGCCGTGCACGACGCGCCACGCGGCGTCCGCGTGCACGTCCATCATGACCGGGCGGTCGGGCTCAGCGAGTCGGCGGGCAGGCAGCTCGTGCGGCTTCTGGGAGGCGGGACCCTGGGGGCGGACGCCGTGGTGCTGGCACAGAGCCGCCCCGGCGTCCCGCTCGGGCCGGCGGAGCGCGAAGAGGCGCTCTTCGCCGCCCGGCACGGGCTGCTCCACCTGCCCAGCGGGTCAGATCAGAAGCACCTGGAGAACGTGCCCGCAGGCGAGCCGGTGCTGGTGCGGGGCGCGGGACGCGCGTTCATCGACCTGCTGGCGCCGCTCACCGTCGGGCGCGGCGGCCGTTTCACCCGGGGACGCCGCGGCGAGCCGGTCTACCTGCCCGGCGGCTTCGAACCCTTCCTGTACGCGGGCTCGCGGCGCGGCGTGCCCCACCACGCCCGTCCCGGGTACCGCCTGGCCGGCGAGGCTCGGACACGGCGGTTCCCGTGCGAGGGCGACGCGCGGCAGGCGACGGCCAAGGAGCTGGCGTACGCCTACTACCAGGAGCTGTTCACCGCCCACCCGTCCCGCACGAGGACGACGTGGGCGGCGTTCGAGCCCGCCTTCGCCCGCGCCGAGCCGGGCGGCAAGGAGATGCGCGCCCTGGTGACCAAGTCCGTGCCGCGCTTCGCCGACCGGCTCCACCTGGACCGGCTGGAGCGGCCGCTGCACGGCATGCGCTTCGGTGACCTGCCCGGGCTGCAGCGGTGGATGCACGGCTACCTCGCGGCGGACCTGGAGCGGCGGGCCGACCCCGCCTTCAGCCCCGACCTGGCGCTGGTCCGCGCGCTGCAGGACGCGCGTTCCCGCATGGCGGGCGATCCGTGGTTCGACGGGCTGTCCGGCCTGCTGGCCGACGGCCCGTCCCTGGACCGCCAGGCCGAGCTGCACGCCCTGGCCAGGGCGGGGATCGTCACCTTCATCGGCGCCGAGCCGCGCGTCGAGCAGGACGACGGCGGCTGGCGGGCGAGCAGCCCCACCGTTCCCGGCGTGACGAGGGCGCGGACGCTCATGGAGGCGCGGCCCCGCCCCGCGCCGGCCGGGAGCGCCGATCCGCTGATCGCCGGCCTGTTCGCCCGGGGCGAGTGCCGTGAAGCGGCCGGCCTGCTGGACGTGCGCCCGGCCGACGGGCGGCTGATCACGGGGGACGGCTCCGTGCACGGCCGCCGCTTCGCCCTGGGCTCCCTGGTCGCGGGCGGTACGGCAAACGACGGCCCGGCGACGCTGCTGTGCCGGGCCGACGCGGTGGCGCGAGCCGTGCTGTCCCAGGTGTCCAGGGCGCCGGCGCACGCGGCGGCCTGACACGGCGCCCTTCAACAGAACGCGATCCCGCCACCGTGGAGACGAGCACCTGGTGACCCCACGGCTGCCCCGCGGCGGCGGCAGGCCGGGATCACCGGGTTCGCGCCACCAGCTCGCCGATCTCGGGAAGCACGGCGTCCGCGACCGTGATCTTCCGCTGGACGAGCCCGTTGGCGTGGAACAGGTCGGCGGCGTGCTGCTGCTCGGCGACGAACTCCTCGCTGACCGGGTGCAGCCCCCACGGGCGGGTGCGCAGCGCGTGCTCCCAAGCGTCGAGGTCGCCGTCGAACAGGGCCGCGGCCTCGCGCGGGTGCTGCTCCGTCCAGCGATCCGCCCGCTGCAGCGCGGCGACGATCCCGGCCAGCTCCTCCGGCCGCTCCCGCGCGAAGTCACGGCGGGTGAACCAGAGCGAGCGGTGGCTGAACAGGCCGTCGGTCTCCACCAGCGTGCGGGTGCGCGACTCGACCGGCGTCAGGTACGGGTAGGAGCCCACCCAGGCGTCCACCTCGCCGTTCACCAGCAGCTCGGCGGCGTTGCCGTAGGCGTCCACGGGGACGATGTCGCCCCACCCGAGCCCCTCGCGCTCCAGGGCCAGCAACAGCAGCGTGGTCTGCCAGGAGCCGTGCCCGAGCGCCACCCGCCTGCCCTTCAGCTCCGCCACCGACCCGATCGGGGAGTCGTCCCGCACCACCAGGCGGCCGTTCTCGACCCGCGGCTCCGAGATCGCCACGTACACGATGTCGTGACCCTTGGCCTGGGCGGTGACCGGGGGAGTGGAGCCGGTGCCGATGAAGTCGTACCCGCCGTCGAACAGGTGATCGCCGTGCGCGGACGGCAGGGCCCGCGCGGGATCGACGCGCTCGCCCCGGCCGAGGGTGTTCAGGTCCACCCACTCGGCGCCGGGCAGCAGGTCGCGGTGGCGGGCCACCCAGAGCGTGTTGTTCTGCGGGAAGAAGCCGACCTTGGCGGTCATGAGGTACGTCCTTTCAGTAGCGGCAAAACGTGGCGGCCCACGCGGCGGGCCTCTTCGAGGTGGGGGATCCCGGCCAGGATGAAGGCGTCCACACCCAGGTCCAGGAGCTGGTCGAGGCGTCCGGCGACCTGGTGGTAGTCGCCGACCAGGCCGAAGGCGGGGCCGTCGCGCAACTGGCCGAACCCGCCCCACACGTTGGGAGCGACCTCCAGGGCGCGAGGGTCGTCACCGGCTCCGGAGAGAAAGGCGCGGCTGCGTCGCACACCGACGGAGTCGCCCTGGCTGACGTCGTTCCCGCGCGGCCTGGCCTGCCAGCCCTGCTCGATCTCCGCCCACGCCTCCTCCTCGCTCTCCCTGGCGAGCAGGTCCACCCGCACGGCGAAGCGGGGCGGTGTGGCGCTGTGCGCGCGCACGGCGTCGAACTTCTCGGCCAGGGCCTCGAAGGGCTCCAGCCACGACAGGTAGTGGTCGGCGTGCCGGCCGGCGGCGTCGATGGCGGCGGGGGAGGAGCCGGAGAAGAAGATCTCGGGGAAGGGCTGCCCGGCCAGTTCCTCCGGCAGCCCCGCGTTCTCCACCCGGTAGAAGCGGCCGTGGTGGGTGTGCCCGCCGTGCCAGACGCCCTTGAGCACGTCCAGGAACTCCGAGGTCCGCGCGTAGCGGTCGTCGTGGTCCACCTTGTCGCCCCACCAGAGCTGGGCCGGACCGCCTCCGCCGGAGATGACGTTGTAGACGATCCGGCCGCCGGTGGCCCGCTGGAGCGTGGCCGTCATTCTCGCGGCCTGTACGGGGTGCAGGAATCCCGGCTGGAAGGCGATCATGAACCGGTACGAGGTGGTCTCGCGGGCCAGCGTCGCGGCGGCGGCCCACGGGTCGTCGGTGTGCGGGAAGTTCGGCAGCAGCCCGCCGACGAAGCCGCTCTCCTCGGCGGCTCTGGCGACCTCGGCCATGTAGTCGGCGTGGCTGTAGCCGTCGTCCCGGCCGTCCCTGATGCCGGGCGCGGTGCCGCCGGGGGCGAAACCGCCGCGGCTGCGGACGCGGCGGCGCAGCGAGGGCTGGTCGCCCTCCATGTGGATGCGCCAGTAGATGTCAACGGTCAAGAGCCCGCTCCTTCACGTGCTCGCCGAGGCGGTAGACGTCGTCGGTCCGGAGGAAGAACTCGGTGACCCCGAGCGCGGCGTACCCGTCGGCGGCGTCGATCGAGGACAGGTGCACGCCGTAGCGCAGGCCCGGCAGTTCGGGGATGAGCGCGGCCAGGTCGTCGCCGGGTGCGAAGACGTGCACGTCGGCGTGGCGGCGCGACAGCTCCAGAGCCTCGGGCGAGGTGCCCGTCAGGTGCACCTCGGGGAAGGGCGAGGACGACAGCGGTGCGCCGAAGCCGCCCGCGGCGACCTCGTAGAAGTCGCCCCCGAAGCCGAACGGGCCGCCGTCCCAGACGCCCTTGGCCACGGTCAGGAACTCGTCGGCGCGGGCGAGCCGGGCGGCGCCGGTCAGGAAGTCGCCCTGCGCCCTGGCCACGGCCGGATCCATGTCCACGGCGAGCCGCCAGCCGAGCCGTCCGGCGGCGAACCGCTGCAGGGACGCCGACAGCTTGGCCGCGTAGACCGGGGTGGCCACGGCCGGGTGGAACTCGGCGACGACACGCAGGTGGCGGGTGCGGCGCAGGGCGTCGGCGGCGACGGTGAGCGACTCCTGCCCGTCCGGGTCGAAGGGCACGAGCGCGCCCGCCCACCCGGACAGGTCCGCGGCCACGGCGGCCCGCCCGGCGGGGTCGGCGAGCACCGGCCGCACGTCGGTGACGAACGCGGGCAGCTCGGTGGCGGCCGGGCTCCTGGTGGGCAGCACCACGTGAAAGCGCGCGCTGCTGTGCGCCGTCATGCCGCGGCCACCGGATCGGTGGCGCGGGCCGGCTCGGGATGGGCGGTGTCCCCGCGCAGCAGGGCCTCGGCGGGCAGGTCGCGAAGGCGCGGGACAGTGCTGGGCCGGACCAGCCGGCCTGCCGGGTGGTCGAGCGGGAGCGCGGTGCGGGAGGCGGACGATGGGCTGCCGGAGATGAGCAGGACGGGCATGTCAGATCTTTCCTAGGGGTTCAGCGGAAACGGGCGGCGTCCGGGAAGGCCGCGGTGACTGGCCCGTCTCGTCGAGGAACTCGGGTGGCGGCAGGTGGTACGGCGGCTCGGCGTCGGCCGGCAGCGGCCCGGGCCCCCGTTCGCGGGCCTCGAACTCCTGCCTGACCGCCGCCAGCGTCCCGGGCTGCTCGACCAGCGTGACGGCGGCCGAGGCCAGGTAGCGGGCGGCGGCCAGCAGCCCGGCGTGCGCGATCGAGGTGCCGGTCGCGGCGGTGGCCGCCCACGAGTGCAGCGGCACCCCGAGCGGCACCACCGCCGCGGCCAGGCTGAGGTGCGGCGCCGTCCAGCTCACCTCGGAGGTGTCACTGGACGGCCCGCCGAGGTCCGGCACGGCGGGCGGGCGGGGTGGCAGCACCTCGGCCGCGAGGCCGGCGGCCGGCCGGCCGATCGCGGCCTGCAGCCGCAGCGCGAACTCGTGGTCGGCGTCGGTGAACGCGGGCGGCCCCAGCTCGCTCATCGTGTGGTGCAGCAGCTCCGCGCCCGCCCGGTTGCCGAGCCCCTGCCTGATGGCGGTGACCAGCCGGTGCTCCAGCCGGGTCCCGCTGGCGGCAGCGGCGGCGTGGGCGCAGGTCACCACCTTCTCGTAGAGGGCCCGGGCGGCGGCGTGGGTGGCCTCGCGGACGTAGACCCACACCGTCTGCAGGCCGGGCGTGACGTTGGGGGCGCCGCCGCCGCTGACCGTGTAGCCGACGCGGCCGGAGGGGGAGACGTTGCCGGCGCGCAGACGCTCGATCATGTCCGCCAGCAGCAGCGCGCCGTCCAGGCCGCTGCGGGTGCCCAGCGGGTTCGAGCCGTGGCCCGCGGTGCCGAGGAAGGAGAACGTGGCCGAATGCAGGGCGCTGGTGACGCCCCAGCCGGTGCCGGTGACGGGGGAGGGGTGCCAGTCGAGGAAGGCGTCCAGCCCGTCGTACGCGCCGTCGCGCACCGCGTACGCCTTGCCGACGAGTTGTTCCTCGCCGGTGGAGGCGAACACCTTGATCGTGGCCCGGTTCCCGAGGGCCCTGGCGGCGGCGATGGCCGCGCCTGCCGACGCCGCCGCCAGAGCGTTGTGGCCGCACCCGTGGCCGGAGCCGTAGGCGGGCGCGTACTCGTCGCCCTCGAACGCGACCGGCTCGTGCCGGGCGACGCCGGCCCGCTGGGACAGGCCGGGCAGGGCGTCGTACTCGACGTTGAAGCCCAGCACGGGCCCGCGGTCGCCGTGGGTGGCGACGAACGCGGCGGGCAGCCCGGCCGTGCCCCACGCGATCGTGAAGCCGTGTGCGCGCAGGAGCCCGGCGGTGGCCGACGCGGAACGCCATTCGCGCAGCGACGGCTCGGCGTAGGCCCAGATCCTGTCGGCGAGCCCGGTCAGCGCGGCGGCGTTCTCGCCGATCCAGCCCGTGGCCGTCATGGGGTCGCGCCCGCGTGGGCGTCCACGCCCAGGTCGGCGAGGAGCCGGCGGCGCAGTTCGACGAAGTCGGGGTCGGTGCGGTCGCGGGGCCGGTCGAGCCCGACCCGCACGTCCGTGACGAACGTGCCCTCGCGCAGCACCGCGATCCGGTCGGCGAGCAGGATCGCCTCCTCCACGTCGTGCGTGACCAGCACCACGGCCGGGCGGTGACGGGCGCACAGCTCGGCGATGAGGTCCTGCATGTGCAGCCGGGTCAGGGCGTCCAGCGCGGCGAACGGCTCGTCGAGCAGCAGCAGCTCAGGCTCGCGGACCAGGGCTCTGGCCAGCGCGACCCGCTGGGCCTCGCCGCCGGAGAGCGTCGCGGGCCAGGCGTCCGCGTGGCTGCTCAGCCCCACCTCGGCCAGGGCCGCCAGGCCCTTGGCGCGGGCGGCGCGGCCCTGCCCGATGATCACGTTGGCGAGGGCGCGCTTGGACGGGACGAGCCGCGGCTCCTGGAAGACGACGGTGCGCACCGGCGGCACCAGCACGCTCCCGCCGCCGGCCGCGTCCAGCCCGGCCAGGATGCGCAGGAGCGTGGTCTTGCCGGTGCCGCTCGCCCCGAGCAGCGCCAGGAACTCCCCGCGCCGCACGTCCAGGTCCACCCCGTCGAGGACGGCCCGGTCGCCGAAGACCTTGCGCAGCCCCCTCGTCCGCACGGCGAGACTCATCGGATCGTCACCGCCCTGCGCCAGGGCATCGTGACCCGCTCGGCCAGCCGCAACGTCAGGTCGGCGGCCAGCCCGATCACCGCGTACAGCAGCACGCACAGCGCGAGGATGTCGGTGCGCAGGTAGTCGGTGGCCCGCGCCATGAGGTAGCCGAGGCCGGCCGTCACGTTGATCTCCTCGGCGGCGATGAGCGCGATCACGCTGAGCGTGGTGGACAGCCGCAGCCCGGCGAAGATCGACGGCAGCGCGCCCGGCAGCACGACCTCGCGGGCGATGGCCAGCCGGCCGAGACCGAACGAGCGGGCCGCCTCGACGACCTTGCGGTCCACGTTGCGCACCCCGCTGGAGACGTTGATGTACATGGGGAACGTGCAGGCCACCCCGATCAGCAGGATCTTGGACGCCTCCTCGATCCCGAACCACACGATGAACAGTGAGGTCAGCGCCAGGAACGGGATGGCCCGCAGGGCCTGCATCGAGGAGTCCACGAGCTCCTCGCCGAGCCGGGTGAAGCCGGAGACGACGCCCAGCACCAGCCCCGTGGAGGCGCCGAGCAGCAGGCCGAGCCCGGCCCTGGTGATCGACACGCGCAGCGCCTCGGGGAGCTGGCCGTCGGCCCACAGCTCGGCGAAGGTCCTGACCACGTCCTGAGGGCCGGCGAGCACGTCCTCGGTGAGGGCGCCGGTGGCGGTGGCCGCGTACCAGGCGGTGAGCAGCAGGACGGGGCCGATGGCGCGCAGCGCGAGCGTGACGGCGGGGTGGCGGCCGGCCGAGCGCGGCGGCTCGGGCGCGACGAGCCCTTCGACGCCGGCCCCCGCACGGGTGGTGGCCACGCTCATGACTTCGTGTCCCCGAGCGTGGTCACGTCCACGACGTGCTGGGAGACGTCCAAGGGCGCGGTGAGCACCTTCTGGCCGAGGAAGAACGTCGCCACATCCTGATATTTCGCGATCTCGGTGGCGGTGACCGCCTGGGCGGGCTTGCCCTTCTTCTGGATGTCGACCACCAGGTCCTTCTGCTCACCCTGCACGGCCTGCGGGCCCGTCTGGGTGAAGACGTTCAGGTACGCCGCCGGATCCGCGATCTCCTTGGCGCTGCCCTCCTCGATGAACTCGAACAGCGCCTTGACCACCTCGGGATGCTCCTGCAGCAGCTTGTTGGCGGCCACGTAGATCACGTAGTTGTCCGACTTGATCGCCTCGCCGTCGGCCAGGATCCGGGCGTCCAGGTCGGTCACGGCGGGGATGAGGAAGGTGGAGAACGTGGACCAGGCGTCCACCTCGCCCGAGCCGAAGACCGGCGCGGTCTGCGGCGGCTGCAGGTAGACCCGCTTGACCTTCTCGACCGGCACGCCGAACGTCTGCAACGCCTTGAGCAGCAGATACTCGCTGGTGCCGCCGTGCCCGACGGCCACGCTGCGCCCGGCCAGGTCGGCCACGGACCTGATCGGCGAGCCGTTCTTCACCACGATGCCCTCCCCGGCCAGGTCGGGCGGGACGGTGGCGAAGATCTTGAAGCTGGGCTTGACGGCCAGCGCGGTGACGCCGGAGGTGATCGAGCCGGTGGCGATGTCGAGCGAGCCCGCGTTGATGGCCTGGGCCGCCGGGGCGAACACGGAGAAGTCGCCGGCCCACTTGACCTTCGCGTTGACCTTGGCCAGGGCGGCGTCGAGGCTGCCGTCCTTCTTCGCGACGGCCAGGAAACCGCTGTTGCCGGGGTCGGAGATGCGCACGACGACCTGCTCCTGGCCGTCGGCGGTGGTGTCCGTGCCGCCGCAGGCCGCGGCCAGGAGGGTGAGGGGAAGGGCGGCTAGCAGCAGCTTACGCATGGGTGACTCCTTGCAGCGGGGTGTGGTCGGCCCAGGCCGCGACGTCCACGGGGGATTCGAGGAAGCCGTGGCCGCGCAGGAAGCGCTCCTGCTCGGCCAGCAGGTCGAGGCGTTCGGCGGACAGGTCGAGGTGAAGGGAGGCGCCGGGGACGTAGGCCGCGGCCACGCCTGCCGCGCCGGCGCCGGTCTCCGCCCCCAGGATCCGGGCCACCTCGGCCGGATGCCCGGCGGCCCAGTCCGCGGCGCGCAGCAGGACGGACAGGAAGCGGGTCACCACCTCCGGATGCTCGTCCAGCAGGCGCTGGTGCACGGTGATCGGGCGGGGGGTGCCGTTGTTGATCCGCGCGCGCCGGTCCGCCACGGCGTCCAGGTCGATGCCCACCTCCGCGCCGTGGCGCAGGGCGGCCTCGACGGCGAGCGCGCCCTTGACGTAGACCGCGTCCACCCGGCCGGCGGCGAGGGCGGCCAGCTCCGCCTCCCACTGACCGCCGCCGGGCTCGGCCTCGACGTCCACCAGCTCGGCGTCACCGAGCCCGAGCCCGGCCAGGGACAGCGCGCCGTGGAAGCCGCGCAGGGCCATGGCCCGCCAGAAGTCGATGGCGACGCGGTGCCGGGGCGCCGCCAGCCGCAGGCCCTTGAGCTGTCCGGGGCTCTCCAGGGCGGTGCCGCCGCGGACCAGCACGGCCTGCCGCTCCTCGATCCAGGTGAGTCCGACGAGCCTGGTCGCCTCGCCGCGGGAGCGCGCCCACAGCGCCGGCACGTTGCCGCCCTCGCGGAACAGGCCGGTCAGAGCGTGGGTGTAATGGGTCTCGCGGGGCACGCCGGGGTCGTCGTCCTGCAGCGAGCGGACCTCGATCCCGTCGTCGGCGAACTCCCTCGCCAGCCAGCCCTGGTCGGCCGCGATGCCCGTCGCGGTGGGCACGGGACAGCGGGTGAACCAGATGGCGTCGAGTGCGGCTGTCGTCATGGAGCAGAGTTTGCTAGTAAGTTGGTAGGAAATGCAAAGAATGTCCCGCGATGCGGGAAACGCTCCCCGCGGGACCTGATCCCACCTGGTCCCGGCTCTCCCTACTCAGAAGACGGAGTTTCCCGCATGGCAGCAGACGGCGGCGTCCAGTCCGTACGCAGGGCGATCGGCATGCTCGGCTGTTTCGGCGGCGGCGACGCCTCGCTCAGCCTGTCCGACCTGTCACGCAGAACGGGGCTGTCCACCTCGACCACGCACCGCCTGGCCAGAACGCTGACCGGCGCCGGCTTCCTGGAACAGGAGACACGCACCGGCCGCTACCGGCTGGGGCCGTCGATCACCGAGCTGGGGCAGCTCTCCTTCCACCGGCGAGGCCTGCACCGCATCGCCCCCGAACTGGCCGAGCTGGCCCGGATCACCTCCGCCACCGTGGACCTGGCCGTCCGCAACGACCGGCACGCGGTCATCCTGAGCGGCGGCTCGCTCAACCCCGACAGCGGCGTCGGCCTGCGCCGCCCCCTGCACTCCACGGCTCTGGGCAAGGTGCTGCTGGCCTGGGACCCGGAGGGAAGCGTCGAGCTGGAGGCGCTCGGCCCGCTGCGGGCGCTGACCGGCCGCACCATCGTGGACCACGCCGAGCTGCGCGCCGAGCTGGCCCGCGTGCGCGAGTCCGGGTACGCGCTCAACGACGGGGAGTCGGGCGACGGCATCCGTACCGTCGCCGTGCCGGTGCTCGACGGGCAGAACCACGTACGCTACGCGCTGGCCGTACGCTCCACGCCGTTGGTCATCAGCGACGCGCGCATCGGCTGGTTCGTCACGCACGCGCGGGCCTGCGCCCGCGCGCTGGAGGTGCTGCTGATCCCACCGGCCGAGCGCCGGCTCCGCCCCTCCGTCTGAGAGCGGGTGGTGACCAGCTCGGACAGGCCCTGCCCGGCGGCGGGGCGCCCGAGCCGGCGCGGGAGCGGGTCGGGCACCGGGGGCGAGCACTACAGGTCTTGATCCGACGCAAGGACGCGGTGCAGCGCGTCCACGAGTCCGCCGCGGACCTTGCCCGTCGCCTCCGCCCCTCGGATCGATCTCTCGTCGCACAAGCGCGGCATACCGACAATCGCGTTCGGCTCCGAAAGCGTCGCATCCCGACTGAGCGTGCTCGCACTGCTGGAGCACCTGAAGCTCCTGGTGACGACGGTGTGTGGTGATGATCAACGCGTCCACCAGGAGCTTCCCGGCGCTCGCCGCGGAGCCTCCGGAAGGATCAGGTGAGCTGGATGTAGTCCAGCTCGGCGTATCCGGTGCCGCCCGCGAAGTACGGCGAGCCCTTGGCCAGGCGGATCACGTTGTACCCGGCGCGCAGGTTGACGGTGGCGCTGACCGTGGCGCCGAACTGGCCCCACGCGGCGGTCGGCGGGTAGCTGACCGTGCTCCAGGCGCCGCCGTTGTAGGCCAGGCCCTGGGTGGCGGTGGCGCCGGTGCCGTTGGCGTAGCCGATCGTCATCGTGTACGCGCGGGCCGCGGGCACGTTGACGACGAAGTCGACGTAGCTGTCGGTGCGCGGGGTGCCGGAGTTGTCGATGCGGCCGACGTAGCCGCCGCCGGACGCGGTGGCGCCGCTCAGCCGCTGGGCGCGGAAGACCGAGGCGTTCTCGGCCTCGTAGCGCTGCTGGTAGGCCGGCACGCCGGCGGCCGGCTCGACGACGAGCTGGTAGGCGCTGGTGGCGACCATGTTCGGCACGGAGACGCTGAGCTGGCCGCCCGAGACGGCGCGGGTGGTGGTGGAGACGGTGGTGGGGGCGGTCACGGCGGTGAAGCGCCCGCTGGACGGGGTGGACAGGAGGGTGACGCGGACGCTGGAGCCGAGCGCGCCGAGGCCGGTCAGGTTGACCGTGTTGGTGCCCGCCTCGTCACCGAACACGACGTTGACGATCCTGCGGGTGGGGTCGTAGGCGGCGAAGCCGTCCAGTCCGGTCTGAGCGCCCGGCGTCGTGGTGACCATGTTGCCGGCCATGTCGCCGTACCACTTGTACAGCCACCACGTGCCGGTCGGCTGGTTGTTGTTGACGACCAGGCCGTTCATGGTGCCGTACTCGTACCAGAAGGCGCGGTGCGCGGACTCGACGCCGCCGCGCTCGAACTTCGCCACGTAGCTGGCCACCCGGCCGGGCACGTCCACCTCGGCGGGTGCGGCGTACTCGTTGATGGAGACGCGGCGCGGGCTGATGCCGAGCGAGGCCTCCAGGTTGCGGTAGTCGGCGAGGTCGGCGGCGATGCGGGCGGGGTTCTGCAGCTCGTGCCAGCAGATGATGTCGGGCAGGGTGCCGGTGTCGCGGGCGCGGGTCAGGAACGCCTGCATCCAGGAGCGGTTGTAGACGGCGGTGCTGGGGCCGACGATCGGCGTCTGCGCGTCGAGGGCGCGGACGGCCTGGTACGTACGCACCCAGCCGTCGTTGAAGTTGCCCGCGGCGGCGGTGTTCCAGGTGTAGTCGGGCTCGTTCCAGAGCTCCCAGCCGATGACGTTGGTGACGGTGGTGGCGTTCAGGCGGGCCCGCACCATGGTGTCGACCTTGGCCAGCCAGTCGTTCCAGCTCACCCACCGGTAGGGGAAGTCGGGGTAGATGTCCGGCATCCGGATGAACTGGCCGGCCCCGACGCGGGTGGCCTGCGGGGCGATGAGCAGGGAGTCGCCGCCGGGCGGCTGGCCGTTGGGCCTCTGGCCGACGCCGGGGGCGGGCTGCGTCAGCGAGTTGAGTTTGATCGGCAGCAGGGTGGAGTCGGCCGGGCGGGAGTTCTCCGCCAGGCCGTACAGGCCGCCGGAGGCGGCGTGCGTGACGGGGCGGAACGGCTGGGCGACGTTGACGGTGAGGGTGGCGCCGGCCGCGGCGGCGGGGGACGCGGCGACGGTCATGGAGGCAGCGGCGGTTGTGAGCGCTAACAGCAGTGCTCGGACGCGTGGACGCATGTCACTCTCCTTCGGGGTGGGGGGTGGAGACGGGCAGCCAGACGCGCATGCCCGCCGGGCCCCGCTGAGCCCAGGAGTGGTAGGGCCGCAGCGGGAGGTCGATCCATCCGGCGTCGCTCCGCGGAGCCGCCTGATGGGTGAGGTAGGGCCAGGCCCCGCCGGGACGGGCGGGAAGCAGGGCGCGGGCGAGAGCCGCGTCGTCACCGGCCTTGAGCCCGGCGCGGGTGTCGATCACGAGGGCGTCGAGCGCGGCGGGGCCGGGCAGGTCGCGCGATTCGGCGCAGAGCACCTCGGGGCCGCGCTCGACGGCGACGCAGCCGCGTACCGCGTCGATGCGCGGGTCGGGCCAGGTGAATCGCGGCTCCACCGGCAGGTCGAGCGTGACGACCTCGCCCGCGCGGAAGGCCCGCCGGACCTCGGCCACGCCGGGGGCGACCTCGCGGGTGCCGCCTTCGTCGGTCAGGGTGGCTCCGGTCGCCCAGGCGGGGACGCGCAGGGCGAGCGTCCAGGACGCGGTGGAGCCGGCGGTGATCCGCACGCGGACGGTCCCGGTCCGCGGGTAGCCGGTCTCGACCTCCACGGCCGCCCGCCGGCCGTCGGGCAGCTCGGCGCTGATCGAGCAGGGGGCGTACTGGTGGAGCTGGAGGCCGTCGTCGTCGCTGGTGGCGAGGTAGCCGTGCAGCGAGGCCAGGGTGCGGGCGACGTTGGTGGGGCAGCAGGAGACGTCGAACCAGGCGGCCCGGGTGCCGCCCTCGGCGCGCGGGCTCACCTCCTCCGGGTCGGCGGGCCTGCCCGGCGTGCGCTGGTGGAGGGGGTTGGCGTAGAAGAAGGCCCGGCCGTCAGGGCTCGGCGAGGCGGCGATGACGTTGTAGAGCGTGCGTTCGATCAGGTCGGCGTAACGTGCCTGGCCGGTGGCCAGCAGGAGCCGCCAGGACACCATGACCGAGGCGACGCCGGCGCAGGTCTCGCAGTAGGCGCGGTCCGGCGGCAGCTCCCAGTCCTCGCCGAAGCCTTCGTCCTGGTGGCGCGAGCCCATGCCGCCGGTGATGTACGTACGGCGTGCGACCGAGCGCTCCCACTGCCGTTCCACCGCGTGCAGCAGCTCGTCGTCGCGGCGCTCGACCGCCACGTCCACGGCCGCCGCGGTGAGGTAGAGGGCGCGGACGGCGTGGCCGCGCCAGACGCCGGCCTCCCGGATGGGCAGGTCGTCCTGGAAGTAGGCCCGGCCGAGCGGGATGTCGCGAAGTGTCCCGTGGCCGCGCCGGTCGAGGAACAGGCGGGCCTGCTCGACGTAGCGGTCCTCGCCGAGGGCGCGGCCGAACTCGGCCAGGCCGACCTCGATCTCCGGGTGCCCGCAGATCGCGGCCAGGCCGTCGGCGCCGAAGACGCGGCAGACGTGGTCGGCGGCCCGGCGCGCGAGGCGTACCAGGTCGTCCTCGCCGTGCGTGCGCAGCCGGGCGACGGCGGCCTGCAACAGGTGGCCGGTGTTGTACAGCTCGTGCCCGCCTTCGAGGTCGCTGTAGCGCGGCGGCTGGTCACCGTGGCCGAAACAGGTGTTCAGGTAGCCGTCGGGGTCCTGGGCGCGGGCGACGCGCGCGGTGAGCCGCTTGATCGCCGCCTCGGCGTCCGGATCGCCGGTCCGCGCGGCCTCCCAGGCCAGGGCCTCGAGCAGTTTGTAGACCTCGGAGTCGGAGAACGGCCAGCCGGGCCGGTCGGGGCCGGTGGTCCCGTCCGCGACCCGGTCGAAGTTGGCCAGCCAGCCGAGGCGCTCCATCCACGATTCGCAGTGGGCGAGCGTGGCCGACGCGTTCACGACCTGCCGCTCGTACCAGAAACCGCCGTTGAGGCGGACCTGGGCGAGCCCGAGCGGGCGTACCCTGCCGTGGGAGGGCAGCACGGGGCTGCTCATAGGGCGAGACCTTTCTTGTCAGTCCTTCACGGCGCCCGCGGTGACCCCGGCGGCGATGTAGCGCTGCGCGAGGATCAGCAGGAAGGCCGCGGGGATGGACGCGACCACGGCGGTCGCCATGATCGAGTTCCATTGCGTGGTGTTGTTGCCGATGTAGCGGAAGATGCCGAGCGTGATGGGGATGACGTCGCTGTTGCGGTTGAGCGTGGAGGCGAAGATGAAGTCCGACCACGCCCACAGGAACGTGAACAGCGACACGGTGATCACCGAGTTGCGGCTCAGTGGCAGGATGATCGAGCGGAAGGTCCGCCACGTCGTCGCCCCGTCGATCTGCGCCGCCGACAGCAGCTCGCCGGGGATGCCCGCCATGAACGCGCGGAACAGCAGCACCCCGAACGGCACGGCGAGCGTCGAGTCGGCCACGATGAGCCCGGGGACGGTGTTGAGCAGGCCGAGCCTGATGTAGATCGCGTAGAAACCCATGGCCATGACGACCGCGGGGATCATCTGGGCGACCAGGAGCAGGAAGTCGATCGCCCGGCCGCCGCGCGGGCGGAGCTTGGCCAGCGCGTAGCCGGCCGGCAGCGACACCGCCAGTGTGAGCACCACCGTGCCCAGGCCGATGAACAGGCTGGTGGCCAGGGCCGGGAGCTGCTGGCCGAACGCTGCGGCGTAGCCCTCGAACGTGGGGTCCCAGGGGAACCAGTGAGGCGGGTCGGCCCGCATGTCGCTCGTCCTCGTGAGCGAGACGTTGACCATCCAGTAGACCGGGAACAGCATCACCGCCACCAGGACGACGCCCACGGCCGTCTTCCACGCTCTCATGGGGCCTCCTTCTGCAGCCGCACGTGCACCAGCCCGGCGGCGAAGGCGATGAGGATGAGCAGGTTGCCGACCGCCGCCGCGGGGGAGAAGTCGGGCTGCCCGGTGCCGAACGCCTCCCGGTAGGACCAGATCGCCAGCGTCGTGGAGGCGTCCGCGGGCCCGCCCCTGGTCATGATCCAGATGATGTCGACGACCTTGAGCGTGTAGATCAGGCCGAGCAGCAGCGTGATCGCCGACACCGGGCGCAGCAGCGGGAACGTGATGCGCCAGAACTGCTGCCAGCCGTTCGCGCCGTCCAGCCCGGCCGCCTCGTACAGGGTGGCCGGGATGTTCTGCAGCCCCGCGTACAGGATGACCAGGTTGAACGGGACGCCGAGCCAGATGTTGGCGATCGTGACCGCCAGCAGCGAGGTGTCCGGCGAGGTCAGCCAGTTGATCTGGCCGATCCCGAACGCCTGCAGGGCCGCGTTGACGATCCCGTTCTCGCTGTTGAGCATCCACGACCACGCCGAGGCGGACACGATCAGCGGCAGCAGCCACGGCACCAGGAACATCGCGCGCAGCACCGCCGACAGCCGGAAGCCGCGGTGGAAGAAGACCGCCAGGGCCAGGCCGAGCGCGTACTGCACGGCGATGGAGCCCAGGGTGAACAGTGCCGTGTTGCCCAGCGCGCGCAGGAACGCGCCGTCGGAGAGGATCCTGGCGTAGTTCTCCAGGCCGGTGAACTCCGGGTTGCCCTGGATGAAGGCGCGGGGCGTGTAGTCATGGAGGCTGAGCTCGATGTTGCGGTAGAGCGGATAGGCGTAGAACAGCAGCAGATAGACGATGAGCGGCGCGAGGAAGGCCAGCGTCGTCCACCGGAGGGGCCGCCGCGCCGCCCGGTGCGCGGGGTGCGAGAGCGCCCCGGCCGTGCGAATCGAAGCCATGGAACGTCCGATCAGTCGCCGGTGGCCTGCTGGGCCTGGGCCTGGGCCGCCTTGAGCGCGTCGGCCGGGCTCGCCGCGCCGCTCAGCGCCTTCTGCACGCCGGTCCACAGGGCCTCGGAGATCTTCGGGTACTTGGTGCCGAGGTTGTCGCTGGTACGGCCCTTGGCCGACTGGACGGCCGCCACCCACGGCTTCAGGCTCGGCTCCTTGGCGAGGATGGCCTGCTGTCCATCGGCGGTGGAGGGGATGTAGTAGGCGAACGTCGTGCCGGTCTCGACCAGGCCCTCGGGCGTGGTCATGCACTCGAGGACCTTCTTGGTCACGTCGTAGCGCTTGGTGTCCTTCTGCACCGGGACCGTGATGAACTCGCCGCCCGTGGGCGTGGCGGCGGTCCCGCCGTCCTTGCCGGGGATCTGCACGATGCCGGTCGGGAAGTCCGCCTCGGCGGCGCTGTTGATCTGCCAGGTGCCGTTCTCGGCGAAGGCGAACTCGCCGGTCAGGAACTCCTCCCAGGTGGTGTTCTGGGAGTTGCTGATGACCGAGTTCGGCGCGAGGCCGTCCTTGAGCCAGGAGCTCCACAGGTGCAGGGCCTCGACGGCCTGTGGCGAGTCGAGCTGCGTGAGCTGCGCCCCGGCGCCCCAGAACCAGGGCAGGAACTGGAAGGAGCCCTCCTCGGTGCCGATGGCGGCGAACGTGATCGGCTTCTTGCCCGCGGCCTTGACCTTCTTCAGCGCCGCGGTCAGCGACGCCCAGTCCTTGACCGAGGCGGGGTCGACGCCGGCGTCGTCGAGGATCTTCTTGTTGTAGTACAACGCGAGGGTGTTGGCGCCGATGGGGATGCCGTAGGTCTTGCCGTCCAGCTCGCCGGCGGCGATGAGGTTCTTGTCGAACCGGTTCACCTCAAGGCCGAAATCGGACATCGCGGTCAGCATGCCGGCGTCCGCCAGGGTCGAGACGGCCGGGTTGTCGAGGAGGATGACGTCGGGCGCGTTCCCCTCCTGGCCCGCGAGAAGGGCCTGGTTGGTCAGCGCGGTGGTGTCGTAGGCGGTGCGCTCGATGGTGACGCCGGCCTGCCGGCCGCAGGCGCCCACCCGCTCGGCCCACGCGGAGCTCGCGTCGTGTTGCGGGTACGGGTCCCACCAGGTGTACGCGCCGCCCTCGGCCCCGGCGGCGGTGGGGCCACCCTGCGGCGGCGCGGAGGCGCAGGCGGCCAGGGCCAGAACGGCGGCGCCGATCACGGCGGCCTTCGCGGACGTACGGTTCATCGGACTACTCCAGTGTTAGCGCTCACATTGAGCGCCGTAGAACGGTCAGGGCTGTCTTCTCCGAGGTCAGCGGGGAAGTGGGGGTGCGGTGCTGCCGAGCGAGACCAGCTCGGGAGAGATGAAGCGCACGACGAACGGCTCCTCGCGCGCCGCCTGCGACTCCACGCGGCGCACGAGCTGGCGCACCGCCATGGCGCCCAGGCGATCGGGTGCGCTCTCGATGTGGGAGTAGGGCAGGGAGAAGGTCGCGGCGAACTCGGCGGAATAGCGCCCGATGAC
Organism: Nonomuraea thailandensis; assembly: GCF_024172165.1. Classification (GTDB taxonomy): domain Bacteria; phylum Actinomycetota; class Actinomycetes; order Streptosporangiales; family Streptosporangiaceae; genus Nonomuraea; species Nonomuraea thailandensis. Next base: position 4,733,172 of record NZ_JAMZEB010000002.1, on the reverse strand, counting down.
CGACAGGTCCTCGGGCACCCGCAACCCCCGCGCGTAGGTGACGGAGGGCAGCGCCGCCGCGGCCGCCTCGTTGTTGATCAGCAGGCCGGTGGCTTCCGGGTGGGCGTCGAGCAGGTGGTTGAGCAGGCGTCCCACGGCCGGCTGCCGGGAGTCGCCGTAGACGGCGTGCAGGGTGACACCGCGCTGGCGGGCACGTTCGAGTGCGGCGTCGCGCAGGCGCCACACGTACGCGCCGCCCCGCTCCACCACGTGCTCGGGCTGGGAGACGAGGATGAGCTCGCGGTGGCCGAGCCGGTACAGGTGATCGACCATGACCCGGCCGGCCTCCTCGAAGTCGAGATCGAAGACGTCCAGCCCCGAGCAGTCGCCGGGCAGGCCCACCAGCGCGCCCGGCTGCGGCGCGGCCCGCAGGATGGGCAGGCGGGCGTCGTCCTGCGCGATGTTCATGAGCACCACGCCGTCCACCATGCGCGAGTCGGTGACGCGGCGCAGCGCCCGCACCCCGTCCGCCTCGGTGACCAGCAGCGTGTCGTAGCCGAGGTCGCGGGCGGTGTTGGTGACGCCCAGGATGTACTGCATCATCGCGGGCGCGAACTCGTCCTCGTGGAACTGGGCGAGCAGGCCGAGCACCTTGGTCTGGGCGGTGGCCAGCGCGCGGGCGCCCGCGTTCGGCGTGTAGGCCAGGGCTTCGGCCGCCGCCAGCACCCGCTGCCGGACCTCGTCCGAGATGCGGCGCTTGCCTGACAGGGCGTACGACGCCGTGCTGCGGCTCACCCCGGCCTCCCGGGCCACGTCCCCGATCGTCGCCACTTTCACCTCCGAGTTGTCGAACCGGTTCGACGACAGGTCGCGAATACTTCTTCGGGAACCGAGTTCTCCGGAGAACGGGCATGCTGGGCAGACGCCCGTTCTCCTCGTGGCTCGGCACCATCGCGAACGGTCTTCGCCAGGCGCGGCGAACCGGTTCAACGATGTCCTCGACAATCGCTCCACACGGCGGGGTCCGTCAAGCCCACGAGTCACCGGCGATACCGAATCGTGACATGCTGGTGAAGGGCGTTCGGCGTGGGGCCGGGCACCCAGGGGATCTCCGCGGTCACCGCCCTCGCCGCCTCCGCGACGCATGGGGGCCGGCCCGGTCGCGGCAGCCGGGCAGCCTCTGCTCCGGCCCACCCGGCTTGCTGCCACCAGGCGGGTCGCGCCCTCGTGCACGCCACCGCCGCCGGCTCGCGGGCCGGCCGCCGCCGAGCGCGCACGGCGGTGATCTTGCGGTCGAGCAGCCCGGCCCGCGAACCCGGCTGAGCCGAACCCGGAGCGCGGTCAGGTGGGTGTGGGCGTATCAGGTCCCGGCGCGGATGGATGTCCGGCACCCGCAGCGCTATCGGTCGCGCGCCCCGAGGCTGGCCCGGTCGGCGGCGGTACGGCCGGCCACCCAGCCCTCCCGGTCCCAGGAGGTGCGGACCGCGTGCGAGACCAGGTGCGGGAACATGCGCTCGACCGCCTGCTCCACCTCCTGTTCGCGGGCCGCCAGCACCGGCACCAGGTCGGCGCCCCGGCCGGCGCTCTCCTGCGCGACCGCCTCCGCCGTGGCCTCGGCCAGCCGCTCGCCGATCCTGGAGGCGAACGCCGACAGGAACGACTGGCGGAACGTCTTGTTCCTCGACCGGCCGCTGCCGTGCTTCTTGGTGCCCGTGTTCACCAGCGCCGTCTGCGCCTGCACCAGCAGCGAGGTGAACAGCATCTCCACCCACGACAGGTCCGCCCCGAACCCCAGCACGGTGGCGAACCCCAGCTCCTGCGACCAGATCACCCGGCACCTGTTGGCCTCGGCGACCAGGTTGAGCAGCACGGCCTTGGGCTGCTCGTACGGCGCGTCGATGCCGACCCGGATGCCCGCCGGAGCCTCACCGCCGCCCGGCTGCGCCTCCAGCATCGCCGCGTCGATGCTGTACTTGGCCATCAGGCTCTGCGCCGCCGACGTGAACGTCTGCGCCTCCGCCTCGTACGCCGTCGACTCCGCCTTGGCCAGCAACGCCCGTACCCGCGTGAGCGTCTTCTCGCTGACCGCGTGCGGGCGGGCCCGGACCGTACGGCGAGCGGCCCCGGGCGGCGGGCCGAGCACCTCCAGCCGGGGCAGCCCGGTCAGCACCCCCAGCAGCTCCAGCACCCCGGAAACGGTCACCAACCGGCCGGCCCCCGCCCCGTCGCGCGCCTGCCGCGCCGCCAGATAGCCGCCCGTCCACCACACCGACGCCTCCACGCCGGCGAGCTGCTCGCGCCAGCGCTCATCCACCGCGGCCGGCGGGTAGGCGCGCATCTCCCAGGCGATCAGGTCGGCCGCCGCCCGCCCGTGCCAGCCGGTCAGCCGCCGGGCCGCGATCCTGACCACGTCGGCGGGCTGCCAGCCGTCGCGCCACAACGCCGAGATCGCCCGGGTCGCGGCCTCCACCAGCACCCGATCGGCGTCGTCCCGGTCGGCCAGGAAGGCGGCGGCGGAGTCGAAGGCCGCCTGATCCTCCTGGGCAAGCGCCTCCAGCGCCGTGCCGATCAGCTCATTGGCCTTGCTCACACGTGCCGTCCACCTCGAAGAAAGTCCGCCAGTACTTTACCGTGACGGAGCCGTCCGGGTGGACGGGGCTTCACGCTCGTGGACCGGCGGGCGGTCGAGAAGGCGATCGCCTGAGCAGGCGAGCCTTGGCCTGGCCCGGCCGGAGCGTACCGCCTCCCCGATCGGCCTGGTCGAGGAGGCGGGTGAGATCAGGCGGCGGGACCGGGGTGGCGCCCCTGTCCATCCTGGCCAGGCCCCGCAGGTCAGGCGTTACTTGGTCAGGCCGCCGCGGATCACGAGTGCGTCGTGATCGGTGTACGTGGTCCGCTCGATCTCCAGCTCCGCCTCCGTGAGGTTGCCGTAGGCGTGCTGGATGCCGGGAGCCTGGCTCGCGGCCGCGTCGGTCAGCGTCCACAGGCCCTCGGGCGCGCACGACGCGCGGCGGTTGACGTCCCCGGCGAAGACGACCGGCCGGCCCGCGCGGGAGGCGAGCACCTGCGCGAGCTCGCCGCACTGGGTGGAGTTGGCGGAGCCGGCGGCCTCGCCGTCGGTGGACAGGTGGCTGGTGCACACGTCCACGCCGCGGGCGGTCGTCACGCAGAGCCAGCGCCGCTGCTCGACGCCGCTGAACACGGAGTAGGGCGCGTCCTCGGCGGCGCGGATCGCCTCCTTGGTGAGCACGGCGTTGCCGAACTCGCCGCGCCCGGCCGGCGTCTTGCAGGCCAGCGGCGCGCCGTTGTAGATGACGGTGGCGAAGCGGTAGTGGTAGCCGGTGCGCTCGGCGATCTGCGCCACGTCGCCGCTGCACGCCTCGTTGAGGGTGACCGCGTTGACGTCGTCGGCCTGGATGCGCTCCACCGTCTCGTCGAGGATCTTCGGGTACTGCGTCCTGCCGTAGCAACCGGCGTAGCCGCTGAGGCAGAGGTTCATCTGGAGCAGCGAGTACGGCGGCCGCCCTGCCGGGGGCTGCGTGGCGGCCACGGCGGCGCCGCCGGAGAACGACAGCAGCCCCGCCGCCGCCAGGCAGCCGGCCAGCAGGACACGCAGGTGCATCAGGAGAAATCGGATCACGGCGACATTGTGCTGGTGTGATCGTCAAACCGGACAGAGCGTGCGGAGAGTGTTCATCGCCCCCTCACGCGGCCGTCACCCGCCGTCGCCGCCGGCCGTGGCACCGCTCCGGGGCCGGTCATGGCGGTGCCGGGGCCACACGGGCTGGTACAAATGCGGCATGAACTACTCCCCGCAGCCGAACGTGCCGCCGATCCGGCGTGTCCACAGCCGTAAGTACCGTGTGTGGGCCCACGTGCTGCTGTGGACGCCGATCGTGCTCACGGTGGCCGGTGTCGTCCTCGGCCTGGGGCTGCTCGCCGCCGCCGACGCCGACCCGACGTACGGTTCGTCCGCGCTCGGCTATATCGGCCTCTTCGTGTGGGGCGCCCTCGCGGTCCTGTCGCCGGTCCTGCTCGGATCGTTCGTCGCCGGGCTGATCATGTGGAGCCGCGCGCGCCGCTGAATCGCCGTGTCACCGGGAACGGTCGTGACCTCCACGGGCGTTCGCGGCGGCGCTCGCCACTCCGGCACGAGCAAGGTCATGGCACTGGTTCGGCCCTGTGAGCCCCGTGCGCCTCAGCTCAGGATCGCCGCCCTGAGCCGCTCGGCGGAGGTGGTGACGGCGGCCACCACCTCGCGGGGGTCGGCGGGGTGCGGGGCCGTGGCGAACACGGCGGCCAGACCCTCGACCGCCGCGGTGGCGCGCGGCGTCCAGGTGTGCTCCCAGCCGGTGACGGCCTTCAGGTTCTCCGGGCGGGCGGCGAGCGCGTAGCGGGCCAGGGCCGTGCTCCACGCCTGGCTGCGGGCGGTGTCGGCGCCGGAGTCCTTGAGCAGCCGAGCGGTCAGGCCGTCGCCGTGGGCGTCGGCCAGGTCGGCGAAGGACTCCTTGAACAGCGCGTCGAAGGCGGGCTTGACGACGAGGTTGAGCGCCACGAACGCCTCGCCCCAGTCGTAGGCGAGCAGCAGCAGCTCCAGGGCTTCACGGGCCGGCTGCCAGGCGGGGTCGTCCTCCCAGACGGCACGCGTCGCTCCGCTGTCGGCGAGGGCGGCCCCGTGGGTGAGAGACAGCGACTTGGCCCGGTAGGCGATCCACTGCAGGGCGCGCAGTTCGTCGGCGCCCTGGAACAGGGCCGCGTTCGTGATGGCCGCGCCGGGGCCGAGCTGGGCGACGTACATGCTGGTGATCTGCAGGACGTGCAGGGCGAAGCGGGCCGGCAGGTACGCGCGGCCGAGCACCGCGACCCAGGCGGGATCGAGCCGCGCGTCGTGGTCGCCGGCCTCGAAGCTGTCCACGACGCCTTCGGCGTAGATCTCGCGGTCGTTCTGCAGCGCGACGTAGCGCCGGTAGTTGAGCCGTCCGGGGTCGCGGAAGCCGTCCCAGCCCGGCGCCTGCAGCAGCGAGCCCTCCCGGTATCGCAGGTACCACTGGTTGATCGCGCTGCGCGGGTCGAGGTCGAACGGCGCCGGCCGGCGGCCGAAGTGGTAGTGGAAGCCCCGGGTGACGATGTCGTACTCGTCGGGCCTGCGGCGCTCGCCGTCGAACAGGCTCCAGGTGCGCCGCCGGCGCGGGTCGCCTGCCGTTGCCATGGTCAGTCCTCCCTGGTCAGGTACCAGATGAGCTCGTCGTCGCCCTCGTAGCGCATCCGGCCGGCGAAGCTCGCCATGGCCGGTTCGAGGCCGGACAGCGGGAAGGCGCGGCCCGCGGCCTCCTCCAGGCTGGCGCGGGTGACCCGCAGCCGCAGCGGCGCGTGGATGCGCACGTAGCCGCCGTGGTCCTCCACCAGCAGTTCCTTGCCGGGATTGTCGTGCTCGATCGCGGTCAGCAGCGCGTCCACCACGTCCGGGTCGAATCCCCGCACCACCGGTCCCACCAGCCGCCTCCGGTCCTCTGCCACGAGCGGGCTCCTCACTGGTCGCGCGGCTACCCGCGGCAACGGTTGTGGTGACGCAGGCCGTCAGCCGGCACCGCGACGTCGATCCGCTCCCCTTCCAGCCGCACGGGGAAGGCGTACAGGCGGCACGTGCCCGGGTTGAGCCCCCGGCCCGTGACGAGGTCGAACTCCCATCCGTGGGCCGCGCAGGTGAGCACGCGGCCGTCGAGGTCGCCCGCGACCAGCGGGAACTCCGAGTGCGGGCAGAGCGCCTGGTAGGCCCGCAGCTCGCCGCCCGGCAGGTGCGCCAGCAGCACCGCGTCGCCGCCCACCTCGACCTCGGCGAGGTCGCCCTCCCACAGCTCGTCCAGCGTGGTGGCGGGCAGCCAGCGGAGGTCAGCGCTCATCGTAGAACGCTTCCACGTAGTCCAGCGGGCCCACACCCGCCTCGCCGACGCGCCGGCCGGCGGGCAGGACCCGGCCCTCGTGACGTACGCGGACGGGGCCCGGGGCGGCCGGCACCCGGCGGCCGGCGACGTGAACGGCGATCTTCTGGCCGACGACCTCGGCGGTGTCCTGGTCGTCCACCAGGACGAGCAGCACCGCGATGTCGCCCCGGAAGCTCGCGGACAGCGGCAGCAGCGCCATGGACCCTCCTCAGGTCTCTATCGGTGAGCCCAGTCGTAGTCGGTGGCGTCGCGGCCCTGCTCGGCCTCGGACAGCCCCATGTAGCGCAGCACGCCGCCCAGGTCGGGCGGGGTGATGTCGCCGCTGAGCAGGCGGTCGACGAGCGACTTGTGCCCGGCGAACCGCTCCGGCCGGGAAGTGAAGATCCACTTGCACGGTTCGGAGCAGAACAGGTAGGTCCGGCCCTCGTACGTGTGCCGCAGCGGCGCTGGCGAGTCGAGGGCGCCGGCCGTGACGCCGGCGGGCCGGACGATGGGGATCTGGCAGAGGTTGCACATGAGCGGCAGGGTCTCGGGGAACGTCGCCGCGACGTCCCCCTTGCGCAGGTTACCCTGGATGACGTCCCAGTTCCGGCCGAAGGTGTCGTTCCACCCCGGATACTTCTCCTCCAGCCACGCGCGCTCGGCGGCCGACGCCCCCGCGTCCGGGTTCCACCACACGGTGGGCCGGTAGGTCCACACGCCCAGATGAATGGCGTGGTGATACCAGGAGAGCTCGCGGACGAACTCCGCCCAATACCAGGGGCGGTCCAGACCGAAATCGTGGAACTGCTCCGCGAACTGCTTGATCACCCAGTCCTCGATGAATTCCTTGAACGACATCCGCCGGCTTTCCAGCGGCGTGTAATAGTCCATCGACAGGCCGGTGAGCACGGCGAAGGCCCGCCACGACCGCCAGAACATATGGTCGATGAGGAACTGACCCCATTCCTTGTGACCGTTCTCGATCAATATCTTGATGGTCGGCTCGCCCTGCTGGGAATGACGGGCCTCATCGGTCTGGATGCTGGAGATGAGCGCCCCGAACTCCAGGTCGCCCACGTCCATCGCGTCCGCCGCCATGCCGAGGAACTGCAGGTTCGTGAAACCCGTCTCGAACGTGAAAGTGAGCTGCAGCGCCATGGAGACCGCGTCATTGGCCAGGAACATGTCGTCGAACAGGTGCCGTACGGCGAGCACCACCCAGTTGTCGGTGTGGAACGCCTTGAGCGCCCAGTCGGCACGTGGCTCCTTGTCCAGCAGCCCGTAGGGGAAGAACGCCTGGATCTGGCCGTGCCGCATCTCGTCCAGCGCGCCGAAGGTCGCGGTGTTGCGCCAGGCCGCGGCCCGCCCGAACCGGGCCATGCGCGCCTCCCCGATCGAGGCCAGGAATTCGGGCATGGTGATGGCGCCGTAATGGGCCAGAATCACGGATTTCCAGCCGGGGTCGAGCTGGTCGAACAGTTTCGAGCGGCCGACCGCGTTCTTGAGCGAGTAAGTCGTGGTGTCCTTGGTGACCTGGTTGTGCACGTATTCCCGATAACTGATCTTGTACGGCTCGTCCCATCGCTCCCATCCATCACCGGGGACGCGGTGGGAGCCGGACAACTCCTCCGGGAATGCCGCTTCCTCGGTGACGTAGCGGAAAGTCCAATTCGTGTCGCGCGACAGGTCGTACCAGTCGCTGCGCGAGAGTTTCGGCATGATGGCCTCCCGGACCCGGCGTCCGTCCCATCTGTTCATAAATGCAATCCGGATGAATGTAAACAGTCGGCTGTTTCTTGCCGGGCCGTCGGGACCCGCGCCGGCGACGCCGTCGCTAGTCCGGCAGGACGCGGGCGAGGAACAGCGGGCCGCGGGTGCGTGCGCCGGCGGCCGGGAGCCGGAGCAGCCGGGGCGGCGGGCGCGCGAGACCGGCCGGACGGGCAGCGCCTCGGGCACGGGAGCCGGGAAGCCGGCGTAGCCCTCCGGCCGGCCGTGCCAGTGGCTGTGTCAGTGGCCGTGTCAGTGGCCGTGTCAGCGCGAGATCGGCCGGGCATCAGAGCGGTCCGCGACCGTGACGGCCATGAACGGTTCAGTGATCGCGGCCGCGACGCCGCGTAAGGCGCACGAGGACAAGATCCTGCTGGACGGCATCGACTTCCGCCACACCATGCGGAGCCCGCTGGCCCACTACGACGTCATGCTCGGCAGCCTCGTGGCCATCGGGATCATCGTCGGGCTCGTGCCCGCCGGCAGGAAGGGGCCGGGGGCGCGGCCATCGGCTCCATCGTCGTTCACCCCGCTCATCGAGACCCTGCGCGGCCTGCTGACCGGCCCGCCGGCGGCGGGCCAGGTCATCATGGCGATCGCCGGGTGCGCCGGGCTCGCGTTGCTCGGCTACCTGTGGGTGCGCGCGCAGCTCACGACGCGTGCATGAGCCCGGCCGGCTCGCGCCGGTCAAGCTGCCGACCGGCCCGTCGCGTGATGAGCCCGTCTACGAGGCCGGCGGCGACCGCAACAACCCGCAGGTCGCGGTCGGCCCGATGACCCCGGCCAACGCGGTCGCCCGTGGCCTGCCGGCTGGGCGCGGGCGCCCAGCCGGCGCTGCCGCTGGGCGGCCCGGTGCCCTTCTTCCCACAGGGCTCCGGCAACACCATCCTCCCGCCGCCGCCCGGCACCTCCGGCGACCCCGATCCCGCGATCGTCGAGAATCCCTCGCAGTTGACGGACCAGGCCTGCCCCTCCGGGTGCAGGCCTGGTCCGCTTGCCCCCTGGCTCGACGGCAGGCCCCGGGATCTCCGGCCCGGGATCAGTGCTCCCAGGCGGCGGCGCCCCGCAGGAGGTGATGGTCCGACATGCCGCTGGTGCAGGCCGCCGAGTCGCCGCGCACGGTCGTGAACCAGTAGTAGCTCAGGAAGATGTAGTCGATCTTCCCGGGCTCGGTGACCTCGGGCGAGCACGGCTTCTGGGCCGTCGCCTCACCGGTCCGGCAGCGGTCCTCGCTCCGGTCGCACCGGGCCCCGAAGAAGTCCTTGTCGTTCTCGTCGACCTCCTGGAACACTCCCCGGCCACCCGAATGGTTGTAGAGCGGGTCGAGGGCGTCGTCGTGGGGCAGCACGTTGAAGTCGCCGGCCAGCACCACCGGATCCCCCATGGCGGCGAACTCCCTGGTGAGCTTCGCGACGTGCGCGACCTGGCCCGTGCCGAGATCGCCCGGGGCGATGTGGGTGTTGCACGCGCGGACCAGGCGGCCGGTGATCGGAGCCCTGGCGCACAGCATGATCCGGTTCTCGATCGTGCCGGCGGGGTCCGTCTCCGGAAGGGGGTACACCACGCGGGAGCCGTTGTTGATCGTCCCGGCCTCTCCCTTGGCGAGGATCACCAGACCGAAGCGCAGGTCGGGGTCACCGTCGGTGTCCCACCGGGAACACCCCGGCGCGGTGCGGGCCGCCGCCCACACGGAGTCGTACTTCGGCCCGCCGGAACGGATCGCCAGGTGGTTGCGCAGCAGGGTCCACTGCTCGTAGCAGACCTCCTGCAACATCACCAGGTCGGCGTCCCAGTGGTCCATGGATCTGACGACCATGTCCCGCCAGGCTGTCACGGAGTTCTGGTAGATCGGCGGGCAGTGCTTCGCGGCGCCGCACACGTTGTAGCTGAGGAACCGGGGCTTCGGCCAGCCGCCGGGATCGGGCGTGTCCGCGTGTGCGGGCACCGGCCCCAGGAGAAGGGCCAAGGAGAAGAACGTCGAGAGCAGCGCCTTGAGGACGGCCCGCATCGGCGAGTTCCTTTCATGAGGGGGGTGTCTGTTCCACGGTGACGATCTGGTCGGTGAGCCTGGCCCGCTCGGCGGCGAAGACCGCGAGGTGCGAGGCGAGGGATTCGGACGGCCCGGAGCGGACCAGGGAGCGGTCTCCTGTGGCGACCGCGGCGACGAAGGCGGCCATGAGCCGCTCGTCGCCGCCCGCGTGGCCGCCGCCCGCCGTGGGGTCCCCGCCCGCCGTCACCGCGAGGGCCGAGGACTCGCCCGTGCGGAAGTCCTTGACCTCCACGTGCTCGCCGTCGCACATCAGCTCGCCATGGGTGCCGAAGATCCGGGTACGGCGGTGCCCGCCGGTGGTGAAGGCGGTCATCGTGAACGTGCCGGTCGCCCCTCCCTCGAACTCCATGGCGACGACCTGGTGATCGACGACGTCGTTGTCGCAGTCGTAGACGCACCTGCCGTACCGGCCGTGCCTGAGCGCGCCGGTGAGCGCCTCCTCGGTGAAGGCGGGGGTGACCACACTCAGCGGCCATCCGTGCCGCCCCTGGCGGAGCCGGTCGAAGTAGAGCCGCTTGGCCGAGTACGGGCACTCCGGCTCGACGGCGCAGTCGAGGCATCGCGAGGCCGCCCCCTCCGGCCGGTTCTCCGGCCGGAAGTGCTTGAGCCCGCCGAAGCTGGCGACCTTCCGCACCGGCCGGCCCACGACGTACTGCAGCCAGTCGATGTCGTGGCAGGACTTGGCCAGCAGCATGAACGTCGACTGGTCCGTCCGGCGCCAGTTGCCTCGCACGTAGGAGTGCGCCTGATGCCAGAAGCCGACGGGTTCGAGGTGCTGGACGGAGACGATCTCCCCGATCCGCCCGGATTCCACGACGGCTCTGACGGTGTCGGTGTAGGGCGCGTACCGCAGGACGTGACAGACGGCGAAGATCACTCCGGCCTTCTCCACGGCCGCCACGATGTCCCGGCACTCGGCCTCGGTCGGCGCCAGCGGCTTCTCCACCAGCAGGTGGTAGCCGAGCTCCGCGAAGGCCGTGGCGGGCTCGGCGTGGTCGGCGTCCTGGGTCGCGATCACGACGGCGTCGGCGATCCTGCCCTCGTCAGCGAGCTGCCTCCAGCCCGGGAAGAGCCGGGCGCCGCTCTCGCGGGCGAGCGGCAGCGCCCGATCACGCGACGGGTCGGCGACGGCCACGATCCGCACCTGTTCCGGATGCGCCAGCGCCCACCGGGCGTACGCGGTGCCGCGGTCTCCGGCTCCGACGATGGCCAACGACACGGGTGACATACTTCTCCGCTCAGGTGTTGAGGTTGTTCAGCAGGGAGCTCTCGACGCTGTCCAGCGCGGTTCTCAGCGCTCCCACGGTGACGGCGCGGTCGCCCAGCAGCGACACCTTCAGCTGCGGCGGCAGCGAGGTCATCTGCGGCAGCCTGCGCCGGATCGGCTCGGCGATCTGCTCGCCCGCGGCGGCCACGCCCCCGCCGATGACGATCAGTTCGGGATTCAGGAGCAGGGCCAGCGTGCCGACGGCCCTGGCGATGCGGCCGAGGATCTGTTCGAGGACCTGCTGGGCCTCGGCGTCGCCGTCGCGGGCGGCGCCCATCAGGAGCGCGGCGTCGCCGGTCAGCTGGTTCGGGAACCCGGCCTGGCCGGTGTGCTCGCGGAGCCTGGCGACCACCTCCTTGCCGACGCTGCCGGCCAGCGCGCCGATGCCCTCCGCGCCCGGCGTGTGCTCCAGCAGGCTGAGGAACGCCATTTCGCCGGCGCCTCCGTCATGCCCGCGGAAGACCTGGCCGCCCGAGACGATCCCGGCGCCGAGCCGTTCGCCGGCCAGCACGTAGATCACGTCCGCGCTCGCGGCGGCGACGCCGCGCCATCGCTCGCCGATCACGGCGAGGTTGGCGTCGTTGTCGGCCAGGACAGGCGCGTCGAAGGAGCGTCCCAGCTCGGTCCTGAGGTTGAGGCCCTTCCACTCGGGCAGCACGTCGCAGACCAGCACCACTCCGGTGCGGGGGTCCACGACGCCAGGCGTGGCCGTGCACGCGGCCAGTACGGCGGCCCGCTCGACGCCGGCCTTCTTCAGCGCGGCCCTGACGGTCCGCCGGACCCCGTCCAGCCGGGCCTTGCGGCCGAGCTCCTGGCCGAGTGGCCGCACCTCCGTCGCCAGGACGGTGCCTCGCAGGTCGGCCACCGAGACGAGGCACTTGTGCACCCCGATGTCGATGCCGACGACGTGGCCACGTTCCGCCCTGAACCGGACCAGTCTGGCCGGCCGGCCCCGCCGTCCAGGCGTGTCGTCCTCCGTCTCGGCGATGAGCCCGATCCGCCGCAGGTCCTCGATCACCGCGTCGACCGTCGGGCGGGACAGGCGCGCGGCCTCGGCCAGCTCGCCGAGCCGGATCGCGTCGACCTCCCGCAGCACGTGGAGCACCGTCTCGGCGTTCAGGCGGCGAAGCAGGGGAGCGGTCGCGGAAGAGGTCATGGGGCTACTCTCGGAGAGGATCTGAAACAACCGGCGTGAGGCATGGTGTCACCCCTTCACGGCGCCGGAGGTGAGCCCGGCGACGATGCGGCGTTGGGCGAGCAGGACCAGGATCACCACGGGCACGGTCACCATGAGAGCGGCGGCGGCGATGGCGCCGTACGGCTGCTGGAACTCCGAGTCGCCGGTGAAGAAGGCAAGCGCCGCGGGGACCGTGCGCGAGGATTCGGTCGAGGTGAGCGAGATCGCGAACAGGAACTCGCCCCAGCAGGCGATGAAGGTGAGCAGGAACGTGGTCACCACCCCGGGCGCCGCGACGGGCAGGATCACCCGGACCAGCGCCTGGAGCCGGGTCGCACCGTCCACCTGCGCCGACTCCTCCAGATCCGCGGGGATCGTGCGGAAGAAGGCGGTCAGCAGCCAGATCGCCAGCGGCAGCGAGAAGGAGACGTACGGAATGATGAGGCCGAGCCAGGTGTCGAACAGGCCGAGCTCCGTCCACAGCGTGAACAACGGGCCCACCAGCGCGATCGCGGGGAACATGGTCAGGCTCAGAGCCACGGCGAGCACCAGCCGGCTCCCGCGGAAGCGCAGGCGGGCGATCGCGTACGCCGCGACGGCGGCGACGGCGACCGAGACGGTCGTGGCGATGAGCGAGATGCCCACGGAGTTGCCCAGCGCACTGGTGAACATCGGCTTGGTGAACAGCCCGGTGTAGTTGTCCAGCGTGGGAGAGGCGGGCAGGAACCGGCCGTCGTTCTGGAGGGTCGCCGGCTTCAGCGACAGGCTCACCACCCACACGAGCGGCACCAGCGTCCAGAGCGCGACCAGGGCGGTGACCAGGAGGTCGCAGATCCTGCGCTTCACGGGGAGCCTCCCAGCTCGGACCTGAACGCTCTGACGAACCCGGACGCGATGAGCGCCACGCAGGCGAACAGCAGCACCGAGACGGCCGAGCCGAGGCCGATCTCCAGGTCCCGGATCAGGAAGCGGTAACTCAGGAAGGACAGGGTCTCCGTGCCGACCGCCCCCTGTGTCTGGATGTAGACGGTGTCGAAGATCCGGAAGGCGTCCAGGGTGCGGAAGAGGAGGGCGACCATGATGGCCGGGCGCACGCACGGGACCGTGATCCGCCAGAAGCGCTGCCAGGCGCCGGCGCCGTCCACCCTGGCCGCCTCGTACACCTCGCCCGGAACGGTGACCAGCCCGGCCAGCAGCATCAGCGCCATGAACGGGGTCGTCTTCCAGACCTCGGTCAGCACGATCACCGTGTACGCCGACCAGGTCTCACCCAGCCAGTTGAAGTCGCCGCCGACGAACCCCACGGACGGCTGGAAGGCGAAGCGGAAGGCGAACGCCGAGACCACCGTCAGCACCGCGTACGGCACGAGCACGACCGTGCGCAGCAGGTGCCGCCCCCACAGGACCTTGTGCATGGCCAGCGCGAGCGCGAAGCCCAGCACGAACTCCAGGCCCACGCTGGTCACGGTCAGGACGGCCGTGGAGGCGAGATCCCGCCACCAGTCCTGGCCGGCCAGGATCGCGCCGTAGTTGTCCAGCCCCGCGAACGCGCGCTCGTCCGGCGCGCTGAGCGAGTGGTTCTCCAGTGACAGCCCGGCGGTCCGCAGGACCGGCACCAGGGTCACCGCCATCATGAGCAGCAGGGCAGGGCCGGCCATGAGCCAGCCCAGCCGCTGCTCCGTGCGGGCTCGATTCACTGCCCCACTGCCTCGGCGACCGCGGCCTGGGCCTTGGCCGCTGTGCCGGCGGACACCGACGCGGGCGGGTGGAAGGCCGTCTGGATCGCGGTGGACAGGGCGTTGTACTTGCGGACCATCGGCCGCGGGGCCGCCTCGGCGATCGAGTCGCGCATGACGTCGGCGAACGGGAACTTCGCACGGACCTCCGCGTCGTCGTAGACCGAGGCGCGGGCGGCCGGGATGCCGGCTCCCATCATGAAGCCCTTCTGCGACTGCGCGGAGGTCAGGCAGGCGAGGGCGGCGAAGGCCGCCTCGCGCTGGTCCTCGGGCGTGCCGGCGCCCACGGCGATGTTGGAGCCGCCGAGCGGAGGGGCGCTGGGCAGGCCGGCCGTCACCCTCGGGTAGCGGGCCCAGCCGTAGTCGTCGAAGACCTTCTTGAACGCGGGCTCCTTCCCGGCGCGTTCGGCGGCCGCGGCGTAGACGTAGCCCCAGTTCGTCATGAACGAAGCCTCGCCCTGCTCGAAGGCCGCGCGCATGGTCTCCTCGTCGAGCGTGCTCATGGCCTTCAACGCCGCCGGTCCTGACGCCAGCGAGCTGATCACGGTGGCCGCGGCCCGCCCGGCGTCGCTGTCGAGGCCCGGCTTGCCCGTGGCGTCCACGACCTGGCCACCGGCCGAGGCCACGAGCGCGTTGATGAAGACCGTGTACCCCTCGTACCGGTTGCCGGGGGCGGCGACACCGCGCTCGCCCTCGGGCAGGCCGCCCGCTGCCGCCAGGAGCTGCTCCCAGGTCAGCTCGCCCCTGGCCGGGTCGATCCCCGCCTGGGTGGCGCGCGACTTGCGGTACCAGAGCAGCTGGGAGCCGGACAGCAGCGGCGCGGCGTACAGCTTGTCCTGCCACGTCGCGGACTTCAGGGCGCCGCTCAGCGTGCCGTCCCCGACGGTCGCCGCGGTGGCGGCGGGAAGGGGCAGGATCCAGCCGGCCTCGGCGAACTCGGCCGTCCAGACGACGTCCATGGTGATGAGGTTGACCGACTTGTCCTTGGCCGAAAGCCGCCTGACGAGCTGCTCGCGCTGCTTGTCCGAGCCGTCGGGCAGGGTCTCGACCTTGATCGTGTACTTCTTGTCGCCCGTGCAGGCGGCGACGGCGGCCTGCGTGGGCGTTTCGGCGTTCGGGCCCTGCCACCAGGTGAGGGTGGCCGGGCCCTCGCTCTCGGCGGCGCAGGCGGCCAGCGGCAGGACGGTGAGCGCCGCCGCGGCCAGCCGAAGCAGATTCTTCATGGGGGTCCTTGGGGGGAGGGCGACGATTTTTCAGAGTCATTTATTAATTGAGTCGGAACAATAGGAGACGCAGAAGCCGACGTCAAGGCATGTGCGGTGTCTTCGGCCGGCGCAGGCCGGTCTTGCAGGGGGCTTGCGGGTGAAGCGAAAAAGCCTATGATCGCTCGAAGTGCGGCCGCACCCCCGGTAGCGGCCGCTTCGCCATCAGGCCCACTCCGCCGCTCACGCACCCCATCCGGCAGCTCCCTGCTTCGGCATGCCCATGAACGAAGGACGCCCATGCACTCCAAGGCCTTGCCGCCCCTGCTCGCAGCCCTGACCATCCTGCTTCCCGCCGCACCCGCGGCGGCCGGGGCCCCTTCCGCGCTGCCCCCGGGCGTCACGCTGACCACGCACTCCCTGGGCTCGCAGGACGCCGACGACTTCTGGACCGTCCACGTCTACCTCCCCGCCACCGCCGGCGGCCCGGTCAACACCGCGGGAACGGCTCTGGGCTCCCGGGAGATCGCCGGCCGCGTCGCCGCGCTGTTGCGCGAGAAGGGGTTCGAGCCCCGCGTCGAGCAGGTCGGCCTGCCGGAGTTCGCCGACCGCCCGGCGGGCGTGCTGGGGTGGACCGTGCGGCTGGGACGATACGCCACCGGCGAGGCGGCGGCAGCGGCCCTGGCCGGCGTCCGAGCGGCGGGCTTCACCGGCGGCACCCGCTACACCGCGCAGGACGGCGCCGATCCGCACGCGCCGCAGCAGGTCCATGTGCTGCGCGTCGACTTCCGCGAGTTCCGCGGCAGCGTGGCCACCGACTTCGGGCCGGCGCTGAACGGCATGGAGACCCTGACCGACCTGATCGCCGCCTCCGGAGCCGCGGCGGGCATCAACGCCCAGTGGTTCTACAACCGCGCTCCCGGCGGCCTCTACGTCAAGGACGGCAGGCTCATCGGCTCCGCCACCCAGGGGCGTGGCGGCATCAAGATCACAGGCGGCGGCCGTCACGTCGACGTCGACGCCTACACGGCTCACGTGACCCTGCGCGCGGGCCGGTCGTCGGCCGAGATCGACGGTGTCAACCGCCTGCCCGGCGAGATCTGGAACTGCGGCGGCGTCGGCGGCGACCAGCCCACCGAGAAGCCCCAGCACGACCTCAAGTGCACCGACTCCAGCGAGCTGGTGCGCTTCACCCCCGAGTACGGCCTGCCGCCGGCGGGCGAGGGCGCCGAGGCCGTGCTCGACGCCCAGGGGATGGTGCTCGCGGTCAACGCCACCCGCGGCGCGAGCATCCCGCCCGGGGGCTCGACCATCCAGGCCATCGGCGACAGTGCCCCCTGGCTCCTCGAGCATGCCAGGCCCGGACAGAGGCTGACCGTCTCCGAACGGGTCCAGGACAGCCGGGGCCGCCGCGTGCCGCTCACCCCGGACACCACGATCCTGCAGGTCGGCCCCACCCTGGTCAGGGACGGGCAGGTGTCGGTCAACGCGTCCGCGGACGGCCTCATCCGCGAGGGAAGCGACCAGACGTTCACCTACAACTGGACAGTGCGCGCGAACCCGCGGTCCATGATCGGAATGGACGAGCGCGGGAGGCTCATGCTCGTCGTCGTCGACGGCCGCCAGGCCGGATACAGCGAAGGGCTGGGCATCGCGCGGACGGCGGAGCTGATGAAGCGGCTCGGCGCGGTGGAGGCGATGAACCTCGACGGCGGCGGCTCGAGCGTCCTGGCAACGGCCGGCGCGGGCATCGTCAACCGGCCGTCGGACGCCGCGGGCCAGCGGGCGCTCGGCAACGTCATCCTGGTCAGGCCGTAGCCGCGACGCCGTCCGGTCCACCAGCACAGCTGTACGTCCCACCGGCTCGACGTGTGGCAGATGCCGGTTGATCCTGGACCCGCCTGGGGGCGGCGGATTCCCCAGTCCCGCACGTAGACGTCCCTCTGCCTCGCGTACGCGGCGCCGGCCCTGCCCGAGTCCTTCAGCGGGACGACCCGGACGGTCACCAGGATGCGCCCCTTCGGAGCGCCGGAGCCGGGTCCTTGGCCAGGCAGGCCGCCGGCGCCGGGCGCAGTTCCCGCGGGACGGACGACAGGCCGGGTCGGCGAGGAGGCGGCCGGTCGATCAGGCGCCGCCCCTCACAGGCGCCCGGCCAGGGACACCTTGCGCAGGAAGTCGCGGGTGCGCTGCTCGGCGGGGTCGTCGAAGATCTGGGCCGGCGGGCCCTGCTCCAGGATGCCGCCACCGTGCAGGAAGCACACCCGGCCGGAGATCTCGCGGGCGAACCCCATCTCGTGGGTGGTGAGCAGCATGGTCATCCCGCTCTCGGCCAGGTCCTGGACGATGTTGAGCACCTCGATGACCAGCTCCGGGTCGAGCGCGGAGGTGATCTCGTCCAGCAGGAGGATGCGGGGGCTCATCAGCATCGTGCGGGCGATCGCCGCCCGCTGTTGCTGGCCCCCCGACATCTGGTCGGGGTAGGAGCCGGCCCTGTCGGCCAGCCCGACCCTGCCCAGCATGGCCATGGCCCGCTCCTCGGCCTCCTCCTTGGAGCACAGCCCCGTCTTCACCGGCGCGAGGACGGCGTTCTGCAGGACGGTCATGTGCGGGAAGAGGTTGTAGGACTGGAAGACCATGCCGACCTGCCGCCGGAGGCGGACCAGGTCGACGCCGGGCCCGGACACCACGTCGCCGTCCACGGCGATCTCGCCGCCGTCGATGGTCTCCAGGCCGTTGACGCACCGCAGCAGCGTGGACTTGCCGCACCCGGACGCGCCGATCAGGCTGATCACCTCGTGCGCCGCGACCTCCAGGTCGATGCCGCGCAGCACCGTGTGGTCGCCGTAGGACTTGGTGACGCCGCGCAGTTCGATGAGCGGGCTCATGAGGGCTTCCTTCCGCCGCGGGCCAGCAGGTAGTCCACGAACCGGGTCTGCGGGATGGTGATGACCACGAACAGCAGGCAGACGACGGTGACCGAGGACAGGTTGTAGTAGTTGGCGGAGTAGATCTTGGCCTGGGCGAAGGCGTCGATGATGCCGACGACGTTCACCAGCGCGGTGTCCTTCTGCAGCGCGACGAACGCGCCGAGCAGCGGCGGGACGATCCGCCGGACGGCCTGCGGCAGGATCACGTACCGCAGCGTGTGCGCGCGGGACAGGCCGAGCGACAGCGCCGCCGACTCCTGGCTGGGGTGGATCGACTCGATCGCCGAGCGGTACAGCTCGGCGTTGTAGGCGCTGTAGGTGAGGGTCAGCGCCACGATCGCGTAGACGACCGGGGGAGCGTCACTGATCACCGGGATCCCGGCCAGCGGGACGCCGAAGCCGACGAGGTAGATGACCACGATGGCGGGCAGGCCGCGGAACAGGTCGATGTAGGCGACGGCCAGCAGCCGCAGCGGGCGCCCGCCCCGGCCGGGCGCGAGCCGGGCGAGCGCCAGCAGCAGGCCGAGCACCAGCACCAGCGCCTCGGCGACGAGGGCGATGAGCACGTTGTACCACAGCGCCTTGCCCGTCTCGGCGAAGCTCGTCCTCATCAGGTCCCAGCGCAGGAACGTCTCACGGACGACCCCGTCGCTGACGGTGAGGAAGAAGACGAGTGCCACGAGGCACAGGCAGAATCCGGTGACGCCCAGCGCCGTCCAGGACGACTCGCGGGAGGCCGCGGCGTCCCGGCGCGCGTCGGTGATCCTCCCGCCGGAGAGCGCCCGGGCGGAGGCTGCCGAACCGCGCAGCCCCTTCCAGGCGGGGACCCCCACGAGGACGGCCGCCACCGCGGCGACCGCCAGGACGATCACGGATCCGGCGGCGAGGTGGCGCACCGCGTTGGCCACCACCGCGGCCGTGACCGCGACCGTCAGCGCCGCGCCGGCCCAGGCCGCGATGTTCAGCGGCCGGGAGCGCGGCGGCGGCACGGGCTTTGCGGCGCCGGCCGGCGCCTCGACGGCGGCCGTCATGACACCGGCCACTCGGGCAGGTCGTCGGGGTCGCCGCCGAGGAAGGACTGGAGCTGCTCCTTGAAGAGCCGGTCCAGGGTGCCGTCGGTCTTCATCTCGCCGACGATCGTGTTGACCCCGGCCGTGTTCGCCGAGCCCTTGGGCAGCATGATCGCCGCGTCACCGCCGACCGGGTACTGGCCGATCACCTTGACCGCGTCGCCGATCTGCTGGGCGTTCAGCATGACCAGGGTGGTGTCGAGGATGACGGCGTCGATCTGGCGGGCCCGCAGCGCGGTGATCATGTCGTTGATCGACTGGTACTGCTTGGCCTGCTGCGCGGGCTTGAGCCGCTCGTTGACGAATCTGTCCTGGACGGAGCCGAGCAGGATGCCGATCCTGGCGTCCTTTATCGTCGTGGCGTCCAGGGTGCTGTCGGACCTCACGAGCACGCCGCTCTTGACGTTGAGGTACGGGTCGGAGAAGTCGGCGACCTTCTCCCGCTCCGGCGTCTTGTAGAGCTGGTAGATCGTCAGGTCGTAGTCCTTGGTCCGGCCGCTGACCAGGGCGTCGAACGAGACGTTCTTCAGCTCCAGGCGCGGGATGCCGGCCCGGTGGGCGATCTCGGCGGCCAGGCAGTAGGAGTAGCCGCTCTCGACGCCCTGCGGGGTGTCGCCGTTGTAGTCGCCCGGGGCGGGCAGAGCGGCCTGGATGGTGAGGACGCCGGAGTCGACGGTCGTCAACGGGTGGGCGCCGTAGGTGCCGCTGACCTTGCACGTGCCGTAGGACGGCGCGCCGCCGGCGGCCGTTCCGGATTCGGAGCCGCCGCACGCGGTGAGCAGGGTGAGGCCCAGCGCCGTGACGCCGAGCAGGCCCGCGGCCCGGGAGGTGATGGCCGACATGGTTCTTCTCCTGTGGCTGAGGGGGAGGGGATCAGATCCGCCGGGAGCCGACGACCTGGCCGAGGTCGAAGTCGAACTCCTGGGTGTCCAGGCGGGCGGCGAGGACGCGGATGTCGCCGAGCGGGCCGAAGGGGTCACGGGGTCCGTCCGTGAGCGTGAGGGTGCCTTCGGCGCGGAGGCTGCCGTGCAGGACGCTGTTGGGGTAGTCGACCCGGATGACCTGGGCGATCTCCGGCTCGGAGGCGTGGTCCTGCGCCAGGAGCCGCACCTGGAGGTTGCACGGGCCCATGTCCGGGACGTTCAGCTCGGCGGGCCAGGCGCCGGCCGGCTCGCCCGTGACGGTGATCTCCGAGCGGACGAGGACGTCGCCGTGGCGGCGGCAGGCGAGGCTGAGGCCCTCAGGGGTCCGCTCCCAGGTGAACTCGCCGCCCTTCTTGGGCCACGGCCACATCTCGCGCCCGGCGGCCAGGCCCATGTCGATGTCGATGTACTCGAGCGAGCAGAACTTGCCGACGTGCTCCTCGAAGCGGCACGGCACGTTGAACGCGACGTTGTGGGAGCCCTTGTAGCCGTCCACGTCGCCGATGAGCAGCCAGCTCACCACGACGAAGTCGCCGATGGGCTCCAGCGGCTCGGGCAGCAGGCGCCGGGTGACGCCCTCCGGCACGCCGCAGAGCAGCATCACGCGGGTGCAGTCGCGGAAGTGGTGGGGCGCCGGATGGTACAGCGGCGTCGACCAGTCCGGGATGGTGACGGCGGTGGGTGCGGGCACGGGTGCGCCTCCAAAATCGAAATGGACTCTATTTTGATTTCGGCTAGTCTGTGGCATGAGAGCTTCGGCCGTCAAGGGTCGTCTTCGCAGGTGGCCGCACCGGAAGATCGCGACGATCCTGGGGCCGCCGGCTCGGCCGCTAAGGTGGTCCGGACCCCGGAGGACATGACGTGACCCGCAGCCCACTGATCGACCTGTCGTCGGCGATGCGCCGTGCCCCGGCCCAGGAGCGCAGCAAGGTCAAGGTCCGCGCCATCCTGGACGCCGCCGACGAGCTGCTCGGCGAGATCGGGTACGAGACGCTCGTGGCCACCCCGTGGCCGATCGTCGAGCGTGCGGACGTCACGGTCGGGGTCTTCTACCACTACTTCGAAGGCGGCGAAGCGGTCCTGGAAGCCCTCGGGCTGCGCTACTTCCAGAGCGCGGGGGAGCTGGTCGACGCCCTGGCGGGCCGCTCGTACCCCGACTGGGAGTCGGTGGTGGACGCCGTCGTCGACACCTACGCCGACTTCTACGGCCGCCCGTCCGTGCGCGAGCTGTGGCTGAACAACCGGCTGACGGCCGTGGCCAAGGAGGCCGGCCGCGAGGTCAACGACTACATCTACCGCACCATCACCGACCTGCTGGAACGCGCCTCGGGCGGGACGCTGCGCCTGACCCCCATGGGCGCCCGCATCGCCAACAGCATCGGCGACCAGCTCCTGCGGCTGGTCGAGGACGAGACCGGGCCCGCTCGCGCCGAGATGATCGCCGAGGTCAAGATCGCGATGCGCAGCTACTGCCGCACCTTCCTCGGCGGCACCGACCGCCCCTGACCCGGCCTCGCAGATGGCGATGGGCCCGCCGGGCCCGTGAGGCGCGGCGGACCCATTGCGGCGGGGGCGTCAGCCGCCGCTGATCGCCTTGTCCGAGCCCAGGGCCCTGGTCCGGGTCTGCAGGAAGGTGCGCAGGGTCTTCGCCTCCTCCTCGATCCTGGCGGGGTCGGCCTTCTCGTTCAGCTTGTAGGCCGCGACGAGGTCGTCGAGCAGGCCGGAGGCGGTGCCGCCGGCCAGCAGCTTGGTGTACAGGGCCCGGTACTGCTCCTCGTAGAGCTTCTTGAAGGTGGCGTTCGCGAGGAACTTCTCCTTCAAGGGGTGACCCATGCGCATCATGCCGCCGCCGCCTTCCGGCCGCGTCCGCTCGCCGGGGTCAGGCGCGGTGACGCCCGCGGTCTGCTGGGGGCGTCCCCGGCCGAAGCCCATGCCGATCGTGTCGTTCACGCCGCTCTCGGCGTTCCCGCTGAACGCGAGGTTGAGGTCCCAGGTGACGACCTGGAACTTCTTGGTGTCCAGGTCGTACCACAGGTAGTAGTTCTTGCCGGGCCCGGCCATGTCGTCGAAGTTCACCATGAGGTTCTGCAGGACCAGGTACCGGGCGAACGACTCCACGTCCAGCCGTTCGCCAAGCCCCTCGGCGAACTCGGCGTCGGAGGCTTCGTTCACCCACTTGACCAGGTCGATGACCGGTTGCAGGTCCTTGCCGCCGACCTTGTTGATCTGCTTGAAGTCCTCGGTGTACTCGGTCTGGTCCTCGCCCTTGTACTCGAAGGACCCCGAGGCCAGCGACTTGTACAGCACGCCGTTGCCGAGACCTTCGGCGTAGCCCTCGTCCAGGTACTCCACCAGCAGCCGGGGCGCGGCGGAGCGGCCGTTGACGGTGAAGGCGGAGTAGGTGGAGCGCTGGGTGGGCTCGCCGGCGGCGCCGACCACCGAGATGCCCAGCGCCTCGTTCAGCATCGCCGTCGAGCCCGCCGAGGCCGGGCGCACGGCCACCTGGCTGTGGCCCTGGTAGCGGCGGCCCTCCACGAACTCGTCGAAGCTGATCAGCCACGGCAGGTTCTCCGGCTCCTCGCCCTTGAGCTGGGCGCCGAAGCCCCCCGGCCCGCCACCGCCGCCGAACCCGCCACCACGGCCCGTCTGCGGCTGCCCGGTCTGCGGCTGCCCGGACGGGGATTGCGTGGCCTGGGGTTGCCCGGCCGCCGGCTGTCCATCGCCGGGCCGTTGGAAGCCCTCGGGTGGTTGGAAGCCTTCGGGCGGTTGAAAGCCTTCGGGAACCTGGAAGCCCTCCGGCAGCCCTTCGGGCCGCCGGCCGCCCCCGGGCACGCCGCGCTGCTTGGACTGCCCCTTCCAGGTCAGCCCCATCAGGGTGGAGTTGCCCTTGAGGCGGACGCCCACGCTGGGGATCCGGGTCCCGTCGATGGTCAGGTCGGCCTCGACGTACTTCTTCTCGCCGTCCTTGAAGTACTCCGTCAGCATGTCCTCGTATGCCGCGTCGGTGAAGGTGAGCTTCACGTCGTGCGCCACCGAGGCGTCGAACAGGTCCTTGGCGCCGGTCAGGTTCGTGACGACGGTGTCGGTCTCGGCGGCCTGGGCGCTGGTGACGTACGGGCGGATGGTCCCGCTGCCGAACACGCCCCAGCAGGCGGCCAGGAACGCCGCGCACAGCGCGACGAGCTTCCAGTTGTGCCGCAACTTGACCGGGATGCGGTGCTTGAGAGACGTCATGGCGCTACAGGTCGGTCTGGTCGTACCCGGTCAGGACGGTGACCGACTGGCCGTGGTTGCGCTCGCGCAGCGCGGAGATGACGTCGGCCGGCTCGCTGCCCTTCTTGATCTTGACGGTGTACATCAGCTCCATCAGCGCGCCCGCCCTGATCGACTCCATGCTGACCAGCTCGAACTCGTCGGTGTGCCGCACCAGCACGTCCTGGATGGCGTGCGTGTAGTCGTCGTCCGAAGGCACCTGCACCTTGACGACCTGGCGGCGCACGTTCAGCGCGAACCAGTTGAACCGGCTCATCAGCATGACGATCAGCGAGATCGCCACCGCGGCCACGACGGCCAGCAGGTAGAAGCGGGTGCCGACGGCCATGCCGACGCCCATCACCAGGAAGATGAACCCGACGTCGCGGGTCTCCTTGATGGCGTTGCGGAAGCGCACCACCGACAGGGCGCCGACCAGGGCGAAGGCGCGGGCGATGTTCGAGCCGACGACCAGCATGATGAGCGAGATCAGCATGCCGAGGATCACCAGCGTCTGCACGTACGACTGGCTGTAGGAGACGTTGCGGTGCGTCGCCCGGTACACCCAGCCGATCATCGCGCTGAGCACGAACGACAGCGACATCGCGATCGCGATGTCGGCCACGCTGAACGTGCCCGACAGGTCCTGGAAGGAGAAGTCCATGGGGGGTCATGCCTCCGAGAGAAGAGCCGGCCGGCGGCCGGCGTCGAGGTCGTGGTCCGGGATGTGGAAGATCGAGCGCGGGGCCAGCCCGTGGGCCTCGACGCTCTGGCAGTACTTGGAGACGCGCACCACCTGCAGGTTCCGCTTGGCGGTCAGGTCGGTCAGCCAGTACGGCACCCGGTCGTTGGCCTTGACCTCGACGATCGCCTTGCGGGCGGGCACGATGAGCCGGTTGGTGGCGTCGGCGCCGAGGTGGAAGTCGCGGTCACGGCCGCGGACGCGGTGGTCGAAGGTGACGCGCAGGCCCACGTCGGCGTCGCGGCCCACGTACGCGTGCCGCTGGTAGCCGGTCATCGCCACGGCCCGCAGGTCCAGGCGCAGCACCAGGTCGAGCACCTCCTCCAGGAAGGCGCGCTGGGAAGGGTCGTGCTCGACCATCTGCCGTCCGTCGCACACGCGCAGCGCGTCGCCGTACGGCAGCCGTACGCGCCGCTTCTGCGTGACCCGGTTGACCCGCTGCTTGATCTCGATGAACACCGGGGTGTCCAGGTTCACCGAGAACCGGTCGCCGTAGTGGCGGATGCGCAGCTTCCTGCGGAACTTCAGCCCCTCGATCTTCTCCCAGTAGAAGCGGAGCTGACGGGTGTCGTAGTAGACGCTCCAGATGCCGTAGCCCGCGTCGCCGCTGTGCCGGTCGCGATCCAGCCGCTGCTCGATCTCCTTGCGCAGCTCGGCCGCCTCCGCCGCGTCCACGAGGTACTTGATCTCGTACCGGTTGAAGGCGTGCAGCTTGCTCGGCGCCCGCAGGCGGTGGCCCACCTCGCCGTCCGCCTCGGCACCGGACACCGGCCGGTCGGCGCCGTCAGCGCCGTCAGCGGCGGGAACCGCTCGTTTGCGGAACCTTTCCAGCATGTCCCTCCTTTCGCCGGCACACATCTGACAGGAGGAAGCTGGGAATAATGTGTGAACCGGCCCTGACCTGACGGTGAACGGAGGGTTCAGTCGTCC
The DNA here is from genome assembly GCF_024172165.1 of Nonomuraea thailandensis. Lineage (GTDB taxonomy): Bacteria > Actinomycetota > Actinomycetes > Streptosporangiales > Streptosporangiaceae > Nonomuraea > Nonomuraea thailandensis. Next base: position 4,708,226 of record NZ_JAMZEB010000002.1, on the reverse strand, counting down.
TCGGGCTGGTTGAGCGGCAGGAGCACGCGGAAGGTGGTGCCGCGGCGCGGGGTGCTCGTCACCTCGATCCGGCCGTGGTGCGCCCGCACGAGCGCCGCGGCGATGGCCAGGCCCAGCCCGGTGCCGCCGCTGTCGCGCGAGCGGCCCGCGTCGGCCCGGTAGAAGCGGTCGAACAGGTACGGCAGGTGCTCGGGATCGATGCCCTGGCCTTCGTCGCGCACCTCGATCAGCGCGGCCCTGGCGTGGGGGGCGGGTCCTGAGCCGACGGACACCGCTCCGGGAGCGGGCACCCCGGCGATCGCGCGCGGCCCGACTTCGACCCGCACCTCCGTTCCCGGGGCCGTGTGCCGGATGGCGTTGCCGACCAGGTTGGCGATGACCTGGTGCAGCCGGTGCTCGTCGCCGAGCACGAACACCGGCTCGTCGGAGACGGCCAGCCGGATGGGCCGATCGCGGTCCCGGGCGCGGGCGGCGTGCACCACGTCCCCGGCCAGCACGTGCAGGTCCACGACGGCAGGCTCCAGCGTGGGCTCCTGGTCCATGCGGGCCAGCAGCAGCATGTCCTCGACCAGGACGCCCATGCGGGCGGCCTCGGCCTCGATCCTGCGCAGCAGCCGCTCGGCCGCCGGATCGCGGGGGCCCTGGCCGTGGTGGTACAACTCGGCGAAGCCCCGGATCGAGGTGAGCGGCGTGCGCAGCTCGTGGGAGGCGTCGGCGACGAAGTGCCGCAGCCGCCGCTCGGAACGCTCGGACTCGCGCAGCGCCGTCGCCAGGCGCTCCAGCATGATGTTGAGCGCTCTGCCGAGCCGCCCGCTCTCGGTCGCCGGGTCGGTGTCGTCGACCCTGCGGTCGAGGTCTCCGCCGGCGATGGCCTCGGCCGTACGCTCCATGCGGGTGAGCGGGCGCAGCCCCAGGCGCACCACGGCGAGGGCGAGCGTGCCGAGCAGCAGCAGCACCAGGCTGCCCACCGCCACCTCGATGATCAGGATCTGGTGCACGGTCGCCCGGTTGGGCTCCAGCGACATCGACACCGCCAGCCTGGTGCCGTCGGGCAGGCCCTTCACCAGCACGCGCCACTGCTCCGGCCCCGTCGTGGCGGGCACGGTGACGGGGCCTCTCATGGCCGTGGAGATCACGGCGGGTGAGATGGCCGGGCCGTTCGTGTTCTCCGTGGGCAGGTTGCGCAGCAGAGCCCCGGACGGGCTGTAGAAGGCGATCCTGAACTGCGTCGGAAGCTCCACGGCCCGCCTCCTGTCGTCCGGCGGCGGAGGAGGCACCGGGCGCCGGCCGAACGTGGTGGACACCTCGATCAGCTGGGCGTCCACCTTCGCCAGCAGCGAACGGTCCAGGAGCAGCACGCTCGCCGTGGCGAAGGCCGCCAGCCCGGCCGCGCACAGTCCCAGCAGCGCGACCAGCAGCCGGTGCCGCAGGGGCAGGGCCGCTCTCACGAGGGCCCCTGCAGCCGGTAGCCGACCCCGCGCAGCGTGTGGATCAGCGGCGGGCCCTCGGCGTCGATCTTGCGCCGCAGGTAGCTGATGTAGGACTCGACGATCCTGCTCTCGCCGTCGAAGCCGAAGTCCCACACACGGTCGAGGATCTGCGCCTTGCTGACCACCCGCTCGGCGTTGATCATCAGGTAGCGCAGCAGGCTGAACTCCGTCGGTGACAGATGGATCGCCCGCCCCGCCCGCCGCACGCTGTGGGCCTGCTCATCCAGCTCCAGGTCCGCGTACCGCAGCACGCCGTCGTCCTCCTGCTCCTCCGCCGGCCGCGTCCTGCGCATGATGGCCCGCAGCCGCAGCACCACCTCTTCCAGGCTGAACGGCTTGGTCACGTAGTCGTCGCCGCCGGCGGTCAGCCCCGCGATCCGGTCGGACACCGTGTCCCTGGCGGTCAGGAACAGCATCATGGGGCTGTCGCCGGCCTCGCGCAGCCTGCGGGCGACCGCGAACCCGTCCAGGCCCGGCATCATCACGTCCAGCACGATGATGTCGGGCCGTTCTCGGGCCACCTCCGCGAGTGCCTGGCGTCCGTCGCAGGCGGTCCGCACGGCGAAGCCGTTCAGCTCAAGGGCTTCGGACAGCAGCTCGCGGATGTTCGGCTCGTCATCGACGACCAGGACTTTCGCGGCAGGGTGTTCGTTCACGACCTCGTTCTACACGCTCACGGTGAGAGCAATGTGTGAGGCGGCGCCGCCGATCCACAGCGCGCTCACCGGCCCGGCGGCGTCGACCGCCAGCCCGCCGACGAGGGCGCCGAGGGCGATGGACAGGGCCAACATGGACGCGTACAGGGAGGACGCGGCCTCGGTGGCGGTGGGAGCGGCGTTCCGGATCCAGGTCTGGAACGTGACAGGGACGGCGCCGTGCGCCAGCCCCCAGACGACCAGCACCGCGGCCGCTGACAGGACGCCGTGGCCGTCGATCGCCAGGGCGGCCATGGCGGCGGCGAGGAGCAGGCCGATGCCGCACACGGTCTGCCGCAGACGCGTGCTGACCAGGGCGCCGGCGAGGAAGTTGCCGCAGATGCCGGCGACGCCGAAGACCGGCGACAACATGCCGATCATGCCGTCGGCGACGCCGTCGTCCTGGAGGATGGGCCGCGGGAAGGTGTACGCGGTGAAGTGCCCGGTGATGACCAGGAAGGTCATGGCGATGCCGACGCGCAGGGCGCTGTGGGCGCGCAGCACACGCGGCAGGTCCGCGATCCTCATCGTGCGCTCCGGCGGCAGCTTCGGCATCACGACGACCATGCAGGCCAGCGAGATGAGGCCGAGCACGCCGACGGCGGCGAACGCGGTGCGCCAGCCGGCGAGGTCACCGGACAGGGTGCCGGCGGGCACGCCGAGCAACGCCAGCACCAGGCGGCGGTCGATCCGGGCGGTGGCCACGGTCACCAGCGGCGCCGCGACGGCGGCCACCAGCCCGGGCACGGTGACCATGAGCGCGGTGGTGCCCTCGGACAGGTCGAGGGCGGTGCCGATGGGGGTGAGCAGTCCGACGGGCAGCAACTCGGAGGTCATCAGGGCGAAGACGCCCAGCGTCACGGCGAGGATCGCGAGCCGGCCCCGGACCGGTGAGAGGCCGGGGCCCCGGGCCGCGACCGGCGGCCTTGCGTGAAGACCGCCGGGGCGACGACCGAGAGGTTCATGCGTGAGGGAATGGTCACGTTCGTCATGGCCGCCACGCTAGGGGTGCGATCGGCCCATGACGTGGTGCATTCCGGCGGGTGATTCTTGGGTCAATTTCGGCCCACCGCCGCGCGGCTCCTCGACCACCCGGCACCACCGCGCCTCCGCCCCCGGCCGCCTCGGAACGGGGCGGGGGCACGGGAGGCGGCGCGTTCGTACGGCGGGCCGGCTGTTGATTCGGCGCCTGTCCTGCGGCCTTCCGGGATCACTTCTTCTGAGCGACGGCGGCCGCGAGCTTGGCCACCTCCGCGTCGTACCCGCGGCGCAGGTCGATCGGCTGACGGATCGCGGCGAACGTCGGCAGCTCCGCGCCGTCCAGGCGCACCGGGACGAAACGCCCCCCGGAGCCGTCGTAGACCCGGGTCAGCAGCGCCGCGTAGGCGTCCATCAGCTCGGCGTCCCCCACCGAGTTCCGGCTGAACAGCAGCGCCCCGTGCGCCGCCTTCTCGATGGCCTCGCCCTTGGCGATCAGCCCGACGATCCCCGGCCCGACGGACCACTCGGCGAAGAAGACGGTCAGGCCGTGCGCGGTCAGCAGCCGGCGGGCCAGCCGCCTGGCCGCGTCCGCGTCCGCGTCGACGTAGGAGAGGAACAGGTCGTACCGCTCCCCGCCGGGGTCGGCGGGGAGTCCGGCGGCGGGGGGCCTGCGGCGGAGCCTGGTCAGCCCCGCCGCGAACAACGGCACGATCGCGACGACGGCGGCGACCGCCCCGATCCACTCCGGGATCACCCGCCCTGCTCCAGTTCCTTGTCCGGCTTCATGTCGCGCAGCCGGCCGAGCATGTCGCGCAGCACCATGAGCTGGAGGTGGTCCCCGTCGCCACCGGCCATGAACTCCGGCCCCTTCATGCTGGAGATGGCCTTCGCCAGCTCGATCAGCGTGTGCCGGTCCGCCCCCAGCAGCTCGACGTCGATCTGCTTGTCGGCGTCCACGCGGCGGCGCTCCGCGCGGGCCTTGGCCTCGTCGATCTGCTCCTCGACCGTGAGGAGGCTGTGGGTGATGTGCATCCGCCTGCCGCGCAGCTCCTCGTCGGCCGCCTCCTGGAGCAGGGCGTTGAGCTTGGGGTCGTCGGCCTCGACGGCGCCGAGGTTCGTCTGCAGCGCCTCGACGCCCCACTCCTCCAGCGCGCTGCGCACCTTGGCGGCGAAGGCGGTGCGGGTCTCGGCGTAGCGCCTCAGGAACTCGTCGATCGTCCCCGCCATGGCGATGCCGTTGAAGTAGCCCGCCACGGTCGAGCCGAGCACCCGCTCCACGAAACGCTGCACGGGGCGGGGGTCGTCGTACAGCCCGCCCAGCGGCGAGTTGCCCGTGCCGCCGAACTCGCTGACCAGCGTGGGCGCGGCCGCCTCCGGGATGCGCAGCGTCTGGTTCATGTCCACGCGCAGCCGGTAGCCCTGGACGTTCACCACGATGGGGTCGAGCTCGGCGTCGTAGTTGCCCGACTGCGAGTCGCTCTTGTCGCCCCATTCGAGGGTCACCACCCGGGTCGGCATGAGCACCACCCGGACGAACCACGGGTTCAGGGCCAGGACGGCGCCCTCCTTGAGGGTCTCCTCCTGCACGCCCCTGGTGCCGCCGCGGGCCAGGAACTCCCACGGCTTGCGGAAGCTGCTGTGCCCCTCGACGGGCTCGCCGATGGCCGCGCTCCCGGCGCCGTCCAGCGTGACGACCACGCCGGTGTGGCCGATCGGGATCGGCACCTCCTTCAGGTGCGCGGCGGTCAGCCTGTCCTCGGCCTCGTCCACGTTGTCGACGGTGATGACCTTGAACAACTTCGGGTTGATGTCGTACGAGGCGCCGCCGGGCAGCACCGCGAGCTGCCTGCCCTGCTCCCCGCCCGAGTCGAGGAAGGCCGCGCCGTCCTGGAAGTTGTCGCACTCGACGTGGCAGCCGAACGGCCGGTCGGCCGGCGAGATCCGACCCGCCAGCGCGTGCACCAGCCCGACGGTGCCGCGCGGCACGTACGTGCGCGGCACCGTCTCGACCGTGAAGAGCCGGGTGTTGATCAGGTAGGTGGTGTCGCCGTCGAGCGTGGCGACCTGATGGCCCTGCTCGCCGCCGTTGAGCAGGAACGCCTGGCCGTCCTGGAAGTTGTCGCACTCCTTGACGTACCGCCCGAGCTTCCTGCCGCGCGGCCTGGGCCGGCCCTCGTGCGCCACGACCAGCCCGATCATGCCGGCGGGCACGTGGACGCTCTTCACGAACTCCACCGCGTACAGGCCCGGCGGCAGCCACGTCACCCGGCCCGGCGCCAGCGCCCTGGCCTGCACGCCCTTCGTGTTGCCCGGCGCTACCCGCGGAAAGGCCGGGTCCTTGCGGCCGAGCCTGCGGGTGACGACGCCGACGTGGTGCTCGGGCACCGAGATCCGCCCCGCGATCGCGACGTACCCGGCGGCTGCCATCAGCGCCAGAAGGGCGACGGCGAATATGATCATATGCATTCCTTCCACGCGCGTACCTTGAGATGAACGGCGAGGACAGTGGTGGCCCACTGCTCGTACCAGTCGAAGAACTTCTCGTTCTGCGGGTTGCGGAGGGTGGGGAAGAAGCCGGTGTAGGCGGGCCAGGCGGCGAAGTCGCGGTAGTGGCGCGGCATTTTGGCACGTTCCGATTCGCGCCAGCCGTAGGCGAGCTGCTGGCGCATGAACTCGACGTCCAGCCCCCTGCGCACCTCGGCCAGCGCGGCCTGCGCCCGGAAGCCGTGCCTGCCGTGGGTGTGCCCGGCCCAGAGCGCGTCGATCCCGCCCAGCAGCTCGTACGGCAGGGCCGCGCCGTCGCGCTCGGCCAGCCAGCCCTCCTCCAGCCGGTCGGCCGCCTCCAGCAGGATCAGCGTCGTCAGCAGGTCGGCGTGCCGGTGGTCGCCGGCCTCGAGCAGGCCGTCCAGCCTGGCCAGCGACGAGGCGGCCGGCAGCCGCAGCGCGCGCACGGGCGGACTGGCCAGCGGGGCGGGCAGCAGGCCGCCCGCGTCCAGTGGCTTCCCGGCCGTGTGCGCCCGGTACAGGCGCCGCAGGATCGCCAGCTCGTCCGCCCCGAGCGGCCTGCCGTCCCTGGCGTCGATGTACCAGGTGTGGGCCAGGTGATAGTTGCGCCTGCCGTGCAGGAGGACCGGGACGAAGGGGCGGGCGTGCAGCTCGCCCTCGATGATCATCCGAGTGATGTCGTCGGAGTCCTGTGACGGCGGCGACATCAGCACGATCACCCCGATCGCGTGCCTCAGCCGCCTCCTGATCTCCCAGAACTGCAGGTCGCCCGGCTCCAGGCTGCCCAGCCACCACACCGGCAGGCCGGCGGCGCGCAGCTGCAGCACCAGCCGCAAGGCGTAGTCGTGGTCCGCACCCACGTGGCAGAGCACGAAGCAGTCCTGCTCGGGAGGGACCAGCGGGCGCGGCGGCGACGGCAGTGCCGCCTCCAGGTTCTCCCTGGCTGCGCCCTCGCGTTCCCGATGGGGTTCCCTCCGGGCGAGGATGTCGACCAGTTCGTCCACCTTCTCGTCGTAGTCGTCTCCCTCGACGCCTCTGAAGTCGCGCCAGACCCGCCCCTTGGTGAACGCGGGCGGCTCGGCGTCGCCGATGAGCACCGGGATGAACCGGATGCCCCTGCCCATCAGCGCCGCGTGCTCCTCCATCGCCCTCGGCGAGCGGAACAGCGCCGGGCTGACGACGGCGACGCAGGCCATGGAGTCCCTGATCGCCTTGTCCAGCCGGTGCGGCACCACGTCGCCGGGCAGGATGTCCCATTCGTCGAAGAAGACCGTCAGGCCCCCCGCTATGAATCTCCCGGCCAGAGTCCGCGCCCAGGCGGCGTCCTCGCCGGCGTAGGAAACGAATACCTCGATCAATGTCAGCTCCTTCTGGGACAGATTCAACGCCCGCGACCAGGGCCGGGGGAGCGGCCGGCGATTATCCGTACAACTCCGTACACGGCCGGTTACCATGGCGGCGTGCCGGGTCTGGGGAGGTGCTCGTGCGGGAGCAGGAACTCATCACGACCCGCGAGGAGTTCGGCCAGGCGCTGACCCGGCTGCGCGAATCGGCCGGGGTGTCGGTGCGCCAGGTGGCGGCCAAGGTGGGGGCCGGCATCGCCCCCAGCACGCTGGGCGACTGGTTCGCCGGGCGCGGCCTGCCCTCCCTCTCCTCACGCGACCTGCTGGTCGAGGTCCTGCGGGTGTGCGGGGTGAGCCAGGACGCGGACGTCGAGCAGTGGCTCAACGCCTGGCACCGGGTACGCCGCGCGCCCGGCCGGCGCCCGGCGGGGCCGGAGCCGTACCGGGGGCTGGCGGCCTTCGGGACCGAGCACGCCGAGTGGTTCTTCGGCCGCGCGGCGCTGACCGAGCAGCTCGTCGCCCGCCTGGCCGAGCCGGGCCTCCGGCTCGTGGTGGGCGCCTCCGGCTCGGGCAAGTCCTCGTTGCTGCGGGCGGGGGTGGTGCCCGCGCTGGGCCGCGAGGCCGCCGTGTTCACGCCGGGGCCGCACCCGATGGCCGCGCTGGCACGGCAGCGGGGCGAGGTGCTGATCGTGGACCAGTGCGAGGAGGTCTTCACGGTCTGCGAGGACCAGGACGAGCGCGCGAGGTTCATCGCGGCGCTGGGCGAGGCGGCCGAGCGGGCGGTGGTCGTGGCCGGCCTGCGCGCCGACTTCTACGGCCAGGCGATGCGCCACCCCGAGCTGCTCGCGGCGATGCGCTCCGGCCAGCTCGTGGTCGGCCCGATGGGCGAGGACGAACTGCGCGCCGCCGTCGTCGAGCCCGCCCGCAAGGCCGGCATAGAGATCGAGAACGGCCTGGTCGAGCTGCTGCTGCGCGAGGTCGCCCCGGCGCGCGCCGACGGCGAGGCGCATGAGGCCGGCACGCTGCCGCTGGTCTCCCACGCCCTGTACGCGATGTGGCGCGAGAGCCAGGGCAGGCGGCTGACCATCGCCGACTACCGCAAGGTCGGCGGCATCGGCAGGGCCGTGGCCGACAGCGCGGAGAAGGTCTACCTGGGCCTGAGCGAGCACCGCCAGGAGCTGGCCAGGAGGCTCTTCCTGACGCTCGTCCACGTGGCGTCCGGCACCGCCGCCACCCGCAGGAGCATGACGATCGCCGAGATCCTCGCCGACCACGACCCCGCCGTGGCGGCCGAGGCGGAGGACGTGCTCGACCGCTTCGTGGCCGAGCGCCTGATCACCGTCGACCTCGACAAGGTGCAGATCAGCCACGAGGCCCTGGTCACCGCCTGGCCGCGGCTGGCCGGCTGGCTGGAGAGCGACCGGGCGGGGCTGGTCGTCGGCCGCGACCTGGCCGAGGCCGCGGCGCGGTGGGCCGGGGAAGGCGAGGACCCCGGCGCGCTCTACCGCGGCTCGCGGCTGGCCGTGGCCCGCCTCTGGGCCGCGGGCGCCGGACCGCACGCCGCGCCCGGGCCGCAGGCCCGGCGCTTCCTGGCGGCGTCCGTCGAACGCCAGGAGGCGGAGGCCGCCGCGCAACGGCGCGGCACCCGGCGGCTGCGACGGCTCGTGGCCGTGCTGGCGGCGCTGCTGCTGCTGACCACGGCGGCGGTGGTGGTCGCGGCACGCGGCCAGCGCGACATCGGCGACCAGCGCAACGCCGCGCTGTCCGGCAAGGTCGCCAACGAGTCGGTCGCGTTGCGGCCGGGCAACCCGGCGCTGGCCGCCCAGCTCGCCCTGGCCGCCCAGCGGCTCACGCCGACCACCGAGTCGCGCGGCGCGGTGCTCAGCACGCTGGGCAATCCGTACGCCAACGTGCTGAGCGCCCACGCCGGCGCGGTCTACGCGGTGAACTACAGCCCCGACGGCAGGCGGCTGGCCACGGTGGCACTCGACGGCACGCTGCGGATGTGGGACGTGACGGATCCGCTGCGGCCGGGCGCGCTGTCGTCGGTGACGGGCGACGCCAAGGGCATCTCGGCGGCCGCGTTCGCGCCGGGCGGGCAGGTGGTGGCCACCGCGGGCAACGACAACACGGCCGGCCTGTGGGACGTGCGCGACCCCCGGCGCCCCGTGGCGCTGGCCACGATGGGCGGGCACACCATGGGGATCATCGGGGTGGCGTTCAGCCCCGACGGGACGATGCTGGCGACCGCCTCCTACGACGCCACTGCCCAGGTATGGAACGTTTCGAATCCCCGCAAGCCGTACCTTCTGAGCACGCTCGAAGGCGCGCCCAAGGAACTGTCGGACGTCGTCTTCAGCCCCGACGGCCGGACGCTGGCCATCACCGCCTTCTCCAACGACGTCATGCTCTGGGACGTCGGCGACCCGCGCCACCCCGAACGCCTGCCCGACCTGCGCGGGCACACCCGATCGGTGCTGGCGGCCGCCTTCCACGGCGACACCCTGGCCACGGGCGGCTTCGACGACACGGTACGGCTGTGGGACCTGCGCGACCCCCGGCGCGGCAGGCACCTGGCCACGCTCTCCGGGCACGAGGACGGCGTGGTCGCCATCGACTTCAGCCCCGACGGCCGCTCCCTGGCCACCGGCAGCTACGACCGCACGGCCCGGCTGTGGGACCTGACCGATGTCCAGGCCGAACCGATCGTGATGGCGGGGCACTCGAACACCGTCTACACCGTGCGCCACAGCCCTGACGGCCGCGTCCTGGCGTCCGGAGGGCGCGACGACACCGTACGCGTGTGGGACCTGCGCCGGCCCCTGCTCGGCGGCCAGCGCGGCACGGTCTACGCGCTCGCCTACAGCCCCGACGGCCGCCTGCTCGCCACGGCCGGCCACCCGACGATCAAGATCTGGGACGTGTCGGGCGATCCACGCCCGCTGGCCACCCTGACCGGGCACACCGACGGCGTCACCGCCGTCGCCTTCGCCCGCGACGGCACCCTCCTCGCCAGCACCGACCTGGACAGCTCGATACGCCTGTGGGACCTCACCGACCCGGCCCGCCCCCGGCTCCTGTCCGAGACGGCGGCCGGGATCGGCAACATCTTCGCCGCGGCCGTCAGCCCCGACGGCAGGAGCCTGGTGGTGGCGGGCGAGAAGTTCGACGTGCACGTCTGGGACATCTCCGCCCCCGGCCGTCCGGTGCTCCGGGCCGTCGCCAAGGGCCACGAGGCCGCCGTCAACGCCGTGACCTTCAGCCCCGACGGCCGGCTGCTGGCCACCGGCGGCGGCGACCGGACCATCCGGCTGTGGCGCGCCACAGACCTGGCCCCGCTCGGCGTCGCCGGAGGCCACGGCGGCACGGTCTACTACCTCGCCTTCGACCGCACCGGCACGCTGCTGGCCAGCGGCAGCGGCGACCGCACGGCCCGCCTCTGGAACGTGCGCGCCCTCGACCGGCCCATCGCCGTCCTGCGTGGCCACGCCGACAGCGTGCAGTCGGTGGCCTTCAGCCGCGACGGCCGCACGCTGGCCACCGCCGGCGACGACCGGACCGCGATGCTCTGGGACATCGCCGACCCGGCCGCGGCGACCCCGCTCGCCACGCTGACCGGTCACCTGGAGCAGGTCAACAAGGCGGCCTTCAGCCCGGACGGCGCCACCCTGGCCACGGTGTCCGGCGACTCGACCGCCCGCCTGTGGCCGGTCGACCCCGGCCACGCCGCCCGGCGCATCTGCGCGCTGGCCTTCCCGCCGATCAGCCCGGCCGAGTGGCGCCAGTACCTGCCCGGCGTGCCCTACGACCCACCCTGCCCCGGGACCGCCACCGGCCGCGCCTCGGCGGACTGACCCGCCCGCCTTCTGATCCGATCGTGCACCGCATCGTCATGGGGTGGCGCGGCGTCGAGGGCTTCCTAAGACAGGGACGTGCCGGTTGCCTGTGCTTGTCGGCGGGCGACGTCTGCGGGGCTGCCGAACGGGCTCCCGCAGCCGGCCTCCAGGTAGTCGCGCAGACTCGTCATGTAGTGCTCCCAGCTGCGGCTGCACATGCCGAAGCACTCCAGGCCCTCGCTCAGGCCCTGGTGGCGGAAGACGAGTTCGGATGTGTCGCCGTCGAGCGGGGTGATGGTGAACGCGGGCCTGGTGCCGATCCAGTCGGGCAGGAAGGGACAGTCGATGACGGTCCATCGCACCGACGTCGGCCGGGTCGCCGCATCGACGTGGATCACGAGTGGCTCGGAGGCGTTCATGAGGAATCGGAGCTCGCCGCCGGTCGCGCCGGATCCGGTCGCCGGGTTCCACCATGCCGTGAGCCCCGTGATGGTGGTGAGCGCGTCGAAGAGGGCGTCAGGAGAGGCTTTCACCCGCATGGTCGTCCGGTAGTCCGCGGTGCTTGTCATGGCCAGGTCCTTTCAGTTCGAATGGCTTGAACGGCGTGAGTTGAAGGCCGGCTGCCCGCACCTGTTCAGCAGGGAGGCGCTCCGGGTCAGATCCACTCCGTGCACGCGTACCTGGTCCAGCTGTCCGCGCTGACCCGGCCCCCGGCAGGCACGTCCACGCAGACCTTGACCGGGGCCACGGGCGCGTAGAACATGCGGGTGCGCAGCTGGACGATCGGGATCTCGTCGGCGACGACTCGCCGCTGCATCGGGTAGCCTGCGTACCCCTCGTGGCCGACGTCCTGGCGGTAGATCAACACCCTGTAGCTGCCTGGGGCGGTGGGTTCGAAGACGCCCCAGTTGGTGGAGCACTTGGGTCCCCAGTACACCTGCAGCACGCCGCGGCCGGTAGTGATCTTGGCGCCCTCCCTTCTGGGCACGTAGGCATCGACGTCGCAGCCGGTGGCGGAGGCGTACTTGGCGTCGCACTCGTAGCCGCGGCAACGGGGTGCGGTGGCGGAGGCGGAGGCGGGCAGGGCCACGGTGAGTCCGGCTGCGGTCAGCAGAGCCGCTGCTGCCTGAGCGATGGATCGTTTCACGCCGATCAGTTTCCGCGACGGATCCGGTCCCTCGGCAGTCGGGAAATTACCGGACAATGCCGGGGCTCAAAGGGGGACACGCAGCTCCACGAGTGTGCCTTCCCCCGGCGCGGACTCTACCGAGGTGCTGCCGCCGATCTCGGCGACGCGCCGCTCGATGGACTCACGCAGTCCCACTCCGCGGCCACGCGCGGTGAACCCCGTACCGTGATCGAGCACTCCGACGACCACGAGGCCGCCCTCCACCCGCGCCCGGACCACGGCCTGGCCGGTGCCTGCATGCTTGCGCACGTTGGTCAGGGCCTCGCGCACCGCCCCGGACAGCGCCTCGACGGTGGCCACGGGCAGCACCGTGCCGGCGGCGCGCAGTCCCGCCGCGTTGAGATCGACCGTCAGTCCGGCACGGATGGCCTGCTCGGCGACCTCCTCCAGAGCGGCGGTCAGGTTGCTGCCGGAGCTGTCGTGCTCGCCGCGCACGTATCCGCGCAGCCAGCGGGCTTCGGCGGCGACGTGGGCCCGGACCTTCTCGTCGGCCAGCCAGCCGTCGCGTACCAGCGCCTCCATCGTCTGGAGCACCCGATCGTGCAGGACGCGCCCGTTGCGGGTGCGTTCCTGCTCGGCGGCCAGCCTGGCGACCTGCTCGCGGGTCTCGTCCAGCTCGGTGGCGTTGCGGCGCAGCACGGCGGCGACGAACCAGGCGATGGCGGAGTCGACCCAGAAGCCGACGGTGTGCGGCACCGCGCCCAGCCAGAAGAAGCCGCTCCAGGCCTGCATGTACAGGTAGGCGGCCACCAGCGGGGCGGTGGCCGCCAGGGCCGCCCGCAGGGTGCGGAAGGCCGCGCCGATGCCGATGGCGACCAGCAGCATGTAGGGCAGCATGAAATCGGGCCCCGAGCCCTTGACCGCGCTGCCCGCGATCACGGTCATCGCCATCGCGGTCGCCGCGGTCAGCACGGAGTCAGCGGTGATCAGCCAGGCGGGCGGCACCCTCCTGCGCCGCCGGGTGAGGGCCACGACGAGCGCGCTCTGCAGACCCAGGAAAAGCAGCGCGGGCGCGAACCCCGGCACCTGCCTGCGCCACCCGCTGTCGCCGACGAAGTTGAGCGCGATCACCTCGGCGAAGGCGGCGGCGCGGAAGAGGATGAGCGTCCAGGCCAGCGCGCTCTCGGTGCGCCGCCGCGCCTCACCGTGACCGTTCATCTCCCCCGTTCGAGCCGGCGCAGCGCCGCGGCGATCAACTGGGCCTTGTTGTCCACCTGCAGCTTGTGCCGGATGCGTTCGATGTGGGTGTCGACGGTCGACTTCTTGATGCCCATGCGCCGGGCGATCTGGTCGTAGGTGAAGCCCTGGGCGATGTAGGCGAGCGTCTCCTCCTCGCGCGGCGACAGTCGGACGGCGGGCTCGGGGTCCGGCGCCGGAGCGGCCAGGTGCGCGTGCAGGATGTCGGCGAGCCCCGCCGACAGGTAGAAGCCCCGGGCGGCGACGGTGCGCAGCGCGGTGGTCATGAGCTCGGCCGGGTCGCTCTTGGTCACATACCCCCGGGCCCCCGCCCGGATGGCGTGCACCAGGTCGTCCGGCTTGGCGGAGGCGGACACCACCAGCACGTTGTACAGCGGCGACAGCTCGGCGATGGCGGGCAGGCACGGCTCGTCAACGCCGAGATAGAGGTCCAGGATGAGCACGTCCAGGTCGGTCCGGCCGTCCAGGACGCCAAGGTCGCGGCCGCTGAGCACCACCTCGAACTCGCCGGTGCTGTGCAGGAGGTGCTCCAGGCCGTGGCGGATGAGATCGTGATCGTCGACGACCGCGACCCTGATCATGTCCCACTCCCGCATGAGCCAGCCTGACTCGAAAGATGATCTCATGCCAAGTCCCCCTTTATGGGGACAACGTGTCGGCGAAGGAGCGCTCGGCGAAGCGCCGCCCCATGGCCGGGGACAAGGTGACGACGGCGGGGGAGTGGTCGCTCAGCTCAGAAGTACTTCGAGGTCAGGTCGGTGGTGGGCCAGGAGGACACGGTCACCTTGTTCATGTCGTCGTCGATCCCGTCGTAGTCGAGGGAACCGCTCTCCTCGCGCCGGTTGAACAGCAGGGCGTAGCTGAACCCGTTCTGCAGCCGCGCCAGGTAGGCGAACGTGCCGGGCATCGAGCCGTTGTGCCAGGTGTTGAGGTGGCCGGTGACCTGGCGGCACCACCAGCCGCCGCCGTACCAGGAGCCGTACTCGTTGACGCCGATCTCCGGCTTGGCCACCAGCTTGGCGATCGAGGCCGAGCTCAGGACGGTGCCCGGCCGGTCGAAGGCGAGGGTCCAGCGGACGAGGTCCACGGCGGAGGCCAGCCAGCCGCCGTTGGCGTCCTGGTTGGGCATGTTGAAACCGCCGTAGGGGTACGGGACGGTGGTGCCGGAGGTGTCGAGGACGGTCTTGTTCGTGTACTGCGACTCGTAGCGGACCTCGCCGGCCGCGGCCTCGCTCCGCAGGCTCCTGCCGAGCTCCATGCGGGTGATGCCGAGCGGCTTGAGCAGCTTGGTCTTGACGTACGTCTCGTAGGGCTGCCCCGAGACCTTCTCGATGATCCGGCCGAGCAGCAGGTAGCCGTAGTTGCTGTAGACCATCTTGGTGCCCGGGGCGTGATCGAGCGGGCGGGCGGTGGCGTACCGGACGATGTCGTCGTGCCCGATCGGCAGCGGCACGTCGAGCGCGGCCGAGATGGTGTGGTCCAGCCAGAGCTGGTCCTTGGAGACGTCGCGGTCCCAGCCGCCGAGGTGCTGCATGAGGCGGAGCACGGTGACCTGCTCCATCCGGGCGTCGGCCGGGGTGAGGCCGAGCAGCTGGGTGACCTTGGCCGACAGGCTCAGCCTGCCGTCCTGCACCAGGCGCATGGCGGCGGCCGAGGTGATGTTCTTGCTCAGGCTGGCGATCCGGAACAACGACGTCGGCGACGGGGTGGCCGGCAGCCTGGAGTAGTCGTCGTAGCAGTAGCCGCGCGCGAGCAGGATCTTGCCGTTCTTCATGATGGCCAGCTGCGCGGCCCTGATCTGGCGATCCAGCACGAACTTCTTGAGCAGGGTGTCGTACCCCGCCAGCTGGGCCGGCGCCGTTCCCGACGTGCGTACGACAGGAGTCGGTGGTGCCGCCTGCGCCGGTCGTCCGGCGATCAGCGCCGCCGCCGGCGCCGCCGCGAGCAGAGCTCTGCGGGAAAGGCTCGTCACTTATGCCCCTTAAGTAACATCCGATACTTGGGCCACATATCTTACGGATGTCGGGATCGTCGTCGCAGCGGAACAGCAGGTGTGGCGAGCGGTCCGCAGGGTCCGCGGACCGCTGTCGTCTTCGGCGGCGCCCGGGGGTCTCGGCGAGCGGGCTTGCCCCGCTGACTAGAACAGGTTGTGGGCGGGCCAGGTGGAGACGGAGCGGTAGACGTCCCACATCATCGTGTCCAGGTCGGCGTTGTTGCCGTTGGCCGCGGCTGCCCAGCAGAACTCGTTCCCGGTGCGCACGACGATGGCCGCAGTGCCCGGGACATGACGGTGGCGTCGACGCGGGAGAAGTCGCCGGCCGTCTGGCTCACCCGGATCGCGGCGAAGCGCGGCAGGCCGTACCCGCTCGCCTTGACCGGCCGGTAGCCGCGGCGCACATGATCGTCGAAGGCCGCCCGGTAGGCGGCGGAGTCGAGGCCGTGCCTGGCGGATCAGAAGGGACCGTCGCCGTGCGCGAAGATCGCCGCGAACAGCTCGGTGCCGCCCACCATGTAGCCGCTGACGTGCACCGGGCGGTAGCCCTGGTTCGCGAGGCCAGTCGACGTGCGTGGGGCGGTGGTCCAGCCCCGCCAGCCTGTCCCATTCCGCCTGGAACTGCTCGGCGGTCAGGTTGTGGCGCGCGAGCTCCCTGCTCAGCCGGACGGTTCGCCCCGCCGCCCCCTGGAACACGTGGTGTCGCCGCCGGGCCCGCCACGGCGCCGCTGTGATGCGCGCGATCGCGACAGTTCGGGTCGCGCCAGCTCGGGGTTGCGGTTGACGCGGCGTCAGGTCGTAGCGTCCCTGATGTGACCGAACAGCTCTGGAAGATCGGCGAACTCGCCGCAGCCACCGGGCTGACCGTGCGGACCCTGCGCCATTTCCACCACATCGGGCTGCTGCGCCCGGCCGGGCGCTCGCCGACAGGCCATCGCCTCTACACGGGCGATGAGGTACGCCGCCTGTACCGCATCCTGGCGCTGCGCGAGGCTCGCGAGCCGTCGATCGACCAGCTCATCGAAGCCATGGAGGCGATGATGCAAGCCAGACACTTCTCTCCCGACCAGTTCGCCGGCCTCAAGCAGCGGCACGCGGAGGCCGGCGAGGCAGGGCTCACGCGCTGGCGCGACCGCATGGCGGAGCTGGCCGGACGGGCGGCCGTACACGCCGAACGCGGCACCGACCCCGCCGACCCGGAGGTGCAGGACCTGGCGGGGGAGTGGTTCGCGGCCGTCACCGGGATGACCGGGGACGACCGGAGCCTGCTCTCGGCGCTCTACGCCAAGATCGACCGGCAAGGCGCGGAGACGGCGACGAAGGGGCTGCTCACGACGGCGGCGTGGGAGTGTGACGGCGCAGCACGGCGACGTCGTGCCGTGGCACGAGGCTTGCGTGCTCGGTCGCGTCGCTACGAGTCAGCAGCCGGCGGCACCCCGTCCACCTGCACAGCCTCGGCCTGGGCCGGGTCGAAGGCGGCGGCCGGGCGCAGCGTCAGCCGCCCGTCCGCCGCCTCCTCGGGTTGCTCGCCCGCCCCGCCGGCGTCCTCCGGCCCGATCCCCGCCGATGCCTGGACCGGAGCACTCATCAGGTGCGTTCTGCCTGATCAGGAATCATGCCAGTGACCCTGCAGATCCGTCCGGTCCGAAGAACCGTTCAGGCAGGCTCGGCCACGAACGGGGCGGGTGGTGAGTGCGGTCGCGTCGCGGCCCGTCATCTGGTCCTCGAAGCTGGGGGCCGGGTCGTCGGGGGAGCAGCGTTCGGGCTCCCAGGTGATGGCCATGATGTAACTGTGGCCCATCTCCATGCGGGGGGTGTCCTCGCGGGCCGTCTTGCGCCGGTTGGCGAGGTCCTCTTCGGTGAACTGCCAGCCGTGGGCGAGCCGGGGGAACGCTCGTGTCAGCCGTCGATGGCCTGGTAGAGGGTGGTCCAGAAGTCGTGGATGAGTCGCGGCGAGTCCAGGGTGGACATGCCGGTCTGGGTGAGCAGGATGCCGGTGAGCCGGTTGTGCGGGTCGGCGTAGGCGGTGGTGCCGGTGCCGCCGTCCCAGCCGAACTGGCCGGTGGGGGCATAGTCGCCGCGGTAGGTGCGCACCCCCATCCCGAAGCCCCAGCCGCCGTGCTGTCCCTGGCCGGCCGTCAGATGGGCGATGCTCCTGTACATGGCGTCCCGGGCAGCCTCCTGCTCAGGGGTGAGGCGGTTGGTGGTCATCAGCTCGACGGCGGCCCGGGACAAGATCCGCCGGCCTTCGTGCGTGCCGCCGTTGAGCAGCATCTGGAAGTAGGCGCGGTAGTCGTCGGCGGTGGAGACCAGCGCGCTGGCGCCCTGGAAGGCCGCAGGCCGGCTGGCCCGGCCGCCTTCCGCCTCGTCCCACAGGGCGAACTCGCCGGTCCGCGGGTCGGGCCCGTACAGGGGCGGCAGCCGGTCGACCTTGCCGGCGGGCACGTGGAACCCGGTGTCGGTCATGCCCAGCGGGTCGAGGACCCGTTCGCGCAGGAACGTCTCCAGCGGCTGGCCGGCGACCCGGGCGACCAGCACGCCGAGTACCTCGTAGCTGAGGTCGTACAGCCACCGCTGGCCGGGCTGGTGTGACAGCGGCAGCTCGCCGAGGCGGCGCATCCACTCGTCCGGGTGCGGCGCCGGGCCGGAGGCCACGCTGTAGTCGGTGGCCTTGAAGGTCGCAGCCCTGATCGGGGAGTCCATCATGGTGAAGTCCACGCCGAGCCCGAACGTGGAGGTCAGCAGGTCCCGTACGGTGATCGGCCGCCGCGCCGGGACCGTGTCCTCCAGCGGGCCGTCGGGCCGCGTCAGCACGCGCCGGTCGGCGAGCTCGGGCAGCCACGGATCCACCGGCTCGTCGAGCCGCAGCCTGCACTCATCGAGCAGGACCATCGCCGCCGCCGTCGTGACCGGCTTGGACACCGACGCCATCCGGAAGATCGTGTCCCGGCGCATCGGCGCGCCACCCTCGGCGCGCATCGTCCCGATCGCCTCGACGTGCGTCTGGCCTCCCCGGCTGACCAGGGCGACCAGCCCGGGAATCTTTCCGGACTCGACATGGCGTGCCAGCACGTCGCGCAGTCGGCGCAATCCTGCCACAGAGAAGCCGCTGTTGCTTCGTCCCATCATGATCTCCTTGTCCGCAGTGGTCGATCTCACGGCGGCCCTGGTGGCCGCTCGGCCCCTTCGAGGCGGCCATGCGATGAGCGTGCACCCTGACCTAAGGTCAAGGTCAACCCTCGCCGCGATCACGAGCTGCGGACCCCGGATGTCCCCCAGAGGCGGGCCGCGGTCCGCGCGGTGATGGACGGGAACGGATGCGCGCTACCCTGACCCTGTGATCGCCCGCCACCAGTGCCCCGAGGTGAACGCGAAGGTCGCCGGCGACCACGGCCGGATCCCACGGCAGGGCTTGCGGGCCGTCGCCGCCACGGTGGGCGAGACCGCGGCCACCCGCGATCGGGAGGTGCGCTGATGGCGGACGGCCTCACCATCGGTCAGGCGGCGGCGTTCGTCGGCGTCACGATCAAGACCGTGCGGCACTATCACCGGCTCGGCCTGGTCGCCGAGCCGAGACGTGACGATTCGGGCTACCGTCGTTATCGGTCGGCCGACCTGCTGCGGCTGGTCCAGGCCCGGACGCTGGCCGAGGCCGGCGTGCCGCTGGCCGAGATCGGTGACCTGCTCGACTCCGATCCCGAACCGTTCGCCGCCGCGCTGGACGACGTCCATCGCCGGCTCACCGAACGGATCGAGGACCTGATCGCGCGCCGCGACACGCTGTACCGGCTCGCCCACGGCGACCGGGCCCTGCTGCCCGACCGTGCCTGCGCGGTCTTGGACCGACTCGCCGATCTGGGCTTCAGCTCCGACTACGTGGCCACCCAACGGGAGGCCCTGGTGCTGGCCCGGGCGCTGGCTCCGGAGATCTTCGACGGCTTCCTGACCCGGCTCGAACACTCGCTCGGCGACCCCGAGCTCGTCGAGCTGACCAAGCGCGGCGTCGATGCGAAGTCCTGGGATCCCGACGACCCGCGAATCGAGGAGCTGGCGTCCGCGCTGGCCGAGAAGCTGCTGGCCGACCGCGCGCTGCTGGCGATGCCGGCCGGGTCCCGCAACCAGTCCGACGCCGCCGCCCGGTACGGACTGGTCAACCACCACCGGGAGGACCAAGCGCCGGCCATCGCCCGGTTGAACGCGCTGGTCGAGGCGAGACTGCGCGCGGTCGGCATCGACATCCCGAGGGGATGACCGGCGCCTGTCCGCGCCCGGGCTCGTGATCCGGGAGCTCGCCCGCATCGGGCCGCCGGACGGCGGCAAGTCCTCCGGAGGTCAAGCGGGAGGGTGGGGTGCCGAGCGTCGTGTCACCGGGTCGATGCGGACGGAGCCCGGGCATGCCGCGCGACCGCAGCGTCATCGGAGTGCTCGGAGCCTCGCCTCGGCGTCGTGGAGCAACCCGGGCACCAGCCGGCGATGGACGGCGGACAGCGGAGGCCACACGCCACGGCCCACTCTCCGGCGATAGTGCAGAAAGGTCGCCAGCGACACCTGCTCGCCCGCTGTCTGCACGAGGAGGTTGCCGGTCAGGAACCAGGAAGCCGCCTCAAGCCGGACCCAGTCCTCGCCACGTCCGCCGATCCGCCATCCGGCCACGGTGGCCGGCGATCGTTTCCGGCTGAGCCGGAAACCGAGCAGGCCGCACCAGATCAGTAGCTCTCCGGCATGGGGAACGTCCCCGAAGATCGCGCGAGCCCACTGCTCCGGTGTCGCGATCACCTCCGTGGAGAGGGTGAATCGGTCGGCGTAGTCGATGTCCGGCAACGAGCTGAGCGCGCGGACGGGCTCGGGGATGTTGCACGTTCCTACGGCGCTGTCAACGAAGCCGATGGTCATCTCGCTGTCTCCGTTCATGTGAGGCCGGGTCGGGGGACCGACCGACGGCGGCCGGCCAGGTGTCTCAACCGGAGGATCCAGGTTCACGAGGTCGTCTTCTCGGCGCGCAGGGAATCGATGGCGGCCAGGCTCCCACCCGTGAGGTCCACCCCGACCGCCTGCAACATCACCACGAGCACACCGTCAGCGAGATGCCGCGCCAAGCCGTCCGTCCCCACGTCCGTCAACTGCGTGAGTTCTTCCAGAATCGCCGAGATGACGGCACGGCAGCGCGCCGCCACCGTCTCGTCCCTGCGCGCGGCGGCGCAGGCCTGCAACCACAGGCCGGTGATGACTCCGTCGCCGAGCATCTCCCGGAAGCCGGCGCGCATCGCGGACAACGGATCGTCCGGTGACGCCGCCGCGGCCTGCCGGATGAGATCGAGCATCTGGCGTTCCATCTCGTCGAGGCAGGCGAGGAAGAACGCGTGCTTGCTGCCGAAGAGCCGGAAGACGTACGGCTGCGACACCCCGATCTCGTCCGCGACCTGCTGGATCGATGCCGTCATGAAGCCATGGTCGGCGAAGACCCGCATGCCGGCCACGACGGCCTCCGCGCGTCGTTGTTCCGCGGTGCTGCGTCTTACGTCCATATTTTATATAGTAACCACTTACTAACAAATCCAGATTGCGTCGTTGGTTAGATTTATGTGACTCGGCAAGATATTGGTAGTTAGTGCTTACTCCGTTCGGCGCCGCGGGGCCAGGCGTCCGGGCGTGGGGGTTTCTCCCTACCGGCGGGTCCTCCTGGCCAGAAAGCCCGGCTGAGCGATGAGGCCGGTCAGGATCCCGAGCATGGCGTCGGCCGCGGGGGCGCGCGACGGCGGGACGGCCACCGCGACGTACAGGCCCCGGGTCGGCAGGGGCGGGATGGTGGCCCGCAGGACCACGCCGGGCCCGATGGCAGGGTGGGCCAGAGTGGGCGCGAGCATCACGCCCGCGCCCGCCGCGACGAGCGCCTGCTTGCTGTTCCAGTCGTCGCACCAGAAACCGATCCGCGGAGCGGCGCCGAGCGCCTCGAACAGCGGCGCTGTGGGGCCGAGACAGTCGGGGTGGCCGCCGTCGATCCAGGTCTCCTCCCTGAGATCCGACAGGCGGACCCGGCGCTGACGAGCCAGCCGGTGCCCGGCGGGCAGGGCGACCCACAGCTCCTCGGCGAGCAGGGGGATCAACTCGGCGCCGTCGACGGCACGCCGGGGCAGGCTCGCGTCGGCCGCGCCGGTCGCGTCCCGGTCCCGGTGCAGGTGCCAGTCGGTGATGAGCGCGAGATCGATCCGGCCGTCCCTCACCGCGGTGAGGAGCGCCTCCTGATCCGTCTGCAGCAGGCTGAGCGACACGCCGGGGTAGACGCCGGCGAAACGGCGGAACGCCTCGGGCACGAGCACGATGTTGGCACTCGTGAAGGCGGACAGCCGCAGCTCGCCCGACGCCAGCTGGGCGAAGGACGCCAGCCTGGCCTCCAGCGCCCGCAGGCGGGCCAGGCTGTCGCGCGCCATCTCGACCGCGACCTCTCCGGCGGCGGTCGGCCGCACGCCACGCGGCACCCGGGTGAACAACCGCACGCCCACTCGTCTCTCCAAGCCCGCGATCTGACGGGAGACCGCGGGCTGGGTCATCGAGAGCGCCTCGGCGGCCCCGGAGAACGACCCGTGGTCGGCGACCGCGACCAGCACCTGTAAGGCCCACGTGTCCAACATGCGTCGAGCGTATAGCTGCCCCAACCAACCTGCAGTTGTGCTCATGTCCGCGGCCGGCTGATCCTGAACCGGTGATCCCCATGACCAGCACAGCGGCCCGCGACGCCGTACCTGCCGTCGCCGGCCGACAGGCCTTCCTGACCGAGTGGCTGCCGCCCGCGCCGGCGCGCGTCCTCGACGCGGGGTGCGGACGCGGCCGCCTCGCGCTCGCGCTCGCCCGCGCCGGTTACGCAGTGAGCGCCGTCGACATCGACCCGCGAGCCGTAGCCGCGACGACCGCCCTCGGCGTCGCCGCGATCGAGGCCGACATCGCCGACTACGACGACCGCCCGTTCGACGCGATCGTGTTCTCCCTGTCACTGCACCACACCGCCCGGCTGGCGGAGGCGGTCGAGCGGGCACGAGCGCTGCTGGCCGCGGGCGGAGTCCTGATCGTCGACGAGTTCGCCTGGGAACGCGCCGATCGCGCCACCGCGTCGTGGTTCTACGACATCGGCGCAGTACTGGCCGAGGCCGGCCTGACCGCATCGCCGGAGCACGGCGCCGCCGTGGAGGACCCCCATGCGGAGTGGGTGAGCCGGCATCGCGACGAGCACCACCTGCACGCAGGCGACACCATGGTGCACGCGATCCGGGCGGCCTTCGAGATCCGCGAGCTCGTACGCGTTCCCTACCTGCACCGCTACCTCGCCGACGAGATCAACGACGAGATCAGCGACGACACCGCCACCCGGCTTCTCACCTCACTCCAGCAGATCGAGCAGCTCAGGATCGGTCGCGGCGACCTGACCGCCGTCGGGCTGCGCCTGCTCGCCCACCCCGCGAACCGAGAGGACCGCGCATGACGGACATCGTGAACACCGAGCAGGCCGCCGCGTGGAACGGCCCGGAAGGAGCCCACTGGGCCGAGCACAACCCGGCAGACGGCGGCTTCAACGCCGAGCTCACCGCCCCGCTGCTCACCGCCGCGAACATCCGGCCGGACGACCACGTCCTCGACATCGGCTGCGGCACCGGCGAGACCACGCGGCTCGCCGCCCGGCAGGCGCGGGACGGCCACGCCGTGGGCATCGACCTGTCGGCCGCCATGCTCCAGCAGGCCAGAGCCGCCGCCGAGGCGGCCGGTCTGGGGAACGTCGCCTTCGAAGAGGGCGACGCGCAGGCGTACCCCTTCGCCGCCGGCCGGTACCAGGTGGCGATCAGCCGGTTCGGCATCATGTTCTTCGCCGACCCCGTCGCGGCCTTCGCCAACATCGGCCGCGCCCTTCGGCCCGGCGGCCGCCTCGTCTTCGTCTGCCCGCGGAGCATGGCCGACAACGACTGGTACGTCGTGCCGCTCTCGGCGCTGCACAAGAGACTGGGCACCGCGACCCTCCCCGAGTCGGGGATGTTCTCCCTCGCCGACCCCGCGCACACCACGGACGTCCTGACGAGGGCCGGCTTCTCCGAGGTGACGCTGCGGCCTCTGGACGCGCCGATGGACTTCGGCGCGGACGCCCACGCCGCGGCCGACGGCTACCTCGGCAGCGGCCCGGTCCTGGCCGTGCTGGAACAGCCCGGCGGCCTGACCCGCGCCACCGCCCGCGACCTCCTCGCCGACGCCCTGCGCCCGTACGAGAGCCCGGACGGAGTGCGCATCCCCGGCGGCCACTGGCTCGTCGTCGCTCGCCGCCCCACCGAGAACCTGTCGGCGCGAGGTGCTCACAGGCCGCGGCCAGGCCGGTAGCCCTCGGGCGGACGTGTGGTGACGCGACAGGCGCAAGAGGCCGGCGAGCGCGGGACGGAAGCCGGGAACGCGGGTTGGCAGCGCTGAGCAGCGCCACGCCATGGGCCGCGGTTCAGAACGTGGCGATCGGGTTGACCGGGCTGCCGGACGTGCCGGCGAAGCGGACCGGCGCGACTGCGAGGTGGAAGTCCCACTGGCCGAGCTCGGCAGCCGTCGTCGCGCACGCCTCCAGGTCGCAGTTGTCGAGCATCCACAGCCCCATCGCGACGAGGCTCACGGCGTGAACCGGCATCAGCACGTCTTCGTACCCCGACGGCAGAACGTCCTGAGGGGTGTCGGCGCCGATCAGCGCGACCTCGCGTTCATGCAGCCACGGCAGGCAGGACGCGTGCCAGCCGGCCTGCTCGAAACCGCTGCTCGCGCCGGCGTCGTGCCGGACGCGGCCACGGCCGGTCCGCAGGAGCACCGCGTCACCGGGACGCACCCGCACACCCTGGCGGCGCTCGGCCTCCTCGAGATCTTCGGGGAACACCCCCTGCCCCGGTTCCAGCCACGGCACGTCACGAACCCGCGCGATGTCCAGCAGGACACCACGCGTGACGATCCCGTTCGCCGCCGCCGTGACGGCCGCCCACGCCGATCCCGTCGCGGCGTCGACCAGCGAGTGCGACCGCCCGTTGTACATCGTGCCGTCCCAGAAGATGTGGCACGGCGAGTCGATGTGGGTGAGGGTGTTGCCGTGGAAGGTGACGCCGAGCCGCTCGGTCGAGAAGCCCCAGCGCCGGTCGTTGCGGAACCCGGGCGCGGGCATGTTCTCGGCTCCCGGCATGTCGGCGGCGCACGGGCACGTCGTCGTCGAGCGCTCCATCTCCGCCGGGACGGCGACCTCCCAGGCGCACGACACGCTCCTGCCGTGGCGCACGGCCCGCGCCGCCGCCAGCCGGACGTCGTCGGTGATGTGGTTCAGAGTGCCGAGCTCGTCGTCGTCGCCCCACCGTCCCCAGTTCGACAGCGTGTTGAAGTACCCGAGCACGTCGTCCTGCGTAGGCATCGGTCGCTCTGCCGTCATCCCAGCATCGGCTCCTCCGGTCACGCGGTTCGAGGCACCGAGGGCGAGGTGTCCCGCTCTCCCCTTGACATGCCGAGGCCCGCTGAGCCGGCATGATACAAGATCAGCGGCCTGGTCGCGGCTGTCATCCCCACTGCCATGGACGCTCCCATCAGGACCGGGGTGCCCGCCGGGCCCGAGGGCCGTGCCGTTCGATCCCCGCGGCGGGCGCCCGGATGGGCTGCTCCACCTGGCGGTTCATCCCGCCAGCACCTCGTCCATGCCGCCCTCGGCGCGCCAGCGGCGCAGCAGGTCGTGGAAGGCGACAGGGCCGGGCCCGTACGTCAGGCTGACCGGGCGGGGCCTGCCCTCGTTGTTGTAGTAGCCGGGCGTGCACTCGGCCTGGAAGCGGCTGTTGTCCGGGGACACCTCCCGGATCGTGGCGACCCACGCCTCCTCGGCGTCCTTGCTCGGCTCGACCACGGCGACGCCGCGCCGGCGGGCCTCGGCGACCACGGCGCCGATGTGGGTGGCCTGCTCCTGGAGGATGTGCACGAAGTTGACCGCGGAGGCGTTCTGCAGCGGGCCCAGGTGGAACAGGTTCGGGAAGCCGTGGCTGTAGAAGCCGTGCAGGGTCCGAGGGCCGGCCTGCCGCCAGGTGCCGAGCAGCGGCGCGCCGTCGCGGCCGAACACCGGCAGGGCGCCGGAGACGATGCCCGACACGCCGACCTCGAAGCCGGTGGCGAAGATCACGCAGTCGACCTCGTACTCCTGCTCGCCGACCACGACCGCCGTCTCGGTCATCGCGGTGATGCCGCCGTGGTCGGCGGTGTCGACCAGGGTGACGTCGGGCCGGTTGAACGTCTGCAGGTAGTGGTCGCTGAAGGTGGGCCGCTTGCACATGTAGCGGTACCAGGGCTTGAGCAGCTCCGCGGTGGCCGGGTCGTGGACGATCTCGTCCACGCGGGCGCGGATCTCGTTCATCTTCTGGAAGTCGGCGATCTCGTCGAGGTACGCGCGCCGCTCGGGGGACAGGGTGGTGTCGACGGTGCCGGCCAGCAGGTTGCGCTGCAGCCGGGCGGTGCTGGTCCAGCCGTCGTCGATCAGGTCCTGGTCGGCGTGGCCGCCGGTGACCACGGTGAGGAAGTTGTCCATGCGCTCGCGCTGCCAGCCGGGCTTGAGCGAGGCGGCCCAGGCCGGGTCGGTGGGCCGGTTGGCGCGCACGTCGACCGTCGAAGGGGTGCGCTGGAAGACGTACAGGTGCCGGGCGTCGCGGCCCACGTGCGGGATGACCTGGATGCCGGTGGCGCCGGTGCCGACGACCGCGACGCGCTTGTCGGCCAGCTTGCGCAGGCCGCCGTCCGCCGTGCCGCCGGTGTAGCCGTAGTCCCAGCGGCTGGTGTGGAACGTGTGCCCCTTGAACGTCTCGATGCCCGGGATGCCGGGCAGCTTCGGCTGGGCCAGGGTGCCGGCGGACATCACGACGTAGCGGGCCCGGAAGTCGTCGCCGCGGTCGGTGCGCACCTGCCACTCGTCCGCGTCGTCGTCCCAGCGCAGCTCCGTGACGCGGGTGTGGAACATCGCGTCGCGGTACAGGTCGTGGAGCTCGGCGATCGCGACGGCGTGCCGGCGGATCTCCTCGCCGGGCGCGTACCGCATGGTGGGGACGTGGCCGACCTCTTCGAGCAGCGGCAGGTAGACCGACGACTCGATGTCGCAGTGGATGCCCGGGTAGCGGTTCCAGTACCAGGTGCCGCCGAAGTCGCCGGCCTCGTCCAGCATCCGGATGCCGTCCACGCCGGCCTCGCGGAGCCTGGCCCCGGTGAGCAGCCCGCCGAAGCCGCCGCCCACCACCAGCGCCTCGACCCGGTCGCGGACCGGCTCCCGCTCGGCGCGCTCGGTGTACGGGTCGGCGGCGTAGTAGCCGAACTCGCCGCGGGCGCCCTGGTACTGGGCGCTGCCGTCGGGCCGCAGCCTGCGGTCACGTTCGTGGCGGTATTTCGCGCGCAGCGCGTCCGGGTCGAAGCCCAGCTCCGCGACGGTGAGGCGGGCAGGTGGCGTCGGAGAGTGGTCCATGGATGCCCTTCCGGTTCGGGAGTTCAGGTGTGGGGGTCGGGGGAGCCCGGCTCGGCGTGCTCGCAGGGCGTTCTCGTCGGCGGCCGGCGGAGGCCGCGCTGCCTGCCGTCTCGATCGGCTCGGAGTCAGGCCGCCGACCAGCCGCCGTCCACCGGGACGATGGCGCCGTTGACGAAGGAGGCGGCGTCGGAGGCGAGGAAGAGGACGGCGTCGGCCATCTGCTCGGGCTGGGCCAGGCGTTCGCCGAGGGCGAGGACGGGGCCGAGGCGGGCGGCGCCGGTGGGGTCGAAGGTGGCGCCGTTGGCGATGCCGGTCATGGTGGGGCCGGGCAGGATGGCGTTGCAGCGGATGCCGTCCTTGGCGTACGCCCAGGCGACGCTCTTGGTGAGGCCGACGACGCCGTGCTTGGAGGCGGTGTAGGCGGCCCCGGCCGCGCCGCCGCGGATGCCGGCCTCGGAGGCGGTGTTGACGATCGTGCCGCCGCCCTGGCTCAGCATGTGAGGCAGCACCGCATGGGTGACCAGGAACGTGCCGGTGAGGTTGACGCGCAGGACGCGCTCCCACTCGGCGAGGGTGATGTCGGCGGGCAGGGCCATCGTGTCCATGATCCCGGCGTTGTTGCACAGCACGTCGATGCGGCCGTGGGCGTCGATCGCCGTTTCCACCAGGGCCGTGACCGCCGCCTCGTCGCCGATGTCCGCGGTCACCGCGAGGGCGGCGTCGCCGATGCCGGCGGCGGTGCGACGGGCGCTCTCCTCGTTGACGTCGCAGACCACGACGCGGGCGCCGGCTTTCGCGAAGGCGACCGCGATGGCGCGGCCGATGCCGGAGCCCGCGCCGGTGATCAGGCAGCTCTTGTTGTCGAACGCGCTCAAGCGTCCTCTCCTGTCTGGAGCAAGGATTGAACCGGACAATGCTGTCCGGTGAAAATGTAGCTCGCCTGACAGATCATTGTCGAATGAGTGAGCATGCCTGCGTTAGGAACGCGGACAATAGTGTCCGGTTGGTAGGCTGAGAGTCATGTCCGTGGCACGTCCGGTGAACAAGGGGCCGCGCGTCGCCGCCCGCAATCGCGCCGCCCTGATCGCGGCGGCCCGCGACGTGTTCGCGAACGTCGGCTACGACGCGCCGCTCAGCCTGGTCGCCCGCACCGCGGGGGTGGGCCAGGGCAGCCTCTACCGGCACTTCCCCGACCGGCTCAGCCTCGCCCTGGCCGTCTTCGACGACGGCGTGGCCGAGCTGGAGGCCCTGGCCGCGGAGCCGGGCGCCACGCTCGACGACGTGCTCACGCTGATCACCGAGCAGATCATCGCCACCACCGCGTTCATCGACATGGTCGACGCGAACACCACCGACCCCCGCGCGCTGGCGATGCGCGATCGCGTGGGCACGGTGCTGGCCGGCAAGCTCGCCGAGGCTCAGCAGGCCGGGGCGGCCCGTGCGGATCTCGGCAGCGAGGATCTGCTGCTGGCCGTCAGCATGCTCGCCGGCGTGCTCGCCAAGCGGCCCGCGCCGGCGCGGCGGGTCGCGGCCGCCCGGGTGTGGTCGCTCCTGCGCCGGGGCATGCACGCCTGACCGGCTCCCGGCTTCACAGCCGGTGGGGGATGACGAGCCGCGGGTGCGACCCGCTCAGCCACTCCTCGTCGCCCACCAGGTGGTCGTTCTCCTCCATCCAGGCCGACCGCTCCGCGTGGGCCGACCATCCCGGCGCCAGCTCCGGATCCGCCGTCCAGCTCGTGTCGCCGAGATCGAAGATCAGGCCCTTCGCCAGCGGGTCGAGGGCGTCCGGGGCGTTGCCGTACCGCTCGCCGGGGACGGTGACGCTGAACAGGGTGGTGTCGTACCCGTCCGACACGTGCCCCAGATCACGCACGCCGTTCAGCCCCCATCCCGCACTGACCGCCCGCCCTCCGTGAGCGGACAGTTCGCGCACGGCGCCGCTGCACCCGTATCCCCCGAACTCGATGATCTGCAACCAGTCGCCGGTCAGCCGGTCGGCCCAGATCACCGTCGCGTCGCGGACGGCGAACACCTCGGCCGCCAGCTCGTCCCTGCCGCAGCGGCGGGCCTGCCGGAAGTCGGCGCCCGCGCGCTGCGCCAGCTCGTCGAGCTCCAGCCGGTCGACCCATACCGCGCTGAACTCCGTGGCGAGCGCGTGCTTGTGCAACCGGTGCCACAGGTATTCCGACCGCCGCATGCCGTGCCTCTCATCGGGGGCCGCCGGACCGGACACGTGGCACGACCGGGGCGGCGCCGGCGGCCCGGTCATGTCGCCATCCCCGCACCGGCGGCCTGCTGATTCTCGTCGAGCAACGCGCGGGCCGTCGTGACGTCGGTGATGACCACGTTGACCCAGCCGCCACTGATCGCCGCCCGGATCGCCGCGTGCTTGCGCGCGCCACCGGCCATCCCGATGCGGCGCGGGATCGTCCGCAGCACCTCCGGGTCGATGCCGACGACCCGGCTGTTCAGGTCGCTGTGGATCAGCTCGCCGCCGGCGTCGAAGAAGCGCTGGCAGACGTCGCCGACCGCGTGCGCGGCGATGAGGTGGTCCTGGTCGGCGGGGGCGACGGCGTTGCCGCTGTCGCGCAGCAGCGGCGAGGGCTGCACGCTGCCGATGCCGACCAGCGCCATGGTCAGGCTCCGCCACTCTTCGGTCACGTGCTGCATGGCCGCGTCGCTGACCAGGCTCTGGCGGATCTCGGCGGTGCCGACCAGGCCGGGAGCCTGGACGTAGAGCGGCTCGGCGCCGACCAGCTCGGCGAGGTGGCCGAGCAGGCGGTTGGCCTTGGCCTGTACGGCGCCCTCGCCGACGCCGCCGACGAGTTGCACCACGCGGTCGGCGCCTGCCACGCGGAGGGGATGCAGCCGCTCGGCCACCGACAGGAGGGTCTGGCTCCACGGCGAGATGCCGATCCGCTCGCCGCCGGCCAGGGTCGATTCGAGGTAGGCCGCCCCCGCGGAGCCGATGCCGGCGATGATCTCCGACTCGTCGCCCTCGACGTCGACGACGACCGCCTCCCGCAGCCCGTACCGGTCCTCCAGGGCCTGCTCCAGCGTCAGGTGCACGCCCTGGGAGACGACGACCACCGTGCGCACGATGCCGATCTCGCCCGCCCGCTTCAGCAGCCTGGACACCTTCGTCTGTGAGATGTGCAGCGCGTCGGCGATGTCGGCCTGGCGGATGCCCTGTTCGTGGTACATGTGCGCGACCTTGGTGATCAGCCGCACCCGGCCGTCGGAGGCGGACCGGCCGGCGCCGCTCGCGTGCACAGCCATCAGGATCCGTCCCCTTCGCCGTCGCGGAGTTCCTTCGCCCAACATTGTCCATCCGGAGCGTCACTCCTCGTGCGCGGCGGACCTGAGCTCACGCGGCCTGCTCCGCCCCGTTCTGCGCGCCGTCGTGCGTGTGAGGCAGGCCGGGGTTGCGTGTTTCGACCGGAACAAGCAGTTCTCACCGTCGAAGGTTGCTCAGAGTTATTGACAGACACCAGCGGATCAGCCAATCTACGGGCACGGAAAATTATGCACTACCGCATAATTATGCACTGGCTGGAGACCATGATGCGCCGACGCAGAGTGATCATCAACACCGACGCCAAGAACGAGGCCGACGACCAGTTCGCCATCGTCCACGGGCTGCTGTCACCCACG
Source organism: Nonomuraea thailandensis (assembly GCF_024172165.1). Lineage (GTDB taxonomy): Bacteria > Actinomycetota > Actinomycetes > Streptosporangiales > Streptosporangiaceae > Nonomuraea > Nonomuraea thailandensis. The sequence continues at coordinate 4,677,864 of NZ_JAMZEB010000002.1, read as the reverse complement.
CTCGACATGCGGGGACTGATCCCGGCCCACTTCGGCACCCGGCGATCGCAGCGGAGCATGGAGGAGTCCCGCGAGGAGATCGACCTCCTGCTGGACCTGCTCGGCATGACCGGCTCCGCCCCCGTGGCGAACGGCGCGGCGACCGCCCTGCCCGACGAGCGGACCCCGGTGGACTCGCCCGGCGCCCGGCTGATCATCGAGGAGTCGAAGCTCGCGAGCCGGGACGACCGGCTGTTCGTCGCGTTCCTCGGGCCGCTGACCGACATGGCCTCGGCCGTCCTGCTGGACCCCGAGCTCGCGCGGCGGCCGGTGACCGTGATCTGGATCGGCGGCTCCGGCCACCGCGGCTACGACGAGGGCCCCAAGGTCGAGTTCAACCTCTCCAACGACATCCACGCCGCCAACGTGGTCTTCGACTCCGGCATCACCGTGTGGCAGGTGCCCAGGGACGTCTACACCAAGGTCTCGGTGAGCTACGCCGAGCTGGAGGAGAAGATCGGCGAGGCCGGACCGCTGGGCCGCTACCTCATCAAGCAGCTGCACGAGTGGAACGCCGCCCACCACCCGGAGCCGATCGAGTCCCGCTCCCTGGGTGACTCGCCGGCCATCGCGCTGATGCTCTGGCCCCAGAGCGGCAACCTGCGCGTGACCCCCGCCCCCCGCTTCGGCGCCGACGGCGCCTACCTGCCCGGCTCCGGCCACCCCGTCAGGGTCTGCGAGGAGATCGACGTGCGGTTCCTGCTGGAGGACATGTTCGCCAAGATCCGGGCCTTCGGCCGCGAGCACCGCTGAGACGCCCGCCCCGCCGACCAGCCGACCAGCCGACCAGCCGACCAAGGGAGACATCGACATGACCGGCAGTTCGTACACCCGTCGGGGATTCCTCGCCCTCTCGTCCGTCGCGGTCACCGGGCTCGCCGTCAGCGCCTGCACCGGAGCCTCGGTCAGCGGCGGCGGCACGACGGCACCGGCCTCGAACAGGCTGCGCCTGTTCACCTACGAGGACAACGAGACGATCGGCACGCTGAAAGCTCAGGTCAAGAAGTTCGACGAGCAGAGCGGCACCACCACCACGATCGACAGCCTGCCCGGCTCCGGCGCGGCGCAGTTCCCCGACAAGCTGCGCACCGAGCTGCTGGGCGGCAGCGGTCCCGACATCTGGCGGATCTGGGGCGGGCAGATCGGCGCGCCGTTCGCCAAGGCCAAGCAGGCCGCCGACCTCGCGCCGTACTACCAGCAGTACGGCTGGGACTCCTCGATCAACACCGCGGCCATCGCGGGCATGACGTTCGACGGCGTCAAGGCGGGCGTCCCGTACATCGTGCGCGGCGTGGGCGCCTGGTACAACAAGGAGCTGCTGGCCAAGGCCGGGGTGGACGCCCCGCCGGCCACGTACGCCGAGCTGGAGCAGCTGAACGAGCGGCTGGTCGCCGCGGGCGTGACGCCGTGCGGGCTGGGCGGCAAGTACGGCTGGCACCTCATGCGCCTGTTCGAGTACCTCCTGGAGCACAAGGCCGGCCCGCAACTCCACGACAAGCTGCTGACCGGACAGGAGAGCTGGGACCGGCCCGAGGTCGTCGAGGCGTTCACGCTGTTCAAGAAGTGGCAGGACAAGAAGTGGCTGCCCGAGGGCGCGCTGGGCCTCGACCCGAGCGAGATCGGCCGCGCGTACGTCCAGGGCAAGACCGCCTACGGCCTCGAAGGGCAGTGGACGGAGACCAGCTCCATCCTGGCGGCGAAGAAGGACCCCGCGCAGTTCGGGAACTTCCAGCTGCCGACCGACCAGTCGCCCGCCCGGCACTCCGGGTTCGTCGAGGGCTACATGATCAACGCCAGGTCGGGCAACAAGGACAAGGCCGCGGCCCTGCTCGCCTTCCTGCTGAAGCCGGAGAGCCAGAAGGCGATGCAGGTCACCTCGTCCACGGTCAAGGGCGCCGAGCCCGACCCCAAGGAGCTGCCGCTGTCGGCGGAGTGGAGCCAGAAGTACGGTTCGAGCCCCTTCTACACGATCCAGGACCAGGCCTTCCCCAAGCAGCAGGCGGACCAGTACTTCAGCGTGCAGAGCGACCTGCTGCAGGGCGGCCTGACGCCGGCCGCGGCGGCCAGGCGGATGCAGGAGATCGTCTCCGCCTGGGCCCGCAACTGATCCGGGACGGCTCATGACAACCCCCACCCCCAAGGGAAGATGGCGTCCCTGGTTGTTCGCCCTTCCCGCGCTGGCGGTCTACACGGCCTTCCTCGTCTATCCGGCTCTGTCGTCCCTGTGGTTCAGCTTCACCGACTGGGACGGCCTCAGCCCCTCCTACAACATCGTCGGCCTGGACAACTACGGGCGCATGCTCAGCGACCCGGTGGTGCTGCTGGCGGGCCGGAACAACCTCATCTGGTCGGCCGTGACGATCGTCGTGCCGGTGACGCTCGGCCTGGGCCTGGCGCTGCTGCTGAACGGCAGGCTGCGCGGCAAGCCCGTACTGCGGCTGATCTTCTACGCGCCCGGCGTGCTCCCGCTCGTCGCGATCGCCTCGATCTGGGGGTGGCTCTACAACCCCGACCTCGGCGCGATCAACTCATTCCTGCGGCTCGCCGGCCTGGACGGCCTGGCCCAGCCGTGGCTCGGGCAGGACTCCACCGCGCTGTGGGCCGTGATGGTGCCGGCGGTGTGGCTGCGCACGGGCTTTCCCATGCTGCTCTACCTCGCCGCCCTGCAGGGCATCCCCGGACAGCTCTACGAGGCGGCGAGAGTCGACGGCGCGACCCGCTGGGAGCAGTTCTGGCACGTCACCATGCCCGGCCTGCGCTCGACGCACTACATCGTGCTCGCGCTGTCACTGATCGACTCGTTCAAGGTCTTCGACATGGTGTACGCCATGACCTACGGCGGCCCTGGCACGGCCACCCAGGTCATGGGGACCTGGATGTACGCCAACGTCTTCCAGTACTACCAGGCCGGATACGGGACGGCGATCGCCGTCGTGATCACTCTGGTGGCGATCGCGGTGGGGATCCCGTACGTGCGCTCCCAGACCAAGGAAGGCACGGCATGACCTCGCTCGCCCCCGCCACCCCGGCCCTCGACACGGCGCGGCCCCTGCCCGAGAAGAACAAGAAGGACAAGAAGGGCAGGGGCGGCCTCGTCCTGACGTTCGTGACGGCCGTGGTGGCCCTCTTCTGGATCTCGCCTCTGGCGCTGCTCGTGGTGACCGCGGTCCGGCCGCTGGCGGACTTCGTGGGCAACGGCCCGCTCTCCTGGCCGTCCGCGTTCACCTGGCAGAACTTCGCCGACGCCTGGGACGTCGGCGACTTCGCCACCACGTACGGCAACAGCGCCCTGCTGCTGCTCCTGAAGGTGCCGCTCGGCGTGCTGATCTCGGCGATGCTCGGCTTCGCGCTGGCGAAGCTGCGGATACGGTTCCGCAGGACCGTGATGTTCGCCGTCTTCCTCGGGCTGACGATCCCGATCTACATCGCGATCGTGCCGGTGTTCATCATGATGAAGACCGCCGGCGCGACCGACAGCGTCCTCGGCCTGATCGGCCCGTACCTCGCCTTCGGCATCCCGTTCGAGGTGCTGGTCCTGCAGTCGTTCTTCCGCCGGTTGCCGGACGAGATCGTCGAGGCGGCACGGGTGGACGGGGCGGGGGACTGGCGGATCTTCTGGCGGATCGTGCTGCCGCTGTCCGCGCCGGCCCTGGTCACGGTGCTGATCCTGGACGCCGTGGCGACGTGGAACGAGTTCCTGTTCGCCTTGATCCTGCTCAACTCCGACGAGAACAAGACCCTGCCCGTCGGGCTGCTCAACTTCCAGGGCCAGTTCTCCAACAACAACACCGGCCTGGCCGCGGGGATCCTCATCGCGGTCGTGCCGATCCTCATCGCGTACACGCTGCTGCAGCGGTGGATCGTGGCCGGCCTGACGGCCGGCGCCACCAAGGGATAGGAGTGATCGACATGCCGACCTTCGGCGCTGGAATCTGGCATTTCGCCACCTACAAGGACCGCTACGCCACCGACGGATACGGGCCGCCGGTCGGCCTGCTGGAGCAGATCGACCGGGCCGGAGCCGTGGGCGAGCTGTCGGTCGTCGATCTGAACTGGCCGTTCGTCGGATTCGACGGCACTTTGGACGACGTCAAGGCGGCGCTGGCGAAGAACGACCTGAAGGCCATCGCGATCACGCCCGAGATCTACACGCGTGACTTCGTCAAGGGCTCGTTCACCAACCCGGACCCCGCGGTGCGCAAGCGGGCGATCGCCTTGATGCACGACGCCACCGAGGTGGCGCTGGAGCTCGGCTGCTCCTATGTGAAGCTGTGGCCGGGCCAGGACGGCTGGGACTACCCGTTCCAGGTGAACTACCACGACATCTGGCAGCTCGCCCTCGACGGCCTGACCGAGCTGTGCTCCGCGCACCCCGAGATCAACTATGTGATCGAGTACAAGCCGCGCGAGCCCCGCGTGAAGATCGTCTTTCCGAGCGTGGCGCGCACGCTGCTCGGCATCGAACGCGTCGGCCTGCCCAACCTGGGCATCCTGCTCGACTTCGGCCACTCCCTCTACGGCCAGGAGACCCCGGCCGACGCCGCCCAGCTCGCCATCGACCACGGCCGGCTGTTCGCGATCGACGTCAACGACAACATGCGCGGCTGGGACGACGACATGGTGGTCGGCTCGGTGCACCTGGTGGAGACGTTCGAGTTCTTCCACACCCTGCGCAGGAACGACTGGGACGGCGTGTGGCAGCTCGACCAGTTCCCCTTCCGGGAGGACAGCGTGCAGGCCGCCAAGCAGGCCATCCGCTTCCTCAAGGCGATCCACCGCGCGCTCGACGTCCTCGACGACGACGCGCTCGCCCAGGCCCAGGCCGCCCACGACGCGCTGGCCGCCCAGCGGCTCGTGCAGAACGCGCTCCTGACGTCCATGGCCGGGCTGGAGAACGCATGACCGATCTCGCCGAGGCCGTCCACGGGCACGTGACCATGCCCGTGTTCGGCCGGCTGGACCGCCATGCCGGCCGCGCCGAGCAGATCGCGCACCTCGCGGAGGCGGCGCGGCAGATCCGCATCCAGGACCTCAAGCTGGTCCACCACGCCGGAGCGGGGCACATCGGCGGCGACTTCTCCGCCATCGACATCCTGGCCACCCTGTACGGCGCGGTGCTGGACATCACCCCCGAGCGGGTCGCCGACCCCGAACGGGACCGCTTCATCCTCAGCAAGGGACACGTCGCGGGCGCGCTCTACACGACCCTCGCCGCGTTCGGCTTCCTGCCGGTGGCCGAGCTCGCGACGTTCCTGCAGCCGCTGTCGGCGCTGAACGGGCACCCCAACCGCACCAAGGTCGCGGCGGTCGAGGCCAACACCGGGCCCCTCGGGCACGGGCTGCCGGTGGCGGTCGGGCACGCGCTGTCGGCCAAGCTGGATGTGTCGCTGCGCCGCACGTACGTGCTGGTCGGCGACGGCGAGCTGCAGGAGGGCAGCAACTGGGAGGCGATGATGGCCGCCTCGCAGCACCAGCTCGACCGGCTCACCGTGATCGTCGACCGCAACCGCCTCCAGCAGGGAGCCACGGTCAAGGAGACCAACGACCTCGACCCGCTGCCCGACAAGGCCGCAGCCTTCGGCTTCGCCGCGGTCGAGGTCAACGGGCACGACCACGGCGAGCTGCTGGACGTGCTGTCGTCGGTGCCGTTCAGGCCCGGCAAGCCCACCTTCGTCATCGCTCACACGCACAAGGGGCACCCGATCTCGTTCATGAGCAACAACGTCGCCTGGCACCACAAGGTGCCCGACGAGTCCGAGTACCACCAGGCGCTGACCGAACTGGAAGGGGAGCGCTGATGCCGGTCACCTCGGTCGCCGACCTGCCCCGCTTCGACTGCCGGGACGCCTACGTGGCCACCCTGTCGGAGCTGGCGCACGAGGACCACCGGATCGTCGGCGTGGTCAACGACTCGGTCGGCTCCAGCAAGCTCACCAGTTTCCGCAAGTCCTTCCCCGACCGGCTGATCAACGTCGGCATCGCCGAGCAGGACATGGTCGGCGTGGCCGCGGGCCTGGCCAACGGCGGCCGGATCCCGTTCGTGTCGGCCGCCTCCTGCTTCCTGACCGCCCGGGCGCTGGAGCAGATCAAGGCCGACGTCGCCTACTCCAACCACAACGTCAAGCTGTGCGGCATGAGCCCCGGCGTCGCCTACGGCGAGCTGGGCGCGACCCACCATTCCATCGAGGACATCGCCTGGCTGCGGGCGATCGACAACCTGACCGTCGTCGTCCCGGCCGACCCGGTCGAGACCAGCGCCGCGCTGCGCTGGGCGGCCCAGGTGGAGGGGCCGGTGTTCGTGCGGGTCAGCCGCATGAGCGTGCCGCAGGTCAACGTCGACGGCTACACCTTCGTCCCCGGCAGGGCGGTGACCCTGCGCGAGGGCACCGACGTGACGCTGATCGCCAACGGCACCGTGCTGTGGCGCGCGCTGGTCGCCGCCGAACAGCTCGAGGCCGAGGGCGTCTCGGCGCGGGTGCTGTCCATGCCGACGGTCAAGCCGCTCGACGTGGACGCGGTGGTGACGGCCGCGCGGGAGACGACCGGCATCGTCACCGTCGAGGAGTCGACCATCGCCGGCGGCCTCGGAGGCGCCGTCGCCGAGACCGTCGTCCAGCACCACCCCACCCGGGTCGCCATCCTCGGCATCCCCGAGTTCGCTCCCACCGGGTCCGCCGCCTTCCTGCTCGACCGCTACGGCATGTCCCCCGAGGGCATCGCCGCCTCGGCGCGGAGCCTGCTCCGCCATGGCTAGCCCGCTCATCCTGGCCATCGACCAGGGAACCAGCTCCACGAAGGCGCTCCTCGTGGACGACGCCGGCCGGGTCGTCTCCCGCGCGACCGTGCCGCTCACCGAGACCCAGCCCCGGCCCGGCTGGGTGGAGCAGGACCCCGAGGAGCTGTGGCGGAGCGTGCGGCGGGCGGTCGCCGGCTGCGTCGATCCGGCCGCGGCCCCTCGCGTCGCCGGCATCGGGATCAGCAACCAGCGTGAGTCCCTCGTCCTGTGGGAACGCCGCACCGGCGAGCCCCTCGGGCCGCTGCTGAGCTGGCAGGACCAGCGCACCGCCGGCCGCTGCCACGAGCTGGCCGGCTCCGCCGAGCTGGTGCGCTCGGTGAGCGGGATGCCGCTGGACCCGATGTTCTCCGCGCTCAAGGCCCGCTGGCTGCTCGACACCTACGACCCCGATCGCAGCCGTGCGGGAGACCTGTGCCTGGGCACCGTCGACTCCTGGCTGCTCAGCCGCTTCGGCGGCGAGCATCTCATCGAGGTCGGCAACGCCTCCCGCACCCAGCTCCTCGACGTCGAGACGGCACGGTGGGACCCGCGCCTGCTGGAGCTGTTCGGCGTGCCGGCCGAGGTGCTGCCGCAGGTCGTCCCCTCGTGCGGGCCGTTCCCCGCCGCCCGCGACCTGCCCCCGCTCGCCGACGGGGTGCCGGTCCTGGCGGTCATGGGCGACTCGCACGCCGCGATGTTCGCCCACGCCGGCTGGCGTCCCGGCGTCGTCAAGGCCACGTACGGCACCGGCTCGTCGGTCATGGCCATCGGCGGCGGACGATCGGCGGGGTTGTGCCGCAGCATCGCCTGGGACCTCGGCGACGGCCCCGTGCCGGCCGTCGAGGGCAACATCCGCGCCACCGGCCGCACCCTCACCTGGCTGTCGGAGCTGCTGGGCGCGCCCGCCGAGACCCTGCTGGCCGAGGCGGAGCACACCGGCCCCGGCGGGGTGCACTTCGTGCCCGCGTTCGGCGGGCTCGGCGCTCCCTGGTGGGATCCGGACGCCACGCCCGTCATCACCGGCCTCACGCTGGGCACCCGGCGCGCCCGGCTCGTCGCCGCCGCCCTGGAGGCCGTCGCCTTCCAGGTCGAGGACGTCGTGAGCGCCGTCGAGGAGACGGCCGGGCAGGTCCGCGTCCTGGTGGCGGACGGCGGGCTCACCCGCAGCACCCGGCTCATGCGCCTGCAGGCCGACCTCGGCGGACGCGTCGTCGCCCGCTCCGCCGAGCACGACCTGTCCGCGCTCGGCACGGCCGACGCCGCCGGATCGGCCGCCAAGCTCTGGACGCCCGGACAGCTCGAACGCCGCCCGCGACCCGCCGAGGAGTTCCGGCCGTCGGCGGGCGACGCCGAGCGCACGGCCAGGAAGGCCGCCTGGCACCAGGCCGTCCGCAGGGCCCGTACTGCGGGGAGAGGGGGCCTGACATGACCGCGAAGGTCCCGGCCCGCTGGGTCGTCGCCGCGGCCGTCGCCGTGCTGATCGTGCTCATGGCCGTCGACACCGAGTACAGGACCGCTGAGACGGCCGCCGCGGCGGCGCCCGCGAAGTTCGACCCGGCCGTCTTCGGCGCCGAGAACTACCAGGCCAAGGTCGTGCCGGCCATCCGGCAGTCGGCCGTCGACCTGCCCGTTCTGCTCAAGGCGCTGGCCGGCGACAAGGACGCGGCCGGACAGAAGTACGGCAAACGTCAAGGAGCCGGCACCTACACCTTCGCCGTCAAGGGCACGGGCAAGGCCGGCGAGGCCCGCTCCGGCCTGCTGCCGCTCACCGTCGGCGGCCTGCCGGAGGGCACCAGGGTCTCGTTGCAGATCGGCCCCGCCATCAACGGCACCGCGCTGCGCGACGCGGCGGGGTTCATCACCTTCGGCCAGTTCACCAATCAGGTGGAGTACGCCGACGCGGCCACCGCGCTGAACGACGAGATGCGCGCCGAGCTGCTCAACGGCCTGGACGTGGCCGCGCTGGACGGCAAGGAGATCACCTTCACCGGCGCGTTCACCCTGCTCACCCCGCAGACGGTGACGATCACCCCGGTGGAGATCTCATGACGCTGAGGGCCCGCGAGGTCACCAAGGTCTACGGCGGCACGCACGCGCTCAAGGGCGTGGACTTCGCCGCCGCTCCCGGCCGCGTCACCGCCCTGTTCGGCGAGAACGGCGCCGGCAAGTCCACCCTGATGAAGATCCTGGCCGGGATCGAACAGCCCACCACCGGCCACGTCGAGCTCGACGGCCGCCCGGCACGCCTGGTCTCCTCCCGGCACGCCGCCGACCTGGGCATCGCCATCATCCACCAGGAGCTGAGCCTGTGCCCGAACCTCAGCATCACCGACAACCTGTTCCTGGCCCGCGAGCTCCGCACGCCGTACGGCGCGGTGGACCGGCGCGCGCAGCGCGAGCGGACGCTCGGCGTCCTGCGCACGCTGGAGGAGGACCTCGACCCCGACACGCCGGTGGCCGACCTGCGGCTCGGCCAGCAGCAGATCGTGGAGATCGCGCGCGCCCTGCTCCAGGACACCAGGGTGCTGATCATGGACGAGCCCACCTCCGCGCTGACCGCGCCCGAGGTGGAGGTGCTGTTCAAGGTCATCCGCGACCTCACGGCGCGCGGGGTCGCGGTCGTGTACATCTCCCACCACCTGGACGAGGCCCTCGACCTCGCCGACGACGTGGTGGTGCTGCGCGACGGCGCGCTCGTCGCCACCGCCCCGGCCGCCGAGGTGGACCTGCGGTGGATCGTCGAGCAGATGGTCGGCCGCGACCAGGACGCCCTGTTCCCCGACCGCGAGGCGCTGGCCGGGCAGCCGGTGCTCGAACTGCGCGAACTGGTCGTGGCCGACCCCGCCAACCCCGACCGGCTCGCCGTCGACGGCGTGAGCCTCACCCTGCGCGCCGGGGAGATCGTCGGCGTGTACGGGCTCATGGGGTCCGGGCGCACCGAACTGCTCGAAGCGCTCGCCGGGCGCCTCCGGCCCGCGTCCGGCGAGATCGTCCTGGCGGGCGAGCCCCTGACGCGGGCGGGCATCCGTGACCGCATCGAGCGCGGCCTGGTGCTCGTCCCCGAGGACCGGCAGCGCGACGGGCTCGTGCAGACCATGACCGTGGGCGAGAACCTGTCGCTGGCCGGGCTGCACCAGTACGTGCGGCGGCTGTTCGTCTCGGCGGCCCGCGAGGGGGAGGCCGTGCGGCGGATCATCACCGACGTCACCGTCAAGACCGGCGGCGCCAGGGCGCCCATCGGCTCGCTCAGCGGCGGCAACCAGCAGAAGGTCGTCATCGGCAAGGCACTGCTGACCACTCCGCGGGTCCTGCTGCTCGACGAGCCGTCGCGCGGCGTGGACGTCGGCGCCAAGGCCGACATCTTCCGGCTCATGGCCGAGCAGGCGCGCCGCGGGCTGGCCGTGCTGTTCACCACCTCCGAGGCCGAGGAGGCCCTGCACATCCCCGACCGGCTGCTCGTGCTCGCCCGCGGGGCCGTCGCCGGCGACTACCGGCGCGGGGAGACCGATCGGGAGGAACTCATGCGCGTGTCCGACGGCGCTGCGAACGGAGGTGCCGTCCGATGACCTCGACGGCGTCCGAGCCGGCGACCGCTCGGCCGGACCGGGCCGACGCCACGGCACGCCGGCTGTCCCTGCTCAACGTGGCCTTCGAGCTGCGCGCGTTCATCGCGCTCGCCGTGCTCGTCGTGGTGTTCGGCGTGCTGTCCGACGCGTTCCTGACCGTGCCGAACCTGATCACCATGACCAAGCACGTGGCGATCAACGCGGTCATCGCGCTGGGCATGCTGCTGGTGATCCTCAAGGGCGGCATCGACCTGTCGGTGGGCTCGATCGTGGGCCTGTCGGGCGTGGTCGCGGGCGAACTGCTGGGCGGCCTGCACGTCGGCGGCGTGATCGCCTACCCGCCCGTGTGGGTGGTGATCGTGTCGTGCGTCGGGGTCGGCATGGCGGTCGGCGCCGTCAACGGTGTGCTCGTCACCCGCTTCAACGTGGCGCCGTTCATCGCCACGCTCGGCATGCTGTACGTGGCCCGCGGCGCGGCCCTGCTCGTCTCCGACGGCGCCACCTATCCCGACCTGGCGGGCAACCCCGCCCTCGGCAACACCGGCTTCGGCCTGCTCGGCAGCGGCCGGCCGCTCGGCCTGCCCACCTCCATCTGGATCATGATCGCGCTCGCGGCCGTGATCACGCTGCTGCTGGCCAAGTCGCCGTTCGGCCGCTGGCTCTACGCCACCGGCGGCAACGAGCGGGCCGCCGACCTGTCCGGCGTGCCGATCCGCCGGGTCAAGACCACCGTGTACGTCATCTCCGGGGCCTGCGCGGCCGTGGCCGGGCTCATCATCGCCTCCGAGCTGACCTCGGCCGCGCCCCAGGCGGGGGAGACGTACGAGCTCAACGCCATCGCCGCCGTCGTGATCGGCGGAGCCGCGCTCAGCGGTGGCCGGGGCACCGTGCGCGGCACCCTGGTCGGCGCGTTCGTCATCGGCTTCCTCGCCGACGGCCTGGTGCTCCTGGGCGTCTCGACGTTCTGGCAGATCCTCATCAAGGGCGCGGTCATCGTCTTCGCCGTGATGCTCGACCAGGGCCAGCAGCGATTCAAGCGCCGGGGAGCCGCAGCGGCGGCGGTCGCGGCGAGCAAGAAGCACGACTGAACCACAGAGGAGACCTTCATGCCCCCCACTCGTATCGTCACCTTGGCCCTGTCCGTCCTGCTCGGCTGCACCGCCCTGACCGCGTGCGGAGGTGGCGAGCAGCCCGCCGCCGGCTCGTCCGCGAGCGGCGGCACCGGCGCGGCCGGCGGGCTGATCGCCATCATCACGCCCTCGCACGACAACCCGTTCTTCAAGGCCGAGGCCGAGGCGGCCCAGGCCCAGGCCGAGAAGCTCGGTTACCAGACGTCCGTGGCCAGCCATGACGACGACCCGAACAAGCAGAGCGAGCTGATCGACGCCGCCATCTCCCGGCAGGCCAAGGCGATCGTCCTGGACAACGCCGGCGCCGACGCCTCCATCGGCCCGGTCCGCAAGGCCACCGAGGGCGGCGTCCCCGTCTTCCTGATCGACCGTGAGATCAACGCCACCGGCATCGCCAAGGCGCAGATCGTCTCCAACAACTCCCAGGGCGCCCAGCTCGCCGCGCAGTCGTTCGTGGAGGCGATGAAGAGCAAGGGCAACTACGTCGAGCTGGTCGGCAAGGAGTCCGACACCAACGCCAGCGTCCGCTCCAAGGGCTTCGCCGACGTCATCTCCCAGTACCCCGATCTGAAGCAGGTCGCCAAGGAGAGCGCCAACTGGGACCAGCAGGAGGCGTTCACCAAGATGGAGACCATCATCCAGAAGAACCCCGACATCCAGGGCGTCATCGCCGGGAACGACACCATGGCCCTGGGCGCGGTCGCGGCGCTGAAGGCGGCGGGCCTGCTGAAGAAGGTCACGGTGGTCGGCTTCGACGGCAGCCCCGACGCGATCGCCGCCGTCAAGGCGGGGGAGATGCACGCCACCGCGTTGCAGCCCGCCGCGCTCGGCGCCACCAGCGCCGTGGACCAGGCCGACCAGTTCATCAGGACCGGCAGGACGGGCAAGGAGGAGAAGCAGTCGATCGACTGCGAGCTGGTCACCGCCGGGAACGCCGACGAGTTCGGCGTGTTCGCCAGGAAGTAGAGGCGCCATGCCGACCCGACTGCCGGCGTGCCCGGCGGCCATACACTTGAACCGGGCATTGAACTCCGTGGAGAAGGGCGGTGCGGTGGTCCGAGAGTCGGATGAAGTGCGCGAGGTCACCAAGGACCACCTGCGGCTCCTGGCTCGCGTCGCCCGCATGTACCACGAGCAGGGCATCCGGCAGCCGGAGATCGCCGCCGCGCTCAACATCTCCCAGCCCCGCGTGTCCCGCCTGCTGAAGGAGGCGGTCACGCGGGGCCTGGTCCGCACCGTGGTGACGCTCCCCGACGGCGTGCACACCGAGCTGGAGGAGGAGCTGGAGCGCCGGTACGGCCTGCGCGACGCCGTCGTCGTGGACGTCGAGGACTTCCAGGACGACGTGATCCCGCCGCTCGCCACGGCAGCGGCCGCCTATCTCGACGTCACCTTCACCGGCGGCGACGTCATCGGCCTCGCCGCCTGGAGCCGGACCCTGCAGGCGGTGGTGAAACACCTGCCGCAGAAGAACGTCCAGGCCGCCGAGCGGGTGATGCAGCTCGTGGGCGGGCTCGGCCGTGCCGCCGAGCAGGTGCACGCCACCCGCCTCATCGCCCGCCTGGCCGACCTCACCTACGCGCATCCCGTCTTCGTGCCGCTGCCCGGCGTGGTCGCCACCGCGGCGATCCGCGAAGCGCTGCTCCAGGACCCCGACCTGGCCGAGGTGCAGGCACAGTGGCGCGACCTGACCGTCGCGCTCGTCGGCATCGGCAGCACCGAGCCGGCACCGACCGGTGGCGACATCCCCATCAACCAGGCCGGCCAGGACGAGCTTCGAGCCCTCGGCGCGGTCGGCGAGGTCTGCCTGCACGTCTTCGACGCCACCGGCAAACCCGTCGCCTCCAGCCTGGACCAGCGCGTCATCGGCATCGACGCGGCCACGTTCCGCGCCGTCGGGCGGCGGATCGGGGTCGCGGGCGGCCTGCGCAAGCTGCCTGCCATCAAGGCGGCCATCGAGGGCGGCTGGGTGAACATCCTCATCACCGACCTCCGCGTGGCACGCCGGCTCTGCCGCTGAACCAGACACTTCTGTCCGCACGGTGCGATCGCCGCAGCGCCGGCCGCGCCCTGCCCTGACGTAGTTCACTCGCCCTTCGACGAAGGAGGTAAGGCCATGCGTTCTTACCGGAAGACGTGGACGGCGGCGCTGCTCGCCACCGCCGTGCTCGCGGTCACCGCGGCCTGTGGCGGCAGCGGCGGCGGAGAGACCGCCGACGGCAAGGTCAAGCTGCGCTTCTCCTACTGGGGCAGCGACGCCCGGCAGAAGATGACCGAAGAGGCGATCAGGAAGTTCGAGGCGAAGAACCCGGCCATCGACGTCGAGGGCGAGTTCTCCGACTTCCCCAGCTACTACGAGACGCTGTCCACCAAGGTGGCCGGCGGCGACGCCCCTGACGTCATCACCCTGGAGATCCGCGCCCTGCGCGAATACGCCGACCGCGGCACGCTCGCCGACCTGACCGGCAAGGTCGGCACCGCCGACCTCGACGCCAAGGTACTGACCACCGGCGCGATCGACGGCAAGCAGTTCGCCATCCCCACCGGCGTCAACGCCTACGCCGTGCTCGCCAATCCGGGCCTGGTCGAGGAGGCCGGGCTGGAGCTTCCCGACGACAGCGCCTGGACCTGGGACGACTTCGTCGAGCTGTGCTCCACGGTGACCGCTGACAGCGGCGGCAAGGTCATGGGTACGCAGCTCGCCTGGAACCCCGCCTACCTGCAGATCTACGCCGCGCAGAAGGGCGAGAAGCTCTACGACGGCAACAAGCTCGGGGTGTCGCCGCAGACCATGAAGGACTGGTGGGCCATCACGCAGAAGCTGATCTCGGCCAAGGGCTCCCCCGACGCCGCCAAGAGCTCCGAGATCTACGACAACGGCATCGAGCAGACGCTGATCGGCACCAACACCGGCGCGATGGCCATGGCCTGGACCAACGTCCTCGGCACGGCCGCCAAGGTGTCCGGCCGGCCGTTGGAGCTGCTGCGGATGCCGAAGCTCGCGGGCGCGGCCACCGGCGGCATGTTCCTGCAGCCGGCCATGTTCTACACCGCCTCGGCCACGTCCGAGCACCCGGCCGAGGCAGCGAAGTTCATCGACTTCATGATCAACGATCCGGAGGCGGGGGCGGTCATCCTCAGCGATCGCGGCCTGCCTGCCAGCTCCAAGGTGCTGGCGTCGGTCGAGGGCAAGCTGCCCGAGGCGGACCGGAAGGCCAAGGCGTTCGTGGAGGAGATCCGTGGCGAGCTCGCCGACCCGCCCGCCGCGCCGCCGAAGGGGTCCAGCGACATGGAGAACCTCATCAAGCGGTACTCCGAGGAGGTCGTGTTCGAGCGGATGAGCCCGGACGACGTGGCGCAGAAGTTCATCGCCGAGGCGAACACCATGATCGCGGGCTGAGAGCCGTCGCGGCGCCCGCCCGCATCCGGCGCCCCCGGCGAACAGGCCCGGGGGCGGCCGGCCGCCGTCCCTAATGGTGGCGACCTGCGGCTCTTCACTGCGGAGCTGACCGATATTCAGAAGGTCAGTAGAGCGTCACTTTCCTGCCGGGCGATGCCGGAAGAGGCTGGGGGCGCACCCGGCGACGCAGGCGAGATTCCGCAAGGAGGATGGCGTGGCGACACCCGCAGCCCCGAACGTCCCGTTCCTCGACGTCCTGGACCCGGCGTTCACCTTCGAGGCCCCGGAGGTCTACACAGCGCAGGCGGAGAGCTGGTACGCCGACAGCCCCTTCGGCCTCCTCGTGCTCCGCTACGAGGAGGCCAACGACCTGCTGCGCGACCGCAGGCTGACCCACGACGGCCGGCGGTACATGAACACGCACGGCATCACCGGCGGCCCGATCTACGACTGGTTCGTGCCGATGATCGTCAACCACGACGGCGACGAGCACCGCCGCCTGCGCGGGCTGATGAACAAGGCGTTCACCGCCCGCCGGATGGCGCTGCTGCGGCCGTTCATCCGCGAGCAGGCCGAGCGGCTCACCGACCGTCTCGACGACGGCGGCACGCACGACTTCGTCGCCGAGTTCGGCATCCACCTGCCGCTCGCGGTCATGTGCCGGCTGCTCGGCGTGCGGCCAGAGGACTACGACAGCTTCGGCACCTGGACCGCCGACCTCGGCCTGGTCTTCGGCCTGTCCGGCGGCGGTGACGTCGTGGCCCGGCTGGAGAGCGCGGTCAACGGCCTGAACGACTACGCCGACCACCTGATCGACGACAAGATCGCCCGGCCGGCCGACGACCTCAGCTCCGACCTGGTCGCGGCCTACCAGGCCGGCGACGGCCAGGTCAGCCGGGCCGAGTTGCGCAACCTCCTGGTCACCCTCGTGTTCGCCGCCCACGACACGACCCGGCACCAGCTCGCCAACGCCATGGTCGCCTTCTCGCAGCACCCCGGGCAGTGGGCCCTCCTCGGCCGGCAGCCCGAGCTCGCGGCCCGGGCCGTCGAGGAGGTGATGCGCTGGCGGCCCTCGACGGGCAGCGTCTACCGCTTCGCCGCCGAGGACTTCCACTACAAGGGGCTCGCGGTCGAGAAGGGGATGTACCTCACCATGTGCGTGCAGGCCGCGCAGCGCGACCCCCGGGCGTACAAGAACGCCGACCGGTTCGACATCACCGCGGTAAGGGACGTGCCCCCGCTGCAGTTCGGCGCGGGCCCGCACCACTGCCTGGGCGCCGCTCTGGCCCGCGTCGAGGTCGGCGAGGCGCTGTCCGTCCTCGCCGCCCGGCTGGGACCGCCGTCCGTGGTGGGGCCGCTGACCTGGCCCGGACCGCTCGGAATCCAGGGCCCCGAGGCGCTGCCGCTGCGCTTCGGCTGATCCAGGGGCCGGATGACTGCCGTCCGCGGTGTGTGATGCGGCCCTTGCCGCGGACGGCCGGCCTGTCATAGTGATCTCATGGCCGATCGACGCTTCCCAGGCGCGACGCGCGCCCGCTTGCGCAGGGACAACGCCATCGGCGCGGATCGAAACCCTGCCTGGAGGAACTGGCTGACGGCAGCCGTCGCCGCCTGGATCGTGTTCACGCACCTCGCCGGCATCGTCGCGGGCGACCCGCAGAGCCTGGCCGCCGAAGCGTGGGGGTGGGGCGTCGGCGCCCAGTGGTTCGAGCACTGGCTCGTCCTGGGCGTCATGCTCGCCGTTCTGGCGTTCGCGATCGAGTCGCTGGCGTTCCGGCACCGCGGCCGTCTTCGCCGCGGAAACGATTGAGCCTCTGACCCGGCCCATGGCGGCCGGGCACGACAAGGCGCTCGGGTCAGGACTCCCGCAGCCTGCGGGCGCAGTCCGCCAGCGCGGCGTCCACCTGCCCGCGGTGGTAACCGCGCAGCCTGACCTTCAGCACGGCACCGCCGACGTCGTCCGCCTCGATGCGTTCCGCCGCCGTCCCGTCCAGCGTCTTCTCGACGCGGATGAGGAGCTCGTGCACCTGATGCGGGTCGTATCCACGGATCACGACATCGAACTCGTAGCCGGGGCGTGGCTCCGCGAAGGGCCAGGGTAACTGATCGTCCATGAGATCAATGGTACGGCGGCCGGTCCGGCCCGCGCGGTTCAGGCGATGAGCAGGCGGAGGCCGAGGTCGGCCGCGTCGAGGCCGGCCAGGTCGCTGTTGCGCTCGGCCCACCGGCCGGACTCGAGGTCGTCGCCGAGGCTGCGCACCGCCCGCCGCTCGGCCTGCGGCCCCACCCTCGTCCACACCGACATCGCCCGGCGTACGGGCTCCTCCAGATAGGCCGCCGGGCGGCGCCAGTACGCCTCGAACAGGCCGTCAGCGCAGTCCCACGGGATGGGCACCGGCTCGGCGCGGGCGCCGATCGCGCCGGCCATCCCGGCGAGCGACGGAAAGCCGTCGAGGACGGCGGCGAACTCGGGCAGGTAGTCGCGGGTGAGCCAGAACCGGTCCTGCCATCCGGGCTCGTCGGTGTCGAACGTGAGCACCACCACGCGGCGGGCCACGCGCCGCATCTCGCGCAGCCCCGCGATCGGGTCCGCCCAGTGGTGAACGGTGGAGACGGCCATGGCGACGTCGAAGGACCGGTCGTCGAACGGCAGGCTCTCCGCGGCGGCGGCCACGCACGGCGCCGCGCCGGCGGGGCGCTGACCCCGCATGACCGCCGACGGCTCCACCGCGGTCACGTCGCGATCGGCGGGCTCGTAGGAGCCGGTGCCGGCCCCGACGTTCAGCACCGTCCGCGCGTCGCCGAGCGCGGCCCAGATCTGCGCGGCGATCCGCGGCTCGGTACGCCGGGTCGCGGTGTAGGCGCCGCCGATCGCGTCGTACAGCCGTGCGCCGAGCATCTCCAACTGCTCCTCCGGTGTCACCTTCAGTCCCTTCGCCCGTGCCTCCAGCTCCCTGTCGATGGCCGCCACCATGGCGTCAGCACGATCGCGCCGCTCCAGCAGCAGGCCGCGCAGCCGGCGCAGGTGCGCGACCGCGTCGGTGGACGGGTCGCCGACCAGCGCCGCGATCTCCCGCAGCCCGAAGCCCAGCCGCCGGTAGGCCAGCACCTCCCGCAGCCGCTGCACGTCGCGCGCCGAATAGGCCCGGTAGCCGGCCGCCGTCCGCGCCGACGGCCGGACGAGCCCGATCTCGTCATAGTGATGCAGCGTGCGGACGCTCACACCGGCCAGCCCGGCCACGCGCCCCACGGTCCAGTGGTCCTCCACGGCCCCGACTATGCCGCCTGACGCCACGTGAGGGTCAAGTACCCGGCTCACGGCAGCGGGCCGAGGCGCCCCGAGCGCCTCGGCGAGCCTGTGACCGCGGTCGCCGGGCGGCCCGGGCCAGGCGGTCTTCAGCCAGTCGAGCGAGACCCGGTCGAAGACGATGCCGCCGGTGTCGCCGATCTCGTAGAGCACGCCGATCTGGCCGTTCGCGAGCACGGCCATGGTGGAGCAGCCGGCCGCGTGCCGCTGTAGAGGGCGGCGCCGGTGCTGCGCTCCACCGCCTGCTCTCGTTCACGCCGCCGCCGCGTACGCCGACGTCCTGCTGGTCGCCGCCGCGTACGCCGCCGCCCTCCTCGGTGCCGCCCGCCTCGCCTTCGCCCTGCTCGACGGACGTGGTGGGGACGACCCTGGTCGGGCCACACCCCGTACTCCCGGCCGGCGCAGGAAACTCCCTGGCCCGCCCGTCCGGACCCTCACCGGACGCGCAGGTCCGTCCCGGCCCCGGCCTCGACCTGGTCGCGGAGCTCGCCCGCGAGGTGCCCGTCCCGGTCATCGCCGAGGGGCGATACCACCTGGCGGAGCAGGCGGCCGAGGCGGTCGGGCTCGGCGCGCACGCCGTCATCGGCACGGCCATCACCCACCCGACGACCATCACCCGCTGGTTCGCCACGGCGGTCGCGCGGTGAGCCGCGGCGCCTTCAGCGCTGTCGTGACAGGGAACGGCTCATCCTTGTCACATCAGCCAAGGTGCGGTGCCATCCCTGCATGGAAGCTACTCGCATCGCCGAGCCCACCCAGGAAGAGCTCGACGGGTTACCGGTCGAAAAGCGCCTGGAACTGCTGGAGGCCCGACGGCAGCGCGACGACCAGTGGCGCGAACGCCGGCGGCTGAACCGTCACCAGTGGTTCAACAGCGTCGGGATCCTGCTGGGCGCCCTCTTCACCGCCGGCAGCCTGATCATGACCGCGGTGACGCTGCGGAACGGGCAGGAGGAGCTGCGAACCGCGCGCGAGGGCCAGATCACCGACCGGTACACCAAAGCGGTCGAACAACTCGCCTCACCCGCGGCCGATGTGCGCTTCGGCGGGATCTATGCCCTGCAGCGGATCGCCGCCGACTCCCCCAGGGACCGCCTCACCGTGCGCGACGTGCTGGCGGCGTACGTCCGCAACCACGACCTGTGCACGCCACGGCCCGCGCGGCAGTGCACTGCCTCGATCCACGACCTCGCCGTGGTCCGGACCATCGCGGACCTGCCGCCGGACGTCCACGCGGCCCTTACCGTCGCCTCTGGTCTGGCTGTCGTGGGAGACCCGCTCACCGACTTCTCCCAGGTCCGCTTCCCTCGCGCGGCGCTCGACGGAATCCGGCTGAGCCGCGCGAACCTGGAGGGGGCCGATCTGACGTGGGCCGGGTTGTGGGACGCGAACCTGAGCAGTGTGTACGCGCCGCAGGCGTGCCTCACCTACGCCCGGCTCCGTGGCGCGGACCTGAGCAAGGCGAACCTGCGGCTCGCCGAGCTGTCCGGAGCCGACCTGACAGGGGCGGACCTGTCCGGAGCCGATCTGCGCGGCGCCGATCTGCGGGGCGTGAGCGGGATGACCCCGGACCAGATCCGGGCCGTCGCCGGCACCGACTCGGCCACCCGGTTCGGAGGGAGGCGGGTCGAACCGCAATCATGCGGGCCGCCCCACAAGCTCGGCGGACCGCTGGACCAGAACCCCGAGCCTCTCCACGCCGGGTGACGCCGGTAGGCGTGAGCGCGCTGCCGTCCAAGGCTGATCGTGCCGTTTCCGCCGCAAGGCGTCGTCATCGTCTCGGCGATGGGCCGCTCCGGCACCCGAGACGCCGCGATCACGCCCTGATGAACGGCTCCGTCAGGTGCGGGGCCGCCAGGTGCAGCGTGGTGACGGCTTCGCGGCTGAGCATGCGCTTTCTTGAGTGCCGGGCCGCCTCGGGGTCGATCTCGTGCGAGTAGGCGAGCTCGGGGTGGAGCAACTGGAGCGCGTGCACCAGGAGGTCGCCGGTGATGAGCACCTGCTCGCGCCCGTCGGTGACCAGCACGCTCTGGTGCCCCGGCGTGTGGCCGGGCGTGGCGACCGTGCGGCCGGCGCGCAGCGGCGTGTCCCCGTCGAGGAGCCGGAGCCGGCCGGCCGCCGCGAGCGGGCCGGTGAGGGTCTCGCGCAGCTGCGGGTTGAGCGCGTCGAGGGCGTCGAACTCGGCCCGCTGGAGCAGGTATTCGGCGTTCGGGAAGTAGGGGCGGCGGCCGCCGGTGCCGGGAGCGGGGGCGCCGCCCGCCGACGGGACGGCGGCCTCGGTCACGACCGCCCATCCGACGTGGTCGGTGTGCAGATGCGTGAGCACCACGGTGTCGACCTCGGCCGGGTCGATGCCCGCGGCGGCGAGAGACTCGGGGAGCACGCCGGGCACGGGCGCCCACGAGCCGGCCGGGCTGTCCGCCGGGCCGATCCCGGCGTCCACCATGGTCAGGCCCTTGTCGCTGCGGATCGCGTACGCGCGGAAGTGCAGCCGCCAGCGGCCCCCGGCGTCGACCGCGCCCGGGTCATAGCGGTCGGCCTCGGCCCACTGAGCGGCCGTGGCCTCGGGGAAGGCCTCGGCGCGCGGCGAGAAGAACGGGCCGTCGGCGTCGGCGAGGGCGATGATCTCGGCCGAGCCGATCCGGAGGCGGGGAACGCTGGGGGACATGGCCGCGATCATGCCATGCGCCTGGACACGGGTGCCGACCCGCCTCGCCACTCGCGGGCCCCGGCATGCGTGATTCCTCGGCATCCATGACAGCTCCCGTGCCCCTCCGCCCGACGAGACACCCCGCGCAGTGCTGTGGCTCATTGCTGGGCGCGGGCGAGCCACTGCTGGTTCTGGACGTCCCGGCACAGGCCGGTGAGGTGGTCGGCGGTCACCTGGTCGACCGCCGGGTTACGCAGCCATGCCGCGGCCCCGGCGGCGACGCGTCCCAGGCCGTTGTCCATGGCGGCGAGCGCCTGGCCTGTGGTGAGCGCGCCGAACGGCAGGGACTCCAGGGAGTTGCGCTCGCTCAGTGTCTCGCTGCAGGCGTCCGGCCAGCCGCCGAGGGCGGCGATGCGCTCGGCCAGCGTGTCGGCGTGGGCCCGCAGGTTCTGCGCGAGGTCGTCCAGCCACTGGTGCACGGTGAGGAACGCGGCGCCGCGGACGTTCCAGTGCGCCTGCTTGGCCTGGGACGCCAGCTCCGCGACGTTGATGAGCATGTCCTGCAACGCGGCGATGGCCAGGTTGTCCAGCTGAGTGGCGGTGGTCATGGATGGTCCTTTCTGCGGCGGTCAGAGGTGTATCTGGTCGGCCGTGCCCAGAGGCAGCCAGTGGAACAGG
This sequence comes from Nonomuraea thailandensis, assembly GCF_024172165.1. Classification (GTDB taxonomy): domain Bacteria; phylum Actinomycetota; class Actinomycetes; order Streptosporangiales; family Streptosporangiaceae; genus Nonomuraea; species Nonomuraea thailandensis. The sequence continues at coordinate 4,656,319 of NZ_JAMZEB010000002.1, read as the reverse complement.
CCGCTGATGCGGTCCGGCGCACTCCGGAGGTCCTGCTCGATGCCGTCGTGGCCCTGCCGGAAGTGCTGCCAGCCCTCGTAGTGGACCGGCAGGACCGTACGCGGGGAGAGGGCCTCGCACAGCCGTACGGCCTGCCGCGCGGTCATGGTGTAGCGCAGCGGCCCGGTGAGGGGGAAGGCGACCCCGCCCAGGTGCAGCAGGATCGTGCCCGGCCGGATCACGGCGGCGGCCCGGCGCAGCGCGCGGTGGTGGACGGTGTCGCCGGTGATCCAGAGGGGCCCGTGCTCCTGGCCCGGCCAGGTGAGCGCGAAGCCGATGACCTCGCCCACGATCGGCCTGCTCAGCGGGGGCCCGTGCCGGCACGGGGTGGCGGTGATGTCGATGGGCGGCCTGCCGGGAGCCTCCAGGCGGGTCGTCCCGCCCGCTCGCAGGCCGCGGGCCGGGTGCGGCAGGGAGCGGGCGCCGGAGGAGGTCGTCACGATCGTGCCGGCGGCGGGCAGCAGGGCGCGTCCGGCGTCGTCGAGGTTGTCACCGTGGTGCACGTGCGACAGCAGGACGGCGTCGATGTCCGGCAGGTCGGCGGGGTCGATGGCGGGGCCGGTCAGCTTGCGGGAGGAGGTTCCCCAGCCGAAGGGGTAGGTGCGGCCGGGGGATCGAAGGTCGGGTCGGTGAGCAGCCGCCAGCCGCCGAACTCGATGAGGACCGTGGGACCGCCGATGTGGGTGAACCGGACCTCCGTCATGAGGGCTCTCCTTCGAGGGGTCAGCGCCAGTAGCCGTTGGCCGCGGCGATGGTGGCGAACTCCAGCGCCACCACCTGGGCGGCGGCGATCAGCCCCAGCGGGTCGCCGCCGTACCGGGCGCGCCCGGCCTGCAGGGTCTCCAGGTCGGGCTGGACGGTGTGGACGGTGTGGCGGGCGAGGACGATGGCCAGGGCCCGGCCCTCTTCCGGGGTAGCGGTGATGAGGGTGCCGCCGGGGACGAGGATCATGCCTTCGTCGGGAACGCGGGTCATGCGGATGCCGGCCTTTCCGGTGTGCGCTGTCGGGCGAGTGCGTGGGGTGCGGGTGCTTCTGGCGGGGTGCGGAGGTTGCGGGCGGCCCTCATCCGGCGGCGCTCCCTGGGAGTGACGCCGCCCCACATGCCGTCCGCCTCGCCGGTGGCCAGCGCCCATTCGAGGCAGGGGCGCCGGACGGCGCAGGCGGCACAGATGCTCCGGACGTCGGCGGCCTGGGCCGTGCTGAGGGTCTCCCAGGCCAGCGGGAAGAACAGGTCCGGGTCGTGCGTGCCGCACGCGGCCCGGTCCGCCCAGCGCAGACTGATCTCGATCATGCGAGTCCCTCCCGGGGTCGGCCTCCGCGGTCAGGGGCCGCGGGAACCGGCCCCGACATCAGGGGCGGTCCAGGGCCCTGACGAGGGCGTGGTCGGCGATCTGCGTGGCGTCGGCCGTGCTCAGGTGGTGCATCGCGAATCCTTCCGGCTCGTGGTCGTGGGGTCGACGCTAGATCCGCGGGGCCCGGCGGCAATCGGTCAGATGACTGCACCTGGGCGCCGCAGGCCTGATGCTGACGGCTTCCGCCGAGCCGGACGAGCGGCCGGCCGGGCAAGCCCACGTCAGCTCAGTTCGGCCGCCTTGCGCAGCAGCACCGAGCGTTCGCGCTGGTTGGCGCACAGCCGGGCCGCCAGTTCCAGCTCGGCGCGCGCCTCCGGCCGCCGTCCGAGCCGGGCCAGCAGCTCACCGCGTACGGACGGAACCAGGTGCGAGCCCGCGAGCCGGCCCGAGGCGATCAGCTCGTCCACGAGGGCCAGGGCCTGCGCCGGCCCCGAGGCCATGGCGACGGCGACGGCCCGGTTGAGCTCGACCACCGGCGAGGGCGCGACCCGGCCGAGCGCCTCGTAGAGCACCACGATCCGGTCCCAGTCGGTCGCCTCGACCGAGGGCGCCGACGCGTGGGTGGCGGCGATCGCGGCCTGCAGGCCGTAGGGGCCGAGGCCGCGGGCCGCCGCCTTGGCCAGCGCGGCCAGCCCGCGGTGGATCGCCGAGAAGTCCCACCGCCGCCGGTCCTGCTCGTCGAGCAGGACCGGCGATCCGTCCGGGGCGGTCCTGGCCGGGAAGCGCGCGGCCGTCAGCTCGCACAACGCCAGCAGGCCGTGCACCTCCGGCTCGTCCGGCTGCAACGCGGCCAGCGTGCGGGCCAGCCGGATCGCCTCGTACGCGAGCTCGGGGCGCAGCAGCCGGTCGCCCGACGTGGCCGTCGAGCCCTCCGTGAAGATCACGTAGAGGACGCTGAGCACGCCGCCCAGCCGCTGCCTGCGCTCGTCGGCCGGCGGCAGCTCGAACGGCACCCCGGCCGCCGCGATCGTCTTCTTGCCCCGGGTGATGCGGGCCTGCACGGTCGGCACGGGTACGAGGAACGCGCGCGCGATCTCCTCGCTGGACAGGCCGCCGACCACGCGCAGGGTCAGCGCGACCCGGGCCTCGGGGGAGAGCACCGGGTGGCAGCTGATGAACATCAGCGCCAGCACGTCGTCATCGATCCTGTCGGGATCCACTTCGCCGGCAGGCGCCGAGCCGGCCGCCAGCAGGGCGTATCGGTCCTGGAGGGCGGCCCGGCGGCGGATCGCGTCGATCGCCCGCCGCCGGGCCGTGGCCCTCAACCAGCCGGCCGGGTTCGCCGGAGGGGCGAGCGGCCACGACACCAGCGCCTCGGCCACCGCCTCCTGGGCCGCGTCCTCGGCCAGCCCGAAATCGCCGGTGAACCGGGTCAGCGCGGCGACGATCCGCGCCGACTCGATCCGCCAGACGGCCTCGACCTCGGCCGGGCCCATCAGCTCCGGCCGCCGTTCCCGCGCCCGGCCCGCTCCTCGATGATCACTCGCCGGCCTGCGGGACCTCGTCGCTCCCGGGCACCCGCCGGACCTCGACCTTGGCCCCCCGTGCCGCCGGAACCCGCTTGGCCCACTCGACCGCCTCCTGCTTCGAGGCGACGTCGAGCAGGAAGAAGCCGCCGAACAGCTCCTTGGTCTCGCCGTAGGGCCCGTCCGTGACCACCGGGGCCTCGCCGCTGAAGTCGACCACGACGCCCTGGCCCGGGTCGTCCAGCCCTTCCGCCGCCAGCAGCACGCCGGCCTTGACCATCTCCTCGATGAACCGGTGGGTCCTGGCCATCATCTCCTCGATGCCGGCCATCATGGCCGCGTTCGACTCGTCGGTGCCCCGCATGATCAGCAGGTACTTCGGCATCGTGTTCTCCTCGTCCGGCGGGGCCGTCCCTCGGCCCGCGCACCCACTTGTCGAACGAGCGGCCCGCGGATCGACACGGCTCAGTGACTTCTTCTCGCGAAGGCCGGTCCGCGTGACGGGCCGCCACCTAGGCAGGCGGTTCGACGACCACCGCCAGCATGCGGGTGATCTGAGCCGCCAGCAGGTCGGGATCGGCCTCGCGCAGCGCCGGGGTGCCGATGAGCCGGCGCATCAGCCAGGTACCCGCCAGGAGGGCGAGCCCCAGCTCGGCGCGTTCCCCGGCTTGGGGACCGTCCAGGGCGGCGGTGAACCGGGCGCCCACGTGCCTGGCGATGCCGGCGCGGATGACTTCCGCCGCTCTCGGGTTGGCCGCGGACTTGAGCATCAGCTCGAACGGCCCGAGATGGTCCGCATCGAGGGCGGTGCGGGCCACCAGGGCACGGGCGGTCTCGGCCGCCAGATCGCCCGGATCGGGCGGGACCATCGTGGGCTCCGCGAAGCAGACGTCCACCACCTCGGTGAACAGCCCCTCCTTGGAGCCGAAATAGCGGTTGACGAGCATCGCGGTCACTCCCGCGTCCGCGGCGATGTCGCGGACGCCCACGCCGTCGTAGCCGTGCCGGGTGAAGGCCGTGATCGCCGAGGTCAGGATGGCCTGCCGGGTGGCCGCGGCATTGCGCGGCCGGGCGGTGAGGCGCGTCATGAAGGCAAGTCTACAGGTGTTAACTTGAGGTGCTAGTCTACGAGTGTAGACAAAGTGTGACTCGAAGGAATCCTGATGAATCTGCAGCTCAACGGACGTCGCGCGCTGATCACCGGGTCGACGTCCGGGCTCGGTGAGGCCACGGCCCGGCTCCTCGCCCGGGAAGGCGCCGCCGTCGTGATCCACGGCCGCAGCGCCGAGCGGGCCCAGGCCGTCGCCGACTCCATCACCAGCGACGGCGGCAACGCCTCGATCGCGGTGGGCGACCTGGCCACCGACGCCGGCGCGGACGCGACGGCCGGGGCCGCGCTGGCCGGCGGCGCCATCGACGTCCTGGTCAACAACGCCGGCGCCTACGAGCACCTGAGCTGGACCGACGCCACTCCGGACATCTGGCAGGACACCTACAACATCAACGTCGTGTCCGGCGTGCGGATGATCCAGCGCCTCGTCCCCCTCATGCGGGAACGCGACTACGGGCGGGTGATCACCATCGGCGGCGGCCTGGCCACCCAGCCGTTCAGCGGCCACCCGCACTACAACGCCTCGCTCGCGGCCCGGCACAACCTGGCCGTCTCGCTCGCCCGCGAGCTGGCCGGCACCCGCGTCACCTCCAACGTCGTGGCGCCCGGCGCGATCCTCGTCCCGGCCGTGCGGGACTTCCTGGTCAAGCTGTCGCCCGGCCGCGGCTGGGGTGAGACCTGGGAAGAGATCGAGTACAACTCGGTCCGCGAGATCGTGCCCAACGATCGGGTGCGTTACGGCAGGCCGGACGAGATCGCGGGGGCCGTCGCCTACCTGTGCGGCCCGTACGCCGAGTACATCAGCGGCGCGACGATCCGGGTCGACGGTGGCACGGTGCGGGGCGCCTTCTGAGAGAACGGTGCGCGGCGCCTTCTGAGACCACGGTGCGCGGGTGGCCGGTATGGACACCGGCCGGAGCGTCTGACAGGATCGCCGCCCGGCTCCGACCCGTGGCGGGGGGTGGTACCCGTGCTCCGACCGGTCGCCGTCGTGACGGCGCTCGCACTCGGCTCGGCGATCGTGCTCACGTCCGCCTACAAGGCGGCCGCGGGGTGGGAGGTGTGGGCGGCCCTCGCCCTGGCGCTCAGCGCCGCCTCCGGCGCCGTGTTCGCCCATGGTGTCCAGCGCTGGAGAGAGCTGGCGGCCGTGTGCCCCGTACGCGTCCGCGAGGTGGCCCGGCCGCTCGGCGCCCTGGTTCTGGTGGCCCTCCTGCTGGTCGTGCTCGCCCTGATCGTCTCCCCGGGCACGCGCGCGGGCTGGCGGGGCTGGGGGCTCTCGGTGATCGCGTGCTTGGGCGCCCTTCCGGTCACGATGACGATGTCGGGCATCCGCCGGTCGGCCGGGGCGCTGGACGGCGGGCCAGGCGCGCGGGTGGCCGCGCTGATCGCCTTCCGGCGGCTGCTGCGGCGGCTGCTGGGCGCGGTCGGCTCGCTGGTGGCCCTGGCGACGCTCGCGCTCGGCGCCTCTCCCGCCCCGTTGTCGTCGCGCGGGATCATCCTGATCTTCGGCGGCACCGGGTCGTTGCTGGTGGCCCTGGCGTACGGTCCGGCCCGCGCCGCGCTGCGCGAGGCCGGCCACCGCCTGTGCGACGAACTGGTGCCGCTCCGGGACGCCGACGACGCCGCGACGGTGCTCGGCCGGGCCGAGGAGCGCATGAAGCTGGAGCAGGTCCTGGAGGTCGACCACAACCTCATGACCGACCTGCAGACGGGCCTGGTGATCCTCGGGCCGCTCCTGTCCAGCGCGGCCGCCGCGTTCCTGCCCGGGTCGGCGGGGCCAGGATGATGAGGCGGTCAGCCCCGCCTCCATCACCAAGGCCATCGGCGCGCGCCGGACGGCGGTCCGCCGCCCGCGGCTGAATCCGGTTGCGGCGGGGCCGGCGGGCTTGGTGGGGTATCCGTATGGACGGTGCCACTGAGCAGGCGCGATGCGCGAGACCGGGAAGCGATCGGAAGATCGCGCGACAGCCGGCTCCATGGCACAGGCATGCGGTGCTCGCAGCTCTGATGCTGGCGGCCCTCACCTTCAACACCGCGGAGAACCTGCCGGTCGGCCTCCTGGAGCTCATCTCCGAAGACCTGCGGGTGTCCCTGTCGGCGGTCGGTCTCCTGGTCACCGGTTACGGCGTGACGGTGGCCGTCGCGTCCGTGCCGATCGCCCACGTCATGCGGGCCGTACCCCGGCGCCATGTGCTCACGGGACTGCTGGCCGCGCTCGTGGTGTCCAGCCTCGTGGCGGCGCTGGCCACCGCCTACTGGCAGCTCCTCCTGGCGCGGCTGCTGACCGCGCTCGCCCAGGCGCTGTTCTGGGCCGTGATGGGGCCGGTCGCGGTGGGCCTGTTCGCGCCCGAGGCCCGGGGGCGGGTGGTCGGGGCGCTGTCCGTCGCCGGCTCGCTCGCCCTCGTGCTCGGTGTTCCCGCCGGCACCTGGCTGGGCCGGCAGAGCCACTGGCAGGTGCCCATCGCCCTGCTGGCGGCTCTGGGGCTCGTCTGCCTGGTGACGATCGCCGTTCTGCTGCCGACGTCGCGCCCGGAAGAGGAGCCCGCCGCCTACGCGACCAGCCCCGACGCGCGGCGGTTCGGGACGGTGCTGGCGGCCGGAGCCTTGTCCGCCACCGGGGCGTTCACGGGATACACCTACATCGTCATCTTCCTGGGCGAGGTGAGCGGGTTCTCCCCGGGCACGGTCAGCGTCCTGTTCGTGGGGTTCGGCGTCGCGTGCCTGGCCGGGGTGAGCGTCACCGGGGCGTTCCTGGACCGCTTTCCGCAGCCCGCGCTGGCTGCCGCCGTGGCCGCGCAGGCGGGAGGCATGCTCGGCCTGTACGCGTTCGGCGCTCATCAGCCGGCGGCGGTGGTGTTCCTGATGCTGATGGGCGGTGCGCTCGGGCCGGTGTTCATGGCCACGCAGAACGCGATGCTGCACTGCGCGCCGGGCCGCACCGACCTCGCCCTGGCGGCGAACTCCGGCGCCTACAACGCCGGCATCGCGGCGGGGGCCGCGATCGGGGCGCTGGTCCTGCCGCTCGCCGGGGTGCGGGGCGCGTTCCTCACCGGCGGGCTGCTGACCGTCGGCTCCTGCGCGGCCCTCCTCGGCGGCCGGCTGCTCCGTGGGCGCCGTCGTACAGGACGCGGGACGACCCGATGACGCCGGTTCAGGAGACGGCGCCTGCCCGGTGCGCGGGGGAGGCGCTCTCGCCGCGGTCGATGTGGTCGGCGTGGAAGAGGCCTTCGGTGAGCAGACGGCGCACGTGCTCGTCGGCGGCGCTGTAGTAGACGAAGGTGCCTTCCCTGCGGCCCTTGACCAGCCCGGCCAGCCGGAGCTTGGCCAGGTGCTGGCTGACCGCGCTGGGGGCGGCGTCGGCGAGCTCGGCCAGGCAGGCCACCGAAGACTCGCCCTGCAGCAGCGCCCACAGGATCTTGATGCGGGTCGGGTCGGACAGCAGCCGGAACGACTCGGCCGCCAGGTGCACCTGCTCCTCGTTGGGCATGTCGAAGTCGGGCAGCGACGTGTGCATGGACGCCAGCATACCTCCCAATCCTGCTACTTGCGTACCTGCATAGCTACGCATATACGCTGGCACGGTGATTGCTGATGTCAGGACGTCGCCCCCGGCCGCTCCACCCTCCCGCGCCGTGACGTGGTGGCGGACCGGAGCCGGATCCCTGCCCGAGGTCCGCTGGGCCCTCGCCGCCACCGCGCTGTTCGCCGCCGGCGGCATCGCCCAGCTCGCCGGGGCCCCTCCCTGGCTGTGGTGGACGCTGTACCTGGCCTGTTACGCCGCCGGCGGCTGGGAGCCCGGCCTGGCCGGGCTGCGGGCGCTGCGCGAGCGGACGCTGGACGTCGATCTGCTCATGGTGGTCGCCGCCATCGGCGCCGCCGCGATCGGGCAGGTCTTCGACGGCGCGCTGCTCATCGTCATCTTCGCCACCTCCGGCGCGCTGGAGGCCGTGGCGACCAAACGCACCGAGGACTCCGTCCGCGGCCTGCTCGACCTGGCCCCCGAGCAGGCCACCCGGCTGACGGAGACAGGCGCGGAGGAGGTCGTCGACACCGCCGCCCTGAACGTGGGCGAGCTCATCGTGGTGCGCCCCGGCGAGCGCATCGGCGCGGACGGCCGGGTCGAGACCGGCGCGAGCGACGTCGACCAGGCCACCATCACCGGCGAGAGCCTGCCGGTGGACAAACGGCCCGGGGACGAGGTGTTCGCCGGCACCCTCAACGGTGTCGGCGTGCTGCGGGTGCGCGTGACCCGGCCCGCGGCCGACACGGTGATCGCCCGCATCGTGGCCATGGCCGAGCAGGCCGGCGCCACCAAGGCCCGCACGCAGCTGTTCATCGAGAAGGTCGAGCAGCGCTACTCCGTCGCCATGGTCGCCGCGACGCTCGCCGTCTTCGCGCTGCCGCTGGCCTGGGGCGTGCCGCTGCAGGAGGCGCTGTTGCGGGCCATGACGTTCATGATCGTGGCCTCACCGTGCGCGGTGGTGCTGGCCACCATGCCGCCGCTGCTGGCCGCCATGGCCACCGCCGGGCGCAACGGCGTGCTGGTCAAGTCCGCCGTGGCGATGGAGCAGCTCGCCACCGTCACCCAGGTCGCCTTCGACAAGACCGGCACCCTCACCGAGGGCCGTCCCCATCTCGCCGAGCTCCGCCCGCTGCCCACCGCCGAGACCGGCGCCGATGCCCTGCTCGCGCTGGCCGCGGCGGCGGAGGAGGGCTCGGAACACCCGCTCGGGCAGGCCATCGTCCGAGCCGCTCGGGCCAGGGGGCTGACCTGGAGCGGCGCGGAGACGTTCGAGGCCGTGCCCGGTTCCGGCGTGCGGGCCCGCGCCGGCGGGCTGCTGGTCGAGATCGGCCGGCCCGCGGCGTCCCCGCCGCAGGACGGCGAGCCCGCCGCGGCGGTGGCCGAACTGGAGGAGGCCGGATACAGCACGGTGGTCATGCGGGTGGACGGCAAGCCCGTCGCGGTGCTCGCCCTGGCCGACCGCGTGCGGCCCGGCGCCGCCGCGGCCGTCGCCCACACCGTCGCGGTCACCGGGACCGCGCCGGTGCTGCTGACCGGCGACAACCCGCGGACCGCCGCCAGGGTGGCCGGTGCGGCCGGCCTGCGCGACGCCGATGTCCGCGCCGAGTTGCTGCCCGAGCACAAGGTCCAGGCCGTACGGCACCTTCAGGAACGCGGCGCGCGGGTGGCGCTGGTGGGCGACGGCGTCAACGACGCGCCCGCCCTGGCCACGGCCCACGTCGGCATCGCGATGGGCCGCACCGGCTCCGATCTCGCCCTGGACACCGCCGACGCGGTCATCACCCGGGACGAGCTGGCCGCCGTGCCCGCCGTGATCGCGCTGGCCCGCCGTGCCCGCCGCCTGATCGTGGCCAATCTCGTCATCGCGGCCACGTTCATCGCCGTGCTGGTGGCCTGGGACCTGCTGGGCGAGCTCCCGCTGCCGCTCGGCGTCGCCGGGCACGAGGGCTCCACCGTCATCGTCGGCCTCAACGGCCTGCGCCTGCTGCGCCAGGCCGCCTGGCGCCGGGCCGCCGCCTCGTAGCGATCGGCACTCGCGCTCTCTCGTCGTGCGCGGCGTCGGGTTGCGCGCGGGACCGAACCGGTCGAGGTCACGTCGCGTATCCCCATGTACGCGCGGGACCGAACCGGTCGAGGCCACGTCGCGTATCCCCATGTACGCGTGGGACCGACCGCAGGGCGGTCCGGCCGGAGGGAGGGCTCATCCGATGCACGAGAGCGGGCAGGTGCCGTCCCGGGTCGCCTGGCCGGCCCTCCGGGACGGGCGTGGCAGGCGCCTCTGCGCGGGCGCGGCGCTGATCGCCGCCGGGCTGGTGGCGCTGGCGATCGCGTCGGGCAGGGGAGCGGAGCCGGAGATCGCCGGGCTGCCGGACGCGGGGCCGTTGACCGCGTGGGGGCTGCCGCTGGTCCGGTTCTGCTACGACGTGTGCGCGGTCGGAACGGTGGGGACGCTGCTGGGAGCGGCCGTTCTCGCACCCGCCGGCTCGCCGGAGAGGGCCGCCTGCGTGCGCGCGGCGGGCCGCTGGGCGACGGGCTGGGCGGTCACCATCGTGCTGAGCTACCTGCTCACCGTGTCCGACGTGGTCGCGGTGCCCGTCGCGGACCTGCTCGCCTCTCCTGAGCTGCTCGGCGACGGCATGATGATCCTCCAGGCGCGCGTCCTGCCGCTGGTCCTGGCCGCGGTCGTGGTGGCCGCCGTGGTCATGCGGCTGCCGTGGCTGCCGAAGGCGATCCCGCTGGCCGTCGCCGTGTTCGCGATGTTGCCCGTCACCTACGTCGGGCACGCGGCCTCCGCCGCCGACCACGACATCGCGCTGTCCGGCCTGATGACGCACCTGATCACCATGTCGTTGTGGGTGGGCGGGCTGGGAGCGGTGCTGGCGCACTTCCGCCGCTCCGAGGACCTGCGGGTGGTGCTGCGCAGGTTCAGCACGATCGCCCTGTGCTGTTTCGCGGGGGTCGCCGTCTCGGGCGCCGCCGCCGCGTGGGTGCGGCTCGACGCCCCGTCGGACCTGTGGCGAAGCGAATACGGCTGGTTCCTGCTCGCCAAGACCGCCGCTCTCGGCGTCCTCGCCCTGTTCGGCCTGGCTCATCGTCGCCGCACGGTCGGGCACGTGGCCGACCGCGGCGTGCGGCACGTCTTCGTCCGGCTCGCGGTGGGCGAGCTGGTCGTCATGGGCGTGGCGATGGCGCTGGCCGTGGGGCTGTCCCGTACGCCGCCGCCGGCGCAGGGCGGCGGGCACGACGGCCTGCTGGAGTACGACCTGGCCCCTTTCACCCCCACCGCGCTGCTCACCGAGGCCCGCCCGGACCCGATGGTCCTCCTGGTGCTGGCTCTGCCTGCGGTCGGCTATCTGGTGGGGGTGCGCCGGGCCGGCTCCTGGCCACGCGGCCGTACGGTCGCCTGGTGCGCGGGCCTGGCGTTGATCGGGCTGGTCCTGCTCAGCGGCGTCGGAGGATACGCGCGGGCGATGTTGTCGATGCAGGCGCTGCAGCTGACCGTGCTCGCGGTCGCCGCCCCGCTGCTGCTGTGCCTGGGGGCGCCGCTCACGCTGCTCGCCCGGGCCACCGGCCGCTCCTCGCGGGACGGTGCTCCCGGCTCCCGGCTTCCGGTCTGGTGGCCGGCGCTCCTGCCGGTCGCCTACCTGATCGCCTTTCCGCTGCTGTATCGCACCGGGTGGCTGCAGTGGGCCCTGTTCCGGCACGTGCCGCACCTGCTCACCGGGGCGCTGTTCCTCGCCGGCGGGCTGGTGGTGTTCTGGATGCTGGCAGGCGTGGACCCGCTGCCGCGCCCGATCTCCCGGTCCGTCCGCGTCGCGCTGCTCGGCTCGGTAGTCATGGTGCAGCTGGCCATGAGCGTCTTCCTGCTGCTCGGGACGCCTGTGGCGGAGGACTGGTTCTCCGTGGTGGCACCGCCGGGGGCGCCTGATCTCCGTACCGACCAGCGGCTGGCCGGGGTCGTCTTCCTGCTGGCCGCCGCCTTCACGCTCGTGCCGCTGGCTCGCAGGGCCCCCGCAGCTCCCGGATGAGCTCGAGCACCTCGGCCCCGGCGTCCGCCACGGGTGGCCGGCGGGCTGTCTCGATCGCCTGACAGGAGCCGTCTATGACAGGTGCTCGCGGGCGAGCCGGTCGAACACCTCGCGCAGGTCGAGGTCGCGGGCGATGTCCAGCACGGCTCCGGCCATCACCGGCTCCGGCCCCCCACCGGCCAGGACGAGCCCGACCCGCGGCTCGCGGGCCGGGCGCTCCAGCCGGACCACGCGCATGCCCTCCGGGACGCCGAACATGTGCAGCCAGGCGTGCGCGATCACGCTGGACCAGCGGTGGGTCGCCACGTGCGCGAACAGCGCCGAGACGGTGTCGGTCTCGATCGCCGGTACGGCCACCGCCCCGGCCTGGCGGAAGTTGGCGTCCAGGATGCGGCGGTTGCGCATCTCGGGGGCGAGCAGGCACAGGGGCAGCGCCGCGACCTCCGCCCACCGCGCCACCCGCCGGCCGGCCAGCTCGCCGTCGGCGGGGGTGAGCAGCAGGTAGCGCTCCTCGTACAGCGGGATGGAGCGGACCTCGGCGAGGTCGTCCTCCTCGTCGTCGAGGTAGGTCATGGCCATGTCGATTTCGAAGTCGGCCAGTTGCCGCGCGATCTCCCGCGACGACAGAGACGTGAGCATCACCCGTACGTGCGGATTCTGCTCGCAGAACGGCGTGGTCAGCAGCGACGCGGCGGTCAGCGCGGTCGGGATCGCCCCCATCCGCAGCGTCCCCGACAGCCCCGCGCGCATTCGCGACAGGTCCTGACGCAGCGCCTCGGCGTCGGCCAGGATGCGGTGCGCCCACAACACCACCCGCTCGCCCTCCGGGGTGAGCCCGGCGAAGCGCTGCCCGCGCCGCACGAGGGGCACGTCCAGCTCGCGTTCGAGCTTGCGGATCGCCGCCGACAGCGACGGCTGGGAGACGTGGCAGGCCGCGGCGGCGCGCGCGAAGTGGCGCTCGCGGGCCAGGGCGACGAGGTATTCCAGCTGGCGGAACAGCACGCCACAGCATGCCCCGGCCACCCGCGTCACGTCCATCCCCAAGATCAGATGTGGAGGGGGCGTCGCCCGTTCAGGGTGCCGGCTCCGCCGGGCTCACCCGGGCGGCATGCGCGAGGCCGTCGCGTCCGGGCAGGCCGTCGGCGGGAGCGCGGGCGACGCCGCCGGCGAGCACCCGCCAGAGACCCGCCACCGCGAGCAGGGACGCCGCGCCCGCCGCGCCGACGACCAGGCCGGGCGCTGCCACCTCGCCCAGCGCCCCGCCGCCGGCCGCGAACAGCCCCTGCAACGTCATGGTCCCGGTCAGCGCCAGCCCGAAGGCCTGGCCTCGGCTCGCCTCCGGCACCGCCTCCAGGAAACGCCGGGCCAGCCCCAGCTGGTACGCGACCCCGAACCCGGACACGGCGAGGAGCAGCGCCGCGGTGACCGGGCCGGGCGAGAGCGCGAAGCCGAGCAGCGGCGCGCCGAGCAGCAGCGCCAGCGGCCCGGCCAGCCGTTCCCTCCGCCGCGGCCGGAGCAGGCGGCCGATCACGAGGTCGCCCGTGAGCATGCCGAGCGCCACGGCGGTGAACAGCAGCCCGGCCGAGCCCGGCTCGCCGATCCGGGCCGCGTACGGGACGAGCACGCCCTCGGCGCCGACCACGAGCGCGGGCGGCAGCCACTGGGCCAGCAGCAGCGAACGGATCGCCGGCCGGCGCAGCAGCTCGCGGTTGACGCGCCAGGTCTCGCGTACCGCGTATCCCGCGGCCGGGGCGCGGCGCGGCCGCCCGGACAGGCGCAGGCGCAGCAGCGCGGCGGACAGCAGGCAGCTCGCCACGGTGATCCAGAGCGCCCCGTACGGGCCGAGCGCCGCGATCAGCATCCCGCCCACGGCGAAGCCGAGCACCTGCGTGCCGCCGGCGGCCATGGAGAAGACGGCCCGGCCGAGCACGTACCGGTCGCCGTCGAGCAGTTCGGGCAGCAGCGCGCCGCGTGCCGCGGAGGCGACCGCGCCGGGGACGCCGGTGACGAACACCAGCACCAGCATCGCGGTGGGGGAGAGCAGCCCGGCGGCGAGCACGGCGGCGACCGCGGCGCGGACCAGGTCGTAGCCGGCCATCACGGCCCGCGGCGGCCACCGGTCGGCGTACGCCAGCAGCAGTGTGCCGCCGAGGGCGTACGGCAGGAAGCCGGCGACGTAGGCCAGCGCCGCCAGCAGGGACGAGCCGGTGCCGGCGTAGACGGTCACCGAGAGCGCGAGCATCTTCACCGTCTCGCCGCCGAGGAAGAGCGTGTAGCCGGTGAACAGCACGCGGAACTGGCCCACCGCGAACACCTCACGGTAGGTGGCCCGCGCCGGCGCGGCCTGGAGCGTCGTCATGCGGGCCAGTCTCGGGGCGGCGCGGGCGCGGGCGTTAGGCTTTCGCGTGGAGGCGAAAGATGCTTGCCGTCGAAGTCGGGCCGGTCGACGTGGCGCACACCCGCTACGCGATCTCGCCGCTGGGTGAGGCCATGAACGCGCTGCGGGTCGCGGCGGGCAAGCAGCCGGCCGGGCCGCTGCGGCCCTGGGCGGAGCGCATCGCGCCGCGGTACGAACAGTTGCTCCGCGAGAGGCCCGCGGTCAGGGCGCTGACCACGCTGTTGCGCCGCGGCGGCTACAACGCCGACTTCATCCACCCCCCGCCTCCGGGCGACGGCGGCGACTTCGCCGCCGAACTCGCCGCGGTGCGGGCGACCCCGGCGCCCCAGGTTCGCGCGGAGATCGCCCGCAACCTGGCCGGGCTGCGCACGCCGCCGCGCCACGTCCAGCAGATTTTGGCCGCCCCTGACGTGCTCTCCCGGCTTGCCGACGCGATCGAGGCGACGTGGCACGCGCTGGTCGAGCCCGACTGGCCGCGGCTGCGCACGGTGCTGGAACGCGACCTGGTGCACCGGGCCGGGCACCTGGCCATGTACGGCTGGGCCGCGGCGCTGTCCGACCTGGACCCGCGGGTGCGCTGGCGCTCGGAGGGAGCCGACGGCGTGATCGAGGTGCGCACCGGCCCCCGGGACGCGTGGGAGCGGCACCGGCTGGGCGGCAAGGGGCTGCTGCTGATGCCGACCGTCTTCGGCACCCTCATCAGCTACGTCGAGCCGCCGTGGCCGTACGCGCTGGTGTATCCGGCGCGGGGCGTCGCGCACCTGCTCGGGCCGCCGCCCGCGCAGGGCGGCGCGGCGGCGCTGGCGCGGCTGGTCGGCCCGCACCGCGCGCAGGTGCTGCGGGCGCTCGCGGTGCCGGCGACGACCACGCAGCTGGTCCGCCAGCTGGGGCTCAGCCTGGGCGCGGTGGGCGGCCACCTGGCCGTGCTGCGCGAGTGCGGCCTGGTGACGCGGACGCGGACCGGGCGGTCCGTACGCTACGAGCGCACTCCTCTGGGCGGGACCCTGGCCGGCGACTGAGCGCGGCATCTTGAGTGCCACCGGCGTTCAGGCGTGCGGCAGCCGGCCGGGTGCCGGCGGCGGCTCGTGGCCTGCGGCCCGGGCACGGTTGCCAATTCGGTGATGACCTTGGAGCATCTCCTCACCGACGCGTACGACGTTCCGGGAGGCCCCCTGTGATCACCGAGGATCTTTCCGAGCCGGAACGCGCCCTCTGGGAGGCGTTCCCCGCAGCGCGTCCGGTGGATGCTCCCGGCTCCTGCGTTCGGGCTGAGGTCGTCGCGGGGCTGCTGCTCGGCGCCCGGGAACGCCTCGCGGGGCAGACGCCCGGCCTGCGCCTGTCCGGCGCCCGGATCACCGGCCGGCTGGATCTGTCGTACGCCGAGGTCCAGGTCCCTCTGATCATGACCGGGTGCGATTTCGAGGAGGCGCCGGTCTTCACCGGAGCCCGCACCGGCCTGGTCGATCTCGCCGCGTCCCGGTTGCCCGGACTGCGGGCCGCGGACGCCGTGTTCGGCGGCGGCCTGCGCCTGGAGGGGTGCCTGATCGAGGGTCCGCTTCAGCTCGGCGGAGCGCACGTGTCGGGGAGGCTGGATCTCAGCGGTGCGGCGATTCACGCGGATCCGGCCGTCCAGGCCGACGGCTTGATCGTCGACCGTGATCTGCTGTGCGCGAACGCCGTCATCGACGGCGGGATGCGGGTCGCCGCTGCCAGGATCGGCGCGACGATGATCCTCGATGGCGCTCGGGTCGGACGCTCGGACAGCTACGGCCTCGCCGCCGACGGCATCGTCGTCGACGGCGGATTGTCGTGCGGCCACGGCTTCCGTTCCTACGGCGAGCTGAGCGTGCAGGACGCCCGGGTGGGGCACCGGTGTGCGTTCAGCGGGGCTCACCTGTCCAACCCCGGCGGCATCGCCCTGCACGCGGAGAGGCTCCACGTCGAGGGCGGGCTGCTCCTCAATGAGGGCTTCGCCGCCGAGGGAGAAGTCCTTCTGCGGGGAGCCCGCGTGAGCGGCGCGCTCTCGTTCGCCCACGCGGCCCTGGTCAATCCAGGGGGACGCGCTCTGAACGCGCCGCTGATGGAGATCGGCGGCGGGCTGCGGGCCACACCGGGCTTCACGGCGACCGGAGAGGTCTTCCTGGACTCGACGCAGGTCCGCGGATCGGTCAACGTCGACGGCGGGAAGCTGTCCAACCCGGGGGCGACAGCGCTCTCACTGCGGCGGCTGGGCGCCACCGGCAGGCTCAGTTGCGGCGAAGGCTTCAGCGCTGACGGGGAGGTCCTGCTCATCAACGCCAGAGTCGAGGGCAGCCTGGCGTTTCACGGTGCTGCCCTCAGCAATCCCGGTGCCCGGGCTCTGACCCTGTGGGAGGTGATCGTGGGCGGTGCCGTCGACTGCTGCGAAGGCTTCACCGCCACGGGAGCCCTCTCGATCAGAAATTCCCAGGTCTCCGCCACGCTGTGCCTGGCGGAGGCCACCATCGACGGCGACCTGCACCTACGTGGCGTCGAGGCGGCCTCGCTGAAGATCGGGCCGGAGACCGTGCTGCTGCGCGCCGTCGACCTTCGCCACACCCGGGTCGGCGTGCTCGACGACGTTCCCGGCCGATGGCCTGCTCAACTCCTGATAAACGGCTTCACCTACGACAGCCTGGAGGCTCCCCTGCCCGTCCGGGAGCGTCTCGACTGGCTGGCCAAGGAGCCCTACCACCCCCAACCGTACGAGCAACTGGCCACCGTGTACCGCCGGCATGGTGACGAGGAGGCCGCCAGGGACGTCCTGCTGGCCAAACAACGTCGCCGGCGCGCGGGGCAACGGCTCGGGCCGCGGCTGTGGGGATATCTGCAGGACTGGACCGTCGGGTACGGCTACCGTCCCTTCCGGGCCGCGCTCTGGCTCGCGGCCCTCCTCCTCATCGGCACGATCGTGTTCACCGTGCACCGGCCACCGGCCTTCAAACCAGCAGAGGCGCCCCCCTTCAACGCCTTCCTCTACACCCTGGACCTCCTCCTGCCGATCATCGGTTTCGGGCAGGAGACCGCCTTCGGCCCGCGCGGCGTACAACAGTGGCTCGCCGCCGCGCTGATCACTGCGGGGTGGACCCTGGCGACGACCATCCTGGCAGGCCTCACACGCGCGCTCTCCCGCCAATAGCCCGGAGCGCCGCGGCCTTCTGATCCGGTGGCCCTCCGGACGGGAACGAGGACGTGTCGCAGACGTACGAGCGCCGGGCCCGCTGACCGAGCCGCAGCACTCGATCAGCGGGCGGCCCCATCAGCCGTCGGCGATCAGTTCGCCGCAGACCGGTGCGGCCAACAGATCCTCCCACAGCGGCAGGTGCCCGGGGCCCGCCATGTGCGTTCACGCCGCCGCGAGGCCCGCGCCGGACGTCCGGCCGAGGCTCACGCGCAGGGCGCGGCGACGGCGCCGGACCGGGAGGCGCATGGCGCGATCTGTGGGAAGCGTGTCGTTGACGCCATCAGAGCGCGGGCTCCAACCTGAAGACGTGCACTCCCACCGCATCGCCTTCGTGATCTTCGATGGCTTCCAGTCGCTCGACCTCGTCGGCCCGCACGAGGTGTTCCAGCGGGCCGGCGGTTACGACTGCAGCGTCGTGGCCCCCCGGTCAGGGCCGGTCCACGCCGAGAGCGGGCTGCCGGTGCACGCCGGGTTCGGGGTGACGGCGCTGCGCCCGTCCGGCTTCGACACGCTGATCGTCGCCGGCGGGGCGGGCGTCTACACCGCCAGGCACGACCCGCGGCTGACCGGCTGGATCGCCGCCGCGGCCAGGGGAGCGCGGCGGGTCGCCTCCGTGTGCAGCGGCGCGTTCCTGCTGGCCGAGGCCGGCCTGCTGGACGGGCGTCGCGTCACCACCCACTGGGCCAGGGCGGAACGGCTCGCGCGGGAGTACCCCGCCGTCACCGTCCGACCCGATCCCATCTTCATCCGCGACGGCCGCTTCTGGTCCTCCGCGGGAGTCACCGCGGGCATGGATCTCGCGCTGGCCCTGGTGGAGGAGGACCAGGGGCAGCGGGCGGCGCTGGAGGTGGCCCGCCACCTGGTGCTGTTCCTGCGCAGGCCGGGCAACCAGTCCCAGTTCAGCGTGGGGTTGTGGTCGATGCAGCCGTCCTCCGACCCGATCCGCCGGGCCGTGGCGGCCGTCCACGCCGACCCCGGCGCCCGGCACGACGTCGCCGCCCTGGCCGCTCAGGCCGGGCTCAGCCCCCGCCACCTGCAGCGCCGCTTCACCACCGAGCTCGGCATCCCGCCCGCCGCCTACGTCGAGCGGGTCCGGGTGGAGGCGGCGCAGCGGGCCCTGGAGGACGGCGGCGACCCTCTCGAGGCCATCGCCCGCCGCTACGGCTTCGGCACCGCCGAGACCCTGCGCCGCAGCTTCCACCGCTGCCTGGGCGTCGCCCCCTCCGACTACCGCGACCGTTTCCGATCGACTACGGGAGAACACCTGTGACCACATACGGACTGCTGCTCTTCGACATCGCCGAGGAGCTCGACTTCGCCGGCCCCTGGGAGGTCTTCACCACCTCCTCCATCCTGCGCCGCGACGCCGACACCACGCTGCTCATCGCCGAGCACCCCGACCCCGTCCGCAGCAGTAAGGGCATGCACGTGGTACCCGACCGCACCCTGGGCGACCACCCCCCGCTGGACGTCCTGCTGGTGCCGGGCGGCCGCGGCGCACGCGAGATCGAGCCGCACAACCCCGCCGTCACCGGCTGGATCGCCAGGACCGCGGCGAACGCCTCCTGGGTCATGAGCGTGTGCACCGGCGCCTTCCTCCTGCACGCCGCCGGCCCCGCCCGCGGGCGCCGCGTGGCCACGCACCGCAACTACGAGGACGCCCTGCAGGCGCGCGGGGACGTCACCGTCGTCCGCGACGCCCGCTACGTCGTCGACGGCGACCTGATCACCACCCAGGGCGTCTCGGCCGGCATCGACGGCGCACTGTGGCTGATCGGCCACCTGCACGGACGCGACCACGCGCGGGCCGTACGCCGGGAGATCCAGTACGAGCCGGCCCCGCCCTACCTCGCCGACGAGCCCCTCTGAACGGAACACGGCCGCTCACCATCCCGGCTCGGCGGGTCGGGGGGCGGGCTCGAAGGCGGAGATCCCGGCGGGGGAGTGCTGGCCGGCGCCGCTGACCGGCAGCCGGCTGCCGTCCAGGGCCGGATCGGCGTAGCGGGCGAACCACCCCTCCAGCCTGGCGCGCAGGTCGTGCAGTTCCGGCGGCTCCTCGGCGATCAGGTTGCGGCGCTCGCCGGGGTCGAGACCGAGGTCGTAGAGCTCGTGCGGGCCGTGGGGGTAGCGGTGCACGTACTTCCAGCGCGTGGTGCGGATCATCCGTACCGGGCCGTACTCGTCGTAGACCACCACCTCCTCCCGGGCGGCGTGGAACGGCCGTCCAGGGCCGTCCGAGTCGTACGGCAGGCCGAGGTGGCCGAGCAGCGTCGGCCGCACGTCGTAGGCCGACAGCAGGGTGTCGCGGACCTGCCGGGCGGGGATGCGGCCGGGCTGGCTGGCGATGAACGGCACCATGACGGATGAGTCGTACATGTTCTGCGGGAAGGTGCCGTTGCCCTTGCCCCAGATGCCGTGGTGGCCGCAGTTGAAGCCGTTGTCGCTGGTGAAGACGACCAGGGTGGACTCGGTGAGGTGGTGACGCCGCAGGGTGTCCAGGACCCGCCCGATGCCGGCGTCCATGGCGGTGACGGCGGCGAAGTAGCCGATCAGGGCGGCCCTGGTGTCCGGTTCGCCGCCGACGGGCGCGCCGTCCCGGCCGCGCGGCTGCGCGGGGTGCGGCGGCTCCTGCGGGCAGCTGTCGAAGGCGCAGTGCGCGTAGAGCGCTTCGAACTCGGGCGGATGCTGGCCCTTCCACGGCTTGTGCGGGGCGGTGTAGTGCAGTGACAGGTAGAACGGCGCCTCGTGGGACGCCTCGCGTTCGATGAACGCCTGGGCCTCGGCGGTGAGCACGTCGGTGAGGTAGCCCGGCACCTCGCGGCGCACGCCGTTGTCCCAAATCGGGGCGCCGTGGTACGGCCCTCCGCCCGACTCGTGGGCGTACCAGTGCACGAAGCCCGGACGCGGGCGGTCGTTGGCGCCGAGGTGCCACTTGCCGACCAGCCCGAGCCGGTAGCCGGCCTCGGCCAGGTCGTCGGTGAACAGGCGCCGACCCTGGAGGAAGTCGATCGCGCCGGGCCCGGCGTGGCGGGCGCTCAGCCAGTCGTGGACGCCGTGCCGCGAGGGGATCTGGCCGGTGAACAGCGACGCCCTGGCCGGGGAGCAGACCGGGGAGGCGCAGAAGAAGCGCGACAGCCGCAGCCCTGATTCCGCGAGCGCGTCCAGGTGAGGGGTCCGGATGTCGTCGTTGCCGGCGCAGCCCAGCGCCCATGGCCCCTGGTCGTCGCTGAGGATGAACAGGACGTTGGGCCGCCCCGGGTCACGGCTGGCCAACGGGCTTCCGGCCAGTGGGGACGAGCTCCGCCTGTCCGGAGCCCGCCGAGGCGTAGGCGGCCAGCACCGTGGCCACCACCGCCCTGCCCACCTCAGGGCCGATGGCGGCGGGCCGCTCGCCGCGGACCGCGGCGGCGAAGTCGCCGAGCTGGTCGCGGAAGGCCACGGCCACCTCCGTGTCGATGTCGCCCGGCGTGGCACGTTGCTCGGCGCGGCCGTGCCCGGCCACCCAGACGCCGTTCGCGCGGGAGGCCCGCAGCGTGCCGCGCGAGCCCAGCACCTCGATCTCGTCCAGTTGCGGCATCGCGCTCGTGGTGACGGAGACGGTGGCCAGCACGCCGTTGGCCAGCTCCAGCTGCAGCAGCCCCTCCGTCTCGACCGGCAGGCCGCGATTCTCCAGCCGCGCGGTGACGCGGACCGCCGCGGCGCCGGCGAGCCAGGTGGCGCGGTCGATGCAGTGGGCGCCGATGTTCATCACCGCGCCCCCGCCTGCCAGCACGGGGTCGAAGAACCAGGCCGGCCTGTGGTCGCGGCGGTAGTCGGTCGCCCGCCGGTCCACGACGGCGACCGGCCGGCCGATCTCGCCGGAAGCGACGACCTCGTACGCCTTCGCGGTGATCGGCAGGTAGTGCTGGATGTGCCCCAGGAAGAGCACGACGCCGGCCCGCGCGCAGGCCTCGGCCATGGCGTCGCAGTCGGCGAGCGAGGTGGCCATCGGCTTCTCCATCAGCACGTGCACCCCGGCAGCCGCCGCGTCGAGCGCGGGCGCCAGGTGCAGGGCGTGCGGGGTGCAGACGATCAGCGCGTCCACCGCGTCCAGCATGCCGAGGTGGTCGGTGTACGCCCGAGCACCGCTGCGTGCGGCCAGCTCGGCGGCCCTGGCCTGGTCCACGTCGCAGACGGCCTCGACGCGGACCTCGTCGGGCATGCTCAGCGCGGCCTGCGCGTGCAGGGCGGCCACCCCGCCGGCGCCGAGCAGGCCGAGACGGACAACACTCATGAGCTTCCTTCACATCGGAGGATCCGGCGGGACCACCTTGACCGAATTCATACCTAAATTCAACCCCTCAAATCGGCAGGAGCTCCCGTCGAGTCGCGGACCACCAGGCGGGGGACGATGAGGTGCTGCCGGAGGGGGGAGCCGGGGCGGGCCAGGCGGTGCAGGATCGTCTCGACGGCCAGCCTCCCGACGTCGGCCTTGGCCGGCGAGATCGCGGTGAGCGGCACCTCCGACAGGTCGGCGACCTCGTCGTCGTAGCCGATCACCGACAGGTCTCCCGGCACCGTCAGGCCGCGCCGCAGCGCCGCTCCGACCAGCAGTGTCGCCTCCCGGTCGGCGAAGCAGACCGCCGCGGTGGCGCCGGCGCCGAGCAGGACGCCGAGGTAGGCCTCCGCGTCGGCCGCGCTCCATCGCGGGAGCGTCCGCTCGGCCGCCGGGGCGAGGCCGTTGTCGGCCAGCGCCTGCGTGAAGCCCTGGACGACCTGCTCGGAGTGCGGGCTGGAGCGCGCCATGTAGGCGATGCGGGCGTGCCCGAGCGAGAGCAGGTGGCGCACCCCGAGGTAGCCGCCGGCCCCGTGGTTGGAGCAGACGAACTCGTAGACGTCGCCGCCCGACCTGAACCTGCGCTCGACCAGCACCGTGGGCAACGGCAGCGCGTCGAGGTAGGCGTGCGCGCCGGGGCGCCGCCCCAGCTCGGGCACCAGGAGCAGGGCCTCGGCCCCGGCGGCGACCATGCCCTCGATGCCCTTCTCCTCCTGCGCGGCGTCGTACCCGGTGCTGCGCAGCAACATCTGGCAGCCCCGGGCCGACAGCTCCTCCTCGATGCCCGCGATGATGCGCGGGTAGTAGTACGTCATCGACGGCACGGCCACCCCGATCACCGGCCCGGCCTGCGGGACGTCGTGCTTGACGTAGGTGCCCGAGCCCTGCCTGCGGTAGACGAGCCCCTCGCTGACCAGCAGGTCGATCGCCCTGCGCACGGTGTTGAGGCTGACTTCCTGCTCCCTGGCGAGCTGCTGCTCGGTGGGCAGCCGGCCCTCCGGCCACCGCACCTCCGCGATGCCCCGGCGAAGCTCGTCCGCGAGCATGCGGAACTTCTGCCTGCGTTCGTTCATGCCACCTCCGTGGGCATTGTGGCCGACTCCGGCGGCCGCGCCGGCGCTTGAGTGCCCTGTGGGTTGTATCGCCTCAGTAACGACTCAAATCATTCCTATGAATCTGTTGACTATAACGGATGAATCTGCGCAGAATCCTCCACAACGTTCCCGCAAGCAACGGTGGTTTTGCGATGAGACTCCACACCCCGGGCACAGCCGCCCTCGCCGTGCTCCTCCTGGGCCTGACGGCGTGCGGCGGCACGGACGGTGAAGCCGGCGCCGCCGAGGAGTTCACCTACTGGTCGATGTTCAAGCAGGACGAGGTCCGCGCCAAGATCGTGCAGGACGCGGTCACCGCGTTCTCCAAGGAGACCGGGATCAAGGTCAACGTGGTCTTCCAGGGCCGGGAGAACCTCAAGAAGCTCCAGCCGACGCTGGTGGGCGGCAACGTCGGCGCCGATCTGGTGGACGGCGCCGCGTTCAACGTGCTCAACATGCTGCAGGCGACCGGCAACGCCGCCGACCTGTCCGGCGTGTACGCCGCCACGATCCCGGGCGAGGGCAGGACCGTCGCCGACGTGGTGCCCGACACCTACGAGCGGCTCGTCACCGACGGCGGCGCGAAGTACCTGGTGCCGGTGGCCGTCCACTCCTGGCAGGTCTTCTACGACGCCAAGCGGCACCCCGAGCTGGCCGAGCGGCCGCCGCGGACGTTCGACGAGCTGCTGGCCGTGGCCGGCGAGCTCAAGCGGAAGGGCAGGACGCCCCTCGCCCTCGACGGCGACGTGGCGGGCTACCCGCCGAAGTGGACCGCCACCCTGCTGATCCGCGAGCTCGGCCCGGGCGGGCTGGCCAAGGTGCTCCAGGACAGGAGCGGCGCCGGCTTCGACGACCCCAGGGTGCTCAAGGCCGCCGGCCACATGGAGCGGCTCGGCAAGGGCGGCTTCTGGGCCGACGGCTGGGACGCCAGCAAGTTCCCCGCCATTCAGCAGAAGTGGGCGCAGGGCGAGTCCGACCTGCTGTTCATGGGCACCTGGGCGCCCAGCGAGACCGGTGAGATCGCGGGCGAGGGCTTCGAGTACCGCTCCTTCCCCTTCCCCCGGACGGAGTCCGGCTTCGACTCCCAGGAGACGACCCTGTACGGCTTCGCGGTGCCGGCGAAGTCCAGACACGCCGAGCAGGCCGGGAAGTTCATCGCCTACTTCCTCAACCAGAAGTGGACGGACCGCATCCCGGCCGAGGAGAAGGTGCTCAGCGCCCGGGCCGACACCAGCACCCCGCCGGAGCTGGCCGACACCAAGAAGGCGCTCGACGCCGCGACGACGGCGCACTTCGCGCTGGACGGGGTGCGGGGCATGGGCGACTGGGAGACGAAGATCTTCAATCCGCTGTCGAAGGAGATCCTCTCCGGCCGGCTCACGGCCGCCGACTTCGTGGCGCGGCTCAAGGCCGAGACCGTGGAGTGGTGGAAGGTCAACGTCTGATGGCGGTCGAGGCCGTTCCCGTCCCGGTGCCGCGGGCCGGCGCCGCGGAGACCAGCCCGCTCGCCCGCTCCAGGCGGCGGCTCTACTGGCCGCTCGTGCTGCCCGCGCTGGTCGTCTACGTGGCGGTGTTCGTGCTGCCCGGCCTTGCGACGGTGGCGCTGAGCCTGACCAAGTGGGCGGGCTCGGGGCCGATCGAATGGGTGGGCCTGGCCAACTACCGCAGGCTCTGGTACGACGACGTCTTCGCCACGTCGCTGGTCAACACCATGATCATCCTGTTCGGGGTGGGCGCGCTGACGTTCCTGTCCAGCTTCGGGCTGACGGTGCTGCTGCGGGAGATGGCCGGGCGCAGGTTCGTCCGCGCGGTCATCTTCTTCCCCAACGCGGTCTCGGCGCTGGCCATCTCGATCCTGTGGGGCTTCCTGTTCCAGGCGGACGGCCTGGTCAACGGGCTGCTCAGGGCGATGGGCATCGACGCGGTCCCCCGTTGGCTGTCCGACGACAACCTGTTCTTCGTCATCTGCGCGGGCCTCGTCTGGGTCAACACCGGCTTCTACACCACCATCCTGATGGCGGCCGTGGACCGGATCCCGGTCTACCTGTACGAGGCGGCCGACCTGGAGGGCGCCACGTCGTGGCAGAAGTTCCGCGCCATCACCCTGCCGCTGATGTGGGACGCGGTCGCGGTCAGCGCGACGCTCTGGGCGATCAGCGCCATCAAGATCTTCGAGTTCATCTACGTCTTCGCGGGGGCCGCCGGCTCGGTGCCGACGACCAAGGCCTGGACGCTGTCGCTGTACGCCTACGCCGAGGCGTTCCAGCCGACCGGTGAGTCCAGGTTCGGCGCGTCGGCGGCGGCCACGGTGGTGACGCTGGTGCTCATTGTCGTGCTGACCCTGCTGACCCGACGGGTCACCCGCCGCGACAGCCTGGAGTACTGACCATGGCCCCTGTCTCTGCCCCTGCCCCTGTCTCTGCCCGCCTGCGCCCGCGCCACGCCGGGTTCGCCGTCGTCTGGCTCCTCGTCGCCTTCGACATCCTGGTCCTGCTGTGGATGCTGCTCTCCTCGCTCAAGACGGCCAAGGAGATCTTCGCCGGCCCCTTCTCGCTGCCGGCCACCTGGCAGTTCGACAACTGGGCCCGCGCCTGGCAGGTCAGCGAGTTCGGGCCGGCCATCGTGCGCACCGTGGTCGTGGTCGCCGCCACCGCGGCCGGCACCGTCGCCATCGCCGCGCCCGCCGCCTACGCGCTCAGCCGCTTCCGGACCAGGAGCGCCTCGCCGCTCACGTCGTTCTTCGCGCTGGGCCTCGGCATCCCGGTGCAGGCGATCATGCTGCCGCTGTTCGTCGTGCTGTCACAGGCCGGCCTGGTCGACAGCCTAACCGGTCTGATCATCGTCTACATCGCGACGTCCATCCCGTTCGCCGTCTTCTTCCTGACCGCGTTCTTCCGCAGCCTGCCGGGCGATCTGGAGGAGGCCGCGGCCATCGACGGCGCGACCCCGTGGCGCACCTTCTGGCAGATCATGCTGCCGCTCGCCCGCTCCGGCATCGTCACCCTGCTCATCCTCAACGTCATCCAGCACTGGTCCGAGGGCCTGCTGTCCCTGATCTTCCTGCAGGACCCCGCGCAGCAGACGCTTCCCCTGGCGCTGCTCGGCTTTCTCACCCGCGTGCAGTACAGCGGGGCCGACTGGGGCGGGCTGTTCGCCGCCCTCGGCATCGTCATCCTGCCCCTGCTGGTCATCTACCTCTGGCTCGGCCGCCGGATCATCGAAGGCATGACCCTGGGCAGCGGGAAATAGCTCCCTGGGCCGCCATGCAGATTGTCTGCAACGGAACTATCTGCTACGGTCCTTGCTGAGTCGATGGCGGCCACCTTCCGTGGCGGGCCGCCTGTCAAGGGGAGATCATGGACGAGAACCAGTCGGGCCCGGCACCTCGCTCGCTCAGCGAGGAGGCGCTGGTGAAGCTGCTCGACGGACAGCAGTTCGGCGTGCTGGCGACGGTCAAGCGCAGCGGCCATCCCGCCATGTCCACGGTCCTGTACCGATGGGACCCGGCCGGGCGGATCGTCAGGATCTCCACGACGGCCGACCGGCTGAAGGCGCGCCAGGTGCGCAACAACCCGCACGTCTCCCTGCACGTGCAGGGCCCCGACGTCTGGTCGTTCGCCGTCGCCGAGGGCGCGGCCGAGGTGTCCGGCGATGCCGCCGACCTGCTGGCCTTCGCGGGCGACCAGCCGGATCCGGCCGCCTTCCTGGAGCAGCAGGCCCGCGAACGGCGCGTGATCATCAAGATCAAGGTGTCCCGCCTGTACGGCACCGCTCTGGACGTCGGCTGACGAGCGCCGCGGCCTCCTCGCGCCCGCGGCCCGCTCCCGGTCAGCGGGTCACCGGAAGCGGGCCCCGGTCGGGGGTGAAGAGCTGGTCGTCGAGGTGGTCGACGGCGTAGTCGATCGCGCCGGTCACCACGCACTCGTCGCCCAGGGTGGAGGCGCGCACCTCGGGCATGCGCATGCACCTGCGCTCCAGCCGCTCGCGCAGCGGCCCGAGCAGCACGTCGGCGGAGCGGGAGAAGCCGCCGCCCAGCACCACGACCTCCGGATCCAGCAGGAGGACCATCGCGGCGGTGCCGACCACGAGGTCGTCGATGTACCGGCCGACGGCCTCCAGCGCCACCGGGTCGCCGTTCCTGGCGGCGGCGAGCGTGTAGCCCGCCGCGTCCTCCGGCGGGGTGCCCTCCGGGACCGACGCGCAGGTGTTGAGGTGGTCGGGGGCGTCGAACCAGCGGGCCTCGGGCAACATCGCGATCTCGCCCGACGCCGCGCCGAACCCCCTGTGCACCTTCCCGCCGATGATCAGGCCCGCGCCCATGCGCCTGCCGACGTGGAGGAACACGACGTCCTTGGCGCCCCTGGCCGCGCCGCGGCGGTGCTCGGCCATGGCGGCGAGCCGGCTGTCGTTCTCGATCAGCACCTGACAGGGGAAGATCTCCCGCAGCTTGCCGGCCAGGTCGAGATCGCGCCAGGCGGGCACCGCCGCCGAGTAGACGACCCGCCCCTCCACGTCGATCACGCCGATGGTGCCGAAGGCGATGGTCCACACGTCCTCGATGGCCGTACGGCTGAGCGCCAGGCAGCCGGAGACCGCGCGCTGGATCGCGGCCAGGCGTTCCTCCAGCGTGGCGTCGAGCTGCACGGGCTGCCGGGTCTCCGCCAGGATCACGCCGTCGAGGTCGGACAGGGCGGCCCGGATGTTGTAACCCCCTATGTCGACGCCCACCAGGTAGCCGCTGTCGGCGCGGAAGCGGTAGCGGCGGGCGGGCCTGCCCATGCTGCCGGGGCTCGGCGGCACCTCCTCCACCCAGCCCAGCTCCATGAGCTCGTCGGCGACCTCCTTCATGGAGGGACGCGACAGGCCGGTGCGCTCGGCCAGCGCGGACAGGGTGAGCGGCCCCGCCCCGCGCATCGCCCTGATGGCGGTCAGGGAGTTGAGCTGCCGCAGCCGGGACAGGTCGCCACCGCGTAGGTCCGCCATCACCCTCCTTAATGTAGGTCTCCTCCTTAAGCTCCTGATTATGCCAGCAGCCGGGTACTGGTCATAGCGCCGTCATCGCGCAGTGACCCGGAAATCAGGGCATTGACCCTCCAGTGAGCCCGGTGCTACTAATGAAGCGCTCCTTCGTAAGTTGAGAGGAATGAGGACTGATGTCGTTCACTGACATCGGCGAGACCAGGTGTCGTCCCGATGAGGCGCGGGTGTTCGAGCACGGCTGGCAGTCGTGGAGCCCCACCGGCGCGTACCGGCTGGACGACAGCCCGCCGCGCCCCGCCGACGAGACGATCCAGATCCTCTGCTACCGGCCGGAGACGCCGGTCCCCGCAGGCGTCTTCCAGGGCGAGGGGCTGCTGGCCGTCGACCCGGGCGACGGGTCCGTCGAGGTGTGGTCCGCGCCGGACCCGCTCCAGGTGCCGTCCATCAGGGCGCGGCGCGTGGGCCCGGACCGCCTGGTGATCTCCGCGAACGGCCCGGTCCGCCACCACCGCGCCGAGGGCGGGCTCGACGCCGCCCTGCGCGAGTGGGCCACGACCGTCGCCGCCGGGCACGCCCCGGCCTCCTTCCCGGCGGTCCCGCCCATGTGGTGCACCTGGTACGGCTACTGGGGCAAGGTCACCGACGCCGACGTGATCGAGAACCTGGAGCTGTCCGAGCGGCTCGGCCTGGGCGCGGACATGTTCCTCATCGACGACGGCTACGAGGCGGAGATCGGCGACTGGCTGGAGCCGCGCCCGGAGTTCGGCTCGCTGGCACGCGCCGTGGACGCCATGACCGCCGCCGGCCGGCGGACCGGCATCTGGACGGCGCCGTTCCTGGTCGGCCACCGCAGCCGGATCTTCAGGGAGCACCCGGACTGGCTGGTCGGCGGCGCGTACGCCGGCCGCATGTGGGACCAGGAGCTCGCGGTGCTCGACGTCACCCACCCCGGGGCGGCCGAGCACGTGGTGAACGTCTTCCACACCTTCGCCGCGATGGGCATCAGTCACTTCAAGCTCGACTTCGTCTACGCCGGCGCCCTGGCCGGAGCCCGGCACGAGGACGTCGACCCGATCACGGCGTACCGGAGGGGCCTGGAGCTGATCCGCGAGGGCGCGGGCCCCGACGCCACCCTGCACGGGTGCGGCGCGCCGATGCTGCCCAGCATCGGGCTGGTCGACATCATGCGGGTCAGCCCCGACATCGCGCCCACCCTGCACCCCAAGTCGGGCGACATCAGCCAGCCGTCGCAGCTCGGCGCGCGGCTCACCGGCGCGGCCCGCGAGTTCCTGCACGCCCGCTGGTGGGTCAACGACCCCGACTGCATCATCGTGCGCCCCGAGGTGGAGGCCAGGCACGAGTGGGCGGCGCACATCGAGGCGACCGGCGGCCTGCGCGGGGCCAGCGACCCGATCGCCGCGCTGGACGACTGGGGCCTGGAGACGACCAGGCGGCTCATGGTGCCCACCACGACGGACCCGTCGTGACCAGCGGCACCCTCCCCGACGTCGCCCAGCGCGAGCGCGTGCGGCCGAAGGGCGCGAAGGCGCGGCGGCGGACGTCCGGATGGCACGCCTACCTGTTCATCGGGCCCAGCCTGTTCGGCGTCGTGGCGTTCCTGCTGCTGCCGATGGTGATCGTGCTCGTCCTCAGCCTGTTCGAGTGGGAGCTGCTGTCCGCCCCCGAGTTCGTCGGCCTGGACAACTACCGGCGGCTGCTCGCCGACGGCGAGGCCTGGCACTCGCTCCTGGTGAGCGTCTTGTACGTGCTGCTCTGCATCCCGCTGCAGACCGTGCTCGCGCTGGCCATGGCGATGCTGCTCAACCGGCCCGTCAAGGGCGTCAAGTTGTTCCGGTCGCTGTACGTGGTGCCGTGGATGGCCACGCCGATCGTGCTCGGCCTGATCTGGAACTGGATCTTCGACCCCCGCGACGGCGCGCTGAACAGCGCGCTCGCGCTCGTCGGCATCACCGGCCCCGACTGGCTGTCCGACCCCGCGTGGGCGCTGCCCGCCGTCGCGCTGGTCAGCGTCTGGCAGCACACCGGCTACAACATGCTGTTCTTCCTGGCCGGTCTGCAGAGCATCCCGAAGGAGCTGCACGACGCCGCCTCCACCGACGGCGCCACCCCGGCGCAGCGGTTCTGGCGGGTGACGTTACCGCTGCTCAACCCCACGATGTTCTTCGTCACCGTGACGAACCTGATCGGGGCCTTCCAGGTGTTCGACACGGTCTACGCGATGACGGCCGGCGGGCCGGGCCGCAGCACCGAGGTCATCAACTTCCGGATCTTCGAGACGGCCTTCAAGCAGTTCGACTTCGGCTACGCCTCCACGCTGTCGATGCTGCTCTTCGTGATCATCCTGGTGGTGACGCTGGCGCAGGTCAGGTTCTTCGGCAAGCGCACGACCTATGACCTTAGCTGAGGCTCACATGACCAAGCGCGTACTGCTCTACCTCACGCTCGCCGCCGGCGCGTTCGTCTCGGTCTTCCCGTACCTGCTCGTGGTGCTGACGGCCGTCAAGACGCAGGCCCAGCTCAGCTCCACCGCCCCCTGGCTGCCGCCGCTGCCGCCGACCGCCGCCAACCTGACCGAGATGCTGGCCGGCGACTTCCCCCGCTACGTGCTCAACACGGCCCTGATGACGCTGGCGCTGACGGCGGGGCAGCTCGTGTTCACCACGTTCGCCGCCTACGCGTTCGCGCGGCTGCGCTTCAGGGGCAGGGACGTGCTGTTCTGGCTGTACGTCGCGACCATGATGGTGCCGAGCGCCGTCACCATGATCCCGCTGTTCCTCATCATGCGGGAGCTCGGGCTGGTCAACACCTGGTACGGCCTGCTCGCCCCGTACGTGCTCGGCACCCCGTACGGCATCTTCCTGATGCGCCAGTTCTTCAAGGGCCTGCCCGCCGGGCTGGAGGAGGCCGCGCGCATCGACGGGGCCGGGCCGCTCGCCATCCTCGTGCGGATCATGCTGCCGCTCTGCCGCCCGGCGCTCGGCACGCTGGCGATCATCACTGTGATCTCCTCCTGGAACAGCTTCCTGTGGCCGCTCATCATCACCAGCGGCGACGAGACCAAGGTGATCACCGTCGCGATCGCCACCCTCAAGTCGGGCATCGGCGTGGACTACAACCTCATGATGGCCGGCAGTCTCATCGCGCTCGCGCCCATGGTGGCCGTCTTCATCTTCTTCCAGAAGCACATCGTCAGGTCGGTGGCTCTCACCGGCCTCAAATAGAAGAGGTCAGCGAATGTCGCACAACCCCCCGATTCGCTGGGCCGGGGCGCTGCTCGGCGCCGCCCTGCTCACACTCACCGCCTGCGGCTCGGGCGGCGGCGGTGAGGCGGAGAAGGTCACGTTGACGTACCGGCTCTGGGACGAGCAGCAGAAGGTCGGCTACGAGAAGGTCATGGCGGCCTTCGAGCAGGCCAACCCGGGCATCGACGTCAAGATCGAGCTGCTGCCGTACGACCAGTACTGGACCAAGCTCACCGCCGACGCGGTCGCCGGCACCGCGCCGGACGTGTTCTGGATGACCCCCACCCAGTTCCCCGAGTACGTCACCAAGGGCGTGCTCGCCCCCGTCGAGGCCGGCGACACGGCCAGGTACCACCAGACCGTCGTCCAGTCGTTCACCTACCAGAACAAGCTGTACGGCGTGCCCAAGGACTGGGGCATCGTCGGCCTGCTCTACAACAAGGACCTGTTCGCCAAGGCCGGCGTCGAGATGCCGGACAAGCTCACCTGGGCCGCCGACGGCTCCGGCACCCTGCTCGACACGGCGCGCAAGCTCACCGTGGACGAGGCCGGCAAGCACCCCGGCGAGGCCGGGTTCGACCCCGCCAAGGTCACGACGTACGGGTTCGCGTCCTGGAACCACTACCAGACCCAGTGGATGAACTGGGTCGGCTCCAACGGCGGCAAGCTCGTGGACAAGCCCTTCGGGACCTACACCTTCAACGACGCGGCCTCGGTGCAGGCGCTGCAGTTCGGCGTGGACCTGGTCAACAAGCACCACGTCTCGCCGCCGGCCACGCAGACCAACCCGCCGACCGGCAAGGTCACCGACATGTTCAAGGCGGGCAAGGTCGCGATGTTCCCGGCCAACAACGCGCTGCTGCCGTTCGTCGCCCCCGAGGCCACCTTCGAGGTCGGCGTCGCCCTCATGCCCGAGGGCCCGGCCGGCCGCTCGGTCAACCTCAACGGGCTCGCCGAGGCCGTCTCCGCCAAGAGCAAGCACCCCGAGGAGGCCATGAAGCTGGCCGCCTGGCTCGGCACCGAGCAACCGCAGAAGATGATGGCCGACGGCGGCTACGTCTTCCCCGCCATCACCGGCCTGGCCCAGGGCTACGTCGACCACTGGAAGTCCCAGAAGCTCGACGTCTCGCCGTTCCTGGAGGAGTCGAAGGGCACCACGTTCCCGCTGCCGATCACCACCGGCTTCACCGGTTTCGAGACCAAGCTCAACCAGATCTTCAACGAGATGTACCTCGGCAAGCTCACCCCGCAGCAGGCCGCCGACCAGGCCGTCTCCGAGGGCAACGCCTCCATCAAGTAAGGAAGAACATGATCACCCGGCGCGTGTTGTTCGCCGGGGGCGCCAGCCTGGGGATCTCCGCCGCACTGGGTGCCTCACCCGTGCGCGCGGCGGTCCGGCGCGCCCCCGTGTCCGACCCCTTCCAGCTCGGCGTCGCCTCCGGCGAGCCCACGCCCGACGGCGTGGTGTTATGGACCAGGCTCGCCATGAACCCGATCGCGCTCGACGGCCTCGGCGGCATGCCGGGCCGCCCGGTGCCGGTGCAGTGGCAGCTCGCCTCCGACGAGAACTTCAAGCATGTCGTACGCAGGGGCACAGAGGTGGCCCGGCCAGAGTCGGCCCACAGCGTGCACGTCGAGCTCGACGGGCTGCGGCCCGGGGCGGAGTACTTCTACCGGTTCAGGGCCGAGGGTGAGCTCAGCCCGGTCGGGCGGACCCTGACCGCGCCCGCCCCCGGCGTCCGGAGCAGGGCGCTGAACCTGTCGTTCACCTCGTGTGCCGACTACCAGGCCGGGTGGTTCACCCCGTACCGGCGGATGGCCGAGGACCAGCCCGACCTGATCGCCTTCCTCGGCGACTACATCTACGAGTACGGCGACTACAAGTACCCGGTGCGGGACCAGGCCGGCGGCGAGTGCCTGGACCTGGCCGGCTACCGGCTGCGCCACGCCCAGCACAAGGCCGACCCCGAATCGCAGCTCGCGCACGCGATCGCCCCCTGGGTGGTGGTCTGGGACGACCACGACATCGAGAACGGCTGGGCCGGCGACGTACCCGAACAGCCCGACCCGCCGTTCCTGCGGCGCCGCGCCGAGGCGTTCCAGGCCTACTACGAGAACATGCCGCTGCGCCGCGCCCAGAAGCCGGACGGCTCCGCGCTGCGGCTGCACCGCTCCATCCGCTGGGGCGCGGTGGCCAACCTGCACCTGCTCGACACCCGCCAGTACCGCGACCTGTACGCCTGCACCGGCAGGAGCGGCACCGTCGGCCCCGACTGCCAGGAACGCTTCGCCCCCAACCGCACCATCCTCGGCCAGGAGCAGGAGGCCTGGCTGGACGGCGAGCTCAGGCGCTCCGAGGCCACCTGGGACCTGCTCGGCCAGCAGGTCTTCCTCATGGAGATGGACTGGACCAACGGCGAGGGCAAGGGCTACTCCAACGAGGGCTGGGACGGCTACGTCGCCTCCCGCAACCGGCTGACCGCCGCCATCGACGCCTACCGGCGCAACGCGGTCGTGCTCACCGGCGACGTGCACTCCCACTGGGCCGGCGAGATCAAGCGCGACCACCAGGACCCCGAGTCCAGGCCGGTGGCCGTCGAGCTGGTCACCACCTCGGTCACCAGCGCCGGCAACGGCCTGGACGAGTACCCCAACACGCAGGTCCTGCTGGATGAGAACCCGCACGTGAAGTTCTTCAACGGCCGCCGCGGCTACGTCCGCACCAGGATCAGCCGGCAGGAGATGAAGGTCGACTTCCGCTCGCTGTCCCGCGTCACCGAGCCCTACGCCCCGGCCTACACCTCCGGCAGCTTCGTCATCGAGCCGGGCCGCCCGGCACTCCACCCAGCCTGACGGGACACCCCCATGCGCAAGACCACGGCCGTCGTCGCGGCGGCCTTCCTCTCCATGCCGTTCGTGCCGTTCGTGCCGTTAGCCAGTGCCGCCGACGCCGCGCAGACCCCGCCGATGGGCTGGAGCAGCCGCACGCTCGGCTGCTCGGTCTCGGAGACCTCGGTACGCCAGGCCGCCGACGCCCTCGCGCCCCTCGCCCCGCTCGGCTACCGGTACGTCATCATCGACGACTGCTGGCTGTCCGCGCAGCGCGACGGCGGCGCACTCAAGCCCGACGCCACCCGCTTCCCCGGCGGCATCGCCGCGCTCGCCGACTACGTGCACGGCAAGGGCCTGAAGCTGGGCCTCAGCCTGTCGGCCGGCACGAAGGCGTGCTCGGGCGGCGGCGCCGGCTCCTACCGGAACGAGGCCGCCGACGCCGAGCAGGTCAAGGGCTGGGGCGCCGACTACGTCAAGTACGACTGGTGCTCGGTGCCCACGGCCGACTTCCCCGGCCAGAACGTCCAGCAGATCGCCCAGACCCTCTACCCCCGCATGCGCCAGGCCCTCGGCGACGGCGTCGCCTTCGCCATGAACAACGAGGACGGCAGCACCGTGCCCTGGCTGTGGGGCAAGGACGCCGGCGCCACCACCTGGCGGACCAACGTCTACAACCGGCCCATCCCCGACGCGTACGCGAACATGGTCGACATCTGGGAGACCAACCAGCTCAGGGCCGAGTACGCCGGCCGCGGGAGCTGGGCCGATCCCGACCTCATCCAGGCCGGGCGCGGCGGGATGACCGAGACCGAGTACCGCACCCAGTTCACGCTCTGGGCCGTGGGGGCGGCCCCGCTGATCCTCCAGGCCGACCCCGCCAAGGCGCCGCCCGCGATCGTCGCCAACCCCAAGGTGATCGCGATCGACCAGGATCCGCTGGGCGCGCACGGCACGCTCGTCCGCACCGACGGCTGGTACCACGTGCTGGCCAAGCCGCTGCAGAACGGCGACCGGGCGATCGTGCTGTTCAACGAGAGCGACCGGGCGGCCACGATCTCCACCTCGCTCGGCCGTTCCCGCTACCGAGTCGAGAACCTGTGGACCGGCGCCGTCGCCTCCTCCGAGGGCGAGCTGGCGGCCCAGGTGCCCGCGCACGCGGCCCTGCTCTACCGGGTCTCGGAGAGCCGCGAGCAGGCGCCGCCCCTGGTGACGTTCGAGGCCGACCCGCCCGCCTTCCTCGGCGACGACCGGCCGTCGGTGCTGGAGCCGGGCAGGAGCGCCGACCTGGTCACCCGGGTCACGAACACCGGGGCGACGGGACGGCTGCGCGACGTCGAGGTCACGGCCGCCGTCCCCGAAGGATGGCAGGTCTCGGCTCGCACCCCGGCCACGAAGGCCAGGCTGGACGCCGGCGAGACGTTCACCGTCACCTGGGCGGTCACCCCGCCCGCGGCGGCCGAGCCGAAGAACTACGAGCTCGCCTTCACCCAGGGCGGGCAGAGCGCCGTGGCCGTCGTGACCGTGGCCCGCACTCCGGGCCCGGGCCGTACCTACCTCAGCGACGCGGCCTGGACCAGCGCCAAGAACTACTTCGGGCCGGTAGAGAAGGACACCAGCAACGGCGAGCGGGCGGCCGGCGACGGGCGGCCCCTCACCATCGAGGGCGTCACGTACGCCAAGGGCCTCGGCACCCACGCGCCCGCCGACATCGAGTACTACACCGGTGGGCGCTGCACCACGGTCGAGTTCCAGGCCGGGATCGACGACGAGGTCGGCGCGCTCGGCTCGGCCGACTTCGAGGTCTGGGCGGACGGAGGCCGGGTGGCGCACTCGGGCGTGCTCACCGGCGCCATGCCCGCCCGCACGGTCACCGCCCCCATCGAGGGCGCCCGGTTCGTCCGGCTGGTCGCGACCAACGGCGGCGACAACGCCACCTCCGACCACGCCGACTTCGCCGACGCCACCATCACCTGCTCGTAAGGAGTTGCCCTTAATGATCGTGCCCAAGCCCATCACCTTCCGGCACCGGCCCGGCCGGTTCGTCCTCGACCGGCACACCTCGCTGACCGCCGACCCGGCACTCGGCGAGGTGGCCGCCTGGTTGCGCGGCGAGCTCGGCCCGCTCACCGGCGGGGAACTGCTGCCGGGCGGGCGGGGCACGGAGACGATCAGTCTCGGGCTGGGCGACCTGGCCCCGGAGGCGTACCGGCTGACCGTCGGGGACGACGGGGTCAGGATCGTCGCGGGCGGGGCGGCGGGGGCGTTCTACGGCGCGCAGTCGTTCCTGCAACTGCTGCCGCCCGCCGCCTTCAGGAAGGCGGCGGCCGGCCCGCTCACCGCGCCCGGCGTGCACGTCGAGGACGCGCCGCGCTTCCGGTGGCGCGGCTGCCTGCTCGACGTGGCCCGCCACTTCATGCCCAAGCACGAGGTGCTGCGCTTCATCGACCTGCTGGCCGTGCACAAGCTGAACGTGCTGCACCTGCACCTCACCGACGACCAGGGCTGGCGCGTGGAGATCCGCCGCCACCCCCGGCTCACCGAGGTCGGCGCCTGGCGCAGGGAGAGCCAGGCCGGCTGGAACGGCCCCATGGACGGCCGCCCCCACGGCGGCTACTACACCCAGGACGACATCAGGGAGATCGTCGCCTACGCCGCCCGCCGGCACGTCACCGTCGTCCCCGAGATCGACCTGCCCGGCCACACCCAGGCCGCCATCGCCGCCTACCCGGAGCTGGGCAACCTCGACACCCCCTTGGAGGTGGGCACCACCTGGGGGATCGGCGAGAACGTGCTCAACGTCGAGGACTCCACGATCGCCTTCTTCCGCGAGGTGCTGGAGGAGGTGCTGGAGCTGTTCCCCAGCCCGTACGTGTGCCTCGGCGGCGACGAGTGCCGCAAGGACCAGTGGCGGGCCAGCCCGGCGGCGCAGCGCCGCATCGCCGAGCTCGGCCTGCGGGACGAGGAGGAGCTGCAGAGCTGGTTCGTCCACCAGTTCGACGCGTTCCTGACCGCGCGCGGGCGCCGGCTGGTGGGCTGGGACGAGATCCTGGAGGGCGGCCTGGCCCCCGGCTCCGTCGTGGCCTCCTGGCGGGGCGACCTGGGCGCGGTGGCGGCGGCGCGGCGCGGCCACGACGTGATCAACTGCTCCAACACCGAGGTCTACTTCGACTACCGGCAGGGGCCGGGGGAGGACGAGCCGGTGCCGTTCGGCACGGTGCTGACGCTGGACGACGTCTACGCCTTCGAGCCGATCCCGGCCGATCTGCGGGGCGACCCGGCGGCCGGGCACATCCTGGGCGCGCAGTGCGGGGTCTGGACCGAGCTGATCGACAACGGCCGGCACGTCGACTACATGGCCTTCCCCCGGCTCGCGGCCTTCGCCGAGACGGTCTGGAGCCCCGCCGAACGGGACCTGGCCGACTTCCGGGCCCGCCTCGCGGTGCACCTGCGGCGGCTGGAGGCGGCGGGCGTGGAGTACCGGCGCGAGGAGGGGCCGCTTCCCTGGCAGACGCGGCCCGGCGTGCCGGGGCGTCCTGAGGACCCGGTGGAGTGGCAGGCCCAGCTCGCCGCCTGGACCAGCAACCTGCGGGGGCTCGCGTGACCGGAGCGGAGCGCACGCTGCGCTGGCCCGGGTGCGCCAACGTGCGGGACCTGGGCGGGCTGCCCGTCGCCGGAGGCGGCCGGATCCGGCCGGGCGTCCTGGTACGGGGCGACCGGCCGCGGAGGGCGAGCGTGGCCGCGATGCTCGGGCACGGCGTACGGCTCGTCGTCGACCTGCGTTCGACGGCCGAACGCGCCGCCGACCCCGGGCCGTGCGAGCCGCGCATCGCCTGGCGCCACCTGCCGGTCCTGAGGGAGGAGGACGCCGTGCTGGAGGAGATGGCCGGCACGCTGACCGGCATCTACCGGCGCATCCTCGACCACGGCGCCCGCAGCCTGGCCGCCGTCGTCTCCGCCATCGCCCACGCGCCGCCGGGCGCCACCCTGGTGCACTGCCACTCCGGCAAGGACAGGACCGGCCTGGCGATCGCGCTGACGCTCACCCTGGCCGGGGTGGCGCCGGCCGACGTCGCCGCGGACTACGCCGAGACCGCCGCCCGCATGAGCCTCGACGCCCACCTGGCCGCCCTGCCCGGCGAGGCGGAACGGGCCAGGTCCCGCCGGCTGTTCGCCGAGGTCGGCGCCGGCACGATGCTCGCCACCCTCACCCACCTGGACGACCGGTACGGCGGCGCCGGGGCGTACCTGCGGGAGGGCGGCCTGCCGCCCGCCGACCTGGCCCTGCTCCGCACCCGCCTGACGACCGGCCCCTGACGCCACCGCGCCGCGGCTCGGGAGACCTGACACGAAACCCCCCGTAGCGGGACGGGAGATGGCTAGGCTGCGACGATGGAACCCGCCACCGACGTGCCCGAGAGCTCCGGCGTCCAGCGCCCTGACTGGATCACACCGGCCACGGAACCCCTCGATCCGGCGATCCCGGTGAACGACTACGACGGCTTCGCCGAGGAGTACTCGGCGGAGAACGAGAGCAGCCTCCTCAACGCCTACATCGAGCGGCCCGCGATGATCGCCCTCGCCGGCGACGTGGCCGGCCGCCGGATCCTGGACGCCGGCTGCGGCTCCGGCCCCCTGACCGCCGCGCTGCGCGAGCGCGGCGCCGTCGTCACCGGTATCGACATCAGCGCCGGAATGCTGGCGGTGGCCAGGCGGCGGCTCGGCGAGGACGCGGACCTGCGGGTGGCCGACGTGCGCGATCCGCTGCCGTTCGCCGACGGCGAGTTCGACGACGTGGTCGCGTCGCTGGTGCTGCACTACCTGGAGGACTGGGGGCCGACGCTGGCCGAGATGCGGCGAGTCCTCAGGCCCGGCGGCCGGCTGATCGCGTCGGTGAACCACCCGTTCGTGGAATGGCTGAGCGAGGATCCCCGGCCCGTCTACCGCGAGACCACCAGCTACACCGACCTGTGGACGTTCAACGGGAAGTCCTTCCCGCTGACCTTCTGGCGGCGGCCGTTGCACGCGATGACCGACGCCTTCACCGGCGCGGGCTTCCGCCTCACCGTCATCAGCGAGCCGCAGACCGCGCCGGACGCGCCCGAGCCGTTCGCCGGGATCAGCTTCATGTGCTTCGTCGCCGAGGCGCCGCCGTCGCCTGCCGGCTAGCCGCCCACGGGCGACGGTCGCGGGCGCGATCGCGCAGGCCGCCGCGATGAACACCACAGCGTGACGCCCCGAAGATTCGCACATCTTGACAAGCCCGGGTGAAGGCCGCCTCACTACACTTGACTCTTCGCATCGCACTCACTCTTTCCCCGCGGGAGTACGGCGTGTACGGCGAGGCGTGGTTCGGGGTCCTGGGATCGCTCGAGGTGACGGCGTGCGGCCGCCCCGTGCCCGTGCACGGGCACAACCAGCGCGAGCTGCTGGCCCTGCTGCTCCTGGGAGCCAACCACCTGGTGACCGTGGACGCGCTGGTCGAGTCCGTCTGGCCCGGGCGGACGCCGGCCACCGCCCGCAGGCAGATCCAGAACGGCGTCGGACGGCTGCGCAGGACCCTGGAGAGCGGCGGCGTCCCCGCCGGGACGATCGAGACCAGGCCCCGCGGCTACCTGCTGGCGGCGGCCCCCGGCGAGCTCGACCTGCTCGCCTTCGAGCACCAGGTCGGCGAGGCCCGCAGAGCCGGCGCGGAGCAGGACGCGGCCGCCCGGCTGCGGGCCGCGCTGGCGCTGTGGCGCGGCCAGCCGCTGGCCGGCATCGACAACCACCTGGTCGTGTCCAAGGCCCGCGGCCTTCAGGAACGGCGGCTGGAGGTCCTGGAGGAGTGCCTGGAGCTGGAGCTGCGGCTGGGCCGCCACCACGAGGTCGCGGGGGAGCTGGCGGCCCTGGTGGCCGAGCACCCGCTGCGCGAGCGGCTGTGCGGGCTGCTGATGCTGGCGCTCTACCGCGACGGGCGCACCGCCGACGCGCTGGAGGTCTACCGCCGGACCCGCGCGGCGCTCATCGAGGAGCTGGGCCTGGAGCCGGGCGGGACGCTGCGCCGGCTGGAGCACGCCGTCCTGACCGGCGACGACTCGCTCGACCTGCCTGCCGCGCCGGTCACGCCGCGCGCCCGGCCGGGCCGACCCCGCCAGCTCCCCCCGGACGTGGCCGACCTCACCGGCAGGGACGAGATCGCCGCCGAGCTGGGGGAACGCCTGCGGGCGGGCGGGAACGGCGGCGGCACCGTGCTCGTCGTGGCGATCAGCGGGCCGGCCGGGGTGGGCAAGACCACCCTCGCCGTGCACGTGGCGCACGCCGTCTCCGGCGCCTTCCCCGACGGCCAGCTCTACGTGGACCTGCGCGGCGGCTGGGAGGCGCACCGGGCGGAACCCGGCGAGGTGCTGGCCCGCTTCCTGCGCGGGCTCGGCGTGGCCGGCGCGCAGATCCCGCGGGCGGTGGCCGAACGCGCCGAGGAGTACCGCTCCCGCCTGGCCGGCCGCCGCCTGCTCGTCGTCCTCGACAACGCCGCCGACGAGGCGCAGATCCGGCCGCTGATCCCGGGCACGCCGGGCTGCGCCGTGCTGGTGACCAGCCGCGCCAAGCTGGCCGGCCTGCCCGGCGCCCGGCTGGCCGAGCTGGACGTCCTGGAGCCGGGCCGCGCTGTCGAGCTGCTGGGCCGCATCGCGGGGGCCGAGCGGGTCGCGGCCGAGTCGCGGGCGGCGCGCGAGGTCGTCCGGCTGTGCGGCGGCCTGCCCCTCGCGCTGCGCATCACGGGAGCCCGGCTGGTCGTGCGCTCCGGTGCCACGCTCGCCGAGCTGGCCGGCCGCCTGGCGGACGAGAACCGCCGCCTGGACGAGCTGGCCTACGGCGACCTGGAGATCCGCGGCAGCCTCAGCTACAGCTACCACCGGCTCAGCGCCGGCGCGAAACGGCTGCTGCGCCTGCTGGCCCGCCTGTACGCGCCGGACTTCTCCGCCTGGACGTGCGCCGCCCTGCTCGACACCGGCCTCGCCGCGGCCGGTGACCTGATCGCCGAGCTGGCCCGCTCCCGCCTCCTGGAGAGCTCCGCGGGCGTGCCGGAGGGCCCCGGCGACTCCCGGGCCCGCTACCACCTGCACGACCTCATCCGGTTGTTCGCCAGGGAGATGACCACCGAGGACGTACGCCCGGCCGTCGCCCGCGCCCTCGGCGGCTGGCTGGCCCTCGCCGAGCAGGCCCGCATCACGCTGTCCGGCGGCGACTACGGCACCCTGCGCGGCACCGCGCCCCGCTGGAGCGCGGGCGACCCCGCCACGCTGATCGGCGAGGACCCCCTCGCCTGGTACGACACCGAGCACCGCAACCTCGTCATGGCCGTCAGGCAGGCCGCCGAGCTGGACCTGGACGAGCTGTGCTGGGACCTCGTCTCCAGCGCGCACACGCTGTTCCTGACCCGCGGCCACAACGACGACTTCGAGGACGCCCTGCGCCGGGCGCTGGCGTGCACGCGCCGCGCCGGCAACCTGCGCGGCACCGCGACCATGCTCACGGGGCTGGGGCTCCTGGGCGCCTACCGGCACGAGTACGCCGAGGCCGCCGCCGTGCTCGACGAGTCGCTGCGCGTGTTCGCCCGGATCGGCGACGCGCGCGGACGGGTGTACGCGCTCGGGATAGCGGCCCACGTCGAGGGCATGGTCGGCCACTACGACCGGGCCATCGTCCGGCACCTGGAGGCGCTGGAGGTGCATCGCGCCTCCGGCGACCGCGGCGCCGAGACGCTCCTGTCGCGCTCGCTGGGCCAGCTCCTGGTGGAGTCGGGCCGGTTCGAGCAGGCCAGGCCGCTGCTGGAGCGGGCGCTCGTGGTGGGTAGCGGCGGCGACCGCCGGATCCGCGCCGAGGTGCTGTACTGGCTGGGCCAGCTCCAGCTCGGTACCGGCGGGCTCGACGCGGCCGAGTCGAGCTTCAAGGAGATGCTGGCGATCTCGCAGGAGCTGGGCGACCCCCGCGAGGAGGCGGAGGCCCGGTACGCCCTCGGCCTGGTCCGCCTGGAGACCGGCGCGCACGCGGCCGCGGCGGGTCTCTTCCAGCAGGCCCTGGCCCTGAACCGGCCGCTCGGCGAGCCGCTGACCGACGGCCGCATCCGGGTCGGGCTCGGCCGGCTCCACCACCGGCGTGGGGAGCACGAGCAGGCGCGCGGCCAGCTCACCGAGGCGCTGCGGATCTTCGGCTCCATCCTGACGCCGCTGTGGCAGGCCCGCGCGCTCAGCGCGCTGGGGGACGTGCACGCGGCCCGCGGTGAGCGGGCGGACGCCGAGGCCGCCTGGGACCGCGCCCGGGACCTGTTCTCACAGGTCGGCTCGCCGGAAGCGGCCCGCGTCGGCCCCGGCCCCGGCCCCGGCCTCGGCTCCGGCCTCGGCTGAGAGCGACGCGCACCACCGCGCCCGCCGAGGCCACCGAGCCCGCCGAGCCCACCACGCGGCTTCCGGCGGACGCCGGTCATCGTCACCGCGGCGTCGCCGCAGTCCCTCGGCCCGCACCGAGAACCGGTGGACGGCCTCTTCCCGTGGTGGCGCGTGCAGGACGACCGTCTCCTTCAACGCCTCCGGCGTGACCTCGTACGCCAGGTCCACGCCCGCACCGAAAGCGCCGCCGTAGGTGACGGTGTTGTCCTCGACCGCCGCCCGGGCCTTCTGGCTCGCGGCCGGGACGGCCAGCGTGAGGGCCGCGCCGGCGAGCTCCACCCGTACCAGCCCGGCGGGGTCGTCGCCGAAGAAGCCGGCGAAGGCGTTGGTCGTGTTGCCGTGGCCGACGGATCCCGGCCGTCCCCGAGCCGGTGAGCCACTCGCTGGCCCGATCCCACCAGGCGCGTTCGCTCGCCGGAACCCCGGCCGCCACGCGCGCCCTCCGCCTGGCTCCGGGCGGAGGCGGGGACGGCCGGTAGGGCCAGGCTCCCGAGGAGCGCCACGCCGACCACGGAGATCCCGAACACTCGGGACCTGTCGCCTCCGATGAGGGGTGCTGAGGGCGGCGTCAGTATGAGCGGACGGCGTCATAGATCCGTCATGAGCACCGCGCAGCCGTTAGAGCTCGTAGTCCTGGGCCAGCTCCTCCCAGCGGAGGTCGCGAAGGACGTGGTCGGCGTCGTCGCCGGAGGGGACGTCCGTGGTGGGCTGGAACCACACGACGGTGAGAGAGGAGCGGTACAGCACCGGGTCGTGGACAGGGCTGATCGCCGTGGAGCGGAAGGCGCCGGCGCAGGCCACGGAGGGCAGCACCTCGACCGGGCCGAACGCGCCCGCGGTCCGGTCCGGGTACTCGAGGGGCGGCGGAACGAGATGGACCGGAGCGGCGGGAAAGGCGCGTTCGGCGGTCCGCAGGAGACCGCGGACCTCCATCTCGTTGACGGGCTTGCACGGATAGCCCTCCAGCATCGCGCTGTACGTCGCGTACAGGCGCAGCTCGAAGAGCTCGATCGGACGGCCGGACCGCAGGACCAGGCGGCTCAGTGACATGCCGACACCCTACGCACGAGATCCACTTCGAACGCCCCGTTCGCCCCCGGTCAGGACACTGCTGCTCCGACACCAACTGCCTCCTGCTCGGGCTGATCATCGAGACCTTCTCCGCGCGCCGCTCCGTGTCCGCCGCGCCGGTGGCCGACGGCCGGGCGGGGTCACGTGCTCTTCGCGGTGCGGTGCAGGCGCAGGGCGGAGACGAGGAAGAAGACGCCGCCGATGGTCGCGTACCCGGCGAGGCTGGTCAGCGATGCGGTCGGCGTACCGGCCTGGAGGATGAACGCCGTTCCGGCGACCGTGGAGATCGCCCCGCTGAGGATCATCGCCCACTGGCCGCCGAGCCGGCGGCGGCCGACGGCCACGATGAGCTGCACGATCCCGGCGGTGATCGCCCACGCGCCCCAGACCCGCAGCACCGCGGCCACGCCCGAGGCTCCCGCGATGGCCAGGCCGATGGCGGTGAGCAGGCTGAGTGCCAGGTTGACGTACAGGGCCGCGGCGGGGCGTGCGGTCTTCGAGACGCGCAGGTCGGTGATGGCCGCGGCGACGTCGAACAGCGGATAGATCACGAGCAGCGCCACGCTGACCGGGCCGGAACCCGGCCCGGTCAGGACCAGCAGGATCGCCCAGACGAGGGCGAATCCGAATCGCACCACGTAGAGGTTGCGCAACGCCGCTGCGGTGCGGCCGGCGTTCGTGTCGATGACGGTGGTCATGGCCTTCTCTTCTCGACGG
Organism: Nonomuraea thailandensis; assembly: GCF_024172165.1. Lineage (GTDB taxonomy): Bacteria > Actinomycetota > Actinomycetes > Streptosporangiales > Streptosporangiaceae > Nonomuraea > Nonomuraea thailandensis. The sequence continues at coordinate 4,612,504 of NZ_JAMZEB010000002.1, read as the reverse complement.
AGGGAGTAGGTAGAATGACTAGTAACTCTACCGAGGCGAAACGGTAACCCGGAGGTCAGGTCCGGCGCAAGGGGCAGGGAGGAAGGGCGCGTATGATCTCGTTCATGAACAGCCCCATGCGTGAACGCCTCCTGGAGGCGGCGAGCGAGCTGTTCTACGCGCACGGGCTGCGCGCCGTGAGCGTCGACAAGGTCATCGACCTCGCGGGCACGACGAAGGTGACGTTCTACCGGCACTTCAAGAGCAAGGACGACCTCGTCGTCGCCTACCTCGAACGCCGCGCGGCACTGGAGCGCGACGGCATCGGCGGAGCGATCAAGCAGGGTGACGGCGACGTCGAGGCCACCCTGCGGGTGATCTCGGAGGCGATCGGGCTCATCGCCTGCGCGCCCGGCTTCCGCGGCTGTCCCTTCATCAACGCCGCCGCCGAGTACCCCGACCCCGACAGCCCGATCCGCAAGGCCGTCGACGCGCACCGACGCTGGAACAGGACGACGTTCGAGCAGCTCATCGCCCCGCTCGGTCTCGCGGACCCCGCGGAGGCCGCCGACGACCTCATGCTGATCCGCGACGGCGCCATGGTCGCCGGATACCTCGACCAGCCGGCCACCGTCGCCGCCTCCTTCCTGCGCAGCAGCCGGGCCGTCCTCGGCACCGGCCGCACGACCCGGAGCTGAGCCACCCGGGTCGTCCCCCCGGGAAGGGTTCGCGAGGCAAGCGCGTTGAGGCGAGGGTGGCGGGTGGGCCCGCGATGACTTGGAGGAACGGAAGCCGATGAGCCTTCGCCAGTTCGAGTACGCCCTGGCGGTCGCGGCGGAGGGCTCGGTGACGGCGGCGGCGGAGTCGCTGCGGGTCGCCCAGCCGTCGATGTCCCAGCAGATCCGCAACCTGGAGCGCGACCTCGGCGTGACCCTGTTCACCCGGACGCCGGCCGGGCTGGTGCCCACCGCGGTCGGCCGGGCGTTCCTGAAGGAGGCGGAGGTCGCGGTCAGCGCGGCCCGGCGGGCGCGGGCGACCGCGCGGGCCGGCGCGGACGACCTGGCGGGCGAGCTGGTCGTCGCGGCGCAGCTGGGCTTCGGCACGCGGCAGCTCCCGGGCGCGCTGGGGGCGCTGCGGCGCCGCTTCCGGCGGCTGGAGGTCACCGTCTTCGAGGAGTCGAGCTCCGCCGAGCTGGACCGGCTGTGCCGCAAGGGCGCGCTGGGCCTCGCCCTGATGGCGGCGTGCGAGCGCAGCCCCGCGAACGCCCACCACCTCGGCGAGGAGGAGTTCGTCGCGGTGCTGGGCGCCGGGCACCCTCGGCTCGCGGCGGACCGGGTCGAGCTGCGCGAGCTGGAGGGCGGGCCGTGGATCAGGTTCGACCGCGACAGCGCACTGGACGGCGTGCTGCTGGAGGTCTCGCGGAACAACGGCCTGACCCCGGCCACGGTCGCCCGCGTCTCCCAGACGGCGACAGCCGTGCGATGGGCCGCCCACGGCCTGGGAGTGACGCTCGTCCCGGCCTCCGCGGTGCCCCGCGGGTACGAGCACCTCGCGCGTCCGGTGTTCCCGGCCGTGTCCCAGCCGGTCATCGCCGTGGTCCGGTCCGACGCGGGCCCGGCGGCGACCGCCCTGCTGGAGCTCCTGCGTCAGGAGAGCTGGGACGACTCCGCCTCCTTCCATCGGCCAGGCGCCGCGGAGCCGGTCAGAGCTGGGTGACCCCGCCGTCCACGGCGAGCTCGACGCCCGCGGTGTACGTCGCGTCGAAGGCGAGGAACGCGGCCGCGACGGCGATCTCGGTGAGAGTGCCGAAACGCCGCATGGGATTGTCCGTGACGCGCTCCGCCTTGAACCGCTCGGCCTCCTCCTTGGTCATGGAACGCTCCAGCGTCCCCGTGTCGATGGGGCCGGGGCTGATCGCGTTGACGCGGATCGCGCGCGGCAGCAGCTCGCGGGAGAGGCTGCGCGCCATGGAGCGCAGCGCCGCCTTGCCGGCCGCGTAGACACTGGTGTCCAGCATGCCGACGGCGCCGGCGACCGAGGTGGTGAGGACCACGCCGGCGCCCGCGTTCAGCAGCGGGGCGAGCTTCTGCACGGTGAAGAAGGCGCCCTTGACGTTGACCGCGAACAGTTCGTCGTACACCTCCTCCGTCGTCGACTCGAACGGCGTGAGGAGGGAGACGCCCGCGTTGACGAACAGGGCGTCGACCGTGCCGAGCTCGCCCTTCACCCGGTCGGCCAGCGCGTCCAGGTCGGACAGCGAGGACACGTCGCCGCGGAAGGCCGCCGCGTTCTCGCCCAGCCGCTCACGCGCGGCGTCGAGCGCGTCCTGAGAACGCCCGGTGATCACCACACGGGCCCCGCCGGCCGCCAGCAATCCCGCGATCGCCAGACCGATGCCACTGCTGCCACCGGTGACCACGACATTCTTCCCGATGTGATTCCGCATGCCGATGAATCCCTTTCTCTTCGATGTGCCGGCGTCAGTTCCGGGGATATTCGCCGCCGTCGACGGAGAAATAGGTCCCCGTGGTCCAGCGCGCCCGGTCGGACACGAGAAAGAGCACCGCGTCGGCGATGTCGTCGGGCCGGCCCTCGCGCCCCAGCGGGGGAGTGCCGATCGCGCCCGATTCCCCGTCGCCGCCCGCCCACCGCCTGCGAGTCTCCTCGCCGCCGGGCGTGGCGGTCCTGCCGGGGCCCAGGGCGTTGACCCGGACTCCGTACGGCGCCAGCTCCGCGGCCAGGGCCCGGCTGTAGCTCTCCAGCCCCGCCTTCGCCGCCTGGTAGTGCGCGAACGCCGGCACCGGCGGGAGCAGCGCGGCCGTCGAGATGTGCACGATCGCCCCCGACCCCCGCTCCCGCATCCCCGGCGCCAGCAGGGAGTTCAGCCGCACCGCCGCCAGCAGGTTCAGCTCCAGCGCGTCCTGCCAGTCCCCGGCGGGGATCGTCAGGGCGCCGCCGTCCGCGTTCGCCTGCGCGCCACCCGCGTTGTGGACCAGGATGTCCACCCCGCCGAGCGTCTCGTGCGCGGCCTCGGCCAGCGCCTGCGCCCCGGCCTGCGTCCGGATGTCGGCCGTCACGAACGCGGCCCCCTCCGGCGCCGTGTACGCGGCCGACCTGGCGGTGGCCAGGACCTCGGCGCCCGCGTCGAGGAACTGCCGCACGACGGCCGCTCCGATTCCGCGGGAACCGCCTGTGACGAGGGCTCGCTTTCCTTTGAGCTCTCGCGTGTCATATTCGTTCGCGACCGTGGTCATGTCGCCGTTCCTTTCGATTGCGTGCGCATTGACGGTACGCCGGGAAAAGAACGGCAGGCAAAGATGAAATGTCAGCAGCCCCCATAGGGGATTCCTATACCGCGGAGACCGTCGCGGTCGTTTCGGCACTTACGACCGGATGTTCCGTACCTGCTCAGCGACATCCTGAGCGGACAGCCGGATGGTGTCCAACCGCGGGCCGCGTGCGGTGAACTCCGCCTGCTGTTCGTACGGCGCACGGAACTTCGCCGGCGTCAGGAACACCGGCCGGGTCCCCGCTCGCCTCTCCGCTCCGGCGAAGCCGACCGTCAGTTGCAGGATCAGCGGGTCGAGCCAAGGCGCGGGGAAAGATCTTCCCCCTTCCCGAGCCCAAGTCGTTCTGCTTCGGCGCCGTCATCGTCATCCACACCCATGCCGGAAACAAGGACGGGACGGCGGTGATGAACGCGAGCGCGGGATCCACGACGGACCCGCGCGACATCAAGGTCCGGACGCACATCGAGCCGGTCTATCCGGACGACGACATCGCCTGCAACGACGTCACCCTGGAGACCAAGTCAACTGCCGGAAAGCCGACGAGCACCTGTGCCGGCATCAACAGGCCGAGTTGGCGTACCGACACCATCGCCGACTTCGAGGTGGACGGCAGGGACGAGTTCGTCTTCCGTTCCGCCGGTGACACGTCGGGTACAAGAAGGGCTGCCTCCTCATCGGGGCCAACCCGGTCTTTGTCATGTCCCGTACCAACATCAAGAACGGGCAGGTGGCACAGCCTCTCCATGAGGCCTTCTACCAGCCGGACCACACGGCTCCGGTCTTCAAGAACAGCTCAGGAGGGATCATCAGGAAGGGCAGGTGACCAAGGCCTGCAGGGAATGGTTTCCCGACGCCGCCGACGACGAACGCCCAGACGGAAGTTCCTGGGCCCCTGGGAGAGAAGAGCGATGAACGCCGACCAGGAGAACATGGTCGTCCACGTCGCCTGGTGCCAGGGGCTCAGCACTGCGGAGGTCGCACGCAGACTCCGGGCGGAGCCAGGCTCCGCTCATGAACGGAGAGTCGGCGACATCGGTGTGGGCGTCCGGCAGGCCGATGAGGACGACGGTGCCGTCCTCATCGGCCCCGCCGGGACCTGGAGCGTGATCCGGCAGGTCCAGGGCTGGGATTGCACCAGGAGCGCGACCGTCGCGGCGCTGTCGGACCACGGCGGGCAGGCCCTGGGCATCGGGTGGGACGTCAACGGCAACGAGCCTCTCTTGTACGCCGTGGACGGGCGCGTTCTGGTCCGCATGGACTTCAACTGGCCGGACGACCGCCAGGGCGCCGATCCTCACGCGCTGGACCCGTACCTGGACGGGGTGGAATTCGGCGACCCCGATGACGTGGAGGAGAACACGAACGCGGCCCTGACCCTGATCGGGCGTGTTACCGGACACCCGCTCGACCGCGCGCGGCTGGATGCGACCCACATCGGCTACGTCATTCCCGCGGACGCCTGGTGATCCTGATCGTCCAGCGGGACCCGGGTCAGGCGGGTTCGCCACCGGCTGCAGCGTCCAGGCGTTGTGCCTGCTGCTGCAGGTGGGACAGCATGGCCTTGCCCGCGGGAGTGAGAGCCCGAGCGCCGGGCAGGGTCACCCCGACCTGGCGGCGCACCGACGGCAGCGGCACGCGCAGCTCGAGGAGCCGGCTGTCGGTCCTGACGAACAACGCGGGCAGCGCGGCGATCATGTCGGTCTCCAGGAGCAGCGACCGGATGGTCAGGATCGAGGTGCACTCGGTGCGGTCGCGCGGCAGCGGCAGGTCGCTGCGGCGGAAGACCTGCTCCAGCTCCTGCCGCAGCGAGGTCTGCTCCAGAGGCAGGATCCACGGGTAGGCCAGCAGGCCGGCCAGCGTCCGCGCCTCGGCGGCCGGGTGCCCCTCGCGGGCCACCAGCAGTACCGGCTCCTCGTAGAGGGGGAGCTGGCGCAGGCCGGGGTGGTCCTCGATCGGGTTGAGGCGGCCGAGGATCACGTCGAGGTCGCCGTCGATGAGGCGCGGCACCAGGGAGTCGAACGTGCCCTCCCTGACGATCACGGTGATGCCGGGCCGGTCGGCCTTGAGGGCGGCGATGGAGCGGGGGAGCAGCACGTTCGTGGCGGCGAGCAGGGTGCCCACGGTGACGGTGCCGGCGTCGCCGTCGGCCAGGCCCGCGATGCGCTCGCCCGCGCGGCGCAGCTCGGCCTGTACGGCGCGGGCGTGCTCGATGAACGCCTCGCCGAACACGGTCGGGGTGACGCCGCGCGGCCCGCGGACGAACAGCTCGACGCCGAGGAGGTGCTCCACCTCCCGCAGCCCGCGCGTGACGGCGGGCTGGGCCAGGTGGAGGTGCTCGGCCGCGCGCAGGACGCTGCCCTGGTCGGCGATGGCCGTGACGAGCACGAGGTGGCGGAGCTTGAGCCGGCCGCTCAGCAGGTCCAAGGGGCGGGATATCACCGAATCATCATATGAAGACGACGATGGTGCACTATTTTGCTATGTCGGCGGTGGCGGGGCGGTCGCCGAGGCGTTCGGCGTCGTTGCGCGGGATCACCAGGGCCGCGCCCAGGCTGATGGCCGACACCACGGCCAGGTAGGCCGTGATCGACAGGGACGTGCCGGTCGAGGCGAACAGCGACGCGGCCACCAGCGGCGTGATCCCGCCGCCCAGCAGGGACGCGAGCTGGTAGGCCACCGACGTGCCGGAGTACCGGATCTCCACCGGGAAGAAGCTCGCGGTCAGCGTCCCCTGCGGAGCGTGCGTCATGGCCAGCACCGCGCCCATGACCAGCATGAACACCGCGATGAGCACGGTGTTGCCGGTGTTGACGACCGGCAGGATGGTCAGCGCGCCCGCCAGGAGCACCACCGAGCCCCAGGTGAAGACGGCGCGCAGGCCGAGCCGGTCGCCGAGATGCGCCCAGATCGGCGCGGTGACCAGCCAGACGGCGGCGCCGCCGATCACGCAGGTCAGCAGGAAGGTCCGTGACAGGCCCGCCGCGGACTCGCCGTAGCCGAGGATGTAGACCATGAAGACGTAGGCCAGCGCGCTGTTGCCGATGATGACGCCGATGGTGTGCAGCACCTCGCGCCAGTGGTCGCGCAGCACCACCGCGATCGGCAGCCGCACCGGCTTGCGGCGCTCCACGAGGCCGGCGTAGTCGGGGCTCTCCTCGATGCGCAGCCGCAGGTACAGGCCCACCACGACGAGCACGATGCTGAGCAGGAACGGCACCCGCCAGCCCCACGCCATGAAGCTCTCCTCACCCAGCAGGGACGACGTGCCGAGGAAGACGGCGTTGGCGCAGAGCATGCCCGCCGGCGTGCCCATCATCGGGAACGCCCCGAACAGGCCGCGGCGGCCCTTCGGGGCGTGCTCCATCGTCAGGACCACCGCGCCGCCCAGTTCGCCGCCGAGCCCGATGCCCTGGGCGATGCGCATCACCACGAGCAGGACGGCGGCCCACACGCCGATGCTGTCGTACGTCGGCAGCACGCCGATCAGCGTGGTGCCGATCCCCATGATGAGCAGCGACGCCACGAGCGTGTTGCGCCGCCCGATCCGGTCGCCGAAGTGGCCGAACACGATGCCGCCGAGCGGCCGGGCGAGGAACCCGACGGTCATGGTGCCGAAGGAGGCGATGGAGCCGGCGACCGGGTCCATGGCCGGGAAGAACTGTTTGTTGAATACGAGGGCGGCGGCCGTGCCGTAGAGGAAGAAGTCGTACCACTCGATCGCGGTGCCGATGAAGGCGGCCCGCGAGACGCGGCGGGCGGCCTGGCGGCGGTCTGTGTCCATCACACCTGTGCCTTCCGATGGGGGTAGGGACGAGGATGCACGCAGGTGGTATGCCAGGACGAATACCGATGTGCGCCTGCGATATATCCGGATGGACATATGACGGGATGGAGATAGCTCGGCGCACGAAGGGTATTGGACTGTTATGGCGGGCGGTCACGAGAATGGCCGCCATGAAGCCCGCGCACTACGTCAACGGCGTCTTCACGACGGCGGGGACGCCTTTCCCGCTCCGCTCTCCCGTCGACGGACGCCAGATCGCAGCCGTACCCGAGGCCCCGCGCGAGACGGTGGACGAGGCGGTGCGCGCCGCCCGCGCCGCGATGGACGGCGCCTGGGGCCGCAGCACCACCGAGGAGCGGTGCGCGTACCTGCGCCGGATCGCCGACGGCATCGAGGCCAGGTTCGAGGAGTTCGTCGCCGCCGAGACGGCCGACACCGGCAAGCCGCGCGAGCTGGCGGCGACGGTGGACATCCCGCGCGCCATCGCCAACTTCCGCGCCTACGCCGACCTCGCCTACGGCCGCCCGGAACGCGCGTACCCGACGAGCGTCCCCGGCTGGAGCGGCAGCGGTCAGGCGCTGAACTACACCGTGCGCCGCCCCCTCGGCGTGGTCGCCGTCATCTCGCCGTGGAACCTGCCGCTGCTCCTGCTCACCTGGAAGGTCGCCCCCGCGCTCGCCGCCGGCAACGCGGTCGTCGCCAAGCCGTCGGAGGAGACCCCCTCGACCGCGACGCTGCTGGCCGAGGTGATCGACGCGGCCGGGCTGCCGGCGGGCGCGTTCAACCTCGTGCACGGCCACGGCGCCGGCGCGGCCGGGGAGCACCTGACCGCGCACCCGGGCGTGGACGCGATCGCCTTCACCGGCGCCTCCGCCACGGGCAGCGCCATCATGCGCAACGCCGCCGCGCACGTCACCCCGGTCTCGTTCGAGCTGGGCGGCAAGAACGCCGCCCTGGTCTTCGCCGACGCCGACCTGGAGGAGGCCGTCGAGGGCACGCTGCGCTCCAGCTTCACCCACTCGGGTCAGATCTGCCTGTGCACCGAGCGCGTCTACGTCCAGCGGCCCGTCTTCGACGCCTTCACCGGCGCGCTCGCCGAGCGGGCCGCGGCGCTGCGCGGCTACGGGCCGATGATCTCGGCCGGGCACCGCGACAAGGTGCTGTCCTACTACCGGCTGGCGGCCGAGGAAGGCGCGACGGTGCTGGCCGGTGGCGGTGTCCCGGAGTTCGGCGACGCCCGCGACGGCGGCTACCACGTCGAGCCGACCGTCATCACGGGGCTGCCGCAGAGCGCGCGGACCGTGCGTGAGGAGATCTTCGGGCCGATCTGCCACGTGGCGCCGTTCGACGAGGAGGACGAGGCCGTGCGGCTGGCCAACGACAGCCCGTACGGGCTGGCCGCCACGCTGTGGACCACCGACCTGTCGCGCGCCCACCGCGTCGCGCCCCGCATCGAGGCCGGGATCGTCTGGGTGAACTGCTGGAACCTGCGCGACCTGCGCACCCCCTTCGGCGGCGTCAAGGCCTCCGGCATCGGCCGCGAGGGCGGCGAGTACTCGCTGGACTTCTTCTCCGAGCCCGTGAACGTGTGCGTCAAGATTTGAGGACCTCAGTGACTTCCGTGACAGACGACCATCGCGCCGCCGCCGCGCGGCTGCTGGAGGCGTACGCGTCCGGCCGGCCGTGCGAGCCGGTCCGCGACCTGGTCGACGGCCTGGAGTCGGCCTACACCGTGCAGAGCCTGCTCACCGAGCGGTGGCTCGGCGAGGGCCGGCGGCTCACCGGCCGCAAGATCGGGCTGACCAGCGAGGCCGTCCAGCGGCAGCTCGGCGTCGGCTCGCCCGATTTCGGCGCGTTGTTCGCCGACATGGCCGTGCCCGACGGCCAGGAGATCCCCGCCGGAGCCGTGCTGCAGCCGCGCGCCGAGGCCGAGGTCGCGCTCGTGCTGGAGCGCGACCTGCCGCACGAGCGGCACACCGTCGCCGACGTGATCGCCGCGACCGCGTTCGCGCTGCCCGCCATCGAGGTGGTCGGCAGCCGCATCCGCGACTGGGACATCACGCTGGCCGACACCGTCGCCGACAACGCCTCCTCCGGCCTGTACGTGCTCGGCACCCGCCCCGTCCTGCTGCGCGAGGTGGACCTGCGGCTGGCCGGGATGGTCATGGAGCGGCGCGGCGAGCAGGTGTCGACCGGCGTCGGGGCTGCCTGCCTGGGCCACCCGCTGCACGCCGCCGTCTGGCTGGCCGACACGCTGGCCGTACTCGGGCAGCCGCTCCGGGCCGGCGACACGGTGCTGACCGGGGCGCTCGGCCCCGTCGTCCCGGTACGGCCGGGTGACGTGCTGGAGGCCCGCATCGACGGGCTCGGAGACGTGCGCGCGGCCTTCGCCGCCGCGGAAGGGGAGACCACGTGAACGTGCCGCCCGAACTCCTGGACGACGAGGTGAACGCGCCGGCCGGACTCCTGGACGACGAGGTGAACGCGCTGGCCGGGCTGCTGGACGAGGCCGCCCTGGCGGGCCGTGCCGTCCCGCGCCTGACCGGCACGGCCGACCTCGGCGTGCCCGCCGCCTACCAGGTGCAGCGCGCCACCATCGAGCGGCGGCTGGCCCGCGGCGAGCGCGTCATCGGCGTCAAGATGGGCTTCACCAGCCGCGCCAAGATGGTCCAGATGGGCGTGGACGACGTCATCTGGGGCCTGCTCACCGACGCCATGCTCGTCCGGAACGACCTCGACACCGCCGGCCTCATCCACCCGCGGATCGAGCCGGAGATCGCCTTCCTGCTGGAGCGGCCCGTACGCACCCCGGCCGACGCCGCGGCGGCCGTCGGCGGCGTCGCCGTCGGCTACGAGGTGCTCGACTCCCGCTACGAGGGCTTCAGCTTCACCCTGGCCGACGTCATCGCCGACAACGCCTCGGCCTGCGGGTTCGGCCACGGCCCCTGGCACCGCCCGCGCGACGTCGCCAACCTCGGCCTGCTCATGGAGATAGACGGCCGGCCGGTGGCGAGCGGCTCGTCGGCCGCCATCCTCGGCGACCCGCTCCGCTCCCTGACCGCCGCCGCCCGGCTGGCCTCCGCCGCCGGCATCGAGCTCCAGCCCGGCTGGGTCGTGCTCGCGGGCGCGGCCACCGCCGCCGTCCCGCTGCCCGCCGGCGCGCACGTGCGCGTCGCCGCCGCCGGGCTCGGCCACGTGGAGGTGACCACCCGATGACGAACGACGCTCTGCTGGTGGAGGGCAAGGCCCGCCCTCGCGGCCGGTTCCCGCACGTCAGGCGGGCAGGCGAGTTCGTGTTCGTCTCCGGCACCAGCTCGCGCCGCCCCGACGGCACCTTCGCCGGGGCCCGCGCGGACGAGCTGGGCACCACCAGCCTCGACATCCGCGAGCAGACCAGGGCGGTCATCGAGAACGTCGCCGACCTGCTCGCCGCCGCCGGAGGAAGCCTGGCCGACGTGGTCAGCGTGACCACGTACCTGGTCAACATGAACGACTTCGGCGGCTACAACGAGGTCTACGGCGAGTTCTTCGACGAGAGCGGCCCCGCCCGCACCACGGTCGCCGTCCACCAGCTCCCGCACCCGCACCTGCTCATCGAGATCTCCTGCATCGCCCATCTACCGCAGAGGAGCCGGCCATGATGCCCCCCTTCAACCTCCAGAAGTGGATCGACGAGCACCAGGATCTGCTCAAGCCGCCGGTCGGCAACGCGCAGATCTGGAAGGACGCCGATCTCATGGTCACCGTCGTGGGCGGGCCCAACCAGCGCACCGACTTCCACGACGATCCCATCGAGGAGTTCTTCTACCAGCTCAAGGGCGGCATGGTGCTGAGGGTGATGGAGGAGGAGGGCAAGCCGCCCGTGGACCTCCAGATCAGGGAGGGCGACGTCTTCCTGCTGCCGCCGCACGTCCGGCACTCGCCGCAGCGGCCGGTGCCCGGCTCGATCGGGCTGGTCGTCGAGTTCGCCCGGCCGCAGGGCGATCTGGACGCCTTCGAGTGGTACTGCATGAGCTGCCACCGGCTCGTCCACCGGGCCGAGGTGCAGCTCGAGTCGATCGTGGACGACCTGCCGCCGGTCTTCCGCGCCTTCCACGAGGGCGACCGCACCTGCCCGCACTGCGGCGCCGAGCACCCCGGCAAGGACTGGCCGGACGAGCTGCGGCCGGTGGTCCGGTGACGGTGATCGACGTTCACACGCACGTCTTCCCGCGGATCACCCGCGAGGAGGCCAGGATGCTCGCCGGCGCGGGGGAGCCCTGGCTGCGCGAGGGCATGATGATGAGCGGCGAGGACGACTACCGCCCCGTCACTCCGGAGCTGTGGGACGCCGGGGCCCGCGTGGCCGCCATGGACCGGACCGGCGTGGACGTGCAGGCGGTCTCCTCGACGCCGCTGCTGTTCGGCTACGCCGCCGACGCGGCCCGCGCGGCCGAGTGGTGCGCCATGGTCAACGACCGGATCCTGGCCTACTGCGCGCAGGCCCCCGACCGGCTGCTGCCGCTGTGCCAGGTGCCGTTGCAGGACGCGGGCCTGGCCGCCAGGACCGTCAGCGAGGCCAAGGAGGCCGGGCACCGCGGCGTGCACATCGGCAACCACGTCGGCCCGCGCAACCTGGACGACCCGGACATCGTGGCGTTCCTCGCGCACTGCGCCGAGCAGGACATGCCGGTGCTCGTGCACCCCTGGGACATGCTGGGAGCCGACCGCATGTCAGGCCACATGCTGCCGTGGCTGGTCGGCATGGCGGCCGAGACGCAGCTCGGCATCCTGTCGCTGATGCTCTCCGGCGCGTTCGAGCGGCTGCCGCGCTCGCTGCGGCTGTGCTTCTGCCACGGCGGGGGCAGCTTCGCCTTCCTGCTCGGGCGGGCCGACAACGCCTGGCACAACCGCGACCTCGTACGCGCGCACTCGCCCCGGCCGCCGTCGGCGTACACCGACCGCTTCCACGTCGACTCGGCCGTGTTCGACCCGCGCGCGCTGCGGCTGCTGGTCGAGGTGATGGGCGCCGAGCGGGTCATGCTGGGCACCGACTTCCCGTTCCCGCTCGGCGAGCAGGAGCCGGGCTCGACCGTGCGCGACTGCCCCGAGCTGGACGACGCCGCCCGCGCGGCCATCCTCGGCGGCAACGCCGCGGCCTTCCTCGGGCTCGCGCGATGACGTCCGCCCGCACCCCCGCGGGGCCGGCGCTCGCCCGCACACCCCTCGGCACGCTGCGCGGCCTCGCCGAGGGCGGGGCGCTGGCGTTCAAGGGCGTGCGGTACGCCGCGCCCGCCCGGCGCCTGACCGCGCCGGAGCCCGCCACGCCCTGGGACGGAGTGCGGGACGCCGTCACGCCCGGCCCGCCCGCGCCGCAGCGGCCCGGCCGCATGGCCTGGGTGCCCGGCCTGGAGCTCGACCCCGCCACGTCGGCGGAGGACTGCCTGCACCTCAACGTCTGGACGCCCTCCTGCGAGGGCAGCCGGCCGGTGCTGGTGTTCCTGCACGGCGGCGCGTTCGTGTTCGGCTCCGGCGCCCAGGCGATGTACGACGGCACCGCCCTGGCCCGCGACCACGGCCTGGTCGTGGTGACCGTCAACTACCGGCTCGGCCTGCCCGGCCTCTGGTACGGCGACGGCGTGCCCGCCAACCTGGCCCTGCGTGACCAGATCGCCGCCCTGAACTGGGTGCGCGGCAACGCGGCGGCCTTCGGCGGCGACCCCGCCCGGGTCACCCTGGCCGGCCACTCGGCGGGCGGCACCTGCGTGCTGGCCCTCATGACCTGCGCCCCCGGCCTGTTCGCCAGGGCCGCGGCCATGAGCCCCGTTCCGTACGGCTTCCTCACCCCGGGCCAGGCCCGCGCCTGGACGGGGACGGCCGCCGAGGCGCTCGGCGGCCGGGACCCGTACGAGGTGCCGCTCGCGGACCTGATGGCCGCCGAGGCCGCGGCCGTCGGCGCCCGCGCCGAGCCCGGGCACGTGAGCGCCCGCGCCGGGAGCGGAGCCGCGGCGGCCGGCGGGCTGCTGCCCGTGGCGCCCGTCGTGGACGGCGACCTGCTGGCCGTCCACCCCGTGGACGCGATCCGCGCGGGCACCGCCGCGCCGGTGCCGCTCCTGGTGACGACGACGGCCGAGGAGACCCGCCTGTTCACCGCCATCGGACAGGAAGGCCTGGACACCCAGGAGATCTTCGGCGGCCCCGCCGACGAGATCGTCACGGCCCACCGCGCCCCCGCCCGTCACCTGGTCTGCCGCCACCGCTCGCCGATGAGCCACGACGGGGTCGCCCTGGGCGCCTGCCACCTCGTGGACGTGCCCCTCTACCTCGGCACCCACGGCACCCCGCTCACGGGCGACGGCCCCGCGGTGGCGGAGACGGCGCGGTCCATGAGCGAGGAGTTCGCCCGGTTCTGCCGCGGCGGCAAGGAGGACTGAGCGGTTCCCGCCGGCCGTGACACAACCATGACATCGCGCTGACGACGCGAGGACACTTCCGGCCGACAGTGGATGAAGCCGACCGGCGCCCGTTCCCCAGCGGCAGGCCCGGCCGTCTCCATGCCACTGAGGGAAGGCTGATCGATCGTGACTGAACGCTTGCGCGTGGCCGTGCTGGCGGGCGGGCCGTCCGCCGAGCACGAGGTGTCGCTGCAATCGGCGCAGGCTGTGCTGGACGCTCTGCCGAGGGACCGGTACGAGCCGGTCCCGGTGATCATCGACCGGCAGGGCAGGTGGCCGGTGGAGCTGCGGCCCGCGCTGGTGGACGTGGTCTTCCCCGTGCTGCACGGGCCATTCGGCGAGGACGGCGTCCTCCAGGGGCACCTGGAGACGCTGGGCATCCCGTACGTGGGCTGCGGCGTGCTGGCCTCGGCCGTGGCGATGGACAAGGTCGCGATGCGGCGCACGTTCCTGGCGGAGGATCTCCCGCTCACCCCGCACGTGTGGTTCACCGGGCACGACTGGCGCGCCACGACCGACCACTGGGCCCTGGTGAAGTCGCTCGACTGGCCGATGTACGTCAAACCGGCCAACATGGGCTCCTCCATCGGCATCTCCCGCGTGACCTCCATGGCGGAGCTGCGCGCGGGAGTGGAGCTGGCGCTGGCCTACGACCGGGTGGTCGTCGTCGAGCAGGGCGTGTCCGCGCGCGAGCTCATCTGCGGCGTGCTCGGCGGCTACGACACGCCGGACGTCTCGGTGCCGGGCGAGCTCATCGTGTCCGGCGACTGGCTCGACTACGAGGCCAAGTACCTCAGCAGCGCCGAGATCGCCACCATCCCCGCCGTGCTGCCGGAACGCGTGGCCGAGGAGGTGCGGGAGCTGAGCCTGCGCGCCTTCCGGGCGATCTGCGGCTACGGCCTGGCCCGGGTCGACTTCCTCTACGAGCGGGACACGGGACGCCTTTACGTGGGGGAGATCAACACCATGCCCGGCTTCACCTCGCGTTCCGTCTACGCGAGGGCCTGGGCGGCGAGCGGGGTCCCGTACCCGGAGCTGCTGCGCCGCCTCATCGACCTGGCGTGCGCCAGGAGCGGCTCGTGATCCCCATGACGCTGCAGGAGATCGCGCGGCTGCTCGGCGCCGGCCTGCACGACGCGCCGGACCCGACGGCGCCGGTGACGGCGCCCTCCGCGGTCGACTCGCGCGAGGTGGTCCCCGGCGGCCTGTTCGCGGCGACGGCCGGCGCCAACGTGGACGGCCACGACTACGCGGCGGTCGCGGTCGCGTCCGGCGCCGTCGCCGTGCTGGCGTCGAGGCCCGTCGGCGTGCCCGCCCTCGTGGTCGAGGACGTCCAGACCGCGCTCGGCCTGCTGGCCGGGCACGCGCTCGGGCGGATCACCCCGGCCGTGATCGGCCTGACCGGCTCCGTGGGCAAGACCACGACCAAGGACCTGCTGGCCCAGGTGCTCGAACGGCACGGCCCGACGGTCGCCACCGACAGGTCGTTCAACAACGAGCTCGGGCTGCCGCTCACCGTGCTGCGTGCCGACGCGACCACCCGCTACCTGGTGCTGGAGATGGGCGCGAGCAGGAAGGGCGACCTGACCTACCTGACCGGCATCGCGCCGCCCCGGGTCGGGCTGGTGCTCAACGTCGGCAGCGCGCACGCGGAGCGGATGGGCGGCGGGCCGGCCGACGTGGCCGAGGCCAAGGGCGAGCTGGTCGAGGCGCTGGGAGCGGACGGGTTCGCGCTGCTCAACGCCGACGACCCGTACGTGATGGGCATGGCCGGCCGCACCAGGGCCGCGATCCTGCTGTACGGCAGGTCGCCGGAGGCGACGGTCAGAGCCGAGGACGTGCGGATGGACGCCCGCGCGCGACCCGTGTTCGAGCTGGTGACGCCCTCCGGCCGCGCCCCGGTCGAGCTCGGCCTCATGGGCGAGCACCAGGTGAGCAACGCCCTGGCCGCGGCCGCCGCCGCCACCGCGCTCGGCCTGGGCGCCGCCGAGATCGCCGAGGGGCTGAACGCCGCGCGGCGGCGCTCGGCGGGCCGCCTGGAGATCGTCGAACGACGTGACGGCGTCACCGTCGTCAACGACGCCTACAACGCCAGCCCCGAGTCCATGCGGGCCGGGCTGCGGGCGGCGAAGGCCCTGGCCGGCGGCCGCCGTACGGTCGCCGTGCTCGGTGCGATGGGACAGCAGGCCGAAGCCTCCCGCGCCAGGCACACGGAGATCGGCCGGCTGGTGGCCGATCTCGGCTTCGACGTGCTGATCACCGTCGGAGCCGGGGATCCGCTCGCCATGGCGCGGGCCGCGCGGGGCGTGGCCGTCCACCCCGTCGAGGACGTGGCCGGCGCCGTCACGCTGGCCACCGAGCTGATCGAGCCGGGAGACGTGGTGTTCGTCAAGGCCTCCAGCGAGATCGGGCTCGGCGCCTGCGCCCGCGCCCTGGCCGCCCTCTGACGGGGCGATCGCTGTCACCGACTATCGAAACGGAGTTTCATGCGCGCCATCGGCCTCATCGGCGGATTGAGCTGGGAATCGACGGTGATCTACTACCAGATCATCAACCAGCGGGTACGCGAGCGGCTCGGCGGCAGCCATTCCGCCAACAGCCTCATCTGGTCGATCGACTACACGACCGTCGAGAACCTCGTCTTCGCCGGCCGCTGGGACGAGGTGAGCACGCTGCTGACCGACGCGGGCAGGAAGCTGGAGGACCTGGGCGCCGACGTCCTGCTCGTCTGCAGCAACACCTTCAGCCGCGTCAGCGACGACGTGGCGCGCGCCACGAGCGTGCCCGTGCTGCACATCGCCGACGCCGTGGGCGCGGAGGTCCGCGCCAGGGGCATGCGCAAGGTCGGCCTGCTGGGCACCCGGTTCACCATGGAGCAGCCCTTCTACCGCGACCGGCTGGCCGCCCACGGCCTCGACGTGGTCGTCCCGCGCCGCGAGCAGCGGGAGCTGGTCCACCACGTGATCTTCGACGAGCTGGTGCGCGGGGTGCTCAGGGAGCCGTCCAGGGACGCGTACGCCCGGATCGTCGCCGGCCTCGCGGACGACGGCGCGGAAGGCGTCATCCTCGGCTGCACGGAGATCGAGCTGCTGATCAGCGACAAGGACACCTCCGTCCCGGTGCTGCCGAGCGCCCGGATCCACGCGGAGGCGGCGGCCGGCTTCGCCCTGGCCGGCTGACGAACCGGCGTCACGGCGCGAGCGGGTCACGACGGGGCTCCGGTGAGCTGGGCGTGCAGGCGCTTGCACTCGTGCACGAAACGGGTCGTCCGGCGGCTGCGCGCGAACTGCGCGACGACCGGGATCTCCCCGCGCGCGCCGGTCCAGCGCGCCACCCCGGCGGCGAAGGCGACGAGCTCGGCGTGCGTCACGGTGGTGCGCCGTCCCGCGCCGGGGAGCAGCTCGGGCAGCAGGGCGCGCAGGATGCGCCACACCTCGTGGTGGCCGCCGGCCTCGGCCAGCTCCGTCAGGGCCGCGATGGCGGGGCGGGTCTCCTTCCAGGTGCGGCGCAGCACCAGCGCGAGCTGCCGGCCGATCGCCTCGGCGGGCAGCTCGCCCCTGGCGGCCATGCGCAGGACCAGCGGGATCAGGCCCCGCGTGCTGTCGGCCAGGAAGAAGGCGACGATCACCGCCGTGGCCTCGCCCAGCGGCCCCTGGGCGATCTCCAGGCCGGTGAGGTCGGCCGGGGCCACCCCCCAGTCCCAGCGGCCGTACAGCAGGAAGGGCAGGAAGTTGACGGCTGCGACCTCGCGGTGCGAGGGCAGCATGGCGGGCCAGGTGCCCAGCAGGCCGCCGGACTCGTCGGCCTTCCAGCTGTACGGCTCGCGCAGCAGCACCTCGTCGATCAGCCGATGGCCGGTCGGGGCCGTCACCCGCAGCACGGGCTGCAGCCTGACCCCGGTGAAGTGTTCCGGCTCGCCGTCGCCGAAGTCGGCCATGGACGCGCCGGCCATGTGCTGCCACACGTGGCCGCACTCCGGGTCGGCCAGGCCGCCGCCGGCGAGCCAGCGGGCGGCCGAGCGCGCCGCCTCCGAGCCGATCCCGGCGGCCCGGCCGGCCTCCGCCTGGTGGGTGCCCCGGGGCAACCGCAGCAGCGCCTGAGCCAGGTCGGCCTGGAGCGGCTCCACGCCGGCGGCGGCGCAGGTCTCCAGCCGGTCGACCAGCACGCCGGGGTCGAGGTGGCCGCTCGTCCAGGTGGGCGTGGCCAGCAGCACCGGTGGCAGGGCGCCGGTGCGGAGCGCTTCGGCGAGCTCCGCGTAGCGGTGCAGCAGGAAGTCGTGCGGCGGGGCGACGCCGTTGGCGTGGGGCAGCCGGTTGCGCCGCCGCCACTCCTCGTGCTCGGGCAGCGGCTCGGGCAGGTAGGAGCGCAGCCGGGGCGGGATGAAGTCGACGACCACCCGCACGAGCGGCTCGTCCGGGCCCGGCGGGGGCACCTGCTCTCCCGCCCGCATGGCCGCGATCCTGCCGGGGTCCACGCCGAGCTCGGCCATGCGCTCGTAGGCGTCGTCGAGGATGAAGAACGGCATGGCCTCCTCGGAGTCGTCGTACAGGACACCGGGCTTCGACCGCACCGGATGAGGGCGGTCCGGCCAGAACCCCTCGTCCTCCACGACGTCGGCGGGGGGACCGTACAGGTGGATGCGGCCTTTGGCGAAGGGGATCGGCTGGTCGCCCTCGTGGGCCACCGCTCCGTCCGGGCCGTCGTCGCTGGTCCAGGTGATGGAGAAGACCCGCATCGGGGTGTCGTCGTCGAGAAAGCGGCCGGCCCGGTGGAAGCCGAAGCTGCCGATCGCGATCTGCCGGCGCGACGGCTCCGGGCGGGGCTCCTCGCCGCGGATGAGCGTGCGCACGCTGACGGAGTAGTTCGCGCCGTCCCAGAACTTCTCCGGCCCGATCGGCGGCACCTCCGGCACGCTGCCGGGGGTGACGAGCTCGGCGGCCAGCGCCGACTGCCAGCCGCCGGGGTGGAGGTACGCTTCCGCGGAGCGCCAGTAGCCCTGGTCCTGCTCGACGTGGGGCCCGAGTTCGCGGCACAGCCCCGCCCGGTCGCCCGCGATCCCGGCGACGAAGGCCGCCAGCCAGCGCTCCTGGCCGACCCAGCCCTCGTGATGACCCGGGAAGATCGACGGCTCGGGGAACCGCCGCGCCTGCGGCACCTCGGGCAGTGGCGGGAACTCCTTCCGCTCCGGCAGCTCCTCGGCCGGGGCCTCCCCGCCGAACCGCTCGGCCAGCCTCGCGCCCAGGTCGGCGGGCAGGTGGCCGGCGCCGTCCAGGATCGCCTCGGCGTCGCCGGCGAACAGGCCGGCGTGCTTCAGGGTCAGCTCGACCGCGCGGTTGCGCACGTCGAAGGACTTGTGCGCGTACGCCGTGGTCAGCGCGGTCACGAAATCGGCGGCGGCCCCGGGAGTGGCCCGGATCGCCTGGTCGAGCCAGCGCAGGCCCGTGGCGGCGAGCTTGGCCTCGTCGCGGAAGGTGAGCGCCTCGACCGCCTCCACCAGGTCGGCGTGGCCGAGCGGCATCGCCTTGCGCACCTGCCCGGCGGCCAGCTCGGCGACCGTGCCCGGAGCCGACGGCAACAGCCGCAGGTAGTCGCGCAGGCGGGGAGCCGACTCGGCGGGCGTGGGGTCGAGCAGCGTGTGCAGCCGGACGAAGAAACGCAGGTCCTGCGCCTCGCCGCCGCGCAGGAAACGGCTCACGCAACCGTCGAGCACCTGCTCCCTGGGCAGCTCGCGGGCGGCGGCCAGCCAGCGGGTCGGCCGGGGCTCCAGCCGCTCGTCACGCAGGGCGCGGCCCGCGCCGTCGGCGGTGAAGATCCGGGGCAGCAGCACGGGAGTCAGCGGATCACCGGCCATGCCCGGGGTGGACAGCCAGGCGGGCACGCCCGGCTCGGCGAGCCATGCGGCCACCAGCGGATCGTGGTCGGGCGGCACGGCGCCGGACTCGCGCAGCAGCGCCACGGCCAGCGGCGCGATGCGGTCGGCGGGACGGCGCACCCGCTGGGCCAGCCGGACCGCGACCTCGCGACGCCACTCCAGGGGGCGGGTGGCCGCCACCCGGCACACCTGGGCGACGTCGGGCGCCTCGGCCCAGCGGCGGTTGACGTCGCGGCTGGTCATCCACGTCACGGCGGCCGCAGGGCCGGTGATGACGCCGGCACCGGCCAGCAGCAGCGCGCCGGCCAGCTCGTCGAGCATGTCGCCGACCTCCCATGAGGCCAGCTCCTCGAAGTCGTCGGGGTACTCGGCCCGCGCCTGCTCGGTGCGGGCCCGGCGCAGCTCCTTGACCAGGCCGGGCAACCGCCCGCCCAGCTCGGCGCGCTCCTCCTCGGTGAGCTTGACCAGCCGGTCGGCCAGCGGGGTGACCTGGTTACGGGTGACCAGGTCGCGGATCTGCGCCCAGAGCGTCATCGGGAGACCTCCACGGCGGCGCGGGCGACGATCCGGGCGGCCAGCACGTGCTTGCACGGCCCCCGGGAGCCGCGATGGTCCCACCACCACTCGCAGGTGCAGGAGCCGTCGGTCAGCGAGACCCGGCGCGCGCCGCCCGCGGTGCGGACGGTGGCCAGCTCGCCTTCGAGGCGCACGGCGCCCGCTTCGACGAGCTTGCGCGCCTTGGCCAGGCGCGGGTTGAGCAGGATCACGTTGTCCTTGTCGTAGGGCAGCTCGCGGTGGAAGTGGGCGGCCTCCGACAGGTCGTAGCCGACCCGGCCGGCGACGCCGAGCTGCGTCAGCGCGGCCCGCACCCGGCCGGCGGAGATGCCCGCCCGGTCGGCCAGCAGGCCGATCTCGACCTCGGGCTCGAAGTTGAGCAGCATGCCCACCACGTCGGCGTCGTTCTCGGCCTCGTCGGTGGCCAGGTCGTCGAGCACCGCGCCCTCGCCGGAGAAGCCGCGCCAGCGCTCGGGCGAGAGGGTGAGCGTGTAGCGCATGCCCGGCAGCTCCAGCTCCCACGCGCTGGAGGCGGCGTCGGCCGGGCCGTACATGCGCAGGGACTTCGCGAAGCGCAGCAGCGGCAGGAGGGTGCCGAGCCGGTTGGGGCCGGCGAGCTGGACGGCGCCGGGAACCGGGCGGTCGCTGACCCTCAGCTCCCGCCCGGCCTGCGCCACCCACACCGTGCCCTTCCTGGGCAGCCCGCGCAGGAACCGCACCGCCGCCATGCCGGTCAGCTCACCGCGCTGGTCCATGCCCGAGGCGATGACCTGCACCTCGGCGAACCCGCGTAACCAGCGCTCGGGCAGCGGCACCTTCTTCTCCACCACCGCGCCGTCCATCGTGGTCACGACCAGCTCGTCGAGGCCCACCCCCAGGTGCAGCGGATCACGCGGGCCGATGCGCACCAGCGCCTCCCGCAGCGGCGCGTTCACATCGACGTTGGTGGTGCCCCGGTCGAACACCTCGCCGTCGAGCGCGCCGCTCAGCAGGTCGAGCCGGGCGTACACGCCGCCGCAGGCCGAGAACGACTCGAACCGCAACCGGTCACCGTTGCACGTCACCACCGGGTCCCGCACCCAGCCGGGCCGCGCCTGCGGCTGGTGGTAGCGGGCCAGCGCCACATCGGCGACGCCGAGCAGGGCCGCCGCGGCGGGGGCCGCCCGGGTCACCACGCCGCTGAAGAACCGGGGGGCCACGGCGGGGCCGGACAGGGCCCGGCCGCCGGAGGTCGCCAAGCCGAGACGACCGTCGATGAGGGAGGAGGGCGCGGCGTACGTGTACGCCTGCGTCGCTGAAGTCATGGCCGGGACGATAGATCGTCACACCGACAATCCCGTGCGGCGTCAGCCATCCGGCTCCGGATCGGCGTCGAGCCGTCCCGGCCGCGGGCCGAGGGCCCGCTCAAGGGCCAGGCCGGTGAGCTGCAGCGACGCGGATCAGGGCCCAGGCGTGCTCGTCGTCGGGCACCACCAGGCCGAGCCCGGCCACCACGTGCCCGGCCACCCGGACGGGCACGGAGAGAGGGCCCGACCACGTGGTGCAGGTCGCCCATGAACTGCATGGCGGTCTCGCGCAGCGTGCGCACCGGCGAGGCACGCTGGGCCGGCTCCCACATGCGGGTGCCGATGCGCACGCGGCGCTGCTCGTCGCGGGCCGGCAGCCCGTGCCGGGTCAGCTCGTCCACCAGCCGGACGGTGGTGGCCAGCGGCAGCGCGGCCCGGCCGCCGCCCTGTACGCCTTCGCCACCCACCCGGCCCAGTGGCGGCGCCTGCGCGAGCGGCCCGGCCTGGTCCGGGTCGACTTCGACGAGGCGGTGCGCCGGCAGTCCCCGGTGCAGACCTTCTTCCGCACCGCCGACCGCGACGTCGCCATCGGCGGCACCGCCATCCCCGGAGGCAGGAAGATCCCCATGTTCCTCGGCGCGGCCAACCACGACCCGCGCCGCTGGCACGACCCGTACGCCTTCGACCTGTCCCGCGACCCCTCCGGGCCACGTCGGATTCGGCATGGGCCTGCACCGGCGCGTCGGCCAGCACGTCGCCCGCCTGGAGGCCGAGGCCCTGCTCACCGCGAGGGATCCCCGCCGTCCGGGTGCTCAGGCGGGCGGGTGCCTGGGAGGCGCGGTGCTCTCGCGTACGACGAGTTCGGTGGCCAGTTCGACGCGGCTCTGCGGCAGCGGCTCGCCCTGGGCCAGCGTCAGCACCATCGAGGTGGCAGCGGCGGCCATCTCGGTGAGAGGCTGGCGGATGGTGGTCAGCGGCGGGATGGTCCACCGCACCGACGGCATGTCGTCGAAGCCGATGACGCTGAGATCGTCCGGGATGCGCAGGCCGAGCTGGTGGGCCGCGTGATAGACGCCGATGGCCTGGCCGTCGTTCGTGGCGAAGATCGCGGTCGGCCGGTCGGGCAGGCGCAGCAGGCGGTGCGCTTCGGCCAGGCCGCCCTCGATGAGAAAGTCGCCCCGGCCGATCAGCTCCGGGTCGGCGGGCACGCCGGCCATGTCGAGGGCGGTCCGGTGACCGTCGAGGCGGGCCCGGCTCGACAGCGCGGCGTCGGGGCCGGTGATGATGGCGATGCGGCGGTGCCCGAGCTCCAGGAGGTGGCGGGTGGCGATGAGGCCGCCGTTCCAGTTGCCCGCGCCGACCGACGGGATGTTGCGCGCGGGAGCGTCGGCCGGATCCAGCAGGACGAGCGGGATCTCGCGCCGGGCGAGCTGCTCGTGCTGGGTCTCGGTCAGGCCGGAGAACACCGCGATCACGCCGCTCGGGCGGCGCCGCAGCACCCCCTCCAGCCAGGCGTCCGCCGCGGTGTGGTCATGGCGCAGGTCCGAGATGCCCACCGTGAGGTCGTGCCGGCGCGCGACGTCCGCCACGCCTTTGGTGATCTCGACGGGGTAGTCGCCCTCCAGCGCGTGGAAGACGAGCTCCACCAGGGTCGTCGGCGTGGAGCGGCGGCGCTGGCGGCGGTAGCCGTGCCGGCGGATGAGCTCCTCCACGGCGGCGCGGGTTTCTGAGGAGACCTCGGAGCGGCCGTTCACGACCTTGGAGACCGTCGCGGTGGAGACTCCGGCCAGCTCGGCGAGCTGAGCGATGGTGAGAGGGGACGACTCCGTGGTCATGGCGGCAGTCTAGTCACGGAGCACGACGCCGTCCCGTCAAGATCAAGGCGGGCGGGCACCCGAGCCCGGGTGACCGCCTCGGATTTCTCACGCCGGGTTACTCGGCGGCGAAGTCCGAGGTCCAGTAGATCGCCCCGCCGGATTCCTCGGCCGCTCCGACCCCGATGAAGGTCAGCCTGCAGTCCAAGATGGTGGCCTTGGTCCCGGAGGCGTTCATCCAGGACTGCACGACCGCGGCCGGGGTGCGCTGGCCCTTGGCGAGGTTCTCCGCCCACCTGGTGCCGCCGGTGTAGCCGGCCTCCTTGATGCGGTCCACGAAGGATCGGCCGTCGCGGGAGGTGCTCGAGACGTAGTTGTGCTCCGCCATGTCGGCCGAGTGTCCGCGGGCGGCCCGGTGGAGCTGCCGGTGGTGCTTGAGCGCCCGGCAGCCCTTCTTCGCCCGCCGGGCGTTGACCAGCCGCACGACCATGTTCTCCTGCGCCGTTCCCACCCTGGCGGCGCCGGATGCGGGCGCCGTGACCGCGTGCGCGGTACTGACCGGCGTGGCCATGGCGGCCATGGTGGCCAGGGCGGCGGCTGCGGTGAGTAACCCGAGGGGTCGGCGCATGGGAGATCCTCCAGTTGCGGTAGACGCTGGCCGGCCCCGCATTCTGGCGCGCCGCAGATCGCTCTGTCATCTCGACGGCATCGACCCGTCCGAACACCGCGTCCAGCGCGGTGTAGCGTCTACCACGCGAAGTCGATCACGGGGGTGCCTGCCGTTGGGACCGCGAGACACACGCCTGGACATGTCCCACGGTGGGCGTGTCAGCAGATACGGCGAGGTCGCGAGCGCGCTGGCGTTGCACAGCGACCGCCGGCTCGGCGAGTCGCTGGAGCGGGCGCAGCTTCTGGGCTCGGGGATCGGCGGCACCTCGGTCCTGCTGGACATCGACGGCGTGCCGGTCTTCGCCAAGCGAATCCCGCTGACCGACCTGGAACGCCGCGCGGGCAACGTGATGTCCACCGCGAACCTGTTCGGGCTGCCTCCGTTCTGCCAGTACGGGCTCGCCGCCATCGGCACGCCGGGCTTCGGCGCCTGGCGTGAACTCGCGGCCGGCGTCATGACCACCAACTGGGTCCTGGCCGGGCGCAGTGCGGCCTTTCCGCTGCTGTACCACTGGCGGGTGCTGCCAGGAGCGCCGCCACCCACCGAGGAGCACGCCGACGTCGAGGCGGCCGTGCGGTACTGGGGCGGATCCCCGGCCGTACGGGACCGGCTGCACGCCCTTGCCCGCGCCTCGGCCGGCATCGTGCTGTTCCAGGAGTTCATCCCCTACACCCTCGACGACTGGCTCGCCGCCCGATCCACCGCCGGCCAGGACGCTGTGACGGCCGCGTGCGCCATGGTCGAGTCGTGCCTGCTCACCGACGTGGCCTTCATGAACGGTCAGGGGTTGATCCACTTCGACGGCCACTTCGGCAACATCCTCACCGACGGTGAGCGCCTGTACATCGCCGACCTCGGGCTGGCGACCTCCTCCCGGTTCGACCTGTCCGAGCAGGAGATCGGCTTCCTGGAGCGCAACCGGACCCACGACCTCGGGTACGCGCTGATGCGGCTGGTGAACTGGCTCGTCACCAACGTCTGCGGAGTGCCGATGTCATCGGACGGCAGACAGGGGCGGCGCAACGCCTACATCCGTGCGTGCGCGGACGGCGCGGACCCCGCCGGGGCTCCGCCGGCCGCCGCCGCGGTGATCCGCCGGTACGCGCCCGTGGCGGCGGCCATGAACGACTTCTACTGGGACCTGTACGGCACCAGCAGGACGACGCCGTACCCGAGCGAGAAGATCGAACGCGCCACGAGCGCGATGCGCTGATCCCCCGGCTCGTCAGCCCTGGCCTCGCGGCCGGCCGGATCGCTCCGGCCGGCCGTTCGGGCCGCCCGGTTCAGGCGACCCGGGACGAGCTCGCCGTCCAGGTGTTGCAAGCGCCCGGCTTGCCCGACTTGTATCCCTTATCCAGCCAGTAGAGGCGGTTCGCGGTCTTGCCGTGGAACCTGTTCTTCCAGAACTCCGGCACCTTGACGACCGGCTTCCAGTCCTTGACCTGACGCCCGACCGCCTTGGCCGACACACCGGAGAAGCAGTCGATCTGCAGGTAGTAGCGGCGGTTGTGCTCGTTCATGACGGCTTCGGAGGCGTCGTTCTCCAGCGCCCACCACGCCTTCCCGATGCCGGTCTGCCCGGTCACCACCCCGCCCCACGTCCTGACGATGGACGTGAACACGGCCACGTCGTTCCTGGCCTTGACCCAGTCGTCGGCCAGCCGGACGCGGATCCGCGTGGCGCAGATCTCGGAGAAGGAGCCGCTGACGTCCATGCCGGTGGAGCAGGACTCCTTGTCGTCGGCGTCCTTAAACTCCACCTTGACCGCGACGAAGCCCTTGATGGCCGGCTTCCACGCCTTGTTCAGGCAGCCGACGAGGGTGGTGACGTACTTCTTGGTGGAGGCGGTGCTCGTGCCCTTGTTCAGCTTGCAGGCGACCTTGGGCAGCTTGGCCGCCTTGTAGAGGGCGTTGTGGGTCAGGTCAGGAGCGCCCTTGACCGGCTCGGCGAGCGCAGGGGCGGAGAGAAGGGCCAGGCCCATGGCCGCCCCCGCGGATAAACGCATGATCATAGAGCGGGATCTTAGGGGGTGCGGGGCACGACCTCGGAGCGTGCCGGGCCGCGTGATCGATCGGCCGGGCCCGCGGCTCCGCGTCAGCCGCGCCCGAGGACGCAGAACTCGTTGCCCTCCGGGTCGGCCAGCACCTTCCACGAAACGTCGCCCTGGCCGACGTCGGCGGGCTTCGCGCCGAGGGCCCGCAGCCGGGCCACCTCCGCGGCCTGGTCCTCGACGGGGTCCGGCAGCAGGTCGAGATGGATGCGGTTCCACCAGGTCCGCGTGCCGGGCGTGCGAAGGAACTCGAGGTACGGGCCGGCCCCCTTGGCCGAGCGCAGAACGGCGTGATCGTCGGTGACCTCGTGCAGGGTCCAGTCGAGCGCCTCGTCCCAGAACCGGGCCATGGCCCGCGGGTCGGCGCAGTCGACCACCACCGCGGCGACCGGCCCCGTGTCCCGGTGGCCGGGCCGAGGCTCCAGCACGCAGAACACGTTGCCCTCCGGGTCGGCCAGGACCGTCCACGGGACGTCGCCCTGGCCCACGTCGGCGGGCGTCGCACCGAGCTCCTTCAGGCGCGCGACCAGCTCCGCCTGATGGGCGGCGGAGGTGGTGGCGAGGTCGAGGTGCACGCGGTACTTCACCGTTTCCGGGTCGGGGACGGCGACGAGATCGATGTAGAAGGCGTCGGGGTCGGGCCAGGCGAAGCCCGGGGGCTCGAGGTTGGTCACGCCGGGCCCCTCGCTGGAGACGCCCCAGCCGAGCGCCTCCGCCCAGAACCGGCCGAGCGCCGAGTCGTCCCGGGTCTTGATGTTCACCTGAACCAGTCGCAACGCCATGCCGCCGATCATATGCCCAGGTGGATCGGAGCCGACCGGGCCCGTGCCGGAGCCCGTACGCCGGCGGGCCCTCACCCGGGACGGCGGGTCAGGGACGCGAGGACGATCTCCCGCGCCGCGTGGACCGTGGCCGCGAAGGCGGCCGGGTCGCGGCCGATGCGTTCGGCGCCCGCGCGCATGACACCGGACAGCAGCTCCACCGTGAGGTGCACGTCGCCGGCGTCGTGGAACTCGCCGCGCGCGATGCCGGCCCTGACGACGTCCTCCACCTCGACCACGATCGCGTGGAACGGGCTGTCCGGCCCCTTCGGCGCCTCGGCGGCCGCCGGCTCGGAGCCCGGCCGGAACATCAGCTGCATGATCGGGTCCCTGAACGCCTCCAGGACCACCACGATGATCTCCCGCATCCGCTCCGCGGCCGGGTCCGCGGAGCGGGCGGCGATCGCGGCCACCCGCTCGACCGCGGGCCGGCCCGCCCGCTCGGTCAGCGCCAGGACCAGGGCGCTCTTGTCGCGGGCGTAGTTGTACAGCGTGTTGCGCGCGAGCCCGGCCCTGGCCGCGATGTGGCCGAGGTTGATCGAGTCGTAGTCGCGCTCCGGCAGCAGCCGCCGCATGGCCTCGGCGAGGTCGTCCCACACCATCTCGTGGTGCTCCTCGATGCTGGCTCCCCGGATCCGCGGCATCCGCCCATCCTCTCCTGTCCTCGGGCGGTGCGCCTCACGGGGGAGCCCGGCGCCCGAGATCCGGCTCAGCGGTCACAGGGCCCGGTGGGCCGCCTCGGGGTGGTGGCGGCGCAGGCCGGCGGCGATGACGCGGTCGAGCGTGCGGTCGGGCAGGATCCGGGTCAGGCGGGTGATCAGGGCGGCGTCCCGGCCGACGGTGTAGCGGGTGCGCGGCCTGCGGGCCGTCACCGCCTTGGCGATGACCCGGGCGGCGGCCTCGGCGCTCACGCCCGACGAGGTGCCGGTGTCCATCAGCGAGTTGATCGCCCGCACCAGACTGCCGTAACGCTCGTCCTGCTCCGGTGTCATGCGCGCGGCCAGCCGGTTCGCCGTGGCGATCCCGCGGGCGGCCATCTCCGTCCGGACGCCGCCGGGCTCGACCACGACCACCTGGACGCCCAGCGGCCCGACCTCCCGGCGCAGCGAGTCGCTGACCGCCTCCAGGGCGAACTTCGCGCCGGCGTACGCGCCGTAGGTGGGCATGGCGGCCTTGCCGCCGACCGAGCTGATGTTGACCACGCGTCCCCGGCTGCGCAGCAGCGCGGGCAGGAGCGCCTGGGTGACGGCGACGTGGCCGAACAGGTTGACGTCGAACACCCGCCGCCACTGCGTCATCGGCAGGGCCTCGACCGGGGCGTTCACCTGGATGCCGGCGTTGTTGACGACCGCGTGCAGCGCGCGCGGGTCGCCGGCGACCCGCGCGGCGAGCGCCGCCACGTGCTCGGGCTCGGTGATGTCGAGGATGACCGGCTCGACGCCGGTCGCTCGCATGGAGTCGGCGTCACGGTCGCGTCGCACGCCCGCCAGGACGTGGAATCCCCGGCGAGCCAGCTCGCGGGCCGCTGACGCGCCCATGCCCGTGGACGCTCCTGTCACGACGATCAACCGCTGGGTTCCCCGCGTCATCACTCCGCACCTCTTTACGCGACGTTATGTCGCA
The DNA here is from genome assembly GCF_024172165.1 of Nonomuraea thailandensis. GTDB lineage: Bacteria > Actinomycetota > Actinomycetes > Streptosporangiales > Streptosporangiaceae > Nonomuraea > Nonomuraea thailandensis. The sequence goes on along the minus strand of NZ_JAMZEB010000002.1, from coordinate 4,584,325 downwards.
AACGATACGACATTTCGTCGCAAAATTCCGCCTGGACGCCGGACTGGATACCTCGCACGGCCTGTGTAACCATGGTTGCAGTAACTGTGGTTGCGCATGGAGGACAGGATGGCGGGGCAGTGGGTGCTGCTGGCGTACCGGATCCCGCGCCAGCCGTCGACGTTGCGGGTCACGATCTGGCGCAAGCTCGACCGGCTGGGCGTGGCGCGGCTGGGCGACGGGCTGGTCGCGCTGCCCGCCGACGCCCGGACCCGGGAGCAGATCGACTGGATCGCCGAGGAGATCGGCGAGATGGGCGGCAGCTCCACCGTGTGGCTGGCCGCGGCCGGCAGCGCCGCGCAGGAGAGGGCGATCGCCGCCGAGATGCGCTCCGCGCGGGTGGCCGAGTACCGGGCGGTGCTGGAGCAGGCCGGGGCGGCGGCGCAGGCCCGGCCCGGCGAGCGCGGCCGCGTCGTGAAGCGGCTGCAGGCCGAGCTGCGCAGGATCGGCCGGCGCGACTACTTCCCGCCGCCCGAGCGTGAGGCCGCGCAGCGCGCGGTGCGAGCGCTGGCCGCCACCGGCCCCGATGCTCGCTCCGGCCTCGATGCTCGCTCCGGCTCCGACGCTCGCTCCGGCATCGGCGCGGGCGAGGTCGTGCGATGAGGTGGGCCACGCGTGCCGGCGTGCACATCGACCGGGCGGCGTGTGCCTGGCTGATCCGGCGGCACCTCGATCCGGAGCCGGAGTTCGTGTTCGTCGACGACCCCGCGGCGGTGCCGGCGGACGCGACGCCGTTCGACATGCGTGGCGCCGAGTTGTCGCATCACGGCGGCGACTGCAGCTTCGAGACGATCCTGCGCCGGTACGAGCTGGACGACCCGGTGTTGTGGAAGCTGGCCGAGATCGTGCACGAGGCCGACATCGACGACGAGCGCTTCGACGCGCCCGAGGCGCCCGGGCTGGACGTGATCCTGCGCGGGCTGTCCATGATCTGCGACGACGAGCGCGTGCTGGAGATCACCGGGCCGGTCTTCGACGGCCTGTACGAGTTCCACCGGCGGGCCCTGCTGCTGGGGCGGGAGCCGGCGTGACGGGCGCGGTCGGCCTGCGGACCTCCCAGGCGCTGCGCGGCCTCGCGTACGGCCTCGCGGCGGTCCACCTCGCCGTCCGCTCCCTGGAAGGCTCGCCATGACGATCCGAACGTCCGAGGACGTGATCCCGTTCCGGCAGGCCGTGCGGGCCTGGTTCCTGATCTCGCTGCAGACCTTCGGCGGCCCGGCCGGGCAGATCGCCGTCATGCAGCGCACCCTGGTGGAGGAGAAGCGCTGGATCGGCCAGGGGCGCTTCAACCACGCGCTCAACTACTGCATGCTGCTGCCAGGACCGGAGGCCCAGCAACTTGCCGTCTACGTCGGCTGGCTGCTCAACGGCACCCGGGGCGGGCTGGTGGCCGGGACGCTGTTCGTGCTGCCCGGCATGCTGGCGTTGCTGATCCTCTCGGCCGTCTACATCCTGTGGCAGGACACCACGGTCGTGACCGCGCTGTTCGCGGGCATCGCCCCGGCCGTGCTCGCGATCGTGGCCCAGGCCGTCATCCGCGTGGCCAAGCGCTCGCTCACCCACCCCTTCTTCGTCGCTCTGGCCGTGGCCGCCTTCACCGCACTGGCCCTGTTCGGCGTGCCGTTCCCGATCGTCGTGGCCGTCGCGGCCCTCGCCGGGTGGCTGATGCACCGGCTGGCCCCGCACGTCTTCAAGGCGGGCGACGGGCACGGCGGCGACGGCGGGCCGGCGCCGCTGATCCCGGACGACGCCCTGCACCACGCGCGGCCGAGCCGGCGCTCGGCGGGCAGGATCCTGGCCATCGGGCTGGTGGTGTGGTGGGCGCCGGTGGCCGCGGTGGCGCTCTTCCTCGGCACCGGCAGCGTGTTCACCACCCAGGGGCTGTTCTTCTCCGGCACCGCGCTGGTCACCTTCGGCGGCGCGTACGCGGTGCTGGCCTTCGTCGCCCAGCGGGCCGTGGAGGTCTACGGCTGGCTGACGCCGGGGGAGATGGTCCGCGGCCTGGCCCTGGCCGAGACCACACCCGGGCCGCTGATCATGGTGGTGCAGTTCGTCGCGTTCCTCGGCGCCTACCGCGACCCCGGTGTCCTGGCGCCGTGGGCCGGTGCGCTGCTGGGGGCGTTGCTGACGACGTGGGTGACGTTCGTGCCGTGCTTCCTGTTCATCTTCCTCGGCGCCCCCTACGTCGAGAGGCTGCGGCACAACGCCGCCATCAGCGCGGCGCTCACCGGCATCACCGCCTCGGTGGTCGGCGTCATCGCGAACCTGGCGGTGTACTTCGCCGAGCACACCCTGTTCGGCGGAACCTTCACCTGGTCGTGGGGGCCGTTCACCGCGCAGGTCCCCGAGGCCGGCACGGTCGACCCCGTCTCCCTGGGGATCACCGCGGCCGCGCTGCTCATGACGTTCGTGCTCAAGTGGCCGATGCTGCGCATCCTGGGCATCAGCGCGCTGCTCGGCCTCGGCACGGCCTTCCTGCCCTGGTGAAGCCCAGCCCTCCAGGTCCTTCGCCATGCGGATGCGCTGTACTACCTGTCATGACGATCATCCGCTCCCTGCTGTTGTTCGCCCTGGCCGCGCTCGCCGAGATCGGCGGGGCGTGGCTGGTCTGGCAAGGCGTGCGCGAACAGCGCGGCCTGCTGTGGATCGGCGCCGGGGTCGTCGCACTGGGCCTGTACGGGTTCGTCGCCACGCTGCAGCCGGACGCGAACTTCGGCCGCATCCTGGCCGCGTACGGAGGCGTCTTCGTCGCCGGCTCCCTGGCCTGGGGCATGGTCGTGGACGGCTTCCGTCCCGATCGCTGGGACGTGATCGGCGCGGTGGTCTGCCTGCTGGGCGTACTGGTGATCATGTACGCGCCCCGCGGTTGACGGGCATGCTCGCGGTGGGCGCGCGACGGCCGGCAGCATCTAAGGAGTGGCGGCCTGGGCGATGAGCCGGGCGGCGCGCAGCACCTCGGCTTCGGTGCTCCACCGGCCGAGCGACAGGCGCAGCGCGGACAGCGCTCGCCGTTCCGGCAGGCCCATCGCCGTCAGCACGGGGGAGGGGCGGTCGATGCCTTCGTGGCAGGCCGACCCGGTGGAGGCGGCGATCCCGGGCACGGCGGCCAGCAGGTCACGCCCGCGGACGCCCTCGATGCTGACGTTCAGCGTGCCGGGCAGGCGTTCGGCGGGATGGCCGTTGAGCCGCACGCGGCCCGGCAGCAGCCTCTCCAGCTCGCCGTGCAGCAGGTCGCGCAGCCCGGCCAGGCGGGCGGCGCTGCCGGGCAGCTCCCCGGAGGCGAGCTCGGCGGCGTGGCCGAGCGCGGCGATGAAGGCGACGTTCTCCGTGCCGGCGCGCAGGCCGCCCTCCTGGCCGCCGCCGTGGATGATCGGCAGCAGCGGGGTGCCGGTGCGCACGTACAGGGCGCCGACGCCCTTGGGGGCGTACATCTTGTGGCCGACCACGGTCAGCAGGTCCACGTCCAGGGCGGCCACGTCCAGGGGCAGCTTGCCGCAGGCCTGGGCGGCGTCGGTGTGGAACAGCGCCCCGGCGGCGTGCGCGAGCGCGGCCAGCTCGGTGATCGGTTGCAGGGTGCCGGTCTCGCTGTTGCCGCAGGCGATCGACACCAGCGCGGTCGGCTGCTCGGCGAGCGCCTCCCGCAGGTCCGCCGGGCGTACGCGGCCGTGGTGGTCCACCGGCAGCAGCCGGACGGTGAAGCCGTCGCGGCGCAGGCCGCGGCAGGACTCCAGCACGGCGGGATGCTCGGTGGCCAGGCTGACGACCTGGCGCCGACCCGGGTCCGGGACGGCGAGCGCGGCTCCGCGCACGGCGAGCGTGTCGGCCTCCGAGCCGCCGCCGGTGAAGACGATCTCGCCGGGGGAGGCGCCGAGCAGGCCGGCGACCTGGCGGCGGGCCAGGTCGAGGGCCTGGCGGGGTGCGCGGGCGTAGTGGTGGCCGCTGGAGGGGTTGCCGAAATGCGAGCCCAGGTACGGGAGCGCCGCCTGCGCCACGGCGGGATCGACCGGGGTGGTGGCGTTGTAGTCCAGGTAGATCGGGCCGTCGGCGAGGGCGGGATGCGTCATGGGTGTGCTTCTATCAGGGTTTCGCGTACGGCGCGGTGGCGTTCGGAGGCCGGCCCGCGTGCTCGCCCGCCACGCGGGCCGGCCGCTCCCGGCTCAGGCGACGGGGCGGATCTCCACGACCGGGCAGGCCGGCCACGAGCGGGCGATCTTCAGCGCCTCGTCCAGATCGGCCACCTCGACCTCGGCGAACCCGCTCACCACCTCCTTGCCCTCGACGAACGGCCCGTCGGTGACGACCGGCTCGCCCTGCCCCAGGCGCACCGTGGTGGCGGTGTGCACCGGAGCCAGGTGCGTGTGATGGGTGATCCGGTCGGCGTGGTCGGCGAACCACCGCGTCACGGCCGCGTAGGCGGCCTGCTGCTCCAGCTCGCCCATCGCCTCCAGCTTCTGGGCGAACTCCTCGGTCTCGACGAACATCATCACGTATCTCACGTCGTTCTCCCTGCTTGAGGTCGTGGTGGGCGGGGCGTACAGGCCGATGCCGTTCCCGTACGGGCCGGCCACCGTGGCGTAAGGCCTCCCCCGGAACGCGTCGAACGGCCCGGTCGCCGGGGTGCTCCTTATCCCAGAGACGATCGGCCGGGCCTCCGGCACGACATGCGCGCCGAAATCTTCCCTGGTTCGTCCGGCGGGGGGCGATGACCGCTCCGGTCATGAGCTCCCGGTGGCCGTCAGGCCGTTCAGGAGGAGGCCGAGGCCGGCGACGAACCGGTCGCGCAGGCCGGCGGTGACGCGGCTCGTCACGGGTGGGCCGGGAGGCGCGACGGACGAGGCGGCGTCGCGTCCTACGCCTCGCTCGGGATCCCCGCCGGCCGGGACCGCGCGAGGCAGACGATGGCGGGGATCGGGAAGAGCATGAGGTAGAGGTTCGGCAGCCACCAGGCCGGCGAGAAGTCGCCCCGCAACGTCCAGAACGCGATCGCCATCAAGCCGGACGCCATCGTCAGCACCAGCGAGATCAGCATCAGCCCCGGCCCCGACGCCGACCTCCGGCGCAGGAGGTGCAAACTGGCCAGCCCGGTGGCGCTGGCGGCCAGGTCGATCCAGAGGAACGACCAGTTCCAGTCGGCCATCACCGGGTCGGAGTAGCCGTTGAACGCCCATTCGGGCGGGATCAGCCCCAGCCCCGTGACGGTGAAGTAGGCGACGAACGCCACGTCCGTGATCAGCATCAGCACCTTAGTGACGGGCAGCACGGCCGATCTCCTCCATCAGGTAACGCCTGGTCCGTTCGTGCAGCTCCGGGTCCGGCTCGCCGAGCCCGAGGAGCCGGGCCGACCACCAGCCGTCGATGGCCAGCCGTACCGCCGTCGCCACGGCAGGGTCGATGCCGTCGTCGGCCAGCCTGGCCTGCCAGGCGGCGAATCGTTCTCGCAGCGGCGCCAGCCCGGCCGGGTCCACGAGCACCGCGGCCAGCAGGGCGGCGGTCGCCCGGTCGGCGGGAGTCCTGGCCGTGGTGTGACGTTCGGGGATCGTCGCGTTCAGGTAGGCGCGCAGGAAGTCGCCCGGCTCGGCGCCCGTCGCGGCCAGGGCCTGGTCGAAGGCTCCGGTCAGCCGGTCGACCATGGCGGCGACCAGGGCCTGTTTGGTGGGGAAGTGGTAGAACAGGCCGCCCTTCGACACGCCCGCGCGCCGGGCCACCGCTTCCAGAGTGAGGGCTTCGGCCCCGTCGGACAGCAGGACCTCGGCCGCGGCGTCGAGCAGTCGTTCCTTCGAACTGGGTCGTGGCATGAACAAACTGTACCGGCTGACCGGTACAGTTTGCCTTGCCGGACAGGTCAGAGCCTGACCAGCATCTTCCCGACGTTGCCGCCGCGCATCATGTCCAGGAACGCGGCGGGCGCCCGCTCGATCCCCTCGGCGACTGTCACCTCCGTGTGCAGGGAGCCGTCCGCCAGCCAGCCGGCCGCCTTGGCGATCCACTCGGGAAAGAGGTGGAAGTAGGAGTTGACCAGCATGCCGCGCAGCGTGGCGTCCTTGGCGGCCAGAGCGAACAGGTTGCCCGGGCCGGGGACGGGCTCGGTGGCGTTGTAGGAGCTGATCGCGCCCACCATCGCGATCCTGCCGCCGTGACGCAGCGCGTCGATGGCCGCCACCAGGTGGTCGCCGCCGACGTGGTCGACGTAGACGTCGATGCCCTCCGGAGCGGCCGAGGCCAGTTGCCCGGCCACCGAGCCGGCCCGGTAGTCGATCGCGGCGTCGTAGCCGAAGTCCTGCACGAGCTTCTTCGCCTTCAGCGGCCCGCCCGCCGAGCCGATCACGCGGGAGGCGCCGAGCTTGCGGGCGAGCTGCCCGGCGACGGTGCCGACCGCCCCGGCCGCCGCCGAGACGAAGACGACGTCGCCCTCCCGTACGGGCGCGACCTGCGTCAGCGCCGCGTAGGCGGTCAGCCCGGTGGTGCCCAGCACGCCCAGCCACGCCTGCGCGGGCGCCAGGCCGAGATCGGCGACGGTCGCGGCCTCGGCGTCCACGACGGCGTACTCGCGCCAGCCCAGGAAGTGCACGACGGCCGTGCCCACCGGGATCCCGGCCGCCCGCGAGGCCACGACCTCGCCGATCGCCGAGCCGTCCAGGGGCGCGCCGAGCCGGAACGGCGGCAGGTAGGACTCGGCGTCGTGCATCCGCTCACGCATGTAGGGATCGACCGACATCCAGGTGTTGCGCACCAGGACCTGGCCCTCGGCCAGGTCGGGCAGCGCGGTGGTGACCAGCGTGAAGTCGTCCGCGCCGGGCTCGCCGACGGGGCGGGCGGCCAGGTGGATCTCACGGTTCACGGTCATGGTGGTGCTCCTTGCTCGTGGTGTGCTGTCTGCTCGGGCTCCACGGTGGACCGGGGTGCGCATGATCCGCTGGGGGTTCGCTGCGGGTACGGTGACCTGGTGCGATTCGGTGTACTTGGCCCCCTTTCCGTGTGGGCCGGCGACGGGCGGCTCGTACGGGTCCCCGAGGTGAAGGTCCGGGCGCTGCTGGCCGACCTGCTGGCCCACGAGGGACGTCCCGTGTCGCCCGACCGCCTGGCCCAGGACCTGTGGGGGGACGACCCGCCGGGCAACCCCGTCAACACGCTGCAGACCAAGGTGTCCCAGCTGCGCCGCTCCCTGGAGCAGGCGGAGCCGGGAGGCCGCGAGCTGGTGGCCTTCCAGGCGGCGGGCTACGTCCTGCGCGCCGCCGACGTGGACGCCGCGCGTTTCGCCGGGCTGCTCGACCGGGCCCGCGCCGCCGCCGACCCGCGGGCGAAGGCCGGGCTGCTGTCGGACGCCCTGGCGTTGTGGCGCGGCCCGGCCTACGCCGACTTCGCGGACGAGGAGTTCGCCCGCGTCGCGGCCACCCGGCTGGAGGAGCAGCGCCTGACCGCGCTGGAGGAGCAGGCGGAGGTACGGCTGGAGCTGGGCGAGCACAGCCCGATGGCCGACGAGCTGGGCGAGCTGGTGGCCGCGCACCCGCTGCGCGAACGCCTGCGCGCCGCCCACCTGCGCGCGCTCTACCGGTCCGGACGGCAGGCGGAGGCGCTGGCCGGGTACGACGACCTGCGGCGCCGGCTGGCCGACGAGCTGGGCCTCGACCCCGGGCCCGAGCTGGCCGGCCTCCACCGGGCGATGCTGCGCCAGGACCCCTCGCTGGCGCCCCCGCGCCCGCGGACGAACCTGCCCGCCCCCCTCACCGAGCTGATCGGCCGTGAGGAGGCCGTGGCCGAGGTCGGCGCCCTGCTCGGCGCGGCCCGGCTGGTCACGCTGACCGGTCCGGGAGGGGTCGGCAAGACCAGGCTCGCCCTGGCGGTCGCCGGCCTGGCCGCCGACGCCTTCCCCGACGGGGTGTGGCTGGTCGAGCTGGCGGGAGTCTCGGGTGAGACGGCGACCGTGGCCGAGGTGGTGGCCGCGGGGCTGGAGGTGCGCGACGACACGGCGACCGGTGCGCGTCCCGGCGTGCGCCCGGCCGGCCTGGCGCAGCGGCTCGCCGACGCCCTGCGCGGCCGGCGGCTGCTGCTCGTGCTGGACAACTGCGAGCACGTGGTCGGACCGGTCGCCGACCTGGTGGACCTGCTTCTGCGGGCCGCACCCGGCCTGCGCGTGCTGGCCACCAGCCAGGAGTCGCTGGCGATCCCCGGCGAGACGCTGTACGCGGTCCCGCCGCTCGCGCTGCCGGTGCCCGGAGAGGACCCGGCGCGGGCCGCGTCCGTGCGGCTGTTCGTGGCCCGTGCCGCGGCCACCGCGCCCGGGTTCGTGCTGGACGAGGCCGGCGCGCCCTCGGTGGCGGCGATCTGCCGCAGGCTGGACGGCCTGCCGCTGGCGCTGGAACTGGCCGCCGCCCGGGTGCGCACGCTGGGCGTCCGCGGCGTGGCCGACCGGCTGGACGACCGCTTCCACCTGCTCACCGTCTCGGGCCGGGGACGGCCCGCCCGCCAGCAGACGCTGCGCGCGGTGATCGACTGGAGCTGGGAGCAGCTCACCGAGCAGCAGCGGCTGATCCTGCTCCGGCTCGCCGTCCACCCGGGAGGCTGCACGCTGGAGGCGGCCGAGGCGGTGTGCGGGGAGCCCGGTGCGGACGTCGCCGACCTGCTGGACCAGCTGGTGGCCAGGTCGATGGTCGAGTCCTCCGGAGGGATCCGCTTCCGGCTGCTGGAGTCGATCGCCGCGTACTGCCTCGACCGGCTCGCCGGCGACGACCCGGCCTTCCAGCGCCGCGACCTGTACTACACCGAGCTGGCCGAACGGGCCGCGCCTCACCTGCACGGCCCCGCACAGCGCCAGTGGCTGGACCGCCTCGACACCGAGGCGCCCAACCTGCGGGCCACCCTGGAGCACACCACCGACCCCGCGCAGGCCCTGCGCCTGGTCGACGCCCTGGCGTGGTACTGGTACCTGCGCGGCCGGCACCGCGAGGCCCGCGCCTGTCTCGCCGCGGCCCTGGCGCTGCCCGGCGCGGAGTCCTCCAGGACGGCGGCGTGGGAGGCCGGGTTCGCCATGCTGACCGGCGACGGCACCGACCTGCTGCGGCGCAGCCGTACCGCGGCGCGGGCGCTGGAGACCTCCGACGCGCGGTCACGCTGGTTCCTCGCGCTCGCCCACCTGAGCTTCGGGGACGCCGCCACCGCCGAGGGCCTGCTGACGGAGGCGCTGGCCGGGTTCCGCGCCGCCGACGACCGCTGGGGCGAGGCGGCGGCGCTGGCGAGCCGCGCCAAGCAGGCGATGTTCCAGGGCGACCACGCCCTGGCCGAGCGGGCCGGCGCCCGGAGCCTGGCGAGCTTCGACGAGCTGGGCGACGGCTGGGGACGGCTGCAGGCCTCCGACATGCTCGGCTACCTCGCCGAGATCAACGGCGACTACGACCGGGCAGGACGGCTGCACCGGGAGGGCCTGCGCGTCGCGGAGGACCTGAGGTTGTGGACCGACGCGTCCTACCGGCTGTCCAGCCTCGGCCGGCTCGCCCTGCTGACCGGGGATCTGGACGGGTCCCGGGAGCTGCACGAGCGGGGGATGCGCCTGGCGGCCGAGCAGTCCAGCGGCTTCGCCGAGGAGTTCGCCCGGGTCGGCCTCGGCCTCGTGGCCCGCCGCGCCGGCGACCTCGACACCGCGCAGCGGCTTTTCGAGCAGTCGCTGGCCTGGAACCGCCGCCTGGAAGAAGACTACGGCCTGCCCTTCTACGGGGTGACGCTGCTGCTGGCCGAGCTCGGCTTCATCGCCGAGCAGCGCGGCGACCCCGCCGCGGCCAGGTCGCTGCACGAGGAGGGACTGGCCGCGGCCCGCGAGGTCGGCGACCCGCGCGCCATCGCCCTGGCCAGGGAAGGTCTGGCCGGGGTCGCGGCGGCCGAGGGGGCCCACGAGGAGGCGGCGGCCCTGCTGGGGGAGGCCGCCGCGCTCAGGGAGTCGGTCGGCGCGCCCCTGCCGCCCGCCGAACGCGGCGACGTCGACCGGATCGCCGCCGCCGTACGCGCCGCGCTGGGGGAGAAGGCGCCGCCCTTGCCCTGACCTCAGGGGCAGGAAGGACCTGCGGCGACCTCGCCGGCCTGCCGGCGGCCGGGAGCTGGACGCGCATGTCGGCCGGAGACGGCGGCTCCTGCGATTCAACAACCTCAGGACACCGTTTGTTGACAGAATGACGGGCGGGACCGGCGCCCTTCAGCCCGCCGACCCGGCCGACAGCAACCAGAGGTGATCCGATGGCAGGTGCACCACGGGCCCAGCGGCGAGGGCGCCTGGTCATCGTCGCGTTGGGCCCGATGGCCGGCGTGGCGGCCGGAGGGCTCACCAACCTGCTCACCATGACGTGGAACTGGTGGCTGTTCGGAGGGCTGGCGCTGACGACCAGCCTGCTGAGCGCCGGCACGCTGATCGCCCTGCCGCGCGGCCACCCGCCGCACCCCGCGACGCTCCAGGCGGAGGACGCGCAGGCCGGTTCGGTGCTGCGGCCTCCGTCCGGCACCCGGGTCTTCGTCGGCCGCGGCAAGGACCTGCGCCGCCTGACGGCCCCGGCTCCCGAGGGGGACCGGCCCGGACCTCTCGTCATGGTCATCACCGGCATGCCCGGGACCGGCAAGACGGAGCTGGCCATCTGCGCCGCCCGGGCGCTGGCCGCACGCTACCCCGACGGACTGTTCTGGCTGGGCCTGCGCACCTACACCGCGACCGAGTCCCAGATGACCAGCACCGAAGCCCTGCGCACCCTGCTCAACGCCCTCGACGTGCCCTCCGACCCGAACGCCACCGGAGTCACGGCGCTCAGCCGCACCTGGCAGGCCGCCACCACAGGCAAGAAGATGCTGATCGTCCTGGACGACGCCGACACCGCCGGGCAGATCCGCCCGCTGCTGCCCGCGGCCGAAGGATCGGCGATCCTGGTCACCACCCGCCACGTGCTGGTCGGCCTCGACCCCGACCACAGCATCACCCTGCAACCGTTGACGCGCGGCCAGGCCGCCCAGCTGGCCAGAGCCGTCCTGCGCCGTGCCGGGCTGAACGACCCGCAGGCCGTGGCCGCGATCGCCGACGCCTTCCGGCTCCCGCTCGCCATCCGTCAGATGAGCGACCTGAAGGCGGCCAATCCCGCCCACGACCTCCTCGCCGCCCCGGTGGGGACGGCCGGCGACGAGACCTCCGCCGCGTTCGCCCGTTCGCTGGCCGCTCTGGCCAAGCCCGCTCGCCTCGTGCTCCGCCGCGCCGCCCACTACCCCGGCTCGCTGATCACCGCGCCGATCGCGGCCGTACTCGCCGGCCAGCCGGTCGACGAGGCCGCCACCATGCTGGCCACCCTCTACCAGCGCGGTCTGCTCATTCCGGACAACCGCGCCAGCGGCGGCTATCGCATGCACGACGCCGTCCGCACAGCCGCCTTGCTCGAGTCCGACCGGCACGACAGCGCCAGGCACCTGGCCGCCGCCGACGAACGACTCTTCCGGTACACGAACAGCACCATCGACGCCGCGGTTCTCTCGATCGACTCCAGCGCCTCCGTCACCTGCCTGAGCACGGGCGGGGACGACGGCCGGGTGCCGCCTCCCCGGCACGAGTCCGATGTCGCCGCGCTGCGATGGCTCGACCGGCATCACACAGATCTGCTCGCCGTGGCCCGCCGGTGCCTTTCCGCACGCTCGCCCCAGACCTGGCGCCTGGTCCACAACCTGCAGCCCTACCAGCGGATGCGCGGCTTCTACACCGAGATCATCGAGCTGAACAGCCAGGCGCTCGGCTTGGCCCAGAACGCCGGCGACCTGCTCGGCCAGGCCGCCATGCACCAGAACCTCGGCCTGGTCGACATGCGTACGAGCGACCACCTCACCGCGCTCGCCCGCTTCCGGATCTCACTCGAGCTGTACGCCCAGGCCGGCAACCAGGCCGGCCAGCGGATGATCCACCACGAGCTCTGCAACGTCCACAAGTGGCTCGGCGACTTCGCCCGGGCCCGGGCGCACGCCACCTTCTGCTTCGAAGCCGCCTCCTCGGGAGAGGACCTCACCGAACAGGCATTCGCCCATTCCAGCCTCGGCACCCTCGACCGCCTGGAAGGCCGCTACACCGCCGCCCGCGAACACCTCACCCGCTCGATGGAGCTGTTCGAGCAGGCCGGGCAACGCCGTGGCCTCGGCATCTGCCATCGGCAGCTCGGCATGCTGGAGGAGCACCTGGGCCGCCACCACGACGCGCGAGCCCACCTGGACCAGGCCCTCTCCCTGTTCGAGAAGCTGGGAGATCTCATGAACCAGGCCGACACCCACCACAACCTGGCCGTCGTCCATCGCGGGCTGGGCTCTCCCGCCACGGCTCACGAGCACGCCGTCACCGCCCTCACCCTCGCCTGCCAGATCAGCCACTTCCAGGGACAAGCCGACGCGCACGCCGAACTCGCCCGCCTGGCCCGATCCGCCGGCGACCACCCGGCCGCGCACGTCCACCTTCGCCACGCCCACGACCTCAACCGGCGCTTCCGGCACGCACGCGAATCCGGACGGCCCGGCCCCCCGGCGCCGCTGGAACCTCGCTAGCCCGAGCTCCCTCGCGGATCAGCCGGGCAGGGCCGCCGCCGCGCCGCTGCCGTCCGGCCCGGCACGGCGTGCTCACGCCGATCGACATGCCTCTGAGGTATGCGCACATACGCGATCGGTGTTCGCCTCAGCGGAACGGCGTCTCGCAGACTTCAGGTGCCGATCGCCCACCAGCAGGGGAGCGCCCCGTCCATGAGCGCCGCCGGTTTCCCGAACGCCGTCACCCTGCCGTCCACCGGCGACCTCCTCACCGGGTACGACCCGCGCTACTTCCTGCCCGCCGACTGCGCCGGCGAGGTCGCCTCCATGCCCGCCATCGCCACCGGGCTGACGCGGGACACGCCCCTGGCGGCCATGCCGCTGCTCGTCGTGACGGCACGCACGACGCGGCGCTGCTGCCCGAGTTCGCCCAGGCCGGGGAGTCCGGGCTGTGGACGGCGCACCTCGGCGTCATCCTCGTCTGCCTCCTGTGCGCCGCCATCCCCGGACTCCCCGGCCTGGCCGCCCTCTCCGTGGCCGAGGACCTGCGCACCGGCGGGAGGCGTGGCCGCGGCGACGCGAGGCCCGCCGTTCGTCATCCACCCCGGCAAGGCCGGCTTCCAGGCCGACCCGATCTTCCTGGGGGCCGACGAGGAGCACGTCGTGGACGTTCACCGCGGCTGGACCACCCAGGGCGACGGCGAGGTGGACACCCTGTGGGCGCTGGTGTGGCACTTCGACGCCGGCGGCAGGGCCGACCGGGTGGTCAACCTCTCCGCCGACCAGCACCGGATGGACGCCTTCATGTGGGCCGACTACCGCCTGGCCCCGACCCCGGAGGGGCTCGCGTGAGGCAGGGCCGCGCCGCCGATGGGGTTCGCCGAGTTCGTGGCCCGCCCACCATGGGTAGGGCTGAGAGAGCTTGTGACCGTCGGGGGAGGTCACGATGGAGGTCGCAGATCGCGGGGGCGGCAATCTCTCGTTCGAGATGCTGGACCGGGCGCCGGTGGGGATGGCGGCGACGCGGGGGCCGGAGCACCGGCTGATCTACAGCAACGCCATGTACCGGTCGCAGGTGAGCGATCCCCGCGGCGGGATGCCGGTGGAGGAGGCGTTCGCGACCTTCGTGCTGCCGCACTACCGTGCCGGCTTCGACCGGGTGTACGCCACGGGGGAGCCGGTCGTCAGGTCCGCCGAGGAGGCGTTGCCGATTCCCGGCGCCCGGGCGCCGGGGGAGCACTTCTTCACCTTCAGCCTGTCGCGGGTGGCCTTCGGCGGCGGCGAGTACGGCGTGCTCGTGATGGTGATGGACGTGACCGAGCAGTGCACCACCGCGCGCCAGATGACGGCCGTCGCCGAGGAGCGCCGCCGCATCCTGCGGCGCTACGAGAGCCTGATGCGCCTGAGCGTGGACATCTTCTGGGTGACCAGCGGCGACGGGTACGTGTCCGAGCCGAGCCCGAGCTGGGAACGGGTGACCGGGCAGGAGTGGGAGGAGTACCGCGGGCAGCGCTGGCTGCGCACGGTCCACCCCGACGACCGGCCCGCCACGATCACCTCCTGGTCGCACGCCGTCAGCAACGCCGCCACCGAGATGTGGGAGCACGTCTACCGGCTGCGCACCCGTGACGGCTACCGGCACTTCCAGCTCCGCGCGGTGCCGATCTGCCAGGACGGCCAGGTGGTGGAGTGGGTGGGCAGCTCCGTCGACATCGAGCAGCAGTGGCGGGACCAGCGGCGCCAGCGCCTGCTCGACCGCGCCGCCACCGCCACGGCGCAGTTGCGGAGCCTGGAGGAGATGCTCGGCGCGCTGGCCGACGTGATCGTGCCGGAGCTGGCCGACGGCTGCGGCGTCTACCTCGTCACCGACCTGACCGGCGAACGGCACGGCGGCGCCCCCTTCATCATCGAGCGGGTGGCCACCGCCGCACGTCCCGGCGTCAGGCGGCTGCCGCCCTACAGCGAGGAGCAGCTCCCCGCCGGCAACGCCTTCGTACAGGCCGTGCGGTGCCGCCGGCCCCTGCTGATGACGTTCCCCGTCGGCTCGCCCCCGTCGCAGGTCGCCCCCGCGGGCACCCTCCCGTGGTTGCGGGCGAACGACGCCAACAGCGCCCTGATCCTCCCGGTCGTGGTCGACGGCGGCGTTCCCGCGGTGGGCTGCGCGGTGACGTGCGGCGACCGCCCGGCGATCGGCCGGGACGACATCACCCTGCTGACCCGCATGTTCGATCACGCCCACGACGCTCTGAGCAGGGCCATCCGCTTCCAGCGCGCGCAGCAGATCGCGCTGGCCCTGCAGTACAGCCTGCTCGCCGATCCGCCGCGCCTGCCCGACCTGCGGATCGTCGCCCGCTACCGGGCCAGCCCGTCGGCGGCGGACGTGGGCGGCGACTGGTACGACTCCTTCGTCCTGCCCGACGGCGTCCCGGCGCTGGTCATCGGGGACGTGTCCGGCCACGACCTGAGCGCCGCCGTCGCGATGAGCCAGCTGCGCAACATGCTCCGCGCGCTGGCGATGGACCGCCGCGAACCGCCGGGCGACATCCTGACCAGGCTCAACGTGGCGATGGAGTCGCTGTCGGGCGACGTCACCGCCACCTGCGTGTACGCCCGCGTGGAGGAGCTCGACGGCGGCTACCGCCTGCGGTACGCCTCGGCCGGGCATCCGCCGCCCCTGCTGGTCACGCCCGACGGCCGGGGCCGCTTCCTGGAGGGCGGCGTCAGCCCGCTGCTCGGCTTCCCCGACGCCGGGCCGCGCGGCTCGCAGGTCGAGCCGTTGCCGCCGGGCAGCACGCTGCTGCTGTACACCGACGGTCTCGTCGAGCGGCCCGGCGAACATCTCGACGAGGGGCTGGGGCGGCTGCGCCGCCTGGCCGAGTCGGTCGCCGGCGAGCCGGTGGACAGGTTCTGCGACTCGGTGGTCAGCGGGCTTCCGACGAGCGGGCTGGACGACATCGCCGTGATGGCACTCCGACTGCCCGGGAAGCCTTCGTCCTTGTGCACCCATGACTGAACACATAGCGTGTCTTCACCAGTACTCGTAGTAGTGAAGAACGGCGGTGGAGAGATGCGGCACTCCGGCGGCCCGGAGCGGCGGGCGCTGCTCGCGGGAGCACTGTCCGTGGCGGCGGCCTGCCTGGCAGGCTGTTCCTCGTCGGATCCGGCGGACGGCGCGCGCCAGGAGGGCCCGCCGCGCACGCCGGAGGCCGCCTACGATCGGCTGATGGCGGGCAACGGCCGCTGGGTGAGCAACGAGCTGCGGCACCCCGATCGCGACCCCACCCGCCGGCAACTGCTGGCCACCAGCCAGCAGCCGTACGGCGCGGTGCTGTCCTGCATCGATTCGCGGGTGCCGCCCGAGCTCGTCTTCGACACCGGCCTGGGCGACCTGTTCGTCATGCGCAGCGGCGGGGCGGCGCTGGGGCCCGTGATCACCGGCTCCGTCGAGTACGGGCCGATGACCAGCGGGACCCCGCTGATCGTGGTCCTCGGGCACCAGCGGTGCGGCGCGGTCTCGGCCGCCTACCAGGCCCTGCGGGACGGCCGGTCGCTGCCGGGCAACCTCCAGGCGATCACACAGGCCCTGCGCCCGGCGTACGAGCAGGTCGCGGGGGAGCGCCACGCCGACCCCGCCGATGCGATGGCCAGGGCGCAGGTGAAGCTGACGGCCGACGCCCTGCGCGGCAACCAGGACCTCGCGCCGCTGGTGGCCAAGGGGGCGCTGGCCGTGGTCGGCGCGTACTACTCCCTCGACACCGGCGAGGTCGAGACCCTGAACGGCGCGCCCGCGTGAACCGGCCCCCGGCTCATCCGTACAGCCCGGCGATCTCGTCGAGCAGCCGGTCACGCGCCACCTGGGGCTCGACGACGCCGGTGAGAACGTAGGCGGCCAGCCCCTCGGCCAGGGCCACCAGGGCCAGGGCCGTGTCATCGGCCCGCACGTCGCCGCGGACGCGCCCGGCCTCCTGGTCCCTGCGGATGAGCTGCGCCATCTGGTGGTGGAAGCCGGCGTACAGGACGCGCAGCCGGGCCGCGATGCTCTCCTCGGCGAAGCCGAGAGCGTGGAAGGACTGGCGTACGCGCATGTGGGCCTCGGTGGCGGCGTCGTACGGGATGAGCTCGGTCAGCACGGTGGTGAGCACCAGGCGGGGGTCGGCGGAATCGGGGTCGGAGCCGGTCTTCCGCCTGATGCGCACGCCGGACAGCTCGTTGCCGCGCTCGAAGGCGGCCTCGATGAGCTGGCGCTTGGCGGGGAAGTAGTGCTGCACCCGGCCCGGTGAGATGCCGGCCTGGCCGGCGACGGTGGTCAGCGACACGGCGGCCAGGCCGCGCTCGGCGACGATCGCGAGCACGGCGTCGGCGATCTCGTCACGCCGCTGCTCGTGGTGCGCCCCTTGGCCCCGGGTACGTCTGCCGGCCACGTGACCGCCTTCTCGATGTGCTCACACTGGATTGACGCGTTCAGTGTAGCGAGGGTCTGCCCGGGCGACGTCGGCTGAGGGAGTGCCCGAGTCTGTTCTTTCCCAGCGGCTGGCGTGTCCCGCCCGGACGGGCGCCGATCGCGGCGATCATGCTTGCTGTGTTGAGCAGGAGGTCATTCCTGGCGGCGGGGCTCTACTCGGGCGTGCCGTCGCTGATCCCGTCGCTGACGCCGCCGGCGTCCTTCGGCGAGCCGTTCACGCTGGGCGTCGCCAGCGGCGACCCGGACCCGGGCGGGTTCGTGCTGTGGACCCGCCTGGCGCCCGCGCCGCTGGCCGAGGACGGGCTCGGCGGCATGCCGGAGGCTCCCGTGCCGGTGCACTGGCAGGTCTCCACCGACCCCGCGGGCAAGAACGTCGTGCGCCGCGGCACGCAGGAGGCGGTGCGGGAGTGGGCGCACACCGTCCACGTCGAGGTCACGGGGCTGCGGCCGGGCAGGCCGTACTGGTACCGCTTCAAGGCGGGCACGCACCTGTCGCCGACCGGGCGCGCGCTGACCACGCCCGCGCCCGGCACGACGGCGCGCCCGCTGCGCATGGCCGTCTGCTCCTGCGCCAACTACCAGCACGGCTACTTCACCGCCTACGCCGCGATCGCGTCCGAGCGACCGGATCTCGTCCTCAACCTCGGTGACTACATCTACGAGCAGGGCAGCGACCAGCAGCTCGCGCCGGGCGGCAACGTCCGCGACCACCAGGGCGCGCAGGCCGTGACCCTGGCGGACTACCGGCGCAGGCACGCCCTGTACAAGACCGACCCCGACCTGCGGGCCGCCCACGCCGCCGCGCCGTGGGTGGTCGTCCTGGACGACCACGAGGTGCTCAACAACTGGACCAGCCTCATCCCGGCCGAGCGCCGCCGCGCCGCCTTCCGCGCCTACTACGAGCACATGCCGCTGCGGAGCGGCGCCCGGGCCGGCGGCGCGGCCGTCCAGCTCTACCGGCGCCTGCGCTGGGGCGACCTCGCCGCCCTGCACGTGCTCGACACCCGGCAGTACCGCGACCCGCACCTGTGCGGCGCCGGCTTCCGCAGCTGCACGCTCCCGGCGGGGCCGAGCCGTACGATGCTCGGCCTGGACCAGGAGCAGTGGCTGCTCGACGGCCTGTCCCGGTCCCGGGCCCGCTGGGACCTCATCGGCCAGCAGGTCTTCTTCGGGCAGCGCGACCGTGACCCCGGCATCGAGCGGCTGGTCCGGCAGGACGCCTGGGACGGCTACACCGCCGCCCGCCAGCGCGTCACCGAGGGCTGGATCCAGGCCAAGGCCCGCAACGTGGCCGTCCTCACCGGCGACGTGCACGCCCACTGGGCGGGGAACCTCGTCCTCGACTACGACGACCCGGCCTCCCGCCCGATCGGCGCCGAGTTCGCCGTCACCTCCATCACCAGCGGCGGCGACGGCCACGACCTGGATCAGGCGGCGGACCCGCTCCTGGCGGCCAACCCGCACCTGAAGCTGCACCTTCGCCATCGCGGGTATCTCATGTTGCAGGTCACCCCGAGCGCCCTGACCGCCGACTTCAAGATCCTCCGGTACGTCAGCAGGCCGGGCGCGCCCGCGGAGAAGGGGGCCACGCTCGTCCTGCCCGATCGCGGCCAGGGACTGACCTCCTCCACTTGACGTGCCGGGGTCACATATTTGTTGCAGTGTGCAATGTTTTCTTGGCATGTCCGGCATATCTGGATCAAATGGGACGCCTGTCGGGGTGTGCAGGGCGGTGAGCCGTCACCGATCGGGGGCGTTGACATGGGACTTTCGCGTGCGGAGCGCCGGACGCTGGCCGAGCTGGAGAGCCGCCTCGTCCGCGAGGAGCCCGAACTCGACGCCATGCTCTCCGGCGCGCTGGACCCCGGGACGGAGCCGCTTCCTGCCACGGCGGGCAGCCGCTCGCTGCTGCACGTCTGGTGCATGCTCGTGATGCTGACCTGCGCGGTGCTGATGATCGGCATCGTGCTGCTCATCACGGGGGAGCGGAGCTGCACGGGCCTGCAGTCCACCACGTGCCAGCGGCCCGCCGGCACGCAGGCAGGGTAGGCCCCGCGCCGGCGTGACCTCGAACTCCTGGACGGCGGGCCGCGTCTCACTCTTGTGAGCCGGACCCTGCTCGTCGTCGTGCTGCTGCTCCTGACCGGGTGCAGTGCCCCGGCGGAGCTGCCGGGCTTCACCGAGCCCGCCCGCTCGGTCGAGGAGGTGGCGCGCCGGCTGCGCGCGTACGAGCTGCGCGGAGAGGAGCCCTTCCCCGCCGCGGGGGATGTGTTCCAGCTGTGCCCGGGCAGCCTCGACCCCCGGGCGCCCGCCGAGCCGCAGGCGTTCCCCGCCCTGGTGGCCCATCTGAAGACCGATCCGCCCGTCCACGCGCGGTTCATGCTGCTGCCCGATCCGGCGCGGGCGGCCGGCCTGGTGGCCCGGGCCGCGGAGGTGGCCCGGGGCTGCGCGGGCCCGGCGAGCGGCACCCTGGGCGAGGCGATGGAGGCGGAGACGACCGTGTCCGCCTTCGACCGGGGCGGCTGGTCGGGGGTGCAGGTCATCACCAGCGGGCGGCGCGGGAGCGACACCGACGACCCGTTCTTCCACAAGCCGTTCACCACCGGGCAGTCGGTGGTGCACCAGGGCGCGTGGGTCGTCGAGCTGGGATGGGACATCCGCGGCGGCTTCGGCTCGCCCGATGGCGACTGGGCCGCGACCGGGCTGAAGGTCTCCGAGTCCGTGCTGGCCGTGGCCGACGGCGCCGTGACCGCGCCGCGGGCTCAGGACCGGATGACCCGGCTGACCCACGCCCTGCCCGCTCCCGGCGCGTACGGCGAGCAGGTGAGGATCTGGCCGGAGCCCGGCGAGCCGCGCCAGTACCGGGAGGAGGGGGACGGGCCGCCGATGAGCAACGACCTGTCCTGCGGCACCATGTCGTCCAGAGAGCGGCTGCCGGGCTTCCTGCCCTCCGCCGAACGCTCGCTGCTCGGCGAGGTCGCCGTGCACGAGATGGTGTCCGTGGCCCCTGACGAGCAGCAGGCCGAGCGGTTACGGAGGGGCTGGCTGCACGACGGGACGGGCTCCTCGGCGCCCGACCCCTGCGCGTACTCCGGGCCGGGCTTCGTCCACAGCGAGGAGACCGAGGCGAAGGGCGTCGCGCCGTCGGTCACGGCCTTCCGGCACGGGGAGTGGACGGGGGAGATCGAGCGGTTCGCCGCGCGTCATCCGAAGGCGAGCGCCGCCTCCGGCTACCGCGACTCCTACGCTCATGTGGCGGTCGCCGTACGGAAGGGGGCCATCGCCGTCTACCTGCGATGGCAGGGCCCGGCAGGGGTGGATCCGCGGCGGGCGTTCGGACGCGGCGAGCCGGCGCTGAAGCGCACGCTGGACCGGCTGGCGCCGGCCGCCTGACCGCGGCCCGCCGCGTGCGCGGGCTTGGCCGGACCGCCACACCTTGCTTACCTGCGCGACCCGAAGGAGGAACGGTGCCGGGCAAGGGTAGCGCGGAAATGTTGGCGGATATCGCCGCCCCGGCCGGCGGGGGTGGGCAGGGCGGCGCGAGCTTGGGGATGGCCGGCGCCATGACGGACCTCTTCATCGACGTCCGGCACCTGCCGGACTGTCATGTCGTGCAGCTGGACGGAGAGCTCGATCGCACGACCCAGCCACCGCTGGCCCAGACGTTCGACCGGTTGCTGAGGGCGGACACCCCGAAGATCGTGGTGGACGTGACAGGCCTGGCGTTCTGCGATTCCGGCGGCTTGTGGACGCTCATCTCCAGCCAGCGCCAGGCCGAGGCGCGCGGCGGGGGGCTGCGGCTGATCGGCGTGCAGGGCGCGCTGGCACGGCTGCTGACCATCACCCAGCTGGTCCACTTGTTCCCGCCCTACCGCAGCCTGGCCGAGGCCAGGACCTGGGCAGGCTCGGGCGGCGGGCCGGCGTGAGCACGAGGTCAGCGGGGTGGAGCGGGGGCCGGGTCCGGCCCCTGCGGATCGGCCGCGCCCCCCTCGGGACGCAACCGCTGCTCCGGGTCGAGCTGCCAGCTGAGCAGGGTCAGCAGATCGCGTACGGTCGCAGACGCGTTCACCAGGACCAGCGCGCGCGGCGGACGCAGACCGGCGGCCGTCCGGACGACGAGCTGCAGGCCGGCCGCGTCGATGAAGGTAAGCTCGGACAGATCAAGGTGGATGTCGGCCTTGCTGATGCGCACCGCCCAGGCCAGCGAGCGGGCCAGCACCGGCCGGCTGGCACGGTCGATGTCGCCGCGCACGCGCAGGCCGAAGGGGTGCACCATGGGCAGCACGTCAGCAGCGTCGTCGGTTCGGTCAGTCATCGCACTCCACGCCACGAGGGGCTCTCTCAGGGCAGAGCCGAGCCACGCCCCATGCCCGCGCACGGCAGGGCATGGGCGCACACAACGGGCGAAGGCACCGCGAGAAGATCGCCGGAAGCAGGAGCGCCCGGCGCGCCGCGCGAGCGCTCAGCGGCGGCACATCGGGCAGGGAGGACAGCAGATGTCGGGCGATCAGCCTTTCTCGCCAGGCGCCGGCCAGCACACCGCGTCGATCGCGGCTGATCTGCCCGGGGGCACCAGGGGTGTGCCCGGCTCGGTTCGCTTACTCGGTCACCTCACCCTCTGCCCTCACTTGTACGCTTTACGCCATGTCCCCTCTGTTCCAGGGGTGAGGTAGCCATGCACGCGCCCATCCGCCTGCACTGCCCCATCACCTACGACCTGGCGCTCATCCGGGACCTCATCCGGGTCTACGCCCGCCACGCGAAACTGTCCGGAGCCCGGGTGGACCACCTGGTGCTCGCGGTCAACGAGGCCGTCACCAACGTCCTCGACCACGGTGCGGGCGGCGGCACCGTGACGGCTTACACCACCCCCACCAGCATCACCGTGGAGATCTGCGACAACGCCGGCCGGTTGCGGCCCGAGCACCTCGCCACCGTCGAGCGCCTGCCCTCGCCCCCGACCGACGCCGAGCAGCTCAGCCTGTGGCTGATCCACCGCCTGTGCGACGAGGTCACCCTCGACCACCCCGACGGCCGGAGCCGGCTCCGGCTGCGCCTGGACCTGCCCCTCAGCACCTATCTGCGGCCATGGCGGGGCGACGACTCCTCCGCGGCGGCGAGCTGACCCGCCCCGGACCTCACCCTCGGCCCGCGCGACCCCACCTCTCGACCCGCCAGAGCCACCGCTCGGCCCGCGCGACTCCCACCTCGCGACCCGCGAGAGGCCGCCGATCGGAAAGATCACGGCGGCTCTGGCCGTCGTGGCCTCGTCATACCTACACTTGCCTTGCTCTGTAGTAGCACAGATAGGGCCACAGTGGTGAGAAGCAGGCTTCTGATCGTTTGCGTGTGGGTCGTGACGGTGTTACTGGCCGGGTGCGCGAGCGCCCCCTCCTCCGGCGGCCCCGCGACGAGCCCGCCGGCGGACCAGTCCCTGATTCTGGCCACCACGACCAGCACCCAGGACAGCGGCCTGCTCGACGAGCTGTTGCCGGCCTTCACCCGCGACAGCGGCTGGCAGGTCAAGACCCTGGCGGTCGGCAGCGGGCAGGCCATCGAGCTGGGCCGGCGCGGGGAGGCCGACGTGCTGCTGGTGCATTCCCCCGCCGCGGAGGAGAAGTTCGTGGCCGAGGGCAGTGCCGGCCCGCGGCGGCTGGTGATGCACAACGACTTCGTGCTGCTCGGCCCGCCGGCCGATCCGGCCGGGATCCGCGGCACGAAGAGCACGGACGCGATGAAGAAGATCGAGGCGGCGCGGGCGATGTTCGTCTCCCGCGGAGACGAGTCCGGGACCCACGCCAAGGAGAAGACCCTGTGGGCCGGGGCCGCGGTGAAGCCGGGCGGATCGTGGTACCAGTCCACCGGCCAGGGCATGGGCGAGACGCTGCGGGTCGCCGGCGAGAAGGCCGCCTACACGTTGTCGGACCGGGCCACCTTCCTCACCCAGCACGGCAGCCTGGAGCTGGAGGTGCTGAGCGAGGGCGACCCCGCGCTGCTCAACGTCTACCACGTCATCGAGATGACGACGAAGGCGGGCGAACGGGTGCGGCCCGACGGGGCGAAGGCGTTCGCCGACTGGATCGTCGCGCCGCCCGCGCAGCGGCTCATCGGCGAGTTCGGGCGGGCGAAGTACGGCCGGCCGCTGTTCACCCCGGACGCGGGCGTGGACGAGGCGACACTGGGCCAGTGAGCCCGGCCCGGGGAGTCATGTGATGGACGTGCTGTTCGACGGGCTGGCGGACGCGATCGGCCTGCTGGTCACCGGGGATCAGGACAGCTGGTCGATCATGCTGCTGACCATGCGGGTGTCGTTGACCGCGACCGCGATCGCGCTGCTGGTCGGGGTGCCGCTGGGCGCGGCCCTGGCGCTGGCCCGCTTCCCCGGCCGGCGGATCGTCCTGGCGGCGGCCAACACCGGGATGGGCATGCCGCCGGTGGTGGTCGGCCTGTTCGTCACCGTGCTGTTGTGGCGCAGCGGGCCGCTGGGCGGGCTCGGGCTGCTCTACACGCCGGCCGCGATGGTCGTCGCTCAGGCCGCGATCGCCACCCCGATCGTGGTCGCCCTGGTCACGGCCGCGCTGCAGCAGGTCGATCCCGACTTCCGGGTGCAGATGCAGGCCCTGGGGGCGACGGCGGCCCGCGCGTTCGCGGCGCTGCTGAGCGAGGCCAGGCTGCCGCTGCTGGCCGCGGCGATGGCGGCGTTCGGCGCGGTGGTGAGCGAGGTGGGGGCCGCGCAGATGGTGGGCGGCAACCTGGCCGGGCAGACCCGGGTGCTGACCACCGCCGCGGTCCTGGCCACCAGCCGGGGCCAGTTCTCGCTCGCCATCGCGTTCGGCCTGATCCTGCTGCTGATCGCGTTCGGCGTGAACCTGTCGCTGACGCTGATGCAGCAGCAACGGACCGTGCCGCGATGACCCGCCCGGGCGCGGGGATCGGGACGGACGGCGCCGCGGTGCCCGGCCCGGGCGCGGGGGTCGGGACGGGCAGCGCCGCGGTGACCGGCTCGGGTGCGAGGGTTGAGACGGGCCTAGCCGTGGCGACCGGCCCGGGCGGAGGGATCGGGACGGACAGTGCTGCGGTGACCGGCCCTGACGCCGGGATCGGTTGCCGCGACCTGCGTGTGCACGCCGGCGGCAGGGAACTGCTCAGCGTGCCGGAGCTGCACGTCGCCTCGGGACGCACGCTGGCCGTGCTCGGCCCCAACGGCGCCGGCAAGTCCACCCTGTTGCGCGCGCTGGGCCTGCTCAGCAGCCACCGCGTCAGCGGGCAGATCCTGCTCGACGGCCGTCCCGCCACGCCGGCGCTGATGCGCGGGGCGATCGCGGCCGTGCTGCAACGGCCGATCCTGCGCCGCGGCACGGTGGCCGCCAACGTGATCAGCGGGCTGCGTTTCCGGGGCGTGAGCCGCCGCGAGGCCAGGGCCCGGGCATGGCCGTGGATCGAGGCGCTGGGCCTCGCGCCCCTCGCCGGCCGGGACGCCCGCAGCCTGTCCATCGGCGAGGCCCAGCGGGTCAGCATCACCCGCGCGCTCGCCGTCCGGCCCCGGGTGCTGCTGCTCGACGAGCCGTTCACCGGGCTGGACAGCACCACCCGCGCCGACCTGCTCGCCGACCTGCGCGCCGCGCTGAACGGGCAGCCCACCGCGACGATCCTGGTCACCCACGACAGGCAGGAGGCCCTTGCCCTGGCCGAAGAGACCGCGCTGCTGATCGGCGGCCGGATCCGCCAGCACGGCCCGACCGCCGAGGTGCTGGACCATCCGAGTGATCCCGACACGGCCCGGTTGCTCGGCTTCACCAACCTCCTGCCGCCGGCTCTCACCGGACGGGCACACACCCTCGCGGCGCGGCCCGAGCACACCGAGCTCGTCCTCGACCCGTCGGAGGGCCGGGCCGGTGAGGTCCCGGTGGTGACCGGGACGTTGCGCCGGACCGTCGCGCTCGGCATCGCCACCCGCGTCGACGTCGACACCCCCACCGGGCGGCTGACCTGCCTGCACCCAGGCGACGTGCCGGCCACCGAGCTTCCCCCGGCAGGCAGCGACGTCCGCGTCAGGATCCGGCACGCGCGGTCGTTGACCGCCGCTGAGTGACCGCCGTCGACCGACCGCTACCGACCTGAGGCGCCCCGGGCGGTTCGCCGCCGCCATCGTCGCCCACGCCGCGTCGGCGCACCGATCAGTCCGGGCACGTGGCTTCAGAGGCGAGCCCCGCGCGTCTCCAGCCGCTCGCGGAAGAACGCCAGGGTGGACTCGTGCAGCCGGGCGCGGTGGGGCACGCTGGACCAGCCGTGGTCGGCGCCCTCCACGACCACCAGCTCCGCGTTGCCGGTGTAGTGGTCGAGGTAGCGGCGGGCGTAGGAGAGCGGCGCGATGTCGTCGCGGTCGCCGTGGATGATGCGCACCGGCCCGGTGTACGGACGGGAACGGCCGTACACGTCGAGTCCGGCGATGTCGCCGGCCAGCGCCGGGCTCATCCGGTGACCGTCGGCGTCGAAATAGCCCTTCTCCCGGAGCTCGGCGCCGATGTCGCGGCCCTTGAGGAAGCCGGAGCCCACCTCGAAGGGGGCGACGGCGGCCGGCGACCACAGGCACGCGGCCCGGATGCCCGGCTCCTCGGCGGCCACGATGCCGGCGACGACGCCGCCCATGCTCATCCCGATCAGGCCGATCCGGCCGGGATCGGCGAAGCCGAGCTCCCGTACGGCCCGCACGACGGCCCGGGTCTCGGCGATCTCGCCGGTGATGGTGACGCCGGAGAAGTCGCCGTCGCTCTCGCCGTGCCCGGACAGGTCGAACCGGACGGACGCGATGCCGTCCTCCTCCAGCAACCGGGCCATGAGGACGAACGAGCGGTTCTCCATCCGGTTGTTGGAGAACCCGTGCACGAACACCACGGTGGGCCGCCGCGCCGCGCCGGGCGGAACGTGCAGCGTGGCGCGCAGGGTCAGCCCGTCGTGCTCGAAGTCGTGGGATCGGATCATGAGCTCCTCAGCCCTTGATGGCGCCGGCGGTCATGCCGGCGACGATCTTGCGGTTGAAGAAGACGAACAGCAGCAGCGGCGGGATGGTGATCAGGACGATGTCCATGAACAGCAGGTTCCACTGCGTGTTGTACTGGCTCTGGAAGTTGTAGAGGGTGACCTGGACGGTGGCGTTGTCGTCGCCGGGGGTGAAGTAGAGCGGGTTGACGAAGTCGTTGAAGACGGCCACCGAGGTGGTGAGGATGACGGTGATGGTGACCGGCCGCAGCAGCGGGAAGATGACGCGGAAGAACAGCCGCAGGCCGCTGCAGCCGTCGATCTGGGCGGCCTCGTCGAGCTCGCGCGGGACGGCCGCGATGAACGCGCGGAACAGCAGCACCGCGTACGACAGCCCGAAGGCGACCTCGACGAGGATCAGCCCGGGCAGGGTCTTGAACAGGCCGATCGCCTGCAGCAGCCAGATCGTCGGCACGATCGCGGGCGGGATGATCAGCCCGGACAGCACGAGGAAGCCGGCCAGCGAGCCGATCTTCCCGGCCCGGCGTTGCAGGACGAACGCCGCCATCGCGGCGAAGACGACGATCAGCGCCACCGAGGCGACGGTGAGGATCGTGGAGTTGACGAACGCGCGCAGCAGCACGTAGTCACGCGCCTCGACGACGGCGATGAGGTTCTGCACGATCGGCCAGCTCGTCGGCCAGGCGAAGTCGAGGTCGGCCGACTGCGCCCGGTCCTTGACGGCGGTCAGCAGCATGAACGAGAACGGCACCAGGAAGATCACGGTGGCCAGGACCAGCGTGATCGTCTCGGCGCTGAGCTTCTTGAGCGTTCTCATGCGGCGACCTGCCTCTTGCCGAGGAAGTAGTTGAGCGGGAGGACGATGGCGGTGACGACGATGAAGAGGATCACGTTGCCGGCGGTGGACAGGCCGAAGAAGCCGGCCTGGTACTGCTTGTAGATGATGGAGGCGATGGTGTCGCTGGTGAAGCCGGGGCCGCCGCGGGTCATCGTCCAGATGAGGTCGAAGGAGCGCAGGCCGCCGATGAAGGACAGGATGATGACGGAGTAGGTGGCGGGCCACGACAGTGGCAGGGTGACGTGGCGGAAGCGGTGCCAGGCGCCGCCGCCGTCGACGGCGACGGCCTGGTAGTACTCGGTCGGGATGGACATGATGCCGGCGATGTAGATGACGGTGGCCAGGCCGACGCCCTTCCAGACATCTACCAGGGCGACCGACAGCAGGGCTGTGTTCGCGTCGCCGAGCCAGTCCGGCCCGGAAATGCCGGCCAGCGCGAGCACCTTGTCGACCAGCCCGGTGTCCGGGCGCAGGAGCGCGCTGAAGGTGATCCCGACCGCCACCGTGGAGACGAGGACCGGGAAGAAGACCACCGAGCGCAGGAAGCCGCGCAGCCGGAGTCTGCTGGTGAGCAGGACGCCGAGCAGGAGGCCGAGGACGACCTTCAGGCCGCTGGTGAGGACGGCGTAGACGATGGTGTTCTGGAAGCCGATGCGCAGGTTCTGCTCGGCGAGGAAGTCGCGGAAGTTCTGCAGGCCGACGAACTCGCTGTCGAACAGCGTCCAGCGGGTGAGGGCGAAGTAGAACGCCATCGCCGTCGGCACCAGGAAGATCACCACATAGACGACCCCGGCCGGCAGGTAGAGCCAGTAGGGGTAGGCCGACCTGCGCCGGGCCGCCGGCCGGGCGTGCCGATGCCCAGGCGTCGCGCCGGGCCCCGCGTGGGGCCCGGCGTGCTGCTGCGTCACCACCCTGCGAGCCCCAGCTGCTTGGCCTGCTTCTCCACGTCCTTGTCGTACTGGGCGGCGCCCTCGGCTGCCGGGGTCAGGCCGGAGCCGACGGCGACGGTGATCTGCTCCAGCGACGGGCCCTTGATGGGGGACAGGAACTCCAGCGCGGGCGTGGTGGCGCCCTGGTCGATGTAGCCTTGCAGGTCCTTGGCGACCTGGAGGGCGTCCTCGGGCAGCTTGGAGCCCTTGATCCGGTACGGCCCCGACGGTTGCACGGCCGCGGTCACCGCCTCGGTGCCGGCGGGTGAGGCGACGAAGGCCAGGAACTTCTTGGCCGCGTCCAGCTTCTCGGTGGTCCTGGCGATGTAGATGGCCGGGGGCTCCCAGACGGTGGCGCCGTTCTTGGCCGGATCGTCGCCCGGGATGCCGAACAGGCCGACGTCGGTGGCGGTCTGCGGGTAGGTCGCCAGCAGCGGCGGCAGCAGGCCGCTGAGCATCGGATAGTGCGCGCCCTTGCCCTCGACCAGCAGCTTCAGGCCCTGGTCGAGGGTGGCGGAGCCGAAGCCCTTCTGCAGGTGGTCCTTGGCGTGCACGTCGGCCAGGTGCTGGAAGCCGCCCGTCGCGGCCGGGGTGGTGGCGTACTTGGCCTTGCCCGCGGTGTAGTCCTGGGCGAAGGTCGGGACTGCGGCCTGCACGTTGTGGAAGTCGGCGAGGACGAAGAGCTGCGAGGTCCAGGTGTCCTTGAAGGTGCCGATCACCGGGGCGATCCCGGCCGCCTTGATCTTGTCGTTGTTGGCCATGAAGTCGGCCCAGGTCTTCGGCACCTCCAGCTTGAGCTGCTCGTAGACCTTGCGGTTGTAGAGGATGCCGCCGCCGGTGAGCGTGGTGGCGGGGACGCCGTACACCTTGCTCTCCTGGGTCACGACGGGCAGGTACTCGGGCTGCACGTTGGCCAGCACCGGGTCGCCGGTGAGGTCGACCAGGGTCTGGGCCGGGTTGAGCGCCTGGAGCAGCGAGCCCGAGTTGTACCAGAACACATCCGTCATCTCGCCGGTGGACAGCCGGGTCTTGACGACGTTGTCGCCCTCGCTGCCGCCCGGCTGGTGCTCCATCTCGATCTTGATGGTGGGGTTGGCCTTCATGAAGGCGTTCGCCAGGGCCTTGGAGGTGTCCACGGTCGACTGGTCGTTGCCGGTCATGAAGGTCAGGGTCGTGGTGCCGTCGGCGCTGGTCTGCGAGCTGGATCCGCAGGAGGTAAGGGCCGCCGTCGCGAGCACGGCCAGGGCCGTGGCAAGCGTGCGGTGGGAGGTCTTCACACACCCCTCCAGGGTTATTGAATCGTTTTAAGCGGCTCCCCGATGCGGTTAACGTAGGCGTCACATGGAAGGGTGTCAAGGGGCTATTTGTGTAACGGTTCCCAAGGTTTGCGCAGATGAGATAGCTATAGATGCAGTGTCACGCGTAACGGTTCTCATGTCGGGCGGCGCGGGGCGGCCATGTGCCCTGCTCAGGATCGGTGTGGCGTACGGAGCGCGCTCACCGGGAGGGCCTGACAGCGCCGGCTACCCGGATCGTGTCAACCGTCCGTGCCGGGGGACGGGCGGGTGAGGCGGACCATGGCGCGATACAGCGCGGTGGGCGCGGGGGTCTGCTCCAGCGGGGGCAGGTCGGTGCCGGGGGTGGCCCAGGCGCGTAGCATCTGGCCGACCAGGCGGCGCCAGGTGTCGGGGGCGGCGTCGGCGGTGGCGGCGATGACGCCGGCGTTGGCCATCAGCAGGATGACGAGGTCTTCGGCGGCGAAGTCGGCGCGGAGCCGGCCGGTCGCCTTGGCGCGGGCGATGAGTTCGAGGAAGCCGTGGTAGGCCTCGGCGCGGCGCGCTTCCAGGGCCTTGGCGGCGGGGAAGGTCATGGCCAGGACGTCGGCGAAGCCGCGGTCGGCGGCCTGCATGGCGCAGACGGCCTCGACGTAGCCGGTGAAGCCGTGCCAGGGGTCGGGGTCGGCCAGGGCCTGGGCGGTGGCGGCGGCGTAGGCGTCCATGCGGTCGGCGAAGACGGCGTTGATGAGCTCTTCGCGGGTGGCGAAGCGGCGCGACAGGGTGGCCTTGCCGACGCCCGCCTCCCGGGCGACGCAGGCCATGGACACGCCGAGGCCGTGACGGGCGTACAGGCGGCGGGCGGCGGCCAGGATGCGCTCGCGGTTGCGTTCGGCGTCGGCGCGCAGGCTCGGCCCGGGCTGCTGGTCGGCGGGCGGGTCGGGCTCGGCGGCGGAGGTCATGGGCCCCATCCTAGCAAAGTGGAACATGCTACCCACTTCGTGGGAGTGTCCGGGGTCCCTCCCGAGCGCGGGCGCGGCGAGGACCGCTGGACTTTCCGTGATCCGGCTGGGTAGGTGGGCAAGCCCAGACCAGGAAGGAAAGGAGCGTAGCCGTGCATCCCTCCCACGAGCCGGTCATCGGTCAGGTGCGCGCCGGCATGAAGGTCGTCGACCGGGACGGCAAGGAGCTCGGGAAGGTGGAGTTCGTCAGGATGGGCGACCCGCAGGCCGCGACCACCGAGGGACAGGAGTCCGGGGACCGTCCCGGCCTGGTGCCGGCCCTCGCCGCGGTGTTCCACCACGCCGAGCCCGACCTGCCGCCCGCACTGGCGGCGCGGCTGGTGCGGGCCGGCTTCGTCAAGGTGGACGCCAAGGGGCTGTTCTCCCGCGACCTGTACGTGGCCGCCGATCAGCTGGCGGGGGCCGAGGGGGACGTCGTGCGGCTGAGTGTCGACGCGGGCTCGCTGGCCAAGGAGCGCTGAGCGTCGACGCCGGCCCGCCGGCCAAGGAGCGCTGAGAGGGCGCCGGCTCGCCGGCCGGAAGGGCTCAGGCGTAGCCCCAGGCGGTGGCGTACTTGGCGAGCCTGGGCGGCAGGCCGGTGACGCCGTCGAAGGTGCGGGCGGCCTGGATCCGGCCGGACTTGATGGTGTCGCTGCGGTCACCCAGGTTCGGCACGAACTGGCCCTGGTAGTGCCTGCCGTACTCGAGCATGCCCGGCTCCCACTCCACGTCCAGGAACGCGCAGACCTCGCGGGTGGCCTTCTCCGGGTCGGCGGTCAGGTCCTCGTACCGGAGGGTCAGGCCGTCAAGGGCGCGGCGGGCCTCCTCCAGGGGCTTGAAGTACTTCAGCGCGGTCGCCTCCAGGGCGTCCCGGGTGGTGGTGTTGTCCTTGCGGTTCTGCAGCGAGGAGATCACCCCCTCCGGATGGCGCAGCAGGAAGACGAATCTGGCGTCCGGCCAGACGTAGTGCAGCCGCTTCCAGATGAAGACGTTGCCGGGCGTCTTGTCGACGATGCGGTCCTTGCCGCTGCGCAGCAGCTCCAGGTGCAGGATGCGGTCCCACATGACGTGCTCCAGCTCCACCCGGTCCAGCCCGAGCTCCTCCATGGACGTCTCGGAGTAGCCGGGGCTGAGCTCCACCCCGATCGTGCGCAGGTGCAGCTCGTGCGGCGCGCGGATCCGGGAATGGCTGTTGAGCAGCATGCGCAGCAACGTCGAGCCGGAGCGCACCGCGGCGATCACGAAGACGGGGACCGCACCAGGCGCGGCACGGTGGGGAAGGCGTAGTCGACGATCTGCGTGCGTTTCGGAGGCCGCCGTGCCTTGAGCCCCTCGGCGATGCCGGAGCCGGCCGTCTCGGAGGTGATGAGTTGCCGCGGTGGGCGAAGCGCCTCGCGCAGGAGCCGTGCCCTTCGCCTGAACCCTTTGTGTACGACTCCCATGCGCTGACTTCTTGCCCTTTCACCCCCGTGCTCCCTTGTCCCGTAATGGCGAGTGGCAGGAACCACTGCGACATAATTGCACGTGAGGGGATGGGCAGCGTATAAGAGGTAACTGGGAGTTTCCTGGGAGGATGGGATACAGACAGGCGCGTGACCGTTTCTCACCCGGGGTGCGAAGTACGACGGAGGCGCGGCTACCTGATCACTTGCGTCCCTTGCCGTGGCCCTTGCCGGGTGAGCGGAGCTTGTGCACGTGCTTGGCGTCGCGGCTCTTGCCGGTGACCTTCTTCGCCTGGCCGGGCGGCAGGGCGTTCGTCGTGGCGGCGGGGGCGGGCCGTTCGGTCCGGGGCCGGGTGGCCGGAGCGTCGCGCTTGATGGCCACGGGCTGGGCCTGCACGACCGACGTCGGCTGGACCGGGGCGGGCATGGACGTCGTGGCCGGTCTGTCGGCGGAAGGCCGCTCGTCGGCGGGCCCGCCCGCCCAGGACGTGGCCGTCAGCACGCCGGCGATCAGAACGCTCACCGCTGCGGCGGGCCGCGCCAGCCTGCCCCCGGACCGGCCGCCGACCGGCTCGGCCTCGACGGGGGGCTCGGACGAGGGATCAGACGTGTGGCCTTCCGAAGGAGAGGGGGCCGGGAACAGCGGCGCCGCCAGGGACCTCGCGGACGCGGGCAGAAGCACGGCGCCGGTGACCGGCGGCGGCCCGCTGACCGGAAGCACGACGCCGGCGGCCGGCGGCTGTCCGGCGGGTGCGAGCACGTCGCCGGTGACCGGGAAAGGCGCTGGGCGGGCGGCCGGCTGCTGTGCGGTGGGTGAGGGCGGGGGATCGGCTACCGGCGGGAGTGCGGGGTCGGTGGCGGGTGGTTGTGCGGCCGGTGGCCGCATGGCGCCGGTGGGTGGCGGATGCGCGGCGGGCGGGAGCGTGCCGGCCCTGGCCGGCGGTCGCCTGGTGGGCAGGGTGATGATGCGGTGCAGATGGCGGCGGGCGTCGGCGATGCCGGTGCGGCGGGCGGGGTCCTTGGCCAGCAGGCCGGTGAGGAGGGGCGCCAGCGGGCCGGCGTGCTCGAACGGGGCCGGGTCGGCGGTGAGGACGGCGCTGATGGTGGCCAGGGCGCTGCCCTGCTCGAACGGGCAGTGGCCCTCGACCGCGGTGAACAGCGTGACGCCCAGCGACCACAGGTCGCCTTCCGGGCTCGCCGCCGCGCCGTGGGCGCGTTCCGGGGCGATGTAGGCGGGGGTGCCGACCACGACGCCCGTCTGGGTGAGCCCGACCTGGACCGGCTGCTCCAGGTCGGTGGCCAGCCCGAAGTCCGTCAGCACGGCGTGCCGGCCGCCGGTGTCCAGGAGGATGTTGGCGGGCTTGACGTCGCGGTGCACGATGCCGGCGGAGTGCGCCGCCTGCAGCGCGTCCAGCACCTGGAGGCCGATCCTGGCCACGTCGGCGGGAGGCAGGGGTCCTCGTTCGGCCAGGACGTCGGCCAGGGTCGGAGCGCGTACCAGTTGGAGCACGATCCAGGGGCGACCGTCGTCCACCACCACGTCGTAGACGGCGGCGATGTGCGGGTGGGACAGCCGCGCGGCCAGGCGCGCCTCGCTCATCGTGCGGCCCAGCAAGGCCTCACGCTCGGGCTGCGGCCGCTCGTCCAGGGTGACCTCCTTGATGGCCACCGGACGGTCGAGCAGCTCGTCGTGGCCGCGCCAGACCCTGCCCATGCCGCCCCGGCCGAGCTCGACCAGCAGCCGGTAGCGGCCGGCCAGTACCGAGCCCTGAAATTCCTCCGAAACGGACATGGGGCGCCGACTACCCGACCTTTGCCCTTCCATGCGTTCTGATCTGGGCGGCGTCGATGCCGGTCCCTGTCAGCGGGGTGCCGCCCTGATCGATTTCTTACGCGGCGGGGAGGCTCCCCGCCACCTGGCCGGCCTGCTCGCCGATGACGCCCGGCGGCGGGCCGGGCCGCGCCTGGGCTGCGCTCACCCTCGCCGACCTGATCGTCGCAGGGGCGCACGACGCGGTGTGGCAGGTCCTCGCCCGCTGAAGCCATGGGTCCCCGGCTGAGAGTGTGGCTCGTCACCATGTCCAGGGCGGCTCGCGGCATCTAGCGTGCGCTGCAACACCCCCAGCGGAGTCGTGCCAGAAGCAAGGAGTCCGCCATGGCCACCACTGTCCTCAGCCGCACCCTCACCTTCCTCCTGCTGGCCGTCCTCGCCTGGGCGGCGGCGCCGCCCGCGCAGCCGGCGCGGGCGGCGTCACTGACCCAGGTCACCTCGTTCGGCGCGAATCCCGGCAACCTCACCATGTACGCCTACCGCCCCGACGGGCTGGGCAGCGGCCGTCCGCTGGTCGTCCTGCTGCACGGCTGCACCCAGAACGCCGACGGCTACTTCGCCGCCTCCGGCTGGCGCAGGTACGCCGACCAGTGGGGCTTCGCCCTGGTCCTGGCGCAGACCGGCAGCGCGAACAACTCCTCCGGCTGCTTCAACTGGTTCCAGACCGGCGACACCACGCGGGGCCAGGGCGAGGCGGCCTCCATCCGCAACATGGTCGCCCACGCCGTGACCGCCTACGGCTCCGATCCCGCGCGCGTCCACGTCAGCGGGCTCTCGGCGGGCGGGGCCATGGCGGCGGTCATGCTGGCGGCCTACCCGGACGTGTTCGCGGCCGGGTCGATCGGCGCCGGCCTGGCCTACCGGTGCGCCGCCAGCCTCGTACAGGCGTCGAGCTGCCAGTACGGCCCCACCAGCCGCACCCCGCGGCAGTGGGGTGACCTGGTACGCGGCGCCCACCCCGGCCACGCCGGCGCGTACCCGCGGGTGGCGATCTGGCAGGGCCAGTCCGACTACACCGTCGTTCCCGCCAACGGCAGGCAACTGCGCGACCAGTGGACCGACGTGCGCGGCGTGTCCCAGACCCCGGCGGCCACGCGCTCCCTCACCGGCGGCACCACCCTGACGGTGTACGGCAACGACGACGTGCGGCTGTACGAGATCGCCGGGATGGGCCACGGCCTGCCGGTGGACCCGGGCAGCGGCGCCGACCAGTGCGGCGCCACGGCCGCCTACTTCCTGGACACGATCTGCTCGGCCTACCACGACGCCCGCTTCTTCGGCCTGGACGGCGGCGCCCCGCCCACCCCGACGCCCACTCCTACCCCGACCTCCACCCCCACCCCGACGGTGCCGGGAACCTGCGTGCGGGCCAGCAACTACACCCACACCACCGCCGGCCGTGCCTACCAGTCGAGCGGCTACACCTACGCCAACGGCTCCGGCCAGCCGATGGGGCTGTGGAACACCTACGTCGTCCACAGCCTGCGGCAGACCGGCCCGGACCACTGGGTGCTCGCGGACGGCGAGTGCTGAGCCCCCGCACCGGCCCAAAGCGTCACAGATCGCCGAAGGCCTCCCGCGCCCAGCCGCGCACCAGCGGCCGGGCCGGGACGAGATACCGGTCGAGGTGCTCCCTGACGCGGGAGCGGAACTCGGGTGACAGGCGGTCCCGGTCGGCGGCGAGCTGCCGCAGGAACCGCGACAGGTAGGCGGTCCTGGCCGGCGAATCCTCATCCGGACGGCTGTTGACCACCACGGTCAGGCATTCCTCGTAGGCCCGCTGCAGATCGCTCTCACCCGTCGGATCGCTGGAGGCCAGCCAGACGCGGGTGAGGGCGTTCGTGGTGGACAGCGCCAGCTCGGTGTCCACCACGCCGATGGCGGTCAGGGACTCGCCGTCCTCCAGATCCTCCGAGTCGCCGTAGTCCAGGGCCGTGACCAGCGGGGTGAGCGCGTGCCAGGCGAGGTCCTCGGCGTAGTCGCAGGTGAAGTGGCTCTCCCTGAACAGGTGGTGCGTGCGCGTGTGCTGCCAGCCGAGGGACTGGCGGAACTCATGACCGGGATGGGCGAAATGCATCCAGTAGACGTCCGGCTCCGGCGGGCTCCACGGCTCCTCCCCGCGTACGCCGATCCTCACCTCGCGATCCTCCGCGTACCAGGTGCGCTCCAGCGAGAGGAACGCGGCGAGGTACTCCCACGCCTCCGCCGTGAACTGCGATCTCCACAGCAGCGCGTGCCGGCGCCACTCCGCCGCCGGGAACCGCGCCCGCGGGAACAGCTCCCGGCCGTGGACCGGACCCCCGATCAGGACGATCAGCAGCAGCAGGTTCGCCGCGTACGCGCCGTGACGGGCGGGATCCCCGAGCTGCTCGGGCCGGTACGACGCGTAGGCCGCGCTGCCGCTCGCCCGGAGCGAGCCGTGGAACGCGGTGAGCAGCAGCTCGCGTAACAACGGCCGCCGCTCCTCCTCCACCTGCCCGGCGAGCTGCTGGAGGAAGGTGATGATCTGGCCGCGGGTGGTCAGCGGAAGGAAGGAGAGCAACGTCCGCACGAAGCCGTCGTCCACCGCGTGCCTGCTGCGCGCCGCCGCGGCCGCCGCCAGATCCACGAGCTCCCGCAGGATCAGGCGGGCGACGAGGAACTCGCCGAACGTCGCGTGCAGGAACTCGCACGTGGTGAGCCTGGCGTCCTTGCGCAGCGCCTGAGCCTGGTGGATGAAGAAGAACCGGCCGATGACCTGCTGCGCCGGGGTCGGCGGGGCGTGGAAGCCGCGGGCGGCGCGGTCTGCGGCCGGCGCGATGGACAGGGCGGTCAGGTCGGCCGACAGCTCCTCCTCGGTGACCCACTGGCGGCCCCGGTTGAACATCGCGAACCCCGCGATCGACAGCCGCAGCAGCTCGTTCTCGATCTCGGCCCGCAGCGGCGCGCCCGCCAGCTCCGGCCGGGTCTTCTGCAGCTCGCGCTCGGCGAAGCGGCGCAGGATGCGCTCGTACAGGTCGGCCTGGTCGAGCGTCCGGGTGTGCCGTTGCAGCGCGTTGTCGGCGGCGTCGTACAGGGCGAGCATCAGCAGCAGCAGCGGCTGAACGGCGAGCTCCGGCTGGCGCAGCGCCGCCTCGGCGGGCAGCGCGCGCAGGCCCCGGCCCGCCAGGTGCGCCGCGTTGTGCCGGCCCCAGACGGCCAGCCACTGCTCGACCTGCTCGCCGGTGAACGGCTCCAGCCGCAGGGCGGTCGCGCCGCCGACCGCGACGCGCGCCCGGTCGGCGACGGCGATGCGGCTCGTGACCAGGACGGCGACCGGGCGCCCCTGGTCGGCTTCGCGCTCCTGGAACCGTACGACCTGCTCCAGGTAGTCGGTCTGCCCGATCCCGGTGGCCTGCAGCAGCTCGTCGAACCCGTCGAGCAGGACGACCGGCAGCGCGCCGCCCGCCTGCCCGGCCAGCGCGGGCCAGGTCACGCTCTCGCCGGTCGAGTCCCTGATCGCGTGTTCGATCTGCGACTGCAGGTCGGTGTCGGCGGGGACGTCGCGCAGCGCCACCCGTACCGCCAGGAAGTCGGCCGCGGGCAGCCGCGCCGCCAGGATCTGGGTGAGCACCGACTTGCCCGAGCCCGGCTGGCCCAGCACGATCAGCGGGGAACGGGTGGCGGCGATCGAGGTCAGGTGGCCGATGAGGAACTCCTGGAGGTCGTCGCGCACGGGGTGGTCCGACCACCACTGCTCCTGGTCGAACCGGGAGGCGTGGGTGACGTCGGCGGCGCGGAAGCGCGGGTTCACGTACGCGGTGGCCAGCGAGGGGATGGTGAGCCCTTCGGGGACGTCCCCGGTGGCCACGATCGGCCGTTCGAGGACGCGGCGGTAGCGCCTGGCCAGGGCCGCGCGCCGATCCCCCATGGGGGCGGCGCTCGAAGCGATCTCCTCCAGGACGCGCCCGAGCCCTTCCATCCCGGCGTGCAGCCGCAGCAGCCGGTCGTGCGTGGTGAGGTGGTCCAGCCGGTTCGCCCAGAACGCCACCTCGGGGAAGTCGCTCGCCAGGACCCGCAGATGGTGCTCGTAGCGGCGCATCGCCGCTTGCGGCACCTCGTCGGCCAGCACCCGGGCGATCCGGTCCGCTGAGTCGTGGGCGCCCGCCTCGTTCAGGAAGGCGACGAGGCGCTCGGTGAGCGAGCCGTAGAACGCCCGCAGGGCGGACGGCATGGGCGCGGCGCCCGGGGGCACCGGCTCCCCGGGGACGTCGCCGTCGTTGAGCACGCCGACGAGGTCTCTGAGCCGGGTCGAACGCGGTCGCGCGCCGGTCGCCAGGCCGACCTGCTCGGACCTGGTCAGCAGCGGTCCGGCGTCGAAGGGGGCCGCCACCGCGCTGACGGCCTCGAAGTAGCCGGTCAGCACGATCACCTTGTGCGCGGCGGTGAGGCGTTCGGTCCTGTCGTAACGGCCGAGGCCGCGCAGCCGGTCCGCCAGGCCCCCGACCAGCTCGCCGCTGAGGCGGGCGAGCTCGCCCTTGGCGTCGAAGAGGCTGAGGGCGAACTCGGCGCCGCCGCCGGTGGCCGCCAGCAGCACGCCGCCGGTCAGCCTGTCCAGGGCGGTGACCAGCGCGCTGTCGGCGCCGCCCAGGAGTTTGACGGCATCGGCGTAGCAGAGTCTGTCCGCCACCGGAGCCTCCTCGCGTGTACCCGCTGTCCATGCTGGCCGATGGGCGCGCCCGCGTACAGGCGCTTGGCGGCCGGGCGAGAGCCTGTTCCGCCGTCGCGCCGGGACTTTCTGCGGCCGTAGGTCCCCGGAGGCCGGGACCTTGGTCCATGGGCCGCCACCGGATCCGTGCGCTGGGATGGCAGAGGAGCGGCGACTTCGCCGGGGCGCGCTGCCGCCTCGCTCCGGCCACGATGGGAGGCGATCGAAGTGGGCGCGGTCGAGATCCGCCTGGATGCGGGCCCGCGGCCCGGCGAGCCGCCGCCTGGCCGGCCGCGCGCCTCCTGGCACCTGCGGGCGAACGCGATCGTGGTCGGCTGGCTGGCCCTGACCGTGGTGGCGGTGCCGGCGGGTGAGGTGCTGCCGGCGCCGCGCTGGCTGCTGATCCACGTGCTCCTCCTCGGCGCGGTCAGCACCGCGATCCTGATCTGGAGCGAGCACTTCACGGTGGCGTTGCTGCGCGTGCGCACCCCGCCGCGGCGCGGCAGCCTGGCGCGGCTGGCGCTGCTCAACGCGGGCACGATCGCGGTGCTGGCGGGCGTTCCGGCGGCGTCGTGGCAGGTGGCGGCGGCGGGGGCGGCGCTGGTCGTGGGGGTGGTGCTGGGGCACGCCGCCGTGCTGGTGCGGCTGGTGCGGCAGGCGCTGCCCGGCCGGTTCGGGCACGTCATCGGCTGGTACGTGTCCGCCGCCGTCGCTCTCGCCGCCGGAGGCGTGCTGGGCGGGCTGCTGGCCGCGCCCGCCGGGCAGGGGGCGCCGCACGAGCGGCTGCTCGCCGCGCACGCCGAGGTGAACCTGCTGGGGTGGGTCGGGCTGACCGTGCTGGGCACGCTGTTCACGTTGTGGCCGACCGTCCTGCGCACGCGCATGTCGGACAGGACGCGGCGGGCGTCGCACGTGGGGCTGTGGCTGGCCGCGCCCGGGCTCGCGGTGGCCGTCGGCGGGCTGCTGACCGGCTCGCGGTGGGCTGCTCTGGCCGGGCTGGCGGCGTACGCGGGCGGAGGGGCGGCGGCGCTCGTGCCGCTCGCCGACGCGCTGCGGCGCAGGCGCCCGCACACCGGGGCCTCGTGGATGCTGGCGGCGGCGGTCGGCTGGTTCGAGGTGGCGCTGGCCGCCGCCCTGGTGATCGTCGCCATCCGCCCGCCCGATGAGGTCGCCGCGGCGGATCCGGTGCTGCCGCTGGTGGTCGCCGGGTTCGCCGCGCAGGTGCTGCTGGGCTCGCTGCTGCATCTGCTGCCCGCGGTGCTGGGCGGGGGCCCGGCCCGGTTCAAGGAGAACGCGGCGCTGCTGGAGCGCGGGTGGCGGGGGCGGTCTGGCGGCGTTCAACCTGGGGGTGCCGCTGCCGGCGCCGGGCGTGGGGAGCGGCGGCGCGGAAGCCGCTGCCGGCCGTCGCCGGAGTGGTGGCCGGTTGCCTGCTGACCGCCGCCGCTGTCGTCGTCGCGACGAACGGCGTGCCCGCCGGGCCGTCGGCGGTGACCGCGACCGGTTCGCGGACGGTCGAGGTGACGTTGTCGGGGATGCGCGTCCGGCCCGCCGTCATCGAGGCGCCGGCGGGCACCGTCCTGACGTTGCGCGTGACCAACGCCGACGCGCAGCGGCACGACCTGCGCCTGGCGAGCGGCGAGCGGACCCCGATGTTGTCCTCCGGCCAGAGCGCCACGCTGACGCTGCCGCCGCTGGGCGAGAGCGTGGACGGCTGGTGCACCGTGGCCGGCCACCGTGCGGCGGGCATGACCATGCGCATCGTCCCGGCCGGCGGGCACGACGGACACGGCACGCGGGCGGCGCAGGCCGGTCCCCTGGACCTGGGCGAGCCCGGATCCGATGGACAGGTCGCCAAGATCCGGCAGGGCGCCCCTGACGGCTGGATGTTCAACGGAGCCGCCGCCGGCTACGACCACGCCCCGCTCCGGGCCAGGGCGGGGGAGCGGGTGCGCATCTGGGCCGTGGCCGCCGACCCGAGCTCCGGCACCGCGCTGCACGTTGTCGGAGCGCCGTTCGACACGATCTACAAGGAGGGCGCCTACCTGCTGCGGGCCGGCGATCCGGGAGGCGCGCAGGTGCTCGACCTGGCTCCGGCGCAGGGCGGCTTCGCCGAGCTGGTCTTCCCCGAGGCGGGCCGGTATCCCGTGGTGGACCACGCGCTGCGCCGGGCCGAGGCGGGCGCGCACGGCCTGTTCGAGGTGAGCGCGCCATGACGCGCCCGTGCGGTACGAGGCGCGGTCAGGATCGGCGGCTCACCCGGGCGGCCCCAGGTCGATGCCCGCCAGCTCGGCCCGCGAGGAGACGCCCAGCTTGGGATAGGCCTTGTACAGGTGGAACCCCACGGTCCGCGGGCTGAGGAAGAGCTGCGCGCCGATCTGCCGGTTCGTCGCCCCCGTGGCGGCCAGCCTGACCACCTGGAGCTCCTGGGAGGTCAGCGTGCCGAGCGCCGCACCGGCGGCCGACTGGCCCGGCTCGGCGGCGTGGACGCCGGTCGCGGCCAGTTCGGTACGGGCCCGCTCGGCCCAGGGCTCGGCGCCCAGCTCGACGAAGCCGTGCAAGGCGGCGCGAAGCTGCGTTCCGGCGTCGGCCCGGCGGCGGGCGCGCCGCAGCCATTCGCCGTAGAGGAGGCGGGTCCGGGCCTGCTCGAAGGGGCGGCCGGCCTGGGGAGCCAGGGCGGCCTCGAAGTGGGCCTCGGCCCGCTGGCGCGGCGCGAGCAGCGCCCGGCAGCGGTGGGCGACGGCCGCCGCCCAGGGGCGGCCGCTGGCCTGGGCCCACGCGTCGTACCTGGCGAAGGCGGCGGCGGCCCGGGCGGGCTGGTCGAGGCGGGCGCAGGCCTCGACGTAGTCGGCGATGGCGAAGGTGACGATCACCGTGTGGCCGAGGGGGCCGTCGAGGATGCCCGCCATCCGCTCGGCAGCGGCGTCGTAGCGGGCTCGTACCAGGTCGAGGAGGGTCAGCGCGCAGCCGCCCCAGCCGGATCCGTTGCGTTCGCGGGCCGAGCCCTCGGCCTGGTGGGCCAGACGCCGGCATTCGTCGTCCTCGCCGCGGATGGCGGCCAGGCGGGCGAGGATGCCGTGCAGGTGGCGCAGCCGTCCCTCCTGGCCGGTGTCGCGGGCGATCTGCCAGGCCTCCGCTCCCGACGCGGCCGCCTCGGCGTGCCGGCCGCTCAGGATCTGCGCCTGGGTGAGCAGTTGCAGGGCGTGCGGCAACGCGCCGACGAGACCGTGGGCGCGGCAGGCGGCCACCCGGGCGGCGGCCAGCTCGCAGGCGGC
The DNA here is from genome assembly GCF_024172165.1 of Nonomuraea thailandensis. Taxonomy (GTDB): domain Bacteria; phylum Actinomycetota; class Actinomycetes; order Streptosporangiales; family Streptosporangiaceae; genus Nonomuraea; species Nonomuraea thailandensis. Next base: position 4,543,052 of record NZ_JAMZEB010000002.1, on the reverse strand, counting down.
GTCGTCGTCGCCGGTCATGAGCGCGCCGAACACGGCATAGGTCCCCGCGACCCGATCGCTCCCGCCACCGCTCACCACCACAAGCGCCCCATCCGCCGCCGGTGGCGCACCGCTTGGCGCTGCCTGACGTGCGTCACCCGCCGCCGGACGCTCACCGCCTGGCGCAGCTGGGAGGGTGTCGGCTGCGGGCGGGCCCTCGGCCGTCATCGGGCGCGCACCGCTGTCCGCGGGCAGGCGCGGGTCTCCGCTGCCGGTGCCCCTGGGCAGGTCGGTGAGGAGGGTCGTGTCCCCCGGGGGAAGGGCGGCGCGCAGGAGGGGCAGCCCCGTGGCCGGGTCGCCGGCGGCGACGCGTTCCATGCCGCGCACGGCCGCGATCACGCCGCCCAGGCGCGCCTCCACGTCGGCGGCGAGCGACTCCAGGAGATCGGCGATCCGCCGGAGCGCGCCGCGGTCGCCCGCGAACCAGGCCTCGCCCGCCGCCGTGGCGAGCAGGGACGCGGCCTGCGCGGGCGCGATCCGTACGATGCCCTCGGCGGCGGCGATCAGCAGGTGCGCGGCCGGCGCGGGGTCGCCCTGCTCGGCCTCGACCGCGGCCCGCACGCTGGCCAGCCGGGCCAGCAGCAGCGGATCCGCGGCCAGGCGGCGGCCCCGGTCGGCGGCGGCCGCCGCGCGGGGAAGCTGCCCGGCGCCGAGCGCCGACTCCGCGGCGGCGGCCAGCCACCGGGCGCGCCGCTCCCGGTCGACGGTGAGCTGCGCCGCCCGCTCGTACGCGGTGGCGGCCGAGGCGTTGCTGCCGCGCCCCGCCGCGCGCTCGCCGGCCGCCGCGAGGACGGCCGAGGTGTGCTCGTCGGGTTCGAGCGTGGCCGCCGACAACTGCCAGGCCCGCCGGTCGGCGTGCTCCTCCCCGACGAGGACGCCGGCCAGCGCCCGGTGGGCCGCCGTACGCCGGGCGAGCGGCGCCTCGTGGTAGGCCGCGGCCTTGACGAGCGGATGGCGGAAGCGCAGCCGGTCGCCGGAGACGTCGATGAGCGCGGCGTGCTCGGCCGGCTCCAGGTCCTCCGGCCCCGCGCCGAAGGCCTGCGCGGCCCGCAGCACGAGCCGCAGGCTGCCGGACCCGTCGGCGGCGGCGACCAGGAGCAGCAGCCGGGCGCGTTCGGGCAGCCGCCGGATCGTGGCGCGCAGCGACTGCTCCAGCCGCCCGGCCATGGACGGCTCCGGCGGCAGCAGGGGAAGCGGAGCCAGGTGCCCGGCCCGCTGCTCGGGTGTCAGGATCCCGGCGAAGTGCAGCAGCGCCAGCGGATTGCCCTCGGCCTCCTCGATCACCCGGTCACGGGCCTCGGGGGTGAGCCCGCCGGCGCTCCCCGCGAGCAGCCGCTCGCAGTCGCTCCTGGCCAGGCCGGAGATCCGCAGGTCCGCGATGCCGCCGATCGCCGGCTCGGCCCCGTCGCGGCCGGCGAAGATCATGGTGATCCGCTCGGCCGCCAGGCGGCGCGCGGCGAACGTCAGCGCGTCCAGGGAGGCCCGGTCCAGCCAGTGCGCGTCGTCGACGAGGCAGAGCAGCGGGCGCTCCTCGGCGAGGTCGGCGAGCAGGGTCAGCACCGCGAGCCCGACGAGAAACCGGTCGGGAACGCCCGCGTGCCCCTCGCCGAACGCGCCGCGCAGCGCCGCCCGCTGCCCGTCGGGCAGCCGGTCGATCAGGTGCCGTGCCGGGCGCAGCAGGAGATGCAGCGCGGCGTAGGGCAGCTCGGCCTCGGCCTCGACGCCGGTGGCGCGCAGGACGAGCGCGTGCTCCCCGGCCCTGCCGGCGGCCTCCTCCAGCAGGGCCGACTTGCCGATCCCCGCCACGCCGTACAGCGCGACGGCGTTGCCCTGACCAGCCCGTGACTCGGCGATCATCCGGCTGAGCACGGCGATCTCCGCATTTCGCCCGATCATGATGGGCCGACCCTACCTAACCCGCCCGCCGGAGCCTCACGAGGCTCAGGTCATCGTGACTGATCCGGCCGGAAGCCGCGCGCCCTACTGTCAGGAAGCGCAGCTCAGGAGACACGGAGGATCACCATGGAGCCGATCATCGTCGAGGCCGTGGGAACGGTCGTCGGCGGGCGGACGGAAGCGTTCGACGACGACTGGAACACCGAGGAGGCGCTCATCCGCCTCGACGGCACCCGCTTCGGGCCCGGCAGCGTCGCCGGGCTGGACGCGTTCTCGCATCTGGAGGTGCTGTTCCAGTTCCATCGGGTGGATCCGTCCGAGGTGCACACCTCCGCCCGCCGTCCCCGGGGGAACCCGGACTGGCCGGAGGTCGGCATCTTCGCTCAACGGGGCAAGAACCGCCCGAACCGGCTGGGCGTCTCGCGCTGCCGGCTGCTCGCCGTGGAAGGGCTCGACCTGCGCGTACGCGGGCTGGACGCCATCGACGGCACCCCGGTCCTGGACGTCAAGCCCTACATGGCCGAGTTCGGCCCGCAGGGCGAGACCGTCCAGCCGGCCTGGGCGACCGAACTCATGCGCGCCTACTACTGAGGAGACAGGACATGTCCGAGGTGATCGTGGTCGGGGCGGGGCCGACCGGGTTGTTGCTGGCCGGGGATCTGGCGGAGTCGGGGGTGGCGGTCACGGTGCTGGAGCGCCGTGAGGGCGGGGTGTCGAATCTGTCGCGGGCGTTCGGGGTGCACGCGCGGACGCTGGAGCAGCTGGACGCGCGGGGGCTGGCCGATCGGCTGGTGCCGATGGGGGCGGTGTTGCGGAAGGTGCGGTTGTTCGAGCGGGTGGAGGTGGATCTGGGGGCGTTGCCGAGCCGGTTTCCGTTCCTGCTGATCACGCCGCAGTACAACGTGGAGCGGCTGCTGCTGGAGCGGGCGCTGGCGGCGGGGGTGGAGATCGTGTACGGGGCCGGGGTGCGGGCGGTGGCCCAGGACGCGGCCGGGGTGAGCGTCGCCACCGGGGCGGGGGAGTTCCGGGCCGGGTTCGTGGTGGGCTGTGACGGCTACCACAGCGTGGTGCGGCAGGCGCTGGGGCTGCCGTTCCCGGGCAAGTCGGTGCTGAAGTCGATCATGCTAGGGGATGTGCGGGTGGCCGAGCCGCCGGCCGGGCTGCTGACCGTCAACGGGGTGGGGGACGCCTTCGCGTTCATCGCGCCGTTCGGTGACGGCTTCTACCGCGTCTTCGCCTGGGACCGGCGCCGCTCGGTGCCCGATGACGTGCCGCTGGAGCTGGCGGAGCTGCGGGAGGTGACCCGGCGGGCGCTGGGCAGCGACTTCGGCATGCACGAGCCGCGCTGGCTGTCGCGTTTCCACAGCGACGAGCGGCAGGTGCCGCACTACCGGATCGGGCGGGTGTTCCTGGCCGGGGACGCCGCGCACGTGCACTCCCCGGCCGGTGGGCAGGGCATGAACACCGGCCTGCAGGACGCGGCGAACCTGAGCTGGCGGCTGGCCGCCGTGGTGCGCGGCGGCGCGCCACAGCAACTGCTGGACGGCTACCACCGCGAACGCCACCCCATCGGCCGGTCGGTGCTGCGCAGCAGCGGCGCCATCATCCGCGCCGCGATGATCGAATCAGCCGCCGGGCGGGCCCTGCGCGGCTTCGCCGCCCGCCGCGCGCTGTCCCTGCCCGCCATCCGCGAGAAGATCACCGGGCAGCTCAGCGGCATCGGCTACCACTACCCCGCCCCGCACGGCGCCCCCGGCCAGACCGGCACCCGCGCCGCCGACCAGCCCCTGACCGGCGGCAGCCGCCTGTACGAAGCACTCCGCCACCGCCGCTTCGTCCTCATCACCGACCCGACCGGCCACCCCCACCCGACCGGCCACCCCGACCCGACCGGCCACCCCGACCCGACCGGCCACCCCGACCTGAGCGGCTGGCACGACCGCGTCCACACCGCCACCCCCGCCACCCCCGCCACCCACGGCAGCCCGCTGACGCTCATCCGCCCCGACGGCTACATCGCCTGGACCGGCACCGACACCACCGGCCTGCACCAGGTCCTCCCCACGCTGGTGGGGGCCGCGGGCTCGCGCACACTGTAGGGCGGCAGGGCGCCCGCCTCGGAGCGCCCTGCCGGCTCAGGCCCTTCAGCCGGCGACCTCGAAGGTGTGACTTCCGGCCCCCACCTCCTGCGTGGTGGCGCCGGGCAGGTCCACCTCCGCGGTCGTGCCCGGGGGAACGGTCGCGGTGACGGTCAGGGCGCCGTCCTTCCTGCTCCAGGAGACCGAGGCGGGCCCGTAGGGCGTGTCGAGGGAGGCGGCGGCGTGGGTGAGGCCGCCGCCGGGACGGGGGGCGATGCGCAGGCGGCGGTAGCCGGGCTCGGCCGGGGCGAGGCCGGCGACGGTGCGATGCAGGAAGTCGGCCACGGCGCCGAGGGCGTAGTGGTTGAAGGAGGTCATCTCGCCGGGGTTGACGGTGCCGTCGGGCAGGAGGCTGTCCCAGCGCTCCCAGATGGTGGTGGCGCCCATGGTGACCGGATACAGCCACGACGGGCATTCGCGCTGCAGCAGCAGGGTGTAGGCGGTGTCGTACGCGCCGACGGAGCAGAGGGCGTCGCAGATGAGCGGGGTGCCGACGAAGCCGGTGCCGATGCGGTGGTCGTCGGCGGCGACGAGCTGCACCAGCCGCCGCCCGGCGCGTTCGCGCTGTTCGGGGCCGTCCAGGAGGTCGAGGGTGAGGGCCAGGGCGTAGGCCGTCTGGGTGTCGCAGGCCAGCCGTCCCGACGGGGTGACGAACTCGCGGCGGAAGGCCGCGCGCACGCGCGAGGCCAGTTCGGCGTAGCGGGCCGCGTCCGCGGAGCGGCCGAGCAGGGCCGCCGTGTCCGCCACGACCCGCGCGGTCCAGGCGTGGCAGGCGGTGGCGACGAGCGCGTGGTCGGTGCGGGCCTTGCCGGGCTGGTCCGGGGGAGCGGCGGGGTCGAGCCAGTCGCCGAACTGGAAGCCCTCGTCCCACAGGTGGTCCCGGGTGAGCGAGGCGACCTCGTCCACCCACGCGCTCATGCTGGGGTACTGGCGCTCCAGCAGGCCGAGGTCGCCGGTGCGCTGGTACAACGTCCAGGGGACGAGCACGGCGGCGTCACCCCAGGCGGCGGTGGGCGAGACGCCGAACGCCAGCGGCACCCAGGGCACGTAGTGCGGCACGGTGCCGTGCTCGGCCTGCTCGGCGGCCAGATCGGCGAGCCACGAGGTCAGCGGGCCCGCGCAGTCGTAGAGGAAGGCGGCGGTGGGGGCGAAGACCTGGAGGTCGCCGGTCCAGCCGAGGCGTTCGTCGCGTTGCGGGCAGTCGGTGGGCAGGTCGACGTAGTTGCCGCGCATGCTCCAGCGGACGTTGTCGTGCAGGCGGTTGAGCAGCGGGTCGGAGCACTCGAAGGTGCCGATGGCCCGCATGTCGGTGTGGCAGACGACCGCCTGGACGTCGGCCGGGTCGAAGTCGCCGGGCCAGCCGTCGAGCTGGACGTAGCGGAAGCCGTGCGTGGTGAAGCGCGGCTCGAACGTCTCGGGCCCGGCGTCGCCGCGCAGCGTGTACCGGTCGAGCGCGGCGGCGTCACGCAGCGGACGCAGGGCGAGGGCGCCGTGTTCCAGGACCTCGGCGTGGCGCAGGGTGACGGTGTGCCCGGCCGGGCCCTGGACGCGGATGCGCAGCCGCCCGGCGATGTTCTGGCCGAAGTCGAGGATCGTCTCACCGGACGGGCCGGTCAGCACCTCGATCGGGGCCAGCGTCTGGGTGCGGCGCACGGGCGGGCCGGTCGGGGCGACGAGCAGGGCGGGGTCGTGGGGGAGGGCGTCGGCGGGCAGCCAGGCCGAGTCGTCGAAGCCGGGCTCGGACCAGCCCGCAGGCTCCAGGCGGGCGTCGTGCTTCTCGCCGTCGTACAGGCTGGCGGCGGTGACCGGGCCGGTGGCGCAGCGCCAGGACCCGTCGGTGACCACGACGTCCGTGGTGCCGTCGGCGTAGGTGATCTCCAGTTGGGCGATGAGGGCGGTGCGGTCGCCGTAGAGGTCGGTCTTGCCGCCGAGGAAGCCGATCCTGCCGCGCCACCAGCCGTCGGCGAGGGTGGCGCCGATGGCGTTGCGGCCCTCCTGGAGCAGGCCGGTGACGTCGTGGGTGCGGTAGCGCAGGCGGTGGCCGTAGCTGGTCCAGCCGGGGGCCAGCACGTCGTCGCCGACCACGCGGCCGTTGAGCTCGGCCTCGAAGACGCCCTGCGCGGTGATGTAGAGGCGGGCGCGCTCGACCGGTCCGCGCAGGGTGAAGTCGCGGCGCAGCAGCAGCGCGGGCCCGTCGGGCACGCCCAGCAGCTCCAGCGGCGGGGCGGCGGCCGAGGCCTGCCAGTCGGCCGGCTCCAGCAGCCCCGCCTCCACGTACGACCAGGGGCTCCAGTCGCAGGCCGAGCCGTCGGCGCCGAACACCCGCACCCGGGCGCCGCGCCGCTCGCGCGAGCCCAGCGGCGTGCCCGGCCAGGGCACCAGCACCGACTCCGCGGACTCGACGCGGCCGGTGCCGGTGCCGTCGCCGAGCTCGATCTCGTAGGCGGCCTGCGTCCAGCCGGGAGTGTCGGTGGTGACGGTCCAGGACAGGCGGGGCCCGCTCTCGCCGATGCCGAGCGGCTCGGAGTGGTGTTCGAAAGCAGGCGCGGTGATGTTCAGCAAGGCGCTCCTTAGCCCTTGATGGCGCCGGCGGTCATGCCGGCGACGATCTTGCGGTTGAAGAAGACGAACAGCAGCAGCGGCGGGATGGTGATCAGGACGATGTCCATGAACAGCAGGTTCCACTGCGTGTTGTACTGGCTCTGGAAGTTGTAGAGGGTGACCTGCACGGTGGCGTTCTCGTCGCCGGGCAGCAGGTAGAGCGGGTTGACGAAGTCGTTGAAGATGTTCACGGAGCTGACCAGGATGACCGTGATGGTCACCGGCCGCAGCAGCGGGAAGATCACCCGGAAGAACAGCCGGAAGCCGCTGCACCCGTCGATCTGGGCGGCCTCGTCGAGCTCGCGCGGGATCGCCGCGATGAACGCGCGGAACAGCAGCATCGCGAACGACAGGTGGAAGGCCACCTCGGCCAGGATCATCCCGGGCAGCGTCTTGAACAGGCCGATCGCCTGCAGCAGCCAGATGGTCGGCACCACCGCGGGCGGGATGATCAGCCCGGACAGCACCAGGAAGTCCGCCAGCCTGGCCACCCTGCCGGGCCGGCGCTGCAACACGAACGCGGCCATGGCGCCGAAGACGACCAGCAGGGCGACCGAGGCGACGGTGATGATCGTGCTGTTGACGTAGGCGCGCAACAGCACGTAGTCGCGGGCCTCGATCACGGCCATGAAGTTCTCGACGACCGGCCAGCTCGTCGGCCAGGCGAAGTCGAGGTCGATGGCCTGCGTCTGGTCCTTGACGGCGGTCAGCAGCATGAGCGCGAACGGCACCAGGAAGATCACGGTGGCCAGGAGCAGCACGACGGCTTCCCCGCTCAGCCTGCGCAGTGCCTTCATGCGGCCACCTGCCTCTTGCCCAGGTAGTAGTTGAGCGGCACGGCGATGACCGTGACGACGATGAAGAGGATCACGTTGCCGGCGGTGGACAGGCCGAAGAAGCCGGCCTGGTACTGCTTGTAGATGATGGAGGCGATGGTGTCGCTGGTGAAGCCGGGGCCGCCGCGGGTCATCGTCCAGATGAGGTCGAAGGAGCGCAGGCCGCCGATGAAGGACAGGATGATCACCGAGTAGGTCGCCGGCCACGACAGCGGCAGGGTGACGTGGCGGAAGCGGTGCCAGGCGCCGCCGCCGTCGACGGCGACGGCCTGGTAGTACTCGGTCGGGATGGACATGATGCCGGCGATGTAGATGACGGTGGCCAGGCCGACGCCCTTCCACACGTCCACGAGCGCGACCGACAGCAACGCGGTGGTGGCGTCGCCGAGCCAGTCGCGGCCGTCGACGCCGACCAGCGCGAGAGCCTGGTTGACCAGGCCGGTCTGCGGCTTGAGCAGCATGGCGAAGGTGATGCCGACGGCCACGGTGGAGACGAGCGTCGGGAAGAAGACCACCGAGCGCAGGAAGCCGCGCAGCCGGAGTCTGCTGGTGAGCAGGACGCCGAGCAGGAGGCCGAGGACGACCTTCAGGCCGCTGGTGAGGACGGCGTAGACGATGGTGTTCTGGAAGCCGATGCGCAGGTTCTGCTCGGCGAGGAAGTCGCGGAAGTTCTGCAGGCCGACGAACTCGCTGTCGAACAGCGTCCAGCGGGTGAGGGCGAAGTAGAACGCCATCGCCGTCGGCACCAGGAAGATGACCACGAACACGACGGCGGCCGGCAGGTACAGCGCGTACGGGTAGGCCGAGTCGCGCCTGCGGCGGGAGACGCGGGCATGGCCCGGCCCCGGTGCCGGGCCGGGCCCCGTGCGGGGCCCGGCGTCCTGCCTGGTCACCACCCTGCCAGCCCCAGCTGCTTGGCCTGCTTCTCCACGTCCTTGTCGTACTGGGCGGCGCCCTCGGCGGGCGGCGTCAGGCCGGAGCCGACGGCGACGGTGATCTGCTCCAGCGACGGGCCCTTGACCGGGGAGACGAACTCCAGCGCCGGCGCCGTGCGGCCCTCGTCCACGTACACCTGAAGGTCCTTGGCCACCTGAATGGCGTCTTCGGGCAGCTTGGCCCCCTGGATCCGGAACGGACCGGCCGGCTGGACGGCCTTGTTGGTCGCCTCGGCTCCCGCCGGTGAGGCGACGAAGGCCAGGAACTTCTTGGCCGCGTCCACGTTCTCCGACGTTTTGGGGATGTAGATGCCGGCCGGTTCCCAGATCGTGGCTCCGTTCTTGGCCGCGTCGGCGCCGGGGATGCCGAAGAAGCCCACGTCGGTGGCGGCCTGCGGCATGGTGGCCACCAGCGGCGGGAGCTGGGCGCTCAGCATCGGGTAGTGCGCGCCCTTGCCCTCGACCAGCATCTTCATGCCCTGGTCGTTGGTGGCCGAGCCGAAGCCCTCCTGCATGTGACCCTTGGCGTGCACCTCGGCCAGGTGGTCGAACCCGGCCATGGCCGCGGGGGTGGTCGAGAACTTCGCCTGGTTGGCCGTGTAGTCCTGCGCGAAGCTCGGCACCGCGGCCTGCACGTTGTAGTAGTCGCCGAGGACGAAGAGCTGCGAGGTCCAGGTGTCCTTGAAGGTGCCGATCACCGGGGCGATCCCGGCCGCCTTGATCTTGTCGTTGTTGGCCATGAAGTCGGCCCAGGTCTTCGGCACCTCCAGCTTGAGCTGCTCGTAGACCTTGCGGTTGTAGAGGATGCCGCCGCCCATGGCCGTGCCGGCGGGCACACCGTAGGCCTTGCCGGCCTGGCTCACCACGGGCAGGAAGTCCTTCTGCACGTTCTGCAGCACCGGGTCGCCGGTCAGGTCCACCATGGTCTGGGCCGGATTGAGCGCCTGGAGCAGCGACCCGGAGTTGTACCAGAACACATCTGACATGTCGCCCGTGGACAACCGGGTCTTGACGATATTGTCGCCCTCGCTGCCGCCCGGCCGTGTCTCCGTCTCCACCTTGATGGTCGGATTGGCCTTCATGAAGGCGTCCGTGAGCGCCTTGGCGGTGTCCACCGTGGCCTGGCTGTTGTCGATGAGGAACTTCAGTGTGGTCGTGCCGTCGGCCGCCGGCTCGGCGCCGGTGCCGGAGCCGCACGAGGTCAGAGCCGCCATCGCGAGAACGGCCAGGGCCGTTCCTGTCATGCGGTGCGAGGTCTTCACAACGCCCCTCCGGGTTCGTTGAAACGTTTTAAGCGCCCCCCGATGCGAGTTAACGTAGGCGTAACCCCGCCGACCGTCAAGAGGTTCGATGGGTAACGGTTTCCCATCGTTACTGGCGTCGGAGGGGATGCTGCTTCGGAGGTTGTTCGGCAGGGCTGGGTAACGTTACCCATCGCGCCGGGAGCGGCGGATCCGTACAATCTGGCGTCGTCGGGACGAGGAGAGGCGGCACATGGTCACACGAGACCGGCAGCGCAGGGTGACGATCACGGACGTGGCCCGGCACGCCCAGGTGTCCACCACCGCGGTGTCGAAAGTGCTGCGCAACGCCTACGGCGTCAGCGAGGCGATGCGGGCCAAGGTGCAGGCCGCCATCGACGAGCTCGGCTACCGCCCGCACCACGCCGCCCGGGCCATGCGCGGGCGCACCTTCACCATCGGCGTGCTGCTGCCGCACATCCGCAACCCGTTCTTCGCCGACATCATCGACGGCCTGACCGAGGAGATCTCCGCCAGCGGCTACCAGGCCATCATGGTCCAGAGCGGCGGACGCGACCCCGCCGACGAGCGCCGGGCGAGCGACGCGCTGGTGGACCGGCAGGTGGACGGCGTGCTCTGGGTCGCCCCGGTCTGCACGAGGGCACAGCTGGAGAAGCTGGCCAGGGACACCCCCCTCGTGGTGCTCGGCCGCCACGACCGCTCCGCCCTGTACGACTGCGTGCTCGACGACGACGAGGTCGGCGCCGAGCTGGTGGTGGAGCACCTCATCGGGCTCGGCCACCGCCGCATCGCGCACATCACCCAGAAGGACGCCCTCGGCGGCCGCACCGCGACCCTGCTGCACACGATCAGGGCCACGACCTACGAGCGGGTCATGACCGAGCACGGCCTGGCCGGGCACATCGCCATCGCCGCCACCTCCTACACCGAGGAGGGCGGCTACGAGGGCACCCGCGAGCTGCTGGCCCGCGACCCCCGCCCCACCGCCGTCTTCGCCGGCGCCGACCAGGCCGCCTTCGGCGCGCTCGCCGCCATCCACGAGGCGGGCCTGAGCGTGCCCGGCGACGTCTCGGTGGCCGGCTACGACAACGCCCGCATCACCGGCCTCGCCCACGTCGCGCTCACCAGCATCGACCAGGACGGCGCCATCATGGGCAAGACCGCCGGGCGGCTCCTGCTCGAACGCATCGCCGGCCGCACCGCCGCGGTGCGCTTCTCCGTCACGCCGACCCTCGTGGCCCGCCGCTCCACGGCGCCTCCGGCGGAAGCGTAGCCGCCCGCCGCGCGAGGGGTGCATTTCGTGCTAGCTCTGGCGCACCTCGGCCTAGCTGGCCGCCGGGAGGGGACGCAGGATGTGGCTTGGCCGAACCCTCACAGCCTGGAAGGCCCCACGTGAAAGCACCTCACTTACCGCGTGCCGCCCTGGTCGTGGCGCTGCTGGCGGTCCTGGCGCCGGCAGTGCACCTGACCTCCGCCGGCGCGGCTGCCGTCCGCGACGACTGCGCCGGCGTGCCGTGGATGGACCGGACCAAGTCACCGGAGCGGCGGGCCCGCGCGCTGCTCGCCGCCTCCACCCTGGACCAGAAGCTCCGCTGGCTCGACGAGCACTCGGCCAACGACCCGGCGCGCACCACGTTCACCACCGCCGCCCCGCGCGAGCTGCCGCCCGGCGAGTTCGTCCCCGTCACCTTCACCATGCCGCCGCAGGTGCCGTGCACCCCTGTGATCCAGTACACCGACGCGCCCTCCGCGATCGCCGGCGCGGGCGCCGGGGTGACCGTCTTCCCGGCCAACGTGTCCCTGTCGTCCTCCTGGGACCGGGCGCTGGCGCACGAGAAGGGCGCCGCGATCGCGCACGAGGCCTGGCGCAAACAGCGCAACGTGCTGCTCGGCCCCGGCATCGCCTCCGGCCGCGACCCGCGCAGCGGGCGCACGTCGGAGTACCTGGGCGAGGATCCGGTGCTGTCCGGGCTGATGGCCGGAGCGTACAGCGAGGGCGTCGGCGCCAACCCCGCCGAGCCGGTGCAGGCCCAGCTCAAGCACTTCGTCGCCAACGAGCAGGAGATCGACAGGAACAACAGCTCCTCCAACGTGGACGCCCGCACGCTGCGCGAGATCTACACCCTCCCGTACGAGATCGCCATCGACCGCGGCGACGTCGGCTCCGTCATGTGCTCCTTCAACCAGGTCGACCACGACTGGGCGTGCGGCTCCGACCAGCTCCTCGGGCGGATACTCAAGCGGGAGATCGGCTTCGACGGCTGGGTGGTGACCGACTTCGGCGCGCGCCACTACCTTACGCAGGACCCGCCGTCGCTCAGGGCCGGCCTGGACCAGGAGCTCAACGCCTGGCGCTACTGGACCCCGATGGCGATCAAGGAACAGATCGCCCAGGGCCGGCTCAGCGAGGCCGACGTGGACGAGGCCGCGTACCGGATCGTGCGCGCCCACCTCGCCTCCGGCCTGTTCGACGTGCCGCGGCTGAGCGCTCCCGACCCCGACGTCTCGACCCCGCGGAGCCAGGCGCTGGCCCGCGAGCTGGCCGAGCGGGGATCGGTCCTGCTGAAGAACGACGGCGTGCTGCCGCTCACCCGGTCGGCCAGGAAGATCGCCGTCATCGGCCCGACGGCGGCCAACACCCCGGCCACCGGCGACATCGACGCCTCCAGCGTCTGCCTGCACACCGCGCCCGGCATCCCCTGCACCGCCAAGGCCCCGCTCGACGCCATCACCGCCCGCGCCCAGGCCGCCGGCGCCACCGTCACCTACGCCGACGGCGGCGACCTCACCGCCGCGGCGGCCACCGCGGCCGCCGCCGACGTGGCCATCGTGTTCGGCCACTACCGCGAGGGCGAGTTCGCCGACCGGCCGGACATCTCCCTGGACGCCGGCGGAGACGCCCTCGTCTCGGCCGTCGCCGCGGCCAACCCCGACACCGTGGTCGTGCTGCAGACCGGCGGCCCCGTCCTCATGCCCTGGCTGGACGCGGTCAAGGGCGTGCTGGAGGTCTGGTACGCCGGCGAGGAGATGGGCCCGGCGATCGCCGCGCTGCTGTGGGGCGACACCGCGCCGTCCGGCAAGCTGACGCACACCTTCCCCCGCTCCGAGGCGGACCTGCCGACGGCCGGCGACCCCCGACGCTACCCCGGCACGTTCTCCGACGGCTCGGTCGTGCGCCCGCCGGGCAACACCGAGCCGCGGCAGGTCGCCTACGACGAGGGACTGCAGGTCGGCTACCGCTGGTACGCCGCCCAGGGCATCGAGCCGCTGTTCCCGTTCGGGCACGGCCTCACCTACACCACCTTCGCCTACGACAGGCTCGACGTGACGCCCGCGCGGGGCGGGCTGCGGGTGAGCTTCCGCCTCACGAACACCGGCGGACGGGCCGGCACCGAGACGGCGCAGGCCTACGTCGAGCTGCCGGCCGCCGCGGACGAGCCGTCCAAGCGGCTGCTGGGCTGGCAGAAGGTCACCCTGCGGCCGGGCGAGTCGCGTACCGTGCGGATCGACCTCAGCCCGGCGGACCTCGCGGACCTGCACCTGCTGCAGTACTGGAACGCCGCCACCGGCAGGTGGACCACGGCCAGGGGCGCCTACCACGTCAGCGTCGGCACGTCGTTCGACACCACCCTCCGGGACCGGTTCGTGCTGCGCTGACCTCAGCCCGCCTCCTCCGCGACCCACGAGTTCAGCCGCACCGCGGTGCGGCTGAACTTCGCCCGGTACGCCGACGCGCTCATCCCGTAGTGCGCCCTGAACCGGCGGGCGAAGTTGTTGGCGTCCGGCCAGCCGACGGCCTCGGCGATCTGCGTGATGGACTGATCGCTGTGGAGCAGCAGGGCCGCCGCCCGCTCCACCCGGAACCGCGACAGGTACGCCATCGGCGGCAGCCCGGTCTCCGCCTTGAACCGGCGCACCAGATAGCCGCGGCTCAGGTGCAGCCGCTCGGCCAGCTCCGCGAGCGTCCAGGGATGCGTCGGCTCGGCCTCCAGCAGTCGCATGGCGCGCACGACCATCGGATGGCAGTGCCCCGCGGACGCCCCGCCGGCGTCGCCGTCCACGAGCCGGGCCAGACGGGCGAGGAACTGGATGAGCCGCCCGATGATCTCGCTCCGGTACGGGCCCGGCGGCCGGAACCGTAACCGGTCCAGCGCATCCAGCGGCTCGGCGCACTCGGCCACGGCGGCCGGGCCCAGCCGGGCCGTCAGCATCCCGCGGCGCTGCAGCGAGTAGGGCCCGGTCCAGAGCAGGTGGTTGAGCAGGGGATCCTCACGGGCCCAGGCCAGCTCGTGCCGCAACAGCTCGCTGGAGAAGCAGCAGTTGTACACGTCGAGCCGCCGGCAGTCCTCGTAGCCGTGCCAGACCCCCGGCCGGAGCAGGATGACGTCGCCGACGGCCAGCGGGCGGCGACCGGCCAGCGACACGTGCACGCCCTCGCCGCCGGTCACCATGACCACCTCGATGAAGCTGTGCGTGTGCACGGGGTGCCGCCGCTCGTGCAGGAAGTGCCCGGCGTAGGCCACCGTGCCCTCGGTGAAGTGCAACTGCGCGCCGACACGATCGACTGGGGGCTCGTCCATGTCCTGAGCTTTCCCCACTTGCCCGCCGCGTCCGGGCGGCGCCCCGCGACCGGTCAGGAATCGAGAAGCACGGGCCGCGCGCCCGCACGTACCGTCAGCCGCATGTGCCATCCCTCGTGGAGCCGCGCCCTGGCCACGGCTCACCACCTGAACGACCTCGCGCGGCTGCGCCGCGTACGGGACCGGATCGACCGGGAGTACGCGCGGCCGCTGGACGTCGAGGCGCTGGCCCGCGGCGTGCACATGTCGGCCGGCCATCTCAGCCGCGAGTTCCGGCGCGCCTACGGCGAGTCGCCGTACGCGTACCTGATGACCCGCCGCATCGAGCGCGCGATGGCGCTGCTGCGCCGGGCCGACCTCACCGTCACCGAGGTCTGCTTCGCGGTCGGCTGCTCGTCGCTGGGCACCTTCAGCACCCGTTTCACCGAGCTGGTCGGCGTGCCGCCGACCGTCTACCGGCGGGAGGCGGCCCGCGCGACCGCGGGCATGCCGTCGTGCGTCGCCAAGCAGGTGACGCGGCCGATCAGGCGGAGAGCGGCGCAGGCCGCGGCGCCCCGGCTAACGTGACGTCATGGACATCACCATTCACACGACGTCTCTTCCGCACGACGACCCGGACGCGTCCCTGGCCTTCTACCGCGACGCCCTCGGCTTCGAGGTCCGCAGCGACGTCGGCCGCGGCAGGATGCGCTGGATCACCGTCGGCCCCGCCGGCCAGCCCGGCACGTCCATCCTGCTGTCGCCGCCGGCCGCCGATCCCGGCATCACCGACGACGAGCGGCGCATGGTCGCGGAGATGATGGCCAAGGGCACCTTCGGCTGGATCCTGCTGGCCACCGGCGATCTCAAGAGCACGTTCGAGCAGGTCCAGGCCGCCGGCGCGGAGGTCGTCCAGGAGCCGATGGATCAGCCGTACGGGGTGCGCGACTGCGCCTTCCGCGATCCCGCGGGCAACCTGGTCCGCATCCAGGAGGTGCGCTGAGCCGCGCCTGTCACCTGACCTCGTCCCAGGGCATGCCCTCGATGCGCTCGATGTGCTCCTCGCCCCACTCGCCCAGCGGCGCCATCGCCCTGTTGAGCGACCGGCCGAAGCCAGTGAGCGAGTACTCCACCTTGGGCGGGACCTGGTGGTACACCTCGCGGTGCAGCAGCCCGGTGGTCTCCATCTCGCGCAGCTGCGAGATCAGCACCCGCTCGCTGATGCCGGCGACCGCGCGCCGCAGCTCACCGAAGCGCAGGGGGCCGTCCTGCAGCGCGAAGAGGATCAGCCCCTTCCACTTGCCGCCCATGACGGCGATGGCGGCGTCGAGCCCGCACGTGAACGTGCGCTTCCTCGTCTCCTTCACCGTCCCATACTTACATTCTTGTCAGTACCCGGGGAAATAGTAGGTACTTGATCGAATGCGAGTGCTCCGGCCAGCATGGACGCGGGCCGCCGCGCCGATGCCGGCGGCTCCTCTCCCCGATCTCTGTGGCTGGAGTACGCACATGACCGCGACACCCGTGACCGTCATCGGCCTGGGCTCGATGGGCACGGCACTGGCCGGGGCCTTCACCCGGGCCGGGCACCCGACCACCGTCTGGAACAGGACGGCCGCCAAGGCCGCGCCCCTCGTCGCCGTGGGGGCCGCGCACGCGCGGTCCGTCGGGGACGCGGTGGCGGCGAGCCCGCTGATCGTCACCTGCCTGACCACGTTCGACGACACCCGGTCGGCCCTGGGGCCGGCCGCCGCGCGACTCCGGGGGCGGGCGCTGGTCACGCTCAACAGCGGTTCCCCGGCCGGCGCGCGTGAGACGGCCGCCTGGGCGGGCGGCCTCGGCGCCCGGTTCCTGGCCGGAGCGGTCAAGAACGTGCCCTCCGCCGTGGGCGCGCCGGACACCCTGCTCTACTACAGCGGCGACAGGTCCGTCTTCGAGGAGTTCGAGACGACGCTGAGGGTGCTGGGCGGCGACACCGTGCACCTCGGCGGCGACAGCGACCTCGCCGCGCTGTACGAGATGGCGGTGGGCGCCATGCTGCTGCCCGCCCTGACCGGCTTCTTCCAGGGCGCCGCCGCCGTCCAGGCGCGCGGGCTGGAGGTGAGCTCGATGGTCCGGTTCGCCGGCAAGTGGCTGGACATGATCAAGGACCTGCTGCCGGTCTACGCCCGCGAGATCGACGGCGGCGACTACACCGACGCCGCCTCCTCCGTGAACCTCTTCCTCACCGGCGCGGCCCACGACGCGGAGCTGACCGAGGAGACGAACGTCGACACGGCCTGGCTCGCCCCGCTGCACGACCTGGTGCGGCGGGCGGCCGAGGCGGGCCACGGCGACCACAGCATCTCGGCCCTCACCGAGGTGCTCAGGAAGCCGGCGTGAGGGCCCGGCTCATCGGAAGGAGCCGATGAGCCGGGCGAGGTGCCTGCCGGCGATCTCCAGCGGCGCCTCGCTCCGCGACACCTGCGCCGACAGCTCCGCGCCCTCCAGCAGATTGATCACGCTGTGGGCGAGGTCGCGCGCCACGTCCTCGGCGAAGCCGGACCGCGTGAGCTTGTCGCGGACCAGCGAGCGCCACTGCTCGTAGGCCTCCTCGGCGGCCTGCTGGAGCTCGGGCACCCGGCCCGCGCTCTCCAGCGCCGTGGTGGTGACGGGGCAGCCGTCGAGCCAGCCGGACTCGCGCAGGTCACGCGCCAGGTCGCGGGCGCAGGCGGCGATCGCCTCGGCCGGATCGTCCTCCCGGTCGAAGGCCGCGCGCAGGAACTCGGCGAACTCCGCGCCGCCGTGGCGGACCGCCTCGACCGCCAGCTCCCGCTTCCCGCCGGGGAAGAAATGGTAGACCGAGCCCAGGGTGGCCCGCGCCTCCTGGGAGATCTGCTTGAGGCCCGTCGCCTCGTACCCCTGCCGCTGCATCAGGAGTGAGGTCGTCCGGACGATCCGCTCCCGGGTGCCGATCTCTCGCATGACCGTCATCCTACTGGATAGAGCGTTCGTTCTAATCGTGTGCTACGGTCCCTTTCTAGATAGAGCGTTCGTTCTAGCGACGAGGAGAACCCTGATGAAATCGGTGACCGTGATCGGGCTCGGCCCCATGGGCAGCGCCATGGCTGCCGCCTACCTGCGCGGCGGTTACGACGTGACCGTGTGGAACCGCACGCCCGCCAGGGCCGGCGAGCTGGTGGCGCAGGGCGCGCGGCGGGCGGAGTCGGTGCAGGCGGCGCTCACCGCGAACGAGCTGGTGGTGCTGAGCCTGACCGACTACGACGCGATGGACGCCATCCTGGCGCAGGCGCCGGAGTCCGCGCTGGCCGGGCGCACCCTGGTCAACCTCACCTCCGACACCCCCGACAGGGCCCGCCGGGCCGCCGCGTGGCTGGCGGAGCGCGGGGCCGTGCAGATCACCGGCGGCGTCCAGGTGCCGCCTCCGGGCATCGGCACGCCGGACGCCATGACGTACTACAGCGGCCCCGAGGACGCCGTCGAGGCGCACCGGGCCGCCCTCGAGGTGCTCACCGGGATCGACTACCTCGGGGCGGACCACGGGCTGGCGGCGCTGTACTACCAGATCGGGATCGACATGTTCTGGACGGCGCTGCTCGGCTACCTGCACGGCCAGGCGGTGGCGCAGGCCAACGGGATCTCGGCGGAGGACTTCCTGCCGCACGCGGTGAAGACCATGGACATGCGCTACTTCCTGGAGTTCTACGCGCCGCGCATCGCCGCCGGCCACCACGAGGGCGACGTCGACCGGATCTCCATGGGCGTGGCGAGCCTGGAGCACGTCCTGCACACCACGCGGGCGTCCGGCGTGGACGACACGCTGCCCGCCGCCGCCCTGGAGCTCTTCCGCCGGGGCGTCACCGCCGGCCACGGCCAGGACAGCCTCACCAGTCTGGTGGACGTGCTGCGGCGGCGATGACCGGGCGCCGGGTCTCAGGAGGTCGTGGGCGTGAGCGTGAAGTAGGGGGAGACCTCTAGCTCGCCCGCGGCCTCCAGCAGCTTGTGCGTGAGCCTGCCGTCGAAGGCGACGACGCGGACCTCGTCGTCGCTGCCGTTGTCGTGCTCCCAGCAGTACAGGTGCGACTCGTCGTACCAGCCGAGCACCTTGTCGCAGTCGGAGGAGAACCTGCGCACCTGCTCGCCGGTGGCCGTGTCCCAAAGGCAGTGATCGTCGCTGCCCGGGCAGTCCGTCACGAACGCCCTGCCCGAGGGGGAGAAGATGCCGAGGGTGCCGGACGCCAGCGGGCCGATGCCCGGGACGTCGCGGGTGCGCCTGCCGGCGGCGTCGAAGAAGCGCAGCCCCTCGTTCCCGCCGTAGACGGCGACCACGCCCCGCTCGGCGCCGTCCCAGCCGAAGTTGCCGCCGCGGACGGCGTCGTCGGCCACGCGCACCACGTCGGCCTCGCGCCGGGCCACGTCGACGACGGCGAAGCCCAGGGTGGTCCAGACGTCCTCGCCCCGCTCGTCCTCGGTCTTCCTGTCGAGGTTGAGCAGGATCCTGGAACCGTCCCTCGACCAGGCGCGCAGGCTGGTGTCCAGCGGTTTCCTGACGGTCTTGACCCGGAAGCTGGAGCCGTCCCGCCTGTCGGTGATGAGCAGGGAGTCGTAGCCGTCGGAGGTGTAGTCGTCCGGCCGTCCCGCGAGGAAGCGGCCGTCGGGGGAGACCAGCGACTCCAGGTTGTCCGGGTACGGGTCGAACGTGCCCCGCAGCGATCGCCGGGCGTAGTCGACGTCCTCGTCGAGCTTCTTGTCGTGGACCTCGTACGCCGTCAGGGTGATCGGGTCGGACGGGCGCTCGTGGAGGGTGATCGCGCCGCCGGGCAGCGCGATCTCGGAGGGGGCGGCCGGAGGGGAGGAGGCCACCGCGTTGCTCGGCGGCGAGGGGGCCGGCCGGCGCAGCCAGCCGGGCACGGCAGCCAGCCCGGCCACCAGGACGGCCGTGACCGCCAGGGCCGCCGTGGCGGCGAGGACCGCGGCGACCGGCGGCCTGGAGCGACCGGCGCGCCGGACCTCATCGCCCGGCCCTCCGGCGAGGGAGCCGGCGGGAGCGGCGGCGAGGGGACCGTCCGGCCCCGCGGCGAGAGGGCCGGCCGGCGCGGCGGCGCTCCGCTCGCCGGGAACGGCCTGCCTGGCGCCCGCCGCGAGCGCGTCCGAGCCCGGCTCGGGATTGCGCAGCAGGCAGGCGATCACGTCCATGGCCGCCGGCCGGCTCGACGGCTCCTTGGCCAGGCACCGAAGCACCAGGTCGCCCAGCGGCCCGTCGAGCGAGCCCAGGTCGGGCCGGGCGCTCAGCACCCGGCTCATCACGGCGTGCGCCCCGTCGACACCGAACGGCGCCCGCCCGCAGGAGGCGAAGACCATCGTCCCCGCCCAGGCGAACAGGTCCGCCGCGGGCCCCACGCCGCGGCCCATGACCTGCTCGGGAGCCATGTACGCGGGTGTCCCGATCTGCGTGCTGCTGGTCAGGGTGGCCGGGCCGAGCGCGCGGGCGATGCCGAAATCGATCACCCGCGGGCCGGTGGCGCCCATGATGACGTTGCCGGGCTTGAAGTCCCGGTGCACCACGCCGGCCTGGTGGACCGCGGCGAGCGCGGTGGCGGTGCCGATGGCCAGCCGTTCCAGGTCCCCGCCCGCGAGCGGGCCGTCCTCCCTGACGACGCGCTCCAGCGAGCGGCCCTCGACGTACTCGCTGACGATGTACGGCCTGCCCTGCTCGACACCCGTGCTCAGCACGGCGGCGGTGCAGAACGGCGCCACGCGCTGGGCCACCTCCGCCTCCCGCAGGAAGCGCCCGAAGCCGTCCTGCCCCGACGGGCGCAGCCACTTCACGGCCACGCGCACGTCCATGGGGGTCCTGGCGAGGTAGACGACGCCCTGCCCGCCTTCGCCGAGCCTGCCGAGGAGTTCCAGGCCGCCCAGTCTCGCCGGGTCACCGGGCAACAGCGGGGAGAAGTCAGCCATGGGCCATTGTGATCCCATGCGGTGGATCTCCAGCAAGGGCCGGCGGCCGATGGCTACCCTGATCCAGACAGAACGGGGAGGGCGTTCGACGTGGCGCTGGAGTTGCACGGGCGGAAGCAGGAGCAGGAGCGGCTCGGCCGGTTACTGGACGGAGCCGCGGCCGGGCACGGCGGCGCCCTGATCGTCCTCGGTGAGCCGGGCGGAGGCAAGTCGGCGCTGCTGCGGTGGGCGGGCTCCACCCCGGGTTTCCAGGTGCTGAGCTGCACGGGGGTGGAGAGCGAGGCCGAGCTGCCGTTCGCCGCCCTGCAGCTCCTGCTCGCGCCGGCGATGCGCTGCCTGCCCGCCCTGCCGGACCCGCAGGCGCAGGCGCTGCGCGGGGCGTTCGGGCTGGCCGCGCCGGGCGTCGAGGACCGGTTCCTCGTGGGGCTGGCCGCGCTGTCGCTGCTGGCGGAGGTGGCCGCCGACGGGCCCGTGCTGTGCCTGGTGGACGACGCCCAATGGCTGGACAGGCCCTCCGCCGAGGCGCTGGCGTTCGCCGCCCGGCGGCTGGCGGCCGAAGGGGTGCTGGTGCTGTTCGCGGCCAGGGAGGGGTTCGTCCTGCCCGGCGTGCCCGAGCTGACGATCGAGCGCCTGGACGGCGAGGCCGCGCGGGCGCTGCTCGCCGAGCACGACCCCGGGCTGGCCGGCCACGTACGCGACCGCCTGCTCGCCGAGGCCGACGGCAACCCGCTGGCCCTGCTCGAACTGCCCCGGACGGAGACCGGCGACCTCGGGCCGCTGCCGCTGCCGCACCGCCTCCAGGACGCCTACCACCGGCGTATCGGCAGGCTGCCCGAGCAGACCAGGACGGCCCTGCTGGTGGCGGCGGCCGAGGAGAGCGGCGCGCTGGCCGGCGTGCTGCGCGCCATGGAGGAGCTGGGCGTGCCGGCCGGCGCGCTGGCGGCGGCCGAGCGCGACGGGCTGGTCACCGTCTCCGCCCAGTCGGTCGCCTTCCGGCACCCGCTGATCCGCACCGCCGCCTACCGGGGCGCGACGTTCACCGACCGGCTGGCCGCGCACGCCGCGCTCGCGTCCGCGCTGGCCGGCGACGGCGACCGGGCCGCCTGGCACCGGGCGGCGGCGGTCACGGGGCCCGACGAGGAGGTGGCCGCCGACCTGGAGGCGGCGGCCGAGCGGGCCAGGCGGCGCTCGGGTCACGCCACGGCGGTGGCGGCGCTGGAACGCGCCGCCCGGCTCACCCCCGGGGACGCCGCGCGGGCGCGACGGCTGGCGACGGCCGCGGAGCTCGCCGTGGACGCGGGCCGCCCCGACCAGGCCCGCCACCTGGCCGGTCAGGCGGACCGGCTCGCCGAGGACCCGCGGGAGCTGGCCAGGATCGCCGCGGTGCACGGCCGGGTGGAGCTGGAGCACGGCTCGCTGCGTACGGTGCACGAGGTGCTGGTCACGGCGGCGCGGCAGGTGGCGCCGGTCGACGCGGACGCGGCCGCGGCGATGCTGGCGGACGCGGCGCGGGCGTCCTGGTCGGCCGGCGATCCCGGGCGGGTGGCGCAGACGTACCGGATGTTGTGCGAGCTGCCGCCCGACCCGTTCAGGCACAAGCTGGTCGAATCCATCGGCGGGGCGATCAAGCTGTACACCGAGGACGGCGCCGAGGGCGCGGCGCTGCTGCGCGAGCACATCGCCCAGGGCCGCACCGGCCCGCCGGGGCTGCGGCTGAACGTGGCGCTGCAGGCGCTGCTGACCGGCGACTTCGACGACACCCGCGACATCATGGCCGGCCTGGCGGACGAGCTGCGCGCGGGCGGCGCGGTCGGCCGGCTGCCGGCGGTGCTGTGCACGCTGGCCACCGCCGAGACGGACCTGTCCCGCTTCCGCGACGCCGCCGCCTCCGCCGGCGAGGCGCTGCGCATCGCCGAGGAGATCGGCCAGCCCAGCCGGGTGGCGCAGGCCGAGGCGCTGCTGGCGTACCTGGCCGCCGTCGCCGGCGACGAGGAGCGGTGCAGGAGTCTGGCCGAGCCCGGCCTGCGGCGCTTCCCCGCGCACGCCAACGCGCTCGTGGCCGCGTGGGCCGAGTGGGCGCTGGCGCTGCTCGACCTCGGCCGGGGCCGCTACCAGGCGGCGCTGGACCGGATGGAGACCGCCACCCGCGGCCCGATCGTGCACGTGGGGCCCGCCGTGCACTTCGCGGCCGACCAGGTGGAGGCGGCCGTGCGGCTGGGGCAGCCCGAGCGGGCGGAGCAGCCGCTGGCCCGGCTGGAGCAGTGGGCGGCGGCCGTGCGCCTGCCGTGGGAGGACGGGCTGGTGCTGCGCTGCCGCGCCCTGCTGACCGGGGACGGCACGCTGTACGCGCGGGCGCTGGAGCTGGAGGGCGAGGCGCGGCCCTTCGACCGGGCCCGCACCGAGCTGCTGTACGGGGAGTGGCTGCGCCGCGAGCGGCACAAGACGGAGTCCCGCGCGCACCTGCGCGAGGCGCTGGAGCGCTTCGAACGGCTGGGCGCGACAGTCTGGGCCGAGCACGCCCGCGCGGAGCTGCGCGCGGCCGGCGAGAGCTCGGCCCCAGGCGCGGTGACGGACCGGCTCACCGAGCTCACGCCGCAGGAACTGCAGGTCGTCCGGCTCGCCGCGACCGGCGCGACGAACAAGGAGATCGCCGCGCGGCTGTTCCTCAGCCCCAAGACCGTCGGCCATCACCTCTACCGGGCCTTCCCCAAGCTCGGCGTCTCGACCCGGACGGAGCTGGCCGGGCTGCGGCTCTGGGCGGAGGAGTAGGCCGCTCGCCCCCTGTCCCGCGCGGCCGGGATCCCGATGGGGTGCTGCGGCGACTGGGGACGCTTCGACCGGGATGCGCAGGACCGGGATGCGCCAGGTCGCGCGGGAGGCCGGGGTCTCGCCGACGACCGTGAGCAACGTCCTCAACAATCCCGAGCTGGTCGCCGAGGAGACGCGCCGGCACGTGCACGCGGCGATGGAGCGCGTCGGATACCTGCCGGGCAACGCCGCCAGGCGGTTACGGGGCATGCTCAGCCCGCTGGTCGGCGCGGTGACGCTGGACATCGCCGGCCCGTTCTTCACCGAGGTGTGCGCGCTGGACGTTCGACACGAACGCCTCCGGCAACGGCTCCTACGCCGGGCAGGGCAACCACTCGCTCACCGTGGGCGACGTGGACGGCGACGGCCGCGACGAGATCCTTTACGGCGCCGCAGCCATCGACGACAACGGCGGCCGCCTGTGGAACGTCGGCTGGGGCCACGGCGACGCCGCCCACCTGAGCGACCTGAACCCGGGCCGCGCGGGCCAAGAGTACGTCAAGATCTCCGAGTCGGAGAGCAGGCCGGGCCTCTACATGGTGGACGCCCGCACCGGCCAGGTGTTGTGGCAGACCGGCACCGGCTCGGGCTCCACGGCGAGGGCCCGGCCCGCGGCGTGTCCGCCGGCATCCACGCGGGCAGCCCCGGCGCCCGAGTCCTGGGCCTCGGGCGCCGGGCAGAACGGCCTGCGCGACACCTCCGGCGCGGTCATCGGCCGCCGGCCGTCCTCGGCCCAACGTCTACCTGCGCTGATCCCGCATCGCGGCGAGGCGGCCGCGGGTGTCCACGGCGGGGGCCAGGAAGATCGCGGAGATCACGAAGGCGAGCACCACGAGCATGGCGGTGCGCAGGCCCCAGTGGTCGCCGAGGAAGCCGAGGCCGGGCGGCCCGACGAGGAAGGCGACGTAGCCGATGGTGGCCACCAGGCTGACGCGGGCGGTCTCGTCGGGCCCGGTCTCACCCGCGGCCGACAGCGCGACGGGGAAGCCCAGCGAGGCGCCGAGCCCCCAGAACAGGACGGCGGCTCCGGCCAGCACGGCGCTGTCCGAGAAGATCACCAGGAGTAGCCCGGTCGCCCCGGACACGGCGCTGGCGCGCACGACGGCGGTGCGGCCGAAGCGGTCGAGGAAGTAGGCGCCGCCGAAGCGGCCGATGGTCATGGCGGCGGCGAAGCCGGTGTAGACGAGGGATCCGGCGGTGGCGTCCACGCCGTGCCCGTCCACCATGAGCAGCGGCAGCCAGTCGCTGGCCGCGCCTTCGGCCAGCGCCATCGCCAGGACGACCGCGCCGATCAGGACGAGCTGGGTGTCCTTCCAGAGCTTCGGTCCCGGCCGGCCGGAGCCTGCCTGGCCGGGCGTGCTCCTGCCGGTGCCCGCCGGGATGGCGCGGACGGCGTACAGGAGCATCGCGGCCGCGATCAACGTGACCGCGGCCAGGTGCCAGTGGACCGGCAGGCCGCCGGCGGTGGCCGCGATGCCCGCGCCCGCGCCCACGACGGTGCCCAGGCTGAAGCAGCCGTGCAGGATGGGCATGGTCGTCTTGCCGGTGATGCGCTCGACGTCGGTGGCATCGACGTTGATCGCGACCTCGCCGCCGCCGATGCCCGCGCCGAACGCGAACAGGCCCGCCGTGACCAGCGGCGCTGACGACAGGAGGGTGCCGGCGCTGATGACGGCCAGGCTCGTGACGATCAGCGCGGTTCCGACGCCCATGACGGGCTTGGTGCCGAAGCGCGAGACGAGCCGCCCCGAGCACAGGACCCCGATCATGGAGCCGAGCGACAGGCCGAACAGGATCAGGCCCATCTGGGCGGTGGACGCCTCCAGCCCGTCGCGGATGTCCGGCGTGCGGGTCACCCACGACGACACCCCCATTCCCGGGAGGAGGAAGAACAGGAACAGCGCCTGCCGGCGCCGTCGCGTGGCGAGGTCCATGCAGCTCCGTGATCGATCGGTGCCCGGCAGGCTAAGGGGGATATCGGTGACGATAAGTGATCATATAGGGCGAAAGCCTCATATGCAGTCGTAGGTCCATCCGGAGGTGCGGGACGAGGAGACCGAGACCTCGCCGCCGGAACGCGTGACCGTGAACCGCGCGGGCTCACCGGTGGCCTGATCGGTCACCGTGACGGTGGTCTCGCCGTCCGGCCCCGGGTAGACGCGCAGGGTCAGGCCGTCGAGGTAGTCGTAGTCCGGCCGGTCGTCCCTGGCGCCGACGGGCAGCACGGCGCCCTCGCGCACGTAGATCGGCATCGAGGTGAAGGCATGCCGTTCGGTACGCCAGCGCCCGCCCTCCACGCGCTCGCCCGTCAGGTAGTTCGTCCACGTGCCGTCCGGCAGGTAGAGCTCGACCGTCCCGTCGGCGGTGAAGACGGGCGCGACGAGCAGGTCGGGGCCGAGCATGTACTGGGTGTCGAGGTAGGCGGCGTTGCGGTCGCCGGGGAACTCCATCGCCATCGGCCGCATCACCGGCGTCCCCGTCTCGTGCGCCTGGACCCCGGCCTGGAACAGGTACGGCATCAGGCGCAGCTTGAGCCTGGTGAACAGCCGGGTCACCTCGACGGCCTCCTCGTCGAAGGCCCACGGCACGCGGTAGGACGACGAGCCGTGCAGCCGCGAGTGCGAGGACAGCAGCCCGAAGGCGACCCACCGCTTGAACACGCCGGGATCCGGGGTGCCCTCGAAGCCGCCGATGTCGTGGCTCCAGAAGGAGAAACCGGAGAACGCCAGCGACAGCCCGCCGCGCAGGGTCTCGGCCATGGACTCGTACGTCGATCCCGTGTCGCCGCCCCAGTGCACCGGCATGCGCTGGCCGCCGGCGGTCGCCGACCGGGCGAACAGCACCGCCTCGCCCCGGCCGCGCCGCTCCTCCAGCACCTCGAACACGGCCTGGTTGTAGAGCTGCGTGTACAGGTTGTGCATGCGTTCGGGCGCGGAGCCGTCGAAGTAGGCGACGTCGAGCGGGACCCGCTCGCCGAAGTCGGTCTTGAACGCGTCCACGCCCTGGTCCAGCAGCCCGCGCAGCTTCGACTGGAACCACCGCCGCGCCTCGGGGTGGGTGAAGTCGACCAGGCCCATGCCGGCCTGCCACAGGTCCCACTGCCAGACCGATCCGTCGGGACGTCTCAGCAGGAAGCCCTGCGCGGCGGCCTCGGCGAACAGCGGCGAGCGCTGGGCGATGTACGGGTTGATCCACACGCAGACGCGCAGGTCCCTGGCGCGCAGGCGGGCGAGCATGCCCTCGGGGTCGGGGAAGACGCGCGGATCCCACTGGAAGTCGCACCAGTTGAACTCGCGCATCCAG
Source organism: Nonomuraea thailandensis (assembly GCF_024172165.1). Classification (GTDB taxonomy): domain Bacteria; phylum Actinomycetota; class Actinomycetes; order Streptosporangiales; family Streptosporangiaceae; genus Nonomuraea; species Nonomuraea thailandensis. The sequence goes on along the minus strand of NZ_JAMZEB010000002.1, from coordinate 4,516,714 downwards.
AAGCAGTCGAAGTGGAAGACCGACAGTGGCAGGTCGCGCCCGGCCATGCCGTCGATGAACGAGGTCACCGTCCGCTCGTCGTAGTCGGTGGTGAACGAGGTGGACAACCACAGGCCGTACGACCAGGCGGGCAGCCGGGCGGGCCGGCCGGTGAGCGCGGTGTAACGTTCCAGGATCCGCTTGGGGTCCGGCCCGTGGATCACGAGGTACTCCAGGCTCTCGCCCTCCACGGAGAACTGCACGCGCTGCACCGCCTCCGACCCCACCTCGAACGACACGTGCCCCGGATGGTTGACGAAGACGCCGTACCCCCGGTTGGTGAGGTAGAACGGCACGTTCTTGTAGGCCTGCTCGGAGGAGGTGCCGCCGTCGGCGTTCCAGATCTCCACCGTCTGGCCGTTCTTGGCCAGCGGGCCGAAGCGCTCGCCGAGCCCGTAGACCACCTCGCCGACGCCCAGCGAGAGCTGCTGGGCGAGGTGGACGGACGGGCCGGTCCTGGGCTTGCCGACCGGCCCCGGGTCGGTCTGCGCGTCCGCGGCGAGGCGGAAGCAGCCGATCGACTTGTCGCCGCTGGAGGTGAGCGGGCGGCCGTCCGCGTGGAAGGACAGGCTCCAGGGGGCGCCCGGCGCGACGGTCGCGGCGAGCGCGCCGCTGGTGAGCGTCGCGCCGTTCGCGTCGTCGGCCTTGACCAGGCCGTGGCCGTCCTCGGCGCCGTCGAGGTCGAAGCCGCGCTCATCGCTCACGTGGTGCTCGACGCGGACGCGGATCACGTTCTCCAGCGGCGAGTCCAGCCGCAGCGAGAGCACCGGCCGGTTGAGCGTGTCGCCCCGGCGGCGGATGACGGTGGTGGGCGCGGTGACGGTGATCGCGCCGTCCTCGGCCTGGATGTCGTACGCCTCGGCCGCGTACAGCGCGGTGACGCCGGGGCGCAGCTGCCACAGCCCGTCGGTGAACTTCATCGCCCGCTCATCCCTTCAGTCCGCCGGCCAGCAGATCGGCACGCCAGAACCGCTGCAGCACCAGGACGAGCGCGATCAGCGGGATGACGGACACGGCCGAGCCCATGATCACCAGCGGGTAGAGGTCGCTGTCGCCCGCGCCCTTGGACAGGAACGTGTACAGCCCCAGGGTGATCGGATACTTCTCCTGGTCGGAGAGCATGATGAAGGGCAGCAGGAAGTTGTTCCAGATGCCGACGAACTGCAGCAGGAACACCGTGACCAGCCCCTGCACCATCATGGGCAGCACGATGGTGCTGAAGATGCGCAGCTCGCCGGCCCCGTCCAGGCGGGCCGCCTCCAGGGTGCTCTCCGGCACCGCGGCGTTGGCGAACACCCGGCACAGGAAGATGCCGAACGGGTTGATGATCACCGGCAGCAGCACCGACCAGTGGGTCCCCGCCAGGCCGACGCTCGCCAGCAGCAGGTACTGCGGGACGGCCAGCACGATGCCGGGCACGAGCACCCCGGCCAGGATCACCGAGAACAGCACCTCGCGCCCGCGGAAGCGGAACTTGGCCAGGGCGTACCCGGCCATGGCCGACACCAGGGTGGACAGGACGGCGCCGAGGCCGGCGTACAGCAGCGAGTTGAGCCCCCACCGCCAGAACTGGCCGTCGCCGTAGGAGCTCAGGTTCGCCAGGTTGTCCAGCAGGCCGCTGCCGGGCGCGAAGGAGAACGTGGTGAACAGCTCGCGCGGCGACTTGGAGGCGGCGATGACCACCCACACCACGGGGGTCAGGCAGTACAGCGCGCCGAGCAGCAGCACCACGAGCGGCAGCCGCGGCCTGCGGCCGGCGCGGGGACGGCGGCGGCGGAACTGCCGGTCTCCGGTGGAGGTGACGGCCGTCATGCGTTGTCCCCGAACGTGCGGCGCTGGAAGAAGCGCAGCAGCAGGAGCGACAGGACGAGGATGCCCACCGCGAGCACGACGGAGGCGGCGGCGGCCCCGCCGAGGTTGTCGTTCACGAATGCCTCTTGGTAGATCTTCATCAGCGGCACCCAGGTGGAGCTGATGGTGGTCGTCATCGGCCGCAACGTGGCCGGTTCGCTGTAGAGCTGCAGGGTGCCGATCACCGAGAACAGGCCGGTGAGCACGAGCGCGGGCGCCACCAGCGGGATCTTGATGCGCCAGGCGATCTGCAGCTCGCTCGCCCCGTCGATGCGGGCCGCCTCGTAGATGGAGGTGGGGATGGCCCGCAGCGACGTGAAGATGATGATCATGTTGAAGCCGACGCCGGACCACAACGCGATGTTGGCCAGCGAGAAGTACAGGGCGGGGAAGCCGAAGAAGTCCAGCGGGCCGGCGTCCAGCTGCCTGGCGAGGTAGGAGACGGGGCTGGTGCTGGGCAGGTACAGGAAACCCCACAGCAGGCTGGCGATCACGCCTGGCACCGCGTACGGCAGGAAGATCGCCGTTCGGGAGAAGCCGCGCGCCCGCACCCTCGGGGTGTCGAGCAGCAACGCGAACAGCAGGGCCAGGCCGAGCACGCTGGGGATGGCGATCACCCCGTACAGCAGCACCCGGCCGAGCCCGGCCACGAACTCGGGGTCCGCGAGCGCGGTGAGGTAGTTCTCGAAGCCGACGAACGCCTGCGTCCGCCGCCCGAACGCGCCGCCGCCCTCGACGCGGAAGCCGCGGAAGCTCAGGTAGACGGCGTAGCCGATCGGGATGACCAGGAACAGGACGAAGAAGACGATCGCGGGCGTGGCGAACAGCCACGGCGTGGCGGCGGCGCGCACGCGCGGGCGACGGCCGGCGGAGGTGGCGGGCATGGTGGCGTCCAGAGTGGGATCGGGCTACTTGGTGACGGTGTAGCCGGACTTCTGCAGGTCGGCGACGACCGCCTGCTGCGTGGCCTGGTACACCGCGCGGAACGAGGTCTTGTCCAGCGCCGCCTTGTTGAGCGCGTCACCGAAGGCGGTCTGTGCCACGTTCACGTTCGGCCCCCAGGTCACCGGGATCGTGGTGTTCTTGATCACCTGGTCGGTGACCTGGTAGAAGTCCTTCTGCTGCGGCATCAGCTTCGGCGGCTCGTGCGTCAGCGTCGCCTGCCGGCCGGCGGTGCCGCCAGGGAAGAGGTCGAGGCCGAGCAGCAGCTTGGAGCCCTCCTCCGAGGCGCCCAGCCAGGCGGCGAACGCCGCGGCCTCCTTGGCGTGCTGCGACTTGGCCGGCACCAGGTACGCGGACCCGCCCAGGAACGGCACGGCGGCCTGGCCCTTCGTCCACTGCGGCAGCGGCGCGGACTCCCACTTGCCGGCGGTGTCCGGCGCCACCGAGTAGATCACGCTCGGCGCCCACGCCGCGGCGGCCCAGCTCAGGATCTTGCCGTTGTTGACCTGGGCGTTCCACTCGGGGGTGAGCAGCGGCTCGACCTTGACCAGGTCCCGCTCCACCAGGTCCTGCCAGAAGTCGGCGGTCTTGAGCGAGGCCTCGCCGTCGATGCCGACCTTCCAGGCCTTGCCGTCGGTGCTCCACCACTGCGCGCCCGCCTGCGCCGCCTGCGCGGCGAAGAACTCGAGCTGGTTGGCGGCGAAGCTGGCGATGTAGGCCTCGGGGTCCTTCTTGCGGATCTGCGCGGCGGCCTCGGCGTACTCGTCCCAGGTGGTCGGGACCTTGACGCCGTACTTGTCGAACAGGTCCTTGCGGTAGGTGAGGACCATCGGGCCGATGTCCTGGGGCACGCCGTACACCTGGTCGCCGAAGGTGGTCTGGGCCCAGATGTTGGGCTCGACGTTCGCCTTGACGCCGGCCACGTCGCCGGTGATGTCCTTGACGGCTCCGGCCACCACCAGGGCGGGCAGGCCGCGGTATTCGATCTGCACCACGTCGGGGGTGTCGCCCGCCTGGTCGGCGGCCAGCAGCTTGGAGGCCGTCTCCGTGGTGCCGCCGACCTCCGAGAGCTTGACGGTGACGTTCGGGTTGAGCTGGTGGTACTTGTCGGCGATCGCCTTGGCCGCCGGATCGCTGCCCTTCAGGCTCCAGGTCCAGAACTCCAGCGTGACCGGCCCGCTCGCGCTCGCGGTCTCCGACGGGGTGTCGCCGGAGGAGCAGGCGGCCAGCGACGCCGTCAGGGCGATCGCCAGGGCGGCGCCCAGCAGCGTGCGGCGGCGGCCTCGCCCCGGTCGGGGCTGGGTGGGAGTCGGTGCAGTCATGGACGGGCTCCTCGGCAAGGTGGTGCGTTCCGCGGCGGGATGCCGGGTCGTGCGTTGGGATCTAACCTGATGTTAACGTTGTCATGCTGTCAAGCCCCTTCTTGTAACAAGCCACCGGAGCCCACCCCCGTGCGCACCTTCCGCAACCCCGTCCTGCCCGGCTGTCATCCGGACCCGTCGATCTGCCGGGTCGGGGAGGACTACTACCTGGTCACCTCGTCGTTCGCGTACCACCCCAGTCTGCCCCTGTTCCACAGCCGTGACCTGGTGCGCTGGCGTCAGCTCACGCACGTGCTGAACCGGCCGGGGCAGCTTCCCCTGCACGGGCTGGACGTCTCCGACGGCGTGTGGGCGCCCACGATCCGCCACCACGACGGCACCTTCTACGTGGTCTCCACGCTGGCGGTGGACCGGCGGGGAAGCCTCACCTTCGTCGTCACCGCCACCGACCCCGCCGGGCCGTGGTCGGACCCCGTGCCGCTGGAGGCCGAGGGCATCGACCCGTCGCTGTTCTTCGACGACGACGGCCGCTGCTGGTTCACCGCCTGCCGCGACGCCGAGGGCGACGGCGGCCCCGGCGAGTTGTGGATGCGCGAGCTCGACCTGGACCGGCTGCGGCTCGCCGGCCCCACCCACGTGCTCTGGCACGGCGCCGTCCGCGGGGCCTGGGTGGAGGCTCCGCACCTGTACAAGCACGACGGTGTCTACCACCTGATCGCCGCCGAGGGCGGCACCGAACGCAACCACAGCGTCACCGCCGCCCGCTCCGGCGCCGTGACCGGCCCCTACGTCACCGACCCGCGCAGCCCGCTGCTGACCCACCGGCACCGCGGCCCGGACGAGCCCGTCCACAACGTCGGCCACGTCGACCTGGTGGACACCCCCGACGGCGAGACCTGGGCCGTGACCCTCGGCGTGCGTCCCATCGAGGGCACCCACACGCTGGGCCGCGAGGTCTTCCTCGTGCCCGTCGACTGGACCGCGCACGGGCCGGTCTTCGCCCCGGAGACGGGCGGCGTCCGGCTGACGGAACGCCTGCCCGGCCTCGCCCCCGCCTCCGTCCAGCGGGAGGACCCCGCCCCTCCCGAGCGCACGCGCTTCGGCGGAGGGCGGCTCGGCCTGGAGTGGAGCAGCCTGCGCGGGCCGGTCACCGGCCTCGTCGAGCCCACCGCGGACGGCCTGGAGATCGCGGTGGCGCCCGAGCCGCTCGGCTCCACCGGCGTCCCGGCCTTCGTCGCGCGGCGCCAGCAGCACGTCCGCTTCCAGGCCCGGGCCGAGATCGCCTTCGCGGCGGCGCACCCGTGGGAGGAGGCGGGCCTGGCCGTCTTCCAGAGCCAGGACCAGCACGCCACGCTCGCCCTCACCGTGGACGCGGCCGGGACCCCGCAGGTGGTGCTGACCGTCAGGCAGGCGGGCACGAGCACCCGGACGGCCGCCGCCCCGCTCCCGCCGGGGGAGGCGCTGCTGGCCGTAGAGGCGGACGAGGCCGGCTACACCTTCCGCGCCCGGCACCCGGACGCCGATGACTGGGCCGACCTGGGCACCGTCGAGCGGTCCTTCTTCAGCACCGAGCGGGCGGGCGGCTTCGTCGGGGTGCACCTCGGCCTCTACGCCACCGGCAACGGCCGACCCGGCACCGGCCGGGCGATCGTGCGCTGGTTCGACTACCAGCCGGGCTAGCCACCCCGGCCCGGGAGGCGCGGTGCTGTGCTCAGGCGGGCGGACGGGGCGGCGCGGTGCTGCGCCGGACGACCAGTTCGGGGGCGATCCGCTCGGAGGAGGCCGGTTCGCCCTGCATCATCCGCAGCAACTGCTCGATCGAGCGCGCCCCCAGCGCGACGAAGTCCTGCCGCACCGTGGTGAGCGAGGGCACCAGGTACGCCGCCCCGGCGATGTCGTCGAACCCGACGAGCGAGACGTCGCCCGGCACCTTCACGCCGAGCTCGGCGAAGGCCGCCAGCACGCCCATGGCCATCTGATCGTTCCCGGCGAAGATCGCGGTCGGGAGCTCGTGCCCCTCCCGGGTGACCAGGTAGTGGGCCAGCCGGTAGCCGCTGTTGCCGGTGAAGTCGCCCTCCAGCAGCTCGCCCCGCGCGCCGGGCGTGTCCCTCAGCCCGGCCCGCCAGCCCTCCACCCGGGCCCGCGCGTCGAACGTCCGCAGCGACCCGGTCAGGTGGACGACGTTCCGATGCCCCAGCTCCGCCAGGTGCCGGACGGCCAGCCGCGCGCCGAGCACCTGGTCCAGCTCGACGAAGCCGAGGTCCGGGTTGGGCACGTCGCCCGACATGATCACGGTCATCGGCACGCCGGTGACGACGCCGGTCAGGGCGTCCACGGCCATCGGCCGGTCGGCGATGACGGCGATGGCCTCGACCGCCTGGTCGGTCAGCCGCTGCAGCGTCTCGGCCAGGTCTACCGTGGTGCCGCCCTGCCAGCTCGCCAGGTTCACCCAGTATCCGGCCCGCTGCGCCGCGGTCTGCACGCCGCGCAGGATGCGGGGCAGCTCGTACAGCTCGGTGCCGGCGAGCACCAGGCCGATCGTCGAGGAGCGGCGGCTCTTGAGCGCGCGGGCGACGCTGTTGCGGCGGTAGCCGAGCTTCTCGATGGCGGCCTCGACGCGGGCCCGGGTCTCCGGGCGCACGGAGGGGTGGTTGTTGAGGACGCGGGACACCGTGACGTGCGACACGCCCGCCTCGCGTGCCACGTCCACCATGCCTGGTGCCCGGTTCATGTCCTCCGCTGCCTCTTCTCCCGGGACATACCCGTTCGCCGGCCCGCGCCACGCGGCGAATGGATCATATCTCGCGCCGCGCGGGCGCCCGCCCCGCGCCGCAGAGGGGGATCGGCGAACCCTGGCTGAGCCCCCGGAGCACCGGCCAGGGACCAACATAATGGGCACATGGATCGTGCAGCCCTGGCCGACTTCCTGCGCCGCCGCCGTGAGGCGCTGCAGCCCGAGGACGTCGGGCTGCCCGCGGGCGCGCGCCGCCGGGCGACGGGCCTGCGGCGCGAGGAGGTGGCCTCGCTCGCCGTCATGTCCGCCGACTACTACACCCGCCTGGAGCAGCAGCGCGGCCCGCAGCCGAGCGTGCAGATGCTGGCCTCGCTCGCCCGGGCGCTGCGGCTGACGAGCGACGAACGCGACTACCTGTTCCAGGTCGCCGGGCACAACGCCCCGGCCTCGGTGACGGATGCCACGCACGTCGCCCCCGCCCTGCTGCGCGTGCTGGACCGGCTCGACGACACCCCGGCGCTCATCCTGTCCGACCTGGGCGAGACGCTCGTGCAGAACCGGATGGCCGAGGCCCTGTTCGGCGACAGGTCCGGGCACACCGGTCACGCCCGCACCGAGATCTACCGCTGGTTCACCGACCCCGCCGAGCGGCTGCGTTACCCGGAGGCCGACCGCGACCGGCAGAGCCGCGCCCTGGTCGCGAACCTGCGCGCCGCCCACGGGACGAGAGGCCCGCGGTCGCGGGCGGGCGAGCTCGTCCGGGCGCTGCACAGGGCGAGCGCGGAGTTCGCCGAGCTGTGGGACCGGCACGAGGTGGCCAAGCGCTTCGAGGACCACAAGGTCCTGGTCCACCCCGAGCTCGGCGAGATCGAGCTCGACTGCCAGGTGCTGTTCACCGAGGACCAGTCGCAGGCGCTGCTCGTGCTCACCGCCCCGCCGCGGACCGAGGGCCACGAGAAGCTGCGGCTGCTCGCGGTGCTGGGGCAGCAGCGCTTCACCGAACGGCAGCGGGCCGTGAGCGGCGAGGCCGGCCGGCCCTGAGCCGGTGACGCCGGCGGGCTGTGCCGGTGGCGGTGGCGGCCATGTGGCGGTGGCGGCTATGTGCCGGTGGCGGTCCGCTCCGCCGCCGGCACCCGCGGCCGGCGGGCCACGTACACGACCGCGGGCGGCAGGTTGCGCCAGACCGTCGTGCTCGTCACGACCTCCTCGAACGCCTCCCGCAGGCCCCCGGCCAGCCGCCTGGCCGGGGCGGCCCAGCGTGTCCAGGTGTAGGCGAACTGCGTGTAGACCCCGGCGGGCGACAGGACCTGGGCCACCGACTCGATCAGCGGGGGCCGCCCCGCGTACGCGATCCACGGCAGGCCGCTGACCACGACGTCCACCGGCCCGACGCCGAGCCCGGCGAGCAGCCGCGGCAGGTGCACGGCGTCGTCGCACACCACCTCCACCGAGGGGAACGCGCGGCCGAGCTCGGTGGCGAACCTGTCGTTGAGCTCGATGACGACGTGCCTGCCCCGGCCGCGCAGCCGCCCCTGCACGGCCGCGGTGAAGGCGCCGGTCCCCGCGCCGAGCTCGACCACCACCGGCTCACCGCGCTCCGGGACGCCCACCACCATCTGCGCCGCCAGCCGTGGCGAGCTCGGCAGCACGGCGGCCGTGCGCAGGGGCGACCTGATGAACTCCCGCAGGAACCGGCCGCCGCCTGGGGCGTGGCGCCGCTGGTCGGTCGTCAAAGTGCTGCCCCCCGGTCCGCTCCGCTGCCGCGCTCAGATTCTCGCGCAGGGGCGATGGCGGGCGGATGGCCGGGAAGTGAATCATCGGACGGCTCTGTGCCGATCGTCTCAGGCGATGACGGCCAGCAGGGTCGTCATGGCGGCGGTGAGCTCCGCGTCGCCGCTCACCTCGGCCCGCGCCCGGGCCTGCTCGACGCCGATGCCCCTGGTCGCGAGCCGCCAGAACGTGTCCTGGTCCATGGAGACGCGCGCCGCGGGCTCGCCGGGATCGGCCGCCTGCGGGGCGGGCTCGCCGGCGGGCACGGGTGGCAGGTCCGGGCCGGGTGCGGCCATGCGCCATCGGCCCGCACGCCACTGCGCGCTCCACCGCCCGCCCGCCGGACCGTGCACCTCCAGGACCGCGACCGTGCCCTCCGGGCGGTCGCAGGCCCGCAGCGTGAACGGCAGGGCCTGCGCGAAGACGCCCAGCACCGGCGCCATGAGCTCGGGCTCCGTGGCCCCCGGCCGGGAGACGGCGTCGCGCACCTGCTGCTGGTGGACCCAGAACTCGGTGTACTCCCGGCCGACGTCGAGCCAGCCGGGGCTGTCGACGTCGGTGGCCGCCCAGGACACGTTCAGCCCGGCGGGAGCCTCCAGGTCGTGCGCCGCCCAGACCGCGTCGAGCCGCGGCCCCAGATGCTCCAGCAGCTCGATCATCAGCCGCGGGCTGAGCTGGCGGCCCGCCCTGACGAACTCGGCGTTGGTACGGGCGAGGTAGGCGGGCAGCGTCTCGTCGTCGGCGAAGACGGCGCCGGAATGCCCGTCACGGGCTCCGGACAGGCGCCGCATGTAGTCGTTGAGCACGTGCGCGACGACGTCGTGCACGTCCCAGCCGGGGCAGACCGTCGCCTTGGCCCAGTCGGCCGGCTCCAGGCCGCGCAGCAGGCCGAGCATGGCCTGCCGCTCGCGCGGGAACAGGGGGCGGACATCGACGACCGGACCGAAGATCGACATGCCCCGACCCTACCGAAGCCCCTGCGCCCTGGTGAAACGAATATGTGGCAGCCGAGGACAGGGCGCGGCAAAGCAACTAAAGCCCGACTTATACACTCATGACGGTTTTATCGGGGGAAGTCGGGGGAGTGGCGCGTGCCGCTGGATCAGATCCTGGTGTTGCTGGTCGCGGCGGCCGGAGCGGGATGGGTGGACGCCGTCGTGGGCGGCGGCGGGCTGCTGCAGCTGCCCGCCCTCCTCGTGACCGGCATCCCGACGGTCGAGGCGATGGCCACCAACAAGTTCTCGTCGGTGTTCGGCACCACCTCCGCCGCCATCGCGTACGCCCGCTCCACCAAGGTGGACCGGCAGGTGGCGATCCCCGGAGCGGCGCTGGCCGTGCTCTGCGCCGGGCTGGGCGCGTGGGCGGCGGCGTCGATCTCGGCCGAGGTGCTGCGGCCCGCCGTCATGGTCGTGCTGCTGGCCGTGGCCGCGTTCGTCACGCTGCGGCCGTCGCTGGGGGCCGTGCCCGTGCCGCACCTGCGCACCCGGCGCCGCGTGATCGCGGCGGTGGCGGCGGCGGGCGTGGTGATCGCCTTCTACGACGGCATCATGGGGCCGGGCACCGGGACGTTCCTCATCATCGCCTTCACCACCATCCTCGGGCTCGACTTCGTCTCGGCCTCCGCCTCCGCGAAGATCATCAACATCGGGACGAACGTCGGAGCGCTCCTCGTGTTCGGCGCGCAGGGGCACGTGAACTGGGCGCTCGGCCTCGGCATGGCGGTGTGCAACGTGGCCGGCGCCCAGCTCGGCGCGCGGATGGCGCTCAAGCGGGGCGCCGCCTTCGTCCGGATCGTGCTGCTGGTCGTGGTCGTCGCGATGGTGATCAGACTCGGCTGGCAGCACTTCGGCTAACCGGCCGGCTCCTCGGCCCGTACGCGCAGCGCCGTCGCGGCGAGGGCGACGAACGCGGCCAGCAGCGCCGGGATGGCCAGTGCCCGCGGCAGCCCCGTCAGCTCGGCCACCGCCCCGATGAACACCGGCCCCGACAACATCCCCAGGTAACCGATCGAGGCCACCCGCGCCAGCGCCCGCCCGGCGAAGGCGGGATCCCGGTGCCCGGCGGCCGAGAACACCTGCGGCACGATGCACGACAGCCCCGCCCCGAAGCAGCCGAACCCGACCACCCCCGCCACCTGATGCCCGCCCAGCAGCGCCAGCCCCAGCCCCGCCGCGGCCAGCAGCCCGCAGCAGCGCACCAGCAGGACGGGCCCCAGCCGCGCGGCCAGCCGGTCCCCGGCCAGCCGGCCCGCCGTCATCATCAGGGAGAAGGCCGCGTACCCGGCGGCGGCGATCCCCGGCGAGGCCGCCAGGTCCTCCCGCAGGTAGACCGAGCTCCAGTCGGCGGCCGCCCCCTCACCCACCAGGCAGCAGAACGCCAGCACGCCCAGGAACACGATGCCCCGCGCCCGCCCGCCCCCGCCCTCCGCGGCGGCGGTCTGCCCGGCGGGCGCCGAACGCAGCGCCCAGCGTGCCGCCCACGCGGCCAGCACCGCGATCACCGCTCCCACCGCCCAGAACGTGACCGCCGCCGACAGGTCGCGGTGCGCGAACAGCCCGCCCGCCGTCGCCCCGGCGAACCCGCCCACGCTGTAGACGGCGTGGAACGACGACATGATCGGCCGCCCGTGGGCCCGCTCCACCTCGACGGCGTTGGCGTTCATGGCCACGTCGAGTATCCCGTGCACGACCCCGAACACCAGCAGCACCGCCGACAGCGTGAGCAGGTCCGGCGCGTACGCGGGCGGCACCAGCACCGCGCCCTGCGCCAGGGCCGCCGGGATGACGGCGCGGCTGCTGCCGTACCGGTCGACCAGGCGGCCCACGGCCGTCATGCCGACGACCGCCCCGGCCGCCACGGCGAGCAGCGCGAGGCTGAGCTGGCCGTCGCCGAGGTCCAGCCGCTCCTTGATGGCGGGGATGCGGGCCGTCCACGTGCCGATGGCCGTACCCGACAGGAAGAACAGCAGGTAGACCGCCACGCGTTCGCGGGTCACGCCGTCGTCTCCTTGACCGTCACCCCGGCAGCGGCCAGCGCGTCGCGCTCCTCCGGCGGGATGCCGGGATCGGTCACGACCACGTCGAGCCGGCCGATCGGGCACACCGCGCCGAACGCCGTCCGCGCGAACTTGCCCGAGTCGCACACCACGATCACCCGCCGCGCGGCGGCGATGGCCGCCTGCTTGACCGCCACCTCGGGCAGGTCGTGCGCGGTCAGGCCGTGCTCGGCGGACAGGCCGCAGCAGCCGATCACCGCCGTGTCGAAGCGCAGCGCCTTGATCGAGCTCTCGGTGAGCGGGCCCATCACGTTCAGCTCGCCCTTGCGCACCTCGCCGCCGGGCAGCACCAGGCGCACGCGCGGCGCGGCGGCCAGCAGCATCACCGGCTGCAGCGCCAGCGGCAGCACCGTCACCCGCCGGTCGGCCAGCGCGCGGGCCACCTCCAGCGCGGTCGTGCCGCCGTCGAGCACCACCGCCTCGCCGTCGGCGATCAACGCGGCGGCCTCCTCGCCGATGCGCCGCTTGGCCTCCACCGCCTCCCGCTCGCGCACCCCGAACGGTGGCTCCTCGCCGCGCAGCAGCAGCGACAGCGCGCCGCCCCTGACCCGCCGCACCACGCCCTGCTGGGCCAGCTCGTCCAGGTCGCGCCTGATCGTCATCTCGGACACGCCGTGCTCGGCGGCCAGCTCGGCCACGGACACGCTGTCGTGGGTACGCAAGGTGTTCATGATGGCTCGCACACGTTCCATGTGTTCATACAAACATGACAAATGTGCGCAATACAATAGATTACATGCGCGCAAGCCGCCTGCTCTCCCTGCTCCTGCTCCTCCAGACCCGCGGCCGGATGACCGCGCCCGAGCTGGCGGCCGAGCTGGAGGTCTCGGTACGCACCGTGTACCGCGACGTGGAGGCCCTGTCGGCGGCCGGCGTGCCCGTCTACGCCGATCGCGGACCGGCGGGCGGCTACCAGCTCCTCGACGGCTACCGCACCCGGCTCAACGGGCTGACGGCCGAGGAGGCGTCCTCGCTGTTCCTGGCCGGGCTGCCGGGGCCGGCCGCCGAGCTGGGGCTGGCCGAGGTGGCGGCCAACGCCGAGCTCAAGCTGCTGGCCGCGCTGCCGCCCGAGCCGCGCTCGCACGCCTCCCGGATGCGCGAACGGTTCGTGCTGGACGTGCCGAGCTGGTACCGCTCGGGCGACGATGTGCCGCACCTGAGCGAGGTGGCCGAGGCGGTGTGGGACCAGCGGCCGCTGCACATGACCTACCGGCGCTGGGGCCAGCAGGAGGTGGACCGCCTGATCCACCCCCTCGGGCTGGTGCTCAAGGGCGGCTCCTGGTACCTCGTCGCCGCGCCGCCGGACGGCACGCCGCGTACGTACCGGGTGGCGCGGATCCTGACGCTGGAGACGCTGCCGGGGCGGTTCGCCCGGCCGGACGGCTTCGACCTGGGCGAGTTCTGGCACCGGTACGCCAAGGAGTTCCGCGAGCGCATGTACACCGCCGAGGCCGTGATCAAGCTGGCACCCGGGCGCGGCGACCTGCTGGCGTACACGATGGGCCGCGACGTCGTCGAGGCCGCGCTGGCCGCCGCCGAGCCCGACCCCGAGGGCTGGCTCACGCTGACCCTGCCGGTCGAGTCGATCTCGCACGCCCGGTGGCTGCTGCTGCGCATGGGCGCCGACGTCGAGGTGCTGGGGCCGCCCGAACTGCGAGCCCTGATGGCTGAGGCGGTCGCGGAGCTGGCCAAGCTCTACGGCTGAAAACCGGGGGAGATGTCGCCCCAGTTCTGGAAGCATCCCCGCATGTATCTTCTCGCTTTCATCGGGGCGTGCGTCCTGGTCGCCATGGTGCCCGGGGTCAGCACCGCGATCATCCTGCGCCAGACCCTGCGCGCCGGCCGCGGCTCGGGGCTGGCCGCCACGCTCGGCAACGAGACCGGCATCCTGCTGTGGGGGCTGGCCGCCGCGTTCGGCCTGTCGGCCCTGCTGGTCGCCTCGCAGGTGGCCTACGACATCATGCGCGTGACCGGCGCGGCGCTGCTGGTCGTGATGGGCGCGCAGGCGCTGTGGCACGCCCGCAGGGGCGCGCCGCCCGCGCCCGAGGGCCAGGTCGTGCCCGGCTGGCGCGGGCCGTACCTGGCCGGAGTGGGCACCTGCCTGGCCAACCCCAAGGCGGCGGTGTTCGCGATGTCGTTCCTGCCGCAGTTCGTCCCCGCCGGGCAGAACGTGCCGATGACGCTCGTGACACTGGCCGTCGTGTGGGTGCTCGTCGACCTGCTCTGGTACGGGCTGCTGATCTGGGCCGTCGACCGGGCCAAGGCCTGGCTGGGCCGCCCGGCCGTCAAGCGGCGGCTGGAGCAGATCTCCGGCGTGGTGCTCGTCGGGCTGGGCGTACGGATGGTGGTCGAGTCACACTGACCGCCCGGAGGAGATCGGCGCGTCGCCGCTGGACTACCTTTGATGCATGACAGACGACCTGGCGACCCTCATGAGGCAGGCGCAGGACGACGATCCGCTGCTGGCACTGCACGCCACCACCGCGTTGCGGCGTGAGATCGAGCGCCTGGAGGCGGTCCAGGTGCGGCGGGCCCGGGTGGCCGGGCTCGCCTGGGCCCAGATCGCCGACGCCATCGGCGTGAGCAAGCAGGCGGTGCACAAGAAGTACGGCCGCCGCTAACCCCACCGGCACGGCGACCGTGGGGCGACAGGCGGCTTCCCCGCCGAGTGCGGTGACGTCGGCCCCGTCGCCGCGTCCGGCCCGTCCGGCGACGTCCCGCCCGGCCCGCGCCTTCCCCGGCCGAGTGCCGTCACCGGCCCTCACGCTCTCGCCGGGCTCGTTCTCGCGCGCGGGCCAGCGCCAGCTCCCTGGCCAGCGCCTCCCGGGCGGCCTCGAGCTCCTCGGCGGTGGGGCCGGGCGTCGTCTCCGGTTCCGTCGCCCACCGCACCTGCTCCAGATCCCCGGCCGCCTCCTCGTCAGCGCGCTTGCCGCGCCAGCTCGCGTCCGGCCGCCACTCGCGGCGCCGCCGTGAGGCCTCCTGCTCCCGCTCCCGCATCGCCCGCGCCGCCTGCCGGGAGGACAGGGCCAGCCATTGCCGGGCCAGCGCCGCCCACTGCCGCGAGTTCGTCATGTGTCCTCCTCGCCCTCCGCCGCGCTCGCCGGGTGGCCGACAACGCGCGTGATCACTCCGGCCCGGCCTTCCACCGGTCGGCGAACCAGCCCAGCGCGATGTTCCACGAGTAGCCGCGCCGGATGCGCCCCGCCACGTCCGGGGGCAGCGTGTCCAGGCCGCGGTGCTCCAGCAGCACCTCGGTGCCGCCCTCGACGGGGCTGAAGGCGACCTCGATCTCCATCGCCCCGTCGTTGAGCAGGTCGGCCCAGACCAGGCGGCGCGGCGGCTCCCAGGCGAGGATCCTGCCGGTGTCGACGTGGCCGCCGTCGGACCACAGCTCGCGCAGGTAGCCGTCCTCGAACCGGATGCCGACCGCGCGGGCCGGGTCGACCCAGCTGTGGCGGCCCCGCACGTACCAGGAGTCGATCTCGTCGGTGAAGACGCGGAACGCGGTGGCCGGGTCGGTCGGCACCGTGACGCTGGCCCGTACGGAGTTCACCGGGTGCGCTCCACGTGGTCCTTGAACGAGCCGAGCTGCTCGGCCCAGAACGCCTGCACCTGGTCCAGCCACGCCTGCAGCGCCGTGAACGGCTGCTGCCGCAGCGTGTACAGGCGCAGCCGGGCGTCGGCCCCGCCGGCCTCGGCCTGCACGATCCCGCTCGCGCGCAGCACGCGCAGGTGCCTGCTGAGCGCCGGCGCGCTCATCTGGACGGCCTGCGCCAGCTCCCCGGCCGGGCGCGGGCCCTCCCGCAGCAGATCGATCACCTTGCGCCGGGTCGGGTCGGCCAGCGCCGCCAGCGTGGCGTCAATTTCATTAACGTCAGTGTTAATTGTTGCCTACTTCCGTTAGGCTGTTAACGCTGTAGGAAACTATTATCGCGGAGGCATGCGCATGGCTGTCGAGCTCGGCTACTACACCCTGTCCGTGCGGGACCTGGACCGGGCGGCCGCCTTCTACGGGGGGTTGTTCGGCTGGGAGTTCAGGCGCGAGCACGAGACGTACCTGCACGTCGCGAACACCGCCGTGGCGATGGGCTTCGTCGCGGGCGGCGCGTCGTCCCAGCCGAACCTCTACTACCACGTGGACGACATCGACAAGGCCGCCGGGCGGGTGCGCGAGCTCGGCGGGTCCACCGGCGAGATCTTCGAGAGCAAGTCGGGGCGCGGCTGCTCGTGCACCGACGACCAGGGCACCGAGATCAGCCTCTGGGAGCCCGCCCCCGGCTTCGCCTGACGCGCCCGCCCGCCTGGCCGGCTTCCTGTACGGCCCTGCGAGGCAGACGGGCGCGCACCCGCGCCGACGTGCCGCCTGTCACCCGGCGGGTATCCGGATCACGCGCAGCTCGTGCGCGCCGTCGGCGCGGGTCATCTCGTAGTAGAGCCACCACCGCCCCTCCAGCAGCAACGCGTCCAGATACCGGACCGAGCCGCCGCGGTGCGGCGAGGTCACCCAGGGCCGCCCGCCCGACAGCCGCCGCCACCCGAACAGGTCACCGGAGACCGCGACGCCGCAGCGCTCCTCGTAGTTCTCCTCGTGCGAGGCCGACCCGTCGTAGAAGCCCACGTACCCGCCGGGCACGGGCACGACGCTGTTGAGCCGCGCCTGGTAGCGGTCCCATCCCTGGCCCACCCCCAGGGCCTGTCCGTGCCAGGTGAACGACGCCCCGCCGTCCAGGCTGGTCGCCAGCCCCGTGGGATGGGTGGTCGCGCCGACGTTGTAGATGTCCGCGCTGGCGTGAGCCTCGCCGCCGAGCCCGTCCAGGGCCGCGGCGTAGCTGGCGAACAGGTACGTCACAGGCCCGGCCCGCAGCACGTACGGGTCCTTGACCCCCTCGGTCCCGGTGGAGGCCGCCGTCAGCACCGGCCGCGCCGAAGCGATGTCGAACGCCGACGGATGCGCCGCCGGGCTCAGCGCGTCGATCCGCCACCGGTTGTCGGCCGGGTCCACGTACGACAGGTAGAGCACGAACCCTCCCTCGTCCGCGGGCGCCAGGCAGAACCGTTCCATGGACGGCGTGCCCAGCTCGTCCTTGTGCACCGACCACACGTCGGTGAAGTCCACGCCGTCGTCGCTGACCGCCACCGCGCAGCGCCACCCGCGCTCGGCTCCCGCGCCGCGGGGGCGCCGCCGCCGGTAGGTCAGCCAGAACCGCTCCCCGTCGTGCAGCACACCGGGACAGCCCGCCCAGTAACCCTCCTCGTCCTTCTCCGGCGCGAGCACCACCGTGCCCGCCAGCGGGTCGAAGGCAGGGAGCGGGGCGTGTTCGATCATGTTGTCCTTACCTCTCAAACGTCGTAGAAGAGCCGGTCCAGAGCGACGGCCGCACTGCCCACCACACCGGCGTCCGGGCCGAGCGTGGCCCGCCGCACCTGCACCGCGTCGCGCAGCACGGGGAACGCCCTGGCCCGCAACGCCTGCCTGACCCGGTCGAACACCGGCTCCGGAGCCGTGCGGAAGGCGCCGCCGAGCAGGATCAGCGCGGGGTTGAGCAGGTTCACCGCGCTGGCCAGGCCGGTGGCGAGCCGATCCACCACCTCGTCCAGCGCCGCGCCCGCCCGCTCGTCCCCCTCGCCGGCGGCGGAGGCCAGGTCGGCGAGCGGGTCCGCGCTGTCGCGGCCCAGCAGGGAGCGGGCCAGCTCGCCCAGGTACGGCTCGGCCGCCACGGTCTCCAGGCAGCCGGTCGCGCCGCACGCGCACGGCCTGCCCCGCTCCACCACCCTCAGGTGCCCCAGCTCCGTGACCCCGTGGGCGCCCGACCTGAACGGCTGCCCGCCGATCACCAGGCCCGCGCCGACGCCGGTGCGGACGTACACGTACAGGAGGGGGTCGGCCCCGCCCGTGTCGCCGTAGCGGGCCTCGGCCAGCGCCATCGCCCGTACGTTGTGATCGACCACCGCCGGCACGCCCAGCGCCCGCTCCAGCGGATCGCCGAACTCCACGTCGCGCCAGCCCAGGTTGACCGACAGCACGTTGCGGCGCTGCCCGGGGTCCACCGGGCCGGGGGCCGCGACCCCGATCCCCAGCAGCCGGTCGCCCGCCTGTTCCGCCAGCGCGGCGGCGGCCCCGGCGATCCGCGTCACGACCCGCTCGGGCGGCTCGCCCGCCAGGTCGAAGCCGAACGAGCGGACGTCGCCCGGGCGGGCCCTGAGGTCGCACAACCCGAGCCGCACCAGCCCCGCGCCGACCTGGACGCCGATGACGTACCGGGCGTCGGCGCGCAGCCGGACCTCGGTCGAAGGCCGGCCGACGCGGGTGCCCGCGCCGTCCGTGGCGCCCTCGCCGACCAGGCCTTCGTCCAGGAGCTGGGCCACCACCTTGGTCATGGTCGTGGGGGAGAGGGCCAGCCGCCTGGCGAGGCCGGCGCGGGGCTGCGGGCCGTGGTCGCGCAGCGTGCGCAGCACGAGACGCCTGTGCAGCCTGCGGACGTCCTGCACCGGTGTGGGCATGTCGGCGCTCCTTAATAACTAACGGGTAGAAAATAATTGACCGACGGTGCTCCCGTCAACGGCGCCCACGCGCCGGCACTCTGCGGGCATGCCAAGACTCGCGTCGCCGGCCGCCGGTCCGGAGGCAGGCGCGGGGGCCAGGGTCAGGGCGAAGGGGGCGAAGGGCCGGCAGGCGTGCGGGCCGATGGTCAGGTGCCGGGGAGCAGGCCCAGGCACGCGGCCACGGTCGCCACCGCGCCGAGGATCCGGTCCACCTGCCCGCCCGTGTGCGCCGCCGTGACGCTCAGCCGGATCATCGCCTCACCCTCGGGAACGGCCGGCGGCAGCATGACGTTCGCCAGAACGCCCTCCTCCAGCAGCCCGGCCCAGAACCGGCAGCAGGTCAGCCGATCGCCCACCCGCAGCGAGACCGTGGGCGTGCCGCCCGGCGCGATCCCGAACCCGAGCGCCACCAGCCCGGAGCGCAGCCGTTCAGCGGTGAACATGACGGCCCGGCGGCGCTCCGGCTCCGTGCGGACGATGTCGAGGGCGGCCAGCGCCGCCGCCGTGCAGGCGGGCGGCAGCGAGGCGGAGAACAGCGCGGAGCGCGCGCTGTGCCGCAGGTAGTGAACGACGTGCCGCGGCCCCGCGACGGCCCCGCCGAGCGTGCCGAAGCACTTGGAGAACGTCACCGTCTGCACGTCCACGGCCGACTGCAGGCCATGGTGCTCGGCGGCCCCCCGCCCCCCGGCCCCCAGCAGCCCGGCGTCGTGCGCGCTGTCGAGCACGACCCGCGCCCCGTGATGGGCCGCCAGCTTGGCGATGCCGGGCAGGTCGCACAGGTCGCCGTCGACGGAGAACATGCCCTCCGTCAGCACGATCGCGCCCACCCCTGGGTCGGCGGCCTCCAGCATGCCGGCGAGCTGCGTCATGTCGTTGTGCCGGTAGCGCCGCAGCGCGGCCTGGCCGAGCCGGGCGGCGTCGATGAGCGAGGCGTGGATGCGCCGGTCGGCGAACAGCACGTCGCGCGGCCCGAACAGCGCGCTCAGCGCGAGATTGGCCTGGTAGCCGGTGGAGACCACCATCGCCGCCTCGTGCCCGAGGAACGCCGCCAGCTCCCGCTCCAGCGTCTCGTGCAGGGCCAGCGTGCCGTTGAGCACCCGTGACCCGGAGTTGCCCGAGCCCAGCCGGCGCAGCGCCTCGGCCCCGGCCTCCTTCAGGCGGGGATCGTCCGCCAGCGCCAGGTAGTCGTTGGAACCGGCCATCAGCACCCGCCGGCCGCCCACCACCACCTCGCCGCCGCCAGGGCGCTCCTCCACCGGCAGGTAGTAGGGGTAGAGGCCGGCCGCGGCCAGTGCCCCGGCCTCCGGCAGCCGGCACTTGTCGAAGGCGTCCGTCACGGCGCGGCACTCACTTTCCGGCTCCGTCGAAGGCATTCTGGCGACTCACTCCACATCTGGCGATCGTAGCTGACAGTGGTTGATCGTGATAGTAGAGTAATCGCTGCTGCTGTGAAGCGAGCCGGCAGCCACAGGCCCGACAAAGCGACAGCCGACAAGGACGTGTGCATGACAGAGGATGAGATCTTCCACCAGCTGCGCGGCCTGTGCGCCGAGATCCTCGCGGTAGATCCGGCGCTCATCACCCCCGACACCGACCTGCGCGAGGAGCTCGAGGCCGACAGCCTCGACATGGCCGAGCTGGCCGTGGCCAGCGGCGACCGGTTCGACCTCCTGGTCGACTTCGATCTCGCCAGGCACGTGCGCACCCTCGGCGACGTGACCACCCTCGTCCGCGCCGGGGTGCGGGCCGGCTGACGGGGGCCGTTCAGTGCAGGGGGTCGCCATGCCGGTCTCGTCCTCGTCACCGCGTCCCGCCGAGCCCGTCAGGGGGCGGCGTGGGCTGGCGGAGTTCATCGAGCTGCCGTACCGGCTGCACGGCGGTGACCCGCACTTCGTGCCGCCGCTGCGCGGCGACTGCCGGCGCCTGCTCGACCGGCGGCACAACCCGTTCTTCCGCTACGGCGAGGTCGAGCTGTTCACCGTACGCCGTGCCGGGCGAGTGGCCGGCCGGATCGCCGCCGTGCACAACCCCCGGCACAACGGGGTCCACGGGGCACGCGACGGGTTCTTCGGGCAGTTCGCCTGCGCCGACGATCCGGAGGCGGCGCGGGAGCTGCTGGACGCCGTGGCGCGGTGGCTTCGCGAGCGCGGGCTGCGGACCATGCTGGGGCCGGTCAACTTCACCATGAACGACGAGTGCGGGGTGCTGGTCGAGGGGTTCGACGCGCCGCCGAGCGTGATGATGCCGTACAACCCGGCGTACTATCCGGCGCTGCTGGAGTCGTGCGGAATGGTCAAGGCGAAGGACCTGTGGGCGTGGGACGGCACGGGCTGGGTGCCGCCCGAGCGGCTGCTGAGCATCGCCCGGCGGGCCGAGTCGCGCCACCGGCTCACCGTCCGGCCGCTCGACCCGGCGCGTTACGACGCCGACCTCGACCGGGTGAAGCTCGTCTTCGACCGCGCCTGGCAGGGCAACTGGGGCTTCACGCCGATGACGGACGCGGAGTTCGCCCTGGCCAAGCAGCGGCTGCGCGCGATCATGAACCCGCGGCTCGTCCAGCTCGCCGAGGTGGCGGGCGAGCCGGTGGCGGTGGCGCTGGCCCTGCCCGACTTCAACCAGGCCCTGGCCGCGGCGCGGGGCCGCCTCAGCCGCTTCGGGCTGCCCCTCGGGCGGGTGCGGCTGTCCCTGGCGGCGCGGCGCATCGACCGCGTCCGCGGCCTGTTGTTCGGCGTCGTCCCGGATCTGCGCAGGCACGGCGTCGAGGCCGCGCTCCTGGCGCGCACGTACGAGGCCGTCACGGCCGGCGGCTACCGCGGCGGCATGGAGCTCGGCTGGACCCTGGAGGACAACCAGGCCATCAACCGCTACCTGTCCCTGCTCGGCGGCACCCGCTCCAAGGCGTACCGCATCTACGGGCGGGAGTTGTGACGGCTGCGCGTTACCTGGTCACCGGCGCCACCGGCTTCGTCGGCGGGCGGCTGATCCGTATGATCCTGGCGCGCGGCGGCACCGTCACGGCCCTGGCCCGGCCGTCCCCGCGCGCCAGGGCCCTGCGTGAGCTGGGCGTCCAGGTGGTGCCCGGCGACCTGGCCACCGGCCGGGGCGTCACGGAGGCCCTGCGGGGAGCCGACCGCGTCATCCACCTCGCAGCCACCCTGCGGGCCCGCACCCCCGCCGGGTTCTGGGCGGTCAACCGCGACGGCGTCGCCCGGCTGGTGCGGGCGCTGGCCGCGCAGCGCCACCCGGCACGCCTCGTGCTGTGCTCCTCGCTCGCGGCGGGCCCGGCCATCTCCCTGTACGGGGCCAGCAAGCGGGCCGGCGAGCAGGTCGTCAGGCAGCACGCGGGCCAGGTGCCCGCGGTCATCCTGCGGCCCGGCATCGTGTACGGGCCCGGCGAGGAGGCGCTGCTGCCCGCGCTCCTGCCCATGATCCGGCTCGGCGTCGTCGTCCAGGCGGGCTTCGGCCCGCGCCGCTACGGCATGGTCTACGTGGACGACCTGTGCACGGCCCTGCTCGCCGCCGCCGACCGCGGCCCCGTCCTGCAACCGGCCGACCGCGGCCCCGACCGGCAACCGGCCGGGCACGGCCCCGGTCAGCGATCCGCCGGACGCGGTCCCGATCGGCAGCCGGTCTGGCACGGCTCCGCCCTGGGGCCCGCCGGCACTCGTGCCGGCCTCTGCCCGGGCCTCTACCCGATCAGCGACGGCAACGCCTACGGCATGTCCGACATCTGCCGCGCCCTGGCCCGGGCGGCCGGTTACCGGGCCCCCGTCGTGCTGCCGGTGCCGATGCCGGCCGTGCACGCGGTGGCCGCGCTGGCCGAGCTGGTCGCGCGGGGCGGCGTTCCGGCGCTGAACCGGGACAAGGCCAGGGAGATGCGCCACGCCGACTGGACGTGCGTGCCGGACGACGCCGTACGCGAGCTGGGGTTCGCCCCCGCCACCACGCTCACCCGGGGGTTCGAGGCCGCGCTGGCCGCGCTGCGATCCGCTTCGTGACGGCGTGCACGACGAGCGCCACCGCCAGCCCGGCGACGGCGTCGGTGAGGTAGTGGTACCAGTCGTACACGACGGCGACCGTCAGCCCCGCGGTCAGCGTCCACAGCACCCGGCGGACGTTCCTGGAGACGCGCCGGCGCAGGCAGAGCACGGTGATCCAGGCGCCGGCCACGTGCGTCGAGGGGAAGCAGGCGCCCGGCGGGTCGAAGGCGGCCATGATCTCGCTCTGCACGGCGGTGACCGCGTACCCCGACGGGCCGTGGGCGGCG
The DNA here is from genome assembly GCF_024172165.1 of Nonomuraea thailandensis. Taxonomy (GTDB): domain Bacteria; phylum Actinomycetota; class Actinomycetes; order Streptosporangiales; family Streptosporangiaceae; genus Nonomuraea; species Nonomuraea thailandensis. Next base: position 4,494,191 of record NZ_JAMZEB010000002.1, on the reverse strand, counting down.
AACAGCTCGGGCAGCGCCAGCACGGGGCCCGTCAGCGGGATCGCGATGAACCCCAGGTAGGAGGGCAGGAACACGGCCAGCGCGGCGAACACGTAACGCTCGGCCAGCGGCACCAGGCCCCGGACGTACAGGATCGCCGGGATCAGGAAGCAGCCGTAGAACGTGAAGTAGCAGAAGGTCAGCACCTCGGTCACCAGCGGGGAGCCGATGGCCGCCGTGAGGGCGGTGTTGGGTGCGAAGCCGAGCAGCGCCGTCTCCCAGGCGTGCAGGTCGCCGTCGAGGTAGCGCCCGTGCAGGACGCGGGAGGCGCGGGCGGCGGCGCCGTACGCGAACGGGAGCACGAGGAACGGCCCGGAGAACCGGGCGAACCGCACCGCCCTGGCCTTGGGGAAACGCCGCTCGGCCTCCGCCAGCACGAGCAGGAACAGGGCCGCGAGCGCATAACCGGCGAGCAGCTCCGCCTCGTCCGGCAGGCGATCGCGGAATACGGCCACGATGAGCGCCATCACGGCGAAATAGCCCAGCATAAGCCATTCTGCCGGGCGGAATTTCACCCCGCGGCCGAATGTCCGCCCGAAAATGCCGGGTGGCTCCCGCGTGTCGGCGGCCGCGTTCGCCGCGTCCGCATGCGGTGCCCGGCGGGTCGCGCCGGGCGTGAGGTCACGAAGCGGCACGTGCCGGCCACCAGATCCGCCGCCCCATGTGATGGGCCAGCGCCGGCACGAGGAACGACCGCACGACCACCGTGTCGATCACGACCCCGATCGCCACCAGCAGCCCGAGCTGCACGACCGGCACCAGCGGCAGCACGGTCAGCACGAAGAACGCCGCCGCCAGCACCACCCCGGCCGCGGTGATGACGCCGCCGGTGGCGCGCAGGGCGCGCAGGGTCGCCTCGCGGGTGTCGAGCCGGACGGCCTCCTCGCGTACGCGGGCCATCAGGAAGATGTTGTAGTCGATGCCGAAGGCCATGAGGAAGACGAACGCGTACAGGGCGAACGACGCGTCGACGACCGGATAGCCCAGCAACTGGGTGAACAGCGCCGAGCACAACCCCAGCGTGGCCGCGAACGACAGCACCACCGTGCCCATCAGCAGCAGCGGCGCCACCAGCGAGCGCAGCAGGACGACCAGGATCAGCCCGACGACCAGCAGGATCAGCGGCACGACGAGGAGCGCGTCGTCGAGGACCGCGGCCTGCACGTCGAGCAGCTCGGTGGTGAACCCGCCCACCAGGGCCGCGCCTCCCGCCGCGGCGCGCACGGCGCCGCGCAGGTCCTCCACCAGGCGCTGCGCCTCCGGCGTGTTCGGCTCCGCGGCGAGCACGACGTCGAACGTGCGCCACGGGGCGGGCGGCCCCGGCCGCATCGCCACCACGCCCTCCGCCGTGTGCACCGCCTGCTCCACGGCGGCGCTCCTGTCCTGTCTGGCCATGACCACGACGGGGGCGCTGGCCGGGTAGTGCCGCCGCAGGGCGTCGTAGCCGGCCACGGAGTCGGTACGCATCGTGAACAGGGACGACGGCGGGATGCCCGAGGCGTCGAGCGTGGTCAGGCCCATGCAGAGCATGGTCAGCAGCAGGGCGGAGCCCGCCCAGGCGAGGCGGGGGCGCTGGCCGACGAAGCCCGCCACGCCCCGCCACAGCCCGTCGCGCGCCGTCTCCCCGGGGCGCGGCGTGCTCGGCCAGAACGCCCGCCGCCCGCCCAGGAGCATCAGCGCGGGCAGCAGCGTCACCATCACGACCGTCGTGATCAGGATCCCGACGGCGGCCGCCACGCCGATGGAGCGCAGCGCGTGCGTGTCGGCCACCACGAGGCAGCCGACGCCGCCCGCCACGGTGAGGGCCGAGGCCACGACCGTGCGGATGCCGCCCGACAGCGCGTCCTTCAGCGCCGCCGCCTGGTCCGCGGTCGCGCGCAGCCGCTCGCGGTAGCGGGCGACGAGCAGCAGCGCGTAGTCGGTGGCCACGCCGAACACCAGCACGGTGAACACCTCGGGCGTGGCGGCCCTGAGCGTCATCAGCCCGGAGCGGGCCAGCACGTAGACGGCCGCGGCGGAGCACAGGTAGGCCACCACCACGGCCAGCATGGGGATCACCCACAGGACGGGGCTGCGGTAGACGGCGAGCAGCACCAGGAGCACCACGACGAGGCTCAGCGCCAGCAGCGTGCCGTCGACCCGGCGGAAGGAGTCGACGTAGTCGGCGGCGGCGCCGCCCGCGCCGCTCACGTGGCTGATCAGCCCCGGCGGGCTGCCCTCCGCGGTGATCTGGCGCAACTGCTCGACCAGCGGGCTGACGAGCACGCCGGGCTTGCCGGACAGCAGCACGGTGACCTGGAGCGCGTGCCCGTCGGCGCTGGGCACGGGCGCGGACGCCGTGCCGACCACGCCGGGGACGCTCGCGAACTGCCGCAGGTCCTGCCGGGCCGCCCTGAGGTCGTCCCGCTGGAGCGGCCCGGGGCGTTCGTAGATCACGAGGGCGGGGACCACCCGGCCGGACTGCTCGGCCAGCAGGTGGAGGACGCGGGCCGACTCGGCGCCCCGGGCCAGCATCGAGCTGCCGCTGGTGACGCGGACGTCGTCGAGCGGACCGCTCGCGAGCACGGCCGCGACGGCGATGGCCACCCATGCGACGACCACGCCGGCCGCGATTTTCCGCGCAGCCCCCATACGAAACAAAACCGACAATTCCCGCCCACCCCCGGCCTCGGTGTGAAAGTGCCGGCCGGCACGTAGACCATAAATTCCCGATCCTGCTTAAACAACTTTATGCAGGTGTCTCATATTCACGTCATGGGCGGATCGGGCGGGACATCGCCGAATTGAAATTCTCCCCCACGGTTATTCGGCGCCGCCGGCTCAGCCCTTGATCCGCAGGTCCGCGAAGAGCGCGCGATGATCGGAGCCCGGCACGTCGAACACCTGCACCCCCGCCGCCGACGCCCGCCCGTCCGTCAGCACGTGGTCGATGGCCACCAGGGGAGGCAGCGAGCGCCCGTGCGGCCAGGTCGGGACCAGCCCCTGCCCCGTGGAGGCCGCCGCGTCCGTGTAGCCGGTGTCCAGCAGCCGGCGGAAGACCGCGTGGTCGAGGGTGGCGTTGAAGTCGCCCGCCAGGATCCTGGGCGGCCCGGAGGCGGGCGCGGGCGGCAGGGCGGACAGCCCCGCCTCCCACTCCGGCACCGTCGAGGGCACGGGCGCGACCGGGTGCACGACCACCACCTCCACGGCGGGCCCGCCGGGCGGTGACACCTCCACCACCGGCATGTGGTGCCCGACCGGCTGGAACAGCCCCGTGCGCTCGGTCATCGGATGGCGCGAGTAGACGCCGCTGCCCTCCGGGCCGCGGAAGTCGGCCCTGCCGACGTGGTACGGCAGCAGCTCCGTCAGCCCGGCCGCCGCCAGCCGTTCCCGAGCCGAGTACGTCAGCTCCTGGATGCTCAGCACGTCCACGTCCAGCCTGCGCGCCAGGTCGACGATCACCGCCGCGTCGCCGCGCCCGCCGTTGAGGTTGGCCGTCAGCACCCGCAGCGCCCGGCCGCCGGCGGAGGCCTCGCCGCCGCCGATCGCCCGCGGCAGCACGCACCAGGCCAGGCAGGCGCACACCGCCAGCATGATCGCGATCGCGGCGCGGCTGCGCAGGAGCGCCGCGACCCCCAGCGTCAGCAGCGCGGCCACGGCGAAGTAGGGCGTGAAGGAGACCATCGGCACCAGGAAGACGCCCGCCTCCAGCCCGCCGAGCCGCACGGAGGTCCCCGCCGCGAACAGCACCGCCACCCCGGCGGCCACCCGCCTGCGCCACACCGGGCGGGGCCGTGCCCGCCGCTCCGTCTCCACAGCCTCTCGCACCAGCACAGCCGCCCACGTTAAGCGGGCTTTCTTAACGCCACATGAGGATCGGGCCCGCCGGAGCATGAGGAAGCACGGCCCGCTGCCCTAGGCTGTCGGGCTGTGCGGCGACAGTCGATGATCTTGCTGGTGGCGGCCATGACGCTCGCGGGCTGCGGGGGCGGATCGCACGCTGATGGGCCGGCGGCCTCGCCCGCCCCCGGGTCCAGCACGCCGCCGGCCACCGCACCGCCTGGCCCTACGACGGCCTCACCCCGCTCCGGGTCCGCCTCGGCCCCGGCCAGGAGCGGGCAGCCCGACGACGTCAACGGCGACGGGTACGCGGACCTGGTGGCGGAGTTCGGCCCCGCGGACGGCAGGCGCCTGGGCGTCGTCCCCGGCTCGGCGGCAGGGCTCGTCCCCGCGAAGGGGGCGGTGGTGCCGCCCGGCACGTTCACCTCGTGGCTGATCGGCGGCGGCATCAGGGCCGATCTCGACGGCGACGGCTTCGGCGACGTCCTCGCCTACGGAGGGCCGGACGGCGAGCCGCAGGGCGCGCACATCTTCTGGGGAGGCAGGAGCGGCATCGCGGCGACGACCCGCCCCACACCCGTGCGCCGGCCCGCGACGACCGAGCCGGCCGGCTCCCGCGCCGTCGCGGGCGACTTCGACGGCGACGGCGCCGCCGACGTGGCGATGGCCACCCCGCCCGCGTCCGGCGGGCTCGCCGCGGACCTGACCCTCCTGTACGGGCCGTTCACCAGGCAGGGCGCCCCGGCCCGCAGCGAGACCCGGCCGTCGCCGACCGGCGGGGACTTCTGGAGGATGACCGCCGACGGGATCGACGGCCGCCGCGCCACCGCGCTGCTCGTCCACGAGGGCGACGACGGCGAGCAGGTCAGCGGCCGGCTGCTCGCCGCCGGCCCCGGCGGCCTGCAGAAGACCGGCAGGACGCTCAACCCGGGCATGTCGGCCGCGTTCGGCGACTTCGACGGCGACGGCGCCAGGGACGTCGCGGTCGGCGACGACGGCAGCCGCAACAACGAGCCCGGCTACGAGACCGAGCCGCCCTCCGTGCACCGCACGCTGACGGTCTACTACGGCGACGGTCGGCAGGCGGTCTTCAAGGGCTCCGCCGGCGCCGCCGTCTCCGGCGACTTCGACGGCGACGGCCGCGACGACCTCGCCTTCGGCGGCGCGGCGCCGTCCCGGCACGTGAGCGCCACCGCGCCGAAGGTCTTCTGGGGCGGCGCGGGCGGCCTCGTGCCGGGCGGGGCAGTCGCGGGCCTGGGCGAGGCCGCTCCGCTGGCGGCGGGCGACTACGACGGCGACGGGGACGACGAGCTCGTGTTCGTCAGGGGAGAGGACGACTCGGCCGTCGTGGTGACGGACGGGAAGCAGGCGGTGTCGCGCTTCGAGACCCGCGACGTGCCGTCATGAGCGCCGCAGCGCCCTGAGGTCGTCGCCTCCCCGATGCGACGAGGTCGTCGCGTCCCCCATGCGGCGCCGTCTGCGAGCGCCGTCTGCGAGCGCCGTCTGCGAGCGCCGTCTGCGAGCGCCGTTCAGGGCGGCCTGGAGGCCCTCCCGGTCATTCGCGGGCGCGCATCCAGAGCTCGACCAGCTCGTCGGTGTCGGCGGTCAGGAAGGCGACGCTCTTCTCCTGGTGGTCGACCTGGATGCCGACCGGGCGCAGGTCGGGCACGAGCGTGCCGTACAGGGCCTGCGGCTCGGGCTGCTCCTCGTACGCGCCGGGCCGCCACCAGTAGACCTGCGGGCTGACCGGCTTGTCCCCGGAGTCGAAGAGCTGCCGGGACAGGTCCTGCAACGCCTCCATCGCGGCGAACAGGTGCACGTCGCCGATCTCGTGAACGAGCATGTACTCGGGCAGCGGGAAGGACACCAGCGCTCCGTGCGGCGCCTGCCCGGTGTGCCGGCGCAGGACGTGCGCGTGCGCGCCGACGTAGTGGTGGGTGCCGCCGACGTGCGTGACCGGCACGCCGTGGACGGTGGCGGACTCGGCGTAGTGCGGCTCCTTGTCGATCGAGTGCTGCAGCGCCGCGCCGAAGACGGACTGCTCCCGCAGCTCGCCGAGCCTGGCCCGGTCGAGCGGCACGATCGAGTCGGGGTAGTCGATCACGACGGCCTCGGCCAGCCCGGGGGCCAGCCGCCTGGCCACCAGCCCGCCGAGCAGGTCGCCGAGTGCCTCCTCCGGGTACAGCCGCACCCGCAGGTCCTGCTCGGGGATCTCGGCGGAGGCGCGCTCGAACGCCCTGGCCGCCTGGTCGGCGTAGGCCGCCGCGGCCTCCGCCAGGCCGTCGGGGCCGAGGCCCTGGGCGTGCTCGCGCCACGCGGCGATGTCGGCGTTCGCGCTGGAGCCGCCCGCCAGGGTGATGCTGATCGTGGAGGGGCCGGGCAGCGTCGCCTCGATCCCCCGGTCCGCGAAGGCACGCAGCAGGGCCTGGCCGATGACGTCTGTTTCCATCATGGAGGCCGAACCTATCGGGACTTCCCGGCAAGAACGGAATCGAGACGCCCGCGGTGAGGGCAGCCGGGCGGCGACGGGGTCTACCGTGACGGGTGACCCCGTCGTCCGTGGAGGTCCGCGGTGTTCGAGCGGCTGCGCTCAATGGCCAGGCCCCGTCGCGGGTGGGGGAGAGCCGCCGCGGTGGTCGTGGTGGTCGTGCTCGTGGCCACCACCGCGGTCCTGGCGGTCATGAACGTACGGGCCGGCGCCGAGCGCGATCGAGCCCTCGCCCAGCGCGACCTGGCGCTCAGCCGGCGGCTCGTCGCCCAGAGCCAGGTCCTCGCGGCCACCGAGCCCCGGCTCGCCCGGCTGCTCGCGGTGGCCGCCGCCCGGATCGCCCCGCCCGCCCCCGAGACCCGCGCCGGGACCCGCGCCGAGACCCGCGCCGCGATCCGGGCAGCGGTGGCCGCGCCGCAGCTCGCCGTGCTGCGCGGCCTGCCCGGTGAGGTGCACTCGGTCGCGTTCAGCCCCGACGGCGCCACGCTCGCGGCGACCGGCAGGGCCGCGCCGCTGCGCCTGTGGGACGTCTCCGGGCTCACCCCCGTGCCGTGGCCGGTGGGGGAGGAGCAGGGCGACGGCATGTCCGTGGCGTACAGCGCCGACGGCGGCCACCTGGCCGTGGCCGGCGCCGACGGGGGCGTACGCGTCTGGGACACCACCACCCGCCAGGCGTGGACCGGCGGCGGCAGCACCCCCTGGGCCAGGCAGTGGACCGCCTTCAGCCCCGACGGGTCCCTGCTGGCCACGACCGCCGGCTCCGCGGGCGCGTCCACGCTGTGGGACGTCCGCACCGGTGCCCCGGTCGCCGCGCTGCGCTCGCTCGACGGCGCTCCGGGACCGGTCGCGTTCAGCCCCGACGGCACGCTCATCGCGGCCGCCTACCCGGGCGGCCCGATCAGGACGTTCGACGCCGAGTCGGGCATGCTGACGGGCGACCCGCTCGAACCGGCCGCCGGCAGCGTGACGCCCGAGCCCCGCGAGGAGGTGGCCGCGCTCGCGTTCAGCCCCGGAGGCGGGTTGCTGGCCGGCACCACGGGCAGCGAGCACGTCCAGCTCTGGGACGTCGCCACCCGCCGGCCCGCCGGCCGGCCGCTCACCGGACACACCGGCCTGGTCACCTCGGCGGCCTTCAGCCCGGACGGCCGCGTCCTGGCCACCGCGAGCCAGGACCACACGATCAGGCTCTGGGACGTGCGGGGCCGCCGCCCGCTGGGGGAGCCGCTGACCGGGCACACGCACGCCGTCAACGCCGTCGCCTTCAGCCCCGGCGGGAACCTGCTGGCCAGCGCGGGCGCCGACGCGACCGTACGCCTGTGGCGGATCCCGCGCGGCACCCGCCACCCGCTCACGCTCCCCGGCGGCGACGGCCGGGTCCCGGCCGACCGGCCGGTCCCCGCCCGCTGGTACGAGCGCCGCGACAGCACGCAGGCGGTGCTGAGCGGCGACGCCGGGCGGCTCGTGGTCCAGCCGTACGACGGGACCCGGCCCGGCTACGGCAGCCTCTGGTCGTGGGACGTGCGCGCGGCCCGCTGGCGCGGCGAGCGGCTGCGCATCCGGCCCGACGACCTCGTGGACGGGCTGGCGGTCAGCCGCGACGGCCGCTCGCTGGCCGCCTCAGGGAGCGACGACGCCGGGCACGGCCTGCACACCGCCATCCTCGGCGGGCCCTCCTCCGTGCGCGGCCGTCCTCTCGCCTACAGCCCGGACGGGCGCCTGCTCGCCACGGCCGTCCAGGAGGCCACGGCCGTTCCGGACGCCGAGGTCCAGGTCTGGGCGCTGCCCGAGGGCAAGGCCAGGGGCGGGACCGCGTCCGGGCAGTCGGGGCGGATCACCGCGGCGGCTTTCGACGGCACCGGCGCCGTGCTGGCCGCCGGCGCCTCGGACGGCACGGTGCTGCTGTGGGAGACGGCGACCGGCAGGCGCCTCGGCCTGCTGCGCGCCCACACCCTCCCGGTCACGTCGCTGGCCTTCGCCCCGGGCGGCACGCTGCTCGCGACGGCGAGCGAGGACCGGACGGCCCGCCTCTGGGACGTGGCCGCGCCCGGCTCGCCGGGCACGGCGCCGGATCGCGAGCCCGAGGCGGCGCCGGATCGCGAGGCGGCGCCGGACCGCGCGCCCGAGACGGCCTCGGCCGGGGCGCACGACGCGGCCTGGGCCCGTGCGCGCGGTGCCGCCCTCATCGGGCACACCGGTCACGTCCACGCCGTGGCCTTCGCCCCCGACGGCGGCTACCTCGCCACCGCCGGTCAGGACGGCACCGTGCGCCTGTGGGACAGCGCCACCGGCCGGCCGCTCGGACCACCGCTGGCCGGGCACGGCGGCGAGGTCCGGGCGCTGGCGTTCACGGCGGACGGCAGGACGCTGGTCGCCGCGGCGGCCGATCTCGTGCAGGTCGCCGGCGACGCCTACGCCGTCTGGAAGTGGGACACCTCAGCCCTCGCCGCCGACCCGGCGACCACCGCCTGCGCCCAGGCGGCCCGCCCGCTCACCCGCGAGGAGTGGGCGGAGCACGTGCCGGACCTGCCGTTCCGCGACGTCTGCCGCAGCTGACCGCACCCCCCGATGACCGGGAGGCCGCCGGCGGCCGGCCGCATGCCGCTCACCGCCGCCCACCAGGCGGCCCGCCCGCTCAGCCCCAGACCATCCGTGCCGTCTCCACCACCAGCTCCAGCTTGCGCCGCTCCTCGTCCACCGTGAGCAGGTTGCCCCGGGAGGTGGAGGCGAAGCCGCACTGCGGGCTGATCGCGAGGTTCTCCATCGGCACGTACTTGGCCGCCTCGTCGATGCGCCGGCGCAGCTCGTCCTGCGACTCCAGCGCCGGCACCTTGGAGGAGACGAGCCCGAGCACCACCGCCGTGCCCTCGGGCACGAAGCGCAGCGGCTCGAACCCGCCCGCCCGCTCCGTGTCGTACTCCAGCAGGAACCGGTCCACCGGCACCTCGCCGAACAGCCGCTCCGCGACCGGGTCGTACCCGCCACTGGCCGACCAGGCGCTGCGGTTGTTGCCCCGGCACAGGTGCAGGCCGACCGTGACCTCCGGGTCCAGCTCCTTGATCGCGCGCACCTGCTGGACGTCGAGGCCGACCGCCGCGTCGAGCAGCACCTCCGCGTCCGGCGCGGCGGGCCCCAGCAGGCGGGCGCGGAAGTCGGGGTCGATCACGAAGTCGTAGGCCAGCGAGTCGAGCTGGATCCACCGCACGCCCTGCGCCAGCAGGCCCCTGATCTCCTCGATCCGCAGCGCGACCAGGTCGCGGAACAGGTCGGCGGGAGTGGGGTAGGTGGCGGCGCTGAGCTCGGGATGCCACAGGAGGTTCCCCATGGACGAGCTCACCATGGTGATCTTGTACGGGCCGGGGGCGTGCCGGGCCAGGAAGCCGGCCTCGACGGCCGACAGGTTCGTCCTCTGGGTGAGCCTGCCGGTCGCCGCCACCAGGTCCCAGGACGTCTCCTCCGGCGGCACCGGCTCGCCGTCGCCGCGCCACCACGCGGTGGAGGGCAGCGGGACGGGCGACACGCCGCCCAGCGACTCCAGGATCCCGGCGAGCCAGGTCTGGCGCCGCATCTCCCCGTCGGTGAACACCTCCATCCCCGCCTGGCGCTGCAGCTCGATCGCGGCCAGCACGGCGGCGTCCTCCACCGCGGCCAGCTCCTCGGCGCTCAGCTCGCCGCGCTTGCGCGCCTGCCTGGCCTGCAGCAGCTCGGGCGGGCGCAGGAGGCTGCCGACGTGCTCGGCATGGGGTGTCGCGGGCATGCGTTCCTCCTCGACGTGCGATGAGGGCGCGGACCGAAGGGCGTCTCGCGCCGGTCGTACGATCAGCGTCCACCGCCCCGAGGCGGCCGTCCAGCCCCGTTCACTCGTTGTGCAGCACGGTCGCGATGGTCTGCCGCGCCGCGGACCGGGCCGGGACGAGCGCGCCCAGCACCGCGATCACCACGCCCGCCGGCGTGAGCAGCGCGAGCAGCGGAGCCCGCCACACCTCCACCATGAACGCCGGCAGCGCGATGCCGGCCGCCTCGGCCATGGCCGGGACGACGAGGCGGTGCGCGGCCACGCCGACGGGGACGCCGAGCAGCCCGCCCGCCGCGCCGAGCGCCGCCATCGACGTCACCATCATCACCGTGACCTGGCGCGGCGTCATCCCGATGGACTTCAGCACGCCGATGTCGCGCCGCCGCTCCCTGGCGTCGAGCACCACGGTGTTGAGGACGCCCAGCGCGGCGACGGTGCCCAGCAGCACCGTGAGCAGGGACGCGAAGCCGATGACGGCCACCGTGGCCGGGTCGCTGGTGGACTTGGCGACCGGGTGCAGCCCGGGGTCGGCCGCCCTGACCGCGGCGTTGTAGGACTCGACGCCGGTGCCCGGGGCGAGGCGGACCTCGTACTGGGTGGCGCGCTGGTCCGGCGCGAGCGCGGTCAGCGTGTGCCAGTCGGCCTGGATCAGGTCGGCGGCGCCGTCCATGGTCGCGCCGACGACTGTCGCCTCCGCCCGCCCGCGCCCCAGGGACAGCGTGAGCCGGTCGCCGACCGCCAGGCCCCGCTTGACCAGGAACGCCGAGGGCGCCACCACCTCTCCCCGGCCGCGCAGCCAGCGGCCCTCGACGAGCGTCTCGCCCAGCGTGCCGGAGTCCCCGCGCAGGAACCTGCCCTGGATCGGCTGCGGGTGCCCCGCCAGGTGCAGGGTCACCCACGCGTCGGCGGTCACGTTCATGGCGCCGGGCAGGCCGCGCAGGAGCGCCTCGATCCCGGCGTCGCCGTGCCGGGGCGGCGTCTGGTGGTTGCGGGCCTGGCCGGCGTGGACCACCGTGTGCACGTGGCCGACGCGCTGGGCGGCGGCGCCGTACGAGGTCATCGTCATGGACAGGCCCGTGGCCAGCGTCACCGTGGCCGCGCCGAGCACCACGGCCGCCAGCGTCAGCGCGGCGCGCCCCGGCCTCGCGAACGGCAGGCCCAGCCCGAGGCTGACCGGACGGGGCAGCGGCGCGCCCGCGAGCAGCCGCTGCACCCGCAGCCCCCGCCCCCGCCCGGGAGGCGCGCCGGCGCTGATCGCGCGGGCGGCGGTCAGCCGGTGCGCGCGCAGCGCCGGCACCAGCGCGGCGAGCACGGCCACGGCCGGCATGCCGGCGAGCGTGGCCGCGTACACCCAGGGGCTCGTCGTGGCGGTGAAGACGCCCGCCCCCACGTCGTCCAGCAGCGGGCGCGCGGCCACGGCGCCCGCCGCGGTGCCGAGCGCGGCGCCCGCGACCGCCGGGACCAGGACCATCGTGAGGTAGACGGCGACGACCTGGTTCGGGGTGAAGCCGAGGGCCTTGAGCAGCCCGATGTGCCGGTGGCCCGCCACGACCGCGCCGCTGACCACGTTGACCGCGATGAGGACGGCCACCACCAGGCCGAGCACCCCGAACACGGTCAGGAAGGGCAGGAAGGCCGCCGCCGCGCGGCCCGCGTCGCGCTGGACGACGAGGTACGACTGCGAGCCCAGCAGCGCCCCGGCCGGCAGGCCCGCCGCGATCGCGGCCGTGCCCGCGCGGACCTGCGCGTCGGTGCCGGCGGCGTGCAGGCGGTAGAGCAGCTGCGTCGCGGCCGGGCGCAGCGCGGCGGCCTGGCCGGGGGTGACCCACGCCTCGGAGCTCCTGCTCACGCTGGAGGCCAGGCCGACGACGGTGAACGCCTGCCCCTCGCGCACGGTGAACCGCACCCCGACCAGGAAGGAGAAGAAGCCGTTCGCGGGCCGGTCCAGCACGATCTCTCCGGGGCGGGCGGGCCAGCGCCCCGCCCAGAGGTCCAGCCGGTCCACCGGGCCGCCGGGGGAGGAGCGGCCGACGACCGTGAGCGGCCCAGGCGGCAGGTGCTCGAACGTCTCGGGGATCGTGACCACCGCCTGCGCGAACGGGCCCGCCACCGCCTCCACCCCGCGAGGCCGGGCCGCGAGCGCCGCCCGCGTGACCCTGCCGGGATCGTAGGAGGCCACGACGTGCGCGCCCCGCTGCCCCTCGAAGGCCCGCTCGAACGGCGCCGACACGCTCTCCAGCAGGCCGAGCGCCACGACGATCGCCACCGTCGAGCAGAACACCACGACCCCGAGCACGAACGTCTGCACCCGGCGCCGCCGCACCGCCGCCCGCGACGCCCGCCACACGGCGCCCCCGCCGTGCCACACGGCACCCGCGCCCCGCCGGGCGACGCCTCGCCGCACTCTCATGACGTGCGTTCCAGGCTGTGCTCGGCCACCACCCGCCCGTCGCCGAGCTCGACCGTGCGGCTGGCGCAGCGGGCGGCCAGGGCCGGGTCGTGCGTGACGATCAGCAGCGTCTGCCCGATCTGGTTGAGGTCGATCAGCAGGTCCATCACCTGCTCGCCCGAGCGGCTGTCGAGCGCCCCGGTCGGCTCGTCGGCCAGCAGCAGGGCCGGCCGGTTCATCAGCGCCCTGGCCACGGCGACCCGCTGGCGCTCCCCGCCGCTCAGCGCCGCCGGGTAGGCGTTCGCGCGCCCGGCGATGCCCAGCTCCTCGAACAGCTCCATCGCCCGGTCCCTGGCCTGCCGGGCGGGCGTGCCGGTGAGCTGGGCGGCCAGCGCCGCGTTGTCCAGGGCGGGCAGGTCCTCGATGAGGTTGAAGAACTGGAAGATCATCCCGATGTGCCGGCGGCGGAACAGCGCCAGGTCCGTCTCGCTCATCGCCCCCAGATCCTGGCCGCCGACCTCGACCGTGCCCCGCGTCGGACGGTCCAGGCCCGCGATCAGGTTGAGGAGCGTGGACTTGCCGCAGCCCGACGGCCCCATCACCGCGACCGCGTCCCCCGCGTGGACGCGCAGCGAGACGCCGTCCAGCGCCCTGGCCGCGCCGTACTCCTTGTGGACGTCGCCGAGCCGCACGACGAGCCGCTGAGTGTTCATGGCACGAAGCTAGATCGCGGAACCCCGGGGGCGCATCCCGCCGGGGATGTAGCCGCGGCGGGGCGTCATCCCGTGGATGTAGGGCCGGGGGAGGATGCCGATCGCCGCGGGCCGCGCGAAGATGATCGGGTGTGGGAATGGCCGGCCGCCGCGCTGACGCTCGCCTGCTGCTCGACGGGGTGGATGGCAGTGGCCCTCGTGCGTACGCGGCGGCGCTACCGGGCCGTGCTGGCCGAGCAGGGGCGGCTGCTGGAACGCGAACGGGACAGGGCCGCCCGCGCGGCCGTGGACGCCGAGCGGGCCAGGATCGCGGCGGAGCTGCACGACATCGTCAGCCACAACGTGAGCCTCATGGTCGTGCAGGCCGGGGCCGCCAGGGAGGTGCTGCCCACGATGCCGGGCGAGGCCGAGACCGCGCTGCGGGCCGTCGAGGCGGCCGGCCGGGACGCGATGACCGAGCTACGCCACCTGCTGGGGCTGCTCGCGCCGTCGCCCGACGGTGATGACGGTGACGGGGCCGGTCTGGCGCCACAGCCGGGGCTGGGGCAGCTCGGCGCGCTGGCCGATCGGATCGCGTTCGCCGGGCTGCCGGTGGAGGTGCGGATCTCCGGCGAGCCGCGCCCGGTCCCGGCCGGGATCGACGTGACCGCGTACCGGATCGTGCAGGAGGCGCTGACGAACGCGCTCAAGCACGGGGAGGCGGCCAGGGCCGAGGTGAGCGTCCGCTACACCGACCAGTACCTGCGGGTGGAGGTGCTGAACAGCGGCCCCAGCGTCCTCACCGGCGCCACCCCCCGCCACGACGGCGAGCGCCAGGCGGGCGGACCGGCGCGCGGGCGGGACGGCGCGTCAGGGCGGGACGGCGCGCGGTCGGGCGGCACGTCCGGGGGCGGGCGGGACGGCGCGCGGACGGGTGGTGGGGCCGGGCGCGGGCTGGTGGGCCTGCGTGAGCGGGTCGCCGTGTACGGCGGCGACCTCGACGCGCGGCGCCGGCTCGGCGGCGGCTACCGGGTACGGGCCAGGATCCCGCTGGAGCGCCCGTGAACGCGACCCCCCGGGTGCTGATCGCCGACGACCAGGAGCTGGTCCGCGTGGGGTTCCGGCTCATCCTGACCGCGCGCGGCATCGACGTGGCCGGCGAGGCCGCCGACGGCGGGCAGGCGGTGGAGCAGGCGCGCAGGCTCGCCCCCGACGTGGTGCTGATGGACATCCGCATGCCCGGCATGGACGGCCTGGAGGCGACCCGCCGGGTGCTCGCCCACGACCCCCACTGCCGGGTGATCATGCTGACCACGTTCGACCTCGACCGGTACGTCTACGCCGCCCTCACGCTCGGCGCCAGCGGCTTCCTGCTCAAGGACGTCACCGCCGAGCACCTGGCCGCCGCCGTCCGCCTGGTCGGCACCGGCGACGCGCTCCTGGCCCCCTCGATCACCCGCCGCCTCGTCGAGCGCTTCGCCGCGTCCGACCGCGTCCCCGGCCCGCCGCCCGCCGGCGCGCACGCGGACCTCGCGACGCTGACGCCGCGCGAGCTGGAGGTGCTGACGCTCATGGGCAAGGGCCTGTCGAACGCCGAGCTGGCGTACGCGCTGACGCTCAGCGAGGCGACGGTGAAGACGCACGTCGCCCGCATCTTCACCAAGCTCGCGCTGCGCGACCGCGCCCAGGCGGTCGTCGTCGCCTACGAGACGGGCCTCGTCACGCCCGGCGGCGACTGACGCTCACACCAGGCCGACCGTGAAACCCTCGTCCCTGATCCCCAGGTACGCCCCCGGGCGGTGCTGCCGCATCGCCCGCTCGATGACCGGGATGTGGCGAGGGCTGGAGCCGAGCGGCAGCCGGTAGCCGTTCTCGACGGTGTGGAACTCCCACAGGTGCTCCATCTCCTGATGCCAGCGCACGCCGAAGGCGTCGAAGACGAGCCGGCGCGGGCGGGCGACCTTCTTCCACGCGATGAGGGGTAGCAGGCCGATGCCCAGGAACACCAGCCCCACCAGCCCGACGGCGACCGCGGTGCCTTCACTGCCCGTGGTCTGCCCCGTCAGCGCCGAGAGGATCGCGACCAGCCCGATCACGCCCGCCACCGCGCCGCCGGCCAGCGCCCTGACCTTGGTGTCCGCGCCGACGTCGAGCACCACGGGAGGCGCAGGCTGCCGGCGGGGGGCGTCGTGGGAGGGCTGCTCAGGGCCGTACGTCATGGCAGGCCAGGCTAGCGGCAGCCGTCCCGTCACGTTTCAGGGTTCTGCGAAGAGTGCGCCCCTCGCGAATTTTGCCCGCCCGCCCCTTCGTTGATCCACATGAACAGGCGTGGGAAGGGAGCATTCGTGGCGCAGGCCGGGGCGATCGCGAGCATCGACGGATGGATCGGGCGGGAGACGGACGTGGACCGGGTCGTGGCCGCGCTGACCTCCGAGAACGCGGGGCCGGTCGTGGTGGCGCCCGAGCCGGACGGTGTCTGGCGCACCGGACGAACGCGCCCGGCGGGGCGGCACGATGCCCAACCTCGCGAATGCCAGGGAGATGTGCGAAAGCAAGCCGCTGTTGCGGCGGCATACCGGCTTCCAGCCTGGAAAGTGCGGAGGTAGAGTGTGGGCTTGTGACGACGTTCGGGATCAGTGAGGCCGCGGCGCTGCTGGGGGTCAGCTCCGACACCGTCCGCCGGTGGGTGGACGCGGGCAGGCTGGCCGCCGAGCGCGACGAGCACGGCCGCCGGCGGGTGAACGGCGCCGACCTGGCCGCCTTCGCCCGCGCGCAGATCGAGGAGGCCGGCGACGGTGGCCGCTCCTCGGCCCGCAACCGCTTCAGGGGCATCGTGACCGAGGTGATCCGCGACGCGGTGATGGCGCAGGTGGAGATCGCCGCCGGGCCGTTCAGGGTGGTGTCGCTGATGAGCCGCCAGGCCGCCGACGAGCTGGGCCTGGAGGCGGGGGTGGTGGCGGTCGCCGTGATCAAGTCCACCAACGTCGTCGTGGAGATCCCCGGTCACGAGCGCGTGGCCGGCCAGGTGTGAGGAGCCGTCCTTGGTGTTCAGGCGTCTTTCCCGATGGGCGCTCGCCCTGCCCGTCGCGCTCGCGCTGGCGGGCCTGGCCGGCTGCGGCTCCGGCTCCGGCCCGGGCGCACCGGCCGCGTCGGCCTCCGGCGCGGGGGCGAAGGAGGTGACGGTGTTCGCGGCGGCCTCGCTGAGCGGCACGTTCACCGAGCTCGGCAAGGTCTTCGAGAGCGCGCACCCGGGCACGACGGTGCGGTTCAACTTCGGCTCCAGCGCCACGCTGGCCCAGCAGATCACGCAAGGGGCGCCGGCGGACGTGTTCGCGGCGGCGAGCCCGGCCACCATGAAGACGGTCACCGACGCGTCGCTGGCGGCGCCGCCGGCCACGTTCGTGCGCAACAGGCTGCAGATCGCCGTGCCCGCCGACAACCCGGCCGAGGTGGACGAGCTGAAGGACCTGGCGGACCCACAGGTGAAGGTGGCGCTCTGCGCCGAGCAGGTGCCGTGCGGGGCGGCGGCGGCCAAGGCGCTGGGCGCGGCCGGGCTCAAGGTCACGCCGGTCACCCTGGAGCAGGACGTCAAGGCCACGCTGACGAAGGTGGAGCTGGGCGAGGTGGACGCGGCGCTGGTCTACAAGACCGACGTGATCGCCTCGGGCGGGAAGGTGCGGGGCATCGCGTTCCCCGAGGCCGGCCAGGCGGTCAACGACTACCCGATCGCCGCCCTGACCAGGGCTCCGGCCGGTGAGCTGGCCGGGCGGTTCGTGGACCTGGTGCTGTCGCAGCAGGGCAGGGACGTGCTGACCAGGGCCGGCTTCGAGGCGCCCGGATCGCCATGAGCTCACCCGTGCAGGAACAGCCCGCCCCGGCCCGGCCGCGCCGCGAGGTCTCGGCGCGGCTGCCGTGGATGCTGGTCGTGCCCGCGCTGGCGGGCCTGGCCTTCCTGGTGCTGCCGCTGGCGGGGCTGCTGGTCCGGGCGCCGTGGTCCACGCTGCCGCAGCGGCTGGCCGAGCCGCACGTGCTGGAGGCGCTGCGGCTGTCGCTGGTGACCGCCACGGTCGCCACCGCCGCGTGCCTGCTGCTCGGCGTGCCGCTGGCCTGGCTGCTGGCCCGGGTCGAGTTCCCCGGGCGGCGGGTGGTGCGGGCCCTGGTGACGGTGCCGCTGGTGCTGCCGCCCGTGGTCGGCGGCGTGGCGCTGCTGCTCGTGCTGGGCCGGCGCGGGCTGGCCGGGCAGTGGCTGGAGTCGAGTTTCGGGATCACGCTGCCGTTCACGACCGCCGGTGTGGTCGTCGCGGAGGCGTTCGTCGCGATGCCGTTTCTGGTGATCAGCGTGGAGGGCGCGTTGCGCGGCGCCGACCAGCGCTTCGAGGAGGCGGCCGCCACGCTCGGGGCCTCGCGGTGGACGGTCTTCCGCCGGGTGACGCTGCCGATGGTGATGCCGGGCGTGGTGGCGGGCGCGGTGCTGTGCTGGGCGCGGGCGCTCGGCGAGTTCGGGGCCACGATCACGTTCGCGGGCAACTTCCCCGGCACCACGCGGACGATGCCGCTGGCCGTCTACCTGGCCCTGGAGACCGACCCGGAGGCGGCGATCGTGCTCAGCCTGGTGCTGCTCGCCGTGTCGGTGGTCATCCTGGCCAGCCTGCGCGACCGGTGGGTGAGCGCGCCGTGACGCTCGACGCCAGGCTGGTGGTCACCAGGCCCGCCTTCACCCTCGACCTCGGCCTGCGGGTCGCCCCCGGAGAGGTGGTGGCGCTGCTCGGCCCGAACGGCGCCGGCAAGACCACCGCGCTGCGCGCCCTGGCCGGGCTGACCGCCATGTCCGGCGGGCACATCACGCTGCGCGGCAGGCCGCTGCACACGCTGCCCGCCGAGAGCCGCCCGATCGGCATGGTCTTCCAGGACTACCTGCTCTTCCCGCACCTGACCGTGCTCGACAACGTCGCCTTCGGGCCGCGCTGCCAGGGCGTGTCCAGGGCCGAGTCCCGCCGCGCCGCCGCCGAGCTGCTGGAGCGCGTCGGCCTGGCCGACCGTGCCGGCGCCAGGCCGCGGCAGCTGTCCGGCGGCCAGGCCCAGCGGGTCGCGCTCGCCCGGGCGCTGGCCGTACGGCCCGAGCTGCTGCTGCTGGACGAGCCGCTGGCGGCCCTCGACGCGCACACCCGGCTGGAGATCCGCTCCCGGCTCCGCCGCCACCTCGCCGACTTCGACGGCGCCACCGTCCTGGTCACCCACGACCCCCTCGACGCCATGGTGCTGGCCGACCGGCTGGTCGTCATCGAGCGGGGCGCCGTCGTCCAGCAGGGCCCGCCGGCCGAGGTGGCCCGCCGCCCCCGCACCGACTACGTCGCCCGCCTCGTCGGACTCAACCTGTACCGGGGCGTGGCCGACGGGGCCAGGGTGAAGGTGGGCGAGCTGATGCTGCACACTTCTGAACACCTGGAAGGGGCCGCGTTCGTGGCCTTCCCGCCGGCCGCCGTCGCCCTCTACCGCACGCGCCCCGACGGCAGCCCCCGCAACCTGTGGGAGGCCCGCATCGACGGCATCGAACGGCACGGCGACAACGTACGCGTCCACCTCGACGGCCCCGTCGCCGTCTTCGCCGACATCACCCCCGCCGCCCTGGCCGACCTCGACCTGACCCCGGGCCAGCGGATCTGGGCGTCGGTCAAGGCGACCGAGACCCACGCCTACCCCGCCTGACCCTCGCGGAAGCGGGCGCCCGCGACGCCGCCTCCCGCTGAGGAGGTCATTCCCCCCGTTCGCCATGGTCCGCCGCGTACACCCACGCCTTGAGCCCGGACGCCAGCGGCACGAGCGCACGCCGGTAGTCGTCGACCTCGTAGGCGTCGGCCGCGGCGAGCTCGCCGGGGGTGAGCCGCAGCGCGGTGCCCTCGACCAGGTCGTCGGGGTCGCCCGTCGCGGTCAGGATCGGGTGGTGCGTGGCGCCGCTGACCGCGATCACGTGCGGGTCGGTGATCTCCAGCATGGACAGCCGGTAGCCGGGCAGCCGGTCGGGCGTGCCGGCGATCTCCCGCCCGAACACGGAGAGCTGCACCTCGCGCCGGCGCAGCGTGCCGTACGAGAACACGATGACCTGATCGTCCATGCGGCCCATTCTCTCCCGGGCCCGCTCCTCCGCCGCGGCCGGTGCCCGTTGTCCCAGCGGGACAACGAAGCCGCCAGGCGATGTCGGAACGGACAATGCTCGGCCAAGGTTGGCGAACCTACCCTTGCCCGACAACGCATCCGATTACCGACTTCATGGCAGGCCACCCGTGACCGCTGTCCCCGCGGCGTCTCAGAAAGAGATGCGCAAGGTCGCAAGCGCGAGCTTCATCGGCACCGCGATCGAGTTCTACGACTACTACATCTACGGCACCGCCGCCGCGCTGGTGCTGAACGAGGCGTTCTTCCCCAGCCTGTCGCCCCTGGCGGGCACCCTGGCCTCGCTGGCCACCTTCGCCATCGGCTTCGTCGCCCGGCCCTTCGGCGCGATCCTGTTCGGCCACTTCGGCGACCGCGTCGGCCGCAAGGCGGTGCTGGTGGTGTCGCTGCTGCTCATGGGCCTGTCCACGGCCCTGATCGGGCTGCTGCCCGACTTCTCCACGATCGGCGTGGCCGCGCCGATCCTGCTGGTGCTGCTGCGCATCCTCCAGGGCATCGGGCTGGGCGGCGAGTGGGGCGGCGCGGCGCTGCTGGCCACCGAGTACGCCCCGCGCGAGCGCCGCGGCCTGTTCGCCTCCGCGCCCCAGCTCGGCTCGCCGGTGGGGTACTTCGTGGCGACCGCCGTGTTCTGGGCGCTGTCGTCCTGGCTGCCCGCCGACGCCTTCCAGTCGTGGGGCTGGCGGGTGCCGTTCCTGCTGTCGTTCGTCCTGGTCGTCATCGGGCTGCGCATCCGGCTGCAGATCGCCGAGACCCCGGCCTTCGCCGCGTTCAGCGCCAAGGCCGAGGCGGCCAAGCTGCCGATCGCGCAGGTCGTCCGCCGCAACCCCAGGGAACTGCTGCTCGGCGCGGGCGCCATCGTCGTGGTGTACGTGATGTTCTACACCGCCGCCACCTACTGCCTGACCTACACCACCAAGACGCTCGGCATCCCGCGGCCGGCGATGCTGGCGCTCACCCTGGTCGCCGTGGTCGTGCTCGGCGTGAGCACGTACCTGGTCGCCAGGTTGTCGGACCGGCTCGGGCGGCGCAAGCTCGTCATCGCGGGCGCGGCGTTCGGCGTGGTGTGGGGCTTCCTGCTCTTCCCGCTGCTCGACACCAGGAACTACTTCCTGATCGCGGTCGCGCTCAGCGGCGCCCTGCTGTGCATGGGCATCGTGTACGGGCCGATGGGCGCGTACCTGCCCGAGCTGTTCGCCACGGACGTGCGGTACTCGGGCGCGGGCGTCGCCTACAACCTGGGCGGCGTGCTCGGCGGCGGCGTGGCCCCGCTGCTCGTCGCGCAGATCAGCGAGAGCGCCGGCACGACGGGGGCGGGCTGGTTCATGAGCGGCATGGCCCTGCTGTCGCTGCTGTGCGTGCTGGCCCTGCCCGAGACCCGCGACCGCGACCTGACTAGGGTCTGAGCCATGCTCGATCATCTCGTGTACGCCACGCCCACCCTCGACGACACCGTGGCCGCGCTGGAGAAGGCGCTCGGCGTGCGGCCCGCCGAGGGCGGCAGGCACCTGGGCCTCGGCACCCGCAACCACCTGCTCGGCCTGGGCGGCCCCCGTTACCTGGAGATCGTCGGGCCGGACCCGGAGCAGCCGGAGCCGGACGGGCCGCGCTGGTTCATGATCGACGAGTTGACCGGGCCGCGGCTGGTCAACTGGTGCGTGCGTCCCGCCGACCTCGACGCCACCCTCGCCGAGGCGCGCCGGCACGGCCACGACCCGGGGGAGCCGCGGGCCATGTCGCGCCGCACCACGGACGGCGACCTGCTGGAGTGGCGGCTGACCATGCCCTCGCGCGACCCGCTGACGCCGTTCCTCATCGACTGGGGCACCACCGTGCACCCCGCCGAGCGGGGCCTGCCCGAGGTGCCGCTGCTCTCCCTGACCGGCCGGCACCCCGACCCGGAGCAGGCGCGGGCCCGCTTGCGCGGGCTCGGGGCGGAGCTGGAGGTCGAGCGCGGCGACGCGGCCGGCCTGGTGGCCCGCCTGGCCGGGGGCGTCGTCCTGACCTGATCCTCAGGCGCCGCCGCGCGGCACCGACCAGCTACGGCGCGCGTTGAGCGTGGCCGGCTCGAAACCGGCCAGCTTCTTGTAGCGCAGCGCGATCTCCTCGCGCTCGGCCAGCGGCATGACGTCCTCGATGTCGCCGAACCCCCGCGGCGCCCGCTCGTGCGTCAGCCGCAGGATGACCTCGGGACCGTCGCCGCGGTTGGCCAGCACGACGTTGCCGGTCACCGGCCGGCGCTGCTCCTCGTAGAACTCCAGCCCCAGGCCGCCGGCCAGCGCGTACGCCAGCACCCGCGCGTCGATCACGGCCTGGGTGCCGCCGTTGGAGCCGGTCGGGTACATCGGGTGCGCGGCGTCGCCCATCAGCGTCACCCTGTCCGTGGACCAGTACGGCAGCGGATCGCGGTCGACGAGCGGGTACTCCAGGACCTGGTGCGCGTCCGCGATCAGCGCGCGCACGTCCAGCTCGTCGCAGTGCCAGCCCTCCACGTGGGGCAGCACCTTCGCCACGTCCACGGGCTGGTTCCAGTCGCCGCGGGGCACGCCCTCGACGTGCGCCGTGCGCTGGATGGCCCAGTTGACGAGCTGGGTGCCGTCGTCCTCGGGCGGCGCGATGGGGTAGATGACGAGCTTCTGCGTGCTGTCGCCGACCATGAGCATGGACCGGCCGGTCATGAACGGCCTGGCGTACGTGGTGCCGCGCCACAGCACGTCGCCGCCCGGCAGCGGCTCACCCTCGCCGGGGAACAGCGCCTGCCTGACGGTGGAGCGGATGCCGTCGGCGCCGACGAGCAGGTCCGCGTCGTGGTCGAGGCCGGTGACGGGGGAGCCCAGCACCACCGCGCCGGGGCCGAGGCGCTCGCGTACGGCCTCCAGCAGCATCATCTGCAGCCGGCCGCGGTGGATCGAGTACTGAGGCCACCGGTAGCCCGCGGCCAGCCCGCGCGGCTCGGACCAGATGCGCTGCCCGCGCGAGGTGAGGAAGGTCAGGTCCGCGGTCGCCACGCCGATCGCGGCCAGCCGGTCGGCCAGGCCGAGCTCGATGAGCTCGCGGATGGCGTGCGGGAGGATGTTGATGCCGACCCCCAGCGGGTGCAGCTCCGCCACCGCCTCGTGCACGGTCACGTCGGTGATGCCGGCGGCGTGCAGGCTCAGGGCGGCGGTCAGCCCGGCGATGCCGGCGCCGGCGATGACCACGCGCATGGAACGGTCTCCTCGAAGCCGTCTTGCGGGACACGGTCAACCTGATCGCAAAGATACTTGACCAAGAGTTGATCGGCCAGAGCCCGGCCGCTCCCCGCCGCGGGCGGACAATGGTGTGGGCGGGGGAGCCGCCCACACCGGCTCTCACGCCCCGCCGGCCACCGCCGCGAGGATGGTGACGTTGTCGCCCTTGGCGAGCGGGGCGTCCAGCGTGCGGCGGACCGGGATCTCGCCGTCGTTGATGAAGACGTTGATGAACCTGCGCAGCCGCCCGTCGTCGCCGACCAGCCGGGCCCGCAGGCCCGGATAGCGCTGGTCGAGGTTCTCCAGCAGCTCCGCGAGGTCGCCGCCGGCCGCGCGGACCGAGCGCTGCCCCGACGTGTACGCCCGCAGCGGCGTCGGGATGTCTACCTTGATCTCCACGTGTCCTCCATGGTGTCGTCGTCAGCCGGGGAACACCGCCCGCAACCACGCCTGCGGGCTCTCCCTCCTGAGCAGCTCCCTGCGCGCGACCGCCAGGCCGGCCGGCGGCGCCCCGCCGTCCAGGGCCTGCTCGATCGCCACGCTCATCTGGTGCGGGTCGAACGGGTCGAGCGTGCCGGCGTAGGGGCCGAGCTGCTGGTGCACGCCGGCGTTCTCCGAGATCAGCAGCGTGCCGTCGTCCGGCAGCAGGTACGCCGCCTCCTTGGCGAACAGGTTCAGGCCGTCGTAGGTGGAGTTGACCAGCGCCGCCCGGCTCGTCCCGAGCGCGGCCACCACGCAGTTGCGCGAGTCGTCGCCGGGGCCCGGGTAGATGAGCGTGGCCGCCTGCCTGCCCGGCGCGCCGAAGCGGGCGTTGATCCGCTCGACGATCGCCTCGGTGCGCCGCTGGTAGTCCAGGTGCCGCTCGGCGGCCCTGCTGGGAGTCGTCACCACCGCCGCGAACCAGCACCGCGCGGCCAGCTCGGGCCGGCGCAGCAGCATCGTCTCGTAGGCGAGGAACCCGCGCGGCAGGTTCTTCCACAGGTCCAGCCGGTCAGCCCGCACCAGCGTCCGCCGTCCTGCCGCCAGCTCCGCCAGCCGCCCCGCCCAGCGCGCGGTGGCCGGCTCGTGCCGCATGCGCTCCAGCACGTCGTGGTCCACGGGGAACGGGACGGACACCACCCGCGTGGTGTGCCCGCCGCCCGTCACCGTGCGGCCTTCTACCCGCACGCCCGGCAGGAACCGCGCGCAGCAGGCCAGGAACGCCTCGGCCCACCGGTCGCAGTGGAAGCCGACCACGTCGCAGCGCAGCAGGCTCTCCAGGACGCGGGTGCGCAGCCGGCCGGGCAGGATGCCGTAGTAGTCGGGCTCCACCCACGGCGTGCCCAGGAAGTACGTCATGCGGCCGCGGCGGTCGCCGGGCTCGGCGTCGAAGTACTCCGGCACCAGCATCAGGTGGGGGTCGTTGATCAGCACGTGCTCGTCGGCGCCGCCCGTGGCCAGCTCGCCCAGCCGCTTGGCGTAGGCCTGGTTGACCGCCTCGTACGCCGCCCAGGACTCCAGCAGGTCCCCGTCGAAGACCGGCTCCGCCGAGGTGTCGTGCATGTAGTGGAGCAGGCCGAGCAGGAGCCGGATGGAGATCACGTCGTAGTGGTGGTGCCGGACGTCCTCGGGCAGCTCGATCGGGTGCAGCCGGATGCCGCCCGCCAGCCGTGCCGGCGTGGAGTCCTCCGGAGGCGCGGTGAACACCCAGTCGCCGCCGTGCTCGTTCAGCAGGGCGACGAGCATCGGGGCCAGGCCGCCGGGCGAGCGCGGGCGCAGGGTCCCGGCGTCCCATCGGGGGCAGGTGTTGCTGCAGGTGAGAAGCTTCACGGTCGTCCTCGCGAGCGATAGGAGTGGATGAGGGCGCCCAGCGCGACGAAGGCGCAGGCGAGCGAGAACACGGGGTAGCCCGCGGCCGCGGTGATCACGCTCGCGACCGGCGCGGCCAGCATCGCGGCGAGCTGCATCACCACCTCGCCGACGCCCTCGACGTGCGGGCGCAGCCCGGCGGGCACGGCGGCGGCCAGCATCGCGCTGCCCGTGACGACGCCGCAGTTCCAGGCCACGCCGAGGAGCAGCAGGTGGATCGTCATGGTGGCCGTGCCGCCCGGGCTCACCAGCAGGCCGATCAGGCACACCGCCAGCAGCAGCACCCAGCCGAGCACGACCACGGGCAGGGCGCCGAAGCGGTCGGCCAGGTGGCCGGTGAGCGGGGACGGCGCGAACATGCCCGCCACGTGCAGGGCCACGATGAGCCCGATCGGCTGCAGCCCGTGCCCGTGCTCCAGCAGGTGGACGGGCGCGACCGACATGAACGCCACCATGACGAAGTTCGCCACGGCGAGCGTGACGAGCGCGCTCCTGACCTGGCGCCCGCGCAGCCCGCCGAGCAGCTCGGCCCTGCCGGGCGCGCGGACGCCGCGGTGGGAGAGCACGGGCGCGGCCCGCCCCAGCACCGGGAACCGGGGGACGGACGCCGCCGCGAACATCAGCGCGGCCAGCCCGAACGCCACCACGGCGACCAGGTACAGCCCGGCCAGCCTGGGCAGCCCGGCCGCCTCGGCGAGCGCGCCGCTCGGCCCGAGCAGCAGCGGGCTGAGCACGGCTCCGGCCGCCGTCGCGACGAACACGGCGCCCAGCGCCAGGCCGCGCCCCCTGGCGCTGCCGACGCCCAGGGCGGCGTACCTGGCCATGAAGACGGAGGAGTTGGCGACGCCGAGCACCACGCTGCCGGCGAGCAGCAGCGGGACGGAGCGCACCACCGCGGCCAGGATGACGATGATCGCTCCGGCGACGCCCACGAGGTAGCCGATGGCCAGGCCCCGGCCGCGCCGTCCGCGCCCGGCCTGGGCGGAGACGAGCACGGCTCCGGCGGCCGAGCCGACGACGAGCAGCGCGACAGGGAGCCCGGCGGCCGCGCTCGTGCCGGCCAGTTCGGCGCCGAGGAGCGCGCCGGCGGTTCCGCCGGCGGCCAGGCCGGTGCTGCCCGTCGCCGTGGCGGCGGCCAGCAGGGCCAGCACGCCGCCCGGTGAGGGGGCCTTTCCCGGGAGCTCACGCGGTCCGCGCGCGTCGATCTCGGAGGACACGGCCTCTTCCCCTTCCGCGGTGAACGGGCGCGTGCCTAGAGCGGGTCGCCGCCCATCGGGCCGGACCGGTGCGACAGCAGCCCGGCCCGCACCGCGTGCTTCATCGCCTCCGCGAGCAGCAGCGGCCGCTCGGCCTGCACCAGCGCGGTGTTGACCAGGACGCCCGCGGCGCCCAGCTCCATGGCCGTCACCACGTGCCGCGCGGTGCCCAGGCCGCCCTCCACGATGACCGGGAGGCCGACGCTCTCGATGACCTCGCGGATCCGGCCGGGGCCGGGGATGCCCCGGCCGGAGGCCACGGGAGCCGCCATCACCCGCAGCGCCGCGCAGCCCAGGCTCTCCAGCGCCCTGGCGGTCGGCACGTCCGGAAGAATGAACGGCAGAATGTCCAGGCCCTCCGCGCGCAGTGTCCCGGCGGCGGCGACCGTGGCCTCGTTGTCCGGCACATTGTCCGGCGACCGTACGTCGAGTTTGAGTACGTCGATGTCGTAGAAATCGCGCAACATTCGCGCCGTCCGCAACGCGCTCTCCGCGGAACGGGCGAAGGAGGTGGTGCCGATCCAGTGGAATTCGTGCTCCGGCAGCTCCTCGGCCATGTCGGTCAGGAGCAGGCTGGCCCGGCTGTTGTCGGGGTCCATCGTGGTGATGAACACGTCGCACCCGCTGGCCGCGAGGACCTCCCGGACGGCGACGGGGTCGTCGTACTGCTCGATGCCCACCAGCAGGCGGGAGCGGAAACGCCGCTCGCCCAGGACGAGCCAGGGCTCGTCCAGCTCCGTGTACGTTTCGACGGCCTGGGTCATTACCCTCATCCTTCGGTATCGACTGCCAATTGCCGTTGCACCGTCACGTTATCGCCTGGGGCGTGCGTATTATTCTTTCAAATTGCTGATGGGGGGCTCCGGCCGGAGCCCCCCATCGAATGGTGAATTACAGCGTGGCGAGCTGCGGAATGCTCGCCAGCCCCTGCTGGAACACTTCCTCGCCGGGCTCGTCGTCGGGCAGCGTGCCGTTCAGGTACTTCTCGTACGCCGCCAGGTCGAAGTGCCCGTGCCCGGACAGCGCGATGAGGATCGCCTTCGAGCGCCCCTCCTCGCGGCACCGCAGCGCCTCGTCGATGGCCGCCCTGACCGCGTGGCTGGACTCGGGCGCGGGCAGGATGCCCTCGGCGCGGGCGAACATGATCCCCGCCTCGAAGACGGCGACCTGCTTCAGCGCGACCGCCTCCATCAGACCGTTCTCCACGGCCCTGCTGATCAGCGGCGAGCTGTCGTGCGCCCGCAGCCCGCCGGCGTGCACCGGCGGCGGTACGAACCGGTGGCCCAGCGTGTGCATCCGCGACAGCGGGGTGAGCCGCGCCGCGTCGGAGTGGTCGTAGGCGATCCGGCCCCGGGTCAGGGTGGGGCAGGCGACCGGCTCGGCGGCGATGAGCCGGATGTCGCGGCCGGTGCGCAGCTTGTCCCGCAGGAACGGGAAGCACATCCCGGCCAGCGTGCTGCCGCCGCCGCACGGGCCGACCACGATGTCGGGGTAGTCGTCGGCGAGCGCCATCTGGGCGATCGCCTCCTGGCCGATGACGGTCTGGTGGGCGCACACGTGGTTCAGCGAGCTGCCGCGCGTGTAGCCCAGCTCGGGGTTGGCCCAGGCCACCTCCATCGCCTCGGACTTGGCGATGCCCAGGCTCCCCGGGTGGTCCGGGTCCTCCGCCAGGATCGCCCTTCCCGCCGCCGTCTCGGTGCTGGGGCTGGCCGAGCAGACGGCGCCGTACGACTCCATCAGCGCCCGCCGGTACGGCTTCTGCCGGAAGCTGACCCCGACCATGAACACCTTCGCGGTCATCCCGAACATCGCGGCGGCCGACGCGATCGCGGTGCCCCACTGGCCCGCGCCGGTCTCCGTGACCAGGCCGGTCCGCCCGGCCTGCTTGTTGTAGTACGCCTGCGGGACCGCCGAGTTGGGCTTGAGGCTGCCGCTCGGCGCGACGCCCTCGTACTTGTAGTAGATGCGGGCCGGGGTGTCCAGGACCTGCTCCAGCCGGCGGGCCCGGTACATCGGGGTCGGGCGCCACTGACGGTAGATGTCGCGGACGGGGCCGGGGATCTCGAACTCCGGCTCGGTGCTGAGCTCCTGCTCGATCAGCGGCTCCGCCATCGACTTGGCGAGCTCCGCCAGGCTGACCGGCTCACCCGTCGCCGGGTCCAGGATGGGCGCCGCGGCCCCGAAGTCGGCGGCGATGTTGAGCCAGGAGTAGGGGATGTCGTCCTCGGACAGGGTGTACTTGACGCGCTCGTTCAAGGGGAACCTCACACGATCGAGATCTGGGCACTCGCCTCGGCTGTCAGCGAGCCCTTCACGGTTTGGTCGTGGCCGTCCAGCAGCCGGGGGTGCTCCGTCCTGAACGCGTCCAGGACCAGCTCGTACGGGAAGTCGTCGAACTCCCCGTGCCATCGCAGGAACTCCATGTGCCGCCGGCCGGACTCGTCGAACGGGTGGTAGACGCTGTCGGCGGTGCCGTCGAACTCCAGCGGCTTGAGCCGGTACAGCCGGCAGAGGGTCTTGTTGAACACCGGGGTCGCCTTCACCCAGCGGCCGTCCAGCAGGATCGAGACCAGGCCGTGGAAGCGGAACACGTCGCCGCCGACGAGCTCCTTGAGCCGCCCGGAGGCCAGATGGTTGCGCACGTCGGCGAAGACCAGCCTGGCCGGGATGCCCAGCGCCCGGGCGGCCGCGGCGTACACGATCGACTTGTGCAGGCAGAAGCCGCTGCCGCGGGAGATGATCGTGCTGGCCCGCAGCCCGTCGCGGGACATGTCGATGTCGTAGACGTCGTAGAGGATGTCGTCCCGGACCGCGTAGTAGAGCCGCACCGCCCGGTCGGCGGGGGTCTCGGCGCCGGCGGCGGCGCGCGCGGCGAAGTCCCGCACCACGGGGTGGCCGGCGTCCAGGAACGCGGTGGCGGCCAGGTCAGCGGTCATGTCTGTGACTCCTTCAGGCCGAGCATCCGCGCGATGCGGATCCGTTGCATCTGCGTGGTGCCGGAGTAGATGGTGCCGCCGACCGCGTCCCGCAGGTCCTTCTCCAGGCCGGTCTCGGTCAGGTAGCCGCGCCCGCCGAAGATCTGCACGGCGGACAGCGCCGACTTCACGTTCGCCTCGCTGGCCAGCACCTTCGCGATCGCGATGTCCGTGGTGACGTCCCTGCCGCGCACGAACCCCTCCGCCGCGTCGTACAGCCAGCGCCGGGAGGTCTCCACCCCGATCTTCATGTCCACGATCTGGTCGGCGATCATCTGGAAGGAGCCGATGGGCCGGCCGAACTGGCGGCGCCGCGTGGCGTGCTCGACGCACCGGTCCAGCCGGTGCTGCATCGCCCCGACCTGGACGATGAACGAGCACAGGATCTCCCACCGCATCACGTGGTCCAGCACCGCGAAGCCCATGCCGGGCCGGCCCAGCACGTTCGCCGCCGGGATCCGGCAGCCGCGCAGGGACAACTCGCCGAGGGGGGAGGTGCGCAGGCCCATCTTCGGCACGTCCGGGCCGGTCAGCAGGCCCTCGGTGCCGCGCTCCACCAGGAACGCGGTCAGGCCGAACGGGCCCAGGCTCGCGTCGGTCAGCGCGTACACCACGATCAGGTCGGCGACCGGGCCGTTGGTCACGAAGACCTTGTCCCCGTCGAGGATCCAGTCGTCGCCGTCGGGCTTGGCCGTCATGCCCATGCCCAGCACGTCGGACCCGCCGCGCGGGTCGGTGATGGCGTGCGCGGTGATCGTGCCCCCCTCGCAGATCCCCGGCAGGTGGCGGGCCTTCAGCTCGGCGCTGCCGAAGCGTTGCAGCGGGATCCCGGCGCTGACGATCTGCGTGCAGATCGAGAAGCACAGGCCCCCGTCCCGGCAGCCCTCGCCCAGCCCCTCCAGGACGTACATGGTGCTGAGCAGGTCGAGCCCGCGGCCGCCCCACTCGGCGTGGAACGGCAGCCGCAGCAGCCCCGAGGCGCGCACCTGCTCCCACGCGCGCGCCGGCAGCCCGGCGTCCCTGTCGGCTTCGAGGTGGCCCTCGGCCAGCGTTGCGTACCAGTGCGCGAACTCGGATCTGAGCTCGCGGTGCTCTTCGCTCCACTCGTACATGCGAGATCAGATCCGTCAGTAGCAGGAGAACGCGGCCTCGTCGAGCGCGTGGCGCTCGTCGCCGCGCAGCGCGGGCGAGAAGACGCAGATCAGGCGCAGGTCCTCGCCGGGCGCTGCGATCAGGTGGTGCGGGTCGTTCTGGTCGAGCGCGTACATGGTGCCCGGCTCGAGGTCGTGCGTGCGGCCGTCGGAGTCGACCACCGCGCCCGTGCCGCTGATGCAGTAGCAGGCCTCGAGGTGCTTGCGGTACTCCAGGGGGGAGCTGGTCCCGGCCCAGACGGTCGTGTCGGTGAGCGTGTAGCCCATGCCGTCGTCCTCGACCAGGAAACGGTGGCTGAGCCCGTTCCCCCACTCGACCGGCTCCACGTCGGAAATCTTGCGAATGATCATTTGAATGTCCGTTCTGCTGCTGCCGGCAGGGCTGACTCGACGAAATCGCGAATGGCCGCCACGGTGCGGAAGTTCTCCGGGACGATGTCGAGCTCGTCGACGGGGATGCCGAAATGATCCTTCAGCCAGGAAATGAGCCTCAGCAGATCGAGGCTGTTCACCACCCCGTTGCGGAAAAGGTCGTAGTCGACCTCGAGCTCGTCGGGCGGAGTATCCGGAAGATACTCGGCCACCACGAATTCTCTGATCACCTTTGTGATGTCCACAAAACGCAGCATCACCGCTGGGCGCAGATGGGCGCATCTTTCAGAGTGCGCGGTGCCGGACGGTCGCCCGGCACCGCGCGCCGGCAGCGAACGGCGGAACGGGGCTAGGCCTTGACCATGGTCGACTGAAAGCCGCCACCCGGCCATTCCCAGGCCCCTGAGTTGGAGCTGCGGTCCTCGTTGAACGTGCCGACGAAACGGGCGGGGGAGCCCGGGTCGCCGTACCAGATGGTCAGGGTGTCGCCCGTCACCTCCCAGGTGTACTTGAGGATCTCGTGGGACTGGCCGAACAGGTGCGACTTGAGCGTGCCGGTCTCCGGGTCGTAGCCGATGTACTCCACCGACCTGCTGACGCCCAGGTCGACGTGCTGGATCAGGTAGAAGCCGCCCTCCAGCCACTCGAACCTGACGGTGCCCTGGTCGGTCTCCTTTCCGTCGTCGTAGTTCGTCACCTTCCAGGTGCCGACGAGAACGTCGAGCTGCCGCATCGCGGGATTCGGGGTTTTGTCGGCCATTGCGCATTCCTCCGTTTTTGATGACGTGGTGTGGCGTGGACCTCGGGCCAGATCGTACACTGCCACCGGATGGCCGCCAAATACCTGCGTAATGACGATCCTGACCGCTCTTCGCAAACAAAGTCAAGTGTGTTGTCGGCGCGAAAGTGAGCACGTTGGAAGAAGACCCGGGGCGGCGGTCGTGCTAGTACTCGGAAGAAGTGCCTGCCCGCAGGAATTCGCTGACGAGGTGAATTCCGGAAGGAGTTGCGTATGAGCCGCCGTGGCTGGGTGCTGTTCGCCCTGATTTCTGTCATGTGGGGTATTCCCTACCTGCTGATCAAGGTCGCGGTGAGCGAGGTGCCGGTGCCCGTGCTGGTCTTCGCCCGCACCGCCATCGGCGCCGCGATGCTCCTGCCCCTGGCGCTGCGCGGCGGGCAGCTCGGGATGCTCCGGCGGCACTGGCGGCCCGTCATCGCGTTCGCCTTCCTGGAGATCCTCGCGCCCTGGTGGCTGCTGTCCGACGCCGAGCGCCAGCTGTCCAGCTCGACCGCCGGGCTGCTGATCGCCGCCGCGCCGATCCTCGGCGTGCTGCTGGCCCGGATGACCGGCGACGAGGAGCGGCTCGGCAGGGCCCGCTGGGCCGGGCTGGCCCTCGGCCTGGTCGGCGCCGCCGTGCTGGCCCTGCCGCACCTGGAGGGCGGGGACGCCTGGTCGATCACCGAGGTGCTGCTGACCGTGCTCTCCTACGCGCTCGCCCCGCTGATCGCCGACCGCTACCTGCGTGACGTGCCCACCATCCCGCTGACCGCGGGCTGCCTGGCCTTCGCCGCGCTCGTCTACGCCCCCGCCGCCGCCTGGACCTGGCCCGCCGTCATGCCCAGCGGCGCGGTGCTGGCCGCGATCCTCGGGCTGGGGGTGCTCTGCACGGGGCTGGCGTTCGTGGTGTACGTCGAGCTCATCAAGGAGGCCGGCCCGTCGCGCGCGCTGGTGTCCACGTACGTCAACCCGGCCGTGGCGATCGCCGCCGGGGTGCTCGTCCTCCAGGAGCCGCTGACCGCGCTGATCGTCGTCTCCTTCGTGCTGATCCTGGCCGGCTCCGTCCTGGCCACCCGGGCCGAGGGCGAGGCCGCCCCGGCCAGGGAGCTGGAGGACGCGCGGTCCTGACGGCAGGAAGCTGCCGATCACCGGCACGTAGCTGACGCCGATCCTCCTGGTTACCAGGTCGCCCATCGAACAGGCTCGTGGGTATCCACCACTACCGATGGGCGACCTTCATGACAGCTGACCTGCTTTCCGGATTCATCGCTCGGACGAAGACCGACCCCGCCGCGCCCGCGCTGCTGACCCGCGCCGGGACCGTCGCCTACGGCGAGCTCGCCGCGCTCGCCGGGCGCGCCCAGGCGGAGCTGACCACCCTTCCACCCGGGCCCGTCGCGGTGCTCGCCCAGAAGTCCCCGCAGGCGATCGCGCTCGTGCTGGCCTGCCTGGCCGCCGGCCGCCCGGTGCTGCTCCCGCCGATCGACCTGGGCCCGGTCGCGCTGCGCGAGCTGTGCGAGCGGGCCGGCTGCGAGCAGGTGCTGGCCGCCGACGCCGAACAGGCCGCCGAGCACCCGGACCTCGTCACCCGGGTGATCGCCGGCGACTCCGACGGCCCGCCGCTGCCCCAGCCCGCACCCGTCACCGCCGCGCACACCGCCTTCATCCTCACCACCTCCGGCTCGACCGGGACGCCGAAACTCGTCCCGCTCTCCTCCGGCGCGGTGACCCGCTTCACGGACTGGGCCGGCGACGCCTTCGGCCTGGGGCCCGGCGAGGTGGTGCTCAACTACGCGCCGCTCAACTTCGACCTGTGCCTGCTCGACATCTGGGCCACGCTGCGGCACGGCGGCTGCGTCGCGCTGGTCGACCCCGCGGTGGCCGCCAACCCGCGGCACGTCCGCGACTTCTTCGCCGCCTCCCAGGTGACCGTGGTCCAGGGCGTGCCCATGCTCTACCAGCTGCTGGGCGAGGGGGAGTTCCCCCGCGTCCGGCACGTCATCGTCACCGGCGACCACGCGCCGGCGCCGGTCCGCGCCGCCCTGCCGCAGAGGTTCCCGAACGCCCGCTACTACAACGTGTACGGCTGCACCGAGACCAACGACAGCTTCTGGCACGAGTTCGACGCGGCCGAGGCCGCCGCGCCCGGACCCCTGCCCATCGGCGAACCCTTGCCCGGCGTCGTCGCCGTGTACGAGCACTCGCCCGACCCGCAGCGGGCGGGAACCGCCGAGCTCCTGGTCCGGACCCCGTTCCAGACCACCGGCTACCTGAGCGCCGATCCCGGCACGCCGGCCGCCCGGTTCGTCACCGGTGCCGACGGGCGCGCCTACTTCCGCACCGGCGATCTGGTCCGCCGCGACCCCGACGGCCGGCTGTTCCTGGTCGGCCGCGACGACTTCCAGCTCAAGGTGCGCGGCGTCCGGGTCAATCCCGAGCAGATCGAGCGCGTCCTGCTGGAGCACGACGACGTCGTCGAGGCCGTCGTCGTCCCGGCACGCGACGGGGGCGAGGTCCGGCTCACCGCGTTCGTCCGCAGGGCGCACACCAGCGGGCTGTCGGGCCTGCGCCTGCGCGCGCACTGCGCGACCCGGCTGCCGCGGGCGGCCATCCCGTCGGCCATCCGGCTGGTCGAGCACCCGTTCCCGCGTACCTCCACCGGCAAGGTGGACCGCAAGCGCATCGCCGCCTGATCCGGGCGCCGCGACCCCGCGGCGCCACCTTTCCCGATCATCTGCGTTCACTGAGGAGAAGACATGGTTCCCGTTGCCCCCATCGGCGCCCACCAGTTACTGATCTTCCTGCTCCAGGTCGGCTCGTTGCTGCTCCTGGCGCTCGCGCTGGGCTCGCTCGCGACCCGGTTGAGAATGCCCTCCGTGGTCGGTGAGCTGCTCGCCGGCGTGCTGGTGGGGCCGTCGCTGCTGGCGCACCTCGCGCCGGACTTCCAGCAGTGGCTGTTCCCCTCGCAGGCCGGCCAGTTCCACCTGCTCGACGCGGTCGGGCAGCTCGGCGTGATCCTGCTCGTCGGGCTGACCGGCATGCACATGGACATGGGGCTGGTCCGCAGGCGCGCGGGGACGGCGGCGGGAGTCAGCGTGGGCGGGCTCGTGGTGCCGCTCGGCTTCGGCGTCGCGGCCGGGTTCCTCGTACCGGGATCCCTGATCCCCGACGGGGCCGACAGCACGGTCTTCGCGCTGTTCCTCGGGGTGGCCATGTGCGTCAGCGCCATTCCCGTGCTGGCCAAGACGCTGATGGACATGAAGCTCATCCACCGCAACGTCGGCCAGCTCTCGCTCACCGCGGGGATGATCGACGACGCGTTCGGCTGGTTCATGTTGTCCATCGTCAGCGCCATGGCCGTGCACGCGGCGTCGGCGGGGACCGTGCTGACGTCCCTGGCCTGCCTCGTGGCGATCGTCGTGTTCGCGCTCACCGTCGGCAGGCCGCTGGTGCGCGGCTCGCTCCGGCTGGCCGCCAGGTCCGAGGGGGCCGGGCCCACGGTGGCGACCACGGTCGTGCTCATCGTGCTCGCGGGGGCGGCCACGCACGCCCTCGGGCTGGAGGCGGTCTTCGGCGCGTTCGTGATGGGCATCCTCATCGGCAGCGCCGGCAAGGTGGACGCCGCCAAGCTCGCGCCCCTGCGCACCGTGGTGCTGGGCGCGCTCGCCCCCGTCTTCTTCGCCACGGCGGGCCTGCGCATGGACCTGACCGCGCTGGGCGAGCCGCCGGTGCTGCTGGCCGGGCTGGCGATCCTGGCCATCGCCATCGTGGGCAAGTTCCTCGGCGTGTACGCGGGCGCCAAGCTGAGCAGGCTCAACCGGTGGGAGGCGCTCGCCCTGGGGGCCGGGCTCAACGCGCGCGGCGTCATCGAGGTCGTGGTGGCGATGGTGGGCCTGCGGCTCGGCATCCTGAGCGTCGAGGTCTACACCATGATCATCCTGGTGGCGGTCGTCACCTCGGTCATGGCGCCGCCCATCCTGCGCCTGGCCATGGCCCGGGTCGAGCGGACCGCCGACGAGGAGCTGCGCGAGACGGCCTATCGGGCCTGGGAGAAGCAGCCGTCGGCGTGACCGCGCGTGACGAGGACACCGTCCGGGCCGTGGCCGGACGGTGTCCTCGTTTGACGAAGCCCGGGCCGACGGACATGCCGACGGCATCGATCTCCAGGACGGGCAGGAGCCCGGCGAGGACGCCGGTGCGTGCCGCCCATCGTCGGGCCGGCCATCGGCCGTCGCGGAGCCGGCCGCTGCGTCGTGGACGGGGACGCATCGCCATCCGCCGGGCGAGCCTCGTGCGGAAGGCCGGAGTTCGCCGGCGTGGGCGCCTCGCGTGGTCGGGGATGGGTTTCCCCCTTACCGGCCGGTCCTGGGGGGTGGATGGCTGCATGATGGTGTCATGCGCTCGAACCGGGGAGGCCCGGCCGTGACCGGCCGCCGTGTGCGGCGGCGGCACCGCCGGGCCCTGCCCGTCTCGCCGGACGACAAATCGCGGCTGGATGACAATCCGCGCCGCACGCACAAAAACGAAGACCCCCGCGGCCGCCGCGGGGGTCTTTCCGTGGTTCTCGTCTTTTGTCGCTCCTTTCATCGTCAATGGCCGGCACAATTTCAAGGGCTCTCCTTCCTAGGCGGACGGCCAGGTGTTGTCGGGGTCGGTGACGGGGGCCGGCCAGGTGTTGCCAGGGGTGGTGGCGGGCGCCGGCCAGGTGTTCGGGTCCGGGAGGGCGACCACCTTCGGCCAGGTGTTGCCGGGGACGGCGGCGGGGACCGGCCAGGTGTTCGGGTCGGCCAGCACCGAGCCGGCCGCCCGGTCCGCAACCAGGTCCAGCGCGCCGGCGCCCAATCCGAAAGCCGCGCCGAAGGTCGCAACAGCCGCCGCAAGCTTGACAATCCTGCCGGAAATCCGCGGGGAGAGAATCGCGTTCGTCATTTCACTGCCTCTTTCTCAGTCATTTGTTTTTCGGAGCCGTTCTCGCTTGCACTTCCAACTTTGCGATCCCGGCGGCCGGCAAACCAGATGAAACCGAGTCAGCAAGCTGCAGGCGCGTTGCACCTTCCTGCCACGCGCCCCCGTGGAGCGCCGCCCCGGCCGGCCCGACAGTGAGAGGACAGGCATTGACGTGACCTGAACGCGGTTGGTGAATGGAGAGCGCCATGAAGAGACAGATCGTCCTCGTGCCCGGCCCGTGGAGCGCAGCCTGGTGCTGGGAGGCGGTGCAGGAGCGCCTGCGCGGGCACGGCCACGACGCGCAGGCCGTCACCTTGCCCGGGCTCGCCAGCGCCAGGGAGGACGTCTCGCACGTAGGCCTGGAGACGCACGTGGAGAGTGTCATGGCGGTGCTGGAGGAGCGGGACCTGCGTGACGTGGTGCTGGCCGGGCACAGCTATTCGGGCCTGGTGGTCGGCCAGGTCGCCGACCGGGCGCCCGACCGGGTGGCGCACACGGTGTTCATCGAGGGGTTCCTGCCGCATGACGGCAGGTCGATGTTGCACGCCTTTCCCGAGCGGGTGCGTGACAGCGAGTTGCGGCAGATCGCCGACGGCGGAGGCCGGTGGCCGGCCCCCGACGCCGCCGTGGTGGGCGACGGGCAGGGGCTGAGCGCGCGGCAGGCGCACTCGCTCGCGCGGCGTTTCGTGGGACACCCCGGCCGCACCCTGACCGACCCCGCCAAGATGAACCGGCCGCTCGCCGACCAGCGTGCCACGTACGTCGTCTGCTCCATGGAGCACGTGGGCGGGCGCCTCGCCCCCGACGTGGAGGCCATGCGCCTGGCGCCCACCTGGGACTTCGAGACCCTGCACACCGGGCACTGGCCGATGATCTCCACGCCGGGGCCGCTGGCCGGCCTGCTGGCCAGGATCGCCGACGGCGCCGCCGCCGTGCCGGGGGCGGCGGGGGAGCGGCGGCGTACGCATGAGGACGCGTGAGCGGCGGAGGGAAGCGGCGCATGTTCGAGGGTGCGCGGGTGGCGGGGCGGGCGCACACTGGCCGCTCATGAACACCGATGTGCTGCTGCCGCTGCGGACGACCGGCTCCGGCGTGCCGCTGTTCTGCGTCCACCCCCTGTCGGGGCTCGGCTGGTGCTACGCGGGCCTGGTGCCCTACCTGGGCCGGCGTCCCCTCTACTGCCTGCAGGCGCGGCGGCGGCCACCCGCACCCGACCTGCCCGCGATCGTGGCCGGCTACATCGCCCGGATCCGCGAGGTGCGGCCGGCCGGGCCGTACCAGCTCATGGGATGGTCGGCGGGCGGCAGCATCGCGCACGCGGTGGCGTGCGGGCTGCAGCGGGAGGGGGCGGACGTCGGCTTCCTCGGGCTGCTCGACTCCTTCCCGAGCACGGGGCGGGACCCGCACCCGGTGGATCCCGAGCGTGACAGGCTGGACCTCGCCCGCACGATCGCGAGCGACCTGGGCGCCCACCCCGGCCCGGACGACCCGGAGGGCGACGCGGCGTCCGTGCTGCGGCGGCTGGCCCGTGACAGCGGCCTGGGCGAGCGGCTGCTGACGGAGCTCGTGGAGACCGCGCTCGGCACCCGCGCCGCCGTACGGAGCGCGCTGCCCGGCACCTTCCGCGGTGACGTGCTCCACCTGGAGGCGGCCAGGGAGAGCAGGGGCACCCTGACCCCGCGGGCCTGGGCGCGTCACATCGACGGCCGGCTGGACGTGCGCCGCGTCGACTGCCGGCACGTGGACATGATGCGGCCGGGCCCCCTCAGCGTCATCGGGCCCATCCTCGCCGCCGAGCTGGCCTGCCGAGGGCCGGGCTGACCCCGCCGAGGGCCGGGCTGACCTGCCGGGGGCCCGGGCTGACCTGCTGAGAGGCGCCACCACCGGTCATCCAGCACGGTCAGAGATGCTGCCGGGACCCCGGCGTTGGGATTCTGGCCACCATGAAGGCTCTGGTGCTGTCCGGCGGGTCAGGCACCCGCATGCGCCCCCTGAGCCACTCCATGCCGAAGCAGCTCATCCCGATCGCGAACAAGCCGGTCCTTGAGCACGTGCTGGAGAGCCTGCGCGAGCTGGGCGTGACCGAGATCGGTCTCGTCGTCGGCGACAGGCAGGCGCAGATCGCCGAGGTCGTCGGCGACGGCTCTAGGTTCGGGGCGCGCGTCACCTACATCCGCCAGCCCAGGCCACTGGGGCTGGCGCACTGCGTCAAGCTCGCCCGAGGCTTCCTCGGCGACGACGACTTCGTCATGTATCTCGGCGACTGCGTGCTGGCCGGCGGGATCGGGCCGATCGCCGAGGAGTTCCGCGCCCTGCGCCCCGCCGCGCAGCTCGTGGTGCGCCGGGTGGCCGACCCCCGCGCGTTCGGCGTGGCCGAGCTCGACGCGGCGGGCGCCGTTCTGCGCGTGACGGAGAAACCGGAACGGCCCGCCAGCGACCTGGTGATGGTCGGCGTCTACTTCTTCACCGCCGCCGTCCACGAGGCCGTCGAGCGCATCGCGCCGGGACGGCGCGGCGAGCTGGAGATCACCGACGCCGTCCAGTGGATGGTCGACCACCGCCTGGAGGTGCGGGCGAGCGTGTACGACGGGTACTGGACCGACGCCGGCCGGGTGGACGACGTCCTCGACTGCAACCGCAGGATGCTGGCCACGCAGGCGCGCGGCATCGCCGGCCACCTCGACGGGCTCAGCGACGTGCGCGGCGAGGTGGTCATCGAGCCCGGCGCGCGCATCGTCGCCTCCACGATCGAGGGGCCGGCGATCATCGGCGCGGACACCCTCATCGAGGACAGCCACGTCGGCCCCAACACCTCCATCGGCACGGGCTGCGTGGTGCGGGCCACCCGCATCGCCGACTCCATCGTGCTCCACGGCGCCTCCATCGAGGAGGCCAGCCTGCGCGGCTCGCTCATCGGGCGTTTCACCACCGTGGCGCCGGGACGGGCGCATCACCGGCTCGTGGTGGGCGACCACACCCGGATCGAGCTGACCACCTGACCGGCAAGAGATGAGGAGTGAGGACGTGACCCACGACGGCGCCCCGCGCGCGGGGCGGAAGCAATGGATGGGGCTGGCTGCGCTGGCCCTGCCCACCATGCTCGTGTCGCTGGACATCAGCGTGCTGTTCCTGGCGTTGCCGCACCTGAGCGTCGACCTGGGCGCGGACGCCACGCAGCAGCTCTGGATCACCGACATCTACGGCTTCATGACCGCGGGCTTCCTGGTCACCATGGGCTCGCTGGGCGACAGGATCGGCAGGCGCAGGCTGCTGCTGGTCGGCGGGGCGGCCTTCGGCGTCGTCTCCCTGGTGGCGGCCATGTCGACCAGCCCGGAGATGCTGATCGTGTGCCGGGCGCTGCTCGGGATCGCCGGGGCGACGCTGCTGCCGTCGACGTTGTCGCTGATCGGCGTCATGTTCCGCGACCCCAAGCAGTTCGGGCAGGCCATGGCGGTGTGGGGGACCGCGTTCATGGTCGGCATCGCGCTCGGCCCCGCCGTCGGCGGCGCGCTGCTCGAACGGTTCTGGTGGGGCTCGGTCTTCGTGATGGGCGTGCCGGTGATGCTGCTGCTGATCGCGGCGCTGCCGCTGCTGCCGGAGTACCGCGACCCGGACGGCGGGCGGCTGGACCTGCTCAGCGTCGTGCTGTCGCTGGGCGCGATCCTGCCGCTGATCTACGGGCTGAAGGCCGTGGCGCGGGACGGCTGGGCGCCGGGGCCGCTGGTCGCGATCGCCGCGGGGCTGGTCGTGGGCGCGGTGTTCGTGCGCAGGCAGCGGGCGCTGGAGCATCCGCTGTTCGACCTGCGCCTGTTCCGCCATCGGGCCTTCACCGCCGCGGTGCTGATCGGGATGTTGTGCGGCTCGCTGCAGACGGGCACGGGCATGGAGGTCGCGCTGTTCCTGCAGACCGTGGAGGGGCTGTCGCCGCTGGTCGCCGGGCTGTGGCTGCTGATCCCCTCGCTGGTGCTGATCGTCTCCATCAACCTCACGCCGAGGGTGGCGGCCAAGGTGCGGCCGGGGTACGTGCTGGGCGGCGGCATGCTCATCGCCGTGCTCGGCCAGCTCCTCATCACCCAGGTGGCGGTCGGCGCCGTGACGCTGCTGATCGTGTTCCTGTCCGTGTGCTACTTCGGCGTCGGCCCGGTGGGCGGGCTGGTCAACCAGGTGGCCATGGCCAGCAGCCCGCCGGAGAAGGCGGGCTCGGCCGCGTCCATGGTGGCCACGGGCGGCGAGTTCGGCGTGGCGCTCGGCATCGCGACGCTGGGCACGCTCGGCACCGCCGTCTACCGCAGCGAGCTGGTCCTGCCGGCGGGCGCGCCGGCGGTGGCCGGTGACAGCATCAACGGCGCCGTCGGCGCCGCGTCGGGGCTGCCCGCCGCCCAGGCCACGGAGCTGCTGGACGCCGCGCGCGCGGCCTTCACCACGGGGCTGCACGCGGTCGGCGCGGTCAACGCCGTCCTGTTCGCCGGGCTCGCGCTGCTGGCCTTCACCCGGCTCCGCCACCTGGCTCCGTTCGCCGGTCACCACCATCCCGAGCCGGAGCAGGAGCAGGAGCCCGCACTCACAGGCTGACCACACCGGGTACGGAGCAGGCCGACCGCACCACGTACCGGAGGGGGCCCGCCCCGGCAGGGCGGGCCCCCTCCTTCCGCGGGCCGCGTGTCAGCCGAGGCCGAAGTGGGCGCGGGCCAGCTCCCGGTTGGCGACCGTGGACAGGAAGATGGCGAAGCCGGCGTGGCTGTGCAGCGTGGACATGTCACGCCAGATCCGCTCGATCCGCTCACCGTTGCGCACCGCGCTGGACCCCGCGGTCGGGAACAGGCAGCGCTCCACCGCGCGCCACGACAGCCGGGCGATCTCCCTGCTGATCGTGGCGATCCGCAGGTCGCGCTCCCTGGTGAACGAGCCCTCGGCGCAGGCCCGCTGCCACTGCCGGATGGCGTCCGACCAGGCCGCCTCCGCGGTGGCGAGGAGCCCGGCGGCCTCGCCGTACCAGAACTGGTAGTCGGGGTCCTCGGCCCGCAGCGAGAACGGCGGGAACACCGTCGTCCTGACCCGCATCAGGTCCTCGTAGGCGTCCAGCGCGCCCTGGGCCATGCCCAGCATGACGGTGGCGCTGTCCAGCAGCATGAAGCTGAGCGGCCCGCCGCCGTACTCCGGGTTGCCGTGCAGGGACAGGCCCGGCGTGCCGCCCGCCACCGACGTCTGGCTCAGGTGCAGGGGCAGCGTGTAGTGGCCGGGGATCGGGGCGTGCTCGAAGACGACGCTGTGCGAGCCGCTGCCCTTGAGGCCGAGCTGGTTGCCCCAGTCGTCCAGCCGGCGCCACCGCTCGCGCGGCGCCACGAACAGCATGGGCGCGCCGTCCACGACCACGTGACCCATGAAGTGGGTGGCGTAGGGGGCGCCCGAGCAGTAGTTCCACGTTCCGTCGAGGATCCACTGGCCGTCCGGGCCGCGCGTCGCGGCGCCGCTGGGCGCCACGGTGGCGGGGCAGACGAAGTCGCCGGTGGCGAACAGCTCGGCCTGCGCGCGCTCGCCGAACAGGGTGGCGACCGCCAGCGCGTGCGCCGTTCCCAGCGAGTACATCCATCCGGTCGAGGGGCAGCCCCGCGCCAGCGCCATCGACACGCGCAGGAACGTCTCCACGCCGAACTCGTAGCCGCCGAAGCGGCGCGGCACCAGGATGCGGTAGAAGCCGGCCTGCGCGAACGCCTCGTGGGTGTCGCGCGCGTAGTAGGTGCGCTGCTCGGTCTCGGCCTGCCGCGCGACCAGGGCGGGCACCATGGCCTGCGCGCGCGCGACGATCACGTCGGGGGTGAGAGCGGGCTCGGGCGGAGCTCCGGGGGCATGAGTGACGGCTGTCATGCTGCGCGAACCCTTCGTCTCGGGTTTTTCCCCAGCGTCGCCCCCGTGCCGCCCGCCCCGCATCTCCTGGCGTGCCACGCAATCACGCACGTCAGGAGATGCGCACGTCAGCGTCCGAATGGGACGTTCAGGTGGGCAGTTCCTCGACTGACGTCTGGGAGGACATCGTGTTGGTGACCGATGCTCCGGCGCGGGAAGACCTGGTTCACCGCGCCTCGGAGATCGTGCCCGTCCTGCGCGGGCACGCGGCATGGGCGGAGGAGAACCGCCGGCTCCACGAGGAGTCGATAGCAGCAATGGCCGACGCGGGCGTGTTCAGGCTGAGGACGCCACGCCGCTACGGCGGCCACGAGGCGGACACCCGGACGCTGGTCGAGGTGGCCACCGAGCTGGGCAGGGCGGACGGCTCCACCGCCTGGGTCGCCTCCGTCTACTGGATCCCGACCTGGATGGCCTGCCACTTCCCCGAGGCGGTCCAGGACGAGGTGTTCGCCACGCCGGACGTGCGCATCT
This sequence comes from Nonomuraea thailandensis, assembly GCF_024172165.1. GTDB lineage: Bacteria > Actinomycetota > Actinomycetes > Streptosporangiales > Streptosporangiaceae > Nonomuraea > Nonomuraea thailandensis. The sequence goes on along the minus strand of NZ_JAMZEB010000002.1, from coordinate 4,451,868 downwards.
GCGGCACGCTCAGCCCGACCGCCATGGCCGCCCGCACCGACGGCGGCATCGTCGTCAACGGCAAGTGGGGCTTCGTCAGCGGCGCGCACCACAGCCACTGGCAGGAGATCGTGGCCGTCATCGTCAGCGAGGACGCGCCGCCCGAGCCGATCATGGCGCTGGTCCCGATGTCGGACCTGCTCGTCATCGACGACTGGCACACCTCGGGCCTGCGCGGCACGGGCAGCGTCAGCACCGTGGCGCAGGACCTGTTCGTCCCCGCCGAGCGCGTCATGCCGCTCGGCGCGATCCTGGAGGGCGCGCACGCCGACGGGGCCAGCGCCGGCTCGCCGATCTACCGGCAGCCGCTGCTCCCCGTGGCCTCCGCCTCCTCCGTCGGCACCGTGCTCGGCCTGGCCGAGGCCGCCAGGGAGGCCTTCTTCGAGCGGCTGCCCCAGCGGAAGATCACCTACACCGGGTACGAGAGCCAGAGCGCCGCGCCGCTGACCCACCTGCAGGTCGCCGAGTCCACCTTCAAGATCGACCAGGCGGGGTTCCACGCCGGCCGCCTGGCCGCGACCGTCGACGACAAGGGCGAGCAGGGCGCCAGGTGGAGCGTCGAGGAGCGGGTGCGGGCCCGCGCCGACCTGGGCGCCGTGTGCAGGCTCGGCAAGGAGGCCGTGGACATCCTGGCCACCGCGAGCGGCGGCTCGTCCATCTACAGCGACGTCCCGATCCAGCGGATCGCGCGCGACGTGCACGCGGTCAACCAGCACGCGCTCATGCACCCGAACACCAACACCGAGCTGTACGGGCGCATCCTGTGCGGCCTCGAGCCCGACACGCTCTACATCTGAAACGCCTGGAGGAGACACCATGACCACCGCACCCGCACACGCCCCCGACCAGGCCGCCGTGGCCGCGCTGCCGCAGCGTGTGATCGAGGCCTGGGCCGCGCACGACGCCGACGCCTTCGCCGCGGTCTTCACCGAGGACGGGTCGATGATCCTGCCGGGCCAGTACCGCAAGGGACGCGAGGAGATCCGCGCGTTCATGACCGCCGCGTTCGCCGGCCCCTACCAGGGCACCAGGGTCACCGGGACGCCCATCGACGTGCGCTTCTTCAACGACGACTGCGGCGTCCTGATCACCCAGGGCGGCGTGCTGGCCCCCGGCGAGAGCGAGGTCCCGGCCGAGCGCGCCATCCGCGCCTCCTGGCTCGTCGTGCGGCAGGACGGGCAGTGGCGGCTGGCCGCCTACCAGAACAGCCCGCGTGACTGAGATGGCCGGCCACGTCGGCGACCGCGCGGTGGTGCTCGGCGGCGGCATGGCGGGCCTGCTGTCGGCCCGCGTGCTGTCCGAGTTCTACACCGAGGTCCTGCTGATCGACAGGGACACCCTGACGGGGGCGAGCGGCCCGCGCAGGGGAGTCCCCCACGGCTGCCACGCGCACGCCCTGCTGGCCCGCGGCCAGCAGATCCTCGACGAGCTGTTCCCGGGCCTGACCGGGCAGCTCATCGAGGCCGGCGTGCCCGCGGGCGACATGGCCACCCGGCTGCGCTGGTACTTCAACGGCCGCAGGCTGCGGCAGGCGCCCAGCGGGCTGGTCAGCGTCTCGGCCACCAGACCCGTCCTGGAGGAGCAGGTCAGGCTCAGGGTGGCGGCCCTGGACAACGTGCGCTTCCTGGAGCGCACCGACATCCTCGGACCCACCACCTCGGGCGCCCGCGTCACCGGCGTGCGGGTGCGCAACAGCGCGGGCGAGGAGGAGAACCTGGCCTCCGACCTGCTGATCGACGCGACCGGCAGGGGCTCGCGCACGCCCGCGTGGCTGCGGGAGCTCGGCTACGACCGGCCGGAAGAGGACCGGGTGAAGATCGGCCTGGCCTACACCACCCGCCACTTCCGGCTGCGCTCCGACCCGTACGGCGACGACCTGTCGATCAACCCGGTGGCCTCCCCGGCCAACCCGCGCGGCGCCTTCTTCCCCAAGCTGCCCGGCGACATGAGCATGCTCTCGCTCACCGGCATACTCGGCGACCACCCCCCGGCCGACTACGACGGCTTCCTGGCCTTCGCCAAGTCGCTGCCCGTCCCGGACGTCTACGAGGCGATCCGGGACGCCGAGCCGCTGGACGACGGTGTCACCTTCACCTTCCCCGCCAGCGTGCGGCGCCGCTACGAGCGGCTGGCCGGCTTCCCCGACGGCCTGCTGGTGCTCGGCGACGGCGCGTGCAGCTTCAACCCCGTGTACGGCCAGGGCATGACCGTGGCCGCCATGGAGTCCATCATCCTGCGGCAACACCTGCGCCAGGGCACGGAGCCCCGGTGGCGCCCGTTCTTCAGGGACATCTCCCGCGTCATCGACGTGCCGTGGGAGATCTCCGCGGGCGCCGACCTGGCCTTCCCCGGCGTGCAGGGGCCGCGCACCCTGAAGGTCCGGCTCGCCAACGCCTACATGGGCCGGCTGCACGCCGCGGCGGCCCGCGACGGCGCGGTCACCGCCGCCTTCATGCGGGTGGCGGGGCTCGTCGACCCGCCCCAGGCGCTCATGCGCCCGGGCCTGATGTTGCGCGTCCTGGCCAACGGCAGGCCCGCCACCGGCGAGGAGACCGTCCAGCCGCTTCCGGTGCTGAGAGGCTGACGGGAAACACGAAAGGCGCCGGCGGTTCCTGCCGCCGGCGCCTTCCGCTGTGTCACGCGAGCGATCGCGCGAACGCCCTGATGTCGCCGACCAGCAGCTCCGGCTGCTCCAGCGCGGCGAAGTGCCCGCCGCGGTCGAACTCGGTCCAATGGGTGATCGTCGGGATGTCCCGGTCGGCGAGCCTGCGGACGGGGACGAAGATGTCCCGGGGGAAGACCGCCACCCCGACGGGCACGGTGATCGGCGGCGGCCGGTGCCCCTCGGCCGCCTGCCGCAGCCCGGCCGCGCCCTCGTAGTAGAACCGGGCCGACGAGCCGGCGGTCGCGGTCAGCCAGTAGATCGACACGTTCGTCAGCATGCGGTCCCTGGCGACGGCGTCCTCGGGCGCCTGGGAGGAGTCCGTCCAGTCGCGGAACTTCTCCACGATCCAGGCGAGCTGCCCGACCGGCGAGTCCGTCAGCGCGTAGGCCAGCGTCTGCGGGCGGGTGGACTGCAGCTTCATGTAGCCGGACAGCTCCTGGTCGAAGCGGGCGAGGCCGCCCAGCCGCTGCTGGTCCGACGGCGACAGGCCCGCCAGCTCGGCGGGGTCGCCGGAGGGGAAGGCCATGAGCATGTTGACGTGCGCGCCGATGACGGACTCCGGGGCCAGCCTGGCCAGCTCCAGGGAGATCACCGCGCCGGCGTCGCCGCCCTGCGCCAGGTAGCGCTCGTAGCCCAGGCGCCGCATCAGCTCCGCCCAGGCCAGCGCCACCCGGTACGGATGCCACCCGGCCTCCCGGGTGTGACCGGAGAAGCCGAAGCCGGGAATGGACGGGATCACCACGTGGAAGGCGGGGCCCTGGTCGCGCGGATCGGTCAGCGGCCCGACGACGTCCAGGAACTCCGCCACCGAGCCCGGCCAGCCGTGGGTGAGCAGCAGCGGGACGGCGTCCGGCCGCGGCGACCTGACGTGCAGGAAGTGCACGGTGGCGCCGTCGATCTCGTCGACGAACTGGGGATGGGCGTTGAGCTCCGCCTCCGCGGCGCGCCAGTCGAAGTCGTGCCGCCAGTAGGTGGCCAGCTCCTTGAGGTAGGTCAGCGGCACGCCGCGCTCCCAGCCGGTGCCGGGCAGCTCGTCGGGCCAGCGGGTGTCGTCGATCCTGCGACGCAGGTCGCGCAGGTCGCCGTCGGGGATCTCGATACGGAACGGCCTCATGCTTCCGCCCTTTCTCAGAGGCTGTCTGTCTGTCGTAACCCGGCGAACGAGGACAGGTCGGGCACCGTCCAGCCGTCCAGGTCGTACTCGCTGAGGCACTGCTCGGCGAGCGCCGCGTACTCTTCGAGCCGGCCGGAGGCCATCTGCCCGAACAGCAGCTCGATCCTGGTGTTCTCGTGGTTGCCGGCGTAGTTGCGCTCGTACAGCTCGTGCCGGCCGCCGAACTCCGAGCCGACGGCGTCCCACAGCAGCTTCATCACCTTGACCCGCTCCTCGGCCCCCGAACCGTCCGAGCCCCGCAGGTACTTGTCGAGGTAGGGGCGGATGTCGGGGTTCTTGAAGTCGGCCGCGCCCGAGTTGACGTAGATGAGGCCGCTGGCGACGTCCTGGAGGATGATCTCCCTGATCCTGGGGTAGCCGATCTGCGTGAACCACCGGTAGGCCATGCCGTACTCCGGGTTGGGCAGCAGCGCGCCGTTCTTCCACGGCACGGGGTTGCGCGCGGCGGCGTCCGACAGCGCCCAGAACAGGTTGCGCCAGGCCAGCACCTCGCCGACCCGGGTCTGCACGCCGCGGAAGTCCTTGGTGCCGGTGATCTCCAGGGCGCGCAGCAGCAGGCCCGCGAGGAACTCCAGCTTGACCGCCAGCCGCGTGCAGCCCTGGAAGGTGAACCGCTCGATGAAGCCCGAACGGCCGGTGAACAGCTGCACCTTGCCCAGGTCGCCGTAGATGAAGACGTTCTCCCACGGGATGAGCACCTGGTCCAGCACGAGGATGCTGTCGTTCTCGTCCAGGCGGGAGGAGAGCGGGTAGTCGAACGGGCTGCCGGTCAGCGCGGCGGCCGCCGTGTAGGAGGGGCGGCAGATCAGCTTGAGCCCCGGCGCGTCCATCGGGACCGTGGCCACCAGGGCGAACTCGCGCTTCTTGACCGGCAGGCCGTAGTGGGCCAGGAAGTTGTAGTGGGTCAGCGCGGAGCCCGTGGCGACCACCTTGGCGCCGCTGACCACCAGGCCGGCGTCGGTCTCGCGCTCGACGTGCACGTACACGTCGCCGACCTGGTCGGGTGGCCGGTTGCGGTCCACCGGCGGGTGCACGATCGCGTGGTTCCAGTACAGGACCTTCTCCTGCGACTCGCGGTACCAGCGGCGGGCGTTGTCGGCGAACGGCGCGTAGAAGTCGGCGTTGGCGCCCAGCGTGCCCAGGAAGGAGGCCTTGTAGTCGGGGCTGCGCCCCATCCAGCCGTAGCTCATCCTGGCCCACGTCGCGATCGCGCGCTGGTCGGCCACCAGGTCCTCCACGCTGCGCGGCGTGGTGAAGAAGTGATGGGTGTAGCCCTCGCCGCCGCTGTCGGTGGGGCAGGTGAGCTGCTCCCGGGTCGCCGGGTCGTGCAGGGCGTCGTAGAGCCTGGCCGTCATCCGCACCGGGTTGTGGAAGGCCGGGTGCTCGGTGACGTCCTTGACCCGGTCGCCGTAGAGGTAGATCTCGCGGGCGTCACGCAGGCTCTCGACGTACTCGCTGCCGGTCATCGGGCGCGTCGCGGGCATCGGCATCTCCCTGCTCCAGACGGCGTTTTCGCCCCTCCAGCCTGGCAGCCGGGCCCGGCCCGGCCATCTCGCGCCGTGCGCAGTTGCGGCACGCTGAAAGGTGCCCGCCCGCGCGCGCCGGTGTGACGATGGCCGCGTGAGCGAGCAACGGCTGTGGGCGCTGGCCCATCTGGGAACTCCGATGGCCCTCCGGGTGGCCGCGACGCTGAGGATCGCCGACCGGCTGGCCACGGGGCCGGGCACCGGCAAGGAGCTGGCAGGCGCGGTGGGCGCGGACCCCGGCGCGCTGGAACGGCTCATGCGGTACCTGGCCGCCAGGGGGGTGTTCCGCAGGGACCCCGCGGGGGCGTACACGCTGACCCCCCTGGGCGAGGAGCTGCGCGAGGACCATCCGGCCGGCATGCGGGCCATGCTCGACCTCGAAGGATGGGAGGGGCGGGCCGAGCTGTCGTTCGCCCACCTGCTGCACAGCGTACGCACGGGTGAGGCGGCCTTCCCCCGGCAGTTCGGCCGCTCCTTCTGGGACGACCTGGCCGCCGACCCGGCCCGCTCGGCCGCCTTCGACGCGCGCATGGCCGCCGAGATGCCCGGCAGGTCGCCGGCCATCGTGGCCGGCTACGACTGGGGCACGCTCGGCCACCTCGTGGACGTCGGCGGCGGCGACGGGTCGCTGCTCATCGCGCTGCTCACCGCCTTCCCCGCCCTTCGCGGCACGGTGCTCGACCAGCCGGAGACCGCGCGGGCCGCGCAGGCGGCGCTGGAGTCGGCCGGCCTGTCGGAGCGCGGACGCGCCGTGGCAGGCAGCTTCTTCGACCCGCTGCCGCCGGGCGCCGATGCCTACCTGCTGTCGTGGATCCTGCACGACTGGAGCGACGACGACGCCCGCGCCATCCTGACGCGCTGCGCCGAGGCGGTCCGGCCGGGCGGCTCCGTGTTCGTGGTCGAGGACTTCGGCCCCGACGGCGAGTCCCCGCGTACGGGGATGGACCTGCGCATGCTCGTGTACTACGGCGGCCGGGAGCGCGGCATCGCCGACCTGCGCCCGCTGGCGCACGACGCCGGCCTGGAGGTCGCCTCGGTGCATCCCGCGGACACGCTGAAGATCGTGCGGCTGGTGGCCCGCGCATGAGCACCGTCGAGGAGACACACGCAGCCATGGCACCGGGCGAGGAGACGCGCGCCGCCATGGCGCCGGGCGAGGCGGTGGCGGCGCTGGTCTCGCGCGCGGGCCGCCGCGACCCGTACCCGCTCTACGAGGCGCTGCGCGCCCACGGCCCGATCGTCCCGGTACGGCCGGGCCTCACCGTCGTCGTCGGGTACGCCGAGATCTCCCGCGCGCTGCGCGACAACCGGCTCCGCGTCCAGGACGCGGCCAGCTACGACGTGATCTACCCGCGCTGGCGCTCGCACTCGTCGCTGCGCGGCTACACCGACTCCATGCTCTACCGCAACCCGCCCGACCACGCGCGCATGCGCCGCCTGGTCAGCAGCGGGTTCACGCCCGCACGCGTCGCCGCCATGCGCGAGTCGGTCGAGCGGATGGTGCACCGGCTGCTGGACAGGCTGGCGGACCTCGGCGCGGGCGGCGCCCCGGTGGACTACATCGCCGAGTTCGCCTCCAGGCTGCCCATCGCGGTCATCAGCGCGCTGATCGGCGTCGCCGAGGACGACCAGCAGTGGTTCCGCGCGATGGCCTCCGACCTGACGATCGCCCTGGAGGGGATCACCAACATCGGCAGGCTCGGCACGGCCGACCAGGCGATGGACGAGCTGGCCGGCTACTTCGGCGACCTCATCGAGCACCGGCGCCGCCATCCCGCCGACGACATGCTGACCGCGCTGGTGCGCGCGCACGACGACGGCGGCGCCGGGCTCGGTCACGACGAGCTGGTCGGCAACCTGATGCTGCTGCTGACCGCCGGCTTCGAGACCACCAGCTTCCTGCTCGGGCACGGCCTCAGGCTGGCCTTCGAGCACCCGCGCGAGGCCGCGCGCCTGCGCGGCGGCGACCCGGACCGGGCCACCGCGTACGTCGAGGAGGTCCTGCGGTACGAGACGCCCGTCCAGGCCACCAGCAGGTGGGCGGAGGCGGGCATGGAGCTCCTGGGCACGCCGCTGGAGGGCGGGACGAAGGTGGTGCTCATGCTGGGCGCCGGCAACCGGGATCCGCGCCGCTTCCCCGGCCCCACCCGCTTCGACCCGGACCGGCCGGACATCCAGCCGCTCAGCTTCGGCGCGGGGCCGCACTTCTGCCTGGGGGCGCCGCTGTCGCGCATGGAGGCCAGGATCGCGCTCCCGCTGCTGCTGCGCAGGTTCCCCGCGCTGGCCGCCGCCGAGCCGCCCGACCACCGGGACCGCTGGGTCGGCCGCGGCCTGCGCCGCTTCCTGATCACGGTCTCCTGAGCCCGCCTCCTGATACGACGCCTGCCCCACGACGCCTGCCCCACGACGCCTGCCCCACGACGCCTGCCCCACGACGCCTGCCCCACGACGCCTGCCCCACGACGCCTGCCCCACGACGCCTGCGCAGTCCGCCACCCGCGGAACCCGGGCGCGCCGCACAACGACGCGCCCGAGGCGCCCGCGGAGAACCGGAGCCCGCAGCCACGAGCCCGCCCCCTTGACGAGGGGGCGGGCTCGAAAGGCACGCCGCTCAGGCGAGCGCCACGGCCGCCTTGCGCCGCTGCCAGGCCTCGTGCGCCCCGCGCACCTTCTCCCACAGCGCGGCCCGGTCCTTGGCGTTGACGTCCCCCAGGTGCAGCCCGAACACCGAGCTGAGCGCGTCGTACCACTCCGCCCGGGTGGCCAGCTCCACCTCGCTCGTCCCCTCACCGCTCACGCGCCGCAACACGCACCCCACCAGCGCGTCCGCGCCGGTGGCGTCGCGGCGCAGCACGACGGCGGCACGCACCAGCCGCGACTCGGGCGAGCTGCACAGGTACGGATGCCACTGCACGAAGTCCACCGCCGTGGCGGGCTCGGTCTCCATGTCGAGCCCGGCGATCGACCCGCGCGGATCGTGGTCGAAGCGCCACCCGCCGGGCTCCACGGCCGAGGCCGACAGCCGGAACTCGAACGGCCCCTGCCGGTAGACGCCCTCGCGCAGCGGCAGCGGCTCCAGCAGCCCGTCGCCCAGCCCGATGTCGACCAGCCAGGACCGGCCTTCCAGGGTGACGCTCAACGCCAGGTGCGGCGCGAAGGAGACGTCGCTCGCCGGGGCCCGCCTGCTGGCCTGCACGCCGGCGCGATGCCAGGTGACCTCGTACCCCAGCGCGGTCAGCAGCGTGGCGAAGGCGCCGTTGAGCTGGACGCAGTATCCGCCGCGCCCGCGCAGGATCCGGTCGATCGACTCGCGCGGATCCAGGGTGATCCTGCGGCCGAGCTGCACCTCCAGCGTCTCGTACGGCACGCGTTCGACGTGCGCGCGGTGCAGCGCGCGCAGCGCGTCCAGCGACGGCTCGCCGGGGTCGCGGATCTCCAGCCGGTCCAGGTACGTGTTCAGGTCACGGTCATGGGGTCGCCGCATGGCTCCTCCACTCGGTCGAGTTCCTCCATCGTGCGCGGGTGGGGAGCCCGGCCGCATCTCGCGGAGTGCTGCCCGTACCCCGCAATACGCAAGATGCGGCGGGCTCCGGGCGTGATCGACGATGACACTGGCCTGAGCCATCCACCGGGAGGAGACGAGCAGATGCGCAACCAGGTGATCGTTCGGGAGCAGGTGACCGCCCGGTGGGAGGAGCACCTGCCCGGCCTGCTCGGACAGGTGGGGGTGCCGGCCCAAGGCGTGGTGCAGGTGGGCGCGCACCGGGGGCAGGAGGTGTCGGCGTTCACGGCGTGCGGGTTCCGCCGCCTGGTCATGATGGAGCCGAACCTCGATCACCTGTCGGCGCTGCGCGAGCAGTTGCGCGTGCACCATCTGGCCGCCGGCCTGCCCGAGCCGGTCGACGGCCACCTGCCGCGCGTGGTGGTGGCAGCCGCGGCGGGCCGCAGGCGCGGCCGGGCCACGCTGAACATCACTCCCTATGACAAGCAGTCCAGCATGCTGGAGCCGTTGCAGCCGATGGCCGTCGTGCGCCAGGTGAGCGTGCCGGTCATCCCCGTCAGCGAGGTGCAGCACGGCTGCAACGTGCTGGTGGTGGACGCCCAGGGCGCCGAGCTGGACGTCCTGGCGGGCACCGACCTGGGCAGGCTGCGGCTGGCGGTGATCGAGGGCAGCGTGTCGGCCCGCTACAGCGGCGGCTCGACGCTGGACAGCATCGCCGCCCACATGACCGGGCACGGCTGGCGCGCGGTGGCCTCGTGGGCGCACGAGCGCGCCGGCGTCGTGGACGTGGCCTGGCTCGCGCCGGAGCCGGCGAGCCCATGAGCCTGCGGCGCGGCCCGGCGGGCGCCCGGCAGGGCGCCCGGGCAGGCGTGCGGGTGAGCCTGCCACGGGAGCACGGCGACGGCGACGGCGACGGCTTCAGCGACGGCACGGGCGCCCGCGCGGGCGACGGTGTGGGCGACGGCGCGGGCGACGGCGTGGCCGTGGTGCGGCTGGACCGGCCGCACGTCCGCAACGCGCTCGGCACCGAGCTGGTGGAGTCGCTCGGCGCCGCGCTCGCCGAGCTGGACGACCACCCCGGCGTGCGCGCGGCCGTGCTGACGGGCACGCCGCCCGGGTTCTGCGCGGGCTCCGACCTGAAGGAGCTGTCCCGCATGAACGGCGAGGCCATGGTGCGGCACGAGGCCGCCACGGGCCGGCTGGCCAGGGACGTCCAGCACCTCGGCATCCCGGTGATCGCCGCGGTCGAGGGCTTCGCCATGGGCGGCGGCTTCCTGCTGGCCACCAGTTGCGACCTGGTCGTCACGGCCGGGGACGCGCGCTGGCACCTGCCCGAGGTCGGCCTCGGCTGGGTGCCGCCCTGGGGCGTGCAGAGCCTGGTCGCCAGGGTGGGGCCCGTGACCGCCAGGCGCCTGGTGTGGGGCGAGCGCCCGCTCACCGGCGGCGAGCTGTACGCGCTGGGCGCCGCCGACGAGCTGACCGCCTCCGGCGAGGCCCTGGCCCGCGCCCTGGAGGTGGCCGCGGGCCTGGCGCGGCTGCCCGCGCACGCGGTCACCTCGGCCAAGCGCGCGCTGTCCGACGCCGTCGGCGAGCGCGCGCAGACCCTGGACGCGCGCACCGCCTGGATGTTCGGCACGGACTGCGGCTCCGAGGCCGCCCGGCGGAGCCTGGCGCGATTCCGTACCCCTGTGTGAGGCGCCCCATGATCGGTAAGGTGTGCGACGCGGCGCAGGCGGTGGCGCTCATCGGCGACCGCCAGGCCGTCGCGAGCACCGGAGTCATCGGCTGGCTCACGCCGGACGCCCTGCTGGCCGCGCTCGGCGAGCGCTACCGGGCCGGCGGCACGCCGCGGGACCTGACCTTCTACTTCCCCTGCGCCACCGGCGACGGCGTGGGCATCCCCGGCATGGACCACGTGGCGGTGAAGGGCCTGATGCGCCGCATCGTGTCGGGCTCGTTCATCAACCCCCGCCACCCGGAGACGGGCGCGCGGCCCGCGCTGACCGAGCTGATCCAGAACGACCTCGTCGAGGCCTACACCTGGCCGATGGGCGCCACCATGCACTGGCTGCGCGAGGTGGCCAGGCGCGGCCCCGGCTACCTGACGCGCGTCGGCCTCGGCACGTACGCCGACCCCCGGCACGGCGGCGGCAGGTTCACCCGCCTGGCCACCGACGACCTGGTCGAGCTCGTCGAGCTGGGCGGCCAGGAGTACCTGTGGTACCCGACCTGGCCGCTGGACGTGGGCCTGATCCGCGCGGGCAGCGCCGACCCGGACGGCAACCTGTCGTTCGAGGACCAGCCGCTGCTGTCGAGCGCGCTGGCGATCGCCCTGGCGGTCAAGGCCTGCGGCGGCACCGTGATCGCGCAGGTGTCGCGGCTGGTGGAGCCGGGGGAGCGGCCGGCGCGCGAGGTGCGCGTGCCCGGCGCGCTCGTCGACCGGGTCGTCGTGGTCCCCGACGCGCCCACCGGCACCGGCGTCCGCGACGACCCCGGCTACCTGGGCCACGTGCCCGGCGCGGTCGCGCGCGTGCCCCGGCTGCCGGCCGGGCCGGACAAGGTCATCGCCCGCCGGGTGGCCAGGGAGGTGCGCAGGAGGGAGACCGCGATCTTCGGGTTCGGCGCCTCGTCGGACGCCGTGCTCGTCATGGCGGAGGACGGCGCGCTGGACGGTGACGGCCTGGACGACTACCTGTTCACCACCGAGCACGGCTCCTTCGGCGGCATCGTGATGAGCGGCTGGCAGTTCTCCGCGAACTACGCGCCGCGCGCGCTGCTCGACGGGCCCGCCCAGTTCGACTTCATCGACGGGGGCGGCTGCCCGTTCGCCGCGCTGGCCTTCGCGCAGATCGACGCGCTCGGCCGGGTGAACGTCAGCCGCTTCGGCGCGGCCAACCCCGGCGCCGGCGGCTTCGTGGACATCGCGCACGGCGCCGCCCGCCTGGTCTTCGCCGGCACCATGACCACCGGCGGGCTCAGGGCGGACTGCGCGGGCGGCCGCCTGCGGATCCTGGAGGAGGGCCGGGTGGCCAAGTTCGTGCCCCGGGTGGACCACGTCACCTACCGGCTGCGCGAGGGGGTCGCCGCCGGCCAGTCCGCCCTGATCGTCACCGAGCGGGCGGTCTTCGACGTCACCGCGGACGGGCTGGTGCTGGCCGAGGTAGCCCCCGGCGTGGACGTCGAGCACGACGTGCTCGCCCACGTCGGCTTCCCCGTCAGCCTGGCACGCGACGTCACGCTCATGGACGCCGCCCTGTTCCGCCCGTGACGGGACGGCCCGCGGTCCGCACGAGGTCGCGGATCTCCTCGGCCAGCAGCTCCGCCGCCCGTTCGAGCTGCTCGTCCGACAGGTACGGCGCGGGCCCGAGCCGCAGGTAGTCGCCCCGGCTGTCGGCCTGCACGCCGCGCGCCGCCAGCCCGGCGCGCAGCCGCCCCGCGTACGGCGAGCGCAACGCCAGGAAGCCGCCGAAGTCCTCGGGCCGCCCCGCCCTGTCCCTGGTCACGAGCTGCTCGGGCACGTCCAGCGCGTCGAACCGGGCCGCCAGCAGCCCCACCTGGCGCAGCGAGACCGCCCGCAGGAACGCGGGCGTGAGCCCCTGCCCGGCGAAGAAGTCGAAGACGCGCGCGGCCCGGTAGTGGCTGGTCGGATCGTAGGTGGCGCCCGCGAACCGCTGCGCGCCCGCGGGGTAGGCGACGCCAGGAGGCTGCTCGCCCGCCAGGTCGCCGAACTCGGAGAACCACCCGGTGATCACCGGCCGCAGCCGGTCGGCGTGGCCGGGCAGCCGCAGGAAGCAGTTGCCCTCGCCGAGCTGCAGGTACTTGTACCCGCCGCCGACCACCCAGGCCTGCTCGATCCCCGCGGTGCCGAACGGCGCCACGCCGAGCGCGTGGTAGGCGTCCACCAGCAGCTCCGCGCCGTGGCGCAGGCACGCCCCGGCCAGCTCGTCCAGCCCGGGCACGATCCGGGCGTCCTCGAACAGCACCGCGGACACCAGCGCCGCCGCGGTCCGGCCGTCCACCGCGCCGGCCAGCCGGGCGGCGAGCGTGCCCGCGGGCCGCGCGGGCACCACGACCACCTCCACCCCCTCCTCGGCCAGCCGGGCGAGCTGCCTGCGCAGCGTGTGGAACTCGCCGTCGGAGGTGATCAGCCTGGGGCGGCGCCGCAGGTCCAGCGCCGACAGGAAGCGCAGCACCAGGTCGTGCGTGCTGGCGCCGAGCGCGAGCTGCGCGTTCGGGTCGCCGAGGAAGCGGCGCAGCCCGTCCCTGACCCGGTCGGCCTGCTTGAACGCCAGGGCCCACTTGCCGTCGGCGTCCCTGGCGGCGTCCATGTACGCGTCGATCTGCCCGGCCAGCGCCACGTCCGGCCAGGCCTGGTGGGAGTGGCCGGTGAGCAGCAGCCGCTCGGAGACGCGGAAGCGGGAGTAGTGCGGCGCGAGCCGCGCGGACTGGTCCATCACATCGCGCTCCTGATCGCCCACAGGTCGGGGAAGCAGGGCGCCAGTGAGCTCATGAGGTAGTGGCCGCCGCTGGAGCCGCCGGTGCCGGGCCGGGCGCCGATCGTGCGCTCCACCATCTTCAGGTGCCGGTAACGCCACTCCTGGACGCACTCGTCCAGGTCCACCATGCGCTCGCACAGCTGCGCGGCGCCCGTGTCGTCCTGATAGACGCGCAGCAGCAGGTCCTGAAGGTCCTGTGACGGCTCCAGATGCTCGGTGACGTCCCTGTAGAGCTTGTCCTTGGGCACCTCGTAGCCGCGCAGGTAGAGGTAGGTGAGCAGGGAGTCGTACAGGGACGGCCTGGCCATCGCGGCCGCGATCCTGTCATGGGCGGGGCTGCCCTCCGGCTGGCCGAGCAGGACGCGCTCGTCGCGCCGCCCGAGCACCGCCTCGATCTCCCTGAACTGCGCCGACTGGAAGCCGCTGCTGGTGCCGAGCTTGCCGCGGAAGGCGGAGAACTGGCCGGGCGTCATCGTCTCCAGCACGTCCATCTGGGCTGCCGCCAGCTTCAGTATCCGCAGGAGCCGGTGCAGGGTGCGCATGGCGTGCGCGGTGAACCCGCCCGCCAGCTCCAGCTGCAGCTCCGCCATCTCGTGCAGCGTCTGCTTGAACCACAGCTCGTACACCTGGTGGATGACGATGAACAACGTCTCGTCATGGCTGTCGGAGACCGGCCGCTGCGCGCCGAGAATTTCGTCGAGGGCCAAGTACGAGGAATACGTGAGAACAGTTTTTTCCGTCATGTGCACAACGGTGCGCCTTCGTGAAAGCCGGCACCATGCCGGTGCGCAGCAGCTACCTGCGCGGAATCGGCCGCTTCCTGCCATTCATCCGAATTCAGCACGCAACGAGATGCGCCCACGAAGAGCGGGGCGTGACGATGGCGCCAGGTCCCATCAGCGAACGGACTGCGAGGAAGCATGCCATGACATCACCGGAAATCATCAGTAATGGCGGTGGCGGCGGAAAACGCGCGCCACGGCTCGACGGCTTGCGCGGATATCTGGCGCTCGGCGTCATCATCGTGCACGTCGCCTTCGCCGCCGGCGTCATCGGCTTCTACGACAAGCCCGCCGACAGCATCTGGGCCGTCCTGGTCCAGGGGTTCAACGTGCTGCTGCCGCCCTTCTTCGTGATGTCCGGACTGCTGCTGTACCGGCCGTTCGCCAGAGCGACCATCGTCGGCACGCCCCGCCCGGCCATCAGGGGCTACCTCATCAAGCGCATGCTGCGCATCCTGCCGGCCTACTGGCTGGTGGCCGTGGCGGCGCTGCTGCTGCTCAACGCCAAGAGCGTGGACGGCATCTGGTACGTCCTCAGCCCGCTCCTGCTCATGCACAACTACGTGCCCGGCCCCGAGCTGGGGTACGCGGGCCTCGAACCCACCTGGACCGTCCCCGCCGAGGTCACCTTCTACCTGGCGCTGCCGATCCTGGCCTGGATCTTCGACAGGTACGCCAGGAAGGCCGACACCCCCGGCGGCAAGGCCCGCCGCCTGATCGTGCCGCTCGCCGTCTTCGTGCTCGTCGGCCTGGCCTGGACCGTCTACACCCACCTGGAGTTCATGGGCCCCTTCCCCTACGAGTACTTCTGGGTGATCGGCTTCACCGGCTTCCTGGCCATCGGCATGGGGCTGGCGATCCTGGCCGCGTACGCGGAGGCCACCGGCACCACGCCGCGCCTCTACCGCGCGGCGCAGCGCCGCCCGCTGCTGTTCTGGCTCGGCGCGCTGGTGGTGTACGTGATCAACTGCATCAGGCCGTTCGGCAAGCCCGGCATGGCCGACTACGCCACCGTGCCGGAGGCGCTGGCGGAGATGGTGCTGTTCCTCGTCTTCGCGCTGCTGATCATCGCACCCGTCGTCATCCCCGGCGTGCGCTCGGCGTTCATCGACGCCGTGCTCACCAACCGGCCGATGCGCTTCTTCGGGCGCATCTCCTACGGCGTCTACCTGTGGCACTTCGTCCTGCAGTACCTGTGGCTGCAGAACGGCAGCATCTTCGGCGCCGCGCCGCTGCCGATGCCCGCGGTGATGGGCAAGGCCGGCTTCTGGGAGCTGCTCGCGGTCGTGCTGGTGGGCACCGTGCTCATCGCCACGGTCAGCTACTACCTGGTCGAGCTGCCCGCGATGCGGCTGCGCGAGCGGCTGGTCTCCTCCGGCCGGCAGCAGGCCGAGTCGCAGGACAGGCCCAAGGTGCCCGCCTGACGGCGCGGGCACACGGAAGTGGCGGCGGGCCCCGGCCCGCCGCCACTTCGTGCTGTGCCGTTCAGCCGGCCTTGGTCATCGTGGCCTCGTAGCCGCCGCCCGGCCACGCCCAGCGGCCCGAGATGGTCGCGCCGTCCGCGCTGAGCACGCCGGTGAAGCCGGCCGGGGAGCCCTCCTCGCCGAACCAGATGCTGAGGTCGCCGTCCTGGAGCTTCCAGGTGTAGGTGAAGGCGTTGCCCGTGCTGTCGAAGTACCGCGAGCGCAGCGCCTGGCCCTCGGCCTCGTAGCCGATGTACTCCACGCCCTTCATCGTGCCGTGCCCGTGGTCCATCTCGTGGTGCTGGACCAGGAAGAAGCCGCCCTCCATCCACTCGAAGGTGAGCCGCCCGCCCAGGGGGTCGCCGGAGTTGAGGTCCTTGCCGGTCATCTCCCAGGCGCCGACGAGCGGCTCCAGGGCCTTGAGCGCGGGGTCGGGAGTGGGCATCTGGTTCTGCGGGTTCTCGGTGACGGTCTCGGTGGCGGTCTCGGTGACGGTCTCGGTGGCGGTCTCGGTGGCGGTCTCGGTGGCGGTCTCGGTCATGTCTCCTCCAGACATCGGATCCTTGCTGGGACAGGCCGACGCCCGGTACGCCGCGTCGCGTACCGGGCGTCACGAGCTCACTTGGCGCCGAAGAAGGCCTTGACGCGGGACCAGCGGCCCCAGACGACCAGGCCGGCGATGACGATCAGGACGGCCTCGATGATCGGCGGGCCGCCGAGGACGAACGCGTTCGTGCCGGCCGCGCAGACCAGCAGCCCGACGAGGCCGAGGGCGGCGACGCCGGTCAGGCGCGGGACCAGCAGGCCGATCGCGCCGGCGATCTCGATGACGGCGACCACGTACCTGAACCACTGGCCGGCGCCGATGGCCTCGAACATGCCGACCATCGTGGGATCGCCGATGAGTTTCAGTACGCCGCCCAGCCCGATCTGGTAGGCCAGGAGAACCTGCGCCACCCAGAGGGCGATGTTCTTGCCGCGGCCCGTCTTCTTCGGCGCCGCGGTGATGCTTTCTGTGGTGCTCATCCAGTCCTCCTTGAGAACTAATTGACGATCTCCATCTGGCCCATCATTCCGAGGGCGGAGTGCTCCAGCATGTGGCAGTGATAGACGTATCGGCCCAGGTGGGAGCCGATGTCGACCTGTAGGCGAACGGTCTCGCCCGGCTGGATGAGTACGGTGTCCTTCCAGCCGCCCTCGCCCGGCAGCGGCGGCTTGCCGTCCCGGGACAGGAGCAGGAAGTGGGAGAGGTGGGTGTGGAAGTTGTGCGGGACGCCGAATCCGGAGCCGCCGACGTTCGTGTCGCTGTTGGTGACCTCCCAGATCTCGGTGGTGCCCCGCCTGACCTGCATGTCCACCCTGGCCGGGTCGAACACCCTGTCGTTGATCAGCGCCCTGATGTTGACCGGGTCCAGGCTGAGCACGAGCTTGCGGTCCTGGACGGCCGTCGGCATCGGCGACATCGGGCGAAGCTGGGCGGGCACCCTGCTGCGGTCGGCGGCCCTGCGTACGACGTCGAAGCGCAGCACCGGGCCGGCCACGTCGTTGAGCGTGACGTGGCCGCCCAGCGGGGCCTGGCCGAAGTCGACGACGATGTCGGCGCGCTCGCCCGACGAGAGCACCAGCCGGTCCACCGGGACCGGCGCGGGCAGCAGACCGGCGTCGGTGGCGATCTGCGTCATCCGCGCCCCGTCGAGCGTCAGCTCGAAGACGCGGTGGGTGGAGCCGTTGAGCAGGCGTAACCGGTACTTGCGCGCGGCGACCTCGAAGTAGGGCTGAGGCTTGCCGTTGGCCAGCAGCGTGGGGCGGTTGTAGGGGTCGGCGGGGTCGAAGACCAGGTTTCCCGCGTCGTCGAACAGCGCGTCACGCAGCATGATCGGCACGTCGTAGCCGCCCGACGGCAGGCCGAGCCGCCGCTCGTCCTCGTCGTCGATCAGGTAGAACCCGTGCAGGCCGCGGTAGACGTTCTCGGCCTCCAGGTGGTGGGCGTGGTCGTGGTACCAGAGCGTCGCGCCCGGCTGGGCGTTCGGGTACAGGTACGCCCTGCCCGAGCCCGGCGCGATCACCTCCGTCGGGTAGCCGTCGTGCACGGCGGCCACGCGCCCGCCGTGCAGGTGCACGTTGGTCTCGTGGCCGAGCTTGTTGTCGAAGGTGATGAGCGTCCTGCGGTTGCGCCGGGCGCGGATGGTGGGCCCGCAGAAGGCGCCGCCGTAGGTGAGCACGGGCGTGCTCAGCCCCGGCAGGATCTGGGCCGTCGCCGGCTGGACGGACATCCGGTAGATGTCGGTGTCGGCGGTCTGCACCGACGGGATGCGGGTGGCGGGCACCGGCATCCTGACGGAGAAGGGGGTAACGGCGGGGCCCGACCTGACCGCGGGGACGCGGCCGGCGTGGTCGTGCGCGGCGCCGTGCATGCGGCCGTGCATGGGGCCGTGCTGCGGCTGCGCGTTCCGCGTGTCCCCGGACTGGACGAACGGGGCCAGCGCGACGCCTCCCGTCAGCCCGCCGAGAACGAGTAAGCGCCGTCGGCTCAACATGGCTGAACTCCTATCGCCAGCTCCGAGGGTGGCATCGCACCCCGGAGCGGTCATCTTCCGTATTGCTCACTTGACGGCCAGCCGCCGCGGCGTCAGCCCGCGGGCGCAGTCGTCGTTGTAGGCGTCGAGCAGGCGCTGCGCCGAGATCGTGGCCTCGGCCAGCCGCGCGCCCGGGTCGGCGCCGCGCAGGACGCCGGCCATGGCGCCCGTCATCTCGTCCTGGATCCCGGCCAGGTCGCCGGCGATCGCGCCGAGCGCGGCGGGCGAGCCGTCGGCCGCGCGGAGCTGGTCGGTGGCCGCCCGGTGGATCGGGTGCCGGTCGTACCAGCCCTCCTGCTCCAGCAGCTCCACCGAGGCGCCGGTGACCGGCAGGAACCCGGCGGCGCGGTGCCACCCGGCCACGTTGCGCGCGTCGAGCAGGTACTGCAGGAACGCCAGCGCGCCGTCCGCCTTCTCGCGCGGCAGCCCGGCGGTGAGCCAGAACGCCTGCCCGGAGACCAGGTGCCCGGCGCGCGGCGCCCCCTCGTTGTGCGGCAGCGGGCAGGCCGCCACCTCGAAGCCCGCCTCGGAGCAGGCGCCCGCGACCATCCCGGCGACGACGGAGGAGGCGATGGTGAAGGCCGCCCGCTGCTCGGTGAAGGCGCGCAGCGTGCCGCCCCAGTCCTCCGGCGTCCCCGTGTCCAGGTAGTGGCCCCGCTCGTGCAGGCGCTGCCACCAGGTGGCGTAGGCCAGCAGCTCCTCGCCGGCCAGGTCCACCTTCTCCGCCCGCCCCGACCTGCCGTTGTCGTGGTCGGCGAGCAGGCCGCCCTGACCGGCCACGGCCTGCTGGACGAGCCAGCCGTGGTTGGCCCAGGTGGCGGGCGAGCCGGTCGCGGCGCAGGCCGACTCCAGCTCGCCCCAGGTGCGCGGCATCGCGGTGACGCCCGCGGCCTCCAGCAGGGCAGTGTTGCCGAGCAGCACCGCCGTGGTCGCGGTCATCGGCGCGGCGACCAGCTCGCCCGCGTAGGTGTAGTAGCCGCGCACGGCGGGCTCCAGGCCGGCCAGCACGACGCGCTCGCCGAGGATCTCGCCTCGGCCGGCGACGGCCCGCTCGATCGGGACGAACAGCGGCGCGCCCGACGGCCCCCGCGTGTCCAGGGCCAGGCGGGTGGCGGTGGCGTAGTACTCGGCGAGGTCAGGGGGCCGGCCGCGCCCGGCCGCCCTGGCCACCTCGGCGGGCAGCTCGCGGAAGCCGTACCCGGTGACCTCGATCCGGTAGCCCGGATGGGCGGCCTCGAAACCGGCGGCCAGCTTCTTGATCGGATCCAGGTAGCCCGGCAGCGGATGCTCCGCGAGCCAGACGTCGACGACCGTTGTCATCGCCTCAGCATGACCACGCCCCCGCGCCCGCACATCTCGTGACGTGCGCTGTTGCGCGAGGCCACACAGCAATTCAGAGGATGAGTGATCCAACAGGGAAATGTGACCCTGGCTCCGAGTCGCATGGCGGCGAATGGAGGAGCACGGTGATCAGTACCCATGACGAGTTCGATGTTGTCGTGATCGGTGGCGGCCCCGGCGGATCGAGCACGGCCGGACTGCTGGCCAAACGTAACCATCGCGTGCTGGTGCTCGAACGCGAGAAGTTCCCCCGCTACCACATCGGCGAGTCGCTGATCACGGGGTCCATGCCCACGCTGGAGGAGCTGGGCCTGCGCTCGCGGCTCGACCAGATGGGCTTCGTCAAGAAGTACGGCGGCACGCTGCTGTGGGGCAAGAACCAGGGCACCTGGGACTTCCGTTTCGCCGAGGCGGCCAACTATGAGCACACCTACCAGGTGCGCCGGGCCGACTTCGACTCCGTCCTGCTGGCCAGGGCCAGGGAGCTGGGCGCGACGGTGCTGGAGGAGGCCACCGTCAAGCACTTCCTGTTCGAGGGCGACCGCATCTGCGGCGTCACGTACACGGTCAAGGGCGACCCGGAGCCGCGGACCGCGCGCTGCCGCATGCTGGTGGACGCCTCGGGGCAGCAGCATGTGCTGGCCCGCCACTTCGACCTGGTCGAGTGGCACGACGACCTGCGCAACATCGCCGTCTGGTCCTACTTCCAGGGCTGCAAGCGCTACGGCGGGACCAGGGCGGGCGACACGGTCACCGAGAACAGGCCGAACGGCTGGTTCTGGTTCATCCCGCTGCACGACGGCACGGTGAGCGTCGGCTACGTCACCCCGATCGACGAGTACAAGAAGTCGGGCAAGAGCCTGGAGGAGCTGTTCACCTCCGAGCTGGCCGCGGCCGAGGAGGTCAGGGCGCTGACCGAGGGCGCCACCCGGGCCGCCGCCTTCCGCAGCATCCGCGACTGGTCCTACACCTGCAAACGCTTCCACGGCCCCGGCTGGGCCCTGGTGGGCGACGCTGCGGCCTTCATCGACCCGCTGCTGTCCACGGGCGTCGGCCTGGCCCTGCGCGGCTCGCTCGGGCTGGCCGGCGCGGTGGACGCCGCCCTGCGAGACCCGGCCTCCGAGGAGCAGGTGCTGGCGCGCTACGAGAAGGACTACCGCACCTTCCTGAACTCCCTGCTGGCCTTCGTGCGCTTCTTCTACGACCGCACCCGCAACAAGGAGGAGTACTGGGAGAAGGCGCAGGAGCTGCTCGACCCGCGCAGGCTGCGCCCGCGGAAGATCGACTTCGCGACGATGCTCTCGGGCGTCTCGGGCGTCCACGACATCTTCCACACCGACTGACGGAGTGCCTGATGGTGCCGACATCTGTTCATGGACACCTCGCCGAGCAGGCCGCGCGCACGCCGGACGCGATCGCCGTGTCCGGCGGCCCCGCCACCCTGACCTACCGGGAGCTCGACGAGCGGGCCAACCGCCTGGCCCACCGCCTGCGCGGCCTCGGCGTGGGGCCGGAGACGCCGGTCGCGGTCCTGATGGAGCGCTCGGCCGAGCTCGTCGTGGCGCTGCTCGGGATCCTCAAGGCGGGCGGCTGCTACCTGCCCGTGCACAGCGCCTACCCGCCCGACCGGCAGCAGTGGATCCTCGACTCCTCGGGCGCCCCCGTGCTGCTCGCCGACCGCGCCAAGGCCGGCGCCGGCCTGCCGTTCGCGCCCCGGACGCTCGTCCTGGACGAGCCGGCCGAGCGCGCGGAGACGGACGCGCAGCCGTCCTCGGCCCCCGCCGGCGACGCCCAGCCGGACAACCTGGCCTACGTCATCTACACCTCGGGCTCGACCGGACGCCCCAAGGGCGTGGCCGTCACCCACGGCGACGTGCTCGGCCTGGCGCTCGACCGGTGCTGGGACACCGGCAACCACGAGCGCGTGCTCATGGTCGCCCCGTACGCCTTCAACGTCTCGACGTACGAGCTGTGGGTGCCGCTGCTGCACGGCGGCCGGATCGTCGCCGCGCCGCCCGGCGAGCTGGACCTGGCCGTCCTGAAGGAGCTGGTGACCCGCGAGGAGATCACCGCCCTGCACCTGACCGCCGGGCTCTTCCGCGTCGTGGCGGAGGAGGGCCCCGGCTGGCTGGCCGGCGTGCGCGAGGTGCTCACCGGCGGCGACGTGATCGTCCCGTCCGCGGTGCGGCAGGTGCACGCCGCCTGCCCGGACACGGTGGTCCGCGCGATGTACGGCGCCACGGAGGTCACCCTGTTCTCGACCACCGCCGAGCTGCGCGCGGGCGCCGCCCCGGCCGCGAGCGTGCCGGTCGGCGGGCCGATGGACGAGGTCAGGCTGTACGTCCTCGACGACCGCCTCAGCCCCGTCCCCGGCGACCTGGAGGGCGAGCTCTACATCGGCGGCAGGGGCGTGGCCCGCGGCTACTTCGGCCGCGCCGACCTGACCGCCGAGCGTTTCGTCGCCGACCCGTTCGCCGGCTCCGGCGGGCGCATGTACCGGACGGGCGACCTGGTCCGGCGGAACGGCGACGGGCAGATCGAGTTCATCGGGCGGGCCGGCGACCAGGTCAAGATCCTCGGCTTCCGCGTGGAGCTGGCCGAGGTGGAGGCCGCGGTCGCGAGCTTCCCCGGCCTCGCCCACGCCGCCGTGGTCGCCCGCGAGCTGCGCGAGGGCGAGAAACGCCTGGTCGCCTACGTGGTGCCGGCCGGCGAGCCGCCCGCCGTGGGCACGCTGCGCGCGCACGTCAAGACCATGCTGCCCGACTACATGGTGCCCGCGGCGTTCGTGCTGCTGGACGCGCTGCCGCTGACCGCCAACGGCAAGGTGGACCGCGCGTCGCTGCCCGACCCCGAGCCGGACACGGAGACCGCCTACCGGGCGCCGCTCAACCCCCGCCAGGAGGTCCTGTGCTCGGTGTTCGCCGACGTGTTCGGCGTCGACCAGATCGGGATCGACGACAGCATCTTCGACCTCGACGTGCAGTCGCTGCTGGCGATGCGGCTGGTCAACCGCATCTCCACGACGCTGGACGTCGAGCTCACCATCGGGGACCTGTTCGACGCCCCCACCGTGGCCAGCCTGGACGAATGGCTCGAGTCCGCCGTGACCGGCCAGTGAGAGAGCTGAGATGGACAATCCTTTCGACGACCAGGACACGACCTTCCGCGTGCTGGTCAACCACGAGGGCCAGCACTGCCTGTGGCCGGCGTTCGCCGACGTGCCCGACGGGTGGCAGAGCGCGTACGGGCCCGCGGGCCGCTCGTCCTGCGTCGAGTACGTCACGGCGCACTGGACCGACCTGCGCCCGCACAGCCTCGTCGCCCGGATGGAGGCGCGATAGCCCATGACGAAGGACGACCTGCGCCTGGACCACATCGGTTTCCACGTCACCGACCTGGCGGCGGAGGCGGGCCGGCTGAGCCGCGGCTACGGCCTCGAACCCTACGCCGAGTCCACCGCCTGGGGCTGCCGCTCCGTGGCCGTGGGCGCCGGCCTGGTCAGGTTCGTGCTCACCCAGCCCACCGCCGGTGACCACCCGGGCGCCGCCTACCTCGGCAGGCACGGCGACGGCGTGGCCGACGTCGCGCTCGGCGTCGCCGACGCCACCGCCGCCTTCCGGAGCGCGGTCAACCGGGGCGCCAGGCCGGTGTCCCCGCCGTGCGCCCGCGACGGCTTCGTCACCGCCACCGTCCAGGGCGTCGGCGACCTGGTGCACACGTTCGTGCAGCGCCCCGAGAGCCTGGACGAGCGCGCCCTGCCCGGCTTCACCCCCACACCCGCGACGGCGGGCGGGCTCGACGCGGGCCTGGCCGAGGTGGACCACCTGGCCGTGTGCGTGCCGTCCGGCGAGCTCGGCGCGACCGTGGACTTCTACCGGCACGTCCTGGACTTCCAGCTCATCTTCGCCGAGCGCATCACCGTCGGCGATCAGGCCATGACGACCGAGGTCGTCAAGAGCGGGTCGGTGACGCTCACGCTCATCGAGCCGGACGCCTCCAAGGAGCCCGGCCACATCGACGAGTTCCTCGCCGCCCACGGCGGCGCGGGCGTGCAGCACCTGGCGATGAGCACCGCCGACATCACCGCCGCCGTGGACACGACCGGCGCCGGGGGAGTGGAGTTCCTGCCCACCCCCGCCGCCTACTACGACCTGCTCCCCGACCGGGTGCGGCCCGTGAAGTACCCGCTGCCGGAGCTGCGGCGGCGCAGCATCCTCGTCGACGAGGACCACGACGGCCAGCTCTACCAGATCTTCGCCCGCTCCGCGCACCCGCGCGGCACCTTCTTCTTCGAGCTCATCGAGCGGCTGGGAGCACGCTCCTTCGGCAGCGGCAACATCGCCGCGCTCTACCAGGCCGTGGAGCTCCAGCGCGCCAACCACCGCGACGCCCGTACGGAGGCGGCAGCATGACCACTTCCCTGTCCACCTCGGCACCGCCCACCACCCATCACCCGCTGTCGTTCACCCAGCAGTTCCTGCGCCTGTTCGACCAGGGTGACGGCCAGGGCCCCTTCAGCGCCCGCTACAACATCGTCGTGGGCTGGCGGGTCCGCGGCCGGCTCGACGTCGAGACGCTGCACCAGGCGATCAACGAGGTCGCCGCCAAGCACGACTCGCTCAACGCCACGATCACCAGGGGCGACGGCGTGGCCCACCAGACCGTTCAGCCGCCCTCGCCCGCCCGGCTGCTCGTGGTCGACCTGCCGCGGGCGGCGCAGGAGTACCGCGGGCGCAAGGCCGAGGAGCTGCTGACCGAGATCGAGTCCGGCTCCTACAGCCTCCAGGAGCTGCCTCACCTGCGCGCGGTCCTGGGCCGCTACGACGACGAGGACGCGGTGCTCGCGCTGATCGTGCACCACACCGCCGGCGACGGCTGGTCCATGCAGTTGCTCATCCGCGACATCGTCACCTGCTACGCCCGCAGGCGAGGCCACGACGTGCCCGAGCAGCCCGCCGCCCGGCCGTACCACGAGTACGCCGCCTGGCAGCAGGAGAACGCCGGCTCCGCCGGCGCCGTGGCCGCCCGCGGCTACTGGCGCAAGAAGCTGCGCGGCGCGCGCATGCTGTCGGTCAGGACCGACCACGCCAGGTCGGAGGGGCTGGGCAAGGTCTGCCCGGTGTACCGGTTCACGCTGACCAAGGAGCTGTCGGAGGAGGCGCTGGCCTTCGCCAAGCGCAACCGCAGCTCCCCCTTCATGGTGCTGCTGGCCGCCTACAACGTGCTGCTGCACCGCCTCACCGGCGCCACCGACCTGGTCATCCCGGCCATCACCTCCGGCCGGGGGCAGCCGGAGTTCCAGGACACCGTCGGGCCGTTCTTCAACTTCCTGCCGCTGCGCACCGACATCACCGGCTGCGAGACCTTCCGGCAGGTGGTCGACAGGACCAGGGGCACCTGCGTCGAGGCGTACGCGCGGGAGATCCCGTTCCTGCAGATCGCCGCCGAGTCGCCGGAGCTGATGGCCGACGCGGCGCTGGAGGACAGGGCGCTGTGCGCGCTGCAGGTCTGGCAGTTCGCCACCGTCATGGAGGGCGAGCGGATCGGCGACCTGGTGGTGGAGGAGGTGCGCGGGCGGCTGTTCTCCCAGCCCAACGGCACCGACATCCCGGACGGCGCGCTGCTCACCTTCGACATCGACCCCTCGGGCGAGATCTACGGCAACTTCGCCTACAACAGCAACCTGTTCACCGAGAGCTCGATCATGTCGATGGTGGCGGAGTTCTCCGGCATCCTCCGCTACGGCGTCGCCGCGCCCGACTCCCCGATGGAGTGATCGCGATGCGCGTCATGTTCACCGTCTTCCCCGCGCCGGCCCACTTCCTGCCCGTCGTGCCCTACGCGTGGGCGCTGCAGGCCGCCGGGCACCAGGTCTGCGTGGCCGCGCCGCCGGGCATCGCGACGGGGGTGGCCGTGCCCGACTTCCACCGGGCGGTCACCGCCGCCGGGCTGACGGCGGTGTCGTGCGGCGAGCCCGAGCGGCTGTCGGTGCACGACCGCGGCTACCCGGGCTTCGCCGGCCTCATCCCCACGATCGAGGAGAGCGAGCGGCTGGTGGCCGCGCTCGGGATCAGCGAGGCGGAACGCGCGCCCTGGGATGTCTTCCACCACTTCGCGCTGCTCACCATGCGCAACTACCACCCGCCCGTGCCGCGGCAGGACATCACGGCCGTCGTCGAGTTCGCCCGGGAGTGGCGGCCCGACCTGGTGCTGTGGGACCCGTGGTTCCCCTGCGGCGCGGTGGCGGCCCGCGCCTGCGGCGCCGCCCACGCCCGCATCCTGCACTCGCCCGACTACACCGCCTGGGCCACGGAGAAGTTCGCCGGGACCGGCGAGCGCAACCCGCTCGCCCGCGTCATCGAGCCGCTGGCGGAGCGGTACGGCCAGCAGGTCGACGAGGAGCTGCTGCTCGGCCACTGGACCGTGGACCCGTTCCCGGCCGGCATGCGCCTGCCCACCGGCGTCACGCGGCTGCCCGTCAGGTACGTCCCCTACACCGGCGGCGGCCTCATGGAGGACTGGCTGCGCCGGCCGCCGTCCCGGCCCCGGGTCGCGCTGTCGCTCGGCGTGTCCATGCGGGCGTTCTTCAAGGGCGACTGGGGCCGCCTGGCCAAGCTGATGGAGGCCGTGGCCGGGCCGGACATCGAGGTGATCGCCACGCTCGACGCCAACCAGCTCCTCGACCTGCGCGAACCGCTGCCGGACAACGTGCGCGTGCTGGAGTACGTGCCGCTCGACCAGCTCCTGCCGACCTGCTCGGCGATCATCCATCACGGCTCCATCGGCACGTTCGTGGCGGCGTCCGCCGCCGGGGTGCCGCAGCTCGTCTGCGACACCGACGAGCCGAGCCGCATCGTCGGCACACCCGTCGAGGACGGCATCGACTGGGACCTGAAGTGCCAGAAGCAGCTCACCGCGGGCCGCACCTCCCGGTACGTGACCGAGCGCGGCGCGGGCGTCCGCCTGAACCACCAGACGCAGTCCGCCTCGCAGATCCGCGAGGAGCTGCGCCGCGTGCTCGGCGACCCCTCCTTCCAGAAGGGCGCGCAGGACATCCAGGAGGACTGGCTGGCCACGCCCAGCCCCACCGACATCGTCGCCGACCTGGAGCGGTTGACCGCCGCCGCCAGGTGACCGCGACTTCCCACACCCCAGAGGAGACCGACAGTGCGGATCCTGGTCACCGGCGGTGCCGGTTTCATCGGCTCGGAGTTCGTCAGAGCGACGCTGCGCGACGCGCCGGGCACCCGGGTCACCGTCCTGGACAAGCTCACCTACTCCGGCAACCTGGCCAACCTCGACCCCGTCGCCGGCCACCCCGGGCTGCGCTTCGTCCACGGCGACACCGCCGACCCGCTCGTGGTCGACGAGGTGACGGCGGGGCAGGACGCGATCGTGCACTTCGCCGCCGAGACGCACGTCGACAGGTCGATCATCAGCGCCACCGACTTCGTGCGCACCAACGTGCTCGGCACACAGACGCTGCTGGAGGCGGCGCTGCGGCACGGCGTCGGCCGGTTCGTGCACGTCTCCACCGACGAGGTGTACGGCTCCATCGAGCGCGGCTCGTGGACCGAGGAGTCGCCGCTGGCGCCCAACGTGCCCTACGCGGCGTCCAAGGCGGGCTCCGACCTGCTGGCCCTGGCCTTCCACCGGACGCTCGGCCTGGACGTGGTCGTCACCCGGTGCACCAACAACTACGGCCAGTACCAGTTCCCGGAGAAAGTGATCCCCCTGTTCGTCACCAACCTGCTCGAAGGCCGCCCGGTGCCGTTGTACGGCGACGGCGACAACCGGCGCGACTGGCTGCACGTCTCCGACCACTGCAGGGCCATCCGCCTGGTGCTCGAACGCGGCCGCGCCGGCGAGGTCTACCACATCGGCGGCGGCTGCGAGCTGACCAACCTGGAGCTGACCGCCCTGCTGCTCGACGCGTGCGGCGCGGACTGGGACCTGGTCCAGCACGTGCCCGACCGCCCAGGCCACGACCTGCGCTACTCCCTGGACATCGCCAAGATCCAGCGGGAGCTGGGCTACGCGCCCGCGGTCGCGTTCGCCGACGGGCTGGCCGCGACCGTCGAGTGGTACAGCAACAACCGGTCCTGGTGGGAGCCGCTGAAGCACCGCGAGCTCGCGGCCGCCATCCGCTGAAGATCACTAGGAGTAGTCATGCAGGACATCGTCCGACGGCTCGACACCTGCCGGGTCTGCGGCGGGGACGACTGGCTGGAGGTCACCTCCTTCGGCCCGGTGCCGCTCGCCAACGGCTTCCTCGACCCCGGCGACCTGCCCGCGCACGAGCCCGCCTACCCGGTGGACGTGATCGTGTGCCGCGGCTGCAGGCTCATGGCGATCAGGCATGTGATCGAGCCCGGCGTGCTGTTCCGCCACTACGTGTACGTCACCTCCGAATCCGACCAGATGATCGACCACATGCGCCGCATCGTCGGGTGGTGCGAGCGCCGCGCCGGGCTCGCCCCCGGCGACCTGGTGGTCGAGCTCGGCAGCAACGTCGGCCTCCAGCTCGCGATGTTCCAGGAGCGCGGTCAGCGGGTGGTGGGCGTGGACCCGGCCGAGAACCTGGCCGCGATCGCCAACGCGCGCGGCGTCAGGACGCTGCCCGAGTTCTTCGGCGGCGAGCAGGGCAGGCGCGTGGCGGCCGAGCAAGGCCAGGCCAAGCTGGTCCTGGGCCGCCAGTGCTTCGCGCACATCGACGACGTGCACAACGTGCTCGACGGGGTGACGGCGGTGCTGGCGCCCGACGGCGTGCTGGCGATCGAGGTGCCCTACCTGGTGGACCTGCTGCAGGAGAACCAGTTCGACACGATCTACCACGAGCACCTGTCGTACTACTCGGTCCACACGCTGGGCCGCCTGTTCGAGTCGCACGGCCTGCGGCTGATCGACGTCGAGCGCGCCGCCGTGCACGGCGGCTCCGTCGTGGTCTTCGCCGCCAGGGCCGACGCGGAACGCGCGCCGGAGCAGGTCGTCGCGCGGCTGCACTCCCTGGAACGGCAGCTCGGCCTGGAGGACGACGAGGTCTACCTGGACTTCGCCGCCCGCGCCCATGAGGTGATCGGGCAGGTGCGCGACCTGGTGCGCGGCCTGGCCGCCGAGGGCAAGGTCGTCGCCGGGTACGGCGCGCCGTCCAAGGGCACCACGCTGCTGCAGTTCTGCGGCCTCGGGCCGGAGGACCTGCTCTTCTGCAGCGACACCACCAGCCTCAAACACGGCAGGCTGCTGCCGGGCACCCGCATCCCGGTGCTCTCGCCCGAGCAGGCGCGTGCCGAGCAGCCCGACTACTACCTCCTGCTGGCGTGGAACTACGCCGCGGAGATCCTGTCCAAGGAGGAGGACTTCCTGCGGCGGGGCGGGCGGTTCATCATCCCCATCCCGCAGCCGAGAGTCGTCGCGGCACAGCCGGCAGCGGCAGTGGCCTGAAGGGAGCTCGCCATGGAGTACGGATCCGAGCACGCCGAGTACTACGACCTGATCTTCCGCAGCCGCGGCAAGGACTTCGAGGGCGAGGCGCAGGATCTCGCGAAGATCGTCCGCGCCCGCGCGCCCCGCGCGGCGTCCCTGCTGGACGTGGCCTGCGGCACGGGCGCGCACATGGAGACGTTCGTCAAGCTCTTCGACCACGTCGAGGGCCTGGAGCTGTCCCCGGACATGCGGTCGGTGGCCGCGGGGCGGCTGCCCGGCGTCCCCGTGCACCCCGGCGACATGCGCGACTTCGACCTCGGCCGTGTCTTCGACGCCGTCACCTGCATGGGCAACGCCGTCGGCGAGCTGGGCTCGCCCGAGGAGCTGCGGGCGGCGATCGGCACGATGGCCGCGCACCTGGCGCCGGGCGGCGTGCTGGTCGTCGAGCCGTGGTACTTCCCCGACAACTTCCTCGACGGCCACGTCGGCGGGCACCTGCTGGTCGAGGAGGAGCGCGTCGTCTCCCGGATGACGCACTCGCGCCGCGAGGGCGGCAAGAGCCGGCTGGAGGTGCGCTTCAGGATCGCCGACTCCTCCGGTTTCAGGGACTTCTGCGAGGTGCTGCACTCCAGCCTGTTCACCCGCGAGCAGTACATGGCGGCCTTCGAGGCGGCCGGCTGCCGCACCGAGTTCCTGCCCGGCTTCAGGCTCGCCGGCGGCCGCCCCAACAGCCCGGGACTCTTCGTCGGCATGCTCGACGGGGTGGCGTGATGGCGTCCTGGGAGACGCTGGTCGTCGGGCGGCCCAACGTGGGCGAGCGCGAGCGGCTGATGCGGCGGCTCGACGGCGTGCTCGACCGGCTCTGGCTGACCAACAACGGCCCGCTGGTGCGCGAGTTCGAGGAACGCATCGCCAGGGTGGCCGGCACCAGGCACGCGGTGGCCACCTGCAACGCCACCACGGGCATCCAGATCGCCGCCAGGGCCGCCGGCATCAGGCCCGGCGACGAGGTCATCGTCCCCTCCTTCACCTGGGTCGCCACGGCCCACGCGCTGGAGTGGATCGGCATCGTCCCGGTCTTCTGCGACGTGGACGAGGCCACCGCCAACGCCGACCCCGAGCACGTCGCCCGGCTGATCGGGCCGAGGACCCGCGGCATCCTGGCGGTGCACGTCTTCGGCCGGCCGTGCGAGGTGGACGAGCTGACGCGGCTCGCCGACGAGCACGGCCTGGTCCTGCTGTTCGACGCCGCGCACGCGCTCGGCTGCACCTACCGGGGCAAGCCGGTCGGCGGGTTCGGCACGGCGGAGATCTTCAGCTTCCACGCCACCAAGTTCGTCAACAGCGTCGAGGGCGGCGTGATCGTCACCGACGACGACGCCTACGCCGCCCGGGTCAGGGCCCTGCGCAACCAGGGCATCGACCCGGCCGGCCGGATCGCCGGGCCCGGCACGGTCGCCAGGATGAACGAGTTCTGCGCGGCCATGGGCCTGACCTCGCTCGACGCCATCGACACGATCGTCACGGCCAACCGCCGCAACCACGCCGTCTACGAGGAGCACCTGGCCGGCGTTCCGGGGGTGACGGTGCGCGGGCAGCTGCCCGGCGAGCGCGCCAACCACCAGTACCTCGTGATCGAGGTGGAGCAGGCGCGGGCCGGGATCTCCCGCGAGACCGTGCTGGAGGACCTGCTCAGGTACGACGTCCACGCCCGGCGCTACTTCTCGCCGATCTGCCACCAGGTCGAGCCGTACCGCTCCGCGCCCGAGCGGCACGTCCCGCTGCCGCTGCCGCGGGCCGAGGCGCTGGCGAGCAGGGTACTCTCGCTGCCCACCGGCCCCACCGTGGAGCCGGACGACGTGGCGGCGATCTGCCGGGTCATCAGGGACTCGGTCTCCCGCGCGGGGCGCCGCCTCGTCGCGTGACGGTCAGAGCGTGGGCCCGGTGGTCGGCAGCATCATCGGCCCCGCCCGGTTGTTGACCGACGACAGGTGCTCCAGCACCAGCTTGCCCGTCCTGTCGTCCACGTGCTCGACCAGCTCCATCACGCGGGTCACGGCCCGGTCGGAGGCGGTCGTGTCGCCGATCGACCAGAGCGCGTCGCTCAGCTTGATCAGCGTGCGCGCCTCCAGCAGCGGGATCCGCGTCTGGCGGTACAGCAGGGCGGCCTTGCGCAGGTGTTCGACACCGTCGCGGGGCCGGTCGGTGGCCAGGGCCAGCTCGCCGAGCCCCGCCAGGGCGTGCGCCTCGGCGAGCTTGTGACGCGACCGCCTGGCCAGCGTCAGCGCCTTGTCCAGCAGGGCGTCGGCGTCGGCCAGGCGGCCGCGCCGCACGTTGGCGACGCCGAGCCCGTGCAGGGCGTAGGCCTCGCCCGTGGTGTCGCCGATCTCCTGCACGATGGTGAGCGACTCCTCGAAGGCCCCCGCCGCCAGGCCGAACTCGTTGGCCTGCAGATGGATGCGCCCCATCCGGTGCAGCACCTGCGAGACGATGCGCCTGCTGCCGCCGTCGCGCCCGCGGACGAGCGCCTCGGCCAGCAGGACCTTGGCCTCGTCGATGTCGCCGCACTCGGCCCTGATCGCCGCCAGGTTCTGCAGCGTGATCGCCGCCTCCAGCTGGTCGCCGATGTCGTTGAAGATGGCCAGCGCCTGCTCCAGGTGGTGCATCGCCTCGTGCAGCTGGCCGTCGATCCGCTTGAGGAAGGCCAGGTTGCGGGTGGACCTGGCGACCAGGGGCACGTCGCCGATGCGCTCGAAGATGGCCAGGGCGGCCTCGAAGTCGCGCCTGGCGTCGTCGAAACGCTGCTCGGTCTGGGCCAGCGAGGCGCGCACGATCAGCATCTCCGCCTGGCCGCGCTCGTCGTGACCCTGCCGGGCGGCGTCCAGGGCGATCTCGTGCGTCTCGCGCCAGTCGTCGAGGTAGCCGCGCAGCTCGAAGAAGGGCTCCGCGTTCCTGGCCATGCGCCAGCACAGCTCGATCAGGCCGGCCTGGGCGGCCTGCCGGATGCCGGAGACGAGCAGGTGGCGCTCGCGCTCGAACCAGGCGATCGGGTTGGAGACCAGCCTGTCCACCAGCGCGTCGGGCAGCCAGGCAGCGATCTCGGCCCGCTTCTTGCGCGCCTGGTCGGAGGAACCGTACTCGCGGTCGTGGGCCGCCATCAGCAGGGTGTGCAGCGCGTGCACCACGCGTGTCAGCGCCGCGCTGCGCTCGGCCGGGTCCTCCTCGGCGGCCAGGCGCTCGCGGGCGTACACCCGGATGAGGTCGTGGAAGCGGTACTGGACCCTGGAGGCGCCGCCGGTGCCGATGACCTCCACCAGGTGGGCGTCGGCCAGGTCGTCGAACAGGTCCTGCGCGGTGGTCAGCGGCTCGGCGAGCACCGCGGCGCCCGCCCAGGCGGAGAAGACGGGCGAGTCGAGCAGGGCCAGCCGCCTGAACAGGCAGCGGGCCGGCGCGCTGATGTTCTCGTAGGTCAGCGACAGGCTGGCCCTGATGCCCATGTCGCCGTGGCTGAGCTCGTCGAGCCTGCGGGCCTCGTCCCTCAGCCGGTCCACGAGATGGTCCACGCCCCAGTGCATCCTGACGGCCAGCCGCGCGCCCGCGATGCGCAGCGCCAGCGGCAGGCAGCAGCAGAGCTCGGCCAGCGCGGCGGCGGACTCGGGCTCGGACAGCACCCGGTCCTCGCCCGCGATGTGCGACAGCAGCTCGACGGCGTGCGAGACGTCGAACTCGGCCACGCTCACCTGGGTCGTGCCGGCCAGCCCGCCGAGCCGGTGACGGCTGGTCACGATCACCGCCGACGGCGGGTTGCCCGGCATCAGCGGCAGCACCTGGCTCTCCGACTCGGCGTCGTCGAGCACGATCAGCACCTTGCGGTCGGCCAGCAGCATGCGGAACATCTCCGCCCGCTCCACCACCGTCTCGGGCAGCTCGGAGCCGCGCACGCCGAACGCGCGCAGGAAGCGGTCGAGCACCTGCATGGGGCTGACCGGCCTGGCCAGCGCGCCGTGCAGGTTGGCGAACAGCTGGCCGTCGGGGAAGTGCTCGGCGATGGTGTGCGCCGCGTGGATCGCGATGGTCGTCTTGCCGATGCCCGGACGCCCCGCGATGGCGACGATGGGCACGGCGAAGCGCGCGTCGCCGTCGAGCGGCATGGTCAGCCGCCTGCTGATCCGCTCGATCTGGTCGTGCCTGCCGACGAAGTCGGCGATGTCGGCGGGCAGCATGCGCGGCACCGTGGAGATGGGCGTGGCCGCGACCGGCTCGGGTGCCGCCACCGCCGGCGGGCTGGGCGCGGCGAGGCTGTCGTCGGCGCCGAGGATGGCGGCCTCCAGCTGCTGGAGCCGCTCGTTCGGCTCGATGCCCAGCTCGTCGACCATGCTGCGCCTGGCGTCGCGGAAGATCTGGAGCGACTCGGCCTGCCTGCCCGAGCGGTACAGCGCGGTCATGAGCTGGGCGATCAGCCCTTCGCGCAGCGGGTTCTCCTTGACGAGCCGGCTGAGCTCGCCGACCAGCTCCTGGTGGCGGCCCAGGTCCAGCTCCAGCTGCACGCACTCCTCGTTGGCGGTGATCCGCTGCTCGGTGAGCCAGCTCGCCAGCGCCTGCACATATCTGCTCTCGATGCCGTCCAGCGCGGGCCCGCGCCACAGCGCGAGCGCGCTGCGGAAATGGCTGATCGCCTCTTCCGCGTGCTTCTGGTCACGTGCCTTGCGCGCCCTGCCGACGAGATTGTCGAAACGGTGCGCGTCGATGGATTCCGTCGGGGCGCGTAACGTGTATCCCTGCCGCGTGGTGACGATCATCTCGGGGTGACCGTCTTTGTTGATCAGCCGGCGCAGCGCGGAAATGCAGATCTGCACCTGGGCGCGCGCGGTCGCGGGCGGCTCGTCGTCGTAGATCGCCTCTACCAGGCGATCAAGCGTGACCGAGCGATTGGCGTTGAGCAGCAGGACCGCGAGCACGATTTGTTGTCGCGCTCCGCCAGGGCCGAGTTGCCGACCGTTCGCGGATACTTCGAGGGCCCCCAGTACACGAAATTCCACGCATATCTCCTCGAAGAGATTGTCCGCAACGGTTGCCGTTCTGACGTGCGTGGTCCGAAATTCTCACGATAAATGTAAGACCAGCGGTCCAGCACCCCCCGTACGGCCGCCCGACAACGGGGCGGCCGAGGCGATCGGGCAGCAACTGCTCGCAGCGTGACACCTGTATGCCTTGGGCGGACCCTGGTTTGGTTGTGGAGGATCGTACATCGCTGGGCGATGCGTTACCAGCTACTTGACGGCTACTCCCACGGGGAGTCGCCGGTCAGCTCCCAGGGCGAGTCGCCGGTCAGTTCCCACGGGGAGTCGTCGTCGAGCTCCCAGGGGGAGTCGGCGGCGGAGGGCGTCTCCCACGGCGAGTCGGCGGAGGCGGGGGACGCCAGGCCGGCGATGGAGCCGAAGATCGCGATGATCGAGACGAGAATCAGAGCCGCCGTCCTGCTGATGCGAGTAGCCATTTCGACCTACCTCCGAGTCGTGATCCGCATCGGTTGGTGCGTTCGGCGACGACGCTCACGGAGGGCGCAATTCACTTCGCATCGCGCGGCTTTCGAGGGAATATCGGCGCTGGTCAGCGGGGCGCGCCATTGTTTCGCGATGGCGTTCCATCGGGGCGCCTTCGCGCCGCTATCGCCTGGCGATAGCGATTCGATAGAACGCGAAAGGGGCCGCGATAGCCGCGATCTGCATGGTGAACGAGTAC
Organism: Nonomuraea thailandensis; assembly: GCF_024172165.1. Taxonomy (GTDB): domain Bacteria; phylum Actinomycetota; class Actinomycetes; order Streptosporangiales; family Streptosporangiaceae; genus Nonomuraea; species Nonomuraea thailandensis. Next base: position 4,417,139 of record NZ_JAMZEB010000002.1, on the reverse strand, counting down.
CCGCGGGCGACAGGCCCGCGGCGGCTGGTTTCTAGCCCTGATGGGTGTGGTGACATGGGAATCTCGGTGGAGGCGCAGGACGCGGTCTACGGCCGCCCCGCCGCCGGCATGGAGGTGCGCCTCGAACGCATGGCCGACGCCCGCTGGGTGCTCGACGGGAAATCCGAGATCGGCCACGAGGGCTATGTCCGAGAATGGCTGGCGCTCGATCTGAGCCGCGGCCTCTACCGCATCGTCTTCAGCGGGGAGCGCTATTTCGGTGCGCTCGGGCTCAGCTCCGCCTATCCGGAGATCAGCGTGGTCTTCCGCCTGCCGGGTGATCAGGACGCGAGCGTGTACAAGATCCAAGTCTGGCTCTCGCCGTATTCCTATTCGACCAACTTCGGCTCGAGGATCTGATCGACAATGAAAGCCTCCAGGTACAGCTCGCCGCCCCGGATCCCGCTCGACGGCCGCTCCTGGCCGGACGCCATCCTCAGCGCGCCGCCCCGCTGGCTCTCGACCGACCTGCGTGACGGCAACCAGGCGCTGTCCAGGCCCATGTCGCCCGAGCGCAAGCTGGTCATGTTCGACCTGCTCGTGGGCATGGGCTACACGGAGATCGAGATCGGCTTCCCCGCCGCGAGCCGGGACGAGCACGACTTCGTGCGCCTGCTCGTCGAGCGCGACCTGATCCCCGACGACGTGGTGATCTCGGTGCTGACGCCGGCGCGGGAGGACCTCATCGAGGCCACGATGGCGAGCCTGCGCGGCGCCTCCAGGGCCACGCTGCACCTCTACAACGCCACCTCGCCGGCCGTCAGGCGGCTGGTGCTCGGCGTGAACCGCCAGGAGTGCAAGGACCTGGCCGTCCACGGCACCCACCTGGTCATGAAATATGCCGACTCCCTGCTCGACGGGTGCGACCTGCGCTTCCAGTACTCGCCCGAGCACTTCAACGACACCGAGCCGGACTTCTCGCTGGAGGTCTGCGAGGCCGTCATGGACGTCTGGCAGCCCGGCCCCGACCGGCCGATCACCCTCAACTTCCCGACCACCGTCGAGCGCTGGACGCCGAACCTGTTCGCCGACCAGATCGAGTGGATGGACCGCCACCTGAGCCGCCGCGCCTTCCGCTGCCTGTCGGTGCACCCGCACAACGACAGGGGCACGGGCGTGGCGGCGGCGGAGCTGGCCATGCTGGCGGGCGCCGGGCGCGTCGAGGGCTGCCTGTTCGGCAACGGCGAGCGCGCCGGCAACGTCTGCCTGGTCACCCTGGGGCTGAACCTGGCTGCTCAGGGCGTCGACCCGGGCATCGACTTCGGCGACCTGGACGGCGTGCGCCGCATCGTCGAGGAGTGCACCGGCATCGCGGTCTCGCCGCGCCACCCCTACGGCGGAGACCTGGTCTACACGGCCTTCTCCGGCGGCCACCAGGACGCGATCAAGAAGGGCTTCGACGCGATGGCCACGCAGGCGGCGGTCGCCGGGCGCGACCGGTCCGAGCTGCCGTGGGCGGTGCCGTACCTGCTGGTGGACCCGCAGGACGTGGGCCGGACCTACGAGGCGGTGGTGCGGGTGAACAGCCAGTCCGGCAAGGGCGGCGCCGCGTACGTGATGAGCTCCCGCTACGGGATGAACCTGCCCAGAGGGCTGCAGGCCGAGTTCGGCCGGCTCGTCCAGACGCTGGCCGACGACGCCGGCGGCGAGGTGGCGCCGGAGCGGATCATGGAGGCGTTCGCCGACGAGTACGTCGTGCCGCACGTACCGTCGTTCGAGGCTCCCGGCGCGGTGGCCACCCTGCACATCGACGGCGACCCCGACGGCGCCGACTGGACGGCGACGGTCTCCTCGCTGCGGTCGGCGCTCGAGCGGCGCGGCCTGGTGACGCGGGTGGTGCGGCTCATGGGCGGGGCGTCGGTGCGGCGGGACGAGGAGATCGCCGTGTACGCCGAGTGCGAGCTCGACGGTGACACGGTCTGGGGGGTGGGCATCGAGCCGGACGTGTGCGCCGCCGCGCTGGCCGCCGTCGGCTCCTCGGTGACCAGGGCCCGGCGTGACGGCCTGCTCCCGGGCGGCGCGTGCGAGGACACGCACGGGGACGCGCACGGGGACGCGCACGGGGACGGGTCTGACGACGGGCGCCTCGGCCGGCGGCTCGGCCCGCCCAGGCTCAGACGCGTGATGGCGAAACGATAGAGATCGGGATCCGGCCATGGCACTGATCGAGCGGCAGGAAGAGCTGTCATGTCTTGAGACACTCATCGCCGGCGCGGCGCTGGGCGAGGGGAAGATCGCCCTCGTCAGCGGCCCGCCGGCGATGGGCAAGAGCGCGCTGCTGGATGCCCTGGCCGAGCGGGCGATCGACGTGGGCGCCCTGGCGATCACGGCGACCGCGTCCAGGATGGAGCAGGGCCTGCAGCTCGGCGTGCTGCGCCAGCTCATCCAGGACGCGCCGCTGGTGCGGGGGGAGCGCGAGCGCGCCGACCGCCTGATCGAGGAGGGCCGCAGGAGCGCCACCGAGCGCGCGGGCAGCGAGCTGCTCCTGGAGGAGCAGGTGGTGCACGCGCTGATCACGGTGCTGCTGGAGCAGGCGGAGCGCTACCCGCTGGTCGTTCTCGTCGACGACGTGCACCACGCCGACCGGGCCTCGCTCATCTGCCTGGCCTACATGGCGCGCAGGGTCAGGGGCTCCAAGGCCGTGACGGTGTTCGCGCACAACGACGGATTCCCGCGCGACGACCTGTTCGGCACCGACGTGCTGCGCCTGCCGCACTGCCGCCGGCTGAGCCTGTCGCCGCTGTCGCGCCGCGGCGTGGCCGCGCTGATGGCGGGCCGGGTGGGCCTGGGCGCCGTGGACCGCTTCATCGGCGAGTGGTACGCGCTCAGCGGCGGCAACCCCCTGCTGGCCGGCGCGCTGGCCGAGGACTACCGGAGGTTCCTGCGCACCGCCGACGCGCCGCCCGCCGAGCTGGTCGTCGGCGAGCGGTTCGACGAGGCCGTGCGCGAGTGCCTGGGGCGCGGCCGGCCGCGTACGGCTCAGGTGGCGCAGGGGCTGGCCATCCTCGGCGGGCGCGAGGGGCTGGAAGAGCTGCTCGGGCTGCCCGGCATCGACGTCAGCAGGGAGCTGGACGCGATGGCGGCGATCGGCCTGCTGGAGGCCGGCGCGTTCCGCCACGAGGCCGTCAGGTCGGCCGTCCTGGCCGGCACCGAGCTCGCCCGGCGGCGCGAGCTGTACCGGGGCGCGGCCGAGCTCGCCTACACCAGGGGCCTGCCGCCGTGCGTCGTCGCCGACCTGCTGCTGCACGCCACCACGTTCGACGCCTCCTGGGTGGTGCCCACGCTGGAGGAGGCCGCCATGATCGCCCTGCGCGAGGGCCGGGTCGAGGAGGCCATCTCCTACCTGAAGCTGGCCTGGCGCGAGTGCGCCGACGAGTCCCGCCGCGCCAAGATCATGACGATGCTGGTCCGCGCGCAGTGGCGGCTCAACCCCGCCGCTCCCGCGGGCCACCTCGACCTGCTCACCGAGGCCCTGACCAAGGGCAGCCTGCGCGGCAGCGACGCGATCGTGCTGGCCCGCGCCCTGCTGTGGCATGGCCGCTTCGAGGACGCCCGCGAGGTGCTGGAGCGGCTGACGAACGAGATGGACGCGGCGGACCACGAGGCCCGCGCCGAGCTCCTGGTCACCCAGCTCTGGCTGCGCGCCACCCACCCGCCGCTCGTCGCGCACACCCGTTACCCGCGTAAGGCGGACGTACTGGCCGGCATGGTGTCGGGGGCCGTCAGCAGGCGGATGGAGTCGACCCTGGCCCTGGCCGAGGTGGTCACCCGCGGCCCGCGCGAGGCCAGCCTGAGCACCGTCGAGCGCATCCTGGAGAACACCCACCTGGACGAGATGTCCATGGACGTGGTGGAGAACTCGCTGCTCGCGCTCACCTACGCCGGCCGCTGCGGCCTGGCGGCCCCGCTGTGCGACCAGTTCAGCGCGGAGGCCTCGGCCAGGCAGGCGCCGAGCAGGCAGGCCAGGCTGGCGGCGATCCGCGCCGAGATCTCGATCCGGCAGGGCGACCTGCCCGCCGCCGAGCGGCACGCCCGCACCGCGCTGGAGACGATCCCGATGAGCAGCTGGGGCGTGGCCATCGGCGGCCCGCTGGCCAGCATGATCTACGCGCTCACGGCGATGGGCCGCCAGGACGCCGTGCGCGAGTACCTCGACCGCCCGGTGCCGAAGGCGATGTTCCAGACCAGGTACGGCCTGCACTACCTGCACGCCCGAGGCCGCCACAACCTGGCCGCCGAGAGCTTCACCCTGGCCATCCACGACTTCCTGCGCTGCGGTGACCTGATGACCGCCTGGGGCCTGGACAACCCGTCCATGATCCCGTGGCGGGCGGACGCGGGTGAGGCGTGCCTGCGCGTGGGCCAGGAGGAGGAGGCCATGCACCTCGTCGAGGGCCACCTGGCCGCCTGCGATCACGCCGCGCACCGCGCCAGGGGCATCGGCCTGCGCCTGCGGGCCGCGGGCGCCGAGCCGCAGCGCCGCCCCGCCCTGCTCCGGCAGGCCACGGAGTACCTGCAACTGGCCGGGGACACGTACGAGCTGGCCAGGGCCCTGTCCGACCTGGCCGAGGCCTACGACGCGCTGGGCGACGGCAGGCGCTCGCGCACCATCGCCGGCCGGGCCCTGGCCGCGGCGGAGGAGTGCCACGCCACCCCGTTGATCATCGCGCTCAGCCGGGCGACGGAGCCGGACGACGTGCCTGCGCCGCTGTCCGGCGCCCTGACGGGCGCTCTGATCGGCGCGCTCAGCGGGGCCGAGCGGCGCGTGGCGGCCCTGGCGGCGGCGGGATACACCAACCATGAGATCGCCGACAAGCTGTACATCACCGTCAGCACGGTCGAGCAGCACCTGACGAGGACCTACCGCAAGCTCAACATCACCGGGCGCGCCGACCTCCCCCTGATCCAGGAGTTCGGCGACCAGCCCCGGACCTGAGAGCGGGGCCCTGAAGGCAGGGCATCCGCGAAGTTGCCGCCGCCCGCCCGCGCGGGTGATCGTCGATGGTATGGAGCTGACCGTGGTGCGGGGCAGGGCGACCCCCGAGGAGCTGGAGGCGGTCGCCGCCGCCATCGCCCGGTGCGTGACGCGCAACGCCCGCGCGGCGCGGGGCGAGGAGGACCGGGACACGCGGTGGGCCGCCTCCGGGCGGCCGTCGCGCGGGCCGCTGCCCCCCGGCGGGCGCGACGGCTGGCGACTGAGCGGCTGGTCAGCCGGGCGCGATCTGTGGTGATCAGGGTGCCGCGGGCCGTTGCCCGAGATCACCTTCCGGCTCATCCTGAGGACGACGATCGGCAACCGCGGAGGTCCGGGATGAGCGAGACGGCGAGGGTCGAGGTACGACCGGCGGGCACGCAGGCGCCGCGCAGGAGATGGCTGCTGGTCACGCTGAGCTGCCTGGCGGGGTTCCTGCTCACCGTCGTGTGGTCGGCGAGCTTCGTCGACACCACCATCGGCGGCGCCGTGACCGACACCCTGCTCGGCGAGGGCGCGGGGGAGCGGCCCCTGGCGGGTGCCGCGGCCGGCGTCGTCTTCGCCTTCGTCAGCGGCCTGGCCGGCACGTTCACCGCCTGCAACATCGCGGTCTTCGGCGCGGTGGCGCCGATGGTGTCGGAGGGCGGGCAGACCAGGCGCCTGCTGGCGCCGCTGGGGTGGCTGGGCGCGGGCATGACCGCCGTGTCGGCGCTCTACGGCGCGGTGGTGGGGGCCGTCGGCGTCGCGATGCCGCAGTTCTCCACCGCCCAGAACGTCGCCGGCGCCCTGTCGCCGCGCAGCATCCAGTCGATGGTGGTCTTCGGCGTCATCGGCCTGGCCATGCTCTACCTGGGCCTGGCCGCGATCGGCCTGGTGCCCGACCCGTTCGCCCGCGCGCCGCGCGCCCGCCTGGTGTTCCTGGGCGCGCTGATCGGCGGCTTCCTCATCGGCCGTCCCTTCCCGCTGTTCCGCCACCTGTTCAGGCACGCGGCGGAGAGCGGCAACCCCCTGTACGGCGCGGCGGCCTTCACCCTGCAGTCCCTGGGCAACGTCGTGCTCATGGCGGTGCTGTTCCTGATCGTGGCGAGGTACGGCGGCGGCCTGCGGCGCTGGCTGCAGGCCGAGCCGGGCCGCGTCGCCGCGGTGACCGCCGCCACCCTGATCGTGGCGGGCGTGTTCACCTTCCTGTACTGGGACCTGCGGCTGCTGGCCCGCAGGGAGATCATCCCCTGGTATCCCGTAGCGCCGTGGTCCTAAGGAGGCGACCATGTCCACGTTGCTAGGCTCGCTGCGCAGGCTCGTCCTGGCCCCTTCCCTGGAAGAGGTGACGTTCGCCTGGCGCGGCTTCCCCGGCGTGTCCTCGGCGGCGACCGCCCGCCTGGAGTCCATCCCCCAGGCCGTGGTGTGCGGCTTCGAGTGGGGCATCGAGGCCCGTGACCAGTGGGAGGTGGAGCGCAGGCTGGCCATGGTGGATTCGGAGCTGCGCGGCTTCGCCTACGAGGGCGCGACCATGGCGTTCACCGTGCGCGACGTCATGCCGGGCGGGGGCGCGCACCGCACCCGCGACCTGCTGCTCGGCCCCGGCCAGCCGCACATCTTCCTGGCCTACATCGGCATCGGCTTCGCCATGGCGCGCCTGCCCCGGCCGCTGTGGAAGAAGGTGCTGCCCGACCTGTCCGGCACGCCGTACCACCCGACGATGAGCTGGCTGGCGGTCGACGGGTACGGCTTCGACCTGGCCTACTTCCACACCCGCACGTGGGTGGAGGGGCAGCGGGTGCCGGAGCCGTACCCGTGGCTGGGCGATCGCGGCTACTTCACGCGCGCGGCCGACCAGGGGATCGGGCGCGCGCTGTGGTTCATCCACGGGGCGCGGGCCGGCGACGTGTCGGCCGCGGTGCGCGCCTTCGCCTCGCACCGGCAGGCCGACCTGTGGAGCGGCGTCGGCCTGGCCGCGACGTTCGCGGGCGGCTGCGACGGCCAGGCGCTGGACGCGCTGGGCGAGGAGGCGGGCGAGCACCGGGCGCACCTGGCCCAGGGGTCGGTGTTCGCGGTGAAGGCGCGCCATTACGCGGGATTCCTGCCGGCGCACAGCGAAGCGGCGGGCGCGGTGCTCACCGGCCTTTCCGTGCCGGACACGGTCGCGCTGGCGGACGACACGGCCGACGGCGACTACGAAATCTGGCGTGGCCGTATCCGCGCGCATTTCTCCACGGAGAAAGCCGGCCGCTGACCCGCTTCGTTTTCCCCCTGGCTCGACGCGTGGCTCGATGCTGCGCTGGAAACGCCCTCTGAGCTGAGCAAATCCGGAGTTGTCCGACTGTCGGACCGGATGGGCTAATTAGTAGGAGTTTATCTGACCTCAAGGTTGGAGGGCGATTTTGGCCAGTGTGTTGCGGTCATTGAGGCAGAAAATCCTGACGCCGAACATCAGGGAGACCACGCTGGAAAAGCGTGGTTTCCCGGTGAAGGACGCGGCGGCCAAAGAATTGCTGGAGACCGTCGGCGAGAGCTTTCTCGCCGGCTACGCCCACGCCGTGGGGGCGGGCAGCCTCTCCGAGGCCGAGCAGCGACTCGAGCAGGTGCCGGCGAGGTTCAAGGGCTTCGCCTACGAGGGCGCGGGCATGGGCCTGGCCGTCCTGGACTGCCTGGCCTTCTCCGACCTGCGCAGGACCCGGCAGTTCCTGAGCGGCGCGGGCGACAGGCACAACTACATGATCTACGTCGGGATCGGGTGGGCCATGGCGCGGCTGCCCCGCTTCCTGTGGCCGTCGAGCCGCCGGCTCGACCCGCTCCTGCTGTGGCTCGTGCACGACGGCTACGGCTTCCACCAGGCCTACTTCCACACCCGGCGGTACGTGTACGAGCAGTACCAGGAGCCCCGCTTCTCCTGGCCGCCGGGGTACGAGAGCTACGCCGCCCGCGCCGTCGACCAGGGCATCGGACGTGCCCTGTGGTTCGTCGGCGGCACGGACGTGGAACGGGTCACCTCCCTGATCGACGGCTTCCCCCGGGCGCGCAGGGCGGACCTCTACGCCGGGACGGGCCTGGCGGCCACCTACGCCGGCGGCGCCGGCGAGTCCGAGCTGCGCGAGCTGCGCCGGCGGGCGGGCGAGCACGCGCCCCAGCTCGCCCAGGGCAGCGCGTTCGCCGCCGAGGCCAGGATCCGGTCCGGTCTGCTGTGCCCGCACAACGAGCTGGCCGCGCAGGTGCTGTGCGGGACGAGCGCGCTGCGGGCGGCCACGCTCTGCCGCGAGACCCGGCCCGCCACGCCCGAGCCCGCGCCCGGGCCCACGCCCGGGTCAACGCCCGGGCCCACCGCCGCGCCGGCGCCCGGCGCCGTGCCCGCGTACGAGACGTGGCGCGCCCGCATCGCCGACAGTCTTCACTCCTTTGGAGGTGTTACCCCGTGACAGTGGTGGCCGCATGGCTGCGCAGGCAGCTCGCGGGCGTCGTCGCCCTGGTCCTGATGATCGCCGTGTTCCTCGTGGGCCGCCCGACCTTCGCGTCGCAGGCGGACCGGGAGCAACTGGCCGGCGCGTACGGCTTCGCGCCCATGAGCATCGCGATGCCGGGCGGGGCTCCCCAGCAGACGATCCGCAAGGTGAACAAGGCCTACAAGCACATCGACGCGTGGATCTCCTCGGTCGGCGCCGCGATCGCGATGAACGACCTCGACGGCAACGGCCGCGACGACGACCTCGTCATCGTCGACACCCGTACCGACCAGGTGGTCGTCACCCCGGCCCCCGGCCAGGGCGCCGCCCGGTACCAGCCGTTCGAGCTCGCCTACGGCTCCCTGCCGATGAACGAGGCCATGGCCCCCATGGGCGCCGTCCCCGCCGACTACAACCAGGACGGCCGGACGGACCTGCTGGTGTACTGGTGGGGCCGCACGCCGACGCTGCACCTGCAGCGCTCGACCGCGACCACGCTCGGCGCGGACGCCTTCCACGCCGCCGAGCTCGTGCCCGCGGCCTCGGGCGGCGGCGCCTACCGCGGCGAGCTGTGGAACAGCAACGTGGCCACGGTCGCCGACTTCGACGGCGACGGCAGGCCCGACGTCTTCGTCGGCAACTACTTCCCCGACGGCAGCCCCGTGCTCGACAGCGGCAAGGACGGCGGCGTCGAGATGAACGACTCGCTGTCCAACGCGGTCAACGGCGGCAGGAACTACTTCTTCCGCTGGACGGCCGGCACCTCCGGCGACCAGCCCTCCGCGAGCTTCACCAAGCTCGACGACGTGCTGCCCCCCGACCTGTCCACGGGCTGGGAGCTCGGCGCGACCTCGGTCGACCTGGACGGCGACACGCTGCCCGAGCTGATGCTGAACAACGACTTCGGCCACGACCACCTGCTCTACAACACCTCCAGGCCCGGCGCGATCTCCTTCACCCGGGTCCAGGCCCCGCACGGGCCCGGCGTGCCCAAGTCCAAGATCCTCGGCAACGACTCCTTCAAGGGCATGGGCTCCGACGCCGGCGACTTCAACCACGACGGCATCTTCGACTTCTTCGTCAGCAACATCACCACGCCGTTCGGCATCCAGGAGAGCAACTTCCAGTTCGTCTCCACGGCCAAGGACAAGGCCGAGCTGCGCGCCCAGCTCAAGAGCGGCGCGGCGCCCTGGCAGGACCTCAGCGCGGAGCTGCGTACCGCCTGGTCGGGCTGGGGCTGGGACCCGAAGATCGAGGACTTCGACAACGACGGCCGGAAGGAGATCGTCCAGGCGACCGGCTTCGTCAAGGGCGACGTCAACCGCTGGCCGCCGCTGCAGGAGCTGGCCGCCGCCAACGACCAGGTGACCAGCAACCCGAAGTCCTGGCCCAACGTCACCGAGGGCGGCGACATCGCCGGCAGCCAGACCCTGGCGTTCTTCGCGCCGGGCGGCGACGGGCGTTACGCCAACCTGTCCGGGGAGCTCGGGCTGGCCGTGCCGGTCCCCACGCGCGGCATCGCGACCGGTGACGCCAACGGCGACGGCCTGATCGACTTCGCCGTCGCGCGGCAGTTCGACGCGCCGATCTTCTACCAGAACACCAGCACCTCCAAGGGCGCCTTCCTCGGGCTGCGGCTCACCCATGAAGACCCCGCCGCCCAGGGCGCCGGCTCGCCGGTGATCGGCGCGCAGGCCACCGTCACCACCCCGGACGGGCGCGTTCACGTCGGCCGCGTGGACGGCGGCAGCGGCCACTCCGGCAAGCGCGCGCACGCCGTCCACCTCGGCCTGGGCCAGAACGTGACAGGACCGCTGAAAGTGCACCTGACCTGGCGCGACCGCACCGGCCAGCCGCGCAGCCAGGACCTCCAGCTCACCCCCGGCTGGCACGCCGTCCAGCTCGGCACGACCGCGAAGGAGAAGTGACGACATGGCAGACAAGGCGGTCACCAAGAAGCCGGGTCACGATCCGAAGGTCATCACCGCGCTGCGCAGGTTCGCCATCTCCATCACGGTGTTCAACATCCTCGGCTACACCTGGTTCGGCTTCGAGCAGCCGTGGACCTGGCCCTTCGTGGCACTGGCCACCGGCTACACCGTGGAGATCGTGCTGGAGGTCATCGGCGCCCGGGCGGAGGGCAGGGCGCCCAGGTTCCTCGGCAACGGCGCGCGCGGCCTCATGGAGTTCCTGCTGCCGGCGCACATCACCTCGATCGCCCTCAACATGCTGACCTACGTCAACGACCAGGTGCTGGTCATGATGTTCGGCGTCGTCGTGGCCGTCGGGGCCAAGTGGGTGCTCAGGGCGCCGGTCCGCGGCCGGCTGCGGCACTTCATGAACCCCTCCAACCTCGGCATCGCGGTGATCCTGCTCGTCTTCCCCTGGGCCAGCATCGCGCCGCCGTACCACTTCACCGAGAACGTCCACAACCCGATCGACTGGATCATCCCGGCGGTCATCATCGTCGGCGGCACCATGCTCAACGGCAAGCTGACCAACCGCATGTGGCTGATCGGGGCCTGGGTGGGCGGCTTCGCGCTGCAGGCGGTCGTGCGCGGGCTCCTCATCGACGACATCTCGATCCTGGGCGGCCTGTCCATGATGACGGGGGTCGCGTTCATCCTCTTCACCAACTACATGATCACCGATCCGGGCACCACGCCGTCCAGGCCGCTGTCCCAGGTGGCCTTCGGCGGCGGCGTCGCCGTCGTGTACGGCCTGCTGATGGGCATGAACATCCCCTACGGGATCTTCTTCGCCACCGCGGCCGTCTGCCTCATCCGCGGCGGCTTCCTCTGGGCGCTGCACATCGTGGACCAGGCCAGGGCGCTGGACGCCGCCAGGGTGACCGCGGCCGCCGAGCAGGCGGTCCTCGCCACAGGGAGAGAGGTCGCGAAGGCATGACGAAGATCGCGATAGTCGGCATGGCCTGCCGCTACCCCGACGCCGCCTCCCCGCGCGAGCTGTGGGAGAACGCCGTCGCCGGGCGCAGGGCCTTCCGCCGGCTGCCCGACACGCGCATGCGGCTGGAGGACTACTGGAACCCCGATCCCGCCGCGCCGGACACCTTCTACGCCAGGACGGCGGCGGTCATCGAGGGGTACACCTTCGACAGGCTGGCGCACCGGATCGCGGGCAGCACGTACCGCTCCACCGACCTGACCCACTGGCTCGCGCTGGACATGGCCGGCCGCGCCCTGGCCGACGCCGGTTTTCCCGAGGGCAGCGGGCTGCCGCGCTCCCGCACGGGCGTCGTCGTGGGCAACACGCTGACCGGCGAGTTCACCCGCGCCAACGTCATGCGGCTGCGCTGGCCGTACGTCAGGCGCACGCTGGCCGCCGCGCTCAAGGAGCAGGGCTGGGACGACGACCGGCTGGCCACGTTCCTGGCCGGCTACGAGGCGGTCTACAAGGACCCGTTCCCGCCCGTGGACGAGGACACCCTCGCCGGCGGGCTGGCCAACACCATCGCCGGGCGCATCTGCAACCACTACGACCTGCACGGCGGCGGCTACATCGTGGACGGCGCCTGCTCCTCCTCGCTGCTGTCGGTCGTCACCTCGGCCAAGGCGCTGAGCGACGGCGAGCTCGACGTGGCCGTCGCGGGCGGCGTCGACCTGTCCATCGACCCGTTCGAGGTGATCGGCTTCGCCAAGACCGGCGCGCTGGCCAAGGGCGAGTTCCGGCTCTACGACCGGCACTCCAACGGCTTCTGGCCCGGCGAGGGCTGCGGCATCGTGGTGCTGATGCGCGAGGCCGACGCGCTGGCGGCCGGGCACCGGATCTACGCCACGGTCGCCGGGTGGGGCATCTCCTCCGACGGCAAGGGCGGCATGACGCGGCCCGAGGTCAAGGGCTACCGGCTGGCGCTGGAGCGTGCGTACGAGCGGGCCGGGTTCGGCATCGAGACCGTGTCCCTGTTCGAGGGGCACGGCACGGGGACGGCCATCGGCGACGCGACCGAGCTGACCGCGCTGTCGCAGTCCAGGGCCGCCGCCGACGCGTCGGCGCCGCCCGCGGCGGTCGGCTCGATCAAGGGCATGATCGGCCACGCCAAGGCGGCGGCCGGGGTGGCCGGCCTCATCAAGGCCGCCATGGCCGTGCACGAGCAGGTGCTGCCGCCGACCATCGGCTGCGTGGACCCGCACCCCGTGCTCAGCGAGGAGCCCGCCGCGCTGCGGGTGCTGCGCCAGGCCGAGCCGTGGCCGGACGGCCGCCCGCTGCGCGCCGGCGTCACCGCCATGGGCTTCGGCGGCATCAACACCCACGTCGTGCTGGAGGCCGAGGCGCCAAGGCGGCGCATGTCCAGCAGGACCAGGGCCCTGGCCACCGCCCAGCAGGACGCCGAGCTCTTCCTCTTCGACGCCGCCTCCTGGGAGGAGCTGCGCGCCCAGGTGGCCGAGACGGCCGCGTTCGTGCCCGCCGTGTCCTACGCCCAGCTCGGCGACCTGGCCGAGACGCTGCGCGGCAGGCTGCGCGGCCTGCCGTACCGGGCGGCGGCGGTCGTCGCCTCGCCCGAGGACGCCGAGCGGCAGCTCGGGCGGGTGCTGACGGCGCTCGACTCGGGCGAGAGCGAGCTGTTCACGCCGGACGGCAAGGCGTGGCTGCGCCGCGCCGCGGCCAGGCCCCGCGTGGGCTTCCTCTTCCCCGGCCAGGGCTCGGGACGCGGGACGGGCGGCGGCGCGCTGCGCAGGCGCCTGCCGTGCGTGGACGAGCTCTACCGCACGGCCGCCCTGCCCGCCACCGGCGACATGGTGGCCACCTCGGTCGCCCAGCCGCGCATCGCCACCGGCTCCATGGCCGGCGTCCGCGCGCTGTCCGCGCTCGGCATCGAGGCCGAGGTCGGCGTCGGGCACAGCCTGGGCGAGCTGTCCGCGCTGTGCTGGGCCGGCGCCATGGACGAGGGCGCGCTGCTGCGCGTGGCAGGCAAGCGCGGCAAGGCCATGGAACGGCACAGCGACTCCGGCACGATGGCCGGGCTGCGCGCCGGGCCCGAGGCCGCGCGCCGGCTGATCGGCGACCTGCCCGTGGTGATCGCCGGATACAACTCGCCGGGACAGACCGTCGTGGCCGGCCCCGTGGCCGCGATCGAGCAGGTCGGGCAGAACGCCACGCGCGAGGGTCTCACCTGGACCAAGCTCAACGTCTCGCACGCCTTCCACTCGCCGCTGGTCGCGCCCGCCGCGCAGGCGCTGGGGGAGGCCCTGGAGGGTGAGCGGTTCACGCCGCCTGCCCGCCGCGTGGTGTCCACGGTCACCGGCGCCGAGCTGAACGGCGACACCGACGTCACCGCGCTGCTGCTGCGCCAGATCACCGCGCCCGTGCTGTTCGCCCAGGCCGTACGGGCCGCCGCCGACGGGCTCGACCTGCTCGTCGAGGTGGGGCCGGGCCGGGTGCTCAGCGGGCTGGCGGGAGAGCTCACCGACGTGCCCGCGGTCGCGCTGGAGACCGACGGCGAGTCGCTGACGGGGCTGCTCGGCGTCGTGGCCGCCGCCCACGTGAGCGGCGTGCCCGTCGCGCACGAGGAGCTGTTCCACGGCCGCCTCGTCCACCCCCTGGAGATCGGGACGGAGTTCTCCTTCTTCGCCAGCCCCGCGGAGTCCGCGCCGAAACCCGTCGTCAAGGCGGTCGCCAGGCCCGTCACCAAGGAGCAGCCCGCGCAGCGGAGCGCGGAGCGGACCGGCGAGTCCACCACGGACCTGCTGCGCCGGCTGGCCGCCGAGCGCGTGGAGCTCCCGCTGGAGCTGGTCACCGCGGACAGCAAGCCGCTGGACGGGCTGCACCTGAGCTCGGTCACCGTCATGCACATCCTCGACCAGGCCACCCAGCACCTCGGCATGCCCGCCGTGCACCTGCCCAACGTGGCCACCGCCACCCTGGGCGAGCTCGGCGAGGCGCTGGACCGGCTCGCGGCCGAGCCGCGCGACCAGCGGGCCCGCGGCGTCGCCGCCGCGGCCACGTGGGTGCGGCCGTTCACCGTCGACCTGGACGAGCTGCCGGTGCCCCGGCGGGTGGCCAAGGAGCAGCAGGGCCGGTGGGAGCTGTTCGCGCCCGCGGGCTCAGCCTTCGCGCAACCGCTGCGGGAGGCGCTCGAACAGGAGAAGGTCGGTTCAGGTGTGCTGGTGTGCCTACCGCCGCACTGCGCGATGGAGGATCTGGAGCAGGCACTGCTCGGCGCCAAGGCCGCGCTGGCGGCGGGGCCCGGGACCCGGTTCGTCCTGGTCCAGCACGGCAGGGGGGCCGCCGGGCTGGCCAAGACGCTCCACCTGGAGGCCCCCGGGCTGCGCACTACCGTCGTGCACGTGCCGCAGGCGCCGGAGCTGATCGGGAAGGTGGTCGCCGAGGTGGCCGCCACCTCGGACTTCTCCGAGGTCCGCTACGACGCCGGCGGCGTGCGGCGCGTCCCCACCCTGCGCGTGATGCCCGCCCGCCAGGAGCGCGAGGAACACCCCCTCACGCCGGACGACGTGCTGCTCGTGACCGGCGGCGGCAAGGGCATCACCGCCGAGTGCGCGATCGCCATGGCAGGCGGCGCGGCAGGCGGCGCGGCAGGCGGCACGGCAGGCGGTGCCAAGCTGGCTCTGCTCGGCCGCTCCGACCCGGCCCAGGACGAGGAGCTGGCCGCGAACCTGCGCCGCATGGCCGAGTCCGGCCTGACCGTCCACTACGTCAGGGCCGACGCCGCCGACGCCGGCCAGGTGCGGCAGGCCGTCGAGGAGGCCGAGCGGGTGCTCGGCCCGGTGACCGCGATCCTGCACGGCGCCGGCTACAACGCCCCCGCCGGCATCGCCGGGCTCGGCCTGGACGACTTCGCCCGCACGTTCGCCCCCAAGGTGGACGGCCTGCGCAACGTGCTCGCCGCGGTGGACCCCGGCCGGCTGCGCCTGCTGGTCACCCTGGGCAGCATCATCGGCAGGGCGGGCCTGCAGGGCGAGGCGCACTACGCCACCGCCAACGAGTGGCTGGCCGAGCTCACCGCCGAGGCCGGAGCGGGCCACCCGGACCGCAGGTGCCTGTGCCTGGAATGGTCGGTGTGGTCCGACGTCGGCATGGGCGAGCGGCTGTCGGTGGTGGACCGGCTCACCGAGCAGGGCATCACGCCGATCCCCGTCGATCAGGGCGTGGAGATCATGCGCAGGCTCGTCACCGACCCCGGCGTCGAGGGCGTCGTGGTGATCAGCGGGCGCACCGAGGGCGTCGCCACCGTCAGGCGCGACGAACCCGAGCTGCCGCTGCTGCGCTTCGTCGGCACGCCGCTGATCCGCTACCACGGGGTGGAGCTGGTCAGCGAGGTCGAGCTGAACGCCGGCACCGACCTCTACCTGGCCGACCACCTGCTCGACGGCAACCTGCTGTTCCCGGCCGTGATCGGCATGGAGGCCATGAGCCAGGTGGCGTGCGCCGCCACCGGCCGCCAGGAGGCGCCGGTCATCGAACGGGCCGCCTTCAGCCGGCCGATCATCGTCCCGCCGGGGGCGAGCACGGCGCTCAGGATCGCCGCCGCCGCCACCGGCGACGACACGGTCGCCGTCACCATCCGCAGCGCGGAGACCGGGTTCGAGGTGGACCACTTCAGCGCCGAGCTCCGCTTCGACGCCGGGCCCTGCCCCGAGGGGCCGCCCGGCCAGATCCCGGACGGGCTGCCGCCGGTGGCCCTCGAACCCGACACCGACCTGTACGGCCAGGTGCTCTTCCAGGGCGCCCGCTTCCAGCGGCTGCGCCGCTACCACCGGGCGGCGGCCCGCCACGTGGACGCCGACCTGGCGGTGGAGCGGGACGGCTCGTGGTTCGCCGGATACCTGCCCGGCGGGCTGCTGCTCGGCGACCCCGGCATGCGGGACGCGCTGATGCACGGCAACCAGGTCTGCGTGCCCGACGCCACGCTGCTGCCGACCGGCATCGACCGGGTGCGCCCCGGCGGGCTCGCGCTGGACGACCTGGACGAGGTGCGCTACTGCGCCGCCGAGCGGAGCAGGGACGGCGACACCTACGTCTACGACATCGCGGTACGTGCCAAGACCGGCGAGCTCGTCGAGCGCTGGGAGGGGCTGCGCCTGCAGGCCGTGCGCAAGCAGGACGGCCGCGGGCCGTGGGCGGCGCCGCTGCTCGGCCCGTACGTCGAGCGGCGGCTCGGCGACCTGGTCGGCGCGAGCGTCGCGGTCGTCGCCGAACCCGGCGACGACCTCACCGACCTCGCCCGGCAGCGCCTGCACACCACACCTCCCGGCACCACCGCGCTGGCCCACGTGCCGGGGCTGACGCTCTGCGTCGCCGGCGCGCAGCCGGTGGCCTGCGCGATCACGCCGGTCGGCGGCGGAGCGCAGGAGCCCGCGCACGCGGTGCCGGAGGAGCAGGCCGCCGCGTACGCCGAGGTGGCCGGGCGGATCGCCGCGCAGGCGGGGGAGAGCGGCGACGTCGCCGAAGCCCGCGTCCGCGCGGTGGTGGCCTGCCTGCGCGGCGCCGAGCTCACCGCGGCCGACCCGCCGGAGCTGCACGCGGACGCCGGCGACGGCTGGATCGTGCTGGCCGCGGCGGGCGCCCGCATCGCGACCCTGGCGACCACCGTACGGGGCCTGAACGACCCCGTCGTGCTCGCCGTTCTCACCGAAGGGCGGCCCTGACGATGGAGAAGTACTTCGAATATCGCCACACGGTGGGTTTCGAGGAGACCAACCTCGTGGGCAACGTCTACTACGTCAACTACCTGCGCTGGCAGGGCAGATGCAGGGAGATCTTCCTGAAGGAGTGCGCACCCGAGGTGCTCGCCGACCTCCAGGACGACCTCAAGCTGTTCACCCTCAAGGTCGACTGCGAGTTCTTCGCCGAGATCACCGCCTTCGACGAGCTGTCGATCAGGATGCGCCTGATCGAGCTCGCCCAGACCCAGCTCGAGTTCGGCTTCGACTACGTGCGTGTCGGCCCCGGCGACGGCGAGCTGCTCGTCGCGCGTGGCCGGCAGCGGGTCGCCTGCATGCGGGGGCCGAACACCAGGACCGTACCGGCCAGGGTCCCGCCCGCGCTGGTCGGCGCGCTCGAACCGTACGCAGCCTAGACGCCGATCCAGGAGGTCAGCGTGCACGTCTCCTCATCTACCGCACTGACCGAGAGCGTGACCGACAGCGCGGCGCTGCGGCACGCGTTCGGCGCCTTCGCCACCGGCGTCACCGTGGTGACGACGGGCGGTCCTGTCCCTCATGCCATGACGGCCAACTCCTTCACCTCGGTCTCGCTCGACCCGCCGCTGCTGCTGGTCTGCGTCGCCAAGTCGGCCTCGATGCACCGCTTCCTCGGTGACAGCTCGTTCTTCGGGGTCTCGGTGCTGGCCGCCCACCAGGAAACCGAGGCCAGGCACTTCGCCAACCGCTACCGCGAGACGGGCGCGGCCCAGTTCGCCGCGGTCGACGTGGTGCCGGGCGAGCTCACGGACGTGCCGCTCATCGCGGACGCCGCCGTGTGCTTCGAGTGCGACCTGTGGCGCGCCTACGACGGCGGCGACCACACGATCTTCCTCGGCAAGGTGCTGTCGATGCGGCAGCGCCCCGGCAGTGACGGGCTGCTGGTGTACCGGGGCAGGTTCGCCTCGCTCGAACAGGCAGCGGCGTGATGGTCGTCCAGGTCCCGCCGCAGGCGGCGCCGGCACGCGTGCGTGCCGCGCCGCCCGGCCCGCCGCTGTGGGCCGGCCCCGCCCTGTTCAGGCAGCTCGTCTCGGACCGGCTCGGGATGTTGTCCGGCGCCGTGTCCAGGTACGGCGACGCCGTGAAGCTCACCATCGGCCCCAAGAGCCTCTACCTGTTCAACCACCCCGACCACGCCAAGCACGTGCTGGCCGACAACAACGCCGGCTACCGCAAGGGCCTCGGCCTGGCAGAGGCCAGGCGGGTCCTCGGCGACGGCCTGCTGACCAGCCACGGCCAGGTGTGGCGCGACCAGCGCAAGTCGATCCAGCCGCTCTTCCAGAACAAGCGGCTGGCCAGGCAGGACACGGTCATCGCCGAGGAGACGGGCAGGCTCGTGGCGCGGCTGCGGGCCCGGGCCGGCGCCGGGCCCGTGGACGTGGCGCACGAGATGACCGCGCTCACGCTCGGCGTGCTCGGCAGGACGCTGCTGGAAGCCGATCTCGGCGCGTACGAGTCCATCGGGCACGCCTTCGAGGGCGTCCAGGACCAGGCGATGTTCGAGATGGTCACGCTCGGCGCGGCGCCCTTGTGGCTGCCGCTCCCGCTGCACCTGCGCTTCCGCCGCTCACGCCGCGAGCTGCACCAGATCGCCGACGCGCTGGTCGCCCACCGGATCGGGCATCCGACCGACGGGGGCGACCTGCTGTCCCGCCTGATCGCCTCCGCCGGGCAGGCCCCCGACGCGCGGGCCGCCCGCGACCGCCTGCGCGCCGAGCTGATCACGATCCTGCTGGCGGGGCACGAGACCACGGCCAGCACGCTGTCGTGGGCCTTCCACCTGATCGACCGCCATCCCGGCGTGCGGGAGCGGCTGCGGGAGGAGGCCGTCACCGTGCTGGGGGACCGGCCGCCGGCGGTGGACGACCTGCCCAGGCTCACCTACACCACCATGGTGCTGGAGGAGGTCATGCGGCTCTACCCGCCGGTGTGGGCGCTGACCCGCGTCGCGGTGACGGGCGACGAGGTGGGCGGGTACCGGGTGCCCGCCGGGGCCGACGTGCTGATCAGCCCGTACACGCTGCACCGGCATCCGGCCTGCTGGCGGGAGCCCGAACGGTTCGATCCCGAGCGGTTCGCGCCGGAGGCGCGCTCCGACCGGCCCCGGTACGCCTACATCCCGTTCGGCGCCGGGCCGCGGTTCTGCGTCGGGAGCCACCTGGGGATGATGGAGGCCGTGTTCGTGCTGGCCTCGGTGGCGCGCGAGCTGCGGCTGACCGGTCTTCCCGGGCGGCCCGCGGTGCCCGAGGCGATGTTGTCGCTGCGGGTGCGCGGCGGGCTGCCGATGACCGTCAGCGTTCTCTGAGTGCTCTGGGAGCGCGACCGCGCTCCTACCCGGCGTGAAAAAGGGCCGCGGGCGGTGATCTCCTCACCGCCCGCGGCCCCGCGCGTCAGCGATCGTTCTCACCCGTCGCCCTCCTGGTTCCACGCGGACAGCACGTCGCGAAGTGCGAGCAGGTGGGGCGGGTCGAAGCTGCTCATGGGCCGCAGCGTGATGTCGGCCCGCTGGGCGCCGGCGTGCTCGCCGACCGCGATCGGCCCGCGGCGCGCCACGCACAGCGAGACCTCGGTGGTGGGCGGCAGGTTGACGGCGTCGTCGCAGTCCTCGGCCACCGACTGGGCCAGCAGGTACCAGTGGCCGGCCGGCACGTCGTCCATGACGAACGGGCCGGGACTGTTGAGGACGGTGTAGCTGGCCGGCTTGCCCTCCAGGAGCTGCCCCGCGAACATGCCCGCGAAGACCGGCCTGTCGGGCAGCGGCGAGGTGACCGTGCCGTGGACGGTGGCGGTGCCGCCGCCGCTCGACCGGCTCGCCCCGCCCACCACGCTTCTGCGCGGGACGCTCAGGACCTGGCGGTACCGGCTGGGTGACAGGCCCACACTGCGCGTGAACCGGCTGCTGAACGTGCCGACGCTGGAGTAGCCGACCTGGTGGCTGATGTAGGCGATGTTCAGCGAGGTCGAGGCGAGCAGCCGCTTGGCCTCGCGCAGCCGCACCGCCGACAGGAACCGGCCGGGCGACAGGCCCGTGACCCGCTGGAAGACCCGCGAGAAGTGGAACTTGCTGAACATCGCGGTGTGCGCCATGTCGTCGATGGTGATCTGCTCACCGAAGTTCACCTGGATGTCCTCGATCACTCGCATGACCGCTCGTTCAATGACGTCGTCCATGTGGCCTCCCGCTTCCGGATCGGCCGGTGAGGCGTGCATTCCGGATACGCGTCGATAAATGCTCTTCGGAGGTACACGCGCTGAGCTCGCGCCAATGCTGCACGGTTCGCGAAATAATTCCCGAGAAAATCGCTGGGTCATTGCCCGGTGTCTCGCGGTGATTTTTCCTTGCAAAATCCTGTTGATTGTTGTCAACTGGCCGGAGAAGGCCGGAGTGCGGGGGAGGGCCGCGGTGGCGGCCCGGCAGGGTGCCCATCACCCGAGCGTATGAGCGCCCCCTGCGCAATGAAGCGGCCGCGGCGCGGAAATAGGGGTCGAGCCGTCGCAATTAGGGGTGCCCGCTCGAATAAGGGCGCGCCGCGCGCCTATAGGGGTTGTGCCGCATAGTACGCCGATCGATTCTCTGGATATCGACCGACGGGAAAACCGGGGGAGCGATTATGGCCGAAGGGCGGGGCGAACACGAATTCACGTGCTTCGTCCAGCGGACCAGGCCCGCGCTGAGGCGGATCGCCTTCGCGCTGTCCGACGACTGGCACGAGGCCGACGACCTGGTCCAGCGGACACTCATGACGATCTTCCTGCGCTGGCCGGAGCTCGACCGGCGGGACACGATGGCGCCCTACGCGCGCCGCGTCATGACCCGGCTGCTCATCAGCGACCGCAGGTCGTCGCGATGGACCAGGGAAGTCCTGTTCGGCGTGCCGCCGGAGGCCGGCGCCGCCCGCGACCCGTACGTCCCCGTGAGCCAGCGCATGGTGCTGAGGGACGCGCTGGCCAGGCTCGGCCCGCGCCAGCGCGCCACGATCTTCCTGCGCTTCTGGGAGGACCGCAGCGTGGAGGAGACCGCGCAGGTCCTGGGCAACGAGTCATCCACGGTACGCAGCCAGACCGTCCGCGCGCTGAACACCCTGAGGGACGCGCTGGACGCCTCATCCACCTAAGGAAGGCCCCATGAGCGCACAGCTCCCCGCGGACCACGACACGAGCGTCGTCACCACGCTCGAGGCGTTCGCCGACACGATCATCCCCGGCGCCAAGCGCGGCGACCAGGACAGGGCGGTGGCCGGCGCCAGCACCACCGGCGGCGCGGTGGCCGCGGGCGCGATGGAGCTGATCCACTGGGACGCCACCGGCATCAGCCAGAGCCTCGGCGACTACGCCCGCGCGCTGAACGACCACGCCCGCGAGCACGCCGGGCAGCACGGGCTCGACCTGGACGCCGACGTCCCGCCGTTCGTGGCGCTCAGCTTCGGGCAGCGCACCGACCTCGTCCGCGTGCTCACCGCGCCAGGCCACCCCGACAAGTCGCTGTGGGTGCTGCTGTCCCTGTTCTGCTACATGGCCTACGACTCCGCCGCGCACACGAGCACGGCCGGCGCGCTGGCCGCCGGGCATCCCGGCCTGACCTCCATGGGCCTGTCCAGGCCGGGCGCCGACGGCCTGTGGCGCTTCCCCTCCTTCTCGTACGGCAGGCCGCTCGCCGACCTCCACCCCGGCACCACCGACACAGGGAGTCCCGCATGAACAGCGTCGAGCGCACCGACGTGCTCGTGGTCGGCACCGGCTTCGGCGGCGCGATCACCGCCTACCACCTGGCCGCCGGCGGGGCCCGCGTCGTCATGCTGGAGCGCGGCCCGTGGCTGAGCACCGGCGAGTACGAGCACGACTTCAAGCTCGGCTCGTCCTACACGCGCATCTTCGACTTCACCGTCGGCGACGGCATGAGCATCCTCGGCGGCAACTGCGTGGGCGGCGGCAGCGTCGTCTACTTCGCCGCGATGCCCCGCGCGCCGCGCTTCGTGTTCGAGCGCCGCGGCAGCGTCAACCGGCGCATGTGGCCGTCGGCGATCACCCGCGACTCGCTCGACCCCTGGTACGACCGCGTGGCCGAGTCGATCGCGATCACCCGGCAGGGCTGGGACGACGTGTCGTACTCCGGCGGGCTCTGGGCCGCCGCCTGCCGCCACGCCGGCCGCACCGCCAACCCCGTGCCCGCCGCCGTGGACACCGCCGCCTGCACCAACTGCAACTGGATGATGGCCGGCTGCCGCTTCGACGCCAAGCAGTCGCTCCTGCTCAACTACCTGCCGGCCGCGCTCGCGCACGGGGCCGGGATCCGGCCGCTGCACGAGGTGCAGAGCATCGCCAAGAGCCCCGACGGCGGCTACCGCGTGCACTACCAGCTCGTCGACGCCGAGGACTACCGGATCACGGCAGGCGAGGGCTGCATCGACGCCAAGGTCGTCGTACTCGCGGCGGGCGCCGCGGCCACGCCGGTCATCCTGCAGCGCAGCGCCGCCGCGCTCGGCCCGATGCCGCACGCCGTGGGCCGCTACTTCTCCGGCAACGGCGAGCGGCTCAACACCGCGGTGCTGAACGAGGAGCGGGTACGCGAGGTGCTCGGGCTGGAGCTCGACCCGGCGGCGTTCCAGATCGGCAAGGGCCCCACGGTGGCCAACTGGGACCGCCTGGACGGCTCGCTGCCCGAATACACCCGTTTCTCCCTGGAACAGCTCTACTTCCCGCCGGGGCTCGGCACCATCCTCGCGATGCCCGGCGGCCCGGACCCGCGCTGGTTCGGCCTGGACAAGAAGGAGATGCTGAGCCACTGGCAGAAGTGGCTGATCATCTTCCAGATGATCGAGGACGACAACGAGGGCGTGTTCGGCCCGCCGCCGGCGCGCGGCAACGCCGACAGGCTCTCGCAGCAGATGCTCGGCCTCGGCACGCTCAGCTACAAGCCGACGCTCAACACCCAGGCCGCGTGGGCGATGGCCGACGCCGAGTGCAGGGACATCCTGGAGCGCGACGGCCTGGCCACCGTGACGCCGTGGACGAACGACCTGGTCGGCGCGTACACGGTGCACCCGCTGGCCTCGTGCCGCATCGGCGACGACCCGCGTACCTCCGCGCTCGACGACCGGCACGAGCTGCGCGGCCACCCGGGGATCTTCGTCACCGACGGCTCCGCCGTCCCGGCCGCGCTGACGGTGAACCCGGCCATGACCATCTCCGCGCTCGCCGAGCGCGCCGTGCCCGCGATCGTCCGGGCGGCCCGGGAACGCGGCGTCGAGGTCACCTACGGCGCGCCCGCCCCCGACGGCTCCACCGGCGGCCGTCGCGGCACCGCGCCGCTGGTGCCCGCCCTGGGAGGGTGACGTGGGCCGGATGCTCGCCCGGGTGACGGCGCGCGGCGTGCTCGCTCAGGTGCGCCACGTCTCACCGGTGCCGCCGCGCGCTGCGCGCGGGCTGGTGGAGCGGGTGTACGAGCAGCTCGTACGGGACTTCGGCATGGCCGCCCCGCCGGTGCTGCTGCACTCACCCGCGCCCGAGGCGCTGGCGGCGAGCTGGATGATGCTGCGCGAGTCCCTGCTGTGCGGGGGCGTGGCGGCGCGGGTGGTCAAGGAGGTCGTGGCGACCGAGGTCTCGGCCGCCAACGCCTGCCCGTACTGCGTGGACGTGCACCAGGCCACGCTGCGCGGCCTGCCGGGACACGACGATCCCGCGCTCGCGGCGGTGGCGGCGTGGGCCCGGACCACAGGCGAGCGGCCCGCGGCGGCGGGGCGGCCGCCGGCGCCAGGGCTGCTCGCGGCGAGGGCGTGGCCGCCACCGGGAGCCGGGCTCGCGGCGGTGGGAGAGCGGTCAGCGGCGCTGGAGTCCGAGCTCATCGCGGTGGCGGTCACCTTCCACTACCTCAACAGGATGGTGGCGGTGTTCCTCGGGGACTCGCCGCTGCCTCCCGAGGTGCCCGGCCGCGTGCGCGGGCCCGCCCTGCGGGCCTTCGGCCGCCTCATGCGCCCGGCCGCCCGCCGGACGGCGCCACCCGGCGAGTCGCTGCCGCTGCTGCCCGCCGCCCCCCTGCCGCCCGACCTGGCGTGGGCGGGCAGCGGCCCGCTGGCCGACGCGTTCGCCAGGGCGTCCGCCGCCATCGAGGCGTGCGGGCTGCGCTCGGTGCCCGCCCCGGTGCGCGACCTGGTGTCGGAACGGCTCGCGTCCTGGCCAGACGGCCCGCCCCCGCGACCGCCGGGCCGCGCCGGGCGCGCGGAGGCAAGGACTGCGGAACCTCTGGGCCGCGCCGGGCGCGCGGAGGCGAGGACTGCGGGGCCGTCCAGCCGCGCCTGGGTGGCCGAGGCGACGGCGGGGCTGCCGGCCGGGCTGCGCCCGGCCGCGGCGCTGGCCCTGCTGACGGCGCTGGCCCCGTACCAGGTGGACGACGGCGTCGTCGAGGCCTGCCGGAGGACCGGCCAGGACGACCGCTCGCTCATCGAGCTCACCGCGTGGGCCAGCCTGTCAGCCGCGCGCCGCGTCGGCGGCCGGCTGCCCGCGCTTTCTCCAGTCAACGGTTCATCGGTGGAAAGGACAGACCCATGAGCGAACTAGACGCCGTGCTCGGCGACCTGGCCTCGGACGGCGACCAGCTCGACAGCCTGGTGGCGGGCCTGGAGCCGGCCCAGTGGCAGCTCCCCACACCCGCCCCCGGGTGGACGATCGCCGACCAGATCGCGCACCTGACGTTCGTGTTCCGGCTGGCGGCCACGGCGGCCACGGACGCCGAGGCGTTCCAGGCCATGACCAAGGACGCGCAGCACAACTTCGACGGCGCGGTGAACGCCGCGCTCAAGGCGTTCGCCGACGACACGCCCGGCACCCTGCTGGCCAAGTGGCGCGCGCAGCGCGCGGCCGCGGTCACCGGCCTGGCCTCGGTGCCGCCGGACCGGACCGTGCCGTGGCTGGTCAACCCGCTGCCGCCGATCGTGCTCGCCTGCGCGGGCATCATGGAGCAGTTCGCGCACGGGCAGGACATCGCCGACGCGCTCGGGGTGCCGCTCCAGCGTGGGGCCAGCCTCCAGCACCTGGTGGTGTTCGCCGTGCTCACCAAGGACTTCGGCTACCTGTCGCGCGGCCTGACCCCGCCGCCCGGAGAGTTCCGCTTCGAGATCACCGGCCCCGCCGGCGAGCTGTGGGCCTACGGGCCGGAGGACGCGGACCAGCGCGTCAGCGGGCTCGCCGAGGACTTCTGCCTCCTGGTGACCAGGCGCCGGCACCGCGCCGACGTCGCGGTCACCGCGGTGGGCGAGGAGGCCGACCGGTGGCTGGACATCGCCCAGGCCTACCGCGGCCCCGCGGGCGCGGGGCGCCGCCCCGGCCAGTTCCCGGGCCGGCACGCGGCCTGAGAAGCCCCGGGCCGGCACGCGGCCAGAAAAGCCCTGGACGGGCACGCGGCCCGAGGAGCCGCGGGCCGAGCGGCCGGACGCCCCGCCCGGCTGCTCACGGCGCGGACCCGCGCGCACGCGCGCGTCACTTGTGCCAGGCCACCAGGAACTCCGCGAGCGAGATACGCCCGTCCACGTCGCCGTCGTGCTCGTCCGACACCTTGAAGATCGAGTCGAGCTCGGCGGCGGTGACCTCCTCGCCGCGCGAGCTCATGGCGAGCGTGAACTCCTCGCGCGTGATGTATCCGTCGGCGTCGCGGTCGAACTCCTGGAACGTGGCGGTCGGGTCGTGGAGCTCCGGCATGAGGAACCTCTTCGTTCGGGGGGTGACTACAGGGACGGATTCTAGGCGGCCAGGGCGCGGCGATCGACCTTGCCGTTGGCCGTCTGCGGCAGGCTGGGCACGAGGGTGATCTCCCTGGGGAACTTGTGCGGCGCCAGCCTGCCCCGCACGTACGCCTTCAGCTCCTCAGCCGACACGGGCGAGGTGGCGACCACGTAGGCCCGCGGCCTGCTGAGCCCGCCCGCCTGCTCGCCGACCACCACGCACTCGCGCACCGCGTGATGCGTCAGCAGGCAGTTCTCGATCTCCGCCGGCGCGATCCACACCCCGCCCACCTTCAGCAGGTCGTCGGCCCTGCCGTGGAAGCGGTAGAACCCGTCGGCGTCCCTGCTGACCAGGTCGCCGGACAGGACGGTGCGCTCGCGTACGAACGTGCGCGCCGTCTTGACCGGCTCCTGCCAGTACTCCGCCGCCACCGTGTCACCGGTGATCTCCAGCCGGCCGACCTCCCCGTCCGGGACCTCCGCGCCGCCTTCGTCCAGCACCCTGGCGCGGTAACCGGGCACCAGCTCGCCCAGCGTGCCGGGACGCACCCGCCCGGGCCGGTTCGACAGGTAGATGTGGTACGCCTCCGACGAGCCGATCCCGTCGACCACCTCCACGCCGAAGGTGTCGAGCCAGCGCCGGTGCAACTCGGGAGGCAGCGGCTCGCCCGCGGACGTGCACAGCCGCAGGCAGCTCAGGTCCTGCCTGGCGGCGTCGGGGTGGGCGAGCATCGCGCTCATCATCGTGGGGACGTTCACCAGGATCGTCGGGCGGTGCTCGGCGATCAGCTCGAAGATGGTCTCGGCCCTGCTCCGCTCGGGGAAGACCACGCCCGCCGCGCCGGCGCCGAACGGGAACAGCGCGGCCAGGTCCCGGGCGTAACCGAAGAACAGCTTCGGCACCGGCAGCACGACGTCGTCCTCGCCGATGCCGAGCACGCCGCGCGCGTACCACTCGAAGCTGCGGTGCGGGCTGCGCGCGGGCAGCACGCAGGCGCGCGGCGCGCCGGTGCTGCCGGTGGTGAACTTCCAGATCGCCGGATCGTCCGCCGCGACGGGCACCGGGTCCAGCCTGTCGGACTGGGCGCCGACGAGCGTGTCGAAGTGGTGCTCGCCGGCGCGCAGCCCGCCACGCGGGTATCCCGTCACCAGCAGGTCGCTCGCGCCCGCGGCGCGCAGGTTGTCCAGGACGGCGGGGTCGGCCAGGACGACCTTGGGCTTGGTGTAGTCGACGAAGTAGCGGTAGTCCTTGGGCCGCAGGTAGGTGTAGACCTCGGCGGTGATCGCGCCGATCTGCTGCGCGCCGTACCAGGTGGCGACGAACTCGGGGCCGTCGCCGGCCGCGATGAGGACGCGGTCGCCGCGGCGCACGCCGAGCGCGCGCAGCGCGTTGCCGGCCCGGGCGGCCAGGGACCGCAGCTCGCCGTAGCTGATCGGGCCCGCACGGGTGATGAGAGCGGTGGCGTCGGCCCGGCCTGCGCCGAGGAACCGCGTGGTGATGTTGAAGGATTCCATGCCTCCACGGTGCACGCGGGCGCCCGCGCGGCGACAGCGGCGGGCCGGGCAGCAAGCTGGGCGTGGCTGGCAGGTTGCTGTCAGCGGCGGGCTTCTCTGCGATTGCTCGATGCGGGGCGGCACGTTGACTGCCGTGGCGGGCGCCACCTGTACTGAAGGCACGCAGGCTTCCCTGTACCCGGCTGAGGAGTGGCAATGGCGTCCATGCCCGCAGGCTCGTGGTCGACCGCCGGAGTGGGCGAGGTGGTCGACTGCCTGGGCGGCGCCGTTCACCTGGCCTACGCGGAGGCGGCCGGTGGGGGCGCCGGTGAGGTCGCGGTGATCGTGGCCGGCTTCGCCGGGCACGAGGCGCGCACGCGGAGCCGTGCGCGGGCCAGGGCCGCGGCGGTGCGCGCGCTGCGCGAGCTGGCCGGGCGGCCGGACCGGGGCACGCGGCCGCGCGCCGGCAAGGAGCTGCGGCTGGACGACTTCATGGACGGCCCGCCGGAGGGCGCGGGCGTCATGCTGCCGGGCGTGGGCCTGCTGAGCGGCAACCGTTACCTGCTGCCCGCCGAGGTGGTGTGGCTGGAGCGGCAGGAGTGCCGGGTCGAGCCGGCCACGAGCGGCGTGGTGGACCACGGCGTGGCCGAGGCGATCGCGGAGATCTTCGCCCACGACGTGGTCGCGCGGTGGTGGGCCGACCCGCGCCGGCCGCTGCTGCGGGTGTCGGAGCAGCTCGACCGGCTGCTGCCGCCCGGAGTGATGGCGGCGGCCACCGGGCTGGGGCTGCGGGTGTCGGCGTTCGTGCTGTCGGCGCAGGACGCCAGCGTCGCCCTGGTGACCGTCGGCGGGGACGCGGGCGCGCTGGCCGTCGCCGCCGACCGTACGGTGAAGTCGGCGGTGAGCGAGGCGTTCCTGCTGGCCATGGCGTCCAGGGCGCAGCCGTGGCACACGCTCCCGCTGCCCGACTCGATGCGGCGCTTCGCGGTCTGGCACCGCGAGGGGGACTACGCGGCGTACCTGGAGAGCATGGCCGTCGACGCCGACACCTCGCTGGTGCACGAGCTCGGCGGGCTGCGCCCGGCGAGCTGGCCGGAGATCGCCGGGCACCGGTTCGGGCACGAGCCCGTCGCGGTGGAGCCGGAGTCCGCCGGTCAGGTGGTCAAGGTGGTGTGCCCCGGCGCGGCCTGCTACCGCGCCACCCGGTCGGCCACCGTCCTGCCCTGCCCGATCCCCTGAGCCCCATCCCCTGACACCGCACGTTGCGAGAGGACACGGCGCGTCCCGGCTCCGATGATGGTGCCAGGAGCTCCATGTGCGGGCAGGAGGTGCGCGATGGATCTCTCGGTCATAGGCATCACCCCGCAGGCGGAACAGGTCTACCGCTTCTTCCTCAAACACAAGGG
The DNA here is from genome assembly GCF_024172165.1 of Nonomuraea thailandensis. Lineage (GTDB taxonomy): Bacteria > Actinomycetota > Actinomycetes > Streptosporangiales > Streptosporangiaceae > Nonomuraea > Nonomuraea thailandensis. The sequence continues at coordinate 4,388,399 of NZ_JAMZEB010000002.1, read as the reverse complement.
CGAGGGCGTCGGCTCCGTGCCGGAGGCGCTCGGCATGGACCCCGACACGGTCGAGGAGGCCGTGGACCTGCTCGGCAGGCTGTCCATGCTCGATCTCACCGACCGCTACCGCGTCACCGCCACCGACCCGCGCGTCGCCATCGAGCGCCTGGTGGAGCAGCGCCTGGAGGAGCTGAACGCGGAGATCCGGCGGGTGTTCAGCGCCCGCGACGCCATCTCCTCCTTCCAGGACGACAAGCGGGAGGGCGACAAGGTCGCCTCGATCCTCGACATCGAGCGGGTCGAGGACGGGGCACGCGTCCGCCAGCGCCTCGACGACCTGGCCTTCTTCTGCTACAAGGAGACGCTCTGCCTGCACCCGGGCGGCCCGTTCACCGAAGTGATGATCGAGTCGGCGCTGCCGCTCGACCAGCGGTCGCTGCGCCGCGGGCTGGCGCTCAAGCAGATCTTCCACCCCAAGGCGATCGAGGATCCACGCATGCTGTCGTACCTGCGCGAGCTGGTCAACCTCGGCGCCGAGATCCGCATCACCGACCAGCACATGGACCGCATGCTGATGTACGACCGCAGCGTGGCCGTCGTGCCCATCGACCCCTCGCACCACTCCGCGGGGGCGCTCCTGGTGCGCGAGCCTGGGCTGATCTCCCAGCTCTACATCTACTTCGAGGGCCTGTGGAAGGGCGCCGTCGAGCTGCGCCACCACCTCGACCCGCCCGACGAGGAGCCGGCGCTGTCCCAGATGGAGCAGCGGATCCTCACCGTGATGGCGACGGCCGACAAGGACGAGATCGCCGCCCGCGAGCTCGACATCTCCGTACGCACCTACCGCCGCTACGTCGCCGACCTCATGGCCAGGCTCGGCGCGAACAACCGCTTCCAGGCGGCGCTGCGGGCCAAGGAGGAGAACTGGATCTGACGGTGCGGTCCGGCACACGAAGAGGTGACACCAGGCGCGCTCCGATCTTTCACTGAAGGAATCGGAGACGCCTGTTAGGAGAAGACGATGAGCATCTCTGAGCTGGACATCACCGCAGAAGAACTCGAACGGGCCGTACGGCCGGCGCCCCCCTCGATGGACCGGCTCCGTGACGACCTGGGCAGGCTGCGCCAGGACGTCGCCGACGGCGACCACCGGGGCGTGGAGCGGCAGCGCGCCCTGGGCAAGCGCACCGCGCGCGAGCGGCTGGACCTCCTGCTGGACGAGGGCTCGTTCGTCGAGCTCGACATGCTGCGCAGGCACCGCGCGCAGGGGCTCGGCATGGAGCGGCAGCGGCCGCACACCGACGGGGTCGTCACCGGCTCGGGCACGATCGACGGCCGCCGCGTGTTCGTCTACGCGCAGGACTTCACCATCTACGGCGGCTCGCTGGGCGAGGCGCACGCCCTGAAGATCCAGAAGGTGATGGAGCTGGCGCTGTCCACCGGCGCGCCGTTCATCGGGCTGAACGACAGCGGCGGCGCCAGGATCCAGGAAGGCGTCCTGTCGCTGAACGGCTACGGCGGCATCTTCCAGCGCTACGTGCAGGCGTCCGGCGTGATCCCGCAGATCAGCGTGGTGCTCGGCCCGTGCGCCGGCGGCGCGGCCTACTCCACGGCGCTGGCCGACTTCACGTTCATGGCCGGCGACACCGCCCAGCTCTACCTGACCGGGCCCGACGTGGTCGAGGCGGTCACGGGCGAGCGGGTGACGCACGCCGAGCTCGGCGGCGCCCAGGTGCACGGCAGCCGCTCGGGCGTGGCCACGTTCGTCCACGACGACGAGGAGGAGTGCCTGGCCTCGGTGCGCGACCTGCTGTCGATGCTGCCGAGCAACAACCTGGGCCGGCCGCCCGCCGGGCCGCCCTGCGGCGCGGCCACCGACCTGCGTCCCAGGCTTGCCGAGATCGTCCCCGCTGAGCAGAACAAGTTGTACGACATGCGTGAGGTGCTGGCGGAGCTGGTGGACGACGGGGAGTTCCTGGAGACGCACCGGAACTGGGCGGGCAACGTGATCTGCGCCTTGGCCAGGATCGACGGTGAGGTGGTCGGCGTGGTCGCCAACCAGCCGACGGTGCTGGCCGGTGTGCTCGACGCGAAGGCCGCCCAGAAGGCCGCGCGGTTTGTGCGATTCTGTGATGCCTTCTCCATCCCGCTGGTGACGCTCGTGGACGTGCCCGGCTTCCTGCCCGGCAAGGACCAGGAGTACGAGGGCGTCATCAGGCACGGCGCCAAGCTGCTGTACGCCTACTGCGAGGCGACGGTGCCGCGCATCTCCGTCATCGTCAGGAAGGCGTACGGCGGCGCCTACATCGTCATGGACTCCCGCTCCATCGGCACCGACCTGTCGCTGGCCTGGCCGACCAACGAGGTCGCCGTGATGGGCGCGGAAGGCGCCGTCAACATCATCTACCGCAGGCAGCTCGCCGCGGCCGCCGACCCCGTCACCGAGCGCGCCGAGCTTCTCGAACGCTACAAGCGCGAGCTCATCCACCCCACCTACACCGCCGAGCGCGGGCTCGTCGACGACGTGATCGATCCCGCGGAGACCAGGATGGCGATCGCCCGCGGCCTGGCCATGCTGCGCGACAAGCGCAAGCACAGCGCGCCGCGCAAGCACGGCAACGTCCCGCTCTGACCCTGCCGGCCCCGTTCGGCCCGCATTTCGGTCCGCTCTGACCCTGTCAGCCCTTACCGGTTCGCTCTGACCCTGCCGGCCCTCCCCGGCCCCGCCCACCGGCGGGGCTGACGGCCGCGCCTCCAGCCCGGCCTCGGTGTGACCGAGGCCGGGCTTTCGCGTGCTCGCGAGCTTCCGCGACGGGCCCCGTTCCGACCCCTCCCGGCAGGCCGCTCAGGGCCTGTCTGACAGCATGCGGTGCCCGGCATGCAGCTTCCTGCCTCCCCGACGCCTCGATCGGCAGCCTCCGCGACCGCACAGTGGAGCTGTGAAGAGATGGCTCAGAGCAGGGAGGCCCGACATGAAGCGCACTTTCCTCCGCAGACGGAGGTGCATGCCGCCATGGTGATCCAGCTGACGATGCGCCAGGCGCACGGCCTGCCGCTGCCGGCCTCGCCGGTGGACGGCATCCGCATCATGGCGCTGTTGCCCGCCGGCTGGCACAAGGACCTCGCGCAGGCCACCGGCGCCATCGTCATCCGCGTCCGCCCCGACGAGCCGCTCACGAGCGCGCAGGTGGGCGAGCGGGTGCGGGAGATCCTCGCGAGCCCGGAAGTGGACCGGTGGGAACTGGTGGGCTGCCACCGCCTTGTCACGCGTAACGCCAGGGAGGACGACAGATGATTGCTTCGGTGCTGACACAGGGACAGTGCCAGATCTGGTGGGCGGGTCCGGACGACCGGACCGAGGAGAGCATGGCCGTGGTGCTGAGCGAGCGCGAGCTGGGCAGGGCGGCCAGGTTCCGCCGCCCGGCCGACCGCCGCCGTTTCGTCACGGGAGCGTGGCTGCTGCGGACGGCGAGCGCCGCCCAGCTCGGCACCAGCCCGCAGGAGGTGGCCGTCGACCGTTCCTGCCCGGATTGCGACCGCTATCACGGCAAGCCCGAGCTGAAGGGCGACGGCGCCCACCTGCACGTGTCGATCTCGCACTCCGGTGACCGGGTCGTGGTGGCGCTGACCGAGGAGGGGCCGCTGGGCGTGGACGTGGAGGCCGTTCCCGCCGAGCCCGTGGACGACCTGGCGCGCTGCGCGCTCACGGCGTGGGAGCAGGCCCAGCTCGAGTCGCTGCCGCGGCACGAGCGCTACGAGGCCTTCGTCCGGCTCTGGGTGCGCAAGGAGGCGGCACTCAAGGCGACCGGGCACGGCCTGCGGGTCTCGCCCAAGGACGTGGAGGTCAGCGGGCCCTTCGCCGAGCCGGCGCTGCTGAGCTGGCCGCTCGACATCCCTCCCGCGCACGTGCGCTTCCGCTCGCTGCACCCCGGTGACGGGTACGTCGCCACCGTGGCGGTCATCACCGAGGAGAGCGCCGTCACGGTCGCCGAGAGGAGGGCGCTGCCGGGGCGCACGACGCGCGTGGCGGACGACGCCCTGCTCGTGGCCGCCTGAAGGCGAGAGGCCCCGTCCCTCCCGCTGTCACGAAGGCGTGGCAGCCGGAAGGCGGGGCCTGTCCGTGCACGACGTCACGGACGGGTGGCAGGCGGGGCCGGGGTGCGGCGGGGACGCCTGCCGTACAGGGACCACAGGATGGCCGCCGCGGCGGCCAGCAGCAGGGCCCGGAACATCCACTCGCCGGAGCCGCCGGGCCCGTACACGCGGGCCGGGGCGCCCACGTCCACGGCGGGAACCGGCAGGCCGGCCCGGTGCGTGGTGCGGTCGCTGCCGTACAGCTCGACTCCGCGCAGCAGGACCGTCCCGCCCGCGGAGGCGAAGTCGCCGGTCCACACGCACGACTCGTGGCCGGGGTGCTGAACACAGCTCAGCTCCCGCGGCACGAAGCGGCCCGCCTGGCCGTCCGCGAACGCGGCGCTCACGACCGTGCCGGCGTTCTGCGCGCCCAGGAAGACCAGCAGGCCCGCGAAGAGCGTGAGCGTCACGGTGAAGACGGACAGGCGCGCCCGCCTGGCCGTCACCGGCGTCGTCACCGGCGGTGTCTCCGGCGTCGTCTCCGGCGCAGTCACCTGCGGTGTCCCCGGCGTCGTCATGGGCGTCGTCATGGGCGTCGTCATCTGCTCGTCACCAGCTCGGCGCCACCGCGCACGTGCAGCGCATGCGGGCGCCCTCCGGCACGCGGGGACGCCGGTGCAGCAGCACCGCCACCACCATCGGGGCGAACACCAGAGCGTTGTAGAACAGGTGCAGCTCCATGCGCGGCACCAGGAGCTGGATGAGGCTCGTCGGCGCGGGACGGCCCAGCAGGTTCGCGCCCGCCAGCGCCTGGACCAGCAGGAGCAGATGCTCCAGGTGGTGCCAGACCTGGATGCCGAGCGAGACGTTCCACCACGTGCGGGACCTGCCGACGAACCCGCCCCGCAGCAGGACCAGGCCGATCAGCATGACCAGCGCGTACCCGTAGTGCATCCACTCGGAGGAGACGAGCCACGGGAACGGCACGCCCAGCAGGCCCCGCGCCTCCTTCAGCGGCCAGCCGAGCGCGTACACCTGGACGGCCTGCGCGATGTGCTCGCCCCAGTGGGCGACCACGATCACCATGAACGCTCCGAGCGCGGCCTTGTGATGCCGCGCGTTGAGACCGGCGGGCGCCGCTTCCGTGAGCATGCGCGTACCTCGATTCTGACCTGGGGATCTTCACCCCAGCCTGAATCGAGGTACGGGACGTGGCATCTCAGAGCGTGCGCAATTGGGTCAGGAGCTGCTTGGTGGTCATTGTGACGCCGCAGGAGCCGGCCACGAAGCGGAGCGTCTGCAGGTGCTCGGCAGCGGTGCGGTCCGCGATGGCGTCGGCCACGATGTAGGGCTGGACGTCGTGGGTGAAGGCGTCGAGCGCCGTGGCCAGCACGCCGGCGTGGGCGTACACGCCCGCGATGACGAGCTGGTCGCGGCCTGACTCGCGCAGCCGCCACAACAGCGTGGACTCGTGGAAGGCGCTGTACCGCTTCTTGGCGATGAGCCAGTCGTGCGCCCTGGGCGCCACGCACTCGGGAAAGCGCCGCTGCGCGGGATCCAGCCGCAGCCCGCGCTCCTCCTGGAAGTCCCTGAGCAGGCCCTGCTGCTGCTCGGTCATGAGGCCGGGCTGCGCCGCGTACGCCACGGGCATGCCCGACCGCGTGCACTGCTCGCGCAGCTCCGCCACGTTCCTCAGCAGGTCGCGCAGCGGGGCCTCGCCGTGCGGGAAGGCGTCCAGCACGCTGTTCCGCATGTCGAGCAACAGGAGCACGGCGCGCCGCGGATCGGGCGTCCACGGCGGAGTGTTCTCGGGCAGCTCGCCCGTGTCCGGCATCGGATAAGGCTCGAATTCCGCAACAATCGTCATGTCAGTTCACCCGTCGAATCTCGACTTTCTTTCATGATCGCCCTCAGGTGAATGCCGCGGAAGGGTGGTACGGCGGCAGGAAGCTGCCTTCCTGTCGCCGTTTCCTGCCAGCCTAGAAAGGCAGCTTCCTACCGGCGGGAGTGCGCAGGTCGGGCTGGGCGGGCGTGGGCTTCTTGGTGGGCTTGGAAACGCGAATACGTCGCATGATGAACTCCGTTCGGATTCCCCTGTCAGCGACGGTAACCGCCCGCGCGAATGCGGTGTTCTCATGCCGTGCCCGGCGCCGAAGAGCGCAATTCAGGAGATGTACGCGCGGCGGGGGAGTGCGAGCCTCGGTTGACGACGGCACGCGGGGCTCCGGCGGCGGTGGCGACGCGATCCCTGGCGGCCGACGAGGAGGCGCGATGCTGAATCTCCCGACGCCCAGCGGGGCCGAGCTCGTCGCCCGCGCGGCCGACCTGGCGCGGGCGCTGCGCGGCAGGGCGGCCTGGGCCGAGCGCAACGGCGCGCCGCACGCCGAGACCGTCGAGGCCATGACGCTGGCGGGCGTGTTCCGGTTGTGCGTGCCCGCCCGCTTCGGCGGCTACGAGGCGGACGCGGCCACCGTGGCCGCGGTCGCGGCCGAGCTGGCCAGGGCCGACGGCGCCGCCGCCTGGGCCGCCGCGGCCTCCTGGAGCGCGGCGTGGGCCTGCGCGATGTTCCCCGGCCAGGCGCAGGAGGACGTGTTCCACGGCGCGGACGTGCGCATGTGCGGCACCCTGCGCCCCACCGCGATGGCCTTCGAGACCGGTGACGGCATCGAGATCAACGGCAGGTGGGGGCAGATCGCCGGGGCGGCGTACAGCCAGTGGCAGCTCATCGCCGCGATGCGGGTGGGCGCCGACGGCAGGCCCACGCACGTCCTGGCCCTGGCCCGGACCTCCGACCTGCGGCTCGTGGACGGGTGGGACGCCCCGGGGCTGCGCGGCTGCGGCGGCGCCGGCCTGGTCGCCGACCACCTGTTCGTCCCCGCCCATCGCGTGCTGCCGCTGCGTGATGCCCTCCGGGGCGCCCCGCCGCGCGCGCCGCTGGTGCCGTTCGCCTCCGTCTGCGCCGCCGGCGCGGCGCTCGGGCTCGCGCGCGCCGCCAGGGAGGCGTTCTCCGAGCGCGTCACGTACGGGCGGCTCGCCGACACCGACTACGAGAGCCGGGCCGCCGCGCCCATGACCCACCTCCAGGTCGCGGACGCCACCATGAAGATCGACGAGGCGGACTTCCACACGCGCCGCCTGGCCGCGCTCATCGACGGCAAGGCGGCGCGGGCGGAGCCGTGGAGCCTGGCCGAGCGCGCCAGGGCGCGGGCGGAGGCGGGGGAGGTGTGCAGGCTCGCCAGGCAGGCGGCCGACACGCTGGCCGCGTCGGGTGACGAGACGTCGATCCGCGACGACGAGCCTCTTCACCGCATCGCCCGTGACCTGGCCACCATGTCCCTGCACAGCCTGACCCACCCCGCCACCGGCGCCGAGCTGTACGGCCGCACCCTGTGCGGCCTTCCCCCTCACACGCTCTACGTCTGACCCGGCACACCGCACCCACCAGCACGCGCGCCCGGCATGGGGCCGGTCCTGGCGTGGAGCCGTCCGTCGTGGGTGGTCCGGGGCGGGCGGGCTCGTCCGGTGCCGGGCGCGCGTTCCCGGCTCAGCCGGTGGCCGCGGTCTCGTGCCTGCCGCGCGGGCCGCCCGCCGTGCCCGGCCACGAGCTGACGATGCGGGAGCGGCCCGCGTTGCCCGCCCCGAGCACGTCGGTGAGCGCGCGCAGGCGGGCCGGGTCCCCGGAGCGCAGCGCGGCCACCACGGAGCTGAGGTCGCCGGCGACGGCTTCCAGCACGTCGGCGACGGGCTCGGCGTTGTGCTCCAGGATGTCGCGCCACAACCCGGAGGGCCCGCCCGCCACGCGCGTGACGTCCAGGAGCCCGCGCCCGGCGAGGATCAGCGCCGCCTCCCCCGAGCCGGCGAAACGCGCCGCCAGCGACGACGACACCACGTGCGGGGCGTGCGACACCGCGGCGGCGGCCCGGTCGTGCGCCTCCGCCTCCATCGGCACCACCCGCGCCCCGCACGTGCTCACCAGCGTCGTCACGGCCCGGACAGCCGGCGGCGACAGCGCCGGATGGTGACACACCGCCCAAGCCCGCCCCTCGAACAGGTCCGCGCTCGCCGCGCCGGGCCCGGACGACTCGCGCCCGGCCATGGGATGCCCGGGAACGAAGGACGTCAGGTCGCACCCGGCCGCCTCCGCCCCCGCGAGCAGCCGTGCCTTGACGCTGGCCACGTCCGTGTAGAGCACGCCGAGCCCGTGCTCCTGCGCCCACCGCAACACCGGCACGACGGTGGAGGGCGGCGTGGCGATCACCACCACGTCCGCAGGCCCCCGCCCCCAGGGCGCCTCCACGCTCAACGGCCCGCCTGCCCCCAGCGGCCCGCCCGCGATCGACGGAGCCTCCCGGGTCAACGGCACGCCCGCGCCTCTGCGTACGGCCGTTTCCACCGCGCGCGGGTCGCGGTCGGCGAGTGCCACGCGCACGCCGGCCCGCCGCAGGGCGAGCCCCACGGACGTGCCGATCAACCCGCACCCGATCACCGTGACCTTGCGGACCGCCCACCCGGGCGTCGTTGAGGTGCCAGATCCTGACATGGCAGTACCTTCCCCTGACGTGGCTTCACGCTCCCGACCATGGTGCGCGCCCCCCACGCCGGCGGGCAGCGGCCCGCCGGGTCCCCTTGCTGCATCGGGGCGGCACCTTCCTGCCACGCCGGGCCAGGGCGGCACCACCCCGCCCCGGCCTACGCTCCCGGCATGTCCTTCCACGAGCTGCTGACCAGAACCGTCAGGGCCCCCGACCGCGTCATCCGCTTCGGCCCGCACCCCGACCAGGTCATCGACGTCTACCTCCCGCCGCGGGAGAGCGCACCGGCGGTGGTCCTGCTGCACGGCGGCTTCTGGCTGTCCCGGTACGACAGGGCGCACACGCGCCCCATGGCGGCCGCGCTGGCCGCCATGGGGCACCCGGTGTACGTGCCGGAGTACCGCAGGCTCGGCCAGGCAGGCGGCGGCTACCCGGGCACCTTCGACGACGTGGCCGCCGCGGTCGACCGCGTCACCGCCGAGCGGCGGGAGAGCGGCGGGATCGTCCTGGCCGGTCACTCGGCGGGCGGGCAGCTGGCCCTGTGGTCGGCCTCGCGCCACCGCCTGCCCGCGTCCTGCCCCTGGCACGGCGAGCCCGCCATCGACGCGGTGGTGGCGCTGGCGGCGCTGTCGGACCTGGGGGAGGCGTTCGCCGCGGGCCTCGGCGACGGGGCGGCGGCGCGTCTGCTGGACGGCCGCGCCGAACTCCTCGACCTGACCGACCCCGTACGGCTGCTGCCCCTCGCCCCCGAGACCCGGCTCACGGTCGCCTCCGAGTCCCGGCTCACGCTCGCCCCCGAAGCCCGGCTCGCGCTCGTGCACGGCGCCCGCGACCGGCTCGTGCCCGTGGACATGAGCCGCAGGTTCGCCGCACGGACGGGCGCCGCACTCACCGAGATCGAGGACGCCGGGCACTTCGCCCTCATCGACCCGCACTCCGCCGCCTGGCCCGCGGTGACGCGCGCCCTGACGCGGGCCCTGACGACCGCCGTGACGACCGCCGTGACGACCGCCGTGACGACCGCCGTGACGACCGCCCGGCCATCTCTGGAAGCCGCCAGGCAGCCCACGGAGCCCGTCAGCTCACCCGTGGGCCCCGTCACGTCACCCGTGGCGCCCTCCCGGCCGCTCCTCACCCCGGCCCGGCCGTCGGCCGGCTGGCAGGAAGCGGCCAGCGGCCTGCACGTTGATGGCCGCGCACGACCTGCCCCAGCGGAGGTGACCACCGCACACTGAAAGTGCCGGACATCGACGAATCCGAAAGGGACAAAATGACGAACGTTGCTTTTTTGGATAAGCCCAATACCGTGAATTGGCCACCGCGCCGGCGGGATTTCGTCAATCACGCGGGCGGCAGCTCCGCACACATCACGTTACGTACGGACGAGCCGGGAATCCGCGGCCTGTTCCGCTACCGGCCGGAGGCCGCGCAGCCGCTGACTCTGCTCTCCGAAGTGCTCCTGTGCGGCGACGGCACGCTGACGCGCGGCGAGCGCGAGCTGATCGCGGCGCACGTGTCGTCGCTCAACCGCTGCCGCTTCTGCTACCACACGCACGCCGCCTTCGCCGCAGTCCGCGTCCCCGGCGGCATGGACCTGGTCGACCAGATACGCGCCGACCCCGACAACGCCCCCGTCCCGGGCAAGCTCAGGGCGCTGCTGGCGATCGCGGCGGCCGTGCAGCGCAGCGGCCAGGACGTCACGCCCGAGCACGTGGACACCGCCAGGCGGGAAGGGGCCACGGACGAGGAGATTCACGACACGGTGCTGATCGCGGCGGCGTTCTGCATGTACAACCGCTACGTGGACGGCCTGGCCACGCTGGCCTGCGACGACCCCGAACACTACGCCGAGCGGGCGCGGCTCACCGGAGGGTACGTGGCGACATGGACCGACGAGCTGGAGGAGGCCTGCTGAGCCGCGACGGGAGCTCGGCGACCGGCCACGGAACAGCCACGCAGAACGGCCACGAAGAGGGCCCTGGAGGGGGCCGGGGCGCGGGCTCCGGAGGGCGCCCGCGCCCGCCCGTCAGGCGAAGAACTCGTCCACGGAGTAGGGATCGTACGGATAGCTCGTCCGCTCGCTGATCTTCCCGCCGGCCAGCCGGAAGAGCTGCAGGCCGTGGTCATCGAGGGTGCGGCCGTCACGCTCACCACGGATCGACAGCACCGCGGCCACGCGGTCCCCGCCGACGAGGTACTCCTCCGGCTCCAGCCGCAGCCCGCCCGTGGCGGCCTCGGCCAGCCGCGCCAGGTAGCCGAGCACCTCCTCCTTGCCGCGGTAGTCACGGGCCATCGGGCCGCGGCCGGGAACGTGGAAGACCACGTCGTCGGTGAGGAGGTCTCGCAGAACGTCCAGGTCGCCCTTGGCGAGAGCGTCGTAGAAACCGCTGGCGACAGTGATGCTGGAATGTTCGGTCATGGATTCCGTCCCATCGCAAACAGGGCTTATGAGCCGTTCGCGACCTTACGCTGCGTAGATCCACAAAACAAGAAGGCGTCCGAAATAGGCGCATAAATGAGGAAAAGGGGGACGTTGACAGTGAAGAAGCCGCGACCCGATCATGCAGGAGGTGACCGACCGGACCGGCCGAAATTGAGGAGCATTAATGCCCCATATCGCCATCGATTCTGGTGAGCCCGGAATTCGCGGCCTCTTCGCGTTCCGCCCCGAGACCGCGCAGCCGCTGAACGCCCTGGCCGAGGTGTTGCTCCGCGGCGACAGCACGCTGACGCGCGGCGAGCGGGAGCTGATCGCGACCTACGTGTCAGGGTTGAACGAGTGCCGCTTCTGCACGGCCTCGCACGCCGCGTTCGCCGCCGCCCAGCTCCCCGGCGGCATGGAACTGGTCGACCGGGTCCGCGCCGACGCCGCCGGCGCGGAGATCTCGCGGAAGCTCAAGGCGCTGCTGGCGATCGCCGCCGCCGTCCAGCGCGGCGGCCGAGAGGTCACCGGCGACCTGGTCGAGGCCGCCAAGTCGGAGGGTGCCACCGACCTGGAGGTTCACGACACGGTGCTGATCGCGGCGGCGTTCTGCATGTTCAACCGGTACGTGGACGGCCTGGCCACGCACGCCCCCGACGACCCCGCCGTCTACGCCACGGCCGCCGAGCGCGTCGTGACGTACGGTTACGGCCATCCCGCCCCCCAGCAGGCGGGACACGCCGGGTGACGCACGACCACCGCTACCTGATCATCGGCGCCGGCCCCGGCGGGCTCCAGCTCAGCCACTTCCTGCAGCGGGCCGGGGCCGACTACGTCACCCTGGAGCGGGAGGAGTCGCCCGGCGGCTTCTTCCGCCGCTACCCGCGCCACCGCCGGCTGATCTCGCTGAACAAGGTCCACACCGGCGAGAAGGACCGCGAGATCCAGCTCCGCTGGGACTGGAACTCCCTGCTCAACGACGGCCCCGAGCTGGCGTTCCCGAGCTACTCGCAGGAGTACTTCCCGCACGCCGACGACCTGGTGCGCTACCTGGCGGACTTCCAGCGCGTGCACGGCCTGCGCGTGCGCTACTCCACGCCGGTGCTGCGGGTGGAGAAGGAGGGCGGCCGGTTCGCCGTCCACACCGGCGGCGAGGTCTACCGCGCCGACTGCGTGATCGTGGCGACCGGCTGGGGCGGCCCGCACGTGCCCGCCATCCCCGGCATCGAGCTGGCCACCGGCTACGAGGACGTGCCCGCCGACGGCGCCGGGTTCACCGGGCAGCGGGTGCTGATCGTCGGCAAGGGCAACTCGGCGTTCGAGACGGCCCAGGCGCTGCTGCCGTACGCGTCGGTGATCCACCTGGCCAGCCCCAGCCCGGTACGGATGACATGGGCCAGCAAGCATCCCGGGCACGTGCGCGGGATGTACGGCGCGCTGCTGGACAGCTACTGGTTCAAGACCCTGCACGCCGTGCTGGAGTGCACCGTGGACCGGATCTGGCGTGAGGACGAGGGGTACCGGGCCGCGATCACGTACACGCTGGCCGACGGCGAGCAGGCGGTGCTCGACTACGACGCCGTGCTGCGCTGCACCGGTTTCACCATGGACGCCGGGCTGTTCGCCGAGTCCTGCCGGCCCGATCCGGCCCCGAACGGGCGCATCCCGGCCATCCGCCCCGACTTCCAGTCGGCCAACGTCGACGGCCTGTACTTCGCCGGCACGCTCATGCAGGCCCGCGACTTCAAGCGCGCCTCCTCCGCGTTCATCGACGGCTTCCGCTACAACCTGCGCACGCTGGCCGCGCTGCTGTGCGAGCGCTACGACGGCGTGCCGCTGCGCTCGCGCGAACTGCCCGCCGGCGCCGGCGCGCTGACGGACGACGTGCTCGGCCGCGTCAATCACAGTTCGGCGTTGTGGACGCAGTTCGAGTACCTGGCGGACGCGTACGTGATCGACGCGGGCGGGCAGGTGGCGCGGCACTACGAGGACCTGCCGGAGGACTACGCCGTCTCCCGCTTCGCCGCCGAGGACCTGCTGCTCACCGTCACCCTGCGCTGGGGCCCCCGCGACCGGCACCCCGACGTGTTCGCCATCCGGCGGCACCCGACGCCCGACCGCGCCGACGAGTGCGCCTTCCTGCATCCCGTCGTCCGGGTCTGGCGGCGCGGCGAGCTCACCGCCGAGCGCCACCTGCTGGAGGATCTGCAGGCCCGCTGGCAGGACCCGGTACGCCACGCCGCCCCGCTGCGCTCCTTCCTGTCCGAGCACCTGCCGGCCTGACCGGCCGAGTCCCCGTACGGGTACCTGCCGGCCAAGGCCAGCAGCACCTGCGGGCTCGCTAGGCCAGGAAGCGCTCCACCAGGTCGTCCACCACGCCCTCGACCGACCCGCGCGCCTTCCACGCGGCCCGCTGCCGGGCGGCCCCGCTCCCGGCGGCGCGCAACCACCGCCACCCCCGCATGACCGCCTCCAGATCACCGCTGCCGGCCAGGGCGGGCCGGACGTGCTCCAGCAGCCCCTCCACGATCTCCGCCACCGGCACCGCCCGCCCGGTGTGCGGATCGACGCCGTGCCCGTCGAGCCCGTCCCTGGCAGCCCGCCAGTACGCCACCCGCAGCAGCTCGCCCGTCACCCGCGGCCCGGGATCGCCCGCCTCCACCCGCTCCAGTGAGACCGTGACCAGCGCCCTGACCAGCAGCGCCAGCAGCACCGACTCCGCCGCCGAGGCCGGCACGTCACTCACCCGCACCTCCACCGTGGGCAGCCGCGGCGACGGCCGCACGTCCCAGAACACCGTCGCCGGATCGACCAGCGCCCCGCTCGCGGTCAGCCCCGTGACCACGCTCTCGTAGTGGCCGAGACTCTCCAGGTACGGCGGCGGCCCGGCCACCGGCCACTTGCCCCAGGACAGCACCCGCCAGCCCGCGTACCCGGTGTCACGGCCCGTCCAGAACGGCGAGTTGGCCATGAGCGCGATCAGGGCGGGCAGCCAGGGCCGCAGGTGGTTGCACACCAGCGGCACCCGCTCCCGGTCGGGCAGGTGGACGTGGACGTGGCCGGCGCAGATGGCCTGCTCGTCGTGGAGCGCCCGGTAGTTCTCGATGCCGAGGTCGTAGCGGGGGTCCTCGGTGATGGGCGGCGGCACCGCCTCGCCCAGCACGGGCGTGCCCGAGGCGACCACGGCCAGCCCTTCGGCCCGCGCGGCGGCGGCGACCGCGTCCCGCATGCGGCGCAGCTCCCGCTCCAGGGCGGCGGGCTCGGCGCAGGGCGGCGTCTTGGCCTCCACCTGGAAGCGCGTGATCTCGGTGCACACCCGCTCACCGAGCTCACCGGCGGCCCGCCGGACGACCTGCCCGGCCCGCGGCACCACCTCCCGGGTGCGGGGATCGACGACGAAGTACTCCTCCTCGACCCCCATCAGGGGGCGAACGGGGTCGAACGGCGTGGTCACGGTCATGAGCTCCCTTGCCCGGCGGACGGACGGCCACGTCCGATCCTGCCCGTGCCACGGCCCGTCCGGAACGTCTTCGATCGACTTCCCCGAGCGCGGCAACCGCTGGCGGCACCGGCACCGCCGGGCCGGCTCAGGAGTATGTGAGCCCGGCACCCTGGCCGGCCATCGCGGCCGGGCTCACACGCCGGCGCGGTGGTGGCTCGGAGACACGCCGCGGACCCGCTTGAAGGCCACGCTCAGCGCGAACGCGTTGGCGTACCCGACATGCCGGGCGATCGCGTCGATCGTGGTCTCCGAGGAGCGCAGGAGATCGGCGGCCAGCGCGATCCGCCAGCCGGTGAGGTAGGCCATGGGCGGCTCGCCCACGAGGGTGGCGAAACGCCGCGCGAACGCCGCCCGCGAGGCGCCCACCTTGGCGGCCAGCGCGGCCACCGTCCACGGCCGGGCCGGATCGTCGTGGATCAGCCGCAACGCCGGGCCGATCAGCGGGTCGCTCTGCGCCCGGTACCAGCCGGGCGCCCGCGCCTCCGGGCGGGCGAACCAGGCACGCAGGGTCGCGATCAGCGCCAGGTCCAGCAGCCGGTCGAGGAAGACCCGCTGGCCCGGCCCCTCGCCGCTCAGCTCCTGGGCCAGCAGATCCATGATCGGAGCCTGCGTGCTCGGCCGCGGCACGACGAGGATGTGCGGCAGGGCGTTCAGCAGCCGCCCGGTCACGTCCCCGCTGACCTGGTAGGTGCCGCTGGCCACGATCGCCGACCCGTCGGGCGACTGCCCGCTCGTGCGCGGGCCGATCCGCAGCGCGTCGGTGACGTCCACGCCGTCCATGGTGGTCAGGCGGTTGCCCGGGTGCACGATGGTGTCCGGCTCGGTGGCGGGGTCGTCGCCGATCGTGTACGGGGCCGGCCCCTTGATGATGGCCACGTCCCCGGTGCGCATCAGCACGGGCTCGCCCTCGTCGGGCACGATCCAGGCATGCCCGCGCAGCGCGGTGGCCAGCGCCAGCATGGCCCCGTCGGCGATGCGCAACGACCACGGAGGCTCGAGGATCGCCCGGCAGAAATCCGCGCTGCGGGCACGGACGCCGTCGAGCAGATCGGCTAGCGGGTCCACGCTCCCCAGCCTAGACGCGCAGAAATGCAACCGAGCGTCAGAAATATGGATGGTCCAGCCGCCAGTGCCTGTACTGGACATGACAGACGAACGACGAACGACAGGAGGCGCCACATGTTCGCGATCACCGGAGTGACGGGCCACGTCGGCGGTGCGGCGGCCAGGGAGCTGCTGGCCAAGGGCGAGCGGGTGCGGGCCGTGCTCCGCGACCCGGCCAAGGGCGGCACCTGGAGCGAGGCCGGGGCGGAGGTGCTCGCCGCCGACCTGGGTGACAGGGCGGCGCTGGCGGAGTCGTTCCGCGGCTGCCACGGGGCGTTCGTCATGCTTCCCACCGATCCGGGGGCGGACGACGCCGGGCACCGCGCGCTGTCGGCCTCGATCGCCGGCGCGGTCCAGGACAGCGGCGTCCCGCACGTGGTGATGCTGTCCTCGCTCGGCGCCGAGCTGGCCGGGGGCACCGGCCCCGTCCGCTGGCTGCACCACCTCGAGAGCCTGCTGCGCGAGACGGGCGTGGTGCTGACCGCCGTCCGCTCGGGCCACTTCCAGGAGAAGGTGGAGTCGGTGCTCGACGCCGCACGCGGGGCCGGCGTCTACCCGGTCTTCGGCTCGGCCGACACCCCTGTCCCGATGATCGCCACGCGCGACGTCGGCAGGGTCTGCGCGGAGGCCCTCCTGTCGCCGACCCCTGCCGGCGAGACCATCGACCTGGACAACCCCCAGTACACCGAGCGGCAGGTGGCCGAGGAACTGGCGGCCGTGCTCGGCCGGCCGCTCCAGGTGGTCACCGTCCCGCAGCCGGCCTGGGTGGGCACCATGGTCGAGTCGGGCCTGGCGCCGCAGCTCGCGCGGGAGCTCGCCGACATGTACGACGCCGTCGAACGCGGCCTGCTCCAGCCCGCCGGCGACCGGCGGCTCTCGTGCCCGACCGGGATCGGCGAGACCCTGCGCCGCCTGGTGCGGCCCGCCACCTGAGGCCGCGGAGCTCACCATGTCCACGATCGTGATGACCGGCGGCACCTCCGGCTTCGGAGCGATCGCCGCCGAGCGGCTGGCCCGGTCGAAGGGCGTCCGCCTGATCCTGGGCGCCCGCCGTCCGGCCGCCACCGGCGGCGGTGAGCTGCTTCCGCTCGACCTCGCCGAGCTCGCCTCCGTGCGCGCCTTCGCGGAGTCGGTACGCGAGCGGCTCGGCGGCGCCCCCGTGGACGCGTTGCTGCTCAACGCCGGGATGATCCTGCCCAGCGTGACCGGCCGCACCACCGACGGCTTCGAGACGACGTTCGCCGTCAACCACCTGGCCCCCTACCTCCTGGCACGCCTGCTGCTGCCCGTCCTGGCGGACAAGGCGACCGTCGTGCTGACCACGAGCGGCACCCACGACCCCGCCACCGGCGCGAGCCTGGCGCCGCCGCGTCACGCCGACGCGGAGCTGCTGGCGCACCCTGATCGTGACCCCGGCCTGGACCCCCGGCCGCGCAAGGCGGGCGAGCACGCGTACACGGCCGCGAAGCTGTGCGCCGTGCTCACCGCGCGATCGCTGGCGGGCATCGGGGAGGGGCGGCTCACCGTGGTCGCCTACGACCCCGGCCAGGTCTTCGGGACAGGGCTGGCCAAGGACCTGCCGTTCCCCCTGCGCATGGCCTGGTCGGTGCTGGGCTCGCCGGTGCTGCGGTGGCCGCTGGGCAGGCTCGACCCCCACCTCAACAGCCGCGCCGCCGCCGGGCACACGCTGGCCGACCTGGCGCTCGGGCTCGCCATCCCGCCGGACGGGCACGTCTACGCCGCCCTGCGGCGCGCCCGGCTCACCTGGCCGGACCCGTCGGAGACGGCCCGCGCCGACGAACCGGCGCGGGCGCTCTGGGAGGCCAGCGCAAGGCTCGTCGGCCTGCGGGACTGAACGGTGAACGAACGTGTATTCCCGGAAACAAAATGGCCGGCAATATGAACGACCAGTTTCCGGGAACATGGTGGCGCGGCCATTTCCTGCGGCTTTCTCATGAAGGGCTGACACGGTTATCAACACGACCGAAAACCCCTATATGGTTGGGTCCCGGCGCTCGGGCAGGCCCTGCTGGCTTGCCGTGAAAATACGACAAATGCGACGTCGGGGAGAAATTGGTGAGTGTCGATAACCTCCGCGAGGAACAGGCGATTCGCCGGACGACCGATCACCTGATCCAGGTATTCGCGGACACCCACTCCGCCGAGCACGTCGAGAGGGTGATGCAGGCCGCCTGCCGCCGCTTCGAGGGCTTTCCCGTCCGGGACTTCGTCCCCGTCCTGGCCGAACGGGTGGCCCGCGGTGAGCTGACCGCACCACCGGAAACGGCCGCCCCCGCGGAGGCGGCCTCGCTCACCGAGACCGCCGCGCGCGTCCAGACTGCTGCACCTGTCCAGAGCACCGCGCCCGTCCAGAGCGTCGCGCCCGCTGAAGCCGTCACATCCGCGGAAACCGTCACACCCGCTGCAGCCGTCACGCCGGACGAGGCGTCCGTGGAGGCGGCGTCGGCGAGCGTGCCCCGGCGCAAGGCGCTGCTCCCGATCGGCGTGGCGACCGCGGTCGTCGTGGTCGCCGCCGTGGTGGTCGTGAGCCTCGGCCAGGACGAGCCGGCGACCCCGGCCACGCCGCCGCTGACCATCGTCCGGGGCGTGATCGGCTCGGAGAAGAAGGGGTTCTTCGAGGACCCGCAGGTGGTGCGGGCCCTGGCGGGCATGGGCCTGAAGGTCGAGATCGAGACGGCCGGCTCGCGCCAGATCGCCACCTCGATGGACCTCGGCCGCTACGACTTCGCGTTCCCGTCCAGCGCCCCGGCTGGCGAGCACATCCAGCGCGAGCGCAGGGCCGGCACGAAGTACACGCCGTTCTCCTCACCCATGGCGATCGCGACGTTCCAGCCCATCGCCGACCTGCTCACCGAAGCGGGCGTCGTCCGGCAGGGCCAGGTCCCGGCCTTCGACGTCGGCCGCCACCTCGACCTGGTCACCAGGGGCACGAAGTGGGAGCAGCTCGACGGCAGCACGGCCTATCCCGTCGACAAGGACGTCCTGATCTCCACGACCGACCCCCGCACCTCGAACTCCGCCGCCATGTACCTGGCGATCACCAGTTACGTCGCGAACGGCGGCAAGGTCGTGCACGGAGCCGCCGCGGAGAAGGCGGTGCTGCCCCTGGTGACGCCGCTGTTCACCGGCCAGGGTTACACCGACGACACCTCCGAGGGCCCGTTCGGCGAGTACCTCACCGTCGGCATGGGCCCGTCGCCGCTGGTCCTGATCTACGAGGCGCAGTACGTCGAGGCCGCCGCGCGCGGGCAGATCAAGCCGGGCATGGTGCTGATGTACCCGTCGCCGACCGTGCTGTCCAAGCACACGCTGGTGCCGTTCACCCCCTCGGGCGACCGCGTCGGGCGCCTGCTCAGCACCGACCCGCAGTTGCAGCGGCTCGCCGCCGGGCACGGCTTCCGCTCGGGCGACGCCGCCCGCTTCACCGAGGTGGCCGCCGAGCACGGCGTACGCGTCGCGGCCGACCTCATCGACGTGGTCGACATCCCCTCCTACGACACGCTGGAGCACCTGCTCGACGGCGTCGCCAAGGCTTACGGCTGATCCCGCCGGCGGGGCGGCCGACGTCGTGGGCGGCGGCCCGTCCGGGTTGTGCAGCGATGTCCACGCATGTCGTGCCGGGGCTGGACGATCTCCGTTGCCGTCCTCTGGCCATGTGGCGGCGGGCCTGGGGCGACCAGTGGACGATCTCGGACAAAACCCCCTAGCTGGTCAATGTGCGGAGCAATAGCAAGGCCTTCAGGAAGGTCCGACGGACCAAGTCCCTCACGGAGGCACTCAATGCATATTCGCTCACGGCGACGCATCACGTACGCCGCCCTGGCCGGCGTGCTGGCGCTCGGCGGAACGGGGCTCACCATAGGGGTCGCCACGGCCGGGCAGGAGACCGACGACCCGGACGTGACCATGGTGGAGGAGGCGGCGGCGCAGAAGAACGCCCTCGCCACCACCGCCAAGGACGACGAGTCGGCGCAGGACGCCGACTCCGAGGAGATCAGCGTCGCGGACGAGGCCGACGATCCCGCGGAGTCCGACGACTCGTCCACGGAGACGGGCGACGACGAGACCACCACCGAGTCCGACGACGACACCGGCACCGAAACCGACGGCGGCGCCGACTCCGACGTCGAGCAGACCGACGGCACCGAGGTGACGGACGACACCGACACCGATGACACCACGGAGCCTGACGGCACCGAGGAGAGCGGCGACACCGACGAGACCGACGCGGGCGTCGCCGGGGTCGGCACCGACGAGATCGAGGAGGGCACCGGGGAGACGGCGGACGGCGACGTCCAGGCCACCACGGAGCTCACCGAGGAGCAGGCCCGCTGCCCGTTCACCACGATCTACAAGGGCAGCGTCAAGCAGATGCTGATCAAGCGTGAGGGGGTGCGGACCAAGGCGTACGACGCCGGTGAGAAGACCAAGGCGGGCAAGAGCCGCAAGATCACCACCATCGGGATCGGCTTCAACCTGAACCGCGGCGACGCGCGGACCATCGTCAACCGCATCCTGAACGAGACCACCCCGCCGTCCGAGCAGGACGACATCAAGTCCGGCAAGGCGTTCGACGACCTCAAGGCCGGGGTGACCGAGCTGACGGAGGAGCAGGTGAACGCGCTGTTCGAGGTCTCGTACGAGGAGGCCAAGGAGCTGGTCACGCGGCGCGGCATCGAGAGCTTCGACAAGCTGCCCCGGGCGGTGCAGGCGGCGTTGATCGACGTGGCGTTCATGCGGCCGGGCAACATCAACGACATCGCCGACGAGGTCAACCTGGGCACCCAGGCGGCGCTGGCCAAGAAGCAGTCGCTGACCAGCGCCAACTACGAGCCGGCCGCCAAGCGGCTGGAGACCTTCGGCAGGGTCGCCGCCAAGCGGGGGCAGGCGGGGAACAAGATCCGGTTCGAGCAGGATGCCGCGATGTTGCGTAACAAGTGCTGAGTCTCCACCACTGAAGTCCCACCGGGGGTCGTGCCCGGGTTTCCTCCGAAACCCGGGCACGACCCCTTTTCCATGCCGTCCCCCGCTTCCGCGCCGTGCTTCGGCCGTCCACACCTCGCCCGGCCCCCGCTCCGGCCACACGGCTACACGGCCACACGGCCACACGGCCACACGGGCGTGCGGCTGTGCCCGGACTCGGCACGGGCGGCCCAGGCACGCCGCTGTGCCCGGATCCCGTACGCCCGCACGACCTCCGGCGATCCGCAAGCTCGCCCCGCGCCATGTACGCCCGGCCGAGCCCCGCACGCGCCCCGATTCGCGCCAGGCACGCCCTGCCAAGCCGCACGCGCCCGATCCGCGTGAAGCACGCCCGGAGGAGCCGCACGCGCCCCGATCCACGCAGAGCGCGCCTGATGGAGCCCCGACCGTCCCGATTCGCGCGAAAGAGGGCAGCCGGCAGCCACGCCGAGCCCTCGGGGGCGGACCGCGCGGAGCAGGCGGGTGTCCGGCCGGGGGCCACGGCCGGGTGGACAGCCGTCCCCGTGACGGCCGCCGCGACCGGCCGCGACGCGGCCCGCCCCGGCGACCAGCGGTGACGGCGCGGACCCCGGGTGGACATCGGTTTGCGGCGCTGGACAACGTCCTCACCTGGATGGTCATCGCCGGGCCCCGTAATCAGGAAGTCGCTGGAAACATTCCGACGCGCTTCGGCAGGACCACACCCACCGAATCGCGTCACCATGAGAGGGGAACCAAGGTGAGAGCACCTTCGAAGCTTCGTCTTGCGGTGGCCGGCCTGGCGGCCGGCGGTGTGCTGGCCGGCAGCGGCCTCATCGCGGCACCGGCGCAGGCGCAAGTGGACGACCCGTTCGGCTTCGGCGGCTCGTCCGGTGGCAGCTCGTTCGACTTCGGGCTCACGCAGCCCCAGCCCGGCAGCGGGAGCAGCGGCTCCAGCTCCGGCGGGTTCGGCGACTTCTTCAAGGACCTCGGCAAGGACCTGGGCAAGCAGCTCACCCAGGAGGCACTGAAGAAGCTGCTCGACCGCAACAAGAACAACGGCAACACCTCCACCCAGCCCAACACCACGCTGCCCCAGCTCCCGACCGGAGAGGGCGTCGTGCCCTCCGAGGACCTGACCCAGCAGCTGCCCAGCACGACCAGCGCCGGCAAGCGCGTTCCGGAAACGGTCGAGAAGGTGCTGCGCGAGGCCGGGATCAACTTCGTGGACTGGATCGTCAAGCGGCAGCCGGGCAGCCAGCGCAGGGGCTTCGGCTCGTTCAGGGAGCCGGAGCGGTACTTCCGGCCGGAGCTGCAGCGGCAGTTCTGCCGCGTCCCCGGTAACGTCCGCCTGTTCGGCACGACGGTTCGTAAGGGCCGCTTCACGCCGACGAACTTCATCGGCGGCGACAACCTGGGCCGCACGCTCGTCCTCGGCCGGAACTCGTTCCTGGCCCCGTCGGGCAACAAGCTGAAGAGGCTCAGCACGGTCAACTTCGTGTTCCTGTCGCGGAAGGACACCGAGGTCCTGCGTCCGCAGCCCCGCGTCGCCAAGAACACGGTGCTGGAGGACCGCCTCAGGTACCCCACGGACTTCCTGAAGAGGGGCGTCAAGTACACGGTGATCGTCCGGTACGTCAACACCTGCAACGAGCCGGTCGTGGACGTGCTCGGCAAGGTCAGGCGGCGATAGCCGGGAGCTCCGGATCGCCGCGCGGGGCGGCCCCGAACCAGGGGCCGCCCCGCCGTCGTGCGGATTTCGGACGGGAGCTGTCTGGTCAGGGTCAATTCCGGAACGCAAAGGATCAGTCCGCCGGGCGCGCAGCCACGAATAGGGGCCGACAGCTTCATCACGTCAGGGGGCACGATGATCCATCAGGACACCACCACCCGAGGCAGGCGGGAACGACCGGTCCCGCCCGGCCCGCTCCAGGAGTTCGCGCAGGGATTACGCGACCTGCGGATGGCGGCGGGCAACCCGAGTTACCGGGCCATGGAGCGTAAGGCCGGATATTCGTCGTCGGCACTGTCCGCGGCCGCGTCGGGGGACCGGCTGCCGAGCCTGGCTGTCACGAAGGCGTACGTGGGGGCGTGCGGCGGCGACCAGGACGCGTGGGCCAGGAAGTGGAACGCGCTGCGGGAGGAGCTGGACAACCAGGCCGGCGACGGCGAGGCTCCCGCGCGCCCGTCGCCCGCGCGCCGCCCGCGGCGGATGCGGCTGAACGCCGGCGTCGTCAAGCTCTCGGCGCTGCTCGTCGCGGTCGGCGTGACCGGGCTGGCCACGGCCGGGGCGTTGCGGGACGACCTGCTGTTCCGCGCCATCTCGACCACCGGCGGCGGCGAGAAGCAGTCAGCCAAGGCCGACCGCCCGGCCTTCACCGCCGTCGCCGGGCCGAGCTGCCCGCGCGACACCTCGCGCAGCGTGCGCATCGACGGCATGCCGGGCCGGGACGGCTGGAAGGACGCCGCCGCGTCCGGCTGGACCGGCGCGGGCTGCGGCGACAGCTTCCTGTTCTCGGAGCTGAAGCCGCGAGGAGCGGCCAATCCGCGCAACTCCTTCCAGTGGCGCTTCACCACCGGCCTGCGCGGCGCGCACCACTGCACGCTGACGGTCTACGTCCCGAGGTCGAAGCTGGCCGGCCAGCGCGTCTGGTACACGGTCAGCGACGGCTTCGACGAGGAGGCCCGCACGGTCGGGGAGTTCACCCTCGACCAGGGCGTGCGGCAGGGCCAGTGGGTTCCGGCGCCGGTTCCCCTGGTCGTCACGAGCGGCCTGGTGATCGTCGAGATCACCGACACCGGCCGCGGCAACAGCACGGGCAACCAGGCCATGGCCGCCGGCCCCGTCCGGCTCTCCTGCCCGTGACCACTCGGACCGACACGATCGCTGGGGGGCACGATGACGAGCAGGGACACGCTCCGTGAGTTACCGCGCAGGCCTCGGGGGCGGCACGCGCGGCCGGCGGCGCCCGACCCGCGCAAGGAGTTCGCCCGCGGGCTGCGCGAGCTGCGGTCGGCGGCGGGCGCTCCTGGCCGGCGCGCGATGAGACGCAGGACCGGGCTCACGGCGGCCGAGCTGCGGGCGGCGGTGTCGGGGGAGGAGCTGCCGAGCCTGGCGGTCACGCAGGCGTACGTGACCGCGTGCGGCGGCGACCGCGCCGAGTGGACCAGGAAGTGGCACGTGGCCGACGCGATGCTGCGCGTACGCCACAGCGACCGCGTGTACGAGACGGTGGAGTTCCCGCGCATGGGCCCGGCCCCGGAGCCGCCTCCGGCCGAGCCCAGGCGCACCTCCATCAAGACCTGGGTCATCCTCGGCGTGCTCGCCCAGATCGCGGTGCCCACGGCGCTGCTGGTCTACCAGAACCAGGTGCCCATGGCCGTCTCGGTCGCGGGCCGCCAGGACGCGGTCACCATCACCTCGCTGCGGCCGGGCCGCCCCGAGCCGCGGCCCTCGGCGACCGGCTCCGCCGGCCCCGCGTTCGTGGCGGTGGCGGGGCCCGGCTGCCCGCGCGACGCGCGCAGGAGCGTGCGCATCGACGGCGTGCCGGGCCGGGACGGCTGGAAGGACGCCAGCGCTCCCGGCTGGACGGGCGCGGGCTGCGGCGACGGCTTCCTGTTCTCCGCGCTGACGTACGACCCGGGCAGGGCCACCCATCCCAGCAACAGCTTCCAGTGGCGCTTCACGACCGGGCTGGACGGGCGGCACGTGTGCCACGTGAAGGTGTACGTGCCGAAGACCGGCTTCGCGGGCCAGCGGGTCTGGTACACCGTCACCGACGGCTTCGACCAGGACGCCCGCACGGTCGCGGAGTTCACCCTCGACCAGCGCATGCGCCAGGGCACCTGGGTCGCGGCCCCGGCACCCGTCACCATCACCGGCGGCCTGGCGATGGTGGAGATCACCGACACCGGCAGGGGCAACACGACGGGGGACCAGGCCATGGTGGCCGGCCCGGTGCGGCTCGCCTGCCTCTGACAGCGGCTCCGCGGCGGGGCCGCCCACGGGTCCCGCCGCGGTTCGTTTGGGTCCCGCCGCTTGATGGCCACAACCGGCCAGGCGGGCGACCGTCTGCCGGGCTCAGCGGCCGACCCGCCGCCGCGCCGCGCGTTAGGGCCGGTGTCAAATGCGCCCGCCGCCCGGTGGCGCGATTGACCCCCGCCCGCGGGCGCTGGATAGTCAGGCTGCCATCACCCGCAACGACGTGGGAGGGAGTCGCGCATGGCCACGTACAGGACTCAGATCCAGTGGGGCGGACCCAACGCCGAGTGGCACGACGACACGGACCTGACGATCGTCATCAACAACCGGGCCGAGGTCGTCCCCAACGCCGGCATGCCCGGCACCGGCACCCAGGTGTCGTGGGCGAGCCCGCAGGGCAACGGGTCGATCACGTTCTTCGAGGACGGTAACCGGTTCATGGGCTCGGCCCAGTTCAAGGGCGAAGGCCCGGTCGGCTACCGCGGCACGCTGAAGCCCTGACCCCGCTCGACCAGGCCTGGAGGCGGGTGCTCGCACCGGCTTCCGGGCCTGATCGCGTTCCCGCTCGCCGATGAGGGGTATCAGAGGCGAGAGGTGTGACCATCGGGGGGAGGTCACCATGGCCAGGGACGGCTCGCGCTGCGGCCTGGCGTTCGAAGTGCTGGATCCCGCACCGGTGGGAGTGGCCGTCACCAGCGGCCCCGACCACCGGTTGCTCTACACCAATGCCATGTACCGGGCACAGTTCGGCGAGAGACCGAGGGGGCTCCCGCTGGAGAAGGCCTTTGCCGAATTCGTACAGAGACGTTACGGCCGGCTGTTCGACGAGGTGTACGCGACGGGCGAGCCCGTCGTGCTCACCGCGGCTCCGTCGAGCATGGCCGCGGGCGACCAGGAGGAGGAGCGGTTCTTCACCTCCAGCCTGTCGCGGGTCTCCCTGGAGTCGGGCGAGCACGGCGTGCTGGTGGTGACGACGGAGGTCACCGAGCAGATCAACGCGACGCAGGAGTTCCGGGCGATCGCCGACGAGCGCAGCCGCATCCTGCGGCGCTACGAGAGCCTGATGCGCGTCAGCGCGGAGATCATCTGGGTGGCGGGGGCCGAGGGCGAGGTCATCGAGCCGAGCCCGAGCTGGCAGCGGGTGACCGGCCAGCCGTGGGAGGAGTTCCGTGGCCACGGCTGGCAGGAGATGCTGCATCCGGACGATCGCGAGCCGACGATGCAGGCGTGGTGGCGGGCGGTCAACGGCGGCGCGGACATCTGGGAGCAGGTCTACCGGCTGCGGACCGCCGACGGCTGTTACCGGCACTTCCGGGCGCAGGCCGTGCCGATCCGCGACAACGGCCAGGTCGTGGAGTGGGTGGGCACCTGCAGCGACATCGAGCAGCAGTGGCGTGACCGGCGGCGCCAGCAGGTGCTGGACCGTGCCACCGCGGCCACGGCCGACCTGACGAGCCTGCCGGACATGCTCGGCGCGCTGGCGGACGTGATCGTGCCGGAGCTGGCCGACGGCTGCGGCGTCCACCTCGTCACCGACCTCACCTCCATCAGGCAGGTCGGGGTGCCGTTCGTGGTCGAGCGCCTGGCCACCGCCGCCCGCTCGGGCCTGCGGCGGCTGCCGCCGTACGGGGAGGAGCATCTGCCCGCCGACAACACCCTGGTCAAGGCCGTCCAGCAGCGGCGCCCCATCCTGAAGATCTTCCCGAACGGCTCTCCGCCGAGCAATCTCGCGTCGGCGGAGTTCCAGGCGTGGCTGGTGGCCAACGACGCCAACAGCCTGCTGACGCTCCCGGTCGTGGTGGACGGCGCGGTGCCCGCCGTCGTCAGCGCCGTGACCTGCGAGGACCGCTCGCCGATCGGCTGGGACGACATCGAGCTGCTCGGCGAGATCTTCGACCACGCGCACGACGCGCTGAGCAACGCCATCCGCTTCCAGCGCGCGCAGCAGGTGGCCCTAGCCCTGCAGCACAGCCTGCTGGCCGAGCCGCCGACCCTGCCCGACCTGGAGATCACGGCCCGCTACCAGGCGAGCCCGTCGGCGGCGGAGGTCGGCGGCGACTGGTACGACTCGTTCGTCCTGCCCGACGGGGTCACCGTGGTGGCCATCGGCGACGTGGCCGGGCACGACCTGGGCGCCGCGGTCACCATGAGCCAGCTGCGCAACATGCTGCGCGCCCTGGCCATGGACCGCTGCGAACCTCCCGGGGAGATCCTCACCCGGCTCAACCTGGCGATGGAGTCGCTGTCCGGCGACGTGACGGCGACGTGCGCGCTCGCCCGCGTGGAGAAGGTCGACGGCGGCCACCAGGTCCACTACGCCGTGGCCGGGCACCCTCCGCCGCTCCTGGTCACCGCCGAGGGCGACAGCTGCTTCCTGAACGGCGCGGTCAGCCCTCTGCTGGGCTTCCGCCACGAGCACCCGTGCTCGTCCGAGGTGCTGCCGCTGCCGCCGCGCAGCACGTTACTGCTGTACACGGACGGTCTCGTCGAGCGTTCGGGTGAGCACCTGGACCGGGGGCTGGAGCGGCTGCGCAGGCTGGCGGGCTCGCTGGCGGACGAGCCGATCGACGCCTTCTGCGACAATCTGCTCAGCGGGCTGCCCACCACGGGGCTGGACGACATCGCCGTCATCGCGTTGCGGCTGCCGGCCGAGACCTGACCGCCGCCGTCCCCGCCACGGCCCCGACCCGAGGGAGAACATGCCGGACGACGTGACAGCCTGGCTGGCCGGCCGGGCCGTGCCGATCGGAAGCCTCGACCCGGGCTCTGGCCTGGCGGAGCTGGGCCCGCTGCGCGACACGCTCCAGGGCGTGCGCCTGGTGGGGCTCGGCGAGGCCACGCACGGCAGTGCGGAGTTCTTCCTGCTCAGATGGCGGCTGACGGAATTCCTCGTCAAGGAGCTCGGCTTCACGATCCTCGCGATCGAGGCCAGCGCCGCCGCGGCGCGCGCCGTGGACGCGTACGTCGGCGGCGGTCCGGGCGACCCCCGCGAGGCGCTGGCGGGCCTGGGCTTCTGGACGCTGAACACCGCGGAGATGCTGACGGTGCTCGAACGGCTGCGCGAGCACAACCGCACCGCCGCGCGGCCCGTCCGGTTCGTCGGGATCGACCCGCAGTATCCGGGGATGGCGCTGCAGGCCCTGCGCGACTGCCTGGGTGAGGCCGCCGCGCCCCTGCTCGACCCGCTCGGCGTCCTCGACCGTACGGGCCTCCGGCAGCCGTGGCAGCCGCTGGACCGGCAGGTCGAGGCGGACGCGCGCCGCCTGGAGGAGCACGTGGCCGCGCACGGACCGGCCGAGGCGCGTGAGCACGCCCGGATCCTGCGGCAGTACGCCGACGTGGCGAGCAGGCCGTTCACCCACGCCGACCCGATGCGGACCCTCGGCGTCGCCCGCGACCGCCACATGGCGGAGAACGCCGCCCGGCTGCTGGCCGAACCCGGCGCCAAGGTGGCCCTGTGGGCGCACAACGGCCACGTCATGAAGAGGTCCCACAGCGGCGGCGCCGTGCCCGCGATGGGGATGCACCTGGCCAGGGAGTTCGGCGAGGCGTACTACGCGCTCGGCGTGCTGTTCGGCCACGGGAGGTTCCGCGCCCACCGGCGGCGGTTCGGCAGGCTGGTACGTGGCAGGCCGCCGGCGCTCTTCCGCGTCCCGCCGGTCGACACGCCGCGGCACGTGGCGGCGCGCCTGGCCGCGGCCCGCCCCGGCGACTACCTGGTCGACCTGCGCGGCGGCGACCGTCCCGAGCCCGTGGCTGCCTGGCTGGCGCAGGCCAACCACCTGCGTGCCTTCGGCGGCATGGCCGTGCGGCTGACCGCCGCGTTCAGCTTCATGCCGACGGTCCTGGCCGACGAGTTCGACGGCCTCGCCTTCCTGCGGCAGGTCAGCGCCTCCACCCCGTTATGACGCGGCGGGTGAAGGGCCGTCCCGCAGGGGGCCGCCCGGCAGGCACCCGGGCGCGGCGCCGGCCGGCGTCAGGTCCCGCGCCCGCCGCGCGATCAGCCGGTCTCGCCAGGCGCAGGGAAGCCTGTCCCGGACGCCTGGATATGATGCGCCTATGAGCACCGACCGGCCAGGAGACGCCCCCGGCGGCGACAACCTCGGCTGGACGCTCGGCGTGCTGCTGCGCGCCTACCAGAGCACGGTCGTCACCGTGATCGGCGACCTGCCGCACGGCCCGCGCGGCTACCAGACGCTCGCCGCCGTGGTGGGCGGAGAGCATCCGACGCAGCTCGCCCTGGCCGCCCACCTGGGCATCGACCGCACCGTGCTGACGTACCTGCTCGACGACCTCGTCGAGGCCGGCCTGGTGGAGCGCCGGCTCAACCCGGCCGATCGCCGGCAGCGCCGGATCGTGGCGACCGCCGAGGGCGAGCGCGCGTTCCGGGAGCTGGAGCGGCGCGTGCGCGACGCCGAGGACGGCCTGCTGGGCGCGCTCGACGCGGCCGAGCGCGACACGTTCAGGAAACTGCTATGGCGGGTCGCCTGCGACGTACGCGACATCGACCCGGTCGCCGACCCCTGTGACGTGGCCGAGGAACTGCTCTCCGACGGCCGCTGAGCCGCTATCCCGAACTCCTTGCATACGCGTGGAATGCCCGTGCGCAATTGGCTGTTGTGCAACTCGTCTGCCGCAGAGATAGTCTGCTGCACAACATATCTGCCTTGCTCGGGCGGAGGAGGAACACACCATGCCTGACTACGGGCACGACCTGACGTTCGGGTCCTTCATCACGCCGGCGAACGCCTCGCCGAAGGAGGTCGTCGCGCTGGCCCAGGAGTCCGAGGCCGCCGGGCTCGACCTGGTGACCTTCCAGGACCACCCCTACCAGGCGGCCTTCCTCGACACCTGGACGCTGCTGTCGTACGTCGCCGCCAGGACGGAGCGCATCCGCCTGTCGGGCAACGTGATCAACCTGCCGCTCCGCCCGCCCGCCGTGCTCGCCAGGGCCGCGGCCAGCCTCGACCTGCTGAGCGGCGGCCGGTTCGAGCTGGGTCTCGGCGCGGGGGGCTTCTGGGACGCCATCGAGGCCATGGGCGGCCGCCGGCTCAGCCCCGGCCAGGCCGTGGACGCGCTCAGCGAGGCCATCGACGTCATCCGCGGCGTCTGGGACGCGGGCAACCGGGCACGCCTGCGCGTGGACGGCACGTACTACCAGGTCGACGGGGCCAAGCGCGGGCCCGCCCCGGCGCACGACATCGGGATCTGGCTGGGCGCGTACAAGCCGAAGATGCTCCGCCTGACCGGCGCCAAGGCCGACGGCTGGCTGCCCTCGCTGCCCTACATCCAGAGCCTGGACCAGCTCGCCGAGGCCAACGCGACCATCGACGCCGCCGCGGCGGAGGCCGGGCGTGAGCCCGCCGCCGTCCGCCGCCTGCTCAACATCACCGGGCGCTTCGGCGCGGCCGGTGACCGGTTCCTGTCCGGGCCGCCCGAGCAGTGGGCCGAGCAGCTCGCGGTGCTGACCCTGGAGTACGGCTTCTCCGGCTACATCCTCATGGCCGACGACGCGGCCGTCATCCGCACGTTCGGCGAGCAGGTCGCGCCGGGGGTGCGGGAGCTCGTGGCCGTCGAGCGGGCCGGCCGGGAAGCGGGGCGATGACCGTGGACCACGGTCACCCGCTGCGGTTCGGCGTGCTGCTCACGCCCGAGGCCGATCGGCCGCAGGCCGCGGTGGAGCGGGCGCGGCTGAGCGAGGAGCTCGGCTACGACGTGGTGTCCTTCCGGGACTCGCCCGGCGGGATCGACCCCTGGACGCTGCTGAGCTGGGTCGCCGCCCGGACCAGCCGCATCCGCCTGCTGGCGGGCCCGGTCGGGGAGGCCGTCAACCCCGCGGTCGTGGCACGCGCCGCCGCCGGCCTCGACCTGCTGTCGGACGGCCGCGTCGAGCTGGCCCTGCGCCCGGCTCCCGCCGTCGCGGCGACGTCCGAGGCGCTGGACGTCATCCGCGGCATCTGGGCGGTGAACGTGCGCTCGCCCCTGCGCCTCGACGGGCGGCACCACCGCCTGGCGGGCGCCGAACGCGGCCCCGCGCCGGCGCACAACATCCCGGTCTGGCTCGCCGCCGGCACCCATCCGCAGGCCCTGCGCCTGGCCGCCGCCAAGGCCGACGGCTGGCTGCTCACCGCGCCCGGCCCCGCCGACGGTTCGCCGCTCACCGCGCCCGGCCCCGCCAACGGCCCGGCGCTCACCTGGGACGACGTCCGCGACGAGCTCGCGGCGGCCGGCGCCGTGATCGACGAGGCGGCCCGGGCCGAGGGGCGGGACCCGCGCGAGGTCCACCGCCTCGTCCACCTCGCTCCCACCGCACCGCCGGAGCGATGGGCGGCCGACCTGCTCCCCCTGATCAGGGACGACGGCGTCAGCACGGTCATCCTCGCCACCGACGACGAGCAGACCCTGCGCCGCTTCGCCGCCGAGGTGGCCCCCGCCCTGCGCGCCGCCAGGGGAGAGGCGACCCGCCCCGCCCTCCGCGCCCTGTTCGTGCGCCGCCACCGCCGCGAGGGCATCGACTACGACGCCGTTCCCGCCGCCCTCGCCGAGTCGGCCGTCGAACCGGGAGACGCGGCCTTCGCGCGCGTCCGCTCCACGTACCTGCGCGGCGGATCCCCGGGGCTGGTCCTGCGGCCCGGCACGCCGGCCGAGGTGAGCCAGGCCGTGCGCTTCGCCCGCACCCAGCCCGTGAAGCTGTCCGTCCGCAGCGGCGGGCACGGCATCAGCGGCCGCTCCACCAGCAACGGCGGCATCGTCATCGACGTGTCCCGGCTCAGCGCCATCGAGGTGCTCGACAAGGCCACCCGCCGCGTCCGCGTCGGACCGGGCGCGCGCTGGGGCGACGTCGCCGCCACACTCGCTCCGTACGGCTGGGCGCTCACCTCCGGCGACTACGGCGGCGTGGGCGTCGGAGGGCTGGCCACCGCGGGCGGCATCGGCTGGTTCGTCCGCGAGCACGGCCTGACCATCGACCGCCTGCGCGCCGTGGACATGGTGCTGGCCGACGGCAGCCAGGTGCACGCGGACGACGAGGAGAACGCCGACCTGTTCTGGGCCGTCCGCGGCGCCGGGGCGAACTTCGGCATCGTCACGGCCTTCGAGTTCGAGGCGCACGAGGGCGGCGAGGTCGGCTTCGCCCAGCTCGTGGTGGACGCCACCGACACGGCGGGCTTCCTCCAGCGCTGGGGCGCCGCGATGGAGGCCGCCCCGCGCGACCTCACGAGCTCGCTCATCATCGGCCAGGCCCGCCCCGGTCAGCCGATCGTCGCCCAGATCATGGCGGTCGTGCACTCCGGCGACGTCGAGACCATCATCAGCCGGCTGCAGCCGATCGCCGCCACGGCCCCGCTGCTGGACCACTCGATCCAGGTGCTGCCGTACGAGGCGATCATGCACGTGCCGCACGGCCCGCACGACGCCCAGGGCGAGCCGGTGACCAGGGCCGGGCTCGCCGACCACCTCACCCCGGAGCTCGCCGCCGCGGCCGCGCGGCTCGTCGCGAGCGGGCGCACGTACTTCTTCCAGGTCCGCGCCGCCGGCGGCGCCGCCTCCGACGTTCCCGCGGACGCGACCGCGTACGCGGGCCGCTCGGCCGGATTCTCGCTCGTGGCGTTCGGCCCCGGCCGCCGCGCCCTCGACGAGGCGTGGGACGGCATGCTGCACCACTTCTCCGGCCAGTACATCAACTTCGAGACCGACCTGCGCCCCGAGCGCGTCCAGGAGGCCTACCCCGAGCCCACGCTGAGCAGGCTGCGCGCGCTCAAGCGCCGCTACGACCCGGCCAACGTCTTCCGCGACAACTTCAACATCACCCCGTCGGACGCCTGACCGGCCTCACGCGACGTCCCACAACAGCCGGTAGTACGCGATGCGCTCCTCGTCCGGCTCGATCCCGTACCCCTCGTACAGGTGAGCGTCATGGCCAGGCCCGAAGTCGTATTCCGTGCTCCACGCGGCCACCGCCAGGTCCGCCCAGCGGTCGGCCAGGCCGAGCGAGCCGAGATCGACGTGCGCGGCGAACGTGCCGTCGTCGTGCAGCAGCGTGTTCGGCACGCACGCGTCGCCGTGGCAGACGACCAGCCGGTCGACCGGCGGCGGGTCGCCGAGCCGGGCCCGGGTCTCGGCCAGGCCGAGGTGCCGGTGCTCGGGCGCCCAGTCGGCCGGCCCCTCGCCGTCGGCGATGCGCTCGTCGGCGCGCCGCAGCCGCCGCTCCACGCCCCAGTCGAACGGGCACCCCGCCACCGGCAGAGCGTCGTGCAGCAGGCGCAGCCCCCGGCCGATCGCAGCCGCCGCGACGGCCGGCTCGGCGGCCCAGCGCGGATCCACCGCCGACACCCCGGGCACGGCCGCCGTCACCAGCCACTCGCCGCCGGCGTCCTTGCCGTGATCGAGCACCGGCGGCACCTTCACCCATCGGCCGGCCCACGCCAGCCGCGCGGCCTCCCCGCCCAGGTCGATCTCCGGGGTGCCCGCGGCGACCCACTTGGCGTACCGGGTGGCGCCGCCCGGGGCGTCGAGGCGGAACGTCAGCCCGCCCAGCTCGTTGCGCCACACCGGGGTGACGCTCTCGCCCCGCGCCAGCGCGGCGATCACCTCGGGAACGGGCACGGGACCGGTCGGCACCTCGGAGTTCACGCTCACGAGAACCGGATCCTGCCAGCCGGGCCGATCCTCCGGCAAAGCGTTTTCCCTCGGCAGCCGAGCCGGGACCGTCAGTGCCGGATCAGGCCGCCGACCGGGACGGGAGCCACATGGCCGGTCGCGGGCAGGCTCCTGGCCAGCGCGAGGCCGACGTCCACCAGCGACGACCGGCGCAGCCGCGCGATGCCGGGGATCGGGGTCCAGACCGACTCCACGATGTCGCCGCCCGGCTCGGGCCGCAGCCGGCCACCGGTGATCCGGACCTGGTAGAAGACGCCGACGTTCTGGTGCTCGGGCAGGCCGGGCAGCGGCCGGTCGGCGGCGGGGATCACCCGCGAGTCACGCCCAGCAGGCGTTCGACCACGCCGTCGCAGCCGGTCTCCTCGGCCAGCTCCCGGATGACCGCGTCGAACGGGTCCTCCCCGTGCTCGACCTTCCCGCCCGGAAGCGTCCAGTTCGGCTCGCCGCCGTGCCGGCCCGCGTGGTGCGCGAGCAGCACCCGTCCGTCCTCGATGCACACGGCGTACGCCGCCAGCCGGAAGCTCATCGCCGCACGCTACCCAACACCCGGGAGCCGCGCCAGCGCCGGCTCGCGCGGGTTGACCTTGACGCGACGTCAACGTCTTGACTGGGACGGACGACCGCGACCACCACTCCGAGAGGCGCGCGCATGATCCTCCCGTTCGACCGGCCCGGCCCCCTCACACCCCCGCCCGAGTACGCCCGGCTCCGGGACATCGCCCCCGTCGCCCGCGTGCGAACCCCCGACGGCCGCGAGGCATGGCTCGTGACCTCCTACGACGCGGTCGCGACCGTCCTGTCCGACCGCCGGTTCGGCCTCGCGCCGCCCGGGGACGCCCACCCCGGCAACGAGACCCTGTTCCAGGACGGCGAGGCGCACGCCCGGCTGCGGCGGCTGGTGTCGAAGGCGTTCGGGCCGCGCGCGATCGAGGGCATGCGCGCCCGCGTCGAGCGGGTGGCGGACGAGCACGTCGCCGCGCTCGCCGGCTCCGGGCCGCCCGCCGACCTCGTGGCGGGGCTGGCCGCGCCGCTGTCGATCACGGTGATCGGGGAGCTGCTCGGCGTGGACGCCGGTGATCGCGCGCACGTCGAGGAGCTGGCCGGGGCCGGTGGCGCCGACTTCGTGTTCGGCGACGAGGAGGAGCTGGCCAGGGCCGGCGAGGCGTGGGAGAAGCTGACCGCGTACGCGGCCACGCTGGTCGAGGCGCGGCGGGCGGCTCCCGGTGACGACCTGCTCAGCTCGCTGATCGCCGTACGGGACACGCAGGACGGGCGGCTCGGCGACGGCGAGCTGGTCGCCATGGCCGCCACCGTCGTCTCGGCCGGCTACCTCTCGGCCCGCAACGCCATCTCCACCGCCACCCTCCGGCTGCTCGCCGAGGACCGCCTGACCGACGTCACGGGCGCGCTGGATGGGGAGGGACCGCCGTCCGGCGCGGGCGAGCGGTGTGCCGTGGGTACGCCGTCCGGCGCGGGCGGGCGGCGTGCGGTGGATACGCCGCCGGGCGCGGACGGGCGGCTGGGTGCTGTCGTGGAAGAGGTGCTGCGCCTGCAGTCCGGGCTGACCGGCGAGCCCTTCCCCCGCTTCGCCCAGACCGACCTCGACCTGGCCGGCGTCGCCATCGCCGCCGGTGACCTGGTGCTGGTCCGGCTCGAAGCCGCGCACCGCGACCCCCGGCACTTCCCCGACCCCGACACGTTCGTGGCGGGGCGAGGCTCCAGCCCGTCCCTGGTGTTCGGGCACGGCGTGCACCACTGCCTCGGCGCGCCCCTCGCCCGCCTGGAGGTGGGCGCCGCACTCGCCGCCCTGGCCCGCCGGCTGCCCGGCCTGCGCCTGCTCGGCACGGCCGGCGACCTCACCTGGGCCCGCGACGGCGTCGACATCGGCCCGGCCGCCCTCCACGTCACCTGGTGACTGACCCGCACCGCCGGCCCCGGCCACCTGGGAACGACGCGTGCAGCGAGGACAGCCCGCCGGGTCTGCGCGCACTCCCTTCACCCGCGTCATACGCTGGATCACACACCACCGCCGATCCCAGGAGAGGCGATGAGGGCGAAGGCAACGGCCGGGCTGCTCATGCTCCTGACCGTCCCGATCGGGCTCGTCGTGGGGCTGGGCGCGCTGTGGGCCGTCGCCGCGGCCACCGGCAACCGGCACGTCGCGCTGGCCGTGGCCGCATCGGCCCTGGCAGCCGCCGTCTGGTGGCTGTGCCGGACGGCGCTGCGGCGGGCGCCCAGCTCACGGGTACGGCGCTGGGTGCCGATCGCGGTCGCCGCGGCGGAGCTGGCGGTCGCGGCCGTACCCGTGGCGGGCCTGCTGTTCGGCGGCCCACCGCCCCGGCCGATCGTGGCCGGCCCGGGCACCCGCTACTGGGACCTGCCGACCGGCTCACGCATCGCCTACACCCGCACCCCCGCCCAGGGCGAGCGCCGGGACACGCCGGTGATCCTCGTGCACGGCGGCCCCGGCGCCCCGGACGCCGAGCCGTCCCCGCTCGCGCCCGCGCTCGCCGCCGAGGGCTTCGACGTGTACGCCTACCACCAGGTAGGCGCGGGCCTGTCCAGCCGCCTGCCCGACGTCAGCGGCTACACCCTCGCCCGGCACGTCGCGGACCTGGACGCCGTCAGGGCCGCGATCGGCGCCGACCGCGTCATGCTGGCCGGCGTCTCCTGGGGCGCCCAGCTCACCGCCGCCTACCTGGCCGCCCACCCCGGCCGGGTGGCCCGCGCGGTCGTGGCCTCGCCGGGGACCATGTGGCGTCCCGCCTTCCCCGGCGACAGCCAGCTGACGGAGAGCGGGCTGCGTGACCAGACCCAGGCCCTGTGGGAGCACCACCCGCGCATGCTGCTGGCCGCCGCGCTCACGGAGATCACGGGACCCCGCACCGCCCACGCGCTGCTGCCGGACGGCGCGATGGACGGCGAGTTCGAGGGCCTCGTCGGCCGGATCGACCTGAGCTCCGGATGCCAGGGACGGCCGCTGCGGCTGCCGGCGTCGGGGGGCGGGTTCTGGGCCAACGTCATGAGCGCGCGCGACGCCGGCCTGGCCGCCGATCCCCGGCCCGCGCTGCGCCGGGTCCACGTGCCCGTGCTGGTGCTGCGCGGCACGTGCGACTACCTGTCGCCCGAGGTCGCCCGCCAGTACTCCGAGGTGCTGTCGCACGCCGTCCTCCGCGAGATCGACGGCGCCGGCCACGCCATCGCCCACGACCGGCCCGACGCCTATCGCGAGCTGGTCACCGCGTTCCTGCTCTAGGCCCGGCGCGGCAGGAGGGTGCCGGGCCTGGTGCGGCAGGAGGGTGCCGGTCCGGCGCGGCAGGAGCGCTCTAGGTCTGGCGCAGCAGGAGCGTGACGAAGCCCAGGACGCCGCGGTAGCCGCCGAGCCACAGGTCGCGGTGCTCGCGGGCGGCGGCCAGCGCGGCCTCGCCGTCCGGGCCCGGGTGGTCGAGGGCCCAGCGGGTGAGCGTGCCGGTCCAGGACCACTCGTACTCGTCCCACTCGGCGAGCGTGCTGGTGTGACCGTAGACGGTGGCGTATCCGGCGCTCTCCACGCGCTCCACCGTCCCGGGCAGGTCGGCGTACTCGCCGGGCTCGGCGCCGAGCCGGGCGAGCTGCTCGGGTGTGGGCGGGCGCTCCCAGAACCCGTCGCCGACCAGGGCCAGCCCGGAGGAGGGACGCAGGTGGCCGCGCACGGCGTCCAGGGTCGGCGCGAGGCCGCCGAAGGCGTGCGTGGCGCCCACGCACAACACCAGGTCGTACGGCTCCTCGGCGGCGAACGAGGCGGCCGCGCCGTGGTGCAGGCGCAGCCGGTCGGACACCCCCCGGCGCTCGGCCTCCTCGACGGCCGCGGCGAACCCGGTGTCGGAGAGGTCCACCCCGTCGGCCGTCGCGTCGGGGTAGAGCGACAGGGCCCTGACCAGCCACGGCGCCTCACCACAGCCCAGGTCGAGGATGCGGGCCCGCGCCGGCGGTCGCGCCCGGGCCAGCAGCCGCTCGAGGTTGTCCTCGCTGACCGGGGCGGCGATGGGGTGGTCGGCGTGGGCGTGGTGACTGATCAGATGGCGTTCCATCCGGCGCAATATGCCGCACCGGAGGTCAGGACGGCAAAACGGGCGAGCCGCCAAGCCCCGTGTCCAGAAATTTCCGGCGGCCCGGTCACACTTCCCCGCCGGCATCCGTCATATCCGTGCCCCGGGACGGCCGGGGCCGACGATGACATGAGGACTGAGGACGACATGACGAACACGGATCTGCGCGCGGCGGTACGAGGCCGGGTTTCCCTCCCCGGCGACGACGGCTTCGAGCAGGCGGCCAAGGCGTGGAACCTGTCCGTGCGCCAGCCCGTGGCCGCCGTCGTGGAGGCCGCGGACGCCGCCGACGTGGCGGCCGTGGCCCGGTACGCGGCCAGGACCGGCCTGACGGTGACCGCCCAGCCGAGCGGCCACGGCGCGTCCGGCGACACCGAGGGCGTGATCCTGCTGCGCACCGGGCGGCTGGGCGGCGTGGAGGTGCGCCGCGAGGAGCGGGTGGCCAGGGTGGGCGCCGGGGTGAAGTGGGGCGAGGTGCTGGCCGAGACCGGGCCGCTCGGCCTGACCGGGCTGGCGGGCAGCAGCCCGGTCGTGAGCGTGACCGGCTACACGCTGGGCGGCGGCCTGAGCTGGTTCGGCCGCAGGTACGGCTTCGCTGCCGACAGCGTGCGCGCGTTCGAGGTGGTGGGGCCCGACGGCGAGCCGGCCACGGTGACCGAGAGCTCCGACCCCGACCTGTTCTGGGCGTTGCGGGGCGGCGGCGGCGACTTCGCGCTGGTCACCGCGATCGAGTTCGACCTGCACCCGGCGCCCGCCCTGTACGGGGGCCGGGTGATCTGGCCCGGGCAC
Source organism: Nonomuraea thailandensis (assembly GCF_024172165.1). Classification (GTDB taxonomy): domain Bacteria; phylum Actinomycetota; class Actinomycetes; order Streptosporangiales; family Streptosporangiaceae; genus Nonomuraea; species Nonomuraea thailandensis. Next base: position 4,350,304 of record NZ_JAMZEB010000002.1, on the reverse strand, counting down.
CGCACCCGGGAGGTGTTCGAGGCCTTCCGCGAGATCACCGCCGAGGCGCCGGACGAGCTGTCGGTGTGGTTCAACAGGTTCCAGTTCCCGCAGGCGCCGCCCATGGTCGCCGTGGACGTCGCCTTCCTCGGCGAGGAGGGCGACGGCCGCGCGCTGCTCGCCCGCCTGGACGGGATCGGGGACGTGATCGCCGACAAGCGGGGCCCGCTGCCCGTGGCGAACCTGGGCGCGATCACCGACGAGCCCACCGACCCGGCGCCCGGCCGCTCCCGCGCCGAGCTGCTCACCGGCCTGGACGACACCGCGGCCAAGGCGTTGCTGGACACGCCGCTGGAGCCGGTGCTCGCCGTGCAGGTCAGGCACGTGGGCGGGGCGCTGGCCGCCACCCGCCCCGGTGGAGGGCCGAGCGGCCCGATGACCGAGCCGTACCTGCTCTACCTGCTCGGCCTGGCGCTCAACCCGGAGCTGTCCGCGGCCGTGGGCGCCCGGCAGCAACGCTTCGCCGACGACCTGGGGGCGCTGGTCAGCGGGCGCAAGCCGTACACGATGCTGGGGGCGGGCGAGCGGGCGGCGGCGGCCTTCGCCGAGCGGGACCTCGCCCGGCTGCGGGACATCAAGCGGGCCCGCGACCCGCGCGGCGTCCTGCGCGCCAACTTCCCCGTCCTGGCCTGAGCCGGCTCCCCGTCCTGACCCGGGCGGGCCTGCCATGACAGCGGTGTACGGCTTTTGGTACGTTGTGTCGCCTCTACGGGGGATGCCTACGGCCTGCCCGTAGGACCATCCTCACCTTTGTGACCGTGGAGCTGCCTGATGTTCGCGACCTCCCTGGGAGACGACGGCGCGGTGCTGCGCCCGCTGGAGCCGTGGCGGGCCGGGGAGTTCCTGGCCCACATGGACCGCGGGCGGGAGTTCATCGGCCGGTTCATCGCGCTGCCCGACGTGGTCGTGGACGAGGCGTCGAGCCGGGCCTTCCTCCAGGCGTACGCGGACAAGGCCGCCGCCGACACGGCCCGCATCTACGGCATCTGGAAGGACGGCACCCTGGTCGGCGGGGTCCTCTTCCGGACGATGGACGTCAAGATGGGCACCGCCGAGGCGGGCTGCTGGCTGGAGCCGGCCGCCGCGGGCAAGGGGCTCGTCACCCGGGCGGCCCGCCTGATCATCGACTGGGCCGTCGAGGAGCGCGGCATCCACCGGGTGGAGTGGCTCGTCGCGGCGGGCAACCAGGCCAGCATCGCCGTCGCCCGCCGGCTCGGCATGACCAGGGACGGCGTGCTGCGCGAGAGCTACCCGCACCGGGGTGAGCGGCACGACGTGGAGGTCTGGTCCGTGCTCGCGCCGGACTGGCGGGCCAGCAAGGCCCTCGCCACCGGCGCCTTGACGCCGTCGGCGCCCGACGCCTCCGGCACCTGACGCCTCCGGTGCCGGAGGCCCTCGCGTCAGCGCAGGTACCGGAGGATGGCGTGGCGGATCTGATCGGCCGTCATCGGATCGGTCGACAGGGCGCTGTGCAGGACGAGCCCCTCGATGAGCGCGTCGAGCTCCCTGGCGGTGGTGGCGTCGAAGTGACGCTCCAGCGACCGGCGGCTGCGGGCCATCCAGGCCTGGGTGACGGCCCGTAACGCCGGGTTGCGGGCCGCGGCCACGTACAGCTCCACGGAGAGCACGAGATCGTGCTGCGAGCCGAGCAGGTACTCCGACACCAGCGTGATGACGGCCTCGGTCGCCTCGCCGCGGTCGCGGGCGGTGCTCAGGCGCTCGTCGAAGACGCGCGCCACCGCGTCGGCGTGCCGGGTGAACGCCTCGGCGAGCACCTCCTCCAGCGACGAGAAGTGGTACGTCATCGAGCCCAGCGGCACGTCGGCGGCCCGCGCGATCTCCCGGTGCGTCGTGCCCGCGACGCCGCGCTCGGCGATGACGGCGAGCGCGGCGTCGATCAGCCGGTCCCGCCGCCCGGGGTCGTGCCGCCGTGGCCGCCGCGGCGAGGCGGGCCCGCTCACGTGCTGCCCGCCCCCGCAGCACCCGGTCCGGTGCCCGGCCCAGCGCCCGGCTCAGCGCCTGGCCCGGTGTCCGGCTCGGTGCCGGCTCCGGTGCCCGGCCCCACCGTGCGGATCACGCGGGCGGGGTTGCCGACCGCGACGACGTTCGCGGGCAGGTCGCGGGTGACCACCGCGCCGGCGCCGACCACGGTGTTCTCCCCGACCGTGACCCCGGCCAGGACGATCGCCCCGCTGCCCAGCCACACGTTGTCGCCGATGGTGATCGGCCGGGCGGCCTCCCACTTGGCCCGGCGCAGGTCCGGATCGACGGGGTGCGTCGGCGTCATGAGCTGCACGTTCGACCCGATCTGCACGTCGTCGCCGATGGTGATCGGCGCCACGTCCAGGGCGACGAGACCGTAGTTGGCGAACGACCGGGCTCCGATGCGCAGGTGGCTGCCGTAGTCGACCCGGAGCGGCGGCCGGATCACCGTGCCCTCGCCGACCGCCCCCAGCAGCTCGGTGAGCAGCCGGTGCCGCAACTGCGGATCGCGGGCCGACGACGCGTTGAACGCCTCCATCAGGTCCATGGCCCGCGACATGTGCTCGGCCAGCTCCGGGTCGTCGGCGATGTACAGGTCACCGGCGAGCATCCGCTCGCGCATCGTGCGTCCGTCCACGTCGTGTCTCATATGTACGAGCGTACATAAGTCAGCAGCCGTCCGACGCCAGGCGCGTGCTCGTCACCGCCAGACGCCGCAGGGCGGCCTGGGACGGCGAGCCGGGGCCACGGTGAAGACGTCCAGGCGCAGCGGCGGGTCGTCCGGCAGCGGCAGCAGCTCACCGTGCATCTCGATGACGCCGGCCTGCGGATGCTCCAGCCGGTAGGCGCGGTGCGTGACCCGCGCACGATGGGCGCCGGCCGGCGCTCGGTGGACGTGCTCAACTCGCGCCTGGAGCGCGGCTGGGTGGTCAACCCGGGCATCGCGGGGAACCGGCTGCTGGTGGACGAGATCGGCGAGCACGCCCTGGCCCGCCTGGACCGGGACGCGCCGGCGACGCCGGGGGCGAGGCACGTCCTGGTGCACTTCGGCATCAACGACCTCGGCCTGCCGGGCATGGCCGGCCTGCCTCCCGCGTGTGAACGTGACCGATCTGGCCCTGTGATCAGCGGTGGCCCTGCTCGCCCATGGGGCGTACGTGGCGCAGCAGCGTCAGGGCGAGCACGGCCAGGACCAGCACGAGGGCCGTGCCGACGGCCGTGACCGCGAGCAGCCCCTGGGCGAACGCGGCCCGGGCCTCCGCCACCAGGGGCGCGGCCGCGGCGGGCGGCAGGCCGGCGGCGGCGTCGAGCGCCTCGCCCAGCGAGCCGCCCGCCTGCGCAGAGGTCACCGAGCCGCCGTACACGGCCGCGCCCACGCTGCCGAGCAGCGCGATGCCGAGCGCGATCCCCAGCTCGCCGCCGCTCTCCGCCATCGCCGAGGCCGACCCCGCCCGCTCGGGCGGCGCCGCCCCGACGATGAGCCCGAGCCCGAGGGCGCCCACCGGCGCCATGCCGAGGAACGCCACCGTGACGCCCCCGACCAGCGCCACCAGCCCGTTCCCCGCCAGGACCACGGCGAAGCCGGCCGCCGAGACCACCAGCCCCGCCCCCACGACCAGCCCGGGACGGAGCACCCCGACGAGCAGCGGCGAGGCGAGGGACCCGGCCACCAGGCCCACCGCCGGGACCGCCATCCACAGGCCGGCGACCATCGGGGAGAGCCCCTCGACGAGCTGCAGATGCTGGCTCATGAACAGGTAGACGCCGCCCTGCACCACCATGGCGCCCGCCAGGATCAGCAGCGCCGCCGTGAACGAACGATCGCCGAACAGCCGCAGGTCGAGCAGCGGCTCGGCGAGCCGGCCCTGGCGCCGTACGAACGCCACGCAGAACAGCAGCCCGGCGCCGAGCGCCGCGTACGCGGAGACCTGCGCGGGGTCGGCGGCCAGTTCCTTCAGCCCGTACACCAGCGGCAGCACCGTCCCCAGCGACATGACCACGCTGACCAGGTCGAGCCGGCCCGAGCCGGCACCCCTGGCGGGCTCCGGCAGCAGCACCAGGCCGCCCGCCACCACCAGCGCCATGATCGGCACCCCCATCAGGAACACCGAGCCCCACCAGAAGCTCTCCAGCAGCAGCCCGCCGATCACGGGCCCGGCCGCCGCCCCGCCCATGAAGCAGGCGGTGAACACGCCGATGGCCATGGCCCGCCGCCTGGCATCGGGAAACAGCCCGGCCACCAGCGCCAGGGCCGACGGCCCGAGCGCGGCCCCGGACAGTCCCAGCAGCACCCGGGCGGCGATCAGCATCGTGGTCGTGGTGGAGTACGCGGCCACGGCCGAGGCCACCCCGAAGGCCGCCGCGCCGATCAGCAGGAGCCTGCGCCGCCCGATCCGGTCGCCCAGCGAGCCCATGGTGATCATGAAACCGGCGATCATGAAGCCGTACACGTCGGTGATCCACAACAGCTCCGTCGCGCTGGGAGCCAGGTCGGCGGCCAGGTGGGGGAGCGCCAGCATCAACACCGTGTTGTCCACGGCGAGCAGGAGCGTGGCCAGGCAGAGCACGGACATCCCCAGCCACGCGCGCGCCCCTGAGCGGGTTTGCACAGTCGTCATGCGATCAGCGTGCCGCTCAGGCGTTCGGATCTGATTCGGAACTGCTTAGGGTGAGATCCATGCGCTTCGCCATACTGGGGCCGCTGGAGGCGAGCACGGACGACGGCGGAGCCGTGCGCGTGCCCGAGCTGAAGGTCCGTGCGCTGCTGGCCTGCCTGCTCGCCCACCACGGACGCGCCGTGCCGGCCGGGCGGCTGATCGAGGGCCTGTGGGGGCCGCAGCCGCCGGGCAGGCCGCTGGGCGCGCTGCGGGCCAGGGTGTCGCAGCTGCGCAGGGCGCTGGAGGAGGCCGAGCCGGGAGGCAGGGAGCTGGTCGTCACCCGTCCGCCCGGCTACGTCGTCGGCGGTGACACCGACGCGCGGCGCTTCCAGGAGGCCGTCGAGCGCTCCAGGGCCGCCGCCGGGCCGGGGGAGCGGGCGGCGCTGCTGGCCGAGGCGCTGGCGTGGTGGCGCGGGCCCGCGTTCGCCGACTTCGCCGACGTGCCGCTGGTGCGCGGGGCCGCGCTCCTGCTGGAGGAGCAGCGGCTGGCCGCCCTGGAGGACTACGCCGACGTGCGGCTGGACCTCGGCCAGGACGCCTCCCAGGTCGGCGAGCTGACCGAGCTCGCGGCGCAGCATCCCGCGCGGGAACGGTTCCACGCGCTGCTCATGCGGGCCCTCTACCGGTCGGGGCGGCAGGCCGACGCGCTGGAGGTCTACCGCGCCCTGCGCGGACGCCTGCGCGACGAGCTGGGCCTCGACCCCGGCCCCGAGATCGTCGCCCTGCACCAGGCGATCCTGGAGCAGAGCCCCGGCCTGCGCCGCCCGCCGCGTGCCCCGGCGCCGGTGCCCGCCCGGCTGCCCGAGCCGCTCACCGAGCTCGTGGGCCGGGACGAGGCGCTGGCCGAGCTGGTCGCGTTGCCCGGCACGGCGCGGCTCGTGACGCTCACCGGCGCGGGAGGTGTGGGCAAGAGCCGGCTCGCGCTGGAGGCCGCCCGGCGGCTGGCCGGAGGGTTCGACGGCGGGGCGTACCTGGTGGAGCTGTCGGGGGTGCCCGCGGGGTCGCCGCCCGACGTGGCCGACGCGGTCGCGGCGGCGCTCGGCCTGCGCGACGACGGCGGGGCGGCCGACCAGGGCGAACGGGTCGCCGCGGCCCTCGCCTCCCGGCGGACGCTGCTGGTGCTGGACAACTGCGAGCACGTCGTCGAGGCGGTGGCCAAGCTCGCCGAGCTGCTGCTGCGCACAGGGCCCGGCACCCGCGTGCTGGCCACCAGCAGGGAGCCGCTCGGTCTGGCCGGCGAGGTCGTGCGGCAGGTCCCGCCGCTGGACGCCGCCGCGGCGGCGCGGCTGTTCGTCCTGCGCGCCGCCGAGAACGAGCCGGGCCTCGTCCTGGACGCCGGGGTGGTCGAGTCGATCTGCCGCCGGCTCGACGGCATCCCGCTGGCGCTGGAACTGGCCGCGGCCCGGGTGCGGTCGCTGGGCGTGCGCGTCCTGGCCGGGCGGCTCGACGACCGGTTCCGCCTGCTGTCGGCCGGGCGCCGGTCCGGCCCCGCGCACCAGCGGACCCTCAGGGCGGCGATCGACTGGAGCTGGGAGCTGCTGACCGAGCCCGAACGCGTGGTGCTGCGCCGCCTGGCCGTGCAGGCGGGCGGCTGCACGCTGGAGGCCGCGGAACGGGTGTGCGCCGTCCCCGGCCCGATCCCCGGCGGCCCGCCGGGCGACGCCGGGCCGCAGGTTCCGCAGGACCTCGATCCCGCCGACGTGGTGGATCTGCTGGGCCGGCTGGTGGACCGGTCGCTGGTGGTGCGGGCGGGGGACCGGTACCGCCTGCTGGAGTCCGTGGCGGCGTACGCGCTGGAGCGGCTGGGCGAGGCCGGTGAGCGCGAGCCCGTCCTGCGCCGGTACGCCGTCTACTACACGCAGCTCGCCGAGTGCGCGCGGGCGTACCGGAGCGGGCCCGCCCGGCACCACTGGGTGCGCAGGCTGGACGCCGAGGCCGCCAACCTGCGCGCGGCCCTGGAAGCGGCCCGCAGCCTGGGCGACACGCGCCTGGCCGCCAGGCTCACGGGCTCGCTCGGCTGGTACCGGACCCAGTCCGGCCGCGCGGGCGCCTGAGCCGGGGCGCCGGGCGGATCAGGCGGATGCGGGGGCGTCCGCGGGCCCGCGCGGGCCCATCCCGGCGAACAGGGCATCGAGCACCCGGTCGACGTAGTCGCGGGTCAGCGGCTCCTGGCTGATCAGGAACCTGAAGTACAGCGGGCCGGACAGGATGCTCATCGCCAGGTCGAGATCGAAGCCGGGCGCCACCTGCCCCTGCTCCTGCGCCGCCCTGAGCCGGGCGACGGTCTTGTCCGTCTGCGGCCGGATGAAGCGTTCGCCGAGGCCGGCGGCTACCGCGGGATCGTGCTGGGCCTCGCCCACCAGGGCCTGGTAGAGCGGACCCCACTGCGGGCCGGTCAGCAGGTCCACCGCTGCGTAGATCTGCCGGCGCAGGTCGGCCATGACGTCGCCGGTGTCGGGGTAGTCGAGGGCGGGCTCGTTCAGCGACAGGAGCGAATCGAGGAACAGCAGGCCCTTGGAGGGCCAGCGGCGGTAGATCGTGTGCTTGCCGACGCCGGCGCGGGCCGCGACCGCCTCGATGCTGAGCTTGGCGTAGCCGGTCTCCTGGGCGAGGGCGAGCGTGGTCCGCATGATCATGTCGGTGCGCGCGGCGGCCCGTGCTTCACGGTTGTCTGGCACGGCACCACTTTAGCGGCACGGCACGTGCCGTATTGACACTTCCGGCGATATCTGCCCAGAATGACCGCCGTGTTCGATCTCTCCGTGCCTGCCATCGAGGTGGCGGACCTCACCCAGCGCTTCGGCTCCGTGCTCGCCGTCGACCGGCTCGGCCTGAGCATTCCAGCGGGGATGTTCTACGGCATCGTCGGCCCCAACGGCGCCGGCAAGACCACCACGTTGACGGCGATCTGCGGGCTGCGCGATCCGACGTCCGGCTCCATCAGGATCGCCGGCCACGACCTGCGTACCCAGAGGGAGGCCGCGCTGGCCCAGCTCGGCGTCATGATGGACGGGCTTTCGCTGCCCGAGCGGCTGACCGCCACCGAGGTCCTGCGCTACAGCGCCGGGCTGCGCGGGCTCGGCGACGGCTGGCGGGCCAGGGCCCGTGACCTGCTGGAGGTCCTGGGGCTCGACGCGGTCCCGCGCACGCTGATCGTGGAGTACTCCACCGGCATGCGCAAGAAGATCAACCTGGCGCTGGCGATGCTGCACCGCCCCCGGGTGCTGGTGCTGGACGAGCCGTTCGAGGCGATCGACCCGGTCTCGGCCCACTCCATCGAGCAGGTGCTCAAGCAGTACGTCGACGCCGGCGGCACCGTGCTGCTGTCCAGCCACATCATGGACTTCGTCGAGCGCAACTGCCGCCGGGTGGCGGTCGTGGCCGGCGGGCGGGTGGTGGCCGAGGGGCCGGTCGAGGAGGTGGCGGCCGGGGCGACGCTGCACGAGCGGTTCGTCGAGCTGGTGGGCGCCGACCCGGTGCGGCCGCTGGAGTGGCTGGCATGACCCGCACCCTGTTCGCGCTCAAGCTGCGCCTGTTCCGCAACGGCCCGCACAACGAGCGCGGCTTCAGCCTGGTGGCCGGGCTGGTGCTGGCCGCCCTGGTGGTCGCCGGTGCGTTCCTGGCCGGCCGCGGCGCGATCCACGAGGGCTGGATCGTGGCCGCGATCACCGTGTGGGGCGGCATGTGGCTGTTCGGGCCGCTGGCCCAGCCCCGGCACGACCCGTCCGTCATCTCGCGCGAATGGCTGCGCGGCTACCCGATCCCGTCGTGGCGGCTGGCGCGGGCCCTGTCATGGACGGAGCTGCTCGGCGTCGGCCCGCTGATCACGCTGGCGTGCCTGTCGTCCCTCATGGTGCTGGCCGCGCCCGGCGGCCCGGCGGCCGTCGCGGTGGCCGTGGCCGCGGTGCCGGCGCAGCTGTACCTGCTCATCTGGGCGGGCAAGACGACCGCGGCGCTGGCGGGCCGGCTGCTGCAGACCAGGGCCGGGATGACGCTGGCCTCCGTGCAGACCGCGATCATGCTCGCGCTGTCGTTCGCCGGCTGGGTGCCGATCGCGGCCTGGCTGCTGCCGCGCCTCGGCGAGGGGGACACCGCCCTGGTCGTGCCCACGCTGGGGCGGCTGCCCGAGCCGGTGATCGGCGTGCTCGCCGCCCTGCCCACCGGCTGGGGGTACGGCGCGGTGGCCGCCGCCCGCGACGGGGCGCACCCCGGTGCGATCCTGCTGCCGCTCGCGGCGTTGCTGGCCGTGGGCGCCGGATCGCAGGCGGTGTGGATCGCGCTGACGGCGCGCGCCCTGCGCCGGGCGCCTCGCCGGGCGAGCCCGCGACTGTCCGCCGGGTCACGCGGCGGGACGGCTGTGCCGTTCGCGGCCCCGCGACGGCCCGCCGGGGCACGAGGCGGGACGGCTGTGCCGTTCGCCACCCCGCAGGTGTCCGCGGTCGTCGCCCGGGAGCTGGCCACCTGGCTGCGGGATCCGGCGCGCGGCGTGGAGCTGCGCACCGCCTGGCTGACGCCGCTGCTGATGGCGGCCATCATCGCGTTCACCGGCTGGAGCTGGGCGGTGCCCCTGGTGGGGCCCGCGGCCGCCGTGTTCGGCGCGATGGCCGCGATCAACACCTATGCCCTGGACGGCACGGCCCTGTGGCAGCTCCTCACCACTCCGGGCGCGCTCAAGGCCGATGTGCGCGGGCGCATGGCGGCCTGGGCGCTGCTGTTCGGCCTGCCGTCCGTCGTGCTGGCCGCCGGGTTGCAGCTCGCGACCGGCTCACCCGTGGGGCAGGCCGCCATCGGCGGCGCCGTCGCCGCGGCCGCCACCGGATGCGCCACGGCGCCGCTGCTCGCGCTCCTCATGCCGGCCGTGGGCGCCGACGCCCGCGCCCGCGTCCACCCCGGCCAGCAGGCGGGCGATCCGACCGGCGGCCAGATGACGATCTTCCCGGTGACCCTGCTGGCCGCGGTCCTGCCCGGCGTCGCCGGCGGTCCGTGGTGGGTGAGCGCCCTCGTCGCCGTCCTCCTGGCCGCCGCCGTCCTGTACGCGATCCCCGGGCTGGCCGTGCGCCTGCTCAGGCAGCGCGGCACCGCCCTGCTCGACGCGATGGCCGCGGGTGACGCCGGCGTCCTGCGAGCGTCCGTGCGGGCGGATGCGAAGATGTGAAGATCGTACGCGCTCAAGGGGGAGAACCTTCGGCATGGCCGTCATCCACCACACTGTCCTCAAGCCGACCAAGCTGGAGCTGCTCACCTCCTGGCTCCCGTCCCGGCCGTGGTACCACGGCGGCGCGGGTGGCCCGGAGCTGGCCAAGGCCGGCGGCTTCCGGCTCGACGACCCCGCGGGCGAGGTCGGGATGGAGTTCCTGATCGTCAGCGACACCTCCGGCGCCGAGCCGACGTCCTACCTGGTGCCGCTCACCTACCGGGGCGCTCCGCTCGACGGGGCGGAGCACGCCCTCGTCGGCACCATGGAGCACGGCGTGCTGGGGCGGCGCTGGGCCTACGACGGCTGCCACGACCCGGTGCTGCTCGCCGAGCTGGCCGGTCTGATCGGGGGCCGTGTCCAGGCCCAGGACCAGAGCACCAGCGACACCCCCGACCGGGACGTCACCCGCTCCTGTGCCGGGGCCGGGCCGGCGGGGTTCTCCGCCGCCGTCGACGACCGCGAGGGCACCGAACTGCCCGCGCCTGGCGGTGCCGCCCTGCGGCTGCACCGGGTCCTGACGCCCGCCGGAGATGGCGAGCCGGCCCTCCCGGCGGGAGCCGCCGGGCACCTCGCGGGCTCCTGGGGGCTGCCGGACGGCACCCGCGCACGGGGGCTGTTCGCGGTCCTGCGCTCCTGAGGCGCGCCCCTCTCACGACGCGGCATGCGGCCCGGCCACGGCAGGTTCCTCCAGCGCCGTCCGGGCCGCACGCCGTCGCCCTGGAGCCCATGGCCCGCGCGGCACGGTGAGGTGGCGGGTCAGCCGGGCGTGCCGTACACCGACTCCAGGAGGTCGTGGGCGAAGCGCTCGAGGTCGTCGAGCCCCGCGGCGGCCAGCGTGCCGGAGCCGCCCGCCAGCAGGTGCGGGATCGCCGCGTGCAGCGCCAGCGTCACGGCGGCGGCGCGCTGCCGGGTGACGGGCAGCCCGGCCGACCGCTGGGCCTGCTCGAAGGCCGCGAAGTCGGCGGCCGCGATCGTGTCCACGAGGGGCGCCAGCCACGGCGACCGGGACGCCTCCGCCTGCAACTCCAGGTAGGCCAGCATCCGGTTGCGCCCCGGCCCCGCCACGTCCGACAGCAGCGCGGCCATCATGCCCGCCAGCCCCTCCCGCCCGAGCGGCGCCGGCGCGGGAATCTCCCGGTAGAGCTCCACGCACCGCTCGGCGATCGCCCGCAGCAGCGCCTGCCGCGTGGGGAAGTAGTTCTTCGCCGTGCCCGGCGGCACGCCGGCGGCGCCGTCCACCGCGCGGTGCGTCAGCCCGCGCCCGCCCTGCTCGGCCAGCACCTCGATCGCCGCGTCACGCAGCCGGTCACGCCTGTCCGGATTCCCCACGCTCGCCATCGTACCCTGGATGTGGTACCACAGTTGTGGTGGCTGGTTCGTGGACGGAGGACGACATGACGGGTTCGGCGGCAGTGGTGGGTGCGGGTGTGGGCGGGCTGGCGACGGCCATCGGGCTGCGCCGCGCCGGCTGGCGGGTGACGGTCCTGGACCGGCGGGAAACCCTGGAGCGCTACGGCACGGCGTTCGGCATCCACCCCACCGCGCAGGCCGCGCTCGACCGGCTCGGCGTCGGCGAGGCGTTCCGCGCGCGGGCGCTGCCGTACCGGGACGGGCTGATCCGCAGCCCGAGCGGCGCGGTGCTGGCGCGGCTGCCGCTGGAGCGCATCGAGCGCCGGGCCGGCCGCCCCGAGCTGCTGATCTCGCGGCCGTACCTGCTCGACGCGCTGATCGCGGCACTCGACGTGCCGGTCCGCTACGGGCACGACGTCACGGACGTCGCCGCGCTGGCGGCCGAGCACGACCTGGTGGTGGGCGCCGACGGCATCAACAGCGCGGTGCGCGCAGCCGCGTTCGGCGGGCGCAGCCGCCCCCGCCACGTCGGCACCGTCACCTGGATCGGCATCGCCGGCTTCGAGACCGGCGTGTACGGCGAGACGTGGGGCCGCGGCCGGTTCTTCGGCATGACCCCGATCGAGCCGGGCCGCACCAACTGGTACGCCGCCGTCCCCGAGGCCACCACCGCCACGGAGCTGCGCGAGCTGTTCACCGGCTGGCACGACCCGATCCCGCGCATCCTGTCCGCCACCGACCCCGGCTCCTGGATCCGCTACGAGATGCGCCACCTGTACCCGGCGCTGCCCGCGTTCGTCCACGGCGGCAGGACGGCCCTGGTCGGCGACGCCGCCCACGCCATGACCCCGAACCTCGGCCAGGGCGCCTGCACCGCGATCCTCGACGCCGAGGCGCTCACCAGGGCCGTCGCCGCCCGCGGCCGGGACGGCCTGCCGGCGGCCCTGCGCGCGTACGACGCCGAGCGCCGCCGCGACGCCCAGCGCGTCGCCTTCGGCTCGCGCGCCCTGCACCGCGTCATGAGCACGCGCCACGCCCGGCTGCGCGACTCGCTGGTGCGCCTCATCCCGGCGTGACGCGCCCCGGCGCGAGAAACGCCCGTCGCCCGCCCGGCGCCCGGGTGTCCGCGCCTCACGGCCGCAGCCTTCCAGACGCCGCGGGCTTGTCCGCTCCTGACGCCGGGGCGGACGCTCAGGCGTCGGTCGAGGTGCCGAGGGCGCTGCCCGCCAGCCACTCCTGCCACGACTTGGCCCAGGGCGTCGGCCCGTTGCCGAACCTGAGCCGGCGCGAGGTCCCCGTGACCTCGATGATGTCGCCCCGCCGGGTGAAGTTGTAGAACCAGCGGGCGTTGTCCATGCTGGCGTTCACGCATCCGTGGCTGACGTTGCGGCGGCCCTGCGCGCCCGTCGACCACGGCGCGGCGTGGAAGAACATGCCGCTGTAGGTCATCCGGACGTTCCACTTGGTGTGATGCAGGTACTCGCCCGGCATGCCGACGGTGGCCGAGTCCATGAGGAAGTCGGCCGCCTTCTCCTGGGCGATCATGGTGCCGGAGTAGCTCTCGAAGCCCCGCTTGCCCAGGCTGACCGGGATGGTCCTGACGACCTCGCCGTTCTTGCGCACGACCGCCCGATGGGCCTTGTTGCGGATCGTGGTGATGTGCTCCTGGCCGACGCTGAACGTCACCGTACGATCCTTGGCGCCCCACAGGTTCTGCCCGATCCGCAGTCCGGCCAGATGGGCGACCACCGTGACCCGCTGGCCGGCGGGCCAGTACTCGCGCGGCCGGAACTGCACCTCCCGGTCGCTCACCCAGCTCCAGGCGCCCTCGACCGGCTTGGACATCTCGACGGTGAGCGACCGCTCGACCGCGGCCCGGTCCTGCTGCCCGGTCACCGGCTTCGACAGCAGGAGCTGGATCGGCATGCCGACGCCGACCTTCTCGCCGTTCAGCGGCGACATGCCGGTCTCCAGCACCTGCCTCGGCTTGAGCGTGGTGAACGCGGCCCGCCTCGTGACCACCTGTCTGCCGTCCGCGCCGGTGGCCTGCGCCCGCACCGTGTACTCCGTGGACGGCTTCAGCGGCCACCTGGGCCGCCACGTACCGTCGGCGCCCAGGGTCCCGCTGACCTTGTGCCCCTTGGCGTCGGCGACGACCAGCGCGGTGACCTTGCCGTCGGTGACCCTGACGCCGATCCCGATGTCCGGCGGGACCCTCTTCGCGCCGTCGACCGGCGTGATCGTCAGCTTGGGCGGCAGTGCGGGCATCTGCTGCTTCGCCGGGGGGCTGGTGGAGGGGGCCGAGGCGCATCCGGCGGCCAGGAGCAGCCCCACGGCGCAGCCGCTGATGAGAATGGTGCCGGTGTTCCGCATCGCCGATGTCTCCACTTCTCCCGACATGTGGGCATTTTTCTGATCGAGTAGCCCCTCTTCGGGACGAGAAGTGTTATGCCCGTCACTGTGAGTAATCATGCGGAGATTTCCGTGCGGGTGAGTGGCCGCGTCAGCCTCGGGAGGACGGCTTGAGCAGGCCGCTCTCGTACGCCGCCGCGACCGCCGCCGCCCGGTCCTTCACCTCCAGCTTGGCGAAGACGTGCAGCAGATGCGTCTTCACCGTCGCCTCCGTGATGAACAACCTCGCGGCGATCTCCCGGTTGGTCGCCCCCCTGGCGATGAGGGCCAGCACCTCCTCCTCCCGGGGGCTCAACGCCCGGCGCGGGGCCTGGCGCGCCTTCTGGCTCAGGACGCCGGCCACCGTGGGCGACAGGACCGTCTCGCCGCGGGCCGCGGCCACCACCGCCCGCCGCAGCTCGTCGCGCGGAGTGTCCTTGAGCACGTAGCCGGTGGCCCCCTGCTCGATCGCGGGCAGCACGTCGGCGTCGTCGTCGAACGTGGTCACGACCAGCACCCGCACGCCGGGCTGCCGCTCGCGCAGGTGGCGGATCACCTCGACCCCGCCCATCCCCGGCATGCGCAGGTCGAGGAGCACCACGTCGGGGCCGGTGCGCAGGGCCACCGCCAGCGCCTCGGGGCCGTCGGCCGCCTCGCCCACCACCTCGAAGTCGCCGGTCTCGAAGATCCCGCGCAGGCCGTCGCGGACGATCGGATGGTCGTCCACGATGATCAGGCGAATCGGCATGGCTCACGACCTCGCGGCGGCGGGGATGGCGGGAACGGTGGCGGAGATCCCGGTGCCCTGACCGGGGGCGGTCTCGATCTCGAAGCTGCCGGCCAGCCGGATCACGCGCTGGCGCATCCCGACGAGCCCGAAGCCGCTCGACCGCCCCGGCTCGTGGACGAAGCCGGCCCCGTCGTCGCGTACGTCCAGGGCGACCACGTCGTCCATGTACGACAACGTCAGGACCACCCGGCCGGCCGAGGCGTGCCTGGCCACGTTGGCCAGCGCCTCCTGCGCCACCCGTAACAGCGTCGTCTCCACCTCGGCGTGCAACGGCCGGGCGTCTCCGGTGACGGACACGGTGGCGGGCACGCCCGAGACCCGCGACCACCGCCCGGCCACCCCGCTCAGGGCGGCGGCGAACCCCGGCGTCCCCTCCAGCGGCACGGGGCGCAGCGCGTGCACCGAGCGGCGCGCCTCGGCCAGGCTCTCCCTGGCCAGACCCCGTACGGTCGCCAGCCGCTCACCGGCCCCCGGCACGTCGCCGAGGGCTTCGAGCTGGGTGAGGATCGCGGTCAGGCCCTGCGCGATGGTGTCGTGGATCTCCCTGGCCATCCGCTGGCGCTCGCCGAGCACGCCGGCCTCGCGGGCCTGGGTCAGGAGCTGGGCCTGGAGACCGGCGTTCTCCTCCGCCAGCGCTGCCAATTCGGCGGTGGTGCGCCTGAGCCGCTCGTTCTGCTCGGAGACGGTCTGGAAGACCAGGCCGGCCATGCAGGAGATCAGCACGCCCACGACGAAGGAGGCGAGCAGTTCCACGGGGGGCCGGCCGTCGGCGGGACGGGCGGCGACGAGCACGCCGACCGTCACCGCCACCCCGGCGTACGCCCACAGGCCCGGCAGCAGGGCGAAGCACTGCAGGAACGTCCCCACACCTGTCACCGTGAACACCGTGTCGATCCTGACCAGCGCCGCGATCGCGGCGAGCAGCACGGCGAAGTAGACGATCACCACCCAGCGCCGGGCGGCCCAGGCGGGGTGCGCGGTCACGACCAGCCAGTGCCAGGCCGCTGCGAACAGCGCCAGGGCCAGCACCTCCGGCCGCCACTCGCGCAGCAGGGAGAAGAGCGCGGGCAGCAGGACGAGCAGGTACGGCAGCGCCGCCAGGGCCCGCTCCCAGCGCTGGGGCGTCACCATCGGTACGCCCTCAGCGCGACGCCGCCCGCCACCACCGCGATCGCGACCATGATCCCCAGCGTAGCCGCCGAGGCGGGAGCGCCCGCCCAGCCGTCGCGCATCGCCTGGACCGCGGGCGCCATCGGCATGAGGTCACCGATCGCGCGCATGGAGCCCGACATCGTCTCGCGCGGGATCACGGCCCCCGACAGGAACACCATGGGGAAGAACAGCCCGAGCCCGATCACGGTCGCCGCCCGCCCGGTGGGCACGAGCGCGCCCAGCAGGAGGCCGATGGCGCCCAGGCTCAGCGCACCGAGCAGCCATGCCAGGAGCACGCCGGCCGGGCTCGCGGGCGCCGCCAGCCCGTACCCCAGGAAGCCGGTGAGCACGATCAGCGCCGTGCCCGCCACCGCCAGCAGCATGTGGGCGATCCACTGCGCGCCGAACAACATCCCGGGCGCGGCCGGGGTGGCGCGCAGCCGCCTCAGCACGCCGCGCTCCCTGTATCCGGCCAGCGTGGCGGGCAGGACCACCAGGGTGGCCAGCCCGATGACGAAGGCGGCCAGCATGGGGACGGTGGCGTCCACCAGCGGCACCCCGCTGGACAGCGGCTTGTTCCCGCCGCGCAGCTTGACCCACAACATGATCAGCGGGAAGGCCAGCGCGAAGAAGGCCGACATGGGGTCGCGCAGGCCCAGCTTGAGCTCGACGGCGACGACGTTACCGAAGCCCTTCATGCCCGGTCCCTTCCGGTGAGAGTGAAGTAGGCGTCCTCAAGGGAGGCCGCGCCCGCCCGGCCGATCAGCTCGCGGGGAGTGCCCTCCGCGGTCACGCGGCCGGCGTCGATGATCGCGACGCGGTCGCAGAGCGCTTCCGCCTCGTCCATGAAGTGCGTGACCATGACGACCGTCACGCCGCGGTCGCGCATGGCCCTGACGAGACCCCAGGTGGTCCGGCGGGCGTCGGGGTCCAGCCCTGTGGTCAGCTCGTCGAGCAGGACCACCTCGGGGTCGCCCACCAGGGCCAGGGCGATGAACAGCCGCTGCTTCCACCCGCCGGACAACGCCGCGAACCGGCTGCCCTTCCTGCCGGTCAGGCCCCATTCGTCCATGAGCGCCCGCCAGTCGGCGGGCTCGTCGTAGAAGGAGGCGTACATGCGCAGCGCCTCGCCGACCTTGATCCCGTCGGGCAGCGCCGCCACCTGCAGTTGCGTGCCGATGCGCTGCTGGAGCGCGCGCCGGTCGCCGCCGTGCGGGTCCAGGCCCAGCACCCGTACGGTGCCGCCGTCGGGACGCCGCAGCCCCGACACGCACTCGACGACCGACGTCTTGCCCGCGCCGTTGGGCCCGGCCAGCCCGAAGATCTCGCCGCGTCCCACCGTGAGCGAGACGCCGTCCACGGCCAGGCGGCCCTGGTAGCTCTTGCGCAGGTCGTTGATCTCGATGACTGTCATGCATCGAGGATCTTCGGCGCGGGCCTGCCCCGATATCCACCGATCGGATGACCCCCCGCCCCTCATGGGGTGGGTAGTAACGGGCAGAGACGGAAGGTGGCGGACATGGGGGACGTGTGGGGCACGGCCGTGGTGACGGGCGCCTCCTCGGGGATCGGGGCGCGGTACGCGGCGCGGCTGGCCGGGCTCGGCTGGGACACGGTGCTGGTCGCCCGGCGGGCCGATCGGCTGGAGGACCTGGCGCGGCGGTTGCGCGAGCAGACGGGGACGGCCGTCGAGACCCTGGTGGCGGACCTGTCCGTACCCGCTGATCTGGCGCGGGTGGCCGAGCGGGCGGCGGCGCGGGATGTCGGCTTCCTGCTCAACAACGCGGGCATCAACGGCTTCGGGCCGTTCGGGGCACTCGACCCCTCCCTCATGGCCAAGGTCCTCGACCTCAACGTCGTCGCCCTCACCGTGCTGACCAGGGCCGCCCTGCCCGGCATGGTGCGGCGGGGGCGCGGCGCCGTGGTCAACGTGGCCTCGCTGCTGGCCTTCGCCGGCTCCCTGCCACCGGGGCCGCTGCCGCAGCGCGCCGTCTACGCCGGCACCAAGGGGTACGTGCTCACCTTCACCCGCACGCTCGCGGCGGAGCTGGCCGGCGGCCCGCCGCGCCTGCAGGCGTTGTGCCCGGGGCTGACCGCCACCGAGTTCCACCTGACCAGCGGGGCGGAGCCGGTGCCGGGCCGGGAGCCGGCGGTGCATCGGGAGGGCGGAATGCCGGTGGAGGAGGTCGTGGACGCCTCGCTCGCCGCTCTGGACGCGGGCGAGGTGGTGTGCGTGCCCGGGCTCCGGGGCGACCCCGGCCGGATCGAGGAGCTCGTCGCGGCGGAGCTGGCCCTGCGGGCGGCGGCGCAGCCTGCGAGGTGATCAGGAGGGCGGCTCCTGCCGGTCTTCGGCGGGCTGTCGAGGAGGCACCCACCATTGCTCGCCCTCGAAGGCTTTCTCCGGCTTCTGGGAAGAGGCAGGAAAGATGCTGCTCTTGCTGTCCTGGCGTCCGATTCGGGTAGCGATGAGGGCTACGTCATCGGAAGAGTAGATGGTGCGCGTGCCCGAAATGGATAAACCAGTAGCGGTTGCCAGGGTCTTGAGCCGATAGGGCTCAGGGCGGATGAATTCTCTGCTGTATGCGACTATCAGCCTGATCTGACGCTGAATATCCTCTTTTTGGATCTTCAGCTCGTTGAGCCGCGCGAGGACGGGGTCGTCCAGCTCCGAGGCGCGCGCTGACATCAGGAGCTCGCCGGTGAGGGTGTGACGCTGCTTCCATGCCAGCTTGAGGCGCTCACCGAACTGGTCGTTGCTCTCGTCCCGCTCCCGCTGGGGGAGGGGGATGAGGAGCTTGGCGAGCTCTCTTGCGATCTCTTTCATGAACTGCAGTTTGCGGCGGGGGGAGCGATCGGTGCAAATCCGCATTGTCGGCGCAAGTGAAAAGAGCTGTACCGCGGATGTGCGTTTCTACTACCGAAGGGAGGATTCCCACCTCGGCTGAAAGCCTGTGTGTCTGAGTTGGGACAATACGCGCCGCGATCATGTGCGATTGTATGATCGCGCACCAAGTGCGTGATCGCCCAAAAGAAATGAGCGGCCCTCCTGTGGTGGCAGGAAAGCCGCTCGCACGGCTCACCACGATCAAGGACGAAGGAAACCGCATGAAAAGACTACTCGCACGCCCCGCCGCGCAGGAAGCGGAGCCCAGGGAGAAGGTGCTGCCTCAGCGCTGGGTCGTCATCCTCACCGCCTCCACGCTGGGCGGCAGCGTGGTGGGAAGTGCCGCCGAGCCGCTTCCCTGGGGCGTCACGACGGCCCTCGCGATCACGGGGTTACTGCATTCCGTGATGCAGTGACCCGGCCGGAGCAGGCGGGGGATATCTGAACTCCTGCACCCCGGCGAACGTCTGCGGCCCGGTGATGCCGTAGCCGTGGGCGGCCTCGCTCTCCAGGTGCAGGGGGCCGACGTCGAGGGTGTCGGCGGTCTCCCAGGCGCCGCCGACACGCTGCTCGACGACGTACAGGAACTCGTTGAAGTCCTGGTCGGACGAGACGAACGTGTTGACGACGGTGAGCGCGCCGCGGCCCGCGCTCACCGATGGCGGGAGGTCCACGCGCTGGTCCTGCCATCGGTGGGCGTGCTGCACGGGCAGCGGCTGCCAGGCGCCCGCCGGGACGCCGTTCACCGTGATGCCGGCGCGTTGCCTGCCGATGCCGGCGTCGAGGCGGCGGGTCAGCCGCACGCCGGTGTTGGCCGGATCGACCGTCACGGTGAACCGGCTCGAACCGCCGGGGCCGAACGCCCGGCCGTCGTCCACCAGGGGGCGGTCCGGTGCCCCGGATCTGGCCTGGTGCGGCACCCAGATGCCGACCAGGAGCCCGAGCGTGGCGGCGGTGAGCGAGGCGAGGGCGGCGATCGCGAACGACCGCCACCGGAACCGGGTCCGCGCGTTCCCGCCTTCCGCGGCGGGCCGGACGCCGTCGCCGGGCACGCTCTGTGGCGCCTGCCCGGCCACCCCCGCGTCTTCCGACGGCCGGTCCGGTGCCGTTCCCGCGTCCGCCGGCCGGCCTGGTGTCATGCTCGGATCCGCCCGCGGGCCTGGTGTCCTGCTCGGATCCGCCGGCGGGCGGCCGGATGCCGTTCCCGTCCCTGCCGCCGGCCGGCCGGGTGTGGTGCCTGTCCCCGCCGGAGGCCGGCCCCGCGCCGTGGCCCCGGCCGGCGCGGGCGGGCGGGGTGGGGCGGCCGTGGCGAGTGCGGTGAGCTGGGCCTGGACCTCGGCCTGCGCCCGGGCCGCCATGGCCGCCAGCCGGGCGACCCGTACCCGCTCCCACGCCTGCTCCCACGCGGGAAGCCGCTGCTCGGGAACGTGGCACCCACGCAGGAACGCCACCATCACCGCCTTCTTCGGGAACCGCCGCCCGGCCAGCATGTCGGCACAGGTGGCACGCGGCAGCCGGGTGCCGCCCGCCCGATCGGCCCGCGCCTGCAGCTCCCGCAACGACACGTCGGCCCGCGCGAACTGCTCCGCCAGCAGCCGCACCAGCTCCTCGTGACGGGTCACCGACTCCAGGCCGCGAGGCGGCTCCGCTCCGGCGACCCTGACGTCCTCGGCCCCGTCCAGCTCCCTGCCCATCACCGATAGACCCTGCCTCTCCCGACCGGGGCTGTCCGCCCGCCAACCACCCGTGCCAGTGATGGACAGTGTACGAGCGATGACTCTGCGTACACGAGTGGTTTTTTCGCCGGTGGGATCTCCCGCCCCCGCGCGTGAGGAGACCCCGTCGCGGCGGACCGTGCGCTCGGGCCGTGAGCGCCGACGCGACGGGGGCCGCCGGCCCGGGACGTGACACTACGGGGCGCGGGCTTCAGGCCTGCCTCATCGCGCTGTCATGCGGGGAACGCCCCGGTTGCCGGGCGGCGAAATCAGGAGCGGGCGAGCGAGTCGATCCAGCGCTCCAGCCGTCGGCCCTCCGTCACCAGGAGGCCGGGGTCTCGGAAGGTGTTGGTCAGCAGGGCGGCCCCCTGGTACGCGGCGAACAGCGCGACGGCCAGCTCCCGCGCGTCGGCCCGCCCCATGGCCGCGAACTGGCCCTCCACCCAGTCGAGCAGCCGCCCCATGACCTTGGCGACGGTGCGGTCGAGGCCGTCGTCGCGCTTGTCCAGCTCGGCGGCGAGGGTGCCGGTCGGGCAGCCGTACCGGGCGGTGAGGTCGCTCTCCCCGGCCCATCCCTGGACGAGAGCCTTGAGCCGCTCCTGCGGCGTGCCGAGCCGTTCCAGGGCTTCGACCATGTCGTCGAGGTGGTGGCCGTGCTCCTCGATGGCCGCCTCGATGAGCTGGTCCTTGGTCTTGAAGTAGTAGTAGACGTTGCCCACGGGCACGTCGGCCGCGCGCGCGATGTCGGCCAGGGTGGTCTTCTCGACGCCCTGCTCGTGGAGCACCCGTACGGCGGCGCCGGCCAGCCGCTCCCGCTTCCCCGCCCGTGTTGAGTCAGTCACCTGACTAACTATAGACAGCCCACCGGATCGCCCGCTATGGTCCCGCAAGTAAGTCAGTCAACTAACTAACTCCTTGGGAGTGGATCCATGTTCGTTGTCACGGGTGCCACCGGGAACGTCGGTGGCGAGCTGGTCCGGCTGCTCGCCGCGGCGGGGGAGCGGGTCACCGCGCTCTCACGCCGGCCGGGGCCGTTGCCGGAAGGTGTCCGGCACAGCGCCGGCGACCTGGGTGATCCCGCGAGCCTGAAGGCCGCCTTCGACGGGGCCGAGGCGCTGTTCCTGCTCGTCGCCGGGCATGAGCCGCGCGCCGTCCTGGAGGCGGCCGCGGCGGGCGGCGTCCGGCGCGTGGTGCTGCTCTCCTCGCAGGGCGCGGGGACCCGGCCCGGCCTGTACGGGCATCCCGCCGGATTCGAGGAGGCCGTACGCGGGTCGGGGCTGGACTGGACGATCCTGCGGCCGGGCGGCTTCGCCTCCAACGCCCTGGCCTGGGCGGAGCCGATCAGCGCGCACCGCACGGCCGCCGCGCCGTTCGCCGACGTCGCCCTGCCCGTCATCGACCCGGCCGACATCGCCGAGGTCGCCTCCGTGGTGCTGCGCCAGGACGGGCACGCCGGGCGTACGTACGTGCTCACCGGCCCGCAGCCCGTCACCCCGCGCGAGCGGGCCGCGACGATCGGGAAGGTTCTGGGCGCGGAGGTGCGCTTCGTCGAGCAGAGCAGGCAGGAGGCCCGCGCGCAGATGCTGGGGTTCATGCCCGAGCAGGCCGTCGAGGGCACACTCGCCATCCTCGGCACGCCGACGGAGGAGGAGCAGCGGGTCAGCCCGGACGTGGAACGCCTCCTGGGCCGCGCCCCGCGCCCCTTCACCGCCTGGGCCGCCCGCAACATCGAGGCCTTCCGGTGACGCGGCCACTCACCCGTCCATCGGACGCCCAGGCGGCCAGGGCGCTCGCCCGCCTGTCCGGCGCGCAGGCGGCAAGGGCGTTCGGTCGGTCGTTCGTCGGTCAGGCGGCCACGGCTCGTCCGTTCACCGCCCGAACGGCCGGGACGCTTGCGCGTTCGCGCGACGCCCACGCGGCCGGAACGCCTGCCCGCTCATCCGCCTCGCAGGCGCTCGGCCGTGCGTCAGGCTCGGGCGCATGCGGTCGCGCGTCCGGCTCCGGCGTGTCCCGTCGGCGGGAAGGGCCGGCGGCGTGAGGGGCCGCCCACCGCGTACGGCGGAGGCGTTCCTGGCCGAGCCGGCCGTGGCGGCCCTGACCACGCTGCGCCCCGACGGATCCCCGCACGTGGCGCCCGTGCGCTTCACATGGGACCGGGAGGCGGGCCTCGCCCGCGTGCTGACCGTCGCCACCTCCCGCAAGGCCCGCAACCTGGCCGACGCCCCAGGCGGCGGCCGGGTGGCGCTCTGCCAGGTCGAGGGTTTCCGCTGGATCACCCTGGAAGGCCCGGCCACGGTGTCGCACGACCCGCGCCGGATCGCCGAGGCCGCCCGCCGCTACACCCGGCGCTACCTGTCACCGCCGCCCGACCCGCCCGGCCGGGTCGTGATCGAGATCGCGGTCGACCGTTTCCTGCACCTGAACCTCTGAAAGGACCCCTGCCATGCCCGTCCAGCACGTGCTCGACTCCACCATGTCCTACCGTGAGCTCGGCTCCGGCGCGCCGATCGTCTTCCTGCACGGCAACCCGACCTCCTCCCACCTGTGGCGCGACGTCATGCCCGCCGTCGGCCAGGGCCGCCGCCTGGCCCCCGACCTGATCGGCATGGGCGAGTCGGGCAAACCCGCCATCGACTACACCTACGACGACCAGGCCCGCTACCTGGACGCCTGGTTCGACGCCCTCGACCTGGACGACGTGCTGCTCGTCGGTCACGACTGGGGCGGCGCCCTCGCCTTCGACTGGGCCGCCCGCCACCCGGACCGCGTCCGGGGGATCGCCTTCACCGAGGCCATCGTCAAACCGATGACCTGGGAGGAGTTTCCCGAAGGCGGCCGGCCGCTGTTCCGGGCGATCAAGACGGAGGGCGTCGGGGAGAGCATGATGCTCGACGACAACGCCTTCCTTCGCGCCCTGCCGGGCAGCGTCACCACGCCGATGGCCGACGAGGACGCGCAGGCGTACCTGCGGCCGTACCCGACGAGGGAGAGCCGGCTGCCGCTGCTGCGCTGGGCCCGCTCGATGCCGCTGGACGGCGAGCCCGCCGGCGTGGTGGCCAGGATCGAGGCGTTCGGCCGGTGGCTGGCCACCAGCGTCGAGGTGCCCAAGCTACTGATCGACTTCCGCCCCGGGCCCGGCTCCATGTGGACGCGGGAGACCATCGCCTGGTGCCGCGCCACCATCGCGTCCCTTGAGATCGTGGAGCGCGAGGAGGTCGCGGGCCACCACACCCCCGAGGACCACCCCCTGGTGATCGCCTCGGCCCTCGCCGACTGGATGGCCGGGCACCGCTGACCGGCCTGAGCCGTACGAGTGTTGGCCTACACTTGTTGTCATGGCTTTCACCGAGAGATCGGCAGCCACCCGGAACGCCATCCTCTCGGCCGCCAGGAAGCTGCTCGTCGAGCGCGGCTACGAGGCGATGACGATCCGGGCGGTCGCCTCACAGGTCGGCGTGGACCCGTCCATGGTCATGCGCTACTACGGCAGCAAGGCCGGGTTGTTCAACGCGGCAGTGGACGTGGACCTGCAGCTCGACAAGCTCGCCCGGCCGCCCCGCGAGCGGCTGGGCGAGCTGATCGTGCGGCACTTCCTGTACCGCTGGGAGGGCGAGCAGGCCGACGACGTGCTGATCCTGCTGCTGCGCTCGGCCAGCACGAACCCGATGGCCGCCGAGCGCATGCGCGAGGTGTTCGCCACACAGATCACCGCGCTCGTGGGCCGCCTGACGGGCGCGCCCGACGCCGAGCACCGCGCCGCGCTCGCCTCCACCCAGCTCCTCGGGCTGGCGCTGACCCGGTACGTGCTGCGGTTCCCGCCCATGGTGGACGCCGGCGTCGACACGCTCGCCCGCGACATCGGGCCGGTGGTGCAGCACTACCTGACGGGCGGCGCGCAGCCCCTCACGCGGTGATCCGGCTGCGCTCCGCCTCGATGATCGGCTCGATCTGCAGGTCGTAGTTGCACAGGACGACCGCGACCCAGTCGAGGTCGAGGTAGATGCTCCAGTTCGTCGAGCCGCCGGCGATGCCGCCGCCGTGGGAGACGTACCGCCGGTCGTTGTAGATGGACGCCGTCGGCCCGTACGCGTGGAACGCCTCCCCGCGGCGCGGATCCACCGGGCCGCCCTGCCGCAGGGGCGGGCCCGAGACCTTCGCGTTCACGTACAGCTCGGTGTAGGCGCGTTTGAGCAGCTCGTCCCGCTGCAACGCCAGCGCGAACCGCACCAGGTCGGGCGCGGTGGTGAAGCCGTTCCCGCCGCCGGACCCGATGAACGCGCGCGCAGAGTTGCTGCCCTTCACGCCGCCGATGCCGCCCTTGTCCAGATGGCGCACGCCGTCGGCGCGCGAGCCGTCCTCCTGCAGCATGTACGGGTGCGCGATGCGCTCGTCGGCCAGCCACTCCGTCCTGGTGCGGTACGCGGAGTCCGCCATGCCCGCCCGCTCGAAGACGTGCTCGCGGACGTACTCGTGGAACGGCTGCCCGGACACCGCGGCCACCAGCTCCCCGAGCACCTCGTACCCCATGCTGGAGTACTCCTTGCGCGTGCCGGGAGTGAACCGCAGCGTCTGCGACCGGGCGCGGGCGGCGATGTCCCGGTTGCGCTCCTCGACGCTGGTGAAGACGTGCGGGGCCGGCGCGTCGTTGGTGGGGTCGGTCATTCCGGACGTGTGCGTGAGCATCTGGTGGACGGTGACGTGCTCGGCGATCTCCGCGGGGAAGCCGTCCAGGTGGTCGCCGACCGTGTCGTGGAACCTGATCTTCCTCTGCTGGGCGAGCTGCACCACGGCCAGGCCGGTGAAGGGCTTGGACGCCGAGGCCATGGCGTAGATGGTGTCGATCTCGTTGGGGATGCGCCGGTCCTTGTCGGCCATGCCGTACGCGCGGGCCAGCACGTGCCGGCCGCGGTGCGCCAGCAGCACCGTCCCGGAGAACTGGTCGCGCTCGGCCAGATCCCTGATGTAGCGGTCGAAGGCGCCGCCCGGGCGCAGGTCGGCCGGGATCCTGCCCGAGCCGGCGGCTGCGGCTGTGCCGGCGGTGCCGGCGGTGGCGGCTGTGGTGGCGGCTGTGGTGGCGGCGGAGGCGGCCGGCGCGCCGCTCGCGGTCAGGGGGACGGCTCCGAGCAGGCCGAGCGCGGTCCGCCTGGACGGCCGGGGCTCGTGTCCGGTCATGGGCGCCTCTTCTCCTCGTGATCTTCGCGGGGGTGGGCACGATGCAACCGCGTGCGGCGTTTCCGCGGTGTTTCCGCCGTCTAGCGGGTGCTATTTCGCGTGTGGCGCCTCCTGTCCGACAGAGGAGAACACCATCGGACAGGAGAACACGGATGACGATTCTCGTGACCGGCGCCACGGGGACTGTCGGCCGCCGCATCGTGGGGCAGCTCGTCGGGCGGGGCGCGCGCGTACGGGCGCTGACCAGGAACCCCGGCAAGGCCGCGTTCCCCGGCGAGGTCGAGGTGGCCTGCGGCGATCTGACCTCGCTGGAGACGCTGGCCCCGGCGCTGGAGGGCGTGACCGCCCTGCACCTGATCACGTTCGGGGGCGACGACTACGCGCCGCTCGAGAACGGGCGCGAGCTGGTCGAGCTGGCGGCCAAGGCGGGCGTGAGGCGCGTCAGCGTGCTGAGCAGCTTCGACGAGACCTCGGTGGAGGAGGCGCTGCGGGCCGGTGACCTGGGGTGGACGCAGTTGCTGTGCGTCGAGTTCATGGCCAACGCCTTCGACTGGGTCGCATCCATCCGGGAGGAGGGCGTGGTGCGGGTCTTCGGCAACCATCCCGGCGCCGTGGTGCACGAGGCCGACATCGCCGCGGTGGCCGTGGCGGCGCTGACCGAGGAGGGGCACGCGGGAGAGGCGTACGTGCTGACCGGGCCTGAGGCGCTGACACCGCAGGAGCGGGTGCGGGTGATCGGCGCGGCGATCGGGCGGGAGCTCGGGTTCGAGGAGCAGAGCGAGGAGGAGTACCGCGCCTCCATGCGGGCGGCGGGGGTGGGGGACGACCTGATCGAGTTCGGGGTCCAGCTCGGCGCGAACCCGCCGGGGGCCGCCGCCGTCGTGCAGCCGACCGTGGAGCGGGTCACGGGCCGCCCGGGGCGCACGTTCGCCCAGTGGGCCGCCCAACACGCCGCCGCATTCCGCATTTAAGAGCTAAAGAGAGGAAATTTCATGACAATTCACCCGTTCCGAATCGAGATCCCGCAGCAGGACCTGGACGACCTGCGTGCCCGCCTGGCCATGACCCGCTGGCAGGACCAGCTCCCCGGCACCGGCTGGGAACGCGGGGTGCCGGTCGGCTACCTCAGGGAGCTGGCCGAGCACTGGCGCACCGGCTACGACTGGCGCGCCCACGAGGCCAGGCTGAACGAGCTGCCCCACTACACCACCACGATCGACGGGCAGCGCCTGCACTTCGTGCACGTCCGCTCCGAGCGGGCCGACGCGCTGCCGCTCATGCTGCTGCACGGGTGGCCGGGCACGTTCGTGGAGTTCCTGGACGTCATCGAGCCGCTCTCGCGCGACTTCCACCTGGTCATCCCGTCGCTGCCCGGCTTCGGCTTCTCCGCCCCGCTCTCCGCGACAGGCTGGGACGCCGCCCGCTCCGCCAGGGCGTTCACGGAGCTGATGGCCGGGCTCGGCTACACCCGCTACGGCGTGCAGGGCGGGGACGCCGGCGCCTTCATCGCGCCCGAGATGGGCAAGCACGCCCCCGACCACGTCGTAGGCATCCACCTCAACGCGGCGCTCACCTTCCCCATGGGCCAGGACGGGGAGATGGACGGGCTGTCGGAGGAGGAGCGCGGGCGCTGGTCGGCCATGGAGACCATGAACGACGGGTACCTCCAGACGCAGTCCAAGCGGCCGCAGACGGTGTCGTACGGGCTGCACGACTCGCCGGTGGGGCAACTGGCGTGGATCATGGAGAAGTTCAAGGAGCTGACCGAGCCCGTGGCGGGGCTGCCGGAGGAGTCGCTCGATCGCGACCTCATGCTCACCAACGTGAGCATCTACTGGCTGACGGGGACGGCGGGGTCGTCGGCGCAGTTCTACTACGAGAACATGAGCGCCGCGGATTGGGCGGATTCGGCGGGCTGGGAGGCCCCCGGCGAGGCAGGTGCGCCGGGGGAGCGGGGCGCGGGGGCGAGTGACTCCGCGGCCGGCCCGGCAGCGGGCTGGGCCGAGGCCGGCGACTGGGCCGCCCCTGCCCGGGGCACCGTTCCCACGGGCGTGCTCGTGTCCAAGGCGTGCGACGTCACCATCCGCTCCTGGGCCGAACGCGACCACAACATCGTGCACTGGACCGAATTCGACCAGGGCGGGCACTTCTTCGCGGCCGAACAGCCCGCCCTCTTCGCCGAGGACGTCACGACCTTCTTCGCCAAGCTCGGCTGACGTCCTCCCGGCCGCGCCCGGCCGCCGCCGGCGCACCACCCGGCACCGGCCTCAGGCGCCCCGCGGTGCCGGATACCGCACGGCCGGCACCCGCGCGGTCAGGTGGACCAGCGCACCTCCGAGGCCGGCTGGTAACGGCACGCCGAGCCGGTCGAGACCGAGGCGCGCAGGTGGGCGGCCAGCTCGGGATGGCGCTGGTCGAGCTGGCGCAGCGTGTTGCGGATCCGGTTGGTGACCGCCTTGCGGGCGCGCTCGGCCTCGTCCCCGAGGCGCCGGGGCCGGCCGCCCAGACCGGCGGCGGTGCGCAGCTCGTCCAGCAGCGCCTGCCGCTCCGCGTCGTACTCGGCCGCACGGCGCTCCTCGCCCAGCTCCACCGCCCGGTCGATCTCCTCGTCCAGCAGCTCCAGCCGCCTGCGGTAGCGCTTCCTGGCCTCCGCGTCGAGCACGTCGTCGCCGCCCATGCCGCGCGCCGCGATCACCACCTGACCGCCCGGCGGGTTGAGCAGCTCGACCGCCGGCACGTCGCTGCCGGGCCGGTCGAGCAGGACGCGCAGGTCGGCCAGGCCCTTGGAGTCGGGCAGGTGCACCGTGCGGTCGGCGAAGGTCAGCGCCCACACCTCGCCGTCGAAGCGGAAGGCGGCGGCGCCGGGGCTCGGCAGGCGTACCAGCATGCCGAGCTCCGCTGCCTCCCGCTCCACCTGCTCGATCAGCGCGGAGGCGTCGTCGCCGCGGGCCTGCAGCACCTCCGCCAGGCGGGCCCGCGACTCGACCGACCAGGGCCGCGCGCCCAGGACGTCGGCCGCCTGGTAGGCCGCGGTGAAGCCGGCGACGGCGTCGTCCCAGCGTTCCTGGGCGGCGTCCAGCACGGCCGCCCAATGGGCGTACGGGCCCTCGACGGCGACGGTCGCGGTGACGCCCCACTGACCCACGTACGGGGAGATCGCGGCCCGGGCGTGCTCGCAGAGCACCGGATCCTTCGAACGGGCCGCCGCCTGCGCCTGGAACCTCAGCCACAGCGGCGCCATCCAGCGCAGGTACTGCTCGCCCGCCGCCATGATCTGCGCCAGGTGCCGCATGGCGGCCTCGCTGCCACCGCCCCGCTGCACCGCCGTCACGGCCTGGTAGAGCGGGAAGTGCTGGCTGCCGGCATGTCTCATCTCGGTCAGCACGGTGTCGGCCACGTCGAACCGGCCCCTGAGCAGGGCCGCCGACCAGCGTTGCATCCAGCGCAGGTCGCGCCTGCCGATGCCCGGCTGCTCGCCGAGGTCGTAGGCGGCGTCGATGCAGGTGTCGGCCTCGTCGAAGCGGCCGGTGAGCGTGGCGAACGCGGCCTTCAGCACGGCGGCCTCGTGCCGGAACAGCGCCAGCCCCGAGGACTCCGCCCAGGCGGTGAACGCGTGCTGCTCCGTCAGGCAGCGCGGGTCGCCGAGCTCCAGCAGGGCTCCGATGCGCCAGGAACGGGCGGTCAGGCCGAGCTGATCGTCACCCGTACGCCCGGCCACCGCCGACAGCTCGTCGGTGATCGCCAGCCGCTCGGCCGTGGTGCCCGGGCCCCAGATGACGCCCAGCCTGGACATGAGGCTGTACCCGAGCGCCTCGTCGTCCGCGCCCTGCCTGGCCAGGTCGGCCGCCACCGCGGTCAGCTCGCGCGCCGCCACGTGCAGCCGGTCCTCACCACCCGCCGGCGCCGCCACCGCCTCCGGACCGCCGCCCTCGCGCCCGCCCGCCCCCACACCCGGGCCCTTGCCGGCGGGCGCCTGTGCGCCTGCGCTGACGGCCGGGCCCGCACCCAGGCCGGAGTTCGCGCCAGCGGGCGGAGCGGGCCATGGGGTGGTCTGCGGCGGCGGCGCGGGAGTGGCGCGGCGCACCAGCTTGCGGTGGGCCTCGTGGACGAAGCCGGTCCAGCGGCCCTGGCCGGTGGAGCAGAGGTCGTGCAGCTTCAGGGCCGCGATGGCCAGCAGGTCGGGGTGGTCGAGGTGGTGGGTGAGCGCGAGGGCCGCTTCCAGGCTGCGCACTCCCGCGGCGGTGTCGCCTGCCCGGTGCCGCGCCACGCCCAGGTCGAGCCCGATGGTGGCCCGCCGGCGCAGGCCGGAGGGCGGCGTGAGATCCAGGGCGCGGCGGAAGTGGCCCGCCGCCTCCTCGTACGCCATCCGCCCCTCGGCGTCGCGGGCCGCGGCCAGGAGCAGATCGGCCGCGCCGGGCACGGCGGCCAGGTAGGCGTGGTGGGCGCGGACGGCGGGCAGCGCGGTGTCGAGCGCCGCCAGGGCGGACGCGTGCAGGGCGGCCCGGCTCGGCTCGCCGAGCTCGGCGTAGAGGGTCTCGCGCACCAGGTCGTGCACGAACGCGTGGTGTCCGGAGCCGCGCGAGACGACGAGCTTGGCCGAGACGGCCTGGTCGAGCGCCTTGCGGACGAAGCCGGGAGAGACCGGGGCGGGACCGCCCCGGCGCGCCGGTGGTGAGCCGCCGTCGGAGAGCGGGCGGGCGCCCGTGAGGTCATCCGGTCGCGGGCGGGCGCCCATGAGGTCATCCGGTCGCGTGCGGGCGAGCTCAGGCGCGGCGCCTCCGGCGGCTGCGTGGGCCGTCGCGGTGACGCCGTCGCCATGCGCGGGGCCGGGGCCAGGCACGGCGCTGCCACGCCGGGCTCCGGCGACCGGCGACGACGCGTGAGTCAGGGCCCGGACCAGGCTTTCCTCGGTGAACTCGCGCCCCAGCACCGCCGCCATCCGCAGCGTGTCCAGCACGCCGCCCGCCAGCCGCGACAGCCGCCGCCGGATCGCCGCGCCCACTCCCGGCGGGATCGTGGCGAGCGGGCTGCCGCCCTGCCACAGGCGTGCCGTCTGCTCCACGAAGAACGGGTTGCCGCCCGTGCGCTGATGGATCTCGGCGACCAGCCCGGCCTCCGGGGCCACCCCCGTCGTCAGGGCCACCAGCCGCTCCACACCGCCCAGGTCGAGCCCGGCCAGCGTCAGGGTCGTGGCCTTGGCCTCCAGGGGAAGGCTGAGCGGCCCGTCCACCTCCGCGTCGCGGTAGGTGCCGATCACGAGCAGCCGCTCGAACCAGGCGTGCCGCACCACGAACTCCAGCAGCCGCAGCGACGCCGTGTCCGCCCAGTGCAGGTCTTCGAGCACGACCACCACCGGCTGCTCCCGCGAGGCGTCCACCAGCAGCGCCGTCACCGCGTCGTAGAGCTGGAACGCCTCCGCCTCGGCCCCTGCCAGGCTCTGCGGCGTGGCCCCGGGGGCGAGCTGCCTGACCACCTGCACCCACGGCCAGTAGCCCGGCGCGCCCTCGCCCTCCCAGCAGGCGCCGGTGAGGAGCCTGGCGCCCCCGCGCACGGCCTCCTGGGCGGCGCTCGCCACCAGCGCGCTCTTGCCGATGCCCGCCTCGCCCGTCACCAGGACCAGCGCTCCGTGGCTGGCCAGCGCGCGCTCCACCTCGCCGCGCAGGACGGCGGCGGGTCGTTCGCGCCCGATGAGCATGGCCATGCCGGAACCCTACGCGGGCGCACCGACAAATCCCGGCCGAGACCCGGGCGGCCCGGCGGCCCCGTGGCGGGGGATGAAAGTTTCAGCGGGAACGCGCAGGTCGGCGGAGGTCCTCCGGCGCCCCGTTTGACGCCCGCCCCGGGGCGTGCGATCAAGTCTCGTGCAGGGGCGGCCGCCCAGCGCGATTCGGCTGACGTCCCAACGAAAGCCGCCCCGACGTCGGCCGTCCCACCGCAAGCCGTCCCAGCGCAGGGGACGGCGGTCGGCCGCGAAAACGTACGCCCCCGAGCCGGGCCTTGAGGAAGCGCGCCCTTTCTCAAGGCCCACGATGATCAAGGCCCTCGAATGTTAGCGCTACCAGAACGGAGGACCGGCGTGAAGAAACGCATGAGACGCCTGGCCATCCTGCCCATCCTGCTCATCTGTGGCTTCCTGCTCCCGGCCCGCCCGGCCCTGGCGGACACGAACGTGGCGATGACCGCGACCCCCACGGCCTCGTACACCTCCCCCTGGGAGAGCGTCGCGGCGATCAACGACGGCATCGACCCCCCGAGCTCGAACGACACCGCCAACCGCCGCTGGGGAACCTGGCCCAACACCGGCTCCCAGTGGGCCGAGCTCACCTGGAGCGCCGCCCAGCCGCTCACCTCGGCCGAGGTGTACTTCTTCGACGACGGAGGCGGCGTGCGCGTCCCCGCCTCGTGGAAGCTGCAACGCTGGACAGGCAGCGCGTACGCGGACATCCCGGGCGCCTACCCGATCGCCGTCAACGCCTACAACAAGGTCACCTTCGCCTCGGCCGTGAGCACCACCCGGCTGCGGGTCGTGCTGCAGAGCGGGCAGGCCTCGGTCGGGCTGCTGGAGGTCAAGGCGTGGACCGCCGGCTCGTCCGGCGGCACGGGCTGGAACCCGCCGGGCAACCTGGTCACCCCGCTGAACGAGGTCTGGCAGCACCAGGAGAGCACGTACCCGAACCTGTACGGCTTCCGCAACTACGGCTGGGACCAGATCATGGCCAACCGCGGCTCGATCAACTACTGCGTCCGCTGGGACTCCAGCGCCTCGGTGACCGCCGCGCAGCGCGACCAGATCCACGCCACGCTGGCCCGCCAGTTCAAGAAGTGGATGGACCTCATGGCCGGCCACAACGGCTGGCCGTACAGCAGCGTGCCGCTGAAGGTGGTGGGCTGGGCCGTGCGCGACCGGGCGCAGCTCCAGTGGAGTGACACCTCCGTGGACATCTACGTCAACAACATCCGCGAGAACGCGCCCCAGTGCGCCGAGGCGTGCGGCCGGTTCTTCAACCAGAGCGGCAACTACCCGAACTGCCCGGGCGGCGCCTCCCACCACTACGACATGTCGCTCTGGCTGACCGCCGGCTTCGGCGGCGGCGCGGGCGGCGACTGGGGGCAGCGGCTCGGCAGCGAGTACTACATGTCCAACCTCAACGCCGACAACATGCACATCCTGCTGCACGAGATCGGGCACTCGTTCGGCCTGGACGACTTCTACGACTGGACGCCGACCGGGGTGTGCTGCTTCCTGATGAAGGCGGGCAGCGCGTCGTCGATCACGGAGTTCGACGCGTGGATGTTCCGCGACTGGTGGCGGCATCTGAAGAGCCGCTACGGGTTGTAGATCGCAGGGTCGCAGCGCGGCGTCCGGCGGTGCCGGACATCGACGCCGGCCGTGAGCACCGGCACGAACGCCGCGCTGCGAACTTACGGGCGGCCCCGGGCAGGGGCCGCGGGGGGACGGGTCAGTGCTGGACGCAGCCGGACGACTCCTTCGAGCCCACCGGCACCTTGACCCCGACGCCGGCCGCCTCGACCCCGGATATGCACACCGGGACCTGGTTTCCGTTGAGGACGCTGTTCCCGTTGAGCGTGCTGATCGTGCTGTCGATGCCGCTGGGGACGGTGGCGGCCGCCGGGCCGGCGACTACCGCGAGCGCGAACGCGCCGGCGAGGGTGAGGGTGGCGATGCGGGCTGAGTGACGCATGAAGATGCCTCTCTGTCGGTGGAGGGGACGATGGGTTCCGTGAATGGGTCTTGCCGGAGCGGATGGTTACGGAACGTAGCGGCCGGCTACGGTGCGCTGTCAGAGGTGCGACCGATGGCTGTCGAACCCGCAACCCCCTTCCGTACGTCTAAGGCCCCCCACCCGCCCTGCCTGGGCGAACACGAAATTCGCGTGCGCCGTGAGCGCGTCCTGGTGTTGCATGAGCCGGATGATCGACGAACCGCTGGAACGGCTCCGCGCCGCCGCCCGGCGCACCCGCGAACTGGCCCTGAGCCGGGCGGCCACCGGCCTGAGCCACGAGGACGCCGACGACGACGTCGGCACGATCGGCACGGACGGCGCCGTCGGGTTCGACCCGTTCCCCCTGCTCGAAGCCCTCCACGACCACGGCGTACGGGCCGTCGTGATCGGGCAGGTCGCCGGCATCATGCACGGATCCGCCGAGCTGACCGGCGACCTGGACCTGCTCTGGGGCGGCGTCCCGGCGCACGCCCCGGCCCTGGCCGCCGCCTTCGCCTCCGTCGGCGCCCGGCTCGCCGGCGACGCGGGCGAGCCCATGGAGGTCCGCCCCGAGGCCTTCCTGCGCCCCAAGGTGCGGTTCACCGCGCCCGGCGCGGGCGGCGACTGCTGCACCCCGGCGCTGCCCTGGGGTGACCTTGACGTCCGGGAGCTCCTCGATCGCGCGATCACCGCGGTCGGTCCGGGCGGCCTGGAGGTGCACCACGTCTCCCGCGACGACCTGATCCGCATGCGCCGCGCCCTGGGCCGCCCCAAGGATCTCCGGCGAGCGGACGAGCTGGCCGCCCTGGCCGCGGACCGCCGGAGCTGACCAACGCATGCGGTCCGGCCGCATGAGAGGGTGAGCGGCAGGTAACCGTTCGACCGACGAGTGAGGATCCCGTGCCTTCGAACCAGGCTGAAGACGCCGGCGGCGTGCGCAGCGTGCAGCGGGCGTTCGACATCCTGTCGCTGCTCACCGAGGACCGGCGGACGCTGACGATCCGCGAGGTGGTGGAGGAGACCGGGCTGGCCAAGACCACCGCCCTGCGGATGTTGCAGACGCTGGAGCACATGGGGCTGCTCTGGGCCACGCCGAAGGGTTACGCGGCGGGCCCGGCCCTGTGGCGGTGGGCGCACCTGGCCCGCAACGCCTGGGAGCTGCCGCCGGAGACCGTGCAGCTCATGCGGGAGCTCGGGGCGCGGCAGCGGGAGACCGTCAACCTCTACGTGCTGCGTGACGTGCACCGCGTGTGCATCGCGCAGCAGGAGAGCCCGCAGCCGCTGCGGCACGTGGTGCGGGTGGGCGACGAGCTGCCGCTGTGGGCGGGCGCGTCCTCCAAGGTGCTGCTCAAGGACGCGCCGGAGCGGCTGCTCGAACGGGTGGCGCGCTCCTCGCCGTACGGGGAGGAGCACGTGGCGACGTTGCGGGAGTGGGCCGCGCAGGCCGAGCGTGACGGGTACGCGGTGAGTCACGGCGAGCGCGAGCCGGGCCTGTCGGCGGTGGCCGTCCCGGTCACCGGCGGGTCGAAGGCGACCGTCGCCTCGCTCACGCTGAGCGGGCCCACCGTCCGCTTCACCGGCGAGCGCGTCGAGGAGTTCAGGGCGGACCTGATGGAAGTGGCCAGGCGCATGTCGGAGCGCGGGTTCGAGCACCCGCTCACCTGAGCGTCCGGCACGGAGCTCACCCGGGCGGGCGTGACGACGGCAGCAGGCAGAGCGTGACCAGCGACGACAGGAGGGTCACGGCGCAGGCGGCGTTGAGCGCCACCGGCAGGCCCGACAGCTCGCTCAGCGCCGGGCCCGCGAAGGCGCCGGTCATGGTGGCGGCGGCCTCCACGGTGAGGAACACGGCGGTGACGCGGCCGAGGAGGTTCCCGGGGGTGGCGCGCTGCACGTACGTCTGCACCGCGACCAGCACCGTCACCCCGGGCAGCCCGAGCAGCACGGCGGCGGCCAGGGCTGCGGGCAGCGAGGCGCTGTTGAACAGCAGCAGGAAGGCGGCGCCGGCGAGTGCCTGCGCCGTGGCGATCACCCGCCTCGGCGCGAGGCGGTCGACCAGGCGGCGGCTGACGGGTGCCCCGAGCAGGAAGCCGAGCCCCAGTGCGGACAGCAGGTAGCCCACCTCGGCGCTCCCGCCGAACGTGGCCACGCCGAACGGGATGAGCAGGGCGGTCAGGGCGGCGTTGGCGAGCAGGTACACGCCGTCGGAGGCCAGCAGCGCCCGCGTGCCCGGCGCCCGCCGCACCACTCTCAGCCCCTCCCGGACCGCGGCCGCCACGCCCGCACCGCTCACCGCCACGCCCGCACCGCTCACGGGCGCCTTCGTGACGGCGCCGGGTGGGGCGCCGGGTGGGGTGCCGGGGGTGGGGTGCGGCCGGGGGGAGGTGCGGGCGATCGCCGTGGCCGACAGCAGGCCGGCCGCTGCCGCCGCGGCGACGACCGCCTCGACGCCGGACGTCGCGAACAGCAGCCCGCCCAGCGGCGGCCCGGCCAGCCCGACCACGCCCGTGGTGACGGCGCTGACGGCGTTCGCGCTGGTGAGGGCGGGGCCGGTGCCGACCGTGGCCGGGATGTGCGCCCGCACGGCGGGACGGAAGAACACCGACGCCGCCCCCTGCCCCAGGACGGCCACGTACACGAGCCAGATCGTCTCGGGCGTCCTGGCGAGCAGCACGACGGAGATCGCCAGCGCGTGCGCCAGGTTGGTCGCGATCATCAGGCGGCGGCGGTCCCACCGGTCGGCCAGCACGCCGGAGACCGGCCCCAGCAGCAGGGACGGCAGGTGCTCGAAGGCCAGCGTGACACCGGTGGCCAGCACGGAGCCGGTGACGGCGTAGACGTGGGCGGGGACGGCGACGACCAGCATGCTCGTGCCGAACCCTCCGGCGGCTCCCGCCGCCCAGAGATACCGGAAATCACGGACGCGCAGGGCATGGCCTTGCGGCATCGCTGCCCCTCCTCTCAGCGGAATTATTCTCACAAGAGAGAACATGGCGCTGATTATTCTGTCAAGATAGAGGGGTGGATGTTGTGGAACTGGGCCGGCGGCTGCGCGCCCGCCGGGCCGCGCTCGGCCGCACCGTGGCGTCGGTGGCCACCGACGCCGCCCTCTCGGTGCCGTACGTCGCCAACCTTGAGAACGGGCGGGGCAACCCCACCGTCTCCGCCCTCGACCGGCTCGCCGAAGCGCTCGGCACCCGGCTCGTGATCGCGCTCGCCGATCCCGGCCCCGGCGCCGAGCCGGGCGCGCCGGCTCCGCCCCCGTCGCTGGTGGAGTTCACGCGCGGCCGCCGCTTCCGGCGCGCGGCCTCCATGCTGGCGCAGACCCTGGGAGAGGAGGACGCCGCGGTACGCGCGAAGCTGGCGGCGGCGCTGGCGGCCGTGGCCGTCCCGCTGGGGCGCGACCTCGGCGAGGGCGACTGGCAGCGCCTGCTGGACGCCCTGGTCCTGATCCTCGCCCATCCGTCGAACGAATGACTGACGGAAATCTACAACGTAAAGTCGCCCGGCTCGACGGACCCCGCTCACCGATCAGTGGCGCACATCAGCGGGCGGCGCGCTGCCACAGCGCGTTCCAGCCGCCGTGCCCCAGCCAGGCGACCGGGACGTGAAGCCCCTCACCGGCGACGCGCGCCCAGAACGTGTCCAGGTCCGCGCCCAGCTCCACGGCCCCCGGGAGCGCGCGCTGCCACGGGCCGGACGGGTCGTCGAGGTCCGAGCGGGGGAATCCCGGCATGCTCGTCCTGCCCGGCTCGCTCACGGGCACGGTCGGCAGGCGGGGATCCGAGGGCCAGGACGTGACCGCGACGACCAGAGAGCACAGCACCGCCGTGTCGGCGTG
This sequence comes from Nonomuraea thailandensis, assembly GCF_024172165.1. Lineage (GTDB taxonomy): Bacteria > Actinomycetota > Actinomycetes > Streptosporangiales > Streptosporangiaceae > Nonomuraea > Nonomuraea thailandensis. The sequence goes on along the minus strand of NZ_JAMZEB010000002.1, from coordinate 4,313,409 downwards.
GCGGGCCACCTGCTGGGCGAGCACGGGGTCGCCGGCGCGCGCCAGGCGGCCGACGGCGGCGCGGATCCTGCGGGCGACGAGCTCCATCGAGCGAGCGGGCGCGACGGCGTCGTAGCGGGCGAGCCTCCGGAGCGAGCCGGGCAGGGGCGTGTCGAGCAGGAGGAGCGCGAGCCGCGGACGTCCCCCGGGTCCGGCCGAATCAGGGCGTTCCTCGGAACCGGCCGCGTCAGGGCGTTCCTCGGAACCGGCCGCGTCAGGGCGTTCCCCGGAGCCGGCCGGTTCCCCGGGCTCCGGCGCGTGGGGGCGTTGCCCGGGCGCATGGGGGCGTTCTCCGGGTTCGGCCGTGTGGGGGCGCCGGGCGGCGGGCAGCGCGGCGAGGGCCTGTTCGAGCGGGCGCACCCCGGTGGCCCGCCACAGTGCCGCCAGGCCCACCGACGGCAGCTCGTCCCGGCAGAGGCGCTCGACGCGGTCGGCGGACAGGCGGCGCAACGCGGTCACGAGCTCGACGTGCGGCAACGCGTCCAGGGCCGGGCCGGGACCGGCCTGCGCGCCGGCTGCGGTGGCCATGGTGGTGGCAACAGTGGTGGCGATGGCGGTGGCGGGCGGCGCAGCCGGGCGGGGAGCGTACAGGGATCGGAGGGTGTGCAGGGCGTCGGAGGTGTCCTGAGCCGCCAGGGCGTCGGCCGCGAGCCGCGCCAGCGCCCCGCTGACCTCCTGGAACGTGCGGTCGGCGCGGCGCCGCCCGCCCGGCCGGGGCTCGGGAAGGTGTTCGCGGGCGGGCGGCCCGATCGGCTCGTCAGGAACGGGCGAGGGGAGGGCGGCAGCCCAGGCGAGAACCTGCCGGCGCAGGTCAGGGTCCGGGTCGGCATTGAACCGGGCACGGATCTCGCCGGCGCGCCAGCCGCGGGCGTGCGGTTCGAGCTCGATGTTGGCGACGATCCGGCCGCTCTCGTCGCGCAGCGCCACCAGGGCGGACCTGCCCTCCTCGGCGGCTTCGACGTAGGGCAGGGAGGCGATGCAGTTGCCCATGTACGTGGCCCACTGGGCGAGCATGCGCGCGTTGCGGCCGAACTCCAGGCGCACCTGGGCGCCGGGCAGGAGGGCGCCGTCGAGCGTGAGCAGCGGCTCGGGGATGCGGAAGGCGGTGGTGAGCCGCTCGGTGACGCCCAGGCCGGCGAGGAGCCGGTCGGTGAGGTCCGGCCAGGTGCGGGCCTGCCGGGACGGCCGCCCGCCGAACGAGACGAGCTGCGCCGCTCCCGCCAGGGCCGAGGGGATGGAGCGGAGCGAGGGGACGAGCTGCCGCTCGTCGTCCGGAGCGGGGGCGCAGTCGACGTAGGGATAGCGGGGGCCGTACTCCACGTCGGCCTGGTCGTGGCCCTTGAGCTGGGCGAGCGTGTCGGCGAGCTCGGCGTACCAGAGCAGGTCGCCCGCCGTCTCCTCCTCGGCCGGCGCCGCGCCGGGGCTGCTCTCCAGCCGTTCCATGAGCGGAGGGCGGTCGACGGCGACCGGCGGCTGGGCCCAGTGGGCGGGGTCGCGGTGGCCGAGGTAGCCGACGCTGTCGCGCCAGTCGCGCAGGTTCGCCACCGACCATTCTCCGAGCTGGTCCCGGTACTCCAGGATGCGGTCGGTGACGACGTCCAGGACGAGTTCGGCGTACTCGGCCGCTCTGGCCAGGCGCTGCCGGACGTACGGCTCGGAGGGGTTGCCGAGCTGGGCGGCCAGGTCCCTGACGAAGCAGCCGGGCCGGGCGGGGAGCCCGGCGAGGCCGGGGACGCGGCGGGCGGCGTCGCGGGCCTCCTCGGAGCGCATGGCACGGGCGGCGGCGGTGAGCACGGCGGTGGAGCGGTTCATGCCCTGGACGACGCCGTGGTCGCCCACGTTGACGGCGGTACGCGCCAGGGCCGTGGCGGCCAGGGCGTCGGCCATGGTGCGGCGCATGAACATGGTCGCCTGCCAGGCATGGGGGTACCAGCGGGCGGCTTCGGCGATCGACGGGTCGTGGCCGAGGTCGCGGCGGATCTGCTCGATGAGCTGCGCGTCGTCGTAGGCCCGGTAGCGGGTGGTGAGCTCTTCGAGCCTGTTCTGCTTGCTCTGGGTGGCGCGCCGCCGTCGCGTGCGCCGGAGCTGTTCCTGATGGGCCGAGACCTGCCGCCACAGGTCGAGGAGGAGGTCGAGCCGCCGCTTGCGGGGGTAGGGGGCGAGGACCTGTTCGAGGTGGGCCGCCATGGTGGAGGCGGCGGCCTTCGGGGTCGGGTCGAGCGCGGGGACGTCCACGGTCAGGAGGTGGACGAGCTGTTCGGGGCCCAGCACGCCGCTGGCGGCGGAGGCGAGCTGGAGCGCGGTCCAGCGGCCTTCGGTGATGGCCCGGCTCGCAGCGGCGGCCAGCGGTCTGGTGGCCTCCGTGCCGAACAGCGCGACCAGGACGCCCGCGCGATCGCCCAGGCGGTCCAGGCCGTCCAGGCCGAGGAGCCGCAGGGCGGCCAGTACGGCGTCGCGCCGGTCGCCGCGCGCGCCGTGGAGGCGGGCGGAGACGAAGCCGGGGGTGAGCGCGATGCCGGCCCCGGCCGCCGTCACACCGTGATCGCCGCTCTGGAGGAGCCGGGCCAGGGCCGTCACGGCGGGGCCGGGGTCCGCTCCGGCGGGACCGACCACGACGGGCGCGCCGCCGCCATCTCCAGCCCGGCCGCCACCTCCAGCGCCGCCACCTCCAGCGCCGCCGCCTCCAGGACCGGCTCCGGCACCGGCAAGGTGCCCGGCACCGGCAAGGTGCCGGGCACCGCCGGCGGCGGCGTGCCCGGGGGTGTGCTCGTCCGTCACCGGCCGCCCGCCGGCGTCCCGTACCTGCTGGTCCCGTCCCGTCACCACACCGAAGGCCATCCGCACCACACGCACATGATTCGGGCAAGAGCAGGCTCCAGGCAACCGGAATTCGCCGCCCACGCGAGCGCGGGCTGACGGCTGCGGCGGGTCGGCCAACGCGAGGGGAGGCGGCGAGGAGCGGCGCGTGGGGCGGATCGTCGGTGCGGCCGGGGAGCCGCGCACCCCGCACTTCCCCGGCCTCGCCCGGCGCGGCGAGCAGCCGGGCCGGGCGACTACGCGGACCGGATCCGCGCCGCCTACCGCTGAGGAGCCGGGGGCGGTTCGGCGGCGGCGCGGCGGGCGCCGAGCACCTCGTGCAGTTCGGCGGAGCAGCGGGCCAGGTCGGCGGCGTGGGCGTGCTGGCCGAGGGTGCGCGGCCGGGGCACGTCCACGTCCACGACGGTGAGGATGCGGCCGGGCCGCGGGGTGAGGACGACGACGCGGTCGGCGAGCAGCACGGCCTCCTCGATCGAGTGGGTGACCAGGACGACCGTGGCGGCGTGCTCCATGTGGATCTGCTGCAGCTCGATCGACAGCTCCTCGCGGGTGAGCGCGTCGAGGGCGGAGAACGGCTCGTCCATGAGCAGCACGCGGGGCCGCTGGATGAGCGCCCGGCACAGCGCGACCCGCTGCTGCATGCCGCCGGACAGCTCGTGCGGCAGCCGCCGGTGGAAGGCCTCCAGCCCGACCATCTCCAGCAGACGGTGCGCGTGCGCGCGGTGCTCCTGGCGGGGCCAGCCGAAGATCTCGACGGGCAGCAGGACGTTGTCGAGCACGCTGCGCCAGGGCAGCAGGGCGGGGCGCTGGAACATGATGGCCACGTCGCGGCGGGGCCTGACGACGGGTTCGCCGCCGACGCGTACCTCTCCGGAGGTGGCGGTGAGCAGGCCGGCGATGAGGCGCAGGAGCGTGGACTTCCCGCAGCCGGAGCGGCCCACGACGGCGGTGAACTCGCCGTCGGCCACGTCGAGGTCGAGCTCGCGCAGCGCTTCCACGGCGCCTCGGCGCCCGCCGAACACCTGGGAAACCTCGCGCAGCAGGATCACCTGAGGACCTCCTGATCCCGATGGTATGCGAGGAGCGGCTCACAGGCCCGGGCGTCTTGACCGTCGCTCAGGGTCCGTCATGATCTGGGGCATGAGGCGAGTGCCGCGCGTCATCACGATCACCGTTCTGGTCGCGACGTTCTCCCTCCCCGCCGCCTGCGGCTCGGGGGAGCAGGAGCCGTCGCCGGCCCGGCCGGCCGCCGATCGGGTCACGTGGGTGACCGGGTTCGGCGCGTTCGGCCGTGAGGCCTACGTCTACGTCGCGCAGGAGAAGGGCTTCTTCAGGGAGGCCGGCATCGAGGTCACCGTTCAACCCGGTCAGGGCAGCGGTGAGAACCTGGCCGCGGTGCTCGGCGGCCGGGCGCAGTTCGCCGCCGTCGACTTCACGGCCACGCTGATCAGCGCCGCCGGGGGCAAGGCGGAGGGCGCGGTCGCGGTGGCGGCGCTGCACCAGCGCACGCTGGCCGCGCTCATGGCGCTGGACGGCAGCGGGATCAGCCGGCCGAAGGACCTGGAGGGCAAGACCGTCGCCGACACCGCGTCGTCGGTGATCAGGATGATGTTCCCCAGCTACGCCCGGCTGACCGGGGTGGACGCCTCGAAGGTGAAGTGGGTCAGCCTGCAGCCCGCCCAGCTCGCCGCGAACCTGGCCTCCGGGCAGGTGGACGCGATCGGCCAGTACGTGGTCGGCCAGCCCACCGTGCGCAACGCCGCCAAGGGCAAGGAGATCAAGGTCCTGCCGTTCGGGGACGTCATCACCGACCTGTACGGCTCGGCCGTGACCACCTCGGCCACGGTGGCGACCGGCCGGCCGGACCTGGTCAGGCGGTTCACCGGCGCGCTGCTCAAGGGCCTGGCGTACGCGGTGGAGCACCCGCAGGAGGCGGCGGGGATCCTGGTCGCGAAGCAGCCCGCGCAGAACGCCGAGGTGGCCGCCGCCGAGCTGGCCCTGATGGCCTCCTACGTGCGCCCGGCCGACGGGACGCCGATGGGGGCGATGAGCAGGGAGCGCGTGGAGCGCGCGATCACCGTGCTGCGCACGGCCGGCGCGTTCGACGAGCAGCTGACGCCGGAATCGGTGGTCTCCTTCGACCTGCTGCCCAAGGGCTGAGCCGGGTGGAGCGCGGCCGCGACGCGGTGAGCGCGGCGGGCTGGTCCACGCTGGGCGTGGTCGTCGCGGTCGGCGCGTGGGCGCTGGTGGCGTCGGCGTTCGCGATCCCGGAGATCATCCTGCCCTCGCCCGCCGGCGTGGTGGCGGCGTTCCTGCGCCTTCCCGGGTACCTGCTGGAGCAGGCCGTCATCACGCTGGGCGAGACGGTGCTCGGGTTCGTGCTGTCGGTGGTGTGCGGGCTGGCGATCGGGATGGCGATCGCGGCGTTCCGGGTGGCGGAGCTGATGTTCTATCCGCTGCTGGTGGCGTTCAACGCGGTCCCGAAGGTGGCGCTGGCGCCGCTGCTGGTGGTGTGGATGGGATTCGGGCAGCAGCCGAAGGTGGTCATGGCGCTGCTGGTGTGCTTCTTCCCCGTCGTGCTGTCGGTGGCGGGCGGGCTGGCCGCGACGCCGCCGGAGCTGGTGGAGCTGGCCAGGTCGCTCGACACGCCGCGGTGGCAGACGTTCGTGAAGATCCGGTTCCCGGGCGCGTTGCCGCAGGTCTTCGTGGGGTTGAAGGTGGCGATGCCGCTGGCGTCGGTGGGCGCGGTGATCGGGGAGTTCAGCGCGGGGGACGCGGGGCTGGGGTTCGTGATCGTGCAGGCGGGCGGGAGCTCGGACACGGCGCTGGCGTTCGCCGCCATCGGGCTGCTCGGCATCATGAGCATCGCGTTGTTCTACGCGCTGGTGCTGGTGGAGCGGCTGCTGCTGCCCTGGGTACGGGAGACCGCGGCCGTCCGCTGAGCCGGGGTGCGTTCCGTCGCGGCGCGGGCGGGTACGCGTACCTCCTGTCCTGAGGAAAGGCCTGGTGCGCAGATGCTCGGAAGGCTGGCCGACCTGGGCGGCTTCGGACTCGAAGCCGCCCCCGCGCTCATCCGCAACGGGCTGCTCGGCCCGGTGCACCCCTCCGCGCTCGCCCGCGTCGTGGAGGCGTACCGGCACTTCCACCTGACGCCCGCCACGGGTTCGGCCGCCGCGGCGGCGCGCTGGCCCGACCGGCCGGCCGTCGTGGACGAGGCGGGGACGCTCACGTTCGCCGAGCTCGACGCCCGGGCCGCGGCGCTGGCGGCGGGCCTGCACCGCAGGCTCGGGGCGGGGCCCGGCAGGACGGTGGCGGTCATGTGGCCCAACGACCGGGGGTTCGCTGAGGCGGTCGCGGCCGTGTCCCGGCTGGGGGCCGACCTGCTGCTGCTCAACACCGGGCTGGCCGGGCCGCGCCTGCGGGACGTGCTGCGGCGGGAGGGCGTGCACGCGCTCGTCGCCGACCCCGGCCTGCCCCGGGTCGACTTCGACGGGCCCCGGACGGGCGACCTGGACGCGCTGATCAGGGAAGGCGGCGGTGCGGGTGAGGCGCCGATCCCGCGGCGGGCCGGACGGCTGGTGCTGCTCACGTCCGGGACGACCGGGGTGCCCAAGGGGGCGCCGCGGCGGCTCTCCCCGGCCGGCGTGATCGAGCCGTTCCTGGCGATGCTGACGACCGTGCCGGTGCGCGGCGGGGAGCCGATGCTCATCGCGCCGCCGCTGTTCCACGGGCTCGGGCTGCTCTGGTACGCCGCCGCGCTCGTGCTCGGCTGCCCGGTCGTGCTCATGCGCCGCTTCGACCCCGAGGCCGTGCTCGACGCCCTCGACCGGCACCGGGCCGGAACGCTGGTGGCCGTGCCCGTGATGCTGAGACGCCTGCTGGCCTGCGCGCCCCGGCGGCTGCCGCACCTGCGCGTGGTGGTCTGCGGCGGCTCGGCGCTGCGGCCGGACCTGGCGACCGCGTTCATGGACGCCTACGGCGACGTGCTGCACAACCTCTACGGCTCCACGGAGGCCGGCTGGGCCGCCCTGGCCACCCCCGCCGACCTGCGCACCGCCCCCGGCACCGTCGGCCGCCCGCCGCGCGGCGCGACCGTGCGGATCGAGGGCGCCGGCGGGCGCGAGCAGCCGGCCGGGCAGGTGGGGCGGGTGCTCGTCGGCGGCGGCCTGACGTTCGGGGCGGGCGGAGGATCGGACGGGCTGCTCGCCACGGGCGACCTCGGGCACCGGGACGAGCGGGGCCTGCTGTTCATCGACGGGCGCGACGACGAAATGATCGTCTCCGGTGGAGAGAACGTGTTCCCCCAGGAGGTGGAGAACGTCCTGGCCCGCGTCCCCGGCGTGGCCGACGTGGCGGTGCTCGGGGTGCCGGACGAGGAGTACGGGCAGCGGCTGGCCGCGTACGTGGTCGCGGCGGAGGGGGCCCGGCTGTCGGCGGCCGAGCTCAGGCGGGCGGTCAAGGAGGAGCTGGCCGGGTTCAAGGCGCCGCGCGACGTCGAGTTCGTGCCGTCGGTGCCGCGGAACCCGACAGGGAAGGTGGAGCGGGACCGGCTCGTCAGGGGAGAACACGCGATCCAGGGCGTCGGCCACCCGGAGAGCCGGCCCGGGGTGTGACGGCCCGGGCGCCCGCCCGGGCCGCGGTCGTCGTGGATGTCACACCTGGTGGACGAGGCGTTCGATCGGCGGGTTCACCCGGGCGAATCCCTCCTGGCTGCGATACGGGTAGTAGGGGTAGGCCGCCGTCACGGTGCTGGCGGCGTCGAGGCGGGCCACCTGGTCAGGGGTGAGGGACCAGCCGACGGCGCCCAGGTTCTCGCGCAGTTGCTGCTCGTTGCGGGCCCCGACGATGACCGAGGCCACGGTGGGGCGGCGCAGCAGCCAGTTGAGCGCGATCTGCGGGACGCTCCGGCCGGTCTCCCCGGCGATCTCGTCGAGCACGTCCACCACCGTGTACAGCCGCTCGTCGTCCACGGGCGGCCCATAGGCGGCGGTCCGGTGCAACCGGCTGCCCTCGGGGAGCGGCGCGCCGCGGCGGATGCGGCCGGTGAGGCGGCCCCAGCCGAGCGGGCTCCACACCAGCGCGCCGACGCCCTGGTCGAGGCCGAGGGGCATCAGCTCCCACTCGTAGTCGCGGCCGACCAGCGAGTAGTAGACCTGGTGGGCCACGTACCGCGGGTAGCCGTGCCGGTCGGCCGCGGCGAGGGACTTCATGAGCTGCCAGCCGGAGAAGTTCGACACGCCCACGTACCGGAGCTTGCCGGCCGCGACCAGGTCGCCCAGGGTGGACAGCACCTCCTCGATCGGCGTGGCCGCGTCGAAGGCGTGCAACTGGAACAGGTCGATGTGGTCGGTGCCGAGCCGGCGCAGCGCGTCGTCCACCGCCTTGATCAGCCGGGGACGCGACGTGCCGGCGCCGTTGGGCGTGTCGTTCACGGGCAGCCCGGCCTTGGTGGAGATGAGCACCTCGTCGCGCCGGCCCTTGATCGCCTGGCCGAGCACCTCCTCCGAGGCGCCGTCGGAGTACACGTCGGCGGTGTCGAACATGGTCACCCCCGCCTCGACCGCCACGTCCACCAGCCGCCTGGCCTCCGCCACGTCGGTGTTCCCCCACGCGCCGAACAGCTCACCCCTGCCGCCGAACGTGCCCGCGCCGAAGCTCAGCGCGGGCACCTTGAGACCGGACGCGCCCAACTGACGATATTCCATGATTCCATCCTTAAACGGGCCGGATTTCCCGTTAAGAACGGTAGCACACTAACGGCACGAATGTGCCGTTAGAGGGGGCGGGTCACCACCAGAAGACGGTGCGGCCGTCCTTCATCGTCCGGTGGGTGACACCCTCGCCGCCCTCGCCCTTGGACAGGAAACGCTCCGGCACGATGAGCCCGAACAGGACGAACAGCGCCAGGCCGGCGATCGCACAAGCCGGCAGGAGCAGCGCGCCGGCCGGCACGGCCGGCCACGAGAGCGCGCCGCCGGCGGTCGCCCACACGAGGAGCAGGCCGGGGAGGGCGAGGAGGATCAGCCCCCCGAGCACTCTGGCGATGCGCCGCATGATTTGACCGTACGGCGGCGCCGCAGCGAGGAGCAGTGGCGCGGAGGAGCGGATGCCGTCCCCGGCAGGTGGTGGGTGCTCACCGATGCCGCATCGCACGTGGGTCCTGCCCGCGCGACGGCGCCCACCGGTAGCGGGGTCAGCCGGGCCGTTGCCCGGCCCGGTCGACGACGGCGGCCTCGACCAGGGCGTCCCAGTTGTGGATCTCGCCCTTCTTCATCGTGCGGAGGGGGCCGTCCTGGTGGTTTCTGACCACGACGGTGCGGTAGCCCAGGTACGCGTACGTCTTCGGATCGATGAAGATCTCGTCGCGCAGATAGCCGTCCAGGACGTGGTAGAGGGTGATGCCCCGGCGATCGAGCAGGTCGGAGGAGCCCTCCTCGTACCGGACGCCCGGGATCGCGGCCATGGCGCCGTACATGGCGGCCCGCAGCCTGGGCGGGAGCGCGGCGTCTCCCATGCCCATCGCGATCAGCTGGAACGCCCACCTGTCGCGCTCGATGGAGGTCAGGGGTGGCGCCGCCTCCGCGGCCAGGCGCTCGGCCTCCTCGGGCGTCCTGCCCGTGGCCCGCGCCCGCTGCCGGGCCCTGTCCTGGAGGGAGGCGCGGTTCCTGGCGCTCTCGGCGTCCACCGTCCCGTAGATCCGGGCCAGCAGCCGATCGGCGTCGGCCGGCAGGGCGAGCAGGTAGGGGTAGGTCACCTCGAACTCCGACCCCTCGTACACCCTGAGCTTGCCCTTCTCCATGGCGGCGAACGCCTTGTCGTCGAGCCGCCGCCACTGCTCGTGGGTGTCCGTCGCCGCCGGCTCGCCGCGCAGCCACTGCCCGCCGTCCACCCGGGTCCGGGCACGCAGGCTCTTGACGTAGCCCCACTGCGTGGGCCCGGCCGTCCACGCGGGCTCGCCGCCGGCCAGGAACGCCGCGTTGTCGGCCACGTCCTGGGCGTCGGCCACCGGGCGCAGCCGGAGCTCGGTGACGGCGGGCGGCTGGGGCTGGTGGGTTCGCGCGTCCTTCGCCGGGCCGGGAACGACCGTCACGGCCACGGCCAGCGCGGCGGCGGCCGTCGCGGCGACGGTCAGCGCCCACATCGGGCGGATCCGGCGGGCGGGCCGCCGGCGGCTTCCGCGCATGTGCGTCTCGAGACGCGTACGTGCCGCGCCGATGGTCTCCGTGGCGGGCTCCGGCATCGCGTCGTGATGGCGGCGCAGTTCGTGCAGCTCTTCCATGACTCAGACCTCCTTCGCCGCGTGGCCCAGCGTCTTGCGCAGCCTCGCTCTGGCCCGGTTCAGCCGCGAGCTGACGGTGCCGATCGGAACGCCCAGGGCGAACGCCGCCTCCGCGTAGCTGAGGCCGGCGCAGGCGACGAGCATCAGCGCGTCACGGTCGCCCCGCGGCAGGCTCTTCAGTCCGCGCGCCAGCCGCGGGCTGAGCTGCTCGGCGGTCACCCGGTCGGCGACCCGGTCGGCGTGGTTCTCGATGTCGTCGCGGCCGGCCGCGCGGCTGAGCGCCCGGTAGAGGCGGAGCTCGTCGCGGCGATGGCGGCCGATGAGGTTGGTGGCGATGCCGTACAACCAGGCCTTGGCCTCCGGGCGGGTCAGGTCGTAGCGGTCGCGCTGGTCGAAGCCGGCCAGGAACGTCTCCGCGGCCACGTCGTCGGCGGCGGTGGGCCCGAGCCTGGCGGCGACGTAGCGGTGGATCGCCGTGAAGTACCGGTCGAAGATCACCGAGAACCACTCGGGCTCGTGGCGCGAGTTCGCGATGACCGACGCGTCGTCCGGATCCGCGGCCACGGGGGTGGAGAGGTGGGCAGAAGGGTCATGCATCCGGCGCCTTTCTCGAAGGAGGGTCGGCGCTGATTGCCCGATGCGGGCGTCCTTGTTCGCGGTTTTTCCGCCAGGCCGCCGGAGGGCGATCACGGCCCGGCGGCCCCGTCCTGGTGGGCGGCCCCCAGGCCGACCGGCCACGGCAGGTCACTGTACCCGCGTGCCGCCGCCCGGGCGGGCCGGGTCCGCCGGCCGGTGTGCCGAAGATCACATCCGCGGGTTCCGGTCGTTCGTCAGGAGCGGGGGCCGAGCAGCGCCGCTGCCGTCTCCTGCACGGAACGGGTGAAGCGGCGGGGGTCGCCGGGCGGTGTCAGGTGGCGGATCAGGTCGCCGTCGAAGACCGCGAGCAGGGCGTGGGACAGGAAGTCCGCGTCCAGGTCGGGGCGTTCGGCGGCGAACAGGGCGCTGAGATGGGCGTGCCAGAACCGGTAGCTCGGATCGTCGTACCTGTCCTCGGCGCACGCCTGCTCGTGCGCCGCCAGCAGGACGGCGTTGCCTTCGGCGATGGCGCCGAGCCCGTCCAGGAAGGCGTGCAGGCGCTCGCGGGCGGGTGCGCCGGGGCCGAGCGGTGGCGGGCCGCTCGCGACCGCCTCCCGCAGCTCGCGCGAGCGCTCTTCGAGCAGTGCCTGCAGGAGGCCGGCCCGGCTGCCGAACCGGCGGAACACCGTGCCCTTGCCCACTCCGGCCAGCGCGGCCACCCGGTCGAGCGACACGTGGTCCCCGCCGCCCTCGGCCAGGAGCCGCTCGGTCGCGCGCAGCACCGCCCGCCGGTTCCTGGCGGCATCGGCGCGTTCGGACCGCTCGCCGCTCCCGCCGCTCCCGGCGTGCTCGCCGCGCTCTGCGCCTGCCGCGTTCGCCGTGCTCGCGGCGTTCCCCGCGCCGCCCGTGCTTGCGGCGCCGCTCGTGCTCCCAGCGCTGCTCGTGCTCCCAGCGCCGCCCGTGCTTGCGGCGCCGCTCGTGCTCACAACGCCGGAGGGGCTCGCAGTGGTGTCTGTGCCGTCGGCGTCGGCGTCGGTGTCGGTGTCGGCGTCGGCGTCGGTGCGGCGGGCTGCCATGGGACCTCTCACGGACGAATGCGGACTATCGGTCCGATTATGCTACCGTCCAGCCAAGCGGACCGCCGGTCCGCATCACTCCTCACGAGAGGGACGGACATGCGCGCACTCATCGTCGACCCCGACGCCCCCGGATCCCTGCGCCTCGCCACCGCCGCCGAGCCCGAGCCGGCACCGCACCAGCTCCTGATCGACGTGCGGCACATCTCCCTCAACCGGGGCGAAGTGGCCTTCGCCGGTCGGCGGCCGGCCGGGACCGTGCACGGCTACGACGCCGCCGGAGTCGTCGTGCGCGCCGCGGCCGACGGGACCGGGCCCGCCGAAGGAACCAGGGTCGCGGCGTTCGGCGCCGGCGCGTGGGCACAGCGCATGGCCGTGGACAGCACCGCGGTCGCCGAGGTTCCCGGGCGGGTGGAGCTCGCCGACGCCGCCGCGCTCCCGATGGCCGGCGTCACCGCGCTGCGCACGTTGCGCACCCGCGACATCCTGGGGCGGCGGGTGCTGGTCACCGGCGCCGCGGGCGGCGTCGGGCGGTACGCCGTGCAGCTCGCCGCCCTGGGCGGCGCCCACGTGATCGCCTCGGTGGGGTCGGCGGCGCGTGGCGAGGGTCTGGCCGGGCTGGGCGCCCACGAGGTGGTGGTCGGGCTGGAAGGCATCGACCGGCCCGTCGACCTCATCCTCGACAACGTGGGCGGGCCCCAGCTCGTCGCGGCCTGGCCGCTCCTGGCGCCCGGCGGGAGCGTGCAGAACATCGGCTGGGCGTCCGGCGAGCCGGCCGTGTTCGAGCCGTACTCGCTGTTCTCCGTCGGGCCCGCCAGGACGATGAGCACGTTCGGCGACGTTCGCGAGTTCGGGCCGGACCTCGCGACGCTGCTCGGCTTCGCCGCGGCGGGGCGGCTGTCACCGGAGATCGGCTGGCGCGGCTCCTGGGAGCGCATCGCCGAGGCCGCGCAGGCGCTGCTGGAGCGGCGCGTCGCGGGCAAGGCCGTCCTGGACGTGACCACGCCCGCCTGACGTGCGGCACCCCGGAAGGCGCCCGGCCCGACGCGCCCCCCGGTGGCCAGGCGGGCGTGCCTCGGCAGGCCGGACGGGATCAGAGCGCGGGCGCCTCCGAGCGGGCCCGGTCGATGTCGGTCGTCCGGTAGAGCCGCTCGGGGATGCTCGCCAGCCTCGACGGATGCGCCTGCGGCCCCAGCCCGTAGAACTTCTGGAAGCTCATGATCAGCGGTCGCCACGCGTCGGGGTCGATGTGGTCGTCCGTCCCGGCGAGCCGGATCTCCTCGTGCGCCCACACCCGCACGACCCGCACCTCGAAGGCGAGCGTGCCGCCGTCGGCCATCGGATGCACCGCCTCCACCACGCACTCCATCGCGACCGGGCACTCGGCCACCCGCGGCGGCGCCACCGCCTCCGACGGCACGGCGGTGAGCCCCGCGTGCCCGAACTTGTCGCTCACATGCCGGTAACCCCGCTCGTACTTGCGCTCGGGCACCGGATCGGAGCCCGTGGTGAGCGCCAGCCGGTCCACCGCCGCCGCGAGCGCGTCGGAGGGCAGGTTCAGCACGCACTCGCGGGTCCTGCGCAGGTTGGCGGCGGTCTTCGCCCTCGGGCCCAGCCCCAGCATGCCGCGCCAGCCCAGCCAGAACGCCGACGACATGGGGGCCAGGTTGGGGGTGCCGTCCTCGTTCGACGACGAGATCAGCACGACGGGGGTGCCGAAGTAGAGGATGTTCGGCTCGATCCGGACGTGCTCGTTCATCACGGTGTTGTTCATGGGCACCAACTCTTGCCCCTGCCTCCGGCCCGCGCTGGCGGACTTCGGACCTCCCGTTCGGGGCCGGCAGGCCGGCGAAGGCGTCCGCCCGCGGGCGCCGCCCGTCCTCAGGCTGCCCCATCAGGGACGTCGCTCGTAACTTCGGCGGCCACTCCGGAACGCTCCTTGACAGATGCGGACTTTCCGATCAAATTAGGCAAGGCTTACCTAACTTTAGTCGTTCGGGGAGGGCCTGCCGCGATGGACGGCGGCCCTTCGCGCCTGACGGGATCGGAACTCGATGCAACTGCTGACAACCGCGGCGGATCGGCAGCCGGATGACGACCGCGCGCCGTCGGTGCTGTCCGTTTCGTCCGGGGGCACCGGCGCGGGGGCCAGGACCGTCCGCCGCGGCGAGGGGCGGTCGCCCGCGTGAGCGAGCAGAGCATGCCGCTGTCCGGAGCCCAGGCCGGGATCTGGCTCGCCCAGCGTCTGGACCCCGGCAACCCCGCCTGCAACCTGGCCGACCGGATCGACATCCGCGGCCCGCTGCGGGCGGAGGTGTTCGAACGGGCGCTGGAGCGGTGCCTGGCCGAGGCGGAGCCGCTGCGGCTGCGCTTCACCGAGGAGCCCGCCCAGTACCTGCCCGAGTACGACTCCCTGCGCGGCCACCTGCCCGACGGCACGCTCGGCTACCTGGGCCGCGCCGGCCGGCAGGCCGACGTGCGGGGCGAGCCCGGCCGCGCCACCCCGCCCGCGCGGCGGGACGGGTCCGCCCGCGCTGCCGCGCCCGCGCCGCGGACGGGGCCCGCGCCGCGGACGGCGGACGGGCCGCGCGAGGAGACCATGCGCGCGCTGTTCGCCGAGGTGCTGGGCGTGCCGCGGGTGGGCGTGGACGACGGCTTCTTCGACCTCGGCGGCCACTCGCTGCTCGCGGTGCGGCTGGTCGCCAGGGTGAAGGAGGTGTTCGGGGCCGAGGTGCCGATCGGCGCGCTGTTCGAGGCGCCGACCGCCGCCGGGCCGGCCGCGCTGGCGGGGGGCGGCGGGGACCCGCTCGGGGTGCTGCTGCCGCTGCGTGAGGCCGGCGCTAAGGCGCCCCTGTTCTGCGTGCACCCGGCGGGCGGGCTGAGCTGGTGCTACGGCGGCCTCGTCCGGCACGTGCCCGACCGGCCGATCTACGGGCTGCAGGCGCGCCGCGACCGCCCGCCCGCCTCGCTGCGCAGGCTGGCGGCCGGCTACGTCGCCCGGCTCAGGCTGGCCCGGCCGCACGGCCCGTACCACCTGCTCGGCTGGTCCACCGGCGGCGTCATCGCGCAGGAGATGGCGGTGCAGCTCCGCCTGGCCGGCTGCGCGCCCGACGCGCCGCTCACGCTGGAGCGCGTGGCAGAGATCCTGCGCGGCGAGGCCAGCGCGCCGGCCTCGCTGCCCGCCGGGACGCTCGCCGAGCTGAGGGACCTCTGCCTCGGCACCGACCGGCTCGTACGCGGCCTCGACACCCGCCCGTACGACGGCGACCTGCTCTTCTTCCGCGCCGCCATCGGCGACGGCCCGGCCGCGGACGCCTGGCGCCCGCACGTCACCGGCGCCGTCGAGACGCACGACGTGGCCTGCGGCCACCGGGACATGACCCAGCCGGGACCGATCGCCGACATCGGCGCCATCGTCGCGGCCCGGCTCCGGGAGCTGGGTTCGTGAACCCCTTCGACGACCCGGACGGCGAGTTCCTCGTCCTGGCCGACGACGAGGAGCGGCACTCCATCTGGCCGTGCTCCGCCGCCGTGCCCGAGGGCTGGTCGGTGCGGTTCGGGCCGGACTGCCGCGCCGCCTGCCTGGCGTACGTCTCCGCCGCCTGGACCGGCCCGCGACCCCGCGGCGTGCGCCCGTGAGGGGAGTCCGCACCTCACGGCGGGACGCGGGAGCGGCCTTCTCGCGGGCACGGGGCCCGCGACCCTGATCGACCCCGGGTGGCGGGCGCCCATGTGCGCGGAGGCGGCCCGCCGCCCGGGGTTCCCCTGAGGTTCACAGCCATCCGGCCGCCAGCGTGGTGAGGCCGGTGGCCAGGCCGCCGAGCCAGCAGGCGGGGTCGTGGCCGCCGTTGTACTCGGTGAAGCTCACCTCGTACCCCTGGGCGGCGAGCGTATGGGCGAAGCGGCGGTTCTCCCGCACCAGCATCCACTCCAGCGCGCCGGCCTCGACGTGGAAGCGCACCGGCAGCCGGGGCGCCCGCGCGTACCTGCCGGTCAGCCACTCGGGGTCGGCCTCGCTCCACCAGTACGAGCCGGACTGCGACAGCACGTTGCCGAACCGCTCGGGAGCCACGAACGCGGCGTAGGAGGCCGTCAGGCCGCCGAAGCTCTGCCCCGCGATCACGGTGAGGCCGGGGTCGGCGCTCGCCTGCCACTCGCGCTCCGCCCACGGCAGCAGCTCGCCGGCCAGAAAGCGGACGAACGGCTCGTGACAGGCCAGCTCCCGGTGCCGGGTGGACCGGTCGACGGAGTCGGGCATGAGCACGACCGCGGGCGGGAGGTGACCGTCGGCGATCAGGTTGTCGACGGTGGGGCCGATCCGCCCCGCCCACATCTCGCCGTCGAGCAGCACCACGACCGGGTACGGCCCCGTCCCGTGCTCCGGCGGCGTGTGGACCCACACGCGCCGCCCCGCCACCCCGGCCTCGGTCACGCGCCCCTGGGGAACGCCGGGCCTGGCGTCGCGGTAGGGCTGGGGCGGGGCCTGGGGGAGCTCCAGCAGCGACGACGGGTGGCGGTCGGGGGAGCTCGGGACCGTACGGGGATTGCGGGGGTCGGGCAGCGCGGCGCGCCTGGCCTTCAGCCACGAGTCCCGGTCGGTGCCGGGCAGCGTGGTGCAGGGGAGGATCTGGTAGCTGGCACGCAGGTCGGCGTCGAGCTCGTACGTCAGGTGCAGCAGGCCCGTCCCGGGCAGCGGGGTCATGACGTGACCCGTGATGTCGCCGGCGTGCCGGTCGCGGTCGGTCACGGTGTTGATCAGCACGACCGCGCGCTCGTCCGCGGAGGCGGCCTCCCACAGGAAGGTCACCCGGTACCTGCCCGGTGTGTCCGCGGGCTCGATGACGGGAGTGGCCGGGGATGGGGGCGTCATCTTCAAGACCTCCGGTCTGGCATCATAAGGTAAGGCTAACCTAAATTAGGTAGACCTTTCCTGGCCGCCGTGGCGTCGTCCTCGACGATCCGGTCACGGCCCCGGCCGCGAGCTGCCCCACCCCCCGACACGAGGACCCCGCATGGCCAGAAGCAACCTGCACAGCAACCGGATCAAGCCCCGGACCTCAGAACTGCTCGTCCTCCAGGTTCTCCGCCGCGAACGCCTGTCCCCGCACTTCGCCCGCGTCACGCTCGGCGCCGGCGACGTCAAGCGTTTCGTGCCCATGGGCTACGACCAGTGGTTCCGCCTCTTCCTCCCCGTCGCCGCCGACTCGCTCGCGCGCCTGCCGGACAAGCTGACCACCCTCGGCTACGCCAGGCTCCTGACGATCTCCAAGACCTCCCGGCCGGTGCTGCGCAACTACACCGTCCGGGCGTACCGCCCCGACGGGCCCGAGGGCCCCGAGCTCGACGTGGACTTCGTCCTGCACGGCTCGGCCGCCGGCGGCACGCCCGGGCCCGCCGCCCTCTGGGCCGAGACCTGCGCGCCCGGCGACAGCGTGGCACTCATTGACGAGGGCGTCGGCTTCAACCCGCCGCCGGGGACGCGCAGGGTCGCCCTCGTGGCCGACGAGAGCGGGCTGCCCGCGATGGCGGGAATCCTCGCCTCCCTTCCGCCGGACACCGTGGGGCACGCGCTGGCCGAGATCCCCTCACCCGAGGACCGTCAGCCGCTCCGCGCGCCCGACGGCGTCGAGGTGACCTGGCTCGTCCGCGACGACCACACCGCCGTGCCCGGCGCCCTCGCCCTGGCGGCCGCCGTCGCCCTGCCGCTGCCCGGCGAGCCCTTCTACGGCTGGGTGGTGGGGGAGTCGGCGCTGCCCACGGCGCTGCGCCGCCACTGGGTGCGTAACGGCGTGCCGAAGGAGCACATCATGTTCTGCGGCTACTGGCGCCACTGACCGCGGGGTCCCGGCGTCCGGGCTCAGCCGGGCCGCCGGGCGCGCCCGAGCTCGGCGAGCCGGGCGAGGGCGGGCAGCGCGCCGGCGATCGCCCGTCGCTGCTCGGCGCTCAGCTGGGCGAACAGCGGGGCCAGGTGGCGCGTCCGGTCCTCGTGACGGGAGCGGCCGATCCGGCGGCCGGCCTCGGTGATGTGGACGAGGACCGCGCGCCCGTCGGTGGGGTCGGGACGGCGCTCCACCAGCCCGTCGCGCTCCAGCCGGGTGACCAGCTGGGTGATGGCGGGCTGGCTGACCTGCTCGGTTCTGGTCAGGTCGGTCAGCCGCATGGGGCCGCCGCCGAAGGCGAGCGTGTCGAGCACCGACAGTGTCGTGAACGACAGCTTCTCCAGCATGGGCAGCCGGATGTAGAAGCGGTTGAAGTTCTCGATCGCCGCGGTGAAGGCGTCGACGTCCAGGTCGTCGTCGGAGCTGTCGTTCACGGCCACCACTATATATTGAGGATTTATATAAGATGCTTATGATGTAGGCCCGTTGAGAGGAAGGGCACACATGACTGTTCGAGTGGGCATCAATGGCTTCGGGCGCATCGGCCGCAACGTCTTCCGCGCGACGGCGGCCCGGGGCGCCGATCTGGAGATCGTCGCGGTCAACGACCTCGGCGACGTGCCGACCATGGCCCACCTGCTGGCCTACGACTCGATCCTGGGCCGCTTCCCCGGCGAGATCACCGCCGGGCCCGGCGTGATCCGCGCCGGCGAGACCAGCTTCAAGGTGCTGGCCGAGCGCGACCCGGCCGGCCTGCCGTGGGGAGATCTGGGGGTGGACGTGGTCATCGAGTCCACCGGCCTCTTCACCAGCGCCGCCAGGGCGCGCGCACACGTGGACGGCGGCGCCAGGAAGGTCATCATCGCCGCCCCGGCCAGCGGGGAGGATGTCACGATCGTGCTCGGCGTGAACGACGACGCCTACGACCCGCAACGCCACACGATCATCTCCAACGCCTCCTGCACCACCAACTGCCTCGGCGTGCTGGCGAAGGTGCTGCACGACGCGGTCGGCATCGACTCCGGCATGATGACCACCGTTCACGCCTACACCCAGGACCAGAACCTCCAGGACGCGCCGCACGAGGACCTGCGCCGCGCTCGTGCCGCGGCGCTCAACATCGTCCCCACCTCCAGCGGCGCCGCCAAGGCCATCGGCCTGGTCCTGCCCGAGCTCCAGGGCCGGCTCGACGCCTTCGCCCTGCGGGTCCCCGTCCCGACCGGCTCGGTCACCGACCTGACCGTCACCACCCGCCGCCCGACCACCGTGCGGGAGGTCAAGGACGCCTACGCCGAGGCGGCGGCGGGCCCGTACAAGGGCCTGCTGTCCTACACCGAGGCGCCCGTCGTCAGCGGCGACATCGTCACCGATCCCGCCTCCTGCGTCTTCGACGCCCAGCTCACCCGGGTGCTCGGCTCGCAGGTCAAGGTCGTCGGCTGGTACGACAACGAGTGGGGTTACGCCAACCGCCTCATCGACCTGGCCCTCATGGTCGGCCGCACCCTGTAGACGATCGGCGGCATGAGCGGCCTCAGCGCTGAAGTTTCACTATGTTGTGAATATGGTGAATCTTCCGTCCGTGCTCTCCCTTCAAGGCTGCGACCTGCGTTACGCCGACAGCGGCGGTGACGGCCTGCCGCTGGTGTTCTCGCACGGGGCCGGGGCCGACCACGTGATGTTCGACGCCCAGCGGGTGCACCTGCGGGACCGGGGGTATCGCGTCGTCGTCTGGGACCTGCGCGGCCACGGCCTGTCGCGCCCGGCCGGCGTCCCGTTCACCGCCGGGCAGGCGGTGGCGGACCTGTGCGCGCTGATCGGCCACCTGGCGCTGGACCGGCCGGTGCTCGTCGGGCAGTCGCTCGGCGGCAACCTCGGCCAGGCCGTCGTCCGGCGGCACCCCGGCCTGGCCCGCGCCCTGATCGTCATCGGCGCGACGTCGAACACGGCGCCGCTGTCCTGGAGGGAACGCCTGCTGGTGAAGGCTGCCGCGCCGATGTTGTCGGCGATGCCCGCCAGGAACCTCCCGGGGCTGATGGCCGACGCCTCTGCGGTCACCCAGGACGCGCGGACGGACGCCCGGCGGGCCTTCGGCCAGTTGTCGAAGAAGGAGTTCCTCCAGGTGTGGCGGGCGACCGTCGCGTTCCTCTCCCCGGACCCGGGCTATCGCACACCGGTGCCCCTGTGCCTGATCCGGGGAGAGCGGGACGGCACCGGCAACATCGCCGCGGCCATGCCCCGGTGGGCCGGGACCGAGAACGTCCAGGAGGTCGTCATCCCCGGCGCCGGCCACATCGCCAACCAGGACAACCCGCGGGCGGTCAGCGAGGCGATCGAGGCGTTCCTGCGGACCCTCCCGGTCCGGGGCCGTCCCGGATGACGCGCCGGATGACGCGCCGCCCAGGCGGTGCCGTGGGGTTGTCGATGACGTGGCGCCACCGCTCGTCCGCGCCGCGCCGTACGACGTCGGAGGCCGTGCCGCTCAGGTCCACCTCGTTGCCGTCGCGCGCGGTGCCGCGCATCGACCGGTCCACGATGAGCAGCGCGAGGTCGCCCGCGACGTACGCGTGGGGCGGGCGGGCCTCGACCGGGAGGCCGAAGCTCTGCAGGTGCCGGTCGGCGGCCGGCCGGGCGGGGCCGGTGACGGGATGGCCGGGCACGGGGAGCGGTCCCTCCCTCATGATCCCGGAATTGTCGTAACCGCTCGCTAGTGTCCCGGGGCATGGCACACGCGCTGGTGGCGCACTCGGGCGCCCACCCCTCACCCGCACCCGTGACCGCCTGGGAGGAGACCCTCGCCAGGGTCACCTCCGGCGACGCCACCGGGCTGGCGGCCTACCTGGTCACGCTCGACGAGCCGGGCCGCGGGAAAGTCGCGGCGGAGCTGCCCGGCTACGTGACGGCCACGGCGCGCACGGCCGGATGGCGGGAGTGGGCCCGGCAGGGCAGGCCGCTCCTGGTGGCCGGCGTGGCCTGCATGGGCGGCGCGTCCGCCGTGACGGCGTGGCTGTTCCGGCGCGAGCTGCCCCGATGGCTGAACGACGATGACGTCGAGCTGCTCGTCGGCCTGCTGCGGCGGCGGCCCGTGGAGTGGCAGGCCGACGTGGCCCGCCGCATCGCCGCCCGCATGCGCCTGCCGGAGCCGCGGCACTGGGCCGTCGCCGCCGCGCTCGTCCGCGAGACCGGCATCGAGCCGCCGGACGGCGAGCCGTTCATCGTCGGCTGGCTGCGCCGGCTGCACCCGGAGACGGCCGGGCGCGACCCGCTGGTGGCCGCGTACGGGCCGCGCATCCTCGAGCTCGACGCCCTCGCCCAGACCTCGCTCTGGCAGGTCGTCGAGACGGTCGTGCGCCTCGTCCACGACGGCCTGCTCGACCGCGCGGCCGTCATCGACGCCGTCGTGCGGCGGCTGCTGCGCGACGGCCCGGCGGCGCGGGCGGAGCTCGCCGGCCTGCACGACCGCCTCGACCTCGACATCGACGAGTCGGCCAGGCACACCAGGGACTACACGGGTCTGCTGCCCGCCGGCCCCGTCGCGGTGGCCGACGTGGCGCTGGCGCAGCTGCGGCGGCTGGAGGAGGCGGGGCGGCTGGAGGAGGAGCTGTTCGCCGAGGCGATGGCGGCGCTGGCGTTCCGGCCGGAGAAGAAGCTGCTGCGCGCGGCCATGTCGTGGGCGGGCGACGCGGTGCTGCGCGAGGCGGGCCGCGTGGACACCGTCCTCGGCACCCTCGCCACGATCTTCACTCAGGACACGCTCGCGCTGCAGGAACGCGCCGTCCGCCTGGCCGTCAGGCTCGCCCCGCAGGCCGGGCCCGCCGGCCGCGAGGCGGTCCGGCAGGCGGCGGCGGAGCTGCCGTCGCAGCTGCGGGAGCAGGTCTCGGCGGCGTACGGTGGCGGCATCGCCGAGGCGGCCCCGCCCGCCGCCCCGCCGCTGCCGGTGGGGGAGTGCCCGCCGCTGCCGCCGCCCATCGCCTCGCCCGAGGAGCTCGTCGTGGAGCTGGCCGCGTTCCGCTGGCCGCCCGACGTGTGGGTCTTCGAGCGCCTCCTGGCGGGCCTGGCCGAGTGGTCGCACCGCGACCCCGAACGGCTCAGGCAGGCACTGCGGCCGTGGTGGCACCCGTTCACCCCCAGCGCGTACGGGCACCATGGCCGCGAGTTCCACGAGAACCTGTTCATCGCCGTCCACCGGGCCTTCCTCGCCTTCGCCGCCCCCGAGCGGAGCAGGAAGCTGACGGCGCAGCCGCCGGGGCGGCGGCGCTACCCCGACGCGCCCGGCGCGCCGGAGCTGCTCTACCGGCGCCGCGCCCTGGAGCTGGTGACCCCCTTCGAGGAGGGCGCCGGCTATCCGATCCTGCTGGCCACGCCCACGGCGGGCAGCGGGCACGTCGAGCCGTCCGTGCTGCTCGACCGCCTGGAGCGGCAGGAGGCCGCCGGGGTGCGGGCCCTGCCGGCCGACCTGGCCCAGGCGCTGCTCCGGCTGCCCCGCCGGTTCGCGCCCGCCGACGTCGAGCGGGCCGCCCGGCTCACCTCGGAGGCGGGCCGTACGTGCGCCGCGTGGATGCGCGACGGCGGCATGCCCGACCCCGAGGCGACCGTGACCGTGCACGGCGCGGGTGACGACGTGCGGCTGCGGGCCTGGCTCGGCGCGCCCGACCCCGGCCTGCCCGGGGAGATCCGCGCCCTGTTCGAGGTGCAGGACGGTCACACGTACTCGCTGACCTGGTGGCCGCTCGCCCTCCCCGCCCACCGCGAGCTGGCGGCGGCCCATCTCGTCGGTTACCTGCCGTGGTCCATGGACGCCAACGACCGGCAGACGCAGGCGCTGATCGCCCTCGCCGCGGGCGACGGAGCCGTCGGCGCCGCCACCGCCCACGCCCTGGCGTACGGGATGGGGCACGTCAACCCGGCCGAGCGGGCCGCCGCGACCGACGCCTTCCTCACCCTCGCCGCCCGCGGCGAGACACCGGCCGAGGCTCTGGCCGCGGCGGTGACGTCCCTGGTCACGGCCGACCTCGTCAAGCTCAACCGGGTGGTCTCCGTCCTCGACGACGCCACGCAGGCGGGGGCGCACGAGGCGGTGTGGGCGGTGATCTCGGGTGTGCTGGCGGGCCTGCTGCCCAGGGAGGGGGAGCGTCCTCGCGCGGGCGCGGCCGATCTCCTGGCGGCGGGGGCTCGGGCGGCCAGGATCTCGGGCGTACGGGCGGAGCTGCCGGAGGTGGCGGCGGTCGCCGGCCGCAAGGGGTCGAGCCGCCTGGTGCAGGAGGCGCGGCGGCTGATCCGGCTCGTGGGGTGATCCGGCTCGTGAGGTCGCTCGTGGGTGATCGGCTCGCCGGCTGACTTCGGCTGGCCTGGGCTGGTCGTGGCTGGGCGGGTGGGCTACGGCAGCGCCGACGGCCGGGGTCGGGGCGCCGCGGGGACGGCCGCCGCCGCGGCGGCGCGTCCGGGGCGGGGCGCAGCGAGCAGCGCCCACACGGCCGGCGCGGCCACCGCGCACACCCCGCTCGCCCCCCACAGTGCCACCTGCCAGGCCCCGGTGAGCCACGAAGCCTCCACGGCCCGCCCGGCCCCGGCGAGGCTTCCCGCGAGGATGCGCGCGGCACGGTCGGGATCGCCGGCGCGGGCGTGCAGCCCGGTGGCGAGCGCCGTGCCGAACAGGGTGGTGGCCAGCGTGCCACCGCCCGCGCGCACGGTGTTGAGCAGCCCGGTGGCCATGCCGATCCGTTCCTGGGCGACCTGGTTCACGGCCTGCGCGTCGGTGATCCCGATCATCAGCCCCATCCCGGTTCCGAGCGTCGCCAGCGGGCCGAGCAGACCCGCCACGCCGAGATCGGGGCGCAGCGTGGTCAGCCAGGCGTTCCCCGCCGCGATCAGCAGCAGGCTCGCGGTGACCAGCGCGCGGGGCGGCACCCCGCGGTTGATCAGCAGCCCGCCCACCTGCGGAAGGAGCAGCACGGGTGTCGTGAGCCCCAGCATGATCAGCCCGGCGGCCTGCACGGGGAGACCGCCCGCGCCCTGCAGATAGGTCGGCAGGTACGCGGTCACCCCCGCGGGCCCGGCGGCCAGGACCAGGCCGGCCAGCGTCCACGCCACGAAGCGGCGATCACGCAGCAGCCCGAGATCCAGCACCGGATGCCGGGCCCTGCGCTCGACCAGCACGAACACCACCAGCATGGCCAGCCCCCCGGCCAGCGGCACCAGCACCAGGACACTGGCCCACCCGGCCGCCGCGGCCTGGTTGACGCCGAACATGGTCAGCCCGAGCGCGCCGATCAGCGCCAGCGCCCCGCCCACGTC
This sequence comes from Nonomuraea thailandensis, assembly GCF_024172165.1. GTDB lineage: Bacteria > Actinomycetota > Actinomycetes > Streptosporangiales > Streptosporangiaceae > Nonomuraea > Nonomuraea thailandensis. The sequence goes on along the minus strand of NZ_JAMZEB010000002.1, from coordinate 4,289,452 downwards.
GACGCGCGGCCTCTCCTCCGCCCGCGAATCGGCCATGGCGGCGGCGCCCGCCAGCATGAGCAGGCCGGCCCCGGCGAAGACGGCGAAGGCGGCCCGCCAGCCGAGCGCGCCCACCAGCCAGCCGGCCAGGCTCGGGCCGACGGCCATGCCGACGCCGGCCGTCGTGCCCATCGCCGCGTACGCCCGGGTGCGGGCGCGGCCGGTGAAGGCGCCGCCGAGCACGGCGCCGCCACCGGTCATCACCCCGGCGGCGCCGACGCCGGACAGGGTCCTGGCGACGTTCAGCGTCAGGATGTCGCCGGCGAGGGCGCTCGCCAGCGCGCCCGCGGTGTAGACGAGGGCTCCGGCGGCGAAGACCCGGCGCCGGCCGTACAGGTCGCCGAGCGACCCGGCCACCAGCATCATGGCGGCGGCCGCCAGGAAGTACCCCACCACCACCCACTGCAGGGCCGCTCCCGAAGCGCCGAGGTCGGCGCCGATCAGGGGGAGCGCGACGGTGGTGCCGGACATCAGCATCGGCAGCGTCAGGAAGCCGAGCAGCACCGCGGCCAGCGTCCCGGCGCGGCGGCCTGTCATGCCGCCGCCATCTGGTGGCGCAGCGTCCTCAGCGCCCCGGACCAGGCGATGACCTCGTCCAGCAGCTCCACCAGGGTCGGCTCCTGGTGCGGGCCCGGGGCGATCACGCCGGGCTCGGCCGGGTCGGTGATCTCGAAGTCGGTGAACGCGGACAGCGCCACCTGCGTGCGTACGTTGGCCACCTGCACCTCGGTCATGACCTGGCGCAGGTGCTCCACCGCGCGCACGCCGCCGTGCACGCCGTGGCTGACGAAACCGGCCGCCTTGTTGTTCCACTCGGCGAACAGGAAGTCGATCGCGTTCTTCAGCGCCGCGGGCGCCGAGTGGTTGTACTCCGGCGTGACGAACACGAACCCGTCGAAGGAGGCGACGGTTCGCGCCCAGCGGTTGGTGTGCGGGTGCCGGTAGTCGCCGAACAGGGCGGGCGCCGGCTCGTCCAGCACTCCCAGCCCGAAGCCGGCGAGGTCCACCACCTCGAAGGCGGCCTCGCTCGCCGCGACGGCGGGGTGGTGGCCGGCGACCTCGGCGACCCAGGCGGCCGTGACCGCGGTCCGGCGGTGGGGACGGGTGCTGCCGACGACGATGGCGATCCTGATCATGTCTGTCTCCTCGTGCTCTTCAGCGTGACGTCCGGTAAAGTACAACGAGCGTGGCAAAAAGTAAAACGCTCAATGTACTTTGATGGAGGCAAGCACCGGTGACCAGGGAAGACAAGCGCAAGGCGATCCTGTCCGGCGCCTTGACGGTGTTCGCCCGCGACGGCTACACCCGGGCCAGCGTCGACGCGATCGCCCGCGCGGCCGAGGTGTCGACGCGGACGATCTACAACCACTTCGCCGACAAGGCCGTGCTGTTCCAGGCGGTCATCCAGGAGAGCGCCGCGCGGGCCGCCGACGCGCAGCTCGCCGTGATCGAGCGCCACCTGCGCAAGGTGACCGACCTGGAGGCCGATCTCGTCGACTTCGGCCGCGAGATCGCCGCCCCCGCCGGTGACGGCCACGCCGAGCACTTCGCACTGGTACGGCAGATCAACGCCGAGGCCGGGCACATCCCGCAGGCCGCGATCGACACCTGGCAGGAGACGGGCCCGCGCCGCGTGCGCCGCGAGCTCGCCGGACACCTGCGCCGATGGACCGAACAGGGGCTCCTGCACGCCGAGGACCCCGACCGGGCCGCCGTCCACCTCCTGCTGCTGATCTCCGTCGCCGACCCGTCCTACCAGGGCGCCGTGCCCACGGAACGGGAGATCGCCGAGACCGTGACCTCGGGGGTCCGGGCGTTCCTGCACGGCTACCTCCGCTGATCGCCGGCCCGCCACGAGACTGTCGGTGCGGTGCCCTACTGTCGCCGCCATGACCAACGCCTGGGACGCGGTCCGCGCGGCCATCGACGCCGAGGACACCGCCGCCGTCGCCGCGCTGCTGATCGGGTTCGACGACGCGCAACGGCGCGAGGTGGCGCGCGAGCTGCCCCGATACCTGCCGGTGGTGCGGCGGGCCGGCGAGCGCCGGGACGCCGAGCGCGTTGCGGGCAGGCAGGGCTGGTGGCGGTCGCTGCACGCCGAGGCGGAGAGGGCGGACCGGAGCGTGTGGGACCTGCCCGGGTTCTCCGAGGGGCGGGTCCGCTGGTACGTGGGCGCTCGCTGGATCGAGGTCATGCGGGTGGCGGGAGCCGGGGCCATCGCCGGCGCCGCGGGCGTCGCCGCCTGGCTGAACAGGCGCGAGCTGGTCAGGGGCTGGGTTCCGGCCGAGCTCGACGACGTCCCGGCGATCCTCGACGTCGTCGCTGCCAGGCCGGTCGCCTGGCGGGAGGATCTCGCCGCACGGCTGGCGCTGCGCCTGCGCGCCGCCCGTCCCCAGGAGCGCGACGGGCAGGTCCTGCTGGCGCTCGCCCTGCTGCGCGCGACCGGGGTCGAGCCGCCCCGGCACGACCCGCTCACCCTGGCCTGGATCGCCGCCGCGCCGGTCGCGGACCTCGGCGTGGATCCGCTGCTCGACGCCATGGTGCCGAGACTGTTCGAGGCGGAGGGCGTGGGCCGGCTGCTGCGCCGCGACTACGAGCTCGGCCCCGCTCTGGCGGCGCTGGCCGCCGACGGCCGGATCAAGCGCGCCGCGCTGCTCGACGGCTGCCGCACCCGCTTCCTGCGCGGCGGCCAGGCCGCCGACCTGCTCTTCTTCGTGGAGCTGCACACCCGGCTCGACCCCGCGCCCGAGGAGGTCGCACCGCACGCGCGCGACTACGCGGCGATGCTCGCGCTCCCCGCCGCCAACGTCGCCGACCTGGCCTTACGGCAGCTCCGCCAGGCGGGGGTCACGCCGCCGGCGGAGGCCGCGGAAAGCCTGCTGTTCCGCTCGGAGGGCAGGCTCGTACGCGCCGGGCTGTCCCTGCTCGACCGGGTGCTCAAGGAGCCGTCCGAGGAGATCGACGCGTACGCGCCCGCGCTGGCCGCCGCGCTGACGAGCGGCTCGGCCGAAGCCCGGCAACGGGCGGTGAGGCTCGCCGTCGGACACGCGGGCCGGTTCGGGCCCGAGGCGACCGCGATGATCAGGGACATCGTGGCGACGCTGCCTCCCGGCCCGGGCGCGGCGCTGGCCGCCGCCTTCGGGGGTGAAGCGGCACCCGAGCCGCCGCGTCCCCGATTCCAGCCCCAGCCGTTGCCGGCCGTGCCCGAGCCCGAGCCGATGCCGCCGATCACGCACGCCAACGTCCTGGCCCGCGTCTCGCTGCGCGAGTCCGACTGGATGCAGCCCGAGCGGTGGCTCGACGGCTTCGTGCGGCTGGCGTCGGACGAGCGGCGGGAGTCACTGATCGCCGAGCTGGCACCGGTGGCCGCGCGCTGCCGGGACCAGGAGTACCGGCGTTCGACCTGGCATGACACCTCCACCTGGGCCGCCGCCATGGCGCGCGAGCTGATCGAGCCGGGAGCCGATCGCAGAGCCGTGCGGGGTGGGCGGGCCGATGCTGCGCGGCGCGTCCCGAAGACGAAACACCTCGCCATGGGGCGGCTCATGCCGCTGGCCCGCTTCGCCGAGGTCTACCAGTCGCTGCTGGAGGGCCGGATGCCGCCGTACCTGCTGGCCACGCCCACCCGCGCCAACGGGCTGCTGGACGCGGAGGCGCTGGTCGAGCGGCTGGAGGGCTACGAGCGCGACGGCGTGCAGGCGCTGCCGCTGGACCTGCGGCAGGCGCTGCTGCGGCTGGGCCGCGGCAGCGTGACCGCCGGCGCGGTGAGGCGGGCGGCGCTGCTCGCCGCCCCGGCCGGGCGCCGGGCGCACCGGTGGCTCACCGACCGCCCGGCTGACCCCGAGGTGGTGCTGCGCTGGACGACGGATCAGGACGATTCGTTCGTCGAGGCCGAGGTCGTGCTGGGGCCGGAGCACGCGGAGCTGTTCGGGGACCTGCCCGTGCCGGGCCCGGGGGGCGAGAGCTGTGAGCTGCTGCCGCCCGTCCCGCGCCCGGCAATCGAGAGCTGCGAGCTGCTGCTGCCCGTGCTCGCCGGGCACCGGGGGCTGGCGGCCGCGTTCTCGATCCGCGGCTTCATGCCGTACCGGGCGGTGAGCGAGCCCGCGGCCCGCGACCTCGACCGCCTGGTGCTCGCCGACGGCCCCGGCGGCCCCTGCCTGGCGCTGCTGCTGGCCCGTCACCTGCTGGAAGGGCCCGACGGTGACGGGGTGCGGCCGCTGCTGCTCCTGGCCGCCTCCGGCGGGCTGCCGGGTGCCGAGCTGGGCAGACAGCTGGCCGCCCTGCTCGAACGCGGCCAGGGCCGGGCCGCCGATGCCATCGCCGCGCTCACGGAAGCCGCCAGGCTGGGGGCGCACCGTGAGGTGTGGCAGGTCCTGACCGGGCTGCTGCCCGCGTACCTGCCCGGCACGGGGGAGCGGGCGACCGGCGCGCACGTGCGGCTGGTGCGGTTCGCCACCGAGGTGGCGGGGTGGACGGGCGCACGCGGGGAGCTGCCGGTGGTGGCCGGGCTGGCAGCACGGGCCCGTACCAGCGAGCTGGTCCGCCAGGCCCGCGACCTGCACGCCCTGCTCACCGGCCCGGCCTGAGCCGCAGGGCACGACCGCGCCGGACCGGTGGGCAGGCACGCCCTGCACGGCGACCTGGCGACGCGCCGGCGCCTGCCGGCTCAGTCGATGATCGCCGTGACCTCGGCCTCGACGAGGATGCCGGGCTCGAAGAGGATGTCCACGCCGATCAACGCGGCAGGCGGCGTGGCGAGGTCGAACTCGCGCGCCGCCTGCTCGACGCCCGCATTGAAGGCGTCGTACATCTCCCTCTTCCATCCCGCGGCGTACCACGTGAATCGCACGACGTCGTGAAACGTCGCCCCGGCCGCGTCGAGCGCCTTGGCGACGTTGCGGTACACCTGGGCGACCTGCCCGGCGAGATCGCCCGGCGCGACGAGCTCACCGTTCTCGTCCCAGGCCACCTGTCCCGCGATGTGCACCTGCCTGCTCCCGGTCGCCACCGCGACGTGGTGGTAGAGCGGGACGTGAACATGCCTGTCAGGGTTGATGAGCGAAACAGCCACCAGATCTCCAGTGCTCTCTTGTAGTTACTCAGGAACTGTAGGAGAGTGTACGCTGACGTGGAAGAACGCACTTTTCAGTGACTGGGGAACCAGATGGTGACCAAGCAGTTCAGCGGCCTGTCGGACGAGGCGGACCTGAGGCGCGCCGACTCCCTGGCGCGGGAGATCTTCTCCGACGTCGCCAACAAGTGGGCGTTGCTGATCATCGAGGCTCTCGGCGAGCGCACCCTGCGCTTCAGCGAGCTGCGCAACGAGGTCGAGGGCATCAGCCACAAGATGCTCACCCAGAACCTGCGCATGCTGGAGCGCAACGGCCTGGCCGAGCGGAAGGTGCACCCGACGGTGCCGCCGCGCGTCGAGTACACCCTCACCGAGCCGGGCCAGGCCCTGCGGGCGACGGTCGATCTGATCTGCGGCTGGACCCACGAGTACTTCGGCCACATCGAGTCCGCCCGCCGCCGCTTCGACACCTGAGCCGCCACTGACGGAACGCGGCCGCTTCGAGGCCCGAACGGCCTTCAGCCGAACGCGGCCAGCGCGACCGGCTGCCACTTCCGCCAGGTGGCGAGCCGTTCCTCGTACTCGGCCGCCACCGGCTCGAACGACTTGCCGAAGAAGATCCGCGCCGGCGGGTCATCGGTGTCGGCCAGCTCCAGGATCGGCCCGCGTGTCGCCTTCGGGTCACCGAGGTCCCACACGGGCTCGGTGGCCGCGCGGACCTCGGCGTAGTCGGGATGCTCGGCGCTGCTGCGGATGCTGCCGCCGCCGAAGTCGGTCGCGTAGGGTCCGGGCTCCAGGCAGATCACGTGGACGCCGAAGGGCGCGACCTCCTTGCGCAGTGACTCCGACATCCCCTCCACCGCCCACTTCGAGGCGTGGTAGCCGCCGATGCCGGGATAGGCGCGCACGCCGCCCTCGCTGGTGACCTGGATGATCCGGCCATGGCCCTGGGCGCGCAGGAGAGGCAGGACCGCCTGCGTGACCCACAACGTGCCGAAGAAGTTGGTCTCCATCTCGGCGCGGATCTCGGCCTCGGTCAGCTCCTCGACCATGCCGAAGTGGCCGTAGCCGGCGTTGTTGACCACCACGTCCAGCGTGCCGAAGTGCTCGGCGGTCTGCCGTACGGCGGCGAACACGGCCGCGCGGTCGGTGATGTCGAGCCGCAACGGCAGCACGGCCTCACCGTACTGCTCGGTGAGGGGACGCAGGGCGCCGGGATCGCGTGCGGTGGCGGCGACCCGGTCGCCCCGCTCCAGCGCGGCCTGCGCCCACTCGCGGCCGAACCCCTTCGACGTGCCGGTGATGAACCACGTCTTGGACAACGTCCTCGCGCCTCTTCTCGATCGATGCCATCCGCTATAACAGTAGCATGGAGTGTATTAATTCCACTGCTGCTACACTTTCCGCATGGAAGGCAGGCGAGACAGGAAGAAGCGGCAGACCCGCGAGCGGATCCAGGCCGCGGCGCTGGAGCTGTTCACGTCGCACGGCTTCCGCAACACGACCATCGCGGCGATCGCCGAGCGCGCCGACGTCGCGACGCGCACCGTCACGCTGCACTTCCCCACCAAGGAAGACCTGCTCTTCGCCGACGACCCGTTCGCCCCGCGATCCCTGGCCGCCTGCCTCGCCGGGCGCTCCGGCGACGCGCTCGCCGCGGTCGGCGAGTGGATGCGCGACACGATGCGCGCGCTCGACGAACACGACGCCGAGCAGGGCCGCGCGCCGGGCGAGGTCTGGTCCCGGCGCACCAGGCGCGCCGCCCTGATCGCCGAGGACGACGACCTCCGTGGCCGTGCCCGCGCGAGCTACTACGAGCTGGAGCGCCTGATCGCCGCCGCCATCGGCAAGGACGTGGGCCTGCCGGCCGACGCGCTGGCCCCGCGCCTGACGGCGTACGCGGTGGTGGGCGGCCTGCGCGAGCTGTACATGACCCACGAGGCCGCTCGCCGCGAAGAGTTGCCCGCCCTGGTCGGCCGCGTGCTCGATCACGCCCGCGCGGGCCTGGCCGCGCTCACGGCCGCCTCGCCGTCGCCGCAGTAGACGGCGCCGCCGTCGCAGGGGGAGTGCGCGACCGTCGTGGCCGGTCTGGTCGGGCGGAGCGCTCCTTCCGTTTCGGATGCCCGGATGACGGTCGTTTGTCTGCGCCATTCCCTGGCCGGTGCGCGGGAGGCTCCGCCGAAAAGCGCGGGCGGCGGGCCGATAATCACTTCTCGACGTCCCGATTTCATCGGGTGGAGGGGAGTCGCCGCAGCCAGGGGCCGTGTCGCGGGCTCGGCTCGCGGGTTCTCACGAGAGAAACGCATGGCGGCCGATATGTCGCTGCGAATCAATACGGGCATGACGAATATGAGCCCCTCTTGCCTTTTCTTGCTACACGACGCATTATTTCGATCATCGGCTGGGGCGCCCACGAAGCCGTGAACCTTCGTGCTGTTCAGTACTCAGGAAGGACCGTCGATGATCCGACGCGCGCTCCTCGCCGCGGCTCTGGCCGCCACCACCCTCGCGGTCCTGCCGGCCGGTACGGCCCAGGCCAGGGCCTGCAAGATCGACCACTACTGCACCACCACCTACTACTCCGACGCCGCTCTGACCAACGCCGTCGGCGGCAAGCAGGAGGACTGCGACGGGACCACCCGCACCTGGGGAGTCCGCGGCCCCTACCTGACCTGGTACGAGAGCCCCTGCTTCTGACCCACCCGTCCAGCAGGTTCCCAGCGTGTGCGCTGCAACCGATCCTCACCGTTCCCCCGCTCAGAGAGGACGATTCATGATCCGTCGCGTGCTGGCCGTCGCCACCCTGGCGAGTGCGGCGCTCGCCACCGTACCGGCCGTCGCGCAGGCCGCCCCCATCTGCCGGGCCGGCTACCTGTGCAACACCCAGTACTTCTCCGACCCCGCCCGCACCAACCTGGTCGGAGTCAAGACGGAGTTCTGTGACGGCGAGGTTTCGACCTGGGGCAGGGTCACCGGCTACATCACGTGGTCCGCCAGCCCCTGCGCCTGACGAGAGACAGCCGGCGGGGCACGCATCGGCGCCCTGCCGGCGCCCTTCCGGCTCCCTGGCCCGGCGGCTGCCCGATCTCAGAGGGCGCGGGCGATGGGCCAGGCGCCGGGGGAGGTGTTGGAGAGCACGGTGCGGGTGGTGCCGGTGTGCGGGTCGTGCGCGGACTTGAACGACGCGCCGGCGTCGTACCCGACCAGCATCACCGTGTCGGTGCTCTCGTGCAGCCAGAATCCGAGACCGTAGCGCATCGACTCCTGGGGTACGGCGCAGCGCGGCCGTACGACCTCTTCGACGGAATCCACGATGTCGCCGGCGAAGAGCGCGCGCCAGAAGGCCGAGATGTCGGCTGCGGTGGTGTGGATGCCGCCGTCGCCGGTGGCCAGCACCGGCAGATGGAAGACGTTGGAGCGGTTCACCCCGTCCAGGGGCAGGTAGCCGACGGCCGCGTCGGCGGGCAGTTCGTCGGAGCGCAGGAAGTCGGTCCTGGTCATGCCGGCCGGGCGGAGCACCCGCTCCCGGACCAGGTCGTGGTAGCCGGAGCCGCCGGCCCGCTCCGCCAGCAGGGCGAGGACGACGAACCCGCCGTTGCAGTAGCCGAACCGCTCGCCGGCCCGGAACTTGGCGGGGTGCCCGTCCAGCAGGGGCAGGAACGCCTCGGTGGTGGTCAGCTCGTGCGCCGCGCCGATGAAGTAGTCGGTGATGTCGGTCTCGACCTCTTCGTCCAGGTAGTCGCCGATGCCGGACGTGTGGGTGAGCAGATGCTCGACGGTCACGTCGTCCGCGATCAGCGGCAGGTCCTTGCCGAGCAGGGAGCGGGCGGTGGTGTCCAGCTTCAGCGCGCCGTCACGGACCAGCGAGAGCACGGCCAGGGCGGTGAACCCCTTGCTGCCGCTGGCGATGCCGAATCTGGTGTCCACGGTGTTGGGAACGCCATAGGTGCGGTTCGCCGCCCCGTAGGCCTTCGCGAACTCGATCTCGCCGGCCCGGTCGATCCAGGCCACGCCGGAGAAGCCGGTCTCCTCGGCGATCTTGTCAATGTCCGCCTGCGGCATTGGCGCAGCCTAACCCAGCCCCGCGCCAGGAACGAACCCATTTTGATTCCGCCCGCACGGCAGGGCGATGGCGCAGGCGCACGTCGAGGACCCGCGGGCGGCAGGTCCCCGGCGTGTCAGATCGTGCTCACATCTCCAGCCCGGACGTGCCCATCAGCGGCCGGACCTCCACACCCCAGGCGTGGCCGCCCGCCATGAGCCCGGCCAGCTCGACGGCGCGCTCGCGGCTCTCGCAGTCGAGCAGGTACTGGCCGGCGACATGGTGCAGCGCCTGCCGGTAGGGGCCCTCACTCACCTCCACCGCACCGTCGCGGACCCGCACGAAGGCGCTGATGGACGGGTCGGCCAGGGCGTGGGCGCTGATGAGCTCGCCCGACCGGGCGGCCGTGGCCAGGATCCGCTCGTGGCCGAGGCCTTCCCCCGGCGGCGCGGCAGCGGTCACGTAGACGTTCAGCAGGAACTTCACCGTGCTCAGCCGTCGGCCGTGCCCGCGAAGACGACCGGGCGCACCTCGATGCCGAGACCTTCGACGCCCGCGTCCGGAATGAGCGCGGCCAGCTCCAGGGCGCGTTCCCGGCTGTCGCACTCCACCAGGTAGTAGCCGCCGAGGAACTCCTTGGCCTCCAGGTACGGCCCGTCCGTCACGACCGGGGAGCCGCGCCGGACGCGCACCACGGCGCTCTGCGACGGGTCGGCCAGCGCCGCGGTGCTGATCATCTCACCGGACCTGGTGATCGTCTCCATGAACGCGCCGTGGCCGCTCATCACCTCGTTGCGCTGCTCCTCGGTCAGCGAGTCCCACACCTGCGGGTTCGAGTGCATGATCAACAGGAACTTCATGTCATCTCCTCAAGGATCGGGCGGCACCCCCGCGGGCGCCGTTCACCATGGGGTCGGAGCCGGCATCGCATTCTTGCGCCCGCCGCCGCGGGAATTTTTCGCCGCCACCGCGATCTCTCCGCGAAAGGGCACCTGACCTCGTCGAACGGTCAGGACTGGAGTATAGGCAGGAGCCTTCCGCGGGGTGGGTGGCGACCCTTTGGGCCGATCCCTGCCCGGCCCCGGCGTCACCCGGGCGCGTTGATGGCCGTGCCGGTACGTGCGAGGGTGGCAGCGACGAAGGGGCTGATCGATGAGATCGTTCACGGGAAAGACGGCCGTCGTCACCGGAGGCGGCGCCGGGATGGGGCGCGAACTGGTGGTTCAGCTGGCTGCCGAGGGCTGCTCGGTCGCCGCCTGCGACGTCGACGACGCCGCGCTGGCCGGCACCGCCGAGCTGGCCGCCAAGGCCGCATCCGGCGGTGATGTCCGGGTCACGACCCACCACTGCGACGTGTCGGACGAGGCCCAGGTGACGAGGTTCCGCGACGAGGTGGTGGAGCGGCACCGGACCGGCCACATCAACCTGCTGTTCAACAACGCCGGCATCAGTGGCGGCGGCAGCTTCCTCACCAGCCCGCGGGCCGAGTGGGAGCGCACGTTCGCCGTCTGCTGGGGCGGGGTGTACAACTGCACGCGCGCGTTCATGCCGCTCCTGGTCGCCAGTGACGAGGGGTGCCTGGTCAACACCAGCAGCGTCAACGGGTTCTGGGCGGCCGGGCCGGGCGTGCCGATGAGCGCCTACAGCGCCGCGAAGTTCGCCGTGAAGGGCTTCTCCGAGGCGATGCTCACGGACCTGCGTGTCAACGCGCCGCACGTACGGGTCGCGCTGGTGATGCCGGGCCACGTCGGCACCGGGATCGTGATCAACTCCCGCCGGATCCACGGCGGCTCGGAGCCGGACGACATGACCGCCGGGGAGCTCGCGAACGCCCGCGCGCTCGCCGCCGTCGTCGCCGGTGTTCCCGCCGACCGGCTGAGCGACGAGGAGGTCCGCGCGGCGGTCAGGAGCATGGGCGAGGCCTTCCGCGACAACGCGCCGCTGTCGGCCGCCGAGGCCGCGACCGTCATTCTCGACGGCGTGCGCGCGGGCACCTGGCGCATCCTCGTCGGCGACGACGCCCGCGCCCTCGACGCGGCGATGCGCGCCGACCCGCTCGAGCTGTACCGGGCCGACAGCCCGGCTCTGGCGGCCGTCTTCCCCCGCCTGTGGGGCCGCGAGGAGTGACCGGGCTCGGCCGGAGGGTCCGCGCGCTGCTGACGTCCGCGCGGACGGCCGGCGCGTGGGCCACCCCACCGGTATCGGCCGGCGTCGCGGCGGCGAGGACGTGGTCCGGCGTGACGGTGCCCGGCGCCGCCGGGACGTTCCGGTGACGGCGCCGGGGGCGACGGCGCCGGCGGGCGCCGTCCGATCCGGTCAGCTGCGGAAGGGGCCGGTCACGCAGTACGTGATGCCACCGGACGACGACCCCGACGTCCCCCGCTGGGACGAGAAGTACAGCCGGTCGCCGGCCGGGCTGAAGGCCGGCCCGGTGATCTCCGACGCGCTCTGCCCGTTGATCCGCAGGAACGGCGAGATCTTGTCATCGGGCGTGATCAGGCAGATCTCCATGTTCCCGCCGTCCTCGGCCACGAAGAGGTCGCCCGAGGAGGAGCCGGTGACGTTGTCGACGCCGGTGAGCGGCGGCGTCCCCGGGCTGACCAGGCTGTCGTCGTAGGCCAGCTCGTAGGTGCCGCTGGTCAGGCCGACCTGCCACACCCGGTTGTCGCCCTTGGTGGTGAACCAGACGGTGCCGTCCGCGTAGTGGCAGCCCTCGCCGCCGTTGAAGGACTTCGAGCCCGGCACCTGGCTGCGCGTGGCGGTCGGCGAGCCGTCGGGGTCGGGGACGTCCGCCCAGGTGAAGGAGCCGGAGGTGGCCGAGCCGGCCATCAGGACCTGCAGGGTGCCCGACGACAGGTCGCCCCAGGTCGTGGGGACGAAGCGGTAGAACCGCCCGTCGGTCTCGTCCTCGGTCAGGTAGACGACCCTTCGTACGGGGTCGGCCGCGGCGGCCTCGTGCTTGAACCTGCCCAGCGCGGGCCGCTGCACGGCGGCGCCGCCGAACGGGTACGTCTCGTAGACGAAGCCCCGGCTGACCTCCTCGCACGACAACCACGTGTTCCATGGCGTCTTGCCGCCCGCGCAGTTCGTACGGGTGCCGGACAGGATCCGGTACGCCGAGGTGACGTTCCCGCCGGCGTCGAAGCGGATGGCCGAGGCGCCGCCGCCGGGGTTGATCTCGGAGTTGGACACGTAGATCCAGCCGCTGCCGTCGGCGAAGCACGCGCCGCCGTCGGGAGCGTTGTGCCAGGTGTAGGACGTGCCCGGGACGGCCTGGCCGGAGCGGGCGATCACCCGGCTGGTGAAGCCGGCGGGCAGGTGGATGCCGTTGGCGTCGGCGGCCTGCAGCGCGCCGTACGGGCCGGGGGCGTTCTGGGCGGGCGCGGCGAGGGCCGCTCCTTGCCAGAGACTGCCGGAGAAGGCGATCGTGCCGGCGCCGAGTACCGAGGCGCGCAGGAAATGGCGGCGTTCCATCGACGAACCTCCTGAAGAGGGGGGTGCAGCCTCGCCGACAGTAAGTCGAGCACATGGACAGGGATCTGTCAGGAAAGTTAACGACAACGGGGTGCTGAACCACATTCAGGAAGCTCGTCACCGTTTGTGCAAGTCATGAACAGGCGGCCGAGCCGGCCGGAGGCGCCGGTGTGCCAAGATGGTGATAATGGTTTTCATTATATTTTGAGGGGGTCCGCGTGACCACACCTGTCGTCCTGGTCGCCGGTCCGTACGCCGGCGCCCGCGCGGCCGTCGTGCGGCGGCTGCTGGCCGATCATCCGGGATCCGTGGCGATCCGTCACGACCTCGGCCCGGGGCCGCTCCCCGGCGCCGCCCTCCTGGTGCTGGAGCTGGCGGACACCGCCGAGCCGCGCCCGTTCGCCGAGGCCGTCGCCGCCCGCGCGGGCCTGCGCCTGGCCGCCGTGCTCACGGCCCTCGACGCCCGCCACATGCCCGTCGACATCCTGCGCGGTGATCGCCTGCCGGGCCGCGACGAGCGGTACGTCGCCGAGGTGCTGGCCAGGCAGGTCGAGTACGCCACCCATCTCGTCCTCGACGGCGGCGACGCCGAGGACGGCGAGCTGGCGCGGACGGTGCTCGCCCACCTGGCGCCCGCCACCCCCGTCCACCACCTGCGCGACGGCCTGCCCCGGCTGGCGGGCCGGACGGCGTGCCCGCGGGAGCTGGCCGACCGCGTCGATCCCGCCACCGCGCTGCTGCCCTGCGAGGCCAGGACCGGCGCGGTCACCACGGTCGTCTGGCACCGGTTGCGGCCCCTGCACCCCGGCCGCCTGTTCCAGGTCACCGAGGAGCTGGCCGCCTGCTCGGTACGCGGCCGCGGCCGCTTCTGGCTGGCCTGCCGGCACGACCGCCTGCTGGCCTGGGACTCGGTGGCGGGCCGGCTCACCGTGCGCGACGCCGGCCCCTGGCTGGCCGCCCGGCCCCCGTCGGCGTGGGACGCCTGCCGCCCGGCCCGCCGCGCCGCGGCCGCCCTCGACTGGAACCCGCTGACCGGTGACCGCGTGCAGCACCTCGTCTTCACCGGCCCCGACCTCGACCACCGGCACATCACCGGCCTGCTCGACGGCTGCCTGCTCGACCGGGCGGAGATGCTGGCCGGCTCCGACGCCTGGAGCGGCTACGACGACCCGTTCTCCCTCGTCCTCGACGTGGACACGATGATGCCGTCCTAGCGGATGATGCCGTCCTAGCGGACGCCGGGGCCGGGCGGTCCCCGAGCGGAACACCCGGCCCCGGCCCATCGTCACGAACGGCGCAGGAAGCCGCTCACTCGCCGGCGGCCGCCCGCAGCGCGCCGATGTCGATCTTCTGCATGCCCAGCATGGCCTTCATCACCTGCTGCGCCGTCGCCGGGTCGGGGTGCTGGAGCAGCTCGGGGAGCTGCCTGGGGATGATCTGCCAGGACAGCCCCCACCGGTCCTTCAGCCAGCCGCACTGCGACTCCTCGCCGCCCTCGGTGAGCTTGGCCCACAGCGCGTCCACCTCCTCCTGCGACTCGCAGTTGACGTAGAGGGAGATCGCCTCCGTGAACGTGAACTGCGGCCCGCCGTTCAGCGCCAGGAACCGCTGCCCGGCCAGCTCGAACTCCACCATCATCACCTTCTGGGCCTCGCCGGGCCCGGCCTCGCCGTGGCGCTGCACGCTGACGATGCGGGAGCCGGGGAACAACGAGGTGTAGAAGGTGGCGGCCTCCTCGGCCTGGTGGTCGAACCACAGGTACGTGGTGATCTTCTGCTCCATGGCGGGTCCCTCCTCAGGGGTTCGTCGTCGTCCTTCACCAACGCGTCGTACGGCCGGAGCGCGGATCGACACGATCCCGGAGAAATTTTTCCGGACCTCCGTCAGCCGAGCACGGCGCCGATCGCCGTCATGATCGGGATGGACAGTCCCGTGGTCAGCAGCACCGCGCCACGGGCCAGGCGCCTGCCGGTGTCGTAGGTGACGGCGTAGACGTAGATGTTCTGGGCGGTGGGCAGCGCCGCGAACAACGTCGCCGCCAGGAGCTGCGTGCCCTCCAGGCCCAGCGCGAAGCGGGCGGTCACGTACGCGAGCGCGGGCTGGGCGAACGCCTTGAGCGTCACGGCCAGGGCGATGTCCTTGCCGACGCCCTCCTCCTCCGGGGCGCTCTCCGCGCGGCGCGAGCCGTACAGGCTCAGCCCGTACGCCAGCAGCGCCACCGGCACGGCCGCGCCGCCGAGCAGGTCGATCGGGCGCATGACCGTGACCGGCAGCGAGATCCCGCTGAGCGCGAGCGCCAGGCCGAGCAGCGAGGCGACCGTGAGCGGGTTGCGGAACGGCAGCAGCAGCACCGCGCGCGGCGAGCGGGAGCCCTTGTCCAGGATCAGGAACGAGACCGGGGTCAGGACGAGGAGCTGGAAGAGCAGGATGGGGGCCACCAGGGCGGCGTCGCCCAGCACGTACAGCGAGATCGGCACGCCCAGGTTGCCGGCGTTGACGTACGACGAGGCCAGCGCGCCGATCGTGGCCTGCCCCGTCGTCCGCCGCCAGAGCAGCTTGGCCACCAGCACGAACACGAGCTGCGTGACCGCCACCGCGATGATCTCGGTCAGCAGCACCGGCGAGAGCAGCGCGCCCAGATCGGCCCGCGACACGGTGGCGAACATCAGCGCCGGGGTCGCCACGAAGAACGCCAGCCGCGACAGCACCAGCTCGTCACTGGCCCGCAGCAGGCCGATGACACCGATGACGTAGCCGAGCACGGCAACCGACACCAAGGCGGCGAACGCCGCGACAACCCCCGACAACCCATTCCCTCCCAAACTGGACGTTCAGGAGGTTATCTGAGGTGTCCAAGCCGATCCGGTCCGGGCTCCGGGCGCGGCACCGGCATAGGTGCCCAAGGAGGGGGTAAGCCCGTCGTACGGCGCTGACCTGCGAAAATACCGTCATGTGAGGGCGCCGAGAGCACCACGGGGCAAATGGGGGTTCTCCGGTGACCATTGACGAACCGCGTACTGACAGACCGTTGACGTCCGCCGTGGCGCCGGCCGAGCCGACGAGCAAGGGCCGCCTCGTCGTGCGCTGGATGTCGACCACGGACCACAAGGTCATCGGCTACATGTACCTCATCGCCTCCTTCGTGTTCTTCTCGCTGGCCGGCGTCATGGCGCTGATCATCCGGGCCGAGCTCGTCCACCCGGACCTGCAACTGGTGAGCAACGAGCAGTACAACCAGCTCTTCACCATGCACGGCACGATCATGATGCTGCTGTTCGCCACCCCGCTGTTCGCCGGGTTCGCCAACGTGATCATGCCGCTGCAGATCGGCTCGCCGGACGTGGCCTTCCCCCGGCTGAACGCGGTGAGCTTCTGGCTGTTCCTGTTCGGCGGCATCATCGCGGTCAGCGGCTTCTTCAGCCCGTCGGGGGCGGCCAGCTTCGGCTGGTTCGCCTACACGCCACTGTCGGACGCGGTCTTCTCGCCCGGGATCGGGGGTGACCTGTGGATCATGGGGCTGAGCCTGGCCGGCGTGGGAACGATCCTCGGCGCGGTCAACTTCATCACCACGATCATCTGCATGCGCGCCCCCGGCATGACCATGTTCCGCATGTCGATCTTCACCTGGAACGTGCTGCTGACCAGCATGCTCGTGCTGATGGCCTTCCCCGTGCTGGCCGCCGCGCTGCTCGCGCTGGAGGGCGACCGCAAGCTCGGCACGCAGTACTTCACCCCGGGCAACGGCGGCGCGATGCTCTGGCAGCACCTGTTCTGGTTCTTCGGCCACCCCGAGGTCTACATCATCGCCCTGCCGTTCTTCGGCATCATCACCGAGGTCATCCCGGTCTTCAGCCGCAAGCCCATCTTCGGCTACATCGGCCTGGTCGGCGCCACCATCGCCATCGCCGGGCTGTCGATGACCGTCTGGGCGCACCACATGTTCCCCACGGGGCAGGTGCTGCTGCCGTTCTTCTCCTTCTTCACCTTCCTCATCGCGGTGCCGACAGGCGTGAAGTTCTTCAACTGGATCGGCACGATGTGGCGCGGGCACCTGAGCTTCGAGACGCCGATGCTGTTCGCGGTCGGGTTCCTCATCACGTTCCTGCTCGGCGGCCTGACCGGCGTCATCCTCGGCTCGCCGCCGCTCGACTTCCACGTCACCGACACCTACTTCGTGGTGGCCCACTTCCACTACGTGGTGTTCGGCACCGTGGTGTTCGCCATGTTCGCCGGGTTCTACTTCTGGTGGCCCAAGATGACGGGGCGCATGCTGCACGAAGGGCTCGGCAAGCTGCACTTCTGGCTGCTGTTCATCGGCTTCCACGCCACGTTCCTGGTCCAGCACTGGCTCGGCGTGGCCGGCATGCCGCGCCGCTACGCCGACTACGGCCCCGACGACGGCTTCACCGACCTGCACCTGTTCTCCTCGGTCGGGGCGCTCATCCTGGGCATCTCGACGCTGCCGTTCCTGTTCAACGTCTGGTACACCGCGCGCCGGGCCCGGAGGGTGGTCGTGGACGACCCGTGGGGGTTCGGCAACTCCCTGGAATGGGCCACCTCCTGCCCGCCGCCCCGGCACAACTTCACCGGCATGCCCCGCATCCGCTCCGAACGACCGGCCTTCGACCTGCATTATCCGCACGTCGGCGGCCGAGCGGCGGAGTGACGGCGTGGACGGCCTGTCACCGCGGGAACGGCTCGCGCTGGCGGCGATCGAGCTCGAACTGCTGCGCAGCGGGGAACGCCTGGCCAGCCGGCTCAGCGAGTTCAACGAGCGGGCCGAGCAGGACGGGCCGCGCCGCTTCTGCGACCACGTCAGCCGCACCGAGGTGGCCGCGGTGGCCGCCATGGCGCTGCTCCTCGCCGCCATCCTCACGCTGGTGATCGTCACCTGCGGCAAGTGACCGCGCCGGACGGCGCCGTCCTCACCCCCGGGCCCGGGCGTCGTACTCCTGCCGCGCCGCGACCAGGGCCGGGATGGCGCCGCGGGCCCACCGGGCGAGCAGTTCGAGGGGCTCGCGGACGTCCTCGGCCAAGGGCGTGATGGCGTACTCGACGCTCGGCGGCGCGTCCGGGTGCACCGTGCGGGTGACCAGGCCGTTGCGTTCGAGGTTGCGCAGGTTGAGCGTCAGCATGCGGCGGCTGACGCCCTCGATCGCGCGCTCCAGCTGGGTGAACCTGCGCGGCCCCGCCCCCAGCTCGACCAGGATCTGGATGCACCACTTGTCGCCGATCAACCGCAGCACCTCCGGCAGCGGACAGTCGGTGACCTGGTCCGTTACGACGGTGTTCCGTTGTGACAAGAAAGTGCCTCCTTTTCGAACCCGTCGATCATGCCCCAGGATGACTCCCGTTACAAGAGGTAACGTTCCTGCTCAGGGGGTTCTGATCGTGTACTACGCGCGCAGCGACGGACAGCGCATCGCCTACCAGGTCGCCGGGAACGGCGGCCCGCCCGTGGTCCTGCACCCCGGCATGTTCGAGGACGGCGGCCACTGGGCGCACCTCGGCTACACCGCCGTCCTGGCCGCCGCCCACACCGTGATCGCCGTCGACCCGCTCGGGCTGGGCGCCAGCGACGCGCCGCACGAGCCGCAGGCGTACACGGCGGAGCGCCGGGCCGGGTACGTCACCGCCGTCCTGGACGACCTCGGCCTCGACCGGGCCGCGTTCTGGGGGTACTCGCTGGGGGCCATGACCGGTTACGCCGTGGCCGCGTACGCGCCCGAGCGGCTGACCCGGCTGGTGGCCGGCGGCTTCGACCCGGACGGCTTCCGCTCCCGGGTGCCGGCGGTGCTGGCCGCGCTCGGGCTGCCGGGCGACCACGACGTGTACGAGATCGTCAAGGAAGGCGCGCTGGGGCATCCGTACCAGGTGGCGGTCATCGAGGCGGGCGACCCTGCCGCGTACCGGGTGAACTACGACATGTTCTCCCGCGAGCCCGGCCTGGGCGCGCGCCTGGCCGCCTCCGGGGTGCCCGTCCTGATGTACGCGGGCACCGCCGACCCCTGGCACGACCCGATGCGCGAGCACGCGCTCGCCCACGGCGCCCCGTTCTTCTCCGTCCAGGACGCCGACCACGGCCAGGCCCCGCGGCGCTCCCGCCAGGTGCTGGAACAGGTCCTGCCGTTCCTGGAGGAGCGCCCTGAGCCGCCGGTCAGTTGATGCAGTCCTGCTTGTCGAGCCCGAAGGCCAGCTCCCTGACCTTGCCCTTGGCGTAGAGGAAGGCGTAGTAGGCCTTCGGGTTGCCCGGCACCGTGGTGTGGACGATCCCGCTGGGCGAGGTCCGCAGCCCCGGGTAGGCCTTCCTGACCTGCTTCGCGGACGAGCCCAGGCCGATCCCCTGCGGCGTCCGCATCCCCTTCTGCGCCAGGATCACGGCCACGCCGACCCGCTTGGAGATGTACAGGCCCACGCGCCCCTTCCCGGCCGGACGCGCCCTGAGGTTCCAGCCGGAGCACGGGCCCGCTCCGGCCGGCATCCTGAGCACGATCTTCCCGGTGGCCCGCGCCTTCGTGGCGCTCATGCCGAGCTTGACGGAGCCGTAGCCGTACGGGCCCAGGGCGGGCTCCTTCGCGGCCACGGCGGGCGCGGCGGTGACGGCGGCCAGCGCTCCGCCGGCCAGCAGCGCCACGAGTAGCTTCTTCATGAATGTCCTCCCCGTTGTCACGACACGTGCAGATTCGCCCGGCGGAGCCCGGCGGATCACCACGAAGCCTGACCCGCTACTGTCCCGGCCGCAGGATGGTCTTCCACGCCGAGCACTCGCCGGTGGGCCGCTTGGCCGTGCCGCGGCAGACCTGGACCCTGACCTGCCGCGTGTTGCGGTAGTCCTTCCTGAACGTGCCGACGCCAGGCACGCAGTTGTAGAAGCCGTGCTCGCGCCAGCGGCCGTTGCGGGAGTCCTGCGCGCGCAGCACCGCCCACGCGCAGCCGCTGCCGCGCGTGTCCTCCAGCTTGCCGTCCACGACGTGGCCGAACTGGTGGACGGCCACCTCGCCCCAGGCGGTGGCCATGCCGTCGGCGGAGTGCACGGCCCGCCACTTCCACATCGCCGGGGTGGCGGCGGCCGGGGCGCTGAGCGCCAGCGAGACGGCGGCGGCGGTGGCGAGGACGACGAGCGAACGCATGAGGGAGCTCCACGGTGCGGTGACGATCTGACCCACCAAGAGATAGGGCGCCGCTCTTGTGATCGGCTTGGAGCTGAGTGCGGCCGGCGCGGACGCGTGCGCCGCGCCCGCGGCAAGCCGGGCACGTGAGCGAGCGGTCTACCTGCTGTTCAACGATGGGTACCCGGGTAGCACGGCCGATCGGTCCCAGGCGCCCGGGCTGGGACCGAACACCCGCGGCGGTGGAGGCGGGCGGCACGGCGTACGGTGGCGGGACGGAGGTGGTGGGCATGAGCGCCGGCAGGCTGCGACGCAAGCCGTACGAGAAACGCCTGATCCAGCTGCAGGCGGAGCTGGTGAAGCTGCAGGAGTGGGTGCGGGCCGAGGGGCGCCGCGTGGTGGTGATCTTCGAGGGGCGGGACGCCGCCGGCAAGGGAGGCACGATCCAGCGGGTGGCCGAGTACCTCAACCCGCGCGTCACCAGGATCGTCGCGCTGCCCGCGCCCACCGAGCGCGAGCGTACGCAGTGGTACTTCCAGCGTTACGTCCAGCACCTGCCGGCCGCGGGGGAGATCGCGCTGTTCGACCGGAGCTGGTACAACCGCGCCGGGGTCGAGCGGGTGATGGGCTTCTGCACCCAGGAGGAGTACACCCGGTTCCTGCACCAGTGCCCGATCTTCGAGCGGTTGCTGGTGGAGGACGGCATCCTGCTGCGCAAGTACTGGTTCTCGGTCAGCGACACCGAGCAGGAGCGCCGCTTCCGCGACCGGCTGGAGGACCCGATGCGGCGCTGGAAGCTGTCGCCGATGGATCTGGAGTCGATCACCCGCTGGGAGGAGTACTCGCGGGCCAAGGACGAGATGATGGTGCACACCCACATCCCCGAGGCGCCGTGGTACGAGGTGGAGGGCGAGGACAAGCGGCGGGCCAGGATCAACATGATCTCCCACCTGCTGTCCACGATCCCGTACGGCGAGGTGGAGCGCGCGCCGCTGAAGATCCCGGCCCGGCCCGCCCCGACGGGGTACCGGCGCCCGCCGAGGGTGGAGACCCCGGTGCCCGACGTGACGGGGGATCTCGGCTGACGGCGTGCGGGCAGGACCTTTCTGCGCCCGCGGGCCCTGCCCCCTCTCCGCCGGCCTGGCCGGCCAGGCGTGGGTGGACTGGCCGTTCATGGCCGGCCTGCTCGGCATCGGCCTGGCCCTCGCCGGCGCGGGCGCCACGCTCGGGCTCGGGCACCGGCAGCCTGCCCATCGTGCGGCGCACGCCGTGGCTGAAGTGATCGGTCGCGCTGTGCCCTACTCGAAGAGGGACGGGTCTCCCGTCCCTCTTCTCAGAATCTCGGGCTCGTCCTGCGAGAGGTCGATGACGGTCGTGGGGGTGGCGCCGCACTCGCCGGCGTCGATGACGGCGTCCACCACGTGGTCGAGCCGCTCCTTGATCTCCCAGCCCTGGGTCAGCGGATCGGTCTCGTCCGGCAGCAGCAGGGTGCTCGACAGCAGCGGCTCGCCGAGCTCGGCCAGCAGCGCCTGCGTCACGACGTGATCGGGGATCCGGACGCCGACCGTCTTCTTCCTGGGATGCAGCAACCGCCGCGGCACCTCCTTGGTAGCGGGCAGGATGAACGTGTAACCGCCCGGCGTCGCCGCCTTGACCAGCCGGAACACCGCGTTGCTCACATGAACGAACTGGCCGAACTGGGCGAAGTCCCTGCAGATCAGGGTGAAGTGGTGGTCGGTGCCGAGGCCGCGGACCTCCCTGATCCGGTCGAGGCCGTCCTTGTTGCCCAGCCGGCAGCCCAGGGCGTAACAGGAGTCGGTCGGGTACGCGATGAGCCCGTCCGTGTGCAAGAGCTCGACGACCTGGCTGATCAGGCGGGGCTGGGGGTTGTCGGGGTGGAGATCGAAGTACTTGGCCACACCTGGGATCCTAGAAGCGGTCCGCCCTCGCGGGGCACACCGGCACCGCGCGGCTGATCCACGTTGCCGGTACATTCGTCCCCAACCAGTCAGGGGAAGGCGAGGTTCGAACATGCCGGAGAACCGCACCGCACGCGGCATGCGGCCGTACGGGTGGATGCTGGTGCTGGCCGCGGCGGTCCTGCTCGTGGACCAGTTGTCCAAGCTGTGGGCGGTCTCCGCGCTCGCGGACGGCCGGACCATCACGGTGATCCCGGGCGTGATCGAGCTGCGCCTGCTGCTGAACTCCGGCGCCGCGTTCTCGATCGGCGAGGGGGTGACCTGGGTGTTCACGCTGACGACGACCGCGGCGGTCGCGGGCATCCTGTACGCCGGGCGCCGCCTGCACTCCCCGGCCTGGACGGTCGTGCTCGGCGGGCTGCTGGGCGGCGCCACCTCCCACCTGCTCGACCGCCTGTTCCGCCCGCCGGGCTTCGCCCAGGGCCACGTCGTCGACTTCATCGGCTACGGCAACCTGTTCGTCGGCAACGTCGCCGACATCGCCCTGACCCTGTGCTGCGTCCTGCTCATGCTCCTCACCCTGCGCGGCATCCCCCTGGGGCCCGTCGCCGAGGAGGGGCAGCCCTCGTCGTGACCCGATCGGTCCTCACCCGCGGTCGGCGTGCGGGGCGGCGGCCTCCAGGTCGGCGACGCTGCCCGACATGATCGTCCGTACGTGGCCGGTGATGTGCTCCACCGGCCAGTCCCACCAGGCCACGGCCAGCAGCCGGGCGACGTCGCCGGCGCTGTGGCGGGTGCGGATGAGCCGCGCCGGGTTGCCGCCGACGATCCCGTAGTCGGGCACGTCGGAGGTGACCACGGCGCCGGCGCCGATGATCGCGCCGTGCCCGATGCGCACGCCCGGCATCACCGTCGCGCCGTACCCGAACCAGACGTCGTTGCCGACGACGGTGTCCCCGCGGCTCGGCAGGCCGGTCAGCAGGTCGAAGTGCTGCGCCCACGAGCCGCCCATGGTGGGGAAGGGGAAGGTCGAGGGGCCGTCCATGCGGTGGTTGGCGCCGTTCATGATGAACCGCACCCCCGTGCCCAGCGCGCAGTACTTCCCGATGACCAGCTTCTCCGGCCCGTAGTGGTAGAGCACGTTGCGCGTCTCGAACGCGGTCGGATCGTCCGGATCGTCGTAGTAGGAGAACTCCCCGACCTCGATCAACGGGGACTTGACCAGCGGCCGGAGCAGCACCACCCGCGGCTGCTCGGGCATCGGGTGCAGCACGGCCGGATCGGCGGGAACGAGCGGATTCATGGCGGAGCCCCCGTTAATGCGACAAGATTTACATTAGGATGGTGGCATGACGCCGTCCGAGGAGCAAACCGGAGACCGGGCGAGGACGTCCGGGAGCGCGCAGCCCCGGCGCCGCCCTGGCGGTCGCACCGGCCGCACCCGTGCGCAGGTGCTCGACGCGGTCCGCGCCGAGCTGGCCGAGCACGGCTACGACGGGCTCAGCCTGGACGGCGTCGCGGCCCGCGCGGGCGTGCACCGGGCGACGGTGTACCGGCGCTGGCGGGACGTGGGCGGCCTGCTCGCCGACGTCCTGGAGGCGACGACGAGCGACGACGACTGGCAGCCCCAGGACACCGGCTCCCTGCTGGGCGACCTGACCGTGCTGAACAGCGAGAACCTGGCCGCCATGACCGCGCGGCCGTCGATCGCGGCCGCCCTGATCGCCGCCTCGTTCCGTTCCGAGGAGGCCGCCCGCGGCCTGCGGCGGCTGTGGGAGGACCGCTACGCCCGCTGCGAGGTCATCGTCGCCAGGGCCGTCCGGCGCGGCGAGCTGCCCCCGGCCACCGACGCGCGGCGGCTGCTCGTCGCCGCCACCGCGCCGCTCTACCACCACCTCGTGCTGCTCCGCACGGCACCGGACCCGGACCTGCCCGCCCAGGCCGCCAGGGCGGCGGCCCTGGCCGCCTTCGCCGGCGCCTTCGGCGAGGGCTCACCGGCCGGCGGCGCCTCCAGGTGAGAGCGGGCTCTGGCCGAACACCGCGGCGAGAGCCCTTCCGATCAGATCGGGCAGGTCGCTGCGCCCGTCGTCCTCGGCCCAGCGCACCAGCGCCGTGTGCAGGGCGGCCAGGCAGGCACTGGCCGCGGCCCGGGCCTGGAAGGCCGTCTCGGGATCGGCGGCCTCCTGCCCGAGGGCGTCGATGATCGCCTGCTGCAGGGCGTACTGGTTGTCCAGGTGCCTGGCCCGCAGGGCGGGGGTCGAGATCATCAGCCGGAGGCGGGTGAGCAGGAACTCCCTGTCCCGGTCGTCGTCGGTCAGCGCCGCGGCCGAGCCGATGAGCGCGCCGCCGATGCGGTGGACCAGCGGCTCGCCCCCGGCCGGCGCGGCGAGGTGCTCGGCGACGAGCCGCCCGTGCTGGTCGGTCAGCACCAGGTCCTCCTTGGTGGGGAAGTGCCGGTAGACGGTCATGGGCGACACCCCGGCGGCCTCGGCGACGTCGGTCACGGTCGTCGCGTCGTACCCCCGCTCCGCGAACAGCCGCACCGCGTGCGCCTGGATCATGCGCTGGGTCTGGGCACGCCTGCGCGCCCGAAGCGTTGAGTGCTGATCCGTCATGTGGTAGACACTACCGCAGTGGTAGTCACTACCAGATAGGTAGTGACTAACGGATGGGAGTAATGACATGGACGGCAGAACGGCTCTGGTGACCGGAGCGTCGCGCGGCATCGGCCAGGCGATCGCGATCCGGCTGGCGGCCGAAGGGGCGATGGTCGTCGTGCACTTCGGCACGGACAAGGACGGCGCGCTGGCGACGGTCGGCGAGATCGAGCGCGGCGGCGGGCGGGCGGTCGCCGTCGGAGCGGAGCTGGGCGCGGACGGCGACGTCGAGACGCTCTTCGCGGGGGTCGAGGCGGCCCTGGCGGGCGGGCCGCTCGACATCCTGGTCAACAACGCGGCGGCCCCGCCGGCGGGGCCGATGGGAGTCACGACACCGGCCGAGTTCGACCGGCTCTTCCGCGTGAACGTACGCGCGCCCTACTTCATCATCCAGCGGGCGCTGCCGCTGCTCCGTGACGGCGGCCGGATCATCACGATCTCGTCCGTGGCGACCCGGATGGCCAACCCCGTCCAGACGTCGTTCGCCATGACCAAGGGCGCGGTCGAGACGATGAGCCTGACCCTGGCCAACGAGCTCGGAGCCCGCGGCATCACGGTGAACGCCGTCGCTCCCGGCGCCACCCGCACGCCCGCCAACGGGGCGGTCTTCGAGGCGCCCGGCGTGGCGGAGCTCATCGCCGGGTCGACGGCGCTCGACCGGCTGGGGGAGGCCGGTGATGTGGCCGACGTCGTCGCGTTCCTCGCCTCCGACGCCGCGCGCTGGGTCACCGGCCAGGTCATCGACGCCAGCGGCGGCCTGTTCCTGGGGCCGCGCCTGCAAGCGGCAGGAGCGTGAGCTCCCTGCCGGAGCGCCCGGTCACCCCCACTGGCCGGGCTGGTAGCCGCCGGCCGGCTGCCGGGTGATGACGTTCAGCCGGTTCCAGGTGTTCATGAGGGCGATCAGGCTCACCAGCGCGGTGAGCTGCTCCTCGTCGTAGTGCTCGGCGGCCTCGGCCCAGGCCTCGTCCGTGACGCCGCCGGCCGCGTCGGCGATGCGCGTGCCCTGCTCGGTCAGCTCCAGCGCGGCGCGCTCGGCCTCGGTGAAGACCGTGGCCTCGCGCCAGGCCGCGACCAGGTGGAGGCGCACGGAGGTCTCGCCGGCGTGCGCGGCGTCCTTGGTGTGCTGGTCGACGCAGACGGCGCAGCCGTTGATCTGGCTGGCCCGCAGTTGCACCAGCTCGCGGGTGGCGGCCGGCAGGGGCGAGTCGTGCACGGCCCTGCTCGCTGAGACGATGTACTTGGCGACCTTGGCCCCGACGGGGTTTCCTGCGTAGTTGAGACGGGCGTCCATGGTGATCTCCTTGTCGTTTTCGACGGGTACACCTCCTCGACGAAGCAGGCCGGCGCACGGGGACGGCCCGGGAGAAATGCCGGAGGGTGTCCCCTGGGCGGTCGCCGGTTCGTCGTACAGGAGAGAGCCCACATCGTCCCCGCGGAGGCCGCCATGCAGTACGCCCTGATCATCTACGAGGAGCCCGGCTACCTCGACGCCCTGCCGGAGGCGGAGCGCGAGGCGGCGTACGCGGAGTACCACGCGCTCGCCGAGGACCCCCGCTACGCCGGCGGCGCGCGGTTGCAGCCGGTCGAGACGGCGACCGGCGTGCGCGTGACCGGCGGCCGGACGCTGGTGACCGACGGGCCGTTCGCCGACACCAAGGAGGTGCTCGGCGGGTTCTGCCTGGTCGAGGCGGCCGACCTGGACGAGGCGATCGAGCTGGCGGCGCGCGTCCCCGCCGCCAGGCTCGGCGGGACGGTGGAGGTCAGGCCGGTGATCCGGCTCTGAGCACGCTGGAGGACGTCTTCCGCGACGAGTGGGGCCGGGTGCTGGCCTCGCTGGTCGGGTTCCTCGGTGACTTCGACCTGGCCGAGGAGGCCGTGCAGGAGGCGTTCGCGATCGCGGCGGAGCGCTGGCCCGCCACGGGCATGCCGGACAGGCCGGGCGCGTGGCTGGTGACGACGGCCCGCAACCGGGCGATCGACCGGGTGCGCAGGGAGCGCGCCTTCGCCGGGAAGATCCACCTGCTGCACACACCCGAGGCCGCCATGGACGAGCTCGACGACACAGTGATCAAGGACGAGCGGCTGCAGCTGATCTTCGCCTGCTGCCACCCGGCGCTGCCACTCGACGGGCAGGTGGCGCTCACGCTGCGGGCGCTCGGCGGCCTGGACACCGCCGAGATCGCCCGGGCGTTCCTGGTCTCGGAGGAGACCATGAAGCGGCGGCTGTCCCGTGCCAAGGCCAAGATCAAGGCGACCGGGATCCCGTTCGCCGTCCCCGCCGCGCACCGGCTGCCCGACCGGCTCGACGCGGTGCTCGCCGTGGTCTACCTCATCTACAACGAGGGGTACCGCGGCCGGATCGACCTCGGCGCGGAAGCCCTGCGCCTGGGCCGGCTGCTGGCCGCGCTGCTGCCCGGCCAGCCGGAGGCGCACGGCCTGCTGGCGCTGATGACGATCCACCACGCCCGGCGGCGCGCCCGCTTCCGCGGTGACGACCTCGTGCTGCTCGACGACCAGGACCGGTCGCTGTGGGACCAGCGCCGGATCGCCGAGGGGCGCGCGATGCTCGACCGGGCCATCGCGCTGGGCGGGCGGGGCGCCTACGTCGTCCAGGCCGCGATCGCGTCGCTGCAGGCGCGTGAGCGGATCGACTGGCCGCAGGTCGCCGCGCTGTACCGGCGGCTGGCGGGCCTCACCGGCTCCGCCGTGGTGGAGCTCAACCGCGCGGTGGCGCTCGCCCAGGCCGGCGACCCCGCCGGGGCGCTGCGTGCCGTCGACCGGCTCGGCCTCGACGGCTACCTCTACTTCCACTCCACCCGCGGCGAGCTGCTGCGGCGGCTCGGCCGGGGCTCCGAGGCCAGGGCCGCGTACGGCAGGGCGCTGGAGCTGGCCACCTCGGCCCCCGAGCGGCGCTTCCTGACCCGCCGGCTCGAACAGCTCTGAGAGCTGTCCCGCGGGCGGGCGCCCGTTCGTCGCCTGGATGACAACCGTTCACACCGTGCCCGAGGAGAGGTCACACATGCCGACGAACCAGGCGGCCAACAAGGCGGCGTTCCGCCGCTTCCACGAAGCGGTCGGCAGCGGCGACCCGGACGTCATCGCGAAGACCATCGACGAGGTCGTCGAGCCGGACGTGCTGTTCCACGCACCCGTGCCCACCGGGGCGACGGGGAGGCAGGCGATCGCGCAGGTGTGGGACCTGCTCCTGCGCGCCTTCCCCGACCTGCGCGTCGAGATCGAGGACGTGATCGCGGAGGGCGACAGGGTCGCCTGCAGGAACACGGTCACCGGCACCCACCGGGGCGAGTACCGGGGGCTCGCGCCGACCGGCAGGACCGTGACGTACAGCGAGATGTTCGTCGTGCGCTTCACCGGCGGCCGGATCGCGGAGATCTGGGGGGTCGTGGACCTCTACTCGCAGCTGCGGCAGCTCGGCGCGCTTCCGGCGTAGGGCCCCGCTGACCTGGGCGGTCATTTGTCCAGCGTTCGTCCGGGGATCGGTGGACGAACGCTGGACATTGATCGCTTGCCGTCCGCCAGGGCCGCCGGACAGCGTGGTGAGCGAGCCCCGGTGCCGACGTCGCCGCCCGACGGGGGTGGCAGGCGAAGCCGATCCGGGGCGTTCCCCGAGACAGGAAAGAGGATCATGAGGTATTCCAGACTCGCCCCCGCGGCCGCCGGACTCTGCGCCGCCCTCGCACTGCTCGCCGTCCCCTCCACCGCGTCCGCCCAGTCGTCCCACACGGCGCAGGCCCAGGCACTGAGCGTGCACCGCAAGTCCGCCTCGTGCACCTCGCCCCGCGGACAGAAGATCAACATCTCGTGGGGCGACGGCAACGTCTCCACCACCGTGTACTTCAACAACCACTGCAACCAGAAGCGGTGGATCGAGCTGAAGTTCGTCAAGCAGAACCACGACTTCTTCTGGAAGTGCTTCTCGGTGAACCCGCGCACCAGCGGCAAGAAGAAGATCGGCCACTCCAACCCGGACCAGGTCGTCATCACCAAGAAGCTGACGAACTGCTAACTCCCTCCGACCGGAAGGGCCCCGCCGCCGGCGGGGCCCTTTCTCGTTTGACAGACCTCCGCGCCCGCCTAATACTCGGATCCGAGCAATAGGAGGCAAGCGATTGGGAACGAGTAATCGACGCCCGGTGTCGAACGCGCTGGGCCTGGCCGTGCTGGGGCTGCTCATCGAGTCCCCGCTGCACCCGCACGCCATGGCCGCCACCCTGCGTGAGCGCGGCCAGGACCGGGTGTTCAAGGTGACCACCGGCTCCCTGTACGACGTGGTGCGCGCGCTGGAGCGGGCCGGCTGGATCGAGGCGCGGGAGACCGTCAAGGTCGGCTCCCGGCCCGAGCGCACCGTCTACCAGCACACCGCGCTCGGCCGGGCCGAGTTCACCCGCTGGGTGGAGGAGCTGATCCGCGTCCCGTCCGCCGAGTACCCGAAGTTCCTGTCCGCGGTCGGCTACCTGGGCGCGCTCGGGCCCGCCGGCGCCGTGGACGCGCTGCGGGACCGCGCCGCGCGGGTGCGGGCGGCGCTGGAGGAGCACCGGCGCGAGCACGGCGAGCTGCTGGCGGCCGGCACGGTGCCGCGCCTGTTCGTGGTCGAGGTGGAGTACGCGATCCGGATGCAGGAGGCCGAGCTCGGCTGGATCGAGGAGATCGCGGCCGACGTCGAGACGGGCCGGCTGGCCTGGCCGGAGGCGTCCGGCTGGGTGCGGGCCGAGGAGGAGGGCCGATGAACGGCGACGGCATGATCGTGGTGGCCGGCGCGGGTCCGGCCGGGCTGATGCTGGCGGCCGAGCTGACGCTGGCCGGGGCCGAGGTGATGGTGCTCGACGGGCTGCCGGAGCGCTCGCCGTACTGCAGGGGGTTCAACCTGAACGCCCGCAGCCTGGAGCTGCTCGACCGGCGCGGCATCGCCGGGCGGTTCCTGGCCGAGGGGCCGGTCGTCCCGGCGGGCATGTTCGCCGACCCCGCCCGGCCGCTGGATCTGACGGTGATGGACACCGACCATCCGTACGTGCTGGGCATCGCGCAGACCCGCGTCGAGGAGCTGCTGGAGCAGTGGCTGGCCGAGCTGGGTGTGCCGGTGCGCTGGGGGCACCGGGTCGTCGGCCTGGAGCAGGACGCCGGCGGCGTCGAGGTGACCGTCGAGTCCGGCGGCCGGCGGCGGCGCACCCGGGCCGCCTACCTCGCCGGCTGCGACGGCAGCCGCAGCCTGGTGCGCAAGCGCGCCGGGATCGGCTTCCCCGGCACGCCCGCCACCCGCTACGGCGTGCTCGCGGACGTCGAGCTCGCCGACCCCGCCGCCCTGCCGTTCGGCATGACCAACGGCGAGCGCGGCACGGTGTTCGTGATCCCGCGCCCCGGCTACGTCCGCATCGTGCTCGACGACCCCGAGCCGCCCGCCGACCGCGACGAACCTGTGACGCTGCCCCGCTTCCAGCGGCTGCTGGACGACCAGCTCGGCCGCCGGGTGGAGCTGCGCGAGCCGCGCTGGCTCACCCGCTTCGGCGACGCGGCCCGCCTGGCGGACCGCTACGTCGCCGGGCGGGTGGTGCTCGCGGGCGACGCCGCGCACATCCACCCGCCGACCGGGGCGATCGGGGTGAACGTGGCGCTGGCCGATGCGGTCAACCTCGGCTGGAAGCTCGCCGCCACCGCGCTCGGGCACGCGCCCGGAGGGCTGCTGGACAGCTACCACGACGAACGGCACGAGGCCGGCGAGCGCCTGCTGAGCACCATCCGTGCCCAGTCGGCCCTGGCCGGCCACGACCCCGCACTCGCCCCGGTGCGGGCCCTGTTCGGCGAGCTGGTCGACCGGGTGCCCGGCGCCGGCAAGTACCTCGCCGAGCTGGCGACCGGCGTCAGCACCCGCTACGACCCGAAGATCCCCGGCGACCACCCGTGGCTCGGGCGCCTCGCCCCCAACCTGGAGCTGACCCTCGACGGCCGCCGCACCAGCGTCGCCGAGCTGCTGCGCCCCGCCCGCCCGCTCCTGCTCCGCCTCGGCGACCGGCCCCTGCCGGCGGCCGGCGGCCGGGTGGACACCTGCGACGCCCGGTGCCCCGGCCGGCCCGGGCTCGAAGGGTTGCTGATCCGCCCCGACGGGCACACCGCCTGGGTCTCCACCACCTCCGACCCCCAGCCGGACAGCACTCTGGCCACGGCCCTGGCCACCTGGTTCGGCGCTGCCGCCGAACGGCAGGCGGCGCAGCGCCGCGGCCTCGTCCCGTGAGCGCCCCCGCCGGCCCGTGGGTGAAGTGGCGTTGCACGAGCAGGAAGAGTATCCACGGGAGCACCATGATCACGCACAGGGTAAGAGCCCGCCTGCGCGCGACGCGTGCGGTGCCGGGAGTGCGCCGGTCCGCGGCGGCCGGCACGCCTTCGAACAGGGGTCCGCACGGGTCGTGAGCTCGGCGCGGGCCGTGGGAAGGGTGGTGGTATGACGCCACCACCCGCCTCGCGGATCCGGACGCCGATGATCACCACGCCGGAGGGCCAGCAGACCGTGTCGTTCCTCGGCGAGCTCTACCACCTGCGGGTCACCGGCCCCGACACCGGCGGCGCGTTCGCGGTCGTGGAGACCTGGGGCCGCCGCGGGCACGGCAGCCCGATGCACGTGCACCGGGCCGCCAGCGAGACGTTCGTCGTGCTCGAAGGGGAGCTGCGGGTGATCGTGGACGGCCAGGAGCATCCGGCCGGCGCCGGCTGCGCCGCCGTGCTGCCCGCCGGGCGGCCCCACGGGTTCGTGGTGACCAGCGACTGCGCCCGGTACCTGACGCTGCACCACGGCCCGGCCTTCGCCGACTTCCTGGTCGAGGCCGGCCCGCGGCGGGCCCCGCTGGACGAGATCGCGGCGCGGTACGGGATCGACATCGTCGGACCACCCCCTCTGCCGTGAACTCGCTACTTGACGGACGATAGCAAGTACTTGCTATCGTCCGTCAAGTGACGACGACCGACGAACACGTCGAGCTGGTGGCCGCGCTGGTCCGGCTGCTGGAGACCCGGGTGCTCGACCCCCTGGAGATCCTGCTGGCCTCCGGTGAGCTGCTGACCCCGATCAAGGACCGCCTGCGCATCGAGGCCGAGGTCTGGGCCGCTCAGCTGCTCGGCCGCGACCAGCGGCAGGCCACGCTGACCGCTGCCAGGCTGATCGCGGTGCTGTTCCCCGGCGACGGGCCCTTCGACCCGCCCGAGCAGTGGTGGCGCACCCCGCTGGGCCGCGCCGTGGCCCGGGGCGCCGGGCACCCCTCCGCGACGGCCGTCTCCTACTCCACGGCGGGCGCCATGCTCGGCATCACCCGCCAGGGCGTCCACGACCTCGTCAAACGCGGCAAGCTCGACAAACACCCCGAGGGTGGCGTCACGACCTCCTCCATCCACGCCCGGCTCAACCGCCCGAAGGAGAATGCCCAGTGACCGCATCCGACCTCGTCATCGACGACCGCCCGGTCCGCCTGGCCGTCCGCGACCACGGCGGCGACGGCGCCCCCGTCCTGCTGCTCCACGGCCTCGGCGGCACCCTGCTGCACTGGGACGAGGTCGCGCCCCTGCTGACCGGCTCGCACCGCGTCGTCGCGATGGACCTGCGCGGCCACGGCCTGTCGGGCGAGGGCCCGTGGGAGTGGGAGGCCGTCCTGGACGACGTCCGCGCCGTCATCGACCACCTCGGCCTCGACGAGCCCCTCCTGGTCGGCCACTCCC
The DNA here is from genome assembly GCF_024172165.1 of Nonomuraea thailandensis. Classification (GTDB taxonomy): domain Bacteria; phylum Actinomycetota; class Actinomycetes; order Streptosporangiales; family Streptosporangiaceae; genus Nonomuraea; species Nonomuraea thailandensis. The sequence goes on along the minus strand of NZ_JAMZEB010000002.1, from coordinate 4,257,422 downwards.
TCGGCGGCATGGTCGCCGTGCGGTGGGCGCTGCGCCACCCGGACGGGCCAGGCATCGTCAACCTCGACGGCCTGCGCTCGGCCGAGACCGAGCCGCGGCACTACGCCGGCCTCGGCCCCGAGGACCTCCAGGCGCTGCTCGCGGAGCTGAAAGCCGTCTTCGACGCGCAGACGGCGGCGATGGCGCAGCCGCTGCCGGAGGCGCACGCCGCCATGTACCCGCAGCGGGCGCTGCTCACCACGGACGAAGGCGTCTTCGTCCGGCCGGGCGCGGCGCTGGCCGGGCAGGTCAGGTACGACCCGTACTTCCTGGACAGCGTCCCGCCGGTCGCGGAGATCCGCTGCCCCGCCCTGTTCGTCCTGGCCACGCGAAACCTGCCCGGAATGCCCGGCCGCGTCGGCGAGCTCATGCCGGCGCTGCGCGCGGGCATCCGCCGCGACCTGCTGCCCCTCCTCGCCGACCGGCCGCACCTGCGCGTCCTGGAGCTGGACGCCAGCCACAACATGCTCGCCGAGCAGCCGGGCGAGATCGCGCGGGCGGTGCTGGGGTTCCGCGCCGAGACCACCGGCCGCTCGTAGCCGGCCGAGCAGGCCGGCGGAGTCAGCCTGAGCAGGCCGGCGGAGTCGGCCCAAGCAAACCTGCGGAGTCGGCAAGGATCACGGCTGGACAGCGGCCGCCCGGGCGTGCCGTGGACCTGGCGGGGTAGGCCACCGCCCGGACGCGACGCCCGCGAAAGGGAGCCTCATGGCCACGCGCAACGCCATCGCGCTGCCCGCGACGATCCTCGGAGTCGGGCTCGGCGGCTTCGTCGACGGCATCCTGCTGCACCAGCTCCTGCAGTGGCACCACATGCTGAGCAGCACCGACACCGACAACGCCGGCATCCGGTACTACCCGGTGGACACCGTCCCCGGCCTGCGGATGAACACCGTGTGGGACGGCCTGTTCCACACCTTCACCTGGCTGGCGGTGCTCATCGGGCTCGGCCTGCTCTACTCCCGCGTCACCGCCTCCAGGGGCCGGGTCTGGCGCTCGCGGAGCCTCTGGGGCTGGATCCTGGTCGGCTGGGGCCTGTTCAACCTGGTCGAAGGCGTGATCGACCATCACCTGCTGGGCATCCACCACGTCCGCACCGGCCCCGGCCAGATCTGGTGGGACCTGGGCTTCCTGCTCCTCGGCGCGCTGCTGGTGCTCGGCGGCTGGGCGCTGCAGCGCGGCGGCGGGCAGCTCGACCTGTGCCGGGACGGCGAGCGGGCGTGACGGCCCACCACGACCACGCGGGCGCGGTGGCGCCCGTCCTGCTGCTCCTGGCCCTGGCGGGCTACCTGACGCTGGCCGTCCGCGCCGCCTCCTGGAAGGGCTGGCGCACGGCGGTGTTCGCCGCCGGGCTCGCGCTGGTCGCGGCGGCCCTCATGGGGCCGATCGCCGCCTGGGCCGCGACCGACTTCCGCGGCCACATGGTGCAGCACCTGCTCATCGGCATGCTGGCGCCGCTCGGCCTGGTGCTCGGCGCGCCGATGACCCTGCTGCTGCGCTCCCTGCCCGCCGCCCGCGCCCGCCGCCTGACCGGGCTGCTGCGCCGCCGCGCCGCGCACGCCGTCGCCAACCCGGTCACCGCGCTGGTGCTGAGCACGGGCGGCATGATCGTCCTGTACTGCACGCCGCTCTACCGGCTCGCCACGGTGAGCGGCTGGCCGCACGCGGCCGTGCACGCGCACTTCCTGCTGTCGGGCTGCCTGTTCGCCTGGGTGATCGCCGGGCCCGACCCGGCCCCGCGCCGCCCCTCCGTCGTGGCCCGGCTGGTCGTGCTGGGCGTGGCCATCGCCGCGCACAGCGGGCTGTCCCAGCTCATGTACGCCGGCCTCGCCGTGGACCTGCCCGTGCCCGAGGACCAGCGGCGCGGCGCCGCCGAGATCATGTACTACGGCGGCGACCTCGCCGAGCTGCTCCTGGCCCTCGCCCTGGTCGCCACCTGGCGCCCGCACCCCGCGGCGCGGCGGCGCGTGACCGGAGCCACAGCAGGTCACAGCGCCTGACCGGTGCCCGCCCGGGTAGCGGGACGGCATGGGGGAACAGGCCATCGCGGTGATCGGAGTGGGGCCGCGGGGCCTGTCGGTGCTGGAACGCCTCCTGGTACGGCTGCGCGACACCCCTCACCGCGGCGGCGGCGAGGTGACGATCTGGGCCTTCGACGCGGTCGGCCACGGCGGCGGGCGGGTGTGGCGGATCGACCAGCCCTCCTGGCTGACGGCCAACACCACGGCCGGCGAGAGCACGATGCGCTCGCCGGGCGACGACGGGCTGCCCGCCCACCGGTTCGGCACGATGGCCCGGTGGTCCGGGCTGGAGCCGGGCGCGTACCCGGCCCGCCGGCTGTACGGGCAGTACCTGGCCGACGTGTTCCGCGCGCTGTGCGCCACGGCGCCGCCGCACGTGCACGTCCGTCCCGTACGGGCCGAGGTCACCCGGATGACCCGCGTGCCGGGCGGGCTGCGGCTGGTCGCGGGCGGCGCCGCGTACCGGGTGGACAAGGCGGTGCTCGCCACCGGCCACGGCAGCCTGGAGCCCGACGAGCGGCAGCTCGCCTGGCTGCGGCACGCCGACGACCACGGCCTGCGCTACGTCCCGCCGGGGCTGGCCGCCGAGATGCCGCTCGACGACCTGCCGCCAGGGGCCGAGGTGGCGGTGCGCGGGTTCGGGCTGACCTTCTACGACGTGATGCGGGCCGTGACGCTGGGCAGGGGCGGGCGGTTCGTGCCCGGCCCCGCCGGGCTGCGGTACCTGCCCAGCGGCGACGAGCCGCGCCTGCTGGCCCTCTCTCGCGGGGGCCTGCCGTTCCTGGCCAGGCCGGCGGTGCCCGACTTTCCCGCGCCGCCCGTACGGCTGCGGGTCGTGACGGAGGAGCGGCTGGCGGAGCTGCGCGCCGTGGCGCTGGCGGCCACCGGCACGCCGCAGCTCGACTTCGCCCGCCTGGTCGAGCCGCTCATCCAGCTGGAGGCCGACCTGGCGTGCTCGACCGGGGCCGCCCACCCGCTCACCCGCCTGGCCAGGCCCTTCCGCGACCGCTGGTTCACCAGCCCGGACGACTACCACGCCGGCCTGGCCCGGCTGCTGCGCGCGGACGCCAGGCACGCGGGCGACGGCTGCGTCGACGGCACGGTCAAGGCGGCCACCGAGATGCTGCGCGCCATCCGCCCGCTGCTTCCGCAGGTCGTGGACTTCGGCGGGCTGCTGCCGCACTCGCATCGGGACTTCCTGGGCCGGTTCGTCCCGGAGAGCTTCGTCCTGTCGGCCGGCCCGCCCGCGGCGCACGTCGACCAGCTCGCGGCGCTCCTGGAGGCCGGGATCGTCGCCCCCGTCGGGCCCGGGGCGGCCGTGGAGCGGGTGCCCGGCGGGTTCGGGGTGTGGTCGCCGCAGGTGGGCGGCTCCCGGCGGGTCACGAAGGCGCTCGTGGACGCCCGCGCTCCCGCGCGCGACCTGTCCAGGGACGCCTCGCCGCTGATCAAGCAGCTCCTGGCGGACGGGATGGTCAGCGAGTTCGTGAACGTGGACCCGGCCACCGGAGCGCGCTTCGACGCGGGCGGGCTGGCCGTGACGCGGGCCCCGTACCGGGTGATCGACGGGATGGGGCGGGCCGTGCGGGACATCCACGCGCTGGGCGTGGCCACCAACCACACCCGCTGGTTCACCGAGGTCGGCACCGGCAGGCCCGGCCAGGACAGCCCGTTCTTCCGCGACGCGGACGCGATCGCCGCCGCCCTGCTCGCCCGCCCCTGAGCAGCCGCCGTTCCTGCCTGAGATCGTGACGAGGAGGCGGGTGGCCGCCTCCTCCTTCGGCAGCCCTGACCGGACCCGAAGGCGAGTCGTTTGAGCGGGCGGGGGCGGGGCAGATGACCGCGACCAGCAGGCGAGCTGCCGGCGTTGGACGCACACGCCCGTCGCGGCACAGCCGGGACCCTAGCGGAGGAGGTTCGTGATGCGTCTGCCCGTCGCCCGCGGCCCGATCACGGCCGCGCTCTTCGCCCGCCTCGGCGGCCCGCCGGGCGAGCTGGACCCGCCGCTGGTCACCCCGCCACCGGCCGCGGCACTCGACGACGGCGACCTCCAGCTCGCCCTCTTCGCCTGCTACGAGCTGCACTCGCGCGGCTTCGACGACGTGGACGACCTCTGGGAGTGGCAGCCGTCGCTGCTGGCCACCCGCCGGGAGCTGGAGCGCTCCCTGGAATCCGCCCTCGCGCTCGCCGTCCCGCGCCCGCGGGCCGTCGCGCCGCAGCACGTCCGCCACGCGCTGGCCGAGCTGGTGGCCAAGGACGAGGCGAGCGCCCCGTCACCGGCCTCCCAGCTCCAGCGCGAAGCCGACCTGGGACGCTACCGCGAGCTCGTCGTGCACCGCTCGATCCACCACCTCAAGGACCCGCACACCTGGGCGCTCCCACGCCTGCCCGGCGACCCCGAGCCGGCACTGGTCGCCGACCAGGTCGGCGGGGCCCAGCTGTTCCGGGCCACCATGAGAGGGCTCGGCCTGGACGACACCTACGGCGCCTACCTGCCCGACGTGCCCGGGATCACCCTGGCCGTCTCGAACGTCATGTCGCTGTTCGGGCTCCACCGGCGGTTGCGCGGCGCGCTCGCGGGACACCTCGCGGCCCTGGAGCTGACCTCGTCACCGCCCGGCCACCACACCGCGCTCGCCCTCTGCGCCGACCTGGCCGCCCAGGAGCCGTCGCTGACCGGCGACATCCTGCACGGCGCCGCCTGCGCCCTGACCCTCGAACGCCGCTGGGCCGAGCACGTCATGGACCGCTGGCGGCACGGCCTGAGCTCCCTGGAGGTTCCTGAGCCGGTGAAGCACGGCGACCAGGAAGACGAGACGGTGGCGGCGACGGGCTGAGGCCGCCACGGCCCCTGGCCGTGGCGGCCAGGGGCTCAACCGGAGGCCGCTCGCCCCGCGAACGCCCGGACAGCCCCCCGCTAGAAGGCGGTGAACATGCGCGGCCCGCCGGACAGCCGCGCCGCCTCCTCCCGCGCCACGGCCGGGGACACCTTCGGCGGCGTCCGCCTGATCTCCGCCTCCAGCTCCGCGACCACCGTCTCGGCCTGCTGCCTGAGCCGCCGCCGGTGGTGCCCCAGATCCTCCCCGAACCGTCTGGCGACGGGCCCGATCCACACCGCGTCGCCGGAGAAGAGCTCGAACGGCTCGTCCAGTGCCGCCCGCAGCCTCGCGATGTGCCGCTCGACCTTGACCAGTGCCTGTTGCAGGGCGATATAGCGGGGATTGTCCACCGGGATCTCGGTCATCGCGGCCGACCCATCCTGGCGTTACGGGTACGGCGAGGGCTCGGTGCCGGAGGATGGGAGCGGTGGGGCGGGCGTTCGGAACGGAGACGATCTCGATGGCATCGGTGTGGCGTTGTGCGGCTGCCTTGGGGGGTCTGGCTGTTCTGGCGGGTTGCTCGACGGCCGATGCGGGGCCGACGGTGGAGAAGGCGGGGGAGACGCTGCAGCGGCACATCACCGAGTTGATGGAGTCGGTGGATCCGGAGGAGACGGTGGTCACCGATGCCGGGGGGAAGGATGTCGCCTGCGGCGCCGACGGGGTGAAACGTACCTACGGTGTGCGGTCCGTCTTCTCCAGATCCAGCGTCCTGCTGCTTCCCGAGATGGCCGGAACGCTCAGCACGACGTGGGGCTACAAGGTGCATGAGGCCTACAAGGCCGGTTCGCCCAGGACGACGCTCAAGCTCGCGTCGTCCCGCACCAGCATCACCTTGGAGACGCTGAGCGATCACGAAGCGGTGGCCACTGGCGTAACGGACTGCCTTCCCCGCGGCTAGCCCAATCACTGTCACCTCAGTCTCCTTCCAGAACCTTCTTGAACTCGGGGTCAATCGTGGACAGGTGGTTCTCCACGTTGTCCCGTTCTCCGGCGAACTGCCTGGCCGCTCTGGCGGCCATCCTGCCCAGCATCCGGCGGTCCGCCTCGTCATCGAGGCTGCCGTTCTCCTCCAACCACGCCAGAAAAGCCTTGGTGGCCCGCGGATCTGCGCTGATCTCCACGTATGGTCGCAGCCGCCCGTTTTCATCGGCGATGAGCGGGTCGGCCGGTGGTCGGAAGCCGACGGGAGGATTCTTCGAGGTGTAGCCGTGCGCGACGAGCCCGGCGGCGATCTCGTAGAGGACGCCGCGCGCGTGGGCCAGCTCCTGCTTGGTGACCTCCGGCAACCGAGGGTCGGGTTCCACCATGGCTCCGATGCCGTCTTTAATCCCCCAGCTGAGAAACATCCAGGCCGCAGACGCGGGTAGCCCTCCTGCAGCGGGGAGGAGGAGCATTCCCGCGTCCATCCCCTTGTCCAGAACTTGCCCGAAGCGCTCGACTTCTTCCTGATCCTTGAGGTCTGCAATGCCTCTGACGGCCTTCATCGCGGCGAACTGCAACCCGGCGACCGCGCCCAGCCGGGCGAACGCCAGCTCGACGCCGGTGTCCGATTGCCGGCGATCCAGAGGAGGGAAGGCCAGCAGGTGCCGGTCCGCTCGCACGCCCGCCTCGAACAGCCGCTGAGTGAGCGCCGCCATGCCCTTGTTGAACGGCTCCATGTGCGCATCCGTGTCCGCGAAGGTCTGCAGGAAGCGATAGCTGTCCGTCAGGGACAGGCGGAACATCGGGGTGGTCCCCACGAGTTCGTCGTCGAAGTGACCGAAGCGGCTCGGCAACTGTGAGTCCGGATCGAGCACTTGGGCGCTCGCGGCGAACTCCATGGCATAGGCCCCGGCGATCTCCGCGAAGTGCTTCCGCATCGCGTCGTTCCCCACCAGCTCAGGCCCCTGCGTGATCACCTGGAACGCGAACGCCGCAGCCCCCTCCCGATCCTTCCCCTCATGCACTCCGGATGCCGCCGCCAGCGCCCGTCCGAACGCCTCGCCGGCCTCCAGGTCCCCCGACACCGCCGCACTCAACCCGGCAAGATCCGAAAGCACGGCCCGAGCCGCCGTGGCGTCATGCGACAGCGCGGAGAGGATCCGCCCGACGACGTCCACCCGCCCCGAGGCCTGCAGATGGCGCCGGGCCACCGCGGTGAGCCACTGGGTCGGGAAGGCGCCCTCGCTGACGAGCCAGGACAGCGACTCGGAGTCGACGCCCTCCCCGCCCCGCTCGAGGTCGCTCATGACCGAAGGGAAGCGGGGATCCGGGGGAGAGGCGGTGGTGGCGGCGGCGAGGAGCCGGCTGAAGCCGCCGAGGAGCCGTCGCTCCGGCGGGCCGGGGCGCAGGCCGGTGGCGGCGGGCCCGAAGAGGGCGAGAATGTCCTGGGGGAGCGCGAGGGTGCGGGTGGTTCCGAGGTGGCCGAAGAAGGCCGCGGCGAAGTCGGGGTCGTCCTGGTGGGCGAGCACGCGCTCCAGGAGCTCCCTGAAGCGGTGCGGGGCGTCGTTCGGCAGCGGGCTGCTCATGCCGTGCTCGGCCGCCCGGAGGTGCCGCAGGTAGAGCTCGCCCATGGCCGCGCCTTCGCGCCGGGACTCGGGCGGGCTGGCGTACGGCATGGTGGCCTCGTCGTACGTCACGATGCCCGGCGTCCAGCCGGGGACGCGCCTGCGGATGACGCCGTTGCGGGCCCGCAGCTTCGGCACCTGGCCGCGCACCCAGCGTTCGATCTCCACGAACGGCGTCAACGTCAGCGTGCCGACCCCCAGCCGCGTCAGCTCGGCCCTGATCGCCTGGGTCTGCTCGGCGACGTCCACGCCGGCGCGGTCCAGGGCGGCGGCGAAGCCGTCCATGCGCGCGGGGTCGATCCCCGACACCTCGGGCCTCCACGGGCCGTGCGGATGAGCCACGCGCCGCCACCTCCCTCGACCCCGGAGGCGGTGGCCTGGCCGGACCGTGCGGAGTCACAACCTTCCCACAGGTACGAGCGCCGCACGCCGCCTTTCAGCGCGGTGCCGGTGGGGTAGCAGCAGTCAGTGAGACAAAGCACGATCGACGAGGTCGCGGCGGCGGCCTACCGGGTTCCGGCGCAGAGCCCGGAGGGCGACGGCACGCTCGCCTGGGAGGCGACCACGATGGTGGTGGTCACCGTGACGGCGGCGGGTGTCACGGGGACGGGCTGGACCTACGCCCCGGCGGCCGCGGCCTCGTTCGTCACCGGCACGCTCGCCGGCGTCCTGACCGGCGCCGATGCCGAGGGCGTCCCCGCGCTGCACGCCGCGATGGCGCGCCAGGTGCGCAACGCGGGGCGGCCGGGCGTCGCCGGGTACGCCGTCTCCGCCGTGGACGTGGCGCTGTGGGATCTCAAGGCCCGCCTGATCGGGATGCCGCTGGCCCGGTTGTGGGGGACGGCCCGTGACCGGGTGCCGCTGTACGGCTCAGGCGGCTTCACCACCTACGACGACGCCACGACCGTGGCGCAGCTCTCGCACTGGGTGCACGAGCAGGGCATCGGCCGCGTCAAGATCAAGATCGGTGAGTCGTCCGGCAGCCGGCCCGAGCGCGACCTGCACCGGGTGGCGCTGGCCCGCCGCACGATCGGCGCGGACGCCGAGCTGTACGTGGACGCCAACGGCGGCTACACCGCCAAGCAGGCCGTCCGCGTCGCCGAGCGGATGGCCGAGCAGGACGTCACCTGGTTCGAGGAGCCCGTCTCCTCCGACGACCTGGCCGGGCTGCGGCTGGTGCGCGAGCGGTGCGCCGCCGACGTCACCGCCGGCGAGTACGGCTGCGACCTGGGCTACTTCACCCGGATGTGCGCGGCGGGGGCGGTGGACTGCCTGCAGATCGACGCCACGCGGTGCGGCGGCTACAGCGGGTGGTTCGCCGCCACCGCCGTGGCGGCCGGTCACCATCTGCAGGTGTCCGCGCACTGCGCCCCGAACCTGCACCTCCCGGCCGCGGCGGCCACGATCAACCTGCGGCACATCGAATGGTTCCACGACCACCAGCGCATCGAGGCGGAGCTGTTCGACGGCGCCGCCGATCCCGGCGGCGGCGAGGCCGGCCCCCGTACGGACGCGCCCGGCCACGGCCTGACGCTGAGGCGGGCCGTGGCCGGGCGGTACCGCGTGGCGTGATCCCGGCCGGGGGCACCGCGTGGCCTGATCCCCGCGGGCCGCCGCCGGGTGGCCTGATCTCAGCCGCGCGGACCGGCGTACCTGATCCGCGGCTGGGGCGGCGCCGTCATGCCGTGGCCCAGGAAGTAGTCCACGTTGCTCGACTGCAGGTACCCCTTGAGGGTCAGGCCGTTCCGGTAGGCCGGGTTGTGCGCCAGGGTGTAGAGGCGGGTGCCGGTCGGCCGGTCGGTGGTGAAGATGATCAGCTCGTCGAAGCCGGCGCCGGTCAGCACCACCTCCTCCCGCCAGTCGCCCAGGATGTCGCCCACCAGGTGCGGGTAGACCGAGTTGCCCAGCGCGGTGACCGCGCCGTACTGCGAGGTGGTCACCACGCGGGGCAGCGCCCAGGGCTCGGCGGGGGCGGCCGGGTCCCACTTCTCGATGCGGGCGTCGCGCCGGTCGGGGAAGGGGTCGGCGTTGAACAGCTCGCGCAGCGGGTCGCCGTCCCACCACACGCCCATGTGCGGCCAGGGCTGCCTGGTGGTGTCGGGCTCGGCGAGGCGGTTCGCGGCGGCGTTGTAGAGGCCGTTGGGCCTGCCCTGCTCGTAGTTGACCTCGCCGTTGATCGACCAGGTCTCCATGCCGGGGAAGCGGGGGTCGAGGTCGGCGACCATGCCGCGGCCCGCGTCGGCGCCGGGCGCCTCGGTGGTGTGCTTCCAGATCATGGCGCCGGTGGCGGCGTCGTAGTAGTAGTCGAGCAGGCCGCCGGGGTGGTCCTGCTGGATGCCGTAGCCCTCCAGGCCGGGCCGGGCGGGGTCGATGTCGGCGATGAACCAGCGGTCGCCGTGGATGATCCCCTGCGGGGCGAGGCTGTAGCGCAGGGTGCCGTCGCCGTTGAGCAGGAACCCGATCTCGCCGACCTCGTCCTTGCCGTCCCCGTCCACGTCCACGATGCGGGTGTTGTGCCCGTCCGGGAGGTCCTGGTCGCCGCGCAGGAACTTCCACTGGTTCGTCAGCGAGCGGCCGTCGAACTTCCAGGCGGTGTACATGAGGTTGAAGTCGCCGCTGCCGATGCGGTTCTTCATGTACGCGACCAGCGAAGGCGTCCTGCCGTCCAGGTGGCCGACGCCGAAGCGGGCGTACATCGGCCCGTCGGCGAGGTAGTCGTCCGGCACCGGCGCGACCGCCCTGGGGGCGCCGGTCCGGCCGTCGAGGATGGCGATGGACTGGCGGACGTCGTCGCTCTCGGTGTGCTTGCTGCCGTCGCCGAAGGTCACCCCGTCGGCGACCCGGACGGCCACTTCCGCGCGGCCGTCGCTGTCGAGGTCGTGGACGGTGACGCCGTCGTTGTGGCCGACGTCGATCGTGGCCGAGCCGCCCTCGATGTTGTTCTGGTTCGTGCTGTTGGGGCCGAGGTCCATCTCCCACAGGAAGGTGCCGTCGCCGCGGTAGGCCTCCAGCTTCTGCGGCACGGTCTGGCGGTCCAGCACGTAGTCGTAGGCGCCGTCGCCGTCGAGGTCGCCGACCCAGACGAACTTGATCCGCCCGCCCGGGCGCAGCGGCACCCGCACCACCGGCTCGACCGCGTGGCCGGCCGTCAGGGTGAACGCCCTGCTGGGGGCCTGCGGCCGGCGGTCGAGCACCGGCCGTACGCGGTAGCGGTTGGTTCTGCTCAGGTCGGCGGTGGCGTCGACGTAGTTGGTGCCGCCGGTCAGCACCCCTCGGTTGAGCCTGCGGTACGGCCCGCCGTCGGTGGACCGCTCGACGTCGAAGCCGAGGCGCTCAGGGTCGAGCCCGAGCAGCCGCCAGCTCACCAGCACCTCCCGCTCGCCCGACCGCACGGCCACCACCCCGCGGTCGAGCCGCTCCATGACCCGCGCTCCCGGGCCCGCGCCGGAGGCCCCGGCCTGCGCCAGGGCCGGGGCGGACGCCGCCGCGCCCAGGGCCAGAGCGGTCAGGACGCAGAGCGTCAGCGCCTTCAGGCGGCGGGTCCTGCCGCGTCGATCTCGTGCCGTCATCGTCATGGGGGGCTCCAGAGGGTTGAACCGTTTACTATCCGATGGAATAGCAGCATGGGTTCAAAGCACCTGTCAATCCGTGGAAACGTTTTATCAGGGCGGTGAAACGATCCCCAATCGTTAGCCGTCCGGCCGCCCGCCATGGCTACGCTCTCCACCATGGGCCTCGCCTCGATACCGAGCCCCGCCCAAGGGGCCTGGGACCTCGGATTCATCCCGATCCGGGCCTACGCCCTGTGTTTCATCGTCGCGATCGGCTTCGGCATCTGGCTGAGCGAGCGCCGCTGGCGCGCCCGCGGCGGCGAGAAGGGCCTGATCGGCGACGTCGCGTTCCCCGGGGTGATCTTCGGCCTGATCGGCGCCCGCCTCTACCACGTCATCACCGACTGGCAGACCTACTTCGGCCCGCGCGCGATCAAGGAGCCCTACCAGGCGCTGTTCCTCTGGGAAGGCGGGCTCAGCATCTGGGGCGCGGTCGCCCTGGGAGGCGTGGGCGTGTGGCTGGCCTGCCGCCGCCGGGGGCTGTCCCTGGGCGCCGTGGCCGACACGGTCGCGCCCGGCATCGCGTTCGGGCAGGCGATCGCCCGCTGGGGCAACTGGTTCAACCAGGAGCTGTACGGCAGCCCCACCACCCTGCCCTGGGGCCTGGAGATCGACCAGGCGCACGGCGGCGAGCCGGGCGTGCTCTACCACCCGACGTTCCTGTACGAGTCACTGTGGTGCACGGCCCTCGGCTTCGCGCTGATCCTGGCCGGCCGGCGGTTCACGCTGCGCCACGGCCGCCTGTTCGCCCTGTACGTGGCGGGCTACACGTTCGGGCGGTTCTGGATCGAGGGGCTGCGGATCGACCCGGTCGGCGGGGTGGACCACGCGGTGCTGCTCCTGGGCCTGCGGATCAACCAGTGGACCTCGCTGCTGCTGTTCGCCGGCGCGCTGGTCTACCTCTGGGCGACCCGCGCCAAGGACACGGAAGAGGTCGTGGTGCCCGCCGCGCGTTAGCGGAGTCCGGTGGGCCGCGCGCACGAGAACGCCCCCGACCGCTCACGCGGCAGGGGCGCCCTCACGGGGTGGGCAATCGATCCCCTAGACCGGTAGTCCTACCCAGCCAATCCGGTTTGTATGCATTTGTCCGTTTTGTTCGGATCGGTGATCCGTCACCCGTCCCGGTGGTCCTCGCCGGGGCAGAAGGTCGGGCGGCTGTTCTTGACCGAGCGCAGGTTGTCCAGGCTCATCCAGCCGTGGGTGCCGGTGCCCTTGACGCGGGCGAACACCCAGTGCTTGCCGTACCTGTTCAGGGGTCCAGCGGTGGAAGTAGAGGACCTGGCCCGCCCGCAGCCTGGCGACGTTCCCGCAGGCGGCGTACGGGCCGGTCTTGAGGTTGAACGAGCCCTTCATGACGCCCGAGCCGTGGTCGACGTTCACCGTCCTCGGGGACGGGCAGCCGGGCTTTCCGCGGCGGCTCGCGAGGGGGCAGGGCCCCGTCGCGAGCCGCCGGTCAGAACGTGCCGGTCGTGGTGCCGGCGCTGCCGCTCGGGGGCGTCGTGAGCGAGCTGTTGCCGCCGGGCTGCCACTGGTCGGCGGTGTCGGGGAAGTTCGCCTCCTGCCGTTTGACGCACTTCCACTGGATCGTGGCGCCGGGCGGGAGCTTGCCGATCGTGCCCGTCCAGGTCGGGTAGGCGGTCGGCGACAGCTTGACGGCACTGGCCACCGACCAGGCGCCGAGCTGCGGCGCGCTGCCGACCGCGTAGACCGACTGGCCGGGCGTGGTGGTGCCGTTGTGGCAGGTGAACGTGGCCGACACCGGCGCCTGCCCGAGCGTGAACGTGAACGTCTTGGCCGTCGTGACGGCCGTGCCCGCCGACTTGGCGACGACGACGTTGCCGCCCGCGTTGTACCAGCCGCTGGCCGCCGCGTCGAAGCCCGCCTTGGTGGCGTGCTGGGTGAGCGGGCCGCCGTTCAGCGTGACGGCCGAGGCCTGGGTGTCGGTGACGAGCTCGATGACGTTCTGCCTGCTGCCGGGCGCGCCGGTGTAGGTGCCGCTGGAGGCGGCCACGGTGACGGTCGCCGTGGCGCCGGTGAGCTGCTGGTTGATCTGCGTCGTCCGGACGGCGCCGGTCCGGTAACCCGTCGAGGCCCCGTCGTCCTCGTAGAGGGTGAAGCCGGTGGCGGCGGTGTCGGGGTGGACCCGGGCGATCAGCTCGTTGCGGGTGGTGGCGTCGGTGCGCCTGCCCGTGACGTTCATGGTCTTGTCGTCCACGTGCATCTTCGGCAGGATCGCGCCCGCCCGGGCGAAGGCCGGCAGCCGGAAGACGCCGTTCACCCACAGCGGCCGGTCGGTGAACCACTGGCCGGTGCTGGTCAGCTTCTCGCCCGTGGCGTAGTCGTACCAGGTGCCGGCGGGGAGGTAGACGTCGCGCTCACGCTCGCCCGCGCCCGCCACCACCGCGACCAGCAGGTCGCGGCCGATGAGCTTCTCGTGGCCGGCCTCGCGCAGGGTCAGGTCGTTCTGGTGGTAGTACGCGGGCGGCGGCACCACGGGCTCGCCGAACTGGTGGGCCCGATGGGCGAGGGAGTAGTAGTAGGGCGTCAGCTCGTAGCGCTGCCGGAGGTTGGCGAGGTTGCTGGCCGTGTGGCCGATCTGGTCCGGTGAGGTCTGCGCGCAGTTGCACAGGTTCTCCGTGTGCGGGCGCACCGGCACCTCGAACCAGGCGCCGTTGGCGAACCACTGCGTGTAGAGCTCGTTCAGGTCGGAGTTCAGCATCTCCCTGCGGAAGCCGCCGATGTCGGAGCCGTAGTAGTCGATGCCCGACATCGACATGTGCAGCTGCGCGTTCTGCTGCTGGGCCAGCGCGGTCAGCTTCGAGCCGATGTCGGCCGACCACATGGCCACGCCGTGCCGCTGCATGCCCGCCGCGCCGGAGCGGGCCAGCATGAACGGGCGCTTGCTGCCGGAGGCGTAGCCGCGGGCGATGCTCTCGGCCCACTTGAGGTTGTAGACGTTGTGGTAGTCGGCGTGGGCGTGCTTGCCGGGCAGCACGCCGGAGGTCCAGTCGCCGGCGTCGTACATCTCCGGCTCGCCGAGGTCCAGCCAGTGGCCCTGCACCCCGGCGTCGATCAGCGGCTGCCGCTTGACGGCGTGCCAGTGGTCGCCCGCGGCGTCCTGGGTCCAGTCGATCATGCCGCCCCGGCCCCACCAGTCGTTGGTCGTCAGGTACGCGGGCGTACAGCCCGCGCACCCGGCCCGGACCAGATACCCGCGGGAGGCCAGGTCGGCGTGCTCGGGCAGGTTCCTGCCGACGTAGGACTCCTCGATCGTCATCAGCCCGACGCCCTTGTTCGCCTGGTAGTCGGCGATGGTGGCCGCCGGGCTGGGGAAGGCGGTGGTGTCCCAGGTGAGGGAGCCCATCCTGGTGTTGTCGGAGCCGGCCGTCACCCCGCCGAACCACGGCAGGTCGAGCACGAAGCCGTCCACCGGGAACGCCGCCGCGCGCAGCCCGGCGAGCCGGTTGTCGATCTCGGCCCAGTTGTCGTAGCCGAACTCCGACACCCACATCCCGAACGCCTTCTTCGGCGGCACCGGCGGCCGGCCCGTCAGCTCCATGTAGTCCCTGCGCAGGTCGGGCAGGTCGGGGCCGGTCATCGTGTACCACCTGAGCTGGTCACCCCAGGTGTCGACCGTCCACGGGTCGGCGGTCAGGTTCCACTCCTGCTTGTAGACCTGGTCGAGCAGCAGGCCGTAGTTGAGGTTGGCGGCTCCGACGGCGAACAGGACCGGGATCTGGGCGTTGCCCACCGGGCCGTTGTCGCCGTCGAACACCATGGCGTTGCCGTACGGGCCGCCCGGGGAGCGGGTGCGGCCCACCCAGTCGCCGTCGGCGCTGCCGCCCGTGAAGAACTGCTCACCCAGCCCGTACGCGTGCTGCATCGACCCCTTGGTGATCGTCAGGCCCTTCCACGCCTGGGTCAGGTTGCGCGGGCACGCCTCGTACAGCAGCCGGGCCGGGTCGGACACCTTCACGCACAGCGTGCCGGTCGTCACCTCGACCTTCATGGCCGCCGTGGTGAGCGTGTTGCCCGACTGGCTGAAGCCGGACGGGCCCGGGTAGTCGGTCCTGGCCACCTGCGGCGTGGTGAACAGGGGAGAGCCGGTCCCCGGCGACGTGCCGCTCGCCAGCTCGAAGTGCACCAGGTCGTCGTCCAGCAGCTCCACGATGAGGTAGGTGGAGCCGCTGGTGAACTGCACCCGCTGGACCGCCGCCTGCGCGGGCGGCGCCACCAGCAGGGGCAGGAACAGGGCGGTCAGCAGGACGAGCGAGCGTTTCATGGCCGGGCCACCACCAGGTTGTCGAGGTTGATCCCACCGGTGTTCGAGGCGTCGTACGCGATCTTGACGGTGTGGGCGCCCGCGGTGAGCGAGGTGGTCAGCGTGGCCGTGCCCCAGGTGTCCCAGCCGGGCTGGGCGGGCAGCGAGAGCGTGCCCGCGGCGACGCCGTCCACGTAGATCGTCCGGGTGGCGGCCACCGTGGTGGAGTAGCGGAAGACGAGCCGGTGGCTGCCCGCCGCGTCCGCCTTGACGTGGAACGTCACCGCGTCCCCCGAGGTGGCGAACCCGTCGGTGAAGCCGGTGCCGGTGTAGCCGGGGTGGTCGGTGTTGGCGGAGGTCCCGGTGCCGGTGGCGAACTCCGACTCGTAGGCCGCCTTGTCCACGCCGTTGAGCGTGACGGTGCGGCTCGCCGCGGCGCTCGCCAGCTTGACGTGGGTGAGCTGCTGCACCGGGTCCCACCACCAGCCTTCGGCGGCGGCCTTGAGCGCGGCGAGGCTCGCCCGCGCTGTGGCGCCGGTCACCGACGCCGGCTTCGTGCTCGCGACCTGCAGCGTGCCGGTCGTGGTGAGCGCGGGCACGGTGACGGCCACCGTGTGCGCCGCCCAGTTCTCGGCCGAGGTGATCGTGCGGGTGGCGTTCGCCGCGTCCTCGAAGTAGGCGTACGACGTCGAGCCCGCGGGATGGATGCGGAAGGTCAGGTTCTGGTAGGTGTCCACGCTGTTGCCGATCTGGCCGCCGAGCTGGTAGTCGGCGTTGAGGTTGAGCGGGATGATCGCGCCCGGCCTGGCGTAGACGGGGATGCTGTCCAGGCCCGCGTTGTACGTCTTGGTGCCGGGCCCGGTGAAGCGCCCGCCGTTCCACAGGTCGTACCACTCGCCCGCGGGCAGGTAGACGTTCTTGGAGGTGGCGCCCTGCGCGGTGATCGGCGCCACGAGGAGCTGCGAGCCGAACAGGTACTGCTGGTCGTGCCCGGCCGCCGCCGCGTCACCGGGGAAGGCGAAGCTCATGGCCCGCATCATCGGCACGCCCGTCGCCGAGCTCGCCCTGGCCTCGGTGTAGAGGTACGGGATGAGGCTCATCCGCACGTTGGCGAACTTGCGGAAGGCGGGCACCACGCCGGTGTCGCCGGTGCGGGCCTGCACGTTCCACGGGGTGCGGGCCTCCGAGACGCCGGGGCTGGCCTTCTCCGAGTGGTACTGCATGATCGGCGAGAACGTGGCCTGCGCCGCCGAGCGCAGGTAGAGCTCGGCGCCGGGGAAGTCGCCGGTGAAGCCCGCCAGGTCCCACGCCGTGTACGGCACCCCCGACTGCCCCGCGCTGAGCTGGGCCCGCACCGCCTCCTGGAAGGCGGAGAAGCTGGAGTTCTGGTCGCCCGCCCAGTAGATGGACGTCGTCTGGGCGCCGGTCGTGCCCGCCCTGCTGAAGATCGTGCCGTCGGGCTGCTTGCCCTTGACGTAGGCGTTGTAGGCGCCGGTGTAGCTGTTGGGATAGGCGTTGTGCATCTCGTCGCCCTTGCGGCCGTCGGCGAACTGCACGCCCCTGCCGAACACGGCCTCGCTGCCGTCGGTCTTGAAGCCGTCCACGCCGACCTCGTCGATGAGGTAGTCGCGCTTGCTCATCCACCAGTTCGTCGCGGCCGCGCTGGTGAAGTCGGGGATCATGCTGTCGCCGAACCACTGGCCGGACGGCACGCGGTAGGGGCCGTTGGTCGCGTTCCTGGCGAGGTATCCCTGCGCCTGCGCGTACGCCTTGTCGTTGAGGTGCTGCTGCGGCGCGGCGGGCGGGTTGCTGTCGAAGTTCTCCTTCAGCACCGGGATCTGCCAGAGGATCATCCTGATCCCCTTGCCGTGCGCGTCGGTGACCATGGCCTTCGGGTCCTGCCACGCGCTGCCCGGCGGGAACGTCAGGTCGCCGTAGGCCGGCTTGCCGCTGCCGGGCTTGGCCGTGTACGTGGCGCCGTGCCACAGGTAGAACGTGGCCTCGTCGCTCCACTGCTCCAGCACCATCGCGGTGTGCGGGATCTGGTACGCCGTCACGTTCGCCAGCTCGGCGGTCACCTCGGCCTGCGTGTTCCACTCGTTGGCCGACATCCACACCCCGAACGCCCACTTCGGCGGGAGCTGGGGCCGCCCGGTGACCGCCGTGTAGTCGTCCACGATGTCGGCCGGGGCGCCGGCGAAGAAGTGGTAGTCGAGCGTCGAGTTCAGCCCGCCGCCGGTGTCCACGGTGAAGCCGGCCAGGTCGCTCAGGTGCGTGCCCAGGTTGAAGATCGCGTAGCGGGTGCCGGTGACGTGCACGCCGTACCCGGCCGAGTTCAGGAAGAACGGCACGCTCAGGTACGTGCGGCGGGTGGCGCCCTGGTCCCTGTACTGGTTGTAGACGTAGTTGTGCACGTCGGTGCCGCGCTGGTCGAGCCGGTCGTAACGCTCGCCGAACCCCTCGAAGCGCTCTCCGGCCGGCGACAGGAAGTGGTCCTCGATCTTCGTGATCGTGGTGGCGCCGTCGCTGGCCCAGCCGATGGTGCGGAAGACGGCGGGGTCGTACTGGCGGGTGATCAGCGTCGTCCCGTCGCCCTTGTAGACCGACAGCCGGTACGGCGACTTCTGGATCTTCAGGACGAGCGAGCTCGTGGAGATCGTCAGCGTGCTCGCCGAGTTCGCCACCGTGTACCCGGAGACGCCGGAGATGCCGAGCCCCGAGCCGCTGGGGGCGATCTGCGTGCGGAACCGGTCGAGCGCGGGGAAGGCGAAGCGGATCTTCGGGGTGAAGCTCCCCGCGCTGTCACCGGTCGTGACGTCCACCGACGTGCCGTTGTCGGTGAAGCCGGTCACGTTCGTCACCGTGCTCCACGAGGTGACCGTGAACGCGAACGGGCCGGTGCTGCGCTGCCCGCCCCCGTTCACGTCGGCGTTGACCGTGTAGGAGATCTTGTCGCCCCGGGCGAACGTGCCGAGGTTGATCTTCCAGTAGCTGTTGTCGCCGCTGTTGTGGTCCCAGGCGGCGCCCACCGGGGTCTGGCTCACCCCGTTCCTGGTCCAGGTGACCCAGACGGTCTGGCCGGGCTCGACCGGCCAGGTCGTCGCGTTGATCTGGACCGGTTCCCCGGCCATCGGGTCGCGCGGGACACGTTCGGTGGGCTCGCTGGAGTACAGGTCGTCGATTCCGGTCGGATTGTGGTGGACGCCGTCCAGGGCGAAGGCGGGGACGGCGACCAGGGACGCGAGCAGGACGAGCGCCGTGACGGTGCCGGCCGACCGTAACCAACTCATGGGGCGGGTGCTCCTCTCAAACGGTGAACACAGGGGAGAGACGGGTCCAGTGCTCCGCCGCGCACAACACGGGCGGGCGGTCGAGCCGGTCGGCGGGCAGGCTCACCGTCCGCCCGCCGGCCAGCTCGCGCCCGGTCCAGACGTCGACCCAGCCGCCCTGTCTCTCAGGGAGGTAGACGGACGTCCCGGTGATACCGGGCTCGGTCACGGGCGCGACGAGCAGCGCGTCGCCGAGCTGGAACTGCAGCGGGTGCCGCCACACCCCGGGATCGTCAGGGTGGTCGAAGAACAGGCCGCGCATCAGCGGCGCGCCGCCGGCCGTCGCCGCCCGCGCCTGCTCGGCCAGGTACGGCACCAGCCGCTCCCGCAGCTCGGCCAGCCGCCGGAACACCGGGACGACCCGCTCGTCCCCGCTCTGGGCGGCCACGTTCCACGGCGTGCGATCCCGGGCGGGCGTGCGGTGGTGGTTGAACTCGGAGTGGTACTGCATGATCGGCATGAACGCCGAGGCCCCCGCCGCCCGCAGGTACAGCTCGGCGTCCGGCACCGGCCCGGAGAAGCCCGCCAGATCCCAGCCCCAGTACACGATCCCGCAGGCCGAGGCCGTGATCCCGGCCCTGATCGAGGAGCGGAACGCCTCCCAGGTGGAGTCCTCGTCGCCCGCCCAGAACGCGCCGTGCGGCTGCGAGCCCGCGAACCCGGCCCGGCTGAACGTCACCGGCGCCTTGCCGCAGGCACGCAGTAGGTCGCCGAACGCGCGGGCGTAGTGCACGGGGAACAGCCCGTTGCCCGCCGCGCCGTCACGCCCGTCGGCGTAGCGCAGGTCGTGGCCCCAGGCGTGCTCGCCGCCGTCGGTCTTGAACCCGTCGACGCCGACCTCCTCGACCAGGTAGCGGCGCTTGGCCGTCCACCAGTCGCGGACCTCCTGGGAGGACAGGTCGGGCATGAGCGCCAGCGGGAACCACCAGCCCCGGTTGCGGTAGGGGCGGCCGTCGGCCTCGCGCACGCCGTAGCCGCGCTCGGCGAGCTGCCGGGCGTCCACAGCAGCCTGGTGGCGGGGGTGCGGGCGCATCTTCTGCAGCGGGATTTGCCACAGCAGCACCTTGACGTCCCTGCGGTGCAGCTCGTCCACCATGCCCTTGGGATCCGGCCACGGCCCGCCCGCGGGGAAGGTGTAGTCGGCCAGCCGGTGGGGCTCCTCCGACGGCTCGTACTCGGCCCCGCGGAACGCCGTGAACGTCGTCTCGTCGCTCCACGCCTCGATGACCAGCGCGCCCACCGGGATGCCGTGCTCGCGGTGCCGGTCCATCTCGGCCAGCACGCGCTCCTGGGTGTTCCACTCGTTGCCGCTGGCCCACAACCGGAACACCCACTCCGGCAGCTCGGCCGGGCGGCCCACGTCGCCGAGGAAGGCGTTCAGCACGTCCGCCGGGCGCCGGCCGTCGTAGAAGCGCACGCCCAGCTCGCCGTCCGGGCCGGTCTCGGCCTCGACCACGATCCGGCCCGGGCGCGACGCGCCGACGTCGTACCAGGTGCGCCGCGAGGTGCGCACGTGCCAGCCCCAGCTCTCCCGGCCGCCCACCACCATCGCGTACGGCATCGGCAGGTACGTGCGGCCGTGCCGGCCCTGCGCCTTGTACTGCTCGAACACCACCGCGTCGAGGGTGCGGCCCCGCTGGTCCACGGCGTCGAAGCGCTCGCCGAAGCCCACCACGTGCTCGTCCGGGCCGAGGGCCAGCTCGAAGCGCACCCGCAGCGGGCCGTCGCCGTCGGCGAGCCAGCGCACGCTGCCCGGCACCACCCGGTCGGCGCCGGCGATCTCCAGCTTGCCGCCCGCGTCCGTCCAGGTCGCCGCCGTCACCTCGAACCAGCGGGTGGTACGGCCGGCACCGTCGGCCGTCGTGGCGCGGAAGCGGTAGGAGTAGCGGGCGCCCGACCGGAGGGCCGGGGTGCGCACGGCCCAGGAACCGGCCGCGGCCCGGGCGGCACGCGCCTGCGCCGCGGCCAGATGCCCGCCGTCCACCGCCCCGGCCCCTTCCACCGCGCCGGTCGCCGGGCTGGTCCCTTCGGCCGCGTCGGCGGGCGGGCGGTCGTCCCCTCTGGTGAGGGGCAGTTCGGCGGGCGCGGCTCCGTCCACCGACCAGTCGCACACCACGGAGACGACCCGCGCCGACGCGCGCACCCGCAGCTCCACGCTCTCGCCGTCCAGCGGCCTGGCCGGGACGCGCTGGTCCTCCGTCTCCGCGTACGGGTGCCCCGAGCCATGAGGCCGATGCCGGATCACGCCGTCACCCCCAGCTCGTGGGCGAGGATCAGGTACATGCCGTGCGACCACAGCAGCGGCGTGGCCACCGGGCCCCACCGGTCCAGCCACTCCTGCCGCCGGTCCGGGGCCAGCAGCAGGTCCGACACCTGCTCGGGCAGGTCGCCCTCGGGCGTCGCCTGCGCCGCCATCCACTCCAGGTGACGCACGGCCTCGTCCCGCCGCCCGGCGCGGGCGTGGTTCCAGCCGAGGAACCCGGCCAGCAGCAGCCACCGCCCGCCGCCGTAGAAGGTGTCGTCGAGGTAGCGGTACACGCCGCCGTCGCGGGCGAGCTGCCGCTCGACCTCGGCGACCGTCGCCTCGCCGGCCGGATGCCCGGCCGGGTACAGCCCGAACGGCTCGACGCAGGCCAGCAGGCTGCCGTCCACCGCGTCGCTGCCGAGCCACTTGCGCAGATGCCCGCCCTCGGCGAGACCCTCGCGCGCCACGAGCTCCGCGATGCCCTCGACGGCCCCGGCCGCCGCCGCCGACTCCGTCGCGCTCAGCACACCGAGCGCGACGGCGGCCCGCAGGCCCGCGTGGATGGAGCCGAGCGTCGCCACGTGCCGGTGCTCGACGTGCTCCTCCCACCAGTCGTAGCAGGGCACCCGCCAGAACGCGGTCAGGTAGCGGGCCGCCGTCCTGACGCCCTTCTCGACGCCGGCCACCGCCCCGCCGTGCCGGACGACGTGCTCGCGCAGCGCCCACAGCCACGTGCCGTACCCGTCGAGCTGGAAGTCCCACCAGTCGTCGTCGCCGTCCACGCCGTCCAGCGTGAAGCGGGTCGGCAGCATCTCGGCCGCCGTGACCGCCTCGCCGCGCTCCGCGCGGGACACCAGCGCGTCCACCTGGCCCGCGCGGTCGCCGACCACCCGGGCGCACCAGGCGTGGAAGGCGTCCGCGCCGGCCACGTCGCCGTGCCTGCTCACCCCCTCGGCGATGAACGCGCCGTCGCGCAGCCAGGAGTAGCCGCGGTAGGCGGAGAAGGTGGGCGAGGCCGGGTAGGCCCCTGAAGGCGCCTGCAAACTCTTGATCACGTCGAGGCTGTGCGCGACGAGGGACAACGAAACTCTCCTGAGTGCGTAGAAGGGGGAACGGCTAGCCGAGCAGCGCGTCGACTTCGGTGGCGGCCGCCTTGAGCGCGTCCTCGACGCTCTTGCGCCCGGCCGCGGCCTCGCTGAGCTCCTTGGTCACCGCGTCCTGCATCTCCTGCTGGCGCTTGATCACCGGAGGCAGCGCGATGGACTTGAGCGAGTCGAAGACCGCCTGCCGGTTGGCCGGCTTCGGGTCCTTGAGGTAGCCGGACAGCACCTGCTGGTCGGAGACCGGCGGCAGCTCCCACGACGACTGGATCCGGGTGGTGGCCGCGGTGCCGGACGCCGACAGGAACCGGGCCCAGGCCCACGCCTGCTTGCCGTGCTTGGTGGTGGAGGAGGCCGCCACCGCGTTGTGGAAGACCGCGCTGGCCTTGGCGGAGTCACCCGGCTCGACGACGACGTCCCACTCGAAGGGCACGTCCTTCAGGCCGGCGAACTGCCAGATGCCGTTGTGCCACATGGCGAGCTTGCCGGACTTGAACAGGTTGGTGTCGTAGTCGGCGGTGCCGCCGATCTCGGCCTCGGTCGGCATCGTCTCGCCCACCTTGGACACCAGCCAGGTGGCGGCCTTGACGCCCTGCGGGCTGTTGAAGGCCGACTTCTTGCCGTCGGCCGACAGGAACTCGCCGCCCGCCTGCTTGAGCGTCTTGTAGAACTCGAAGAACTGCACCGGCTGGAAGTCGCCGTACACGCCCTTCTTCTTGTCGGTCAGCTTCTCGGCGGCGGCCTGCTCGTCCTGCCAGGTCCAGTCCGCGGTCGGCACGGGCACGCCGGCCGCGTCGAACAGGTCCTTGTTGTAGAAGAGCACGACCGTGGAGAAGGAGGCGGGCAGCGCGTACTGCTTGCCGTCCCGCTTGAAGGCGTTGAGCGACTCCTGCGCGTACACCGAGGTGTCCACGTCGCCCGCCACCGTGCCGAGGTCGAGCAGGGAGCCGGCGCTGGCGTAGGTGACGAAGTTCTCGTAGTTGAGCTCGAAGGTGTCGGGCGCGGTGCCGCCGGCGATGCTGGTCTGCAGCTTGGTGAAGTACTGGTCGAAGGGCGCGGTCTCGACGACCACGTCCACGTTCGGGTTCTCCTTCTCGAAGGCCTTCTCGATCGTGTCGAGGTCCTTCACGTGGTCGGGCGCGGCGGAGAAGGTGAAGTACCGCAGCGTCACCTTGCCGCCGGCCTCGGCGGTGGTGCCCCTGGTGGCCGATCCCTGCGAGCAGGCGGTGGCGAGCAACGCGGCCGCCGCGACGGCAGCGGTGATCTTGATGTGTCGTGACATGGGGGGTTTCCTTTACTTGAGCCCGCTCTGCGCGACGCTGGCGATGACGTGCTTCTGCGCGAAGACGTACAGGATGAGGATCGGGACGACGCTGACGACCGAGCCCGCCATCACCACGTCCCACTGCGTGGTGAACTGGCCGTGCAGGGTCGCCAGACCCAGCGGCAGGGTCATGAACTCCGGCGACTTGATGATGATCAGCGGCCAGAGGTAGCTGTTCCAGCTCGCCATGAAGCCGAAGATGGCGAACGTGGCCAGGGCCGGGCGGATCAGCGGCAGCACCACGTACAGGAAGATGCGGAAATGTCCGGCGCCGTCGAGGACGGCCGCCTCGTCGAACTCCCTGGGCACCTGGTTGACGGCCTGCCGCAGCAGGAACACGCCGAACGCCGAGGCGATCGTCGGCGCGAGCAGCGCGAAGTACGTGTCGACCAGGTTGAACGCGCGCATCTCGATGAACAGCGGCACGACCAGCACCGGCAGCGGCATCATCAGCGTCGCGAGGTAGACCGCGAACAGCGCGCCCCGCCCGGGGAAGGGCAGCCTGGCGAACGCGTAGGCCGCCATCGCGCTGGTGACGAGCTGCAACGTGGTGGAGGCGGCGCCGATCCAGGCGCTGTTGAGCACGATCCGCCAGAACGGCAGCGTCTCCAGCAGCCGCCCGTACGCGTCGAGGCTCGCGCCCTCCGGCGTGAAGTCGGGCGGAACGGACAGGACGGCGTCGCTCGGCGTGATCGAGGTGATCACCGCCCAGCCGAACGGGAACAGCATGACGAGCGCGCCGATCCCCACCAGCAGGTATCGCAGGACCTTACCCATAGGTCACCCACCTCTTCTGGCCGCGGATCTGCACGATCGTCACCAGCAGCACCAGCGCGAACAGCAGCCACGACAACGCCGAGGCGGCCCCGGCCCGGCCGTAGCGGAAGGTCAGGTCGTAGATCTGCGAGACCACCACCTGGGTCGCGCCGCCCGGCCCGCCGCCCGTCATGATCTGGACCTGGTCGAACACCTGGAAACCGTTGATCAGCGAGATCACCACCACGAAGAACGTCGAGGGCGACAGCAGCGGCAGCGTGATGTGCCGGAACCTGCGCCAGGCCGTCGCGCCGTCCACCATGGCGGCCTCCTGGTACTCCCGGGGGATCGCCTGCAGCCCGGCCAGCAGGATGATCATCACGAACCCCAGGTCCTTCCAGGCCGAGGCGAGGATGATCGACGGCATCGCCCAGTCGGGGTCGGTCCACCAGCCGGGCCCGCTCACGCCCACCAGGCCGAGCGCCCAGTTGACGATGCCGCTGGCCGGGTTGAGCAGCCACTTCCACATCAGCGCGACCACGACCCAGCTCGTGATCACGGGCAGGAAGTACACGCCGCGCAGCAGGCCGCGTGCCGGCATCGCCCGGTTGAGCAGCACCGCCAGCCCCAGGCCGCCGAGGTAGACCAGCGGCAGGTAGCCGGCGATGAAGGACAGCGTGTGCAGGAACGCGGCCCGGGTGTCGGGGTCGCCGATGAGCTCGACGTAGTTGCCGAGGCCCACCCAGCGCATCTCGGTGATGAGGTCCCACTCGTGCAGGCTGGTCCAGAACGAGCCGACCATGGGGATCAGCGTGTAGAGGGTCAGGGGCACCAGGCTCGGCAGCAGGAACAGCGCGACCGTGCCGGCGTAGCGCCATCCGCCCCGCCGCTTCGGGCGGGCGTGGCCGGCCGGCGCCTTGGGCGGGGCCTGGGGCATGGCCTGCCGGACGCTCACGAGGCGCCTCCCCTCAGCCGGGCGCGGATCAGCCGGGCGCGGATCGGGCGGGCATGGATCGGGCGGGCATGGATCAGCCGGGCGCGGATCGGGCGGGCGTTCACGAGCCGGCTCCGATCAGGCGGGCGCGGACCAGGCGGCCCTGCTCGCCCGCCGCTCCCGCGGAGTCGAACGGGGTGGCCAGCACGAGGGCCGCCGCGCCCTGCGCCCAGCTCGTGTCGTCCCAGCTCTCCACCTCGACCGAGATGTCGCGCCGCCCCGGGTACAGCTGCGCGCGCAGGGCCGGCTCGAAGCCGGTCCGCCACAGCGGCCAGTCGGCCGTGCCCTCGCCCAGCACCACCACGACCTCCGGGTCCACCACGTTGATCAGCCCCGCCGTGGCGCGGCCCAGGATCGCCCCGGCCTCGGCGAACACCTCCCGCGCCGCCGCGTCACCGCCCGCCGCGGCCCGGCCGAGCCCGGCCACCGCGCCGAGCGGATCCCGCGCCTCCGCCTGCGCCGCGTCCGTGCCCGGCGCGTGGGGGAGGGCGTACCGGGCGCGGGCGGTGGCCAGCAGCCCGGCCGAGCCGACGAACGCCTCCAGGCACCCCCGGGCGCCGCACCCGCAGGGCGGCCCGCCGGGATCCACCTGGAGGTGGCCGAACTCGCCCGCGCCGCCCCGCGCCCCCCGGTAGACCCGGCCGCCGGCGACGATCGCCGCGCCGACGCCGCGACCGATGGTCAGGACGAGGAAGTCGCTGTGCGTACGCCCCCGGCCGTACAGCCGCTCGGCCGCGGCCAGCGCGTTCACGTCGTTCTCGACCAGGACGGGCAGGTTGAGCCGGCGGCGCAGCCGCTCGCCCACCGGCATGGCCTGCCAGCCGAGCGTGGGCGCGTTGACGGTGCCGACGGCCTGGTCGTCCACGCTGCCCGGCACCCCGACCCCGACGCCCAGCAGCGGTGGCACCCCGGGGATCTCGCGGACCACGGACTCCACCGCGTCCGCCAGGTGCTCCAGCGCGTCGGGCGCCGCCGGGTCGTGAGGTCGTTCCCAGGAGCCGAGCACCTCGCCGTCGAGCCGTGCGTCCACCAGCACCAGGTGGTCGGCCGTCACCTTCACCCCGAGCGCCCGGCCGGCGCTGCCCACCAGCCCCAGCCGCTGGGCAGGACGGCCGCCGCGTGACGGCTTCAGGTCGAGCTCCTCCAGCATGCCGTGCCCGATGAGCTCCTTGGTGAGCTGCGTGACGGTGGCGGGGCTGAGGTCGAGCTCGCGGGCTATCTCGCTGCGGCTCAGCGGGCCGACCGTCCCGAGGAGGGCGAGGATGGCCGTCCTGGTGAGGTCGCCGCGGTCCGTGCCTGCCATGTAAGAGGACTTTCTTTAGGAATAAAGTTAGTGGTGAAGATACTGTGGCGTGGTCCCCCTCCTGTCAAGAGTCCGAAACCTTCCTGAAACCGAAGTGCCGGCGTGGTGGCACCACGCCGGCCGATGAGCCCGGGATCGACGGCTCAGAACGCGTTCACGCTGTCGACCCAGAGCTCCTGGTTCAGCGTGAGCAGGTAGAACTCGACACGAATCTGTTTCGGGGCGCCGCCGGTGACGTCCATCGTGCAGGTCACGAACCGCCACTCCGGGGTGGCCGTGAACCGGGCCGACACCGAGCGGCCGGCGCCGAGGTCCCAGAGCGCGAGCGACCCCCGCACCGGGGTCTGGGAGCCGGATCTGACCCAGGCGAAGCAGGAGACGCTCGCGGGCGGCCCGGCGGCGGTGAAGTCCTGGGCGACGGAGCCCTCCTGCTGGCTCGTGCTCATGACGAGAACGGCGCCGCCGGATCTGGCGTCGCCCGTGCCCCAGATCTTGGCCTTGACGGAGCCCGCCTGGTTCATCCGCGTCCAGGGTGCGAGGTCGGGAGCTTCGAAGCTTGGATTGCGCAGGTACGACACGTTCCTCCTCCTTGCCATCGCGGCTACGGCAAGGACAGGGTGCGGCAAGGGGCGGCTGCGCGCATCCGGGAAGGACTCCGGGGAAACCCTGGGCCCGGCGCGCCAGTGGCGTGCCGGGCCTGTGGAAACGGGGGTTCAGGAGGTCGCGGAGGTCTCCAGCGACGGCGAGTCCGCGCCGGCCGGGAGGTCACCGCCGCCGGCGGGCCTGCGCAGGACGGCGAGCGCCACCACGAACGCCGCCAGCAGCAGCCCGGCGGAGATGGCGAACGCGAGCCGGTACCCGCTGGTGAGCGCGGCGGCCTCGCCCGCCCCGGCCGCCAGCAGCTCGCCGGTGCGCGAGGCGGCCATCGTGGACAGCACCGCCACGCCGATGGCCATGCCCACCTGCTGCGTGGTGTTGAACAGGCCGGAGGCCAGGCCCGCGTCGCTGTCCCTGGCGCCGGACATGCCCAGGGTGGCCAGCGCGGGCAGCACCAGCCCGCCGCCCGAGATCAGCACCATGGGCGGGAGCAGGTGGGTGAGGTAACCGGCGTCCACCGTGACCCGGGTGAGCAGCAGCATCGCCGCCACGAGCAGCACCAGGCCGGCGATCAGCACCGTACGGGCGCCGAAGCGGGCGCTGAGCCGGGCGGAGACGAACAGCGAGATCGTGCCGATGCCCACCGCGGCGGGCAGCATGGCCAGGCCGGTCTCCAGGGCGCCGTACCCCAGGACCCGCTGCATGTAGAGCGCGACGAGCACCTGGAAGGCGAACATCCCGGACAGGCTCAGCATCTGGGCGAGGTTCGCGCCGGCGACGTTGCGCGAGCGGAGGATCCGCAGCGGCATCAGCGGGGCCTTCGCGGTGGCCTGGCGTGCCACGAAGGCGCCGAGCAGGGCGAGCGAGAGCGCGCCGAGCCCCAGGGTGTGGGCGGCGAGCCAGCCGTACTCCTCGACCTTGACGATCGTGTAGATGCCCAGCATCAGCCCGGAGGTCACCAGCAGGGCGCCGAGGACGTCGGCGCCGGCGGACAGGCCGGCTCCGCGGTCCGCGGGCAGCGCCGGCAGCGCGAGCAGCATCGTGACCAGCCCGATCGGCACGTTGATGAAGAAGATCCACGGCCAGCTCAGCCCGTCGGTGAGCACGCCGCCCACGACCTGGCCGATCGACGCGCCGGCCGCCCCGGTGAAGCTGAAGATCGCGATCGCCTTGCCGCGCTCCGCCGGGTCCGTGAACAGCGTCACCAGGATGCCCAGCACCACGGCCGAGGCCAGCGCGCTGCCCACACCCTGGAGGAACCGGGCGGCGATCAGCAGGCTCGCGTCGGTGGCCGCGCCCGCCAGCACGGAGGCGGCGGTGAAGACCGCGTTCCCGGCCAGGAACATCGCCCGCCGCCCGATCAGGTCGCCCAGCCGGCCCGCCAGGAGCAGCAATCCGCCGAAGGGGATCAGGTACGCGTTGACGATCCAGCTCAGCCCGGCGGCCGAGAAGTCAAGATCGCGCTGGATGGCCGGCATCGCCACGGTCACGATGCTGCCGTCCAGGATCGTCATCAGTCCCGTCGCGGACAGCACGCCCAGGGCGGTCCAGCGCGAGTTGAGCACATTCGACATGGTCTCTCCCGTCTCAGGTCGACAGGAGAGACCGTAGCAGATAGTTCCGTAATAGACGATCCCTGTCGGAACTACTTCGCACGTTCCCGTGCCCTGCGGGCCTGCTGCGGGCCCTCGGCCGGGGTCGCGAGATGCCCGCTCACCAGCCGGTTCAGGGCGCGGACCAGCACCTCGCGCTCGTCGTCCGGCAGCGTCCCGAGCGCCGCCCGGTGCACGTCGTCGACGACCTCCTGGCTGCGCCTGGCGATCTCGGCGCCCGCCTCGGTGACCGCGATGATCCGGGCCCTCCGGTCGGTGCTGGACGGGCGGCGCTCGGCGTAGCCCGCCTGCTCCAGGGCGTCCACGGTCACCACCATCGTGGTCTTGTCCATGTCGCCCAGCTCGGCGAGCTGGATCTGGGTGCGTTCCTCCTCCAGGGCGTGCACCAGCACGCAGTGCATGCGGGCCGTCAGCCCGATCTCGGCCAGTGCGGCCGCCATCTGGGTGCGCAGCACGTGGCTGGTGTGGTCGAGGAGGAAGGACAGGTCTGTTTCGGTACGTGCGGGAGCCATCGCTGTCATGCCTGCCAGTCTACCCAGATCATCCCGCCACAGATTATCTGCGAGTGAACGATCGACGTGGCGGCCAGGCGAGGACGGCCGGCAGGTGCAGCTCCGTTTCCGACCGGCCCGCCCGGGCGAGCGCGTCGGACGGGCTCCCGGCCGGCGTCATCACAGCCGCACGATCGCGAACGTGCCGGCGGGGCCGATCCACGCCAGGCAGAGCCGGCCGATCGGCTCGCCCGCCTCAGCACCAGTGACCGTCCGACAGTCCATTCGCTGCCCATTTCCCGCCGGCCCCGCGTCGCGCCGTTCACGACGTGTCGGCGCCGTAGAGCTCGCGGTGCCACAGGTCGGCGCAGACGCGTTCGACGCCGGCCGTCAGGTGGCGGCGGTAGGTGGTGAACGGCAGGCCGAGCTGCTCCGCGGCCAGCTCCTGGGTGGGCGTGCCGTGCAGGAACGTGACGGACAGTGCCCGGTGGAACTTGACCGAGCGCGGGTCCTCGCGCAGGCCGTCGATCGCCCGGCGGAGCAGGTCGCCCAGCGCCGTGCCCGGGTCCTGCCCGGCCCGATCGGCGATCAGCCGGGTGCGCGTGAGCGGGGAGGCGGCCAGCGCGCTCGGCCGCGACAGCTGGCGTAACGCTCCGCGGACCGCCTCCGCGAACTGCGCCTGGGACAACACCGCCAGCTCCGCGGCGGCGGCGCCCGGGCCGTCGGCGGAGCCGTGGAGGAGCAGGCGGTTCATCCGCTCCAGCCACGCCTGCGCCGGAACCGCGCGCCAGTCGTGCACGAAGAGGGTGTGGGCGTCGTCGTCCACTTGTGGCGGCCCGGGGATGAGGTGCATCCCGTAACGTTCGAGGTGCTGCACCCAAGCGTGGTTCGGCCGCCGGATCGCGATGTATGACCATGCCATGCGTTCGGTGCGCAGACAGTTGCCGATCATCCGCCACTGGATCAGATCCAGCACCGGCGAATCGCCGCAATACTGCGGCAGCACCCAGAAGCGGCTGACCGCCAGGTGCTCGCCGGCGCGCAACGGCGTGGTGGCCCGCGCGTGCGCCCACGCCGCGGCCACCACGGGATCGGCCGCCACCTCCTGCTCGTCCAGCTTCTCCAGGCGTAGCCAGGCCGAGAAGCCCACGAGCTCGCCGGTCTCGGTCCGCCGGTACAGCCGGAACGCCTCCGGCTGCCGTCCGGCCCAGAAGGCGGCGCGGTGCGCGGAGGCCGTGCCCTCGGCCGCCGTGGCCACCCGGACCAGTGCGCCGACGTCCTCCGGCCTGAACAACTCCTCCTGGAACTCGCCCTCGTCGCGGCAGCGGTCGAAATCGGTCAGCGCCCCGTTGTCCCGATGCAGGTAGAGCAGCGCCGCCACCGCGCCGAGCACGTCCGCCTCACCCGCCGTACGCACCTTCTCCGCCAGATACGCGTAGATACGGTCGTGCATCACCGCGTACCCCTCGGGATCCCGCCAGCGCAGATCCGCCTCCAGCAACTCGCGCACCACATCATGCGGGAACAACCCGAGACTGCTCGACTCCACGAACGGCAACCGCCGCAACCACCGGAACAACCTCGCGGCCTCCTGCGGCAACGCCGCCCGCAGCAACGCCTCCGTCGTCATGTGCGCATGCGCGCAGATCTCCAGGGCATGCTGGTGCGCCGCCGACGGCAGCTCACCCACCAGCTGATCCAGCAACGTGGCCACCACATCCTGATCCGGCACCCACCGCCGGCAGGCCCTGCCGTCCTTCACCGCCACCGCCGCCCCCAGCAGCAACGCCAGCGGATGACCGCCGGCGAACGCCAGCAACGGCTCGCGCATCTCGGCCGGCACCCCGCACGAGTCCAGCAGGGCCTGCGCATCAGCGGCCGGCAGGTCCCGCAACGCCAGCACCTCCAGCGCTCCCGCCCACCCCGGATCGGCCTGCCAGCGCATGTCCGGCGGGTACTGCCCGGCGATCACCACCAGCGCCCCCACGGGCACCCGCGGCAGGAACCGCTCCCGCAGCCACCCCTCCAACCCCTGGACGCGTTCGAAATTGTCGACCAGCAGCACCGCGCCCGCCTCCTCCAGCGCCGGCCCGGCCTCGGCCCCGAACGCCGCCGGCGACGGCTCCAGCGTCCGCCCGTCCACCACCGACACCGGCCTGCCCGCCACCACGGCCTCATGCCCGAGCCGCCGCAACAGAGCCGATTTGCCGATGCCGCCCGGACCGTGTACGTACAACACACTGGCGCCGCCGCCGAACAGCGCCGCCCTGAAAACCGCGACCTCTTCCTCCCGGCCCACGAACGCCAGCTCACGCGCCGCCTCCAGGCGCGATCCCAGCAATTCCGACTGGTTGTCAATCCCCGATGACATATCCCCGATCCCTCTCCGAACACCCGGCTGATACTGCTGGTGAGCGCGCTCCCGGGCGCGCCGGCCGGATTCTCGGTGAACCATCGACAGGTTCGGTCGGCCAGAAATCAACAGGACACACCATGGCGCATCGCCAGGATGTCCTTCTCACCCTATGA
The DNA here is from genome assembly GCF_024172165.1 of Nonomuraea thailandensis. Classification (GTDB taxonomy): domain Bacteria; phylum Actinomycetota; class Actinomycetes; order Streptosporangiales; family Streptosporangiaceae; genus Nonomuraea; species Nonomuraea thailandensis. The sequence continues at coordinate 4,225,787 of NZ_JAMZEB010000002.1, read as the reverse complement.
AAGGGCGATAAGTCGTGACGATACCGCCCGCTGCCTGCCCCAGGTATAGCAGGCTGTACATTCGCCTTGTTTGCATCGCATAAAACGAAATATCGCCTCTTTTAATGCGCGGATCGTTCATCTGATGATTTCGGGATTCAGTCGGTGGGGACGCCGCTGCCTTCGTAGGAGCCGAGGCCCTCGACGAGGCCGAGCAGTTCGGGGTGGTCGGCGAAGCGGTCGCGGTGCACCTGGGCGATCTTGTCGCCGATCTCGGGGTCGGGGTCGTCGGTGAGGTCCTGAGAGATCATGCCGGCCGCCAGCGGCAGGCCGATCGCGTCGATCCGGCGGTGCAGCGGGTCGTACATGTAGGTGCGGTAGGCGTCGATGTCCTTGAGTGCGTACATGGCGCCGTAGTGGAACTCGCCGCCGAAGTCTCGGCCGACCACGAAGAACTCGACGGCGTCGAGCCTGTCGCCGAGTGCGCGCATCAGGTCGAGCGCGTGCTGGACCTGGTCCTCCGGGGCGTCGGGCTTCAGGGCGATGCGGACCTGGTGGTAGATCATGGTGGTTCTCCTCTTCCATCCCTGATGCAACGATCTGTTGCTTTAACAGCCTAGCCCTTAACGCAACCGATTGTTGGCTTTATTTCGCTTAACGCACCCGGAAGTTGTGTCTAGGATCGGCGCCGCCCTAACCTGGCCGTATGGCAGGAGCCCCCGCGGACGACGTCCAGCACCTGCGCGGCGACGCCGCCACGGTCCGGCCGGGCGGCCGGACCGCGCGCGTGCGCGAAGCCGTCATCGACGCCACCATCGCGGAGCTGACCGAGGTCGGCTACGCCGCGCTGCGCGTCGACGCGGTGGCCGAGCGCGCGGGCGTCAACAAGACGACGGTCTACCGCCGCTGGGGCAACAAGGCCGGCCTGGTGTCCACCGCCCTCATCGAGCGCCGCGGCCGGCTGGTGCCGCCCGCCGACACCGGCACCCTGCGCGGGGATCTCATCGAGCTGCTCAAGGAGATCCGGCTCGGCCTCGACGTCCCCTGGGTCGCCGTGCTGCACCGCGAAGCCGGCCCGCGCGGCGCCGCCAACGCCGACCTGTACGAGCTCCTCGACAGGTTCTGGCCGGCCAGGTTCAAGGTCTCAGGAGTCATCTTCGAGCGCGCGGTCGAACGCGGCGAACTGCCCGCCGACACCGATCCCGGCTTCCTGCTGGAGATGATCTCCGGGCCGCTCTACTTCCACTGGCTCATGCTCGGTCACCCCCTGGACGACGACTTCCTGGAGCGCATGGCCGACTTCATGCTCCACGGCGCCCGGGCCCGGCCACCGGAGAGCGAGGCCCCGTCACCGCGTACGAGCCGTAGCCGCCCGCTGAGCACGTAGAGCCACTCGTCGCCTTCGCGACGCCGCGGCTCGGGCTCGGCCGGCCCCGCCGCGCCAGGGGAGGAGCGGCGGCGTCAGCCGTCCGCGTACGCGCCCGCCTTCCCGTAGCGGGTGCTTCTTGCCGGATCGGCAAGTTTTCGTGTGCCCGCGCCCGGAGGTGACGCACACTCCCACCCGTGCGGCGCCGGACATCTGCCGGCGCGCGGCCACGGCCAGAGAGGACGCTACGGTGAGCACCCATCACCTTCGGAACGCGGCCCCCGATCCGGGCACAGACCGGGTCGTCCCGCCCGCGAACGGCGACGACCCACCCTCCGCGCAGCGGCTGCGCCACGCCGCGGTCATCGTGCCCTGGTCCTCATCGAACGCCGCCACGCCGCCCCCGTCGTGCTGCTGGAGTTCTTCACGCGGATGCGCGGCGCCGCCCCGCTGCTGGCCATGATGCTGATCCCGGCGGGCCAGGCCGGTCTGCTGTACTTCACCGCGCTGTTCACCCAGAACGTGCTGGGCTTCACCCCGCTCCAGACCGGGCTGTCCGTGCTGCCCTTCAGCGCCGCGCTGCTCGCCGCGAACCTGCTGACCGGCCGCCTGGTGCCGCGCCACGGGGAGCGGATCGTCGGCTCCGCAGGGATGTCGGCCCTGCTGGCCGGATCGTGGTGGATGTCGCGGATCGACGCCGCCGACACCTTCGCCGCCGGCCTGCTCGGGCCGTTCGTCCTGCTCGGCCTCGGCGCGGGCCTGACCATCGCGCCGCTCACCGCCGTCATCATGCACCAGGCGCCGCCCGCCCACCTCGGCGCCGCGTCCAGCCTCAACCAGGGCATGCAGCAGCTCGGCGGCGCGCTCGGCCTGGCGGGGATGACCACCGTGTACGGCGGCGCGAGCACCGGCGAGGCGGCGTCCATCGCCACCGCCCTCACCACCGGCACCGTCTTCCCCCTGCTCGCCCTGACCCTCTTCGCCACCTGGGCCCGCCCCACCACGCCCGGCGGAGCCCCACGATGAGCGGCCTCACGACCTGCGGGGGCGGATGGCGCCGCCCCCTACGGTGATCGCGGCCGGGGCGGTCAGCCTCCTGTGGCCGGCCGGGATTGGCGGACGGCGGCCTCCACCAGGCACGCCAGTCGCATCCCGCTCCGAATGACCCCGAACGCCCGGGCGCGGAACCCGTCGGGGAGCACCTGGGGGAACAGCCCGTCGAGCGGCAGGTGGACCGAGCCCGCGACCCCCGTGGCGAGGATCGGCAGCGCCACCACCGCGGCGGGCGGGTCGGCCAGGGCGGGCAGCGGCAGCAGTGGGACGGTGAGGAGCATCGGCCGGACGAGCCGCGGCCGGGTGCGCGGCGGGACCAGCCGGCCGAGCACGAGCCCGTCCAGGGCGACCCCGACGGGGTAGGCGGCCATCAGCAGGCCGCTCGTGCCCGCCCGTCCGGCCCGCCCGTCCGGCCCGCCCGTCCGGCCCGCCCGTCCGGCCCGCCCGTCCGGCCCGCCCGTCCGGCCCGCCCGTCCGGCCCGCCAGCCGGCGAAGCCGGGGCCCGGCGCCGTGCACCCGCTCCAGCTTGGCCGGCTCCTCCAGCACCCGCCGTCCCGGCGTGGCCGGGATCGCCTCCGTCCCGGCCTCGAACCCGTGCTCGGCCTCGGCCGGCGTGACGAAGCCGGGAAGGGACGGCGCCCTGGGCTGCAGCGGGGCCGGCAGCGAGCGGACCATCCGGCCCCGCCCCCGGTCACCGCCAGCCGGTCCCGCACCTCGCGGATCCATCACGCGTGCGCCCAGCGGCCCGGACGTTCCTGAAGCCGGTGCCCCCCGTTCTCCAACGGCCGGGAACGCGCCCGCGTCCTAGGGACGATCACGGAAAGAACAGGTAACGAAAGCGGCTCCGCGGACGCTGACCGGCCGCTCCCATGGAACGGCGACCGGCCGCCGGACGATCAAGCCAATGGGGGAATCCCTGCCGTGAGCCTGCGACGTACGGCACCGGCGCCCCCGCAAGGAAGGTGATCGCGTGTCCCAGCCTGTTACGGTTCCCGGCCCGGGCCGGACGCCCGCGTGGCGCTACGCCATCGGGATGTTCGGCACCTCGATCCCGATCAACATGATCAAGGGGTCGATGATCCTCTACTACGTCGACATCCTCGGGCTCGACGTGCGCGCCTACGGCGCGGTCATGGTGATCTACGCGGTCATCGACGCCCTGGACAACCCGCTGCTCGGCCACCTGTCCGACCGCACCCGCACCCGCTTCGGCCGCCGCCGGCCGTGGCTGCTCGTCGGCGCGCCGATGCTGGCGGCCTGCATGATCGCGTTCTTCTCCGCGCCGGCCTCGCTGGAGGGCATGGGCCTCGTGCTCTGGTTCGCGGTGTTCGCGATCCTGTGCGAGGCTTTCGACTCGATGCTCAACGCGAACTACGGCGCGCTGCTGCCCGAGCTGTACCCGCGCGAGCGCGACCGCGCGGTCGCCAACAGCCTGCGGCAGGGCTTCCAGCTCGTGGCGCTGGTCATCTCGCTCGCGGTCACGCCGCTGCTAACGACGAGCGTGTTCGGCACCGAGGAGTCCACCGAGGGCTTCCGGACCACCGCGATCGTCTACGGCGCGATCGCGGTCGCCGTGATCGTGTTCATGGCGCTCAGCGCGCGGGAGAGGCCGCGCTACTCGACCAGCGAGCGGCCCCGGCTGCTGGCCAGCATCTGGTCGATCGTGCGCAACCCGATGTTCTGGACGGTGGGCCTCACGGGCGCCTGCTACGGCATCGCCATGGCGCTCGTGCTGTCGGGCATCCAGCTCTACGTGCGCTACTCGCTCGGCCTGCCGGTCGGTGACGCGCTCTACCTCCAGGGCGTGGTCATCCTCGTCTCGGCGGCCGGCCTCGCGGTGTGGACGCGCGTCGTGGCCCGCCGCGGCGCCCTGTGGACGTGGCGGCTCGCGTTCGCCGTCCTCGCGATCAGCTTCGCCGTCCTGTTCCTCGCCACCGACCTGGTCACCGCGATCGCCGCCGGGGTGCTCGTCGGGGCCGGGTGGTCGGGCATGCTCGCGACCAACGACCTCATCGTCGCGCGGGTGCTGGACGCCGACGCGACCCGCAACGGGGAGCACCGGGAAGGGCTCTTCCTGTCCGCCTTCGGGTTCTTCTCCCGGCTCAACGGGATCGTGACCGGGCTCGCGCTCACCTCGCTCGGCGTGTTCTTCGGCTACAACTCGGGGGCCGATCCCGGCGCCGACCCCGGCCTGGCGTTCCGGGTGTACCTGTGCGTGTACCCGTTCGTGCTGACGGCGATCGGCGCGGTCGCGGCGCGGTTCGTCTCGGTGCCGATCGAGACGCCGCCCGAGGCGGGCGAGCCTGCCTCGCCACCGCCTCCCGGCCCCGGCGGCGAGCCGGTCGCGCCGCCTCCCGGTTCCGGAGGCGAGCCGGTCGCGCCGCAGACCGGCGACAGCGGCTCGGAGGGGCCCCGATGAGCCGGCGCGTCGTGATCACGGCCGACGATCTCGGCAGGGAGCCGGGCACGACGGACGTCATCGTCGCGCTGCTCGCCGAGGGACAGGTGTCCGCGACGACGCTCATCTGCGTCTCGCCGGAGGCGGAGCGGGCCGCGCGGCGGGTGGCGGCGACCGGCGTCGTGCCGCGCCTGCACGTGACGCTCACCAGCGAGCGCGGGCTGCCGCGCTGGCGTCCGCTCGGCGGCGCGGCCGGCCTCGCCGACCCGGACGGGACGCTCAGCGACGACCCGTTCGTGCTCGGCGCCCGCGGCGAGGCCGGGGACGTCATCGGCGAGGCGGACGCGCAACTGCGGTGGATGCGCGAGCGCGGCCTGGCGCCCGTGGCCGCCGACTCCCACTCCGGCACCTTGTACGGCCTGCACGGCAGATCCTGGCTGGCCGAGACGCTCGCCTGGTGCGCCCGTCACGGCCTGGCCTTCCGGCTGCCCCGCGACCCGGAGCCGTACTTCGGCGGCCCCCTCCCGCCGCCCCTCGCCGCGGCCCACGAACGCGCCGTCGCCCACGCCGACGCGCTCGGCGTCGCCATCCCTCAGACGATCGCGACCAACCGCCGCACCGCCCGCGAGCTCGGCGGCTACGAGCGGCTGCGGGACGACTACCTGCGCCGGCTCGCCGCCCTTCCCGAGGGCACCAGCGAGCTGTTCCTGCACCCGTCCGGCGAGGACGCGGTCACGGGGCCCGACGGCGTCGTGCGGGTCTGGGAGGCGCGGCTGCTGCGCGACCCCGTGTGGCACAAGGCCCTCGACAGCGAGGGCGTCGAGGTCGCCGGCGGCTGGTGGGCCTGACCTGCGCCGCTACCCGAGCTCCGAGAGCTCCGCGAGATCGGCGGGGGACAGCTCCAGCGTGCCCGCCGCGACGTTCTCCTCCAGGTGGACAGGCGAGCCGGTGCCGGGGATGAGCAGGATGTTCGGCGATCGGGCCAGCAGCCAGGCCAGGGCCACCTGCGGCACCGTCGCGCCGTGCCGGGCGGCGACGGCGTCCAGGCGCGCGGCCGTGAGCGGCTGGAAGCCGCCGACCGGGAAGAACGGCACGTAGGCGATCCCCGGCCCGGGCGCAGGCGTCGACCAGCGGGTCGTCCTCGCGCCGCGTCAGGTTGTAGAGGTTCTGCACGCAGGCGATCGGCGCGAGCTTCCTGGCCTCGGCGAACTCGGCGGCCGTGACGTTGGAGACGCCCAGGTGGCGGATCAGGCCCTCCTCGCGCAGCGCGAGCAGCGTCTCCAGGGGCGCGACCGGCGAGCTCCCGTCGAGGGCGCCCATCCGCAGGTTCACCACGTCGAGGCGGTCCACGCCGAGCGAGCGCAGGTTCGCCCCGAGCTCCACGGCCCGCCGCAGGACCGCCAGGGCGGTGTCGCGGCCGGGCCGGTCGCCCCTCGGCCAGCCGGTCAGCTTCATCGCGCCGTAGCCGATCCTCGCGACGCTCAGCTCGCCGCCCAGCGCCCATCGTCCGGTTGTCACGATCACTCACTCTGGGGGCTCGCGGGGTGCGCCCTGGGCTGCCCGCTCCGGCCACCGCCACCGCCGTGCCCGCCCCGCACGCTGTCACCAGCGCAGCAGCACAGTCCCCGAGCTGAGCCCGCTGGCCACGCCCACCAGGGCGACGAGGTCGCCCCGCCGCAGCCGCCCCGCCCGCTCGGCCTGGTGCAGCTGCATCGGCAACGTGGAGGCGGCGAGGTTGCCGTGCTCGGCGATCGTCACCTCGGCCCTGTCCCTGGGCAGCTCGATCAGCTCGCACAGCCAGTGCAGCGCCGCCAGCGACGGCTGGTGCGCGCACACCACGGCCATGTCCTCCCAGCCGAGCCCGCGCTCGGCCAGCGGCTGCCGCAGCACGCTCAGGTCCAGCTTCTGCACCCCGATGGCCAGTGCGATGGGGTCGATGGCGAAGTCGCCGGCGCGGAAACCACCGGAGTCGTCCCGGACGAACGGCATGATCGAGGACTCCCAGTACGCGGAGTTCGCCCCGAACCGGTGCCCGAGCACCCCAGGAGTGCCGCTGGACTCCAGCAGCAGTGCCGAGCCCGAGTCGGACACCGTGTAGGACGGGATCGCCGGCTCGAAGTCCTCCTGCGACTCCACGCGCCACCGGATGCCGGTGGTGACGACCTCGCCGCAGACGACCAGGACCGTACGGTGGTGACCGGCCGTGATGAGCGCGTCGGCCAGGTGGATCGCCCGCAGGACGCTGTTGCAGGCGTCCCGCACGTCGAAGACCGGGCACCCGGCCCCCAGCTTGCTCGCGACCATGTGCCCCGTCGCGGGCTCGACGGCGTCGCCGGACACGCCCGCGTAGATGATCAGGTCGATCGACGGCGGCGTGTGCCCGGTCTGCCGCAGCAGCTCGCGGGCCGCCGCCACCGCCAGATCCGACGCCATGCACTCCGGCGGGGCGACGTGCCGCCTCCGCACGCCGCTCTGCCGCTCGATCAGGCCGCGCGGCACGCGGATCCCGGGGTTGCGCTCGGCCAGCAGGTCTTCCAGCTGCGGCGTCGTCAGGCCGCCGTCCGGCACGTGAACCGCCACCCCCGCCACCCGGGAGTACCGTGACCGGCTCATGCCGGCTTCCCGCGCACGGGCCGCGCAGCTTGCCGATGGAGCATCCTGAATCCGCCTTTCCTGGGCAACAGGCGCTCACGATAGGCAACACCCTGCGGCGAACCCAGCCGAACCGCCGGGGGCGCGACCTTGCTTGCCGCGGCCTTGACCGGCACCCCAGCGGGGCGGAACTGTGTCCGTGACGACCCTGGGCGACGCCGTGGCCCCGTTCTATGGTGACGCTCTCCCGACTCCGCTGGAGGGGCGCCGTGATCGACCCCGAGACCGTCGAACAGTACGACCTCCCCGGCCACCTCGAAGCGGTCCCCGACGAGATCGACGCCGTGGACCTGCCCGTGACCGGCGCGCTGCCGCCCGAGTTGGACGGCCGCTACCTCCGCAACGGCCCGAACCCCCTGCCCGGCCGGCGCGGCGGCCACCTCCAGGCGGGCCACGGCATGCTGCACGGCGTACGGCTGCGCGCCGGCCGCGCCGAGTGGTACCGCAACCGGTGGGTGCGCACCGGGGCCTTCCACGGCAGGCCGTTCGTCAGCCCCGACGGCAGGGTGGACCTGGCCTCGACCTCGGCCAACACCCACGTGATGGCCCACGCCGACCGCATCTACGCCCTGGTCGAGGTGGGCCTGCCGTACGAGGTGACGCCCGAGCTCGGCACCGTCGGCCCCTGCGACTTCGGCGGACGCCTCACCACCGCCATGACCGCCCACCCCAAGCGCGACCCGGACACCGGCGAGCTGCACTTCTTCGGCTACGGCTTCCGCCCGCCGTTCCTGACCTACCACCGGCTGGACGCCAAGGGCGAGCTCGTCCACAGCCGCGAGGTCCCGGTGCGGGCGGGCACGATGATGCACGACTTCGCCGTCACCGAGCACCACGTCGTCTGGCTCGACCTGCCGATGACCTTCCAGCTCGCGCTCGCCGGCCAGGGCATGCCGTACGGCTGGGACGAGGCCCACGGCGCCCGCCTCGGCCTGATGCGGCACGACCGGCCGCAGGCCGCGGTGACCTGGTTCGAGATCGAGCCGTGCTGGGTCTTCCACGTCGGCAACGCGCACGAGGACGCCACCGGCCGGGTCGTCGTGGACGCGGTCCGCTACTCGCCGGCCGAGTGGACGGCGCTGTGGGCGCTGCTGTCGCGGGCCGACGCCGCGCGCGGCTTCGCCCCGCAGGACCCGGCGGTCGGCCGCGCCCGCCTGCACCGCTGGACCCTCGACCCGGCCACCGGCGCCGCCGCCGAGCAGCGGCTCGACGACCGGGTGGTGGAGTTCCCGACGATCGACGACGACCTGACCGGGCGGCGCTCGCGCTTCCTCTACACGGTCACCGGCGGCGAGCCGCGCAGCCGCGACCGCTGCGCGATCGTCAAGTACGACCTCCACGACGGGACGAGCGCCGCCCACGTCCTGGACGGCGACACGATGATCGGCGAGGCGGTGTTCGTGCCCGCGGCGCAGGGGCCGCGCCGGGAGGACGACGGCTGGCTGATGGCCGTCGCCACCCGCCGCGACGGCTCCGCCTCGCAGCTCCTGGTCCTCGACGCCGGCCGCGTGCAGGGCGGGCCGGTGGCGTCGGTGGAGCTGCCCCGCGGCGTGCCGACCGGCTTCCACGGCTCCTGGATCCCGGACCGCCGTCCCTAGGGCGGCAGGACCCGGTCAGGGCCAGGCGGGCTCCCCGTGCCGGTCGGCTGCGACGTGCTGACCGACGGCGGACTCCGAGCTCAAGGTCGTGATCATGACGGCCGCGCCCGGCGTCGCACGCATGCCGGGCGGGCCGCGGGCGGCGACCGGCCCGGCCGCTCACCAGCGTTCCCAGTGCAGGACCTCCTCACGCGGGACGCGGGGAGCGGGCTTGAAATCGGTGCCGACGGTGAAGGCCAGCGGGATGAACGCGGCCAGCATGACCTCCTCGTACGGCACCCCGAGCACCCGGGCCAGCTCAGGCTCCAGCGGCCCCTGCGCCGTCGTCCACACCGTGCCCAGGCCGCGCGCCCGCGCCGCCAGCATGAAGCTCCACACCGCGGGCAGGATCGATCCCCACGTCCCGGCCTGCACGGTCACCGGGGCGCCGTCGGTGCGCCCCTCCACGGCGGGGATGACGAAGGCGGGCACCCGGTGGATGTTGGCGGCCAGGTGGCGCAGGCCGTCGAAGACGCGGTCGGTGGAGCCGGGGTGGTGGCTCATCCGCCACAGGTCGCGCTCGGTCAGCGGCTGGCCTGTGGCCAGGGCCTGGGCGCGCAGGAAGAGGTCGGCCACGGCGCGGCGCTGCTTCGGCTCGGTCACGACGAGGAAGTGCCAGCGCTGCCGGTTGCGGCCGGTGGGCGCCTGCACGGCCAGGTCCACGCACTGCTCGATCAGCTCGCGCGGCACGGGGCGGGTGAGGTCGAGCCGCTTGCGCACCGCGCGGGTGGTGCTCAGCAGCTCGTCGGGGTTCAGGTCCAGCATCACGACGTCCCTCTTTTCATCTGGATGCAAACAGTTGGGATGCAGATGATGCGAGAAACCGTATGCCTACAGATCGTCTATAGTCAAACTATCTGTACGGATATAGACTGGCGGCTCCGAACGGAAGGACGGCGATGGCGACGACGACCAAGGCGGCCCGCGGGACGGCGTACTTCCCGCGACTGGCGGCCGAGCGGCTGGACATCGCGCTGTGCCGGGCCTCTGCCGCGGTGGCCAGAGCCGCGGACGCGCACGCCGCCGAGGAGGGGCTCGGGGTGGGGCAGCATCTCGTTCTCCGGATGCTCGACGCCGTCGGCCCCTGCTCGCAGCAGACCCTCAGCGAGGAGCTGCGCATCGACCGCAGCGTCATGGTCGGCGTCTGCGACGATCTGGAGCGGGAGGGGCACGTCCGCAGGGAGCGCAACCCCCGTGACCGGCGTTCCTACGCCGTCACCATCACCGATTCGGGCCGGCGGCGGCTCGCCGCCGCGCAGGCCTCGATCCCGGCCTTCCTCGACGACACCTTCCAGGCCCTCACCGATGACGAGCGCGGCCAGCTGGGTGCGCTGCTCGGCAAGCTGCTGGGCGGGAGCCGCTAGCGTCGGCGGGAACGGGCGGCCGGGCCGGGCGAACGGCGCCGCCCGGCACGATGGGCGCGGGCGGCGGGGCGTCACGGCGCGCGATGGGCGGGAGCGTCGCGCGGTGCGATGGGCGCGGGCGGTGAATCTTACGCGGAGGCCCTGCCCAGCTCGCGTAGCTGGCCGGGGCTCAGCGCGGAGACGTTCTGGTCGACCGGCGAGTCGGTGTACTGGTGGATCGTCCAGGACTTCCAGTCGGCGGGCGGGGTGATCATGCCCTTGTCCCTGCCGTAGTGCGCCACCCAGAGCGGGTACTCGGCCAGCCCCCTGCCGTAGGTGTCGGCGAAGTTCCAGCCGCTGTAGAACATCGGGGTGACCCCGGTCCTGGCCTTCACGTGGGACAGCCAGGCCCTGGCCCAGGCGTTGACCTCGTCGACGGACCGGCCGTCGGTCGTCTCCAGGTCCAGCACCAGCAGGTCGCCGGGCGCGGCCGGCTGCGCGTTCACCGCGGCGAGGAAGTGGTCGGCCTCGGCGATGGGGTCGTTGCCGGGGTGACCGTAGTGGTAGGCGCCGCGGACGATCCCCTTGTCGCCCAGCTCGCGCCAGTTCCTGGCGAACGACGCGTCGCGGAAGCCGGTGCCCTCGGTGGCCTTGACGATGCCGAACTGGGCCGAGCTGGCGCTCCAGTCGTAGAGCGGCTCGTAGTTGGAGATGTCCAGGCCGTAGGAGAGCCGGTGGGCTTCCTGCCGGGTCTCGTGCGCGGCGACATGCCCGGCGGGCGAGGCCAGTGCCGTGCCCACCACTCCGGTCAGAGCGGCGGCGCCCGCCAGGATCGCGCCGCCGACGGCGAGGCCGAAGCGCTCGGAGATCCGGTTCTTGAGGGTGGCGGCAAGCCGGGGCTTGAGCATGAGGTGATGACTCCTTGCTTTCGTGCCGCCGACCGGGACGGGTTCGGGCTTCGGATGCGGGAGCGGCCTGGCGCTCGGTCCGGCCGGCGGGGCGGGCGACGACACCACAGCAAGGTGTCCGTACGTGCACCGCCGCCTACCGAAGGTACATATCGCCCCAAAAGCGGTGCAAATACGGCAAAAGCAATCCCCGCCTGTGAGGTGCCCGGCGGGGATTGCTTTTGCCGTCCCAGTCGGCGATTACGCGGCTGGGTAAAATATCCGGTTGGTTCGGCGGGAGCGGTGCTCAGTGGCCGGCGGTCACGCGGCGGCGGCCCAGGAGCAGGCCGAGGGCGATCATGCCGATGCCCAGCACCAGGTGCAGCCAGTTGTCGGCGGCGTTGAGCGGGACGAAGTTGGCCGGGCTGTCGTGGCCGACCAGCATGCCGTAGATCCACAGCAACAGGTAGATCACCCCGCCGCCGACGAGGAAGTTGCGCGCGCCGCTCCAGGTGCGGGCGAGCAGCACCCCGGCGATGCCGAACAGCAGGTGGACGATGTTGTGCAGGATGGAGATCTGGAAGACGCCGAGCAGGTGCGCGTCGGACTCATGGCCCGCGAACCGCAGGTCGTCGTAGCCGGTGGTGATGCCGGGGATGAAGCCGAGCACGCCGACGAGCAGGAACACCACGCCGACGACGAGCGCGGCGAGCTGCACGGGGGAGCGGGTGGCCGCAGTGCGCGGGGTGTCCATCAGGACCTCCCTGACTAGGTGAGCCCTCCCTCTACCCTCGGAGCAGTGGACAGTCGCGGCCACCGGGCATCCAGGCAAAATCTACAACGTAAAGGCGTCGGACCGGCTGTCATGATCGGCTCGCGGACCGGCTGTCACCATCGGCTCGCAGGCCGGGGTGTCACCATGGGCTCGCGGGGTCGAAGACTGTCGGCGGCGTCCGGCAGGATGGCCGCCCATGGACGAGGCCGCTGATCTGTTCGCCGGGCTGGACGAGGTTCGCTGGAGCCGCATGCGGCACGCCTACGGCTCCGCGGGCGACGTGCCGGAGCTGCTGCGCGGGCTGGCGCACCCCGATCCCGCCGTTCGCGAGACCGCGCTCGACGGCATGTACGCGGGCGCGCACCACCAGGGTGACGTCTACCCCTGCACGCTCGCGGCGATCCCGTTCCTGCTGCGCATCGCCGCCCGCCCGGGGCTGCCCGGGCGGGCGGAGGTGGTGCGGTTGCTGGCCGGCATCGGCTCGGCCGAGGATCCCGACGAGCTGTCGGGGCCGTACCGGAAGGCCAACCAGGCGGTCGCGGCGGCGTACCCGCTGTGGGAGCGCCTGCTTGAGGACGCCGATCCGCGGGTGCGGGAAGCGGCGGCCGAGGTCCTGCCCGCCTGCACCGGCCAGGGCCGCGCGGCGCTCGCCCGTTTGACGGCCCGGCTGGCGGACGAGGGCGACACGAGCGTGCGGGCCGCGTTCCTCCGTACGCTGGGCACGCTGGCGCGGCGCGCGGGGGAGTCCGGCGCGGCGCCGCGCGACCTGCTGGCCGGCATCGTCGCCGCCGATCCGGACCCGGAGCTTCGGCTGGTCGCCCTGGCCGAGCTCACCTCGCTGCCTGCCGCGGGCCGGCCCGATCGGGTGAGTGACGACGGTCCCGGCGCGACGGGAGAGAGCCGGCCCGGTCAGGGCGGTAACCATGGTCCCGGCGGGGCGGGCGGGCGTCGATCCGGCCTGGGCGGTGATGGCGGTCCTGGTGTGGCGGACGGGAAGCGACCCGGCCTGGGCGCTGATGGCGAGCCGGGCGGGAGCCCACCCGGCCAGGGGAGTGACGGCGGGCTTGGGCCGACGGGTGGTTCGCCGCTGGTCGAGGTCGGTGACGCGCTGCGGATGGTCGCCGCCGTCTACCGCTCGGGCACGGCCGGCGTCCCGACCGCGGGTTTCGAGACCGGCACGCTCGTCGGGGCCGTGCGCCGGCTGCGCGAGCGGGAGGACGAGGGCCGGCGCGCGCCCCGGGCCGCCGAGCTGGTGCGCAGCCTGAGCTCCTCCTACGGCGACCGGGTGGCCGACCGGGTGCGCCTGCTGACCGCGCTGCTGCGCGCACCGGACTGGGAGTGCCGCCTGGACGCGCTGTGGCCGTCGAGCCTGCTCATCGAGGGCTGGCGCGGCGACTACGGAGAGCTGGTCGGGGCGATCGGCGAGCAGGTCCGCGACGGGCACGCACGGACGCGCCCGCGTGCCGTCAACGTGCTGCAGTCGCTGGGCCCGCTGGCCGCGCCGGCCGCCGGCGCGCTGGTGGAGGCGCTGGGGGCCGCTCCCGTACGGGCGCTGCCGCACACGAGCGCCGACGAGGGGCACCTGGCCTGGGTCGTCGAGTGGCCCGGTGACCTGCCGACCGTCGGCGGGGCGCTGGAAGCGCTCAGCCATGCGGGGGACGAGCGGGCCCTGCCGATGCTGGCCTGGGTCCTCGACCGCGAGCCCTTGCCCCGCCACACCGGCTCGCTCCTGGTCCCCTTCGGGCCGCGCGCCGCCCCGCTGGTGCCGCTGGTGCGCCGCCGCCTGCGCGACCTGCCCGCCGGCGACCCGCACGACCATCGCCGCGACGGCATGGCGTACGCGCTCGCCGCCATCGGCCCCGTCGCCGCCGAGGCCCTGCCCGACCTGCTCGACGGGCCGATCACCCCCGCCGTGCTCCGCGCGCTCGTGGCCGTCGCGCCCGCCGAGCCGGCATGCCTGCCGATCCTGCGCGAGGCCGCCGCCGGCCAGGACCGGCGGCTGGCGGTGCCGGCGGCCGAGGCGTTGTGGCGAATAAGCCAGGCAACCAACGCCAACAACGACGGCCACGTCTGTGGCCATGACCGTGGCGACGCCCACCTTCACGCCGACGCTGCTGGCCGCGCTCACGCCGACGCCCATGGCCACGGCCGCGCTCACGCCGACGCCCATGGCCACGGCCGCGCCCACGGCAACGCGGACGGCAATGGCCGAGGCCACGGCGACGCCCGCGCCGAGGTCCGCGGTGAGGCCGAGGTCCGTGGTGAGGCCGAGGTCCGTGGTGAGGCCGATGCTGCGCTCGCGGTCGCCGGGCGCTGTCTTGACGACGACAGCCCGTACGCGTGGCGGGACGGGACGGAGTTGCTTGCCGCGATCGGCCCGGCGGCGAGGCCGTACCTGGCGCGGCTGCGGCGCCTGGCCCGGCGTAAGGACCCGCACCACTGGCTGCCGCTGTCGGCGGCCCGCGCGTTGTGGCGGGCGACCGGGGACCCGGGGCCGGTGCTGCCGGTGCTGGAGCGGGCCTGGGCGGCGAACGTGCACACGCGGGGCGAGGTCGCCGCGCTCTGGGCCGAGATGGGGCCGGAGGCGGCGAACGTTGCCGGGTTGCTGGCCGCCGAGCTGGGCCGGGTGCGCCGGCACAACGCGAGCGACGACAGCCACCACAGCGCGGCGGTCGGTGAGGACGAGAAACTGCTCGCCCTCTGCCGGACGGCGCTCGCCGCAGTGGACGGCGCCACACCGGAGGCCGGGGAGTAAGGACAGCCACGAGCGCTTCCCGCCGGTGTGACCGGCCTTGGCCGCCCCGGCACGGGGAAGCGCCCGCGCGTGCTCACCGGAGGCGGCGCTTGTGCCTGCGTGGGAGTCCGCCCGAGCCTGCGGGGGAGTCCGCCCGAGCCCGCGCGGGAGTGCACACGTGACCACGCGGGAGTGCAGACGTGACCGCGCGGGAGCCCGCCCGGGCCCGCCGGTCGGGAGGCTGCCGTCATGGTCGCCGTAGGAGAGCCCGCCCGGTAGCCGCAGTCGCGGCCACCGGGCGGGGCCCTCGCATCACGGTCGTGCCTACGTGCCCGGTCCGGTGTGTGCCGCCACGAACGTGAAGGAGCCCGAGGCGACCCGGTAGACGGCGTGTTCACCGTCCATCCGCAGGAACGTGGCCCGGTGCGGTGCCGTCACCAGGCGCCGGTCCCCGGCCGGGACCCACACCTCGGCGGTGGTGTTCGCAGGGATGCCGACCTTCAGCTCGAAGCGCCGATCGTTCCTGGTCCACTCCGATCGGGCGGTGCCCTGGGGTGTGTCGTAGCTGCCCTTGACGTAGGCGAGGTCGCCGACCGGCTTGGGCTGGATGACGAGCTCGCGGTAGGCGATGGAGCCGTCGGCCGCGCGGATGCCGGCCAGGCCGGTGTGGAACCACTCCTCGATCTGGGCGAGGATCATGTGGTTCTTGGAGTCGCCGCGGTTCCAGCGCTCGCCGATGGTGGTCATGCCGCCGGGGTTGGCGGGGGTGGAGGCCATGAAGTAGCCGTAGCTGGGCTGGGCGTCGCTCTGCAGCAGCTCCCACAGGACGTCGTCGCGCCCGCCGTCGGCCAGGGCCCGGACGGTGGGGGCCATGCCGATGGTGCCGCCGCTGAAGTGCGGGCCTTCGCCGTTGGGGTGGAAGGCGTGGACGAGCTCGACGAGGGCGTCGATGACGGCCTGGCGTTCCCCGTCGGGGACGAGGCCGGCGTCGAGGGCGAGCGCCTGGGCGGTCTGGGTGGCGCCTGTGGTGCCGGCGTTGCCGCCGGTGGTGTAGCGGCGCAGCTGCTGGTTGTAGAAGTGGCTGTTGAAGGCGGTCTTGATGTCGGCGGCGAGCGCCTGGTAGCGGGTGGCGTCGTCGGTGTGGCCGGTCAGCCCGGCCATCATGGCCAGCTTGGTGATCATGACGTAGTAGCCCCAGGTGCCGGTGATCCGGCCGGAGGTCTGGTCGGCGGAGACCCAGTCGGCCAGGGCGGCGTCCACGATGTGCGCGTTCTCGCCGGTGCCGGCCTTCTGCCGCTGGATGTAGTCGGCGAAGTCCACCATCCGGTCGTAGTAGCGGCTCATGGTCTTGGTGTCGCCGTACAGCTCGTACAGCATGGCCGGGACGAGGATGATGGCGTTGCCCCAGTTGATCTCGTCGCCGAAGCGGCCGCTGTAGCCCCAGTCGTAGACGGGTGTCTTGAGTGCGACGTTGCCGCGCATCGGGGTGTCGGCGAGCGACTGGCCCTCCACGAGGTGCCGCATGGTCGTCTTCAGGTACGCGGCGAGGTCGTGGTCGCGGTGGATGGCGCCCATCGGCATCGTGTAGTCGGCCGGGTAGGACAGCTTCTCGCGGCCGGGGCAGTCGGTGAAGACCGACATGATGTTGGAGGCGAAGGAGTAGCGGGACATCTTGTGGATGCGGTTGATCCGGGCGTCGGACGTGGTCACCCGTCCGGACACGGGGGTGTCGGCCTGGAGCCGGATGCCCTTGATCAGGTTCTCGTCCGGGGTGTAGCCCTCGGGCAGGCCGGTGACCTGGACCCACTGCATGCCGAAGTAGTTGAAGTCGGGGTGCCAGCTCTCGCCGCCGCGCAGCCCGGCCGTGGTGTAGGTGTTGAACAGGTCGCGGCCCCGGTTGCCGCCTCCGCCCATGAGGGAGGCCTGGTCGACGGTGCCGTCGGGGGCGAGCGATTCGGCGGGTGACATGCGGATCACGGTGCCGGCCGGCACGGTGCCCTTGAGGTTCAGCTGCGGCCACCCGACGATGTTCTGCCCGAAGTCGAACACCCAGACGCCCGGCGCGGGGTTGGTCAGCGAGACGGGGGTGAAGGTCTCGACGGCCTTGACCGGCTCGGCCGTGCGGGCGACGAGCCGGGTGGCGAGGTTCGGCGGCGGCGCGATGCCGGCGTCCGTCCAGGCCATGGGGGTGCCGTCGCGGCGCTCGGCAGCAGGGGAGAGGTCGGCGCCGGGGAGGTCCCAGCCGGGTTGCTCGCGGCGGGCGTCGTGGTCGGAGCCGGAGTACCACGCGTCGGTGACCAGGGGGCCCAGGGCGGTGCGCCAGCTCCGGTCGGAGACGATCACGTCCGGCGAGCCGTCGGTGTAGGTGATCTCCATGCGTGCGATCAGGCGCGGGGTCACCGCAGCGCCGGCGCTCGGGTCGCTGGCGGCGATGTTGTTGCCCGAGCCGGTCACCGTCGCGCCGGCGGAGTGGGGCCTGCCGAGCGCGGGGGTGAAGGTGATGTCGGAGGCGCCGATCGCGGTGATCGTGCGGGATTCGAGGTTGCCGCCGCCGTCTCCGGTGTCGATGTTGACGGTGCCGCCGACGTGGTAGCCGGTCACGCTGTCCAGGGACACGGTGGTGGCGCCGGGTGCGGTGGCGGCGGTCAGGGTGCCGCTGCCCTTGAGCTGGCTCTGCCACCAGGAGTAGGGGGAGGTGCGGCCGACGGCCGGGTTGGTGACGCTGCGCCGCACGTAGGCGGGGCCGTTGCCGAGCCGGACGCCTAGGGTGTTGGCGCCGGCGCGCAGGGCGCGGGTGAGGTCGTAGGTGCGGTACTCGCTGGAGAGCTGGTAGTTGGAGTTGCCGGGGGCGAGCACCTCGCCGGTGAGCTCGCGGCCGTTCAGGGTCGGCAGGTGCAGGCCGACGCCGGACAGGTAGAGGCGGGCGCTCGCCACGCGCCTGCGCCGGTCGAGGTCGAACGCGCGGGCGAAGATCGGCATGGGCTGCGTCTCGGTGCGGCCGGGGTGGTCGATCCAGCGTGCCTGCCCCCAGTCGCTCTGCTGGAGCAGGCCCATCTCCCAGGAGGACGGCCGGCTCCAGTCCGAGGGCTGCTCGCCGGCGTCCCAGACGCGTACGTGCCAGCTGACCCGCTGCCGCGAGGCGAGCGGCCGTCCGGCGTAGCGGACGCCGGACTGGACGGCGGAGCGCACCTTCCCGGAGTCCCACAGCAGCCGCCCGCGGCCGAGATCGCTCTCGCTCGCGGCGACCTGGATCTGGTACGCGGTCTGCGCGTCGGCCGGGCAGGCGGCCCGGGAGCCGGGCCGGTGGCACGGATGGCCGGCGGAGCGCCGGGCCGGGTTCATCCGCCAGCCCAGCAAGGGGGCGGGGTTGTCGAGGCCGAGGGGCTGGTCGCGCCGGCCGTCCACGCGCAGGTCCACGACCTCGACGTGGGGCTGTCCGGCGGCGGCCGGCGCGGGGTGGAGGGGCTGCCCGAGGACGAGGGTGAACGTCACTCCCAGTCCTGCCCATAAGCGGATGCGGCGGCGTAATGAGGACACAAGTCACTCCCTGCGGCTCTAAAACGATTTAAGAACCTTGCAGACGCCGTTAACGTAAGCGTTGCGGGATGTGTCGTCAAGGGAGATCCGAATAACGGTTCCCGCAGTCACCGCACGTCAGTTCACTGGTATGCGGTGCTTTCGGGTATCGGTATGCACGAGGGCGGCGGGGAGACGCGGCGCCGCCGTGAGCTCGTAGAATCGGACGACGCCTCGGAAATGGAGTTCCATGGTCACGTCCGGCCCACGACGACGAGTGACGATCGCCGACGTGGCGAGCCACGCACAGGTCTCCGTCACCGCGGTGTCCAAGGTGCTCAACAACGCCTACGGCGTCAGCCCGGCCATGAAGAACAAGGTCAAGACCGCCATCGAGGAGCTCGGCTACCGGCCCCAGGCGGTCGCCCGCGGCATGCGCGGCCGCACCTTCACCCTCGGCCTCGTCCTGCCGCACATCCGCAACCCGTTCTTCGCCGACATCCTCGACGGGCTGACCGCCTACCTCGAGACCACCGACTACCAGGCGTTCATGATCCAGGGCGGCGCCACCCGCAAGGTCGAGCAGCGGGCGGTGGACGCCCTGCTGTCCCGGCAGGTGGACGGCATCATCATGGTCGCCCCGCTGGCGTCGAAGGCGCGGCTGGAGGAGGTGGCCAAGGAGAAGCCCGTCGTGGTGCTCGCCCGCCACGAACGCTCGCCCCACTACGACTCGGTCTTCGACGACGACGAGGCGGGCGCCGAGCTCGTGGTCAGGCACCTCATCGAGCTGGGCCACCGCCGCATCGCGCACATCACCCACCAGGACGACAGCATCGCCAGGTCCGCCGACCTGCTGCACAGCATCCGGTCGGCGGCCTACGAGCGGGTCATGCGCGAGCACGGCCTCGAGGACGAGATCGCCATCGCGACCAGCTTCTACCACGAGCAGGGCGGCTACGACGGCGCCCGCGAGCTGCTGCGCCGGGCACCACGCCCGACGGCGATCTTCGCGGGCGCCGACCAGGCGGCGCTCGGCGCCCTCGCCGCCGCCCACGAGGCCGGCCTGTCCGTCCCGGCGGACGTGTCGGTCGCCGGCTACGACAACACCCACCTGGCCGCGCTGCCCAACATCTCCCTGACCAGCATCGACCAGGACGGCCACGAGATGGGCCGCGCCGCCGGCAAGCTCCTGCTCGAACGCATCGAAGGCCGCAGAACACCCGTACGCTTCACCGTCACGCCGACCCTCGTCGTCCGCGCCTCGACCGCCGCGCCCCGCTGATCTGGAAAACGATTCAACAGCCTCCGGGCTGGGTGAAGCGCACGAGGTTGCCGGACGGATCGAGGAAGGCGCAGTCGCGGCTGCCGTCCGGCCGCCCGATCGGCTCCTGCATCACCTCGGCCCCCGCCTCCTCCAGGAGCCCGAACGTGGCGTCACAGTCGTCGGTGACGAGGACGAGACGGCCCAGCAGCCCCTTGGCCAGCAGCTCCTCGATCGCCCGCCGGTCCGCCGGCGGGACACCCGGGCCCGCGCCGGGCGACCCGAGAAGGATCCGCACGTCCGGCTGCGCGGGCGGGCCGACGCTCACCCATCGCGCCCCGCCGGCGTCGGCGGCGGCGTCGTCGGCGTCGTCGGCGTCGCGCACCTCGAAGCCGAGCACGTCACGGTAGAAGCCGAGCGCCTGGTCCAGGTCGTGGACGGCGAGGGCGAACCGCGAGAGCCGCAGCCGCGGGCCGCTCAACGCCGCTCCTTGAGCAGGACGACGTCGAGGCCGCCGAGCCGGCCGGGATCGGTGTCGATGGCGATGCGGCTGATCCTCCCGCCGGTGACGGTGAACGAGAAGACGGCCCGCGGCCGGCCCCGGTGCAGCCAGACGGCCGCCGGCACGCCGTCGACCAGGGCGAGCAGGGCCGCCCTCGCCCCGCCGGCGAAGAAGGTCGCCACCGCCTGGCCGCCGCGGATCTCGCCGACCACCACGTCAGGATCGAGGATGTCGATCAGGGCGGCGAAGTCCCCGTTCCTGGAGGCGGACAGGAAGGCCTCGACGAGGTCCCGCTTCGCCGACCGCGCGGCCTCGGACTCTCCGGCCGCTCCCCGCACCCGGCGCCGGGCCCGGCTGGCCAGCTGCCGGGCCGCGGCGGGGGAGCGGTCGATGATCTCGCCGATCTCGCCGAACGACACGGCGAACACGTCGTGCAGGACGAACGCGAGCCGTTCGGCGGGCGCCAGCGTGTCCAGCACCACCATCAGCGCGACCCCGACCGAATCGGCCAGCAGCACCTCCTCCTCGGGGCCGGCCCGCCCGGCCGGCTGGACGCCCGCGGGCGTGGCCGGCTCGGGTGGCAGCGTCCCGGCCGCGTCCTCACGCCGGTGGCGGCGGGCCTCCAGCATGTTCAGGCAGACGCGGGCGACGACCGTGGTCAGCCAGCCGGCCGGGTTCTCCACCTGCCCCGTGTCGGCGCGGCTGACCCGCAGCCACGCCTCCTGCACGGCGTCCTCGGCCTCGCCGGGTGAGCCGAGCATCCGGTAGGCCACCGCGTGCAAGCGGTCCTGGTGCTCGGTGAACCGCCCGCTGACCCAGTCCTGCTCGACCATCTGTCACATTCCTCCGTCTCGCCGGTCATTCACATTGACCGACACAACAGGGAAATGTGACATCGGGGCCTGGCTCCGGTGCCGCACCTGTCAGCTCAGACAGAGGAGACACGACATGAAGGCGCACGTGAGCTCGATCCTGCTCGGCGTCCGGGACATGGAGCGGGCCAAGCGGTTCTACACCGACGGCCTCGGCTGGAAGGTCAAGAACGACTACGGCATCTCGGTGTTCTTCGAGTCGGACGGAGCCTCGCCCGTCGGCTTCTACGGCCGCGAGGGGCTGGCCGGCCAGGTGGGCACCAGCCCGGAGGGCAGCGGGTTCAGCGGGCTGGTGCTGACCTACGTCGTCCGCAGCGAGGCGCGGGTGGACGAGGTCATGGCGGAGGCCGAGAAGGCCGGCGCCACGATCCTCAACCCCGCCGGCGCGCTGCCGTGGGGCGGGTACGGCGGCACGTTCGCCGACCCGGACGGCTACATCTGGAGCCTCGGGTACAGCGGCCGGGGCGCGGACCAGCCGTACGCGGAGTAGGGGCCTGACCTGTACCGGGCCCGGTACAGGTCGTTCGTCACCTCGGCCGGGGACCTTCGGCCCTGCCGGCCCCCGGCCCGTACGGTGATCATGGAAGCAGACACCCGCCGAGGGGGAGATCCCCATCCCCGAGGCGGCCCCCGCCCGGCAGCGGTCCGGTGGTGACCGGCAGTCACAGTGGCGAGCCCGACCGGCCGGGCGGGGGGCCGCGTCCCTCCCCTCCCGGCGGGTGTCTTTCAGCGAAGCCCCGCCGCCGCCGGATGCGGACGCGGGACGTGCCGTCCCTCCCAGGGCCGTTCGGCCCTCGCCTCGCCGGCCTCCGGCCCTGCCAAGGCGGCCCCGCGCATGATGCGATGGAGGTGACGAAGGAGGCAATCATGATCATCGCAGGAGTGGACGGATCCGTGGCCTCGCGAGCCGCCGTGGAATGGGCGGCCGCCGACGCCGCCCGCAGGGACCTGCCGCTGCGGATCGTGCACGTCGTGGACACCTCGTGGTACCTGGTCGGCAAGCGGCCCGACGCCCCCCTGCCCGACACGCTGCTGCGCGGCGGGCGGCAGGTGTTGCAGGAGGCGGAGACCCTGGCCCGCGAGCGGCAGCCGGCCGTCGAGGTCGCCACGGAACTGGTGACGGGCAGGCCCGCCGACGTGCTGCGCGAGCGGGCCGTCGACGCCGAGGAACTGGTGGCGGGCAGCCGCGGGCTCGGCGGGTTCGCCGGCGCGCTGGTGGGCTCGGTGAGCATGCACCTGGCCGGGCACGTGCACTGCCCCGTGGTGGTGGTGCACGCCGCGCACCTGCCAGCCCAGGGGGAGGTCGTGGTGGGGGTGGACGACTCGCCGGAGTGCGAGCCCGCGCTGGCCTACGCCTACGAGCAGGCGGAGCTGCGCGGCGCGACGCTCAGGGCCGTGCACGCCTGGCAGCTCCCGGTGCACGCCTACGCCCCCGACATCGTCTACGACATGGACGAGGTCCGCGCCGCGCGGCTCCAGGTCGTCCGCGACCGGCTGAAGACGCTCGGCCGCGACCACCCGAAGGTCAACGTGATCGAGGACGTGCAGAGCGCGCACCCCGTGGACGCGCTCACCGCGGCAGCCGAACGGGCCGACCTGCTCGTCGTCGGCTCGCACGGGCGCGGCGCTCTCGGATCGGCGCTGCTCGGCTCCGTCAGCCGGAACGTGGTGCAGCACGCCCGCTGCCCCGTGGCCGTGGTCCGCGCCTGACGGAGCGGGACGTCCGCCGCTGCCGCAGGAGCCTCGTCAGCGGAAGTCGGTGAGGCGGAAGACCGCCAGCATGTCCCCCGACCGCGACGAGCCGGTCGAGAAGGAGGCCTCGGCGCCGACCCAGCCGCGGAAGGCCCCGCGGTCGTCGATGACCTGCATGAGCGGCTTGACGTGCGAGTTGCCGGTGTAGCAGAACTCGCGGCGCTCCATCGCCAGGCAGGTGCACCAGTGCCACATCGTGTCGCGGCGGTCGGAGTTGGAGATCTTCGTCAGGTAGTACTGGATGGAGCTGACCCCGGCCTTCGTGCCGCCGCCGTAACGGGGGCAGCCGCCCGACTTCTGGCAGGCGCCGCGCGAGGACGGCTGCAGGTAGGTCAGGCACGAGGTCGTGGTCGTGCAGGCCCGGAAGGAGGAGTGGCTGAACGGCTGGTTGCCGGAGGTGACGAGCCTGCCGCCGGCCCAGCTCGTGAGGTCCTGCCTGAGCGAGCCGGGGAACGCCTTCACCGAGCTCATCTCGCGCCGGGTGCCGAGGGAGGCGTTGCTGCCGTATCCGTACCCGTGCGTGGCCAGGGTGCTGCGTTTGAGGTCGAGGCGGGCCAGCCTGCCGTCGGGCGAGCGGCGCACGTACCACTGCTCCGTCCACGTCTGGGCGATCTTCCACCGGATGGTGAGCACGTCGCCCGCCATGCTGTACGTCCCGGTGCGGCTCTCGTCGGGGGCGCCGGTGTAACCGCCGGCGGTGAGCACCCGGCAGGTACGGGCGCGCGAGGCGGAGCCGCCCGCCTTGGTGGTGCAGCCCTGGTCGGGCACCATGCCGGTGCGCTGCCTGGCCTCGGGGCGGCGCTGCCACCACAGGTACAGGGAGGCGCTGACCGTGCCGTTCGCGGCGAAGCGGTAGCTGCCCAGGCGCAGCCAGTTCTGCTGGGAGGCGGCCTTCAGGTGGCCCTGTGAGACGACGAAGGTGGTCTTGCCGCCGGGAAGCGCCGCGGCGGCGGCGGGCTGGACGGGCAGGAGGGTGATGGCGAGGACGAAGGAGAGGATCGCCGCTGCGGTTCGCATGAAGCAGGCTCCGGGTGGCTTTCGGGCTTGGCCGGTCATCAACCGGTCACCGTACGCGATCTCCGCCGGGTCTGTCAGGGAAACGGCCACAGCGCGCCTCACCTGGGGGGCAGGCCCCGGCAGGTCACGGCCCGGCGGGAGCGCTCAGGGCGCCGGCGCGCGCGGCGGCCAGCGCGACGTGCGCCGCCCGGTCGGCGACGCTCTCGTCCACCGGGTCGCCGGTCATGAGCAGGCGCAGGTAGATCGGCGCGGCCAGGGTCCTCAGCAGCTCGGCGGCGTCCGTGCCGGCGGGGAGCTCGCCGCGTTCGACGGCGCGCAGCACCACCGGCTCGGCCCTGGCGAGCCGGTCGCCGAACACGTGCCGCCGGGCCGCGGCGATCTCCGGCAGGTGGGCCGCTCCGGTGAACATGGCGGCCAGGACGGCCTGGCCGGTGGGGCTGGTGAACGCCTGGACGAGCGAGCGGGCCAGCGCCCGCAGGTCGCCGCCGATCGCGCCGGTGTCGGGGACGGGGATGTCGGCGGCCATGTGCTCGGCCAGGGCGTCGGTGAGCAGGCTCTCCCGGTCCTTCCACCGCCGGTAGACCGTCGTCTTGTGGACGCCGGCGCGCTGGGCGACGCTCTCGACGGTCAGCGCGGCGTAACCCACGTCGACGAGCTCGGCGAGCGCGGCGGCGTGGACGGCGGCGCGCACCTTGGCGCCGCGGCCGACCGGCCTGGCGGGCGACTGATCAGAGGACATTGCAACTCCGAGTTGCGATACTTCGGGAGCGGATGGCAGGATCAGCGTATCGCAACTTCGAGTTGCGATGCGTTCCCCGTCGCGTCCTTCCCCGAGGTGGCACATCATGCGGACCTCCGCCGCTTGGACCCTCCAGTCCGTTCCCGACCAGACCGGCCGCGTCGCCGTGGTGACCGGCGCCAACAGCGGCATCGGCTACGTCACCGCCCGCGAGCTGGCCCGCCGCGGCGCGCACGTCGTGCTGGCCTGCCGCGACCCGGGACGCGGCGGCGCCGCGCTCGCCCGCATGCGCGAGGAGGTGCCCGGCGCGCGCCTGGAGCTGCGCCAGGTGGACCTCGCCAGCCTGGCCTCCATCCGGGAGTTCGCCGCCGGCTGGCGGCGCGGGCCGCTCGATCTGCTGGTCAACAACGCCGGGGTGGCGATGGTGCCGTACGCCGTGACCGCCGACGGGTTCGAGTCGCAGTTCGGCATCGACCATCTGGGCACCTTCGCCCTGACCGGCCTGCTCCTGCCCCACCTGCTGGCCGCGCCCGATCCGCGGGTGGTCACGGTCAGCAGCGAGGGGCAGCGGTTCGCCCGCTTCGACCTGGGCAACCTCAACGCCGAGCGCGGCTACCGCGCGGCGTTCGCGTACGTGCAGGCCAAGCGGGCCAACCTCTACTTCGCCGTCGAGCTGCAGCGCCGGGCCGACGCCGCCGGGCTCAGGCTGCGCAGCACGGCCGTGGCGCCCGGGCTCACCCGCACCAACGTGCTCACCGGCGGCGCCAACGGCAGCAGGGGGCGGCTGTACGCGGCCCTCGCCCGCCTGCTGGTGCGGGTCGCCTTCCGCCCGCCCCTGGAGGGGGCGAAGACCTCCCTGTACGCGGCGACCGAGCCGGATCTGCCGGGCGGCAGCTACATCGTCCCCGGCGGCCCGCTGCAGCTGCGGGGCGAGCCGGTCCGCCGCACCCGCGAGCGGGCCATCCGCGACGCCGCCACGGCCGCCGAACTGTGGCGGCTGTCCGAGCGCCTCACCGGCGTCGGCTACCTGTCCGCGGCGCCCTGCTGACCGAGATCGCCGTGCGCCTGCGCCGACAGCTCCTGCCAGTCGTCCCACGTCCTGAGCCGGTCGGCGTAGGCCTGCTGGATCATCGGGTGGAAGCCCTGGCCGAAGAGCACCCGCAGGGGCGGGTTGTCCAGGTCGGCGAGCTTGAGGAGCGCCTGGGCGGCGGCGGCAGGGTCGCCCGCGGGCTGCTTTCCCGCGACCGCGCCCAGGCGCACGCGGAGGTCGTCGTAGGCCGGGTCGGGCAGGGCCACGTGCCCGTTGTCGAGCGGGTCGGGGTTCTTGCCGCCCCTGGTGGCGAAGCCGCCGGGCTCGATGATGGTCACCTTGACGCCGAAGCCCGCGACCTCACCGGCCAGGGCTTCGTTCAGGCCCTCCAGGGCCCACTTGGAGGCGTGGTACGCGCCGCCGAGCGGCATCGCGATGAGCCCGGCCGCCGAGGAGAGCTGCACGATGTGCCCCGAGCGCTGCTCGCGCAGGTAGGGCAGCGCGGCCTGGACCACCCACACCGCGCCGAACAGGTTGGTCTCCATCTGGTCGCGCAACTGCTGCTCGGTCAGCTCCTCGACCGCGCCGATCTGGGCGAAGCCGGCGTTGTTCACGATGACGTCCAGGCGGCCGAAGTGCTCCTGGGCCCGCTTGACGCTCTCGAAGACGGCGGCCCGGTCGGTGACGTCCATCGCGAGCGGGAGCACCGCGTCGCCGTAGGCGGCCACCAGGTCGTCCAGCCCGGCGGTGGCGCGGGCGGTCGCGGCCACCCTGTCGCCGCGCGACAGGGCCGCCTCCACGAACTGACGGCCCAGGCCGCGCGACGAACCGGTGATGAACCAGACCTTGCTCATGATGTCTTCCCGTTCTCCATGCTGTGGCGGATGAGCCTTGACGACCATGAGACGACGGCTGCCCCGGCCCCTGTGACACGGCGGGCATGTGGCGTACGCCACCCGTCACGGGTGTCACACGGCGGCGGCGGGCGGCGACTCGTGAATGGAGCACACTGGACAGCGAACAGCTAGGAGCGGGACATGGACGAGCGCAGCGAGCTGACGGCGGCCACGGACGGGCCGCCGGCCGGCGGCGTCGCGGCGGACGCCGCCACCGAGGCGTTCGTCGCCCACCGCAACCTGCTGTTCACCGTCGCCTACGAGATGCTCGGATCGGTGGCCGACGCCGAGGACGTCCTGCAGGAGACCTGGCTGGGGTGGATGAAGGTCGATCTGGAGCAGGTGCTCGACCGGCGTGCCTACCTGGTCAGGATCGCGACCAGGCGGGCGCTGGACCGGCTGCGCTCGATGAAGCGCCGCAGGGAGGAGTACGTCGGCCCCTGGTTGCCGGAGCCGCTGCTCACCACGCCGGACGTGGCCGAGAACGCCGAGCTCGCGGAGAGCGTGTCGATGGCGCTCATGCTCGTGCTGGAGACGCTGTCGCCGACCGAGCGGGCCGTGTTCGTGCTGCGCGAGGTGTTCGACGTCGGCTACGACGAGATCGCGGCCGCCGTGGGCAAGAGCACCGCGGCCGTCCGGCAGATCGCGCACCGCGCCCGCCGGCACGTCGACGCCCGCCGCCCCCGCGAGGTGGTCCCCCCGGGGGTGGCCAGGGCCGCGCTGGAGTCGTTCCAGCGCGCGTTCGAGACCGGCGACCTGCAGGGGCTGCTGGACGTGCTGGCCCCCGAGGTCGTGCTGATCAGCGACGGCGGCGGCGTCAAGCAGGCCGCGCCGCGGCCGATCGTCGGCGCGGGCAAGGTGGCCCGCTTCATCGTCGGCGGGATCGGCAAGGCCCAGGTCACGCTCAGCGGCGACCCCACCGTGGTCAACGGCAGCCCGGCACTCGTGCTCCGCGTCGACGGCGAGATCGACGGCGTCATCGCGGTCAGGGTCGAGGACGCCCGCATCACCGGCCTCTACTACGTCCGCAACCCGGAGAAGCTGACCGGCATCGCGTCGGAGGTGCCGCTCGCCCTGCGCTGAACGCGGGCCCGCGAGCAGGCGACGATCAGCAGGTAGAGTCCAAGATTGTGGATGTCTACCTGCTGATCCTGGGGGATCACCTGCCGGATCCACGCACCGGGCGAGCGTCCTCCGAGCCGGATCGCGTCCGCGCCATCGTCGACCAGGCCGTCGCGGCCGAACAGGCCGGGTTCACCGGCGTCGCCATCGGCGAGCACCACTTCACCCGCTACATCGTCTCCGCGCCGGAGCTGCTGCTCGCCGCCATCGCGGCCCGCACCACCACCCTGCGGCTGTCCACCGGCGTCACCCTGCTGGCCCACCACGACCCCGTGCGCGTCGCGGAGGAGCTCGCCACCCTCGACGTGCTGTCCAGCGGGCGCGCCGAGCTCATCGTGGCCCGGGGCGTGTCGAAGGAGACCGACGTCGCCTTCGGCATCGCCCCCTCCGACCTGCGGCCGCGCTTCCACGAGTACCTGCGCCTGCTGCTGAAGCTGCTGCAGGAGGAGAACGTCACCTGGCGCGGCACGTTCCGCAGCCCGCTGGAGGGCGTGACCACCACCCCGCGCCCGGTCCAGCGGCCGCACCCGACGTTATGGGTCGGCAGCGGCTCGGCGGCCTCCGCCGACTTCGCCGCCGAGCTGGGCATGCCGCTCATGCTGCCCAGCACCCTGCGCGATCCCGGCGTCTTCGCGGACGTCGTGGCCGGCTACCGGCGCGACCATCCCGGCCGGGTCGCGCTGCCCAGCCACGTGTTCGTCGCCGAGCGGGGCGCGCGGGAGCGGTGGCGGCCCTACCTGGAGGCGTACGCCGCGTTCGCCAGCCCGTGGCGGGGCGACGGCAGGGCGATCGACATCGACACGCTGATGGAGGGCGCGGCGATCTGCGGCGACCCCGGCGAGGTCGCCGACCGGCTCAACGCGCAGCAGAAGCTGCTCGGGCTCGACGCGCACCTGGTGCTGATCGACATCGGCGGCCTGCCGCGCGACGAGGTGCTGGCCGCGATCCGGCTGTTCGGCGAGCAGGTCATCCCCCGGCTCACCGCCTGACGCGAGGGCGAGCGATGAGTTCGGCGGCCGGGCCGGGTCTACCTCTGCGCACCGCAAGTCGCGCACCCCATCAGTGAGGGACCCATGAGCACCAACGCACTACCGCCCGTCGTCGACGCCGCCACGTGGCAGAAGCAGCTCGACGAGCTGCGCGCCAGGGAGAAGGCCGCCACGCGGGAGCTCGACGCCATCGCCGCCCAGCGCCGCCGCCTGCCCATGGTGGCGATGCCGGACTACACCCTCGAAGGCGAGCACGGGCCGGTCCGGCTCGCGGACGTCTTCGAGGGCAAGAGGCAGCTGATCGTCTACAACCACATGTGGTTCCCGGGCAAGCAGTGGCAGTGCCCCGGCTGCACGGGATTCACCTCGCAGTACACCCGGCTGGAGTTCCTGGACGGCTACGACGCCCGGTTCGTCGTCGTCACCCAGGGCCCGATCGACGAGGCGCTCGCCTACAAGAGGCGGGTCGGGAACAGGATGACCTGGTACTCCACCGCGAACAGCCCGTTCGGGTCCGACGTCGGCGCGCCGCCCGGCGGCGGCTTCGCCGTCAACGTGTTCCTGCGCGACGGCGAGAGCGTGTACCGCACCTGGCACACCAACGGCCGGGGCACCGAGCAGCTCAGCCACAGCTTCGCGCTGATCGACCTGCTGCCGTACGGGCGGCAGGAGGAGTGGCAGGACTCGCCCGACGGCTGGCCGCAGTCGCCCACCTACAGCCGGTGGACCGGCTCCGAGGAGATCGCCGCGCTGTACGGCCCGGAC
Organism: Nonomuraea thailandensis; assembly: GCF_024172165.1. Classification (GTDB taxonomy): domain Bacteria; phylum Actinomycetota; class Actinomycetes; order Streptosporangiales; family Streptosporangiaceae; genus Nonomuraea; species Nonomuraea thailandensis. The sequence goes on along the minus strand of NZ_JAMZEB010000002.1, from coordinate 4,196,502 downwards.
CCCGTCTAGGCACACCGTCGGGCCACACGGTGGCCGGCGGGTCCGCCGGCCACCGTGGTCGCGGCCGGTCTGATATGTAAACGCATCCGTATGCGTTTACGGCGGCCTGGACGGCTGGGAAGGGCTGAACGGCTACCTGCGCACCCTGGTGGACAAGGCGCAGATCGCGGTGCCCGTCCACGCCTACCTCATCGACCACCCCCGGCACGGGGTCATGAAGGTCGACACCGGCGTCAACTGGGAGCAGGCCCACGACCACGACGGGTACTACGACCTGACCTCGCGCCTGCTGACCGAGCGCGACGAGTACCGCCTCGACCCTGGCCAGGACCTGCGCGTCCGGCTGGCCCGGCTCGGCTACGACGCCGCGCAGGTCGGCACCGTATTTCTCACCCACGTCCACGACGACCACGCGGGCGGGCTGCGCAGCCTGCCCGGGCCGAGGTGGTGCTGGACCGCCGGGACCGGGACCACGGCGTGCTCTACCCGCACTCCTTCGGCCTGGTCGAGGACAACCTCTCCTTCCCGGCCTTCGACTCCGGCCCCTTCGGCGCGTTCCCCGACAGCCAGGACCACTTCGGCGACGGCAGCGTCATCCTGCTGCCCACCCCCGGCCACTCGCCCGGTCACATGTGCGTGCTGCTGCGCATGGACGGCGGCAGCGTGCTGTTCGTCGGCGACACCCTCTACACGCTGCCCCACCTGGCCGTCGACCAGGTCCGCCGGATGACCATCGGCGGCGCCGACACCGCCCGCCAGATCGAGGCGGCCCGGCGCGTCCAGGCCCTGCTGGCCGCCGAGCCCGCCACCGTGCCGCTGTTCGCCCACGACAACACCCGCTACCATGCCGACCGGGTCGTTCCCGCGTTCGCCGGCGGGAGGCCCGGCAAGGAGGGCTGCGGGAGTTGCGTACGCACATGGAGGCCGTTCTCACCCCTGGCTGGCGGCTGCGGGCCGGGCACGCGCCCCACTTTGTCCCGCCGGCGTCCGGCACGGGGCCGGGACGGGTGGAGTTCCGATGACCCCGGCGCGGCGCACCCGGGGCAGGCCGCGCGACCCCGAGGCCGACGAGGCGATCATGAAGGCGGCGCTGGAGCTGTTCGTGGAGCGCGGCCCGGAGGGCGCCAACGTCGAGCAGATCGCCAAGCGCGCCGGGGTCGCCAAGGTCACCGTCTACCGGCGCTGGTCCTCCAAGGAGGAGCTGCTGGTCCAGGCGATCGAGCAGGCCCGCACCCTCGTTCCCGGGGCCGAGGTCTGGGAGGCCGCCGACGCCGCGGCGCGGCCGGTCGACGAGCGGCTCGCCGGCTCCTGGGCGGGCACCCTCAGCGACGAGCGTTTCCGCGCGGTCCTGGCCCTGCTCATCGGCTCCAGTGTCACCCAGCCGTCCCTGCTGGCCACCTACCGCGAGCAGTACATCGAGCCCCGCCGCCGGCTGATCCGCGCCGCGCTGGAACGCGCCCATCCGGAGGCCGGCGCCGACCTCGACACCGTGATCGACATGGTCGTCGGCGCGGCCATGTACCGCATGCTCATCGACCCGGACACCCCCGCCGGCGGCCGCGAGTACCTGGACGGCCTGCTCCGCCAGGCCGACCGGCTGCTGCGTGCCGCAGAGGGGTGACGCGGGCGTTTCCGGCCGCGTCCGGAGGGCAACGGCCCTGCATGGTAAGCGATCTCATGAAAGGCGCCGCGGGCGGCGCGCTCGCCACCGCGGCGATGAGCGGGGTCATGGTGGCGGGCCGCCGGCTGGGCCTCATGCCCGACCAGCCGCCGAAACGGATCGTCCGGGCGCTGCTCCCTGGCCACCGGCACCGGCCCAAGCCCGGCGAGGGCGTCGCGGGCGCGCTGGCGCACGCCGGTTTCGGCATCACCCTGGGCGCCCTGTACGGCGCGCTGGCCAGGGGCCGCCGCGTCCCGGCGGCCGCCGGCGCCGGCTACGCCCTGACCATCTGGGCCTCCAGCTACCAGGGCTGGATCCCCGGGCTGGGCATCCTGCCGCCGGCCTCGCGGGACCGGCAGGACCGGCAGGCGGTCATGGTCGCCGGGCACGTGGTGTACGGCACCGTGCTGGCGCTGGCGGTGAACCGGCTCAACGCAGCTGGCTCCCAGGGGGAGCCTCGGTGAGGAGCCGCTGTTCGAGCACCGCGTCGAGCTGCAGCTCCCGGTAACCGGCCGTGTCGAACAGGACGGTCAGCCGGTCCTCGCCGACCTGCACGACCTCGCCCGCCCCCCAGGTGCGATGCACCACCCTGGCGTGCGCGGGGAACGGCCCGCTCTCCTCCGGCTGCCGTCCGGCGGTGCCTGCCCGGCAGTTGTCGCAGTCGCCGCACGGGTCGGCGAGCTGCTCGCCGAAGTAGCCGAGCAGGAAACGCCGCCGGCAGTCCCCGGTCTCGGCGTAGCGGCGCATCATCTCCAGCCGGGTGCGCTCGACGTCGCGCCGGCGCTCGGCCAGCCGCCGGGCCAGTTCCGCCGCGGTGGCCGGGCCGGGCCCGCCGGGCGCCGGGCCGACGCGGCGGGCGCCCAGCTCCACCGCCCCCGTCCGCTCCAGCAGGTCGAGCAGCAGCGTCAGGCGGCGCGGCGACAACCCCGTACGCTCGCGCAGCGCCTTGCGGTCGCTGCCCGGCCCGGCCTCGGCGACCGCCTCCGCCACCCGGGTCAGCGTCTCCAGGTCCGGTACGGCCGAGGTGAAGTAGCGCTGCAGGCCCAGGTCCTCGGGACGGTAGAACAGCACCGCCCTGGCCGCCTCGCCGTCCCGGCCGGCCCGGCCGATCTCCTGGTAATAGGCGTCCGGCGACCCCGGCACCTCGGCGTGCAGCACGAACCGCACGTCCGACTTGTCGATCCCCATCCCGAACGCGCTGGTGGCGACCACCACGTCCAGCTCGCCGGCCATGAACCTGCCGTGCACGTCGTCGCGCTCGGATCGCCGCAGCCCGGCATGGTACGGCGCCGCCCGCACCCCCGCCTCGTTCAGCAGCCCGCTCAGGCGGCAGGTCTGCCGGCGCACCGCCGTGTAGACGATGCCCGGCCCCGCTTCCTCGCGCACCGCGGCGACGATCTCGGGGGCGGGGTCGTCCAGCATGCGGCGCACCTCGAGCGAGATGTTCGGCCGGTCGAACCCCTGCACGATCTCCAAGGGATCGCGCAGGCCCAGCCGCTCGGCGATCTCCGCCCGCACGGGCGGGGCCGCGGTGGCCGTCAGGGCGGCGATCGCCGGGCGGCCCAGCGCCCGCGCCAGCGACCCCAGCCGCAGGTAGTCGGGGCGGAAGTCGTGCCCCCAGGAGGAGATCAGGTGGGCCTCGTCCACCACCAGGAGGGAGGGCTCGACCTCGGCCAGGTCGCGCACCACGTCCGGGCGGGCGAGCTGCTCCGGCGCGCAGAACAGGAACTCCGTCTCGCCCGCTCGCAGCGACTCGAACGTCGTGCGCCGCCTGCCGGCCGAAGTGCCGGCGTCCAGGCTCGCCGCCGCCTCGTCGTGCTCGCGCAGCGCTTCGACCTGGTCGCGCTGCAGGGCGATCAGGGGCGAGACCACCACGGTGGGGCCGGGCAGGAGCAGCGCGGGCACCTGGTAGATCGCGGACTTGCCGGCGCCGGTCGGCATCACCACCAGCACGTCGCGGCCCCGCGCCAGCGCGGTCATCGCGGCGAGCTGGCCCGGCCGCAGGTCGGTCAGGCCGAGCGCCTGCCGCGCCACCCGCTCGCACCGCGCGCCCGCCTCCTGCGCGCCCGTGTCCTTCCCCGCACCGGCGTCCTGCGCGCCTGTGTCCTCCGCGCCTGTGTCCTCCGCGTCCGTGTCCTGCCCCGCGCCCGTGTCCTTCATCGGCTCTCCCCTCGCACCCCGCCTCGCCGGGAGGTCGCTCCTGCCCAGGCAGGCGGCGGGCATGTCACCGGAGCCCGGCTACCAGCCCGGCTCCACCCACGCCGCGACCGAGGGCAGCCCCAGCCGGAAGCGGGCCCGGGGCGCCTCGCCCAGCCCGTACGACACCGAGCCGAAGGTCCGGATCGGCCACTCGGGAACCCCGGGCACGCAGATCGGCACCGTGTCGTCCGCGAGCAGCTCCTCGGCCTCGGCGGCCGTGCCCTCCGCCCGCCAGGAGGCCTCCAGGAACCTCAGCCGCGCCTGCGAGTCGCGCACGCTGCCCCGCTCGCTCAGCTCCCGCAGGGCGCCCGCGTCCAGGTCGCCGCTGGCCAGGGCATGGTTGGTGTGCACGAGACGGCCCCGCCGCAGGGCGACGGGGACCGCGCCGCCCGCCGAGCACTCCAGGCTGTCGATGCCGCCGCCGTCGCCGACCGCGTAGTGCTGCCCGCTGGCATGCGGGACGCCACGAAGGAAGGCCGTCGCCGCGGCCCGGTCCCGCTGCGCCAGGACGCCGCGGATCACGGCGGCCACGGGCAGCCCGTGCGGGTCGCCGTTCAGCATGCCCAGGGTGTTGACGCAGACCGCGACGCCCGCGGCGTTGACGCCGGTGAGCGCCAGCATCCCGGCGGAGGTCAGCACGAGCTGCTCGGGCCCGTCCTGCGGGCGCAGCCGCAGGATCAGCTGCGAGCCGTCCATGAACGCCGGCAGGTCCATGTTCTGGGCCAGGCAGCCGCCCGCGCCCACGACGCTGCAGCCGTGCCGGCGCAGCTGCCGACGGCGCATCCACCAGGCCTCGTCCATCCAGTTGCAGGCCACCACGTCCGCGAACGGCACGCCGGCGCCCTCCGCGATGCCGCGCAGCTCGTCCGCCAGCCCCGGCAGCAGCCGCCGGACGGTGCCCAGCAGCGGCGAGCCGGTGACCAGCTCGGCCGACGAGCGGGCCGTCGACTCCCGCCACACCTCCAGCGCGCGGCGGACGGCCTCGCGCGCCTGCTCGCCGTGCGCCCGCCCCATCTCCAGGTGGCCGCCCGCGCACTCGATCACCGTCATCGCGGCCCGCAGGTGCACATCCGCCTCACCCTTGCCTTCCCTCATCGTCAAGGCCGGCGCGGCGGCACCCTCAGGCGGTGCGCCAGCCAGTCCGCCACCCTGGTCACGAAACTGATCCTGTTGCCGATCCGCCGGATCTCGTGGCCCTCGTCCTGGAAGACGAGGTGATCGCAGGGTACGCCCAGGGCGGTGGCCGCCTCGATCACCTGCTCGGCCTCGTACAGCGGGACGTTGGTGTCCTGGGCGCCGTGCACCACCAGCAGGGGCACGGCCAGCCGGTCCAGGGAGTGCAGCGGCGACAGGGCGCGCAGCAGCTCCCGGTCGGCGTCCGGATGGCCGTACTCGCCGACCGCGGCGGCGGCGATCCAGGGCTCGGCGCGGGCGTAGAAGGTCGCGAAGTCGGCGATGCCGCTGACGGTCACGCCGGCCCTGAACAGGTGCGGGTGCGTGACCAGCGTGGCGAGCGTGAGGTAGCCGCCGTACGACCAGCCCATGCAGGCCAGCCTGGACGGGTCGCCGGCGCCGAGACGCACCAGCTCCGCCACGCAGTCGGCCACGTCGTTCACCGCGTCGAAGCGCAGCTCGCGGTCGTCGGCCTGGCGGAAGGCGCGGCCGTACCCGCCGGAGCCGCGCACGTTCGGGGCGAACACGCCGATCCCGGCGGCCAGCAGGTTCTGGTAGAGGGGGTTGAAGGTGGGCCGCTCCTGGTCCTCCGGCCCGCCGTGCAGGAACACCGCGAACGGCACGGGCCCTCGCGTGAGCGGCGGCCGGTAGAGCCAGGCCGCCAGCTCCAGGCCGTCCCTGGCGCGGAAGCGCACCAGCTCGGCGCCGGCCGCCGTGGGCAGCGGGCCCGCGCCGGCGGCGGTCCGGTAGCCCTCCCAGTGGTCGCCCGCGTCCAGGTCGCACAGCAGGACGTGCGAGGGCTCCTGCGGGCTCTCGGCGGCCAGCGCGGCCAGCGTGCCGTCCCAGCCGATCCGGGCCGAGGTGATCACGGCGGCGGGCGGCGGCGGGAGGTGATGCAGCTCGCCGCTGTCCAGCTCCATGACGTCCAGCTCGGAGCGGCCGTGCGCGTTCCACACCAGCAGCGCGCGGCGGCCGTCCGCGCTGAGCGCGAGCCGGTCCAGCTCCGCGTCCCGCCGTTCGGCCAGCACGACGGCCTCGGCGCCCTGCCGTACGGCCAGCAGCGCGGCCCGGTCGCGGCCGGCGTCCGACACCAGGTAGGCGATGCGGCCGTCGGGAGAGAGGGCGCCGTCGTCGGTGGTTCCCGGGAGGCCGGGCAGCAGCGGCCGTTCGCCGCTCGGCACGTGCGCGCCCAGCGCCTCGGCGGCCAGGTCGGCCACGAACATGCGCCGGCGGCCGCGCGGGCCCCGCCGCAGCAGCATCGTCACGTGGTCCCGGCTGATGGCCACCGGCCTCAGCAGCGGGCCGGCCGCGATGACCTGGCGGCCGCCGGTGACCGCGTCGATGAGCACGGCCCGGGCCAGGCCGGTGGCGGAGGTCTCGGTGACCAGGAGCGTCTCGCCCCGGCCCGTCCAGCGGACCACCCCGGCGGAGCCGCCGGCCGGGGCGGACAGCAGGCGCAGGTCGCCGCCGTGCGGCTGAACGGTCCACACCTGGGTGTGCTCGCCGCCGCCGGGCGCCACCAGCACGGCCAGGTGGGTTCCCGTCGGCGCCCAGCTCACGTCCACCGCCGGCTGCGGCCCGGTGTCGACGGCCCACGCCTCGGCGCCGTCCCTGAGGGGCCGGACCCACACCCGGGGCGAGCCGTCGTGGTCGCTGATGAAGGCGACGGCGCTGTTGTCGGGGGCAAGGGCGGGGGCCAGGCAGCTCCACGCGGTCAGGCTCTCGGCCGCGGGCAGGTGCGGCCGGCCACCGGCCGGCCGCGCGGGCGCGGCCACGTGCGGCGGTTCGCCGCCCGGGCCCGCCGCCGTGGGCAGGCGCGCCAGACCCCCGGCCGGGCCCGGCGCGGGCGGGGACAGGTGCGGCGGGTCGGCGGCGGGCCGCGGCGTCACACGCCGTGGGTCTGCAGCCACAACTCCAGCAGCCCCAGCTGCCACAGCGTGTTCACGCCGGTCGTCGCCCTGTCCTGCTCGGGGTCGGCGAGCAGCCGATCCACGTAGTCCTGCCGGAACAGCCCCCGCTCGCGGGCGGCCCGGCTGGTCAGCGCGTCGCGGACGAGGTCGAGCAGGGCCCCGTCCACGTGCCGGACGGCCGGGACGGGGAAGTACCCCTTGGGCCGGTCGACGATCTCGGCCGGCAGCAGCCGCCGGGCGGCGTCCTTGAGCACGCCCTTGCCGCCGTGGGCCAGCTTGAGCTCGGCGGGGCAGGCGGCGGCCAGCTCGACCAGCTCGTGGTCGAGGAACGGCGTGCGCGCCTCCAGCCCGTGGGCCATCGTCATGTTGTCGACCCGCTTGACCGGGTCGTCCACCAGCATGGCGGTGGTCTCCAGGCGCAGCACGGCGTCCAGCGCGGTCTCGGCGCCCGGCCGGCCCAGGTGGGCGCGGACGAAGTCGCCGCTGGCGTCGCGCTCCAGCAGGCGATCGGGCGACAGGATCGCGGCCAGCCCGTCGTGGGGCCGGTCGAAGAACTCGCGGGCGTACACCTCGGCGGCCTGCTCCCGGGGCACGCCCGCCAGCGGCGGGAACCAGCTGTAACCGGCGAACACCTCGTCGGCCCCCTGCCCCGACTGCACGACCTTGACGTGCCGCGCGACCTCCTGCGACAGCAGGTAGAAGGCGACGCAGTCGTGGCTGACCATCGGCTCGCTCATGGCCCGCACCGCGTCCTGCAGCCCGTCCATCAGGCGCGCGTCCGGGATGCGGATGCGGTGGTGGTCGGTGCCGAACCGCCGGGCGACCAGGTCCGAGTAGGCGAACTCCTCGCCCCGCTCGCCGCCGGCCGGCTCGAAGCCGATGCTGAACGTGGCCAGGTCCTGCTGCCCCTGCTCCGCCAGCAGCGCCACGATGAGGCTGGAGTCCAGGCCGCCGGACAGCAGCACGCCGACCGGCACGTCGGCCACCATCCGGCGGCGCACCGCGACGCGCAGCGCCTCCAGCACGGCCTGGCACCACTCCGGGCCGCTCAGCCCGGCATGCTCGGGCAGGGCGCCCCGCGTGTGGGCCGGCTCCCAGTAACGGTGCTCGGTGCCGCCGCCGTCCGGCTCGATCACCCGTACCGTGGCGGGCGGCAGCTTGCGCACCCCGGACAGGATGGTGCGCTCGCCCGGCACCAGCGAGTGGAAGGTCATGTAGTGGTGCAGCGCCACCGGGTCGATGCCGGTGTCCACCTCGCCGGCTGCCAGCAGGGCGGGCAGCGAGGAGGCGAAGCGCAGCCGCCGGGCGCCCTCGGCCACGTACATCGGCTTGATGCCGAGCCGGTCCCTGCCCAGCGTCAGCCGTCCCGTGTCACGCTCGTGCACGGCGAAGGCGAACATGCCCTTGAACCGCTCGACGCAGGCCGGCCCCCACCGGTGGAAGGCCTTCACCAGCACCTCGGTGTCGGAGGTGGAGAAGAACCGGTAACCCGCGCCGCGCAGCTCGTCCCGCAGCTCGCCGTAGTTGTAGAGGCAGCCGTTGAACACCACCGCCAGCCCCAGCTCGCCGTCCACCATCGGCTGGGCCGCCTTGTCCGACAGGTCGATGATCTTCAACCGGCGGTGGCCCAGCGCGACCGGCCCCTGCGACCACAGGCCGGAGCCGTCCGGGCCGCGCTCGTGCATCGCCTCCGCCATCCGGCCGACGGCCCCGATGTCCGCCTCGGCGCCGTCGAAGCGCAACTCTCCGCTCAGTCCGCACATTCCAGGCTCCTCAGGACGCCGCGGACCGGTACGCCGGGGGATCCGTCGGGGGATCGTCCGCCGGCCGGTCCCACCGGCAGTGCCTGGTCTCGGTCAGCAGCAGGTCCACCACGTCGGCCAGCCGCCCCCGCCGGGCGAACGCCTGCCGCTGGCGCTGCGCGGAGCTGCCCCTGGCCAGCGCCTCCTCGATCAGCTCGGAGACCAGCTCCGCGTCCCCCGACTCCTCCAACTGCGGGCGCAGCCCTTCGACCAGGCGCCGGATCACCACGGGCGCCGGCCGGGGCACCCCGCCCACGGGGTCGATCAGCTCGCCCTCCAGCCCCGACCGGGCGGCCTGCCAGGTCGCGGCCCGGGCCGCCTCCAGGTGCACGTCCCGTTCCACTCCCTGGCGCACCGCCTCCAGCTCCCTGGCCACCAGCGCCCGGAACAGGCCGGCGATCAGCACGACGTCCTGGACCCGCGGGCAGGAGTCGCAGATGCGCAGCTCGACCGTGGGCACATGCTGCGACGGGCGGATGTCGGAGTAGATCATCCCGGGATCGGTGATCACCCCCGAGCGGATCAACTCCTTGATCATGTCCTTGTACTCGGCGGCGGAGTCGTACTTGGCGATCGGGCCCGCGGTGGGCCAGCGCTGCCAGACCAGGCTGCGATAGCTGGCGTACCCGGTGTCGTCGCCGTCCCAGTACGGCGAGCTGGCCGACAACGCCAGCAGCGGCGGCAGCCACGGCGTCAGCCGGTGCGCCACCGCGACCGCCAGGTCCGGGTCGCGCACCTCCGCGTGCACATGCGTGCCGCAGATCAGCTGCTCCCGCGTGAGCTGCTGGTAGTCGCTCAGCATCTGCTCGTAGCGCGGCTCAGGGGAGACCTTCACCTCCCCCATCTCGACCAGCGGAGCGCTGCCCGCCGCGCTGATCCCGAGCCCGATCTCGTCGGCCTGCCTGATCAGCCGCCCGCGCAACCCGCACACGTCGCGCGCCAGATCCTCCAGCCGCCGGAAGGGCGCGCTGTTGGACTCCACCGTCGAACGTTGCAGCTCCCGCGCGAAGCTGTCCTCGGGCAACGCCTCCAGCAACAGTTCGGCCCGCGCCGCCAGGCGGCGAGTGTGGACGTCCACCACATGGAACTCTTCCTCCACTCCCACCCGGATCGCTTTCTCTTCTCCCTCCACGACCTTCACCCCCGGTTCATTCCGACTCGTACCAGGCTTGTCTACTCCCCAGAGAACGGCCCAATGCACGTGAGGATTTTTTGCACTGAACAGGTTTGACGCGGGGAATCGCCGAGGTGGAGGCGGTGGGCCGCGGGTAGCGGGGGACCCCGCGAGGGGAGATCGGCCGTCGTTGAGCGGGCTGCCGTTCAACCGGCCGGGCTGCTCGCCCGAACCAGGTGGCCCGGCCGGAGGTGTTCCCCGGGTCAAGCGGTTAGGCCGAGCGGGCCGGTGACGGGTGCCGCCGGTGCGTCGCGGCTGGACGTCTCGCCGTGCCTCTGACGGCGCGGGGGAGGGGTCAGCGGAAGGAACGGCGGTAGGCGGCCGGGGTGGTGCGCAGGGCGGTGTGGAAGCGCCGGCGGAGGTTGACCGCCGAGGAGAGGCCGACGCGGGTGGCGATGGTCTCGACCGGCAGGTCGGTCTCCTCCAGCAGCGCGCGGGTGGCGGCCAGGCGGCGTTCCAGCAGCCAGTGGGCGGGCGGGACGCCGAGCTGCGCGGTGAACTGGCGGGTCAGGGTGCGGGCGGAGACGCCGGAGAAGGCGGCCATGTCCTCGACGGTGACCGGGTCGGGCAGGCGGGACAGGAGCCATTCCAGCAGCGGCGCCAGCGAGTCCGGCATGGGGCCGGTGGTGGGCAGGGGAGGGTACTGGCGCTGGCAGCCCTCGCGGTGCGGGCCGGCGGCGAGCTGGCGGCCGATGCGCATGGCGTGGGCCGCGCCGTGCTCCTGGAGGACCTGGTGCAGGCAGAGGTCGCCGGTGGCGGCCGAGGCTCCGGCGGTGGCGACGTCGCCGTGGTCGACGTAGATGACGGTGTCGTCCAGGACGACGCGCGGGTGGCGGGCGGCGACCTCGGCGGACAGCTCCCAGTGGACGGAGGCGCGGCGGCCGTCCAGCAGGCCCAGCGCCGCGGGGATGAGGATGCCGGCGCAGACGGCGACGAGGCGGGCGCCCCGGGCGTGGGCGCGGGACACCGCGCCGAGCACGGCGGGGGAGGAGGCGATGGTCCAGCCCGCGAGGAGCACGGTGTCGGCGCCGTCGAGTGCTTCGAGGCCGTCGTCCACCTGGATGGGCACGCCGAGGGTGGTGGGGAGGGAGCCGGGGTGCTCGGCGCACAGCCGGAAGCTGTAGTGCTGGGGGATGTCGGGCCCGTGGTAGCCGAAGACGGCCGAGGCGGCGGTGACCGGGTAGAGCTCCTGGTCCGGGGCGACCAGGGCGACGACGCGGTGCGGGCCGGAGGGCGTGGGAGGCGTCTCCGGGCAGTTCACGAGCATGGCGCAAATGTACCTAATGATGTCATTCGGGACACCGGTGCTCTGATCTGGAAAAATCCAGAATTGAGGCTCATGTGGACGAGGAACTTCACCCTCTACTTCGGTGCCCGCACGATCTCGCTGCTCGGCGACGCGATGATGCCCGTCGCCTCGGCGCTGGCGATCGGCGAAGTCTACGGGATCGCCGGCGTCGGTTACGTGCTCGCGCTCTGGACCGCGTCGGCCGTGCTGGTCATGTTGTTCGGCGGGGTCGTCGCCGATCGGATCGGCGCCCGGCGCGTGATGATCGGCGCGGACGTCGTCAGGGTCGTCACCCAGGGGGCCGTGGCCGTCGCCTTCCTGGACGGCGCCCCGCCGTTCGCCCTGCTGCTGGTGATGGCGTTCCTGTCGGGCACGGCCGCCGGGATGTTCGAACCGGGCGTCAACGGCATGGTTCCCCTGGTCGCCACGGACGCGCAGCGGGCCAACGGGACACTGAAGCTCGCCGAGGCGGTCACCCAGCTGGCGGGGCCCGCGCTGGCGGGAGTCCTCATCGTCGTGGGCGGGCCGGTCTTCGTCTACACGGTGGACGCCGCGACGTTCCTGGTCAGCGGGGTGGCGCTGCTGCTGATCCGGGTCGTCGCACCCAGGCCGGAGCCCTCCGACCTGCTGAGCGACCTACGCAGGGGCTGGGAGGAGTTCAGGGCCAGAAGCTGGATGTGGTCCGTCATCCTGGTCTGGGTGTTCTGGGGCGTGCTGGTGATCGGCCCGTCCGTGCCCTTGTCGTCGCAGGTCATCGGGTCCGGCTACGGCTGGGTGATGGCCGCGCTCGGCCTCGGCACCGTCCTGGGCGGCCTGGTGGCGATCAGGCTCCGGCCGCGCAGGCCACTGGCGGCCGGAGCGGTGGCGCTGACCGGGTACGTGGCCGTACCGCTGACCGTCGCCCTCGGGCTGCCGCTGCCGGCGCTGATGGCCGGGCACCTGCTCGGCGGGTGCGCGTGGGCGTTCTGGTCGGTGATGTGGTCGACCAGCGTGCAGACACAGATCGCCCCGGACGTGCTCAACCGGGTCAACGCCTACCAGGTGGCCGGGTCGGTCGCGGGCATGGCGGTGGGTCAGGCGCTGGCCGGCCCGATCGCCACGCTGGTCGAACCGCGCACCTTCATGCTGGGGTCGGCGCTGGTGGCGGCCGGCGTCGTGGCGGCACTGCTGCTGATCAGGCCGGTCAGGCGGCTGGGCCGGGAGCCGCAGGAGGCCGGAGCCCGACCGGCCCCGGTCCCGGCCGGCTCGTCGGCTTAGCCTCCCACGTCGGCCGCGAGGCGCAGCACCCGTCCGCCGATTCCTCCGACATCCACCCCCCGTGGCCAGTTCCGGTGCCTGCCGTCGGCCGATGTCACCCGTCCGCCCCGCTCGCTCCGAACCGGTGGATGCCCCGTCATGCTCACCCCGTTGCTGACCTCGCCGGTGCCACCAGCGGCGGGAGGGCGGGGCTGGTAGCGCGGGTGGTCGGCCAGGATGCGCTCGGCAGTCTGGCGGACCTGCGTTCCTCGTACGGACCTGCTTCCGGTTCTGCTGATCCCGGCCGGCGTCGCGGCGCCTCCCGCGCAGGCCGCCGCCCCGGAGGTCCGCCGCTGCCTGGGCGGTGAGCCGGCTGGCCGCCCACCCGGGCCGGCTGGTCGTCTTCGACAACGTCGAGGAGGTCGCCGACGTCGAGCCGTACCTGGCCCGCCTGGCCCACGGCCACGTGCTGATCACCACCCGCCGCGACATCGGCTGGCAGCACCTCGACAGCACCCCTGTGCGCCTGGACCTGATGTCCCGCTCGGCCCGGACCCATTGACGGGGAGGCGGGAGCAGCCGCCGCCCGCGATCAATTCGCCGCCCTGCTCCTTCTCCGCGAACGCGTCCAAGTGCAGACCACCCCGACATCCTGATCACCCGGCGCAACCTCGCCCGCTGGACGAAGGAGGCGGAGGGGACGGAGCCGGGTGATGGGTGATGGTTCTTCGTTCACATCATTGTGGTGCGCCGGAATCGCCTGGGAGCCTGGCCGGATAGGCAGCCAGAGCGGCTTCGAAGTCCAGGTTGTGCTTGATGGCCATGCGGTACCTGCGGCGACACCCGCCGCTCAAACGCTCCTCACCGGCCAGAACCGAGTCGACGAGCCGTGCCACCTTGGCCGGTTCAGGCAGTACACCCAGGTCGAGGTCGTGGTAGGTGTAGGCGTGACCGCGCACGGCACCGGGCTCGTTGACGTCGAGCAACGCCCACCCGTGTTCCTCGTCCCATTCGAGGCTCATCCTGACGGAGTTCCCGAAGTCCGGGATATGCCAGTAGAGCTCCAGGAGCGAGATGCTCAGGGCACGCTTCAACTTGCCCGGCTCCCCGGCCGGTGTGGCACCACTGTTCTCGATGCCCACCGCCGTCAGCGCGTTCGCTACAGCCCGGCCGTAACCGATGGCGTCGGCGCGTTCCCGCGTGCCCATGACCACGATCCTTTCAACCAGCGCCGGACCGGATTCTCGACTGTTCAACGACGCCACCACCACCGCCAAGGCCGCACGCGAAGCCCTCTTGCTGGTCGAGCTTCTTGCCGTCTTGGGTGACGGCGAGCAGGACCTTCTCGCACTGAGCCGTGCCGGTGCGGTGGCGTTCTTGGGTTCCAGCCGCAGCGCCGGCAGGAGAGCGGCCGCGTGCACGAGTGACAGCGTGATCTTCGTCCCGGCGAGGGCTTCCAAGCGTCTTCGCCGTAATCACTCGTGAGCGGGCCATTCCTCGGCCAGGAGCGCGTATGAGAGACCGTCCAGCCATCCCTTGGTGCGGTGGAGCGAGTCTCTCACCGTGTGCTGTTCGCGGCGCATCCCGACCCGCTCCATCAGCCGCCACGAGGGTTCGTTGTCGTAGAAGCAGTCCGCGTGCAGGCGGCGCAGGCCAAGACTCCTGAAGGAGATGTCGATGAGGGCGCGTACCGCTTCGGTGGCGTAGCCCTTGCCGCCGTAGGAGGGATCGAGCGTCCACCCGAGCTCTCCTTGGACGCTTTTCGCCTGGTCAGCGACCTCTTCCTGGGCCCAGCCGTCCTGGATCTTCAGTGTCAGGTCGCCGATCACCCGGCCGTCCAGCTCGACGATGAGCAGGTCTACGAGCCGCTCCTCGCGCAGGAAACGCTCACGGTAGTCGTCGTAGGTCTCTGTGGCGGCCGCGACCCATTCGTGAGTCTCCGGCAGTTGCCGGAAGACCCACGTCGCGTCCAGGTCGTCGGGGGCGGCCCGGCGCAACAGCAGCCGCTCGGTGAAAATCGGCCAGTCCAGCGTGTCAAGAGGGTGACGCATGGGCCCTCATACTGACAGCGGGCTGTGGTGATACACAAACGGATTACTGCGGACGACCGCTCCGACAACGACGCGGCGATCGCCCTGCAGGAACCGACAGGACACCGAAGCGACCAGGGCTCCCGGAAACCCGCGTCCTGAAAATCAAGCGGGCCCGGAGGCCGGGGCGGGATTGGCCGGGTGTCACAGGGCGGGCGGGGTCGCCGGCTCCGTCCGGGGGCCTCGTGGAGGGCATTGGCGAGGCGTGAAACCCTCTGGAAGCCTTCAGCAGCTCCTTCCACAACCCCGGCGGTTCAACAACCCCGCAACACTGTTTGTTGACAGACGGCGGACGGGACCGACGCTTCCAGCCACCGCGGGGAGGGCTCCACAAGCGTTGGAAGCCGGTTACCGGTTCGCCCGCTCGTAGCCCGCGGCGACGATGTGCTTCGCGCCGGCCGGTGCTGATGGGAGCCGGGAACGATGCGTTCTCGCAAGCTCGCGGCGGCTACTGCTTGTATCTGACTGATCATTGACAGTAGTGAACGGTGCGAGGTGCGGGTAGACGCGAAGAGTCGTCTTCTGATCCGGAGGAACTCATGCCCATCCGCGTCCGCGCCACCAGCGCCCTGCTGGCCGCCGCCGCCACGATCATTCTCGCGCCCGCCGCGTCGGCCGCCACCGATCCCGTCGACGTTCCCGGCTTCGGCAAGGTGGTCACCCCCGAGACGTGCACGGAAGCCGGAGGTGAGATCGCCCTGGTGGGCAGCGTGAACTGGGAGCCCACCAGAATGTGTTTCGGTGGCGCGCACAATGAGGCCCGCGTCCAGCCGGCTGAGGTGGTCGCGGAGCTCGCGACGTTCACCAAGAAGTAGGCCCACGGCTGCACGCCGGGGCTCGCTTCCACCGTAGCGCCGGGGCGGGCACTGTCGCGTCTGCGCCGTGCACGGCCGAGACGCTCGCGGTCGGGCAGCTCGCCGAGCTGCCCGCCCGCGCCCGCTACCTCGGCAGGATCGCCGGCCCCCGGACGCCGTTCCTGAAACCCATGCGTATCCTCACGCGGGCGCCGGGCGCCGGGCGCCGGGCGTCCTGCTGGCCGTCGCTGCACTCTGAGCAGCGGGCACGATCACGGCGATCACCGCGACGCCGGCAGCCGCCGCCGAGGGCTGCACGCTCTGCTACAGCCTGGAATGCCGAGCGGGCCGGGTGTTGCCTGGCTGTACGCCAACTCGCGCTGTCCCCGATGGGCAGGTGAGTGGCGGCGTCGCAGTCGTGGGAGCCGACCCGGACCATTACGAGAGATCGAAGGGGGCGGGGGAGTGGTCTTCCCAGATCTGGCGGGACGCCTGTTCGGGGTAGGGCAGAGTCTTCGACTCGGTGTCCAGGAGGCGAGTGAGGTGCTCGCCGGGCCGGTGGGCGGACCAGCCCGCGTCGCCGGTGGTGACGAAGCGGACCCATGCCTCCTGGAGCTCGCGGGAGAGCGCGACGGCCTCGGGAGTGGGCTCCTCGCCGATGAGCTGGGTGCCGACGGGGCTGTCCAGCGTGCCGAACGCCAGGGGCACGTCGAGGCTGTGGCAGGCGCCCAGGATGCCGCCGAGGGCCGGGGCGACCCAGCACAGTTCGAACAGGTACGAGGTGCCGCCGGCTGCGGCGTTCGCCTCGGCCAGCTTCTGTGACGGCATGCGGAAGAGGGCGTCGGAGTACACCGTCTCCACCAGCTCCTCCGGGCCTGCCTGCGGGAACGCGGTACGGTAGGCCCGCGCGCCGTCCGGCTGCGGGGCGTGCAGGTCCAGGGCTGCGTGGGCGTCCTCCGCGGTGAAGGTGCCGTAACGTCCGCTCATGACGCTGAAGTAGCGGAATTCGTCCCGGGTGTGGCCGACGAGCAGTTCGGTCCCGCTCGCGCGCGCGTCGGTCAGCGCGGGCCAGGGCGTTTCCGGGAGGACCTCGCCGTCGACGACGGGGCACAGCGCGGTGCCGGTCTCCGTGAGGCGTCCCCAGCTCTCCCGGTGCGCGTGGAGGCCGGCGTTGAAGGAGGTGAGCTCGGCGGCCAGGTGCCATGGGTCGATGTCGCGCAGGGCCTCGGCGGTGGGGGCCGCCGCGCCGAGCCGGTCCGCGAACGCGGCGGTGACCTGGCGTGCCAGCGCGGGGGTGCTGTGCAGCCCCGGCACCGAATGGGCGATGGCCCGCCGGAACAGGCCGCGCGCGGGCTTCATCGTCAGCAGAGCGGCGACTGAGCCCGCCCCGGCGGACACCCCGCCCACGGTGACCAGGCCGGGGTCGCCTCCGAAGGCGGCGATGTTGCGCTGCACCCACTCCAGCGCCGCGATCTGGTCGAGGAATCCGCGGTTGGGCGGCACGTCGTCGAGGAACGCGAATCCCTCCGCGCCCACGCGGCAGTTGATGGTCACCACGACGACTCCCGCCTCGGTCAGCGCTGCCGGGTCGTACATCGGGTCGCTCGACGCCGCCGAGAGGTAGCCGCCCACGGGGATCCACACCAGCACCGGCAGTCCCGCCGCGCCGGGATCAGGAGTGCCGACGTTGAGCGTCAGCCAGTCGGTGCCCTGCGGGGGCACGTCGATCGGCAGGGACAGCGGCACCACGGGGCCGAACTCGACCGCCTGCCTCGTCCCCTCCCAGCGGTGCGGCGGCGCGGGCGCGGCGAAGCGGAGCGCTCCGACCGGGGGCTGGGCGTAGGGGATGCCGCGGAACACCGCGTGCCCCTGCCGCCGGCGCCCCTGCACCACGCCTTCCGTGGTCCGTACCTTTGGCTGTCCGGACATGACGATTCCTTCCCTCGAATGGATCCCAGGGTTACGGGTCAGGTGTATTATGTCAATTGTATTGGAAAAGTCCCGGGGTACGAGGGAGGGGCCGGCGATGCCGAAACAGGTGGATCACCGCGGTCGCCGCGAAGCGATCGCCCGCGCACTGTGGCGGGTCGTGGAGCAGCGCGGCGTCACACAGCTGACGATGCGCGTGGTGGCGCAGGAGGCGGGCATGTCACTCGGGCAGCTGCAGCACTACTTCGCCTCCCGGACCGCCATGCTCTCCTTCGCCATGGACTTCGCGTCCGAGCAGACCTCGGTGCGCGTACACCAGGGGCTCGAAAAGCTCGGTGACCGTCCGCACCCCCGTGACGTGCTGCGACTCACGCTCGCGGAAATGCTCCCCCTGCATGCCGACGCCCGCGCGACCAGCCGGATGAGCGCCGCCTACGTCCTGGAGGCGCTGCACGACGAGGCCGTGCACGAGCAGGCACGCCGCGGCCTCGTCCAAGGGCGGGCCCTCGTCGAGCAGTTGGTCCGCCAGGCGATCGCCGACGGGCACATCGACTCCGGCCGCGACCCGGCGACCGAGACCAACCTGCTCCTCGCCCTCACCGGCTTCACCTCCCTGATCGAACTCGACGTGATCGAGCCCCAGGACGCGCTCGCCGCGATCGACGTGCATCTGGACCGGCTGTTCAGGAGTACGTGACCTGCCCCGGGCGCAGGGGCAGGTGAGGACGAGATCAGCTCTAGACCGGCCGCTCCCCGGCCGCTCCCCGGCCGCTCCCCGGCCGCTCCCCGGCCTGGTCCACGACGCCGATCGCGACGCGAGTGAAGACCGACCAGGTCGCTCCCTTCTCGATGCACCCTTCCAGATGGGGAGGAACGGGAACCTGCGCGCCGTCCTTCATGGTGAACTTCCGGGCGCCGTTCGGCTCGGGGTGACGCGGCCGCCGACCTCTGCCCGCACACCGGCCGCGCCCGCCTGGGCTACGACCGCGCCCGATCGGCCGCCGCGCTGCGCGGCTGGGCGGCCTGACTTCACCGCATGTCATTGCCGTCCGTGCATCACGAGCCATGTCGGCGCCTCGTCCCGGCCTGATCGGTCACCGCCGCTGTGGGGCGTCCGTACCGTCAGCGTGCCGGTGGGGTGGAGTCCGAGGGTCAGCCGGCCTGATCACCGGATCGGATCCATCGGCGTTCCCAGGCCAGGGCCGCGACCACACCGATGGCATAGGCGACCAGGTCCCATGGGTCGGGGAACGCGCCGACCAGGACACCGCCGAAGCCCGGCGGGGTCATGCCGACTATTTGGTAGATCTCGACGGCGGCGGCGATCGCGGCCGTGGCCAGGGTGCGGTGCGCGGCGCTGGTGCGCCACAGCAGCCCCAAGAGCGCGTAGACCAGCATGGTGGCGCCGACGTCGCTCACGTAACCGCGGATGAACGGTTGTCCCGGGCCCCGGTAGAAGAGGGCGAACGCGCCGACGGCAAGGGCGACGCCACCCAGAAGGACCATGGCACGGCGCATGTGATCGACATCTTCTCCGAATCTCACCGATCAGGACGAACCTGATCATAGAGCTCGTCCCTTCTGGAGGCATGCTGATGGCGGCAGGTCAGCGACCGTGGTACCTGAATTCGTGCATCCGGTCGACTACTTGCTGTGAGAGATTCTCGTGTTGAGGGCAGTCGGAAAGCGCGCAGTCCCGCGCTCGTGCCGCTCACCCGGCTGCCTCAAGCAAGACGCCCATGGGCGAGCGGGCCGTCTCCTCCTACAGTGGAGAGGAGGTGAGGCCGATGAGCTTCGGCGAGCGATGAAGGCGGCACTGGAGTGGTTGGGCCTGCTGCTGATGGGGGTGGGCCTGTTCGGCGGCGTGTGTGGCTTCGCGGTCGGGCTGTTGGTGGCGGCCGTCACGAGCGAGGGCTGGGGCCTGCTGGCCGGCCTGGTCACGGCCCTGGCGGTGGGCATCCCGATCACCATCAGCGCTGACACCATCGGCCGCTACGGCGACCCGGGCGCATCCAGCTATGACGGCGGCGAGTAGCCCGGCCGAGCGCAGCCGCACGGGGTGGAGCGCCGGGCCGGGAAGACGGCCGGCAGTGGTCCGGGGGTCGTCTCGAACGCCGCGCTGCGCTTCCCCCGGGAATCCTCCCGATCGAGGTCGTCGGGCATGGCGTCACGGCACCTGGCCGACCACCGGCTGCTCTCCATGCTGCTGGCACTCATCTGGGAGTACGAGTGCGGGGGGACTGGCTTCACGAGCGTGTTCCCGGCATCCAGTCGGCCCTCGCCACCAGCATGGTGAATTGACGGGCCGTGGTCACGATGGGAAAGGGGCGTGCATGAGAATGGAGTCCATGAAGGTCGCCGTCATCGGAGCGGGCATCCTCGGAGCCGGCGTGGGGTGGCACCTGTCCCGGCACGGCGCCAAGGTGATCTTCATCGACGCGGCTCAGCCGGGCGAAGGCGTCACCGACTGGTCGTTCTCCTGGGTCAACGCCAGCAACAAGACCGCCCGCAAGTCCTACTTCGACCTGAACGTCGCGGGCATGGCCGAGCACCGTCAGCTCGCCAGGACCATCGGCGCGGACACCTGGTGGTACCCCAGCGGCCACCTGCGCTGGACGGACGATCCCGCGGCGGAGGCGAAGCTCCTGAAGACAGCCGAGCTGCTGGCCCGCTGGGACTACCGGGTCGAGGTGCGCACAGGGGCCGAGGTGCGCCGCCACCTCGAACCCGCTCTCACCATGCCCGTCGAGGTCCCGGCCGTGTTCTACCCCGACGAAGCCTGGGTGCACGGACGCCACCTCGTCGGCCGCCTGGTCGGCCAGGCGGTGGCGTCCGGCGCCGAGCACCGGTTCGGCACCGCGGTCCGCGACCTCGGCACGGGTGCCGGCGGGGGCGTCCGGACGGTCACGCTGTCCGACGGGAGCCGTCTCGACGCCGACATCGTCGTGAACGCGGCGGGCCCCAGCGCCGCCCACGTCGCCGGGCTCCTCTCACGGCACCTCCCGATGCGCCACGAACCCGGCGTCGTCACCCGGATCAGCTGTGCCCGGGTCCCGATTCAGCACGTCATGCACGCGCCTCACCTCGAGCTGCGCCCTGACGGAGACGCCTCGATGCTCCTCCACAGCCGCGAGGTCGACGCCCTCATCGACACAGGCGAAGATCCCGCGCAGCTCGCCCGGCTGCTCCACGAGTCGGCGCGGCACGTCGTTCCCGAGCTGCGAGACTCCCGCATCGTGAAGACCCGGGTGTCCAACCGGCCGATCCCGGCCGACGGATACCCCTCGGTGGGGGCGGTGCCGGCGGTGCCGGGCTACTTCGAGGCCGTTTCCCACAGCGGCATCACGCTCGGGCCGGTCCTCGGCCGGCTGCTCGCCTCGGAGATCCTCACCGGGAAGAGAGACGAGATGCTCGCGGACTTCCGCCCGGAGCGATTCTCCCGGTGACACGGCACCGGCCCATCGAAGCGCAGGATCGACTTGCATGGCCGTCCCGGCCCGGCGCTCCCATTCCCAGGCCGTTCCCCAGCCTGGCGCGGCAATACCGCACCACCATCGGACGCAACTCGCCCAGCAGGGATTCGATGGCACCGCGATCTCCCCTGACGCGGCAGACTGTGCATCCATCAGGCTGCACCTCCAGTGCCGGGCTGGTGTCCGCCATAGCCCAGCTCATCGATGAACGGGACGCCTGGCCCGAGTTCTCGGCGAAGCACGTCACGGGCGGCCTCGCGATGGACGCGGACGGTCGAGTGGCCAATCCCCGGGCGAGCGGAGATCTCGCCAGTGCCCCGCCCAGCACGCGATCGTCATCGGTGACGACAGCGTCGTAACGGGGGGCGGTGATGAGCGGTGGCGGCGTGATCACGTTCGCTGGACGCGGTGGCGGGCGGACCATTGCCGTGACCGGAGGCCTGTCCAAGGGCATGGTGTTCGCCGGCGGCCTGTTACCGCCGCGGCGGCCCCTGCCCGATGCCGCCCAGGTGCCAGGCCGCGGCCCTGCTCCAGGCCGCCCTTCCCGACGATGCCCGCACGTTGCCACCTGGTCGGCCTACCTGCGGCTTCTTACCCATGCCCGCACCGCCCTGCCCCTGGACTCACCTGGCCTGCAGCAGATACTCGACTATCTGGACGACAGCGGCGACCGCACCACCGGTCCGGCCATCCAGCGCGACACCTACGCGCACCACCTGCACGCGTCAGGCCCGGAACACCCCGACACCCTGGCCACCCGGCGCCAACGTGCCCATCGGACAGGACAAGCGGAAGAGCAAGGTGCGACATCCCTGCTCAGCAGAAGTTGCGCGGTCCCGTATGCCTCTGGGGAGCATGCACAGCTTCCCGCGTGCGGTTGTCCCACGTGAAGTGCTGCGGCGACGGCGGTCCTGTCCCTGGGGCGGAACGGCCGAGGTGGGCTTGGGCGACAACACGGGACAGAAGATTCATTTCCTGAAAAGATCAGGGTCTGTCGCGCGTATCTCTTCGAAAGGGTGGCGTATGGAGCCGCTGCGGGCGGATGATCCGCGCCAGGTGGGCCCCTACCGGCTGCAGGGGCGGCTGGGCGGCGGTGGTATGGGACAGGTGTTCCTGGGCCGTTCCCGGGGTGGCCGGCCGGTCGCGGTGAAGGTGGTGCGACCGGAACTGGCCCACGATGAAGGGTTCCGGCGCCGGTTCGCGATCGAGGTGGAGGCGGCCCGGCTGGTTGGCGGGTTCTACACCGCGCAGGTGGTGGACGCCGACACCGACACTGATCAGCCGTGGCTGGCCACTGACTACATTCCCGGCCCGTCCCTGCAGCAGGCCGTCGCCGCACACGGAGTGCTGCCGCCCGCCGCGGTCGGTGTGCTGGCGGCAGGCCTGGCCGAGGGCCTGGCCGCGATACACAACTGCAAACTCGTGCACCGTGATCTCAAACCCGGCAACGTGATCCTGGCCGCCAACGGTCCCCGAGTCATCGACTTCGGCGTCGCCCGCGCCTGGGACGCCACCTCCCACACCGCCACGGGGGCCGTGATGGGCACTCCGGCGTTCATGTCCCCCGAACAGATCCGAAGCGATGAGGTCGGCCCTGCCGGCGATGTGTTCTCCCTGGGCGCGGTGCTGGTGTTCGCCGCCACCGGCCGCGGCCCGTTCGGCGACGGCCACTCTCACGCGATCATGTATCGCATCCTCCATGACGATCCTGACCTGGCCGGCCTGCCGAGCGACCTGACTGACCTGGTGGGCGCCTGCCTGACCAAGACACCCCAGAACCGGCCCAGCCTCGACGATCTTCTCGATCGGTTGACCGCACCGGCTGAGGGCGCCACGCGATGGCTCCCGCCTGCAATCACCACGATGATCACCCGGCTCGAACAGGCACCCGTCGATGCGTTCATCAGCCTGCCCCAGAAAGAGGAGGCCGGGGATACGGAGCAGGCCGGCAAGCTGCACCAGCAGGCCGCCGAGGTCAGCGGTAATCCCGAGTTGAGGGCTGCGGCGCTCATCGACCTGGGCTGGTTGGAGAAGGCGGCCGGGAAGCTGGATGAGGCGCGCATGCTGTTCCAGGAGGCCGCCGGATTGGGTAATCCCTGGCAGAAGGCCAAGGCGCTTATTTGTCTGGGTTGTTTGGAGTATGACGATGCGCGTGATGTGGAACGGGCTCGCGGGTTCTGGCAGCGAGCGGCCGAGACCGGCCAGCCAGGCATAGCCCCGCAGGCGTTGGTGAACCTGGGCTCGCTGGAGAAGGCGGCCGGGAACCTGGATGAGGCCCGCGCGCTCTTTCAGCAGGCCGCCGGGACCGGCGATGCCGACGCGGTGGCTCAGGCGCTCAACGGCTGGGCCCACCTGGAACACAGCGCCGGGAATATGGAGCAGGCCGGCAAGCTCTACCAGCAGGCTACCGAGGTCAGCGGTAATCCCGAGTTGAGGGCTGCGGCGCTCATCGACCTGGGCTGGTTGGAGAAGGCGGCCGGGAAGCTGGATGAGGCGCGCATGCTGTTCCAGGAGGCCGCCGGATTGGGTAATCCCTGGCAGAAGGCCAAGGCGCTTATTTGTCTGGGTTGTTTGGAGTATGACGATGCGCGTGATGTGGAACGGGCTCGCGGGTTCTGGCAGCGAGCGGCCGAGACCGGCCAGCCAGGCATAGCCCCGCAGGCGTTGGTGAACCTGGGCTCGCTGGAGAAGGCGGCCGGGAACCTGGATGAGGCCCGCGCGCTCTTTCAGCAGGCCGCCGGGACCGGCGATCCCGACGCGGTGGCTCAGGCGCTCAACGGCTGGGCCCACCTGGAACACAGCGCCGGGAATCCGGAGCAGGCCCGCCGGCTCTACCGGCGACTCCTTGACATCGAGCAACCACCTGCCGAATCCGGCGAGTAAGGCGGCGCAGGTTCCGCCAATGTCGCCTCCCACGACCGAACGGGACGCCGTTCGGGGCTCATGACACGTTTCTCAACATGTTCGCGACGAAAGTCCCTCAGTCCGGCTGGCACGTCCGCCGTGAGTTCAGGATGCTCGTGTTGTGACTGATGTGGATCTCGCGCGTCGGGTTCGTGACCGTTGCCGGTTGAGTGGCCGGTTCGTGTTGCGTTCGGGACGAGTGGCCGAGGAGTACTTCGACAAGTACCAGTTCGAGGCCGATCCGGGGGACTGAGGTGTTGGCGGGCCTGGAGATGGGCGGCATCGCGGTGGTCACGGCGCTGGGGCGGCGCGCCGGCTTGCCCTGCGCGGTCGTGCGCAAGACAGCGAAGTCCTGTGGCACTGCCCGGCTGGCCGAGGGCGCCGACGTCATCGGCAGGAAGGCGGCGCCGAGGCCTTGGCCGCAGCTGGGATCCGACTCCTTTCACTGCTCAAGCGCGAGGATTTCGAGCGAGACCAAGATCTCTCAAGATGAGTGGGACGCCCGGTCGGGTTCGTCGGATCGTACGGGGTGCAGCAGGCGGCGGTGCGGCGGCAGGTCCTCCGGTGCGCTGTCGGTACTCTTTTTCTCCGCGGTGGTGAGGGGTCGCCCGCGATGGCGGCTGGAAAATCGATTTTCGGTTGCCGGAACGCGGTGATAGAGATTCAGGGTGACAATGACACTCGAGTTCCCCGTTCTGCTGCGACTGATCGAGGAACGGTCGGCTGCCTTCCGCGCCGCGGTCGCCTCCGCGCCCAGCCTCGACGTACAGGTGCCGACCTGCCCCGAGTGGACGCTGTTCGATCTGGCGCAGCACATCGGCGAGGGGCGCCGCGACTGGGCCGCCACCGTCGCCGCGGGGCCTGCTCCGGCCAAGTCCGCAGCGGAGGGCGCCCCGGCTGCGCCTCGGGAGCGCGAGGCCCTGCTGGCCTGGTTGGCGGAGTCCACGGAGCAACTGGTGGACGCACTGCGGAAGGCCGGCCCTGATCGCGGTTGCTGGACGTGGTGGGGGACGTCGCAGTCGCCGCAGACCTCCGGTGCCGTAGCCCGGCACCAGCTCCAGCAGATGGCGGTGCACACGTACGACGCCCAGATCACCGTAGGCGCCCCGCAGCCGCTGCCGGCCGAGGTGGCGCTCGACGGTGTCGACGAGTTCCTGTCCACCTGCGTCGCAACGACAAGTGCCTGGCCGCACAAGCCCGCTGTCGTCGACTTCCACGCCTCCGAGGGTCGCTCCTGGCGCCTCTCGCTCTCCGCCGACGGCGCACGGACCGTCCGCCTCCCCGGGCCCGGCACCATGCCGGCCACCGCTGACGGCCAGGACCCGGACGCCGCCTCCGCCTCCGCTCAGGGCACGGCCGGCGAGCTGGTCCTCATCCTGTACGACCGCATCCCGTTCAACTCCCTGGAGCTCGACGGCGACCGACGTCTCTTCGAGCAGCTCAGCGCCTGGGACCCGGACGAGTAGGACGTGACGACGCGCCACCTCCCATAGCTCCGGGGCATGTCTCCCGCCAACGGCTACAACCACGCCGTGGTGGCCTCGGGGCCGCGGGGAGTAGACCGTCACGGCTGCGAGGCGGCTGACCAAGGCGGCGGCTCACATGCTGATCGGCCTGGTTTGCACCTGACGCCGGCCGCCCTCCGTCCTCGCCACGGATCTCATGACCCTCCGCGCGAAGCTGGACGACGGCGGCGTCGATGTAGCGGGTCGTCCTGAGCACCACGGCGTTCAGGACCAGGCCGAGTGAACCGAACTGGTCATCCATCCCGTCCCGTTACGCCTGGTGGATGGTGCCCCTCTTGCCGTGGCAGAGGTCGCGGGCGAGTTTGTGCCGGGACTCCTGGACGCACATCTTGAGCGCGAAGCCGAGCCGGTTGTGATCACCACGCCGCTTCGCGATCAGGGTTCCGGTCCTCGCCATCGAGGAAGAACCGCTCCAGTTCGGGCCTCGTCGGCTCCTCGGCGAACTTCCCGTACGCCTTCGTCGCTCGCCGGCACCGCGGCGCGCCTGGCCGACGCGGCTGGGGCCGCCAGGCCGGCTGCGGTACGTCTCCCGTCCTGCGCCAGGGGGGTCGGCCGCCTGCTGCGGGGTCAGGTCGCCGGAGAGCTCCACAGCGACGGCGGTGCCTATCTGCGGTCGTTCGCGCCGGGATTGTAGGGTTCCACCCACTCCGACCCGGGCCCGTGTACGTGTTCGCTCCCTCGCCGCTGCTCACGTCGCTGCATCCCTTTGCCGTGTACGCGCACACGGGACGCGGTCCGCTCCGGGCGGCGTGCAGCGGCAGTCCGGCGGTGGTCATGATCGCCGTGAGAGTGTCCGTACCGGTGACGCGCTGGCCGGCCAGAGTGTCGTGCGCGGGCCGCTTCAGGTCCTGTTGTCGGCGAACCGCGCGTGCACGGGTGTCCGTTCAGGTGAGGAGTTTCGCGAACCGGGCCATCTCGGTGGGTGGGTCGATCACCGGCTGGATGAGCAGTTCGTCGATGCCGGCCTGCTCCAGGGTGGTGATGCGGGCGCGGAGGTCGTCGCGGGTGCCGACCAGGGCCAGGGTGCTCATCAGTGAGGGCAGGATCAGGTCCCGGTCCTCCGGCGCGATGCGTTCGAGATAGTTGAGGTAGAGCTTGGTGTGCCGGTCGGGCGCGGTGGCGGTGGTGCCGCGCCGGTCGAGGAGCCGCCGGACCACCTCGCGCTCCTCGGGGCCGAGCTGCTCGGCGAAGGGGCGTGCGTCGGCGGCGGTGTCTGCGGCGGTGTCTGCGGCGAAGGCCAGCAGCGGCAGGACGATGTGGCCGGTTGCGTCCCGGGCCGCGTCGCCGCGGGGGTCCTCGTCCTCGCCGAGGACGTGCAGCGCGGTGACCACGTACGAGCTCGTGCGGGAACCGGGGGCGCGTGACGCGTCGTGAGCGGCGCGGCGGCGGGCGTCATGAAGCGCTCGCCAGGCGGTGGGGTCCAGCAGGCCGAAGGAGATCAGGCCGGCGCCGAGGCGGCCGGCGACGGCGGCGGCCTTCGGCCCGAGCGCGGCCACGACGAACTCGATCGGGTCGGCCGTGTTCACGCGCGCCCCGACGTGTAGGAACCGGACATCGCGGGCGCGATCACCTTCGCGGTACTCGATGGTGCGCCCGGCGCACAGGTCCTGCAGTGCGGCGGTGAAGCTCTCCAGCGTGGCCGCCGTGGTCGGCCGCATGCCCAGCGTGCGCCGGGCGGTGTTCCCGGTGCCGATCCCGCAGATGATCCGGCCCGGCGCCAGAGCGTTGAGGCTGGCGAACGCGCTCGCGGCGGCCGGGGCCGAGCGCAGCGCCGGTGAGGTCACGCCGATGCCGAGCCTGATGCGGCTGGTGGCCTTCGCGCAAAGCCCCAGGGTGATGAAGGGGTCGCCGTGGACCATCGGGGTGTCGTAGACCCAGAAACTGTCCAGGCCCAACTCCTCGGCCTGGACAGCGAGATCCTCCACACCGGGGTGTGCGGTGACCACGACGCCTGCACGCATCAAACCTCCAGGGCACAGAGAGTAGAACGTACCCAGCCTGACACCAGACGGTGGACGGGGCACGTTGAAATCGGTGCCGAGCGGGCTGCGAGGGACGTCCGGAACGCACACTACGAGGCCGCCGAACACCGCGCCCAGGCTCAGCAGGACTTGTAGGTCGCTCAGGCGTGGGATGCCATGGCCGAAACGGCAGGCCGCACAGGCCGCTACCTGCGCGGCCTGTGGTGGGCGGCTGCGGGATGATCGCAGGAGGCGTACCGTGGGCTCACCACAAGATCGAAAGGTGCGCCGTGACCATCCCCCTCACCGCGTTACTCCTGGCCTCGTTGTTCACCTCGCCGTCCGCCGCGCTGCCCGCGTGCCCGCAGATCTTCGGGCACGGCGGCTACCCCACCGGCGCCAACGCCTGGGAACGGGACCAGATCCGCCAGCCCAACAACCCCACCGCCATCCGCCAGTACAAGGCCTGGGGCGCGGCGGGTGTCGAGGCCGACCTGCAGCTCACCAGGAACGGCACCAAGGCCGTCATGTGGCACAACACCTCCACCTGGGGGTTGACGGGCACGAAGAAGAACATCACCGAGATCTGGTGGGCGAGCGGCGACACGAAGCTCGACGGCCGGACGATCACCCGTGGCCCCTTCCAGGGGGAGACCGTCCATACCTTCCGCGAATGGCTGGCCGCGATGAGGTCGGCCGGCATGGTGGGATTGGTGGAGGTCAAGCCGGAGGCGCGGCAGTCGCTGTTCAACGCGGACGCCGCGATCAAGGCGCGGGCCTGGGCGGAGGTGCTCGACCCGGTCAGGGAGAACCACCGGTCGCAGGAGATCATTTTGTACTCCCACGACAGCGGGATCGCCACCGAGCTGAGGAGCCGGGTGACGGCCGCGGGCATGACGCAGGTGCTCAGCGGCGGACCGATCTGGCCCGACGTCACCAAGTGGGAGGAGCCGCCGCCCTCCTGGACGCTGAACGAGAACGCGTGGAAGGCGGCGCTCCAGAGCGGCGCCAGGCGGATCGCCACCGACTATCCGTCCCAGCTGCGGTCCTGGCTCGTGGGCAAGTGCCAATGAGGGTGGGCCGGCCTGTCGCAACGCGTGCTCAGGCGAGCTGACCGCTCGTTCCCCCGTATTTCCGTATTATTGGGGCATGAACGCTGGGCTTCCGGAACCCGTCCGCCGTGATGAGTGGCGCGTCTCGCACGACGAGCGCGAAGCGGTGGTAGAACGACTGAACACGGCGGCGGCCGAGGGGCGCATCGACCTCGGCGAGCTGGACGCGCGGCTCGACCTGGCGTTGAACGCCAAGACGTACGCCGACCTGGCGCCGCTCACCGCCGATCTGCCGCCGGACGTCCCGGTGAACCAGGAGCCGCTGATCATCAAGGGCGGCATGAACGGCGCGACGCGCTCCGGGCGCTGGGACGTGCCCGGGCGCATCAGCGCGTACGGCGGCATGGGCGCCGTCAAGCTCGACTTCACCCAGACCGAGTGCCGGCTGCCCGAGATCCAGATCGAGGCGCAGGGCCAGATGGGCGGCATCACGATCATCATCCCCGACGGGTGGGCCGCGGAGACCTCCCGGATGGACGGGGGCATCGGGGGGTTCACGGACAAGACCACGCCGCAGCGGCTCCCCAGGACACCGCTGATCCGCCTCACCGGCAGCGGTGGCGCGGGAGGGGTGGTCATCCGGCACCCGAACAGCTGGGAACGCCGCAAGCAGCGGCGCCTGCAGGGGCAGTGAGGGCGGGGCTCGCGGCCCGAGCCCGCTGACCAGCGAAATTCGCAGATCATGACATCGGCGGTCACAACCCGACATTGGAGGCGGCGGAGGGCCGCGCCGTGAGAAGATCGAGATCATGATTGCACTGCCTGGCTCAGGCCGCAGCGGCGTCCCCGCCTGCTCGCCGGCCGCCGACCCGTCCGTGACGTCCAAGGCGCGGCCGGAGCTGCTCGGCCTCGCGGGCGTGGCCGTGTGGGCGGGTGCGGGCGGGTGCTGAGCATGTCGAGAACGGACGCCTCCGCCCTTCCGGCGACCGGCGAGGAGCAGGGCACGGGGCTTCACGAGGGCACGGCGCCCGAAGGGCAGCGCACGACACCGGTCGCGGACGAGTGGCGCCTGGCGGCGATGGCGGAGGAGCGAGGTGAGACCGGGGTGGCGCAGGCCGTTCCGGAAGAGGCCGTGACGGATCCGGCGGCGCTCAGCGTGGGGCGCATCGGCGGGTTGTCGCCGCGCCGCCGCCCCGGCGACGGAGGCGAGGCGTCCGGCGCCGACGTCGATCTGGTCGACTCCCTGGCGCCGGCCACCCGGCGCACGGTGGCCGCCTGGCTGCTGGACAAGCAGTCCGCGGCCACCCGGCAGACCCGGCTGCAGGTGCTGGCCGCGTTCGTGCGCTGGCTGCGCAGCGTGGACCCGGCGATCGAGCTGCTCGCGGTCACCGGCGCCCACCTCGACGCCTACTGCGACGCCGCGCGCGCCGGGAAGCTGACCATCGGCGTGCGCAACCCGGGCAGGCCGCTGTCGAACGCGACCGTGTCCAGGAAGCGGGCCGTGCTGTCGTCGTTCTACACCTTCGCCTGGCGCAGCGGCGTCGTGCGGCACGACCGCACCGCCGCCGTGCCGCGCCCGGCGCCGGCCCGCGACCGCGACGTGCCGAGCCGCGAGGAGCGGCGGCTGCTGCGCGAGGGCGCCGCCCGGCTGGCCGCCGAGGGCAGGGACGCCGAGGCCGCGGCCGTCGCGCTGCTGGACGCGACGGGCGCGCCCGTGTCCGCCCTGGCCGGGCTGACCGTGCAGGACCTGCGGGTGGTGACGGCCGGCGAGCCCGCCGTCGTGACCGTGCACGACGGGCGGGGCGACCTGGTGGCCTTCCCGATCCCGCCGCTGGCCCGGTCACTGCTGCGTGCCCTGGCCTCCGCCCGTACGGCAGGGGAGCCGCTGCTCATGCGGGCCGACGGCCATCCGGTGGACGCGCGGTGGCTCAGCACCGCGCTCACCGACGCCGCCGTGGCGGGCGGCGTCCCCCGCGAGCGGGCCGAGCTGCTGGACCCGCAGCTGATGCGCGCCACCACCGTGACGGAGCTGATGCGCGACCAGGCGGGCTGACCCGCCGCCCCTCCACACCCACCCGGGACGGCCAGGGCAGGACGCCTGCCGCCTCACCGGGCGGGGTCAGGGCAGGACGCCTGCCGCCTCACCGGGCAGGGTCAGGCCCAGGACCTTGCCGTACCTCTTCAGCAGCCGGGCCTGGCCGGTCCGGATGTCGACCGTGTAGGTCTCCCAGCCGGCCTTACTGCTGTCGAACCTGACCACGAGCTCCGAAGCGTTGCGCCAGATGGTGGGGTGGACCATGCCGCGGTCCGACGGCAGCCCGCTGACCGGGAACTCCCGCACGATCCGTCCGGTCCCGACATCGAGCACGGTGAGCACCTGCCTCGTGCGCTTGCTGCCCTTGGCGGTGTACGCGACCACCGTGCGGCCGTCCGGCGAGAGCTCGCTGGGCGCGATGAACTTCCCGTCGAACCGCACCGGCTTGCCGCCGCCGGTGACCGGCATGAACCACAGGTCCGTCTTCACGTAGCGGATCCACTGGACGACGCCGTCCTTGATGGTGACCGGCTCGTACTTGCCGTTGATCGTCGTCCGCTTCCCGGTCCGCGTGTCGATGAGCCGCCCCGGGTACCTGGTGCCCTCCCTCGGGTCGAAGACCAGATAACGGCCACCGTCGGACACCGCCAGCATGGGGCCGATCTCGATCTCCTCCTCCGGCAGCGGCACGGTCACCTCCGCACCCGTCACCATGTCGCGCACCATGTACCCCTGGGCCTGCCTGCTGTAGTAGGCGAACGTGCGCCCGTCCCGGCTGAGCGCGACGAGAGCGTTGCGGTCCCCGGCGGTGCGGACGAGCGCCTGCGGCACCCGGTACGTCTTCCCCGCGCCCGTGACCACCCGCCACTCCACGTCGTCGCAGTCGATCCCGCGCGGCTCGGAGACCCGCCGGCACGGCGTGTGGTACGCGTGGCTCAGCACCCCCACGCCGCCGCCCTCGGGCAGGTCGGGCACCACGGCGGACCGCAACGGCCCGGCAGGGGCGGCGCCGCGCTGCCATGGCAACGCCACGGCGGCGCCGGTCACCCCCACCACGGCCGCCGTCGCGGCGGCGGCCAGCATGGTGGCGGTCCGCCGCCGGCGCCGGTGACCGGCGATGGCCGCGTTCAGCAGGTCCACCTGGGGTGCTTCGGCGGCGATGCCGTCGAGGGTCTCGCGCAGCCGCGTCATCGGGTCACCTCCGCGAGCTCGGGGTCGTTCAGCAGGTGCGCCAGCTCGGGGGCGATCGTCCGCAGCCGGGCCAGGGCGTGATGCGTCTGGCTCTTGACGTTGCCGAGGGAGCAGCCCAGCACCTCCGCCGTCTGCGCCTCGGTCAGGTCCTCCCAGAAGCGCAGCACGATCACAGCCCGCTGCCTGGGGCCCAGCTTGGCCAGCGCCTGGCGCAGCACGATGCGGTCGAGCGCGGCCTCGTCGCAGGAGGCGCCCCGCTCGGGCACCTCGGCGCTCGGCAGCTCGGGGCGCGACCGGCGCCGCCAGGAGATGTACTGGTTGACCAGGGCCTTGCGGGTGTACGCCTCGGGGCTGCCGTCCCTGGACAGCTTGGCCCACTGTCCCACGACCTTGACCAGGACGCTCTGCAGCAGGTCCTCGGCGAGATGGGCGTCTCCCGTGAGCAGGTAGGCCGTCCGCATCAGCGCTTGCTGGCGGGCGAGCACGAACTCGCGGAAGCCGTCATGACGGTCCAATGTGATCTCCTCTCGCCCGTTCCCAACGCCAACCGCCGGACGAAAGGTTGCAC
The DNA here is from genome assembly GCF_024172165.1 of Nonomuraea thailandensis. Lineage (GTDB taxonomy): Bacteria > Actinomycetota > Actinomycetes > Streptosporangiales > Streptosporangiaceae > Nonomuraea > Nonomuraea thailandensis. Next base: position 4,164,537 of record NZ_JAMZEB010000002.1, on the reverse strand, counting down.
GCGGCAGCGGGAAAGGCACGACCGGGCGGCCGGCCATGCCTTTCCGCGTGCCGTCATCCCAGGCGGGCGAGCTCCTCCGCGCTCAGCTCCAGGGAGGCGGCGGCGGCCGAGTCGACGATGGTCTCCGGGCGGCTGGCGCCGGGGATCGGGATGACGACCGGGCTGCGGGCCAGCTCCCAGGCCAGGCAGACCTGCTGCGGCGTGACGCCGTGGGCGTCGGCGATCTCGATGAAGGCGGAGTTGCGCTCGCGCAGCTCACCGGTGCGGCCGATGCCGCCGAGCGGCGACCACGGCAGGAAGGCCAGGCCGAGCTCGGCGCACACGTCGATCTCCGGCTCGCTGGAGCGGAACCGCGGCGAGTACTCGTTCTGCACGCTCACCAGGCGCTCGCCCAGGATGTCGTGGGCGAGCCTGATCTGCCCGGGGTCGGCGTTCGAGATGCCCGCGAACTGGATCTTGCCCGCGTCGTGCAGCTCCTTCAGCGCCCCGATCGTCTCCTCGTAGGGCACCTTCGGGTCGGGCCGGTGGTGCTGGTAGAGGCCGATGCTGTCCACCCCGAGCGCCTTCAGCGAGCGGTCGCAGGCCGCCCGCAGGTAGGCCGGGCTGCCGTCCACGTCCCAGCCGCCGGGCGTGCGGGTGTGCCCGCCCTTGGTCGCGACCAGCACCGCGGCGGTGTTGCCGCCCCACAGGGACAGGGCCCGGGCCACCAGCCGCTCGTTGTGGCCGACGTCCTCGTGGGACGGGGTGTAGGCGTCGGCCGTGTCGATCAAGGTGATGCCGGCGTCGAGGGCGGCGTGGATCGTCCTGATGGACTGCTCCTCGTCCGGCATGTGACCGGCCACCGACATGGGCATGGCCCCCAGCCCGATGGCCCCGACCCGCCGGTCGCCGATGGTGCGCGTTGTCATGGTGTTGTGCATGGGACCAGCCTGGCCCCTGGAGCGCACTCCAGGTCAACCGGCTCGGCCGCGGCCCATCCGGTCGCCGGGGGAGAGGTGCTCCACGGTGACGCCGGTCTCGGTGAACGTACGGGTCACGTAGCCGGAGGAGTACACCCACAGGCCGAGCAGCGACACCCGGGCCTTGATGATCACGGTCAAGGTGGCCTCCCTTCGGTCGGTGGTCCGAGGCTGGAACCGCCGCCCCTGCCGCGTGAGTCACGGGGCGTGCAGCTTCACCTTGCATCCGCCGGCCTGTGAGCCCCTGACCGGCCGCTGTGGCGTCGGCCGAAACCGACTCCAGGCGAAGGCAGTGCTTGCTCATGAGACTTCCCATCGTCGGCCCGGACGAGATGAACGAGCGCCAGGCGGAGATCGCCCGCGCGCATCGCCGGGCGCAGGGGCGCGGTGCGCGGGCCCTTCCTGGTGCGGCTGCACAGCCCCGGGCTGTGCGAGCGGGTCGAGGCGCTGGGCAGGATCGCGCAGTACCGCAACAGCGGGCAGCCGCTGCCCGAAGGCGCCGCGGCCACCGCGGACGGCGTGCCCACCACGGACCCGGAGCTGGCCAGGATGCCGCTGCCGCTCGGCGGGGCCAAGGGGGCGGGAGGTCGCTGCTGTTCGAGCTGCTGACCGGCGCGCTGGTGCAGGCGCCCATCCTGGCCGCCCGCCACGGCGGGGGAGACCTGCTGACCTGACGCGCGGCCCGGCCTGAGCGCCAGGCCGGTTCACCCGTCAGGCCACGTCACGCGCCGGGCCGTGTGATCGCGGTCCGGCGTGGCCGCCGGACCGGGGCGTGGCGTCAGGTGGTGGCGCCACGGCGGAGGCCGGCGGCGGCCAGGACCCCGCCGGCGAGGCAGAGCACGCCCGTGAGCAGCACCGCCGTGTGCACGCCGTTCATGAACGCGTTCCCGCTCCCCTCGGCCACGGCCGCCGCCACCCGGGCGGGCACCCCGCCGGGCACGGGGGAGACGCCCATGGCCACCGCGTCCCGGGCGTGCGCGAGCCCGGCCGCCGTGCCGGCCGGGACACCCGCGGCGGTCAGCTCGCCCGTGAGCGTCGCCCCCACCCGGGCGCCGATCAGGGAGACCAGCACGGACGTGCCGAGCGCCCCGCCGACCTGCAACGCCGTGGCCTGCAGCCCGCCGGCCACGCCGGCGTCCCTGGCCGGGGCGTTGCCCACGATCGCGTCGGAGGAGGCGGACATCACCATGCCGACGCCCAGGCCGAGCGCGAGGAACGGCGGCCACATGGCGGCGTAGGAGGAGTGGGCGTCCCAGGTCAGCATCCAGAAGGAGGCGGCGGCCTGCAGCGCCATGCCGATGGGCATGGCCACCCGGGCCCCGAACCGCCCGGTCACCGCGGCCCCCAGCGGCGAGGCGACCACGGTGGCCAGGCTCAGCGGCAGCGTCCGCACGCCCGACTCCACGGGCGTGAAGCCGCGCACGTTCTGCAGGTACAACATCAGGAAGAAGACCACGCCGAGCAGCACGAAGAAGTTGACCGCGGTGACGATCGCGCCGACGGTCAGCGCGGGGCTGCGGAACAGCCGCATCGGCAGCAGGGGGTGCGCCAGGCGCGTCTCGTACCAGCCGAAGACCACCAGGACGACCACGCCCGCCGCCAGCGCGCCGAGCGTGCCGCCGGACGTCCAGCCCCACGTCTCGCCCTTGATCACGCCGAAGACCAGCGAGATCAGGCCGATCGCGAGCAGGACCACGCCGGGCAGGTCGAAGCGGTGGTGGCCGGTGGAGTTCCTGCTCTGCGGCAGCACGAGCGCGCTGAAGACGAGGGCGATCACGCCGATGGGCAGGTTGATGAGGAAGACCGACTCCCAGGTGACGTGCTCGACGAGCAGGCCGCCGACGATCGGCCCGAGCGCGGTGGAGCACGAGGCCACCATGGCCCACAGGCCCACCGCCATGCCGAACTTCCTGGGCGGGAAGACCGCGCGCAGCAGGCCGAGCGTGTTCGGGATGAGCAGCGCGGCGAAGACGCCCTGGGCGGCGCGGAAGGCGATGACGCCCCCGATCGAGCCGGCGACGCCGATCGCGACCGACGCGGCGGTGAAGCCCAGCGTGCCGATCATGTAGTAAGTGCGCCGCCCGAACCGGTCGCCGAGCTTGCCGCCGAGGATGAGCAGGGCGGCCATCGCGATGAGGTAGGAGTTGGTGACCCACTGCAGGTCGGCGGTGGTGGCGTTGAGGTCGCGGCCGATCTCGGGGTTGGCGATGGCGACCACGGAGCCGTCGAGGTTGACCATGAACAGGCCGATGGCGACGGCGATCAGCGTCAGCCAGGGGTTGGCCCGCCTGCTCGGCGGGGCGTGCGCGGGCAGGGTGGAGGCGTCCACGGTGGTGGAGGACATGAAGGTGCCTTGTCTGTGAGTGAGGGACGCGGGAGGCGCGCGCGAACGGGCCGGGCTCGCGAGAGGGAGCGGCCGGCCGGGAAGGTGGTGCGGCGTCAGAGAGACGTCAGCGCGCCGAGCACGGAGCCCAGGGCGTCCCGCTGCCCGTCGGTGAGGGCATGCAGCGCGGGCACGAGCGCGCGGACGGCGCGGTCGTGGTCCGGAACGGACACGCTGGAAACGGGCATGCCGTGCAGGATAGAAAAATTTCCGCCCCTATGTCAAAACACTGACATGTCAGGAGTCATCCAGCGGGGGACGCCGGGCACGGGCAACCCGAAACCGGTCCGGGATCCGTCAGGAGCCGTCCGAGGTGTGCTCGCCGGCGCCGCGGTAGGTGTACAGGTCGTCGACGAACTTGCGTCTGAGTGCCGGGACCCGGCCGGTCACCCCGAAGTAGGCGCGCGTCATCGCCAGCACCGCGCGGCCGATGACCGGCTTGTGGATGGCGGCGTCGCCGTCCATGCGGGCCAGCGAGTCGCGCACGCGGGCGAAGCCGTACGGGATCATCTCCCGCTCGTACGCGGCCACGGCGTCCACGACCCCCTTGCCGCTGCCGAGCTCCCGGCACAGCAGCATGGCGTCGCGCAGCGCGGTGTTGGCGCCGACTCCCTGGCCCGGCGTCATGGTGTGGACGGCGTCGCCGAGCAGGGTGACGTTCGTGCTGGGCCACGGCTCGACGGGCACGGAGGTGCGGATGTTGACGGGGAAGCAGGTCTCCGGCTCCGCCAGCGCGAACAGCCGGCGCAGGTCGGGGTGCCAGGTCCTGGTCATGCCGAGGGCCACCTCCACCAGCTCCTTGCCGCCCATCCGCATGACGCCGGCGGGGAGCCTGCGCGCCGCGGCCGACAGGCCCCAGTTGATGTAGTCGCGGGTGTTGTCGTAGAGCAGGCCGGGCCAGCGTTCGATCAGCTCCCGCTCGTTGCCGCCCACGCCGTGCTTGAGCCCGCCGTCGCGGTCCCACTTGAACTCCATGACGTGCCAGATGCAGAACAGGCCGCCAGGGGCGAACAGCGTGGAGATCCCGTGGAACATCTCGGGCGTGAGCAGGGCCCTGGTCTCCTCGGTGACCGGCACCTTGGCGGAGACGGCCACGATGCCGGACTCCTCGATCCTGGCGTGCGGCAGGTACTGGCGGCGTACGCGGGAGCCGGTGCCGTCGGCGGCCACGAGCAGGTCGCCCGTCGCGCTGGTGCCGTCGGCGAAGTGGGCGGTGACGGTGCCGTCGCCGTGTTGCTCGTAGCGGGTGAACTCCTTGCCGAAGTGGACCACGTCCTCCATCCCCGTCAGCAGGATCTGGCGCAGCGTCATCCGGGAGACCGAGCGCTCGCTGTCGATCGGGTCGTCGTCGGGCCGCAGCGGGAACGAGGCGGTGACCCCGCGCTTCTCGGTCAGGACGTTGAAGAAGCGGGGAGCGCGGGCGCAGGTGGCGACGAAGGTGTCGAACAGCTCGGGCGGCAGGCACGCGCGCAGGGCCCGGTTGCCGGCGGAGTCGATGCCGACGCGGTAGCCGTACAGGTTGTCGGTCCGGGTGTGGTCGCGCTCGTAGACGGCCACCGACACCCCGGCCCGCCGCAGGCCGTGCGCCAGGCACATGCCGCCGGTGCCCGCGCCGATCACGATGATGTGCATGGAAGTCTCCTTGGAGGTCATGTATCTTGATGTTCGAGACATATTTATCTTGAAAGGCGAGAAGCTTGAATGTCAAGTGAAAAGCTGGACGAGCTGAGAGCCGCCGTCGCCCAGGAGATGCAGCACATGCAGGCGGCGGTGGACGCCTACGACGAGGCCGCCGCGATCTTCCTCGGGGTGAACCGCACCGACCTGCGCTGCCTGGAGATCCTCGGCACCCAGGGCCCGGTCACGCCCAGCGTGCTCGGCCCCGCGCTCGGCCTGACCACGGGCAGCGTCACCGCGATGCTCGACCGGCTGGAGAAGCTGGGCTACCTCACCCGCTCGCCGGACCCGTCCGACCGGCGCAAGGTCGTCATACGGATCACCGAGGAGGCCGCCGCGAAGAGCTGGGAGCTGTACGGGCCCATCGCCACCGAGGGCGAGGCGGTGATGGCGGAGTTCGGCGCCGCCGAGCTGGAGCGCGTGCGGCTCTTCCTGAGCCGTTCGCGGGAGCTGTACGAGCGGCACCTCGAACGCGTCCGCGCCGAGCCGGCGAGACGGGGGCGGCGGGCACGCGGCTGACGGCGCGTGGCCGCGCGATCGGCCGGGCCTTTCGTTTTCCGGATGAAAGGCGGCCGAACGGTTCGTCGCCCGACCTGACCGGCGCGGTGGGACGGGGTGATCGTGGAGATGGCTCCAGCGAGTCCCTGGCGAGGGAAGGGCGAGATGCGATGCAGGCCGTGGGCCGTGATCCGACTGCTCGGGACGTTGAAGAAGGCTCCAGCCTCGTGGAGCGGGTGGCGGAGGTGTGCGCCGCCGCGGAGAGGCTCGTGCTCCAGGCACGCGGCATCCGCGCCGACTCCAGGCGCATCGCGACCGCCGGGCGGAGGATCCAGCGAGAGCTCGCCGCGCAGCGCGAACGCCTCAGCGCCGGTTACCTCGTGATCCGGCTGCGGCGTGCCGAGCGGGGGTGGGGCGAGGCCGGGTGGCCATGAGGGCATCCCCGGCCTGCGGCGCCGGGCGGTTGCGGATGGCTTCTGTGGTTGCGGTTGGGCTCAGATGGCCAGGGTGGCGCGGGGCGGCCTGCCGTAGACGCTGCGGTAGTAGGCGGAGAACCGGCCCAGATGGTAGAAGCCCCACCGGGCGGCGATGGCGCTGACCGTGGCGCCGCCGGTGGGATCGGCGGCCAGCAGGTCGGCGTGGGCGGCGGCCAGCCGCACCTGCCGCACGTACCCCATCGGCGTCGTGCCGTGGTGGCGGCGGAAGGCGTACTGCACGGCCTGGGGGGTGGCGCAGGCGGCCGCCGCGATGTCGGCCAGCGACAGGCCGGGCTCCGCGTAGTGCGCCTCGATGTGGTCGACGGCCCGGCGCAGCACGGCCGGGGTGGCGTCGGCGCGATCGGCGGGGATCTCGTCCCGGAGCGTCAGGGTGGTGGGGAACGCGGCCAGGACCCCGGCCGCCAGCAGCCGTGCCGCGTTGCCGACGACGAGGGGATGCGCGGCCGCGGGGCCGGTCAGCAGCTCGTCGGTGAGGGTGATGGTGTCGGCGACCACCCGGGAGGCGGCGGGGCCGAGGGCCGAGCGCGACAGCAGCCGCGGCGGCACGGCGGGGCCGTTCGTAGCGGCGCCGGCGACGTCGGCCAGCAGGTCGAGCGGCAGGGCCACGGTCCGGATGCGCAGGTTCTCGGCGCGCGAGAGGAGGTCGTCCCGGGGGAAGGTGGCCATCAGCGCGTCGCCCGGGCCGTAGCGGTTGACGGCGTCCCCGTCGTCGATCGTGGCCGTGCCGCTGACGACGACGCCGACCCGGACGGTGTCGATGTTCTGGTTACGGCAGGTGAAGACGCCCGGGATGGCCAGGTCGGTGGTGCGGAAGGAGCCGGCGTCCGCGACCGACACCGCCAGCCGGGCCGCGCCGTCGCTGATCGAGCCCATCAGCAGGCGGCTGCCGTAGATCCGGTCCAGCCACTCGCGGACCTCCTGCACATCATCGGTGACATACCGGGTCATGGCCGGCACGGTGAACCCTTGGTGAGCGCTCACGGGCACCATCCCCCTCCGCAGGACGGCGCCCGGCCACGGAGCAGACGAGCCGCGCGTACCCGCTCGAACACCCTTCGTGCCCGAGAGACTACTGCCAATCGTTCGCTGAACGAAGCCCCTCGGCTGTCATGTTGGCGCGCAGGTGAGGGAAACGGGCCGGAAACGCGCCCTTGACAATCGTGTCATCCGGCACGCACAGTACTAGCCATCGCTGACTACGTAGTCAGACGCGAGGAGCTGCGCATGTCCGGGACCAGACGCAGGCCTCCCGGCAGCACGGACGTCGCCAGACTGGCCGGGGTGTCGCAGAAGACGGTGTCACGCGTGATGAACGCCGAGCCGTACGTGAGCGACGAGATCCGCGAGCGGGTCCTCGCGGCGGCGCGCGAGCTCGGCTACCGCCGCAACACGGCGGCCCGCGCGCTGAACCTGGGCCGCTTCCACCGCATCGGCGTGGTCTCCCTCGGCAGCGCCCTGTACGGCCCCGCCTCGCAGCTCATCGAGCTGGAGCGGCGGACCAGGGCGATCGGTTACGCCTTCAGCGTGGTCAACACCCTCGAGGGCGACGACGGCGGCGTGGTCAGGGCCGTGGAGTCGCTGCTGGAGCAGGGCGTGGACGGTATCGTGCTGTCCGAGCCGATCGACGTCGGCCAGGAGTTGCGCATCGAGCCCGGCGTGCCGGTGCTCAGCCTGGGGCCGCTGCCCGGGCTCGCGGGTCCCGACGTGATCATCAACAGCCCGTCCAACGTGGACGCGGGCCGCGAGGCCACCCTTCACCTGCTCGGCCTCGGCCACGCCACCGTGTGGCACGTCGCCGGCCCCGGGCGGTGGTGGGCCTCGCGGGACCGCGTGCGCGGCTGGCGCGCGGCGCTGGCCGCGGCCGGCGCCCCCGAGCCGCCGATGCTCGAAGGCGACTGGACGCCCGCCTCCGGCTACGCGGCGGGCCGCGTCCTCGCGGCGGATCCCGAGGTCACGGCGGTGTTCGTGGCCAACGACGACATGGCGATCGGCGTGCTGCGCGCCCTGGCCGAGGCCGGCCGCGCGGTGCCCGGGCAGGTGAGCGTCATCGGGATGGACGACATCCCGGCCGCCGCGTACCTGTCGCCGCCCCTGACCACCATCCGGCAGGACTTCGCGGCCTCCGTCGCCCAGGGCCTCGCGCTGCTCGTCGAGCGCATCGAGGGCCGTCCCGGCGCGTCCGCACCCGGCCTCCCGACCACGCACCTGGTCAAGCGTCAGTCCACCCGACCCCCCAAGGAGAAGACATGACCATGACACGCACCCGGTGGCTCGCCATGGCGGCCGCGGCCACCCTGTTCCTCGCCGGCTGCGGCGGTGGCGGCGGCGCCCAGCAGGCCGCCGACCGGCCGCCCGCCGCCGCGGTCGGCCAGGCCGACATCGACAAGGCCATGCAGACGCCCACGGAGCTGACGTTCTGGACCTGGGTGCCGGACATCGGCAAGGAGGTGGCGCTGTTCGAGAAGAAGTACCCGGCGATCAAGGTCAACGTCGTCAACGCCGGGCAGGGCGAGCCCCAGTACACCAAGCTGCGCACCGCGCTGAAGGCCGGCAGCGGCGCTCCCGACGTCGTGCAGATCGAGTTCCAGTACATCCCGACCTTCACCATCATCGACAGCCTGCTCGACCTGCGCCCCTACGGGGCCGAGGCGCTGAAGGACAAGTTCGTGGACTGGACGTGGGGCCAGGTCACGGGCAAGAACGGCGAGGTGTGGGCGATCCCGCAGGACACCGGCCCGATGGGCATGCTGTACCGCAAGGACATCTTCGACAAGCACGGCATCCAGCCGCCCGAGACGTGGGACGAGTTCGCCGCCGCGGCCCGCAAGCTGCACGCCGCCGACCCCGGCGTCTACCTGACCAACCTGGCTTCCAACCAGAACGGCGCCTGGATGGGCCTGCTGTGGCAGGCGGGCGGCAAACCGTTCCAGATGGCGAGCGCGCAGGACATCGATGTTAGCGTTAACGACGAGGTCTCCAAGAAGCTCGGCACCTACTGGGGCGGGCTCGTCAAGGAGGGTGTCGTCTCCACCGACCCCGACTTCACCGACCAGTGGTACCAGGCGCTCAACAAGGGCAAGTACGCCACCTGGCTGACCGCCGCCTGGGGCCCCGTCTTCCTGGCCGGCAACGCCAAGGACACCAGCGGCAAGTGGCGGGCCGCGCCCCTGCCGCAGTGGGCGGCGGGTGAGAACAAGTCCGGCAACTGGGGCGGCTCCACCAGCGCCGTCATCAAGAGCACGAAGAACCCGATCGCCGCGGCCAAGTTCGCCGAGTTCCTCAACACCGACCCCGAGTCGACCAAGATGATGGCGACCGAGCAGTTCCTGTTCCCGCCGACGAAGGCGCTGCTGAGCGACGCGTCGTTCGCCGAGCAGAAGCCCGAGTTCTACGGCGGGCAGGCCGTCAACCAGATCTTCGCCGGGATCAGCGACACCGTGGACAAGGGCTTCGGCTGGCCGCCCTTCCTGGACCAGACGGTCAACGACTGGGACGAGACCGTCGGCAAGTCGCTGGCCGACAAGAGCGACACCCCGGCCGCGCTCGACCAGTGGCAGCAGCGGATCACCACGTACGCCGAGAGCCAGGGCTTCAAGGTCGCCCAGTGACGAGCACCCGGACCGCCCCGCGGAGGCCGGCCGCGGGATACCTGTTCATCGCGCCCTTCATGATCGTGTTCGTGGCCATGCTGGTGGTGCCGCTGGCCTACGCCGGATACCTGAGCCTGTTCAGGGAGCAGCTCATCGGCGGCACCACGTTCGTCGGCCTCGACAACTACGTGCGCGCGCTGACAGACGAGCGGCTGCTCGGCGGCGTGCTGCGGGTGGCCGAATTCTTCCTCCTCCAGGTGCCGCTCATGCTGCTGCTCGGGCTGCTGTTCGCGCTCGCGCTCGACAGCGGCGTGCTGTGGTTGTCGCGCTTCATCCGGCTGGGCATCTTCGTGCCGTACGCGGTGCCCAGCGTGGTCGCCGCACTCATGTGGGGCTACCTGTACGGCCCCGAGTTCGGCCCGATCGCCCAGCTCGCCGGCACGCTCGGCCTGCCCGCGCCCAACCTGCTCGGCGGCGACCTCATGCTCGGCTCCCTGGCCAACATCGTGACGTGGGAGTTCGCCGGCTACAACATGATCATTCTGTACGCGGCGCTGCGCGCCGTCCCCTCGGAGCTGTACGAGGCCGCGGCCGTGGACGGCGCCGGCGCCTGGCGCACCGCGTGGAGCGTGAAGATCCCGGCGCTGCGGCCCGCCCTGATGATGGCGCTGATCTTCTCGGTCATCGGCAGCTTCCAGCTCTTCAACGAGCCGCAGCTCATGCAGCGCCTGGCCCCGAGCGTCATCGACAGCGCCTACACCCCCAACCTGTACGCCTACTCCCTGGCCTTCACCAGCCAGGACCTCAACTACGCGGCGGCGGTGTCGTTCCTGCTCGGCCTGGTCATCGTCGCCGTCTCCTACACCGTCCAGCTGGCCCTCACCCGGAGGCGGACATGACCACGACCGCCGCGCGGACGGCGAGCGCGCAGGCCGCCGCGCCCGGCAGGCGGCGCAGCCCGCTGCTTACCCTCGGCATGCTGGCGTTCCTCGTCTACTTCCTGCTGCCGCTGTTCTGGCTGCTGGTGGCGGCCACGAAGACCACCGGGGACCTGTTCTCCAGTTTCGGGCTCTGGTCCGCCGACGACTTCGCCCTCGCCGGCAACATCGGCAACGTGTTCGCCGCCGAGGACGGCGTCTTCGGCCGCTGGCTGCTCAACACCGCCCTCTACGCGATCGTCAGCGCCGGCGGCGCGGCGCTGCTGTGCGCGCTCGGCGGCTACGGGTTCGCCAAGTTCGGCTTCCGCGGCAACAAGGCGCTGTTCGGCCTCGTGCTCGGCGCGATCATGGTGCCGAGCACGGCGCTGGCCATCCCCACGTACCTGATCTTCGCGCAGATCGGGCTGGTCAACACGCCCTGGGCGATCATCCTGCCGTCGCTGGTGAACCCCTTCGGCCTGTACCTCATGCGCGTCTACGCCGAGGACGCCGTGCCCGACAGCCTTCTGGAGGCCGCCCGCATCGACGGCGCGGGCGAGCTGCGGATCTTCTGGCAGGTGGTCATGCGGCTGCTGGCGCCCGGGTTCGTCACCGTGCTGCTGTTCACGCTCGTGGCCACCTGGAACAACTACTTCCTGCCGCTGATCATGCTCAGCAACCCGTCGCTCTACCCGGTCACCGTGGGCCTGGCCAACTGGGCCGGGCAGGCCACGGTCGCCGGCGGCAGCGGCGACGTCATCCCCCTCGTCGTCACCGGCTCGCTGCTGTCGATCATTCCGCTGGTCGTGGCGTTCCTGCTGCTCCAGCGGTACTGGCAGAGCGGCCTGGCCGCCGGCGGGGTCAAACAATGAAAGGATCATCCGTGTCGCGAGTGCTCTTCGGCGCCGCCTACTACCCCGAGTACCATCCCAGCGAGCTGCTGAAGACCGACCTGGACCTGATGGCCGAGGCCCGCTTCTCCGTGATCCGGGTCGGAGAGTCGGTCTGGTCCACCTGGGAGCCCGAGAACGGCCGGTTCGACCTCGACTGGCTGCAGCCCGCGCTCGACGGCGCGTACGAGCGCGGCATCGGCGTCATCCTGGGCACGCCCACGTACGCGGCGCCGCCGTGGCTGACCCGCCTCTACCCGGAGATCGCGGGCGAGCGCGAGACCGGGCGGCGCATCGGCTGGGGCGCCCGCCAGGAGATGGACTTCACCCACCCGGCGTTCCTGTTCCACGCCGAGCGCGTCATCCGCAAGGTCGTCGAGCGGTACGCCGGCCACCCGTCGGTCATCGGCTACCAGGTGGACAACGAGCCGGGCCTGCACCTGCTGCACAACCACGGCATCTTCCAGCGCTTCACCGACTGGCTGCGGCAGCAGTACGGCGACGTGCGGAGGCTGAACGAGGAGTGGGGCCTGGTCTACTGGTCGCACCGGCTGTCCACCTGGGCCGACCTGTGGACGCCCGACGGCAACGCCCAGCCCCAGTACGAGCAGGCGTGGCGGCGCTTCCAGGCCGACCAGGTGAGCGAGTTCATCGGCTGGCAGGCCGGCATCGTGCGCGAGTACGCCCGCCCCGAGCAGTTCGTCACCACCTGCATCGCCTACGACCGGCCCGCCGTCGCCGACGACGAGCTGACCGCCGGCCTCGACGTGGCCGCCGGGAACCCGTACTACGCGATGCAGGACGGGCTCGCCCTGCCCGCCAGGCCGCACGCCGCACAGGACTGGCGCACCCGCGACACGTGGGCGTTCTACCGGGTGGCCGACCGGATGTACTCCTCCCGGCAGGAGCCGTTCCTCGTCACCGAGACCAACGCCCAGGCCATCGGCGCGCCGTGGGTCAACCAGCCCGCCTACGACGGGCAGTGGCGGCAGGCCGCCTGGGCGCTCGTCTCCCGCGGCGCCTCCATGATCGAATACTGGCAGTGGCGGACTCTCGTGTTCGGCGCCGAGACGTACTGGGGCGGCGTGCTGCCGCACAGCGGCCGGCCCGGGCGCACGTACCGGGAGATCGCCCGGATCGGCGCCGAGCTGGAGCAGGCCGGCGACCTGGTGGAGGGCCTGACCCCGGACGGGGACGTCGCCCTGCTGTACTCCCACCCGAGCAAGTGGGCGCTGGCCGCGCAGCCGCCGCTCCAGGCGCCGGACGGCGGGCCCGACCGGCGCTCGTACGAGGCCGTCTTCGACGCCTTCTACCGCGGCGCGTTCGACGCCGGCCTGCAGGCGCGCGTGGTGCACGCCGGGCAGGCCGTCGCCGAGGAGCCCTCGGCGGTGGCGCGCCGGCACCCGGTGCTGGTGGCCGCCGGGCTCTACGTGGCCGACGACGCCACCCTCGACTGGCTGCGGGCGTACGCGGCGGCGGGCGGTCACCTCGTGCTCGGGCCGCGCACCGCGTACGCCGACCACGAGGCCCGCGCCCGGCGCGACGTGCAGCCGGCGCGGCTCGCGGAGGCGGCGGGGGCCTGGTACGACGAGTTCAGCAACCTCGACGCCGACCTGCCGGTGCGGGCGGTGGAAGGCTCGCCGCTCGCGGTGCCGGGCGGCGAGGCGGTGCGGGAGGCGCCGGGTGGTGAGGCGCTGCGGGCGGCGCCTGAGGACGCGGCAGGTGGCTGGGCCGGCACCCGGTGGGCCGACGGGCTGCAGGCCGACGGTGCGGACGTGCTGGCCTCCTACCGGCACCCGCACTTCGGCCGCTTCGCCGCCGTCACCACCCGCGCGCACGGGGCGGGCCGCGTGACCTGCGTCGGCACCCTCCCGAACCCGTCGCTCGGCCAGGCCCTGTTCCGCTGGCTGGCCCCGGACCCCGGCCCGTGGCACCCCGCCCCGTCCAGCGTCACCTCCACCGGCGCGACGGCCCGGGACGGGCGGCGGGTGCGGTTCCTGCACAACTGGAGCTGGGAGGAGACCGCCGTGCCCGTCCCGGTCGCCGTCCGCGACGTCCTGGACGGCGGCGAGCACGCCCCCGGGACGGAGCTGCGGCTCGGCCCCTGGGACGTGCGCGTGCTGGTGGAGGTGTAGGCACCACCGGCGCGTGCGCCCGCGCCGCCGCGCCGGTCGCGCGCGGGCTCGGCCGACTGCGCCGTCTCCGGCGGCGTCACCACGGTGGTGCTCGACGGCGGCACGGCCGGCGCGTCCCTGCTGCTGTCGGCACCCCAGCGGCCCGAGCTGACGATCGTCGGCACCAGCCTGCCCGAGGGGCCGTCGTGGTGGTGGCTGCTCGGCCTGTCCGGCACCACCCCGCTGGAGATCACGGTCAGGAACGACGGCGCCGCCCCGGCCGTGGACCCGCCGGTCAGCCTGTCGGCGGGGCCCGAGGGCGTTCCCGGCGCGACGGTCACCCCGCCGGAGCTCGGCACGATCCAGCCCGGCGAGCAGCGCACCTTCCGCGTGGAGGTGCCGCTGGAGGCTCCGGTGTTCGGCACGTTCGAGGTGTCGGGGACGATCCAGGACGCCGCCGTGCGCACCGGCGACTCGATCTACCCGCTGGGACTGCTCGCTCTGCTGGCCGTCCCCCTGCACCTGACGACCGCGTGGATCGTCTTCTCCACCGGGGTCCCGCCGTCCGCAGACCGCCCCTCGGCCCGTGCGGCCGGGGAGCCGGCGTCCGCGCCGCCCGCGCGGCCGGTGGCGAGCCGGCTCCGGTGACCGGGACTACCCGGTCAGGCACTCCCTGCCCTCGTCCCATCTCCACCGCACGTCCCGGCCGGTCAGGTGGACGCCGCCGATCCACCGGTCGACGCCGTTGAGCCTCACGTGGTCGGCCTCGCCCGCCAGCACGCGTTCGCCGTCGCCGGTCAGGGCGACCTCGGTGGCGGGCCCGGCGGGCGTGCCGGCGGGCCGGATGCGCAGCAGCGGGTGCGGGGCGGCGGCGAGGCGGTCGATCGCCGCGAAGCACCAGGTGTCCCCGAGGTAGATGCGGGCCTCGCGGGCCGAGGCGCGGGCGAAGACGTCCGCCGCCGTGGACCCCTGCCCGGCGGCGGCGAGAATGCGGCGTTCGGTGAGGGAGAGCCCGTCACGGGTGGAGGGGTATTCGCGGCAGAGGCGTTCGAAGGCCTCGCCGAGGAAGCGCAGCTCGGTGGAGCGGGCGGCGGCGACGGCGGGCAGCCCGTCCGGCGCGGGCGCGCGGAAGGCGGCCCACGCGCGGGTGGCCAGGTCGAGGGCGGCAGGGGTGAGGGTGGCGCAGGCCCGGGTCGCGGGCAGCTCGGCGAGCTGGTCGGGGCGCAGCTGGCCGAGCCCGCCGAAGCGGGCGATGCCGGGATGCTCGCCGATGCAGATCAGCGTGATGCGCCCGGCCGGCACCTGCAGCTCGGCCAGGCGGGACAGGATCTGCGCGATCTGGAGCTGGTCGTACAGGTCCGCCTCGAACCACAGCACGTACTCGCCGTCGCGGTGCGCCTCCAGAGCGGCGTCCCGGCGCTCGAACATGCGCAGGCCCTCGGCGTGGTCGTCGGCGCCCGCCCCCATGAGGAACGCGGCCCTGACCCGCCGCAGCTCCTCGTGCCCCAGCGCGGGCACCGGCCCCTCGTGCAGCGTGTCGCGCCAGTACACGATGTGCCGGGCCAGCCCCGTCCCGGCCAGGTCGGTGCAGTCGCCGTTGCTGACGTGCAGCGCCGCCGCCATCCGCGCCTCGGCGCTCTCGTCCAGCAGCCTGCGGCGGGCGATCGTGTAGGACTCGCCGGTCCTGGCCATGCGGGCGCGTACGCGCCGCTTGAAGTCCGCTTGCTTGGTCATGAACGTCTCCCGCGCACCCTCCGCGCGTCCCCCGGCGACCGGTGCGGCGGGCGCACGATCGGCGAACGGCTCCTCCGCCCGAGAGGTGAGCCTCCCTTTGCCTCCTGGAGGTGACCCGGCCGGGGCGGGTCGCCGGAGGTTGGGCGGGTGACGGCCGCCACTTCCCATGCTATCCGGACCCTCCTCGATCACCATGGACAACGCTGGTCAATGTGCCGTCCTGGCTGGTCAACGCGGCGCGCCGTACAAACGACGGCAGACAGCCCATTGAGGAGGCAATCATGACCAGCTTGTACGGCTCCGCCGAGCGGAGCGCGCCATGACCCGGCGCTCAGGCTCGCGCCGGCTCCTGGCCGCAGCCGTGACCGCCGTCGCGGTGATCTCCGCGGGCACGCTCCAGCTCGGCGGGACGGCCGCCTGGGCCGCCGCGCCGACGAGCCCCGAGTCGCCCGGCGAGCTCCTGGTTCCCCAGGTGGAGGAGGGCTCGGAGCAGATCAGGGACCCTGACGGCGACGAGGAGGCCCTGGATCCCGGCTCCGGCGAGGATTGCGAGGTCACGGATGCCGCGCCCGACGAGTCGGCCTTCGAGGTCACCGCCATCGACCGGGACCGGGTGCCGCGCCATGCCAGGCCCGCGCTGGCGAGGTCCGCCAGGGACGACAGGGTCAGCATCCCGCCCCCGGACGAGGCCAACGCCCAGCAGCGCTACTTCGGCGTCGACTACACGCTGCCGGCCGGCGTCGAGCTCACCTGCGTACGGGTGGACCTGCTCGACACCAGCCCGAAGGCCCGCGGCGCGGTGCTGCAGACCGTCACCCAGGCGGCGCCGACCGCCGACGGCGGCGAAGGGGTCAAGAGCGTCGGCCGGGGCAGGCTCAAGGTGCGGGTGACCTTCGACGAGCAGCACCCCTCCAAGGTGAGCAGCAAGCCGTCGCAGGTGACCAGGATCGGCTACCGGGTCAGCCTGTACGGCAGGGGCCAGGACGGCGCCGTGGTGACCACCAGCAAGGACTCCGCGAGCCTGTTCCCGCTGTGGCGGCTGCCCGCCGGGATCGGCAGGTTCGGGACGCGTTCCGAGGACGGCGACGACTGGTGCTCGTCCTTCACCCACGGCTGGCTGTCGGTCGCGGCCGACCGGGCGCTGCTGCCGGAGATCAACGACGTCTCCGGCGAGCACGCGCGCAACCTCGGTCACCAGACGCACCTGACCGGCAACGACCTCGACACGTTCCACCTCTACCGGTTCGCGGGCGTGAGGGCCGGCGCGGCCGGCTCCGGCGGCCTCAACTACGACAAGCTGGTGGCCGCGACGAAGGCCGCGATGAACGGCGGCGAGGAGGGGCTGCGCCAGGTCAGGGACTGGGCGCAGACGACCAGGACGCGGCTGGGCAGGCTGATCGACGACAAGAACGTCGTGCGGATCTACTACGCGGCCGGAAGCCGGGTCAAGGGAGACTCCCGGTTCGCGGTGGGCTGGGCGGCCGCCCTGCTCAGGGAGGGTGCGTACACCTTCACGAACGCCAAGAAGGAGCGGATGGAGCTCGACCTCGGGATCGGCGCCTGGAGCAGGATCGACAACCCGATCATCCGGGAGAAGGACTTCCGCACCGATCACAACGACCACCTCCACGTGGCGCTGAGCGAGACGAAGAGGAAGTAGCCGGCGCACCTGGCGCGTGATCGCCCGTGGAGCGAGCACGCGCCGTCGGTCGCATCACGGGCGACGCCGGAGCGGCGTCGGCTGCGTCACGGGGCGACGCCGGAGCGCGGGAGCTCAGCCGTAGCGCTTGGCCAGCAGATGGAAGGCCTCCTTCGGCTCCCACGACGTCTCACCGGTCACCCGGACGACGCCGTAGCTGGCCGCGTCGAGCTCCCCGGGCAGGTCGAACTGCGCGAAGGTGTTGACGAACACGCTGTCCACGCCCGCCTGCTCGCACACGTCCAGCACCTCCCGCAGGTAGGTGGCCTGCTCGCCCTCGTCACGCGCGAGCGGCCGGCTCAGCCCCACCGGCCGGTGCCCGTCGTACTCCACCACCTCCGTGCCCCGCGCCCCGAGATCGCCGGCGCCCTGGAACGTCATGCATCCCACCTCGGTGATCGCCACCGGCTTGCCGCTGCGCGCGACCAGGTCGCGCACCCCGTCGCGGTACCGGTCGGCGATCTCCGCCGACCGGTACAGGTCCATCCCGACGATGTCGAACGGCGACCAGTCCACGGACTCGAAGGGGATGGCCGCGTACGTGATCCTCCCGGTGAACCGCTGCCTGATCACCGTCACGGCGTCCTCCAGGAACGCGTTGATCAGCGCGGGCACCCGCCCGAGGTGCTCGCGCAGCCGCTCCGGCTCCGACAGCAGCCCGATCCGGTCCCCGATCGTGTCGCCGGGCAGGAAACCCCGGTTGAGCAGGCTGTGCTCCGCCCCCGCCACGAACACCATGCCGGTGCCCTCGATCCTCCCGGCACAGTCGGCGAACAGGTCGAGCAGCTCCGACGGCGACAGGTCGGCGGTGAACGGGGAGAACCACACCTCCAGCCCGGCGGCGGCCGCCTCGCGGGCGGCCGCCTCCAGCCTGCCGGGGTTCGAGCCGATGATCCTGACGGCCGTGCAGCGCAGGTCGCGCGCGATCACCCGGAGGTCGTGCCGGACGGCGTCGAGGTCGAACGTCTGCCTGGTGTCGTGGCCGCCGATCACGATGCCGGTGTCGTACACGATGCCCTTGCCGCGCATGTTCTCATCCCTTCCAAAAGGTACGGTACGTACCGTACCCTGGTACGCATGAGGCGTCGCGGTCAAGAGCTGGAGCAGGCCATTCTGAAGGCGGCCCAGGATGAGCTACTCGAATCCGGATATGCCCGGCTGACCATGGAACGGGTGGCCCAGCGGGCGGGCACCAACAAGAACGCGCTCTACCGCCGCTGGCCCAACCGCGCCGCGCTCGGCGTCGCCGCCTACGCGGGGCTGGCCGCCGAACGCACGGTGATCCCCGACACGGGCAGCCTGCGCGGCGACGTCCTGGCCCTGCTGCGCGCCGCCAACAGCCACTGGTCGTCGCCGCTCGGCGAGATCCTGCGCGGGCTGCTGGCCGGCGCGGCGGACGACCCGGAACTGCTGGCCATCCTGCACTCGCGCGCCACGGCCGGCACAACGGCCGGCACAACGGACGGGGCCACGGACGGCGGCGCGGGCATGTGGCAGGCCGTGCTGCGGCGGGCGGGCATCGAGGTCACGGGCAGGGTCGCGACGGTGGCGGTGGGCCTGCTGCGCAACGAGTTCGTCACCAGGGGCGAGCCCACCGTCCCCGACGAGGTGCTGGTCGAGATCGCCGACGAGGTCTACCTGCCGCTGGTCACGGCCCTGTCCCGCTCCCGCGACACCGGGCCCGCACCGGGCCCGCCCCCCGGGCGGGCCGCTCGGGTCACCTCCTGATCGGGATCCGGTCCAGCTGGAACGGCGTGGCGGGGGGCGCAGTCTTCGCCGTGGCCGTGGCGGACGGCCCGCAGGCCGCGGCCAGGAGGTGCTCCCAGACCGCCGCGTCAACGGGATGCGGCACCGGGTTGCCGTTCTCGTCGAAGCGCTGGTAACCCGTCAGGTTGAAGCCCATCGAGAAGCGGCGCTCGCCGTCCGGGCTGGAGAACGACACCGTGGTCATGCCGATGACCCCGCCCTCGTGCCCCCAGAACCGGCCGCACGGCAGATCCAGCGGGAAGATGCCCAGACCGTAGTCGGACACGGACGCGCCCGCCCTGAGCGGCACCGTCCTCATCATCTCGGCGAGCAGCCCGGCGTCGATCAGGTCGCCGCGCAGCAGCAGCCGGTAGAAGCGGTTGAGGTCCTCCATGGTCGAGACGATGGCGCCCGCCGTCCAGGCGAGCGACATGTCGTAGACGCTGTAGTCCCTGGGCGGGTCGATGAGCCCGGACAACCCCTCGTACGCCTTGGAGTGCGGCCCCGGGATGTGCGGGGTGCGCGGGAAGGACGTGTGGCGCAGCCCCGCCTTGCGGATGACGTGGTCGGTGATGTACCGCTCGGCCTTGACGCCTGTGACCTTCTCCAGCAGCAGGCCCGCGACGATGTAGTTGGTGTTGGAGTACTCACCGGGCGTCACCCCGGGCTGGCCGGTCGCGGGGGCGGCGAGAGCCAGGTCGATCAGCTCCTGCGGCTGCCAGGTGCGCAAGCGGTTGGCGTCCAGGTCCTCGACCGTCCGGAAGATCAGGTGGTCGTAGTCGGAGAGGTGGCTGGTGTGGTTGAGCAGCATGCGAACGGTGATCTGCTGCCCGCGCTCGCCCGGGATCAGGCCCGGCAGGTAGCGGGCCACGGGCGCGTCGAGCTCGATCGTGCCCCGGCCGACCTGCTGGAGGACGGCCACGGCGGCGAACGTCTTGGTGATGCTGCCGATCCGGTGCACCATGCCGGGGTGTACGGGGCGGCGGGTGTCCACGTCGGCGACGCCGGCGGCGCCCTTCCAGCTCTCGCGGCCGCCGGCCACGTGGGAGTAGGTGCCGTACATGCCGGCCTCGTGGACGGCGTTCAAACTCTGGCGCAGTCGCTGCCGGTCCAGCTCGGAGCCCTGGGCCCCCGCGGCGGTTCCGGACAGCGTCGTGGCTCCCACCGATAACGCGGCGAGAAACGCGATCATGATTCTTCTCAAGGTCCCCTCCTCAGCGTGTGAGTACCTCGATCCTCGACCGGCGCCGTCCGGTCGGGCCATCCGGCTGGAGGAGGAACGGCGCGTCATCCTCAGGTACCGGCGAGGGTGTCCACGGTGGTCCGGTCAACGCTGGTCATCATGGTGAGCAGGCCGGTCATCACATCCGGTCGTATTCAGGAGCGGAGGGCCGCTCCGAGGGAGGGCGGCAGCCGGCATCCAGGGGGCCACGATGACGAGCAAGAGAGCGGCGGGTGGGCGGCACAGGCAGGGACAGCCGGTGCCCGTGCCCGCGCCACCGGACCGGACCCAGCGCCCCGCGCGCGGCGAGCGGGGCCAGCGCCCCGTACGGGAGGAGCGGGGCCGGCGCCCCGTACGGGACGAGCGGGCGGACAGGAGTGATCGGCCCGACGAGGCGGCCGTGGCCACGGTGCAGTTCCGGCAGGTCCGCCCGGCGACCCCGCCACCACGCCGGACACAGGCTCCGGCGCCGCCTCCCCGCCCGGCCGAAGCCGTGGCGCCGCCGCCCCGCACCGCGACGGCCCCTGCGGCGCACGCCCTCGCGCCCTCCGCGCAGGCACCCGTACCTACGCCGCAGGCACCCGTACCTACGCCGCAGGCACCATCATCCCCAGCACAGGCGCCCGCATCCCCAGCGCAGGCGCCCGCCTCCGTGGCGCGGGCGCGACGGTGGCGGGGGTCCATCAAGGTGTGGGTGGCGGCCGGAGTGCTCGCCCAGGTCGGCTTGCTGGCCGTCACCCTGCTCAACCAGGACGCGAAGCCCACCACGGCACTGGCCGCACCGGCCGGGCCCACGGCCGCCCCCACCGCCCGGCCCACCCGCTCGGAGGAACAGGCCACGCGGGAGCGCAGGACCGGGAGCGACCTCGCCTTCTCGGCCGTCGCCGGCCCGAGCTGCCCCCGCGACACCACCCGGAGCGTGAACATCATCGGCGCCCCGGGCCGGGCTGGCTGGAAGGACGCCAGGGCCGGCGGCTGGACCGGCGCGGGCTGCGGGGAGGGCTTCCTGTTCTCGGACCTGACGTACGACCCCGCCGCCGCCGTACGAACGGCGAACACGTTCCAGTGGCGTTTCACCACCGGCCTGCGCGGCAGGCACCAGTGCGCGGTGGGCGTGTACATCCCCAACTCGGGCCTGGCCGGACAGCGCGTCTGGTACACGGTCAGCGACGGCTTCGACAAGGACGCCCGCACGGTCGCCGAGTTCACCCTCGACCAGCGCATGCGCCGCGGCACCTGGGTCGCCGCGCCCTCGACCGTCACGGTCACCGGCGGCCTGGTCATGGTGGAGATCAAGGACACCGGCAGGGGCAACACGACGGGCGACCAGTCGATGGTGGCGGGCCCCGTCCGGCTCTCGTGCGCCTGAGCTACGGCTCGACCGCCTCCACGACGGAGACCACCGTCCCCGTCGGCACGACCCGGGACATCCGCAGCCCGGCCGCCGCGAGCAGATCGGCGAACTCCGCCTCCGTGCGCTCCCGCCCGGGGAACGCGGTCATCAGCATCATGTCCACGGCCTTGGCCTGGTGGGGCTCGTTGCCGGGCGGCACGACCGCGTCGATGACCAGGATCCGCCCCCCGGGCACCATCGCGCGCCGGCAGTTGCGCAGGATGGTCACGCAGCTCTCGTCGTCCCAGTCGTGCAGGACGCGCTTGATCACGTAGACGTCCGCCCCGGCGGGCACCTCGGCGAAGAAGTCGCCGGGCACCACCCGCCAGCGGCCCTTGACCTCCTCGGTGTCGAGCCGGTGCCCGGCCACCACGTGCTCCTCGTCCATCAGCACGCCGTCCAGGCCGGGACGCCGGCGCAGCACCTCCAGCAGGAACCCGCCGTGCCCGCCGCCGACGTCGGCCACGACCCCGGACCCGGGGAAGTCGTAGGCGGCGGCGATGAGCTCGTTCTCCTGGTCGGAGAAGGCCGCCATGCCGGTGTGGAAGGCGGCGGCGGTCTGCGGGCTCCCGGCGATGTAGTCGAAGAACGACATGCCGAAGATGTCCTCGAACACCGAGCCGCCCCGCTGCAGCGACAGCTCCACCTCGCCGGCGGGCCGCCACAGGGTGGTGTCGGTGAGCATGATGACGGCCGGCCGCGCCGACAGGGGCGCGTCGGAGCGCAGCGCCTGCCCGATCGGGGTGAGGCCGAAGCGGCCGTCGGCCAGCTCCTCGAAGACGCCGCGCGTGGCCAGCACCCGCAGGACCCGGCGCAGGCCCGCCTCGTGCACGCCGGTCTGCCCGGCCAGCTCCGCCACGGTCAGCGGCCCGCCGGCCAGCAGGTCCGCGACGCCGAGCGAGGCCGCCGCGCGCAGCGCGCCCGGGTAGACGTAGCCGAGCGCCTCGTCGATGAGGTACCGCGTCGCTTCCCGCCCGTCGGCGGGCCTCTCACCGCTGATCTCTGTCGGCATGGCGAAGCCTCCGGTCGGCTGGGGATCCAGGAGACACGGTAAACGCGCTCTGCCGAGGAGACAAGCGGGGCGCGCGGCCTCCCCGGAGCAGCGGCAGGCCGGGCGCGCGAACCCTCTCAGCGGCGGGTCAGACGCGGCGGCCGACACCGGCCAGGACGCCGCCCTTGGCCAGTCCAGGCGGCAGGTACGGGTCGTCGTTGCGCCACTCCTGAGCCGGCACGATCCCGGGCTCCAGCAGCTCCAGCCCGTCGAAGTAGCCGCGCACGGTCTCGCGGTCGCGCCAGGCGACCGCGCCCGAGGCCGAGCGCCGGTAGACGCCGCGCGCCTCGTCCAGCCTGTCCGGGTCGCCCTCGCCCGGCTCGACGTAGCCGTGCGAGAGGACCAGGTACCCGCCCGGCGCCAGCGTCTCCCGCAGGGTGGCCGCGATCGCGGCCACCTCGCCGTCGTCGTGGAAGAAGTGCAGGACGGCGGCCACGACGATCGCCACGGGCCGCTCGAAGTCCAGGTGGGCGGCGGCGGCCTTGAGGATGTCCGCCGGCCGGTGCAGGTCGCCCTGGACGGCGAACGTGTCGGGGTTGTCGGCCAGCAGGGCCTGGGCGTGGGTCAGCACGATCGGATCGTTGTCGACGTAGACGACCTTCGAGCCCGGCGCGATGCGCTGCACCACCTGGTGCACGTTGTCCTGCGTGGGCAGCCCGGCGCCGATGTCGAGGAACTGCCGCACCCCGGCCTCGGCGAGGTGCTGCACGGCGCGGGTGAGGAACCCGCGGTTGGCCAGGGCCACCTCCCGCACGTCGGTGCCGGCCTCGCGGGCGAGCCGGATGATCTGCTCGGCCGCCTCCCGGTCCGCCGCGAAGTTGTCCTTGCCGCCCAGGTAGTAGTCGTACATCCGGGCGACGCTGGGCACCGTCGGGTCGATGCCCTGGGGAACGTTCTCGTCCACCGCTGCCTGCCTTCCTCGCCTGGACGGGATCATACGGGTAAATCCGGCGTTCCATGATCTTCCAGACCTTCGAGAAACCCCAAGTTCAGCTGAACGCGGCCCGGTCGGGCTCGGGCAGCCACTGGCGCGCGGGGTCGAACGCCGGCCGGTCGGCCGTCACGAACCGCACGAGCGCCTCCAGCACCGGATGGCGGTTGCGCCGGTGGAACAGCAGCGAGGCCGGGTAGACGGGTGCGGGCTCGACGAGCGGGACCTGCACGGTGTCCGGATGCCAGGGCAGGCGGATCAGGCCGCCGACGAGGCTCACCCCCCGGCCGGCGCCGACGTCGGCCACGAAGTGCTCCCAGCCGAAGTCCGGCCCCGAGGCGTCGATCCGGAAGCCGAACGCGTCACCGAGCAGGCGGTAGAGCTCCTCCCACTCGCTGCCGGGGACGTTGCCGGGCATCCACACCACCGTGCCGGCCAGCTCCGCCATCCGCACCGACGTCCGCCCGGCGAGCGGATGGCCGCGGCTGACCAGCAGGTGGATCGGCTCCAGGACGGCGGGCACGCTGCCGAGCTCCTCCAGCGGGCCGCTCGCGCGGCAGAAGGCGGCGTCCACGGCGCCGCGCTCGAGCGCGACGCGGGCGGATCTGAGCCCGTTGGAGGTGACGATCTCGACGCCCGCCTCCTGGTTCGCCCGTTGGAGGGCCCGGTGGAAGGTTCTGAGGAGGTCGGTGGCGGGCAGCCGGGTGTCCAGGACGTCCACCCGCAGCGCGCGCCGCCGCCCCCGCAGGACCTCCCGCGTCTGGTCGGCGATCGCGACCAGGGCGCGGGCGTGGGGCAGGAACGCCCGCCCGTCCTCGGTCGGCTCGGCCCCGTTGCGGGTGCGGGACAGCAGCCTCAGCCCCAGGTCCGACTCCAGCTTCGCGATCCGCTTCGAGACGGCTTGCTGGCTGATCCCCAGGCGGGTGGCGGCCTCGCTGAAGTACCGCTCCTCGGTGACGGCCACGAACGCGCGGACCGTGCCGAGATCCAGGTCCGCCTCACCTTCTTCCACAACCAATGGTTGTGCCGGATCGGCGTGTCGATTGTTGGACAACCCCACCTGCTCTCGGGTCGAATTGCGCGGGCCGTCCCAGAGCCTACAACCAGCAGGGGTGATCAGCCGGTGGGATCCTTCGTCCATCTGCACGTGCACACCGAGTACAGCATGCTCGACGGCGCCGCGAAGGTCGGCCTGCTGATGGCGGAGGTGGCCCGGCAGGGCATGCCCGCCGTGGCGATGAGCGACCACGGCAACGTGCACGGGGCGTACGAGTTCCACCGGTCCGCGCGCGAGGCCGGCGTCAAGCCGGTCATCGGCATCGAGGCGTACCTGGCCCCCGCCTCCCGGCGCCACCGCCAGCCGGTCTACTACAGCGACAACCTCGCGCTGCGCCGCTCGAACGACGACACCGGCGAGGGCGGCGACGTCTCCGGGCGCGGCCTCTACACGCACCTGACCATGTGGGCGGCCGACGCCCAGGGCCTGCGGAACCTGTTCCGCCTCCAGTCCCGCGCCTGGCTGGAAGGACACGTCCAGAAATATCCGCGCATGGACGATGAGCTGCTCGCCGAGTACGGCGCCGGGCTCATCGCCACCACCGGCTGCCCGTCCGGTGAGGTCCAGACCCGGCTCCGCCTCGGCCAGTACGACCGGGCCGTCGAGGCCGCCGCCCGCTACCGCGACCTCTTCGGCGCCGGCAACTACTACCTGGAGCTGATGGACCACGGCCTGCCCATCGAGCGCCGCATCCGCGAGGACCTGCTGCGCCTGGGCAGGCGGCTCGCGCTGCCGCCGCTGGCCACCAACGACTCCCACTACGTCACCGAGGACCAGGCGGACGCGCACGACGCGCTGCTGTGCGTCGGCACCGGCAAGCGGCTCGCCGACGCCGACCGCTTCCGCTTCAGCGGCAGCGGCTACCACCTCAAGCCCGCCGCCCGGATGCGCGAGCTGTGGGACGCCGAGGTGCCCGGCGCGTGCGACAACACGCTGCTGATCGCCGAGCGCGTCGGCGACTACGGCGAGGTGTTCGCCCACCGCGACCTGACGCCGCGTTTCCCCGTGCCGGAAGGCGAGACCGAGTCGTCCTGGCTGCGCCGGGAGACCCTCGCCGGCGCCCGCCGACGCTACGGCGGCGACCCGCCGCCCGACGTGCTCGGCCGCATCGACCACGAGCTGTCCGTCATCGACGCCATGGGCTTCCCCGGCTACTTCCTCGTGGTGGCCGACATCTGCCGCCACGCCCGCGAGCACGGCATCGGCCTCGGCCCGGGGCGCGGCTCCGCCACCGGGTCGATGGTCGCGTACTGCACCGGCATCACCCAGCTCGACCCGATCGAGCACAAGCTCATCTTCGAGCGCTTCCTCAACCCCGAGCGCATCACCATGCCGGACGTCGACCTCGACTTCGACGACCGGCGGCGGGACGAGATGATCGACTACGTCACCCGCAAGTACGGCGACGACCGCGTCTGCCAGATCGTCACCTTCAGCACCATCAAGGCCAAGGCCGCCGTCAAGGACTCCTGCCGCGTGCTGGGCCTGCCCTACGCCGTCGGCGACCGCATCACCAAGGCCTTCCCCGCCGCGGTCGGCGGCAAGGAGATCCCCCTGGCCGCCATCCACGACCGGAGCCACGCCCGCCACGGCGAGGCGGCCGAGCTGCGCGCCATGTACGAGCAGGACCCCGACGTCAGACGGGTGATCGACACCGCGACCGGCATCGAGGGCCTCACCCGCGGCACCGGCGTGCACGCCGCCGGCGTCATCCTGTCCAGCGAGCCGCTCATCGACGTGATCCCGCTGGTCAAGCCCAAGGCCGGCGGGCCCGTCATCACCGGCTTCCCGTTCACGCAGGCCGAGGACATGGGCCTGCTGAAGATGGACTTCCTCGGGCTGCGCAACCTGACCGTGATCGGCGACGCGATCGCCAACGTCCGCGCCAACAAGGGCGTCGAGATCGACATCTTCGAGGTCCCGACCGACGACGCCACCACCTACGAGCTGCTGGCCCGCGGCGACACGCTCGGCGTCTTCCAGCTCGACAGCGGCGGCATGCGGGTCCTGCTGCGGCTCATGCAGCCCACCACGTTCACCGACATCGCGGCCGTCAACGCGCTCTACCGGCCGGGCCCGATGGAGATGAACGCCCACACCAACTACGCGCTGCGCAAGACCGGCAAGCAGCGGGTCGAGCCGATCCACCCCGAGCTGGAGGACGTGCTCGAGCCCATCCTGGGCGACACCTACCACCTGGTCGTCTTCCAGGAGCAGGTCATGGCCATCGCCCAGCAGCTCGCCGGCTACTCGCTCGGCGCCGCCGACCTGCTGCGCCGCGCCATGGGCAAGAAGAAGAAGGAGGTGCTGGACGCCGAGTGGGACAGGTTCTCGGCGGGCATGCGCGGCCGTGGCTTCTCCGCCGAGGCGATCAAGGCCGTCTGGGACGTGCTCGTGCCCTTCAGCGGCTACGGCTTCAACAAGTCGCACACCGCCGGCTACGGCCTGGTCTCCTACTGGACGGCCTACCTCAAGGCCAACCACCCCTGCGAGTACCTGGCCGCGCTGCTCACCTCCGTCGGCGACGACAAGGACAAGATGGCCGTCTACCTGTCCGACTGCCGCCGCCTCGGCATCAAGGTGCTGCCGCCCGACGTCAACGCCAGCAGGCTCGACTTCACCGCCGTCGGCTCCGACATCCGCTTCGGCCTCGGCGCCGTGCGCAACGTCGGCGCCAACGTCGTGGACGCCGTCGTCAGCACCCGTGAGGCCAAGGGCCCCTACACCGGCTTCGACGACTTCCTCACCAAGGTGCCGTCCGTCGTCTGCAACAAGCGCGTCATCGAGTCGCTGGCCAAGGCGGGCGCCTTCGACTCGCTGGGGCACGTGCGCAAGGGCCTGGTGGCGGTGCACGAGCAGGCCGTCGACGCGATCATCGACGTCAAGCGCAACGAGGCCCACGGCCAGGACACGCTGTTCGGCTCCGGCGAGGCGGGCCAGGGCAGCGCCTTCTCGATCGCGGTCCCCGGCGGCGAGTGGGACAAGGCCACCCTGCTCGCCTTCGAACGCGAGATGCTCGGCCTGTACGTCTCCAGCCACCCCCTCGACGGCGCCGAACGCGTCCTGGACGCCGGCCGCGACACCACGATCGCCGACCTGATCGCCTCGGGACGCCAGGACGGGGCCGTCCGGGTCAGCGGCATTGTCTCCGGCCTCCAGCGCAAGGTCACCAAGCAGGGCAGCCCGTGGGCGATCGTCACCCTGGAGGACCACGACGCCTCCGTGGAGTGCCTGATCTTCCCCAAGACGTACACGCTGTACGGCGAGGCGCTGGCCGAGGACCGGGTCATCTCGCTGCGCGGCCGGATCAACGTGCGCGACGAGACGGTCAGCGTGTACGGCGAGGAGGTCTCCGTCCTGGACGTCTCGGCGGCCGGCGCCGAGCAGCCCGTGGTGATCTCGATCCAGGAGGGCCATCTGAGCGCGCGCGTCGTCCAGGAGTTCAAGCACATCCTGGCCGCCCATCCCGGCCGCGC
Source organism: Nonomuraea thailandensis (assembly GCF_024172165.1). Classification (GTDB taxonomy): domain Bacteria; phylum Actinomycetota; class Actinomycetes; order Streptosporangiales; family Streptosporangiaceae; genus Nonomuraea; species Nonomuraea thailandensis. Next base: position 4,136,703 of record NZ_JAMZEB010000002.1, on the reverse strand, counting down.
GCCCGTCCACGTGCACCTGCACCGCCGGCACGCCGGCAACCTCCTGCTCGACCTGGTCCCCTTCCAGGTCACTCCGGGCCCGGCGTTCTACGGCGACATCAAGGCCCTCCTCGGCGCCGCTGCGATCGGCAGCGCATGAGCGGCACCCCCGCGAGCCGCGGTGTTTCCGCGGGCCGCGGCTCGCTGGGAGGCGGCCGGGCATGAGCAGTGTGCCGCCCGCCTGCCCCCGCTGCCGCACCGGCGAGGTGCTGGCCGTCCTGCGCCTGCCGAGCACCTGGACGAACGCGTCGGGCCGCCCGGTGCGCGGGCACGGCGAGGTGCTGCTGTGCGCCCGCTGCGACGCCGGCGACCCGCTCGTCACCTACTTCGCCGTCCACGGCACGGCCCGCACCGAGCACGCGGAACTCCTGGCCAGGCTGCTGCACCAGTGGCTCGGCCGCGCCCGCCCGCAGACGCCGGACGACGACGCGCTGCGGGCCGAGACGGAGGCCTGGCACAGGGGTGAGCTGTGACCGCCCATCTCTGTACCTACTAGTATGTCTGCTCGTGGACACGAGGGAACGACTCATCGAGAGCACCCGCGAGCTGCTGTGGGAGCGCGGCTACGTGGGCACCAGCCCCAAGGCGATCCAGCAGCGCTCCGGCGCTGGCCAGGGCAGCATGTACCACCACTTCCACGGCAAGCCCGACCTGGCGCTCGCCGCGATCACCCGCAGCGCCGACGAGCTGCGCGAGCGGGCCCGCGCCGCGTTCGACGGCCCCGGCACCGTGGCCGAGCGCATCGCCGCCTACCTGCGCCGCGAGCGCGACGCGCTCAAGGGCTGCCCGGTCGGCCGCCTCACCCAGGACCCGGACGTCATGGCCGATCCCGAGCTGCGCAGGCCCGTCGAGGAGACGTTCGCCTGGCTCACCGGCACCCTGGCCGGCCTGCTCGCGCAGGGTCGCGCCGAGGGCGAGCTGCACCCCGCCCTCGACCCCGCGGCCACGGCCGCCGCGCTGGTCGCGGTCGTGCAGGGCGGCTACGTCCTGGCCCGCGCCGCCGGCTCCCCGCAGGTCTACGCCCAGGCCGTCGAGGGCGCACTCGCCCTCGTCCTGCAGCAGAAGGAGAACCGCTGACATGCCCTTCGTCCGCATAGACGCCCTGCGGGCCGACGCCGCCCGGCTCGACGCGCTCGGCCGCGCCGTGCACGACGCCCTGATCGAGACGATCGGCATCCCGCCCGGCGACCTGTTCCAGGTGCTGACCGCCCACGACGGCGCGCGCGGCACGCTGCGTTACGGCGACTTCCCCGGCATCCGCCGCGACGACGACCTCGTGTACGTCGCGATCACCCTGCGCTCCGGCCGTTCGTCCGAGCAGAAGCAGGCGCTCTACCGGCGGATCGCGGAACTCGCCCGCTCCTACGCGGGCACCGACCCGCGCAACGTGTTCGTCTTCCTGACCGAGAACGAGTCGATCGACTGGTCGTTCGGGGAGGGCCTCGCCCAGTACGCCGTTTCCCAGGGGACGGACGGTCCCGCCGATTGAGCGATCGACGCGTGCCCCGGGCGACGTGTGCCTCGGGCGGCGCGAGCTGCCGGCGTCGTTCGCGTGCTGGTGGGACGGCCGGGCGGCGTGCGGGTGCGACGACCGGCCGGCGTGCGCTCTCAGTGGCGCGCCCAGGACAACACCCGCGCCGCCAGCTCGTCGTGCCCCCCGCCTACGGCCTGGAACACGGTGGGGATGAGCGCACGTCCCTGCGCTGCGTCCGCCACCGCGTCGTCGATCCACTCCTGAGGCGCGCCACGCTCGCGCAACCTGCGCACCCGCTCGTCATCGGGGCAGTCCAGCAGCGCCCACCGCACCGGCCCGTCCCAGCGCGCTCCCGGAGCGAGCTCGTCGGCGTCGGGAATCGGGCACATCAGCAGCACAGGATGCCCGGCGCGGCGCACCATCGACACGACGCGTCCCCACAACCGGTCGTAGGCAGGCCACACCGGCGCGGCCTCCGGCTCCGCGATCGCCACCCCGATCAGTCCGCCGTCCTCCAGCAACTCGTCCATGTCCATCACGACCAGCCCGTCCGCCGCCCGGACGAGGTGCGGGAGCAGGGTGGTCTTGCCCGCTCCCGGCGCGCCGGCGAGCAGGCACAGCGGTCCACACGAACGATCATCCATCCGCCGATGCCAGCCACCCGCGCCCTCGCCGCCGCCCCGCGCCCGTCGCTTCCGCGCGCCCCCGCCCTGTGCCGTCAGCGTGGCAGGAGGGCGGTGGTGCCGATGAGCAGGATCCCGGCGACGGCGATCGCCGCCCGTCCGCCGACCACGCCCGCCAGCACGCCCCACAGGGCCGTGGCCGTGGCGATGGCCGCGCGGCTGGTGATCGTCCACGCCGTCAGGACGCGGGCCAGCGTCTCCTTCGGCGGCCTGCGCAGCCGGTACGTCGCCAGCACCGGATTGAAGACCCCGATGCACGTGATCATGGCCATCTCGACCGCCATGACGACGAGCAGCCCACCCGTGCCGGGCCCGACGAAGACCAGCCCGACCAGCCAGACGGCGCGGGCGGCGCCGAAGCCGAGCAGGATCCGCCGCTCCCCGAAGCGGCGCACCAGCGGCCGGGACAGCCGCGCCCCCACGATGCCGCCGAGGCACGGGACGCCGAAGCCGAGCCCGTACTCCAGCGGCGTGAAGCCCAGGTCGTTCAGCATCAGGTGGAGCAGCAGGGGAGCGGTGGCCATGATGAGCGCGTTCACCAGCACGGTGTTGGCGAGCAGCAGCCGCAGGTCGCGGTCGGCGGCGATCACGCGCCAGCCCGCCGCCACCTCCCCCGGCCGGGAGCCGCCGGCGGCCCGACCGGCAGGGGGCGGCGGGTCCGATGGGGCAGGCGGCGGAGACGTAGGCGGAGCAGGAGGCGCAGGCTCGGCAGGAGGCGCAGACGGGGCAGGCGGGGCAGGCGGGGCCGGGTGGGACGGCGGCGCGGGTGGAGGAGGCTGGGCCGGTCGGACGGGCGGAGGGGGCTCAGGTGCGGTGATCGCGCGGATGCCGAGCGCGGACAGCGCGTAGCTGACGGCGTTCAGGACGACCGTGGCGACCGGCCCGAGCAGGCCGATGAGCGCGCCGCCGGCCGGCGGGCCGATGGCCGTGGACACCCAGGTGACGGTTTCGAACCGGCCGTTGGCCCGCGTCAGGTGCCGGTCGGGGACCAGGGACTTCAGGTGCGCCCCGCTGGCCCCGACGAAGACGATGTCCGACACGGCGACCACCATGGCCACCGCCAGGAGCTGCACGTAGGTCAGCAGCCCCAGCACGTACGCGGCCGGCACGCTCATCAGCACGAGGAAGCGCACCAGATCCGCGCGGATCATCAGCGGCCGTTTCCGCTGGAACTCGACCCACGGCCCCAGCGGCACCGCCAGCAGCGCCCCGGCCGCTCCTGAGGCCGCCGCCATCCAGGAGAGCTGCGCGGCGCTCGCGTCCAGCACGAGGACGGCGATCAGCGGGAGCGAGTCCAGCGCCAGCCATGTGCCCAGGGAACTGGTCGCGTAGGCCCCCCACAGCCGGCCGAAGTCACGCCCCAGCCTCTCGTCGCCCGCCATCCCTCTCCCTCCGATCGGACCGGGTGCCGATCCAACACGGAAAAGGGCCGCACGCTCAAACAACGGGCGCGGACGTACGGACAACCAGCGGTTGTGCGCCGAGGTGGGCTACGCCGGACGGCCGGGGCCGGTGATGAGCGGGGTGGGCGGCTTGCGGGTGAAGCGGGCGCGGATCAGGCCGGGGACGGACGGGCCGCCGGCGAAGCACCACAGGGCGATCACCGGATCGCAGATGGCGCAGCCGAAGGAGGAGTCGTGCGAGAAGGGCAGGATGGGGCTGCCCTTGAGGTGGTGGAAGACGTCCCAGACGGTGTGGAGCAGCCAGCCGACGCCGATCCAGGTCCAGCTCTTCAAGCCCCGGTAGGCGACGTACGCCATGACGACGGGCAACACGAACTCCCAGTATCCGAGCCCGAACCCGCTCAGGTAGGCGGCGCCCGCACCGCCGACCAGGATGGCGTTGAGCGGGCGGCGGTGCGGCTCGGGAACGAGGGAGAGGATGGTGACGGCGATCAGGCCGATCACGATCGGCATGATGATGGACATTTCAGTCCGTTCTGTGAACGTGGCAGGAAGGGAGGTTGACCCCGGCCGAGGGCGCCGCCAGCTTAGAACGGCCGTCCGGCCGCGCCCCACGGGGTGAATGGACAACTTCCAACGGATTTCTGCCACGTTCACCGGCGAACGGGCCAAGCCGGGCCTCAGAGGGAAGGCCCGGCCTGACCGGCTCGTGGACGCCGCCGGTTACGGCTCCAGCAGGATGGAGTTGACCGGCGACAGGTTCGCGACGTAGTGGCCCGGCCCCAGGCGGACACCGCAGTTCTGCCCGCCGTAGGCGGCGCAGAGCCGGAAGCCCGCGCCGCCGGTCTGGTTGTTGATGATCAGGCGGTCGCCGAAGACGTTCCTCAGGTTGTGGGCGCCGTACCGGTAGTAGGTGTCCGGGTTGCCGTTGGAGGACGTGTCCGGGTAGATGCACACGTTCCCGGACGGGCATGCCGCTCTCGCACGCTGCACCTCCGTGGCCGAGGGATGCTGCGGCGCCGCGGCGGCCGGGACGGACAGGCAGGCCACGACCGCCAGGGCGGTGACGCCGCAGGAGGCGAGCGCGGTGCGCACGCGGAACGAGCGGGTGGCCTGGTGGAGGTTCTTACGCATGATGGGTGCTGCTTTCTCGTGTCGGATGGCCGTGGTCCGGGGGCTCCCGGCCGGCGCGGTGCCAGCTAAACGGGGCCGTGGGGGTGTCCAACAGAGGGGCAGACGGACGCGTGCGAACTCGTCCGGAACCGTCCGGCCGCGCGCCGGCCCCGGACACTTTGCCGCCAGAGTCGGACGCGCTGAGTAATGATTCGTATACTTTCCGATGTGGGCGAGGTCAGGGGCGGGCCGGGGCACGAGGGGGCGGCGAACACGAATCCGGACAGGGATCTCCCGGCGGTGGCGGGGGAGGACGGCGGCGGGCCCGCGCCGGAGTCGGTGAGCACACATGAGGAACTGGTGGCGCTGCTGGCCGAGCAGTTCGCTCGGGCCGACGTGTCGCTGCGGGAGTTGCAGGCGCGGGCCGACCGGGCGGGCGGGACACGGCTGCCCCGCGCCACCTGCGCCGACATGCTGGCGGGGCGGCGCTTTCCGCGCAAGGCGGTGATGATGGCGTTCGTGCGGGCGTGCCAGGTGCCCGAGCACCGGCTGCCCGCGTGGGAGCGGGCCTGGGAGCGGGTACGGCTCGCACGCATGCCGGCCGTCCCGACCCAGTGCCGGCCCCCAACGCCGGCCGGCCAGCAGCCGTCGGTAGGAACGACAGACGGGACGACAGGCGGGGCGGTGGGCCGAGGGATATCGCAGGTGGCGGGCCAGGCGGTGCAGCAGGTGGCTGGTCAGGTGGTGGGTCAGGCGATATCGCAGGTGGCGGGTGAGCCCGTGACGCCGCAGCCGGTCATGCCCGCCGCGCGGGCTCGCCCCTCCCACGCCCCACCGGTCGTGCCGGGGCCGGGCGGGCCCGCGGCAGGGGAACACGTCCCCGCCGCAGGCCGGAGGCGGCGCCGGGCGCTGCCGCTCGTGGCGCTGGCGAGCGCCGCCGCCACGGTGATCGTCGGCACCGTCGTGTGGCTGTGGCAGGACACGATCACCGACGACGGGCGCGCGTTCGGCCCCGGCGGGTCGAGCCGCTTCACGGTGCGGATCGACCCGGCGGGCGGCCCCGTACGGCTGGTCCGCCGCCTGGACGCCCGCATCTCCCGCCAGCGCGCCACCATCGGCGTGAACGGCGCCCCCGCCGGCCAGTGGGAGCCGCTCCCCGACGGCCTCGACGGCTGGGCGGAGCAGCACGTCGACCTCCCGCCGTCCCTGACCGCCGGCCAGGGCTCGCTGACCGTCGTCAACGCGTTCGTCTCCTCGGAGTGGGACTTCAACGAGTTCGGCTACGTCGTCGAGCAGCAGATCGACGGCGCCTGGACCACGACCGACACCTTCGACGTCGGCCCAGGCCACACCGGCGGCGAGGCCGCGCACGGTTACCGCATCGCGGGCGAGACCTTCCGCGGCACCCGTACCCTCGACGCCCCGCCCGAGCGCGACGGGCGCACCGCCCCGCGCGCCCGCTACGAGGCGGAGGCCGGGCAGATCAGCCGGGCGCGCCCGCGCCCGGGCGCGGTCGGCGCGTCGCAGGGCACGGTCGTGGCCGGCCTCGACCACGAGGACAGCCGGGTCGACCTGCGGGTGTACGCGCCGAGGGCCGGACGCTACACCGCGTACGTGACCTACGCCGCCGGATACGGCGACGCGCAGCACACCGTGACGGTCAACGGCTCCACCAGGTTCACCCTCGACTACCCCCACCACGGCTGGGACGTCTGGCGGCAGGTGACGGCCTCCCTGCCGCTGACCCGAGGCTGGAACACGCTGCGGTTCCAGCACCACAACCGCTGGGCGGAGCTGGATCACGTCGAGATCGCCTGACCTGCCGACGGCCCGCCGTCCCTGCGGTTAGCCTTGCCGGATGAAGACGCATGGTGAACTGAAAGGCTTCTGGGAGCGGCGCCTGCAGTCCGACTGGACCGAGAGCGGGGTCGGCTACGCGGCGCTCGGCCGGGCGTTCAACACCTGGATGTACCGCGTGCGCGCGGAGGTCTTCGACCGCGAGGCCGCCACCGTGCCCCTCCACCTGCCCGACGCCCGCGTCCTGGACGTCGGCTCGGGGACGGGTTTCTACGTGCGCCGCTGGCAGGGGCTGGGCGTCAAGTCGATCGTGGGCTGCGACCTCACGGCGGCGGCGGTGGAGCGGCTGCGCGGGCGCTTCTCCGGCGTGGAGTTCCACGAGGTGGACATCGCCGAGCCCGGTGACACGCTGGAGCGGGGCTCGTTCGACGCGGTCTCGGCCATGGACATGCTCTTCCACATCACCGACGACGCCCGCTACAGGGCGGCTCTGGGCTCGGTGGCCGCGGCGCTGCGCCCCGGCGGGATCTTCGTCCTGTCGGAGAACTTCCTGCAGCGGCCGGAGCAGCGCGGCGACCACCAGGTCAACCACACGCTGCCGTGGATCACCAAGGCGCTCGACGAGGCCGGGTTCGACGTGATGCGCCGGATGCCGATGCTCGTCCTCATGAACGCCCAGGTCGACGCGAACCCCGTCTGGCGGAAGCTGTGGGGCGGCTTCCTGCGCGCGGTCACCCTGAGCGAGCGGACCGGCGGCCTGGCGGGGGCGCTGCTCTACCCGCTCGAACGGCGGCTCGTCCGCCTGCTGAGGGAGAGCCCCACCACGGAGATGATGATCTGCCGCCGCCGCTGACGCCGGGAGCGGGCGGCGTCAGGAGTAGAAGTGCATGACGACGGCCAGCCCGACGAAGTGCATGAGCGCCACGGCGACGAGCAACGACACGAACACGAACTTGGCCGGGCCGTGCTCGAAGTGCTTGCCCTCCTTCAGGGGAGGCAGCTTGGCCTGGCGCTCGGCGATGCGCTCCTCCAGCGGCTTGCGGTGAAACATGGGGAGTCCTCCAGCCGGCCGAACAACAATTTGTGGCCTAATAGTTTGTACACCAAGTAAGCTACCAGCAAACGATGGAGGTGCACACCGATGGAGCCTGTGACAGAGGCAACAGACCTGCTGGCGCTGGACCGCCAGGTGTGCTTCGCCCTCAGCATCGCCTCGCGCAGCGTGATCGCCCTCTACCGGCCGCTGCTGCAGCCCATGGGCCTGACGCATCCGCAGTACCTGGCGATGCTGGCGCTCTGGGAGCGGGAGCCGCTGTCGGTCAAGGAGCTGGGGGAGCTGCTCCAGCTCGACCCCGGCACCATGTCACCCCTGCTCAAGCGGCTGGAGGCGCTCGGCTACATCCGGCGCGAGCGCAACAGCAAGGACGAACGCGCGCTGGCCGTGACCCTCACCCCCGAGGGGCGGGCGCTGCGGGAGCAGGCGGAGAGGATCCCGCCCGCGATCGTGGCCCGGCTCGGCATGGGCCTGGACGAGCTGCAGCGCCTGCACGAGTCGCTGACGCGCGTGATCGCGGCCGCCCGCCCCACCGGCTGACGTGACGCCCGCCTCCGTGGTCCGGAGGCGGGCATCTCAGTATGGGAGCCGGCGCCCGGACGGCGTCCGTAGATCCAGGCCGGGGCGGGGGCGTGCCGGCTTCGGCCGCATCGTCGTTCGGATGGCGCGCATCTCGGTCTCCTCGCGTGAGTCGTGCTTCTTCTACGTCGGAGGGGCGGGGTCCGGATGACGTACCACTTCTGGGACGCGACTTTTTGATCTACACCGTAAAGGTGGTCGGGCGCCTTGTTGGAGGTTGGACGCCCATCTATAGTCATCGGCATGACTAGTAATGAAGATGACTAGGAGATGGCTCTCCGGCACGCGGTGCTGGCGGCGCTGCTCGACGGCGAGTACAGCGGCTACCAGCTCACGAAGATCTTCGACGTCGGTGTCTCCAACTTCTGGTACGCCGCCCCCCAACAGCTCTACGCCGAGCTGACCAAGCTGGAGGCCGACGGCCTGGTGGCGGGGCGCGAGGTCGTCCAGCGGGGCCGGCCGAACAAGCGCGTGTTCCAGGTCACCCGGGCGGGCCTGGACGAGCTGGCCGCCTTCGCCGCCACCCCGGCCAAACCCCTCCTCCTGCGCGACGACCTGGTCGTCAAGGTGCACGCCGCGGATCTGGCGGACCCGGCCCCGCTGATCGCCCAGCTCCGGGAGCGGGCCGAGGAGGCCGCCGCCAAACTGGCCTTCTTCGAGCAGACCCTGCGGCGGCTGCGCGGCGACCTCGACGAGGAGGAGTTCCTGCGCGCGGGTGAGCGGGTCGGGCCGTACCTGTCCTGCCTGGCCGGTTGCCGGCTGGAGCGGGAGATGCGTGACTGGTGCCGGCAGAGCGCGCGCACGCTGGAGGAGCGCGCGGGGAGGAGGGTGTGATGACGTTCACGCGCTACGTCGCGCTCGGCGACAGCCAGACCGAGGGGCTGGGCGACGGCGACGACGTCCTGGGGCATCGCGGATGGGCCGACCGGCTGGCCGAGCACCTGGCCCGCGCCGACCAGGGCCTGCTGTACGCCAACCTGGCCGTGCGTGGCCGGACGGCGGCGCAGATCCGCGACGAGCAGCTCCCGGCGGCGCTGGAGCTGCGGCCTGACCTGGCGACCGTCATGGCGGGCATGAACGACGTGATCCGCCCCGGCTTCGACGCCGCGCGGGTGGCGGGGGAGCTGGAGGAGATGTTCGCCGCCCTGGTGGGGGCGGGCGCGCACGTGGTGACCGTGACGTTCCCCGACATCGGCAGGATCGCGCCGATGGCCCGCCCGCTGGTGCCGCGCGTGCTTGACGTCAACGAGCGCATCCGCGAGGCCGCGTCCCGGCACGGGGTGACGCTGGTGGACACCTACCCCCTGGCGTACGTGACCGACGCGCGCATGTGGAGCCGCGACCGGCTGCACGCCAGCCCCATGGGACACGCCAGGTTCGCCGCCGCGGTGGCGCACGCGCTCGGGCTGCCGGGCAGCGACGACACCTGGATGGCACCGCTGCCGGCGCTGCCCGCGCCGGGGGCGTGGCGGTCGGCGGCGACCGAGGCGCGGTGGCTGGCGACGTTCGCGGGGCCGTGGATCGGCCGGCGGCTGCGCGGGCGCTCCTCGGGGGACGGGCGGACGGCCAAGCGCCCGCTGCTCGCTCCCGTCCCATGCGATCATGGGGGCTCCCCGACGCTCTTCTGAGGTGAGATGAACGCCGTCACGTACGCGGAGCCGCCCGAGTCCCATCCCGAGATCCCGCTGGCCGGCGGGGACGTCACCGAGGGAGTCGTGCGCGTCGGCGACACGGTCCGCCGGACGATCGGCCCGAACGCGCCGCTCGTGCACGCGTTGCTGCGTCACCTGGAGGAGGCCGGGTTCGCCGGGGCTCCGCGCTTCCTCGGCGTGGACGCGGCCGGGCGCGAGGTGCTGAGCTTCGTGCCCGGCGAGGTGGCCGGGAGGCCGCGGCCGTCGTGGCTCGCCGACGAGGGGCGGCTGGCGTCGGTGGGGCGGCTCGTGCGCGCCTACCACGAGGCCGTCGCGGGCTTCGCCGTGCCCGACGGGGTCGAGCCCGGGCTCGGGCTGGCGGACCCGCCGGGCCTGCCGCCCGAGCCGCCGTACGCGGTGGAGCTGGTCGGGCACATGGACTACACGCCGGACAACATCGTCTTCCGGGACGGGGAGGCGGCGGCGCTGATCGACTTCGACATCGCCAGGCCCGTCACCAGAGTGGACGAGCTGTTCAACGCGATGTTGTACTGGGCGCCGCTCGGCGACCCGGTGGACGCCGATCGGCCGCTGCGGGAGGCGGACGTGCCGCGCCGCTGCCGGATCCTCGCCGACGCGTACGGCATGCCGGGCCTCGACCGGTCGCGGCTGGTCGAGGTGGCCGTGATGCGGACGCGGCGGTCGTGGTTCCTGATGAGGCGGAACGCCGAGGAACTGGGCGGCGGGTGGGCGCGCATGTGGGAGGAAGGCGTGGGGGACAGGATCAAGCGGCGCGAGGCGTGGCTGGAGCGGCACGGAGCCGACATCGACGCGGCCCTGACCGCGCCCTGACCACACCCTGAGCGCGCCGCCCCGATCGCGCCGCGCCGGCCTGGCGGTGCAGGCGTGGCCCACGGCCAGCTCGATCGCGTACCCGCCGCCCACCCACCACGGCGCCGCCAGCCCGGCCAGCAGCGCGACGACCTCGCCGAGCGGGGCGGCGTCCCAGGGGCCCCACGGCGTCTCGATGCGTACCATCCGGCCATCATGCGGCATCGCGGGCATGCGGAGGGTGCCGCGGGGTAAGGCCGGGGGAGGGGAGGGGGCACGATGACGAGGCTGGTCGAGGAGACCCCGTATCGCTGGCGGATCGACGCCGAGGAGCCGATGCGGGTGCCCGGCGTGGTGTTCGCCACGGCCGACCTGCTGCCCGACCCCTCGGCCGACCAGGCGCTGGGGCAGGTGGCGGCGGTGGCCACACTGCCGGGGATCGTCGAGGCCTCGTACGCGATGCCCGACATGCACTGGGGCTACGGCTTTCCGATCGGCGGGGTGGCGGCCACCGACGTGGAGCGCGACGGGGTGGTCTCGCCGGGCGGGGTGGGGTTCGACATCTCGTGCGGCGTGCGGCTGCTGCTGTCCGGCCTGCACCTCGACGAGCTGCGCCCGCGGCTGGACGCCGTCATGGACGCGCTCGACGCGGTGATCCCGCGCGGCATGAGCAAGGGCGCGGTGTGGCACCTGCGCGGCCAGGCCGAGCTGGAGGAGATCCTGGCCGGCGGCGCCAGGTACGCGGTGGAGCGCGGCCACGGCGAGCCCGCCGACCTGGAGCGCTGCGAGGACGGCGGCGCCGTGGCCGACGCCGACCCGGCCGCGATCGGCGCCCGCGCCAGGGAACGCGGGCTGGCGCAGGTCGGCAGCCTCGGCTCCGGCAACCACTTCCTGGAGGTGGAGGCGGTCTCCGAGGTGTACGACGAGGAGATCGCGGCGGCGTACGGGCTGTGGCCGGGACGCGTCTGCGTGCTCATCCACACCGGCTCCCGCGGCCTGGGCCACCAGGTGTGCACCGACTCGGTGCGCGCCATGGAGGCGGCCATGGCCAGGTACGGCATCAGCGTCCCCGACCGGCAGCTCGCGTGCGCGCCGGTCACCTCGCCGGAGGGGCAGGCGTACCTGTCGGCGATGGCGGCCGCCGCGAACTACGGCCGGGCCAACCGGCAGCTCCTCGGCCAGGCCGCCCGCCGCGCCTTCGAACGGGCCACCGGGGACGGCGGGCTGAGCCTGCTGTACGACGTCTCGCACAACCTGGCCAAGCTGGAGACGCACCAGGTCGAAGGCCGGGCGCGGCGGCTGTGCGTGCACCGCAAGGGCGCCACCCTGGCCCTTCCGCCCGGTCACGAGGACCTGCCGGCGGATCTGCGGGCGGTGGGGCAGCCGGTGCTGGTGCCCGGCTCGATGGGGGTGGGCTCGTACGTGCTGGCCGGAACACCGGAGGCGCCCGCGTTCGCGTCGGCCTGCCATGGGGCGGGGCGGCGGCTGAGCCGTCACCAGGCGCTCAGGAGCACGTCGGCGGCCAGGTTGCGGGCGGAGCTGGAGGAGGCGGGGGTCGCTGTGCGGGGCGCGTCGGCGCGGGGGCTGGCGGAGGAGACGCCGCACGCGTACAAGGACGTGGACGCGGTGGTGACGGCGTGCCATCTGGCGGGGCTGGCCAGGAAGGTCGCCAAGCTCGCGCCGGTCGGGGTGGTCAAGGGATAGGCCGTCCGCGTGGCGACAGGGCGGGGCGTGTGTCCAGGCGGTGACAGGGCCGGAGTGGGCGGGGCGGGCGTTCCGGAGGCTCAGACGTCGATCACCGCCCGCGCCCGCCACTCGCCGTCCTCCCGGCCGAATCGCACGCCGTGCGTGGTGACCGCCTTCGGCATCGCGCCGACCTGCTCGACCGCCTCGGCGGGGACGGTGGCCAGCCGCAGGCCGCCGTCCTGTCCTGGCCGGACGTCCACGACCACGCGGCCGTGCACCTCCACCTGGTAGATCACCTCTTCCAGCAGCGCGATCAGCAGCCCGGCGCCGCCCTCCTGATCGCCGCCCGAGGCGGTGTGACCGGTGGTGGAGAAGTCGACCCCGCCGTCCGGCGCGGGAGCCGTGCCGAGGTCGGCGAAGCTCTCCACCAAGGCCCGTGCCGCCTCGGCCAGGCATTCCTCGCGCGCGCCCGCCCATGCCTCCAGCGCGATGTCGGCGGTGTGCGGAACCGTGCGGTGACCTCTGCTCATGCTGCCACTCCACCAGCGACGGGCCCGCCCGCAAAGCGTGCCCGCGTCAAGAAACGGCAGCATGTACGCCAACCGGGGACAGGCGAGGACCGGGATCCGGATAGAGTCGTCGTGATGATCACCTGGTTGACGGAGGCCCGCCGGCGAGGCGCCCCATGACGGAGCGCCTGCGGATCACCGAGGTCGAGCTCGACTCGCTCGTCACCGTGGTCACCGTCAGCGGCGAGCTCGACATGGACACCTGCCCCCTGCTGCAGGCCGCGCTGGCCCGGGCGCTGCCGCGGGTCGCGATCGACCTCGGCGCCCTGACCTCGGCCGACTCCTACGGCCTGACCGTGCTGCTCGCCATGCACCACCACGCGCGGGCGGCTGGGGGCCGGGCGCTGGTGTGCGAGCTCGGTGACCTGATGCGGGCGGTGTTCCGGCAGCGCGGCCTGGACCGGGTCCTCGATCTGCGCTCGACGCTGCAGGAGGCCGTCGCCGAGCTCCGCGCGCTCTGACCCGCGGCCTCGGGCGGCCGGCTCCTGCAGCGTCGAGCGCTGTGCGAGGGCGACCGCCCGGGAACCAGGCCGCGGATCAGCTCAGGAGGTGGGCGTCGGTGTCGGCGTCTCGGTCGGCGTCTCGGTCGGCGTCTCCGTGGGCGTCCCGGTGGGAGTCTCGGTGGAAGTCTCCGTCGGGACGGCCGTGGCGGTGCCCGTGGGGGTGTCCGTGGGCAGCGGCGTGACCGTCTGGGTCGGGGTGGGGCACGGCGTCGGGGTCTGCCAGTTCGGCACGATCGCCCACCACTGCTTGGCCCGCCTCCAGCCGCTCTTGTCCCGCGGGTGGAGCCTCATGGGCTGCGAGAGGTCCAGGACGTAGGCCGCCCGGGCCGTCTGCCCGTCCGTGGTGGCGGTCACCGACACCCAGCCGTCCTGCTGGAGCTGCCGCTCCTCGCCGTCGCGGACCCGCAGCCGGGGCTGGCGCGTGGACTCGTCGATCGTGTACGTCTGCTCGAAGCCGTCCTGGCTGCGCACCGTGATGGAGCCGTCCGCCAGCGCGGTCACCTGCCCGGTCTGGGTGAGCAGCGTGACGGTGCCGCACCCGTCCTTGGTCGCCACGGAGAACTCGCCGTGCATCGTCCCGACGAACCCCCACGGGTTGATGGGCGGCAGCTCGGCCGGCGTGGGCGTGGCCGTCGGCGTCTGGGTGGGAGCGGGGGTGAGGGTTTCGGTCGGGGTGGGGGCGGGGGTTTCGGTGGCCGGCGGCGTGGGGGTGGCAGTGGGGGCTTCGGTGGCCGGCGGCGTGGCGGCCGAGGCCGAGACGGTCACTCCTACGCCGCCGGTGGCGACGATCGCGATGGTGGCGATCTTCAGCAGGTGCCGGGGGATCCGCCTGCGGCGGGGACGTTCCTCATACGGTCGGCCGGAACTCATGGGCGTCACCTGGTCCTCCACGGGGGTCGGTGGGATCGGATCGGGGACAACTGCCCTCCGGGCGGACGCATGCACATATCGCCGCGCGGCGCGGAGGGCGGGGAGCTGACTGGCGTCGTTAGTCGAAGGCGAACAGGTCGGACCACGGCGCCGGCACCGCCACGGGGTGGCGCGGGTGCCCGGCGCGAACGCTAGCTCTGGTTGGACGTCGTACGGACTCGGTGGGTTCCCACCGGTTTCACCGTAGTCGTCCGGTTAGTGGCGTCCGGCGTGCTCCGGCTCCGGCAACCGCTCCTTGGACTCGCACAGCAGCAGCCGCCCGCCCCTGGCCAGAACCGGCAGGCACAGGCGCGTGGCGTGCGGCGGGGGACTGACGACGTACCCCTGTGCCGCCGGGCTAACGGATCACGGGCGGGCCCCGGCAGGCGGCCCGGCGAGCTCGGTCAGGACCTGGTGCAGGCCGGTGGTGTCGGTGCCGGTCCAGGCGATGTAGCCGTCGGGGCGGATGAGCGTCAGCGGGCCGCCGTGGGTGGCGGGGATGGCGGGGGTGGCGGTGTGGACGCGGTCGTGCCAGCCGCTCAGGTCGGGGTGGCCGGTCGGGTGGGGGTGGCCGGTCGGGTCGGTGATGAGGACGAAGCGGCGGTGGCGGAGTGCTTCGTACAGGCGGCTGCCGCCGGTCAGGGGCTGGTCGGCGGCGCGGGTGCCGGTCTGGCCGGGGGCGCCGTGCGGGGCGGGGTAGTGGTAGCCGATGCCGCTGAGCTGCCCGGTGATCTTCTCGCGGATGGCGGGCAGGGACAGCGCGCGGCGGGCGGCGAAGCCGCGCAGGGCCCGCCCGGCGGCTGATTCGATCATCGCGGCGCGGATGATGGCGCCGCTGCTGCGCAGCACCGACCGGCCGATGGGGTGGCGTTCGCGGTGGTAGCCGTCCAGCAGTTGCTGTGGCGCGCCGCCGCGTACCACGGCGGCCAGCCGCCAGCTCAGGTTCGCCGCGTCCTGCAGGCCGGTGTTCATGCCCTGCCCACCGGCCGGGGAGTGCACGTGCGCGGCGTCCCCGGCCAGGAACACCCGCCCGATCCGGTAGTGCGGCACCTGCCGCTCGTCGCTGTGGAAACGCGACAGCCAGCGCGGCTCGTGCATGCCGAAGTCGCTGCCCAGCGCCCGCCGGGTCACCTCCCGCAGTTCCGCCAGCTCCAGCGGCACGTCATCGGGCACCGAGCGGCGCCGGTCCCAGGCGAAGACGCGGTAGAAGCCGTCACCGAACGGCGCGATGAACGCGAAGGCGTCCCCCACCCCGTTGACGGTCAGCAGCCCGGCCGGCGGCTCGGCCACCCGCACATCCCCCAGCATGATCGACTTCAGCACCGACTTGCCCGGGAACGGCAGCCCCAGCGCCTGCCGCACCACGCTGCGGTAGCCGTCACAGCCCACCACGAACCCGGCCCGGAACTCCCCCGCCCCGGTGGCGACGCTCACCCCGGCCGCGTCCTGGGTCACCGCCCGCACCCCGGCCCCGTACACGATCTCCACCCCCGCCGCCAGCGCCCGCTCCAGCAGCAGCCGCTCCACGTTGTACTGCGGCGTGATCAACAGGAACGGAAACCGGCTCGGCAACGCCCCCAGATCCACCTCCACCCGCTCGAACAACCGCACCTTCCGCAACACCGCCCCCATCGGCACCAGCCGATCGGCCAGCCCCCGCGCGTCCAGCTGCTCCAGCGTCCGCGCGTGCACCCCGAACGCCCGCGACAGATTCGACACCCCGCCCTCACGGCGCTCCAGCACCGTGACCGCCACCCCCGACTCCGCCAGATCCCCGGCCAGCAACAACCCGGTCGGCCCCGCCCCGACCACGATCACCTCGGACATCTCGCCCTTCCCTTCTGGTCAACGCTTGTTGGCACAACTCAATCACCGTTGAAGCGGGGTGTCAACGGCTGTTGGCAAACGATCGTTGGCAGGCTGGGGATGCGAGGCCGCGCACAGGCGTACGAGCTCCGGGACCAGGCCCCGCAGGAGCTCCTCGTCGCGCGGGTCCGCGGGCGCGTACTCGGTGATGCCCAGCCCGGCGATCTCGTGCCGGGCGGCGAGCCCGGCGACCGCGTCGATGAGCGCCTGCGCCGGCAGGCCGCCGGGCTCGGGGTAGCCGACCGAGGTGATGCCGTCCAGGACGTCGAAGTCCACGTGCACGTAGACGACGGCGTCGGCGCCGATGGTGTCCAGACCGCCGATGCCGGCCTGGCGGATGTAGTCGGCCTCGGCCGGGTCCAGGGAGCGGGTGCCCGCCAGGGCGACCTGGCGGGGGTGCAGCGCGGGGGAGCGGACGAGATCGGGCGGGCCGTCGCCCTGAAGGGTGCGCAGGATCATGCCGTGGAAGGCGCCCGAGGGGGACGTGCCGGGCGTGTTCAGGTCGCCGTGGGCGTCGAACCAGGCGACGCGCAGGCGGTCGCCGTGCCGGCGCAGCGCGGCCGTGACCGGTTCGAGCTCGACACCGCAGTCGCCGCCGACGGTGACGGTGAACCCGTCGCGGGGAAGCGCCTGCCGCGCCCGGCCGGCGGTCTCGGCCAGGGTCGTGCCGGTCTCGACCCGCACGTGCGCGGCCGCTCCGGGGATCATGGCGGCCAGCCTGGCGGCGCCCTCGACCAGCCTGGGCGCGGTGGGTGACAACGATCCCTGCCACTGCGGGACCTCGACGACGGTCAGCATGTCGCTCTCCTCCTGAGACGGGGTGGAGCGACAGTGTCGCCGTGCGGGATCGGCAACGTCCACTTAGTATTTCTGCACTGATCTATAAGATGTGCTTGATGTTAAATCCGGTCAGGTTGCGCCTGTTGCGTGAGTTCGCCGAGCACGGCACGATGACGGCCGTCGCCGAGCTGGGCGGCCTGACCTCGTCCGCCGTCTCCCAGCAGCTCGCCGCCCTGGAGCGGGAGGCGGGGGTGCCGCTGTTCGAGCGGGCGGGCCGGCGGGTCCGGCTGACCGCCGAGGGGCAGCGGCTCGTCCGGCACGCGCATGTCGTCCTGGACGCGCTGGAGGCCGCCGAGGAGGACCTCCGCTCGGCCTCGACCCCGAGAGGGCCGGTCAGGGTGGCGTGTTTCGCCACGGCGGCCGTCGCCCGTCTCCTGCCCGCGATCGCCACGGCCCGGAGCCGCCATCCCGGCCTGCACGTGATCGTCCATGAGCTCGAACCGCGCGAGGCCGTCGAGGCGCTGCGGGCGGGCAGGTGCGACGTGGCGGTCGCGTTCACCTACAGCCTCATCCCCGAGGAGCCCGGCCCGGGAGTCACGCGCCGGTTCCTGGGCGTCGAGCCGATGCTGACGGCCCTGCGCGCCGATCACCCGGCGGCGTCCGGCGCGGTGGATCTGCGGGCGCTGCGCCAGGAGCCGTGGATCGCCGGCTCGCAGGGGACCAGCGACCACGAGATGCTCGACCGCGCCTGCGCCCTGGCGGGCTTCCGGCCGAACGTCGTCCACACGGCCGACGACTACGCGCTCGTGCTGCGCATGGTGCGGGAAGGGCTGGGAGCGGCGTTCGTCCCCGAATCGGTCGCCACCGCCGTCGGCGTGCCCGCCGGCGTCGTGCTGCGCCCGATCTCCACGATCGGGATCACCCGTACCAGCTACGCCCTGATCCGGACCGCGACCCCCGCCGTCGCCGCGATCCTCGACCTGCTCGTCGCGTGAATCTACACTGTAAAGGCGCTCGGCTGGTGATGATGACACAGCGTCAGAAGAAGGGTTCCTGTCATGGATCGCACCCCCCGCATCGACGAGACGAGACCACATTCGGCCCGGGTCTGGAACTACCTGCTCGGCGGCACCGACAACTACGCCGTGGACCGCGAGGCGGGCGACGCCCTGCTGCGCATGTTCCCCGACTTCGCGCAGGTGGCGCGGTTGCAGCGGGCATTCCTGCGGCGGGTGGTGGGCTTTCTCGTCACCGAGATGGGGGTCAGGCAGTTCCTGGACGTCGGTGCGGGCCTGCCGACGGCCGACAACACGCATGAGGTGGCTCAGCGGCTGGCGCCGGAGTCGCGGGTGGTCTACGTCGACAACGATCCGCTGGTGCTGGTGCACGCGCGGTCGTTGCTGCGCGGGTCCGCGGCGGGGGTGACGGACTACCTGGACGCCGACGTGCGTGATCCCGACGCCATCGTGGCGGGGGCGGGCAGGACGCTGGATTTCTCCCGGCCGATCGGTCTGATCATGCTGAGCATCGCGGGGCAGGTGCCGTCGTACGACGTCGCGTCGGGGCTGGTGCGGCGGTTCGTGGCGGCGTTGCCGCCGGGGAGTTTCCTGGCGTTGTCGGACGGGGTGGCGGTGAATCCGGCGTTGGTGGAGGCGGTGACTGCCTACAACCAGCGGGCCGCCTTCCCCTATACGTTGCGCAGCCCCGGGGAGGTGGCGGGGTTCTTCGAGGGTTTGGAGCTGGTGCCGCCGGGGGTGGTGTCGACGCCGCTGTGGCGGCCGGGGCCGCCGCAGCAGGCGTCGGGGGTGGTGAGCGCGATGTGCGGGGTCGGGCGTAAGGCCGGTCAGTAGAGCCAGCGGTAGGCGCGGATGATGTCGGCCGGGTCGAGGTCGGTGGCGCGGCCGGCGTCGGAGACGCGTACGGCGCGGAAGGCGCCGGTGATCTCCTCGCCGAGCGCGGTGCGGATGCGCGGGTTGTCGAGCAGGGCTTGGAGCTGCTGCTCGACGGTGGTGGGCAGGCGGTGGACGCCGTGCTCGGCGCGCTGCCGGTCGGTCCAGGTGGCGGGGTCCTCCTGGATGGGGCCGGGAGGTGTGAGGCCGTCTTCGATGCCGGCGAGGCCGGCGGCGATGACGGCGGTGAGGGCGAGGTAGGGGTTGGCGGAGGCGTCGGAGGGCTTGAGCTCGACGTTGGCGTGGTCGGGGCCGAGGAGCGGGGTGGTGGGGACGAGCCGGAGCGCGGCCTCGCGGTTCTCCACGCCCCAGCAGGTGTAGGCGCCGGACCAGTATCCGGGGCGCAGGCGTTGCAGGGAGGAGAGGCTGGGGGCGGTGACGGCGACGATGGCGGGCAGGTCGCGCAGGAGGCCGGCGAGGTAGGCGGCGCCCTCCGCGGTGATGCCCGCGGGGCCGTGCCCGCCGGACAGGAGGTTGGCGCCGGCGCGGGAGGGCGAGGTGTGCAGGTGCCAGCCGTTGCCGACGTGGCCAGGGGTGACGAGGGGGGCGAAGCTGGCGCGCAGCCCGTGGTCGCGGGCGGCGGCGTGGATGGTCTGGCGGGTGAGGAGCTGGCGGTCGGCGGCGGTGACGGGGTCGGCGGGGGCGATGTTGAGCTCGTACTGGCCGGGGCCGTACTCGCCGTGGAGCTGGCCGATGGGGACGCCGTTGCGGTTGAGGTCGCGCAGCAGTCGTTCGGCGAAGGCGTCCACGGCGAGCATCTTGGTGGGGCCGTAGGAGGGGCCGTCGTAGACGGGGCGGGGGTCGTCGCCGGTGTCGTCGGCCGGGCTGAGGTGGAATTCGATCTCGTAGCCGGCGCGGATGCCGATGCCGAGGTCGGCGGCGCGGGTGACCTGGCGTTCGAGGGCGGTGCGCTGGTCGTAGGGCCAGGGGGAGCCGTCGGGGGCGATCTGGCGGCCGGGGGCCCAGGCGAAGGCGGGCTGCCCGGCGAGCTGGACGATGCGGTCGGTGACGGGGATCAGGCGGATGTCGCCTGATGGGGTGCCGAGCGGGGGGTGGCCGAAGGTGATGGTGTCGTGGGAGTCGAAGACGGCGAAGAGGGGGGTGATGCCGATGCCGCGTTCGATGGCGGTGGTGAACTGCTCGACGGGGACGGTGCGTGAGCGTGGGATGCCGTTGTTGTCGGCCCAGGTGATGATGACGCCGGCGACGCCCGCGGCGGCGAGGTCGAGGTCGAGTGTCCGGGCGTCGGCTTGTGGTGCGCCGGTGGTGGTGTGGTCGAGCATCGGCATCCCCTCTTGGTGTGCGGCCCGCGTGGCACCTTATCCCCGGCGGGGGGTGCCGAGAGGGTGCCACGCACATGTGTTCTGGCTGGTCGGGGGGTATGTCCGGGGATGCGCGGCTTGAGACGGAGGCCTTCGGGCGGGCGGGCCGAAGGCTGGTGACCGCGTGGCGGGCAGGGGCGGGTCCTCCTTTGGGACGACGTCGTCGCGACCTCCGGAGGAGCCGGCCGGCACCCGGTGACGATGTGCGGGGCACCGCTGCGGCGGCAGATTGGGCCGGGTGAACAGCTCTCCTCCTGGAAACCGCCGTGCGATCGTGCCGGTCCTGATCATCGCCGTCTGGTCGGTGGGTTATCTGGCCCTCGGCCTGCTCTGGGCTCTCGGAGGGCCCGGGTATCCGTTCGACGCCGGTCGCGCGGGTCCGGGCAGCACGTTGCTCGACCCTCTTCCGGCGGCGGCCGGCGGGGGTGTGCTGGCGACGTCGGCGCTGGTGGCAGGCGTCGTCGCGGTGCTGGCCGCCAGAGGGCCGCTCGGCCGGGCCCCCGCCGTCGTGGCCGTCGTGACCGGTGTCGGCCTGGCGGTGCTCCTGCCGGACGTGCGCATCATGATGAGCGCCGGGTATCTGCCGGTGATGGTGGTCGCCGCGCTCGCCGGCCGGATCGAGTTCTCGATGATCGCGACCATGCTGACGTGGCCGAGCGTCAACCTGCTCATCCTGATGGCGGCCGGTGTCAGCCTGATGGTCGTGGGGATGCGCCCGCTGGTCGGAGCGTACGGAGGGTCCGGCAGCGCCGCCGGCGCGTTGCGGGTCGGGCGGTACGCGACGGCCGTCGCGGTCGCCGTCCCCGTCGTCTACGCCGTCACCCGCATCGGCTGGCTCCTGGGCGTGCCCGTCGGCATCAGCGACCGGTTCCTGGCCTGCATCGCCGGGATCACCCCGATCGGCGCGGGCCTGAGCGCGCTCGGCCTCGTCGGCGCGGTCCTGACCGTCGGCCTGGTGCGGCCGTGGGGTGAGATCTGGCCGCGCTGGGTGCCGTTCCTGGGTGGGCGGCCGATTCCGGCGCGGTTCCCGGCCGGCGCGGCTCTGGCCGTGGCTCTGCCCATCACCTCCGCCGGGCTGATGTACGTGCGCAAGAAGCTCACCGGCGAGCGGATCGGCCCGCCGGGAGCGGGTGAGGAACTGGGCGCCTGGCTGCCGGAGATGTTGTGGCCGCTGTGGGGTGCGGCCCTGGCGGTGGCCGCGCTGGCGTACCTGGCCCGGCGCCGGAGCCTCGCTCGGGCGCGCCGACCATAATGGTGGGCATGCGAGAGTCCCCGTCCCCTGCCGGCGCGGTGGTGGACTCGCTGCTCAACCGGCATCAGGTGGGCGCCGACGCCGTGCTCGCCGTGCTGCTGGCACTGCCGCTCGGCCTGGTGTCGCTGAGCCTGCTGCGGGCCTCCGACAGCCCTGTGCCGCTCCGCCTGCTCGCGGGTGCCGGCCTGCTGGTGCTGCATGGTTGCGTGGTCACTCCAGGCGAGCGCCAGGCGCCGGGACCGATCGAGGCGCCGCGATCGGGGCCCTAGCGGGGCGGGCCGGCGGTGATGGTGGCGAGGGCGTCCTGGACGCCGCCGCGCCACCAGCCCATGGCCTCGATCCACCAGGTCATGCCGGCCGCGGTGTAGGCCTCGACGTGGCCGTCGGCGGCGCGTCCTTCGAGGGCGATGTCGTAGCCGTCGAGGGAGCCGCGCTGCTCGGTGAGGAAGTCGACGACCTGGGCGAACTCCGGCGGGGGGACGGGGCGGTCCTGGCCGTACTGGTGGAAGGTGGGCATGGCGCCGTCCCACCGGGCGGCCCGGCGGAAGCCGGCGCGGGTGGGCCAGCGTCCGGGGCACCAGATGGGGACGCGTGGCCGCTGGACAGGCTGTGGCAGGAGCCGCTGCCACAGCTCGGTGAGGTCGTCGAGGCCGCGGTCGAGCTTGGCGGCGCGGGTCTTCAGGTCGGGGTCCTCGCCGAAGTCGGTGTACTCGGTGTCCATGGAGCCGAGGCCGGCGCCGAAGACGAGCCGGCCCGCGGAGAGCCTGTCGAGGGCGGCGGTCTCCTTGGCGACGGTCTGGACACGTCGTCGTGGGAGCGCGGTCATGAGGATGCCCAGGCGGATGCGGTGGGTGCGGGCGGCGATGGCCGACAGGGTGACGGTGGGGTTGGCGACAGGCCAGCCGGGGTCGTGGTAGAGGAGGTGGTCCCAGAGGTAGACGCCGTCCCAGCCGTGTTCTTCGGCGGCGACGGCGAGCTCGGTCAGGAGGGTGGGGTCCCCGAACTCGCCGACGTTGGGCAGGCCGATAGCGAAGCGCACCATGGGTCAAGGCTATGCGGTGGATGATCGCCGGCTTGCGGCGGCGCACCGCCTGCCCGCGGTCGTGTTCGTCCCGGGGTGTCCGGGGACGTCGCCGGCCCGAACCAGGGGTCCGGCGGGGTCAGCGGGGGATGAAGCCGCGGTAGACCACGCGCCGCCGCGACAGGACGGGCCACTGGCGGTCCCTGATGCCGTTCAGGACGACAGCGATCATCGCGCCGGTGAGGAAGCCGCCCACGATGAGGCTCATGACGAGCATGAATGCGATGGCCATCAGAAGTTCCCTCTGTCAGAAGTTGAATCTTTGATGGATGGGAACAGTCGTGCCCCACGCCGTATTCCGGGCCTCCGGCGCAGGGGCGTAGCGTGAGCGGGTGACAGACGATCGGGAGGAGCAGGGCAGGGTGTCGATCGGCGCGTCCACCGCCCCCCACCGGAGGGAGCGGGCATGACCGGATCGTGGGGCTGGGATCTGCTGATCGGGATCGGGGCCGCCCTGCTGGTCTCCTGGCTGGCGCTGATCTGCGCGCTGGCGGTCGTCCGGCCGCGCGGCAACCTGCTGCGGGAGGCGCTGCGGCTGCTGCCCGACGTGCTGCGCCTGGTGCGCCGCCTGGCCGCCGACCCCGGCCTGCCCCGCGGGGTGCGGGTGCGGCTCGGGCTGCTGCTGGCCTACCTGGCCCTGCCGCTGGACCTGGTGCCGGACTTCATCCCGGTTCTCGGGTACGCCGACGACGCCATCATCGTCACGGCGGTGCTGCGTTCCGTGGTCCGCCGTTCCGGCCTGGAGGCCGTCCGCCGGCACTGGCCGGGCACCGACGACGGCTTCGCCGCGCTTGTCCGGCTGACCGGGCTCGACAGGGGCTCCCCGTCAGGGCCTGCTCGTCAGCGCGAGGCGGACGGCGAGGCCGATCAGCAGCGTTCCTGACACGTACTCCAGGCAGCGGCGCACGGCGGGCCGCCGGAAGAACCGCTCGGCCGCGACCACCAGCCGGACGATCCCCAGATACCAGACCAGGTCGATGAGGGTCGAGGCCACCGCCAGCAGGAGAAGCGCCGGCATCGCGGGAGCGCCCTCGGGCACGAACT
The DNA here is from genome assembly GCF_024172165.1 of Nonomuraea thailandensis. Classification (GTDB taxonomy): domain Bacteria; phylum Actinomycetota; class Actinomycetes; order Streptosporangiales; family Streptosporangiaceae; genus Nonomuraea; species Nonomuraea thailandensis. The sequence goes on along the minus strand of NZ_JAMZEB010000002.1, from coordinate 4,113,138 downwards.
GCGGCAGGAAGGACAGGGCGAACACCCCGGCCTTCGGGTTCGCCAGGTTGGTCAGCAACCCGGAGCGGTAGCAGCTCCACAGGGAAGGGGCGGCGGGCGGCGGAGCGGGCGGGCTCCCGGGCCGGCTCCCGGACGGGCCGCGCCAGGCCTGCCACACCATCCTCGCGCCGAACCAGACCAGCACGAGCGCGCCGGCGATGCGCATGACGTCGAAGGCCAGCTCGGAGACCAGCAGCAGAGCCGACAGGCCGAAGGCGGCCGCCAGGCACCACAGCAGCCAGCCGGTCTCGTTGCCCAGCACGGTCGCCACGCCCGCCGACCGGCCCGAACGGATGGACTGGCGCAGGATCACCACGGTGGTGGGCCCGGGGATCATGGACACCAGCAGAGACGCGACCGCGAAGGCGATCATGGCACTCAGCATCGGGTCCTCCCTCCTCCTCGAGTGTCGTGGACCCGATGCCATCCTCGCAGGGCTGGAGAAAGCCTCAAGCGCCGGTGGGGCTCAGGACGTGGGCGCCAGGTCGCGGCGGCGCAGGAACGCCAGGCCCGCCGCCTTTTCCAGATTGCGGTCGGTGATGCCGGCGGTGACCTGCCGGCGCACGTAGGCCAGGACGTACTCGTCGCAGGCCAGCCGCAGCGCCTCCTTGGTGCCGAAGTGGTGCTGGACGAGGCCGGGGGAGACCTTGGCCGCCTCGGCGACGCCGCGGATGGTGGTGGCCTTGACGCCCTGCTCGGCGAACAGGGCCATGGCGGCCTCGCGGATGCGGGCGCGGGTGGGTGAAGGAACTCTCAGGTGGTCGGAAGGTGGTCAGGCCTCGAGGCCGAGGACGGCCCAGGCCTCGCCGGGCGCCAGGCCGGCCAGCTCGCGGCCGCACTCGGCGAGCGCCGCCGGCCCGGAGGTGATGTGCGCGGTGCCCGCGTGCACGTCCCTGAACAGCCGCTGGATCGGCCCCTCGCGCAGCGCCGAGGTGCCGCCCGAGGCGTAGACGAAGCGGGCCACCTCGGCGACGGTGGAGGTGATGTGGTTGAGCGCGAGCCGTACCAGGGTCTCCTGGCGCACGTCGAGCCGCCCGCCGGACTCCAGGACGCGTTCGGTGTCGTCCCACGTCTGGTGCACCAGCGCCGCTGCGGCCCGGAACGTCGCCTCGGCGCGGGCGAAGCCGGTGTGGAAGGCGTCGCTGCCGGCGAGCTGCCCGGGCCGCCCCGCCCGCGCCCCCACGTGGCCGATCAGCTCGTCGAGCAGGCGGCGGCCGACGCCGAGCGCCCAGCCGGAGTGGCAGAGCAGGGCCTGGTCGAGCAGGCCGAGCCGGTAGATCGCACCGCCGCGGCGCGGCTCGTCCAGGGCGAAGGGATGGGTGTAAGGCTCCGGCACGAACACGCCGTCGATGGCGTAGTCGATGCTGCCCGTGGCGCGCAGGCCCAGCACGTCCCAGTTGCCGAGCATGGTGATGTCCTCGACGGGGGTGACGAACATCCGGGGCTCGCCGGTGTCCTCGACGATGGCCAGGCTGTGGGTGTACTGGGCGTGCAGCATGCCGGAGCCGAAGCTCCACCGGCCGGTCAGCCGGTAGCCGCCGGCCACCCGCGCGGCGGTGCCCGGGCGGGTGCCCTGGCCGGCCAGCAGCGGCATCCGGGGGCCCTTGTACATGTGCTCGACGGCTTCGTCGCCGAGGTAGGCGCCCGCCGCGCCGTTCTCGAGCGTGGTGATCATCGCGACCCAGCCGGTGGAGGCGTCGGCGTAGGAGAGCTGCTCGATGACGGCCAGTAACTCCCTGGGCGACAGCTCCGCGCCGCCGAGCGGCGCGGGCACCCACATGCCGCAGACGCCGGTCTCGTGCAGGGCGTCGACGACGGGGGCGGTGAGCCTGCCCTGCGCCTCGGCCTGGCCGGCCTCGTGCTCGATCAGGGGGCGCAGGCCGCGGGCCCGCTGGAGCAGGGCCGGGCCCGCCCGGTGAAGTCGCGGAGTGCCGGTCATGTCGACGAGACCCCCTATATTGTGATCTTCGGGAACTCTACTCCGCCGGTTCGCGCGGACGCCACACCTTCACAGGACGCGGCGGACGCCTGGCAGCCGCCGGATCGGGCCCGCCAGCGCGAAGCAGGCGGGCAGCGCCACGGCGGCCACGAGCGCGAACTTCGCCGGCGTCGGCCACGCCAGGGCGCCGAGGGCCAGACCCGCCGCAGTCACCACGAACGCGTGGATCACGTACACGGTGAACGCGTGGGCCGACAGGTAGCGGCCCAGCGGCCCCTGGCCGTCCAGCCTGCGGCGGAAGAAGGCGAGCAGCGCGATCACGGCGCCGACCGCGAACGCCGAGTCCCACAGCGCGAAGAACAGGGAGCTCAGCGTGCCGTGCCCCATCCACGCCTCCAGCCCGCCGGCCAGCGCGAGCGGCAGGAACACCAGGCTGGCCCCGGCGGCCAGGCCGAACCCGGCCCAGCCCATGCGGGGGGTGACGGTGAGGAACCAGCCGCGCCGGTACGCCACGGCGCCGGCGACGAAGAAGGCGGCGTACTGGGGAAGGTAGGCGCTGCTCGGGAAGTCGATCCCCGGCACCCAGGTGCCCGACGGCAGCACGATCCGCAGCGCGTACGTGGCCAGGGCCAGCACCGCCACGAAGGCGAGCACCATGGGGAACGCGGGCGGCCGGGCGGCCCGCTCACGCGGCGCCCGCCGGGCGACGGCCACGCGGAAGGCGGCGTAGCAGACGTCGAAGACGAGCAGCGCGAGCACGAACCACAGCGGCCCGGTGCCGATCGTGTCCAGATAGGTCTCCAGCGGCGAGCCGCCCGGGAAGGAGCCGGCGTGCAGCAGCGGGCTGAGCACGAAGTAGAAGACCACCAGGGGGATCCCCAGGCGGACCAGCCGGTCGCGCAGGAACGCGCCGGGGCCCTTGCGGTCGAAGGAGCCGGGCGTGAAGTAGCCGGACAGCAGGAAGAACGCCCCCATGAACCACGCCTGGTTCACCACCACGAAGATCGCCAGGACGGCCCCGGCCGCCGCGCCGGTCGGCGGCTCGACGTAGTACCACAGCGGCAGCCCGCTGTACATGACGGCGATGTGGTGCAGGACCACCAGCGAGGTCAGCAGGATCCGCAGGTTGTCGGCGAACCACAGCCGGGGCGGGGACGCGCTGCCCCGGGTGGGCGGCGCGGGACGGGGGTCGGTTCTCATGGCGCACTCCGTTTCGAGTCGTCGGGCGTGATCCCGACGCTAGAAAGAGCGGAGACGAGCCGGTATGCACCTGGACGCACACAGGGGTGGGCCTAGGCACACCCCCGTACGGAACCTGCACGCAACGGACCGCGCCCCCGACGGCCTGACCACCGCCTTCGGACCACCGCCTTCGGACCAGCGCCGGCGGTCCCTGACCGGCACGCCCCCGACCGGCACGCCCCCGACCGGGGCGCGTCAGACCAGCGCCAGGGGCCTGACGGGCGCGCCCGTCGCGCCGACCAGCGGCAGCGGGTTGACGATGAGCAGGACCTCGCGGTGGCCGGCGTCCAGCAGCGGCTGCAGGCGCATGGTCTCCACGATGTTGATCCCCGCCTCGACCAGCAGGATCCTGTGCACCGGCAGCGTCGCGTGACCGCGTCCGGGCGCGATGTGCTCGAAGGCGATGCTCTCGGCCCCCACCAGGCGCGGGCGCCGCTCGGCCAGCCAGCGCCCGGCCGCCTCGCCCGGACCGGGCGCGCCGTGCACCTGGCCGGTGAACAGCTCGGGCTCGCCCCAGTGCCGCGACCAGCCCGTGCCGATCAGCACGGCCTCACCCGGCTGCGGTGACAGCCCGTCCGCGGCCCTGTCCAGGTCGGCAGGGGTGATCTCGTAGCCGGGCGGCAGCGCGGCGACGCCGTGCACGGCGGCCACGTCGAGCAGCACGGCCCGGCCCACGTACGGCTCGAAGGCGTCGATGCCCAGCGCCGTGAACCCCTGGTGGCCCTGCACCGGCGCCGCCTCGCGCCCGCCGTGCAGCCTGCCCTCCTGCGAGACGTGGGCCAGCGCGTCGACGTGGGTGCCCACGTGGCCGCCGGTGACGATGACCTCGTTGGCCGCCGACCCGCCGCCGGCGCGCACCACGTCGCCGTGGCGCCGCTCCAGCACCATCCGGAACGGCACATGGCTGGGCGACTGCGGCATGCCGGTGCGCATCGGCTGAGCCAGGTCGAACACCTCGGCTCCGGCCAGCGCCTCCCACGGAGCTCGCACGAGACGACCCCCTCCAGGGTGTTCCAATACGAGGAAAGCTGTTCCACACTGTACGACAGGAGCCGACCGGCGAGAAGGCCACCGGCCGAGCAGCAGGGACCTTTCTCATGCCGACGACCGAGCACCCCCGCCGCCGCGGCGCGGACGGCGCCAGCCAGACCGTCGCGACCGTCGAGCGCGCCGCCGACGTGCTCGTGCTGTTCGCCGACCCGGCCGCGCGCACCCTCGGCGTCACCGAGATCGCCGAGCGGCTGGAGCTGTCGAAGGCCGCGGTCCACCGGATCCTGGCCTCGCTGCGGCTGCGCGGCCTGATCGACCTGGACGAGCAGAGCAGGCGCTACTCGCTCGGCCTGACCGCCATGCGGCTCGGCCTGGCCTACCTCGACCGGCTGGACCTGCGCAGGCTCGCCGCGCCCGAGCTGGTCGCCCTGTCCACGGCGCTGTCGGAGACGGCCACGCTGTCCATCCGCACCGGGTACGCGCGCGTCTACGTCGACCAGGTGACCCCCAGCCGCGAGGTGATCATGTCGGTGACGCTCGGCGTGCCGTACCCGCTGCACGCCGGCGCCTCCTCGCGGGCGTTCCTGGCGTTCCTAGCCGAGGAGGAGATCGACGACTACTTCGCCACGCAGCCGCTGACCCGGCTGACCGGGAGCACACCCGTCGAGGAGGGCGCGCTGCGCGCGGACCTGGCGGCCGTGCGGCGCCGCGGCTACGCCCGCTCCCAGGCCGAGCGGCAGCCGGGCTCCGCCTCCGTCGCCGCGCCCGTGCTCGACCACCACGGGCGGCCGGCCGGGGTGATCAGCGTGTGCGGGCCGCTGGAGCGCTTCCGCGGCGAGGAGGAGCGGTGCGCGCGGGCGCTGCTGGAGACCACCCGCACACTGTCGGCCCGGATGGGCCACGCCGCCGCGGAAGGGGCACCATGATGCGATACGACCTGCTCGTCAAGGGCGGAACCCTGGTCCTGCCGTACCACGGCGAGGTCCGCGCCGACCTGGCCGTACGGGGCGGCCGGATCGTCGCGATCGGCGAGGACCTCGACGGCGGCGGGGAGGTGATCGACGCCACCGGGAAGATCGTGTTACCGGGGGCGGTGGACGCCCACTTCCACCTGGGGATCTACCGCGACCTGGGCGTGGACGCCTTCGAGGAGACCCGCTCCAGCCTGGTCGGCGGGGCGACGACCGTGCTGTCCTACTTCCGTACGGGACAGCACTACCTCGACAGGACCGGCCCGTACGAGACGATCTTCCCCGAGGTGCTGGCGGCGGTCGCCGGGCGCGCGTGGACCGACTACGGCTTCCACCTGGCGCCGATGACCACCGGCCAGATCGACGAGATCCCCGCCCTCGTCGCCGGGCACGGTATCACCTCGTTCAAGTACTACATGTTCTACAAGGGCTTCGACCTGGCGGCCAACAGCCGCGACGCCCGGGCGTTCACCATGAGCGACGAGTACGACCTCGGGCACCTCTACCTGATCATGGAGAAGCTGGCCGCGACGCAGGCCGACCACCCCGGCCTGCGGCTGTCGCTGAGCCTGCACTGCGAGCAGTCGGAGCTGATGCGCGTCTTCATCGACCGCGTACGCGCCGGCGGCGCCCCCCAGAACCTGCGCGCCTACGCCCAGGCCCGCCCGCCCCTGACCGAGCAGCTCGCCATTGCCGAGGCCGCCGTGCTCGCCGGGCACACCGGCGTCGAGATCAACCTGCTGCACCTGTCGAGCGCCGAAGCGCTCCGGGCGGCCGCCGGCACCCCCGCCAGGCGCGAGACCACCCTGCACCACCTGTGCCTCGACCACGACGACCTGGACGCGCGCGGCGGCCTGGGCGGCAAGGTCAACCCGCCGATCCGCACCCGCGAGCACAACGAGGCGCTGTGGGCGGGCGTGGCCGACGGGCGGATCGACTGGGTCGCCTCCGACCACGCCTGCTGCCTGGAGGAGCACAAGGGCGAGGACCTGTGGCCGGCGCGGCCCGGGTTCGGCGGCACGGCGCTGCTGTATCCCGTGCTGTTCTCCGAAGGGCACCTGCGGCGGGGCCTGCCGCTGACCAGGATCGCCGAGGTCGCTGCCGCCAACCCCGCCCGCGCCTTCAACCTGTGGGGACGCAAGGGCGGCCTGGCCGTCGGGTTCGACGCCGACCTCACCGTCCTGGACCCGGCGCTGACCAGGACCGTCACCACGGACCTGCTGCTGTCGGGGCAGGACCACTGCCCGTTCGAGGGCGTCCGGGTGACCGGCTGGCCGGTGACCACGGTCGTCGGCGGGCGGGTCGCCTTCCACGAGGGCAAGACCGCCGGCGAGCCGTCCGGCTCCTACCTGCACCGCTGAGGGAACGACATGAGCGCGCTGCCTCTGGACGACGTGCGCGTCGTCGAACTCGGCCAGCTCCTGGCCGGCCCGTTCTGCGGGCAACTGCTCGGCGACTTCGGCGCCGAGGTGATCAAGGTGGAGGACCCCGGGCGCGGCGACCCGATGCGCCAGTGGGGCAGGGAGAAGCCGTACGGGCGGTCGTTGTGGTGGCCGGTCGTGGCGCGCAACAAGAAGTCCGTCACCTGCGACCTGCGCACGCCCGAGGGGCAGGACCTGGTCAAACGGCTGGTGGCCGGGGCGGACGTGCTGCTGGAGAACTTCCGGCCCGGCACGCTGGAACGCTGGGGCCTGTCACCGGAGGAGCTGCACGCGATCAACCCGCGGCTGGTGATCACCAGGGTGACCGGTTTCGGGCAGACCGGCCCGTACGCCCCGCGCGCCGGATACGGGTCGATCGGCGAGGCGATGGGGGGCATCCGCCACGTCACCGGTGACCCCGACAGGCCGCCCTCCCGGGCCGGGATCTCGCTCGGCGACTCCCTGGCCGCCACGCACGCCTGCGTCGGCACCCTGGTCGCGCTGCACGAACGCGAGCGCAGCGGCAGGGGCCAGGTCGTGGACTCCGCGATCTACGAGGCCGTGCTGGCCATGATGGAGTCGCTCCTGCCCGAATGGCAGCAGGCCTCCTACCAGCGCGAACGTACCGGCCCCGTCCTGCCGAACGTCTCACCCAGCAACGTCTACCCGACCGCTGACGGCGAGTCCATCCTCATCGCCGCCAACCAGGACAGCGTCTTCGCCCGCCTCGCCCGCGTCATGGACCGGCCGGAGCTGGCCGCCGATCCCCGCTTCGCCACGCACGGCGCGCGCGGTGAGCACATGGCGGAGCTGGACGCGCTCGTGGCCGGCTGGACGGCGACGCTGCCCGCCGGGGACCTGCTGCGTACGCTGCACGAGGGCGGCGTGCCGGCCGGGCGCATCTACACGGCCAAGGACATGTTCGCCGACCCGCACTTCGCCGCCCGCCAGGCCATCGTGCGCGTCCCGCACCCCGAGTTCGGCGAGCTGGCCATGCAGAACGTCGTGCCGAAGCTGTCGGCCACCCCCGGAGCGGTCCGCACCGCCGGGCCGGCCCTCGGCCAGCACAACGACGAGGTCTACGGCGGGCTGCTCGGCCTGTCCGCCCAGGAGCGGGCCGCACTGCGAGAGAAGGGGATCATCTGACATGGACGACCCCTATGACGGTGTCCTGCCGTTCGGCGAGCGGCCCGCGCTCATCCTCGTCGACCTCATGGCGGCCTACTTCGAGCCGGACGCCGGCCTCTACGTGGGCTCGCGGGACTGCCTGCACTCGGCCGCGCGCGTGCTGGCCGCGGCCCGCCGCGCGGGCGTGCCCGTCCTGCACACCCGGGTCGCGCACACCCCCGGCGGCCTCGACGGCGGCCTGTTCTACCGCAAGGCGACGCCGCTGCGCGACCTGCACGGCCCCGCCGGGCGGCTGATGCCCGAGGTCGCACCGGACGAGGGCGAGGTCGTCATCGTCAAGCAGTACGCCAGCGCGTTCTTCGGCACCACGCTCGCCTCCACGCTCACCGCGCTGCGCGTGGACACCCTGGTCATCGCGGGCGTCTCCACGAGCGGCTGCGTGCGGGCCAGCGTCGTGGACGCCGTCCAGCACGGGTTCGTGCCGATCGTGGTGCGCCAGGCCGTGGGCGACCGCACGCCCGCCTCGCACGAGGCCAGCCTGTACGACATCCAGGCCAAGTACGGCGAGGTGTGGGAGGAGCAGTCCGTCCTCGACCGGCTCGGCCGAAAGCCGCCGCTCGGGCGGGAGACGCCGCTCGGGCGGGAGACGCCGCTCGGGCGGGAGACGCCGCTCGGGCGGGAGAGGCCGCTCGGGCGGGAGACGCCGTGAGGATCACCTACGGCCCGTGGGGGCAGACGCTGGCGGAGCTGACCGGTGCCGCCCGCGCCGCCGAGGAGGCCGGAGCCGAGGTCGTCTGGGTGCCCGAGCTGCACCGCAGCGCCACCGTCAGCGCCGCCGCCGTCGCCGGCACGCTCACCCGCGCGGGCGTCGGGACCGCCGTCGCGCTCGCCTTCACCCGCAGCCCCCTGGTGACCGCGCTGGAGGCCCTCGACCTGGACGAGCTGACCGGCGGCCGCCTCGTCCTCGGCCTGGGCACCGGCACCCGCCGGCTGAACGAGACCTGGCACAACGTCCCCTGGGACCGGCCGCTCACCCGGCTGCGCGAGACCGTCGAGGTGATCCGCGCCGTCGTCGCGGGCGGGCCGATGACGTACGAGGGGGAGTGCCAGCGCCTGCACGCCCCCGGCTTCCACCGGCCCCACGAGCCGGTCCGCACCCGCATCCCCATCTACCTGGCCGCCGTCGGGCCGCGGCTGACCAGGCTCGCCGGCCGCATCGGCGACGGCTGGCTCTCCCACGAGCTGTGCTCGCCCGCCTACCTGCGCGAGCGCGTGCTGCCGAACCTGACCGCCGGCCTGGACGGCCGCGACCGCGAGGAGCTCGACGTGGTCGTGTCCGCCTGCTGCTCGATCGACCCCGACCCGGCCACCGCCCGCCGCCGCGCCGCCGGCACGCTCGCCTTCTACGCCGGCGTCGCCACCTACCGCGACTTCTTCGCCTTCCACGACCTGGCCGCGGAGCACGCCGCCGCGGTCACCGCCTTCCGCGCCGGCGAGCGGCCCGACGTACCCGACCGGATGATCGACCCGCTCGTCCTGGCGGGCACGCCCGACCAGGTGGCCGAGCGGCTGGCCGGCTACGCGGGGCTGGCCGACACGGTCAAGCTCACCCCGGCCGTGCACGGCAACCCGCCGGAGCAGGTCCGCCGCAACCAGGCCCGCATCATCGAGCTGATCGGAACGTTATGAGAGCCCTGGAGGACGTCACCGTCGTCAGCCTGGAGCAGTACGGCGCCGGGCCGTTCGGCAGCGTGCACCTGGCCGACCTCGGCGCCGAGATCATCAAGATCGAGGACCCGCGCGTCGGCGGCGATGTCGGCCGCTATGTCCCTCCTTATGCGGATGAGGAGGACTCGCTGTTCTTCGAGACGTTCAACCGCAACAAACGATCCATCTCGCTGGACCTGTCCATCCCGGCCGGCCGCGCGGTCTTCGAGGACCTCGTCCGGCACGGCGACGCCGTCTACTCCAACCTGCGCGGCGACGTGCCCGCCAAGATGCGGCTGCGCTACGCCGACCTCAAGCACCTCAACCCGCGCATCGTCTGCTGCTCACTGACCGGCTTCGGGACGACGGGGCCGCGCGCCGCCGAGCCCGGCTACGACTACATCCTCCAGGGGCTGGCCGGCTGGATGGACCTCACCGGCGAGCCGTCGGGGCCGCCCGCCAAGTCCGGTCTGTCCCTGGTCGACTACTCCGGCGGGCTCGTCGCCGCGATCGCGCTGCTGGCCGGGGTGCACGCCGCCCGGCGCGACGGCACCGGCATGGACTGCGACCTGTCGCTGTACGACACCGCCATCGGCATGCTCACCTACGTCGGCACCTGGGCGCTGAACACCTCCTACGTCCCGGCCCGCACGGCGTCCTCCGCGCATCCGTCGCTGGTGCCGTTCCAGAGCTTCGAGGCCGCCGACGGGTGGCTGGTGGTGGGGTGCGCCAAGGAGAAGTTCTGGCAGCGACTGGCGGCCATCCTCGACCGCGAGTCGCCGGGCGCGGGCTTCGCCGCCGACCCCCGCTACGCCGGCTTCGAGGCGCGCCGCCGCCACGCCGTCGACCTGCTGCCGCGGCTGGCCGCGATCTTCCGCGGCAGGAGCGTGGCGTGGTGGCTGGCGGAGCTGAGGGCGGCCGGCATCCCCAGCGGGCCGGTCAACGACGTGCGCCAGGCGCTGCGCGAGCCGCACACCGCCGCCCGGGGGCTGGTCGTTGAGACCGATCATCCGCGGTACGGGGCGTTGCGGCAGCTCGCCTCGCCCGTACGGGTGGGGCAGGGGCCGGTCGAGCACCGGCGGGCGCCGCGGCGGGGGGAGCACACCGAGGAGGTCGTGCGGGGGCTGCTCGGCTACCCGGCGGAACGCTTCGCCGAGTTGCGCGCGGCGGGCGCGTTCGGTCACGTCGCCGGAGAGAGCCCATGACGGAGGCCGGGCGTCGGGGAGCTTCCGAGACGGAGGCCGAGTGTCGGGGGGCTTCCGAGACGGAGGCCGGCACGCTCGCGGGCTGGGCGCTCGGGCTCACCCTGGACGCGGTCCCCGCGCGCGCCCGGCTGGCGGCGATCCGGCACCTCCTCGACGGGTTCGGCTGCGCCGTCGCCGGAGGGCCGCACGCGGCGCCCGCCGTGGAGGTGGCGCTGGGCCTCGGCGGCCCGCCCGAGGCCACGGTCATCGGGACCCGGCACCGGGTCGGCGCCCCCGCCGCCGCCCTGGCCAACGGCACCCTCGTGCACGCACTCGACTTCGACGACACCCACGCGGGCGGGCTCGTGCACGCCACCGCGCCGGTGCTGCCCGCGGCGTTCGCGGTGGGGGAGGAGACCGGAGCGTCCGGGGGCGAGGTGCTGGTGGCGGCGCTGGCCGGGTACGAGGCGATCTGCCGGCTCGGGGCCGCGGTGCCGCACGGCTTCCACGCGCGCGGGCTGCACGCCACCTCCGCGTGCGGCGTGCTCGCCGCCGCCCTGGTCGCGGCCCGCCTGTACGGGCTGACGCCGCCGCAGGCGGTGCACGCGCTCGGCATCGCGGGCAGCCAGGCGGGCGGGTTGCTGGAGTTCCTGAGCACCGGGGCCGACACCAAGCGGCTGCATCCCGGGCTGGCCGCGCACGCCGGCATTCTCGCGGCCCGCCTGGCCAGGGCCGGGGCCACCGGTCCCGGCACGGTGCTGGAAGGCGAGCACGGCCTGTACGGCGCGCTGCTCGGCAGGGCGGGGGTGCGCCCGGCGGCCGGGCTGGGGGAGGTGTGGGAGGTCAGCCGGATCACGATCAAGCCGTATCCCGCCTGCCAGCTCCTGCACGCCGCCCTCGACGCCGCCGCGACGCTCGGCACCCCGGACGCCGTCGAGAGCGTCGTGGCCGAGGTGCATCCCGACGCGGCGGCCATCGTGTGCGGGCCAGGCAAGGAGCGGCCGCGTACGTCGTACGAGGCGAAGTTCAGCCTTCCGTGGAGCGTCGCGGCGATGCTGCTCGACGGTGAGGTGAGCGTGCGCACCTACGAGCGCGTGGAACGGCCGGAGGTGGTGGCGCTGGCCGGGCGGATCACGCACGAGGTGGTCGGCTCTCCCGGTGTCGCCGCCGACCAGCCGGGGCTGCTGCGGGTGTCCTGCGCCGGGGGGAGGCAGGTGACCGGTCAGGTGGCCCGTAGCTCGGGTGGGCCGGATGATCCGGCGGTCGACGAGCTGGTCCGGCGTAAGGCGCTGGCCAACGGGCTGCCTGCCGCGATGATCGGGGCGCTGCGGCGGCTGGAGGAGCTGCCTGAGGTGACGACGCTGATGGCCGGGCTCGCGGCCGGACAGGAGAGGCCATGAACGTGTCCGTCGCGCACGGCACCGTGCGGTTACCCGCGCTGCCCGCGCCCACGGCGGCCGAGGCGTACGCGCGGGCCGCGGCGGCGCTCGCCCGGGCCGGGCTGAGCGCGGCCGACGTGGTGCAGGTGATCGAGTACCTCACCCCAAGCGACAGGAGCCCGGACGACACACGGTCGGGTGACGCACAGCCGGGCGATGCGCGGTCCGACGGCGCGCGACCGGGCGGTGGAAGCGCGGCTGACGTGGCGGCGCGGGAGGCGGCAGGGCTGGGCGGGGTGACCGTGTCGCGGGTGCCGGTCGAACGGCTGATCACCCCGGACGACCGCATCGCCGTCGAGATCACCGCCCACCCCGGCGGCGGACACCGCATCACCACCCCCTCGGGCGTGGTCACGGTGGCCGACGAGATCGTGTACCTGCCGCTCGTCCTGCCCGCCGACCTGACAGCGGGCTTCCGCGACCAGTACCGCTCCTGCCTCGAAACGGCCGCCCACCTCCTGCGGGCGGCCGGCACCGGCCTGCACGCGCTGGTCCGCACCACCGACTACACCGCCACGGCCACCCGCGCCGACTACCCCCGCTGCGGCCGCCCCCGCAAGGAACTGCTCGGCGGCAGCCCGGGCGGCTACCCCGGCGCGGCCGGCATCCTGGTCGACCACCCGGTCACCGACGGCGCGATGGTCGCGCTCGACGCGACCGCCTCCCGCCACCCCCTGCGCGGCGTCAACCCCGGCTGGACCCGCTACGACACGCTCACCTACCAGCCGGCCGTGGCCGCCGGGAACACGCTGTTCATGTCCGGTTTCGGCGCCCTCGACCCGGCCACGCAGCAGGCGCTGTACGACGGGGACCTGCCCGCGCAGGCCGCGTTCGTCTACGCCTCCATCGGGTCGGTGCTGCGCGCCGCCGGGCTGGCAGGAAGCGCGGTGGTGCGGCTCGTCGAGTACGTCACCCCCGCCGCCCTGCCCCGCTACCACGAGCTGGACGGGCTGCGCGAACGTTGCTTCCCCGGCACGCACGTCCTCACCTCGGTGGTCTGCTCGGCCCTGCTGCGCCCGGAGTTCCTGATCGAGGTCGTCCCCACGGCGGTGTTCCCATGAGGATCGACGAGCTGAGGGCCATGATCGGCCGGGAGGTGACGTACACCGCGCCCGAGGAGCTGGGCCGGGCCGCGCTGCGCTACTTCGCCCAGGCCGTGGGCGACGACAACCCGCTCTACACCGACGACGCCTACGCCCGCGTCCACGGCTACGACGGGGTCGTCGCCCCGCCCACGCTGATCTGCGAGACCAACCAGTACACCGGCCTGCCCAGGGACGCCGACGGGTTCGCCGGGCACTCGTGGCACCTGGACGTCCCCGGAGCGCGGCTGGTGCGCGGCGGCAACGCCTACGAGTTCCACCAGCCGGTACGCCCCGGTGACGTCATCACCGTCACCTGGCGCGTCCAGGACGTACAGGAGAAGGCGGGCAAGCTCTTCGTGATCTCCCGCGCCACCTACACCAACCAGCACGGCGACCTGCTGGCGGTCAACGAGGAGACGCTGATATGGATCCCGGCACCCTGATCCCGCCCCTGCAACGCCGCATCGAGCTGCCCGACATGATCGCCTACGCGGGCGCCACCTGGGACTGGCACCGGCTGCACTACGCCCCCGAGGGCCTGGACCGTCCGGTGGTGGACGGCCAGCTCTTCGGCGCGCTGCTGGCCGAGCAGCTCCAGGACTGGCTGGGCCCGCGCGCCCGCGTCGTCAGGCTGCGCTTCCGGTTCAGGAGCATGGTGTTCGCCGGGGAGACCGTACGCTGCACCGGCCGCGTCACCGGCGGGGACGGCGGCCTGATCACCGTCGAGCAGCAGGTCGAGGTCGTCGGCGACGGCAGGGTGGCCGTCGCGCCCGCCGGGGCGGCGGTGCGGCCGGGATGAGCGTCGCCATCGTGGGCGTCGCCGAATCCGACCTCGGGGTGACCGGCAGGTCCATCCTGCACCTCCAGGCCCAGGCCGTCACCGGGGCGCTGCGGGACGCCGGGCTCACGCTCGCCGAGATCGACGGCCTGGCCACGGCGGGGGCCTCGCGCTTCTCGGCCGCGCAGGTCGCCGAGTACCTGGGCATCCAGCCTGCCTGGACGGACTCCACGTTCGCCGGAGGCTCGGCCTTCGAGATGTACGTGGCGCGCGCCGTCCAGGCCATCGAGGCGGGTCAGTGCACGACCGTCCTGGTCAGCTACGGCTCGAACCAGCGCAGCGCCCGATCGCGCTCGCTGGGCGGGGTGGTGGAGGAGCACACGCCGCAGGCCGAGTTCGAGGCGCCGTACGGAGCGCTGTACCCGGTGTCGTACTACGCGATGGCCGCCCAGCGGTACCTGCACGAGCGCGGGGCCGGTCGCGAGGACCTGGCCGAGGTCGCGGTGGCCGCCCGCGAATGGGCGCTGCTGAACCCGAAGGCCTACCGCCACCGTGCGGGCCCGCTCACCGTGGAGGAGGTGCTCGCCCAGCCGATGATCTCCAGCCCGCTCACCGCCGCCGACTGCTGCCTGGTCACCGACGGCGGCGCCGCCCTCGTCCTGACCACCCTCGAACGCGCCCGCGACCTGCGTACCGACCCCGTCGTCGTGCTGGGATACGGCGAGTCCACCACCCACGACGGCATGGCGGCCCCCGCGAACCTGCTGCGCACGGGCACGATCGACGCGGGCCGGCGCGCGTTCGCCCGCGCGGGTCTCGGGCCGGCGGACGTGGACGTGGCCCAGCTCTACGACTCCTTCACGATCACCGTCCTGCTCACTCTGGAAGGGCTCGGCCTCTGCGGGCCGGGCGAGGCGGGCGACCTCGTACGGTCCCGCAGGCTGCCGTTCAACACGACGGGCGGTGGGCTGTCGTACTGCCATCCCGGCATGTACGGCCTGCTGCTGCTGGTGGAGGCGGTCCGTCAGGTGCGCGGAGAGTGCGGCCCGCGCCAGGTCCCCGGGGTGGAGGTCGCGCTCGCACACGGCGTCGGCGGCATCCTCTCCACCCACGCCACCGTGCTGCTGGGAGCCGACCGATGAGCGACGACCTCACCGCCCCCTGGTGGGCGGCCACCCGCGAGAGCCGGCTGCTCCTCCAGTCCTGTACGGGCTGCGGCCACCTCCAGCACTACCCGCGCGCCCTGTGCACCGGCTGCGGCGGCACCGGCCTGGCCTGGCACGAGTCGGCCGGGCGCGGCGCCGTCGACTCCTTCACCGTGGTGCACCGGCCGCCGTCACCGGGGTGGCCGGTGCCGTACGTGGTGGCCAGGGTCAGGCTCGACGAGGGGCCGGTGCTGCTGACGAACCTGATCGGGGGCACCGAGTGGTGCTGCGACCAGCGCGTCCGGCTGGCCTGGCGGGACCTGGACGACGGCCGCCGCCTGCCGGTCTTCGAGCGCGACGGCTGAGGAGGCGTGTCGCGTTCCCTGGACCCACTTGCCTGATTCATCCGCTTGCGTCGTGCGTGAGCGGCTACAGTCGATCTTTCATCGGCGCGGACGATCAGGGCAAGAGGTCGCATTGGGGACGCACATGTGGTTCGAGCAGGCGCACGCCGCCCCGCCGCCCCTCGAACCGGCACCGGCCACCCCGGCCGTGTCGTCCGCCGGGTCGTCCGCCGGGTCGTCCGCTGTGGTGTCCGGGCAGCCGTTCGTGGCGCCCGCGCAGTTGCCGGCAGTGTCCGGTCAGCCGTTCGAGGGGCGGGAGGCGGAGCTGAGCCGGCTCGACGAGGCGCTGTCGCGGGACGGCGCTGAGCTGGGCGGGCTCGGCCGAACCCCGTCGCGGGACGGAGCCGCGGCGGTGGTCGCGATCGTCGGGACAGGCGGTGTCGGCAAGACGTCGCTGGCCCTGCACTGGGCCCACCGCAACGCCGGCCTCTTCCCGGACGGGCAGCTCTACGTCAACCTGCACGGCTCCGACCCCGTGACGCCGCCCGTGACGGTGGACGACGCGGTGCGCGGCTTCCTGGTCGCGCTCGGTGCCGACCCCCGCACTCTGCCCTCCGCGCCCGACGCCCGGGCCGCGCTGTACCGCCGCATGGTGGCCGGGCGTCGCATGCTCGTCCTGGTCGACGACGCCGCCTCCGTCGAGCAGGTGGAGCCGCTGCTGCCCGGCACCGCCTCCAGCGCCGTCCTGGTCACCAGCCGCAGGTCTCCGGGCGGGACGGTCCCCGGGCGGGTGCTGGCGCTGGAAGGGCTGAGCGAGCAGGAGGCGTCGCGGCTGCTCGTCCGCACAGTCGGCGCCACCCGGCCACATGCGGTCCGCGACCTCCTGCGCCACTGCGCCGGCCTGCCCCTGACGCTCGCCCTCGTCGCGGCCCGGCCCCACCTGCCCCCGGACGCCCTCACGTCCGGACCACGCACCACCACCACTCGCCTGACCACCCCGGCCCCCGACGAGGCCGCCCACAGCCCGCACGAGGCCGCCACCTCCCGCGTGCACCGCGAGGCCACCTCCAGCCTGCACGACACCGCCTCCTGCGCGCACCGCGAGATCACTTCCAGCCTGCACGCTGCCCTCGACGCCTCCTACCTGACCCTCGCCGAGGACGCCAAGCGCTTGTTCCTGGCGCTCGGCCCGGCACCGGTGCCCGACGTCGGCCTCGCCGCGGCGGCATCGCTGGCCGCCGTCCCCGCCGCCCGCACCCGTACCCTCATGCGCCTGCTGGAGGCCGCGCACCTCGTGACCCAGCACAGGCCGGGCCGCTACCACATGCACGACCTGACCCGCCTGTACACGATCGAGCAGGCCGACCCCGCCTCCTCGGCCACCGCGCTGAGCCGGCTGATCGACCACTACCTGCACACCGCCCACCGCGGCGGGCTCACCCTGGCCCCGCACACCCGCCCGATCCCCCTGAACCCACCGGCCCACGGCGTCGACCTCACCCCGCTGACGACCGGGCAGGACGCCCTGGAGTGGTTCGACGCCGAACACGACTGCCTGCTGTCCCTCCTGCGCTGGACCGCCGACCAGGACCGCAACGAGGACGCCTGGCGGATCGCCTGGTCGATGGACGAGATGCTCCGGCGCCGCGGCCACGTGCACGAGCGCGTCCAGATCTGGCAGACCGCCGTCTTCGCCGCGGAACGCCTCGGCGCCGCCGACGTCCAGTGCCTGGCCTACCGCCGCCTCAGCCAGGCGCACGCCCAGGCCGGCGACCCCGCCGCCGCCCTGCCCGCCCTGCACCGGGCACTGGCACTCGACGAGCACCTCCGCAGCCGGCCCCGCCTGCCTGGATCCGCACCCGCCAGGCGTCATCTCGTGGGGTGAGCGGGCGCGGCCTGATCGAGGGGCAGGGTGAGGACGGCGTCGCCTGTGGGACGCCGTTGCGGCCCCACAGCAAGGTCAGCGTCGCTGTTGAGTGGCCGAAATCCGCCTACCTGGTAGGTAATCGACAGGTAAGGGCGATTTGGGGCTGAATGATGGTCATGAAGAAGCGAAACCTCAGCCTTGCCCTTGTTGCCGGCGTTCTTGCCGGCGGTGTCATGGCCACTCCGGCTCAAGCCCAGGAACCGGCGCACCCGGAGATCGAGGGGCGGATGACCCCGCAGGCCGCCACCTTCATCGGGCGGCAGAACGCCTTCGGCGCCATGCGTACCGAGGACGGCTTCGACGAGCGGGTAGCGGCATACGAGAGGATCTGGTCGCAGGACGCCACGCTCTGGGAGGCGGCCGGCCCGATCGTCCAGGGCAGGGAGAACATCAAGAAGTCCATCTCCAGCAGCCTCACGCTCGTCCCGTCCTTCAACATGCGCCCGACTCGCATCGCCATCGGCGGCGACACTGTCATGTACGGCGCCGCCAACCGGATCGTGGTGCACGGCCACACCATCGACTACCCCGCCATCTACCGCGTCGTGCTGAACGAGGACGGCGACGTGGTGCAGGGACGGCGTTACTACGACAGGTTCACCTGGTTCAACCCGATCACTCCTGAGGAGCTGCGCCTGGAGAACATGTTCGGTGGTATCACCGACTCCGATGGACGCGCTTCCCGCAAGCCGGCGCGCGTGAGCGAGCTGACCAAGAACCTTCTCGCCCGCGCCGCCGCCTGGAACGGCAAGAACGCCGAGGCGCTGGTGGACGGCGTCGGCGCGGCGCCGCTGTCGGGTGTCGGGCTCGGCGGGCGCACGCTGCGTACCCGATCCGCCAAGCTCGCCTACATCAACAAGCTGGTCGGCAAATTCGAGGGCGACCAGGACGGCACCCCCGCCGGCAAGCTCGAACCAGGGCAGACGGTCCGCACCAAGAACGCCACCTATCAGGAGTGGTACGGAACGGTCCGCAGCCAGGGTCGTGACATCACCTTCGGCATCATCGAGCGCTTCGGCCACCGGCACGGCAAGGTGACCGACTGGAACCTGACGTTCGACACGCTGCCGCTCATCGCCGACCAGGAGAAGATCAGCAAGCTGTACGGCCTGCTCGCGGTCAAGCAGTGACTCCTGCCTCGTGATCGAGGTGCCTGGCCAACGCCGGGCGGCCGGCTACGGCTCCCGTACCGTCCGCGCCAGGACGTCGTCCACCGTGCCGCCCGTCACCAGCTTCCCGATCGCCTCCACCAGCTCGCCCACCCGCTCCTGCGGCAGCGCCCGGCCCGCGTTGGCGCGGAACTTCGCCTCCAGCTCCGCCCCCGAGAGCGGATGCTCGGGCCCGCCGCGCGAGGAGTCCACCCGATGCTCCAGCGCCGAGCCGTCACGCAGCCGCACCCGCACCACCGCCGCGAACGCCCTCGGGAAGATCTCCGAGGCCCGCTCGTCGGCCACGCACCGCACCCGCTCCGCCAGCTCCAGCCGTGCCGGGTCCAGCGTCGCGAAGTCCTCCAGCGCCAGCCCGAGCCCGCCCCCGCCCAGCAGCGCCGCGGCGACCGTGTAGGGGGCGGAGAACTTCGCGTGGTACGGCGAGCGCGGCCGGACCTTCTCCTCCCACGGCTCGGCGACCGTCCGCAGCACCGGGCCCGGCACGCCCACCTCGATCTCCGCGATCCGCGACGGGTCCAGCCCGCCGCGCCGCAACGCCAGCGCGCAGTCGATGACCGGATGGGTGAAATGGTTGGCCGGGTATGGCTTGTAGGTCGTCCGCAGCAGTTCCCATCGCTCGCCCAGCCCTCCCAGCAGGGCCTCGGCGTCGTAGCGTCCGCCCAGCCATGCCTGGAAGAAGCCGAACCGTCCCTCCAGGACCGTCGGTGGCCCGGTCAGCCCCTCAGCGGCCAGCACTGCCGCCGACACCCCGGCGTGCGCGGCCCACCCGCAGTGCACCCGCTTGACCGTCCCGCCTGTGCGGTTCGCCTCGAGCAGGCCGGCTCCCATCGAGGCCGCCACGCCCACCGCGTGCGCGATCCCGTCGGCCGTCAGCCCGAACAGCAGCCCGGCGGCCACGGCGGCGCCCAGCGTGCCGCAGATCGACGTCGCGTGCTGGCCCTGCTCGAAGAAGAGCGAGTTGCGCTCCTGCGGCAGGTAGGACGCCATGCCGAGCCGGCCGCACACCTCGATCCCCGCCGCGACCGCCGCCACCACCTCCCCGCCGGACACCCCCACCCCCGGCTCCGCGCCGAACGCACCCGCGTCCCGGGCCGCCGCCTGTTCCGCGTGACGGGCGCTCACGCTCTGGGCGGCCGCGAGCGCCGCGGGCACGACGGACGCGCTCGGGTGCAGCACGGACGGCAGGTGCGTGTCGTCGTAGTCGAGCGCGTGCGCGAGGGTGCCGTTGACCAGCGCGGCCGACGGGGCGGGGAGCCGGTCGCCGCTCCCGATCACGGTCGACTCGCCGCTGCCGCCCCATCGCCGTACGGCACGCAGCACCGCCGGAGCGGCGTCGCCGTCCGGGTCCGCGTAGGCGGCCAGGCAGTTGCCGAGCACGTCGAGCACCCGGCCCGGCACGTCCTCCCGCACCGCCGCCGGCAGCTCCCCGTCCCTGCACGCCACCGCGAACTCGGCCAGCCGCCGCACGTACGTCATCCGATCTCCTCACATGCCGTCGCCGTCCCATCGTCCGCGAGAACGGCTGCGTACCGGAAGGGTGGAGATGATCGGGGCGGGCACGGGGTCGCCCGGCTTCCAGGGGCGGCCCTGCCCCCAGTTGTGCGACTCGCGCTCGTGCGCGTGCTCCAGCCCGGCCGGATCCGCACCCCACTGGCCGTGCTCATGCTCGTCCCCATGCTCGTGGTGGCCGGCGTGCCCGCCCTGGAGGCGGGCGGCGTCCATGGCCTTGGCGACGGCCAGCAGGCTGCGGTCGGGGCCGTGGCCGGGCGGGAACCAGCCCGAGTCCGTCGCCCCCTGCTCGCGCGCGTAGGCGAGCGAGGCGTTCAGCAGCTCGCGATCGTGGTCGTCGCGCCTGGTGGAGCCGCGGCCGAGATCGTGGGCCGACTGGGAGAAGCGCATGCGGCCCTCGCCGGGCCCCCAGTTGACGGACTCGCCGCCCCACCGCACCCACTCGTTCTCGGTGTACCAGTTGTACAGCTCGCCGTCGGAGCGCAGCAGCCAGGTGGCCCCGCCCGCCAAGGAGGTGAAGTGCCCGTGCTTGACGCGGGCGGGACGGAAGAAGTACGTGCCCAGGTCCAGTGTGCCGAAGTTGTACTCCATCAGCCCCTGCACCGTGTACGCCTCCTCGTAGCAAGGATGGTGCGCCAGCCGGTGATCGGCCCACCCCTCCTGCGCGTGCACGAGCCGCGTGTAGAAGCCGGTGACCGGATCGACGTGCAGGTACTTGATGAACAATCCCGGCATCGGCCCGGGATTGGGCACCGCGTCCCAGCTCATCGCGGCCGAGTCGAGGACGATCACGTCCTCGCGGGCGCCGTCCCAGCGGGGCGCGTCCAGGCTGTCCACCGGGTCGAACCCGGCATCGCCGTACTCCCTGTAGTGCAGCACCCTGGTGCCCTCCGCGAACGTGACCGCGTCGGCCGGCACCCCCTTGGGCAGGTAAAGGTAGCCGCCCGCGCCGAGGCGGCGCCCCCCGTACGTCATGGAGCCGTCCAGCACGTAGAACTCGGTGGTGGCGTGATGGATGCCGGGGCCGCGGCCCCAGCCGGTGCGGAAGTCCACCCGCAGCGAGCTGGAGCCGTCCTCCTCGTCCACCGACAGCCGCCGCTCGACGGCCCGGCCCTCGCCGCCGGCCAGCTCGGCGGCGTGCCAGACGTAGTCGTCCTCGTGGATCACTTCAACGTGGGGGCGCATGGCTCTCCTTCAACGCGCGCTTGAGAATCTTGCCCGCGGCGTTCCTCGGCAACGCCTCGACCAGCTCCACCGTCCGCGGGACCTTCGGCCCGCTCAGCCGGGTACGGCAGTGCGCGACCAGCGCCGCCGCGTCCAGGCGGGCGCCGGGCAGCGCGACCACGAACGCGGTCACCCGCTCGCCCCACCGCTCGTCCGGCAGGCCGACCACGGCCGCCTCCGCCACCCCGGGGAACGTGGCCAGGGCCTCCTCGACCTCGCGCGGCGCGATGTTCACGCCACCCGAAATGATCATGTCCTTCTTGCGGCCGACGACGTAGATGAAGCCCTCGTCGTCGCGTTCGACGATGTCGCCGCTGGTCAGGAAGCCGTCGGAGGTGGTGCAGGCGGCCGTGGCGCCGGGGTCGCCGAGGTAACCGTTCATCAGGAAGGGGGAGCGGCTGAACAACTCGCCGCGCGACGCCGGGTTCCCCTCCTCGTCCACGATCCTGACCTCGGTCATGAACCACGGGCGGCCGACCGAGCCGAGCTTGCGGCGCGCGTCCGCGGGGCGGCAGTCGGTCACGATGCCCGCCTCCGTCGAGCCGTACAGCTCGTGCACGCCGACGCCGGGGAACGTCTCCAGCACCCACTCCTTGAGCGGCCCCGGCAGGGCCGCCGCGTTGAAGAACAGGGTGTCGAGGCAGGACAGGTCGTGCGCGCGCAGCGCGGCGGGACCGAGGGCGCGCAGCATGTGGGCGTGCGTGGGGACGAGGAACACCGACTGGGCGCGCTCCCGGGCGATCATCGCCAGCAGCCGCTCCGGGTCCCAGGAACGCAACATGGCGACGGTGCCGCCGGTGCAGAGGGGGGCGTAGCCGAACGCGAAGCCCGCGCCGTGGTACATCGGGGCGACCGCGATCGTACGGCGTCCGGGACCGAGACCCCATTCCAGGGCGGAGGCGTAGAAGGTGAGGCAGCGGGAGCGGTGGCTGATCACCACGCCCTTGGGGCTGCCGGTGGTGCCCGAGGTGTAGGCGACGCAGAACGGGTCGAGGTCGCCTGTGCCGCTGCGCGGGTCGGTGGCCTCGGCCGTGGCCAGCGCCGCCTCGTACGAGGGGCCGAGCCCCGCCCCGCCCAGGGACAGCACCACGGGCGGCACCGCCACGCCCTCGACCGCTGCGGCGTGCGCCTGGTCGGCGACGAGCGCCCGCGCGCCTGAGTGGCCGAGGACGTACGCGCTCTCGGGCGGCGTCATCCGGGGGTTGAGCGGGACCATGACCAGGCCCGCCTTGGCGATGCCCGCCGCGACCTCCGCGTACTCGAGGCGGTTGCCGAGCAGCACCGCCACCCGCTCGCCCGTGCGCAGGCCGGCGGCCAGCAGCGCGTTCGCCAGGCGGCTGGACCGGTCGTCCAGCCCCCGGTACGTCAGCCGCCGGTCCCCGTCCACCACCGCCACCACGTCCGGGGACGCGGCGGCCACCTCGCGGATCCCGCCCGCGATCGAGAGCCGGACCGTCACCCGCCCGCCTCCCGCGCCCGTGCTCGTGCGGGCGGAGAGCCGTCCGCTTCACGTGCCTGGGTGGGCGGGAAGTCGTCGGCTTCCCGCGCTTGGGCGGGCGGGAAGTCGTCGGCTTCCCGTGCCTGGGCGGGCGGGAAGTCGCCCGCGCGGCCGAGCAGGGCCGGGACCTGCTTGCCGAGGCGTTCCCCGACGAAGGAGGCGGCGGTGACCAGCCGGTCGAGCCGCACGCCCGTGCCGATGCCCGACCGGTGCAACGCGTAGGAGAGGTCCTCGGTGGCGATGTTGCCGGTCGCGGCCGGCGCGAACGGGCAGCCGCCGAGCCCGCCGCTGCTGGCGTCCAGCGCCGACGCCCCCGCCTCCACGGCGGCCAGGGCGTTGGCGTAGCCGGTGTTGCGGGTGTTGTGGAAGTGGAAGCGCAGCGGCAGCGACGTCCGCTCCCGCACGGCCGACACCAGCCGCCGCACGTCGGCGGGCACGCCCACGCCGATCGTGTCGGCCAGCGCGATCTCGTCCGCGCCCGCTTCCGCGCACCGCCGAGCCAGCTCGGCCACGTGCCCGATCCCCACCTCGCCCTCGAACGGGCAGCCGAACGCGGCCCCGATCGTGGCCGTCACGCGCAGCCCCGAGGCGCGGGCGGCGATGCCGGCGAAGGAGGCCAGGGCCTCGGCGACCGTCATGTTCTGGTTGCGCCGCGAGAAGGTCTCGGTGGCGACCAGGACGACGTTGACCTCGTCCACGCCCGCGGAGAGCGCCCGTTCGAGTCCGCGCGCGTTGAGGACCAGCCCGATGTAGGACAGGCCGTCGCGCCTGGGCACCTCGGCCATCACCTGCTCGGCGTCGGCGAGCTGCGGGACCAGGCGCGGGTGGGCGAAACCGACTGCCTCGATCCTGGTCAGCCCGGCTTCGGCCAGCGCCTCGACGTAGGCGACCTTGTCGTCGGTGCCGAGGGTGACCGGCTCGTTCTGCAGCCCGTCCCGCGGCCCGACCTCCACCACGGTCACCTGCGCGGCGCCGGTCGCGTCCGCGCCGGGAACGCCTGCGCTGGTCGTGCCCGCGTCGGGAACGCCTGCGCCGGTCGCGCCCGTCCTCATGTGCCGCCACCGCCCGGGGCCGCCGCGGCGCGGACCGACACGACGCTCACGGTGTCGTCGGAGGCGTCGCCGAAGCCGTACACGTAGGCCTCGGCCAGCGCGTCGCCGAGCGAGGCGCGCAGGAACAGCGCGCTCCACCTGGCCGCCGCGTCGATGCTGACCTGCTGCCCGACGATCTGCGCCGAGGGATCCGGCGCCGCCCCCGCGGGCGTCTGCGTGTCGGTGAGCCCGTAGTGGTTGGCGCCGCCCACCGTGACGTACGCCTTCGGCGGCGACGACAGCCCGTCGTACGTGGCGCGGGCCGCGGCACGCGGGTTGACGCCGTCGACCTCACCCTGAACGAGCGCGACGGGCACCCCGGCATTGGCCACAGGCACCACCGCCCCGCCCTGCGAGGCGGTGGCGGCCCCGTAGAAGGCGGCGGCGCGCAAGGCGGCGGGCCGCTGGTAGACGGGACCGAAGCAGAACGGCGGCACGCACGCGTTCCCCACGGCGAACAGCCCCGCCGCGGCCCCGAACGAGTGCCCGAGCAGCACCAGCCGGCCGGCGTCCAGCCGCCCGGCGAGAGGCGAGCCCGCCCGCGCGTTCTCCTGCGCGGCCCACTCCACGGTGGCGCCGAGCTGCGCGCTCTCCGGGAACAGCCCGCTCACCGGCCCCACGGCCCGCCGATGATCGGGCACCACGACGGCGAAGCCGAAGCCGGCCACCGTCCTGGCGAAGCGGCCGTAGCTCTCCCGGGGCACGTTCCCGCCCTGCAGCAGCAGCGCGACGGGCAGCGCGGTCCTGCCGGGAGGCAGGTGGACGGTCGCGGGGTCCGCGCCGATCCGGACCTCGTGCGAGCTCACCCACGCAGGCGTGGCAACCGCGGGGGAGGCGAGGGCGGCGACGGCGAGCACGATGGCGGCGCACAGCCGCATCACTGAAGTGGCGATGGCGTCTCTCCTGTCCGTTCGGAGCGGTTGCCGGCGGGAACGTCCTGCCGCGTCAGCCGCAGGACGGCCACGGCGAAGGCCGTCCAGATGAGCGTGTTGAGCGTCTCCTCCACCCACTGCAGGGCGATGGTCTGCTCCGGACGCGAGGCGAGCAGCCCCATGGCGTACGTGCCGAGCAGGTTGAACCCGAACAGCGCCCGCCCGGCGGGATGGCGGGACAGCAGCAGCAGCCGCACGCCGAGGATCGTGGCGCACACGGTGGTCACCAGCAGCAGCGGCCACGTCGCGCCCGTGGCGAGCGCCGCGGCCACGCCCGCCGCCGCGAAGCCGGCCATCCCCCACAGCGGCGGCCTCCTGCCCAGCACCGCCCACGCCAGCAGCGCGAACCCCGGCCCGAACAGGTAGAACTGCACCCCGGCCAGCCACCCCACGTCGGGCCCGCCCGCCGCCACCAGCAGCTTCCACACGGCCTTGAGCAGCCCGCCGAGCACCACCAGCACACCCCCGGCCAGCGCCGCCCACCCGGGCAGGCGCCCCCGGGTCCGGGCCGCGAACGGCGCGAGCAGCGCGATCCCGGCCGCCATGGCCAGCACCGGCAGGAAGTCGACGAGCGCCAGAGCGAGCGGGTAGTCCATGTCAGTGCTCCCGCAGCAGGCTGCCCGCGCCGTGCACCCGGTCCTCGATGCCGTTGTCGCGCAGCGCCATCCACCAGGTGGCGGCGTTGATCGCGATGACGGGCAGGCCGAGCCAGCGCTCCGCCTCGTCGGCCAGGCCGACCATCGACAGGTTGGTGCCGCACTGCACGACCGCGTCCACACCCGGGGCGACCTGCGTCACGGCCTCGCGCAGCTCCGCCTCGCCGACGTGGGCGATCGACACCGCCGTGGGGCACTTCAGCCCCTTGATGGCGGCCACCTCGAAGCCGATCTCGGAGAAGAACCGCACCACGTTCTCGTCGCCGACCGGCTGGTAGGGGGTGACCACGCCGATGCGGCGCGCCCCGTACAGCCGCAGCGCCCGCTCGCACGCCTCGGCGCCGGTGGCCACCTCCAGGCCGGTCAGGCCGCGGATCTGCCGGACGAACTGCCGGTTCCCCTCCACACCGCCCCAGAACGTCTCCGCGGACATGCCCATCACCATGTAGTCGGGCTCGCACGTCAGCACCCGTTCGCAGGCCGCGCCGAGCTCCTGGCGGATCTGCTCCAGCAGCCGCTGCATGCCCTCGTCCCCGGCCATGCTCTGGTCGCGGATGTGGATGCGGCCGAAGTGCGCCGTCACGCCCGGCACGGTCATGCGGTAGAAGTCGGGCTCGACGATGGTGTTCGTGGACGGGGCGATCACGCCGAACTTGCGGCGCCAGCCGAGCGCGTCGGTCATGGCAGCACCCTCCGATCGGTGAACGGGGCCAGCGCGAAACGGGCCGCGATCCTGCGCCCGGTCAGCCAGCGCACGTGGGCGCCGTTGCGGGCCCGTCTGACGGCCTGCTCGGCCAGCCACGGCGTCACGGTCTCCACCCGGTCGGCCAGCAGGTCGAACACCCGCCGCGAGCGCGGGTTCAGGTCGCGCAGCAGCAGGTCCGTGACGACCATGCCGGGGCTGAGCAGCCCGACCGAGACGCCCGGCGGCACCTCCTTGGCCAGCGCGAGCGTGAGGTAGGTCAGCGCGCGCTTGCTCGCGCCGTAGACGGCCAGGCCCGGCACGGTACGGCCGTCGCTGCCCAGCCCCTCCATGTTCCACACGTGACCGTGCCCCTGGGCGGCCATGCCGCGCAGCGCCACCGCGCAGCCGTTGAGCACACCGGCGAGGTTGACGTCGATCACCCGGCGGGCCTCGCCGGCGTCCAGCTCCCACAGCGGCTTGCGGGCCTGCGTGACGCCGGCGTTGTTGATCCACATGTCCACGCGCCCGTGCCGCTCCACGGCGGCCTCCCACACCGCGGACACCTGCTCGCGGTCGCGGACGTCGCAGGCCACGTCCCCGCCGCTGGTGCCGCAGCCGACGACCTCGTGGCCGCGGGCGCGGAACTGCTCGGCCAGCCCGCGGCCGATGCCGCGGGTGGCGCCGGTCAGGACGATGACCATGTCAGCACCCCGTGCAGCACGGCGGCGAGCACGTTGCCCTCGAAGAGCTCGCAGGCCACGGCCATGGTGGCGCCCGCGCCCATCCCGGCAGTGGCGTCCATCATGAACTCGCGCCCGGCCAGCCGCGTGCCGTCGGCGAAGTGCAGGCTGGGGAAGCTCGCCCGCCCGTACGCCTGCGCGTTGCCCCACGCGCCCGGCCCCTCGAAGAAGGAGCGGAACCCGTCCCTGCGCACCTCCACGGTGTGGCGGCGGTCCAGCGCGCCCGTCCACGTGACGTGGTGGCGGGTCCTGAGCAGGTCGATCGGCTCCAGCTCCACGGTGACCCGCACGGTGCCGCGCGGCTTCTGGTCGGGACCGAACACCTCGCACGCGCCGCCGTACGCGCCGGCCTGCTTCGTGGGCAGGATGTACGGCACCGGCCCGTTCGCCGTCTCGGCGCGCAGCCAGTCGGCCACCTGCGCGGGGTCGCGGGTGTAGAGGCCGTTGAAGCAGCCGACCACGGCCGGCCCCTGGAACAGCAGCGACGAGTAGACCTGGGTGTCGCCGATCGTCTGGTTCCAGGTGTTGAGGTCCACCTGCCAGCCGGGCCCGTAGTAGCGGGCGTCCACGAACCCCCCGTACGGGCGGCCGGAGCCGTGGAAGTCGGGGCCCGTGTAGAGGCGGTCGCCGCCGGCGTCGGTCACGCCGAACGCGAACGGCGCGCCCAGCTTGAAGCGGCCGGCCAGCGGCCCGCCGCCCTCCAGGCCGCCGTCCATGCGGTACGTGACCGTGCCGTCGTCGTAGACCGAGGAACGGCGGATGTCCTCGTAGCCCTGCCAGGCGCCGGTGGCGTCGAAGAGGGACGGGCGGCCGTGCCACTCGCCCTCGATGCGCTGCTGCCACTCGCTGGGCCCGCTCATCGCAGTAACTCCCCTCGCACCCGCTCGCACTGCTCCTCGCCCAGCAGCCGGGTGACCTGGTGCCAGACGGGGTCCACGCCGGGGGAGAACAGGTTGGCCCGGTTGGCGCGGTCGCGGGCGGCCGGGTCGCCGCCGGCCGGGGGGACGCCCGTGGCGAGCAGGCGCAGCCAGTGGTCGAGATAGGTGTGCACGGTGGGGCCGAGCTCGGCGAACGCCTCCTCGGTGGCGCGGCAGACCAGCATCCAGGGGGACATCATCGCCCGCTGGCGCGGGGCCACCGCCGCCGGTGACAGGCCGTCGAGCCGCCAGGCGGTCTCCAGGGGGTCGGTGAGGGGCAGGAAGCAGGTGTCGAGGTAGTCCAGGTGCACGGCCAGGTCGGCGCGGGGGACCAGGTCGAGGTGCATGGCGTGGTGGTCGGCCGACACAACGGCGTCCAGGGTGAAGTGGGGGATCGTGGAGGCGGGGCGGGTGAAGGCGAAGATCATGTGGCTGTCGAGGCCGATCGGCGGCACCACCAGCGACACCGCGACCACCTTCGCCACCTCACCCGCCACGCCGACCCGCTCTGCCGCGCCGACCTGCTCTGCCGCGCCGACCTGCTCTGCCACGCCCACCTGATCTGCCACGCCCACCTGATCGGCTGCGGCCACCTGATCTGCCGTGTCCTCCGCGCCTTCGGGGCGCAGGACGCGCAGGCGGCCGACCGGCCCCGGGCACAGCGGCGAGGACAGCGGCACGTCCTGGCTCACCCGCAGATCCAGCGCGCCGGTCAGGCGCTCCAAGGTGTTCTCGCTCAGCGTCGCGGGCAGGCTCATGGCTGCTCTCCATCGGTTTCCGGGGCGCCGCCGCGGGTCTTGTGCACCCAGGCGCGGGCCAGCTCAGGGTTCTCCCGGCGGGCGGGAGAGGCGATGACGGTCGCCTGGCGGCGCGGCACGTCCCCCGTCACCACGTCGTCTGCGCCCACCCACCAGCCCTGCCGGATGAGCTGCTCGCGCCGCCGCCGGTAGGCGACCTGGAGGGCGTCGCTGCGCAGGTGCAGCTCCGCCGACAGGTCGAAGGGCAGCAGCTCGGGCCGCTGCGACTCGACCACGGGCCGGTCCTGCTCGAAGATCTTGCCGATGCGCTTGAGCGCGTTCCCGTCGGCCCACTTGCCGGTGAAGAAGTTCCGGTAGCCGACGATCTTGACCTGGGTGCGTCCCTGGGAGAGCGGGATGTTGTGGTCGTACAGGATGAGGTCGCCGAACGGCAGCCGCACGTGCAGCTTGACGATGTTCGGCAGGTACCAGCCGTTGGTGACCACCACGTGCTCCGGGCGCACCCCGGAGCGCAGCAGGCTCCACAGGCCCTTCGGCGGCGGCGGGCTTAGCAGGATGTCGGCCTCCGCCTGCCACTCGTCCTGCGTCACCTCGAAGTCGGGGATCTCCGGCTTGTCCGGGTTGCCGAAGGAGGTGCCGTGGACGAACGGCGTGTGCGCGGCGTCCACGACGTTCTCCATCGTGCGCTCGTAGTTGGCCTCGATCGTCGTCTCCCAGTAGACGGCGCGGAAGGCCGGGTCGTCGTGCTCGGGGAAGTGCGGCATCGGCGGACGCTGCTTCTCCGGCAGGTCACCCAAATACGCCCAGATCAGGCCGTAACGCTCGACGCAGGGGTAGGCGTCCACGCGCGCCTTCTTGGGGATGCCGCGCCCCGGCGGGTTGGCGGGGATCTTCACGCAGGTGCCGTCCGGCTCGTACTCCCAGCCGTGGTACGGGCAGGCGATGCGGTCCTCCCCGGCAGGCGTGCCCATCGACAGGGCGCCGCCCCGGTGCACGCACAGGTCCGACAGCACGGCCACCTGGCCGTCGCGGCGCCGCCACACGACGAAGTCCTGGCCGAGGCAGGTCACCCTGCGCGGCCTGCGGTCCACGGCGTGGCCGAACTCGACGGCGTACCAGAAGTTCTTAAGCATGGCTCCTCCTGAGGTCGAGGCCGTCCAGCACCGCGCGGGCCCGCGCGTCGCCGTGCAGGTGGGCGCGCAGGAAGGAGGTGATCAGCCGGCCCAGCTCCGGGCGGCGGTCGGCGGTGGCGGGCAGGTCGAGGAACGCGCGGGCCGCCGTCGGGTCCACCGGATCGGCGACGGTGAAGTGGTTGGCGCCCTCCAGGACGGCGAGCAGATGCTCGCCGCCGCCGCCCAGGGCCTCCTCGAAGGTACGGGTGACCGGGTCGTGGGCGTGGCCCTCCTGACCGTAGCGGTCGGCGCTGCCCGAGATCACGCCGTCGCGGGTGCCGGTCGCGAGCAGGACGGGGCAGTCCACCTGGGCGGGCAGTACGGTGCCCGGGGGCCAGCCGAGCATGGTCGCCACCATGGTGTGCGCGCCGTAGGCGAACACCGCCCGCACCTGGGGGAAGTGGCGGGCCGACTGCAGCACCACCGATCCGCCCGCCGAGTGCCCGCCCAGCGCCACCCGTTCCAGGTCGATCGCGCCCTTGAGCAGCTCGATGCCGGCCAGCGACGCCAGCACCGCGCCGATGGCCGGGCACGTCGGGCGGCTGCCGTACGCGGCGGGCGCGGCGGCGTCCAGGTCCACGCCCGGGGTCAGGCCGCGCTCCCCGCCGAACAGCTCGCCCACCCGGTCGAACGTCACGCACACGAACCCCGCGCGGGCGATCTCGACGGCGAGCCAGCGGTAGGCGTCCTGGCCGACGTTGATCCCGGACAGGAACAGCACGACGGGGTACGGCCCGCCCCGCGGCGCGAAGACGCCGGTCAGGCGGTCACCGTCGGGGGCGGCGGGGTAGTGGACCTTGAGATGCGCGGTGTCGAAGGGCGCCTCCCCTCCGGTCCTGGCGGCCCACCACAACGACCGCACCCCGGTGCCCGCCTCAGCCCCGCCACCGTCCGCCTGCGGCCCCGGCCCGGGCCCCGTCACGGCGCCCTGCGGCCCCGGGCCCGTGACGGCGTCGCCGTCGGCCCGCGGCGCCCGGCCCGGGCCCGTCACGACGGCCTCGGGAGTTCGCGGTCGCCGCCCCACAGGCCCCTGACCAGGCGGTCCGTCTGCTCCTGGCCGAAGTAGCGCACGCCCATCACGTTGGCCGGGTCGCGCTCGGCGATGTTGCGGCGCACCGCCAGGTCCGCCGCCGCCAAGCCCGCCCGCTCGGCCTCCGGCACCGGCTCGGCCTCGTCCACCCACTCCAGCCACCGGCCGACGCGGGCGTGGAGCAGGTCGCGCACCGTGTCGAGGTGCTGCGGGGCACGCGGGAAGGAGTAGCAGTAGGCGTTCGGCGACAGGCTGGCGCGGATGAACGCGGCTCGGCTGGTGAACCAGACGAAGTCCGGGTTCTCCTCCTTGAACGCCAGCCACTCCGCGTCGAGCGGCGCGTAGTAGCGGTCGAAGTGCCCGCCGTCGGCCGTGAGGCACGCCCTGGGGATGAAGTCCTGGTAGAACCAGCCCTCCGGCCACACGAGCAGCGCGATGCCGAGGTGCGGCACCCTGACCTGCGGGCCGAGCCAGGCGGTGAGGTGCAGGTTGGCGAAGCTCGCCGCGGGATTGCCCAGCCAGGAGTGCACCAGCCAGTCGATCTCCGGCCCCGCGTAGGCGTCCAGCCGCCCGCCGGGGCCATCGGGGTGCGTGCCGTACTCGCCCGGCGAGGCCGGGTCGGGGGTCAGCTCGAACCGGGCGTCGATCCTGGCCTTGAGCTCCTCGAGGATGCCCTGGAGCCGCTCGAACGTCTCGGTGACGTCGATCACGGGCGACTCGTCGAGCATCCGCTCCACGTGCTGCAGCGTTTCTTTCACGGGGTTTCCTTCACTGGGGGCCTTCCACGAGTGCGCCCGCCAGCCGCCACGGCCGGCCCGCGACCAGGTCGGTGCCACGGGAGACGAGCCGGTTGACGCTCTGGGCGGGGGAGACGGTGCCCTGCACGAGCAGGTCCGTGTTCTTCACGTGCGTCACCATGGGGTGACTGATCTGCCCCGTGAACGGGCCCTGCCACCTGGTCCACAGGGTGAAATCGGCAGGCAGGGCCAGGATCGCCCCGGCCAAGCCGCCGGGGCCGTCCTGCCCGGCGGCGACGATGTTGAGCCGGTTCTCCGCCGAGCGCTCCAGCAGGCCGAGCCGCAACTCCCACGCCTCCCGCGGGGTGAACGGCACGGCCACGACGTCGGCGTCGGCCAGCGCCGCGAGCCTGAACTCCTCCGGATGCCGCGCCGCGCTCCCCACGATCACGGCCAGCCGCCCCCAGGGCAGCTCGTAGACGTCACACGGAACGACCCCGGACCGCGGGAGCGTGGCACCGGCCGTGCCGGACGAGCCCGGACCGCCGTACGTGGCGCCGGGTGGGCGGGACGCGGCCGGGCCGCTACGTGCGGTGTTGTTGCCGGTGTGCGGGGGCGGGATCGGGCCCGACGGGCCGACCAGGGTGCCCGTGCCGGTGACGGCGTGCGCGTCCGTCCCGGCCACCGCGCGTGCCGCCTCCTCCGCCGTGACCGGCGAGCCCTCCGGCAGCACGATCAGCCGCGCCCCTTCGGCGGCGGCCCGCCGTACGAGCGCGGCGTCCCCCCGTACCACCGCGACCGGAAGCACGGGCGCGCCCGCCGGAGCCGTGCGAGGTCGGCCGGGTGCGGCGAGAGGGCCGTAGCGGGCCGGGCGGCGGGTGGTGAAGTGGCGGGCGCGCCCGGCGTCGGCGGCGGCCGGGTCGATGTCCGCCACGACCACCGCCTCCCCGGCGCGCGGCGCCCGCTCCACCACCGTGCCGTCGGGGGCGACGATCTGGCTCTCACCGGCCCCGTGCAGCCACTCGGCCGGTACGCCGAGGCCGGCGCTCACCTGGGCCAGCCGATCGGCCGGGATCAGCGGTCCCACCTTGTTGGCGGCGACCACCCAGACCTGGTTCTCCGCGGCGCGCACGGGCACGTGCAGGGCGGCCTCGTCGACGGCGAACGAGTTGAGGCTGTTGAGCAGCACCTGCGCCCCGCGCAGCGCCAGCCCGCGGGTGACCTCGCAGATCACGCCCTCCATGCAGGCGTACATCCCGAGCCGCCCCACCGCGGTCGGCACCACGGGCCCTGCCGAGTCGCCCGCGTCGAGGTGGTCGTTCTCGGCGCCCATCAGCACCTGCTTGTCGGCCTCGCCGAGCAGCCCGCCGCCGGGGCCGTACAGCAGCGAGGCGCCGGTGGTGCGGCCGTCCGGGCGGGCGAGCGTGACGCCGAGCTTGACGTGGGCGCGGTGGCGGGAGGCCCGTGCGGCGATCGCGGTCAGGAACGCGTCGCCGTGCCGGCAGGCCAGGGCGCGGGCGTGCTCGCGGCTCTCGTACCACGACAGGTGGTTGCAGAACTCGGGCAGCACGATCAGCTCCGCGCCCCGCTCCGCGGCCGCGTCGATCATGCGGAGCCCGGCTGCCAGGTTGGCCTGCGGATCCGTGCCGACTTCGTACTGCACTGCGGCGACGCGCACCAACGCGGCCTCCTGTTACCTCTGGAGAAACGCCGTTTCCAAGAAGTAGGATCTCCCGAACCGCACGCGAATGTCCAGAGGAGGCGGCCCGTGCTGACCCACGTGGTGCTGATGAAGTTCACCGACCCCGGCGACGCGGCCAGGGCCAAGGAACTGCTCGAAGGGCTCAGGGGGCGCGTCGAGCAGATCAGGGAGCTGACGGTCGGCCTGGACGTGGTGCGCTCGCCCGTCTCCTACGACCTGTGCATGACCACCGTCCACGACTCGGCGGACGGGCTGCGCGGCTACCAGGAGCACCCGGCGCACCTGGAGGCGGCCGCCTGGCTGCGCCCCCGCATCGCCGCACGCGCCGTCGTCGACTACGAGACCCGCGGCACGATCGTCCCCGCCGCGCGCAACCCCCCGCAGGGGTAGAGGCCGGCGGTGGTCCGGGAGCCGCCCGCCGGTCTCCTCACCCCGCGCCTGCCGGTCCCTCACACCTCACCCCGCCGCCAGCCGGGCTCCTCGCGCGTCACCCGCCGGGCGGGGTGGCGTCGAGCAGCGCGGCGAGCTGGGCGCGGTTGCCCACGCCGAGCTTGACGTACACCCTGGCCAGGTTGTTGTTCACCGTCGCCACCGACAACCCCAGCCGCTGGGCGATGGCCCGGCTGCTGTGGTGCACGGCCAGCAGGGCCACCTCGCGGCCGGAGATCATCAGCCCCCGGGCCTCGACCCGCCGCAGGCACGCCCGGAAGGTGTCCAGCTCCTCGTCCCGCCCCACGTACGGCCAGCTCCGCATGAGCCCTCCTCGACGCGCCGGTGTGGGGGATTCGTCGCGCGGCGGCCGGTGGATGTCGGCTCGCGTCAGGCCCGGCCGGGGTAGGCGGTGGCGGGCATGCCGGGTCCGCCGGGACGGAAGGCCGCCGGGGCGTGCGCCACCGTGGTCTGGACGTACTCCAGCAGCCCCTCCTCGCCGTACTCGCGGCCGTACCCGCTGCGCTTGACCCCGCCGAACGGGGCGCGCGGCGACATGCCGGTCCTGTTGTGCGTGTTGACGAAGACGAACCCCGCCTCCAGCCGGCCCGCCAGGACGAAGGCGCGTTCCTCGTCGGCGGACCAGACGGACGCGGCCAGGCCGAGGTCGCTCGCGTTCGCCCTGGCCACGGCCTCGTCCTCGGTGTCGTACGGCAGCAGCGGCACGGCGGGGCCGAACTGCTCGCGGGCCACGAGCGGGGCGTCGTCCGCCAGGCCGGTCACCAGCGTCGGGGTCACGAAATATCCGGCACTCAGGTCGCCGGTGGCGCGCCCCAGCGGCACCGCGGTGCCCTGTCGTCCCGTCAGCGCGCGGATCCGGGCGGCCGCCTCGGCGGAGATGACGGGGCCCATGGTGACGCCGGGCGTGAGCGGGTCGCCCACCAGCAGGATCCGCTCGGCCGCCGCCACGTACGCCGCCGTGAACTCCCCGGCACGGCGCCGGGGCACGTACAGGCGCTTGGCGGCCATGCACACCTGCCCGCTGGTCGCGAACGAGGCCATGACCAGGCGCTCGTAGTCGTCCGGGGTCAGCGCGAAGTCCGGCAGCAGCAGGGCCGGGTCGTTGCCGCCCAGCTCCAGCACCGCGGGCGTCAGCATCGACCCGGCCGCCGCCGCGATCTCCCGGCCCGCCGCGCCGCCGCCGGTGAAGGCCACCTTGCGGACGAGGGGGTGGGTGACGAGCGCCTGGCCGGTCGCCGCGCCGCCGTGCACGACCTCGATGTGGGGGAGCGCCGCGGCGACCTGCCCGACCGTCAACGGGGCGAGCGGCGACGGCTTGACCACCGCCGTGTTGCCCGCGGCCAGCGCGGGGGCCAGCTTGGTCAGGGCGAGGATCACGGGCGCGTTCCACGGGGTCACGCACGCCACGACACCGTACGGCCTGCGCCGCGTCACCAGCCGGCCCGCCCCGTCGTCGAGCTCGCGGTCCGCGAGCACCCCGGGCGCCCGCTCGCACACCCACTCCAGGAACGCCAGCGCGTAGCCGAGCTCGCCCCGGCAGTCGGCCAGCGGCTTGCCCGACTCCCTGGCCAGCAGCACGGCCAGCTCCTCCGCGCGGGCGGCCACCGCGGCGGCGCCGTCCCGCAGTGCGGCGATCCGCTCGGTGAGCGGGCGCGCCGACCAGTCCCGGCGGGCGGCCTCGGCCCGCCTGACCGCCGCGTCCACGCCGGCGGGGTCCGTGACCGGGACCACGCCCACCCGCTCGGTGATCCGCGCCGGGTTCTCCTTGACGATCATGGCCGTAGTGCCGAGATCAGGCAGGCCCGCAGCAGGTACGCCCTGGCCGCCGCGGGATCGGCCGCCAGCGCGCGCAGCTCCTCGTGCCTTCCCGGGGCGCGCATCCGCGCCCAGTTGCCGTGGCTGATCGCCTGGACGTGATCGAGCGCCACCTCCCGCCTCCGCGCCGCCACCGCACCGACCGCTGCCGCCTCGCCTGACGCTGCCTCGCCTGACGCCGCCTCGCCCGCCGGCGCCCGGCCCGCCCGTGCCTCGTCGGACGGCATCTCGTCCACCAGTGAGGAGGCCATGAGGACGGCGTCGTGGATGCCGCTGTTCATGCCGAGCCCGCCGAGCGGGTTGTTCACGTGCGCCGCGTCGCCCGCCAGCAGCACCCGCCCCGCCACGAACCGGGCGGCCACCCGCTGGTGCACCCGGTAGAGGGAGGCGTGCGCCACCCGCCAGTCCCGGCCGGGATCGGCGACCGCGCGCAACCGCGCCGGCAGCCTGGCCAGCTCCTCGTCGTCGGCGCTGCCGTCCGGGGTGGGCAGCAGCACCCGCCAGTGGTCGGGGGTGCGCAGCAGGACCAGCCACTCGTCCGGGTCGAAGACGTAGTTGATCGGCGCCAGCCCCGGCAGCAGGGCCTCCAGGTCCTCGTGCACGGAGGCCACCAGGAACCGCTCCGGATAGGTGCGGCCCTCGAACGGGATGCCGAGGCTGCGGCGTACGGCGGAGTGGGCGCCGTCGGCCCCGATCAGCCAGTCACCCGAGAAACGCCCGCCGCCCGCGGCCGTCACCCGCACCCCGTCCCCGAGCGCGGTGACCTGCGCGACCTCCTGCCCGAACAGCACCTCGCCGCCGTGCCGCACGACGTGCTCACACAGGATCGGGGTGAGCTTGCTCTGCTCGCACTGCACGCGGAACGGGTACGGCGTGTCCCCTGCCAGCACCGAGAGGTCGAGCGTGGCGATCGGGCCGCCGCGCCGGTCGCGGTACTGGAAGGTCCTGGCGACCAGGCCCCGCGTCATGAGCTCGTCCAGCACCCCGAGCGAGGCCAGCATCTCCAGCGTCGGCGGATGGAAGGTGGAGGCCCGCGACTCGCCGGCCAGCCCCGCCCCGGCCTCCAGCACGGTCACCGGCACCCCGCCGCGCGCCAGCGTGAGCGCCGCCGCCAGCCCCACCGGCCCGGCCCCGGCCACGAGCACCCGCCTCACAGCTCCGCCTCCGCCGGCCGCCGCATCCGCCTCACGGCGCCCGCTCCACGCCCACCACCCGTGCCCCCGTGAAGAACAGGACGGTCTCCGCCGTGCCCTCCTCGCCCAGCCCCGACAACCCCCAGGCGGGCCGCGGCGTGAACAGGTGCAGGCTCATCACGCTGGAGCCGTTGACCTTCACCTCACCCGCCCTGACCCGCCGGGCCAGCGCCAGCGCCCGCTCCTCGTCCGCGCCCACCACGTATCCCTCCAGCCCGTAGCGCGAGGCGTTGGCCAGCGCCACCGCCTCCTCCACCGTGTCGTACGGCACCACGGCCGCCACCGGCCCGAACACCTCGCCGGCCAGATCCGCCCCGGTGATCAGCGTCGGCGGCACGAAGTTCCCCTTGTCCGGCACGTTCCCGTACGCCGTCGCCCGCCCTCCCGCCGCGGCCACCGCCTCCCGGACCCGTCGCACATGAGCGGAGTGCACCAGCGGCCCGAACTGCGTCTCCTCCGAGAGCGGATCGCCCGCCCGCAGCGCCGCCAGCCGCTCCCCGGTGGCCTCAACCAGCTCGCCGAGCCGCCCGCGCGGCACGATCAGCCTGCCCAGCGCCCTGCACCACTGCCCGTTGAGCGTGGTCAGCAGCTCGGCGGCGGACCGCGCGGCCGCCTCTGTCGCCGCGTCCGGCATCACGACCAGGGGATTGTTGCCGCCCAGTTCGAGCTGGGCGGGGCGCAGGCCCGCGGCGCAGGCCGCGGCGACCGACCGCCCGCCCGCCAGGCCGCCCGTGAACGACACCGCGCCGATCCTCGCGTCCCCGGCCAGCAGCGCGCCGGTGCGCGGCCCGCCGTGGACGAGCTGGAAGACCCCGGGTGGCAGCACCTCGTGCAGGACCTCGGCCAGCACCTGGGTGCCGTGCGGGGCGTACTCGCTCACCTTGACGATCACCGGGCAGCCCGCCGCGAGCGCGCTGGCGGCCTTGTGCGCGACCATCGGCGCGGGCGCGTTCCACGGCACCAGGCACAACGCGGGCCCCCATGGCAGCCGGTGCACCTCGACCCCGTCCCGCACCGACAGCAGCAGCCCCGCCCGCACCTGCGCGGCGGCCAGCGCGAACGCCCCATGGACGATCGCGCCCAGCGAGACGGTCTGCCGGATCGGCACCCCGGTCGCGAACGACTCCAGCCGGGCGATCTCCCCGGCCCGCCCGGCCAGCGCCCGCGCCGCCTCCTCCAGCACCTCGGCCCGCCGCCCGGCCTCCGCCCACGGCAGCGCCACCCGCCCGGCGGCGGCCAGCGCCTCCTCGACCCGATCCGGCGACGAGCCGAGCGCCCGCCCCCGGGGCTCGCCCGTGCCCGGGTCCTCCAGGTCGAAGCCCAGGTCGTCCGCGCAGTCCGTCCACACCCCGTCCACCAGGTCGCGGGTCCGCGGCGTGATCATGGCCGGTCCGCCACGGCGAACAGCTCGTTCTCCTTGGCCTGGGTGACGAGCTGGGCGACCTCCAGCCTGCCGCGCTCGGCGGGGAAGGTCATCACCAGCCCCATCGCCAGGTCACGCAGCGCCCGCCCGACGACGCCGCCCATCATCGCGCCGGACGTGCCCGACGCCTTGAACGCGCCCAGCGCCACCTGGAAGCAGCACTCCGTCACCGACCCCTTGCCCAGCCGCCACTGCAGGAACACCTCCTCCTTGGGCCGCAGCGGCGGCTGCGCCGTCTCCAGCAGCAGCTGCCTGCGCAACCACAGGTAGGCGGTCTCCAGCTGGACGGTCATCTCGCCGATGAGCTGCTGGTGCATGGGGGAGGAGGCGATCGGCCGCCCGGTGTCGGCGAAGGTCTTCCTGGTGAGCTGCTCGATGACGACGTCGTAGACGTTCTGCGCGCAGCCGGTGTAGACGGCCGCGATGGCGAGCTGGTTGCCGACGAAGCTGCCGCGGCTCATCCGCAACATCCGGGTGAACGCCCCCGGGACGGTGAGGGCCTCGTCCTCCGCGACGAACACCTCCTCCAGCCGGATGCCGTTGTTGGCGGTGGCGCGCATCCCGAGGCCGTCCCACGGAGCCCGCACGGACACGCCGGGAGCGTCGCGCGGCACGAAGAACGTCGCCAGCCCCTCGGCGTTGTCGTGGCCCTCCAGCCTGGCCGTGGTCAGGTAGTAGTCGGCCACCCCGGTCGCGCAGCCGAAGGACTTCTCGCCGTCGAGGATCCAGCCGCCCGCCGTGCGGCGGGCCGTGGTGGCGATCGTGATGTTGGCGGCGGCGCTCTTGACGGACTCGGAGGCGAAGTTGGCCAGCCACACGCCCGAGGCCATCCTCTTCAGCAGCTTCCCGGCGAACGCCCGGACGGCCGGGATCTCCGCGTCGGTGAACAGGCCCGCCTCGACCGCCTCCAGCGGGAGCAGCCCGCGCGAGGCGCTGGTGTTGTGGAAGAAGTAGGCCAGCGCGGTGGACGGGCAGGCGGTGCCCATGGCGTACGTGGCCGCCGCCAGGTCGCGCAGCGTGCCGCCGAGGCCGCCGTGCTCCTGCGGCACCACCAGCCCGAGCAGCCCGGCCTCCCGCAGCAGCGCCACGTGCTCGACGGGGAAGCGGGCCTGTTCGTCGGCCTTGGCGGCGGCGGCGCGCAGCGCGGGGAGCACCGACTCCACGCGCTGGGCCCGGTCACGTTCGGCCTCGGTCATGTCGTCGACGAGCCGTTCACCCGTCAGCCTGTCGGTCACGTTCTCCCCTTAGAAGTGCGGTCTGTGCGCTCGGTCCGCGAATCGATGGTTCTGTCCCGAACGATCGTCGGCCCTGTCCGCGGGCCGGTCCGGACGCTCGTCGGCCCTGTCTGTGATCCGTCCCGGACGCTCGACGGTCGCGTCCGCGGGCCGTCCCGGATGCCCGGCGGGTCCGTCCGCGGAACCGTCCCGGACGCCCGGAAGGTCCGTCCATGAGT
Source organism: Nonomuraea thailandensis (assembly GCF_024172165.1). Classification (GTDB taxonomy): domain Bacteria; phylum Actinomycetota; class Actinomycetes; order Streptosporangiales; family Streptosporangiaceae; genus Nonomuraea; species Nonomuraea thailandensis. The sequence goes on along the minus strand of NZ_JAMZEB010000002.1, from coordinate 4,073,645 downwards.
CCGTCTCGGACGCGCGGCGGGCCCGTCCCGGCGATGCCGAGCCCCAGGAACGCTCCAGCTCCGCCGCGCCCGCGACCAGGGCCGCCCGGTCCGCGGCGCCGGCCACCTCCAGCTCCCCGGCCAGGAGCAGGACGTCCTCGGCCGGCAGCGCCCCGTCCACGCCGCCCAGCGTGGTGTCGAACCGCCACACCCCGCTCTTCATCGCCACCAGCGCGTTGACCAGGCCGATGCCGTGCCGCTCCCGCAGTCCGACGCGGAGCGCGGCGTCCCCTGCCGCGACGGCCGCCTCCTGCAGGAGGTGCCGAAGCCGGAGCGGCGTGGCGGGGGAGGCGCCCTCCTCCAGCGCGACCTCGTCGCACCCGAGCCCGGCCAGGCGCGCGACCTCCGCCACCACGTACTCCTCGCGGCCCGCGGCGAACGCGTCGGGCAGCCGCCCGACCACCGTCATCCCGGCCCGCCGCGCCGCCCGCACCAGCGCGCCACACTCCTCCGCCCGCACCCCCGCCTGGATCCCCGCCTGCGCGTCCGGCCCCGGGCTCGCTTGTGGCCGTCCGCCCGCGCCCGTTCCGGCGGCCGTTCGGGGTCGGGCCGTGTCGGGCCGGTGCCGCGGCGGAGGGGCGCAGGCCCGGAACTCCACCACCCCCGCGCCCGCCGCGGCCACGGCCGTGACCTGCTCGGGACGGGTGATCAGGGCGGACGCGGTGGCGGGGTCGAGGTCTCCGGGCGAGGGCGCGCCGCCGTACAGGTCGAGGAGCCGGACGCGGACACCGGCGGCGCGCAGCCGCCGCGCCAGCGCGGCCGCCCGCGGCGCGGGGACCCCGCGGGCGCGCAGGACGGCGAGCAGCCCCGTGTCGGCGACCGAGATCCGCTCGGGCAGCGGGTCGGCGAGCTGGCTCCAGGCCCGCGAGTGGAACAGCACGGGCGGCACCCGCCGAGGCGTCGCGGCGGCGACCACCGAACCGACGAAGATCGTGTGATCACCTCCCGGGTACGCGTGCGCGACCCGGCAGTCCAGCCACCCGACGGCGTCGGCCAGCACGGGCGACCCGGTCCGCCCCGGCTGCCAGGCGGCTCCGGAGAACCGGTCGGTGTCCCGCCCGGCGAACCGGCTGCCGAGCACCGCCTGGTCCTTGCCGAGGATGCTGACCGCGAACGTGCCGTTCCGGGTCACGAGGTCGTGGGTCCTGGTGCCGCGCGCCAGGCAGACGAGCACCATCGGCGGGTCCAGGCTCACGCTGGAGAAGGCGCTCGCCGTCATCCCGTGCCGGCGGTCACCGGCTCCGGTGGTCACGATCACCACGCCGCTCGGCCACTGCGCCATGACCGCGCGGAAGGCCTCGCCGTCAGTCGCCACTGCTCCTCGCTGTTCCAACAGAGGAAACGCCGTAACGCTGAAGGTAACGAGTCCTCAGTTTGGTGTCAATGTGACACCGTTTCCCTCACGGAAATAGACTGGGCGAGTGAGCGCGCAAGCCGAGACCGAGAGCCAGAGCAGGTCCATCGCGTCGGTGGAGCGGGCGATGGACGTCCTGCTGCTGTTCGGCCGCAGCAGCCGTGCCGACCTGGGCGTCACCGAGATCGCCACGGAGCTCGACCTGACCAAGGCCGCCGTGCACCGCATCCTCACGGCCCTGCGCAGCCGTGAGCTCATCGCGCTCGACCCCGTCACCCGGCGCTACTCCCTCGGTCACGCGGCCATCGCGCTCGGCCGCGCCTACATGGCCCGCACCGACCTGCGCGCCATGGCCGGCCCCGAGCTGCGCCGCCTGTCGCAGCAGACGGAGGAGACGGCCACCCTGTCCGTACGGCGCGGCGACACCCGCCTCTACGTCGATCAGGCCGTGCCCGCCCAGGAGCTGCGCATGGAGGTCTCGCTCGGCATCCCCTACCCGCTGCACGCGGGCAGCTCGTCCAAGGCGATCCTCGCCTTCCTCCGGCCTGAGGAGATCGAGGCGTACCTGGTCAGGCACGAGCTCGACGCCCTCACCCCGAAGACCATCACCGAGCCCGGGAAGCTGCAGGCCGAGCTGGCCGCCGTCCGGCGCCGGGGGTACGCCACCTCGCTCGGCGAGCGCCAGGAGGGCGCTGCCTCCGTCGCCGCGCCGATCTTCGACCACGACGGCCTGGTGATCGCGGCCGTGAGCGTCGCGGGCCCGGCCACCCGCTTCAAGCCGCGCCTGCAGGAGGCCGCGCGCCCGCTCCTGGAGACCGCCGCCCGCCTGTCCGCCCGGCTCGGCCACCACGGCTGATCCACTGCGCCCGCGCCACCGCCACCCCGGCCGCATCGGACCTCACCGCGCCCGGCCTCACCGCGCCCGGCCGCGTCCCGGCTCACAGGGTCGCGCCCGGTTTGAGCACCCCCAGCACGGCGGCGCCCAGGACGCAGGCCCAGATCGTCCAGACGAAGGGCAGGCAGCCGTCGACCGAGCGGCGCAGCGCCCGTTCCACCTCGGGCGTCGAACCGGACGCGGTCAGCGCCCCGAAGGCGGGCCCGAACGCGCGCAGCCTGAGCCGGATGCCCAGCCCCGCCGCGATGGCCAGGGCGTACAGCGCCAGCTTGGCCCCCAGCCAGCGCGGGCCGGTGTCCACGCCGAACGGGTGCTCGGCGAACATCGTGTAGGCCGCGCTGCCGGCGATCACGGCGACGAGGGTCAGCCTGATCGCCCAGTCGGCCCGCCGCACCAGCGGGAAACGCCCATGGGTGCGGTGGTCGGCCACCGTCAGCGCCAGCCACCCCAGCGCGAACGCCCACACCAGCAGCACCGACCAGAGCGGGAACAGCCGCACCCCGAACAGCTCGGCCCCGTGCGGCTCCATCGCCATCAGCGTGACCCCGCTGGGCAGGAAGAGCACCAGGCAGATCTTCGGCGCGAGGTCGAGGCCGCTCATGATCCGTAACGCGGTGGCCCGCGCCTGGGGCGTCGCCGCCGGGTCGAGGACGTGCCTGCTGGAGTGGAACACCCCCAGGTCGCCGCCGAGCCAGAAGACGAACAGCACCAGGTGAAGGACGATCCACCAGCCGTGCGGATGAGGTCCCATGAACGCCCCTTCCCAGCGGAATTGGAAACGACGTTACACGATAGGAAACGGCTCGGTGTCCCTGGACGTCGAAGCAGCTCTGGGAGAAGTCCCGCCTGGCCAGGTCGCCGGCGCGGAAGCCCCAGATGGGGTCGGCCGGCAGGTCACGCCATTGCATCGCTCCTCCTGCCGCCGCCGACCGTAGGACGTCCTGGCAGGCGCGTCAACGAAGAACGCGATGCCGGTGCGGTCGTGCGCGCGGTAGCGTGAAGCGAGGACGGCGCCCCGGGCTACGGGCGCCGCCGCAGGGCGTGCTCACCGGCCCGCCCACGACCGACCGTCGAGTCGGCGTGGGCGCCTGCCTGCCCGCACTCGGGGGTCACGGCCCGGGAGGCGACCGGATGGACCTCGACGCGCTGCGCGCCCACTACGACGAGCATGGATACGCCCGCCTGCCCCACGCCTTCCCCGCTGCCGCGGCGGCGGACATGACCCGCGCGGTGTGGTCGGCGCTGGCCCGCGGGCACGGCATCGACCCCGCGCGGCCGGACACCTGGAGCCCGGCCGAGCCTCGGGGGCTCGGCGGGCTGAGCAGGCAGGGCGTGTTCGACCGGCTGGGCTCGCCCGCCGTCGTGGCGGCGATCGGCGCGCTGCTGGGCCGCCGGGACTGGCCGCGGCCGTCGGGCTGGGGCGGCCCGCTGGTCACGTTCCCGACGCCGGGGCGGTGGGAGGTGCCGGCCGGCGGCTGGCACCTCGACTTCCCCGCACGGGGCGCGCACGGCATCACCCTGCTGCTGAAGTGGCTCGGCTACCTGGCCCCGGTCGGCCCGCGAGGCGGCGGCACGGTGGTGCTGGCCGGCTCGCACCGGCTGGTCGCGGCGTTCCTGCGGCAGGCCGGTGAGGCCGAGCCGGGACGCTCGGCCACCGTCCGCGACGCGATCCTCGGCCCGCGCCCCCGGCTCCGGGACCTCCGGCGGGCCACGGGGGCCAAGGTGGTGGAGCTCACGGGGGAGCCGGGGGACGTGGTCTTCCTGCACCCCCACCTGTTGCACGCCCCGGCGGCCAACCGTTCCCGCTCTCCCCGGTTCATGGTCACGGGCGGCCTGTTCGGCTGAGGTCTACGGGCGCAGCCACCGTAGTGCCGCGTCCGCGCAGTCCTCGGGGGTGCTGTTGAAGGCGATGGCGGCGCCCGGCGCATGCACCCGCACCAGGTTGACCACCCTCTCGAAAAGGTCGAGCAGCGGCTCGAAGGTGCGGATGCCGCCCCCGATCACCACGCAGCCGTGCTCCGCGCGGGTCAGGGCCGCCACGACGGCCGCCTCCGGGTCGTCTCCGGGCGTCACCAGGCACCAGTCGGCCTCGAGGCCGAGGTCGTCGAAGCGGGCCCGCCCGCGGGCGATCGCCGCCTGGACCGGCGCGGGGTCCCAGCCCTCGATCCCGGCAGGATCGAGGCCGATCACCAGCACTCGTGCCACTGTCACGCGTCCTCCCTCCGGCAGGCCACGAGTCTAACTCACGGAGTTAGTTCGTCTCACGAATTTTGCTATTCTTGGCCGGTGAATGAGCAAGTCGACGGCCCGATCGGGGTCGTGGCGGCCCTGGTGCGGTCCACGTTCCTGGTGAACGCGGTGTACGAGGCCTCCGCCCGCGAGTACGGCCTCACCCAGCAGCAGGGCCAGCTGTTGTGCGTGCTGATGGCGCGCTCCTACGGCATGGGCGAGCTGGGCGCGGTGCTCGGCCTGGCCAAGTCGAGCCTGACCGGCATGGTGGACCGCAGCGAGCGCAACGGCCTGGTGCGGCGCAAGCCCGACCCGCAGGACTCCCGCGCCGTCCGGGTGGAGCTGACCAGGCGGGGCGCCAAGCTGGCCGGCGAGTTCTACGCCGAGACCTGCCGCCGCGTCGAGGAGCTGACCTCCGGGTTCCCCGAGAAGGAGCGCGACGTGCTCGCCGGCCTGCTCGGCCGCATCGTGGCGGACAACAAGGTGCCCGCCGTCTTTGCGGAGCCGGATCGCCGGAACTGAACGCAGCTTGCAGTTCGTGTCGCGAACTAATATGGTTCGTGGCACGAACTGAGCGTTTCGGGAGGCAGAAATTGTCCGCACATGACGTCGTCTTCGGGTTCGGCACGCATCCCGGCATCGACGACATTCCTGAGCTGCTGCGCATGACCCAGCAGGCCGACCGTGACGGGCTGGACGTCTTCAGCCTGTCCGACCACCCCTACCTCGGCGGGCGCCTGGACGCCTACGCGGCGCTCGGCTTCGTCCTCGGGCGCACCCGGCACATCGCCGGCTTCGCCAACGTGACGAACCTGCCGACCCGGCCGCCTGCCCTGCTGGCCAGGACGGTGACGTCGTTGTCGGCGCTGTCGGAGGGCAGGGTCGTGCTCGGCATGGGCGCGGGCGGGCTGTGGGACCGCATCGCCGACATGGGCGTGCCGCGGCTGTCGCCCGGCGACGCGGTGGACGCGTTCGAGGAGGCGATCGTGCTGGTCAAGCTGCTGTCAGGCGGCGGCGCTCCGGTCACGTTCGAGGGCGCGCACTACCAGGTGCACCGGATCGACCCCGCTCCCGTGGCCGCGCCGCCCGTGTGGACCGGATCGGTCGGCCCGAAGTCCCTGGCCGCCACCGGCCGCGTGGCCGACGGCTGGATCCCCGGGCACGCGGCCGACTGGCTCAGCGAGCGCTACCGGTCCTCGCGGCCGATCATCGACGAGGCGGCGGCCGCCGCCGGCCGCGACCCCGGCGAGATCCGCACGATCTTCAACCTCCCCGGCAGCATCACCGACCGGCCGCTGCCCGCCACCCGCGACGACGCGGGCCGCTGGCTCGGCGGCTCTCCCGCCCAGTGGGCGGAGGAGCTGACCGGGGCCGTGCTGGAGTACGGCGCTTCGGGCTTCACGCTCTTCGCCGCCGGCCACGGCGGCGTCGACGCCACCACCCTGGCCCGCTGGGCGCAAGAGGTCGCTCCGGCCGTACGCGAGGCGGTGGCGAAGGAGCGCGGCGGCGAGCGGCCTCACACGACGCCGAGCGACTCCTCCAGATAGGCCATCGCCCCGACGGGCTCCTCGGCGAAGAAGACCAGGTCGATGAGGGGGCGCGGCAGGAAACCCTCGTCCTCCATCCGCCGGAACTGCTCCTTGAGGCCGTCGTAGAAGCCCGCCGTGTTCAGCAGCACGACGGGCTTGTCCGTCCGCCCGTGCTTCTTCAGCTCCAGGATCTCGGTGGCCTCGTCCAGCGTGCCCGTGCCGCCCACCATGATGACCACCGCGTCGGCCTTCTCCAGCAGCAGCCTCTTGCGCTCGGCGAGGTCGGAGGCGATGACCATGTCGTCCACGCCGCTGCGCGCCTTGGCGGCCAGGAAGTCCACCGAGACACCCATCAGCCGCCCGCCCGCCGCGTGCACCCCGTCGGCCATCACCTTCATCAGGCCCACGTCGGAGCCTCCCCAGACCAGCGTGTGCCCGCCCTTGCCGATCAGCTCGGCGAACTCGCGGGCGGGCCGGGTGTAGGTCTCGGGCAGGTCGGCGGCCGACAGGAAGACGCAGATGTTCATGTGGACCACCGTAAGGGGTGCCCGCGGCGCGGCGGGACGCGGTCAGAGGTGCCGCCCCCACCAGTCGAGGACGGCCTCGAAGCGGGCCACCCGATGGCTGGGCAGCCCCGAGCGGGACAGCTCGTGGCCCTCTCCCGGGAACAGCAGCATCTCCGTCTCCACCCCGCGCAGCCGGAGCTTGACGAACAACCGCTGGGCCTGCTCCACCGGGCACCGCCAGTCGTGCTCCGAGTGGATGATCAGGAACGGCATCTCGATCTTGTCGGCGTGCGTGAGCGGGCTCAGCTCCACCCAGCGCGCCGGGTCCTCGCCGTACAGGTCGCGGGTGAACGACCAGCCGATGTCGCTGCTGCCGTGGAAGCTGTCGATCGCGTTGAGGGCGCGCTCGCTGATCGCCGCCCTGAACCGCTCGCCGTGGTGCGCGGCCAGCCACGTGGTCATGAAGCCGCCGTGCGAGCCGCCGAGCACGCCGGCGCGGGAGGCGTCCAGGCCGCCGGTGGCCAGAGCGGCGTCCAGCAGCGCCAGCAGGTCGACGGCCGACAGGCGGCCGACGTCGCCGATGATGTGCCGGCCGTGCGCCTGGCCGTAGCCGGACGAGCCGCGCGGGTTGCCCATGACGACGGCGTACCCGGCCGAGGCGTAGACCTGTGCCTCGTCGAAGACGTGCCAGCCGTACTGGGTGAAGGGACCGCCGTGGATCATGAGGAGCACCGGGTGCGGGCCCTCGCCCGCCGGGCGGACGATCCAGCCGTGCACGGGGTAGCCGTCGGGGGCCGTGCCGGTGACCTCCTCGATGGGCAGCACGTCGAGGTCGCGGCCGAAGGAGGTGAGGGTCGTCTCGCCGCCGTCGCGCAGGGCGACCAGCTCGCCCGGGGTGCGGGCGTCGGCGACGGCCGCGACGGTGACGCCGCCGGCGTGGGCGACGGCGTTGACCTCCCGCCGGCCGCCGATCAGGACGGCCGGCTCCGCGCCTTCGTACGGCACCAGCAGCAGGTCCTTGGCCCCCCGGTTCTCCACGATGACCAGCACGCCGTCGGCGGTGGGCGTGTACGGGTCCTCGCTGACGTGGAAGCGCTCCTCGTCGGTGAGGCGGCGGGCCTGGCCGCCGGCGAGCGGCGCGAGCCAGAGCCCGAGGTTCCTGCAGACCAGGTGACGGCGCTCGGGGCCGGTGACGGAGCCGAGGAAGCACACGGACTCGCCGTCCGGCGTGAAGCGCGGCGCGGCCACCGCCAGGTCGGTGGCGGTCACCCGGCGCAGGCCCGAGCCGTCGGGGGCGCTCACCCACACGTCGTTGGCGAGCGAGGCGTCGCGCTCGTCGTGCCGGGCCGCCACGAACGCCAGCAGCGAGCCGTCCGGGCTCCAGGCCACCTCGCCGTGGTCGAAGTCACCCTCGGTGACCTGGACGGGCGCGGGCTCCTCGGCGAAGGGGTCGACGACGAAGACGTGCGCGCGCCGGTCGAGGACGAAGCCCAGGTTGTCCCAGCGGTAGTGGAAGCCGGTGATGCGGCGCGGCCGTTCCTTGTCCGGCTCGCCCTCGCCGTACCGGCCCTCCTCGGGCACCCTCGCGACGAAGGCCAGCCGCCGCGAGTCGGGGCTCCACACCGGCTCGCCGGCGCCGAGCGGCTGGTCGGTCACCTTGCGAGGCTCACCACCGCCGGTGGGCATCACGTAGAGCTGCGGCTTGGCGCCGTCGCCGCCGCGGACGAAGGCCAGCCAGGCGCCGTCGGGGGAGTACGCCGGCGCCGCGTCGCGCGGCCCTCGCGTCAGCCGGCGGGGCTCGGCCGAGCCGTCGGTCGGGATCAGCCAGAGGCCGCCGCGGTACTCGTCGGCCTCCAGGTCCGGCCGCGTGACGGCGACGATCGCATGCTTCCCGTCGGGCGAGATCGTCGGCGCGCCGAGAGCATGCAAAAGGGAGATGTCCGCAGGTTTCATGCGCTCGACCCTAACCGCAGCGCTTCGGCGGCCATAGCGGCGCCGAGATCACATCTTCCTGCACATCCCTGCCTTTGGTTACAATTCGTGATGCTGCACACCTTCTGCGTGAAACAGCCGTAAGCTCCCAGAACGCGTCACGCGTTCATGATCCGTGACGCGGAGCAGCGAGCAGAGAGGTAGTTCAGCACGTGACCCAAGGCCCGTGGCCCCAGCAACCCCCCGAGCCACTGCTGACCAGGGACTACGACGCGGACCCCGCACAAGTGCACGAGAGACTGCGCAAGATCTACGGCCCCGTCGCGCCGGTCGACCTCCTCGGGGTGCCGGTCTGGTTCGTGATGGGGTACGAGGAGGTCCTCCGCGTCCTGCAGAACTCCGGAGGCGTGTGGAGCAAGCGCGTGGACAGGTGGCGGGCGCACGCGGAGGGCCGGATCCCGGCCGACTGGCCGCTGCTGCCCGTCTTCCAGGTCAACAACTCGACGTTCCAGGAAGGCGCCGCCCTCAACGGGTTGCGCCACGCCTGGACCAGCGCGCTGGCCCCCTTCCAGAACCCCGGCCACCCCCAGGCGAAGCAGCTGGAGCAGGCCGTCGTGGATCATGCCGACGACCTCATCGGCGTGCTGGCCGAAGGCGGAGCCACGGGATGGGCGGACCTCGCCGCCCAGTACGCGCGGCCGCTCCCGCTCATGGTCGCCGAGCGCATGCTCGGCTTCCCGGCCGGCCGCGGCGAGGACGTCGTCATGGACATCTGGCGGATGATCGACGCCGGACCGGAGGCGGCCGCGGCGTTCGAGCGGCTGTACGCCGCCATGACCGACCTGGGCGCCGCCAAACGCGAGACCCCAGGCGACGACCTGCCGTCCTACCTGATCGAGGCCAAGCCCGACATCACCCTGGACGAGCTGGCCCGCGAGCTGCTCATGCTGCCCGGCCTGCTGGACTTCACCGCCAGCCTCGTCTGCAACGTGGTCGTCGAGGTCGCCGCCAACCCGGACGTGCGCGAGAGCCTGTCGGTCGGCGCCATCGACGAGACGGTGAACAGGGTCGCCCTGCTCAACCCGCCGATGGCCAACCTCACCTTCCGCTACGCGCTGACCGAGGTGAAGCTGGGCAACTACACCATCGCCCCCGGCGATCCCGTGATGCTCTCCGTCGCCGCCGCGCACCAGGACCCGCGCTTCGCCGGGGCGATCGACTGGCACGCCATCCGCACCACCCGCGCCCACCTGGCCTGGGGCGCGGGGCCGCACAACTGCCTCGGCCAGCTCCTGGCGACCCGGATCACCGCCATCGCCGTGCACCGGCTGTTCAAGCGGATGTCCAAGGTGAAGCTCGCGCTCCCGCCCGACCAGCTGCCCTGGCGTCCTTCCCCGTTCATGCGGGCGCTGCGGTCGCTGCCCATCCAGTACGAGCTCGCCGAGGCCCCGCGCCCCCCGAGGAGCGGCCCCGCCCCGGATCAGGCGCCCGCACCGCAGGAGCCCCCGGCGGACGAGCCCGCGGGCAGGCAGTCCCGCTCGCCGTTGTGGACCTTCCTGCGCGGGCTGCGCCGGCCACGATGAGGGCGCTCAGCGCGAAGGCGGGCCGGCCGGGTGGAGGCGGACGCAGCAGTGCCCGGGGGCGGGCTCCAGGCGGGCGGTGACGTCCGTTGCGCCGAGGCCTTCGAGGAGGCCGGTGACCAGGCAGAGGTTCATGCCGCAGACCAGCTCGGTGTGCTGCCTGGCCAGGCTGTGGAAGGGGCAGTTGACCAGGCCGATGCTCTCGCCGTCGGCGCGGGGCTCGAACCCGAGGGTCTCCAGCGCGCGCAGGACCGCGTCGCGGGGGCCGGACGCGGGGCGGGCCCTGCCGCCGAGCTCCCTGCCCAGCTCGCGGGCGCGCCGGTCGAGCGCGGCGCGGGGCGGCTCGCCCGAGGCCTGAGCCGTCTGGAGCGCGCCGGCGAGCAGGTGGGCGGCGATCTCGTAGTGCCGCTCGGGCAGGGAGATCGCGATCTGCCCGGGCGCGCGCCGGTAGAGCTTGGACGGGCGGCCCGCGCCGGGCCCCGTGCGGCCGGTGCGGCGCTGGTAGACGGCTTCGAGCAGCCCCTCGGCCACCAGCTTGTCGAGGTGGAACGAGACGGTGTTGCGGGGCGCCTGCACGGCGCCCGCGGCCTGGTCGCGGCTCACCGGCTCGGGCTGCCGCACCACGAACTCGTACAGGCGGCGCCGGGTCGGCTCGTCCAGCGCCGCGACGGCGGAGACGTGTGCGGGCCGGGCCCCCTCGACCTCGTCCATTCTAAAACCCACTTCTGTTGACTGAATTGCCGTGCCCCTTCTAATGTTAACGAAACTCGTCAATAGAAGAAGGGGTTCACATGATGCGCTGTGCGTGCGAGGACGGCGGGCGGGCGGCATGAGCGAGACCGTGACGCAGCCGGCCGGCGATCCCTCTTCCGTCGCGTCCCTCGACCATCAGCACAGACGCCTGCGGGTGGTCCGGGGGCGCGGCGGCGTGGACCTGGACGCCGCGGAACGGGCGGTGACGGACCTGCTGATCGCGCTGGGCCGGCAGGCCGAGTCCGAGCACCTGGCCGACACGCCGAGGCGGGTCGCCCGCGCCTACGCCGAGCTGCTGGCGCCGCGCGAGTTCGACCTGACGACCTTTCCCAACGAGGAGGGGTACGACGAGCTCGTCCTGGCCCGCGACATTCCGGTGCAGTCGTTGTGCGAGCATCACCTGCTGCCGTTCCAGGGGGTGGCGCACGTGGGCTACCTGCCCGGCGACCGCATTCTCGGGCTGTCGAAGCTCGCCCGGGTCGTCGAGCTGTTCGCCCGCGACCTCCAGGTGCAGGAGCGGCTGACCAAGCAGGTGGCCGGCTGGTTGCAGGAGCACCTGGCGCCGCGGGGCGTGGGCGTGGTGATCGAGGCCGAGCACCTGTGCATGTCGATGCGGGGCGTGCAGGCCCGCGGGTCCCGCACGGTGACGTCGGCGATGCAGGGGCTGCTCCGCGAGGACGCGCGCTCCCGGCAGGAGTTCTTCGCGCTGGCCGGGGTCAGCTCCTAGGCTCTTCCGGCGACGGGACCGTCCACTCCTTCGACGCCCGACGTACCATGGCGTGCCAGCCTTGATCCCGCCAGGAGGAGACCGCGTGGCCCGCCCGAAGACCACCCCGCGCACCGTGGACAACGCCTCGGCCGCCGAGGTCACGCTCCAGCAGCTCATGGAGGCGGTCGCCGACCCCGTCCGCCGCTCGGTGATCGCCCAGCTCGCCCTCGCGGGCCACGACCTGAGCTGCGGCACCTTCGACCTGCCGGTCTCCCGCTCGACCGCCACCCACCACTTCAACGTGCTGCGCGAAGCCGGCATCATCCGCCAGCACTACCAGGGCACCACCAAGATGAACAGCCTGCGCCCCGACGACCTCGACGCCCGCTTCCCCGGCCTCCTGCGGGCCGTCATCGATTCCTGCGTCCGGGAGAACGGCCAGGTCGCCGAGGCCCGCTGACCGCCTGAACGCGGCACACCGGGGCCGCGAACAGCCGGAACGCGACACACCGGGGCCGCCTCGCCCGCGCCCGCCGCGCCGGCCGCTTGAATGACAGGAGCCGAACAGAGATCGAGGTCCCGTCATGCTCACGGCCCTTGCCACCGCGGCCGGTGAGCCGCTGACGCTCACCGAGCGGGAGATCCCCGCCCCCGGACAGGGCGAGGTCCTCGTCAGGATCACCGCGTGCGGGATCTGCCACACCGACCTCGACGTGCTCCAGGGCCACTGGCCGATCGCCCGCTTCCCGGTCGTCCCCGGCCACGAGATCACCGGCGTGGTGACCGCCGCCGGCCCCGGCGTGTCGTGGCCGCAGGCGGGCGCGTGCGTCGGCGCGCAGTTCCTCGGCGACTCCTGCCGCCACTGCGATCACTGCGTGCGCGGCGAGCAGATCCTCTGCCCGGCCAAGCGCATCACGGGCATCGTCATGGACGGCGGCTACGCCGAGTACGCCGTGCTCAAGGCCGACTTCGTGACCCCGCTGCCCGAAGGGCTCGACCCGGTCGCCGCGGCCCCCCTGATGTGCGCGGGCCTGACCGCCTTCAACAGCCTGCGCCAGGCCGGGATCGCCGCCACCTCCCGCGTCGCCGTCATCGGCGCCGGCGGGGTCGGCGCGCTGGCCATCCGCTACGCCGTCGCCATGGGAGCCCGCGTGACCGCCATCGGCCGCTCGCGCCGCGGCGAGGCCGCCGCGCGGGAGATGGGCGCCGAGCGGTTCATCGCCACCCAGGACACCGATCCCGCCGAGGCGCTCAGAGCCTGGGACGGCGGCGCGAACCTGATCCTCAACGCCGCCCCGTCCACCTCCGCCGCCTCGGCGACCCTCACCGGCCTGGCACCCGACGGCACGCTCGTGCTGTGCGGGTACGGCCCGGAACCGCTGACCCTGCCCACCCAGCCGATGGCGCTCAACCGGCTGCACGCCATGATCAACCCGTCGGGCTCGCCGCACGACCTGCGCGACACCCTCGCGTTCTCGGTCGCGCACGGCATCCTGCCCGAGGTCACACCGGTCGGGCTGCGCGACGCGAACACGGTGCTCGACACCATGGCCGCGGGGCACGCGGGCAAGCGCTCGGTCATCACCTTCGGCTGACGGACGAGTGGCCGGAAGCACGCTGGATGCTGACAATCCGAGCTGGGAGACGGCGTCCGTCTCCGTCCCCTGGTGGCTGCGGTACTCGGAGACCGTCACCTGGGGGTCGCGCCTGGATCCGCCCTTCCGGCCGGGGAATGAATCGCCGGAGACACGCAGAAAGCCGGCTCGCCAAAGGCCGCGCGACCATCGCGCGGCCCTTCCGGCTCATTCCTGACGGAATTTCATGCGATAAGCCCGCGGCCCGATGCCGTGGCGTTTCGTGAACTGCTGGCGGAAGACCGCGACCGTGTTGTAACCGACACGCCGGGCGACTTTTTCGACGGACGGTTCCGTGGTCTCCAGTAATGCGGCGGCCCGCTCCAGCCGCCGCGTCAGCAGCCACGAGTAGGGCGTGGTCCCGGTGACGGCCTTGAAGCGGCGGTTGAAGGTGCGCTCGCTCATCAGGGCCCGCCTGGCCAGCTCGCCGATCGAGACCGGCCGGTCGAGGTTGGCCAGGAGCCAGTCGATGACGCCGGTGAGGGAGCTGTCACCCCCGCCCGGTGCGAATGCGCTCACGCCGTCCATCGCCACCGCCGCCACCGGACGGAACGGTGATCGCGCGCGGCGGCTCAGAGCGTGAAGGGGTTCTCGCCGGAGGCGACGGCCGAGAAGATCGCCGCGGCGAACGTGCCGTACAGGTGCCGTTGCAGCGCCGGCCCGAAGCTCACCCGCGCGACGCCCAGCGCGGCGAGCTCGGCCCGCGTGAGCTTCCCGTTCCCGTACGCGACGTTGACGGGGCCGGCAACGCCCCCGGACAGTGCCCGGATCACCTCCGGATCCCCGGCGCCGATCGGGTAGACGCAGTCCGCGCCGGCCGCCAGGTAGCGGCGGGCGCGCTCCAGCGTGCCGGAGAGCTGAGCCTCCGGCGGTACGGGCCGGCGCAGGAACAGGTCCGTACGCGCGTTGATCACCAGGTCCACGCCCAGCGACGCCGCCGTCTCGCGCACCGCGGACAGGAAGTCCGCCTGCTCGCCGACGTCGATCATGTCGCCGCTCGCCGGGTGCGAGTCCTCCAGGTTCAACCCGGCGGCCCCGGTCGCCGCGAACCGCTCGACCAGCTCGGCCGGCGCGAGCCCGTAGCCGCGCTCGAAGTCGACCGTCACCGGCACACGCACCGCGCGGACGATCCGGGCGGCCGCGGCCAGCACCTCGGCGACCGGCGCCCCCTCACCGTCGTCGTGACCGAGCACCGCGGCCGTGGCCGCGCTGCTCGTGGCCACGGCGGGGAAGCCGGCCGCCTCCGCCATCCGGGCCGAGGCGGCGTCCCAGACGTTGGGCAGCACGAGCGGATCACCGGGCACGTGCAGCTCCCGAAGGACTGCCGGGCGAGACGTGTCACTCATGAACTTCCTCCCTCTCTCGGGTCATCGGTGGTGCCGCCGCGGCGGCCGGTCGCCGGCCCGGCATGCCGAGGGCGACGAGCATGCCGAGGAACGCGAGCACGGTGACCGCGCCCATGCCCGCGGCGAACCCCGTACCGAACTCCTGGGGTGAGGCGTAACCGCCCGCACTCGCGAAGACCGCGACCGCGACGGACACGCCGAACACCCCGCCGAAGATGCGCAGCGTCATGAAAGCGCCGGACGCCTGCCCGATCTCGTGCGGGCGCACCGCGCCGACCACCGCCTTCTGCGCGGCCGGCATGGCCATGGTCAGCCCGGCCGAGCCGATGATCAGCGCGGGCAGCAGTTCGAGGTAGCCGGTGCCGGGGCCGGCGACCAGGGCGATCCAGCCCATGCCGAGCGTCTGGAGCAGCAGGCCGCTCACCACGAACGTGCGCTCGCCCACCCTGTCGGCCAGCCGGCCGGCGATCGGCGCGCAGATCATCAGCGTCGCGGTCCACGGCATCAGCCGCAGGCCGGCGACGAGCGGCCCGTCGCCGTGGACGATCTGGAAGTACTGCGCGAGGAAGAACATCGTGCCGTACAGCGAGGCGAACACCAGGAAGTTCGCCGGATTGGCGGTGGCGAACGCCCGCAGCCGGAACAGGCGCATCGGCAACATCGGCGCCTCGGCCCGCCGTTCCCACAGCACGAACGCCACCACCAGGGCGAGGCCCAGCAGCAGCGCCCCCAGCACCTCCGCGCTGCCCCAGCCCGCCGCGTTCCCGCGCACCAGAGCCCAGACCACGCCGAACGCGCCCGCGCTCACGAGCACCACCCCGCCCAGGTCGAACCGCCCGCCCGGGCCCCGGCTCTCCTCCACCCGCAGCGTCGTGAGCAGGATCGCGATCAGGCCGATCGGCAGGTTCACCCAGAAGATCCACTGCCAGGCCAGCCCCTCGGCGATGGCGCCGCCGACGAACGGCCCGCTGAACGTGGCCAGCCCCGTGATGCCCAGGTACAGCCCCATCGCCCTGCCGCGCTCCCGCGGCGGGAAGAGCGCGCTGACCAGGGTGAGCGACAGCGGCAGCACCATCGCGGCGCCGGCGCCCTGCAACGCCCGGGACACGATGAGCGTGCCGATGCCGGGAGACAGCGCGCACGCCGCCGAGGCGACGGTGAACACCGCCAGCCCGGCCGCGAACATGCGGCGGCGGCCGTACCGGTCACCGAGCGCGGCGCCGGTCGGCAGCAGCACCGCGAGCGTCAGGCTGTAGGCGTTGACCACCCACTCGAGTGCCTCGATCGAGGCCGTCAGATCCTGCCGGATGGTGCCCAGCGCCGTCGTCACCACCAGGCTGTCCAGGGCCATCATGAACGACGCCAGGGAGGCGAGCCCCAGCCCCCATGCCTGTTTCGATGTCATGTTCCCTCCGCGCTCGCGCGATCAGCGGCCGGGCAGCGACCGGGGCAGGCCGAACATCGGCAGGTACGAGTTGTCGTGGAAGCGCGTCAGCGCGCGGATGCGCTCCCCGGCCAGGGTCAGCACGAGCAGGCCGTGCGCGTGCAGGACCGGGGTGCGCGGGTCGCGCAGGTAGCAGCCGAACGCTGGCTGGCCGTTCGCCCTGGTCGGGACCAGCACGTAGCGCCGGCAGCCGCGCACCGCGACCGTGGCCAGGAACTGCCCGATGGCAGCCGGGCCCTGGTACTCCAGTGGCATCGGCGGCATCGTCAGCCACGCGTCGTCCGTCAGCATGGCGACGATGGCGTCCACGTCCCCGGCCTCGAGCGCGCGGCTGAACTCCTCCACGATCCGGCGTTCCTGCGGAGAGTCCGGCAGCGGGCCGCTCTCCCGGCCGGAGCCGGGCAACTCGCTCGCCAGCGTGGCCCGCGCTCGCTTCAGCGCCATCGTCACCGCGTTCTCGGTCGTGTCGAGCATGGCCGCCACCTCGGCGGCGCGGAAGCCCAGCACGTCCCGCAGCACCAGCACGGCCCGCTGCCTCGGCGGCAGCTGCTGCAACGCCGCCAGGAACGCCAGCGACACCGACTCCCTGAGCTCGTAGCGGGCCTCCGGCCCCGGCACCTGGTCGGCGAGCTCGCCGAGCAGCACATCCGGGTACGGCTCCAGCCAGCTCGGCTCCTCCCGGCGGCGTGACGGCTCGGGCATGGGCACCTCCGCCCGGTAGGCCGCCGCCACCTCCTGCGGGCGGCGCCCGCCGGCCCGCGACGCGTTCAGACAGCGGTTGGTCGCGATCCGGTAGAGCCACGTCCGCAGCGACGCGCGCTCCTCGTAGCCGCCGATGCCGCGCCACGCCGCCAGCAGCGTCTCCTGCAGCAGATCCTCGGCGTCCTGCACCGAGCCGAGGATGCGGTAACAGTGCACCTGCAGCTCCCGCCGGTACGGCTCGATCAGCCTGCGGAACGCCTCGCCGTCTCCTGCGCGCGCCGGCCCCAGCAGATCGGCGGGGGCGTCGGCGGCCCCGCCCGGCGGGATCCCTCGCATGGTGGCTCCTGGTCTCTCGTCATGCCTGTCCACGCATGGATGGACACCGGGAGCCGCGTGAACCGGTCGGTCTTCGCGCGGGATTTTTCCGGCGCCCGCGCTCCGCCGTGAATCCTCAGGCCAGGGCCGGGATCTCGATCCGGGTGTGGTCGGTGCGCGCCACCAGGCAGGGGAGCACCATGTTGCCCCGCTCCAGGCGTTCGCCCATGGACCAGGTGAGCCGGGCGGTGCGCTCGATCTCGTACGGGCCGCCGGCCTGAGGGGTGACGCGCAGCCGCAGCAGCCAGATGTAGCGCCCGTTGAGCTTGTTGGACGTCTCCTCGGCCCCCAGCACCGCCGCCTGGCACGGCATGGCCGCCCCGCGCTCCTGCTCCGTGAACGTCCGCAGCGCGGCTGCCTCCAGGCTGCCGAACGAGATGGAGCCCATGGCGAGCATGCCCGCGCCCAGGAACAGGACCGTCGCGCTGATGTACGCCCCGGCCCGGGTCTCCGGCTTGCGCCTCAGCCTGAGGAACAGCACCACACCCACGACCAGCGCGATCACGGCCGTGGTTCCGAAGACTGTCGACGCCATCCTGCTACCTCACGCTGAAGGGCCGGCTCGATGGGGGCCGGCCTGGTCCGTTCCGATGCGGCCAGTCGATCAGGCGGCGCTTGCACGGCGACTGCAATCCGCATGATCGCGGGAGCCGGAGGATGTGGCTCGGCCGGGCGCCGTACGCCCGGTCGGCGTCCCGGGCCCCGCCCGCCGGGTGATCGACTGGGAGTCGCCGAGGAATGAGTGCCCCGGCATCCCGCTCGTGGCTGCGGGCGATCCACGACCGGGTGGCGTCCTGGGGCCGCGGACCGGACGGCCGGTGATAACGGTCCGGTGAAGATCCGTCGTACCAGCAGGCTGGGAGCGGTGGCGGTTCGTCGGGATCGTCATGGTTCGGCACAATGGCTGGCGTGCGAGTCGGATTGCTAGGACCGTTCGAGGTCAGGGACCGTGACGGGGCCGTGGTGGAGGTCCCCGGAGCTCGGCTGCGCGGCCTGCTGGCCGCGCTCGCCCTGGAGCCCGGGCGGATCGTCACGCGGGCGAGGCTGGTCGAGTGGATCTGGGGGGAGCAGCCGCCCTCGGACGAGGTGAACGCCCTCCAGGCGTTGGTGTCGAGGCTGCGCAGAGTGCTGCCGGACGGTGTGATCGCGGCCGACGCGGGCGGGTACCGGCTGGTGGTCGCTCCCGAGGCCGTGGACGTGTGGCGGTTCGAGCAGTTCGTCGGGCAGGCGCGCGGGGCGGAGCCCGCGGAGCGGGCCGAGCTGCTGCGTTCGGCGCTGGAGCTGTGGCGGGGTTCGGCGATGGCGGACATCGCGCTGCGGGACAGCGAGCTGTTCGGCGCGGCCGTCGCGCGGCTGGACGAGCTGCACATGGCCGCGCTCGGCGACCGCGTGGACGCCGACATCCGGCTCGGCCGCGGCTCCGAGCTGGTCTCCGAGCTGACCGCGCTCGTCGCCACGTATCCGCTGCGCGAGGGGTTCGTGGCGGCGTTGATGCGGGCGCTGGCCGAGGCCGGCCGCGGGAACGAGGCGCTGACCGTCTACCAGCGCACGCGGGAGCTGCTGGCCGAGGAGCTGGGCGCCGATCCGTCGGCGGAGCTGTCGGCGCTGCACACCGCGTTGCTGCGGGGCGAGCTGGGCGAGCGGGCGGAGAACCGCAGGACGAACCTGCGCGCCGAGCTGACGAGCTTCGTCGGCAAGGACGACGACGTCGCCACGGTGGCCGGTCTGGCCGTCAAGCACCGGCTGGTCACGCTCACGGGGCCGGGCGGCTCCGGCAAGACGCGGCTGGCCACGGAGACCGCCCGCAGGATGCTGGCCGAGCTGCCGGACGGCGCGTGGCTGGTCGAGCTGGCGCCGGTGCGGGCGGGCGGCGAGCTGGCACAGGCCACCCTCACCGTGATCGGCCTGCGCGACCAGGCCGTGCTGGGCGGCGCGCGCGGCGGGGAGCCGATGGACCGGCTCGTCTCCGCGATCCGGGAGCGGACGATCCTGCTGATCCTGGACAACTGCGAGCACGTGATCGAGGAGGCCGCGGAGTTCGCGGACCGGCTGCTGGGAGAGTGCCGCCGGCTGCGGATCCTGGCGACGAGCAGGGAGCCGCTGGGCATCACGGGCGAGGTGCTGTGGCAGGTCGAGCCGCTCGCGCTGCCCGGGCGGGGGGCGGGCGCCGAAGAGGTCGGCGCCTCGCCGGCGGTGCGGCTGCTGCGGGACCGCGCGGCTCTGGTGCGCAAGGACATCGGCTCCGACACGCAGACCCTGGCGGTCATGGCGGGGATCTGCCGGGCGCTGGACGGGATCCCGCTGGCGATCGAGCTGGCCGCCGCGCGGCTGCGTACGATGTCCGTCGACCAGCTCGCCCGCCGGCTCGACGACCGGTTCCGCCTGCTGACCAGCGGCAGCCGGACGGCGCTGGCCCGGCACAAGACGCTGCGCGCGGTCGTCGACTGGAGCTGGGACCTGCTGAGCGAGGCCGAGCGCGGGGTGCTGCGGCGGCTGTCGGTGTTCTCCGGCGGGGCGAGCCTGGAAGCGGCCGAGCGCGTGTGCGGCGGCGACACGTACGCGGGCGAGCCGGTGCTCGACGTGCTGACCGCGCTGATCGAGAAGTCGCTGCTGGTCGCCGACGGCGACGACCTGCCGCGTTACCGGATGCTCGACACCATCAGGGAGTACGCGGCGCACCGGCTCGCCGAAGCCGGCGAGAGCGAGGCGGCGCGGCGGGCGCACCTGGCCTACTTCGTCGAGCTGGCCGAGACGGCCGATCCGCACCTGCGGCGGGCCGAGCAGATGGAATGGCTGTCCACGCTCCAGACCGAGCACGACAACATGAGCGTGGCCCTGCGCGGAGCGATCGCCGAGGGCTGGGCCGAGGAGGCCATGCGGCTGGTCGGGGCGTCGGGCTGGTACTGGTTCCTCAGCGGGCACCGGGCCGAGGGCACGGAGCTGGGCGTCGCGGCGGCCTCGCTGCCGGGTGAGGTGCCCGACGAGGTGCGGGCGCTGGCGTACACGGTGCTGGCGGTGTTCATCTCCTCGGGCCCTGGCGGCGACCAGTTCCAGGCGCGCCGGTGGATCGAGGAGGCGCACCGGTTCGCCAAGCCGGAGCACCGCAGCCCGATGGTCGGGTTCGTCGCGCCGCTGGAGCGGCTGCTGGAGAACCCGGCGGAGGTCCTGCCCGCGTTCGACCCGCTCGTCGCCGACGACGATCCGTGGGTGCGCGCGCAGGCCAGGCTCAGCCGCGCCAGGTTCCGGCTCACGCTGTACCGAGACGAGACCGACGTGGACACCGACCTCGAGATCGGCCTGAACGAGTTCCGCGCCCTGGGTGACCGGTGGGGGATCTCGCTGGCGCTGACGTTCCGGGCCGATCGGCTCTCTCTGCGCGGCGAGTTCGCGAGCGCGTGCGAGCACTACGACGAGGCCGCCGTGGCGCTGGCCGAGGTCGGCGCGGGCGAGGACGTGGTCGGGCTGCGGACGCGGGAGGCGCAGCTGTACTGGCTGCTCGGCGACGAGCGGGCCGGCGCGGCGGCCCTGGCGGCGGCGGAGCGGTCCGCGGCCGGGATCACCTGGCCGGGGACCCTCGCCGGGCTGGCCCTGTCGAAGGCGCAACTGGCCCGCTGGCGCGGCGAGCCCGCCGAGGCGCGCGAGCACCTGGCCGCGGTGCAGGCGATGCTGGGCGGGGCGGACGTGGGCGACGCCGTCCACATCCAGGTCATGGACATCCAGGGTTACCTCGCCGAGGACCTCGAGGAGGCGCGGGGGCACCGGGCCGCGGCGTTCCGCAGGGCCATGGAGCAGCCGTACCCGCCGATGATCGCCGAGTTGCTGGTCGGCATCGCCGACCTCGCGCTGCGGCAGGGGCAGGACGAGCAGGCCGTGCGGCTGCTCGCGGCGAGCGAGGCCGTGCGCGGCACGCCGGACCTCTCGCTGCCGGACGTCTCCAGGATCACGGCGGAAGCGCGCGACCGGCTCGGTGAGGCGGCGTTCGCCGAGGCGGTTCGTGACGGTCAGCAGCGGGACTGGCAGGAGCTGGCGGAGATCACGCTCGCTTCGTGAACGACGCGCGCCCCCGCCGCAGCCGATCGGCGGGGCCGTCAGCGGCCGGGGGTGACGAACTCGGGCTGGTCGAGCACGCGCAGCCAGCTCCCGTCCGGCTGGCGGCGGACGACCTGGGCCCGGGCGCCGGCCCCGTCCCGGGGCGGGGTGGAGGTGAGGGCGAGCTCGCCGCTGACCAGCGTCGGCAGCGGCTGCTCGGGCTCGAAGCGCGGCCTGCCTGCCAGGACCTTCTCCCACAGCTCCTGGATGGCCGCGCGGCCGACGGTCCGGCTGCCCGGCGGGTACGCGATCACCGCGTCCTCCTCGTACAGCGCGGCGACCCCGGCTGCGTCACCGGCGTTGGAACGCTCGACGAACAGCCGGGTGATGTCCTCCGGCCGCATGGCCTTCTCGTACTCGGTCATGGTGTCTGTCCTCTTCCTGTCTCGGTTCCTCCAGCCTGCCGACGCCGGATCCAGAAGTCCAACAGCTGGTTCTGATGGCATCTAGAATTCCTGGTTATGGAACTGAGGCAGCTCGAATACTTCGTGGCGGTCGCCGAGGAGCAGAGCTTCACCCGCGCCGCCGAGCGGGTGCACATCAGCCAGTCCGGCGTCAGCGCCCAGATCCGCCGGCTCGAACGCGAGCTCGGCGCCGAGCTGTTCGACCGTTCGGCCCGCGCGGCCACCCTCACCGTCGCCGGCAAGGCGGCGCTCGAGCACGCCCGCGCGGCCCTGGCCGCCGCCGGGGCGGTCGGCCAGGCCGTGGGAGAGGTCACCGGCCTGATCAGGGGGCGGCTGACGATCGGCATGGTGATCGGTTGCACGGTCACGCCGCTGTTCGACGCGCTGGCCGCCTTCCACGCGGCGCACCCCGGCGTCGAGCTCTCCCTGATCGAGGACAACTCCGACCGGCTCGCGGAGGCCGTCCGCGACGGCACCCTCGACCTGGCGCTCATCGGCACCACCACCGCCACCCCCGACGGGCTGGAGACGCTGACGATCATCGAGGAACGGCTCGTCGCCGCCGTCCCGCCGGGCCATCCGCTGGCGCGCGGCCGGGCGGTCACCCTGCGCGAGCTGTGCGAGCACGCGATCGTGTGCATGCCGCCGGGCACCGGCCTGCGTACCCTGTTCGACCAGGCGTGCGCCGCGCAGGGCCTGCGGCCCGTCGTCTCCCTGGCGGCCAGCGCCGCCGACGCCATCGCCGGCCTGGCCGTGCGCGGGCTGGGCGTGGCGGTGCTGAGCGAGTCGATGGCCGCGCACTACCGCGACCGGCTCACCGGCCTGCTCATCGACGACGTGGCGGCGCCCGCCCTGCTCGCCCTGGTCTGGCGGCCGTCGGACAGCCCGGCGGTGCGCGAGATGCTGCGCTGCGGCCGCCGTGCCTTCTTCCCCGCAGACGGCCCCGCCGCTCGTTGAGAGGCGGCCGCTCGGCGAGATCGGCGACGCGTCACGGCCGGTCGGCGGTCTCCGTGAGCGCCGGCGGCTTGAGGAAGCCGGTGGCCCAGGCGACCGGGACGGCGATCACCGCCATGGCCGGCCCGGCGGGCCCGCGACGCACGGGGCGAGCGCCCCGGCCGGAAGGGCGGCACTGACCCCGGCCTTACGACCTTCGAAGGACCGGGACCCGGGACCGGCGCGAGCGCCGGTCCCGGGCCGACGGCGATCCGTGCCTACTGGAAGTTCCAGTGCTGGTCCAGCCAGTCGCGGTTGCACGTCGTCGCGATCGCCGGCGACTGGCCCGTGCCGCGAGCGGCCAGGCAGTTGCCCGAGGCGCGGTTCTGCCACCTGTGGGTGCCGTGCCCCGCGTCGAAGAGGTAGATCCAGTGCTGGTCGCGCCACTCCTGGCCGCGGTCGCGGTCGCAGGCGGTCGCGAACGCCTGGGTCTCGCCGGAGCCGCGTGCCGACAGGCACAGGTTCAGCGCCACGTTCCTCAGGCGGTAGATCTCCGTGCCGGTGACCACGCGCTCCAGGGTCCAGTGCTGGTCAGGCCAGTACCTGCCGGCCTCGAAGTCGCAGGTGGTCTGGATGGCGGGCCGTTCGCCCGTGCCTGCCCGCGCGGCCAGGCACAGCCGCGAGTTCCGGTTGCGGATGCGGTTGCTGTCGAGAGCGCTGTCCGTCCTGCCGGCGGTCAGCTCCGCGCGCTGGCCGCCGGCCGACGCGGCGGCGGCCGGCAGGGACGGCGACACCAGCGCGGCGAGCAGCGTGAGCAGCGCCGCCGCGGCCAGGGCCCTGATACCTGTTTTCACCGATTCGTGCACGTTCATCTCCCTCGTGTGGTGGGTGAGAGCGCAGGCCAGGGGCGGTGGTCTTGAAGGAAGGGATGCCGGAGACGCGCGCCCCCGTCCGGCCGGCAGGTCTCCGCAGGCCGCCCCTGGCCCGCACCCTTTGATCTAATCGGCGCGAGGTTTGTCCGGCACGGCCGGCGCGGCAGGACAAACAACGCCGGACAATGTGCACAAGGGGCTCTGCTGTCGCATCGAGGGGGCGCGCGGGATGGGACGACCGGAACGACCCTTGGATCCCCAGGACGGCCCGGTGCAGGCGCTGGCGTGGGAGCTGCGGCGATTACGTGAGCAGGCGGGCCGGCCCAGCTACCGCCGGCTGTCGCAACGGGCCCATTTCTCGGCCAGCACCCTGGCGGAGGCGGCCAAGGGGGAGCGGCTGCCGTCCCTGACGGTGACGCTGGCGTACGTCACGGCCTGCGGCGGCGACCCGGCCGAGTGGGAGGCGCGGTGGCGGGCCGCGGCCCGCGAGCCGGTCGCCCCCGAGCCGCCCGGCGACCCAGCGGACGGCGAGACGCCCCCGTACCCGGGGCTGGTGGCGTTCCAGCCGGAGCAGGCCGAGCTGTTCTTCGGCCGCTCCCGCCTCGTCGGCGACGTGCTGGACAGGGTGGCACGCCGGCCGGTGGTCGCCGTCTTCGGCGCCTCCGGCAGCGGCAAGTCCTCCCTGCTGCGGGCGGGAGTGGTGGGGCGGATCGCCCGGGACCCGCGGCTGTCGGCGCGATGGCGGGTGGTCCTGATGACGCCCACCGCGGATCCCCTGGAGGCCCTGGCGCAGCAGGTGGCCAAGCTGGCCGGCACGGACGCGCCGGTCGGGCTCGGCGAGGACCCGCCGGCCCTGGACGTGGCGATCCGCAACGCGCTGGCGACCGGGCCCGACGACGTGCGGGTCCTGCTGGTCGTGGACCAGTTCGAGGAGGTGTTCACGCTGTGCGCGCGGGAGGACGAGCGGGCCCGCTTCATCGAGGCGCTGGTGGACGCGGCACACGGCCCGCGACGGCGGGCGACGATGGTGCTGGGCGTGCGCGCCGACTTCCTGCCGCACCTCACGCGGTATCCCGCGCTGGTGGAGGCGCTGGGGCACGACGGCCAGGTCCTGGTCGGGCCGATGTCCGAGGACGAGTTGCGCGAGGTCGTCGTCATGCCCGCCGCGGGCGCGGGGCTGGGCGTGGACGACGACCTGCTGGCCACGGTGCTGGCCGAGGCGGCGGCAGAGCCGGGCGCGTTGCCGCTGATCTCGCACGCGCTGCGCGAGACGTGGCGGCACCGTACGGGCGTCACGCTGACCCTGGACGCCTACCGCGGCACCGGCGGCGTGCGCGGCGCGATCGCCCAGAGCGCGGAGGAGACCTACGACGCCTTCACCGCCGCGCAACGGCGGACGTGCCGGGCCGTGCTGCTGCGGCTGTGCGCGCTCGGCGAGGGCACGCAGGACACCCGCAGGCCCATCGCCCGCGCCGAGCTGGACGGGGTGGCCGACGCCTCGCTGACGGCCACCGTGCTGCGCGGCCTGGTCGCCGCCCGGCTCGTGGTCGTGGACGGCGACACGGTGGAGCTGGCCCACGAGGCGCTGATCCGCGCCTGGCCACGCCTGCACCGCTGGCTCACCGACGACCGGGCCGGGCTGGTGGTGCACCGGCGGCTCACCGAGGCCGCACTCGTCTGGGACTCGCTGGACCGTGACCAGGGCGCCCTGTACCGCGGAGCCCAGCTCGAGGCCGCCACGGCGTGGGCCGAACGCCGTCCCCGCGAGCCGAACCTGCTGGAGCAGGCGTTCCTGCGGGCCGGCCACGAGCAGCGGCAGGCCGAGGAGCGGGCCGCGCGCCGCCGGGTCCGCCTGCTGCGCCGGCTGCTCGTCACGATGGCCGTGCTGCTCGTCCTGGCCCTGGTCGCCGGCGTGACGGCCGTACGGGGCGGCGTCGAGGCCCGCGAGCAGCAGGAGCTCACGCTCGCCCGCCAGCTGTCGGGGGAGTCGCGGCTGCTGTCCTCCTCCGACCCCGACCGGGCCGCGCTGCTGGCGGTCGCCGCCTTCCGCCTCCACCCCGACGCCGAGAGCAGGGGCAGCCTGCTCAGCGCCGCCGCGATCCCGCGCAGAGCCCAGCTCGACACCGGCGAGCGAGGCGCCTACGGCCTGGAGCTCAGCCGCGACGGCGAGCTGCTCGCCGCGGCGCAGGACGGCGGGGACATCAGCCTGTGGTCGCCGCGGACCCGCACCCGGGTGGCCACGCTCGACGGGCCCGGCCACTACGCCTTCCGCGCGGTCTTCAGCGACGACGCGACGCGGCTCGCCACCGCCGGTCTCACCTCCGAGGGCGGGCTGATCACCATCTGGGACGTGCCCGCCCGCCGCAGGCTGGCCCAGCGCACGTTCGCGGTCGCCCCGCTCGCCATCGACCTGAGCCCCGACGGCACGACGCTCGCGGTCGGCACCGGCAGCGGGGAGATCGCGCTGTGGGACTGGGCCCGCGGCTCCTGGGCCGCCCACCCGCGTCACGGGCCGGCGGACCCGGTCCGGGCGCTCGCCTACAGCCCCGACGGGCGGCTGCTGGTGTCGGTGGGCCTCGCCGGCGGCAGGCCGGTCGTGTGGGACGCGGAGACGGTCACGCCGCGGGCCGAGCTGGCCGCCGAGGAGGTGCACGAGCTGGCCTTCGCCACGGAGGGCCGGACGCTGGCCACGACCTCCGACCGCAACGGCGTGCTGCTGTGGGACCTGGACGACCCCGCCGACCCCGCCATGACCTGGCGGCTGCCCGGCCGGCCGACGTACGCCTGGAGCATCTCCGCCCCCGTACGCGGCAGGATCGCCGTGGCCGACGAGAACGGCGCCGTCACCGTCTGGGACATCGCCCGCCGCGAGCCGCTGTTCAGCCACCAGGACCGGGGCCTGACCGAGACCGCGGCGATCGCGCTGTCCGAGGACGGCACCATCTTGGCCACCGCCGGCTTCGGCAGGCACATCACGCTGCACAGCCCGATCCTGCCGCCGTTCGCCGGGCACACCGCCCCCGTGAACGACCTGGTGGCCGGCGGCCGGACGATCGCCTCGGCCGGGGACGACCGCACCGTACGGCTCTGGGACCCCACCGGCCGGCAGGCCACCGTGCTGGCCGGCCACGGCGACCAGGTGCTGGCCCTGGCGCTCAGCGGTGACGGCCGCCTGCTGGCCGCGCTGACCCGCGACCACACCATCACCCTGTGGGACGTCGCCACCCAGCGGCGGCGCGGGCCGGTGATCCGCTTCGCCGGCATGGGCGCCGCCACCGACGTGGCCCTGGACGCCACCGGCGACCGCGTCGCGGCGACGGCCGTGCGGCAGTTCCTGTGGGACCGGGGCGCCGAGGTCCCCGCCGCCGACGGGGCCGCGCGCGACACGGTCTCGGCGGTCGCGTTCCTCCCCGGCGGGCGGCTGCTGCTGTTCGGCTGCCCGAACGGCAGGCTCATCCTGCGCGACCTGGCCACCGGCCGGGACCACCAGGTGATCGAGACGGGGCAGGGCACGGTGCAGGACGTGGCGATCAGCCCGGACGGCCGGCTCGCCGCCACGGCCGGCGCCGATCGCACGGTCAAACTCTGGTCCCTGGACCGGGGCACGCCCGTCGCCACGCTGGGCGGGCACAGCAGGCCGGTCGCCGCGGTCGGCTTCAGCCCGGACGGGCGCCGCCTGGCCTCGGCCGGCGAGGACCGGACCGTCCAGGTGTGGGACGTCGCGAGCCGGCGGCGCACGGAGATCCTCTCAGGTCACCAGACGCCCATCAGGTCGCTGGCGTTCCTGGCCGACGGCGCGCTGATCGCGGGCGCGGACGACGGCCGGATCATCCGCTGGGCCTTCGACGCGGACGCGGCGGCGGCGTCGTTGTGCCGGGCGGTGGGGCGGGACGTGACCGAGGGGGAGTGGCGGGCGTACGGCGCGGTCACCACCCCCGACCCCGTGTGCTGACAGCCGGAGGTCAGCGGCCTCCGGCGGCGCGCAGCAGCGCGGCCACCTCGGTCTGGCCCTTGGCGAGCGCGTGGGCGAGCGGCGTCACCCCGTCGCGGTCGGCGAGGTTCACCTCGGCGCCCGCGGCGATCAGCAGGCGCACGATCTCCTGGTGCGGCCCGCCGCCGTCGCCGAGGATGACGGCCTCCAGCAGGCCGGTCCAGCCGAGGTCGTTGACGTGGTTCACGTCGATCCCGGTCTTCAGCACCTCGCGGACGTACTCGACGTGCCCCCGCTCGCAGGCCGGGATGAGGGAGACGCCTCCGTAGCGGTTGCGCACGGTCAGGTCGGGCCCGGCCGGCAGGAGCACGCGCAGCATGGCGACGCTGCCGGTGACACCGGTGACCAGCCAGGGCGTGTCCTGGCGGGCGTCCTGCGCGTCGGGGTCGGCGCCGGCCTCCACCAGCACCCCGGCCGCCTCGACGTGGTCGGCCGCGGCGGCGAGCAGGAGCGCCGTGCGGCGCTGGGCGTCGCGGGCCTCGATCTCCGCCCCGGACTGCAGCGCGTCCCGGACGGCGGCGGCATCCCCTCGTGCCGCGGCTGCCAGCAGTTCCTCGTTCAGCACAGCTTCTCCTTCCGCCTCGCGGCGGCCGCATGCGGCGAGCACCGATCCGAGCACCGATCCGAGCACCGGGCCGAGCAAGGAGGTAAGGACGAGCCTGCGCCCCGGCCTGCCCTGCCCCGCCGCCCTCAACGCCGCTCCTCCGAACCCGAACGCGAACCCGAACCCGAACCCGAACCCGAACGCATCTCCGGCTCCGGCTCCGGCGAGCCTCTCATCGCAGCCGGTCCGCGACCGCCTTGAGACCGGCGCGGGCGATGGCCTCGTCGATGTCGCCGCTCGGCGCCCCGCCGACGCCGATGCCCGCCACGGGCGCGCCCCCGGAGGCGACGGGAACTCCGCCGCCGAGGAAGAGCGTACCGGGGATGTCGGCGATGGTCGGGCCGCCCCCGTTCAGGCCCTTGGCGAGCTCGCTGGTCGCCCGGCCGAAGGAGACGGCCGTGAACGCCTTGCGCCTGGCCGACTCCTCGGTCTGCGGGCCGGCGCCGTCGCCCTTGACCACCAGCCGGGTCGCGCCCGAACGGTCGACGATCACGACGGTGACGCGCTGCTTCTGCCTGGCGGCCTCCTGCATCGCCGCCTCGGCGATCTCCAGGGCGGCGCTCGCCGACAGCACGTCGGTCCGGACGACCGGCTGGGCGGCGCGCGAGTCCCGTACGGACGCGGCGGGGGCCGCCTCGGCGGCGGTGCGCGCGACGGGTGCGGACGCCTCGGCGGCGGCGGGGCCGAGAGCCGCGCCCAGGAGGGCGAGGCCCGCGAGCGGGCCGGCGGCGATCAGGCGGATGCGGCGGGAACCGGTCATCGTCTCTTCCGTTCGTCAGGTTTCACGAGAGGTGTTCGAGCAGGTCAAAGCCTTTCAGTGGCAACGCCGCGCGGCATCGGGAGCACGGGCGACCCGGCGGCGTCAAGGGGTTGAGCCGCCGATCAACCGATCGGTTGATGTGCCGCCGTCCCGGTCCGGCCGGTCACCGGCACTGCATAAGGTCGGGGCAGAACGGACGGGGAGGATGATGAGGGAGCGCGTCTGGCTCAACTGGGCCATGCATGCGGGCTTCTACCTGCTGCTGGCCGCCTCGGCCTGGAGGCTGGTGTCCCGGCACGGCATGGTCGCGCAGACCGTGACGGCGCTGGTCGTCTGCGCGGTCCTCGCCCTGGCGTACCTGGCGGGCATGGTGTCGTGGAGCCGGCTCGGGCGCGGGAGGCTGGTCTGGCTCGGCTGCGTGGCGGCGCTCTGGCTGGGGCTGGTGGTGCTCGCGCCGTCGTTCAGCTGGTGCGCGGTGCCGCTGCTCTTCCTGTGCCTGAGGTTGCTGAACGCGCGCGCGTTCGCGGTGGCCGCGGCGGCGCTCACCCTGGTGGTGATCGTGGCCCAGACCAAGATCGCCCAGGAGATCGACCCGAGCCTGATCCTCGCGCCCATCGGGATCGCCGCCATGACGGCGGTGACGTTCTGGGAGCTCCAGCGCGAGAGCGCCGCCCGCCAGCTGCTCATCGACGACCTGATCGCCGCCCGGGAGACGCTGGCCGCCTCGCGGCACCGCACCGGCGTGCTGGAGGAGCGCGAGCGGCTGGCCCGGGAGATCCACGACACGCTCGCGCAGGGGCTGACCAGCATGGGCATCCTGCTGCAGGCCGCCGACCGCGTCTGGGCCACCGACCCGGGGCTCGCCCGCGCCCACGTACGGCGGGCCGCCACGGCCGCCGCGGAGAACCTCGACGAGGCCCGCCGGTTCGTCCGCGACCTCCGGCCGCCGGGCCTGGACGGCGGCACGCTGCCGGAGGCGCTCGCCCGCCTGTGCGCGAGCAGCGACGGCGACGGCAGCGGTGACGGCGGCGGGCCGCGCGTGCGGCTGAGGCTGGAGGGCGAGCAGTACCCGCTGGAGCCCGAAGTGCAGACGGCGCTGCTGCGCGTGGCGCAGGGCGCGCTGGCCAACGTCCGCGACCACGCGGGCGCCGCGAGCGCCACGGTGACCCTGTCCTACCTGGACGGCGAGGTCACGCTGGACGTCTTCGACGACGGGACGGGGTTCGCCGAGCCGGCCCCCGCTCCCGGGCGCGGATACGGCCTGCGCGCGATGCGCGACCGGCTGGACGAGGTGCGCGGCGTCCTGATCGTGGAATGCGCGCCGGGCGAGGGCACGGCGGTCGCGGCCAAGGTCCCCGTGCGCCTGCCGGAGGAGGGGGCGGCCGGAGTGCCCGTGCGCCCGCCCGAGGCGGAGGCGGCCGGGATGCCCGTGCGCCCGCTGGAGGAGGGGGCGCGGTGAGGCTGTTCCTGGTGGACGACCATCCGGTCGTCCGGGCGGGCCTGGTGGCGCTGCTCGGCGGCGAGGACGACATCGAGGTCGTCGGCGAGGCGTCCGGCGCCGACGAGGCGCTGAGCGGGATCGCCGAGCGCCGGCCCGACGTCGTGCTCATGGACCTGCAGCTCGGCGACGGCGTCGACGGGGTCGAGGCCACCCGGCGGATCCGGGCGCTGCCCTCGCCGCCGCAGGTCCTGGTCCTGACGACGTACGAGACCGACGCGGACGTCATGCGCGCCGTGGCCGCGGGCGCCACCGGGTACCTGCTCAAGGTGTGCCCGCCGGAGGAGCTGTTCCAGGGCGTCCGGGCCGCGGCCAGGGGCGAGAGCGTGCTGTCGGCCAAGGTGGCGGCGCGGATGATGCGGCGGCTGCGCGACCCCGGCCCGGCGCTGAGCGTACGGGAGGTGGAGATCCTGGAGCTGCTGGCGAGCGGCGCGGGCAACCGCGAGATCGCCAGGCGGCTGTTCATCACCGAGGCGACGGTCAAGACCCACCTGGTGCACATCTACGGCAAGCTCGGCGTGGACACGCGTACCGCCGCCGTCACCGCCGCCGTGGAGCGGCGCCTGATCAGGCTCCCCTGACCCGGACGGCAGGGAGAAGCGGTGGGCGGGCGGGGCGAAAAACGCGTTGCCCCGCAACATCGCGAAAACATATGGTCTTGCGCTCGTGATTACAGTCGTGGAGCGCGTTCTCCCTGCCCGGCTGGGGGCAGGATTCCGGTGGTTGCTGGCGTCGAGCTGGCTGACGAATCTCGGTGACGGGGTCGCGGCCGCGGCGGGCCCGCTGCTGATCGCGACGTTGACCCGCGACCCGCTGCTGATCTCGCTGGCGGCCCTGGTGAGCTGGGCGCCCCCGCTGGTGTTCGGCCTGTACGCGGGCGTGTTGTCGGACCGCTACGACCGGCGCGGCATCGTGCTCGTCGCGAACGCGGTGCGCGCGGTGGTGCTGGCGGCGCTCGTCGCGCTCATGGTGACCGGCACCGTGACCGTGGCGACGGCGCTGGTGGCGCTCACGCTCCGGTCGATCGCCGAGGTGTTCGCCGACAACGCCACGGCCACGCTGACTCCCATGATGGTGAGCAAGGACGATCTCGTCATCGCCAACGCCCGCCTGGGCACGGGCTTCATCACGCTCAACCAGCTCGCCGGGCCGCCGATCGGCGCGGCGCTGTTCGGCCTGGGCCTGACCTGGCCGTTCGCGAGCCAGCTGCTCCTGGTGGTGGCGGGGATGGTCCTGGTCTCCCGCATCACGCTGCCGCCGCACGGCCGGCAGGCCGGCGATCCCGCGCCCGACACCGTCCGGGAGCTCGTCGCCGGGTTCACCTGGACCGTCCGGCACGCGGCGGTCCGCACGCTGGCGCTCACCATCCTGATCTTCAACTTCACGTTCGGCGCGGCCTGGTCGGTTCTCGTCCTCTACACCCAGGAACAGCTCGGCCTCGGCGCCATCGGCTTCGGCCTGATGACCACCCTCGGCGGGATCGGCGGCCTGATCGGCACCGGCCTGTACGGGGCCATCACCCGCAGGGTGAGCCTGGGAGCCCTGATGCGGATCGGGCTCGTCATCGAGACGCTCACCCATCTGGGGCTGGCCCTGACCCGTTCGCCGTGGGTGGCCGGGGGGATCTTCCTGGTGTTCGGCGCGCACGCGTTCATCTGGGGGACGACCTCGGTGACCGTCCGCCAGCGGGCGGTGCCGCGCGAGCTGCAGGGCCGGGTGGGCAGCGTCAACACCATCTGCGTGTACGCCGGTCTGGTGGTCGGCTCGGTGATCGGCGGTGTCCTGGCCACCCGGTTCGGTGTGGCGGCTCCCTTCTGGTTCGCCTTCGCGGGTTCGGCGGTGTTCGTGGTGCTGCTGTGGCGGCAGCTCATGCACATCGCCCACGACGACTGATCTGCATCGTCAAGGGGGAGGGCGCGGAGGGCTCACACGTCCAGGAGCGGCAGGCCCGCCGCGTACCGGCGGAAGAACCCGGCTGTGGGGGTGCCCGCGGTCGCGACGGTGTCCGGGGTGCCCTCCGCGATCACCGCGCCTCCGTCCGGGCCCGCTCCGGGACCCAGGTCGATCACCCAGTCCGCGGACGCGGCGACGGGGATGTCGTGCTCGGCGACGACGACGGTGTTGCCCGAGTCCAGCAACATGTCGAGCGCGTCCACCACCCGCTGGACGTCGGACGGGTGCAGGCCCGAGACGGGCTCGTCGAGCACGACCAGGCCCGCCTTGCGGCCCGTGGCGCCGCGCTGGATCGCGGACGCCAGTTTGAGCCGCTGCGCCTCGCCGCCGGACAGCTCCGTGGCGCTCTGCCCGAGCTGGAGGTAGCCGAGCCCGACGTGGTTCAGGGCCGCGAGTGTTTCCGCGAGTTGCCGGGGCCGGGCGAACCGTTCCACGGCCTCGGCCACGGTCAGCTCCAGCACCTGGTCGATGGCCAGCCCCTGATAGGTGATCTCCAGGGCCTCCGGCCGGTAGCGCCGGCCCTCGCAGGCGTCGCAGACCACCCACACGTCCGGCAGGAAGTGCATGTCGACCAGCTTGCGGCCGTAGCCGGTGCAGGTTTCGCAGCGGCCACCGCCCGCGGTGTTGAAGCTGAACCAGGAGGCGTTGACGCCGCGCCCGCGCGCCAGGCCGGTCTCGGCGAACAGCTTGCGGATGATGTCGAAGGCCTTGCTGTAGGTGGCCGGGTTGGAGCGCGGTGTCCGCCCGAGCGGTTCCTGGTCGACGACGGCGACCCAGTCGAATCCCTCCAGGCCGCTCACGTGCCGCACGGCGTCGGTGCTGGTCGCGTTCAGGGCGGCTTGCACGCTTGTCGCGAGTGCGCCGAGCAGGCTGCTCTTGCCGCTGCCGCTCACGCCGGTGAGGCAGGTGAGCCGGCCGGTGGGGAAGCGGACCAGGTCCGCGGTCACGTTGTGCGCGCGCAGGCCGTGCAGCTCCACCCAGCCGGTGTCCTGCCCGATCGGACGGTGGGGCCGGCGCAGCCGTGGTCCCCGGCCGGCCAGGTAGCGTCCGGTCAGGGAGGCAGGGTGGGCGGCGGCGTCGGCGGGAGGGCCGGACACCAGGACTTCGCCGCCGAGGCGGCCCGCGCCGGGTCCCAGGTCGATCACCCAGTCGGCTCGGGCGATGAGTTCGGGGTCGTGCTCGACGAGGAGCACCGTGTTGCCGGCCTCGCGGAGCTCCAGGGCGATGCCGAGCAGGTGGGCCTTGTCCGCCGGGTGCAGGCCGGTGCCGGGTTCGTCGAGGACGAAGACGATTCCGCTCAGTTCGGTGCTGAGTTGCGCGGCGAGGCGGGTTCGTTGCAGCTCGCCTCCGGACAGCGTCGCCGCGCTCCGGGACAGCTGGAGGTGGGCCAGGCCGAGCCGGTCGAGGATGCCGAGCCTGCGGCCGAGGTCCTGCAGGAGCGGCTCGCCGACCTCGCGTTGCCGGGTGTGCAGGTCGCGCGTCACGCGGGTCGCCCAGTCGCGTACCTCTCGTACGTCCACGTCGAGGAGGTCGGGGTAGGTCAGCCCGGCGAGCCGCACGGATCGGGCCGCGTGGTCGTATCCGCTGCCGCCGCAGGTGGCGCATGGCCGCTTGCGCATGTACGGCAGGTAGCGCTGCTTGGCGGTGGCGGTCCGGGCGTTGAGGAACACCCGTTCCACCTCGGCGAGGGCGCCTCGTAGCGGCTGGCTGGAGGTGTAGGTGACCGAGACCGTCTCCTTCTTGCTGGACATGTCGACGGTCGCCTCGACCTTCTCCTCGCCGGTGCCGTGCAGCACGCAGTGGCGGAATTCCTCCGGCAGGCTCTGCCATGGCCGGGTGAGGTCCACGCCGCGTTTGCCGGCGAGCGCCGGGATGAAGGCGTGCTCTCCTGAGCGCCATTTGGCGTACCAGGGTGAGGCTCCTTCGAAGAGCGGGAGCTCGGGGTGGGTGATGATCAGGTCTTCCTGCGCCTGCCAGCGCCCGCCGACGCCGTGGCAGTCCGTACAGCTTCCTTCGGGTGTGTTGCGGTCGAAATGGGCGGTGGTCAGGTTGTTCGCGGCCGGGTCGGCGCCGATGGCCGGGAGGCGCGAGTACAGCAGGCCCAGGTGCCCGTCGATGCCGGTGATCGTCGCGACGGTGGAGCGGGGGTTGCGGTTGAGGCGGCGTTGGTCGACCGCGAGTGTGGCGCCGAGTCCCAGGATGCGGTCGACCTTCGGCCGGTTGCGCTGGGTGATGTACTGCCGGACGAACGGCGAGAGGCCTTCGAGGTAGCGCAGTTGGGCCTCGTTGTGCAGGGTGTCGATGGCCAGCGAGGTCTTGCCGCTGCCGCTCACTCCGGTGAAGGCGGTGAGCCACCCTTTGGGGATGCTGACGGACACGTCGCGCAGGTTGTTGGTGCGGGCCCCCACCACTTCGATGGTCTCGCACCCCATGGCGGTGACGTCTCGTACGAACGCGGTCAATCTTGGTCCATTCCTTCTCGGCACGGCGGAGCATGGGCGGGCAGGCGGCCCGCCCATGCCGGGCACGTCGATCACGTCACTACGCGGTGAGTTTTTCGAGGTCGGGGGCGTAGGCGGTCATCCAGTGGGGGTGCAGCCGGTAGTAGACCACCTCGTTGTCCCAGTCGAAGAGGTCGTCGCCGTAGAAGTCCTTGAAGTAGGCGAGCAGGTACGGCCAGTCCGGGGCCGGCTCGCCGTGCGGCGGGTTGAGGATCTCCACGGTGCCGTGGGTGAACACGCCCAGGTCCTCGCCGCGCAGGTGGGCGGCGCTGACGGCGGGGCGGGCGGCGAGGTGGCGGGCCTTGGCGGCGCCGCGTGCTGTGCCGAAGTGCCATTTGCCGTGCAGGAAGTGCCCGTCCACGCCGCTGATCCGCGGCTCGCCCTTCGCCGTCACGGTGGACAGGGCGAGGGTGCGCATGCCGGTCAGGATCCGGGTGAGCCGCTCGGCGGTCACGGTGTTGCCGGTGACGATCGAGCGCAGGTGTGAGGTGGAGCGGGAGAGGGAGGCTTCGAGGAGAGCCTGAAGCTCCTTGAGCTCGTCGGGCGTTTCGCGCATGGAGGTCCTTCTGTCGTGGTCCGCACCCGTTTCGGTGCTGACCCGGTGGATCCACGATCGCTGGAAAACCCGACGTCTTGTGTCATGTTTTTTTCAGTCGCGCATGGCCTCGGCGATCCAGGTGTAGGGGAGGGAGTCGTGGTCCTCGTCGGTGGGGGTTCCGTTGATGAGGGCCACCAGGGACAGGTAGCGGCCGTGGGTGGCGTCGTAGAGGGGGCGTCCGGAGGTGGCCTCCTCTTCGGCGAGCCGGCGGAGGATGCCGGGGATCTGCCGGTATCCGTCGGCCATCCGGTTGCGGAGCTCGGGGGTGAGCGGTGTGCCGGACAGCGCGGCGGCCGCCCGCATGAAGCGGGTGACGGCCTCCTGGGCCCGGGGGGAGCGGGGGGACTGCCCGGCGCGGTGGGCGGCGAGGAGCTCTGCCATGAGCGGGGCTCCGCTGACGTGCACGAAGTGCTGGAACGGCTCGGTGGCCAGGGTGCGGGCCTCAGGTGCGGAGTAGGTGTCCCGCAGATAGGCGCGGACGGCGTCGCGGAAGGCCGGGCCGGTCACCAGGTCGGCCAGCTCGATCCAGGCTTCGAGCTGGGCGGCCGTGGGGTCCGGGGGCAGGACGGGGCGCATGGCCCGCAGGCGGTCGACGAAGCCTTCTGGGACGTCGAGGTCCCGGCCGACGTCGTTCCAGAAGTCGTCGATGGTCTGTTCGCGTTCCTCGTCGGTCATCGAGACGAGTTTGTGCATCAGGCCGGCCTGCGCGGTCGTGCCGCCCTGTTTGATGAGGGTTCTGAGCACGGCCCGCCTGGCGCTCAGGGTGCGTCCCTGGCGTTCGACGATCCGCAGGTGGGTGGTGAGCAGGTCGTGCAGGGTGGTGCCGCCGTCGAGCAGGCGGCGGATCTCCTCCAGGTCGGTGTCGAGCTCGCGCAGGGTACGGACGAGTTCGAGCCGGGCGATGGCCTGGATGTCGTACATGCGGTGGCCGGCCTCGTTGAGGCTCGTGGGCGGGATGAGGCCGGTGTCGGCGTAGAAGCGGACGGCGCTGACGCTCAGGCCGCTGCGGCGGGCGGCGTCGCCGATGGCGTACAGGTCGTGGTCGGTCATGAGGCCACTGTGGTACCTCAAGCCGCTTGAGACGCAAGCGGGTTGTTCAGGCCATGGGGAGGCCGACGGCGTTGGCGGCGTCGGCCTCGAAGTATTCCGTGGTGGCGAAGGGGGCGGTGTGGTGGTCGAAGAAGGCCCTGACGGTGTCGACCGAGTCGTGGACGATGACGTTCACGGCCTTGGCGCCGTCGGTACCGGCTACGGCGAGTGTCCAGCTGGCGCCGCTGGGGAGCCGGCCGTAGGCCTGTTTCAGCGCGTCCCAGAAGCCTTCGTGGTCGGAGATCGTGGAAATGGCCATGACGTGCACGGTGGCGCCCTTCTGTTCGGTTCTCGGATGGACTCGGCAATTGGTGTGCAAATACTGGGCGGAGCCGTTCTCGAAGCCGTAGATCGCGACGGTCTGGGGGTCTTCGAGCGGATCGTCGGAGGGCATCAGGAAGTGGGTGTCGCTGATGGGGAGCAGCTTGTAGTCGAGGTGCGGGGGTTTGCCGAGGAGCTGCGCCTCCATGGGGTTGAGGGTGAACCTCAGGTGGAGCTCGCCGTTCTCGGCGGCCACGTCGTAGCGGGTGCCGGGGCGCTCGTAGGAGCCTTCGTAGCGGGACAGGTCGAGGGTCAGGGCGGGGTCGGGCTCGGGCAGGGCGGGGATGGTGACGGCGCCGAGGTCGGTCAGGATGTGGTTGAACACCTTGCGGTAGAAGGTGTCGCGGGGGCCGGCGTTGGCGAGCATCGCGATGGCGATGCCCGCTTCGGGCAGGATCCGCAGGCGGGCGCTCTGGCTGACCGCGCTGCCGTCGTGGGCGTAGACGGTGTGGCCGTGCCAGTCGCACACGATGAGACCCAGCGCCCATTCCGGTCCGAACAGGTACGGGTCGGGGACGGGGACGCGCGACTGCGTCATCTCGCGGATGATGGCGGGGGAGACGATCCTGGTGCCGTTCGGCGCCGTTCCCTCGTTGAGGAGGACGTGCGCCATGGTGAGCAGGTCGCGGGCGGTGGTGTTGATGGTGCCGCCGGGGCCGAAGGCGCGTGGCAGGTGGGCCAGGGGTGACTCGACGGGGCCTTCGGCGAGGGAGCGGACGAGGTATCCGGTCGCGGTCCGGCTGTGGTCGGCGTGGTCGTGCCGGGTGGTCGTCGAGGTGAGGCCGAGGGGGTCGAACAGGCGGGTCTTCATGATGTCGTCCCACCGCGCGCCGTCGATCACCTCCATGATGCGGGCGAGGATCGCGTAGCCGAGGGCGGCGCTGTAGCCGTGGGTGTGGCCCAGAGGGTGGACCTGGCGGGCGCCGGCGATGTTGGCGACCATGCGCTCGTACACGTCGTCGTCCTCGCCCGGGTCCGCGTAGTCCTCCTCGATGCCGCTGGTGTGGTTGAGGAGGTGGCGGGGGGTGACCGTGGCGCTGACGCCGGGGTCGGCGACGCGGAAGCCGGGCAGGTAGGCGCGCACCGGCTCGTCGAGGGCTGCCTTGCCCTCGTCGACGAGCTGCATGAAGGCCAGGGCGGTCCAGGTCTTGGAGACGGAGCCGCACTGGTAGACGGTGTCGGGGGTCGCGGGCCGGCGGGTGGTGGTGTCGCGGACGCCGGCGGCGAAGTCGGTGATCTCTCCGTTGGCGAGGACGCCGATCGCGGCGCTGGGGATGCGGTATTCCGCGAGCAGTTCGGAGACGCGTGCTCGCGTCCGGGTCACGTCCATGAGGGATTTCCTTGTTCGGCGGATTCTTTCCGGGCGGGAAAAGGCTACGTTGCGTTTCAGATATCGTCAACGATAGATCCCTTCAATATCGCTGTTCACCTGGGATTTTGTCAGCAAATCGTTGCAACAGCATTGTCGTGAAAGGCAATTCATGTCGACGGATCGTTGCAATGTACTGTGGGTGAACGCACCCGTGAACCGACAGGAGGCGATGCGATGCCCGGAGGCAGGCTGACGCACGAGGATCGCCGGCGGATCGCCGGCTGGCTGGCCGAAGGGCTGGGATACGCCGAGATCGCCAGGCGGCTGGGCAGGCCCACCTCCACGATCAGCCGCGAGGTGGCGCGCAACGGCGCGCACGGCGGCTATCTGGCCGACCGTGCCCAGCAGGCCGCCGGGCGGCGTGCCCGCCGCCGCAGGCCGGCGCAGGCCGTGGAGCCGCCGGTGGGCGGGCGGCAGGAGTCGCTGCGCGGGTTCGTGGAGCAGTTCGCCGCGCTGCTGGCCGGGGTCGGGCTGCCGCGGATGCCCGCCCGGGTGTTCGTCTGCCTGCTGGCCTCCGGGCCGGGGAGCCTGACGTCGGCCGAGCTCGTACGCGGGCTCCAGGTCAGCCCGGCGTCGGTGTCCAAGGCCATCGGCTACCTGGAGGAGATCGAGCTGGTCAGGCGCACGCAGGAGTCGGGCCGCCGCGAGCGGTACGTCATCGACGACGACGTCTGGCTCCGGGCGTTCAAGGCCGACACCGGGGCGCACGCCGAGGTCGCGGCGGCCGCGCGGCGCGGGATCGAGCTCTTCGGCGCAGGCACGCCCGCCGGCGCCCGGCTGGAGCGGATGGCCGGTTTCTTCTCCTGGATCAGCGACCAGATGAACGGCAGCGACCTCACCGACGCCGTCGTCCGTGACGCGCTGACCGTGGTGGCCGCGCTGGTGCACGCCGCCCGGCCGCTCACCGTGGACGCGCTCGCCGCGGCGCTGGAGTGGCCGGTCCGGCGGGCGGCCGGCGCCCTGGAGGCGATCGGCCGCCGGGCGATCCTGGCCGATCCGCTCATGGTGGAGCGGGCGGGGCCCGGCGCGTTCGCCGTCGTCCCGCGGCCGGACCGGCTGAGCGCGGCTCAGCGTGCCGCGCTGGCCGCCGGTCCGCGCCCGGCGCGGGCCTGACGGCCTGGTGTCCGCCCGCCCGGGCGCTGCGGGCAAAACAGTGAAAAATCAACAAATCGGATTTAGGGCGAGCTCTCGGGATATATTCGAATATTGGGGACAAAACGCTTGCCGGTGTCCTCCGCCCCTCCGGAAGGGAGGTGATCTCCGAGCCTGTGCAGCGCACCGTACGTCCATCACTTCCGATCGAGGGAGATCACCACATGCCTGGCAACAAGGGAGTCGTGTACGAAGGCCCGGGCAAGGTAGAGGTTCACGAGATCGACTACCCCGGGTTCGAGCTCAAGGACGGCCCCGGGGTGAACCCGGCCAACGTCGGGCGCGAACTGCCGCACGCCGCGATACTCAAGACGGTCGCGACCAACATCTGCGGCAGCGACCAGCACATGGTCCGCGGCCGGACCACGGCGCCCCCGGGGCTCGTCCTCGGCCACGAGATCACCGGCGAGGTCGTCGAGACCGGCCCCGGCGTGGAGTTCGTCAAGACCGGCGACCTGGTGTCCGTGCCGTTCAACATCGCCTGCGGCCGATGCCGCAACTGCAAGGAGGGCAAGACCGGGATCTGCGAGAACGTCAACCCGGACCGGCCCGGCTCGGCGTACGGCTACGTCGACATGGGCGGCTGGGTCGGCGGGCAGGCCGAGTACGTGCTCGTGCCGTACGCCGACTGGAATTTGCTGAAGTTCCGCGACAAGGACCGGGCGATGGAGAAGATCCTCGACCTGGCCATGCTCGCCGACATCTTCCCCACCGGCTTCCACGGCTGCGTGACCGCGGGCGTCGGGCCGGGATCGACGGTCTACATCGCCGGCGCAGGCCCCGTGGGGCTCGCCGCGGCGGCCTCGGCGTTCCTGCTGGGGGCGGCCGTCGTCATCGTCGCCGACCTCAACAAGGAGCGCCTGGAGCAGGCGCGCAGCTTCGGCTGCGAGACCGTCAACGTGGCCCTCGGCGAGCCGAGGGACCAGATCGAGCAGATCCTCGGCGAGCCGGAGGTCGACTGCGCCGTGGACGCGGTCGGCTTCGAGGCCCGCGGGCACGGCAGCGAGGCGGACGTGGAGCGCCCCGCCACGGTGCTCAACGCGCTCATGGACGTCACCAGGGCGGGCGGCGCGATCGGCATCCCCGGCCTGTACGTGACAGGCGACCCGGGAGCCTCCGACGAGGCCGCCAAGCAGGGCTCGCTGTCCATCCGCATCGGGCTGGGCTGGGCGAAGTCGCACGGCTTCGCGACGGGCCAGTGCCCCGTCATGCGCTACAACCGCCAGCTCATGCAGGCGATCCTGCACGACCGGGTGCAGATCGCCAAGGCCGTCAACGCCACGCCGATCTCCCTTGAGGACGCGCCGCGGGGATACCACGAGTTCGACCAGGGCGCGGCGCGCAAGTACGTGCTCGACCCGCACGGCCTGCTGTCCCGAATGTCCTGACCGATGGATCGGGCAGGGCGAACGGGCCGGGTGAACGGGACCAGCGCCGGCTCCGGTGCCGGCGGCCGTGACCGCGTCGCGCGCACGGCCGCCGGCGTGCCCGGCCTCCGCTTCGTCATGCTCCGGCCGGATGCGGCCCTTCGCCTGCCTCCCGGGACGGCCCGGTTATGTCGCAGCGCGTGACTGCGATGTGACCGGAGGTGTTCGTGGCCGTACGGAGGTGACATGCCGACCCTCGCCCGCCCGGGTTCGGTCCGGGCCCGATGCACGCTGATCGCGGCCCTGTTCGCGATGTGCGTGCTGGTGGTGCTCGGCGCGACCGTGGACCTCGCCATCCGCTGGCGGGTGCAGTCCGACGCCTTCCGCCAGGCCGAACGGGTGGCGAGCCAGTGGAGCCCGATCGCCCGCGACGGATACGTGCCGCATCCGATCCCGGCCAACCCGCCCGTCGATCTCATCCAGGTCGTGGACGCCCGTAACCGGGTGGTCAAGGCCAGCCGGGAGGCCTCGCCGACCGTGCCGCTCAGCAGGCTGCGGCCGCCGCCGGACGCTCGTTTCCAGCCGCGCACCGAGTGCCCGCCGCAGGGCAGGTGCATCCTGCTGCAGGCCATCCGCCTGTCCCCGGCACCGGACGCGCCCGTCGTGTACGCCGGCATTCCGGAGCCGGACCTGCTGGCCACGCACGAGCTGGAGTACGCCGTCGTGGCCGGGACCGCCCTGTTCACCGGCCTGGCGGCCTGGACCGCGTGGGTGCTGGTGGGGCGGGCGCTGCGGCCCGTCGAGGCGATCAGGGCGAGGATCTCGCAGATCACGGTGAGCGACCTGAGCATGCGCGTGCCGGTGCCGCCGGGCCGCGACGAGATCACCCGGCTGGCCACCACCGCCAACCACACGCTGAGCCGGCTGGAGGGCGCGGTGGAGCAGTTGCGCCAGTTCGCCTCCACCACCAGCCACGAGCTGCGCACCCCGATCGCCGGGCTGCGCACGCAACTGGAGGAGGCGCTGCTCTACCCCGAGGACGTCGATCCCCGCGAGACGCTGTGCAGCGCGCTGGCCACGGCCGGCTGGCTGGAGGCGATCGTCAACGACCTGCTGCTGCTCGCCCGCCTCCGCGCCGCCGACCCCTCGCCTCCCGAACGCATCGATCTCGGCGAGCTCGTCGCCGCCGAGGCCAGCGAGCAGCCGGGCCCCGTGCCGATCCGCGTCCACGCCCCGAGGGGGCTGGAGATCCGCGGCTCGCGCATGCAGCTGATCCGCGTGCTCGACAACCTGCTGACCAACGCCCAGCGGCACGCCGAATCCTCCGTCGAGGTCGGCGTCGAACCGGCCGACGACGGCGTCGCGGTCACCGTGACCGACGACGGGCCCGGCATCCCGCCCGCCCACCGGGAACGCGTCTTCGAACGGTTCGTCCGCCTCGACGAGGGCCGCCGCCGCGACCCCGGCGGCAGCGGGCTCGGCCTGGCCATCTCCCGCGACATCGCGCACACCCACCACGGCACCCTCACGGCCGAGGACTCGCCGCGCGGGGCCAGGTTCGTCCTGTGGCTGCCGCTCGTCAGCGGGGGTCACTGACCTGCCCCGTCCGGCTAGTGTTGCTCCGCATGACGCACACCGTGATCGGGATCAGCGCGCAGGCCGCGCGGGAGCCGCTGCGCGACCGGCACCCCGACCCGACGGCGCCGCGCCGGCCCGCCCCCGCCGGCGCGCCCGCCCGCGACGCCCTGCGCCGCCTCACCCGCACGGTCCGGCACTGATCAGGCGAAGGAGCCGCTCATGACCACCGACCCGACGATGGCCCGCATCGGCCAAGGAGTGGCGCTGCACCACCAGCAAGGCCGGCGGGACGCCGCCCGCGAGCTGTTCGCCCAGGTCTGGGATGACATCGGCGGCGAGCAAGGCGATCCGCTGCACGTGTGCGTCCTGGCCCACTCGATGGCCGACGTTCAGGACGACCCGCACGAGGAGCTGAAGTGGGACCTGCGGGCGCTGGCCGCCGTCGACCTGGTCACCGACGAGCAGGTGGCCCAGGCAGGGGTGCCGCTCTCCGTGGCCGGCCTCTACCCGTCGCTGCACCTCAACCTGAGCGAGTGCTACCGCAAGCTGGGCGATCTCGGCCGCGCCCGCGAGCACCTGCGGCAGGCGCGGGCCACGATCGGCGCGCTCGGCGACGACGAGTACGGACGGCTCATCAGGGGCGGCCTGGAGCAGCTGGCCGGGCAGCTGGACGAGCGCTGACCTGCGTGGACGACGCCGACCTGTCCATCGCGGCGGCGTTCCGGCTCGCCCAGCGGAGGCTGCTCAACGAGGTGTTCGGCGCCACTCAGCGTGCTGGAGGCGGAACGCCGAAAGGTCGGCGGCGCAGAGGGTCTGCTCGGCGCCCCACTCCTCGAACGTGCCGACGGGGCGGAAGCCGAGGCGGGCCGCGAGCGCCAGGGACCGTTCGTTCGCGGTCTGGGTCACGAGCACGACCGGCTGGTCGGGGAGCTCGCCGGCCGCGGCGCGCAACGCGGCCGTCGCGGCCTCGAAGGCGTACCCCGCGCCCCAGGCGCCGCGCCGCAGCACGTAACCCAGCTCCAGCTCCTCGCCGTCCTCGGTGACGTGCCCGGGCAGGTCCCTGGCCCGGCGGCCGAGCATCAACGTCCCGAGCAGGCGGTCCGTCGCGCCGTCCGCGATGACGAAGTTGCCGGGCCTGGGGGCGCCGGTGGCCATGACCGTGTCGAACTGCTTCTCCACGTCGCCGCGCGGCCGGGGGCCGCCGAGGTGGGCCTGCACCTCGGGGTCGGTCATGAGCTCGACGATCGCTTCCCGGTCGGCGGCGTGCGCCCTGCGCAGCAGCAGCCGTTCCGAGCGGACTTCCGTGGCGGACAAAGTGCGCGAAGGGCTCATAGGCGCATGATCATAGAACACGGGAGCGGCTCACCGCTGGCTATCCTGGGGCACCTCGAGCCGGGGCACGGCTCCCTGACCGTGAGCCTGCCTGGAGGCGACGACCGTGACAGCCGCCGAGCGCCGGAGCATGTGGGCGGTGGCGACGCCGGTGGCGC
Source organism: Nonomuraea thailandensis (assembly GCF_024172165.1). Taxonomy (GTDB): domain Bacteria; phylum Actinomycetota; class Actinomycetes; order Streptosporangiales; family Streptosporangiaceae; genus Nonomuraea; species Nonomuraea thailandensis. The sequence continues at coordinate 4,030,046 of NZ_JAMZEB010000002.1, read as the reverse complement.
ACGTGGTGCTGGCCCCGCTGACGGTGATCACCCTGGTGGGCGTCCTGCACCTCGGCGGGGGCCTGTGGCAGATCCTCCTCGCCGCGGCCGCCGCGGGCCTGCTCCACGTGGGGGCGTCGCTGGCCGGGCGGCGGCCCTGGGCGGGGTACGGGTGCGCAGCGGTGGCGATGCTGGTCCTGGCGGTGACGCCGTTTCCGGGCTGGTCGCCCAGCGTGCTGCCCTCGGCCGCGTGTTTCCCGCTCGTGTTGTGGCGGCTGACCACCCTGGTGCCGGTCAGGTCGGCGGTGGCGGCGCTGGCCGTCGCCGTGACGGGGATCGTCTTCACCGAGCTGGTGACGTGGGCCAGGTCGCTCCCCGGCGTGCCGGGATGGACCCGGCCGGCCGAGGGCGGGCTGCTGATGCTCGTCGTCGTCAGCGGGTGGCTGGCGGCGCTGGCGGCGCGCCGCAGGCGCGAGGCGGGCCTGCGCGCCGAACGGGAACGCCTGGCGGCGGCGGTGGCCGGCGAGCGGGCCGGCATCCGGCGCGACCTGCACGACGTGATCGCCCACACGGTCACCGTGATGGTCGCGCGGATCGAGGCCGCGGCGGTGACGACGACGGACCCGGCGACGCGCCGCGAGCTCGGTGACATCGCCGAGACCGGCAGGGACGCCCACCAGGGCCTGCGGGCGATGCTGTCCACCCTGGGCCGGGCCGCCCCGGGCGGGCCGGAGGCGGGCGCGACGGAGCCGGGCGGGACGGAGCCGGGCGGCGATCCCCGGCCCCGGGAGGTCCCGATCTCGATCGACGCCATCCCCGCCCTCATGGCCTCGGCGGCGAGCCCGCTGCACGCCGTGACGTACGCGGAGACGGGGGAGCGGCGGCCCCTGAGCCTGAGCGCCGAGGTCGCGGTGGTCCGCACCGTGCAGGAGGGCGTCACCAACGCGCTGCGCCACCTCGAACCCCCCGTCGAGGTGGCCGTCCGCCTGCACTGGAGCCCGGCCGAGGTGACGGTGGAGGTGCGCGACGACGGCGGCAGGACCCGCCGCGGCGGCGGCGGACCGGGAACCGGGCTGATGGGCATCAGGGAACGCGTGCACAACGCCGGCGGCACACTGTCGGTCGACGACGGGGACGACGGGTGGGTGCTGCGGGCGCGGCTGCCCACGAAGGAGGGGGCATGAGCGGGATCCGCGTCATGCTCGTCGACGACCAGGCGCTGCTGCGGACCTCTCTCCGCACGGTGCTGTCGGCCGACGAGCGCATCGAGGTCACCCACGACGTCGCCGACGGCGGCGAGGCGATCGAGGTCGTCCGGCGGCACCGGCTGGACGTGGTGCTGATGGACGTCCGCATGCCGCGCGTGGACGGCGTCGCCGCCACGACGGAGATCGTCAGGATCGCGCCCGCCACCCGGGTGCTCATGCTGACCACCTTCGACGACGACGAGCTGGTCGTGGCGGCCGTCCGGGCCGGCGCGAGCGGCTACCTGACCAAGGACGTCCGGCCCGCCGCCCTGGCCCAGGCCGTGTGCGACGTCGCCTCCGGGACGGCGGCCCTGGCCCCGGGGGTGGCCGCGACGATCCTCGATCTCGTCCGCCGGGTGCCGGCGCGGCGGGCTGCGGCGCTGGACGGCCTGACCCCGCGCGAGGCCGAGGTCTACGGGCTGCTCGCCCGCGGCAGGTCCAACGGCGAGATCCGCGCGGAGCTGGTGCTGAGCGAGAACACCGTCAAGACGCACGTCCGGGCCGTGCTGCAGAAGCTCGGCCTGCGGGATCGTGTGCACGCGGTGATCCACGCGTACGAGAACGGGCTCGTCGGCCGCAACGACCTGCCCGGTTGACGAGGCCACCCCAAGGGCGAGGCCACCCCAAGGGGTGGTCACGGCTCACTCCCCGGGGTGATGCCGGGCGCTGATCGCCCTCCCTAGGTTCGACATCGTGCGTTCCCGACATCTCCTCCTCCTTCCCGCGGCCTGTCTACTTCTCGCGCTGCTGCCCGGCTGGACGGCGCCGGCCCATGCGGCCAGCGGACGGCTGGTCGACGACTACCGCTCCGTCTACGGCACGCCGGGCGTCGCGGCGGCCGTCATCGACGGCTCTTCGATCGAGACGATCACCCGCGGCCGGGACGGCGACGGCAACCCCGTGACGCCCCGGACCCGGTTCCGGATCGCGTCCATGAGCAAGTCGATGACGGCGGCGGCGATCATGCTGCTGGCCGACCGCGACCGCGTCTCCCTGGACGACCCGGTCGTGCGCCACCTGCCCGCCTTCACGATGGCCGACCCGCGCTTCACCCGGATCACCGTGCGTCAGCTCCTCAGCCACACCTCCGGGCTGTCGATCAGCACGAACGACGAGTACGTCTTCCCGCCCCCGCGCACCGCCCGTGAAGTCGTGGCCGGGCTGGCGGGCAAGACCCTGGCCGCCGACCCGGGGACCCGCCCCGAGTACCACAACACCAACTACTCGATCGCGGCCCGGATCGTCGAGGTGGTGTCCGGCCGGGACTTCGACGCCTTCCTGCGCGCCGAGCTGTTCGAGCCGCTGGGCATGACCGGCACCGGCTCGACGCTCGGCTGCTCCGACCGCGCCGAGGGGCTGTCGTCCGGGTACGAGGTCGTCCTCGGCCTCGCCGTCGCGACGGCGGAGATGCCGGGCAGCTGCGTCGGCAACGGCGGGGTGATCTCCACCCTGGACGACATGGTGCGCTGGCTCCGGTTCAACCAGGGCACCCTCGGCACGAGCCTGCTGAGCGCCCGCTCCCTGGCCGAGATGCACACCGTCCAGCCGCGAGCCGCCGGCTACGCCCTCGGCTGGCAGGCCCGCCCCGCCAGTGCGGGCTCCCCGGCGCCGGTGATCGGTCACGGCGGAACCCTGGCGACCTGGACCGGGGACATGGCCTTCGCGCCCGCGACCGGCGTGGGTGCCCTCGTCCTCACCAACAGCGGCGGCGCGCCCGGCCTGCTGGCGGCCAACCTCCTCGCCGAACGCGCCGGCGCCCCGGCCACGCCGATGGACAACCCGCTGACCGTCGTGAACGCGGTCCTGCTCGGCCTCACGGTGGTGATGGCCGCGCTGCTGGTCACCGCCGCCGTCCGGGCGCGCCGCTGGGCCACGCGACGCCGTGCGGCGCGCCGGCCGCGGCTGGTCCTGCGGCTGGCGCCCCTCGCGCTGGTGACGGTCTCGGGCGTGCTGCTGCCGGCGCTGATCGGCATCCAGAGCGGGGCGTTCAGCTTCCAGTACTGGATCGTCGTGGCCTGGCTGATGCCGCTGCTGGCGCTGTTCTCCCTGACCTGCTGCGCGCTCGGGGCGGTCGCGCTCGCCCGCCGCCTGTGGTGCCTGCGCCGGGCGGCCACGGCGAGCGGCTGACCGGGGCGATCAGCCCGTGGCAGGCGGGTACGGCGCCTCCAGGCTCCACACCCGCACCTTGCCGTCGTCACCGCCGGACACCGCCACCGGCCGGTCGTCCAGCAGCCCGACCGCCACCGACTCGATCAGGCCCCGATGGCCGAGGAAGGGCCCGCCGAGCTGCTTCCCCGCGGCGAGGTCCCACACCCGCACCGTCTCGTCCCTGTAGCCGCCGGAGACCGCCACGGCGCGACCGCCGGGCAGCTCGCCCGCCGCCAGGCCCAGGGCCCAGCTCCGGTGGCCGGCCAGCGGCGCGCCGACCGGCGCGGCGGTTGCCAGGTCCCAGACCCGCACGGTGTGGTCGCCGTCGCCGCCGCCGGAGATCGCCACGGGCCGGTCACCGACCTGCCCGACCGTCATCGACTCCACCGGGCCGCGGTGGGCCCGGGCGCGCCCGGCCATCCGGGCGCCGGTGGCCAGGTCGGAGACGAGGACGGCGCCGTCATGGCCGCCCGAGGCCACGACGGGACGGTCGCCGAGCCGTCCCACGGCGACCGCCAGCACCCAGGACGCGTGGTCCTCGGCGGGTGCGCCGACCGGAGCGCCGTTCGTCAGGTCCCACACGCGCACGGTGCCGTCGGAGCTGCCGGAGGCCGCCACGGGCCGGGCGCCGAGCCGGCCGACGGCCACCGACTCCACCGAGGCCCGGTGCCCCGTGAGCGGTCGCAGGAGCGGAGTGCCGGTCGTCAGGTCCCACACGCGCACGGTGCCGTCGGAGCCGCCGGAGACGGCGAAGGGACCGCCGGGTAACCGGCCCGTCGCCACCGACCAGACCGGCCCCCGGTGGCCCAGCAGCGCGGCGCCGACGGGAGCGCCGGTGGCCAGGTCCGCCACGGCGAGGGTGCCGTCGTAGCCGCCGCTGACCACGACCGGGCGGTTGTTCAGCAGGCTCAGCGCCACCGACAGGATCCACTTCTGGCGGCCCGCGACCGGCTCGCGCACGAGGCTCCCGAACGGGACGGTGGCACCGGGGGAGAACAGGCTCACCAGCCCGTACGCCGCCGGGACCGCGGCGACGACGGCGCCCGCCGCGAGCGCCCGCACCAGGCGGCGGCGTGGCAGGGCCGCCCGGGGGCCGGGCAGGGAGCGTTCCTGGGTGAGGGCGGTGAGCAGGCCGGCGACGGCGGGCCGGGAGGCGGGATCCTTGGCCAGGCAGGCGGCCAGCAGCGCGCGCAGGTGGCCGGGCACGCCCGTCAGGTCGGGGTCGCGCGTCATGATCGCGTTGAGGACGACCGCCGTGACCGCGCCGGGGAAGGCCCGGTGCCCGGTGGCGGCGTAGACCATGGTGGCGGCCCAGGCGAACACGTCCGAGGCCGTGCCGGCGGGGTCGCCGTTCAGCAGCTCGGGCGACAGGTAGGCCGGGGTGCCGACCAGGCCGGAGCCGGTGGTGGACTGTTCGAGGACGCGGGCGATGCCGAAGTCGATGACCACCGGCCCCTCCGGCCCCATGATCACGTTGCTCGGCTTGAGGTCCCGGTGCACGACGCCGGCCCGGTGGATGGCCTGCAGCGCCGTCAGCGTGGTGATCGCCAGCCGGTCCAGGCCACCGCCTGCGCGCGGCCCGTCCCGGGCCACGAGCCCCTCCAGGGACGGGCCCGCCACGTACTCGCTGACCAGGTACGGCCGACCGTCCTCGACACCCGCGTCCAGCACGCGCGCGGTGCAGAACGCCGCCACCCGCGCGGCGATCGCCGCCTCCCGCAGGAAGCGCTCCCGGGCCTCGGCGTCGCCCGCCAGGCGGGCGTGCAGCGTCTTGACGGCCACCGGCCGCCCCTGCGGCGTGCGGCCCAGGTAGACCACGCCCTGGCCGCCGGCCCCCAGCACGCCGGTCAGCAGGTAGCCCGAGATCCGCCGGGGATCGCCCTCGGCCAGCGGACGCGGATCGGACGTCACGGCACCCCCACCCGGCTCCACAGGTGAACGGTACAAGACCGGGCACCGCCCGGACACACCCCGAAAGGCCAGGAGTAGCGGCCGGACCCTTTCTGGAACTTTGGGTCTTGCGTAAGGCCGGTTGTCAACTTAGGCTGCGCCGCAAGTTAAGAAGCCTTCCTAACCGGGTGGAGCCTGGACGGCTCCCTCTCCCCGCCTGTTCCCGGAGAATCGGAGTCGTTCGTGAGGCGAAGCGCAGTAGCGAGGATCTTAACGATCGCGGCCGTGATGGCGCTGCCGCTGGCGGTGCCGTCCGGCGCGGGGGCGCGGCAGGCGGCCGATCCCCTGGTGTCGCAGGGCAGGCCCGTGACGGCCTCCTCGGTCGAGGCCGCCGGACTGGAGCCGGGCAAGGCGGTGGACGGCAGCACGTCCACCCGCTGGGCCAGCGCCGAAGGGGTGGACCCGCAGTGGATCCGGGTGGACCTCGGCGCCGCGCACGACGTCTCGCGGGTGCGGCTGACCTGGGAGGCCGCCCACGCCACGGCGTACCGGGTGCAGACCTCGCCCGACGGCTCCACCTGGAGCGACGTCTACGCCACCACCTCCGGCGACGGAGCCGTCGACGACCTCACCGTCACCGGCGCCGGCCGGTACGTCCGCGTGCACGGGACGCAGCGCGGCACCCCCTACGGTTACTCCCTGTGGGAGCTGGAGGTCTACGGAACCCCCACCGGAGGCGGAGGCGGCACCCCCGTGCAGGCGAACGGGCAGCTGCGCGTGTGCGGAATCAAGCTCTGCAACGAGCACGGCAAGCAGATCCAGCTGCGCGGCATGAGCAGCCACGGCATCCAGTGGTACAACCAGTGCCTCAACACCGCGTCGCTCGACGCGCTGGCCGGCGACTGGAAGGCCGACGTCCTGCGCATCTCGATGTACATCCAGGAGGGCGGCTACGAGACCGACCCCCGGCTGTTCACCGACCGGGTGCACTCCCTGATCGAGATGGCCACCGCCCGCGGCATGTACGCGATCGTGGACTGGCACATGCTCACCCCGGGTGACCCGATGTACAACCTCAGCCGGGCCAGGACGTTCTTCACCGAGATCGCCCAGCGGCACAACGGCAAGAAGAACGTCCTGTACGAGATCGCCAACGAGCCGAACGGCGACGCCGTCACCTGGCCCGTCATCCGCGACTACGCGCACCAGCTCATCCCGGTGATCCGGCAGCACGACCCCGACGCCCCGATCCTGGTCGGCACCCGGGCGTGGTCGTCGCTCGGCGTCTCCGGCGGCGGCGACGAGTCCGAGATCGTCAGCAACCCGGTCAACGCCGCCAACATCATGTACACGTTCCACTTCTACGCGGGCTCGCACGGCGCCGAGTACCTGACCACGCTGTCCCGGGCCGCCGACCGGCTGCCGATCTTCGTGACCGAGTTCGGCACCCAGAGCGCCTCCGGTGACGGGGCCGACAACTTCGCCAGGTCGCAGCAGTACCTCGACCTGCTGGCCCAGAAGAAGATCAGCTGGGTGAACTGGAACTTCTCCGACGACTTCCGCACGGGCGCCGTCTTCACCACCGGGACCTGCCCGAACGGCTCCTTCGCCGGGACGGGCAACCTCAAGGAGGCCGGCGTCTGGATCCGCGACCGGATCCGCACCGCCGACGACTTCTGACGCCGCCGGGCACGGGGCCCTCCTGGCGGGCCCCGTCACCCGTCGGCGCCGAGCGGCTCGACGACGATCGTGCGGTGGTAGTGGACGGGAGGCTCGTCGACGGGACGGCCGCCGGCCTCGATCCAGGCGTGCGCGGCGAACGGGTGGACGCGCACGCCGGTGCACCAGGTGGGCCACGTCCCGCGCAGGCGGCACAGCAGGGCGGCGGCGATGGAGCGGGGCAGGCAGCCCTGCCCGGCGCAGGAGAGGCTGACGGCGATGACCGCGTCCCGGGCGGCCTTGGCCTGCGCGGCGGTGGCGGGTGCGGCGCCGCGGCGGGCGAGACCCAGGACGGCGCGGATCCGGGCCGGCGGCAGGCGGGCGATGAGCAGCGCGGCGGCCACCGCGGCCAGGGCGGGCGGGCGGTGGCGCCAGGGCAGGCGGGGACGTTCGGCCGGCGTCATGGGGACGCTCATACCGGCCTCCGGTGGGCGGGCGTCCCGGTGACGAGGCCGGCGGCGCGCAACCGGGCCAGGAGGGCGGCGACGTCGGCCCCGGCCGTGGACGCCGCCTCCGGGCAGGCCCGGGTGAGGGTCCCGGCGATCCCGGCGGGGGTCTGTCCGGCCAGCAGGCCGCGCAGCACGAGGACGCCGGTGGCGTTGAGCTGCCAGTAGCGGCCGGTGCGCTCGTCCAGCAGCACGGCGGTCTCGCCGGTCGGGGTGAGGGTGACGCCGGCGCGCAGTCGCAGGCTCATGGGCACTCCAGGGTCAGGCGGGCGGGCAGGGCTCGAAGCCAGTTCTCGGCGGCGATGAACCGCTCGACGTCCCTGCGGGGATCGTCCTCCAGGAAGGCGCGCCGGCAGGCCCGATCGAGCAGCGCCGCGTCGGCCAGGCCCAGGCCGGCCAGGCGGGAGTCGCCGGCCAGGGCGAGGATCTGGTCGCGGTGGCGGCGCAGGCCGGTGAAGGCCTCGCTGGAGAAGTCGGCCTTGGTGGTGCGGCGCAGGCACTGCGCGGGCATCCGGCCGGTCATGGCGGCGACGGTGAGCGGTTTGAAGGCGCCGGGACGGGCGCGGTGGTCCAGGCGGGTCGCCAGGCAGGCGTCGATGACGGGGGTGTCCAGGTAGGGCAGGTGCAGGGCGGCGCCGTGGCGGGCGGTCAGCCGGTGGATCTGCCCCATGGAGGTGGCCAGGTGCCGGATCGCGGCCAGAGTGAGGTGCTGCGCGCGCGACCCGGCCAGCGGCCGGGCGTGCTCGCCGGCCTGGCGCAGGAGGTGGGCGGCGCGCGCGGCGGCGTCGCGGTGGATCCAGGACGGCAGCCGCAACGGCCCGTCCCAGCCGAGGTAGGGCTGGTGGGGGCGCGGGAACGGCGTGGTGAGCAGGCCGGCCTGGCGGGCCAGCCATGCGGGGTAGGAGCGGCGTTCGGCCAGCGCGGTCAGGGTGGCGGCCAGGGGCCAGCGGCGCTGCGCGCGGAGCTGGCGAAGCTGCGGCCACCATGCGCGCGGACGCGGCCCCACCAGGTCGTGCAGCATGTTGGAGGGCAGCGTGGTGACCTGGTCGCCGCCGTGCCCGGCCAGGTGCACCCGCGCGCCGTGCCGGGCCAGCAACGCCGCGCACGCGGTGAGGCGGGGCAGCGTGGACAGCTCCATGAGCGGCTCGTCCAGGCCTTCTACGGGCACGGCGACGGCGGCGTAGCGGGCGGGCAGTTCGGCGGGGGCCACGGTCAGGTGCTCGCCGTCCAGCAGCCCGGCGGCCGGACGGGCCCACAGCTCGTCGTCATGGGCGGCGTCGTCGACCAGTTGCCGTACGGTGATCAGCCGGGCGCCGCGCTCCCGGGCGGCCGCCTCGGCCAGGAAGCACAGCGGGGTGGAGTCCAGGCCGCCGGACAGGTCGGCCGCGATCGGCTCGCCGGGGCGCACGCGGCAGGCGACGGAGCCGGCGAGCGCCCGGCCCAGCAGGGGAGCCGTCCGATCGATGCCCAGAGCCGGCTCCGGAGGTCGCCACCACCGGCTGTGCACGGCCGGCCCGCGCGGGGACAGCCGGACGGCCTCGCCGGGCGGCACGGCGTGGACGCCCTTCCACATCGCCCCCGGCAGGGACGGCGGCGGGCACGGCAGCAGCCGCAGCAGGAGCTGGTCGGGGTCGAGGCCGGCCGCGTCCAGGGCGGCCAGCAGCACGGCCCGGTCGGCGGCCACCGCGGCGGGCCCGTTCCCGGCATGGAAGACGCGGCGCAGACCGGCGGCGTCCCCCCGCACCCGCACGGCCCCGGCGTGCGCCACGACCAGGTGGAAGCTGCCCGGCAGCCCGGCCACGAGGTCGTCGGCGCGGTCGAGGCCGGTGCACCCGGCCGCGCGCCGTTCCAGGCCGGCGGCGGTGACCGGGCAGGGCCCGATCACCGCCACCAGGGTCGGCCCCGCTCGCGCGCAGACCGGCGCATGCGTGCCGAACGCCCCGACCAGGCACGGCCGCCCGGAGGGATGACGCAGCCTCACCTCCGCCCGCGGCAGCGCGGCCAGAGCGGCGGCGTGCGCGTCCGCCGCGGCGCTGTCGGGCAGCGCCGCGAACCAGTCACCGAGGGGAGCGGGCACTGGTCACGTCCCTCAGTAGAGCTGCCCGTACCAGTCGTCGCCCCACCAGTCCTTGCCGAGGGTCACCTCGGTGAAGAGACCGGCCTCTTCCAGCGCGGGGGGCTCGTACGGAGCCTGCATGTCCTTGGCCTGATCCATGGCTTTCTCCTGTTCTTGATCTGATGCGCCCCTTTTGGCGTTTCGTTTCCTCTTCTCTAACCCACTGAACTGCATAAATAACAGAAAGTAATAGTAAAGTAACTTAGAGTAACGCTGCTTGCTGGACAGGACCATCGGCGGGGAGCTCCCGGCACCGCCGGACGGAGTCGGCACGTTCGTACAAGTCCCGCCGGGATCCGCCGGAGCATCCTGGGGACGGACGACGCGTTCCGACGAGAGGGTCACGATGCTCAACCTGTCGATCATTCTGGAAGACAGCGCCCGCAACGCTCCGGACCGCACCGCCCTGGTCTTCGGGGACCTGCGCCTGCCGTACTCCATGGTGGACTCCGTCGCCAACCAGGTGGCCGGCCTGCTGGTGGCGCGGGGGATCGGCAAGGGCGACAAGGTGGCGCTGCTCTGCCCGAACCTGCCGTACTTCCCGTTCGTCTACTTCGGGGTGCTCAAGGCCGGGGCGACCGTGGTCCCGCTCAACGTGCTGCTGCGTCCACGCGAGATCACCTACCACCTCGACGACAGCGACGCCAAGGCGTTCTTCTGTTTTGAGGGCGCCCCCGAGCTGCCGATGGGGGCGAACGGGCGGGAGGGGTTCGACGCCGCCGAGGGGTGCGAGCACTTCTTCGTGCTGCCGGCCACGCCGCTGGCCACCGAGTCGGAACACGGCGAGTCGTTCTGGGCGGCGCTGGACGGGATGCCCGGCCGGTTCGAGACGGTGCGGACCGGGCCCGAGGACGTCGCGGCCATCCTCTACACCTCCGGCACCACCGGTCAGCCCAAGGGCGCCGAGCTCACCCACGCCAACCTGCTGATCAACGCCATGGTCAGCGACGGGATGTTCCCCACCGACCCCGAGGGCGACGTCTCGCTCGCCGTGCTGCCGCTCTTCCACTCCTTCGGCCAGACCTCGGTCATGAACGTGAGCCTGCGCCGCCGCGCCACCCTCGTGCTCATGCCGCGCTTCGAGCCCGGCCAGGCGCTGGAGCTCATGCGCAGCGAGAAGGTGACCATGTTCGCCGGGGTGCCCACCATGTACTGGGCGATGCTGTCGAAGATCCACACGGACGGGGCCGAGGTGCCTGAGACGTTGCGGGTCGCGGTGTCGGGGGCGGCCGCCTGCCCGGTCGAGGTGCTCAAGGACTTCGAGGCCACGTTCGGCATCCCCATCCTGGAGGGCTACGGCCTGTCGGAGACGTCCCCCGCGGCCTGCTTCAACCAGCTCAGCCGGCCCACCAGGCCCGGCACCATCGGCTTCCCCATCTGGGGAGTGGAGATGCGGCTGGTGGACGGCGACGGGAACACCATCGAGGGGGAGGGGCCGGGCGAGATCGCCGTCCGCGGGCACAACGTCATGAAGGGGTACTACGGGCGGCCCGAGGCCACGCTGGAGGTGCTGCGGGACGGCTGGTTCCGTACCGGGGACATCGCCACCCGTGACGAGGACGGCTACTACGCCATCGTCGACCGCACCAAGGACATGATCATCCGGGGCGGCTTCAACGTCTACCCGCGCGAGGTGGAGGAGGTGCTGATGACGCACCCCGCGGTCTCCCTGGTGGCGGTGGTCGGCGTGCCCCACGCCTCGCACGGCGAGGAGGTCAAGGCGTACGTCATCCCCGCGCCCGGCGCGAACGTCGGCGAGGCCGAGCTCGTCTCCTGGTCCAGGGAGAACATGGCGGCCTACAAGTACCCGCGGATCATCGAGTTCCGCGAGAGCCTGCCGATGACCGCGACCGGCAAGATCCTCAAGCGCGAGCTGCGCTAGTCCGGGCGGCGGGTCAGGGCAGCCAGTCGATCGCGGCGGCGAGCTCGGAGGGCGCGTTGCCGAAGGTGCGCCGGAAGGCCCGGGTGAAGTGCGGGCCGTCGGTGAACCCGGCGGTGTTCGCGGCCGCCGTCAGCGTCTCCCCGGCGGCCACCCGGTCGATGGCGCTGCGCAGGCGCAGCCACCGCACGTACGGCCGCAGCGGGATCCCCACGTGCGCGCTGAACAGGTGCGCCAGCCGGCTCGGCGACAGGTGGACCGCCTCCGCCACCGCCGCCAGCCGCACCGGCCCGCCCGGCAGGAGCGCGGGGATCACGCCGATCGCCGCCTCCACCGCCGGGTGGAGCGGGACGCCCCCGGCGCCGCCGTGGCCGCTCCACGCCTCGACGGCCCGCAGCGCGCTCGCCGCCTCGGCCGAGCGCGCGTGACCGGCCGGCGGCTCGGTGAACATGAGCGGCCGCACTGCCCCGCGGCCCTCCGGCAGGAGGCTCGCGGGGCCGCGGCCGACCGGCTCGCCGCTCCGTGCGGCGGGTGGCTCGCCGGCTCGTAGGGCGGGCGGCGCCCAGGCTGAGGCTCTCGGGCCGGTGCCGGAGCGGGCGAGCAGGGACCGGCCCGGCGAGCTGCGCGGATCCAGGTGGACGAGCAGGGCTTCGCCGGCCCCGTCCAGCACCGTGTGGGCGGTGTCGGGCGGGATGACGGCGATCCGCGTGGTCAGCCGTTCGCCATGGGCGTCGGCCATGGTGAACGGCTCGGTGGCGACGATGAGCTGGACCGCGTGGTGCGCGTGCAGCTCGTTACCGCCGACCGCGCCGCCGTACAGCAGCAGGCCGGGACGCAGGAGGCACCAGCCGCGCCAGGGAGGCGACATCACACCGCCTTCCGGCCCGCGTGGTGAAGCACCGCTCGTCTGCCGAGCAGCGTATCCGGTCACAGGCGGCCGCGGTCAGCCCGCCCGGCCGCCGAAGCCGGCCAGCACCCGTTCGCCCTGCCTCATCAGCCACGGCATCTCCTCCCAGCCGGCCTCCGTCCCCGGAACCGCCGGCAGCAGGCCGAACTTGCGCACCGCCGTCCCCCTGGGCGACCGTGGTGCCGACCTGCTCCAGCGAGCCGACGTCGGCCGGGATCTCGGCCTGCCGGCCGTCGGTGATGCCACCCGCGGCCAGGACCATCGCCCGCCCGCCCACGGCGTCCACGACGGCGGGCACGTGCACCATGGTCGGGCAGCCCGCCGTAGTCGTGCCCGCCGGCGGATGGCCCCAGTGGAACGAGACGATCGGCACGCGCTCCTCTCCTGGCCTCGCGGATGGTCTCCCGACAACCGGGCGGGCGGCATGAGCCCGGCTCCGATCGCGCCGACGCCGCCCGCGTTGGTGACCGCCGCGGCCCCTGACCCGCACGTGGGCCCGGCCTTTATTGGCTGGAGCGGCCCGTCGCGCCGCTTGTACAGTGATCTGCGGCCGACCGGGGGAGTGATCATGCGCGTGCACTATCCGCGGACCTCTCACCTGCCCTGGTCGCCCGGAGCCACCCCCGACGACGTCCGCGCGGGCGACCTGTCCGGGCTGCGCGGGCGCGAGGTCGTGGTCACGGAGAAGCTCGACGGGGAGAACACCACGCTGTACGCGGACGGGCTGCACGCCCGGTCGCCGGACTCGGGTCACCATCCGTCCCGGGCGTGGGTGAAGGGCCTGCAGGGGCGGATCGGCGGGCGGATCCCGGCGGGGTGGCGGGTGTGCGGGGAGAACCTGTACGCCCGGCACTCGATCGCGTACCAGGGGCTGGACAGCTGGTTCTACGGGTTCTCGGTGTGGGACGGCGACCGCTGCCTCGGCTGGGACCGGACCGTCGCCTTCCTGCGGGGGCTGGGGATTCCGGCGCCGCCGGTGTTGTGGCGCGGGGTCTTCGACGAGCGGGCGCTGCGGGGGCTGCGGCTGGACCTTGAGCGGCAGGAAGGGTACGTGGTGCGGGCCGCCGAGGGGTTCGCGCGGGAGGAGTTCGCGGGCCGGGTGGCCAAGTGGGTGCGGCGGGAGCACGTGCGGACGGACACGCACTGGATGCACGCCGCGGTGGTGCCGAACGGGCTGGGGGCGGGGGCGGCGCTGTGGTCGGTGCGGTCCGGAGCGGCCCCGGACGCCGGCGCCCTGCTGACCGCACTCGGCCTCACCCCGGCGGAGGCGGCGAATGAGACGGTGGCCGAGACCATGGCTGCCGGGGCGGCGCCTGAGACGGCGGCCCTGGCAGGTGCTGGGGCGGCCGAGATGACGGCCGAGATGGCGGCTGGGATGGCGGCTGAGGTGGCGGCTGAGGTGGCGGCTCGGCTGGACACGATCGGGCGGTGGGGCGACGCGCGGCTGGCAGGGGTGCTGGCGGCCGTGCTGCGCGCCCGGCCACGGCCCTGGGTGGCGGCGCGGCTGGCCGGGCCGCTGGGCATGGCGTCGGCGCGGCGGGTGGCGGACCTCGTGGGGCTGCACGGCGGGCTGCGGCGGCCGTACCCGGATGAGGAGCGGCGGACGGGGTTACGGCGGCTGGCGCAGGCCGCCGACCTGGGCGTGCTGCACGCCGTCGCCGCGGCCGGGGCCGCCGGCGAGGCACGGGAGCAGGTCGAATGGTCGGCGCTGCACGCCGAGGAGGCCGGGCTGCTCGGGCCGGACCCGCTGAAGCCGTTGCGGGCCGGGCTGCGCGAGGCGCTGGCCGGGCTCGGCGCGGAGGCGGCCGACCGGTGCTGGGCGGAGGCACGCGACGCCTGGGCGCGGGGCAGGCTCACCACGGCCGAGGAGGCCGTGGCGGCGACGTGGCGGTGGCGGCCCGGGAACTTCCCCCGGCTGGTGCACCTGACCGGGCCGTCGGGGAGCGGGAAGAGCACGTTTGCGGCCGGGCTGACGGGGATCGACGCGTACGTGTCGCTGGACGACCTGCGCGCCGCCCGCGGCTCGCGAGCGGACCAGCGGGCGAACCAGGAGATGCTCGGCGAGGCGCTGGACCGGCTCGACGCCGCCCTGGCCTCCGGCGGCACCGTCGTGTGGGACGCCACCTCGCTCAACCAGCACCAGCGCGGCCTCGTCCACACCGTGGCGCGCCGCCGCGACGCGCTGACGACGCACGCGGTCGTGCTGGTGGAGGAGGACGAGCTGCACCGGCGCAACGCCCGCCGCGCCCATCCGGTGCCCGCGCACGTGCTGGCCGCGCAGTCGCGCCGGTTCGTCCCGCCGTATCCCGGCCAGGCCCACCGCACGTGGTACGTCGGGGCGCACGCGACCGTCGACGACGTGGACGGCGCCCTGTACGAGCAGGAGGCGTGATGCGTACCAGCGAGGAGATCTACCACCGGATCCGCTGGGACCCGAGGTTCGACCCGTCCCGGTTCGTCATGGGGGTCGGCCAGCGCGAGGCCGCCCCCAAGCGCGTCGCGCTGCCCGCGTTCACCCCGGGAGGGGACATCCCCTGGCACCGGGTGCTGTTCGTCGAGGCGGACGGCGAGCTGGTGTGGGACCGTGCCACCGGGCTCGACCGGCTCGACACCTGCGAGGCCGGCCGGGCACGGGAGGCCCGCCTGCTGCGCCCGCCGTTCTTCACCGCCTCCACCCCGCACGCCTGGGACCCGGCCGGCGGCTGGCGTCCCGCCGCCGGGCACGCGCCCGCCACGCACACGTCCGTGCGCGTCCTGACGTGGAACACGCTGTGGGACCGCTACGACAGCGACCTCATCGACACCGCCCGCCGCCGCCCCCTGCTGCTCGCCGCCCTGGAGGAGGCCGATGCGGACTTGATCGCGCTGCAGGAGGTCGAGCCCGCGCTGCTGTCGATGCTGCTGGCCGCCCCCTGGGTACGCGAGGGCTACACGCTGGGCACCGACCCGTACGGCACGGACGTGGACGACGGCGGCCTGCTGCTGCTCAGCCGGCTGCCCGTGCGGGAGGCGGCGCGGCACGAGCTGAGCCCGCACAAGGCGGTGGCCGCCGTCGTGGTGGACACCGCCACCGGGCCTCTCGTCGTCGCCGTCACCCATCTGACCAGCGATCATTCCACCGACGGCGCGGCCAGGCGGCGGGCCGAGCTGGCCGCGATCGCCGAGGGGCTGGCCGGCGTGGACGGCGACGTGGTGCTGGCGGGCGACTTCAACGACGGCACGGACACCCCCGCGGCGGCACTCGGCCTCCGGGACGCGTGGGCGCAGGCGCACGGGGCCGATCAGACGCCCACGTTCGACCCGGCCGTCAACCCGCTCGCGGCGCTGTCCTCCCGGTCCGGGCGGGCCGCGCGGCTGGACCGGATCCTGCTGCGGGGCCGGCCCCAGGTGGTCTCGGCGGCGCTGCGTGGCGACACGCCGTACCCCGCGGGGCTGTACGTCTCCGACCACTACGCGGTGGAGGCCGTCCTCGACCTCACCGGTGACGTCCGCGACCGCGGGGTGCTCGACGTGCCGCCGACGGCGCGGACGGCGGTGGCGTGGCTGCCTCCGGCCGAGCTGTGGCCGGCGATCCAGGAGGTGCGCCGGGCGCACGATCCGCAGCTCCGCCGGTGGCCGCCGCACGTCAATCTGCTCTTCGGGTTCGTGCCGGAGTCGGAGTTCGAGGCGGCCGCGCCGTTGCTGGCCGCCGCGGCGGCCGAGGTGGAGCCGTTCACGGCCAGGCTGGAGGGGGTGCGCACATTCCGCCATCGCGATCACGTGACTGCCTGGCTCGACCCGGCCGCCGATGACCCGGCCCCCTGGGGGCGCCTGCACGAGGCGCTGCGGCGGCGCTTCCCCCGGTGCGAGGGACGTCCAGAGGGCTACACCCCGCACCTGACCCTCGGACGCACCGAGGACCCCGTCCGCCTGGCCGCGATGACGGCGCAGGTGGGGGAGCTGGTCCTGCTGTCGCGCCGCGCGGACGAGCCCATGCGTCCCCGGGCGCGGATCACGCTGGGCACGGGCGAGCTCCACTGGCTCCCCGACCCGGCGGCCGGGGCGAAAGCGCCGCCGGAGCCCGCGGACATGACGCGGCGGCTGGAGGAGGCGCTGGAGCCCGCGGAGGTGACGCGGCGGCTGGAGGAAGCGCTGGAGCCCGGGGTGGTGCACGTCGCCGGGTCCCGGCACATGGGGTGCGCGCTGCCGGGCGCGGACCTGGACCTGGTGGCGGTACTGCCCGGCGAGCCGGACCCGGCCGAGGCCGAGGCGCGGGTCCGCGCGGCGCTGCCCGGGATCTCCGGGCTGCGGCGCGTGGTGGGCGCGCGGGTGCCGGGCCTGCGCCTGCGTACGGACGGGCTGGACGTGGACCTGACCGTCGTGCCGTCCGGCTCCCTGCCGCCCGGGCAGGCCGTGGACCGCCGCGCCGAGCTGGGCGAGGCGGCGGCGATCGCCCTGAGCGCGGTCAGCGACGCGGACGCCGTGCGAGCCGCGACCGGCCAGGACCACACCGCCTTCGCCCGCCTGGCCAGGCAGGTGAAGGCGTGGGCGCGGGCCCGCGGGCTCGACTCCGCCCCGTTCGGCGGGCTTCCCGGCCTGGCCTGGACGATCATGGCCGCGCGGACCCCGCACGGCGACGGCGACCCCTTGAGCCGCTTCTTCGGCACGTGGGCCGCGTGGAACTGGCGGGACCCGGTCGGCCTCGCTCCCGGCGCCGCCCCCGGCCTCGCCTCCGGTACCGCCACCGGTGCCGCTACTGGTGCCGCCACTGGTGCCGCCACTGGGGAGCCCGCCCCCGTCGTGGTGCTGACGCCCAGCGCTCCCGTGCGCAACTGCGCCCGCCAGGTCACCCCCGGCGGCCTGGAGCTGCTCACCCAGGAGCTGTACCGGGCCTGGGAGCTCGCCGAGAACGGCCGCTCCGCCGAGCTGGCGGCCCCGCCGCCCCTGCACCGCCGGCACGCGGCCTGGGCCGTGGTCACCGTGCGCTCCGGGGAGCTCGACGCGCTGCTCGGCCGCGTCCGAGGGCGGATGCTGGAGCTGATCGGCGCCCTCGAAGAGGCCGGGGCGCCGGACGCGCACGCCTGGCCGCGCCCGTTCGACAGCGGCCCCCGGCAGGCCCGGTACGCGATCGGCCTGGGCCGTACCCCGCCGGCGGCCGCCACGCTCGGCGAGATCGCCCGCCACTGGGCCAGGGACCTGCCCGGCGTCACGGTCGAACGCGCCGACGGCGGAGCCGTGCCCACGCTGCGCTGAGCCCGGCCGAAAACGCGTTGAAGCCCCTCTGACCGGTGCCTACACTTCCCCCCGTGCTCAAGCCCCACTACCCGATCATCACCGAACGCCTGCTCCTGCGCCCCTTCACGCCCGACGACCTCGACGCCGTCAACGCCTACGAATCGCGCCCCGACGTCGCCCGCTACCTCTACTGGGAGCCCCGCGACCGCGACACCAGCGCCACCTTCCTCGACAAGAAGACCACCCGCACCGCACTCCACGACGAAGGCGACGCCCTCGACCTGGCCGTCACCCTGCGTGACACCGGCCAGGTCATCGGCAGTTGCCTGCTCATCTGGTCCAGCAGGCAGCACCGCCAGGGCGAGATCGGCTACATCCTGCACCCCGGCCACCACGGCCTCGGCTACGCCACCGAAGCCTCCCGCGCCATGCTCCGCCTCGGCTTCGCCGACCTCGGCCTGCACCGCATCGTCGGCCGCCTCGACGCGCTCAACACCGCCTCCGCCCGCGTCCTGGAGAAGCTCGGCATGCGCCGCGAGGCGACCCTCGTCGACAACGAGCTCGTCAAGGGCGTCTGGGCCAGCGAAGCCGTCTACGCCATGCTCGAATCCGAATGGACCCCGTGACCGGTCCGGCCGCCGCGCTGAGGTGCGCTTGGAGAAGGATCCAAGTGACCTCCAAGGCGTGATCGCTAAACACGTCCCCGGTGTGTCGTGTCTTCACTGGGGGGTCCGGTGGCAGGTCAGCGATGGTCGCGCGTCGTCTGCGCAGGGGTGTTACTCGTCGGGCTGGTGGCGGCCGCGCCGCCGCCGGCCGCCGCGTCCGCGCAACGCGACGCCGAGACCACGGCGCTGCTGTCGGCGGTGGAGCGGTTCACGACCGCGAGCGGCGGCCTGGCCGCGTCCGGCCCGATGGGCGAGCAACTGCCGCTCGTCGGGCTGGTGCCCGGCGGAGAGGACGCCCTGGGCCTGGGCGACCTGTTCCAGGTGGCGGTCCACGACCAGTTGAAGGACCTCACGAGCCTGGACGACCTCCAGGACGAGTACGACCTGCCCGGCCCCCGCGCCGGCAGGCTGCTGGCCAGGGCGAGCACGCAGGGCGAGACCAGGCGGCTCGACCTGACCCTGGAGGTCACCAGGACGGTGGCCGGCCGGCCGATCTCCATCAGCAGCGCCCAGCCCAAGGTCTCGCTGACCACCTCGGGCGGCGTGGACGTCACGCTGAAGCTCACCGCGAAGCTGCCCTTCGCCTACGACCCCGCCACCAAGTCCGCCTGGCTGGGCAAGGACGCCACGGTGACGGTGCGGGCCGACGGGAAGCTGGCCGCCGGAGCCAGGCCCACCGCCGCGTTCGGCATCCTCGGCGTCGACCTGTCGGCCGCCTCGGCGCTCTCCTTCGGCGCCGAGTTCGCCGCCACCGCCGCCGACCCGGACGGCAACGGCAGGCTGGACCCGAGCGAGCTGGGCTCGCAGAGCCTGTTCACGTTCACCCGCAAGGGCTCGGCGACCGCCAAGCTGCAGGTCACCGCGCAGCCGTTCGCCGGCGCCCAGGTCGAGGGGGCCGGCGCGGCCATCGACGTGAGCTGGCCCGACCTCGCGACCGGCGGGCCGGCCGTGAGCGTGACCCAGGCCGACCTCGACCGGCTCAACCGTTTCCAGACGCTCACGCCCAAGGACCTGCTCGACGGCCTGACCCACCTGGCCAACGCCATCACCGCCGCCCAGCGCGCCCGCTGGGACGGTCAGGGTGACCTGGACCTGCCGTTCATGCGCGGCTCCCTGGCCGACGCCGTGCAGGTGTCGGAGGCGATCCACGCCTTCGCCGCCGCCAGCGTGGACAGGAACACCGGGCAGCCCACCTTCACCTCGATCCAGGACCTGTTCGCCGCGCTGGGCAAGGCACGCGGCCTGCCCGGCGGCGCGATCATCAAGGTCGCCGACGCGGGTTACGACGACACCGCCAGGAAGATCGCCTTCACGCTCGTGGTGGACCGGACCGTCAACCCGGCGCCCGAGCCGCTCAACCCCGCCGGGCAGAGCGTCAGCGGGACGGGCGCGGGCGTCACGTACACGGCCAGGACGCTCAAGCACACCGGTCAGAAGTGGACACCGGGGCAGTTC
The DNA here is from genome assembly GCF_024172165.1 of Nonomuraea thailandensis. Taxonomy (GTDB): domain Bacteria; phylum Actinomycetota; class Actinomycetes; order Streptosporangiales; family Streptosporangiaceae; genus Nonomuraea; species Nonomuraea thailandensis. The sequence continues at coordinate 4,010,381 of NZ_JAMZEB010000002.1, read as the reverse complement.
GCCGGGCGCACGGTCACCGCGGGCGCCTCCAGCGGCATCGTGGCCGGCAACACGGCCGACACCGTCACCCTCGCCGACGACGGATGGCGCGGGGGCGTGCCCGCGGCGGGCGCGCCGTACCGGATCTCCGTGAGCGACCCCATGATCGGGCAGATCTCCTTCGGCGACACCTTCAAGGCCACCGCGGGGCTCGACCGGGCCAACGCGACCGCCGCGGTGGCGGGCGTCATGCGCGGCTACCACGCCTCGGCCACGGTCGTGCTCGACCTGAGCGACCCGGTGACGGGGCAGGGCTGCGCGCAGCGGCCGGACGGGCAGCAGAAGGCGTGCCCGTACCAGCACGTCAACGCCGACGGCAGTGCCACCGTGGTGAACGAGCTGCCCAGGGCCGCTGACCGGATCATGCTGCGGACCGGCCGCGACCTGTTCGGCGCCCGCGTGTCGGTGCTCTCCGCGGTCAACGTCAACGCCGTCGCCGGCTACCTGGGCGTCCAGCTCACCGGCGACCTCACCATGGGCAGCAGGAGCGGCGGCGACGTGGTCAGGGTCGGGCTCAAGGAGCTCGGCGACGTGCCGCTGACCCGGCTGTTCGAGCGGCTGGCGAGCAGGCCGGGCGACGTCCTGACCTCCCAGGTCGACGCCCACGCCCGCGCCCGGCTCACCGTGGGCGTGCCCGGCCTGGCCGACTTCTTCGGCGGCAAGGTCTCCGGCGAGGTGGAGCTGCCCGACATCAGGGAGCCCGGCACCGTGACGTTCCGCGGCTTCGACCAGATCGGCAAGGTCAAGGACTTCGCCTTCGACCCGGACAACCCGCAGGCGCTGTTCGGCGCACTGATCAAGTCGCTGGGCGCGATGGCCACCTACCTCGACCGGGTCGAGGGCGGCGGCGAGGTGATGCAGGCCAAGCTGCCGCTGCTCGGCCGCTCGCTGTCCGACCTGGTGGCCGCCGAGGAGATGGGCTCGGGGCCCGGCGTCGTGTACGGCGACGGCGCCTGCGGCAACGACAACGCCTACGTCACCGACCCCTCGCGGACGTTCACGCAGGCGCACATCGGCCGCCGCGTGGCCGTCGGCACCCGCGTGCTGACCGTCGCGACCGCGTGCGGCGAGCACACCCTGTCCTTCACCGAGAAGTTCGGCCAGGCCGTCCCCGAGGCGGGCGCCGCCTACGCGCTGCGCTCGCCGCTGAGGGACGCGATCGACCGGCTGACCGCCGCCCCGCCGGACACCGTGCAGGCGCTGGTCGCCGAGCTGAACAAGGCGCTGGGCGGCCAGGTGCACATCGGCTACGAGGACGGCGCGCTGCGCCTGTCGCTGGCCTACGACAAGAAGGCGGCCGTCAAGGAGCCGCTGCGCTTCTCCTTCGGAGAGAACAGCCTGGTCGCCGCCGAGGGCTCCGCCACGCTGGACGCCGCCGTCGAGGGCGAGATCCGGCTGGGCCTGCGCGTGGCGCTCAAGCGCGACTTCGACCTGGCCCGCGACCTGCTCATCGAGACGGACTCCGGCCTCGACCTGCAGGCCAGGGCGCAGCTCGACGGCTCGGTCCAGGCCGACGTCGGGCCGCTGCCGCTGGCCATCGGCAAGGCGGGCGACGACCCGCTGCAGGCCAGGCTCGGGTACGGCGTGAGCCTGCGCTACGGCGGCCAGGCACAGGAGGCGGTCACCCCCGCCGCGTTCTTCTCCGGGCTCGACCTGGCGCTGAACGAGACCAGCGAGCCGGTCGCCTGCGACAGGGACCCGCACCGCGACGACACCGATCTGGCGCTGTGCGCCGTGCTGCCCGCCTACCTCAACGGCGCCCCGCTCACCGCCGACGGCAGGCACGCGCTCGTCCTGCGCCTGCCCAGGTCCGCCCCGCTCGCCGAGATGTTCGACCTGACCAAGAAGCTGCCCGGCGAGGTCAACCGGCTGGAGCTGCCCTCCTTCGACTTCTCCACCCTGCCGCCGGGCCTGGAGCTCGACTGGACCAACCTGGGCGACGGCATCGACCGCTATCTCACCACCCTGGAGACCGGCATGCGCATGGCCTCCGGCCAGGGCAGGCTCCCCATGGTCGGCGCCGACCTCCAGCAGGGAGCCGACTTCGTCGGCGCCAAGCGCCAGGAGATCAAGGCCGCCGTCGCCAAGCTGCCGAACGGCGGCAAGGTGCCCACCGGCGGCGACCTGCGCACCTGGTACAACGACGAGCTCGCGCCCAAGGCCGGGCCCGGCGTGCAACCCGTGATCACGTGCGCGCAGGCGCCCGTCCCCGACCCCGCCAAGCCCGAAGCCTGCGACGCGGCCAAGGGCACCGAGCTGACCGGCATCGCGTTCAAGGTCAGCATCGGCAAGGGCGACGTCGACCCCGAGCAGGGCTGCGTCAAGGACTGCCTGGGCGTGGAGCGGCCGCTCGACATCGGCGTCCCCGGCCTCGCGCTGCGGCAGGGCCCAGGCAAGGGCGTGCGCGCCGAGCTCGGCTGGCACGCCGAGGTCATGGTCGGCCTGGACCGGGCCAGCGGCTTCTACCTCGACGCCGGCGAGGCGAACCGCCCGCGGGCCACCGTCGGCGTGAACGTCTCGCTGCCCGAGGAGATCAACGCCAAGCTGGCGATCCTCGATGTCAGGCTCAAGAACCGCGAGCAGAGCTCTCCCGACCTGTTCGCGGGCGCCTTCACCATCGGGCTCAAGCCCGTCGGCCGGATCGGCCTGCACCAGCTCGCCGACGCCGCCGACCTGGTGGAGACCTCCCTGCACGCCAAGGTGGCGGTGGACTGGCGCTTCGAGGTGACGGCCGGCTCGGCGATGTTCCCCGGCCTGTTCGGCGACTTCGACCTGGACTGGGACCTCACCAAGGGCGGCTCACCCGACCCGGCGAACCTGAACATCGCCTTCAACAACGTGAACCTGGAGGCCGGCGACTTCTTCCGCAGCGTCCTCGGCCCGGTGGTGACCCAGGTCAAGAAGATCACAGACCCGGTCAAACCGGTGATCGACCAGCTCTACGCGCCCATTCCCGTGCTGTCGGACCTCAGCAAGGCCGCGGGCGGCGGCGAGGTGAACCTGATGACGATCGCCAAGAAGTACAACACCGTCGCGGGCGGCGGCACGACCACGTTCATCGAGCGGATGATCGAGGTCGGCAGGCTGGTCACGGCGCTGCCCGACTGCCAGGGCGAGCTGCACATCCCCATCGGCAGCTTCACCGTGGCCGGCGACCGCGCGCTGAACACCGAGAACTCGCCCGACGTCGCCGACTCGCTGATCAAGGACGTGGCGCCCGCCACGAACGACCTGTTCGCGGCGCTCGACCAGGGCGCGAGGTCGTGCGGGAAGAGCAGGACCGCCGGCGCGCAGGGGCCCATGGAGCACTCCTCGAAGGCGGGCTTCAGCTTCCCCGTGCTGCAGAACGCCGGACGGTCGATCTTCAGCCTGCTGATGGGCAAGGACGTGGAACTGGTCGCGTTCGACTCCGGGCCGCTGCGCCTCGGCTTCTCCTACAGCCAGTCCTTCGGACCGGTCTGGTCGCCGCCGCCCATCATGGTCGTCATCTCCGGCACCGCCGGGATCGAGGCCCACATCAGGGCGGGCTTCGACACGTACGGCATCCGCAAGGCGATCGAGCAGCGCAGGCTCGACCTGCAGGTCCTCGACAGCCTGTACCTGAAGACCACCGACGACCAGGGCAGACCCCTGCCGGCGATCACCCTGACCGGGCGGCTGGAAGCAGGCGCGGCGGTCGACGTGGTGCTGGTCAAGGCGGGCGTGAGCGGAGGCGTCTTCCTCACCGTCGCCATGAACTGGCTCGACCCCACCAACGACGGCAAGTTCAGGTTCTTCGAGTTCGCGGGCGTCCTGCTGCGCAACCCGCTGTGCCTGTTCTCCGTGGACGGCGAGCTGAAGGTCTACCTGAAGGCGTGGGTCGAGGTGGGCATCTCGATCTTCAAGAAGCGCTTCGACTGGACGATCGTCGAGGCCAGGCTCCTCGACTTCTCGGCCAAGCCCAAGTGTGACGAGGATCCGCCGAAACTCGCGACCGTCGACGGCGACGCCCTGGTGCTGCACGTCGGCGCGATGCGCAAGGCGAGGGGCGGCAGCACCGCCGAGCCGGGCGACGACGCCGAGCAGTGGACCGTCAGCCAGCTCCCCGGCGACGAGGGCTTCGTGGTCAGCGCGCTGGGCGTGCGCGAGGAGCACCGTGCCACGGGCCTGAACCGGGTGCTGGCCGACGGGCGGGGCGCGAAGGGCGCGCTGCGGCTGCTCTTCCAGGGGTACGGCGACGACACCGCCGGCCCGCACCCGTTCACCCGCACGGTCGTGGCGTTCGGCGGCGACGGCGACGACATGATCATGGCCGGCGCCGGTCGCAACGTGATCGACGGCGGCAAGGGCAACGACCAGGTCACCAGCGGCGACCGGTACGACGGGCCCGCCGCGATCGTGGCGGGCGGCCCCGGCGACGACTACCTCACCCTGGGCGGCGCCGGTGGCTGGGCGGCCGGTGACGGCCGGCTGACCCCCGCCACCCGCAGGGTCGGCGACGTCGACGTCGCCGACTGGGCCACCGACGACCCGCCCGGCGCGCCCGCGGACGGCCCGGACGAGGGCGATGATCTGCCCGGCGCGCCCGCCGACGGCTCGAAGGACGGCGACAACTTGCCCGGCGCGCCCGCCGACGGCCCGGACGACGGCGACGACCGCATCGCGGCCGGGCTCGGCCAGAGCCGGCTGTGGGGCAACGGCGGCGACGACACCATCGCCGTCGCCTCCGACAGCCCGCTCGCGGCCACCGACCCCTCGCCGCGCCTGCGCGCGCAGCCGAGCCTGTTGGTGGGCGGCCCCGGCGCCGACACCCTGACCGGCGGGTCGGCGGCCGACGAGATCTACACCGGGCCGCGCGAGGAGATCGGCCGCGACGAGGCGGGCCCCGCCGACTCCGGGCCGAACCACGTCGACACCGGCGCGGGCGACGACAAGGTGTACGGCGGCCAGGCCGTCGACCTGGTCGCCGGCCACTCCGCTCCCGGCGAGACCGTGAGGATCATCGGCGGCGGCGGGGACGACGTGCTCGTGGGCGGCCACGGCGAGGACGACATCTCCGGCGGCCCCGGCGACGACTACGTCATCGCCGAGCCGTCCGACGTCGGCGAGGCCCAGGGCCGCGACGACTTCGGCCCCGCCAGACGGGTGCGCCACCTGCCGCTGCCCGCGGGCGTGCAGCCCTCGGCCAAGCAGTTGTCCGGCGGCGACGGCCACGACCACATCGTCGGCGGCGACGGCGGCGCGACCGTCTTCGGCGACCGCCGGCGGGACGAGCCGTGCCAGGAGCACGACGGCGACGCCGACGGCCGGGACCTCGTCATCGGCGGCGCGGGCAAGGAGACCGTGTCGGCGGGCGGCGGCGCGGACCGGGTCGAGGCCGGCGGCGGCCAGGACCGGGTCTGCGGCGAACGAGGCGACGACCGGCTCGCCGGCGGCTCCGGCGACGACCGGGTCGCGGGCGGCCCCGGCGCCGACACGGCACTCGGCGACGACGGCGCCGACGAGGTGACCGGCGGCTCCGGCGACGACACCCTCTACGGCGGCGCCCACGGCGACACGGTCGCGGGCGAGGCCGGGCAGGACACCGCGTTCGGCGGCGACGGCGACGACCTGCTCGTCGGCGGCACCCGTACGGCGGGCAAGGACGACCAGGGCGACACCCTGTACGGCGGCACCGGAGCGGACAAGCTCATCGGCGACAACGGCGACGCAGGCGGCCCCTTCGACCTCGACGGCACCCCGGAGGAGGCCGGCGGCGCCGACACCTTGCGCGGCGGCGACGGCGCCGACACCGCCTTCGGCGGGCTCGGGGCCGACGAGGTGCACGGCGACGCGGGCGACGACCACCTGGAAGGCGGCGTCGGCGGCGACAGGGTGTACGGCGAGGCCGGCGAGGACCAGCTCGTGGGCGGCGCCGCCGGCCCGCACCCGGACGGCGGCGACACGCTGGTGGGCGGCGAGGGACCGGACGTGATCGCCGGCGACAACGCGATCCTCACCACCTCCGCCCAGGCCCCACCATCCCCGACCCCGTCCGCCACCCCGACCCCGTCCGCCACCCCGACCCCGTCGGCGTCCGCATCCACCACCCCCTCGGTCACGGCCACGGAAACCCCGCCCGCCACGCCATCTGCCACGGCCACCCCTGGAAAGGCCGCGGCCGACGCGGACGACGTGGCGACGCGGGTCGCCGCGCGGCCGGGCCAGCAGGCCACCCACCAGGTGAAGCTGCTCGCGGGCGGCTCCGGCCCCGACGTTGCCGACGGTGGCGCGGGCAACGACGCGATCTTCGGTCAGGACGGCCACGACCGGTTGCGCGGCCAGGACGGCCACGACTACGCCGAGGGCGGCGCGGGCGTGGACTGGGCCGAGGGCGACCAAGGCGACGACGACCTGGTGGGTGGTACGCACACCGCCGCCGCCGATGCCGCGGACGCCCTGCACGGCGGCCCGGGGGACGACGTCGTGGCGGGCGACAACGCCGTGGTGACGCAGGCGGGCACCCCCGCCAGGCCCACCGTCCGCATCGGCTCGGCGGGCACGCCGATGACCCCGCGCGCCGTCACCCTCCTGGGCGCAGACGCAGACGCGAGCTCCGGCGAGAGCGAGAGCGAGGGCGAGGGCGAGGGCGAGGGCGAGAGCGAGGGCGAGAGCGAGAGCGAGAGCGAGGGCGAGGGCGAGGGCGAGGACCGGATGTCGGGCGGGTCCGGCGTGGACGTCCTGTGGGGACAGGGCGGCGACGACCAGATCTCCGGCGGCGGCCACGGCGACTACGCCGAGGGCGGCGACGGCGCGGACCAGATCCGCGGCGACCTCCCCCTGGCGGCCGAGTCCACCAGAACCACCACGCACCCCATCGCCGACCCCGGCTGGAAGGGCGACGCCAGCGGCCCCGCCGACCTGGAAGGCGACGACACCCCCGGCCAGGACGACCTGATCGGCGGCTCCTCGAAGCAGGCCGCCGCCGACGGGGCCGACGCGATCGAGGGCGGCGGCGCGGCCGACGTGCTGCTCGGCGACAACGGCTCACTCGTCCGCACCGTGACAGGCAACGCCGAGAAGGTCTACACCGAGCGTTACCCGGCAGGCCAGGCGCCCGCCGACGCGACGCGCGTACGCAGCCACGACCCGGCGTTGCCGGGCGGCTCCACCAGGTTCTGCACCCAGGCGCAGGCGACCTGCGAGCCCGGCGGCTCCTCCGGCGCCGATCACCTGTACGGCGACGAGGGCGACGACGGCCTGTGGGGCCAGGACGGCGACGACGAGCTGGACGGCGGCCAGGGCGACGACGACCTGTTCGGCGAGCTGGGCGACGACGTGCTGGACGGCGGCGCCGGCGAGGACGCCATGCTCGGCGACCGCGGCGGCGTGGTGAACGAGCGCATCGACACCGCCGACGCCCAGCGGCTCGCTTTCACGGTCAACCTCAACGCCCCGCCGAAGGAGACGTACAGGGGCTTCCAGACCGGCACGTACGACCGCCGTACGGATCTGCTGCACGACGCGGACGGCGACGCCTGGGCGAGCGCCGCGATGCCGCACGACGGTTTCGCCAAGGGCGGCGACGACCGCATGCGCGGCGGTCCCGGCAGGGACAGCATGCACGGCGGCGCGGGCGACGACCTGGTCAACGGCGACAGCGGCGGCGACGAGGTGTTCGGCGGCGACGGCGCGGACGTCATCTGGGGCGGCAAGGGCTGCGACCCCGTCCTGGACGCGGCCACCGCGGACTGCCGCACGGGCGGCGCGTTCGACCCGGCCGCTCGCGGCACCGGTGACCGCTTCGTCGACCACGTCTTCGGCGGGGCCGGCGCGGACCTGCTCGACTACAACCCGCGCGGTTCGTACCCGGGCTCGTGCGCTCCCGGCAAGAGGCCGGAAGGCGAGCTGACCACGGTGGTGGACCCCTGCGCGTGGTTCCGCATGACCGCCAAGGACAACGCCGCCACCGCCGACGACCAGCACCACCAGGGCGTGGACTGGCAGTACGGCGGCGCGGACCGCGACGTGCTCCAGGGCGACCGCACGGCCAACGGGCCCAACCCCGGCGACAAGATGATCGACTGGAACGGCGGCTTCAACCTCTACACCCACTGCGGCCCCGCCAACGGCGGGCACAACATCGTCCGCCAGCACTCCCCGGCGATGCTCGACTTCCTGGCCAAGGTGGCCTGGGGCTCAGGGGCGGGCCGCAGCGCGGGCGACCCGTCGGGCTCGCGCGAGGTGGCCGTCCCCGCGGGCGACAGCGGTTCGCCCTACCCCACCTCACCCGGACACTTCGACTCGCCCGTGGCCTGCGCGGGCTGATCAGGAGACATGCCGATGTCACGCCGACCGATGGCGACCCTTCTGGCGGGGATGCTGGCGGCCGTGGGACTCACCACGGCCCCGGCCTCCGCCGCCGCACCGAAGCAGCCCACCTGCGTCCCGGGTGACTGCTTCACCGTCGACGTCACGCTCGACCGCGCTCCCGCGGTGGGACAGACCGCGAAACTCACGGTCGAGGTGACGCCGAAACAGGACATACCCGACGCGACCACGGTCATCGAGCTGCCGGACACCATGCGGTGGGCGATCCCGCCCGCCGGGCTCACCCGCGCCGCCGCGACGATCGGCCGCAGCCCGGTGGACCGGGCCACCCGGACCTGGCGGGCCCGCGGGGGCGAGCCGATCCGGTACGAGGGCGTCGTCACGGCGGTCGCGCCCGGCCCCGCCTCGATCCGCGTCCAGGCCCGCGACGGGCGGCCCGGTCCCGCCTCCGGCGGGCTCGCCTACGTCACCGTCGGCACGCGGTCGTCGGTGTTCGGCATGCCGCGCGAGGGCCGCGGGCCTCGTACGGAACGGCCGGCCGCGACGGCGACGGCCGGCGACACGTGCGTGCAGGGGCGCGTCACGTACGTCAGGACGGACGGGTCCGTCGGCGGCGTGCCGATGGCGGAGGTGGACGCGTTCGACCTCGACCCGAACGGCCGCCTCAAGCTCGGCTGGGCCGAGACGGACGCGTCCGGCGGCTACCAGGTGTGCTTTCCCGGCACCGAGGAGGACGGCACGGGCCAGGACGTCACGATCGAGGTCAGCCCCGTCAACGCCTACTGGAGCGTGGGCTTCTCCGACAAGCCCGACGACATCTACACCGATGCGAGCGCGCTGACGCCGGACGTTCCCGCCGGCACGTCGGCCACGGTCATCGACTACCGGAGCGCGGGCGGTCACCCGATGGAGGGGGCGTTCCGGCTGCACTCCGCCGCCCATGACACGTGGAAGGCCTACACCGGCTGGCTGGACGAGCCCGCCGACGACTGCTGGAAGCCGGGCGAGCAGAACTGCCGGTCCGTGACCCTCATCTGGGCGCCGGACAAGGTGCTGTCCAGGTCGTACTACTGCTCGGGCGGCAACGGCACCGAATGCCTGGGCCGCTTCCAGATCAACCTGGACGCGTCGGAGCACCTGGAGAAGATGACGGTCCCCCACGAGCTGGGGCACTTCATCATGGACTACACCTACGGCGCGATGCCGTCGGACGGCACCGCCTGCGGCAAGCACTACATGACGACGCCGATGAACAGCACGCTCTGCGCGTGGAAGGAGGGCTGGGCCGACTGGGTCGCCGTCCAGACCTACGGCGAGACGCACTACAGGTGGGCCACCTCCGGGCTGGACCTGGAGAGCCCGCGCTGGTACAGCGAGGGCTGGCCGACCGGGGCGGAGGCGGGCAGGACCGAGGGCCGCGTGGCCGGCGTGCTCATCGACCTGGCCGACTCGGGAACACGTGACGAGAAGTACTGGGACCTCGGCAGCCTCGGCCCCGAGGCCATCGTGGACGCGTTCGGCAAGGTGGCCGCCCGGGACCTCGACCACTTCCTGAGCACACTCGGCGCCCAGCACCACGACCTCACGCAAGGGGCGATGTTCCAGAACGCCATCCACACCGACCACGTCGAGAACCTGGCCGACCGGCACCCGGTGCGCCGGCCCGCCAACGTCCCGCTCCGGACGGCCTTCGTGACCACGCCTGGCAAGTGGCACGTGGTGGCCGCGGTCACCGGCCCGGACGGCGCGGACGTCGACCTGGCCACGACACCCAACGCCGGCGGCGACGCCGTCGAGAGCAGCGACTGGACCGCCACCAGCACGGACTTCGTCGCCGTGCAGCCCGGCCCCGCCACCCGCGACTGGTACGTCAACTCGGTCAGCTCCGGCACCGACTACCAGGAGTACGCGATGGAGGTGACCGAGGCGCCCGCCGGCAACCTGGAGGCCGGGACGCCGCAGGAGTTCCCCGTGGCCGCCGGCCGGCTGGTGGAGGTGCGCACGACGTGGATCGAGCGGGGCGTGCCCGCCACGCTCACCGTCGTGCCGCGCAACGGGCAGGACCTCGACCTCTTCGTGATGGCGCCCGACCCGGCCGCGTGGGGCCTGCCCCGCTCGGCCGCCCGCAGGTCCGCGAGCGGCGGCCCGAACAGGTCGGAACGCGTCACCATCAGCGACCCGAAGGTGACCGGGCTGTACGCGGTCATCGTGGTCAGGAAGGCCGGCGACGGCGACGTCCTGCTGACCCGCGTCTGACGCCGCCGGGCGTGTGTGGATCATCACATCGAGCGGCAATCGTGTGCGGCGGCTGTGAGGCGAGTGGTACTCATGATCGCACCACTGACCAAGCGAAAGGATCTTTGTGCGTCCACGCAAGCTGGCAAGCCTCCTGTTCGGCGCGACCCTGGCCGCCACCACCACGCTCGCGGCGACCGCCACCCCGGCGAGTGCTGCCGGGCCCTGCGGCAGCAGCTACAGCCGGGTCGGCGTCTACAGCATCGGTGTCGAGAAGTACGGCTACCGTACGGGCATCCTGGAGGTGTACTACAGCTCCAGCACCGGCAAGAACTGCGCCCTCACCTACGGCGACGGCCCCTACGCCAACACCACGAGCTGGAAGGGCGTGGTGATCTCGCGAGGCGACGGCAGCGGGAAGGACGCCGACGCCGACAACTACAAGTACTACGCCGGCCCGGTGTACGTCTCCGCGCCCGGCCAGTGCATCGACGTGGAGGGCATCTCGCCGTCCTGGACGAGCGTCAAGCTCAACAACGTGCACTGCGGCTGAGCCTCACGTAACCGGACGCCCGGCGCGACCACGAACTCCCGCTCCCGTCGGCGCCGCACGGCTACAGCCGGTAACATTCGGTCCGTCTCTGTAACCGGGCGGGCGGGGGTCCGATGGCGACGGATGTGAGCGGCCGGGTGCGGGCCGTCTCGTTGCGGCAGGTGCTCGCCGGCAGCAGCAGGGGCGGCCCGTTCGCCCTGATCGATCGGCTGTCGCGGCAGTCCCGGGGGGAGATCATCCGGCTGGGGCTGGGCCCGTTCCGGCCGTTCCTGGTCTCCCATCCCGAGCACCTGGCACACGTGCTGCGCGGCGGCGAGGAGAACTACCCGCGCGGCGCGGCGATGTGGAAGGCACTGGGGCGGCTGACCGGCGACGGCATCGCGGGGCAGGGCCCGCGCTGGCTGGCCAGCCGCGACATCCTGCGCTCGGCGCTGTCGGCCAAGTACCTGCACGAGAACGGGGAGCAGATCGCCGCCTCGGTCGCCGCCGGCGTCGAGGACCTGGAGCGGCGGCTGAGCGGCGACCGGCCGGTGGACGCCGGCGTGGAGATGACCCGCATGGTGTACCGGGTGATCAACCCGGCGTTCTTCGGCTCGCGGTTCCCGCAGCACGACTGCGAGCGGCTGGGAGCGGCGATCGCGGCCGCGCTGAGCTCGCTGGTCTGGCGGATGGCGCTGCCCGGCGTGCCGCACGCGGTGCCGCTGCCCGGCGACCGGGCGTTCCGCCGCGCCAACCGTACGGTGGACGACCTGCTGCATCCCGTCATCGGCGCCGCCCGCCGCGGCTCCCGCGACGGCCGCGACCTGATCACGGCGTTGCTGAACGGCGCCGGCGCGGACGGCGAGCCCCTGAGCGACGACCACGTCAGCGACGACATCGTGGCGCTGTTCGTGGCCGGCGCCCAGTCCAGCTCGCTGACCCTGCAGTGGCTGTGGGTGGTGCTGAGCGAGCATCCCGAGGTGGCCGGGCGGCTGCGCGAGGAGGCCGACGAGGTGCTGGGGCAGGGCCCGCCCCGGCCCGAGCACGCACGCCGGCTGACGTACACGCAGATGGTGCTGTCGGAGGTGATGCGCGTCTACTCGATGGCCTGGGCGGTGGCGCGGGTGGCCGTGGCCGACGACGTCATCGACGGCGTGGAGATCCCGGCCGGATCCACCGTGGTGCTCTCTCCCTACCTGACGCATCGGCTGCCGGACGTGTGGCAGCGGCCGCTGGAGTTCATGCCCGAGCGGTTCGCCAAGGAACGGGTGCGCGGCCGGCACCCGCTGGCGTACCTGCCGTTCGGGGCGGGCCGGCATCAGTGCGTCGGGCAGGCCTTCGTCATGCACGAGGTGACGCTGATCGTGGCGTGCCTGATGAACCGCTTCGAGGTGCGGGCGCTCAACCGGCCACGGCCGCGGCTGGGCATGATGCTGGAGCCCGACCGGCCGGTCGGGCTGAAGCTCACGCCCCGCCGGCCCCGCGCCACGGGCTGACCGGCGAGCGCGGGGCTACCGCCGGGAGGCACGCTGCTGCGAGCATGACGGCATGATCGCGACCCCCGGCGGCCACGCCTGGTTCTCCTACGAGCGCTTCCCCGAGCTGGCGGAGGCCTACTGCTTCACCTACGTCCGCGGCCTGGCGCCTGAGCAACTGGTGGCCCGGCTCGGTGGCCGGCCGGAGGGCTTCACGCCCATGACGCTCGAGCAGCTGATCGAGGCCGCCTACCGGCAGGGCTACGACAAGGCGTTCCCCGGCGTCACGGCCATCGGCGACTGGGCGTTCGTCGTCGAGCCCAACGGCGGGCTCGGCGCCGATGAGCGGATCATCACCTCGTTGTCGGCGGGAACCCGCCTCGTCTCCCACTTCCGCGACGTCGAAGGCGTCGAGTTCTTCTACTGGAGCGAGGACGGGGAGATCCGGTTCTGGTTCCTCGCCGACGAGGGTTACGCGGAGGAGGTGCCGGACGAGATCGCGCCGGCCATGCGGCGGTTCGGCGCCGGCTACAGGGATCTCTGTCCCAGCGACGGGCCGGCGTTCCTGCTGGCCGAGCATCTCACCGGCATCACGCTGACCCCGGAGCTGCTGGAGGGCTCCACCTACCTGTGCGGGGTCATCCCCGAAGCGGAATGAGCGTGCACCCCTCGCGCGGTATGTCCTGGGTATCGTGCCGGGCGCCGGCGGTGGCGGGCCGGATGATCAGCTTCTAGAGTGGCCGGCACGCTGACGACGCGGGCCGAGGGGGACCGCGCCGTCGTTCCGCCTGGCGTGATGACGCCGTCCCGACCGAGGAGCCAAGCCCACGTGCCCGCACTACCGAAGCCGATGTCCGCGGCCCTTGCCGTGCTCGCCGCAGTCAGCCTCTGGCCGGGCAGCGCCCACGCGTCGGCCGCCGCTCTCCGCTTCGGCTACGAGAGCGGCACCAGGACCTCCGGGCACGCCGAGCTGGGGGTGAACGCGTGCTGCCCGCACTCGATCCAGGTCGACGACCTGCCGAGGACCGGGAAGTACGCCATCCGCAGCCACCTCAAGTACGGCGACGCGGCGGTCGCCGGCGGCACCCGGGCGGAAAGCCACACGATGGACATCGAGAGCAGCCACTTCCGCACCGGCAAGACCGTCTACTACGGCTTCAGCATCTACCTGGCGAGCAGCTGGCAGAACGACTCCAGGGAGGACATCCTCTTCCAGTGGAAGCCCTGGCGCGACAAGTGCGAGGCCGACAAGGCCCCCAGCGCCTTCCTCAGCGTCCAGCCGTCGGGCAAGTGGCGGCTGCGGGTCAACTCCGACGGCAACGCCTGCTCCACCCCGGAGTCGGTGCGCAAGGTGAGCTTCGACCTGGCCGAGGTGAAGCCGGGGCAGTGGCACGACTTCGTCTTCAGGTTCAGGTGGAGCCACGACAGCAAGGGCGGCATCGACGGCTGGCACCAGACCCACAAGAGCCCCGGCTGGCGCAAGGTCGTGACCGCCACCGGCCCCAACACCTTCAACGACGACGCCACCACCCAGGGCTACCTGAAGTGGGGCGTCTACAAGCCCGCCTGGAACACCGGGCCGACCGACGTCGAGAGCCGTACCGTCTTCCATGACAACATCGCCGTGGGCACGACGTTCGGCGAGGTCGACCCGACGGCGGGCTAGGAGCCTGGCGGGGGAGGGACGGGCGATCCCGGTCAGTTGCTCGGAGATCTCCCAGCTGCGCGCGGCGTCGCTCGTGCTGCGCAGCGGGGTGTACATCCGTTGCTCGTCGGGCGGACAGCCGAGGTCGCCGGGGCCGCTGGGGCCGTAGAGGGGCAGCACGCGGCGTACAGATGCACGTCCACCTGTACGGCGCTTCACTCAGGCGACCGCGCCCGGTCGGCCACAGCGTCAAGCGCGCGTGTGAGCTGCTGGAGTCCTCCGTGCCGCCTTCTACGGCCGCCGCGCCACCGGCCGGGCCGGTTGTCTTCACCCGGATCGCGGCTGTCCATACACCAGCGCCGCAGAAGAAGCACCTGCTCCTCAAACCCTCCCGGCCGTACGGGGCCCGCCGGTCCGTACGAGGCCATGATCACGGCTGATCATCCGCGTGTGCAGGAGCCTGAGCTCCGCTCCCGGTTCGTCGCCCAGCTCCTCGACCAGCGCCGCACGGATCCTCGCGTAACAGCGGAGCGCATCGCGTTGGCGTCCGTCCCGGTGCAGAGAGAGCATCAGCATGGCCGCGATCCTCTCGTCGAGCGGATTCCCGTCGGCCAGATCGAAGAGTTCCGGGATCGCCTCCCCCTGCCGGTTCATCCGGAGCAGGACCGCGAGCCTGCTCGTCCGCGCGCTGAGCCACTCCCTTTCCAGCGCGACGCGGACCCTGGCCGCCCACTCGGTGGAGAGACTCGACAGGGGAGTGCCGGACCAGAGGGCGCCCGCCGTGTCGTACAGCTCGAGAGCTTCCATGTCGTCGTCACGGTGTACGGCCTGTCCTGCCTGGACGAGTAATCGGCGAAAGCGATGGAGATCGACGTCATGAGGATCGACGAGCAGATGGTAGCCCCCGCGCTGACGCGACACGACACTGTGCCTTGGAGACTGCCCGGGCTCGGCGATCGCTGCGCGGAGGCGATTCGCGCACGTGTAGAGGGCGGCCGTGGGATGTAACGGCTGCTTACAACCCCAGATGTCCTCCGCCGCCCGTTCATCCGGGAGGAACGTGTTCGGCTGCCATGCCAGCAGAGCGAGGAGCGCGCGGGTGCTCTCCGAGGGCAGCCGGATGTTCCCGTCGCGTCCGTGCGCCTCTACCGCCCCCAGTAGACGTATCTTCATCCGGCCTGGCCTCCTGCACCTCGTAGGGAATTCGCGGTGTGTCGGGCGCGCTCCGTCGCGCGCACGAACCGGACCACGAACCGGGCCGCCCCGCTTGACCGCAATGTCACCCAGGGCACTTAAAACTCGCTGATCCCATGCTGAAAGCCGGGTAATATCCGGCACCAAGATCGCCCTCGAGCGTTGTCGATGACCAGAAGGTGATGGTATGAACGACGCCCGTTTCCGCGTGCTGGGGCCGATCGGCCTGAGCCGTGGAGGAGTGGTGGACAGGCCGAGCACCCCGCAGCAGCGGACCGTTCTGGCGACGTTGCTCCTCACCCCGGGCCATGTCGTGTCGGCCGGGAAACTGGTCACGGCGCTGTGGGGGGAGAATCCGCCGAGCGCGGCTCGTAATTCGATCCAGGTGCAGATATCCCGTCTGCGCCAGTTCCTGAAACAGCACGACGCGGCGGAGCTCACCACGTCGTCGTCGGGTTACGCGCTCGTGGCCGAGCCGGAGTCCGTGGACCTCCACCGGTTCCGGCAGTTCGTCCGTGCCGCGCAGGCGGCCGGCCCGGCGACGGCTGCCGGTCTGCTCGAATGCGCCCTCAACGAGTGGAGCGGTCTTCCGTTCGCCGACGCGGCGGGCGACTGGCTCGCGAACACCATGGTGCCCGCGCTGGAGGAAGAGCGGCTGGCCGCCGTGGAATCACTCGCGGAGCTCGATCTGGAAGCCGGGCGGTACGAGCATGTCGTGCTCGCGCTCACGCCTCTGCACCCCCACCACCCGCTGCGTGAGCGTATGGCCGCTCTGCTCCTGACGGCCCTGCACCGCTCCGGCCGGCGTGCGGACGCGCTCCGGTTGTACAGACGCGTACGCGAGCAGTTCGTCGCGGAACTCGGCCTTGAACCGGGGGCGGAGCTGCAGCGCGCGCACCTCGAAGCGCTGGGATGTGAGACGGGAACCGACCGGCGGAGCGACGCGTCACCTTCCCAGCCGGGGTGGGAGGTGCCGTGCCAGCTGCCTCCTGACGTCGAGCACTTCACCGGCCGGTGGGCCGAGACCGCGCAGCTGCAGAGCCACCTCGACGCCTTCTCGTCCGGAGACGCCGGCTCGCCCCTAATCTGCCTGATCGCGGGGATGGGCGGGGTGGGGAAGTCGGCGCTCGCGGTGCGCTGGTGTCTCGCCAACCGCCGGCGGTTCCCGGACGGTCAGCTCCACCTGGACCTGCGCGGCTTCGGCCCCGACGACGCGCCCGTCACCCCCGGCGACGCGCTGCGGACGATGCTGGAGTCGCTCGGGGTCCCCGCGACGCGTATCCCGGCGACGTTCGACGCCCGGGTCGGGATGTTCCGCGGTCTCCTGGCGGACCGCCGGATGATCATCGTTCTGGACAACGCCCGGGACTCGGAGCAGGTCCGCTCGCTGATTCCCGGATCTCCTGGTTCCTTGGTCGTCATCACCAGCCGGAACGTCCTGCCGGACCTCGTGGTCGGGTACGCGGTACGGCTCGTCACTCTCGATCCGCTCACGGCGGAGCACGCCGGCGAACTGATCATCCGACGGCTCGCGGACATCGCGACGACCCTTGAGCAGGCCACGCTCCAGAAGATCATCGACGTGTGCGGAGGGTTACCTCTGGCCCTCAACATAGTGCTGGCCCGGATGGTCGCGCATGCCCATGATCCGGCCTCCGTCATGTCCGACGACTTGGCGCGTCCGGAGCACCGGCTGGAGGCGTTCTCACTAGGAGAGGACAGGAGCGACCTGGAGGCCGTGTTCTCCTGGTCCTTGCGGTCACTCACCCCCGACGCCGGCCGCCTCTTCCGCCTCCTGGGCCTGCACGTCAATCCGGAGATCACGCTGGCGGCCGCCGCCAGCCTGCTGGGAACGGACCTGTCGCGTGCGAGGCGCGTGATGTCCGAACTCGTCAGGAGCCATCTGATCAGCTCGCTGGGCCAGGACCGGTTCGGCGCGCACGACCTGGTGTGGGCCTACGCCTGCGGACTGGCCGTCACGGAGATCGGCCCGGCCGGCAAGGACGCCGCGCGACGCCGCGTTCTGGACCACTACCTGCACTCGGCGATGCGGGGTGATCTGCTGCTGAATCCCTTCTTCCAGATTCCGCTGTCCGTTCCCGTCCCCGGGGAGGGAGTGGCCGTCTGCGAGTTCACCGACAGCGAGGCGGCGACCCGCTGGTTCCACGCGGAGCGCAGGGTGTTGATCAGCGCGGTCGAGGAGAGCGCCGGGGCCGGTGCGAACGTCCCCACCTGGCAGTTCGCCCGAGCCGTGCGCACCTACTTCTATCGCTACGGCAGGCTGCCCGAACAGGCGCGTATCCACGAACTCGCCCTGACCGCAGCCCTGCGGGGCGGCGAAGACCTGCCCCGCGCCTACTCCCACTTCGGGCTGGGGCAGGCGCTCAACAGGCTGGGCCGCTTCGCGGAGTCCCGTGATCACCTCGAGCGGGCGCTGGCCCTCTACCGCGACGCGGACGAAGCCGTCGGCATGGCCGTGGTCGAGACCGAGCTCTCGGTCCTTTCAGGCCAGCAGGGCGAGAACGAGGAGGCCCTTGCCCACAGTCTCGAAGCCCTGAGGGTCTGCCGTCTCATCGGGCACCGCGCCGGTGAGGCGATGGCGCTCAACAACGTGGGCTGGTATTCGGCCCAACTGGGTGACTTGGCCACGGCCCGTGACCATTGTGCTCAGGCCCATATGCTGCTCGAGCGTCTGGGCGATGCCATGGGCGCCGCCGCGGCGCTGGACAGCCTGGCGTTCGTGCACCGAAGCCTCGGTGAACCGGACCAGGCCGTCGTGTACTACCAGCAGGCCCTGCGGATGCGCGCCGGGCACGAGCTCATCTATGAAGCGGAGACCCTGGCGCAGATGGCGGAGGCGCAACTGCTGGCGGGTTCGTCCGACGCGGCCCTGGAGTCGCTGGGCCGGGCCCTCATCCTCTTCCGGAACATCTCTCCCGCTGACGCGTCGCGAATCGAGACCAGGCTGGCCGAGCTGGAAGCCGAGTGCGACCGGCGGAGCTGAACGTCCCCGGCCCGCCACGGGCCTGACGTCCGTCGGGACGAACGAACCTGCCGCTCCTCTTCCGTGCCCGTGGCAACCACCCGATGCCGTCGCGGCGACACGTGACGGCCTCCCCTCATACCCGCCGGCCGGATGCAAGCCCGCCCCTCGCCACAGGCGGTCACCAGCGCTGATGGGCCGAGGCCGCTCAGGAGACAGAAGTTCGACAGATCACGAGAGCAGGCTGGGGGCGCAACTGTAGACGTTTTCCGGAGCCGGGCATGGCCGGCGAGGTCCGCCGCGGCGCCATCGCCGTGGTTCGCGTCTGCCGTCCGCGCCGCGGCTGTCCGCTGTGGTGCTGCCAGGGCGGTCGGATGCCAGGGGAAGAAAGGCGTGGGTGTGGGCGTGAGACGATCCGGCCGGCACACGTCAGTGGCCGCCGTGGTGGCCGTGATACTGACGGTTCTGTTACCGGCTCAAGCGACGGCGGTGCCGGTGCGGGGTGACGCGAGATCATCCTCGCCGTCGCTGCCGCAGCAGAAGGCGGTGCCCGTCAAGGCGGTGCCCGTCACGGCCGTGGGGCAAGGCAGGGCGAAGAAGAGGGACGACGCGGCGGCGCACCGGTGGAAGCCGTCCGAGGTCACCTGGCCGAAGGCCGGGTCCGCCAAGGTGGCTCTGCGTGCGGAGGGCGCGGAGGAACTGCGGGCCGGCGACCTGCCGGTGCGTGTCGCCCCGGCCGGCGGTGCGGCCCGGAACCTCGGCGCCGGCGCGGGAGCGACGTTCGACGTGTCCGTCGCGGACCGGGCGAGGGCACGCCAGGCGGGTGCCGAAGGGGCCCTGGTCTCCCTCAGGCGGACCGACAGCGCCGGGGCCGGACAGCCGTTGAACGTGACGGTGGACTACTCCGCCTACCGCAACGCCTTCGGCGGCGACTTCGCGAGCCGGCTGCGGCTGGTGGAGCTGCCCGAGTGCGCCTGGAGCACGCCCACGGCCAGGAACTGCGGCACGGGCAAACCCCTGGCGACCCGCAACGACACGGAGGCCGGAACGCTGACGGCGGAGGTGACACCGCCGGCGGCGGCGAACGGCATCGGCGGGCGCGCGCCGGCCCCCGCGACCGTACTGGCCGTGGCCGCCGAGGCGGGGGGCTCGTCGGGCACCTACAAGGCGACCACTTCGCAGCCCTCGGGCAGCTGGAGCTCCGGCGGTTCCACCGGCGCCTTCACCTGGCGGCATCCCATCTCCGTGCCCGCGGTTCCGGGCGGGCTGCAGCCGGGGATCTCGCTCGACTACTCCTCGCAGGCGGTGGACGGCCGCACGGCGGCGTCCAACAACCAGCCGAGCTGGATCGGGGACGGCTGGGACTGGCAGCCGGGCTACATCGAACGACGCTACAAGGCGTGCGACGACGACAAGGACAAGGCCGGGGCGACCAACACCACCAGGGTGGGGGACCTGTGCTGGTACACCGACAACGCCGTCCTGTCGCTGAACGGCAAGTCCACCGAGCTGGTCCACGAGTCCGGCAAGGGCTGGCATCCCGCGGAGGACTCGGGCGACAAGGTGGAGAAGCTCACCGGCGCCTCCAACGGCGACCAGGGCACGAGCGGCGTGGACGGCGCGGGTGAGCACTGGAAGATCACCACGACCGACGGCACGCAGTACTTCTTCGGCCGCAACCGGCTGCCCGGCTGGTCGGAGCACGGCTCCGCGGCCGACGATCCCGTGACCAACTCCACCTGGACCGTGCCGGTGTTCGGCAACCAGCCAGGGGAGCCGTGCCATGCGGCCTCCTTCGCGTCCGCCTGGTGCCGGCAGGCGTGGCGCTGGCAACTGGACTACGTGGTGGACCCCCGCGGCAACGCGATCGCGTACTACTGGAACCAGGAGACCAACCACTACGGCCGCAACTTCGACGAGAACACCGGCTCGTCGACCAACACGTCCTACGTGCGCGGTGGCTACCTCGACCACATCGACTACGGGCTGCGTTCCGACGCGGTCTACACCGGCAAGGCCATGGGCCAGGTCTACTTCAAGGTCAGCGAGCGCTGTCTGACCGGGTGCTCGACCTTCGACGAGGCACATGCCGCGAACTGGCCCGACACCCCGCAGGACCGCGCGTGCGCGTCCGGGACCGAGTGCAAGGACCAGTACTCGCCCAGCTTCTGGAGCCGTATGCGTCTGACGGGGATCACCACGAAGGTGCTGACCGCAGGCGCCTATAAGGACGTGGACTCCTGGACCCTGGCCCAGGACTTCCCGGCCTCGGGCGACGGGATATCGACCCCCATGTGGCTGCGCTCGATCACCCGGACCGGAAAGGCGGGCGGCACGGCGGCCATGCCGCCGGTGACCTTCTCCGGCGAGCAGATGGCCAACCGGGTGGACAAGACGGGCGACGGGCTGGCGCCGTTCGTCCGGCTGCGCCTGAGCGAGATCATCACCGAGGCCGGCGGCGGCATCGGCGTCACCTACAGCCCCCCGGGCTGCACCGCGGCTTCGCTGCCGCCCACCGACGCCGGCAACGGCACGCGCTGCTACCCGGTCAAGTGGGCGTTCGAGGGATCGACCGCGTCCACGGACTGGTTCAACTCCTACGTCGCCACCGAGGTCGTCGAGAGCGACAACCTCGCGGACACCCCCGACACCTCGACGAAGTACGCCTACGTCGCGGACGCCCAATGGGACAGGAGCACCGACGCGTTCCTCAAGCCCGCCGACCGCACCTACTCCGTCGCCCGCGGCTACGGCCGGGTGCAGACGCGGAAGGGCGCCGGGGCTGTTCCGGCGACGCTCACCGAGACCCGCTACTTCCGCGGGACGGACGGCGCCGCCGTCCCGGACTCCTCCGGAGCGTCGGTGACGGACCGGGAGCAGTTCGCCGGGATGGTACGGGAGCAGGCCACGTACCACGGAGACACGGGGGCGCTCGTGTCGGCCACGTCCTTCACGCCGTGGCGCTCGGCCGCGACCGCCACCAAGGTGCGCAAGACCTCCTGGGACGACGGTCTGCCGGACCTGGTGGCCTACCGGACCGGCACCCAGAAGGAGCAGACGCGCACCACGGTGACGGGCGGGGAGCGCAAGACCTCCCTCACCCGCACCTTCGACGGCCACGGCATGGTGGCCACCGTCTCCGAGACCGGTGACGAGGCCAGGAGCGGCGACGAGAAGTGCACCACCACCACGTACAACCGCAACGACACCGCATGGATCCTCAGCACGGTGGCCCGCGTGGAGATGGTGGCGGTGGCCTGCGGCTCCACGGTCAGCCGGCCGGCCGACGTGATCGGCGACACGCGTACCTACCACGACGGCGCCACCAGCCTGACCACCGCCCCGTCCAAGGGACTCGTCACCAGGACGGAGCAGATCAACGGTGCCGGCAACGGATACGACGCCGTCAGCACGACCGCCCCGGGTGACTACGACATCTACGGCCGCGCGCTGAAGATCACCGATGTCTACGGCAAGTCGACCACCACCGCCTACAAGCCGGCGACCGGCGAGGTCGCGACCGAGGTCCAGGTGACCAACGCCCTGGGACACCGGACGACGAGCGTGCTGGATCCGCTGCGCAACCAGCCGACCAGCGTCACCGACGCCAACGGCCGGGTCACCACCAGCTCGTACGACCCCTTGGGCCGGGTGGTGAAGATGTGGACTCCGGCGCACACGGCAGCCGCCTACCCGGACCTGCCGAGCTACACCTTCGGCTATGAGGTGCGCCGGGACGCGCCGGTGGTCGTCACGACCAAGGTGTTGAACCACGAGAACGTGTACCGGCCGTCGTACGTCTTCTACGACGGTCTGATGCGGCAGGTGGGGACCCAGGCTCCGTCTCCGGACGGCTCCGGACGCCTGGTCAACCGCATCCTGTACGACTCCCGTGGGCTGGCCTGGCACGACTCCGGCAGTTTCTACGCCACGGGTGCGGCCGAGGGTGTCATGGTGACCGGTCAGGAACTGAACTACCCGGCTGCCACCGAGTCCGTGTACGACCGCGCGGGGCGGGTCACCGCCGTGATCTCCAGGAAGTTCGGGGACGAGACCAAGCGGATGACCACCACCTACGCCGGGGATTCCACCACGGTGATCCCTCCCTCCGGAGGCACCGCTGTCAGGACCGTAGTCGACGCGCTCGGACGGAAGGTGAGGATCGACGAGTACACCGACGCCGGGCGCGCCACTTTCCAGTCCACCTCCTACGAGTACAACCGGCGCGGCAGCCTGGCGAAGGTCAAGGACGCGTCCGGCGCGACGTGGACCTACGAGTACGACGTGCGCGGACGCCAAGTGCGTTCCGTGGATCCTGACAAGGGCGCCACGGTCAGCGCCTATGACGCCGGAGACCGGGCCACCGACGTCACCGACGCCCGCCAGGTCACCCTGCACACCGACTACGACGCTCTGGGCCGCAAGACCGCGCTGAAGCGGGGCACGGCGCTGCTCGCGACGTGGGAGTACGACACCGCGACCGGCGGCCGCGGCCAGTTGGGGACGGCCACCCGGTTCGACGGTCCGGACGCGTACAGCTCCAAGGTCACCGCGTATTCGACGCTCTACAAGCCGACGGCCCACGAGGTGACGATCCCGGCCACGACGGCGAACGGCGGCCTGGCCGGGACGTACAAGTGGACCACCGCGTACTACCGGACCGGCGAGGTGAAGTGGACCAAGCATCCCGGCATCGGCGGTCTGCCGGCCGAGGAACAGGTCGAGACCGCCTACAACCCGGCAGGCCTGCCCGTCACCCTGTACGCCGGCGCCTCGGCCACCGACGCACTGGTCAGCAGCACGACCTACGACCACTACGGACGCGACATCCGCAAGCAGCAGGGGGATTTCGACAGCCCGCTGGTCACCACCAACACCTATGACGAGCACACCGGCCTGCTGAACCAGGCCATCACCGACCGCGACGCCGCGCCGCAACGGGTGATCGACACCGGGTACGGCCACGATCCGGCGGGCAACATCACGAAGCTCGTCACCGGGACGGGGCAGGACGCCGCCCGGCAGGTGGACACCCAGTGCTTCACGACCGACGCCCTGCGCCGCATCACCCGGGCATGGACCGCCACCGACGACTGCGCCGCCGCACCCAGCGGCGCGAACGTCGGCGGCCCCGACGCCTACTGGACGTCCTACACCTATGACGCGGTCGGCAACCGCGGGACGGAGACCCAGCACGCCACCGGGACCGCGACCGGCGACACCACCCGCACCTACACCGCACCGCCCACCGGCACGCATGCGCTCCCCTCGGTCACGACCACCGGACCATCCGGCGCCATGACCGAGAGCTACGGGTACGACGAGGCCGGCAACACCACGAAGCGGAGCCGCTCGGGCAACGTCCAGAGCCTGACCTGGGACGCGGAGGGTCACCTGGCGACGACGACCGAGGGCGCCAGGACCACCTCCTACCTCTACGGCACCGACGGGCAACGGCTGATACGCCGGGACAGCACCGGCACCACGCTCTACCTGCCGGACGGCACCGAGGCGAAGCTGACGAACGGCACGGTGACCGGCACGCGTTACTACTCCTTCGCGGGCCGGACGGTCGCGATGCGCACCGCAGGAAAGATCACCTTCCTGCTCGCCGACCACCACGGCACGACCACCACCCAGATCGACGCCGCCACCCAGGCGGTCGTCCACCGTCGCAGCCACATCTTCGGCGCCGTCCGCGGGACCCCACCCGCCTCCTGGACGGGTGACAAGGGTTTCGTCGGTGGTACCGACGACACCGACACCGGCCTCGTTCACCTGGGGGCGCGCGAGTACGACCCCGCCACCGCTCGCTTCATCAGCGTCGACCCCCTGTTCGAAATCGACAGACCGCAGACCTACAGCGGGTACAGCTACGGCGCCAACAACCCGCTGGCATTCTCCGACCCCACGGGCAAGGGGCTGGCCTGCGGCGGAAGGTACGAGAGCTGCGGCAGCGGAGTGCAGACACACGCCGACGGCAGCACCTCCTACAGGGACAGCGACGGCGTCAGCCACGCGACCGGAGGTAAACCGCGCTCCGTATGCTACAGCGCGTGCAACTCGGGGCCCGGGTGGACGCCCATTCACTCCCGCTTGTCCTACAAGTCATTTAAGCGCATGCGAGCGGAGGATCCCGCGGCTTGGATCTTTCTCAGCGCTCACATCGACAAGGACATCAGTCAGCCGGAATACGACGACGATCGGATGATCGTGCTCGGCGGGCCGATAACGGAAGATCAAGTCAACGCGAACGCCGAGTACATCCGTGTGGTCAGAAAAAGCACAATGCGAGAGGCGTCCATGACCCATGGGTTTGCGCTCGCCGGCGGAGCTGAAACGGACAGCATCGCAAAGCTCCTCGGCATCAAGTTCAAGTTCGAGGGGTCATATAAGCGAGACTGGGGTTCGTCGAAAACGACGGAAGAGACCACGGAGCGTCGCGACACGATAACCGCGACCAAGGCGAACCTCGGAAAGATCCCCGTCCTGATGCCCGTGGTCCAGAGAGAGACACGGACGGCAGTTCTTCGTTTCTCCGGCAACGAGATTCGCAACGTGGCGGTCAAGGAGACGGTGCTCACCTGGAGCGTGCGGTACATTCCGGCAATTCCGTCCTACGCGAAGGCAATTCCGTGTAACTGCAGTGGTTAGCTCTCCTTGTAAGCGGTCCGCCATCCGGTTGGCGGACCACTTCGGGCTCGGTCGAATCCTGGATCCTGTTTTCGAAGTTCGAAATCTTCCCCTGTCGGGTCCATTTCTGGGGTTACGCGGTATTTTCAGGATTCACTTCTGAATCACGGACATGAGGAAAAAGGGATGTATCGAAAGCTCAGCAGATCTTCCGGGCGATACGGGCTGATACCCCGTTGGTCAACGGTTCTTCTCTCGGCGAGCCTGGTCCTCGCGGTCGCCGCCGTGCCGGCACCCGCTGCCGGGAAACCCGCCACCGTGGCCGCCGCGACCGGTGCCATGGACGACGGGTCGCTCTCGGAGGAGGACGCCGCGCTGCGGCAGGCTCAGGCCACCGGCCAGCAGGTGGAGGTCGTCACCGCCCGCACCGAGGTGTCCGACGTGTGGGCCGACCCGGACGGATCTTTCTCCACCAAGCGTTACGGCGCCCCGGTGCGCGTCATGCGCGACGGGGCCTGGGTGGCCGCCGACCCCACGTTACAGGTGGCGGCCGACGGCACCGTGGTGCCCAAGGCCGCCGCGGTGGACGTCACCTTCTCGGGCGGCGGCACGGGCCCGCTGCTGTCGGGGGTCAAGGACGGCCGCACGCTCTCGCTGACCTGGCCGACCGCGCTGCCGGTTCCGACGCTCAACGGCAACGTGGCCACCTACAGCGACGTGCTGCCCGGCGTGGACCTGCAGCTCAAGGCCGAGGTCGAAGGCTTCTCCCAGCTGATCGTCGTCAAGAGCGCCGAGGCCGCGGCGAACCCCGCGCTGGCCACGTTGAAGTACCAGATGCACACCGTGGGTCTGGACGTGTCCGTGGACGACGACACGAAGACGGTGCAGGCCACCGACCCGGCCGGGCAGAACGTGTTCACCAGCCCGTCGCCGCTGATGTGGGACTCCTCGACCACGACGCCGGTCTCGGCCGCCGCCCGGTCTCTGGCATTGGCCGAGGACGCCGCGCCGGGAGACGTGTTCGAGCCGATTCCGGGCTCCCGCGACGCCGAGATGGCGACCGAGGTCAGCGGGGACACGCTGCGGATCACTCCTGACCAGGAGCTCCTCACCGGCGCCGACACCGCCTACCCGGTGTACATCGACCCGTCCTGGGCGTGGGGCGAGCGCGACCACTGGACGCGGGTCTACAAGAAGTACCCGGGCAACTCGTACTGGGACTCCAACGAGGTCGCCCGGGTGGGCTACGAGAACGAGACCAACGGACTGTCCCGGTCGTTCTTCCAGTTCGACATCGGCGAGATCAAGGGCGCGAAGGTCAAGTCCTCCACCTTCCGGATCAGGAATTCGTGGTCCTGGTCGTGCCAGAACCGGCCCGTGGAGGTCTGGCACACCGGCGCCATCAGCAAGTCCACCACCTGGAACAACCAGCCCGCCAGGCACACGAGACTGGCCACCGTCAACGACGCCAAGGGCTGGCGCGGCAGCGACGACTGTCCGGCCGGAAACCTCGAGTTCGACGTCACCGGCAAGGTCGGCGAGGCGGCCGGCAAGAAGTGGAACTCGATCACCCTCGGCATGTACGCCTCCGACGAGGGTGACACCTTCGGGTGGAAGAAGTTCGACCCGAAGACCGCGGTGCTGGAGACCAAGTACAACAACCCGCCCAAGACCCCCTACAGCCTGGGCACCAACCCGAAGACCGACTGCGCCACCGGCGGCACCGTCGGCAACACCACCGTGAGCGTGCACGCCACCCTGGACGACCAGGACGCCGGCAACCTGACCGCCGAGTTCGAGGTCTACGACTCCAAGGGCGCCAAGGTGTTCGGGTCGTCGCTGTCCACCCTCAAGCGCCGCGCGGTCACCCTCGTGCTGCCCGCCACCTCCACCCCCACCGGGTCCTACACCTGGAAGGTGCGCGCCAAGGACCACGACAGCGCCTACTCGGCCTGGTCCAAGACCTGCAAGTTCAGCATCGACCGGACCCGGCCCAGCAAGCCCCCGCTGATCAGTTCCACCGCCTTCCCGGACGGCGCCGCCGGCTGGCCCGCGAACACCGGCAAGGCGCGCACGCCCGGGCTCTTCGCGCTGTCGCCCAACGGCGTCACCGACGCGGTGTCCTACCACTGGTGGACCGACTTCGCGCCCGAGGTCAAGGAGGCCGACGTCGCCAAGGGCGCCGGCGCCTCGATCACCGTCGTGCCTCCCGGCTACGGCCCGCACCTGTTGTACGCGTTCAGCGTGGACGCGGCGGGCAACCGGTCGGACACCTCGTCCTACCTGTTCTACGCCGTGCGCTCCACCGAGCGGGACGCTCCCGGGGACCTCAACGGCGACGGGAACAAGGACATCTGGGCCACCGACTCCAACGGCACCCTGCTGACCTACGCGGGCCAGGGCGACGGCAAGTTCTCCGCCGCGAGCAACGGCGGCCAGTCGTTCGACACCGCCCAGATCACCTACCGGGCCGACTGGGGCCAGGACGGCTACACCGACCTGATCTCGCTGGAGGAGGACGCCGGCACCGGCCAGAAGCGCCTGTGGTCCTACCCCAACAACGGCACCGGCATCGCCACCACCGGCTACCAGGAAGGCCGTCAGGAACTGCACCTGGACTGCCCCTTCCCCAGCGAGCCCAGCGACGAGGACCCCGCGGGCTGCGCGTCGGGCTACAACCACTGGCACGACGCCTCACAGGTCCTCGCCCCGGGTGACATCAACGGGGACACCTTCCCCGATCTGCTGGTCAAGCAGGGCGACAAGCTGTGGGCCTACCACGGCCACTACAACAAGCGGCTGGACTCCTTCGGGCCGCCCGCCCTGGTCGGCGGCACCGACTGGGACAAGTTCACCGTCATCGCCCCCGGCGACACCAACGGCGACGGCGTTCCCGACCTGTGGCTGCGGGACAACGCCAGCGGTGACGTCTGGCGCTCCAACGGCGCCAAGGACCCCAGCGGCAAGCTCAACCTCGCCACCTGGGGCACCGCCACGCGGGCCAAGCTGCGGGGCGGCCTCAGCCTGGCGGCCGTCCCGGACCTCGGCTCCGTCGGTGACCTCAACGGTGACAAGCTCGCCGACCTGTGGATCCGCAAGAGCGACAACAGCATGTACCTCATCCCCGGGAAGAGTGACGGCACCCTGGGCGACGGCGTCCAGATCGACGGAGCCAACGCCGGCATCAGGATCCCCTCCGGCACCACCATCACCCCGGCCAGTCCTACTCCTCCTCCTCGGTCACCCTGGAGCTGAGCAGCGGCAAGCTGATCATCAAGGCCAAGGCCACGGGCAAGCAGTTGTGGTCCACCGCCACCTCCGACGGCGCCAGGGCCGTCATGAAGACCGACGGCGACCTCGTCCTGTACAAGGCCGACGACACCGTGGCCTGGCAGTCGGGCGCCGCCGGAGCCAACGGCTACGCGGTGCTGCAGGACCGCGGCAACCTCGTCGTCTACAACGCCAAGGGCCAGGCCCAGTGGTCCAGCGGCACCCACGTCCGCCACGACTACAACGGCGACGGCCGCAGCGACATCGCCAGCTGGTACGACCACAGCGCCGGGAACGACTCGGTCCACAACTGGTACGCCAACTCGGACGGCACCTTCAAGCTCCCCATCACCGCCTATGCGGCCGAAGCGGGAGTCTGGGACAACGCCCAGCGCATCAAACGGATGACCGGCGACTTCAACGGCGACGGCCGGGGCGACATCGCCGTCTTCTACGGCTACAGCACCGGAGCGGTGACGCTGTTCACCTGGCTCGCCAAGACGGACGGCTCCTTCGCGCCCGCCATCAGGTCCTGGAGCGTGGGGCCCGGCAGCTGGACCTGGGCCCGCATGTACGACCAGGTCGGCGACTACAACGGCGACGGCCGGGACGACATCTCCGTCTGGTACGACTTCGCCGACGGCAGGGACAAGCTGTTCACCTTCACCGCGACGGTCGACGGCCGCTTCAACCCGCCCACCGGCTCGTGGGAGTCGCCGGGCGGCTGGAACCGCGGCGGGATGAAGACCACCAGCGGTGACTTCAACGCTGACGGCCGCGACGATATCGCGACGTTCTACTGCTACAGCGACGGACGGGTCAAGCTGATCATGTTCCCGGGCAGGGCCGACGGCGGATTCGCCAACCCCGTCCATGGCTGGGAGAGCGACACGTGGGGCGACTTCGACAGGTCCCACCTCAACAACGGTGACTTCGACGGGGACGGCCGCGACGACGTGGTGATCTGGTACGACTACGCCGACGGCTCGGACAGGGCCATCACCTTCACCGCCCACCCTGTCACCAAGGTGTTCGGAAACCGCACCGAAGCCTGGTACGGAGCACCCGGCCGCTACACGCGCACCAACATGCGCGTCGTGACGGGGGACTTCGACGGGAACGGCCGCGACGACCTGGGCGCCCTCTACGGCTACGACACCGGCGTGATCAAGATGTTCACCTGGACCGCCAAACCCGGCGGCACTCTCAACGAGCCTGTCGGCAGCGCGGAGAAGACCACCGGCTGGACCTACGACCGCATGCGGCTCTTCGAACGCTGAGACGACCGCTGAGGGACGTCGCGGACGCGCCAGACCAGTGGCCCGGCACCATGGTGCCGGGCCACTGGGCGCTCCGGATGGCCCCGCATCAGGGGGTACGTAGCGGGTTCGCGATGAGCCTCGCCGCCCTCCGACGTACTCGACCCGGCGTCGTGCTCATGGACATTCGGATGCCGGAGATGCATGGCCTCGAAGCCACCCGGCAGATCATGGCAGGAGGCGAGAGTGGGACCCGCGTCCTCATGTTGACCACGTACGACCTCGACGACTACGTCTACGCCGCGCTCACCGCAGGGGCCAGTGGCTTCCTGCTCAAGGACGTCACGCCTGAGCACCTGGTGGCCGCGGCGCGTCTGGTGCGCGCGGGCGACGCCCTGCTCGCACCGGCGATCACCCACCGCCTGGTCGAGCGGTTCGCCCGCCGCGAAGAGGCCAACCAGCCGTACACCGGGACCTGTCGGAGCTGACACCCCGGGAGCTGGAGGTAGTGCGCTTCCTCGCCACCGGGCTGAGCAACGCCGAGTTCGCCGATCGACTTCGCCCTAGCCCGTCCGCGCCAACATGTCGGCTGCAGGTCAGTGCGTGTTCAATGCACCACCTTCACACGGAGGGGCATAGATGAACTGGCGGAGCACCTCGTGCAGATCGACGCTTGCGCGGACGGTCGAGAAGCCATGCCGACAGCGCCAAGCAGCCCGGGGAGCTGACACGGCGTCAGTCCCCGGCTGCTCGCGGCGCGGAGAGAGACAGCCGGCCGGTTCCGCGCGCCCCTCGACACGCTCGGCGGGGCGCCTCGGCTCAATTCGTGAGCGAGTCGATGCGCTTGGCGGACTTGGCGAGGCCGAGCGCCAGCACCAGAGGCGCCAGGCCGACGATCGCGAAGTAGGCGCCCGTCGGGATGTTCGCGAACAGGGTCCCGAGCAGACCGGAGATGGAGGAGCCGCCGGCGAGCGTCAGCAGCATCAGGGCGACCGTCTGGTTCTTGAACCGCTCAGGCGCGATCCGGGTGGCGATGGCCAGCCCGATCGGGCCGACGAAGATCTCCGACGAGCCCGCGAGAGCCAGGATCAGCAGGACCGCGATCGCCGGCACCGACTGGCCCGGGAACACCGTGGTGACCAGGAGCATCAGCAGGTAGGCGCCCCCGATGACGGACAGGCCGATGGCGTACTTGACGGCGGTGATCGGCTGTCGCGAGCCCATGCGCGTCCACAGCGATGCCACCAGGGGCGTGAGCAGGATGACGGCGAGCGGGCTGCTGACGCTCAGCCATGCGGCGGGCATCTCCCAGCCGCCCACGAACAGATCGACGCGGTCGCGGATGAACACCGAGATCGCGGTGAACTTCTGGAACAGGAAGCCGTAGTACAGCGTGCTCGCGATCCACAGCGGCAGGAAGCCCCGCACTCGCGCCTTCTCCTCGGAGCTGACCGCGGGAGAGCGCAGCATGACGATGAAGTAGGCCGCCGCGGCGAACAGCACGACGCCGGTGACGAAGTGCACGAGGTTGCCGCTGTTGACCAGGCCCGTGCTCCACACGAGAGCGATCACGAGACCGGCCCCGGCGACGACGCCCAGGGCGCGCACCGCCCCGCGCGTGTCGATCGGGTTCTTGACGACCGCCGACTCGGCGGGAAGAGCGCGCATCTTCAGGCTGTACTGGACGAGCCCGCCCACCATGCCGACCGCCGCGAGCGCGAACGCCGCGTGGAAGCCCCATGTGGTCTGGGCCAGGCCGGTGAGCAGCGGGCCGAGGGCGGCTCCGGCGTTGATGGCCATGTAGAAGTAGGAGAAGCCCGCGTCACGGCGGTCCCGGTCCTCGGCGTAGAGCATGCCGACGATCGAGCTGATGTTGGTCTTCAGGGCGCCGGTGCCGAGCGCGATCAGGGCGAGGCCGACCGCCAGCCCCGCGATCCCTGGAATGGCCGCCAGCGAGAGGTGCCCGAGCGTGATGATGATCGCGCCCTGAAGGACGGCCTGGCGCGGGGAGACGAGGCGATCGGCCGCCCACGCGCCGAGGATCTGGGCGAGGTGCACGGCTCCGCCGTAGGCGCCGACGATGCTCACCGCGATCGAGGGGTCGAGGGCGAGGCCGCCCTCGGAGAGGGAGTAGAGCAGGTAGAAGCTCAGAACGCCCTGCAGCCCGTAGAAGCTGAACCGCTCCCACAACTCCGTGAAGGCGAGGGTCCACAGGGATCTGGGATGGCGGGAAGGCGAACGCTGGAGCGACACCTGATCGGCCATCGCGAACCAGTCGGCGTTCTTCATCAGGCCCCACCCCATGTGGGACAGGAAGCGGGCCTCGTCGTCGTCCGCGTCCTCGAAGAACATCTCGAGCATCCGGGCGTCCCCGCCGCTGCCCTGGACCTCGGTGATGTAGCCGCTCTCGATGACGAGGGTCACCGCGTCCCTGACATGGCTCTTGAACGGCAGGAGGATGTCGCCGGGTGCGATGACGATCCGGCCGGAGGAGGTCTTGGGCCAGCACAGGACCATGGTGCTGGGCCAGTGGTCCCAGCGGCCCGGGTCGTCGGCGATGCCGCACTGGAACCCGGGGCGCGCGTCGGTGAGGTCGGCCACCAGGTCGGTTCCGTGAGGAGAGGTCACACGCAGCTCCCGGCCCGCACGCAGCAGTGCCGCGCCGGCCTGTACGCGGGCCTTGTCCCCGGGCGCGGGCAGGTTGCGGGCGAGCACCTCGGGAGGGTCGGCGACGAAGAGCATCCTCGTACGAGCCTGGAGGATCTTGCCCAGCGATCGAGTGTGGATGAAGCCCTCGTTCGTCAGGTCGAGAACCATGTCCGCGCCCTCCAGCAGGGACAGTGCCAAGGGGTTGTCGTCCAGCGACGTCAGACCGGCGCCGGAGCCGGTCCGTGACGAGGGCAGCGGAACGGGGGAGCCGCCGGGCAGAACGTCTTGTTGCGGGGCGTGCACGGGCCCGGGCCAGCACGAACCGGCCAGCACGTCGTGAGGCCCACCCGTGCCTGCTGGGCCGGGTGGGCACTTCGCTGCGTCCGCGGCCCTGCATCGGGTTGGACGACGCACCGGCCCGCTGCCACGACAACCGGTGGAAGGCGGCGGGTCAACGGTGAGACCGCGCCGGTGTCGCCCTGGTCAGGCGGTGCCGAAGACCGCCTTTCTCTCCTGGTCGATGATCGCCTGGGTGTCCAGTTCGTAGTTGCTCAGGAAGATGCCCATCAGGTCGCGGTCGCGGTAGATGGTCCAGTTGGTGTTGCCGCCGGCGATGCCGCCGCCGTGCCCGAGGGTCCGCTCGTCGCGGCTGATGCCCGCGATGATCCCGTACCCCATGAACCCGTGCAGGCCGGCGGGCGAAGTGCTGCCGGCCGGCTGGGTGGGAAATTTGGGGGTGATGAACAGATCGATGTAGGGACGCTTGGCCAGCTTCTCGCCGTCCAAGGCCAGCGCGAACTTGACGAGATCGGGAGCCGTGCTGAAGCCGTGTCCGCCGCCGTTGCCGATGAAGGCGCGTCCGCCGTTGGCGTTCGGTGGGGAACCGGGCCACTGGGAGACCGCGTCCAGGTGCCGGATGCCGTCGATGCGCGAGCCGTCCTCCTGGTAGAGGAACGGGTGCGCGATCTGCTTGTTGGTGGTCCAGTCGTTGCGGGTGTAGTAGGCCGAGTCGGTCATGCCCGCCGGGTCGAAGATGTGCTCCTTGACGTACTCGTGGAAGGGCTGTCCCGACACCGTCGTGACGATCTCCCCGAGGATCTGCATGCCGAGGCTGCTGTAGGAGTACTGGCTGCCCGGCGTGAACTGGGGTTTGGGCTTCCTGCGCTGCTCGTTCCAGAAGGCCGTCGCCTCCTCCACGCTGTTGTGGAGCTGCCCCTCCTCGACACCCACGAGATTCTGCAGGCCGGAGGAGTGGGTGAGCAGGTGGTGGATGGTGACGTGGCCGGCCGTCTCCTGCGGGTACCCCTTCAGGAGCGTGCCCACGGTGTCGGTGAACCTGAGCTTGCCCGCCTGCGCGAGCTGGATGATCGCCAGCGCGGTGAACGGCTTGGAGCCCGAGGCGAGACAGTAGATGGTGTCGGCCTCGTTACGGACTCCTCCTTCCTTGTCGGCCCAGCCGTAGGAGCGGGTCAGCACGGTCTTGCCGCGATGGGCGATCAGCACCGTGCCGGAGAACTTGCCTTGCCCGGCGAGCTGCTTGACGTACTGGTCGTAGGTCCCGCCGGGGCGCAGACCTGCGGGTACGCGCCCCGGGCCGGCAGCGCCGGCAGCGGCCTGGGCGGCGCCCGGCACGGTGAGCGCGCCACCGGCCGCCAGCGAGGCGGCGCCCAGCAGGCCCAGGGCGAAACGCCGCGAGGGCTGCGGATGCGCTGACGATCGAGGGGAAGCCACGTGTCTCTCCTTCGGACTGCACGGCACGAGTATCAGCCGGGCCATACGGTTGCGGTCCGCCGCCGCGACGGTTGCGGCAAGATCGAGGCCCGGCAGGAGAGACCCAACACCCGCCGGCGTTTCCCCGGCGTTTCCGGAACCCTTCTGTCGGCTCACGCACACGCCGGGCCAGCCAAGCGGTCATGGCCTGAGCGCCAGCGCCGTCGCCGCCCAGCTCGACTCGACCGCAACCACATCCGCGAAAAGACCCTGGAGGGCCAGCACGCGGCCGCAGCCAGGGGCAACCACGGCGGCCGGCCGAAGGTCATCGACGACGACGCCCTCACCTTCGCTCTCGCCCTGAAGCACAAGGGCGTCCCCGTCCCGCAGATCGCCAAGAAGCTCACCATAAGGCCGGCAAGAACGCCGGCAAGCACCCCTCGGTCGCCTCGGTGTACCGCGCGCTCGCCGAGGCTGAACAGCAGCACGCGCAGGACCCGCAGGGCGAGGCGGGCATCACCGGCCCGCTGCGGTCGCTCCGCGCCCGGATCACCGGACCGGGCAGCGGCGCCAACCCCGGCCTGATGGACGGCCTCCAGCGCCAGGGTCCTCCTCGGCGAAGGGGCGGACGAGCGATCCCCGGACCCCGCCGGACGAAGGGTGCGGCGCCCCGCTGCTCGGCGCACGGCCCGGGCAGAGCGGCCCCTTCGGCCGTACGGCACCGGGATGCCCGATGCGGAAGACCTGGACATCGAGCTCCTGGTAGTTCCCGGCTGCCCCAACCGGCACCTCGCCGCCGAGCGGCTGGGGCAGGCGCTGGACGAGGCTGGGTTGCGCGCCACCGGCTTCATCACCGTCTTGACATGCTGCTCTCCGCTGGTGACCAGGCCCCACTCTGCTCCGGCCACCCGGAACTGCCGATGGCTGATGCCACCAGTGCGGAAGGCCTTTCATCGATCCGAACCATCGCCGCAACGGCCCGCCCGCTCGCCGGCAGGAGCTTCGCGGCGCTCTGGAACCTTCGCTCAATCCAGCGAGCCGTCCGGACGATCACACACTGCGGCTGATCCTTACCGGAAAGGCTCATGGTCAGATTGCCGACGCATCCTCGATGATCCACTGGATCCCATGAGGGATGAGAAAGTCGAGGAAGGCGGTCGGGTGGTAGGCCTGGGCAGGGGCGAGTACTCCCGGCTTGGCGGGCTCGGCGATGAGACGGCGGGCGCTTTCGACGGCGATCACCGCGGTGGTGCCGTAGGTGTCGGGGCCCTGGACGATGCCGCGGGCGCGGCGGCCGTCGGTGCCGGTGGCGTCGATCACGTAGGTGAAGTGCTGGGTGCGGCGGCTGTCCTCATCGGGTCCTTCGGGCAGGCTCGCGATGATCTCCGGTGTGAGCGGGATGTTCAGCTGGTCGCCCAACGCAGCCTCGGTCAGGCCCTCGACATGCCGGAGGCGGATGTGACGGGGGATCGTCACCACCTCCGGCACGGGGAAGGCCATCACCGGGGTTGCCTGCGCCTGTCCGGGCAGCCTGATCGCGGTGTGGCGGGCGGGCATGCCGGGGTGCCAGTCGCCGTCGTCATAGGTCAGGCCTCCCGCCTTGATGGCGTCGATCGTCTCGACCAGCGAGCGTAGCGAGCCGCGTGACATGCCGCCGCCCCCGACGATCACGTGGGTGGTGGTGATCTCTTCGACCGGGCCGAGGTGGTCGGCCAGGAGGTGGGCCATGAGGTCCACCGGGACGCAGCCGTCGTTGGCGGCGGGTACGACGGTGGTCCCAGCGTTCTCGGCCTCCGTGGCGAAGGTGTCGAAGATCTTCTTGATGTAGAGCTGCTCGCCCGAGGTGTCGACGTAGTGACAGCCGGCGGCGATCGCGGCGCGGACCACGGCCTCACCTGAGGAGGTGAAGGGTCCGGCGCAGTTGATGACGCCGTCGCAGCCGCGGAACGCGCGCACCAGCGCCTCCTGGTCGCTGGTGTCGGCCACGCGTCGTTCCGCGTCGAGGAGGCCGGCCGCCGAGGCGGTCTCCTCCAGGCGCGCGGGATTACGTCCGGCCAGGACCGTCTCGATGTTGCGTCGTGCCAGTTCGGTGAGCACGAGCTTTCCCTGGTATCCGCTTGCGCCATAAACGGCGATCTTCATGTCGTCTCCTCACGATGGAGCTGCGCAGTCGCTCAGCTCCAGCACAGTAAGGCGCCGACGCAAGACGATTGAATGCGCGAACCACTCTCGCATTTGCGTCATCGTCTCCCATCAAGGTCGTCGTTGGTTACGCTGGACGCGTGGATGTGCTGTCTGACGTGGTGAGCGCGGCGCGTACCGGCCGGCCCCACTCGGGTCGGGTGACCAAGTCCGCTCCCTTCGCCGAGCGGTTCGCGCCGGTGCCGTCCGCTGGGTTCCACATCGTTCTCCAGGGAACGTGCTGGCTGCTCCCCTCGCAGGGCGAGCCGATCGCGCTCGGGCCGGGCGACGTGGCGTTCCTGCCGCGTGGATCGGCACACGGCCTGGCCGACGACCCGTCCACCCCGGTCAGCGAGCCGCCCGCAACGCCCACCGGAGTCCACGACGGCCGCGATGACGAAACGTCAGCCGATCGGCCACCGACGGTGGTCATGCTCTGCGGCGCCTACCTCCTGGACGGATCCGGGCCACATCCGCTCCTGAACGACCTGCCCGAGATCATCCACCTGCCGACGCGGGTAGGGCGGCACAGGGAGCTTCGCGCCGCCGTCGAGCTCCTCGGCGTGGAGCTGGAGAGCGACGCCCGCCCGGGCTCCGACACCGTCCTGCTCACCCTGCTGGATCTTCTGCTGCTCTACGTCCTGCGCGCCTGGTTCGAAGAACAGCGCGTCTCCGGCCACTCCGCCACCGGCTGGGCCGCGGCCCTGCACGACCCCGCCGTCGCCGCCGCCCTCCGTGCCATCCACGGAGACCCCGGCCGGTCATGGACCGTCGAGGAGCTGGGCGCGCAGGCACGCCTGTCCCGTGCCGCCTTCGCCCGGCGGTTCACCCAGCTGGTCGGCCAGCCACCTCTCACCTACCTGACATGGTGGCGGATGACCACAGCGGCCCGGCTCCTGCGCACCTGCGACGCCCCCGTCAACACGATCGCCCAGCAGGTCGGCTACAGCTCGCAGTACACCTTCACCCACGCCTTCAAGCGCCAGTACGGGCTACCGCCCGGCAGCTACCGGCACCACGCCGGCTGAGGATGGCATCCCGGGCCTGCCGGCCAGGCCGATGCCCGTGACTGGACGAAGAGAAGCCTGGAACCTGCCGCAGAACCCCACTGGAGCCGGCGGACCTTCCGGGCCTGCCAGCGCGACCCGGCGTCGATCACGGCGGACTCTGTGACGTGTGCCGACGATCAGGGGTGTCACACAACGGGGCCGGCCGGCGTCTCGTGGACAGAGCAGGCGTTGAGGAAACAGGCGGGAGCCGGACGTGAACGCGGGCAGCGAGCCGACCACGGTACAGCCGAACCACTCACTGGCGGCGGCCGGATGAGCCGCGGCACGGACAGATCCACCCAACCGTTCATCGCCCACCGCAACCTGCTCTTCGCGCCGGCTCCTGGCCGAGGGCACCGGCCACCAGAAGACAGCTCAGCCACCTTCACCGACCAGGAGGTCATCCATGACAGAGAACGTCGCCTTCGAACCCGCCGCCGGGCCGCAGCTGCCGGTCGAGCGCGGCTGCCCCTTCGCCCCGCCCGCCGTGTACGATCGGCTGCGCGAGCAGGCGCCGGTCAGCAGGATCCGCCTGGCCGGCGGCGGCGAGGCCTGGTGGGTGTCGGGACACGAGGAGGCCCGGACCGTCCTCGCTGACGGCCGCTTCTCCTCCGACAAGCGTAAGGACGGCTTCCCGCTCTACACCCTGGACGTGGCGACCCTGCGGCAGATCCGCAGCCGGCCACCCTTGATGATCAACGTGGACGGCGCGGAACACGCCGCGGCCCGCCGTCCGGTGATCAGCGAGTTCACCGTCAAGCGCCTGGCCGCCCTGCGCCCGCGCATCCAGGACATCGTCGACCATTTCATCGACGGCATGCTCGCCGCCGAGCGCCGGCCGGTCGATCTGGTGCAGGCGTTGTCCCTGCCGGTGCCCTCGCTGGTCATCTGCGAACTGCTCGGCGTCCCCTATGACGATCACGACTTCTTCCAGAGCCGCACCAGCATGCTGGTGCAGCGGAACTCTCCGGAAGACCGCCGGCGCGCCCTCGCCGAACTGCGCGCCTACCTCGACGACCTGGTCACCCGCAAGGAGGCCGAACCCGGCGACGACCTGTTCGGCCGCCAGATCATCCGGCAGCGCCAGGAGGGCACCGTCGACCACATCGGCCTGGTGGGCCTGGCCTTCCTGCTGCTGACCGCCGGACACGAGACCACGGCGAACATGATCTCGCTCGGCGTGGTCGGGCTGCTCACCCGCCCGGAGCAACTGGCCGTGATCACGGCCGATCCGGACAGGACGCCCATGGCCGTGGAGGAACTGCTGCGCTACTTCAGCATCGCCGACGGGGTCACCACCCGCATCGCCACCGAGGACGTGGAGGTCGGCGGCGCGAGCATCCAGGCGGGCGAGGGCGTCGTCGTCTCGGCCCTGTCGGCCAACTGGGACCCGGCGGCGTTCAAGGACCCGGCCGAGCTGGACGTCGAGCGCGGGGCCCGCCACCACCTCGCCTTCGGCTTCGGCCCGCACCAGTGCCTCGGCCAGAACCTCGCCAGGATGGAACTGCAGATCGTCTTCGACACCCTGTTCCGCCGCATCCCCACCCTTCGGCTCGCCACACCGGCCGAAGACCTGCCGTTCAAGAGCGACGCCGTCATCTACGGCCTCCATGAACTCCCGGTCACCTGGTGAGGAGGCCGACGATACGGATGAACACCGGCATGGGCCACCGTGCTGGGCCGGCGAGCTCAACCTCCTGGATGGGCCGCCTCCACGCGGGTCGAGGCGGCCCATGACGACCGGCCTCGGCCCCGGCTCGTCGTGCTTGAGGCGTGCGCCGTGTGCGGGCCACGTTCCGGCCGCGCCGCCCGGCTCGTACGGTCTCCTGGAGGCCCTCAGAGACTTCCTGTGTGAGTGGTGCGGCGCTGCTCTGGTGTGCGGACTTCGGCGGTGCTAACGTCCGGAATGGAGCGCCGGGAAGCCTGGTCGGCATGGTTTGTGAATGATGCCGGCTTTGGGGAAGAAGGCGCGATGAGACTGATCCGGCTGCCTGACATCGATGCTTCCATGCTCGGCCTCGTGGGCGGCAAGGCCGCCGGGCTCGGGGAGATGATCAAGGCGGGGGAGCATGTCCCCGACGGCTTCTGCCTGACCGTCGAGTCCTACCGGTCGGGGAGTCCGCCCGAACAAGAACTGATCGAGGCGTACGAGCAGCTCGGCGGCGGGCGGGTCGCGGTGCGCTCCAGCGCCACCGCCGAGGACCTGCCAGAGGCCAGCTTCGCCGGCCAGCAGGACACCTTTCTCAACGTCGAAGGCCCACGCGAGCTGATCGACGCGGTACGCCGCTGCTGGAACTCCCTGTTCACCGAGCGCGCCGTCGCCTACCGCGCCGCCGCGGGCATCGGGGAGGCGGCCATGGCCGTGGTGGTGCAGCGGATGATCGACCCGGTCACGGCCGGGGTGCTGTTCACCGCCAACCCGATCACCGGCTGCCGCACCGAGATGGTCGTCGACGCCGCCCCCGGCCTGGGCACCGCCATCGTCGAGGGCACCGTCGTGCCCGACCACTACGTGCTCGACCAGCGGATCCCGGCCGTACCGAATGACGGCGGGTGCCTGAACGCGGAGCAGCTCGGCCGGCTGCACGCGGCCGGGCAGCGGCTGCAGAAGCATTTCGGCTCGCCGCAGGACATCGAGTGGGCGATCGACGCCGAAGGCACCCTGTGGCTGCTGCAGTCCCGGCCGATCACCACGCTCTTCCCGCTGCCGCCCGACACCGGAGACACGCGGCTCTACCTGGAGTTCGGCCACGTGCAGGGCATGCTCCGCCCGTGCACCCCGATGGGCGTGTCGCTGCTCAAGACCGGCGGGAGCCTGTGGTTCCAGGCCGCGGGAGCCAAGGTCGACCGGCGTGACCCGCTGCCCCGGCTGGTGCCGATCGGCGGCCGGCTCTACTTCGACGTGACGGACTTCCTGCGCAGCAAGGCCATACGCGGGCACATCGGGACCTCTTTGGAGATCTACGGGCCGAGAGTGCAGGGCGCCGTGCTGCGCATGCTCGACGATCCGCGGTTCGCGCCGCGGCCCGGCCTGCCCTTGCACCTCGGCAGCGTGCTCAAGGGCATGGTGCGGATGGTGCCCGCCGGGCTGGCCGGAGTGGCGTCGAGCCTGTCCGATCCGGCTCTCGGGCGGGCCCGAGCCCACCGCGGCGTCGCGGAGATCAAGCGGATGATCGTCCCGCCGGGCGAGTCCGCCACGCCCGCCGAACGGCTGCGCTGGGTCGTCGAAGACTCCCATAAGGCGGTCATGAGCATCGACATGCACGGGATCCTGTGGCCGCTGGCGGCCGGCATGATCGTCGGGACGCTCCCGGCCGCGCTGCTCGAGGGCATCGCCACGGACGAGGAACTCGACACCGTCCTCGGCGGCATGCCCTACAACGTGACCACGCAGATGGACCTCAAGCTGTGGGACCTGGCGGTGAAGGCACGCGAGCACCGCGAGCTGTTCCTCGGCACCTCGCCGGAGGACCTCGCCGCCCGGTACTTCGCCGGCGAGCTTCCCGACATCGGGATGACCGGCTTCCTGGCCGCGTACGGCATGCGCGCGGCGGCTGAGATCGACGTCGGCGTGCCCCGCTGGGACGAGGACCCGGCGCCGCTGTTCGCCACCATCGCCAACTACCTGCGCGTCGAAGATCCCGAGCAGGCGCCCGACCTGCGGTTCAAGGCGGCAGCGGCCAGGGCGGAGCGGATGATCGAGACGCTGTCGCGGCGGGCCCGGCGCAGCCGCCCCGTCCGCGCCCGGCTGGCGGTGTTCTTCATGCGCCGCTCGCGGCAGCTCACCGGCCTGCGGGAGATCGCGAAATTCGCCTGGCTGCCCGCGATCCAGGCGTGCCGGCAGCAGCTCCTCCTGGCCGGCGCGGACCTGGCCGCCCGCGGCCGGCTGGAGCGCCCCGGCGACATCATGTTCCTGACGCTGGAGGAGGCGCGAGCCGCCGCTCACGACACGGACCACCGGGAACTCGCCGCGCTGCGGCGTGCGGAATACGGGCGGGAACTGCGCCGGCGCACCGTCCCCGGCGCGCTGCTGTCCGACGGGACCGACGTGGAGGCGCTCGCCCCCGCCGAGCCGGCCCAGGACGGCGTGCT
Organism: Nonomuraea thailandensis; assembly: GCF_024172165.1. Classification (GTDB taxonomy): domain Bacteria; phylum Actinomycetota; class Actinomycetes; order Streptosporangiales; family Streptosporangiaceae; genus Nonomuraea; species Nonomuraea thailandensis. Next base: position 3,969,146 of record NZ_JAMZEB010000002.1, on the reverse strand, counting down.
GACCGGCATGTCCGGAGCCGCCGGGCAGGCGACCGGCAGGGCACGGGTGATCCACGACCCGGCCGGCGCGCGCATCGAACCGGGGGAGATCCTGGTCGCACCCACCACCGACCCCGGGTGGACCCCGCTGTTCATGACCGCCGCCGGCCTGGTGACCGAGACCGGCTCCCCGGTGGCGCACGGCCCCACCGTGGCCCGCGAGTACGGCATCCCCGCCGTCATCTGCGTCCGCGACGCCACGAACGAGATCAGGACCGGGCAGCTGATCACCATCGACGGCGCAGCGGGCACGGTGCGCGTCGAACCCGAGACCGTCAGCGGGGTGTGACGGCCGTAATCAGATGCGGTACGAGCTCGGTCAGCGCTGCGCCTCTTGTGAGTCGCCGGGCGACGGCGCGGCGGGCTGGCACGTTCGCAGCTCTCATGGACGAGGAGCTCGCCCAAGCCGGAGACCGTGCTCGCCGGCATCCGGATGCCGTGCGTGAATGCCACCTTTGCCTCGCCGTCGCGCCCGGTGGACAACCAGGTGGTCAGGCGGGGCGTGAGGGTGGGAGGCGACGGTAATGCCGTCCACGGTCCGGGCGCCTTCGACCGTAAGCTTCTCGACGATGGGAGCAGCGTCCGCGGCGGCGTCCACGCGCCGCTGCTGAGCCGCCACACCGGCGGAAGCGGCGCCGACGGGGATTGTTCATGCCCCGCTCGAAGAACTCCTCCGTGGCGAACCTGTCACCCCCTAGGCGGAGCACACCGCCCTGATGGAGAAGGTCGCCGGTCAGCGGGGTCGGGCCGACCTGGGCACCGTCGACGTACAGGGTAATGATCGTGCCGTTGCGGGTGATGGCAGGCCGAGGAAGCACGACAGGAGTTGCCTGAAGTCGTGCGGGTGTTCGAGCGCCGGCACGTGCCCGCATCGGCCGAGCACGTGCAGACGGACATCGGCCAGGTGTTCGAGCAGGGGCAGGGCTGCCGTCCCGAGCGGGGTGACCCGGTCCTCGGCTCCGTGGACGAGCAGCACGGGCGCGCGGATCCCCGCCAGCGTCTGCGCCGAGAGGGCGAGGTCGTCGGCCCAACGTGCCCTAGGCGGAGGGAACAACGACGCGAATGCGGCCGCCCCCGCTCGCATCGCAGCCGCACGGGCAGCGACGGCCGACTCGGTCACGAGCGCTTGGTCGAGGACGAGGCGACTCAACATGTCTCGTGCCCCGAGCGGGCCGGCGGGGGCGGCCCAGACCGCGTCGAGCTCGGCGGACAGCGGCGCCCCGGGGGCGCCCATCGTCGAGACCGCCACGACACGGGTGACCTGCTGGGGGCGCGCGGACGCCAACGCCAGCGCCACGGCACCGCCCATGGAGTGGCCCACCACGGCGTAGTGCTCGACACCGAGAGCATCCATCAGGCCCGCGGCCTGCTCCGTCCACAGCCGGAGCCCGCCCCTGGAGCTCGCCGGGATGGGTGTGCGGCCAAACCCTGCCTGGTCAGGAGCCACCAGGCGCCAGGACGTGCCCAGCGCCTGTGCCGTCGATGCCCAGGCTCCGGATCCGGTCGTACCGGGTCCGGAGCCGTGCAGCATCAGCACCGCGGGCCCGGTGCCGCTCTCCAGGACGTGGACGGGGGAGCCGTCGACGGTGACGGTCCGAAGTGCCGTCACCGGGACAGGCCAGGCGCGCTCATGCCGATGCGGAGTTGATGGACTTCGAGAAGAGCTCCATCATCGCCCTGCCGAATTGCGGCATGTCGGGCCACCCCCGGCAGGAGACGAGGTTGCCGTCCACGACGTCGGGAGCGTCGATGACCGTCGCGCCCGCGTTCTCCATGTCACCGGTGATGGGGGGGAAGCAAGCCGTCTTTCGACCCTTCAGCAGCCCGTACACAGCCGGCACCTGCGCGCCGTGGCACACCAGCGCGATCGGGAGGTCGCGCGCGAAGAAGTGCTCGGTGATGCGCCTGACGTCGGCGTCGACCCGGATCCACTCGGGGGCACGTCCCCCGGGGATGATGAGGGCGTCATAGCGCTCGACGTCGACCTCGGCCCAGGGCACGTCGACAGGCAACTTCCGGCCGTTCTTCTCCACGTAGGCGTCGGAGTCGGGGTCGAATTCGTGGATGACCAGCTGAACGTCACGCATCGTCCGTGACGAGACGTCAACGTCCCAGCCGCCCTCCTGCACGCGATAGTAGGGATACATGGTGTCGAGCTCCTCGGCGGCGTCGCCGGTCAGGAGCAGCGCTCTGGGCACCTGCTTCTCCTCGCATCTGGGCGGGTGAGGTGGATCCAATCCGATCCGATCGGATTGAGTCAGCATTCCTCGGCCCAGTCCGCCCGTCAAGCCTTCTCCGCCATTCCGTCCGCGGCCTCCGCCTCGTCGAACAATCGCCGGAACCGCTCGCCGGACAGCAGGATGTGCCGACGCATGGCGTAGGCGGCGGCGTCGGGGTCACGCGCGGCGATCGCGGTCAGAACCTCTTCGTGCTCGGCCATGGCCAAGTGAGTGACCTGGGCGTCGCGGTGCAGCCGGAACAGGTGCACGTGCGTGTGCAGGCGAGCGAGCGCTTCGCGGATGACCTGGTTCTCCGCGCTCAGGGCGACGAGATCGTGAAAAGCGGCGTCGCGCAGCCCGAAGGCGCCATAGGCCATGGGCCCCTTGCCCCCCTCCAGCTCCGCCATGTCCTCCAGCATTCGCCGCATGCCGGCCACCTGCTTGGAGGATGCGCGTTCGGCGGATCTGCGCGCCGCCGCCGGCTCGAGGAGCAGGCGGACCTCGAGCATGTCCTCGAATCGGTGACGGGTGATCTGGGGGGGAATGCGATAGCCGGCATGGGGCACCCGCACGACCAGGCCCTCGGCCTCCATGCGGTTCAGAGCGTCTCGGATCGGCGTCTGTGAGACCCCCAGCTCTCGCGCCAGGACGTCGATCGTGACGCGGGAGCCAGGCTCTATCCGTAGCGACATCATCTGTCCGAGCAGCGTGTCGTACACCTCGTCGGCAAGCCGGCCGCGAGATCTTCCCGGCGGCGTTCCGCCCGTCATGGCCTCACGGCGCCGCGCGATCACCGCTTCGTCGTCCATCGTGACGTGAGGTCCCTTCTTGCGTCTTCGGGAATCTGTTGACATCGGTCGCCATACTGCGGGATGTTGACGCTCCCCAATCAGATCGTATAGGAAAGGTGACGGATGCCAGCCATCCCTCACTCATCGGGGAACCGTCCGCCATCGCTCCGCTTCGATCGGTTGGAGCTTCCATGAGCATGCTCGACGTCCTCTTCGGTCCGCCACCGGGCCGCAAAGGACCGAAGGACTTCTCGACTGCTTGAAGCCCCATCACGTCGCGGCGTACTCGTGACGCCGGTCTGCGGGTCAGCCCCTGCGACAGCCGGCGACACGCCTGAACAACCCAGCAACCGCTCGGCGAAGCACGCAGCAAGGCTCCAGAAGTCCCCGCCCAGAAAGCAGGCATGAAGATGCGGTATCCGAAGCGAAGAGGACGACTGTCCGTTCCCGGTCGAAAGGTGCGGCTGGCGACGGCGGCCATGGTGGTGGCCACGACCGTGGTGGCTTGCGGCGGCGGCCAGAACGACAGCGCCCCGAAGGCGCCGGCGACCATCCCGGAGCTCACCAAGGATCCGCTGACCCTCAGCTTCATCTGGTTCGACTGGCCCCCCGCCCACGCGCTGGAAGCCTTCGCGAACGCGGAGTACGCCAAGCAGCGGCCGAACGTGACCGTCAAGGTCAAGACCGTGCCGAACGCGAACTGGCACGACGCGATGTTCACCCAGTTCGCCGCGCACAAGACCGACTTCGACATCCCGATCCTGGACTCGCAACACATCGGCGAGGCCGTGACGAACGGCAACATCCTGGACATCACCGACTTCGTCAAGAAGAACATCGACGTCAAGGCCTACAACCCGTACCTCCTGGCGGCCTACGGCCAGTTCCCCCAGGCGGAGACCGGGAAGCGCGACGAGAACGCCAGCCTGTACGGACTGCCGCTGCTCGGCGACACCTGGACGATGATCTACCGTAAGGACCTGATCGGCGACAAGCCACCGCAGACCTGGGACGAGATGATCTCAGTCGCCGGGAAGTGCCAGGCGGACAACCCCGGCGTCAGCGGGCTGGCTTTCCACCAGGCCAACGGCTCCGACGCCGCGGCCGTCACCTACAACACGGTCAACGGCGTCTACGGCGGCAACCTCTGGAACCCCAAGACGCGCAAGATCGACGGCGTCCTCAACGACGCCGCGGGCCAGGAGGCGATGGACGTCCTGGTCAACAAGATGAAGCCGCTGACCGCCAAGGGCTCCGGCAACTGGTTCATCGACGAGGTGAACGCGGCGGTCGCCCAGGGCAAGGCATGCATCGCGTTCAACTGGATCGCCGCGAGCGGCGGCCTGCTCGACCCGAAGCAGTCGACGCTCGGCACCACGCGGGAGCAGATTCTCGGCAAGCTGGGTTTCGCCACCCTGCCGAGTCAGAAGACGAACCTGGTGCCTCTCGGCGGCATGGGGATGCACGTGTCGGCCTATTCCCCCGAGGCGAACCAGGCGGAGGCCCTGAACTTCATGAAGTGGTTCGAGCAGGCTGACATCCAGAAGAAGTGGGCCGCGGCTGGTGGTGTGCCCTCGCGTACGGACGCCCTGGAGTCGCCCGAGTTCCTCGACGCCGCGCCGTTCAACCAGGTGTACACCGACTCGGTTCCGCGGATGCGGGACATGTGGAACGTGCCCGAGTACGCGCGCCTCGTCGACATTGAGAACACCAACGTGAACGCGGCTCTCAACGGCGCGAAGACGCCGAAGGAGGCGCTCGACGACATCGCCAAGGAGCAGCAGAGCGTGCTCGACTCCAGCGGCGGCAAGGGCGGCGGCGGACTGTGAGTGACTCCGCCCCCCTGACGAGCGACCACCCCGGGCAGGTGGCGTCCGCGACGCCGCCTGCACCGGGTCGGTCCCGCCGCCTGAGCGACCGCGGGCTCGCCGTGGCCTTTACCTCCCCCGCGCTGCTGTTGTTGCTCGCCATGTCGGTGTTCCCGTTGCTGTGGGCGTTGTACCTGTCTTTCACCGACTACTCGGCCACCCGCGGGGGGCCGGCCCACTTCATCGGGTTCGGGAACTACACCGCCATCCTGGCTTCGGAGCAGGTCCACCTGAGGGCCTTGACGACGTTGATCTACGTGTTCGGCGCGGTCACCCTGCAGACCGCGCTCGGTTTCGCCATCGCCTACCTGATCTCACGGCGCACGCACGGGCGAGGACTGCTGACCACTCTGTTCCTGGTTCCGATGATGCTGTCGCCGGTCGTGGTCGGGCTGTTCTGGCGATTCATGCTCGACGCGCAGTTCGGCGTGATCAACAGCATGCTCGGCTCGCTCGGCCTGGGGCAGGTGGAGTGGCTCACCGGGCAGCGAACGGCACTGATTTCCCTGATCCTGGTCGACACCTGGCAATGGACGCCGTTCATCATGCTCATCGCGCTCGCGGGCCTCACCGCGGTTCCCAAGTACTTGTACGAGGCCGCCTCGATCGATCGGGCGTCCGAGTGGTTCCGGTTCCGCACCATCACTCTTCCGCTGGTGTGGCCGCTGCTCCTCATCGCCGTGCTGTTCAGGGCCATCGAGGCCTTCCGGCTGTTCGACCTCGTCTACATCCTCACCAGCGGAGGTCCGGGGGTCTCCACCGAGACGTTGTCGTTCCACGTCTACAAGGTCGCGTTCCTGGGCTTCAACACCGGAACCGCCTCGGCGTACGGGATCCTGATGGTCCTCGTCGTCATCGTCCTGACGCAGCTCTACCTGCGCTACTTGAACAAGCTCAAGGAGGACTGATGGCAGTCTCCGTCGACGAGGCCGTGTCCACACGTCCTGCCCGGGATCGCACGCCCCCCGCGCGCCGCTTCGGCGGCCGGGGCCGCTCCGTGCTGGAGGTCACGCTGCTGACCGTGCTGGCCGTCGTGATGCTCTTTCCGGTGCTGTGGATGATCGAGACGTCCATCAAGGAGAACCGGGACGTCTACGCCATCCCGGCCAAGTTCTTCGACTTCAAGGTCACCATGGACCATTTCAAGGACGTGTTCGTCGCCTCCGGCGGCGGTCGTTCGACCTTGTCCGTCTCGTTCCTCAACTCCGTCGTGGTCGCCGGGGCCTCCACGGCGCTGGCCACCGTGCTGGGGGTGCCGGCGGCCTGGGCCTACTCACGCTTCGCCGTGAAGGCCAAGAAGGACCAGCTGTTCTTCATCCTGTCCACCCGCTTCATGCCGCCCGTGGTGGTCGTGATCCCGATCTTCCTCATGTACCGCCAAGTCGGACTCATCGACACCAAGCTCGGCCTGATCCTCATCTACGCCGCGTTCAACGTCCCGTTCACGATCTGGATGATGAAGGGGTTCGTCGACGAGGTGCCCGCAGAGTACGAGGATGCCGCCATGCTCGATGGCTACACCCGCTTGCAGGCGTTCTGGAAATTCACCCTTCCGCTGCTCCTGCCCGGTATCGCCGCGACGGCGGTCTTCGCACTCATCTTCTCCTGGAACGAGTTCGTGTTCGCCATCTTCCTCACCTCCAGCGACACCGTGCGGACGGCCCCGCCTGCCATCGCCGGCCTCATCGGTGGAACCACCGTGGACTGGGGTCTGGTGGCCGCCGCCTCCGTCGTGTTCGCCCTGCCGGTGCTCGTCTTCGCCTACCTGGTGCGCAAGCACCTCGTCGCCGGTGTGACACTCGGGGCGGTGCGACGCTGATGGCGGGCATCGAGGTGACCGCCCTGCACAAGCGCTACCCGGACGGGACGGTCGCAGTTGATCACGTGGACCTGTCCATCGGCGACGGCGAGCTGTTCGTGATGCTCGGCCCTTCGGGTTGCGGCAAGACGACCACGCTGCGGGCCGTAGCCGGCCTGGAGAGGCAGACGACGGGCGACATCCGCATCGGCGACACGCTGGTCAACGACCTGCCGCCCGCCGAGCGCGACATCGCCATGGTGTTCCAGTTCTACGCCCTCTACCCGCATCTGAGAACCCGCGACAACCTGGCGTTCCCACTGCGGGCCGAGGGACTGCCCAAGGCGGAGGTGCGCGAGCGGGTCGAGGAGGCCGCCCGGCTGATGCGGCTCGGTCCGCTCCTGGACCGGCGGCCGCGCCGGTTGTCCGGCGGTGAGCAGCAGCGCGTCGCGCTTGCTCGCGCCCTGGTGCGACGACCGCGCGCATTCCTCATGGACGAACCTCTCACCAATCTGGACGCGGAGCTGAGGGCGGACATGCGCACGGAGATCAAGCACCTGCAGGGGGAGCTGGGGACGACGATGGTCTACGTCACCCACGACCAAGTCGAGGCCATGTCGCTCGGTCACAGATTCGCCATCCTCAACAAGGGCCGCGTCGAGCAGATCGGCACGCCGCTGGAGGTCTACGACCGTCCGGCGAGTCTCTTCTGCGCCGCATTCATCGGCTCCCCGCCGATGAACCTGATCGAGGTGGAGGTGGCCGAGGGGAAGCTGCGCAGTCAGGACGGACTGGTCCTCACGCCACCGCCAGGCCTGCCGCGCGACCGTCGCCTGGTCGCGGGCGTCCGGCCGGAGGCGCTGGAAGTCACAGAACCAGGGGCGGAACGTTCGGTCCCGGCCCGCTTGGTCTCGGCGGAGTGGCTCGGCGACGAGATCATCTACGTGGTCGACCACGGTGGCCAGGACGTACGGGTTCGGATGCCACCGACTGTGCGTTTCGCCGCTGACGCGCCGGTCGGGCTGCGGCACACCGGCGGGCCCCCGGCGGTCTACGACGTGCGCACGGAAGAGCTGGTGGCCTGATGGGAACCGTGGCAGCGCACGGGCTGCGCAAGTCCTTCGGTAAGGTCCAGGCCCTGGACGGGGTGACGCTGGACGTGCCGGACGGATCGTTCTTCGTCGTGCTCGGACCCTCCGGGGCAGGCAAGACGACGACCCTGCGAGCGATCGCCGGCCTTGAGAAGCTGGACGCCGGGTCGGTGCACCTGGACGGCAGGGACGCGACCGGTGACGCCCCGGCCGCACGCGACCTGGCCATGGTCTTCCAGAACTACGCCCTCTACCCGCGACACACGGCGTACGAGAACATCGCTTCGCCGCTGCGGGCACGCCGCTGTTCCGCGAGCGAGATCGCCGCTGCCGTCGAGCAGATCTCGAGCCTGCTGCACATCGAACGTCTGCTGCAGCGTCGTCCGGCGCAGTTGTCGGGCGGTGAGATGCAGCGTGTCGCCCTGGCCCGGGCGCTGGTACGTCGCCCACGCGCGTTTCTCATGGACGAGCCGCTGACGAACCTCGATCTCAAGCTCCGCGTCGAGATGCGCACCGAGCTCACCCGCATCCACCGCAGCCTCGGGGCAACCTTCGTCTACGTGACCAACGACCAGGTCGAGGCCCTGTCCATGGCCGACCAGGTCGCGGTCCTCAAGGAGGGGAAGGTGCAACAGGTCGCAACGCCGACCGAGGTGTACGAGCGTCCAGCCAACCAGTGGGTCGCGGGATTCGTCGGGAGCCCGCCGATCAGCCTGCTCCCCTGCCACGCCGAGGGAGATCGTCTGGTCGGGGCGGAAGGCTGGACGCTGCCGCGCCCCCGCTGGACCACGGCTGAGGACGGTCGTCCGCTGCTGCTGGGCCTGCGCGCGGAGGACCTGTCCGTCGAGCAGCGTGGGGACGCGTCGTTGTCGGGTGAGCTCTACGGCCTTGAGCCGCTCGGTGACCGAACGGTGGTCGACGTCCGAGTGGGGACGGAGATCCTCAAGGTCAAGGCACGAGCCACCGTCACCGGTACGCCGGGCGAGCGGCTGCTTGTCACGGTCGACCTGGACCGTGCGCACCTGTTCGATGCGGGCACCGGGCTGGCGCTGTCCGAGGCCGGGAGGTAGTCGCGCAGGGTGGCCAAGGCCACGTTCGGCCCGCTCGGCGGCCTCGACCCCGACGAGGTCGTGTGACCCGTTCGTCAACGCGTGAGGCGCGATCGCTGACGTCACGCTGGACATCACCAAGAACATCACAGGAGGCGACGCCATGAGTGACCCGATGAACGTCCTGGCCCCCGAGCACCGGCGGCTCCGGATCGGTGACGCCTGGCGCGACGCCGCCGGCGGAGCCACCTTTGCCGTCGAGGACCCCGCCACAGGCAAGACCATCGCCGAGGTGGCGGACGCCGACGTCGTCGACGGGCTCGCCGCTCTGGACGTGGCCGGCAAGGCCATGGCGGAGTGGGCGGCGACCCCGCCGCGAAAACGGTCGGAACTGTTGACCGCGACGTACCGGGCACTGACCGAGCGATCCGAGGAGGTCGCCCGGCTGATAACGCTCGAGATGGGCAAGCCGCTCGCCGAGGCTCGGGGAGAGGTGGCCTACGGCGCCGAGTTCTTCCGTTGGTTCGCCGAGGAGGCGGTGCGCGTCGAGGGGCGCTACAACACCGCTCCCGCTGGTGGATATCGCATCCTCACCGTGCCGAAGCCGGTCGGACCGTGCGTCTTCGTGACGCCCTGGAACTTTCCGCTGGCCATGGGCGCCCGCAAGATCGCTCCTGCGCTGGCGGCGGGCTGCACGACGATCACCAAGCCGGCGGCCCAGACGCCACTCACCATGCTGTTCCTGGCCCGCATCATGGAGGAGGTCGGAGTTCCCCCGGGCGTCGTCAACGTCGTGACAACCAGGCGTGCCGGCGAGGTGGTCTCAGCACTGCTGGCCGACCGTCGGACCCGCAAGCTCTCGTTCACCGGGTCGACCGAGGTCGGGCGCGTGCTCCTCCGACAGGCGGCGGACAACGTGCTGCGCACCTCCATGGAGCTGGGCGGCAACGCGGCCTTGATCGTGTGTGCCGACGCGGACCTGGACGTCGCGCTCGACGGTGCCATGGTGGCCAAGATGCGCAACATCGGGGAATCCTGCATCGCGGCCAACCGAATCTACGTCGAGGAGCCGGTGCGCGAGGAGTTCACGGCGCGCTTCGCCAAGCGGATGGGCGCGCTCTCGGTGGGCCATGGTCTCGACGACGGCGTGGACGTCGGGGCGTTGATCGACGAGGCGTCGGTCGCCAAGATCGACGAGCTCGTCGCCGACGCGGTCGATCGCGGCGCCCGTGTCCTGGTGGGCGGCGAGCGTCCGGATGGGCCGGGCTACTTCTACCCGCCTACGGTCCTCGTCGACGTGCCCGAGGACGCGCGGATGCTGGAGACGGAAATCTTCGGCCCGGTGGCGCCGATCATCTCGTTCACGTCCGATGACGAGGTCATGGCGAAGGCCAACGACACCGAGCACGGCCTCGTCGGATACGTCTTCACCCGTGACCTCCAGCGGGCGCTCCGGTTCACCGAGGGGCTGGAGACGGGGATGGTCGGCATCAACCGTGGTCTGATCTCGGACCCGTCAGCTCCGTTCGGAGGCGTGAAGCAGTCCGGGATCGGCAGGGAGGGGTCGCACGAGGGCATCCTCGAGTACCTCGACGTCACCTACGCGGCGATCGACCTGCCGTGACCGGCCTGCTGCTCCAGGTGCCCGCCGAGGATCACCGCGCCCTGTGCACACATGACCCGACCGGCCTCCACCCGTGGGGCCGGACCCGGGCCATGGCCGGCACGGATCCGCCGACGCCGTCCCGGTCTCGCAGGTGACCTGGACGTCCGCCCAGCAAATCACCGCCGACGTTCCAGAGAGGCACTGACATGCTTGAGACCGTCCGCGGACCACGCCAGCTGATTGTGGGCGAAGGGGTCGCGCAGAACATCCCACGAGTGGTGGCCGAGTGTGGCTCGCGAGTCCTCATCGTGACCGACCGGGTTCTTCTGGGGCAGCCGGGCGTGGCCGAGATCGTGGCCGCCGTGCGGGAGAAGGTCGAAGTCGTCGGGGTGTTCGCCGACGCGACTCCGGACGTGCCACTCGCCGATGTCGCCCTGGCCGTCTCGGTCGCCGCAGAGGTGGACGCCGACGTCATCCTCGCCATCGGGGGTGGCACGGTGATCGACCTTGCCAAAATCGTCGGCGTCATCCGGTGTCACGGTGGGACGCCGCGCGACTTCTACGGCGAGTCGAAGGTGCCGGGGCCGACGATTCCTCTCGTCGCGGTCCCGACGACGTCAGGCACCGGCTCCGAGCTCACGCCCGTCTCGGTGTTGACCGACCCTGACCGCGAGCTGAAGGTGGGGGTCTCCAGCGTCCACATCGTGCCCGACTTCGCCATCGTCGACCCCGAGCTCACCTACACCTGCCCTGCCACCGTCACCGCCCACTCCGGCATCGACGCGTTCTGTCACGCGGTGGAGAGCTACACCGCGCGACCCCGGGCCCACGGACCGCGCGACCCGGTGGAGCAGGTCTTCCTCGGCCGCAACCCGATCACCGATCACTACGCGCTCCTGGCCGCGGAACGGATCGCCCGCAGCTTGCCCCATGTCGTCAGGGACGGAGGCGACAAGGACGCCCGCGCGGACATGTCCTATGGGTCCATGCTGGCCGGGCTCGCGTTCTCCCACGCAGGCAACGGGGCTCCGCACGCCCTCCAGTACCCCATCGGCGCAGCCACCCACACACCGCACGGCCTGGGCGTCGGGCTGCTGCTGCCCTACGCGCTGGACGCGGCCAGGGACGCCATCGGCGACCGGTTGGCCATCCTCGCCGGGGTGTGCGGGCTCGACGTGACCGACGCCTCGGAGGCCGAGGCCGCGGATTCGTTCCTCACCTGGCTCGACGGGCTCCTTGCCGACATCGGCATCCCTACCACCTTGGCGGACATCGGCGTGGCACGCGCCGACCTCCCGCGCTTCGCGGAGATGGCCAGCGGTGTCACCCGCTTGATCCAGAACCATCCAGGCCCGACCGACACCGCCAGCCTGACGGCGATCCTCGAAGCGGCCTGGCTCGGGGACCGGACCCGACACGTCCTGACTCCGGAGCAGAGATGGTGACGGGCCTTTCACGTGACCACGAGACTGGGGCGAGTTCCTGCGTGCTCAAGCTGAGGGGATGTCGCAGCATACGGGGGAGCAGGGCGGCCGCGGCGCCGACGGTGGCCCACCGCAGGAACCGCCCGGTGATCAGACGTCGGTGAGCCGGCCGCCGGCGCCGGCCACGGCTCGCCGAGCGACCGGTCGTAGGAGGCGTGGTACTTCGCGCGGGCGGAGTCGCCGGTGAAGGCTGACGGCCGGCCGGGAACGCGCATGCTGACCTACCCCATCTCCTGATGAGATACAGCCGTAGCCCGATCGGCAGGCGTGCCGGACGCGGTGGTTCCGCCGGGGCGGCGGCCGCAGGTGGCCGCCGCCCCGGCGGAACGGCGTCACTCGGAGGAGAAGGCGGCGTCGAAGGCGGCGGCCGGCGGGGTGATGGCGTTGAGCGAGCGGATGTAGGCGAGGGATTCCGGCGCGCCGTGCAGCCGGTCCATGCCCGCGTCCTCCCACTCGACGGAGATCGGGCCGTCGTAGCCGATGTGGTTGAGCGCCCGGAAGCACGCCTCCCACGGCACGTCGCCCCGGCCGGTGGACACGAAGTCCCAGCCGCGCCTGGGGTCGGCCCAGGCCAGGTGGGAGGACAGGCGGCCGCGCCGTCCGTCGCGGGTGGCGACGCGGGCGTCCTTGCAGTCCACGTGGTAGATGCGGTCGGCGAAGTCGAGGATGAAGTTCGCCGGGTCCAGGTCCTGCCACACCATGTGCGAGGGGTCCCAGTTCAGCCCGAAGGCCGGCCGGTGCCCGATGGCCTCCAGCGTGCGCACCGTCGTGTGGTGGTCGTAGGCGATCTCGCTGGGGTGCACCTCGTGGGCGAAGCGCACGCCGACCTCGTCGAAGACGTCGAGGATCGGGTTCCAGCGGTCGGCGAAGTCGGCGTACCCCGCCTCGATCATGGACGGGGGCACCGGCGGGAACATCGCCAGCGTGTGCCAGATCGACGAGCCGGTGAAGCCGACGACGGTCGTGACGCCGAGCGCGGCAGCCGCGCGGGCGGTGTCCTTGATCTCCTCGGCGGCGCGCCGCCGCACGCCTTCCGGCTCGCCGTCGCCCCAGATGCGGGCGGGCAGGATGCCCTTGTGGCGCTCGTCGATGGGGTGGTCGCAGACGGCCTGGCCGACCAGGTGGTTGGAGATCGTCCACACGCCGAGGTTGTACTTGGCCAGGGTCTCCTTCTTGCGTTCGACGTAGGAGTCGTCCGCGACGGCCTTGTCGACCTCGAAGTGGTCGCCCCAGCAGGCGATCTCCAGGCCGTCGTAGCCCCATTCGGAAGCCAGCCGGCAGACCTCCTCGAACGGCAGGTCCGCCCACTGCCCGGTGAACAACGTGACCGGTCTCGTCATGAATCCTCCACTATCGTATAGCGGCTGCCCTCAGCCGCGCTCTGCTCGACGGCCGCCGGCACGCGCTGCACCCGCAGGCCGTCCTCGAAGGACGGGAAGGGGCCGGTGCCGGTGGCGATCGCCTCCAGGAAGTCCTTCGTCTCGTGGACGAAGGCGTGCTCGTACCCCCGAGGCCGTGGCCGGGCGGCCACCAGGCGCCCGCGTACGGGTGGTCCGGCTCGGTGATCTGCACCCGCCGGAAAGGATTTTGATGAGTGCGGGCTTCCCGGTGCCGTTCCGGCCGAGCGGGCAGTGCGCTTCTCCGGCTCTGGCCTCCAGATCCACGCCGTCCAGAGCGCGCACGCCGGGGAACTGCTTGACGATTCCCCGCATCACGAGCAGGTATGAGGAGTCGGATGCTGACCGCGGCACAGGGCCTCCTCGGATCGGTGGGGCGGTGCCCCGCCCGCCTGATGGCGCCGTTGGCACCGCCGCGGTGGCACCGAGGTCGGCGTCAACGGTGCCGCTGCGGCTCGGACGGCCGATCAGGCGGGCGGGACGTTCTGGGGGAGAAGGGGCACGGGAAAGGCGCGGGAAAGGCACGGTGGGGCAGGGGCACGGCGGCGTCCGTCCGCCGGACGGCATGCGCCGTGGCCGCGGCACGCGGAATGTGCAGAGGCGGTGCGGGACAGCGATCAGGCGGGCGGAAGGTGCGGAGGACGGGGGCGGGTCAGGACGAGCGGGGAGAGCAGACCGTCGGGGTTCCCTCGATGACCCCGACGGCCGGAGACGTTCGGATGGAGATGCTGGTGGGGTCGGACAGGGCTCGTTCGACGACGACACCGGCCGCGCCGCGCGAGGCGGCGCCGAAGCCGAGGTCGGAGGCGGCGAACCGGCAGCGTTCGACGGCGTCGCTCATGCCCGTGCGGGCCAGTTCGCGCTGCGCCGCGGGGATGAGCGGGTCGGCGAGCCGGGCGAAGTAGCCGCCCAGCACGATCACCCGCGGGTTGAAGAGGTTGATGAGCAGGGCCGCGCCGATCCCGAGCCACCGGCCGACCTCCGCGACGGCGGCCTCGGCGCGCGGATCTCCGCCGGCTCGGCGCTGCTCGATCTCGGCCAGGCGCTCCTCCGGGTCGCGGACGACCTGCGGGCCGGTGCCGTACGGGCGGTTCGGCGTGGCCATGCGCACCAGCGCGGCCAGCCCTACCTTGGTCTCCCAGCAGCCGACGCGGCCGCAGCGGCACCGCTCGCCGGACGGATCGATCATGACATGGCCGATCTCCCCCGCGAACCCGTCCGCTCCTCCCAGGAGCCGGCCGCCGGAGATGACGCCGCCGCCGACGCCCACCTCGCCGGTGAGGCAGACCAGGTCGGGGGTGCCCGCCGCGACGCCCGAGGTGTACTCGGCGAGGGCGGCGAGGTTGGCGTCGTTGTCCACCGCGATGGGGATGTCCCTCGCGATGTGGGACAGCCGCTCGGCCACCGGCACGCCGCGCCAGCCGAGGTTCGGGGCGACGACGACGGTGCCGGTGGTGGTGTCGACCAGGCCGGGGACGGCCACAGTGATCCCGGCCGGCGTGACCCCGAGCCGGTCGAGGTCGGCGACGGTCGTCTCGACCATGCGGGCCAGCTCGTCCAGTGAGCGTTCGGGGCCCGAGCCCATGGCGTCGAAGCCGATCCGCCGGTCGATGAGCACTCTTCCGGCCAGGTCGGTGGCGATCGCGGCGGTGTAGTCGACATTGACCTCCACGCCCAGGGCGCCGGCCCGGGAGCCGTCCAGGGCGAGCGCGACACCTGGGCGGCCGACGGAGCCCGCGTGCTGCGGCCCCATCTCCCTGACCAGCCCGCGGGCCTGCAACTCGTTCACCAGGCTGGTGACGGTGGCCTTGTTCAGCCCGGTCGCGACGGCGACGGCCGACCGGGAGCACGGGCCGTTCGCGCTCACGTGACGCAGCACGAGGGCGAGGTTGGAGCGGCGCACGGTGGCCTGGTCCGCGGGGGCTCCCGCGGGTCCGCCGCGGCTCGCCGAGTCGGTCGCGTGGCCGTCGGCCCGGTTGTGGTCCACGCTCCTCCTCGATTAGTGCGGATGGCTAGCCGAATTAAAGGGGCCGGCCTCTGAGGACACAAGGGGAAATCGGCCGCAATTTGTGTAACGTTCCGATAACTAGCGCCGGAATAGCCACTGAAATGCGGGGATTTCGGCGATGCCAACTCGTTACGAAAGTGAGGGGTGCACATTCGGTCACTCGCGTGTTACAACTCCGATTAATTGATTTCGAAGATAAACAAAGGGGCGGGTGGTGCCCATGACGTACAAGCCGCCCAACCGCGCTCCGGGTGGCGCTCCGCCGGCAGGTCCCGCCGCGCTGCGCCGGGCGAACCTCTCCCTGGTGCTGCGCGAGCTGCGCGACCACAGGTCCCTGTCCCGCGCCCACATCGCCGAGGCGACCGGGCTGCACCGGGCCACCGTGTCCAACCTCATGGCCGACCTCCTCGAACGGCGTCTGGTACGCGAGGTCGGCGTCGAGCACGTCGGCGCGGTCGGCCGCCCCAGACGGGCGGTCGCGCTGCACGGCGCGCACGTCGGCGCCCTCGGCATGGAGATCAACGTCGACTACATCGCGGTCCACGGC
Source organism: Nonomuraea thailandensis (assembly GCF_024172165.1). Lineage (GTDB taxonomy): Bacteria > Actinomycetota > Actinomycetes > Streptosporangiales > Streptosporangiaceae > Nonomuraea > Nonomuraea thailandensis. The sequence goes on along the minus strand of NZ_JAMZEB010000002.1, from coordinate 3,953,249 downwards.
ACCGACCTCAGCGGCCGGGTCCTGGTCGAGCGCCGGGTCGTCTACGACGCCATGGGCAGCGGCCCGGACCGCGCCGTGCGCCGGCTCGGGCTCGTGGCCAAGGAGGCCGTGGAGGCCATGCGGCGGGCCGGAGCGTCGCCCGCCGGCATCGTGGTGGCGGTCCCCGGGCTCGTGGACGTGGCACGCGGCGTCGTGACGCTCGCGCCGAACCTCTACTGGCACGACCTGCCCCTGGCCGACCAGCTGAGCTCTCTGCTGGGCCCGCTGCGCGTGCCCGTGCGGGTGGACAACGACGCGAACCTCGCCGCGCTGGCCGAATACACCTCCGGCGTCGCCGCCGGCACGCCGTACCTGGTGTACCTCACCGGCGAGGTCGGGGTCGGCGGCGGCATCATCCTGGGCGGCGAGCTCCTGCGCGGCGCGGACGGATTCTCCGGCGAGGTCGGGCATCTGCAGGTGGACCCGAACGGCGCCCAATGTGGCTGCGGCCGCATCGGGTGCTGGGAGACCAAGGTCGGCCTGGCCGCGCTCGTCCGCGCGGCCATGCCCGAGCAGGCCTACGGGCTGCCCGGCATGCCGGTGCCCGACCCCGGCGAACGGGTGGCCGACCTCGCCAGGGGCCTGGCCTCCGGCGACCGGCGAATGACGACGGCGGTGGCGCAGGTCGGCGAGTGGCTCGGGCTCGGCGGCTCGATCCTGGCCAACCTGTTCAACCCGCGCGTGATCGTCATCGGCGGCTACTTCGCCTCGCTGGCGCAGTGGCTGCTGCCGCATGCGCAGGACCAGCTGCAACGGCTCGTGGTGGCCGCTCCCGCCGCCCGGTGCCGGTTCGTCGCCTCCACTCTCGGCTTCGGCGCCGCCTCCCGCGGCGCCGCCAGCATGGTGGTCAGCGACATCATCGACGATCCGACGACGATCATGGATTCACCGCCCCGGCCGGCACCTTACTGACGGCCCCCACAGGCCTGGAGACGGCACCCTCCAGCACCCCGCACCATCCGCTACCACCAAGTGGCAACAGCGCGGCGGCGCGCGCCTTGCCTGACGTCCCCCCGGTCAGGAAGGGTTTTCCATGTCACCACGTCATCGAACGTGGGCCAGGCTGCTCAACGCGGTCCTGCCAGCACGCGGACGACGCCCGAGGCGCCGGACCGCGACGACGATGGCCTTAGCCCTCGTCGCCCCCTTCGTCACCCTCCTCGCGGCGCCCGTGAGCGCCGAGGCCGCCACGGCGGCCGAGCCCGCGTTCAAGGTGCTCGTCTTCTCGAAGACGACCGGCTTCCGGCACGACTCGATCCCCGAGGGCATCGCGGCCGTGCAGAAACTCGGCCAGGAGAACAACTTCGCGGTCGACACCACCGAGGACAGCGCGCTGTTCACGGACCAGAACCTGGCCCAGTACCAGGCCGTGGTCTTCATGTCCACGACCGGTGACCCGCTGAGCGCGCAGGACCAGAAGGACGCCTTCCAGCGCTACATCCAGAACGGCGGCGGCTTCGTCGGCGTCCACGCCGCCGCCGACAGCGGCTACAACTGGGCCTGGTACGGCAAGCTGGTCGGGGCGTACTTCAAGTCGCACCCGGCGATCCAGCAGGCCACGGTCAAGGTCGAGGATCCGGCGCACCCGTCCACGAAGGACCTGCCGGCGACCTGGACCCGTACCGACGAGTGGTACGACTACCAGGCCAACCCGCGCGGCACGGTCCACGTGCTGACGTCGATGGACGAGAAGTCCTACACCGGCGCCACGATGGGCGCCGACCATCCGAACACCTGGTGCCACGACTACGACGGCGGCCGTTCCTGGTACACCGGGCTCGGCCACCTCAAGGAGAACTACAGCGAGCCCAACTTCCTGAAGCTGCTCCTCGGCGGCATCCAGACCGCCGCCGGCGCGGTCAGGGCCGACTGCTCGGCCTCGCAGAGCAGCAGCTTCGAGAAGGTCACACTCGACGACAACACCTCGAACCCGATGATGGTGGACGTCGCCAAGGACGGCCGGGTCTTCTACATCGACCGGCTCGGCGACGTCAAGATCATCAAGCCGTCCGGCGGCACGGTGACGGCGGCGAAGCTGAACGTCTTCACCGCCAACGAGAGCGGCCTGCTCGGGCTCACGCTCGACCCCGGCTTCGACACCAACCACTGGGTGTACCTGTACTACTCGCCCACCGGGACGAACGTCGACCGGCTGAGCAGGTTCACCGTCACCGGCGACACCCTGGACCTGGCGAGCGAGAAGCAGATCCTCGACATCCCGGTCCAGCGGGCCGAGTGCTGCCATCACGGCGGCGGCATGGTGATGGACCCCAGGACCGGCGATCTGTGGCTGGGCACGGGCGACAACACCAACCCGTTCGCCTCCGACGGCTACACGCCGATCGACGAGCAGTCCGGCCGCGCCGGCTGGGACGCCCAGCGCACCTCGGGCAACACCAACAGCCTGAGCGGCAAGCTGCTGCGGATCCACCCCGAGCCCGACGGCACCTACACGATCCCGTCCGGCAACCTCTTCCCGCCGGGCACGGCGAAGACCAAGCCGGAGATCTACGGCATGGGCTTCCGCAATCCGTTCCGCATCGGCCTCGACCCGAAAACGGGCCACGTCATGCTCGGCGAGTACGGCCCCGACGCCGGCTCGGTGAGCGCCACCCGGGGCCCGCAGAACACGGTCGAGTGGAACCTCGTCTCCAATCCGGGCAACTACGGCTGGCCCTACTGCGTCGGCAACAACACCCCCTACATCGACTACAACTTCGCCACCAAGCAGTCGGGGGCGCCGTTCAACTGCACCGCGCCGGTCAACGACTCCCCGAACAACGACGGCCTCACCGACCTGCCCACGATGGTGCCCGCGACGATCTGGTACCACTACGCGGCCGACCCGCAGAACTTCCCGGAGCTGAGCGGCGGCGCGCCGATGGGCGGCCCGGTCTACCGCGCCGACCCGAACCTGCAGTCGGACGTGAAGTGGCCGGCGTACTGGGACGGCAAGGCCGTGTTCGGCGAGTGGAACAACAACCAGGTGTGGTCGCTCCAGCTCGACGGGAGCGGCACCAAGCTCGTGGAGATGAACCGCATCCTCGGCTCCCTGTCGTTCAAGAAGCCGATGGACATGAAGTTCGGCCCCGACGGCGCGCTGTACATGATCGAGTGGGGCTCCGGCTTCGGCGGTGACAACGCCGACTCCGGCATCTACCGGATCGAGTACATCAAGGGCACCCGCCCGCCGATCGCCCGCGCCACGGCGGACAAGACGGACGGGCCGCTGCCGCTGGCCGTCACGTTCTCCAGCGAGGGCAGCCGGGACCCGGAGGACAAGCCGCTCACGTTCGCGTGGGACCTCGACGGCGACGGCGACACCGACTCCACCGACCCCAACCCCTCCTACACCTACGAGGAGGGCGGCGACTACAACGCGGTCCTGACCGTCACGACCCCCGACGGCAAGACCGCCACCGCCAGCGTTGCGATCAGCGCGGGCAACACCCGTCCCACCGTCACGGTGGACGTCCCGCCGAACGGCGCCTTCTTCGAGTTCGGTGACCAGGTGAAGTTCAAGGTCACCGCCACCGACCCCGAGGACGGCACGATCGACTGCGACAAGGTGAAGATCCAGGCGATCCTCGGTCACGACGGCCACGGCCACCCGCTCGACCAGCACACGGGCTGTGAGGGCACCCTGCAGACCCAGCAGCCCGGCCACGGCGAGTACGACAACCTCGTGTACGCGATCGAGGCCAGCTACACCGATGAGGGAGCCAACGGCGCCAAGCCCCTGACCGGGCGGGGCGAGACCCTCCTGCAGCCCAAGCGCAAGCAGGCCGAGCACTTCACGCAGACCGGCCGGGTGGCCGGCGGCCTGGGCACCGACGCCGCGGGCGTCCAGGCCGAGGCCACGAGCGACCCGCAGCGCGGCAACCAGCACATCGGGTTCGTCCAGGACGGCGACTGGTGGTCGTTCGACCCGGTGAACCTGTCGAACGTCACCGCGATCCGGTTCCGCGCCTCCTCGGGCGGCGCCGGCGGCACCGTCCAGGTCAGGGCGGGCCACCCCGAGACCGGCACGCTGGTCGGCTCGGCCGAGGTGACGCCCACCGGCGGGTGGCAGACGTTCACCGACGTCACGCTCGACGTGACCGGCCCGCCGGCGGAGAGCGGACCGCTGTACTTCGTCGTGCGCAAGCCGGCGAGCGCGGCGAACAACGCCTACCTGGCGAACTTCAACTGGGTCGACTTCGTCGGCAAGGGCGCCACGGACAACCAGCGTCCGGTCGTGACCGCGACGGCGACCCCGGCGGCGGGCGTCGCCCCGCTGAAGGTCGACTTCAAGGCGACGGCCACCGACCCGGAAGGCGACCCGATCACCTACAAGTGGAACTTCGGCGTGAACGGCGCGCCGGAGCCTGCCACGGCCGAGGCGAGCCACACCTACACCGCGCCGGGCAACTACACGGCCGTGGTGACCGTGTCCGACGACAAGGGCGCGTCGGGCACCGCGCAGGTCCAGGTCAAGGTGGACGCGCCGGCCACGGTGTGCTTCACCGGCCGTTCCGACGACTTCCTGGGCGACCAGCTCGACCGGGACCGCTGGTCGGTCATCAGGGAGAACCAGGACCTCAGGGTCGCCGACGGCAAGCTGGTGATCCCGACCTCAACCACCGACATCTACAGCGCGGGCGGCAACACGCCGAACATCGTGGTGCAGCCGGCGCCGTCGGGCGCCTGGACCGCCACCGCCAAGCTCACGCTGGACGCGCGGGACGCGTACCAGCAGGCGGGCCTGATCATCTACGGCGACGACGACAACTACGCCAAGATGGTGCTGCAGGCGCGCTCCACCTCGGGCTCGAACCACGCCGACCGCATCTTCCAGTTCATCCGGGAGGAGAACGGCAGCCCCAACGAGGTGTCGCAGAGCAACACGGCCACTCTCGGGGACGCCTACCCCGACACGGTGTACGTGCGGTTCGTCAGCGACGGAACGAACATGACCGCCCACTACTCCGCCGACGGCACCACGTTCACCGCGATGCCGCAGACCAAGTCGCTCGCCGGGATCACCGCCCCGAAGATCGGCCTGATCTCGCTGGCGGGGGCCAACCACCCGGTGGTGGACGCGTCCTTCGACTGGTTCCACATCACGCCGGACGACAGGGCGACCGGGCCGGACCCGGACGACGAGTTCGACGGCACCGCGCTCGACGCCTGCCGCTGGACCGCGATCGTGCGCCCCGACGCCACGGCGGTGCGCGTGAGCGACGGCAAGCTGGAGCTCGACACCACGACCGGTGACATCTACGGGACCGACAACACCGGCCCGAAGAACCTCATCCTGCAGCCGGCCCCGAACGGCGACTGGACGCTGGAGACCACGGTGGACGCCTCGGCCCTCAACGAGCAGTACCAGCAGGGCGGCCTCATGGTGTACACCGGCGACGACGACTACGTGAAGCTCGACTTCCTCACCACCAACGCGGCAGGGTCGACGGCGGCGCGGAGCATCGAGCTGCGCAGCGAGGTCGGCGGTACCGTGCAGAACCCGCAGCCGCAGGTGAACAACCTCACCACCGGCGTGTGGTGGCTGCGGCTCAAGAAGGAGGGCAACACCTACTCCGGGTCCTACTCCGCCGACGGCCAGACCTGGACGGCACTGTCCGCCGCGGTGCAGAACAGCGCGGTGGCCACCGGCGCCAAGGTCGGCGTGTACACGATCGGCACCAACCAGTCGGCGTCGAAGAAGGTCACGTTCGACTACTTCCGCCTCGCCAAGGCGGCGGCCGAGGACAAGACCGCGCCGGTGACGACGGCGACGACCGATCCGGAGCAGCCGGCGGGCGGCACGTTCACCGGCCCGGTGTCGGTCACGCTGCAGGCCACCGACGAGGACGGCGGCAGCGGGGTCGACAGGACCGAGTACCGGCTCGACGACGGCGACTGGACCGCCTATGCCGGACCGGTCACCGTGACCGGCGACGGGCAGCACGAGCTGCGCTACCGCTCGGCCGACAAGGCGGGCAACGTCGAGGAGGCCAAGACGCTGACACTGACGATCTCGGCGTCCACGCCGCAGGTCGACCTGACGGTCTCCGCCTCCTCCCGCTGCATCGGCACCTCGGCGTACGCGGCGGTCACGGCCGTCAACGGCTCCGACGTGCCGGTGACGGTGACGCTGACCACCCCGTTCGGCTCGAAGACCGTGGCCGACGTGGCCCCGGGCAAGCAGGCGTACCAGTCCTTCAACAGCCGGGCCGGGCAGATCGACGCCGGCACGGTGACCGTGAAGGGAGTCGCGACGATCGGCGGCGAGCAGGTCACCTCGTCGTACGACGCCGACTACCCGGCGCTCAGCTGCCGCTGACCGCACCGGCGGTGACCACTGTCCGCGCGACCGTGGTCACCGCCCCAGCAGAACCGGGGCCGGCCGGCCGATCGGCCGGCCGGCCCCGCCCCCCATCAATGGAGCGAAGACATGAGAATCAACAGGACCACGCAACTGCTCGCCGCGGCGGTGCTCGGCGTCGCGCTCGCGGGCGTCGGCGTGGCCGGTCCCGCGATGGCGGACGACGACCCCGAGGAGGGCATCGACGTCACGGTGACGATCGAGCCCAGCACCACTCACGGCCAGGTGTCCATGACCGTCGCCGACAACGGCGGCGTGCCCCTTCAGGAGGACGGCTCCAACGCCGCCGCCCGCCAGTTCGTCGGCACCCTGCCGACGGTCACGGTGACCGACACCCGCCGGCCCGAGGAGATCCCCGCCGGCGACTTCTGGGCGGTCGTCGGCCAGGCCAGCGAGTTCACCGCGACGAGCGGGTCCGCGCCGCCCATCGGCCCGCAGTACCTGGGCTGGCGGCCACGCCTGCTGACCGGCTCCTCCTCCGGGGCGGTGGAGGCCGGTGAGCCCGTCTCCAGTGTCATCTCCGACGGCTCGGGAGCGCCGACCGTCGGTCTGCAGGGCCAGGAGCTGCTGGTCTCGACGGCGAACTCCGCCGACGAGATCGGCACCTGGCAGGTCAACGCCGACCTCACGCTACGCACCCCCGCCGACGTCACCGCCGGCGAATACCGCTCGACCCTCACGCTTTCCCTGTTCAACCAGTCCTGAACGTTCACCAGTCCTGAACGTTCACCAGTACCGAACGTTCACCAGTACCGAACGTTCACCAGTACCGAACGTTCACCAGTACCGAACGTTCACCTAGTCCTGAACCGGAGGCAGGACGCCATCGCCCGCTCCGGCCGTCCGGGGCCCGCGCCCGCCCGGCGCGGGCCCCGGACGGCCACGACGAGACTGGAGACCTCTGTTGACCGCAAGCCGCCCGCGAGGCGTCCTCGCCCGCCTCGCCGTCCTGCCCGCTCTCGGTGTCGCGCTGCTGGCCGCCATGGTGGCGTTCGCCACCCCGTCCGGCGCCGACACCACCTGGTCGGTCGTGCCGGCCAACGCCGACGGTCCCGACGGCCGCAGCGTCATCGACCTCGAACTCGCCGGCGGCCAGCAGGTCGTCGAGCACGTGGCGGTCATCAACCGCTCCACCGAGCCGGTGAACTTCGCGATCGACGCCAACGACGGCTACCTGACCTCCAAGGGCTATTTCGACATGCGGCCCTCCGACGCCGAGCCCACCGACGGCGGCGCCTGGATCACGGTCCCCGGGAAGGTGACCATCGCCGCCGGGGCCACGTCCGTCGTTCCCGTGACGGTGTCGATCCCCCGGAACGCGACGCCGGGGGACCACCCCGCGGGCGTGACCGCGTCCCTGGAGACCGTCTCCGGCCAGGTACGGGTCCAGAACCGGGTGGGCGTCCGCCTGAACATCCGCGTCACCGGCGACTACGTGGCCAAGGTGGCCGTGACCGGCGTGCGGGCCGAGTACGTGGGTTCGTGGAACCCGTTCGCCGCCGGATCCGTCGAGGTGACCTACACCGTGGCCAACGAAGGCAACGTCCGGCTGGTCACGGACAACCAGGTGCTGACGTCCACGCTCGTGGGGGAGAGCGGCTGGAACGACCCGTCCGCGGCCAGGGCCAGGGAGCTCATGCCGGGCGGCAGCCGCACGTTCGTCGCGCGGGTGCCCGGCGCGTGGCCGCTGGGACCCATCGGCACGACCGTCATGGCGGTCCCCTCGCCTGCGGGCGAGCCGCTTCCCGGCGTCGCCGCCCAGCGGGCGGCGGTCGGCACCACGGTGTGGGCGCTGCCCTGGCCGCAGCTCGGCTCCCTCGCCCTCCTCGTCCTCGCCTTCTTCGCCATCCGGCTGAACGCCGCCAGGCGCCGCAGGCGCATCGAAAAGCTGATCATGCTCGCCCGCCAGGGCGCGCCCCAGGAGGCGTGAGCGCCCCCGGCAACCGTCCCCAGGAGGTGGCCACCATCAACCGACCCAGGCAACCGGCCCCGGCCCGGCCCGCGACGCGGGGCCGCGTGCTCGCCCTCGCGTTCGCGTTCGCGCTCGGCGCGCTCGTCGCCGGCGGCGTGGTGTTCGGCGTGACCCGGCCGAGCTCGATCGAGCAGGCGGCCGACCGCATCCGCGCCGAGTCCGCGCTGCGCGACCGGACCCAGATCAGGACCCTGACGGAGCTGGCCCGCGACACGCGGACCCGGCTCCTCCCCGTGCTCGACGGGCTCGCCCTGGCCCTGCCCGGCGACGGCGCCGCGGGACCTGCCGCGGTGACCGCCGCCGACGTCGAGAAGTGGCGGCAGGCCGCCGCCGCGGCCGTCCAGGGCTTCGCCGACCCGCCGTCCGGCGAGACCGCCACCAACGTGGCGCGGTCGAGTCTCGCCTCCGCCGTGCGGCAGTTCGCCACGACCGTCGACACCTACACGATGGCGCGGGACCTCACAGGACCGGCCCGCGCCGCCGCCCTCGACCTGGCCGCACGGCAACGCGCCGACGCGCTCTTCACCTGGTCGATCGGGGCCACCGCCCTCGACGCCGTGAACATCGACGCCGGCTACGGCCACCAGCACGTGTTCCTGCCCACATCACCCGGCGAAGGGGCGCTCACCCCCGACACCGAACCCGAGGGGAGCCACCACCAGTGAACAAGGCACCGGCATACGTCCTCACCGTCCTGCTGGCCGGGCTTGCGCTGGTGCTCGGCGCACCGGCCGCCGCGGCCCACGGCGGGCCGATCAAGCTGGAGGTGACAGGAGACGGCGCCGACAACGTCAACGTGCTGGTGACATACAAGAAGGACGGCCATCCCGTCACGGAGATCGTCGCGGCGACGCTGAAGGCGACCTCGGCCGACGGCCGGTCCTTCGGGCCGGTGCCGCTCAGGTCGGCGCCCGAGGGCCAGAACCTCTACCACTCCGCCGAGCCGCTGCCGAGCGGGGAGTGGCGGGTCACCGTGACCGCGACCGAGCCGTCCAAGGCGAAGGCGACGGTGCGGGTGAAGGCGGGCGTGGTCGCCGCCACGCCCGCCGTTCCCGCCCTTCCCGCACCGGACCAGCCGACGAGCCAGGCGACGGCCCCCGCGCGGAACGGCGCCGCCGCGGCGACGACCGCGGGGGACGACGACGGCGCGACGGGGACTCCCCTCAAGGTCGGCGTCATCGTCCTCGCGGCGCTGGCCGCCGTCGCGGCCTGGATCGTCTTCGCCCGGCGCCACACCCGCGCGGGCGCCGGGCACTGACGGACCTCGCGGGCCGGTTGCGGCCGATGGGCGATCGGGACGAGGACGTCGAGATTCTTGCGGGTGTGGCGTTGCCGGAGGGCCTCAACCGCCAGCTTGGGCAGATCCAGCGTGCGCCGCGATTTGCGGATCTTGGTGTCACCTCCGTCTCGGTCGGCGCGCCGGCGGTCAGGTGAGCGGGCGCGTCCATCGTCCCCCGTACTTGAGCGGCAATGCCGCGCTGCTCGCGATGGGCCCCCCATACCGGCGGGTGCTGGCATGGGCGGCCTCGAATATCGTTTACGGGCTGGTGCAGGTGTATCCGGATGGCAGGGCCGTGTTGCCGTCGGGACGGCTGGCCTGGAAGCCGAGGCTGGGGGTGCTGGCTCCGGGGGCCAACGTGCCGTTGAAGCTCATGCTCTTGGCCGTGACGGTCTGCCCGCTGGTGGTGACGGTGGCGTTCCACGAGCCGGTCAGCGTATGCCCGGCTGGGAGCGTGAAGGTGACCGTCCAACTGGTGATCGTCGAGGTACTGGTATTGGTGATCGTCAGCGGCTGGATCACATAGCCGGCACCCCACTGGGTCTGTACGGTCGGCGTGGCTGTGCACGTTCCGGTGGTGCCGCCGCTGGTGGTGACCTGGACCGTGTTAGACACCGGCGAGAGGTTGCCGGCGGCATCCCGCGCGCGGACCTGGTAACGGTAGGTGGTGCTCGGGGTCAGGCCCGTGTCGCTGAACGAGGTCGTGGCCGAGGTGCCGGCCTGGGCGAAGGTGCCGCCGGTGGCCCCGGGTGCGCGCAGGATGTCATAGCCGGTCACCCCGACGTCGTCAGTGGAAGCGGCCCAGGACAGGTTGATGCTGCCGGCGGTGGCGCCGGAGACCGCCAGCCCGGCCGGGGCGGTGGGTGGTGTGGTGTCGCCGCCGGTGGATGTCGTGGTGAACGTGACGAACGCGGAGTTGGCCGACAGGTTGCCCGCGCCGTCCCGTGCTCGTACGTAGACCTGGTACTGAGTGTTGGCGGTCAGCCCGGTCAGGGTGATCGAGTTGGTGGTGGACTGGCCGAGTAGCGGGTCGGTGGCGCCCGTTGCGCGGTAGACGTTGTAACCGGCCAGGCCGGAGCCGCCCTGGTCGGTGGATGCCGTCCAGGTCATGGTGGCGCCGGTAGCGGTCACGTTGGAGGCGGCGGGAGCGCCCGGAGTGGTCGGCGGAGTGGTGTCGTTCGTGCCCTGGAACTGGTTGAAGAAGTTCCACACCACTCCCTTGGTCCAGGTCCGTGCGCCGTCGTCGGCGGTGGACCCATCCACTGGACCGGGGGCATGACCCCCGTCGAACGCCGCCCATACGACCGGGTACCCGGATCGGCATCCCGAGTAGGCGGTGACGATGTGAGTCACGCTGCCTTGTGCCGGCTCGGGCGGGTTTTGGGGAGTGCAACCGTTGTTCCTGACGAACGTGTCGCGCAGGGACCGGCCCAGCGAGATGTTGAGTACGTTGTCCCTGAGGCCGTGTAGCCCGATGTAGGCGATGGGTTGGGTGCCGCCGCTGCATCCGCTGAGCTGTGCGCCGGAGTAGACGGCGACCGCGCGGAAGACCGTCGCCCGGGCGCAGGCCAGGGCGTAGCTCATGCCGCCGCCGTAGCTGAAACCTCCGGCGAACCGCTGCGTGGTGTCGACACACAGGTCTGCTTCGATCAGCCTGATCATGTCGTCGACGAAGGTCAGGTCTTCGCCGCCGGAATTGGCCCAGCCGTTGTTCAGGCCCTGGGGGGCGACGAAGATCGCGGTGTTGTTCGCCAGTTGCCTGAGCCCGTAGTAAGACCAGGTGAATCCGCTGGTCCCGCCTGAGTCGACGTCGTTGGCGGTGCCGCCTCTCCAGTGGAACCCGAAGATCAACCGGTAGGGGTTGTTGTTGTTGTAGTTGTCGGGAATTCTCAAGATGAAGGAGCGGGTCCGGCCACTGCTCTGAATCGACTGCGTGCCGCTTCTGAGCGTTGGGGTCTTGCCGCAGCCTGGCGTCGCCGCGGCGGCGCTTGCCGCGCGTGACGTGGTCTCGCTGCTGCTCAGCGCCGTACCATCGGTGGCCATCACGAGAAGCGCCGCGACCGTGACAGCGGCGAAGATGGATTTACCCCGCAACATCACTCACCTGCCTGTGGCTCCGCCGAGAGGGGCGGTGCCAGGGCCTCGGATAGCGTCGACATGAGGTTGATCAGTCCTCTCATCCGTGCAGACCTGGTGGCAGTTGGAAGGCGTGACGGATAATCGTGTTAGCGCTAACATAGCTTTCGCGCCTGCCCTCCGCCGATGGGTGGTGGTGTGACGGAGCAAATACGAGGCGTGCAGGTGCCGTCAAGGCGTGGCCCGCTCCTCTGTTCCGGATAAGCGGCGACCCGGGCCCCTCTTGCTGGCACGTAGCGCATCGTTCATTCGGAAACGCACTGAAAGTTTCAGGGCAACAAGCGTGCTACACCTGGCCTACGCCGAGGCTCCGCAAAGCCATGAGGCTGAATCCAACCTTCTCGGCCCCTGGCCGCACTGCTTCTGAAGGCCCTCGAAGCCATCTGAACATTGACCCGACAATCATCGAGGGCATCCAACAGATTCGCTCCTGAGGCCATGACAGGAGGAGGTGCGGTTTCAGTATGACTACCGGGTTGCCTCCCCCTGCCGGAGTCCGGTGGTGGACGGCAGGGGTCCCCGCGACCGAGTCGGCCCTGACCCCTCGGAGAGCGTGAGCGTCCGCCTCAGACCGGCATCGAGCGTCCCAGACTGCCGGTTTCCCTTCGGTCTCCCGAATGGAACATGAGCGACCCGCAGATTAGACGGGATCAAGAAAAGCCAGGCCCCACGGGGCGAGGCGGATCGCTCGCGTCCGAACCGCGCTTGATCCGTAGGAATCGGCCCCCAGCGGCTCCGTCCACGCCCCGCCCGCGGACCACTCGATCGCGATCTCACACGGCTGCGCCAGCCACTGCGCGCCGGCCGCGCGCGTCGAGTGCATCAGCCGCAGCGACGGAATGTCGTTCAGCGGCAGCGCGGCCTCGAACCCAAGATGCTGCCTGAGCAGACCGAGACGCAGCCCGTAGGTCCCAGCCGCCTGGCCAGGTCCAAGCAGCGGCAGGTACAGCTGTACCTCCAGTGCCTCATCGACAGTGGTCAGGCCGAACTCCGCCGCTCGCCACTCGATTGCCTCCTTCGGCACCCATGCGACGAATGCGTCGCGTAGGGTGCCGTCGAACGGGTCGTAGTGGATGAGCCAGGCGTTCTCGTGCTCGTTGACGACCTCGCGTACGCGTGTGATCTGCCATCGACGCATGCCGCCTCTTCTTTCCAGGGCTCTTGCCAAACAGGGCCCGACACATCAACCTGCAATTGTGGACAGTTCGCTGCTGCTCAATCTCGTCGCCCTATTTGTGTCCGTGACCGCAGTGGCCATCTCAGGGATCTTCGCCTTGAGGCAGATTCGGACAGCCGAGCACGCAAACCACATACCAGTAGTAATCGATCTGCTTACCGAGTTCCGATCACTCAAGTTCAACGAGGATTACTATTACGTCTGCAACGATCTCTGCGCTCAACATGATCCACGCCTGGGCATATCAGGGCTACCGGAGGACGCCAAGGAAGCTGTGTACAGCGTGGCTTACTACTTTCAGACCTTCGCGTCGCTGATAGCCATGAGGGTCGTCGACAAGAGAGCCACGATGACGCTCCTCTACCGGCGGGTGGTTCAGGTTTGGGGCGCCCTTGAACCCTACGTGCTACGAGAAAGAGAGATTCGGGGCACCGAAGGAGCGTGGCTGTTCAGAATACTGGAGTCTCTTGCAGGCGAAGCCAAGCGAATGCCCGCCGATACGCTCAACGACTTCCTGGCTACTGCCTTCAAGACCCCTGACGCCAGGACGTCCCGCCGAAACGGGCGCGCTCGATCCATGTCGCGGGATGATAATGAGATACGCGAGGCAAAACCTCTCAACGTCGAAGCGACGGATCTTGTCGATCCATGACCGTCCCAGAACCAGGGACACGATATTCGTCACATGCGCCAGGCCCACAGGTTCAGCAGCACCACGAACACCGTAGGCGTGCTCAGACCTGATTCGTTCGACGTCAGCTCGAACCCGCTCGTGCCGGGGTTGCGCACGTAGAAGTGCAGCCGGTCGGGGATCGGGTTGTCGGGCGTGAACACCACCCTCGGGGTGGTCTGCATGATCGGCCCGCCCCACGTCACGTTGTAGGCCGACCCGCCTGACAGCGACACCGCCCGCATGATCAAACCCGCGCCCGACGTGCCGTACGACCACTTGCCGATGAACTCGGTGCTCGCGGCGGAGAAGCGGAACCGGTTGAGGTTGCCGCCGATGTCGTTGTAGCCGACCTCGAGCTCATCAGGCTGCGCGAACATGTAGCCGCCGCCGGCCAGCCCATCGGCGGTCTGCACCATGTGCATGCGCCACTCGTCGCCGCGCTGGATCACCTCCGAGCGGCGGGTGCCGTCAGGGCTGTTGTCGGAGTTCAGCCGGATCGCCGCGTCGGTGTCGGTCCAGATGCGGGCCGAGTTCGCGCCGGTCCCCGGCATGAGCCTGATCTCCGGATCAGCCGCCCCGGCCGGGTTGACGATGATGCGGCGGCCGGTCACGCCGGTCGCGAGCTGGCCGACGATGCTGACGGCGCCGGACGCGGACGAGATCGACACGGTCTGCACGCTGGAGTTGTTGTACGCCTCCAGCCCGTCAGCGTTGAGCTCGACTCTGGCCCCGGTGGCGGCTCCCGCGACGATGCGGGTGGCCAGGGTGAGGACGGCCTCCAGCTTCGCCGCCGTGATCTGGTTGGCGGCGATGTGCCCGGCCTGGATCTGCCCGGTCGCGATCTGCGCCGCGGTGATCGCGTTGGCCACGATGGCGCCGGTAGTGATCGACTCGTCGGCCGCGTCGCCCTCGACGAGCCGCACCGCGGCGATCGTCACGCTCGCCGACCGGGCCGAGCTGTTACCGGACCGGTCGACGCTCGTGAACGAGAACTCCCGGTCCAGGTCGCACGGAAGGCCGGGAACGACGAGCGACCCGGCCGCGTCGAGCGCCCCGATCTCCTGCCAGCCCGGCGCGAGCGGGTCCTGCATCCAGACGAGCACCCTGTGGAGGTCGGCCGGCATCGGCGCACCGCCGACCCCGAGACCATCCCATGTCACGTGGACGACGCCGAGACGAGACTCCAGCGCCGGGGCAGCCGGCACGGGCGGGGCGTCCGCGTCGTCCGGGATCGTCACAGCGGCCGAGCTGGAGAACAGGCCTTTCTTGCCCAGGTTCACGGCGCGGACCTTGAACTGGTACTGCCAGCCGACCACCAGCGGCGAGTAGGTGGCGCTGGTGTCGGCGGCCTCCGTCACGGCCACCAGGAACCACGGCGCCCCGACCTTGTTGACGCGCATGAACAGCTCGTAGCCGCCCACGGTGAGCGCGACGGCGTTGACGGCGGTGGTGACCGCGCCCCACGTGACGGTCACCTGTCCGCGCGGCAGGCCGTGCTCGTCGATGTAAGCCAGCGGGTTCACGATCAGCCCGGCCGGGGCGGCGGGGGTGCGCGGCGTCGGCGACTCCGGCGCGGGCCGCGCACCCGACCCGCCCTCGGCCGTACTCCCGCCGACGATGCCGGCCGTGCGGCGAGCCAGCCGCAGGTCCCTTTCCAACAGGCGATCGTTGAGCACGAGGTTGCCGCCGAGGACGCCCTTCTCGTCCCGGGTGACGGTCATCTGCCGGACCCGCAGGCTCTCCATGGCCCCGGCCTCGTCCGGCGCGAGGATCCGATCGCCGGGCCGGTAGTCTCGCCACGGCAGCCACCGCGCGGTGTGCGGAGTGATCTGCCGGGTCCGCTGCACCTGCTCGTGCCCGGCCCGCAACAGCACCGCTTCGGCCAGGAGCTGCGCCGTACCCGGATCGCTCACGCCACCTTGACCGATGTAGGTTTCCCACCGGCCCCAGGGAGCTTCGGCGGCCCCGTTCGTCAACGACATGCGGAACCCGTCATCGCCCACCACGAGCGCCGACGTGGCCGCATCTTCGTAGGTGCCGATGTCGGGAGCGGCGACCACGTCACGGCCGGACCGCAGGTCAACCGGCCCGCTACCGCTGGTCAGGTCCCGCCCCAGCTCGGTGTCGGCGTTGTACGCCTGCAACGTCCGTCCGGCCATGCGGAAATCGAGCGTGCCCTGTTCGGCCAGGTTGATCAGCGTCGTCAGCGCGTCGATGCCCGGCTGGTAGTAGATCGTCAAGATCTTCGCCCACGGCTGTCCGGCGCTGTCGTGGGCCGGGGTGAAGTCCCACGAGAAGCCGGCCGCCGCGCCGCGCGCCTGCCCCTCTTGCAGGAACGTGGCCAGGATCGCGCCCGGGGTCGAGCTCAAGAAGGCCCGCTTGCCGTCCACCAGCGGCGCCGTTCCCGGAACAAGATCAGCTTGCGGAGCTGCTACACGTACCCAGGCAGCTCGTACCGCTCCAGCCCGGCCCGGTCGGTACCGTCACCACGGCGCTTGATCCGTAGAAACCGGGCGTCAGGGCCTTCCACCCAGCTCTGCCCGTCCTCGCTCCATTCGACCACGACCTCGACCGGCCCGGCCAGCAGGTCCGCGTTCACCGCGTGCGCGCTGGAGGAGAGCGTCAGCGCGGGCACATCATTCAGCGGGCACGAGACCTCCATGCTCAGCGGATACGGAAGCGACACGAACAACTACTGTCCGTCGATCATGGGAATCGGTTCCAGAAAGCCTGAGAACCAACTCCCGGTGCCAACAACCGCGAGAAATTGGTTCCAACAATCGTGAGCCGATCGTCAGGACCCCAGGGTCACGGCACCTCATCGGTTCCCACTATCGCGATCCGGCTCACCAGAAGTGGCTCATGGAAGCAGGGGCCCGCACCCTGTGGGTCGGCGCCTCATCGGCGGACCTCGCTCTCCAGACCACTGTCATGATCAAGAAGCCTCGCCACTGATGTAGGACGCGTCGGCCAACGATCAGCCGGGTGCGGTTCGGGGGACTCTGAGCCGTACCCGGCCCGGCTCCTTCGGCGGGATGGTCAGCTCCGCTTGAGGTTGGCCTTCTTCACCTTGTTGCCGCAGGTCGCCATGGAGCACCAGCGCCGCCGCCCACCCCGGCTCGTATCCACGAAAAGCCCGTCACACGTCGCCTGCTCACACCGCTTGATCACGCCGCCGGCGTGCCCGCCGAGCGTCGCGACAGCGTCGAAGGCCACGATGGCGAGCGCGGCCCGCGCCGGGTCGGCGTCGGGCAGACGCCACCGCGCCACACCGCCGTCGAGCTCCAGCGGTGGCCGGTGACGGGCGTTCCAGCGGTTGAGCAGCCTCTCGGCAGCCGGATCAGGCGCGCCGCCGTCCGCGATGGCGACACCCGATCGATGAATGGCCTCGCGCAGCTCGCGTGCCTCCTTCAGAAGCGACTCGGACACCGGCATGTCCTGCTTGCCGAGGGAATTGGCCAGCAACCAGGCCCGCAGCCGTTCCGGGGTAGGGATGCGCTCGACCGGGTCGCCGCGGCGCTCCGAGAGCGTGGCGACGAAGCGGAACGCGAGAACGTCGTTGCCCAGCCGAAACCCGTCGGAATGCGGCCGTACGGCCCCTGCGGACGACGCGCTCGCGGCGGCGGATGAACCGGTCATAGTGGTTCACTGTATGCCTCCAGCCTCTCCCACCGCAAAATTTGACGTTCCTCGGCGAACCGTCTAAACAGGTTCTATCGAACTGGCTCAAGAGGTTCACGCAGGAGATGATTCATGACCACGCCCCTTGAGGCGCTCACGGGTTTCGGCACCGTGCACGGCGTCCCCTGGCTGCCCGCCGGCTTCACCGACGTTTTCGACAGCACTCTTGTCCGGGCTGGCGACGTCCGCTTGCACACCGTGCAAGGAGGTGCGGGCCGGCCATTGTTGCTGGTCGGCGGCTGGCCTCAGAACTGGTACGCCTGGCGCTTTGTCATGCCCCGGCTCGCTGAGCACTTCCGCGTCGTCGCCGTCGATCCTCGCGGCGTCGGCCGCTCCGACAAGCCGCAGGGTGGCTACGACCTCGGCACCGTCGCCGCCGAACTCCGCACTCTCATGCGAGCGCTCGGACACGACCGGTTCCTCATGGCCGGGCACGACATCGGCATGTGGCTCGGCTACGCCCTGGCCGCCGATCACCCCGAGGCCGTCGAACGCCTCGCACTGATCGACGCCACCGTGCCCGGGCTCCTGCCCGGTGTCTCGATCTTCGGCCCCAAGGCCCAGAACGATCTGCTGTGGCACTTCGCCTTCAACCGCCAGCACTCGGTCAACGAGTCGCTGGTCCGCGGCCGGGAGGACATCTACTTCGGTCATCAGTTCCGCTCCAAGGCCGTTCAACCGCTGCCGGCGTCCGCGATCAGCTTCTACGTCGAAACTCTCGCCCGTGACCCCGAGGCGCTCCGGGCCAGCTTCGACTACTACCGAGCCACCGATGAGAACATCGCGCAGAATGAGCAGCGCAAGACGCGATCCCTCGCCATGCCCGTCCTCAGCGTCGCGGGCGCCCACGCGGTAGGTGAACGGATGGCCGACATGTTGAGGCCGGTGACCGGACGGCTTCACAACGTCGTCTTCGACGACTGCGGTCACTACGTACCCGAGGAGCGCCCCGATGCTCTCGTCGAGGAACTGCTCCGCTTCTTCCAGGACCCGCGAAGCCTCTCGTGAGTCCTGGAGTACAGCAGCCTTGAGACGTCGCTGTCGCGCTGGCCGGCTCGGTCCACGTACCGCTGGCCGGCTGGTGCCTGACGCAAGTGGCCGGCAACGCGGTACTCGCGCGCCTGCCGCTACGCGCCCTCCGGCAGCGGGGTCTCGCCGGAAAGCCATGCACGGACCACCGCCGCGTCGGCGCCGAGCACGGGCGGCGGGAGATGGCCGGTGAAGGTCTGCTCGGCCCCGTCAGGGTCGAAGAACCTCAGCGGCGGCCCCGGCAGGGTGATCCCCCCAGCGCGGGATGCTAGACATCGAGAAGGGGCCCTTGGCTGCGGGTCTGGTCCCATTCGTAGACCTCGCGCACGTCACGCACCTTCCCGGCGGGCACACCGGCTTCGGCGAGCAGACCGAGCAGCGTCGCGGTGTCGTGCTCCGCGAAGCGTTCCTCCACCAGACTCACTTCAATGAGCACCTCCCGCACCTGTCCCTGGGGTATGCCGCTCCCTTCGATCCCTGCCCGAGCCAGTCGAGGCCGATATCGAGGTCATCCGTCGTGATCGCCTCGGCGGGCTGATCCGCGAGTATGCGCAGGCCGCACAGGGTGGCCGAGTTCACGGCACCCACAAGTCCGCGGACGTCGAAAAGGCGAGGACCGATTCAGCGAATGGACGTCGCCCTGTCAAGAAAGTATGCGGCTGTTCGCGATGAATCACGCGCTCGCTGCGGAGCTCCGGAAGCTTGCCGCAGAACCCTTCCTTGAGGCACGTGCCGACCAGCTTTGTTCTCTATTCGGGGGCCGTCGAGGAACCGGCCGTGGGCGAGCTCCGGTGCGAGGTGGACCTGTTCGCTGCCTTCCCGGCCACTTCTGTGTCCACCGCGGCGCGTGAAGGCCACGGCTCCGTCCCCTCCGTGTCGAGGACGGAGCCGTGATCAGGAAACGCGCCGACGGTCAGGCGCAGGTGTAGCCGGACGGCAGGGCGGTGTTGCCGTTGGGCCTGCTTGCCTGGAAGCCGAAGCTGGTGGTGCTGGCGCCCGGCGCGAGCGTGCCGTTGTGGCCGACACTTCTGACCGTTACGGTCTGGCCGCTGGTGGTGACGGTGGCGTTCCACGAGCCGGTCAGCGTGTGCCCGGCCGGCAGGGTGAAGGTGACGGCCCAGCCGGTGATCGTCGAGGTGCTGGTGTTGGTGATGGTCAGCGGCTGGATCACATACCCGTTCCCCCACTGGGACTGTACGGTCGGGGTGGCCGAGCAGGCACCGCCGGTGCCCGCCTGGGTGGTGATCTGGACGGTGTTGGAGACGGGTGAGACGTTGCCCGCGGCGTCGCGCGCCCGCACCTGGTAGCGGTAGGTGGTGCTCGCGCTCAGGCCCGTGTCGGTGAACGAGGTGGTGGCCGAGGTGCCGGCCTGGGTGAACGTGCCGCCCGTCGCGCCCGGAGCGCGCAGGACGTCATAGCCGGTCACACCGGTGTCGTCAGTGGAGGCCGTCCAGGTCAGGCTGGTGCCGGTCGCGGTGGTGCCCGAGGCGGCGAGCCCGGCCGGGGTGGTCGGCGGCGTGGTGTCGGTCTGGCTGGTGGTCAGGCCGAAGAACTCGACGGCGTAGCGGGCCATGCCGCTCTGCGGAAGAACGTGCCCGGCGCCCTGGATGCTGTACGCCTCCACCTGCACCCTGCCGGACGGGTCGGCGTACCGGCTGCGGGTCCAGCCTGCCTGCGGGGTGTCGGTGCCGGTCGGGCTCTGGCTCAGCCCGAACACGTTGGTCCACTGCTCGATCGACTCACGCAGCAGCGAGTAGGGCACGAGGGTGTCGCTGGTGCCGTGCCACAGTTGCACGCGCGGGCGGGGGCCGGAGAATCCCGCGTACGCCTGGCGGACCGCATCGCCCCACTGCTGAGGTGTCCGGTCCATGCTCCCGCCGGTGCACCTGCTGCTTCCCGGCGGGTAGTCGGCGGCGCCGGCGAAGCAGTTGAAGGGCACACCCATGAAGGAGGCGCCTGCCTTGAACACGTCCGGGTAGACGGCGAGCATGTGCTGGGTCATCATGCCGCCGGACGAGCTTCCAGTGGCGTAGACCCGATTCGGGTCTCCCTGATAGGTCCGCTCGACATAGTCGATCATCGAGATGATCGAGACCGGGTCGCTGCCGCCGCCGCGCTGCTTGGCGGCGTCCGACCAGGTGTCGAAGCAGTTGCCGAACCCCGCCGACTGGGTGGCGGTCGGGTAGATGACGATGAAGCCGTATCGGTCCGCCAGCGAGGCGAACTCACTGCCCTGGTAGAAGCCGGGGCCGGAGCCGCCGCAGCCGTGCATCGCCACCACGATCGCCGGGGAGGCCGGGTGCGAGTCCGGCACGTAGACGTACATCCGCATGTTGCCCGGGTTGTTGCCGAAGCTGCTCACCTCCACCAGGGCGGCGGCAGCGGCCGGCGTTCCGAGTATCACGGTCATGACGGCAAAGAGCGCCGCGGCGCAGGCGCCAGTCAGCGCCGTGGTCCATCGTCTCATTCGCGCTCCTCCTCGCCATGTCCGCGGCGCGCCGCGGACCGGTCCGCCGCGTATCGACCTCGGTCGCTGGAAAATAGAAGGGCCACGAGCCGGCGTCAATGCGCGCTCGGTACACGTGCCCGCCGGCTCACCTGGGAGACGGCCGTTTCCCCTGCTTATCAAGTAACTTGCTATCAAGGTCCTTGATAAGGACCTGGGAAACTTTCACGGGGCCCGTCGTGACGGGGCGCGATATCGTCGCCTGGTGACCGATCCGGGTGTCCCCGCGGCCGCTGCGCCGGACGCACCACCGCCCCGTGTGAGCTATCTGGTGTTCCGGCTGGAACGCCGCATCCGTGCCTGCCTGGATGAAGCGCTCGCCCGGCACGGCCTGACGACCACCGAATACATGGCGCTCAGCGAGCTGCGCCTGCGCGACGCCCCGTCCTCGGCCGACCTGGCCCGCATCGCCTTCGTCACCCCGCAGGCGATGAACCTGGTCATCCGCGATCTCGAACAACGCGGCCTGATCCGCCGCGACCCGCATCCCCGTGGTGGCCGCGCCCTGCGTACCCGCCTCACCCCGAAGGGCCTGAGCACCCTCCGGCGATGCGACCGATCCCTCGACAGCATCGAAGCCGTCATGCTCGCCGGGATCGACGACCTGGACCGTACGACACTCGCGGAAACGCTCACCCTGTGCGCCCGAGCCATCCACCCCGGCACGCGGGCCCTGACCCCCGCCCTTCGCTCGAAGGAGCCACCACCGTAGCCCTGGCCCATACGCGGAATCGTCACAGGCCGCGACCACAACCGGCAGGGCGGCCGGTCATCGGCGGCCGTTGAGGCATCGGCGGCCGTTGAGGCATCGGCGGCCGTTCAGGGGCCGGGCCGCCGCCTGGGGGAGTGGTGATCTCCGCGAGCGAGCCGGACGGCGGTCGTGCGGCTCGCGCGACGTCAATGACCGCTTTCTCGATCCAGCGGGAGCGGAAGGGGGCCGGGGTTGGCCCAGGGCAGCATACGGAAGGCACGGTCGCTGATGCGCTCTGGCACGTCTGCCGGCATCCGGCTAGCGGGGAGCGGTAGGTGGCGGTGGCCTCGTCGAGGAAGGCCTCGCGATAGGCGGCGGCGATTCTTCGGGCCGCCTGCTCATAGTGGCTTCGCCGGGTGTCCAGCCCCAGCTCGCGGCAGATGGCCACGGTACGGGTGGCGATGCGGTGCAGCACCATCGTCGCCGTGGGCGCGGGACCTTCCGGTGCGAACTGGTGACCGGGGGACAGCCAGTCTCCCCAGCTGTGCAGCGGCCAGACGCCGTCGCCCGCGAGGTCCAGCAGGCGATCGGTGTAGCGGAACATCGGTTCGGCGTAGCGGTCCAAGATGGTCAGGTCGCCGTACTCCCAACAGTGATTCCACGGAATGAGCACCATGGACGCGCTCCAGGCCGGATCGGGACCGTAGCCCCATCCAGAGCTGGGGATGATCCGGGGAACCACCCCGTTCTCGTGCTGCGCCTCGACGTGGTCGTCGAGCCATTTGACGAAGGCGGTGCGCAGGTCGAAATGGTGGAGCGCCGCTTCGGTGGCCAGGTGGGCGTCGGCCGTCCAGCCGTTCTTCTCGTAGACGGGGGTGTCGGCGGGCACGCCGTGCAGGTTGTTGAGGAACGTGCGGCCTGTCGCGGCGTCGACCCAGGTCAGCGCTGGCGGATTTGGCGTTGACACCGACTCCGTGCCCGGGGGAGGCCGCTACGTAGGTCGCCTGGGCGTCGTCGGTGGCCGGGAACGGCTTGACCTCGTACGTAACGTCTTTGTTGAGGTCCTGCATCTGCCCGAAGGTGTATGACCTGCTCATCGACGTCAGTCACTCGCATCGGCATGAGCTCCCCCGTGGCGGGTTCGGAAACGACCATCGGAGTCCGCACTCCCGTGCACGGCCGCCCTCGTGCCGCACCAGAACGATCATTCAGTGCCGGTTGTCATCGGCCTCGTCACCCTGCGCGCGGACACTGTCGCATCAATCCTCGGAGTGCCTTCGGCGGTAGGCGGTGAAGGCCACGTACCGCAGGGCTCCGGTGCGGTAACCGTTCAGGAAGTGCGGCTCTACGCCGGTGCGGTGCTGGGATGCGCTGCGTAGCTCCCAGTAGGGGATCGCGTCCTGGGTGAGGTCCTGGATCTGGGTCGGGATCAGGCCGGCTTCGAGCATGGCGAGGATGTAGGCGCTGCGGGCGTTGATGTTGCAGACGTAGTGTTCGTCGATCGCGTCGATGGCGGGGGAGCGTGGCCCGGTGAGGTCGTCCCAGCACCAGGTGACGCCGACGTAGCGGCCGCCGGGCGTCAGGAGGCGGGCGAACTCGGTGAAGGCCTCCACGAGGTCCACGTACATCGTGGTCTCGTTGGTGACGACGGCGTCGTACGTTCCCTCGGGCAGGCCCGTGTCCACCATGTTCGCGTAGTGGAAGCGGACGTGCTGGTCACAGCCGCGCTGCTTGGACAGGTTCTCGGCGAAGTCGAGGTGGTGCCGGCAGAAGTTGACCCCGTCCACCCGGCACCCGTACCGGTCATGGATCATGAAGCTGGTGCCTCCGCGGCCCGAGCCGGCGTCCACGACGCTCACCTGCGCGGTCAGTCCCGTCAGGCCGTCGAGGATGAGATCGACCTGCTCGGTCTCCATGCGATGCATCTCGGCGAGAATGCGCTGTTCGCGCCCGGCCGGGTCGGCGTCGAGGATGCTGCGGTCGAAGTCGCCGACGGCGTAGTGGTGGTGGTAGAGACCGTCGTCCTGACCGAGCAGGAGGTTGATAGGGTCGTCGGTCTTGTCCGTCCAGTGCTCGTGCAGGGCACGTTCGTAGGGGGAGCGGATCACGTCCTTGGCGGTGATGGCCATGCGGGTCCTCGTCGTTCGGGGCCGGGCCGTCAGTGGTCGCGGTTGCCGGCCATGTCGATCAGGAGCAGGAGGTCGGCCGAGCCTGCCGCGGTCGGGCCAACTTCTGCCAGGGCCGCCAGAGCCGCCCGGGTACGCCGGGCGATCTCGGCCCTGACCCAGTCACGGCCTCCGGCGGCTTCGATGAGCCTCTTCACCTGGGCCAGGCCGTCGGCGTCCAGCTCACGGGCATCGTGGTAGATCCCGGCCAGGCGTTCGGCGACCGGGGTTCCGGACTCCAGGGCTGCCATGACGGGCAGCGTCTTCTTGCGGGAGATCAGGTCTGCGCCTGCGGGTTTACCGGTGACGGACGGGTCTCCCCAGATGCCGAGCAGGTCATCGGTGAGCTGCATGGTCATCCCGAAGTCGCGGCCGAAGCGGCCGTACGCCGCCGCGACCGTCTCGTCCGCTCCGGCGGTCAGGGCGCCGAGCTCGCAGGCCGCGCCGGTCAGCGCGCCGGTCTTCTGCTCGGCCATCGCCAGGCACTCGGCGACCGTCACGTCGTCGCGGGTCTCGAAGGCCAGGTCGGCCGACTGGCCCTCGCACAGTTCCTGGACGGCCCGGCTCAGCACCAGCGCCGCTTTCCCGATCGCCACCTGTTGCATGGCCAAGGCCATCAAGGTGTCGCCGGTCAGGATCGCTTGATTGATGCCGAACACCGACCACGCCGTGGGACGGTGCCGTCGCGTCCGGTCTCCGTCCAGGACGTCGTCATGCAGCAAGGAGTAGTCGTGCACCAGCTCGACCGCCGCCGCGGCGGCGAGTACGGGCGGTGCGGCAGCGGCGTCGAGATCGGACGAGGCTTGGGCGCAGGCCAGCACCAAGGCCGGGCGCAGGCATTTCCCCGAGTGTCCCGCCGGTCGCCCTTCGGTGTCCCACCAGCCCATGTGATAGCCCGCGACCCGGCGCAACCGCCCGGGCAGGCCGTCGATCAGCGTGCGCAGGACGGGCTCGGTGAGTTCGCGGGCTCGGGACAACAGTGGCGGCGGGCATGTGCCGGTGCTGGGGTGAGCTCTGCTTGTGGTCATCCATGTCACCGATCCTGTCGTCGGAGCCTCGAGGAGGGCGGCGGCCATCGTCGTGACCGCCACCCGCTGCACAAGGCTGTGTACTAGTTGGGGACGAGCGTCTGGCCTGCCGTCCGGGTCTCGGCCAGCAGGAACTCCTCGAACATCGTCAGGAAGGCGCTGGTGGGGATACGCCCCTGCTGCGCGGTGTCGAGTTCGGCGTAGAACGTCTCGGCCGCGGCGCGCGGGAATCCGATGCCGAGAGCGGCGGTCACGAAGTCGACGCGCTCGATGTACCCGTCCTGATCCAGGTCGCACAGAGTCGCCAGAGACTCCGCGAGCGGCCGGACGGCGGAGGGATAGTTCTGCGGTGTGTGCGGCCGGGCGAACTCCTCGAAGCTCAGCCGGCCGTCGTTGTTCTGGTCGAGCTCGCTCACCAGGCTCGTCCAGTAGGCGTCGATGCTCTTCAGGTATGCCTGCGCCGGTTCGGAGCCCTGGCCGACACCGAGATCGTTGATGATCCGGCGCGCCGCCGTCTCCAGGTCGCTGCTCTCGAGATAACCGTTGGAGTTGGTGTTGAGGACATCGAAGACGGCCTTGATCCGTTGGTGCCGCGCGTCCATGGGGCCTCCTTGGCTACGCTGAGTAATCTTCCAAGCCCATTAGTAGCAGAGCGTTGCCAAGGCATTACCTTCCACAACAGGAACACTTCTCTGTCTCACGGAACGACTCCTTCAACAGGCGCTGACCGGCCGAGATGGGCGAGCACGCGCGGATGCAGCAGTGTGGCGGGGGACGCGGCCAGGTGGATGACCGAGAACAGGCTGCGGTAGACCGCTGGATCATGGGGAGCGTGGTCGAGCAGCCTGTTCAGGGCCCGTGCGGCCAGCCTCGAGGGGGAACGGCGGCGCGCCGGCGCCCAGCCGATGTCCGCGGCGGTGGTCATGAGCCACGGTACGGCGAGCAGCCGCGGCGCCCTGACCGCGAACGTGTCCGGGTCGCGTCCCTCGGCCAGCAAATCCCGCAGCAGCAGCGCCTGCATGGTGATCACGGTCATGCCCTGGCCGTAGACGGGGTTGAGACAGAACAACGCGTCGCCGAACGCGAGCAGCCCCGCCCAGGCTGAGGCGGTCCGGTGATGCAGCCGCCAGCGGTTGGGGCGCACCGCGTAGCCGTGGATGCGCGACAGCGGCCGGCCTTCCGCGATGACGCGGCTGATCTCGGGGTTGCGCAGCGAACGGGCGTAGCGCAGGAATCCGGCCTCGTCGAAGGGGGCCTGCTGATTCATGCCGGTGAGGCTGACGAGCCAGCGGTCCGGCTCGACGGGCACGACCGCCGCGCCGCGCGGGACGAGCGGCGCGGAGGTGAGCTCGACCGCAGGCCGCCATGAGCTGCCCGCGGGGGGTTGGTAGAGGCGGGAGGTGTAGCAGGCCCGGCCGGGCAGGACACGTTCGGGTGGCGTGGGCAGGCCGGCGGCGGTCAGCCAGTGGGGCAGCCGCGAGTGCCGGCCGGACGCGTCCACGACCAGGTCGGCGTCCACGTCCCGGCTCGCATGTCCGCTCACTCCGACACAGCGTGGCTTGCCGCGTTCGGAGGTGAAGCGCAACCGCTCGACGTGGAAGCCCCTCTCCAGCCGCACGCCGGGCAGGGCCAGGACACGCCGGCGCAGGACGCGGTCGAGGACTCCGCGATCCGGCGAGGTCAGCGCCAGGCCGAGCGGTACGTCCGGCGCCCAGCCGCGTGGCAGCATCGCCGCCATCCGGCAGACGTCGAACGTGGCCGCTCCCGTACCGGCCAGCTCTTCCGCCAGCCCGGGGAAGAGCGCTTCGAGACCCCGCATCCCCCGATCGAGCAGGACGTGAACGTGCCGCGCCTGCGGCAGGCCGGGCCGCCGGACGACGTCCGCCGTGACCGGATCCTTCTCCAGCAACGTCACGGCCCGGTAGTGATCGGCCAGTACCCGGGCGGCGAGCAGGCCGGCGAAGCCCGCCCCGACCACGATCGCGTGTTCGTCTCCCACGTCGCTTCTCTCCTGTCACTCAGCACCACCGATGCCTGCTTCGCCACTTCCGGCAGGGGCAGCATTGGCTGTCTCGTCAGCAACTCGCCTCCCTCTGGCCGGCCATGACGAAAGCGTTATCGCTCGATTACCTTGAGTTAAAACTGCAGGAGAGGGGATCCGTGAGTGCATATTCGGGGGCCAAGCAGCACACCGCTCCACGTGAGGAACCCACCGCCGGGGAGGCGCCGCCCGTCTTCTCACTCCCTGATCTGGCCCTGCCCTTTCCCGCTTCCACCGCTCGCCGGGACGGCGAACCGTTGCGGCGCGAAGCCAGCCGCTGGGCCCTCGACCAGGGCCTGATCGGCCCGCGCGGCCACGACCGGCTGCTGAGCTCCCGGCTCCTGGACGCCGGGATCGCGCTCACCGGCGACGCCCCGCGCGAGCGCGCCGTGATCCTGCTGGAATGGGTGCTCTGGACCCTGCTGCTGGACGACCGCATCGACGACGGACGGTGGGCCGACGACGGCGTCCTCGACGCCTTCACCGAAACCGCCCGGCAGATCGTCGAGCACGGCCACGAGCACGGCCACGAGCGCGGGCACGAGCGCGGGCACGAGGATCCGATGTTGCGGACCCTGGCCTGCGACCTGTGGCCACGCACCCGGCGGCTCGGTGACACCGCCTGGCAGAGCGCCATCGCCGGGCACGTCGTCCGGCATCTGCTCGCCCAGTGCCGGATGACCGCCTCGCGGGCTCACGGCCGGACTCCCTCCCTGGCCGACTACACCGCCATGCGGCGCGACCTGCTCGGCGCCGACCTGCTGTTCGACCTGATCGAGGCCATCCACGGCCTCAACACCGCCTGGCCGAGCGATCTCGCCGCGCTCGTCACCCAGCTGCGTGACTGCACGGGTGACGTCCTGAGCTGGACCAACGACGTCTACTCGCTGGAGAAGGACCTGCTGCTGCGCGAGGACGCGAACCTCGTCAAGATCGTCCGGCGCGAATGGGACGGCACCTGGCAGGAGGCGGTCGACACCGCACACGCCATGATCATGCGGCGTGTCGACACCTTTCAGGCCGTACGGAGCGATGTCGGCCGGCACACTCCATCGCCCGACCGCGACAGGGCCCAGGCGCTGGCCGACCGGCTGTCAGCCGCCATGGCCGCGGGCCTGTCCTGGCATCAGTCCGTCGGCCGCTACCACTGGCAACGCTCCGCAGCCACGATCGACACGGCCCGCACGCCCCCGAGCCTGGTGTGGACCGAGTTCGAGCGGGACCCGTACCCGCTGTACGCGCGGCTGCGCGGCCACTTTCCGCTGATGCGCGACGAACTGCTCGACGCGTGGGTGATCAGCCGGTACGACGACGTACGCGCCGCGCTGTGCGACCCGGACGTGTCATCCCAGAGCTACGCCTGGCAGGTCGGCGCCATGGTCGGCCGGACCCTGCTGGAGATGGACGGCCGGGAGCACACCGTGCACCGCGCCCTGCTGTCACCCGCCTTCCGCGGACACGCGGTGAACGCCCTGCGCCGCACCGCCCAGACCACCGCCGCCGACCTCGCCGCCATCACGGCCCGGCAGATCCGCGACACGGGACAGGCGGATCTCACCACCGGCTTCTGCAGGCAACTGCCCATCACCGTGCTGACGCAGGTGCTGGGCCTGCCGGTGGGCGACGCCGAGATCCTGCGTCCCTGGTACACCGCCGGATTCGCGTACATGAGCGACCATCGCCAGGACCCGCTGACGCTCCAGCAGGGCCTGGCCGCCCGCGACGACCTGTACGACTACCTCCGCCCGCACCTGGCCGCCCGCCGCGCCCGCCCCGGCGCCGACCTCATCTCGACCCTGTGCACCAGCCCCGTGAACGGCGAACTGCTGGACGATCAGGAGATCATGGGCTGCTGCGCCGTCCTCCTGGCCGCCGGAGCCGACACCACCGACCGGGCTCTCGCCCTCTTCGCGGCCAACCTGCTCAACAACCCCGACGCGCTCGCGGCACTGCGCCACGACCCGGCCCTCGCCGACGCCGCCTGGGCCGAATCGCTGCGCCGCGACCCGCCCACCCAGATCATCATCCGCCACACCACCAAGGCCATCGACCTCCCCTCCGGCCGCCTCCCCCCGGAGGCCACCGTCGCGTGCCTCCTGGCCTCCGCCAACCGGGACCCCGCCCACTTCACCGACCCCGACCGCTACGACCTGCACCGCACCGCCACCACCACCGACCGGCAGTTCGCCGCGTCGGCCGCCCACCTGGCCTTCGGCGCGGGCCGGCACTTCTGCCTCGGCGCCCACCTGGCCCGCCTGCTCGGCACCACCATGCCGATCCTCCTGCGCGCACTGCCCGGGCTGCGCTGGGCGGACGGCTTCACCCCCACAGAAACCGGTCTGATCAGCCGCGGACCGGTCAGTCTCCTCATCACCATGGAAGGCGAGCGATGACCCCCCTGCCCTCACGGCCCCCACGCACCTACCAGGACGGTGCGCTCAGCCACGCGGTCACCTCCGAACTCGGCCGCCTCCAGGCGCTGGAAACCGCCCGCGACGCCACCACCATCGACCTCATCGAGCGCCTCGAACCGCGACGCGACTGGCACTGCCTGGAACTGGGCGCCGGCGCCGGCTCCATCGCCCGCTGGCTCGCCACCCGCTGCCCCCTCGGCCAGGTCACCGCCACCGACCTCGACACCCGCTTCCTGTCCGGCGACCTGCCCCCGCACCTGCACGTCGTACGCCACGACGTGACCCGCGACACCTTCCCCGACGGCACCTTCGACCTCATCCACGCCCGAGCACTCTTGGTTCACCTGCCCGACCGCGACCAGGTCCTCAAGCGGGCCGCCCAATGGCTGCGCCCCGGCGGCTGGCTGATCGTCGAAGATCCGGACGTCTTCCCTGTCGAGTCCTCCCCCAACGCCCTGTTCAAGCAGGTCGCCCTCGGCGGCGCCCAGCTCCTCGCCGCCACGATAGGCACCGACCTGCGCTGGCCCCGCACCATGCCCGCGCCCCTGACCACCGCCGGCCTCGTCAACCCCGGACTGCACATCGCAGTGGGAACCGTCGGTGACGGAGCCCCCGACGACGCGTTGTGGCGAGCCACCTTCGACCAGGTACGCATGGCCATGACCCAGCACGGCCTCCTCGCGGCCGACGACGCCGCACGGCTCGACCGCCTGCTCGACCAGCCCGACTTCCTCGACGTATGCCTGGCCTTCGTCTCCAGCTGGGCCCAACGCCCCGCCATCTCCACGAGCCGCTCCGCCGGGGTTCGAATAGATCATGGAGCGTCCTAGTCTCGGTGGTTGGTAGTCGTCCGGTGGCGGTGCCGGGGAGTCGCTCCTGTTCCCCGGCACCGGTCCTAGCGAACGTAGACGTTGGGCCGGGGTGGGGTGCTCATGCCGTTGCCGATGAAGAAGCTCGGGTGCGGCGGCTGGTTGTAGGCGGTGTTCTGCCAGGCCAGCGCCACCCGGTACTGCGGATCGTGCAGCAGGGTGTGGATCTTCGTGGAGGTCACGGACGGCGTGGCGTAGATGCGCAGTGCCCGGTTGTCGGTGGTGGGCCAGATGACCTCCTCGCGCCAGTCTCCGAGGATGTCGCCCGACAGGGACGGGGTGGACTTGGTGCCGTTGTTGGAGTGCACGCCGGAGGCGGTCAGCAGGCGGGTCTCGCCGCTGGTGCCGTACTTGTCGATGCGGGTCTGGTCCAGCAGTTCGCGCACCGGGTCGCCGTCCCACCAGGCCAGGAAGTTGGCCGAGGACGGCTGGCGGCCGACCACGGCGCCGGCGGTGTCGCGCAGGCCGTTCTGCCCGGCGCCCGCCGCCCAGGACTCCGCACCCGGGCTGCCGGCGTGGATGTCAGCGGCGACTCCGCGGCCGGGGCCCTCGCCGGAGCTCGCGGCGGTCTGCCACAGCCGCGCTCCGGTCCGGGCGTCGGTCATGTACAGGCCCGGGCTGGCGACCCACTCGGAGATCTTCACGTACTCCAGGCCCGCGCGGGACGGGTTGAAGTCGCCCAGGTGAGCGGCGTCACCATGGCCCAGGCCGGTGTTCCACAGGCCGCGGCCGTTGTCGTCGATCGCGGCGGCGCCGTAAAGGATCTCGTCCCTGCCGTCGGCGTCGACGTCGCCCACGGTCAGGGCGTGGTTGCCCTGGCCGGCGTAGCCGCCGTTGCCGGAGGCGTTGGAGTCGAACGTCCACCGCTTGACCAGCTGGCCGTTGCGGAAGTCCCAGGCGGCGATGACGGCGCGGGTGTAGTAGCCGCGCGCCATGATCAGGCTGGGCCGCTGGCCGTCCAGGTAGGCGGTGCCGGCCAGGAACCGGTCGACGCGGTTGCCGTAGGTGTCGCCCCAGGAGCCGACGTTGCCGCGGGGCGGGTCGTAATCGACGGTGGACATCGCGGCGCCGGTCTGGCCGTTGAACATGGTCAGGTACTCGGGGCCGGACAGGATGTAGCCGCCGGAGTTGACGTAGTTGGCGCTCGCGTTGCCGATGACGGTGCCGCGCCCGTCGACGGTGCCGTCGGCGGTCTTCATCGCGACTTCGGCGCGGCCGTCGCCGTCGTAGTCGTACACCTGGAACTGGGTGTAGTGGGCGCCGGCGCGGATGTTGCGGCCCAGGCTGATCCGCCACAGGCGGGTGCCGTTGAGCTTGATGCCGTCGATGTGGATCGGGGTGGTGACACCGGACTGGGAGTTGTCCTTGGCGTTGTTGGCCTCCCACTTGAGCACGATGTCCAGCTGCCCGTCGCCGTCCAGGTCGCCGACGGAGGCGTCGTTGGCGTGGTGCTCGGCGGAGGGCGGCGTGATCGGCACGTCCAGGTAGCCGCTGCCGAAGCGCAGCGAGGTCTCCGACACCGGTCCCTCGGCGCCGCCGGTGACCGCCCGCACCGTGTACGTGGCACCGGCGTCGGCGCCGGAGTCCAGGTAGTTGGTGGTGTCGGTGACGTTCGCGATCCGGGTGCCGCCCCGGTAGACGTTGAAGGTGGTGTCGCGGGACTCGGTGCCCAGCAGGCGCCAGGACACCAGGTTGCCCGACCCGGAGCGCACGCTGATCAGGCCGCGGTTGAGATCCTCGACCTGCTTACCGGCACCGGGCTCCGGCGTATCAGTGGTGACGCGGAAGGTGGCGTCGGCTCGGTCCACCGCGGTGCTGATCGGGTCGAGGCGCAGCAGGTAATCGGCGTGCCGGATATAGCGGTCGGGGAAGTTGAAGGACTGGAACGACGCCGCTGACGCGTCCGACAGGCCCGCGACACGGCGGAACGTGGCGTCGGCTCGGAACGTCGCGCTGCCGTCGTTCTGGACCAGGGCGAAGTCGTAGTTGAAGTGCCGCAGGTAGTAGCCGGGATAGTTCGACGATTCGAAGGACACGGCGGAGGAGTCCGCCAGGCCCGGCACGATATTCCATTCCGCGTCCGCCGCCGGGCTGACGTTCGCGTCGATCCGTACGTCGAAGTCGATATGCCGTACGTACCGGTCGGGGAGGTTCACCGACTGCAACCGGCTCAGGGCGGCGGCGGAGACGGACGTGTCGATGGCTGACGCCGGAAGCGGCGCCAGCAGAACCGCCACCATCGCCACCAGGGCGATGCGCAACTTCCTCATGATGTGCTTCCTTCAGTTGGTGACGCGGAAGGTGGCGTCGGCGCGGTCCACCGCGGTGCTGATCGGGTCGAGGCGCAGCAGGTAATCGGCGTGCCGGATATAGCGGTCGGGGAAGTTGAAGGACTGGAACGAGACCGCTGACGCGTCCGACAGGCCCGCGACACGGCGGAACGTGGCGTCGGCTCGGAAGGTGGCGCTGCCGTCGTTCTGGGCCAGCGTGAAGTCGTAGTCGAAGTGCCGCAGGTAGTAGCCGGGATAATTCGACGATTCGAAGGACACGGCGGAGGAGTCCGCCAGGCCCGGCACGATCCGCCACTGTGAATCCGCCGCCGGGCTGACGTTCGCGTCGATCCGGACGTCGAAGTCGACGTGCCGTACGTACCGGTCGGGGAAGTTCACCGACTGCAACCGGTTCAGCGTGGTGGAGGGGCCGGACGGCTCGCCGGACGGGCCGGCCAGGATGGTGGAGGTCGAGACCGGTACGCCCAGGTTGGGGGTGCCGTCGGCGTTCCAGGAGATCTTCTGCACGCGGGTGGTGCGGGTGGTGCCGCAGCCCTGGGTCGACGAGGAGTTGGCGTGGTAGGCGATCCAGGCTTCGGTGCCGTCGGGGGAGGTGAAGAAGGAGTGGTGGCCCGGGCCGTAGACGCCGTTCGCGTCGTTGCGCTGGAAGATCGGGTTGGCGAACTTGCTCCACGAGGATGCCGCCAGCGGATCGCCGCCGCGGTACTCCAGCATGCCGAGCTTGTAGTTGGGGCCGTTGCAGTGGCTGGCCGAGTAGGTCAAGAAGGTCCGGCCGTTTCGCTGCAGCGGGAAGGAACCCTCGTTGACGGCACCGTTCTGGCGTTCCCAGGCCAGAGTCGGGGCGGAGATCCGCCTGCCATGGGCGCTGGCGGTCCACGGGTTGGACATCGGTGCGATGAACAGTGACTGCAGGCCGTCGGAGGCAAAGGCGGAGTACGTCAAGTACAGGTTGCCGTTGAGTTTGAGCACGCTGGCGTCGATCGCCCATCCGTTGTTGGGCATCAGGTTGACGACTCCGCGGATGGTGTAGGGCCCCATCGGGTCGGAGCCGGCGCTTTCGGCGACGTGCGTGCGGCGGGGAAGGCTGCCCTGCTCGATGGAGTAGTACAGGTACCAGCGGTTGTTGATCATCTCCAGGTGCGGGGCCCACATCGTGTTGCCGCCGGTTTGCACGACAACCTGTTCAGGGGCGCTGTAGAGGCCGGCGATCGTCGGGGAGCGGCGCATGACCACATTGGCCGACCACGTGGTGGCGACGTAGTAGTAGAAGCCGTTGTGGAAGAGCAGCGTCGGATCGGCGCTGTTGGGAGTTCCAACGACGGGGTTGGCGAAGGAAGGCCCGGGCGCGGCGTCGGCGCGACTGGAGCCGGCGGCGGTGTCCAGGGTGAGGACCAGCAGGCTGGCCATGGCGAGCAGCAATATCCGCCATGCCATTCCTCGGGAAAGGGAAAATAACAAGAGTCACTCCTGACATCGTTTGAATCTCGGCAATACCAGGGATGGGGCGGGACGATGTGGGCCGACCACGCCCCGGCTCTGGTCTCGCGTGGGCTAATAGGCGAAAGGCCAGCCGGCGGAGTCCCAGCCGAGTTTGTTGATGCCAAGCAGGGACGCGCCGTTGTCGGCGTAGTAGTGGTAGAAGAGGATCGATCCGTCGTTGTCGTCCAGGTAGGCCTGGTGGCCGGGGCCATGGATGCTGCCTCGGCCGGCCAGGATCTCGGTGCCGCCGCCGGAGTTCATCGCCACCCCGTTGCGGTCGATGAAGGGGCCGTTTACCGAGGTCGAGCGGCCAACCATGATGCGGTACGTGCTGGAGGCGCCGCGGCAGCAGAGATCGAAGGAGACGAACAGGTAGTAGTAAGTGCCGTGTCTGATGAGGGTGGGCGCCTCTATGGCGGTGCTGCCCTGGCGTCTGGCGACGCTGGTAAGGGCGGTACCGGTGCGCCTGCCGGTGGCCGGGTCGAGCTGGATCTGCTTGATGCCCGTCCAGAACGAGCCGAAGGTCAGCCACCAGCGGCCCTGTGTGTCGATGGTCATGTTGGGGTCGATGGCGTTGAAGGTGTCACCGTTGCGGGATTCGATGACCAGGCCCTGGTGGGTCCACGACCCTGAGGCGCCGGTAGAGGATGTGGCCAGAAAGATCGCCGAGTGCTGAGAGCCGAAGCTGGAGGCGGAGTAGTACATGTAGTACCGGCCGTTCGCAAAGGTGATGTCGGGCGCCCACACGTGATTGCCGCCGCCGGTGTAGGGATGCGCCCACGGGACGCCTCCAGGGAAGGCCGACCCGGCGTTGCGCCAGGTGGTTCGGTCGGTGGAGGACTTGAGCGAGATGTTGTTACCGGTGTGGGCCAACAGGTAGGTGCCGCCGGGGGTCTTGGTCACCTCCGGGTCGTGCACGCCGATGTCACCGGTCACATATCCGGGCCGCGGGTAGGAGGCCGGGGGGATGGTGGGGCCACCCGAGCCGCCGAGTTTGACGAGGCGCCATTGCTGGTTGGCGCCGCCGAGATCGGTGTACTGCGCCAGGCGGGCGCCGTCGGCTGTGGACCACTCCCAGGTTTCCAGGGCCTTGCCGCTGTGGCGATTGACCAGGATGTAGGAGGCGTCGGTGTCGATGACGGCCGCGGCGGCTGGGGGTGCGTTCACGAGTGACTGGCATAACGCGAGCAGTATGCCGACGGTTGCCACGAGAGCGGCGGCGACACCACGGCGGATGCGTCGGATAGGAGGGCTCGGGAATCTATTCATGGGTCCTCTTTTCTGCGGGAGCCAACGGAGTGAGTCGTCGCAGCATCGTCAACGCCGAGCGTAATGGTCGCGGTAATCTCGTGAGATCTACAAATGTCCGCGATCACCTGAACGCCATGCCTTGTTATCGCTAACATCGGTGCTTGCATATGTGTTCGCAAGATCCAAGGATATTAGGGTTCCGGTCTTGCCCTAACGTTGTTTTCGTCAAGGGGCCCGGAGGCGCTGGTGGGGAAAGCGGCTCCAGCTAGCCTGCGCCTGGTCGGCCACGGCGACGAGCACGCCAGAAACTTGACCAGCTTACAGATAAAACGACTTCCGGTCGCCAAGCTGCCTGTTAACGCTAACAAAGTTGGTTATCCACGACACCTCCGAAGGTGGGGAGATATCCGACCGTTGCGACGGGCATCACTATGAACCTGGCATGCATCATGCGTCAAGGGTCGGGCAGCGAAGCGGAGACCGGGAGCGCGTCGCGGTGCCGGAGCAGATCTACCCGGCCACCGGACAGCCGCTCCAGGAATTGGTAGCGCTGGCAGCGAAAAGAGTCGCGGACACCCGGAAGTGAACCTCTGAGGCCAAAAATTTCGTACATATAGCGAAAGTTTCGGCGAGATGCCCAAGGTGAAAGTTTCACCCCATTGATTTCACCGAAGACCGCCGTGGCCGCGATCTGGTCTACCACGCCCAGCCGGCATATGAGCCTGCTGGTGCTGGTCCTGGCCTGCGGCTACTGCAGAGGTTCCGGGCTCGCGCAAGGCCGGCGGCGATGAGGTTGTTGCCGGTCCACCCGATCTACGGCCAACCGTCCATCAATGACGTTCGAATGTGATGGTCCGCCAGGCCGTCGTTGGCGCTGTGCCGCCGGGTGATGTTGTAGAAGTAGCCAGGAGGGCGTTTGTTTTGAGTAGATCAGCTCGTGGGAAGAGGTTCGTAATCGCGGGCTGAACGGCGGTACAGCATGAGCCGGCCCAGACTTCTTTCGACTACCCAGCGGCGTTTGACGACTTGGAAACCGCGAGAGTCGGGTCTTCTTGCGACGACTTCGACGTCGATGCCTGTACGCGCCGGTCCGGAGACTCCAGCGACCGTCTTCACCGGTTCGGCGGCGTCGGGAATGCCTTCGATCATCAGCTTGATGACGGCGTCGGCAACGGGCAGGCGCTTGTCAGGAGGGATCTGGTCATAGGCTTGCCGGGCCAGACGCTCCCATTCCAGGTGGAAGGACCACGGTGAGATCGTCACCGCGTTGCACGATCTCGTGGTTGTCGCCGGGGGCAGGGCATGCTCGATCACGCGGCCCAGTCTGATGACCTGCGTACTCCCGGCGGCTGACGAAAAGCAGCCGCCGCACAAGTGCCGCGGACCGTCACCAGAGGGGACGGATACGCGGGGTCGGCCCGCGACTTTGGCCACGGCCGAGCGCGGATTGTCGTAGGTGCGGGGGCCGGTACGTTCAGGCCGGCTTATCGATGCAGAACGATTTTCCCCTAGATACGGCCGGTTTCGCTGCGCTGCATGCCTGCGATGATCTTGTCTTGGGTGATGGGCAAGTCGCGGATGCGGTGGCCGATGGCGTGGTAGACGGCGTTGCCGATCGCGGGGGCCACTCCGGTGGTGGCGGCCTCGCCGAAGCCGCGGGCGCCGAGCGCGTGGCTGGCCGGATCGGGCCGGTCGATGAAGCTGATGTCCATGTCGGGCACGTCGGCGTTGACCGGCATCAGGTAGCTGGACAGGTTCGGGGTGAGGATGCGGCCCAAGTGGGGGTCGGTGAGGGTGTGTTCGGTGAGGGCGGCGCCGATGCCCCAGATCGCTCCGCCGATGGCCTGGCTGCGTGCGGTGCGTTCGTTGAGAACGCGGCCGGGGTCGTAGACGCCGACGATGCGGCGTACCCGTACGTGGCCGAGCACCGGGTGCACGGCCACCTCGACGAACACCGCGCCGGTCGAGTAGGCCCGGGTCATCGGTCTCCCCGGCTGGCTGGCCGATCGGATCGGCCGGCCGTGGCGGCGCAGCACGTCCCGGTGGCTGGTTCGGCGTGCGGGGTGGTCGAGGTGGAACAGGAAACCGTCCGCGGCGGCGATCCGGCCGGGAGGCAGACCGTACAGCGGGCCGTCGTGGTCCGCCACGGCAAGGGCGATCACCTGATCGCGGGCGGCCGTCGCGGCACGGACGACGCCCGCGCCGGTGGAGGGCACGGTCGAGGACGCGAACGAGGGCGCCGCGCTCGGGAACGCGGAGTCGCCGAGATCGAAGACGACGTCGTCCGGCGGCAAGCCGAGTACGTCGGCGCCGATCTGCTTCATCACCGTGTACGTGCCGGTGCCGATGTCCTGCGTGGCGGATCGGATCTCGGCTCTGCCGTCGAGCCCGATCGTCACCTCGGCCCCGGACATCGCCTGGCCGCCCGCGGTGTGGGCGGCGGTGGCCATCCCCCACCCGGCCAGCCAGCGGCCGTCGCGCATGGAGCCGGGCCGGGGATCACGGCGCGACCAGCCGAAGCGTTCGGCTGCTCGTTCGTAGCAATCGCGCAGGTGGTTGCTGCCGTGCCGGACACCGGTCTCCTGGTTGACTGCCGACCAGTTACGAATCCTGAGCGTGATCGGGTCCAGGCCGAGCGCGTAGCTCAGTTCATCCAGCGTCGACTCCAGGGCGTGGTTGACGACGGTCTCCGGCGCCCGGGTGTAGCCGCCGTTGGCCAGGTCCAGGCCGACGGCTTGCCGTGTGGTGCGCACGTTCGGGCAGGCGTACAGGATCCGGGTGGTTGTCGCGCTGGTGGCGAACCGGCCCTCGGCGCGTGCCACCTGCTGGGTGAGGGTGTGGTCGATCGCGGTCAGCCGTCCGTCGCGGGTGGCGCCGAGGCGCAGCACCTGGTGCGATTCCGCGCGGTGGGCGAAGCCGGTGTAGGCCTCGGCCCGTGTCAGCACCAGCTTGACCGGCCGCCGCACCCGCCGGGCGACCGCCGCGGCCAGGACGGTGTGCGGCCACGTCCGTCCCTTGGCGCCGAACCCGCCGCCCACGTACGGCGAAAGGACACGAACGTTCGCACGCGGCAGCCGGAACACCCGCATCAGCTCGTCTTGGACGGTGGCCATCGCCTGGGTCGACTCGTGGACGGTCAGCCGGTTCCCGTCCCACCGCGCGATCGTGGCCGACGGCTCCATCGGGTTGTGGTGTTGCATCGGAGTGGTGTAGACGGCCTCGATGGTGACGGGCGCGCCGGCCAGGGCCGTGTCGACGTCGCCGCGTTCGTAGACGTTGCCGGTGCCGTCGGGGCCTTGAGGCGGCAGATAGGCCTCGCCGAGGTGGTCTCCCAGGATCACCTCCGGCTGTTCGGCCCGGTAGTTCACCGCGACCAGCGTGGCCGCGTACTGGGCCTGTTCCAGGGTCTGCGCCACCACGACCGCGACGGGCTGGCCGGCGTGGCGGATGCGGTCGTCCTGCAAAGGCGGGGCGGCCTGCGGGCGCGGTCTGGGAAGGCGGCCCAGGTTGTGGTGGGTGAAGACACCGAGCACCCCGGCGGCTGTGGCGGCCATGGCCGTGTCGAGCGCGGTGATGCGTCCCCGCGCGATCGTGCTGGTGACCAGGACGGCGTGGGTCATCCCGGCGACCTGCTCGTCGGCGGCGTACCGGGCGGCGCCGGTGACCTTGGCCACGGCGTCCACCCGGGCGATCGGCCGGCCTACCGCGTTCATCCCGTCTCCCCGAGCCGGCCGAGAGCCTCCGCCAGGGCTCGCTGCACCAGCGGAACTTTGAAGGCGTTGTCCTGGCGTGGCCTCGCCTCGCGCACCAGGGCCGCGCCGGCCGCGCGGATCGAGGCGGTGTTCAGCGGACGCCCGGTCAGGGCCTGCTCCGCGGCGGGCGAACGCCACGGCCTGGGCGCGACGCCCCCGAACGCCAGGCTCGCCTGGCTCACTTCACCGTCACGTAGCTGGATGCACGCCGCGACGGAGACGACGGCGAACTCGAACATGGCCCGGTCGCGTACCTTCAGATACCGCGAACCTGCGGCGAGGGAGGTGATGGGCACGTCGATTTTGGTGATGAGCTCGCCCGGACGCAGGACGGTCTCCCGGTGCGGGGTGTCGCCTGGCAGGAGGTAGAAGTCGGCGATCGGTATCTGGCGCGGGCCGTCGGCGTGCAAGGTGTGCACCGTGGCCTGCAGGGCCGTCAGTGCGACGGCCAGGTCGGAGGGGTGCACGGCGATGCAGCGATCGCTGCCGCCGAGGATGGCATGCCACCGGTTGCGGCCCTCGATCGCCGGGCAGCCGCTGCCGGGCGATCGTTTGTTGCACGGCATGGCGGCGTCGCGGAAGTACCAGCACTGGGTGCGCTGGAGCAGGTTGCCGCCGAGCGAGGCCATGTTGCGCAGTTGCGGCGAAGCACCGGCGAGCAGGGCCTGCGCCAGCACCGGCAGCCGCCGGCGCACGGCCGGGTGCGCGGCCACGTCGCTCATCCGGCTCAGCGCGCCCAGCTCGATCCTCTGCCTGGTCTCCCGTACGCCGTCCAGCGGTAGCGCGTTGACGTCGATCAGGTGCTCGGGCCGCTCGACGCCGTCCTTCATCAGCTTGAGGATGTCGGTGCCCCCGGCGATGAAGCGCGTACGCGGTTGCGTGGCCAGGTGAAGCGCTGTCTCGGCGCGGTCGGCGCGGGTGTAGGCGAAGTCGTCCATCAGGACATCCCCTCGGCGGCCTGCCGGACCGCGGCCACGATGGTGGGGTAGCAGCTGCAGCGGCACAGATTGCCGCTCATCCACTCGCGGATCTCGTCATCGGATCCGGCGTGGCCTTCTTGGACGCAGGCGACGGCGGACATGATCTGGCCGGGGGTGCAAAACCCGCACTGCAGCCCGTCGTGGTCGATGAACGCCTGTTGCATGGGATGCAGACGGTCGCCGTCGGCCATGCCTTCGATGGTGGTGATGTCGCGGCCGTCCTGCATGATCGCCAGCGTCAGGCACGACGTGATCCGTCGCCCGTCCACCAGCACCGTGCAGGCGCCGCACTCGCCGCGGTCGCAGCCCTTCTTCGTCCCGGTGAGGCCGATCCGCTCGCGCAGCGCGTCGAGCAGGGTCACCCGAGGTTCGAGGAGCCGCTCGTACACCACATCGTTGACCTTCAGCAGGACCTTCACCGGGCCCTGGACGACGATCGCCTGCCCGGCCATCGCGTGCGCGGCCTGCTCTGGTGCGGCGTAGGTGGTTGTCGCCGAGGTGACGGCGATGGCAGTACCGGCCTTGAGGACGGTACGCCTGGTCGCCTCTGGCGCGGCTTCGCTGGATGTGTCGCTCATGACCTGCCTGTGCGTTCTGGCGCCGGGGCCGGCGCGGCACGCCGGCGCAGGAGTGGCCTCTTCGCGGTCCAACGAGCAACCCTGACCGGTCCGCACCCCAGCCTAGCTGCTGCTTTGCCAAAGGGCCGGGTTTTGAAACGTACGCGTGGCGAAGGACGCAGCCGACCGCGTCCAGGAGACAGCCAGCAGCCGGAAGGCGTCAGCGAGCTTCGCCACGCGTGGCCGAACCCACGTCCAAGCACGGTTTGAACCCCGCTCGCGTCAGCCGGGATCGGCAGCCGGGGAGAAAAGCTGACGTTCGCCCGGGTCGAGGGCCGGGTCCGATGCTGGGCCTGGTTCGGGCAAGGGGGCGCGGTGGGCTGCGGCGGAGGGTCCGCTTGACGGCGGCCTTCGCACATCGCGGCGGCCGCGTTACCGTGCAGCGCCAAGGCCAGGCAAGCAGGGCGGCCAGGCAGTTGTCGAGGTCACGGACACTCGGTTCAGTGGAACAGGCGAGACCGGTGAACGCGGCCACGGCCCCGTGCGGTGATGGCCGTCGTGCCTCCTCCCTGGGCTCCGTTTCATGGGAGCGTTCAGTGGTCTCCTGGTCTGCACTGACCTCTGGAACGGTGTTTGCCCTGGCCGTGCTCGGCTTCGCGCGGTGTCTCGTGGGCAGTCGCCCGATGCGCAACGCCGGCGCGTCCGGAGGACCTCGGCCGACCCCGGCGCGATGCTGGCCGGTGGCGAGACCGGCGTGCTGTGGCGGCCGGACGCCGTGGGGCGACCCCAGGATCGCGGTGGCTCACCGGACGGACGTGCCGGTGGTGGTGAGGTCGCGGCGGTAGGACTCCGGCGCCTTGTAGACGGCGATCATCGTCACCACCGCGCCCACCATGACGTACGCCGCCACCAGCGGCCACCGCGACCCGTCCGCCCCGGCCAGCGCGGTGGCGACGAACGGCGTCAGCCCGCCGGCGAAGACGGAGGCGATCTCCCGCCCGGCCGCCGCCCCGGTGTAGCGCCGCTCGGCGGGGAAGAGCTCGGCGTAGAAGGCGGGCTGGATGGCGTTGATCGCGTTGTGCCCGACGTTCAGCACCAGCACGTACGCGAGCACGATCAGCACCGTCGACCCGCTGTGCAGCATCGCGAAGAACGGGAAGGCCATCACGAACACCACCGCCGCCCCGAAGAAGTAGACCGGCCGCCGCCCGATCCGGTCCGACAGGGCGGCGAAGGCGCCGTGGCTGACGAAGGCCAGCACGGCGGCGATCAGGATCGCGTTGTTGAGCTGCCCCTTCTCGATCCCGATGCTCGCGCCGTAGGACAGGGCGAACACCGTGAGCAGGAAGTACGGCAGCGCCTCGGCGAAGCGCAGGCCCACGATCAGCAGCAGGTTGCGCCAGTCGTCGACGAAGATCCGGCGGATCGGCCCATGGGTCGCGCGCTGCGGGTCCGCGGCGACCGCCGAGGTGAAGACCGGCGTCTCGTGCAGGCTGCGGCGCATCCAGAACGTCACGACGAGCACCACCGCCGACAGCAGGAACGGGATCCGCCACCCCCAGCTCAGCAACTGTTCGTCGGGCAGCGTGAAGACGTAGGCGAAGACGCCCGTGATGAGGATCTGCGCGGAGAACCCGCCGGTGTTCGGCCAGGCGCTGAAGAAGCCGCGCCGGTGCGGCGGCGCCGACTCCAGCACGATGATCATGGAGCCGCCCCACTCGCCGCCGACCGCGAACCCCTGCGCCAGCCGCAGCACCACCAGCAGGATCGGCGCCCAGACGCCGATCGAGTCGTACCCGGGCAGCAGGCCGATGAGGATCGTGCTCACCCCCATCAGGACGAGCGTGACCATCAGGGTGGACTTCCGGCCGTGCCGGTCGCCGCGGCTGCCGAAGTAGAGGCCGCCCAGCGGGCGGGCCAGGAAGCCGACGGCGAACGTGCCGAAGGCCGACAGCGTGGCCACGAAGCCGCCGGCTTCGGGGAAGAAGACCTTGGGGAAGACGACGGCGGCGGCCGTGCCGTACACGAGGAAGTCGTAGTACTCGAGGGTGTTGCCGAGGAAGCTGGAGGCCGTGACCTTCCAGGTGTAGCGCAGGTCGTTGCGTGGGGGAGAGGTCGCGACCATGGCGACGCCCTTTCTGCCGTGCGGCTGAGGGGGATTTCGGCAGGGATTCGGTTGCCGCACACTATGACTCGGCAAACGGTTAACCGTCAACGGTTGACGTTGACCGTCTGCGGCGCAGCGCGTTAGGCTCCGTGCAGGACACGAGAGGAGAGCTGGTGACGATCACCCATCCGTTGCGTCATCCACCGCTCGGTGACCAGTTGCTGGCCCAGCTCCGCTCGCTCATCGTGCGCGGTGAGCTCAGCGTGGGCACGCACCTGGTCGAGGGCAGGATCGCGGAGCGCTTCGGGGTGAGCCGCGGGCCGGTCCGCGACGCCCTGCGCCAGCTCGAGATCGAAGGCCTGGTCGAGACGCGCAAGCGCGGCGTCTTCGTACGCGGCCTGTCCGACTCGGACCTCGTCGAGCTCTACTCCCTGCGCGGCGCCCTGGAGGGCCTGGCCATCAGGGAGGCCATCGCCCGGCTCGGCGCCGCCGACTGGACGCCGATGGACGCGGCGATCGAGCAGATGCGCGCCGCGGCGGCCACGCCCGACCCCGCCAAGTTCGCCGCCGCCGACCTCGACTTCCACAGCGGCTTCTACACGCTCGGCGCCAACCGCTGGCTCACCGCCACGTGGGAGCTGCACCGGCCGCTGTTCGCCACCGTGCTGGAGATCACCAACACCGACCGCGACCTCGTCCCCGTCGCCGAGGACCACGCCGACCTCAGCGGGATCGTCCGCTCGGGCGACGTGGACGCGGCGCTGGCCGCCCTCGCGGCGCACCTCGACGGCTCCTGCGGCCGCATCCGCGCCACGCTGAGCGAACGGCCCCGCCCGCAGCCCGCGTTCTGACACCGATCCTCGCCCCCAGGCCGGGCCGGTCCGCAGTGGACCTCCTGACTCGGACCGGCCCTTCCCACCTGCGCCCTCCACCTCGGACCGGTCCCCTCACAGCGAGGCTTCGCCATGCCGCAAAGCGTCACGCCCCAAGACCCCACCCCAACAGATGTCGCGCCGCACAACGTCACGCCACCAGGCGACCGGCCTTCCGCGCCCCGTGCCGAGGTGCTCGCCGCCGTCCCGGCCTTCTTCGACGAGGCCGGTGAGCTCGACCTCGCCACCACCAAGGCGTACTTCGCCGACCTCGCGCCCCGCGTGGACGGCGTGTTCGTCTGCGGCACCACCGGCGAGTTCCCGGCCCTGGAGCGGGCCGAGCGGCGGGCGGTCGTGGAGGCGGCGCTGGCCGTGTTCGGGCCCGAGCGGGTGGTGGTGCACGTGGGGGCCGCCGCCACCCGGGAGTCGGTGGCGCTGACCAGGGACGCGGTCGCCGCGGGCACG
The DNA here is from genome assembly GCF_024172165.1 of Nonomuraea thailandensis. Taxonomy (GTDB): domain Bacteria; phylum Actinomycetota; class Actinomycetes; order Streptosporangiales; family Streptosporangiaceae; genus Nonomuraea; species Nonomuraea thailandensis. Next base: position 3,909,431 of record NZ_JAMZEB010000002.1, on the reverse strand, counting down.
CGCAGGCTGGCCGCGCTGACCCCGTACTACCTGCCCGCCGACACCGGCGCCGTCCTGCGGCACTTCGACGAGGTGACGCGGGCGGCGGGCCCGGCCGCCGTGTACGGGTACCTCTTCAGCGAGCGCACCGGCGTGACCGTCGAGCCCGCCGGCCTGGCCGCCGCGACCGGGCTGGCCGGCGCCAAGCTGAGCGGCCGCGCGGCGGACCGGTTCGCCGAGTACGCCGCCGCCCTCCCGCCCGGCAAGCGGCTGTGGTCCGGCTCGGACACCCGGCTGGCCGAGGTCGTGCGCGGCGGCGGCGCCGGAGTCGTCTCCGGCCTGTCGGCCGCCTTCCCCGAGCCGTTCACCCGCCTCGCCGACGCCGTCGCGAGCGGCGACACCGCTGCGGAACTCGACGCCCAGGCCCAGGTGGACGAGGTGCTGGACACGCTGGCCGGCACCGTGGAGGGCATCAAACTCGCCCTGCGCGACCTCGGCCACGGCACCGGCCTTCTGCGCATGCCGGCTCCGGAGATCACCCCCGAACGCCGCCGCCGCATCGCCCGCCTGGCGTCACAACGGTGAGTCGCCCTTCCGGACGGCGGCGCCCAGCCCGGCCGGCGTCACGGGATCAGGCGCGGTGGACGATCTCTCCGTCCAGCATGGTGAGCCACGCGTCCACCCCGGCCAGCCCCTCGGCGGGCAGCCCGGCGACGTCGGCGTCCAGCACCACCACGTCCGCGAGCTTCCCGGGCGCCAGCGACCCGATCCGGTCCTCCATGCGCAGGGCGTAGGCGGCGTCGATGGTGTGCGCCCGCAGCGCCTCCTCCAGCGTGACGGCCTGCTCTGCCCCGATCGGGCCGCCCTCACGGGTGCGCCGCCGCACCGCGTTCGAGACCGTCTCCATGGGCCGCAGCGACGACACGAACGAGTCGCTGGACAGCACCGGCCGCAGCCCGGCGTCCAGCTCCTCGCGCATCGGCTGCAGCCGGTGCGCCCGCCGCTCCCCGAGCCGGCGCACGAAGTCGGTGCCGCTGTCGAACAGGAAGTTGGGCTGGTTGACCGGGATCACCCCGAGCGCGGCGAACTCCCTGACCTGCGCGGGCGTCGGATGGCCGCAGTGCTCGATCCGCGGCCTGGCGTCGTCGCCCGACACCGCCACGGCCGCCTTGATCGCGTCCAGGGAGTAGCCCATGGCGCGGTCGCCCTGCGTGTGGATGCCGATCTGCCAGCCGGCCGACGCCGCCTTGCGCACCAGCTCCACGAGCTGCGCGGGCTCGTGGTAGAGGGACCCGGTGAAGTCGTCCCCGTACGGCTCCTCGAACATCGCGGTGCCGCCGAGCAGCGTGCCGTCGCAGTAGAACTTCATCGCGCCGAACCGCAGCCGGTCGTCGCCGAACGGCCCCGCCAGCCCGATCGAGGCCAGCTCGTCCAGCATGTGCGACAGCGGCATGACCGCGGTGCGCACCGGCAGCGTGCCCGCCTCCCACGCCGAGCGGTAGACCAGCAGCTCGCGCCGCGACACCTGCGGGTCGCACACGGTGGTCACGCCGGCCCGCAGGTACGTCTCGCCGGCCAGCTCCAGCCACGACCGGAGCTGCTCCAGCGGCAGGTCCACGTGGAAGTTCGGGCCGTGGCAGCCGATGTCCACAGCCACCGGCAGCAGCAGCTCCATGGCGGAGTCCAGCACCATGCCGGTCAGCCGGCCGCCCTCGTCGCGCACGAACGCGCCGCCCGCCGGGTCGGGCACGTCCTCGCCGATGCCGCGCCAGGCCAGCGCGGTGGAGTTCACCACGGCCTGGTGCCCCGACACGTGGTAGACGATCACGGGATGGTCGGTGGTGGCCTCGTCGAGCTGTCTCCGGGTGGGCCGGCCGCCGGGGAACTTGGCGTCGTCCATCCCGTACGCCCTGATCCACTGGCCCGGCGGCGTCCTGGCGGCCTCGGCGGCCACTGCGGCGACCAGGTCGGCGGCGCTGCCCACGGCCGGGTAGCGCGCGTCCACCGCCACCAGCGTCTCGGCCGTGGACAGCAGGTGGTTGTGCGGGTCGATGAAGCCCGGCAGCACGCTGCGCCCGCCCGCGTCGACCAACGAGGCGCCGGGACCGGCCGCGGCCAGCACGTCCGGCTCGCGGCCCACGGCCAGGATCCGGCCGTCGCGGACCGCCACGGCCTGCGCGGCCGGGTTCGCCGGGTCCATGGTGATGACCTTGCCGCCGGTGATGACGGTCGTGGTGGACATGATCGAGCTCTCCTATTCGCTGACGACAGAGGGGGCGGGCAGGCGGTCGCGGTGGCGCGGCGCCACGGCCAGGCAGATCACGCTGAGCACGCACATGCCGACGAGCAGCGCCACGGCCGGCCAGGCGGCGCCGCCGTACGCGGCGACGAGGGCGGTGGCGACCAGCGGCGACAGGCCACCGAAGATCGCGCCCGCGCCCTGGTAGGCGAGCGAGATCCCGGTGTAGCGGACCTGCGGCGGGAACATCTCGGCCAGGATCGCCGCCATCGGCCCGTACGTGCCGGAGGTGACCAGCCGCATCAGCCCGAGCAACGCGAAGATCAGCACCGCGTTCCCCGAGCCGAGCACCGCGAACTGCGGCACGGCCAGCACCGCGGTCAGCACCAGGAACACGATGGCGACCTTGCGGCTGCCGAACCGGTCGCCCAGCCAGGCGATGCCCAGCGTGGCGACCAGCTCGACGAACGAGGCGAAGCTGAGGCCGTTCAGGATGAGCTGCTCGGACGCGCCGACGGACGGCCCGGTCGCGTACGACAGCAGGAACGTGGTCAGGATGTAGTAACCGCCGATGGCCACCGGCAGGGTGCCGACCCCGAGCAGCACCGCCCGCCACGAGGTGCGGAACACCTCCTTGATCGGCACCCCGGTCTTGTCGGTCCGCTCGAAGACCGGCGACTCCTCCACCCGCAGCCGGATGAACAGGCCGACCAGCACCAGCACGGCCGAGACGATGAACGGCACCCGCCAGCCCCACGACTGCAGGGCCTGCTCGCCGAACAGGCTCATCAGGCTGAACGCGCCGGTCGCCAGCAGCGCGCCCGCCGGGTTGCCGAGCTGCGCGAACCCGCCGTAGAAGGTCTTCCTGCCCTCGGGCGCGTGCTCGACGGCCATCAGCGCCGCCCCGCCCCACTCGCCGCCGACCGCCAGCCCCTGCACGAACCGCAGCAGCACCAGCAGCACGGGGGCGAGCGCCCCGATGGAGTCGTAGGTGGGCAGCAGCCCGACGACGAACGTGGCCGCGCCCATCATGAGCAGCGTCACCACCAGCGCCGACTTGCGGCCGACCCGGTCGCCGAAGTGGCCGAACACGATGCCGCCGAGCGGCCTGGCGAAGAAGCCGACGGCGTAGGTGGCGAAGGACGCCATGAGCGCCACCGTGGGGCTGGAGGCGTTGGGGAAGAACAGGTCGTCGAAGAGCAGCGCGGCGGCGGTGGCGTAGACGTAGAAGTCGTACCACTCGATCGTGGTCCCGACGAAGGCGGCGCCGGCCGCCCGGGTGGCGCGGTTCATGGTTCCTCCGGGTGTAGGGGGTGCGACGACGATAAGCGCAGGTCACTCCGAGGAGAGCCGGGACGAAACGCACCACCGGAGGTGAATTAGAGTGCGGTATGCACTCTCGTGAGGTGGCGGCGTGGCGTTGACGGTGGCGCAGGCGATGACCCTGCCGGCGATGGAGATGCGGCTGCTGGCCGGGCGCGCGGGGCTGGCGCGGGCGGTGCGGTGGGCGCACGTGTCGGAGCTGGCCGACCCGGTGCCGTGGCTGCTCGGCGGCGAGCTGGTGCTGACGATCGGCCTCGGCCTGCCCGCCGACGCCGCCGGGCGGCGCGCCTACGTCGAGCGGCTGGCCGGCGCGGGCTGCGCGGCGCTGGCCTTCGCGCTGGGGGAGGCGGTGTCCTCGGTGCCCGCGGAGGTGCTGTCCGCGGCCGACGAGCACGGCCTGCCGGTCCTGGAGATCCTGACGCCGTTCATCGCGGTGACGGAGGCGGTCGCCCGCTGGCACGCCGACGAGCGCGTACGCGGTGAGCGCCGCGTCGTGGCCGCCCAGGAGGCCATGGCGCGGGCCGCGCTGCAGGCGGGCAGCGCGGGCATCCTGCGTGCCCTGGCCGAGCACACCGGCGGCGAGGCCCTCCTGCTGGACCCGCACGGCACGCCCCGCGCGTCCAGCCCGGCGGGGCCGTCACCCGGGCGGCACGCCACGGCCGGCGCCCGCGGTCCCGCCGGCGTCTCCGGCGCCGCCGGTGCGGCTGGTGTGGTGGAGCGGCCGTGGCACGGCAGGGCGGTGGCGGCGGCCCGGAGCGCCGCCCGGCGCAGCGCCACCGTCCTCGACGACGGCATTCACGCCGTCCAGGTGCAGAGCCTGGGCTTCACCGGCCCGCCGGGCGGCTGGCTGGCCATCCGCACGGCCTCGCCCCTGGAATGGCACACCAGGATGCTCGCCAACCAGGCGGCCTGCCTGCTGGCCATGGAGCTGGTGGGCGTGCGCGCGAACCGGGCCAGGGCGCACGCCCAGCGGGCCGCGCTGCTGTCGGCCGTGCTCGACGGGACGCTGACGCCGCGGCAGCTCGGCGAGCTGTGCCCGGTGGCGCCGCCGTACGAGGTGGTCGTGGTGCGGGCGCGGGTCCCGGCGGACGCGGCGATGGAGGCGCTGGAGGACGTGCTGCCCGACCCGGACGCCGAGGACCGGGCGTTCGTCTGCGCCCGCCCTGACGGTACGACCCTCTTCGTGCTCCCGGAGCACACCGGGCCACCGGACTCCGGCCTGGGCAACCCCAGGTTGAGTGACCCCGGTCTGAGCGGGCCCGGTCTGAGCGAGTCCGGTCTGAGCGACCCCGGGCGGGGCGACCCTGGGCGGGGCGATGCGCGGTCGCGGGGAGCGCGGCTGTGCGCCCGGCTGGGCGTGCCGGGCGGCGGCTGCCGGGCGCACGACCTGGAGGAATTGCCGGCTGCGGCCCGCCACGCCACCGCCCTGGCCGGCCGCGGCACCGCCCCCGGCTACACACACGTGGACGATCTGGAGACGGCGGCCCTGCTCAGGGACGCGTTCGTGCCTGAGGCGGCGCGTCGCTTCTCCGACGCCGTCCTGCGCCCGCTCAGGGAGCACGAGGCCCGGCACGGCGGCGACCTGGTGGGCACGGTGCGCGCGTACCTGGAGGCGGGGGAGAACCTGGAGCTGGCCGCCAGACGCCTGGGCGTGCACCGCAACACGCTGCGCCGCCGCCTGACCACCGCCGAACGCGTCTGCGGCCGCTCCTTCACCGACCCCGGCCACCGCCTGCACCTGTGGCTGGCCGTCTCGCTGGGAGATCTCGTGCCGCCGGGCCGGGCGCGGGACGGGGAGAACGCCTAACATCGGGAGTCGGCGGTCAGCGCAGATCCCTTCGGGAGACCACATGAGCGATTCCGCGACCTTACCCCTCTACATGCGCCGCTCCCTGTTCGACCCGGACCCCGAGCTGGTGCGGGTGCGCGAGCAGGAGGGCGTGCGCCGGGTCCCCACCCCGTTCGGTGAGGACGTCTGGATGGTGACCAGGTTCGCCGACGTCAGGGAGGTGCTGGGAGACCCGGCGCGCTTCAGCAACGCCAGGCAGCCGCGCCCGCCGGGCGCGCCCGACATGCCCAGGGAGCAGGTGGAGGCGCAGCGGGCGGGCCACCTGCTGCTGTTCGACCCGCCCGAGCACACCCGGCTGCGGCGGATGCTGACGCCGGAGTTCACCATGCGCCGCATCCGCCGCCTGGAGCCGCGGATCAGGCAGATCGTGACGGAGCACCTCGACGCGATGGAGGCGGCCGGCCCGCCCGCGGACCTGGTCGAGTCGTTCGCGCTGCCGATCCCGTCCCTGGTGATCTGCGAGCTGCTGGGCGTGCCGTACGCCGACCGCGAGGAGTTCCAGCGGCGCACGACGAGCCTGCTCGACCTGTCCCTGTCGCTGAAGGAGCGGGCCCCGATCCGCGACGCCGCGCGGGCCTACATGGGCGAGCTCGTCGCCCGCGCCCGGGCGGACCGGGGAGAGGACATGCTCGGCATGCTGGTGCGCGAGCACGGCGACGACCTGACCACCGACGAGCTGATCGGCATCGGCAGCCTGCTGCTGGTGGCCGGCCACGAGACCACCTCCAACATGATCGGCCTCGGCACCCTGGCGCTGCTGCGCCACCCCGACCAGCTCGACCTGCTCAGGAAGGAGCCAGAGCGCGTCGGCGCGGCCGTGGAGGAGCTGCTGCGCTGGCTCAGCATCGTGCACAACGGCACGTTCAAGGTCGCCACCACGGAGGTCGAGCTGTCGGGCGTGCGCATCCCCGAGAACGCGCTGGTGGCGGTCGCGCTGCCCGCGGCCAACCGCGACCCCGCGCTGGTGCCCGACCCCGACCGGCTCGACCTCGGCCGCGGCGACCTGGGACATCTGGCCTTCGGCCACGGCGTGCACCACTGCCTCGGCGCGCCGCTGGCCAGGATGGAGATGCAGATCGCCTTCAACGCCCTGCTGGCGCGCTTCCCCGGCCTGCGCGAGGCCGGGCCGCCGCCCGCGTTCCGCGCCATGAACGTCGTGTACGGGCTGACCTCCCTCCACGTGACCTGGTGAGGCCCAGCGTGAGGCCCAGTGTGAAATCCAGTGTGAGACCCAGCGTGAGGCCCCGCATGAGGCCCGGCGTGGAGCTCAGCCCTTCAGCCCGCTGAACGTCATGGTGGCCACGAACTGCCGCTGCGCCAGCACGAACGCGATGATGAGCGGCATCGTGGCCACCACGTTCCCGGCCATGAGCAGCGACCACTGCGTGTGCCGGGTGCCCTGGAAGTTGGCCAGCCCGAGCTGCATCGTGTACAGGCTCTCGTCGCTGATCGCGACCAGCGGCCAGATCAGGTCGTTCCACGAGCCGAGCAGCGTGAACACGGTGAGCGTCGCCAGCGCGGGCCTGGCCAGCGGCAGCACCACCCGCCAGAACACGCCGAACGTGGAGCACCCGTCGATGCGGGCCGCGTCCTCCAGTTCGGCCGGCAGCGACAGGAAGAACTGCCGCATCAGGAAGATGCCGAACGCCGAGGCCAGCCACGGCACGAACGCCGCCGCCAGGGTGTCGATCAGGCCGAGCCGGCTGAACATCACGTAGGTCGGGATCATCAGAAGCTGCGCCGGGATCATGATGGTCGCCAGGATCATCATGAATCCGGCGTTCCTGCCGAAGAACTTCAGCCGCGCGAAGCCGTACCCGGCCATGGAGCAGAGCACGAGCTGGGCGAGCACCGCGATCGCGGCCACGATGACGGTGTTCAGCAGCCAGCGCAGCGCCTGCGACTCGGTGAACAGGCCGACGAAGCCGTCGAGCTGCAGCCGGCTCGGGATCAGGCGGGGCGGGAAGCGGTTGATGTCGCCGTCCGGCATGAACGCGGTGAGCACCATCTGCACCAGCGGCAGCGCGAACAGCAGGGCCAGCGGCATCAGCAGCAGGTGCCAGGGGCTGAACGGCAGACGTCTCAGCATCAGAAGGCCTCGATCTTGCTGCGCCGGGAGTAGACGATCATCCCGACGGTGATGAGCAGGGTCGCGGCGAACAGCCCGTAGGCGACGGCCGAGCCGTAGCCGAACTTCGTGAGCTTGAACGCCTGGAGGTAGACGTAGTAGACGATCGTCTGCGTCGCGCCCAGCGGGCCGCCCCTGGTCGTGGTGAAGACCAGGTCGAACAGCTGCAACGCGGTGATCGTCTGCCAGATGGAGGTGAAGACGGTGACGGGCCCGAGCGCGGGCAGCGTGACGTGGCGGAACACCCGCCAGCGGTTGGCGCCGTCCATCCGGGCCGCCTCCACCACGTCCTTCGGGATGTCCTGCAGCGCGGCCAGGTACACGACCACGGTGAAGCCGACCTGGCCCCACAGCGCGATCAGGCAGATCACGGGGAGGGCCTGCGACTGGCTCTCCAGGAACTGCTGCTGCGGCAGGCCGATCGTGCGCAGCACGGTGTTGGCGGCGCCGTACTGGGGGTTGAAGACGAAGCTGGCCAGGATGCCGGTCGCCGCCGCCGACGCGACGAACGGGATGAAGATGCACGTACGGTAGAAGCCGACCAGCTTGATCGGCCGGTTGAGCGCGACGGCGATCAGCATCCCGAGGAAGATCGACGCGGGCACGAACAGCACCGTGAAGACCAGCGTGTGCCGCACGGCCGCGATCAGGTCAGGGTCCTGGGCCATGAGCTCGTAGTTCAGCAGGCCGATGGGCTTGGCGGGGGCGATGCCGTTCCACTTCTGCAGCGAGATGAGGAACGCCCACACCGCGGGGAAGATCGACAGGCCCACCACGAGCGCGGTGGCGGGCCCCGCGAAGCCCCATCCGACCAGGCTGCGATGCAGCCACCGCAGCCGGCCGGACGGGATCGCCGCGCGGGGGGCGGTGTTCTGGCGCCGCCCGGCGAACAGCAGCGACATCGTCAGCCCCCGGCCAGCGCCTGGCGCGACTTGGTGGCCGCCTCGTCCAGCGCCGCCTTCGGTGTGGCCGCGCCCTGCAGCGCCTTGGCGATGGCCTCGCCGACGTAGCGGGACATCTCGACGTACCCGCTGACCGTGGGCCTGGCCTGCTTGGCGTTGGCGAGGTTGGCGACGATCTTCTCGACGCCCGGGTACTCCTTGATGTAGGTCTGGTACTCCGGCAGCGACGTCTCCGAGGCGCGCAGCGGCAGGTTGCCCTGGGCCAGGTTCCACTGGGCGTCGCCCTCGGCCGAGGTCAGCCACTTCATCAGCTCGAACGACCAGTAGGCCCGGTTGGCGTCGCCGTTGTCGAACAGCGTCCACAGGTCCGGCCCCGAGACCGTCTGGTGGTCGCCGTTGGTGCCGGGCAGGAAGGCCACGCCGTAGTCGGTCTTCTTCTCCTTGAGTTCGAGCAGCGACCACGGCCCGTTGATGATCATCGCGATGCGGCCGTCGCCGAACAGCGGCGCGTACCGCTCGTCGGTCTGGTCGAGGTAGACGCTCTTGTCGTCCACCGCCATCGCCCGCAGGAACTCCAGCGCGTCCACCCCGGCCTGCGAGTTGAACGCGGCCTGCTTGCCGTCCTGCGACAGGATGCTGCCGCCGCGCTGCCACAGCAGCGGCCAGAAGTGCCAGGTGGTGTCCTCGGAGGCGCTCACCGAGTACGCGGTGCCGTAGATCTTCTCCGCCGGATCGGTCAGCTTCCTGGCGGCGGCCCTGAAGTCGTCCCAGGTCCAGTCGTCGGTCGGGTACGGCACGCGCTTGGCGTCGAAGAGCGTCTTGTTGTAGAGCAGGGCGAGGTTGTCCACGAGCGCGGGGAAGCCGATGACCTGGCCGTTCGGCGTCGCGGTGGTGCGGGCCGACTCGGGGAACTCCGCCCACCCGACCGCCGGGTCCTTCACCTTCTCGGTCAGGTCGAGGGTCTTGCCCGATTCCTGGAGCTGCGACGCCCAGCTACCGAAAGCATAGGAAATATCGGGATACACGCCGCTTGCGAAGCCCGCGGACAGCTTCTGCAACAGCTCGTCGGTCGTGGACGCGCCCGAGGTGACCTCGATGGTGACGTTGGGATGCTGCTGGGTGAACTTGGCCGCCAGCCCCTCCAGGATCTTCTGCGCGTCGGCGGTCTGCCCCGACCACCACGTGAGCTTGACCTTCGCCTGCGGGTCCACGGTCCTGGGGCCCTCCTGCGACGGTCCTCCGCAGCCCGCGGCCGCCAGGATGATCGCCGCGACCAGGGCCGCCACGGTTCTTCTTCGCACGGTGGATGCTCCCTCCCGGAATGTTGGAGCCCATCATGGCTACTTTCGAAGTCTTGTCAATACCTTCGAAAATTCGCAAGGGTTGACAAGCTTTCACAACTCCTGCGACTGTGCCGTGGTGTCCAGAACGACCTTCGACCTTCTAGTCGTCGGCGACGCCAACCCGGACGTGATCGTGTCGGGTTCGCCTCGCCATCCCGAGTTCGGCCAGCGCGAGCAGCTCGTCCCCGCCGCCGGCCTCGTGCTCGGCGGCTCCGGCGCGATCACCGCGTACGGCGCCGCCCGGCTGGGCCTGCGCACCGCGTTCGCCGGGCGGGTGGGGGACGACCCCGCGGGCGCCTTCGTCCTGGACGCCCTGCGTGGCGGCGGCGTGGACGTCTCCGCCTGCGTCGTCGACCCCGGCGTGCCCACCGCCATGACCGTGGTGCTGGTGGACGGCGACGACCGGGCCATCCTCACCGCCCCCGGCTGCCTCGACCGGCTCGCCCCCGCGGACGTGCCGCCCGGCCTGCTCGAACGCGCCGCGCACGTGCACGTCTCGTCGTACTTCCTGCAGCCGCTGCTGGCGGCCGGGCTGGCCGGGCTGTTCGGCATGGCCAGGGCCGCGGGCGCCTCCACCTCCCTCGACACCAACGACGACCCGGCCGGCCGCTGGGCGGGCCTGGCCGGCGTGCTGCCGGTCACCGACGTGCTGCTGCCCAACGAGAACGAGGCCCTCGCCATCGCCCGCGCCGTCTCCGGAGCCGGACCGGGCGCGGGCACAGGCGTGGGAGCAGGAGCGGACGACGACGCCGATCTCGAGCGTGCCGTCAAGGAGCTGGCGGCCCGAGGCACGCTGCCCGTCGTCAAGCGCGGCGAACGCGGCGCCCTCGCCTTCGCCGACGGCGAGCTGGTCGAGGTCCCCGCCCGTCCCGCCACCGTCGTGGACGCCGTCGGCGCGGGTGACAGCTTCAACGCGGGCCTGCTCGCCGCCCTCCTGCGCGGCCTGCCACTGAGCCGCGGCATGTCGGTCGCCGTGACCTGCGGCACCCTTTCCACCCGCGCCGCCGGGGGCACCGCGGCGCAGCCCACCTGGGAGGAAGCAACCTCATGAAGAAGATCGTGTTCGTCGGGGCGGGAAGCGTCGTCTTCACCCAGGGGCTGCTCGCCGACCTGGCCGCCTTCCCCGAGCTGCGCGGCATGCGCATCGCCCTGCACGACATCGACCCCGAGCGGCTGCAGGTGGCCGAGGCCGTCGCCCGCCGCATCACCGGCGGCTGCGCCACCGTCACCGCCCACCTTGATCGCAGGGAGGCGCTCGACGGCGCCGACTTCGTGATCAACATGGTGCAGGTCGGCGGGTACGACGCCACCGTCACCGACTTCGAGATCCCCGCCAGGTACGGCCTGCGCCAGACGATCGCCGACACCATCGGCGCGGGCGGCGTGTTCCGCGCGCTGCGCACCTTCCCCCTGCTCGACGCGCTGGCCGCGGACATCGCCGCGCTCTGCCCCGACGCGCTGCTGCTCAACTACACCAACCCGATGGCGATGAACGTCTGGTACCTGGCGGGCAAGGTCAGGAACGTGGTCGGCCTGTGCCACTCCGTCTACTGGACGATGCGGGGCCTGGCGGAGCTGGTGGACGTCCCGTACGAGGAGGTCTCCTACGTCGCGGCGGGCGTCAACCACCAGGCGTGGGTGCTGCGCTTCGAACGTGACGGCGAGAACCTGTACCCCCGCCTGGACAGCGCGGCCGACCGCGACCCGGAGCTGCGGCGGCGGGTGCGGGTCGACATGTACCGGCGGCTCGGCTACTACCCGACCGAGACCAGCGAGCACTCCGCCGAGTACGTGCCCTGGCTGATGCACCACGACTCCGAGCTCGACCGCCTGCGCATCCCGGTGGGGGAGTACCTGCGGGTCAGCGAGGACAACCTGGCCGAGTACAAGCGCACCCGCGACCTCGTCCGGCACGGCGGCGAGCTCGACCTGGCCGGCACCGGCGAGTACGCCCCCCAGATCATCCACAGCGTCGTCACCGGCACGCCCCGCGTCGTCTACGGCAACGTCGTCAACGACGGCCTCATCTCCAACCTGCCGCAGGGCTGCGTGGTGGAGGTGCCGTGCGCGGTGGACGCCACCGGCGTGCGGCCCACCGCGATCGGCGCGCTGCCCCCGCAGTGCGCGGCCCTGAACAGGACCTACGCCAGCGTCAACGAGCTGACGGTGCGCGCCGCGCTCGAAGGTGACCCCCGCCTCGTCAGGCACGCCCTGATGATCGACCCCAACACGGCGGCCACGCTCACGCTGGACGACATCTGGCGCATGGCCGACGACCTCACCCGCGCCCACGGCGACCTACTGCCGGAGGCGCTCAGAGCGTAGGAACGGGCTCAGCGGGCGATCTCGACCTCCAGGCCCTTGTCGCGCAGCGCGGCCACGCACTCGGGGTCGGCCGACTCGCCCGTGATCAGCAGGTCGATCTCGCCGACCGCGCAGATCGGCGCCATCTCCACCACACCCAGCTTGGACGCGTCCGCGACCAGGATCTTCCTGGCCGCGGCGCGCAGCATGCGCTGCTTCATCTCCGCGTCGGGCAGGCTCACGTTCGTCACCCCGCCGGCCGCGTCGACCCCGCCGCAGCCCAGGATGACGGTGTGGGCGCGGATGCCCTCCAGCAGCTTGCCGCCCAGCGGATCGACCAGCGAGTGCTGCTGCCGCCGCAGGCTGCCGCCGGTCACCACGACCGAGATGCGCGGCAGCGCGGGCTCCAGCTCCAGCGCCGTGCGCAGCCCGTTGGTGAACACCGTCACCTCGGTCAGGTCGGAGCGCGCCACCAGCTCCCTGGCCACGTACGTGGTGGTCGTGCCCGCCCCCATCAGCACGCTCTCGCCCGAGCCGACCAGCCGCGCCGCCACCTTCGCGATGGACGACTTCTCCACCGCCGCCGTGCCCAGCGACAGCTCGAACGACGGCTCCACGTGCGGCGCGGGCCCGGCGGACACGGCGCCGCCGCGCACCCGGCGCACCTTGCCCTGCTCCTCCAGCGCGTCGAGGTCGGCCCGGACCGTCACGCTGGACACCCCGAACGCCTCGGCCAGCTCCGCGACCCGGGCGAACTCCTGCTCGGTCAGCAACGCCAGCATGCGCTCGCGCCGCACCTCCGTCGGCATCGACTCGCTCATCGGCGGACCGCCGCCGGCAGCAGGTCGCCGTGCGCCTCGATCAGCTCGTCGCACAGCGCCTCGATCGCGGGCAGCGGCAGCGTGGCCGCCGTGTTGGGGTCGAGCATGGCCGCCCGGTAGACGTGCGCGCGCTCCCCGTCGAGCACCGCGCGCACGGTCAGCTCCACCACGTTGAGGAACGTCCGGTTGAGCGCGGCGAGCTGGACCGGCAGGTCGCCGACGGCCCGCGGGCGGACCCCGCCGGAGCCGACCAGGGCCGGCACCTCCACGCACGCCTCCCCGGGCAGGTTGCCGATCAGGCCGCGGTTGGGCACGTTGACGTAGATCTCCTTCTCCTCGCCGGTCAGCAGGGCCAGGATCATCGCGGCGGCGGGCTCCTGGTGCTGCCACCGGATGAGCAGCTTGTGGCCGGCGGACAGGGCGCGCCGGGTCTCCTCGTACAGGTGCAGGCTCTGGCCGACGCGGCGCAGGTACTCCTCGACCGGCACCCCGAGCCGGGCGGTCTCCTCGGGGTGGCGCATGATCCACGGCACGTACTCGGCGGCATGCTCACTCGACTGCGTGGGGAAGTGGCCGAAGGTCCGGTAGAGCTCGACGCGGACGTGCCTGCGCAACTGAGGGTCGGCGGCGATCACCGCGTCGAGCTCCGGGTAGAGCGAGCGGCCGCCGGCCTCGAAGCGCAGCACGAACGACTGGTGGTTGAGCCCCGCGCTGAGGAAGGTGATCTCGTCCTCGTCGCGGCCGACCAGGTCGGCGAGGTAGGCGTGGGTGTCGCACACCGCGTGGCACAGCCCGGCGAACCGCTCGAACCCGGTGGCCTCGTGCACCGCCCACCCGGTCATCGCCATCGGGTCGGTGGAGCTCAGCAGCCACGCCCGCGGGCACAGCTCGGCCATCTGCCCGGCCAGCTCCACCAGCACCGGGATCGTGCGCAGCCCGCGGAACACGCCGCCGATGCCGATGGTGTCGCCGATGGTCTGGCGCAGGCCGTACCGGTGGGGGATCTCGAAGTCGCGCAGCGTGGCCTCGAACCCGCCGACGTCGAGGTGGGCGACCACGAAGTCGGCCCCCTTGAGCGCCTGGCGCCGGTCGAACACGCTGCGGATCTTCGCCTGCGCGCCCGCCTCCGCGCCCAGCGCCCGCACCAGCGTCTCGGTGGTCGCCAGCCTGCCGGGGTCGTCGTCGTGCAGCACGACCTCCAGCTCGCCGCGCAGGGCGGGGGCGAGCATCAGGGCGGACAGGACGCGGCGCGTCAGCTCCACGTCACCGACCCCGATGAAGACGATCCGCGCCATTCCGGCAGTATCCCACGCCGGGGCGGCGTAAGCGGCTGCGTCAGACCCGCAGCAGCGGCGCCCAGGTGCGCGGCCCGACGAGGCCGTCCGGGTCGATGCCCTCGGCCTGCTGGAACCGGCGCACCAGCTCGACCAGCCCGTCGTCGCACCGGGTGGACTTCAGCCACCCCTCCAGCCCGTCCTGGACGGCGGCGTAGGCGGCGGGAGGCACGTGCCCCCGGGCGAACAGGCAGCCCCTGACGGTCTTGACGTCGTAGTTGTCGTCGCCGAGCCGGATCAGCGGCAGTTCCTTCATGATCTCCTCCGTCCAGGATGGGCCGGGCGCACCGGCGTTGAGGGCGGCGACGGCCGCCCGGAAGTCGGTCATGTCGATGGAGTGGGGGTCGGGCTTGGCGGTGTTGACCTCCCGATGGGCCCTGACGCGCGAGGCGCCCAGCCCGAACTCGCGGCACAGCTCCGCGCACAGCCGCCGGTAGGCGTCGAGCTGGACCTCCGGCCACGGCTGCGAGCCGTTGTTCTCGGCCTCGATGCCGAGCGAGCTGGAGTTGTCGTGCAGGGGCGAGGTCGAGGGGGCGTTGTGCCAGCAGCGACCCGCGGCGATGACGTAGATGCGGCCCGACCTGCCGAGCCCGAACTGCGACAGCGGCCCCGCCAGGCCCGGCCGGCCGTCGCGCACCACCGCGAGCGAGGGGTAGTCGCCGCCGCCGGCCGGGCCGGCGGTGTGGTGGCAGACGATGCCCTGCACCTCCGGCTGCGGCCCGTGGCCGCGGCTCTTCCACCCCGCCACCTCGGTCACCGGGTGGCCCGTGCGGCGGGCGACGTCGGCGAGCTGGGTCAAATACGGCATCGAGCACCTCCGTCTTGCGTCTGGATGAGTCTCACACCCTTCGATCGACGACCAGTAGCCATCGTGTTGCTGTACGTGATCACCGCCGGACGGGCCGATGACCGCGGCCCCTGCCGTGCCCGGCGGGCGCCTACAGATCACTACCATGCCGTACCCGTACGCGACCGGGAGATTCGAACAATCAGGTCGATCCGCCCCCGGCAGGCGCGCGAGCCCGGCTCGCCGGCGGGGTCCCTGAGGTCTGTCCCCGGAGGTCATCGCCCGATCCCGGGATCGGCAGCAAGGTTCTTGTACTCGGGGCACATCACTCGGGCGACCCTCCAGGAGGACGGCCACGATGAGCCATCTCGACACCCCGCGGCTCACTTTCGCGGGCAGGTTCCTCAGCGACGTTCCGACCATGAACAACAACGCGGAGTCCTTCGGCAGCCCGGACCCGCCGCCGCCGGGCTGGAACCCCTACGGCGGCGGCACGTTCGACCTGCTCGCCTGCAAGGTGACCGGCGGGGAGCGCGCGCCGGGGGAGCCGCTGGGGGAAGGCGACCCGGCGCTCGGCCTGAACGTGCTCACCGGCCAGGACCAGGTCGCCGCCAAGCTCGTCGACCTCGATCCTGAGTGGCCGGCCTCCAGCGAGATCTGGGGGCTCACGATCCGGCTCGCGGGGCCGCGCGGCGACCCGCTGCTGACCGGCCGCCACTGGGCGGCGGCCTTCCGCGACCTGTGGCCGCGCGGCGGCTTCGAGCGCGACTTCCCGATGATGGGCGCCTGCTTCACCTCCGTCCTGGAGGACGTCACGTACGGCCCCGCCGCCGCGGCCGTCCCCCTGCTGGCCGAGCTGCGCGAGCGGTCGCCCGACCGGCTCTCCATCGCCTTCACCATGTACGGGATCTCCGCCCAGCGCTGCACCGCCGCCTTCGCCACCGGCGAGCTGACCGGCTGCCTCGGGCCCTGGCAGCCGGGGGAGCCGCGCTCGTTCGTGGCCGGCCGCCGCCTCGACATGGGCGCCCTGACCCCGGAGACCGCCTTCGGCCGCTCCGTGGCCGTCGTCACCGGCGGACGCCTCGTGCTCGACCTCGGCAACGCCTACCCGTTCTTCGACACCCCCGGCTCGGCGCATCCGCTGGCGGCGCGCCTCGACGTGGCCGTCCTGCCGGACGAGCGGGTGCGCGCGGGCGACGTCCTGGCCCCGGGCGCCGCGGTGACCGAGATCGGCACGGTCGCGCTGCGGCCGAAGCTCCCGCCGTCGGGCATCGTCTCCCTCCCCCTCACCCGGCAGGCGGCCTCGAAACCCGGCCGCTGGCGCTGCTCGTCGCCGAGACCGGCGGGGGAGGGGGCAGGCGCGTGCTGTCCCGGGAGACCAGGGACGGCCTCTACGTCAGGGCGGACGAGTTCGTCCACCGCGTGGAGGCCGGCGCCCGCGCCACGCTCACCCTGCACGCCCGCGAGCGCGGCGCGCCCGCCCCGGCGTGACCATCCACCTCCAGCGCGTCCTCGGCGAGCGGTCCGTGCTGACCGCGCCGGACTCCGTCGTGACCGGCCCCGACGGCACGGCCACGGTGACACTGCGGGCGGGCGACCCGGCGGGCCCGCGCCCCCGGCGGACGAGGGCCTGGAAGGCGAGGTCCAGCGCATCCTGGCCCCGTACGCCAGGCACTTCCCGATCATGGGCGAGCACCTGGTGGACCTCGGCGACCTCGCCGCCGTCCGGCCGTGGCGGGCCGCGATGTCGCTGGCCCTGTCCCGCGACATCACCGACCCCAACCACATGCCGGTCACCCGGGACCTGTCCGAGCCGAAACGCGCGACGCTCCTGCGCTGGCTGAACTCCCTGCCCGCCGCACCCCGCGGCCTGGGACGCGCCGCGCCGCCGCCCGACACGCGCGCCGTCCCGCCCGAGCCCAAGCTGGCGGTCGCCCGCGGGCTGGCCGACCGCGCCCTGCACCCGTCCCCACACCCGTCCCCACAGCCGTCCCGGGATCCGTCCGGCGACGACAGAGAGAGGCGATTGACGCCCGACCAGCGCGTGGCCGGCCTCGACGGGAACTCCGAGGGGCGGCGGCGGGTGCACCAGTTCCGGGTGACGTTCACCCGCCTGCTGAGCGCGCTGCAGCGCTGCGTGGACGGATCGCCGGGCCGGCTCGACGCGGCGATGGGCATCATGTTCGAGCTGAAACTGGCCGGGCAGCGGCTGGCGGCCACCCCGGCCATCTCGGGCGGCTTGCCGACCGGCAGGCACGCCGGGCCCGTCTTCACCCGCGCCGACATCAACCAGTGACGCCTACGGTGATGCCTCAGGGACGTCTCAGGGCCGGACGGCGCCGACCAGGCGGCCACGCCAGTAGTCGTCGAGATCGACCACCTTGATGACGTCGCCGGTCTGCGGGGCGTGCACCATCTTGCCCCCGCCCGCGTACATGCCCATGTGCCCCAGCCCCTTGCTGAACAGAAGGTCGCCGGGCTGCACCTGGTCCAGGGGCACGCGCCTGCCCGCGCCCCAGGCCCACTGCGTGTACGTGGTGCGGGGCAGCGTCACCCCGGCCGCCCGCCACGCCGCCTGCGTCAGGCCCGAGCAGTCGAAGGAGGCCGGCCCCGTGCCGCCGTACCGGTAGGGCTTGCCCACCTGGGCGAAGGCGAACTGCAGCGCCTCGCGGGCGTTGCCGGAGGCCGGGCCCGTGTACCTGATGCCGGTGCTGCGCGGGTTGCCGCTCTGGTAGGCGCCCAGGCGGCGCAGCAGCTTCGTCTGCTGGTCGACGAGGTCGTCGACCTCCTCCTGCTTGCCGCGTACCGCGTCACGGGCCTGCTCGGCCTCCTCCAGGGCGGCCCCGGCCCGGTCGCGCCGCTCGCGCAGGCCCCTGGTCGCCTCCTCGAACGCCCGGATCTTCGCCGCCCGGTCCCTGGCCATCTGGTCGAGGGCGGCCATGCCGCTGAGCATCGCCTCCGGCGGGCCGCCGAAGGCCAGCCGCTGCCAGCCCTGCGACGGGCCGAACTGGTAGTTGTGCACCGCGATGGCGGCCAGCTCCTCGCGCAGCCCCGCCACCTGCTCGTCCTTGGCGGCCAGCTCGGTCTCCAGCGTCTGGTGCTTCTTCCTGGCCTTGCGGTAGGCCTCGGTGGCCTGGTTGTAGCGCTCGACGAGCTGGTCGGCCCGCTCGTTGAGCTTCACCAGCCGGGCCCTGACCTGGGCGGGGGACGGGTCGGCCCAGGCCGCGCCCGGGACGACGACCGCAACGGTCATGGCCAGCGCCGTGGCAGCCGCCGCCCGTGCGAGCCTCGCCGACACCGTCACCCGCCTGCCTCCTTCTCGCCGCTGTATGAGGAGGTACGCGGGAAGCGCCGCGGATGTTCACCCCGTTCGCCCCGCGCGCCGGCCCATACGATTCATTCGCCTCTCGGTCGTCGCCGCGTACGTCTTCTGGAACCTGCACGAGGAGCGGCGCGGACCGGCTGGGGGCACGCGTGACGCCCGCCGGCCCCCGGCGTCCGGCACGCGCAGCGCCTCTTCACCCGGGCGCCGGGCCGGTGCTGCCGCGGATGAGCAGGCGAGGCTGGTAGCGCACGTTGTAGCCGCCGCCCTCGCCGTTCATCAGCCCCCGCAGCCGCTCCCACGCCTGCCGCCCCAGCTCGCTCTGCGGGATCGACACCGTGGTCAGCGGCGGCGTGGTGTAGCGGGCGAACGGGATGTCGTCGAACCCGGTCACCGACACCTGGCCGGGCACCCGCACATCCAGCTCCCGGAGCCCTGTCAGCACGCCCGAGGCCACCATGTCGTTGAACGCGACGACCGCGCTGGCCCCGCACTCCACCACCCGCGGCGCGGCGGCGTGCCCGTGCTCGAACATCGATCCGCACTCCAGCACGGTCAGCTCCACCCCGGGCCCGGCCTGCGCCAGGGAGCGCAGCGCGGCCAGCCGCTCGGCGTTGCCCGCGCTGCCGTCCGGGCCGGCCAGGTAGGCCAGGCGGCGGTGCCCGTGCCCGGTCAGGTGGGTGACGATCGCGCCGATGCCGGCGGCGTTGTCGATCGACAGCGACGGAGCCTCCAGCCCGGCGACCTCCCGGTAGACCAGCACGAACGGCGCCAGCCGGTCGCCGAGCGCCCGCAGCCGCTCGTCCGGCGCGCGCGGCGAGGCGAGCACCAGCCCGTCGGCGTTGCGCCGCGCCTCCAGCGCGAGGATCACCTCCTCCTCGGGGTCCTCGTCGGACTCGGCCACCAGGAGCTGGCGGCCCGCCCTGCCCGCGGCCTGGCTCAGCCCGCGCAGCACGCTCTGGAACAGCGGGTTCGACAGGTCGGGGACGACGAGCGCGACCGCGCCGGTACGGCCGAGCGCGAGCCTGCGGGCGGCGGCGCTGGGCTCGTAGTCGAGCGCCTCGGCCGCGGCGCGCACCCGCGCGGCCAGCTCGGGGTTGACACTCGTCGAGCCGTTCATCACCCGCGACACCGTCGCGCGCGAGACCCCGGCCGCCTCGGCGACGCGGCTGATCGTGGCCTGCCCGGCCGGTCTGGGCCCGCGCCTGCCGGCCGGCCGCGGCGGGGACGCTGGCGCCTCCAGGTCCTGCTCGCCGTCTCCGGTGCTCGCCCTCATCCGCTCTCCCTGCACGCCGCGCGGGCCGCCTACGCATGCATTAAAGCGCGCAGCCGCCCCGGCGGCGAGATACCGGTTTCTCACCTCACGGAACAACCGGTTGCGGCGGGCCCCACCGCACGGATTTACCCAGGTCAGTGCTTCGCCGACCAAGCGTTGACACCCGTTGTGGGCAATGTTAGAAACTGGTTACTGCGAAGGGTGCCAGATGAGCAAACGTTTGGAACTCGCCGACACCGCCGTCGCCCCGCCCCCTCCACGACCGCACCCCGCCGGGAGCCCGAGGCCCGCCCGCCCCGGCAAGGACCGGATCGGCTACCTGTTCCTGACCCCGTGGTTCCTCGGCATGGCCCTGTTCACCGTCGGCCCGATCCTGGGCTCGCTCTACCTGTCCTTCACCGAGTACACCCTGCTCAAGCCGCCCGAGTGGCTCGGGCTCGAGAACTACCGCCAGATGCTGGACGACCCCCGGCTGCACAGGTCGCTGCTGGTCACGTTCGTCTACGTGTTCGTGTCGGTGCCCATCCAGCTCGTGCTGGCGCTGGCGCTGGCCCTGCTGCTCAACCGCGGCGTGCGCGGGCTGAGCTTCTACCGGTCGGTCTACTACCTGCCCTCGCTCCTGGCCGGGAGCGTGTCCATCGCCATCCTGTGGCGGCAGATCTTCGGCAAGGACGGCCTGGTCAACCAGCTCCTGGCGGTCGCCGGCCTCGAGGGCGTGAGCTGGGTGGCCCATCCCGACTTCGCCCTCGGCACACTGGTGCTGCTCAACGCCTGGACGTTCGGCGCCCCCATGGTCATCTTCCTGGCGGGGCTGCGGCAGATCCCCGCCTCCTACTACGAGGCCGCCCAGGTGGACGGCGCCGGCCCCGTGTCCCGGTTCCTGCACATCACGCTGCCCATGCTGACCCCGATCATCTTCTTCAACCTCGTTCTGCAGCTCATCGGCGCCTTCCAGAGCTTCACTCAGGCGTTCGTGATCAGCGGCGGGCGCGGCGGCCCGTCCGACTCGACCCTGCTCTACACGCTCTACCTGTACGAGCGCGGCTTCGGCTCGTTCGACATGGGTTACGCCTCGGCGATGGCGTGGGTGCTGCTCGCGATGATCGCGGTGCTGACCGGGCTGAACTTCCTGTTCGCCAGGCGGTGGGTGTTCTATGGGAGCTAGACGATGGCCCAAGCACCTGCTGCTTATCGGCTTCGGCCTGGTGATGCTCTACCCGCTGCTGTGGATGGTGTCCAGCTCGGTCAAACCCACCGAGACGATCTTCCGTGACCCGTCGATCTGGCCCACGGAGCTGGACCTCGGCAACTACACCGAGGGCTGGACGGCCCTGGAGCACTCCTTCCACTACTACCTGTGGAACTCCGCCGTCATCGCGATCCTGGCCGTCGCGGGCAACCTCATCTCCTGCTCGCTGGCCGCGTACGCCTTCGCGCGGCTGGACTTCCGCGGCAGGAAGCTCTTCTTCGCCCTGATGCTGGCGACGCTGATGCTGCCCGTCCACGTGCTGATCGTCCCCCAGTACGTCCTGTTCTCCCAGCTCGACTGGATCAACACGAACCTGCCGCTGGTCGTGCCCAAGTTCCTGGCGCACGACGCGTTCTTCATCTTCCTGATGGTGCAGTTCATCCGCGGCCTGCCCCGCGAGCTGGACGAGGCCGCCCGCATCGACGGCTGCGGGCACATCAGGATCTACTGGCGGATCATCATGCCGCTGTCGGTGCCGGCGCTGGCCACCTCGGCGCTGTTCACCTTCATCTGGACCTGGAACGACTTCTTCAGCCAGCTCATCTTCCTCACCGATCCCGAGCTGTGGACCATGCCGGTGGCGCTGCGCTCGTTCATGGACGGCCAGGGCGAGACCGCCTGGGGCCAGCTGTTCGCCATGTCCATCGTGGGGCTGGCGCCGATCTTCGGATTCTTCCTGGCCGGGCAGCGCTACCTGACCCAGGGCATCTCCACGACCGGCTTCCGTTGACACGTTCGTACGAAGGAGAAGGCCATGCCACGATCGAACGGCCTGGCGGCGCTCTGCCTGACCGGCGTCCTGCTCGCGGTCACCGCCTGCGGCGGGAGCCCGGCCGGAGGCGGTGACGGCACGGTCGAGCTGCGCTTCGGCTGGTGGGGCAACAACGACAGGGCCGCCGCCACCCAGCGCGTCATCGACGCCTTCCAGAAGCAGAACCCGGGCATCAAGGTCAAGGGCAGCTACACCGACTTCAACTCCTACTTCGACCGCCTGGCCACCGAGGTCGCCGGCGGGCGCGCCCCCGACGTCATCACGCTCGGCGGCGCCTACCCCCGCGAGTACGGCGACCGCGGCGCCCTGCTCGACCTGGCCGAAACCGGGCTCAAGACCGACAAGATCGGCGCCGCGGCCCTGGACAACGGCAAGTTCGGCGGCGTCCAGTACGGCGTCCCGACCGGCGTCAACGCCATCGCCGTCGTCGTCAACGAGGCGGTGTTCGAACAGGCCGGCGTGCCCCTGCCCGACGAGGACACCTGGACCTGGGACGACTTCACCCGCACCGCCACCGAGCTGGCAGGCAAGCTGCCCGAGGGCACGTTCGCGCTGGCCGACCCCACCAGGACCGACATGCTCGACGCCTACTCCCGCCAGCGCGGCGAGGCGCTCTACACCGCCGACGGCAAGGTCGGCATCAGCGAGGGGACACTGGTGGACTGGTGGACGATGACGCTCGCCCTGATGAAGGCCGGCGCCACCCCGCCCGCGTCCCAGACGGCCGAGCTGATCACCCAGCCCGCTCCCGAGCAGTCGCTGATGGGCCGCGGCCAGGCCGCCATGCAGTTCGACTGGAGCAACCAGCTCACCGCGCTCGGCAAGGCCGCCGGCCGGCCGCTGCGGCTCATGCGGGTGCCCGGCGAGAGCGCCAGGCCCGGCATGTGGCTGCAGGCGTCGCAGATCTACAGCGTCAACGCCAGGAGCGAGCACCCGCAGGAGGCGGCCAAGCTCGTGGACTTCCTCGTCAACAGCCCCGAAGCCGGGAAGATCATCCTCGCCGACCGCGGCATCCCGGCCAACTCCGACGTCCGCGCCGCCATCCAGGACGTGCTCGGCGAGGCGGAGAAGACGCAGGCCGCCTTCATCGACGCGCTCACCCCGAAGGCCGGGCCGCCCCTGGTGATCGGCCCCGCCGGCTCCACCGACACGCCCAAGATCCTGGACCGGGTCAACGCCGAGGTGCTGTTCGGCCGGCAGCAGCCCGCCGCGGCGGCGGCAGACTTCGTCCGGCAGGTCTCCACGGCGATCAAGCAGTGATCGACCGCCGCGAGCTGGCCGGGCGGCACGCCGTCGACCTGTCCGGCCTCGTCCCCGGCTCCCCGCTGTCGGTCGGCAACGGGGAGCTGTGCTTCACCGCCGACATCACCGGCCTGCAGACGTTCCCCGCCCTCCACCCATCGGGAGGCGGGACGCTGCTGGCGACCATGGCGTCGTGGGGCTGGCACAGCGTCCCCGCCGGCGTCCCCGCCGGCGTCCCCGGCGATGTCCCCGGCGAGCACACGCTGGAGCAGGTGACGCGCACGTACCGGACGCCGCGCGGGCCCGTCCCGTACGTGGACATGGCCGGAGAGCTGACCGGCTCCGGCGGCGAGACGCCCGCGTCGGCGGCCGAGTCGTGGCTGCGCGCCAACCCGCACCGCCTCGACCTCGGCCGGATCGGGCTGGCCACGCCCGGCACGCCCCTGACGACGGCGGACGTGAGCGGCGCCCGGCAGCGGCTCGACCTGTGGACGGGCACGCTGACCAGCCGCTACCGGCTGCGCAGCGTGCCGTTCGAGGTCGTCACCGCCTGCCATCCCACGCTCGACGCCGTCGCCGTGCGGCTGCGCTCACCCGCGCTGGCCGAGACGGGGGTGCGGCTGGCGTTCCCGTACGGGTCGCAGGAGTGGGGGAACGCGGCCGACTGGTCACGGCCCGGCGCCCACACCTCGCGCCTGCGCGCGGGGGAGGGCGGCTTCACCGTCGAGCGCACCCTCGACGCGGCCGCGTACCGGGTCGAGGTGCGGATGACGGGCGGCTGCGAGGTGACGCGGACGGGGCCGCACGAGTTCCGCGTCACCTTCCCCGGGCCCGCCGCCGAGCTCACCTTCGCCTTCCAGCGCGGCGCCACGAGCCGGGTGCCCGGCTTCGCCGAGGTGGCGGAGTCGTCCGCCGCCCACTGGGCGTGGTTCTGGAGCACCGGCGGCGCGATCGACCTGTCCGGCGGCCACGACGAGCGCGCCCACGAGCTGGAGCGCCGGATCGTGCTGTCGCGCTACCTGACGGCGATCCACTGCGCCGGCTCCAGCCCGCCGGCCGAGACCGGGCTGATGGCCAACAGCTGGCGGGGCCGCTTCCACCTGGAGATGCACTGGTGGCACGCGGCGCACTTCCCGCTGTGGGGCCGTCCCGAGCTGCTGGAGCGCAGCCTCGCCTGGTACGCCGCCATCCTGCCCGCCGCCCGGGGCACCGCCCGCGCCCAGGGCTGCCCGGGGGCGCGCTGGCCCAAGCAGACCGGCCCCGACGGGCGGGAGAGCCCCAGCCCGATCGGGCCGTTCCTGGTGTGGCAGCAGCCGCACCCGATCTTCCTGGCCGAGCTGGTGCGCCGCGCCGCCGGCACCCGCCACGCCCTCGACCGCTACGCCGACCTGGTGCTGGAGACCGCCGCGTTCATGGCGGCCTTCGCCGTCGAGGGGCCCGGCGGGTACGGGCTGGGGCCGCCGCTGGTGCCCGCCCAGGAGTCGTACGCCGCGGTGCGCGCCCGAGCGGCGAACCCGACGTTCGAGCTCGCGTACTGGTCGTGGGCCCTGGAGGTGGCCCAGCGGTGGCGGCGCCTGCTGGGCCTGGCGCCCGAGCCCCGCTGGGCGCAGGTGGCCGCGGGCATGGCCAGGCCGCTGGTGCGCGGCGGCGTGTACGCGGCGATGGCCGCCCCGCCGTACACGGTGCGCGACGACCACCCCTCCATGCTGTACGCGCTCGGCCTCGTCCCCCCGACCCGCCTCATCGACGCCGCCACGATGCGCGCCACACTGCACGACGTGCTGTCCGGCTGGGACTGGGACAGCACCTGGGGCTGGGACTACCCGGCCATCGCCATGACCGCCACCCGCCTCGGCGACCCGCGCACCGCCGTCGAGACCCTGCTCATGCCCACGGCCAAGAACACCTACCTGCCCAACGGGCACAACTTCCAGACCGCCGCGCTGCCCGTCTACCTGCCCGGCAACGGCGGCCTGCTGGCCGCGGCCGCGCTCATGGCCAGAGGATGGGACGCCGGCCCCGCCACCCCCGGCTTCCCTGACACGTGGCACGTCCGGCACGAGGGGCTGCTGCCCTCACCCTGACCAGTCGATCTCCTCCCGCTTGCGCAGGAACTCCTCGGCCGCCTCCCACTCCAGCGGCAACGGCATCGGATACGTCGTCCTGATCCTGGACAGCTCCCGGTGCCCGCGGATCAGCCCGGCGAAGTCGCGCGGGTAGGCCCGCGTGTCCACCCCGGTGAACACCCCGACCTTGCGCGCCCGCTCCAGCAGCCGCCGCCAGTGCCCGACTCCGGCCAGCCCCACCGACTCCACCCCGTGCGAGAACAGCATGAGCCTGATCTCGTCGAACGGGTCGGCCCCGTCGAGGTAGGCCATGGCCCGCGCGTGCGACTGCTCGGCGTTGAACACCATCCAGTACGGCACCGACCCGGAGCGCAACGCCCACCACGGCTCCAGCAGCAGGAAACACTCCACGAGCAGCCGATCGCCCGGCAGCCCCCGCAGCTCGTACCAGCTCCGGTACAGGTCGGCCACGACCGGGCTCAGGTCCTCCGGCTCGTCGAAGCGCATCCGCGCCAGCCGCCAGCCGTTGCGCGCCGCCAGCTCCTCCAGGTCGGCGAGCAGCTCGGGCTCGAACCCCCACTCCGCCTCCGGGCTGTCGCCGTCCGCCGGAGGGTAGTCCCACCGCTCCCGCCCGGCGCCGTAGCGGCTCAGGTGGCCGGCCACGCGCGGGCCGCCGCGCTCGTACTCCTCCCGGGTGGCGCCGCCCAGCGCCCCGTGCTGGAACACGTAGCGCGGCCCCACCCGCGTGACCGGCCAGCGCAGCCCGCACTCCGGCACGACCAGCGTCGCGCCCGCCGGCAGCGACTCCTCCAGGAAGCGCCGGTAGGCCCCGGGCAGCCTGCGCCACTTCACCCGGAAGTACGTCATGCCCGCGATCATCAGCCGGTCCTGGTTGGCGTCGTGCATGTGGTGCAGCACCAGGTCAGGGTTGGCCGCCAGCAGCGCCTCGCCGGCCGCCCGGGTCGCGCGCAGGTCGCCGCGCGGGTCGTCCGGGCCGACGCCGCGGCGGCGCACCGGCAGCAGCAGCGTCTGCGGCAGCCACGGCGCCCGCAGCGCCGCCGCCAGGTGCACCAGCGCGCCGTTGGACGACCCGATGAACGCCACCGGGTACGGCCCCCGCGGGTAGTGCCCGCTCACCCAGCGCGCCAGCTCCTGCGAGCGGATCTCCGGCACGCGGCGCAACGGCACCGCCTCGGCCCAGCCGCTCACCGCGTACGCCTTCTCCTTGGCCGCCCGCGGCAGCCGAGCCGCCGCGCCCGCCACGGCGGCGGCCACCGGCTCCACCGCCCCCGGCGCCTGCCCGAGCATCGGCACGTCCCGGTCGCGCAGGAACCGCGACAGGGCCCGCAACATCCCGGTGGCCGAGTCGAACGACGCCACCGCCTTCTGCGGCTTCACCATGCCGCCTCCAGGAACGCCGCCACCTCGCGCGCCAGGCCGTCCGGGTCCTTGTACGGCACCATGTGCGGCAGCCCGTCCATCACCACCAGCCGCCCCCGCGGCAGCAGCCGGGTCACCTCCTCGGCCCACGCCTGGCTCACCATCCGGTCCTTGCCGCCGCGCACCACCAGGGCGGGCACGGTGACGTGGGGGAGCTTGTCCTCGATCCGGTCGCGCATCGAGGCGCCGAAGCTGGCCAGCACCTGGCGCGGCCCGGCGTCGAGGTAGTCGGCCACGTTCAGCGGCAGCATGCGCGGGCTCTCCCGCACCGAGTTGCGCAGCCACTGGCCCACCAGCCGCGCCGGGCTGCGCCCGCGCGCGTCCACGGTCGGTCCCACCAGCACCAGCGCGCCCGCCGCGCCCGGGTGCCTGGCCGCCACGTCCACCGCCACCTGGCAGCCGAACGACCCGCCCAGCAGGCAGGGCCGCTCCAGCCCGCTCGCGGCCAGCCAATCGGCCACCGCGTCGGCGAGCGCCGTCAGCGTCAGCGGCGCCCGCGGCTTCTCGCTGCGCCCGAACCCGGGCAGGTCGAGGCTCCAGGCGTCATGGGTGACCCCCATGGCCCGCACGAACGGCAGCAACTCCCGGCTCGACACCCCGGCGCCGTGCACGCACACCACGGCGGGCCCGGGCCCGTGACTCCGCCACACCGCCAGCTTCATGCCGAGGGCGGTGCGGACCAGCGATTCGAGCGGCACGCCTCTCCTTCCACAGGGGAGCCGCCCACCTACCCGAACCGTGATCGGTCAGTCCACCGGCGACGGCGGCGGCGTGCCCAGCGCCTGCAGCTCCTCCCAGAACCCGTCCGGGATCACCGCGTCCACCAGCGCGTCGAGGCCCTCCAGCCGCTCCACCGAGGTGATGCCCACCACCGTGGAGTGCACCCGCGGCTCCCGCAGCGAGAAGTGCAGCGCGGCGGCCGGGAGCGCGATGTCCCACCGCTCGCACAGCTCCCGCACCCGCTCCACGTGCTGCCCGAACTCCGGCGTGATGGGCCGGTACCCGTACCGGGAGGCGTGCCGCGGCGAGCCCGACAGGATGCCGCCGCCGAAGGGCGCGGCGTTGAAGACCGTCATCCCGCGCTCGGTCGCCAGCCGCAGGATGTCCTCGGCCCCCCGGTCCACCAGCGTGTACCGGTTGTGGGTGAGCACCGCGTCGAACGCGTCCGTGCGGATGTAGTCCTCCACCAGCGTCCCGCCGGCGGCGGCGATGCCGATGGCGGCGACCAGCCCCTGCTCGCGCAGCGACACCAGCGCGGGCACCGCGCCGCCCGGCGCCATCGCCTCCCGCACCGTGATCGTGAACGGATCGTGCAGGTGGTAGATCGGCAGGGTGCCGACGCCGAGCCGGGAGGTCGTCTCCTCGAACGAGCGCATCACCCGGTCGCCGTCGAACACGCCCGTCCGCGGGTCGCGGTCGGCCTTGGAGAAGACGGTCACCCCGTCGGCCGGGCCGAGCACCTGGCCGATCAGCGTCTCGCTGCGCCCGCCGGCGTACTCGTTGGAGGTGTCGAGCTGGCGGAACCTGCCGGACACCAGCTCCCGCGCCAGTCGTTCGCCGCCGGGCTCGCGGCCCAGCCCCGACGTGCCGAGGGTGATCGCCTCCAGGGGAGTGTCCGTCCCGGGCACGCGGCGCGCCTGCTGCTCTGGCACCGTGTCCGCCTCTCTTCGTGATCGTACGATTTACGGACGATCATCCCATGTGCCTGGGTCAGAGGACGAGCTGGAAGCGCCGCCGCGTCTGCCACTCCACGGTCACCACCGTCGCGTCATCCTGCAACCGGCCGTGCTGGTGCGCCAGGATGGCCTGGATGAGCCGCCGCAGCGTCTCCGGGGCAGAGACCCCGTCGGCCTCCCGCCGCACCACGAAGTCGATGAACCGCTCCAGCCCGAACAGCTCCCCGTCCGGGCTCTGCGCCTCGATGACGCCGTCGGTGTAGAACAGCAGCCGGTCCCCGGGCTCCAGCTGGTAGTGCAGCAGCCCGGTGGAGACGTGCAGGCCGAAGCCCATCGGCGGGTCCGGCACGCTGGCCAGGCTCGCCACCAGGTGGCCGTCGCGCAGCACCAGCGGCGGGTGGTGCCCCCGGTTGACCCAGCTCAGCAGCCCCGAGCGCAGGTCGAGCTGGGCCAGGATGCCGGTGGCGAAGCGGCCGGTGAACTCCTCCCTGATCGCCGTGTCGATCGCCTCCCCGATCGCGGCGAGGTCCATGCCCTGCCTGCGGTTGTTGCGGCAGGCCGCCATGGCGATGGAGGCGGTCAGCCCGGCGGAGGTGTCGTGGCCCATCGCGTCGAAGATCGACACGTGCAGGGTGCTGCCGTCGAGGGCGTAGTCGAAGGCGTCGCCGCCCATCTCGTACGCGGGCTCCAGCGCGGCGCTGACCACGACGTCGTCGTTGGCGAACGTGCCCGGCGGCAGAAGGTTCCACAACACCTCGGCCGACAGGGTCAGGGGGCGGGCGCGGACCAGGCGGGCGAAGGAGTCGCTGTGCGGCCGCTTGCTCACCACCATCACCGCCACCAGCGACGCCAGGTCCTTGGCCCGCGTCTCGGTGAGCTCGCCGTCCTGCGGCGCGGTCAGCCCGATCACGCCGATCCGCTCGGTGCCGTCCAGCAGCGGCACCCACAGCAGCGGCGTCCGCTCGTCCTGCGGCGAGCGGGCGCGGACGATCGCCACCGCGCGGAAGGCCCGGCCCGGCATGGTCGCGTCGATGCGCATGCTCTCCAGCGGCTCGCCGGCGGCGTCGTGCTGGCCGGGCAGCGGCACGAGGAACTGCTGCTGCAGGTCGGTCACGTAGATCACGACGTGGGTGAACCCGGTCAGGCGGGCGTGCTCGGCGGCCTTGGCCGGCAGGTCCTCCATCCCGGACAGGTGCATGCTCGCCAGCAGGCCGCCGAGGGCGCGCTCACCGTCGCTCCGCACGTCCTCACCCCTCGCGCGCGTCGTCGTCCATCACCCGCCTCCTACCCATCCCGCGGTGGTAGCTGTCCGCCGGGCGGATCTTTTGCGCCGTCGTCCGGTCAGGCCGTCACCGGGTCCTCAAGCACACGGCCGAGCACCCCGCGCTGGAACCCCTCCGGGCCGGGGCTGGACAGGCCGGCCATCGTCGCCAGCGCCTTCCACAGCGCCCATCCGCGCGCCCGCCGGTCGCGGACGAGCAGGTTGCCGGGCGCGACGTCACCGTGGAACCACACCGGCGCCTGCCGCCAGGACGAGTCCACCGCCCGCGCCCACACGGCCCGGCACGCGGCGGCGTCGACATCGCCGTCCAGCCTGCGCAGGGCCTGCTCGACCTCGCCGCCCAGGACGTCCGGATGGCGGCCGCGCCGATGCGAGTGCGCTCCGGCGGCGGGCCCGTGCCGCGCCGGGGCGGCACGGAGGGCGGCCAGGAAGGCGCCGAGGTCCCGGGCCAGCGCCGGCCGGTCGACGCCCGCGGCGCCCTCCACGGTGTCCCCGGGCAACCACCGCCGCACCGACCACGGGAACGGGTACCCCGCTCCCGGGCGGCCGGTCGCGACGGGCGCGGGGACGGGCAGCGGCAGGTGCCCGGCCAGCAGCGGCAGGCAGCGGTCCTCCTTCTCGACCCCTTCCACGTACGCGTCGCCGCTGGGCAGGCGCACGGCCAGCCGGTCGCCGAGGCGGAACGTCCGGTTGTCCCAGCCCTGGCGGGCCACGGGGGTCACCGGCAGGCGGGCCCAGGCGGGGAACTGCTCGGCGACCAGGGCCCGTACGAGATCAGCCGTGATGTCGATCACGACCTCGATTCTGTCCCAGCCCCCGGCGGCCCCTCCGCCCGCCTCTCCCGCCCGGCGGCTCAGGTGTTCAGCCTGCCCGCTCGACCGCGTACGTGGACTGCACCACGCCCGCCCCGAACACCCTGGTCGACACGTGCGTGAGCGGCACGTCCCGGCCGACCGGCCCGAACAGCGGCAACCCCGTGCCGATCAGCACCGGCACCGTGGTGATGGTCAGCTCGTCGATCAGCCCCTCGCGCAGGAACATGCGGATGACCTGCCCGCCGTCCACGTACACGCTCTTCGTGCCCCGTTCCTCCAGCGCGCTCACCAGCGTGCCGAGCTCGCGGTGAACGGTGACGCGCGGGTCGGCGCCCAGCGGGAGGGTGCGGCTCAGGACGGCGCAGTGCCTGCCCTCGTGCGGCCACGGATCGTAGGTGAGGCCGGGCTCGTAGGTGCCGCGGCCCATGACGACGGTGTCGATGCCGTCGATGAACTCCTGGTAGCCCAGGTCCCCTCCGGCTGCCTCGCCTCTGCTGGTGAGCCAGTGGAGGTCGCCGTCCTGCCGGGCGATGAAGCCGTCGAGGCTGATCCCGATGAACACCGAGCACGTGAACGAACGGCCTGCGGTCATGTGAGCGTCTCCCCGTTAGTAAATGATCCTTCGTTTATAAATCTAGCGACTCCTGGCCGGGTTTGTAAACGCGGATTCAGGAACGAGGCGGATTCTGTCGGCTCCGGCCGTCATGATGAGGGTCATGGCTTCATGGCAGGAGTTCGAGACCCAGGCGCCGGAGCTGGCCAAGGCCGCCCGCCGGTTGATGGACACCTACACGCACAAGGTCCTGGCGACCTTGCGCAAGGACGGCTCGCCCCGGGTGAGCGGCGTCGAGACGAGCTTCAAGGACGGCGAGCTGTGGACGGGCTCGATGGCCCGCGCGGTGAAGGCCGCCGACCTGCGCCGCGATCCCCGCATGGCCCTCCACGTCACCTCGCGCGACCCCGACCAGGCCGACCCGTCCTCGTGGGAGGGGGACCTGAAGCTGTCCGGGCGCGCGGTGGAGATCACCGACGCCGGGGTGCTGGCCTCGTTCGGGCTGCCCGACGCCGACTCGCACCTGTTCCGGATCGAGCTGACCGAGGTGGCCTGGACGAGGGTGCAGGGCAACGAGATCGTCATCGCCGCCTGGCGTGAGGGTGTGGGCGAACGGGAGTTCCGCCGCACTTGATCTACAACGTAAAGGCGCCCGGCCGGTCCATCCCACCCACCTGCGTCCCGGTCGTCGACGCGCGCGGCACGTTCAGGGAGCAGGCCGTCGCCCGGTGACCGCGCAGCCGTTGTGACCCGGCGCCTGCCTCCGGCCGCGGAGCGCCGCGGTCACCGGCCGGTGCGGCTAGTGGACGGCGAAGCCGCCGTCCACGAAGAGCATCTGGCCGGTGACGAACGCGCAGGCGTTCCCCGCCAGGAACACCGCGGCACCCTCGAAGTCCTCCGGCACCCCGTTGCGCCCCACCATGTGCCGGGCCGCCAGCGCCTCGACCCGGCCGGGGACGGCCTGGGCGGGCTCGGTCAGCGGCGTCAGCACGAACCCCGGGATGATCGTGTTGACGCACACCCCGGCCGCCGACCACGCCTCGGCCTGGGAGCGGGTCAGCCCCGCCAGGCCGGCCTTGGCGGCGCCGTAGATGCCGCTGTCGCCGAAGGCGCTGACCGACTGCTGCGAGCCGACGTTGATGATGCGGCCCCAGCCGCGCTCCGCCATCCGCGGCCCGTAGTGCTGGCCGAGCAGGTACGGGGCGGTGAAGTTGACGGCCATGGTGCGCTCGAAGTCGTCCAGGGTGAGCTCGGCCATGGGCTTGCGGATGTTGTTGCCCGCGTCGTTGACCAGGATGTCGATGGCGCCGGCCGTCTCGCACACCCGCCGCACGTCGGCGCGGTCGCCGAGGTCGGCACTGATCCAGGACGCGCTCACGCCGTGCTCGCGCAGCCGGGTGACGGCCTTGTCGAGCTCGGTCTCCCTGCGGGCCACCACCACGACCTCGGCCCCGGCGCGCCCGATCGCCTCGGCGACGGCGTACCCGATTCCGGAGCTGCCGCCGGTCACCAGCGCGCGCCGGCCGTGAAGGGAGAACAGCTCCCGCAGATAGTCGGACATGGTCGATGAAGCTAGCACCCCGCGCCCGACCGGCCGCCACGAGGGCCGGTGTGAGCGAAACCACAGCCCGCCGTGTCCTGGCGGGCCGCCCCGGCGCCGCTGAGATGCCCGTCCCCGGCCGCCGGGGTCAGGAGGGCGGGCGCCGACCGGCCGTCGCGAAGGGGAGGGCGGGGTGCCGGGACACGGGTGTCAGCGGCCGTTCCCGGGCCTGTCGCGACACCCCGGGAAACGTGCTCTGACCAGGGGCGACAGGGATCGCTGGCCGTAGGATCATGAGGTCCGGCCGCGCGGGGCGGCCGCCCTGTTCTGGAGATCCCGAGTGAACCGCACCATTCGTACGATCGACGACGTCCTGGCCCTCATGGACCGGATGTTCGCCTCGGAGGCCGACCGGTGGACGGGCAACGCCTCCACCTGGTGGGACGGCTTCTACGCCGACCGGTCCAAGCCGGTCCCGTTCTTCGTACCGGGGCCGGACGAGAGCCTGGTCTCCTACCTGGACCGGGGGCTGCTGAAGCCCGGGCGCGCGCTGGACCTGGGGTGCGGGCCCGGCAGGAACGCCGTGCACCTGGCGTCGCTCGGGTTCGAGGTGGACGCCGTGGACCTGTCGCCCGCCGCGGTGACGTGGGGGCGGGAGCGGGCCGGGGAGGCGGGGGCCGAGGTGCGCTTCGTGTGCGGCGACGCGTTCACCTCGCCGGAGGTCGCGGGCCCGTACGACCTGGTGTACGACTCCGGCTGCCTGCACCACCTGCCGCCACACCGCCGGGTCAGCTACCGCGCGCTGCTGGAGCGGGTGCTGGCCCCGGGCGGGCACCTGGCCCTCACCTGCTTCGCGGCCGGCGGCATGGGGTCGGAGAAGAGCGACGAGGAGCTGTACCGCGACGGTGAGCTGCACGGCGGCCTGGCCTACACGCCCGGCGAGCTGCGGTGGCTGTTCTCCGACTACACCGAGGTGGAGCTGCGGCCGATGGTGCGCCAGCCGCCGGGCGGCGCGCTCTTCGGCGCCCCGTTCCTGCTGTCGGCGCTGTTCCGCCGTACGGAGGGCACGGGCTGACCCGCCCGCAGTGAAGGAGCTCAGGCGTCGCGGCGGCGCCGGCGGCAGGCGCGGGCCAGAGTGGCGATCTGTCCCCTGCGTGGGGGAGATCGCGCGGTATGAAGTACGGTGACAGAGCTCAGGAGGTCCCTTCGCCGACCCTCTGAGATGGATATCGCATACTGCATTCAGTATGTATGATCACAGGCGAAGTGGAGGGGAGTACTCCTTCGCGGCCGCGTCGTCATCACGGACCCGCCTTCGGGGCCCGGTGCGGTCGGTCCGCGACGACGCGGGCGGAGAAGACCTCCGACGGACGTGTCAACGCCAAGTCGGAGGAGCATCATGCCCCCACCCCTGTCCGTGCCCGCATGGCTGTGGGCGGCCACCATCGCCGCCCTGCTCGGACTCATCCTCCTCGACCTGTTCATCGTCAACAGGAGACCCCACAAGGTCACGATCGCCGAGTCGGCCCGGTGGATCACCTTCTACATCGGCTGTGCCGTCGCTTTCGGCGCAGCCGTGTGGATCTTCGGCGGCAGCGAGCACGCGGCCTCCTACATCACCGGGTACATCACCGAGTACACGCTGAGCGTCGACAACCTGTTCATCTTCATGCTCATCATGGCGAACTTCGCCGTTCCCGCGATCCACCAGCACCGCGTGCTGCTCATCGGGATCATGATGGCGCTGGTGATGCGCGGGATCTTCATCGGCGTGGGCGCCCAGGCCGTACAGCGCTTCAGCTGGATCTTCTGGCTCTTCGGCGGCATCCTCATCTACACCGCGTGGAAGTTCGCCTTCAACCACAACGACGACGAGGAGTACGACCCCAACGGCGGCGTCGTACGGCTGGTCCGCAGGCTGTTCCCGGTCACCGACACCTACCACGGCTCCCGGCTGACCATCAAGCAGGACGGCCGCCGCCTGCTGACCCCGATGTTCATCGTCATCGTCGCCATCGGCGGCGCGGACCTGGTCTTCGCGGTCGACTCGATCCCGGCCATCTTCGGCATCACCCAGGACGCCTATCTGGTCTTCGCGGCCAACGCGTTCGCGCTGATGGGGCTGAGACAGCTGTACTTCCTGCTCGGCGGGCTGGTGGAGAAGCTCGTCTACCTCACCTACGGCCTGGCGGTCATCCTGGCCTTCATCGGCGTGAAACTCGTCCTGCACGCCCTGCACGAGAACGAGCTGCCGTTCATCAACGGCGGCGAGCACGTCACCTGGGTCCCGGAGATCAACAACTGGCTCTCGCTGGCGGTCATCGTCACCGTGCTCACCGTCACGACGGTGGCCAGCATGATCAAGTCCAGGCGCGACACCCGCCGGGCCGCCGGGCAGCCCCTGCCCGAACCGCCGGTGTCCGAGCCCGCCGATCAGCCGAGCAACTGATCACGGCGGCAAACGGCTGAGCGGCACCGCCCCGCGGGCTGGATCCCGCGGGGCGGTGCCGTGTCGGCAGCCAGAAGCTGTTCCGGCGTAGCCGGCTTGCTCGTTTCGGGATGCGGCGAGATGGGGGCGATCAACCGTTCGCTGCCCGTACGGGCTGAGCTGCGGGGACGCGAAGCGCCGACAGGAGGGGCCGACAGGGGGCCGACAGAGGGGTTTGCGCGCGGCGACGCGCGGGTCTAAGCTCGAACATTGCCATTCTCTACTGCGAGCTATCACATACCTCCTGTTAGGAGTATACCACCGAATGACTAATCGTCAAGATGGTCTCGCGCAAGCCCTTGACACCGAGCAGCGCACCGTGTCGTGGCTCTACGGGCGGCTCGACGCCGCCAGGGAGAGCGCCCAGCGCACCCTGCGCGAGGTGTACGCCGCCGGCGGCGTCGCGGTCACCCGCCAGGCGCGGGTGGAGCGCGAGGTGCTGGCCTCGGAGCAGGCGCGGCGGCTGGCGCAGCTCAACGCGGTCGAGCGGGGCCTGTGCTTCGGCCGCATCGACGACGCCGCGGGGCGCAGCACGTACATCGGCAGGATCGGCCTGCGCGACGAGGCGCACGAGTCGGCCCTGATCGACTGGCGGGCGCCGGCGGCCCGGCCGTTCTACGTGGCCACGGCCACCGACCCGGGCGGGCTGGTGCGCAGGCGCCACCTGCATCTGAAGGACCGCCTGGTGGTCGGCATCGACGACGAGGTGTTCGACCTGGAGGGGATGAGCGAGGGCGACCGGCGCACGCTGGTGGGCGAGGCGGCGTTGCTGGCGGCGCTGCGCCGGGGCCGTACGGGCCGGATGGGCGACGTGGTGGCGACCATCCAGACCGAGCAGGACCGGGTGATCCGGGCCTCGCTGCAGGGGGCGCTGGTGGTGCAGGGCGGTCCCGGCACCGGCAAGACGGTGGCGGCGCTGCACCGCGCGGCGTACCTGCTCTACACCCACCGCGACACGCTGGAGCGGCGCGGCGTGCTGGTGATCGGCCCGAACCCGATGTTCCTGCGCTACATCGGCCAGGTGCTGCCCGCGCTGGGGGAGACGCAGGTGGTGATGACCACGGTGGGGGAGATGTTCCCCGGCGTGCGGGCGGCGGCGGCCGACGAGCCGGCGACCGCGGTGGTCAAGGGCGACGCGCGGATGGCCGGGCTGGTCGCCGCGGCGCTGGAGCGGCTGCGGCGCGTGCCGGAGGGCGAGCTGGTGGTGGAGCTGGACGGGCTGCGGCTGCGGGTGCCGCACGAGACGTGCGTACGGCTGCGCGAGCGGGCCCGCGCGGTGCGGCTGCCGCACAACATGGCCCGCAAGCTGTACGTCACCGAGCTGCTCAAGGAGCTGGCCAGGGCCGAGGCGCGGGCGCTGGAGGAGTCGCTGCACATCGAGGACCTGGTGATCGAGGGCGAGCCGGAGCTGAGCGAGCCGCTCGACCTGGAGGGCGACCTGGACGAGCTGGACCTGGAGCTGGCCTCGCGGCGGTTGTGGGGCGAGCCGGCGGTGCGCCGCGCGGTGGACGGGCTCTGGCCGGAGCTGACACCGCAGTCCATGATCGCGGGCCTGCTGTCGGACGCGGAGGCGCTGCGGCAGGCGGCGCCGCCCGGGCTCGACTGGAGACCGCTGCTGCGCCCGCCGGACGCCGCGTGGACGGTGGGGGACGTGCCGCTGCTGGACGAGGCCGCCGAGCTGCTGGGCGAGGACGACTCGGCGCGGCGGGTGGCGGCCAGGGCGGCCGGCGAGGAGCAGGCCGAGCAGGAGCTGTACGCGCGGGAGGTGCTGACCGTGACGGGCGTGGCGGAGTCGGGCATCTTCGAGCGGGCCGACGTGCTGGCCGGGCGGCACGCCGACGAGGGCCTGGGCCTGACCACCGCGGACCGGGCGGCGGCCGACCGGAGCTGGGCGTACGGGCACGTGATCGTGGACGAGGCGCAGGAGCTGTCGCCGATGGCCTGGCGGATGATCATGCGGCGGGTGCCGGCCAAGTCGCTGACCGTGGTGGGCGACGTGGCGCAGACGGGCTCGGCGGCGGGCGCGCGCTCGTGGGGCGAGGTGCTGGACCCGTACCTTGCGGGCCGCTGGCGGGAGGAGCGGCTGCTGGTCAACTACCGCACCCCGGTGGAGATCATGCGGGTCGCGGCGGACGTGCTGCGCGCGTTCGCGCCGGGGCAGGAGCCGCCGGAGTCGGTGCGCGAGGGCGAGGCGGAGCCGCGCGCGGTGCGCACGCCGGTGTCCGGGCTGCCGGAGCTGGTGGCGGGGGAGCTGGCGGAGATCGGGGCGGGGCAGGAGCAGGGCCGCGTGGCCGTGCTGACGCCTGACGCGCGGCACGCGGAGGTGGCGCGGCTGTTCCCGGCGGGGGACCTGGACGCGCCGGTGGTGGTGCTGACGGTGGGGCAGGCCAAGGGGCTGGAGTTCGACGCGGTCGTGGTGGTGGATCCGGCCGGCATCATCGGGCAGTCGCCGCTGGGCGGCCAGGATCTGTACGTCGCGGTGACGCGGGCCACGCGGCGGCTGACGGTGGTGCACGAGGGCGACCTGCCGCCGGTGCTCTCCCGCCTGGCGTAGAAATCTACAACGTAAAGGCGCCGGCCCGGGAACCCGGAGAGGGGGTCACCCGTTGTCGGGGGTGAGCTCGTCGGGGACGGGAGCCCTGTCCGGGGCGAGCTTGGCGGCGACCTCACCGATCTTCCGGCTGACGTGCTCGAGGGTGCGCAGGGTCTCGGTGTCGAGGTGCTCCATGATGCGCCGGTACTGCTGGATTCCGGCGTTGTTGATCTCCTCGATGAGGCCGGCGCCGGCGGGGGTGAGCTCGACGCGGCGGACGCGGCGGTCATGGGGGTCCTCGTGACGGCTGACGAGGCCGTGGGCGACGAGGCGGTCGACGATGCCGGTCACGGTGCCGAGACCGACGCCGAGATTGTGGGCCAGGTCCTGTCCTGAGGCGGAGCCGTTCATGGACAGGACCATGACGACCTTGAGCTGCCTCATGGTGAGGTTGGAGCTGAACAGGGGGGATTGGTGCTGAGCGAACAGCCGTGCCAGGCCTCGCTGTGTGTCGGTGATCCGGCGGATCAGGTCTTCGCGTTCGTTGCTCACGCTCACCTCTCGCTTCCTGAGAAGGTTATCAGGAACGCTTGAGTGATCTAAATATTCGTGCAAGGCAAAGTGTTAGTCTAGGGCGAACTCTTGGAGGGGGACCCTATGACCGCATTTGCTCGGTTGAGCCTGGTCAACCGGAGCCTTGTCATCTTGGTGGCGGTCGTGCTCAGCGCGTTCGGCGCGTTCACGATTCCGCAGTTGAAGCAGCAGTTGCTGCCGTCGTTGTCGTTCCCGGGCGCGTTCGTGATCGCGTCGTATCCGGGTGCGTCGCCTGAGATCGTAGAGGATCAGGTGACCGCCCCGATCGAGGACTCCTTCCAGGGGCTTGCCGGGATGGAGCAGATGACCTCGACCTCGAAGGAGGGCCTGGCACAGATCCAGGTCGCCTTCGAGTACGGCACCGACGTCGAGTCCTCGCTGAACAAGATGCAGCAGGCCATCAGCAGGGTGGCGCTGCCGGACGGCGTGGACCCGCAGGTGGTTGCGGGCAACACCGACGACATCCCGGTGCTGGTGCTGGCGGTGGGCGACGGTGGTGACGAGCGGGCGATGGCCGACAAGCTGCGCCGCATCGTGGTGCCCGAGATCCAGGGCGTCGAAGGCGTACGGGAGGCCGAGGTCACCGGCACCCGCGACGAGGTCGTCACGATCGAGCCCGACGCCAAGAAGATGGCCGAGAAGGGCGTGTCGGCGGCGCAGATCCCCGAGGTGCTGCGGGCGAACGGGACCCCGATCCCGGCCGGCACGCTGACCGCGGACAACAAGTCGCTGTCGGTGCAGGTCGGCTCGCGGGTCGACTCGGTGGACAAGCTGAAGAACCTCTACCTGACGCCTGCTCAGCCGACGGCCGCGCAGCAGCAGGCCGCCGCCCAGGCGCAGGCCCAGCAGGCCGCCGCGGCCCGGGCGCAGGCCGCCCAGGCGCAGGCGCAGGGGCGTGCGCAGGTTCCGCAGCAGCCGGTGGCGCAGCCCAAGCCGCCCAAGCCCGTCAAGCTGGGCGACGTCGCGACGATCACGCGCGGGCTGGCGGACGCCACGACGATCACCCGTACCGACGGCAAGACCAGCCTCGGCGTCTCGGTGACGATGGTGCCCGACGGCAACGCGGTGGCGATCTCCCACGCGGTCGCCGAGAAGCTGCCCGAGCTGACCAAGGCGCTGGGCGACGGCTCGGACACGGCCGTGTCGGTGGTGTTCGACCAGGCGCCGTACGTGGAGCAGTCGATCGAGAGCCTGACCACCGAGGGCCTGCTGGGCCTGATCTTCGCGGTGCTGGTCATCCTGGTGTTCCTGCTGTCGGTGCGCTCGACGCTGGTGACGGCCGTGTCGATCCCGCTGTCGGTCGTGATCGCGCTGATCGCGCTGTGGGCGGGCGACTACTCGCTCAACATGCTGACGCTGGGCGCGCTGACGATCGCCGTGGGCCGGGTCGTGGACGACTCGATCGTGGTGCTGGAGAACATCAAACGGCATCTCGCCTACGGCGAGGCGAAACTCCAGGCCATCCTGACGGCGGTGCGCGAGGTGTCGGGCGCGGTCACGGCCTCGACGCTCACGACGGTGGCGGTGTTCGCGCCGATCGCGATGGTCGGCGGCATGGTGGGCGAGCTGTTCAGCCCGTTCGCGATCACGGTGACGGTGGCGCTGCTGGCCTCGCTGGTGGTGTCGCTGACCGTGGTGCCGGTGCTGGCGTTCTGGTTCCTCAAGTCGCCCGACCTGACGCCGGAGGAGGCGCGCAAGCAGCGCGACGAGGCCGAGGCCAAGGAGCTGCGCTCGCCGCTGCAGCGGGCCTACCTGCCCGTGCTGCGCTTCGCCACGCGGTTCAAGCTGGTGACGATCCTCATCGGCGTGGCGGTGTTCATCGGCACGATGGGGCTGGCCGGCGGGCTGCAGACGAACTTCCTGGACTCCTCCGGGCAGAACACGCTGTCGATCTCGCAGCGCATGCCGGTGGGCACGGACCTGGCGACCACCGACAAGGCGGCCAAGAAGGTCGAGGACGTGCTGGCCGGTCAGGACGGCGTCGACACCTACCAGGTGAACGTCGGCGGCGGCAACGCCATGATGGGCGGCACCGGCGGCGGTGCCGACCGGGCGTCGTACTCGGTCACCCTGAATGAGGACGCCGACACGGCCAGGATCGAGCAGGAGCTGCGCGACAAGGTCGCCGGCCTGTCGGGGGTCGGCGAGGTCACCGTCGGCGGCGCGAGCGGCGGCGGGTTCGCCTCCGACACGATCGAGGTGATCGTGCAGGCGCCCGACAACGAGACGCTGCGCACCGCGACCGACGCGGTGAAGACCGCCATGGGCGAGGTGTCCGGGCTGCGCGACCTGTCGTCGAACCTGGAGACCAGCGCCCCGCGCGTCGAGGTCGTGGTCGACCGCGAGGAGGCCGCCGAGCGCGGCCTGTCGGAGGCGCAGGTCGGGCAGGCGGTGGCGCAGGCCTTCCGCGGCGCCCCGCTGGGCCAGATCACGCTGGACGGCCGCGCGAGCGACCTGGTGCTGCGCGGCGCGGACGCGCCGGACGACGTCAAGGCGATCGAGGACCTGAAGCTGGCCACGGCCGGCGGCACGGTGAAGCTGTCGTCGGTGGCCGACGTGCGCGAGGTGGCCGGGCCGACGCAGGTGACCAGGATCGACGGCGAGCGCTCCGCGACGGTCTCGGCCAAGGCCGAGGACTCGGGCAACCTCGGCGCGGTGACGCAGGAGCTGACCACGAAGCTCGACGGGCTGGCGCTGACGTCGGGCGCGTCGTACGAGATCGGCGGCGTGTCGGCGGACCAGGCCGACGCGTTCTCCGACCTCGGCATGGCGATGCTGGCGGCGATCGCGATCGTGTTCCTGATCATGGTGGCGACGTTCCGCAGCTTCATCCAGCCGGTGATCCTGCTGGTGTCGATCCCGTTCGCGGCCACGGGCGCGATCGGCCTGCTGGTGGCGACCGACACGGCGCTGGGCGTGCCGGCCCTGATCGGCATGCTGATGCTGATCGGCATCGTGGTGACGAACGCGATCGTGCTGATCGACCTGATCAACCAGTACCGCGATCAGGGCATGGGCGTGGTCGAGGCGGTGATCGAGGGCGGCCGGCGCAGGCTCCGGCCGATCCTGATGACGGCGGTGGCCACGATCTGCGCGCTGACGCCGATGGCGCTGGGCGTGACCGGCTCCGGCGGGTTCATCTCCCAGCCGCTGGCCATCGTGGTGATCGGCGGCCTGATCTCCTCGACGCTGCTGACCCTGGTCCTGGTCCCGACGCTGTACGTCGTGGTCACCAGGAAGCGCGACCGGGGGCCGCGCCACGCGGCCGGGTCGCAGGGCGGGGAGCGGAGCGGCGAGGAGGCCGGCAAGGAGAACCTGGCCGGCCAGCCGGCCTGACGGTCGCCTGACGCCGTGGTGAACGCCCGGCGGGGTCGCTTGACCTCGCCGGGCGCTACGGCCAGGTCGCGCTGATCAGCCGCCCGTGGGTGCGGCTCGGTCGCCTACCCGGCTGAGCACAGCCTGCCCGTGTACTTGGCGTACCAGATGCTGGGATACTTCCCTAGCGTGGTGAGGCCTGGCTTGACGCACTTGTCGTAGTTGCCGCTGTCGCCACCCCAGCCCAGTTCGACGTTGATGACGATGTCGGTCCGAGGTGGCGCATCGCAGTGCCCGTACAGTGCGTTGAGGTTGCCGTCCACGTGAAAGCCGCACTGGAACTGCGCGGCGGGCTGCGGCTCGGCGGTGGCGGCTGATGCGGGCAGCGCAACCGCCGCCATGGTGGCCAGCGAGAGGGTGGCGATTGCCGAGCGCATGGAGGCGGATGTCCGAATTCGCATGATTGCTCCGAGAGAGATGAGGAGATCTCGAACAGGGCCATCCAATGCGAGAGCAGCCTCAGATCCGCTTCATCCCGGCTTCATCTGAGGTGGAGGGGCATGCGGGGGGCGCATACTTGCACTTCTCTTGACGTCGAGAGCCCGGATTGCCGGGCCTGCCGTGAGAAGCCTCGTTATAAATCTACGATGTAAAGGCGCTGGGTTTCGGGATCGACCGCACCGCTACGATCACGAACGACAACAGCCACGGGAAGAAAGGGCCGCGCCATGGACATCGTGACCGCTGACCTCTACGACGAGCGCGGTGACCAGCTCGACTCCTGCGACCTCCAGCTCTCCCAGTACGGCGGCCGCCGCTCCTTCGCCGGGACGATCGCCACGGTGCGCTGTCATGAGGACAACGCGCTGCTCAAGAGCGTTCTGGGCGAGCCTGGTGAGGGGCGCGTCCTGGTGGTCGACGGCGGCGGCTCGGTGCACACCGCGCTCATGGGCGACGTCATCGCCGCTCTGGCCGTCGCCAACGGCTGGGAGGGGGTGGTCATCAACGGTGCTGTACGCGATGTCGCCGCCCTGCGCGAGCTGAATCTGGGCATCAAGGCACTGGGCTCCAACCCGCGTAAGAGCGGCAAGTCGGGTGTCGGCGAGCGCGACGTCCCGGTCACGTTCGGCGGGGTCGTCTTCGAGCCGGGAGCCGAGCTGTTCAGCGATGACGACGGCATTCTCGTGACCCGCCCCTGAGGTCAGCGCGTCGAGCCCGTCGCGCAACACGTCGGCCGGGCCATGAGGAGAACACCGTCGATCGCGGACCGCGCCCAGGTGGAAGCCGTCACCGGAGCGGTGCCAGGCCCGGTAGCCGGGCTTCCGGCTGCGGCCGGCGCCGGGCGCGAGGAGGGCGGAGGTTCACGCCGTGCCGGTCTCCGCGTCGTCACCCGCCTCACGGAGATCGGCGAGGGTGAGCCCCAGTGTCTCCAGCAGGTCGGTCAGCTCGTGCAGCTGGTAGTAGCCCGGCAGCCGGCCGACGGCGGCGCCGCCCTGGGTCACGAGGTACCACACCTCGCCCGGCCGCACGTCGGGTGCGATCATGCGGACGAAGACCCAGTGCGCGTTGCTGGGCAGCACGTCCACCGGCTGGATGCGGAGCCCGCCCGGGGCCACGAAGTAGCGCCCCATGCGTCATTCCGGCGGTGAGAAGCGCGGCTGGTCGGCGAGCTTGATCTCGCGCAGGTCGTCGTCGGCCTGCTCGGTCGCGGTGTGGAGCCTGCGGACGGCCACGCGCAGCTCGTCGAGCGTCAGGTCGGCGTCGAGCGCGCCGAAGGCCTCCCGGACGGGTGCCAGCGCTGCCTCTATCGCCCCGTGCTGCTCATCCATGAACCGACGTTACGTCACGGTGCCCGCTTCGTCACCCAAGGGCCGCGCCGTCCAGCGTGGCGCGGTTCACCAGTTGTCGGGAGCGACGGACTTGCCAGGCGGATGGGTGATGGTGAAGCCGGCTCCCCAATCCCGGTAGATCTTGTTCTGCTTGATGTAGTCGAAGCCGTCGTCCTTCTCCTCGGGGGCGTTGTCCCAGGTGATCACGGCGTGGAAGCGCCTCGGCAGGCGATCGGGGCCGACCCAGAGCCGCCACGAGATCGTCCCTCCGGTGAAACCGCCTTCCTCGGTGCTGAACCTGACGCCCGGCTGGGTCGTGCCGAGGCCGGCGACGGTCACCGTTCCCCGCAGGAGGGTGCAGGGCGTGCCTTCGACGGTTCCGCCGTCGGTGGCGCTGTGGTCCTGGGCGGCGGCCAGTGCCAGGAAACCGAGGTTGATCCCGTCGACCAGATCGTCCTTCCACTGGTAGTTCGGTGAGTACCCCCGTGCGCGCCACTTCTTGCCCTTGGGCAGGGGGTCGTACCTGTCGTCCTGGGTGTAGCTGGCGCGGCCGACCGTGCGTAAGCGGAAGCGCCGGCCTTCCTCGTCGACCTCCGTGACGTCGGAGGCCGACACCCCCGAGGCCGTGAGGCGGTACGCGCCGGAGGAGGTGCTGGTCGTGACGATGCCGACCAGCCTTTCCACCGACTTGGCGGTGAAGCGTACGCCGCTCTTGCTCGCGAACTGGCGTTTGACAGCGGCGATCACGGGGGTGAGGGATTCCGGGCGGGCAGCGGCGGCGGGTGGGGCGGCGAGGAGGTGCGTGGAGGCGAGCAGGGCGGCTACGGGGGCGAGGAGACGAAGTGAACGCACGAAGCCCTCCGCTGGTCAGTGAACGTCCCACCCTGAGGCGATCACTCTAGCGGAAACGATCTGTGCCTGGATCGGATTGATCTACGCTGTAAAGGCG
Source organism: Nonomuraea thailandensis (assembly GCF_024172165.1). Taxonomy (GTDB): domain Bacteria; phylum Actinomycetota; class Actinomycetes; order Streptosporangiales; family Streptosporangiaceae; genus Nonomuraea; species Nonomuraea thailandensis. The sequence goes on along the minus strand of NZ_JAMZEB010000002.1, from coordinate 3,865,481 downwards.
CTGGGATCGGGACGATCCACCATCCCGCCGTCGACAACAGACTCAACGACGGGGGAAGGCGTCAGGTGGCCGGAGCGGGGTGAATACACTTGTCGAACGTGACTTCCAAGCCGCGTATCCCCAATGTCCTGGCCGGCCGCTACGCCTCGGCGGAGCTGGCGCGCCTGTGGTCGCCCGAGTACAAGATCATCGCCGAGCGGCGGTTGTGGCTGGCGGTGCTGCGGGCACAGGCCGAGCTGGGGATCGCGGTGCCCGAAGGGGCGGTCGCCGACTACGAGAAGGTGGTCGAGCGGGTCGATCTGGAGTCGATCGCGGCGCGGGAGCGGGTCACCCGGCACGACGTGAAGGCGCGCATCGAGGAGTTCAACGCGCTGGCCGGGCACGAGCAGGTGCACAAGGGCATGACCTCGCGCGACCTGACCGAGAACGTCGAGCAGCTCCAGGTGCGCGACAGCCTGCTGCTGGTGCGGGACCGGGTGGTGGCGCTGCTGGCGCGGCTGGCGACGCTGGCCGAGGAGCACGAGGCCACGGTCATGGCGGGCCGCTCGCACAACGTGGCCGCGCAGGCGACGACGCTGGGCAAGCGGTTCGCGACGGCGGCCGACGAGCTGCTGGTGGGGTTCCGGCGGCTGGAGGAGCTGATCGGCCGTTACCCGCTGCGGGGCGTCAAGGGGCCGGTGGGCACCGCGCAGGACATGCTGGACCTGCTGGGCGGTGATCGCGGGAAGCTGGCCGAGCTGGAGGGGCGGGTGGCCGCGCACTTGGGGTTCGAGCACCGCTTCACCAGCGTGGGGCAGGTGTATCCGCGGTCGCTGGACTTCGAGGTGGTGACGGCGCTGGTGCAGCTGGCGGCGGCGCCGTCGTCGCTGGCCAAGACGATCCGGCTGATGGCCGGGCACGAGCTGGTGACCGAGGGGTTCAAGGAGGGGCAGGTCGGCTCCTCGGCGATGCCGCACAAGATGAACACCCGCTCCTGCGAGCGCGTGAACGGCCTGGCCGTGGTGCTGCGCGGTTACGCCTCGATGGTGGGCGAGCTGGCGGGCGACCAGTGGAACGAGGGTGACGTGTCCTGCTCGGTGGTGCGGCGGGTGGCGCTGCCGGACGCGTTCTTCGCCTTCGACGGGCTGGTGGAGACGATGCTGACGGTGCTGGACGAGTTCGGGGCGTTCCCGGCGGTGATCGCCGCCGAGCTGGGCCGTTACCTGCCGTTCCTGGCGACGACGAAGATGCTGATGGCGGCGGTGCGGGCCGGGGTGGGCCGCGAGCAGGCGCATGAGCTGATCAAGGAGCACGCGGTGGCGGCGGCGCTGGCGATGCGCTCGCGCGGGGCGGCGAACGAGCTGCTGGACCTGCTGGCCGCCGACGAGCGGTTCCCGCTGGACCGGGCGCGGCTGGAGGAGCTGCTGGCGGACCGGGTGTCGTTCACCGGGGCGGCGGCCGACCAGGTGGAGGCGGTCTCGCAGCAGGTGGGCGAGGTCGTGGCGGCGTACCCGGAGGCGGCCGCGTACCGTCCCGGCGCGATTTTGTGATCAGAGATCTGCGTTCCCTGGACGAGGTGCGGGCCGCGTGCGGGGACGACGATCTGGTGGTGTGGGCGGCGCAGGGCCTGTCCGGGGGCAGCCGGGCGTGGGCGCTGGGCGGGGCGGTCGTGGCCGCCAGCCCGGCGGTGTCGCGGCATGACCGGTTAGCCGTGTGGGGGGAGGCGTCGGACGCGGTGGGGCTGGTGCGGCACGCGCTGGGCGAGCTGGGGCCGACGTACCGGCCGCTGGGTGAGGTGGAGCTGGTGCGGCGGGTGGCCGCGAAGGTGGACGGCGTGCGGGAGGCGGCGGAGTTCTCCTGGATGAGCCTGTCCGGTCAGGTGCCGGCGCCGGGCGGGGGTGTGGGCTGGCTGGACGGCGGTGCGGGGGTAGAGGTGGCGGAGCTGCTGGCGGCCGACGCGCCGCACTCGTACGCGGTGCCCGGCGCGGCCGGGGTGAGCCGGTGGGCGGGTGTCCGGGTGGACGGGGTGCTGGCGGCGGTGGCGGCCGAGGCGTGGTCGGCGCCGACGGTGGGGCTGGTGGCGGGGGTCGCCACGCGGGCGTCCCTGCGCGGGCGGGGGCTGGCCGGGCTGGTGTGCCGGTGGGTGTCGCGGGAGCTGGTGGCGGCGCGCGGGCGGGCGGCGCTGATGGTGGACGACGGGAACGCGGCGGCGATCAGGGTGTACGAGGGGATCGGGTATCGGCGCAGACGGGTGCTGGCCGCGTACGTGGCCTGATCCCTCCCGGTACTGCTGCGCGCGTATGGGGATGGCGCCGCCGTGACCGCGTCCGTGCCGCTGTCCTGGCTCGGCGCCGACCGCCTGCTCGCCGGCGCCGCCCCGGGTCAGGCGACGGGCACGGAGATGTCCACCGAGGGCCGTAGTTTCGCGGCGGCGGCCAGCGCCTGGTGGACGGGGTGGCCGGTGAAGGCGGACACGAGGTCGCCGTCGGCGGGAGCGCTCGCGGCCGGGAAGGCGATCTGCTCGTAGGCGGCCTGGAAGCGCGGCCCCCACCGGCGCGCGCCGAGCCGCGCGGTGCGGGAGCAGTTGTCCACCATGTACGCGACATCGCGGGCGTGCATGTACGGCAGCAGCGAGTCGACGGCCTCGATCACCGACTCGTTGACGATCTCCGACCACGGGTGGCCGCGTTCGGCGAACTCGTCCACCTGGGCCATCATCGTGGCCACGAACAGCCCGGCCGTGAACGGCTCGACGTCCGTCTCCCGGCCGGCGCGGCCGGCGCGGCCGGCGCGCACCGGCCGGCCGGCGGCCCACATGGGCGAGCCGCTGATGCGGCTCATCGGCCGGTCGGCCAGACGTCGTTCGGCGAGGATGACGCTGCGCAGCTCGGTGCCGTCGGCGACCTCGTCGTAGATCTCGGCGACGAGCTCCCTGGCGGGGCCGTAGGCGGCGGTGTAGGCGCGGTCGAAGGTGTCGCGGGCGCCGGGGCCGAGCCGGTCGCGGACGGCGGTCAGGCCGGAGCGGGAGATGGTCTGCCGGATGGGGCCGGTGAGGGATTCGCAGGAGCGTTCGTAGGCGGTGGCGGGGTCGTCGCCGGCCAGCCGGTAGTGCCCGTACAGGGCTTCGACGAGGCCGTGGACGGCGCCCAGCAGGATGGCGCGCTCGCCGGCGATGTCGGAGAGGTATTCGCCGGCGAGCGTGGTGCGGAAGGTGTAGGGGGAGCCGAGCGCCACCGACCAGCCGAGCGCGAGGTCGGCGGCGCGGCCGCTGTGGTCGGCGTGCACGGCGAAGCTGGCGTTGATGCCGGCGCCACCGACGTGGCCGCCCTGCTCGTACAGGCGGCGCACGGAGTCGCCCATGCCTTTGGGGCAGACGGCGATGACGTCGTGGCCGTCGGGGAACGCGCCGCCGGTGGCGCGCAGGTGGCCGAGCAGGAAGCCGTGGGACAGGCCGATGGCGGCGCCGGGCCGCAGCGCGGCGAAGATCTCCTGGTGGTGGGCGGCCAGGGCGGCGTCGGCGATGAGCAGGATGACCAGGTCGCTGGTGGCGGTGACGTCGAGCCAGTCGCCGAGGGTGCCGTCGTGCTCGGTGAAGCCGTGGGTGCGGGCGTCGGGCGCGGAGGCGGAGCCGGGGCGCAGGCCGACGGCCACCTGGATGCCGGTGCCGGCCAGGGAGTCGCGCAGGTTGAGCGCCTGGGCGCGGCCCTGGGGGCCCCAGCCGATGACGCCGATCCGGCGGACGCCGGCGAACGCGGCGGGCAGCAGCGGGAACAGGTGCCTGCCGCCCGGCAGGACCGTTTCGGTGCCGCCGGGCACGTCCATGGTCTGCAGAGGGAAGACGGCGGAGGTGAAGGAGTTGCCGGGGGAGGTCATGGCGTCAGTTGTAGGATCCGCTGCGATCCCGCGGCAAGCGCAACCTGTGCAGCGGGGCGTTGCGTGAAGCGGAACACCTGAGGTGGGGCGGTATGGAGGAGCATCGCGAGTTGCGGGTTTTCCTGCATCTGGCGCGGACGCTGAGCTTCGGCAGGACGAGTCAGGACTGTCATGTGAGCCCGGCGACGCTGACCAGGCTGGTGCAGCGGCTGGAGGCGCGGCTGGGGCAGCGGTTGTTCGACCGGGGGCCGCGCGGGGTGGCGCTGACGGACGAGGGGCGGCGCTTCCGGGAGTACGCGGTGGCGGCGGTGGACCTGTGGCACGCCTACCGGCAGGGGGAGGTGGGTCCGGGGGAGTTGTCGGGGCGGCTGGGCCTGTTCGCGACGGTGACGGCCTGCCAGGCGTTGCTGCCGGATCTGCTGGCGCCGTTCCGGGCGGCGCATCCGCGGATCCGGGTGGATCTGCGTACGGGGGACGCGGCGGCGGCGCTGGCGCGGCTGGATGAGGGGGAGGTGGACGCGGCGGTGGCGGCGATCCCGGGCCGGTTGCCGGCGTCGCTGGTGAGCCGGACGGTGGCGGTGACGGATCTGGTGTTCGTCGCGGGGACGGCGGAGGCGGGGCTGGAGGGGCCGTTCGTGCTGCCTCGGCGCGGACTGGTGCGGGAGGCGGCCGACCGGTGGTTGCGGGGGCGGCTGCCGTGGCGGCCGGAGGTGGTGGCCGAGCCGGAGGGGCACGAGGCGCTGCTGGCGCTGGTCGCGCTCGGGTACGGGACGGGGATCGTACCGCGGATGGTGCTGGAGACGAGCGTGATGCGTGACCGGGTGCGGGTGGTGGCGGCCGATCCGGCGCCGGCGCCGCTGGCGGTGGGGTTGTGCGTGCGGCGGGCCGATCTGCGGCGGCCGTTGGTGGCGGCCCTGTGGAGCCTGACGGACGGAGTGCGACACACGGTCTGACGGGCGGGTCTGACGGGCGTGCCTGGCGGATGAAGCCTGCCGAAGGGGGGCCGTCCGGGGTGATCACCGGAGCCGATCCCGTGGTGGCGTTAATTCGGATGAGGTTCCGGCGGCGCTCGTGCAGAGTTGACGGAGTGATGTCCAACTTTGTACCTGGTATCGAGCTGTCGCGCGCCTTCTACGGCGAGGTCGTGGCGCCCTTGGTGTCGGGAGTTCCGCATAGCGCAGCGCTGATCGGGCCGGGCTCGGAAGTGCTGGAGTTCGACACGGCGCGGTCGGCGGATCATGACTGGGGGCCGCGGGTGCTGCTGTTCGTGGCCGCGGAGCGGGTGGCCGAGGTGGAGGCGAAGGTGGTGGCGGGGCTGCCCGACCGGTTCGGCGGCTTCCCGACCGTGTTCGCCTATCACGAGCGGGTGCGGCCGGGGGTGACGGTGATGGATCTGGGCCAGTGGCTGGTGGACCGGCTGGGTTTCGATCCGCGGCGGGGGGTGACGCTGCTGGACTGGTTGTCGGCGCCGTGGCAGCGCCTGGCGGAGGTGACCGGCGGCGAGGTGTTCTCCGACGGGCTGGGCGAGCCGGGCCTGGAGGCGGCCAGGGCGGCGTTGCGCTGGTACCCGCACGACGTGTGGCGCTACGTGCTGGCGTGTCAATGGCAGCGGATCTGCCAGGAGGAGCCGTTCGTCGGCCGGTGCGGGGAGGTGGGCGACGAGCTGGGGTCGGCGGTGCTGGGGGCACGGCTGGCGCGGGAGGTGATGCGGCTGGCGCTGCTGCTGCGCAGACGGTACCCGCCGTATGCGAAATGGCTGGGCAGCGCGCTGGCGCGGCTGCCGGGCTCGACCGAGCTGGGGGAGTCCCTGGGCGCCGCGGTGGCGGCCCGCTCCTGGCGGGAGCGGGAGACGGGCTTGTCGGCCGCGTACGGGAGGGTGGCGGCGCTGCAGAACCGGGTGGCGCTGGCCGAGCGGCTGGATGAGGGGGTGCGGGGGTTCTTCGACCGGCCGTTCCAGGTGATCGGGGCGGGGCGGTTCGTGGAGGCGCTGATGGCTTCGGTGTCGGATCCGGTGATCAGGGGACTGCCGGTGACGGGGTGCGTGGATCAGCTGTCGGATTCGACGGATCTGCTGGTGGCGCCGGCGCGGGCGCGGGCGGTGACGGCCGCGGTGCTGGGCTTGACCGCTTAGTAATCTACAACGTAAAGGGCGAGGGTATGGACAAAATCCCTCGCCCTTCTTTCGTTCAACCCCTGTCAGACGATGAGGGAGGCGGCGAGGTCTTCGACGCGGATGCGCCAGGCGTCGGCCGTGGCGGGGTCGCCGGTGCAGGTGATGATGAGGCGCGGCCCCTGGCCGGTGCCCTGGGTGAGCTCCCAGCGGACGGAGCCGTCGGGGGTGTCGTACTCCAGGAGTTTGGCGGTCTCTGCGCGGGTGACCGGCCCGGGCCGGAGGGTCGGGACGGTGAAGGGGGCCGGTGGCGGGGTGCCGGGGGTGGCGTCGGGGCCGTGCAGGAGCTGCCAGACGTCTTCGGCGGGGCGGGTGAGCTGGCGTTCGACGCGTACGGTGTCGCGGTCGACGGTGGTGGAGGGCAGGCCGAGGATGGCGATGTAGTCCTCGTGGAGGCGGGCGGAGTGGGCGGGGTCGGGCTGGTCGGGCAGGTGGCTGGGGCGTTGGTCGAGGTGGGCGTGCAGGGCTTGGATGCAGGTGTGCCAGCCGGCGGCGAAGCTGGCGGCGCCGTGGCGGTCGGTGAAGGTGTGGGTGAAGGTGAGCAGGGTGCCGTCGCCGTCGGGGGTGAGGTGCCAGCGTAGTTCGTCCTCGCCCCAGGTGTGGGCGAAGGTGCGGGGTGGGTCGTTGGTGGTGATGCGGCCGTCGGGGCCGAAGCCGTAGCCGATGCGGTCGCCGTCGATGGTGACGTCGGCGGGGAACCAGGCGGCGAGGTGTTCGGGCTGGGTGATGGCGTGCCAGACCTTGTGGGGTGGGTGGGGGAGGCGGCGTTGGAGGGTGAGGGTGGTGCGGCCGTCGGGGTGGAGGGTGAGGGTCTCGTTCATGGGGTGGGGTCGTCTTCCGTGGCGGCGGGCAGGGTGTCGGGCAGGGTGTCGGGCAGGGTGTCGAGGTGGTGTTCGAGGTTGTCGAGGGCGGTGTTCCAGAGTCTGCGGTAGGGGGTGAGCCAGGCGTCGATTTCGGCGAGGGGTTGGGGGCGGAGTTCGTACCAGCGGCGTTGGGCGTCTTTTCGGACGGTGACGAGGCCGGCTTGGCGGAGGATGCGCAGGTGTTTGCTGGTGCCGGGTTGGGTGAGGCCGAGGTGGTGGGTGAGTTCGGCGACCTGGTGGGGGCGTTGGAGGAGGAGGTCGAGGATGTGGCGTCGTGCGGGTTCGGCGAGCACGTCGAAGGGCATGCGGCGAATATACCGGTCTAGTTATATGCCTGCAAGGGTATGTATGCGGGTCAGGGGGTGTGGCGGCGGGCGTTGGCGTGGATGGCGTGGCGCAGGTAGGCGGCCAGGCCGGGGGTGACGGCGTCGAAGACGGCGGTGAAGCGGGGGTCGTCGACGTAGAGGTCGCCGAGGCAGCGGTGCAGGTCGTGGGGGCAGTCGTAGAACCAGCGGGTGATGTGGCCGCGGTGGCGCTCGGCGATGTCCATGGCGGGGGTCTCGTCGGCGGGCAGGCCGGCTTTGTGGGCCGCGGCGAGGTCGTCGGTGATGGTGGCGGCTTCGGCTTTGAGCTGGAGCCAGTCGGCTTTGGTGTAGGCGGCGACGCGGCGGCGGCTCTGGGTGTAGGCGTCGGTGTGGCCCCAGCGGCGCTCGGCTTCGGCGTCGTGGTCTTCGGGGCGGAAGTCGCCGAAGATCTCAAAGCGTTCTTCGGGGGTGAGGGTGATGCCGGCGGTGCGGGCGGTGATGGCGCGTTCGACGGCGGTGATGACCTCGTGCAGGCGGGCGGCCTTGCCGGTGAGGAGCTCGTGCTGGCGGCGCAGGTGGGTGAGCTCGTCGGCGGCGGGTTCGTCGAGGATGACGGCGATCTCGTCGAGGGGGAAGCCGAGCTCGCGGTAGAGGAGGATCTGCTGCAGGCGGGTGAGGTCGTCGTCGGTGTAGCGGCGGTAGCCGGAGCGGGTGCGCTCGCCGGGGGTGAGCAGGCCGATCTCGTCGTAGTGGTGGAGGGTGCGGACGGTGATGCCGGCGAGTCTGGCGACCTGGCCCACGGAGAAGCTCATGTCTTCCAGCTTGGGGGCTGCCGTCGGGTGGGGGTCAAGCCGGGGTGGACTCTCCCCTTGTGGGAGGGGTCATGCTGGTGGGCGTGGACGAGGAGTTGCTGCCGATCGGGCAGTTCGCCCGGCTGGGCCGGTTGAGTGTGAAGCAGTTGCGGCATTACGACGAGCTGGGGTTGTTGCGGCCGGCGTATGTGGATGCGGAGACGGGTTACCGGTATTACCGGGCGTCGCAGGCGCGGGCGGCGTTGTCGATCGGGTTGTTGCGGTCGCTGGATGTGCCGTTGCCGGTGGTGGGTGAGGTGTTGTCGGGGGCGCCGGAGGAGGCTGCGGGGGTGCTGGCGGGGGTGCGGGATGCGCTGGAGGCGGAGCTGGTGCGGCGGCGGCGGACGCTGGCGGCGCTGGAGCGGGTGATGGCGCAGGGGTTGCCGGCGGCGCCGGTGCGGCTGGTGGCCGAGCCCGCGCGCCGGGTGGCGGTGGTGCGGGAGCGGGCGGCGGGGCCGGAGGACATCGGGCGGGCGACGTCGGTGGCGGTGGCGCGGTTGCTGGCGGGTGGGTTCTCGGGGGAGGGGGCGGTGCGGCTGGTGGGGTTGTTCCCGGTGGATCTGGGTGAGGTGGTGGAGGTTTCGGTGGCGGTGGTGCTGGAGGAGGGGTGGCGGGCGGCTGAGGGGGTGGAGGTGGGGGTGTTGCCGGGCGGGGTGTTCGCGTGTGCGACGCATGTGGGGCCGTACGACCAGATCTCGTTGACGGCGCATGCGGTGCTGGCGTGGTGTGCGGAGCGGCGGCATGTGGTGAGGGGCGCTGTTCGTGAGGTGTACGTGTCGGATCCGGCGGTGACGGCTCCGGAGGAGCTGGTGACGCGTCTGCTGGTGTGTGTGGAGGAGGAGTCGTGGTGAGGGCGGAGCTGGTGTCGTGTGGCCGGGTGTCGCGGCTGTGCGTGTCGGGGGTGGGGGAGCCGGGTGGTGTGGAGCACGTGTCGGCGATCGGGGCGTTGTACGCGGTGGCGTCGGCGCTGGGTGGTGCTTCGGGGCCGTTGGAGGGGTTGTGGTGGGTGGAGGAGGAGGGGCCGCCGCTGATGGTGGCGCGGGAGCGGTGGCGGTGGCATCTGCTGCTGCCGGCTGCGGGGGCGGAGGTCGCGGGGGCTCTGGAGCGGGCGCGTGAGGGGGCGCGGGGTTCGGGGGCGGCGGTGGATCGGGTCGTGGTGTCGTCTTTCACGGAGGGGGAGTGTGTGGAGGTGTTGCATGAGGGGCCGTTCAGCGAGGAGTACCGGTCGCTGGCGGTGATGGAGGCGTTCATGGCGGAGCGGGGGCTGGTGGTCAACGGGCCGCATCATGAGGTGTATCTGACGGCGCTGGATGATCCGTCTCCGCGTACGGTGCTGCGGCAGCCGGTGCGGCGGGCGTAGGCGCGGGTGGGTGTCCTGGCCGTTCCGGCGGCTGGGGCGCCTTTTTGTCGTTTACGGGAGGGAGTGTCGGTCAAGGGCGGGCCGGGGGCGTGCCATGCGCGGGTCAAATCTTGTCGTGGCTTCGTGACCAGGGCAGACTCGCGGCGGGGGCGGGACATACGCTGGGTGGCGACGGCCAGGGGCGTGGTCGTGGTGGCCTCGCCCGCCTGATCGGCGCGGGCGTTTCGGGGTGTGTGCGGCTCCGGGGCCGGGCGCCGGTCGGCGCTGATCGACTGGAGTTACGCCTCATGTTAGGTAGAGGAACGGCTGTTGTGGCGCCTGCCGTTCGGCGGCGCGCCGGAGTCCGCCGCGCGGGCGGGGCTGATCGCCGCCGGCCGGGCGGAGGGGTGCGTGCCGATGCGCGGCGTCCTGAGCTGCGTCCTGCGCTACGTCCTGCGCTACGTCCTGCGCTACGTCCTGTACTGCGCTCGACGCTGCGTCCTGCTGGAGGGCCTGCCGGGTGGCGGCGGGTTTCGCCGGGCGCCGGTGGGTGGCGGCCGGTCGTCGTGCGGCGTGCGGCGCGCCCGATGGACGGGTTATTAGCCGGCAGGCCCTTGCGGGTGGCGGCGGGTTCGCCGCCGGCTGGTGAGGTCCGGGCGGCGGCGGTGGAGCGCCCGGTTCTGGGTGTGTGCGGTCACGGGGCGGTGGCCGTGCCGGATCACGGGTTATTACCCGGCTTCTGAGGCGGTGGGGCGCGGGTGTTGCGGCCCGCGCCGGTCGCGGGTCTCGTGCGCGGCCCTGCTGGCTTCGATGTGCGGGACGTGTTCGATGGCCCAGCCTGCGAGGGCGAGCGCGGGCGGGATGAGGCTCTTGCCGGTGGGGGTGAGGGCGTATTCGACGCGTGGCGGGACTTCGGCGTGGACGGTGCGGGAGACGAGGCCGTCGCGTTCGAGGTGGCGCAGGGTCAGGGTGAGCATGCGCTGGGAGATGCCGGGGATCTGCTGGTGCAGGTCGGTGAAGCGCAGGGTGCCCTGGTCGAGGGTGGCGACGACGAGCAGGGTCCATTTGTTGCAGATGCGGTCGAGGACCGCGCGCAGGACGCGGCCTCCGTCTCCGCGGATCAGGCAGGTGTGCTCGTAGTCCGGCATGACAGCCCCTTGTGGGTTACGCACACGTGTGTGCCTTTTGTAAGGCTTTCAATGGTGACGCATGATGAGGCTACTTACGACCGGTAACCATCGGGCCCGGTCTGCTGTTTTCTCCCTAGCCTCGTGAAGGTGTCCTCATGGAGTTGTCGTACTGGGCCGTGGCCGCGCTGCTGGCCGTCCTGTACCTGTTCGCCGGCGGCAAGAAGATCGTCCAGAGCCGGGAGCGGCTGCGGCCGATGATGGGCTGGGTCGACACCGTCCCGATGCCGCAGGTGCGGGCGATCGGCGTGCTGGAGGTGCTCGGCGTGGCGGGGCTGTTCCTGCCGCCGCTGACCGGGATCGTGCCGTGGCTGGCGGTCGCCGCGGCGTCGGGGCTGGCGCTGATCCAGGTGGGGGCGATCGTGCTGCACGTACGCCGGGGCGAGGCGTCGGTGGTGTGGCTGAACGTGGTCGCGCTGGCGGTCGCGGCGGCGGCCGTGTGGCTGGCCACCGTCTGGATCTGAGGATCCTCCGGCCGCTACGTCAGCGGGACGGGAAGTCGCGCACAAGGCGGTGGAGTCCACGTGCCACGCCTCGATGCGTCCTGCCGTGCGGACGGCGTGCACCCTCCAGGGTCAGGAGCGGGCGGAGAGCGCGGCCTTCAGGTGGGCGCCGGTGACGGATCCCGGGGCGCCGGGCAGGCCCGCCGGCGGCCCTTCGTACAGGATGCGGCCGCCGTGCCTGCCGCCGCCGGGGCCGAGGTCGATCACCCAGTCGGCGCGCGCGACCACGTCGAGGTGGTGCTCGATGACGATGACGGTGTTGCCGCCGTCGACGAGCCGGTCCAGCAGCGCGATGAGCGTCTGGACGTCCGACAGGTGCAGGCCGGTGGTGGGCTCGTCCAGGATGTGCACGGCGCCGGTCCTGGACAGCTCGCCGGCGAGTTTCATGCGCTGCAGTTCGCCGCCGGACAGGGTGCTGGCAGGCTGGCCGAGGGTGAGGTAGCCGAGCCCGACGTCGACGAGCGCGGCGATGCGGCCGGCCACGGCGGGCTCGGTGAAGAAGGCGGCGGCCTGGTCGGCGGTCAGGGCGAGCACGTCGGCGATCGACAGGCCGCGCAGCCGGTGGGCCAGCGCCTCGGGCCGGTAGCGGGTGCCGGCGCACAGCTCGCACACCGTGGTGACGGGGTCCATGAACGCCAGGTCGGTGTGGATGACGCCGCGCCCCTCGCAGCGGGGGCAGGCGCCGCCGGAGTTGTAGCTGAACAGGGCGGGCGGGGCGCCGGCGGCGCGGGCGAACAGGCGGCGGATCGGCTCCAGCACGCCGAGGTAGGAGGCGGGGCTGGAGCGGGCGGAGGCGCCGGGGGCGGCCTGGCCGGCCACGACGGCGCCGGGGTGCTGGGCGGGCAGGATGCGGGTGATGAGGGTGGACTTGCCGGATCCGGCGACGCCGGTGACGCAGGTGAGCACGCCGGTGGGGATGGCGGTGGTGACCTCGCGCAGGTTGTGCAGGCTGGCGGGGGCGATGGTGAGCCGGCCGGTGGGGCGGCGCGGCGCGGTCTTGAGCTCGGCGCGCCGGCGCAGGGCGCGGCCGGTGCGGGTGGCGGAGGCGGTCAGGCCGCCGGGGGTGCCGGTGTAGACGATGTGGCCGCCGTGGACGCCGGCGCCGGGGCCGAGGTCGATGACGTGGTCGGCGACGGAGATGACGTCGGGGTCGTGCTCGACGACCAGGACGGTGTTGCCCTTGTCGCGCAGCTCCGCGAGGAGCCGGGTGAGGCGGCCGACGTCGCTGGGGTGCAGGCCGGCGCTGGGCTCGTCGAAGACGTAGGTCATGCCGGTCAGGGCGGAGCCGAGGTGGCGGACGGTCTTGAGGCGCTGGGCCTCACCGCCGGAGACGGTGGAGGTCTCGCGGCCGAGGGTGAGGTAGCCGAGCCCGATGTCGTCCAGGCGGCGCAGCGCTCGTACGGCGGCGTCGGCGACGGGGTTGCCGAGGCCGGACAGGACGGTGATGAGGTCGGTGATCTCCATGGCGGCGTGGTCGGCGATGGAGTGGGGGCCGATCCTGGTGGCCAGGGCGGCCGGGTTGAGGCGGGCGCCGTGGCAGCCGGGGCAGAGGCCTTCGGTGATGAGGCCGGCGACGGCGCGGCGGGTGCGCTCGGACAGGGTGGAGGTGTCGCGTCTGAGGTAGAGGCGGGTGAACCGGTCGGCGACGCCTTCGTAGTCGACCTTGTTGAGGGTGCCGTTCTTGCCGCGCACGTCGACGGTGAAGCCGCTGCCGTGCAGGAGCAGGTCGCGTTCGGCGGGGGTGTAGGCGGCGACGGGCTTGGCGGGGTCGAAGGTGCCGGAGCGGGCGTAGATCTGCCACTGCCAGGTGCCGACGCCGAACAGGGGGAAGCGGATGGCGCCGTCGTCGAGGGAGAGGGCGGGATCGATGAGGGCGTCGAGGTCGAGCTGGACGGCGCGGCCGAGACCGTCGCAGCCGGGGCACATGCCGGTGGGGTCGTTGAAGGAGTAGGCGAAGGAGTAGCCGGCGCTGGGGGTGCCGTAGCGGGAGAACAGCACGCGCAGGATCGGCATGATGTCGGTCATCGTGCCGACGGTGGAGCGGGCGTTGCCGCCGACCGGCTTCTGGTCGACGACGATGGCGGCGCCGAGGTTGTCGATGGCTTCGACGTCGGGTTTGTCGTGCGAGGGCAGCCGGTTGCGGATGAAGGCGGTGTAGGTCTCGTTGAGCTGGCGCTGTGATTCGGCGGCGACGGTGCCGAAGACGATGGAGGACTTGCCGGAGCCGGACACGCCGGTGAAGACGACCAGGCGGTTCTTGGGGATGCGCAGGGAGACGTTCTTGAGGTTGTTGACGCGCGCGCCGGTGATCACGATGCTGTCGTCCATGCCGCCACGCTACCGTATGGTGTACGGCACGCTGTACGGCTCAAGTCCTCGCGGCCGCCCGGTATAAGGTGGGGGCATGGTGCGACCACCGCTGACCCCCGAGGAACGCCTGCGCGGCGAGCAGCTCGGCCACGTTCTGCGCCAGGCCCGCGGCGAGCGCAGCATCGTCGAGGTCGCCGCGCAGGCCGGCATGTCCGCCGAGACCCTGCGCAAGATCGAGACCGGCCGCATCGCCACCCCGGCGTTCTTCACCATCGCCGCCCTGGCCGACGTGCTCGGCATCTCCCTCGACCGCCTCGCCGTCCGCTCCACCCCCGCGCCCACCCCCTAGCGAAAACGCCAGGAAACCTCCCCGCGGGGAGGGCTATCCTCCTGCCCATGATCACGCATCCGGAGCTCCTGGAGCGCGGCCACCCGTTCCGGCAGTGGAAGACCTGGCGCCTGCCCGGCACCCGGCTCACCCTCACCGGCTACTCCCGCGCCGCCGACAAGACGTTCTTCCACATCCCCGAGCTGAAACTCGCCCTCGACGCGGGCCTGGCCGAAGGCCGCCAGGCCGACACGGTGCTGCTCACCCACACCCACCTCGACCACGCCAAGGACCTCGACTTCCTGGCCACCCGCCCCACCGGCGTCGACATCCACGTCCCCGAGCAGGCGCTGCCGTACGTGCGCCACTACCTGCGCGCCACCACCGAGCTCAACCAGAGCGCCGCCTACGACGCCACCCTGGCCGCCGGCGCCCGCGTGCACGGCGTACGGCCCGGCCAGGAGTTCCCCCTCGGCAGGAACGCCTCCCACACGGTGCGCGTCCTGCACACCGAGCACAAGGTGCCCAGCGCCGGCTACGGCGTCGCCGAGAACCGGCGAGCCCTCCTGCCGGAGACCGAACAGCTCAAGGCGAGCCTCGGCGCCGCCGAGTTCGGCCGGCTCCTCGCCGAGCGCCGCAGGCGCGGCATCGCCGTCGACCGGCAGGTCCAGCGGCCCCTGTTCGCCTACCTCGGCGACACCCACGCCGACGCCCTGCCCCGCAACCCGGCCCTGGCCGAATACCCCGTGATCATCACCGAGTGCACCTACCTCGACGACACCCAGGCCGAACGGGCCCGCCGCGTGGGGCACACCGTGTGGAGCCAGCTCAAACCGTACGTCCTGGCGCACCCGCGCACCCTGTTCGTCCTCACCCACTTCAGCCTGCGCCACACCGACCGCGAAGTGCTCGACTTCTTCGACCGGGAGAACGTGCCCAACGTGCTGGCCTGGGCACACGCCGGCAGCCACCTGCCCGAGCAGCACCAGCGCTGACCCCGGGGGGTCACACGAGCGCCAGCTGCGCCGCCCTCGGCTCGCGCCGCACCGCCTCCGGCGCGCCGCACTCCATCCCGTACACCCGGCACAACTGCGCGATCTGCCCCGTGATCCGCCCCTCGTACGCCTCCGGCGGCAGCCCCGACCGGTCGTACAGCTCCTCATAGCGCGCCACCAGCTGCGGATGCGCCTGCCCCAGCCACTGCAGGTACCACTCGCGCGTCCCCGGCGGCAGCCGCAGCACCACCGGCTCCACCCGCCGCACCCCCGCCGCCGCGATCCGCCGCACCGTCGCC
Source organism: Nonomuraea thailandensis (assembly GCF_024172165.1). Classification (GTDB taxonomy): domain Bacteria; phylum Actinomycetota; class Actinomycetes; order Streptosporangiales; family Streptosporangiaceae; genus Nonomuraea; species Nonomuraea thailandensis. Next base: position 3,850,479 of record NZ_JAMZEB010000002.1, on the reverse strand, counting down.
CCCAGCTGGTCGGCCGCGTCGCTGAGCAGCGGCAGCACCGGCGCCATCACCACCCGGCAGTCCACCCCTGCCTCCACCAGCGCCGAGACCAGCTCCAGCCGCGCCTGCGCCGAAGGCGCCCCCGGCTCCACCGAGCGCCGGATCCGCTCGTCCACGAACGCGATCGACACCGCCACCCGCGCCCCCGCCCGTGCCAGCAGCTCCGCGTCGCGCAACACCAGCGGCCCCTTGGTGTACACCGTGAACGGCGTGCCCGACCCCGCCAGCGCCCCGATCACGTGCGGCATCAGCCGGTAGGTCTCCTCGGCCTGCTGATAGCAGTCGCCGCCCAGCCCCACCGCCAGCTCGCTGCCGTCCCAGCGCGCCAGCTCCGCCCGCAGCCGCTCGGCCACGTTCGGCCGCACCACGATCCGCGTGTCGAAATCACGCCCGGTGTCCAGGCCCAGCCGCCGGTGCGCGGCACGGGCGCCGCAGCCGCGGCAGGCATGGGCGCAGCCACGGTAGGGGGAGACGGCCCACTGCTGGGCGATGCCCGCGGCCTGCGGCACCCGTTCGATCACCGTGCGGGCCTGCAGCTCGTAGAAGCCGCCCCGCACCACCGCCCGCCGCTCGATCAGCGGACGATCGTCGTCGTCGGCGTCGACCAGCGAAAGCGCGTCCCAAGCCACACCCTCCAGTGGAACACGTATTCGACTGCGTTTTCAAGCGGTTCACGCGAACGCGGCGGCTGCCCGGGGGAGTACTAAAATCAGGACACCCGTACCACTTTTGCGAACCCCGGAGAACAACCACCCATGGCCTGGCTCCTGCTCGCCCTCGCCATCACCACCGAAGTCCTCGCCACCACCGCGCTCAAGCTCAGCAACGGCTTCACCCACCTCGGCTGGACCGTCGCCGTCGCCGCCGGCTACATCACCTCCTTCGCCCTCCTGTCACGCGTCCTGAAACTCCAGCTCGACATGGGCACCGCCTACGCCGTCTGGTCCGGCGCCGGCACCGCCGCCATCGCCCTCATCGGCGCCGCCTTCATGGGGGAGACCCTCACCCCCCTCAAGATCGGCGGTATCCTGCTGATCATCGGCGGCGTCGTCCTCCTCAACCTCGCAGGTGGCCATTGAACCCACACCCCGCACAGGCCGGCCAGGGGCCCGCACAGGCGCCCAGCCAGGAACGCAGCCGCCGCCGGCGCACCACCCTCCTCAACGCCGCCGTCACCCTGCTCACCGAAGGCGGCTTCAACGCCGTCACCCACCGCGCCGTCGCCTCCCGCGCCCGCCTGCCCCTGGCCGCCACCACCTACTACTTCGCCTCCCGCGACCAGCTCCTGGCCGAAGCCTTCGCCCAGCTCGTCGAGACCGAGCTCGCCACCACCCGCACCTGGATCACCCGGCACGGCCTGGCCGCCCTCACCGACCAGGTCGCCACCGCCGACCGCACCCGCCAGCTCGGCCTGTGGGAGCTCTACGTCCACGCCGGCCGCGACCCCGTCCTGCAGCACATCGCCCGCCGCTGGACCGACGGCTGCGTCCACCTCATCGCCGAAACCCTCGGCCTGCCCGGCACCGACCCCCGCGTCCGTCTCCTCTACACCACCGTCTCCACCCTGTGGCTCGAGCACGTCGTCGAGCAACGCCCTCTCGGCCAGGCCCGCGACCTGCTCACCCTCGCCCTGTCCCACGCCACGAGAAAGGACCCCATGACCGGCCCCATCCACCACCTGGCCCTGCGCACCGACTGGGACGACGCCCGCGCGGCGGGGGAGTACCGCATCTCCACCCTCGGCCGCACCCTCGAACAGGAAGGGTTCATCCACTGCAGCCGCGACCTCACCCAGCTGCACGGCGTGCACACCGCCTACTACAGCCACCTGTCCGAGCCGCTGCTCGTCCTCGACATCGACCCCACCGGGCTCGACATCCGTTTTGAGAACGGCTTCCCCCACCTGTACGGGCCCCTGCCCGTCACCGCCGTCACCGCCACCCGCCCCTACCGGCCCGCGGCACCGGGGGAGAGCACCCCATGACCCGCCTGGACACCCGGCAGGCCGCCCAGCGCTTCGCCGACACCTGGCAACACGGCTGGACACGGCACGACGTCGCCGCCATCACCGCCCTCTACCACGACGACGCCGTCCACACCAGCATGCCGTTCCGCCCCCCGCACCACGGCAAACAGGCCATCGCCGACTACATCGCCTGGTCCTTCACCGGCGAGAGCGACCCCCAGGTGACCTTCTCCGCACCCGTCACCGACGGCGACCAGGCCGCCATCGAGTTCCGCGTCCACGCCTACGACAACGGCCGCCCCGTCACGCTCGCGGGCTGCGTCTTCGCCCAGTTCGACGCCGACGGCCTCGCCGTACGGACCCGCGACTACTGGCACACCGCCGACGGCCACCACTGAACAGGCGGGCCCGCCGGCGTCACCACCGAACGCTCAGCGCACCACCCGCAGCGGCGCGCGACCGGCGCCCTGCATGGGGGCCTGCACCGGCGGCTGCACCGGCTGCCGGCCGTGACCGTGGTTCGGGACCGGAGCAGGGGAGGGGGCCGCCTGAGGGCGCACCATCTGCTGGGTCTGCTGCGTCTGCTCGGCCCGCTCGGCGCACCCGCCCGCGCAGTACCCGTTCGTCACGATCAGCCGCCCCCGCAGCGGCGTGTACGACTCCTTACCGGAAGCGGGCAGAACCCTCTGGCACACCGGGCATAACACCGACTCGTTCCCCACGTGCTGCTCCTCTCGCGGCGCGAATAGCAGGAGCTCCACCCTATGACCACACATGAGGCGAAGGACAGGGAATCAACGAAAAGTCAAGCCGGGCGTCAGCGCCCGCACAGGCCGCCCCACCAGAGCCGATGACACCGCGTAACCCCCGCTCAGCCGCCCTCCCGGCACCCCTCGCACCCCTCCCGGAACGCACCGCCCACGCCGTAAAAATCTTCCCGCCAACCCCGGCCGCCCCACCCGCCGAGGGGAGCCCCGGCCACCCTTACTTGACATAATGTTCATTATCGAGCAACCACGGACGGGGCCCGCATAAACCCACCGCACCCGGGAAGACGCCCCACCATGCCCCCGATCCAGATCGCCTCACCCATCACCTCACCCAGCATCATCGCGCTCACCGCGGTCGTCACCGCCGCCGCCATCTGGCTCATCATCCTCGCCGCCAGACTCACCAGAAACCCACGCAACCGCCCCGGCATCAGCGTCGACCTCGTCGACCAGGCCCGCGAACTCAAAGCACTCGGACAGATACAGGAAGCCGTCTTCCTCGTCCGCGGCGAAACCGGCATGAGCCAGCGCGCCGCCGCCCGCTTCGTCAACCGCCTATAAGCCACCACTAATACAACGCTTCGCCGCCCCCCACCACGGGAATGCCACCCTGGCCACCATCCACCCGGCCCAGGGAGACCACCCATGCCCTCACCGCCCGCTCCGGCGCCACCACCCGCCCTCACCCAGGCAGGCCACGCCCTGGCCAGCCCCCGCACCTACACCGACGAAACCCACCTCCACGACGCCCTCACCCTCCTGCGCCACCAAGCCCCCGTCCACCACGTCGACGCCCCCGGCTACCACCCCTTCTGGGCCGTCACCCGCCACACCGACATCCTCACCATCGAACGCGACCACACCCTCTGGCTCAACGCCCCCCGCCCCGTCCTGCGCACCACCGCACTCGACCACGCCCTCCACACCCGCCGGCAACAAGGCAAAGCCCTCACCAGCATCGTCCACCTCGACGAACCCCACCACCGCCCCCTGCGCGCCGTCGCCGCCGACTGGTTCCGCCCCCACGCCATGCGCACCCTGCACACCCGCATCCGCGACCTGGCCCGCCGCCACGTCGACCTCATGGCCCAGCACGGCACCACCTGCGACTTCGCCCGCCAGATCGCCGCCCACTACCCCCTCTACGTCATCCTCACCCTCCTCGGCCTGCCCGAATCCGACTTCCCCCGCATGCTCCACCTCACCCAGCAGCTCTTCGGCCACGACGACGACGAAACCGGACGCGGCACCGGCACCCCCCGCGACCACACCGGCGTCCTGGAAGACCTCTTCGCCTACTTCCACCACCTCACCGCCACCCGCCGCGCCCACCCCACCACCGACCTCGCCTCCCGCATCGCCAACGCCCGCATCGACGGCCGCCTCCTCGACGACAACACCGCCGCCTCCTACTACATCCTCATCGCCACCGCCGGCCACGACACCACCAGCTCCACCATCGCCGGCGGCTTGGAAGCCCTCATCCGCCACCCCGGACAGCTGCACCGCCTGCGCCAGGACCCCGCCCTGCTGCCGTCCGCCGTCGAGGAGATGATCCGCTGGGTCAGCCCCGTCAAGGCGTTCATGCGCACCGCCGCCGCCGACACCCACGTGCGCGGCGTCCGGATCGGCCAGGGCGAGTCGGTGCTGCTGTCGTACCCGTCGGCCAACCGGGACGAGGACGTCTTCGACGAGCCGTTCCGCTTCGACGTCGGGCGGGAGCCGAACCGGCATCTGGCGTTCGGGTTCGGGGTGCATTTCTGCCTGGGCGCGGCGCTGGCGCGGATGGAGGTCTCGGCGTTGTTCGCCGAGCTGCTGCCCCGGCTGGCGCGGGTCGAGCTGGACGGTGAGCCGGCGTGGACGGCGACGACGTTCGTGGGCGGGCTGAAGCGGCTGCCGATTCGCTACTCCCTCACTTGACCGCTGGTTGGGCGAAAGTATGCGTTACCGTACAGAAGCTGGATTCTGTCTGGTTTAGGCAATATCGTCACTTTTGCTCTTCAAGGTCCGTTTTCGCGAGGTCTGGCGTACAAGGGCATGCGCGGCTCAGGCGGCGGGCACGTCGGGATCCGGCCATCGGCACGCGGTGCTGTCTGCGCCGGCGCGGCCGAGGAGGCGCGCGGCGAGGACCGCCCGCGATCGCGCCGGGCGGGGCGGCGCGCCGGTCCGGTCCGTTGGCCGCCGGCTGCCCGGTCGGGGCCGGTGGTGATCGGTGCCACTCCCCTGCTCGCGGCCGCCAACCGGTGATCAAGGGCCGCTCAAGGGGTTTTGGGGGTGCGGGGAGCCCGGGGCGGGGCGGCGGGTTTGGATCGCCGTTGCGCGGGATTGGGTCAAGGGGCTGTCGGGGACTCGTGTCCTGGGCCTGACCTGGGCGGGCGGGGTGCGGAGTGATGCTGGAGGGTGTCGGCGCAGGTGGTGTGTGGTGGTGCGGCTCCGTTCGCGGGTCGTGCCGTCGCCTGGGGGTCCGGGTCGCCTCCCTCGCCCGGGCCCCCTCCCCTGGTTCGGTGTCCCGCACCTGGAGGGATTTTCTGGGCAAAGCGGGTCAATTGGGGCTGGTCAGGGTGGCTTTTTGCGGTGAATGGTCACCAGTAGTGGAAGTTTCGTGTCAGCATCGTGGGATGTATGGGTCATATGGGTCTGCCGTAAATGCCTGTGACACGTGTGTGTGCCCGTGTCCGGGCTGGTAGGTCCCGCCCTGGTGTAGCCGTCTCCCCTGCTCGGAAAGAAGTGCCGCGTTGCGTATCCTGCTGCTCTGCTCCTCCTTCAACGGCCTGACCCAGCGTGCGTGGCTGGAGTTGCGCCGGGCCGGTCATGACGTTTCGGTCGAGCTGGCCCTGTCGCCGGAGGTGATGGTGGAGGCGGCCGAGCTGGCCAAGCCGGATCTGATCATCTGCCCGTTCCTGAAGGAGCGGGTGCCTGAAGCGTTGTGGCGGGCTCACCGTACGGTGATCGTTCATCCGGGGCCGCCCGGCGATCGGGGGCCGTCGTCGCTGGACTGGGCGATCCTCGAGGGTGAGGCGGAGTGGGGTGTGACGGCTCTGCAGGCGGTCGAGGAGATGGATGCGGGGCCGATCTGGGGGTTCCGTACGTTCGCGATGCCGTCGGAGGCGCCGCGTAAGTCGGCGTTGTACAACGGGCCGGTGGCCGAGGCGGCGGCGGAGCTGGTGGTGGAGGTGGCGGCGAAGGCGGGTGACGCGTCGTTCGTGCCGGCGCCGCTGGATTACCGCTCCCCTGGTGTGCGGGGGCGGTTGCGGCGGGCGATGAGGCATGCCGATCGGGAGTTCTCGTGGTCGGAGCCGACGGAGGACGTGCTGCGGCGGGTGCGGGCGGCCGATGGGGCGCCGGGCGGGCGGGCCGAGTTGTGCGGTCTGCCGGTGCGGGTGTTCGACGTGTATCGGGGGCCGGAGCTGTCGGGTGCGGCGGGGCAGGTGGTGGCGCGGCGTGAGGGCGCGGTGCTGGTGCACACCGGTGACGGGACGGTGTGGGTGGGTCATCTGCGGGTGGAGCAGGACGGGGCGATCAAATTGCCGGCGGCGATGGCGCTGGGTGAGGCGGTGGCGGGGGTGCCGCAGCGGTCGGGGTACAGCGAGATCACCTATGACCGCAGTGAGGGGGTGGGGGTGGTGAGTTTCGATTTCTACAACGGGGCGATGTCGACGGAGCAGTGCAGGCGGCTGGCTTCGGCGTTGCGGTACGCGGTGGCGCAGGATACGCGGGTGCTGGTGGTGCGGGGTGGTGAGGTGTTCTCCAACGGGATTCATCTGAACGTGATCGAGGCGGCGCGGCATCCGGAGCTCGAGGCGTGGATGAACATCAATGCGATCAACGCGGTGTGCCGGGAGATCGTGGGGTGCACGAGCCAGCTGGTGGTGACGTCGATCGGGGGGAACGCGGGTGCGGGCGGGGTGATGATGGGGCTGGGCGCCGATCGGGTGGTGGTGCGGGATTCGGTGGTGCTGAATCCGCATTACCGGACGATGGGGTTGTTCGGCAGTGAGTACTGGACGTATGTGCTGCCGCGGCGGGTGGGTGCGGAGCATGCGTTGCGGCTGACGCAGGAGGCGTTGCCGGTGGGGGCGGCGGAAGCGGTGGAGTGCGGGCTGGCGGACAAGGCGTTGCCGGGGTCGCGGCTGGATTTCGAGCGGCGGGTGCTGGAGTACGCGGAGCGGCTGGCCGCGGATCCGGGTTACGATCGGTTGCTGGCGGGCAGGCGGCAGGTGCGTGAGGTCGATGAGCGGCGTAGGCCGCTGGATGCGTACCGGGCTGAGGAGCTGGCGGAGATGAGCCGGGACATGTTCGACGACCGCGGCGGGTTCCGGCTGGCGCGGCGGGAGTTCGTGCGGAAGGTGAAGGCTGCGGCGACGCCGGAGCGGTTGGCGGGTCATCGGGAGTTGTCCGGCGCGTCGCTTGCGGGTGGCGCGGGGGCATCTCATATGTGAGATATGGTTGCCTGTTGTGGCAGATGATTATCTTGTGCGGATCGGCCGGCTGATCCGGGATGCGCGCCAGCATCGCGGGTGGACTCAGCTGCAGCTTGCCGACGCGCTGGCGACGAGTCAGAGCGCGGTCAACCGCATCGAGCGTGGTAACCAGAACATCAGTCTTGAGATGATCGCCCGGATCGGTGAGGCGCTCGACAGTGAGATCGTCTCGCTCGGTTATGCGGGGCCGATGCATCTGCGGGTGGTGGGCGGTCGCCGCCTTTCGGGCAGTATCGATGTCAAGACGTCGAAGAACGCGTGCGTGGCGCTGTTGTGCGCGTCGCTGCTGAACTCGGGCCGCACCATCTTGCGGAAGGTGGCGCGGATCGAGGAGGTGTACCGGATCCTGGAGGTGCTGGCCTCGATCGGGGTGCGGGCGCGGTGGATCAACGAGGGCAGTGATCTGGAGATCGTGCCGCCGTCCCGGCTGGAGCTGGAGGCGATGGACACGGAGGCGGCGCGCCGTACCAGGAGCGTGATCATGTTCCTGGGGCCGCTGATGCATCGCACGGAGCAGTTCCAGATCCCGTACGCGGGCGGGTGTGATCTGGGCACCCGTACGGTGCAGCCGCACATGTCGGCCCTGCGGCACTTCGGGCTGGACATCACCGCGACGGGCGGGTTCTATCACGCGCGGGTGGATCGGGCGGTGGCGCCGTCGCGGCCGATCGTGCTGACGGAGCGGGGTGACACGGTCACGGAGAACGCGTTGCTGGCGGCGGCGCGGCACGACGGGGTGACGGTGATCCGTAACGCCTCCTCCAACTACATGGTGCAGGACCTGTGCTTCTTCCTGGAGCAGCTCGGGGTGCGGGTGGAGGGCATCGGCACGACGACGCTGACCGTGCACGGGCTGCCGGAGATCGAGCGGGACGTCGACTACTCCCCCTCCGAGGATCCGGTGGAGGCGATGAGCCTGCTGGCCGCGGCGGTGGTGACGTCGTCGGAGCTGACGATCTGCAGGGTTCCGGTGGAGTTCCTGGAGATCGAGCTGGCGGTGCTGGAGGAGATGGGGCTGGATCACGACCGGGGGCGGGAGTATCCTGCGGCCAACGGGCGGACGCGGCTGGTGGATCTGACGGTGCGGCCGTCGAAGCTGGTCTCCCCCATCGACAAGATCCATCCGATGCCGTTCCCGGGGCTGAACATCGACAATGTGCCGTTCTTCGCGGCGATCGCGGCGGCGGCGCAGGGGTCGACGCTGATTCACGACTGGGTGTACGACAACCGGGCGATCTATCTGACGGAGCTGACGCGGCTGGGGGCGTCGGTGAAGCTGCTGGATCCGCATCGGGTGCTGGTGGAGGGGCCGACGCGGTGGCGCAGCGCGGAGATGATGTGCCCGCCGGCGCTGCGGCCGGCGGTGGTGGTGCTGCTGGCGATGATGGCGGCCGAGGGCACGTCGGTGCTGCGGAACGTGTACGTGATCAATCGGGGGTATGAGGATCTGGCCGAGCGGCTGAACGCGCTGGGGGCGCGCATAGAGACCTTCCGCGACATCTGAGGTTTCTGTCGGTGCGGGCCGCTACCGTCGTTGCTGGATCTTCTCGCTCGTTGGCGGTGAGGGAAAGGGGCGGCGGGTGCGGCCTGCGGAGCTGGACCGGGTGACGGTGGCGGAGGCGGCGGACCGGTATGTGGAGCTGGTGCGGGCCAGGACTCTGACGGGGGCGTTGTCGCCGGCGACGGCGGAGGTGTATGCGCGGGACGTGGCGACGCTGGTGGAGCTGGCCGGTGAGCGGGTGGTGCTCGACGATCTGACGGGCGCGGACGTGGATGCGATTCTGCTGGCGTTCGCGCGTAAGCCGGATGGGCGCTCCTCCCCCGGGTCGGCGCGTGAGGGTGAGTGGGCGGGGCAGTCGCCGTCGTCGCAGGCGCGGTTCCGGCGGTCGATCTCGGCGTTGTTCAAGCATGCGGCGCTGGCGGGGTGGGTGCAGATCAACCCGATGACGGTCTCGACGGTGACGTCCCGGCAGCGGGGCGGGTTGCGGGCCGAGCGGCGGGCGTTGACGCGGGAGCAGGCGCAGGGGCTGGTCGGGGCGGCGCGGGGGTTGCAGGAGGCGCCGGCGGAGCCGGGTAAGCGGCGTGATCAGCGTACGGGGCTGCGGGACGCGGTGATCGTGTTGCTGCTGGCGACGGTGGGGCCGCGGGTGTCGGAGCTGGTGCGGGCGAATGTGGAGGATTTCTTCACCAACGACGGGGTGCGGTACTGGCGGATCTTCGGCAAGGGCGGGCGGACGCGGGATGTGCCGTTGCCTGATGACGTGGCGCAGGTGTTGCAGGCGTATCTGGTGCGGGGGCGGCCGGAGATGGCCGGCGCGGGGGGCGAGAAGGCGTTGCTGCTGTCGTGGCGGGGGCGGCGGCTGGCGCGGGGGGATGTGCAGGCGGTGATCGATCGGGTGCAGCGGCGGGTGGACCCGGATCAGCGGCGGTCGGTGACGCCGCATGGGTTGCGGCATACGACGGCGACGCACCTGCTGGCCGATGCGGTGGACATGGATGCGGTGCGGCGGGTGCTGGGGCACAGTGACCTGTCTACGCTGGGGCGGTATCGCGATGAGCTGCCGGGTGAGCTGGAGGTGGCGATGCGGTCGCATCCGCTGCTGCGGGGCCGCCCCTGACGGGCCCCGCCCCGATCACCCCGCCTGATCATCCTGCCTGATCATCCTGCCCGGTCTCGCGCCCGGATCACGCCTGGGAGACCGGGCGTCCCCGGTTCCCGTCGGGGCGGCGGCCTTGGCCGGATCCGTGCGGGAGGGCAGGCGGATCCGGTTCCCGGCCGGGAGACGACCTTGCCGGATCCGCCTGAGGGAGCACGCGTACCCGGGTCCGGCCGGGAGGCGGGCTTGCCCGCTGCCCTTCGGGAGAGCGGGCGCGCCCGTCCGTACCGGCCCGCGCGTTCAGGCCGGTACCGACGTCCGGCGTCCCGGCCCGGTCGTGGCCGGTGGTGCCGGCCAGGAGGCCCAGGTGCGCGGGCCGGGGTGACCGGATCGGGGTGACCGGGCCAGGCTGTCAGGCTGGCCGGTGTGGCGTGATCGGGGCGTCGGTGAGGTCGTTGCGCAGCAGTTGCCGCAGGTCGGCTACCGACTGCACGCCGGGGACGGGCGGGCGGCCGTCGATGACGAGGCTGGGCACGCCGGTGACGCCGTGTTGTGCGGCGCGGCGGCGGTCGGCGTGTACCTCGGCGGCGTAGTCGTCGCCGTCCAGGAGGGCGCGCACCTGACCGGTGTCCAGCCCGGCCTCCCCGCCGAGGCGTTGCAGGACCTGCGCGTCGGCCACGTTGTGCCCGTCGGTGTGGTACGCGTGCAGCAGCAGCTCCATCATCTCCTCGGCCCGGCCGTGGGCGGCGGCGAGCTTGACCAGCCGGTGGGCGTCGAAGGTGTTCACCGGGCGGGCCAGATGCAGGTTCAGCTCCAGGCCTTCGGCCGCGCCCAGCGACCGGATCCGGTCGATGCGGGATTGCGCCTGCTCGCCCCACCAGCCGGCCATGGCCTGGGCGGCGGTCGGGCCGGGGGTGCGGTTCTCGCCGGGCGCGAGTTCGTAGGCGCGCCAGGTGATCTCGATGCCGTCGCGGCGGGGGTGCCGGGCCAGGGCGGCGGTGAGGCGTCTTTTGCCGATGTAGCACCAGGGGCACAGCACGTCGGCGTAGATGTCGAGCTTCATGGACGTCCCGCGCGGTGAGCCGGCGGCTGGAAGCGGGCGATCAGGCATCGAGGCGCTGCGGGCCGGGGCCGACCTCGCGGACGACGGTGTAGGTGGGCAGCCCGGTCATGCGTGGTTCGGCCTTGCCGGACAGGCCCTGCAGTGCCTTGCCGATGGCGGCCGTGCGCCTGTCGGTGTCGGAGGTCTCCGCGAAGTGGCGGTAGTCCGCCTCGCTGGCCCAGTGCACGATGTTGTAGACGCGGGTGCCGTCGGTGCTGATGTGGAAGCGGGCCGAGCGGTAGCCGGGGTGGAAGCGTACCCACCGTTCCTGGATCTCGGCGAACGCCTCGACGAGTTCGCGTTGCGTGTCAGGGCCGTCGACGGTGTAGTCGATGATCGAATAGAAGCCGGGATCGGTGCTCACGGTGGGTACTCCTCAACGTTGGTCGCGGGGCGGCGGCCCCGGCCGCCATCGTGCAATCTCAACCGCGGTTGAGGTCAACCGGCCGTGCGCGGGGGTGCCCCGTCCCGCATCGACGACCCCAGGCCTCGCGTACGCGGGCCGCGCCGCCTGCGGGTCCGTGACGGCGGAGCCTCAGGCCCGGCCGCCGGGCGTCTGTGACACCCGGACGGTGATCCGGTCGCCCGCCTCGGCGAGCCTGTCCAGGCCGGTCGTGATGACGCCGAGGCGGATCAGGCCCGGGTCGGGGACCGCCTGGCCGAGGTCGTCGTAGTAGACGGCGATCATCTGGCTGGAGGGCCAGAAGTAGATCTCGCCCGGGATCGGGTCGTGGACGGGGGTGCCGCCGTCGAGCGGGTGTGGGAGCGGCCCGGCCTTGGCCTGTCCCCATGCGTCCGTCAGGTGCAGGGTCAGGGGCAGCATCGCGGCGAGCTGCCGCGACGGCGGGGTGTCGGTCAAGGTGGCGGTGACGGCCTGGCCGCCGAACCGCAGCACCACCGGGATCGGCCAGGCGGTGCTCGCCGTGTTCGCCCGCGTCCCCGGCGTCTGCGGGCCGGTCAGGGGCGGGCGGGCCGACGTCGAGCACCCGGCGAGCGCGGCGATGATCAGGGCGGCGATGATCAGGCAGGTGGCAAGTCGGCGGGCCCGGGCGGCGAGGAGCGCGCCAGCCGTGACGGAGCCGGCGAGGGAGGCGGCGAGGGAGGCGATCATGTGGCCGGCGAGGGAGGCGGTGGCGGAGCCGGTCATGGGGGCGGTCATGGGCTCCAGCACATCGGGGGTGCGTGGTGCGGGGAAGTCACTGCTGATGGGTGTACTGCCAGTACATCCCAGTCTGTTCGGAGTTGGCGTACGGTCGGGGCATGGACAACCGGTCCGAGGTGCGGGAGTTCCTCACCTCACGACGCGCCAGGATCACCCCCGGGCAGGCGGGCCTGCCCGCTGCCGGGCAGCGCCGTGTCCCCGGGCTGCGGCGCAGTGAGGTCGCCGCTCTGGCCGGGATGAGCGTGGAGTACTACGCCAAGCTCGAACGCGGCCACCTGGCGGGCGTGTCGGCCGGGGTGCTCGACGCGCTCGCCCGCGCCCTGCGCCTGGACGACGCCGAGCGCGCGCACCTGCTGCGCCTGGCGCACGAGGCCGACGGCAGCAACGCCGTCCTGCGCCGCCGCCGGCCCCGGCAGCCGGTGGCGCGCCCCGGCCTGCAGTGGATGCTCGACGCCGTCACCACCGCCCCGGCGATCATCGGCAACGACCGGTCGGACCTGCTGGCCGCCAATCACCTGGGCCGCGCCCTGTACTGCGACGTCCACGCCGCCGCCGACCCCACCCGTCCGCCGAACTTCGCCCGCTTCACCTTCCTCGACGGCGCCGCCCGCCGCTTCTACCCCGACTGGGACCTGGCCGCCGACATGACCGTGGCCAACCTGCGCACCGCCGCCGGCAAGGACCCCCACGACAAGGCCCTGCACGACCTGGTCGGCGAGCTGTCCACCCGCAGCGACGAGTTCCGCCTTCGCTGGGCGGCGCACAACGTCCGGACGCACGGCAGCGGGGTCAAGCACGTCCGTCACCCCGTCGTCGGGGAGCTCGCCCTGGCCTACGAGAGCATGGATCTGCGTGCGGAGCCCGGCCTGTCCATGACGGTCTACACCGCCGAGCCCGGCTCCCCCACCGAGGACGCGCTGCGCCTGCTCGCCTCCTGGGCGGCCACGCAGGAGCACGCCGGGCGCCCGCACGTCGAACGCGCCTGACCTGCGAAGTGCCACCGGCGGAGACCGCGCGGAATCAGAGGGCGCCCGCCCCCGAGTCACGGCTTCCCGGCCCAAGCCCGGGCCTGCCATCGCCGACAACCGGAGCGGAAGGCGTCACGGCCGCCGCGTTCCCCGCCGATGTGCTGGACCGCCCCTCCCTGGCCGCTGCTCTCGACGCGGCGGCCGAGCGGTTCGGCGGCATCGACGTGCTGGAGTACTCCCCCGCGCCGCACGCCCCTGTGCCCGGCCACACCCTGGCCGTGCCCACCGAGGTCACGGCGGACAACCTGCAGTCACAGCTCGAATACCTCGTCTACGGCGCGCCGGCCGCCGCCCGCGCGGTGCTGCCCGCCATGCGGCAGGCCGGCGCCGGCACGCTGCTGTTCACCACCGGCGGCGGCTCGGTGCACCCCATCGCCATGCTCGGCAACGTCAACGCCGCCGCCGCGGCGCTGCGCAACTGGGATCTGCACGAGCGCCGTGACCAGTCCTGTGGATCGTGCTGGCCGTCATGTTCGGCATCGCCGGAGTGATGAAGGCCACCCAGCCCAAGGACGAACTCGCCGCCAGGCTGCCGTGGGCCGAGGACTTCTCCGCCGGCACCGTCCGCCTCATCGGCGTCGCCGAGCTCGCCGGCGCGCTCGGGCTGACCCTGCCCGCCCTCACCGGCATCGCCCCGATCCTGACCCCGCCGGCCGCCCTCACCCACGCCCGCCGCAGGGAACCGTCCGCGATCGCGTTCAACGCGGTCCTGTTCGTCCTGGCCGCGTTCGTCGCCTGGGCCCGCCTCGGCCCGTACGGCTTCTGACCGGTGGGCAGCCGCCCTGTGTCAGTGGCGACTACCGTTGCCCGTCCCGCAGCCTGGCCAGAGCCTGGTCGATGCGCCGCGCGCGGGTCTCGGGCTTCTTCGCGCTCTCGATGGCGAGCACGTGCTCCCGCTTGCGGCTGTGGGACAGGCGGTCGTAGGCGGCCCGGGCGGCCGGGTCGGCGTCCAGGGCGCGGGCGAAGTCGCCGGGCTCGGCCACGACGGGAGGCTCGGCGTCGAGTTCCAGCTCGACCTCGACCTCCTCGCCGGTCGCGACACCGGCCGCCCGCCGGTTGGCGTTGCTGAGGCCGAGCAGGCAGCGGCCGCGCATGATGGCGACCCGGCTCTTCCACGTGTGCCCGTTGAGCGTGATGGTCACCCTCGGCCGCTTGCCGCCGCCGAGCGCCTCCACCACCTCTTCGGGGACCTCCAGCCCTCTCATGGGCTCGGCAGGTTCGACAAGGGTCCGGAACTTCATGGTGTGCCCCCGCTCCGTGAGTGTGCGCCGATCCGGCCGGCACTTGGTATGACCGGCGGCGCGCAGGAATGTGACGGGTCTACCCGCGTCGGGTGGCGCGTACGACGACGTCATGCAGAGGGACGGTGCGGCCGGGCACGGTGCGCAGGTGCTCTTCGGCGGTGACGATCTCCCACTCGGTGTCGCGCAGGCGGGCGGTGATCGCGGCGGGGGTGGCCGACGCCTCGGCGGGAGGGTGGTGGTCGTGACCCCCGGAGGCGGGGCCGGATGAGGAGTGGCCGGGACGGGAGTGGGAGGTGTGCAGGTGGCCGACGATGAGCAGGGTGCCGCCGGGGGCCACCCAGCCGGCGATGCGCTCGTAGAAGTCCTGCTGCGGCGTCGAGGGGTGGGCGTAGTGGGTCATGACCAGGTCGAACGGCGCGTCCGGCCGCCAGAGGGTCAGGTCGGCCCGGACCCAGCGCAGGCGTGCGGCGGCGCCGCTCGCCGCCGCGCGCCCGGCGGCGACGGTCAGGGCCTGGGAGGAGATGTCGGCGGCGGTGACGTCCCAGCCGCGCTCGGCGAGCCAGATCGCCTCGGCGCCGCCGCCGCACCCGGCGTCCAGGGCCGTGCCGGGTGTCAGGCCGGCGGTCTCGCGGGCGAGGTACGGGTTCGGCGGGTGGCCGCCCATGGAGGCGTGCCCCGCGTGCCAGTGCTGCTCCCAGTAGTCCTTGTCGAAGGCGTGCGTCATCGGTGATCTTCCTCGTTCGCAGGGTGACGGGCTCGGTTCGTCCCTCATGGTGGTGAACGAACCGGCCGATGCGCAAACCTTGTTGCCGAATGGCAAACTGGCCGGATGGACGAGACGATTGACCGCACCCTCGACGCCGTCGGCCCCAGGCTGAAACGCCTGCGGCTGCAGCGGGACGTGACGCTGTCCGGCCTCGCGGCCCAGACCGGGATCTCCGCCAGCACGCTGTCGCGGCTGGAGGCGGGCCTGCGGCGCCCCACGCTGGAGCAGCTGCTGCCGCTGGCCCGCGCCTACGGGGTCACGCTGGATGAGCTCGTCGACGCGCCGCCGACCGGCGATCCCCGCGTCAACCTGCGTCCTATCACCGCCGGTGACGGCATGGTCGTCCTGCCGCTGACCCGCAGGCCCGGAGGGATCCAGGCCTACAAGTTCGTCCTGCCGGCCGGGCGCGACGACGCCGAGCCGGACCTGCGCACCCATGAGGGCTACGACTGGGTCTACGTGCTCAACGGGACGCTGCGCCTCGTCCTGGGGGAGCATGACCTGCTGCTCGAGCCCGGGCAGGCGGCGGAGTTCGACACGCGCACCCCGCACTGGTTCGGGGCCACCGGCGCCGGTCCCGTGGAGTTCCTGAGCCTCATCGGCACGCAGGGCGAGCGCGCGCACGTCCGGGTCGCGCCGAGGCGCGTCGCCGGGCGCCCGTAGCCGACCGAACTGTTTGGTTTGGGCTTTTCGCGTTGCGGGGGTAGCGTGGGCGGCAAGAACCGAACAGTTCGGTTTGGCGATGGGAGGGCCATGATGCAGCAGCGTGTTCTGGGTGCTCAGGGGCTGGTGGTGTCGGCGATCGGCTACGGCTCGATGGGGCTGACCATGGCGTACGGGCCCGGCGACGAGAAGGCCGGCGTCGCGGCGCTCCGCCGCGCCTACGAGCTGGGCGTGACGTTCTTCGACACCGCCGAGCTGTACGGGCTCGGCACCGGCTCGAACGAGATCCTGGTCGGCAAGGCGCTCAGGGACGTCCGCGAGGAGGTGGTGATCGCCACCAAGTTCGGCTTCGACCTGTCCGGCGGGCTCACCGGCGCGCTCAACAGCCGCCCGGACAACATCCGCAAAGTCGCCGACAACAGCCTGCGCCATCTCGGCGTCGACCGGATCGACGTGTTCTACCAGCACCGCGTCGACCCCGACGTGCCGATCGAGGACGTCGCGGGGGCCGTCAAGGAGCTCATCGAGGCGGGGAAGGTGAAGTACTTCGGCCTGTCGGAGGCCGGCGCGCGCACGATCCGCCGCGCGCACGCCGTGCAGCCCGTCTCGGTGCTGCAGACCGAGTACTCGCTGTTCGAGCGCGACGTCGAGCAGCTGTTCCCGGTCCTGCGCGAGCTGGGGATCGGGTTCGTGGCCTACTCCCCGCTGGGCCGGGGGTTCATCACCGGCGCCGCCAGGCCCGCCGCCGAGCACGACGCCACCGACATGCGCCACAGCCTCGACCCGCGCTGGGAGCCGGGCAACTTCGAGAAGAACGCCGAGGCGGTGGAGAGGCTGCGCGAGGTGGCCGCCGCCCGGGGCGCGACCGTCGCCCAGCTCGCCCTCGCCTGGATCCTGGCCCAGGGCGAGGACATCGTGCCGATCCCCGGCACCCGCAGCGCCGAGCGCATGCAGGAGAACGCGGCGGCGGCCGGGGTGGAGCTGACCCAGGCCGACCTGGACGCCATCGCCGAGATCCTGCCCACCGGCGGGTTCGGCGACCGCTACCGGGTCCTGCCCGCCTGGGACTGACCCGCCGTTCCGCGCCCCGGGCTCAGAGGGGGTGTCTTCGAGCTCTCTACGTGATCTTTCTGATTTTCGCCACGACGAGCAGGCCCGCTGTGATCAGCCCGCCGGCGTGCAGGCAGAGCGTGGGGACGATGCCGAGCCGGTCGCCGAGCACGCCCGCCAGCGCCATCCCGAGCAGCGACGTGGCGGCCTGGGCGCTCATGAGAAGCCCGAAGACCGCGCCCAGCCGGTCGTCGCTGGTGACCGTCTGGGCGAATGTGGTCAGCCCCGCCATCGCTGCGGCGGCCGGTAGGCCGGCCAGGGCGATCAGCGCGATGGCCGGCCACAGCTCCGGCGTCAGGATCGGGTAGCTGAACAGCGCCAGGTCGGCCAGGCCGAAGACGACCGTTCCCCATCCGAACAGCGCCCGCGGCGTGGCGTTCCCCGGGCGGGCGGCGACCATCAGGCCGCCGGCGATCCCGCCGACCGCCTGCGCCGACAGGAACAACCCGTAGGCGTCCCCTTGCCCGCCGAGCACGTCCGCCACGAACGGTGCCGCGAGTGTCCCGAAGATGCCCTCGCCGAGCCCTGTGATCATCATGTATGCCACCAGCAGGCGCACCCCGCGGTTCTGCCTGGTCAGCCGCAGCCCCGAGGTCCACTGCCCGCCCGTCGTCGCCGTGGCCGCGGGGCGGGCGGGCGCCCGCAGGCGGGCCAGCAGGAGTGCGGAGATCAGGAAGCTGGCCACGTCGATCCAGACGATGGCGGCCGGCCCGCCCGCGCCGACCGCGACCCCGCCGGCCAGCGCGCCCAGCAGTCTGGCGGCCTGGCCGCTCTGCCCGTGCAGGGCGTTGGCCCTGACGAGCTGCGAGGCGGCCACGATCTGGGGCACGAGGGCCTTCTGGGCGGGGAACAGGACCGTGCTGAGCACGCCCGTCCACAGGGCGACGGCGTAGACGATCCACACCTGGTCCGGCTCGCGTACCGCCAGCAGAGGCAGCAGCCCCAGCGCGAGCAGCACGTCCGTGATCACGAGCAGCCTGCGGCGGTCCCACCGGTCGGCGAGCACGCCCGCCAGTGAGCCGAGCAGGACGTCCGGTAACCGGGCGGCCAGCAGCATGGTGGCGCTGGACAGCGTGGACCCGGTGAGTACGTAGACGTGGTAGGCCAGGCCGGTGCTGATGACCCAGTCACCGGTCTGCGAGATCAGCCCGGCGAGGAGCAGCCGCCGGTAGTCCCGGTTCTTTCCGAGCAGGCTCCGGATCCCGTCCGGCGCTCGCCGCGCCGGCTTCTCCGGAGCGCTCGTGGCCTCCCCTGCCGGCTCCTGTCCCGGCTCCTCTTCCGGCTCCTCTTCCGGCTCCTCTTCCGGCTCCTCTTCCGGCTCCTCTTCCGGCGGGGTGGCGTCCCTGGCCTCAGTCACCGGTGCCGGTGGCCGGGAGCGGGACCAGGAGGGTGGTCAGCAGGACCGGCCGGGCTCCTTCCGGCCGCTCGCAGGGGTCGGCGATCCGCGCCATCAGCGGCTCCAGCAGGCGGGTGAACGCGGCGTCGAACGCGGCGAGCTCGTCGGGTGTGACATAGAGGTAGGAGCTGCCGATCCCGCCGCTCGTCCGCCACGGGTCCGGCTCGTCCGCGCGGCGCTCCTGCCACTCGGCCAGCCGTGCCAGCGCCCGTTCGGCGATGACCTGTTCCAGCAGGCCGCGGGCGGCCGTGACCTCGGGGCTGGACTCGGCGCCGGACCACTCCTGGGTCAGCGACGTCGCCTTCCACGGCCGTTCGCGCTCGTCTCGCGCCTCGGCCTGCTCCACGAAGCCGTACCTGGCCAGTTGCCGCAGATGGTAGGAGGCCAGGGCCTGGCTGATGCCGACCTCGCGGGCGGCGTCCGCGGCGGTCGTGGCGCCGGCCCGCATCAGCAGCTCGTGCAGTGCCAGGCGGACGGGGTGGGCGAATGCCCGCATGGCGGCCGGGTCGTCGAGCACCTGCCGTGGCCGCTTCCTCCACGATTCCAAAGACATGCTTGGAATCGAAGGTCAATCACGAGCGCATGTCAAGGAAATCCTTGGGATGCGATGAAGGCCGATCAAGGCGTGTGCGCGGTGAAGCAGGGGGCCCGTCAGCGGGGCCGGGTGGTGTCAGGGGCGGAGGTGGCGGGGAACATCCGCTGCACGGCGGCGACGATCGCGGCCCGCCGGGCGGCGATGAACGCCTCGCGCTCCTGCCCGGCGGGGACCAGGTCGGCCTGCAGGACCCAGGAGGTGGCGACCTGGCTGGTGAACATCAGGATGTCCTCGGGCGCCCAGGAGGGATCGAGGTGGCCGGCCTCCTGCGCCTGGCGCAGCTTCTCGGTCTTGCGGAGCATCGACTGCCGCACGGGATCGCCGGGCAGGGCCTGGCCGGGGGCGAGCTCCAGCTGCCCCCACATCATCAGCCGCTGCCGCTCGGGATGGCGCGACAGGTAGTCGTGCACGCGCCCGGCGTAGCCGGGAAGGTCGGTGGGGTCGATCTGGGTGGCCTCGGCCAGCGCCGACAGCTCCCGCCCGGCCACATGCCGGTACAGCTCCTCCTTGCTGCGGAAGTAGGCGTAGACGCGCTCCTTGCTGGTGCGCGCGGCCTTGGCGATCCGCTCGATGCGGGCTCCGGCGATCCCGTGGCGCGCGAACTCCGTGGTCGCCGCCGCGACGATCCGGTCGGCGACGGAATCGGTGCTGGTGGAGGCGGCCATGGCGCAAGTGTATCCAACTGAACGGTTCGGTTCGGGCGGCGGGAGAGAGCGCCGGGGCCGGGACATCGCCTGGCGGTGCCCGAACGCCGTCCAGGTGTTCCTGATGGATCAGGAGGAGTCGTTTGTCCCGGTCATGGCCGGCCGAGCCTCCTCAGCCGCCGGTGGTAGGTGTCGTCCCGCTCTCACTGGCGTCGGCGTCGTCCCCTGACCTCAGAGCCCGGCCGGGCGTGCCGCAGGTCCTCGGCGCACACTCACCTCGGCGCTCTGGCAGGGCCGATCACAACACGGCCCGGCCCGGCCCGCCCGGCAAGCGGCTTTTATCGGCATGCCGCCGAAGGGCACGCCCGCGTACGATGCCGGCATGGCCCACCCCGACCCGGCCGGTCCCCGGCAGGCCGGCCCCGCCTACGCCTCCACCCTGTCCGAGAGCGAGGCCGAGCGCATCCGCCGGTGGCACCACAGCGCCTACGAGGCCGCAAGCGCCGAAGCGGCCTCCACCCGGACCTTCACCTACCTCGGCACGACCCTGGTGATCCCGCCGCAGGTGCATCCGGTCACCGGCATGTCGCATCTGCTGGGCGAAGCGGTGCTCGCCGAGGTGCGGGATGACGATCACGTGCTCGACATGGGCACCGGCAGCGGCGTCAACGCGATCCTGGCCGCCTCGGCCGCGGCGAGGGTCCTGGCCGTGGACATCAATCCGGTCGCCGTCGAGACCGCCCGCGGCAACGCCGCCCGCAACGGTGTCGAGGGCCGCGTCGAGGTCCGCCACAGCGACGTGTTCGGCAACGTCGAGGGCCGCTTCGACCTCATCGTCTTCGACCCGCCGTTCCGCTGGTTCGCCCCGCGCGACCTGCTCGAGGCCGCCATGACCGACGAGAACTACCAGGCGATGACCACGTTCTTCCGCAACGCCAGGAGTCACCTCAGCCCTGGCGGGCGGATGCTGATCTCCTTCGGCACCTCGGGGGACCTGGCCTACCTGCGGCGGCTCGCCGGGGAGGAAGGGTTCGTGACGCGGACCGTCGCCCAGCGGAGCCTGGTCAAGGACGGCTGGACGGTCGACTACTTCGTCTTCCGCATGCTCCAGGCCCCCTGAGCGGGCCTCACAGGCGGCGTTGCAGGAGCATGCCGGGCCACTCCCCCACGGTGAAGGGGGCGACGCGGGTGAAGCCGCAGCTCTCGTAGTAGGCCACCAGGCGGCCGTCGTGGCCGGCGTAGCAGTCGACGCGCAGCAGGCCGACGCCCCGGTCGCGGGCCTCGCCGGCGGCCCGGTCGAGCAGGGCGCGGCCGATGCCGTGGCCGCCGTGACGGCGGTCGAGGACCAGGATCTGCACGTACAGCTCCGGCTCGCTGGCCGGGGTGACGTAGTCGTGGGCGGGGCCGAGGGAGATGCAGCCGGCGGGCTCGCCGCCGTGCTCGGCGATGCGCATGCCGCCGCCGGCCAGGAAGGACGTGATCTGCGCGGTGCGCTTGGGGTCGCCGGTGAAGGGACGGCTGCCCCACTGCCCGGTGCGGCCCTGGGCGGTGAGCCAGGCGACGGCGGAGTCGAACATGGCCAGGACGGCGGGCACGTCACCGTCGCGGGCCGGCCGGATGACGACCGGCCCCTGCGGCACGGGCTGCCGGGACACGGCCCGAGGCGCGGGCTCGGGCCGCTGGAGTGCGGGCTGCTGCGGGACGGCGTGGTCGCGGGTCACGACTTGCTGCTCTTGTTCAGTGCGCTGCCCTTCTTCCACTGGGAGAACGGCATCTGCCAGTATCCCCAGCCGTTGTTCCACTCCAGCTCCCGGTCGGTGCCGGTGATGTCGACGACGTCGCCGCGCTGCACGTTGTCGTAGAACCAGCGGGCCTGGTCGGGGCGGGCGTTGATGCAGCCGTGGCTGACGTTGCGCACGCCCTGGGCCCAGACGTTGTCCTTGGCGTGGACGTACTCGCCGGAGTTGGAGATCCGCACGGCGTGGTTGATCATGACGTCGTAGTAGCCGGGGTCGCCCTTCTTGCGGCCCGGGGAGATCATGCGCACGGGGCTGCCGCGTTCCATGGTCAGGTGCACGCCGGAGGTGGTGGTGTACTCGCGGGTGGTGGCCATGCCGGCGCTGATGCGCATGGTCTGGACGCGCTTGCCGTCCTTGTAGACGTACATCATCTTCTTGCGCGTGTCGACCTTGCTGATCTGCTTGGCGCCGATCTTGAGGTTGGCGGTGTAGTCCTTGACCCCGTACAGGCCCTTGCCGCCCTTGATGCCGGTGATGTTGGCGTTGAAGGTGACCTTCTGGTGGGCGGGCCAGTACTTGGCGGTGCGGTAGATGACGACGGTGTCGTTGATCCAGCGCCAGGCTCCGTCGACGGGCTTTTCCGCCTCGATCTCCAGGGCGCGCTCGATGGTCGCCTTGCTGGTGACGGGCTGGTTGAAGGTGACGATGATGGGAGCGCCGACGCCGAGGGTCTCGCCCTTGGCGTTGGGGGTGACGTCGGCGACCTGCAGCGCGCGCTCGGGCTTGGCTGTGGTGAACGTGCTGGTGGCGGTGGTGACGCCGGCGGTGGCCGAGACGTTGTAGCTGGTGGACGGCTTCAACGCGGTCCTGGACACCCAGCGGGTCTTGTCGGCGTTGTACTTGCCTTCGAGCTGCTCGCCGTCGGCCTCGACGGTGACGTTGTCGAGCGGGGCGCCGGCCGCGGCCACGACGACCTTCTTCTCGGGGCTGACCTTGCTCGCGCCCTCGTCAGGGGTGATCTTGACGGTGGGGGCCTGGGGGGTGGCGGTGGTGGTCGCCTCGGAGGCTTCCGGTGGTTGCGCGGCAGGGGCGCCGGAGCATGAGGCCGTCAGGACAGCCGCCGCGAGCAGCGCGAACGCGGTGGCGGGTCTCCTCCGAGCGGGCGCAACGTTCAACTTTGTCCTCTCCCCACGGCACCACAATGGCACCCCAAAAACTTTAATGCTCCCGCATGTAAGACGCGGAATCCTTTGGGAGAGTTCGATCACATTTCAATCACTTCTGCCGGAAGTGGGTGGCGGCCCGTCAGCGCCGCTGGTCAGCCGCGGGTCAGTGGCGGGTCAGGCGGTGTGTCAGGCCGGTGTGGCGGCGGCCCGCGCCCTTGGTGCGCACGGCCTGGGCCAGCGCCCGCCGCGAGCCCACGATGACCACCAGCTTCTTGGCCCGCGTGATGGCGGTGTAGAGCAGGTTGCGCTGCAGCATCATCCACGCGCTGGTGGCCAGCGGGATGACGACGGCCGGGTACTCGCTGCCCTGGGAGCGGTGGATGGACACGGCGTAGGCGTGGGCGAGCTCGTCGAGCTCGTCGAAGGCGTAGTCGACCGCCTCGTCCTCGTCGGTCAGGACGGTGAGCTTGTGCTCGTCCGGGCGGATGTCGGTGACGATGCCGACGGTGCCGTTGAACACCCCGGCCGCGCCCTTGTCGTAGTTGTTGCGCAACTGGGTGACCTTGTCGCCGACGCGGAAGACGCGGCCGCCGTAGCGCCGCTCCGGCATGCCCTCGCGGGCGGGCGTGAGCGCCTCCTGCAGGGCGATGTTGAGCGCGCCTGCGCCGGCGGCGCCGCGGTGCATGGGCGCCAGCACCTGGACGTCGCGGCGCGGGTCGAGGCGGAAGCGGCGCGGGATGCGGCGGGCGACGACGTCCACGGTCAGCTCGGCGATCTCCTCGGGCTCCTCGCAGGGGAACAGGAAGAAGTCCTTCATGCCCTCCAGGACGGGGTGGCGGCCGGTGTTGACGCGGTGGGCGTTGACGACGACGCCCGACTCCTGCGCCTGGCGGAAGATCTGGGTCAGGCGCACCCGCGGGACGTTGCCGGCGGCCAGCAGGTCTTTGAGCACCTCTCCGGCGCCCACGGACGGCAGCTGGTCCACATCGCCCACGAACAGCAGGTGCGCGCCGGGCGCGACGGCCTTGACCAGCTTGTTGGCCAGCAGCAGGTCGAGCATGGAGGCCTCGTCGACGACGACCAGGTCGGCGTCCAGGGGGTTGTCGCGGTCGAAGGTGGCCTCGCCGCCCAGGCGCAGTTGCAGCAGCCGGTGCACGGTGGTGGCCTCGTGGCCGGTCAGCTCGGCCAGGCGCTTGGCGGCGCGGCCGGTGGGGGCGGCCAGGATGACCCTGGCGCGTTTGGCGCGCGCCAGCAGCACGATGGAGCGCACGGTGAAGCTCTTGCCGCAGCCGGGGCCGCCGGTCAGGACGGCGACCTTCTCGGTGAGGGCCAGGCGGACGGCCTGGCGCTGCTCGGCGGCCAGCTCGGCGCCCGTCCGGCCGTGCAGCCAGGTCTCGGCGCGCTCCCAGTCGACGTCGGCGAAGGCCTTGAGCCGGTCGTGGCCGTTGTGCAGCAGGGAGAGCAGGCCGCCGGCCAGGGCGGTCTCGGCGCGGTGGAAGGGCGGCAGGTAGACGGCCGGGACGTCGTTGTCGCCGGCGGGGATCGTCTCGCGCACCACGCCCTCGTCGCCGACGAGCTCCTCCAGGCACGTGGTGACCAGCGGGGCGGGCACGTCGAGGATCTTGACGGCGTCAGCAATCAGGTTGGGGGCGGGCAGGTAGCAGTGGCCGTCGTCGGCGGCCTGCGACAGGGTGTAGCGCAGGCCGGCCTTGACGCGCTCGGGGCTGTCGTGCGGGATGCCGACGGCCTGGGCGATGGTGTCGGCGGTCTTGAAGCCGATGCCCCACACGTCGTCGGCCAGCTTGTACGGCTGGCTCCTGACGACGGAGACGGAGGTGTCGCCGTACTGCTTGAAGATGCGCACCGCGATGGAGGTGGACACGCCGACCCCCTGCAGGAAGATCATCACCTCCTTGATGATCTTCTGTTCCTCCCAGGCGGCGGCGATCATCTTCGTCCGCTTGGGGCCGAGCCCGGGCACCTCGACCAGCCGCTCGGGCTGCTGCTCGATGACCTCCAGGGTGCCGGTGCCGAAATGGTCGACGATGCGCTCGGCCATCTTGGGGCCGATGCCCTTGATCAGGCCGGAGCCGAGGTAGCGGCGGATGCCCTGCACGGTGGCCGGCAGCACGGTGCTGTAGGACCACACCTCGAACTGGCGGCCGTAGCGGGGATGGGAGGCCCAGCGGCCGCGCAGCCGCAGCGACTCGCCGACCTGGGCGCCGAGCAGGGGGCCGACGACGGTCAGCAGGTCGGCGCCGGAGCGTTCGGTGGCGACGCGGGCGATCGTGTAGCCCGTCTCCTCGTTGGCATAGGTGATGCGTTCAAGCACGGCGTCCAGCGTCGCTGCGGCCGGGCCGTCTTGACCTTGCGCCACCTGATCCTCCCCTTTCGTCTGGGGCCAGATTAGAGCAGGAACCGCCCGCCGCTGCCGGGCCGGGGCATTACCTCCGCTTTGAACAAGGCGATATGTCGCGCGTTCCCGGGGTAGTCGAAGGCTTTCCGCGAACTCAACGGAGGAAAGCGATATGGGCTTGAGCTACCGGAAGTCGATCAAGATCGGGCCGTTCCGGCTGAACCTGTCCAACCGCGGCGTCGGCCACAGCTGGGGCAACCGGCTGTTCCGGGTGACGCGCGGCGCCGACGGGCGCCGTACGGTGTCGGTCAACCTGCCCGGCGGCTTCACCTGGCGCAAGACCCGCGCCCGCCGCTGAGGGGCTGCCAGGAAAGAGCACGGGGCGCGGGCGGATGCAGCCCGCGCCCCGCCGCGCTGCACGGGGACTCGCGCGCGGCCCCGCCGTCCAGCACACTGCCTACAGACACTGCCTACAAGCACTGCCTGCGGACGTCCCTGCGGCGGGAGGCGAGACGGCGATGCCCACACGCGCGGCCCTGCTCCTGGCCGCCCTGCTGCTGGCCGCCCGCTGCGGCGGCGCGCCGCCCCCGCCCGCAAGCCCCCAGAACCCCGCGCCGCAGGCCTCCGCGGCGCGAGCCGGTTCCAGCGGCTGCCAGGCCGCGCGCCCCCTGGAGCCCGGCACCCACCGGCTGCGCTCCGGCGGGCTCGAACGCCGCTTCCTGCTGTCGCTGCCCAGCGGCGACGGCCCCCATCCCGTCCTGCTCGACCTGCACGGCCTCGGCTCCAGCGCCGCCCAGCAGGCCGCCTACGGCCGGCTGCCGGAGCAGGGCTCACGCCGCGGCTACATCGTGGCCACCCCGCAGGCCGCCGAAGGCCGCCTGGGCTGGACGCTGCCGCACACCTCCGGGCCCGACGACACCGCGTTCCTGACCGCCCTGCTCGACCACCTCGAGCGGGGCCTGTGCGTGCAGGACCGGCGCGAGTTCGCCGCCGGCCTGTCCTACGGCGCCGCGATGGCCACCGCGCTGGTCTGCGAGCTGGACGGCCGCCTGAGCGGGGTGGCCGCCGTGGCCGGGCTCAACATCGTGCGCCCGTGCGAGCGCCGGCCGCCGCCCACCACCGTGGTGGCCTTCCACGGCACCGCCGACCGCATCGTCCCCTACCGCGGCGGCCACCCGTTCCAGGACGCCACCGGCGAGCTGCGCACGCTCGCCGACCTGGTCGTGCTCGACCCCGTCGAGGACGCGGCGGCCGGCTGGGCGGACCTCTTCGAATGCGCGGGCCGCGCCACCGGCACCCTGTCGGCGGGGATACGGGTGCGTGACTGGAAATCCTGCCCGGGCGGCACCACACTGCGCCTGTACACGATCGACGGAGGCGGGCACACCTGGCCCGGCCCCATCGAGGTGCCCTGGCTCGGGGCCACCGCCCGCGACCTGGACGCCACCCGGCTCATCCTCGACGCCTTCGACCGCGCCCCCTCCCGCTGACCCTCCGCAAAGGAGTCCAGCATGACCGACGACGTACGCGTCACGCTCGAAGCCGTCCCCCGCACCGGGCTGAGCGAGCAGCGGCTGCGCCAGGCCGTGGCCGAGCACCCCGAGGCGCTGGCCGCGCTGGAGGTCGCCGACCCCGAGCGGCTCACCGTCGCCTTCGCGCCCGGGCTGGGCCACGACCCCGGCGACAACGCCCCGTTCCAGGCCACCGTGTTCGACCCGGTCGGCAACCGCGCCGTCGAGCTGCGCGGCACCCTCGACCGTCCCGAGCGCGCCGAGCTGCGGCCCAGCTCCTTCCGGCCGCCGCCCAGCCGCGAGGAGCTCGTCGCCGCGGCGGCGATCCTGCGCGCCGACCCGCGCTTCCCCGCCGGTGACGACGTCGTCGTCTACCGGCCCATGCCGTCCCTGGCCGACGCCGAGAACCCCGACGGCACCACCGTGCGCCGCCCCGCCCTCGGCCTGTACACGCCGGGCGAGCCCACCGGGCTGCGGCACCGCATCGTGGCCGTCGACCTGGCCGCCCGCTCGGTGGACTGGACGCCCGCCGGCGTCAACGTGCGCATGCACCACGACTGCGAGGACAGCGTCCCGGCCGGCGTGGACGCGCTGGCCGACCGCGGCGGCCCCGACCAGGTGCGGGTGCGCGTCCATCGCGGCGGCACCGAGCTGTGGAACCTGCTGGTGGTCCGCCCGCGCGCCTCGGCGCCCAGGAGCCCCGGCCTGGGCGGCGGCGTGGAGCTGCGCCAGGTCCGCTACCGCGGCCGGCTCGTCCTGCGGCAGGCGCACCTGCCCATCCTCAACGTCGAGTACGACGAGGGCACCACCTTCCGCGACGACGTCAACCTCGAGACCCGCTTCAGCGCCGCCGGCAGCGACCCCGTCGGCTGGGGATGGCGGCTGTGCACCCGCCCGCCCCGCACGATCCTGGAACGCCCCTCCACCGACTCCGGCAACTTCCAGGGCGTCGCCTTCCACCACGACGGCGGGCAGCTGCGCATCGTCAGCGAGCTGGAGGCCGGCTGGTACCGCTACGCCAGCGACTGGCGGCTGGCCGACGACGGCGAGATCCTGCCGCGCTTCGGGTTCGCCGCCACCCGCAACCCGATGACGTGCCTGGTGCACCGCCACCACTGCTACTGGCGGCTCGACTTCGACGTCGAGGGCGCCGGCAACGACGTCGTCGAGCAGATCGACGACACCGGCTCCCTCATCCCCGAGCCGGTCACGATCATCCGCGAGACCTCCCGGCGGCGCCGCCCGCCCGCCCGCCACTGGCAGGTGCGCGACAAGGCCTCCGGCCGCGGCCTGCAGATCCACCCGGGCCCGTTCGACGGCACCGCCGACGCCTACGGGGTGTCCGACCTGTGGTTCCTGCGCCATCACCCGCGCGAGCTGGACGACGGCGACCCCGGCCCGCGCAACCGCGCCGCGCTCAACCGCTTCCTCGACGGCGAGAACATCAACGGCGCCAACGTCGTCGTCTGGTACGCCGGCCACTACTACCACGACCAGGCCCACCCCCAGCCCCACCAGGGCGAGCTCATCGGGCCGCGGCTGATCCCGATCTGAACGCTACCCTTGTCGCCCATGACGCAGGTGGGACAAGAGGCGGCGCGCGCACTGCTGCGCAGGCTCGCCGTCGAGCAGGCCGAATGCAGGATCCCGTCGCTGACGGCGGCGATCGTCCGCGACGGGCGGACGGCGTGGTTCGCCGGGCGCGGCAGCGTGGACGGCGCCACGCCGACCGCCGCCACGCAGTACCGCATCGGCTCGATCACCAAGAGCATGGTCGCGGTGGTGGTGATGCGGCTGCGCGACGAGGGCGCGCTCGAGCTGAACGACCCGCTCGAACGGCACCTGCCGGGCACCCGGCTGGGCCACCTGACCATCGCCCAGCTGCTGTCGCACACCGCCGGCCTGACCGCCGAGCCGCCCACCTCCTGGTGGGAGCGCACCCCCGGCATCCCCACCGGCGACCTGCTGGAGCGGCTCGGGCCCGGCGAGCTCAAGCACCGGCCCGGGCGGCGCTTCCACTACTCCAACGTCGGCTTCGCCGTTCTCGGCGAGCTGGTGGCCCGCCTTCGCGGCACCACCTGGCTCAAGGCGCTGCGCGCCGAGGTGCTCGACCCGCTCGGCATGCACGCCACCACCGCCCGCCCCCGCGCCCCGCACGCCACCGGCTACGCCGTGCACCCGTGGGCCGACGTGGTGCAGGCCGAGCCCGAGCACGACGCCGACGCCATGGGCCCGGCAGGGCAGCTGTGGTCCACCGCGCACGACCTGGCCCGCTGGGCGGCGTTCCTGGGCGGCGAGACCGGCGGCGTGCTGTGCCCCGGCACCCTGGCCGAGATGCGCGAGCCGATCGGCGTCGACGACGGCGACGCCTGGACCGGCGGCTTCGGCCTCGGGCTGCAGCTGGCCAGGATCGGCGGGCGCCGCCTGGCCGGGCACGGCGGCTCGATGCCCGGCTTCCTGGCCACCGTGTGGAGCGAGGCCGCCGACGGGGTCGGCGCGCTGTTCCTGGCCAACACCACCAGCGGCATGAGCGGCACCCTGCTGACCGACCTGCTCGACATCCTCGACCGGTACGAGCCGCGCCTGCCGGACGAGTGGCGGCCCGTCGCCGCCGACCCGGGGCTGCTCGCGCTGACCGGGCTGTGGCACTGGGGGCCCAAGGCGTACACGCTGCGGCTGCTGCCGGAGCGGGGCCTGTCGCTGGAGCCGGTCGGCGGGGCCGGGCGGGCCTCGCGGTTCGTGCCGCAGGACGACGGGACGTGGCTGGGGCTGGACGGCTACTACGCCGGGGAGACGCTGCGCGTGGCGGCCGACCATCTCGACCTCAACACCTTCGTCTTCACCCGCACCCCGTACGACCCGGACGCGCCGGTGCCGGGCGGGGCGGGCGACTGGCACGCCTGAACCTGCCGGCAGGCCCGCCGGCAGCGTGCCGGCGGGCCTGCCGCGGGTGTCAGCCGAGCGGGATGACCGGTTCGGTCGAACGGGTGGCGTAGGAGCAGCCCGTGGTGGGCAGGCTGGTCGCGGCCGGCGGCGTGGCGCCGTCGTAGACGGCCAGCAGGAAGTTCTGCGGGCAGCGGCGGGTGCTGCCGGTGCGGATGCCGAAGTGCAGGTGCGGGCCGGTGGAGTTGCCGGTGTTGCCGGTCAGCCCGATCTGCTGCCCGGCGGCGACGGACGCGCCGCCCGAGACCGACCACGACGAGAAGTGGCAGTAGGTGTAGATGGCGCCGTCGGTGCCGGTCAGGTTGACGCCGCGCCCGCACAGGCTGTCGTCGATGATCGTCACCGTGCCGGCGCGGACCGCGTACGCCGGGGTGCCGGTGCCGACCGGCAGGTCGATGGCGGGATAGTCGTGGTGCGGGTCGTCGTACTCGCTGCGCGGGAGCGCGGTGCGGGGCAGGGGCAGCGAGAACGAGGGGTTCCCGGTCGAGGAGGTGATCCGGACGGCGTCGGCGACGACGTAGCCGGGCTGGCTGGTCCAGCGGCTGACGCCGACCACGTTGTAGTCGCCCGCGGCCAGGGTGAACGTGCCGAGACTGACCCAGCGGCCGCCGTTGGCGCGCTGGTCGACGACCATGCTGCGGGTGCCGTCGGCGGTGGCCACCATGAACGGGGTGGCGCTGTTGTAGCCGGGGTCGGCCGGATACCACACCTCGACCAGGTGCGGCCCGGCCGCGGGGATCGACGCCTTGAACCAGGCGACGTCGCTGGCGGTGGTGTCGGGTGCGGCGAAGCGGTAGTCCGCGCCGTAGCGTTGCCCGGACCAGGCCGAGGTGCCCCAGCCGGCGCTCGCGGTGAACCGTCCGGCGGTGGCGTTGTCGACCGTGGTGGTCGCGGCCGCCACGGGGTGGGCGGGGCCGAGCAGGGCCAGGCAGGCCGCCGCGGCGGTGGCCGATAAGCGAGTGAGGATTTTCACGAGCTGTTCCCTCCGGGGGGTTGAGGGGAAGCAGAGGCGAAAGTATTCAACCAACCCGCGAAGACGAATGAAAGATATCTACACAGACCGGTCTTTTATGCCGCGTTCCAGGTCTTGGGTGTCCGGCCGGAGGGTCAGCGCGGCGGCCAGGGCGGCGGCCGCGCCCGGGGGCAGGGCGGCGTGCAGCAGCTCCACCCGGTGCACCAGCCGGGGGGCGGCCACCGGCACCGCCGTGATGCCGCCGCCGGGGACGGCCGAGGCGGGCAGGAGGGTCAGGCCGTGGCCGGCCGCCGCGAGGGCGAGCACGGTGTGCACGTCGTCCCCCTCGTACGCCAGGCCCGCCGGGAAGCCGTCGCCCACCAGGTCCCGCAGCCGGGCGAGCGGGCACAGCGGGGTCTGCAGCCAGCGGGCGTCGATCAGGTCCGCCAGCCGCAGCGACGCCCGCCCGGCCAGGGGATGCCCCGACGGCAGCACCACCACCAGGTCCTCCTCCGTCACCCCCGCCGTCGTCATGGGGCCGGCGTCGGGCAGCCGCAGCGGGTCGCTCGGGGCGGCGATGCCGTCGGCCAGGCCCAGGTCGGCGTGGCCCTCGGCGACCAGGGCCGCCAGCCGTTCGGCCCGGCAGGTGCGCAGCCGCACCTCCAGGCGCGGCATGCGGGCACGGGCCCGGGCCAGGCGGGCGGCCACGGCCGGGTTGACGGCCAGCGGGGTGGCGGCCAGGCGCAGCAGGTGGCGGGGCCCGGCGGCGGTGCGCAGCACGTCGGCGCGGGCGGCGCGCAGGCGCAGCAGCAGCGGCTCGGCGTGCTCCAGCAGCCGCCGCCCCGCCGGGGTGGGCTCGACCGGGCGGCGGCGCAGCAGCGGCAGCCCCAGGTCGGCCTCCAGGGCGGCGATCTGCTGGGAGATCGCCGACTGGGTGTAGCCGAGCTCGGAGGCGGCGGCGGAGAACGAGCCGTGCCGGGCGACGGTCACGAACGTGGTCAGCAGGTGCGGGTCCATCAGCGTCGCTTATCGTGAGTGCAGGAATCATCGTTGGCGCTTAACGAGGGGCGCCGGTCACGATGGTGCCATGAGAATCGCTCTTGTGGGGGACCGCTCCCCCGGCGTCCGATCCCACGCCCGGATCCCCCTGCTGCTGGAGGCGCTGCGCGAGCGGGACGGGATCGCGCTGGACGCGTACTGGATGCCGACCGACGACGTGAGCGGGGTGGCCGGGTTCGACGGCGTCTGGCTGGTGCCCGGCAGCCCCTACCGGGACGAGGCGGGCGCGGTGGAGGCCGTGCGGGTGGCGCGGGAGCAGCAGATCCCGTTCCTGGGCACGTGCGCGGGGTTCCAGCACATGCTGCTGGAGTTCGCCCGGCACGTGTGCGGGCTGCCCGTCGCGCACGCCGAGAACGAGCCCGGCGCGGCCGACCTCCTGCTGACGCCGCTGTCGTGCTCGCTGGCCGGGCACGAAGGGCGGGTGCTGCTGGTGCCCGGCACGCGGATCGAGCAGATCGTCGGGGCCGGTTCGACGACGGAGTCCTACATCTGCTCCTACGGGCTCAACGAGGACTACAAGCAGACGCTGGCCGGGCACGGGATGGTGTTCTCCGGGCACGCCGACGACGGCACGGCTCGGGTGGCCGAGCTGCCCGGGCATCCGTTCTTCCTGGCCACCTTGTTCCAGCCGGAGCTGGCGGGGGACGGGCGGCGGCCGCATCCGGTGGTCTCGGCGTTCGCGGCGGCCGTCGCCCGCCGCCACGCCGGCCGTGACCTGCCCGCGTCCGTGGGGTGAGCGGCCCGCTCCAATCCGTCAGCCGGTGGCGCCCTCGGCATGGCGCAGGGTGCGCAGGCCGGGCAGGATGAGGGCGCCCAGGCGGGCGCCGGTGGCCGGGTCCAGGCGCAGGACCTGCTCTCCCGCGCCCGCCAGCAGCTCGCCGCCCAGGAACGCCAGCCCGCGTGCCGGGCCGGGAAGGTCCCAGATGGCCCGCAGGGCGAGGGTGCGGTCGTCGCAGACCAGCAGCCGCCTGCCCTCGGCCAGGTACAGCTGACCGCCGCCCGACACCGCGAACGCCTCCCCCGCCTGCCCCGCCTCCTCGCCCTGGCCCGCCTGGCCGTCCGCCCTCGCCTGCCCTGCGCCTGCCTGACCGGGCGAGCCGGCCCGGCCCAGCAGGGCCGAGCGGCTGATCGTCAGGTCCTGCGTCGAGGCCATCACCACGCGCCCGCTGGAGGCGTCGAACACGTACAGGCCCGCCAGGCCCAGCGCCAGCGTGTGCGCCGCCGCCGGGCCGAGCCCGAACGGTGCGGGCAGGTCCAGGCAGTACGCCCAGCGCCGGCCGAGATGCAGGACGTGGACGAAGGCGTGCGCCCCCGGGCTGAGGTCCTCGCCGGCGGCCAGGTCACGGGTGTGCAGGTGGCTGTCCTGATGGGTGTAGAGGGTGTAGAGGACGTCCTGGCCGGGGTCGAGGACGGCCTGGCGTCCCCGGCCGCGCATCTCCTCCTCCTGCCCGGCCGGGACCGCCCGCTTGTCGCGCGTCTGCAGAGGGCCCATGCGCCGGCGGGCCAGGTCGTAGGCGCGCACGCGGTAACGGTCAGGGGCGTTCGGGGGCAGGAGGTCCAGGACGTACATGGTGGTGCCGTCCGGGGAGAAGGCCTCGGGCTCGATGTTGCCGTCGAGGCGCAACGTGCGCGGCCGGCCCTCGCCGGTGAGGGTCAGGGTGGTGCCGTCGCGCGGCCCCGGCGGCGGGCCGGTCACCACGAGGCCGGCCGAGACGGCCTTGATCTGCTCGCCGGCGGCGGCGACGTCGCCGGCCAGGCGGCCGCTGCCCGCCTCCCAGGTGCGCAGGCGGCCGTCGGCGAGCTGGTACAGGCGGCCCCAGCGCGCCTCGGGGACCGCGCCCGGGTAGGTGGCGCGTACGGTGCCGGTGGCCAGATCGGCCACGGCCAGCCCGGTGGCGGTGTCGGCGTACAGCCGTCCGGGCCGGGGCGGGCGCGCCGGACGCGTACCGGCCCGCCGGCCGGCGCCCGGGTCGCTGGAGCAGCCCGGCAGGAGCGCGGCGGCGCCGGCCAGGGCGCCGCCGAGGGCCAGAGCCCGGCGTCTGGTGCAGGAAGCCATGCCCTGCCTACACCGGCCGGATCCCGCGGGTTCCCTCTGGCCCGGGAAAAGGGCGCTCCGCGAGGAGAATCCTCGCGGAGCGCCGGATGCGCTGGCGCTAGTCGAGCGCCCAGCTGCTTCTAGTCGTCCTCGACCTCATCTGCGTCCTTGCAGTACTCGGTCCTCCACTTTCCGTGCCTGTAGCACTGCTTGCACCAGTCGCCGTAGACGGTCTTCCAGCGGCACTTGACCGCGGCGTTCCCGGGTGCGGCGCTCTGCCCGGCGACGGTGCAGTTCGTGTCGGTGACGGTGGCGGCTTGAGAGGTGACAGGGCTGCTGATCACCAGCGTGGACGAGGCCACGGCCATGGCGACGAGAAGTCGTTTCACCATTGATCTGCTCCTGATGGAGGGATGAGTTCCAGGTCAGGCCTGGAACCAGTCGAAGCGTCGTTCACGGGTGTACGAATGTCGCCGCAACGGCGCTATGGACACTTTCCACGCTAGCGACGGTCGCCCGAATCGTCCCCCCACCAGGTGCAAAGCCCGATTTTCGAACAATCGGCCCTATATTTCGTTCGAGCGGCACTAACGAATATCGCCCTGGGGTCGGCGCCGCAAGGAGAGCCGCTACTTCGCGTGCACACGGCGATACGGACTCCCGTCTCGTAAGGCCGCCTGAGACGATCTTCTCTTCCCCGGCCGGGCCAGGGTGACGCCGGGCTTGCTGAATGGTTCGGGAAAGGGCCCGGGTGGCGGGCGATGCGCGGAGGGGGCCGCCGCCGCGATTGACGATACTTCATTGAACGGAGTATCGTCGCCTGGCGTGCCAAGAAGATCCACATTGGCGCTGATCATGATAGGGGCCGCACGCCGCGCCGAGCCGTACGGGCACCCAGGCGGTCGCGTGCGCGCGTGAGGCCGACATACGGGGAGACCGACCTTGAACACCATCAGCAAGACCGCCTTGGCCCTGGCCGCCGCAGCCGTGCTCAGCGGCTGCGGGAGTGACCCCGGGCCGGCCGGGAAGGCCGCCTCGCCTCCCACGGAGCCGGCCGCGACGGCGCAGGAGAAGCGGCACCGGTTCGAGTCCGTCAAGGCGGACTGCATGAAACAGAAGGGCTTCAGGTACATCGCCCACGTGCCGCGGGAAGAGCTCGTCACCGACGAGGAGCGCAGGCGCAGAGCCGGCGACTACGAGGCGTTGAAGGCCCAGCGGGCGAAGTACGGCTTCGGGGTCTTCGCGGTGTACGTCCACCCGAAGGGCCCGGACAGCCCCGACAGCATGCCCGACCTCTCGGGGGCCGACCCCAACGGGGACGTCTGGACCAAGCTCTCCCCGGCTCAGCGCAAGAGCTACTGGAAGGCCGTCAACGCCTGCGTCGCCGTCGCGGCCAAGCAGGTCCTCGGCAAGGACGTGAAGTCCGACACCGACCTGTTCGACCAGCTCGCCGCCGCCTCCGACCGGGCGGTGCGGCGGGAGATCGACGGCGACGCCGAGCTGGTCGAGCTGGCCTCGAGCATGGCCACCTGCCTGACGGGCAAGGGCTACGAGGTCTCCGCCACCATGCCGTCGGAGCTGTCGCAGCGCGGCCGCATCGCGTTCCTCGACCAGGAGGACGAGATCGGGCGCAGGCAGCGCGAGGACGTTGCCGACGTGCCGCCGCCCGTCAAGAAGGGTGAGGTCGAGCGGACCTTCGGAGCCACGCTCACGCCCGCCGAGGCCAGGCCCCACCTGGCCAGGGAGATCCAGGCCGCTCTGGACGATCTGGAGTGCGGCAGGGACTTCTACCGGGTCTACACCCCCAAGTCGGAGGCCATCGCTCAGCGGATCGCCGCGGAATACGGCAGCTGACGCCCGGGCGTGCGGGCGAGGCGCCGGCCGAGGTCTCCTGGGGGCCGGTCACCCCGCCGCCGGGGCGGACCTACCTGTCCCCTGGTCAAGGGCGAGCCGGCGACGGCCGCCCGCCGGATGCAGCCGAGCTCACCGCTCCCGCGTGCCGCCCAGCTCGCGCAACCGCCGCAGCAGCGCCGCCCGCCGGGCGTGGGCGCGGACGACCAGCACGAGCGCCGCCGCCACGAACAGCCCGCCGGCCGCCAGGACCGGCCAGGGAACGGCGGCGCCGCGCTGGACGGCGGCCACACCGGCCAGGGCGGTGGTGGCGACGGAGGCGGCCAGGCCCATCCAGGCGGCGATCACCCGGTCGGTGGCGAACAGCGGCACCCGCCGCCGCACCAGCCAGCCGCCGTATCCGGCCCACGCCAGGCAGATCACGGTGAACAGCGCGAACGCCGCCTGCGTACGGCCCGGCAGCGGCCCGGGCTCGCCCCACCACAGCGCGGCCACGAACACCGCCCCCGCCAGCCCGGCCACCAGCGCCGTCACCGCCCGCACCCGACGGCCGGCGCCCAGCGACGGCTCCAGCCGCTCGAGCATCTCCCGCGCGGACAGGCGCGGCTCCTCGCGTTCGTTCATGACCGCTCTCCCTCCTGAAGATGGGCGCGCAGCAGCCGGCGGGCCCGGCTGAGCCGCGACTTGATCGTTCCGGCCGGGACCTGGCAGACCTGCGCGCAGTCCTCCACCGAGAGGTCCTCCAGGTAGTACAGGACGAGCACCTCGCGCTCCGGCACCGGCAGCCGGGTCAGGGCGCTGATCAGCTCGGCTCGGTCCACCATGGCCTCCACCGGGTCCCCGGCGGCGGCCTCGCCGGCCGTGAGCGTCTCGGGCTCGCGGGCGTACTGGCCGCGCAGCCGGTCGGTGACCGAGCGGCGGGCGATGGTGAACAGCCAGGGCGCGAACCGGCCCGGCTCCCGCAGCCGCGGCAGGCCGCGCACCACCGCCAGCCAGATCTCCTGGCTCACGTCGTCGGCCCGCTCGGCGTCCAGCATGCGCCGCACGTACGTCCACACCGGCACCCGCCATCGGGTCACCAGCTCGGCCAGTGCCGCCCGCTCACCCAGCTGGGCGCGGACCACCAGCAGCTCATCGCTCATCTCGTCCTCCCGTCACCCTGCACAGTCGGGCGGGAGGCCCGTCAGGTTCACGATCCGGACGGGACGCCGCCCAGGTTCGCGGGTTCAGGCGGCCGGGGCCACTCGCGGTGCACCGGCACGGGGCAGGCCACTCGGGGTGCACCGGGGCGGGCAGGCCGCCCCCCGGGCTCAGGCGGGCGGCACGAGCGCGGCGAGCCGGTGCAGGCAGTGGCGGGTCAGCGCGGCCGCGAACGGCCGGGCCAGCGGCCAGGCGGCCCTGCCCAGCGCGCCGAACGGCAGCTCCAGCTCCTCGGCCCAGATCACCCGGCTGCCGCCCCGCTCCGGCCGGACGCTGAAGGCGCCGCGCCCGCGCACGACGCGGCCGGTGTGCGTGACGCGCACCAGCGCCGGCGGCTCCCAGCGGGTGATCGTCATCGTGTCGAGGAAGCCGAACGGCCGCACCCCCGTGTACGCCTCCAGCCCGTCCCGGCCCACCCGCCGGGCGGTGGTCAGCAGCATCCACTCATGATGCCGGGACCAGTCGGTCATCACCGCGAACACCTGCTCCGGCGGCGCGGGCACGTGCACGGCCGCGGCCATGTACACGGGTCTCACCAGGACGCTCCCCTCTTCACGCTCTTCACCGACATCCTCGCCCAGCGACGGCCGGGCCCGCCGGCGATCCTTTGTTCCCTCGACGTACCTGCTCATGATCGGACCGGACGAACCCGACGTGCCGCGAGGAGATCGCCCGCCTTCGGGGAGCGGGGCGGGGGTTCAAGGGGTCGCCCGCGCCGCCCGCTCGTCGATGAGCCCCGCCGCCGCCAGATCGGCCCACAGCCCCTCCGGCACCTGCGTGGCGAACGCGGCCAGGTTGCGGCCGGCCTCCTCGGCCGAGCGCATGCCGACCACGATGCCCGCCACCGCCGGATGCCGCAGGGGGAAGGCCATGGCGGCGGCGGGCAGCGTCACCCCGTGCGCCTCGCAGACGTCGGCGATGCGGTGCGCGCGCTCCAGCACCTCCCCGGAGGCGGGCCGGTACTCGAAACACGCGTCCGGCGCGGGCCGTGGCGCCGCCAGGAC
The DNA here is from genome assembly GCF_024172165.1 of Nonomuraea thailandensis. Lineage (GTDB taxonomy): Bacteria > Actinomycetota > Actinomycetes > Streptosporangiales > Streptosporangiaceae > Nonomuraea > Nonomuraea thailandensis. Next base: position 3,813,100 of record NZ_JAMZEB010000002.1, on the reverse strand, counting down.
GCCGGAGTTGAAGACGGAGGCCGCCAGGACCGAGACGCCGCGTCCGGCGCAGGCCGGCAGCAGGTCGTCGAGGGCGGAATGCTGCAGCAGGGTGTAGTAGCCCGACAACATGACGACGTCCACGTCGCTCTCCCGCACGAGCCGGGTGAGCATGCCGGTGTCGTACATGCCCGCCCCGATGGCGCCGACCAGGCCCTCGGCCCGCAGCTCCGCCAGCGCGGGGCAACCGTCGCGCAGGGCGGCCTCGAAGTGCTCCTCGGCGTCGTGCAGGAAGAGCACGTCGAAGCGGTCGACGCCCATGCGGGCGAGGGAGTCCTCGACGCTGCGCCGGATGCCGTCGCGGGAGAAGTCCCACACCCGGCGGTGGGTGGCGGGCACGTGGAAGAACTCGTCCGTCCGGCCCGTCGGGTCCTGGGCGAGCAGCAGCCGGCCGACCTTGGTGGACAGCACGTACCGCTCGCGCGGCACCTGGCGCAGGAACTCGCCGATCCGGCGCTCGGAGTGCCCGATCCCGTAGTGCGGCGAGGTGTCGAAGTAGCGGATCCCGCCTTCCCAGGCCGCGGCCAGCGCCTCGGCCGCCGCCTCGTCGGACAGCGGCGTGAACAGCCCGCCCAGCGGGCCGCCGCCGAAGCCCAGTTCCGTGACCTGCACCGTGCTGCGCCCGAGCCGCTTGGTCTTCATCCCGCTCCCTGTCCGGCGATCGTGAGGGCTTCAGCTCACAACCTGCGGCGCCGGCGGCCAAACGATTTAGCGTGGCGCTTCATGGCGGGCCGGAGAGGCGGTCGCCGAGCTCGGTGCGGCGGTACAGGACCTGCCGGCCGTCCCGGGCCCGGGCGACCAGGCCCGTACCGTGCAGGATGCGCAGGTGCTGGGAGACGGCGCTGGGCGTGACGCGCAGGCGGCGGGCGAGCTCGACCGTCGGCAGCGGCTCCTCGAGCAGGTGGAGCAGCCGGGCGCGGGGCGCGCCGAGCAGCGCCGTCAGCGCGGTCGCGTCCGGGGCGGGCGGCGGCGTCCACAACGTGGCCACGGCGCGGCTGGGGTAGACCAGGCTCGGCGGCTCCTCCGGGCTGACCGGCGGGGCCGGCTTGTGGGCGAACACCGACGGCATCAGCAGCAGCCCCTGGCCGGTCGCGGCGACGTGGTGGTGGCCGATCATCTTGGAGATGTGCAGCACGCCGTCCTGCCAGCGCAGGTTCGGGTGCATGTCGGCGAACAGCAGGCGGGCGCCGCCCAGGGCAAGCCGGCGCGCCCGGTAGGTCATGTCGGCCTCCAGCACCCGCCGCATCCGGGGCCAGACCGGCTCGATGGCCAGCTTCCAGTAGCGGCGCAGCAGCTCGCAGGCCGCGTCGCGGAAGGCGACCGCGGCCTCGTCGTCGGCGAGGGCCGGCCCGAGGACGAGCGCGGCCGGCAGGTCCCGGCGGACCAGCCGCGGAGCCGCCCGCCGGACGACGGCCAGCTCCTCGTCGAACGTCGGCGCGAACGTCGCCGGCCGCGGGGTCAGGAAGTCCGGCAGGGCGAGCTTCTCCCCGACCAGGGACACCAGCCGGTCCGTCCCGGCCGCGCCGAGCCGGGCGAGCACCGCCCTGCGCCACGGCAGGTGCGCCGTGTGCAGCCCGGGCTCGCGCAGCACCCGCAGGCTGAAGACCGTCTCGGCCAGCGGCGAGATCGCGAACCGGGTGTCGGCCAGGTCTTCGACGCCGAGCTCGTAGCTGATCATTAAGCTGCAGGCTACATCAGTTGGCCGCACGTCCCCTCGGGCGCTGTGCTGGCGGACATGACACCTGCGCCTCGCGGGCAGCGCATCGCGATCACGACCGGGCGCCTGCATCCGGGCCGTCCGCGCGCAAGTTCCCCGCGTGCGGACCGGCCGGGTTCAGGGCGATCCCGTACAGGCCGGCCGCGTTCCCGGCCGGACGGCGGGCCCGGCATGGCGCTGATCCTGCTGCTGGCCCTGGCCGGCGGGGTGGCGGTCGGCAACGTCTACTTCCCCCAGGTCGTCGGCCCCGCGGTGGCCGCCGGGCTGGGCGTCGCCCCGGAGACGGCGGCCCAGGTGGTGACCGCGACCCAGTTCGGCTACGCGGCCGGGATCGTGCTGCTGGTGCCCCTCGGCGACCGGATCCCGCACCGCCGGTTGATCGTCGGCCTGCTCGCTCTGACGGCCCTCGGGCTCCTGGCGGCGGGCAGCGCGCCCACGCTGGGCGCGCTGCTGGCCGCGGGCGTGTTCACCGGCGCCGCGACCGTGGCCGGGCCGGTGATCGGCCCGATGGCGGCCGGGCTGGTGGGCGAGGACCGCCGCGGGATGGTCAGCGGGATGCTGCTGAGCGGGGGGCTGGGCGGCATGCTGCTGTCGCGCACGTTCGGCGGGGTCCTCGCCGAGTGGCTGGGCTGGCGCGCGCCGTACCTGGTGGCGGCGGCGATCGTCTCGATCATCGCGCTCGTCCTGCTCCGCGCGCTGCCCGAGACGGCCCCGCCGTCGGCGCAGCGGTACCCGGAGCTGCTGGCCGGGTCGCTGCGGCTGCTGCGGACCGAGCCGGAGCTGCGCCGCTCCTGCCTCTACCAGGCCACGGTCTTCGCCGGCTTCTCGGCCGTCTGGACCAGCGTCACGCTCCTGCTGACCGGCCCCGCCTACGGCCTGCCGGCGTCGGCGGCCGGCGTGCTCGCCCTGGTCAACGCGGCGACGATGGTGTGCACGCCGATCGCGGGCCGGCTGGTGGACCGGCGGGGCCCCGACAGGGTCAACCTCGTCTGCCTGATCGGGGTCATCGCCTCGGCGCCCGTGCTCGCGATCGGCGGCCTCGGCGGGACGCCCGGCCTGGCGGGGCTCGTGCTCGGCTCCCTGCTGCTCGACGTCGCCATGCAGTCCGGGATGGTGGCCAACCAGGTCCGCGTCTACGGCCTGCGCGCCGAGGCCCGCAGCAGGCTGACGACCGCCTTCATGGCCTGCGCGTACGCCGGCGGCGCCGCGGGCTCCTGGCTCGGCACGCTCGCCCACGGCCGGACCGGCTGGACCGGGGTGTGCGCGCTCGTGGCGGTGCTGGCCGCGCTCGCCCTGGCCCGCCATCTCATGGCCCGCCCCGTCGAGCGCCCGTCCCGGACGGCGTAGCCGGGGGCAGTCCTTCGGGCTCTGCGCGGGTGGCTCGCCGCCCCGCCGGGCTACAACGTGCGCAGCACCTGCATGGCGTCGTGCTCGATGCGCGACAGCTCCTCAAGGACGGCGCCGGCCTGCTCCAGGCAGTCCGCGTCGCCGCTCTCCCCCGCCTTGGCGATCAGGGCGGACACCTGCGTCCACAGGACGGCGGCCTCGGCGTACAGCCGCTGACCGGCGCGCAGGCGCTCGTCGCCGATCAGCCCGGCGCACTCGCCGAGGAAGTCGCGGTACAGGGCCCGGAACAGGGCGCCGCCGGTGCCGCCGCGCTCCATGAGCATGGCGGCGTGCGGCAGGTCCCGCCGCGGCTCGCCGGCCCGGCGCAGCCAGCCGGGCACCTGCTTGCCTGCCTTGGCGATGCCGCGGTGGCCCAGGTTCGCGATGGGGGCGGCCAGGAACGCCTCGGCGCAGCCCCTGATGGCGGGGACGAGCTGATCCTGCCAGGCGGGCGGGCGCGACGGCAGGGTGAGGGTGAAGGACCGGTTCCTGGCGGTCATCGGGCCGCGCTCGGCCCTCGCCGCGGCCAGGGCCGCCAGGCCGGTGCGCACCGTGCCGCCCTGCTGGTCGGTGTCCACCAGGTAGGCGTCGTGCTCGTCGTAGCCGTACATGGCCACGACATGGCCGCCGAAGTGCACCCTGGACCGGAAGTAGTCCAGGTGGAAGGAGTCGAGCTGCAGGCCGACCGGCCGGCCGGCGTCGATGGCGGCGGCCACGTTCTGCCACGCCCTGCGCGGTGAGGTGGTCTCGGCGACCGTCAGCGTGAGACCGAGCCGGGCGGCCAGGTTCCTGGTGAGCTCGAAGGGTTTGACGCGGCCGCCCAGGAAGGGGAACGGCATGCCCTTGCCGTCCCAGTAGACGAAGGACAGGCCCGAGCCGAGCCCGAACAGCATGGGCTCGGACAGATCGAGGCCCTCGTGCCGCAGCAGCACGCCCAGCGCCGTCGTCTCGCAGTGCTGCATGCCGCGGGCCTCGATGCCCTGCACGATGGTCATACGTCCGCTCTCCCTGTCCCCGGCACGGTCATGATGGGCCAGCATGAGGCCTCCCCCCGTGGGAGAGTCCAGCTCAGGGCCGCGCCCGGTCGTGTTCCGCCTGGAGGAAGTCGAGGCCGGCCAGCTCGTCCACGGTCTCCTGGAGCTGAGTGACGCGGGCGCGGCCGATCCGTACGAGCTCCTCACCCGCGGCCGTCCACAGGGCGAGATCGTGGGACAGGGGCGGGATGGCGGCCAGGATGGCGGCGCTCTCCTTGAGCGTGATCCCGACGCGTTGCGCGGCGAGCGCGAGCCTGATCCGGCAGACCGCGTCGACGGTGAAGCGGCGGGCGTTGCCGCTGCTGCGGTACGCGCTGATCACGCCGTAGCGCTCGTAGAAGCGGACGGCGTTGGCCGTCACCCCGGCGGCCCCGGCCACCTGACCGACCGTGAGCGAGGCCTGGCTCGCCGCACGGCCGGGGTGCTCGATGGTGGTCATGGCGCCTGCCCCGCGTTCGCTGATGGTCGTTGCCGCTCCAGTATGGCCGGGGGGCGGCGCGGGGCGCGCAGGCGTACGGCCAGGGCGAGCGCCATCACGACGAGACCCGCCGCCTGCGTGAGCCGCAGGGCGTCCACGATGGCGGCCTGCGCCGGCGGCCCGGGCGCCGCCGTGAGGGCGGCGCCGCTCAGCGCCGTGAACAGCGCGCTGACCGCGGCGGTGCCCACGCCGTTGGCGACCGTGTTCACCAGCGACAGCAGCGCGGAGCCCGACGCCAGGTCGGGGCCGTCGAGGTCGCGGCTGGAGCTGGACATGGTGGGCATCATGACGGCCCCGGTGCCCGCTCCCTGAAGCAGCGCGAGCAGGCCGAGCAGCGCGTACGGCGTGTCCGGCCGCAGGACGGCCACCTGGGCGAGGCCGGCGGCGATCGCCAGGCCGAGCCCGGAGCCGACGACGAGCCGGGGGCCGAGCCGTTCCAGGAGCCGGGCGGCGATCTGCAGGCTGACGCCCATGCCGATCGCGCCGGGCACCATCAGCGCGGCCGTGATCGCGGGGCTGTCGGAGCGCAGCGTCTGCACGTAGGCGGGCATCAGCACGGCCGAGCCGAAGTAGGGAGCCGCGTACAGGGCCAGGACCGCGGCGCCCCGGCCGAACCCCGGCCTGCCGAGCAGGCCGATCCGCAGCAGCGGCTCGGGACGGTTCGTCGCCCGCACGCAGAACACTCCGGCCAGCACCGCGCCGGCGGCGGCCGTGGCGATCCGCACCCAGCCGGGCGCGTCGTGGGCGCTGATGCCGTACGCGACCGCGACGATGCCCGGGACCAGCAGCATCGCGCCCGCCAGGTCGAGCCGGGTCCGCCGCCCGGCGGCGCCGTCGGCCGGCAGCCAGGCCAGCGCGCCCGCGATGCCCAGCAGCGCCAGCGGCACCGTGACGAAGAACAGCGCCCGCCACGACCCGGTGCCCAGCAGTACCGCGCCGAGCACCGGGCCCAGGATCGGCCCGGCCAGCATCGGCACGCCGGTGATCGCCATCATCCGGCCGCGGCGCTCGGGCGCGACCGCGCCGAACCCGATCGCCATCCCCAGCGGCGTCATCAGCCCGCCGCCGAGCCCCTGCGCCGCCCGCGCCGCGATCAGCCAGCCCAGGCCGTCCGCCGCGCCGGCGACGGCGGAGGCGGCCGCGAAGGCGGCCAGCGCCCCCAGGTACACGCGGCGGGCGCCCCACCGGGCGGCCAGACCGGCGGCCAGCGGCATCGTCGCGACCATCGCCAGCGTGTACGCGGTGATGATCCACTGCGCGGCGGCCAGCGTCGCGCCGAACGTCCCCATCAGGTACGGCAGCGCCACCGCGACGATCGTGGCGTCCAGCACCGCCATCAGCCCGCCGGAGGCCAGCACCACCCCGGCCCGCAGCTCCGGCCCCGTGAGCCTGCTCATGCCCGCCCGGCCGGCTCGGCGGCCCCGTCCCCGGCCCAGGACTCGGCCCGGGACTCCGCCCGGACGGGGCGCAGTGCCCGCGCCCACGTCCGCAGCTCCGTCATCATCGTGTGCAGCGCCTCCACCGTGCCCGGCGGCGGAACGAAACGGCCGCCCGCGTCGAGGTGCTCCCACGCCATCGGCAGCAGGACCGACTCCCGGACGGTGGTGGCCCGCAGCTCGGGAAAGACCGTGCGCAACTGCTCGACGGCGCGGATGCCGCCGGAGGCGCCGTATGCGACGAACGCGACCGGCTTGTACGCCCATTCGGTGAAATGCCAGTCGATCGCGTTCTTCACCGGCGCCGGGAAGCTGTGGTTGTACTCCGGCACGAGGAACACGAAGCCGTCGGCGTCGGCGAGCCGGCCAGCGATCGGCGAGGTGGCCGCGCCGCCCGGCTGCATCTCGTGCATCGGCAGCGGGACCGCGGCCAGGTCGATCAGGTCGAGGTCGAGCCAGTCGATCCTGGTGAGCTCGTGCTCCAGCCACGCGGCGAGGGGGCCGGCCATTCTGGGCTCGCGCACGCTGCCGATCACCACGGCGATCCGGAGGGGCGCGTTGAGGTTGTCTCGCGTCATGGCCACGACGCTAGGCATTCGCCTATGGGCGAACTCAAGCCGAAGGGCCTCGGGGGAACAGCACGGTGACGGACAGCCCGCCTTCGGCAGGCGCGGCGGCGGTGAGGGTGGCGCGGTGAGCCTGCGTGACGGCGTGGACGATGGCCAGGCCGAGCCCGTAGCCGTCGCGGCGGCCGGCCGCCAGCTTCTGGAAGGGCTGGAACAGGCGCTGGACCTGGTCGCCGGGGACGACCGGGCCGCTGTTGGCGACGGTGAGGGCCGCCTGCGTGCCGCAGACCCGCGTGGTGACCGTCATGTGGCCGTCTGTGCGGTTGTGGCGGATGGCGTTGTCGACGAGGTTGGCGACGAGGCTCTCGATCAGCCGGGGGTCGCCGGCCGTCACCGCGGGCGCGAGCTCCTCGGCGAGGCCGAGGCCGGCCCGCCTGGCCTGGTCGCGGCGGGAGTCGAGCACGGTGCCGGCGACGCGGGCGAGGTCGAGGGGGTCCCGGCGGGTGACGCCGCACTCGCTGGTGGCCAGGGTGAGCAGGGCCTGGACGAGCCGCTCCTGGTGCTCACCGAGCTCAAGGGCTTCCTGGCAGGCCGAGCGCAGGGTGGCGATGTCGGCGCCGGGGTCGGCGAGGGCGACTTCGAGCAGGGTGCGCAGCCCGGCCAGCGGGGTGCGCAGCTCGTGGGAGGCGTTGGCGACGAAGTGGCGCTGGGCGTCGAAGGAGGCCTGCAGGCGGGCGAACAGGTCGTCGAGCGTGTGGCCCAGCTCGGTCAGCTCGTCGCCGGGCGCGCCGAGGTCCAGGCGCCGGTGGAGGTCTCCGGCGGAGATGTCCCTGGCGGTGGCGGTGATGGCGCGCAGCGGGTGCAGGAACCGGCCGGCGACGTACCAGCCGAGAGCCAGGGCGACGGGGACCAGCACGGCCAGCGCGACGGCGGACCCGACGAGGAGCTGGGGCAGGCTGATGCCGGGACCGGCCGCGGTGACCGCGCCCCGCGAGCCAGGGTCCTTGGGGACGGCCGCGTGGATGCTCGCGAGCGGGACGTCGACCATCACCAGCACCAGGACCCCGGCGGCGTAGATGCCGCAGGCGTAGGCGATCGCGAGCCGCGCCTGCAGGGACCTCCTGGCGGTCATGCCGGTCCGAGGCGGTAGCCGCCCTCGCGGACGGTCTCGATGACGGGCGGGTCGCCGAGCTTGGCCCGTAACCGGTGCACGGTGTGCTTGACGGCGCTGCTGAAGGGGTCGGCGGCCTCGTCCCAGGCCCGCTCGAGCAGCTCCTCGGCGGAGACGACCACGCCGGGCTCGGCGAGCAGGCATTCCAGCACGGCGAACTCCCTGGGGCTCAGATCGAGCCGCCGCCCCGCCCGCAGCACGGTCCGGCGGGCCGGATCGAGGGTGATGTCGCCGCACGCCAGGGTGGGCGGCAGCGGCGGGGCGGCGCGGCGGGCCAGCGCGCGGACGCGGGCGACCAGCTCGGCGAATGCGAACGGCTTGGGCAGGTAGTCGTCGGCGCCGAGGCCGAGCCCGTCGACGCGGTCCTCGATCGTGCCGGAGGCGGTGAGCATCAGCACGCGGGTCCGGCAACGGCCGCGGGCCAGGCGCCGGCAGATGTCGTCGCCGTGGACGCCGGGCAGGTCGCGGTCGAGGATCACCACGTCGTAGCGCGTGGCGGCCAGGCGCTCGACGGCAGCAGTCCCGTCCAGGACGACGTCGACGGCCATGCCCTCGCGGCGCAGCCCCGTCCCGATCGAGCGGGCGAGGACCTCGAAGTCCTCCACGACGAGAACCCTCACCGTCGCCTGCCGCCGGTCGTCGTGCGGGCGGGGCCGCCGCGTCGGGGTGCCATGCCTCCCACGATGCCAGATCCCCGGTCGCAACCCGGTCGCAGCCGCCGCGACCGCACCGGAACCGGGCGCCGTCTACAACCGTCGGCATGAGTTCATCAACGCCGCGCCGATCCGGGTCGCTGCGCGCGCAGTGGGCCGCCTTCCGCTCCTCGCGGGGCCGGCTGCTCGCCCTGGCCGCCTCCGTGCTTGTCACCGTGTCGATCGGGCTGCTGGTCGCCGGAGGCGCCCGCAGCACCTGCGTCACCGGGAAGGGCGAGGGCCCCTGCCCCGCGCCGCTGGTGGGGCCCGACGGCACGGCGGTCAGCGACAAGTACTTCTTCGTGCACCAGCCGCTCACGGGCGACGGCAGTATCACCGCCCGCGTGACGGGGCTGACCGGGCAGATGCGGGTGCCGGACGTCGTGCCGGGGGTGCGCAACGTCAAGGAGGGGGTGGTGCCGTGGGCCAAGGCGGGGCTCCTGGTCAGGCAGAGCCTGCGGCGGGGCACGCCGTACGCCGCCGTCATGCTCACCGGGGAGCACGGCGTGCGGATGCAGCACAACTACATCCACGACGTGCCCGGTGGCCCGCACAACGGCCCGCAGTGGCTGCGGCTGACCAGGGCGGGCGACCTCGTCAGCGCGTACGAGTCGGACGACGGCACGCGGTGGACGAAGGTCGGGGCGGTCACGCTCGGCGCTCTGCCGGAGACGGTCGAGATCGGGCTGTTCGCCGCCTCGCCGGGCGCACTGTGGGACACGGCGTCGGCGTTCGCGCAGGTCACGGCCACCTTCGATCGGATCGAGCTGCGGGGTGCGGACGGTTCGTGGCGGTACGACGACGTCGGCGTCGTCATGGAGTCGGACGGCCTGACGCCGCATCATCCGGGCCGGGCCGTCGCCTCCGGTGACAAGCTGATCGTGACCGGGGGCGGTGACATCGGGCCCGCCACGATGGAGGGCGGGCTGCGCGCCGACCTCCTGCTGATCGGCGGGGCGGTGGGGCTCATCCCGGTGCTGCTGGCGGCGGTCACGTTTCCGGCCGGCGGGCCGCGGCCTGCGCCGTCACCGGCGCTGTCACCGGTGCCGAGGCCGGTGGCGGCCAGGGCAGTGGTGGCCAGGGCAGTGGTGGTCGGCGCGGCGGCTTTCGTGACGGGCCTGGTGGCGGCAGGGGCGGTGGTTCCCGTCGGCCTGGCGATGCTGCGCGCCGGCCACAACCCGATCCAGCCGATCACCCTGGGCACCGGACTGCGGGTGGTCGCCGGCTACGCGGCGCTGAGCGCCGCCGCGGCCGTCCTGGCGGTGGGCCTCGCCGAGCTGGTCAAGAGGACCGTGGTGGCCGCCGCTCTGGCCATCGCGCTGGTCGTCGCCCCCCACCTGCCGGCCGTCGCGGGCCTGGCGCCATGGCTGCTGGCGGTCACCCCGGCCGCCGGGTTCGCGATCACGCAGAGCGTGCCCACGTTCGCGCACGTGGACGTCGTCTCGACCCTGCTCGGGAGCTACTACCCGCTCCCGCCCTGGGCAGGGCTGGCGGTGACCTGCGGATATGCCGCCCTCACCCTGGCGGCGGCGATCGCCGGACGTCAGGGGCCGCCCGCATGAAGCCGCGGTCCGGCGTGCCCGGCCAGGCACAGCCACCGGCCCTCCTCCTCGACCCAGGTCTGCGTCACCGGCATCCGGAACGTCACGCGCTCACCCTCCCCGGTGGTCACGTCGTCGGCCACCACGCACCGCAGCACCGCGGCCCGCCCGCACACCACCACCTCGACCTCGGTCAGGCTCTGGCCCTGCCACGCCAGGGCCCCGGCCGTGTTGGCGCTCACGTAGCCGTCCCGGTCGAAGCGCTCGCCCGCGTGCGACGTCCAGTGGAAGCGCGGATGCAGCGACCGGCGCAGCCGTTCGGGGTCCCGCGCCGCCAGGGCGGCGGCGCGCTCGCGGGCCGCCGCGACGACCTGCTGCTCCGGGCTCACGACGGCGGCGCCGCTCCCGCGGCGGGGCGGATCGTGCTCACTCCCTGCTCACTCCGTGCTCGTTCGTGCTCACACTGGGCTCACGCTGGGCTCATACTGCGCTCACTCCGCACGCACGCCGGAGGTGGACAGCAGCGGGATGCCGAGCATCACCAGGCGCGGATCGAGGGAGATCTCGGCGATGAGCCGCAGATCCTCGGCGGCCATGCCCGCCTGGACGAGCTGCGGCGCCAGCTCCCTGCTGCCGTGGTGGGCCAGCAGGCCGACACCGGTGCCGCCGCGCCAGGAGCGCTGCCACGCCTCGGTCTCCACGCGCGCCAGGCCGGCCCCCGCCATCGCGGCGTGCACCTGGCGGCCCCAGTAGGGGTCGTTGCCGTTGGCCCGCAGGACGGCGCGGATGCCGCTCTCGTAGGCGGCGAACACCTCGTGGGCGCGCGGGTCGGGGGTGTCGAGGACGGCCCCGGCCCAGCGTGCCTCCAGCTCCTCCACCAGCAGCACCCCGCCGGGGGCGAGCGAGCCCGCCAGCCGGGCCAGCACCTCGTGGCGTTGCGGCAGGTGCTGCAGCACCGCCCGCGCGTGGATGAGGTCGAAGCTGCCCGCCGGCATCGGGTCGGCGGCCACGTTGTGGCGCATGACCGTGAGCCGGGGATGCGGGCGTACGTGCTGGGGCTTGACGTCGGTGGCGATCACCTCGCCCCGCGGGCCGACGCGGTCGGCGAGCCAGGCGGCGATCGTGCCCGCGCCCGCGCCCACCTCCAGGCAGCGGGCGCCCTCGGCGACGCCGAGGCGTTCGAGCCTGGCCGTGGTGAACTCGTCGCACATCTCGCCCAGCGAGCCGAGCAGCTCGCCGGCGTGGGGCGCGTCGTTGTCGAAGGCGTACGGGGTGGCCGGGTCGTGGCTGTGCCCAGTGGCCGTCATCGGCCCTCCTCGCTGGCGTGCTCCGGCGGCGTTGATCGGACCTGGCCGGAGTGTCGCAGGTCTGGGCGGGAGGGGCAAGACGTGCCGGGGCGGGCTCAGCCGCGCCCGCCGGTGAACGGGGGCTCGCCCTCCTTCAGGGGCCGGAAGCGCAGCGCCGACCAGGTGTCGTCCACGGCCACCTGGCCGTTGGGGCGCAGGCCGTACTCCCCCACGATCGGCCAGAGCGTGTCGCGGTTGATGTCGGACTTGTTGCCCTTGGGGTAGGCCACCCAGACGATGGCGGGCTCGGTGAGCAGGTCGCGCTGCTCGTCCAGCAGCCGGCGGGCGGCGGCGGCATCGGCGGCGAAGAACACCGCCACGCCCGCCTCCTTCAGGTCCGCGGCGTAGCGGGCGCCGTCGGGCAGCGGCTCCACCAGCGGGCGGTGGGCGTCGTCGGAGATCCACACGACGGTGCCCGGCTTGACGAGCAGTTTCTCGGCGATGGTCTTGGCAGGCATGGTCAGGCCCTCGTGTAGGTCAGGTTCAGCACGCCGGTGCTGAAGGTGGCGGATCGGGTGAGCGTCAGGGGGAGCTGGCCGGTGCCCTCGTCGAACAGGCGGCGGCCGCGGCCGAGCACGATGGGGTGCACCATGAGGTTCAGCTCGTCGAGCAGGCCCTCGCGCAGCAGCCACGTCACCAGGGTAGGGCTGCCGCTCATGCCGATGTCCCCGCCGGGGGCCTCCTTGAGCCTGATCAGCTCCTTGCGCGGGTCGCCTGCGATGACCGTGGTGTTCTCCCAGGTGGGCTCGGTCAGGGTGGTGGAGACGACGTACTTGGGCGCCGCGTTCAGGGTGGCGGCCATGGGGTCGTCGGCGCTCTGGTGCGGCCAGTGGGCGGCGAAGACGTCGTAGGTGTGCCGGCCGAGCAGCAGGGCGTCCGCGGCCTGCATCTGGGCGGTGACCGCCCGGCTCATCTCGTCGTTGAGGTACGGGAAGTGCCAGGTCTCGGGCGCCTCGATGACGCCGTCGAGCGAGATGAACAGCCCCGCGACGATCTTTCTCATGGTTGTCGGCTCCTTGTTCTCCGAAGGTGGCTCCAGCGTTCCACCGACAAATAGAATTGTCAAGAAAGATGGGTTTGTCGGCGGGGAAATGCGGGTGAGAAGCGGGCACGGGCCTCGGTAGGGTCGGTGGACATGACCTATCCCCGCAAGCTGACCAGGGGCGATGTGGTGCGCGTCGTGGCCCCCTCCCGATCCCGCGCGATGGTGACCGAGCACGACCACACCGGCCTCATCGAGGCCCGCTTCGCCGAGCTCGGCCTCACCCTCACCTACGGCCGCCACGTGGACGAGCGCGACGCCTTCGACTCCTCCGCCGTCGCCTCCCGGGTCGCCGACCTGCACGACGCCTTCGCCGATCCGTCGGTCGCGGCGATCATCACGGTCATCGGGGGGTACAACAGCAACGAGCTCCTGCCGTACCTGGACTGGGAGCTGATCCGCGCCAACCCCAAGATCCTGTGCGGCTACTCCGACATCAGCGCGCTGCAGAACGCGATCCTGGCCCGCACCGGGCTGGTCACCTACTCGGGGCCGCACTGGTCGACGTTCGGGATGCGCGATCACTTCGAGCAGACGCTGCGCTGGTTCACCGAGGTCATGTTCGGCTCGGCCCCGCTCACCCTGGCGCCCGCGGACGCCTGGAGCGACGACCTGTGGTTCCTCGACCAGGACAAGCGCGAGCTCATCCCCAACGAAGGCTGGTGGCGGCTGCGGCCGGGCGCCGCCGAGGGGCCCGTCGTCGGCGGCAACCTCGCCACGCTGAGCCTGCTCCAGGGCACCCCGTACATGCCGTCACTCGACGGCGTGATCCTCCTGCTGGAGGACGACTTCGAGTCGCACCCGGCGATCTTCGCCCGCAACCTGACCTCGCTGCTGCAGCTCCCGGACGCCGCCGGGGTGCGCGGGCTGGTCATCGGCCGCTTCCAGAGCGAGACCCGCATGACGCGCCCGCTGCTGGAGCAGATCGTCGCCACCCAGCCGGCGCTGGAGGGGGTGCCGGTGCTGGCCAACCTCGACGTCGGCCACACCTACCCCCTCGCGACCGTCCCGATCGGCGGCCTGGCCGAGCTCGCGGTCGGCGGCGGCGAGGCGAGTCTCACCCTGCGCCGCCACTGACGCCCGGCTCAGGACTCCAGGAAGTGCAGCACCGCCAGCACGCGGCGGCTGTAGCCGGTGGTGTGCGACAGGTTCAGCTTGTCGAACAGGGAGTTGACGTGCTTCTCCACGGCGCTCTGCGACACGTGCAGCTCCTGGGCGATCGAGGCGTTGGTCAGCCCCTGCGCCATCCGCTCCAGCACCTCGCGCTCGCGCGCCGTCAGCCGGGCCAGCGGGTCCACCTGCGTGGTGCGGGCCAGCAACTGCCGCACCACCTCGGGGTCGAACGCCGCACCGCCCGCGGCTACCCGCTCCAGCGCGTCGAGGAAGTCGCCGACCTGCCCGACGCGGTCCTTCAGCAGGTAACCGACGCCTTCGACGTCGGAGCTCATCAGCTCGGTGGCGTAGCGCTTCTCGACGTACTGCGACAGGACCAGCACCTTGACCTCCGGCCGGCGGCGCCGGATCTCCAGCGCCGCCCGCAGCCCCTCGTCGGTGTGGGTGGGCGGCATGCGCACGTCCACCACGACGATGTCGGGGCGGTGCTCGTCCACGGCCGCCACGAGCGCCTGGCCGTCGCTGACGGCCGCGGGCACCTCGTGGCCCTCCTCCAGCAGCAGCCGCACCAGGCCCTCGCGCAGCAGCGTGGAGTCCTCGGCGAGGATCACCCGCACGGCAGCACCGCCGTGATCGTCGTGGGCCCGCCCGCCGGGCTGGTCACCTCGAACCGGCCGTCGAGCGCCGCCACCCGCCTGGCCAGCCCTGACAGGCCGCCTCCCGACGCCTGCGCGCCGCCCGAGCCGTCGTCGCGCACCCTTACGACCACCGCCGACTCCTCCTGCCGCACCTCGACCGTGATGAGCGTGGCGCCGGCGTGCTTGGCCGCGTTCGTCACCGCCTCGCAGACCACGAAGTACGCCGCCGTCTCCACCGCCATCGGCGGCCGCTCCTCAAGCCGGCAATCTACCGTGACCGGGACGCTGGAGCGTTCCGCCACCCCCGCCAGCGCCTCGCCCAGCCCGAGGGAGTCGAGCCCGCTCGGGTAGACCCGCCAGGCCACCTCGCGCAGCTCCGCGAGCGCCTGCTGGGCCTCCTGGTGGGCCTGCTGCATCAGCTCGGCCCGGCCGCGCAGGGAGCGGCCGATCAGCATCGACAGCGCCACCAGCCGCTGCTGCAGGCCGTCGTGCAGGTCACGCTCGATCCTGCGCCGCTCGGAGTCGACCGCCGCCACGATGCCGGCCCGGCTCTCGGCCAGCTCGGTGATCCGGCGCTGCAGCGCCTGCGTGGGGTCGGGGCCGAGCATCCGCCGGGCCAGCATGCGCTCCAGCGCGTGCACGCCGACCAGGCCCGACAGCACCAGGAACAGCACCACGAACCCGGCGACCCCGAGGTAGGTCACCAGCGGCACCGAGGGCACCATCCCGTCGAACGCCTCGCCCCGCCCCCAGGCGGCCGCGAAGGGCACCGCGACCGACAGCCCGTACCCGAGCAGCACGAGCACCAGGCCGCCCAGGATCCCGACCGGCACCCGGGCGGCCAGGTACCCGCCGGCCCGCTTGCCCCGGCCCTCCTCCAGCGCGTCGAGCTCGCTCAGGTCCAGGCGCAGGCGCCGGGCCTCCAGCCGGGCCAGCCGCCGGGCCGAGGCCCGCACGTTCGGATTGCCCAGGAAGGGCAGCGTCAGCAGCAGGAACACCAGCTCGGCGAGCGCCGTGACCGTGCCCAGGACCACCGCGCCGCCCAGGCGCAAGCCCTCAACGGCGGCTCGCATGCCTTCCCTTCGCGCGCTCGGTCAGCCGGACCACGACGAAGACGACGACCGCGAGGGCCACCAGGCCGAGCACGACCTTGCTGCCGATGCCGGCGTAGGTCTCCACCAGGTGCCACTGGTCGCCCAGCAGGTAGCCGGCCATCACGAAGGCGGTGTTCCAGATGAGGCTGCCGGCCGTCGTGAGCAGCGTGAACATCGGAAGCGGCATCCGCTCCACACCGGCGGGGACGGAGATGAGGCTGCGGAAGATGGGGATCATCCTGCCGAAGAACACGGCCTTGCGTCCGTGGCGCTGGAAGAACGCCTCGGTCTTCTCGATGTCGGAGACCTTGACCAGGGGGAGCTTGGCCGCGATCGCCAGCGTGCGCTCGCGGCCCAGCAACGCGCCCACGGCGTACAACGCGAGCGCGCCGACCACCGAGCCCAGCGTCGTGCACACCAGGACATCGACGAGGTCCATGCTGCCCTTGGCCGCCGTGAAACCGGCCAGCGGCAGGATCACCTCGCTGGGTAGGGGCGGGAACAAATTCTCCAGTGCGATGGCCAGCCCCGCCCCCACGGCACCAAGGCTCTCCATCAATCCGATCAGCCAGTCAGTCATGAGATCAAGGCTATGGAAGATCTGGAAAAACGCGGAATGGGGAGCCTGCCCGATCCCGACTGCGGTAAACCACACCCTCCCCGTACCGTACACTGTACGGCCGTGAGCTCTTCCACGGATCTGGTCCGGCACTCGGCAGTCTTCCAACCCGGCGACCCGCCCAGGTCCGGCCAGATCGCCTTCCTCGACCCCGGCGGGGACGGCCTGGTCACCGTGGCCGAGGAGCAGGACGGCCAGGTCACGGCCAGGTCCGCCGCGGCCACCCTGGTGCCCGTCGGCGAGGCTGTGGCGGCGCTGGCCAGGGCCCGCACGGATCCGCACGCCCACCCGGCCGCCCGCTTCTGGGGCGCCGCCGCGCTCGTCGCGCTGCAACTCGTCACCCGGGGCCGCATCCTGCCCGGCGTGACGGCCGGCGAGCACGACTCCTGGCGGGCCGGGCCGCTGGACGCCGAGGACCTGCGGCGCGTACGCGAGCTGGCCGCCGCGATGCCCGCCGCCGCCCGCGCCGTCCCCCGCGACACCCGGCCGCACCCGGACGGCCCGCTGCTGCCGGACGCCGAGCCTCTCGTGCGCGCCTTCCTCGACGCCGTCGCCGACGCCATGCCGCGCTCGCCCGGCGCCGTGCGCGCCACCGGCCTCACCGCCTTCGCCGCCGCCCGGCCCGTCAAGGTGCCCCACCTGCGCCGCTGGTCCGAGGAGGTCTCGGCCGGCCTGGACGCCGGCGTGCGGCTGTCGCTGCGCGTCGAGGCCGACGACCCTGCCAGCGCCGAGTTCCGCGCCGTCGTCCAGCTCCACAGCCTGGCCGACCCGTCGCTCGTCGTGGACGCCGCCGACCTGTGGCACGGCCGCGACCCCGGCTTCGGCGCCCGCGCCAGGATCGAGGCCACGCTCGCCGTGCGCCGCGCCGCCCGCGCCTGGCCCCGCCTGGAACGCCTGCTGGACAGCGCCGTCCCCGACGAGCTCACGCTCTCCGACGGCGACGTGGAGGACCTGCTGGCCGGTGCCGCCGACCGGCTGGCCGCCGCCGGCGTGGACGTGCACTGGCCCAGGTCGCTCGTCCGCGGCCTCAGCGCCCGCGCCGTACTCGGAGATCGTGACGCCGCCCCCTCCGACATGCCCTCCTTCCTCGGCGGGCAGCACCTGACCAGCTTCGACTGGCAGCTCGCCCTCGGCGGCGAGCGCCTGACCGCCGCCGAGATGGACCGGCTCGCCGAGGCCCACCGCCCCGTCGTGCGGCTGCGCGACCAGTGGGTGCTCATCGACCCCGACCTGGCCCGCAAGGCCCGCCAGCGCGACCTCAAGCCGCTGACCGGCATCGAGGCGCTCGGCGCCGCCCTGACGGGAACGGTCGAGGTCGAGGGCGAGCAGGTGCCCGTCGAGCCCACCGCCTGGCTGGAGGAGCTGCGCGAGCGCCTGGCCGAGCCCGCCGCCGTCGATCCGCCCCCGGGCCTGGCCGCCACCCTGCGCGACTACCAGCTCGCCGGGCTGCGCTGGCTGGCCAGGATGACCTCGCTCGGCCTCGGCGCCTGCCTGGCCGACGACATGGGGCTGGGCAAGACGATCACGCTCATCGCGCTGCACCTGCACCGCGCCGCCGAGGGCGCCGGCCCGACGCTCGTGGTCTGCCCCGCCTCGCTGCTGGGCAACTGGGAGCGCGAGATCACCAGGTTCGCGCCGGGCGTGCCCGTGCGCCGCTTCCACGGCAGCAACCGCGCCCTCGCCGAGGAGGGGTTCGTGCTGACCACGTACGCCACCATGCGCCTGGACGCGGCCCGGCTCGCCGCCCACCGCTGGGGCCTGCTCGTCGCCGACGAGGCCCAGCACGTCAAGAACCCCGCCTCGGGCACGGCCAAGGCCCTGCGCGAGATCCCCGCCGCCGCCCGCGTCGCGCTCACCGGCACCCCCGTGGAGAACAACCTGTCGGAGCTGTGGGCCATCCTCGACTGGACCACGCCCGGGCTGCTCGGCCCGCTCGGCAGGTTCAGGGCACGCTGGGCCAAACCCGTCGAGTCCGGCGACACCGAGGCGGCCGGGCGGCTGTCCAGGCTCGTCGGGGCGTTCCTGCTGCGCCGCCGCAAGAGCGACCCCGGCATCGCGCCCGAGCTGCCGCCCAAGACCGAGACCGACCGGCCCGTGGCGCTCACCGTCGAGCAGGCCGGCCTGTACGAGGCGGTCGTGCGCGAGATCATGGCCCAGATCGCCGACGCTCAGGGCATGGCCAGGCGCGGCCTCATCGTCAAGCTGCTCACCGGGCTCAAGCAGATCTGCAACCACCCCGCGCAGTACCTGCACGAGGCGAGCCCGCGCCTGCCCGGCCGCTCCGGCAAGCTGGAGCTGCTCGACGAGCTGGTCGACACCATCGTCGCCGAGGACGGTGCCGTGCTCGTCTTCACCCAGTACGTCGCCATGGCGCGCCTGCTGGAGCGCCACCTGTCCGGTCGCGGCGTGCCCACCCAGCTCCTGCACGGCGGGACCCCCGTCCCTCGCCGCGAGGAGATGGTCCAGCGCTTCCAGGACGGCAGCGCCCCCGTCTTCCTGCTGTCGCTCAAGGCCGCCGGCACCGGCCTGAACCTCACCCGCGCCGACCACGTCATCCACTACGACCGCTGGTGGAACCCCGCCGTCGAGGACCAGGCCACCGACCGCGCCTACCGCATCGGCCAGACCAGGCCCGTGCAGGTGCACCGCCTCATCGCCGAAGGCACGATCGAGGACCGCATCGCCCGGATGCTCACCGCCAAGCGCTCGCTCGCCGACGCCGTCCTGGCCTCCGGCGAGGCCGCCTTCACCGAGCTGACCGACGCCGAACTCGCCGCCCTCGTGGAGCTGAGATGACCACCCCCGCCTCTCGCCGCCCTCGTGGAGCTGAGATGACCCCCGCCGCACTCCCCGCTCTCGTGGAGCCCCGATGACCGCCGCCCGTGGATTCGCCGCGTTCCCTCCGCAGCGCGCCGGCGCCCGCTTCGCCACCTCCTGGTGGGGACGCGCCTGGGTCCAGGCCATGGAGGACACCTCCCTGGACCACGGCCTGCTGCGCAAGGGCCGCGCCTACGCCAAGCACGGCCGGCTCGGCCCCATCACCGTCAGCCCCGGCAGGATCGCCGCCGTCGCCGAGAGCGAGTACGACGTCGTCGTCCGCGTCGAGCAGCTCACCGACGCCGCCTGGGAGCGCTTCCTGGACCAGGTCGCCGCCAAGGCGGGGCACATCGCGGCCCTGCTCGACCGCGACATGCCGCACGACCTGGTGGAGGCGGCCGAGGACGCCGCCGTGCCGCTGCTGCCGGCCGTCGGCGACCTGGAGCCCGAGTGTTCCTGCCCCGACTGGGGGCACCCCTGCAAGCACGCCGCCGCCCTGTGCTACCAGGCGTCGTGGCTGCTGGACGCCGACCCGTTCGTGCTGCTGCTGATGCGCGGGCGCGGCGAGCGCGACCTCATCGAGGCGTTGCAGGAGCGCGAGGCGCCCGTCCAGGAGCCGTCCGGGGTGCCGGCCGCGCGGGCGTACGCGGCGGGGGTGCCGCCGTTGCCGGAGCCGCCGCCGTACGACGTGGCCTACACCGCGCCCGCCCTGGAGCCGGCCCCCGGCGTGGACGTGGCCGCACTGCGGGTGCTGGCCGCCTCGGCCGCCGGGAGGGCCCGCGAGCTGCTGCGACGCGGGCGGCTGCCGGAGCTGGGCGAGTACCAGGACCGCGTCCGGCTGGCCGCCGAGCACGACCTCGACCTCGGGCTCGGCGCGGCCGTCCAGGCGTGGCGCTACGGCGGCGCCGACGGCCTGGACGTGCTGGACGGCACGTGGACGCCGCCGCGGCGGGAGCTGGCCAGGGCTCAGGCGCTGCTGGAGTCCGGCTGGGAGGGGGAGCGCCCGCCCCAGGTGGAGGCGTGGCGCAACCGGTGGACCATCGGCTCGGTGCAGTTGCGTTACGGCCGTGACGGGCGCTGGTATCCGTTCACCCGGCGGGAGGACGAGTGGTGGCCCGCGGGCCCGCCGGAACGCGACCCGTCCGTGCTCCTGGGCTGATGGGACGGGCCACGCGCGCAGGCCACCGGCCCGGGCGCAGGCGCCTCAGGAGGCCACCGAGATGACGTGTCCGACCGAGGCGCGGTCGCTGATCAGTCGCAGCATGCAGTCCGCCACGTCGGCGCGGGTGGTCCTGAAACCGCCGCGGAGGCTGAGGTCCCAGGCCGTGCGGTAGGCGTTCGTGCGGCCGTCGTCGGTCAGGCGGGCGGGGCGGACGATCGTCCAGTCCAGCTCGGCGGCCCGCACCAGGCGTTCCGCCCTGGCCAGGTCGGCGTAGGAGTGGCGGAACACGCGCTGGATGACGAGGGGCTTGAGCACGTACCGGGTGAAGGGGCCGTCGCCGGCGTCGGCCTCCAGGCCCGCGGCGCTGACCATGAGCAGGCGGCGGGCGCCCTCCTGGCGCATGGCGGCGAGGATGGCGGCGATGCTGCCGGCCTGGACGGTGGTGGGGCCGCGCTCGCGCGAGCCCATCGCGCTCAGCACGGCGTCGCGGCCCTTGACGGCGGGGGCGATGGCGGCGGGGTTCATGATGTCGGTCTCGACGACGTCGAGGCGGTCGCGCAGATCGGCCGGGAGGCGGCCCGCGTCGCGGACGACCGCGGTGAGGTCGTGGGCCTGTTCCAGGCCCTGACGCAGGAGCTCCAGACCGGTGCCGCCGGTGGCTCCGAAGACGGTGATCTTCATGGTGGATGTCGCCCCTCGATGGTGTGTAAGTATTTACTCACCACGATAGCCGGAGGGGGCGCCGCCCGGGCGCCGGACCTCCTGGAGCGCATCGGTCACAGGATGCGGAGCGGCAGGGTACGGGGGCCGCGCACCTGGCTGGCCGCCCACGTCACCGCCGCCGGGTCCGCGAGGGTGAAGGCGGGCACGCGTTCCAGCCAGACCTCCAGGGCGACCCGCAGCTCCATGCGGGCCAGGTGCGAGCCCACGCAGCGGTGGACGCCGAGGCCGAAGGCGGCGTGCCGGTTCTCCTCGCGGTCGATGAGCACCTCATCGGCCCGCTCGAACCGGGCCGGGTCGCGGTTGGCCGCCGGGAAGGACAGCAGGACCCAGTCGTCGGCCCTCATGTCCACTCCGTTGAAGTGCATGTCCTGCTTGACCAGGCGGGCCATGGTGACGGGGGCGTAGGCGCGCAGGAACTCCTCGATCGCGACCGGCAGCAGCGCCGGCCGGGCCGCCAGGCGCTCGCGGTCGGCGGGCGTCGCGGCCAGGTGCCACAGCGACGCGCCGATGGCGCTCCACGTGGTGTCGACGCCGGCGATGAGCAGCAGCATCATCGTGCCGACCACGTGCACGGGGTCCAGCTTCCTGCCGTCCAGCTCGGCGTTGACCAGGTACGTCGTCAGGTCGTCGCGCGGCTCGGCGAGGTGGCCCTGGATCTGCGTGACGAGATAGGCGGCCAGCTCGTCCTGGTGGCCGAGGCGTTCCTCGGGCGGCTGGTCGATGCTCTCCAGGACGTTCTCGACGAACTCGCGGAAGCGCGGGCCGTCCTCCGGAGGGAAGCCGAGCAGGTCGGCGATCACCCGCATCGGGATGTGCTGGGCGTAGTCGCGGGCGGCGTCCACGACCTGCCGGCCCCGCATGGCGTCGATCAGCTCGTGGCAGTACGCCCGCGTCGCCTCCTCCTGCTTGGCCACCACCGCCCTGGTGAACATCGGCAGCAGCAGCCTGCGCGCCTCCCGGTGGAACGGCGGGTCGGAGGTGATGGGCGGGGCGTCGCCGGCCGGGGCCAGCTCGCGTGGCGGCTTGTTGTTGCTGACGATGACCGCCCGGGAGGAGAACCGCTCGGTGTCGTAGGCGATGGCCGCCACGTCCTCGTACCGGGTGGGCAGCCACGCGCCGCCGAACCGCTCGGTGCGCGCGATCGGGCAGCTGCGCCGCAGCTCGTCCTGGATCGGGTACGGATCGGCCACCCAGACCGGATCGACGTGGGAGAAGTCGCTCGCCCAGTCCGTGACCGGATCGGTCACGACCTCGCTGGAGGTGCCCAGCAGCCGGTCCTTGCGGCCCTGCCCGACGTCTTGCCCGAAACGGTCGTCCCCGGTCATCGCGGCGGTTCCCCTCTGTTGACGCCGGTCCCCATGCGGGTGATTCGCCCGGGAGCCGCCGCCGGATGTCCCGGCCGGCCGGGAATCGCACGCGGATGACGATCGGGGGTTCAGGCGCGGGACGTGGCTCCGGCCATCCGCTCGGCCAGCACACCGGCCAGCTCCACCACGACCTCGCGGCGGCGGGCGACGGCGCGCTCATGGTCGGGCTCGTCCAGGATGAGGCCGCGCACCTGCGGCACCGCGAAGTTCCACGCCACCAGGCCGAGGACGGTGAACAGCCAGTCCTGCGCCATGGCCCGGTCCGGCAGGCCGGCGGCCAGCAGGCCGTCCACGTGGCCGCGGTAGGACTCCCTGCGCTCCTGTTCGCCCTCGACCTGCACGCCGGCCTCGAGCGCCTCCCACAGCAGCAGGCGGATCAGCTCGGGATGCTCCTGGTACCAGTCGTAGAGCTGCCCCACCGTCTCGGGCAGGGTGCGCGGGTCGAGGGTCAGCGTGTGGCAGATCTCGTCCATCTTGGCCCGCACGACCGCCCCGAACAGCTTCTCCTTGCCGCCGTAGTACAGGTAGATGGCCTGCTTGTTGGCGCGGGCGGCGGTGGCGATGCGGTCGATCCTGGCGCCGGCCAGCCCGTGCTCGGCGAACTCGGCCGTGGCGGCCTGGAAGATCCGCTGCCGGGTGGCCTCCGCGTCGTACGTCATACCCCCGATTAAACCATCCAGTTGACTTATTCGCCCAACGTGCGCCATGGTGGTGCCGCCAGCTAAACCAACCAGATGGTTTATTTGCTCGACGAGGAGTGCTCCATGTCCGCGACCCTTGCCCCCATGCCCATCACCTCGCCCCTGCCCACCGCCCTGGAAGGCCGCACGGTGCTGATCGTCGGAGGCAGCTCCGGCATCGGCCTGGCCGCCGGCGCCCTGCTGACCTCCGTGGGCGCCCGCGTCGCCCTCCTGGCCCGCGACCCCGCCCGCCTGTCGGACGCGGTGGACCGGCTCCGCACGACGCCCGGCGTCTCCGTGACGGGCATCGCCGGCGACGGCACCGACGAGACCGTCCTGGACCGGGCTCTGGACCAGGCGGGCCCGGTCGACCACGTCCTGGTGACCGCGGGCGTCTTCAGCGCGGGAGCGCTCCTGGACACCCCGCACGACCAGGTGCGCGAGGCCGTGGAGGGCCGGATCTGGGGCGCGTACGGCACGGCCAGGGCCGCCGCCCGCCGCCTGCCCGCAGGCGGCTCGATCACCTTCAGCTCCGGCCACTACCTGGCCCGCCCGATCCCCGGCGCCTCCGCGGCCATCGCCAGTATCGGCGCCGTCGAGGGGCTCACCCGCGCCCTGGCGGTGGAGCTCGCGCCGCGCAGGCTGCGGGTCAACGCGATCAGGTTCGGCGTCGTGGACACCCCCCTGGCGCGCGGCGCGTTCGGCCTGGCCGACGACGCGGCCGTGGCGGCGGCCGGGCAGGGCACGCCGCTGGGGCGTTTCGCCACGGCGGAGGAGGCGGCCTCGGCGGCGCTGTTCCTCATGGCCAACAACTTCATGACCGGGACGGTGATCACCGTGGACGGCGGCCAGGCCCTGGTCTGAGGCCGCGCTCCCGCCCGGCCCCTCAGCCCCGGGGGCCGGGCGGGGCTTCCCCTGTTCAGGCCAGGCTGAGCTGCCAGGAGACGCCGAAGCGGTCGTTGACCCAGCCGAACTTCGTGCCGAACCCGTACGAGCCGAGCGGCATGAGGGCCTGCCTGCCCTCGCCCAGCGCGTCGTACAGGCGCTGGATCTGCTCCTCGCTGTCGCAGTCGACGAACAGCGACATCGACGGCGTGAAGGTGAAGTCGTGCTTGGGGACGCTGTCGATGCACATGTACTCGCGGCCCGCCAGCGTGAAGAGCGCGTGCTTGACCGTGCCCTCCGGGCCGGGCTCTCCCGGGCCGTAGCGCTCGACGGAGACCACCTTGCCGTCGTCGAACAGCGACACGTAGAAGTTCATCGCCTCCTCGGCGTCGCCGTTCTGGAACATGAGAAACGTGGTGACCTTCATCAGGAGCCCTCCTCGGGGGCGTAGAACGTGGTGAGTGCGGTGACCATGGCGGCGGCCACGTCGTCCGGGGCGCCCGCGGACCGGTAGGCCTCGCCCCACGCCTGGGCGCTGCCGGTGATGTAGGCGCGGCCCTCCTCGGTCAGGTGGAAGGAGGCCTCGTCGACCTTCTCGCCGCCCGACAGGTGCAGGCCCAGGCCGAGCAGGGCCAGGTCCCAGCCGACGCCGACGGCGCCGGGGCCGTACTGCGCCCAGAACTCCTCCGGCGGCTCGGCCGTGTGGGTCAGCTCGAACAGCGTGCCGCCGTCCTTGGCGGCCAGGCGCACCTCGACCTCGGAGAAGCCCGGGTCGGGGCCGAACAGCCAGGAGACCTTGAGCAGGCTCGGCGGCTCGCAGCGCAGGATCTCCCCGCCGGCGTTGCCTTCGAGCTGGTACTTGCCGCCCAGGCGGAGGTCTCCGCTGATGGGCAGGAACCAGCGGCTGAGCCGGTCGGCGTCGGTGCAGGCATGCCAGACGTCCTCCACCTCGGCGTCGTAGTGGCGGCGCAGCACCATGGTCTTGCGGGAGCCGTCGATCAGCTCATGGTGTGTCCGGGTGAGGTGGTCGATCATCTTCATGGGGTGTCTTCCTTCTCGGTGTTCGGACGGCGTTGGCGTCTGCCCCGGGCCAGCTCCGTGGCCAGCGCGTCCAGGCGCTGGTCCCAGAAACCCCGGAAGCGTTCCAGCCAGAGATCGACCTCCTGCAGCGGCCCGGGCTCGACGGCGTACAGCCGCCGGGTGCCTTCGGCCCGTACGCTGGCGAACCCGTTGTCCCGCAGCACCCGCAGGTGCTGGGAGACGGCCGGCTGGGAGATGCCGAACTCGCCCTGGATGACGGCGGTGACCTCTCCGGAGCTGCGCTCACCGCCTGCGAGCAGCTCCAGGATCCGGCGGCGGACCGGATCGCCGAGGACGTCGAATGCGTGCACGGCCCAAATTGTTTCAGCGCAGGCTTATATAAGTCAAGCCTGAGGCTTAGTCGTCGAGGCCGCGGGCGCTCAGCGCCTCGCCCAGCGCGTCGGCGTGCCGCAGCGAGCTGACCACCAGCGGCACCGCGAACGCCCGCAGGCTGCGCTCGACGCCCCTGGCCCGCTGCGCCTCCCGCACCCGGCCGGCCAGCGAGGCCACCACCGGCACGCTGCGCACGGTCAGCGACAGCAGCAGCGACAGCCGGAACGGGTCCAGCCCCACGAGCCTGGCCGGCGACAGGCACCGCTCCAGCGTGCGCATCATGGCCGCGGTGCGGGTGGTGAGCGTGACCAGCCCGGCCAGCGCCACGGCCAGCACCACCCGCAGCGTCGTCGAGATCGCCCCGTCCAGGCC
Source organism: Nonomuraea thailandensis (assembly GCF_024172165.1). Lineage (GTDB taxonomy): Bacteria > Actinomycetota > Actinomycetes > Streptosporangiales > Streptosporangiaceae > Nonomuraea > Nonomuraea thailandensis. Next base: position 3,787,769 of record NZ_JAMZEB010000002.1, on the reverse strand, counting down.
GGCGAAGACGAGCTGCGTCCCGAACAGCGCCACCGCGAACCAGCGCACCGGCCTGACCTGCGCCCACGCCGCCGCCACGCCCACCCGCGACAGCGCGTACAGGGCCGCGACCAGCACCCCGGCCACCGCCAGGGCGAGAGGCGAGCGCAGCAGCACCAGCACGGTGCAGGCCGCGGCGAGAGCGGCCAGCTTGGCGCCGGCGGGCAGGCGGTGCAGGAGGGACGAGCCGGGGACGTAGGCGCCGGTCAGGCCGTTCACGCCATGAGCTTCCTGTAGTGGCCGATGGCCTCCTCGGGGGAGCCGTCGGCGGCGACGCGGCCCTCGTCGAGCACCAGCACGCGGTCGAAGCCGGCCAGCAGCGGCAGGTCGTGGGTGACCACCAGCACCTGCTGGGGCAGCTCGCGCAGCAGGGCGGCGACCTGGCGGGAGTGGCGCAGGTCGAGCAGGGTGGTCGGCTCGTCCATGACCAGGATCTCGGGCTCCAGGACCATGATCGAGCAGAGCGCCAGGAGCTGCTTCTGGCCGCCGGACAGGTGGTGGGCGGGGTGGTCGGCGTGATCGGCCAGGCCGTAGCGGGCCAGGACGTCCGTCACGCGCCGGTCGACCTCCTCGCGCGACAGGCCCTTGCGGCGCAGCGAGAAGGCCACGTCCTCGGCCACCGTGGGCATCACGATCTGCGCGTCGGGGTCGGTGAACAGGAAGCCGACGCCGCGCCTGATCCTGGCGGCGTGGCGGCGGGTGTCCAGGCCGAGCACGGTGACGCTGCCCGAGGTGGGCAGCGCCAGGCCGTTGACCAGGCGGGCCAGCGTGCTCTTGCCCGAGCCGTTGGCGCCGACCACGCCGACGCGGCGCTCGGACAGCGAGGCGGTGACGCCACTCAGCACGTCGCGCTCGCCCAGGCGGACGTGCACGCCGGCGAAGTCGATCGACGTCCCGGCCGCCATCACACCACCTCGAACAGCGCGGCCAAGCCCAGCCCGCCGCCGACCGCCGCGGCCGCCAGGCCCAGCGTCCCCGGCGGGGCGGCGGCCCGCACGAGCCTGCTGAACAGCCTGGTCACCACGACCGCCCCGGTCGCCCCCCACGGATGCCCCAGCGCCAGCGCCCCGCCGTCGGGGCACACCCGCTCCGCGTCGGCGCCCAGCGGGTCGAGCCCGAGCGCGTCGGTCACGGCCAGCACCTGCGCCGCGAACGCCTCCACGATCTCCACCGCCGCGACCCGCTCCACATCCACCCCCGTCCGCGCCAGCACCCGGCGGACGGCCGGCACCGGCCCCCAGCCGGGCAGCCCGGGATCGCACCCGACGACGGCCCCGGCCACCAGCCGCATCCCCGGCAGGCCCGCGCGCAGCCGCTCCGGCACGATGGCCACGGCCGCCGCGCCGTCGCTGACCGGGGAGGCATTACCGGCCGTCACTGTACCTCCCGCGACGAACGCCGCAGGCAGGCGGGCCAGCGACGCCGCCCGCAGCGGGCGCGGGCGCTGGTCGTCGAGACGCCCTCCGACAGGGACGATCTCCTGCTCGAAGCGCCCCGCCTGCCTGGCCGCCAGGGCGCGGGCGTGGCTGCGGCAGGCGTAGGCGTCCTGGCGGTCGCGGCCGATGCCGTACGCCGCCGCCAGCGCCTCCGCGGCCGGCCCCATGTCGGGATCGGGATGCCCGTCGGGGGTGAACGGCGCCCGCTCGTACGGCTGCGCCGCCCCCCGCAGCGTGCGCAGCGGCGCGGTCGAGGCGCTCTCGGCCCCACCGGCGATCACCAGGTCCGACTCCCCCGCGCGGACCGCCTGCCCGGCCACCAGGATCGCCGCGAGCCCGCTGCCGCACTGCCGGTCCACCGTCAGCCCGGGCACCTCGGGCCCCAGCCCGGCGGCCAGCGCCGACACCCGGGCCACGTTCCCGCCGGGCCCCATGCAGTTGCCCAGCACCACGTCGTCGGCCCGCCGCCCGGGCACGTCGGCGGCGACGGCGGCGATCACGGGGGCGGCCAGCCGGTCGACGGTCAGCTCCTTGTAGGCGTGCCCGGCCGTGCCGATGGGCGTGCGCCGGGCCGCCACCACCACAGGGATGTCGCCCATGTCAGGCCAGCCGCCGGATCTCGGGATCGCCGCCGGCCAGCCGGGCCGCGACGAGGGCCCGGGCGGGCTTGCCCGTCGGGTTGCGCGGCAGGCTCGGCACCACGAACCAGCGGCGCGGCCGCTGCGCCGCGTCCAGCCCGCCCCTGGCGGTGGCCTCCAGCAGGGCGCGCGGCGGCGTGGCCGCCTGCCCGGCCTCGACGACGGCCGTCACCACCGAGCCCAGGGACGGGTGCGGCAGGCCGACCACCACGATGTCGTCCACGCCGGGCACCTTCCTGAGCACCTCCTCGACGTCCTCGGGCACGACGGTGGCGCCGCCGGTCTGGATCGCGCCGTCTCCGCGCCCGCGCAGCCGCAGCACCTGTCCTGCCCGGTACGGCTCGGCGAGGTCGCCGACGCTCACCCAGCCCTCACCGTCGCGGCGCAGTGGCCCGGCCGCTCCCGCCAGGTACCCCTCGGCCAGCCAGGGCGAGCGCGCCCACACCTCGCCGAGCGGCTCGCAGGCGCCGGTGCGGACCTCGATCTCCACGCCGGGAAAGGGGCGCAGCCCGCCTCCGTCGGTGTCCACGGCCACGAACGACAGCTCGGTGGCCCCGTAGTACGACACGACGCGCACGCCGGCCGCGGCGGCCCGCGCCCGCGCTCCGGGGCCGAGCGCCGCGCCGCCGACCACGGCCACGCGGAGCGAGCCGGGCTGCTGCAGCACGTCGGGCAGCCGGTGCGGCACCACGTGCACGACGGTCGAGCGGGCCAGGCAGGCGGCCAGGGAGCGGCCGGGCCAGCGGCCGGGGACGACGGCCGTCGCGCCGGTGGCCAGGGCGTGCAGGGCGGCGAAGGCGTACAGGGAGGAGACGAGCGGGCCGGGCACCAGCACGACGTCGTCGGGACCGATCCCGGTCAGCGCGTTCAGGTGCGGGTAGGAGCCGGTCCACGAGGCGCGGGTGCGCACGACGGCACGGGGGCGGCCGGTGCTGCCGGAGCTGAAGCAGGCCCAGGCCAGGTCACCCGGGCGGTCCTCGGCCGGCACGGCCGGCCCGGCCGGGTGCGGGAGTGGTTCGTCGAGGACGGCCGCGAGGTCCTCGCCGGTGATCTGGTCCCACCGCTCGCGGTCCCACGCGTGCTCGCCGACCAGCGGCGTGGCGCCGGCGAGGTCGGCCGCCAGCACGGCGGTGAGCAGCTCCACGGGGTCGGCCAGGGCGATGCCGACCAGGGCACCGGGGCCGACGCCCCGGCCTCGCAGGTGACGGGCGGCGCCGTCGATCCTCTCGGCGAGCCCGGCGTAGGTGAGCTCGCCTTGGGGGCCGCACAGGGCGAGCCGGGACGGGCGCCCGGCGGCGTGCGTCAGGACGTGTCGCGCTACGGGCATCGAAGGGTCAGCGCCCCCCGGCCGAGCGCACCCGCTCCTGGTGCACGGCGGGCACCGCGTCAGGGTAGGCCCGCTGCGTGCCCCTGGCCACGACCGCGGTCAGCCCGGCCTTGATCAGGTCGCCGGGCAGGAAGACGAGGCTGCTCAACGCCGCCGCGCCGAGCGACATCCCGCCCACGAGAGCCCAGACCGGAATCCCGAACAGATAGATCACGCCGACGCAACCTATCAAGCAGGCCAGGAACAACCGCAGGGTGCTCGGGCTGCGGCCCCCCCGCTCCACCAGCCATCCGGTCACCGCGGCCCCCGGCAGCCAGCCGATCAGGAACCCGGCCGACGGCCCGGTGAACACCCCGAGCCCGCCCCGCCCGCCGGCCGCCAGCGGCAGCCCGGCGGCGATCAGCACGAGCAGCACCAGGACGGCCAGCGCGGCCCGCCACGAGCCCAGGATCACCCCCGCCAGCATCACGCCCATGGTCTGCAGCGTGATGGGAACGGCGGCGCCGAAGACGTTCAGCGTGCCGGGCACGCCGAGGACGGCGATGAGCGCCGCGAACACGGCCACCCTCGCCAGGGTCTGCATCGCGAACCCGCGCTGTTTCTTCATGGAGTCGATCCCACACCACGACCGTCACGAACGGGCATGGAGGGATCCCACAACATTGCCGCGCATCATCTGCTGACGACCGATACCGTTCGCACAAAACTTCTCGAACATCCTGGTGATCTCCTCCTGGCGGGTCCGCAGCTCCCCGGTGGTGAGCTCGCGGTTGGGCAGGGTGAAGTCCAGGTCCCCTCCGGCCGACAGGGTGATCCGGATCTGGTCGGGCGCCAGGGCCGTGCGGCCGGGGTAGCGCAGGCGGACCCGGTAGTCGGTCACGGCGCGGTCGCCCTCCAGGCAGGAGCGGGCGCCGTCCTCGACGCGTTTCATCAGGCCCTGGTTGATCTGCCTGCCCCGCATGGGGACCAGGTTGTAGCGCAGGCCGACGCCGTCGAAGGAGGCGGCGATGAGGTGACCGCCGTTCCAGTCGCCGCGCCCGCCCCAGTCGCCCACCGTGCTCTGGCAGGCGGTGCGCGTGGCGGATCTGTCCACGAGCTTCCTGGCCAGGGCCTCGACGGGGCGTCCGGTGTCGTCGGTGGTGAAGGTCTGGCGGTGGGCGTGGTAGGTGTGGGCGGGCTTCAGGTGGCGCTCGCAGGGAGCGCTGTCGGGCGCGTACGCGGGGGCCGCCGCTCCGGCGGTGAGCAGCAGGGCGGCGGCGCTCGCGCGGCGCAGGGCAGGCAGAAGTGCGGGCACGGTGGCGTTCCTCTCGGGCAAGGGGAGTTCGCCGGCGCAGGCGCAGCAGGCCGATGGAGGGGCGGGGCAAATGGCCTTATCGGCCGCCTCGTCGGCTTTGTTGCGACATTCGTGCCCGTGACGGAAGTCACATAACGTTGCTTCTTGGTTACTGTTGGTTGTTTCAGGCGGCCAGGCGCAGAGCGCGGGCCACGTCGGCGGTGGCGGCCGAGGTCTCCGTCGCGGTGTAGCCGTCGCGCAGGGAGGCGTCGAGGTCCTTCAGGCCGTTGCCGCTGAGCGTGATCACGATGCGCAGCCCCGGCTCGAGCTCGCCCCTGGCGTGCAGGTCGAGCAGGCCCGCCACCCCGGCCGCCGAGGCCGGCTCGGCGAAGACGCCGTCGCGGCGGGCCACCAGCCGGTACGCCGCGAAGATCTGCTCGTCGGTCACCGCGGCGATCAGCCCGCCGGACCCGTCGCGGGCCGCCAGGGCGCCGTCCCAGGTGGCCGGGTGGCCGATGTTGATCGCGGTGGCCGCCGTGCGGGGCTCGGCGACGGGCCCGCCGCGCACGAACGGCGCCGCGCCGGCCGCCTGGAAGCCCCACAGGCGCGGCAGCCGCGACGACAGCCCGGCCTCGCGGTAGTTGCGGTAACCGCCCCAGGTGGCGGTGATGTTGCCGCCGTTGCCCACCGGCAGGCAGTGCACGTCGGGCGCGTCGCCGAGGGCGTCGGCGATCTCGTACGCCACGGTGCGCTGCCCGGCCAGGCGCAGCTCGTTGCCCACCGAGTTGACCAGCGCGATCGGGTGGTGGGCGGCCAGCTCGCGGGCCACGCGCAGGCAGTCGTCGAAGGTGCCGTCGATCTCGACGATCTCGGCGCCGTACCGTACGGCCTGGCTCAGCTTGCCCAGCGCGACCCCGCTCCTGGGCACCAGCACGGCGGCGCTCAGCCCGGCGCGGGCGGCGTAGGCGGCGGCCGAGGCGCTGGTGTTGCCGGTGGAGGCGCAGATGACGGCCTCGGCGCCGGCCTCGGCGGCCCGGCTGATCGCCACCGTCATGCCGCGGTCCTTGAACGAGCCCGTCGGGTTCGCGCCCTCGACCTTGAGCCAGACCTCGCAGCCGGTGAGCCCGGACAGGTGCTCCGAGCGCAGCAGCGGGGTGTTGCCCTCGTTGAGCGAGATGGACGGGGTGTCGGCGGTGACCGGCAGCCAGCGCCGGTAGGGGCTGTCGATCAGGCCGTGCCAGGTAGTCATGGCGGCACCGTAACACTCGTTTCGTACAAATCGCCAAATGGCGGCTGGTGTAACATTTGTCATCGTGGAGAACGATCCGATCGCGGGCCGCCTCGGCGCCGTCTATCCCGAGCTGCCGCCCGGGGAGCGCGCCGTCGTGCGCGTGCTGCTCGACGACTATCCGTTCGCGGCGCTCGGCTCGCTGCGCTCCCTGGCCGAGCGGGCGGGGGTGAGCCCGCCGACGGCCTCGCGGCTGTTCGACCGGCTGGGGTTCGAGGGGTTCGCCGCGTTCCAGGCGGCCGTGCGCGACGGGGCCCGCGACCGCTCCCAGCTCCTGGAGCACGTCGCCGGCTCCACCACCGGGCTGGGGCAGGCGGCGGAGGAGCTGCGCGCCGGGCTCGACGGCACGCTGGGCGCCGTCCCGGAGGCGCTGTGCCACCAGGTGGCAGGGCTGCTGGCCGAGGCGCGCACCGTGTGGGCGCTCGGCGGCCCGCTGAGCGAGCTGGCCGCGGAATACCTCATCCGCCAGCTCGCCAGCCTGCGGCCGGGCGCGCACCGGGTGCCCGGCCCGGTGCCCGCGCGGGCCCGTACGGTGCTGGACCTGGGGCCGTCCGACGTGGTCGTGGCCTACGACTTCCGGCGCTACTCCCCCGACACCGCCCGCTTCGTGCGCGCCGCGCACGAGCGGGGGGCGCGGCTGGTGCTCGTCACCGACGCCTGGGGGTCGCCGCTGGCCGCGCAGGCGGAGGTGCTGATCAGCCTGCCCCGCGAGGCGAGCGGGCCGATCGCGCCGCTCGCCCACGAGATCGCGGTCACCGAGCTGCTGCTCGTCGCCACGGCCGCCCGGCTCGCGCCGGCCCGCCGCCTGGCCGACCTCGACCGGCTCACCCGGTCGCTGTCCTGACGCGCGGCTCCCCCAGCGACTCCCAGAACGCGCAGTTGCTGTCCACGGCCGGGTTCACCGTGCGGATGCCGCCCGGCCCCGGCGCCAGGCTCAGCACGTCGCCCGGGGAGCGGAAGCGCGGCCAGCCCGCCGCCCTGGGGCGGCCGGTGGCGGCGAACGACGTCCAGAAGCTCACCATGGCGTCCGACAGCCGCTCCTGCTCGGCGTTCAGCTCGGCGCCCGGCACCAGGCCGGGGAACAGGTACTCCAGCTCCGAGGCGTGGTAGGCGCCCTCCTCGAACCCCGGCACGTCGATGAGCGGCGGCGCGCTCCTGTCGGCGAACTGGTAGCCGTAGACCGGCACGCCGGAGCGGGCGAACAGCCCGAGCGCGTCCAGGTGCCCGCAGGTGGACAGGGACGAGCCGGAGTCGGTCAGCAGGGTCGCGATGGCGATCCGCAGGTCGGGGTAGCCGGCGGCCGGGTAGCGGGCCAGGACCGCGGAGGCGGCCGGCCCGTACGTCTCGCGCACGAACCCCTCGTACTGCTCCACCGTGATCGGCTGCGGGAACTGCAGCGACATGAACAGCCGCATCTCGTCCAGGGTGTTGCCGTGGATGACCGGCATGCGGTTGTAGCGCCCCGAGGCGATGGCGTCGCGCGGCTGCGCGGGCAGCACGCCGTCGGCTCCGGCCACGGCGTACGGATCCTGCTCCTGGTAGGCCTCCACCAGCGTCCTGGCGGGCAGCGCGCGCAGGCAGGCGGCGTCGGCGCAGCCCACGGCCCCGGCCAGGGCCGCGCCGGCCGTCTCGGCCTGCTGCTCGGTCCTGGTGGGCCAGGCGCAGCTGTAGCTCTGCGCGATCGCGCGGTGGAACAGCCCCGCGGCGGCCGGGGCGGCCAGGTGGGCGCAGGCGTCGGCGGCGCCGGCCGACTCGCCGAACAGGGTCACGTTGCCGGGGTCGCCGCCGAAGGCCGCGATGTTGCGGCGGACCCAGCGCAGCGCCGCCTGCTGGTCGAGCAGGCCGTAGTTGCCGCTCTGGTACCGCTCGCCGGGCTCCAGCGCGGGGTGGGCCAGCCAGCCCAGCACGCCCAGCCGGTAGTTGACGGTGACGACCACGACGCCGCCGTCCACCGCCGGCTTGGCGCCGTCGTAGATCGTGCTGTTGCCGTAGAGGTTGCCGCCGCCGTGGAGCCAGACCATGACGGGCAGCCGTCCGGCGCGGCGCGGGGCGGTGACGTTGAGGTAGAGGCAGTCCTCGACGTAGGTCGCCTGGGGGCTGCCCAGGAGGCTCGCGGGTTGCGCGCACTGGCCGGCGAAGGCCGTGGCGTCGCGCACGCCCCGCCACGGCGCGGCCGGGCGGGGCGCCTTCCAGCGCAGCTCGCCGACCGGCGGCGCGGCGTACGGGATGCCCTTGAACTCCTGGCGGTCCTTCAGCACCAGGCCCTGGACCACCCCCTTGTCGGTGCGCACCTGGCCCGGAGGGCTCGCGGCGGCGGAGGCGGGGGTGGCGAGGAGGGTGGTGAGGAGCAGAATCGCTGCTGCGGGAATGAGTCGCACGGACATCACCTTCCGGCGGGAGCGCCCTGACCGTACACATGCGGGCGCCATGACCGTATACGCGAGCCCGGCGATCGCCTAGCACTCAGCCGGACGGCGTCAGGCGCTTGTAGAAGAAGCTGCAGTCGCGCAGGACGCCGTCAGGGGAGGCGGCGTAGTCGGGGACGATGCCGTAGCGGGTCCAGCCGCCGGACAGGTAGACGTGCTCGGCGGTGCTCCCGGTCTCGGTGTCGAGCAGGAGCAGGGTGGCCCCGGAGTCGAGGGCGGCCTGTTCGGCCGCGGCCAGCAGGGCGCGTGACAGGCCCTGGCCGCGGGCGTCGCGGTGGACCATGAGCTTGACGATCTCGGCGCGGTGGCGGGCGTTGGCCTTGGCGGCCGGGATGAGGCTGACGGTGCCGGCCAGGACGCCGTCGAGGCGGCAGGCCCACACGAGCTGGCTGCCGGCGGCCACCGCCGGGGCCTGCGCCCGCCACCACGCGACCGCGGCGTCATGGTCGAACGGGGTCACGAACCCCAGCGAGGCGCCGTCGTCCACGGCGTCGGCCAGCAGGTCGGCCAGCTCCTTGACGCAGTGCTCGAACTCCTCGGCGGACAGGCGGGCGATGGTGCGCATGTGATCCCTTCTCGTGGGCAGGACAGGACGGCCTCGTGAGGGTCAGGGCAGGACGACGAAGATCGCGTATCGGGACGGGCCCGGGCCGGGGCAGCGGAATCGGGAGCCGCCCCACAGGTGGAAACGCAGGCAGTCGCCCGCCTCCACGAGGTGCGTGCGGCCGTTGGCGGTGATCTCCACCGCTCCCTCCAGGGCCCAGATGTGCTGCTCCAGCCCCGGTACGGGCGGCGCGTCGTAGGAGATGTCGGCCCCCGGCCGCAGCGTCGACTCGACCACCTCGCCGCGCAGCCCCGGATGGGGCGGGGAGACCGAGCGGCGCACGAACCCCGATTCGTCGTCCCGCCACACCCGCTGCGCCGCGGCCGTCAGGACCTGTGGCGGCTCGTCCTCGACCTCGGCCAGCAGCCGGGACATCGTCCGCTCGTACACCTCGCACAGCTTGCCGAGCAGGGACGCCGTGGGGCTGATCTCGCCGCGCTCCAGCCTCGACAGCGTCGAGCGGCTGATGCCGGACCGGTGCGCCAGCTCCTCCAGCGACCAGCCCCGCTCGACGCGCAGCCCGGCCAGGCGGTCGGCGAGGCGGGCGTCCACGTCCTCCAGGTTTCTCACATTTGGGATCGTATCCCACATCTGGGATGGGCGAGGCCGGCAGCCAGGCAGGCGACCGGGATGACGGGCAGCACGTACCGGTGGTCGAAGTCCAGCACGGCGACCGGGCCGATCAGCAGGCCCATCGCCACCGCCCACGGCAGCAGCGCCACCCGGGGCCGGCGGATCGCGGCGACCGCGCCCAGCAGGAGGATCGCGCCCAGGAGCGGGCCGCGCAGGTAGGCGGCGTACTGGTAGGCGATGAGCAGGTCCGCGTACGGGGAGACCGACGACAGGCCGCGGAGGTCCGGATCGTACTCGCGCCTGACCTTGTCGATCAAAGGCTGGTCGGGCAGTTCCCAGTGCCCGCTCCGGAAGCCGAACGCCGGAGTGGTGCGGTCGGGATGCGGGATCGGGGTCCAGGAGAAGGCGATGGCGGTGTCGCGTACGACGTGGCCCAGGTAGTCCAGGGGCTGGGCGAGGATGGCGTCGATGGCGAACGAGCGGGCCAGGTCGTTGTGCGTGAAGCGGTCGCCCGGCAGCAGGTTGAGCGAGGCCCCGGGAGCCCACACGTACTCCGAGGCCGCGTCCGCCTTCGTCCCGTTGGGGCACAGGCGGGCCAGGGCGGGCGGCGGCTGGATGCGGGCGCAGTCGGCGAACGTCATGGTGCGGGCCCACAGGGCGACGCCGTCGGCGCCGCTGATGGCGAAACGGCCGTGGTGCTGGGCGTACCAGGCGGCGTAGCCGGCCAGCGGCAGCGTGCCGGCCAGGACCAGGGCGGCCAGGCGCCGCCACCCCACCCGCCGCACGATCAGCACGAGCACGACGAGCAGGAGCAGCGGCAGCGCGATCGTCCTGGTCAGCGCGGCCGCGGCGAACAGCAGGCCCGCCCCGGCCGCGGCGCGCGCGGACAGCGCCGGCGACCACATCAGCACGGCCAGCCCGGCCACCACCAGGAAGATGAACTGCGTGTCGGACAGCACGCCGTGCTCCAGCCGCAGGAAGGAGGCGTCGAGGAGCAGCGGCGCCGCCGCCGACGCCGCCACCCAGCCGGGCGCCGACCTGCGGCGCAGCACCGCGTAGAGCAGCGTCCCCGTGGCGAGGCCGATGGCGTGCTGGACGGCCGCGACCAGCTCCACACTGTGGAACGGCAGCAGCGCCCGCAGCAGCAGCGGGTAACCGATCGGATGGAAGGTGGCCGACGGGGCCGGGTGCGCGGCGGTGTCGAGGTAGGTGAAGGAGTCGTACCAGTAGAGCGTGACGGGGCGGTAGCCGAGCATCGTCACCACCCGCAGCGCGGCGGCCAGGGCGAGCAGCGCGGCGAAGACGCGGTGGTCGGCGAGTACGGCGAGGCGGCGCCGCGCGGGCGGCGCGACGCGGTGGTCGGTGAGCACGCGAAATCCGATCGTGGGGGCATGACGGGGATCCGCGCATGCCGAGGACGACGCATGGCGGTGAAGGCAGGTGGAGGTCAGGTGAAGGTCAGGTGGAGGTCAGCGGCGGGAAGGGCTCAGCAGCGGGACTCGGGCACGACGCTGCTCCTGGCGCCGGGCTCGGCGCCGACCAGCAGGAGTGCCTGGCCGTCGGCGCTCATGACGCCGTCGAGCACGTACCAGTCGCCGGGCGCCGAGGGGCCCGAGGGCCTGCCGTAGGAGATGTACGACGGCGTGACGCCCCGCTCGCGCAGCAGGGCCGAGATCTCGGCGACGGTCCTGTTGACGTAGTCCACGCAGTGCAGGGGCTCGCCGGGCATGGCGATGCCGGGCGGCATCTTGTAGCGCTCGCCGGGCAGAGCCCGCCTGCCGAGCGTGATCTCGGCCTTCTTGTCGAAGTCGACCGGCACCTTCACCCCGATGGGGCAGCCCAGGAACCGCTCGCACGGGCCCGGGGCGTCGATCGTGGTGATCGGGCCCTCGACGGGCACCGGTCTGCCCGACCTCAGCCGGTCCAGGTCGTTGATCACGAACATCTGGCCCGTCAGGCTCGCGGAGGTCGGCACCAGGTCCAGCGTGATGTCCAGGCCCCTGGCCCGCAGCTCGCGCTGGTACACCTCGGGCTCGGCCATCAGGTCCTTGACCGTGATCACGTAGTGGTCGTCCACCACCTCGATGTCCAGCGCGGCGGAGGCGGGCGCCTGGGCGACGCCGAAGGACAGCAGGGCCGCCAGCGTGGCCAGCACCGGCACGGCCGCCCACCTGCGCGGCCACCTGCGTACGCGGGACTCGGCGACGGGCATGGAGGTGATCTCCTCCAGCAGCTCCCTGGCGATCGGCGTCGTGCCGGGGCCCGGGTCGGGTGCGATGCCGGCCACCAGGCGGTCGATCTCGTGCATCACATGGCCCCCTTCGTCATGGCGACGGCGCGCAGGCCGATGCGGGCCAGGTCGATGCCGGCCGCGTCCAGGCGCGCGGCCAGCCGTTTACGGGCCCGGTGCAGCCGCAGCCGGGCGTTGGCCCGCGAGCAGCCCAGGACGGTCGCGATCTCGTCGGAGCCCAGCCCCTCCCACCCGGCCAGCGCGAGGATCTCCCGGTCGTCGGCGCTCAGCCGCGCGAACGCCTCCCGCACGCCCGCCAGGTTCTCGGCGGACTCCACCCGCTCCGCCCACACGGCGAGCTCGCGGCCGAGCCGCTCCACCAGCTCGCCGCGGCGCGACTCGGCCCGGCGGCCGTTGGCCAGCACCCGGCGGGCCACGCCGAACAGCCACAGGCGCGCGTCCGGCCCCTGGGGGATGTCGTCCAGGCGGCGCCAGGCCGTGGCGAACGTCTCGGCGAGGGCGTCGGCCGCGTCCTCGTGGGAGTCGGCACGCCGCCGGATGTAGGCGAGGATGTCGGCGTAGTGGGCAACGTAGATCACCTCGAAGCGCTGCTTGCGGTCATGGCGGGTCACGCTGCCTTCTCTCATCCGATAGGTCCGACACCCCGTACCTGTCCGGACCCACCGGATAGTTTCACCCCGATTTCCGGCGAATTCTGATGTCCCGCATGTCGGTCACCGCGATCTTCAGGATCTCGTGCGGTAGCCCGTACGCCTCCAGCGCCGCCATCGCGCCCAGCGCCCCGTCGTCCTCGCCGTCGTCCGGACCCTCGGCGGGCACCTGGCAGCGGAACGTGAACACCGACACGCTCGCGTCGTGCGTGAACGTGCCGGCCTCGGTGTACCCGGCGCCCGAGGCCGCCAGCACGGCGGCCCTGCCCGCGTCGTCGAGCCCCTTGAACTTGCCCCTGATCGTCACCCTGAACACGGTCACTCCCCTCGTACGGCGTAGGCCAGGACCCGCTCGCCCAGCACGCTCTCGGCCGCGTCCAGCAGCTCCAGCACGGCCCGCGCGATCGTGTCGGGCCGCTCCCCCGCCGCCGTGCGCCGGCCGATCTCGGACAGCACCAGCGCGTGCAGGCAGCCGAGGTGCCAGGCGACGACGCGCGGCAGCGGATCGTCCCTCGCGGCCCCGCTCTCCTCGGCCAGCAGCTCGGCCAGCGCGTCGGTCATCTGCTGCCCGAGCGCCTCCAGCCGGGCGGTGAGTGTGGGCGCGGCCCTCATCATCTCCAGCACCCGCCCGAACCCGGCCGTCAGGCCCACCTGGCGCTCGCGCCCGCGCACCTCCTGCCGCAGCCGGGCCAGCACCGCGACCGCCGCCGACTCGCCGGGGGCGCGCTCGCGCACGATGCCGGCCAGCCGCTGCGGCGAGGCCTCCTCCGGCGGCAGGACCAGGTCCTCCTTGGCCGGGAAGTAGTTGTAGACGGTGTTCACCGACACCTCGGCGGCGGCGGCGACCTCGGCGATGGTGACGTCGTCGAAGCCGCGCTCGACGAACAGGCCGATGGCCACCTCGGAGATGCGCTGCCTGGTCTGCCGCTTCTTGCGCTCGCGCAGTCCTTCGGTCATAAAACTGAAGCGTACTGCAAATTTTAAGTCGATTGCATTTTTGGGTCGTTCAGCCGGGCGGCGATGAGACGGGTCGCGTGCCGGACGACCTCCGCCTGTGCGGGGGCCAGCCCTTCGAGGAACGGCTCGAGCTGCTGAGGGTCCCAGCCGGGGCCCGGCCGCAGATCGTGCAGCACGTGTTCGACGCTGTAGTCGGCCAGGCTCTCGGCCAGCGGCGCCACCCGGGGGTCGCCGGGCTCGGCGTCGGCGAGCTCGTCCAGCCTGCGGTAGAACTCCTGCCCGTGCTCGGCCGCGGCCGGGTCGGCGGCCAGCGCGTCGAGCATGGTCAGCGTCCGCTCCCGGTCAGGTGCCGCCGACATGCTGTCCACCAGCACGAGCAGGTCGCGGTCCCACGCCGCGCTCGTCGAGGCGGGCACGTCCACCACGCGCAGGAAGGCCACCAGGTCCGGCGAGGCGGTGTCGTCGGGGCCGAGCGTGCCGTCCTCGGCGCGCGCCAGCACCTCCGCCAGGCGGGCCCGCCGCAGGTGGATCTCCCGCTCCTGCGCCGCGAGGTCGGCGTCGATCTCGGCGAGGATCTCGGGCAGCTCCCTGGAACGGTCCTCCGCGATGACGTCGCGCGCCTCGTCCAGGCTCAGGCCCAGCTCGACCAGGCGGCGGACGCGGGCCAGCGCGACGGCGTCGCGCATGCCGTACTCGCGGTAGCCGTTGGCCAGGCGCGGCGGCTCCGGCAGCACGCCCTGATGGTGGTAGTAGCGCACCGTCCGGGTGGACACCCCGAGCAGCGCGGCCAGCTCTCCGATCCGCATGCTCCCAGTTAAGACGTTGACGTGGCGTCAACGTCAAGCCGGGCGCACGGCCTTGAGGAAGAGATCGACGAGAGCGTCGGCGTACTCGGGGGTCAGCGGGCCCGAGCGGTGCAGCCAGCGCTGGAACAGGGGCGCGTACAGCAGCTCCAGGGCCAGGTCGAGGTCGGTGCCGGCGGCGATCTGGCCGGCCCGCTGCGCGCTGCGCAGCCGCGCCTTCTTGGCCTCGTCCAACGGCGCGGCCAGTCGCTCGCGGTACTGCGCCGCGAGGTCGGGGTCGCTGATGATCTCCGTGTTGAGCGCTCTGATGGGCCCCTCGAACGCCGGATCGGCGAACTCCGCCACCGTGGCCCGCATCACGAGCTTCAGATCGGCCTCGATGTCGCCGGTGTCGGGCAGCGCCATGCCGCCGCCCTCGTCCACCTCGCTGAGGGCGAGGAACGCGTCGAAGACGACCGCGCCCCTGGACCGCCACCAGCGGTAGATCGTCTGCTTGCCCACGCCGGCCCGGGCCGCGATGGCCTCGATGGAGACCTTGGCGTAACCCACCTCGGAGACCAACTCGCGGGCGGCGGCGAGGATGGCCTGGCGGGAGCGCTCGCTGCGGCGGGAGGGGTCGGGGTGCTTCGGCATGCGAGCAGCATACACCCAACGAGACGAGACGTTGCGTCTTGACAGGCTCGGCCGGACGCCTCACAGTAGAGGCATTCAGCGAGACGGTTCGTCTCGTCTCGCAACTGCAGTCTGAGGAGACAATCTTGACCCGAGTATGGTTCGTCACCGGTGCGTCGCGGGGCCTCGGACGGGCGTTCACGGAGGCGGCGCTGGCCGCCGGTGAGCGGGTCGTCGCGGCGGCGCGGAACGTGGAGCCGCTGGCGGAGCTGGGCCGGAAATATCCCGACACTCTCGTACGGCTGCCGCTCGACGTGTCCGACCGCGCGGCCGTGTTCGACGGCGTGGAGCGGGCCGTGGCCGCCTGGGGCCGGCTCGACATCGTGCTCAACAACGCCGGCGCCCTGCTCTACGGCATGGTGGAGGAGGCCACGGAGGAGCAGCTCAGAGCCCATTTCGACGTCAACTTCTTCGGCGCCGTCTGGGTCGCCCAGGCCGTCGTGCCGCACCTGCGCGCCCAGGGCTCGGGCCACATCCTCCAGGTCACCTCGATGGGCGCGGGCGGCGGCTTCGCCTCGACCGGCATGTACGCGGCGGGCAAGGCGGCGCTCGACTCCGTGAGCGAGGCCCTGGCCATGGAGGTCGAGCCGTTCGGCGTCAAGGTCACCATCCTCCAGATGGGCGGCTACGACACCGGCCTGTTCACCGTGGGCACCACCGCGACCGAGCCCGACCCCGCCTACGCGGAACTGCGCGCCAAGCTGAGCGAGATGTGGGGCGACGACGCCGGCCCCGACCCGAGCACCGCCGCGTCCACCATCATGGAGCTGGTCGACCTGCCGGAGCCGCCGGTGCGGCTGATCGTCGGCAGCGCCTCCTACGACATGGTGCTGCAAATGGAGTCGGCCCGCGCCGAGCAATACCGCGCCTGGGAACGACTCAGCCGGCTGGCGCCGGGGTGAAACCATTCCGCGCCCCCGCGCGTCCGAATAAATAAGTGGCACGGCCGCCGGGCCGGCCATTAATGTCAACGACAACGGAACACGGGGCGGCGCCGAGCCGCCCCTCCGCCGGACAGTCAGGGAAAGGCCAGTCATGTTTCTCGCAGCCACCGCACT
Source organism: Nonomuraea thailandensis (assembly GCF_024172165.1). GTDB lineage: Bacteria > Actinomycetota > Actinomycetes > Streptosporangiales > Streptosporangiaceae > Nonomuraea > Nonomuraea thailandensis. The sequence continues at coordinate 3,771,774 of NZ_JAMZEB010000002.1, read as the reverse complement.
CGGGCAGGAACGGTGTCGCTATCGCCGACCTGCGGCGCTCGGCTGCGCCCTGCTCGGGACGGCTTCTGGATAAACCTCGAAGAGGAGTATTCCGGAGGCCGCCAGGTGACCACCAGGCGGCCTTTTCTCTTTCCCCTGCCCGGAATCCGGGCCGCGCATTTTGACAACTCCACAGCGGAGCACCGAGGGCTGATGGTGAAAAGGCATCACACCTGCCTTGCAAGCAGGAGTTCGGGTTTCGAGATCCCGTCGGTCCACATTGCCGCAGAGGCCGAACTGGTAAGGCAGCTGGCTTCCACCCAGCAGGACGGGGTTCGAGTCCCCGCTGCGGCTCCCACGCGTCCGTAGCCCAATGGGAGAGGCACCGGCCTAAGGAGCCGGACGGTGCGGGTTCGAATCCCGCCGGACGTACCAGGCCCCGTTCGTCCAGTGGTCAGGACACCCGGCTTTCACCCGGGAGATCGCCGGTTCGAATCCGGTACGGGGTACGGCTCCATAGCTCAATGGACAGAGCGCCGGCCTACGAAGCCGGGTCTGCTGCAGGTTCGAATCCTGCTGGGGCCACTTCATGCGCGAGCTGGGCACGTGGCGAGCCCACCCGGCTGTAGACCGGGCGCTTCGGCTGTGGCGGTCCGACTCCGTCCTCGCGCACTTCCTCTGCCTGTTCCGTCGTGGCGCAGTTCGCCGGTGCGGAGGCCGGTCTGCAAAACCGGCCCGTGCGAGTTCGACTCTCGCCTGCGTCTCCAAGGGTGCTTCCGCTGCGGAGATCCGTCCCCGCTTGACAGTTCTGCCGGGATGTGTGCGTAATAACCGTCGCGTCGCGTGTCGCCGGCCGGGAGGACGGTCGAGGCATGGAGGCGCCGAATCAAAGGGGATGACGCCGTGACCACTCACACTGTCGGTCGTGCCTGAGCGCACTGCGCCCGCGCGTCATCCCATGCCCTTGCTCCCGGCGGTGCTGTAGCAGCCCGTCGCGCGCCGGCATGCCCGCGCGGGTTTCCGTCCTTTCGACATTTCACCCGCCAGTGAGCCAGAAAAGGCATGCCCATGGATTTCAACCAGCAGATCATCGACGAATTCCGCGCGAACAAGGGCCAGGTCGGCGGCCCCTTCGAAGGAGCCAGGCTGCTCCTGCTGACCACCACCGGCGCCCGATCGGGAGCCCCGCACACCACGCCGCTCGGCTACCTGCCCGACGGCGAACGCCTCCTCGTCATCGCCTCGGCCGGTGGCTCGCCCAGGCACCCGGCCTGGTACCACAACCTGCGGGCCGATCCGCAGGTCACGGTGGAGACGGGCCTGTTCACGTACACGGCCAAGGCGGTGGTGCTCGACGGCGAGGAGCGTGAGCGCATGTTCGCCCGCGCCGTCGAGGCGGACCCGGGCTGGGGCGCGTACGAGGACAGGTCCGGGCGGACGCTGCCCGTGGTGGCGCTGCTGCCCACCGACTTCGGGCCGCCCGCAGGGCGCATGGGCGACGCGCTGATCTCCATGCACGACACCTTCCGCCGCGAGCTCGCCCTGATCCGCCGCGAGGTGGCCGCCTCGGGGCCGCGTCTGGCCGCCCAGCTCCGGGTCAACTGCCTGACCATGTGCCAGGGGCTGCACGTGCACCACTCGCGCGAGGACGAGTACATGTTCCCCGCGCTGGAGCATCGGTATCCGGAGCTGGCCCCGGTGATGGCGCGGCTGCGGGACGAGCACGCGGTCGTCGCGCGCCTGCTCGGGGAGCTGCAGGAGTTGCTGCGCGCCGAGGACGTCGCACCGGCCGAGCTGCTCTCGGAGGTGGAGCGGCTCACCGGGGAGCTCGAAACCCATCTGGACTACGAGGAGGAGCAGCTCGTACCGCTGCTGAACTGATTATCCTCGGTGTCGTTGTGACCCCAGGGACAGGCGGGAACGTATCCTGGCATCGCGTCCGGGCCCGGCGCCACAGAACAGGGTGAATTCCGTCGTGTAGCAGCGCCGCTCCCGCATGTCAGGACGGCCCTGCGTAGCGGGTGGCGATCGCGGTGGCGCGCTCGCGCAGGGAGTCGCGCAACCACTGCGGGGCCAGCGCCTCCGCGTTCGTGCTGAGCTGCCACAGCGCCCACTCGGCGTGCCGCGCGTCCTGGAAGGTCACCTCCAGCCGCAGCCAGCCGTCCGGGCCGGTCTCCTCGGCGAGGACGGCCAGCGCGGTGCCCACCAGGTCCTCCCGCCGCACCGGGTTAAGCCGGACCAGCGCGGCTACCTGGTCGCCGCCGGTGCGGAACCGCGTGCTGCGTTCCTGCCAGGCCCGGTCCAGATCGACCCGGTCCGGTCGCTGCGCGGGCTCGGCGAGCTCCTCGGCGGCCAGGACCCGGGACAGCCGGTAGGTGCGGTCCGCGCCGGATCTCGTGGCCAGCAGGTAGCCCCGGTCGCGTACGGTGACCAGGCCGATCGGGTCCACCGTGCGCCACCGCGGGTCCTGGCCCGCGGCCGCGTAGTGGATGCGCAGCCTGCGCCCGGCGAACACCGCGCGCAGGACCGTGGCCACGACGGTGTCCGGCACCTCCTCGTCGGCCAGCCGGCGGCTGAGCAGGTCGGTCTCCGGGTCGATGAGCAGGCGCTCGGCCGCGCCTGCCGCGGTGTGCCGATAGCTCTCGGGCAGCGCGTCGACCACCTTCAGCATCGCCGAGGCGAGCGCCGAGCCGAGCCCGAACGCCTGCGCGCCGCGCCGCGACCCGGCGACCAGCAGGGCTAGGGCCTCGTCGTGGTTCAGCCCGGTGAGCTCGGTACGGAAACCGGGCAGCAACGCGAACCCGCCGTGCCGGCCGCGTTCGGCGTAGACCGGGACGCCGGCCGCCGACAGCGCCTCGATGTCGCGCAGCACGGTGCGGGTGGACACCTCCAGCTCGCGGGCCAGCGCGGTCGCCGACAGCCGGCCGTGCTGCCGCAGCAGCAACACCAGGGACACCAGCCGGTCGGCACGCACCCGAAGGACATTACCGAAATACACGACACAGGATGTCGTGATTCGCTGGGAGGCTCTTCGACGTCACGAAAGACGGCGGCCACGGGGTTGCAGGACCCGCGTGACGTCGAGGAATCGAACGGAGCTGATGTGGCGATGGAGCGAACGGCGGTCAACCCGTGGGCGTGGTCGGTGGAGCTCGGGTACAACCAGGGTGAGATCGTCTCCGGGCACACCCGGACGCTTTACTGCTCGGGGCAGACCGCGATGAGCGGCGACGGCAAGCCCCAGCACGACGGTGACATGGCGGCGCAGCTGGCGCTGAGCCTCGACAACCTGGAGGCCGTGCTCGGCGAGGGCGGCATGTCGCTGGCGAACCTCGTCCGGCTGAACGTGTACACCACCGACGTGGATCGGCTCTTCGAGCACTACGGCGTGCTGGCGTCGCGGCTGGGAGCCGCCGGGGTTGCGCCGTCCACCACGATGCTCGGGGTGACGCGGCTGGCGATCCCCGGCCTGATGGTGGAGCTGGAGGGGACCGCCGTCGCCTGACGCGGCCGGCCCGCCCGGCACCAGGCGCTCTGGTGCCGGGCGGGGAACTGGAGGTGGGTGCCACCGTTACGGCCCCGGGCTTCCGGCATGTCGTGATCTCGTGCTCCGGCGAGCGGGCCCGCCGGCCCGGATCGGCTTCGAGCTCGACCGGCGTGCCGAGGGAGGCCCGTGCCGCGCCCCCCCACCGGCGGCGCGGACGCGGGCGGTCAGGTCGCCGGAGCGGAACATCCGACAGACATGGCTGTCGTGCCCCGCCGTGGGCCACAGGGTCTCCGGCACGCAGCACCAGGTGGAACTCCGTGTCGGCGTACCGGCTGGTGTCGCAGACGTCCCTGCCCTCCCTGCCCTCCCGGCGCTCCACCACGACCTCCGCCTCGCCGCCCCGCAGATGCTCCTCGTCCAGCGCCGGCCGGACCGGGGACAGGCCGGTGACCACGACGGGTCCGGGCACCAGGCGGTCTCGCACGGCGGTCGCGCCCAGGGCGGCCGGCTCGAAGGTGAAGCGCCCGAAACTCCTCATCCGGCTTCCGGAACGGGCCCCCGCAGACGCTCCGCATGATCCTGCTGGTTCTTCAGCGCCAGCGACAGGAACCTCTCGATCACGGACAGCTCGGCCAGGCTGAACTTCCCCAGCTCGACCTGCGCATCCGTCAGCACGGGCCCCCAGATCTCCGCACTCATCCGCTCCGCGTGCTCGGTCAGGTGGACGAGGACCCGACGCCGGTCGGCGGTATCGCGGCGCCGCTCGGCCAGCCCCGCCCGCTCGAGCCGGTCGATCACGGTGGTCATGGCGCCCCCGGTGAGCCCGGCGGCGGTCGCCAGCTCGCTGGCCGTCAGCGGCCCACGCGTGCTCAACCGGCTCAGACAGCGCAGGTCGGTGCGGTTGATGGCGAGGCGGCGCGCGGCCCGCTCGTCCAGCACGTCGGTGGCGTCCTGCAGATCCTGCACAGCCTTGGTGACGGAATCGATCACGCTCTGCTTTGACAATCTAATCCTTAGAAAACTAAAGTTTCTTCCGCCAGCATCCTACTCCCCGGGGAGACGAGCATGTCGGACGACCAGCACCTCATTCTCCGCCCAGCCACGACGCACGACATCCCTGCCCTGCTCGCACTCATGGACTCGGTCCTGACCTGGCTCGTCGCGCGCGGCCACACGGAGCAGTGGGGCACGGTGCCGTTCTCACGCATCCCCGGCTTCCCCGAGCTTTTCACGGGCTGGACGTCCCAGGGCGCCATCACCACGGCCGAGCGCGGCGACACCTGCGTGGGCCTCCTGGCCCTGGCCCCCGCACCCCCGCCGCGCATCCCACCGGGTCTGATCCCCGACGGCGCCCTGTTCATCCACACCATCATGTCCACCCGGAGCCCGGCCGGGCAGGGAGTAGGCCACGCCCTCCTGGAGGAGGCCGCCCGCCAGGCCAGGTCGCACGGCTCACCGGCCCTCGGCCTGGACCACTGGGCGGGCAGCGCCGAGCTTGACCAGATCTACGACAAGCACGGCTTCGCCAGGACCGGCGACTACGAGGACGGCAAGGACGGCCTGACCACCACCCTCAACACCGTACGAGTCCGCCACCTCTTACCCCGCTGATCCGACCGCGGAGTCCGCTGCCCATAAACCCAGGGAGCGCCCCTCGGTGCCGGCCACCCCGGCACCCTGGCCTCCCGTAACAACTTCGCCGCCGCCTACCTCACGGCCGCGGATGTCCGGGCCCCTGGTGGCGGTGGACCCAGCGTTTGAGCTCCTTGGCGCAGCGGGCGGCCTCCCGGGAGACGAAGGCGAGCTCCGATCCCAGCGTGCTGAACGCCACGATGGGCGTCTTCCGCCGCCGGCCTTTCCGATCACGCCACCGGATGGACAGCAGGAGGACCTCCGGAAAGTCGATCACATCCTTGATCGGGATGGTGCGGCTGCGAAGGTATCCGCGCACGGTGACCGTCGCCGGCCGGCACACCACGCCGAGCCTGAACCCGCGAACGACCAGCGTCAGACTCACGAGGCCGAATGGCACGGCGAGGGCGGGAGCGTAGTCGGTGTCCACCCATTGCAGCAGTACCGCGAAGGGGATGTACGGGATGGCCAGCCCCCCGAACGCGTTCGCGAGGCGAGTCACGCACCCGCTGGCGCCAAAGGACGCTGAACAGGGTCGAAGACACCTTCTAAGGCGTGGTGCGCCTTTCCAGACGGCTGCCACGAGGCAGGGTGACGGCCATGATGTTGCTCGGGATGTCCAGCTCGATGCGGTGCCACCGTCCGCGCGGCACGATGGCGGCGGTCCCGGCCGTCAGCCTGATCTCTTCTTCCTGCTGTCCCGGCCGCTCGGGGCGGAGGTAGAGGCGGATCTTCCCGATGAGGCAGGAGATGATCTCCTCCGCTTGCGGGTGGATCTCCCAGTGGTCGGCGTGGACGTCGGCGTCGGTCTTGGCGTGGAGGGCCGTCAGTTGCCAGCCGTCCTGGTCGCAGTCCGCCGGGTGGTTCTCGGCGTGGATGCCGCCGCCTTGGCGGAGGTGGAGGGGAGAGGCGAAGAGATCGATCGGAGTGACGGTCACGCCGGGGGGTCCTTCCTTGGGGGTCGGCTCCGCCGGGGCGCCTGGCCGCCCGCCGGGCTGGGGGAGGTCGGTGGCGGTCATCGCGCCCAGGGCGGCACAGGGCTCGGGTGTCCGGGATGCGCGCCTCAAGCTGGGATGCATGCCGGTCATCCTCCCGGCCGTGACGAGCCGGATCATCCGCCAGGCGTCGGGGATCCCGCCGCCGTGGCGCGCCGATCGTCGCGTGGCCGGGGTCCTGCGCGTCCCACCAGGACCGTCGGAGGAACGGTGGGGCGGAAAGGCGCACGACCGAAGCCGTGATCCTGGGCATGCGCTTCCCGGCAGGATCGTCGGTGGGGCGGGAAGCGCGCACGATTGGGGCCGTGGTCCTGGTGGAGCGCGCCTCCCGTCAGGAGCGTCGGGTGACGGTGGGCGCGTGGCGGGGATGCGCGTGCGGCCAGGACCCGCACACGCCGGGCGTGGTGGAGTAGACGTACGGTCAGGGCCGTCCGATGGTTGGGATGGGCGCACGACAAGGCCGTGGTCCTGGGGGGACGTGTGTCCCGCCAGGACCGGCTCACCGGCTGGTGACCAGTTCCTCGTCGGAGGCCGTGCGCGGGGCCCGCCGGCCGGTGCCGAGGGTGAGGAGCAGCGAGGCCGCCGTCAGCGCCACCCCGAACCAGACCACACTCGTGACCCTCAGGTGATCGGCGAACAGCCCGCCGAAGAGCGCCCCGAGCGCGATGGAGGTGTTGTACGCCATGGTGTTGAGCGACATGGCGGCTTCGAAGGTGTCGGGCGCGGCCGCCTGGGTCATGTTGACCTGGCACAACTGCACGACCCCGAAGGAAACCCCCCAGAGCACCAGCGCGACGATCGACCCGGCCTGCCCCTGACCGATCGTGAGCAGCAGCAGCATCGACACCACGAGCCCGGCGCAGCCGGCGATGAAGCTGCCCCGCAGGCTTGTGTTCACCGTGAAGCCGGCGACGAAGTTCCCGATGGCGCCGCCGACGCCGTAGATCATGAGCACGACCGTGATGAAGGCGGGGGCGGCGCCGGTGCTGCTCTCCAGGAAGGGCCGTACGAAGGTGTACGCCCCGAAGTGGCCGAGCACGAAGAGCACGACCGTGCCGAGCACCAGGCGCAGCGGCACGTTCCTGAACGGGAGTGCGAACACCTCCCTGACCGGGACGGCGTTCGCCGACGGCAGCGACGGCACGATGATCGCCACGGCCAGGAACACCAGCGCGCTGAGGCCGCTCCAGATGAGGAACGTGGTCCGCCAGTCGGTGAGGCTCTCCAGCACGGTCCCCAGCGGGATGCCCACGACGGCGGCGATCGAGATACCCGACATCACGACCGCGGCCGCCCTGCTGGCCTGGCGTTCGGGGACCAGGCGCATCGCCATGCTGACCCCGATCGCCCAGAACACGCCGCTGGCGAACCCCATGACGAGCCGGGTCGTCAGGACCAGCGGATAGCTGGGCGCGAGGGCGGTGACACAGTTTCCCACGGTCAGGATGGCCAGCAGCGTGGACAGGAGCACGCGCCGGTTGACGCGCCTGGTCCAGGCCACGATGAAGGGCACGCCCAGGCCGGCCGAGACGCCGTACAGGGTGACCATCAACCCGGCGACGCCGACCGTGATGTGCAGGCTGGCACTGACGGGGGTGAGCAGGCCGACCGGCATGAGCTCGGTCGTGAGAAAGACGAACAAACTGGCGGTGATGGCGGCGACACCCAGCCATGCCCTCAGGGCCGAGTGCGCGTGTCCATGGTGTGTGGCCACTTGATTCCTCTGATCGATTCAGGCGGATGACAGGCCTGGGATCGCGGAGAGGGCGATCCCGGTCTCTCCGCGTTGATAATCTCAACGTTGAGATAACACCATGGATGGAAGCTCAACGTCAAATAAATGAACGTTGAGATAGTTAGCGTTGAGGGAAGCCTGCCCGGCGGGTCGCCGGGCAGGCGGAAGGAGGCCCTGTTGGGTGACGCGGTGGACCTGATCCTGAGCCAGTGGCAGCGTGAGCGGCCCGACGTCGACGTCTGGCCCATGGGGATCATCGGGCGGGTCAGCAGGTTGTCGCGGGTGCTGGATCGCGAGCTGAGGGAGTTCTTCGCCGCGCAGGGGCTGGAGCGGTGGGAGTTCGACGTGCTGGCCACCTTGCGGCGGTCCGGCTCCCCGTACGAGCTGACGGCCGGGAGTCTCAACCGGGCCGCCATGGTGACCTCCGGGGCGATCACCAACCGGATCGACAGGCTCGCGGCCAAGGGGCTGGTCGAACGGTTGCCCGACGAGGAGGACCGGCGCTCGATCCGCGTCCGGCTGACCGCGCAGGGGCTGGCCAAGATCGACGAGCTGGTCGGCCCGCATGTGGAGAACGAGGCCCGGCTGCTCGCCGAGCTGGGCCCGCGGGAGCGCGACCAGCTCGCCGGCCTGCTGCGCGGCCTGCTCGAGTCGCTCGGTGACACCTCCCAGGAGTAGGGCCGCAGCCCGCACAGGGGGATGGACGGCGCGGCCTGCATAGCGGGGGGTGGGCCGCATGGCCCACATGCCGAGGGTGGCCGCGTGGCCCACATGGCGAGGGTGACCGCGCGGGGCCCGGTCAGCCGATGGATCGGAGGCGGTCCAGCTCGTCGTCCGAGAGCGCCAGCGTGCCCGCGGCCATGTTCTCCGCGAGGTGGCCGGGGTCGCCGGTGCCCGGGATGGCCAGCACGTGCGCCCCCTGCCGCAACGTCCAGGCCAGCCGGACCTGGGCGGGCGTGGCCCCATGGGCGCGGGCGACGGCGAGGACGGTCTCGTGCTCGCCGCCGCCCGCACCGGCCTCACGCCCCGCGCCGGCGATCGCGAAGAACGGCACGAAGGCGATGCCCTGCTCGCCGCAGCCACGCAGCAGCTCGCCCTGTCCGGCCGTCGCGCCGACGCCGAAGGGGTTCTGCACGCACACCACCGGCGCGATGGCCTGAGCCTCGGCGAGCTGGGCGGGCGTGACGTTGGAGACCCCCAGGTGCCGGATGAGCCCAGCGTCACGCAGGCCGGCCAGTGCGCCGAAGTGGTCGGCGATCGAGCCGGCGGTGCCGCTGGGCGGTACCCGCAGGTTCACGACTTCGAGATGGTCGCGGCCGAGCTGGCGCAGGTTCTCCTCCACCTGGCCGCGGAGCTGCTCGGGGGTGGCCCACCACCACTCCCCCGACGGGGTGCGGCCCGGCCAGACCTTCGTGGCGATGACGAGGTCGTCCGGGTACGGCGCCAGGGCCCGGTTGATCAGCTCGTTGGCCGACAGGCGTGGCGAGAAGTAGAACGCGGCGGTGTCGATGTGGTCGACCCCGAGCTCCACCGCGCGACGCAGGACGCTGATCGAGCGTTCCCGGTCGGCGCTCGCGCCGGAGCCGAAGGCGGTGCGTCCCGTCAGCCTCATGGCGCCGAGCCCGATCCTGTTGACGGTCAGGTCGCCCAGCTTCCAGGTGCCCGCGGTGTTCGAAGGTGCAGTCATGACGGATCCTCACGGCAGTGTGGGAGGGAAGTGCCACGGTTGTCCGGGCATGAAAAAAGCCTCCCCGGGGCGGATGAGGATCCGGCCGAGAAGGCTCTGCGATGGCCCTAACGCTACCAGTTCTGGACGGTTGACGTATTGACCTGAGGTCACTAATACTGACCTCAGGTCAACAAGCTCATGTCCAAGGAGTGCGGATGTCCCTGGTGATGAACAGCGAAACCTCCGGCCTCGACCTGGTCGGCAAGCTTCTCGACCCCGCGTCGAGAGCCGACCCGTACCCGCTCTACGCCGGATTCCGGGCCCTCGGCCCCGTCTGGATCGACGAGATCTCCGCGCTGGTGGTGACGGGTTACCACGACTGCGAGACGCTGCTGCGCGACCCGCGGCTCAGCGCCGAGCGCCGGCGTCACTTCGACGCCGCCCGCGAGGCCGATCCGTATCCCCCTGACGCGCCGTCCTCGGTGCGGCAGCCGTGGTTCCTGTCCATGGACCCGCCCGACCACACCCGGCTGCGGCGCCTGGTCAGCAGGGCGTTCACCGCCCGTACGATCGCCCGTCTCGAGCCGTACGCGGCGCGGCTGGTCGACGACCTGCTCGACCAGGCGTGCGAGCGGGACACGTTCGACGTGGTGTCCGGGCTCGCCTACTCGCTGCCCGTGACGGTCATCTGCCACCTGCTCGGCGTCCCCGCAGCGGACGAGCGGCTGTTCCACGGCTGGTCCGCCCAGCTCACCCGGCAGCTCGACGGCTTCTCCGGCCCGGGCGACGACGGGAAGCAGTGGGCCGGCGGCATGGTCGAGCTGCACCGCTACGTCAACGAGCTCGTCGCCGACCGGCGCAGGAGCCCGCGCCGCGACGACCTGATCTCCGAGCTGCTCGCCGCGGAGGACGGCGGCGACGTGCTCGGTCACGACGAGCTGGTCTCCACGATCGTGCTGTTACTGGTGGCGGGGCACGAGACGACGGTCAACCTGATCGCCAACGGCGTGCTCGCCCTGCTGCGCCACCCCGGCCACCTGGCCGCCCTCCGGGCCGATCCCGGCAGGGCGCCCGCGGTCGTCGAGGAGATCCTGCGCTACGATCCGCCCGTGCAGCTCACCGCCCGGGTCGCGCGCGAGGACCTGCACGTCGGGAACGCGAAGGCGCCCGCGGGCGGCCTGCTCATCCTCCTGCTGGCCGCGGCCCACCGTGACCCGGAGGCGAACCGGGACCCCGACCGGTTCGACCCGGGCCGCGAGCAGGTGCGGCATCTGGGCTTCAGCGCGGGCGCGCACTTCTGCCTCGGCGCGCCGCTGGCCAGGCTCGAAGGGCGGGTGGCGCTGGCCGCGTTCGCCCGGCGCGTCCGGGAGCCCCGGCTCGTCGCCGACCCGCCGCCGTACCGGGAGCACATCAACCTCCGCGGCGTCAGCGAGCTGCTGGTTGGGCACGGCGCGCGCGGTCGCTAGCCTGGTGCGGTGGTCACCTCCAGGAGCCGCCGTCGCCTCTCTCCCGAGGCCAGGCGCGGCGAACTCATCGACGCCGCCATCCGGCTCCTGCGCTCCGGCAAGGAGGTGAGCAACTGGGTCCAGGCCGTCACCGCCGAGGCCGACGCCGCCAAGGGCACCTTCTACGTCTACTTCTCCTCCTGGGAGGACATGCTCGCCGCGGTGCGCGACCACGTGCTGCGCGACTACGTGGAGCGTTTCCACCGCCTCGCCGAGTCCGCCGAGCCGATCGACTGGTGGGCCACCCTCGACACCGAGTGCGCCGCGGCCATCGAGGACATCTCCCGGCCGGGCGGGCTGCACGCCGCCGTCTTCCACTCCGCGCCCGAGTCCGCGGACGGCGGGCGGCTCGACGTCGTCGGCGCGATCGCCACGGCGCTGCGACGCGGCATGGACGACGGCGCGTTCCGCCAGGTCGACCCGCACATCGCGGCCACGATCCTGTTCACGGTGCTGCACGGCGCCGCGGACGCGATCGCCGCCGGCGAGCAGCGTCAGGGCTGGCTGGAGGCCGTGCGCGACCTCACCCGCCAGTGGCTCGCACCGGCGTGACCGTCAGGCGGGGCGGCACAGGATCGGCATGGCGACCATGCCGTTCGCCTTCAGGGTGGAGCGGACGAAGCGGTGGAAGCTGGGCCGCAGCATCTGGTTGAGCAGGAAGGCGGGGGCGCTGCCGGGCAGCCGTACGTAGTTGACGAACGCGTAGGGGGCGCCCTGCCCGGCGGGCCGCAGCAGCGTGGAGTTGTCCACGATGGTCTTGGCGGTGTACCAGGCCGCCAGCTCGTCCCAGGCCGCCACCCCCGCCTCCGGGTCCGGCGCGGTGAAGTGGTTGAACAGGAACGTGCCCCGCGTCGTGGCGTCGGTGTCGCCGACGCGCCTGATGTTGCGGGCCGGCATGACCAGGTCGGCCCGCAGCTTCTCGACGGGCACCGCCGCGAGCCCGTCCGGGGAGGTGGTCTGGACGAGCATGAGCACGTCGTGGCGCGGGCCGCCCTCGATGGGCGGGATGAGCACGGACTCGTAGACGGTGGCGGCGGCCACCTCGTCCAGCTCGGTCAGCTCCCGGGCCAGGGCCCGCCACTGGGCGAGCACCTGCTGGCGGCGTGCGCTCCCGCGGACGAAGGGGGCGCGGCCGGGCGGATCGACGCTCGCGCCGGCGTACAGGTACCCGCGGGGCGACGGGGTGGTGAAGCTGATCGGCGCAATGCCCTTCGGCATGGCGACCTCCTGCCAGGTTGCGAAAATAGGTAGATCGGTCTATTTTTTCCGAGCATGGGGCGTAAAGGGGACGAGACGCGCGGGCGGCTGCTCGACGCCACGCAGGGCCTGATCGAGGCCGGCGGATATTTCGGCGCCGGGCTCAACCAGGTGATCGCGGCCAGCGGGATGCCCAGGGGCTCGCTCTACTTCCACTTCCCCGGCGGCAAGGATCAACTCGTCGCCGAGGCGCTGCGGCGGGCGGGGCGCGAGCTCGGCCAGATGATGCGTGATCTCGCCGAGTCGGCGCCGGACGCGCCTGCCCTGGTGGCCGGGGTGCTCAAGCTGCTCGGCGACCGGCTGGAGGGCTCGGCCTGGCGCAAGGGCTGCCCGGTGGCCACCGTCGCCCTGGAGATGGCGGCGGCCGATGATGTGCTGCAGCAGGTCTGCGCCGAGGTGTACGACGCGTGGGAGGGCGTGCTGCGGGAGCGGCTGATCGCCGACGGGCACCCCGACGCCGACGACGTCGCCACGAGCGTGCTGGCCCTGGTCGAGGGGGCGCTGCTGCTGGCGAGGGCGCGGCGCAGCCGGGTCCCGCTCGACCGGGCGGCCAGGAGCGTCGCGGTCCTGCTCGGCGGCTGACGCCGGTCGCGGGCCCGTCTCCGCATGCGGCGCCGGTCGCGAATTCGTCATCGCATGCCTAAAAAATATGTAGATCGGTCTATAGGGAGACTCGTGCAACCCGATTCAGTCGTCTTCGGCGCGTCCGGCCTCATCGGGCGTTTCCTCGTCGCGGAGCTCCTGCGCCGCGGTCGCACCGTCGCCGCCGCGGCCCGTCAGCCAGACGGTGGCGCTCTCACCTCCTGGCTGACGAGCCGGGACGTTCCGCTGGACGGGCTGGCCCTCGTCCGGGCCGACATCGCCCGGCCCGACCTCGGCCTGCCGCCGGGCGATCTGACGGCGGTCCGCGACGTCTACAACTGCGCCGGCCGGTACGCCTTCGGGCTCACGGCCGAGGAGGCGCGCGCCACCAACGTCACCGGAGCGGTGCACGTGCTCGACTGGGCCGCGACCAGGCCCGGGCTCCGCCGCGTGGTGCACGTCAGCGGTTACCGGGTGAGCGGGGCCGGGGAGCCGCCCGACTACCGGCGGCTGGGCGCGTACGAGGCGTCCAAGGTGGAGGCGGACGCGGCCGTGCGGGCACGCGCCCGCGAGCGGGACGTCCCGCTGAGCATCGCCAATCCCGCCAGCGTGATCGGCCCCGGCCAGTTCGTCGGCCTGGCGTCCATGGTGTCCGACCTGTGGCACGGCCGGCTGCCCGCCCTGCCCGGTGGCCGCGAGGTGTTCGTGCCGGTGGTGGACGCCGCCTATCTCGCGGCCTTCCTGGCCGAGCTGCCGGAGGACGACCGGGGCCGGGGCGAGGCGTACTGGATCCTGGACGACCGCACGCCGGTCCTGCCGGAGCTCATCGGGCTGCTCGCCGCGCACATGGGGGTGCGGGCGCCGCGGCACGCGGTCCCGGTCGGGTTGCTGCGGCTGCTCCCCCGCGCCCTGACCGGCGCCGATCCCGAGACGTTTTCGTTCCTGTCCACCGACCGGTACGACACCGCGTCCGCCCGGACCTTCGCCGAACGGGCGGGGCTGCGCATGCCGCCGACCGGGGCGGCGCTCAGGGCCTGGGCCGACGACCTGGTGGCGGCCCGCTTCGGCGCGGCCGGTACGCCGCGCGGCCCGTACGGCTACCAGCAGGTGGCAGGCACCGCGACGTGGATCAGCGGCGAGCGCGAACGGCCAGGTCACGTGCTGCTGCACGGGCTGCCGCTGGACTCCGGCTCGTGGCGGGAGGTCGCCGACCGGCTCGACGGGCCCGTGCTGGCGGCCGATCTGCCCGGGCTGGGCAGGTCGGGCCCCGCCCGCGGGCCGGCCGCGGAATGGCTCGCCGAGCTCCTGGCCGGGGCCCGGCCGGTGCTCGTGGCGCACTCGGCGGCCTGTGTCCCGGCCCTGCGCTACGCGGCGGCGCACCCGGAGCGGATCTCCCGGCTGGTGCTGGTCGCCCCGGCGTTCCTGCAGGCGCCCTCGTCCTGGCCGGCGCGCACGCCACTCGCGGCGCTCCTGCTGCGGCGGATGTCCGCCGCCCGGCTGGCCGCCGTGCTGGGCGTGCCCGAAGGGCCGGCCGTCACCGCCGCCGCGGCCGGCCTGGCCCGCCCCGGCCAGGCCCGCCGGGTGGTGGTGGCGCTGCGGGCCGCGCATGCCGCACGCGACGAGTTGCGGCGGCTCCTGGACCGGGTGCGCGTGCCCGTGGAGATCGTCACGGGGTCGGCGGATCCGCTGACCGTGGCGGTGGACCGGCCGGTGACCACGATCGCGGGGGCCGGGCACTATCCGCAGCTCACCCATCCCGGTGAGGTCGCCGCCGCCATCGGGTGATCCGCCTCTCAGGTTTCACGTCGTACCGAGGTCGTGTCGCTGGTCAGGGGCGAGCCGTCCGCCGCCACGGGCAGGAGGTCGGGCACGCGGGCGCCGTCATCGTCGACCAGGACCGAGTGCGTCTCGCCCGGCTCGAAGGCGTGGCGTTCGCCCCACTGCCGCAGCGTGACGATCACGGGGAAGAGGTCCTTGCCCGCCTCGGTGAGCGCGTACAGCCTGCGCCTGCCCGAGGGGGCGTCGACCTGGGTGAGCAGTCCGTGGGCGGTGAGCTTGCGCAGCCGGTCGGTGAGGATGTTGCGCGCGATGCCGGTGCGCTGCTGGAAGTCGGTGAACGAGCGGGCGCCGTCCATCGCGTCGCGGATGACGAGCAGGCTCCACCGGTCGCCGACCAGGTCGGCCGTGCGGGCGACCGGGCAGCCCGGGTCCGTCCACGCGGGGCCTTCCACCATCACCCCTCCAATGAGTTGCGTAATGAAACCATTCTGGCCTAACCTCCGAACAGTTGCAAAATGAAACCAATCGGAGGTGTGCCGGTGAGCTGGAGGACGAGGCTGCTGCTGGCGGTGGTGTGCGGGGTCGCGGTCGCGAGCGTCTACGCCGGGCAGCCGGTGCTCGGCGCGATGGGGCGGGACCTGGGCGTCCCTGTCGATGCGCTCGGCTGGTTCGTGGCCACCGGCCAGCTCGGTTATCTGGCGGGGCTGGTGTTGCTGGTGCCGCTGGGTGACGTGCTGGACCGCAGGCGCCTGATCGCGGCGCACCTCGCCCTGGTGGCCGCGGGCATGGCGGTCACGGCGGCGGCCCCGGCCGCCTGGGTGGCGTTCTGCGGGCTGGCGGCGGCGGGCGGGTTCGCGGTGGTGGTGCAGAGCGCCGTCGCGTACACGGCGTCGATCTCGCCGCCCGCCGAGCGCGGGCGCAACCTCGGCATCGTGACCTCGGGCGTGGTCATCGGCATCCTCGCCGCGCGCGTCGTCGCGGGAATCCTCGCGGACCTGTGGGGATGGCGGAGCGTCTACCTGGCCCTGGCGGTCGTGACCGCCGTCCTGGCGTTGTCCGCCCTGGCCCTGCTGCCCGCGGACGTCCGCCGGGCCCCGGCGCGGTACGGGCAGGTCCTCCGGTCCTTCGCCAGGCTGTTCGGCCGGCCGCTGTTCCTGGGGCGCGGGCTGATCGCGTTCTTCCTGTTCGCCTCGTTCGGCACCCTGTGGAGCGGCATGGCCCTGCCGCTGAGCGGTGCGCCGTGGCACCTCAGCGAGACGCAGATCGGGCTCTTCGGCGTCGCCGGGCTCGCCGGAGCGCTCGGCGCCGCCCGGTCCGGACGCTGGGGCGACGCCGGGCACGCCCGCCGGGTCACCGGCGTCGCGCTCGCCCTCCTGGTGGTCTCCTGGGTCGCGATCGGGCAGCTCGCGTGGTCGCTGCCGCTGCTGGTCCTCGGCGTGATCCTGCTCGACCTCGCCGTGCAGGCCGTGCACGTGAGCAACCAGCACACGCTCACCAGCGCCTACCCCGGCCGCACCAGCACCGCCATCGGCGCGTACATGGTGTTCTACTCCCTCGGGTCCGCGCTGGGAGCGGCCGCGACCACGGCCCTGTTCGACGCCACCGGCTGGGTCGGCCCCAGCGTCCTCGGGGCGACGCTCGCCCTCTGCGCGCTCGCCACCTGGGCGTTCAACACCCGCACGGGCGTGAGCCGGGCGGCGCTCAGAGCCGGGTGCTGACCCCGCGGATGAGCGTGCGCAACATCCACGTGCCCAGGCCGCCGGGCATGGCGACGGCGCCGCGCAGCGCCCACTCGCTCTGGGTCAGCATCGCCCGGGGCCCGCCGGTCGCGACGGCCTGGGTGGCCAGCGCCGAGGCCAGCGTCGCCGGCCGGCGGCGGCCGCGCGCGTACGCGGCCAGCGCCCCGGCCGGATCCTGGCCCGTGGCGGCCAGGGCGCGCAGCAGGGCCGAGACGTCTTCGAGCCCCTGCCCGGCGCCCTGCGCCAGCATGGGCGGCATGGCGTGCACCGCGTCACCGATCAGCACGCTCCGCCCGCGCCCCCACCGGAGCGGGGCAGGGTGCCTGCGGTGCGGGAAGAGCTCAAGATCGTCCTCCGACAACGCCTCCAGCAGGTCGGGGACGGGCGAGGCCCACGAGCCGTACCGCTGCCTGAGGGCGGCGAGCGCGGCCTTCCGCGGCTCGGCGACGTCGCCCGGGCGCAGGCGGAAGTCGATGAGCCACTGCAGCGTGCCGTCGCCCGAGGGATTCATCCCGAAGTCGCCCTGGGGGCCGAGGAAGAGCAGGGCCCGCGTGCCGGGGTCGAAGGGGGCCTTGATCAGGCCCTGCCAGGTGGCCGTGCCGGTCGGGCGGGCAGGGCGGGGGCCGAAGAGGGCCGTACGGACCTGGGAGTTCACGCCGTCGGCCCCGATGAGCAGGTCGGCGGTGTACTGGGCGCCGTCCTCGGTCTCGGCGCGCACCGACCGGCCGTCGTCGTGCAGTTTCGCGAAGCGGGCGCCGAACCGGAAGATGCCCGCCGGCAGCCCTTCGGCCAGGCGGTCGAGCAGCACCCGGCGGGGCAGCGAGATCACAGGGGCGCCGAAGTCGGCCGCCAGCCGTTCGAGGTCCATGACCATCACCCGGCGCCCCTGGGAGCTGCGCAGCTCGACGGCGTCCAGGCGCTGCCCGGCCCCGTCCATCCGGACGCCGAGATCGCGCAGCACGGTGGTGCCGTTGTGCCAGATCATGATGGCGTATCCGGTCTCGCGTAAGGCGGGCGACCGCTCCAGGACGGTCACCTCGTGCCCGGCCGCGAGGAACCCCCGCGCCGCCGCCACCCCCGCTATGCCGGCTCCCACGATGAGCACACGCATACCCGTCCCCTACGGCTAGTAGTACTACTAGCCGTAGAGCATAGGTGGGGCGGTCGGCGGGCCCGGATCCGGGTGCGGCCGGTCCGCTGGTGTCTCCCGGACTCGCTCAGCCGAGGCCGCCGTCCACCCGCAGCACCGCCCCGGTCACGTAGGAGGCGCGGTCGCTGAGCAGCCAGGCGGCGGCCTCGGCCACCTCCTCGGGCGCGGCCGGGCGCCGCAGCGCGGCCCGCGCGACGAGCTGCTCGACGATGCCGGGCGAGACGGCCTCCCAGGCGTCCACCATCTCGGTCAGCGTGGTGCCGGGGGCGATCCCGTTGACCCGGATGCCCTCCGGGCCGTAGGTGGCGGCGGCCGACTCGGTGAGGCTGTTGAGCGCCCGCTTCATCGCGCCGTAGGCGGGCAGCACGGGGTTCGGCCCCCAGCTGCCGACGGTGGAGGTGTTGACGATCGCCCCGGTCCCGGCGGTGGCCCTGATGGCGGCCACCTGCGCGGACATGGCGATCCACTGGCCCTTGAAGTTCACGGTGTACATCAGGTCGAGATCGGCCTCCGGCATCCGGTCCATCGGCGCCGGGGGCACCGCCGTCGCGCCGTTGTTGAAGGCGACGTCGAGCCGGCCGTACAGGTCCACGGCCCGCTCCACCGCGGCGCGGACGTCGGCCGCGTCGGCCAGGTCGCACACGACGTGGCCGGCGGTGCCGCCCGCGGCGCGGATCTCCTCGGTCACGGCCTTGAGCTGGCCCTCGGTACGGGCGGCGAGCAGCACCGTGGCGCCCTCCCGGGCGAACAGCCGTGCCGCGGCGGCGCCGATGCCCCGCCCGGCGCCGGTGATGAAGGCGACCTTGCCGGCCAGCAGGCCCGTGCTTGTCTCAGGTGTCATGGCCTCGAGCCTGGTCCCGGCGCGCGGTGCTCAGCCAGGCATCGGCTGTACCTGGCTGAGCACCGCGCCGGTCACGCATAGTGGGGGTGTGGACAGACAGGAACTGGCCGCCTTCCTGCGCAGCAGGCGGGAGCGGATCTCGGCCGCCGACGTGGGCCTGCCGGCCGGGCGGCGGCGCCGTACCCCCGGGTTGCGCCGCGAGGAGGTGGCCCAGCTCGCCTACATCTCGACCGAGTACTACACGCGCCTGGAACAGGGCCGGGCCCCGCGCCCGTCCCGCGAGGTGCTGGCCGGGCTGGCCAGGGCGCTGCGCCTGTCGGACGCCGAGCGCGAGCACCTGCACCACCTGGCCGGCGCGCCGCCGGGCCCGCCGCCGGGGCCGTGCCGCGAGGTGCACCGCGACGTCCTCGACCTGCTGGAGCGGCTGCCGCAGGCCGCCGCGTTCGTGCTGTCGGCGACGTATGAGGTGATCGCCTGGAACGACCTGGCGGCCGCCCTGATGGGGGACTTCTCCGCGCTGCCCCCGCGCGAGCGCAACCTGATCCGGTACGCCTTCCTGAACGGGACCCGGCCGCCTGTCCTGGCGGAGGCGGACCGGGCCGCGTTCGCCCGCGAGGTGGCCCGGCGGCTGCGCGCCGCCTCCGCCCGCTACCCCGGCGCCCGTGAGGTGGAGGAGCTGGTGTCGGAGCTCCTGGACGGCAGCGCCGAGTTCGCCCGCCTGTGGGCCTCGCACGACGTGTCGCCAGGGCCCAGCCTGCGCAAGACCCTGCACCACCCGCTGGTCGGCCCCATCACCCTGAACTGCCACGTGCTGGACGTCTCCGACCGCGACCAGCACGTGGTGATCTACACCGCCGACCCCGGCTCCCCCGCCGAGCAGGCGCTGCGGCTGATCTCGGTGATCGGCATCCAGCGCATGAACGTGCCGGGCTGAACCGGCCGTTCAGGCTCCGGCACCGCGGGCGTGCGAACCGGCCGGGTACCCCTCCAGCGGCACGAGATCCCTCGACCAGGCCGACATGACGGGTTCGAGCACTCGCCACGCCTCCTCCGCCTCGTCGCCCCTGATCGACAGGGCGGCGTTCCCCTCCAGGATGTCGAGCAGCAGCCGCCCGTAGGCGGGCAGGCCGGACTCCGCCATGCGGGCGCTCAGCGTGAGCGGGGCCAGGGTACGCGTGCCCGAGCCGATGCCGGTCAGGCCCAGCGTCATGGTCTCCGGTTCGAGCCCGAACCGCAGCACGTTCGGCTCCGCCCTGCCGGTGTGCCCGAAGGGCAGGTGGGGCACGGGGCGGAAGCGCACGGCGACCTCCTTGCGGTCGTCGCCGAGCGCCTTGCCGCTGGAGAGCCGGAAGGTCGTGCCGGACCAGCGCCAGCTCTCCAGCTCCAGCTCCACCTCGGCGTAGGTCTCGGTGCGGCGCCGCGGGTCCACGCCGTCCTCCTCGGCATAGGCGGGCACGTCCCGCTCGCCGATGCGGCCGGCCAGGTAGCGGGCGCGGCGGGTGCGGCGCACGACGTCGTCGTCGGTGAGCGGGCGCACCGAGCGCAGCACGTCGATCTTCCGGTCGCGCAGGTCACGCTCGCCGAGGCTGAGCGGCGGCTCCATGGCGACCAGGCACAGCACCTGGAGCAGGTGGTTCTGCACCATGTCCTTGAGCGCGCCGGCGCCGTCGTAGTAACCCGCCCTGCCCTCCAGGGTGAGGGTCTCGTTCCAGACGATCTCCACCTCGGCGATGTGCGCGCTGTTCCACAGCGGCTCCAGCACCCGGTTGGCCAGCCGGCTGCCGAGCACGTTCTGGACGGTCGTCATGGCCAGGAAGTGGTCCACGCGGAACACCGCCTGCTCGGGCACGACGCCCGCCAGCAGCCGGTTCAGCTCCACCGCGCTGTCCAGGTCCTCCCCGAACGGCTTCTCCAGCACGATCCGGCTGCCCGGGGGCAGGTTCGCGCCTGCCAGGGCGGTGATCGTGCCGGGAAAGACCGCCGGGGGCAGGGCGAGGTAGACGGCGACGGGCCCCTCGCCCGCGACGAGTGAGGCGATGCCGGCGGCGCTGGTGGCGTCGGCCTGCCGGTAGCGGGCGGAGCCGGCGATCGCCTGCCTGATCTCGCCGGGCTCCTGCGGGGCGTGCCGGTCGAGCTGGGCGCAGGCCCAGCCGCGGAACTCCTCCTCGCTCCAGCCCTGCCGGTCGGCGCAGGTCAGCTCGAACCCGTCGCCGAGGTGGCCGCCGGCGCGCAGGGCGGCCAGCGCCGGCAGCAGGTAGCGGGCGTTGAGGTCGCCGGTGGCGCCGAGGATGACGAGCCGGTCGATCATGCGATCATCTCCGCCCTCGGCGGTGGCCGGTCGGTCATGTCGTCCCCGCTCTCGCCCGGGCCAGGTTGACGCCGCTGGCGATGATCCCGATGTGGCTGAAGGCCTGCGGGAAGTTGCCCATGAACGCGCCCGTGGCGGGGTCGATCTGCTCGGGCAGCAGCCCGAGCGGGCTGGCGCGGGCGCACAGCGACGTGTACAGCTCCTCGGCCCGGTCCAGGTGCCCCAGCAGGATCAGGTTGTCGACCAGCCAGAAGCTGCAGAGCACGAAGGCGCCCTCGTCGCCTGGCAGGCCGTCGGGGGATCGTTCGTGCAGGTAGCGGTAGAGCAGGCCGTCACCGGCCGACAGGCGCTCGGCGATGGCCGCGGTGGTGGCCGCCATGCGCGGATGGCCGGCCGGGACGACCTTGCGCAGCGGCAGCGCCAGCAGGCTGGCGTCCAGGGAGCCGCCGCCGTCGAGGTGCTCGCTCAGGCAGCGCGCGTCCTCGTCCCAGGACTGCTCCAGGATGAGCCGGCGCAGCTTCTCCGCGGTGGCCCGCCAGGTGGCGATCGGCCCGGACAGGCCCAGCCGCTCGCCGATCGCCGCCGCCCGGTCCAGGGCCACCTGGCACATCCCGGCCGAGTAGGTGAAGACCCGGCCCTCGCTGCGTACCTCCCAGATGCCCTGGTCGGGCTGCTGCCAGGCGTGCGCGGCGGACTCGGCCAGCTCCGCCAGGCCGGACCACAGAGCCGGCTGCAGCTCGCGGCCGGGAAGCAGCCACTGGTCGGCGCAGTCGAGCACCTCGCCGTAGACGTCGTGCTGGCGCTGGTCGGCGGCGCCGTTGCCCCACCGCACCGGCGCCGAGCGCCGGTAACCCTCCAGCTCGGCGTCGTGGATCTCCTCCGGTACGGGGCCGCCGCCCAGGGTGTACATGATGCGCGGATGGCGGCTCTGCTCGAAGGCGTCGAGGACCCAGCCGAGGAAGGCGTCGGCCTCCTCCTCGAAGCCGACGCGGCGCAGCGCGAACACGGCGTAGGCGGCGTCGCGGATCCAGGTGTAGCGGTAGTCCCAGTTGCGCACCCCGCCGATCGGCGCCGGCAGCGAGGACGTGGGCGCCGCGACCAGCGAGCCGTCACCCCAGTCGTCGCACAGCTTCAGCGTGATGACCGCGCGCCGGACCAGCGCCTCCTGGGGGCCGCTGTAGCCGCACTGGCGCATCCAGCGCCGCCAGGCCTCGGCCGTCTGCCGCAACATCGCCTCGGGGTCGAAGCGGTGATGGCGGTGGACGCGCCCCCAGGACAGCACGAGGTCGAGCCGCTCGCCCTGCGCGAGGTCGTAGGTGCCGCGCAGGCCCGCCAGCGGCCGGTTGGCGCGCAGGTGCAGCCGCAGGTCGGGCCGCCGGGAGGCGCCGATCTCCAGGCCGCTGTAGAGGACCCGGGCCTGCGCGCCGCCGCGCGGCTCCAGCTCGGCCAGCAGGCGCGCGGTCCCGGACAGGACCGTCGCGGAGCGGACCAGCTCGCACCGGCCGCCGCCCGCGTCGTCGCTGAGGTCGGCGCCGGGGCGCAGGGCCAGCGCGTCGGTGATCCGCACCAGGCCGGTGGGGCCGCGCAGCTCGGTGACCAGCACCGCGGTGTCCGGCTCGTAGAACTGCCTGGCTTCGCGCAGGTCGTCCACGGTCAGCGTGAAGTGGCCGCCGCGCGCGTGGTCCAGCAGGCCGCAGAGCAGGGGGTCGCTGTCGAAGCGGGGCAGGCACAACCACGGGATGGAGCCGTCGAGGCCGACGAGCGCCGCCGTCGTGCCGTCGCCGATGAGGCCCAGGTCCTCCAGCGGCAGGTAGCCCTCGTGCCGGCGGACCGGGCGGAAGGGCGGATCGGGATCGAGCATGGCTGGCGTTCTCCGTCACTGTCACGGGAAGGTGATCAGCACCTTCACCATGTCCTCGATCTTCTTGTCGGAGATCTCGAAGGCGCGCTCCATCTCCTCGAAGCGGAACGTGTGGGTGGTCATGGGCGTGGGGTCGAGCCGCCTGCCCTGCAGGATGCGCAGCAGCCGCTCCATGCGCAGCCGGCCGCCCGGGCACAGGCCGGTCGTGATCGTCTTGTCGGCCATGCCGACGCCCCACTCGACCCGGGGGATGCGCACGAACTCGCCTTCCCCGTAGTAGCCGGTGTTGGACACCGTGCCGCCCGGCTTGGTGATCCTGATGGCGCTCTGGAAGGTGGCGTCCGCGCCGAGGGCCTCGATGGCGGTGTCCACGCCCTGCCCCTGGGTCAGGTCGAGGACGCGCTCCACGACGTCCTCCTCGGTGAAGTCGACGATCTCGTCGGCGCCGTACTCGCGGGCGAGCCGCTGCCGGCCGGGCACCGACTCGACCCCGATGACCAGGCCGGCGCCGCGCAGCCTGGCGCCCGCGGTGGCCATGAGGCCCACCGGGCCCTGGGCGAGCACGGCCACCGTCCCGCCGATGGGGATGTGGCCGTTCTCCGCGCCCATGAAGCCGGTCGAGAGCATGTCGGCGCAGTAGACGGCCATCTCGTCGGGGACGTCGTCGGGGATCTTCGCCAGGTTGGCGTCGGCCTCGTTCACGTGGAAGTACTCGGCGAAGACGCCGTCCTTGGAGTTGGCGAACTTGAACCCGCCGAGCGGCCCGCCGGACTGCGACGGGTGACCGTTCTGCGAGGCGAGGTCGCCCCAGTCGGGCGTGATGGCGCCCGACAGGACCCGGTCGCCCGGCCGGAAGCCCTTCACCTCCTCGCCCACCTCGTGCACCACGCCGACGCCCTCGTGGCCGAGCGTGAGGTTCTCCCGAGGCCCGATGCCGCCTCTGACGGTGTGGGAGTCGGAGGTGCAGATGAGGGCGGCGGTGGTCTTGACGACGGCGTCGAGCGGGCCGGGCCGCGGGACGGGTTTGTCCATGAACCCGACCTGGCCGATCTGCCTCATCACGAACGCTCGCATCGTGCCCCCGGTGACTCCTCCGTGTCCGGCGCCCCCCGTAAACGCCGCAAACATGCCCAGCCCTACCCGGCTGACCTCGGCGTTTAACCTCGGCCCGCGCCCCGCGCCCGGTCGGCGTTGGCCATGATGGCGTCGTGCACGTAGCGGGACAGGCCGGGCGCCATGTCGTCGTAGTTGCGCCCGATCCGCTCGTTGGCGAGATAGGCCCTGGCAAGGCCGCGGTGGGTTTCGTGGTCGCAGTCGTGGAAGCGCCGGTGCAGGTGCAGCCGGTGCTCCTCGGCCAGGCCCATGACGGCGGGGTCGGCGGCCGGCACGCCGGCGGCCATGGCGTCGAGCAGCCGCCGGTGGATGGCGGACTGCTCGTCGCGGATGCGCTCCCAGTCGGCCGCGGAGCAGGCGGCGGCGCGCCGCTGCCGCTGGCGCCACAGCTCCGAGTCGCCCCAGCGCTCCCGCGCGCGGGCCGCGTTGTCCTCCAGCCGGGTGCTGCCGAAGATCTCCAGCCGCTCCCGCGGGGTGAGGGTGAGGCCGAGCTCGCGCGCGTGGAGCTCCCTGTCGATCGAGGCGAGCATGGCCTGCTGCCGCTCGATCCGCGCGGTGAGCAGCGTACGCTGCTCCCGCAGCCGGTCGGCGTCGGTGCGCGCCGGGTCGGCGAGGATCGCGCCGATGGTGTCGAGGTCGAAGCCGAGCTCCCGGTAGAACAGGATGTGCTGCAAGCGCCGCAGGTCGTCGCCGGAGTAGAGCCGGTAGCCGGCGGCGCTGCGCTCGCTGGGCTCCAGGAGCCCGATCTCGTCGTAGTGGTGGAGGGCGCGCACCGAGATCCCGGCCAGCTCGGCGACGGCGCCGACGGTGTGCTCTTGCGTGGTCATGCGTTCACTGTGCCGCCTGACGTGAGGTGAGGGTCAAGCCGTACGCGATCGCTGTCGCCGTCGGACAGGAACGACGCCAGCGCCCGCCCCTCCTCGGCCACGGCGTCGCGTTCGGTGCGGGAGAGGGGACGCAGCGGGACGATGGCCACGGCGCCGTCCTCGACGGTCCAGGTCGCGCCGACCCGGCCGTCCACCAGGACCACGCGGGCGCCGGCGACCGACAGGCCGCGGTGGGCGTCGTCGATGATCCGGGTCCGGTCGTGGTAGCCGAGTATCGCGTTGTCGAACGCCGGCAGGAACCGTACCGGGGCCGGGACGCCGGGGTCGGGACGCGGCGCGCCGGGCAGGTCGAGCAGCACCCGGCCCCGCTCGTCCCTGAACTCGACCAGCTCCTCGCGGACCGCGGCGACCGCGGAGGGCAGCCCGGCCAGGCCGCACCAGGCCCGCAGGTCGGCCGCGGCGGCCGGGCCGAACGCGGCGAGATAGCGCCGTACCAGCGCTTGCCCCACCGGATCGGAGCCGTCCGCGGCCGGCGGGTCGATCTCCCGCCCCAGCCAGGAGGAGAGCGGGACGTTGCGCACCCCCGCCCTCGTCCGCCACAGCCCGCGCGGCGGGAGCTGCGCCATCGGGATGAGCGCGGCCACCAGCATCTCGCCCAGCGCCCTCGGCCCCGGCTCCGGCCAGCGCGCGGCCACCGCCCGCGCGAGCTCGCTCATCGAGCGCGGCTCGCCGTCGGCCGTCACCGCCCGGGCCGCCGCCGCGAGCTCGTCGAGGTCCACCCCGGCCAGCTCACGCCGGTAGGTGCCGAGCACACGCCGGCGCAGCATGGCGTCGTGGCGGGCCCGCCAGGCCAGCGCGTCGCCGGCGGTGAGCAGGTGCACGGTGCGCCGCATCAGGTGCGTGCGCACCACCCCGCGCCCGGCCAGCTGTCGCGAGAGCGCCGCCGGGTCGAAGGAGCGCAGCCGCGACCAGAGCCCGACGAACGGCTCCTGCGGCTCCTGCGCCTGCAGGCCGCACAGGTGCGCCACCGCGCCGGGCACCGGCAGGTCGGCGCGGTCGAGCAGCAGTTGCCGGGCCAGCGTCGCGCGGTTCAGCGCCCGGGCGCCGAGGACGGTCATCGCCTCACGCCGCCGCTCGCTCGCCGGACGGCCGCCTGCGGTCGATGTGGTCGGTCCGCAGGCGGCGCAGCGAGTGCTCGACCTCGGTGACGATCCAGCGCCGGGAGTTGCCGGCGCGGTTGGGGTCCTCCCCCATCGGGGCGTTGACCTTGGTGGCCAGGACGACGTCGTCGCGGCGGCCCTTGAGCGCCTTGCCGACGATCTCCCCGCTCTCGCTGCAGGAGTAGACGTCGGCGGTGTCGATGACGTTGATCCCGGCGTCGAGGGCCCGGTGGACGAGGCGGACGCAGTCGTCGTGGTCGGGGTTGCCGACCCGGCCGAACATCATCGTGCCCAGGCAGTAGGGGCTCACCTGGATCCCGGTCCGCCCCAGGGGGCGCGTTCTCATCTTCGTTGGTTCCCTTCGGCAGGAGGAGGGGGCGTGGCGCGGGCGGGTCCCGCACCACGCCGGGTGCTCAGGCGCCGTACTCGCTCGCGACGTCCAGGACCCAGGTGACTCCGAAGCGGTCGGTGAGCATCCCGTAGAGCGGGGCCCACTGCGCGGGCGCCAGGGGCCGGGCGATGGTCGCGCCGTCGGAGAGCTTCTCCCAGTACGCGGTGATCTCCTCCGGGTTCTCACCGCGGACGGACAGGAAGAACGCGTTCTCACCCCGGTCCCAGGGCGTCCCCGTGGGCACGTCGTAGGCCATCACGTGGAAACCGTTCCCGGCGAGCACCTGGCCCCACGTCACCCGGTCCGCGTCGGCGGGGTCCTGCACGTTCCCGAGGTCCTTGTAGGTGACGACGGCGACGTGCCCGCCGAACACGGCCTGGTAGAACTCGAGCGCCGCCCGGGCGTCGCCCTGGAAGTTCAGATGAGTAGTGGACTTAACGGACATATCCGGCTCCTTGTCAGGTCGTTGCGAGGACCACAGTCGCAGGGGTAGCGGACAGGATGTGGCCTCTACCGCAGGCAGAATGGGCAACATGCCGAAGACCTCAGCGCGGCTGCTGGCGCTGCTCTCGTTGCTCCAGACGCGCCGCGACTGGCCGGGGGCGCTGCTGGCCGACCGGCTCGACGTGAGCGCGCGCACCGTGCGCCGCGACGTCGACCGGCTGCGCGAGCTCGGCTACCCCATCGTGGCCTTCAAGGGGCCCGAGGGCGGATACCGGCTGGACGCCGGCTCGGAGCTGCCGCCCTTGTTGTTCGACGACGAGCAGGCCGTCGCCCTGGCCATCGCGCTGCAGGTCGCGGCCACCAGCGGCGCCGGCATCGAGGAGGCCGCGGCCCGCGCGCTGAGCACCGTCCGCCAGGTGATGCCCGCCCGGCTGCGCCACCGCATCGACACCCTTCAGGTCACCGCCGTCGAGCGGCCCGCGCCCGGGCCGCAGGTGGGCAGCGGGGTGCTCGTCGCGCTCAGCGCCGCCGTCCACGCCCGCGAGGTGCTGCGCTTCGGCTACGGCTCGCAGGAGGCCCCGCCGCGCCGGGCCGAGCCCCATCACCTCGTCACCTGGGGCGGGCGCTGGTACCTCGTCGCCTGGGACCTCGATCGCGAGGACTGGCGCACCTTCCGCGCCGACCGCGTCACCCCGCGCACCCCGGCCGGGCCCCGCTTCACCCCGCGCGAGCTGCCGGGAGGCACGGTGGCCGCCTTCCTGACCGCCAGGTTCCTCGGCTCCGACGGGTCCGGCCGGTGGCCCTGCCGCGGCGAGGTGATCCTCTCCCTGCCCGCCGGCGCCGTGTCCCCCTACGTCCGCGACGGGGTCGTCGAGGAGCTCGGCCCCGGCCGCTGCCGGCTCGTCCTGGGTTCGTGGTCGTGGACCGGCCTGGCCGCCACCGTCGGCAGGTTCGACGCCGGCATCGAGGTGGTCGGCCCGCCGGAGCTCCAGGCCGCCTTCGCCCAGCTCGCCCGCCGCTACGCCGAGGCGGCCAGCCCTCCGGCGCCCACGCCGCCTTGATGGTCGCCGTCACGAACCTGTACGACCGGCTC
Organism: Nonomuraea thailandensis; assembly: GCF_024172165.1. GTDB lineage: Bacteria > Actinomycetota > Actinomycetes > Streptosporangiales > Streptosporangiaceae > Nonomuraea > Nonomuraea thailandensis. The sequence goes on along the minus strand of NZ_JAMZEB010000002.1, from coordinate 3,744,227 downwards.
AACGCCCCGGCCCGGCAGATCGCCGGCGCCCGGGGACGAAGGAGCCTCAGCCCCCGCTGGTGGGCGGGCTGCTGCTGGGCAGCGTCTTCCGGATGGCGGGCTCCAGCGGCCGGCGCGCTCCTGGTGGCGCCGGCTGGGCGCCGTCTGACCGCCCGGTGAGGATCGGCCCACGGTATGTTGCATTCCCATGAGTCTTCCCTGGGCCAATCCGTGAGCGGCGGCGACCTGCATCTGGAGCTCAGCGGCAGCGGCGGCGCCCGCGTACGGCTGATGCGGGCCCTGCGCGAGGCCGTCGACTCGGGACGCCTGGCGCCCGGCACCCGGTTGCCGCCCTACCGCGCCCTGGCCCTCGACCTGGGCATCGCCCGCAACACGGTGGCCGCCGCCTACGCCGAGCTCGTCGAGGAGGGCTGGCTCACCGCCCGTCAGGGCTCCGGCACCGAGGTCGCGCACCGCGCCGCGCCGGTGGAGCCGGACCGGCGGCGAGACCCCGTGCGTCCGTCCCGCCCCCGGATCGCCCACGACCTCATGCCCAGCTCCCCCGACGCCTCCGCCTTCCCCCGCTCGGCCTGGACCGCCTCGGCCAGGCGGGCGCTGACCGCCGCGCCGAGCGACGCCTTCGGCGTCGGCGACCCCCGCGGCCGCCCCGAGCTGCGCCACGCGCTGGTGGACTACCTGGCACGCACCAGAGGCGTGCGCACCACGGCCGGGCACGTCGTGATCTGCTCGGGGTACGCGCACGGGCTGCGGCTGGTGTCCCAGGTGCTGCGCGGCCCGGTCGCCGTCGAGGCGTACGGGCTCGCCTTCCACCGCTCCCTCCTGACAGAGGCGGGGCTGACGACCGTGCCGCTCACCGTGGACGCCCACGGCGCCCGGATCGAGGACCTGCCCGCCACGGGCGCGCGAGCGGTCCTGCTGACTCCGGCGCACCAGTACCCCACCGGAGGCGCCCTGCACCCCCGGAGACGGGCCGCGGTCATCGACTGGGCCCGCGCCACGGGCGGCCTGGTGCTGGAGGACGACTACGACGGCGAGTTCCGCTACGACCGCGAACCGGTCGGCGCCGTGCAGGGCCTCGACCCCGACCGTGTCGTCTACTTCGGCTCGACCAGCAAGAGCCTGTCGCCGTCGCTGCGGCTCGGCTGGATGGCGCTGCCCGGCCGGCTGGTGGACGAGGTGCTCGCCGCCAAGGGGCCGCGGGAGTTCTGGTCGGGCGTCACCGACCAGCTCACCCTGGCCGACTTCCTCGCGTGCGGCGCCTACGACCGCCAGCTGCGCCGCATGCGCGCGATCTACCGGCGCCGCCGGGACCTGCTCACCGCCACGCTCGCCGGGCACGCCCCGCACGTCACCGTCAGCGGCATCGCGGCGGGCCTGCACGCCGTTCTGGACCTTCCTCCCGGAACCGAGCAGGCCGCGCTGCGCGCCGCCCGCCGCCTCGGCCTCGCCCTGGACGGCCTGGGCCCGTACCGGCATCCGCGGAGCGCGATGCCGGCCCGCGACGGCCTGGTCATCGGGTACGGCACCCCGCCCGAGCACGCGTTCGCCGCCGCGCTGGACGCCCTGTGCCTGGCGCTGCCCGACCTCGGCGGGTGATCCGTCACGACTCGGAGGGCACCCAGGTGCGGGCGGCCTCGTGCAGGCGCAGCAGCCGGTCCCAGTGCTCGGCCGCGGCGGCGCGGCCCGGCTCGGTGAGGCTGACGACGGTCCGGGGACGGCGCTGGCCGGTCTTCTCGATCCGGACGATCCCGCCCTTCTCCAGCTTGGCCAGATGGCTGGACAGGTTGCCCTTGGACAGGCCGGTGACCCGCTGGAGAAAGAGGAAGTCGGCGCTCTCGCAGGCCGACAGCGCACTCGTGATCGCCAGCCGGGAGGGGTCGTGCACCAGCCGGTCGATCTCCGTCATGTCCTCGAACGGGGTCGTCACCTCACTCCTCCTCGCCGGCCCGTCGCGGCAGCGAGCGCACCAGGGCCCGGTGGTCGAGCAGGCCGTTGACGACGAGCAGCGCGCCGACGGTGAGGAGCTGCCAGAGGGGCTCGGCCGAGGCGAACGGGTGCTGCCCTGACGGGGTGAGCACGCCGAGCGGGGCCAGGGTGAGGGCCATGAGCAGCACGGCCGAGGCCGGGTAGTGCGCGCGGCCGGGCCAGGGCGGCACGCCGATCAGGGCGAGGAGGGCGGCGAAGATCAGGCCGCCGGTGAGATGCCCGGCCGCCCCGGTGACGTTGGCGGCGGTGACCACCAGGAGCACGCCCAGCAGCAGCACGGGGACGAGCAGCCAGGCCGGGAACCGGGCGCCGCCACGCCGCGGGACGACCGTGCCGAAGGTGCCGCGGTAGTAGCCGGTCACGGCGGCGAGCAGGACGGCGAAGGGCAGGACGGCGACGACAGGGCTCTCCCGTACGCCGCCGAAGGCGAGGGCGCCGAGGAAGAGACCGAAGGCGGCCAGGTAGAGCCCACGGCGCTGGGCGTGCTCCGCGGTGGTTCGGCGGATGCGGTCGAGGCGATCGAGTTCGTACGAGCTGACCATCGGACCCTTTCGGTTTGCAGTGCAGACCTTTCTTGGAGTGTAGGACCCGGGCGCGAGGTTTGCAATGCAGACCAACGGGGTGGTGGCGTTCCAGGATCGTCCGTGTCACACTCACTGTTATAGAACTCTCTGTAGAGTTATAGAACGATTGGAGAAGGGCATGCGCAACGTGCGTGAGCCGGTCCCGCTGGACGGGACCATGGGCCAGCCCCGCGCGCGGGGCCGCTTCGGCGAGTACGGCGGCCGGTACGCGCCGGAGTCCCTGGTGGAGGCGTGCCGCGAGGTGGACGAGGCGTTCCGGCAGGCCTGGGCCGATCCGGGGTTCCGCGGCGCCCTGGCGCGGCTGCTCGCCGTGCACGCCGGGCGGCCGACCCCCCTCACCCCGGCCCTGCGGCTGTCGGAATCGCTGGGCGTGCGGCTGTTCCTCAAGCGCGAGGACCTCACCCACACCGGCTCCCACAAGATCAACAACGTGCTGGGCCAGGCCCTGCTCGCCACCCGGATGGGACGGCGCAGGCTGATCGCCGAGACGGGAGCGGGCCAGCACGGGGTGGCCACCGCGACCGCCGCCGCGCTGCTCGGGCTGGAGGCCACCGTCTTCATGGGCGAGCGCGACATCGAGCGGCAGGCGCTGAACGTCTTCCGGATGCGCATGCTGGGCGCCGAGGTGGTCCCGGTGACCACGGGCAGCCGCACCCTCAAGGACGCGACCAGCGAGGCCATGCGGCACTGGGTGGGCGCGACCGGCGACTCCCACTACTGCATCGGCTCGGTCGTCGGGCCGGACCCGTACCCGTGGATGGTCAGGGAGTTCCAGCGGGTCATCGGCGAGGAGGCCCGCGCGCAGTGCGCCGCCGAGCTGCGGACCGGCGTGCCGGACCACGTGGTCGCGTGCGTCGGCGGCGGCTCCAACGCGGCCGGCACCTTCGCCGGGTTCGCCGACACCCCGGCGCGTCTGGTCGGCGTCGAGGCTGAGGGCGGCGCCGGGGCGGGCCGCGGCAAGCTCGGCGTCCTGCACGGCTGCCGCTCGCTGTTCCTGCAGGACGACGACGGGCAGATCACCGAGGCGCACTCCATCGCCGCCGGGCTCGACTACCCCGGGGTCGGCCCCGAGCACGCCCACCTGCGCGACCTGGGCCGGGCCCGCTACGTCACGGTGACCGACGACGAGGCGGTCGCCGCGGCCGTACGGCTGGCCCGCACCGAGGGCATCGTCCCGGCCCTCGAATCGGCGCACGCCCTCGCCTGGGTGATCCGCGCGGCGGGCGACGGCGACCTGCCCGCGGGATCGACGGTGCTGATGACGTTGTCCGGACGGGGCGACAAGGACGTCTCGACCTACAAGGAGCTGCTGTGACGAACCCGACCCTGGCCGCCGGCGCGGTCGAACGCCACCTGCGTGCCCGCCGGGAGAGCGGCCGCGGCCTGCTCATGCCGTACGTCACCGCGGGGATCACGCCCGGCTGGACGGACTACCTGCGGGCCTTCGCCGATGCCGGAGCGGACGCGATCGAGGTCGGCCTGCCCTTCTCCGACCCCACGCTGGACGGCCTCACCATCCAGCAGGCCAGCCAGGCGGCCCTGGCCAGGGGCGCGAGCACCCGCCGGATCCTCGCCGACCTGTCCGGCGTGGACCTGGGCATCCCGCTGGTCGCCAGCACCTACTACAACCTGGTGCTGCACGACGGCCCCGAGGCGTTCTGCGCCGCGCTGCGCCGGGCCGGCGTCCACGGCCTGATCGTGCCCGACCTGCCGGTGCACGAGGCCGACGAGCTGACGGACGCGGCCGCCGCAGCCGGCATCGAGCCGGCCCTGCTGGCCTCACCGTCGACGCCGCAGCCGAGGCTGGCGGAGATCGCGGAGCGCAGCCGCGGATTCGTCTACGCGGTGTCGCTGATGGGCACCACCGGCGAGCGGGCCACCCTCGCCGCCTCGGCGGCGGAGCTCACCGAGCGGATCCGGCGCGTCACCGACCGGCCGATCTTGCTAGGATTTGGCATCTCCACCCCGGACCATGCACGTGAGGCCCGCCGGCACGCCGACGGCGTGGTGGTGGGCGCCGCGGTCATGCGGCGGGTGCTCGACGGGGCCGGGCCGGACGACCTGCGGGTCTTCCTCGCGACCCTGCGGCAAGCCCTCGACCAGGAGTGTGACCGACCACGATGAGCACCGACGCCGGGCACGAGGCGAGATACCGAGCCATCGCCGCCGACCTCGCCGCGAAGATCCGGTCCGGGCACTACGCTCCCGGTGAGGCGCTGCCGCCGCAACGGGAGCTGAGCGCCTCCTACGGGGTGACGCTCATGACGCTGCGCCAGGCGTTGCGGGAGCTCAGCGACGAGAGGCTGATCGTGCAGCGGCCCGGCAAGGGCACGTTCGTCGCCCCGCCGCACCTGGCGTACCAGCTCGACTCGTTGCGCAGCCTGGTCGACGACCTGCGCAAGCAGGGCCACGACGTGCGCACCGCGGTGGCCGGCCGGGCGGTGCGCCGGGCTCCCGCCCAGGTCGCCGCGGAGCTGCGGCTGCGTCCCGGCGACAGCGCCCTGCGGCTGGAGCGGGTCCGCGAGTTCGACGGGCGGCCCGCCGTGCACCAGGTGTCCTGGGTCCGCCGGCCGGTGGCCGACCGGATCCGCGACCGCGACTTCACCGCCGTCTCCCTCTACACGGCCCTCGCCGACGCGGGGATGACGGTCGCCCGGGCGTCCGAGGTGGTCCGGCCCGGCCTGCTCGACCCCGCCGCCGCCCGCCACCTCCGCGAGCCGCAGGGCAGCCCGGTGCTCGTCAGCACCCGGATCACCCACACGCTCGACGGCACGCCGGTGGTGTCCGACCACGCCACCATCCTCGGCAGCATGATGGAGATCCGCACCGAACGCGCCGCCACCGGCCTGTCTCTCACCTGGGGCGCGACGAGCTGAGCACCTGAGTCGAAAATCCTTTGAGACCTTCTCGGCGCGCTGGCTAGTCTGCCCCCATGATCTCCCTCGCGCGGCACCGCCTGACCTCCGCCGAGACCGGCCCGGCCCTGCGCGCGCTGAGCGAGTGGACGCCGGCCGACGCCCCGGGCGGCGGTCTCCACCCCGGAGACGTGGGGTGGCACCTGCGGTTCGACGACGCGGCCGTCTTCGTCTGGACGCACGACGGGGTGCCGGTGGCGGCCGGCTTCCTCGACGGCTCCGTGCTGCGCGTGACCGGCGCGCCCGGCGCCGATCTAGGAGCGGTGGCGGCCGACGCCGAGGAGCTGCTCGAGCCCGGCAACGACCGCACCGACGGCCTGCCCGTGCCCGGCTGGGAGCTCGATCGGGAGCAGCCCTGGGTCGTCCTGTCGTGGGCCCCGCGGCCGGTGTCGAGCCGTGCCGAGCCGGTCGGCCGCGACGATGCCGCCGACCGGGTGCTGGTGCAGCGGGCCGCCTTCGAGGGGTCCACGTTCACCGTCGAGCGCTGGCGCGCCATGAAGGCCTCGCCGGCGGGCGAGCTGGCCGTGGAGACGCTCGTCCGCACGCCCTCGGGCGAGCCCGCGGCCGCCGCGACCGGCTGGTTCGCCGGCGTGGGCAGGTGCGGGCTGCTCGAACCGGTCGGCGCCCATCCCGACCATCGCGGGCACGGCCACGGGCGCGATGCCGTGCTGGGGGTGTGCGCGGGCCTGGCCGACCGGGGCGCGAGCGCGGTCGCCGTCGTGACCCCGGCCACGAACGAGGCCGCCGTGGCGCTGTATCGATCGGCCGGCTTCACCGTCGTACGCGAGAATCACGACTGGGTGCGCGCTCGACGAGCTTGACGGATCTGCCTCCGCACCGCGGCGCGGAGCACCGCACCGAACCGGTCCGGCGCTTCCAGCCAGGGGAAGTGCCCCGCGTCCTGGACGATGACGACCTCGCGGCCCAGGCGCGTGCCGAGCCGCCGCAGGGCATCGGCGGGACGGCTGTCGCCCGACCCGCCGATGATCACCGCGCCGGGTGGCACGCGCTCGCGCAGCTCGTCCACGTGCGATTCGAGCGGATCGGCCTTGGCAGCCGCGTTGAGCTGGGCGTTCATCGTGTAGTTGACCGGCCGCAGCGTACGGGCCGAGGCCAGCGCCCACTCCCACGCCCGCGTCCGGTCGGCGTGGTCGGTGAACCACGACAGCGTGAGGTACTCGATCTCCTCGGCGTCCGTGCGCGAGCCGATCGCGTCGAGCTCATCGAGCCTGGCCTGCTGCTCCTCACTGCGCCGCGCCCGCTGCGCCGCCCGGTCGGCCTGCCGCCAGGGCTCCAGGAACGGCCCGGCGACCTGCACCAGGCCGGCCACCCGCTCAGGGTGGGCCAGCAGGAAGTAGCCGGCCAGGTTCGTTCCGAACGAATGCCCCAGCAGGACGACCCGATCGTGCCCCCACGCGTCAAGCAGCAGCGCCAGGTCGCGGACGTGCCGGGCGATCGTGTGCGCGCCCTGCCAGGGCGACCCGCCGGTGCCGCGCTGGTCGTAGCGGTGGACCAGGCACAGGTCGTCGATGAGGCCGGCGACGGGCGCCAGATAGTCGGGGACTCCTGGCCCGCCGTGCAGCATCACCACGGGCGATCTCCCCGGATCGGCCCGGCCCGCGGTCCACGTACGCAGCCGTGCGCCGTCATCCAGCTCGATCATGGTCGCGAGTGTACCGAGCAGGAAGTGACGCTTGTCCGGGGTAATGCCCTTACCTCCTTCACGACGCTCACCGTGCATAACCTGAGCCCATGGGCCAGATCGACCACCGCGCCGAGGTTCGCGAGTTTCTCAGCTCGCGGCGGGCGCGCATCACTCCGGAGCGGGCGGGGCTGCCCGCCTACGGCGGCAACCGCCGCGTCAAGGGACTGCGGCGCGAAGAGGTCGCGATGCTCGCCGGCGTCTCCATCGACTACTACGTCCGCATGGAACGCGGGAACCTGTCCGGCGCCTCCGACAGCGTGCTGGACGCCCTGGCCCGCGCGCTGCAACTGGACGAGGCCGAGCGCGAGCACCTGTTCGCCCTGGCCAGGGCCGCCGGGCCGGGCCCGCGCCACCGCCGCGCCTCGCCCACCACGGTGCGGCCGGTGACCCAGCAGGTGCTGGACGCCATCACCGACGCCCCGGCCTGGGTGCGCAACGGCCGCCACGACATCCTCGCGACGAACCGCCTGGCCCGCGCCCTGTACGCCCCCGTCCTGGCCGGCCCGCGCCGCCCGGCGAACACCTGCCGGTTCGTCTACCTCGACGAGGCCGCCCGGGAGTTCTTCGTCGACTGGGACCGGATCGCCGACAACTCCGCCGCCATGCTCCGCCTGGAGGCGGGCCGCGCCCCCCACGACCGGGCGCTGATCGAGCTGATCGGCGAGTTGTCGACGTGCAGCGACGTCTTCCGGCGACGCTGGGCCTCCCACGACGTTCAGTACCACCGCAGCGGCATGAAGCGGCTGCGGCATCCGGTGGTCGGCCGGCTCGACCTGGACTTCGAGTCGATGGAGCTGCCGTCCGACCCCGGCCTCACCCTGGCCGTCTACACCGCCGCCGCCGGCACCCCGGCCGCCGACGGGCTGAAGATGCTGGCCAGCTGGGCGGCCACCCAGGACCTCACCGAGGCGCCGCGGCCCGCCCCGGACCAGAGCTGACCGCCCGGTCACCTCCCGGACACGAAGGAGTCAGCAGTGCACACCAGAACGCTGGGACAAGGCCTGCGGGTGTCGGCCGTGGGGCTGGGCTGCATGGGCATGTCGCAGAGCTACGGCCCCAACCCGGGCAGCCGCGAGGACATGATCGGCGTGGTCCGATCCGCCCTGGACGCCGGGGTGACCTTCCTCGACACCGCGGAGGTCTACGGCCCGTACCACAACGAGGAGCTCGTGGGTGAGGCCATCGCCCCGATCCGCGACCAGGTGCAGGTCGCCACGAAGTTCGGCTGGGACATCCGCGACGGCAGGCCCGCCGGCCTGAACTCCCGGCCCGAGCAGATCCGCAAGGTCGCCGACGCCTGCCTGGGCCGCCTGCGCACCGACCGCATCGACCTGTTCTACCAGCACCGGGTGGACCCGGACGTGCCGATCGAGGACGTCGCCGGAGCCGTGGGAGAGCTGGTGCGAGCGGGCAAGGTCAGGCACTTCGGCCTGTCCGAGGCCGCGGCCGCCACCATCCGCAGGGCCCACGCCGTGCACCCCGTCACCGCCGTGCAGTCGGAGTACTCGTTGTGGACCCGCGACCCCGAGCCCGAGGTGCTGCCCGCCTGCGCGGAGCTGGGCATCGGGTTCGTGCCGTTCAGCCCGCTCGGCAAGGGCTTCCTCACCGGCACGGTCGGCCCGGACGCCTCCTTCCAGCAGGGGGACATCCGGGCGACGATCCCGCGCTTCGCCGCCGGCAACCTGCCCGCCAACCAGGCGCTGGTGGGCCACGTCCGCGCCCTGGCCGAGGCCAAGGGCGTCACACCAGGGCAGCTCGCCCTGGCCTGGCTCCTGGCCCAGCAGCCCTGGATCGTGCCGATCCCCGGCACCCGGCGCCTGTCCCGCCTGCGGGAGAACGCCGGCGCGGCGGCGGTGGCGCTGTCCGCGGACGAGCGGGCCGGCCTGGACACCCTGGCCGCCCGCGTCGGCGTGGCCGGTGACCGGTACGGCGAGGCCCACATGAAGCTGGTCGGCCGCTAGCCCCGCTGCTCCCGTGCCCGGCGGTCAGGACGGCTGGAGTTCGTCGAAGAAGGCGAGGGCGTCGGCAGGGTCCGGGCTCACGAGGCGTTCCAGCCCGGCTGCCGTGATCTTCGCCCATCTGCCGGCCCGTGCCCACATCCGTTCCTCGAAGGCGCGGACGGCCTCGTCCAGCTCGGCGGGGCCGGGGGCGGTGGCGACGGCTTCGGCGAGTTCGGCGCCTTCCAGCATCGCGAGGTTCGCGCCCACGCCCAAGGGGGGCATCAGGTGGGCGGCGTCGCCCAGCAGCGTCACCCCCGGGACGTGAGCCCAGGTGTGGGACACGGGCAGGACGTGGAGGGGGCGCTGGACGAACGCGGCGCCCTGGCGCAGGAGGTCGAGGACAGGCGCGGCCCAGCCCTCGAACATGGCCAGCAGCCTCGACCGCACCGCCGCCGCATCGTCCCAGTCCAGACCCGCGTGCCAGTCCAGCGGCGCCCGGAACTGGGCGTACACCTTCACGTGGCCGCCGCTGTTGCGCTGGGCGACGAGGGCGCGGCTGACGCCGTACACGGCCAGGGAGCCGTCGCCGATCAGCCGGGCGAGGTCGGGGTGGCGGGTGTCGACGTCGTCGAGGGAGGTCTCGACCATGGTGATGCCGGTGTAGCGCGGCGTCGCGGAGGAGACGGCCGGGCGGACCCGGGACCAGGCGCCGTCCGCGCCGACCACGAGATCGAACGTCTCCTGCCGCCCGTCCGCGAACCGGACCAGCACGCCGTCCCGGGTGCCCGGCACCACCTCGGTCACGCCGCTCCCCCACTGGACGTCGAGGGAGCCGAGCAGGAGGTCACGCAGTTGCCCGCGGTCGATCTCCGGGTTGGCCAGGTCGTCCGGACGGGGCCGCCAGTCGCGCAGGACCGTCCCGTCCACGTCCAGGATGCGCATGGCCTGCCCCTCGGGGCGCGACAGCGCCTGGAACCCCGCCAGCAGGCCCGCCTTGTCCAGCGCGAGCTGGCCCATCCCTTCGTGCAGGTCCAGCGTGCCGCCCGGGGGACGGGCGTCGCGGGCGGGATCGCGTTCGAGGACGCTGACGGGCCGGCCGTGGCGGTGCAGGACGCGGGCGAAGGCAAGCCCGGCGGGGCCGGCGCCGACCACGGCGATACGCTGTCTCATGTCGATACACTGTATTGACAGAAGACGGCGTATCGCAACAGTACGATGTGCCGCATGACTGTGTGGGACCGGCCGGAGCCGCCAACCCGCCCCGCGCCCCTCGACCGGGAACGCATCGTCGCCGCCGCCATCGCGCTGGCCGACGAGGGCGGGCTGGAGGCGGTGTCGTTGCGCAAGGTCGCCGCCCGCCTCGACGCCGGCCCGATGCGGCTCTACGGATACATCTCCACCAAGGAGGAGCTGTTCGACCTCATGGTGGACGAGGTCCACGCCGAGCTCCTCCCCGAGGAGCAGCCCGGCGACTGGCGGGAGGCGCTGCGCGTGCGCGCCCACCTCACCAGGCAGGCCACCCTCCGCCACGAATGGCTGGCCGACCTGCTCGGCGGCCGTCCGGCACTGGGCCCGAACGCCCTCGCCGTGGCCGAGGCCACACTGGCCGCCCTCGACGGCCTCGCCGACCTCGACACCGTCCTGCGCGCCGTGGAGACCGTCAGCGCCTACATCACCGGCGCGATCAGACGCGAGATCGCGAACCTGCGGGCCGAGCGCGCCACGGGCCTGTCCGATCGCGACTGGCAGCGCGCCTCCGGCCCGCACGTGATGCGGATGCTGGCCACCGGCCGCTTCCCGGCCGTGGCCAAGTTCGTGCACGACGGCACGGAGGTGGACGCCGAGGAGTCCTTCGCGACCGGCCTCGACTGGGTCCTCGACGCCGTGGCCGCCAAGCTGGCCCGGCCGCCGGCGTGACACTTCCCGCCTCCTGGCCAGGCAGTGCACCGTCATCGCCGGCGGCACCGAGGCAGACCGCGACTACGAGCTCGGCCGGTATCGCCGCCTGCCGCGCCGGGGCGGCCGGACGATGACCACCGCCGGCCGCGGCACGGGATACGCGATGCGTTCGATCGTCACGCCGGGGCCGCGCGTGCGGGCGATGATGGCCCGCTCGCGGCGAGCGGACCTCACCGCACTGGCCCGGCACGTGGACCGGGAGGCCGTCCGGCCGATCGCCGGGGACGTCCACCCGCTGGAGACATCGGCCAGGCTCACCAACTGGTTGGGACCGGGCGTGCACGCGGCAAGCGGGTGATCACTGTACTGCCCAGCCCCTGACTCCTGGACGGGCCGTCGCATCGCCGCCGGCGAGAACCCCTCATCGGGGCGTTGCCCACAGCGGTCATCAGCGGTTGATGTGCTTGCTGCGCGGCAGCACGTCGTCCACGTTGAGCGCGGCGGCGGGGAGCGGTGTCCCGCCGAACGCGTTCCCGCCGCGGTCCAGCGCGGCGAGGTAGGCGCGGGGTCACACCAACCCCATGTCCGCCAGGCGCAGCGCATGAAATGCGGGGCCTCCGCCCCAGCCACGTGCAACACGCGAGAAGGGCGGGCACCCGTCCCCAACAGGTGCAGCGCAGGGAGGGGCCGGACACGCGTACAGCACGCGGGGGAGGCCGACGGCCATTCCGTCACCTGGCAGCGCAAGGGGCGATGGGCGTCACGCCGAACGCATCTCCGCCGCCACCGCGCGCTCCCGCAACTGCGCCGCCTCCGCCCGTGCGGCCTCCAGTTCCGCCCGCAGATCCTCCAGCCGGATCCGCTCCAACCGCAACTCTCCCTGAACCCGATCCCGCTCCTTGACCGCGGCATCGGCCCGCGACTTCTCCCGCGACACCGCCTTGCGCTCCCGGACCACGGCCGCAGCCCCTTCGTCTTCCAGGGACGTGACCCTCCCGGCCAGCCGTTCCGCCTCCTCCGCCGCCTGCGCGGCGTCCTTGAGCGCCACCGCACGGTCCCGCTCGGCTCCGGCCACGGCCCGCTCGGCCTTGACGGCCCGCTCGACGGCCCGCTCCCGCTCCTGCACGGCGGCCTCCTCACGCGCCCGAGCCCCGATCACCTCACGTTCGGCCTGCTCACGCGCCTGCACGGCCGCCACCGTCTCCTCCCGTGCACGATCCCGTTCCTCACGGGCCAGCGCAGCCTCCTCCCGCGCCTGCACAACTCCGGCCCGCGCCTCCTCCTGCGCCTGCACGACCGCGGCCCGCGCCTCTTCCCTCGTTTGTTCGGCTTCGGCGCGAGCCTCCTCTCGCGCCTGAACAGCTTCGGCCCGTGCCTCCTCCACCTGCCGACCGGCCAGCTCGACCCGCTCGGCCAGCTCCTGCACCGCCTGATCCCTGGCCTGCTCGATCAGCTCGACCCGCCGCGCCGCCTCCTCAGCCCGGCGCTCGGCCAGCTCCGCACGCCGCTTGGCCTCCTCGGCCGCCTGCAACGCCTGCCGCTCAGTGCTCGCGGCCTCACGCAACGCGGCCAGCGCCTGCTCCCGCGCCCGCTCAGCGTCACCCAGCGCCGTGTCGCGCTCCTGCTCGGCCTCTTCAAGCCGCACCCGCATCTCAGCCGTCTGCCGGCGGGCGTGCTCGGTGGCCTCGCGCGCGATCCGTACCTGCTCGAAGGCCTGCTCCCGCTCGGTACGCGCGATCGCCACCCGCGTGTGCGCCTCGGCCTGCACAGCGCTCAGCTTGGCCTCGACCCCGGCAGGACTCAGCTCCTCGGCCAGCGCCCGCGCCAGCGGCTCGATCGCCGCGGCAAGCCCGCTCTCCATCCGGTCGTACAGCTGCTCCGCCCGGGCCAACGCCCCTTCCAACCCGGGGGTGGCCCGCCGCAACTCCCGCTCCCGCTTGGCCGCGGCCTGGCAGTCCTTCTCAGGACAGTACGCCTTGGGCCGCCCCCTCCCCCGCCGCTGCTCGATCGGCGCACCACAGTGCTGACAAGGCGTTACCAGGCTGGTCTCTGCTGTCACTCCAGCAGTCTAGCATTTTCGATTTTCTAGAAAATAGAAATCAGAAAAAACGATCCGTTGCGTGGCGCGAGGTGGCGAGCAACTTGCGAGAAGGCAGAATTCCCGCAAGTAACTGGTCATGAGCCAAGAGGCGTCCGGATCGCATGGCAACTGAGACTGGTCATCTAGCTGCAACGCCGTTCAGTTAGAGCTGAGGTAGCGGTGTCAAGGGCTGGCCGGAAGCATGTTGATGCTGATGGTGGCCTTGTAGGTGGTCCGGTCGATGGCGGGTCCGCGGGCGTTGTATTTGGAGATCGCGCGTTTGACGATGCGGTCTTTGGTGCGGACTCGCCGGGCGGGCAGGAGCTGGGTCAGGACGTGACGGCCGATGGTGCCGATCAGGTCGATGTCGGTGCCGGTGATGACGCCGGCGGCCAGAATGAGCTGGTCGCGGGCGGCGCTCAGGGCGATCGTGAAGCCGGCCCGGTCTGGGTCGGTGCCCGGGACGCTGTCGGTGGCGTCGGTCATCGCGGTCCGCAGGACCTGGTAGGCGGTCAGCAGGGCCCAGACCTCCTGTTCGATGCCGTCAGGGGTGCGCGCCCGCAGGACGTGTCCGCTCAGGATGGTGGACTTCAGCTCGGCGTAGGCGGTTTCGATCTCCCAGCGCTCGTGGTAGAGCCGGATGAGATCGGCCGCCGGGTGGCGAGCGGGATCGGTGAGGGTGGTCAGCAGCCGGTAGTGGCCGGTGCGGGTGCCCGCCGCGGTGCGGATGGTGATCTCGGCGTCGATGACGCGGACGGTCAGCGCGCCGAGCCGGGCCAGGACCGAGCCGTCTCGGCAGCGGGCCACGGCGGGCAGGGTGCGGCCGGACTTGCAGCGCACCAGCAGGTCGGCGCCGGTGGCGGCCAGCCGGTTGAGCAGGTCGGTGGCGGCGAAGTTCCGATCGCCCAGCAGGAGCATCCCGGCCCGCAGCTGGGCGGCCAGACGACGGGCGTAGTCCAGCTCGCCGATCGTGGCGGGTCCGAACACCGCCCCGATCATCGACCGGGTCCCGCAGGCCACCAGCGCGGCCAGACGCAGTTGCGGGTAGCCCGAGGTTCCGTTGCCAAGCCGCTGCCGGGTGAACACCGCCAGGTTGGCCGGACAGTCCGGGACCGGCAGCAGGGTGCCGTCGACGGCGACCACCCGCAGTCCCCGCCACCATCCTGCCGCAGCGGTCGTCACCGCAGGACCGCTGACCAGGTCGAACAGTGCCTTCATCGGGGCCGGCCCGAGCCGCTGGCGGGCTTGGCGAAGAGCGCTGCCGCTGGGCCGTACCGGGGCCAGGTGCGCCAGCCCGGCACACAGCCGGTCAAAGACCTGCCGGTAGCCCAGTCCGGTGAACAACGCGCCTGCCAGCAGCAGGTAGACCGTGACCCGGGCCGGCACCAGCCGGATCCTGCGCTCCAGCGCACGCGTCTCCGCCAGCACCTCATCGACCATCTCGAACGGGATGATCCGGGTCAGTTCACCCAGGTGTCCCGGCGCGAACACCCCAGCCGCTACCCCGGCCGTTCGTTGTATGGCAACCTGTTCCAACAGCGGAGCTCCTGTGGTGAGGATGTCTTGGAGTGACAGACCTCTTCTACAGCGGCTCCGCTCCTTCGTTCACCGGTCTTGACGAACGGCCCTCTCCCTTAACTGAACGGCGTTGCATCTAGCTGTCCTGCAGGTTCGTCATTGCCTGTCACTTCATTGGTCACGTCTTGTCACTCAGCTGGCCTAGCCATGTGCGCATTGCCTTACATGTAACCATTTGACCAGATTCTCACGCGGCAGCACTAGTTGGCATTTAATTTCTTATGGTGTTTAAAATTATCGTTTTGGCAGAAACGTGAATTTTAATTTTCTTTTTGGGGTCGAGGGTCGGCGCTTGCCGGATTCTCGGCCTCTTCATTAGGCACCATATTCTGGTCGCTGAATTTTTGGAAATACTTCTCCTTGCCGACACGGGCTCTGGAGAAAGTCTCTGACCTGCAGATTTGCCAGGCAGCGGCTGTGTCCGGCGTCGTATGGGCTTGTTCGATTGCTCGAGCCGACGTTCCTCGCCTGGGCTGTCGATCATGGTAGATACCTGGCGGCATCGTAGGACAAGTGATGACCACCACGAGGACAGTTCGGTGACCAATGAGCGTCTCACCAGCAGGTTCGTCGGGTAGTGTCCACGCCGTTAGTCACTGGTGCTCCCCGTGTGACGCGCAGGTTCGTTGACAGCGGAAACGCAGAACTATGACAGCGAGGACCGCGTGTGTGGCCGTCAACCTGCGCATCTGTTGGGACGAGTCACCTAAGTTTCATGAGCCTGCACACCTGCTGTTTTGCGCGTTTTGGCTGGTCAGAGCCCCACATTGCGCATGGCGTTGTCCCGCCAGCGGTCCACGGCCCTGATGTACCGCAAAACCACGGGTGAAGCGGGGGCCCAGCGGCCGTGCTTGGCGATGACCGCGACCGGGACGCCGGCGGCGTAGGCGACGGTGGCGCCGCCGGCGCGCAGGCTGTGCGCGGTGACGGTGTCGGCGGAGGGCACCCCGGCGCGGACGGCGAGGTCGCGGACGATGGTGTTGACGGCGTCGGCGCCGAGCGAGGGGCCGATCGTGCCGTGCCGGTTGATGCGGCGCAGCAATCTTCCTGAGGTGTGTCCGGCCTGGTCAAGCACATTAAGCCAGTCGCGCCAGGCGGCGACGGGGTCGGTCAGCGGATGGCTGCCGCGCGGAATGGCGATGGTCTCGCCCGCGGAGTCCTTGTCGGTCTTGGAGGTGCGGATGGTGACCTCGAGCCCGTCGGCGACCTCGCGCACGTCCTCCCGCTGCAGGGCGACGAGTTCGCTGCGGCGGCCCATCAGGGCCAGGCCGAGCACCAGCAGCAGCCGGTCGCGCCGCCCGATCGGGGTGTCCAGGTCGCAGGCGGACACCATGGCGCGCAGGGCGTCGATGGTGATGGGCGGGGCCTCGCGCTGGCCGCGTCCGCCGGCTTCGGCGCGCTGGCGTTTGTAGGCGCGCAGGGCCAGGCGGGCGGATTCGGTGGCGGGCCGTCCGAGGTGACCGGCGAGGCGGTGCATGGTGCGCACCGCGGCGATGGCCTGTTCGATGCTGGCCGGGGCCTGGCCAGCCTCGCACAGCCCAGAGGTGTATTCGGCCAGCGTGTGCGCAGTGGCGGGCAGCGCGATGCGGCCGTGCTCGGCGCACCAGGCGTTGAAGGTCGCCCATTGGCGGGCGTAGGCGCGGCGGGTGTTGGCGGGCACGCCGTCGGCGATCCGCTCCTGGGTGCGGGCGCTGAGGGTGTAGTCGGCGGCGGTATGCCCGGCTGCCGCGCCAAGTACTGCAGCGACGCCTGCCGGGCCGCCGCCTACCGGGCGCGCACCACCGTGCACGCCGTCCCCGTAACGAACGCGCTGCTGCGCACCCAGGACCTGCTCGCGCCGCTGCTGGCGGCCGGCGAGCAGTGGCAGGCCGCCCAGGAAGCGCTGCGCGCCCAGCTGGCCGAGCTGAACCGCGGCGCGCTGGCCCAGGTGGAGGCCGCCGAACAGGCCGCCGAGGAAGCCCGCGCCGCCGCCGCGGCGGCCGAGCAACGCGCCACCACTGCGGCCAACACGGCCACCACCCGGATCGCCGCGGCCGAGCAGGTCCGCGCCCAGGCCGAGATCGCCCGTGACCGTGCCGAGGAGCGCGAGCAGGAGGCCTGGCGACAGGTCGGCGAGCACCAGAACGCCCGCACCCGAGCCGAGCAACGCGCCACCGAAGCCGCCGACCGGCAGCGTCAGGCCGAGCACGACCGGGACACCGCCCGCAGGCGAACCACCGAACTCACCGAACTGCACGCCACCGCGACCGCCCGCATCACCGAGTTGGAACAGCAGACCAGCGACCAGCAGCACGAGCTCGCCGACCTCCGTCGCCAACTGATCGAACAGGAAGCCCGGACCCGGAAAGCCGAGCAGGAACGCGACCAGGCTCGCGGCATGGCCGGGGTGCACGCCGAGGAGGCCGACCGGCTGCGCCAGGCGCTCACCGCCGAACAACAGCGGCGCGAGCAAGCCGTCACCGCGGCCGCCGTGGCCGAGCAGGCCCGGACCCTCGCCGACCAAGCAAGAGCCGCGTCCGTCGGCGAGACCGAACGCCTGCGAGGCGAACTCGCCGAGCTCGCGAGCGCGCTGAAGAGCGCCCACCAGCAACGCGAAGAGGCCGTTACGGCCGTCGCCGTTGCACAGGCGCTCCTGCGTGAGCATCAATCCCATCGCGCCCCGGATCAGAGCAAACCCGAGGCTCCTGGCATCACCACACCAGCAGCATCGGAGGCGTAGCGGTGGATCGGAGGGTTCCCATCCTTGGGTGCCACAAGACGTTCGACGAGCTTGCCGTCGATGAAGGTGGCCCCGGCGCGGACCAGGGCGACCAGGTGGGCGCCGTTGACCGCACGCCAGCGGGATTGGGCGGATTCGATCAGTTTGAAGGCCATGGCCAGGCCGGCGGCGCGGGAGCCGGGTCCCTTGGTGACCTTGGTGCGGTGCCGGACGGTGGCGAACGTGGACTCGATCGGATTGGTGGTGCGCAGGTGCCGCCAGTGCTCGGCCGGGTAGTCGTAGAAGGCCATTAGTTCTTCCAGGTCGTCGGTGATCTTGGCGGCGGCTCTTGGAAACTTGGCGCCGTAGGTGGCCCTCGAAGGCGGCGACCGCGGCCAGCGCGTGGTCCTTGCTCTCGGCGTTCCAGATGTCCGCGAGAGCCTTCTTCGCACCCGGGTGAGCCGACTTCGGCAGCGCCCCGAGCACGTTGGCGATCTTGTGAAACCAGCACCTCTGCGCTCTAGCCTGTGGAAACACCTCGGCCAGCGCGGACCAGAAGCCGAGCGCGCCGTCCCCGATGGCGAGCACCGGAGCGGACATGCCGCGCCGGGCGCAATCGCGCAGCAGGTCGGCCCAGGATTCGGTCGATTCGCGGTAGCCGTCGGTGAGGGCGATGAGTTCCTTACGGCCGTCGGCGCGCACCCCGATCAGCACCAGCAGGCAGAGTCTGTGCTCCTCCAGGCGGATGTTGACGTGAATGCCATCAGCCCACAGATAGACATAGTCGACACCGGACAGGTCACGGGCAGCGAAGGCACGCTGCTCGGCCTTCCACTGCTCGGTGAGCTTGGTGATGACCGGCGCCGACAGCCCGTTGCCGGTGCCGAGGAACTGACCCAGCGCGGGCACGAAGTCGCCGGTGGACAGGCCATGCAGGTAGAGCAGCGGCAGCACCTCGGTGATGGCCGGGCTCTTACGGCACCACGGCGGCAGGATGGACGAGGAGAAGCGCCGGCGCTCCCCAATCGCCTCGTCGACGCGCTTGTCGTTGACGCGTGGGGCGTGCACCTCGATTGCGCCCGCGCTGGTCAGCACCTGCCGGGGCTGGTGATAGCCGTTGCGCACGACCAGGCGCCGGCCGACCTCGTCACGCTCGTCGGCGAAGGCGGCGATGTAGGCGTCGACCTCGGCCTTGAGCGCTTCGGCGAGCATCCGGCGGGCGCCCTCGCGCACCAGCTCGTCGATGAGCGCGGGCGTCGGGGCGGGAGTGACGGCGGTGTGGTCGCGGTCAGCGGGGTCAGGGACTACGGTGAGCACGGGTGTGCCTTTCCGGCCGACGTTGGCGCGTCGGTCATGCTTGGTGGAATCACATGATCACCGGGAAGGTACACCCCTCTCCCGGTGATCCACAGATCTCAAGCATTGCTCGGAGGGGCCGCAACGCTGGTGATGGGCCCGACCAGGAGGTCCTTCGCGGATCGTACGAACCCTGTGACGAGTGGGTTGGTGTCTGCGCTCCGGGTGGCCACGACGATCTGGCAAGGCTCGATCCCGTCGAGCGCCACGGTGACCAGGCCGGGGCGCAGGGTGTAGCGCCGGTCGCCGGCCGGGACGACGGCGATGGCGGTGCCGTCGGTGATGGCCTCGAGTTTGTCCTCGTAGGTCTCGGCCAAGGTCGGACCCACCGGGGCGGGTTCGCTGCCCGGTCGGGGTTCGAGCCGCCAGAAGGTGGTCCATTCGACGCCCATCCCGGTACAGCCCACGAGTGGTTCTGCGGCGATGTCGGCGGCCGTGACCGCCTCTTTCCCGGAGAGGCGGTGCGAGGCGGGCACGAGCAGGACCCGGGCCTCGGAGTACAGGACTGTCACCTCCAGATCCTCGGCTGGGATCGGCAGCGGCGTGCGGGTGACCAGGACATCAACCTGCCGCTCCAGCAGCGCGGAGGCGTCCTGTGAGCCGAGGTGACGCGTACGGACGTGGGCGTCGGGATAGCGATGGCGCAGGTTGCGCACGGCGGGTGTGATGACGAGGTCGTCGACGTACCCGATGGTGATCGTGCGCGCCGGCGCCGCGGCCCGGGCGGTCTGGACCGCCTGCTGGGCGCCGTGCAGCAGGCGCTGTGCCTGGGGCAGGAAAGCCGCGCCTGCGGCGGTCAGGCGGCTGCCCTGGGTGGTGCGCTCCAGCAGACGCACGCCGAGCGTGTTCTCCAGGCGCTGGATCTGACGGCTCAGGGAAGGCTGGGCAACACGCAGTTCCTCGGCCGCCCGGGCGAAGTTCAGCTGCTCGGCGACGACCGTGAAGTACCGGACCAGCCGTAGGTCCAGATCGGGAAGCATGCCCCGAGACTAGTCCCTCGTTATGCATTTCTTGCATCACGGGGTGCAAGGCAGGTCTTGGACGCCCATGCCGGCCTGGTGGTGTCATACCTGGCATGACCATTGTCTTTGTCCACGGCGTCCCGGTGACCTCTGCGGTCTGGACCCCTGTGATCAGCGAACTGCCCACGTCCCAGCAGCAGGACGTGGTCCGGCTCTCACCTCCAGGCTTCGGCGCCGCACTTCCGGCAGGCTTCGGTGCCACCTTCCTGGACTACCGCGATTGGCTCATTGACGAACTGTCGCAGCTCAGGACCCCGGTGGACCTGGTCGGTCACGACTTCGGCGGCGGTTACGTGCTGGAGGTCGCGATGGCCCGTCCCGATCTGGTGCGCAGCTGGACCAGCGACACCATTGGCGGGTACGAGCCGGACTTTTCGTGGCATGAGATCGCCAAGACCTGGCAGACGCCGGAGGATGGGGAACGCCACATCGAGGAAACCTTCTCGGGAGACGCCGCGGAACGGACGGCGCGCATGATCTCGTGGGGCATCCCGGAGCCGGCGGCCGGCCAGGTGGCGCTTGGGCAGGGGCCCGAGATGGGCCGGGCCATTCTGTCGCTGTACCGCTCGGTACCCGAGAACACGCTGGCCGAACGCGGGCGCAGGCTGCCCGCGGCCGCGGCCCGGCCCGGTCTGGTTCCCGTGGCCACCGACGACCTCACCGCCGGCAGCGTTGCCCTGCGCCACCGCGCCGCCCGGCGCGCCGGCGCCCGTGCCGTCGACCTCGACGGGCTCGGTCACTGGTGGATGCTTCAGGACCCGGCCCGGTCCGCCCGCATGCTGTCGGACTTCTGGAACAGCCTGTGAAGCCGCACACCCGGAAGCCATCGATCTTGAACACCACGCAACACGATCACGGAAAGACCGCCGTCACCTCATGACCATGCACATCCCCGATCAAACCGGCCGGACCGTCATCGTCACCGGCGGCAGCAGCGGCATCGGCAAGGCCACCGCTGCCGCCCTGGCGGCGAAGGGCGCACGGGTCATCCTCGCCGTGCGCGACCAGACCCGCGGCCGCGCGGCCGCCGCCGAGATAGGCGGCCTCACCGAGTCACGCCCCCTCGACCTCGGATCGCTGGCCTCCGTACGCGAGTTCGCCCGCACGACCGACGGCCCCATCGACTACCTGATCAACAACGCCGGTTCCATGACCGACACCCTGCGGCACACCACCGACGGCTTCGAGAGCCAGTTCGGCGTCAACCATCTCGGGCACTTCGCCTTGACGAATCTGCTCCTGAGCCAGATCACCAGGCGGGTGATCACCGTGTCCTCCACCAATTACCGCAGCGCACACATCGACTTCGAGGACCTGCAGTGGCAACGACGGCCCTACCGGCCGTTCGGCGCCTACGGACAGACCAAGCTGGCCAACCTGCTGTTCACCCGAGAACTGCAGCGCCGCCTGAGCAGGGCCGGCTCACCGATCCTGGCCACGGCAGCACATCCCGGCTGGGCAGCCACCGGATTCACCATGACCACCGGCCGGCGCATCCTTGACCACACCCTCGCACTGGGAAC
Organism: Nonomuraea thailandensis; assembly: GCF_024172165.1. Lineage (GTDB taxonomy): Bacteria > Actinomycetota > Actinomycetes > Streptosporangiales > Streptosporangiaceae > Nonomuraea > Nonomuraea thailandensis. Next base: position 3,722,941 of record NZ_JAMZEB010000002.1, on the reverse strand, counting down.
GCGGCTACTGGCCCAAAGCCCCGAAGGCGGCGCCCGACCGACCCTGCTGGCCACCATCGGCGACGTCCCCGGCGCCAGCTTCTCCGGCCCCAGCCGGTTCGGAGTACGCGGCCCCGCCGCCCTCGAAGAACTGTCCGGCGAAGCACTCAACGACGACACCGCGCAAAAACTGTGGGAAGTTTCCGAACTCCTCACCCAAATCAAGTTCCCCCTGCCCACCTCCTGAACGGCCGGTTTGACTGCCTGGCGCGGCGGCTTCACGACCTCCGGGGCTGTCTCACAGGCGAGGACTCATGCACCACCGCCTGCGGCCGGCCGCGTCCTGTGGATTCCCGTTCCATAAGTCGCATCGGGGCGCCCCACGGATGCACCATGCGCTGCGGGCCAGGTCACATGCCTGACGTGCCTGACAAGATCATCGCGTTCTGACCTGCGAGAAGAGACTGACAACCCAAGATAACGATGGCGCTCGGTGGAGTCGCTCGGCTCATCCCGGTGAAGCACCATTCTCGCCAGGGCGGTGTTGCGGTGACGTTCGGCCTGGCGGCCCGGGCCAGGGTCGATGAACAGGGCGTTCAAATGGTGGACCGGCACGCCGGCCTCGCTCTGGCGGCGGAAGGGCTGGTCCGGGTCGAGGGTGTAGTGGTTGCGGTCGCCGATCCGTTCCCGGGTGAGCTAGCCGGCCGGCCCAGCAAGCCCCACTTCCTGGTCTTCGTTTTCCGACCCGACCGTTTTCGTTTCCGGCTGCTTCGATGGCCGGTGGCCCTGGCGTGGCCACCAGCGGGCGCATCAGGACAGGCCGACCTCCTCAGCTCTGCCGGCCTCGGCCGCCCCCGGCCGCCCGTGGCCCGCCCTGGCGTTCGTCGCCAGGATGAGTTCCTGCGCCCGCGCACGGACACGTTCGGTCCGCCTGACAGCCCGCTGGAGACGGTCCCGGCCCCGGCGCAGACCCTCTTCGCCCGGTCAACGCGCTCGCGGGCCTGCCGCATCTCCTCGCTCACGAGCCTCTCTGAAACAAATTTTCCCGCCATGATGGGGACTTACCAGATCAAGCCCCACCGGGGAAGGTGGCCGGGGTTGTGTTCAGGTCCGTGGCGCCCGCGCCGTCCTGGACCGGCCGACCAAAGCGCCGGACAGGCACGCTTTCGCCGATGCAGGGCCAGGCGTTATAGCTGCAGGTGTTCCGCCGATCCGATGGGCAGCCAGCGAAAGCGGCTGCGGATCGGCTTCGGCGCCCGCAGCAGGTCGCGCTCGATGCCGTCGCGGCCCTGCCGGAAGTGCTGCCATCCCTCGTAGTGGACCGGCAGGATCGTGTGCGGTGTGATGGCCTCGCACAGCCGTACGGCCTGCAGGGCGGTCATGGTGTAGCGCAGCGGCCCGGTGAGGGGGAAGCCGACGCCGCCCAGATGCAGCAGCACCGTGCCTGGCCGGATCTGGGCGGCGGCCCGGCGAAGCGCGCGGTGGTAGACGGTGTCGCCGGTGATCCACAGCGGGCCGTGCTCCTGGCCGGGCCAGGTGAGGGCGAAGCCGATTACCTCGCCGGTGATCGGCCGGCTCAGCAGCGGCCCGTGCCGGCACGGGGTGGCGGTGATCTCGATCGGCGGCCGGCCGGGTGCCTGCAGCCGCATGCTCTGCCCGGACTTGAGCCCGCAGGCGGTGCCGCCGAGGCGGCGGGCGCCCGAGGAGGTGGTGACCGTGGTCGTGGCGGTGCTCAGCAGGAGGCGCCCGGCGCTGTCGAGGTTGTCGCCGTGGTGGTCGTGGGTGAGCAGGACGGCGTCCACCGGCCCGAGCTCGGCCATGGGCAGGGCCGGGCCGGTGAGCTTGCGGGAGGAGATCCCCCAGCCGAACCTGTAGGTTCGGCCGGGAGGGTCGAAGGTCGGGTCCGTCAGCAGCCGCCAGCCGTCGAACTCGATGAGGACAGTGGGACCGCCGATGTGAGTGAACCTGACATCCGACACGGAACACGCTCCCTTCGAGGGCGTCAGCTGTGTTGCAGGGCCCACGCCAGCACGTGGTCGGCGACTTCTTGCCAACCGGCCTGAGCCGGCAGCAGGTGAGAGCGGCCGGGGTAGGTGATGTGCTCGGTGAGGGTGCCAGGTGCTTTGTAGTGTTGGGCGTTGGAGGCCTGGACCTTGGGCGGCATGAGGTGGTCGTTCTCGCCGGAGATGAACAGCAGCGGCGCCCTGCCGGGGTTGTTGTAGTTGACGTAGGTGTCGTCGTGGCCGGGGTGGATGTTGGCCAGCGCGCTGCCCCAGAACACGTGTCCGGAGGCGGGGATGTGGTAGCGGCCGTAAGTGACCTTGGCCTGGTCTTCGGGGAAGGTGTTGGTGAAGGTGTAGCGCCACTGGTCGTAGGTGAGACCGACGGCCTTGTGCCGGTTGGCCGGGTTGCGCAGCATCGGGAACGAGGCGCGCAGCTGCGACAGCGGAATGATCTTGACGCCTTCGGTGGGGGCGGAGTTGATCGCCACCCCGGCGGCGCCGTAGCCGTGGTCCAGCAGGATCTGGGTGAACACGCCTCCGGCAGAGTGGCCGATGAGGATGGGCTGGGTGTCCAGGCCGTTGATCACCGCCTTGAGTGAATCGATGATCGCCGGCACTTCGAGGCGTTCGATCGGGGTGGGATCGGCGTTGAGGGCCTCGACCTCGACGTCGAAGCCGGGGTAGGCGGGGGCCAGGACGCGAAAGCCCTTGGCCTTGTAGTACTCGATCCAGTGCTCCCAGCTGCGGGGGGTGACCCAGAAGCCGTGAATGAGGACGATCGTGTCGGGTTTCGCGGTCATCGCGTGGCTCCTCAGCGGGTTCCGGCGTAGGCGGCCAGAATCGTGGCGGCCGAGGCCGCCGGGTGGGACATCATGACCACGTGGGAGGAGCGGATCTCCCGGACGTGGCTGCCGGCGCGCTTGGCCATCATGCGCTGGACGTCCGGGGGGATGACCTTGTCCTGGGTCGGGATGAGATACCAGGACGGGATGGTCTTCCAGGCCGGGGCGCCGCTGGGCCCGGCGAGTCCGCCGACGCTGCCCGGGCGCTGGGTGGTGGCCATCAGCCGGGTCTGGGAGGCGGGCAGGTCGGCGGCGAACACCTGCTGGAACTTGGCAGGGTCGATGTAGCCGTCGGCCGGGCCGCTGCCGTCGGGCGGGATCGTGCCGTCCGGCAGCGGGTAGTGGCGCGTGATGAGCGCCTCGCCGAGCAGGCTGCCCGGCACGCTGGTGGCGAGCTGGAGCGCGCTCTCGCCCTGATCGGGAGCGAACGCGCCCAGATAGACGAGGGCCTTGACGTTGGTGTGGCCACGGGCGGCGTTGGTGATGACGATGCCGCCGTACGAATGACCGACCAGGATGACCGGGCCGGTGATGGTGTCCAGGACGCTGGAGATATAGGCGGCGTCGCCGGCGGCATCGCGCAGCGGGTTGGCGGGCGCGATGGTCGGGAAGCCCGCGGCCTGAAGCAGGGCGATGGTGTCGTTGAAGCCGGAGGCGTCGGCGAACGCCCCGTGCACCAGCACCACAGTCGGTTTCGGCGTACGGCCGGCGGCCGATTCGGCCTGGGCGGCAGCGGAGCCGCAAAGGAGAAGAGCGACGCTGATCACGATGGTGAGAGCGCGCCTGAGATACGGGATAGGCATAGGATTCCTTGTCGTTGCCGGAGCGGTTCAGGAGGCCAGGAAGGCGAGCAGGTCGGTGGTGAACTCCTGCTCGAACGCGCCCACCAGGCCGTGCGGCGCGCCGGGATAGACCTTGAGCCGCGCATCCTTGACGATCTTCGCGGACTCCAGAGCGGCGGCGACGATCGGGACGATCTGGTCGTCGTCACCGTGGGCGATGAACGTGGGCACATCGAACTTCTTGAGGTCGGCGTGGAAGTCGGACTCGGAGAAGGCGCGGATGCAGTCCAAGGCGCCCTTGATGCCGACCTGCATGGACTGGGCCCAGAAGGCGCGGGAGACGCCCTCGGAGATCTGGGCGCCTTCCCGGTTGAACCCGTAGAAGGGGAAGGACAGGTCGTAGTAGAACTGCGAGCGGTCGGCCGCCACCCCGGCGCGGATGGCGTCGAAGGCCTCGATCGGCAGGCCCTGCGGGTTGTCCTCGGTCTTGAGCATCAGCGGCGGCACCGCGCCCAGCAGCACCACCTTGGCCACCCGGGAGGTGCCATGACGGCCGATGTAGCGGGTGACCTCGCCGCCGCCGGTCGAGTGGCCGACCAGGACGACGTCGCGCAGGTCCAGGGTCTCGATCAGGGTGGCGAGGTCGTCGGCGTAGGTGTCGATGTCGTTGCCGTTCCACGGCTGGGACGAGCGCCCGTGGCCGCGCCGGTCGTGGGCGATCGACCGGTAGCCGGCGGTTGCCACAGCGTGGGCCTGCGGGTCCCAGGCGTCGGCGTTGAGGGGCCAGCCGTGGCTGAACACGACGGGCTGTCCGGTGCCCCAATCCTTATAGAAGATGGCGGTTTCGTCGGCGGTGGTCACGAAAGGCATCGTGCGTCTCCTGTCATCGCGAGCGAGTCGGTTGCTTGCGGACCGATCGTCCCCGGGGCCCGGCCGCCCGGTCTGGCCCGTGCGTGCCACGCTCTTCACTGTGCGCGCCAGCCTGATCAAGCGCATTGACGGCGACGACCCGCCATGACCTTGACCGTTGCCCGGCTGCGCCGTACCCGCTGGCCTTTCGAGGACTGGTCAGCGCGCCGGATGATCAGCGAGAATCCGACGCAAAGGGGACACAACGCCCCCACTGCACCCCTAGGTCGCCGGGCGTTGCCGCCCGTCCGACACGCACCGGGAGGAACCAGTGCTGCTTCTGGACACCGCCGATGTTCGGCCGCAGGACCGGATCGAGGTCTTCGAGGCGGCCGCGCTCGGCCAGACCGGCAGCTGCGGGGTGGAGCACGAACTCGGCCCCGACGGTCTGATGAGCAAACGGCTGGAGGGCTGGCGGTTCGGCCCCGTGGCCATGTACTTCAATTCCGGCACCGGGATGCGGTACTGGCAGACCTCACGTCACCTGCGGATGGACTCCTGGAACACCGTCTCGGTCCTGGCCCAGGTCGCCGGCCCCGGGCGGTTCATCTGGAACGATCATCAGCAGGTCCTCACCGCCAGGGACCTGGTCGTCGCCTCCAAGTCGGCTGGCTACTGGGAACGGACCTGGTCCGGCGTCGGCTCGAACATCGCTCTCATGATCGACGCGGAGCAGATCGCGCTGCCCGACAGCATGATCCACAACGCTGTGCCGCGTATCACGCTCAGCCCGATCACCCCGCTGGTGCTGAACCACATCCACGCCCTGCGCCGTGACGCCGACCGGCTGGAGACCGACGCTGGAGGCGACGACGTCGGCCAGGCGACTCTCTCCCTGGTCCGCGCTCTCATCGCCTCCGTCATCACCGACGACCGCGCGCGCCGCGCGATCGGCAACGAGACTCTCCTGGTCCGGGTGCTGGCCTACATCCGGGCTCACCTGACCGACCCGGAGCTCACCCCGGCCCGGATCGCCGCCGCCCACAACATCTCCCTGCGTTCCCTCTACCGGCTGTGCGAGGACGGCGGCCTCAGCCTGGAGCAGTGGATCATCCGCCGCCGCCTCGACGGTGCCCGCAGCGACCTGACCGCGCCCGAGCATGCCCATCGCACTATCGACGCGATCGCCCGATCGTGGGGCTTCACCCACCCCGGCTACTTCACCCGCAGATTCCGCGGCGCCTACGGGCTCACCCCCCGCGAGGCACGGCGGCAAGGGAAGAACCATGCTGCTCTTTGAGACTGACGACATCCCGCCCGCCGACCGCGTTGACGCCTATCGCGAGGCGGCGGTGGCCGAGACCGGCAGTTGCGCCATCGACCACGAACCCGGACCTGACGGCCACGTCAACAAGCGCATCGAGGCCTGGCACTTCGACCCCTTCGCCCTCTATCACACCTCCGGCAGCGGCTTCCGCTACTGGCAGACCGCACGCCACCTGCGGATGGACTCCTGGAACACCATCTCGATCATCACCGTGCCCGCCGGCAAGGGCGGCTTCATCTGGAACGACCACCAGCAGGCCATGACCCCCCGCGACCTAACCATCACCAACAAGTCCGCCGGCTACTGGGAGGTCAACTGGAGCGGGACCGGCGCCACGCTCTGCCTCCTGGCCGACGCGGCCCACGTGGGCCCGCCCGACAGCATGATCCACACCGCAGTCCCTCACATCCCGCACAGCCCGATCACCCCGCTGCTGCTCAACCACATGCAAGCTCTGCACCGCGCCGGCGACCACGCCGCCGGCGGAGCAAGCGCGAACGATCTCGGCCAAGCGACCCTTTCCCTCGTCCGCGCGCTGGTGGCCTCGGTCGGCGCACCTTCCAGCACCCGGCGTGCCATCGCCGACGAGACCCGCCTCGTCCGGGTGCTGGCCTACATCCGGGCTCACCTGACCGACCCGGAGCTCGCCCCGGCCCGGATCACCGCCGCCCACAACATCTCCCTGCGTTCCCTCTACCGGCTGTGCGAGGACGGCGGCCTCAGCCTGGAGCAGTGGATCATCCGCCGCCGCCTCGACGGCGCCCACCGCGACCTGACCGCCCCCGAACACGCCCACCGCACCATCGACGCCATCGCCCGTACCTGGGGATTCACCAGCCCAGCCCACTTCGCCCGCAGGTTCCGCCAAGCCTACGGAAGCACCCCACGCACCTGGCGCGCCGCCTCGGCGCCGAACACCGGAGACTGACCGACATGCTCCTTCTCGACACCGACGACCTTCCCCCCGGCGATCGGGTCGATGCCTTCTACGCCGTGGCAAGCGCCGAGACCGGCACGTGCGGCATCGAGCACGAGCTCGACGCGAGCCACGGGTTTCACAAGCGCATCGCCGCCTGGCGCTTCGGCCCGGTCACCCTGTTCCGCAACCAGGGGTCGGGCATGCGCTACTGGCAAACACCCAAGCACCTGCGACAGGACTCCTGGAACACCGTCTCCATCCTCACCCAGCTCCACGGGCAGGGCGGCTTCGCCTGGGACGGCCGACAGCGCCAGCTCACCGCCTACGACCTCGCCATCGCCAGCAAGGCCACCGGCCCGTGGGAATGGCGCTGGTCCGGCACCGGCCAGAGCTTGGGGGTCATGGTGGACGCCGACCTGCTCGGCCTGTCCGACGACGTGATCCGCACCGCGATCGCCAACACACCGCGCAGCGACATCACTCCCCTGCTGCTCTCCCACCTGCGCGGCCTCAATGCCGATGCCGACCGCCTGGCCGCCGAACCCGGAGCCCCCGCGCTCGGTGACACCGTTCTGGCCCTCCTGCGTGCCCACATCGCCTCTACCACCACCGGCTCCCCCCGGCGCGAGATGGCCGAACAGACCCGCTTCACCCGCGTTCTGGCCTACGTCCGGGCCAACCTGACCGACCCCGAGCTCACCCCGGCACGCATCGCCGCCGCCCACAACCTCACTCTTCAGGCACTGCGCGAGCTCTGCGACGACAACAGCATCGACCTTGCACAATGGATCACCCATCTCCGTCTCGACGGCGCTCGCCGCGACCTGGCCGCCCCCGAACACGCCCACCGCACCATCGACGCCATCGCCCGCTCATGGGGATTCACCACCCCCACTCACTTCGCTCGCCGTTTCCGCAATGCCTACGGCCTCGCCCCCCGCGCCTGGCGCGACGGTTCGACGCCGCCGCCGTCCAAGATCACGCAGTGCTCGGGCAGTTGGTAGCCGATTGGGATCCGCTGCTTGGTCATCGGCCCTCCGCATGGGGTGTCCTCAGCCATCATCGTCGGCTCCCGGCGTCCGGTACGCCCCGGGATCGCGCGAAGCCCGCGCATCGGCTGCAGCGCAGGCCGCCACTCCTCCAGCGGCGACTGCCCCCAACAGCTGCTTCCCACCCCGTGCACCGCCACGATCTGCGCCATCGGCCCACCTGCGCTCGAGGCGTGTCTGAGAAAATGCACCAGATAGGGCCGAAAACACCTATCAATCGAGAAGGGGTTATACGGGATCCTGGCGTAGTTCGCGCCGGGTCGCAACCCGGACCTCGTGAGCAGCTATCAGCCCGGCCCGGCGGGCCTCCCGGATGGTCTCGCCCCGCCCGTGATGCTCGTCATCGGGAGTGACGTAGCCGAGGCCCTCGTGCAGCCTGACCTCGTTGCAGAACGTCCGGATCGAGTCCAGCTCGGCCTCCAGCTCCCCAGGGTCGGTGATCTTGTCCAGGTGCGGCAACTCCTCCTTGACGTGCCCGAACAGCGACTCAATCCACGCCTGGTCATTCGGCGTACCAGGACGACCGAAGTGCTGAGCGATGCGCGCCCCGGCCATGAACGTCCTGGTCGCCGAGCACGACGCGCCCGCGGCGCGGCCGAACGAGCCCGCCACGACGCCGAACAGGCCCGCGAGACCGCCGAGCAGGCCGCCACGCAGGCCACGGCCGAGCATCAGGCACCTCCTCATCGCGGGCCAGGTCGTGAAGGCGTGCGACCTTCTCCTGCACGCTGACCGGGTGCTCGACCTGGTGGCCGACGAGCCGTTTGGCGGCATCCTGCGTCCACCGGTGCTCGCCCGTTCGCTCGTCGAGCGGCGGCTTGGTGATGGTCTGCCAGTGCTGCTCTTCGGCGGGTATCTCCGCCAGGATGCGGTGCACGCTGTGGCACACGCCGGGCTGGCGCTGCTGCTTGGGCCAGCGAGCGGCGACCCACCGGTAGTTCTTGAGGGAGTTGAAGGGCACTCCTGTGTCCTCGGCGTAGCGCTGCAGCGCTGCTGTCACCGTCCACGCCTCGTCGTCGGCGCCCGCAGGATGTGATCCGCCCAGCTCTGTAAGGCTCCAGCTCGAGAACCCGATCGCCTAGATCGAACTGGCAACGGGTCTGGACCGCGACCAGTTCCCGCCCCTCGGACACGAGCTGGTCGTAACGCTCCTGGGTGACATGCCCAATCGTGGCTGGCATGGTCCGCTCTCCTTCCAGCGTGATGCGCCTTCACGATTGGGCGGGATGCGGGCCGCCAACTCCAAGTACGCTACTGATTACAAAACATGACAATACCTGGCAGGCAAAGTCTTTCGCCCGTCTAAGCCAAGATCGCCAAGGGGTTCAAATACACCCTCTAACCTGCCGGTTCTCGGTGGGGTGGGTCGGAGCGACAGCGGGGGCGCAACGACGTCATCGCTGAGTGGGCGCCAGGGGCCATACCGCAGAAGTTGAGGAGCGGATTCCAACTGGGAGCGGACGCGCGGGGGACGGGCGCTCGAATACCGTGCAGGCGGCCGCCACGACCGCTCCCGACGATCTTCGGAGTGCCAGTGTTCCATGACCTCCGCATCCCACCCCTGACTCCCCTGCCGGTGGCGCATCTGGGCTCGCGTCTCGCCGCAGCCCTGCTGGACTTCGTGGCCATGGGCGCCTTCATCATCCTGCTGACGACGACCTGGCCGGGTGGCGACGGCGCGTCGTCGCCATTCGAGAATCTGCTCGTCTGGGCGCTGATCGGCTTGTTCGTCGCAACGTACTCGCAGGTGACGACCAGCCGCTGGGGCGGAACGCCCGGCAAGCTCATCTGCCGCCTGCGTGTGGTGGCCGTACGTGACGGAGGTCCGCTGGGTTATGGGCGCGCGCTGTTGCGGCATGTGTCCCACGTGGTGATGTGGACACTGCCGGTCCTCAGCCTGCTGAACGTCGCGTACTGCCTCTGGGATCGCCCGCTGCGGCAATGTCTCCACGACAAGATCGTCAGCAGTGTCGTCGTCCGCTGTCTTTGATCCGGAGTCGTCATGACCGTCCATGAGGTGGAGGACCGGTCCCAGCGGATCGGCCCGTACCGGATCGTGCGCAGGCTGGGCCAGGGCGGCATGGGCATCGTCTACCTGGCGCAGGACCCCCAGTTCCGGCTGGTGGCGTTGAAGGTGCTGCGGCCGGAACTGGCCGGCGACGAGGGCTTTCGCCGCCGATTCGACAGGGAGGCGCAGGCCGCCCGCCAAGTCGCCCGGTTCTGCACCGCCCCGGTGGTGGACGCGGGGATCGACGGGGACGTCGCCTATCTCGTCACCGAGTACGTCGACGGCCCGGATCTGTCGTCGGTCGTCGCGACGCAGGGGCCGATGAGCGGGGCCAACCTGGAGGCTCTCGCGGTCGGAGTGGCCACCGCGCTGGCCGCCATCCATCAGGCGGGGGTGGTGCATCGCGATCTCAAGCCGTCCAACATCCTGCTCAGCGCCGTCGGCCCGCGCGTCATCGACTTCGGCATCGCCCGGCTTGCCGAGCCCGATGCCACGCAATCCGCCATCGTCGCGGGCACACCCGCGTACATGGCGCCCGAGCAGGCCGACGGCGGTCCCGCGACGGCCGCCGGCGACGTGTTCGCCTGGGGCGGGGTCATCGCGTACGCGGGCACCGGCGAACCACCGTTCGGCACCGGGCAGGCTGCGGAGGTGCTGTATCGGGTGGCTCACCACGTACCTCGCCTGGACGGGCTGGACGAGCGACTGCGGCCATGGGTGGAGCACGCGCTGCAGAAGAACCCTGGCAGGCGGCCCACGACGCAGCAACTCCTCGACGGTCTGCTGGGCCGCGAGCAGGCCACGGTGGCCGCGGCGGCCCGTGCGGTGAGCGCCGCGTGGACGCCGCCGGAGCCGTCCGCAGCGCGGTCACCGTCGATGACCGGGCGCCGCTGGCCGGCGCCGCTGCTGGCCGCGGCGCTCTCCGCCGCGCTGGCCACCGGCGTCACCATGGCCGTCCAGCGATCCGGCGAGCCGCGTGTCGTGGCGGCGCCGACCACGACGGTCACGGCCTTCGCCAGCACGACCATGACCGTGACCACCGGGCCCGCTGCCACCACTCCTGTGGCGACGAACACCATAGGCATGGGCAGCGTGCTCATACCGGGGAAGGAGGGAGCCGGACGGTCCTTCCGGCAGACGCACTATGGCAGACAGGTCCAGGGATTCGTTCAGATCGACTCACTTGTCTGGCAGGGGGACAACGTCAAACTGCAGTTCACTGTCAGGAACGACTCGGCCAGCGGGAACATGGACCTCATTCAGCTCTTTCACGCCAGCGCGACGAACCTTGCCTCGATCGAGTTGACCCTCGCGACCGAGCCGGCGCCCTTCCACCCGATGTGGGAACAGAACACATGCGTCTGTTCCGGTTGGGGTTTCCACGACACACTCGACGCGGGAGACTCCAAGCGGTTCCACGCCGTCTTCCGGCGCGTACCCAAGAGCGCCGCCACCGTCGACCTGGACCTTCTCAAGCTGGGGCTCTTCAAGAACGTGCGCATCGCCAAGGAATGAACGCAGGGTGTCGCCACCGGCGACGGGCCTCTCCGCGTGGAGCGGCTCCGTCGTCAGGGATCGGGAATGGTGAGGTTGACCGCAAATCCGCCTTCGGGGCGACGGTTCGTGGTTTATGCCCGTCCCACCAGCGGTCGGACCCATGCCTCACCCGCCACCGGCGGGGCCCCGAGGCAGGCGCCTTCTGCGCAGCGCTCGTGGCCCTCTGCCGGTCATCACCTCGGCCGTCGCCCAGTGCGGCAGGGCGTACCGCGAAAGTCCAGGACGGCGCCCGTCCGATCCCGACGCCGGGCGCGCCCCCATCGCGGATGTGCACCTGTGCTTCCACGTCCCGGGCGGTCAACGCCACTCGAGTACGACGGCGGTGCCGCTCAGCGCGGACAGGCTCCCGGTCTTCTCCACCTTCGTGGGTGTCGACTTCGGCTTGGTGCTGGAAAGGTAAAAGTCCCTGGACGTCCCCTCCTGCGACAGGAACGCGAACCGCTGCCCATCCGGCGAGATGACCATGCCTCGGTTCACATGGTCGTTCTCGGGCAGGATCGGAGCGCTGGGCTTGGCCCCTGCGCTGAGGTCCAGCGTGCGGAAGTTGTAGTCGTTGGTCCCGCAGAGGACAGTGTCGTCGTCGATCCAGCCCACGGCCGTGGCATCGGGGCAGATGCCCTGCTCTGCGCCGGGTTCTTCGAGCACGTCCACGAGTTCGGCGTCCGCTGGGACGGCCATGACGCGGTTGCCGGCGAGGAGGCGTTCACCGTTAGGGGAGACGTGGGCGTCGTCGCCGGTTCGTACCACTCTGCTCGGGTTTCTCACCACGGTCAGGTACTCCCAATCTTCACCCTCCCCATGAACCACCGCCTTGTGGTCGCCGGTCACTGACCGGCTGGCCACCCGGTAAGGGTTCGGCCGGCCTTCCTCCATGGAGACGAACCAGACGGCGCTCCCGTCCGGCCAGAAGGTCGCGGTGTCCTCTTGCGGGGTGTTTCCGAATCCCTTGTCGCCCGTCAGATCGGTGAACGTACCTGATCGGTCCACATAGCCGACGTGAGACGCCCCCGACTGCGGGTCCTCGGTGACCACGGCCATCTTGGTGAAGTCTTGATCGAAGAGCGATCGGAGCCTGGTCACGTTGCCTGCATCGGGCGGCGTGATGGTGTCCTCTTCGCACAGGTCGCTGAGCGCGTGGCTGGCATGGGTGTCGTCGGGGCCACCCGCGCCGACCGCGTTGGGCGGTAGCGGAAACTTCGCATGCGCCAGGCGCTTCCAGCTTTCCGGGTCCCAGCCGTCCACCGTCACCATTCCGGGGTCCGCCGCGTTCGCGGGCGTGCAGATTGCCGTCACGATGAGGTCCCGCTCCGGGAAGCCGCCGTCCGCCACCGACGCCGGCGATAAGGGCGCGTCCTCGCCTGTCTCGGCGCTCACCTGGTCACCGCCCGCAGAGGAACAAGCCGTCATTCCCACTGCCAGTACCAGCATCAAGGCGGTCGCGGCCGTCCCGGTTCCGTGCTTGCCGCATGTCCGCCCCATCGCGTGAGCCATGTGATCCTTTCCCGAAAACGCGCAGCTTGGGTAGCCGGCCACACCCTATGACGGACGTCGAGGGCAGTCATTGATCATGAGTGCATAATGGTGGCGCTCAGCGCAATGACCCCGGGACGGAGTAACGTGATCGAGCTGAACAGCGCGGACGTCCCGGTGCGCGACCGCTTCTCGTGGTGGTGCGCGATGACTGAGCAGGAAATGGCGCCCACGCTGATCAGCAGCCCTCACGCCGATGACTTCCACGCCTCGGTGACGATCCTTCAGCTTGGTCAGACCACGGTGACGGCACCCGAGTTCGAAGACATGCACTCCACCCGCACCGCCAAGCTGATACGGCGCTCCGATCCCGAACAGTGGTGGTTGACGCTGGTCCGCGCGGGATCGATGTGGATTGAGCAGGACCGCAAACATGCTCACCTGACGGCCGGCGACCTTGTCCTGGAGACCACGTCCCTGCCCTTTCGCTGTGGTGTCGCCCGCCAGAACGGCGCATTCGCCAGGACCATCACCCTCCAATTGCCCAGGCGCCAACTGCCCCTGCCCGAACGCCTGCTACGCGACCTGGCGGCGCGGGCGCTGCCGTCATCCCATGGAGCCGGAGCGTTGCTCGGTGCGTTCATGGAGAACCTCATGCGGCACCGTACGGAACTGGGCACGGCCGAGAACGCCCGCCTCGGCGCCGTGGCGAACGATCTCGCCACGCTGTTCCTCTCCCAGCTGACCGGCGACGCCGTCACGCCTGCGCCCGGCTCCCGGCGACAGGCCCTCATCCAGCAGATCAAAAGCTTCGTACGCCAGAACCTGGGCCGTCGTGATCTGTCACCATCGACCATCGCGGCGGCGCACCACATCTCGGTGCGCTATCTGCATCACCTCTTCGAGCAGGAGGAGCAGAGCGTCGGCCGCTACATTGTCCGGGGACGGCTGAAGCGTTGCCGGGCGGATCTCGCAGATCCGCTCCTGAGCGGCCGAACCATCGCGCAGATCGCCGCCCGCTGGGGATTCGCCGACGCCTCTTCGTTCAACCGCGCGTTCAAGGCCGCCTATGGGATGACTCCCGGCGACTATCGCGCATCCCAGCTTGACCACCTGACCGGCACCATCGACAGTGCCGGACATCCATCTACCTGATGCGGGCGCCTCCAGAGCGCTGGTCCGGCTCGAAGGTGCCGGATCGTGCTCTCCATGCCCCAGACGGGCCATCCTGCCTGCCCAGCTCCGGGTAGCGCCGGGAATTCGCGCTCACGTGCGTGGCGGCTCTTCCTGGGCGGCCAGGTCGGCTTCGAGCTGGTAGGCGGCGTGTCCGCCGAGGTCCTGGTCGGGGGGTTGTAGCGCATGGTGGTGGCCAGGTTGGCGTGCCGGGCGGCGCGTTGCACCTTGTCGGGTGCCATGCCGAGGGCGAAGGCATGGGTGATGAACGTGGAGCGCAGCATGTGCGGATACAGCTGCGTGGCTCGCTGCGTGGGAATGCCGCCGAGCGGGGCGGCCTGCCGCCGCAGCGCGTCGCGGACCCACCAGCGATCGATGGGGCTGCCGTCCGGTTTGCTGAACAGCAGCTCGCCCGCGGCGCGGCCGGTCAGCAGCGGCGCCAGCAACTCCGCAGCCAGCTACGGCAACGGCAGCATCTCCTCGGTGCCGCCCTTGTTGCGGAAGGACACGGTCAGCAGTCTGCCGTCGAAGTCGACGAGTGTGCGGATGTCGCCCACGGTCAGCGCGGGCAGGGAGCCGCTGCGGGTGCCCAGCCCGGCGCTCGCGGCGTTGACGCACCAGGCGTGGTCGAAGGCGAACGGCATGCCGTCGGCCAGCACCATGCCTTCGACGTACAGCAGGTCGGCGTGCCCGTCGGCCATGCGGCTGGCGGTGGCGAAGCAAGTGCCCGGCGGGCCGGCGGTGAGGGCGGCTGGCCGCGCCGCCGGAGTGAACAGGCGGCCTTGGGCCAGGGGGCTTTCCCCCAAGGCCAGGTAGTTAAGGTTTCTGAGCTGTTGGCAAGAGTGCTGTGGAGCCCGGCTTGGCGGTGTAGACGCCTGGCCCGATTTTGCGGATGAGTTGGCCGGCGGCCCAGCGCGAGAGTTGCCGATACATGGTGTCCGGGTGACATCACCAAGGTGGCGGGCGATGTCCCGGGCCTTCCAGGGTCGGGCGGGGTCTTGGTGAAGGAGGGCCAGGGACCTGTTGTTGTCTGCGGCGGTCGGTGGGGGTCATGGGTCGCTCGTCCCGGGACACGGCGGGCGGCGTGGGCGGGGGTGGCAGGAGAGTGATGTGGAGGTCGGTGATGGTGCGGCTGCGGTCGGGCCGGCCGTCGTCGAGCCGTTCGTTGTAGCGGGAGGTGGGTGATTTGACCTTGCGGGTGCTGACGCGCGGGCGGCGTGGTGGCAGCAGCGCCGCCAGGACACGGCGTCCGATGGTTGCGACCAGCCGGTGGCCATGCTGGGGTTGTCGCCCGGCTGAAGGACCAGGTCGCGGGCGGTATGCAGGGCGATGGAGAAGCTGCAGCGGTCGGGGTCGGTGCCGGGCCGGGACTCGGCGGCGTCGACCATCACGCTGCGCAGCAGTTGATAGAGAGTGAGCACCGACCACATCTCCTGCTCCAGTCCGGCGGGGTCGCCGGAGCGCAGGATTCGTCCTTGCATGATGGTGTGGCGGAGCGCGTAGTAGGCGGACTCGTGTTCCCATCGCTGGTGGTAGAGCCTGACCAAGGTGGCGGCCGGGTAGCGGCGGGCATCGGTCAAGGTGGTGACCAGGCGGTAGGTGCCGGTGAAGGTGGTGCCGTCGGCGCAGGCCACCGTGATGCGGGCCTCGATAACGCGGATCTGCAAGCTGCCGATCATCGAGAGATAGGAGCCGTCGGTGAGGGTGGCCAGGATGGGGGTGCGCCGGTTGCTGCGCAGTCGGCCGAGCACCTGGGCGCCGGTGGCGTTGACCTGGGCGAGGAAGGCGTTGCCGTCGAAGCCCTTGTCCCATAACACGAGCATGTCGGGCGTCAGTAGGTGCAGCAGGCGCCGGGCATAGCCGCTCTCGCCCTCGCCAGTGGGCCGAAGACCGCGCCGATCAGGGCCCGGGTTCCGGTCTCCACCAGCGTCATCAGCTCCAGCAGCGGGTAGCCGCCGTGACCCGGGCTGCCCAGCCAGGCCCGGTTACGGACGGTGTCGGGCGCCTTGAGTGAGCTGCAGCCGTCGAAGGAGACCGTGCGGTAGGTCCCGAACCGTACTCCGGGCGTCGTGGGCCGGGCCAGCGGTCCGCTCAGCACCTCGAACAGGCGCCGCATCGGCGCGCAACCGACTCTGCGGCGCAGGTCACGCAGCGCTTTGGTGGTGGGCGTCACGACCGGCAGGGCGCTCAGCGAGGCCGTCAGCTTCTGCCAGACCAGCAGGTAGCCGACCTCGGGGAACAGGCACATCGCCAGCAGGAAGTAGACCCCGACACGCGAGGGCAGCGCGCGCAGACGGCTGTATCCCACATTCTTACCGTCTGGTCGTTACCGGCGCTGGCCAGGCGCCGGCCGTCCGGGCTGAACGCCACCGAGACCACCGGACCGTGGAGGCTGGTGAGTTCGCGAACCTGATGGCCGGTGGCCGTATCCCAGATCCGCACCGTCGCGTCGTTGCCGCCACTGGCCAGGTACTTGCCATCCCGGCTGAACGCCCACCGCGGACACCCGGCCGTCGGTGTGGCCCCTCCAGACGCCTCGTGCGGGCCGGCTTACCACCGTGTACAAGCTTGTGCGGGCGTCGTTGGTCGGAGCGATCGCCCAGGCCGCCGCTGCCAGGCGTGCCACCGTCACCGGGTCGTCGTCGGGCCAGGACTGGCTCCAGGCGGCGATCTCGCTGGAGCGTGCCCCGGTGCGTTGCCGGTCCGCTTCGGTGGCCTGCCGGTCGGCGTCCTGGGCGGAGCGCACGGCGGTTATCGCGGTGATGACGGCGATGACGGCTCGGGCACTACGGTAAGCGGCACGGGTGTGCCTTCCCGACCGACGCTGCAACGTCGGCCTTATCTCGAAACCATCATCGGATGCTCCGGGAAGGTACACCCCTTCCCGGCAGATCCACAGGTTTCGATCATTGCTCCCGAACGCGTGGCCGAAGGTCCTGATGTTGAGTGATCGGGCTGTCAGAGTTCCCCTGCCGGTGCCCGCGCCACGGTACTGGCCGAAGCGCAGGCGGTCAGGCCGGGTCAGCGGAACTTGGTGGTCACGGCGGCGGCCGCCGATGTTTTGACCGACACCTTGCTCCCCCATCCCGTGTAACGGCTGTCCACGGTGCTGGTGTAGGTGGTGCCGTCCTCGGCCAGAGCGTAGGTGGACCGCACGCGGCTGACCAGACCCGCTGAGGACAGGGTGAGCGTGTAGGAGATCTTCATGCCGTCGTGCTCAGTGCCGATCCTGGCGGCGGACACCCAGGCCGAGACCGCCTTGAGCTCCCTGACGGTGATGGAGCCGGTAACGGTGTTGCCCTTGGTCGTGCCGTTCTTGAGCAGCCGGGCCACGGTCTTGGTCTCGGCCGGGTTGATGAACTGCGACCACGAGTCGGGCATGCCGCGGTTCTTTTCCTTGTACCAGGTCTTGCCCTCGGGCAGCAGGCCGCCCGGAGTGTTCTGAACTTCCTGCGGGGCAAGCAAACAAGTCCGAACTCCGCCTCAACGGCCGGGCGACCCGAGGAAGTGTATGGGTTCGCCCGACCCTGCCGCCCGCCGAAAAGCTGAAGCGGGAGCTGTTTCCCGAGCAGTACCCCGGCTGCGTCGACCGATGGACCGGACACGTCGAGCCGCAGGACGCATCGGTCCGTCCCTGGGTAGGTGGCCGACGCCAGAACCTCAGTTCTGGTGCGCAGAGCGTCCAGTTCCAGCGTGTACGAACGCCGAGCGGCAGCGAATGCGCTTGCGGGATGGACCTGCGAGCCCTTGAGGACGATGGTGATGAGCACCCCGCCCACCACGCCACATGGGCGATCGGCCTCCGGCCGCCCAAGAACCTGGAGTGGTGGGGTGACCTGGCCGTGGTGACGACCGAGTCGCCCATCGCTTGGCGCAAGCTGGCCCACCAGATGGGGGTGGACCGTACGAGCGCAGGAGGTTCGACGCGATCGGATCCGGCTCGATCTTCGCGCGCGGGTCGCTGAAGAAGCTCTACCGCGACGGCGCGTCGGCCGACGGCACGGCGAGGACGCTGATCCAGGCGTTGTATGACGCCACGGACGACGACTCGGCGACCGGCGGGCCGGACGTGACGCGCAAGATCTGGCCGATCGTGTCGGTGATCGACGCCGACGGCTTCCGCAGGCTGACCGATCAGCAGGTGGCCGGCCATGTGGAGCGGATGCTCGAAGCCCGCCTGATCTCGCCCGACGGCCCCATCGCCCCACTGCGTCAGTAAGTCGTCGTGGTGTCGCACAACCGGGAGGTCCGGCGAAGGGCCCGCAGTGGCCCGCATCCGGAGCACCGAGTGCCCGGCCACCGACTCATGGCGGCTGCGAACCCGCGCCGGCTGACCACCGCGCACTGGACACTCCCCTTCGGCCCGGTCGTCACGGCCCTCACCCTCACGGTTGTGGTGTGGCCGGGGCCTCGGGGAAGTGGAGCCCGCAGGCTCGGGCCGACTGGAGTAGGGTGACCGTATGCGCTCCTGATCTTGCCCGTCCCCGCGCCCGAGGCCACCGGCCCGGCGGGATGCGTTCCTCCGTGAGGTCAGGCCTTTCGTGTTCACCACGCTTTGTGCTCCGGCATCCCGCCTGTGTTTCTCGTCGCCCCGGGCGCCGCCGTCATCAACGCATGTCCGGCCACGTACGACGAAAAGAGGAGACATAGATGATCGACACCCGCCTCAGCGGCCAGAACGTCCTGGTCACCGGCGGCGCCGGGAACATCGGGGCGGCGATCAGCCGCGCGTTCGCCGCCCAGGGCGCCCGCGTCGCGATCCACTATCTCGCCCAGGACCGGCCCGCCCCACAGGGCGTCGAACAGGCGCACATCACCCCCGACGCCCACGCGGCCGCCGTGCTGGCCCGCGAACTCGGCAACGGCGCCTTCACCGTCAGCGCCGACCTCTCGGAACCCGACGCCGCCGCCAGGCTCGCCGACGCGGTAACCGGCCAAGCCGGGCCGATCAACGTTCTGGTCAACAACGCGGCGCACTGTGAGACGCCGGACGATGTCGACACGCTCACCCACGGTTCGCTGGAGCGGCATTATCAGGTCAACGCCATCGCCCCGGCACTCCTGACCGCCGAGGTCGCTCGCCGACGCCGTGGCGAGGAACCCTTGTGCGTCGTCAACATCACCACCGACGCCGCCCGCGCGTTCCCCGGCCAGACCGGCTACGGAACGTCGAAGGCCGCGCTGGAGGCGATCACCCGCTCCACCGCCCTGGACCTGGCCGCACGGGGCATCCGGGTCAACGCCGTCGCGCCCGGCCCAGTACAGACCGGCTGGATGACACCGGACGTCCTCGCCCATGCGAGCGGGATCGTGCCGATGGGCCGGGTAGGCGAGCCGGAAGACATCGCCGACGCGGTGGTGTACCTGGCCTCCTACCAGGCCCGCTGGGTCACCGGCCAGGTGCTCCAGGTCGCCGGCGGCCACGCCTTGTAGCCCGGACGGAGTCCACATGTTCGACAGCCGGCAGCAGCGTAACCTTGCCTGACCTCCACGAGCAGGGCCCGCCGCTGCCGGCGGCCGTCTCGAGCTGCTCGCCGAGAAGCGTGTCAGCACCCCACCCGCCATCGACGGGGCCTGGGAGGGTGTCGAGGGGCCGCGCGAGACCTCGCGTCGTTTCCGTTCATGGGCCGGAGTGTGCGCAAGCTCGCCCGATCGTCTGGCTCATGGCCTTCCAGCGCACCCGTATCTGGAAGACCTTCTCCGATCCGGACCTCGCCCATACCCGGCCCGGTGGGGACGCCTCATTCCTGTTCATGCATGGCCCCGGGCCAGCCGTCCGAGATGGCTGACCCGGGGGACTCCGCGCCTGGAGATCTTGCCACGGCGTGCGCAACGGCCCTGATCAGGGAACTGACAGCGGAGCCATCCAGGCCGGTGTGGTCCTGGATGCCTGGTTACTCCTCGCCGTCACCCAGGGGCGCGTCGCCGTCGACGAGTTCGCACGGTCCCACGGGCCCGTCAGAGACTCGCGCCCAGATCGCCGCTATGACGCCACCCGGCTGGGGGTTGTCGTTCACGCCGAACTCCAGCACGCCGGTCTGGCCCGGTTTGATCTGTGCCGGGTCGATCTGGAAGCCCGGGAAGTCCTCGGAAGTGGGCGGGAACACGGCGAGGGGAGCAAGTTCCTTCGACAGCCAGTGCGAGCCGCGCGGCCGGGTGGCGCACTTCTTGCCCGCCGGCAGGTAGTCGACGACGATGTTGTAGCCCATCCGCCGCAGTTCGGCCTCGAGCCCCTTGGGATTCTTGGCCTCGTTGATGGTGATCGACACGGTGCCGTCCGGGTTCTTGGCCACCGCGTAGGCGGGAGTGCCGCCGAACGCCAGCGGAATGGCCACCGCAGCCGCGGCGGCCAGGCCCACGGCGGGAGCCAGAATTGCGGGGCGCAGCAGTCTGCGACGCCGCCTGGCGGGGGTGGACTCGTCCTGGATCGTGATCATCACGAACTCCCTGAGTAGTTGGTGACGGCCCTCAGGAAAGTCCCGCTTTCCGGGGAAAATGTTCATGGGTGCTCCTTGAGGGGCCGGACCGCGATGCTGCGGTCACCATCTTCTGTCACGGGGGTAAGGGCGAGTTCCAGCTTCTTGCGGGCCCGAGACAGCCGGGACCGCACAGTGCCGATCGGGATGCCGAGCGCCTCGGCCGCCTCGGCGTAGTCGAGTCCAGCGCCGGCGCACAGCAGCAGCACGTCCCGCTCGTGCTTGCGCAACCGCCCGATCGCGGCACGCACCTTCTCCAGTCGCTGCGCGTCGGTAATCCGCCCGACCACCTCGTCGGCGAAGTCCGGCACGGGGGCGGCGCGGGGCATCTTGGCAAGAGCCTCCCGATGCAGCCGTCTGGCCCGCCGCAGATTGCGGCCCACGTTGGTGGCCACCCCCAGCAGCCATGGATGCAGCGAGCCGCCTTGCGGGTCAAGGCGTGCCCGTAGCCGCCACACCTCCATGAACGTTAACGACACCACGTCCTCGGCTGCCGACCAGTCACCGACCACCCAGTAGGCATGGTTATAGACACTGGTGGCGTACCGGTCGAAAAGCTCGCCCAATGCCTGTTGATCGCCTTCAAGCAGGCGAGCACGTATCTTCACATCCACACACATCACTGTCGCGGGAACGCCGGCGAGTTCCCTGCCGGCCCCCCTGTCGGCCTCACTGTCAGCTCTGCGGACCGTCGGCGGGCGCCGACAACGTGGGCGGGGCGCTGGTGAAGCGGCGAGCCGGGCCCGGTCAGATTCTGCCCGGGAACTTGGAAGGCAGGGGCCTGGACTGGCGCGGACCGACTGCCCGGGGGCAGCGGGCGGTTGCTCAGCGCAGAACGGGGAGGTGGCGCGAGCCGCGTGTACTGGATGCGCGAGTGCCTCTGACTGTTTCCAGCGATACCGGCTTCTCCGGGTCTGCCTCCGCCACGGGGTACAGCACCACCGGCTGCCACCCGGGCGCGTGGATCACCACCAGGCGCGGGCGGCCGAAGACGGCGGGGAGGAAGGTGACCCTGGTGCTGGGGGCCGCCTACTAGGCCGTGTTTCAGAAGTGGTGCGCTCATAGCCAGGTGTCGATCACGGCGATATGAACAGTCGCTTCGTAGCGCACGGCCAGCTTGTCGAAGCGGGTAGCCACCGCCCGGTAGCCCTTGAGCCGGTTGATGCCGCATTCCACGGCGTGACGCAGCTTGTAGGACTCGGGGTCGAAGGCCGGTGGCCGGCCGCCCTTCGTCCCCTTCCTGCGCCGGGCGGCGGCTTGGTCCAGCTTGATCGGGATGGTGGCCTTGATGCCGCGCCTGCGCAGGTAACGGCGGTTACCGCGCGAGCTGTAGGCCTTATCGGCCAGCACCCGGTCCGGCCGGGTACGGGGCCGGCCCCCGCCCAGGCGCGGCACCCGGATGCCCTCCAAGACCGCCGTGAACTGCGGGCTGTCACCACGCTGCCCGGCCGTCAGCACGATCGACAGTGCTCTGCGGCCCTGCTCGGTGGCCAGGTGCAGTTTGGTGCTCAAGCCACCCCGGGAACGCCCCAGCCCGTGATCGGCCGGCTCTTCCTGCACCCCGCCCGGCGACTCGACCTGCAGATCCCCCTTTTCCGCGCCCCGGCGGCGTGCTGATGAGCCCGGCAGACGGTGGAGTCGACACTCACATCCCACGTGATCAGCCCAGCCGCGTCCGCCTGAGCCTGCAAGACGGTCAGGATCTGCTGCCAGGTTCCGGCACGCTGCCAGCGCCGGAACAACCCGTAGATCGTCTGCCAGCATCCGTACCGCTCCGGCACGTCCCGCCATGGCGCCCCCACCCGAACCCGCCACCGGATCCCATTAATGAGCTGCCGTTTCGTCCAGGTCGGCGGGCGCCCTGGCTTGCGGCCGACCGGCAGCAGCGGCTCCAGCACCGCCCACTGCGCATCGGTCAGATCAGCCCGCCCGGCCACCGGTAAGGTGTCCACGAGGTCTCCGTGCAGATGGTCTTCTTGGTCGTTGACTCATCTACCGGAGACCTCTTTTTTTGTCGATCTACGAACACCTCGAGCAACCGCCACTCAAGTCACTTCTGAAACACGGCCTAGCACCTCACCAGAACCAGTGACAGAAAGCCTACGAAATGTAGCCGAGGTGACAATCAAACGCGGCAAGAGCCACAACCCTGCTGCGGCCACCCAGACCGAACGACGCTTCGACCTGGTCGACCTCGACCCGTTCGACTACTCCACCCCAGCCGGAATCAACGCGTTCATCGAGCACCTAGCTGGCATCGAAGACCAGCTCCGGCTCCTGCGCGGCTTCGATGGAATGCTCACCGGCGGCGGCATGCCCGAATACCTGTTCCGCCGCACCCACGGCATCGTCGGCCTCCTGCGCCGGCTCATCGAGGACGGCTGCGCCAAGGCGATCGCCACCGGCGAGGAGCAGCTGACCCCCGAACTCCTGGCAGGGACGGCAATCCGCCTCGGGAACCTCGCCGACCTCGACGCCGGAGAGATCCCGTCGATCCCGGGAAGGACTCGCCGGGTTCCTGCTCCGCTTGGCCTGGCGTCTGCGGGTCACACCGCAGCAGCTGGCCAAGGTCATCCAGTGCGGCGATGGAGTCCCCGGCCAGCTGAGCCGGCGGCTCTTGATCGATCTCAACCTCCCGGTCTTCGCGACGGCCACCGCTCTCACCGCGGGCGAGGCCGCTGAGCTGACGCTCTTGCCCTGGGCCGACCGCTACCCGCCGATCACCCACAGCGCCGGAAAGATCTGGACAGAGGGGAACAGAAGATTCGACGAGTGGCTGTTCCATGACGACGTCCGCTACTGCCCGGACTGCCTGGCCGGGGACGGGACCGCAGTTCAGCAGGCCTACGGCGGACCCTGGAAGAAGATCTGGCACCTGCCCATCGCCTTCGCCTGCCCAGACCACCACACGTTCCTTCGCGACGCCTGTCCTCGGCAGCATCGGCTCGCAGCCCAACCCAACCGGCTGATCACCCCGACCTCCGAATGGGTCCTGCATCCGGCCCAGTGCCGCGACCCCGCGGATCCGGACGGCCGGGGCCGCCGCCGACCGTGCTGCGGGGCCCGCCTGGACCAGCCCCAACCGCCCGCCTTCGAGCCTCGGCCAGCCGTCCTGAACGCTCAGCGACGGCTTTCCGCTCTGCTTGATCCGCGCACCTCACCCGACAACGCGACGCGCACCTTCACCGACCTTCGCGTCGTCGTCTCACTGCTCTATCTCGCCTGGCCAGCAAGCCAAGACCTTCTGCAACCACACAGCATCCCCGCGATCGGCGAACACGTCAGCCACCTCAATGGCGGGAACCGCAAGTCCCGTGACTCCCTGCCCCGAGAACTCCACGCGACCGCGGCCATCCTGACCGCCGCGCTCAACGTCCTCGATCATCCCGACCTCCAGAACGCCCTCGTTCGCGAGATCCAGGAAGCCCACACCATCCAGCCCAGTAAGACTCCGCTCGCCTCTGTCCTCGACAGGCACCACACCGCCTGCTCCCCGACACTCCGGGACACCATCGAACCCGCCATCCGCCGCTACCGCCGCCTGGCCGGACCAAGGGGACCGAAAGCCCCCGCACGCTTCGGCGGCTACCGGCCAGAACACGTTCCCGCCTTCCTTGAAGACGTCTGGTTCGACCGGCACCTCGCGCCGCTCGGCTGCAAGAGCCGGCTGAGCAAGGTTCTCCGCCGATCCGCGGCCGCCATCCTCGTTCAGTGGTCAGCGGGCGGATCCCTCGGCGACGCCGCCAACTTCCTCGGCATCAATCCCAAGGGCGGCCAGTTCGCCTTCACCAAAGACCTCTACCAATGGCTCGACACCGACCCGACCCGAACCTCCTTCATCATCGCCCTCAAGAACCTCGCCGCCGAACTCGACACCACCCCCGGGCTAATCGACTACCAGCACCGCCGCGACGCCCTCCACGGCTGGAGCCTCGACGAAGAGTCCTCCGCGTTCATCTGGGCACGCGTCACCCAAGGCGAACCCCGCTTCGCGCCCCGTCCCATCGAGGCCCAGCAGCCGCAGCACACCCAGCGCGAATGGCTCCTACGCCGCGGGACCACCTGGCACCACCTCAACCGCGAGGCGCCCCTCGCCCACTACGGCGCGCTCAAGAAGCTCCTGATCCACGAGGCCGACCTCCTCGCGGCCACGACCGACCTGATCTCCGGAGAACCGGCTGGGCGCCTCGGCTAATATCCGCACCACCCCTAAAATCTGCAAGTGGAGCGACCGCTGAACCGAGACGACCTTCTCACGCTCCTCGACACAACAACCGGAGCATGCAGAGCGGCCCGCGCCGCTCTCGCCGACAACGGCCAGTTCACCATCTGGGACGGAGACGTGCCGGCATCCGAACTGGCCACGACCTACCGGCGCCGACTCCGCCTCACCACGAAACAAGGTGCCCAAAACGAGTCCCTTCAGCAAACAGTCGACACCCTCAACGGCCTTGGCCAATCGCCGATCCAACTCGGTCGTATCACCTCAGCCGACCGCACCTGGAACTACATCCTGTTCCTCACACCGGACACCACCAAGGTCATAGCCTGCACCGGAGTTCGCCGGCGAGGATCTGAGGATGACTGAACTGATCGACATGAGCGAGCGCGAGTACTTCGACCAGTTCGCCAAGCGCATCGGCATGTTCATCGGCCGCCCATCGCTGAAGGGCGTGACCGCGTTCTTGATCGGCTATGACCAGGCTGCTCGCCGACATGGAGGACCCGGGCTCGACGGCTGGCGCGAATGGCTGATGGCACGACATCAAGTCGGCACCAACCTCGTCTGGGAGGCCCAGGTCCAACAAATCGCCCTCGGCGAAACCGGATTCAGAGCGGACCTCACCCCGGAGGAAGAGACCCAGGTCACCGGCATCCTCTTCGACCTACTCGACAAGTTCCTGGCCGACCAGAACCGAGCCCGCCAGAACCCGCAGACCTGAGCAGAAACCCCACCCGCCGATCAGAACGCGCAAGAGCCCGCGCCACACCCGCAGAGATCACGTCACAGGTGACAGAAAGCCTGCCTATGTGACAACTACCGTGCTTCGGCTCACCCGAAACGAACGCCCTCGTTATGGGCTCCACGTATCAGCGAAGATGTCACGCCATCTACAGCCGAAAGTCACAGCCCGGCGACCAGGAGAACGTCTCGCCGGGGCGGTGCGCGACTCCGGCACGTTATCCGGTACATCATTCTGGCGGGCAAGGCGACTGCCGCCCGGCGGCCGGCATGACCGCCGCGCCGAAGGTCACCGCCCTTCGCGGGGGAGGCGTCAGGCTCGCTGCTGCCGCCGACGCTTTCCTGGCCACCCCGCGCACGGCCAACCCCAACACTCACCGCGCCTACGCCTCGGCCATCGACCGCACCATCGAGCGACTCGGCCGCGACCGGCCGCTCGCCGGCGTCACCGACGCCGAGATCGGTACCGCCCTCACCGAGCTCTGGGGCCGATGCGCGCCGGCGACCTGGAACCGCAACCGTGCCGCCATCACCTCCTGGCTGACCTGGTGCCAGACCAAGAAGCACTGGATCGCACCGTCGGTCCCGGCCGACGCCGAACGCCGTAAAGAGAGCGCGGATGAGACCCGCGCGGTCGCCAGGACCACCATCCACCGGCTGCTGTCGCGCCGCGACATCCCGCTGCGGGAGAAGACGCTCTGGCGGATGCTGTACGAAACGGCCGCCCGGGCTGCCGAGATCCTCGCCCTGAACGTCGAAGACCTCGACCTGGAACACCGCCGCGCCCCGGTTCGGTCCAAGGGCGGCGCGATCGAGTGGGTGTACTGGGACCGCGGCACCGCCCACCTCCTGCCCCGCCTCCTCCGGCTCCCCGACGGCAGCACGCGCACGCACGGCCCGCTGTTCCTGTCCGAACGCCGCCCCGTCCCCGCCCGCCGCCCCGCGGCCGCCGACCTCTGCCCGCACACCGGCCGCGCCCGCCTGGGCTACGACCGCGCCCGCGTCCTGCTGAACAAGTACACCGGGCTCGACCTGCACCAGCTGCGCCACAGCGCGGCCACCCACCTCAGCGACGCCGAGATCCCGCTGCAGCTCATCATGGGCAAGACCCGGCACAAGAACCCCCGCACCACCATGCGCTACGTCAAACCCGGCGCCGAAGCCATCGCCAAGGTCACCGAGGTCCTGGCGCCCCGCCGCCGTACCCACTGAGCAACTGAGTGGCGGCTCGCCGGAGCTATAGGAGTTCTGGGCCGGCTCGGCCGCATGGGGCATGTCGCTGCCGCCGCATGCTCATGGAGGAGCTTGTGGGCGGGCTGGTCAGCAAGGCAGGAGTTTGAGTGTGGTGGCCCGGGCTGTGTTGGCGACCATCGGCTCGACGTAGCCGCTGTAGTGGCCGTACTTGCTGCGGTAAGCGGCGTCGATGCGGTCGTTGACGGCCGGATCGGCTTCTTCGGCGAAGGTGACGTCTCTGGTCACGCCGCCGGCGCTGACGCGGCCGGCGCGGCTGGAGTCGGCGGTGCGGAACCACATGCCGTCGCTGCCGCGCCAGGAGCGGACGAACAGGTTGTCGCCGTCGCGGACCACCCAGATGGTGGTCGGCTTGCGCAGGCTGCCGTCGCGGCGTTGCGGAGCGATGTCCAGCTCGTCGGCTGTGCTGATGCGCTCCAGCTCATCGGCGGTCCAGGTGGTCATGGGCGTGTCTCCTTCACAGGGCGAGGTAGCCGCAGCTACCGGAGCTTCGAAAAGGGTTGTGAGGATGAACGGGCGTGGACGGTCCGGTGGGCAGGGCGCCTGCCCGTCTGGCGGTCGTGCCGTCAGGGGCGCAGCAGCACCTTGACGGCGCGGCGCTCATCCATCGCGCGGTAGGCGTCGCCTACCTGGTCGAGGGGTAGCGTCAGGTCGAACACCTTGCCCGGCTGGATCCGGCCGTCGAAGGTCCGCTCGATGAGGTCGGGCAGGTTGGCGCGCACCGGGGCGGGGCCGCCGCGCAGGCCGACATGGGAGTAGAAGAGCTCCTCAGCCGGGATGTCGGCGCCGTGCGGGACGCCGACGAAGCCGACATTGCCGCCCGGCCGGGTCGAGCGCAGCGCCTGCAGCATCGACTCGCCGGTCCCGACGCACTCCAGCACGGCATCGGCGCCGATGCCGTCGGTCATGTCCTTGATCCGGGCCACGCCGTCGTCGCCGCGCTCGGTGACGATGTCGGTGGCGCCGAACTCCAGCGCCAGCTTCTGCCGCGGCTCATGACGGCTCATCGCGATGATCCGCTGCGCGCCGAGTTCGCGAGCGGCGATCACCGCGCACAAGCCGACCGCTCCATCGCCGACCACCGCGACGGTGGAGCCGGGCTTGACCTCGGCCGCCGCGGCAGCGTACCAGCCGGTGCCCATCACATCCGACAGGGCCAGCAGGCTGGGCACCAGCTCCGGGGCGGGCTGGTCGGGCGTGGCGACCAGGGTGCCGTCGGCCAGCGGGACGCGCACGTACTCGGCCTGGCAGCCGCCGACGAACTCGCGGTGCACGCACGAGCTGGGGTAGCCGTTTCGACAGTTGGGGCAGGTGTTGTCGCTGGCGAAGAAGGAGCCGATGACGAACTGGCCGGGCTGGATCGTCTCGACCTGATCGCCGACCTCCTCCACTACGCCGACGTACTCGTGGCCGATCGGGGTGGGCTCGGTGACGGGATTGATACCGCGGTAGTCCCACAGGTCCGACCCGCACACGCAGGTGGCGACAGTGCGGATGACGGCGTCGGTGGGGTGGACGATCGTCGGGTTCGGGCGCTGTTCGAGGCGCACGTCCCCGGGAGCGTAGATGACGGCTCCGCGCATGATGGGTGCCTTTCCGTTCGAAGATGACCGCCCCCGGGGCCGCGAGGCGGGGGCGCCAGCAGCGGCAGGCCACGCCGCCACCGTGCGGTTGCGTCGAACGCTCGCAACATGAGCGTCCGGTCGTTGGGGTTCGTGGTGGTAGCTACCCGGCGGTGACCGGCGATGGGTCAGCGGCGGTTCCGCTCCGCATCGGTTTCGCGGAAAACGTCCTGCCTCGCCGGGGGCGCCCCGTTCCCGTGCCCCCGCGGTCCGGCAGGCGGCGCAGGATCCTGTGGTGCCGGTACACGGCAACCGGTTCCGGGCGGGACTTGCGGCGCGCCTGCGTGTCCCGGTGACCGCAGGTTGTGAAGCGGCCCGACGGGTTTCCGGAGGCCGGCTACGGCCGGTTGTTCTCGGCCGTCTGGCGGTCGCTGCCGGTGGTTGGGGCTGTCCAGCTGGCGAGCAGCTTCAGCGCGTCTTGTGAGGTTGAGCCGGGTTCGGCGGTGTAGGCGGTGAGCGTCAGGCCTTGGTCTTCCTTGGTGGGAAGGGGCATGGAGTCGAAGGTGACGTCGATGCGCCCGACGAGCGGGTGGTTGAAATGTTTCATGCCGCTCTGGTGCAGGTGGACGTTGTGGGTCGCCCAGCGGGTGCGGAACGGCTCGCTGCGGGTGGCGAGTTCGCCGACGAGGTCGGTCAGTTCCCGGTTGTGCGGGTCGCGGCCTGCTTCGGCGCGCAAGACCGCGACGGTGCTGGTGGCGACCTCGTTCCAGTCGATGAGGAAGTCGGTGGCGCTGGGGTCGAGGAAGGTGAACCGGGCCAGGTTCGCCGGGCGGACCGGGTCATCCAGCATCGGCGCGTACATCGGTGCGTACAGGGCGCGCCCGAGTGGGTTGATGGCGAGCACGTCGAGCCGGCCGTTGCGGACGAAGGCCGGCGTGTCGGTCATCGACTCCAGGATGCGCAGCACGCTCGGCCGGACGGCCTGCCGGGTGCGGCGGCGGGGCGATCGAAGGGGTTTGGCGGCCCGGGCGAGGGCGAACAGGTGCTGCCGCTCGGCCTCGTCGAGCTGCAGCGCACGGGCCACGGCTTCGAGAACGTCGTCGGAGACACCGCTGATGTGGCCCTTCTCCAGGCGCACGTACCAGTCGATGGACACACCGGCCAGGACGGCCACTTCCTCGCGCCGCAGCCCGGGGACGCGCCGTATGCCGGCCCCGGGGGCCAGCCCGGCCTGCTCCGGGGTGATTTTGGCTCGCCGCGAGGCCAGGAACTCGCGGATCTCGGCTCGGTTGTCCATGCCGTCAACGGTACGACCCCTGTTGTGCCGCTGGGGGGTGGAGTTACTCCCCCCGATAAACGCTGCCTCCCGCACCTGCACGGTAACGGATTTGATGGGTGGTGCCGGGATAGCGCAAGCGGCCGGCAACGGCCCTTCGCCGGGGCCGTGTCCCCGGCCGGCCCACCATCCCCGTCAGGAGATCATCGCGCAAAGCCCGCGTGAGTCGATGCCGCGGCCCTGACACCGCCCCGCTCACCAGCCCCGCCCGCTCACCGACCCTGCCCGTGCCCGCACTCCAGCGGGCCGATCATCCGATCAGGAGTGACACACCATGAATCCGACCTACGACTTTGCGAACAAGGTGGCCCTCGTCACCGGTGCGGCCTCCGGGATGGGACTGGCGACGGCACGCGCCTTCGCCGACGCCGGCGCGGCGGTCGTGCTGGCCGACGTCAACCAGGACGCCGCCGAGCGCGCGGCCGGGGAACTGGTCTCGGCCGGCCATCAGGCGATCGGCGTCGCCTGCGATGTCACCGACGAGAACCAGGCGGCCTCCATGGTGGAGCGCGCGGTGACGACGTTCGGCCGCCTGGACATGGCGTTCAACAACGCCGGCGTGCAGGCGCCGCCCAGCGACGCGGCTGAGGAGACGGCCGAGAACTTCGACTTCGTCAACGCGGTCAACCTGCGCGGCGTGTGGGCCGCAATGAAGCACGAACTGCGCCAGATGCGAGAGCAGGGCAGCGGCGCCATCGTCAACTGCTCCTCCCTCGGCGGGCTCGTGGGCCTGCCGCAACGCGCGGCCTATCACGCCTCCAAGCACGGCGTGATCGGCCTGACCAAGAGCGTCGCGGTCGAGTACGCCCCCAAGGGCGTCCGCGTCAACGCCATATGCCCCGGAGTGATCGACACGCCCATGGTCGCGGACATGGTCACCACCCAGGCCGACGCCATGGCAGAGATCACCAAGCAGCAGCCGATCGGCAGGCTGGGCCAGGCGGACGAGATCGCCGCCGCCGTCCTGTGGCTGTGCAGCCCTGCCGCCAGCTTCGTGGTCGGTGTCGCTCTGCCGGTCGATGGCGGCTTCACCGCGCACTGAGACAACGCCGGCTGAGACGACGCGGGCTCGCGGCAGGCGGCCGGCGCCCGCCCGTCGCACGCGAGGCAAGGCCGCTACGCCCGCGCCTGTCTTGCGGCGACGGGCAGGCCGCGCCGCCACCACAAGACGCCGAACCCGAAACGTCCGGCCTGCGCGTGAACCTGCTGATCGCCGTGGTGCCGACCTTCGCCGCAGCGGCGGCGAACCTGTTCCCGCAACCAGCCCCGGCGCAGCGGTGACGACCATCCCCCAGGCCCCGGCCCGCCACATACGCACACCCCCAGGACACCCACCCCTGACGCCCCGGACCAGACGATCATGATGAACAAGCCCCTGCCCATCCTCTTGACCACCCTCCTGCTGCTCACCGGCTGCGCCATGAGCCCGCAGGCACCCCGCTCCCCGGCTCCCGCCTCCCCGGGCGGCCATACCGCAGCGCCCGCCCGCACGCCCAGCCCGCAACGGCCGGCGCCGGACACCGGCCACACCGGCTACACGGGGCCGAGCCTGGTCGGCCTGAGCACCGACGACTTCGGCGTCACGGTCGTCACCGACAAGCTGGACTACCCATGGGAGGTGCGCCAGTCCGAGGGCACGCTCATCATCACCGAGGTCGCGGGCACGATCGCAATGGTCGACCACAAGGGCCGATTCGACCGCTACGAGGTGCAGACCTCCGCCCCGGTCGTCCACGACGGCGGCAGCGGCCTGATGGGGCTGGCGCTGGCCGAGGACTTCGCCGAATCGGGCACCGCGTACATCTACTACACCTACAAGGGCCAGGACGGGCTGACGAACCGGATCGCCGAGGCGAGCTTCGACGGCTCAGCCTGGCGCGAGACCGGGGTGCTGCTGGACGGCATCCCTGGCCACGAGCTCTACAACGGAGGCAGGATCGCGATCGGCCCCGACGGGTACCTGTACGCGACCACCGGCTGGGTCCATGACGAGCGGATGCCGCAGGACCGCAACAGCCTCGCCGGGAAAATCCTTCGCCTGGCCCTGGACGGCTCCGTGCCCGAGGACAACCCGTTCGACGGCTCCTTCGTGTACTCCTACGGGCACCGCAACCCGCAGGGGCTGGCCTGGGACGCCAAGGGCCGGCTGTTCTCGGCCGAGCACGGCGAGGCCGCCCACGACGAGATCAACCTCATCACCCCCGGCACGAACTACGGCTGGCCAGCCGCCCAGGGGACCGACGACCAAGACGGCATGGAGCCTGCGTTCCTGGGCTCCGGGTCCGACACCTGGGCACCGTCGGGCATCGCCTTCGCCGGCGACGAGCTCGTGGTCGCGGCCCTGGCCGCGCAGATCCTCTACGTGATGGACGACGACGCACGGACCATGCACCCGCTGTTCAGTTCCGGCGAGCGCGCCCGCGCCGTACTGCCCTACCAGAACGGCATCTACGTCACCTCCACCAACACCTCCCCGCGCGCGACCGAGGGGGCCACGTCGGTGGACCGTCTGCTGTGGATCAGCGCCGCGTCATGACGAGGCCCGCACTCCTCCGGGCCCGCGGCCCGCCGGCCACGACGACAGGCCGCGTCTTGCGGGGCGCTCCCGGCGGAACCGGGCAGCCCAGAGCGATCCAGCGCGGCCCGGCACCAGGTAGAGGGGACACCGTGCCCCGAGACCGGCGGGCCCGTCCCCGCAGATGCCCACTTCTTCACCGGCCGGCCGCCGACCGTCGCCGGCCGAACCGTTGTCCCCGATGCCGGGGACCCACGCTCCCAGCCCCAGACCGAGAGACAGGACACAGGATGACGAACACCACCTCGCCGCTCAAGCGCCGCCCACTGCTCCAAGCCGCGTTGGCCGCGCTGCTGATGAGCGGATGCTCCAGCGCCGCAGCGGACCCGAAACCGGCCGCCTCCACGGCGGCTGCCGGCGCCAAGACCGGCCACGCCGAGGGTGCGCAGAGCGTGACCTTCCCCAGCGACTCGGTCACGATCGCCGGCAACCTGTACCGCCCGCCCGGCTTCGACGCCTCCAAGGAGTACCCCGCGATCGTGGTCTCCCACCCGTGGGGCGGCGTCAAGGAGCAGACCGCCGGTCTGTACGCCCGCTCGATGGCCAAGCAGGGATTCATCACCCTGGCCTACGACGCCTCACACTACGGGCAGAGCGGGGGGAAGCCGCGGAACATGGAAGACCCCAGCCACCGCGTCCGCGACATCCGCAGCGCGGTCACCTATCTCAGCAACCACCAGCAGGTCGACGCCAACCGGATCGGAACTCTCGGCATCTGCGCCGGCGGCGGCTACACCATCGACGAGGCCCAGACCGACCCGCGCGTCAGGGCCGTGGCCACGGTCGTGGCCTACGACATGGGTGCCGCCGCGCGCGAAGGGATCGAAGGAGCACCGATCTCCTACGAGCAAAGGAGGCCCAGCTCAAGAAGATCGGCGAGCAGCTGACCCGGGAGGCCGGTGGCCCGCCGCTTGTCGAGCAGCTCGTCCCCAGCCCCGACCAGCACACCGACGACACACCGTCCTTCTTCCGCGAAGCCGCGGACTACTACCTGACCGATCGCGGCAGCCATCCTCGCGCGGAGAACCGCTACGTGGTCACCAGCGTGGGCCTGCACATGGCCTACTTCCCGTTCGCGCAGATCGAGACGATCTCACCGCGGCCGCTGTTGCTGATCGCCGGGGAGAACGCCGAGACGCTGCAGTTCAGCCGGACCGCCTACGAGGCGGCGAAAGAGCCCAAGGAGCTCATGGTCGTGCCCGGGGCCTCCCACTTCGACCTGTACGACAAGCCCGCATACGTCGAGCCGGCCGTGGAACGGATGGCGGAGTTCTTCACCAAGCACCTGGCATAGGGCTTGATGTGCCGGTGGTGCCAGGCCGGACGGTCAACCTGAACGGCGTCGCCGATGACCCCGACGGCGACCGACTCACCTACAAGTGGTGGTGGCGGTATGCCGACGTGGACACCCTCGCCGGCACCGGAACCATCGACCTGGCGAACACACGGGACGCCACGGCAGACGCCAGGACCGGCGACACCATCCACCTGATCTTCGAGGTTTCCGACTCTCCGAGCAATCCGACGTACACCCGCCTGAAGACCTATAGGCGCGTGGTCCTGACGGTCGTCTCGTACGCCGACCTGTCCACCGCCGTGCAGAAGTGGGCGGACGACGGTCAGCTGTCGGCGACTCTCGTCAGGAGACTGCACGCCTTCGTGGACAAGGCGCGCGAGCAGACCACCGCAGGCAAGGTTCAGCCGACAGACGCCGCGCTGCGCGAGTTCCTCAGCCGCATCGGCAACGCCGACCCCAAGCGCGCCTCGGCCGAGGCGAAGGCCGAGCTGGTCGCCCTCGCCACGACGCTACGGAACGTGCCGCGGGAGGGCGGAGGGATCCCGGCGGGTCGCTGAGCCCGGCAGCAGGCAGGGCCACGAGGAAGGAGCTCCCCTCGTGGCCCTGCCTGCTGCGCGCATGACCACCGGGACGCCGTTCGACGTGCTACCCAGGAGCGGGCGGAAACGCGTCCTGGAGATCAACCAGCTCACCACCGTGACCAAGGAAGTCGTCGAAGCCGCCCGCGAGAACCTCATCATCGGCGTCATGTGAGGCTCCCGCCTCGAACCCGCGACCCACCACATCGACAACCTCCGGCCCCGCCACATGGCGGGGCCGTACTCATGCCGGCAAGAGATCACGTCCGGCCAAATAGCGCCGGAGATCCCGGCCATTTGCCGCCGGAACTTACAGGGAGGACCGCGCTACGATCGTATCGGCGTGTCATCGGCCTCGGTGTCATCGGGGCCGGGCAGGGCCAGGCATAGGGCGTCCAGTCCGGCGGCGAAGGTGTGCTCGGCTGGCGTGCCGTACCCGATGACCAGTCCGTCGCGTGCCGGTAGGGCCCCAGCCCGTCGCCTCCGTCAGGAGGGAGCGGTGGAAGGCGAGCCCGTACGCCTCGACGGCGACCGGGCCGCGCAGCACCTGGGACACCAGCCGCAGCCCGTGCGCGTATCCCGAGCAGACGCCGAAGGCGTCACTGGGCGCGGCGGTCAACGCCCGGTAGGCCGAGGCGGCCCAGGCCGAGCGGGGGAAGACGGCGTCGGGGGAACGGGGCGTCATGTCATGGACGATCCGGGGGCGGGACGGCCGCGCGGGGGCTCGCCGCGGGTCCGGCTCCACAGGTGCGGCGCGGTACGCGACCTCGGTGCCCGAGCCCTGACGTGCGGTGAGCCAGCCTTCCTCGACGAGTTCGGCATAGGCGGCGGCCACCGTGTTGCGGGCGATGCCCAGGTCCAGGGCGAGGGCGCGGTAGGGCGGAAGCCGGGTGCCGGGGGCCAGCCGTCCTGAGCGGATGGCCTCGCGCAGGGCCCGCATCAGCCGTACGCGCGCGCCGCCGCTGCCGGTGAGCTCCAGATGCAGGTCGCTGCCGCTCACGAATTGGCCCAACAAAGAGTCACGGAAATGCACCATATCGCGGGTCGATCACGCCCCTAGCGTGGTGGCCATGACAAACGTCGCCATTGCCGAACGGATGAACCTGTCGCGTGTCGCCCCCAAGATCTTCAAGGCCGTACTGGCCCTGGACGCCGCGGCCCGCGAAGGGCTGAACCCGGTGCTGGTCGAGCTGGTGCAGATCCGCGCCTCGCAGATCAACCAGTGCGCCTACTGCATCGACTACCACACCGGCGACGCACGCCGGGCGGGGGAGAGTGAGGCGCGGATCTACCAGCTCAGCGCCTGGCGGGAGTCCAGCCTCTACACCGCGAAGGAGCGGGCTGCTCTGGCGCTGACGGAGGCGGTGACCCTGCTGCCGCACGGAGTCGGGGATGAGGTGTACGACGAGGCCGCGCGGCAGTTCGACGACA
The DNA here is from genome assembly GCF_024172165.1 of Nonomuraea thailandensis. Classification (GTDB taxonomy): domain Bacteria; phylum Actinomycetota; class Actinomycetes; order Streptosporangiales; family Streptosporangiaceae; genus Nonomuraea; species Nonomuraea thailandensis. The sequence goes on along the minus strand of NZ_JAMZEB010000002.1, from coordinate 3,687,514 downwards.
AAGAACTGGCCCAGCTCATCGCGCTGATCTTCACGGTCAACGCGTGGAACCGCATGAACGTGACCACGCGCAAGACCCCCGGCACCGAGTAGGCCCACAGTTTCCCCCGCTTCCGGGCGGTGGCCGGCTCGTGCGGCCACCGCCCGCGCCTTGACCGCACCCGGAAAGGCCCACACCCATGACCACCATCGACGCCCGGTCGCCGGACGAGGCCCGGAGCCCCGGCCTGTCACCCGTCCGGGGCTGGCTCGCGATCCTCGCCGTCACGCTGGGCATCTTCGCCCTGATGACCTCCGAACTGCTGCCCGTCGGGCTGCTCACCCCCATCGGCACCGCCCTCGACCTGTCCGAGGGCACCACCGCGCTCATGGTCACCGTGCCCGGGCTGGTCGCCGCCGTCGCGGCGCCGCTGGTCACCGTGGCCACTGCCCGGATCGACCGCCGCCTGGTGCTGGTCCTGCTGATCGGCATCGTGGGCGCGGCCAACCTCGCCTCCGCCCTCGCCACCAGCTTCGCCATCGTCCTGCTGGCCCGCTTCCTGATCGGCATCAGCGTCGGCGGCTTCTGGTCGCTGGCCGGCGGCATCGCCCTGCGCCTGGTACCCGAACGCCACGTGCCCCGCGCCACCGCGGTCGTCTTCGGCGGCGTCGAAACCGCCTCTGTGCTCGGCGTGCCCGCCGGCACCCTGACCGGTGACCTCGCCGGCTGGCGCACCGCGTTCGCCGCTGTCGGCGTGCTCGGCCTGATCTCGCTGGCCTGCATGGTCATCCTGATGCCGAAGGTGGCGCCGCAACGCACGATGGTGTGGGCGGACCTGCCGCGCGTGCTGCGCGACCACCGCGCCGTACGCACCGGCATCGTGGTGACCTTCCTGGCCATCACCGGGCACTTCACCGCCTATACCTTCCTGCGGCCCATCCTCCAGGACGGCGGCGTCGCCGACAACATGATCAGCGTGCTGCTCCTGGTCTTCGGCGTTGCCGGCATCTGCGGCAACTTCCTCGCCGGCGCCTTGGTCGCCACGCGCCTGTGGCAGACGGTGTGCGGCATCGGCCTGCTGCTCACCGCCGCCATGGCCGCCGTCGCCATCGGCAGCCACGACGTCCGGTCCGCGGCCGTGGTCCTGGTGGTCTGGGGGCTGGCGTACGGCGCCGTCCCGGTCACCTTTCAGACCTGGATGCTCAACGCCGCCCCTGCCGCCACCGAGGCCGCATCATCCCTGTACGTCTCGACGTTCAACCTGTCCATCGCCCTCGGCGCTTTCGCGGGCGGCCTGGCGGTCGATGCCGCCGGCCCGATGAGCGTGTTGTGGATCGGCGGCGCCCTGACCCTCCTGGTACCGCTGCTCATCATGGTCGCCCGCCGCCGGACATGACGAAAGATCCACGCGGGTTACGACCAGCCGTCCCCGATATACCAAACCCACGTAAGGTATCCCTGTAGCTTGTTGCGCATCTATCGCAATAACGAAGGAGGTATTCATGCCCGACACCAGCCCGACGGTGCGACGGTCGCTGTTCCTGCACGCCCCGATCAGGCGTACGCCGCGCGTGATGCTGGAGCAGATGCTGGCCCTGGTGGATGACGACACTCCGGCCGACGGGCCGCAGGGCCCCGTCGCGTTGCTGGAGCGGCGGCTGGCCGAGTTGCTCGGCAAGGAGGCCGCGCTGTTCTTCCCCAGCGGCACGATGGCCCAGCAGACCGCGCTGCGCGTGCACGCCGACCGGCGCGGCCGGCGCACGTTCGCCGCGCACCCGCAATCACATCTGGACACCTGGGAGGAGCAGGGCTACAACGCCGTCCACGGTCTGCGGTTACGCCGTACCGGCGACCTTCACGAGCTGATGACAACTGCGGACCTGGCGGCGATCGGCGAGCCCCTCGCCGCCGCCGTGTGGGAACTGCCGCAGCGTGACATCGGCGGCCTGCTGCCCACCTGGGACGAGTTGTGCGAGCAGGTCGCGCTCGTGCGCGCCACCGGCGCCGCCGCACACCTGGACGGCGCCCGGCTGTGGGAGGCCCAGAGCTACTACCGGCGCCCCTTCGACGAGATCGCGGCCCTGTTCGACACCGTCTACGTCTCCCTCTACAAGAGCCTGCAAGGCGTGCGCGGCGCGGTGCTCGCCTCCGACGCGGCCACCGTGGAGGTGGCAAGGGTGTGGCGGCAACGACTCGGCGGCGGCATCCGCGACGCTTGGCCGCTCGCCCTGGCCGCGCTGGTCCACCTCGACACCCTGGCCGACGCGATGCCCGCCTACCGCGAGCACGCCATCGCCATCGCGGCCGCGATCAACGCCGAAGGCACCGCCCGCGCCTGCCCTGACCCGCCGCAGACCCCGCTGTTCCACATCCACCTGCCCGCCGGCCGGCGCGCCATCGAACAAGCGGGCCAGGCGATCCTCGCCGAGCACGGCATCCAGCTCTGGGGCCGGGTGCGCTCGTCGTCCGAGCCCGGCCGGTGCGCCTTCGAGGTCAGCGTCGGCGAGAACGCCATGGACTTCACCCCCGATGAGGTGGTCAGCTTGATCCTCGACGTGCTCGACCGCGCCGCCTCCCTTGAGGCTGCGCCGATGTAGGCCGGTCCGGCATTCATCTCGGCCGGAAGCCTGACCCGTACGGCTGAAACGCCGGGAGCCAGACTCGGACATCTACCTTGATCCCGGGACCGCCGAGGAAGGCAGCCCCCTTGCCGTCGTGCTCGCCCCCACGATCAGCAGGACGGCGTCCAGCCCTGGGGGTGGCGTGTTCGACTACGTTGGATCTTCGTACTCTCGTCCCGTCCTTGACATCTGTCGTTGTCGTTCGCCGAGGAGCGCCCCTGGAAGAACTGACTCTACGTCGCGGAGATCGTCCTCTTCCTCCTCGGTATGGCGATCTCCATGGCGTTGCACGAGCCCGGCCACCCTGGTGCCGGCCAAGTCTTCTGGCGTCAAGGCGACCCAGCGCATGGTGGGCTTCGGCCCCACGGTCTGGTCGTGCGCGGAGGTGAGATCGAACACGGCATCGAGTGGATCCCGTTCGGCGGCTGTATCCGCGTGATCGGCTTGAGCCCGCCTGCGAGGCCGGGCCGCAAGAGGTGCGTCCGGGCGACGAGAACCGCGTCATCCACCGTAAGAAAGTGCTGGCAGAAGGTCATCAACATGTCGGGCGGGCCGTTGATGAACTTCGTGCCGGCGTTCGTCTTCTTCACCGTCCTGCTGGTCGGCATCGGCCTGCCCACCGAGCTCCCGACCACCTCGTCCGCCACCCAGACGTGCGTGATCACCAGTTCCGGGTGGCGCGCTGCCTGCGAGCCCGGCGACCGCATGGTCTCCTTCGACGGCGCCGCGATCGGCTCCTGGGAGGACGCTAAGCGCTTGGTCCGCTCCCCCGGTGCCGGTCCGGTCAGGCTGGGCCTCGTCCGTGACGGCAAGCCGATGACGCTCGACGTCACGCTCATCGCCCAGGACCGGCCCACCGCGCCTCTGGGAGGGCCTCAAACGCGCCTACGCCAAGATCACGCGACGGCCGAACTGACGGACGGATTCACGACGGCAGATCCGCACCGGGCGCTTCGGCACGGCCAGGCACCGTCGCCTGGGACGGAGAGACGCACGTCACACTTGCCTGTCGTCACAGGCTGCCGGGCTGCCCTGTCTGAGAGGGGCGACAGCGAAATGACGCTAGGAGCGCACGATGGATGCTCGTTTGAACCTTTTCGGTAACCCGGTCGCAGGCACGTCCCTGAAGCACCTCGTCGCGGCGGGCAAGGCACTCGCGGACTCGACGCTGCCGGCCTCGACGCGCGAGCTGGTACTACTGCGCGTCAGCCAGATCAACGGCTGTGCCGTCTGCGTCGACATGCACACCAAGGACGCCGCCCACGCTGGGAGAGTTCCACCCGTATCAACCTGGTCTCCGCCTGGCGCGAGGCCACGGTCTTCACCGAGGCCGAACGCGCCGCTCTGGAGATGGCCGAGCAGGGCACCCGGATCGCCGACACCGCCGGTGGCGTCACCGACGAGGTCTGGGACAAGGCCGCCGAGCATTACCCCGAGGACGAACTCGCCGCCCTGGTTTCCCTGATCTCCCTCATCAACGCCCTCAACCGTTTCAACGTCATGACCCGGCAGCCCGCTGGTGACTACCAGCCCGGTCAGCACGGATGACGAGCAAGGCGCGGCCGGATGCTGTCTGGCGTCGGTAGTCCGGCCGTGCACCGATCGCCGCTCCGGTATCAGGACCGGATTCCCCCTCCGACGGTTATGGAAGAGATCTCATGCACCTTGCTCTGTGGATTTGCGCCGGATTGCTGGCCGTGGTCCTCCTCATCGGTGGCATCGGCAAGCTGGCCGTGCCTCGGGAGAAGATGGCCGCCATGCGCGGCGCGGGATGGACCACGGACTTCAGCCCCTGGTTCCTGAAGGTCCTCGGGGCCATCGAGGTCCTGGGGGCGGCGGGGCTGATCCTGCCCGCCGTAACCGGCATCGCGCCGGTTCTGGTGCCGGTGGCGGCGGTCGGTGTGGTGGTGCTGATGGTCGGTGCAATGGTCACGCACCTGCGCCGTGGCGAGGTCTCGTCGGCTGCGGGAAACCTGGTCTATCTCGCCCTGGCCGCCTTCGTGGCGTGGGGCCGCTTCGGCCCCGAGTCCTTCATCGGCTGAGCACGGTGCAGTCGAGGGCCGTACGTCGACCTCGTGGACAAGACCGAGGGCGGGCGTGGGCGGCAGGCCGACGCGGTCGCTCGCCCCGCTCTGATCGGAGCCGGGCGACCGGCACACCAGTGGCTGTCAGGGGCGCCACCGGATCAGATCGTCTCGGCCGGTGTCCGGGGTATGAGCGGAGTCGCGCCCGTTGATCTTCGGAGGATTCAGGTCGACATCGCCCTTGTTCACCACCCCGGTCAGGACCGTACGGACCGGGGCGGACGTGATCGGCAGTCGACTCGCACCCCCGTACGAGGAGGAGATTCGTGGACGTGACGAACGACAGTGGCCGCCGGGCTCTTGTGGTCGGGCTGGGTATCAGTGGGATCGCGGCAGCGCTTCGGCTGCGGCAGATCGGCTGGGAACCGGTCACATCGAGCGTGCCGCCGGGCGGCGCTCCGGCGGGTACTTCATCGCGCTCTTCGGTGCGGGCCGGGCCGCCGCCCAGCGCCTGGGCATCCTGGACACGCTCACCGATCGCGGTGCGGACGGCGCCGCCTACGACATCGACCGGGCCGGCATGCGCGCGGCCGGGCTGGGTTTCAAGGACTTTCCCGGCCGGCCGTGGATGATGACGCGAGGAGACGTGGAAGCAGCCGGTTTCGCCGCGCTGCCGTCCGATGTCGAACTCCGATACGCCACTGTGCCGACCCGGATCGAGCAGGACGCCCACGGGGTGAACGTCACGCTGGCCGACACCGCCGGCCGGACCTCGGTGACCGAGCGCTTCGATCTGGTCGTCGGCGCGGATGGGCTGCGCTCCACGGTGCGGCAGCTGGTGTTCGGGCCGCACGAGGACTATCTGCGCCGGATGAACTACATGGCGGTCGCCTTTCAACTGCCCAGCGCGCTCCCGGGCCACGACCGGAGCGATTCGGTCATCCTGGCCGAGCCCCGGCGGTCGATGTGGATCTTCCCATTCAAGGATCGCCCGCCGACGGTGTTGCTGAGCTACCACACCAATGACGTGGATGCCGAGTTCGACAGGCCCATAGCCGAGCGGGTGCGCGAGGTGTTCGGCCCCGAAGCGGCAGGCCCAGCCTTGGGCGCGGTGCTGGACGCGCTGGAGTCGGCCGAGGAGGTGCTGTTCGACTCGGTCGATCAGGTGCGCATGGACAGTTGGCACCGCGGCCGGGTGGTGCTCGTCGGTGACGCGGCCTGGTGCGTGACCCTGTATGCGGGGATGGGCGCCTCGACCGGGATGGCCGGGGCCGACCTGCTGGGCACCATGCTGGCTCGCCACGGCGGCAGCGTGAACGATGCGCTGACGCGATGGGAGCGGCAGCTACGCCCTTCCTTCCATCGATTACATGCAGGGCAACGGCATGCGGATGCGCAGCCTGTTCGTCCCGGCCACCCGCTTCGAACTCGCACGGCGCAGAATGAGGCTACGGGTGAGCAAGATGCCGGTGACCTCTCCGTTGTTCCTTCGGTGGCGGACCAGGAGCAAGGTCGCCCGGATGAAGGACATGGACTTCGCTCACCCCGGCCCGGCTGTGCCCCTCCGGCCCCACACGTGACGGGCCTCATCGGCGGCACAGCCTTCGAACCGGCGGAACACGACCACCCCACACAGCCACCACGCCGCCCGGCCTCCGGGACCCGGCCACCATTGACAGCCGTTCGAGCAGAAGGACGCGAGCCGCCAGGCACCGGGGGTGTCGAGGCGGTGGGCAGGCAGACAGACGGGCCCCACAAGGGGCCCCGATACGCGAGTCCGGAAGGGTCGTATGCCGGGATCAACAGATGTGAAAGAGGCTGCCGGTTACCGGCCGCTGCTGTTTTCCATCGCTTACGGGATGACCGGGTCCGTGGGCGATGCCGAGGACATCGTGCAGGACGCGTTCCTCGGCCTGAGCCGGGCACACCAGGAGGGGACTGAGATCGTCAATACGAAGGCGTACCTGACCACGGCGGTGACGCGGCTGGGCATCAACTACCTGCATTCGGCGCGGGTGCGGCGGGAGACCTACGTGGGCGACTGGTTGCCCGAGCCGATCGTGGTGCCCGCCGACCGGCCGGCCGAGCAGGCCGAGCTGGCCGACTCGCTGTCCATGGCGTTCCTGGTGCTGCTGGAGGCCCTCTCGCCGGTGGAGCGGGCGGTGTTCATGCTGCGCGAGGTGTTCGGGTACGACTACCGGGAGGTGTCGAGGATCACCGGCAAGAGCGAGGCGAACTGCCGGCAGATCTTCGCCCGCGCCCGTCAGCGCATCGCCGCCGGAGGGCAGGTGGCCGGCAGGGCGCCGTCCCGCGAGCGACGGGCGGAAGGCGAGAGACTCGCCCGCCGGTTCTTCGAGGTTGCCGCGGGCGGCGACATGGACGCGCTGCTCGGCATGCTCGCGCCCGACGTGGTGCTGCACGGGGACGGCGGCGGCAAGGTGGCGGCCATCGGGAAGCGGCTGGCCGGGCGGTTGCCCGTGGTGCGGTTGCTCCTCGGCGTGTTCCGCCGGGCCGGGATTCTCGGGGTCACTCTACGGCCGGCCTGGGTCAACGGACGGCCGGGCGCCGTCAAGTTCGACGCCGAAGGGCTCGTGATCGGCGTGATCGAGCTCGACATCGCCGACGGCATGGTCAACGCGATCCACGCGGTGGCCAACCCCGACAAGCTTGCCCGCATCGGAGCGAATTCGGATATGGCGTGAGTGCGGGGACGAACCATCCAGCACCGCTTATGGAGCACAACCACAACAACAACCCACGCTCATCACCGGCAGTTCCCCGGACAGGGCGCCGTGCGTACGGGCGCTGGACGCGGGCGGGAACGCCCGATCAGCGGGCGGGCTGCTGGTCCGCCGGCTCGCCAGGGGCGTCGGGTGCGCTGTCACGCCGTCGCGGCAGCGCGGCCGCCAGGAGGGCGACGGCAACCAGCACCACGGCCAGAACGGCGAACGCCCGCCCGTACCCGGCCGCCAGAACGTGCGCCGGCGTACCGTGAACCCGGGCTCTGGGCGCCAGGCAGGCGTCACCGGACCGCCGCCTACGCCGGTCGGCTCCGCCGTCAGCGCGACCAGGGCGGCCAGGCCGAGCGCGCCGCCGATCTGCTTGGCGGTGCTCATCAGTCCGGAGGCCGCTCCCGCCTCGCCCGGGGCGACGCCTGAGGTGACCGTGACGGTCAGCGGCGCGTTCAGCAGGCCCGCGCCGAGCGAGATCAGCACGGCCAGGCCGCCGATGGCCGTCAGGTAGTCCTGCCCCGGGGCGATGCGGCTCTGCCACCAAAAGCCGGCCGCGCCGATTAGTGCCCCGGCGGCGAGGGTCTTCGACCGCCCACCGGTGCAACTTGATCTACATCCTCCGTGCCACTACGTAGGCCGAATCAGCATCCGGCCACCTCACGGCGCCGGTATTCACCGGCGCGTCTTCGGACATTGCACTCTTCTCCTTGGCTGACACGCTGCCGCCCTTCCCCACGTGCCGGGCTTTCCCCGGCTCCGAGGACTACGGCGGCTCCGCCCCGCTCGGGCCTCCGGCGGGCATCACACCCATCTTCCGCTGCTGTCATAGTCCGCGTTTCCGTGTCGCATCTCTGTCGTTCACGACACGAATCGTGTACTGGCAGGTCAGGGAGTATTGCTCCACCTCCGAGATCTCCGGCAGTCAGGCAGAGGCCGCGCCCCCGTTCAAGGGACCGCCGCGCTTCCCCGTACCGCTGCGACTGCCGCGAGGACCAGGTCTTCCAGCGGCGTGGTGCCGTTGCCGCGGGTCCAGGCCTCGCCGGCGACGTCAAGGCAGGTGAGTACGCAGGCGACGATCGCCTCGGCGCGCAGGTCGTGCTCGTCGTCCGGGGCGACGCCGAGGCGGTGGCGGATGTCCGGGGTGAGCAGTGCCTGCCATTGGAGGTGTTTCTCCAGGCTGCGGGCACGCAGGGAAGGAGTGTTGTAGAGCATCTTCGAGATCTTCAACGTGGTCGCATCGTCCGGGCCGGGCCGGGGCGCGTGGCGCAATGCGTTGAGCAGGGCGCTCCAGGCGTCCTCGGTGGCGGGCCTGGCCTCCAGTTCCTTGCGGATCTGCTCGCCGTGCGCGGCGAGGTCGCCGAGCACGATGTCCTCCTTGGTGCCGAAGTAGCGGAAGAAGGAGCGCCGGGAGATGCCTGCCGCAGCGGCGATGTCGTCGATCGTGGTCGCCTCGAATCCGCGCTCCAGGAACAGGCCCATCGCGGTCCTGGCGACCTGCGCGTGGACGGCCTGGCGGGTGCGGACCCAGAGCTTCTGGTCGGGACTGGCTGGCATGCCCCGATGCTAGCACCTCAGTGACCATTTGACACTCAGTGCCAGACGGACCTACGGTGCCATCGTTGTTCCGAACCGGATTCCTGGAGGAGCCATGACACCCGTGGACTACCACGGTCAGACCACCCTCATCACCGGCGCCAGCGCGGGCATCGGCGCCGAGTTCGCCCGGCAACTCGCCACGCGGGGTTCCGACGTCGTGCTCGTCGCCCGGCGTTTGGACCGGCTTGAGCAGCTCGCGGACGAGCTCGCGACGGCGTACGGAATCAACGCGACGCCGATCGCCATGGACCTGGCCGCCCCCGGCGTCGTGGCGGCGCTCGACGCCGCCCTGACCGAGCGCGGCCTGACCGTCACCAGCCTGATCAACAACGCAGGCTTCGCCACCAACACGACCTTCCACCAGGAGAACCCGCAGCGGCTGGAGGCGGAGATCGCCGTCAACGTCACCAGCCTGGTCGCCCTCAGCCGCCTGTTCATCGAACGGCTGCGCGCCCACGGGCGCGGCGTGCTCGTCAACGTCGCGAGCATGGCGGCCTACCAGGCCACCCCGACCATGGCCGTCTACGGCGCGACCAAAGCGTTCGTGCTCAGTTTCACCGAAGCGCTCTGGTACGAGTCGCGCGGCACCGGGCTGCGCGTGGTAGCACTGTCGCCGGGCGCGACCGAGACCGAGTTCTTCGACGTCGCGGGCGCCCAGGCCGACGGCGGCACCGGCCGGATGCGCCCGGAGGAGGTCGTCACGATCGCGCTGAAGGCCCTCGACCGGCGTACCCCACCGCCCAGTGTGATCACGGGCACGAGGAACCGGCTGATGGCACACGCGGGACGCCTGGCCGGCCGCCGTCGCATGACCATGACGATCGGCTCGATGATGGACCGGGCGGGAGCGGGCCGCTGATGCCAGCCTCCCGATCGGCCTCTCCTGGCACCGGCCTCACTCCTCCTCATCGGGTCCGGCGTTCGGATCACGCAGCTCGCGCAGCCCGCCACCCAGCTCAGGGCGATGAACGGGTAGAACCCATGGACATTCTTATCTGGACATCCCGCTGAAGGATCTTCCTGGAATCCTCCCCATTGGTGGTCCCTCGCCTCATACGTTGCCCGTGCTGTTGCTGGCACGAGGCGAGGAGGGCCCGGTGCGGGTCGTCAAGGAGCGGGATGGCGGGATCGTCCGCCGGGTACGGCTGGTCAGCCGGCCTGCTCCACCGCCGCCCGCACCGCCTGCACGCTGCGGGTCTGCACCACGAGCGCCGACAGCATCTCGCCGAGCGCCTGGACCTGCCCGGCGTTACCGGCACACGAGGTCACCGTCTCCATCGCCCGCGCCACCGCCTCGACCTCGGCGGCCGAGGTCTCGCTGCCGGGGTCGAGACGTTCCAGCACCTGACGGTAGGTGCCGATCAGCCGCTCACTGGTCGCCCGCTGCCGGGCGCGAATCTCCTCCAGCTCCGCCTTGGCCCGTTTGACGTGGGCGGCCATCCGCTTGGACAACATCTCGGCCAAGTCATCGCGGGCCCGCATCCCGGCGGTGTGCGTCAGGCACGCCAGCAACGCCACCTGCTTGACCGGGTCATAGCGAGACAAGGTGTCGGCGTCCTGCGCGTCGGCCTCACCGGCGAAATCGGCGATCTTCGACAGCGCGATGCTCTCCAGCCACGCGTCGGTGTCGCCCAGCGCGTCCACCTGGTCCAACCATTTTCACCTAGTCACGAGACCGCGGCCAGGTGGCCCGCTGGGCGGGCTTCTTCAGCCAGGTTGAACGTCGATTTGCCATCCGGCCCGACGACGAGCAGAGCCTCCATCCGGGCCCGGCCGGCCTCGCCCATCTGCCGCGGGATCGTGGCGAAGATGGTGGCGTTCACCTCGGCGCCGATACTCGTGGCCAGGTCCTCCAGCGTCGAGTACCCGAGCAGCTCCAGCCGGAGCCGGAGCAACTCCTCGATCGCCACGTTGATCAGATCCGCAGGGTTGTTCTTGGCCTGGGCCGCCTTCCGGATCGCCGCCGCGGCGATCGCCCGGGCCCGGCCCGCGTCGTACTTCACGCCCTGACGCTGGCACCAGCTTGCGATGCGCCTTCGCGCTCGGGGAGGACCCGTGGTCCGGCCAGACGTCCTCGGCCAACTCCAGGCAGCGCCCGGACGTGGTCGATCACCACCTCGGAAATCTCGTCCGGGGACGGAAAGCGCGCCATCTTCTGAAAACACGTCAGCGCCAGCACCAGCGCGAAGCACGACTTGGGGCTGCCGGTGCGCTGTTTGCCTCAGACGGCAACTCAGATGTGCCACGCCGACAGGCTGCACCATCCGGCCCGCCCCATGTTCGAACACCTACAGACAGGACAGATGCCGGTGATCATCGTCCACACCGCGGCGCGTTCGCGGGCGTCCTTGGTGCGGCTCAGCGTGCTCGGGGTGCGGCTGCCGGCCCAGCAGCAACCCGGCCCAGCAGCACCCCCGCCGGTACGGCAGGGCTGGGACTGGGACGTCCTGTCGCACCTGTCATGACGGAGCACAGCGGCGATCCGTCACGGTCAGGGATGGTGTGCAGCTGCGTAACCCGTCCCGGCCGTGAGGTTCCCGTCATCGAGATACCTGTCATCGGCGCCGCCTTGCGCCGTTGGTCCAGCGGGGTTCGTCCGGCTTGGCCGCTACCGCGCGGGTTGAGGTTGCCGTGCTGGGTTGTGAAGGCGCAGGTCGGGCAGAGCCGTCGAGGCGGGTGCGTGTGTTGAGGGCTGGGCTGTGGTTTCACGGCCGCTGGCTGGGTTTCCCCGACCACCTACGTCGAGCGCGAGGCCGGCCGCCTGCCCCGCCAGCCACGCTTCCGGCCCGTGCGTATGAGGAGTTCGTGGCGGCACAGCCCGTACGACCAGCTGACTCGCGGTCGTGCGGTTGAGCGCGTTGAGCGGGGTGAAAAGAGATCGCAAGGCTGCGAACCTTCATCCCCCGGACGCTGTCCAACCCCCATGTACGGCGAACCTGAAAATAGACAGGAAAGACATTCCTTATATGCAATCGAAGCTGGCCACCCTGCTCTTCGCTACCCTCACCGCCGGCAGCTGCGTCCTCGCCGGCGCCTCGCCCGCCTTGGCCACAACGCACTACGGCAAAGCAAAGGGATCAGCTCCGAGAGCGGCTGGCAGAACGCGGGCGTTTACGTCAAGCCGGGTGACATGGTGCGGATCCACTACGTCAGCGGTCGGTGGACGGTCGACTTCCCTCACGTGTCCTTGGCCGGCTACGCCTGGCGCATCGACCGCAGGATCTATCAGGGGCGCAAGATCCTCAGCACGCACCCGCATGGTTCGATGATCGCGAGGATCAACAACGACCGCTACAGGGTCGGTAGCAGGGCCCTGATCGAGGCGCGCCAGGCGGGCTTCCTCCAGCTGTGCGTCAACGACGCCGACGGTTGCCTGCGCGACAACGACGGCGCCGTCCGCGTGAAGATCTCGGTCACCGACAACTGAGCCGTGCTCCCAGCGGATCATGACGTGGTCGGCGCCTCCCTCCCTCCTCACCCGGTTTACGTCTTCACCCACAACGGATGACCCCATATGCGCAAGAGAGATGTCCGTTCAACTACAGCCGGCGCCGGCCCGAGTTCCCGGGCAGGGGCCGCGCCGCCGCCAGCGGCCTCCGGGCGCCCGAGTCCTTGGCCGCATGTGCGTGTCCCAGCGACCATGAGAGCGTTGCTGGGAGAGGACCCGCACACGGTCGGCGGCTACTGGCTGGCCGGCCGCCTGGGGCAGGGCGGCCAGGGTGTCGTCTACGAGGCGTACGACGGTGAGGGCACTCGGGTGGCGCTCAAGCTCCTGCACGCCGACGGCGGCCGCACGCAACTGGACCGGTTCGCCCGGGAGGTCGAGGCCGCGCGAAGGGTGGCCTCCTTCTGCACGGCTCGGGTGTTGGACGCCGATCTGGCGGGCCCGCGGCCGTACATCGTCAGTGAGTACGTCAGCGGGCCCAGCCTGCGCACAGCCGTACGGGATGGGCGGTCGTTCGCGGGCGACGACCTGCACCGGTTGGCCACGGCGATCGCCACCGCGCTGGCCGCGGTTCACGAGGCGGGGGTGATCCACCGTGATCTGAAGCCCGACAACGTCCTGCTCGGTCCGGACGGCCCGCGGATGATCGACTTCGGTATCGCGCGTACCGAGGAGATGTCAGTGACGTCCACTGGACTGATCGCCGGCACGCCCGCCTACATGCCACCCGAGTCGTTCAGCGGGCAGCGGGCGGGCGCGCCAGGCGACGTGTTCGCGTGGGGCGCGGTGATGCTCTTCGCCGCACGGGGAACGGACGCCTTCGCCGGGGACAACGCCGCCGCGGTGATCCACCAGGTCCTGTCGGCCATACCCGACGTGGAGGGGTTGCCGCCGGCGCTGCGCCCGCTGGTGGCGGCGGCGCTGGCCAAGGAGCCGCAGGCGCGGCCGACAGCCCGGGAGTTGCTGCTCGCCCTGGTCAGCGGGAACGGCGAGGCGACCGGACTGTTGCGGGCGGGCAGTGAGCGGGCGCGGCAGATCGCCTCGGACGATGGCCTGGACCCGGGGCTGGGGACGATCGCCGAGGACGCCTACACCGCACTCCCGGAGGAGCAGCGGCGACTGGTGCCCGGAGTGTTCCTGCGGCTGCTCACCCTGGACGAGTACGACATGGAGACGACCCGCCCGGTGCCCGTGGCCGAGCTGGAGTACGGCGGGCAGGACCTGCGGGCCATCCTCCGGGCGTTCTCCTACGTGCTCTCCGAGCGTGACGGCCAGATGGTCCTGACCCGTCCCGCCGTCCTGCGCGCGTGGCCTCGCCTGCGCGGCTGGGTGAGCGCGGAGAGACCGGGCCTGGCGGTCGTCGGGCAGCTCAGCCAGGCCGCCCGCCACTGGGAGGACAACGGTCGCGGCGACGGCGACCTGCTGCGCGGCAGCCGGCTGCAAGCGGTCGAGAGCTGGGCCATCTCCGAGCGCCGCCACATGACGCTCACCCGGCTGGAGCGGGACTTCCTCGACTCCAGCCGCCGGGCGCTGGCCCGATCCAGGAAGATGCGGCGCGGCGCGCTGGTCACGCTGGTCACGTTGCTCGTTCTCGCTCTCGCCGGCGCGGTCTCGGCCGTGTCCGCCGCGGGCGAGGCCAACAGGGAGCGGGAGCGGGCGGAGGCGCAGAAGCGGCAGGCGTTGTCCCGGCAACTGGCGACGCAGAGCATCCGGCTCGTCGGCACCGAGCCGACGGTCGGACACCTGCTCGCGGTCACCGCCTGGCGGCTCGCGCCAACCAAGGAGGCCCGCCACAGCCTCCGCAACGCGCTCACCGGGCCCGCCGTCTTCACCAGGCCAGGCCCGGCGCTCGCGCTGGCCTTCAGCCCCGACGGCAAGGTCCTCGCGACCAACGGGGACGAGGGCGTCGTAACACTCCGCGACCCTGTCACCCACCGTCCGACCGGCTCCCTGACCGGCCAGAAGCAGATGGTCACCGAGGTGGCGTTCAGCAGCGACGGCCGGCTCGTCGCGGCGGCGGCCGAGGACGTACGGATCTGGGACGCCACCACGCACGAGCAGCTCGGGAAGCCGCTCCGGGGCGGCGGCACCGTGGCGTTCAGCCCGGACGGCAGGCTCCTGGCCACCGGCGGCGACAGGGTGCGGCTGTGGGACGTGGCCACGCGCACACAGGTCGGTGACGCCCTTCCCGGAGCCAACGCCGCCGCCTTCAGCCCGGATGGGAGGCTGCTGGCGACCCACTCCTCCCGCGAGACCGAGGCCCGGGTCTGGGACGTGGCCTCGCGCAGGCAGGTCGCCTCGCTCCAAGCGCACCTCTCCCCCGCCGGCATCAGCCACCTCGCCTTCAGCCCCGACGGGAAGCGGCTGGTCACCAGTAGCCACGCGTTGCGCCTGTGGGACGTCGCCACGTGGCGGCCCATCGGCAAGCCGCTCATGAACAGGCAGATCGGCGGCATCCGCGTGGCGTTCAGCCCGGACGGCTCGGTCCTGGCGACCACGAGTGACGGCGGCCGGGTCCGGCTGTGGGACCTGGCCACGCGCGAGGAGCTCGGTCCCAGGCTCGCCGGTCACACGATCGGCCTGTACAGCGTGGCCTTCAGCCCCGACGGGAAACTGCTGGCCGCCGGCGGATTCGACGGGCTGCGGCTGTGGAGCCCGTTCACACACCGGCAGCTGGGAGCTCCCTTGCCCACGGCGGGCACCACCGCGCGCGCCGCGACGTTCAGCAGCGATCGGCGCAGCATCCTGACCTCCGACGCGCGGCAAGTCAGGCTCTGGGACCTCGGCTCGCGAACGCCGATCTTCACCATCAGGCCGGGGCAGCCCATCAACACCGCGGTGCGCAGCCCGGACGGTGGCACGCTGGCGATCGGCCTGGAGTCCGAGCTGACCTGGTGGGACGTCGCCAGCCGACGCCAGGTGAGCTCGGTGCGAACCCCTCGCCACGTCATCGGGCCGGCGGCCTACAGCCCGGACGGGCGGACCCTGGCCATCGCGCTCACACCGGACCCGCAGACCGCGGCGAAGCCCGAGATATGGCTCTTCGACACACGCACCCATCGCCGGATCGACCGCATCGTCCGCCCCGAGAACATCGCGCAGCTGGTCATCAGCCCCGACGGCAGATACCTGACCGCGGTGGACATCACGGAGAACGCCCAGCTGTGGGAGCTGTCCACCCAGGCCGAGGCCGGCCCGCCCATCAGCAGGGCGAAGAGCGTCGCCTTCTCCCCCGACGTCAGGACCCTGGCCGTGGCCGGCAACACGGGAACGCGGCTGATCGACCTGGCCTCCCGCAAGCAGCTCGGCCGGGACCTGGGCGGGCACTCCGGCGTGATCACCGCGGTGGCCTTCAGCGCCGACGGTGGCACTCTCGCCACCGCGAGCGACGACAAGAGCGTCCGGCTGTGGGACGTGGCCACGCAGGAGCAGGTCGGCGCCGCTCTTCCTGGCCGTAGCAGGGTCTCGCAGGTGGAATTCGGCGATGGTGTGCTGGCCACGGTGAACGATGACGACACCTTCCGGGTGTGGGGCGTGGCCGAACCCGCGGACCTGGTGGCCGCCGCCTGTGCCCGCGCCGGCCGTACGCTCAGCGACGAGGAGTGGGAGCAGTACCTGCCCGGCGAGCCCTTCCAGACGGTGTGCGTACCGTCCTGAGCCACCGGGCCTCGTCGGACCGGCCGGGAGGGGCTCGACCCACGACTTGCCGTGGACATACCACTGCCATACCGCCGGTCTTGAGCAGAGGGCCGCCGCCCCAGCGCTGGACGGCTCAACGCCGGGAGAGCTCGACGTCGTGGACCGGACGCTCGATGACTTCCAGAGACTTGTCGGTGCCGGTGTCCAGCAAGGATGGCTGTCGGCCGGGGGCGCTGTGTTGGGTCGGACCGGGGCGCCCTGCCGTGATTACTCCCGGCGGGTTTCCCCGGCCCGCCCGCCGCGTGAAGTCGACCGCTGGCGAGGTGCCCTTGGCCGGGTCCTTTTCCGTCGGTCTCTTCCCGAACAGGGCATGCAAGATTTCCCCGCACCCTGCTCTCCAGTGATCATTTCTGGTAGGGCTTGGCAAGACGTCCGGCGTGGATGTCCTCGTGACAGCGGCGGCAGATGACGAGGGTCTTGCGCCGTCGCATGGCCATGAGGTGTTTCCAGGCGGGCTGGGCCCGCCGTCCGGGCTGATTGAGGTCGGCCAGTTTGCGGATGTGGTGGACCTCCAGGCCCTCCGTGGACTCGCAGAGCTCGCAGCGTCCGGCCAGGAGCCGATGGATCAGCTCGTTGCGCCGGGCGCTGTTCATGACCGGACGCCAGTCAGTGAGGACGGCTGTGCGGACTCGTTTGAGCGGGATCCCGCCGAAGCGGGCGACCAGCGGTTTCCTGTCTCGGTCTCGTGGGACGGTCACCTGGAAGACTCTGCGCGGCCCGGTCGGAGACTCGATCGTCGTCTTGTGCCTTCGAGCCATCGCCGAGACCGTGCTGCGGTTTGCCCGCGAGTGTCTTCAGCATGGACGTCTCCATGACCCATTGCAGATGTCCCAGCCGGAACACGTCCTGGGCGAGAAGGTAGTACTGGACCAGCCCGGCGAACTCTGACCCGTACTTCGCGACGATGGTGAAATCGTCGTCGCGGATGAGGGCACCGCGTTGCGCCGGTTTCCCTTGCTCATGTAGAGCCGACACTTGTGCCTGTTGACGTCCTTGGGCACGAACAGCCCGATCGCCTCGTTGACGGCCCGGAACTCCTATAGCTCCGGCGAGCCGCCTCCAGAGTGCCCCCTGAACCGGCGCGAGTGGGGCCGAAAGTAGCAAAGCGTTACAGTCCGACCGTCGGTTGCGGGACAGCCTGGAACCCGCTGGATGAGGCAACGCCTCCTGGCCCTGCGCAACCTCGTCGGCGACGCCTGTGCCACTCTCGGCGGCGTCGGCGCCTTGAACACTGTGAGGATCCGCCAACGTGCACACGGGAAAGAAAAGATCATCTAGCGCTGACCTGCGAGAAGCGGCCACGAACCCCAGATGACCATCGGCCGCCGGTGGTCCGTTCAGGCCGCGGTGAGGTCGAGCCGGGTTTCCTTGTCCAGCCGGAACCGGCCGTAAGGGTTCACGTGAGCCCAGGACAGCGGGCTGAGCGCGCGCCGGTCTTCCTCCGTGAGTTTGCCAGCCCACTGCTCGCAGAACGGCCTGTAGGAGCTGGGTGTTATGAATACACCAACGAGGATTGCAGCAGGTGCAGGGTAAGCATGGACACCTCGGCGTGCTCACGGTCGGCTCCGGTCAGCACTGCCCCCGGCCACGCCTTGCGCGCTCACCCGCGTGGGCGGGCGCGTACGTGACACCGGGCAGCCCAGGGAACGGCACAGGTGCGGCCAACGGGGCTCATGCAGGGAACTCATTCCCCACACCGCAGATCTTTCACATCAGTAGGCTGATGCCGGAGGGCCTGCCTCCTGCGGCATCCCCGGCCGCCCCGCAACGCGGCTGCAACACGAACGGACCGCGCCACAGGCTCAGACACTTTGCCGGACCACGTCTTCTGCAAAATCACGGTGTCGATGCCCTCCGGCCTCAGCGGCACTGGCCAGGGTCCTTTCTCGATCAACTGGCGATGCTTATCCAAGCCCGGCAACGGGGATATCGTGCGACCTCCATCCGTTTTTCCGCCTGCTGCCACCCCATCTGACACGACAATCTAACAACCAAAGTCCCTCCGAACTGCCACTTCGTCAAACCCCTGTCTCGACGTTGGAAGATCCGCAACGGATGACCTCATCACAAGGCATTCGACCTGCATATTGACACACGATGACCAATCCCAGCAGCGTTCACAGCGCCAACCACCAGCCACCTGGGAATTTGTCAACACCTGTCCTGCGCCTGGTCGCTTCACTGTCACCAGAGAGAGGCAAATATTGTTCGCAATTCTCCTTGAAAGATCTTCAGAGGAATTAGTATTTGCAGGCTGGACTGCGGAGGGACACCTACTGACTAATTGGAGGTGACAAATTCGTGACCAGTCTCAGCGGGCTCGCCGCACCACCTCGTGGAAGCCTACGGTGACCAGGCCTTCCCGGCCGCGAGCCTGCTGATACAGCTCGCGCAGTTGGCCAGGCGTGCCGCTCAGCACGGAACGGGATGCGGGTCCAGCCCGGCATGCAGGCCGCCCGAGGCATCCTTGGCGTCTTCCGGTGGCGGCCCGGGCGGGCCGGGATGTCCTTGAGCAGCTCCACGTACCGGGTCAGGGTCATGCGGGGGGCGATGTAGGCACCGGCCTGGGTCAGCGCCGGCGGCAGGTCACCGAGCTGGGCGCTGCGAGCACCAACGCCAGGGAAACGATCAATCTGCTGGACAACCTGCTTCCCCGCGGGGTCGTCCGCCACAGGGGCAGCGCTCCGGAGAACCCGGCCTTTCCGCGCGGCGCCATCACGATCGACCTCTGGCCGGATCCGCCCGGCCATGTGCGCCTGCCTCGTACCGACGACGAGATCATCGCCCGCGCCGTGGCCCTACAGGCGCGCGCCGGCAGGAAGGTGAAACTGCTGACCGGCAATCTCGGTATGTCGACGCGAGAGGGTGCATGGACGGCTCAGACATGCAGGGTGGGCCGGTAGGTGAGCTCTTGGGTGTGGCCGTCGAGCGTCCGGCTCTCGATCAGCTCGAGGTCGAAGTCCGCCGCACCCTGGAAGATCGGGTCCACTCCGGTCCGGCCGGTGATCACGGGGAAGACGGTCACCTGGACGCGGTCGACCAGACCGGCGGCCATCAGCGCCCGGTTCAGCGACAGGCTGCCGTGCGAGCGCAACGGCACCTCCGATTCCTCCTTGAGGCGGACAACGATGTCAACGGCATCGCCGCTCGCGAGGGTCGCGTTCGGCCAGTCGAGCGGTCCCTGCAGCGTGCTCGACACCACCGTTGCCGGCATGTTCATCATCCGCATGGCCCATGGGTCACCCACCCCGGACTCCTCGGTGCTCGCGGCAAGCAACTGCACGTGCGCCCGATAGGTGTTGGCGCCGAAGACCATCCGCTGCTCCTGGTCGTACAGGGCGAGGCGGCGATCGAGGAATTCGGGGCCTTGCTTGCCCCAGTATCCGCCCCAGTCGCCGCTGCTGTTGTAGGAGCCGAAGCCGTCGAGGGTGGTGAAGACGTCGAAGGTGTAGGTGGCGGTCATGATGTTCTCCTCTGGTACCGGTGGATCAGATGTGAAGAAACAGATGGGGTACGACGTGTCGCCCTGACGGGTTGTCTTGGAACGCGACGTGCGGAGCGACGCTGCGACAGACGCGGGCGACGGGGCCGGCCGGACGACTGGTCGTCGTGGCCGGCGGCATCACCTGCCGGAGACGAGTTCGGCCAGGTGGTGCAGCGAGTTGATGAGATGGTCGGGGCCGAAGGGCGGGAACTGGATGTATTCGCGGCGGAACTGCGGCACCGCCGACCAGTCGTAGGTGAGCGTGACCTCGGTCTCGGACGGGCCGAGCGGTGCGAGGTCGTAGCGCCAGAGCCAGCCGCCGAGCTCCAGCCGGCCGTCGTCCTTCTCCACCCCGGTCAGCCAGCCGATGGCGTGCGGTGCCTGGAACACCTCGACCTTGTTGACCACCCGGTAGTCACCGTCCGGATGGTCGGCGTGGTGCATGTCCATCCGGAAGATCTGCCCTGCCGCGGTCAGCGGCGCCTGGTTGACGGCTTCCTGTACCCAGCCGGTGCCGTCGATCGCCGCATGGCTGGTCGGGTCCGCCAGCACCGCGAACACCCTCGCGGCGGGCACGGCGAAAGTCAGGGTGGCGCTCACGCTCTCGCGTTCCATGGTGTGCGCGTTCGTTGTCATCTCATGCTCCTTGTCGGGCTCGGCGCGTCTGCAGGAAGGTTCGTTCGGTGTCGTTGGTGGCCAGGGTGATGGCCTCGTCGTAGGCGGCGACAGCCTCGGCGGTACGGCCCAGGCGGGCCAGCAGGTCGGCGCGGGTGGCGGGCAGCAGGTGGTAGCCCGGCAGGTCCAGGTCCTCGATGGCGGCCAGAGCCTGCGCCGGTCCGTGTACCTCGGCAACGGCGACCGCGCGGTTGAGTGCCACGATCGGGGTCGGGGACTGGCGCAGCAGCTGGTCGTACAGCGCCAGCACCTGCGCCCAGTCGGTCGCCTGCCCGTCGGTGTGCACGGCGTTGATCGCGGCCTGCAACTGGTACGGTCCCGGCTGGTTACGGCGCAGGCAGCGGCGTACCAGCTCGTGTCCCTCGGCGATCAGCTCGCGGTTCCACAGCGAGCGGTCCTGCTCGGCGAGCACCACCAGCTCGCCCGAAGGTCCCACCCGGGCGGGCCGGCGGGCTTCGGTGAGCAGGAGCAGGGCCAGCAGCCCGATCACCTCCGGCTCATGAGGCATCAGCTCGGCCAGCTCCCTGGCCAGGTGGACGGCCTCCAGGCACAGGTCGGTGCGTAGCAGCCAGCCTGTCGTGGAGGTGTATCCTTCGTTGAAGACCAGGTAGAGGACGGCGAGTACCGGTGCCAGCCGGTCGGGGAGTTCGGCGGCGCCGGGCACCCGGTAGGGGATGCCGGCGTCGCGGATCTTCTTCTTCGCGCGAACGATCCGCTGGAAGACGGTCGCTTCGGGCACCAAGTAGGCCCTGGCGATCTCGGCCACCTCCAGCCCGCCGAGCAGGCGCAGGGTGAGCGCGGTCTGTGCCGGCGGCGACAGCGCCGGGTGGCAGCAGGTGAAGATCATGCGGAGCTGGTCGTCGCGCACCGGTCCCACCTCCTGTGGTTCGTCGACCTGGCGCAGCAGTAGCGCCTGGGCGTGGCGGGCCTCGCGGGTGGATTCCCGGCGCAGCCGGTCGATCGCCCGGTTGCGGGCGGTGGTCACGATCCACGCGCCGGGATTAGGCGGTGGCCGCTCGTCCCACTTCTGGACGGCCACCGCGAACGCGTCCTGCACGAACTCCTCGGCCAGGCCGATGTCACCGAGCAGGCGCGTCAGCGTGGCCACGCATCGGCCGTATTCGGCCCGGTAGATGCCGTCCAGATCCACCGCTGCTCACGTCCACTGCGCGTCTTCGAACGGGCGCACCTCGATCGGGGACCCGCAGGCAAGCGCGCACCTCTCGCCCCAGACCAGCGCCTGGTCCAGGTCGTCGCACTGGATCACCCAGAACCCGCCGAGCTGCTCCTTGGTCTCGGCGAACGGCCCGTCGGTCATCGTGGTCACGCCGTTGCCGGGGCGTACGACGGTGGTGGCGTGCGAGCCCAGCAGGCCGCCGACGAACACCCAGCAACCGGCGGACTGCATGTCGGCGGTCACCTGGCCGGTTCGGGCCTGCTGCTCGCGCAGGTCTTCCTCGGACGGCCACGGCGCGCTCTCGTCGTACTGGACGGCCAGCAGGTACTTCTTCACGGGCGAACTCCTTGCGAAAACCGGGTCAGGCGGACAGGCGGCGGGCGACGGCCGGGATGACGATCGCGGCGGCGACCACATGGGTCACCATCAGCAGCACCTTCGTGGCCACCGACGCGCCCACCAGCGCATCCGGTACCAGGGACAGCGCGGTGAGCGCAAGCGTGGCACGGACGAACACCGTGCGCGGCCGGCGAGCCCAGCGAGCCAACCCTACGGCCAGCACCAGGCCCGCCACGGAGAAGATGACGGTCAGCATGGCGAACCCGGACGCCGGGATCGGCGCGCCGCCGGCAACGAGGCTGATCCCGGCGAACTCACCCGCTGCGGCGACGGCCGCGGTCGCCGCGCCCGCGACGACCGCGGCGGTCAGGCCGCCGATGATCAGCGGCTTGGGTGGAGCGGTGGTGCTGATGACGGACATCGCAGACCTCCGGTGAGTGGTGACCGGCTCCTTGCCGACCTCTCACCCTGGCTACGAACGGGCTCGACGCCACTCGACATCACCGCAGAAAAAATCTGAAGACCTATTCACCCCGGCCGCGAGCGATCCGACGGCATCCGCCAACCACGGCATCACGGGTGTGACCCACTCCGCGAAGGGCCAGGCCGACCATGCAACGCCTGAGAATCGCTTCGACACCTTGAGCACCCGGGCGTACGCCTCGGGCGGGTAGTCGCCGGACCCCAGCGTGCGCCGGTTGCCGTCGGCGGCCCGGCGGATGTCCCAGACGCTGACCCGCAGACAAGGGTCGTGCCCCAGCCAGCCGTCGAAGTCATCGAGACGGTCGGCGACGTGCTGCACATACCGTTCCCGCACGCTCCGCGCGGAGGTGCCGGGGGGTCGGGCGAGACGTCGACGCCGGCGGCGCAGCTTTGCCGGGCGCGGTCCACCAGGAGGTGGCGTGTTCGTCGACGCTCTCGATCAGGAACGCGTACCGCGTGCTCAGCCCGGCGATGTGCTCCTGGGCCCCGAACTGCTCGGCCGCCTGAGCGGAGCGCGCGGCCCACTCGGCGAGCGCAGCGTAGAGCGCGGCGTAGAGCGCGGCGTAGAGCGCGGCGTAGAGCGCGGCGTAGAGCGCGGCGTAGAGCGCGGCGTAGAGCGCGGCGTAGAGCGCGGCGTAGAGCGCGGCCTGCTGCCGGTGCGGCGGCGCCCCGCTGTTCAGCGCGGCCGCCCCCAGCAGCGGCGTCGCAGCGCGACGATCTCAGGCCCCTGGTCCCTCCGGCAGGTCGGGTGCGATCGGAATCACCAGGTGCGTGCCGCCGGCGCCGACGAAGACGGTCTGGTCGGCGACGGCGAAGTCGTCCCCTGTCGCCTCGGCCGGGTCGGCCATCGTCTGCGGGTTGCGATCGAAGCGAGGATAGTTGGACGAGGCGATCTGCAGGCGGAGCCGGTGCCCCGCCGGCACCACGTGGGCGATCGAGCCCAGCGGCAGCCGGTAGGATTCCCGCCGCCCGGGTGTCAGCGCGACGGCGGCGCCGCCGTGCCGGTAGCGCGCTCGCAGGATGCCGTCGACCAGCCCGACCGATCGGCCTGCCGCGTCGACCTCGGTGAGACGGGCCGTCCAGTCGCAGTCCTCGGCCGAGGAGGCCGCCTCCAGGTGCAGGACCACCTCACCCGCGATGGTCAGGCCGGTCTCCAGCGGCGCCGAGGTGAGCACGAGCACGTCGTCGCGTGCCTCGATCGCGGCCTGGTCCTTGGGGCCGGAGTCGCGGGCGACCAGCAGCCCGGGCAGGAACGTCGCCCCGCCGGTGGTCGGCACCGGGTTCGCCGGATCCGACCGGTAGGTGAGCGTCGCCTGCTCTCCGGCGGCTCCCTGGGTCAGGCCGCCGTCCGCGCGCAGCGCCCAGGAGGTCGGCGTGGTGCCGGGCGGCGGCCAGGACGGCAGGTCGTGCCAGGTGTCGGCGCCGGTGAAGAAGATCCGTGCCTTGGGCAGGTCCGGCTCGCGTCCGGCGGCGATCGCGGAGAAGAACTCCAGGTGCATTGCGGTCAGGTCGAGGGCGCCGGAGTCCGCGTCGTATCCGTGCCAGCCGTCGCCTTGCCAGCCGCTGAGGTTGCCGTGCGACCAGGGGCCGACGACGAGGTACTGGCGGCCTCGCGCCTCCTCGGTCGGCGCGTGCTCGGTGAGCCCGCGGTAGTTGCGCAGGGTGCCGTCGAGGAAGAGGTCGTGCCAGCCGCCGATGTGCAGCCCGGCGACGTCCATCCGGCCGTAGGCACGGGAGGGGTCGATGGCCGCCCAGAAGCCGTCGCGGGACGGGTGCGCCAGCCAGTCCCGCAGGTAGGGCGCGAGCGCTTCGAGCTCCTTGCGCCGTGCGGGAACCAGGTCCATGGCGTGCCACGGATCCTCGCGCAGGTCCGCCAGCAGGGCGCTGAGCGTCGCGTCCGGTGCCCGGCGGTCCAGGTCGGGCGGCGCCAGCGACTCGATGATCCACAGCAGGACGAACCCGAGTTGCAGCGCCCCGCCGCGGTACGTCCAGCTCTCGTAGTAGTCGGAGGTGGTCAGCTGGGGTGCGATGGCGCGCAGGCCCTCGGGCGCGGCCGAGGCTGCCAGCAACTGGGTGGCGCCGATGTAGGAGGCGCCGTACATGAACACGTGGCCGTCGCAGAAGTCCTGCTCCAGCAGCCAGGCGACGGTGTCGCTGCCGTCGGCGGCCTCGTGCGTGAACGGGTCGAAGTCGCCTTCGGAGGCGTACCGGCCGCGCGTGTCCTGCACGACGACGGCGAAACCGGCGTCGAGCGCGCGCACGATCTCCAGCCCGACGATGTGCTGTGCCATGAACGAGGACGACTTGTCGTAGGGCATCCGCTCCAGCAGCACGGGGACGGGACCGTCGCGGTCGGGGAGCCAGATGTCGGCACGGAGCCGGACACCGTCGCTCATCGGCACGTCGGCGTTGCGCCGGACGGTGTAGGTGGCGGCGCTCATCGCAGGCCGCCGAGCAGGTTGGCGCGGAGCCGGTCGAAGGCGACCGCGAGGATGAGCAGCGAGCCGGTGGCGACCTGCTGCCAGGAGGAGTCGACGTTCATCAGCGTGAGGCCGTTGCTGAGCACGCCCACGATGAGCAGACCGATGATCGTGCCGAACACTCCGCCGGTGCCGCCCTGGAGGCTGGTGCCGCCGAGGATCACCGCGGTGACAGCGGCCAGCTCCAGCCCGGTGCCCGTGGTGCCGGAGGAGGAGCCGATGAGCGAGGTGTTGAGCAGCCCCGCCAGCGCCATGCACAGCCCCGAGATGACGAAGGCCAGGAACAGGTTGCGCTTGACGCGAATGCCGACCAGCCGCGCGGCGTCGGAGTTGGCGCCGATGGCGTACATCTCCCGCCCGTAGACGGTGAAGCTCATGACCAGCGCGAAGACCACGGCGACGGCGATGAACACCAGCGCCGGTATCGGCACGTTCAGGAAGGGCCGGGCGATGGCCCAGTCGAAGCCGTTCACCGCGATGTTCTGGCCCTCGCCCACGGCGAGGGTGAGCCCGCGGAAGATCGCCAGCGTGCCGAGTGTCGTGATCAGCGCGTTGATGCCGAGCACGTTGACCAGGAAACCGTTGAGCAGGCCGATGGCGATGCCACCGGCGATCGCGACAAGGACGGCCCTGGCCGTGCCGAGATGGGGTTGCAGCTCGACCAGCAGCAGCCCGACGAAGCCGACGCCGCTGCCCACGGACAGGTCGAACTGCCCGGAGACGAGCAGCAGGGTCGCGCCGGCCGCGAGCACGCCGGTGATCGAGATGGCCGTCAGGATGTTCGTCGCGTTGTCCCAGTTGAGGAAGTACGGGGAGTTGGCGGCGAAGAAGACGATCTCCAGGATGAGGAAGACCACGAGCGCGGCGCTGCTGGGAATCCTTGCCAGCGTGGAAACCCGGCCGGCCGGCGGTTCGGGCGCCGGAGGCCCGCCCGCGGCCACCGCCGCGGGCCCGGGCGTCCCGGCGCTGTCGGACACGGCGCTATCGGACACTGAGAGCTCCTCCTGCGGATTCGGTGAGTTGGTCGGTGGTGACGCCGGCGCCGTCGAGCATGGCCACGACGCGGCCGCGTACCATGACGGCTGCCTGATCGGCGACCGCGACGATGTCCTCGTAGTCGGAGGACGCGACGACGATGGCGGTGCCGTCCTCGGCGAGGCGGCGGATCGCCTGGTAGATCTCCTGCCGGGCGCCGACGTCGACGCCGCGGGTGGGCTCCGCCAGCACCAGCACGCGGGAGCCGCACTCCAGCCAGCGGGCGAGCAGGACCTTCTGCTGGTTGCCGCCCGACAGGGTGCCGATGCTCTGGTCGGGGTCGTCGCGTGAGCGGACGGAGAGCGCGTCGTGCCAGCGCCGGTAGGCCCCGGCCTCCCGCGCCCGCGTCATCAGGCCACCGCGCCCGGCCAGCCGCCGCCAGCTCGGGGCGGTCAGGTTCTCCGCCACCGACCGGTCGGACAGCACGGCCTGCCCCTGCCGGTCAGGGGGCAGGAATCCGATGCCGGCGCGGATCGCGTCCGCCGGGGTGCGCAGGTGGATGGCCCTGCCGTCGAGGCGCAGCTCGCCGCCGGCGAGCCCGCGCATGCCGAACAGCGTCTCGGCCACCTCGGAGACGCCGGAGCCGACCTTGCCGTACAGGCCGACCACGGTGCCGGGCGCGGCCGACAGCGACACGCCGGCGAAGTTGTCCCCGGACGCCTCGTGCAGGGTCAGCACCGCCTCGGCGCGCTGAGCCGGCCCGTCCGCCGGCCCGCCGGCCGGCTCGACGAACCGGCGGGCGGCGACCGCCCTGCCCACCATGGCTTCCACCAGATCGGCCGTCGTGACCTCGGCGACCGGCCGGTCGAGCGAGATGCGGCCGTCGCGCAGCACGCAGGCACGGTCGGCGATGCGGAAGACCTCGTCGAGCCGGTGCGTGATGTAGACGATCGCCACGCCGGTCTCGCGCAGGTCGGCGATCAGCTCGAACAGCCGCCCGGCCTCGGCGTCGGACAGCGCCGCCGTCGGCTCGTCGAACAGCAGGCACCGGCTCTCCCCCGCCAGGGCGCGGGCGATCTCGACGATCTGCCGTTCGCCCAGCCGCAGCCGGCTGACCGGGCGGTCCAGCGGGATCTCGGCACGCAGCCTGGCCAGCGACCCGGCGGCGCGACGGCGCATCTCCTTCCGGCTCACCACGCCCAGGCGCCGGGGCCAGGCGCCGAGCACGACGTTCTCGGCCACGGTCAGGGGGCCGGCGTCGGCGATCTCCTGCGAGATCAGCCGGATGCCCGCGGCGCGGGCGTCGGCGACGGAGCCGAACCGGGCGGGCCGGCCGCCGACGCGGATCTCGCCGCCGTCGGCGTCGTGGTCACCGGCCAGGATCTTGACGAACGTGCTCTTGCCGGCGCCGTTCTCACCGAGCAGGGCCACCACCGAGCCGGCCTCGGCGGTGAAGTCGATGCCGTGCAGCACCTTGACGGGGCCGAAGGACTTGGTGATGCCAAGTGCGTTCAGGAAGGGCATCGGGGCGCTCCTAGCAGGCGTACGCGGGGTAGTACTGCTTGACCGTCTCCTTGGTGACGAACTCGTGGGGCACCAGGAGCTCGGCCGGCAGCTTCTCGCCCTTCATCGCCTTGATCAGGTTCGGCACGAGGATCTGGCCGTACTTCTCCGGGAAGTAGGCGACGCTGCCGAGCCAGTGCGGGGCGGTGTAGATGACGCAGTTCTTCGGGTTGAGGTTCTGCACGCCCAGGTACAGGTCGTCCATGCGGTTCTGGACGCGGGCGGCGGCCAGCGCGCCGATGATGACGTCCTCGTTGATGCCCACGACGATCACGTGCTCGGCGCCCGGCAGGGCGGTCAGCGTGTCGGTCATCAGCCGCTGCGCCGGCTCGCTCAGGCCGCCCGGCCCGGTGTCGAGCGTGCGCAGATTCGTGATGGCGCCGCAGACGCTCTCGAAGCCCTTGCGGATGCCGCCCATCCGCAGCTCGTTGACCTGGCCCACGGCCTTGGACTCCAGCGAGACGAACGCGTCGTACTTGCAGTCGTTCTGCTTGGCGAAGTGCAGGCCGACGTTGTAGCCGACGAGCTGCCCGGCGTACTCGTTGGCGGCGCCCACGAAGGTCGTCTGGCACGGCTTCTGCTCGATGTCCACGGCCATGACCGGCACCGACGGGCCGGCCTCGCAGATGCGCGGAGCGGCGTTGGCGTCGGCCTGGAAGGTGATCAGGCCCTTGACACCCTGGGTCTTGAACTGCTTGGCGCAGTCCAGGGCCACGGCCGCGTCGGCCTTG
This sequence comes from Nonomuraea thailandensis, assembly GCF_024172165.1. Taxonomy (GTDB): domain Bacteria; phylum Actinomycetota; class Actinomycetes; order Streptosporangiales; family Streptosporangiaceae; genus Nonomuraea; species Nonomuraea thailandensis. The sequence goes on along the minus strand of NZ_JAMZEB010000002.1, from coordinate 3,659,511 downwards.
GAGTCGCAGGTGATCAGCTTGACGCCGGCCTTCTCCGCCTGCTCCTCGACGCTGCGCTGGACATCCTGGGGGAATCCGACCGAGAGGTTGAGCTGGGTGAAGCCGATGGTCAGGCCCTCCCCGCTGCCGGGGGCCGCGTCCTCGAACTTCGCGACGCCCGTCGGCGCGGCCGGCGGCGGCGCGCTGGTGCGTGCTCCTCCGCCGCCGGCCGTGGTCGTGCTCGACCCCTCGCCGCCGCACGCGGCCAGCGTGGCCGCGAGCACGAGGGACGCCGCGGCAGCAGCGGCCGCCCGCGTCCGACTCCGAACGAACATGGATCCTCCAGTGGGTGGTGATGCGCCGGTCGCCGCCCAGAAGGCGCGGAGCCGGGTATCGTGATCAGCCTGGGGCTGACCAGGGCCGGCAGGGCTCCGACACGTTTGGGAAACCATCACGCAACACGGCGGCCACCTCTACCCGACGCCCGTCGGCTATTGCCCGACACGCGTCTGGTGGCTGGCCGGCGGCTCGGCCCGGGACAATGAGCACCATGACAGACACGGGGAGCGTTCCCGCGCGGGTGACCGGCCCGCCCCCGCCCTTCGATGCCGAGCTCGCCGCCGGGCTCGCCGTCGTGCAGGGCGGCGCGCCGGTGACGCTGACCCCTGACCTGATCGGCGCCCTGCGTACGGGTCACGTCGCCGCCCACGAGGTGGACGACGACGGCCTGCGCCGGGGCGGCGCCTACACCTTCGCCGACCACGTCGTGCCCGGCCCGCCCGGCGCCCCGGAGGTGACCGTGCTGGTCTGCACGCCGGCGACCGTGGACGCGCCCGCCCCGGTGATCTACCACATCCACGACGGCGGCATGGTCGCCGGCACCCGCCGGTCCGGGATGACGCCGATGCTGGACCTCGCCGAGCCGCACGGCGCGATCGTGGTCTCCGTGGAGTACCGCCTGGCGCCCGAGCATCCCTACCCCGCCCAGCTGGAGGACTGCTACGCCGGGTTGAGCTGGATCGCCGGGGACGCCGATGCGCTCGGCGCCGACACCGAGCGCATCGTGATCGTGGGCGTCAGCGCCGGTGGCGGCCTGGCGGCGGCGGTCGCGCTGCTGGCCCGCGACCGCGGGGGCCCCGCTCTGTACGGCCAGCTGCTCGGCTACCCGATGCTGGACGACCGCAACGACAGCTACTCCACCGTCCAGATGCGCGGGTTCGGCGTCTGGGACCAGACCTCGAACGAGACCGGATGGCGGGCCGTGCTGGGCGCGGCCTACGGCGCCGCGGACGTCTCGCCGTACGCGGCGCCGGCCCGGGCCACCGACCTGTCCGGGCTGCCGCCCGCCTACATCGACGTGGGCTCGGCCGAGATCTTCCGCGACGAGGCCGTGGCGTACGCCGACCGGATCTGGCAGGCCGGCGGCGACGCCGAGCTGCACGTGTGGCCGGGCGGTTTCCACGCCTTCGACGCCTGGATGCCGCAGGCCGCCCTCTCCCAATCCTTGACCCGTGCCCGGCAGGACTGGCTGCGCCGCCTGCTGGCGACCTGAGCCGGCGCGAACCACTATGAAGACATGAGAGAGCTGGTCGGCCGCCTGGAGGCGCTGGACCCGGACGCCGGGGCCGCGCTGCGCGTCATCACGTACTTCGACCAGCTCATCGAGCGCCGTGCCGGGCTGGAGAACGTGGTCAGGGGCGCCGCCGTCCTGTCCGGGCATCCAGCCGTCCTCGTCGACACCGACCGCAACCTCAGGATCCGGGTGACACCCGACGGCGCCCGCACCGAGCAGGCCCGGCCCGCGCCCCCGGCCGAGTGGTGCCGGCTGACCGTCGACTCCCACATCACCGTCTACCTGGAGCATCCGGGGCCGGCCGGGCCGGTCGAGGCGATGGTGCTCGAACGCGCCGCGATGGCGGCCCGCACGATCCTGGACCGCACACGCAGCCGCGCCCGGCTGCGCCCGCACCACGACACCGAGCTGGTGGAGGTGCTGCTGGACGCCTCAGCGCCGGTCGAGGACCGCTATCACGCCGCGAAGTCGCTGGGCCTGAGCCGGTCGGCACCCGCACGCGTGATCGCCGGATTCGACGGCTCGCTGCACGTCACCGCCGCCATGGCGGAAGCGCTGCCGGACGACCTGCGTGCCGGCGTCGGTCCCGCCGTACCCCTGCTCGAACTGCCGCGGACGGTCGACGCCGCGCGGGCGGCGGCGCGCTTCACCGCCGACGGCACACCCACCGATCCGGGCCCGCAGGTCGTCCGCGCCGAGGATCTCGGCGGCCTGATCATGCTGACGGCCGCGGTGGACGCCGGGCTCGGGGCGGGCCCCGACATCGCCGCCGTGGAGCGGACGGCGGCGGCGGCCCCGTGGATGCTGACGACGCTGGACACGCTGGCCGGCGGCGCCAGCCTGCGCACCGCCGCCGCGTCGTTGCGGGTGCACCACTCCACCCTGCACGAGCGGATGGCCCAGGCCGAACGGCTGCTCGGCTGGTCCCTGCGCGAGCAGCCCGGCCGGATACGGCTCACCGTCGCCCTCATGCTGCGCAGACTCCACCGCAACAGGGCAGCGGACTCCGTGCCGAGCGGCACCTAGGCATCCTGCTCGCGGCGGTCGGCTGCACCGTCCGGTGCGACCTGCACGGTGCGCAGCGGCCGTGACGGCCGTCGAGTCGCGCGACGGGATCCCCCACGGTGTCGCCGTCGAGGAGCAGGGTCCACAGCCGCTCGCCGCGACACTGCTTCACGCTGAGGCCCTCGGCGGACCGGGACGCCCATCCGGACGGCCATCCCGGTCCGCCCGTCGCGGATCTCGATGCGAGCGAGATCACCCCTGCTCCTGTCCTACGGGAGAGGGTCCGGTCAGCCGGTGGGTGCGGCGATCCTGATGAGGTCGATGTCCGGTGCGTAACCGCTGGTGGGATTGCCGAAGCTGATGGTGTTGGCGCCTGCGGCCAGCTGGACGTCGACCACCGTGGTGCGGAAGGTGGACCAGCTCAGCGTGTTGCGGAAGAAGGCCCGCTGGGGAGCCCCGCCGTTGACGCTGATCTCTGCCATCCGGTCGACGATGTTGTTGTTGTACTGGTGGTTTCCGACCACCTCGGCGTTGGCGTAGGCGACGACCATCCGGTAGCGGCCGGCGGCGGGGACGGTGACGTTGTTGAACCGCAGCGTGTTGCCCGCGCCGGCGCCGACGAAGCCGACGTGCTGCCCGCCGGACGCACCCGAGTTGCTCGCCACCCTGGCGGTGCCGGCCAGCGTGTTGGCGCTCGATTCCGCCTCGTACGTCGTGATCGTGCCCGTGGTGGGCGCGACGTCGAGATAGTCGATGTTGACGGCGTCGCGGTCGTCGGCGGCGAACGCGTTGACCTCCAGGCGGCTGATGCCGGCAGGCAGGAACGCCTTGATGGTCGCGGTGTTCCAGGTGTTCCAGTCGGTGGTGCCCGAGAGCGCGAGGTCGGTCAGGTCGGAGCCGTTGAGCCGGAGCCGGATCGACCGGTTGGCCGGAGCGCCCGCGTAGGGTCCGGCGGAGTAGCGCAGGGCGAGGGTGTAGTAGCCGTCGGACGGCACGGTCGTCACGAACTTCGTGCTGGCGCTGGTGCTGCCGCCGTACCCCTGGACGAAGGAGGTGCCGGAGTAGCCGGTGTTGCCGCCGTGCGTGATACGGGCGGAGCCATCCGTCCTGGCGTACTCGGCCTGGTAACGCGAGGCGGGGCCGGTGGCCGACAGGTCCGTGTTCGGCGTGAGGATCACCTGGTAGGCGGAGGAGCCCCTGAGGCCGGTCAGCGGGATCGTGACCTGCCCGCCGCTGACGGTGAAGTCGCCCTCGCGCACCAGGTAGGGCCCGCTGGACGGCTCCAGGCCGGAGGAGTCCACGCCCCAGACCGTGGCGTGGACCGTGGTGCCCAGGTACGGCGCCGCCGCGACGTTCCTGATGACGACGTCGGTGTCGTAGCTACCGGACGCAAGGTTGTTGCCACCGAAGATCACCCTGGCCTGCTGCTTGGCCGCGTCCAGTGCGGCCACTCCTTGCAGCGAGCCGCTCACCGAGGGCGGGGTGACGGCGACCGTGTTGCCGGTCAGCTCGCCGTACCACTTGTACAGCCACCAGCCTCCGGTGGCCTGGTTGTTGCGGGTCACCAGATCGTTGAGGCCTCCCGCCGTCGTCCAGTAGGCCAGGCAGCCGTCGACCTTGGAGGCCTCGAACTTGGCGACGTACTGGATCAGGTTGCCCGGGACGCCCAGGTCGCCGTTCTGCCGGCCGTACTCGTTGATGTCGATCGGCCGGGCGCTGACCCCCAGACTCCGTTCGATCGCGCGGTAGTCGTTGAAGTGGTTGTGCCAGTCGGTGAAGAAGTCGTTGCCCAGTTCGTGCCAGGTCACCACGTCCGGGAGCACGTTGTTGTCGCGGGCGAAGGTGAGGAAGGCGCGCATGTCGGCGGAGCGGTAGTTGGAGAAGTTGGGCCCGGCGATGCGCGCGGTCGGGTCGATGGAGCGGATCCGGCGGTAGACGGTGCGCCAGTCGGTGAGGAAGCGGTTCAGGTCGCCCGAATACCAGATCAGGTTGGGCTCGTTGAAGGGCACATAGACGAAGAAGGCGCGGTTGGGGTCGGCGACCACCTTCCTGGTCATCGTGTCGACCTTGGCGAGGTAGTCGTTGATGCCCAGGTTGTCGTACGGCCAGTTCGGATAGATGTCCTGCATGTAGATCTCGACGTGGCGGCCGCCCGCGCGCTTGAACATCGGCGCGATCCTGAGCGCGTCTCCGTTGGGGTGCTGCAAGCCGTCGGGTGCCTTCTGCGCGGCCACCTGCGGCCGCAGCGCGGCCAGCATCGTCTCGTTGGGGATGCCCTCGTCGCCCAAGCCGTACAGGAAGCCCGTCGCGCCGTAGCGCAGTGGCCCTGTGTCGGCCGCGAGGTCCACCACCAGTTGCGACGGTGCGGCGACGGCGGGCGCGGCCGGCATGAGCCCGGCTAAGCCGGCGACAAGCAGCACGTAGATACCTAATTTGCCCTTCATCGACCCTTTTCCTCCAGATGTGATCGGTCACATCGCTCTGTGTAGCGAGTGTGATCGGTCACATCACAGAGGAGAAGAGGGTGTTACCGATTCGTTGCGTTCCTTCGAACGCGGTGCCCGGGTTTGATCGTGATGGCGTAGGCGGTCGTCGCGAAGCTGGCGATCCTCGGCTTCGGCGAACTCCGCCGCGAGATCCCTCAGGTGACCCGGCGCATGCTGGTCGAACAGCTGCGTGGGTTTGAAGATGACAGTCCCGTCACGCGAAAGGTCTACGCCGGAGTCCCTGTGATCGGAGCGCCGCGCCGATGGGGTGTGGCACGGCCCGGGCGATCGTGGGTCGCCGCCGTTCGGTGTGCAAGAAGACCTGCAGGGCCGCCGCAACGGCCGCTCGCAGACCATGGTGCTTGCTCCCTGGCCCCAGCATGGCCGGTTGCCGGCCGCGTGACGCGGACCATGGCGCGGTACAAGGCGGCGGGTGCGGGGGCCTGCTGCAGCGGGGGCAGGTCCTGTCTCTGCCCGATCTGCAGACCGACCCGGCCACCGGCACGCTGCACGACCCCGCCCGGCGCACCCGCGAGATCGTCTCCTACGCCATCGCCGCCGACCAGGCCGGACTGGACGTCTTCACCCTGTTCGGCATCGACCCTGCCGACTACGACGAGGTGGGCGCGGCTGGCTGGTCAGCCCGGAACGATTCCAGGCCACCAGATCGACTTCGGCGGCATGCCGGCGCACATGGTGGGCGACTCCCTCGAACTGCTGGCCACCGAGGTCGCCCCCACCCTCCGCAAGGAACTCGGCCTGCCGGCAGGACCGGCATGACGAGCGCTAGCAGAATATCCGCCTGATTTCCGCCGGCCCACGGTGACGACCCTCGGGCGCCTGATGCCTTCCACCAGCGATGCCATCTTCGAGGAGAAGAGCGTCATGTCCACCCGCACCGACCCGTCCTACGTCGACCCAGCTCGGATCGACCCCCGTGCCGTACGTCGCTCAACGGAGTTGCCGCTCTCCTGCAGCAGATGCACGCGGCCACCGGCGCCCCGCTGGCACTCCTGGCCATGCCGCTGTACAGCGAACTCTTCCAAGGACCTGGGCAGCGTCAGCAACTGACGTATTGGCGGCGACAGTTTCGTGCGTGGTCTCAGGTGTCACGCTCAGGCAGCACAAAGTGGTTCACTCGGACGCGAACGACTTGCGAAGCTCTCCCTCGGGGCCCTGACACGACAACTGGAACCCTCGCTGTGCCCCGCCTGACTGCGCCGGTGAGCCGGCCGCGCGCTTCAACGCGGCCGGCTGGTGGGTTGTGCCGGCTGGGTGGCTGCCGGGCTGGCCAGGAGCTTGAGCCGCTCGCCGGAGGTGCTGCCCGGTAACTGCGGGGTTCGCGCAAGTGGCGGTGGTAGAGGGGTTGAGCCTGTCCCCCCTATAAACGCGCTCTGCCTCGTGCGCGGCCAGGCGGGTTTTCTAAGGGATCAGCAGGGAGAACGCGACCTGCACTACGGAGATGGACGCTGTCCGGCGGCTCTAGTCGTGCTGATCGGCCCGCCCATCACCGTCGAAGCCCTCCTGTGACGCACCAACAGGACCTCCAACACCCCGGGAGTATGACCATGACCGGCAAGACCGTACTCATCACCGGCGCGACCAGCGGCATCGGCGCCCACACCGCACGGTTGCTCCTCGACCGCGGCCACCGCGTGGCCGTCACCGGCCGCGACGAGACCAAGCTCAAGTCCTTCCTCGACGAGACCGGCCACCCCGACCGGCTGCTCGGCATCATCGCCGACGCCGCCGACTGGCCGGCCACCCAAGCCGCCGTGACCCGCACCGTGGCGCACTTCGGCGCTCTGGACGCCGCGGTGGCCAACGCCGGCTTCATCCCCGCCGACCACCCGCGCACCATCGCCGACGGCGACCCGGAACTGTGGGCGCCCATGGTCCTCACCAACGTCCTCGGCCCCGCCCTGCTGGCCAACGCCGCCCTGCCCCACCTCGAGACCACGGGCGGGCGGCTGGTGCTCATCGGCAGCGTCGCGGGCCTGAAGAACAGCCCCGCCAACCTCTACTCCGCCACCAAGTGGGCCGTCACCGGCATGGCCGAGAACCTGCGGATGTACGCCACCAGCCGCGGCGTCGGCGTCACCCTCGTCAACCCCGGCATGACCGACACCGCCTTCTGGCAAGGCGGCGTCCCGCCCTTCGCCCTGTCCCCCGGGCCCGTCGCCGAGGCCATCTGCTTCGCCCTCGGCCAGCCGGCCGGCGTCGACCTCAACACCCTGACCATCCGGCCGGTCGGCCAGCCCGTCTGAGGCACATCTGACACCCTGTGGTGGCGCAGCCGGTCGTGAGCCGTGGTGTTCCCATGCGACGCGGGACGGCCACCCCGGCAGGTGGCCGGAGACCTCCTGGTCAAGTCCGCGTGTGAGACCTGCGGGTCTCCCTCATGACGGGTGAGCTCAGGGCTTGTGCGAACACCGAGCAGATCATCCTGCCGGGAGGCCACCAGGCCCGCACCGGCCTCGGCCGCGAATCCGGCGCCACCGCCGTCGTCTCCGCCCGCGGCCTGGAAGGGATTGCCCAGGTCCGCGAGCTGACGGGCGGGCACGGCACGCACGTGGTCCACGAGATCGTCGGCAGCCTGCGAGCAGGCCCTCGGCGTCGCCCGCCCGGGCGGCGTCATCAGCCGGCTCGGCGTCCCGCAGTACGAGGACGCGCCGATCGGCGTCGGCGGCCTCTTCCACCACGACCTCCGCCCGACCGGCGGGCCCACGCCGGTCCGGGCCTACATCAAGGAGCTGATGCCCGACATCCTGGACGGGACCATCGAGCCAGGGAAGGGGTGAAGCGTGTGGGAACGGCCAGGAATTCACCCGGCCACACTGCCCCGGGAGCAGCGACGCTTCAATCGCGCCCTGGCCGCCGAAGGGGCCTACCGCCGGCCCTGCACCAGCAACCGGCAACGCACCCAGGCCCTCGACTCCTGGCTGAAGCACTACAGAACCGCCAGACCACACTTGGCCCGCGGCTGGCCGGCAGACCACGTTCATCACCCAAAAGCGATCACCCCGCGGTCGCGAGCTGCGGATACAGGGCGGCAAGATCGGCGGCGAGACCGGCCTTGACCTGGCGTGACAGGTCGTCGGCCAGGACCTCGGGGGCGTCGGCCTCGATGCCGTCCAGGGCCTGCTCGGCGACGCTGCCCGGGGACGTCTTCGGCGCGTCGACGCTGGCGGCCATGTCGGTGTCGACGTAGCCGACGTGCAGCCCCGTGACGTTGATGCCGCGTGGTCGCAGCGCCAGGCGCAGCGCGTTGCTCTGCGACCAGAGGGCGGACTTGGACGCGCTGTACGCCTCCACGGTCGGCAGCGTGACCCAGGAGAGCACCGAGTGCATGGTGAGGATGTGCCCTCCGCCGTTGCCCTCGATGATCGGGACGAAGGCGCGGGTGGTGAGCAGCGGCCCGAAGAAGTTGACCTCGAACTCGCGGCGGACGTCCTCGACGGGGGAACCGAGGAACGAGGCCGACAGGAGCACGCCGGCGTTGTTGATCAGGATGGTCGCGTCCCCGGCCTGCCGGGCCGCCGCCGTTACCGAGGCGGGGTCGGTGACCTCCAGCGCCAGCGGGACGGCGTCCGGGTGCGTGACGGCGCGCGGGTCGCGGGCGGTGGCGTACACCTTGGCGGCGCCGCGCCGGTAGAGCGCGTCCACCAGGGCCTTGCCGATGCCGCGGCTGCCACCTGTGACGACGGCCACGGAGCCTTTGATGCTGGTCATGAGCCATTCCCTTCTCGGAAACCGATCGGTTTCCGCCGACTGTAAACCGATCGGTTTCCGTTGCGCAAACCGGACGGTAATCTGGGCGCATGACGAACCCCGCGCCGCCCGCCGCCCCCGCCTCGACCCGCGAACGCCTGCTCGACGCCGCGGCGGAGCTCTTCTACCGCGAGGGCGTCGGCGTGGGCATCGACGCGCTGTGCCGCCGGGCCGGGGTGTCCAAGCGTTCGATGTACCAGCTCTTCGACAGCAAGGACGAGGTCGTGGCGGCGAGCCTCGAACGCAGCGCGCCCGCCTACCAGGCCTTCCTGCTGCCCCCCGACGACGACCGGCCGCCCCGCGCGCGCATCCTGCACGTGTTCGAACGCCTGGAGGAGTCGGCCACGATGCCCGATTACCGGGGGTGCCCGTTCGTGGCGGCGGCGGTGGAGGTCAAGTCGCCCGGCCATCCGGCGGCCCTGGTAGCCCGCCGCAGCAAGGACGCGCTGACCGCGTTCTTCCGCGGGGAGGCCGAGCGCGCGGGCGTCAAGGACCCGGCCCTGCTCGCCCGGCAGCTCACCGTCGCGTTCGACGGGGCCGGCGCGCAGGCGGTCGTGCAGGCCAGGGGGCTCGACGGCCTCGCCGTGGCCACGGCCGCCGCCCTGCTCGACGCCGCGGGCCTGCACGGCTGAACCCGGCACCGGACGGAGACCCTACAAGTCCCGACAAAACCTGGGCAACGATCGAATAACTGCAGGTAGGCGTGGTTATTCTGATAAGCCTGGCAGCGAGTGCGTCCCGCTACGGGAGACGGGTTGATGGCATGAAAGCAGCCGGAAGCGTCCGCCGAGGGGCGACTCCAGCGGTCGCCGTCGTCGACGGCGCGGGCACGGTGATCGGCTGGACACAGGCCGCCGAGGAGCTTACCGGCTACCCCGCCGCCGGCATCGTCGGCCGCCCCATCGCCACCCTCCTCCCGGCCGAGGGCCACGACGGCGACGGCGACAGCGTTGACGGCCAGGCCGGCGCGCCCCTGCGCCGTACGGGAACGACCCAGGTGCGGCGGCGGGACGGACAGGTGGTCGTCGTGCGCGTCGAGGCCGTACCCCTCGCTCTGGGCGGCGACCGGCAGAAGTCCTGGCTGGTGTCGGCGGTCCCGGCCACCTCCGACCTGTCCACCGGCACCGGCGACCTGCTGGAGTCGCTCATCAGCAGCTTCCCCGTCGCCATGGCCATCTGGGACGAGAACCTGCGGTGCGTCTGGCTGAACGAGGCAGCCGAGCAGCTCAGCGACGGCTACCCCTACTACCGCGTCGGCCGCTCCCTGACCGAGGTCATCGAGGGAATCGACACCGAGGCGGTGCAGGAGGCGATGCGCGAGGCGCTCGCCGACCGCCGGCCCACGATCGACCGCGAGGCCCGCTGGTCCCACGGGAGTCAAGAGCGAACGCTGTCCATCTCGCTGCTGCCTCTGGAGGGCGCGGACGGCCGGCCGCTGGGCGTGTGCTCCGTGGCCCTGGACTTCAGCAACAGCCAGGCGCGGGATCACCTCAATCTCCTGCGCGAGGCCAGCGTCCGGCTCGGCAGCACGCTGGACGTCATGGACACCGCCCAGGAACTGGCGGAGATGGCCGTTCCGGTCCTCGCCGACTACGTGACCGTCGATCTGTCGGAGGCGATGCTGCCCGGCGCGGCGCCGCTGCAGCGGCCGGCCGCGGCAGAGGGCGGTGGCCCCGTCTTCCGCCGGGCCGGCATGGCCTCGGTGCGCGACCCGGTGCGCGACCCGGTGCGCGACCCGGTGCGCGACCCGGTGCGCGACGGGGTGCCCGAGTCGCCCTGGGAGCGCAGGCAGACCGTGTTCGTGCCGCCGCGGTCCCCGTTCACCGAGGTCCTGCACACACGGCGGCCGCACTTCGAGCCCGTGCTGGACACCTCGCCCGGTACCTGGCTGGACCTGGACCCCGGCCGGGCGCGCATCATCCGCGCCACCGGCATGCACTCGCTGATCATCATCGCGCTGGAGGCGCGTGGGGACGTGCTCGGCGTCGCGGCGTTCGCGCGCACCTCCAATCCGGTGCCGTTCACCAGGGACGACCTGCTCCTGGCCGAGGAACTGGTCACGCGGGCCGCGCTGAGCCTGGACAACGCCCGCCAGTACACGCGCGAGCGGCTGACCGCACTCGCGCTCCAGCGCGACCTGCTGCCGCACGACCTGTGCGGCACCGCCACCGTCGAAGTGGCCTCGCGCTACCTGCCCTCCGACGCGCACGAGGGGGTGGGAGGCGACTGGTACGACGTCATCCACCTGCCAGGCGCCCGCGTCGCTCTCGTCGTCGGCGACGTGACCGGGCACGGCATCAACGCCGCGGCCACCATGGGCAGGCTGCGCACCGCCGTACGTACGCTGGCCTATCTGGACCTGCCTCCGCAGGAGTTGCTCACCCACCTCGACCACCTGATGGCCCAGGACGCTCGCGGCTTCGACGCCACAGCGGCCACCTGCCTGTACGCGGTCTACGATCCGCGGACCAGCCGCTGCACCATGGCCACGGCCGGGCATCCGCCCCCCGCGATCGTCAGCCCTTCCGGCGACGTGACGTTCCCCTCGCTGCCCACCGGCACCCCGATCGGCGTGGGGATGGGCGCCTTCGACTCGCACGACCTTCACCTGCCGCCCGGGACTTCGCTGGCCCTCTACACCGACGGCCTGATCGAGACGCGCCAGTCCGACCTCGACGCCGGCATGGCCAGGCTCGGCGACGCCCTCGCCCACGCAGCGCCGCGGTCGGCGACGCTTGAGCGGATGTGCACTGCCGTGATCGGCTCCATCGTGGGCGACTCACCGGCCGAGGACGACATCGCCCTGCTCGTGGCCCGCATCCAGGCTTGACCACCATCCCGACCCGCGCGGGCGCGTCAGGTGAGCGTCCGCGCATGCCGCCGCAGCCTCCCGCCACCGTTCACCGCGCCGCTCCTCATCCTCCAGGGCGAGTTCCGGCGGCCCGCCCCCGGAACACACCCCGTAGATCTGATGCGCCCCGTCCGCCGTCAGCAGATGGTCGAAGTGGAACGACCCCTCGAACCCCAGCCAGGCCACCACGCTCGTCTCCACCGAACAGGCCCGCAGCAGGCAGACCCGCAGGTGGCCGGCCGGCGCGGAAGTCGACCGAGGGCGTCTCGTCGCCGGCGTGGGCCACGAAGACGCTGATCATGCAGCGCACGCCGTCCCACATCAGCGCCTCGGCGATGTCACTCACGCTCTGCCGTCTCCCCTTCTGCGGGACCCGCTTCTTCATGTTCGCGGCCGTCGGCACCACGGCCGAGATGACCTGCCGTGGTACGGGCCTGCCGCTCGGCGGCGACGCTGCCCTCGTTCAGGATGAGGCCGTCGTCGATCAGGTGGCGCATGGCGGGGCCGCCCTCGTTGCGCATCCTGTCGAAGGCGGTGACGACGGTGTCGGAGGTGAAGCCGCTGGGACAGTTGTGGACCAGCGCGTCCTGCCCGCCCCGCCCCGCCGCGCATGCGCCCCGGCCAGGGGCGTCCGGCGGGCTCACGGAACGGGTGGAGAATGCACTGATCGACGCGCGAAAAGGAGGAAGTTCGTGGAACTGTCCGGGTGGCTGGCGGAGATCCCCGGCGAACAGCCGTACCCCATGATGTTCGCGACGGTGAGCGGGGCGCACCTGTACGGGTTCCCGTCGGTGGACTCGGACGTGGATCTGCGCGGGGTACACGTCCTGCCGGTCGAGGAGGTCGCGGGGCTGCGGCACGGGCCCGAGACGCTGTCGCGGATGTGGACCCGCCAGGGCGTGGAGGTCGACCTCGTCACCCACGACGCCGCCAAGTTCTGCCGGTTGCTGCTCGGCCGCAACGGCTACGTCCTGGAGCAGTTGCTGTCGCCGCTGGTGGTGGCGTCCTCGCCGGTGCACGAGGAACTGGCCGGGCTGGCACCCGGCTGCCTGACCCGGCATCACGCCCACCACTACCTGGGGTTCGCCCGTACGCAGTGGCGGTTGTTCCAGAAGACCGAGGCGTTGAAGCCGCTGCTCTACACCTTCCGGGTGCTGGCCACCGGCACGCATCTCATGCGTGCGGGGGAACTGCAGGCCGACCTGACGCGTCTGTACGCGTACGGGCCCGCGTACCTGCCCGAACTCGTGGCCGCGAAGCAGGCCGCCGAGCACGGCCGCCTGCCCGACGGCCTCACCCCGGGCGAGGGGTTCGAGGCGGACGTGGAACGGATGACGCGAGCTCTGGAGGAGGCCCGGGACTCCTCGGCTCTGCCCGAGCGGGCCACCGTCGAGGCAGCGCTGCACGACCTGGTGCTGCGCGCCCGCTCGCGCGGATGAGAGCGGGCGCCCGACGCCGTCCTCGACCCCGGCTGGCTCCGCCGCGCCGGGCCTGCGCCGCCCGATGACCCGTTCCAAGGTGGGCGCGGTTAACAATTGAGGGCGACGGTGGTCCGGGGCCGGCCCGAGACAGAGTCCAAGGCCACGGGGAAGGCCCGCCCGTCGGCCACCCGGATCTCAACCGAACTCGGCCCCGTCCAGGTGACCGAGTCGAAGGTGTCGTCGGGCACGTCATCGTTGAAGCAGCCCAGATCCCACTTTCTGCTGAACAGCCCGGCGTCCCTGCGGACGCTGAGCCACATCACCGCGTCCGGCCCGAGACCCGCCAGCGACCGCTCGATCCGGATCCGGTACGGAGCCGGCCCGTCGACGAAGCCGACCTCCTCGGTGGAGGAGAACGTAAGGGCGACCAACCCCACCAACAGCGCACCACTCGCGCCCAGCCCGGCCAGCACGCCGGTCAGGACGCGCAGCACCCGACCCCCAGCCGATCTTTTCGCGCCGCCGATGATCCACCCGCCGTCCATGAACGAATCCAGGTCACCTCTCCGAAGAAGGGACTTCGATGACCGAGCCTCACTGGTTACGCAAGACCCTGACGGCAAGCGTGATCCTGGCCGTCGCCGCAGGAGTTCTGGCGCTCGCGCCCTCCGCCTCCGCCTCCGCATCCCCCTCCACCTCCGCCGTCCCGCCGCCGTACGCGGCCGACCTCCCCGACCTCGGCACCCCCGCCGTGGCCTTCAACCGCGCCGGCACCCCCGTCGCGACCGGCGTCGCCGTGCGCGGCGCCGACGGCTCGCTGCTGTACAGCCCCCGCTCGGGCTCCGCCTTCGGCGCCTTCCAGTCGCTCGGCGGCGTGATCGTCGGCGATCCGTCGGTGGTGGTGAACTCGGACGGCACGCACTTCTTCGTCCGCGGCACCGACGACCAGGTGTACACCAACACGATCACCCCGTCCGGCGCCGTCACCGGCTACTCGCAGGTGCCCGGCCTGACCGTCACCGGCGACGTCGAGGCGATCGTCCCCAACCTCGTGCCGCCGACCAGCGTGCGGATCTTCGCTCGCGGCACCGACGGCGCCGTGTGGACCAACAACCTCAACGGCGGCGCGTGGAGTGGCTGGAGCAGCCTCGGCGGCCACGCCACCAGCGACATCACCGCCACCCGCACCTTCGTCGTCCCGAACGACACCATCCGGGTGTTCATCCGGGGCGCCGACCACCGCGTCTACGTCAACAGGGTGAGCACCAGCGGCGTCTCCGGTTTCGAGCCGCTCGCCGATCTGCAGGTGACCAGCAACATCGCCGTCGCCGAGGACGCCGTCTTCGGCGGCGGCTTCATCGCCGCCCGGGGCGCCGACCACGGTCTCTGGACGCTCAACCTGTACACCGTCCCGTACGTCTGGAAGCCTCTCGGCGGTACTGTCACCAGCGACATCGCCATCAGCTTCCAGGCCAATGTCACCGCCTACTACGTCCGGGGCGCCGATGACGCCCTCTACGTCAACAAGGCGACCGCCCCGGCCGCGCTCTTCCGCGGCTTCGAACGGATCGACGGCACGGTCACCGGCAACCCGGCGGCCTTCGGCTCCGGCCCCAACGCTCCGGGCACCGGGTTCCTGCTGGCCCGCCTCGCCGGCGGGTCCCTGGGCCTGAACATCGAGCCCAGTCCCTCAGTCCTGCCGCCGCACAAGTTCGGCGGCTACGCTCCGATACCGGGCCCGGCCGTCGGCTGAGCCGCCCTCGCCCGCGTCCTGTCGGGGACGCGGGCGAGCGCCTCTGCCGACGAAACGGCCTGGTGTCAGCGGCTTCACCGCTCAGAAATCCTCTGCCACGTCGTCAGTTCTGGTAGCCCCTTGCCCCCTGCGGAAGGATTGACGACCATGACCGACGCCAGACTGCTGGGCGATGACGAGTCCGCGTTCATCGCGGCGGCCCGCTCGAATGACGCAGCACAGTTCGCGCACCTCACCGAGCGCTACCGGCGTGAGCTGCAGGTGCACTGCTACCGGATGCTCGCGAACTACGAGGACGCCCAGGACATGACGCAGGAGACGTTCCTGCGGGTGTGGAACAAGCGGGAGTCGTTCAAGGGCCACGCCGCGCTGCGGACCTGGCTGTACCGGATTGCGACGAACGCCTGCCTCGACTTCCTGGACAAGCGCAACGACCGCACACCCGTGCCCGCCGCGCTGCCGGGTGCGGGCACGGAAGTGCTCTACCTGCAGCCCTACCCGGACCGGATGCTCCCGGAGGACCCGCAGGAATCGGTGGTGGCGCGGGAGACGATCGAGCTGGCGTTCATCGTCGCCGTCCAGAACCTGCCGCCGCGGCAGCGGGCGGTGTTCATCTTGCGCGACGTCCTCGGCTGGCCGGCGTCGAAGGCCGCCGACGCCCTGGAGCTGACCGTCGCCTCGGTGACCAGCGCACTGCAGCGGGCGCGCGTGACGATGCGCGAGCAGCTGCCCGACCGCCGCCTCGACTGGCGGACCCCTGCCACGCACGAGCTGTCGGACGACGAGCGCGGCGTCGTGAAGTCGTACATGGACGCCCACGAACGCAACGACCTCGACGGGCTGACGGCCCTGCTGCGCGACGACCTGCGCTTCGCGATGCTGCCCGAGCCGGACACCCTGGTCGTCATGGCCAAGGACGCGGTGGACGGCTGGGTCGCGGGCGGGCTCTTCCAGCGCGGCTACGACGACTGGCGCTGCATCCCCACGACGGTCAACCTCATGCCTGCCGCCGCGCTGTACCGCCGCATCCCCGGCGACCCGGAACACCGTTTGTACAACATCGCGGTCCTGCACATCGTCGGCGGGAAGATCGCCGAGCTCACCGGATTCGACGCCGCCGGCAAACCATGGCTCAGCCTGCCCGCGACGCTGTGATCAGACCAGTCCGCATCGTCGACGGGTCCAGCGCACGGGCCGGCGTCACCGAAGTCACCGCCGGATGAGCATCCCGGCCAGCTGAACACCACCGCCCCGCCGGCGTCGCCGGCGGGGCATCTTCCTGCCCCGAGATGTTCGACCCGACCTTACGAGCCGGGCAGGTGACCCGTGCTCATCGCCTCGCCTCGTAGCGGGTCAGCACCACGCCGCCGGGAAACGTCCGCATCTCGACCAGGTTCAGGTTCACCCAGCTGTCCAGCGCGGTGCAGAACGGCGTGCCGCCGCCCACCAGGACCGGCTGGGAGCTCATCGTCTCCCACAGCTTGCGCCCGTACAGCGTCAGCTCGCTCGCCCGCATCTGTTCGGTCCACCACTGGAACCGCTCGGCGCTCGGCGATGAGTCCGGTCCCTCCCCTCCTCTCCACTCCAGCCGATGTAGCCGTCCAGGGTCACGTTCATACCGGAGGTCAGTTTCCGCATCGTGCCGGCCCCCTGTGAGTCGACCTCATAGGTTCAGACGGGGGCGGCGCGGAATCCTGATCGGTGCGCGATCCGCGTCCGCAGGCCGTCCTCGCGTTCCGGACTCAGCACGCGTACACGGCGGGCTCGAGCACCACCGACCGGGCGCGGCTGGAGACCCCGGGTTGTCTCCGGCCGGTGAGCATTCCAACGGATATGCAGGTCAGGGGCCCGGGGAGGGACTTCCTTGACTTCGGTCAGGGCATGACGCCCCCTGCCGGGGAAGCGACGCGCTGGCCCGGCATCGGGGAACGGGGGCAGGGCATGGTTGCGGTTGAAGAAGCGCCCGCCAGGGTGCTGGAAGATGCGGCGGCGCGGGTGGCCGGCAGGAGTGAGCAGCGCCGGCGGCAGGTCGCCCTGCTTGCCGAGCCGGGCGGGATCGCCCGGGCCGATGAGCCGGTGAGGGTGGCCACCCGCATCGATCGGCTCAGCCACCGCTACCGTGATCTGCACCCGATCGATCCCGCAGCGCTCACTGCTGCGGACCCGGCGGCCGTGACAGCGGCGGCGGCGGTGCTGGAGCGGATCATCCTAACCAACGATCTGCTTCCGGTCGGCTACCTGGAAGGCGGGGCGGCGGCGGCGCGAGCGGTCGGGCGGGTGGTCGTGCGTGACGCGCGCGGGCGACTGGCCGGTTACGGCACCGGATCGCTGGTCTGCCGGGAGCTGCTGCTCACCAACCACCACGTGCTCGCCGATGCCGACACGGCCGGCCGCAGTAGCGTCGAGTTCGACTACCAGGACGGCAACGACGGCAGGCCACTGCCGCTGCACGCCTTCTCCCTGGATCCGGGCCGGTTCTTCTTCGCTGACCAAGAGCTGGACTTCGCGCTGGTGGCGGTGAAGGCCACCACGGGCGAGCTGGCCAGGTTCGGGTTCAACCGGCTGCTGGCTTCGGAGGGCAAGGCCATCGTCGGCGACTTCGTCACGATCATCCAGCATCCGGGCGGGGAGAAGAAGCAGGTCGCCCTGCGGGAGAACCGGATCGTCGACATCCTGGAATCGTTCGTGCACTACCAGACCGACACCGAGCCCGGCTCCTCCGGGTCGCCGGTCTTCAACGACCAGTGGGAGATCGTGGCCTTGCACCACGCCGCCGTCCCCGCCCCGGATCACGACGAGTTCGGCGGTGTCATCAACGAAGGGGTGCGCATCAGCCGCCTGCTGACCGACCTGCGTGGCCGGCCGTTCCCGCCGGACCAGCAGGCCATGCTCGACCGGTTGTTCGCCGAACGCATCACCCTCCCGCCCGCCGCACCAGCCGCACCCGCCGACCCTGCTGCGCCCGCTTCGACCGACGGCCGGCTCACCCGACCGGCCGAGCCAGTGATGGGACAGTGGGCCGCCGGGCAGATGCCGCTGACGCTCACTCTGACGGCCCCCGTCACTCTTCAACTCGCCGGGCCGCTCGCCGCGGCCGGCACGGCCGCAGCAGCGCCGGAGGCGATCCAGATAGATCCGGACTACGCCGGCCGCCGCGGCTATGACCCGGACTTCCTGCCGGGCGGGCATCGGGTCGCGCTGCCCACGCTGCACCCCGATCTCCTCCCGCTCGCGGCACTCAACCCGCACGCCGGCGACGGGCAGGCGCACGTGCTGAACTACCACCACTTCAGCGTGGTGATGAACCGGCAACGGCGGCTGGCCTTCTTCACCGCGGTCAACATCGACGGCGCGACCAGCCTGCGCATCCGCCGCGACCCCGACCGCTGGATCTTCGACCCCCGCCTGCCCGACAGCCAGCAGACCGGCGAGGAGGTCTACCGCGACAACCCCCTGGACCGCGGCCACCTGGTCCGCCGCCTGGACCCCGCGTGGGGAGCCAGCCTTGCGGCGGCCAAGTCCGGCAACGACGACACCTTCCATTTCACCAACTGCACCCCGCAGCACAAGGACTTCAACCAGAACCAGACCACCTGGGCCGGCCTGGAGGACTACATCCTGGACAACGCCGACACCCGCGACCTCAAAGCCAGCGTCTTCACCGGCCCGGTCCTGGCCGCCGACGACGACCCCTACCGCGGCGTCCAGCTACCCCGCCAGTACTGGAAAGTCGTGGCGATGGTGAAACACGACGACGAGCTGTCGGCCACCGGCTACCTGCTCAGCCAGGACCACCTCATCGACGGCCTGGAAGCCGCCCCCGCAGAGTTCTCCTACGGCGCCTACAAGACCTACCAGGTCCCGATCCGGCGCATCGAAGACCTCACCCGGCTGTCCTTCGGCACCCTCGCCGACGCCGACCCCATGGCCCGCATGGAAGGGGCCACCACAGCCCGGGAGATCACCCACCTGCGCCAGCTCACCCTCTGAAGAGTCCCGCTCCAGAACGTCGCCGGGGTGGATCTTCCTGATCGGATTCATCTCATCACGAACGCGCTGCCGGATTCGGGTGCCATCCGATCGGACCATGCCCTGCCCGTCCTCGCGGACGAGCAGGGCATCGCCCTCGCGGCTTCGCGTCGTGCTAGCAGGTGTCCGCGCCGTCGAACGAACGGACGCCTCGAGGGACCTGATGCCAGATCGTTTTGCCTGGGTCGACCGTCTGGCATGCGCTGTCTGTTCCGCGGGCCCATATCAGCTTCAGTCGTAGCCGGGAGGCGCAGTCGTTACGGGCGTACCCGGTCTTGGTGATGCGTCCCGTTGTCTGCCAGACGGCCACGCACATGGGCGCGTTACCTGCCGGTGCCGCGGCCACGGCCGGGGTGGAGGTGAGAGCGCAGCTCGTGGCGGCGATCAGGGCGAGTGCTGTGCGGACGGCTGTGCGGACGGCTGTGCGGACGGCTGTGCGGACGGCTGTGCGGACGGCTGTGCGGACGGCTGTGCGGACGGCTGTGCGCATGAGTGCTCCTTCGGTGTGGGTCGGTCTCGGGTGATGGTCAGCAGGTGGCGAGCATCTCCCCCAGGGCCATCCGCCGTACGGGCTCAGCCACCGGCCGGACAGCGGCTCGCACGCACCGGCCAGAGTGGAGCGGGGCGAGGAGCCGCCGCGTGGCGGCGCCGGCGGCGGGGAGAGCGAGACGGCGCATGGCGGCCCTTCTGGCTCCGCCCCGGGCCAGGCGTTCGGCCTGGCCGGGGAACGAGGCGGAGACAGAAGTGAACATCTCAGATGGGTAACGCGTGTCGGGATGGTGTCGCCGTACAGCATGTGACCTGCGACTTTGGGCGTGTCGCCGGTAACGCTCGCGACCGGCCGCGCAGAATCAGGACAGAGAGCATCAAGCCCCGCATCGGTCGGGGCGAGCTGATCGCCGCAGGGAGCACGACACGGTTCGCCGCCCGCAGCGACCCGAGCGGAGGAACGCATCCTGTGCACGAGCGCCGGGTCGTACGCAGTGCTCGCCGGCACTGCCGGGCTGCCAGAGTTCGCTCTCCCCGGCGACAGCGGACTGCTGCTGGCCGCGGGACAGGAGCTGCCCCTACGTTCTTCTGGGGGGTCCGGGCACAGACCCGAGGGGGGACTCATGATCACTGTACAGGGCAAGGACTTCAAGGACGTCCAGGATCTGGTCATCGAGATCGCGACCACGCGCCCGGACTTCGTCTGGCGCAACGCCTACGTTCAGGGGCTGCACCAGCTGAACGCGAACGACGCCGTCCTCGCCGACTACAACGACCTGGTGACGCGCCTGGAAGCGCTGGCCTCGGCCGCGCCGGCCAATGAGGTCTACGACGTCTCGTTCGAGCTGCTGGAGCTGTTCACCAAGCCCGCCTCCGCCATGGAGCGCTCCGCGGCGAAGGGCTTCAAGTCGAAGGTGAAGACGTCCAGCGCGCTGGAGCCGCGCCGCGTCGTGCTCCGCAACCTCGCCGCGGAGCTGGAGAACGCCAACAAGATCGACGGGCAGATACTGCACTTCCATGCGCTGCGCAGGGACGACCTGCGGCACGTAGCCGTACTGAACAAGATCAACGACATCACCGCGCGGATCATCCAGACCGTCGTCTTCTACTGGAACGACGACCAGGGAGGCGGCGCCCAGATCATGGCCGCGCTCGGCGAGGTGGGGTTCGTCCACGTGCTGCTGGAGTGGGTGACCGGCGTGATCAACTGCAACATGAACGCGGGCTCGAAACTCCGCGGCGCCTGCGACAAGGTCGAATGCACGCTGAAAGCCTGATCACCGTAGGCGGGCACCACCCGGACCCGCCCCCGCGGGCGACGGCTTGAACGCAGGGCATGATCCCGGCCGGAGCGGCTTGCCCTCCGGCCGGGCAGCTAACGCGGCATCGCGTCACGAAGGAACACGCACTCCATCGCCACCTGGGCCGCGAGGCTGCCCGTCAGCCCCGCATGATCGTGCGGCGGGCTCACAGTGTTGATGTCGAAGGCGGCGAACTCGAGCCCGCGCATCCCCCGCAGCACGCCCAGCCCCTCCCGCACGGTGATCCCGCCCCAGGACGGAGTGACGACACCGGGCGCGGCGGAGGGGTCGAAGACGTCCATGTCCCAGCACAGGTAGACCGGCACACCGGCGAAACGCTCACGAATCCGCTCGACGAGCGCGGGCACCCCCATGGCGGTGAACTCGTCCATCGTGACGACCTCGTAGCCGAGGTCACGGGCCACGCCCACGATCCCGGGATGACCCCGGTGGCTGGTGTCACGCATTCCGACGTGCATCGATTCGGCAGGGTCGATCAGCCCTTCCGTCACGGCGTGCACGAAGGTGTTCGCGTTGTTGTACTCGTAGGGGTAGATGCCGTCGTAGGCGTCGGTGTGCGCGTCGAAGTGCAGGACGGCGAAGTCACCGGCCCGGTGCCGCTTCAACGCGCGGAGCTGAGGCAGCGTCACGGCTCCGTCGCCGCCGAGAGTCAGCGGCACCGCACCCGCCACGAGGATCCGCGCGACCGCGGCCTCGATCGCCGGAAAGCTCTTCGCGACGTCGCCGGGCAGCACAGGAGCATCCCCGAGGTCGACCACGCCGAGCTCCTGGAGCAGGTCCGCCCCGAACCCGTCGAGGTGCTCCGCGACGAGGGCGGAATGCGTCCGCACGTGAGCGGGGCCGGAGCGCGCGCCGACCCTGGTCGGGTGGTACCCCATGTCGAACGGCACCCCCATCACGGCCAGCCTGCTCGCGGACAGGTCCTGACCGGCGGGAACGCCGAAGAGCGTACCGACGGGCACGGCGGAGGCGGCATCCTGGCGCGTCATGTCACCATGTTAACGATCAGAGGAGCCGGCGGCGGGGGCTGCCCCTCGGTCGGCAGTTGCCGGTCCCGAGGCACACGCCGCCCGGCCGTGCAGGAGCACTGACGCTGCACCCCGGCGGAGACCGGCCTTGCAGGCATGCCGCGTCGCAGGCGCGAACCGGGCACACCGCACGAGGCCCTGGCCGCCACGCCTCCCGCCGGCCAGGACAACACGGCGGCGAAGCCCGAGCCGGCCACGGCCCGCACACCGCTACCGCAGGCGAGCACGAAAAGGCCTCCATGGTTTCCGGAGGCTCGCCATTTGGTGGCAATTTGCCTTATAGATGCGCGTTATCCGGAAACGTGCATCCCGAACCTTAGGGATATCAAACTTCCCCCAAAGAATTTTATCGTTGAGCCATCAGGAAGAGCCGGACCAAAAAAGCACTAAAACCGTGCAGCCCAACGCGTCCGACTTCCAGATCACCCACATCAACAGCCAGCCAACAACCACAAGGAGAAAACAATGGCCAAAACGTACGCCTCATGGCAACACGGCTTCACGGCCGTGGCCGAAAACCCCGGCACGAGCGCGCTCCGCCAAGGATTCGGCGTGACCTTCTCGCTCCCGGCGAACGGAGGCGACTGGATCCACCTGAACATCCCCACCCCCGTCATCGTCGAGGACCGCCGGGCGACCCTGGACAGGGTGCTCATCCTCTTCCACGCACGGGAGACCAGCTCGCTCCTCCACGTCCACGTCTGGGACGGCCCGAACCGCATCCTGGCCAGAGACGACCTCAAGATCGAAGGTGACCACGCGCACGGCCTGAGCGGGAACAACGTCTTCCCCGTAGGCCGCGACGGCATCAACTTCGGATGCGGGATCTCAATGTTCTTCGCCGCCGGTCAGATCGACAGCCACGTCTACATCGCCGGCTTCGGCGGAGACTTCTCGCACAACATCTGACCTCACCGCATCCACCCGCGCTCCGGCGCGCAGGCATTTCCAAGCGATGCACGAAAACTCGGACCCTCCGGAGAGAGAAACCCCGAAAACGACATCACAGAAAGGAAACAACCATGAATCACCGAACCCGCCTGCTCGCCGCTCTCGCCGCCGCCACCTGCCTGGCGCTGGGCACCGGCGTCGCCCCCGCGACCGCCCAGTCCACGTACGGCCCCTATGCCAGCTACGAGGTCTGCTGGGTAGCCGGCAACCAAGGGCAGCAAGCCGGTCAATGGGCATCGTATTTCTGCGCGCAGAACGGCACCCCCCAGTGGTGGCTCTTCACCACACCCTGACCGGCCGTTCCCCCCCTCCGCCCAACGAGAGAACACCCTGACCTCGGCGGCCCGCCATGCCCCTCCCTCCCCATGAGGGCTGCCGACGGCCACACAACACCGGCCCCAACCTCACGACGCGCTGGGCGCGGGGCCGGACCTGCGATCGCCACCGGGCAACCTCCGTTCCGGCGCACCCGCACCAGGGACGTCACATGTTGAGCGACGCGATGAGCTCGTCGCGTCCGCTCGTGCCCGTCTTACGGAACAGAGCCTTGAGATGGTCGCCGACCGTGTAAAGGGACAGATCGAGCTCACGAGCGATCTGCTTGGGCGCGGACCCGCTGTAGAGGTGCTGCATGATCTGCCGCTCACGAGCGGTCACCCCATACCAGTCGCAGAACGAAGGCATCAACGACTGGCCGCTCGCCAGCTGAATCATGACCGCCACGTCACCGTCGTCACCGAGCCGCTGAGCCTCGATCGTGGTCCACCAGCCACATCCCACCGAAGGGACACACAGCCGCACATGCCGCGGGAGCTCGCGCGCCGCCGCCGCAAGACACGAGAACGAGCAGTCAGCCAGCCACCCCGGTACGGCCAGGTGCGTTCTCATCGCCTCCAACCACGGCTGCGCCTGCGACGTCATCGTCCTGATCCGGCTGTCGGCCCCGACGACGAGCATGCCCGGCGGCGGCCCAGGCGGCACGGATCTCCTCGGCGAGGCCGTCACGTAGCCGCGAAACGCCGCGACCAGCGCAGGCCCCACGTCAGCCAGCCGCCGCGCGTCCACGTCGTCGAACGGACGGCCGCTCGCCGCCCGCATCAGACACAGCACCCCCCACACACCCCGCGCGGACCGCAACGCCAGGCACAGCTCCTCGCCGGCCCCGTGCTCGTCCACCAGCCGATCACGCATGCCCGGCCCCAGCCGCCGGGTCACCGTCACAGGAACCTGCCGCCGCGCCAGATGAGCCAGTTCCCCCATGTACTCGCCTACACGATCCGCCCTGAGCAGTTCGCGGCCGAGGTCAGGCGTGTACCCGTGCCAGAACGCCAGCGTGGTGATACCCACGCCCGACGACGGAGTGCTCGTCCCGCACCGCAACGCGTCATGCGGCACCACAGGCGCAATCACCCGGGACAACTCCGCCGCCACCGCCTCCATGCCGACACCAGGGACCAGCGCCCCACACAGATCCCGATGCAACCGGACACAATCCGTAACCACAGTCCCAGTGTGAGCCGGACCGCACCGCGCGGGCCAGCGAATTTCCGTCTGAACCCCCGGTGACGGGCTGACTTCCCTCGCGTGGGCTGGATCTCGTGATCTTACGAGATCCAGCGGGCCGGATCTGTGCGAGGAGCTCCTTATAGGAGCGTACGGGCGAAGCCCGTACCGCTTTTCTTGGTGATGAGAAATGGCTGCATCCCAACCCGCCGCCTTTACGATGTAGATCAACTCAACAGAGAAGGACATTCCGTGTGCGCACGCAAGCTGGCGACCTCCTGGCCGGGGCGGTCCTGGCTGCCTCCACCACGCTGGTGGTGGGCGCTGCCCCGGCCGGCCCCGTGTACGTATCGGCGCCCGGCCAGTGCATCGACGTGTCCGGAACGGTAGTGGCCGGAAAGACCATCGACCTCGACAACGTGCACTGCGGCTGAACTTCTTCTGAGCCGACCTGACCCGGAGCCCGAGGAGAGGCCCGCCGCGCCGGGATCGCAACGGGCCTCTCAGGGAGCTCAGGTTCACCTGGCTACGCCGGCGACGCAGGCGCCGCGTCTTTCAGTGCCCGGCGGGCGATGGCCCACTTGTGCGTCTCGGTCGGGCCGTCGTAGACGCGGAAGGGGCGGACCTCGCGCAGGAACCGGCCGAGCAGCACGTCCCCGGAGATGCCGAGCGAGCCGCAGATCTGCACCTGACCGGGATCAGGGCGGCGGGTGCGCCGCCCGTCAGGTGCGGGACTCCAGATGTTGCTGGATGGCCGCCATGACCGCCTGCGGCGACGCCGTTCGGCTGAAGGCCGCCACCACCACCTGCTCGCTCTGGTCCTGGGGCTGTTCGAGGTGGCGGAAGGTGGCGATGACGTAGCCGAGGGCGTGGTCGAGCCGGCCGGAAGGGTCGTAGCTGCCGCCGGCGCGCAGCCAGCCGCGCAGCACCTGGTTGTGCGCGGCGACGACGGAGGCGGCCATGAGCTCGGCCCGCAGCCCGGCGTCAGGCGAGTCGCCGAGCCACTTCCCGACGAACTCGCGGAACAGCCGCTGGTAACGGGCCACGCTGGCGATCTCGCGATCGCGGAGCGCGGGCACCTGGCGCACGAGCTGGTAGCGGCGTAGCGAGACCTCGGCGTCCTCGACGTAGTGGGCGAGCACGATCCGGACGGCGTCGGTGATGGCCACGATCGCGGTGCCGGCGGTGGAGGCGCGCAGCCGTGCGTCGATCCTGGCCAGCAGCGCGTCGTGGTCGGGGAAGATCGCGTCTTCCTTTGAGCGGTAGTTGCGGAAGAACGTGCTGCGGCTCACGCCGGCACGGGCCGCGATGTCGTCGACCGTCGTCGCGTCGTAACCGTTCTCGTCGAACAGGGCGACGGCGGCTTCGGCCAGGCGCTGGCGAATGGGCGGTGTCGGCACGGGATTCATTCTTCCGGATGGGAGGGCTTGCCCCGGAGAATCGACACTGAGTACCGTAATCGTGAAACTCAGTCCTCTTCGCGGGGTGATGGATGGCAGCGCAGAGCACCGCGGGCAGTCTGGCCCTCCTGAAGGAACAGCTCGACCAGGCGGTTCACGTGGGTGAGGCGCGGGCGGCGGCCAAGCAGCACGCCAAGGGCCGGCTGACCGCCCGCGAGCGGATCGAGCGGCTGCTGGACGACGGCTCGTTCGTCGAGCTGGACGCGCTGGCCAAGGGGTCGCTCGGCCACGGCGACGGCGTGGTGACCGGCTACGGCACGGTGGACGGGCGCCAGGTGTGCGTGTTCTCGCAGGACTTCACCGTGGCCGGGGGCTCGCTGGGCGAGGTCTACGGGCAGAAGATCTGCAAGGTGATGGACCTGGCGGTGCGCAACGGCTGCCCGATCATCGGCATCAACGAGGGCGCCGGGGCGCGGATCCAGGAGGGGGTGGTCTCGCTCGGCCTGTACGGGGAGATCTTCCGCCGCAACGTCCGCGCGTCGGGGGTGATCCCGCAGATCTCGCTCATCATGGGCGCGTGCGCGGGCGGCCACGTGTACTCGCCCGCGCTCACCGACTTCACGATCATGGTGGACGAGACGTCGCACATGTTCGTCACCGGCCCGGACGTCATCAAGACGGTCACCGGCGAGGACGTGACGTTCGAGGACCTGGGCGGCGGGCGGGTGCACAACAGCCGCAGCGGGGTCGCTCACTACCTGGCCTCCGGCGAGGACGACGCCCTCGACTACGTGCGGGCGCTGCTGGCGTACCTGCCGGACAACAATCTCGACGAGCCGCCGTACCCGCACGTCGAAGCGGACCTGTCGGACGATCCGGACCTGGACGCGCTCGTCCCCGACTCGCCCAACCAGCCCTACGACATGCACGAGGTGATCGCCGCCGTGCTCGACGACGGCGAGTTCCTGGAGGTGCAGGAGCTGTTCGCACCCAACATCCTGGTCGGCTTCGGCCGCGTCGAGGGGCGGCCGGTGGGGGTGGTGGCCAACCAGCCGCTGCGGCTGGCGGGGACGCTCGACATCGACGCCTCGGAGAAGGCGGCCCGGTTCGTACGCACCTGCGACGCCTTCAGCATTCCGGTGCTGACGCTGGTGGACGTGCCCGGCTTCCTGCCCGGCACCGATCAGGAGTGGAACGGGATCATCCGGCGCGGCGCCAAGCTGCTGTACGCCTACGGCGAGGCCACCGTGCCGCTGGTCACCGTGATCACCCGCAAGGCGTACGGGGGCGCGTACGACGTGATGGGCTCCAAGCACCTGGGCGCGGACGTCAACCTGGCCTGGGCCACCGCGCAGATCGCCGTCATGGGCGCCCAGGGCGCGGTGAACATCCTGCATCGCAAGCGCCTGGCCGCCGCCGAGGACCCCGACGTGCTGCGCGCCGAGCTGGTCGCCGAGTACGAGGACACCCTGGCCACGCCGTACCTGGCGGCCGAGCGCGGCTACGTGGACAAGGTGATCAGGCCGGGCGAGACCCGCCGCGAGGTGATCCGGGCGCTGCGGCTGCTGCGCGGCAAGCGCGACGCCCTGCCGCCCAAGAAGCACGGGAACATCCCGCTGTGAAGATCACCAAGGGCTCTCCGACGGCCGAAGAGCTGGCCGCCCTCGTCGTGGCCCTGCACGCCGCGCGGCAGGCGCCCGCACCGCCGTCCGTGACACGCCGCCCCCGCCGTCCGCTGCGCCGCCCCCTCCTGCCCGGCCCGAGCGGCTGGCGGGAGTCGAGATGGAACCCGGGAGGACACCTGTGAGCCTGCGCAAGGTGCTGGTCGCCAACCGCGGCGAGATAGCCGTCCGGATCATCCGGGCCTGCCGGGACGCCGGCATCGGCTGCGTGGCGGTCTACGCCGAGCCCGACCGCGACGCGCCGCACGCCCGGCTGGCCGACGAGGCGTACGCGCTGGACGGGGAGGCGTACCTGTCGATCGAGAAGATCATCGAGGTGGCCGCCCGCTCCGGCGCCGACGCCGTCCACCCCGGCTACGGCTTCCTCGCCGAGAACGCCGCCTTCGCCCAGGCCGTCATCGACGCCGGCCTGATCTGGATCGGCCCGCCCCCTTCGGCGATCACCGCACTCGGCGACAAGGTCCGGGCCCGCCACCTCGCGCAGAAGGTCGGCGCGCCCCTGGTCGCCGGCACCGCGGACCCGGTGGCGGACGTCGGCGAGGTCGTGGCCTTCGCGCGGGAGCACGGGCTGCCGATCGCGATCAAGGCGGCGTTCGGCGGCGGCGGGCGCGGCCTGAAGGTGGCCCGCACGCTGGAGGAGATCCCCGGCCTGTACGACAGCGCCGTCCGCGAGGCGGTGGCCGCCTTCGGCCGGGGCGAGTGCTTCGTCGAGCGTTACCTCGACCGTCCCCGGCACGTCGAGACCCAGTGCCTGGCCGACGCCCACGGCGCCGTGGTCGTCGTCTCCACCCGCGACTGCTCACTCCAGCGCCGCCACCAGAAGCTGGTGGAGGAGGCCCCCGCCCCGTTCCTCACCGCCGGGCAGGAGGCGCTGCTGCGCGAGTCGTCCAAGGCCATCCTGCGCGAGGCCGGCTACGCCGGCGCGGGCACCTGCGAGTTCCTCGTCGGCCAGGACGGCACCGTCTCCTTCCTGGAGGTCAACACCCGCCTGCAGGTCGAGCACCCGGTCACCGAGGAGGTCACCGGAATCGACCTGGTCCGCGAGATGTTCCGCATCGCCGGCGGTGAACCTCTGGGTTACGACGACCCTCCCCCGCGCGGCCACTCACTCGAGTTCCGCGTCAACGCCGAGGACCCGGGCCTCGGCTTCCTGCCCGCCCCCGGCACCATCGCCCGCTGGCGCTCCCCCGCCGGCCCGGGTGTCCGGCTCGACGCCGGGTACGAGCAGGGCCAGACCGTGCCCGGCGCCTACGACTCCCTGATCGCCAAGCTGATCGTCACCGGTGCCACCCGGGAGCAGGCGCTGCAGCGGGCGCGCCGTGCCCTGGCCGAGTTCGAGATCGACGGCCTGCCCACCGTCCTGCCCTTCCACCGAGCGGTCGTCACGGACCCGGCTTTCACCGCGGAGCCGTTCACCGTGCACACCCGCTGGATCGAGACCGAGTTCGACAACCGGATCTCCCCCTACGCCGGGCCGGTCGCCGTGGCGCGGACGCAGGAGAGGGAGCGGGTCACCGTCGAGGTGGCGGGCAAACGCCTGGAGGTCGTCCTGCCCGCCGGGCCAGGAGCCACCCGTCCCGTGATCTCCAGAGCCGCTCCCCAGCGCCGCCGCGCCGCGCGGGCCGCGCAGGCCGCGCCCGGCGGGGACACCCTCATCAGTCCGATGCAGGGCACCATCGTCAAGCTGGTGGCGGCCGACGGCGACAGCGTGCGCGCCGGGGACACGATCGTCGTGCTGGAGGCCATGAAGATGGAGCAGCCGCTCACCGCGCACAGGAACGGCACCGTGGTGGGCATGTCCGCCGAGGTGGGCGCCACCGTGGCGGCCGGTGCGGCGATCTGCGAGATCAAGGACCCGGCATGACGCCGTCCCCTGCCTCGCCGCGTCGCGACCTCTCGCTCCGGTACTCGACCTGAAGATCTCACAGATCTCCTTCCGGACTTGAACAGGAGGGCGAGTCCGTGTCAGTGACGTTCAACGAACGGACGCGCAGGCTGCTGGACGGGAAGACTTTCGCCACCGTCGCCACGCTCGACCCGGACGGCGCACCGCAGACCTCGGTCGTCTGGATCGAGCGGGACGGAGACGCGGTGCTGTTCTCCGCCACGGCAGGGCGCCGGAAAGGCGAAGAACCTTGCCCGCGACCCGCGGGTCAGCCTCACGGTCTACGACTCTGCACCGGCCCGGGCGCGACGGCGTTGACCCGGACACCCCGCGCGGCCAGGTCCAGCGCGTTGGAGCGGGTCAGCGCCTCCAGCGCGGCCTTCGACGTCCCGTAGCCGGTCTGCCCGGGGAACGCGCGGGCCGCGTCAGTGGAGATGTTCACCACGCACAGGGGCTCGTCGCCGCGGCGCCGGCGCGCGACCTCGGCCGTCAGGAGCGCCGGGGCGATGGCGTTGACGCGGTAGTGCCGCTCCAGCGAGCCGTGGGTGAGGGTGTCGACGCCGTCCGGGACCTCGCAGTGCGCCGCGTTGTTGACCAGGACGTTGATCGGCCCGGCCCGGCGGGTGGCCTCGTCGACGAGCCGGGCGGCGGCGTCGGGCTCCGGCAGGTCCGCGCTGACGGTGTAGGCGCCGTTGCCCAGTTCGCGGGCGAGCGCGGTGGCCACGTCGGCGGCGGGGGTGACGTACGCCTGCTCGACGCCCTCGGGCGCGGGCCGGTCCCGGGCGAGGTGGTGGATCGCGACGCGGGCGCCCTCAGCGGCGAACGCGCGGCTGATCGCGGCCCCGATGTTCCCGGCTCCGCCGGTGACCAGGACGTTCTGGCCGCTCAGGCGAGTATCGATCATCTGTGTCTCCTCCAGGTGTGCGTCGTACGGTCCGATGGCGGGCCGCCGGGGCGGCCCCCTGGCCGGGGAGGAGCACGGGTGGGACACGATGAACAAGAAAAGGCCTGATCCGCCGGGAGAACGCACCCCGCCGGGCCGGGCTGTGCGGGCGGTCCTGGAGATCGGACACAGACGAGCGTCCCGTAGCGGGTGGAAGGGCGATCGCCCGTCGCCGCCCAGGCTCACCCGTTGGCCGCTCCCTGCCCTACCACTGGAAATCCCAGTCTTGATTGATGCGGTTCCACGCATCGGTTTCCGAGATGCAGTCCCATATCTGCAAGGGAGCACCAACCGTTGGCGGTGCCGGCGCGGATCCGTTCGCAGCATCGAGACACTTGCCGCTCTGGCGGCTTACCAGGAGCTTGGTGTCGGGATCGTTGCCCCCGATCCAATCTATCTGGAACATCTCCGGCCTGAAGAGCTGATTGTGGCCTCCATGGCACTGCCAGAGAACCACCCTGGTCCCGTTGTTCGTGCCGAAGCCCGAAACATCCAGGCAGTAGTCCCCGAACCATCTGACCTCGCTCCATCCGCCTTCCTTCTCATGAAAGTTGAAGTAGGTGTTGGTATTGCTCGCCCCCAGCAACACAGGTGTGCCGTTGACGCACGCAGGGTTGTCAGGGATATAGCAGCTTGCGGGGATGCTTATGTTCGCCGGCAGGCCGGACAGCCTGTTGGTGATGTAGGTTGCGGGGCCATGGCGATGCGCGCTCGCAAGAGCCGGAGACATGTCAGCGAAGAACAGAAGTGATGCGCTGAGCACCTTCAGGAAGATCGTGATCCGTCTTCTCAACATCGCTTCCCCCTCGAAGGGCCGCCGCGAGCCAGAGGCATGAGGCTGATGCTTCCACGAATACCGGAACCGATACGAAATAGCCTACGTCACTGTCTCCCAGCGAAACACAAAGGCGTTTCCCGAAGGCTGTCAAGTCGCCTTCGGCGGAAAGGGAGGTCATTGCAGTATCAGAAACCGCTCGCGGCGCCAGGGCTGCCCAGGTGCCGGGCGAAGAATCGGATCGAGCTGTCGATTTCGAAGGACGGGACCCGGAAGTGGCTGCCCGGGTTGGCGTGCAGGGTTTTCTCGGCGGAGCCGAGTGCGTCGAACAGCTTCATGACTGAATCCCGCGGATTGCCTTCATCGTCCCACTGCAGCAGGAACTCGACCGGGATCGTGATCCGCGCCGCGGTGCCGGTGAGCCAGTCGCTTCCGATCAGACCGAGGACCGCGGCGGTGATCCGGGGTTCGGCCGCGACGAGGCGGATGCCCATCTCACCGGCCGAGGACAGGCCGTAGTACCCGACGGGCCGGCTGTCGCCGACGGAGTCCAGTTTCTGGAGCGCGTCCAGGGTGGTCTGCCAGTCGGGGATGAGCTGCGCCGCCACGGTTTCGTTGAGGGCGGGCCACGCCGGGCCGAAGGGCTCGCCCGCGGCCTCTCGTTCCTGGATGAGCGCGACGAGCCGCCGGATCTGCGGGTGCTCCGGCCTGTCGCCGGTGCCTGGCGCGTCGATCGCGGCGACCGCGAAGCCGCAGGAGGTGACGTAGGGGAAGGCGCGGGAGACGACCTCCCACCCCTTCTTGTGCGACCCGCCGCCGTGCCCGATCAGGACCAGCGGACGGGGACCGGAGCCCTCGGCGGGCGTCCAGAGCACCCCGGGGATGTCTCCGATGGTGAAGAGTTGTTCGCGGATGCCGTCGGCGACGGTTTCCGAGGTGATGCGCATGGCGGTATTACATCGGCATCCCCGCTGACACGGCGAGCCAATTATGCGGGCGTCCTGCGATCGTGCGGGGTGCTGGGGCAGGAATTCCGGGTTGCCCAGGCAGGCGTCCCTGAACTCCGGGCCGTTCCGTCGCAAGGTTTCCGGCCTGTCACTCCCCTGCTCCCTCAGTACAGTGGCTGCGCATGACCGACACCGAGATCACCGCGGATCTGGTCCGCGACCTGCTGCGCGAGCAACATCCGGACCTTGCGGGGCTGGCCGTTCGCGAGGTGGCGGGCGGCTGGGGCAACCAGATGTGGCGCCTCGGGGACGAGCTGGCCGTACGCATGCAGCGCATGGACCCCACCCCGGAGCTCCAGCTCAAGGAGCGGCGGTGGCTGCCCGTGCTGGCTCCGCGCCTGCCGCTCCCGGTGCCGACCCCGGTGCGGTACGGCGAACCGTCCGAGCGCTTCCCCAAGCACTGGACCGTGATGACGTGGGTCCCCGGCGAGCCGCTGGACCAGGCCTCGATCAGCCGCGGCGCCCACGCGGCCGACGCGCTGGCGAGCTTCCTCCAGGCACTCCACGTGAAGGCGCCCGCCGAGGCGCCGGCCGGTTCGGGTTTCGGCGCTCACCCCAAGCGGTGCACGGGTGGCTTCGAGCAGTTCTTGCAGGCCATCGACCCCGGCACCGTCGGGGATGTCCGCGCCGTCCGGGCCGTCTGGGCCGACGCCGTCGCGGCCCCCGAGTGGGAGGGCCCGCCGGTGTGGGTGCACGGCGACCTCCATCCCGCGAACGTCGTCGTCTCGGACGGGACGCTCTCGGGCGTGATCGACTTCGGCGCCCTGTTCGCCGGCGATCCCGCGTGGGACCTCGGCGCCGCGTGGATGTTGCTCCCCGAGGGCACGGCCGCCCGGTTCTTCGGCGCGTACGCGCACGCGGACGAGGCGGCGATCCGGCGCGCTCGCGGCCTGGCCGCCATGAAGAGCCTCTTCCTGATGCTCATGGGGCAGAACGGGGATCGGGGCCTTCCTGGCGGCAAGCCGAACTGGGGACCCGCGGGCCGGGCGGCGCTTGACCGTGTCCTGAAGGGCGTTTGACGAGTCCGGGCAGAGCGGGTGACGCGGATCGCCGGCTCGGGGTGCTCGTGGAGCAGGTTGTCGGTGGTGCCTGCGATCGTGTCCCGCATGGGCGAGATGGTCGAGCGAGTGGATGAGCTGGACCGCGTGCTGGGAGTCGTGGATCGCGCGGAGGCGGAGCGTCGGCGATGGCTGCATCGGATCGCGACGACGATCTGTCGCGATCCGATGCGGCGGATCCTGGTGCTGCGCCGAGCGGAGCGGCACCCTCGCTTTCCCGGCCGCTATGACGTGATGGTCGGCGGTGCCGTGGGCGTGGGCGAGTCATATGAGGACGCGGCGGCCCGCGAGCTGTCCGAGGAGTTGGGCGCCGGCGTTCCGGTGCGTTTCATGTTCACGTTCCTGTGCCGGGACGGGGTCAGCCCTGTGTGGTTCGGGGTGCACGAGGCTGTGATCACCGAGCCGTTGGTTCCGGATCCGTCGGAGATCGCTTGGCATGCCTGGCTCACAGAGCCCGAACTGCGGGAGGTCGTTGATCGATGGGCCTTCGTTCCCGGTGGGCGAGAGGCGTTGCGCCGTTATCGTGGTGTTCGGGAATGGGGGCCGGCCGGCCGGCTCCGGCGTGGTCACATGGCCCACGTGGCGCTGCGGCGCACCGTCGCCGAGCTCGGCCGTCGCGATCCTGGCAGGCGCGCCCACCGTGGACAGCCTGGGCACGATCGCCGCGCCGAGTCCGTGCCCCACCATCGCCATCACCACCCCGGCGCGCCCGTCCGCCGCCTCCCCCGCGACCCCCGCCCCAGATCGGGCACGATCCGCACGGTCACCGTCATCTTCGGATACCGCTGCCCGAACCGCACCAGCACCCCGGGCAGCAGGTGGAAGGCCGCACTGCGAAAGGCCGCCACCCGGATCGTCCCCGTGACCTCGCCCCGCGCGGGCACACCGATGACCTGGACGCGGCAGTGACCGGACTGGCCGCCGGCGGTATCCACCCGTGTGACGAGGTCGAGCCCTGGAGAATCTCGATCCCAGAACCCACTGGATCAAGAACCCGGCCGGTGTCGTGCATCTGCTCGCGGAGTCCGGCTGATCCCGAGGTCGCGATGGTCCTGCGCCCCTGTTCCCGCCAGCAGGCCATGGACGTTCACCTTCACGTGCGCCAGGCGTCCAGGCACCGCGCCATGACCCGGAAGGGGACGGCCTGCCCCTTGGTCTGGTCAACGGTGCCGGCCATATGCAGGTCGAGCTCCGGACAGTGGAAGAGCCACGTCCCGGTGGCTCCCGAGTGGCCGGCGAGCGTGACCGGGCGCCGCCCCGGCGACACGAGCCGGCCGACCTTGTAGAACATGGTGCCCAGTCCGTACTTGAGGACGGGGATGTTGCGCAGCCGGTTGCGCCGCCCGGTGAGCAGCTCCAGCGAGCGGGCGTCGCTGAAGAGCTCGCCGTCGAGCAGCGCTCGCTGGAAGGTGAGGAGGTCGCCGGTGGTGCTGAACAGGTCGTTGCTGGACTCGATCAACGAGGTCAGGTCCACGCGGCGCTGTCTCGCGTAGAGCGGCGAGGGCGCCGGGGTCGCCGGGTCCGGTGGGCGGCGTCCTGGGAGCCAGGTGTGTTCCAGGCCGAGCGGAGCGAGGACGCGTTCGGTCAGCAGGTCGGGGAAGGGCCGATCGGTCACCGTCTCCAGGATGCGGATGAGCAGCTGGAAGCCGGTGTCGGAGTAGCGGGCCTTCTGCCGGGCGGCGTCGAGGTCCTGCGGCTCGAAGTGCGGGCGCTGCTGCTCGCGCGTGGTCCGTATCGTGTCCTCGAAGGTCCAGGCCACATCCCGGCCGGCGGCGAGGCGCTCGTACAGGCTGGGGGCGTCACGACGCCTCTCGAAGTGGTCGGGCAGACCGGAGGTGTGACTCGCCAGGTGGTGCACCGTGATCGCGGACGTCCGGTCGACCCCCTTGAGCACGTGGAGTCCCGTTATCACTTCCCCTGGCAGGTAGCGGCTGATCGGAGCGTCCAGCTCCAGTTCGCCGCGCTCGTGCGCCTGGAGCACCAGCGTGACGATGAAACGTTTGGTGATGCTTGCGATGAAGAACGGGGTGTCGGGAGACAGCGGGCGGCCGGCGGCGGCGGACCAGCGTTGTTTCCCGTCGCCGCTGGTGACGGCGAGGTTGGCGTGGTGTATCCCGCGTCGCGCGACGAGGTTCGCCAGCAGGCTCGTCAGCCGCGCGCCGATGTCCGCGGGGACGTGATTGTCCTGGGCATGGGTCGTGGCGAGCGGCGATGTCACGTGAATGCTCCTCGTCTGCGTTCGCTCGAGAGGCCCGTCGCCCCGTTTCGCCGAGGCCCCCGATGAGGGGTATATGTCTACTGGACATGTCTATGAGAGTCAACGGTCTATACTCGCCGACGTGGCCCATGTGATCCTCGGTCTGCTCATGATCGCCCCGCAGACCTTCTACGACCTCATCAAAGGCTTCGAGGCCAGCGTGGCGCTGTTCTACAGCGCCAGCAGCGGCAGCATCAAGCGCGCTCTGGACACCCTGCTCGCCCGAGGGTTCATCGAGGTCGCCAGCATCGAGACGGGAGGCCGGGGGCGGAAGGTGTATCGCGTGACCGATGCCGGCCGTGAGGAGTTCCGCGCCTGGATGACCGGAGAGCCGACCGGGCCCGATCTGGAGAAGACGGCGCTGTCGAGGCTCTACTTCCTCGGCCTGGTGGAACCCGGCGAACGCGCACCGGTGCTCCACCGCATCGTGGCGCGCATAGAAACCGACCTCGCCGCGTTCTCGGCCCTCGACAAGCTCCTCGACACCCTGGACGTCCCGCGGGAGCAGCGCGACATCGCCGCCCATCAGCGCGCGACCCTTGACTACGGCATGGCCTCACTTCGCTTCATGCTCGACTGGTTTCGCGATCACCTTGAGCGGTACGAGTCGCCCGGACCACTGACACGCGCGGACGCGCCGCCCGGAGTCAGCGATCGCCGTGCGCGCCGGTGAGGGTGGCGCCGATCTCCGCCATCCGCTCGGCCGCGTAGCCGGGGTCGATCAACGCCTCGGGGGTGTGGAGGCCGGGCGGCACGGGGGCGCCGCGCAGGCCGAGCAGCCGCTCGACGCCGAGGGCGAGGCCGAGCGCCGTCAGAGGGCGCTGCCCCTCCGGGTGGAGGAGGTGGCGGATCATCCTGAGCGGCGCGCCCGCCCGGTCCACGCCTTCGAGGTCGATCCCGACCTCCGCCGACGCGGGCCCGCCGCGCCGCCTGCCCGCCGATTCCCCGATCGCGAACGCGAAGCGCACGTTGGGCGCGCCCGTCGCGAGGGCCAGGCTCGGCACGTCGAGGATGGGGACGATCCGGCCGGGCAACACGGCGCCGTCGACGCCGGTGACCTCCACCTCCGCGTCGGGGCCGCTGACCCAGTGGAAGACGCCGTCGCGGCGGACGTGCCCCGCCGAGGTGGCGGCCAGCAGGCGTTCCAGGTCCGCCACGGCCGCGGGCCCGCCGCTGTCCTGTTCGTCCAGCACGCCGCTGACCTCGATGGTGTCGAGCCGGTCGAACTCCCCGGCGAGGCCGAGCACCGCGAGGACGACGAGCCCCGCGTACCAGTGGCTGGCCAGCAGGACCGGCGCCGCGCCGGCTCGCAGGCCGGCGGCGACCACCTCGGGTCCGATGTCGACCAGGCCGCTGGAGATGCTGACGTACGGCAGGCCGCGGTCCTGCGCGTAGCGCAGTCCGTTCAGATGGCTGTCCCACACCGTCGCCACGACCGCCGAGTAGCCGCCGGTCCCCTGGAGGCCGAGGTCGCCTCGCCGCAGATCGATGGTCGCGGCGCTCGCGCCGCCGAGTTCGTCGGCGACTCTCCTCGCGCGGCCGAGATCGCGGCCCGCGATCGTCAGCGGCAGCTCCGGGTACCACCGGCGCAGGAGGGCCGCGGTCCCCGCGCCCGCCTGGCCGGATCCGCCCATGATCAGTACGGAGTGCTCCACGGTGATGTCCTCCCACTAACCTACATTCTGTAACTTACATTTTGTAGCTTAAGCTGGGAGGCAACGCAAGGGAGGACGATGGCTCCGGGATCGACTCGCCTGTCCAAGCCGGCCAGGCGGGAGCAACTGCTCGACACCGCCATGGCGATCGTGCGCGCCCACGGCACCGACAGCCTCACGCTGCTCAGCCTGGCGGAGGCCGCCGGGGTGAGCAGGCCGGTCGTCTACGACCACTTCGGCACCCGCCCCGGCCTGCTGATCGCGCTCTACCGGCGGCTCGAAGAGCGGCACCGGGCCGCCTCGGAGGAGGCTCTGCGTGGCGCTCCGGCCGTCCCCCGCGAGATCGCCCGCGTCCTGAGCGCCGCCTACTTCGCCTGCGCCACCGACATGCCGGAGTGGACCGCCATCTCGGCCGCGCTCAAGGGCAGCCAGGAGATGGAGGCGATCGAGCGTGAGCTGCTCGACGGCTACACGGACCTGATGTCCACCGCCCTGCGGCCGTATTCCGGGCT
This sequence comes from Nonomuraea thailandensis, assembly GCF_024172165.1. Classification (GTDB taxonomy): domain Bacteria; phylum Actinomycetota; class Actinomycetes; order Streptosporangiales; family Streptosporangiaceae; genus Nonomuraea; species Nonomuraea thailandensis. The sequence goes on along the minus strand of NZ_JAMZEB010000002.1, from coordinate 3,622,176 downwards.
CACGCAGGAAGCCCTCCGGCTCCGCTGCGCCGGCGTGCTGGGCGCGGCCGAGGCGATCGCCGCGGAGCTGAACCGGGGGCGTGCCACCGTCGCCGCGGCCGTCGAGGCGCTGACGGACCTGACCGTCGGCAGCATCGCCGCCTGACCTCAGGACTGACGCTCGCGCGGTGGTGCTGGCAGAAGGGCGGGCCCAGATCGGGAGCGGGAGGCCGTGACCAGCCCGTACTCGGCCTGAGAATCGTCAAGGCCCGGGGAACCGGACGGCTCCCCCGCGGGCGAGTGCCCCTTCGCGACCGCGAAGGGGCACTCGCCGGGAGCGTGGCTCAGTACCGCTCGTCCACGGAGAATCCCCAGGAACCGCGAGCCGGAGGGTTGGCCGTGTAGAAGTAGCACGGCCTCGGCGTGGTCCAGGACGACTTGTACTTGGGCCGCTCCCGCTCGCAGGCGGCCTTCGTCGGGAACATCCCGACGAAGTAGTCCGCGTGCGCCGGTCCGGCCAGAGTGACCGCACCGATCGCCGCCGTCGCGACCGCGAGGCCGACCACTCCGGCCCGGCGCAGACCAGGCCGACGGATGACCATCATCATGTGACTCCATTGGGTCGAGGTTTTCGCGGAGAGCCAATCATCCGGCGGTACACGGCCGGGATATCCGGGTCATGTTCCGAGAATGTGCCGCCGGTGTGCCGGCCGGTTTCATCATCAGGACGCGGCGGAGCTCATTTCATTTCTCTGCGCGAAGGGAACTGATGAAACTCACCTCCTGTCTCATGGTCATCGTGGCCGTCGGTGCGACGGTGGCCGTGACTCCGAGTGCGGCGCACGCCGATCACTACACGACGTACAAGAACAGCTCGGCCCGGGGCGGCACCCTCTACCTCCAGGCGGCGATGGGTGCCAGGAGCGGCGGCCGGACCACCATCGGCGGCAGTCTCTTCCGGCTGTACGCGAACACCTACAACGGCGCGGACGGCGGCTTGCACGCCACCGCCAACAGCGTCAGCGGAGTCGTCGTCCTGAGTCACCCGCGCTACAACTCCGGCCGCAGCGGCTGCAAATGGGTGCTCGGGGGCTCGACCGCCGGTAAAACCCTCACCTGCGAATCACGCATCGCCGGATGACCACGATGGCAGCGGAAAAGAGGATTTCGTCATGAGAAAAGCGTTGATCCTGGCGGCTGCGACCACGGCCATCGGCCTTTCCCTCGTCGCCACGGCGCAGGCCGGCACCGCGGTCCCCGAGGACGTGGCCGGGCACCTGTCGCTGATGTCGCAGGGGCAGGCCGCGGCGGATCAGCTGCCCGCGTTCGTCTCCGCCGGGACCGAGGTCGGCGACCTGGTCGCCCCGGCCACGACCCGGCTGCTCGGCTCCGCCAGCGGCGGCACGTACTGGTCGGGGATCGACGCCGGCGGCAGGCTCTGCCTGATCACGGTCATCGGTGACACGGCGGCCGACTTCGTCGCCGGCGCCTCGTGCGCGCCGCCGTCCGAGTTCACCGGCAAGGGGGTGGGCCTGCAGGTGGCCGGCCCGCCCGGCGCGAGTGAGGCCTATCTCCTGCCGGACGGCGTGCCCGCCTCCCGGCTGGGCGACGGGTACACCGTGGTGTCGCCCAACCTGGTGCTGTCCGATCCCGCGGCGGAGCCGGCCGCGCCGCGCGGCGTCGCCGGCACGAACGGCACCTTCACCCTTTCCGACCTGGCCCCCACCCCGGTGCGATGACGGCCTCCGGGACCAGGGATCAGGCCATGCCCATCCGCAGGAAGAGGCAAGGCACCGTCGAGTCAGGGACCTGGACGACCGTGCATCTCTATTCCGACTCGAACGTCACCAGCGCTTCGTACAGTTCGAGGGGTTCCGCCGGGCACACCACGATGACGCATCCACGGCTCACTCCGGCGTACAGCACCTGTAAGTGGTCCGGCCTCAGAGGAAGCGCGTTCATGACGTGCAAGTACCGCACCTGACGTGATCCGCCGTGATCGGCCGGGCGCCCCGGCCGATCACGGGCGCGACGTCAGCGAGCCGGTCAGTGGAACTCGTCGGAGGCCCTGCAGGTCATCATCGCGTCCAGGGTCAGGCCTCCGCGCAGCAGGTTCTCCACCAGCCCGCAACCCGCCAGGTAGTTGCCTCGCCTGGCGATCGCGGCGAAGGCCGATCCGGAGAACAACTGCCTGCCACGCGGATTGGAGATCCGCGGGTGGACGCTGCACCTGATGGCGTTGTTACAGGTCTTCGTCCGGCGCGCGGCGCGCATGGGGGTGGAGTGGCGGGTGGCCTCCGCCGAGACGACGATGCGGCTCTGGACCCGGTCGCACACCACGGCGTACGAGATGACGACGGCGGAGCCGCTCGTGCGGATGCCGGTCACGCTTCCACGGCAGTCGTCGCGGTTGGCGGCCTGCGCCGGAGACGCTCCGACGAACATGGACCCTGCGGCGACCGCGGCCACCAGGGCGGTCCTCGTGAATGTGCGCATGACAATCCTTGGCGGTGGGGGTGCGGGCGGGACATCGCTTGCCGGTGGAGCAGGGCGAGCGTCAGGAACCGAACTGGAACGCCCCGCGCAGGACGGTGCCGCGCCCGCTCCAGTAGCTCTCGTACGCGGCCCGGAAGGTGGTGTCCTCGAAGGCGGTGAGCACCGCACAGGTGGCGCCCGGGTGCCGGACGTTGTCGTCCCTGATGACGACGGGCTTTCCGACCACGCCCGGCCGGGTCAGGGTCACCTCGACCCAGGCCGTCCCGGTGGTGTCGTCCGCCCGGACGCACAGCTCGTCGGTGGGGTCGGCGTACCGGACGATCCCGTCCCCGACATCCCGTTGGAAGCCGGCGGCCAGGGCAGGCTGGGCGAGAACGACGCTCGCCGTCGCGGCGGCGACCCCAGTGATGATCATTCTGAGCGGGCGCAAACGTTCCTCCTTGTCTCGGACGGAGATCGGCTCTCCGGGGGTGAGATGGCAGGTGGCCGCTGACGGGATGCGTCTCCGGGCGGCGGGCGATCCCCTGACCGGGGTTCACCGGCGTGATCGTCGCACGGGCCGGCAGCACCACGGAATACGACGGGAATACGCCCGTCGCCGGGTCGCGCGCGGCCGGGCGAGCAAGATTCGCAATCGTTTCGTCACCCGGTGCACCGGCGGAACCGGCCGTCCCGGTCTACAGTGCCTCCAGCCAAGGGGGCGCGATGGAGTTCGGGATACTTGGTCCGCTGACGGTGTGGTGCGAAGGTGAGCAGCTCGATCTGGGCACGCCGAAGGCCCGGGTGCTGCTGGCGGTTCTGCTGTGCCAGGCGGGTTACCCTGTTTCGGAAGATCAGCTCGTCGTGGCGCTCTGGGGGGACTCCCCTCCGAAGAGCGCCACCAAGAACGTGCAGACCTACGTGCACCGGCTCCGTCGGCGCCTGGGCGATCCCGCCCTCGTGATGCGGCAGGGCTCCGGCTATCTGCTGCCGGTGGCCGGCGACGAGCTGGATGCGGCGAGGTTCGAGGCCCTGGCCGGCTCAGGGCAGGCGGTGGCGGCCGCCGGTGAGCCGGAGGAGGCCACCCGCCGCCTGCACGAGGCGCTCAGCCTCTGGCGCGGGCCCGCGTTCGCCGGCATGACCGACGTCCCGATGCTGGCCGCGGAGGCGTTACGGCTGGACGAGGTGCGCCTGTCGGCCCTGCAGTCGCGGATCGCCGTGGACCTCCGGCTGGGGCGCCACGCCAGGCTGCTGGGCGAGCTGACCGCACTCACCGGCGAGCACCCCCTGCGGGAGCGGCTGCGCGCGCAGCTGATGCTGGCGCTGTACCGCTGCGGCCGGCGGGCGGACGCGCTCGCCGAGTACGCGCGCGCCCGAAGGACCCTGATCGAGGAGACCGGTCTGGACCCGGCCGGAGAGCTGCACGACCTGCACCAGCGCATCCTCGGGCAGGACCCCTCGCTCGACCTCGTCCCCCGCGCGGTCGCGACGATCGCGGGTGCCCCCGCGGAGGCCGGTCGTGAACGCGCCGCGCGCCTGCCGGACGAGGTGGGCATCGAGCCGAGCGGGAAGGTACGGCACGCGCACGCGCCTGCCCCGTCCGCCGACGGTCCCGCCCAGGTCACGGCCCCGGCGCCGGAACCCCCGGCGGCTCCTGCGCCCGCCGAGCTGCCGCCGGACATCGCGGACTTCACCGGCAGGGACGACGAGGTGGCGAGCCTCACCGAGGCCCTCACCAGGGGGCGGCCGGGCACCGTCGCCATGGCCGGCATCGCGGGCCTGGGCGGGCTGGGCAAGACCACGCTCGCCGTGCACGTCGCGCACCGGATCGCGGATCGTTTCCCCGACGGCCAGCTCTACGCGGACCTGCGCGGCGCCTCCGCGGACCCGGCCCGCCCGGAGGACGTGCTCAGCCGCTTCCTGTTCGCCCTGGGCGTCAGCCCCACCGGCATCCCCGAATCCCTGGAAGAACGCGTGGCTCTCTACCGGAGCTGCCTGGCCGGACGCAGGATCCTCATCCTGCTCGACAACGTCGCCGGGGAGAAGCAGGTGCGGCCGCTCCTGCCCGGGGCCCCGGGCACGGCCGTGCTCCTCACCGGACGGGTCCGGCTGGTCGGCCTGGAGGGGGCCAGCCTCCTGGAGCTCGACGTCCTGCCGTCGGGCCAGGCCCTGGACCTGCTGAGCAGGATCGTGGGCGACGACCGTGTCCGGGACGACCCGGACGCGGCGCTGGAGATCACCCGGCTGTGCGGCCGGGTCCCGCTCGCGGTCCGCATCTCGGCGGCCAGGCTCCTCGGCAGGAGGCAGTGGAGCCTGGCCCACCTCGCCGGCGTCCTCGGGGAGGAACGGCACCGGCTGGACGAACTGGTCGCGGGCGACCTCGACGTCCGCGCGGGATTCGAGATGAGCTACCGGTTGCTGCCCGCGGGCGCCCGGCGGGCCTTCCGGCTCGCCGGGCTGCTGGACGCACCCGACTTCGCCTCCTGGACGGTGGCGGCCCTCCTGGACGTCCCCGTACGGCAGGCGGAACGCGAGATCGAGACCCTGCTCGACACCCACCTGCTGAACCTCACCGGGACGGACGAGACGGGCAGGCACCGCTACCGGTTCCACGACCTGATCCGGCTGTACGCGCGCGAGCGCGCACAACGCGAGGATCCGGAACCCGGACGCCAGGCCGCCCTCCGGCGGGCCCTGGGCGCGTGGCTGGCGCTGGCGGAGGTCGCGGCGGAGCGCGTCCCCGGCCCCTGTTACGCGCCCATGCACGGCTCCGCGCCGCGCTGGCGGCTGCCCGCGGCGGACTCCGGCCCGCTGCTGGCCGACCCGATGGCGTGGTTCGGCGCCGAGCACGCCGCGTTGATGGCGGGGGTCGCCCAGGCGTGCGAGGCACGCCTGACCGAGCTCGCGTGGGACCTGGCGGGATCCACCGAGACCTACCTGAACGTGCGCGGCCTGTACGACGGCTGGCAGCGCATGCACGAACAGGCGCTCGCGCTCTGCCGTGAGAGCGGCGACCGGCGCGGCGAGGCCGTGCTGATGCGCGGCCTCCTGGAGGTCACGACCTGGAGCTCACCGGCGGGCCCAGGACCGGCGATGATCCGGATGAGGGCCGGCGCCTCGCGGCTCCTCGACCTGTTCACCATGCTGAACGATCCGGTCGGGACGGCCGACGCCCTGGCCACCCTGGCCTGGAGCATGACGGCCGACGGGAACGGCGGCGCCCAGGCGCTCGCCCTGGCGCAGCGCGCTCTGCGCACGGCCGCCGACGCGGGCTACCTCGGCGGCCAGGCGCGGGCCTATCACGTGCTGGCGATCATCCATGGCGAGGACGACCCGCACGCGGCGCACACGGTCCTGGAGCAGGCGACGAGGGTCGCCGAGGCGCTCGGCAACGTGCACTACACCACGACGATCACCCAGTTCCTCGGCGCGGCGAAGTTCTTCTGCGGCGACGTCGCGGGCGGCCAGGAGCTGCTGGAGAGGTCGCTGGCCATGGCGCGGCGGCTGAACTACCGCTATCTGGAGACGTTCTCGCTGCTCTACCTCTCGAAGCTGTTCGCCGCGGTCGGGGACGAGCGGGCGAGGGTGACCGCCGAGCTGACGCTGGCCCACAGCGAGGCCGGCAACTTCGGCCACTATCTCGCCGACTCGCTCAGCGTGCTCGGGCGGCTGGACCTGGCCGAAGGAGACCTGCCCGCCGCCGTCGCCACCCTCGAACGCTCGGTCCGGGCGTGGCGCACGCGCGGCTCGATCCCGTACCTGGCGCGGACGCTGCTCGCGCTCGGCGACGTGCACCGCGCCGCCGGCGACCATCGCGCGGCCTCGGCCGTCTGGGAAGAGGCGCGTGAGCTGTTCCGCAGGATCTCGCACGAGCACGGTGTGCGGACGCTGGACGCCCGGCTCGCGGAACGGCCGGGTTCGCCGGCGTCGTAGACCGCTTCGAGGGCGCCAGAGTCCTCATCGGAACAGAGCTGTGCTCGCAGGGTCCGACGGGCCCATCGCTCCCAGCGCTCGCGCGGCCAGCGGCGCGCATGCACGAACAGCAGGTACAGCTCGGGGCTGAGCAGGCCGTAGAGCAGGTCGGCGGCCTCCGGCACGGAAACCTCCACCCGCGCGCCGGGCTTGCCGGCCAGCGCCTTGGCGGCCCTCTCCTGGACGACGTACCGCGGATCGACGTCGTGGGGCCACAGCGCCGCGACCTCGGGATCGCTCGCGCACGCCCCCTCCAGCACCCTGCCGATGGGCGCGACCCGCTCCAGGACCGAGGTCGCCCCCGCGACGTAGGCGCGCAGCATGTCCTGGGCGGTGCAGGCGGCCAGCGCGTCGACGTACCAGGGCCGGTCCATGGTGGCCACCGGCTCGTCATCGCCGGCGATCGTCACGTCGAGCAGTTCCTTCAGCAGGGCGCGCTTGCTGCCGAAGACGAAGTAGATCGTCTGCACCGCGACCCCGGCCTTGCCGGCGACGTCCTGCAGGTTCGTCGCACCGTACCCGTCCCGCACGAACAGCTCCAGTGCCGCCGACAGGATGCGCCGGCGGGTCTCATGCGCCTTCTGCGCCCGCTTGCCGGGCCGCTTGACACCGCTCATTGCTAGAGTCTATCTCTAGATACGTTCACTAGAAGCCAACTCTAGATATGAGGGCTAGTAATGCCGGTCATCACCGTCACCCGTTTCCGGTCCGATCCCTCCGACGCCGAGGAGCTGCGCGCAAGACACGCCGCTCTGGTGTCGGCGACCAGGGCGGCCTTCCCCGGGCTGACCGAGGCGCGCCTGGGCCGGATCGACGACTCCACCTGGGTCGGCGTCTGGCGCTGGGACTCGGCCGCCGACCTGCGAGCCGCCCGCGAGGCGGTGCCCGGCGACGCCGCGGCCGCCGCGGCCTTCGCGCTGACGCGCGAGGCCACCGTCGACGACATCGACGTCCTGGACGAGCACTGATGAGCACTGATGAGCACTGATGAGCGCTGACGACCTCCCCGGCCCCGCGAGAGGGCCGGGGCTTCCCCCCCACACGAGGAGATGACGTGATCGAGATCGACGCGTTGACCAAGGTGTACGGCGCGGCGCAGGTCCGGGCGGTCGACGAGGTGTCTCTGAGCATCCCGGCCGGATCGGTCCTCGGCTTCCTGGGCCCCAACGGCGCGGGCAAGACCACCACGATCAAGATGCTGGCCGGGCTGCTGACCCCCACCTCCGGCCGGGTCCGGCTGGGCGGCTTCGACGTGGCCCGGCAACGTCCGGCGGCGATGGCACAGTTCGGCGCCGTGCTGGAAGGCTCACGCAACGTCTACTGGAGCCTGTCGGCGTGGCAGAACCTGATGTATTTCGGCCGGCTCAAAGGGCTGCGCAAGGCCCGGGTCGCTGAGCGCGCCGAGGACCTGCTGACCGATCTGGGCCTGTGGGAGCGGCGCCACGACAAGGTCGGCGGCTTCTCCCGGGGCATGCAGCAGAAGGTCGCGATCGCCGTCGCCCTGATCGCCGACCCGCCGATCGTGCTGCTGGACGAGCCGACCCTCGGCCTGGACGTCGAGGCCACCCGTACCGTCAAGAGCTGGATCGCCGAGCAGGCCCGCGAGCTCGGCACCACCGTCCTGCTCACCACCCACCAGCTCGACGTGGCCCAGGAGCTGTGCGGGCGCGTGGCTGTCATGCGGCAGGGGCGGCTCGTGGCCGATCTGCCCACGCGTGAGCTGCTGGCCCGTTTCCGCGAGCGCGACCGGTACGAGATCCGTGTGGAGGGCGCGGCGCCGCCCGGCTTCGACGCCGTCACCCGCGACGGCGTCACCACGATCAGCGCGCGGGTCGGCGATCCACGCGAGGTGTACGACGTGGTCGAGCGGCTGCGCGCGCAGGGAGCCGTCCTGGAGTCGCTGACCCAGGTCCAGCCCGACCTGGAGGACGTGTTCCTCGCCCTGGTGAGCGAGCCGTCCCATGCGTGAGGTCCTGCGCGCGGAGATCGGCAAGGGCCTGCGCGTCCAGCTCGCCCATCCCGCCGGGCACGTGATCACGCTGCTGATCAGCACCATGATGTACCTCGGCCTGCAGTTCGTCCTGGGCCAGGGCGAGCTGCGCCAGGACCTGCTGCCGCCCACGCTGGTCGCGATCGGCGGTTACTGGTTCCTGCAGTACGCCGGCCTGGTGATGGTGGCCGACCTCGTCGAGGAGCAACGCGCGGGCACCTTCATCCAGGCCCAGATGAGCCCGGCGCCTCCGTCGCTGCTGATGCTCGGCCGGCTGATCACCGCCTCGGCGTTCGGGCTGGCCGTGACCGCCGTCGCCGCTCTCGTCCCGATCGTCGTGGCCCAGATCGCCATCCCCCTGCGCTGGGCGGCGCTCCTGCCCGCCGTGCTGCTGGCGGTCAACGCGCTGGCCTTCACCTTCCTGCTGGCCGCCCTCGCCCTGGTCTCGCCGATGATCGGCGCCTTGCAGTCGCTGTTCACCTCGCTGGTGCTGCTGCTCAACGGCTCGTTCCTGCCGCTGCACCTGTATCCGGACTGGCTGGCCGCAGCGGCCAGACTCCTGCCCACGACGCTGGGCATCGAGGCGCTGAACCAGACGCTGTTCGGCGGCCGGACCCTGGCCGAGGTCTGGACCGGCGGCGCGCTGCCCTGGCTGCTGATCCACACCCTCCTCCTCACCGCCGTCGCCGGCCTGCTGTTCGCCCGTAACCATCGACGAGCCCTGGAGGCGTCATGACCTTCATCCGCGGATTCGCCGCCGAAGTCCGCAAGGGCCTGCTCAACCTGCTCGCCGGCTGGCGCGAGGTCCTGATGGAGATGATCACGTTCCCGCTGTTCTACCTGCTCATCGTGCTGTTCATGGGACGCGGGCAGCTGCGTGCGGACCTGCTGCTGCCGGTGCTGCTCGGCATGGTGGCGCTGACCTTCATCCACGAGCAGGTCAACCGGGCGTTCTGGAGCTACCTGGGCGACATCCAGTCCGGCGTGCTGGAGCAGACCTGCCTGACCCCGCTGCCCTCGGCCGCGAGCATCCTCGGCCGCCAGGTCGCCGCCGTGATCGCGGCCTTGCCCGCCGCTCTGGCCGTCCTGGTCACCGGCGCCGTCGCCATCGCCCTCCAGGGCGGGCCGCTGCCCGTCGACGCGCAGATCGTCGTGCCGCTGACCTCCATCGTCCTGGGCACCTGCGGGCTCGCGCTCATCTTGTGCGGCCTGACCCTGGTGTTCAAACGCATCGAGATCATCACCCAGCTGTCCGTGGCCGTCTACGCCATCGCCGGCGGAACCCTGGTCCCCCTGACCGCCATGCCCGGCCCGATCGCCTTCCTCAGCCGCCTGACCGTCCCCATCGCGCCCGGCATCGAGGCGATGCGCGACATCCTGCTCGGCGGGCACTCCCTGGCCGCCCTGCCGACCGGCTGGGGTCTCGGCTGGCTGCTGGCCCAGCCGCTGCTCATCACGGCGGTCGGAGTGGTCCTGTTCAACCGGCTCGAACACCTCGCCCGCCACCGCGGCACCCTCGGCCGCTACTAGGCCGAGAACATGAAGAAGGAGAGCAACTGACGTGAACGTGTCCCTGTGGGTACTGCAGGCCGTCCTGGCCGCCGTCTTCGGCCTGACCGGGATCATGCACGCCACCCGGCCCAAGGAGAAGCTGAGCCCCATGGCGCCCTGGGTGGAGGACTTCGCCCTCACCCGGATCCGGCTGATCGGCGCGGCCGAGCTCCTCGGCGCCCTCGGTCTGATCCTGCCCGCCGTGACCGGCATCGCCCCGATCCTCACTCCGCTGGCCGCGACCGGCCTGGCCATCACCATGCTCGGCGCCGTGGCCACGCACGCCCGCCGCAAGGAGCCTGCGGCCATCGCCGTCAACGTGGTGCTGCTCACCCTGGCCGCGGTCATCGCCTGGGGCCGCTTCGGCCCCCACGCCCTCTGACCACCTGGACACATCGCCGGAGATCACCATGACAGCGCGGACCGTGACCCTGCACCCCGTCGGCCAGGTCGTAGGCGGTCGCAGCGAGATGTACGAGGACAACTGGCACGACGTGCGAGCCGTGATCCGGCTTGACGGCGAATCCTTCACCACCTCGGCGGTGCTCGGCCTTGAGGACTTCTCCCACCTGGAGATCGTCTTCCTCTTCGACCGCGTCGATCCGGCCACGGTGGACAGCCGGCCTCGCCCGCCACGGGGAAACCCGGCCGCGGCACCCGTCGGGGTCTTCGCCCACCGCGGGCCGTACCGCCCCAACCGCCTGGGTGTCTCCCGCTGCCGGCTCCTCACGGTGGACGGCCTGGACCTGCATGTCGCCGACCTGGACGCGCTTTCCGGCTCGCCGGTCCTGGACGTCAAGCCGTACCTGATCGAGTTCGCCCCCCGCCGACCGGTCACCCAGCCGGCCTGGGCGAGCGAACTCATGGCCCGCTACTACTGAGGCTCCATGCCCTCATCGACACCGGGTGCGTGCAGCGTGAACAGATGGGACAACCGCTCGCCGAGCTCGTCGTAGGAGCCCTCGGCGGCGACGCGTCCCTCTTCCAGCAGCACGATGTGGTCCGCCTGGCGGATGGTGGACAGGCGGTGGGCGATGACGAGCGTGGCCCGTCCGGCTGCGGCTTGCCGGAGCGACTCGGTGAGGCGGGCCTCGTTGTCGGGGTCGAGGCTGGCCACCGCCTCGTCCAGCACGAGCACGGGTGCGCCCGTGGCGAGCGCCCGGGCGACGGCGACCCTGGCGCGCTGGCCGCCGGACAGGGTGGCGCCTCGCTCGCCTACCGGCAGCTCCGGATCGACGGTGAGGCGGGCGGTGCGCAGGGCGGCCGCCGCGTCGGCGCCGGGGGCGCCGAGCCGGACGTTGTCCCCGATCGTGCCGGCGAACAGGCGCACGTCCTGCGGCACCACCGTGACGTGCCGGTGCAGCCCGGCGATCCGCGGCAGCGGCACGCCGCCGACCAGGATGCGGCCGCCGTCCGGGTCCCAGTAGCGCAGCAGGAGCGACACGCAGGTGGACTTGCCCGCCCCCGAGGCTCCGACCAGGGCGACCGTCGTGCCGTACGGGATGCGGAAGGACACGCCGCGCAGCACGTCGGGCCCGTCAGGCGTGTACCGGAAGCGTACGTCCTCGAAGACCACGTCCGGCCGTTCGGCCACCTGGAGGGGGTCGCGCGGCGGGGGCACGTTGGCGGGCGCGGTGACCAGCGTGTGCACGCGGTCGGCCGCGGCGCGCAGCGTGCCGTACTCCTTGAGCAGCAGCGCCACCTGCGCCGCCGGGCCGAGCGCGCCGGCGGCCAGCACCATGGCCACCGGCGCGTCGGCCGGGCTCCGGATCGCCGTGGCGACCAGGAGCAGCGTCCCGGCCGCGGCGACGGCGAGGAGCAGGTCGGTCAGGGCCGCCTCCAGGCCGCCGCGGGCCGCGTCGGCCGCCTGGGCGCGGGCCAGCCGGCGGGTCCTGCGGGCCAGCAGTTCCCTGCGGCGTTCCAGCGCGCGGAAGGCGGTGAGCTCGGGCATGCCCTGGACGGTGTCGATGACGTCGGAGGTCAGCTCGGCGGTGGCGGCCCTCAGCTCGTCGCCCTGCCTGCGCGAGGCCTTGCGGAACCACAGCGGCACGGCCACCACGAACGCGGCCAGCGGCAGCGACACCGTCAGCAGCAGCGGATCGATCGTCGCCGCGGCGACGCTGCCGGCCACCAGCACCGTGCCGGCCGTGATGAGCTGCGCCAGGGTGTGCGCGAACAGCCATTCCAGGGTCTCGATGTCCGACAGCACGGCCGCCGACAGGTCGCCGCTGCGGCGGCCGAGCAGGCGGGCCGGGGCGATCCTGGCGATCGCGTCGTACACCTGGCCTCTGAGCCTGGCCAGCACCAGGTACGCCAGGTCGTGCGCGACGTAGGTCTCCCACCAGGCTGCCAGTGTGGCGACGGCGACCAGCCCGCCGAGCACGGCGCCGGCCAGGTCGAGTGGCGCGCTCTGCCTGCTGATCGCGCGGCCGACGAGCCAGGCGCCGGTCACGCTCGCGCCGAGTACCGCCAGTTGCCCGAGCAGGTTGGAGACAAGGGTGGAGACGAAGGCGCGGCGGTGCGCGCCGACGGCGCCCGCGAGCCAGCGGATGGACGGGTTCATGCCACGGTCTCCAGAAGGGTGCCGTTCTCCAGGGTCACCACGTGGTCGGCCTGGCTGATGGTGCCGGGCCGGTGGGCGATCATCAAGCAGGTTCGGCCACGCCGCGCCTCGGACAGGGCCTGCTCGGTGCGGGCGTCCACGTGCGAGGTGGCCTCGTCCAGCACCAGGACGGGGGCGTCGGCCAGCAGCGCCCGCGCGATGGCCAGGCGCTGGCGCTGCCCGCCCGACAGTGTCGCCCCGCGCTCCCCCAGCGGCGTGTCGTAGCCGCCGGGCAACGCGGTGATGAAGTCGTGGGCGGCGGCCAGCCGGGCGGCGGCGACCAGGTCCTCGTCCGGAGCGTCCGGTCTGGCCAGGCGCAGGTTCTCGGCGACGGTGCCGTGGAAGAGGTAGGTGTCCTGCGCCACGACGGCGACGCCGCCGCGCAGGGCGTCGAGCGTGAGGTCGCGCACGTCGATCCCGCCGATGGTGATCCTCCCTTGGCCGGGGTCGTGGTGACGCTGCAGCAGGGCGGCGAGTGTGCTCTTGCCCGCACCGGACGGGCCGGTCAGGGCGACGGTGCGGCCCGGCTCGACGGTGAAGGAGACGTCGCGGACGGCGGGCCGCCGGGAGCCCGGGTAGGCGAAGGTGACGTGCTCGAACGTGATGGCAGGCGCGTCAGGGAAGTCGCTTCGCGTCCCCCGGTCCTCGACGGCCGGGGACGCCGCCAGCAGGGCCTCGATGCCGTCGACCGCCGTGATCCCGAGATATCCGGCGTGCCAGGCGTCGGAGAGGCCCTTCACCGGGCGGAAGCACTCCACGGCGATCAGCAGGACCGCGAAGACCTCCCATGCGCTGCCCGCGGTCGTGGCGGCGAGGACGGCCGCGGCGCTGCCCGCCTGGACGAAGAACGTGCTGATCCCGGTCTCCACCAGCGAGATCCTGAGCTGGCGCATGGTCGTCAGGTAGAGGTCGTGAGCTCGCCCGGCCAGCCGCGAGCCCAGCGTGCCGGCGGCGCCGAACGCGCGCAGCGTCGCCATGCCCTGCGTCGCCTCCAGGTAGTCGGAGGCGAGCGCGGCGAACGCGGCCCAGCGCCCGCGCCCCCGCCGCAGCAGGGTCGCGTCCCAGAACCGCGGAATGATCAGGACCCCGGCCACGGCGGCGGCCAGGACCGCCGCCGCCGGCGCGTTGACCGTGAACAGCCAGCCGACCAGCGCCACCGGCACCCAGAAGGTGACGACGACCTGCGGCAGGTAGCGGCTGAAGTACGGGTCGAGCCCTTCCACGCCCTCGACCACGGTGGTCTGCAGGTTCCCGGTGCGCGTGCCGGTCAGGTGAGCGGGCCCGAGCCGGCTCAGGTGGACGATCAGCCGGTCGCGCAGCCTGGCCTTGACCAGCCCGCCCGCCCACACGGTCACGGCCTGCCTGGCCCACAGGAGCACAGCGCGTAGCGCGATCACGGCCAGGGCCCAGGCCAGCAGGCGGACCGCGGTCATGGCGTCCTCGCGCACCAGGGCGGCCAGGGCCGCGGCGAGCAGGACGGCCTGGGCGACGTACGCGGCGCTGACGGCCAGGCCCAGCCCCACGCAGGCCACGATGGGCCCGCTCACGCTGCCGGCCAGTTGCAGCAACCGGCGATGGACGATCACTCGCTGTCCTTCCGATCCGTTCGAGGCATGGAATGCCCTTGATGCGAAGCGAGCGTAAATGATAACTATTTTCACCGTCTAGAGTTGATAATGGTTTTCACACCTGGAGGTCCCATGCGCCGCGGCGCTCTCTCCCCCGCCGGTCAGCGCTTCTGGCCGGCGACGAGGCGGCCCCTGATCGCGGTCGTCCTGCTCGCCCTGGTGACGTCCTGCGGCCAGAGCGACCCCCGCACCGGCGCCGCCGCCGCCCCTGCGACCCGGCAGGCCGCCGAGGTGACCCCCGCCCCCGTCTCCGCGGCCCTGACCGTCTCCGATCCGCATGGCAAGACGTTCACGCTGAAGAAGAAGCCCGAACGCGTGGTGTGCCTGACCGGCCTGTGCGACGACGCCCTCGTCGAGCTGGGCCTGGCACCGGTGGCCACCACGACCCCCAAGCTCCTGTCCCGCCCTGACTACCTCGGCGCGAAGGGCGCCGACATCCCCGTCATCCCCGGCAGCTTCGGCGGCGAGGACGTCGCCAGGATCGCCGAGGCGAAGCCGGACCTGGTGATCGGCCTGGCCGGGGTGCACGACCAGCTCAGGACCGCCGTGGAGAAGTTCGCGCCGCTGTGGGTGGTGCAGGTGAAGTCCTACGACGACTCGATCGGCTACCTGCGCGCGCTCGCCCAGCTCACCGACCGCGGGCAGCAGCAGGCGGCGGCCGAGACACGCTTCCGCGCCAAGCTCGCCGACGGGCTCGCCAAGGCCAGGGCCGCGGGGCTGGACAAGAAGCCGGTCCTGGCGATGTACGGCGGCACCTCGGTCGGGGTGAACACCACCGAGGACGTGCTGGGCCACTTCATGTCGCAGTTCTTCGCCTACCCCTGGCCCAGCAAGGGCGGCGGCTTCGAGACCGCGCAGGCCTACAGCGTGGAGGAGATCCTGGCCAAGGCGCCCCAGGTCATCTTCATCCAGTCCTTCGGCACCTCCGTCAGCGAGCACTACAAGGACAACCCGGTGTGGAAGCGCGTGCCCGCCGTGGCCGCGGGCAAGGTGCACGAGGTCCCGACCGAGCTGTGGTCGTCGGGCCGCGGCACCAGGGCGTTCGGCATCATCCTGGACGAGGCGCTCGCCAAGGCCACCGGATGAGCACGGCGCTCGACGGGCGCCCGGCGGACACCGCCGGGCGCCCCTTCACGCTCGCGCCGTGGGCGGCCGGGCTCGGCCTGGCCGCCGTGGCGCTGGCCGGACTGTGCCTGGGCACGCCCTTCGTGTCCCCTCATGACCTCCTGTCGCTCGCACCGGACTCGATCGCGCACGTCGTGGTCTGGGAGCTGCGCGTCCCGCGCGTGCTGATCGGCCTGCTCGGCGGCGCGGCCATCGGCACGGCGGGGCTCCTCCTGCAGGAGTCGCTGCGCAACCCGCTCGCCGTCCCGGAGATGCTCGGCGTCTCGACCGGCGCCGCGCTGGCCGTGAGCGTGTGCGTGGTGTGGACGCTGCCCATCTCCCCCTCGCTGTACCCGCTGGCCGGCCTGCTCGGCGCCGCGCTCGGCGGGCTCGCCACGCTGGCCGCGGCCCGGTCCGGGCGCAGCGCCGGCGGCGTCCTGCTGATCGGCGCCGCCGTCTCGACCGGGATCCAGGCGCTCCTGCTGGCCGTGATGGCCACCGCCGACCGGCTCCAGTACGACATGCTCTTCCGCTACCTGGTCGGCAGCCTGTCCGGCCTGATGTGGGAGCAGACCGCCAGGACGCTGCCGTGGTTCGCCGTCGCGCTCCCGCTCGTGGTGCTCTGCGTGCCCGCGCTCGGCCTGCTGCGGCTCGGCGACGACGCGGCGGCCTCCCTCGGCAGCCGCGTGAACCGGGCCCGGCTGGGGGTGCTGGCTGTGGCGACCTTGCTGATCGGCGCCGTCACCGGGCCGTGCGGCCCGATCGCGTGGGTGGGGTTCCTGGCGCCGGTGGTGGCCAGAAGGCTGCGCCCGCAGGCGGGGGTCCGGAGCTGGCTGCCGTGGTCGGCCGCGCTGGGCGCGCTGGTCACCCTGACGGCCGACGTGGCGGCGCGCCTGGCGTTCGCCCCGGTCGAGACCCCGCTGGGCGCGTGGACGGCACTGGCCGGCGTCCTGACGGGGGCCGTCCTGCTGCGGAAGCGGGCCGCCGCATGACGCTCACGACAAGGACGGCGCCCGGCGCGCGCAGCGCCGGGTCCAGCCGGGCGGCCATGGCGGCGGCGCTGCTCGCGGCGGTCGCGGCCCTGCACCTGCTCGTCTCCGGACAGCCGCTGGGCGCCATCACGGGCCTGCTCGACGGCGCCGCCGACGGCCAGGCCGAGAAGATCGTGTGGGAGCTCGGCGTGCCCAGGCTGCTCACCGCCCTGCTCACCGGCGCGGCCCTGGGCGTCTCCGGGTACGTGCTCCAGGCGACGCTGCGCAACTCGCTGGCCGCGCCCGAGTTCTCCGGCGTGAACCCCGGCGCGGTGCTCGGCATCCTCGGCGGGCTCACCCTCGGCCTGTTCCCCGCCGACTCCGCCGCCGGAGCGCTGCTCGCCGCGCTCGCCGGGGGCGCGCTGGGCGGCGGGGTCACCTGGCTGCTGTCGGCGGGCCGCGACCCGGCCAACCTGGTGGTCCACGGCCTGCTCGGCAGCGCGCTGCTGGCCGGGCTGACCACGATGCTGCTCGCCTACCAGCCCAGCAGGTTCGGCAACGCGCTGCGCTGGCTGATCGGCTCGGTGGAAGGACGGGTCTGGGAGCACCTGGCCTTCGCCTCCTGGTGGATCGCCGGCGGCATCGCCCTGGCGTGGGCCTGCTCGGGCCTGCTGGCCGTGCTCGCGCCCAGCGACGACCACGCCGCCTCGCTCGGCCTGCACCCCGCCCTCGGCCGGGCCATCGCGCTGGCCGTGGCCATCGCGCTGACCGCCGGCGCTGCCAGCCTGGCGGGGGCGATCGCCTTCGTCGGCCTGGTCGCCCCGCACGTCGCGCGCAGGCTCGGCGGCCGGGTCCTGGCCGCCGCCGTCATCGGGGCCGTCGCGCTGGCCGGCGCGGACAGCCTCGCCCAGCTCGCCGGGCACCTCCTCAACGGCACGCACCGGCTCGGCGTCCCGACCGGCGTGATCACCGCACTGGCCGGCTCCGCCGTCCTGATCAGACTGGGAAGATCGCAATGAGCGTCATGGTCCAGGACCTGCACTTCTCGTACGCCACCCGCCCCGTGCTGGCCGGGATCGACCTGGCCGTCGAAGCCGGCGAGTTCGTCGCCCTCGTCGGCGTGAACGGGTGCGGCAAGAGCACGCTGCTGCGCCTCGTCGCGGGCCTGCTCAAGCCGTCGTCCGGCCGGATCCTGCTCGGCGGGACGGACCTGGCCGCCCTGTCACGCCGGCAGGTGGCCCAGCGGCTGGCCGTCCTGCACCAGACCCTGCCGCCCGTCCCCGCGCTCACCGTCCGCGAGCTCGTGAGGCAGGGCCGCTACCCGCACCGGGGACCCCTGGGACTGCTGTGGGAGTCGGACTCCATGGACGAGGCGCTGGAGCTGGCCGGAGTCACCCACCTCGCCGACCGCGTCCTCGACACGCTGTCGGGCGGCGAGCGCCAGCGCGTCCGGCTCGCGCTCGCCGTGGCCCAGAACACCGGCATCCTGCTCCTCGACGAGCCGACCGCCCACCTGGACATCCGCCACCAGCTGGAGGTCCTCGACCTCGTGCGCGCCCTGCGCGAGGCCCGCGGCCTCACCGTCGTGACCGTCCTGCACGAGCTTGACCACGCGGCCCGCTTCGCCGAGCGCATCGTCGCACTCCACGAAGGGCGAATCTGGGCCGACGGCAGGCCGGCGGACGTGATCACACCGGCCCTGCTGGCCGACGTGTTCGGCGTGGCCGGGCGAGTGGTCGTGGACGACCTGCACGGAACCCCTCGCTGCCTCCTGGACGCGGCCATCTGACTCGGAGCCGCGTGCGCGCATGACGTACGGCACCTTCGCCGGCCCGTCGGGGAGGTCGTCCGGTCAAGCCTTGACGGGCGACTGGGCGATCATGCTCTCGGCCGACGCCACGATCGCCTCAGAAGACGATCGTGGCCGCAGGTCGAGCAGCCTGCGCGCCTTCTCGTTCGACACGCGCCTGACGTGGCCGAGATCCGCGGCGACGGGCCTGAACCCCGCCCTGAAGGGCGCGGTGAGACGGACGGCCACGTCGGGGATGGAGCGCGTCGGGACCCGCCTGGCCGCGTCGCCGACCGTTCGCGGAGGATGACGCCGATCTCCTTCATCGCGATGGCGGCCTCACCGCTCGCCACGAGGAACCGCCGGCCGGCGGCGCCTGGCGCGGTCATCGCCACGACCCGCGCGGCCGCCACGTCGCGGACGTCGACCACCCGGACGTACAGGTCCGGGTATCCCGGCAGGTCACCGTTCAGGCTGCGCCGGACGATGTGGTTCGCGCCGGAGACGGCCCTGCCCAGGACCGGTCCCATGGTGGCCACCGGGCAGATCGTGGCCAGCTCCATGCGGCCTCCCCCGGTCCGGACGAAGTCCCGGGCCGCGCGTTCGGCGAGGATCTTGCTCCTGCCGTACGCGTCGACGCCCGGGCCGTCGAGAGGCGACCAGTCGTCCTCGGCGAACGGCCGCGTCTCCCGGCCCGGGTCAGCGTCGCGCGGACCGGCGCCGGCGGACCAGGCTCCCCGTGACACTGGTAGTGGCAGGGAGGAGCCAGGCCGGGCCGCCGCGGGGTTACCGTGGCAGACATGCCGCATGAGCCGAACGTCCTCGGCGACTACCTCCGGGCCCGCCGCGAGCTCGTCACTCCCGAGCAGGCCGGAATTCCGGTCATCGGCACCCGCCGGGTCCCCGGGCTGCGCCGCGAAGAGGTCGCGATGCTCTCCGGGACCAGCGCCGAGTACTACCTGCGCCTGGAGCAGGGCCGTGACCGCAACCCTTCGGTCCACGTGCTCGAGTCGATCGGACGTGTCCTGCAGCTCGAGGACGACGCGTACCTGATCAGCCTCGCGGTGGAGCGACCGCGCCGGAATCGGGGCAGGACCCGGCGCGAGACCGTACCGGCGAGCACCGCCCGCCTGGTCGCGGAGCTTCCGTTCCCCGCCTTCGTCGAGGGCCGCTACTGGACGTGCTCGTGGCCAGCCCGCTCGCCGCCGCGCTCTCGCCCCGGCTGCGGGCAGGACGGAACCGGCTTCGTGCTTCCATGCCCCGGCATCCACCCCGTACGGAACAAGCCAGACAACAACTACCGAAGGATGGACGATCATGCGGAAACTCGCAGGGACTGCGGTGAGTCTGCTGGCCACGACCGTCGTGACGTTCGGCGGAACGGCCGCGTGGGCGACCCCGTGCACGGGGAGTTGCATCGAGAAGACGGGGGCCGGCGCCGTGTCGCGGCAGATGCCCTGGGAGGCCTCCGGCCTACCGGTCAGGCCCGCCGGCGGCGCCGAGCCGGAGGGCGGCTACCAGCCGGACTGAGCGTGCAGGACGGCCTCGGCGCACATCCTGCTCGCCCGGCTCCGGCAGGCCGAGCGGCGCCTTCCGCCCGGAGCCTGGAGATCGCCCAGTACCCCGGCACCCGCTGGACGACGTGCTGCCGGGCCGCGCCGAGGCGCACCACCGCCTGGGACGGCACGCCGAGGCGCTGTCCGAGGCGCACCGGTCGCTGGGGCTCGCCCTTGACCCCTCGGCCGCGCTCTGCGAGGGCCGCAGGCGCAGCGGCATCTGAGGAAGGCCGGGCACCCGTTCGCCGCCATCGGTGCCGCGCCCTCGCGCCGGTGCCTCCGGAGGGTGAGGCAGGCGGGGACGAGCGGCGCGAACGCGTCCAGGGGTCTTGCCGGTGAGGGCGTCCTAGTGGGGGGCCGGCCTTCGTGCTCGGAGACTTCTGGGGTGGTTCGCCGCGAGCCCGGCTCGGCGGGCCTGGAGGAACGCCATGCCGTAGGTGGTCAGGCCGAGCAGGATCATGCCCGTGACGACCGGCCAGCGGAGGCCGGGTGGCATGTAGGTGGCCAGGAACCAGGTGTGGCGCTCGAAGCCGTTCGCGACGAGGATCCCGGCGACGACGCCCTGGGGGAACAGGGGGACGGCGCCCAGGCCGAAGCCGGTCCAGGCGACGGCCTGGCGATGCCTGGGCAGGCTGGCCAGGCGGGAGGCCGTGCCCGGGCGGCGGCCGGTGCGCATGGTCTGCAGCAGCTCCGGTCCCCGGGCACGGAGCCGGTGCCCGGCCAGCCGGCCGAGGGCCCAGTAACACAGCAGGCCCGTCGCCGTGCCGGTGGGCACGCCGGCCCAGCCGTACGACGAGGCCACCAGGCCGGCGGGCACGCCGGTCGCGGCGACGAGGGCGAGCATGAGGTAGGCCAGACCTGTCAGGCCGCCGCTGTCGTCGCTGACGCGCAGCGGGTTGCCGCCGCGCCGGGCCGGGTCGGTGCCCGGGATGAGGCCGTACACCGACAGCAGGGGCACCAGCCCGGCGGCGCCGCCCAGCAGGGCGGGCAGCAGCGCGAGCACGAGCGGCCACCGCCCGCCGGCGATCGCCGTGGTCACGACGGTGATCACGAGCGCCGCCGGGGCGATCACGGCCAGCCAGGCATGCTGGCGTCCGCGCACGTCGTCGCCGTCCGGGGTGAGCAGGGTGAGCCACAGCGCGGTGCCGTCGGTGCCGTACAGGTTGGACGTCATCGAGGCGGCCATCACGACGAAGATCGGGCCGGCGGCCGGGAGCATGCCGTCCCAGCCGATGATGAGCGGGGCGGCCGCGAAGCAGACGCCGAACGACAGGGCGAAGACGAACTGGTGGTTGCGCGCCAGGTCGCGAGACCACGTGCGCAGTTCCTTGGCGGCCACCGCGCCGCCCGCGCCGCGCGCCGCGATCGACCGGCGGGGACGGCCCGACGTGCGCGGCGCCCCTGACCTCCTGGACAGCAGCACGGTCCAGGCGGCCAGCAGCAGCAGGTCGAGGACGGCGAGCGCGGCGAGCGCGGCCAGGTCGCCCCGGACGGCGAGCAGCCCCCAGCCCGAGGGCAGGAGCCAGACCGCCGCGGGCACGCCGCTCTGGTCGAACGCCGCCAGGAACACCCAGATCTGGCAGCCCGCCGCCAGGACGGCCCCGTTGATCAGACCGGCGCCGATCGCTCCCAGACGAGAGCGCAGCGCCAGCCCGAGCAGGCCCACGGCCACCTTCGACAGCAGGACGAACAGGGCGAGCTGCAACACGATCGCGGGCACGGCCGTCAGCAGCCCGGCCACGCCCTCCCGGCCCCCGGACACCGCCAGTCCGAGCAGGGCGGCCAGGCCGACCAGCGGGGCCGTGCCGACGAACGCCGCCGCCAGCAGGCCGCCCGCCAGGCGGTGCGCCTTGAGCCCGGCCAGGGAAAAGTGCTCCGGCCTGAGAGACTCGTCGCCGCCGCCCATGACGACCGGGCCCAGGGTCCAGCCCAGCATCCACACCGCGTACGCCGCCGCCAGCGCGCCGGCGTCACCGCTCACGGACAGCCAGAGCGTGCCGCCCGCCAGGACCACGCCCAGGGCGGCGCCCGTGGACGTCATCGCCCCCTGCTTGCCCTCCCGCGAGTGGCGCAGGAGCGCGAGCTTCATGCGGACCAGCGTCAGTTCGACAGCCACGCCAGCTCCTTCACGCCGCCGCCGCGGGCGTCCACGAGGCCCACGAACCGGTCCTCCAGGCTCTGACCGGCCCTGACCTCGTCCAGCGTGCCGACGGCCGCCACCCGGCCCCTGTCGATCACGGCCACGTGGTCGCAGAGCTGCTCCACCAGCGCCATCACGTGGCTGGACAGCACGATCGAGCCGCCGCCCGCGACGAAACCGCGCAGGATCTGCTTGATCGTCGCCGCCGACACCGGGTCCACCGCCTCGAACGGCTCGTCCAGCACCAGCAGCCTGGGCGCGTGCAGCAGCGCCGTGGCCAGGCCGATCTTCTTGCGCATGCCGGTGGAGTACTCGATCACGAGCGTCTTCTCCGCCGCGTCCAGCTCCAGCACGCTCAGCAGCTCCCCGGCGCGCCGGTCGACGGTGTCCCTGTCCAGGCCGCGCAGCAGGCCCAGGTACGTGAGCACCTCGCGGCCCGTCAGCCGCTCCGGCATGGCCAGGCCGTCCGGCAGCACTCCGATCATCGCCTTGGCCCGGCCGGGGCCGGCCCACACGTCGGCGCCGAAGACGTGCGCCGTCCCGGCGTCGGGACGCAGCAGCCCGACGGCCATCGACAAGGTGGTGGTCTTGCCCGCGCCGTTCTGGCCCACCAGGCCGAAGAACGCGCCCCGGGGCACCTCCAGGTGGATCCCGTCCACCGCGGGCGAGCCGCCGAAGGACTTGGACAGGCCGGCGAGCCGCAGCGCGGCGCCATCCGCGTACGTATGCACGAGCTTCCCCTCGAAAATGGTCACAGATCGTCACGTGAAAGCCTCCAGCCCCGCCCGGCGGTGGATCAACGACAGCCCCGATAACCTGGCATAACACCACGCTTATGGATTGAAGGGCCGGAATGGAGCTGCGGGACATCGAGATCTTCCTGACGCTGGCCGAAGAGCTGCACTTCAGCCGTACCGCCGAGAAGCTGCACATCACCCAGGCCCGGGTCAGCCAGTCCATCAAGAAGCAGGAACGCCGTGTCGGGGCTCCGCTGTTCGGGCGCACCAGCCGCGCCGTACGGCTGACGCCCATCGGCAGCCGGTTGCGCGACGACCTGCGGCAGGCGTACGACCTGATCAACGGCGGGCTGGAGCGCGCGGCCGGCGTCGCGCAGGGGATCCGGGGCACCCTGCGGCTGGGCGTGATGGGCGCGCTGGGCAACGAGCTGCGCCCGCTGATCGAGGCGTTCGCGGAGCGGCATCCCGGCTGCGAGGTGCAGGTCACCGAGTTCCACTTCAGCGACCCGTTCACCGCGTTGCGCTCGGGCGAGGCCGATCTGCAGCTGATGTGGCTGCCGGTCCGGGAGCCGGATCTCGTCGTCGGCCCCGTGGTGCTGACCGAGGGGCGCGTGCTCGCCGTCGCCGGGAGCTCCGACCTGGCCGGCCGCGCGTCCGTGTCCATGGAGGACCTCGCCGGCCGCCCCGTCCTCGACCCGGGAACCGACGGGCCGGGCTACTGGTTCGAGGGCATGCTGCCCGCCTCCACCCCGTCCGGGGCGCCCGTTCCCCGGGGGCCGCGCGTCCGCACGTTCCACGAGGCACTCGCGCTCGTCGCCGCCGGCCGGATCGTCTGCCCGCTCAACGCGCACGTCACCCGCTACTACAACTATCCCGGCATCGTGTGCCTGCCCATCCACGACGCCCCGTCCACCGAGTGGGCGCTGGTCCGGCGCTCGGCCGGCGAGACGCCGCTCGTCCGCGCGTTCGTCCGGACGGGAAGCGACCTCGGGATGCTCGCCATCTGACCCCTGCGCACCGGCCGCCTGAGAGGGCGCTCCGGCTGCCGGGCGCTGGGACGCACAGTACGCGGGCCGCGCCGTGGACGAGACGGAGCCGGGGGTGGAGGCGGCCGAGGCGTACTCCCGCCACTGCGACGCCCACCGAGGCGAGCCCGGCACCGTGGCGCCCTGCGGCAGAGCCGTCCCGGGGCGCGACGCGCTGCTGCGCGCCGGTGCGGTGCTGCCGGGCACGCCCACCGGCTCCGGCGAGGACGCGTGCGTCGCCGTCCGCTACGAGCACGCCGTCCTGGGCGTCACCTCGTCGGCGAGGCGGATTTCAGGCGGCGGGACTTCAGGCGGCGGACTTCGGCGGATGGGTGAGGTCGCCGGCATGGCCGGTGTTCGGTTGCCGGCGGGCCGGCCGCGCCGCGGCGCCTGCCCGGCCGCTCAGCTCCCTGTCCGCGTGACGGACGCGAGGAGCGCCAGCCTGTCGGCGCTGCCGGTGCCGGGGTCCGGATGGAGGACGACGAGTGTCTGGCCGGTCGCGCCGCTGACGCCCAGTCTCTCCCGGTTCAGCCACAGGCCACCGACCTGGGGGTGGTCGATGAGCTTGGGCGTGCCTTCGCACGTGTTCACGTCGTGGCGGGCCCAGAGCCTGCTGAAGCGGCGGCTGGCGAGGCAGAGCTCGCCGACGAGCTCGATGAACCGGGGGTCGTCGGTGTCGGTGCCGACGGACTCGCGGAAGCCGGCGACCATGCCCTGCGCGGCGTCCTCCCAGCCCGGGAACAGGGCCTGCTCGGCGGGGTCGAGGAACACGTCCCGCAGGCGGTTGCGCCCCTCCACGAGGCGGGGCGACAGCGCGGTCGCCAGCGCGTTGGCGGTCAGGACGTCGAAGTAGCGGCCCTCCACGTACGCGGGGAGCGTGAGCGTGCCGACGAGCCGGGCCACCCCCGCGGGGACGGTCTCCTTGCGGGGCCGGCGCCGGCGCCGCCGGGGTTGCCGCGACCCGAGGCGGAGCAGGTAGGCCGTCGCGTCGTCGTCGAGCCGCAGCACCCGGGCCAGGGACTCCAGGACCTGCGCGGACGGGTTGCGGTCGCGGCCCTGCTCCAGGCGCAGGTAGTAGTCGGCGCTGATGCCGGCGAGCATCGCGACCTCCTCCCGCCGCAGGCCCGGCACCCGCCGTACGCCCACGGACGGGATGCCGGCCTGGTCGGGGGTGACGAGCTCCCGGCGGGCGCGTACGTAGTCGCCCAGAAGGTTGGATCCCTCGCTCATGCCCCCCACGGTAGTGCGCGCACCCCGGTGCGTGCCTGGCCCCCTCACCCCCAGGATCGCGGGGGCTCTGGCTGCGCCGGCGGGCGGGCGGAAGCCTCATCTCCGGACGAACACCTGCGACGCACCAAGGAGCTACGCATGTCGACATATGTACTGGTACACGGGGCCTGGCACAGCGGGCGATGCTGGGAGCGGGTGGTCCCGCTGCTGGCCTCGGCCGGGCACCGGGTGCTCGCGCCGTCGCTGACCGGCTACGGCGACAAGAGGCACCTGCTCGGCCCCGAGGTGGGGCTGGACACGCACGCCGGCGACATCGTCGGGCTGATCACCGAGGAGGGCCTCACCGACGTGATCCTGGTGGGCCACAGCTACGCCGGGCTGGTCATCTCCTCCGCCGCCAACCGGATCCCGGACCGCATCGCCCACCTGGTCTATCTCGACGCGATGGTCCCGGAGGACGGCGAGAGCGCGGTGGACGTGCAGCCCATGACCCAGGCCCTCATCGACCGGGCCGCGCGGTCCGAGGCCGGCTGGCGGATCCCGCCGATGCCCGCATCGCCGCCGCCGGTGGGCCTGTTCGGCGTCACCGACCCGGCGGACGTGGCCTGGCTGCGGGCGATGTTGTCGGACCAGCCGGTGCTCTGCCTCCAGCAACCGGTCCGGCTGGACAACCCGGCGGTGCGCCGGATCCCGCGCACGCACATCCACTGCGTGGCCGGCGTACCGGAGGGCATCGAGCGGCGGCCCGTTCCCGCGATCCAGCCCAACGGCAGCCCGGCGCAGGTGTGGGAGCTGGAGACGGGCCACGACTGCATGATCACCATGCCGGCCGAGCTGACCGGACTGCTGCTCAAGCTCGGCTGACAGGTCGCGGCGGCGATCCCGGAGACGACGGCGGGCACCCGGCGCCCGGCCGCGCGGGACAGGGCCGCGCGGGACAGGGCCGCGAGCGGGTTGCGCACGCCGCCGGCCGGCATCATCGTCGACTGCAGGGGCCCGCCGGCTCCTCGGCGAAACCCTTGGGGGGACCGATTCTGCCAGTCCGATGACCAGGAGAACCGGCATGCCGACACCCGCCGACGAACGTGAAACCCAGGTCGACTCCTCGCGCCGCAGAACGGTGGGCGCCGTGGTGATCGGCCACTTCATCGAGGTCTACGACATGGCCCTCTACGGCCTGTTCGTCGCCCCCATCTCGACGGCCTTCTTCCCGGCGGGCAACGCCGAGGCCGCGCTGATCGCGACCTTCGCCGTCTTCGGCGTCTCCTTCCTGTCGAGGTCGGCGGGCAGCCTGTTCTTCGGGGTGATGGCCGATCGGGTGGGCCGGCGTAACGCGATGATGACGTCGATCCTCCTGGTCGGGCTGGCGACCGCCGGCATCGGCCTCATCCCCACCTACGAGACGGCGGCGCTGCTCTCCCCGATCCTGCTCGTCGTGTGCAGGCTCCTTCAGGGGTTCGCCTCGGGCGGGGAGACCACGGTCGCCCCGGTGTTCCTCGGCGAGTACGCCTCACCAAGGCGGCGCGGGTTCCTGACGTCGTTCATCTCCGCCGCGGGGAACCTGGGCACCCTGGCCGCGGCCGCCACGGGTGTGATCATCGGCCTGGCGGTGGACGCGCGCACGTTCGACGCCTGGGGGTGGCGTGTGGCGTTCCTGATCGCCGCGCCGCTGGCCCTGGTGGGCCTGTACTTCCGCTACGGGCTGCGGGAGCCGCCGGCGTACGAGGCCGCGCGTGCCGGGGTGCGCAACGCCTCGATCGGGACGGCCCTGCGGCGCAGCCGGCGCATGATCCTGCGCGTGAGCTGCGTCGGCGCGCTGGGAACCACCTTCTACATCATGTTCGTCTACTACCCGACCTACCTCGTGCGTGAGAGCGACCTGTCGGCCGGCCAGGCCCGCGCGGTGCCGCTGATCCTCATCTCGACGCTCGTGGTGTTCAACCCGCTGGTCGGGCTGCTCGGCGACCGGGTCGGGCGGCGGGTGCCGCTCGTGCTGGGCGGGCTGGCGTCGATGTTGTTCGTGCTGCCCGGCTTCCTGGTCGCCCGCGGCGGCGGCTTCGCGGCGGCCGTGCTGGGCGGCCTGCTCATCCTGGTGAGCGTCCCGCTGTGCCTGGGCGCGATCCACGCCGTGGCGATGGAGTTCTACCCGACCGAGGTACGTGCCACGGCGGGCGGCATCGCCTGGACCCTCGGGACCTTCGTCTTCTCCGGCCTGCCGCCCCTGGTCGTCAACGTGCTCACCACGCAGGCCGGCCTGCCGCTGTCGCCGGCGTTCGTGATCATGGGGACGGCGGTGATCGGGATCGTCGCCGCGTGGGGGCTGCCGGACAGCCGGAAGATCCGGCTGGAGTCCGTGGAGTCGTCGATCAGGGACCAGCGGGAGGCCGCGGCCACCTGATTCAAGGCCGCGCTCGTGCCCCGGTCCGGGAGAGCCGTACGTGGAGCTGCCCGCCGGCCAGGGCGAGGAGTTCGGGTTCTCCGGGACCGTGTGAAGGGCCTGAGCCGATCGTCAGGGGGTCGGCGTAGGCGCCGCGGGCGATGGCGGCCCTGTGGTCCTCGAGGAACGCGGCGAGCTCGCCGTCTGGGTCGCGCACCACCTCCACGGCCAGCGCGACCGGCTCGCCCGGCCGGCTTCCCTGGCGTTTGCGCAGGTCGTTGACCAGCCGCGTGAACTCCCTGGCCAGCCCCTCCAGCCGCAGCCCGCGATCCATCGACGTGTCGACCGCCACGGCGTACGGTCCGTCGGCGGACAGCTGCCATCCCGCGGCCGGAGTCTCGGCGAGCTGGAGGTGTGCCCGGCGTACCGGGAATCCCCGCAGTTCGACGCTGCCGTCCCGGCCGAGCCGGGCCAGCAACCGTTCCGGGTCGGCCGCGGCGATGGCGGCGGCGACGTCCCGGGTCCGTGAGCCGAACTCCCGGCCGAGCGCGCGGAAGTCCGGTTTGACGGTCACCCGGCGGCCCGGCGGCTCGCCGAACTCGACGGCTTTCACGTTGAGCTCCCCTTCGACCACCTCGCGCAGGCCGATGAGGCGGGCGCGTTCGGCGGCGGGGACGGTGACGGTGGCGCGGCGCAGCGGCTGGCGGGCCGGGATGCCGGCCGCGGCCCGGGCGTCCCGGCCCAGCGAGGTGAGCCGTCGCGCGAGCGCCATGGCCGAGCACAGCTCGCCGTCGCGAGCCCCTGGGTCGGGGCGGGGGTACTGCGTCATGTGCACGGGGCTGGTGACGCGGGCCGGGTCCGGCTCCGCCGGATCCGGCGGGAAGGCCAGTTTCTCGTGGAGCTCGGCGGCCAGGCAGGGGGCGAAGGGGGCGAGCAGGCCGGCCAGCGTCACCAGGCAGGTGTGCAGGGTCGCGAAGGCGGCCTCGTCCCGGCCTGCCCAGAAGCGTTCGCGGCAGCGGCGCACGTACCAGTTGGACAGGTCGTCGGTGAAGAGCGCCAGGCAGCGGGCCGCCGCGGCCGGATCGAACCCGGACAGCGCGGCGTCGGCCCGCGCGCAGGTCTCGGCGAGCCGGGCGAGAACCCACCGGTCCATGACCGTGCGGCCGGTGACCGTGCGGCCGGTGACCGTGCGGCCGGTGACCGTGCGGCCGGTGACCGTGCGGCCGGTGACCGTGCGGCCGGTGGCTGTGCGGGGTGTCCAGCCGGCGAGGCCGGCGTAGGTGACGAAGAAGACCGCCGTGTTCCACACCGTGCGCAGTGTCCTGCCCGCGGTGTCCGGCTCGTCGAACATCGCCCAGCGGGAGACGTCGCAGACCTGCCCGCCGCCGTCGCGGGGCGCGCTCGCCGGGGGGCGCAGGGCGTGCCGGTGACCGTCGCGTCCCGACACCAGGCGGGCGACGGTGTCCACGGAGTACAGCCAGCTGCGGGAGCCGCAGGCCAGGTCGAGCGGCTCGGGGTGGCGGGCGTGCCGGGCACCGGCGTCGTACCAGGCGTCGGTCACGCCCGGCACCCTGGTCATGGCGCCGCCACAGCTCGCGCAGGCGAAGGAGATCTCGTCCACGTACGGGCGGTGCGGGTCGAGCCCGGCCAGATCGGCTCCGGCCAGCGCCCCCAGCTCGGCACGGGACGCGATCGCGATCGTGTGCCCGCACGAGCCGCAGCGCCACAGCGGCAGAGGCGTGCCCCAGTAACGTTCCCGCGACACCGTCCAGCCGTTCCCGGCGTCGGGGCCGAGGTGCCAGCCGGGCGCGGCGGCGTAGTGGAGCGGCGTGCGGCAGTACACGCAGAACGGGAAGGCGTGCCGGTGCGCGCGGGAGTGGACCAGCAGCCCCGCCGCGCGCAGGTGCCGGGTGATCGGGTCGTCCGCGTCACGGATGTACAGGCCCGCGTACGGGCCGGTGCGGGCGTCGAAACGGCCGTCCGGGCCGACCGGCTTGACGACCGGCACGCCGTGCCGCCTGGCCACCCGCATGTCGTCGGGCCCGTACGCGGCGCCGGTGTGCACGATCCCGGTGCCCTCGTCCGGCTTGACGAAGCCGTCGGCCACCACGAACCGCCACGAGGAGGGATCGCCGTCCGGATCGTCGGCCGATCCCGGTCCCACGAAGCCGAAGGGCGCCCGGTAGCGCGCGCCTTCCAGCTCGCAGACCGGCACCTCGCGCAGCACCCGCGCGCCCTCCCCCAGCGCCGGCGCCACGCGGCCGGCGGCC
Source organism: Nonomuraea thailandensis (assembly GCF_024172165.1). Taxonomy (GTDB): domain Bacteria; phylum Actinomycetota; class Actinomycetes; order Streptosporangiales; family Streptosporangiaceae; genus Nonomuraea; species Nonomuraea thailandensis. The sequence continues at coordinate 3,592,780 of NZ_JAMZEB010000002.1, read as the reverse complement.
AGCACCACGGGCCGGTCCCCCGCCCTGCCGCCGGTGGCCAGCACGTACGCCAGGCCCGGCCCGACGACGGCCAGCGTGGCAGGGATCAGGGTCCAGGGCATGGTGGTCCAGATCAGCAGGTCGGCCTGACCCGCGAGCGGGCCGGTCAGCAGCGGGAAACGGACGTACAGGCCGAGATCCTCGGTCTCCTCGTAGCTCCGGGCGAGCTCATGGCCGGCGAGCGCGGTCCCGCAGCGCGGGCACCAGGGCGACACGCGCTCCTCCTCGCGCAGCAGGCCCCGCTCGTACAGCTGCTTCAGCGTCCCCCATACAGCCTCCACGTCCTGCGGCGTCATCGTCGCCGGAGCCGAGGCGCGGCAGAGCCGGTTGAACCCGGCCACGCCGTACCGTTCGATCTGCCGCCTGCCGGACAACCCGAGCTGCTGCTCGATCCGCAGCTCCGTCGCGATGCCATGGCCCGTCCACTCCCGCATCACCGGTGCCGAGCAGCCCTTCATGGTCCAGTAGCGCCGGTAGAGGTCCTCGATCGCCTCGGCGCCCGTTGCGCCGCGGAGGGCGGGCTCGCGGGCGAACCTGCGGATCGGCCGGCCCGGTACTACGGGGTGGTCCGGCAACCTCGCCGGGACACGTGCCGCCAGTTCGGCCCACTCCGCGATCGGCTCGAACCTCACCCGCGTCGCCCCCCTTCCACGGCAGGCGCGCCCACCGCCCGCACCGCCGCGATGATCCGCGCCCGGTCGTCGTCGCTCAGCGCCCGCGCGTTGTCGCCCAGCGCGGCCCGTCCCCGGTGGGTCAGGCGGACGAGCAGGCACCGCTGATCGTCGGCCGAGCGTTGCCTGGTGACCAGGCCTGCGGCGTCGAGCCTGGCCAGGACCCGGCTGAGGTGGCCGGGGTCGAGCCGCAGCCGCCGCCGCACGGACCTGACCTCGCAGCCGTCCTGGGTTGCCAGGTCCAGCAGGACGCGGGTCTCGGCCAGGGAGAACGAGCCGGCCATGCCGGTCATGACGTACGCGTGGAACCGGTCGAGAGCCTGGATCATCGCAAACATCGTTGACCCAATCAATGGATACGTTGACTCAGTCAATTGATAGCGGACGAGCGCGGGGTTCGTCCAGACCCCCGGCGGAGCGGAGCTCCGCGGCCACTGAGCGCAGATGCCCGATCATCGCGACGGCGGCGGGCAGCCGGCGTGCCAGTGCCGGCGTGGCGGTCATCACGGTCCTGGTCAGCGACGGCTCGCTCAGCGGGCGCACGACGAGGTCGGGAGCCGTCGCGGGCAGGGTGAGGAACGGGGCGAGCGCCACCCCCAGCCCCGCGGCGACCAGCCCTCGCACCGTCATCTGGTCATCGGTCCTGAAGGCGATGACCGGCTCGAACCCCGCCTGCCGGCACGCCTGGGGCAGGACGTCGACGGTGGACCCCCGGTGCACCCCCTGGATCCACCGCTCGCCGGCCAGATCGGCGAGCCGGACGCGGGCGCGCCCGGCCTGACGGTGACCCGGCGGCAGCGCGATGTACAGCGGGTCGACGAGCAGCGGCCGCACCTCGACGTTCGAAGGGAGCACCAGGGGCACGGCGGGGAACTCGTACACCAGCGCCAGGTCCAGTTCGTGCGCGGCGACGGCGGCCACGGCCTCGTCGCGGTCGGCCTCCACCAGCTCCACCGACACTCCGGGCCGCTCGCGCAGGAAGGCGCGTACGGCCAGGGGCATGAGCGTGGCGTTGGCGGTCGTGAACGACCCGAACCGCAACCTCCCGCCTTCCCCCGAACGGATCGCGGCCAGCGTGCTCTCGGCGGCACGCAGCTCCGTCATGATCCGCTCGGTGTGCTCCAGGAGCGCCCGGCCGGCCTCGGTCAGCCGCACGCCCCGGGCGTGCCGTTCGAGCAGCCGGGCCCCGGCCTCCCTCTCGAGCACGGAGATCTGCTGCGACAGCGCCGAGGTGGTGTACGACAGCGCCGCGGCGGCACGAGTGAGCGACCCGTGGCAGGCCACCTCCCGCAGGACGCGGAGCCTGGCCAAGTCGAGCATGCGAAAACGCTAAACCCCTCCTTAAGAAGCTGTCGATTGTGCTTAACGCACCAAGCCCCTCAATCTGGCGTCATGCGATTCGGAACCCCCTACGACGAGGTCTACGCCGAAAACGCGTTCGTACCGGAGAAGGAGTCCAGGCTCAGCGTCCTGGCCAACGCGGTCTCCTACGGCACAGGCACCTTCGAAGGCATCAGGGCCTGCTGGAACCCCGATCACCAGGAGCTCTACCTGCTGCAGGCGCGCGCCCACTACGAGCGGATGGCGCGCTCGGCCCGCATACTCGGGCTGGAGCCGCCCCACGGCCCGGACCAGCTCGTCCATCTCACCGCCGAACTGCTGCGCCGCAACGGGGTGCGCGCCGACGCCTACGTGCGCCCCCTCCTGCTGCAGGCGGGCGAGCAACTGGCCGTCCGGATGCACGACTGCGGCACGCGCCTGTACCTGGCCGCGACCCCCATGCCGGACGACTACATCGACCGGCGCGGCGTGCGCTGCACGGTGAGCGCCTGGCGCAGGACCGCCGACGCCGCGGTGCCCAACCGGGCCAAGGTGATCGGCAGTTACGCCGGGCCCGCGCTGGCCAAGACCGAGGCGCTACGCAACGGCTTCGACGAGGCGATCATGCTGACCGGCGACGGCTACGTGGCCGAGGCCACCACCTCCAACGTGCTGATCAGGACCGGCGAGCGCTGGGCCACCCCGGCCGCCACGGACGACATCCTCGCCGGCATCACGCGCAGCCAGGTCATGCGTCTCCTGCGCGAACACACCGGCGCCGTCGTCGAGGAACGGCGCGTGCACCGCTCGGAGCTCTACTCCTGCGACGAGGCTCTGCTGTGCGGGACGGCCGTGCTCGTCACCCCGGTCGTCGAGGTGGACGGACGGCCCGTCGGTGACGGGCACCCGGGCGAGACGACGCTCGCCGTACAGCGCCTGCTGCAAGCGATCAGCCGCCGCGAGGAGGCCGATCACCCCGAATGGACCACACCCGTGTACGGAGCCGCCCGATGCTGACCACCCTGAGCGCCATCCCGCCCACCCGCGTCTGGAAAGACGTCCTGGCCCGCGTGATCCACGGCGAGCAGCTCACCCTGGCCGTCGTCGAGCTGCCCCCGGGCGGCCTGGTCCCCGAACACCGCCACGTCAACGAGCAGATCGGCCTGTGCCTGCACGGCACGCTCACCTTCCGGGTCGGCCAGGAGACCCGGGACCTGGGGCCCGGCGGCTCCTGGCGCATCCTCGCGAACGTCGCCCATGAGGTCCAGGCAGGACCGGAAGGCGCGGTCGTGGTGGAAGCGTTCGCCCCGGCACGCGACGACTGGGCCGGGCTCGAACAGGCGGCCCCGGCCCCGCCGCGCTGGCCTTCCACCCACTGAGGCCAGGCAGGATCACCAGCCGTCGCCGTCATGCCGCGAGGCCCGTCCCTGGACCGGAACGGGCCTCGGACCTGCGGTGAATCAGAGAGCCATCAGCTTGAACCCGGCCTGGTCGATGTAGCGGGCCGACCAGAACTCGCCGTTCCCCTTGCCGGGATACCAGTACATCCCGCCGCTCCCGTCATAGACGGCGAGCAGGTCGCGTTTACCGTCCTGGTTGAGGTCCGCCAGCTCCATGTGGCGGAATCCCGCCTGCCCGAGGTAGCGGGCGGACCAGAACGTCCCGTCGCCCTTGCCGGGATACCAGTGCATCCCATGGCTTCCGTCGTAGACCGCGAGAAGATCGGCCGCGCCGTCGTTGTTGAGGTCGCCCACCGCCATGTTCTTGAAGCCGGCCTGGTCGATGTAGCGGGCCGACCAGAACGTCCCGTCGCCCTTGCCCGGATACCAGTGCATCCCGCCGCTGCCCTCATAGATGGCGAGCAGGTCGAGCTTGCCGTCCTGGTTGAGATCCGCCAGCTCCATGTGGCGGAAGCCGGCCTGGTCGAGGTAGCGGGCCGACCAGAACGTCCCGTCGCCCTTGCCCGGGTACCAGTAGAGCCCGTTGCTGCCCTCATAGATCGCCAGCAGGTCGGCCTTGCCGTCGCCGTTCAGGTCGCCCTTCGCCATCAGCTTGAACCCGGCCTGCGACCAGTAACGGGCCGACCAGAACGTCCCGTCGCCCTTGCCCGGATACCAGTAGAGCCCTCCGTCGCTGTCGTAGATCGCCAGCAGGTCGGCCTTGCCGTCACCGTTCAGGTCCGCGGGATTCCTGGCCGGCGGCGGGGGCGGCGGCGGAGGCGGAGGCACCGGAGGATTCGGCGGCTGGGGAGGATTCTGCCCGGTGTCGTCTCCGACGTCACGGCAGGTGCGGCTGGTGATGGTGACCGTCTGGTTGTCGGCGAAGGAGATGTACAGCGGATTGATGACGTCGTTGTTGGTGAACGGGGACCGTGAGGAGGAGAGATAGTTGCCTCCCACGTTGAGCCCGCTGGCCGTGAAGTAGACGGTGCACGGGTAAGGCACCACGAACTGATCGATGTCGATCCCGGGCCAGCCGCCGGCGCGACCGCCGTTGGGCGAGACGTAGCCGACGTTCCACACGCTGCTGTTGTCGTCGTCCTTCCAGCGATACTCGATCAGAGCGCTGGAGTTGTTCACCAGCTCGCCACAGGGAGGAACGGAGCATCCCCCCAGAGCCGCGACCCGGCCGTCCGCCCTGCCGGAGCCCTCCGCCACCGCGGGAGACGCGCTGATGAAGACGGGTGCTGCGATGATGGCGACGGCTGACATCGCCCATCGCCGTGATAACACCATGGTTCCCCTTCCGAATGCCGGTGCCTGAGCCGCTCCAGGGGTTCACGAGACAAGGCGTCACGCCCCCCGACCTGCGCCCTGGGTCAGCGGTCTACCGCATGTTAGGTTTGCCCCGACTTGTTCAGCCCCAGGTCGAGCACTGAACAAACAACTACAGCTAGGCAGGGCGGACATGGGCAGGCCTGAGCGGGCTCTGGACCCGACCGCTGGACCGGTGCAGCGACTCGCGCACGAACTCCGCGGTCTGCGCGACTCTGCCGGGCGGCCCAGTTACCGGACGATGGCCAAGGCCGCCCACTACTCGATGACAGCGCTGGCCGAGGCCGCGGGCGGCGAGCGCCTGCCGAGCCTGGCGGTCACACTGGCCTATGTCACCGCCTGCGGCGGCGACCGTACGGCGTGGGAGAAACGCTGGCGCGAAGCCGAGGCCGAGCTCACGGGCAGCAACGCCGGAGGCGACACCACCGCGCCCTACCCCGGGCTCGCCGCGTACGGGCCGCAGGACGCCGACCGCTACTTCGGCCGGGAGCGGCTCGTCGAGCACGTGGTGCACCAGGTCACCGGAAGGCCCGTCGTCGCCGTCTTCGGCGCGTCCGGCAGCGGGAAGTCCTCGCTGATCCGCGCCGGGCTCCTGCCCGCCTCACGCTCGCACCCGGCGTTCTCCGGGCACGAGTGGTCGTGGATCCTCCTGACCCCCACCCGGTCCCCGATCCAGGAACTGGCCTGCGCCGTGGCCGACTGGAGCGGGCGCGAACCCCGCAACGAACCCAGCCGCGGCGAACCCAGCCGCGGCGAACACGGTCGCGGCGAACACGGCTGGCTCGATCGAACCCTCCGGCTCGCCGACCCCGGCGGCGACAAGCGCGTCCTGCTGGTCGTCGACCAGTTCGAAGAGTTGTTCACCCTGTGCCCCGACCCCGCCGAGCGGACCGCCTTCATCGACGAGCTCCTGGACGCGGCACTCGGCGCGGAACGGGTGGCCACCGTCGTACTCGGGATCCGCGCCGACTTCTACGGCCACTGCGCGACACATCCCGCCCTGGCAGAAGTGCTCAGCCAGGACACCCACGTCCTCGTCGCACCGATGACCAGGACCGAGCTCCGGTCGGCCATCACCCAGCCCGCGCTGCGCGCCGGACTGACCATCGAGCGCGACCTCACCACGACACTGCTGGCCGACATCGCCGACGAACCCGGCGGCCTCCCGCTGCTGTCCCACGCCCTGCTCGAAACCTGGCGCCGCCGCCGCGGCACCACGCTGACCCTCACCGGATACCACGCCTGCGGCGGCGCCCACGGGGCACTGGCACAGACCGCCGAGCGCACCTACGCCGGCTTCGACGACCCGCAGAAAGACGCCGCTCGCCGGGTGTTCCTGCGGTTGACGGCCCTCGGCGACGGCACCGAGGACACCCGGCGCCGGGCCGCGCACACCGAGCTGGCCACCATCGCCGACCAGGCGACCGTGACCGGCGTGCTGAACCGGCTGGCGGCGGCCCGGCTGGTGGTCATCGGCGAGGACAGCGTGGAGGTCGCGCACGAGGCGCTCATCCGCGCCTGGCCGCGCCTGCGGCGCTGGCTCACCGACGACCGGGACGGGCTGATGCTGCACCGCCGGCTCACCGACGCCACACAGCTCTGGCAGTCCGCGGACCGCGACCCCGACCTGCTCTACCGCGCCGCCCAGCTCGACCAGGCGACGGCGTGGGCCGAGCTGCCGGACCACGCCACGGCCCTCAACGCCGGCGAACGCGACTTCCTCGACGAGGCGATCCGGCTGCGGGACAAGCAGATCCGCGCGCGCAAGCGCCGGGCCTCACGGATCCGCGTCGTCACCGCGGCGGTCGTGGCGCTGCTGGCCGCCGCGACACTGATCACCGTGATCCAGCGCAACGACGCCCGCGAGGCACACCGAGGGGCGGTCGCCCGCCAGCTCGTCGCCGAGGCGACAGCGCTGCGCGAGGTCGATCCGCTGCGCGCCGCCCAGCTCAGCCTGGCCTCCTGGCGGATCGCACCCGACCTCCCCGCCACCCGCAACAGCCTGATCAGCACCCAGGCGGTGACGCTGCCCACCAGGATCCCCGGCCACAGCGGCGAGGTCCGCGACGTGGCGTTCAGCCCGGACGGCCACCTCATGGCGACCGCATCGGACAAGGGCACCGTCCGGATGTGGAACGCCTCGACCCACCAGCCGCTGGGCCCGCCGCTCACCGGCCACACCGCCATGGTGAACGGCGCGGCGTTCAGCCCGGACGGGACGATGCTCGTGACCGCCTCCACCGACCAGACGCTGCGATTATGGGACGTCACCGGACGCCGAACCGCCGGCGAGCCGCTCACCGGCCACACAGGAGTCGTCACCGGTGTCGCGTTCAGCCCGGACGGACGCCTGGTGGTGAGCGCCGGCGCCGACGGCACGCTGCGGGTCTGGAACCCCGCCACCCGGCTCGCCGTCGGAAAGCCGCTCACCGGGCACGACGGCCCCATCACCGCGGTCACGATCAGCCCCGACGGCTCCACGATCGCCAGCTCCGGCAACGACAAAACAGTACGGCTGTGGAACCTGACCACCCGCCGGCCGATCGGCCGCCCCCTGACCGGGCACACCAGCCTCACCAACGGCGTGGCCTTCAGCCCCGACGGCCGCATCCTGGCATCGACCAGCGGCGACAAGTCGGTGCGGCTGTGGAACGTCGCGACCGGAACACCAGCAGGCGACCCCCTGCACGGGCACACCAACGTCACCTACGGCGTGGCCTTCAGCCCCGACGGCCGCATCCTCGCCAGCAGCGGCTGGGACAAGACCGTCCGGCTGTGGGACGTCGCCACCCGCCGGCCGCTCGGCACCCCCCTCACCGGCTCCACGAGCAGTGTCTTCAACATCTCCTTCAGCCCCGACGGCTCGGCGCTCGGCGGCGGCGACTCCGACGGCTCCCTCCTGATCTGGCGGCTGCGGACGACCCTCCTGCCCGGGCACACCGACGCGGTCTACGCCGTCGCGCTCGGCCCCGGCGGCGTCGCGGCCACCGCCTCCGACGACCGCACCGTTCGCCTGTGGGGAATCTCCGGCAACCAGCCCCTCGGCCCCCCACTCACCGGGCACACCGCCGAGGTCCGCGCGATGGCCTTCGGCCCGCGAGGCGACCTCCTGGTGACCGGCAGCTGGGACGGAACGCTCCGCCTGTGGGACACCACCAGCCGCAAGCAACTCGGCGCCCCGCTCACCGGCCACACCGGCTGGATCCGCGGAGTCGCGATCAGCCCCGACGAAGCCCTGATCGCCACCGCCGGCATGGACACCACAGTCCGGCTGTGGGACACGGCCACACGCGAACAGCTCGGCACCCCACTGGCCGGCCATACCAACTCGGTCACCGGCGTCGCCTTCAGCCCCGACGGACGCACCCTCGCCACCGCCGCCAACGACACCACCGTACGGCTGTGGGACGTGACGACCCGAACCCCGCTCGGCGACCCGCTGACCGGCCACACCAGCGCGGTACGCGACGTCGCGTTCAGCCCGGACGGCGCCACACTCGCCACCGTCGGCGACGACAAGACCGTCCGCCTCTGGGACACCGGAAGCCGCACCCGGATCGCCGCCCTGACCGGACACACCGCCGAAGTCCTCAAAGTGGCCTTCAGCCCGGACGGACACGAACTGGCCAGTACGGGCCTGGACAAGACCGTCCGCCTGTGGGACCTCCGAAGCCGCTCAGCCACAGCGACCTTCACCGCGAGCACCGGCCTGGCCGGCGTCGCCTACGTCCCCGGCGGACTGCTGACCGGCGGCGTGACCGGCGACCTCCTGCGCTGGACCACAGACGTGAAGCACGCCGCCGCACACGTCTGCACCGCCACCAGAGCCGACCTCACCGACGAAGAATGGCACAGACACGTCCCGTCCTGGCCGAACCAGCCCCTGTGTCACTGACCCCGCAGGCGGGACACGAGGCCGGCGAATCGTGGTGGTCACGGTGGAGAGCGGCACGGCAAATGTCGGCGTTCGGCAGCAGACAGCCGCTACCGTGCCTCCATGATGACGCGCACGAACGGTTCGTGACGTCCGGGCCGTCAGGTACAGGAGAGGGACGGCCCGGGCGTTCGACGAGCCCGCCGCCCGCACGATGCTGGAACTGGCACTGTCGCGGGCCACCGACCCGGCCTCTGCGGTCGACCATCAGGAGAGCGTACGGGCGAAGCCCGTGCTGTTTGTCGATTTTCGGATCTTGATCAACTGACGCCCTTTACAAAGTAAGTTCCATGCCGGCTTGACGGCGCTTGATAGGTTCTCTACAGGTGCGCCGGGAAGTCTGGTCGGCAAGTCCCTTCCGTTGCCATGCGAGGATGTGCCGGTGCGCGCCCCTGACCTGATGATCTACTTCCCCGCCGTCTCCCTCGACGCCGCACGGGTGCTCGCGGCGTGAGCGTGCTGTCCTGGGTGAGCGTGGCGGTGTTCCTGGCCGCGTACGCGCTGATCGCCACCGAGAAGGTCCACCGCGTGGCCGCGGCGCTCGGCGGCGCCGGCATCATGCTGGCCGTCCACGCCACCGGCGCCGAGGCCGCGTTCTTCTCCGAGCACGCCGGCATCGACTGGAACGTCATCTTCCTGCTGCTCGGCATGATGATCATCGTCGGCGTGCTGAAGCAGACCGGCGTGTTCGAGTTCCTGGCCATCTGGGCCGCCAAACGTGCCCGCGGGCGGCCGTTCCGGCTGATGGTGCTGCTGGTACTGATCACCGCGGGCGCCTCGGCGCTGCTCGACAACGTCACCACCGTGCTGCTCATCGCGCCGGTGACGTTCCTGGTGTGCGAACGGCTCGCGGTCAACCCGATCCCGTTCCTCATCGCCGAGGCCATGGCGTCCAACATCGGCGGCGCCGCCACCCTCGTCGGCGACCCGCCGAACATCATCATCGCCAGCCGCGGCGGCCTGAGCTTCAACGACTTCCTCATCCACATGGCGCCCATGGTCATCGTGCTGATGGCGGTGTTCGTCGGCCTGTGCTACCTGCTGTTCGGCCGGACGTTCCGGTACGACCCCGAGCGGGCGGCCGAGGTCATGACGCTCAACGAGCGCGAGGCCATCGCCGACCGCAGGCTGCTGTGGCAGTCGCTGGCCGTGCTCGCGCTGGTGCTGGCCGCGTTCGTGCTGCACCCGGTGCTGCACTACGAGCCGTCGGTGGTCGCGCTGCTGGGCGCGGGGGTGCTGGTGGCCGCCACCCGGGTGACCACCGAGCAGGCCATCGCCGAGGTGGAGTGGCCCACGCTGGTGTTCTTCGCCGGGTTGTTCGTCATGGTCGGCGCCCTGGTGGAGACCGGCGTCATCGAAGAGCTGTCGCGGGCCGCGGTCGCCGCCACCGACGGGCGGCTCGCGGTGACCACGATGGGAGTCCTCGGCCTCTCGGCCGTTCTGTCCGCGGTCGTGGACAACATCCCCTACGTCGCCACCATGAGCCCGATCGTCGAGCAACTGGTCCAGGCGGGCGGGAACGGGCCGGCGCAGGTGCTGTGGTGGGCGCTGGCCTTCGGCGCCGACCTCGGCGGCAACGCCACCGCCGTCGGCGCCGCGGCCAACGTGGTGGTGCTCGGCATCGCCGCCCGCAACGGCACGCCGATCAGCTTCTGGCAGTTCACCAAGTACGGCCTGGTCGTCACCGTGGTCACGGTGGTGCTCGTCGCCCCGTACCTGTGGCTGCGCTACCTCCTGTGACCCGGCCGCCCAGGCGTGCCCCACCCGGCTGCTGCGTCAGCCGCCCGGCCTGAGGCGGACGGGCAGCCCGGTGAGCGCCCGCTTGAATCCCGGTTGCCAGCCGACCTCCCCGGCCAGGGCGAGGTCGGGGAAGCGGTCGAGGAGGCTGGTGAGCGCGATCTGCGTCTCGGCGCGGGCCAGCGCGGCGCCCAGGCAGTAGTGGATGCCGTGCCCGAAGCCGAGGTGGGCGTTGTCGGGGCGGTGCAGGTCGAGCAGGTCGGGCCGGTCGAAGCGGCGCGGGTCGCGGTTCGCCGCCGCGTACACGACCTGGACGGCCTCCCCCGCCGGGATGCCGACCCCGCCGAGCTCCACCGGCGCCAGGGTGTGGCGCAGGACGGCGATCTCGGCGGGCCCGCTGTAACGCAGCAGCTCCTCCACCGCCGCCGCACTGTCGCCGAGGTCGAGGGAACGGGTGAGCAGCAGCCAGACGCCCTGGCTGATGAGGCCGACGGTGGTCTCGTGACCGGCGATGAGGATGCTGATGGACATCGAGATCAGCTCCTCGTCACTGAGCCGGTCCCCGTCGTCCTCGTGCACCTTGACCAGCCCGGACAGCAGGTCGTCGCCCGGGGCGGCCCGCTTGGCGGCGATCAGGTCGCGCATGTAGCCGACCAGCCCCCTGGCTCCGGCGGCGAGCCGGTCCAGGTCGGGTGCGCCGAGGTCGGCGGCCCAGCCGCGCCAGGTGTCCCGGTCCTGGACGGGGACGCCGAGCAGCTCGCAGATGACCTGGATCGGCAGCGGGTAGGCGTACCGCTCGATCAGGTCGAACTCCCCGGGCAGGCCGGACAGGAGCTCGTCGGCGATCTCCTGGATGCGCGGGCGCAGCCCCTCGACCCTGCGGGCGGTGAACTCGCGGGAGACGAGCCTGCGCAACCGGGTGTGGTCCGGCGGGTCGTAGGCACCGAGCGTGCGCATCAGGTACGGCACCACGTCCTCCGGCAGCCCGGCCGCAGCCGCCACGTCGATCCTGGCCTGCTTGGTGACGTCGCTGCTGAAGCGCGGATCGGTCAGCACCGTGACGCTCTCCGGATAGCCGGTGACCAGCCAGATGGGGGTGCCGTCCACGTAGGTGCCCCGGCTGACCGGCCCCTGCTCGGCCAGTCCGGCGAGGAACGCGTCACGGTCGGGGGCGGCCAGCAGGCCGGCGATGTTGGTCATGCTCACTCCAAGGACGGGAAGGATGACGGCCGAGGGCCGCAGGGGGTCGCGGCTCGGCGAGGACGAGGACCTTCATCGCTGCTTCCTGACCGCGTCCCACGCCGCCAGGACGCGGTCGTCGGCGAACACGCCGCGGGTGAAGATCTCGACGGCGGCCCGGGAGTACTGCAGGGTGGCGTCGGTGTCGTGCAGGTCGCTCACGCCCAGCACCCGCGACAGGTGCTCGCCGAAGGCCAGCGGCGCCAGCAGCCAGGTCACGTAGATCGCCGCACGCGCCCGCGGGTCCTCGCTCGGCCGGGCCCACCCCTCCTGTACGCCCTGCTCCAGCCACCGCCCGGTCGTCTCCACGATCTCGTCGAACAGGGCGGCGGCCTCCGGCGTACCGTCCAGGAAGGCCCGCGCCAGGTAGCGGCGCACACCCGCGCCCGCCTCCAGCAGCGCACCCAGCCCGGCCGTGTCGTCCAGAGGGTCGTCCAGAGGGTCGTCCAGCACCTCCATGCCGGGCCCGCCGCGCACCAGCGAGATCACGTACGCGTCGCACTCCCTGCGCAGCCCCTCCTTGCTGCCGAAATGGTGCAGCACCAGGGCATGAGACACACCCGCACGGGCGGCGACCGTCCGCAGGCTGACCCGGCCCACCCCCTCGGCGCCGAACAGCTCCAGGGCCGCGTTCCTGATCCGGGCGCGCGCCGTGAGATCGGCATCCTCGCTTGACCGCATGGTCGGGATACTAACCATTTGGTCAGCCATCGGCAAGCGGCGGTGGCGGCACTCGGGATCGTCCAGGGCGGCCTGCCTCGGCAGATCAGGGCTTGATGAGCACCTTGAGGCTCTTGCGGTCCTCCATGTCCTGGTAACCGGCCGGGACGCCGTCGAGGCCGGTGGTGGCGTCGAAGACCTTGCCCGGCTCGATGGCGCCGTTGAGGATGTCGGGCAGCAGTTCCTCGATGTAGGCCCGGACCGGGGCGGGTCCGCCGGCCAGGCGCACATTGGGGAGGAAGAGGCTGCCCATGCCGATCGGCGCGTCCTCGTACTGCGGGACGCCGACGCGGCTGATGACGCCGCCCGGGCGGACGACGCCGACGGCCTGCTGGTAGGCGGGCAGCGTGCCGACGGCCTCCAGGACCACGTGGGCGCCCTGCCCGCCCGTGAGCTCGCGCACCGCCTCGATGCCTTCCTCGCCACGGGCGGAGACGACGGCGGCGGCGCCGAACTCGCGGCCGAGGCCGGTGCGGGCCTGGTGGCGTCCCATCAGGATGATCTGCTCGGCGCCCAGGCGCCTGGCCGACAGGACCGCCAGCAGGCCGACGGCGCCGTCACCGATCACGGTGACCCGGGTGCGCTCGCTGACGCCGCCGGCCACGGCCGCGTGGTGGCCGGTGCCGAGCACGTCCGAGAGCGTCAGGAGACGGCAGGAGGGCCGAGTCCGCTTCGACGGGCAGCTTGACCAGGGTGCCGTCCGCGAGCGGGACGCGGACCGCCTCGGCCTGGCCGCCCTCGGACGACAAGCCGTCCCAGAAGCCGGCCTGCGGGTGGGCACAGGAGGTGTGCAGGCCCTCACGGCAGAACCGGCAGGTGTTGTCGGAGATGGCGAACGGCGCCACGACCAGGTCGCCCCGGTTGAGGGTGGTCACCTCCGAGCCGATGTCCTCGACGATGCCGATGAACTCGTGGCCCATCCGGGCCGGGCCGTCCTCCGGCTTCATCGAGCCGTAGGGCCACAGGTCGCTGCCGCAGATGCAGGACGCGGTGACGCGGACCAGCGCGTCCGTGGGCAGCTTGACGACCGAGTCCGGCACCTGCTCGACGCGGACGTCGCGGGCGCCGTACATCAGGGTTGCGCGCATCAGGGTTCTCCGTTTCAGCGGGTTGTGCGTGGTGAGTGGTGGATGACGGCGATGGTGATCGTGGGGATCAGGGTCAGCGCGGCGATGGCGGCCCCCACCGCGGCGGGGCCGGTGGCGCCGAGCGCGGAATCGAGGGCGCGCCCGGCGAGCCAGGACCCGGCCGCGGTGCCGGCGTTGAACGCCGAGACGCTCAGCGCGGAGGCCAGCGTGGGCGCGTCACCGGCGAAGCGGACCGACAGGGAGATCAGCACCGGGTTGGCGCCGAGCCCGAAGAACCCCAGCAGCACGACCAGGACGACCGTGGCACCGGCGTGCGCCGGCAGCAGGCAGATCGCGGCCAGCAGCACGGCGGCGCCCGCGGCGGCGGCGATCGTCGTGGTGTGCGGGCGGGCGTCCCCGAGCCGTCCCCCCACCAGCGAGCCGGCCAGGGACCCGAGGCCGAAGCCGACGAGAACCAGCGGCACGAGCCCGGCCGCGACACCGGCCCGGCCGGTCAGCAGCGGCGCTATGTAGGAGTAGGCCGACAGCACCCCGCCGGTCGTGGTCGCGCAGGCGGCCAGCACCTCGCCAGCCTGCCAGTTGTCCGGCGAACGCGCCGATCGGCACCCCGACGACGTTGGCGAGCATGCCTCCGGCACCCACCAGCCCCAGGGCGCGGGCGCTCGCGGCAGGACCCGCGGCACGGCCGGCGGCCACGTTGGCCACCGCCCAGAACGCGCCGGTCGCCAGCGCCGTCACGAACCGCGCCGCCAGCAGCAGCCCGAAGCCGGAGCCGACCGCGACGACGAGATGCCCGGCCGCGAACACCGTGATCAGCAGGCCCGCCTGCGGCACGCTCACCCGCAGGTCGGCGGCGATCTCCGGCAGCAGGCCCGCGACCACGAACTCGGTCGTGATCATCAAGAAGGTGCCCACCGCCAGCACATGGACCACCAGCGGCAGCCGCGCGGGCGACCGTCCGTGCCCGCCGTGCCCGCCGTGCCCGCCGGCCGCCCTGGCGTCATCCAGGCCGGCGGCCTGCCCGGCGGCTTCTTGGCGCGTGCTCATGTCCATCTCCGTATCGCGGGGTCGCGGTCAACGTGCTGACTCCACGAAACCCGCCCGGCAGCGGGTGAGGCAGAGCGCGTTAGAGGGGGGACAAGCTCAACCCCCTTACCGCCGCCACCTGCGCGAACCCTGCGGCTACCGTGGAGGGCATGGACCACCGGCCCGACCACCGCGACCAGATCCGGGACTTCCTCGCCACCCGGCGCGCCAAGCTCACCCCGGAGCAGGTCGGGCTGCCCACCAGCGGCCGGCGCCGGGTCCCCGGGCTGCGCCGCGAGGAGGTCGCCGTGCTGGCCGGCGTGAGCACCGAGTGGTACACCCGGCTGGAGAAGGGCCACATCAGCGGCGTGTCCGAGGACGTGCTCGACGCGGTCGCCCAGGCCCTGCGCCTGGACCAGGACGAACGCACCTACCTGTTCGACCTGGCCCGCGCCGCCCGGCCCGCCCGCCACGCGCCCTCGCGCCGCAAGGACGTCCAGGTGCCGCCGCGGGTGCAGTGGCTGCTGGACTCGGTGACGTTGTCCGCGGCGTTCGTACGCAACGGCCGCCAGGACATCGTCGCCAGCAACGCGCTGGCCCGGGCCCTGCACGCGCCGATCTTCGACAGCCCCGTCACCGCGCGGCACGGATGCGCCAACATCGCCCGTTACATCTTCCTCGACCCGGAATCCCCGCGGTTCTTCGTCGACTGGGACGCGGCCGCCGCCACCACCGCCGCCCTGCTGCGTGCCGAGGCCGGACGCGAGCCCCACGACCGGGCCCTGCGCGACCTGGTCGGTGAGCTGTCCACGCTCAGCACCGAGTTCCGCAGCAACTGGGCCGCGCACGACGTGCGCCTGCGCCACGACGGCACCAAGCGGCTGTGGCACCCCCAGGTCGGCGACCTGGACCTGACCTACCAGTCCCTCGACCTGCCGATGTCCAGCCGGACGGTGTACGGCCTCACCATCTACACCGCCGAACCGGGCAGCACCTCCGAAGAGCGGCTCAAGCTCCTGGCCAGCCTGGCGGCCACCCGGCCGGCACACCCGACCGACCAGCCGCGCTGAGGCACGCCGGCCCGCTCGCCTGCGCAACAGGAAGGGCACGGCGAACGGTTGGCCGTGCCCTGGGGATCGGCGCGGATCCGATCGATCGGCTCCGAGCTACCGGGTGACGGTCCCGGGCTGGACGGACAGCAGGTCTCGGTCCAGCCGGCGGGGCCGCACCCGGCCGTCGCGGCGGCGGCCGGCGCGGGCAAAGCCCGGCCCCCGCATCACCTGACTGCCGACCGGCGAACGCTACTTCCTGTCCATCAATTCGATCCACTCGTCGACGAGTCGCTCCAGCGCCTCCCTGCCGGCCTCGATCTCGCCCATGTTGCGGAGCTTGGCGTACGCCTTGCCCTTGGGGCCGGGCTCCAGCAGCCCGCTGTCGTCCTTGAGCAGGGCGCCCTGGTGGAAGATCAGCGTGGCGGCGTCCTTGACCCGCGGGCTGAAGGTCGCCAGCTCCTCCTTGTAGGAGAAGCTGGGGCCGCCCCATTTGACGTCTTCCTCGATTTTTGGATTGGCGGTGATGATGGCCCTGATGGCCTTCATCTCCTCCTTCAGCGGGTGGTCCAGCTTGTCGAGGAAATCGTCGACCTTTTTCGTGTTGGACATCGGCCCAAACTAGCAGCCGGCACCGGCAGCCGCATCCCGGCGGGAATGGCCGCCCAGTGAGGTGATCTCAGGTCAGCCTCATTTCTGGCTCCCGATGAAAAGCATGAGCAGCAGGCCGACGGACGAACGGAGGGCGAGATCCACGATCGCGCGGGCGGCGCCTGGCCGACCGCGGGAAGCCTGCGAGGCTCCAACCCCGTGTGGGCCCATGCGTGAACGAGTGCGACCGTTTCGCCTCGCTGATCCTTGAACTCGATCCTTGAATATACAGCGATTGGAAATCCTCCGGAGTTGTCAGATTTCCTAGAGGTCGAGGGTTCTTCTGTCACGACCGTGCCCACTGCGTGTTTTCCGCGTCTTCCGGCAGGTGAACGGTTTCCAGGAGGAGCTGAGGTCGGGAGTGAAAAAGCAACAGCGCCACGCCGGCCGGCTCCGCGGGAACGAGAAGGCCCGACTCACCGTGAAGGCAGCCGGCTTCCTGTTCGAAGCGCGCTAGCGGTCGAGGACGTGGAGTGCGTGCGGGGTCGTGCCGAGCGGCAGCGCCCCCTCTTCCGCGCACAGCACCACGTCCGCCACCCTGGCCCCGAACAGGTCCGGCACATGGATGGCCGGCTCCAGGCAGAACGTCATCCCCGGCCCCAGGACCGTGCCCTCCCCCGGCCACGGCCCCTCGTCCGGCCCGAGGCCGACGCCCCGGCCGGCGTGTGCCGCCGCGAAGCGCCCGTACCCGCTGCCGTCGATCACCTCGGTCACCGCCCGGGCGACCTCACCGGCGGGGACGCCGGGCCGCAACGCCGCCAGGCCCGCCCGGTGGGCGGCGAGCACCACCGAGTACATCGCCTCGAAGTCCTCCGGCGGCTCGGCCACCACGAACACCCGGGCCGCCTCCGCGCAGTAGCCGTCCCATCGGCCGCACACCGACACGCCCAGCGCGTCCCCGGGGTTGATCACGCGTTGCGAGGGCAGGTGGGCGGGCCGCGCCGTGTGCTCGCCGGCGGCCACCCGCAGCGCCAGCGGCTCCTCGCACCCGGACTCCAGCAGCAGCGTGCGCAGCCGCGCGGCCATCGCGTGCTCGGTCTTCCCGAACCAGTCCAGCTCCCGCACCCGCTCAAGCACGCCTTCCGCCGCCGCCACGGCGCGCCGCAGAGCCCCGACCTCGTACGGCTCCTTGCGCAGGCGCAGCGGGGCGAGCACGGGGGTGGCGGGGACCAGCTCGGCCTCGATGGCCAGCGCGAACAGCTCGCGCACCCGCATCTCCGGATCGACCCCGACCCGCCGGGCCGCCTGCGGCAGCAGCGCGGCGGGGTCCCCTGTCTCGGCCAGCCCCTCCTGCGTCACGACGAGGAACGGCCCCTGCCCGCCGCCGAGGAAGCGGAA
This sequence comes from Nonomuraea thailandensis, assembly GCF_024172165.1. GTDB lineage: Bacteria > Actinomycetota > Actinomycetes > Streptosporangiales > Streptosporangiaceae > Nonomuraea > Nonomuraea thailandensis. The sequence goes on along the minus strand of NZ_JAMZEB010000002.1, from coordinate 3,575,194 downwards.
GTCGGGCGAGGGCCGCAGCACGAGCGCGTCGATCCCGGCCTCCGCCATGGCCCGCCGCGCCCCCGCGACCCGCGCCGCCACCACGGCGGCGGGCGGCCGGGATGTCACTTCGGCTCGTGCAGCCAGCAGGCGACCGGCCCGAAGTCCGGCTCCTTGTCGCGGCACACGTCCATCACCAGCGGGCAGCGCGGGCTGAACCGGCATCCGGCCGGCGGGCTGGCCGGGTCCGGAACGTCGCCGGGCAGCTCCGCCGGCAGCACGCCCAGCCCGTCGGGCTGCGGGATGGCCGCCAGCAGCGCCCTGGTGTACGGGTGCCGGGGGTTCGCCCACACCTCCGCCGTGTCGCCGACTTCGACGATCTTGCCGAGGTACATGACCGCGATGCGATCCGCGATCAGCCGCACCACCGACAGGTCGTGGCTGATGAACAGCAGCCCGGCTCCGGACTCCACCGCGAGGTCCCGCATGAGCCGTGCCACCTGGGCCTGCGCGGAAGCGTCCAGCGCCGAGATCGGCTCGTCGCCGATCAGCAGGCGGGGCCGCGCCGCCAGCGCCCGGGCGATGGCGATGCGCTGCCGCTGCCCGCCGGAGAACTCGTGCGGGTGCCGTCCGGCGAAGTCGCGCGGCAGGCCGACGCGTTCCAGCAGGTCGGCCGGGGAGGCGGCGGTGTCGCGGGCGGTGCGCAGGCCGTCGGCGATCTGGTCGCCCACGCGCCGGCGCGGGTTCAGCGACGCGTACGGATCCTGGAACACCATCTGGATCCCGGTGAGCCTGCGGCGGCGCAGCCCCAGCGGCGTGACCGGCTGCCCGTCGAAGTCGATCGAGCCCGAGGTGATCGGGTTCAGCCCGCAGACCGCGCGGGCCAGCGTGGACTTGCCGCACCCGGACTCGCCCACGAGGCCGACGACCTCTCCCGGCCGCACGCTCAGGCTGGCCCCGGCCACGGCCCGCACGACGGGACGCCCGGGAGAGCGGTGCTCGACGACCAGGTCGTCGATGGTCAGCAGGCTGGTCATCGCATCTCCGCATCGGGCAGGGAGTCGAGGAGCGCTCGCGTGTAGGCGTGCTCCGGCTCGCGCAGCACCCGTCCGCGCGGCCCCGACTCCACCACCAGGCCGTCCTTCATCACGCTCACCTCGTCGGCCACCGCCGACATGACGCCCAGGTCGTGCGTGACCAGCAGCACCGCGAGCCCCAGCTCGTCGCACAGGCCGCGCAGCAGCCGCAGCACGCCGGCCTGCACGGTCACGTCCAGCGCCGTCGTGGGCTCGTCGGCGATGAGCACCTTCGGCGAGCAGGCCAGCGCGATGGCGATCGCGATCCGCTGGCGCATGCCGCCGGAGAACTGGTGGGGGTAGCGCCCGTACGCCTCCTGCGGCCCCGGGATGCGGACCTTGCCCAGCAGCTCCACGGCCCGCGCCTTCGCCTCGGCCTTGCCGAGCCGGAGGTGGTGGCGCATGTGCTCGGTGAGCTGCTTGCCGATGGTCAGCATCGGGTGCAGGCTGGTGGCCGGATCCTGGAAGACCATGGCGATCTCGCCGCCGCGGACCCGGTTCAGCTCCTTGGGCGGCAGCGTCAGCAGCTCGCGCTCGCCGAGCCGGATGGAGCCGGTCGCCCGGGCGCCGTGCGGCAGCAGCCCGAGCGCGGCCAGGCCGGTCATCGTCTTGCCCGACCCGCTCTCCCCCGCCAGGCCGTGCACGCGCCCGGCCTGCAGCCGCAGGTCCACGCCGCGCAGGATCTCCTTGCCGCCGATCGAGACCCGCAGATCGGTGATGTCCAGCGTCAAAGGGTCGGTGATGTCCGGCGTCACAGCGCACGCTCCTTGATCGCGCGGGCCGTACGGGGGTCGAGGGCGTCGCGCAGCGTGTCCCCCAGGAAGTTGAACGCCAGCACGACGGTCAGGATGGCCAGCCCCGGGAACGTCGCCACCCACCAGCTGTCGAAGACCTCCACGCCGGAGGCCACCATCGCCCCCCACTCGGGGGAGGGCGGCTTGGCCCCCAGGCCCAGGAACGACAGCCCGGACAGCAGCAGCAGGGCGGTGCCGATGTCGAGGGTGGCCAGCACCAGGATCGGGCCGGTGATGTTGGGCAGCACATCCACGCGCAGCGAGCGCCACACGGAGAAGCCCAGCAGCCGTCCGCTCAGCACGAACTCGCGTTCGCGCACCCCCAGCACCAGGCCGCGCGTGACGCGGGCATAGGCGGGCCAGGCCACCACCAGCACGGCCAGCACCGCGTTGGTCAGGCTCGCGCCCAGCGCGGCGGCCACCACCATGGCCAGGATCACGGTCGGGAACGCGAACACCAGGTCCGCCACCCGCATGATCGTCTCGTCCACCCAGCGGCCGAAGTATCCGGCGCACGCGCCGAGCAGGCCGCCGATCAGCACCGACAGGGCCACCAGCAGCAGCGTCAGCGGGATCGACACCCGCGCCCCGTACATGACGCGGCTCAGGATGTCGCGGCCGAGCTGGTCGGTGCCGAACCAGTGGCCGGGGCCGGGCGGCGCGAGCCGGGGCAGCTCCTGGGCGAGCGGGTCGTGCGGGGCGATCCAGGGCGCGAGCAGCGCGATGACCACCCACGCCACGGCGAGCACGCCGCCGGTCACGGCCAGCGGCTGCCGCCACGCCTCGGGGAGCCTCCCCAGGAGACTCACGCGTCTCATTGCAGCCTCACTCGGGGGTCGATGACGCCGTACAGGACGTCCACGACCAGGTTGATGACGAGGTAGACGATGCCCACCACCAGGCCGACGCCCATGACGGCGGGCAGGTCGAGGGTGGTGGCGCTCTTGTAGGCGTACTGGCCGATGCCGGGCCAGGCGAAGATCGCCTCGACCAGGACGGTGCCCGACAGCAGGCTGCCGAAGGCCAGGCCCGCCACGGTGATGATGGGCACCAGCGCCGAGCGCAGCACGTACCGGAACAGGATCGTCCGCCCTGGCAGGCCCTTGGCGCGGGCGGCGCGCACGTAGTCCTGCCCGAGCACCTCCAGCACCGCCGAGCGGGTGAAGCGGGTCAGCAGGCCGATCGTGTAGAGCGCCAGCACCAGCGCGGGCGTGATGAGGTGGCCGACGGCCGAGGAGAAGATGTCCCATCGGCCGGCCAGCACGGCGTCCACCGTCTGCAGCCCGGTGACGGCGGGGGCGCCGCCGAGGGCGGCGTCCACCCGGCCGCTGCCGGGGGTGATCTGCAGGCGGTAGAAGAACACGTAGAACGCGACCAGCGCCAGCCAGAACGTCGGCACCGAGATGCCGATCAGGCTCAGCACCCGCAGCGCGTGGTCGGAGAGCCGGTCGCGGCGCAGCGCGGCCACGACGCCGAACGCCACGCCCAGCACCAGCGAGACCAGGATCGCCGCGCCCGCCAGCTCCAGCGTCGCCGGCACGAATTCGGCCAGGTCCTGGCTGACCGGGCGGTGGCTCTGCTGGCTCATGCCCAGGTCGCCCTGGACCAGGCCCTGCAGGTGGATCAGGTACTGCTGCCACAGCGGCTTGTCCAGGCCGTGCTCGGCCCGCCACTGGGCGACGATGGCCGGGTCGCCCAGTGCCCGCTGGCCGAGGTTGGCGGCGACCGGGTCGCCGGGGACGAGGTTCGTCAGGACGAACGTGACGAGCGTGATGCCCCAGGCCATCAGGACGGCCAGCAGGACGCGGCGGATGAGGAACCGCGCGAGCGGAGGCACCTCAGACCGCCCTTGCGTGGGAACGCACTCGGACCGCCCCTACTTCGCGCCGAGGTCGGCGAGGTCGACCGTCCACACCGGGTGGTACTCCAGGCCGGTCACGGAGGCGGCCGTCACGATGTTCTGGCTCGGCTGGATCAGCGGGATGAACGGCCCGGAGGCGTTGAGCTTGGTCTGGACGTCGGCGTAGGCGGTCTTGCGCGCGTCGTCGCCGATCGTCTCGGCGGCCTTGGCGCCGGCCTCCTCGATCTCCTTGGCCGTGCCCTCCTTCCAGCCGGCCCGCAGGCCGACGGTCTTACCGGGCAGGAAGGCGAGGTAGTCGCTGGGGTCGGGGTAGTCGGGGCCCCAGTACCACAGGCCCATCTCCTCCTTGCCGTTGCGGTAGTTGTCCAGCGCCGTCGTGACCGGCGCGGGCTGCAGGTCCACCGTGATGCCGACCTCCTTGAGGTTGGCCTGGATGCGCTCGGCCAGCGGCTGGAACGACAGCCCGTTCACGGTCAGCTCGCTCGGGTACTCCAGCTTCACGGTCGGGTTGGACAGCCCGCTGGCGGCCAGCGCCGCCTTGGCGCCCTCGACGTCCCGCTTGGCTCCCTGGTCGGCGGGCAGCGCGCCGAGGATCTGGGACGGGATGACGCCCGGCGCCTGGGTCGAGCCCTCGCCGGCCAGCTCCAGCAGCCCCGCGTAGTCCACGCCCTTGCGCACGGCCTCGACGAACTTGGCGTTCGGCGTGGTCTTGCTGATCGCGGAGTCCTGGTTGGCCAGCAGGAAGATGACGTTCGCCGAGGCGGTCTTCTTGACCTGGAGGGTGGCGGGCATGCCGGTCACCTGGTCGCCCGACAGGTTCAGCGCCACCTGGCTGTCGCCGCGCTGGACGTTCAGCTTCTGGGTGGCGGCCTCGACGTTGCGGATGACGACCTTGTCGTAGGCGGGCTTGGTCCCGTAGTACTTCGGGTTCGCCTTGAGCGTGACCTGGCTGCTCACGTTGAACGACTCGATGGTGTACGGCCCGGAGCCGGCGGAGTTGGCGTTCAGGTACTGCTCGGCCTTGTCCTGGGCGTCGGCGGTCGCGCCGTTCTGCTTGGCGAGCTTGCTGTTGAGGATGCCCAGGGCCGGGTTCGGCAGGATGAACGGCAGCGCGGGGTTGGCCGCCTTCGACGTCAGCGTGATCGTCGTGTCGTCGGTCTTGGCCACCTCGACGCCGTCCAGCAGGAACGACGGCGTGCCCTTCATGTCGCGCACGCGCGTCAGCGAGAACACCACGTCGTCAGCCGTGATCGGCGTGCCGTCGGCGAACGTGGCGCCCTGCTTGAGCTTGAGGGTCAGCGTCTTGCCGTCCTCGGACAGCTCGTACGACTCGGCCAGCGCCGGCACCGGCTTGGTCACGTCGGCCCCGTCGAAGGTGAGCAGCGTCTCGTACACCGCCTTGCCGACGATGAGCCCCGTGGGCTCGTACGTGCGGCCGGGGTCGGCGGTCTTGAGGTCGAAGGACGTGTCGATGACGAGGGTCTTCCCGCCGCCGCCGGAGGCCGCGGGGGTCTGTGACGTGCCGCCGCTGCCGCAGGCGGCCAGGGCGAGTGCACCGGCGAGCAGCACGGCCGCCGTCTGGGAGCGGGTCGCCATGAGAGTCCTCCAAAATTGGACGTTCAGCAGAAGGATGTCGAGGATTGTCCGGCAGATCGTCCAGGGACTGTGCGGTCAGCAAGACGTATATAAAGGTGGATGAGGTAATGATGAGTGAAATTTCCAGAAATGGTGTCAGTGGTGGCGGTCAGCCTGGACGGATCGGCATCGGTCTCGAGCTGGACGACATCCACCTGAAGATCCTTGAGGTGCTGCGCGAGAACGGCAGGATCTCCGTCGCGGCGCTGGCCGAGCGGGTGGGCATCTCCCGGGCCAACGCCTACACCCGCTTCGAGGCGCTGCGCGCCGACGGCGCGATCAAACGGTTCACGGCGGAGATCGACCACGTCAGGACGGGGCTCGGCATCACGGCGCTGATCTTCGTGACCGTGCGCCAGCAGATGTGGAAGCAGTTCAGGGCGGAGCTGGCCAGGATGCCGGAGGTGGAGTACTGCGCGATCACCACCGGGCAGCACGACGCGATGATCCAGGTACGGGTCTCCGACGTGGCCGCCGTGCACACCATGGTGACCGACCGGCTGGCCAACATCCCGGCGGTCAAGGCGACCGAGACCGTGTTCATCCTGGACGAGGTGCTCAGGCGGCCGTACGTGCTGCCGAGCGATCGGGACCGGCCCCGGCAGCAGCGGCGGCCCGCCCAGGAGGCGCAGGGCGACGTGCCGCTCGGCAAGATGCGCTTCGTCGGCGCCGCCGAGGGCCGGGCCGCCCTGCGCAAGGACGACTGAACCCCGCTAGGAGACCTCGGTGCACACGCTCACGTGCAGCGTGTCGTCCCCGTCGAAGCTGAACTCCTCCACCAGGCGCAGCAGCCCGTCGTCGCCGGTCTCGATGCGGCTGCTGCTCTGCCCGCCCGCCTTGCCGCCGGCCTTCAGCGCGTGCGCGTAGGCGATCGACACCTGGTCGCCGTCGCGCGTGCCGACGAAGCGCCCGTGGGTCACCGTGTCGCCGGTGTACTCGCCCCACACGACCTCGTCGGCCTCCCAGTACTGGAACCGGGTGGGGCTGTCGGGGTTCACCGCGCTCGCCGTCGAGCTCACCATCACGAATGTACGACCGTTAAGATTCACCCCCCTATGGTCCCTACATTTCCGAAATATCAGCACGCGGCTGGACATATGGTGATGGCGTCCTGTCAAAGCCTGGAAATCCGTCCAGCCCCGCCCTCGCCGGAGGGCGGGGGGACGCGGCTCAGTCCAGCCAGCGGCCGACGCCACGCACGGTGACCTCGAGCAGTTCCGCCGGATTCGCCGGGTCGGGATAGTAGATGATCATGGTTGTGCCGGCCGGGAGCAGCAGTTTGACGGCCTGGACGCACCCTGCCACCACCTGGCGCTGCGCATCGGGCCCCGTGCCTGCGATCGGCACGGCGTCACAGACACCGCCACGGTTGTTCATGACGAGCCGCAGCGTGTTGTCACGGAGCTCCACCTCCCGCGTCGCGACGCGATAGGCGAGCTGCGTCTCCAGGTGCCAGGCCGGAGGCGCCATGGGCACCCCGAACTCCTGCCTGTACAGCAGCCCGAGGCGGTGTTCGAGGGCCGCCAGGTCGTCGTGCAGCCCGCTCTGGACCGTGTACCTCCCCCACGCCGCGAGATCGCCGGCCGGAGGAAGGGCCGCGATCGGCAGCCCGTTCGCGTCGAGCACCCGTCCGGAGGCGTCGACGAGGTAGCCCTGGTTGTTCTGCGGCTTGATCGACTCGCTCACGTCCCTGAGCTGTCGCGCGGTGTCCTCGTACGGGCACTGCCCGCCCTCCTGCACGCACCCGATCGGGAGGATCCGCAGAAGCGAGGTCGCCAGATCGCTCTCGTACAGCGCCGAGAGGATGGTCCGATCGGACAGGTGCCCGTTGAGGTACATCGTGCCCCAGATCGAGTTGTACTCGGCGAAGCGCAGCTCTTCCGGGACGAGCGACTCCACGAAGGTCCCCTTCCACTGGCTGGAGTACTTGTCCCAGTCGGGCTCCTCGGTCAGGTCCAGGAACCCGGTGATGCAGTCGGAGAACTTCTTGATCCCCATCAGGATGCCGCCCTTGGCGGCGCTCCTGCACTTGCCGGCGACCGAGTACTGCGAGGCGGCGTTGAGCAGGTCCAGCCCGAACAGCGTCATGTACTCCTCGGCGAGACGGTGGGTCTCGGTCTCCCGGTCGGCGATCCCCCTGGCCGCGAAGTAGAACAGCGGGCTCATGACGAGGGACATGCAGGCGTCCTGGGCCTTGCCGACGAACTGGTTGCGGCAGTGCTGAATGCGTTCCTCGGCGTAGCCGTCCGGGTCGTGGAGCGGCCCCTTGGGGTCGTTGAGGATCTCCTCGACGTAGGCGTTGCAGTCGTTGTACCCGGGCAGGCCGTCCTCCGGCCCCCACTTGCAGTGTCCGTACCATTCGGCCTTGAGCGCCCCCAGGCGCCTCTCGGCCTCCTCCCGATAGTCCTCGAACACCTCGGCCGCGATGCGAGCCGCTTCCGACGCGCTCTGGCCGGCCCGGATCTGCGCCGCGTACGAGGCGTCGTAGGCGGCGAAGGCGCCGGCCGCGTCCTGTGCCGCCGAGACGGCCGAGGCCCGCGCCCAGCGGGCCGACAGCGACGCCCGCCTGGCCGACTGCTGGGCCTGCCGGGTCGCGGCGGCAGCGGTGCGGACGGCCTGCGCGGCTCGTTCCGCGGACGCGGCGGCGTCGCGTGCGCTCTCGACGGCCTCGCTCGCGTACTTCCGCGCCTGCTCGGCCGCGGTGCCGGCGTAGCCGGCGTATTCGATCGCCTTCTCAGCCGCGCCGCGGGCCCGTGCCGCCGCGGCCTGCGCGGTGCGCGCGAACTCGACGGCGCTCTGCGCGATCTGCGAGGTCTCGATCATCAGGGAGGTGGCGATGTAGTTGTGCGTCGCGGTCGCGTGGTCGCGCTCGGCCGCGCGGTGCCGGCCCACCTCCAGGAACTCGACCTGCATCGCCGTCGTGCCGGCCAGCGCGACCTGGGCGGCGTTGCGCACCTCGGTGCCGTGGGAGTCGTCGCCGGCGATCGCGTCGACCTGCGACCGGATGTCGATCGTGTGCGCGGTGTTGTACGTCGAGTCCAGGAACTTCTCCAGGGCCTCCGGGTCGTCCGCGCGCAGGGCGGTGTTGGCCGCCTGCTCGGTCTCCGTCCTGCCGGCGTCGCGGGCCTCGGCGAGGATCCGCCCGATCCGCTCTCGTAGCTCGGCGGGCCGCTCGGGGTAGTCCGGGTCGTCGAGGAACGCGACGACGCGGGGCCAGCCGCCGTCGAGGGCGTTCTGGGCGGCGGCTCTCATGGCGGGGGTGCCGGTGACCATGAGGCCGGTCAGCGTCGTGCGGTCGTCCTGCTCCTCGGCGGCCTTGAGCCCGCGCCGGGCGAACTCGAGGACGAGCAGGTCGTCGTCCTCGCCGAGGGCGTCCACGGCCGCCGAGCTGGTCCACGTGCCGGGCACGGTCGCGAAGTACCGGGCCGCTTCCCGCGCCTTGCGCACCGCCACCGCCGCGGCGGTCCGCGGGTCGGCCGCCTCGGCGAGCAGCGCGTCGACCTGCGGAGTGTGGTAGTCGCGCATCGGCACGCCGAAGCCGCGGGCGTCCCCCATGCGGGCCTGGGCGGCCTGCGCGCCGACGTGCCGGGCGAAGGACAGCTCGAGCTCCAGCTCGTCCTGGAGTCGTTCGGCGTCCGCCTCACGCGCCGACTTGTAGACGGTCTGGGCCGTCTCGGCGGCCTGCAGCGCGTCCGCCGCCGCGAGGTAGGCGTTGTCGGCGTGCCGGGTCGCCAGTTCCGCCGCGTTGACGGCGGAGCCCGCGTGCGCGGCCGCGCTGGCCGCCGCGCTCGCCGCCTGCTCGGCGTAGGACACCGCACGCGTGGCGGCGTCTCGCGCCTTGTCGGCCGCCTCCTTGGCGATGTTCGCGTGACGCACCGTCTCCGCGGTGGCGCGCCTGGCCCGCTCCGCGCTCGCGCCCGCCCGCGCGGCAGCGGCGAACGCGGCCTTGGCCTCGGCGCTCGCCTCCCCCGCGTAGTGTCCGGCGGCCTCGGCGGCGCGTCCTGCGGCCTCGGTGTTCGCCCGCGCCGAGTCGGCGGCGGCCGCCGCGGCGAACGCCTGCTGGTTCACGGCGATGATCTGGTCGATGGGCGAGAGCCAGGCGGAGATCTGGGGGCCGAGCTGCTGCATGACGCGGTTGTGCGCCTCCGCGTCGGCGGCGGCGTCCGCGTCCAGCTCCGCCGCCGCCGCGGCCGCCCACGCCTCGTCGGACTTGGTGTGCGCCCGCGCCGCCGCCGTGGCGGCGCGTCCGGCGGCCCCCGCGGCGGTGCGCGCGGCCTCCGCCGCCGCCCGCGCCGCCTGCACGGCGACACGGGACGCCGCCGCCGCGCGATCGGCGGCCTCGGCCGCACGCTGGGCCTGGCGCCTGGCCTCCACCGACTCCCGTCCGGCCAGCGTGGCGAGGCGTTGCGCCTCCAGCGCGTCGTTCTTGGCCGCCAGGGACTCGGCCTCCGCGCGGTCGGCCTGCGCGACGGCGGCGATCGTCTCGAACGCCGCGCGGCGGGTCGCCTCGGTGGCGCTGGTCCGCAGATCGCTCAGGGTCTGGTTCTCGTTGTCCCTGGCCTGGGCCACCCCCCAGTCGATCTGGACGAATCGTTCGTGCATCTCCAGGCTGCCGTCCTGAAGCGCCCGGTTCGCCGCGGCCTGCACCTCCGGGCCGCCGTCGGCCATCGCACGGTTGACGATGGCCCGCAGGTCCAGCCTGTACGGCACCCGCCATCCCGACTCGACGAACCTGCCCATGGCCTCCCGCGTCCCGTTGCGCAGCACCGCGTTGGCCGCGGCCTTGACCTCCGGTCCACCGGCCGCCTTCATCTCGTTCACGCCGGCGCGCAGGTCGATCTCCCGGGCCCGCTCCCAGCCCCCGGCGAGGAAGGCCTGCACGGCGCCGGCGTCGCCCGAGAGCAGGGCGGCGTTGGCGGCCGCGGACACCTCGGGACCTCCGCGGGCCTTGACGCGGCCGACCTGCTCACGGTCGTCCTGCGCCGCGAGCCGGGGAAGACCTTCGAGGAAGGCGCAGATCGCGGCCTCGTCCGCGAGCAGGGCCTGCTCCGCGGCGGGGCGGACGTTCACGCCGCCCGTGACCCAGGCCTCCAGCACCACCTGGCGTTCGCAGGCCGGCGCGGCGGGCGGCTCGGTCTCCGCCGCCCGTGCCGCGCCGGCGGGGCCGCCCACGAGAAGCATCGAGAGCACGACGCCCATGACAGTTGTTGCGCGTAACGCGCGATTCGCTTTCACTTCACCCTTTCGGCCGATGCTTGCGCATGAACGGGCAGACGGCCGGCCGGGCCCGTGCCCGGCCGGCCGTTCCGCTCTCAGTTGACGACCCGCAGCTCCAGCAGGGTCTCCCGGCAGTTGTCGGGGAAATCCGGGTGGTTCTCGTCGCACGTGACGTCCGTGCGCCCGAACTGCTCGCTCTCGTCCCGCTCGACGCGCTTGGTGCGCTCCGTGCCGGACGCCACGTTCACGACCGTCGCGTCCACGTCATGACCGGCCCCCGGTGACCGGCCGTCTCCCTGGACCTCGTAGACGTTCGGGATCCGGAGCTTGACCACTCCCTTCGGCGCGAGGACCTTGAAGCACACGGCTGTCACGCCGAGGTGCGGCTCGCCGACCTCGGTGTCGCCGTTCAGCAGGCCAGGGAACACCTTGATCACGCCGACCCCGTCCTCCGTGGCCGCGGTGCACGAGACCCAGATGATCCCGCCGTTGCCGGAGATCAGCTCGAAGTTCCGCGCCTCGGCCTCGTCCCTGCCCCAGTCGTCCTGGCCGGAGGTGCCCGCGTACTCGTGCGAGAGGTCGAGGGGATAGACGAAGCCCTCCACGATCGACTGGCCGCCGGTCGGCAGGGGGGTCGGGTCACCGTCTCCAGGCTGGGTGCCTCCGGCGGGCACGAGGTCGCCCATGTACCAGCCCTGGACCTCCACCAGGAGGTGCGCGGTGCCGGGGCTGTCGTTCCTGATCCTGATCTTGCCGTCGGTTCCGGCCTTGACCACGGTGTGCCCCGCACGGACGCCTTCGGCCTTCGGCGCGTAGTTGACCAGCGAGGTGGTCCGCTCGGCGCCGTCGACCGGCCACACGTTGAGGTGTCCGTCCGCCGTGTTGTCGACGACGGTGAGGTTCAGGGCCGCCGTGGCTCCCGCGGGCACGCCGAGCGGCACGTCGACGGTGCCGTTGGCCGGTAGGGGCTCGCCGTCGCCGGCCGAGCGGGTGTCCAGGCGGCGCACCGCCGTCATCGTCCGCAGCCTGGTGCCGCTGTCCGCGCTGCCGGTGAAGTAGCCCAGCGCGGTCGCCACGAAGTGCACCGACGAGGCGCCGTTGTTGGTGAAGGTCGCCCGCCCGTCCGCGCTGAGCTGCACCGCCACGCCGTGCGCGGTCGTGCCGGGCACGTAGTCCATGACGCTGCGGTTGTTGGCGCCTCCGGGCGGGAAGGCGCCGACCCAGCCGTCCTGGGTCGCGTCGGTCACGATCAGGTCCAGGTACGCCGTGCCGGCCCCCGCCGGGATGGCGGCACCTCGAAGGTTGAAGGTGCGCGTCCCCCGCGGCGGCACGACGCCCGCCGGCCCGCCCAGGCCGCTGCGGGTGTCCACGACCCGGGTGTGGTCGACCGGCACGAAGCCCCGCCCCGCGGTCCCCGAGGTGGTGTAGTAGCCCTGGACGTCGACCGTGACGTGCGCGCCGGGGCCGTTGCTGTAGACGGCGAGCTTCCCGCTTGCGGGCACGGGCACGACCGCGGTGTTGGAGATGATCTGCCCGGCGCTGGCGTTCACCATCGACAGGGGCGGGCGCGGCGCGCCGTCCGGCAGCAGCGTCAGGAAGGTGGGCAGCGTGCCCGCGATGGCCGTGACGTCGACCAGCACCGCGGTGACGTCGCCGGCCGGTATGCCGCCCACCCCGGTGACCTGGAACGGGGTGAGGCTGCGCGCCTCCCGCGGACCGGCGGTGGCGCCCAGCCCGGATCGGGTGTCGAGCACCTGCGCGCTGGTGGGCAGGCGGACGAACGCGCCGCCCCGCACGGTCTGCCGCACCCAGTCCCGGACGTCGTCCAGCCGCACCTCGGTGGCCCCGGTGCGGGTCTCCGACGCGTCGGTCTCCAGGCAGCCCGCCTGCCAGGAGGCGCTGTTCAGCGCGACCAGTTCGAGGCCGGCCGCCACGCTGCGCAGGGCGGGCCCGCCGGCGTCTCCCTTGCAGATGCTCGCCGGCGCCGAAGAGCCGGGGGCGATCTCGATGGCCCCCGCGTTCACCGTCCGCACGGAGAAGGGCGCCGTGTGCAGCCGGTGCGGCACCCACGTGGTGGCCGTACGCCCGAAGCCGGCGACCCGCAGCTCCTCCCCCGGCGTCGGCGCGGTCGCGCTCACCCGCACCGGCGTCACCTCGACCACCGGAGCGGCCAGCTTGGCCAGCAGCAGGTCACGCGCGGGATGCGGCACCACGTGCGTGACGCCGCGCACCTGCCCCTCGCTGACGGTCGTCAGGTCCTCCCTGCCGACGGTGACGGTGGTCGCCTGCGACGGCGGACCGGCCGGCACCGGGGCGCTCCCCTCGGCGAAGCAGGACTTCGCCGTCACGATCCACTCCGGGTCGATGAGCGCGCCGGAACAGCCGCGCACCGCGTCCCCCACTCTGACGTCCGCCACGAACCCGTACCCGTCGGCGGGCGCCGCCGACCCGCCCACGATGCCGAGGGCCGGGGCGGCGGGCAGCGCCGCGGTGGCCACCACCCCGCCGAGCACCAGCCCCGCGAGCGCACCGCGGCATGATAAAGAACGCATGGATGACCCTCTCTTCCGGCCGATGGCCGGGGATGAGCAGCGATGGCACACACGGCCCCGTTCCGCGCCATCCTCGCGGCCGCCGCATTCAGGCCTGCTTCATTTCTGCTTCATGCACACAAATCTGCGCACCTGTCATCACTCACGCGTTGTGTGTCTGAAGGTCCTGGTGTGTCCCGGGAGGTTGTTGTACCGCTTTGTAAGAGGTAGTGACCGGGGACGATGGCTACCCGGCTACCGCCCTTGGCTCATGACGTGGGGATCAGCGAGTGCCGGTCCTCGGCCGGCGGACGCGGATCGGACGTGACGTCTCTCCACCAGGCACCGCGGGCGAACGCTACAAGCCTCACTGGAACAAGCGAAAATGAAGGCCGGCGGCCAGGACCCATTGCCACGTGGCGAGTGATCTCCCAGGGATTCCGCCTTGACCGGCCGCTCGAATATGGCCGTCCCGTCCTCCGGCGACTGCTTCCCATTCTGATCACTGCAGGCACGCCAAAGACGACAAGAGGGCGCAGATTTACTGCGGGTGCGGTTCAATTGAGTTTCGACGTTGCTGCCGAGCCCTCGGAAGGTCGGCATGGCCGGGCTGCTCGCCAAACTCATGGGTACGTGCCTCGCTGTCCTTGTCACGAGCCTGACCATGCCCCTGCAGGCCGAGGCGGTCACCGCACCTCTGCGGGTGAGTCCGGAGGAGTTCGACTCCAGAGTGGCCTACTGCCTCTCCGAGGACCGTCGCGACGAACTCGTGGAGGCGGCGAACAACCTCAAAGTGGGCACGCCAATCCCCGTGCCGTCCCCACCGCACCCCTCTCCGACGGATACCAGGATTCGCATCGGTGACAAGGAGTTCGGCTTGGAGGACTGGCCGACCGGCAACAGTATTGCGTTCAAGCGTGTTTGCGGTGCATTGATCAGGACCGATCCCGATCAAAGACTGCCGAGCAGCTCTTTCTGGTCCGGCTTGTTCGGCGGCATGATCCCGGTGATCATCGGAGGGCTCCTCACGTTGTTCGCCGCCACCCGAACGCTCAGACGAGATCGGATCGCGCAGGTCGGCACCGAGTTGCGCGCGGCGGCCATCGCCTACCGTCGCGCCGCCACCCAACATATCGCGGCGCAGACCGACCCCACCAAGAACAGCCGCGACGAAGACGGCGAACTCGCCTCGACGCAGATGGCGCTGGAAGGACAGCTGTGGGCGATCCGCGGGCTTCGGCTGCATGGCGCAGCGCTCGCGGATGAGTTGTTACAGCGCCTGACAGCCGAGGGTCATGCACCCTGGGGTAAGCCTGCCGAGTGGCGTGCGGAGGGACAGAAGAATCGCCTTGAGGAGTTCAAGAAGGAGCGTACGAAGGCGGTTGAGCGCGAGGTGCAGGTCGCCTTCGACGTGGTGCTGGCGTGCGAGCGCGCACTGCCGCGCCCGCACTGGCTCATGAGGCGCAAACGCATCTCGGACGGCCGGTCGTGAGAAATCCATTCGTTCATCCGAGCGCTCGTCCACAGCGTCCCGATGATCCCCTGCGGCCGCAGTCAGAGGCCGGCGATCTGCGCTTCTACATGAAGCTCGGCAGCCAACGGGATCAGTGCCTGGCATTCCGTCGGCACTACGCCCGCCAGGACGCCCCGGCCAAGAATGGACACCTCATCCTGGTCACCGGGCAAGAAAAGCACGGAAAGACCAGCCTGCTCGGCTGGTGTGCGGCCTACCTCAGGCGCAAGGGGGCGCCACGAGACCACCATCGTCGGCATCTGACCGTTCAAAGCGCCATCGACTCCGTGCTATTCGCCGACCTCTCGCCCTTTACGTTCGACTCGGCCGACGACAGGGTACGGTTCCAGAAACTTGTGCAGATACTTCAGGCCGGTGGGACACGACTTCCACTTGACATATCCAGCACAAGGGAATCAGAGGACCACTATCGCGTCTTGGCACACTATATGCAGAAGGGTCTGGATTGTCACCTTCTCATCCAACTGCCTCCGATGGACACCATGGAGCAGATTCGTTCCCACCTGTGGAACGCGTGGCCGGGCATCACGTTCCTGGCCGAGACATCTCCCATCCTCTACGCCGATCTCGAGAAGAACACCGGCGGAGAGCCGAAAGAATTGAGCACCTATCTCTACGAAAAGGTGCAGGACACGGCATTCAGCACGTTCATGCATCTACACGCCGGCCCCCTACAGGACGACGAGTTCGTCTCCTATGTGCGGGAGAGGCTGAGGATCAGCAACTGCACAGTTCACGTCGATGACGATCTGATAAGTGAGTTCCACGAACATCGGCGCGACATCGTCGGCATTGGTCACTGGCGTAGCATTTTCAGAGAGATCTTCGACCTGCCGAACTTGACCGCCCTGGAACGAGAGCACTTCAACACTTTCTCTCTCGGCGGCACATGGCCAGTCAGTGCACAGTCGAAGATTGATGCGGAGTGATATGCATGCGCAACCCGTTCCCGCGAACACCGGCCATTCTCGAGGATTTCGAGCTGCGCAACACCGTGCTCACGAGCACGATCCGGCTCGCGTCGGCGGAGGTGGACACGTTCCTCCACGCCGCCGCCTCCCGCAGCCGGGAGGAGGCCGGCACACCCGGCTCAGGAATGGCGCTTGCCTATATCGGTGCGCCCGGTTCCGGCAAAAGTCACCTGCGTAAGCACCTGGAAGCTATTCTCATTCCCGCTGCCAGGCGCACCCATGCCCCGCACTTCAAGCCGCATTTTTTCACGGCCGGTGGCTCACCGAGCCGCTTTCTCACGATCTATCGTGAGCAGCTCATCACAGATCTCAGCCTGAGCAGTTTCAGGCGGGTCCTTCGCTTCTACTATGCCGCCGCGACCGCGGACCTCCTGCAGCAGCTCAACGCGAGCGCGAAGCTGATCAAGGAGGTACGCACGATGGGCACCGCCACCAGCGAGGTCGTCCAACGGCTTCGGCTCTCTGAGCATGACATCCGCCGCGCCATGGCCGCCGCCCTGCGCGTCATCACCAACTCGGATGAGCTGGCCACCCAGCTCTCCCAGCACGATCTGCACGAAGCAGCAGGTGACACGCGCAGGCCCGCGGCCGTCTGGGAGTGGCTGAACTGCAAACCTCCCGACCCCATGCTCGTCGAGCAGGGCATAGCCGAGCAGATCGACTCGGACGAGAAGGCACTGAGCGCGTTCACCATGCTGGCCTTCCTGTACGGGCGTGCCGGCGAGCCCTTCTTGCTCACCGTGGACGAGATCGAGCGCATGTTGCAGGAGAGCGACCATTCGCCGACGTGGAACATGGGGCGCCTCCAAGGTTTCGAGCGCCTGGTGAACGTGCTCATCGATACCGGTGGCATCACCATAATTTTCGCCGCCACGGACAACATTGACCGGTTTTCCGCCGGCTTCCATGAGCGCGTCCGGATACAACCGGTCGAGCCGTTCACCGAGAAGGACGCGAAGAGACTGATCGATTTCCATGTGCCGCCGAACTCCAAGATCAGATTTCCCGAGACCGCTATCGCCCATCTGACGCGGCTCGCGGAAGGGAATCCCCGTTTCATCCTCGACGTCTGCCACCGCAGTTGGGAACTGCTCGCCGGGCCGGATCCACGGGGCGCCGTCGAGGTCGGCACTCTCGACATCGACTCGGCTGTCCGGCAACGCCATGAACTGCCGAACATCGGGATGGTCAATCGAGAGGTAGGGCACGTCCTGCAGACCGGAGGCTGGGCGTACGAGAACCCCGAAGAGCACCGGTTCAGGATCGCAAGAGGTCTCAGCGGTGCGGCGGTGCAGGTACTCGTGACCGACTCCATTCTCAACGACGCCACCCGGGCGCGCCTGCTGGACCGGCTGGAGGAGCTCCTGCGCGCGCAGCGGCAGGAGCTCATCATCGTGATCAACGGCTATCTCCGTCCGAGTGATCGACGGACGATCGCCGGAGTCATCTCGCGGCAACCGATCACGTACAAGGACCGCTCGTTCAGGGAGCTTCTGCGTGAGCAACTGCTGGATGCCAACAGCAGCCTCGACGAGGCAGGGCGGCAGACGCTGCTGACCACGGTGCGGGAAGAGGTGTTGCGGGTCAGCCGGCAGCACAGTTACACCCAGAGCATCCTGGAGCGTCTCAACGCGCGCGTCGAGCATGTCTCTGCGGCAGGGCCGGCACCATCCGACATGCCGCGGCACGAGCATGCGGAGAGCCGGCTCCCTGCGCTGGTTCTCCGGCAGTTCACCGTCGTGCTCGACGCCCTGCGCCGGGAGACGGCCCTGGACCGGCTCTTCCCCGGTTCCTTGGCCGCCGAACCGGCCATTCACACCGATACGCTGTACGCGCCGCCGTCGGCCGCCCGCGCCTTCTACGAGCACATGGGGCTCATCCTCATTTTGCAACGGCTCGTCGAAGCGCTCATGGACGCCGTCAGCACCTGGTTCGCCGAAGCTCAGGATGCCGCTCTGCGCGGTCGCCCTCGAGCCGATCTCCTCGACGAGTTGGAGATGATCTGCACCAACTACCTGGCTTCCGTCGAGCTGATCCCGCTCTTCCGGCTGGCCACGCCGGCTACCGACGAGACACCATCGGGGTTCTACGAGCGCGGGCTCAGGTTCGAGGTGATCAGGGATCTCGAGCGGCTGGTGACCGGGCTCGGCTCACGCGTGCAGGAGCACATGACCCGCCACCTGGGTTTCCCCTCGGAGTAGGCCGGATGAGGGGCGGAGACGCCGAACTACGTTTCCGGCGTGTCCTTCAACTGCCCTCTGAGACGCGCGATGCGCCCGTCACACGATTCGACCGCGGACTGCTCCAAGGTGACCCCGAGCAGCAGGTCGTTCGAGCTGCCCAGTCGCTCGACGTAGATCGCTCCGGATTCGAGATCGAGCACGACTCTCTCGGCCGGGCCACCGATGATGTCACGGACGGCCCGGTGCAGGTGAGCCAGGTCGCCACGGCCTCGGTGGGCGAACTCACCGTAGAGGGTTCTCCGGTGGGCGGTCGTGATGCTGTTGAACAGATGTGAGACCGCCGAACTGTTGAACACGTCGGCTTCCATGACGGGCTGCCGGTCGCGGATCAGAGCAACATAATGCAGGTCGTTCACATTGAGCTGCTCCTTGAGCAGTTCCTGAACGGACGGTGAGGCATCCGGAGCCCGGCGGAAGGTGATCTCGGCCGACTGGGCGCTCTCGCTCCGCCGTCCGTGATATCCACCGGGGTTCTCATCGGGTAATTCGTACAACCCGGTCCGGATCGCGGTGATGAGTTCGCACAACCGCCAGTCGACGCGATCCGGTGCGCGGACAGGGGAAGACATCCCAACGATGTACTCCTCGGCGCGGACCCGGCCACAGACGATCAGGCCCGTGCCGGTCCGGAGCGCGATTCGGATGAGTCCACCGGTCCGCAGCGGATCCAGCAGCCACTCCATGCGCTCGTAAACCAAAATGAACCGGCGAAAAGCGCGGACACACTTCTCCCGCAGCGTGCCCGCGGCATCTGGATCGGACACCTCGGGGTGGTCGAACAGATCAATGGTGAAGTCCCGGAATCCTCCATTGAAATACATGAGACAGTGCGGGCCAGAAATATCGATCATGGAGTCCAGGCAGAGCCGGAGGAGCTCGCTGTAGGCGGGCGCCTTCGCATGACCTGCCCTGTTGACGGTGAGACGGTCTTTCAGCGGGTGCTGCTCCGCAGCGGAGAAAGCCGCACCGGCGTCCCGATCTTTCCCGGAAAGACCCATGGTCTCCGCCCCTAGCTAGCCTGGTATTTCTATGTCGATGACCTGCCTGTTGTCCTCTTGGCGCAGACGTGTGACATCGAGATTGATCGCTACGGCCTCGGTTCGAGGATGCCCATCCCCGTACACCAAGGTTAGGCCATCCAAAATATCGTTTTCCAGCTCAAAGGCTTCTTCACGCCGATCCAGTTGCACGAGTGTGCCGGAATGGTTGGCCGCCACCGCCAGATACAAAGGGTGCAAATCACCCACTTTGTCCAAGAGGGTGCGCACGGCTACGAAGCCATGCTCGAATGCCTCCTCGATCTGATCGACCATGCGCAGATAGACACCCAGGTTGCCCCGGCAGACCTGCGTGAAGGGATGGTCGGCGCCCAACTCTTCCTGCAGATGCCCCAGAGCCTGCCCTGCGTGTGCGACTGCGTCCGGGTACCGGCCCACGGCGAAGAGGTCGGCACCGAGACTCACTTCACAGCAGAGGGTCAGCGCGCCGGATTCACCGAACGCTAGGATGGCTTCTGTGAGGAGCCGGCGACCCTCCAGGACCAGATCGTCGACACCTCCCATCCGGCGCTTTATCACATGGAGACCGAGCCGCGCGGAGATCCTCTCCGTATGAGCCGGATCGGAGACATACTGCAACCGTTTCAGGACGTCCAGCAGACGAACTCTGGCATTCTCGTGCTCTCCCAGCTCACGCAGGAAGTAGGCCAGGTTGCAGGCAGTGCCGAGGACGAATGGATCATTGTCATCGTGCAGTCGTGACCGGCGGGCGATTCGCTCTTCGGCCAGCCGCACGGCTTCCGTGTAATGCCCCATCAGGCCCGCGGCGAGAGCGTGGTTGTTCATCGCCCTCCCGACTGCCGGATGGTTGGCGCCGAACAGTTTTCTCAGACCCTGCAGCGCTGAGGCGGACTTGTCGTAGGACAGTTCGAAGTCGCCGGTCGAACGCAGCCCGTACGCGACGGCGCCGGTGCCTTCCAGCACAACGGGATGCAGTGGACCGTGCACGCGGACGAGCTCCTCCAACGCGGCGCTCCCGAGCTCGACCGTCCTGCGGCCCTGTCCCAGCCGCAGGTGAGCTCGAGCCTGGATCAGCAGCAACTCCGCACGCAGCTCCGCGTGGAGCTCGCTTTCCGAGGCGCCCAGCATCCGCCGCCCGTCCTCGGATTCGAGCACCCGCCGACCCACTTCCGCATGGCGGAGAACCCGCCGTACCGAATCGTGGTGGTTGTCGAGCAACCGGAACTTGAGCTGGGCCAACGCCCAGCGCCACACGTCTTCCGGCATGGGAGCGGCCAGCACGTTCAAGGTGCCCAGATGGCGGTCGAGCTCCTCGAACACTCCCTTGGTGTCGGCGTCCATGTTCTCCATGTAGCGAGGAGCCGTCCGCGCCAGGACGCGCGCTACCTCGAGGCGTCGCAGTTCGAGCGTTCCTTGCAGACCCAACCGTTCGGTCACCGTTTCCCGCAGGATCGGTTGCATGCGGATGCGCTCTTCAGCGCGCCCCAGCTCGGCGCGGATCAGGCCGTAACGGTCCGCTTCCCGCAGCGCGACGTCGACGAACGACGCCTCGGCGAGCCGCCGGTCGACCTTCTGCATCTCCACCGTCATGTGCGGCGAGCGCAGGAGAGCCGGCTGAACCCCCCTCGACGACAGGAAGGCGAACACCTCGACCAGCCAGACGCCGGCAGCGCCTGCTGGGCCGTCGGCCAGCTCAAGCAGCGCCAGGTCTGCCAGGGTGTGATAGACGGACGGTTGCTGTCCGTACCGGGCGATGTGCTGGAGTCTCCGCTCCTCAAAGTGCTCGATGAAGTCTTCGACGATGCGTTCTTCCGCCTCACCGGTGCCGACCGGCGCCGACATGCTGTCCCGGGCGCGACCGGTGCTCTGACGGCTACGGGCGGCGAGCCAAGCACCCGCGAGATCGAGCGCCAGTGGCAGACGTTCGACCGTCTCAGCGACGCGTTGCGCGGCTCTGTCGGTCAACGTGGCGAGTCTCGTCCGTAACAGCGAGACGGCGTCAGCCAGGCTCATCGCGTCGATGGAGATGGTGTGGAAGGGCTCGGGCCATTGCGCCGTTCGTCCAGTGACGAGAACGTGACCGACACTTCCGGTAGCCGCCTCCGGCAGCGGCAGTGCCCTCATCAACTCCTCTGGATCACGTACTCCGTCACAGACGACCAGCCACCGGCGGCCGGTTCCCGACGCCAACTCCTGGCTCACCGCCTCCTGCAGATCAACGAAGGTGTGCAGTTTCAACCTCTTCGCCAGCCTGGTCAGACCCGTGCGGAAGCCGAGGTACTGCATGGCGTTGATCCAGACCACCACGTCGTAGGAGGAATGGAAACGCTGCACGAACTCAAGCGCGCTCTGGGTTTTGCCGATGCCCCCGGGGCCGCTGAGCGCGACATAGCAGCTGCTCGCCGGCGCAAGGGCGACACGCAACTCTTCCAGCAGCTCATCGCGTCCCTCGAAGCGGTGATCAAGCGTCAGCCCGATCGGCGGCTGGGCGGCACTGGGATACCTCGGCGGGCCGCCCTCCGAGTCCACGAGCAGAGGCAGAGGCCCCAGACCGAGCACCGAGGCGAGCAGGGCGGGGGCGTCCTTCTCCTCCGTCTGATGGAGATCCAAGGCGGGCAGGCGGGCCAGTTCCGCCGGAACAGGTTCGTCGTCCGTCCGGACTAGGACCGTTCCCTGCTCCCCGAACTGGCGAACGGCCATGGCATCGAGGTCGTCCGAGTGGATCACGAGCACCTGCTGGTCCACCGGGATAGGAGCACGGCCGATCTTGTACTGGGCCACCAGCTGGGTGCTCACTCCATACCGAGCGCAGAGGGCGCCGAGCCACTCCGCCCAGATCCGCCGCCGGGAAGCGTAGACGATGGTGATCTGCCTCGTGGCCAGGCTCTCGCTGCCGGTGAGCGAGCTGGCTAGTCTTTCGTAGGCGGCCCGCAGTTCCTGGGGTGCTCCAGGAGGTTCCAGCAGCACGGCGAGCCCTTCCGAAGCCGAGTACTCTGCCCGGTAAGGAATCTCCAGGCAGGCACCCGCGATACCGAAGCGGCTCTTCGCAACCTGCCGCACCTCAGCCAGGCCGTCACCCGCGCTGGGGTCCACCCTCATCAGGACGGGCACGATACGACCAACGGATGCCCTCTCGAACCAGGTCAGCTCTTCGCCGGCCTCTTCCAAGGCGCGCGGCGTCGGCGGGAAGCACAGCACGACACTGTCGCAGAGCGCCGCGGTGAAACTGCGAACGTCGTCGGCAGTGGATCGAGGAACGTCCACCAGGACGTAGTCATATGCCGCACACTCTGCTCGCAGTGTGCTCGCATGGCAGGCGTCGCTCTGCCACACGACCCGCCGCACGTGAATGCCGCCGCTCAAGCTCAGTGCGAGCGAAACGGCCCGTCCGGTGCCGATCTCTCCGGGAGGCGTGTACTGCTGAAGAAAGGCGCTGACCCCGGGCTCACCAGTGGTGACATCAACGACCAACACTCTGTACCCGTCCGCGGCGAGGATGAGTGCGACATTGCACAGCGTCATCGATCGCCCGCATCCGTCGCGTCGCGCGTGAAAAGCGATCACTCGCTGGACGTGAGGTACCTCGGCAGGCTTCGTCATCGCGCTCCGTCTCCGCCACCGCGGCCCCTGCCCAATATCAGAGAAAGAGGCGCAGAAGCTGCGCGGTCACCCTGGCATCCGAAGTATAGGTAAGGCCTCAGCCGGAAAGAAACAGTCGAGCACGTGACGGTATGGTGATCAGGGGACCGGCTTCGGCGGCACCCCCGAATACGCTCCGTCCATGATGATCAGGCTGTGCCCTGGCACCTGTCTAGGATCCGTCCTGGAAGCCGACCCACTGGGCGTCCGAACCGGATCGGTCGGCCAGGAACCGGCTCAACAGCATGGCCAGCATGGGGTTCGCCAGTGACGCGACTTGATCGAGGTCGAGGCTGGAGATATCTGGCAGTTCGGCGACCAGGTCATCGCTGTCCTCCGTCATGGGATCCGCCGCCCGTCCCCGGTGTGAGACCAAAGGGCGACGGCAGTAACTCTTACGAACGTCTCCGGCACTGCCCGGCCCTCGACCGCTACAACGATGTTACACGACTCGATACCGACGACCAGCTGAACTATTGTTATCGCCGCCAGAGCAATGCATCGCATCACTTACCCAACTTGATTCCCGGGAGATCCGATGGGCGGTGCCCGCGATCAGCGAGCCGGCTCCAAGACACCGGACAACTGGCCGGAGAACCTTGACATTGACGCGTTACTGGCAACCGGCTGGCGGCCCACGCCGTTCCAGGAATTCGTACTCAAAGTACATGGCCGGTGCGATCTGGCATGCGATTACTGCTATGTCTATCGATCCGCCGACCAACGCTGGCGGACCCAGCCCCGCATCATGTCGCTCACCGTCGCCGCACGTGCCGCCGCACGCATCGCCGAGCATGCCGAGAGACATCGCCTGACACACGTCAGGGTCGTCTTGCACGGAGGCGAGCCGCTGCTTCGCACGCCACATGACCTGGCTCAGATCATCGAGCTGATCAGGCGGGCGACAGGCGATCTTGCACATGTGGAAATGACCGTCCAGACCAACGGCATGAGATTGCACGAGCCGTACCTGCAGTTGTTCAAGCGCAACGACGTGCGGGTGGGAGTGAGTCTGGACGGTGATGCGACGGCGCACAACCGTCATCGCCGGACGCCGAACGGTGGGGGCAGCCACGACCTCGTGGCGGCTGGAATCCGCAGACTGATTTCACCGTCCTACCGGCACCTTTTCGGCGGGCTGCTCTGTGTCATCGATCCGCGGACCGACGCGACCAGCGTGTACAAGGGACTGCTCGAATACGACCCGCCCATGGTCGATTTCCTCCTGCCGCACGGTCACTGGTCTGTTCCCCCGCCCGGCCGCGTGCAAGGTGATCCTGCGACACCTTACGCCGATTGGCTCATCGAAATCTTCGAATTGTGGTACGGGGGAACCCGAACGACCGTGACCGTGCGATTCCTGGCCGGTATCGTGAATCTGCTCCTCGGCGGACGTGCCGCCGCCCAAGGAGTGGGCCTCGCTCCCCATCGGACCGTCATCGTGGAGACCGATGGCGGCATCGAACAGGGGGATGTGCTCAAGACGTCCCGGCCTGGCGTGAAACGGTCGGGTCGCAATGTCTTGCGCGATCCCTTCGATGCGGCCTTACGTGAGCGACAGGTGGTGGCCCAGCAATTGGGCTTGGCGGCATTGGCTCCTCTCTGCCGTTCCTGCACCCTCCGGTGGATCTGCGGGGGCGGTTTCTATCCACACCGATATAAAGAGGGGGCGGGGTTTGCGAATCCATCCGTGTACTGTCCAGATCTCTATCGCTTGATTCACCACATCAAGGCCCGTGTCGGCACGGATCTCGCGAGATCAAGCGCGGTACCGGCATGAGGCCGGGCCTGCACACTCTCGCTCGGAAAAGCTTTCTCGAGCTGAGTCACGGTGGAGGGGGCGCAACGGCTGTCGAGGTGCTGGCCGCGGCCGAGTTCAGTAAACAGTTGCTGCTCTTCCGTGGGATCGCCGAAGCGGTCGACGATCTGCCGAGCTGCGACCAGAAGAGCGTTGCGGCGGAAGGCTACGCGGCGCTGATCGAGTCGGGCCGCGACCACTACGGGTGTGTGAAGAGCGTACTCGGGTACCCCTCAGTCGGGCTGTGGGGTCATGCGACCCTTGATGCCCTGCGATCCGGGGATCCACGGAAGGGCCGGCCGGAGAGGCTGGCGGTGCTGGCGCTGGCGGCCGCCAGGCGGGCCCGGACCGAACTCACCCTCGCCACGCTCACCGAGCGTGACACCCTGGCCGTCCCCTCCTACGGAGTCTACGATGTGCCTGGTGCCGCGGATCGCACCCCGTACGTCCTTCGAGCCCGGGATGGAGCACTTACCTTCACCGGCGGACTGGTTCCCGGCCGCAGGCACATCCGCAACCTGGCCCTCGGTGAGGGCGCCTGGGAGGTGCGCTTCGACGACACCGACGCCACGGGGTTCCCCTTCCAGCCCGGGCAGCGGGCGACCGTTCAGCCCCGTGACTTCGGCACGTGGCAGTCGAGGCTGCGCGAGGGTGCCGATCTCCTGTCGGCTCATCATCCCGCGGCTGCGGCAGAGGTGTTCGCAGCCATAAAGGTGCTCACGCCGGTGAAATCCCGGGTCGGCGGGCACGCGAGCGCCAGTTGCCGGGCCGCTTTCGGCTGCGTGGCGCTATCGCTCCCCCAGGACGGCACACAGGCGGCGGAAACCTTCGTGCACGAAACGCAGCATCTGAAACTGAACGCACTGATGACGATGTTCACTTTGGTACGTCCCGGCGCCCATGGCCTCTTCTACGCTCCTTGGCGCCCCGACCCGCGCCCGTTCCTCAGTCTGTTCCACGGCGCGTATGCGCATCTGGGCATCGCCTTGTTCTGGCGTCATGAGTGGCAGCGGACCGGCAGCCTGATTGCGGCGGCGCGTTTCGCTCGTTGGCGAGAGGTCACGTTCGTGGTCACTCAGCAATTGCTGGCGGCCGGCGGGTGCACCCCTCTCGGCCGCACCTTCGCCGAGGGCATGCTCCGAACGCTGGAGGGCCTGCGGGAGGACAAGACTCCTGCCACCGCACGGACCTGGGCGCTGGGTAAGGCCCGACTCCACCATTCCGCCTGGCGGAAGGCCAACGGCTGATCCTGGCGCGGGCCCAGCCATGCGATTCTATGCGCGGAACGGGGTACCCGCGCGAGCGAGCGGCTAAGGGTTGAGAGCATGTCCAGATCACCGTGAACCTTGACGACGGCCAGAGACTGTTGTCCGATCGCACAAACCTCGCCAGGCCGGGTTGTCCGATCGGCTGAGTACGGCGACGGGGGTCGCCTTCTAGCCTCAGCCGCATGATGTCGCCGGAAAGTGTGCAGAGCTGGCTTGACGAACACTTCGCGCAGATCGTGGCCGAGCGCGGGGTGCCGGGCGCCTCGGTCGCCGTTCTCACCCAGGGCCAGGTGCTCACCGCCGCCGGCGGTGTCCTGAGCAGGGCCACCGGCGTCGAGGTGACCACCGACTCGCTCTTCCAGATCGGCTCGATCACCAAGCTGTGGACCAGCGCGCTGGTCATGCAGCTCGCCGACGAGGGCCTGGTCGACCTGGACGCGCCGTTGCGGACGTACCTGCCGGAGTTCCGCGTCGGCGACGAGGCCGCGGCCTCCGCGATCACCACCCGGCAGTTGCTGTGCCACGTCGCGGGCTTCGAGGGCGACATCTTCACCGACACCGGGCGGGGTGACGACGCGGTCGAGAAGTACCTCGCCTCGATCCACGACATCCCGCAGCTCTTCGCGCCGGGCGAGGTGTTCTCCTACAACAACACCGGCTTCGTGGTGCTCGGCCGCCTGGTCGAGGTGCTGCGCGGCAAGCCGTTCGACGAGGTGCTGGCCGAGCGGCTGGTCGCGCCGCTCGGGCTCACGCACGTCGCGCCGAGCCCGTACGAGGCGATCCTGCACCGCGCCGCCGTCGGCCACGTGCCGGGCGAGGACGGCGAGCCGGTTGCGGCGCCGGTCTGGGCGCTGGCCCGCTCCAACGCCCCGGCCGGCTCGATGCTCGCCATGACCCCGCGCGACCTGCTCTCCTTCGTCGCCATGCACCTGGCCGGCGGCGCCGCGCCGGACGGCTCCGCCGTGCTGCGGCCCGGCACCGTGGCCGCCATGTGGCAGCCGCAGGTGAAGCTGCCCCGGCTCGCCGGCATGGGCACCGCGTGGGGGCTCGGCTGGGAGATCGAGGAGCACGACGGGCACACCGTCGTCGGCCACGACGGCGGGACGATCGGCCAGGCGGCCTTCCTGCGGGTCGCGCCCGAGCACGGCGTGGCGATCGCGCTGCTGACCAACGGCGGCGACGTCTTCGGCATCTTCACCGACGTGCTGGCGCACCTGCTCAAGGAGCTCACCGGCGTCGCCCTGCCGGGCCGCCCCGTGCCGCCGGCCGAGCCCGGGACGATCGACCCGGCCCCCTACCTGGGCCGCTACTCCGACACGATCTACGACATCACCGTCAGCCAGGACGCCGACGGCGCGATCTGGCTCGACCGGGTGCCCAAGGACATCATCGCCGAGATCGGCGGGAAGCCGATGCGCGCTCAGCTCGTGGCCTTCGAGGGTGACTCGCTGATCTCGCTCGAACCGACCCAAGGCATCCACCTGGTCTTCGCCTTCATCGGCCGCGACGACGCGGGCCTGGCGAAGTACGTGCACTACGGCCGTGTGGTCGCCCGCGCCTGAGATCTCCCGCTCACACCCTCCGGAATAAGGACCCCGCATGACCCCCACCCGCACGAGGGCCCTCGCGGCGCTCGCCTTGACGCTGACCGGCTCGCTCGGCCTGGCCGCCTGCGGCAGCGGCGCGCCCGGCACCGCCGCGCCGGGCGCCTCCGCCGCCTACGCCGGCGGCAAGACGTTCACGCTCAACCTCGCCTCGGACCCGGGCGCCCTCGACCCGCAGGGATCGGCGACCAGCGCCCTGTTCGGCCTGACGCAGTACGCCTACGACAACCTGGTGTCGGTCGCGGCGGACGGCTCGATCCAGCCGCAGCTCGCCGCGTCGTGGACCGTCGACGGCAGCACGATCACCCTCCAGCTCAAGGACGGGATCACCTGCGCCGACGGCACGGCGTTCACGGCGAAGACCGTGGTCGACAACATCACGTACGTGGTGAACCCGGACAACAAGAGCCCGTTCCTGGGCGTCTTCATCCCGGCGGGAACGACCGCCTCCGCCTCGGGCTCGACGGTCACCCTCAAGCTCGCCACGCCGGCCCCCTTCGTGCTGACCTCGCTGGCGAACCTGCCGATGGTGTGCGACGCCGGCATGAAGGACCGCTCCACCCTCAAGGCCGGGACGAACGGCACCGGCCCGTACGTCCTCACCGAGGCGGTCCCGTCGACCCGCTACACCTACGAGCTGCGCAAGGGCTACACGTGGGGCCCCGGCGGCGCCACCACGGCCGAGGCGGGCATGCCGGCCAAGGTGGTCGTCAAGATCGTCGCGAATGAGACCACCTCCGCCAACGAGCTGCTGGCCGGCACCATCAGCGCCGTCCAGATCACCGGCCCGGACGCCGACCGCCTGGCCAGGGCGGGCCTGGAGTCCGTGGGCATGCAGGCGCTGATCGGCGAGCAGTGGTACAACCAGGGCGACGGCCACGCCACCGCCGACCCGGCCGTGCGCATGGCGCTGACCCAGGCGCTCGACCTCAAGCAGCTCCAGATCGCGCTGACCTCCGGCAAGGGCGCGCCGCCGACCCAGCTCGCCGCCCTGGAGCCGCTCGGCTGCGTCGGCGACGCCGTGACCGGCCACGTGCCGTCCTTCGACGTCGCCGCCGCCGGGGCCGCCCTCGACGCCGCCGGCTGGACGAAGGGGCCGGACGGCATCCGCGCCAAGGACGGCAAGAAGCTCTCGCTCACCTTCATCTACCCGAACTCGCTCGGCACCGGCGGTGGCGCCGCGGCCGAGCTCGCGGTGGCGGCGTGGAAGGCGGCAGGGGTCGAGGTCACGGCCAAGCAGCAGACCCAGACCGAGGCGTCCGGCGCGGTCTTCGGCACCGGCGCCTGGGACATCGTCTGGATGCCGCTCAACGTCAGCACCCCCGACCAGGTCATGCCGTTCGTCTCCGGCACCACCGCCCCGAAGGGCACCAACTTCGCCTCCATCGACAACGCCGACTACCTCGCCCACGCCACCAAGGGGATGAGCGCCAACGGCTCCGAGGGCTGCAAGGACTGGTTCGCCGCCGAGCAGGCGCTCTACAAGGCGGCCGACGTGGTGCCGTTCGCCAACAACGTGGTCCCGACGTTCGTCAAGGGCGCGAAGCTCTCCATCATCGGCAGCATCGTCCCGACCAGCATCCGGATGCTCGGCTGACGATATGAAGAGCTCAACGCCGGCGGCCGTCCCGCCCGGCCTCGCGAGCAGGGCGGCCGGGCTGTGGTCGCACCCGTGGTTCCGCTTCGCGCTGCGGCGGGCGAGACGGCTGCTGCTGGCCCTCTGGGTCCTGGTGACCGCCTCGTTCCTGATGATCCACCTGGTCCCGGGCGATCCGGTGCGGGCCGCGCTCGGGCCGACCGCCCCCGCGGACCTGGTGCAGGCCACGAAGGAGGAGCTCGGGCTGCTCGACCCGCTCTGGCAGCAGTACGCCGGCTTCCTCGGGCGCCTGCTCCAGGGCGACCTGGGCGTCTCGATCACCAGCAGGCTCCCCGTGAGCGAGATGATCGGCCAGCGGCTGCCGGCGACGGTGCAGCTCGCCGTGGCCGCGTTCGTCCTGTCGCTGCTCGTCGCCGTGCCGGTGGGCGTGGTGATGGCCGTGATCACGCGGCGCGGGAAGGGCCGGCGTACGGAGCTGGCGTTCACGGGAACGAGCGTCGTGCTGAGCGCGATCCCCGACTTCCTGCTCGCCGTCGGGCTCGTCTACCTGCTGGCGGTGCAGACCAGGCTCTTCCCGGTGGCGGGCCTCGACGACTGGAACTCCTACGTGCTGCCGACGCTCGCGCTGGCGATCGGCCCCGCCGCGGTGCTCTCGCGCATCGTGCGCGTCGAGATGCTGGCCGTGATGGAGGCCGACTACATCCGGACGGCGCGGGCCAAGCGGCTCACCCCCGTGCGGGTGCAGCTCGTGCACGCCCTGCCGAACGCCGTGACGGCGAGCCTGACGCTCGGCGGCATGCTGCTGAGCTCCCTCGTGGCCGGGACGGTGCTCGTGGAGAACGTCTTCGCCTGGCCCGGCCTCGGCTCCACGATCGTCTCCTCGATCGTCGCCAAGGACTATCCCCTGGTGCAGGGCACCGTCCTGGTCTACGGCGTCGGGGTCCTGCTCATCAACACCCTCGTCGACGTGCTGCTCGCGCTGCTCGACCCCCGCTCGACGATCGGAGCCGCCTGAGATGCGCGCGGCACACCTTCTGCGCCGTCCCGTCGGGCTGGCCGGGCTCGGCCTGCTGGTCGTCGTCCTGTCGGTGGCCCTGCTCGGGCCGATCCTGTGGGGCGAGCGGGCGACGGTCGTCGACACGGGCAACCTGCTCGCCGGCCCGTCGGCCGAGCACTGGATCGGCACCGACAACCTCGGCCGGGACCTGTTCTACCGGGTGCTCGTAGCCACCCGGCTCTCCATCGTGCTGGCGCTCGGGGCGACGGCGATCAGCATCGTGCTGGGCCTCGTCCTGGGGGCCGCGCCGATGCTGGCCGGGCCGCGGCTGGGCCGCCTCGTCACGTGGGCCGTCAACGTGCTGGTGGCCTTCCCCGGGCTGCTGCTCGTGCTCTTCTTCGCCGTCGTCTTCGGCGTCGGCGAGAGCGGCGCGGCGCTCGCGGTGGGGCTCGCGGGGGCGCCGTCGTTCGCGCGGCTGTGCCACACGCTCATCGCCGGCGTCTCGGAACGGGACTACGTCGCCGCGGCCCGGATCGCGGGCGTGAGCCGGCTTCGCATCCTGCGCCGCCACGTGCTGCCGAACATCGCCGAGCCGCTCATCGTCAACGCGACGATGAGCGCCGGCGGGGTGCTGCTGTCGTTCGCCGGGCTCTCGTTCCTGGGACTGGGCGTCCAGGCCCCGTCCTACGACTGGGGCAAGCTCATGCAGGACGGGCTCAACGGCATCTACACCAACCCCCTCGCCGCGCTCGGGCCCGGCTTCGCCGTCATCGTCGCGGGGCTGGCGTTCAACCTCACCGGGGAGGCCCTGGCGACCGCCTTCGGCCTCGGCGCGGCCACCGGCGCCGCCCGCCGGGGCCGCGCCGGGACCACCACCGCCGCCGGGACCCGCGCGCCCGCCGCGACGGCGCCCGCCGAGGGCGCCGTCCTGTCGGTGGACGACCTGCGGGTGACGATCCCCGCCGGCGCGGGGAATCCGATCCGCGCGGTGCGCGGCGTCACGTTCGCCGTCCGGGAGGGCGAGGCCGTCGGCGTCGTCGGCGAGTCCGGGTCGGGCAAGTCGATGACGGCTCTGGCGGTGGCCAGGCTCATCGAGGAGCCGATCCGCGTCGAGGCGGGCCACCTGGCCTTCGCCGGGGAGGATCTCCTGGCGGCCGGCGACTCCGCGGCCCTGCGCAAGCGGCTCGGCACGTCGCTGGCCGTGGTGTTCCAGGACCCGATGACGTCCTTCAACCCGACGCACCGGGTGGGGTCGCAACTGGCCGAGGTGAGCCGCTTCCACCAGGGCCTGAGCCGCCGGGCGGCCTTCGCCCGCGCGGTGGACCGCCTGCGCGCGGTCAGGATCCGCGAGCCCGGGCGGCGCGCCAGGCAGCACCCCTTCGAGTTCTCCGGAGGCATGCGCCAGCGGGCGATGATCGGCATGGGTCTCATGGGCACGCCGCGGCTCATCATCGCCGACGAGCCGACCACCGCGCTCGACGTCACGGTCCAGCAGCAGGTCCTCGACCTGCTCGCCGAGGTGCGCCGCGACACCGGCGCCGCCCTCCTGCTCATCAGCCACGACGTCTCGGTCGTGACCGACGTGTGCGACCGGGTCCTGGTCATGTACGCCGGCCGCATCGTCGAGGAGCTGCCCGCGCAGGACCTGCGGACGCTGGCCCGGCACCCGTACACGCGGGCCCTCGTCGCGGCCGTGCCGGACATGGAGACCGACCTCACCCGGCCGCTCTCCGTCATCCCGGGGCTGCCGGTCGATCCCGCGCACGTGCCGGCCGGCTGCGCCTTCGCGGCCCGCTGCCCGCTCGCCGACGACCACTGCAGGTCGGTCGAGCCCGTGCTGGAGGCCGACCCGGCGGGCAACCGGGTGGCCTGCCACAAGGCCGGGCAGCCCCTTCCCGCCCGCACCGAGGAGGTGAGCGCGTGAGCGTCCTCGGCTTCCACGACGTCCGCGTACGGTACGGCTCGCACACCGTGCTCAGGGACGTCAGCCTGGAGGTCGGCGACGGCGAGATCGTCGGCCTCGTCGGCGAGTCCGGCTCGGGCAAGTCCACCATGGCACGGGCGGCGGTCGGCCTGGCGCCCGTGACCGGCGGCCGGATCCTGCTGGACGGCCGGCCGGTGCCCGGGCAGGGCCGCGTGCGCCCGGTGCAGATGGTCTTCCAGGACCCGTACTCCTCGCTCGACCCCCGCATGACCGTCGGCGAGAGCATCGCCGAGGCCATGCCGCAACGCCTCGGCAGGCAGGCCCGCCAGGCGGAGATCGCGCGCCTGCTCGCGCTAGTCCACCTGGACGCGGCCCGGGCCGGCGACCTGCCCGGGCGGCTCTCCGGCGGGCAGCGT
This sequence comes from Nonomuraea thailandensis, assembly GCF_024172165.1. Classification (GTDB taxonomy): domain Bacteria; phylum Actinomycetota; class Actinomycetes; order Streptosporangiales; family Streptosporangiaceae; genus Nonomuraea; species Nonomuraea thailandensis. The sequence continues at coordinate 3,543,091 of NZ_JAMZEB010000002.1, read as the reverse complement.
CAGCGCGTCGCGCTGGCCAGGGCGCTCGCCGCCCGGCCCGAGGTGATCCTCGCCGACGAGATCACCTCGGCGCTCGACGTCTCCGTCCAGGGGGCCGTGCTCAACCTCGTCCGCGACATGCGGCGCGACCTGGGCCTGTCCATGCTGTTCATCTCCCACAACCTGGCGGTGGTGCGCTACGTCGCCGACCGCGTGGCCGTGATGCACAACGGGGAGATCGTCGAGCACGGGCCCACCGCGCAGGTGCTCGGCACGCCACGGCACGAGTACACCCGCCATCTCCTCGCCGCACTCCCCGGAGCGGCGCACCGGACATCCAGGGACACAGGCACCACGCCTCCCACCCCGATCCTGAAGGAGCAGACATGACCAGCGCCATCGACCAGGCCCACTGGCAGAGCCGCCTCGACGAGCTCGCGAGGAAGCACGGCGTCCCCGGCGCCCAGCTCGGCATACTCCGGCTCGGCGCCGACGGCGGCGACGAGCTCGTCACCGCCGCCACGGGCGTGCTGCACGCCGGCACCGGCCAGCCCGCCGGCACCGACTCGGTCTGGCAGATCGGCTCGATCTCCAAGGTGTGGACCGCGACCGTGATCATGCAGCTCGTGGACGAGGGCCGGTTCGCCCTCGACACGCCCGTGGCCAAGATCCTCCCCGGGTTCGCGCTGCGCGACCCGGAGATCACGGCAGCCGTGACCGTCTGGCACCTGCTCACCCACACCAGCGGCATCGACGGCGACCTGTTCACCGACACCGGCCGGGGCGACGACGCGCTGGAGAAGTACGTCGCGCTGCTGGCCGACACCGCGCAGAACCACCCCATCGGCGCCACCTGGTCCTACTGCAACGCGGGATACTCCCTGCTCGGCCGGATCATCGAGGTCGTCACCGGCAAGACCTGGGACCAGGCGATCAAGGACAAGCTCTTCGTCCCGCTCGGCCTGACCCACACCACCACCCTGCCGGAGGAGGCGATGGTCTTCGCGCACGCCATGGGCCATGTCAAGGGCGGCGAGGAGCCCGTGGTCGCGCCGGTGTGGGGGCTGCCGCGCTCGGTCGGCCCGGCGGGCCTGATCACCTCCACCGTCACCGACGTGCTGGCCTTCGCCCGGATGCACCTGGCCGGCGGGCTCGCCGCCGGCGGCACCCGCGTGCTGGGCGAGGAGAGCACCGCGGCGATGTCGGCGTACCAGACCGACTGCCCCGAGAAGCACCTGCTCGGCGACTCGTGGGGCCTCGGCTGGTTCCGCTGCGACTGGAACGGCCACCGGGCCCACGGCCACGACGGCAACACCATCGGCCAGGCGGCGTTCCTGCGCGTCCTGCCGGAGGCCGGCCTCGCGGTGGCGCTCCTCACCAACGGCGGCAGCACCCGCGACCTCTACGCCGGGCTCTACGACGAGATCTTCAGCGAGCTCGCCGGGGTGCGGCTGCCCGCGCCGTTCGAGCCGCCGGCCGAGCCGGTGACGACGGACCTGACGCCGTACGCGGGCACCTACGAGCGCGAGTCGGTGCGCATGGAGGTGTTCGAGGAGGACGGCAAGCCGACCCTGCGCACCACGCTGATGGGTCCCCTGGCCGAGCTCGAAGGCGAGCAGGTGGAGACGTACGAGCTGATCCCGGTCTCGCCGGGCATGTACGCCGTCCGCCCCGAGGGCATGGAGTCGTGGGCTCCGGTGACGTTCTACTCGCTGCCCACCGGCGAGGAGTACGTCCACTACGGCGCTCGCGCGACCCCCAGGAAGCTCGGCTGACCGTGCCGGTCACCTCGCGCGGCTCCCTCAGCCTCCAGGCGCTGCTCGCCGACCTCGAAGAGCTCGTCGCGTGCGAGTCGCCCTCCTCTGACCACGCCGCGGTCGCCAGGTCGGCCGGCCTCGTGGCCCGCATCGGGGCCGGCCGGCTCGGCGCCGAGCCGGAGCGGATCACCGTCGACGGGTGCTCGCACCTGCGGTGGCGCTTCGGTGACGGCGACCGCCAGGTGCTGCTCCTGGCCCACCACGACACGGTCTGGCCGCTCGGCACCCTGGCGGCCCGCCCGTACGAGCTCGCCGGCGGCGTGGTGCGCGGCCCCGGCTGCTTCGACATGCTCGCCGGGCTCGTCATGGCCGTCCACGCCGTCGCCGACCTGCCGGTGCGGACCGGCGTCACCCTGCTGGTGACCGGGGACGAGGAGATCGGCTCGCCGAGCTCGCGCGCGCTGATCGAGGAGGAGGCCCGCCGGTCCCGGGCGGCGCTCGTGCTGGAGGCGTCGGCCGACGGCGGCGCGCTCAAGGTGGGCCGCAAGGGCGTGTCGCTGTACGAGGTCCGCGTCACCGGCCGGGCGGCCCACGCCGGGCTGGAGCCGGACAAGGGCGTCAACGCCACGATGGAGCTGGCCCGCCTGGCCATCGCGGTGGACGCCCTGGGCGATCCGGCGGCCGGCACGACGGTCACCCCGACCGTGATGAGCTCGGGCACGACGTCGAACACGGTGCCCGCGTACGGCTCGTTCGCGGTCGACGTGCGGGCCTGGACCCACGCCGAGCAGTCGCGGGTGGACCGGGCGCTGCGCGCGCTGACGCCGGCCGCGCCCGGCGCCGTGGTCGAGATCGCGGGCGGGGTCAACCGGCCGCCGCTGGAGGAGGCGGCGAGCCGGGCGCTGTTCGAGCGGGCGGCGGCCGTCGGGGCCCGGCTCGGCCTGCCGCCGGTCACCGGCACCGCCGTCGGCGGCGCCTCGGACGGCAACTTCACCGCGGGCGCGGGCACCCCGACGCTCGACGGCCTGGGCGCGGTGGGCGGCGGCGCCCACGCCGACCACGAGCACGTCGTCGTCGGCCGGCTGCTCGACCGTACGGTGCTGCTGCGCGAGCTGATCGCCGAACTCCTGGAGGAGCAGGCATGAGCATCGAGGCCCATGAAGGGCGGAGCCTGGGCATCGAGGCCTCCGCCGTCGGCCTGGCGGCGCGGGACGCGGCGCGATGGGCCGCGCAGGCGGGCGTGGCGGTCCGGGAGCTGCGGGAGCTCGACGAGGCCCACGCCGTGATCGCCCTGCTCGTCGAGATCTGGGGCCGCCCCGAGAACCCCCTGATCACGGTGGAGTTCCTGCGGGCGCTGACCAAGGCCGGCAACTACGTCGCCGGCGCGTACGACGGGGACCGGCTGATCGGCGTCTGCATCGGCTTCCACGAGGAGCCGGCGGCCCGCACCCTGCACAGCCACATCGCCGGGGTGGCGCCGGGGCTGGCCGGCCGCGGCATCGGGATGGCGCTCAAGCTGCACCAGCGCGCGTGGGCCCTCGCCCGCGGCATCGTCGCGGTCGAGTGGACCTTCGACCCGCTGGTCAGCCGCAACGCCTACTTCAACATCGTCAAGCTGGGCGCGCTGCCGGTGGAGTACCTGCCCAACTTCTACGGCGCGATGCACGACGCGATCAACGGCGGCGACGACACCGACCGGCTCCTGGTGCGCTGGGAGCTGCTCTCGCCGCGGGTCCGCGCCGCCTGCTCGGGAACGCCCTGCGAACGGCCGGCCGGCGGCCCGTCGAGCCGCCGGGTCGCGGCGCCGGCCGACATCGAGGCACTGCGCGTCCACGACGCGGCCGCCGCCCGGGGCTGGCGCCACCGGCTCCGGGACGAGCTGGAGCCGCTGATGGCCGCCGGTGGCCGCGTCGTCGACTTCGACCGCGAGCACGGCTACCTCGTCCGGCCAGACCTCCCTGACACCGACCAGATCCGGAGAACCCCATGAAGCTGCGGGGAATCGAACTTCGCCGCGTCTCGATGCCGCTCGTGTCGCCGTTCCGGACCTCGTTCGGCACGCAGACCGAGCGGGACGTCCTCCTCCTCAAGGCCGTCACGGACGAGGCCGAGGGCTGGGGCGAGTGCGTCGCCCTGGCCGACCCGCTCTACTCCAGCGAGTACCTCGGCTCCCAGGTGGACGTGCTCCGCCACCACCTGCTCCCGAGGCTCTCCTCCCCGGAGGGCCAGGCCGCGATCGCGCGCTCGGGAGCCGCCGCGATCGCCGGTCTCGCGCACCCGGTCAAGGGGCACCGGATGGCCAAGGCCGCTCTGGAGATGGCGGTGCTCGACGCGGAGCTGCGCGCGCTCGGCCGCTCGTTCGGCCGCGAGCTGGGCGCCGTCCGCGACCGCGTCCCCAGCGGGGTGTCGGTCGGCATCCACGACTCGATCCCGCAGCTCCTGACGGTCGTCGAGGGCTACCTGGACGCCGGGTACGTGCGCATCAAGCTGAAGATCCAGCCGGGCTGGGACCTGGCCCCGGTGGCCGCCGTACGCGAGCGCTTCGGCGCGGACGTGCTGCTCCAGGTCGACGCCAACACCGCCTACACGCTGCGCGACGCCCGCCACCTGGCCAGGCTCGACGAGTTCGGCCTGCTCCTGATCGAGCAGCCGCTGGAGGAGGAGGACGTCCTCGGTCACGCCGCGCTGGCGCGGCAGGTGGCCACGCCGATCTGTCTCGACGAGTCCATCGTCTCGGCGCAGACCGCCGCCGCGGCGATCAGACTGGGCGCCTGCCAGATCATCAACATCAAGCCCGGCCGCGTCGGCGGCTACCTGGAGGCCCGGCGGATCCACGACCTGGCCGTGGCGAACGGGCTGCCGGTCTGGTGCGGCGGCATGCTGGAGACGGGGCTCGGCCGCGCCGCCAACGTCGCCCTGGCCGGCCTGCCCGGATTCACGCTGCCGGGCGACGTCTCGGCCTCCGACCGCTTCTACCGCACCGACATCACCGAGCCGATCGTCCTGGACGACGGCCACATCGCCGTGCCCACCGGCCCCGGGCTCGGGGTCACGCCGATCCCCGAGGCGCTCGAAGCGGTGACCAGGTCCGTCGAGTGGCTCGTCCTCTGATCGTCGGACGATCGGACCGTACGCCCGGGGCTCCTATACTGCGGGGCGTGAGCCAGCGTCCCCGTGCCAGCCTCGGCAGGGTCTTGGACGACCTGGGGGCCACCCTGCTCGAACTGGTCGCCGGTGACGTCGACCAGCGCGAGGAGATCAGCGGCCTCGTCATCTACGACCCGCTCGACGAGCCCGTGCTCGGGCCGCGCTCGCTGGTGCTCGGCATCGGCGTCGACCCGTCCGGCGACACGCTGCCCCGGCTCCTGGGCGCCCTCGGCGACCACGACGCGGTGGGCCTGGTCGTCCGGGCGCCGGTCGCCCTGACCCCGCAGGTACGCGACGCGGTCGCCCGGAGCGGCGTGGCGCTGATCGGCCTGCGCCGGGGCGCCACGTGGGCGCAGATCACCGCGCTCATCCGGTCGATGCTCGCCGAGGGCGACATCGGTGAGCACGAGCACGAGTCGCTGGGCGGGCTCCCGTCCGGCGACCTGTTCGCGGTGGCCAACGCCGTGGCCGCGCTCCTCGACGCCCCCATCACCATCGAGGACCGCAACTCCCGCGTGCTCGCCTTCTCCGGCCGGCAGGACGAGGCCGACGCCTCCCGCGTCGAGACGGTCATCGGCCGGCAGGTCCCCGAACGGTACGCCACCCGCCTGACCGAGCTGGGCGTCTTCCGCGACCTCTACCGCTACCAGCGGCCGGTCGTCGTCACGCCGCAGGATCTCGGCTACGACGGGATGACGGTGCAGCGCGTGGCCATCGCGGTCCGGGCCGGCGACGAGATCCTCGGCTCGATCTGGGCCGCCATGGACGGCGACCTCGACAGCGAGCGGACGAACGCCCTGCTCGACGCCTCGAAACTGGTGGCGCTGCACCTGCTGCGCATCCGCGCCGGCGCCGACGTCCGGCGGCGGCTGCGCGCCGACCTGATGGCGACGGTCCTGGAGGGCGGGGCGGGCGCGCGGGACGCGCTGGCCCGGCTCGGCCTGTCCGGCCGCACCCTCGTCATCGTGAGCGCGGCCCTGCTCACCGGCGACGAGCACGCCTGGGCCGACCACGGCAGGGCCGCCGAGCTCGAACGGCTCGCGGACGCCCTGTCGGTCCACCTGTCGGCGGCGGTGCCGTCCGCCGCCGTGGCGGCCGTCGGCGGCACCGTGTACGGCCTGCTGCCCGTGATCGTCGCGACCAGCAGCCCGGAACAGCGGGCCGTGCGCCTGGCCTCCGACTTCGTGGATCGGGTCGGCGGCAGCCTTCCCGCGATCGTCGCGGTCGCCCCGGCAGGGCCGGACATCGGCGGCATCGTCGGCGGGAAGGCGCAGGCCGACCGGGTGCTCCGGGTGATGCGGGAGGGCCACACGGCGCTCCGGGTGGCCCGCCTCGACGACGTCCAGACGCTCGCGCTGGTCCTGGAGCTGCGCGACCTCGCGGCGGCGCGCGGCGAGCGGCCGGTCGGGGCGATCGCGCGCCTGATGGAGTACGACGAGTGCAACAACGCCGGGCTCGTCCAGTCGCTGGAGGCCTGGCTGGACGCGCTCGGCGACGTGGGCAAGGCGGCCGCCGCCCTCTTCATCCATCCCAACACGCTGCGTTACCGGCTCAGGCGGGTCGCCGAGGTGGGCGAGATCGACCTGGAGGACCCGGAGCAGCGCTTCGCGGCGATGCTGCAGCTGCGCATCCTGGCACCCCGCTAGCATCCCCCGGCCCGCATGCCCGGGAACGAGCTGCCCCTGACGCCCTGCCCGTGACACCAGCAGCCCGAGCAGCACCATCACCACGAGGAATCCGCCGGGCAGCACCCAGAACGTCGCGAACGAGCCGCTGCCCGCGGCGGGTGCGGAGGTCTCCGGCGAACCAGCTGGGCCAGGGGGCGAGGCGGGCGAACACTCCCCCCTCGCGGGGATCGGCGATGGCGCGCCACCTCATGGCATGGGTGGAATTTGACCTGGTTGTAGCAATTCTGGGGACATATCGCGGGTAACTCGCAGGCACAACGGCGGAAGCCTGATGTGATCATCGCCGTTGCCGTGGGGTGGCGAGTCGATGGGGCGCCGGATGCGCGATGGGTGACAGCGTGGAAGAAGGCGAGCGGCGGAGCGAGAGCGGAGGGGCGCGCGCGCCGTCGGCCGCCGATCTGGTCGTCGTCCTGGTCACGCTGGTGGTGCTGGTCGGCGGCTCGCTGGTGTTGTTCGGCCTGGACGCCCTCGACGGGCCGATCCAGGTCGCGCTGGTGCTGTGCGCGCTGGTCGCGATGCTGGTGGTGCTGAAGAACGGGCACCGCTGGGAGGAGGTCGAGGCCAGCGGGCAGCGGGCGCTGTCGTCGATCACCAGCGCGGTCTTCATCCTGCTGGCGGTGGGCGCGCTGATCGGCACCTGGAACATGTCGGGAACGATCCCGACCCTGGTCTACTACGGGATCCAGGTGCTGTCGCCCGGATGGTACTACGCCGCCACCGCGCTGATCTGCGGCCTCGTGGCCATGTCGATCGGCAGCTCCTGGACCACGGCGGCGACGGTCGGGGTCGGGCTGGTGGGGATCGCCACCATGCTGGGGGTGTCGGCGCCGATCACCGCGGGGGCGGTGATCTCGGGCGCGTATCTGGGAGACAAGCTGTCGCCGCTGTCGGAGACCACCGTGCTGACCGCGCAGATGGTCCGGGTGAACGTGTACGAGCACGTCAAGCGCCAGGCGTGGACGTCCATCCCGGCCTTCGTGATCGCCTTCGTGCTGTTCCTGCTGATCGGGCAGTTGTGGGGGCCCGCCGCGACGGACCTCGGCGACACCGCCGGCGAGCTGGCCTCCCTCGGCGACCTCTACTGGATCACGCCGCTGAACCTGCTGCCGCTGCTGCTGCTGGTCGTGCTGTCGGTCCGCAAGGTGCCGCCGACGCTGGCGCTCATGGCGGCGGCGATCTTCGCCGGGATCGTGGGCATCTTCACCCAGCCCGCGGTGATCCGCGCGTTCGTCGCGGAGCCCGCACTGAACCCGGTCGCCGCCGGGATCAAGGCGGTCTGGCGGGCCATGGCGAACGGGTTCGAGAAGAGCTCGGGCCTGGCCGACGTGGACCGGCTGCTGTCGCGCGGCGGGATGGACAGCATGCTGCCCACCCTGTGGCTGATCATCGGTGCGGTCACGTTCGGCACCCTGCTGGAGGAGTTCGGGCTGCTCAACCGGCTCATCGAGCCGATGACGCGGGCGGCCAGGAGCACCGGCCGGTTGTTCGTGACGGTTTTCGCGAGTGCCTTCAGCCTCAACGTCATCGCCGGCGACCAGTACATCGCGCTGGTGCTGCCGACCCGGATCTTCCGGGCCGAGTTCGCCCGGCGTGGCCTGGCGCCGACGAACCTGTCGCGGCTGGCCGCCGACAGCGGGACGGTCACCTCGCCGCTGGTGCCCTGGAACTCCTGCGGGGCGTTCCTGGGCGCGGTGCTGGGCGTGCCGACCCTGGCCTACCTGCCGTTCTGCTTCTTCAACATCATCAGCCCGCTGCTCAGCGTGGTGTACGGCATCACCGGCTTCAAGATCGAGCGGATCTCCGGTGACGTGGCCCCGGAGCAGGGCGTGAAGGGCCGGCCGGAACCGTGAGCCAGACCAGCACGCACACCGAGGGCGCGCGGAAGATGTCGCTGCCGGTCCTGACCGCGATGGTGGTCGGATCGATGGTCGGCGCCGGCGTGTTCTCGCTGCCGCGCAACTTCGCCCAGGCCACCGGCGTGCTCGGCGCGATCGGCGCCTGGCTGATCGCCGGGGCGGGCATGCTGATGCTCGCCTTCGTCTTCCAGACGCTGGCGATGCGCAAACCGCACCTGGACGCCGGCGTGTACGCCTACGCCAAGGAGGGTTTCGGTCAGTACCCCGGGTTCTTCTCTGCCTTCGGTTACTGGGCCAGTGCCTGTGTCGGCAACGTCACCTACTGGGTGCTGATCAAGTCCACCGTCGGCTTGGTGGTTCCGGTCTTCGGTGAAGGCGCGACGATCGTGGCGGTGGCGGTCTCCACGGTCGGAGTGTGGGCCTTCCACGTCATGATCCTGCGCGGTGTACGGGAGGCGGCGAAGATCAACCAGATCGTCACGGTCGCCAAGCTCCTGCCGATCCTGCTGTTCGTCGTGATCGTGGCCGTCGCGCTGCGCGCGGACGTGTTCGGCGCGAACCTGTGGGCCGGCGCGGCGCGCACGCCCGGAGCGCTGTTCGAGCAGATCCGGGCGACGATGCTGGTGACGGTGTTCGTGTTCCTGGGCGTGGAGGGGGCCAGCGTCTACTCCCGCTACGCCCGCCGGCGCGCGGACGTGGGCCGGGCCACCGTGCTGGGCTTCCTGGCCGTGCTGGCGCTGTTCGCCTCGGTGAGCATTCTCTCCTACGGCGTGCTGCCCAAGGCCGGGCTGGCCGGGCTGCGCCAGCCGTCCATGGGCGGTGTGCTGGAGTCCGTGGTCGGCGTTTGGGGCGCGGGGCTCATCGGGGTCGGTCTGATCGTGTCGGTGCTGGGTGCGTACCTGGCGTGGACGCTGATGGCCGCCGAGGTGCTGTTCGTGGCCGCCAAGGACCAGGACATGCCCGCCTTCCTCGCCCGCGAGAACCAGCGCAACGTGCCGGTCACCGCGCTCGTCATGACCAGCGCGCTCATCACCGCCGTGCTGTTCGTCACCTTGTTCTCCGACGACGCCTTCACCTTCACGCTGAAGCTGACCAGCGCGCTGTCGCTGGTCCCGTACCTGCTCGCCGCCGGGTACGCGCTGCGCCTGGCCGTCACCGGCGAGACCTACGACGACACCCCCGCGGGCCGGGGCAGGGACCTGACGATCGCGGCACTGGCCACCTTCTACACCGCCTTCCTCCTCGTCGCGGCCGGGCTGAAGTTCCTGCTGCTGTCGTGCATTGTCTACGCCCCCGGCACGATCCTGTTCGTCCTGACCCGCCGGGAGCGCGGCCTGCGTCCCTTCTCCCCCGCTGAGCTGATCCTGTTCGCCGTCGTGGCCGCCGGAGCAGTCGCCGGCATCGCCGGCCTGGTCACCGGCCGCATCACCATCTAGGCCCGTTCACACAGAGAGGACGACCGCCCATGACCGACCAGCCCTACGGGGTGCACTCCGAGGTGGGCACCCTGCGCAAGGTCATCGTCCACCGGCCGGACCTGAGCCTGCGCAGGCTCACCCCGTCCAACAATGACGAGCTGCTGTTCGACGACATCCTGTGGGTGGAGCAGGCGCAGGCCGAGCACGACGCCTTCGTCCAGGTGATGCGTGAACGCGGGATCGAGGTGTACCACCACCACGAGCTGCTCGCGCAGGCGCTGGATGCGAGCTTCGAGGCCAAGCAGCGCGCCGTCGAGCACGCCGTCACCCACCTGACCGTCGGCCCGGCCCTGGTGGACGGCGTCCGCGAGACCCTGGCCGGCTGGAGCGGGGACAAGCTCGCCACGCACCTCATCGGCGGCCTGACCAAGGAGGAGTTCGGGGTGGCGGAGCTGGACGGCCACTCGCTGGTGGCCGCCTCCTGCCACCCCCGCGAGTTCATCCTGCCCGCGCTGCCCAACTCGCTCTACCAGCGCGACCCCGCGGCCTGGCTGTACGGCGGCGTGTCGCTCAACCCGATGTACTTCCATGTCCGGCTGCTGGAGACGATGAACCAGTCCACCATCTACCACCACCATCCCATGTTCGCCGGCGAGGACTTCGCCTACTGGTACCCCTACGCGGGCGAGGACGACCGCTTCAACGAGGAGTCCTACGGCAACGCCGCCATGGAAGGCGGTGACATGATGCCCATCGGCAACGCCACGGTGGCGATCGGGATCAGCGAGCGCACCAACCCGCGCACCATCGAGCACCTGGCCCTGTCGCTGTTCACCGCGGGGGCCGCCGAGCGGGTGATCGCCATCGAGGTGCCCAAGGCCCGCTCCTACATGCACCTGGACACCGTCTTCACCTTCCTGGACGCCGACAAGGCCAGCGCCTACCCGCCGTTCCTGGAGGCCGCGGTCGCCTACAGCCTGCGGCCGGGCGACAAGAGCGGCACCCTGGACGTGCACCGCGAGCCGGGCCTGCTGCAGGCCCTGCGGGACGCGCTGCGCGTCCCGCGCCTGGACATCGTGCCCACCGGCGGTGACGACTACCAGCAGGCCCGCGAGCAATGGGACTCCGGCAACAACTTCTTCGCCCTGGCCCCGGGCGTGGTCGTCGGCTACCACAAGAACCAGTTCACCAACCGCAAGCTGCGGGAGCACGGCGTGGAGGTGATCGAGATCGAGGGCTTCGAGCTCGGCAAGGGCCGCGGCGGCACCCATTGCATGACCTGCCCCATCCAGCGCGATCCCGTCTGAACGCCGCGGCCACGGATGGATGAGTTCGGCGCGTGAACGAGCCCGCCCCGGACGCTGACGCCAACCGCGCGATCAGCCTGACCCTGCGCGTCGGCGAGCTGATGCTCGCCAGCGGAGAAGGCACCGAGAACGTGACGAACGCCATGCGCGCCGTCGCCCGCGCCTACGGGGTGCGCCGCATCGAGGTCGACGTGAACCTGTCGGCGTTGACGCTGTCGAACGTCCCGGACGACGGCAGCCCGCCGGTCACCGCCGAGAGGCGAGTGCGCAGGCGCGAACCCGACTTCGCCCACCTGGTCGAGCTGCACGACCTGGTCGCCGAGATCACGGCGCGGGAGCTGGCGCCGACAGAGGCACGCCGTCGCCTGCGGAGGATCGACAGACCGGCGCCGGTCCATCCGCCCTGGATGGCGGCCACGGCGCCCGCGCTGGTCGCCGCCTCGGCAGCGGTCCTGACCGGCGGTGGCCCGGTGGTGACGCTGGCCGCGTTCGTCGCCACCCTGCTCGGTGACCGCGCCGGCACCTGGCTCGCCAGGCGGGGCGTCGCCGAGTTCTTCCGCACGGCCGTGGCCTCGGCCGTGGGGACCGCGACCGCGGTCCTCATGATCTGGCAGCCGGTACCCGTCCAGGCCTCGGCGATCGTCGTCGGAGCGGTGATCGCGTTGCTGCCCGGCCGGTCGCTGGTCGCCTGCGTGCAGGACGGCATCGCCGGCGAGTACGTCACCGCCACCGCGCGGCTGGCGGAGGTGGTGTTCGTCGTGACGGCCGTCCTGTCGGGCATCGGCTTCGTCCTCACCTTCGCCGTCCGGGCCGACGTGCCGATCACCGTGCAGAACGCGCCCACGGCGCCGCTGTCGCTGGCGGCGCCGCAGCTGCTCGGGGCGCTCATGCTCGGGCTGACGTTCGCCCTGGCGCTGCGGGTGCCGCCCAGGCTCATCCCTCCGGCGGCCGTCGGCGGCCTGGTCATCTGGAGCGTCTACGTCGGCCTCCGCTGGCTGGGATGGCCGGCGGTGCTCGCCACCGCGGTGGCGGCCGCCGCCATCGGGCTGCTGGGCTCGGTGTACGCCGACCGGGTACGGGTACCGCCCATGGTGTTCGTGATCCCGGCGATCGGACCGCTGCTCCCGGGCTCGGCGCTGTTCCGCGGCATGCTGAAGCTGAACCTCGGTGACGTGACCGGCGGCACGCACTACCTCATCGAGGCCCTGTCGGCCGCTCTGGCCATCGGCGCCGGGGTGATCCTGGGCATGAACGTGCTGCGCGCGCTCGGCGGCCGCGGCCCTGGGCGCCGCACCAGGCGGTCCTGACGTCCGCATCCGGGGACGTGCCGCGGGCGCCCCCGTACGGGAGCGCCCGCGTGGCCCGGCCGCCGGTGCGTCACCGGTCGTAGCGCGGGCTGACGTTGAGGTTGATCGAGGTCAGCAGGACGTGTGCCGTGGTGTAGCGGAGCAGGTTCGCGGGGGTCGCCGGCAGTTCCAGCGTCGCCTGGGCGTGCCTGGCTGCGGCGCCCACGGTCCTGGTCCCCAGTTGCTGCGCGGTCAGCGACTCGATCCGGGTCGAGGCGTTGAGGCGCCGGTCCCCCAGGTTCAGGTAGAGCGCCAGCAGTTCGGCCCGCAGCAGGGCGGGCGGCGCCACCGGCAGCTGCAGCACCTTGCGGGCCTCGGCCGCCGACAGCATCCCGTCGGGGGCCGAGCCGTCGGCGCCGTCGAAGCGGGTGTCGGTGGCCTGCACCTGGGCCAGCAGTTCGGCCGGCCACTGGCCGCTGTGCAGCAGCCACACCGTGGGCGGGCGGGGGTCGCGGCCGGGCGGCTGCTCGGTGACCGTGGTGGGTCGCCGTGGCCGTGGCGGCGGGGTAGAGGCAGCCGCCCGCGCCGCCGTACGCGGCCGAGGCCCGCACCGTGATCGCGGTCCCGCCGACGGTCAGCAGGCTCGTGCGGACGGTGAACCGCGCGGTCCCCGACGCGCCGGGGGCGACGGTTCCCACGTCCTGGCGCAGCGTGCGCGGCGACACCCCGTCGGGCGTCTGGAGCTCGACGGCCACCCCCGTGGCCGGGGCGGAGCCGGTGTTGCGGTAGGTGACGGTGTAGGTGAGCGCCTCGCCCGCGCCGGCCTCGCTCGTCCCCTCCACCTCGGCTTCCATGCCGGGCACGTGCGCGGTGGTGGTGGCGGTGGCGGTGTTGTCCGCGAGCAGCCATGCGGGTTCCGGCCGGCCGGAGGAGTCGCGGCCGGTGACCGTCACGTGGTTGGTCAGCGTCTGCCCGTCGGTGACCGTGCACGGAACCGTGGCGGTGACGGTCTCCTGCGTGTGCTGCCCGGCCGGCAGGTCGGGCAGCACACGCGTGACGTCCGCGCCCGTGGGCGGGGTGTCCGTGAGGGAGACGGCCGTGGCGGTGCCCGGTCCGGCGTTCCGCGCGGTGATCGTGTAGGTGAGCTCGTCTCCCGGGACGGCGTCGCGCCTGTCCACGGTCTTGGCCACGCCGAGGTCGGCTGCCGCCAGCCCGCGCAGGTCCACGGCGTCGATCTCGTCGGGGGCGGGCCCGTGCACGCCGTCGGAGAAGTAGGGGCTGTTGCTGAAGTTGTAGATCAGCCGGTCCCAGTCGGGGTTGCTGACCAGCATCTGCCCGGGTGAAGGGTCGTCGCATCCGACGAAGTTGGTCAGGTGGTTGAGGTCGACCGCGACCGACGGCTCCAGCTTGGGCTTGCCGTCGGGCAGGAAGTCCGCCTTCCAGTTGAGGCGCTCGTCGGCGGGGCCGTGGAACCAGCGGCCGGCGCCGTTGCCGCCCCAGATGACGCGCCGCGAGCCCGCGCCGGCCACGCCCGGCGCCGTGGTCTCGTCCAGCGCCGCCTCGTTGAGCGTCCGGACGCCGTCCAGCCGCTGGTAGTCCAGCGGGCGGTTCGGGTCGAGGTGCTGGTCGGCGGGAAGGGAGGCCACGGTGGCGAACTGGTGCGGATAGTTCATGACGCTCAGGTAGTGAGGCTTGCAGTTGACGTCGTCCACGCTGCCGTTGTCGGTACGCCCGCCGTGCCCGAGCCCGAAGGTGTGCCCGAGCTCGTGCAGGAGCGTGGACTGCTCGGCGTCGTCGCGGCCGCCGTACCTGTTCAGGTCCTCCGCGGCGGCGAGCCGGCCGAGCGAGACGACGAAGTCGTTGCCGCCCCGATCGTGCAGCTCGGCCCTGCCGGAGACGGTGTTGGGCACCATGGTCCCGTCGGGCCCCGGCACCTGCGCCGGGCTCAGGCCGTTGATGAAGATGCCGTAGCGGAAGTGCAGCCGCTTGAACAGCAGGATCTGGTCGCACTGCGGACCGGCGCGGTCGGCGGGGATGCCGAAGTGACCGTCCTCGCCGCCGTGCGCACAGGTCCGGTCGGCCCTGCCCAGCTTGAGGTCGTCGAAGTCGTCGGCGGGCTCGGGGAAACGCTCGTCCTCGAACCACAACGACTCGCTGTACGCCAGCTCCTCGTCCTCGATCAGGTGCAACGCCAGGCCCTGCGCCCCCGTCGCCTGGTTCGTGACCGGGGCCCTGTCGAACACGCCCTCGACGGCAGCCAGCACACCCGGCTGGGGCCTGAGGCCGGCCATCCAGTCGATCTCGACGAAGACGTCGCGCCGCCGCGGATCGGCCCACCGCTCCAGGTGCAGGTCGATGGTGCCGTCGTCGTCGAAGTCCAGGCCGCGGTGCTCGGCGTAGTCGGTGAAGCCGTCGTTGTCGCCGTCCTGGAACGAGTAGGGCTGGACGTTGTAGCAGACCTGGACGGGATGCCCGTCACCGCCGCCCAGCGTGCACCCCACCGGGTCGGTGAGGTCGCCCGACAGCGACCCGTCGACCAGGTCGAGCGTGAAGCGGGCCGCGGTGTCGCCGCTCCTGCGCGAGGCGTCGGCCACGTCGTCGCCGTTGGGATCCGAGGGCGGGTCGTCCTCCAGGATGCGGACGGCGAGGTCGACCGAGGGTAAGGAGGTGGACACCTGCGCCTTCAGCGTCCAGCCCGCCGGGACGAACACCTGCGCCGTGTCCTCCACGACGGGCGTGGTCATCGACTCCTCGCCGATGTGCAGGTTGGCGAAGAAGTCGGGCTTGCCCATGCCCGCGGCCTCGATGCCCGTGCCGTCGCAGGCCGACGCGCACTCGACCGACATGATGCGCAGGACCACCTCCTGCGTGGCCGGAGCGCCGGCGCGCGCCTCGGCCGCCGGCGCTCCGCCGTACTCGCTGGACAGGCCCGCCATGCCTATCACCGTGCCCGCCGCCACCATCGCCGCGGCGACCAGCGTCCTGCCCCATCGTGCCCGGTTGCCCATCTTCCGCTCCCTGCGTCGGTGCTGCTGGGCCTACAGGGTGGAGGGCGGGCGGCCACGGCGCATGAGTAGGGCGTACTCAATCGCCGGCCGGGTCGTGATCAGCGCTTGGGCGCCGGAGGGAGCTGGACTGTGGCGTTGTCCGCGTCGAGCTTGGTGGTCACCGCGCTCGCGGCCGGGGCCTTGATCGAGACCTTGGCGCCCCACCTGGTGTAGCGCATCTCCATCGCGGTCTTGCTGACGCCGGCCTTCTTGCTCTCCAGCCGCGTGGTCAGCTTGACCGGCAGGCCCGAGGAGCTGACGGCGAGCGTCCAGTTCACCTTCACGCCGGAGTCGAGCTTCCACCACATGGTGGCGCGGGACCAGTCGGAGGCCTTCAGCAGGTCCGTGACGGTCATCGACCCCTTGTACGTCGACCCGCTCCGCTTGGAGCGTGCCAGCAGCACCTTCAGCGTGCTCGGGTCGGCCGCGTTCACGAAGCCGCCGAAGTAGGCGGTCATGCCACTCGTCCAGCCGGGCGACTGCTTGTACCACGTCTTGCCCTCGGGCAGGCCCGCGCTCATCGGGCCGCCGCTGATGTAGGACGTCCGGCCGATGCGGATCGTGCGCTCCGGCTTGCCCAAGGCGGTGGCCGCGGCGCTCGAGTCCTCGCCGCCGCCGAAATCGTCGGCCGGCTTCTCGTCGTCGCGCGAGGCGAGCTTTCCGGTGACGTCGGAGGCCGCGATGCCCTTCTTGCCGAACTGCAGGCGGCCGGTCTGGGTGTAGAGGGAGGTGTCGCCGTACGTACGGAACGAGAACGACACGCCCTTGCCCGCGGCGAGCTGGGCCCGCAGCGCCGCGAGCGGGTCCTTGGGGGCGGCCACGGCGGGCGTGGCGGTCAAGAGGAGGGCGGCGCCGGCGGCGACGCCGATGATCGTCTGCTTCATGAGGCGTGATCATCCTGCATCCAGATCACGAAGCGGAAACGCCTCTTCCGGGTGCGCGGCGCTCAGTACAGCGTCTGCGCGAGGCGGGGCGCAGCGGCTGCGCGGGGCTCAGCGCAGCCGCTGGTCGGGGCTCAGCGCAGCGGCTGGGCACCGATGACGGACAGCAACTGCAGCTTCTCGTAGCTCTCGCTGCCGGGGATGGCGGTGTAGACGAGCAGCGATCTCGGGCAGCCCCGAGACGTACATCCGCGTGAGGAACGCGTGTTCGGCCGGCGCGTGGAGCCGACGGGCGGCGGGGTCGGTAGGCCGGGGCTGAGGTGGTCGCCGAACGCTCACCTCGCCGGCGGGTTGTGCCCGGCGAGGCGGAACAGGTGGTCCCGCTCGCCGAGCGACAGGTGCAGCTGATGCCGCCATCGGCCGAGAACGCAGCTCAGCAGGATTCGACCGGGTCGCGCCATGCCGAGGTTTCCGCATGAAACCGGGCCCGTTCGCTTCTTCCGGTCTCCCTGCGGTCTCCCCCGGCTTCCTTGTTCGAGCTGATCACGCCCCCTTCCCCGCCGGCAGTGCCCCGATCCGTCCCACCCGGCCGAGGCCCCGGCCACCGCATCGATCACCCCTGCCTGTAGACACACAGCGCTACCCTCTCGACACGTCTCAGTTCGGCGACCGCTCTCACCCAATCTCCGAGTACCGCGGCCACTGTTACCCACGAGAGCCTCCTCCCCACATCATCAGCCGGTGGCGGCGACTCCTGCCGGGCAGCCGGGGCAGGGAGGGCGGCACGGTGACGCCCTCCGCAGGCGGCCGGCACCGTCGCCGTATCGTCGAGACCGCAGAGTATGTCGCGATGCTGCACCGCATGGTGGACGCACTCGCCAAGCGGCTCTCCGACGACCCGGTCGGCCTGGTGCATGTAGAGCCCTTGCGCGAACAGCTGCGAGACGCCATGAACATCGCCATCGCCCTCAACCAGGAAAAGCCCCGCGGCTACTCCTTCGGAGAACTGGCGAAGATCCTCGGCATGCGGCGGGAATCCGTCTACGAACGCGGGGTCAAGGGCCGCGCGCTGCTCGCCGAGATGCGGGCCCGGCTCGGCGTGACCAGCCTGCGCCGGCACCGCGAAGCACGCCTGCAAGAGGCGGCACTCCCCGACCGCCGCCCGGCAGGAGGACACCATCGAGCAGATCTCAGCTGATCGAACGCTGTGCGCCGCACCACGAGGCCGGAGCCGGGGGCGCCGCCACAGACTCCCGCGTTGTTGACGCACGCCGATCGACTCATGGTTGCCAAGTGCCTCGTCGGCCAGGCGGTCGACCTGACGCAACTCGGCGAGCCCGAGCCCACCGACTACTGGCTGTCCACCCTGCCGCCCGGCATCCGGCTGCGGGAACTGGTCCGCCTGGCCAAGATCCGCCGGCGCATCGAGCACGAGTACCGGGAGCTCAGGACCGGTCTGGGCCTGACTCACTTCGAGTGACGCTCCTGGAGCGGTTGGCATCGCCACGTCACCCTGGTTCCAGCCGCCCACCTGTTCCTCACTGAACTGCCGTTGACCAGCCCAAAAGCGGTCGGCGCGGCCTAACTTCCTACAACATCCTGTACATGCTCCAGGTGCTGTCAGCCACCTGGAGCGGCCGAGCCCCACCTGCCACCGACAACCGCCATGACGACCCAACGAAGTACTACTAGAAGGCGTAGCGGGTGTGGCTGAACACCTGGCCATCGTGCCCGAAGCTGTACGCCGTGCTGGGTGCCACCGCAAACAGCAGGTCCCTGCCCTTGCGGATGCTGTCGCCGAAGCCGTGGAAGGGCCCCTCCGGCGAGGTGATGTGGACGCCGTACTGCGCCTCGAACGCGGCGATGACCTCGTCCCGCCGCGCTGGATCCGTCACCCGCTCCGCCGTGCCTTCGATCACGATGTCGAGGCCTTCGGAGAGTGAGTTGTGCCCTGTGGTGAGTGCGCAGTGGGCATTGCGGGCCAGATTCTTCGCCTTCTGCTCGCCCGGCCCGGTGCTGAAGTGCAACGCCCCGTCGTGCCAGGCGGCGATCAGCGGCGTGACATGCAGCCGGCCGTCCGGCCGGATCGTGGTGATCCAGAAGACCTCGGCGGCCCGCAGCTGGCGCTGGGCTTCGACCCAGTCGGTGGCGGTGACGTTCTCCGCGCCCGGGCGCGGGTTCAGCGCCGAGCTGTAGCGGGCGTCGAGCTCGGTCCTGGGCTGTTTCGGCGTCATGCAGAACTCCTTCCCCCTTCTTGTAACGAAGGCAACGTAGCCCGGCAGCGCGCAGGCCCGGCTTCTGACACAGATCGAGTTCTTCGCGCGTGCCAGACGGATGCCTCACCGCCGCACCATCCGCTCGGCCGTATGGGGCAGCGACCAGGAAGTGCGGGCGCTGCTGGCCCACCGACCGGAGCAAGGCCCTGTGTCTGCAGCTGGCCAGGCGAGGGGTGGGCGGTCTCCTTGGGTTCCCCCTCGCGGTGAAGCGTTGTGGGGGCGCTACAGGGACTTTCGGCTGCATTCCATTGTTCTGCTCATTTCGCCGCCTGAGTGTGGTGTCGGCGTACTCCCTGACGTGCAGAACTGAGTACGAGTAAATGTGCAAGCCTCAGGAGTAGTTGAGTGGCGATGGGGCTGCAACCAAGTCCGGGTCGCCGCATACCTGGATCCGGAGGTGGTGCTGTACCAGGCTCCGGGTCTGCCGTTCACGGGGACGGGGACGTGGCGAGGCCGGGATGGTATGGAGCAGTTTTTGGCTGCCTTCAGTGAGGTCTGGGAATCGATGGAGTTCCTGGAACAGGAGCACTGGGGTGACGGGGACACTGTGGTGGTGCGCAATCGGGTGCGGTTCCGCGCCCGGGCCACGGGCCAGGAGATCGAGACCCTGATCGTGCAGCTGATCACCGTGCGGAACGGTCGCATGCTCGAGTGCCGTCCCTTCTATTGGGATCCGACCGCCATTGCCCAAGCCTGCGGCTCGGTGTTGTCGCATCGAGCAGAGCAGGGGTGATCAGGTGACTGCGGCGATCTCGGCTCGACGGCGGCCAGGCGGTTCTTGAGCCTGTAACTGGGGCCGTTGATCGCGATGACTTCGCAGTGGTGCAGCAGGCGGTCGAGGATGGCGGTGGCCAGGACTTCGTCGCCGAAGACCTGGCCCCATTCACCTGGGGCTGGCACATGTTCCCGTCGGAGGATCCCGGCTGCTAGCTGGGGTTTCTGGATCCCTTCTGGTTGCCCTGATTCGTGAGGTGAGAGGCGCATGTTAGGTGCTGCCTTCATTCTTCCGGGGTGAGGAAGGTGTGCCGGTGACGCGGACACATCGGCGGCCAGACAGACGGGAAACACCGCACCGGCGCGATCATCGATCTCCGGCACGGCCCAGCTTGGTAAGAATCACTGATGACGGGCCAGAACCAGGGACGGCTAGGGATCGCCCATCTCTAGTCGGGCAGGTTGGGCTTGGTGTCGGTCCAGCCCGAGTCCACGACCAGCCAGTACTGAAGAACTCTGCCGGGGACTTGCCAGGACTGGCTGTCAGGGCCGGGCTTCTGGAGGATGTCCCTGCTGCCCAGAACCCTGCCGGTCCGCTGGTCGAAGATCAGGTCGCGCTGGAGCGTCCCCCGGCCGTCGCGACTTTGGTACGAGGCCGCGAGGGCGACGCCGGGGCGGCCGAGCGGGTCGGCAACGGCGCCGAGCCGGCGTACACCGGGGTAGTCGGTGAGCAGGCGCATGAGACCGGCTTGCACGCCGGGAGGGATCGGGGTGTTGCTGAGAGCGAAGAAGACCTTGTCGAGCACGCCGGACGCGCCGTCGCAGCGCTTGCGGGCCGCGCTGACGCCGCCGCGGCGCAGTTGCCCGGCCACTTCCGGCGTGAGCTTGACTCTGCCCTCGCACAGCAGTTCCCGCAAGTCCTCTGGCTCGGTGGGGAGAGTCTGGAGCTCCGCGTAGGTGAACGCGCCGACGCCTGGAATGTTGAAGGTGCCTCCTGGGTGCTTGTTCTGATCCGCGTCCCAGTCTCCTGACCGGGTGCTGATCGTCCGCGTTACTTCCGATGAGCGCACCTGCCAGCTGCGGGGTGAGCCCGCATCGTGCCAGGCCTCGACGTCGGCGTCGGTCTGGGGCTTGCCGGCCAGGTCACGACCATAGAACGCCTGGCCGTCGCCGCGGGTGCGTCCCGTCCACCCGAAGGTGTCCCATCGCTCTTCCACGACGTACCCGCCCGTGCGGCCGAGCGCGAGCAACGGCAGGCTGGTCCGCTGGTGCGTGAACCAGTAGCGGCCCTGTGGCTGCCGTTCGGCCTGAGAGGCGGCCGCCAGCATCATGTCGCGTGAGGTGAGGGGCTGAGGAACAGGGGCCGCGCCCATGCTCGTCCCTCCGGGCTTCTGCGGTTCTGCGCGGTCGTGGGCGACGAGCGCCATGCCCGCGACCACGGACGCGACCGTCGTGGCGGCCACCAGGCCGAGCGGCAGGCGCCAAGCGCGGCGAGGGCGGCGGCGTACGGTGCCGGCCTGGCTCAGCATCTGCGCCCGGGCCTGGGCCATCGCCTGGCGGGTGGGCGGGGGCGGGTCGTCGTCGTACAGTCCGCGTACGAGATCCAGGTCGTTCATCGACGCATGTCCTCCTCGTCCAGCAGGGGATTGCTCCCACCCAGCGCCTTGCGTAGTTTCTTGCGGGCCCGGTTCAGCCGCGAGGAGACCGTGCCGAAGGGCACGTCCAGAGCCTGCGCCGCCTCTTCGTAGCTGAGCCCCGACAGCGACACCAGCAGCAGCACGTCGCGTTGATCGGCGGGGAGGGCGGCGATGGCCTTGGCCAGCGCCACCTTCAGCCTCTCGGCGCTCACCTTCTCGGTCACCGCGTCCTCATGGCCGCCGGCGGACTCCGATACGGGGCGGAGCCGGTTCACGGCGCGTAAGAGGCGAACCTCATCGCGCCGGTGGCGGCTGATGACGTTGGTCGCGATGCCGTAGAGCCATGGCCGGGCGCTGCTGCGGCTCACGTCGTAGCGATGACGTTGCCGGAACGCCAGGACGAAGGTCTCGGCGCAGATGTCGTCGGCCGCGTGCGGGCCGAGCCGCTGTGAGGCGTAGCGGTGGATCTCCGTGTAGTGGGCGTCGAAGACGGCTCCGAAACAGTCGGGCTCGTCCCAAGACCGCTTGATCGCCATGGCGTCGTCCTGCCACGGTGGTACGACGCTCTGGGGAGCTGCCACGTCGGGCTCCTTCATACACAAACCTTGTCGTCGGCGGTACAGCGGTCACCACTTGTTGTCCGAAGGCCGCCGTCGCCTTCCCCTCGAATTCTGAGAGGTCTCGGCTGCTGCAGGGGCAGGCGGCCCTGCCGCGGCGCGCGCGTGCTCCGGAACTGGCTGATTCACGCATCTGTCCGAGGGTGCACGGGGCACCGGCGCGGCGGCCTCGAGCGCGGCGGCTTCGAGCGCGGTAGCCGATCGAGTTGCGGTCATCGCCCTGGCCGACAAGCGCCCGGGCGTCACGGTGGGCGTCACGGTGGGTGAGGTCGTCACCCGGTCGCGATGGTTGCGTCTCAGCTCGGATGCTCTGCGTCGGGCGGTAGGGCGGTGACCGCCTGGAGGGCGGCGCTCAGCGCGCGGGCCTGCGCCGGGGACTGGGAGGCATCGCCGAGGGGGATGGCGCGGTCGGCGTGGTGCAGCTGTACCACGCCGTCCTGCACGGTGACGGCGTCGATGGTGTCGGCGGGCAGCCGCACGCCGGGCCGCCCGTCGACGTCGGCCAGCGCGGGCACCACCATGCCGGTGGCGGCCTGGGCGGCGGCGAGCTGGCGGCGCAGGGTGCGCAGTTCGCGTGCGGCCATGTCCAGGCGGGTTTCGACGGTGACCTGGCTGTTCAGCGGGCTGCGCAGCGACGAGATCGGCCGGCTGCGCCTGGGATGCATCCGCTGGCAGCACCAGGACGCCCCGATCCGCGGCGACTCCGGCCGGGTCCTGGCTCGCGACGCGGTCTGCCTCCTGGACGTTCCCACGCACAAGACCGGAACCGCGTTCACCAAGCCTGTCGATCCGATCCTCGGCCAGGCCATCGACGCCTGGCACGTCGTCCGCCCCGACCAGCCAGTCTTCGTCGACCGCCGCACCGCCGAGCAGGTGAACCTGCTGTTCTCCCTCCAGGCCCGCCGCATCTCCTACATCAACAACACCGTCACCCCCATGCTCTGCCGCAAGGCCGGCGTCCCGGCCGCCGACGTCCGCGGGAACATCACCAGCCACCGGGCCCGATCCACCATCGCCAGCTACAACGCCAAGATCACCCCGACGACGCTGACGCGGGCCTGCACCGACGCCGGATACTTCGAACGCAACGTCCGCACCGTCGAGGTGCTCATCGACCGAGACGCCGTCGAGAGCGGAGCCGTGGCCGCCGGAGAGCCGTGGCAGTACTACGACCTGGGACACGGGTTCTGCAATCACACCTGCTCTGAAGAGTGCCCGCACCGGATGGCCTGCGCCAAGTGCGACTTCTCCACCCCGAAGGACTCCTCCAAGGCTCTGCTGCTGGAGGCCAAGGACAACCTGCAGCGCATGCTCGCCGCCGTCCCGCCCACCGACGACGAACGCGCCGCGGTCGACGACGGCCAAGCTGCCCTTGACCGGCTTCTCGGTCACCTCGCCGACGTTTCCACCCCCGCCGGGCCCACCCCTCGGCAAATCAACGCCTCGGCCCAGACCACCCTGCTGCCGATCATCGAGATCAATCGGAGGCCGACCTCATCAGGCTGCGTGCCACGACCCAGTGAGTGCCGTACCCATTCTGGATGGCCTCACCGACCTCGCCGGAACCGGCGCCGACGCTGCGGCACAGGCGGCTCGATCACCGCCCACGGCTCGTCGCTGACCTCTCACGGCTTCGGCTTGGCCACCCTCTCCTCTCGCCATGGCCGCGACTGGATGACCGACCGGCGTTGCAAGGGCATCTTGTTCGTGCTGCACACCGGGATCGCCTGGGAGCACCTGCCGCGTGAACGCGGTTACGGCTCGGGCATCACGTGCTGGCGGCGGCTGGCCGAGTGCAACAAGCCGGCGTGCCGCAGCGGCCGAATGAGGTGCTGCTCGGTCGGCTGCGCGCGGCCGAAGCGCTGGACCTCGCGCGCGGCGGCGTTGAAGGGTCCAAAAGGAAGAGCGATCAAGCGCCGTGGCTCGTACCGGAGGAGTCATGGGCGAGGGGCAGCCGGTCGTGCCGCGCCGGTCGGGACGGGGGTGTGATGGCCAGGGCGAGGAACCGTGACGTCCAGGCGCCGCAACGCATGATCGCTGTGTTCTCCGCTGGCATGCCCGCAGGGAGAACACAGCGACCTTCTTGGGTCAACGAGACAGAACCTCGTTGGGGAGGTAGATCGGCATCGAGTCCTCCCAGATGCTGTCGGTCAGCATCTTCTTGCCGGAGCCGTCGGCATTCATGATGAAGATCTGGCCGTAGGGCTGGAAGGTGTTGTCGTACAGTGCCGCTTCCTCGCGGAAGCCGTACATGCCGCTGTTGTAGAGGATGCGCCCGTCGGGATTCCAGACCGCGTGGCCCTCGTTCGCGCCGCTGCTGCCGGTCAGGACCCGCAGGCCCGTACCGTCGGGACGAATGGTGCACACATCGAAATTGACCGCGTCCATCTTGCGGGTGAACAGGATGAGCTTCCCATCAGGCGACCAGTCGGGCAGGTTGTCGTACTCGGTGGTGAGGACACGTGTCACTCTTGTCTCAAGGTCAAGGATGCGCAGACCCCTGTTCTCCGCGCCCCACACGCGATAGACGAGCTGCTTTCCGTCGGGCGAATAGCTCGGAAAACCGGCGTGCGAGGTGCCATCGGTGAGCACCTCCCATTCCGAGCCGTCGGCGCGCACCCGCGCGACCACGGCCGTGCTGGTGGCGCGCATGAAGAACCAGCCACCCAGGCCGAAGGCGATCCACTCACCGTCGGGCGACCAAGCGGGCCGGAAGGCGCCGGCCAGGCCGCGCGCGACAAGCGACGGGTCCAGGCCCCGCCCGTAGGAGTCGAAGACGACGCGCTGGTCCGTGCCGTCGGGGTTCATGGTGACGATCGATGAGTGACCGAGCTGCTTTTCGGTGTAGGCGAGGCGGCCCTGGTTGGACAGGACGGGGAAAACGTCGCAGAAGCGGTAGTCCCAGTCCGAATCCCAGCTGAAGAGCGGCGTGTCGAGCGGGCGGACCGACCAGCCGACCTTGTCATAGATCACTGACTTGCCGTCCGGCGACCAGACGGGCGAACGCACCCAGGGCCGCTTGACGGCCGGGATCGTGCCTGAGGTGTAGGCCAGGCCCTCGTCGGCTCCGCCCTTGATGAGGTAGCCGATCTCGGTGGCGTTCACGAACTGGGGCGAGAGCTTCAGGCCGGGACCGGAGGTGTGCTCGACGCGCACACCGGTCGCGACGTCGACCGAGACGATCTGGGATTCGACCCTTCCGATGTACTCGGGGCGATGGGCGCCCCAGGTGCCCTCGGTAGTGATCTCGTAGAAGACGATCCGGCGGCCGTCCGGCGACCACTTCGGCGAGCCGAGGCAGTAGCCCTCCTTGGTGGCGACCTTGCGGAAGCCGGTGCCGTCGGCGCGGATGATGTAGATGCTGAGTTCCTGGGTGTGCTCCCAGCCCCGGCCGTCGTCATGCCCGCGCCAGGGCGTGTTGCGGTCGCTGGAGAAGGCGATCCACTGGCCGTCGGGAGACCAGGAGGGGCGGAAGTGACCATCGGGCAAGGCGGGGTCACCGGCGACGTTCGGGGCGTTGGTCAGGTTCTTCAGCTTGTTGGTGCGCAGGTCGAGCACCCAGATGTGGGTTTTGTGGTCGCCGGGGATGGCTTCCCGGGTGGAGACGAAGGCGAGCTTGGTCCCGTCGGGCGACAGGACGCCGGCGTCGTGGACCGCCCGGCCGGTCGCTAACGGCTGGATGCCCGTTCCGTCGATACGTGACCGGTAGAGGCTGGAGTTGCCGTCGCCCCTGCGTTCGGAGGTGAAGACCACCGACTGGCCGTTGGCGGCAAAGCTGGCGTGGTAGTCGAAGGTCGCGTTGCCCAGCAGCGGGCGCTCGTTCGAACCGTCGAGGTTGGAGATGTACAGCTGCGACGCTGAGGGACCGATCCGGTTCATCAGCATCACGCCCTTCTTGTCGCCGGTGGCGGCTGCCACGGCGAAGGGCTTGGGCAGGAAAGCACTGCCGACGGTGGCCGCCCCGGCCACCAGAAACGTTCGCCTCTTCATTCCGGATTCCATCGCTGACGCCCTCTCTTCGTGTTTCGATGCGCGCTGAACAGGCATGACGAGGTGTCACGCCGGACAGAGTCGGTGAAAAGCGAGTCGGTGCGCTCAGGCGTGCTGCTCGGCCGGGCGGCGCCGGGCGATGAGCCCGAGGCGTTTCAGGGCGAGCTTGTCGAGCCAGGTGAGCAGCCCGTTCAGCGTGAGCGTCATCACGATCAGGACGATCAGACCGGCGAAGGTGGCGGCCGCGTCCAGATTCATCGCGGAGGTGAACAGCCCGTGGCCGATGCCCTCGGTGGAGGCGATGAACTCGGCGCCGATGACGCCGAGGATGGCCAGCGGGCCGCCGGTCTTGAGCGCGGCGAAGAACGGGGCGGCCAGTGTGGGGATCGTCACGTACGTGAGCAGGTGGTGCCGGCGGCCGCCCATGACCTGGACGATCTCCATGAGCTCCCGCTCGCGCAGGCGCAGACCGAGGTAGATGTTGTAGAAGGTCACAAAAGCCGGCCCGATCATCGCGATGGTGATCTTCGACCAGGGGCCGATGCCGAAGAACAGCAGGAACAGCGGCGCGAGCGCGATCTTCGGGATGCCGTTGAAGGCCGCGATGAGGGGCTCGAGCACCCGGCCCGCCAGCGAGAAGGAGCCCAGCACCAGGCCCACCACGGTGCCGAGCGTGACGCCCATGGAGAAGCCCGCCACCACCTCGATCAACGTGGCCCTGATGTCGATCCATCCGGCCTCCGAGCCGAGTAGCCTGGCCAGGGCCTGCGCCACGTCGGTGGGCTTGCTGACCGCGTACTCGGGCAGGACCGGCCCGCTCAGCAGCTGCCAGAGCGCCAGGACGACGGCGATCACCCCGATGCGCAGCGCCACCAGGGTGAGCGGGCTCTGCCACCGGTCGCTCTTGCGCTTGGTCGCGGCCACGACCGCGGTCATCTTCCGCACCGGCTTGTCGGTAGTTGCCACCATCACGATCCTCCGCCCGACGGCACGTAGGCGTTGCTCCAGTCATCCCCGGTGACGGACATCGTCTGGGTGAGAACGCCGAGCCCGTTGATGAAGTCCAGGGTCTTCTTCCATTCCGCGTCGTTCATCGCGACGCTGGTCGGCCAGCCGACCTGCTTCAGTGCGGCCTGCAGCACGGGGGCCGGGGTGCCCTCCATCGCCTTGGTGGCGATGTCCAGCAGTTCCTGGTCGGCCACGTGCGCGTTCATGTAAGCCGTGGCCTCCTGGACCGCAGCGACGAACTTCTTGGCGACCTCGGGGTTCTTGTCGAGGTAGTCCTTGCGCGCCACTACGAACTCCCCGTAGCCGGCGCGTTCGGGAGACCACTCGGGGACCCGCAGCGGGTCGGCCACCACGATGCCCTCTCCGGCGTGCTCGATGGCCAGTGGCGTGGGCTGGCCGGTCATGAACCAGTCGATCTGGCCGCTGTTGAGTGCGGCCTTGTTCGCGGCCGGGCTCGGCAGCTGCACCCAGTTCACCTTGGTGGGGTCGACGCCGCGGGCCTTGAGGAACTGGCTCGCCTGGGCCTTGGTGTTGGCCGAGCTGGCGCCGGCGGTGGAGGTGGCCAGTGCCTTGGCCGCCTCCTCGGGCGTGGTCTCGGCAGTGATCTTGTTGGCGTCGGCGAACTTCTTGCTGACGACGATGGCGATCGGGTTGCCCAGGCCGTCGGCGGCGATGGCGACCTGCGGAACGCCCTTGGCCAGGGCGGACAGGAAGCCTGTCGGGCTGGAGTTGAGGAACTGCACCGAGCCTGATTCGAGAGCAGCCGGGCCGGTCGAGGCGTTCGTCGAGACGAACGTGACCTGGAGCCCGTGCTTGCTGAAGTAACCCTTGGCCTCGGCCACCTTCATCGGCAGGTCCATGATGTTGTCTCCGCTGCCGACGGTGACCTGGCTCAGGCCGCTCGCGGTGCTGTGAACACCCTGGCCGCCGGACTCGCCGCACGCGGCGGTCACTGCGGCACTGAGAAACAGTGCGGCCGTGAGCGCCAGAGTGCGCAGGCCTCGGCGGGTATCGTGCTGTCTCATTTCGGCTCCTGACACGTGCATGGGGGGTGGTCTATTCGGCAGGGGTGCCGGCATGGCCGACGGCCGTCTGCAGCAGCAGGGCCCGCCGGGCGGAGGCGACGTGGTGACGCATCGCGGCTACGGCCGCCTCCGGGTTACGGGTGACAATGGCCATGAGGATCGCCTGATGCTCCTCCAGCGACCCGGTCCTCGGGTGCTGTGCGGACAGGTTGCGATATTGGCGCATGACCAGCGGGTACAGCAGGGTGTCGTAGGCCCGGGCCAGAGTCTGCTGGTGGGCGGCTTCCTTGACCTGCTGGTGGAACCTGCGGTTGCCTCGCGAGTACCCGGCCTGATCCCCGCGCCTCTTGCAGTCCTCCATCGCCTCCAGCGTGGCGCGCAGCTCGCGGATCTCCTCCTCGGTGGCCCGTTCGGCGGCCTTGCCTGCCAGCGCGGACTCCAGCACCTCGCGCGCCTCCAGGATGTCGGCCGCCTCCTGGGGGGAGAAGTTCCTCGTCCGCACCCCCCGGTTGACTTCGCTGGTGACGTAGCCCTCCTGGGCCAGCTGGACCAGCACCGAGCGCATGGTGCTGCGCGAGACGTTGAACATCCCGGTCAGCTCGGCCTCGGTGAGCCGCGTGCCCGGTGCGAGGTCACCCGACAACAGCAGTGAGCGCAGTCCCTCGTAGGCCTGGCTGTGTCTGTTGCGCGTCTCCACGGCCTGGTCGTGGCCGCTGCCATTTGCCATGATCACCTGTATCCCAGAAGAGAGATGACGACTGCTCCGGAGAGCAGCTCAAGGGTCAGCCTGCGCCCAGGCTCGGATACAGCCGCCTCGCCGTGCCCGCGAAGATCTCCTCCCGGGCAGTCTGCGGCAGGTCCGCGAGGATCTCCTCGGCGAGCCGCAGCAGTTCCGGCAGCGGCTGTTCGGCGGCCGGCAGGTTCGAGCCCCAGGCGATCCGGCCGGCGCCGAACGCCTCGATCACCGGCTCCAGGAAGCCGGCCGCCTCTTTGCCCGCGTCCTGGAGGCGCTCCAGGTTGCGGTGGGTGAGCTTGAGGTGCAGGCCGGGGTGGCGGGCGAGCCCGGCCACCTCGCTGCCCGCGTCTGCGGGTGAGGCGGCGATATCGGGGTAGCCGATGTGGTCGAGAAGCACCCGCACGCCGGGGAAGCGTTCCAGCACCTCCTCCAGTTGCCTGGTGGCCGGTCCGAGGCGCATCTGGAGGCAGACGGTGACATCGAACTCCCCTGCCTTCTCCCAGAATTCGTACGTCTCAGGTGCGGCGAACCACTCGCCCTGGACGGGCACCGTGCTGCCGTGGGTGAACAGCCGCACCCCGGCCAGGCCACCGTCGATCGCCCCAGCCAGGCGGGCGGCGGCATCCGGCCGCAGGGGGTCGAAGGTGCCCACCGCCACGAAGCGATCGGGGCGCTGCCGGGCGCTGTCCACGACATAGGAGTTGTCGTAGCCGTAGTTCGTGGTGGCCTGGACCAGCACCGCCTGACCGATGCCCGCCGCGTCCATCCGCTCGACCATGCCGTCGGCGGTGACCGGCCGGGATTCGGCCCAGTCCGACTGCTTGCCGCCGATCGGCGCGCGCGGATACCTGCTCAGGTCATCCGAGATGACGTGGCAGTGGGTATCGATCACGCTCACCTGTAGTCTCCTTCCGCGAACAGCTCATGGATGTCGGTGGGGAAGTCAGGATCGAGCAGACCCTGATCCCTGGAGAAGCGCACGAGCGCCCTCAGGCTCGGCTCGTTGGCCTCGATGCCGTACGGGATCGGGTCCGCGCCGATCTGCTCCGCCTGGCGGGCCAGTCGCGGGATCGCGGACCAGGCCGCCTGGCTCTGCCGCTTGCTCTCGGCCAGCGCCGCGTACAGCGCGGTCGGCAGGCCGGGGTCGCGTTCGACCAGCTCCGAGCGGATCACCACCACGGAATGGAGGGGGTAGATGCCGGTCCGGACATACCAGTCGGCGCTGAGCACCTCGGCGTCGGGGAAGAGCGGGTAGGAGCCTTCCGTAACGCCGCCGTGAGAGGTCCAGCCCGTCCGCGGTGCGCCCGCGCGGCCGGTGCCGGCGTTACCGGTGAGCGCGGCGTCCAGCTCCCCGGCGCTCAGCAGCTCGCCCAGGGAACGCCCGTCGGTGACCCGCTCGACGTTCGCAGGGACACGGCCTTCGACGTGGTCGTCGTCGTCCACCACCCACGTGATCTTCTCGTGGGCGACGCCGTACTCCTCGGCGAGGACGCCGCGCACCCACACGCCGGTGCTCACCGAGTACGCGCGGACTCCGACCCGCCGTCCCTCCAGGTCACGCGGCACCCGGATCCCCGAGTTCGCGGCGCACTGGACGTCCTCGTGGTGGAAGCGCCGGTTGAGGAAGACCGGGATCGCGCTGAGCGGCACGCCCACCTGGCGGGCCATCAGATAGGACACCGGCGCCAGCTCGCACACGTCGAACTCCAGGTCGCGGATCATCCGCCGGTAGGCGGCTATGATCGGCTTCACCTCCACCGGTTCGACGTCGTACCCGTCCAGCTCCAGCTGCGCGTGGGGGTAGTCCCCCAGAGCGACCTTCATAGCCTGCCTTCCGTTGCCCCGAGGGCCTCGCAGGAGCGTGCCACCCATTCGTCGAAGTCCACCGGCCGAGGCAGAACTTCCTGCTCCAGCGCGAACGCCGCCACCCTCGTCACGGCTGCGCGCAGCGCCTCGAAGCCCACCGCGTCGCTGGTGATCTCCCGCATCGCGCCGTAGGCGGCGAGGACGGCGGCCGAGTGCTCGCGCGCCGCCTTCTCCGTGACGCCGACGACGTGGTTGAGGGGAAGGAAGCCGTTCCGCTCGGTCCACTCGGCGGCGGCCTGCGCGGCGTCGGGGATGGCGGTGCGGATGCGGTGGTCGGTGGGCAGCTCGTTGCCCATGATCCCGAAGTCCAGGGAGCCGTCGAGAAAGTCCGCCTGCAGGCGACCCCCCTCGGGCGCCCGCCGTACCCAGGAGGGGTCGTGGTGCTCGTCGACGTGGCCGCCCTCGTACACCACCCAGTCGACCCTGCGCAGGTCGACCCCGTACTCCTCGGCCAGGATGCCGCGCATCCACACGCCGGTGGTCTGGCTCCACGAGCGGACACCGACGCTGCGGCCCTGGACGTTCTCGACGGTCAGGTCGCCGCAGGTCACCAGGGTCTGGTGCTGGGCGCGGGCGAGCACGGTGACCGGCAGCAGGATCACCGGGTGGTCGTGCGCGACGGCCTGCAGCAGCGTCACGATCGGCAGCTCGCAGATGTCCACCGAGCCCTGGCCGATCATGCCGCGCGCGGCCTTGTGCACCGGGCGAACGTCGAGCCGCTCCACCTGTGTGCCGGTCCCGCGGATGGCCGATGCCGCGGCGACGGCGAGGTCGTCACGACCCAGAACCAACTTCACGTGCTCTCCTTGACGTGGAACCGTTCGTGGTGCTGCCGCAGCAGGTCGATGCCGTAGTCGCCCGCGTTGGGCGTACGGACCACGGTGTGGATGTGCCGGCGGGTCGGGTAGTCGTTGGCGTACATCACGCCGGCCATGTGCTCGAACTCGATGAGGATCACCGGGCTGTGCAGGCGGTAGTAGAACACCCCGTTCGGTTCGCCAGCCCAGGCGAAGTGCGTCTCCGCCTCGTGGGCCAGGACCTCCTCCATGCGGGCACGGGCGTGGTCCTCGCGGGCCCGGTTCACGTACAGGCCGAGCAGGTCGGTGGCGATCAGCCGCTGCGGCTCGGTGAGCTCGCCCAGCGGCAGGCCGGTGTAGTTCAGTTCGAAGTTGTCGCGGAAGGCGCCGGCGAACAGCTCGGGCGGCAGCTCATCGGCGAAGACCGCGCTCTTGCGCTGCTCGGCGGTCAGGCTGGTGAACAGCCGTGCGGCTACGGCCTCCTCGCGGCGGAAGGCGGCGGTTCCGGCGTACCGGCCGTCCTCGGCCATCGTTGGTTCAGCGCCCAGGAAGGTCGGGGTGAGGGTCATCTGGTCGCCGACGATGACGGCGTTGACGCAGATGTGGTGGCCGTCGAGCTGCCAGCCCCACGGCTGGCCGCTCTCGGGCGAGCCGTAGACGCTGAACCAGTACAGCCACTCGTTGAGCAGATGCTCCTCGCCACGCAGCTCGCCCATGGTCAGGTTCAGATGCATCAGGTCGATGATCTGCGTGTAGCCGTACGCGCTGAGGCTGGTACGTACCAGGGCGAGAGCCTTGTCCCGCTGCCGCTGGTCCAGATCCTCCAGGCACAGCCCGTGCCGCAGGAAGTAGCGCACACCGTTCGCCCAGTGCCGCCAGGACACGTCGTCCATCCGGAACCGGCCCTCCGCCCGTTGCCCGGGCTCCAGCACGGCCAGGTAGTCCAGCGCCGCCTGCCGGATGCCGTCGACGTCAAGCCCGGTCTCGCGCAGTGGGAACAGGCCCGAGCGGATACCGTCGGAGGTGCCCACCCCGCGGAAGGGTTCGTCGGCCGCGCGCCGGCGCCATTCGATCTTCTCGAGCAGGTCCGGTGTGAACTCGGCCGGGCGCCGCACGGGGGCGTCGCCCCGCTGCCTGTATCCGATCACGTCCATTTCCGGGTCGCTTTCTCCAGGTCGACGGGCTCGCGGAGGAGTTCCTGCTGCAGGGCGTAGCCGGCAGCCAGCTCCAGGCAGGCGCGCAGTTCGTCGGTCCATCCGGCCCCGAGCGTGTCCGCCAGCGCCCGGACCTGGTCCGGTGCGGCACGCAGCACCTCGTCGCGGACCACGAGCAGGTGGTTGATCGGGCTGAAACCGTGCCGCTCGGCCCAGGCCCGCTCGGCGGCCTCGGCGTCGGGGATGATCGGAACCAGGCCCTCGCCCTGCCCGCCGATCGCGCGAGGGCCGAGCACCGCGGCCTCGACCTCGCCATCGCGTAGCAGGTCGGCGACCCGTGTGGCCGGGGACCGTGTCACGTACGCCGGTTCCCGATACTGCGCCACGTGGGGTTCCTCCGTGGTGACCCAGGTGACCTCCGAGGCGGCGATGCCGTACTCCTCCTGCAGGATTCCTCGCACCCACAGGCCGGTGGTCTGGCTGTAGGAGCGCACCCCGATCCGCTTGCCGGGCAGGTCCTCAGGGGTGAGGGCGGGACCGTCGGGCAGGCGGGTGAGCGAGCGGTGGTGGGCGCTGCCGACCAGCTCGACAGGCACCAGGGTGATCGGGACGCCCGCCTCGACCGCCTGCAGGTACGTCGCGAGCGCCAGCTCGCAGACGTCGAACTCGAGGTTCCTGACCATCCGGGCGAAGGCCGAGTAGAGCGGCTTGACCTGCGGGAACTCGAAGCCGGGCAGGTCTTCCACGGTCCGGCCGAGCACGGCCGTGAGCGGTTTCATACGTCCTCGCCGAAATGGAGGCGCCGGTACGGCACGCTCACCTCGCGGGTGATGCGCACGTCGATCACGGTCGGGCGCGGGGCCTTCACATACTCCGCGAGCGCGGCACGCAGCTCGGTCCCGTTCCGGACCGTGGCGCCGCCACCGCCGAGCGCCACCGCGACCGGACCCAGCTCAGGGGTGGGGATCAGCGCGAGCTCCGGGTCCAGGCCGGAGGCGGCCGCCTTGTGGTACTCGGCGCCCAGGCCCTCGTCGTTCATGACGACGACCAGGATCGGGATACCGTAGCGGCAGGCCGTCTCGAACTCCGGCAGGTGCATCAGGAAGCTGGCGTCGCCCTCGACCACGAACGCGGGCCGGTTGCCGCCTGCCACGATCGAGCCCATGGTCAGCAGCGGGGCCTGACCGATGGCGCCGAACATGCCGTAGTTCGACAGGACCTCGCGGGAGCGCTGGAAGAGCATGGTGCCGAAGTCGGTCTGGTGGCCGCTGCCCAGGACCAGGCCGATCTCGCCGGGGATCTCCTCGTCCAGGACGTGGATGACCTCGCGCGGGTCCATGCGGCCCGGTTCGCCGCGGAACTCCCCTGGGGCCACCAGCGGAGCGGTCAGCCTGTGCAGCACCTCTGCCGTGTGGTAGCCCTCGGCCCGGCCTTCCAGCGGCTGGCTCAGCTGGGTGAGGCCGGTGACCGCGTCGGCCCTGATGTAGGCGTCGGCTACCGCGCCGTTGCCCATGACCAGGTGTGGCGCCGTGTCGATCTGAATGTAGCGGGCGTCGGGGAACAGGTAGCCGTGCTCGATCGTGTAGTGGTTGAGGCTGGCGCCCACCGCGATCACGCAGTCGGCCTCCTGCAGCAGCTCCATCGCGATCTTGTTGCCGTACAGGCCGGCGATGCCGACGTGGTAGTCGGTGTCGCCGCACAGCCAGTTCTTGGCCTGCAGGGTGGTGGCCAGCAGGGCGCCGGTCTGCTGCTGCAGGCGCAGGATCTGCTGGCCCGCATCCGCGCGGCGTGCGCCGCGGCCGGCGATGATGACCACGCGCTTGCTCGACCGGATGATGTCGCGGGCCTGCTCGATGGCGGCGGGGTCAGGCAGCGTGCGCACCTGCGGGATGAGGGCGGTGGAGGGGACGTAGTCGTCGAGCTCCTCGCACTCCTGCTTCTGCACGTCGATCGGCGCGCTCAGCATGATCGGGCGGGACTCGGTCCTGGCCAGGTAGAAAGCCTTCTGCACGGCTTCCGCCGCGAGGTCGGCCCGGGACACGTGGACGAACCCGCACTCGATCGCGGCGGCGAAACGCCGCTGGTCCAGGTACTGCACGGCGCCCTGGTCACCCCAGGGAGTCTCACCGCAGAAGGCCACCAGCGGGGTTCGCGCCCGGCTGGCGCAGATCATCGAGGTGGCCAGTTGCGCGACGCCCGGCCCGCTGGTCGTCGTGACAACGCCAGGTCTGCCAGCCGCCCGCGCCCACCCGTCGGCCATGCCGAGGCCGGAGCCCTCGTGCCGCACCTCGTACAGGCGCACGCCGCGCTGGGCGAGCGCGTTCATCCAGTGCATGTTGGCATCGCCCATCATGCCGAAGACGTCGCTGGTGCCCTCCGCGACGAACGCCTGGGCGAGTGCTTGGTAAACCTTCACTTCAGAGCCCCCTTGAGCCTTGCGAACACACGCAGCGCGTTGTCGCCGTAGACGGCATCGCTCACCGTGCCGATGGAGTCCAGGAGGTGTTTGGTGTCGTCGAACCGCCGTCCGGTCTCGGGGTCCACCGAGCGGACGGCGCCGATCATCTCGGAGGCGAACAAGATGTTCTCCTGCGGGATCACGTCGAGGAGCAGTTCCAGCCCGCGCTTGTGGTACACGCAGGTATCAAAGAAGACGTTGTTCAGCACCGCCTCTTCCAGCGGTGGCCGGCCCTGATCGATCATGAAGCCGCGATAGCGGCCCCAGTGATAGGGCACGGCACCGCCGCCATGCGGCAGAACGAGCTTCAAAGTCGGAAAATCAGCGAACAAGTCCGACATCAACAGCTGCATGAACGCGGCGGTGTCGCCGTTGAGATAGTGCGCGCAGGTGCCCTGCAGGGCGGGGTTGCGCGACATCGCGACGTGGATCATCGCCGGTACGTCGAGCTCGACCAGCTTCTCGTAGAGCGGGTAGTACACCCGGTCGGTCAAGGGGGGCGCCTGCCAGTAGCCGTCGGAGGGATCCGGGTTGAGCAGGCAGCCCACGAAGCCCAGCTCCTCGACGCAGCGCTCCAGCTCTTCGACGCAGTTGCCGATGGAAGCGGCCAGGCCTTCGCCGGGCGACTGCGGGAGCTGGCAGGCCCCGATGAACCTGCCGGGGAAGAGCGAGCACACGCGGGCGATCAGGTCGTTGCTCACCCGGGACCAGTCGAGGCTGGTCTGCTCGTCGCCGTAGTGGTGTGCCATCTTCCCCGCCCCGGGTGAGAAGATGGTCAGGTCCGTGCCGCGCTCCTGTTGCAGCTTGAGCTGGCCCCCTTCGATGGCCGCTCTGATCTCGTCGTCGGTGATGACGAGCTCCTCGGGCGACACGCGGGCGCCCGAGTCCTCGAATGCTCGGATCTGCCGCTCCCGCCACTGCCCGAGGGCCGGCGGGGCGGTGGTGAAATGGCCGTGACAATCAATGATCACGAAATGCTCCTCGTGAGCGTCCGGCCCAGTTCCAGGCCCGGATACGACCGCACCGGGGCCGTCATCAGGAACCGGTAGCCGTCGTCCAGCACCTGCTTGACGTTGTCCGCCGTGACGTGGGGATGACCGACGGCGACCCCCCGCTCGGTGCAGACCTCGAGGATGCGGCGCTTGGACTCCGCGACGCGCGGATGGTCGTACTGGCGGGGCACGCCGAGCTCCTGGCTCAGATCGCCCTCGCCGGGGATGACCAGGCCGATGCCCGGGACCTGGTCGAGGATGTCCGGCAGGCTCTCGACGCCACGCCGGCTCTCGATCATGATCGCCACCAGGATCTCGCCGTCCGGGTCGAGCGGCCACACGTCGCTCCTGGCGTAGTACTCCTTGGCCGAGACGCCCCAGTAGCGTGCCGCCGCGGCCGGGCTGTCGCCGCGCACGCCGGCAGGCTCGTAGAGAGGGGTGTCAGGCAGCCGGGGGTAACGGCAGGCCGCGACCGCGTTGTACGCCTCGCGCACCGACGTGACGTGAGGCCAGACGATGCCGTAGGCGCCCAGGTCCAAGGCCTGTTTGGCGTGCCACTGTGCCTTCTCGCCACCGTTGGTCGGGACCCTGACGAGGGGGGCGATCGGGGCCGCGAGGCTGTCCGCGCCGAAGATCTGGCGCCGGTTCAGCAGGTACTGCAGGCTGTCCCGGAGCGCGATGGCGTCCCACGGCTTGTGCTCGGTCTCGAAGACCAGGGCGTCGTAGTCGGTGGTGCTGAACTCGACGGCGATCGACGGGTCGGCCGCGGCGAAGGAGGCGAAGACGTGCCTCCCCTCCGCCAAGCCGCTGATCACCCTATTCAGCCTGGGCATGGGCATTGCCTGCCTTTCTGGGGTGTGTGAAGCGACGCATCCACCAGGCCCGCAGCCGGGCGAACAGGCCGGTGGGCCGCGGTGTCTCAGCGATCGCGGCGGCAGTATCGGCCTCGACGGCGGCCTGGCCGGCGCACAGCTGGACCAGTTGCTCCGAGAACTCCTTCGTCATCCGCGCGACCACGGCCCCGGCACCCGACTCCACCAGCGAGGCGAGCTTGCCGTTGATGGTGATCTCGCCGGTCACGGCCACCCGAGCCTTGCCGGGACCGTCGCCCTGCATCACCCGGAACGTAGCCTCCGCAGTGAAGCGGGTGGCCCGCTGGCCGTCTCGGCCGCGCGCCGACAACCGGCCCTCGAGCTGATCCTCGGTCAGCTCCAGCGTGACCCGGGCGGCGAACTTGACGCGCACCGCCCCGAACTTGACGACCAGCGTCCCGTCGAACGAGCCGTCGTCGTGAGCCGCCCCGAGTTCGGCCCCGCTGATGCAGGACACGACTTCCGTGGGATTGGAGATGACCTCCCAGACGCGGGCCGGCGGACTTGGAACGGCGATCTCTTCTGTGATCGATATCAATGCTGTCGCCTCTTCATGCGGTGGCGTGCTCGGACCTGAACAGGCTCCAGAGGTCGTTGTAGATCTCGGCGAACTCCGGTGACTCGACGAGGGTGCTGATCTGGCGCGGGCGCTCGAAGGGCACATGCAGCACGCGGCGGATCGTGCCCGGTCCCTCGGACATCACGATGACCTCGTCGGCGAGGTAGATGGCCTCGTTGAGGTCGTGAGTGACGAAGACGAGCGTGCCGTTCTCCTTCTCCCACAGGTTGAGCAGGTCCTGCTGGAGCTTGAGCCGGGTGATGGCGTCCAGCGGGCCGAAAGGCTCGTCCATCAGCACGATGGAGGGCTCGTAGATCAGCGCTCGCGCGATCGCGACGCGTTTCTGCATGCCGCCGGACAGCTCCCGGGGAAAGTGGTCCTCGAATCCGGTGAGCCCGACCCTGTTCACCCAGTGAGCGATCTTCTCGTTCCGCTCCTCTTTCGGAACCTTGCGGAACTTCAGCGCCAGGCCGATGTTGCCCCTGACGCTGAGCCAGGGCAGCAGGTTTGCCTGCTGGGTCACGTACGCGGCCTCGGAGTTGACCCCGGTGACCGGCCGGCCGTCGAAGTGGACCTCGCCCTGCGTCGGCGACAGCAGCCCCGCGGCCAGGTTGAGGATGGTGCTCTTACCGCACCCGCTGGGCCCGATCACGGCGACGAACTTGCCGCGTCCGACCTGGAACGACACGTCCTTGATGGCCGGCTGATGAGCACCGGGAAACTCTAGGGTGACGCCCTCCAAGCGGAGCGCGTCTGGCTGATCGTTGGACAATGTGTGCTCCTTGACCGCCTGGGGGACGGGTAGGGGAGGCCAGAGCGGGGGTGTCCGGGTGGCGCATCCGCGCTCTACATCTGGCTCGGGGTGGGTGCGTTGGCGTTCGCACGGTGGTCTCTCGCCTGTCGCTCGACACATTGGATTGTCCGACAAGCGATGAGCGAAACGTAACAGCGGCGACATGTATCCGCAAGATACGGTCAGCAACTCCTTCGATTCCGTTGTGATGGTCGTCCCACAATCCCCGCCTCACCTGCGTGGCCCTGCCCGCTCCGCAGGAGTCGTCAGATCGCGGAACCTGAGATTGCGCTGCGAACAGTCACCAGGCGGTTGACGAACAACCGCGTCCGGTCACAGACTGTGGCCCACTGGGGTTGGTGTTCGGCGTTCATCTGGATGGCGCGGCTGGTCGCTCGCCTGTGTTCGTTCGCGAACAGAGAGGTCAGCGCAACAATGTCGGACTCCGCAAACGAGGATTGGCGACCGGCCCGCAGACAGGTGCTGGGCGTATTGGCGGCATCCGCCGCCGCGCCAGTGCTCCTGGGCACGCAGGGCGCGAACGCTTCCTCGAACTCGAAGCAGGAACTCCTCTACGTCGGAACGTGGCGAGGCACCCAGGTGACCGGCGCCCGGTTCGATCCCGTCGGCGGGACCATGACCTCGTTCGGCGTCGCGGCTCAGGTGAACTCGAGCTGGCAGGTCAAACACCCCTCCATGCCGGTTCTCTACGTCGGCAGCGGCGACGCCGGCGGCACGGTCTCCGCGTTCCGGGTCAACCGGTCGACCGGCGCCGTCGACCTGATCGGTCAGGCGACGAGCGACAGCGCGGGCACCCCCGGCGGCCTGTCGTACATCGGCATCGACCGGCCCTCGGGCACCGTTCTGGTGGCGCATTTCGCGGCGGGGCTGACCGTCGCCATGCCCATCCTCGACGATGGCGGCATCGGCTCTCCGGCCTCCGTCGTGGTGCACACCGGCTCCGGGCCCCACCCGCGCCAGACAAGCCCGCACCCCCATCACGTGATCGTGGATCCGAGCGGCCGATTCGCGTTGGTCCCGGATCTCGGCGCGGACCGCGTCTTCGTCCACCGCTTCGACCGCAGGACCCGCGCGCTGTCCGACGGCCCGCTCCCCTACGCGGTGCAGCCGGGTTCGGGCCCCAGACGCGTGCTGTTCCATCCCCATGGCCGGACCGTCTACCTGCTCAACGAGCTGACCGCGGACCTTCACGTCCTCGACTGGAACGCCAGGACAGGACAGCTCACGCTCGGCCAGAGCCTGTCCGTCGTCGCGCCTGACTACACCGGCGTCAAGAGCGGGGGCGAACTGGGCATGAGCCGCGACGGCCGCTTCGTCTACGCCACGAGCCGGGGCAGCGAGAACGCCATCGTCGTCTTCGCGGCCGACCGGCGAACCGGCCGGCTCACCGTCGTCCAGCGCATACCCAGCGGCGGCCTGACGCCGTGGAGCTTCACGATCCATCGCAGCAACCGGTGGATGCTCGTAGCGAATCAGGCAAGCAGCACCGTCAACCTGTTCAGCATCGACCCGCGATCCGGGAAGCTGACCAGCACCGGCACATCCATGCCCGTTCCGAATCCGGACTGCATCACGTTCGCTTAGCTCGATCGCGCTGGCGTGGGGCTCCTCCACCTGTGGTGCATTCAGGACCGTACTCGGGCTGACCTCGTGCAGCCTGGACCTTCGGCCACGGGCGGGGTTGAGGTTACCGAGCTCTTGTTCCTGTGCGGGCCGTCTGGCTGGAGGTCGCGGGCACGTAAGTGATCCGCGTGCTCACATCACCTTCATCGCTCCCGCTCAGATTCACTTCGGACAACCCGCAAGACTCGATCAGGAGAAAGCCAATGAAGCTCGACCAAGCAAGGTCCGTCTCCCTGCTTCTGGCCCGCCTAGCCATCGGGACGATCTTCATCGTCCACGGGCTCGAGAAGCTCAACGAGCGCGGTGTCGGCGGCACCATCGACTACTTCGACTCCCTCGGCATCCCGCTGGCCGTGATCGCCGCGCCCGCGGTGCTCCTCCTCGAAGTGGTCGGGGGCGCTGCCATCATCCTCGGCGCCGGGTTGCCCTTGGTAGGCGTCATGCTCGCCATCGACATGATGGGCGCCATCTTCTTCGTGCAGGGCCCCAAGGGATGGAAGGCGAGCGAGCTCTGTCTCACCCTTCTCGTCGGCGCCCTCGTCCTCACCTTCAGCGGCGGCGGAGCCCTGGCCGTCGACAAGCTCTGGATGAACCGGAAGCACAAAACGGCCACGTCATAACCCCGCATGAAGGGCTGAGCCGCCGAGGTCCGCAGGTCTGCACGATCGCCTCGAACCGCTTCGGCCCTGCCCCGTACGCGCCGCCTGGATGCCGGCGCGCCGACGGGGGCTCCGTCGCCCACGACGGCGACTCGCGCCTCACCGTCGGCGCGCCGGCGTCCAGGCGGCCGTGGCCTGACATCGTCGTGGGCACCGGCACTCCGACACGATCTCGCCGGCTACCTCTTGGTGAAAGGCAACACGAGCCGCGACGGGTGTGAGGCGTCACGATAGATCTTGTGGGTGACGGGGCGGCCCACCGGCAGGTGGAACGCGTCCGGCGGCAGCAGGGCGTTGTGTGCGTCGGCCAGGGGTTCGTCGTTGGACAGCTCAGCCACCAGCCGGTGGCCGGGGGTGAGCGTCGCCGCGAACGGGTAGAGCCGCAGGACGTACTCCTCGATCTTCCCCGGTTCCACCGGCACGGTGCGGGTGTGTGGGTGGTACGGGTTACCCTCGGTCGTCCGGGCGTCCAGCTCGCGGTGCGAGGCCTTGAGGAAGCCGGTGGTGAGCAGTTGCCGGTTGCCGTTCGGGGCGACGTCCCATAGGCGCATGATGAAGTTCGTGTCGTTCTGGTCGATCTCGGCGAACAGATGGGCCGCTCCGGCGCCGATGAGCTCGGTGGGCTCCTCGAACGGCTCGGTGCTCCAGCGGACGATCTCCACCTTGTCGGTCACGGTCAGCGGCGCCTGGTAGAAGCCGTCGGGGGCGGCGTGCTCGGCGCCCATCAGCTCGGGCTCCGGGGAGAGCTTGTGGCGCGGGCGCAGGTACAGCGGCCGGTGGTCGATCTTCTTCGGCGGCCACTGCTCGGCGGTGACCACCTGGCGCGAGCCCTCGACGAAGACGCTCACGGCGGGCTCGTCCATGATGCCGTTGTCGATACCCTTGAGCCAGTAGTCGTACCAGCGAAACATCTTGTCGTGCTCCTCGATCCAGGGGCGCGACTGCATCGGCGGGTAGGAGCCGATGTCCAGCTTCTTGGGGCCCGTCAGCACGTCGAACAGCTCGATGTGGCCGTCGACCGTCCAGCCGCGTCCCTGGTCGATCTGCAGGTAGACCGGGATGTCGATGTTCCGTGCCAGCGTGATGGGGTTGCGCTCCTCGTACCACGGCCCGTCGAGGTGGTTCATCACGATGTCGAACCAGAGTTCGCGGTTCTTGGGGTATTTCAGCACGTGCACGAGGTTCGGCCAGGCGGCCACGTCGGGGTCTTGGAGGCGCTCGTCGACCAGTTTCTTGAGCTCCTCCGGGGAGTGGATCTCCTGCATGCGCGACCTGACGTTCGTGTGCGCGATGCCGGAGTCGCCGCCGCGCCCTTCGCGGGCGGCCCGCGGCATGAACCACATGACGCCGCCGTGGTAGGTGGTCTGGTAGAAGTCGAAGTGGCCACCGCTGACGAAGATCGCCTTCAGGTGCGGCGGCCGCTCGGCCGCGGCGAGCACCTGCATCGACCCGAAGTAGGAGATGCCGATCATGCCGACGTTTCCGTCGCACCACGGCTGGGCGGCGACCCATTCGATGAGGTCGTACAGGTCCTGGCCCTGAGGGACTCCGCCGGCGTTGTAGTTGCCGATCATCACGCCGCCGGAGTCGCCGGTGCCGCGCATGTCGCCGATGACGTGGACGTAGTCCTCCTTGACGACACGCGTGATGTCGCCGGCCTCGATGCAGCCGTCCCACATCGGGCTGGGACGGCGCTGCGGCGGCGTGGTGAGGGCGAGGGCCTGCAACTCCTTGCCGTAGGCGCTCATCGCCACCAGTGCCGGCCGCGGCTTGTCGCCGACGCCATGGTAGGCGTCCACGGCGAGGGGGACGCCGTCACGCATCGGCACCCGCAGGTCCTTGCGGACGGCGATCGTCTGCTCGCCCGCCTGGATCGTCTGGATGTCAGCCATGGTCGTCCTCCTTGATGAGATGCGTACGGTAGCCGTGCATCGTGGTGAAGAACGGCGACGGCTCCAGCGTGGGGTCCCCGGTGTAACCGAGCCCGTCGGCGATCGGAGCGAACGGGGAGTACGGCGAATCCGTCTCCCGCGGACCGTCCTGGAGGCAGCGGCGGGCCGCTTCGCTGACCCTCGCCTCCATGTCCAGGCTGCCCTGGAGCGCTTCCCCTGCCTGGTCCTTGTCGAGCTCGACCCCGTACGGCGTACCGTCCGCGCGGCGGTACGGATGCCCGAGATACAGGTGCCGCGGGCGGACCTCGTCACGCAGGTACCGCAGGCTCGCGCGGTAGGCGTCCGGGTCCGCGTAGCCGGGGAAGCCGTTGGCGGCCCCGTGAACCTGGACGGCGTCGCCGACGAACACCGAGCGCTGCCCGTCGATCACGTAGGCCACGGAACCGGGTGTGTGGCCCGGGACCGGGTGGACGGAGACGGTGACGTCACCGCCGAGTGAGAGCGTCTCGCCACCTTCGACCAGCGTGGTCGGCTCCATCTCGCCGGAGATGACCGTGTCGGCCGCGGCCGCCACCTTCGTCGCGCCCTCCGGGTCGTTCAGATACCGCGCCCGGCCGTGCAGATACTCCTCCACGTGGGCCCGGCGCGAGCGCAGCAGCGGGGCATCGGCCTCGTGGATGACCACCTGAGCGCGTCGGCCGGTGAGCTCCCACAGGGCGTGCGCGCCGCCGATGTGGTCGATGTGACCGTGGGTCAGCAGGATCCAGCGCACGTCCTCGATGCGGCGGCCGATGGCCGCGAGCCCCGGGGCCATGCCCCCGGCGGGCGAGGAGGCGATGCCGGTGTCGACGATGGCGGGCTCGGGGGCGTCGATGAAGAAGCTGTACAGACCGAACCGGCCCCACGGTGAGACCAGGGGGTGCACGTTCACCCGCGTCATGCTTCGCCTTTCAGGAAGGCGGCCGTCTCCTCGAAGACCCGGTGGTAGGCCGGGATCCAGGAGAAGTGCTGTACGAACCCGTGGCCGGCGCCCGGGTAGCGGCTCACCGTGGCGGCGACTCCGGCCTCCTTGAGCCGTCGTCCGTAGTCTTCGCCCTCGTCGCGCATCGGGTCGTACTCGGCGGTCACGATCAGCGCGGGCGGCAGGCCGGTGAGGTCGGCCCGCTTGATCGGTGAGACCAGCGGGTCGGCGGGGTCGGCGCCGCTGTCGAGGTAGAAGGCGTTGAACGGCTTCAGCGCCGCCGTCTCCAGGCCGTACCCGACGGCGTTCTCGCGCAGCGAGACGTAGCGGTCGACGTCGAAGTCGAGGTCGAGCGACGGGTAGAACATCACCTGATGGGTGATCCGGTCGAAGCCGTCGTCGTGGGCCATCGCAGCGACCGCGGCGACGAACGTTCCGCCGGAGCTGTCACCGGCGATGGCGAGCGGGGCGCCATCCTGCGCGAGGTGTTCGGCAGCCCACCGGACGGCGGCGTAGCAGTCGTCGAGACCGGCGGGGAAGGCGTGCTCGGGTGCCCGGCGATAGCCGACGGAGACGACCGTGAGCCCGCTCTCCCGGGCCAGTGAGCGCGCGACGTGATCGTGGGTCTCCAAGCTGCCGAGGAAGAACGCGCCACCGTGGAAGTAGACCAGCACGCCGTCCGCGCCGGGCTCGACCGGCGTGTAGACGCGCACGGGGATCTCGTCCGCGATCGTGTCCGTCACCGAACGCAGCGGCAGCCGGGCGGCTAGGGGCGGGACCTGGGACTCCTCGCCGGCGCGCATCGCCTCGGGGTTCAGCGGGCCGGGCGGCGGCGCCGGCAGGCTGGCGAGGACCCGGGCGATGTCGGGGTGCAGGGGCATGGCGTCAGGCCTCCGGCCTCTGGGACGCGGGCCTCTGGCCCGGGAAGGCGTCGTTGATCTCGTCCTCGGTCCAGCCCTGGCGCGAGATGCGCTGCAGTTCGTCGGTCACCGGCTTGCGGGTGGCCTGGTAGCGAGCCAGCGCCTCCTTGACCGAGCCGGCTTCCT
The DNA here is from genome assembly GCF_024172165.1 of Nonomuraea thailandensis. Classification (GTDB taxonomy): domain Bacteria; phylum Actinomycetota; class Actinomycetes; order Streptosporangiales; family Streptosporangiaceae; genus Nonomuraea; species Nonomuraea thailandensis. Next base: position 3,499,029 of record NZ_JAMZEB010000002.1, on the reverse strand, counting down.
CGAGCGCGTCGGCGAGGGCGCCGGCGTCCAGGATCGCCGAATTCGCGCCCTGGCCCTGGTGGTGCAGCATCGAGTGGGCCGCGTCGCCCAGGAGGACCACGGAGTCCGAGTGCCACGTGTCCACCGGGTCGATGTCGTAGACCGCGCGGCAGTTGACGGCGGCCATGTCCAGGCCGCGGGTGATGGCCACGATCCGGTCGTCGAAACCCTCGATGGTCCTCAGCAGGTCGTCCTTGGTGACCTCGGGTGCCCAGGCGCCGTCCGCGCACAGGGCGGTGATGTCGAAGGAGACCTGGTGGCGGTGGCGCAGCGGCAGGAGATAGACCTTCGTGCCCCGGCCGATGTACATCCGCAGGTTGTCGTCGGGAGCCGTGCCGCAGGCGTCGTCGACGGAGATGACCGCGCGGTAGGCGTGCTCGCCGGAGAACACCGGCTGGTTGCCGCCGAACAGCTGGTCGCGCACGACCGATTTGATGCCGTCGGCGCCGACCACCAGGTCGGCGGTGACCGACTCGCCGTTGGTGAAGGTCAGGGTGGCCTGCTCGCCCGCGTCCTCGACGCGTTCCAGCTTGTGACCGAGGTGCACCATGCCGTCGGGGAGTACGCCGAGGAGCGCTTCGATGAAGTCCCCGCGGTGGATCAGGCGGGTCTTCTCGCCGAAGGCGTCGATCTCCGGCCACGCCTCCTTCGTGATCGGGTCACCGGTGGCGGTGAGGATCTCGAAGTAGTCGCTCGGCGAGCTCACCTTCGCGATCGTGTCGCCGACGCCCCACCGGCGGAAGCGGTCCATGGTGGACGGCCGCAGGCCGATGCCGGCGCCGACCTCTCGGATCCGGCTCGCCTGCTCATAGACGTTGACGGTGGCGCCGAGGAGGCTCAGGGCCTTGGCCGCGGCGGCGCCGCCGTACCCCGCGCCGACGACGGCGATGTTCACGTTCTTCAGCTCGGAGGGGTCCATGCTCGTGGTCCTTGTCAGTTCTTGATCGATAGGAAGTGGGCGGGGTTGTCGACGAAGAGGGTCGTGATGGCGGGCTCGTCGAGACCGGCGGCGCGCAGGTCGGGGATGAGGTCTTCGAAGATGTAGTTGACGGTGTGGCCCTTGACGCCCGGCCAGCCCAGCGGGCTGCAGTTGGCGTCGGCCGAGGCGAGCACCTTGTCCAGGTGCCCCTGGCCGATGAACCGCAGGAGGTGGTCCAGCCGCTCCTTGCGGGGCCGGGCCCAGAACGGTGGGTCCTCAAGTTCGGTCTCGTAGCCGAAGGTGTCGAACCCGAGCCTGCCGCCCTGCTCGGCGATCCAGATGTCGCGGGTCTTGTCGGCGTTCACGCCGTCGTCGACGTGCCCGAACAGGACGCGGTCGAGTGAGAGGCCCTCCTCGGTGAAGATGGCGATCGCGTTCTCGGCGTCGATCGCCAGGTGGGTCAGGATCGGCACCCCGGTCGTCACGGCCGCGCGGGCGGCGGCGCGGTAGATGCGCTTGTCCAGCTCGGTCATGCGGCCGCCGCGGCTGACGCCGACCTTGATGACGCCGGCGCGGCTGCCGGTGTCGCCGATCCCGGCCGTGATCTCGTGCACGAAGTGCCGCATCAGGTAGTCGACGCTCGCCCGGGCGAAGAACGGCAGCGCCGTGTCGCCGCCGACGAAGCCGGTGCAGGCGACGATGTGCACGCCGGTCTTGGCCGACAGCGACTTGTAGTAGTCGACGTCGCGGCCGTTGCAGATGCCGGTCACGTCCACGAACGTGCCGCCGCCGTACTCGCGGAAGCGGCGCAGCTTCGGGACGGTCTCCGCGTACCGCTCCTCGGGCGTCTTCCACCACGTGGTGTCCAGCTCCGAGCCCGGCATGCCGTAGCCGATGTGCTCGTGGACGGCCACGAGACCCAGCTCTTCGGCCGGGATCGGGCCCAGGACCGTGTTCACTCTCGACACAACACTCACCTTCCGGAAAGATCGACGATCTTGGGCTGGCGCACCGACAGCAAGTCGCGCGGGTTGTCCACGAGGATTCGCCGGACGTCCTCGTCGCCGAGCCCCCGCGCCTTGAGGAGGGGGACGAACACGCCCAGCACGTGGCTGTAGTGCACGTCGTTGGCCGGGTGGCCCTTGGCGACGCCGGTCGCGTTGCTCGACAGCAGGATCCGGTCGCCGTGGCCGGCCTCGATCAGCGCGACGACCAGTGCGGCGCGCTCGGCGTCGGTGACGTGGGCGTCGTCCTCGGTGCCCACGTGGTCGAGGGCGGCGTAGGCGCCGCAGGCTGCGACCTTGAACGGCGCGCCGGCCTCGGCGGCGTCCCTGCGGTCCAACCCGCCGACGACGACGCGGCCGGCGGGCAGTTTCTCGTCCAGGAAGACGTCGAGGTCGCGTACGGCGTTGTTTCCGTAGCGGACCGACACCGGGACGCCGGTGGCCAGGGCGGCTCGGGCCGCGCCGCGGAACAAGCTCTCGTCGGTCGCGGTCATGCCCGCGCGGGTGGCGCCGGTGGCCACGAGGCCCGCCGCGCCCCGCCGCTCGACCCGGGGGACGACCATGCCCTCGGTGATCTCCTTGGCGAAGAGGGCGGCGAATCTATCGGCCGGCCAGGGCGTCGGAGGGTTGGTCTGCGGTGTCAGGAAGTAGCCGCCGAGCAGTTCCTCGGGGCCCTGGCCGGTCGAGGCGACGATGTGCACGCCGGTCGTACGCGAGAGTGCCTCGTACAGCCGCACGTCGCGGCCGTGGAACATGCCGGTGCTGTCGACGATCGTCCCGCCGCCGTGGCCGCGGAAGTCGTTCAGCTTCCCGGCGAGGGTCTCGAAGATCTCGGCACGGTCGAGGGTGACGTCGAACGCGTACTCCGCTCCGGGGACCACTGACAGCAGTGCCTCGTGCACCGCGACCACTCCCAGCTCCCGCGCGGGCACGGGGCCGAGAACAGTGTTGACGATGCCGCTTGCGGCTGTCCGCACGCCTTTCACCAATACTTCCTTTCCATCATGTCTGTTCACTGTACGACATGTAAAGCAATTATCCGGCGGTGATGAGCGGCTCTCCGGCCTGGGGCTCCTCGACGTCCGCACGCTGCGAGCCGTACAAACCGATCAGGGTCAGGGCCGCGGCGACGGCCGCGCAGACCCCGGCGACCACGAACGCGAGGCTGTAGGCGTTCCCGAGCGACTCGAACGCCAGCGCGCGCAGACTCTCTGGCATCGGCACCGGGGGCAGGTCCGGGCCCGCGCCGGGCACGACCGGCATGGAGTTCACGGCCATCGCGCCGCCCTGGTGCGCCAGCCCGCCCGCGATGTCGGTGTACGGCGGCTGTAGCCCGGACGCGCCGATGGCGGCGGCCACGCCGTCCGTAAGATCGCCGTTCGCCCGGCTGACCGCGAACGCGGCGATGAGCACAGGACCGAGGGCGAAGCCGAAGTCGCGCAGCAGATTGGTGGTGGCGCTGGCCATGCCGGCCAGCCGTAGCGGGACCGTGTTGATCGCGACCGCCGTGATCGAGCCGACCGTCAGCGCGAAGCCGACGCCGAGGGCCAGCATCGGCGTGATGAAGCGCGTCCAGCTCAGGTCGTGGATGTCGAACGTCGAGCACCAGATGCCGCTGACGGCCATGAGGGCGAAGCCGACGGTGAGCACCCAGCGCGGCGAGAAGTTCCTGATCACGTGGGAGACGACCGGCACCAGCACGAACGCGGGTGCCTGGATGAAGAGGAACAGGACGCCGATCTTGAGTGCGCTCTGGTGCTGGATGGCGCCGAGCCAGATGCTCATCGAGTAGCACGTCGCGAGGAAGGCGAACATCCCGATGACCGTCGCGATGGCGACGATCGCGTAGGAGCGGTTGGCGAAGATCTTGAGGTGCAGCAGCGGGACGTCGGCCCGCAGCTCGATGACCACAAAGGCGGCCAGGAGCACGACGCCCGCGGCGAAGGCCCCGATGATCTCGGGACGGGCGAAGCCGGCCTCGGAGCCCTGGGTGGCGGCGAAGAGGACGGCGATCAGGCCGAGGGCCAGTGTGACCTGCCCCGGCACGTCTAGCTTGCGGCCCTCCGGGGCCGACGAGTCCGCGGCGAGCTGAGTGAGGGCGATCGAGACGACCGCGGACGCGATCACCACGAGATACGAGGTCCGCCAGTCTCCGTCCGCCGCGAGCCAGCCGCCCATCAGCGGGGAAATCGCGGCGCCGACCGACAGGAACCCGGCCCAGGTCGCGATGGCCTTGGAGCGGGCCTCCTGCGACGGGCTCACCGCGGCCAGCATGGCGAGCGAGATCGGATAGAGGACGGCCGCGCCGAGGCCGGCGACGATCTGCCCGGCCCACAGGACGTGGACCGTGTCGGCGACGTAGCAGACGATCGAGCCGGCGACCGTCAGCAACGCACCGGCCTGCAGCAGGCGCTTGCGGCCGAACAGGTCGCCGATCACGCCGGTGGTCAGCTCGAAGACGACCATGGGGATCGCGAAGGCGGCGGTGATCCAGGTCAGTTCCGCACCGGTGGTCCGGAACTCCTGCTGGAACGTGCCATTGAGCGCGCCGGGCAGCGAATACGCCACCTGAGCGAGAAGTACGGCGAAGCATCCGGCGACCACGGTGGCGGTGTAGCCCTGCTTGCGCGCAACGGTCTGGGTCATTGCGGAATTCCTACTCGTCGACGGGCAGGGGCGGCTGCTTCCGCACAAGGGGGGAGCCACCGATATGAGCCCGATCACCTCTCGGATGTGCAACGTGTCATATGACTTAACACCACGTCAAGAGTTTGTGCGCTGCGTATGGAGAATGCTCACCCAGCACGGAACGCGATCGCGGTGCTCTAGGCTGGCGGGATGGCGAGGCTTCGTGAGGCGCAGAAGGAGATGACGCGCAAGCTCCTGCTGGATTCCGGCGTGGAGTTGTTCGTCTCGAAGGGCTACGCGGCGACCACGGTCGACGACATCGCGTCGGCGGCGGGGACAACCCGGGTGACCTTTTACGCCTACTTCCCGTCGAAGGTCGACCTGATGAAGGCCCTCGTCTCTGAGCGGCTCAACGCCGCGCTCGACCGGGTCCCCTCCGCCGAGCACGGCTCGACCGAACGTGAGCTGGTCGCCGTGGTCGAGGACGGCTCACGGGAGCGGATCCGCGCCTGGCTCGCCGCGACCTCCGAACGATGGGAGGCGATCCGCCCCTACACCACGGCCGCCTTCGAGGCCGCCGCCGTCGATCCCGAGATCCGCGCGCTACTCGAAGCATGGCTGAACGAGGCCATCGGCGACATCGAGGACGGCCTCGACCGTGCCGGCCGGTTCCCCGCCGGCACCCGGCGCTTCCGCGGCGTCATCGCGATCACCGAGCTGGACCATGTCGCGCGGCACTGGACCCCGGGGCGTTGGGGTGTCGGGCGCGACGAGATGCTGGACGTCCTCACCGAAAGCTGGTTCGGCACGATCGGCCGTCACTGACCCGGCGCGCGCCTCAGGACCGCGCGGCGTCGAACAGGAGCTGGCGCAGCCAGGCGACGAAGTGGTGATCGCCCAGATGCGGGTTCCAGACCATGTCGATGCCCAGCCCGGGCAGCGGGAACGGGAACTCCTCGATGCGTAGGCCGACGAGCGCGCGCATCTCGGCGGCGACCCTGAAGCGCAGGAGCGCGACTCCGCCGGCCCGCCCCACCAGGTACGGGACCAGCAGGAAGTCGGAGATCAACCGCCCGATGCGGTAGTCGACCCCCTTCTCGTCGAGCACCGAATAGGGAAAGACCCGCCGCTCGGTGTCCACCACGACGTGCGGCTGCGTCGTCAGCAGGTCGAGCGCGCTCGCGTCCGGCGGCGTGTCCGTCGAGGCCACGACCACGCAGCGGTCGTCGTACAGGCGCTCGCGCGGGTGCAGCGTGGGGAAGGCTTCGGAGATCAGGACGACGTCGACGCCGTGCTCGGTGAAGGTGGGCTCGGTCGGGCCGGTGATCGGATTCCTCAGGCCCAGGGTGCCGTCGCTCGTGGGTGCTCACGGCTCTTGCCGGGGGACGTAGGCAAGGCCGTGCGCACCCGGCTCGCCGCGCTTGGGGATCTCCAGGCGCGCCAGCCGGCGCATCCCCTCCAGGTCCACGACGTCCACGGTGGAGGAGGACACGCATGAGACGTAGCCGAGCCGGCCGTCGGGAGAGGAGGTGATCGTCAGCGGGAAGCGGCCGATCTCGACGCCGCCGAGCGGCCGGTGGTCGTGAGCGTCGAACACGGTGAGTCGGCCAGGGGCCTGGCGGCCGAGCTGGGAGTCGGTGGCGGCTTCCATGCGCAGCTCGCCGGTGAGCAGCCGTCCGGTGGTGGTGACGTGGACGGGGAATGTCAACGCGCCGGTGGGCATGACCTTGGTGATCGACGCCGTGGTGGTGTCGATGACGCGGATGCCGGGCGTCGCGTGCGGTCCTGGAGCGGTGAAGGAGCCGTAGGGGGCGGCGACGAAGACCTCGCCGCCGTCGCCGGAGACGGCCAGCCCTTCACTGCCGGGCACCTCCACCTTGGCCGTCATCATGCCGGTGCGCAGGTCCACCACCGACACGTACGGCGCCTCCTTGTTGCTGGCGTAGCCGGCGTTGCCGTCCGAGCTGATGACGAACCAGTGCGGCCCCTTGGCCCCGGTGTCGATACGGCCGATGGGTTTGCGTGTGGCGAGGTCGACGACCACGACGCCGCCCGGGCGGTCCTGGGCGCCCTCCACGCTCACGTAGAGCAGGTCGCGGGTGGAGTCGAGGGCCAGGCCGTGCGGGGCGTGCTCGGGTGCCAGGTCGATCACGTCCACGATGCGGCGCTCGTCGGGGTCGAGGAGAGTGATCTCGCTGCGCCGGCCGTTGTTGGCGTGGTAGTAGCCCCCGTGGTAGCTGTGCGTGCACCACAGCAGGCGCCGCGCCGGGTCGAGGCAGAGTTCGTGCGGCTCGGCCAGCACTTCGAGCACATCCAGCAGCCGGTGGCTGGCCGCGTCGAAGAACGACACCGTGGGTCCGCTCTGGCTCACCACCGCCAGGACGTCGCCCTCTCGCCCGGCCAGTGCGTCGTACGTCACCCGCTTCTCCTTGTTGTCGAGGATGTGTCAGGCCAGTCTCGAAGAGACGCCTGTTGCCGGGCAATGCAAAAATTGGCACGTAATCTTTACGCTGGCCGCAATCATTGGGACTGCTCATGGATCTGAACCTGCTGGTGGCACTCGACGCCCTCCTGCACGAGGCCAGCGTGACCCGGGCAGCGGAACGGCTGGGCACCTCACCCGCGGCGGCCAGCCGCAAACTGGCAACCCTGCGCCGGATCCTGGAAGATCCCCTGCTCGTCCGGGCCGGGCAGCGCCTGGTTCCCACCCCGCGGGCGCTGCGCCTACGTGAGGAGGCGCGCGAGCTCCTTCAGCGATCCGAGGCGCTGTTCGCCCCCGCGCCCGCGCTGGACCTCGCCCATCTGCGCAGAACGTTCACCATCCAGGCCAGCGACCTGCTGCTGACCGGTCTCGGCGCACCGCTGATGGAACGGGTCAACGCTCAGGCTCCGCAGGTTGACGTGGTGTTCGCACCCGAGGCCCTGGAGGGAGGTCCCGCGCTGCGACAGGGCGAGGTGGACATCGAAGTCGGCGTGCTGGGCGACCTCGACCCCGAGATCCGCACCGAGCCGCTGGCCACGGCCACCATGGTGGCCGTGGCCAGGAAAGACCACCCCCTGTTCGCCGAGCCCATCACCCCGCTCCGCTTCGCGCGGGTGCCGCACATCGGGATCTCACGTCGCGGGAGACTGCGTGGCCCCATCGACGTCGCGCTGGCCCAGTACGGCCTGAGCCGCCGGGTGGCCGCCGTTGTCCCCAGCCACACCGCCGCCATGATCTTGGCCGCCACCAGCGACCTCGTCTGCCTGGCCATCAACGGGTGGCTCGACTCCATCCTTGCCGCCCTGAAACTGCGGTCCTTTACCGTTCCACTGGACGTCCCCCCGATGGCGATAGGTATGGCCTGGCATCCCCGTCATGCGGCCGATCAGGGGCACGCCTGGCTCCGCCGCCAGGTCCGCGCGGTCATCGACACCCTGGTCGGATGAGCAACGGTTGTCGGCCCTGCGTTCCTCCCGCTGCGCGGCGCGAGGCTGCGGGCCGCACATGCACGTGCCAAGCCCGGCCAACGCAGGTGAGCGCTTCCCGGGGCCAAGGCCGATGGATCCCTTGGAGGATCAGGCGAGTCGGCTCACGGGGCAGACCGCGGCGGGAAACGCTCAGTTAGATCACGGTCGGTCGACCACGTACAGCGCTCAGCCACTGAGGGGACGCGGACCGTGCCGTGCGATTCCGTGAGATCGGGATCACGATCTCACGCGCTGGAAGAGGCGCCACCTCCCCGCCCCGATTGAATGACAGGGGGCATCGGCGCTCCTGGCCTCAAACCGGGGATGGCCATCGCACCACGGTGATCGACAGCACGATGTCTGATTTGTGCAAGACCGCTGCACCGGCTCCGTGGTGGCCTTGAAGCCTGTCCCGTACTGATCTTCCAGGAGCCGCAATGAGGTTCGGTTACGCCATCGTGTACGTCTCGGACGTGATCCAAGCCGTGGACTTCTACGAGCGGGCCTTCGGGCTCGCCCGCGCGTTCGTTCACGAGTCCGGAGATTTCGCCCAGCTCGATACCGGCGGCACGGCGCTCGCCTTCACCAGCCACCGGCTGGGGGTGCAGGCGGTGCCCATTCCCTACACCGCCCTCGACCCTTCCATGCCTCCGGCGGGGCTCGAGTTCACCTTCATCACCGATGACGTCGCCGGCGGCTTCGCCCGCGCCGTCGCGGCGGGTGCCAGCGCCGTGGCCGAGCCACACCACACCCCTTGGGGCCAAGTGGTCTCGTATGTCCGAGACCCCTACGGCGTCCTCGTGGGAATCGCCTCGCCGGTCACCGGCTCCTAGGGGCCCGCATGGAGTTCGGATCTCAAGATGGGCGGAGGCTCCGGATCCACAAGATGGCACCGCGTAGGTGGAGACCAGCGAGGTAGCCTTCGGGCGTTCTGTCGAACCGGAAGCCCAGCCCGCGCCATACCTTGATCCGGTTGATGAACCGTTCCACTGTGTTGCGCTGTTGATACAGATCCAGATCATGGCCGATCGGACGACCGCCGCAGGAGCGCGCCTCTTGCGGTTGGCCGCCTGATCGGTCTTCTCCGGATGACCGCTCGGATCCCACGTCTACGCCTCAGCACCGCACTGATCGCTCAGCGCACTGCCCGCCGACGGCGCGAGCGACAGTGACGCGGTGAGTCCAGCGCGTGCGGACCCTCCAGCCCAGCCGGACGACAGCCGCGGCCAGTAGAGGCGTAGACATCCGAGCGACCCGTGCGCGGACCCGTCAGAGGATGCCATCGCGCGACAGGGGCATGTGGGCCTGGGTTCGCATCCCGCCCGACCGCGGAGTGACCTGGGCCAAGGAGCGGCCAGGGCCCTGAACATCGCCTGCAGGCCGCCTGGGACCGCTTCGCTGCCGACGTCGAGGAACGCTGACCACCTTCCCCGCGCGACGAAGATCGACAGCTGAGGTCCTGACCTGCGGGAAGAGGTCGAGAACCCAAGATGACCATCGACGCCGCAGCGGGCCGCCCACGCGTCTTGGTGTCGTGAGTTGAGAACGATGACAACCTGGCGGTCGCCCTCCCCGAGGGCAAAAGTCGGGGTGGTCGGGTGAGGAGCACCCGATGTTAGGAAGCGCGCGGGGGCGGAGGATGCCTGCGGTACGACATCCCGTTTGTCCCCTCCGGCGTAAAGGAAACTCCCTCCATGCGACCTCCCCACCGGTTACGGCGCTGGCTCCTGCTCGGGCGGCTGGGCCTCATCGGGCTCGTGGCCGCCATCGTCGCGACCGTGCTGGCCGGCGGACCGGCCTCCGCCGGGCCGAACCTGCCCCGGCCGACCACAGGGCCGATCGTGCCGACGCTCAAGCCGGTGCCGAACTTTCCCCCGCTCCCTGTGACTCCGCCGCCGACCACAGCGCCGACCACCGAGCCGACCACCGAGCCGACGAAGCGCCACTACAAGTGGGCGACGGTCGGCGACAGCTACACCAGCGGCGAGGGCGCCAGCCATGGCAGCGTCTACGTCGGCTATCCCACGGAGTCGTTCAAGCACCAGTCCGGGTACGCGCCCGCCCATCTGGCCTGGGCCTACCTGCAGCAGGGCCGCTATCCGATCGGCTCGTACACGATCCTGCCGCAGGAGATCCGCTCCACCTGGGGCGGCGACGAAATGCACTTCAACGCCTCGTCAGGGGCCGAGACCAAGCACCTCAAACAGCAGCATTGCGAGAACAAGAGCTGCAGCGTGGTACGCAACCCGCCCCAGCTCGACGGCGTTCCCGCAGACACCGACATCGTCTACTTCGGGCTCGGCGGCAACGACGCCGGCTTCGGGTCGCTGCTGTCGTCCGCGATCGCCTCGCACTACGTCGGCTGGCTGAAGGAGGACATCCACGACCCGTCGATGCCCAACTACCAGGCGCGCGACGTGGAGCTCGAGGTGAAGCGGCTGCTCAAGCGGATCCCGCAGGTGTCGGCGAACGTCGAGCAGGCCCTGGTCGACACGCATGCCAAGGCGGGCAAGGCGGCGATCGTCGTGGCGCTCTATCCGCTGGCCGTCAAGGCGTCCGGCAACGCCGGCATCACCCAGATCACCGGCGCCGCGCTGGACCAGATGTATCCGTTCGCCGCCGCCGTCAACCAGGCGATCAAGGACGCGGTCGCGAACTTCCGTGCCAGGTACCCCTCCGTCAAGCTGCACGTCTTCGACCCGAACACGGCCGGGCCGAACGGCACCAGCGTGGTGGCCGGACATGAGCTCGGTCAGGCGGCGCCGTACTTCAACGGGCTGAAGGTCCGCAAGGAGCTCATCGGCAACACCAAGGCCTTCAAGATCGCCCAGGAGAGCTTCCACCCCAACGAGCCGGGCGCGGTGGCGATCGGCAAGGCGCTGGCGACCTTCATGGCCGGCGCGTTCCCCGACCTGTTCCCGAACGGCCCCGACTTCACCAACGTGCACACCAACCCGATCGCCGACGCGCAGGACCCGGAGGCGGAGCGGGAATTCGAGGAATGGGCGCTTGCTCACCCCGAGCTGATGTGCGAGGGGGCCGAGATCGACAGCATCTGCCACTACATCCGCCCCAACGGCGAGACCAAGTTCCCGGTGACCATCGTGACCGACCCGATCCCGTTCCCCGCGATTCCGGGGGCGCACGTGGTCAGCGGTGGCATCGGCGGTGGTGGTGGCTACGGAAGCGGCTACAGCTGGATTCCGGCCACTTACACGTACCCGACCGGGGAGCCGGGCGAGCACGGCGGTTCGAGCACCGTCCCGGGCGGCGGCACCGGCGGTAGTTCGGGTGGTGGCACAGGCGGAAGCACCGGCGGCGGCACAGGCGGAAGCACCGGCGGCGGCACTGGCGGTGGCACTGGCGGCGGTACCGGCGGTGGCACTGGCGGCGGTACCGGCGGCGACGGTGGCGGCTCGGGCGACGGCAGCGGCTCCGGTACCGGTACCGGCAGCGGCACCGGCGGCACCGGCGGCACCGGCGGGGCCACGAACACGCCCACCGGCGACCCGTGCAAGCCCATCCAGGTGGAGCCGGGCGGCGGTGGCTCCATGCAGGTCTCGACGTCCGTGGTGAGCGGCGGCGGCCTCCAGCTGCCCGTCCAGCTCTTCTGGATCCAGTTCTCCAACACCAAGTCGCACCCGGACCCCTGCTCGCCCAGCATCCACATCAACGACGACATCACAGAGATCACCAACGAGGAGTGGGCGTAGGAACGCCCCGGAGCCGCCGGACGGTCACGAACCGGCCGGCGGCTCCGGCCGTCCGGCCGGGAGGTCGCCGCCGGACAGTCGCCGGGCCAGCGCCACCCGCGACCGCACGTCGTACTTGCTGAAGATCCGCGACACGTGCGTCTCCACCGTCTTCTGGCTGACCTGGAGCCGCTCGGCCACCTCGCGGTTGGTCAGCCCCTGGCTGATCAGCTCGGCCACCTCCCGTTCCCGCCCGGTCAGCGCCGTCTCCCGCGCCGCGTGCCGCTGCCCCCTGGCGGCCAGCCGCCGTTCCACCCGGGTCAGCCGCGCGGCCAGCCAGTCCGCCCCGGACTCCCGATAGGCGGCCTTGGCCCGCCCGATCTCGGCGCGGCTGGCCGCCGCGTCGCCCATCCGGTCGTGGAGGGTGGCGAGCAGCTGATGGGCCAGGCCCCGCTCCACGACCGCGCCGCTCTCGGCGAACCGCTCGGCGGAGATCCGGGCGGCGGTCACGGCCCCGGGCAGGTCGTCGTGGCCGCACAACGCGCGGGCGCGGGCGTCGTGGGCGAGCCCGAGCCGGTACGGGAGGTCGCCGGCGGCCTCGACCGCCGCCGCCGAGCGGGCCAGCGCGGTGCCCACGTCGCCGTCGGCGCCGGCCCGGATCGACTGCACAGCCAGCCGTTCCACCTCGGTGTCGCGGGTCAGGACCGGTGGCAGCCGGTGGTCGGGCCCTGCCTGCCCGGCCAGCCCTACGCGGGCCACCGGCACGTACGCCATCGCCTGCCACCACGCGGACCCCGGCCCGTTGGCGGCCAGCGAGCCGGCCAGCGCCAGGGCGGCCTCGATGCCGTGCCGCCACAGGACCGGCAGGAGCAGCACGCACCGCGCCATCGCCAGCGTCTCGCTGCTGCGGATGTATTCGGAGGCCGCGGCGGCGTGCTCGGCGATCTCGATGGCCTCCGCCAGCTGCCCCGTCCTGGCGTTGAGCTGCGCCTGCCCGATCAGCAGGTACGGCATCGCGTAGCTGCGCCCGGACATTGTGGCCAGCTCGACGCCCCGGGTCAGATGGCGTTCGGCGTCGGCAGGCCGGCCCAGGAAGATCTCGCTCCACGACAGCGGCGCGATCAGCTCGACGTGCGGCACGAGGGCGGTGTCGGAGGCGCTGTCCATCAGCCAGCCGGCCCGCCTGCTGTGCGCCCGCGCCGCCGCCAGGTCGCCGTCCTGCATGCAGGCCACCCCCATCAGCGCGTACGCCGCCGCCTCCAGCGCGGGATCGGCCGTCTCCGACACCAGCGCGAGGGCTTCGCGCGCGTGCCGCCTGGCGCCCCCGGGGTCCGAGCGCAGCATCGCCACGGCGGCCAGCTCGGCCAGCAGCTGAGCGCGTACCCGCCCCTCGGCCTTACGGGTCTGCGCGCTCAGCAGCGCCTGCGCCTCGTCCAGCCGCCCGAGCATGCGCGAGATCACCGAGGAGAAGGCCACCGCGGCCGAGGCCACCTCGGGCGGCAGGTGGATGACCTCGTGCAGGATGCGGCGGCTCTCCGTCAGCGAGCCCATCACGCCGGTACCGCGCGCCAGCCCGGTGAGCAGCCTGCCCCGGTACGGGACGAGGTCGTCGCGCTCCGGCAGCACCCGCAGCGCCTCGCGGAGCAGCCGTACGGCGGTCGCCGGAGCCGAGTCCAGGTAGGCGATGCCCGCGTCGCCCAGCGTCCTGGCGGCCCGCTCGTCACCGGGCTCGGCGCACCGCTCGGTGTGGTGGGCCAGCAGCGCGAGCGAGCCGTCGGTGCGGCGCAGGTGGCCGGCGACCCTGGCGTGGGCGGCCACGCGCCAGGCCGCCCCGCACGTGTCGTACGCGGCGGCCCGCACCAGCGGATGCCGGAAGGCGAACCGCGCGCCCGCCAGCGTGCCGAGGCCGTGTCGGCACAGCTCGTCCACGGCGGCGGCGGCGCTCGCCGCGTCCAGCTCGGCGACGTGGGAGATGACGACGGGCGAGGCCAGCTCCCCGGCAACCGCCGCCGCGTGGGCCGCCCGCCGGCCGGCGGGGGTGAGCCGGTCCAACTCCCGACGCAGCACGGCCAGCAGCGTCTGTTCGAGGGCGAGCGTGGCGCCCGGCCGCCCCTCGGCCAGCTCGCTCAGGAGCCGGTCGTCGGCGTCCAGCAACGCCCGCAGGAACAGCGGGTTGCCGCCGCTGGCCCGGTACATCAGCCGTCGACGGCCCGGGTCCACCTGCGGCGGCACCAGCAGCGCCGCCGCGTCCTCGTCGAGCGGGGCCAGGCTCAGCCGGGTGACGTGCGGGTCCCGCCGCGCGACGGCCTCGGCGATCACGGGCGGGACGGTGCCCGTACGGCACGCGAGGGCCAGCGTGAACCCAGCGGCCGGCGGGCGGCGGAGCAGGAACTCGGTCAGTTCGAGCGAGGGCGCGTCGGCCCAGTGCAGGTCGTCCAGCGCCACCACGGCGCCGCAGTCATCGGCCAGCCGGGCCAGGAACGACCGGATGCTGCGGTAGGTGTGGTAACGATCGAGCTGGTCGGCCTTGCCCGCCGACAGCAGTGTGCCCAACGCCGCCTCCGCGGGCCCGCCTTCGGGAGCGGTGTCGGACAGGCGGGTGAAGGCGTCCACGTAGACGCCGAACGGGACGAGCCGCTCGAACTCGGTGGCGCTGCCGGCCAGCACCGTGCGCCCGGCCGCCTCCGCCCGCTCGACCAGGTGCTCCAGCAGCCGGGTCTTGCCGACCCCCGGCTCCCCGTCGATGAGCACCAGACGGTGGCCGCCGGCGATCGCGGCCTCCACCAAGGACCTCTCTCCGGCCCGCCCCACCAGCTCGGGCCGTAACACCGCCTCGGTCATCGCAGACCCCCGGTCCCGCAGAAAGCCGCCCCAAGACACGGCGATCTTACCCAGGGCGTGCGGGGCCGCACAGGGGGCAGCCGGAATACGGGAGAAGGACAGGGTCAGTGGGTGCAGGGTCGGCGGGGGCGTTCTCTGGCGCCGGGTCTGCAGAGGTCGGGTCGGTCGGGCTGCTGCTCGGCAGGGACAGGCCGCATGGTCGTGTCATGCGTCGCGGCTGCCGAGTTCAGCGGTACAAGTACGGAGAGCGGGGCAGTCGCGAACGCTAACGCCAGCAGGCGGCGGTCCAGGCGCTCGGCAGGTCAGAGACTCTCTCCTGTCGTAGGGGCAGTTCAGGAGCGCATGGCTGTGGCGAGTGCTGATGCGATTCCGGAACCGCGTTCGCGCAGCCAGCCCCCACCGCACTCGTACTCCCACACGAGCGCCAGCAGCATGCAGAGCAGCCGGTGGTTCGCCATGTGGAACGACGCGTCGGCCGGCCAGGTCCAGCCATTGGGCTAACGGCACCGCAGTCGGCCCAGTCGATGATCCCCTCAATCCCGGACCCGGCCGAAAGGACATGACGCGGGTGGAAGTCGCCGTGCACGTACACGCAGGACTGATCCCACCGAGTACCGTCCAGGAGATCTCGACATCGGGAGAGGAGTACCGGAGGCAGGATTCCGGCATCGGCGACCGGGTCGAGCCGATCTGCCAGCCCAGCGACTCCCTCCGCCCATGTCTCTTCACCGCATGACGGCAAGCCGGCTGACTCGTTGAAGAAGCCCGCTTCCTTGACGGGGAGGGAGTGGACGACACGCGATAGCCGTCCCACCTCGGACGCCGCCTTGAGCGTCACGACTCCAGGCTCACCCGATACGAAGCGGGTCACCAGGTGCGGGATCTCCGCGTCTGGGACGCCGGCGATGACCTCGGGGACCGGAACGCCATGCTCCGCCATGGACGGCAGGGCCCATGGCTCCACCTCGATCTCGCGCTGCGGCAGCCTTGAGAACAACGCGGCCGAAGCCGAACCGGTTCACGGCCACCGCCAGCAGGTCGAGTACACCCTTGGCGATTGATCGAATCACTGCAGATTTCTTGCAGCCGTTCTGCATGCCTCATGTGCGATCTTGAAAAGGAGACGCGCGTGTACGCGTTTTCCGGCAGAAGCACTCCCATGCCCGGTAAGCAGAGCATGACCGAGCGCCTCAGCGACGAACCCCGTGAAATGCCGAAAGGAGGTGCCTCATGACCCGCAAGGACACTCATTGGGACCACTGATGCCCGCAGAAGATCTGACAGTGGCCGGCCCGCAGCCTTCGGCGGAGCCGGCCACCGCATGGAGCGCATGACGGAGAACGGATGAGTCGACCGGAGACGGATGAGAAGCACCCGGCGGGCTATCGCGATCTCTTCGTTCTGGTGGAGTACCGCGCGGTGTTCACCGCGAGCGTGCTCTCCTGGAGCGGGGACTATCTGTGCAAGGCCGCTGTGGCGCTGCTGGTCTTCGATCGCACCGGCTCGGCACTGGCCTCGGCGGCCGCCTTCGCTCTGAGCTATCTGCCGTGGCTCACCGCGGGACCCTTGCTCGCGGCCGTGGCCGAACGGTATCCCGCACGCTCGGTGATGATCTCCTGCGATCTGGTCAGAGCGGCGCTGATCGCGCTGATCGCGATCCCCGGCGTACCGGTGGCCGTCCTGCTGGTGCTGCTGTTCGCCGGCGGGCTGCTCGCCCCGCCGTTCGACGCGGCCCGTTCGGCCCAGCTCCCGCAGATCCTGACCGGCGACCGCTACGCGCTCGGCCTCGCCTTCAACAACACGATCCTCCATCTGGCCCAGGTCGTCGGGTACGCCGCCGGAGGAGGGATCGCCGCCCACAGCCCGCATGTCGCGTTGCTGCTGAACGCCGGCACCTTCCTCGGCTCGGCGTACCTGCTGCGCCGTCACGTCAAGCTCCGGCCGGCCACGCTCGCGACCGCTGCTCGCACCGGCCTGTGGCGGGAGACCCGGCAAGGATACGCCGTCGTGTTCGGCGACCCGGTGATGCGGGCCATCGCCTTCATCGCCTTCGCCACCGTCGCCTTCGTGGTCGTCCCCGAAGGACTGGCCGCGGCCTGGGCCGCAGAACTCGACGGCGGCGGCGCGGCCCAGGGGCTCATCATGGCCGCGAACCCGCTCGGCGTCGTCGTCGGAGGCCTGCTCCTGACCCGGCTGCTGCGACCGAGCACCCGGACCCGGCTGATCCGGCCCCTGGCGATCTTGGCACCCCTCACCCTGACCCCGGCACTGCTCGACCCACCGCTCGCCGGCGTGCTGCTCCTGGTGGCCTCCTCCGGCGTGGTGATGTCGCTGCTGCTGCCCACTGCCCAGGCCTTGTTCAAAGACGTGCTTCCGGACCAATACCGGGCCCGGGCGTTCGGCGTCATGAACAGCGGCATCCAGATCGCCCAGGGCGCCGCGATCGTGACCACCGGCGCCCTCAGCGAGGCTCTTCCCACCTCCACGGTCATCGGAGCCTGGTGCGGCGCCGGGGTCCTGCTGATGCTCTTCGTCACGTTCCGGCCGCTCACGAATCCCCCATCATCGGCTTCACCATCCGATGCGGTAGGGAGGACGCGATGAACGTGCTGCTGCCGGTGAGCAGCAGCAGCGTTTGACGGCCGGCTGTCCTGTGACGGCGGACTTGAGGTCGTGCCATCGTGGTTTGAGCGGGCCAGGGGGTAGCTTGTGGTGGACATGGAGCCTGATGGTGCGGCCTGCGCCCCAAGCCGCCATGCGCCGCGGCCGATGGCCCTTGATCTGTCCCACCATCGTTGTACTAGATCGACGACAACAGCGCCAACGATATGACCATCGAGGATGGCCGATGGCGCGCTGTACAGACAAGGAAACCGTATGACCACCACCGCGCTCATCGTCGGCGACCTGCAGGCGGGCATCGTGGACAACTATCCCTTCGCCGCCGAGGTGCTCCCTGTCGTGGAGAAGGTTCTCCCCGCGGCCAGAGCCTCCGGAATCCCGGTGATCTTCATCCGTTTCGGGCTCCGGGCCTCAGGCCTTGATGTGGCAGCGGGAAATCAGTTGATCAGGGGCCTGCACGGGGCGGGGACGCTGTTTCACGAAGAGTCCCCCGAGACCTTCGTGCACCCGCGCATTGAGCCATTGCCGGGCGAGGCCGTCGTCCTCAAGCGCCGCGCCAGCGCCTTCGCGGCGACCGACCTCGATCGGCTCCTGCGCGCCCAGCACATCGACTCGATCGTGCTGACCGGTGTCGCGACCGGGGCGATGATCGCCGCTACCCTCTACGACGCTTCCGACCGTGACTACCACGTGACCGTGCTCAGCGACGCCTGCGCCGACGGGGAAGCGGACGTGCACGACTTCCTGATCAACCGCGTCTTCCCGGCCAGGGGTGCTGACGTCCTTACAGGCCACGAGTGGACCGCCCGCCTGTGACCAGCCGTCAGCCTTAAAGATCTGAGCCATGCCCGCGGAACCTGTCCAACCCAGTGAGACGTCAGGCTATTTGCGTACTCGGAGCGTGGGGTCGGTTTCGGGTGTCGTGGGTGGTTGCCCTGCCCGTCCGATCCCGGGATGTCCCCGAATCGCCCACCCCAAAAGGTGCGGGCCTTCCCCCGCGGCGACAGTCTGCTAGCACGAGTGCCATGACCTCACGCCGCCCCTACCCCTCAGACCTGCCCGACGCCCGCTCGGGCGTTACTCGAACCGACCCTCAGCGCCTGGCGAGCCGCACGCATGCAGGCCCCCGCACGAGCCGGGATCACCGTCGCAGACCCGTCGACCAGTCTGCGCGACCGCGCTGTTGGTGGAGCGGGAGCGGGCGGTCGCCGATGCGCTGGTGGATCTGCTGATCGCCACGGTGCACCGGATACCTTTCGTTGTGCGAGTCCTACCTGTGTGGGTGTGCCCTTCCAGTGCTCGCGGCGACATCTGTCACGTGGGTGTGGTGCGGCCCCGCCGCCCCGGTGGGCGGAGGGGCCGTGACCTGGTGGAACCGATCTATCCGTACACCGGGTAGTTGGCGCGGAACACGTTGTGCGGGTCACGGGCCCGCTTGATCTCCCGCAGCCGCGCGAGCGCGCTGCCGGAGAAGGACTGCGCCGCCGTGTCACCGGGGGACAGCAGGGTGTACGGTGTGCGGCCGCTGATGTAGGCCTTCAGGTCGGCCGCGACCTCGGCCTGCTTGGTGCGCGTCGCATCGGCCGCGTGCGGCAGGCCAAGACCCAGCAGGCCGAGCAGGTACGGCTCAGCCACCGCGCCGCTCGCACCCGCCCCGCCGCCCGGCTCGGCGAGCGCCCCGCCCAAGTGCCTGATCTGCACGTTGATGAGCGGTTCGACCGGCTTGGCGAGCAGGAGCTCCACCGCGTCCGGGTCCAGGCCGGTGAGCAGCTCCGCACGAGCGATGGAGGGGGCAGGATCGGTGGGCTCGGCGGCGATGGTGCCCAGGTCGGCAACCGGGACGACGCCGCGGCTGTCGGAGATCGCGCCCTCGATCTTGTCGATGCGCGCCAGCAGGCCCTGCCCCTGAGCCGCCTCACCCAGGTAGGCCAGATCGAGCGTCACCATCGGCGACGCGCCGGGTGGCTGGAGCCGGTTGATCCAGACACTGAGTTCACGCGGCGCCTCGGCGGTGATCTCCAGGAACGCGTCGTACACCTCCCTGGTCCGGTGCTCTGACCAGATCACGCGCCCGCCGTACAGGACCGGCACGGGATACAGCTCGAGTTCGAGGGCGGTCACCACCGCGAAGTCCCCGCCACCGCCGCGCAGCGCCCAGAACAGCTCGGGATCGGACTCGGCGGTCACCCGGCCCGGCTCGCCATCGGCGTCCACGATGTCGATGGCCCGCACGCTGTCGGAGGCGAAGCCGTGCTTGCGGCTGAACCAGCCGACCCCACCGCCCAGGGTGTAGCCGGTCACGCTGACCCCCGGCGCGCTGCCGGCCAGGCCGGTCAGACCCAGCGGGCCGGCCGCCGCCAGCACCTGCCCCCACTTCACGCCCGCGCCCACCCGGACCACGCGCTCCTGCGCGCGGACCTCCACCTCGTTCAGCAGGCCGGTACGCAGCAGGATCAGGCCTTCCACATCACCGGAGGCGCCATGCCCGCTCGGCTGCGCGGTCACCGTCATACCCGCCCGCCGCGCGTAACGCACGAGCGCCGCCACGTCGTCGGCATCCGCGGCCTCTGCTACGGCCGCCACCGGCTGCCTGACGGTCAGATTCCACGCGGTGGTCGCCTGTTCAAAACCGTCGTCATCGGGCAGGAGCACGCGCCCCTTGAGGACACCGCGCAGATCGTTGATCGTCATTGTCGTCTCCCTTTTCGAGTTCTCAGAGAATGCGGACGTCAGGCGGGCTGCGTGGCGGTCGCCGGGGTGGTGCTGGTCTCGCGGAGGGTCAGCAATCCCGTGACCGCGATCAGCGCCGCGGTCAGGCCGTGGATGCCGAGCGCGGCGGCCGTGGATCCGTGGTGGGCCAGGACGTTGACCATGTCGCCGAACGGGGCGACGGCCACCATCAGCAGGACCCAGCCCAACGGGCGGCGGTGGCCCGTCACTAGCAGGATGCCCATGGCCAGGCCCATCGCGATCTCGCGGCTGCCCTTCACGATGGAGAAGCCGCTGCCGTCAGAGGGCCAGCTCGCCAGCCCCGGGAAGGTGGTCCCGAGGGGCAGGACGAAGGACAACCCGAGGTAGAGGGTGAACAGGACGACGACGGCGGCCAGGACGGTGTTGAGCTTCTTCAGCGACATGGTCGCTCTCCTTGTATGCACGGACGGGCAGGGTTCAGCCGCGGACACGGCGGATGTGGCGGGCGTAGCGGGGGCGGCCGATGACGTGCCAGATGACGCGGACCGGGCCGGGAAGGCCGCTGAGGACGATGGCGCGCTCGGCCGGGTTCGCGTCCTCCAGGACGGCGCCGAAGAGCGTGAACAGGGCGAGCTTGGGAGTGTCGTTCACCAGGTGGTCGCCCAGGGAGGCCCACTCCTGTTCGGTGATGTGCTTGGCCGCGAGCGGGAGGAGGGTGGCTTCCTCGTCGTCGAGGTGTTCCAGCAGGACAGCGCGGTGCTCGCAGAGGGCGGCCACCAGGGTGTCGCGCTCGTCGGCGCCCGCGGTGGCCTCCCAGACGGGGACCGCGGCGTCCAGCCTGCTCAGGGTGGCCGCGATGCGCTCGTGCTGGGCCTGCATGCGCAGGACGATGTCGGCCTCCAGGTCCACCCGGGAAAGGAGTGGCGGCCACAGCAACTCGTCCTCGCTCTCGTGATGGTTGTGCAGGCCCAGCCGGTAGACGCGGAAGTGGTCGCCGATCACCTTGGCGCGAGCGGTGTCACCCGGGGCGACGGCCGCGACGAGCTGCACCAGCAGCCGGGACGCTCGGCGGAGCACGCGGTGGACGATCTCCATGTCCCGGGTGTTGACGCTCATCTGTTCCCGCCCTTCATCGGTTGCGATGTGTTCAGGCTGCTCCTGGGTGTTTGGAGGCGATTTGGAGGGGACTTGGAACGTCCACGTAAAATGTGCGGATCATGGTCTTCATCCGGGTGCTGGGCTCTTTCGCGGCCGAGGTCGGCGGCGAGCCCGTTCCCCTGGGCGGGCCGCGGCAACGGGGCGTGCTGGCGTTGCTGGTGACAGCGCGCGGGCAGGTCGTGCCCGTCGACCGGATGATCGAAGACCTGTGGCGCGGGGAGCCGCCCGCGCGGGCGCTGATGTCCTTGCAGGCGTACGTGTCCAACCTGCGCCGGCTGCTGGAGCCCGGACGTTCGCCGCGCACGCCTGCCCGGCTGCTGGTCAGCGCGTCGCCCGGCTACGCGCTGCGGCTGCCCCCGGAGTCGGTGGACGCGTGGCGGTTCGAGGGCCTGCTCGACCAAGCCCGTACGGACACCGACCCGCGCGTCGCCCAGGCCCGGCTCGCCGAGGCGCTGGGACTGTGGCAGGGACCGGCGTTCGCCGAGGTCGCCGACGAGCCGTGGGCCGCCGCCGAGACGGCCCGGCTGAACGAGCTGCGCCTGGTCGCCACCGAGGCGCACGTCGCGGCGGGTCTGCGCACCGGCGACCCCGCCGCGGTCGTTCCCGAGGCCGAGCGGCTCACCCGCGAGGAGCCCCTCCGCGAGGAAGGCTGGCGGTTGCACGCCCTGGCACTGTGGAGCAGCGGCCGCCAAGCCGACGCGCTGGCGACGCTCCGCCGCGCCCGCGGCATCCTCGCCGAGGAACTCGGGCTCGACCCCGGCCCGGACCTGACGGCGTTGGAGGAGGCGATCCTCACCCAGCGCACGGACGTCCTGCGCGCGACCGTACCCCCGCCACCGCCGGCCGCACCGCGGCTGCGGCCGGCTCCGGCCATCGAGGCGCCGTTCATCGGACGCGAGGCACAGCTGTCGGCGCTGGTCACGGCCGCCGCCGATGCCGCCACCGACGGCGCCGGCATCGCCCTTGTCACCGGCGAGGCCGGGCTCGGCAAGTCGACGCTGCTGGACCACCTGGGCAGGCGGCTCGAACGTGACGGGTGGCTGGTCGCCGTCGGCCGCTGCCCCGAGGTCGACAGCGCGCCACCCGCGTGGGCCTGGGCCGAGGCGCTGAGAGCTGTCGCCGCGACCACGTCCCCGGGCGAGTTCGCGGACGACCTCGCGCCGCTGCTCACCGACACCGGGCCGGTGAACGCCGACGCCACCGCGGGACGGTTCCGCCTGCGCCAAGCCGTGTGGAAGTGGCTCGCGGCGGTCGCCACGGAACGCCCGGTCGCCGTCGTGCTGGACGACCTGCACTGGGCGGACGCCGCCACGCTGGAGCTGCTCGGCGGCGTCCTCGGCCTGCGGGCGCCGATCCTGGTCGTCGCCGCGTACCGCGCGGACGAGAGCGGGCACCTCACCGAGACGCTGGCCTCCCTCGCGCGTGCCGCGCCGCTGCGCCTGGCGCTGCCGGGGCTGAACGACGAGGCCGTCGCGCAGCTCGTACGGGCCGAATGCGAGGCCGACGAGGAGACCATCGCCGGGATCGTGGAGCGCACCGGCGGCAACCCGTTCTACGTGCGCGAAAGCGCCCGGCTGCTGAACGGCGAAGGCGCGCTGGTCGCCCTCTCCGAGGTCCCGGAAGGCGTCCGGGACGTCCTGCGCCGACGGCTCGCGCGCCTGCCCGAGGGAGGCGTGTCCGTCCTGCGGCTGGCCGCGGTCGCGGGCCGGGAAAGCTCGGTGGACGTCCTGGTCAAGGCCGCCGACACCGACGAGGACGGCGTGCTGGACGCGCTGGACGCGGGCGTCATCGCCGGGCTCCTCGACGAACCCGGCCCCGGGCTCGTCCGCTTCGTCCACGCCCTCGTCAGGGACACGCTCGTCGCCGACCTCAGCAGGTTGCGCGCCACCCGGATGCACGCCCGGATCGCCGACGCCCTGGAAGGCACCGGCGACATCGCGGCGCTGGCCCACCACTACGCGCGCGCCGGCTCACCGAAGGCCGTCGGCTACTGCGTCCAGGCCGCCGAGCTTGCCGAGGCCCGCTACGCCCACGACGTGGCGGCCGGCCTCCTGACCGACGCCGTCGCCAACTCGACAGGACCGGACGAACGCGTCGAATTGCTCGGCAGGCTGCTGCGCGCGCAGGTCCGGGCGGGGGCCGTCGCAGCCGCCCGCGAGACACGCCGTGAAGCCGTGGAGTACGCGGAGTCCCTGGGCCGCGACGACCTGATGCTCGCCGCGTTCACCGCGTGGACAGAGCCGACCGCCTGGCAGGCCCGTACGTACGGCACAGTGGACCGGCCCATCGTCGACCGCCTGAGCCGCCTGCTGAAGGGTGACCTGACCCCTTCGGTGCGGTCCCGGCTCCTGACGGCGTACGCCAACGAACTGGTCGGCGAGGACGACCCGACCGTTGTGGAGGCAGCGCAGGAGGCACTCGACCTCGCCACCGGACCCCGGCTGCGGGCCGCGGCACTCCAGATCCTGTCTGAAGTCCACGGCGACGCCGACCTCTGCCGGGAGCTCGTGGAGATCGGCATCGAGCACGACCTGCCGGTCTACCGCGTCACCGGGCTGCTCAACCATGCTGCCGTCGCCGCCTCCGCCAACGACGGGGTGACCATGCATCGGGTGACCGCCGAGGCCCTGGAACTCGCGCGCACCTACCGAATGCGCGAGGCGATCGCCGCCGCCGAGATCGCGCTGGCGACCCTGGCGCTCATCGAAGGCCGATTCGCCGACGCCGAGCTCCTCTACATCAAGGCCGACGCGGGCATGCGGCGCATCGGATCGGTGCACATGGGCTTTCTCCAACTCGCTCTGGCCACGATCCGGCTGAACGAGGGCACGCTCGGTGCGCACCTGGACGATGTTCGCGCCCTCCACGTCGTGCTTGGCCCCATGGTCTGCGACCTGCTCGCGCTCGCCCTCCACGCCAACGGCCTGGACGCCGAAGCTCGCGAGGTCCGCGCGTCACCCAGCCCGATCCGCCCCGACTTCTTCTTCACCTTCCTCGCAACGTTGCGCGCGATGGCCATCGTCGCCCTGAACGACCGTGATGCCGCCGAGGAGATCTACGCGACGCTGCTTCCGCATCGCAACGGTCCCCCGGCGGGCGCCGCGAGCCTGTCGTTGGCGTTGCGCCCGGTCGCCCACACCCTCGGTGAACTGGCCGCCTTCCTCGGCCGCACCGACGAGGCCGCCGCCCACTTCACCCAGGCCGCCACCATCGCCGACCAATGGAACGCACCCCACTGGGCCGCCGAGGCCCGGTTGCGGACGACCACCTAGCCTCTGCCCACGGTGCCGCACCTCTGTGACACAGGACTTGCGTTTTCTGTCGCATGGGCGGCCTTAAGGGCCGTGCCCGCTCAGCTCGGCGTCTGCCGCCAAAGCCAAGCCCGCTTCCGCCCAGCCTGATACCGCGACTTTTCACTCGGCCCACAGCGGCTTGGCCCACATGTCGTCGTCGATGACGCGAGGATCCGGACCGATAAGCGCCTGGATGGTTCGGGGGGTACGCAGAGCGGTGGCGGGGTCGAATGGTCGTGAAATGTGTTCCCACTCGTGCAGGTCGCGGAAGGACGTTCCGGTCGCGGTGAGATCGGCCTTAGGCCGTGTTTCAGAAGTGGTGCGCTCATAGCCAGGTGTCGATCACGGCGATATGAACAGTCGCTTCGTAGCGCACGGCCAGCTTGTCGAAGCGGGTAGCCACCGCCCGGTAGCCCTTGAGCCGGTTGATGCCGCATTCCACGGCGTGACGCAGCTTGTAGGACTCGGGGTCGAAGGCCGGTGGCCGGCCGCCCTTCGTCCCCTTCCTGCGCCGGGCGGCGGCTTGGTCCAGCTTGATCGGGATGGTGGCCTTGATGCCGCGCCTGCGCAGGTAACGGCGGTTACCGCGCGAGCTGTAGGCCTTATCGGCCAGCACCCGGTCCGGCCGGGTACGGGGCCGGCCCCCGCCCAGGCGCGGCACCCGGATGCCCTCCAAGACCGCCGTGAACTGCGGGCTGTCACCACGCTGCCCGGCCGTCAGCACGATCGACAGTGCTCTGCGGCCCTGCTCGGTGGCCAGGTGCAGTTTGGTGCTCAAGCCACCCCGGGAACGCCCCAGCCCGTGATCGGCCGGCTCTTCCTGCACCCCGCCCGGCGACTCGACCTGCAGATCCCCCTTTTCCGCGCCCCGGCGGCGTGCTGATGAGCCCGGCAGACGGTGGAGTCGACACTCACATCCCACGTGATCAGCCCAGCCG
The DNA here is from genome assembly GCF_024172165.1 of Nonomuraea thailandensis. Taxonomy (GTDB): domain Bacteria; phylum Actinomycetota; class Actinomycetes; order Streptosporangiales; family Streptosporangiaceae; genus Nonomuraea; species Nonomuraea thailandensis. Next base: position 3,473,754 of record NZ_JAMZEB010000002.1, on the reverse strand, counting down.
CGTCCGCCTGAGCCTGCAAGACGGTCAGGATCTGCTGCCAGGTTCCGGCACGCTGCCAGCGCCGGAACAACCCGTAGATCGTCTGCCAGCATCCGTACCGCTCCGGCACGTCCCGCCATGGCGCCCCCACCCGAACCCGCCACCGGATCCCATTAATGAGCTGCCGTTTCGTCCAGGTCGGCGGGCGCCCTGGCTTGCGGCCGACCGGCAGCAGCGGCTCCAGCACCGCCCACTGCGCATCGGTCAGATCAGCCCGCCCGGCCACCGGTAAGGTGTCCACGAGGTCTCCGTGCAGATGGTCTTCTTGGTCGTTGACTCATCTACCGGAGACCTCTTTTTTTGTCGATCTACGAACACCTCGAGCAACCGCCACTCAAGTCACTTCTGAAACACGGCCTAGTGCGTGGCGAGAGCTCACGTGTCCACTGGCGGGGTTCGATGATCTCAGGGTGCTCGGTGGCGAGCCAGCGGCCGCCCTTGGACAGGACGCTGCGAAAGATCCCACGGACTTCGGGGGTGAGCGTGGAGGTGGCGTACCAGCGTTCGATCCATGCCGTCCACGCCGGTGGTGCTCCCTGGACAGCCCGCACGGCTACGCGTGGAGCCCGCGGGGGACCCGGCCCGGCTCCTCGCGGACGTGGAATGGTCGGAGGACCACGTCGATCACCGTTTCGAGCACCTGCGGGGCGCCTTCTACTCCTGGGGCGGACGCCGCTGAAGGTCCCGTACGGGAAGTAAGCGTTCTGATACCGAATCGCAAGCAACCTTGATCACAATCGACACGTGAGTGACGAAACCCGACGCATCGGCCCGTACACCATCATCAAACGCCTCGGACAAGGCGGGATGGGCACCGTGTACCTGGCGCGGCTCGGAGACTCGCCACCCGTGGCGCTCAAGGTCCTGAACCCCGGCACGGACGACGGCTTCGAGCGCCGCTTCACCAGGGAGGTGGAGGCGGCGCGCCGCGTGGCCCGCTTCTGCACCGCCCCCGTCCTGGACGCGGGCCTCGACGGGCAGAGCGCCTACATCGTCACCGAGTACGTCGACGGCCCCGACCTGGCCACGGCGATCCGCGACGGCGCCCCCATGTCGGGCGCGAACCTGGAGGCCCTGGCCGTCGGCGTGGCCACCGCGCTCGTCGCCATCCACCAGGCCGGAATCGTGCACCGCGACCTCAAGCCCGCCAACATCCTGCTCAGCTCCATCGGCCCCCGGGTCATCGACTTCGGCATCGCCCAGTTCATGACGCCGGACGCGACCAAGTCGGCGTCCATCGTGGGCACGCCCGCCTACATGTCGCCCGAGCAGGCCGGCGGCGAGCCGGTCACGGCCGCCAGTGACGTGTTCGCGTGGGGCGGCGTGGTCGTGTACGCGGCGACGGGCAAGCCGCCGTTCGGCGTGGGCGGCCCGCCCGAGGTGCTGTACCGGGTGGTGCACTACGCGCCGGACCTGAGCAACCTGGACGGCAGGCTGTACCCGCTGGTGGAGCAGGCGCTGGCCAAGGACCCGGCCCGGCGGCCGACGTCGCAGCAGCTTCTCGACCGCCTGCTCGGCCGCGAGTCGATCAACGTGGCCGCGGCCACGAACCTGGTCAGCCAATCCTGGGAGCAGCAGGCCGTGCGGCAGCCGGCGCGCGCTCCGTCGAGGTGGCGGTGGGTGCGCCCGGCGGCGGCGATCGCCGCCGCGCTGCTGGTCTCGGCCGTCACGGCTACGGTGCTGTTGCAGTCGAACAGTCCGGGCAGTTCGGGCGCTTCGGGGGGTACGTCCCCACTGGCTCAGGTCACCACCGCCGGGCCGGCGCCCGCGCACGTCCACACCACCACGGGCCTGGCCGCCCGCGACACCTACATCGAGAACGCCAACGGGCGGCGGATCCCCGTCCACGTCTCGATCGACAAGCTGACGCGCGAGTTCGACCAGACGCGGCTGGAGTGGACGGTCGAGAACATCGGCGCGCCCGGAGACAAGGCCGACCTGGCCCACCTGCTGGGCGGCGGCGAGTCGTGGAGCGTGCACGGGATCACGATCCGGCCGGACGGCTCGAACAAGTCGTCCCATCCGGACACCGAGGACGGCGTCTGCTCGTGCACGTACTGGTACAGCTACGCCAACGCGATCGACGCGGGCGAGTCGCTGCAGTTCTTCGCCACCTTCCGCGGGCTCCCCGAAGCCGACAGTGCCGACCTCAACCTGCTGGGCCTCGGCCGCTACCGGGGCGTCCCCATCGAAGGCTCCTCGTGAAAAGAACGGGACGCGGTGATCCCCGGGCTTGTAGCGTGCGGTCGGCCGTGACACCGCCCGAGGAGGTGAGACCCATGAACGCTGTATCGCTGTGGGTGCTCGGCCTCGCTGTCGCGGCCGGGCGATCGACGTAGGTGTCGCCGGGAGCGCCTGACCACCAAGGCACTCCCGGAGGGCAACACCGATGATCTTCGACGTGATCACCGCCGGGTGCGGGCCGACCCGCGCGATGCCGGCCGCCGAGCTGCGGCTGCGCGATGTGCGGGCCCTCGTCCTGGAGGAGACCGAGCCCGCGTCGTTCCTCCGCATCGTCAGCCTGCACCTGCGCGGCCTGGAGCCGATGGCGATGCGCGGCCTGCTGGGCCGCGTCCTGCAGCAGGGCAGACGGCGTCCGGCCGGCGGCCTGTTCGCCGACTGGCGCCACGTCAGGCAACGTTTGCCCTGTCCGCTACCGGCACCTCGGGGCGATGTCCCCCGTCGATATGTCCGCGTGTTCGGGGGCACGGCCAGCGCGGCCAACGCGACCCCGGGCCGTCGCTCCGTCGCGAGGGAGCGGTCTACGTGCCAGGATAAATCACGTCAAGCCGTAACTCGCGTGGGCCGGTATCGCAGGGCGACCGCCCCCGACCGGAACTCGTGGCGCTCCACGGGCTCGAGCTGGATGCGCTCGCGCAGGCCGGCGAGCAACGTCGGCCCGTGTCCGGCAAGGACCGGCTGCACAAGGAACTCGTACTCGTCGATCAGTCCCAGATCTGCCAACGCCAGGGGGAGCGTCACGCCACCCACCCACAGGCCCTCACCTGACTCCTGCTTGAGCCGCTGAACCGCTTGCCCCAAGTCGCCTCGCACCAGCTCGGCATTCCAATCGACCCCGCTCAGCGTGCTCGACACGACGTGCTTCTTCGCCCGGTCGATGGTCTCGGCGAACGGGATCTGCCACTCATCCATCCAGTCAGGCCACGTGTCCGTGGCCGGCTTCCGCCACGCCGACTCCATCATCTCGTAGGTCACCCGGCCGAACAGCAGGGCATCGGCTCGCTCCATCTCAGCGGTCCAGTAGCGCATCGACTCCTCGTCCGGGGGGAGCCCTGCCTCGTGATGGCAGCAGCCGTCGAGCGTGACGTTGATCGAGTATCGAAGTGGTCTCATCTCATTGCTCTCCCTTGATGCGCGCAGCGCGTTTTCACCGGACGTCTACTTAGACGACTGTCGGCGCCATTTCTCATCGGCGCCCGATCCCACCTGCTCAACACCGTCGCGACGCGAACTGTAACGCCGTCGTGACGCGAACTGTAACGCCGTCGTGATGCGAACTGTAACGCCGTCGTGATGCGAACCAGACCGCAGACCGAGCGCGCGACTGATTCGGCGCTCGGGGCGTTCAGGTTCGCAACGGGACGGCGCCCATGACGCTCGACTTCGATGCGCGGTGCCACGTCACCTACCGTCGGCTCAGGGCCAACGACGAACGTCGCAAACGTTGCCTGACGCGGCACCAGTTGTGGTGATGGATCTTGTCACGATGAGTGCATGGGGCGTGGTGACTTGACGAACGCCGAGTGGGAGCGACTCCAACAGCCCTTTGCAGAAGTCCGTGTGTGAGCAGGTCAGTGCCGTTCTGCGGCAGTGGTGCTCATGCTGGGAGGGCGAGGTCGTGCATGTGTGCGACGGCTTGGACCGCGTGGTGGAGTCCGGACCCTCTCTGCCGGCAATCACGCAGGATCTTGTAGTTCTTCATCCGGGCGAAGGTGTGCTCGACGAGGGCGCGGATGCGCCGGTGTTCAGCGTTGTCTTCCTCCTGGCCCGTAGCAGAGGTCGTCCCGTCCGTCTTCGGTGCGGGACGAGCAGGCCGGTGTTGACACAGGGCACGTTCGCAGAGAAGTGGTAGTTCTTGCCGGAAGCGGCGACGGTGCGGTCCCCTACCGGGATCAGGGTGCCGTTCGCGATCCACAGCCGTTCCGCGGCCTCGGCTGCGCGCGCTGCCGGGCTCCAGGGCGAGCAGCGGGCCCAAGCGCTGGATGACCCGGCATACGGTGGCCGGACAGACCCCGGACAACGGCGCGAGCTGTGGCCGCCCCCTCTACAGCCCGACTTGGTCAGCGTGCAAGGCCACGGCGCGGAAGGGCTGGCGGTGGCCGTACGGGAACAGCCCGACGTCGTACTGACCGGCCTGCGGATGCCGGGCTGGGCGGAGCGGAGTTCATCGGGCTGCTGACCGCGCGGGTGCCGTCGGCCCGGGTGCTGGTGCTGACGACGTACGACGGGGACGACGACGTGCTGCCGGCCGTGGCGGCTCGCGTGCTGCGGCGGGTGCGCGAGCCCGCTGCCAGGGCGGCCGAGCTGAGCGAGCGCGAGCACAGCGTGCTGCGGCTGGTGGCGGGCGGCGCGACCAACAGGGAGGCGGCCGCGGCGCTGTTCATCAGCGAGACGACGGTCAAGACCCACCTGGCGCACATCTACACCAAATTGGGCGTTTCCGATCGGGCCGCCGCAGCCGCCACCGCCTACGCGCGCGGCCTGCTGCCCTGATCAGGTCGTCGCCGCGGTGACGGCGGGGTCGTGCTCGACCCCGAACTCGCCGGTGAGGTTGCCGCCGCCGGGGGGGCGACGACGGTCGCGGCCGGCTGTGGGGCCACGACCAGGGACAGGCCTGTTCGAGCAAGGGGAAGCAGGACTTGAGCGGCTTCCTGGGTCGGATAACTCAATGTCGCGAGCTGCCAGCCCTTCGAGGCCTTTGCAGCTCGCCGTCAAGTGACTGATGTGCCCGATCAGCCCGGCGTACCAGAGTGGGGCCTGGCCCTGGCACCGCAGGGCCGGAATCTGGAGGACTTGAGGTGAACGGGCTCAGATCAAACGCCCTCTCAGGGCGAGGCGGCGCGGGTCAGGGTGCCGGCGACAAAGGTGGACAGCATGTCCCGCAAGGTGGGCGCGAAATCCATACGCAACACCGCCAGGGAGGGATCGGCGTCGTAGGCGTCGAGCATGGCCGCGGACGGTCGCGCGTGCGTCCAGACTGCGGCGGTGATCATGATGGTCTGAGCGCACAACGTCTGGGCGCGGTCGCCCAGTTCGGGCAGATGGTGCCGCATCAGGCGGGCCATGGTGTCGACGTTCCCGATCGCCGTCCTCTTCCACTGGCCGGCCAGGTCGGCGGAAACGTTGCGTTCCAGGACGCCGGCCTGCGCGCTGAGAAGGTCGCACAGAACCTGGCGCTCCTCCAGTGATCGGGTGAGGGCCGTGGCCAGCCGGTCACCGCGCTCCCCCGCGGAGCCGGCTTCGCCGACCTCGGCAGCCAAGCGGCCGGGCAGGTCGTCGATCCACTGTTTCCATGCCCGGTCCAGCAGTTCCAGCAGGATGGCCTCGCGCGATTCGAAGTAGCGCAGGACGTTGGACTTGGCCAGGCCGACCCGGCGGCTCAGCTCGTTGAGGCTGACCTCGGCGACCGGCATCTCGTTCAGCATCGCGGCCGTGGCGTCGAGGATCGCTCGCCTGCGGAGCTCGCGCTGTTCCTCGCTGCGGGCGCGCTGGAAGGTGGGCATGCCCCCATCCTACAGACCTCCGGTCTTTTGACATCAGACCGGTGGTACGTTAATTTCATTACAAGAGCCCGCCGGTCTGTTAACGGCCCGGGGCAACCGCGCACAACGTGCGCGGTCAACCATGAACGCAAGGGAGAACCCATCATGAGCAGCGACAAGAAGATCGCGGTCATCACCGGCGGCGCGACCGGCATCGGCAAGGAGACCGCGAAGCTGCTGATCGCCGACGGCGTGCACGTCGTCGTGAGCGGGCGGCGCGAGGACGTCGGCAAGCAGGCGGTCGTGGAGCTGACCAAGGACGGCGGCAGCGCGTCGTTCGTGGCGGCCGACATGGACTCGCCGCAGAGCATCACCGCCCTGTTCGACTCCGTCCTTTCCGAGTACGGCCGCCTGGACTACGCGGTCAACAACGCCGGCCTGGCCCACGAGACGTCAGCGATCGCCGACGCCGACCCGGTGAAGTTCCAGGAGATGTTGTCGACGAACGTGATGGGCCTGTTCCTGTGCCTGCAGCGCGAGATCAACGAGATGCTCGCCGGCGGCCGCGGGGGCGCCATCGTCAACCTCGCCTCCATCGCGGGCCTCAACGGCATCCCGTGGAGCGGCCCGTACGCGGCCACCAAGCACGCGGTCGTCGGCCTGACCAAGACCGCGGGCCTGGAATACTCCTCCCAGGGCGTGCGCGTGAACGCCGTGGCCCCGGGCGCGATCAAGACCGACATCATCGCGCGCGCCATCTCCCTCGGCCAGTACGACGAGGAGACCATCACCGCGATGCACCCGATCGGGCGCATGGGCCGGCCCGAGGAGATCGCCGAGGGCATCCACTGGCTCCTGTCCGACAAGGCGTCGTTCGTGGCCGGCGCGATCCTGAACATCGACGGCGGCTTCCAGGCGAAGTGACCTGCAGCGAACCCCGACTCAGGCCCGATACGTCGTACTAAAACATTGGAGCACCATTCATGACCACTGTGATGCTCGTCCACGGCGCCTGGCACCAGCCAAGCAGCTGGGCGCGGCTCGAGGCGGAGTTGCACGCTCTCGGCCATGACACGCACACGCCGAGGCTCCCGAGCGCCGGCGAACATCCCACCGCAGGCATGCATGACGACGCCGCCGTACTGGCCGCGGAGCTGGCGTCGATCGCAGGACCGGTCGCCCTGCTCGGGCACTCCTACGGCGGCATCCCGATCACCGAGGCCGCCGCCGGGGCGAGCAATGTTGATCGGCTGATCTACCTCGCCGCCTACATGCCGGACACGGGACAGTCGATGTACACCCTCCACGGCCTTCCCGATCCCGAAGAAACAGGCGGCCTGTTCCCGCTCGGCGGCGAGCCGCGTGTCTCGCTCTACGGCGACCTGCCCGACGGAGAGGCCGAGGAGGCGGTGAGCAAGCTGGTCAACCAGACCGTCAGGTCGTTCGCGGAGAAGGTGGACGTGGCCGCCTGGCGGAGCATCCCGTCCGCCTACATCATCACGGAGCAGGACCAGGCCATCCCTGTTGCGCTGCAGGAGCAGATGGCCGCCCAAGCGGCTGAGATCCACCGGCTCCCTGGCGGTCATTCGCCGTTCCTGTCCCAGCCACGCCGGCTGGCCGCCCTCATCGACGAGATCGTACGGTCGGCCTGAACCCTTCACTGCGCCAGTCCTCCATCTCCTTGGCCTTGCAGGTCGCCGGCAGGCAGACGGCCCAGGGCGACGCCTTCCGGTCGCTGGTTCCTGCGGCCGACGCCGAAGCTCCCGCACGGTCGGGGACGCGTGACACGATTCGGCGCCCACACCGGCTCCTGACCGCCGGCAGTCTCACCGGCACCATGCGAGGCCGCTCCCCGGCTTCCGGCCATCAGCGACAAATTGCCGAGGCCTTCGCGCTCATGGCATCATCCGCGCTGGTGAAAGGATGTGTTGGTGATGCCGAGCTTGGAAGGCGCGCCCGCCGAGTTGGTCAACCGGATCGGTGAGCGGGAAACTCTCCTCGGGTTCCTCCAGGCCGTTCGGGAGGGCAAGGGGCGGGCCCTCGTCCTGAGCGGCGACGCGGGGATCGGCAAGACGGCACTGCTCGACGACATGGCGGCCAGGGCGCGCGGATTCAGGGTGCTGCGGGTCTCGGGCATGCAGTCGGAGATGGAGTTGGCCTTCGCCGGGCTGCACCAGCTGTGCGGCCCCATGCTGGAGCGGGTGGAGATGCTGCCCAAGCCGCAGCAGCTCGCCTTGCGGACCGCGTTCGGGCTGGCGGAGGGTCCGCCTCCGGCACGCTTCCTGATCGGGATGGCCGTCCTCAGCCTGCTGTCGGAGGTCTCCAGGGAGCGGCCCCTGCTCTGCGTGACAGACGATCTGCATTGGCTGGACCGGGCGTCGGCGCAGACACTCGGCTTCGTCGCGCGCAGACTCGGGGCCGACCCGATCGGCATGGTGTTCGGGGCGCGAACCCCGACCGACGAGGTGGCCGGGGTTCCTGCACTGCGCCTGGACGGGCTGGCCGCTCAGCACGCGCACGAGCTGCTGGCCACCGCGCTGACCGGGCCGCTCGACATGCGGGTGCGGGATCAGATCGTGGCCGAGACGCGGGGCAACCCGCTGGCGTTGCTGGAGCTGCCGCGGACGATGTCCCGGGAGGAACTGGCCGGCGGGTTCGGCTTTCCCGGTACGGCTCCGTTGTCGGGACGGATCGAGGAGAGTTTCGCCCGGCAGCTGGATGCGCTGCCGGGCGACACCAGGCTGCTGATCTGCCTGGCCTCGGCCGAGCCCTCGGGAGAGGCGAAGCTGATCTGGCGGGCCGCGAGCCTCCTGGGGATCTCGCATGTGGTGGCCCGGCCCGCGATGGAGTCGGGGCTCGCCGACTTCGGGCATCGGATCAGCTTCCGGCATCCGCTGCTGCGAAGGGCCGCCTACCGGTTGGCGACGGCCGAACAGCGGCGTGCCGTGCATCGGGCGCTGGCCGAGTCGACCGATCCGATCGCCGATCCGGATCGCCGGGCCTGGCACCGAGCGCAGTCGACGGACGGGCCGGACGAGGACGCCGCGGCCGACCTCGAGCGCTCCGCGAGCAGGGCTCAGGCCCGTGGCGGACCCAGCGCGGCGGCGGCCTTCCTGGAGCAGGCCGCCGCCCTGACCGTCGATCCGGCGCGCCGCAGCGATCGTCTGCTCGCCGCCGCTCACGCCAACCTGCAGGCCGGCTCCTACGAGCGCGTACTCGAACTGCTCGCGATCGTGCGGGCGGAACCGCTGACAGAGCTGCAGAGTGCCCGTGCGGACCTGCTGCGCGGAAACGTCGCCTTCACCTCCGGGCTGGGCAACGACGCTCCGCCGCTGCTGCTGCAAGCGGCCAAGCGGCTTGAACCGCTCGACCTGAACCTGGCCCGCGAGACCTACCTGAAAGCGTGGATGGCCGCGATGTTCGCGGGTGACCTCGCGATCGGCGGCAGCCTGGCGGACGTGTCCCGGGCCGCTCTCGCGCTGCCGGTGTCGGCACACCCGGATGAGGCCGAACTCGTCCTCGACGCCCTGGCGCGGGTGATCGTGCAGGGCCCGGCCGCCGCGGCACCGGTCCTGCGGAGAGCGATCAGCGCGATCGTCGACGCCTCCCTCACGCCCGACGAGGTACTGCGCTGGGGCTGGTTCGCGCACGCCGCCGCCATCGGCAGCTGGGACTTCGCCAACTGGCGCTTCCTGCTCGACCGGGAGCTGAAGGTGCTGAGGACGGTGGGCGCGTTCGACCTGATGCCCATCGTGCTGGCGGCGCTGGGGACCGTGACCACTTGGTCGGGCGAGTTCGCGACGTCCGCGGCCATGTTCGCCGAGGCCGAGACGATCTGCGAGGCGACCGGGGCGCCCGCGGCCGCCTTCGGCCCGACGATGCTCGCCTGCCTGCGCGGCGACGAGCAGAAGGCCGTCCCCCTCCTCCGCTCGATGATCGCCGAGACGCAGGTGACCGGTCAGGGAGCGAGCGTGACGTACGCGAACTGGGTGGCGGCGGTCCTCTACAACGGGCTCGGCCGCTACCCCGAGGCACTGGCCGCCGCCGTCGAGTCGAGCGAGAGCTCCTCCGACCTGTTCGTCGCTCTGTGGTCGCTGCCCGAACTGGTCGAAGCCGCCACCCGCGTCGGGGACGTCAGGGCCGCTTCGGCGGCCCTCGCCCGGCTGGCCGAGTCGACGACGGCCGGCGGCACCGATGTGGGGCTCGGCCTGGAAGCACGTTCGCGCGCACTGCTCAGCGGCGGAGACGTCGCCGAGCGGCACTATCGGGAGGCCGTCGAGCGGCTCGGCCGGACTCCGCTGCGGCCCGAGCTGGGCCGGGCACACCTGCTCTACGGCGAGTGGCTGCGCCGGGACAACCGCCGTGTGGACGCCCGGCACCACCTGAAGACCGCTCACGAGATGTTCACGGATCTGGGGATGAGGGCGTTCGCCGAACGCGCCCGCCGCGAACTGCTGGCGACCGGCGAACGGGTCCGGCAAGGCGCGGTGGACAGCGAGAGCGCGCTCACGGCACAGGAGACGCTGATCGTGCGCCTGGCGTCCGACGGCCTCACGAACACGGAGATCGGCGCCCAGTTGTTCCTCAGCGCTCGCACCGTCGAGTGGCATCTGCGGAAGGTCTACGGGAAACTCGGTATCACCTCCCGCCGCCAACTCGCCGCCGCCCTGCGCCAGAACGGCGACCGGCCGGACCGTTAGATCCCGCACTCACCCTGCCAGCTCGCCCCCAGGCTCGCGGGTGTGACATCGGGGGGCCGGCTAGGTGCGGACGAGGGGGCGGTGCGGAGGCCGTCCGAGGTGCGCAAGACGTCGGCGCGGCGGCGGTGGCGGGCACTGCCCCGGCAGCGGGCGGCGACCCGGAGCACGAACCGTTCCATGTTCGGGATCTCCTCTCTGATGCGGTCTCAGCGCCCGCCGGGCGGGGGTGCGGTGGTGTCCCTGTGGGTCTCGAGGAGACGGAGCCAGACCTCGCTGAGCGTCGGAAGGGCCGGAACGGCGTGCCGGAGGCGGTCCAGCGGGATCTCGCCGGCGATGGCGAACGTCGCCGACTGCAGGAGTCCGGCGACGCCACGGCCGGCGAAGGTGGCGCCCAGGAGGGTGCCGCGGGCGGGGTCGAGGAGGATGCGGGCGCGGCCCCGCTGACCGGGGCTGTGCTGGTGGGCTCCGGCGACTAGGCCGAGGTCGAGGTCGACGATGTCGACGTCCCTGCCCAGGCGTACGGCGTCGGCCGCGGTGAGGCCGACGAAGGCGATCTCGGGGTCGGTCAGGAGGACCTGGGGGACGGCGACGTGGTCGGCCGTTCCGGTGTGGCGGCTCCACGGCCTGCGGTCGAGGGGATGGTTGCGGGCACGGTCGGCGATGACCGTACCGGCGATCCTCGCTTGGTACCGGCCCTGGTGGGTGAGCAGGGCGCGCTGGTTGACGTCACCGACGGCATACAGCCAGTCGCCGGTGACGCCGGGCACGGTGTAGGTGTCGTCGCTCGGCAGCCAGGCACCGGGGCGCAAGCCGACGGTCTCCAGGCCGAGGTCGTCGGTGCGGGGAGCGCGGCCGGCCGCCAGCAGGAGCTCGTCGGCATGGAGCACTGCTCCGTCGGACAAGGCGAGGCGGACGTCAGCGGCGCGGGTCGCGGCGCTGAGGGTCGTGTCGAACCTCAGCTCGACGCCCGAGGCACGAAGAGCGTCGGTGACCAGGTCGGCGGCGAAACGTTCCACCCGGGGAAGCAGCCCGGATTCCGGGACGACGAGGGTCACCTGCGAGCCGAGCGCTTGCCAGGCGGTGGCCATCTCAACGGCGGCCACGCCCCCGCCCACGATGGCCAGCCGCGGCGGGACCTTCGTGGCACCGGCGGCTTCACGGCTGGTCCACGGCCGCAGGGCGGCGAGGCCCGGCAGCGGCGGGAGGGCCGCTCGGGTTCCTGTGCACACGGCCACGGCGTGCAGGGCCGACAGCCGCAGGACCGCGCCGTCGGTGCCGGTCACCTCCACGATCCGTGGCCCGGACAGCCGTCCGTGCCCGCGGACCAGAGTGATGCCCGCCCGCTCCGGCCGTTGCGCCCGAGGCAGGTCGTGCCGGCCGCCGGACGTTCGGTCGCGAGGCCGCAGGACGGCTTCGACGACGACGGTGTTCAGCCCGGCGGCGGCCGTCCGGGCGGCGACGTGCTCGCCGGCCGGTCCGGCGCCGATGACGACGACGTCGAAAATACGCACAGGATCTCCAAGGTAGACGGGCAGGACGGCGATTGGCCCTCCCCGTTGGGGACAGCGGGTCAGCGGCCGGGAGCGCGCCGGGTGATCTCCTGGCGGAACCACGGCGAGTGACGACTTCGAGTTTCCGGTCCATGACGTCGGGACGCGGCCATCAGCGGCGAACCGGCTCCGGCGAACGGCCGCCTGCGCTGGTTGTTCATGGAGCACGCCTTCCGAGCGAGCGATGCGGACGCTCCCACCCTCGGCTGTGACGCGGCCGCGCACATCCGTCATCTGACGGTGACTCAGACGACCGCCGGAACGAGCGAGTCAGGTGCCCGACCCCGGGCGCCGGTCCCCGGTGCGGACCCGTGCCCCCGGGGGGCAGTCCAGGGACACTCCCTGGGGCTCCGAGACCTCCTGCCGAGTAAAGCTGTTCACCAGGCAGGTCAGGGAGAGGGACGAGGAGTCGGCGATGGTGATCATCGGCAGGGATCGCGAACGGGCGGAGATCTCCGGAACGGTGAAGTCCACTGCCGGCCGGGTGCTCGTCGTCCGGGGCGAGGCGGGAGTGGGCAAGAGCGCTCTGCTCGAGGAAGCGGCGGAGCTGGCCGTCCGTGACGGTCACCTCGTGAGCCGGATCACGGGGGTCGAGGCCGAATCCGAGCTGCCCTATTCCGGGCTGCACCAGCTCCTCTACCAACTGCTCCCGCTGCACGACGACAGCCGCACGGTGCTCGACGCGGTCACCGGGCGGCGAGCCGACGATCCTCCCTCGCTGATGACACTCGGCATCGCGGTGCTCGAACTGCTGTCGGACATCGCCACGCGACGTCCTCTGCTGGTGATCCTCGATGACGGCCAGTGGCTCGACGATTCCAGCGCCGACGTCTTCGGCTTCGTCGGGCGCCGGATCGGGAGCGTCCCGGTGAAGCTGCTGGTCGCCGTCCGGGACGAGGTCGTCTCCCGGTTCGACACGGCGGTGCTGCCCGAGATATCGGTCGGCCCGCTCGCCGACGAAGACGCGGTGCGCCTGCTCGACCGGCACCACCCCTCCCTTGACCGGCGGGTACGCCAATGGGTGCTGAACCAGGCGCTCGGCAACCCTCTCGCGCTGTTGGAGCTGCCGTCCCAGGCCGGCGCCGCGGGACTGCCACGGAGGCTGCACCAACTGTACGGCTCCCGCATCGCCGCGCTCAGCGACCCGGCCCGTACGGAACTGTTGATGGGCGCGCTCGACGGCGTCGGGACCCGGCCGGGCGACGGCGGACCGAAGCCGCGCCACCGGATGCGGAACGTCGACGAGGCGGTGGCGTGCGGCCTGCTGGACACCGAACCGATCACCGGGGACATCACCTTCCGGCATCCGCTGGTCCGGTCGAGTGTCGTACAGATGGCAACCCCCGAGCAGCGCCGGGCGGCGCATCGCGCGCTCGCGGACCTGCACCGGGATGACCTCGAACGCCGTGCGATGCATCTGGCCGCGGCCTGTGTCGCACCCGACGAGGAGGCCGCCCAGGCGCTGGAGGCCGCGGCCGATTCGGCGATCCGCCACGGCGGCGCCGTCACCGCCGTCGGCTGGCTGACCCGGGCGGCCGAGCTGAGCGAGGACGCCGTGCAACAGACCCGGCGGCGCAGCTACGCGACGTTCCTGTCCGGCTACGCGGCCCGCCCCGGCAGTGAGCTCCCCCCGGTCCGGCTCACCGCCGGTCCGGACGCGACCGTCAACGCCGTCCACCAGGCGTTCTTCGAGGACGGTGACGTGCGCTCCGCCCACCGGCAGGCGATGGCGGCGATCGAGGCACTGAAAGGCGGGCCCACCGAGACCCTCACCCGCCTGCAGGTCCTCCTGCTCGCCGTCGACCAGTACGCCGCCGACCCCGCCATGTGGAACGAGACTCACAGGATGCTCGCGTCCCTCGGCACTCTCGTCACCGAGCAGACCCGGATCTACAGCAACACCTGGAGCGACGTGGTCCTGCACGGGCGTGGCTGGGCCGGACCTCTGGAGCGGGCCGCGGCGAACCTGCGCGACCGGGAGCCCTGGGATGTCACCCGCCTGGCGACCGCGGCCTACCACCTCGACATCGTCGGTCAGTACCGGCCCCATCTGGAACGCGTCGTGGATCGCGAACTGGCGACCGGCACCATGTTCAGCGGCCTGATCATGCTGACGATGATCATGCTGGATCAGATGGGGTCCGGCGAGTGGGACGCCGCGGTGCGGACCGGAGAACGGGCTCTGGCTCTGGAGATCGAGCACGGCCGTCAGCTGCTCGCCCACCAGACACGTGCCCATCTGGCGCAGCTCGCGGCGCTGCGCGGCCAGATCACCCGGGCCCTCGAACTGCGGGCGGAAGTCGACGCCTGGGCCAGGCCGCGCGGCGTCGGCTTCGTCACCGACCTCGCCGACTCCATCGCCCTGACGGCCGCGCTGAGCTCGGGCGACTACGAGGCCGCATACCGCCACGCGGTCGGCATCACGACACCGGGCACGTTCCGGCCCTACTGCGGCCAGGCATCACGAACCCTCCTCGACCTCGTCGAGGCGGCCCTGCACACCGGCCGCACCGAGCAGGCCCGCCGCCACGCCCTCGCCGCCCGCGACGCGGGCTTCGCCGCCCTCTCCCCGCGCCTCGCTCTGACGTGCTACGGGGCGCTGGCGATGACGGCGGACTCCGAGCGGGAGGCCGCCGGCATGTTCGCGCGGGCCACATCCCATCCGGCGGCCGCGCGGTTCCCGTTCGAAACGGCGCGGATCCAGCTGGCCCAGGGGATCCGCCTGCGCCACGCCCGCGAACGCACCGCCGCCCGGTCACTCCTCACCCACGCCGCCGAGACCTTCGAACGGCTCGGCGCCGCCGCATGGGCCGAGCGGGCCGGCATCGAACTGCGGATCATCGGATCAGCACCGCGGGTTGCCGCCCCGGACACGTCGCTGACCTGGCAGGAACGGCGGATCGCCGACCTCGCCGCCAGCGGCCTCACCAACAAGCAGATCGGCGAACGGCTACGCCTGTCACCGCGTACCGTCAGCTCCCATCTGTACCGGATCTTCCCCAAACTGGGTGTCACCACCCGCGCGGCCCTCAGGGACGCCATGAACCGCCCCGGCCGTGTCACGACGTCGGCGGACTGATGCGCCGAGAGGCTCGACTCGGGCGCAGCGGCTGGGCTCTCCTTCACCGGTCAGATGTGGTCAGCCGTGTCGCGGACCACCTCGCCGTCTCGCACGGGCGTACACCCCGCTGCCCGGCGTGGTCTCCCCCGAGTGGGCCTTGAGAGCCTCCACGTCCACCTCCTCCGGCCACCGGTTTCCGGCCTCCGACCACCGGACTCCGACCGGATCGACCCCGGCCAGATGAGCATTGCGCAGGTCAGCGACCGTGAAGTCGTCGAGAAACGGGCACACCGAGGACTCGTTGAGCGGCACCTCCCGGCCCAGCACCGCGCGAATGGTCTTCCGGGCGCAGACGGTGATCAGCAGAGCGACGTCAGCGGCGCGGTTGAGGCCGTGGTCGAGGTTGTGTTCAAGGTCATCGGCGAGTTCGTCGGCACGAGCGCGGGCGCGGGCGCGGTCGAAGGCGAGGTCGCGGGTGTGGGCGAGGTCGCGGGTGTGGGCGAGGGTTTGCGATACGGCGAGAACGTCGCCGTTACGGCGTAGGCTGATTCGGGCCTATCAGTGCGCAGGAGGAGCAGCACGGGCGGCTCAGGTGGCGGATCAACCGCGTCCTCCAGGGTTTGGGCGACGCGCCGGACCAGGGCCCGGGAGGCCACGGTGTGCACCCACGCACGAGGATGAGTGATCGCACTCCAACGCTGATGGCCCACATACCGAGTGCGCATCGAACCAGAGCCTGATAGAAGGTGGTCGGCCCGCCTCCCCGATAACCCCAGGTGTAGCCGGGCTCGTCGCCGCGGTTGGACAAGGGGTCGACACGGATGTTCCCGTCCGGCATCGGAGTGAGGGCGAAGGCGGAGGTGCTGGCCTGAGGGTCGGCGGCGATGACAGTGGCATCGGTCCAGCCGGCAGGAAGGCCGATCGGCCACTCGGCCGCGATCGCAGTGCCGTGGGAGCGGTAGTCGGAATCGAACTCGACGACGAGCCGGTCCGCGTGATCGCGCCATGCGCCAGCGACTTGCGCATCGGCCTGCTGGATGTAGCCCTGCTGGCAGTCAACCTGACCGGCACCTTCCAGGCCGGGTCGGCACCGCCGAAGAGATCGCCGCCGCATGCGCCTACCTGTGCTCCGAGGCCGCCGGCTTCGTCATCGGCCAGGTGCTCGGCGTCAACGGCGGCCTCGTGCTCTGAGCGGGCGGATGGGCCACCTGACCCCGTTCGCGCCCGGGGTCAGGTGGCTCGCAGCAGCAGGGCCAGCGCCCAGTCCTGGTCGTTGGCCAGGGGATCGGCGCGGTGGGCCGGCCGGCCGTCGACGCAGCTCGGCATGACGAAGGTGCAGGTCGCGCCGCCGTCGGGGGTGAAGTCGACCAGGTTGGCCGCGAAGATCGCCTCTGCGGTCCGCTGGTTCTCTTCGGTCTTGAGGGGCTCCGGCAGCCGGCGTAGCGCCATCGCGGTCAGCACACTCCAGTAGTGCGGGAAGGTGTCGCCCCACTGCCGGTCGATGCCGAACCAGTAGCCGTCCCAGTGGCGGATGGCGATGTCGCGGGTCCTGACGTGCGGCTGCGGTCCGCCGAAGGCGCGCAGCCAGCCCAGCGCGGTGCGCGCCGCGGTCAGGAAACGCTCCTCGCCCTGCAGGGAGTACGCCGTGGCCAGCAGGCTCACCAGCGGCGCGACCATGGATTGTTCGTAGGCGACCTCGTGCGCCGGCAGATCGGTGCCCAGGTCCACGAAACGGTCGGCGTGCTCGATCAGCGCCTTGCGCAACGAGCAGGCCCGCTCCTTGCGGCCCTGGCCCTCCAGCGTGCGCGAGACCGCCTCGACGGCCTCGGCCTGGCCGATCGACAGGTGCTCGGAGGCGCCCAGGGCGTAGCCGGCCTCCAGCAGCCAGGCCGCCAGGTCCAGGTCGCCGGCATCGCCGTACAGGTGGAACTGGTCGAGGAAGAAGTGCGCCAGCCACGGCGTGTTGTACAGCCGCAGCGGCTCGGCGCCGGGGCTGCTGCTGCGCCGGACGGCACCGTCCGGCTGGATGAGCCGCTCGCGGGCGAAGCGCGCAAAACCCCGCAGGGCGTCATCGACGGCCCGCTGATCGCCCCAGCCACGCAGCCGGGCCTGCTGCAGCAGCACGGGCATCCCGATCCGCTCGGCGCCGTCGCTCCAGTCGGGCCAGCCGTTCTCGCTCTGGCGCAGCCCGGTGCGCGTATCGACCGGGACGAACGCGTAGCGTTCCGGCTCCGGCCGCTCGGCCGGCCGGTGCTCGGCGAGGATGCGCTCCACCCGCGCCTCGACGAGCCGGCGAACCGGCGCCAGGAAGGCGACCGCCGTGCGGCTCCGGCGGTCGTCGCGCTCGAGATCGACATGCCTGACGCCGTGCCGGCCACCAGTGACGGTGCCGCCGGCGACCCCCTCGCCTGGCAGGATCGTCACCCCGGCGGCCAGGCCCAGGTGCAGGGCGGTGCCGAGCGGCGCCGTCAGCACCGGCAACGCCGCCGGAGCGTCGGTAGCCTGCAGGAAGGCTTCGCGGCTGTCGTACCAGCCCACCTCCCAGGACAACGTGTGGCTCTGGCCGGGCGCCAGCTCCAGAATCGGCTGCCCGCCGAAGGCGTCCGGGTTGCGGGCGTGATCGGTGGCATGCACCAGCAGGTGGCCCCGGCTGTCGGAGGAGGTGTTGCGGTTGCGGGACTCGATCGAGTACGCCCACAGCTCCCCCTCCCGCACGATCACCCCGAGCAGTGGCGGCGTGCCGGACATCGGCTCGGCCAGGATCCACGACCAGGCACCCGCGGTGAAGACATGCGCATGGCAACTACGGGCCAGCGCCGACGCGGCCCCGTCGTAGACGTCGCGCACCGGCACACTGACCGCCAGCCCCGTGACCTGCACCGGCCGTGCGCTGGTGTTGGTCCAGGTGTAGGTCTCGACGAAGTGCTCGGCGGTGACGCGCCCGTCGAGCACCAGCTCCAGGCCCGGGCGCGGCCGATGCCGGGTAGTCACGCCGCCGGGCCGCCAGGCGACGTCGGCCGCCGCCTGCCAGCGTCCGGACCCCTCCGGCGTGATGACGAAACCGCTGCCCCACCGATGGTCCGGCCCATGCCAGCCCTGCGACGCCGCATCCAGGAGATACGAGCGGCCGGGATCGCGGGGATGCGCGAACGCCACCGGCCCGCCGTCGGCGCCCAGCATCACATGGCCTCCGCCGAACGCGAATCTCTTCGCCACGTCGTCTCCCACCCGCACCCATCGTCGATTCGTATCGACGACGGACCCTATCTCACGTCACCACGATCGGGCGATCGGAGGCCGGCCAGGGCTACCCTGCGCCGAACACCGCCGTGCTGGCCCGCCGGGTCAGGCTGGGCGGCTGGAGGACGTGGCGGGTCGTGCCCGTCACCGGGACCCCATCGAGCTGGTCGAACAGGAGGGACATCGCCAGCCGGACCGTCCGGCGTGGTTCGGGAGACACGTTGGTGACGGGCACGCCGTAGCGGAGCGCCGCCTCGTCGGTGCACTGCCCCACCAGCGAGATGTCCCGCCCGGGGAGCAGCCCGCGCAGCACGGCGAGCTGCAGGACCCAGCCGATCGCCTGCGGCGTCCGGGCGATCACCCCGAGCCGGTCGCCGGCCTGCCCGAACAGCGCCTCCGCCATCTCCTTGAGGCCCTCCCACCCCGGGCGCGGCGGATGGACCACCCGCAGATCCAGGCCACGCGCGCTCGCGACGCCCACCGCCCCATCGTGGAACTCGCCGATGAAGGGGAAGCCCGCCCGCCGGACCTCGGGCGCCTCGCCGACCACGACGAGGTGCCGATGCCCCGTCTCGGCGAGCTCGGCCGCGAGCAGTTCGCCCGCGCGCCGCGCGTCGATGTCGACCGCGTGCAAGCCGTGGCCGTCATCCGGCGTTCCGATGAGCACCACCGGCAGCCCGAGGCCGGCCGCCGTGGCGACCCTGGCGTCCTGGGCACGGATGTCCATCAGCACGATGCCGTCGCAGATCGAGCGTTTGGCCAAACGGATCAGCTCATCGGGCCCCTGCCCCGCCGTCACCAGAACGACGTCGAAGTCGCGCTCGCGCGCCTGCTCGACCACCGTGTCGATGTACGGGATCGTGTCCGTCACGTCGGTCGCCTGCGAGAGCCGGGCCACCAGGGCGATGACGTTCGTCCGCCGCCCGCGAAGCGCCCGGGCTCCAGCGTTCGGCTGGTAGGTCAGCTGCGCGATCGCCGCCTCGACCCGCCGCTTGGTCTCGGCCGAGATCGAACGTTTCCCGCTGAGCACATAAGAGACCGTGCTCTGTGAGACGCCTGCCAAAGCGGCGACGTCCTTGCTGGTCGGCAAGGACCGATCGCTGGTACGGCTCATGCGCACCAGCCTAAGGTCCAGCCCGCCACGGCCACGCCCGCGAGCCGGCACGCACCGAGGTGCTCTCGCTGCACGAGACTCTTCGTTCGCGTGCTCAGAAACCCCAGCCGTGAAGGCGTTGGTAACGGTCGGCGATCCAATCGGCCCCGTCGACCATGCGAAGATCTCCTTCACCGGAGGTGGGGGCGGAGTATTTCCCGATGGTCTCCCGCACGCGAGCGCGTTGCCATGCCAATGCGCAGAAGCCGCCATGACCGTGAGCGCTTACGGCCGCCATGTCCCAGGCGGTGTGCCGCATGCGGGTCGTGCACCGGCACTGTCCTGCGAGAGGGAATTTTCATTGCCTGTCACACATGGCGCGGCCGGCCTGCATATGCCCAGCTCATTACTCCGCCCCAAGAGTCCGACTCGGTAGTGTCATGTGTCACATCACCTTGGGGAGGTGCGTCATGCCGGCCGCCGCCCCCAGCGCGCCCGGGCCCGAAGAACCCTCCGGCGACCGCTCCACCGTGGGCGACGCCGTCGAGCGTTTCCTCGCCTCCCTGCGGAGCGCCACCACCCGAACCAGCTACGCCCGTACCCTGGCCCGCCTGACCACCGTCGCCGGCCCGCACCACCCGGTCGCCGACCTCGAGCCCGACCACTACGCCACCGTCATGGCCACCTGGGACACCGCTGCGGCGGCCACCTGGAACCGGCACCTGTCCGCCCTGATTTCCTTCCCCAGCTGGGCCCAGCGCCAGGACCTGCTGGCAACCAACCCCGCCCGCCGCCTGACCCGGCGCATCACCGCACGCCGCGACGACCGCGCCATCCCCGCCACCCGTCTGGATGCGCTGCTCACTGACAACCAGCACGTACCGCGCGAACAAGTCCTGTGGCGAATGCTCTGCGAAACAGCGGCGCGCGCAGAAGAGAGATCCTGTCCCTCGACGTCGAAGACCTCGACCTTGAGTACCGCCGCGCCCGCGTCCGCTCCAAGGGCGGCGCCATCGAATACGTGCACTGGGCCACCGCCACTGACCGGCCGCCCTCACAGCACGCCCTCGCAGGCCGCCGTTACCGGACGGGCGCCAGCCGGGCGGCCGGCGGCAGCGGCTCGCGGACCGGGTTCGCCCGGAACGACTGGATCATCAGGGCGGCGAACCGGCGCGACGCCGCCACCCGCGCCTCAGGCGACTCGGCACGGATGCCCTCGTTGGCCATCATCGCCAGCACGAAGTCCTCCATGACGAAGTCCGGCCGCAGCTCACCCGCCTCCTTCGC
The DNA here is from genome assembly GCF_024172165.1 of Nonomuraea thailandensis. GTDB lineage: Bacteria > Actinomycetota > Actinomycetes > Streptosporangiales > Streptosporangiaceae > Nonomuraea > Nonomuraea thailandensis. The sequence goes on along the minus strand of NZ_JAMZEB010000002.1, from coordinate 3,453,061 downwards.
CCGCCGCACGAGCAGGAGCACCAGCCGGATCGCCCGGTCGCGCTCCGCGGCGAGGTACGGCAGTCGCGAGATGAACGCGCGGGACAGGCCCCGATCGAGGGCGTGCACCTCCATGAGCTTCTCGACCACCAGGCAGAACCCGCGCCACGGGTCGGCCTCCTTCAGCCCCTCCTCGACGACTGTCGAGCACAGGGCCATCGGCTCGGCGAACACCTCCGCGAGCAGCGCCTCCTTGGCCGGGAAGTGCCGGTAGACGGTGGCCGGGCCGACCTGCGCCCGCCGGGCGATCTCCCTGATCGGCACGTCGAGGCCCTCGGCGGCGAACGCCACGCGGGCGACCGCGAGGATGCGCGCCCGGTTGTCGCGAGCGTCCGAACGGGACTTCCCACTCACTTCGGCCCTCACCGCTCTCACTTTAGTCAAACGGACGGGGTGTTCCGTTACGGTCCCGTCGCATGAGAGCAGTTCAGTTCTGTGAGTACGGCCCGGCGGGCGTGGTGCACGTCGCCGAGGTCGAGGAGCCGCACGCCGGGCCGGGGACGATCCGCGTCGCCGTGCGGGCGTCCGGACTGTCGGTGGGAGAGACCCACATCCGCTCAGGGAAGCTGCGTGGCGTGGTGCCCGTCACGTTCCCGTTCCTGACCGGGTTCGACGCCGCGGGCGTGGTGGACGAGGTCGGCGAGGGTGTCACGGGCGTCAGCGAGGGCGACGAGGTGTTCGGCATGACCGCGGCGGCCGTGCGCGGCGCCAACGCCGACCACGCGGTCCTGACCGCCTGGGCGCCGAAGCCGGCCGCGTGGAGCTGGGAGGAGGCGGGCGGCGCCGCGGGCGCGGCCGAGACGGCCACGCGGGTGCTCGACCGGCTCGCGGTCGGCGCCGGGCACACCGTGCTGGTGCAGGGAGCGTCCGGCGGGGTGGGGACGGTCGCCGTGCAGCTCGCCGTGGCGCGCGGCGCGACCGTCATCGGTACGGCCCGCGAGCGCAGCCACGGCCTCCTCCGCTCGCTGGGCGCCGAGCCGACGACGTACGGGCCGGGGCTGGCCGAGCGGGTCAGGGCGCTGGCGCCGGCCGGGGTGGACGCGGTGTTCGACTGCGCGGGAGGGTCACTGCCCGACCTGGTCGCGATCGCCGGCGACCCGGCGCGTGTGGTCACCATCACGCCCGACCCCACCGCGGCGGCGCTCGGCGTGCACCTGTCACACGGCGCGCCAGCCGCCGACCAGACCGCTGCAAAAGCCGCAAAGGCCGCCAAAGTCGAAGAAGTCGCCATCGGGGCCGCCGACCCGCTGGCGGTGCACGGCCTGGGCATCGCGGCCGAGCTCGCCGCGCGAGGCCGGTTGCGGGTGCCGGTCGCGGCGGCGTTCCCGCTCACCGAGGCCGCGTCCGCCCATGAGCTGAGCGAGCGCCACCACGCCCCAGGCAAGATCGTCCTGGTGAACTGACCAGATCCCGGGCAGCAGAGAACCTCGTACAGGCAGGTCCGGCCAGCTAGGTGTGGTTCTGGCGGGCCTGCTGGGCGGCCACGACCCGGGCCAGCCAGTCTCGCTCCACCTCCGGCTCCGGCGCCGCCCCGTCCGGGCACGCGGCCCGCTCGCCGACTCGGTCCGGCAGGGGGTGACGGCGCAGCACGTCCCGCTGGAGGCTTTCCGGCGGCTCCGTCATGACGGCCGACCCGGTTGTGCGAACGACGAGGAGCCGAGCATGCGCGCGTCCAAGGTTGTGGACGCACTCGGGGGGACGGCCTGTGACTCCTGCGTGCCTGCCCTGATGGAAGACGGCCTCATGATCATAGAGGTCTTCATGAGGCCGCTGCTGCTTGATCTACTGCGCCGGCAGGGCCCTCTTGGGCACAGCGGGGCTACTTCCTGCGTTTCACAGCCGGCGGCCCGATCCGGGAGGGCCAGGGCTGGGCCAGGGGCGCGTTCGGGCAGCCTTGCGTGACCTCGACCAGCTTGGCCTTCTCTGCGGCGTCTGCGATGAGCTGCCAGTGCCGCTTGACGGCCGCCTACTCGGCGACGTAGCGGCAGCGCACGGCCTCGATCGGCAGCCACTGCGCGGGATCCTTGTCGGCCTTTTGCCGGTTGAAGCGGGCGGTGACGGCGACCAGGCGCTCGGGCCGGTCCAGGTAGTTGGCGTAGGCCTCGCGCCTGGCGGCATTCCACGCCGACGCGCCGGAATCCCAGGCCTCTACCAGAGCACGAGGTCGTCGACGTCGAGCTGGCCGGCCGCGTACACCACGACGTCGTGTCGGGTAGCCCCGAGTCCTCTCAGACACGGGGCCCTAAAGGGAACCGGCCTCTTGATCGCTTGGCCGGGAGCGGCGCCGTCCCCTCGTGCCGCACGGCCAGGTCGCCGACGGCCTGGCGCAGCAGCGGCGGCGGGGCGGCCGGGGCGCTGTGGGCAGCAGCCGGGTAAACGGCGGCCGGGGAGGCGGCTGCGGTGAGGGCGAGGATTCTCTTGACAACGATCTCCCTCAGGGCCCGGTCGTACGCGTCGTACGTCAGCGTCGCCGCAGTCACGTTGGCCTCTGGCAGTCATCGGGTACCGTGCCGTGGGCCAGCGTAGGAGGCCATCGGCCACTCGAGTTCCCCGCCGCCGCTTCGCCGCCTGACGGTTCGTATCAAGCAGGCAGGACGATGGAGGGTCTTTCGAGCGGGCTTGTCAGCCCCGCGGGCTCAGGCCCGCCACGGCCAGCCGGAACAGCCGGTCCGCGCGGGCCGCCGGGTCAGGGTGATGCTCCGTCGCGAGGACGATGCCGACGATCAGCGCGATCAGGTCGGCGACGGTGACGTCTTCCGCCACCGCCCCGTCCTGCACGGCGCGCTGCAGCAGGGGGTTCCCCGCCTCGGTCATCATCGCCGAGCAGGTGTTCTCGTGTACGGGGTCGGGCTCGGCCCCGTCGTAGGCCAGTGCCGCCGCCAGCCCTCGGGCCGCGACGCAGTAGGCGACTACGTCACTGAGCCATTCCAGAAGCGCGTCACGGCTGTCGTCCTTGCCTGTCAGCTCGCGGGCGCGGGTGGCCAGGGCCTCGATGCGCTGATGGGAGACCGCCTCCAGCAGCGCCCGGCGGGTCGGGAAGTGGCGGCGCACGGTGGCCGAGCCGACCCCCGCGATGCGCGCGATCTGTTCCAGGGAAGCGCCGGCCCCGTACGCGGCGACCTCCTCCTCGGCCACGGCGAGGATGCGCGCGTAGTTGCGCCGGGCGTCCGCGCGCTGGTGGTCGGGCATGGGTGTCATCTCCAGGGTTGCTAAATGGCGGGGCCCGCCATATCGTATCGCACAGAAAACGGCGGCCCCCGCCGTTTATGACCCTGAGGAGCACCATGCCTGCAGATTCCGCCCCCGTCCTGGTCACCGGCGCCACCGGCAGGCAGGGCGGCGCCACCGCCCGAGCCCTGCTCGCTGCAGGCGTTCCCGTACGCGCCCTGGTGCGTCACCCCGCCACCGAGCGAGCCAAGGCCGTCGAGGCGCTAGGCGCCGATCTGGTCACCGGTGATCTCCACGATCGCGATTCGGTGGTGCGTGCCGCCAAGGGTGTCCGCGCCGTCTTCTCTGTTCAGATGCCCGCCGTGGCCGCCGAAGGTTTCGATTTCGACGGAGAGGTGGCCCAGGCCGTCAACCTCATCGAGGGCGCGCAGGCTGCGGGAGTGCCGCAGTTCGTACACACGTCCACCAGTGGCGCCGGTCGGCACACCGAGGCTCCTGGCTGGATCGCAGGTCGCTGGGGCTCCTTGGACGCCAGCCTGGGAGCCAAGAGCACGATCCAGGACCGGGTTCGCGCGGCCGGCTTCTCTCGCTGGACGATCCTCAAGCCGGGCTTCTTCATGGAGAACTTCCTGCCGTCCATGGCCTTCCTGTTCCCGCGGGGCGTTGAAGGCGGTCTGGTGAGCGTCGTGAAGCCGGACACCCGGCTGTCCCTCGCCGCGGTGGACGACATCGGCAGGGCAGCCGCCGCAGCCATCGCCGAGCCGGAGCGGTTCCACGGGGTCGAGCTGGAGCTGGCGAGTGACTACCTGTCGATGACGGAGATCGCCGAGGTTCTCTCCCGCGCGCTGGGCACGCACCTGTCCGCGCCGGACATGACCGAGGAGCAGGCACTCGCCGCCGGAATGCCGGCGATGGGCGCCTCACACGAGTGGATGAACACAGCCGGCCAGCCGGCCCGCCCGCAGTACGCCAGGGACCTCGGCCTTTCCCTCACCAGCTTCGAGGAATGGGCTCGGCAGCACCTGCGGCCCGCGGCTTGATACACAGGGGGCGGCCGGCCGTGATGGCCATCCCGGATCTGGTCCTCATCTCTGCCCGGGCCATCGTCTTGCTGATCCCAGCCCCTTCTCTGGCAAGATGACCCGCTACGCCTGACTGCTGCGCACCTACCAGCCTTACGTGCCTGACACGCCGGCCGGCTCGGCCGGCCTCGTGCCTTGCAGCGCCAATCCCCCGGGACGACAGCGCTAGCCTGCGATGAACCGCCAGCCTTCGGAGATGGTCGGGGCGTTGGTGGTCCCCCGTTGCGTGCCCTGGTCATGGCATCGCTGGATCCTGTTCGGGATCGCCGGCCAGGCCCGCACGGTCTGCACGTCATAGATCACGTCGAACGCGTGTACCCCGTACTGCCCGGTCACCCGGCTATGCGGGGCGACGACAAGGCTGGCGTTCACCCCGATGGCCGTGGTCCGTTCCTGCACGATCTGTGTGCTGACACTGGCCTGAAGGGTTTTGGCCAGTTCCCCCGCCGTGCCCACCGTGGCCGTGATCGATACCCGCCAGGTCCGCAATTGCGCCGAGGTGAAGGTTGCGTTGATCGATGGCCATCGTGGCCTCGAACTCCCGAAAGTACGGCCAGGGACGAAGTAGCAGTGGTCGCCGGAAAAGAATATCGACACAGTTGATCACCAGCCACCATGTGTGGTCGTCGGTCAAGAGCCGCCTGGATGCATTCAAGTGGTTCCAGCGGTATCTCGACGACGCCATCGTTATCTTGGGTTCTTGGCTTTTTCCCGCAGCTCAGAGCTGGATGATCTTGTCGGGCACGCTAGGCATGTCGGCCGGCGCTCCGGGTCCGGGCGAGGTCGGTGAACGCGGCCACGGCCTTCGTCGGCGGTGCGGTGATGTACAGCCCGTCCAAGCGGCGACAGCTCACAGCGCAGCGGTTCGCTCATGATCGGGCAACACCGACGATCAACCAGGCCCATTCGGCCTCGGGCGATCGAAGATCCGTTTCGGCGATCGAAGCAGCACAGCGTGAACACCGGACACTCCCCCGACTGACGACCTGCGCGAGCACCACCGGCAACTCCGCTGCAGCCAGCCATGGATGGACGTGGCCATGTGCTGGACCGTCGTGGTCCCAGACAGCGGACAGGCATGCACTCTGGACCAGCTCACCACCGGACTCGGCGGAGACTCACCGCACCAGCTCCATCAGCCGGCACCGCCCGATGCGGTCAGGCTTCCTGCGGCACCGACCATCCCGTGTTCGTTGATCGGTGGGATCGTGGATGTCGGGGCCAGGCTGCCCTCCGGCATGCTTGTCGCCGTCGTCGCCATGGTGATCGGCGAGCAACATCAGGGTCTCCCGGATCATGGACGGCCGCCGGGCCTGCTCTTCGGCTTCAGCCAGCCGCGTTCGCAGCTCATCCACCTGCTGCAGTGCGGACCTCTCGGCCCGCGCCAAGCGTTCCAGCAGTGGCACCCCATCCCCCGCAGCGTTGTCTCCGGGAAACCGCCACCGAAGGCCGCCTCGCCACCGCCACAGCCCGAGAATTGTTCACCCGACCCGTAGGTATGATCGTTCAGATTGTCGACCGAGGGGAGCCGTTTGCTGCGTGGCGCGCGTGGGCCGATTCTGCTGCTGCTGGGACTGTTCCTGGCGGCGGCCCACCTGGCGGGTCACTACCTGGCCATGCGGTACGCCATCAAACAGGAGACCGTCTTCGGAACGGCTGGCTCGCAGATGATGAACGCAACCCCGGATGATGGCGGCCTGGCCGAGGACGTAGCCCAGATGCGGCGGGGAAGTGGGGAGGAACGGGGCTTCCTCGCCGTCTTCATGTCGGTCGCTGTGACATGCGTCGGCATCATCCTGCCCAGGCTGAAGGGGTCGGTCAGGACCACCGCGGTGGTTATTTCAGGCGTCACGTGGGCGTTCTATCCGGTCGCCGCTTATCTCACGCTTGGCCAGTTGGGATCCCTCATGGTGGGCGATGGCGGCAACACCGGCCTCCACCACGACTATGCCAAGTGGCTTCCCCTCATGCTGCTCACCCTGGCCGGCGCCGCCGGGCTGCAAGCGACCGGCCTGGTCATGCAGGCCCGCCGTACGCTCGTGAGCCGACACTGCGAGTCTCCGGCTGCCTGAGCAGCCGCCGGCCTTGCGGACTGTGGGCCAGAACCCCGCACCTGTAACGCACTCCGTGTGCTCACCGCCCACTGCCCTATCTGGGAAACGATCACCCGGAAACAGGCAGCCGAGATCGTGGCTGAGACCCGATCACCCGACGCCCAACGACCCGGGACAAGCCGAGCAGACCAGGGCCATGGGGTCAAGGTCGTTCGTCCAGTGGGTGCTCCACCTTCACTCCATGGCCCGGCCCGCCTCCCCCGCGGGCGGTCGAGGGCGACGGGATGATCATGCAGGCTAGGTGTGCGCGTTGCGCGAAAAGCCCAGGTCACGGGCTGAACAGCGTGCAGTTGACGTTGACTCGTTGGAAATCTATATGCAGTCCGGCCCCCTACGGGATCGTCCGCGACACCCGGCCCGGTCGTCGGCGTGTCCGCCGAGCTATGACCAGCCGCCCGCCTCAGGGATCCGCCTTTGGGCACCGGCGAAGACGAGGCCGAGTTCGTAGGCCAGGACGGCCGCCTGGGTGCGGTCGCGGGCGCCGAGCTTGCCCAGGACATTGCCGACGTGTGTCTTGACCGTCTCTTTGGTGACGTGCAGGGCGGCCGCGATTTCCGCGTTGTTCTGCCCGAGCGCGATGTGCCGCAGGACGTCCAGTTCGCGAGCGGTCAGCTCGACCGGCACGCGAGCCGTGGCCGTACCGACGTGCGGGGAGGCGATGCGGCGCAGCGCGTCGGGGAAGAGCAGCGCGTCGCGTGAGTGCACCAGCCGGATGGCCTCCACCAGTTCGTCGGCGGGCGCGCGTTTGAGGACGTAGCCCGCGGCGCCGGCGCGCAGGGCGCCCCAGACCAGCTGGTCGTTCTCGAACGTGGTGACCACGATGACGCGCGTCGCCGGGGAGCGGCGGGCGAGCTCCTGGGTCGCGGCCAGGCCGTCCACCCGGGGCATGCGGATGTCCATCAGCACGACGTCGGCCCCGGTGCCGGCCTCGACGGCTTCGCGGCCGTCGCCCGCCTCCCCCACCACCGCGATGTCCTCGTGCAGGGACAGCATGGTCGTCCAGCCCGAACGGATCAGCTTCTCGTCGTCGGCCAGGACGACCCGGATCACAGCGGCAGCCTCGCCTGAACGCGCCACGTCCCGTCCGCCTCCTCCCAGGTACACGTGCCGCCGGCCAGGCGGGCCCGCATGCGCATGCCGGTCAGGCCGCGCCCCCGCCCGCCGGGGCTGCCCGCGACCGCGTTGTCCACCGTCAGGACCAGGTCGGCGCCGACGGCGACGTCCAGCGTGACCGGGCCACGCCCGTGACGCAGGGCGTTGGTGAGCGCCTCCCGCGCGAGGGCGAAGGCCGTGCGCGAGGCCGCGGCCGGGACCTTGCCGAGGTGTTCGATGACGTTCATGCGCACGTCGAGGCCGCGGGTGAGCGCGTGAAGGGCCTCCAGCGTGGGGGTCTCGGTGGTGCCGCCGTCGTCGAGCACGCTCAACAGTACGTCCAGGTCCTGCTGGGCGTTGCGGGCGGTGGCCGTCAGGTGCTCCAGCGACTGTACGGCGAGCGCGGGTTCGGTGCGCTGCAGTGCCGCCTGGGCGGCCATCGCCTGCACGAGGACGACGCTGAGGGCGTGGCCGACGGAGTCGTGCAGTTCCAGGGCGAGGCGCTGACGGCGGCCGAGCTCGTCGATCACGCGTGATGGCTCGGTACGCAGCAGCCGGCGCGCCGCCCAGCGCTGGCCGAGTCCCGCGGCGACCATCACGGTCAGTAGGGTGGCGGCGATCAGGAGCACTTCGGCAGGCTCGCCTAGCCCCGCCCGCGCCAGTTCAGGCAGCGACACCAGCCCGGGCGTCAGCGCCAGGATGCCCCCGCTGAGTGTGCCACCGACGTACAGGTGCAGGCTGGTCAGCACCACCAGGTAGACGCGGTCCGCCCGCTTGGGCACCTCGACGTCGAGCAGCTCCGACAACGCGGCCACCTCCAGACGCCGCACCAGCGGCGTCAGGGCAAGCAGCACGGAGGCCGGCAGGCAGGCCGCCCATAACACCAGCACACGCCCCGGCGTCCACTCGGTCAGGATGGGCAGGCCGAGCACTACGGCGACCGGAGTCAGCAGCGCGGCGCCCAGCAGTTGGTAGATCCCGGCCCGCACGGCCCGGACGATGTGGTGCTTCACGACGATCGACGTTAGCCGACGGCCCGTCCGGCGCACTCCCTCGCCAGGGGGAGGCGGCCGGCTCCGGTCGTTCCTAGCGTGATCGGCATGACGAGAACCGATCGGATCCTCGGCACGCCGCTGCCGGCTGCCATGACCACCGGAACAACAGGATCGACCATGAACGCGCCGGTGGCCACCGGGCGGCTGCGTAGCACGTGGAGAGCCGCCCATGCCCCGGTGGCCGGGGTGCCCCGCTGGGCGCGGATCGCCGCCTACGCCATCCCGTTCACCGTGCTGCCGTCCAGCCTGTGGCGGCTGCCGTTCGCGTTCGGCGACGGGCTCCCGTTCGGCGAGCGGGCCTATGTCGTCCTGCTGTCGATCGTGTCGGAGCTGGTGGCGTTCGCGGCCGTCGGACTGGTCGCCGCCTGGGGAGAACGAGTCCCGCGCTGGGTTCCGGGGCTGGGTGGCCGCAGAGTGCCGACCCCGGTCGCCGCCATCCCCGCCGGTCTCGGCGCCGTGGCATTGACGGTCTTGTGGACAGCCTGCGTCGTCACCGAGCTCGCCGGAGTGACCCTGCGAGGAGAGCCGACTCCCGCCGACTTCCCCACCCAAGCAGGCGGCTGGGAGGCGGCGATCTACTACCTCTGCTACCTCCCGCTGCTGCTGTGGGGACCCCTGCTCGCCGCCGTCACCTACGCCTACCACCGACGCCGCCGGAACCATTGATCCGATCGGCACGGCACAGCTCGCCGCCCCTCAGCGACGAGGATCCCGCGGCGGCCGGCCACCCCGCTGCGACCAGGCCCTCCACAAGCGCCGCAGCGTCGTCGAACGCTGCTTCAACCGGCTCAAGCACTTCCGCAGCCTGGCCACCCGCGACGACAAGACCGCAAGCTCCAACACCGCCGTGGTCACCATCGCGGCTCCACTGCTCTGGCTGTGATCATCTGAAGACAGAACCTAGTACTCCTGCGGCATCCGCTGATCACCTTCGAGCGTGAACAGCGCGAGCGGGGGGTCACCCGGGAGCGGACCGGCCTCCTGCCAGCCCAGGCGGTGGTACAGCCGGGCGGCGGGTGCTTGTGGAGAGGTGATCAGCCAGGCTTTGGGCCAGCCGGCGGTGGCCTGGGCCAGCAGCCTGGAGGCGATGCCTTTCCCACGGGCCTCGGGGTGGACGAACAGCTCGACCACCTCGAAGGAGCCCGCGGTCATCCGGGAGACGGCGGGTGCGCCGAAGGAGTCCCTCAGCATGTCATAGATGCGGCTGCCTGACAGGTCGGCAGGGGTCGGCCAGCCGTAGCAGATGCCGATCAGCCTTCCTTCGTGGTCGCGTTCTACCCACGCGTTGAAGTCAGGACGTTCCAGGGCTTCCGCCAGGCGATCGGGGTAGGCGTCGAGTTGCTCGGGGGGCTCCGACCAGGGCGGGCCGGCATAGCAGCGGCGGTACAGGGCGGTGATTTCGCCAGCGTCGAGCCGTGTCATGAGCGCGCCGTCCCCGTCCGGAGCCGTGTGATGGGCACGACGGTCAGTGCGGCCGCTGCGGCCAGCAGGACGAAGGCGAGGCGGAAATCAGCCGTGGCGTCGTGCAGGATGCCCACGAGCACGGGAGCCAGTGCGGCGCAGCCGTAGCCTACGAAGAAGGCCATCGCGCTGATTCTGCCCGCCTCGGCGGAGTCGCGGCTGACCGCTACCGGCACTGTCAGCACCAGGGTGAACAGGCCGCCGTGCCCGATGCCCAAGGCGAGGATCCACAGCCACGTCACCGTGGCGGGGGCGAGGGCCAGGCCGGCGAAGCCGAGCGCGGTCAGTGCCGCCGTCAGCGTGAGTCCTGCGCGCAGGTCGCGCCGTTCACCGAGCACTGCCGGGACCGCCAGCATCGCGACCACCTGGATGCAGATCATCACCGTCAGCAGTGTCCCGGCTCCGGCGCCGAGCCCGTTCTCCTGGAGCAGGGGTACGATCCAGGCCAGTTCGCAGTAGTACAGGGCGGAGTTGGCCGCGGACAGGGCGGTCGCCCGCCAGGCCACGCCACTGCGCCAGGGCAGCCCCGTGGTGAGCGGGCCCGCGGGGGTGGCCGCCCGGTCCAGCGCCAGGGAGCGCCGGGACGTCGCCCACGCCGCTACCCCGGCCAGCGCGAGCACCGACCAGGAGGCCAGCGCCCCGGGCCAGGAGCCGAGGAAGTCGGCCAGGGGCCCGCTGACTCCGGCCGCGACGGCGCCGCCTGCGCCGAGCCCCGCGGTGTAGAGGCCGGTGGCCAGGCCCGCCCGGTCGGCGAAGCGGCTCTTGACGACAGCGGGCAGCAGCGTCTGGGCGATGGCGATCCCCGCCCCGACGACCGCCGCGCAGCTCAGCTGCAGCCAGGTGGACCCGCTGGCCAGGCGGGCGGCGGTGGCCACGGCGATGACGATCAGGCCGAGCAGCACCCCGCGATGGAGCCCGAACCGGCGGCCCGCCACGGCGGCCAGAGGTGCGCACAATCCCATGGCCAGCGTGGGAACGGTCGTCAGCAGGGCCACCCCGGTCGCGCTCAGGTCCAGGTCGGCGCGGATGCGATCCACCAGCGGCGAGACCGCGGCGATCGCCGGCCGCAGATTGGCCGCCGCCACGAACATCGCCAGTCCAGCCCATGCGAGCACTTGTTTGCCCGGTGGTGAAGCCGTCAACGTCATGAACACTCCAATGATCTCGGATAGTTTCTATCCGAGTTCTATCATGACTCGGACAGAAGATGTCCGAGTTGAGTAGGCTGACGACCATGAAGCTGTCCACCGGGGTGGAGTGGGCGCTGCACAGCTGCGTCACCCTCAGTCAGAGCCGCGAGCCCGTCCCCGCGGCCAGGCTCGCCGAACTGCACGGAACCCCTCCCGCCTACCTGGCCAAGCACCTGCAGGCGCTCTCGCGTGCCGGCATCGTGCGCTCGACGGCCGGACACGTAGGCGGATATGAACTCACTCGGCCAGCCGCCCAGATTTCGGTGCTGGAGGTGGTGCGGGCCATCGACGGCGACGAGCCCGCCTACCGGTGCACCGAGATCCGGCAGCGAGGCCCGCTCGCCCTCCCCGCCGAACGATGTCAGCGGCCGTGCGCGATCGCCCGTGCCATGGCCACGGCCGAGGACGCCTGGGCGGACGCCCTGCGTCAGGTGACGATCGCCGACCTCGCCACCCGCATCGATGCTGACAGCGAGGGGACAGCCATGGCCGCGGTCAGCCGATGGCTGGCCGCCACGCGCTAGGTGTACTCGGTCATGAACGTGGTGTCGGCCGGCTGGTGGGTGGCCGGCCGCCGAGGGCTGCAGGTGGCCTTGCGGTGTTGTAGCGCTTCAGCCAGACCAGGGGTCGAGGGCCGAGTTTCTTGACGTCCAGGTGAGCCCGTCCCAGACCTCAGTGCGGAACCGGCGCATCAACCGGTGCCCGCACTGACAGCCCGCTGCACCGTCCTGTTCCGCTTGTCACCCATCTGCCCGCCGCCCTGCTCGCCCGCATGCTCGGCATCCTCATCGACGTCGCCGTCGTCCGGCAACGAACCTCCGCTGGCGACCGGATGACCTACGCTGCCGGGATCAGCCCGAAGACCACTAACAGGGAACGCGCATGAGACTGGACAATCACAAGGTCGTCATCACCGCAGCCGGACGCGACTTCGGGCGGGCCCTGGCCATCACCCTCGCCGATCTCGGCGCCCAAGTCTTTCTCTCCGCCCGGACACTCGCGGCAGCCGAACGAACCCGAGACGATATCCGCAGCCGAGGTACCGGAAAAGCCCACGCCTTCGCCTGCGACCTGACCGACCCAACCTCCATCAGCGACTTCGCCCACCAGGTCGCGGCACATACCGACCACATTGACGTCCTGATCAACAATGCGGCGCGCTACCTCGAAGGCCAAGACCTCCTGGCCGTCTCCGACCATGACGTCATCGACACCTTGGCCTCCGGGGCCACCGGCACCATCCTGGTCACCAAGAACTTCCTGCCCCTGCTCCTGCGCTCGGTCAAACCGGACATCGTCACCATGATCTCAACCGCCGGACTCCCCGGACACGCACGCTCCACCGCCCACGACGCCTTCTACAGCGCGAAGAGCGCCCAAGCCGGCTTCACCGAGATCCTCTCCAAGCGTCTTCGCCCGCAAGGAGTACGCGTGATCTCCCTCTACCCACCCGACTTCGACAACGCGGACCCACTCACGCCTGGATGGCACACCACAGCAGGAGATCCCGAAGAGCCGCTCACCAGCCAATCCCTGATCGACTGCATCCTCTTCGCGATCAACCAACCGCGTAACTGCTTCATCAAGGCCTTCCACTTCGAGGAGCCCAGCTGACAACGGGCCCGTTCCCGGCTGACCGCGTCCGGGCTGGGCCGCTCACGGAGAGGGCAAGGCAGCAGGGTGCATCTTGCGGCCGGCCGTCGCTGCCGTCCGCGCACCAGGCCGAGGGCGGTGGCCGCCGGCCCTGCGGAGTGTGAAGGGGGTGCGAGCTGCAGTGGCTTGTGCCGATTGGATCAGGGTGTGAGCGTGGGAGTCTGGACACATGACCATCGGGTGGCCCCGGCAGGAGGTCCTCGAAGCGGTCAGGACACGCTTGCAGCGTCCAGGCGCTGTGAGGGACGGGTACTCCGCCGTCGATGTCCGTACAGAGCCCGACGGCATGCTGGTGATCTTCCACTGGCGGCGGGACCCGAACACGTACGCCATGAGGGTCGAGTTTCCGACGGCGTCGGAGAGTCCAAGGCTACGGGGCGCGAACTTCTCACCCACCGCCCACTCGTACCCCCTTCGGCCACACGGCGGAGCTGCTAACGGCCGTGGCCGCCGAGGGTTCCAGATGTTGGCCGACACCCTGGAGCAGGCGCCCGACGACGTGCTCGAAGCTGGCGAGGCGCGGTCGGCACCAGCGCCGACGACGTGGCGACTGAGTTCGTCGACGCGAGTCTGAAACGCGTGCCGTTGCGGCGGCGCACCACTGGCCCGACGCCCCGCACCGCCCGCCTGGCGGTGTTCCGCTGGATCAACCGCTACAACACAGTCCGGCGGCACTTCCGCCTCGGCCAGCTCAGCCCGATCGACTACGACAAGACGTTTGCGGGGCCTTCCTGAGTCACCGGTGGTCTCGAACGAGGTCCAGGCGGTGGGGATCGGCCCGGACAGGGCGGGGAGGGCTACCGAGAAGGGGGCGGCGTACCAGGTCTTGGAAGGCCGACGACGAAGGGGACATCGATGCCGCGGGTTGCGCCTGCCGGTCCTCCCCAGGCGAAGCCGTACAGTCAGGTACGGCCACCCGCCCCGGGCGTGGGCGTCGACGGTCCAGGGGGGCGACCTGCGCCTGTGACGCGAGGACAGCGAGTGGAGCCTGTACGGCCAGAACAGTGTGATCGAGGTGGAAGGGTTCGGGCTCCTCGACACGATCGCGCACACAACGCGCGCGGCAGACAGAGCGCCGCAGCGACCGCCGTCGCCGCGATCGAACGGTGTCGGCGTCACCGCAGGCGCTCGCTCAGGGTTCACGCGTGGCCGTGTTCCCAGGCCCAGGCGGCTATGCCCACGCGGTTGCGCACACCGAGCTTGCGCTGGACGTTGGCCACGTGAGTCTTGGCGGTGCCCGCCGAAATGAACAACTCGGCGGCGATTTCGGGGTTGGACCTCCCTGCGGCGACCAGCTTGACGATCTCCAGCTCGCGGTCGCTCAGCGGCTGTTCGCCCGGTACGCCGGTACGAGCGGGTGACGGGGTGAGATGGCGCAGCAGGCGTACGGTCACCGAGGGGCTGATCAAGGCATCGCCGGCGGCTGCCGCTCTGATGCCCTCCACGAGGAGCACCGGCCCCGCGTGTTTGAGCAGGAACCCGCAGGCTCCTGCGCGGAGGGCAGCGTGCACGTACTCATCGAGGTCGTACGTGGTCACGACGATCACCCGCATCGGCGATGGCGTCTCGGGGCCGGCCAGGCGCCGGGTGAGTTCGAGCCCGTCCATGCGCGGCATGCGGATGTCGGCGACGACCACGTCCGGCCGCAGCTCACGGGCGAGGTCGAGCGCGGCCACGCCGTCCGCTGCCTCGCCCACCACCTCCAAGTTCGGCTGGGCGGCGAGGATCGTGCGGAAGCTGCGCCGGACGGCCGGCTGATCGTCGGCTATCAGAACCCGGATGGTCATGGGAACACCGCCTTCACGACCCAGCCGCCGCCGGCGGCGCGGCCCGAGGTGAACTCGCCGCCCAGCGCCTGCACCCGCTCGGCCAGCCCGGCCAGGCCGACGCCGGCGCGTTCGGCGGGCGGCAGGCGTGGCAGTGCCCGGTCGCGTGCATGGTCGGCTACGGTCACGACGACCGGCCCTGTCTCGTCGCTCACCTGGATGGCGACGCTCGACCCGGCCGGTGCGTGCTTTCTGACGTTGGTGAGCGCCTCGACGACGATGCGGTAGATCGTGGTCGCGACCTCGCGCGGCACCGGGCCGGACGGTTCGACGCGCATCTCGGTGTCAGGAAAACCCGCGTCGGCGAAACGCCGTACCAGATCGGGCAGGCCGTCGAGCCCGGGCAGCGGCTCGGCGGAGGCGCTGTCACCCTCCAATTCGCGCAGCATGCGCACGCTCCGGTCCATCGACGCGAGCGCCCGCGAGCCGTCCTCCTCGATCGCCCGCAGCGCCGCCGCGGCCTCGGACGGATCGCGGTCGAGCAGGATCTGCGCCGCCTGTGCCTGCAGGACCATGGCGCTGACGTCGTGGGCGACGAAGTCGTGCAGGTCGCGGGCGAGCTGCAGCCGCTGGGTACGGCGGGCCTGCCTGACCGCCTCGACCCGGCGCCGGTCAAGGGTGCGGAGATACGCGCCGAGGCCCACCGCTCCCGCCGTGCCGATGGACCAGAAGAGGGTGAGGGCGACCGCGTCGAGGCCCGAGGGTGGTGGCTGGGTGATCTGCAACGCCAGGAGCGCCTCGGAGATCGCGGCCACCCCCACAGCCGGGACCGCCTGCCGCACGGCGGCCCAGCGCACGGTCAGCGTGATGAGCGTGAGCACGGCGACCGTGTGAACGTAGGTCGACGGGCCGCCGGCGGTGCCGGGATCGGCCAACCAGGCGAGCGTGCACGCCGCGCCGGTCACCCCGGCGGCCGCCGTGATCGCCGCGAGGCGGGGGCGTGCCCTCGGCCACCAGACGAGCCACATGGCTGCGGCCGTGAGCATCGCGGGCACGACGACGAGCGGGCTCGGGAGCGGCCGGAGGACGAGTGCGAGCGCGAGCGCGCCGACCGCCACCAGCCCGCCTGCGAGAAGTCTCATGGGCGGCACTTTAGGGCAGCGCCCGCGCCGGCGAATCAGCCGATCGGCAGATGTCTTCCTCGCCACGCGAGCGCAGTCTGGGTCCTGATTCCAGAGGCCAGGAGGCGGCGATGGTACGGAAACCGGTGTCCGGCGTGCTGCTGTCAAGCGCCGTCTACGGAGCACTCGGGCAGGGCGCGGGGCGGCAGAAGCGGACGCGGGAGAGATGGCTGCCGGCCGGTCTCACCGCCGACGGCCGGCCCGGCCTCCGACGGCCAGATGAATCACCGAGATCGAATACACGTCGGCTAGTCATCCAGACAGTCCTGGAGGTAGAACAATGACGATCAACTCGCTGCACAAGGCTCCGGCCGCCAGCGACACCGAACGGCCCGTCCCACGCTGGGCGCTGCGTGCCGCCTACGCGCTTCCCTGGCTGCTGCTTCCTTCGTGTCTGTGGAGGCTGCCGTTCGCCTTTCACTTCGAAATGGGTCAGCTCGACGACGCGCCGGTATCGCCATTGTGGATCACCATCCCGTACGTCTTCGGGCTCAGCGTGTTGTCGGAGCTGGCGGCCTTGCTGTGCATCGGCCTCGTGCGCCGGTGGGGAGAGGTCGTCCCGAATTGGATCCCGTTCCTCGGGGGGCGGCGCGTACGGCCGATGGCCGCGATCATCCCCGCGGTGGCCGGGGGTGCGATCTTGTCGATGCTGCCGGTACAGACGGTGCTCCAGTGGGTCGGGGTCGTTGACCAGGTCGCTTACGAGAACGTCTGGTGGGAGATCCTGGCCACGGCATGCGTCAGCCCGCTGAACCTGTGGGGCCCGATCGTGCTCGCCCTGGCCTACGCCTACTATCGGCGCCGCCGCCACGCCTAGGGTCTCTCCAGCGCTGCACGCTTGCATGGTCTGCAATACGTTTGTATAGAATGCTGGACGTGCGACCAATCACTGAAGAGGATCTGACGACGCGTGCCCGCATCCGCGACGCGGCGATGGCGTTGTTCGCGGAGCAGGGGGTCAAGGCCACCACGATCCGCGGGATCGCCGAGGCCGCCAAGGTCTCGCCGGGCCTGGTGCAGCACCACTTCGGCACCAAGGAGGCACTCAGACACGCGTGCGACGAGTACGTCCTCGGCTACCTGCGCGACCAGGCCACCGCGGGCGTCACCGACCGCGGCCTGGACAAGCCGGAATTCATCGAGAACGTCCACCGGACCGCGCCGCCGCTGATGAAGTACCTCGGCCGCGCCCTCGTGGACGGCTCTCCCGCGGCCGCCGCCATGTTCGACGAACTCGTCAGCGTGACGGAGGAGCATCTCTCCGACGACGAGCAGGCCGAGGCCGATCACCGCGCCCGCGCGACCGTGCTGACGGCGATGAAACTGGGCATCACGGTGCTGCACGAGCACGTCTCCCGCGCGCTGGGCACGGATTTGTACGACCCGCAGGGCGCGCTGCGCGTCGGCAAGGCCCAGCTCGACCTGATCCGGCCCGAATTCCTCGGCCGCGAACTGTTCGACCAGGCGCGGACGGGCCTGGAGAAACTTGAGGGACACCAATGAACGCCGCAGTGCACGCCGACGGCCTGGTCAAGACCTTCGGCCAGGTCAGGGCCCTGGACGGGCTCGACCTCACCGTCAAGACGGGCGAGGTGCACGGCTTCCTCGGCCCCAACGGCGCGGGCAAGACCACCACGATCCGCATCCTGCTGGGGCAGATGCGCGCCGACGGCGGCCGGATCGCATTACTCGGTGGCGACCCCTGGCGCGATGCCACCGAGTTGCACCGGCGGCTCGCCTACGTGCCCGGCGACGTCACCCTGTGGCCGTCGCTGACCGGCGGCGAGGTCATCGACCTGCTGGGCAGGGTACGCGGCGGCCTCGACCCGAAACGCCGCGCCGAGCTGCTGGAGCGCTTCGAGCTCGACCCGCGCAAGAAATGCCGCACCTACTCCAAGGGCAACCGGCAGAAGGTCGCGCTGGTGGCCGCGTTCGCCTCCGACGTGGAGCTGCTGATCCTGGACGAGCCCACCTCCGGCCTCGACCCCCTCATGGAGGCGGTCTTCAACGACTGCGTCCTGAAGGAGAAGCGCGACGGCCGCACCGTGCTGCTGTCCAGCCACATCCTGTCGGAGGTGGAGACGTTGTGCGACCGCGTCAGCATCATCCGCGCCGGACGCACCGTCGAGTCCGGCAGCCTGGCCGACCTGCGCCACCTCACCCGCACCTCGGTCACCGCCGAGCTGATCGGACCGACGCCGGGCCTTGGCGCCCTGCCCGGCGTGCACGGCTTGACCGTGGACGGTGCCCGGCTGCGCTGCCAGGTGGACGGCGACGCGCTCACCCCGGTGCTCGCCGAGCTGGCCCGGGCGGGCGTACGCAGCCTGACCACGCAGCCACCGACACTGGAAGAGCTGTTCCTGCGCCACTACGAGGGAGCCGCCTGATGACCGGCACCACCGGCACCATGACCGGCACAGGGACACTGATCCGGCTCATCCTGCGCAGGGACCGCGTGCTGCTGCCCGTGTGGATCGCGATCACCGCGCTGCTTCCGGCAAGCATCGCCTCCGCCACCACTGATCTGTACGCCGACCAGGCCGCCCGCGACTCCTTCGCGGCGGCCTCGGCGAGCAATCCCGCGCAGCTGGCCATGCGCGGCCCCATCTACGACACGAGCGTCGGCGGCCTGACCGCATGGACGCTCGGCTCCTCTCTGGCGCTGATCGGCGGGCTGATCAGCATCCTGCTGATGATCAGGCACACCCGTGTCGAGGAGGAGACCGGACGGCGGGAACTGCTGGCCTCAGGTGTCATCGGCCGCCACGCTCCGCTGGCCGCCGCGCTCGCGGTCGTGCTGGCCGCCAACCTGCTGCACGGTCTGCTGTCGGTGCCCGCCCTGGTCGCGGGCGGGCTGCCCACGGGTTCCTCGCTGCTGTTCGGGCTGTCCACCGCCGCGGGCGGCTGGGCGTTCGCGGCCGTGGCCGCCGTCACCGGGCAGCTCACCGCATCCTCCGGTACGGCGCGCGGCATCGCGATCGCCATCGGCGGCCTGCTGTTCGCGCTGCGCTCGCTGGCCGACACCGGCGGCATCGGCTGGCTGGCGTGGCTGACGCCGTTCGGCTGGGTCCGGTTGACCAGGCCCTACGCCGGGGACCAGTGGTGGGTGCTGGGGCTCATCGCGGTGTTCGCCGCCGCCCTGGCAGCGGTCGCGTTCACGCTGTCCACGCGGCGGGACGTGGCGGGCGGCCTGATCTCCGTCCGCCTCGGACCTGCCGAGGGAACGTTGCCGGGCGCGTTCGGCCTGTCCGCTCGCCTGCACCGCGGCACCCTGGCGGGTTTCGCGGTCGGTTTCGGAGCGTTGGGCGCCCTGCTCGGCGTCGCGGCCCGCGGGCTGAACGCCCAGCTGGACACGCCGCAGTTCCGGGAGCTGGCCGCCACCCTCGGTGGCGCCGAAGCCCGGCTCTCGGATGTGTTCTTCACCTTTGTGATGTACGTGCTCAGCCAGCTCGTCGCGGGGGCGGCGCTGGTGTCGGCGCTGCGCGCCCGCGCGGAGGAGTCGGCGGGCCGGGCCGAGCTGCTGTTGTCCACCCCCGTTGGCCGGCTGCGCTGGGCGCTGAGCCATCTGGTGTTCGCCGTCGTGAGCCCGGTGCTGCTGTTGACCGTGCTGGGCGCTGCGGCGGGGCTCACCTTCGACGGCGACCTGGCCCGCGTCACCGGGGCCACGCTCGCCTACCTGCCCGCGGTCTGGACGGTGGTCGGGATCGCCACACTGCTGTCCGGCCTGCTGCCACGACTGGCGGCTGCCGTGAGCTGGACCGCGCTCGGCCTCTTCCTGGTCGTGGATCTGCTGGCGGAGTTCAAGCTGGCCACCGGGATCATCCTCGACCTTTCGCCGTTCGTGCACGTGCCGGCGACGCTACTGGGCAGCGCCTCGTCACCGGCAGCGCCACTGCTGGGGCTGACCGTGGTGGCGATCACCCTGACTGCGGCGGGGCTGGCGTTCCTGCGCCGCCGCGACCTGATGCCCACCGCCTGAAGACCTGATGCCCGAGTCCACGGCTACGCCGACATCAGGCGAGGCCGACATCAGGCGAGGCCGAGGCTCGGGCGCAGCAGGGCGCGGATCGTGGCCTGGACGGCGTCGAGGGCGACCGCCTCGGGCGCCACCCGCCACTGTGCTGACGGTCCCCCACGAGCAGGACCGTGAGCGCCTCCGGAGTGGCGTCCGAGGGCGTCGCGTGCTCCGGGACCCGGGCCCGCACCCCCTGCCGCAGCGCCGTGTGCAGGCGTGCGTAGTGTTCGCGGATCGGGGAGCCGGTCTCCACGGCTTCAGCGAGCAGGGTCAGGAACAAGCGGGTGGCCGGCAGCCGGATGAAGTCCATGATCTGGTCCCAGCGCGCTGTCGGCCGTGTCGGGCGGGGGGAGGCCGGTCAGGACGGCGTGGAGCTGATCTCGGAGATCTTCAGGGCCGGAGCCGGAGGCCAGCCGCGCGCTAGGGACGCGCTAGGAGGATCGGGGAGCATCCCTCGTCGTGGGTTCATGCAAACGTCGGGGAGTGTGTCATGCCGTACCTGGTCGCCGCGGTCGTGCTGGTCGGTCTGCTGTGCATGGTGAATCTGCTGCTGACCGTGGGCGTGATCCGGCGGTTGCGCCATCAGGCCGCACAGCCCGCCGCCCATGCCGACCCGATGCGCGGCGAAGGGCTCGTACGAGGTGACAGGCTCCCGGACTTCGCCGCCACCACCACCGGCGGCGAGCCGATCTCCGCCGAGTTGCTCGGCGGCCCGGCCCTGGTCGGCTTCTTCTCGGTGGGCTGCGAGCCGTGCGAGAAGCTGCTGCCGCGGTTCGTCGAGCACGCCCGCCGGACTCACGACGCGGTACTCGCCGTGGTCGCCGCCGAGCCCGGCGAACCCTCGGAGGCGTACGTCGACCAGCTCGCCCAGGTGGCGCGGGTCGTCCACGAGACGCCCGGCGGGCCCGTGCAGTCGGCGTTCAAGGTCAGCGGCTACCCGACCGTCCTCCGGATCGGCGCGGACGGGACGGTGGTCTCCAGCGACCACGTCATGCCCGTCGCCGCAGGCACATGATCGCCGCCGCTCGCGTCGCGGCGGGGACGGCCATCCGCACGGCCCCCGGCCTGACACTTCTCTACGTCCTGGTCATGCTGGCCGAGGCGCTCGCGCCGATCGCCGTGGCCTGGCTGACCAAGGCGGTCGTCGACAGCCTGGTGGGCGACGTCCCCGCGACCGGGCTGCCGGCCCTCGCGGCCGGCCTGGCCGGCGCCGGGGTGCTGGTCGCGGCCCTGCCGCAGGTCAGCCGGTATCTCGGCAGCCAGATCGGCCGGCTCTTCACCGCGCACACGACCGCCCAGCTCTTCACCGCCACCCTGCGCTTCGCCGGCCTGCGCCCGTTCGAGGACCCGGTCTTCCACGACAGGCTGCGGCTGGCCCAGAACGGCATGCAGACGGGGCAGGGCATCGTCACTGGGTCGTTCAGGGTCGTCCAGTCGCTCGTCACCCTCGTGGGGATGGCCGGATCGCTCCTGGTCATCAGCCCGGGCCTGACCGGCATCGTGCTGGCCACCGGAGCTCCCGCCCTGGTGGCGCAGCTCCGGCTGTCGCGCCGCCGCATGGCGATGTTGTGGGAGACCAGCCCGGCCGAGCGGCGCCAGCTCTTCTACGGCAACCTGCTCGGCACCATCGAGGCGGCCAAGGAGATCCGGCTCTTCAACAGCGGCCGGTTCCTGCGCGACCGCATGATGGGCGAGCTGCGTACCACCAACGACGCCCACCGCCGCATGGACCTGCGCGAGCTCTCCGTCGAGGGCCTGCTGACGCTCCTGGGCGCGCTGGTCGCCGGTGGCGGGCTCGTCTGGGCGGTGATCGCGGCCGGCTCCGGCGCGCTGAGCGCCGGCGACGTGTCCCTGCTGATCGCGGCCGTCGCCGCCGTCCAGAACGCGCTCAACGGGCTGGTCTCCGGCATCGCCGGGCTCCACCAGGACCTCATCATGTTCGGCCACAGCGTCACCGTCATCCAGGCCGAGCCCGACCTGCCGGTCCCCGCCGCGCCCGCCCCCATGCCGCGGCTGCGCGACGGCATCCGGCTCAACGACGTCTGGTTCCGCTACAGCGACGACCATCCGTGGATCCTGCGCGGGCTCAACCTGTTCATCCCGGCCGGCGCGGCCGTCGCCGTCGTCGGCCTGAACGGCGCCGGCAAGAGCACGCTGGTCAAGCTGCTGTGCCGGTTCTACGACCCGCAGCACGGCAGCATCACCTGGGACGGCGTCGACCTCCGCCACCTCCACCCCGACCATCTGCGGCAGCGCGTCAGCGGCGTCTTCCAGGACCACATGGCGTACGACCTGTCCGCCGCCGACAACATCTCCATCGGCTTCGTCGCCGCCCGGGGGGACGAGGCTCGCGTCCAGGGCGCGGCCAGGGAGGCCGGCATCGACGGCAAGCTCTCCGCGCTGCCACGGGGCTACGACACCATGCTCACGCGGATGTTCTTCAGCGAGGACGACAAGGACGACCCGGAGACCGGCGTCGTGCTCTCGGGCGGCCAGTGGCAGCGCGTGGCCCTGGCCAGGGCGATGTTCCGGGGCCGCCGCGATCTCATGATCCTCGACGAGGCCTCCGCCGGGCTGGACCCCGAGGCCGAGGCCGACGTCCACGGCCGCATCCGCCGCCAGGGGGACGGGGCCACGAGCCTGCTCATCTCGCACCGGCTCAACACCGTGAGGGACGCGGACCTGATCGCCGTCCTGGAGGACGGCGTCATCGTCGAGTCGGGGACGCACGAGCAGCTCATGGCGTCGGGACGCGGCTACGCCAGGCTGTTCCGGCTCCAGGCCAGTGGCTACCAGGAGGCGGCTCGCTCCTGACAACGACGGCGCCGCTCCTGCCCGCCCGCATGGGTGGGCAGGAGCGGCGTTCTCGATCGTCAGCAGCCGTTCTCGCTGATGATCACGTACGGGGCGCAGCTGCCGTCACAGCAGCGGGCGCGCAGTCTGATCGGGTAGATGCACTTGTAGATGTAGTAACACTCCACGGCGGCCGCGTTCTCCTGCGGGACGATCATCGCCAGCAGCCGGTCGCTCAGCCTTCCAAAGACGGACGTCATGCCCATTCCTCTTCTCCAGGGATCGGCTCCCCGCCCACCGGGCGGAGATCACACGAGGCCAAGACTTCCTGGCAGCGCTAGCCCGCCGATCGCGTGCCCCTAGCCCCGTCTTCCGCATGTGAGGGTGTTTGAAGATCGTCGCATTGCTGTGGTGATCCTGGCCGGCGGCGGCCGGTTCCGGCCGGAGAGCCACACGCCCGGCCGATCGAGCCGCCAGGCCCTCGCGGGTCGCGGCGACACTCTTGATTCCGGTGATCATGAACGGTTCTTCAGCGGGCGAGTTCCCCCGACCAGCACCCTGCTGTCGGAGAACATGCCGTTCAGAGGGCTTCTTCGACCCGCATCACCATCATTTGAGGCCGGCGGCATTCTCAGCAGCCGGCCGAGTGGCTCGGTTGCAGGCCCTGTTTGCTGGCCCATGAGGCGAGCCGGCGGATGGCGGCGTGGTCGGGGCTGTCGGGGTGGGTGGTGATGAGGGCGATGATCTGTTCGTGATCCTCGACGTTGGCCAGGGCTTGCCAGTCGAGGTCGAAGGTGCCGGCGGCCATGCGCAGGCTGGAGACGGCTTCGCGGGCGCGGGCGGACCAGTCGTCTTGCAGGGCGCGGACATGGGGGTCGAGGAAGAGCATGCGAACATAGTTACGGTGCTGCGGTGGCAGGGCGGCCAGGTCGCCGAGCAGGGCGGCGCCGAGCCGGTTCCAGGCCAGGATGTCCAGGGCGAACTTCCGGGGAAAAGCGTTCCTTGGAACCCCGGGTCCTTCCTGCTCAGCGCGCTGTCGGTGAGGGTGGTGGGCAGATGGAGCCCGACCCGGCAGACGTTGGAGGGGGGCTGCGGGGCCGGCTTCCTCTGCCATGGAAACGGAACCGAGGCCCTCTTCCTTCAGCTCATGCCCATCGGCGGTGCTCCGGTGAGCCGACGGTCGCCTGTGGCGATCAGCCAAACCACGTTGCGCGGCCGGGGGCGGCGCCGAGCCCAGACCCGCTCGCCGGGACTGTGGTCATGCGCAGGAGCCTCGGCCGTCATGCGACGTGGTCCCGGGGGGCCGGCCTGGGCGTGAGTGGGCATCTAGTGATTGATTGTCGGGGTTCGTGCTGATTTCGGCCTGGCCCCAGATGTTGGGATTGATGGGCTTTCGCCACGTAGGGCCCGTCCGAGCAAGGGCTATCGAGCTGGCATTTTGCCTGATGAGACACATCCTGCCCGTCCGATCTCGGGATGCCCGACAATCGCCCAACCCGACAGGTGCGAGCCTTCTACGGCGACAGCTGCTACACGAGGGCTATGACTGCACGCCGCCCCTACCCCTCGGATCTGTCCGACGCCCGCTGGGCGTTACTCGAGCCGACCCTGAGCGCCTGGCGAGCCGCACGCATGCAGGCTCGCGCGCGGGCCGGGATCACCGTCGCCGACCCGTCGACCAGCCTGCGGGACATCTTCGACGCCATCCTCTACGTCAACCGCACCGGCATCGCCTGGAAGTACCTGCCCCACGACTTCCCGCCCCGCACGACCGTGTACTACTACTTCTCCGCCTGGGCCAGGGAAGGCATCTTCGAGCAGTTAGGCATCGAGCTGACCGGCCTGGCGCGCACCAGGGAAGGACGCAACCCCGAGCCCAGCGCCTGCGTCATCGACAGCCAGAGCGTCAAGACCTCCACCAACGTCCCCCTCGACACCCAGGGCATCGACGCGGCCAAGAAGATCGTCGGCCGCAAACGCGGCATCCTGACCGACACCCTCGGCCTGCTCCTGGCCACAACTGTCGCCGCCGCCGACCTGTCCGACAACGCCATCGGCCAAACCCTGCTCACCCAGGCCAGCCACCTACCCACGATCACCAAGGCCTGGGTGGACACAGGCTTCAAGAACGCCGCCATCGAACACGGCGCCCGCCTCGGTATCGACGTCGAAGTGGTCCCACGGCGCGCTCATCAGCCGGGCTTCCACGTCGTCAAACGCCGCTGGGTCGTCGAACGCACCCTGGGCTGGCTCATGCTCCACCGCCGGCTCGCCCGCGACTACGGGACACGACCCGACCACGCCACAGCCATGATCCGCCTAGCCTCCATCGACAACCTCACCCGACGCATAACCGGCGAAACCACCCCAAACTGGCGATACGCATAACCGGCAATCAACCACAAGCTTCGCTCTTCAGACGCCCTCTCAGACGTGCGCGATGTCGGCGTCGGGGGCGTGCAGGAGGGGGTTCGCGTGCTCGCCGAACAACCTCGCCACCAGCTCGCCGCGGCTGCTGACGTCCACCTTGGTGAAGATCGCCTTAAGATGGTCGCGCACCGTGTGCGACGACAGCCGCAGCCGCGCGGCGATCTCCGCGGTGGTGTGCCCGCGCGCCACGCACTCGGTCACCTCGCGCTCGCGCGGCGTCAGCGCGTACGCCTCGACGATGATGGGGACGATCTGCGTCGCCGTCGCCGGTTCGAACACCACCGAGACCGGCCCCGCCTGGCCCCGGCCGTTCTGCAGCACCGAGGCGTGGATGCTGACCCAGCGCCCGCTCCCGCCGCGCACCCGGATGACGGCGGGGCCGGACTCCCGCTCGGCGGCCACGGCTCTGGCCCGCGCCACCACCGAGGTGACGGCTCCCGTCCGCAGGCTGACCGTCAGGGGCAGCCAAGGGGAGCCGCCCAGCTCGGCGAACCAGTGCTCGGCCTGGGCGTCGGCGAAGACCACCCGGTCGTCGGCGTCGAACAGCGCCGTTCCCGGCGCGTCGAGAGCGCCTGACGTCCCGCCCTCCTGCCTGACGGCGACGGCCAGCCCGGCCAGGCTCGGCGCGATCTCCGGCCCCAGCCCGGCCACGTGCCGCAGGTCGCGCTCGTCGAAGGGCGGCCGGTCGCCGGAGCGGAACAGGTCCACCACTCCCCACACGCCCGCGCCGATGCGGAAGGCGGCGCGCAGGTTGTCGGTGTATCCCAGCGGGCGCATGAACTCCCGGAAGCGCACGCTCCTGCCCACGTTGCCGGCGGTGGCCTGCCGCAGCGTCGCCACTGGGGAGGCCGAGCGGGCGATGTCGCGGAAGGTCAGCACGTCGTGCGCGCCGTACTCACGCCGCCAGTACGCCTCGCAGTGCTCCTGGCCGATGTTCTCCACGCGCATGGGCGAGGTCGGCAGGACGGTCGCCGGGTCGGTGCCGATCCAGGCCGCCGCGTCGTAGAGGACCACGCGGCGCAGGCGGCGCGCGGCCGCCGCGAACACCTCCGACCCCTTGCCCGACACTTCCAGCGCCTGCTCACCGGCGCACGCGCGCACGCCGGCCAACCCCCCGATGGTGCCCATGCCGCCATGGTCGCACGCCGTCCCCCGGGCTCCCATCCCCCGTTCGAGGGGGGTGGGCCGGTACGCCTGTCAGGCCGGCTTCTTCAGCCTGACGGCCTCCTTGAGGAAGACGATGCCGTCGATCTCGCCGAGCTGGGCCGGTTCCAGCGGGGACGGGACGTCGTCGCCGACCGTGCCGAAGGCCTGGGCGCGGAAGGCGTACCGGTCGCCCAAATGCGCTCCGCCGATCGCGCCCGCGCTCCACCACTCCAGTGTCTGGTCACCGAACGACATGAAGGTCTTGTTCCGCTGCAGGTGCAGGTTACTGGCATGGATAAGGGCCGGGCCCTGCTCGGCGACGGCCCGCAGGTTGCCGGCCATCATCCCGTCGCGCAGCGCCGACAGCCGACCCCACCGTCCGGGGGAGGCGTCAGCCGGCCAGTGGTGGTCGCGGAGCAGGCCGACGGCGGTGCGCCCGTACAGCTCCGCCTCCTCCCTGTCCTTCGCGCTCAGCCCCGGTGCCTGCGTGTCGAGCAGCGCCACCAGGTCGTCGGCGATCAGCCGCAGCCGCTGGGCGTCGGCGGACTGGCCAATCTACTGCGACGGATCCATGGCCATGGCCTCGTTCGACCACCGCTCGTCCGGGCCCAGTAGCGCGTCGAGCGTCTCCGTCGTGCAGGGGAGCGGCCGTCCAGGACGGCGTGGAGCGCGGTGAGCGCCTCTGGCCGGGACGGCGCCTCGTTCAGCTCCGCCACGCAGTGCCGGGCCTCGTCAGGCCGAGGAGCAGAGGCTCGGCGGGGAGCGAGCGCAGGAACACCGATACGCCCGCGCTGTCCAGCGGCCGAGCCGTGTCGTGGACATCCATGCCTTCGACCGTAACGTTGATCTCTCGGTGCAATTTCTCAGCGGATGTCTCCAGGCATTCGGCGTCGACTCTTCAATCACCGGTACGGCGATCCGCCGCTCCTCACCCGCCTGACCGATCCCGCAGCCGCGGGGGGTGGCGGCCCTGAACACCCCCGGCGGGTGGGATGGGATCGGCGGCCGCGCCCCGGCATCGTCGATCAGGACGACGACTCACTGATCGAAGAGGACGAACGATGCCTATCACTCCTGCTCCCGGCCCCGGCCTCGGCACTGACGGTGGCGGCGGCGGCTTGCGGGCGCTGGGCTCGCGACTCGAAGGGGTGCTGGTCCTGCCCGGTGACCCGGGCTGGGACGCCGCCCGCGCGGCCTGGCAGCTGGCCGTGGACCAGCGCCCGGCCGCCGTGGTCCTGGCCCGCTCGGCCGCCGACGTGGCCGCCACCCTGAAGACGGCCCGCGTCTGCGGCCTGCGCGTCGCGCCGCAGTCCAGCGGCCACAACGCCGCCCCGCTCGGACCGTTGCACGACACCATCCTGCTGCGCACGTTCGAGATGGCGCACGTGCACATCGACCCCGTGCGGCGACTGGCCCGGGTGGGAGCCGGGGTGGTGTGGGCGGAGGTGAGCGCGGCCGCCGCCAAGCACGGCCTGGCCGGGCTCGCCGGCACCGCCTCCGACGTCGGCGTGGTCGGCTACACCCTGGGCGGCGGCCTGTCCTGGTTCGCCCGCTCCCACGGCCTGGCCGCCAACCATGTCACCGGTGCCACCGTGGTGACCGCCGACGGCCGCGTGCTGCGTGTGGACGCTGGCCACGAGCCCGACCTGTTCTGGGCGATCCGGGGCGGCGGGGGCGCGTACGCGGTCGTGACCGAGCTGGAGTTCGCCCTGTTCCCCATTACCGAGGTGTACGCGGGCGCGCTGTACTGGCCGATCGGGCGGGCCGAGGAGGTGCTGCGGCGGTGGCGCGACTGGACCGCCACCGTGCCGGACACGGTCACGTCGCTGGGACGGCTGCTGCGCTTCCCGCCGCTGGAGGACATCCCGGAGCCCTTCCGGGGCCGCTCGCTGGTCGCCGTCGAAGCAGTCGCCCAGCTCGGCCAGGGGACGCAGCTCGGCCAGGGCGGCCCGCTGAGCCAGGAGGCGGCCAACGCGCTGCTCGCGCCGCTGCGGGATTTGGGTCCCGAGCTCGACACCTTCGCGCCCACGCCGCCGTCCCGGCTCGACCTGCTGCACCTGGACCCGCCCGGCCCCACCCCGGCCGCCGGTGACGGCTTCCAGCTCGCCGCCCTCACCGACGACACACTCGCGGCCCTGCTGGCCGTGGCCGGCGCTGACGCCGACGTACCGCTGCTGACGGTCGAGGCCCGCCACCTCGGCGGCGCCCTGGCCCCGGACGCCGCCCTCCCCGGCGGCGCGGTGTCCTCGCTGGACGCGGCCTTCGCCGTCTTCTCCGGCGGCCTCACCTTCGACGCGTCCTCCACGGCCGCCGTGCACGCGGCCCTCGACACGCTCACCACCGTCCTGGCTCCCTGGCGGGCGCCGCTGTCCTACCGCAACTTCACCGAACGGCGGCCGGACAACGGGCTCGCCTTCGAGCCCGACCAGGTACGGCGACGGCTGCAGCGGATCAAGCAGACCTACGACCCGGGCGACGTGATCAGGGCCAACCATCCGGTCGAGCCCTCCCTATAGCCGCCGTGACCTCGATCACTTCGCGGTCGAGCGCGTATCTCGCCACGGAGCGGCCCCCGGGCCGCTCCCTACCTTCGTTCCCGAACAACCCCAGACTCACGGAAAGCACTCTTATGTTCTCTCGTGTCGCCCGCTCGCTCGCCGCCCCCGCCCTGGCCACGCTGGCCGCCATGGCCATCGCCACCTCCACCGCCACGCCGGCCTCCGCAGCGACCACCGCCGGGGCCGCCGTCGCCGCTGACAAGCGGGCGTTGTGCAAGCCGGGCATGTTCTGCATCTTCGGCGACACGAACTACCGCGGCCTGTTCTTCGGCAGCGCCGCCAACGTCCCGAACGTCGGCACGGCGAGCGCGCCGTTCGGCTTCAACATCAACGACCACACCACCTCGTTCTGGAACCGCACCAACCGCGACATCTGCATCTACGCCGACACCAACTTCAGGAAGAAGATGTTCTGGCGCGTGAACAACGGCACCCTGGTCGTCGGCCCGGTCGGGGCCGGGCGCTCCACGTCCAACATCGGCAGCGACACCAACGACAAGCTCAGCTCCTTCGGCCCCTGCTGACCGCCGTAACGGCAAGTCGCACCAGGAAGCCCGCCGCCCGCCGTCGTGAGGCTGGCGCGCGGCGGGCTCCTTCACGCCTTCCAGCAGACCGCGCCAGCGAGACCCGAGACGACATCGAAAGCCTCAGGCGTCGCGGCGCCGACCCTGCGCCTGGATGCCGTCGAGGATGACGTCCAGCCCATCGGTGAACCAGCAGCGTTCACCGGTCGGCAGTGGGTGGCTGACGAGCCGGCGCAAGTGGGGAAACACGCCGAGTACGGCACGGCGAGAAGCTGGAGTCCCACGCGTGGTTCATGAGCTTCAAGGGGGATGTCGCCTTCGTCGTGGTCGTCGTGGTCGTCGTGGTCGTCGTGGTCGTCGTGGTCGTCGAGGTCGTCGAGGTCGTCGAGGGCGGAGCGCGGCGGTAAGGTCGCCGCCCCGGTCGCGGCCACGTTCCTCAAGGATCTCTGACGTCTTTCACCATGAGAACCGGCGGGGCGGACGGCCCGTGACGCGTTCGACGGCGTCGGTGACCCGATCCTCCGAGCCGTCGCGGATGGCCTCGTCGTAGGCGGCCAGCATCCTGGCATAGTCGGCCGGCATGCCCCGCTCGGCGAAGTGCCTGGCCAGTTCCGCCACCGAAACGGCCCGATGGCGCACGGGCTTTCCTTCCCGCCGCGACAGGACCGCCGCGACGTCGTCGTAGCTGAGCGCCTCAGGCCCGGTCAGGATGTGGTCGGTGTTGTGCGGGACCTCGTCGGTCAGCGCGTGGCCGGCGACGGCGGCGATGTCCGCCGCGTCCACGAACGCCACACGGGCGTCCCCGGTCGCGGACAGCAGATCCCCGTCCCGCTCGCGCACCGCGAGGGTGCGGCCGGTGAAGTTCTGCATGAACCACGAGGGCCGCAACACCGCCCACTCGGGCATCGCCGTACGGACGAGCCGGTGCACCTCCCCGAGCCCCGCCGCGCCCTCCGGCACGGCCGAGGAGCTGAGCTGCACGACCCGCCGTACCCCCTGACGCACCGCCTCCTCCAGGAAGGGCTCCACCAGGGGCACGGGATCCGCCACCCCGGCGGGCGCGACGAGATAGACGGCCGAGACGCCGCGCAGCGCGGGCGCGTGGGTGGCCCGCTCGGCCCAGTCGAAACGCACGTGCGTCCCCTGGCCGCGACCGGCCGTCCTGACGGGCACGCCGCGTTCGCGCAGGAACGCGGCCACCCGCGAGCCGGTGGTGCCGGTCGCGCCGATGACGAGGACCTCACTCACCGCCGTCACCGCCGAAGGCCGTGTTCAGCTCCCGCGCGCCGCCCATCGCCTCGGCCGCGGCGAGGGGGTTCCAGTAGTCGCGGTAGTGGTGGATCCGGCCGTCGCGCACGGTGAGGACGGCGACGTACCGCATCCGGTACGGCTTGCCGGTGGCGACCACGAAGCCCGCCGCCTCGAACTCGGCGATCACCACGTCGGGGTCCGTGCTCTGGTGCACGGTCTGCTCAGGGAACTCGCGGATGTCGAGGAGGCCGGGGTAGCCGCTCATATACGCGGTGATCGCCGCACCCCCTTCCACCCGCGGCGGATAGCCGGGCGGCGCGAACGGGAACTCCACCACGCCGTCCTCGGCGAACAGCCGGGAGAAGGCCGCCATGTCCTTGGCGAGCAGCATCTCAAGGGCATGATCGACCAATTCACGAGGGGTCATGAGGATTCTCCTAACGTCTGGACGGCACGGTTCCGTCCCGTCCACAACGTAGCACGAGACGGGACCGTACCGTCCACTCGCTAGACTGACCCCATGACACGTCGCACCCCCACCGGGGCGGCCGTCCTGCAGACGTCCGTCACCGAGGCCATCACCGAAGCCGTGCTCGACGAATGGGCCGAGCACGGCTACGGGCGGCTGTCCATGGAGGCCGTGGCCAAACGGGCGGGAGTGGGCAAGAGCGCGCTGTACCGCCGCTGGGCGTCCAAGGAGGAGATGGCGATGTCCGTGATCTCCGAGATCCTGGCAGCCGAGACGTCCGTCCCGGACACCGGCTCGCTGCGCGGCGACCTGCGCGCCGCCCTCGACGCGATCATGGAGCTGTACGTCCACCCCCGCTTCTCCCGCATCCTGCCCGATCTGGCGGCCGAGGCGGCGCGCAATCCGGAGCTGGGCCACGTCAACGAGTCGATGGTCTGCACACCGCGGCGCGAGCAGAGCAGGGTGATGTTCGAGCGGGCGATCGAGCGGGGTGAGGTGCCGGCGGACCTCGATCTGGAGCTCGTGCTCGACCTGGTGGTCGCGCCGATCTACTGGCGGCTCAGCGTGCGGAGGGTGGAGGCGCGTCCTGGATACCTGGACGGGCTCACCGACATGATGATCCGGGCGATGTCGGCGGCTTGACTCTCCAGCCGGTGGAAGGTGCAGGCTCCCCATCGTGAGTGACAGGCAATCTGCGGACGCGCTTCACACGATCGGAGAGCTGGCCCGCCGGACCGGACTGCCGGCGCGGACGATCAGGTTCTGGTCCGACAGCGGCGTGCTGCCGCCCCGCCGGCCGTTCGGCGGGCGGCTACCGCCTCCACGACGACTGCGCCCTGACCCGGCTCGCCCTGATCGGCATGTTTGTGGCGGACAGATCCAATGCCCACCGGCCGCGTCCCTCACTCTCGTCCCGCTCGTTGGCAACTCTGACTGCATCGGAAAACACTCCGCGTTCCGCCAGCTGTGCTCAACAGGGACTGTCCGAAAGAACGGCTCTGGCCCGTAATCGGTGACGGTGTTGAGTTATCTTCACCGCAGCAGGATGCGGTGACGGTAGAAGGTCGAACCCAGCACGGCCGTGCAGCCGGCGCATGACCGGTTCCAGCCCCCGCCGTCGCGTCCACCGGGCTGGTAGCCGGGCGGTTCGACATAAATCGGCATCTGGTCTCCACTACGTCGGGGCGGCGGCCATCAAAGATCGGAGAGAACGGGCTGCCTGCGGTTGCGAAGTGCTCTGCGGGCAGCGCCCGGCCTGGTCTCGGACCACAGGGCGGCCCATGCCGCTGCTGATGCGCGCGTGGCCTGCGATCACACGGTTCTGGCTTAACCCGTGCGGCCACAGCACCGTCCATCATTCCGCCGCCGGCCGCTTCAGCCTGGAATGGCAGGCCCTGACCAGCGTGGACGACCAGCAAGAGGCCATCGTGCTCATCACCACGCCACCCGGCAGCCCTGACCACGCCGCCATCCAGCGCCTCGACTCCTGGGCACGCGAGGACGCGTTGCACCCCAGCCGTCCCGACCGGCGCTTGAACAGCCCGCGTGAACGGTCGTGTCCACGTACCATCGTCCAGAGCCGGCCACGGTCGCGGCCAACCGGCCGAACGCCTGGAGAGTTCGAACCTCCCCGTCCGGCGCCACACTTGAACCACCCGCTACATGCGCTCGGGCACGGCGATGGGTTCAGCACGCCCCGATGCGATGTCCGGCGCGCGGACCGCGATGGCGTCGGTCAAAGACATGCGCCGCTGCCATCTCGGAGTCGGCGTACCCAGCCACTCTAGCGATCTTGTTCGAAGCTCAGGCAGGGGCAGGACTGGCAGGCAGGATCTGCCGCCGAAGCGGACACCCGTTCCTGGGTCTGGCCCGAGGTCGCATCCAGCTTTGGATGTCAGGCGCCCTGGGTCAGGATCCGGCCGCGGGGTTCGATGGTGGTTCAGCGCTCCTTGTGTGAAGCGCGAGGCCGCCACCGTTCGCAGGCCGGAACCCCAGTTCATGGAGGTCGGGATCGTCGAGCGCGGCGACCACGCTCAGGGCGCCGGCCGGGCAGTTCCGTGACCTGCGTCGCCGAAGCCACCCGCCGCTCCGGCACTCACCTGGACGGAGACGATGATGAAGGAGCTGCCCACGCTGCGGCGCGGCGACGGCAAGGACCCCAACGACCCGACCCGGTGGGACGTCAAGACCGTCTCTACCTGCTGCACGCCCGCGGCTTCGGCGTGGGCAGCGGGATCGACGACACCGTGTTCGGCGCCCCGCTGGAGGACGCGATCCGCTCCTTCCAGCGGCACGCCGGCCTGAAGGTGGACGGCGTGATCGGACCGAAGACGTGGCCCGCGCTCGTCCGGCCTCCTAACACCCCGAGAAGTGATCATGCTCAGGTTCGTGTCCACCGTGCTCGCCGCCCTCGTCGCCGTGGTGCTCGCGGCCTGGCTCGGCGGAGCCGTCGCCCCGGCGGCGGGGCAGAGAAATATGGAACACCATCCGGCGGCGTCAGGGCGCGTATTGGATCGTGATCAACATATGAATGTCCCTTCGCGGCGGGTTCTAGACCGGTAGACCTTCGCGTGTGACGCGAGCGCAACTGACAGACCAAGAATGGGAGTTCGTCAGGCCCTACCTGCCGATCGGTGAGCACGGGCCTTACCCCGAGCGTCTGCGCCAGCAGTTCGAAGGCGTGGTCTGGTGGTTTCGGGCCGGTGCTCAGTGGCGGGAGATGCCGGCCGAGTTCGGCGCCTGGCCGGCGGTCTCCGATCGCTTCCGTCAGTGGCGTGACCCCGGCGTGTTGGAGGCTCTGCTGGAGGGCTTGATCGCTGAGGCCGCCAAGTGAGGAGGGGTGGATCTGTCGCTGGTCGGCGTCGATTCCACCACGGTGCGTACGCACCACGACGCGGCCGGGATGCACCTGAGCCACGACGTGCTCGCCGCCTTGGAGAAGGCCGCTGCCAGGGAAGACAAGGCCAGGTCAAAGGGGGCGACCTCGAAGAACAGAACCGGCCAGGGGCCGAAGCGGGCACGGAAGAGGACAAACGGCGATGCCTTCGGCGCCGCTGGAGACTGCGGCTGAAGTCCGCCCTGCTCGGTCGTTCCCGGGGCGGGCAGACGAGCAAGATCCATCTAGTCGCAGACCGTCAATGTCGCCCGCCGGCGTTCGTCTTGACCGCCGGGCAGGCGGCCGACAGCCCGCAGTTCATCCCGGTACTGAGGAAGGTCCGGATCCCGGGTCCCGTGGGCCGTCCCCGCAGAAGAAGGGTTCCCGGGGCGGCCGGCCGTCGGTCACGACGCCGGCCTCTACACCGAGCGGAACACCGTCGAGCGTCTGATCAACAAGCTGAAGGCCTGGCGAGGCATCGCCACTCGGTATGACAAGACGCCCGGCAGCCATCTCGCCGGCCTCCACCTACGCGCCTCGATGATCAGGATCAGGGACCTCCCGACCCACTCATTGATCACGACCCAATACGCGCCCTAGGCGAACCCGGCCGCCTGGTCATCACCGGCGGCCCCGGTACCGGCAAGACCACCCTGGCCGTGCAACTGCTGCTGGAACTGCTCGCCGGCCGCGGCAGCGACGAACCGGTCCCTGTCATGCTCTC
This sequence comes from Nonomuraea thailandensis, assembly GCF_024172165.1. Lineage (GTDB taxonomy): Bacteria > Actinomycetota > Actinomycetes > Streptosporangiales > Streptosporangiaceae > Nonomuraea > Nonomuraea thailandensis. The sequence continues at coordinate 3,418,475 of NZ_JAMZEB010000002.1, read as the reverse complement.
CCTCGCCGGCTGGGACACCACCTGCCACCGGCGCCTGGACGAATGGCTGGCGGCCCAGCTGACCACCACCTACCCGACGCTGCGCGCCGCCGAGTACGGCGGCGACGCCGCCCCCCGCGCACTCGCCGAGCAGGGGCACATCCTGCCCGTCCTCGACGGCCCGGACGAACTGCCCGCCCCGGCCCGCGCCCAGGTCATCCGCGCGTTGAACGACTGTCTCACCCAACGTGATCAGCTGATCCTGACCAGCCGCACCACCGAATTCGCCGCCGCGGTCACCTCTGCCGGAGATGTGGTGACGGGCGCGGCCGTCATCGCCCCCGTCGCGCTCACCCCACCCGTCGCCGCCGCCTACCTGGGGTGACGGTAAGAAATGTGTCATGAGCCCCAAACGAGCATGATCGCCGTTCGCCGCGGTCCTCGCCGAGGTGGTCGCCCTGCAGGCGGCCAAGGCGGGGTATCCAAGGGGAGGGCGACCGGCCGCCAGTGGCGTTAGCGAGCCGTCGGGGCTCGGGTTGTCGCCACCGGCGGTTCCGATGGTTATCTCGGGTTGTTGACCTCTCCCGCAGGTCGGAGCCCGATGATCTTGTCAGGCAGGTAAGGCACGTCCAGTGGCGGACAGGATGCCTGGACCATCGCTGCGGCTACTACCGGGGCCCCTTCGGGCACGACCGCCTCTGCGCCGTCACCCTCCCCCGAGAGGTCACCGCCTGGCGCGACCACCTAGAGACGATTGATTCCAAGGGGTGAGGATCATCCGTTGGGTTGTACAGAGGCCACGCCGGCTGACTGCGAGCGGGTGCTGGGCGGCGACCACCCCGACACCCTGGGCTCTCGCAACATGCTCGCGGGTGCCTTGGGCAGCCCGCCACTTACCAGAGTCATTGATGTCTGATGCTGATCCAGGTGGTCTTCAACTCCATGTACTTGTCGAGCGCGTGGAGCGACTTGTCGCGGCCGATACCGGACTGCCGGAACCCGCCCCAGGGTGTGGTGATGTCGCTGTCGTCGAAGTTGTTGATCCACACGGTCCCGCTCCGCAGTCGCCGGGCGGCGTTGAGCGCCACGTCGACGTCCTGCGTCCAGAGCGCGGCGGCGAGGCCGTAGGCCGACGCGTTGGCGAGCTCGACCGCCTGTTCGGGGCCGTCGAAGTCGATGACGGCCAGCACCGGGCCGAACACCTCCTCCTGGGCGAGCCGGGTGTCGTTGCCGACGTGGTCGACGATGGTCGGCTCGACGTAGGCGCCGCCGGTCTCCACACGGGCGGCGGCGCCGCCGAGCACGAGGCGCCCGCCGGCGTTCTGGGCCTCACGCACCCGGGCGAGGATGCGATCCCTGCTGTCGTGGTCGATGACGGCGCCGAGCTCGGTCGCCGGGTCGAGAGGGTCGCCGAGCCGGATGGCGCCGGCCTGGGCGGTGATGTGTTCGAGCAGTTCGTGCTTGACGCGCCGGTCGACCAGGAGGCGGGAGCCGGCGTTACACACCTGGCCGGCGTTGAGGAAGATCCCCCACGTCACGGCTCGCGCGATGGCCTGGAGGTCCTGGGCGTCCGCCATGACGATGTGCGGTGTCTTGCCGCCGCATTCGAGGCTGACTCGTTTCATGTTGCTCTCGCCGGAGTAGCGCAGGAAGAGCTTGCCGACCTCGGTGGAGCCGGTGAAGGCCAGCGCGTCCACGTCAGGGTGACGGCCGAGGGCCTGCCCGGCGGTCTCGCCGAACCCGGGGACGACGTTGAGCACGCCGGAGGGCAGGCCGGCCTCGACGGCGAGTTCGGCGGCGCGCAGCGCGGTGAGGGGTGACTGCTCGGCGGGCTTGAGCACGACGGAGCAGCCGGCGGCCAGAGCGGGCGCGAGCTTCAGGCAGGCCATGTACAGGGGAAAGTTCCAGGGGGTCACGCAGCCGACCACCCCGATGGGCTCGCGGGTGACGGTCGCCAGTACGTCGCTGCCGGTGGGCGCGGTCTCGCCGTACACCTTGTCGATCGCCTCGGCGTACCAGCGGACGGTCCTGACGGCGGCGGGAACGTCGATCGTACGGGCGTCGGTGATGGGCTTGCCCACGTCCAGCGACTCGGTCAGCGCAAGCTCCTCAGCGTGTGCCTCCAGGAGATCGGCCCAGGCCAGGAGCACCCGCTTGCGCGCCCTCGGAGGCTGGTCGCGCCAGCGGCCGTCGTCGAAGGCCCGCCGGGCGGCTCGCACCGCGACGTCGACGTCCGCGGCGTCGCAGGCGCTGACCTCGAGCAGGAGCCGACCGTCGATCGGGCTGTGGTCGGCGAAAGTGGCGCCTTCCTGGGAGGAGGTCCGCACGCCGTCGATGAAGGGCGTGCCGTGCAGGCGGAGGGATGCGAGTGCTGCCTGCATCGTGTCCGTCGGCTTGGTGTGCATGGGGCCGGTCATGGTTGCTCCGGGAGGGTGATGGAGTCGAGTGCCTGGGTGAGGTCGTGGATCAGGTCGGCCGGGTCCTCGAGTCCGACCGACAGCCGTACATAGCCCGGGGAGATGCCGAGCGAGGTCAGTTCCTCAGCGCTGAGCTGGGAGTGCGTGGTCCCGGCCGGGTGGGTGACCAGGGTTCGGACGTCGCCGAGGTTGACCACGTGGCGCACGATCCGCAGGCGTGACACGAACGCGGCGGCCGCCTCGTGGCCGCCGGCCAGCTCGAGACCGATGAGCCCGCCCCGGGCGCCGAGATAGCGCCGGGCACGCCGTGCGTCGTCACCGCTGTGCAAGGACGGGTGGTTGACGCGGCGCAGCGCCGGGTGGCCGTCCAGGTGCGCGGCGATCAGGCCGGCGGTGTCACAATGGCGGGTCATCCTCAGCGGCAACGTCTGGATGCCCTGCACCAGCCGGCTCGCCGCCGAGGCGGCGAGAGCGGGCCCGAGGTCGCGCATGAGCGTCCGTCGCAGTCGTACGAGGTACGCGCTGGAGTTCGTGGCGCCGGCGAGCGCGGTCCACACCTGCCCTCGATAGGCGGGATCGGGTTCGGTGAGCAGCGGCAGCCGCGCGCCGGCGGCACCCCAGGCGAAGCGGCCCGTGTCAACGATGACCCCGCCGAGGGCGGTGCCGTGACCGCCGATGTACTTGGTGGCCGAATGGACCACCACGGCGGCGCCGTGCCGGCCGGGGCGGCACAGCACCGGCGCGCAGGTGTTGTCGACGATCAGCGGTACGCCCAGCCGGTCGGCGACGTCGGCGACCTGCCGGATCGGGAACGTGCGCAAGGACGGGTTCGGCATCGTCTCGCCGTACAGCGCACGGGTGGATCGGTCCGCGGCGCTCGCGAACGCCTGCGGATCGCGCCCGTCGACGAACCGGGTCTCGATGCCCCAGCGGCGCAGGGTGTGGGCGAACAGCGTATGAGTGCTGCCGTACACGTCCGAGGAGCAGACCAGATTGTCGCCTGCCTGACACAGGTTCAGCACGCTCAGCGCGATCGCGGCCATGCCGGAGCCGGTCGCGACCGTGCCAACGCCCTCTTCCAGGGCGCTGACCCGCCGCTCCAGCTCGGCACAGGTGGGGTTGCCGTAGCGGCTGTAGGTGAACGCCTCGCCAAGCCCGTCCTCACCGTAGAGCGCTGCCGCCTCGGCCACGCCCGGCAGTTCGAAGGAGGCCGTCTCGTACACCGGTGAGACCACTGGCCGGATCGCCGGCCCTGTCCGGACGGCATGGCCGGCGGCCAGCAACCGCGTCTGCACGTCCCATTCGCTGCCCTTCACAAGGAAGACCATAGCGGGTCGATATCCTCCCAAACAAAGGATCTTTCGCTATGATTTCTACAGAAAGAAGGCAATGATAGCTCAACGGCCGTCGAAAGGAAGTCAGCGATGGAGATGGGAGAACGGGGCGATCTGGATGCGACCGACCTCGCGCTGCTGGCCCGGCTCGCCAAGGACGGCCGCGCGAGCCTGACCGATCTCGCGCGCGAGGTCGGTCTCAGCCGGCCCTCTGTCGCCGACCGCCTCCGCAAGCTGGAGACCAGCGGAGTGATCGCCGGCTACGCGGCCCGGATCGACCCGGCCCGCCTCGGCCTCCCGCTGCGCGCGCAGGTACGGCTGCGCCCCCACCAGCCCAACGCCCGCGCTCACGGGCTGCGCGAGAAGCTGCTCGCCCTCGGTCATGTGCTCAATTGCGTGCACGTCACCGGCGACGACTGCTACGTCATCGAGGTGGCCGCCCGGAACCCGGCCCATCTCGAAGAGCTGATCGACAGCCTTACCGGCATCGGACGCACCACGACCCTTCTCGTCCTGTCCGATGTGGTGAGCCCGTCCGACGTCGACCTCAAGGCGCTCCTGCTCGAACCGAGATCCGCCCCATCGGCCGAACGATGACCGGCGCGAGCACAGTAACAAATGGTCAAGTGAATGGAGTGCTTCTCATGTTCTCGCTGCCGCTGCGCGACGGTGCTCATCTCGGGCCGCTGGAGGTCTGGCACGGCGAGGCCTTCGCCGATCATCTGGACCGCGCCCGCGAGCACATCCGTCCCTGGGTCGGCCCCGCGTTCATCACCGACGACGTGGACGGCGCGCGGGCCACGCTCAAGCGGTACGCCGAGCGCCAGGCCGCCGACGGCGCCCGCCTGTACGGCATCTGGCGGGATGAGCTGCTGGTCGGCGGGGTGATGTTCACGGCCTTCGATGCCGCTGCCGGCTCGTGCGAGATCGGCTGCTGGCTGGAGCCGTCCGCCGAGGGCCACGGTCTGATCACCCAGGCGTGTGGCGCGCTGCTGGACTGGGCGTTCACGTCCCGAGGGCTGCACCGGGCCGAGTGGCACTGCCGGGCCGACAACGACCGCAGCTCAGCGGTGGCCCGGCGGCTCGGCATGACGCTGGAGGGAGTGCGACGCGAGTCCTGGCCGTACGAGGGCGTGCGTTACGACAAGCAGCTCTGGGCCGTCCTGGCTACCGAATGGCGGGGAATCGGCCGGTGAGCGGCGACGGCCCGCCGATCTGACAGCCCCCGCGCCACCGGCGGCGACCCCCGTCCAAGCCGTTCGGCGGGACCGTCGAGGCTTCGCTACCGGGTGCGGGGCAGCGTATCCGCGCTGGTCGTCAAGGCGTCCAGGACACAGCCGACCAGCGGATGCCGGCGAGCGCCCTGGCGGATGGCGGCATAGAGCGTGCGGTGCATGCCCGGCTGGTGGACACCGATCAGTCTGACACCGGCGGCGTCCCCCAGGCTGGGAGACGTGGCGATGGCAGGCAGGAGCGTGATGCCATGACCCGCACCGGCCAGGGCGGCGGCCACCGCGAAGTCGCCGCTGTGCGCCACGACGTGCGGCTCGAACCCGGCCAGGGCGCAGCTACGCCGCAGCATCGTCTCGCAGGAACTCCCCGCGGCCGGGGCTATCCAGCGCTCGTCACGCAGGTGCGCCAGCTCGACCTCGGGCCCCTGGAGGGGATGATCGCGCGCTACCGCGATCACCAGCGGCTCGACGAACAGGTCGATGCGGTCGATGTGCGCCTGCGGCCGTTGCGGCGTCAGGCCGTACTCACCGGCCAGCACCACATCGAGCTCGCCTCTCATCAGGGCAGGAATACCGTCTTCAGGTTCGCACTCCTCCAGACGCAGATCCACCTCGGGCGCCGTGGTGCGCAGCGCGGTCAGCGTGGCGGGCAGCAGCGTCCGGCCCAGCGTGGCGATGGCGCCCACAACGAGCGTCCCGCGGAGGTCCCCGTCGAGCGAGGCCAGGTCGGCCTCTGCGGCCTCCAGATCCGCCAAGACACGACGCGCGTGACCGGCCAGCCGATCCCCAGCGGCGGTCAGGCGGGCGGTACGCCCACTGCGGTCGACCAGAAGCATGCCTACCTGCCGCTCCAGGGCGGCGATGTGCTGCGACACCGCAGGCGGGGTGAACGTCAAAGCTCGTGCGGCGGCAGCGATGCCGCCGTGTTCGGCCACCGCGAGCAGCACTCGCAGGCGGCGCACATCTAGCATGAAGCGATGCTACATGGGTGCCGGAAAAGTTGTTACTGGCGCTTATGCAAGCGTAGCGGCAGGCTGGGGCCGTGATCCGTGATCGACGTTTGACCGCCGCCGTGGCCGTCACCGTGCTGTTGTGGTCCGCGGCCTTCGTGGCCATCCGGATGGCTCTGCCTGGCTTCGGCGTGGCCGGCCTGTCAGTGGGCCGGCTTCTGGTGGCTTCTCTGGTCCTCGTGGTGGTCGCCCCGCTGCTGCGCGTCCGTTGGCCCGCCCGGGCCGACCTCCCCCGCATCGTCGGCTGCGGCCTGACCGGAATGACCGCCTACCAGCTGCTGCTCAACGCCGGTGAGCGCAGCGTGCCGGCCGGTACCGCGAGCTTGCTGGTCAACACCGCCCCCATCGTCGCCGCCGTGCTCGCCCTCATCGTGCTGCGAGAGCCGTTGAACCGGCGAAGCATCGCCGGCCTGGCTCTCGGGTTCGCGGGTGCCGCCGTCATCACCTTGGTACAAGGTGGCGGCCTGACGCCAAGCCTGGACGCGGGTCTCGTGCTCGGCGCGGCCGTCGCCCAAGCGTCCTTCTTCGTCCTGCAGAAGCCTCTGCTGGCCCGATACTCCGGAGTCGAGGTCACCTCGTACGCCGTCTGGTCGGGCACTGCCCTGTCGTTGCCGCTGCTGCCCGCCCTGATCAGCGACATACCGCGGGCTTCCGGCGAGGCGTTCGCGGCCCTGCTCTTTCTCGGCGTCGCGCCCAGCGCACTCGGCTTCATCACCTGGGCCTACGCCCAGGCCCGCCTGCCGGTAGCCACAGCCGCCAACACGCTCTACCTCGTGCCGTGCCTGGCGATCGGCATCGCCTGGGCAGCCCTCGGCGAGAGCATCCACGCGGCTGCGCTGCTCGGTGGCCTGATGATCCTCACAGGCGTCTTCATCAGCCGCAAGCCCAGCTCGACCAGCTTGAGTGAGATCAAGGACCAGGGCCGCGTAGCCGCTTCTCCTTAGAGGGCCGACCAGAGTGGCGGCGCTGCCGATGTTGGACGCCCTCGCCTCGGCGATCAGGAACGGTATCGTGCTCGGCATGGTGCCGCTGCGGCCCGGGGACGAACTGGTGGCCACGCTCGCGGAGCTGGCGCTGTTCGCCATGCTGTTCACCAACGGCATCAGGGCGCGCCGGTCGGCGTCGGTGAGCTTCTTTCATGGCTGTCATGCCATCGCATCAGTGGGATATCGGGCTCGACCGTTCAATGTTCGCGTGAATGCTCTATTCGGACAGGGGTGCGCGGGCGTTCCGGTCGGTGTGGCTCTGCTGCCACTGCTCCATGACCTGCCGGAGGGGCGCGTTCACCAGGAGCAGGAACTCGGCGGCGACGCCGAAGCGGGCGCCGGCCGGGGTCGCGGCCCCGAGGATCTGGGCCGCGCGCTGCGATGCGGCGATCAGGGTGTCGTTCTGCTGCACGGCCGCGCGGGTGGAGCGGACCCAGAGGCCGTCGTCGACGACGTAGCGTTCGCGGCGCCCGCCGGGAGTGCGTTCCCGCTTGAGCAGGCCCTGCTGTTCGAGGAAGGCGACGGCCTGTGAGATCGACGCGGGGCTGACGCCCAGCCGCTGGACCAGCTCGGCGGCGGTGAGGGCGCCGGAGTCGGTGACGTACAGGCAGGCCAGCACCCTGGCCGTCATCCGGGGCATGCCCTGCTGCTCCAGGAGCGTGGCGAAGGATTCGGTGAGGTCCTGGACCGCCCGGGGATCGCGCCCGTGGCTGCTGTCGCCGGCCGGCGGTGCCGGGGGCTTGGCCTGGCGGTGCCGGCGGGCCCGCTGCCGGGTGGCCTCCTGCGCCCGCTGCGCCTTGTAGTCGTCGGGTCCGCCGTTGCGGGTGACCTCCCGCATGATGGTGGAGCCGGGCCGCCCGAGACGGCGGCCGATCTCTGTGTAGCCGAGCCCTTCGGCCAGCCCGGCAGCGATGTGCTGACGGTCCTCGTTGGTGAGCCTGTCTCCGGGCATCGGTGCCGGTCTCCCATCTGCGTGCGTGGGCTCGGCGCCCGCGCTCCTCGTCGCACAGTATGCATTCACTCGCATTCCATTGCAATTCCAAGCATGATCGTCTATTGCATTCAGCCATATGCTCATTGCACTCCGGGACCTAAAACTGCACTTGTACAGGATTTTTGTGTCCGATTGAAGTTGACCAACTATTGAATGCAATGTACTGTCGCAGACGTTCAGCAGTGCATGAACGTTGGCGCACAAGGAGGCAGAGGGATGTCTGACATCGCAAAGGGCGGCTTCATCGCGAGGATGATCGGCCCCAAGCGGCGGTGGCGGCAGTACAAGGCGCGCGTGAGCCAGCTCCCGCCGAACTACCGCACGGCGGTCGAGGCGATCGCGCGGCACATGATGCACTTCGTGCCGGCCGACGGTGCCAGCGACGCGTCGCGGTTCGAGAACCTCGCCGCCCTGTTCGAACAGGCCGCGGCGAACGGGACGCCGATCCGCGAGATCGTCGGGCATGACCCGGTGAAGTTCGTCGAGGAGTTCGTCCGCGCCTGCTCCGACGGCGGCTACGTCCCCGCGCGTGCGCGCAAGCAGCTGACCGACGCCATCGCGCGCGTCGCCCTCTGAGACCGCCGGATTGCCGACTCTCGTGCGCGCCGCGCCGGGACGGGCTTTGCAAGATCAAACATTGTGTAAGGAGAATCATGATGGGACACAGCAGCAGCGGCTTCACCAAGACCGGGCTGGACAGACTGCGCGAAGCGCTGGCACGGCATGTCGAGTCCGGGAAGATCCCCGGACTGGTCGCCCTTGTCGGCCGGGGCGAGGAAACCCACGTCGAGGCGATCGGGACGATGCGCCATGACGGCGGCGTGCCGATGCGCCGCGACACCATCTTCCGGATGGCCTCCACCACCAAGCCGGTCGGCGCGGCGGCGGCGATGGTGCTGGTGGACGAGTGCCGGCTGCGGCTGGACGACCCGGTGGATCCGTGGCTGCCCGAGCTTGCCGACCGGCAGGTGCTGAAACGGCCAGACGGACCGCTGGACGACACGGTGCCGGCACGGCGGCCGATCAGCGTGCGGGACCTGCTCACCTCCACCAACGGGCTCGGCATGGACATGACCGCGCCGGGCACCCCGATCATGGGCGCGCTCTTCGAGCGCGGCGTCTACGGCCAGGAGGACGGCTGGCTGCTGCCGGGCGTGGACCCGGATGAGTGGATGCGGCGCCTGGGTACGTTGCCGCTGATGCACCAGCCGGGCGAGCGGTGGATCTACAACATCAGCAACGACGTGCTCGGCGTGCTGGTGGCCAGGGTCACCGGGCAGTCGTTCGAGGAGTTCCTGCGCGAGCGCATCTTCGGCCCGCTGGGCATGAAGGACACCGGCTTCCACGTGCCCGCCGACAAGATCGACCGGCTGCCGCCGCTGTACGCCCCCGACTGGCAGACCGGCGAGTTCCGCGTGGAGGACCCTGCCGAAGGGGGACACCACAGCACGCCCCCGGCGTTCCAGTCCGGCGGCGGCGGACTGGACTCCACCGCCGACGACTACCACGCCTTTTTCCGGATGCTGCTGGGCGGCGGGATCCACGACGGCGAGCGGATCTTGTCCAGGGCCGCCGTCGAGCTGATGACCACCAACCAGCTTCCGCCCGAGCAGCTGGCCGCCCGAGTGGCCTGGGGCCGCGACTCCGTCCATCGGGGGTATGGCCTGGGGCAGCACGGCGGCTGGGGGTTCGGCATGGCGGTGCGCACCTACCGGGGCGACTACGCCCCGATCGGCCAGTTCGGCTGGGACGGCGGCAGCGGCACCACCGCCTACGCCGACCCGCACCACCAGCTCGTCGGCATCCTGCTCACCCAGACCGGCATGTCCACCCCGGACTCGGCGCGGGCCATCCACGACTTCTGGACCACGCTCTACCAGGCCATCGACGACTGACAGCCCATGACTGGTCGAGTCGGTCCGACAGAGAGACTTGACCAGGCTCCGGCCCTAGAGCGCGCACCCTTGTCGGTCTACGTGGAAAAGGGAACTGTGGCTCGAACGATCAACAAGTTGCCGTCATGCGCTGCCGAGCGAGCCCAGAGCACCGACGCTCAGCCGATTGCTTCCGGCGCTGGCACCAGTGCCCTCTTGATCAAGCAGCCAGCTCGACGCCGGTGAAGTCGACCTCTTTGAGCAGCGGGTCGAACGGGTCCGGCCGATGACGGAGTTCGTCGGTGGCGTACGCGCCGAAGCACCTGATGCGGGCCCCCAGGTAGGGCGCGATCTGGCCGAGCTGGTCGGCAGTGATCTCCCAGCCCTCGGCGACCAGCTGCCGCACGACATCGGAGATGTCCAAGGCGTTGTGGAAGACGACCAGGTTGGCCAGCAGCCTGTTGAACTTGATCAGTTTCTCCTGCTCTTCGGGGTCGTTGTCGGCCAGCAGCCCGCCGAAGCCGAGCCACTTGGAAAACCCGTTGCAGGACTCGACCTTGTTGGTCGCCGCGGTGACCCGCGCCCGCAGCGCCGGATCGGCCAGATACCGCAGCAGGGCGACGGTGCGTACGCTGCGGCCGACCTCACGGAATGCCTTGTAGATGCGGTTCTTGCGGGAGTTGGAGCGCAGGCGCCGCATCAGCGTGGCCGGGCCGCAGGGGGTCAGCGTCTGGCCGCGGGAGATTTCGGTCAGGCCCGAACGGCAGCTGTCGGGAAAGGAAGAGGAAAGCATCCTGAAGGAGGGGCTTCACGATGGCGCGCGACCGCGGCGGGAATTGCTGAACCTGTTGTGGTCGTGCCCCGTACCCGATTGTCCCCTGTTCGGAGACCGAGCCATGGGACGAGGAAGACGACCAGCGGCGGATCGGATCGCGTGCCCGCACCGTCGCGGAGTATTTTGCCGTCGAGCGAGCCCGCCCAGTTCAGCTTCCCGAAGACGTCGTCTCCCTCACCGAGCATCGGCTGGCCACACTGCCGGTCGATACCCGGCCTCTGCCGTCGGCGGCCGTCTATGACCAGCTCTTGCGCCACCGGCATCCATCCGCCAGCAACGAAGGGGATGCATCATGACCTCTGCCCCTGCACCACTGCGTCATCAGCGAGGACTGACCGAACAGGCCGCCGACGCCGCGCTCGACCAAGCCTGTCGCCTGCTGCGGGGCTGCCCACCATCCGCACTCAGTTCGCCAGCCACCGCCGATGCCGCCGAACGCGAGCAGCTCACCTACCGCGGCTTCCTGGCCGAACTGCTGATGGCCGAGTGTGAGGATCGCCAACGCCGCCGCAGCGAACGCCGCATCCGCGCCGCAGGCTTCCCCCGGCAGAAGTGGCTGTCGGACTGCACTGGGCACGGAAGCGGCGATGGCCGGGCTCCGCGTCAAGTACGTCCTGGCCGCCCGGCTGGTCAACGAACTGGTCGAGGCCGCCGACGAACTGGTGCTCAACAAGACCATCGCCCGCTACGGCCGTGTCGATCTACTCTGCATCGACGAACTGGGCTGCCTCGAACTCGACAAACGCGGCGCTGACCTGCTGTTCCACGTGCTGACCGACCGGGAAGAGACCGCAAGCGTCGCGATCGCCTCCAACGAGTCGTTCGGTGGCTGGACCGAAACGTTCACCGACCCACGGCTCTGCGCCGCGATCGTCGACCGGCTCACCTGCAACGCCACCATCATCGAAACCGGAACCGACTCCTACCGGCTCGCCCGCACTCGCGCACAACAGACCGGCGTCACCGGATAGCAAGCCTGGCCCAGCCACACGACGACGCACCACCAGCAATATCACGGAGCCTTTCGTGCGCCGCCGGCTACTCCGGGGTGAACGGTTCGTCACTCCACCGGAACCAGGCTCGATCACCTTCGATATGCAGGAGGAACTCGGCGACCGGTCCGCGTGGTGAGATCAGACAGACGGCCTCCGCCACCTGGTCATATGCCGCCTCCCACTCCTCCGGATCATCGTCGTCCTGTTCCAGGAGCTCCAGCTCTCGATCGAAGAGCGGCTTCACCTTGGCGAAGGCCGGGCCGGCGACGAAGGTGCCGTGCATCCAGGGCATGTCCATGTCGTCGATGACGATCTCACCGCACAGCTCATCCCCGCACAGCACCCGCCACGTCTCCTCGCTTCGGCCCATGGATCCACCCCTGCAAGATTCAGCACTTCACATCATCAGCCGCCACCCTAAAGATCGCCGCCGACAAGAATCACCGGCTCGGACGGGGCATGCTGGTGGGGCCACATCCCACCCGTGATCACGCTCGCCGAGATCGTCAACTGGGGCCAGAATCCATCCGAAGGTGGGCCCCAGTCACACCCGTGGAACCAAGTGGGTGTACAGCGTCAACTGCCCAGGCCGCGCAGTGCGCGAGCACACCCGATCTTCGATCGAGGTTCAGCTCTCCCGAAGCCGGGAGTCGCTGCCCGTTACCGCCGATCTTCACGCCGCTCGGAGCATACTTGTCGATCGTCGCTCTGGGCACGGTGCCGCTCACGGTCACGCGACCGGCCCGGACATTGGCGTGATTCTGCAGGACGTCGGTGAGGGGCGCCCTCACGTCGTACGCGACACCCCGCAGGTTCGTGACTCGCACGCCGCTGTGGTGGAAGGTGCCGAGATCGAAACGCACCTCTGGATGGCGCCCCGACGTTACGACCGCCACGACCACCAGCGATTTGCTTGCTGAGATGCCGGCGGCCCGCTCCGGCCGCGCGTCCGCAGGCGCGATCCGGAATGGGTAGCCCCGGCCGCTGTCGAAGACCGAGAGCCACTCGCAGACCTCGCCCGCACAGCGAGGTGGCTCAAGGTCGATCAGGCGCCACGATACCGGTAAGGGTCGGACCGTGCCCCCAGGCCATCCTGCGGGGAGCCGCGACGCTGGTGCAGCTGGCGGAGTGCTCGGCGGGCCGGCTGCCGTTGGGCCGGATCGCGGACGGGCCCGGCCTGGCATGGCGCGGCCTGATGCTCGACGTCGTACGGCATCCGTTCCACGTGGACGAGATCCGGCGCGTCGTCGACCTGCTGACGCGATACAAGCTCAACGTGCTGCATCTGCATCTCACGGACTCCGACGGCTGGCGCCTGCAGTCCACGGCCCGCCCGGGACTGGACTCGACCTCGCCCGGCGAGCTGATCACGCGACGCGACCTGGACGAGCTGTCGGCCTTCGCCGAGACCCGTGGCGTGACGGTCGTGCCCGAGATCGACCTTCCCGGTCACTCCCTTGCCGCGACCCGCGCCTACCCGCACCTCACCGATGGCGGGGCCGCCGCTCACCTGGGCTACGTCGATCCGGCCCTGCCCGGAGCCCAGGCGTTCATCGAAGAGACCGTCACCGAGTTCGCACACGCCTCTCGCGCCCGTTTCGTCCACATCGGCGGTGACGAGCCCTTCGGAATGCCGTTCGAGGCCTACACGCGCGCGGTCGGCGCAGCCGTCCGCGCGGCGCACCACGCCGGGAGCCGGGTCGTCGCCTGGCAGGAGGCGGTGCGCGCCGGCGCGCTTCGCCCAAGCGACATCGTGCAACTCTGGATCGGCGCGGAAACGAGAATCGACGCCGACGCGAAGAAGGCCGAGCTGCCCGAGTCCGCCCACCCGTTCGTCGACCAGATGGTGGCGTTGTTCGCGCTGGCTCCCACCGACGGTCCCGCCGCGGCGAGGGCCGGGCTGCCGGTGCTCCTATCGTCGAGCGATGTGCTCTACCTCGACCGCCCGTACGCGGAGGCGGCCTCCGACGCCGAGGGAGAAGCGCGCCGGGCCCGGCTCGGGTTTCGCGACTATCCGCCCAAGACCATCCGTGAGATGTTCGACTGGACCCCGCAATCCCTGGTGGCGGGACTCGACGTCCGTATCGCCGGGGTGGAGGCCGCGATCTGGTCGGAGACCATCACCGGCTTCGACGATCTGGCCTTCCTCCTGCTTCCCCGCCTCCCAGCCGCGGCGGAACGGGCCTGGACGCGGGAGCGGACGGACTGGGACGACTACCGGGCACGGCGGCAGCCGCACGCGGAAGTGTGGCAGGCGACCGGGTGGGGAGGAGCGTTCCGGCCCGCGACTGCGATGTGACCTCGCGTCCGGCCGCGTACTGGTTCTCCACCGGCCGTTCGGGTTCAAGGCAGGCCTCGCCCGGGTGGCCCGCCTCGACGAGGCTGTTGAACGCCTCCCGGACGGCCGGTCCGCGCCGCGTGCAGGGCTACGACAGGCAGTGGATCATCTCTCCCCACCCCCAGATAGCGTGCCCATCGGGCGTGGGGCTGAGGTCCTTCCAGCAGCCCGAGCCCGCGCGGCGCCTTTCTGCTGATCACCACCACGCCCGCCCTGAGGCGGCCCCACACGATGACCGCGGATTCCCACCCCGCACCGTTGTCCATCCGTCTGGCCCGCGCCGACGACCCCGGCGAGATCGACCAGCTCTACGACATCTGCGTGCGTACCGCGGCCTGGGGCCGCGACGCCAGCGGCCTGCTGGCCGAGCACCGGCTGCTCGGCGATATCTTCGTCGGCCCCTACCTGGCCTGTGCACCCGACCTCGCCTGGGTCTTGGCCACCGAGGAGGTCCAGGGCACGCCGTCGCAGCCCGTTGGCTACTTCCTCGCCGTCGCCGACACCGTGGCTTTCGAAGACAAATGGGAACACGAATGGTGGCCGCGCCTGCGCGCACAGAGCCCGCGTCGGCCGGTCCAGCCGGGCAGTCCCGACGTATGGCTGCACTCCTACGTCGAGAACCCGCCCCGCACCCCAGCGGACATCACCAGCCGCTACCCGGCCCACATCCACGTGGATCTCCTGCCCGAAGCGCAGGGCAACGGACACGGACGACGCCTGTGGACCACCGCCATCAAGGCCCTGCGCAGCCGCGGAGTGCCCGGCGTCCACCTTGGCGTCGCCGCCCGCAACACCAACGCGCAAGGCTTCTAGCACCACCTGGGCTTCCGTCTGCTCACCGAAACCTCCGACACCAAGTTCTTCGGCATGCGCCTCTGAGCCCGCGCTGCTCACCGCCACGGAAGATGACCATCGCGGCGCCGGGGGGCGTACGGCTGCAGGCGGCGATGTCGTTGATCTCCGGGTCGCCAACCCGGATGGCGCCGACGTGCTGGACAAACGCGCCGCGCACGCGCCTCAGCCGGTCGGCGACCGACTGCGCGGCCGCGCCGGCAGACTGCGCGACCTGGTCGACACTCATGAGCGCACCCGGATCACCTTGCGGGAGACGGCGTGAGCCCCGCCCTCGACGAGCGTGAACGCAGCTGCGCCGCCATGGACCGCATCCTGGCCGGCACCCCGCAGAACTCCACCGGCGCGCTCACCGTCGTCGCTGAAGAAGGCGATCGCGAACAAGAACAAGGAACTCACCCAGATCAAGGAGGACGTTCCCGCCCTGGTCCGGGCAGTCCACGTGGCGTCGGTGTCTACCGGAGTAGGCGCGTAAGACGGCGGCGTGGACATCGTCGGCGAGCATGGAGAGCAGGTCAACCGCCTCGCGGACGTAGCGCCAGGCGGTGCTGGTGCCGATGGCGAAGCCCGCGGCCAGACGGGCGTAGGTGTCGCCGTTACGCAGGTGGGCCAGGACCAGCAGGGCTTGCCGGGACGCATCCAGGCGGCGCCACCGGCAGCGGCGCTCGGCACGCCGGGCACGGATCAGCTCGGCCAGGCGGATCAGGGTGTGATGGGACAGCGGAATCGCGGCAGGGTAAGACAGCAACGAGGCTCTCCGGTAGAGGCATCGGATCTTGGTCGACTGCTGTCTTACCGAGAGCCTCTTCTCATGCCAACCGCGCCTCGACGCCATCCCTGCTGACCTGCGCGATCACGTTGGACAAGCCTCAGAGGAAACCGTCCAGCTTGGGCTCAAACAGAGGCTGCCTGGCCGACCCGGCGGGAAGTCGTCCTCGAACAGAGCCGCGCGACCAAAGGCCCCCACCGCCACAGAATGGGCCATGGGACGCAAACCTCCGCAGCGCTCCCCGCTCCTGAGCACTCCGCCTCGCGCCACCGCGCGCAGCACCGCCCCCCCGACCGCGCCGACGCCACCAGGCAAGCCTCGGTGTCATCGGCCGGTCAATCCCTAGAAGCCATCTTTGATGAGCTGTACGGGCGAAGCCCGTTCTTCTTTGGTTCTCTTGATCGGGAATCAAAACCCAAGACACCGCCTTTACGCTGTAGATCAAACAAGCGCCTGCATGCCTGCGCCGACGCTCCTGGCCGCTTGCAGCCGATGGTTCAGTGTGGATTGGGGCGGGCACCAAAGGGGAATCTCCGGCGGATCAGACACACGGCACCGGGCCCCGCGCCGACACGTAGATGAGGCGGCAAGACACCATGGCGACCGACTACGACAACCCTCGCAAGACCGACGACGAGCCGGCGCAGGACAGTCTCCCCGAGCTCCAGGCCCACCGCGCCGACGCCTCCTCCGGCAGCATCGACGTCGATGAGACCGACCTGGCCGAGTCGCTCGAGCTGCCGGGGGCGGATCTGTCGGACGAGGCGCTGTCCGTGCGGGTGATCCCGCCTCAGGCGGACGAGTTCACCTGCTCGCGCTGCTTCCTGGTGCATCACCGTAGCCAGCGCGCACCCGGGCGAGACGATCAGCACATCTGCCTGGAGTGCGCCGCCTGAGCGAGACGCCGAGCGCTATTGGTGCCGGAGCGGATGGACCGATCCTCCCTGAGTCTGCCCACCACTGCTCTCGGCAGCCCAGACATCCGGGCTGGGCTGCTCCCGGGCCAACGGGCCGCGATCCGCTGATGTCCTACGGGAGTAGGCGGAACCGAAGGGGGTGGACCGGCGCAGGAGCGACGGCAGCGCCGGCCCCTCTCGCCCCAAGGCGGTCCTGTCCCTCCCCGCGTCCCTGCGGCAGGTGACGTACAGTAGGTGCTCGCCCCGGCCATCGCGGCTACACCACGTGACCGTCAGGCGGTCTCCTCGCCGCCGGCGTCGACCCCGCGCAGGTCGGCCAGGTTGACGATCTCCCGCATCCTGGCGAACTGCCAAGGCGGGCTGCCCGCAGTCAGCTTGACCGGCTCGGCACGCAGGCCGTCAGCCCTCACCAGGTAACGGCCCATCACCGCGCCCCACCGATCCCGTTGCCCACGCATCCGACGATACGCCTGACGCATCGCTGGACCAGCATCGATCGGGTCAGCGGCAGGTGCTCGGTCGCAGGTACCCCGCTGCGGCCGGGTCACGAGCCGTCACTCTGGCACCTTCCCGGGTGGCCAGTCCCGGAGCGGGATCATGCCTTGCTCAAAGGCGGTTTACCGGCGCGTTTGGGCCGGTGAACCGGGGTAGAGGCCGGATCGTAGGACGAGTTCAGCGTGCGGCTGGACTGCTCTTCCGTGGTGAGACGGCCGCTTCGCCATCGACCAGTGCGGAGCGGCCTTGCGGAGAACCCCTGCCCGTGCTGTGCGGTGAACCGCCGTTGTGAACGGCGGCGTTGGGGCGGTTGCTCGACGACGCCCGGGCGGCTGTCCTGAGCGACGCTGGGACGGGTCGGCCATACAGGATCTGGCCACCCGTTCAGGGTCGCTTCGACGACGATCAGCCCCAGGGCGAGACGCCGTGATGCGCGGCTGTCGATCGCTCTGCGCCGCGGCGCGTCAGTATCCAGCGCTCCGGAGCAACGCAGAAGGGCGAGCCGTGAGCCGGAGGTGCTGCGGCGGCTCCGTCTTACGGCCCGCATGCCGCGCGCGGCCGGTCTTCCCTGGCAGCGGCGCTGCGGGGCCTGGGTCGGGGTCCGCAGATCGGGGTGGCGCTGATGCCGGCCGTGGCGTGTGCGTGAAGGGGGCGCGTCAGCGCGGGGCGTTGCGGTGGCGCAGCCACGCCAGGCCGGCCTGCGCCCGGCGGGACGGCGCAGCCCGGGGGCCGTCGCGGTAGCGTGCCCGGTGTGGCGCCGGGCGCAGATGCATCCTCGGGGATCTCGCCCAGCTCGATCGCGGCCAGCCGCTCTACAGCGAGCCCTTCACCCCGGTGTGCCAAGCAGATGTCGACCATGTCGGGCGACTCTAGGGCGCTGGGGGCGACCGCAGACATCGCCAGGGTGCGGCGGCCGTGATCTGCGCGGGGCGGTCACCATGGCCTGCGACTGACGAAGAGACCACTGATGCCCTCGAGGCATCGGCCGGGGGCGTGGGGCTGTGGAGCTTCGCGCGATGCTGAACGCGCATCCGGACCTGCACGCCCCGCATGAGCTGCATGTGCGCCAGCTGCGCGTGGAGTTCGGCACGGGGATGGAGGAAGAGCGATGGCGGCGCTCCGGCACACGCGTTCGCCTTCGAGCGGATCGCCGCGTGCTGGCCGGACGCGCGGTTTGTGTTCCTGTTGCGCCATCCCGCCTCCATCGCCATCTCTTGGCATGAGGCCAGCCCGGACAAGCGCACCCCAGCGGAGGCGGCGGCCGACGCGCTGCGCTACATGAAGGCCACCGAGCGGGCCAGGAAGGCGCCGCCCGGCGTGACGGTGCGCATGAGGACCTGACGGCCGAGACGAGACAAGACGCTCCGCGGGATCTGCAAGTTTCCTCGGCCTGGACTGGGCGCCCGCAAAGGCTCGCCTACGGCCAGCCACAGGTGGTCGACAAGGGGCTCGGCGACGGGAAGGACAAGATCCGCTCCGGAACCGTGCAACCGTGCCGGGAGCTGCCCCGTCCCGAGGAGATCCCCGAAACGCTGAGGAGCACGTGCGGAAGGTGGGGGTACCTGCCGTGAAGGTCCAGTACCTGCTGTCGGCGTACATCTACATGCGCAAGGCCAAGTACGGGTAGACGTGCAGAGTCGGTCGCCGCCGTTAGTTCTGATCCGGTCGGGGCGAGGCCGGAGTCAGGCCCGTGGCTCGGTGCGCGTCTCACCTTGGTCGACTATCGCGGCCGGCAGACTCACCCCGGCCGGCGGTGCGGCTGGATCCATTCCCCCGAGATCTGGGGGAACTTCCCACTCTCCTGGACTCGACAGGTCGACCGCGCCGCCGGAGAACTCGGCACCGCGGAAACCGACGTCGCTGCCGGAGAACTCGGCACCGCGGAAGGTGACAGTGCCACCGGAGAAACGTGCGTCGTAGAAGGCGACGAGGCCGCCGGAAAACTTTGTTTTCAAGAACTTGACGAAGCCGCCCGCGAATTCCGCGGCCATGAAGCCCACGATGGCTCCGGAGAACTCCACCCGGTCGAAACTGACGCGTCCGCCGGTGAACTTGGCACCCGAGAAGTTGACCTCGCCGCCGGTGAACCTGGCACCGGAGAAGTTCCCGCCGTCGAACAGCGCGCCGGAGAAATCGAAGATGTGCCCCTGCCAGGAGACGCGAGCGCCGTCACGCAGGCGGGCCACGATGACGTCGATGACCGTGTGGCGAACCCGCTGGTCGCGGGCGAACGCTAACTTCTGCTCCGACGGAGCATCCGGGCCTGGATCCGGCTCGTACGGCAATCGGAGATAGGCACACAGCACGTCGATACAGGTCTGACGGAGCGGTGCCCAATCGTCGGCGAGCCCTGCGAGGGCATGCGCGCCGGCCAGGCGAACGGCGGCCCCGTCGTGTCCGAGCTGTCCGACGGCGGTGGCGAACCGTTCGTTGCAAACCCGGGCCAGGTCCTCGCGAGCACGCCGCTCGTCTCGTTCGTTGGCCACCTCTGCTAGACGCTGCCGTCGGTAGGCCATCACCAGCGCGAGCAAGGCGCCCGCCCCCGCGACCGTCCCCAAGACCAGCTTCAGTACCTCCAGCAGCTGGCTGGGCGGCAAGGCGCCGGTTGGTGCCAGCTGCGGGAATCCCAGCACGGCCAGGACGATGACCATGACAGCGGCCAGCCCGAGAAACGCCACACTGGCGGCGATCGTCAGCGCTCGGCCGATCGGCCATAAGCCCGCCTCTGCTTCCACCGCCTGCTGCTCGGCATCACCCCGGCGCGTGCTATCCGAACCCGCTCTGATCATGCCCTGACCCTCTGATCAACGCGCCGAAGCGACGACAGCTCAACGATGGCACCCTTGCACATCAGCCTGTACATGCGTCTGCATGTTGAGGTGTACGCCGACACCTCGCTCATCAGCATCACCGTCGCCGTCAGAAGGGCATATCATCCAACGAGGCCGGCCGGAGTGCCACACCCCCGGGGTGGCGCAGGTCTGCTCAGAGGCCTCCTACGCCGGGGGCGTGGCCGGGCTCGGGGAAGCCGTCCGCGGTCATGCGTTCGATCGCCGCCAGGGCCTGTTCGAGGTGGTCGTAGATGCGCACGACGGACGTGGCGCCGGCGATCTCCAGGATCCGGGCCACGCGTGGCTGCGGTCCGGCCAGGTGCACGGCTGCGCCGTGGGCGTGGGCGAGGGCTGCGGCGGCCAGCAGGACGGCCAGGCCGGTGCTGTCCAGGAAGGGCATCCGGCTGGCGTCGATGACCAGGTGGTCGTTCAGGCTGCGGCGGGCCAGGGTGAGGTAGGTGTCCAGCTGGCGGGAGGTGGTGGCGTCCACCTCGCCGTCGATGGTGATCACGCTGGCGCCGGGCAGGTGCCGGCAGGTCAGTCGCATGGCGGCCTCCCCGGGCGCGGCGCCGGCGCGGGGGTCTGGGACAGGGCGGTGATCGCGGCGTCGGTGCTGGGGTGGATGTCGAGCGCGTCCCAGACCTCGGTGATCTGCAGCAGGCGGGCGGGCAGGTCGCGCACCGCGGCCAGATGGAAGGAGCCACCGTCCTGGCGGACCTCGCGGTGCACGCGCAGCAGGACGTGCAGGCCGGTGCTGTCCATGAAGGTCAGCCCGCCCAGGTCGAGCACCAGGGGCCGGCCCGGGTGCCGCATCCGGCCGATGGAGGACTCCAGATGGTCGGCGTTGGTGGCGTCCAGCTCCCCGGCCACGCTGATCACCACACCGGACTCCGGAGCGGTCGCAGGACCGGTCGCCGGGTTCGCAGGCAGCGGGCGGCAGCCTAGGCGTAAGGGCGTCATGGCGGAGTCGGCGGGGTGCAGGCCGTGTGAAGGCGGGTGATGGCGATCATGACCGTCTCAAAGGTAGGCCCGGCTGGTACGACGGCGACGGTGCCGTCACCGCGAGCGTAAGGGTGAAGGCTGGTGCAGGAAAGCCAGTTCGCCATAGGATCTTTAGGTAGCGAGATGTATCCGTTCCGTACACCCGGGAGCGCCTGGAGCACCGGGGCTCTGGCCGGAGAAGGCATACGTAACCGTGAACGCATCGGCGGACCGTCCCCCCACCTGGACCTTCCTCACCCACCACGCCCGTGTCCTGGTCGAGATCGCCCGAGATCCCGAAGCGAGGGTGCGCGACCTGGCCGGCCACATCGGCATCACCGAACGGGGCGTGCAGAAGATCCTCGCCGATCTGCACCAGGCCGGCTACCTGACCCGCGAGCGCGTCGGACGGCGCAACCACTACAGCCTCAACCTGGACGCGCACTTCCGCCACCCCACCGAGGCCGGCCTGCCCGTCCGCCTGCTGATCGACCTGTTCGTCGACCGGGACAGGCGCCACCCCACCTGAACGGAAGCCGCCGGGACCCGACCCCGGCATGGTGACGGCAGTCTTCGAGCTGAGCCTGACAAGCGGGGGTGACAGGTTCGGTGCCCGGTGGTGGACGGGCGCGGCTCACGGGGAAGTCGTCGCAGGCTGCAACCTGATCACGACCCCTCCTTCCGCTCCTGATCAGGCCCGCAGCCTTCACCGCCCCGGGTGGTCTCTACGGTCCCGGGGCGAGGTGGCCGTGGGGCTGCCGCGGCCCGGCTACAGCCCCACGGCCACCGACACGATGACAGCGACCGTCTCAAGAGATCGGGGCCCGGCCGGTGGGCGTCGGTCCCCGCCCGGACCTCCCTCAGCTACGGTGGGCCGCCACTCCAGGCGGAGGGCTTGCGGGAAAGCCGCGGGCGTACAAGGAGCCGCTCCCCGTCGCATGAACAGGACAGCGCTTAAGTGCGTGTTTAGTAGATCTGGCCGAACGGCGCCGTGTGTCTGAGGCCGGTGCCATCGGCTGGCTGATCGCTCAACGAGGTGAGCGGCCGGTCAACCGCCAGAGGGAGACTCCCTGTGAGAGCGGTCCGATTCGCCGGACATGTGGCCGCAGCGACAGCCTCGCTCCGAAAGGCATCTCCCCCAGGGGAGCGTGATTCCCATGGTCTACCCGCGTCCGCAACCCGTCCGCCCCGAGATCGCCGAGCGGCCGGCGCAGGTCCGGCTCCGGCTCCGGGAGTTCGCTCCGGCCGACGTCGCTCAGCCGCCCACGACCGGCAGCGCGCCGTCCGGGCCAGCATCATGACCCAGCTTGCCCTGGCCTGCGAGCACCTGCCCGAACGCCGAGCTGACGAACACGAACGGGAACACCCAGATCATGCCAAGGCCCTGCGCGCCCTCGACGCTCCCCGCGACCAGCCCGATGTACGCCGCCACCCACGAGAAGCCGAACCCGAGCAGCAGGAGGAGGCCGAACCCGAGCACGATCTCCCCCGGCCCGGCGTGGAAGCGGAAGCCGACGAGCAGCCCGCAACCGGACATGACCACGATGCTGAGCAGGCTGCGCAGGGTCTCGGAGAGCAGGCGGCCGAGCAGGACGGACGAGCGGGTCATCGGGCCGTCTCCGCCTGCGTGCGGCCGGTGAGGGCGAGGAAGGCGTCGTCGAGGCTGGGCCGGCGCAGGGCCAGGTCGGTCACGTGGACGCCGGCCCCGTCGAGATCCCGCAGGAGGGCGGGGAGCTCCCCGTGGCCGCCGGCCATGGGGATCGTGACGGTGTCGTCGTCGATGACGGGCGGCCCGCTGCCGTGGCCGCGCAGGACGGTGGCGGCGGTCGCGGCGTCCGCGAGGTCGGCCGGCACGACCACGGCGCGGGCGCCTCCAGCTCGAACAGCTCCAGCAGCTTCGCGGCCCTGCGCCGGGCCCCGGGTGCGCCCGCCCCGTGCAGGCGGCCGACGAGGACGAGGCTCTCCAGGCCGGTCAGCAGCTCGTCCACGGCGGCGTACTGGCCGGTCAGGCCGATCAGCTCGCGCACCCGGCCGGGCCGCGCCGTCACGTCCACGCCGAGCACCTCGGCGCGGCCGGAGTCGGCGCGCAGGAGCGTCGCCAGGATGCGCACGACGGTGGTCTTGCCGGCGCCGTTCGGCCCGAGCAGGCCGGCGACCGAGCCCTCGGGGACACTCAGGCAGACGCCCTCCAGTCCCCGGGTCCTGCCGTAGGACTTGCGAAGGTCTTCGATCAGGACGGCGGCCATGCGGACTCCCCTCTGACGGGTCGTCTCCAGCGTAGGAGGGGGTGCCCGACAGGCCTGTGTCGGTTGGCCCGGCGCCCGCGGCGCTCCGCGTGGTTCGTAGGATGGCCGTCGACTCCCCCGCAGGACACGAGAGGTGCAGCACCATGGTCAGCCGCGACGTCCCCGCTCTCGACGATCCGGTCGGCGAGTCGCTGCGCGGCCGTCACGCGCATCTCGCCCGCCGGCTCGGCCGGGCCGCCACGTACCAGCCGGGAGTCGCCACCTTCTCCACGGTGAGCGCCGGCGCGGGCCCGGAGGAGTGGGCCGACCTCGCCCGGCTGCTCGGCCCGGGCGAGCTCGCCGACATGTTCAGCAGCCCCGCGGTGCCGCCGCCGGGCTGGGCGCCGGTCTTCGTCCTCGACGGCAGGCAGATGGTCGGGCCCGATCAGCCGCCTGCCGGGAGCGGCGCCGGGGCGGTCGAGCTGGGCGCGGACGACGTGCCCGAGATGCTGGCCCTGGTCGCCCGCGCCCAGCCGGGGCCGTTCTGGCCGCGTACCCGCGAGCTCGGCACCTATCTCGGCGTCCGCGAGAACGGCGCCCTGGTGGCGATGGCGGGTGAGCGGCTGCGGCCTCCGGGGTGGACCGAGATCAGCGCCGTCTGCACCGCGCCCGAGGCACGCGGGCGAGGGCACGCCGCCCGGCTGGTCGGCGCCCTCACCGCGCGTGTCCTGGCTCGCGGCGAACGTCCCTTTCTGCACGTGGCCGAGGCGAACGCCGGCGCGATCGCCCTCTACGAGCGGCTCGGCTTCCAGACCCGCAGGCCCGTGACGTTCCGGGGGTTCCGCACGCCCGTGACGACCTCACCCGCCTGACTGCCGCTAGGCGCCGAGCGCGTCCAGCGCCACCGGCCTGGGCCGGTCGCAGGTGCTCTCGACGTCCACCGCCCGCCCCTCGTGCGCCGAGGCGAGCAGCGACTCCATGACGTCGAGCACGTGCAAGGCCAGCGTGCCGCCCGCCCTGGGCTCGCGGCCCTCGGCGAGGTCGATCAGGCCGACGCCGCGGCCCGCGCCCGCGTACCCGGCCGACACCGGCAGCGGGCGCGGGCCCTCGTCGCCGAGCCGGGTCAGCAGGACCTCGCCGTCGAAGTGGTTCGGGTCGGGCACCACGAGAGAGCCCCGCTCGCCGTGCACCTCGATGTTCGGCGCCTTCGTGGCCACCGCGTCGAAGCTCATCACCAGCGTGGACAGCGCGCCCGACTCGTGCACGAGCACGCCGGTCACGTGGGTGTCCACGGTGACGGGGATCTCCTCGCCCTGCCGCGGGCCCGAGCCGATCGTACGCTTCGCCCGCGTACGGCTGGCCGCGCCGATCACCGTCGTCACGGGGCCGAGCAGCGTCACCAGGCTGCTGACGTAGTACGGGCCCATGTCGAGGAGCGGCCCGCCGCCGGGGACGTAGTAGAAGTCGGGGTTCGGGTGCCAGCGCTCGTGACCGGGCGTCACCATGGTCGCCGTGGCCGCGACCGGCCTGCCGATGAGGCCGTCGTCGATGGCCTGGCGGGCGGTCTGGGTGCCGGTGCCGAGCACGGTGTCGGGTGCGCAGCCGACCCGTACCCCGGCCGCCTGGGCGGCCTCCAGCACCCGGCGCGCGTCCTCGCCGGTCGCGGCGAGCGGCTTCTCGCAGTAGACGTCCTTGCCGGCCGCGATGGCGAGCAGCGCGACCTCGGCGTGCGCGGCCGGGATGGTGAGGTTGAGCACGGCGTCGATCCTGGCGTCGGCCATGAGCTGGGGCACGGTCAGCACGTCCACGCCCGGGTGCGCCGCCACCGCCGCCCGCGCCCGATCGAGGTCCAGGTCGGCCACCGCGACCAGCCGCACCTGCGGCAGCCGGTCGATGGTGCGCAGGTACTGGGCCGAGATGGCCCCGCAACCGACGATGCCGAGGTTCAGCGGCTGGCCCACAACATTCCCCTCTCGATGATGGTGCGCACGCTGTCGTGCTGCAGGACGTCGAGGCTGTGCCCCGGGGTCGCGACGAAGATGCGCCCCTTGCCCCATCGGCGCGTCCAGATCGCCGGCGAGGTCACCTCCCGGTGCCAGGGGTCCCACGGGCGCACCTTCTGCGTCGTGGTCGCCAGCACGTCGTTGTAGTCGTCGGCCAGCACCCAGTACTGCTCGGTGACGAGGTCGAAGTCGCCGATCCCCTCGGTGATGGGGTGCGCGGCCGCCTCGGGCAGCATGTTGACGGTGTAGGGGACGAAGTTGTGCCGCTCGGTGCCCGCGTCCTCGTCGTCGGGGTGCTTGCCGGGGTGGCACGCGAACTGCCCGCCGATCAGGTGCAGGTAGTCGGAGGAGTTGCGGTAGGAGTCGGCGATGCCGCCGTGCCAGCCGGCCATCCCGGTGCCGGCCTCGATCGCCGCCCGCAGGCCCTTGAGCTGGTCCTGCTCGATGGCGCCCATCGTGTAGCACTGCACGATGAGGTCGATCCCGGACATGTACGCGGGGTCCGCGTAGGGCGCCGGGCTGTCCGCCAGCCGCACCTCGAACCCGTTCTTCTGGAGGAAGGGCACGAAGAGGTCGGTGGCCGCCACCGGGGCGTGCCCTTCCCAGCCGCCTCTTACCACCAGGACAGTGCGCCTGTGCTCGCCCGCCATGCACTCGCCAATCACTCGATGAACCACAAATAGGCCGTGTGCCACTTAAGTCCCAAAAGAGGCACACTTCACTAATTGTGGCTGAGGGAGGGCCAAAACTCCCAGGGTTAATTCCTGACGCGTTCCTGGTGGCGCTTCACCTTCGTCCGGTTGCCGCACCGGCTCATCGAGCACCAGCGGCGCCGGCCCGCCTGCGACCGGTCCACGAAGCGCAGGCCGCAGCGGTCCGAGCCGCACACGCGCACCCGTCCCACCTCCGGCGACAGCAGCAGCTCGGCCGCGTCGCGGGCGACGAGCCCCAGCCCGGCGGCCACGTCGCCGGCGAGCCGTTCGGCGCGCGGCGCCAGCCGGCCGTCCGCGATCACGAGCTGGAGGAGCGGGCGCGGCGCCGCCGTCACCGCCTCGTTGATCGTGTCCACGTCCGCGAGGGCGGGCAGGCGGCCCTCGGCCGCGCTCAGCACGGCCCGGTCGATCGCCTCCCGCAGCAGCCTGGCCGGCCGCAACGCGGCGCCGGGCGGTGCGGGCAGGCGTGCCCCGGGAACGACCAGCCCGGCGCCGTGCAGCCACCGCACCAGGTCCTCCGGCTCCTCGATCGTCTCCCGGGGCACGTCCCACCGGTCGCGCAGCGTGTTGACGAAGTCGAGGCACACCCGCCCGCCGTCCCTGATCCACGCGTCGTTCGCCGCCATGGCCCCATTCTCGCGGTAAAGTCACTAACCCTATGAAGAGGTTAAGCGAGAGGACGCCCATGAGGTCCACAGGGGTGGCGCGCGTCGGCGGGATCCGGCTGCACTACACGCGGGCGGGCAGCGGCCCGCTGGTGGTGCTGCTGCACGGCTGGCCGCAGACCGGCCTGTGCTGGGAGCCGGTGCTCGGCCCGCTGGCCGCCGGTCACACGGTGGTGGCTCCCGACCTGCGCGGGTACGGCCTCAGCGACAAGCCCGCGACCGGCTACGACAAGCGGCGGATGGCGGCGGACGTGGCTGAGCTGGTGAGCTCGCTCGGCTTCGAGCGGGCGTCGGTCGTGGGTCACGACCGGGGCGCTCGCGTGGCGCACCGGTGGGCGCTGGACCGTCCCGACCAGGTGGAGCGGCTGGTGGTGCTGGACGTGGTGCCGACCCGCGAGATGTTCCGCCGCCTGGACGCGTCGGTGGCCTCGGCGTACTGGCACTGGCTGTTCCACCTGCAGCCGGACCTGCCCGAGCGGCTGGTGGGGCAGGACGTGCGCGGCTATCTGGAGTACTTCTTCGAGCGCTGGACGTACAACCGGCACGGCCTGTCCCCCGAGGCGGTGGACGCCTACGTCCGGGCGTTCTCGCGGCCCGGCGCGCTGCGGGCGGGCTTCGACGACTACCGCGCGCACGAGCGCGACCTCGCGCTCGACGACGAGGACGCCGCCGCGGGCCGCCGCCTGACGATGCCGGTGCTGGCTCTGTGGGGGTCGGCGGGGCTGCCCGCGCGGCTGCCGACGCTGGAGATCTGGCGCGAGTACGCCGGCGACGTGCGGGGCTTCGAGATCCCCGAATGCGGCCACTTCATCCCCGAGGAACGCCCGGACGCCCTGCTGGCCCACCTGCGGGGCTTCCTGCCCGGCGCCGTCTCCGCGGCCTGACCCACGGACGGCGGCAGTCAAGGGCGCGGCAGGGCGGGCGCGGCGGTCACGGTGCAGCGGTCACGGTGCAGCGATCAGGGTGCGGCGGTCACGGTGCAGCGATCGAGGTGCGGCGGTCACGGTGTGGTGAGGGCGCGGCGGGCGTAGGCGCGGACGTCGGCGTCCGTGTCGCCGAGCGCGCCGCGCAGCGCCCGTTCCACCTCCGCGGCGCCCGCCCACGGCCCCAGCGCCACCACGGCGGCCTTGCGCACGTCCAGGTTGGCGTCCGACAGCGCCTCGACCAGCGGCGGCGCCGCGGTGGCGGGGTCCGCGGCGGCCAGGCAGCGCGCCGCTCCCACCCGCACCTGCCAGGCCGGGTCCCGCAGCCCCCGCAGGGCCGGCGACACCAGGGGATCGCCCGTGGCGGCCGACGACTCCAGGGCGGCGGCCCTGACCAGGGGGTCGGCGTCTTCGGCGAGCAGCGCCAGGGCGGGCGACGGCTTGCCGATCAGGCCGAGGGCCCTGGCCGCCTGCACCCGCACCTCTCGCGACGGGTCCGTGGCCGCGTCCGCCACCTCGGAGACCGCGTCGAGCGAGACCAGCCCCCTGATGGCCGCGATCCGCACCCGGTGGTCGGTGTCGCGCAGCGCGCCGTGGAAGACCTCCGTGCCGCCCAGCCGCAGCGCGCGCAGCACGTCCAGGACCGCCGCCCGTACGGTGGCGTCACCGCTCGGCAGCCTGCCGGCCAGGACGGCCCCGAGCGCGCCGGTGGCGGGCAGCACCTCGACCAGCTCGACCAGCCCGGTGGCGGCGGCCCGCCGCACGGTGCCGTGGGCGTCGTCGAGCGCCTCGGCCAGCGCCAGGCCCGTGCCGGACGGGACGGTCTCGGTGAGCGTGGCGATCGCCGCGCGGCGCACCTTGGGGTCGGGGTCGGCGAGGTACGGGGCCAGGTCGGCGACGGCGGGCTGCTGCTCGGCCAGGCGGTGCAGCTCCAGGATCCGCGGCGAGCGCCCCACGGCGGCCTGCCGTACCACCTGGCCGGCGGCCCGCCGCACGACGGCGACGGCGCCCTGCGCGCCCAGCACCACCGGCTCGGTCTCGGCGGGCGTGAACTCCTCGACGGGCACGAGGTACGGCTCCACCGGCCGCTTGACGAACTCCATCGCCCCGTCGGCGCGCCTGCGCAGGTTGAGGTGGAACAGCCACGCGGAGTCGTCGCGCCCGGGCAGGTCGGCCCGCTCGTGGTAGAGCCCCCACCGGCTCTCGGTACGGGCCAGCGAGGAGCGCGCCGCCATCTCGGCGCAGTCGCGGATGAAGTCCACCTCGGCGCAGCGCATCAGCTCGTGCGGCGTGCGCGCCCCCATGGCGGCGATCTCCTCCCGCATCCGCTCGAACGACTCCAGCGCGATCTCCAGCTTGGCCCCGGTCTTGGGCGGTGCCACGTAGTCGTTGACGAAGCGGCGCAGCTTGTACTCGACCTGCTGCTGCGGGGGCCCGTCCGGGTGGCGCAGGGGCCGGTAGACGAGCTCGTGCGCGGCGGCGACCTGGTCCTCGGGCAGCGCGCCCGGCGCGCGGTGGTGCGCGGCGGCGTGCGCGCCGGCCAGGTCGCCGAAGACGAAGGCGCCGATCATGTAGTTGTGCGGCACGCAGGCCAGGTCCCCCGCGGCGTACAGGCCGGGCACGGTGGTGGCGCCGTTCTCGTCCACCCACACGCCGGAGGCGGAGTGGCCGCCGCACAGTCCGATCTCCGAGATGTGCATCTCCACGTCGTGGGTGCGGTAGTCGTGCCCGCGCCCGGCGTGGAACGTGCCACGGGTGGGGCGCTCGGTGGTGTGCAGGATGTCCTCGATGGCGGTGACGGTCTCGTCGGGCAGGTGGGAGAGCTTGAGGTAGATGGGGCCGCGGGCGGAGCCGATCTCGGCCGATACCTCGGCCATCATCTGCCCCGACCAGTAGTCGGAGTCGACGAACCGCTCCCCCTTGTTGTTGACCTGGTAGCCGCCGAACGGGTTGGCCACGTACGCGCAGGCCGGGCCGTTGTAGTCCTTGATCAGCGGGTTGATCTGGAAGCACTCGATGCCGCTGAGCTCGGCGCCGGCGTGGTAGGCCATGGCGTAGCCGTCGCCGGCGTTGGCCGGGTTCTCGTATGTGCCGTAGAGGTAGCCGGAGGCGGGCAGCCCGAGCCGGCCGCACGCGCCCGTCGCGAGGATCACGGCGCCGGCGGCCACCGTGACGAACCGTCCCGAACGGGAGTCGAGGCCCGCCACGCCGACCGCCCGGCCGCCGGAGGTGAGCACCCTGACCGGCATGACGCGGTTCTCGATGCGGACCCGCTCCCTGATGTGGCGCTGCCGCAGCACCCGGTAGAGCACCTTCTTGACGTCCTTTCCCTCGGGCATCGGCAGCACGTAGTTGCCGGAGCGGTGCACCCGGCGCACGGCGTACTCGCCGTGCTCGTCCTTCTCGAACTTCACGCCGTAGCCTTCCAGGCGGCGCACCATGTCGTGGCCCCTGGTCGCGGTCTGGTAGATCGTCTTCTGGTTGACGACGCCGTCGTTGGCGCGGGTGATCTCGGCGACGTAGTCCTCGGGCGTGGCCTTGCCGGGGATGACCGCGTTGTTGACGCCGTCCATGCCCATGGCCAGCGCGCCGCTGTGGCGCACGTGGGCCTTCTCCAGCAGCAGCACGCGCGCGCCGCGCTCGGCCGCCGTGATGGCGGCCATCGTCCCGGCGGTGCCGCCGCCGACGACGAGGACCTCGCACTCCAGGTGCAGGCGGTCCTCGATCGGGGCGATCTCCATCTTCACAGCTCCTCGAGTATCTGGTGGCGCAGGCGGGCACGGTCGGCGGCACGGTCGGCGACGGGGTCGGCGGCGGGGTCGCGGGGGGAGGGCACCTGGATGACCGAGCGGACGCCGCCGTGGCCGAGGACCACGACGCGGTCGGCGAGCAGCAGCGCCTCGTCCACGTCATGGGTGACGAAGACGATCGTCGCCCGGGTGTCGCGCAGGACGTCCAGCAGCAGGGCCTGCATGCCGGCGCGGGTCTGGGCGTCGAGCGCGCCGAACGGCTCGTCCATGAGCACCGCGCGGGGCGTCCCGGCCAGGGCGCGGGCGAGCTGCACGCGCTGGCGCATGCCGCCCGACAGCTCGCGGGGCAGCCGGTCCTCGTGGCCCTCCAGGCCGACGCGGGCCAGCCACTCCTGGGCCACCGCCCTGCGCTCGCGCCTGGACAGCCCGCGGACGCGCAGCGGCAGCTCGACGTTGCGCCGCACGGTGCGCCAGGGCAGCAGCCCGTCGTCCTGGAAGACCATCGCCCGCTCCCGGGAGGTGCCGGTGACCTCCTCGCCGCCGGCCAGGACCCGGCCGCCGTGCGGGGGCAGCAGCCCGGCCAGCGCGCGCAGCAGCGTGCTCTTTCCCGACCCGGACGCGCCGACGATCACCAGCACCTCGCCGGGCCGGACCGCCAGGTCGATCTCCCGCAGCACGGGGCCGCGCGCGTAACCGAGCGACAGGGACTCCAGGGTGATGCCGAGCGTCACGACTCCTCCTCCGCTCTGGGCAGCCAGCGGGTCACCCTGCGCCCCACCAGCTCGACGGCGGCCGAGGTGAGCCAGCCGAGCACCCCGATGGTGATCATGCCGACGATCACGGCCGGGTAGTCGACGATCGTGTACGACATCCAGGTGCGGTAGCCGACCCCGAACTCCCCCGAGATCATCTCCGCCGAGATGACGCAGATCCACGACACTCCCATGCCGACCGACAGGCCGCCGAACACCCCGGGCAGGATCCCGGGCAGCACGACGTGCCACAACACGTGGCGGCGACCGCCGCCGAGCGTCCCGACGGCGTCCTCCCACAGCGTGGGCAGGGCGCGTACGGCGTGCCGGGTGCTCACCATGATCGGGAAGAACGCCGCGGCGAACGTGATGAACACGATGCCCTGCTCGTCGGCCGGGAACAGCAGGATGGCCACCGGCACCAGCGCGATCGCGGGGATGGGCCGCACGGCCTCGAACAGCGGGGTCAGCACGTCCCCGGCCCTGGCGGACCTGGCCACCAGCACGCCCGCGGCCACGCCCGCCACCGCGGCCAGCCCGAACCCGGTGAGGATCCTGATGAGGCTCTGCAGCAGGTCGAGCCAGTAGAGCGAGGTGGTGACCCGGCTCGCGGCGCCGGCGCCGATCTCGCTCAGCGTGGGCAGCCGGTCGAAGCGCAGCCACACCTGGGCGTCGGTGACGGTGAGCACCTGCCACAGGCCGGCCGCGACCAGCAGGGACGCGGCCCCGACGAGCCGACGCCGCACCTTCGCGCCGCTCCTGGCCCGCCGCCGCGGCACGGCGGACGTCCCGGGCGGGTCGCCTGCCCGGGCGCCGGCGGCCCGAGCCCCGGCGGGCCTGACCTCGGCAGCGCGGGCGCCGGCGATCTGGGCGCCGGTGATCTGGGCGCCGGTGATCTGGGCGTCGGCCGTCATCGGGCGTCACCTCCCCCCGCCACCGAGGCGAGCGCGTCCGCGTAATCCACGGGCTCGGCCTTGGGATGCTTCGCGCGGTAGCCGTCGGCGCCTTCCTGGGTGGTGAAGGGCAGCAGGCGCCCGCCAGGCTCCTTCAGCCAGACCGACCGGTCGGCGAACCACCTGGTCCCGGTCACGGTGTCGGGCACGTAGGCCGCCCGCACCTTCCCCTGGGCGGCGGCGATCTGGCGCAGCAGGCACGTCGGCGTGGCGGCGGGCCTGGTCGCGCTCTCACCCGCCAGCCAGAGCTCCGAGGCGGTCCCCGGGTCGCCGACGGGCTCGCCGCAGAGGGGGTCGGTGCCGGTGGTCGTGGCGGGGTTCACGGTCGAGGCCCGGTCCTTGTCGTACGCGGCCCCGTACGCCTTGCGCAGATAACCGTCGTTGACGAACGCGCGCACGTCCACGCCGGAGAAGTCGGAGCTGATCTGCTTGAGGTAGGCGACGTCACGCTCGTGCGCCTGCCGCAGCGGCTCCTTCAGCGTGACGTCGAACGTCGAGATGCCGTCGCGGCCGTTGTAGAGGTAGACCACCTCGGCGGGCAGCCCGGTGTCCTCCGCCACGGACTCGGCCGCCTCCAGCGGGTGCTCGTGCAGGTAGCGGGTGGCGTCGAGCTGGGCCTTGAGGAAGGCGTCCACGACCTCGGGATGTTCCTTGGCGTACGCCTGCCGCGCCACCACCCCGTGGAAGGTCGGCACGTCCAGGGCCGACCCGTCGTACACCAGGCGGCCCTTGCCCTGGAAGGCCAGCAGGCCGGGCCAGGCCACGAACTGCGCGTACCCCTGCACGCCGCCCGACTCGAGCTGCGCCGCGCCGACGGCGGGCTGGTGGTTGACCACCTCGGCCGTGATCTTCGCCCGCTCCATCGCCTGCACCAGCGTGCCGTGCCCGGCGGAGCCGACGCTGGCGGAGATCTTGGTTCCGGCCAGGTCGGACAGCGTGCGGGCCGTGGAGCCCGGCGGGACCAGCACCATGTTGAGGCC
Source organism: Nonomuraea thailandensis (assembly GCF_024172165.1). Lineage (GTDB taxonomy): Bacteria > Actinomycetota > Actinomycetes > Streptosporangiales > Streptosporangiaceae > Nonomuraea > Nonomuraea thailandensis. Next base: position 3,385,672 of record NZ_JAMZEB010000002.1, on the reverse strand, counting down.
GCCGCGCAGGTTGTAGCCGGTGATGGAGATCAGCTCGGTGCGGGCGGCCGGGATGGATTGGGTCCTGGCGGCGTTGATCAGCAGCGGGTAGTCGCCCATCGAGCCGATGTCGATCTTCCCGGCCACCATCTTGGCGGTGATCGGGGCGCCGGTCTCGTAGTCCTGCCACTCGACCGCGTATCTGTCGCCGAGCCGCTTCTCCAGGTATCCCAGCGAGCGCAGCAGCGTGCCCGCCGTCACCGTGTTGATGGTCTTGGACTGGTACCCGACGACGAGCTTGATCTTCCCGCCGTCCCCGGCCGCTCCCGAGACCGAGCAGGCCGCCGCCGCCAGGAGCAGGGCGGCGGCCATGAGAGCTCTGCGCATCGCACGCTCCTTCATCGCAGCAGGTAGGGGATGTTGATGGTGACCGCGTCGACCGGGCAGCGGGCCGCGCAGGGGCCGCAGTACCAGCACTCGTCCACGTACATGTACGCCTTGCCGGTCTCGTCGCTGATCGCCAGCGAGTCGAGCGGGCACGCCTCCACGCACAACGTGCAGCCGTCGATGCACAGGGATTCGTCGATCGTCACGGGCACCTCGACCCGCTGCTCGATCAGGGCCATGCCTGCTCCTCCTTCTCGGTACGCCTCAGGTGGCCGCGCATCGTCAGCCGGTCACCCCTGAAACGGATGAACTCCAGGTCCACCGGCCTGCCGTCGGCCAGGTGGGTCAGCCGCTCGACCATCAGCAGCGCGGCCCCGCGCGGCGTGCCGAGCGCGGCGGCGGTGTGCGGGTCGGCGTTGACCGCCTCCAGGGTCAGCTCGGCCGTGCCGAGGGGCTGCCCGGCGATCGTCTCCAGCAGGACGAAGATGTCGTTGCCCGCCAGGTCCTCGTCGAACAGCGGCTCGCCGACGTCGCGCACCAGGTACGTCAGGTCGAGCGAGAGCGGCAGGCCGTTGAGGCTGCGCAGCCGTTCGAGGTAGACGACCTGCTCGCCGGGCGCCAGCCCGAGCCGGTGGCTGACCGGGGCGGGCGGCTCGATGAGGGTCATCGTGCGGACCTGGTTGACGACCCGGCCGTGCTCGTGCAGGGTCTCGGCCAGGCCGAGCAGGCGGTGCAGGCCGTGCGGGTACTTCTCCGCCGCCACCGTGGTGCCCACCCCGGGGCACCGCTCGACCAGGCCCTCCTCGCGCAGCAGGTCCAGCGCCTGCCGCACGGTGTTGCGCGAGGTGTCGAACTCGCGTGCCAGCGCCGCCTCCAGCGGGAGCTGCCCGCCGGGGAAGCCGCCGTGGATGATCTGTCTTCTCAGCAGGTCGGCGACCTGCCGGGCACGATCCGCCCGGCGCCGCCGATCGTCGAGGGCCATCCGTTCCATGCCCTCTAACCTACTTAATGAGTAGGAAAAAGGGGATAACGGAGAGGTTGCGCCACCTCCCCGTGGCTCACTTCCCCGCGCTCACCTGCGGTTCCGCCGCCCTCACGGGCAGATCTGCCACCACGCCGGCGGGCAGCCGGGGCACCGCCGCCACCAGATCGCGCGTGTACGGGTGGCGCGGGGCGGTGAACACCTCGTCCACCTCCCCCTCCTCCACGACCCGGCCGTCCTTCATGACCAGCACCCGGTCGGCGACGTGATGGACGACGCCCAGGTCGTGGGAGATGAACAGCATCGCGGTGCCGTACTCGGCCTGCAGCTCGGCGAGCAGGTCGAGCACCTGGGCCTGGACGGAGACGTCCAGCGCGGAGACGGGCTCGTCACAGACCAGCACGTCGGGTCGGGGGCCGAGGGCGCGGGCGATGGCGATGCGCTGGCGCTGGCCGCCGGACAGCTCGCGCGGGTGCCGGCCGGCCACCTCCGGCGGGAGGCCGACGCGGGCCAGCAGGTCCAGGACCCGTGCCCGCCGCTCGGCCCTCGGCAGCCGCAGCGGCTCGGCGATCAGGCGGGCGGTGGTGTGGCGGGGGTCGAAGGAGTCCAGGGGGTTCTGGGAGATGAGCTGGATGGTGGGGCGGCGCGGGCGGCGGGCGCGCTCGCGCAGGCCGCTCCAGGGCTCGCCGTGCAGGGTGACCTGGCCGTGGTCGGGGTCGAGCAGGGCCATGGCGAGCCGGGCCACCGTCGTCTTGCCCGAGCCCGACTCGCCGACGATGCCCAGGGTCTCGCCGCGGTGGAGGGTGAAGGAGACGTCCTCGACCACGCGGCGGGAGCCGTAGGAGCGGGTCAGGCCGGAGGCGGTCAGCACGGCGCCACTGCCGGCACCCAAGACGGCCTGCCCTCTCACCGGCCCTCCCGCCCATCCTTCCGCCTGCCCCGTCACCTCTCCTTCCGCCTGCCCTCCCACCGGCTCTCCCACCTGCCCTCCCGTCTGCGCTCCGGCCTGCGCTGCGGTCAGGGCGGAGACCGGCGTGAGGGCCGGTGGGAGAGCCGGTGGGAGGGCCGGTGCGGGGGCCGGCCTGGGGATGGGCGCGGAGGTCGGAGGCGGGGGCCGGTGCGGGAGCGGGGTGCCGTCGGTGAGGCGGGTGCCGCGGGAGGCGGCCGAGGGCACCGCCGCCAGCAGGGCGCGCGTGTAGTCGTGCGCGGGCGCGGCCAGCACCTCCCGGGCGGCCCCCTCCTCGACGACCCGGCCGCCGCGCATCACGAGGATGCGATCGGCGATCGAGCCGACGACGGCCAGGTCATGGCTGATCAGCAGCAGCGCGGTGCCCGCCGCCCTGCGCTCGGCGAGCAGCCGCAGGATCTGGGCCTGCACGGTGACGTCGAGCGCGGTCGTGGGCTCGTCGGCGATGATCAGCTCGGGCTCGGCCGCGATGGCGGAGGCGATGAGCACGCGCTGCCGCAGCCCGCCGGACAGCTCGTGCGGATGTTGCCGGACCCGTGCCTCCGGCTCCGGCACGCCGGCCGACTCCAGCAACTCCAGCGTCCTGCTCCCCCGCCACCGTCTCGGCACCACGTCGTGCACGGCCAGCACCTCGCCGATCTCGGCGCCCACGGTGCGCAGGGGGTCGAGCGAGACCAGCGCGTCCTGCAGCACGAGCCCGGCGAACCTGCCCCGCAGCGCCCGCCACTCCCGCTCCCCGAACCGCAGCGCGTCCCGCCCCGCGACCGTGAACGCGGACGCCCGCACCTCCGAGCCGGGCCCGGCCAGCCCGAGCAGGGTGCGCGCCGTGACGCTCTTCCCGGAGCCGGACTCCCCGACGATCGCCACGCATTCGCCGGGCGCGACCGACAACGACATCCCGCGCACGACCTCAGTCCCCTTGAAGCTCACCCGGAGGTCCGCCACGGCGACCAGCGGGGACGGGTGATCTGCGGTGGCTGCGCTCATGGGGTCCTTCCTTCGAAGCGGCGCTGGAGACGGCGGCCGACCACGGTCAGGCAGACGACGGTCAGTGTGATCGCCAGCCCCGGGAACAGCGCCTCCCACCACGCCACCCGCAGGTAGTTGCGGGCCTCGGAGAGCATCGCGCCCCACTCGGCGGCCGGGGGCTGCGGCCCCATGCCGAGGAAGCTGAGCCCCGAGCTGGCGATGACCGCCTGGCCGAGCCCGATGGTGGCCAGCACGGGGATGGGGCCGAGCACGTTCGGGAGCACGTGCCCGGCGGTGATCACCAGGCGGGGGCGGCCGAAGGTGACGGCCTGCTCGACGTAGCCGGAGCGGCGCACGACGAAGGTCTGGGCGCGGATCACGCGGGCGTAGTTCGGGATCTGGGCGACGGCGATGGCGAGGATCACGTTCCCGGTGCCCGGGCCGGTGATCGCCACGACGAGGAGGGCGAGCAGCAGCTCGGGCAGGGTGGACAGCACGTCGAACGCGCGTGCCAGCGCCTCGTCCGCCCACGTGGGCGACAGTCCTGCGGCCAGGCCCAGCAGCACGCCGGAGGTGACGGCCAGGGCGGTGGCGGCGGCGCCGATGCTGATGGAGTGGCGGGCGCCGTGCACGACCCTGGCCAGCACGTCGCGGCCCAGGTGGTCGCTGCCGAGCCAGTGGTCGGGCCCGGGGGGTGCGAGGGCGCTGAGCGGGTCGGCGGCGAGCGGGTCGGCGCCGGTGAGCAGTGCCGGGGCTGCGACCGCGAGCGCGAGCAGGAGGAGGAACGCGCTCGGCGGGAGCAGCCGCAGGACGCCGGGCGCGATCGGCACCCTCAGCGCCGCCCGCGCGCGGGGGGATGGGGCCGGGGTGAGGGCGGTCATGGGCGGTCAGCCTCGGATTCGCGGGTCGATGGCGCGGTAGGCCAGGTCGAGGAGCGTGCTGATGGTCACGTACACGACGGCCGACAGCAGCACGACGGCCATGACCACCGGCATGTCGCGCCCCGTGACGGCGTCCATGGCGACGCGCCCGAGCCCCGGCCGGCCGAACAGCACCTCCGTGATGACGGCCCCGCCGAGCAGCGTGCCGGTGAACCAGCCGGCCAGCGTCACGGCGGGGATGAGCGCGTGCCGCAGGGCGTGCCGGGCGACCAGCGCCCGCTCGGTGAGCCCGCGAGCCCGCGCGGTGACCGAGAACGGCTGCTCCAGCGCCCGTTCGAGCCCGCCCCGCAGCACCTGCCCGAGCACGCCCGCGATGGGCAGCCCGAGCGCCAGCGCGGGCAGCACCAGCGCGGACGGCCCCTGCGCGCCCGAGACGGGGAACCAGCCGAGCGTGAACGAGAACACGGCCAGCAGCACGATCCCGATGAGGAACGGCGGCACCGACACCGCCACCAGCTCGGCGACCGAGGCCGCGCCCCGGGCGAGCCGGCCGCGCCCGGCGGTGAGGAGCGCGATGGCGGCGGCCACCGTCACCCCGACGGCCGCCGCGGCCAGGGTGAGCTGGACGGTCGGGCCGACCTGCGTGGCCAGGATCTCGCCGACGCCGCGCCGCAACTGGTAGGAGCGCCCGAGGTCGCCGTGCAGCAGCCGCCACAGGTATGACAGGTACTGGACGATCTCGGGCCGGTCGAGCCCCCACTCCTCGGTGATCGCGGCCCGGATCTCCGGCGTGTCGATGCCGTCGCCGACCAGGATGTCCACGGTGTCGCCGGGGGCGAGCAGCAGCGCGACGTAGGAGGCGGTGGCGGCGGCCCACAGCACGGCCAGCCCGGCGCCGAGCCGCCTGATCACTCCCAGGCGGGTGGTCACGTGCCGATCCGGACGTCGTAGGCGTTCGCGGGCGTCCCGGACGCGGGGTCGAAGCGGAGCCCCTGCACGCTCTTCTGCGCCGCGATCTGGTCGGCGGGCACGTAGATCGGGAACACGACGGCCTTCTCCCGGACCACCTCCTGCTGCACCCGGATGTAGAGCTCCTTGCGCCGTGCCTGGTCGGAGGCGGCTCCGGCCTCGGCGAGCCACTTGTCCACCCGCGGGGAGGAGAAGCGGGTCCGGTTGATCGCGCCGTCGCTCGGCAGGATGAGGTTGAGCGCCGCCCCGGCGTCGGAGTCGCCGCGCGAGTTCTCGAAGATCTCGTACGCGTCGTCGTCGAGCGCCTTCTGGGCCGTGCCCTGGTCCACGATCCTGACCTGGAAGTCGATGCCCGCGTTCTGCTTGACCTGTGCCTGGATGGCCTGGGCGAGGATGTCGCGGCGGTCGCGGACGAACGCCGCCGAGGCGACCGTGCGCACGGTCAGCCGCCTGCCGTCCCTGACCCGGTACCCCTGCGCGTCGCGCTGCTTCCAGCCGGCCGCGTCGAGCAGCGCGTTGGCCTTGGCCGGGTCGCCGCCGTAGGTGTTCTCCAGCGAGGCGTCGTAGAAGGTGCCGGCCTTGCCGACGATGCTCCACGCCCTGGTGGCGGTGCCCTGGTAGACGGCCCGCAGGACGGCGTCCACGTCCACGGCCTCGCGGAAGGCCTCCCGTACGCGCTGGTCGTCGAAGGGGGCGTGGGAGGTGTTGAAGTAGTAGGAGAAGGAGGTGCCGGAGTTGAGCGCGGTCTGCAGGGACAGGCCGGGGTCGTTCTTGATGAGGCCGGCCTCGGTGGCGGGCACGCCCTCGATGACCTGCACCTGGCCCGAGGTGAGGGCGCCGACGCGGACCGAGGCCTCGGGCAGGAACCGGTAGGTGATCTCCGACAGGTGGGCGGGGCCCTGGTGGGCGGCTCCGTCGGGCGGCCAGCGGTAGGCGGGGTTGCGGCGGTAGTGGATCTCCTGGCCCTGGACGTACCGGTCGAGGATGAAGGGCCCGGTGCCGACCAGGTCGGGCCCGCCGAACTTGAGGTCCTTGGCGCTCTTGAGCGACTTCGGGGAGACCTGCCCGGCGTAGGGGGAGGCGAGGAAGTCGAGGAAGAGCGCGTCCCGTTCCTTGAGGGTGATCTCCAGCGTGGCCGGGGAGATCACCTTCGCCTCCTTGAAGGCCCGTAACTGGATGGCGGCCACGCCCGGGTTGTAGCCGGGCACGCGGAACTGGTCGAGGTTGGCCTTGACGGAGGCGGCGTCGAACGTCGTGCCGTCGTGGAAGGTGACGTCGTCCCTGAGGGTGAGGGTGTAGGTCAGCCCGTCGTCCGACACCTTCCAGGCCGTGGCCAGCCAGGGCCCGAAGGAGCCGTCCTCCTTCCTGGTCAGCAGCGCGTCGAACTGGTTGAACACGAGCAGCCTGACCTTGTTCTGGGCCCACTGCTGCGGGTTGAGCGTGATCGGCTGGGTCTCGATGGCCCAGGTCAGGGAGGCGGGGGCGGCCTGGTCGGCGGCGGGCTGGGCGCCGCACGCCGCCAGGGCCAGCAGCAGGACGGGGATCAGGCGTTTCACCGGCGGTTCCAGGCTTCTGCGAGCAGCTCGTACGAGCGCACGCGATCGTCGTGGTCGTGCGTGATGGTGGTGACGAGCAGCTCGTCGGCCCCGGTGACGCGGCGCAGCACGCGCAGCCGCTCGGCGACCTGCCCGGGCGTGCCGACGAACTGGGTCTCCACGCGGTCCCTGACCAGCTCGCGCTCGGCGTCGGTCCAGGAGTGGGCGGCGGCCTCGGCGGGCGTGGCGTACCGCATGGCGCCGGCGCCCGTCCTGATGCTGCGCACCCACAGGGCGTAGGGGGAGGCCAGCTCGCGCGCGGTGGCCTCGTCCCCGGCGACGACCGCGTCGGCGGAGACGACGACGTACGGCTCGGCCAGCTCCGACGAGGGCTTGAACGCCTCCCGGTAGGCCTCGACGGCCTCCAGGACGGAGGCGGGGCTGACGTGGTAGTTGGCCGCGAACGGCAGCCCCCGCTCCCCCGCCACCTGGGCGCTCTGCCCGCCGCTGCTGCCGAGGATCCACACCTGGAGGCCGGCGCCCTCGCCGGGCACGGCGTGGGCCTCGTGGGTGCCGCCGAGGAAGGCGAGCACGTCGTCGATCTGGTCGGCGAAGCCGGGGGTCCGCGCGCCGGGCTGCTGGAGCAGGGTGGCGTGGTGGGCGAGCTGCGGGTGGGTGACGAGCTTGGAGAAGTCGAACGGCTTCGGGATGAGCAGGCCGTCCACGATCCGCTCCGCCGGGGACTCCACAGGTGTGCGGGCGGCGGCCAGTTCGGCGCGGCGCTGGCCCGAGCGGCCGATGCCGAGGTCGACGCGTCCGGGGTGGAGCGCGTCGACGAGCCCGAACTGCTCGACGACCGACAGCGGCGTCTGGTGCCCGAGCTGCACGGCGCCCGACCCGACCCGGATGGTGTCCGTGGCCGCGGCGATGAGCCCGATGAGCACGGCGGGCGCCGAGCTGGCCACGCCGGGCGCGAAGTGGTGCTCGGCCACCCAGTAGCGGCGGTAGCCGAACCGTTCGGCCTGCCGGGCGAGGTCGATGGTGTTGCGCAGGGCGTCGGCGGCCGTCCCGCCCGAGGGGATCGGGGCCAGGTCGAGGATGGACAGCGTCATGAGTCACCTCCGGCGGCTGGGACGGGGACAGGGGCGGGGACGGAGGCGGAGGGGAACGGCCGGCTCGGGATCTCGGCCCGCAGGACGGGCGCGATCTCGCTCTGGAACAGCTCCAGCGCGCCCCGGTGCTGGGCCGGGGTGAGCCCGTCGGCGTCGGCGTGCAGGTGCATGACCTCGTGCCCGAACCGCTTGTGGTAGCGCAGCACCTTGTCGATGATCTGCTGCGGGCTGCCGACGAGGATGGAGCTGCGCTCGATGGCGTCCTCCAGGGTGGGGAAGACGACCGGGAGGCCGAGCTTGCGCTGGAACGCCACGCGGGCGTCGAAGATCGGCCGGTAGGCGGCGACGGCCTCCTGGGAGGTCCTGGCCGCGTAGAAGCCGGCCGTCCCCGCTCCGACCAGCGCGTCCTCCGGGTCGTGCCCGTAGTGCGCCCAGCGTTCCCGGTAGTGGTCGATCAGCTCGGCGTAGGGGTCGATGGGGTTGGTGACGTTCGCGGAGAACAGCGGGTCGCCGTAGCGGGCGGCCAGGTCCACCGACTCCTTGCTGGTCGCGCTGCCGTGCCAGACCCTGATGGGGTGTTGCAGGGGCCGCGGCCAGGTCTCGGCCTCGACGAGCGGCGGCCTGAACCGGCCCTCCCAGGTGACCTTGTCCTCCCGCCACAGGCGGCGGAACAGCTCGTAGGACTCCCGGTTGCGCTCCCACTGGTCCGCGGCGGTGACGTGGAACAGCCCGGCCTGCGCCGCCCCGTTCCCCTTGCCGATGATCAGCTCCAGCCGCCCGCCCGACAGGTGGTCGAGCGTGGCGTAGTCCTCGTACGCCCGCACGGGGTCGAGCAGGCTGAGCGTGGTGACCGCCGTGAACAGCCGGATCCTGGACGTCCTGGCCGCGATGTGGCTGAGCACGACCGGCGGCGAGGAGGAGATGAACGGCCGCTCGTGCCGCTCCCCCACGCCGAACCCGTCGAAGCCCAGCTCCTCCCCCAGCACGGCGTTCCGCACGACCTCGCGGAACCGATCGGTCGGCGAGCTGTCGCCGGTGTGCGTGATCAGCGTGATGAGCAGGAACTTCATCGTGCCTCCGCGTAGCGGCTCGCCGGGCGGGGCAGGCCGAGCAGCCCGCGCAGCGTCCCCGCCTCGTACCGGCTCCTGAACGCCTGGCGGGCGCGCAGCTCGGCCGTCAGCCCGGAGGCGATCTGCCACAGGTCGTACGGCACCGCCCCCGGCCGCAGCCGGAACCCCTGGATCCCGGCGCGCCGCCACTCCAGCAGCAGCCCGGCCAGCTCCCGCACGTGCCCGGTGAAGATCGCGGCGTCGGAGGCGAGCTCGGCCCCGTCCAGCTCGTCGAGGCGCGCCTTGCGCCCGGCCGCGTCGTCGCCGAGGAACACGACGAGGTCGGCGAAGATCTTCACGTCCGCGGACAGCTGTCTGACCTCGGCCACGATGGCGCGTGCCTGCTCGGCCGACTGCGGGGTGACGAACACGACGTCGGCGTGGGCGGCCGCGAACTCGTACGGCAGCCGGGCGTGCGCCAGCGCGGCCACGACCGGCTGCCCCTGCGGCGACCGGGGCGTGATGGAGGGGCCCTTGACGGAGAAGAAGCGGCCGGCGAAGTCGATGTAGTGGAGCTTGTCCCGGTCGATGAACCGGCCGGTGGGCACGTCCCGTATCTCGGCGTCGTCCTCCCAGCTGTCCCAGAGCCGGCGCGCCACCTCCGCCGCGTCGCCGGCCTCGGCGAACAGGTCGCGCACGTGCGGGTCGGCGGACAGGTCCGCGCCGCCGGGGCGGTTCAGCACCTGGTCGAGCGGCGGGAGGTCCCTGCGGCCGAAGTGGCGTGACTCGAAGCCGCGGGCGGAGACCTGTGGCCGCCAGCCCGCGCGCCCGCCGCTGACGTGGTCGAGCGCGGCGATGCCGATGGCGACGTGGAACGGCTCGGTGTGGGTGGTGGTGGCGGTCGGCACCAGGCCGATGTGGCGGGTGAGCGGGGCCAGCCTGGCGGCCAGCAGGACGGCGTCGAGGCGGCCCCGTACCTGGTCGGTGCGCTCGTCGGGCGCGTCGGTCAGGGTGGACTGCAGGCCGAGCGCGTCCTCGATGGTGACGAAGTCGAGCAGCCCGCGCTCGGCCTCGGTGACCAGCCCGGCCCAGTAGCGGGCGGAGAACAGGGCGCGGGGCGCGGCGCTGGGCTCGCGCCAGGCGGCCGGGTGCCAGCCGGCGCCGTCCAGCGCCACGGCGAGGTGCAGGGTCATGCCAGCTCCAGATGTTCGCGCAGGGTGGTGCCGGTGTAGTCGGCGCGGAAGGCGCCGCGCTCCTGCAGCAGCGGCACCACCCGGTCGACGAACTCGTCCAGCCCGCCGGGCGTCAGGTGCGGGACGAGGATGAACCCGTCGGCGGCGTCCGCCTGCACGTGCTCGTCGATCAGCCGTGCCACCGTCCGCGGCGTGCCGACGAACGTCTGCCGTCCGGTCACCTCGATGACCAGGTCGCGGATGGACAGCCCCTTCTCCTCGGCCAGGGCCCGCCACTTGGCGGCCACGGCGGCACGGTCCTTGATCGCGACGCGGCCCTCGGAGACGCCGTCGGACAGGTCGGGCTCCAGGTCGGGCAGCGGGCCTTCCGGGTCGTAGGCGGACATGTCACGGCCCCACACCTGCTCCAGGAAGGCGATCGCGGTCTGCGGGCCGACCTGCTGCCGGCGGATGGCGGCGGCGTTCTCGGCGGCCTCCTCCTCGGTGTCGCCCAGCGCGAACGTCACGCCTGGCATGATCTTGAGCTGGTGCGGCTGCCTGCCGTACCTGGCCAGGCGGCCCTTGACGTCGGCGTAGAAGCGCTTGCCGTCCTCCAGCGAGCCGTGGCCGGTGAAGATCACGTCGGCGTTGGCGGCGGCGAACTCCCTGCCCTCGGCGGAGTCACCCGCCTGGATGACGACCGGGTGCCCCTGCGGGGAGCGGGGCAGCGTGAAGCGGCCCTCGACGGAGAAGTGCGCGCCCCGGCGCCCGACCGTGCCGATGGCGTCATCCTGGCCGAGGAAGCGCCCGGCCGCCTGGTCGCCGAGGATCGCGTCCGGCTGCCAGGAGTCCCACAGCTCGCGGGACAGGCGGACGAACTCGGCGGCGCGCTCGTACCGGTCGGCGCGGTCGAGGTAGCCGCCGCGGCGGAAGTTCTCGCCGGTGAAGGCGTCGGAGGTGGTCACCACGTTCCAGGCGGCCCGGCCGCCGCTCAGGTGGTCGAGCGTGGACAGGCGCCTGGCCAGCTCGTACGGCTCGTTGAAGGTGGCGTTGACGGTCCCGGCCAGGCCGAGGCGGTGCGTCACTGCGGCCAGCGCGCTGAGGACGGTGAGCGACTCGGGCCGTCCCACCACGTCGAGGTCGTGGATGCGGCCCTTGAGCTCGCGCAGCCGTAGGCCCTCGGCCAGGAAGAAGAAGTCGAACCTGCCACGCTCGGCCGTCCTGGCCAGGTGGATGAACGAGGCGAAGTCGATCTGGCTGCCGGAGCGCGGGTCGGCCCAGACGGTGGTGTTGTTCACGCCGGGGAAGTGGGCGGCGAGGTGGACCTGCTTGCGGCTCATCAGGAGTGCCGCCCGTGCGGGGCGTCCCAGCCGGCGGGCAGGCCCTCGGTCGTCTCGCGGAAGGCGGGGCGCTGGTAGAGGTCGCGGGCGTAGCCCCACAGGTGCTCGAAGCCCGACAGGTCCCGGTCGCTGATCAGACGGTCGCGGTTGTACTCGGCGTCGTACCTGGCCAGCGTCACCCACAGCCGCACGTCGGCCTCGGTCAGCGTGTCGCCGGTCAGGTAGCGCCGTCCGGCCAGCCGCTCGTCGAGCCACTCCAGGGCGGCCAGCACCCGGCGGCGCTCGTCCTCCCGCTCCTCGCCGTGGGCGCGGGCCACGCGGCCGACGCCGGTGTTGACGTCGTGGTAGAGCCAGCCGTTCAGCTTGTTGATCTCGGGGCGGAGCGGCTCGGGGTAGAGGTCGGCGGACGGGTCCGCCCACTGCCCGAACTGGGTGGCCAGGTCGATGGTGATGTCGGGGAAGTGGTTGCTGACGATCACTCCCTGCTCCTTGTCCCACAGGACCGGGACGGAGATGTGGCCGCCGTACCCCTCCTCGGTGGCCTCGTAGGCCTGCTCCAGCAGGGTGAAGCCGTTGACGGGGTCGGGGCCGCGGCGTTCCCTGAAGGCCCAGCCGCGGCCGTCGCGCTCGTCGTCCACGTACGACAGCGACACCACCTCCTCCAGCCCCTTGAGCCTGCGGACGATCGCCGCGCGGTGGGCGTACGGGCAGATCCAGGAGACGTAGAGGTGGTAGCGGCCCGGCTCGGCTGGGTGGCCGCTGGAGCCGTCGGCGGTGATCCGGCCCTGGAAGGGGTAGAGGGGGCGGTTCCAGTCGGGCGACAGGTGCAGGCGGCCGGGCCCGTACTGGCCGTAGGAGACGTGGTCGACGGGGCTCGCGTAGGTGGGAGCCCCGGTGGAGATGGTCACACTCGACTCCAGGTGCGTAAACATCAGTCTTCGGGGTGCGGGAGGAAGCGGCCGAAACGGCCCTGGTGGTACAGGAGCGGGCGGCCGGTGCTGTGCGTCTCGACCTCGGCGACGAGCCCGACGACCAGGATGTGGTCGCCGACCTCGGCCCGCTCGTACGGCAGGCAGACCAGGTGCGCGGAGACGTCCCGCAGCAGCGGCGCGCCGAGCGGCCCCGGACGCCAGCGGGTGGGCGGCGCGAACCGGTCGACGCCCTTGCGGGCGAACCGGGCGGCCACCTCGGCCTGGTCGCTGGCCAGGATGTTGACCGCGAAGTGGTCGGCGGCGCCGAGCAGCGGCCAGGTGGTCGAGGAACGGTCCACGTAGAAGGAGACCAGCGGCGGTTCGAGGCTGACGGAGGAGAACGACGTGGCGGTCAGGCCGACCGGGACGCCGTCGGTCTGCGCGGTGATCACCACCACGCCGCTGGCGTGCACGGCGAGCGCGCGGCGGAAGTGCTCGGCGCCGACGGCGCGCCCTGGCAGCGTCTCCGTCATGCCGCGCTCCCCTCGGGGCCGGGGTGGAGGCGGGTGGATCGCAGGTCTGAGCTGGATGGGATCACGGGGTGTTCCTCACGAGAAGTTCCCTCACGGGAGAACGAGCGCGGGTGGGAGAGGGCGGAGGCGTGGGCGTCGGCGGCCACGCCGCGGCGGTCGATCCGTGATCAACGACACTGGGCGCTGGCGACGTGGCCGAAGTCCACGTGGGGGCGCTTGGTGAGGAGGAGGCCCTGGCTCATGGTCAAGACGCTAGGCCGCCGTTCCGGATAAGTCAATATTTCCTACTGGTTTTACCGGTAATTAGCCCGGCGCCGCCCCGGCTCGCCGGCCGCCGCGCTACGACCGCAGCGTGAGGGGGTCGAAGGCGTGAGCGGCCCACAACCGGCGGGAGGCCTCCTCCGGGTACGCCGTCACGCCCGGCACGCTGTCGACGACCCAGGTGTGCCTGGCCTGCGGCTCGTACGCGGGCCAGCCCGGCTCCCCCGTCGCGGCGAAGGCGGCCCAGGCCGCGCGGACCCGGGCCGACAGCTCGGCCGCGGCCGGTGGCGGCTCCTGCCCGAGCAGCAGCCGCGCCGCCCCGGCGGTCAGGTTGCCGAACGTCAGCGGCAGGCCGAGCCCGTGACAGGCGCCGAGGATCTCACCGCCCATGCCGGAGGCCGGCCAGGTCAGCTCGTACACGTACGCCCGGCCGCGCCGCTGGTGGGCCTCGGCCAGCCGCAGCGAAGGCATCCGGAACAGCCAGTCGGAGTGCACCAGCTCGTACAGCCGCTCCTCGCCGGCCTCCGGGTGGGCGGCCCGGTAGGCGCGCGGGTCCGGGGCGAGCTCGCGCAGCGCCGTGTCCGCCTGCTCGGGGGTGATCTGGCCGAGGTCGCCCCTGATGGCCATGAACAGCCGGTACTCGTCACGGTTGTGGCCCGCGATCAGCTCCACGTCGCGCGCCGCCCAGCCTCCCGGCGACGCCCACGGCGCCACGGGCAGCACCTCCCCGTCCACGACGGGCGCGAGCAGCGTCCGGGCGTACGCGGCCCGGCCCCACCGCGGGTTGCCGCCCATCTTGTCCGACATCGTGTCCCCGGCGTCGATCAGCCGTCCGGGCGGCAGCCGGGCGAGCTCGCCCGCGACCGGGGGCAGGCCCAGCTCACCGGCCACGGCGGCGGCGAGGTCGGCGGCCAGGTCGGGAGTGAAGAACAGGCTCGGCACGCTCTGCGCGATCGCCCTGCGGAACAGGCCCTCGGCCGCGGGCATCACCATGAGCGCCGCGATGCTGCCCGCGCCGGCGGACTCGCCGAAGACGGTGACCCGATCCGGATCACCGCCGAACGCCGCGATGTTGCCGCGCACCCAGCGCAGGGCGGCCACCTGGTCCAGCAGCCCGCGGTTGGCCGGCGCGCCCCGGAAGTGCCCGAAGCCCTCGGCGGAGACCCGGTAGTTGAAGGTGACCACGACGACGCCGTCCCTGGCGAGCACGCGGCCGTCGAAGAGCGGGTCGCCGGACCACCCGTACATGTAGCCGCCGCCGTGGATCCACACCATCACCGGCAGCCGCGCGGCCCCCAGGCCGGGGGACCACACGTTGAGGGTCAGCCAGTCGCCGTCGGTGTCGTCCGCGCCGCCCGCGCCCAGCAGCCTCGACTGCGGCGGCGGCGGGCCGAACGCGCCGGCCTCGCGCACCCCGTCCCACGGCTCGGCCGGCACCGGCGCGGCCAGCCGCAGGTCGCCCACCGGTGGGCGCCCGAACGGCACGCCACGGAAGACGGCCACGCCGTCCTCCACCCGCCCGCGCAGCCTTCCGGTGGTCACCCGGACCTCGGGGGCCGCGGATCCGATGGCGCTCATGGCACGCTCCTCGGGGCGCCGGCTCGCACGGCCGGGCGCGGCCATCCTCCCCCGGGCCCCGGGCCCGCCGCACCTGGATATCGGCGGTCAGGGAGTGTCGCGAGCCCCCACGGTGATCACGCCGGCCGTGTGCAGGCTGGTCAGCAGGGCCCAGTCGCCCGCCGGGTCGAGCCAGATCTGGAGCCCGGCGGGGCCCGACGGTCTCGGCAGCGATCCGGCGGGCCGGTAGAACGACGCGACCAGGACGAGCGGAACGGGAGCCGTCCAATGGGCGGGCGCAGGCGGCTCGTGCCGACCGCCGAGCAGGACGGCGCGCTCCTCCTCCCCGCACGCGCCGAGCCGCCCGGCCGCGAGCTCCGCCTGCAGCCTCACCTGCACGTGCAGGGCGAGGGCGACCCGCGCCGCCGCCCGTTCATCGTCGGCGCCGAGCTCCGGGTAGCCGGGGACGAGCATGCCGACGAGCTCTTCCGGTTCGTGGGCGTAGCCGCGCAGGGCGCCGCCCGAGTAGATCATCTCGTAGCGATACGGCCGGCCCTCCGCGTCGACCGGCGGGGCGGGCGGCCGCTCCGCCTCGGAGACGTTGCGGATGATCACGGTCATGGGCCCGGTGTCCTGTTCGCCGGTGCGGTCGTCATGGCTTCCCGTCGTCCGGGACGGCCCAGCGGGTGACCGCGAACAGGGCGGTGAGCTGCTCCTTGTCGGCGGCCCGCCAGAAGATCTCGTCCATCAGCAGCCGGAAGGAGAGGCTGCCCTCCTCGGTGGTGTCCGCCGCGGAGCCGAGGCGGCGCAGGTCCGCGTGGGCGCCCAGGGGGTCGTGCCGGCCCCCGTTGGGCTGCGCGTCCAGGATCGCGTTGCGGAAGGCGGCCTCGACCACCGCGAGCGAGACCTTCACCTGCGCCTGGATCACGGCCGGGTCGAGCGAGCCGTCCCAGATCCGGAGCTCGACGTGGTCCTTGCGCCCGCCCGTCACGCCGAACGTGTTCACCGCCGTCTTGCGCCCGTGGAGACCCCGCACCTGCGAGATCGACTCGTAGCCCGCGGCGTGCGGCGAGCCGGGCAGGCACCAGCCCTGCCCGCGGTGGCCCTCCCGCTCCGGGTTGTGCCCGAGCCTGTAGAGCGTGTCGGTGTGCTGGGCGACGTAGTTCAGCACGCTGGTGTAGTTGCCGACGAGGTGGTCGTAGTCGTGCGTGCTCACGTGGATGTGGCCGCCCGCCCTGACGCCGGCCGTGCCGCCGTGCGCGCGGATGATCTCGCAGGCCAGGCGGATGTTCTCCCACGTCTCCGGCTCGTCGTACAGGATCGGCGAGACCAGCTCGCCCATCACCGTGCTGTCCTTCTCCAGCCTCCACAGACCGCGCCCGCCGTGCGCTCCCGAGCGGTAGCCCGCGTCCTTGGTGGAGTGGTAGTCGTGCACGGTGGCGTCGGCGGTCAGGCCGGCCTCGTGCAGGGCGCGGGGGATGTTCATCGCCGTGTCGTTCGAGACGCCGCCCGGCACGTCGTACTCGATCTCCAGGCCGAACCCGCGCCCGCCGTCACGGGCGCCCAGCCCGGCGGTAACGTTCTCGTACAGGTACGGGATCGCCGCCTCGCCTCTGAGCGCGCGCTCCACCGCCTGGTCGTAGGCCCGCTTGAAGGCGTCGAAGTCGCGGGTGAACGACACCTCCGGGACGTCCGGCCGGCGCTGCCACGCCTCCACGCGGGATTCCAGCGAGGCGACCAGCTCCCGTTCCAGCACGCCACGCGGGTCCGTGCCGATCAGCGACTGCAGGGAGCGGCGCAGGGGGGAGAGGCTGCGGCGGTACTCCTGGCGCGCCCGCTCGTGATCGCGGCTCGCGGCCTCCCGGGCGTCCCGCACGGCCGACGGGGACAGATCGTGCAGGCCCGGAGCGCTCCCGCGCACGTCCGGCGCGCCGCTCTCAGGCCGGGGAAGTCTCAGCGCGTCGAGCACCTGTTGCCGGTCGACCGGGGCGAAGAGGTCGAAGCCGCGCTGCGCCACCTCGGCCGCCCGCCGGGCCAGCCCCTCCGGGGAAGGGCCGAGGCCCGCGTCGTCGGCCAGGCGGCGCACCGGGTCGAACAGCCACAGCCGGGACGACGGCTCGGAGCGGGTGATCTCGGTGAGCCGGGCCAGGGCGCGTGCCTCGTCGTCGGCCGCCCGCGTGACGCCGTACTCGTCCGCGAGCCGCAACCCGTCCCACAGGTACGGGTCCCGCGCCCGATGGGCGAGGAGCAGATCGGTGAGCTCGCGGGCGCCGGGGGCCCGCGCCGGGTCGTCACCGTGGGCTCGCGCGTCCCCGGCCAGGCGGACGAGCTGTTCCAGCGATCCTGCCTGGCCCACCTCGTGCGCCAGGCGTTCCAGCGGCAGGAGGACCCGCCGCCCCATGCCCGTCTCCGGATGCGTGACGATGTCGTACAGCAACGACAGCATCCGGGCGCCGGGGTCGCTCACCTCGCCCAGCGCGTACTTCCCGGCCACCAGCAGGCCGTTCCACAGCTCCGGGTCCGCCTGCCGGAACCCTCGCATGGCGTCGTTGAAGGCCTGGTCCCCGGTCGTCCCCGGCGGCAGGTGACCGTTGGCGTGCGCCGCCTGCACGAGCGGCATCACCTGCTGGACGTTGTGGACGCCGGCGGTCTGGAGCAACGGCCTGGTGAACGCGCTGACCGTGCTCTGGACGACCAGCGGACCCATCATCTCCACCATGAGCCCGGCCACCCGCGCCTGCGCGACGGTCGAGGCGGGCAGCAGGGACCGGTGCTGGTAGCCGAGCCAGCGGTGACGATCCGCCGCCATGGCCCTGCCGAGGACGCCGGCCAGCTCGGCGCGGTCGCGTGCGGCCTCCGGGGCCAGGCCCTGCCTCTGGGCGTCCTGGTAGAGGTCGACCAGGGCGTCCACGTCGAGGCGGGCATTGAAGAGCTGCATCGCCAGGTCGCCGATGGCCCTTCGCGGGTTCTCCGCGTGCAGGCTCGTGCTCATCGAGGCCAGGGCCACCGCCGTCGCGTCGTCCTGCCGCTCGACGGGGAGCTCCCGCATCAGGCTCGTGCCCTGCTCCAGGAGCTCCTCGCGCGGTGGGGCGCCGTCTTCCGGGTGGCCGTTGAGCAGGCGTTCGATGCGGTTCGGGGCGCCCTGCTCGTGGCCGCCCGCGTCGCCGGGCGGCCAGCGGTGGAAGATCGCCGCGGCCTCGGCGAAGTTGCGCGGCCGGGGATCGGCTATCGGGGAGTAGCCGTCGGCGAGCGCGGTGTCCGGAGGGCCGGGCACCGCGGGCATGCGCGCGTGGCGGGCCTCACCCGCCGCCGCCCCCGCAACGGCGGTCTCCGGCACGAGCGGCGGCGTGACGGCCGACGTGACGGGCGGGATGGTGCCGGTGCCCGCCGTGTCCGCCGTGCCCGTCGTGTCCGTCAGGACGTGGTCCAGCCGGGCGCGGACCTCGGGCCAGGCCACGGCGAAGTCCGGGTGCAGATCGAGGCCCGCCACGTCCCGCACCGGCACCCACGCGACGTCGATGGACTCCGGGGACGCGGGCCACACCTCGGCCCGCGAGGGCATCTCGCCGATGACGGTGTCGAACGCCCACCCGCCGTGATCGTCGTGGTGGACCGCGCGCACCTCCACCTCGCGCAGGTCCAGCCTCATCGCCTCGCCCGCTTCGCGGAACGCCGTCTCGACGGGCGCCTCACCGGGATGGCGGGCGCCGGCGACCGGCCCCCAGAGCCCTCCGTGGTGCGTCTCCAGGGAACGCAGCTGCACGAGGACGTGCACCTCGCCGCCGGGACCGCGGTGGAAGGGCAGCAGGCCCGCCGCGCCGTGCGGGTCCCCGTGCCGGTGCCCCTGGCCGCACTGTGTCCAGTCGTCACCCGGCTGCCTGGTCCGCCAGCCGCGGGGCAGGTCGGCGTACGGGCCGGGGCCCGTCTCGACGACGTGCGGCGGGCGCAGGACGGTGACCTCGCCGGGCGCCGCGAGCAGGACGAACTCGTGCAGGGGAAGCTGTCCCATCCCCGTCCACGGGGTGGCCAGCACGCGGGAGGCCGGGAACACGCCCGCCATGACCGCCCCGTCCCCCAGGCCGGTGTACCGCTTGGCGACCCCCGGGGCGGCGCTCCAGGACTGCAGGGGCAGCGCCGGCGGAGCCGCCACCACGTCGCCGGTCCCGGCGGCCGCCAGGGACGGCATCGGGTGACCCCGCTCGAACGCCACGCCGCGGTAGAGCGCCAGCTCCTCGATGCCGTGGCGGCTCAGCTCGTGCTGGGTCTGCGCGTACTGCCGACGCAGGAAGTCGCGCAGCACCTCGCCGTGGCGGGCGTAGTCCCTGGCTCCGGTCGTGGCGCGGCTGGAATCGGCGTACGCCTGCAGGTCCAGGACGCCCGTCAGCCCGAACTCGTCGAGCGCGGCCATGTTCATGGCCAGCCTCGGCGGCAGCAGCTCGCCCGCGCCGAAGCCCCACATCCGGACCAGCTCCTGTACGGCCAGCCGTCGCGCGATGCCCACCGCCTCGGGCGAGTCGAACGGCAACTGGCGCAGGATCCGGCGGGGGCCGGTGATCTCGCCGGGGCCCCGTACGTACGACGGCAGGTCGCCCCGCTCGACCGCGTGCCAGGAGCGGATGGTCCTGCCCAGGGCCCCGTACTCGGAGTGGACCAGCAGGTGACCGGGGTCGCCGACCGCCCGCAGCAGGCTGTCCTTGCGGGCCGCGCGGAGGAGGTCCCGCGTCGAGGAGCTCATGGTGTTCATCAGCCGCTCCACGGCCGCCCGGTCGGAGGCGACCCAGGCGGGGACGCTGATCGGGTCGTACGCGCCGTCCTGGCTGAGCAGGCTCGCCACCCGCTCCTGCGCCGGTCCCGCCGGGCCGGGGCCGGCGGGGAGCGCTCTGGAGTGGGCGGCCGGTGTGCTCAGGACCGCCGGCACGCCTCGCTGCCCGGGAACGGGCGGGAACGCCGTCTCGGCGGGCGGATGTGCTGCTTGTGCAGGCGGCTGTGCGGCCGTGGGCGGGAGTGGCGCCTGCGCGGGCGGGTGTGCGGCTGCGGGCGCGCGCCCGTTCTGCGAGCCCGGGTTGTCCCCCGGAGCCGGGAGCCTGCCGTGCACGGGTGGCGCCACCGCGTTGTGCGGCGAGGAGGCCGGGAGGCCCGCGTCGGTGGGGCGGTCACCGTGCGCCGGACGGGTGGCGGGCGGGGCCGTGCCAGGGACCGCGGGCGGCTCGGTCCGGTCCTGGGACGCCCGGTCCGGGGATGTCCGGGAGGCCGCGGACGTCTGCTCGTCCGCCACGGGCGTGGCGCCGTGGTCCCGCTGCGGGAGTGGCGCCGTGCGGGAAGCCGCCGCATCAGCGGCGTCCTTCCCGGTGCCCTGCTCGGCCGCGTCCCGACCGGCCCTGTCCGGGTCGGCCCTGTCCGGGTCGGACGGCTTGCGTTCGGCGGTGTTCTGCTGGGCAGTGTCCGGGTCGGCGGTGTCTCGCTCGGCAACGTCCTGCTCGGGGGTTTCCGCGACGTGAGCGACCGCGTTGACGGCCGGGACGGTGGCGGGGAGCGGCGAAGCGCGGGAAAGGTCGCCCGGGGTCACGGCCTCGGCCCGCACCGCCGGGGCCCCGTTCATCGGGCTCCGCTCGGCCGTGGGGGCGGGCAGCGGCGTGTCTCGGCGCTGGACGACCTCGCCCGCGATCGTGTCGCCGCGATGCGGTGCAAGCGTGCCACCGCCGGCTTCGGAGGGCGGCGGCCGGTCGATCACGGTGTCCGGGCCGCTGCGGGGCTCCGGTGGAGCATGCTGCACGAGGGTCGTGGCGTCCGGGCGGAAGGCAGGCGAGCCGCCCGCGTCGCCGTGGCCCGCGGCGGCCGGCTGATGCGGCCCGGCCGAGGGAAGACCCTGTCCCGGCAGGAGTGCGTCCCGGCCTGAGGGACCACCGGAGCCGGCGAACGCACCCGAGCCCGAAAGAGCAGCCGAGCCGGAGGGACCGCCGGAGCCAGGAGAAGCACCGGGGCCGGAGGGAGCGTCGGAGGTGGGCGGGTGGGGGCCGAGGTCGGCGACGGCCAGCATCGGGAGGTAGCTCACCCGCGCCGAAGCCGGCACGCCGAGCCCGCCCGCCACCCCCGAGATGAACGTGTACCCGAGATGCTCGGCGTCGAGCTGCCCGCTGAGGGCGAGCCCGGGGACCGCGCCGAGGGTGCCCGTCACCCCGCCCAGCAGCGCCTGCCCGTACATGCTCTGCCCGAGCGCCACGAGCCTGTCGCGCACGGCCAGCTCGGCCTTGGAGGCGACGTACACCATGTTGCGGCTGAGCAGCCGCGACAGGCCCGCGTTCGCGCCGGCGAACAGCGCGCCGGTCAGCGCGCCGCTGCCCGCCGACAGGGCGAGCGACTCGAGGTCGAAGTCGCCCGTCTCGCGATCGCCCCAGACCTGCTGGGCGGCCTGCACGCCGAGGTCCAGGCCGCCCATGACGACGCCGAAGCGCAGCATGTTCAGCAGCACGAGGCGCTTCAGCGTCTGGATGTTCACCCTGGTCAGCAGCGAGTGGTGCTGGATCAGCCCGAGAACGGCCGGACCGTTCACGCAGATCCACACCAGCAGCCTGACGATCATCGCGCCGAGCAGCGCCAGCGACGCGTAGATCATCCACTCGGTGTGCTGCATCCGCACGCCGTGCTCGCGCAGGGACTTCGCCTCGTCCCGCAGCGCCTGCTCCAGCAGGTCGAGCAGCGCCTCGGGCGAGCCGGTCGCGCCCTCCCGCCCGCTGAGGGTGGCGAAGACCTGCTCGAACGACTCCTTGGCCGCCCCCTGCCAGAGCCCGTCGCGCAACAGCCGCATGACGGCGCCGGCGTCGTCCGCCTTCATCTCGGCCAGGGCGTCGGCCAGCTCCTCCAGCGTCCGCGCCTCGGCCATGATCCCGCCGACCTCGGTCTCGGGTAACGCGCCGCCCGTCAGCGGCTGCGCCATCGGCTTGACCACGTCGGGGACCAGGCTGAGGTCGAGTGCCATCTACGGGGTTCCCGGCCGCGGGAGGAAGGAGTCGAAGCCCGTGTGCTCCCCGAACAGGTCGTCGAAGGGCAGGTCCGGCACGAACGGCCCCATCAGCTCCTTCATCTCGCCGGAGACCTGCCGGGTCGCGTGCCCGATCTGCTCCACGATGGAGTCGGACAGCTCGGACGGCGACAACTTGCGGTAGACCCGCGGGTCGAGCTCGATCGTGCGCACCTCGCCGCGGGGGCCGACGGTGACGGTCACCATGCCGTCGTGGGAGCCGGCCGTCGCCGACAGCTCCCGCATCCGCTCCTGCATCTGTTTGAGCTGCTCGGTCTGCTGGTTGACCTCCTGGACGAGCTGCTCCAGCAGCCGCCACTGCTCGTTCGATGCCATCGCCGTCCCCACATCAGCACCATCAGCCTCAATGGCCTCCCATGCCCCATCTTCTCTCATTTCACGACGCGGAATGACCTTCGAACGCCGGGATTCGCTACGCTGCCGACTCGTGGAGTTCGACGGATCCGCCTACAGCAGGAGCCAGCTGCGCCGGCTGGCCCGCGGCACGAGCGACATGGCCGCGCTCGTGTCCGGCACCGACGCCCGGTACACGACCTCGGTGAGCGCCATCCGTGCCGCCGTGGGCGACGACGACTACGGCCGCGCCTACTGGCAGGCGCGAGGCCGGCGCATCGACGGCATCGGCACCGGCCTCGGCCTGCTGGCCTCCGCGCTCGGCCGGGAGGAGACCCGGTTGCTGCGCGCCCTGAAGACGTACCGCGCCGGCGACGACGCCTCGACACCGGAGGCCTGAGGAGGCCGCCCTCCTGTCAGTTCTTGATGCCGGTGAGCGTGACCCCCTCGATGAAGTAGCGCTGCAGGAAGAAGAACAGGGCGATGATCGGGGCGATGACGGCGGCGGAGGCGGCCATCAGGTAGCCCCACTGGGTGAGGTAGATGCTCTGGAAGGAGGCCAGGCCCAGGGAGAGCGTGTACTTCTCCTCGTCGTTGAGGTAGAGCAGCGGCCCGAGGAAGTCGTTCCAGGTCCCGATGAACGTGAAGATGGTGACCACCACGATCGCGGGCTTCGACAGCGGCATGACGATCGTCCAGAACACCCGCCACGGCGACGCGCCGTCGATGTAGGCGGCCTCGTCCAGCTCGAACGGGATCGTCAGGAAGAACTGCCGCAGCAGGAAGACGTTGAACACGCCGCCGCCCGCCCCGGCGAACCAGCTCGGCACCGTGAGCGGGATGAACGTGTCCAGCGCCCCCAGCTCCTGCCACATGACGAAGGTCGGGATGAGCGTCACCGCGTACGGCAGCATGACGGCGCTGAGCAGCACGGCGAAGGTGAGGTTCCGGCCGCGCCAGCGCAGGCGGGAGAAGCTGAAGGCGGCCACCGAGCAGGTGAGCACGGTGCCCAGCACGCTGATCACCGCGATGATCACGGTGTTGACGAAGTACAGCCAGAACGGCTGGGCGGTGAGCGCCTCGGTGAAGTTCGTCCACTGGAACGGCGAGGGGATCCACTCCGGCGGCGCGACGAACATCTGCGCGTCCTGCATCAGCGCGCTGCGCACCAGCCACACGAACGGCAGCAGCGTCGGCACCGCCCCGGCGGCCAGCGCCAGGTACACCAGGGCCTTGCCGTACCTGCGGGGCCTGCGCAGGCCCGCCGTGGGCGCCACCCGTGCCGAGCGCGGCGGCGCCTCCACCGCGGTCATCGCGCACCTGCCATCTCGTAGTAGACCCAGCGCCTGGCGTTCCTGAACAGCAGGAACGTGATCACCACGATGATCATGAACAGCACCCAGGCGAGCGCGCTGGCGTATCCCATCTCGCTCTCCCTGAACGCCATCCGGAACAGGTAGTAGACGTAGAAGAGCGTGGCGTTGTTGGGCCCGCCCTCGGTCATCACGTACGCCTGGTTGAACACCTGGAACGTGCCGACCACGCCCACCACCAGGTTGTAGAAGATGGTCGGCGTCATCATGGGCAGCGTCACGTGCCAGAAGCGCCGCCACGCGCCGCCGCCGTCGATCGAGACCGCCTCGTACAGGTGCCGCGGCACGCCCTGCAGGCCCGCCAGGAAGATCACCATGGTGTTGCCGAAGCCCCAGGTGCTCATGACGATGAGCGACGGGACGGCCATCGACTCGTCGTAGATCCACTGACCGGTGGGCAGCCCGGCCTGGCGCAGCAGCGAGTTGAGCAGCCCGAAGTCCGGGTTGAAGATCCAGATCCAGAGCACCACGTTCGCGATGGCCGGCACGAGCGTCGGCAGGTAGAAGACGGTGCGCCAGACCGGCAGGCCGCGCACCTTCTGGTTGAGCAGCATGGCCACCGCGAACGACACGATGAGCACCAGCGGGACCGCGCCGAGCGTGTAGTACGTGGTGGCGCTGAGCGATGTCCAGAACAGCTCGTCGCGGGCCAGCTCGGCGTAGTTGCCGAGCCCGATGTACGCGGGTGTGCCGCCCACCTGCCAGTCCGTCAGGCTGAACACGAACGAGGCCACCATCGGCCCCGCCGTGAAGATCACGAATCCGAGGATGGCCGGGAGCGCCATGAGCACGCCCCAGCGCCGCTCCATGCGGCGCTGGCCCGACAACCCGGCCACGTCACGGCTCCTGCGTGTGCTGCCACCCCTGCAGCATGCCGGTGATCTTGGGGGTGACCGCCTTGAGGATCTCGGCGGCGGGCCGCTTGCCCGACTCCAGTTCCTGAAGGGCGGGGGTCAGCACGTCGCTGGAGATCGCGGACAGGTTCTTGACCCGGTTGCGCAGGTCGGGCACGCCGTGGTCGCGGCCGTAGTCCACGACCGCCGTGCGGAACTCGGGCGGGTGGGCGTCGTTCTTCGTCCAGGAGTCGATGGCCGCCTGGTCCTCGTAGTACTTCTTCTCCTGCGGCATCCACAGCCCCTGCTTGTACAGGTCCACGTACTGCGGGTCGATGTGGAAGGCGAACAGCTCCACCGCCTCCTCCACGTGCTTGGTGCCGGCGAACACCGACGAGGCGCCCGCGACCTGGGAGGTGGTGAACGGCTCGCCGTACTTGGGCAGCACGCCGATGCCGTAGTCGACCTTGCTCTCGTTCATGTCGAGCAGCGCCCAGTGGCCGTCCACCACCATCGCCACCCGCTTGGTCTTGAGCAGGATGTTGGTGCCGGGCACGTCGTCGCCGGTCGCGGCGAGCTGGCCGGGGCCGGGGGCGACGCGGTGCTTGTAGATGAGGTCCTGCAGGTTCTGGAACATCTGGACGGACTCGGGGGTGTCCAGCAGGCACTTCCTGCCGGTCTCGTCGGCGAAGTCGGCGCCGTTGCTGCGCAGGAAGCCGTACCAGGCGGCGGCGTAGGTGAGGCTGATGGAGATGCCGAACTGGCGGACCTGCCCGGGGTCGAAGCCGGACTCGTCGGGATGCCTGCCGTTCTGGTCCACGGTGAGCTTGTAGGCGTTCTCCACGAGCTGGTCCCATGACCAGGCGGAGGCGGCCACGGCCGGCGGCGGGGCGATGCCGGCGGCGGCGATGGCGGACTTGCTGTACCACAGCAGCTCGATCTCGTTGGCGGTGGAGACGCCGTGCAGCTTGTCCTCGCCGTACCAGAGGTAGGCGTCCGGGAGGTAGCCGGCGAGCTGCGGGTACTTCTGCAGGTACGGGTGGAGGTTGACCAGGTTGCCCTGCTCGGCCAGGCGGAACGACATCGACATCGGCACGTAGCCGAGGTCGGGGGTGCGGCCGCTGGCCACCAGGCTGTTGAGCTTGACGTCGTACTCGTCGGGGGTGAAGACCGGCTTCACCTCGATGCCGGGGTTCTTCTGCTCGAAGGCCTTGAGCATCTTCTCGATGGCGGCCTTCTCGAACGTCGAGCCCCAGTACATGAACTGCAGCTCGGTGGAGCCGGCGGCGCCCGTCCCGCCGCCGCCCGAGCCGCAGGCCGCCCCGGCCGCGCCCAGCGCGGCGAGGCCGCCCATCCTGAACAGGTCTCTTCTCTTCATGGGGGGTGTTCCTTACGCAGGCGAGATTCAGGCGAGGGGCATCCAGACCCGCATGACGCCGCCGTCGCGGTTGTCCCACTGGTGGTAGGGGACGGCGGTGGCGGTCGCGCGGGCGGCGGGGGCCGGGTCCGCGCCGGCCGTGTACGGCAGCCCGCCCGGCGGCGCGGGCGGCAGGCGGACGGCGTCGGCCTCGACGAGCACGGTCCTGCCGATGCCGGGCAGGTCCCGCTCGACGGTGCGCAGGGCGGGGTCAGGGGTCAGGGCGAGGTCGTCGAGGTCGGTGTCCTGGTCGATCTGCTCGAAGCAGTAGACGAGCGGGCCGCGCTCGATCGCCGCGCAGCCGCGCAGCGCGTCGATCCTGCGGTGCGGGCGGACGATGCGGGGCGTGAGGTCCAGATCGAGGGTGAAGGTGTCGCCCGCCTGCCACTCGCGGCGGATCGCGGCGTAGCCGTCGGCGCCAGGGGTGAGGTCCCCGGCGCTGCTCCAGGCGGGCACGCGGAGCCTGAGCGTCCACTCGCCGCCCGGCGCGGACCGTACGGTGAAGCGCACGCGGCCGTGCCACGGGTAGCCGGTCTCGACGTCGAGGACGACGCCGCCCGCGCGGATCACCCCCGGCGCGTACTGGTGCACCGACACGCCCTCGTCGCTGGTGGTGGCGACGTAGTGGCCGAGCGAGGAGACCAGCCGCATGATGTTCGGCGGGCAGCACGCGCAGGCGAACCACTCCCGGCGCCTGCCGAGGTAGGCGTCCTCGAACAGGTCGGTGCGGCGCTGCAGCGGGTTGACGTAGAAGAAGCGGGTGCCGTCGCCGCTGGTGGAGGCGGCGAAGGCGTTGTAGAGGGTGCGCTCGATCAGGTCGGCGTAGCGGCCGTGCCCGGTGGCCAGCAGCAGCCGCCAGTTCCAGTGGATGCTCGCGATGGCCGCGCAGCTCTCGTTGTAGGCCCGGTCGGGCGGCAGCTCGTAGCGCTCGCCGAACGCCTCGCCGTCGTGGCGGGAGCCGTGCCCGCCGGTGATGGAGGTCTTGGTGGCGACCAGGTCCTCCCAGCGGCGCACGGAGGAGGCGAGCAGGCCGGCGTCGCCGGTCTCGACGGCGACGTCCACGACGCCCGCCTCCAGGTAGAGCTGGCGGACGGCGTGGCCGACGGGGGTGGCGGCCTCGCGTACGGGCAGGTGGTCCTGGGCGTAGAGCGGGCCCATGCCGGTGCTCTTGATCAGGCCCTTGCCGCGGTTGTCGATCAGCTTGACGGCCAGTTCCAGGTAGGGCCGCTCCCCTGTGAGCCGGTACAGCTCGACCAGGGCCGTCTCCACCTCGGCGTGCCCGTCGATGCCGTCGTCGCCGTCCACCAGGAACCGCTGGACGAGCAGGCCGGCGAAGCGGCGGGCGACGTCCAGGAGGTCCTCGCCGAGCCCGGCGCGGGCCGCGGCCACGGCCGCCTGGAAGAGGTGGCCGGCGCAGTACATCTCGTGGCTGTACTCCAGCTCGGCGAAGATCTTGTCCGGCTTGACCACCTGGTAGTGCGAGTTCAGGTAGCCGTCGGGGCGCTGGGCGCGGGCCAGCAGCGCGGCCGACTCCGCGACGAAGGCCCGGTAGGCGTCGTCGGGGTGCCTGCAGTGCTCCCAGGCGACCGCTTCCAGTTGCTTGTACAGGTCGGAGTCCTGGAACCGGTAGCCCTGGAAGGCGCCGCCGCCCTCTCCCGCCGCCAGCCGCAGGTTCGGCGCCGCGCCGGACTTCTCCATCTGCTCGAGGCCGAGCGGGATGCTCGCCTCGCGGTTGATCTGCTGCCAGCGCCCGAGGGGGCCTCCATGGATCTCGACGTCGTCGATGCTCAGCGGCCGTTGCACCGCGGTGGAAGGAGCCAGCGGGCCACGGACGCGGCCCGTGAGGTCGGACATCTCGCTCCTTGTTGCCGGGAATAGGTTTTCCTGGCCCGCAATGTAAGATGTGATACAGCACTCGT
The DNA here is from genome assembly GCF_024172165.1 of Nonomuraea thailandensis. Taxonomy (GTDB): domain Bacteria; phylum Actinomycetota; class Actinomycetes; order Streptosporangiales; family Streptosporangiaceae; genus Nonomuraea; species Nonomuraea thailandensis. The sequence goes on along the minus strand of NZ_JAMZEB010000002.1, from coordinate 3,358,154 downwards.
CAAGAGGTGAGCAGATGCGTGAACGCACGGGAAACCGATTGCCCCCCCTTGCTCTCCCACCGCCTCCTTGATCGCAACCTCCCACTCCCGAAAACCTTTTCTTCGTTATCGGAACGTTGCATTGCTGCACATGGTGCAAAGCGCCCTTGACAGACGGCTGAGGCTGCGTTTTGCTTCCGAAAACCTTTCAGGTCTTTCGCCATTTCCGCCACCAGGCGGGCGCCCCCGCACCCCTAGCGAAAGGTTTCCGCCATGAGACGACTGGCCGCGCTGGCCGTCCTCCTCACGTCCTTACTCACCGTCCCGGCCGCCCCCGCGCACGCCGCCGGGCCCGCCCAGCTCATCGACCTGTTCGGCAGGACCGTCAACTCCTACGGCGTCAAGCTGGTGGACTGGCAGGGCTACCTGGCCAACCCCTACGTCGAGCTCACCGTCAGGCCCCCGGCCGACATGCGCTTCCCGCTCACCATCGACCTGAAGGCCGAGGGCACGTCCCGGCTGATGATGGACCTGCCCAGCCAGCTCACCGCCACCGGCGCGGCCAAGACCCTGACGTTCGCGAACGCCTCGGAGCAGAAGGTCTTCCGCCTGGCCATCCACTCCAAGCGCGGCCCGGGCGCCGACGAGCAGCACACGCTGCGGCTGTCGATCAGGGACGCGGGCGGCGCGACGTACCAGCACTCCCTGCCCATCTTCGTGCAGCAGGACGAGAAGACGGCGCTGCAGCCGACCATCCCGGTCGCCTTCGACTACCGCTACGACACCATCACCGGCTACTTCTCCGACACCGGTGTCCGCACGGCCGCCGAGGAGGCGGTCAAGGACTGGTTCCGCTTCTTCGACCTGCAGCCGTTCGACACCGTGGCGGCCGGCGCCGAGCCCAACCACCTGCCCGGCAACGACTGGCAGAACACGATCAACGTCACCAACAACGCCGCCTACAACGGCATGTACGTCTTCTTCCGCGGCATCCAGACCCCGTACTCGACCGGCTACCCGGCCAGTAACGGCCGCTACAGCACCCGCGGCGGCCAGCAGGTGCCGGGCCCGCTGCACCGGTCCACGGCGATGATCCTCGAGTACGACGAGGCGAACAAGCAGCTCTTCACGTCCCTGGCCGACGAGGACTGGTACAGGACGGAGATCCAGGGCTCGGTGCTCGACGTGCACGGCCTGGTCATGCACGAGTACGGCCACGCCGTCGCCTTCCACAGCGACTGGGCCGGCATGCGCTCCTACGTGGCGGGTGGCGGCAACGACCCCGACGTGGTCGCCTACCAGGGCCGCGCGGTCCCGCTCGACGGCAGCTACCACATCCCCGGCGACCAGCCGAACTGGGACCGGCTCAGCGGCCAGAGCGGCGGCTGGACCCACCTGTTCCCCACCCGCCGCTGGATGCTGACCAAGCTGGCCCTGCTGGTGGCCGAGAACGCCGGGTGGAGGCTCAACCGCAACCTCACCCCGTTCCTGGCGCCCGCCATCACCACCACCTCGCTCCCCCAGGCCACGCCCGGCACCGCCTACCGGCACACGCTGGCCGCCAGGGGCGGCGTGCCCTTCTACGACTGGCAGGTGACCGGCGGCTCGCTGCCCGCCGGGCTCAGCCTCGACCGCTTCACGGGCGCCCTCTCCGGCACCCCCACGGCGGCGGGCACCTCCACGTTCACGGTCCAGCTCAGGGACTACGACCGGCTGAGCACCCCGGCCACCAGGACCTTCACCCTCACCGTCGGCGGCGCCCCCGCCGCGAACCTGGCCGCGAGCGCCACCCCGTCCGCCTCCTACACCTCGCCGTGGGAGAGCGTCGCGGCGCTCAACGACGGCGTCGAGCCGCCCTCCTCGAACGACACGGCCAACCGCCGCTGGGGCACCTGGCCGCAGACGGGCACGCAGTGGGCCGAGCTGACCTGGCCGTCCGCACAGACGCTGCGCTCGGCCGAGGTGTACTTCTTCGACGACAACGGCGGGGTGCGGGCGCCGGCGTCGTGGCGGCTGCAGTACTGGAACGGCAGCGCCTACACCGACATCCCGGGCACGTATCCGACGGCGCTGAACGCCTACAACCGGGTCACGTTCGGGGCGGTGAGCACGAACAGGCTCAGGGTCGTCCTCCAGAGCGGGACGGCGTCGGTCGGGCTGCTGGAGGTGAAGGCGTACGCGTAGAGGCGTGCCGCATACCCACTAATTAGTGGGTACTTGCCGCCGCGGCGGTGGCACGGCGAAGCTGGTCCTGGCGGCCGGAAGGCCGCCAGGACGCAGCCGGGCGAGAGGGGAAGGCGGAGGTGAGGGCGTATGTCAGGAAGCGGCGGCCAGCCGCTCGATGCGGCGGTGCCCCCACTCCGACAGGGGCGCCAGCGCCTCTGACAGGTCGCGGCCGAACGGGGTCAGGGAGTACTCCGTCTTCAGCGGCCGCACGTCGTACACCTTCCGGTGCACGATCCCGTCGCCTTCCATCTCCCGCAACATCTGGGTCAGCACCTTCTCGCTGAGCCCCGGCAGCCGCCGGAGCAGCTCGGCGGGGCGGTGCGGGCCGGATTCCAGGATCCACAGCAGGGCCGTCTTCCACTTGCCGTCGATCACGGCGATCGCGGCGGTCACCCCGCAGACGTTCGGGTCCTGGGCGCGGCTGCGCGTCATTCGTCATCCCATCCTTTCCGAGGAGTCAAGAGGCATGCCCTCATATGGTGAACAGTCTGCCGTGACCGTGCTCGGCCTGGGCCCGATGGGCCGGGCACTGGCCGGGGCGTTCCTGGACGCGGGCCTGCGCGTCACGGTGTGGAACCGGACGCCGGGCAGGGACGCGGAGCTGGTCGCGCGGGGCGCGGCGAGCGCGGCGACCCCCGAGGAGGCGGTCGCCGCGAGCGGGCTGAGCGTGCTCTGCGTGGTGAACTACGACGCCGGCGACGCCATCGTGCGGCGCGAGGCGGTCACCGCGGCGCTCAAGGGCCGCACGCTGGCGAACCTGACCGCCGACACCCCTGGCCGGGCCAGGGACGCCGCCGCCTGGGCCGCCGAGCACGGCATCGGCTACCTGGACGGCGCGATCATGACGCCGACCACCACGATCGGAACCCCCGCCGGGGTGTTCCTGCACAGCGGCCCCGAGGAGCTCTACCGCGAGCACCAGGCCGTGCTGGAGGCGCTCGGCGGTACGCACACCCACCTGGGCGCCGACATCGGGCGGGCGGCCTCGTACGACGTCGCGCTGCTCGACGTCTTCTGGACGGCGATGGCCGGCTACGCCCACGCGCTGGCGGTGGCGCGGGCGGAGGGCGTCACCGCGCAGGAGCTCGCGCCGTTCGCCCAGGGCATCGCCGCGATCCTGCCGCCGATCTTCGAGGAGAGCGCGCGGGAGGTGGACGAGGGCACGTACTCAGGCGAGGGCAACCCGATCACCTCGGCGGCGTCGTCCATGGCGCACATCGTGCACGCCTCCGAGGAGCACGGCATCGACGCGAGCGTGATGCGGGCGGCCGAGGGGCTGGCCCGCCGCGCCATCGGGCTGGGGCACGGCGGCGACGGGTTCCTGCGGATCACCGAGCTGCTCAACCCCCGCTGAGCGCCGAGGCCGGCAGCGGGATGGCCGGGAACGGGTTGTCGGGCAGGAGGACGACCCGGCGCGGCTGCTTGGGCCGGTCGGCGGCGTCGAGGTGGAGCAGGGCCGCGCCGATGCCGGCCGCGCCCACCATGTAGCCGGTGTCGGCCGTCACCTCGCCGGGCCGCAGCCGCCGGTAGGCCTGGTACCAGCGGTAGCCGTGGCCGTCGAGGTCGGTGGCGCGGCCGATGAGGTCGGCGGCGAGCGTGCGGGCGTACTCCAGGTGGGACCGCTCGCCTGTGGCCGCCCACAGGCCGACGAACAGCTCGATCACGCCGGCCGTGCCGCAGCACTGGCAGGCGACGTTCCAGTAGCCCTCGGTACGGCGCCGCGGCACGCCGCTGCGCACGATGCCGCGGGCCAGCCGCTCCACCCACTCCAGGTCGCCGGGGTCGCCCGCCACCCGGTACAGCTCGTAGAACATCCTGGCCACGCCTGCGGAGCCGGAGCAGAACCCGAGGTAGTGCAGGCCGCGGGCGTGCGGCACGTGGTGCGGGACGACCGCGCAGGCGCCGGTCACGACGCTGACCTCGCGGACGAAGGCCGCGCCGCTGCGCGCGGCGCTCAGGAACTGCTTGTCGCCGGTCACGCCGTACAGGCGGGCGAGCAGGAACGCGGTGCCGGCCGTGCCGGCCAGGAAGCCGGGGGTGACGGCGTCCACCGGCAGGTCGGCGCAGTCGCCGAAGCGGTGGCCCGGCACGGGCAGGCGGGCGATGCGCCGGCCGGCCTCGATCGCCGCCTCCTCGTACGCGGGCACGCCGAGGTGGGCGGCGGCGCGCAGCAACCCGAGGATGATCCCGCCCTCGCCGCGCTGCGCCGGGTCGCGGGACCAGGTCACCCCCTCGCCGCCGGCCCGGCCGCGCCGGACGATCAGGTCGGCGATGGCCGCGGCCTCGGCCTCCAGCCCGGCCTCGCCGAGTGTCCAGCCCGCCTCCATGAGGGCGAGCATCACGCCGGTCAGCCCGTGGTAGAGGGACAGGTCGTCCTGCTCGCGCCAGGTGGCGGCCAGCCGCCTGGCCCCGGCCCTGGCGTCCTCCAGGTAGGCCTCGTGCCCGGTGGCGGCGGCCAGCTCCAGGAAGAACAGCACGACGCCGGCCGCTCCGGAGTACAGGGACCAGGGCTCGGCGGTGACCGCCGACGCGCCGCGGGTGTCGGGGTTGGCCTGCCATCGCCGTCCGTGCTCGTCGTCGAGGGCGGCCGATCGGATCCACCGCCCGGCCAGGATGGCGGCGGTCAGCGGAGAGTCGGCGCGCGCGCTCGACGCGCGCATCTCGTCCAGGCTCATGCGGCCATTTTCCCATACGATTGGTAGGAATACTCGGAATCTTGGAAAATCACTCGCGGTTTCTCCGTTCCAGTATGGCCTTCCACGCGCGCCGGCGGTGACACCGAGCGCCGGGAGGGGCGCCGGGCGGGCCGCGTAGGCTGTGGCGGTGATCAACGTGGTGGAGTGGACCCGGCTGGAGCCGTGGAGGGTGGCCAGGGCCCGCACCGACCAGGACGAGACGGTGATCGTCAAGTGGTCGGGGCCCCACGCCGCCCGCACGCACACCGAGGAGTGGCGGCTGCGGACGGAGGTGGCCGCGCTCAGGTTCCTGGCGGACGACCTGGGGACGCGGCTGGCACCCCGGGTGCTGGCCGAGGACCTGGCCGCGGGGCAGGTGGTGCTGGAGGACCTCGCGCCGCGGACCGCGCTCGACGGGCTGCTGCGCCGTGACGGGGCTCCGGCGCACGCGGAACGGCTGGCCGCGTTCGCCCGGGCCAGGGGCGAGCTGGGCGCGGTCACGGCGGGGCAGGCGAGCCCCTACTACCGGCGGCGCGCCGCGCTCGGTCCCGTCGAGCCCGCCGCCGACCTGCTCGGGCACGTCGGCCGGCTGCGGACCTCGGGGGTGCCCGAGGCCGGGGTGCTGGAGGTGCCCGCCAGGGGCGGGGTGGAGCGGGAGCTGGCGGCGGCGCTGGACGAGCTGGCCGACCCCGGGGCGTTCCTGGTGCTCAGCAACGGGGATCCGGAGGCCAACAACGTCCTGGTGCACGAGGGCGGGGCGGCCGACGCGAAGCTGATCGACTTCGAGTTCGCCGGGTTCAGGCACGCGCTGCACGACGCGGCCTGCCTGTACGTGCCGGGGCCGGCGTGGATGTGGGTGTCGGCGTCCCCGGCCGGAGCGGAGGCGGCGGGCACTCCCCCGCCGGCCGGTGCGGGCCGTCTCCCGCGGTCTGCTGCGGGCCGTCTCCCGCGGGCCGGGGCGGGCCGTCTCCCGCAGGACACGGGGGACGGCGGCGCGGCGCTGGAGGAGCTGGGGGACGTCTACCGGCGGGCGCTGGCCGCCGGGGTGCCGGAGGCCGAGGACGACCGGCGTTACGGGCTGGGGCTGGCGGCGGCGTGCGTGGCGTACGCGCTGGCCCGCCTGCACCGGCTGCCGGTGCTGCACGCCCGCCCGGCCGGTGACGACAGCAGGGCCCAGCTCGTGGCGAGCCTGGAGGCCGCCGGCCGCACCGCCGACGCCCACCGGGTGCTGCCCCGGCTGGCCGGGTGGTGCCGCCACCTGGCCGGCGCGCTGCGCCGCCGCTGGCCGGACGCGGACATCGACGTCGCGGCGCTGGCGCCGTACACGCCGCGCCGCCGCTGATCCGCGCCCGATCCCCGATCTCACCGCTCGGTCAGCGCCCGGCTCCGGATCACACTGCTCAGCCGGCGCCGGTCCTCGATCACGACGCTCAGCTGGTGTTGCCCTCCGCCGAGGAGCAGCGGTGCAGCACGGTGGCGCGCTTGGCGGCGGCGCCGCTCAGCCGGACGAAGGGCTGGACGGTGGTCGTGCCCGCACCCACGCTGATCAGCGCGAACGTCGACCTGGTCTCGAAGAACTCCTGATGGTCGGCGAAGTTGGCCGGCCCGAACGTGCCCTCGAACGGCGCCGAGCCGTTGATCGACCAGCCGAGCCGCAGCTCGGCGCCCGCGTCGACGCCGGCGTCCGCGGTGACCTCGGCCTTGATGAGCTGTGACGAGCCGACCGTGACCGTGCGCGGTGCGGTGAGCGCCAGCCAGCCGAGCGCCGGCGTGACCCCGAACGACGCGGCCTGGCAGCCCGCCTGGGCGGCGGGCACGGCCCCCGCGGGCTGGACGGACGTGACCGCCGCCGCGAGCAGTGCCACGGCGCCGAGCGCCGCGGCGCCCGCCGTCCGGCCGCGCGGCCACCTGGTGATGCGTTTCATGAGACCCCCTGTGTGGGTGTGCTTGTCCGACCGGCGCCTCCGCCGATGCGTCTGGGCCGGGGCGGCGCCTGTCCTTCAGGCGTGACATCCGGTTCCGCTTCCTGGCACGGCCGTGCCACGGTCGTGCCGTCCACGGCGGGTGTCGTGTCCCGATGTAGATGAGAAGTCCCTAATGTCCATCTCACGTTGCAGCCACGGGCGGTCGAGATGCTTCTTCATGCCGGGCGGACGACCCGCCCGGTCCACTGACGAAAGGCATGAAGATGAAGGCGATCAAGCTGGTCGTTGCCGGCGCCCTCCTCGGCACCGTGTTCGGCGGCCTGGCCATGGCCACCCCCGCCGCCGCTGACTCGCGTACCTGCAAGGGCACGATCCGGTCCGCGAGTGTCGACGACGTACACGTCCCCAGGGGCGCCACCTGCACCCTCCTTGGCACCCGGGTGGACGGCAACGTCAAGGTCGGCGGCGGGGGCACCCTGGTGGCGCGCGGCGTCCGGGTTGACGGCGACATCCAGGCGGAGGGCGCCCGCGCGGTGTCAGTCACCGCCGGCTCCAAGGTGGGCGGCAACATCCAGGTGGAGGACAGCGGCACCGTCACCGTCACCTCCTCCCGCGTGGACGGCGACATCCAGCTGGAGGACAACCGGCGCTACGTGCGCGTCAACGGCAACCGGGTCGACGGCAACATCCAGCTCAAGGACAACCGCAAGGGCCTGCAGGCGCACCGCAACCGCGTGGACGGCAACCTCGAGTGCGAGGGCAACCGCTCGAAGGTGACCGGCGGCAAGAACGCGGTGCGCGGCGACAAGGAAGGCCAGTGCCGCCGCTTCTGACGCGGCACCGCCGGACGCCTGAGGGCTCGGCCGCCGCCCTCGGTGGCGCCCTCGGTGGCGCCCTCGGTGGCCGGGCCCTCAGGCGTCCTCGGTGTGCAGGTGGCGGAAGTCGGCCAGGCTCTGGCGGTAGAAGGCCAGGTCGCTCTCCAGCTTGGCCCTGGTGAAGCGGCCCGGCTCGGCGTCGCGCGCCGACCTGCCCAACTGAGTCCAGAACGCCTCGGGCGGCAGCCCCCCGGCTCCCTCGGGCAGGAACTTCAGCGCCTCGGCCACCGCGTCGGCGGCGTAGGTCCAGTCGGCGACCACGGTGTGGAAGCGCCCGGGGTCCGCCGACGGGTCGGCGGTGTGGAACAGGCCGCCCTCCAGGGCCCTGCTCGCGTACGTGGCGCCGACCAGCACCCACTGGCCCGGGTCGAGCAGCTCGGAGACGCCCGTGCCGAACGTCGCGCGCGACCGCCTGGCCTCCTGCTCCGCCTCGTACGGGACCACCACCTCCAGGCCGCCGGCCCGTACCAGCCAGCCGTCGGGCGTCTCGGCCACCGACGGCCGCGCCGAGCCGCCGGAGACGACCACGTCGAGGTAGACGTGCGCCTCGGCGAGGGAGCGTGCGCGGCCCCGCTCAGGCATGCCGGGCCGCCAGCTCCCGGTAGGTGTCGCGGACGACGAGCAGCCGGTCGAGCTGGAACCGGCCGGGCTCGGCCGCCCGCACCTCACGGCCCCGCTGTGACCAGAACGCGTCGCCGGGCACCTCGTCGGCGCCCGGCGGGACGAACTTCACGACCTCCTCGACCGCCGCCGTCGCCACGGACAGCGTGCGATGCGCCTCGGCCCGGTCGTCCACCGGCACGTTGCCCGCCGTCAGGTCGGCCACCCACAGCCACTCCCCCGCGTCGAGCAACTCTGACGGCTCCATGCCTCCGAACGTAGGGTAGCCCGCGGGCATGACCGGCCGTTCCGGCAGCCCGAACACGTACTCACGCTGCCGTCCGCAGCTCTCGCAGGCGCCCGAGTAGCGGTTGGCGAGGCCGCCCCCGGCGCTCACCAGGCCGCTCTCCCAGGTCGTCTCCACCGAGCCGCACGCGCAAGGGTGCAGGTCGAGGTAGAGATGCGCCTCATCCCTCGTCCTGGCTACCGCGAAGGTCATAACCGTCCTCTCCCTCGGAGGTCTCCATCATGCCCGCACCGCGCGGCCGGTGCCCGCTTCCTCGCGCCGGCCGCACCGGCAGGGCAGCTCCGGCGGGCACACGCACTCCCTGTCCAGCGGGTGCCAGCCGGTGCCGTCGGCCAGGCTCCTGGCCCGGCTCCACATCGCGTGCCTGGCTCCCGGCCGCGGGCCGGCCAGCAGCCCGGCCAGGTCTGCGGCCAGCGCCGCGGGGACGAGCCGCCGGGGCACCGCGGACGCCACGTCGTGCAGGACACCCAGGCGGGCGGGCAGCTGCGCGGGCGTGGCGGTGCGGACCTGGCGGACGCTCTCGTACAGCCCGGCGACGGCCGCCTGCCCGGCGGGATCCAGGCCGAGCTCCGCCGCCAGGGCGGCCGCGGCGGTGGAGGCGGCGGCCCGCTCGTTCGCGCCGATCGTGCGGCTCTCGTCCACCTGGTACGTCAGCAGCCCGTCGTCCGGGCGGCCCGGCCGGTTCGCCGCGCGGATCTCGACCGGGATGGGCGGGTGGCCGGGGATCTCGATGTCGAGCAGGCCGGGACCGTACGTGCGGGCCCGGGCGCCCATGCGCGCGACAGCCCTGGCGACGGCGTCGGCGGCGGCCGTCTCGGGCAGCGCCGGGCTGCCGCGCAGCGCGGTGACGTGCTCGGGCGCCAGCTCGCCGGCCCTGGCGAGCGCCACGATCCTGGCCGCCGAACCCGGCTGCCCGGGAGCGAGCCCGGCCTTCTCGGCCTCGGCCCGGACGGCGGTGGCGTCCGGGACGCCCGCCCTGATGCCGCCGAGCGCCGCCGCGATCGAGCCCTGCGCGGACGGCTCCCCGTCGATGAGGCCGCGCAGCCTGGCGAGCGTCTCCGCGTCCGGCAGGCCGGCGATGTCCGTCGCGCCCGCCGTGCCCGGTGGCGCGCCCAGCGTGCCCGGTTCGGCCCCCCTTGGTGAGGACGAGTGCCAGGGTGCGGGCGGCGGGGTGGCGCCGCGGCGCGCGATGTCGGCGGCGAGCACCTGGATGGCCTGCGCGATCAGGTCCTTGGCGGCCGGGTCGGTGGTCCTGCGCCATTTGCCCGACAGCTCGCCGTGCTCGGCCAGCCGCGGCAGGAGGCAGTGGTCGGTCCCCTCCTGCAGCGGCGACAGCGCCCCTCTGACCATCCCCTGCGGCATGCCGGCCAGCAGCGCGGCCCGCACCTGGACCATGTGGGAGATCTCGTGGACCAGCACCGCCGACACCATGAGCGGATGCACGCGCGGGGCCATCCACAACACGTGCGGGTCGTCCGCGGTGCCCGCGTACAGCTCGGTACGCGCGAGGAGCCGTTCACCGGGGTTGCCCACCCGGACGACCGTGTGGATGTCGGGCCCCCACGGGACCTGGACGACGAGCCGGTCGTCGCCTTTCGCGCGGATGTTCGCCACCGCGCCGCCGAAGACGGAGGGCGAGACGTCCTGCCCGACGACCTCGGCGGGTGTCACGTCGGGAACGCCCTCGGGACGCGCCGTCGCGTCGAGCGGGCTCCCGGGGAGCTCCGGGTCGGTCACCGACTGCGGAATCGTCGCCTGGGAGGTGCTGCCGCCCTGGGACTGGGCCGGCGACTCGTCGGAGATCTGCCAGACCGGCTCCGGGTCCGGCGGGAGCGCATCCCGGCGCGCCAGCTCGGCCGCGACCTTCTGGGTGAGCGTCCCCGGGACGAGGAAGTTCGTGAAGATCTCGCGCAGGTTCAGGTCGTTGCGGTCGGCCGCGTCCAGGAGGTGGGGCGGGAGCGTGGAGAACGCCTCGGCGAAGCCGCTGTCGACAGCCTCGGTACGGCCGCCGCCGTCGGTGTCTCCGAGCACGAGACCGTCGGGGGTGGCCAGGTAGCGGCGCTTGACCGTCCTGCCGTCCGGCCCCTCCTCGTACACGTGGACCCTGGCCACCCTGCCCCGCTCGCGGGCCGCGACGCGGGCGTCCTGCAGGACCTGGATCAGGCCGCTGCGCCCGCGCTTCGGGCGGAAGTCGAACCTGGGCAGGTCGTCCATGGGAGGCGCGACGCGTACGCCGGCCTCCATCCTGGCTTGCAGCTCGCTGAGCTCCTCGCCGAAGAGCGTGATCATGGCGGTGCCGCCGGCCCTGCCCGGCAGGTGGACGGCCTCCTTCCTGGGCGTGACGTCGCCGCGGCGGTGCCGTTTCACGCGTTCGAAGGTCAGGTCGTAGTCCACCCTGACGCGCACGGTGTAGAGCTTGCCGGTCTCGAACATGCTGCGCTCGCGGCGCGCCCCCTGGTGGGCGGCGGCGCTCTGCCCCGACTGCGCCCCGAAGCGCTTGGAGAAGCCGACCCCGAGCGCCTTGAAGCCGGTGCCGCCGGACGCGCTCAGGGGAAGGGCGTGACCGCGGCCCACGGACACGTTCTGCGCGTCGGCCCGCCGGTCCACCTCGCCCTTCTCGCCGTCGAACGGCCCCGCCACGACCGTGAGGTCCGACATGCGCGCCTGGAGCGTGACGTCCACGCCCTGGTTGCGGAACTTCGGCTCGGCGGTCTGCGGCACGACGTCGCCGTCGCGGCCCGCCGCCCGCTCCAGGCCGGTGATCAGTCCGGAGTGCGACAGCCAGGCCGACAGCTCCCCGGCCCGTTCCTTGGTGGCGGCGTGGCCGGTCATCCTCGTCAGCTGGGAGTCGATCACGTCGAACAGCGTGTCCCTGTCCATGTCCTCGGACAGGGCCTCGGGGAAGTGGCCGGGCTCCAGCTCCACCCGGCGCGGGTCGGTCACGCCGCGAACCGGGCCCGGGTCCTGGTCGGCCCGGCGCACCATGTCGCTCGGGATGCCGCGCTGCAGCTTGACGTCGTACTCCAGGCTGACCGCCGGGCGCCTGCGCCACAGCCGGATCGTCGCCAGCTTGGCCTTGCCGAGCGCGGAGACGAGCTTGGAGAACTGCGCCCTGACCACGCCGGTCGCCCGGGGCAGTCGCCTCTCGAACGGCACCGGCCGCACGTGGGCGGGGCCGGTGACGATCTCGACGACGAGTCTCATGTCCTGCTCGACCGTCGTCAGGCCCTGGAACCTGGCCAGCCGCTGCAGCCTCATCCGGTTCTCGCTGTTGCTGCTGGAGTAGGAGCGTCCGCGGCTGGTGGACAACCCGCCCGTGTTGTCGCCGTCGCTGTCGGAGTCGCCGTAGTCGAGGCCCGCGGAGTACGAGACGGAGTACGCCTCCGTGTGCGACATCTCCCTGGCGCGGTAGCGCTGCAGGATGATCCCGTCCTCGTCGGACTCGTCCACCAGCACCGCCTTGCGCGGGTCCGCGCCGGGGGCGGGCTCCATGCGCACCCGGACGGTGACCGCCTTGGCCGCTCTGCTCTCGCGGCCGACGTGCACGGTGTACTCCCGCTCCAGCCCCCGTCGCGACCAGATGTCGTCGAGATGGACCTCCGCCTGGTCGTTGTCGAGGTCGTTCGCGATCTGCCCGCGCAGGTTCGGTGTGCCTCTCACGGCGCCGGGGACCGCGGCGTCGACCGCGCTCAGCACCACGTCCATGAGGTTGACGGGGTTGCCCTGGCCGTCGGTCACGTCGAACGCCTGCGGCAGGCTCACGCCCATGCCGTTCTCGTACTGCGGAGCGACCACGACGTGCTTGAGGCGGTCGTTGACGTCCTTCGCCTCGCTCAGCGCGTTCTCGAGCCCGCTCCACGCCGTGAGCGGATCGGCCGCCGCGGCCGCGACGGCGGGGGCGAACGTCTCGCCGAGGTCCGCGACCTTCTTGAGCGCTTCCAGCAGCTTCGCGGGGGTGTGTCCCGCGCCGATCCCGAGATTCTCGCGGCGGGACAGCGCGTCGCCGCGGGCCTTGACGTACCGCATGACGAGCGGCACCGCGAGAGTCCGGTGGAGGTTCATGCTGCCGTTGAGGAACCGCTCGACCGCGTCGGCCAGCACGGGCAGGGGCAGGGAGAGCTCGCCGTCGGCGTACATCCGCAGCGCGTCGTGCTCGGGGACCGTGAACAGCCCGTTGCCCGGGCTGTGCAGCATGCGGCTCTTCCACCCGCCGGCGTGATGGCCGGTCGGGACGGCGTGGCTCGTGCGCAGCTTCACCTCGACGTCCACGGGCACCTGGAACCGGTACTTCCTGGCGACCGAGATCCCCAGGAACTCGGTGCCGAAGATGGCCACGAGCGCGGTCGTGATGGCCCTGATCCGGGAGCGCGACGGCAGCTTGAGGGTGCCGGAGTCGCTGGTCGTGCCGCCGTCGTCGGAGTCGGCGAGACTGTTCATCAGGCCGAGCGCGAGGTTGTTCGAGCCGCCCCAGGAGATGCCCACGCTGCGCAGGGCGAGCATGATGCGGCCGGTCACCGAGTCCACGACGTCGAGCAGGCGCGCCTCGCCGAGCTCGCCCCGCACCTCCAGCGACGCGCGCGAGGGCGCGAGGCCGTCGGGATCGAGCACGAGGTCCCTGCGGACGGGACGGCCCGCGAACAGGTGGGAGGCGAGGAAGTGCCGGCTCAGCAGGGGCCAGAGCTGGGCCAGCGGCGCCACATTGCCGCGCAGGCCGCGCGGCAGGAGCCCCCAGATCTTCTTGATGTCGCCCAGCGCGGGGCCGGCGTCGAAGTGCTCCAGCGTCGCGCGCTTCATCAGGTTCTTCGTCGGCCTGCCCATCGGGCCGGTGAAGTCGGGCCCCCCGTCACGGGGCAGCATGTCGCCGGGCACCATCAGCAGGGGTTTGATGGTGCGGGCGTCGACCAGCTCCTTGATCTCGCCGTTGTGCACCAGGTGGACCTCGAGCCTCGCCGTGGTCTCGAGGTTCGCGGTCTGCTTGTTCTGGCCGTCCTCCTCCATGTCGACGTTGTTGACCATGCTGGAGGTGCTGGTCCCGGCCGAGTACGACCAGTCGGCGCCGCCGTTCGGCCCCGCCTTGTGCGTGATCCCGTCGTGGTGCTCGGGGGGACCGTCCGTCTTGACCGCCGAGGCGCCGACGCCGAGCTTCTTGGACTGGTTGATGCCCCGCCCCGACGTGTCGCTGGCGATCTCGAGGTGCGTGCGTACCTTGTTGACCAGCCCCTTGGGGGTGTCCAGGCCGCTGAAGTCCTGCCGCACCACGAGGTACAGCCCGTACGCGTCGGGGCCGGCCTTGAAGGGACCGTGCAGCTGGAGGACGATCAGGACGCCGCTCTGCGCCAGCTGGTCGAAAGCGCTGCGGACGGCGCTCTCCACCAGGTGGGACCTCACCTGCTCCTCGTTCAGGAGCTGGGCGGCGCGGACGAGCGGGTTGGAGTCGTACTGCGGCACCCCGTTCACGATCTTGGCCACGAGCCCCCGCCTGCCGAGCCGCTCCAGGACCTCCTCCGCGAGGCCGGTCAGTCCGGCGACCTCCCGGACGTCGGTCGGACCGGCACCGCGCATCTGCCCGGTGCCGTCGCCGAGCCAGTCCGGCCGCTGGATCCTGCGGCCGGGGAGCCGCTCGTACCGGGGGGAGTCACTCAGGACGATGTTGCCGTCGGCGTCCAGCTTCGGCTTGCCGTTCTCCAGGACGAACGCGTCCACGGGCACGGGGTCGCCGGCGTGGAAGGCGTCCAGCACCTGCAAGCGAACCAGCAGCTCCGTCGTGAACGGCCCCAGCTCCACTGGCTTCTTGCCCGGCCGCTCCACCGTGAAGGTGAGCTCGGCCTCCTTGTGGTAGGCCTGCGAGAGCCCGGTCCGCTTGTCCACCGCCGGGTGCACCGCCACCTGGCCGGCCGAGGACGACGACGACCGCGACACCGGCCTGCGCCCCTCGAACTCGGGCCTGACCACGTCGGGATGGTAGTCGCCGAGGGGGCCGAGGACGTCCATGCCCTGCAGCACGTCGTGGTTGATCCCGACGGAGGCCTTGCCGCCCAGCGATCCGCCGTACTCGACCGAGGTCGACGAGGTGGCGGTCTCGGTGAGAACCCCCTCCTCCAGGACGTCCGCGGTCGCGGCGCCCACCATCCTGGTCTTCTCCGGCACGAGCCGGCTCGTGGCCGTGATCCGGACATCGGGCTCGCCGTTCACGGCGAGGATCGCCGACAGGCCGGTGTGCGTCTTGCCGAAGCGCGCCTGCACCTCCTGGGTGACGAACTTGCGCAGATCCCGGCGCGCGTTGGTGCCGATCCTGGCGAACTCGCCGCCGAGCTCGCGGGCGAGCTTGTCAAAGGCCGCCTCCAGGCCGGTCATGGCGATGACCTCCTGGTTCGACGCCGGCCTCTTGCGCGTGGCCTCCGGGTTCGTCACCTTCAGGGTCTGCTCGACCTGCTCGATCGTCGTCGTCCTGCGCGACTCCTGATCGACGTAGGAGTGCCACACCCAGATCCGCTGGGTGGTGGTGTCGCCGGGATCCCCGGAGCTGACCAGGACGGGGGCGCTCCACCCGTTGCTCTTCCTGGTGCGCACCTCCACGGACCACGTGGCCTTGGCGTCGAACAGCAGCGACTCGCTGCGGTTGTCGGCGACCGAACCGCCCTGCTCGAACATGCTGCTGCCGCTGGAGGCCGACCAGCTCCGCCCGTGGCTCGCGCCGGCCCCGACGGCGAACATCTCGGCCAGGAGCCTGGGCGTGCTGCCCACCTGCAGCAACGGCGTGAACGGCGCGCTGCTCAGGTCCACCGTGGTGCCGGTGCCGCCCGATTTCGTGGCGCTGTACGTCTGGCCGGTCTGGTAGAACATGCCCACCGTCGCCTGGGACGCCACGACCCCCGGGTCGATCATCTCCACCAGGTCGGAGAGGGAGAGCCTGATCCGCACCTCGGCGGCGTTCTTGCCCCAGCCGGTGCTCAGCACCAGGCCGTCACCCGACACGACCTTGTGGAAGTCGGCGCGGATGTAGTTCTCCAGTTCGTCCGGGGTGTACCGCCTGGGGGCGCCCTTCTCCTTGAGGGCGTCGTTGACCCTGTCGGTGAGCACGTTCAGATGCGCCAGCCTGCCGGTGGGCATCGCCTCCGGCATGGAGAACGGGTCGGGCAGCGCCTTGGCCAGCGCCTCCAGGTACCGGTCGTGCGCCCGCCCGGCCTCGCCCAGGCCGGCAGCCGCGGTGGCCGCCATGCTCATCTGGCCGGGCTGCGTCGGTGCGGGGGCGTGCGGTGCCGCCGCGCGCACCCGCGCGTACCGTTCGTAGGCCTTTCTGGCCTCGGCCGCCTCGTTCAGCGCGGCGTCGTACGCGGCGGCGATCCTGATGTGCCGGCCCTGCCTGTTCCTGTGGCTGCGGGCGTCCGCCTCGGCCGTGTCGGCTCGCAGCGCCGCGCCGCTGTCCTTCTGGTCCCTCGCCTTCCTGGCCTCCTCCGCGGCTTCGCGGGCCTCCTTGCCGGCCTTCTTCGCGCTCGCCTTCTTGTCGTCCCTCAGCCGGGTCAGGGCCTGCTCGGCGTCCGCGAACCGTCCGGCGAGCTCCCGCGCGGCACCGGCACTCAGGTCCGGGCCGGGCCTGCCCACCTCCAGGCTCGTCCGCACGGCCCCCGGGCCGGTCGCCCAGGGCGGGAGCGGGGGTGTGACCCTGCGCCGGCGCAGGTCGTTCAGCACGCCCTGGATGTCACCCGCCAGCAGGTACTTCTCCTGCGGGGTCGAGGCGCGCTCCCACTTGTCCGTGAGGAGTTCCAGCTCGTTGCGCCGGCCGGGCACGCACTCGTCGGTGGTCTGCCGGCTGTCGCCGGCCGCGTTCGTCCGGCGCAGCACGCCCTGCCGGCCGCTGGTCTGCTCGGCGGCCAGGCGCTGCAGCGTGTCGGTGATCTCGTGCAGCCAGACCCTGGAGATCTGGTCGGTGGCGATGTGGGAGGGGAAGCTCACCTCGTGCAGCTCGACCGTGTCCGGGCCCGCGGGAGCGGCCGGATCGGCGATGGTGGCCGCCCTGAGCCTGGTCTGCCCCATCATCTCCTGGTCGCGAGGGCCGATGACGGGACGGAAGTGGTAGGCGCCGTTCGTGGTGCGGACCACCAGGACGTCGCCGAACCAGGACAGGTGCAGGACCCTCTCGGCGGCGTGCTGGAAGTGGGTGGCGAGCAGTTCGGCCGTCGCCTGCTTGAGCTCGTCCATGGTGACGGCGGTGGGACGGCCGCTGTCGGTGACGTACCGGGTGCCGGGGATCGGCGGGGAGGTGACGGTGCCGGGCTCGCTGGTGTGCGCCGCCGGAGGCGCGATGCCGGCGGGGGCGGCGGACGACAGCCTGTCGTCCGACACGGCGATCATCAGCAGCGCGGACGCGTCCACCACCAGGTCCGCATAGCTGCCGACGGCGGCGGCACGGATGTCGAGCACACTGCGCAGGCGGGCCATGGTGGCGCTCGACAGGACCCGGTGGCCGTCGCCACGCGGGACGATCACCTCTCCGGTGGGGCCGATCAACGCGCCGGGGAAGGCGCTGTCGAGCGCGTCCAGCAACGCCGAGCGCGCCCTGAGCGGCGCCGGGACCGTCGCCGGGATCGCGGGCGTGGTCCCGTCCGGGTCAGCGTCCGGCCCGGACGGAGCGTTCGCGATCTGCGAGGGCTGGTCGGCCGGGGCGTGGTCGTCGCTCGGGCCGGGCAGCGTGGTGTCGTCCTCGGAGTGCGCCTCTTCCCGCGTGGCGCTCTCGTCGTCCTGCGCCGTGTCGTCCTGCGCCGTGTCGTCCTGCGCCGTGTCGTCCTGCGCCGCGGGGCTCTCGTCGGGGTTGCCGGACGACTGGGCCGCGGGATCCGCCTGCGGGTGCGCGGTGGCCGGGTCCTGCTCGTCCTGGCCGTCGGCTTGGCCGTCGTCCTGCGCCGGAGCGGCGTCCGTGTCGGAGGGCGTGACGGCCGGATCCGGCCGCTCCTCCTGCCGGGCCGGGGTGTCGGTCGTGGCCGGCCGGCGTTCCTGGGTGGTGTCCGTGTCCGCGCGCGGAGCCGTGTCGGGGCGGGTGTCCTTGCCGGACCGCTGGTCCGGGGTCTCGTCAGGGGCAGGCGTGACGGCGGGCTGGTCCGGAGAGGTGGGGCGCCGGCGGGTGGAGACGTCCGCGTCCGGCTGCCCGGCGCCGGGACCCTGGTTGCCGGCTGCCGCCATTGCCGGGGTGGTGGACGGCCTCGGCGGCGGGACGGTGACCAGGTCGGGGTTGCGCTGGGCGCCGGGCTGGTTGCTGTCCGGGCCCGAGGGCCCGCCGCCCGGCGGGACGGGGCCGGTGGAGGGGCCGGTGGAGGGTCCGGCGGAGGGGCCGGCGGCGCGGGCCTCGTCGGCACGGGCGGCGGCGTCGTAGGCCGAGGCGAGCGTGGTCAGCGGGTGGGCCAGCGCCGAGGCCACGTCCGGGTTGAACGGGCTGATGCTCCCGGTACGCCCCACGCCCCCGAGGAAGGCCCCCGTCATGGACTCGGCGGTGAACGGGTTCTGCCACTGCCCGTACACCAGGCCGTTGCCCAGGAGGCTGCCCACCGGCGAGGCGATCACGTTGGTCAGGCCGGTCGTCAGCGCGCGGCCGGTGAAGCCGGGCACGACCCGGTTGACCCGGGAGATGGGCCCGGCCACCATGGTGCCGGTGACCGCGCCGCCGCCGGCCCCGAGGGCCGTGGCCGCCAGCATCTTCCAGTCCAGCTCCTTGCGGGTGCCCATCTCGATCTGCTGCTGCTGGGCCTTGTACGCGATGGTGAACTCCTCGCCGATCTCCTCGACGAGTTCCCTGCCGATCGGCGAGGCCATCAGCCGGAGGAGTAACCCGCGCCCGGTGGCGCCGCTCAGCGCGGCCACCCTGGCCAGCCGGGCCGCGCCGATCTCGCGGCCGGCGATCGTGGCCAGCCTGACCAGGATGCGGCTGATGGCGGTCCGGGCGGCGGCGGCGTACGGGCCGATGAGCGCGGTGGAGGCGCCGGCGCTGAAGAAGGCGACGATGATGGCGATGGCGATGGCGACGGCGGTCACCCAGAACGCCACGTTGATGGAGAGCTTGGAGTACTGGGTCTCCACGGCGAAGCCGTTGACCTGCTGCGCGTACGCGCGGGCGTTCCTGCTCACGCCGGTGACGCCGCTCTCGGTGCCGTACAGGCGCCGGGCCCGGGTGATGAAGTCGGCGGTGGCGGGGGCGCTCCAGCCCGCCACGATGACGCGGGCGGCCGACCCCGCGGGCTCGACGGACTTCGTGCTGCCGTCGGACAGCCCCGCGTAGGCGCGCGCCAGCGTGGACAGGCCGCTCTCGCTGCCGCCCGGCCACCTCTGCCCGGCGGCCAGCATGGGGATCAGCCAGTAGACGACCCAGTCCGGCAGGGCCTCGGTCTCCCAGACGGGCTCGACGTCGGAGTCGATGCTGACGACTTCCTGCTCGGCCGGCACCTGCGTGCTGGTCTGGACATGGCTGTCCCCCGTGTACGCCATGCGGCTCTCCTCAGACTTCGCGTGTCAAGCGCGTGAGGTCGTGGTCGATGTCGGCGTCGGTCTGCCGGGTGTTGTCGATGGCGTGCCGCAGCCGGTCTCCGGCGTCCACGATCTCCTCGGCCAGCCGCTTGCACTGGTTGATCATCTCGGTGGGCCCGCCGTCACCCAGGTGCGCCCGGTAGAAGGCCTCACCCTCCGCGCCGACGCCCCACGGCGCCGCGGCCAGGCACTTCTCCACCTCGGCTGTCAGCTTGGGCAGCGTGCGGCTGACTTCCTCGGCGTTCGTGGACCAGGCGGTCATGCCGCGGTCCACGACGGATCGGGCGATGGACGCGCCGTCCCAGCGCTCGTTCACCGGCCACCTCCCATGTCGTTGGCGAGCCAGGCCATGACCGTCTCGACGTCACCGTCGAGGTGCGCCTTGAACTGGCCGGCGGGGATCACGTGCTCGAAGATCTCGATGACGCGCTGCTGGGCCGCCTCGGCGGCCTTGCGCGCGGTGTCGGTGATCGTGTCGGCCAGGGCGCGGGCGTCGGGGCGCCGGTAGATGCGCGGGTCGAGGTCGATGCGGATCAGCTCGCCGCGCGCGCCGACCGTGACCGAGACCAGGCCGTCGCGCGAGGTCTCGGTGGCCTGGACGGCCTTCGCCCTGGCATGCAGCTCCAGCCCTTCGTCCTGCAGCCGGTTGAACATCTCGCGCAGCTCGTCCGCGTACGCCCGCATGGCCGCCACATCGGGCCGCTCCGGTGACCCCATAACCCCCTCGCGACATTCCCCGTTTGTTACGACACATCCGCCTTACTGGTCAGTTTCCGTCACATGAACACCAGGTATCAAGGTCTTAGCCTAAAAGTGATGATTTTCGGCGGTTATCGGGACGACGTCCTCGCGTAGTTCCGTCACCTCCGGCCGGGGCGCCCAGGCCCGCCACACGCCGCGTTCCACCCGCTCCAGGCCCAGCTCGCGGGCGGTGAGCACGGAGCCGCCGAGGTATTCGAGCAGCAGCAGCCCGTCCCGTTCGCCGTGCACCTGGAACCACTCGCCGCGCCAGCGGCACACGACGGTCACGACGTGCAGCCAGTCGCACTCGGTCACGGGGACGGTGCGCACGTGGCAGCCCGGCTCGACCTCCTCGAAGCCGTCCAGCGGTTCGCCGCTGCGCAGGCGTACCCACAGCTCCAGGGCGTGCGGCTCGGGGCTGGCCGGGTAGTCGGCGCCGCGCCAGCGGGCGCGGTAGAAGTGCCAGGACGCCATCAGCGCCTCCCGATCAGCAGCCAGCGCCGCAGGTCGCCGTGGTAGATGGCGCGGCGGTGCTCGGTCCCCTCGCGGGTGAGCTCCCAGATCTCGGCGCCGTGGGGCAGGCCGACCCCGTACACCTTGTACTCGCGGACGACGTTGTCGACGCTGGGCACCAGCCCCATGCCGACGAACGGCGGCTCCTCGACGACCCAGCCCGCCACGGCCTCCCGGCCCTGCTCGTCGGCTCCCCCGTACGGCGTGCGGTAGAGCTCCAGCCCGACGGGGCGCCAGCGCAGGATGTTCAGCGACCCGCTCTCGGTCAGCAGGCCGGACTGCCCGAGGATGCCGGCGAGCAGTGCCGGCGTGGCGATGTGCGAGACGTCGAGCGCGTGGTGGCAGTAGCCGGACACCCTCGGCTCGCCCGTGGACAACAGCTCCGGGATGTCGCCGGCCGGCAGCAGCTTCTGCACCACGGGCACGCCCGAGCCGGGGGCGAGCCGGAGGTCCTGGACCATGGTGGGCACGGCCAGCCGGGCCACCGTGCCGGATTCCAGCAGGAACGACACCCGCATCCCCGGGTTGACCGCCAGCCCCCAGCGCAGGTCGGGCCAGCCCGCGGCCAGTTCGGGCAGCGAAACGATCCGGCAGTGCGTCGCCGCCCCGCCCGAGGCCAGCGTCATCGCCTCGACGGAGGTGAAGGCGGGCAGCCAGGTCCGCTCGGCGTCGGTGATCGTCGCCCAGGCGGGCGGCTCGGTGCCCGCCGCCGCGGCGGCGGTGATCGGCAGCGCGAGGTCGGCCTCGCGCAGCAGGCTCAGGCACAACGCCTGCCGCCCGTCGCGGTGCGCGGCCCACAGCCGCTCCTCGAACGGGCCGGCCGGTGGTTGATCATCGGCAGTCATCCGCCCATTTTGTCCCCTTCGTCAGGTACGTAGCGACGCGGGAGGGTTGCTCCCCGTTCCCATCGGACCGACGATGGAGGCCCATGACCGGACAGAGCGGTTCCGCCCGGCGTTTCACCGTCTCGATCGGCCTGCACGGAAGCCTGATCGTGGCGCACGCCAGCGGTGACCTCGACTACCGATGCGCCGACCTGCTGCACCGGCAGGTCGCGGACGCCTGGCAGGTCGCTCCCTCCGTGGGTCTGGTGCTGGACCTGGGCGGCCTGACGTTCTGCGACTCCATGGGGGTGGGCGCGCTGGTGCTGCTGCTGAAGCAGAGCCGCGCGCAGCGCTCCCCGCTGGTCCTGTCGAGCGTGCCCGCCCGGGTGGAGCGGATCCTGTCGATCAGTGGTCTGCTCGAGTCCTTCCACGTCGAGCCGTCGGTGGAGGCGGCCATCCAGGCGGCCGACCCCCGTCACGGCTCCGACGGATGAGCTCACCTCACGGGCGCCGGCGGGCGTGTCGCCGGCCGTTCCTGCCGGGTGGCGGCGGCGCGCAACGCCCGGTAGAGCAGGCGGGCGTCGCCCAGCCGGTGGCGCAGCACCCGCTCCAGGCCGCCGATGGGGACGAGGTTCTGCGGGGCCCGGGGGTCCTTGTAGTCGACGCCCGCCAGGGGCGGCAGGGCGTGGGTGACCGAGTCGGCCAGCCGTACCAGGGCGTCCAGGCCCAGATCGGCGCTCGCCTCGCAGCGTACGACGCCTGCCCAGGGCATGCCCGAGGGCGCGGGCAGGCGCACGTACCAGGCGTGGCGGCGCCAGCTCGTGCCCATGAGGAAGACCGGGGTGCGGCTGCCGGGCCGTAGCCGTGACACGGTGGCGGCCTGCGGCGCCGGCAGGTAGGCCGTGTGGTGCGTCTTGATGTAGCCGACGGTGCGGGGCAGGTGCGTACGCCCCCGCAGCGGGCCGTCCACCAGCAGCAGGTCGTCGTCGTCCGCCTCGGCCCTGTGCCGGATCGCGAGGTCCACCTCCAGCTGGGCGAGATGGCTCTGGAGCGCCAGGACCAGGTCGTCCATGCCGGAGCGCGGGGCGCGGCGGGCGCGGTAGCCGCCGGCGGTGGTCATGATGTCGCTCGCGTACGGCGACGCGCTGAACAGCGACCGGCTCACCTCCACGGCGACCGGCTCGGCGGGGGCGCCGGGGACGCATCGGACGATCCCGGCGGCACAGGACGCGGCGATCCCCGGCATCGGCCCGCCCTCGCCGCTTCCCCCCGGGAAGTGGCCGTCACCGGTCGCGGCGCCGCCCTGCGTGACCTCCCCGTTGCGGGACCCGACGGGCCCGTGCCCGGCCGCGCCGTTGCCGGACGTGGCAGCCTCATGCCCGGCCATGCCGTTGCCGGACGTGGCAGCCTCATGCCCGGCCGCGCCGTTGCCGGATGTGGCGGCTCCCGGCGCGGAGTCGCCGTCGCCGGGCGCGTACGTCCACAGCCGGGCGTCGATCCTGCGGACTCCGTCGGCGATCAGCAGGGCCTCGGGCGGCGGGGTGCCGGGGTCGGGAGTGATCGGGCGCCACCTGGCGGCGGGCAGCTCGACGTCCAGGTCGAGCTGCGCGCTGGTGGCGTCCAGCTCGGCCAGCGCCTCGGCGTGGAGCGCGGCCGTGTAGCCGGGATCCCACGGGTCCACGGTGAACGCGGTTGTCATGCGGTCACCCTGTGCAGGTGTGATCCCTTGGCGTCACGGCGGACCTCGAAGCGCACCGGGATCCGGTCGGCCAGCGCGGGCACGTGGGTGACCACGCCCACCATGCGCTCGCGCCCACCGGCGAGGCGTTCGAGGGTGGCGGCGACCGTGTCCAGGGTGGCCGGGTCGAGGCTGCCGAAGCCCTCGTCCAGGAAGAGCGAGTCGAGGCTGCGGGCCGCCGTCGCCGACAGCCCCGCCACCTGGTCGGACAGCGCCAGCGCCAGGGCGAGCGCGGCCTGGAACGTCTCGCCGCCCGACAGGGTGCGGGCGTTGCGCCGCATGCCCGCCTCGGCGTGGTCGATGACCTCGATCTCGTTCCTGGCGCCGAGTGCCAGCTCGTACTGGCCGTCGGACAGCTCGCGCAGGGTGTCGGAGGCGGCGGTGACCAGCAGGTCGAGCGCCTCGGTGCAGAGCCAGCGCTCGAACGCGTCCGCGCGAAGGCACTGGGCCAGCTCCTTGGCCACCCGCGCCCGCCCCTCCTCGGCCCTGGCCCGCTCGTCGAGCTCCCTGGCCGTGGCGCGGTTCTCCTGGACCCTGGCCAGGTGCGCCTGCGCCTCGGCGATCGCCGCCGCCACGAGCTCCCCGAACCGCCCGGCCGCCGGGCCTGGAACCGCCGCTCCTGGAGCGGTCCTCCCAGGAGCCGCCCTTCCGGGAGCCGCCCTTCCAGGAGGCTCCTTTTCCGGGGCGGCCGGCGCTGCGGCGGGTCCGGAGGTCTCCACGCCATGTTCCGCGAGGCGGGCGGCCACGGCGGACCAGAGCGTGCGGGCCCGGCGTTCGGCCTCGGCGACGCGGGCGTCCTGCTTCTCCAGCGCGGCCCGCTCGCGGACTCCGGCGTCGGCGCGCCAGGCGAGCAGTGCGGTCCAGGCGTGGTGGAGGTCGTCGCGGTCCAGGGGCGGCGCGCCGAGCGGCACCACGGTGTCGCGGGCGGCCTCCAGGTCGCGCCAGAGCCGGTCGGTCCTGCCGGTCAGTTCCTCGGCGCGCCGCTGTGCCGTGGCGAGCCGCGCCCGGGCGTCACGAGCCGCCTGCCTGAGCTTGGCGGCACGCCGCTCCGCCGCCCGCACCGCCGCGAGCCGCCCCTCCAGGTCGTCGCGATCGACGCCGGCGAGCAGATCATCCCCGCCATGCGGGCCGGAGCCCGCGAACGCCGCCTCAGCGTCCGGGTCGCCGGCCGTGCGTGCGCCGCGATCGGCCGGGTCACCGCCCGCGCGTGCGCCGCGATCGGCCGGGTCACCGCCCGCGCGTGCGGCACGATCGGCCGGGTCGCGCGCCAGGCCGGCGGCACGGCCGGTCAGCTCGTGGGCCGTGCGGGTGGCGTGTTCGACCAGCTCGTGGGCCGTGCGTTCGAGATGGCGGGTCTCCGACTCCGCCTCCGTGAGGCGGGCGCGGGCCTGCTCCGCCTCCTTGCGGCACGCCTTGACGTGCCGCTCGGCCGCCCGCAGGTCCGCCGAGGCCGGGTGGTGCGGCAGCCGTTCGACGGGCCGCAGGCACGTGGGGCAGTCCTGTCCGACGACGAGGCGGCGGGCCAGCTCGGCGCCGGCGTGGGCGTCGCGCAGCCGGTCCCTGGTCTCCTCGGCGTCGGCGAGCGCGGCGTCGAGGGTGCGGGCGCGGCCGGCGAGCGGTCCGAGCCCCGCCCGCGTCCGGGCGGCCCGCTCCTCGGCCGCCCGCAGCCCGGTGACGGCGCGTTCGTGCTCATCGGCCGCTCTGAGCACGTCCATCAGCACGTCCGGGTCGTCCAGGGCGGCCAGCTCGTCCTCGGCCCGCTGCTCGTCCGCCTCGGCGCTCTCGGCGTCGCGGGCGTGGTCGCGCGCCTCACCGGTCGCCGCGCGGACGGTCTCGGCCAGGGTCGGCACCTCCGGCGGCATGGCGAGGGAGGTCAGCGCGGCGACCCGCCCCCGCACGGCCTCCCGTTCCTCCGCCAGCCGGCGGATCTCCTCGGCCGAGCTCCTGAGGGCGTCCAGGTCGCCCCTGATCTGCTCGTCGAGGGCGCGCAGCGAGGCCAGCCGCGCTTCGGCCGCCCGTTCGGCGGGCTCGTCGGCGTCGGTGAGGCGGGCCAGCCGCTCGCGGGCGAACGTGGCGGCCTGCGCGGCGCCGCTCTCCTCCTGCACGGCCCGCTGCCTGATCCGCTCGTAGACGTCGGCGTCGAGCAGCTGCACCAGCAGGTCCTGCCGTTCGCGCGGCTGGGCGTGCAGGAACTCGGCGAACCTGCCCTGCGGCAGCACCACGCACTGGGTGAAGAACCTGTACTCCAGGCCGGTGATCCGCTGAACCTCGGCGGTGACGGCGGCGCCCTCCGCGACCGGCCGGGCGACGGCGCTCATCAGCTCGTCCAGCCCGGCCGTGGCCGGGACGGACGGCACGAGCTCCTCCAGCCGGGCCTCGGCGGTGTGCACCTTGCCCCTGGCGTCCCGCTTGAGCGCGCGGACGACGGCGTACCGGCGTCCGCCGGTCTCGAAGACCAGCGCCACCTTGGCGGCGACGGCGGACGGGGCCAGGGCGTGGGCGATGACGTTCTCCTTGCCCCAGCGGGGCACGGTGCCGTACAGGGCGAAGCAGATGGCGTCGATCAGCGTGCTCTTGCCCGCGCCGGTGGGGCCGACGAGGACGAAGTAGTCGACGTCGGAGAAGTCGACCGTGACGGGCTCGCGGAAGCTGCCGAAGTCGTCCAGGTGCAGTTTCAGCGGGCGCATCAGCCGGTGACCTCCTCGTGGAGCCGGTCGAACAGGGCGGCGACCTGGTCGTTGTCGCGTCCGGCGCCGGACAGGTAGTCGCGGAACAGCTCGCGTGGCCCCCGCGCCGCGCCGGAGGCCGGGGTGGCGCGCGGGTCGCGTACGGGCTGGAAGCGCTCGTGCACGCTCACCTCCAGCGCCGTGGGCAGGATCTCGCGCACGGTCTCGGCCAGCCCGGGCCGGGGCTTCTCCGCCACGATCACCCGCAGCCAGGTCTCGGTGAGATCGGCGGCCATGGCCTCCAGCTCCTCCAGCGTGCCCGTCCTGGTGGCCAGGCCGCGGGCGGAGGAGATCGGCGCCTCGCGCACCACGGCCGGGCGGCCGGGCTCGACGGTGACGAGCAGCGCGCCCGGCGTGTTGTCCTCCTCGCCGAAGTCGACGGCGAGGGGCGAGCCGCTGTACCAGATCGGGCAGGGGCCGGGGATCTGCTGGCGCCGGTGCAGGTGGCCGAGCGCGGCGTACTGGGTGGTGGCGGGGAACGCGGTGGGCTCGAAGTAGTAGGAGAAGATCGACTGGGCGCGGCGCTCGCCGCCGCCGAACCGGCCGCTCGGGAGCGTGCCGTGGGTGGTGACGAGGTTGACGGTGCCGGCCTCGAAGCCGGCGGTCAGTGCCTGGACGAGCTCGGCGACGCGGGCGGCGTAGTCGCGGTTGTGCTCGGCGGGGGTGCCGGCGAGCACGTCGGCGGCGCGCACGACGTACCGGTGCGACAGGAACGGCAGCGCGGCCAGCCGCACCGGCTCGCCCGAGCGGGCCGTGAAGGAGAGCGTGCCGCCCTGGTCGGGGCGGCGGAAGGTGCCGACGGCGTGGATGCCCAGCCTGCCGAGTATCGGCCGGTACACCTCCAGGAGCTGCGGGTTGTCGTGGTTGCCCGCCAGCACCACGACGTCGCGGCCGCCCTCGCGCAGCGCGAGCACCGCGTTCAGCACCAGCGCCTGCGCCTCGGGTGTGGGGGCGGAGGTGTCGAAGAGGTCACCCGCGACGATGACGGCGTCCACGTCCTCCTCGCGGGCCAGCGCGACGAGCTCGCTCAGCACCGCGCGGTGCTCGTCGGTGCGGGAGCGGCCCTTCAGTACCTTGCCGACGTGCCAGTCGGCGGTGTGCAGGATCTTCATGGGGAAGCGTCCTCAAAAGGGAGGGATGTCGTCGTCGGCGCCGGGGAGACCGGTGAAGGGGTCCGGGCCGCGTGTGACGGTGGCGGGCGGCTGCGCCGCCTCGGCCGGGCGGGTGGCCCAGGCGGGGAAGGGGAAGGTGACGGCGAGCGGCACGGGGATCTCCGGCTGGGCCACGAACATCGTGCCCGGCCGGGCGATCGTGGCACGTTCCCTGGCGGTGGCGGGGAGCCAGCCGTACTCGGGGCGGGTGGCCTCGGCGGGGTCGAGGCGGCCGGCGACGCGGACGGCGCTGTTGGCCACGATGCGGCGCTCGACCTCGGAGGCCGTCTGCTGGGCGCCGATGAGGATCACGCCCAGGGACCGGCCGCGCTCGGCCACGTCGAGCAGGATCTCCTTGATGGGCGACTCGCCCTCGCGGGGCGCGTACTTGTTCAGCTCGTCCAGCACCACGAACAGCAGCGGCCTGGCGGTGCCGGCGCTCTCCTTGCGGGAGAACTCGCCGCGCAGCGTCACGCCGACGACGAACCGCTGGGCCCGCTCGGGCAGGTTGTGCAGGTCCACGATGGACACTTGGGCGTCGGAGGTGCCGATCGAGTGCGGCCTGCCGCCGGGCAGGTCGCCGCGGACGATCGGCGACAGGGGACGCACGGCGCTGCGCAGCCGCCGCAGGAACGCGTTCACGGTGCCGAGCGGGGTCGGCGCGCCCGTCCACGCGGCGCGGGTGCCCTCGTCGGAGAGCTGCCCGGCGACGAAGTCGACCAGGTCGCCGAACGTGCGGCAGACCGGGCCCGCCTCGCCGTCGGGGCGGCGCACGCGGACCGCGCCGCCTACGCCGGCCGGCTCGGCCCAGGACTGCAGGCGGGCCGCCACCTGGCCGACCACCAGCGAGTACTGGGCCCGCTCGTCGTCGGCGTCGGTGAAGACGAACCGCAGCAACTCCTCGGCGCAGAACTCCGCCAGCGTCCAGTAGTAGGCGCTGACCGCCCGGGTCCTGGCCTGGACGTCGGGCACGCCGTTGGGGTCGCCGGGCCGCGGCGGGGCGAACACGTGGACGCTGCCGAAGGGGGCCGCGGGCAGGCCGAGCAGGTCGTAGCGGTCGCGGGCGGCGGCGTCGAAACGCGTGTTGGCGTGATCGAGGAAGAGCAGGTCCTCGCCTTTGACGGAGAAGATCAGCGCTTTGGTGTTGGCGGCCTCCGCGCCCAGCACTCCGGAGTTGAAAATGGAATACAGCAGGAATGTGGCGAACGACGTCTTCGTCGCCACTCCGGAAACGCCGGAGATCGACACGTGCGCGCCGCGGGTGCCGTCGAGGAAATCGAAATTCACGTACATCGGCCGGCCGTCGCGGCCCAGCCCCATGGGGACGCGACGGTCCATGACGTCGAAATAGAGCGCCTGGTCGCGGTCGCCGGCCTGCGCGCGGTAGGCCGGCGCGCCGGGTAGCGGCGGGACGAACACCTCCGGCTCCACCCTGGTGACGCGCACCTCGGCGCACTCGACGACGGCGGCGGGCAGCGCGCCGTCGGCGATGAGGAACACGTCGGAGTCGAACGCGGCCCCCTCGTGCCTGGCCTCGACCGCCGAGACCACCCCCGCGACCAGCACCGGCCCGAAGCCGGGCGTGTCGCGCCTGGTCACCACGACGTCGTCGAGCTGCACGACGCGGCCGGGCTCCAGGCCCACCCAGAACGACAGAGGCGAGGCGGCCTGCGTGCCGAGGACCCGGCCGATCGCGTCTCCCGACGCGGCGGCCCCTTCAGCCACCGCCTCCGCCTTTTCGATCACAAGTGCGCTCCCGCCCCAGGGGTTTCTCTTCCGGTCTTCCGCTGAATCCTAACTATCGGGAAAAAGTTCCTCGTCCCTTTCAATTGATCGTTTCCGGCATTTCCCCACCGGGCGGAGCGGTCACGAGCGGCGTTTCCCCCCAGGGCGTTTTCCAGCGCCGCACGCAGGTTGGTGCGCCCCGCCGCCCGCAGCCGGGCCCGGGCCGGAGACAGGCCGGGGACGGGCCGGGCGCCTGCTTCACGAGCCCCGCGTCGCGCCGGCGGTAGCGTGACAAGACCGTCCCACCTGGAGGTCTCCCGCATGACCATGGAGTACGCCACTCGGTACCGCACCCGCTCCCACCTCCCGCCGGACGCCGGCACGCCGTACTTCGTCGAGAAGGGCATGGGCGACCGGGCCCACCTGTTCGGCGACCTGATCACGGTCTACGCGGGCGGCGAGCAGACCGGGAACACCTTCAACTTCTTCACCTGCGAGGGCCCCAAGGGCAAGATCATCCCCGCGCACCTGCACGCGGACACGTACGAGGTGTTCTTCGTCACCCAGGGCGCGGTGCGGCTGTTCGTCGAGGACCTGGAAGGGCGGCAGCAGGAGAAGCTGCTGACCTCGGGCGACTTCGGGTTCGTGCCGAGGAACTGCCCGCACGCCTACCGCATCGAGCGCCACCACAGCCAGATCGTCGGCGTGGCGGCCAGGCCGGGGGGCACGTTCGAGCGCTTCTTCGAGTCGCTCGGCACGCCCACCGACGAGCTCGGCCTGCCCGCCGCGCCGTACGTGCCGGCGCCCGACAGGTTCGGCACCGTGCCGCAGCGCTACGACGTGCGCTTCCTGCCCGATCACGAGTGGCGCGTGTGACCGCCGGGGGGCCGGGGCGCCGCCGCCCCGGCCACGGCCACCGCCCCCGCCCGGCCCGCAGAAGGTCAAGTCGGTTGACTTAATTAAGCGGGTTGGCTTAGATGTGCGCAATCTACTTCTCTGGAGGCCACGTGACCGTCGAGCAGGTTCCGCACTACCCGTTCGCCAACCCCACCGCGCTGGAGCCCCCGCAGGAGTGGGCCGACCTGCGCGGCGGCTGCCCGATCGCCCCGATCCGGCTGGCCAGCGGCGACCAGGCGCTGCTGCTGACCCGCTACGACGACGTCAAGCAGGTCCTGTCCGACCCGCGCTTCACCCGCCAGCTCGACGCGCCGGACGCCGCCCGGGTGACCGCCAACGAGTCCGGCGGCGTGTTCGGCAGCGGCGGCAGCAGCATGAGCGGTGAGGAGCACCGGGCCTGGCGGCAGCTCGTGGGCAAGGCGTTCACGGCCAAGCGGGTCATGGCGATGCAGCCGAGGATCGAGGCCATGGCGGCGGAGCTGGCCGAGCGGATGACGGCCGAGGGGGCGCCCGCCGACCTGGTGGCCCACGTGGGCTTCCCGCTGCCGGTGTGGGCGATCTGCGACCTGCTCGGGGTGCCCGACTCCGATCGCGAGAAGTTCGCGTACTGGTCGGACACCATGCTGAGCATGACGAGGTTCGGCCAGGAGGAGATCGACGCCGCCCAGGCCGAGTTCGACGGCTACCTCGTCGCGCTGGTGGCGGCCAAGCGGGCCGTGCCGGGCGACGACCTGGTCAGCGAGCTGCTGGCGATGGTGGAGGGCCTGGACGGGCGGCTGACCGAGCAGCTCATGCTGGGCACCGCCAAGGGCCTGCTGGTGGCCGGGCACGAGACCACCGCCAACATGATCGGCAAGATGGTGGCGATGCTGCTGGCCGACCGTACGCGGTGGGAGGCGCTGCTGGCCGACCGCTCGCTGATCCGTACGGCGGCGGAGGAGGCGCTGCGCTTCGACGCCAACCCCGGCTTCGGCATGCCCCGCTACCTCAGCGAGGAGGTCGAGGTCGCGGGCGAGAAGCTGCCGGGCGGCACCACCGTGATCTGCAGCATGGCCTCGGCCAACCGCGACGAGCGGCAGTTCGAGCAGGCCGGCGAGATGCGCCTGGACCGCTCGCCCAACCCGCACCTGGCCTTCGGCGCCGGCCCGCACTCCTGCATCGGCCAGGCGCTGGCCCGCACCGAGCTGCAGACCGTGCTGAAGGTGCTGCTCGACAAGCTGCCCGGGCTGGAGCTGGCCGTCCCCGCCGACGAGCTGCGGCGCCGTGAGGGCCTGATCGTGGGCGGGCTGGAGCGGGTCCCGGTCCGGTGGTGAACACAGCAACCGGCACGACCACCGGCACAACCACCGGCACGACCACTGGCACGACCACTGGCACGGCTGCCAGGGCCGAGCGGGGACAGGAGACCCGCGAGGCCATCCTGGACGCCGCCGAGCGCCTGTTCGCCGAGCACGGCGTCGGCGAGGTGTCCAACCGCCAGATCAGCGAGGCGGCCGGGCAGGGCAACCACTTCGCCGTCGGCTACCACTTCGGCACCAAGGCCGGCCTGGTGCGGGCGCTCGTCCGCCGCTACACCGCGGAGCTGGAGGAGCGGCGGCTGCGGCTGCTGGAGGTGATCGGCGGCTCCGGCGACCTGCGCGACTGGGTGTCCTGCCTGGTCCGGCCGGCGACCGACCACCTCGACGCGCTCGGCGTGCGGAGCCGGCGGGCCCAGTGCATGGCGCAGATCAACACCGTGCCCGCCCTGCGGCAGATCGTCATCGACGAGTCCGCCGCCGCCCCGTCCATGCGCGCCACCCTCGACGGCATGCTGCGCCTGCTGCCCGACCTGCCCGAGCAGGTGCGCCAGGAGCGCGCCGACATGTGCCGCCTGCTGCTGGTGCACGCGCTGGCCGAGCGGGAGCGCGCGCTCAACGAGGGCGAGCCGACCGCGCGGACCACCTGGGACGCCGCCGCGACCGGCCTCGTCGACGCCCTGACCGGCCTCTGGCTGGCCCCCTCCACCCCGGGCCCGGCCCACTCCCCCACGAGAACGGATCACTGATGCGAGGACTGAACGGCAAGAGGATCGTCGTGGCCGGCGGCGCCACCGGCATCGGCGCCGCCACCGCGGAGCGGCTGGCCGAGGAGGGCTGCCGCGTCCTGGTCGGCGACGTCAACGCCGACGGCGCCGAGGCCACCGCCGGGCGGATCACCGCCGCCGGCGGCACCGCGGTCGCGGCCGTGTTCGACCTGTCCGACGAGGCGTCGGTCGAGGCGCTGTTCGAGCGGGCGGTGGCCGAGTTCGGCGGCGTGGACGGGCTGTTCAACGTGGGCGCCGACCTGTCGCCGGCCACGATCGGCCGCGACGGCGACCTGTCGGAGATGGACGTGGAGGTGTGGCGGCGCACCCTGGAGGTCAACCTGCTCGGCTACGCCCGCACCTGCCACGCGGCCATCCCGCTGATGCTGCGCGACGGCGGCGGGGCGATCGTCAACACCTCCTCCAGCGCCGCGTTCGTCGGCGAGCCGCTGCGCCCCGCCTACGCCGCGTCCAAGGCGGGCGTGAACGCGCTGACCCGGCACGTCGCCTCCCGCTGGGGCAAGGAGGGCATCCGCTGCAACGGCGTCTCCCCGGGCCTGGTCCTGTCGGAGACCGGCCTGGCGACGATGAGCGAGGAGTTCAAGGCCGGCGTGCTGGCCGCGATCCGCACCCCGCGCCTGGGCAAGCCGTCCGACCTGGCCTCGGCGGCGGCGTTCCTGCTGTCGGACGACGCCGAGTGGATCAACGGCCAGACCTGGTCGATCGACGGCGGCGGATCCCTCCACGACTGATCCGCCGCCACCCGCTCCAGCGCGCCCGCCCCAGCGCGGACGTCCCCGCGCGCCCGCCCCAGCGCGCCCGTCACAGCACGCCCGTCACAGCGCGGGCAGTCCCAGCAGCGGCCGGAGCAGCGCCGTGGTGCGCGCCTCGGTCGCCGACGGGCCGCCGGAGCGGGCGAGGTCGCTCACGATGTTCAGCGCCGCGTGCGTCCTGAAGCGGATCTCGGACGCCCCCTCCCCCGGGCGGATCCGGGCGACCAGGCCGGTCCAGGTGTCGACGTGCCGCCGCTGGGCGGCGCGTAGCCGCCGCAGGTCGGCCGGGGGCAGGCTCTCGCTCTCGGAGAGGTAGACGGCGGCCAGGTCGGCCTGGGCGAAGGTGGTCCCGACATAGGCGTCGACCAGCCGGCCCAGGGCCTGGGCCGGCGTGCCCGCGCCGGCGAGCGCCGCGGCCGTGGTGTGCTCCAGGCGGCTGGTGGCCCGGTAGTAGGCGGCGGCCAGCAGCTCGGCCTTGCTCGCGAAGTGCGTGTAGACGCTGGAGGCGTTGATCCCGGCGGCCTGGCCGATGTCGGAGATGCTCACCTGGTGGTAGCCGCGTTCGCGGAACAGCCGGATCGCCTCGGCGAGCAGCCGCTCGCGGCGGGGCAGCAGGGCGAACACGTCCGGCTCCTGCTTGCGCGGGGACGCCTGCCGCGGTGGCGCGGGCAGGTCCGCGTCGATGAGGACGGCGACGCAGTCGAGGAGCGTGCGCTCGGCCTTGCCCCTGGACAGGCTCGCACGGTGCGTGGCGGGGCTCGCGATCACGCTCAGCGTGGCGGCGATCAGGAGCGCGGCGTCCTGTCTGATCAGCCCGGGGCGGGCCCGCAGCAACTCCTCGCGCAGCGTGCGCACGGCGCCGTCGAACGGCGCGGCCAGCACCGCCCGCCCCTCCGCGTCGAGATGGCGTCCCTCCCACTGGTAGAGCCGCGCCACGGCGCGCCTGTCCAGGGTGTAGCGGACCAGCGCCAGCAGGGCGGCGCGCAGCCGGTCGGCGGGGGCGGCCTCGTGCGCGCCGGACCGCACGCACTCCGCGAAGCGCAGGCCCAGCTCCTTGACGGCCGCGGCGAGCACGGCCTGCTTGTTCGGGAAGTGCCGGTAGATGGCCGGGCCGGTGACGCCGATCTCCTGGGCGATGTCCTCGATGCCGACGTTGTGGTAGCCGCGGGCGCAGAACAGCTCCGCGGCGACGAGCGCGATCGTCTCCTTGCGGTCCCTGGGCCTGCGGCGCTGGGTGGTCGGCACCGTCCGAGTGTAGCGAGCCGCGAGGTGACCCGAGAATCGCCCTCTATCAGATCGTGACAATGCTTCTAGCTGGGTAAACAGGAGAATAAGTAAGTGCTGATTCGGATGCATTGACAGTAGAACGATGTTCGGGATCTGATGGATGCGCTCAATGCCCAGGCGAAGGGAGCGTTCGATGGTGACAGAGGAGGACGTGCGCGCGGCGGTCGGGGCGCACACGGTGCCGGGGCTGCTGCGGCGCAACGCCGACGAGCACGGCGGGCTGCCCGCGCTGACCGGGGCCGACGGGAGCACCTGGACCTGGCGGGAGCTGCACGAGCGGGTGCTGGCCGCGGCGAACGGGCTGCGGGCGCTGGGGCTGCGGCGCGGCGAGCGCATGCTCATCGGCATGGCGAGCCGCCCGGAGCACTGGGTCGTCGACCTGGCGGCGGTCGAGCTGGGCGCGATCCCGTGCACGACGTACGCGACGCTGAGCCCGGAGCAGATCCGGCAGGTCGCCGTGCACAGCGGGGCGAGCGTGGTCGTGCTGGAGGGCCCGGCCGAGCTGGCGCGCTGGGAGCTCGCGCTGGCCGCGATGCCCGCGCTGAAGGGCGTCGTCGTGGTGGACGACGCGGATGGCACGCACACGAGCTACGCCCGCCTGCTGGAGGCCGGGCCCGGCGAGCCCGCCGAAGCGGAGGCCGCCCAGGACGACCCGGTGGCGATGATCTACACCTCGGGCACGACGGGTGACCCGAAGGGCGTGGTGCTGTCGCATCTCAACGTGCTCTACCAGTGCGCGCTCCAGGAGCTGGTGCAGCCGGTGCCCGCGCATCCCAGGACGGTGGCGTACCTGCCGCTCGCCCACATCGCCGAGCGGGTGCTCGGCATCTACCTGCCGCTCTACGCCGCGGGACACGTGACGATCTGCAACGACTCCACCCGCCTGCTCGCCACGCTGACCGCGGTGCGGCCGCAGGCGTTCTTCGGCGTGCCGCGCGTATGGGAGAAGTTCGCGGCCGGCCTGCAGCACGCGCTGTCCGGTCTGGAGGGCGGCGCCCGCGACGCGGTCGGCCGGGCACGGGAGCTGGCCGCCGAGGCGTACCGGATCCGCGCCACCGGCGCTCCCCTGCCCGACGAGCTCGCCGGAGCGCTCCAGCAGGCCGACCAGGCGGTGCTGCGCCCGCTGCGCGAGCGGATCGGGCTGGCCGAGGCGGTCCGGCTGGGCAGTGGCGCCGCGCCCGTCCCCGCCGAGGTGCTGGAGTTCTTCGGCAGCCTCGGCATGACGATCATGGAGGTGTGGGGCCTCAGCGAGACCACGGGCGCGGCCACCAGCACGTTCACCGACCGCTATCAGGCCGGCACGGTCGGCCTGCCCATGCCGGGGATGGAGCTGCGGCTGGCCGAGGACGGCGAGGTCCTGGTGCGCGGGCCGCTGGTGTTCCCCGGCTACCTCCAGCAGGACGGGCGGATCGAGCCGGTGGTGGACGCCGGCGGCTGGCTGGCGACCGGCGACATCGGCCGGTTCGGCGAGGACGGGCTGCTGCGGATCGTCGACCGCAAGAAGGAGATGATCATCACTTCGAGCGGCAAGAACATCGCGCCGAGCGCGGTCGAGTCGCTGCTGCGGGCGCACCCGCTGATCGGCTACGCCGTCGTGGTGGGCGACCGCCGCCCGTACCTGACGGCGTTGCTGATGCTGGACGAGGAGGCCGCTCCCGCCTGGGCCGCCGCCCAGGGCCTGGCCTCCGTGGAGCTGAAGGAGCTCGCGGCGGAGCCGCGGGTGCTCCAGGAGGTGACGGCGGCCGTCGAGCGGGCGAACGCGGCACTGTCGCGGCCGGAGCAGGTGAAGGCGTTCCGCGTGCTCGACCACGCGTGGAGCCCGGCGAGCGGGGAGCTCACCCCGTCGCTGAAGCTGCGGCGGCGCGTGATCGAGCGGCGCTACGCCGAGGTGATCGAGGAACTCTACGCGGAAGGTTCGTGACTTGACCCTGACCGATGAGCGGCGCGACTTCGTGGCCGCGATCGAGGACTTCTGCCGGCGCGAGGCGGGCACCCGCGAGCAGTGGCTGAAGCTGACCGGCGGCGGCGCGGAGCCGCACAACGCCGAGCTGTACGGGAAGATGGCCGAGCTCGGCTGGCTGGGCGTGGCCGTGCCCGAGCAGTACGGCGGCGCCGGCCAGAGCATGGTCGACCTCCTGCTGTTCCTGGAGACGACCGCCTACTGGCAGGTGCCGATCGGCGGGTTCGCCACGTCCGCGATCACCGCCGCGTCCTACGAGAAGTTCGGCAGCGAGGAGCAGAAGAGCCGCGTGCTCGGCGACTTCCTGCGCGGCAAGGTGCTGGCGGTGTCGATGTCGGAGCCCGGCGCCGGCTCCGACGTGGCCGCGCTGGCGTGCCAGGCCGAGCGACGCGACGGCGGCTGGGTGGTCAACGGCCAGAAGACGTGGTGCTCCAACGCGCACATCGCCGAGCACATCCTGCTCGTCGCGCGGACGTCCGCCTCCGGCGACAGGCACGACGGGCTCACCATGTTCTCGGTGCCGGCCGGAGCCGGCGGGCTCGAGGTGCGCGGCATCGAGACGATGGGCGGCAGGGAGGTCAACGACCTCTACTTCACCGACTGCCTCCTGCCGGAGGACGCGGTGGTCGGCCAGGTCGGACAGGCCTGGCGGCAGCTCATGGCGGGCCTGAACCTGGAGCGGATGATCCTGGCCGGGCTGATGCTGGGCACCGCGCGCCGGGTGTTCGACGACACGGTGGCCTACGTACGCGAGCGCCGCCAGTTCGGCCGCCCCGTCGGCAGCTTCCAGGCGCTGCGGCACCGCCTCGCCGACCACGCCACCGAGCTGGAGTGCACCCGGCTGCTGGTGCACGACGTGGCGCGGCGGATCGAGGCCGAGCCGGAGCGCCTGCTCCCGCGCGAGGCGTCGATGGCCAAGCTGAAGGCCACGGAGCTGGCCAAGGCCCTGGCGCTGGACGGCATGCAGATGATGGGCGGCTACGGCTACGCCGTCGAGTACGGCATGGAACGCCTGCTGCGCTCCACGGTGGTCTCCACCGTGTACGGCGGCACCAGCGAGATCCAGCGCGACATCATCGGCAAGTCCTACGGGCTCTGAGGTGGCGCCCCCGGACCCGGGGGCGCCACCCTTCACATGTTCCCGGCGCCTGCCCTGATCGCCTCGCGGATGCGGAAGTAGGTGCCGCACCGGCAGATGTTGCGGATGCCGTCGAGATCCTCGTCGGTGATCGCGCGGCCCTCCGCGGCCACCTGCTCGACCAGCGCCACGGCGGCCATGATCTGGCCCGGCTGGCAGTAGCCGCACTGGGCGACGTCGTGGTCGAGCCAGGCCTGCTGCATGGGGTGCAGGTCCTCGCCGGTCGCCAGCCCCTCGATGGTGGTGACCTCGTCGGACGGCTGAAGCCGCCCGACGGGGATCGCGCAGGGGTTGACCGCCCTGCCGTTGAGGTGGCTGGTGCACGCCTTGCAGACGTTGATGCCGCAGCCGTACTTGGGGCCGGTGATGCCGAGGACGTCGCGCAGCACCCACAGCAGGCGCACGTCGTCGGCGACGTTCACGGTGACCTGCTCGCCGTTGACGCGGAAGGTGTGCTCAGGCACCCTGCGCTCCTCGGTCCAGGCCGTCGGCGGGCGACGGCGGGATGGGCGGGACGGTGGGTTTGGGGGTGAAGGAGAGGGTGCCGTGGTTGATCGGGAAGCTGGTGGGCATCGTGCCGGTCGCCCGGCCGTACGCGCAGGCGACCGCGGCCATCGAGGCGGCGACGCCCAGCTCTCCGGCGCCCCCGGGCTGGTCGGAGGTGCTGGGCATGACGATGATCCGCAGGTCCGGCGGGGTGTTCCACTGCCGGGTGTAGAAGTAGTTGTCCCAGCTCGCTTCAAGGAAGTACCCGTCGCGCAGGTGCAGGCTGGCGGTCAGGGCCAGCGCGATGCCGTCCATGATGCCGCCCATCATCTGCGCCTCCAGGCCGCGCGGGTTGACGGCCAGGCCGACGTCCACCGCGAAGACGGCCCTGGTGACGCGCGGCCCGCCCACGCCGTTGCGGATGGGACGGCCGACGGTCGCGGGCCGGCAGTCGATCTCCACCAGGCAGGCGCTGACCGACTTGTACTCGGCGTGGAACGCGATGCCCTGCGCGGTGCCCGGCTGCATCGCCCGGCCCCAGCCGCCGGCCTCGGCCACCTTCGCCAGCACCGCCCGGGACCGCTCGTCGTCCAGGCGGTCGTGCCGGAACCGGTAGGCGTCCTTGCCCATCCGCGCGGCGAGCTGGTCGACGATGAGCTCGCGGGCGCAGGTCACGTCGGGCGAGTAGACGTTGCGCATGCTGCCGGTGTTGAAGCTCTTGTCCGTCTCGGCGAGCAGCCGGCTGCTGACGCCGAAGTCGTAGGACATGGCCTGGCTGAGGTGGAAGAACGTCTGCGAGAAGCCGATGTCGCCCACCGGGAGCCGCGCCGCCAGCGCGGTGAAGATCTCGCCGAGCCCGTGGCCGAGGTCGGTGGCGACGCTGGTGTGCCGCTGCTTGTAGCTGAGCACGGTGTCGCCGAGGTAGGAGACGCGTACCCGTGAGGTGGCCATGGGATGGGCGCGGCCCTGGCGGGAGTCGTCGGCGCGGTGCCACATGAGCTTGACCGGCTTGCCGATCTTCTGGGACACCTCGGCGGCCTCCAGCGCGGCGTCGAAGAAGAGCTTGCGGCCGAACGAGCCGCCGCCCTCGGTGACGTGCACGGTGACCTTGCCGACCGGCAGGCCTAGCTTGGCGGCGATGGTCTGCTGGGCGACGATCGGCGACTTCAGCGCCGACCAGATCTCGGCGCTGCCTGGCCGCACGTCGGCGATCGCGCAGTTGGGCTCCAGGGCGCTGTTGCTGCGGAAGTAGAACGTGAACGCGCCCTCGACGACGGGGGTCGGCGGCCTGAGCCCCATCGGCAGCTCGGCGGCCTGCAGCTCCCGCAGCACGCTCGCGTCGGACTTGCCCGCCGCGGTGCCGGGTCTCCAGGAGACCTTCAGGGCGCGTACGGCGTCGATGCACTGGCCGAACGTCTCGGCGCGCACCGCCACCCCGGTGGAGATCACCACGGCGTCGGTGACTCCCGGCATGGCCCGGACCTCGGCGAGGTTGGCCACCGAGGCGACCTTGCCGTTGATGGTCGGCGGGCGGCACACCATCGTCGGCCTTGCGTCCGGGACGTCGAGGTCCATCGTGAACTTCTTGCGCCCGGTCACCGCGTCCCGCGCGTCGACGCGGTTGTGCGGCCGGCCGATGACGGTGAAGCTCTGGCGCGGCGCCAGCTGCACCGACACCTGCTGGGTGCGGCTGCTCGCGGCCTTCGTGGCGAGCGCGCCGATGTCGAGGCCGCGGCCGGAGCGATCGCTGATCACCCCGGCCTTCAGAGTCAGGCCGCTGACCGGCGTGCCGAGCTCGGCCGCCGCGGCCGACAGCAGCCGGGTGCGGGCGATGGCGGCGGCCACCCGGATCGGGACGTACGTCGAGATGGTGGTGTTCGACGCGCCGGTGAGCTGGTTGAACAGCAGCTCAGGCCGGGCGTCGGCGAGCGTGACGCGTACCCGCTCCAGCGGCACGGCCAGCTCCTCGGCGATCAGCATGGCCGTCGAGGTGGTGATGCCCTGCCCCACCTCGGCCCGCGGCAGCGCGAACGACACGGTGCCGTCGGCGCGGACCTCGACCGAGATCAGGGCCGAGGTCGGCAGGGCCGCGGCCGTCATGACGTCGTTGAGGTCGATCAGCTCCGTCAGCTCCGTCAGCTCCGTAAGCTCGGCCGGGGCCGGCGCCGGGGCGGCGGCGGCCGGCGGCGCCGGAGGGGCGAGCTCGGCGGCGGCCACCAGGGTCGGCGCCGCCACCACGTAGCCGAGGAACCGCCGCCGCCCGATCGCCTCGTCCGGCGCGCCGCCGTCGGGTCCGGTCATGAGCCCGGACGGTTGGCCGTAGGAATCTCGATCTTGGTCTCCTTGCCCTTGGTGAGGAAGAACAGGATGTAGCGCCGCACGGCCTCGTCGATGATCCAGGCGGTCTCGGGCACCAGCGGCAGCGGGACGAGCCCTTCGCGGAACTTGACCAGCTTCGGCCAGAGGCTCCTGATGAGCGGGTCCCAGATCGGCTCGCGGCGGATGCCGTTCCAGTCGGCCACCTGGTCTCCGACGAGGTAGCGGGCCAGCGCGTTGCACAGGGGCCGGCTGACGCTCAGCGGGCTGGTCTGCTCGGCGAGCTGGCTCAGCAGGATGTCGGTCAGCTCCACGCCCTCGGTCGTCGGGCCCATGTTGCGGGGCAGGATCTGGTCCGACTGGGCGTTGGCCGCGTCCCAGGTGGCCGGGATGTACTCCTCCTTGATGCCGAGCAGGTGCGCGGTCACCTGCCAGACGTGCAGGTACGCCGCGGACTCGGCGGGCCTGATCGGGACCTGCCATTCGAGCATCTTGCGCATGGCGAAGGTCGGCAGCGTGTGCCAGGTGACGAGCATGTCCTCCTGGCTGATCGGGATGTCGCCGCCCCAGTGGGGCGACTGCTGCAGCAGATGCCGTACGGCGGCGTGCACCAGCCGGGTCTTGACGCACTCGACGACGCACGTGCCGTCAGGCCGGTAGGCGTTCAGCGCCCCGACGGCGAACCCGAAGATGCTGGTCTTGGCGACGCGGTCCTCCATGTCCGCGCCGCCCTTGGAGTAGTAGACCGCGCGGGCCTCGTTGGGGATGGCGGTGGCCAGCATGCCGCCGCCCACGCCGTTGCACAGGTTGAGGTAGATCCCCCTGGACTTGTTGAACTGGGCCGCGAGCTCCAGCTTGGCCTGGTCTGCCCAGGACGGCATCCTGCGGGCGCGCTCCATGAAGTCCCGCAGGTCCGCCGGCAGGCCGTCGGGTAACGGCTGGTCGTTGCGGTTCCAGTCCCACAGCAGGCGGTTGACCTCGGGGATGGCGCCGCGATCGAGCAGCGAGGCGAGGAGCGCGTCGGCCTCCTCGTCCCAGACCCACCGCGGGTCGGCGCCGGCGCCGGCGCCCGCGATCGAGCCCTGGGGCGACCATGTCCACGCATATGCGGGGGACGCCATCGCCAGCGCTCCCAGCGCCCCGAGGGCGCCTCCAGAGACCAGCATCCTGCGCCTGCTCAGCTCCGCCATGAACGACCGTTCCTTTCTGTCCGCCTGGCGCCCCGCTCAGGAGGGGCGATTGGTCACCGGGATCTCGATGCTGATGGGCCGCGCCTCCGACAGGAAGAGCAGCGCCGCCTTGCGCAGGAACTCGTCGAAGAGCCAGTACGCCTCCGGCGCGAGCGGCAGGGGAAGCAGCCCTTCGCGGACCGCGATGAACGGCTTCCAGGAGAGCCGGAGCAGCGGGTCCCAGACCGGCTCCCTGGGGATCTTGAGCCAGCCGGCGATCTCGTCGCCCAGCATGAAGCGGGTGAAGGAGCCGAGGATCGGCTTGCTGAGGATGCCCGCGTCGACGGAGGAGCCGAGGTTGAGCAGGATGTCGGCCAGCTTGATGCCCTCGGGCGTGGGGGCCAGGATCGGGGTCAGGACCTGCCCGGCCTGGCTGTTGGCCTCCGCCCACGAGGCGGGGATGTACTCGTCCTTGATGCCGAGCATGTGCGCGCCCACCTGCCAGGAGTGCAGGAAGGCCGTGGACTCGGAGCTGGGGATGGGGATCTTCCAGGCGACCATCTTCTGCATGACGGTCGTGGGCAGGCTGTGCCAGGTGACCATCATGTCCCGCTGGCTGATCGGGATGTCCTCCTCGGCGACGCCCGGCCAGTGCGGCGACTGCGGCAGCAGGTGCCGTACGGCGGCGTGCACCAGCCGGGTCTTGACGCAGGTCACGATCATCTCGCCGTCGGGCCGGTAGGCGTTGTGCGAGCCGATGTCGTAGCCGAGCTTGGCGGTCTTGGAGATGCGGTCCTTCATGTCCGCGCCGCCCTGGGAGTAGTAGACGGCACGGGCCTCCTTGGGGATGACCGTGCTCATCATGCCGCTGGCCAGCCCGTACAGGACGCCGAGATAGAGCCCGCGCTTCTTGTTGAACTCGACCGCGAGGTCGAGCTTGGCCTGGTCGGCCCACGACGGGAGCTGCCGGGCGCGCTCCATGAAGTCCCGCAGGTCCGCCGGCAGCCCGCTGGGTAACGGCTGGCCGTTCTTGGTCCAGGTGCGCAGCAGCTCGTTGACCCTGGGCACGTCGCCCCGGTCGAGCAGCGAGGCCACCAGGGGGTCGGCCTCCTCGTCCCACACCCAGCGGGGGTCGAGCCCTGCCCCGGTGCCCGCGACCGAGCCCTGGGGTGACCACGTCCACGCGTGTGCGGGGCTCGCGATGCTCAGCGCGCCCATCGCGCCGAGCGCGCCACCCGCCTTCAGCATGTTGCGCCTGCTGAGTTCACCCATGCTTCGCTCCTCCTTCGACGAGGCCGGGAACGTGCACTGATACGATGAAACGCCTTGCGCTTCTGCGTATCATGACAGCACAACGTGACGGCCATCACAAGACGCTGCAACGGCCGTTAGGCGATTGAGGCACAATGAAATCCACAGGAGGTGATCGTGGAATCTGCGCTTTCCGCGCTCATGGCACCGCCGAACTCGGAGTCGCTGCTGGAGCGCGCGTACCTTGATGCCGTCGAGCGCGTCGACGACACCGACGAGGTGCGCTCGCGCATCCTCGGCGCAGCGTACGAGCAGTTCTGCCGCATGGGCATCCGGCGCTCGACCATGGAGGACGTGGCCAAGCGGGCCAGGGTTTCACGGATCACCGTCTACCGGCGCTTCACCACCAAGGACGTGCTGGTCGAGCATGTGGTGCGCCGGGAGTTCCGCCGGTACTTCGATCAGTTCCTGGTCGACATCGAGCAGGCGGGCACCGCCGCCGACCGGGTGGTCCTGGGCTTCGTGAGCTCGCTGCGCGCGATCCGGTCCAACCCGCTGATCGGCGGCCTGATCGCCGCCGAGCCCGACCTGCTCGTGCCGTCCATGATCAATGACGGCGGTCAGACCCTCGCGACCGTGCGCCAGTTCGTCGCGGGCCAGCTCCGCCGCGAGCAACGCGCCGGCCACGTGCCGGGCGACCTCGACACCGACCTGGTGGCCGAGCTGATGGTGCGCGTCTCCGCCTCGTTCCTGGCGATCCCCAGCGAGGTCGTCGACCTCGACGACGAAGAGCAACTGGCCGCCGTGGCCAGGCGGTTCCTGGTGCCCATGCTGCGAGCCACCGGATAACGGACTGCGGCGGCGGCCAGAACCAGGCACGATCTAGGGCATGAAGGACAACGAGAAGACTGTTCCCTGGCGGCGCAACGTCGCCCTGTTCCTGACCGGCCAGACCGTGTCCCTGTTCGGCTCGATGGTCGTGCAGTACGCGGTGATGTGGTGGGTGACGCTGGAGACCCGGTCAGGGCTGGCGGTGGCCCTCTACGCCGTGGCCGCGTTCCTGCCGCAGGGCCTGGTGTCGCTCTTCGGCGGTGTGCTCGCCGACCGGATGAACCGCCGCGTGCTGGTGATGGTCGCCGACGGAGGCATCGCGGCCGCGACGCTGGCGCTGGCGGTGCTGATGGCCAACGGTGTGACCGACCTGTGGATCATCCTGCTGGCGGTCGCGGTGCGCTCGGTCGGAGCCGGGGTGCAGACACCGGCCGTGCAGGCGATGATCCCGCAGATCGTGCCGGCCGAGCAGCTCATGCGCGTCAACGGGATCTTCCAGACCATCAGCTCGGCGATGGCGCTGCTCGCCCCCGCCGCCGCCGGCGCGATCTTCACGGCGTTCGGCATCGTCCCGGTCTTCTTCCTGGACGTGGTCACGGCGGTCGCCGGCATCGGCCTGCTCGCCCTGGTCGCGGTGCCGACGCTGGAGCGGGCCGCCGGGCAGGCCGCCTCCTACGGGCAGGACCTGGTCGAGGGGATGCGCTACATCCGCACGCATCCGGTCGTGCGCTGGCTGCTCATCGTGTACACGATCATCTTCCTGCTGACCGTGGCCCCCTCCTTCGTCACGCCGCTGATGGTCGCGCGCACCTTCGGCAGTGAGAAGTGGATGCTGGCGGTCCTGGAGATCGCCTTCAGCCTCGGCATGCTGCTCGGCGGGGTCCTGATGTCCACGGTGCTGGCCAAGCGCGGCCGGGTGGGGCTGATCCTGGTCGCCGTCTACGGCTTCGGGGCCGTGACCGTGGGGCTCGGGCTGAGCACGAACCTGTGGGTGTTCTACGGCTTCATGTTCGTGCTCGGGCTGCTGGTGCCGCCGTTCTCGACCCCGTTCATGACGCTGATCCAGGAGAGCGTCGAGCCCACCATGCACGGGCGCGTCTTCAGCTACGTCAGCATCGTGATGGCGCTGGCCACGCCGGTCGGCATGGTCGTCTTCGGCCCGCTCGCCGACGTGGTCAGCGTGGAGGCGCTGCTGATCGTCGCCGGCGCCGCCACGATCGTGGTGATGGCGATCTCGGCCCGGCTGCCGTCCGGCCGCGCCACCGTCGCCGCCTCCCGGGCTCCTGCCGTCCCGGAGCCCCACGAAGCCGGCACCGGCTCCTGAGCCGGTCAGAACACGACCAGGGACCTGATCACGTCGCCCGACCCCATCGCCGTGAAGGCCTCGCCCACGCCGTCCAGGGTGATGCGCCGGCTGATCAGGCCCTCCAGGTCGAGCCGGCCGGCCCGCCACAGCCGCAGCAGCCGGCCGAAGTCGGTGCGGACGTCGCCTGAGCCGTACAGGCAGCCGACCAGCCGCCGCTCCGTGGCGAACAGC
Organism: Nonomuraea thailandensis; assembly: GCF_024172165.1. Taxonomy (GTDB): domain Bacteria; phylum Actinomycetota; class Actinomycetes; order Streptosporangiales; family Streptosporangiaceae; genus Nonomuraea; species Nonomuraea thailandensis. Next base: position 3,313,930 of record NZ_JAMZEB010000002.1, on the reverse strand, counting down.
TCGGCGGCGCTGAAGGTGACCAGGTCGTCGCGGCTGCCCGCGCCCACCACGACGGTGGTGCCGCCGCGCCGGGTGGCCTGCCACGCCTGCCGGATCGTGGCCGAGCGGCCCACGACCTCGAAGGCGTAGTCGAAGCCGAGCCCGCCGGTCAGCTCCTTGACCGCGTCGCCCAGCTCGTCCGGCGTGGCGACGTGGGTGGCGCCGAACGCCCTGGCGGCCTCCAGCTTCTCCGGCACCCGGTCCACGGCCAGGACGGGTGCGGCGGCGGCCAGCTTGGCGCCCTGGATCACGTTGATCCCGACGCCGCCGCAGCCGATCACCAGGACCGACGAGCCGGGGCGCACCCGCGCGGTGTTGACCACGGCGCCGACGCCCGTCAGCACCGCGCAGCCGACCACGGCGGCCACCTCGAACGGCACGTCGTCCGGGATCGGGACGGCGGCGCGCGCGTCGACCACGGTCTCCTCGGCGAAGCAGCCCACGCCGAGCCCGGCGTGGGCGGGCTCGCCCTCGAAGGTGACCGTGGACGACGGCGGGCGCACGCCGACGCACAGGTTCGGCTGGCCGCCCAGGCACAGCGCGCAGCTCCCGCAGGGCGGGATCCAGGACAGGATCACGTGCGTGCCGACCGGCGGGCCGCTCACGCCGGGGCCGAGCTCGACCACCTCCCCCGCCCCCTCGTGCCCGGGCACCAGCGGCAGCCGGGCGGGCAGGCGGCCCTCGCACATCGACAGGTCCGAGTGGCAGACACCGGCGGCGCGCAGCCGCACCCGTATCTCTCCCGGGCCCGGCGGCCGCACGCTCAGCCCGTCGGTGACCTCGACGGGCTTGCCCGTCTCACGCAGGATGACGCCTCGCATGTGTGCTCTCCCCCGGGCTCAGAGCTGGACGGACGTGGTGGTGAGGAACTCCTCCAGGCCGAAGCGGCCGTACTCGCGGCCGTATCCGGACTGCTTGAAGCCGCCGAAGGGGGCCAGGCCGTTGTGGGCGCCGTCGTTGATCCGGATCTGCCCGGCGCGCAGCCGCCTGGCCACCCTGCGTGCGCGGTCCTGGTCCGCGGCCCGGACGCCGGCCGCCAGCCCGTACGGGGTGCCGTTGGCGATGCGGACCGCCTCGTCCTCCCCGTCGTACGGGAGGATGACCAGGACCGGGCCGAAGATCTCCTCCTGGGCGATCCGCGACTCGGGCGTCACCGCGGTGATCACGGTGGGCCGCACGTAGTAGCCGCGTTCCAGCCCGTCGGGCGCGTCAGGGCCACCGGTGAGGATCGTCGCACCGTCCTCGGCCGCCGCGCGCAGGTGCGCGCGCACGCGCTCCCGCTGCACGGCCGAGACCAGCGGGCCGAGCCGGGTGGCCGGGTCGCGCGGGTCGCCCGGCGTGTACGTGACCGCCTCGTCGGCCGCGATGCGTTCGGCGTCCTGGAGGCGCTCGCGCGGCACCAGCAGCCTGGTCAGCGCCGAGCAGGTCTGGCCCGAGTTGAGGTAGCAGGCCGCCACGCCCTTGCGCACGGCGTCCTCGAACGCGGCGTCGCCGAGGTCGTCGAGCAGCACGTTCGCGGACTTGCCGCCCAGCTCCAGCGCGGTGCGCCTGACCCCGGCGGCGGCCAGCTCGGCCACCCGCCTCCCCGCGCGGGTGGAGCCGGTGAACGACACCATGTCCACCAGCGGGTGCGCGGCCAGCGCCTCCCCCGCCTCCGGCCCGGTGCCCGAGACCACGTTGAACACCCCGGCCGGGATCCCGACCTCGTGCATCACCTCCGCCAGCACGAACGCGTCGAGCGGCGTCACCTCGCTGGGCTTGAGCACCACCGTGCAGCCCGCGGTCAGCGCCGGGGCGACCTTGGCCGCGATCTGGTGCAGCGGGTAGTTCCACGGGGTGATCGCGCCGACGACGCCGACCGGGTCCCGGTAGACGACCGAGGAGCCCATCGGCTCCTCGAACGCGACGGCCGCCGCGACCTCGGGCATCGACATGAACGTGCGGATCGGCGAGCCGACCTGGATGGCGCGGGTCAGCTTGATCGGCATGCCGAGCTCGTTCACGATCGTCTCGGTCAGCTCGTCCGCCCGCTCCCCCAGCGCGGCCGCCACGGCGGCGCAGAGCCCGGCGCGCTCGGTGACGGGCCTGGCCGACCAGGCGGGCAGCGCGGCGGCGGCCGCCTCGACGGCGCGCGCCACGTCCTTGGGACCGCTGCGCGGCACCTCGTCGAAGGGCTCCTCGGTGGCGGGGTTCACCACCTGTATCGCGGCTCCGCCGCTCGCCGGAAGCCACTCACCATCGACATAGATCCGCTGCGGCATGACCCACCCTCGGCTTGGAGGAGCTTTATTCTAGATTTTAATTCTAGAAGCCGAGGCGGGCGGCGTCCAGTTGCGGGCTCGCGCGCCAGCTCAGCCCCTGCGGCAGGAACCGCGCGCGCCCGGCCACCTGGACCCGGCACCGGCACCGGCACCGGCACCCGCACCGGCACCCGCACCGGCACCGCGCGGCCGGCAACCGGCACCCGCACCGCGCGGCCGGCCCCTGCGCAGAGGCCACGAAGTCACCACTGAGCAGGGGCCGCCATGCCGTCAGCCGATGCGCAGGGGCAGCGTGCGGGGCCCGCGCACCTGGCTGGCCGCCCACGTCACCGCCGCCGGATCCGCCAGGGAGAAGACCGGAACACGTTCCAGCCACACCTCCAGCGCCACCCGCAGCTCCATCCGCGCCAGATGCGAGCCCACGCAGCGGTGGATGCCCAGCCCGAACGCGGCGTGCCGGTTGACCTCCCGGTCGATGACCACCTCGCCGGCCCGCTCGAACTGCGCCGGATCCCGGTTGGCCGCCGGGAAGGACAGCAGCACCCAGTCCTCGGCCTTCATGTCCACGCCGTTCCAGTGCATGTCCTGCCTGACCAGCCGCGCCATCGTGACCGGCGCGTACGCCCGCAGCAGCTCCTCCATCGCCACCGGCACCAGGCCCGGCTCGGCCACCAGCCGCTCCCGGTCGCCCGGCGTCCCGGCCAGATGCCACAACGACGCGCCGATCGCGCTCCACGTGGTGTCGATGCCCGCGATGAGCAGCAGGATGATCGTGCCGAGCACGTGGTCGGGGCTGAGCTTGTGCCCGTAGAGCTCGGCGTCGACCAGGTACGTGATCAGGTCGTCGCGCGGGTGGTCGACGTGGTCGCGGATCTGGGCGAGCAGGTAGTCCGCCAGCGCGGCGAACCCGTCGGCGCGCTCCTCCGGCCGCTTGTTCACGCTCTCGAGCGCGGTCTCGATGAACTGCCTGAACAGCGGCCCGTCCTCGGGCGGCAGGCCGAGCAGGTTGGCGATCACCCGTACCGGGATGTGCTCGGCGTACTCGTGCGCGCCGTCCACCAGGTCGCGGCCCTCGAACGCGTCGATCAGCTCGTGACAGTACGCCCGCGTCGCCTCCTCCTGCCTGCGCACCGCGCTCTTGGTGAACGCCGGCAGCAGCAGCCTGCGCGCGTCGTGGTGGAAGGGCGGGTCGGACGAGATCGGCGGCACGCTGCCCATCGGAGCCAGCTCGGCCGGTGGCCGGACGTTGCTCACGATGATCCCCCGGGAGGAGAACCGCTCGGTGTCGTACGCCACGGCCGCCACGTCCTCGTACCGCGTCGGCAGCCACACCCCGCCGAACCGCTCGGTGTGCGCGATCGGACAGCTCTGCCGCAGCTCGTCCTGGATCGGGTACGGATCGGCGGCCCAGACGGGATCGACGTGGGAGAAGTCGCCGGCCCAGTCGGAGACCGGGTCGGTGACGATCTCGCTGACCGCCGGGAGCGGCCGGTTCTTGCGCGCCTCGTCAAGGTCAGGGCCGAAGCGATCGTCCACGCTCATCGGGCGGCTCCGTTCTCTGCCTCGATGGCCCGCTCGGGGCAGTTGGCCGCCGCCAGGCGCGCCTCCGGCTCCTGACCCGCGGCCACCTCGCCGCTGCCGAGGACCTTGCCGTAACCTTCGTCGTCCTCGCCGAACAGGTCAGGGGCCAGGTCGTAACAGCGGCCGTGCCCTTGGCAACGCTCGGGGTCGATGCGTACCTTCATGCCGTCGTTCCCGTCTGTGCTGGGGAGGTTCTTCGTAGGGGGTGAGGCGGTGAGCGAGCGCTTGGGGAGGGCGGGAGCCCTCTTTGGAAGGAATTAAAAAAGCGTTCATTTGTCTCGTCAAGAGCAAGGCCCGGTCAGTTGTCTGTTGTCTGGCGGTCTTGAAGACGACAGTCCGTCACGGCAACTGGAAGTGGACATGGAAGCGCGTCATCGAAGTTGGCAGTAGCGGCGTGTACGGCAGGAGGTTCGGCCCGGGAAGTGGTGACGGTCTGGCCCCGGCGGCTGGCGTTGGTGGTGGCACCGGTGCACGGCGAGTCGTTCGCGTCGTGGGTTGATCGCATGGCCCTGCGGAACGGATGTCCGCCGTGGGCGATGGTCGAGGCGTTAGGGCTGGATGTAGCCACGTCGAGTGACGTTCGTTCACTGGCGTACGGCGTCGTTGCGACGCCGGAGACGTACAGAGCGATCGAGGCTGCCACAGGCGTGAGCGCCGAGGTCGTGCGGGGGATGCACCTGGCGATGTTCGACGGCTCGGTCCTGGACCTGGCAGGCGTTCGCGTGGGCGACAAGGAGTCAGTCCGTCGGGCAGAGAGCCGTGAATGGGTGCAGTTCTTCGGCAGCCGGGCATGCCCGCAGTGCCTCGCGGCTTCGAACGGAGCGTGGCTGGTCTGGTGGAAGCTGGGCTGGGCCGCGGTTTGCCCCGCGCATAGGACGCTGCTGGTGGATCTCTGCCCGAGATGCCGCGTTTCCATTCGACGGGGTCCGGCTGGTCAGCCTGCACGTCTGTCTCGCTCACGGATGCCGGATCCGTTGCGGTGCGGTGCGCTTCTCAGCGGGTTCGTATGCGATCAGCCGATCCCTCAGATCAGCACGAGCGCAGTGAGTAACAAACTCGCTGATCAGCAACGGCTCGTGCTTGAGGTGGCGATGGGCCGCCGGCCTGCGCTGATCGCAGGCCAGGTGGTGAGTGCCGGTCAGTGGTTCGCGGTCTTGAAAGCGACGGCGATGCTGATCCGGCTTGGGGTGCCGGAGGTTCTACCCCTGTTGAATGTGACTCTGGATGGTCAGGGCGCGCTGGCCGCCGAGGCGGCTAGGCAGCGCTGGAACCGGGCGGGTCCAATGGGCCGCTACGGGACGGCTCCGCGGACGGCGTTGGTAGCAGCGACACTGCTCGAGGTGGCTCTGGAGGTGGCCGAGGCGGAAGGGGAGTCGGAGCTGGTGGCGCGGTTGATGCCACTGGCCGCCGCCGCGCGGATGAGATGGAAGGAGCGGCGGCCGGATCTGTTGACGCAGGTGGCTCTGTCACCGGTTTTCGCAGCAGCCTTGGATGTCGTGCTCGGTGGGCAAGCTGGCCGTCAGTGAGCGGGCCAAGTGGGATGGCCTGAGGTGCTTGGTCCGGAAAGTGAGGACGAAGTAAGCCACCAGGCGCTAACGTGACCTTCGTCACATGCTTCTGCTTCGCGTGTCGACGCTCTGGATGAATGCGAGCAGCCGCTTCTTACGGTCTCGGGAGGCGCGATGAAGGCTGCCGACCTGCAGTTACGCAGCGTGCACGTCCGCTTTCTGCATCCGGACGGGCAGGAAGAGCAGCTTCCGCTGGAAGTCGCTGCCGAGGTGGCGTTTGAGAACTGTGGCGCGATCCGGCGGATCCCGCACCGAGTTGATCAGGCGCACACGCCGAGCACGCATTGGTCCTCCACGACGAACCGGATGATCGAGTGTGAGTCGTATCTGGAGAGCGTCTGGATGACGATGCTGGACTTCGACCCGGAGGTGACCGGCTTCGCCGGCCAGCCGATGCAGCTATCCGGCGTGGACAATCGCGGCGCGTGGAAGGCCACGCCGGACCTGTTCGTCCGCCGGGTGGACGGCTCGGCAACGGTGATGGAGGTCAAGAACCCCGGCCGGTTGAACGACGCGAAAGTGAGAACGACCGCTGAGCGGGTGGCGGCCTGCTGCGCGGTGGCGGGCTGGGGTTATGAGCTGGTCGGCGAGCCGCCCGGGCGGCAGCGCACGATCAACGTGCTGGCGTTGGCGGGCTATCGCCGCGAGATGGTCGGGGTGAGCGACTACCGCGCGCAACTCCTGTCGCTGGCCGGCGAGCCGGTGCCGCTGGGCCAGCTGGTCAGCTTCACCGCCGAACCGCTGGTGGCTCGCGCGGTCGTGCTGCATCTGTGCTGGACCGGCGAACTGTCGGCGGACCTGTCCCGCCCGTTGGAGGACACCACCATGGTCTGGGCCGCTCCACTGGCCGGCGACGCCGGGGCACACCCATGAACGAGCCGGACGAGACTGGCGGCCGCCGGCTGACCAAGGGCACGTGGCTATGGTTCGGCGACGAACGCCACCAGGTGGTCGGCCAAGGCGGCAGCGAGGTTCACCTGCTGTCGGCCGCTGGGGAGTGGACCACCATCTACATCGCGGCCTTGATGGCGGCGCCCGGGTTCCGGCTGCTCAGCGAAAGTCCCGTTGACCTGCCCTCCAGCATGGCCGATAGGGGAGCGTTGCTGGACGGCCTCGACGAGGAGGAAACGGCCTCGGTGCGTGACCTCGAAGCGCACCTGAACGAGATCAGGACCGGCTACCGCAGCGGCGATCCGGAGCGGGCGGAGCCCGGTGAGCCGCGGCCCGCCTACGATCAGGCGTTGCATCCCCGGGTGAGCGACCGGGTCAAGGCCAAGGCCGCTGAACTCGGTATGGGCGAAACGACGGTGTGGCGCAAATTGCGGCGTTATCGCGAAGAGCGGCGCGGCGGGCTGATCGACGGACGCGGCGCCGTCGTGCGTGATCCGCTGGCCCGCGCCGATCAGCGCGTGCTGGATGCGATCCTCGTCCAGCATCGGGTCGGTGAGCGGGAGGACTCCAATGGCGGTCTGGACCGGTTCTATCGGCGGCTGCAGGATCGGCTGGACGACGAGCACGGGCCGGGCGTGGTGACGCTGCCTTCGAGTTCGACCATCGCCCGCTACGTCGAGCAGTTGTTGCCAGGTCAGTACACCTTCGGCCGGGCGCCGTCGCGGCGCAGCGCGGCGGCGCGGCCGCAGCGGTCCTACCGGGCGGAGGAGGCGGTGCGGCCGGGCCAGGTGGTGATGATCGACGCCACCCCGCTGGACGTGATCGCCTACGACCCGATCGGTGACGTCACCCACAAGGTGCATCTCGTGCTGGCGATCGACGTCGCGACCCGGACGCTGCTGGCCTGGCGGATGACCATCGGCGACACCCGCGCGGTCGACGTGGTGATGCTGCTCAACGACGCGGTCACCCCGGAACCGATGCGGCCCGGCTGGAAGCAGGCGCTGGCCTACCGGATGCTGCGCCTGCCGATCACCCGCGAGGTCGAGCTGGAGGAGCGGCTGGAGCTGGCCGCGGCCCGGCCGGTGATCTGGCCGGAGCAGATCCTGGTCGATCACGCCAAGGTCAACCTGTCTGAGGCGCTGCGCGAGGCATGCCTCGACCTGGGCATCAACCTGGGGTTGGCCCGCAAGGCCAATCCGACCGACAAGGCCAACATCGAACGCGCCTTCGGCACCATCCGTGAAGATTTCGCCAAGCATGTCGCCGGTTACAAGGGCTCCGATACCTCCACCCGGGGCCGGCTGGTGGAGCACGCCGCCCGGTGGAGCCTGGAAGATCTGGCGGAGTTCTTCGCCGAATACGTGGTGGCCATCTATCAACGGCGCGTGCACGCCGGGCTGGTCGTCCCGGGGTTCCCGGAGCTGGAGTTGTCGCCGAACCAGGCTTATGGCCTGATGGTGGCCCGCTACGGCTACGTCCTCTGCCCGCCGCAATCGCATCACTACTGCAAGCGGCTGCCGATCGAGTACCGGACGATCCGCCCGGAGGGGATCCAGCTCGACTACCTCCTCTATGACGATCCGATTCTGGACGGCCATCGGCGGGCGCTCTCGCCGGTCCCGGGCAAGGGCCGCAAGTGGCCGATCCGCTACAACCCGGGCGACCCCAGCCGGGTGTTCATCTTCCTCGAAGGCGCCTGGCGGGTGCTGTTCTGGACGCATCTGCCGGATCCGGCCGTCCCGTTCACCACGCGGATGCTCCAAGAGGCCCGCAAGCTGCTGCGCGACGGCGGGTTGCGGGAGCCGAGCCAGCAGGAGATAGCCGAGGCGCTGGTGGACCTGCAACGCCGGATGGACGCGCCGGAGTCGGCGACCGCGCGCACCCGCCGCGAGCTGGTGCGGGCCCGCGAGGACGTGCGCGCCATCAAACGGGATCAAGCTCGTCTCCAGTTCGGTGAGCCCGAGGAGCCGCCTCCGGTGCTGAGCCTGGTCCCGCCCGCCGGCGAGGAGGATCCGGCGCTGGACGAGGTGGTGGACCTGTCCGAGCTGGAGGAGTTCGAGATCTGGGATCCCGGCGCACCGCGCGGCCCGGGCAGCGCATGAGGAAACGTGTCGCGCAGCCACGCACCAAGGAGCAGTGGCGCGAATTCTGCGCCCGCCCGGCACCGCCCCGGCCGGAGCCGGTCAGCAGAGGCGAGTACGACAGCTGGGCCGCCGACCGGCAGGAGCCGTTCGATGAGATGCGCAGAAGCTGCAACGCCAACCCGCCGTTCCTCAAGCATCCGCAGGTCCTGCGGGTGCTGGCCGCGCTGAAGCCGAAACTGACGCAGGGCCGCTACAGCCAGGACGCCACCTTCCACAGCGCGATCATCAACGGGCCCGGTCACTGCGGCAAGACGTCGCTGCTCAAGCTGATCGGCAAGGAGTGCGAGCTGGACTGGCGGCGCCGCCACCCCGACCTGGCCCCCGGCTTTGGGGTGTCGCCGGCCGACTTTCGCGGGGACTTTCTCGGCAACCGGGTGCCGGTCATCTATGTCAGCGCCAGCACCGGCGCGACCGCGGGCATGCTGTCGCAGGCCATCGGCAAGTTCCTGCACGTCCCGAACCCCGGCCGGACCGCGACGAAGTGGACCCTCACCGATCCCGTGCTGGACGCGATCGAGGCCTGCGGCGTCGAGCTGCTGCTGCTGGACGACCTGCACATGCTGGACAAGATCCGTGACGGCGGCCAGGAGACCAACGACCACATCAAGAACCTGGCCAACCACGCCGCGGTCACCATCGTCGGTGCCGGGATCCTGCTGGAGCAGGGCAACCTGTTCACCGACGGCGCGCCGCCCCGCACCCGGCCGGGCAAGGCCGGCACCGCCCCGGGCGGGCACGAGCGCGGCCGGGCCGGCCAGTTCGGCTCCCGCTTCGCCGACCTGCAGCACCTGGCCCCGCTCACGATCGCCACCCGTGAGGAGCAGCGCACCTGGATGTCGCTGGTGCGCCACTTTGAGACCAACCTGGTCCTGCTCGATCACCCGCCCGACGACCTGACCCTGCATCACTGGCGCTACCTGCATGAACGCACCTCCGGCTACATCGGCTCGCTGGCCATGCTGTTCAAGGAGTCCGCTCACACGGCGATGGACACCGGCGTCGAAACGCTCACCCGCACCATCATGGACAGCGTCGTGCTGGGCCACGACGACGAGGTCGACTACGCCAAGACCCAAGCCCGCCGCCTGGCCGCCACCCGGCGCCGCACCAAGAAGAAGGACTCGCCCGCCTCCGGCCGGGACGCGAGCACCGGATGATCCAGCACTACCCCGACCTCGACGTCGAGGAGCGGCAACCGGACCGGCCGCCGCCGCGCCGGCTGGCCCTGGTGCCGCCGCCGGCCGACGGCGAGGCCTTCCACTCCTGGTTCTTCCGCCTGGTCGAAGCGCAGCACAGCCACCGCGACACCATCGCGTCCCTGCTCGGCCTGCCGCCCTACACCCCGCAGCGCTACACCCTCGGCGAGGACTTCCTCACCATCTACGACGGCGAGTACGTCTTCGAGAACCTGCGCGACGCCACCGGCCTGCGCGCCCGCGCCATGATGCGCATGGCGCTGTTCGGTCAGGGCGGCCAGTTCATCACTTACAGCTGGACCGGCATCACCAGCACCCGGCCCTGGCCCTGGCGCGCCGAGGCCGCGGCCGTCTGCCCCCGCTGCCTGGCCGGACCCGACCCGATCTGGCGCATCGCCTGGCACCTGCTGCCCTGCGTGATCTGCCCAATCCACCGCGTCTATCTGACCGGCTGGTGCCCGAGCTGCCACACCCGGATCAGTGTCGGCGACGGACCGTTCGGCCCGCAGGGGCGCATCGTCGGCGCCCGCAACTGCCGGCAGCAACTCGCCCGGCTCCCCTGCCAGCTGGCCGGAAGCGAGAGATTGCTGCGCATCCAGCAGGACCTCCTGGGCCGGCTACGCCGCCCCCGCGACGGGCCCATCGAACCCGTCAAGGCGTTCTGGGACCTCTACGAGCTGCTGTTCCGCCTGGCGATCTATCTCGGCACCCCGGAGATGCTTCCCGCCGGCACCGACGTCCACCTCTGGTGGACCTTCCACGAGTTCTGTCACCTGCGCGACCAACTCGCCCTCACCGCCGGACCCACCGCCCGCGAACGCTGCGGCGACCTGCTCTCCTACCAGCCCGGCCCGCTGCTCAGCGCCGCGGCGATGCTCATCATCGACGAACTCAGCTTCACCGGCAGCCTGCTGGAGGCGCTGCGCTACTTCATGGACCAGCGCCGCTACGACCCCTGGGCCGGCACCCTCTGGCACGAATACTGCGCTCACGACCGCCCCACCGCGGTCACCAACCGGATCCTCAACCACCTCAAGATCAGATACGTCGACCCGGCGCTGCTCAAACCGCTCGCCCTCTGGGAACCCGGCGCGCCTCATCACCTGCATCCAGCTGAGACCGTCGACGACCTAGACCTGCCCGAGGCAGCGCTGCTCCTGGCCGGTGAAGGACTACGCCCCTGGGAGGGGGTTACATCGCCTCAGGCGAGCCCGCCGGGACAAGCAGGGCAGACACGGCATCAAATCTATCGGTAGTTTCTGATCATGTCCGATGCCGACTTCACCCCCCTCCGCGTCACCTACCGGTCGCCCGAGCTCGACCGCACTCAGATCCGGGACTGGGCAGAAGCGAACGGCTACCTGGTCAGTGAGCGTGGCCGGATAGCTCCAGAAATCACCGAGGCCTTCTTCGCCGCCCATCCCGAGATCCTCGAGCAGGCGAGCACGTTTGAGATGGTCCGCGCCACCGCGAGAACTCCCGGCGCGTCGCCAGAAGATTACGGGTGGGAAAAAGGCAGCGGGCTCGGCGACATCTACACCATCGTCTTCGTCCGCGGGCTGGACGAGCATGAGGTGCTTCGCCGGATTGGGGCCGCAGATGAGGACATCCGGCTCATCACGGACGAGGATTACTCCCAGCCGGAAGGACCGGAGATCATCACCGTGAGGCGAATCGAGGACTGGACGATCGCCATCGAGGATTGCGGCTGGCGAGCCTCACACATGGAGGTCCTCTGCCCTCTATCCCGCGACGGCGGAGAAGCCGTGGCGGTGATGCGCCATGACTACGCCGCCCGACACCGCCTTGCCTACGCCGTCGACGGGGAATACCTCACCGACATCAACCCGACCTTCCCCATCGAGAGACGTGGCACGGATCCTGATCGGCTCAATCGCTACCTTCGTGAGCTAGGTATTGATCCAGCCGCCGACGACCGCATCGACAACGCCATCCCGGCTGCCTTGGCAATCGCCAGCCGGATCACCGGCGTCCTGATCACCCCAGAGCACCTTCGCCGCCCCATTCTCGGCGCCGCCATTCCCGGCGCTTACTGATCACCTTGACCACCCTTCGTAACCTCGGCACCATGCCCGACATGAGTGTCGGCCTGATCATCGCGATGCCTCTCCGCCAGTGGAGGCTCATCGACGCCTCCATGGACAATGACGCCAGCGTCGAGACAGTGAACGGCAATCGCCGACGCGCCGATCTTGCGCGCAGCATCCGCAGGGCGGGTTGGGATCAGATCGCTCATTGGACGCCCGGTGTTCCAGGCTCCGGTTCGTGGCCACCGCCGGACGACATCGTGAAACCCAAGCTCACGATCGCTCAATGGCTTCTCACGATCGACGTCCTCGAACGCTGGGCCGCAGCCGCCGATCGCACCGGGCGCCACGAAGCCGCCGCCCAAGAACGCGAGCTCCGAGAGCTGATTCTCTCCCGGCTTCAAGCGCACGGCGTCCGACTCCCTGAAGCCTCCGTCGGCAACCCTGGGCCAGAACAACCTCGAACTTCGGAGTCATGGCCTTCACTCGAGTGAACGCGATCTTCGACCCGGCACTGCCAACTTCGATGACGCGCGCATCCACATTTCGACACCCATCGAAGTGGCAGTGCCCAGGTCGGGAGCAGGCTCCACTGTCATCTTCGCTGGGTCCAGACAGTCTGTTGTCCGACGCGCTTGCAGATGTCAGAACGGCACAGGAGATGTCAGGAGGCGCGTGTACAGCAGGAGGTTCGGCCGGAGACATGCAGACGGTCTGGCCCCGGCGTACGGCGAGTCGTTCGCGTCGTGGGTTGATCGGACGGCCCTGCGGAACGGATCTCCGGCGTCGACGACGGCCGAGGCCTTGGGCTGGATGTACGCAGGTCAGGTGACGTCCGTTCACTTGCGTACGGCGTCGCCACGATGCCGGGGACGTGCAGAGGGTCGAGGCTGCTACAGGCGTGCGCTCCGAGGTCGTGCGTGGGATGCACCTGGAGGTGTTCGACCGCTCGGTCCTGGATCTGGCAGAGGTCCGGCGCGGTCTGTCCCGCGCGATCGGAGGGACTGTAGAACTGACGGCGGATGCGATGATCAAGGAAGCCGGACCGCTCGATGACGGACGAGCAGCTCCCAGCTCGTCCGCGAGCGGCAGCGGCGGCTGTCCGGAGTGGACGAGCTGGTCTTGTCCCTGTCGGCCAAGGGGCTGGCCCCTGGGGAGATCAGCGGTTGGCGCGTCAGGAGGAAGGTCGGTGGCGGCGGACCTGGCGAGAATGAGCGAACGCGAGTACTTCGCCTTCGTGGCTGAGCGGCTGGGCATGTTCGTGGCGGGGTCGAGGCTTGCTGGGATCGAGGCTTTCCTGGACGGTTATGACCAGCACGCGCTGCGCCATGGAGGTCCGGGCCTGACCGGCTGGCGGGAGTGGCTGGTGACTCGCCGGGGCCAGGAGTGCGGTCACGGCTGGGCTGCACAAGTACGACATATCACCCTCTCTGAAGGATCCGGACAGCGAGAACTGACCCGTGAAGAGGAGGCCAGGGTGGTCAAGGTGCTCTTTGAGCTGCTGGATGAGTTCCTCACCGCGCGGGAAGCGCCGGTTGCCCATGACAGCATGGGCGACGTCAGCCCTTGATCGTATTCTGGGCGACCATGGCCACCCTGCGGACTGCGTCGTTCGACTTCCACATCTCGTACGGGCAGGCCTACCTCGTTGACGGATACGACGAACTCCCGGTCATGGAGGACCGTCCTGACGACGATCCTGAACACCCCGTGGGGATCATCCGGGTGTCGTCAGGACCTCAGATCATCACCGTGATGCGGAGCGGGAACTGGACGGTCGCGTTCGAGGACTGCGGCTGGCGCGGCGCGCAACAGGAGACGTTGAGCGCCCTGTCGCGCGACGGCGGAGAGGCCGTGGCGGTGCTGCGGCATGACTACGCCCAGCACCATGTTGCCCATGCCGTCGACGGCCGGCTCATCACCGGCATCGATCCGAGGCTTCCCCTAGACAGGCAAGGCGCGGATCCCGACCGGCTCAATCGTCACCTCCGTGAGCTGGGCATCGATCCGGCTGCCGGCGACAGCATCGACAATCCCATCCCGGCGGCTCTGGCACTCGCCACCCGCATCACCGCTGTCATGGTGAGCCCACGACATCCTCGCCGCCCCATCCTCGGCGCCGCCATACCCGGGGCACGCTGATCGCCTTGACCACCCTTCGCGATCTCAGCACCATGCCGATATGAGTGTCGGCCTCATCATCGCGATGCCTCTTCGCCAGTGGGGGCTCATCGACGCGTCCGTGGACGATGACGCCGGCGTCGAGACGGTGGACGGCAATCGCCGGCGGGCCGATCTTGCGCACAGCATCCGCAGGGCAGGTTGGGATCAGATCGCTCACTGGACGCCCGGTGTTCCAGGCTCCGGTTCATGGCCACCGCCGGACGAGATCGTGAAACCCAGGCTCACGATCGCTCAATGGCTTCTTACGGTCGACGCCCTAGAACGCTGGGCCGCGGCCGCCGCTCGGACCGGACGCCATGAAACCGCCGCCCGAGAACGCGAACTCCGAGCGCTGATTCTCTCCCGGCTACAGGCGCACGGGGTCCGACTCCCTGAAGACTCCGCGGGCAACTCCAGCCAAGACAACCTCGACCTGCGGAGTCATGGCTTCACTCAAGGGAAAGCGATCCCCCGACCGGGCACCGCCAACTTCGATGACGCGACCACCCGTATTCGACATCCGTCGAACTGACAGTGCCCAGGCCGGGAGCAGGTCCCACTGCCATCTTCGCTGCGTCCAGACATGGTTGCCTGAGGGTCTTGACCGCGACGCCGCCCGCACGGCCGGCTGAGCCGATCAGGCGGGGTCGCGCCGGGGATTCGAGTCAAATATCAGGCACACGTTCCCGAAAGGGCCGTGCCCGCCGAAATCCTCGGCGAATTCCTCAAGTGGCCAGGATGTCCTCGCAATGGCGCTCTTTCGGCTCGGCGCTGTGGGTTCTGCCGCCGTTCTCCCGGTGCCCGGCGTCACTGCCATGGGCTACGCAGACTCCGGGCCGGCCGCGGTCACCTGCGCATTCGGGAGAACAGGACAACTCACCGTTCAATCGCCCTCGATCGTCCTGACCGACGCGCCCGGCACCACGCCCTTCCAGGTGTGACTCGACCTGAGTGGCGTCGCTGCCGCGCGGCCGGGAATGCCCGATGGCGACATCCAGGGCATACCCGCTCAGATATCTGGCAACGTCACCTTCTTCCTTCGGCCCGGCGAGCGATTCGAGGAATATGACCATCGCGCGGCTGCCGAGGCAGCCGAATGGGCGACTCCCCTTCGGGGGACAGCGGCGGCGACCGCGCCTTTCTGAACGGGTCCGGCAATCTGGGCGACAGCACAGGGAAAGCGGTCCCTGGCACCGCGACGCGATCACCGAGCCGGAGGCAGCGGTGCTGCTCTCACCTGCCCGGCGCTTCCGGCTCAAGGCCGACGCTCTGCGCGCCGCGGCGAACCTGCGCCACGGCATCGCCGCCTACCCCCGCCTACCGCCGCCTGGCACGTCTG
The DNA here is from genome assembly GCF_024172165.1 of Nonomuraea thailandensis. Lineage (GTDB taxonomy): Bacteria > Actinomycetota > Actinomycetes > Streptosporangiales > Streptosporangiaceae > Nonomuraea > Nonomuraea thailandensis. The sequence goes on along the minus strand of NZ_JAMZEB010000002.1, from coordinate 3,298,697 downwards.
CACGCCGCCCAGCTCGAACTCGCCACGGAACACCGGCACAGCCTGCGTGGCGAGGCCGATCCGTCCGCGCCGGGCGAGGGGTCGTCGCGGGCGCGCGTCCAGGCGCTCAGGACCGCCCTCGCCGGAAGCGGCCCATGACGGCGGGCGCGTCCCGTACCTCCTGCACGATCGAGCCCCGAAGGACTGCCGATGAACGAGCGTGCGCAGCGGCTGCTGGCGCGATGCCCTGCTCACAGCCGTGGGGGGGTGTGGTTCCTGCTGCTCGGTGCTTCCCCGCGGCGGCCGGCTGCGGCGCCATCACCTACGAGCGGCGCCGGGCCCCCGGCCCGCCCGAGCCCACGAACACGTCGGTCATCTCGGACTGCGACCAGACCGTCCCCGCAGTCGCCGCCGGTCTCGCGTGCGCCTTGGGCGTGGCCGCAACCGGCCTCTGCACCTGGCGGCTGCGCAGGGCCGGCGCCGGCAGGGTCGCGCCCTCCGGGCGGGAGGAGGTCCACGTCGTCGGTCCCGGCGAGGTCAGGCTCGGCGACGTTGACGGCACTGTTGTCCAGGCCGGATCGGTCCTCGGCAGCGTTCTGGCCAAGGGCCGCAAGCTGTGGCCGCTTGACTGACGGCACGGCGGCCACAGCGGAGGAGCAGAGCACGACCAGGACCGTCGGGCGTTCTAGGCCCAGGGGCGAGGGAAGCTGTCGCCGTCCAGCCGATCCCCCGCGGCGAGTCCGAGAGGGTCGGTGACGACGTGCCCGCCCCCGCTGTAACGGGCCGCCTCGTCCATGTAGATGGTCACGTGCGCGAACCGGGCCTGGCCGGTGCGGTTGGGCAGCGCCATGTGACCGGTGTAGCCGCTGTGGAAGGTACAGTCGCCGGCCCGGAGCGGCACGGTGACCCGGGGGATCCAGCGCAGGGCCGGGTCCATCGTGAACAGGTCCTCCTCGTGGTGCAGGTCCTGCGGGAGCAGGCCGGTCCGATGCTGGGTGCCGGGCAGGAACGTCATGCAGCCCCGCTCCGGGGGAACGTCGACCAGCGCTATCCACGCCGACAGGGGGAGCCGGTCGCCCGCGTGCGGCCAGTACGGGCGGTCCTGGTGGAACTCGGTGGCGGCGTTGTTGTGCGGCTCCTTGACCAGCATCTGGTCGTGCCAGAGCCGGAGCCGGAATCCCGCGAGTTGCTCGGCGATCCGGCCGAGCTTCGGCTCCAGGGTGAGCTCGCGCAGGGTCGAGTCGTGTTGCCAGACGTTGACCAGCTGGCTGAAGACGCCCTGCCGTTCCAGGCTCTGCGCGCGATGGGCCCGCAGGAACGCTTCGGCGGCGGCCCTGAAGCGCCGCACCTGGTCCGGGCCGAGCACGCCCCGCACTCGGACAAAACCGTGCTCGCGGTACGCCTCCACCAGCTCGTCCGGCACCCGGCCGCCGGCATCGACGTCGCTGCCGGGCTGCCCCGTCGTGGTCGTTGTCATCACTGACCTCCAAGGTCGTCGCCGTTGAGATACGGCAAGCCTGGCTGAGCCGGCCCGTCATGGGCTAGGCCGATCCGGGCGCGTAGTCGTACGATCCCGACATGCCTGCCACGCTGCACGAGCACGCGCTGTTCGCCGGGGTCCCGGTTCTGGCAGGTGTCCACCACCTGGACGCCGGAGTCGAGCCGCACGCGCACGATTTCCTCGAGATCGCCGTGATCGGGACCGGTCGCGGCCGGCACGTGACCAGCCAGGGCGAGCGCCCGCTGCGGCGCGGGCAGGTCATCGTGCTGCGCCCCGGCGCCTGGCACGGGTTCGCGGGCTGCGCCGGCCTGGTGGTCGCCAACTGCTGCCTGTCCGCCCAGGCGCTCCGGGGCGAGCTGGCGGCGCTGCACGACATCCCGATGCTGCGCCGGTTGTTGTGGACCGATCCGGTCGCGTCCGGCACGCACGGCGTGGCCGTCACGGACGTCGACCCGGCCGCCGCCGAGGAGGCCGTCGCGGAGATCGACCTGCTCGGACGCGACCTGGCAGCCGGTCGGCACCGGCCCGGCCGGGTGCTGGGCCGGCTGATCACGGTGCTCGGCGTCCTTTCCGACGGCCGCGAGCCCGAGCGGCGGACGCCCGATGCCAGCGTCCACCCCGCGGTCGCCGCCACCATCGCCCGGCTGGAGGCATCGCCCGCCCATCCGTGGCGGCTGGACGATCTCGCCCGAGCGGTCAGCCTGGATCCCGCCCATCTCGGCCGGCTGTTCAGGCGCCACGCCGGGCTGACGCCGCTGGGCTTCCTGGCCCGGCTGCGGGCCGAGCGCGCCGCCACGCTCCTGGCACATTCGTCCCTGCCGACGGCTCGGGTCGGCGCCGCCGTCGGCTGGGACGACCCGACGTATTTCGCCCGCCGCTTCCGGACGCTGGTCGGGCTGACGCCCACCGAGTACCGGCGACGCAGCCGATCAGAGGGACCGTGACCCGTGCCGCGGTGGGCGGCGGGTCTTCGTTCCGTGCGGGAGACCGGGAGCGCGTAAAAAAGAGCGTTCCATATCCGCGCCGCCGGAGGCGGAGCCCAACGTATCCCGACACAAATTTCGGAACGGTAACGCCCGGCCGGGAATATGCTGGCAATAAATTCGCGTCCGGCGAAAGCGCCGCCAGCCAGGAAAAAGGCTCGACCTCGGCCGCCGTTTTCAAACCGTTACCTTGACTCGGCGCGCTCACAGCCCGTGCACGTGACCTTGCCGCATTCCCGTCGAGCCCAGCTCATGGCCTCCGACCAGGCGTCCGGGCCCGCGAGATAAGCGGTCTGACCCGAGGTCCGCAGAGGGTTGACAAGGATCGTGACGAGGTTGATGATCCCGCAAAAGACAAAACGGGGATCTGACTTTACCGCGCCGGAGATGGCTTAATCGCGCCCGGCCGACAATTCTCGATCTACTTCATCGGCTGCTGCCACGGCGTCCTTCGGCATGCCCTGGCCCAATTCCACCATGCCCTTTTCCAAGTTCGGAGGCAGGCTCTTGCCTGGACACACGACCATGCGTAAATCCCGTCGATTACTGGGCGCGTTCCTGGTTCTCACCCTCGCGCTGGGCGGCAACGTCGTTCCCGCGCAGGCCACGCCCAGCCCGCCGCCCCTGGGCGACGCGCGCGGCGGATGGAAGCCGGACAGCGAGCGCGACTGGCTGGACGACCTGCAGGACTGGTTCACCGGCGGCGCCGAGGAGGCGCCCGAGCCCGAGGATCTCGGGGTCGACGCGGTGCCCAGGAACGACGCGGAGCCCGCGGCGCAGAAGATCCCGCCGGCCAAGCGGGTGAAGGAGCTGACGGGCAGGCGCACCGCGCACGAGCGGACGTTCCTGCTGGAGGACGGCCGGCAGCAGGTGGAGGTGTCGGCGGCCCCGCTGAACTATCGCGACAGGTCCGGTAAGTGGCAGCCGATCTCCACGGAGATCTCGCCGACGGACCGCGCCGGATTCGCCTACGGCAACCAGCGCAACGCCTTCAGCAGCTTCTTCGGCACCGAGCCCGCCGCGCTGCTCCGCGTGGAGCTGGACGACGTGTCCCTCACGCTCGGAGCCGACGGGGTCAAGCCCGGCAAGCCGAAGGTGAAGGACGACACCGCCACCTACGCCTACGAGAGCGGCGGGGCGAAGCTGGCGTACGAGGTGACGCCGGAGGGCGCCAAGGAGCAGATCGTCCTCGACGCCGCGCCCGCGCAGGCCCCCTCCTACACCTTCACCCTCAAGCCGGACGGGCTGCGGGCCTGGCAGCGGCCCGACGGGTCGATCGCGTTCTACCGCGGCGACTTCGACGGCACGCCGGTCATGGAGATCCCCCGGCCGTACATGACCGACGCGCGCGACGACGCCTCCTCGCCGTACGGCAAGACGTACAGCGACCAGGTCAAGCAGGCCATGGTGTGGGACGCGGCGGCGGGGCTGCTGCGGATCACCGTGACGGCGGACCAGGCGTGGCTGGCCGACCCGGCCCGTCAGTACCCGGTCGTCATCGACCCGACGATCAAGATCTCGCCGACGCCGTCGGTCTCGCAGGACACGATGATCGTCTCCGACTCCCCCGACACGAACTTCGACGGGAGCTGGCGCCTGTCCACGGGCACGTCCTCGGTGGGCGTGTCGCGGGCGCTGCTGAAGTTCCCGCTGACCGGGGTGCCGTCCGGCACGAAGATCGACTCGGCTCGGCTCCAGGTCTACTACGACCAGGACATCCAGACCAGCACCGGGGTGAGCAACAACGTCACCCTCCAGGCGCACCGCGCCACCGCCGCCTGGGACGAGACGACCGCGACCTGGAACTCGGCCAGGAACCTCACCGGCGAGCTCGGCAACAACAGCGAGGTCGTGGACGACGGCGACGCCGGCAAGACCGCGGCGACCGGCTCGTGGCCGGTCTCGACCAGCCCGCTGGCGGCCAACGCCGTCGGCGGTGACTACCTGTACAACAAGGACACCGTCGCGGGTGACCGCTACACGTGGGTGCCGCGCGTGACCGAGGACGGCGACTACCGGGTCGACGTGCACTACGTGGAGGCGGCCGACCGGGCCACGGCGGCGCCGTACACGGTCACCTACAACGGCGGCAGCAAGACGTACGCGGTCAACCAGAACGCGGCCTCCACCACGAACGGCGTGTGGAAGACGCTGGGCACCCACCCGTTCACCGCCGGCACCGGCGGCAAGGTCGTCCTGGGCGACGGCCCCGCCTCCGCCTCCGTCGGCGTGATCGCCGACGCCGTACGGCTGACCAAGGACGCCGTGCAGGTGAAGCCGGCCTCGGCCAACGGCAGCCAGTGGCACTCGTTCTCGGTGCGCAACATCGTCCAGTCGTGGCTCGACGGCACCAGCGCCAACCACGGCTTCGTGCTGAAGGCGGCCGACGAGACCCTCGACAGGGGCGGGGTGCGCTACGAGGGCAGCCTGTACTCCTACGGCGGGGAGACCGCGACCTACCCGCGCCTGGTGCTGACGTACGGGCGCCAGGGCGTCACCGTCGATCCGCCTGCCACGATCCACGCCGCCGGCGCAGATCTGTCCTGGCCCGCCTATCAGGACCCGTCGGACGCCGAGTCGGACGACCTCGCGGAGTACCAGGTCCACCGCAGTGTCTACCAGACGTTCACGCCGTCGGCGGCCACGCTGGTCTCGCCCGTGGCGGCGGGCACCACGACGTTCACCGACACGACGGCCACGCCCACCCCGGCCGACTCCACGGACCCGTTCGGCCAGGTCTACTACTACATGGTCGCGGTGAAGACCAAGGACGGGCAGCTCGTGCCCGGGCCGACGGAGATCGCCGCGCTGCCCAAGGCGGGCAGGACCGTCAAGATCTTCCAGGGCGGGACCGCGGACACGACCCTGTCCAGCAAGCAGCCCGACGTCAACCAGGACGTGCTGGCGGGCGCGCCGTGGCTGATGGTCGGCAACAACTCCGGCACGTACGGCACGACCCGGGTCGTGCTCAAGTTCCCCGGTGTCTCCGCCATCCCCCCGACCGCCCGGGTGCTCGACGCCTCGGTGGACCTGTGGGAAGTGACGATGATCGGGTCGGCCACGGCCACGTACGAGTTGCGCGGCGTGAACACCGCCTTCGACGAGAAGACGGCCACCTGGAACAGGGCCACCTCCTCCCAGGCGTGGACGACGGCGGGCGGCGACTACGCGAGCTCGGTCACCAGCAGCTACGCGGGGATCACCAACGACCCCTACCGGCGTTCCTTCAGCGCCACGCCGCTCGCGCAGAGCTGGGTCTCGAACCCCTCGGGCGACCACGGCGTGATGGTCAAGCTCGCGAACGAGACCTCCCCCGCCGAGCGGACCCTGTTCCTGTCGGACGAGGCGGCGGAGCCGCAGCTCCGGCCCCAGCTCCGGGTCACGTACCTGGAGAAGACCACCGAGAACACCTACTACGCGCCGGACACGGCGCTGCGGATGGCCGAGGGCGCCCAGACCACCACGCCCATGACGCTCACCAACACGACCACGGCCACGTGGAAGGCGTCGGACTACGTGCTGTCGTACCGCTGGGCGCAGCCGGACGGCACCGACGTGACCAGGGCCGAGAACCAGGTGAAGACGGCGCTGCCCAAGGACCTGGCCCCGGGTGAGACGATCACCGTCCAGGCGCAGGTCAAGGCGCCGGTGACGGCCGACGAGAGCAACAAGCGCACCAGCTACGTGCTCCAGTCGGACCTGTACAACAGGACGACCGACGCGTGGTTGTCGGCCAGCGACGCGATCCCGGCGCTGACCCAGGCGGTGGCGGTGGACAAGCCCACCTCCAACCAGCTCGGGCTGGAGTCGTTCTACGAGTACGCGGGCGTCGAGACCGGCGCGGGCGGCCACCTGCAGAACAACCTGTACGCGGGCAACGCCGTCTGGGCCTACAGCCCGTGGGCGCATCCCTCACGCGGGGACTTCGCCACCGTCGTCAACCTGGCCTACAACTCCAAGGACACCTCCAACAGCTCGATGGGCTTCGGCTGGTCGTTGCACGCCTCCATGCCGGCCCGGCTGGGCACGCCGCTGGACTTCCATCCCAACCAGAGCCCGACCACCGTCACCATGACCGACGGGGACGGCACCGGCCACACCTTCTCGTGGGACGACGACGCTCAGGAGTGGATCAGCCCGAAGGGCGTGCACCTGTACCTGCAGCGCCTGGTGACGTGCGGCCCGAAGACCGAGGAGTCGCGGGCCTGGGTGATGACCGCGCCGGACCGCACCCAGTACTTCTTCGACTGCGACGGCTACATGTCGGCGACGCACGACGGCAACGGCATGATCAACACCGCGTCGTTCACGTACGCCTCGCGCAGGTCGAACAACATGCCGACCAAGTTCCTGCAGTACATCACCGATCCGGCCGGCCGTCAGACGCTGACCGTCGAGTACTACAAGAAGGGCGAGAACTACACCTGGATCAACGACGCGGGTGAGGAGGTCTACTGGGCCAACCTGGTCAACCCCAACATCATCGACCGGGTCAAGTCCATCACCGACATCGAAGGTCGCAAGATCACCTTCATGTACACCAGCTGGGGCCTGATGGCCAAGATGGTGGACGGTGACGGGCGCGAGGGCGCCAAGTCGTTCCGCTTCGACTACGACATGACCCAGGGCACCAAGAACGCCAAGCTGGTCAAGGTCACCGACCCTCGCGGCAACGGCACCGGCGTGGCCTACTACTACCCGCGTGAGGGCGACGACCCGAAGTTCCACTGGTCGGCGCAGACCCTCACCGACCGGCTGGGCGGCACGACGACGTTCGGCTACGTGGACCCCGACGGGCCGCAGGGCTCGACGCTCGACACGACGGTCACCGACGCCGAGAACCACGCCACCGCCTACCACCTGGACGAGTTCGGGCGGCCGGTGCAGATCACCAACGCCAAGAGCCAGGTCACCAGGCTCGGCTGGGACGCCGGCCACAACGTGATCCGCGAGGAGGAGAACAACGGCGCCGTCACCACCTCGGCCTACGACCCGCTGACCGGGGACCGGCTGTGGATCCGCGACGCCGAGGCGAACCTCAACGGCACGCCGGCGACCACGTACACCTACCAGAGGGGCCTGAACGGGCGCATCACCGACCTGACCGCCGAGACCAGCCCGGAAGGCCGCCGGGTCACCTTCACCTACGACCCGTGGGGCAACCTCGCCTCGGTCACCGACCCGGTCGGCAACACCACCGACACCGTGGGGGACTACACCACCCGCTACGGCTACGACATCTACGGGCAGGTCATCCAGGCGACCGACGCGAACGGCAACGCCACCACCTTCGGGACCTACGACGCGACCGGCCAGCCACAACTGATCACCGACGCGTACGGCGACTCCACCCGCCTCGGCTACGACCGGCGGGGCCTGACGCTGTCGCTGACCGACCCGCTGGGGACGGCGAGCACGCGGACGTACGACCTGTTCGGCCGCCTGCTGACCAGCACGGTGCCCAAGGACCGCACCACCGGCGAGAACATCGTCACGCCCGCGCCCGTCTACGACGCCAACGACAACATCACCAAGGCCACCGCGCCCAACGGCGCCGTCACGACCTCCGAGTTCGACGCCAACGACCGGATCACCTTCACGCTCGAACCCAAGGACGAGCAGGACGGCGCACCGGAGCGGAAGACCTCGTTCACCTACGACAAGGTCGGCAACCGGCTGACGGTCACCGAGCCGAAGGGCAACCTGACCGACGCGGCCGGCGACTTCACCACCACCAAGTCCTTCGACGCGATCTACCAGCTCACGGGCGTGACCGACGCCAAGGGCCACACCACCTCCTACATCTACGACGGCGTCGGCAACGTCATCTGGGTGATCGACCCGCGGAAGAACGCGACCCCGGACCCGCTGGACTACACGGTCAAGTTCGACTACGACCGCAACCATCGGGTGACGATGGAGACCGACGCGGGCGGCTACACCACGCGCGCGGGCTATGACCGCGACGGTCTGGAGACCACCACCACCGACCAGAACGGCAGCGTCGCCACCACGGTGTACGACGCCCGCGGCAAGGTCGTCGAGACCCGGGTCCCGCACGAGTCGGTGGACGGGAACGTCAAGGAGACGACCACCCGCTTCGAGTACGACCAGGTCGGCAACCAGACCAAGACGATCAACCCGCGGGGCGTCGCCACCACCGACGACGCGGGCGACTTCCTCACCGAGATCCGCTACGACAAGCTGAACCGGCCGATCGAACAGGTCTACCCGTTCGACAAGGACGACAACCAGTCCGCGCCGGACTATCCCTACCGCACGCCGCAGAGCGTGACGTACAAGTACGACTCGGCCTCGCGCCTGACCGAGGTGGCCCTGCCGCCGCCCGACCCCGATCACACCCCCGACGAGGAGCACCGGGGGCGGATCGTCAGCAAGACCGAGTACTACGACAACGGCTGGATCAAGAAGTCGATCGACCCGTTCGGCATCGCGGTCACCTACGACTACAACGAGCTGGGGCTGCAGACCGAGCGGAAGGTCAACTCGGCGGCCGGCGCCCTGCAGCGGGCACTGGAGTGGGGCTACCACCCCGACGGCAAGCTCAAGCACCACGCCGACCAGGGCGGATCGTCCATGCCGCCGTACCCGAGCGTCATGTCGTTCGACTACCTGTACGACCCGAACGGCAATCTCGAGAAGGTCACCGACAGCTCGTCGAACGCCACGATCGACCAGTGGGACCTCGAGTACGACGACCTCAACCAGATGGCCAAGGTCAGCGAGCGCCTCGACGGCGTGCTCAAGAACACCACGACCTACGGCTACAACGAGATCGGCGGCCTGATCCGCCGCGCTCACGACAAGACGATCGCCGACTACACCTATGACGCGCGGGACCTGCTCGAAACCGTGCGCAACGTCAGCAGCGCCACCGACCCCAGCCCCAGGCTGACCCGCTACGACTACACCCCGCGTGGCGAGCGGAAGACCGAGACCAAGTCCAACGGCAACGTCGCGGCCTACGAGTACTACCTCGACGGGCTGCTGCGGCACTCGGTGGAGAAGAAGGCCGACGGGGCCGTGCAGTCGGAGCACACCCTGACCTACCAGGCCGACCTGCGGGTCTCCAAGGACCACACCAAGGTCCAGTGCGTCGAGTTCAGGTGCCTGTTCCCCGACGTGGAGAAGCAGTACACCTATGATCCGCGCAACCGGGTCACCAGGGTGGAGTACCTCGGCCAGGCGCGCAGCGAGGAGTACCAGTACGACGCCAACTCCAACGTCGTCATCCAGAACGTCGCCAACGAGTCGACGAACTTCCAGTACGACTGGAACCGGCTCGTCAGGAGCGGCGACCTGGGCGGCGGCTACTCCGAGTACAACTACGACCCCTCGGGCCGGCTGTTCTCGGTGACCTCGGGCGAGGAGCAGACGCAGACCGCCCTGTACTACTACAACGCCTTCGACCAGATCACCCGTACCGAGCAGCTCAGGGTGGACGGGGTGGAGCGGGCCACCGACTACACCTACGACCCGCTGGGCCGTACGTCCTCCATGACCGACAACGACGGCAGGAAGACCACCTACTCCTACCTCGGCATGTCCGGTGAGGTGCTGGACGAGGAGGTGGGCGGCGCGATCACCCGCTCCTTCGAGTACTCGGCGTGGGACGAGCGGCTGTCCATGGCGAAGCTCGGCGGCGGGGCCGCCGAGCGCAGCGTCTACGGGTACGACCCGCAGGGCAACGTGGAGATCATCACCACGGACGCCGGCGACACGCGGGGCACGTACGGCTACAGCGTCTTCGGCTCGCTGGTGCCGGGATCGGTCAGCGGGGTGGACACCCCGGACTCGGCCAACCCCTACAAGGAGCCGTACAACCCGTACTGGTTCGGAGCCAGGCGGTTCGACCAGCTCTCCTCCACCTACCAGATGGGGTCGCGGAACTACCTGCCGGGCAGTCACCAGTACCTCACCCCCGACTCCCGGCAGGACGCCGGCGCCGATCTCGGCCTCGGCCTCAACCCGGCGACGAGCAACCGCTACGGCTTCGCGGCGGGCCTGTCCATAGCGAACCTGCAGTACACGGAGCCGATGGACTGGAAGCGAGCGCTCGCGTCCTTCGGCGCCGGGCTGGCGGTCGGGCTGGGCGTCGCCGCGCTGGGGGCGTTGTGCCCCGAGACCGGCGGCCTGACCTGCGGGCTGGCGGTCGCGCTGGCCTCCGGTGCGGCGGCCTCCGCGACGCACTACACCGTGGACGTCGCCATGGATCCCGCCCGGACCTTCGACGCGGGCGACTTCGCCCTGGAGACCATCACCGGTGCCGCGATCGCCGGGGTCACCTTCGGCCTCGGCAGGCTCTTCCGGGGCGGGGGCGGCGTCGGCTGCGGGCCGGGCAACAGCTTCGTGCCCGGCACGATGATCCAGATGGCCGACGGCACCACCAAGCCGATCGAGAAGGTGGAGGTCGGCGATGAGGTGCTGGCCGCCGACCCCGAGACCGGCAGGACCGCGGCCAAGCCCGTCACCGAACTGATCACGGGTGAGGGCGACAAGGAACTGGTCGACATCAAGGTCGACACCGACGGCGAGAAGGGGGACAAGACCGGCAAGGTCACCTCGACGGACAGCCATCCGTTCTGGGTTCGCGACCTGAAGAAGTGGGTCGAGGCCGAGGACCTCGAGCCGGGGATGTGGCTGCGTACCTCCTCCGGGACGTACGTCCAGATCAAGGCGGTCAAGAAGCGGACGGCGCAGCAGCGGGTCCACAACCTGACCGTCGCCGACCTGCACACCTACCACGTCCTGGCGGGCTCCGCCGCTGTACTGACGCACAACGCCGCCGCCCCGACTCCGGCGGCCTGCGGAGTCAAGATCAGCAAGGCGCTCGCGAAGAACCTGCCCCCGGGACTCAGGTCCCGCTACCTGGCCTCGGCGGAAGCCGTGGAGGCCGCCGCGCTCCGGCTCGCCCAAGACCCCAAGGACATGCTGCGGTACCTCACCAGGAAGGAGTTCAAGGATTATCAGCGGCTGATCCGCGCGAAGAAGTTCAAGAGCGCGCGGCGCTACTTCGGAACGGCATTCCACCGGGCCCTGGAACGGGAACTGAACGCGACCGAACCGGGGCGGTGGGTCTACAAATCGAGCTGGGGCGTCGACCTCTACGACCGGCGTTTCATGAACTGGGTCGAATTCACCACGGTCAAGGACCACGCCCGGCACCTCGCCCGGACGAAGACCAACGTGTACAGTAAGGTGCCGTACGTGCTGTACAGCATAGGCCGCCTGCCCTCCTTCAGAAGATAGCCATCGACACCGGATACGCTCCCGGACAAGTCCGGGAGCGTATCCTTGTCCACGCAATAGAGGAGCCGCTGTGAAAGCAAAAAGCGAACTGAATCTGAACGCCGCCCGGCAGAACGGCACCGACTATTCCGGTCAGCGTTTCTCGGTCATTTCCATCGCCAACGGCAGCCACCTCACCGACTGCAATTTCCGCGGCATTCACGCCACTAAGGGATGCCTGGGCGCCGGCAAGCGGCCGAGCGTCTACACCGGCTGCGTGTTCGACGGCAGCACGCTCAAGGGCGACGGCCTCGACCCCGGCCGGGCCACCTTCGTCTCCTGCTCGTTCCTGGACGTGAAGCTGTCCCACCTCAACTTCATGGACGCCGAGTTCGTGGACTGCGTCTTCTCGGGGACCCTCGAATCGGTGACCTTCTCCGCGGACCCGTGGGCGCGGGACGCCGAGCTGGGGCGCACGGTGAACAGGTACGAGGGCAACGACTTCACCGCGGCGCGCATGCAGGACGTCGACTTCCGCGGCGGGATCGGCCTCGGCCTGCAACGCCTCCCGGAAGGGGGCGACTACCTCGTCGTGCGTGACGCGGCGGCCGTCCTGAAGGCGGCGGTGCAGGAGATCGAGACGTGGGCGGACACCGACGAGCGCGAGGAGGCGCTGTCCACGATCGACACGCTGGAGTTCGACGTGCAGGGAGGCCAGCGGGATCTGTTCATGGACACGGCGTTCGTCACCGACGGGCTGTCACCGGAGGCGGCCGGCAGGCTGCTGGCGGTCTTCCGCCGTTCGTAACGCACCTCCCCCGGCCGGCCCTCCGGTGTCGCACAGCACGTCTACTCGGCCTTCCCGCGGGCCAGCGAGTCGACGAGGGTCTCGGCTTCGGCAGGGCCGAGCCGCTTCTGATCGCGGACCAGGAAGACGGCCGCCTTCCGCTGCCCCTGGGCCAGGAACTCGGTCACCGGCCCTGTCAGATCCTCCGGCCACCGGCCGGGGAAGTCCGGCAGGAGCTCACCCCGGCGCAGGGCGCGGGCCGCGGCCAGCGCATCCGGGCCCGAGACCTCCGCCTCCTTCTTCAGCACCTTGACGGCCTCGTCGAACCGCCCCGCTTCGATGAGGTCGTGGGCTTTGGCCTGGATCTCCACCGGAGTGAACAACGGCATCGGCATGGAGACCCGCACCCCGTTGCGCCGCCGGCGCCAGACCCGCGACCCCAGGACGATGAGCCCGATCAGGGCCAGGACCAAGATCGACTTCACGGGGTCGAGATCGAACATGCCTGGATTGTAGTGACAAGTGTCCCCACGCTCAGGCGCGATCATGTCCGCTGCCGAGCGTCCTGGGTGCGGCCATGCCGGCGTACGAGACAGTGGACGGCGACCGGCGGCGGGCCGATCTCGGTGCGCGGCGTCGGGAGCAGATCCCCCACAGGGCAGCCGGCGTTCCAGACCCCGTCCGTGCGCGGGGAGCCGTCTCAGCCCTCCGGGTCGAGGACGACGCGGAAGCGGGCGTCGCCGGAGAGCATGCGCTGGTAGGCACGCGGCGCCTCGCTCAGCGGGAACACCTCGTTGCGGGAGCGGATGTCGTGGCCGAGGGCGAACCGCAGGTTGTCCTCGTTCTCGATCGCCGTGCCGGTCAGGCTGCCCCGCACCACGTGGCCGCCGAAGATCAGGTCGGCGGTGTTCACCTGGACCGGATCGGGCGCGGCCCCGACGACGACCAGTTCCCCGCGCCGCCCCAGCCCGGGCACCAGCGGCGACATCGACGCGCCGGAGGCGGCCGTGGCGACGATGACCGCGGCGCCGCCCCGTTCCCGCAGGGCGGCGCCGGGGTCGGTCCGGGTGCTGTCGATGTAGTCGTGCGCGCCGAGTTCGGCGGCCAGAGCGGCCTTGGCGGTGCCGCGCGCGACGGCCACCACCCGGTGGCCCAGCGCCCGGGCGTACTGCACCCCCAGATGCCCCAGCCCGCCCAGGCCCTGCACCGCGACCAGCGAGCCGGGAGGCACACGCGCCGGCACCAGCGCGTTGTACACGGTCAGGCCCGCGCACAGCAGCGGCGCCGCGGCCACCGGGTCCAGGGCGGGCGGGATCCGCACCAGGCCGGTCGCCCTGGCGTAGGCCACTTCGGCGTAACCGCCGTCGACGTCGGTGCCGGTGCGCGGCTGGCCGGTGCAGTTGACGAAGTCGCCGCGCCGGCACGCCTCGCACGCGTGGTCCTGCCCGCCCAGGAAGCCGACGCCGACGCGCTCGCCGGCCTGCCAGGCGGGCGCGACGCCGTCGCCGACGGCCTCGATCACGCCGACGATCTCGTGGCCGGGGACGATCGGCGTCTGCGGGTCGGCCCGCATCCCCTCGACGGCCAGCACGTCGGTGTGGCAGACGCCGCAGGCCTCGACCCTGATCCGCACCTCCCCGGGTGCCGGCTCGCGCCGCTCACGCTCGACCTGGGTGAACTGTCCCCGCCCGGTGACCGTGAAGGCCCGGTAGGCGCCGGAGGTCACGGCGCTCATGCCGGGACCTCGCTTCCGGCCTGCTCACGGACCAGGTAACCGGCGTACCGGCCGAGCCGGCCGAGGTCCTCGGCGCCCGGGCGGGCCTCGCGCTCGCCGTACCAGCCGGAGCGGAAGTCCCCGTCCCGGTCGGCGTCCGGGACCGGCACCACGACCACTTCGAGTTTCATGTCCATGATGTGCGCCTCCTGCGCTGTAGTGATGAGCTCGCGTCGACGGCTGCCGGACCGCACCGGCGCACCGGTGAGCGTCGCTGCTCAGGCGGGGTCCTGCGGAGAACGCCTGCGCGTGGCGCCGGCCGCGGTCGATCACCGCGGGCCGGTTCTCAGCCGGGAAGGGAGACCTGGTAGTGGCTGATGAGCCAGCCCTGCCCGGTCCGCCTCAGCAGGACGCCGAGGGTGACGTGGACGGCGGGCCGGTCCGCGAACGAGAAGTCGACGGCCAGGTAGCCGAGGACGAGGCCGTCCGAAGGAGCCCTGGTCTCCAGCACGCGGTACGCGGCCGTCAGCCCGGGCGGCTGGGAGTCGTAGTAGGCGGCGATTCCCGGCCGCCCGACGCTGTAGGGGCGCAGCCCCTGGAAGATCGCGTCCTCGGTGAACAGGGCGGCGACCCCCTCAGGCTCGTGGGCGTCCACGCCGGCCTTCCACCGGTCGAGGACGTCCCGGAGGATCGTCTCCTGGTCCTTGTCCGTGCCCATGGGGCGTCTCCTTCCGGTCGTGCGGTCAGTGGCCGGCGCTCATGCCGCCGTCGACGTGCAGGATCTCGCCGGTGACGAAGGGGGCGTTCTCCAGGAAGACGACCGCGTCCACGACGTCGCTCAGCTCGCCCATGCGGCGTACGGGGTGCAGTGCCGCGAGGGCCTCGTACGTCTCCTCGGGATGCATGGGCGTCTTGACCGAGCCCGGCGACACGGCGTTGACGCGGATGCCGCGGGTCGCGTGCTCGATGGCCAGCGACTTGGTGGCGGCCTGCAGGCCGCCCTTGGTCAGCGAGGCCAGCACGGACGGAACGCGGGAGTCGGCGTTGTCGACCAGGCTCGTGGTGATGGTGACGACGTGGCCGCCACCCTGGCTCAGCATGCGCTCGATGGCGAGCTGGGTGACGTGGAAGAAGCCGTCGACGTTGACGGCCTTGACGGCGGCGTAGTCGTCGAGGGTGTAGTCGGTGAACGGCTTGGCGATGAAGATGCCGGCGTTGTTGACCAGGGTGTCGAGCCGGCCGAACCGCTCGACGGCCCCGGCGACCGCGCGTTCGGCGGTGGCGCGGTCGGCCACGTCGCCCTGGACGGTGAGGACGCCGGGGTCGTCCGAGGGCGCGATGGTGCGCGAGACGGCGACGACGGCGTGACCGAGCTTGCGGTAGGCCTCGACAATCCCGGCGCCGATGCCCTGCGAGGCGCCGGTGACCAGGGCGACCTTCTGCTGCTGATGGCTCATGACGATCTTCTCCGATCCAGGTGACCGGCCACTAGACAACCGGTCGTCTATTCGTGAGAGAAGCTAGGGCACGGGCAGGGGGATGTCAACGACTCATGGCCCCTGAGCTGGGACTTTGTTCCTCGTACCTGATAGGCGCAGACTCCCGCACCAGGTCGGCGGCTGCGTCAGCGCCGGTGCGGATCGTCCTTGGGCAGCCAGGCGTCCGGGCCGTGAACGCCGAAGTCGCGGTCCTCGCGCAGGGCCTCGACGACCGCGAGGACCGGGTCGCGCTCCTCGTCCCGGCGCCACACCAGGGACCACGTCCAGTAGATCTCCGGCGCGACGACCGGGCGCCGGACGAGGTCCGGGGGCAGCGGGGTGAGCTGCCCCTTGGGCGAGTTGATGATCGGACGGCGGCTGCGGCGCACGTGGTCGAAGAAGGCCGGGCCGGTGATGCCGCCGTCGGAGATGCGCGCCGCGCGGGCGCCGGTCTCGTGCGCCAGCTCCTCGGCGTAGGCGTTCCAGGACGACCAGGAGGTGGCGTCGGCGTCGAGGAGGACGACGGTGTCGCGGGCGGGGACGGGGCCGGTGTCGCGGCCGGCGGCGACCGCGTACAGACGGTCGGCGCCGATGAGCTGGGCACGCAGGCCGCGGCACGCCAGGTCGTCGCCGCGCACCCAGCACACCGCCAGGTCCAGGCCGCCTTCGGCGACCCGGGCGGCCTGCGTGTGCGAGGGCGCCACCCAGGCGTCGAGGTGGACCTGGGCCACCGCGGCGGTGCGGGCGGCCAGGTCGGGCGGCGACCAGTTGACGTAGCCGAGGCGGACCGGCTCCGATCCGGACAGGCGGCGGGCCCGCTGCCGGAGGTCGTCGGCGCGTTCCAGCAGGGCACAGGCGTGGGGCAGCAGGGCGGCCCCGGCCGGGGTGAGGGACACCGAGCGGCGGTCGCGGTCGAACAGCCGCACGCCGAGGTCGCGCTCCAGCGCCTTGATCTGCTGGGACAGGGAGGGGCCGGCGATCAGCAGGCGCGCGGCGGCGCGGCCGAAGCTCAGCTCCTCGGCGACCGCGACGAAGTAGCGCAGCTGACGCAGCTCCACGTAGGTCATGCTACTGGCGCAGGTGACGGCCCCAGGCCAGGAGCCTCCGGCCGGACGGCGCGCAGGACGCGAGCGCGCCCGGGTCTTCAGTCCTCAGCGGGCGCGCCAGGGGTGTTCAGTCCTCAGCGGGCGCGCCAGGGGTGTTCAGAGCTCGGCGGGCGCGCCAGGGCTCAGACCTCGGCGGGCGTGCGGGCGCCGAGGAGGGCCAGGCAGTTGGCCCACAGGGGGCCGAGCCGCTCGGTGTCGTTGTAGAGCTTGGCGAACAGGACGTGCCCCTCCAGCTGCGCCACCACCGACCGCGCGGCCTCGCGGGTGTCGCCCACGGTGACCTCTCCGCGGGCGAGCGCCTCGACGATGACCGCCTCGACGAGGTCGATCTGGGCGTCGAAGATCTCCTGCAGCCGCCCGCGGATGGCTTCGGTCTGGTTGCTCATCTCCAGCGTGAGGTTGCCGAACAGGCAGCCCGAGATGGTGCCGCAGCTCTGCTGCCCGGCGCTCTGGGTGGCCGTGGTCTCCTCGAACACCCGGCGCAGCCGCTGCAGCGGCTCCGCCTCGCCGTCCAGGATCCGCCTCCAGGACCGCTCCTGGCTCGCCCAGTGCTCGTCGATGACCGCCAGCACGAGGGCTTCCTTGGACGCGTAGAAGTAGTAGAAGCTGCCCTTGGGCACCCCGGCCGCCTTGCAGATCTCGGCCACGCCCAGGGCGGAGTAGCCGCGCAGCTCGATGAGCGAGCGCGCGGCGGCGAGGATCCTCTCCCCCGCGTCGCTGGTTCGTCCCACATCAGCAGTTTACGACCGGTCGTCTACTACCCGAGCCCGGCGACGCGGGGCGCAACGGCCTCGAACCATTGATCGGCTGACGACGTCCAACAGGATCACAGCGTCAGGAAGGACACCTGTGATCACTCGCAAGCGCGCCGCCCGCCCCGCGCAGCGCATCGACGTCACCCGCCTTCCCGAAGACGTCGTGGCGCTCATCGACGGGCTGGAGCCCGGCGAGCACCTGGTCATCACACGGGACGG
This sequence comes from Nonomuraea thailandensis, assembly GCF_024172165.1. Classification (GTDB taxonomy): domain Bacteria; phylum Actinomycetota; class Actinomycetes; order Streptosporangiales; family Streptosporangiaceae; genus Nonomuraea; species Nonomuraea thailandensis. Next base: position 3,280,926 of record NZ_JAMZEB010000002.1, on the reverse strand, counting down.
CGGGCCGATGGCGACGGTCTCCAGCACCGTGGACGTGGTGCAGGGGGCCGTCGTCGATCGCGAGACGCCGGCCGAGGAGCCCGGGCAGGCGCCGGCGGACCACGAGAGCATGACGGTCGTGGCCACCGCGATGGAGCTGTCGGCCGCGGCCCGGGTGGCGCTGTCCACCCAGCTCGGCGCGGACTACGTGGTGCTCGACATGCACGTGGCTCCGGCTACGGCCGACGTGCTGCTGGTGCCCCCGGCCAGCCCGCAGCTGATCGGAAGGCTGCGGTTGCTGTTCCCGAAGGCGCGCGTCATCGTGACCGAGATCGAGGACCGCGAGCTCGGGGTCGACTACCACGGCCCGGTCCGCCGGCTGCTCGACGCCGGCGCCGAGGCGTACCTGCCGCCGGCGACCCTGCCGCAGCTGGCCAGGCAGCTGGAGTACACGCTGGGCCGGGGGCGCGAGCTCGCCGCCGGGACCGCCGCACCGCTGCAGCTCGCTCCCGCGGTGGAGCCGGGCGACGACTGACCCTTCCATCACTCGATGTCGCCGGGGGCCTCCGGGCCGCCACCGGTGCGCCGGGGGCAGTGCCGGGGGCCGGTGCTCTGCCCTGCACCGACGACGGTGACCTGGGCGGGGCCGTCCGGCACCGTGGCGGCGGCCGTGCACACGATCTGGTCGACGGCCATGCCGGGCAGCTCGCCGAGCGGGGTGGACAGCGTCACCACCACGTGGCCGGGCGGCTCGACGGACACCGAGAACGGGCCGGCTCCGGCCGGGACTTCGGTGGTGAGCCCGCGTGCCTTCTCTCTCGACAACGGACCGGCGGCCAGCAGCGTCAGCGTGTCCGCCGGGGACAGCGGGGGGCCCGGCCGGTTCACCACGCTGAGCCGGCCGTTGCGCACCAGGTAGAGGCTGGCCTCCCAGGTGGGTGCGAGGCGTCCGCTCGGCGGGTCGCCGGCCTCGATGACGTCGCTGGGCCGCACGCCGCAGCCGGTCACGGCGACGAGCCAGACGAGGCCGGCGGCGAGCACGCGGCAGGGGAGGCGGGGCCTCACTCGGCGCCTCCGTCCGGATCGTCCGACCGGCGCGGCAGGCGCAGCGTGAAGACGGCGCCGCCGTCCGGGGCGTTGGTGACGGTGAGGTCGCCCCGGTGCAGGAGCGCGTTCTCCCGGGCGATGGCGAGGCCGAGGCCGCTGCCCTCGGACCTGGCCCTGGCGGCGCTGGCCTTGTAGAACCGGTCGAACACGTGCGGCAGCACCGCCTCGTCCAGGCCGGGCCCGTGGTCGCGGACCTCGAAGGCGATCCAGTGCGGCTCGGCGGACACCCGTACCGACACCGGCGGCTCGCCGTGGCGCAGGGCGTTGCCGACCAGGTTCGCGAGGATGACGTCCACCCGGCGCGGGTCGAGCCGGGCCGTCACCCCGGACGGCAGGTCCGCCCGCACCGGCTCCGTCCAGCCCCGGGCACGCAGGGTGGCGCGTACCAGCTCGGCCACGTCGACCTCGTTCAGCGCGAGGGCGGCGACGCCGGAGTCGAACCTGCTGATCTCGATGAGGTCGTTGACCAGCCCGGTGAGGTTGAGCGTCTCCTGGCTGACCAGCCGGGCGGCCCGGCCGGCGGGCTCGGGCAGCGCCTCCGCCTCCTCGTCGAGGACGTCGGCGACCGCGGCGAGCGCGGCCAGCGGGGTGCGCAGCTCGTGGGACACGTCGGCGACGAACCGGCGGGCGTCGGCCTCCATCGCGCGCAACTGCTTGACGTGCCGTTCCAGCTCCGCCGCGGTGTCGTTGAACGTGCGCGCCACGTCGGCGAGCTCGTCGGAGCCGTGGACCTCGACCCTGGTCCGCATCTCGCCCTGGCCCAGCAGGCGTGCCGCCCGGCCGAGCTCGCGCACCGGGCGCAGCACGCCACGGGTGGCCAGCGACGCCAGGACCACCGCGAATCCCAGGGCCGCCCCGCCGATGAGCCAGGCCCAGGCGGCGAGCTGGTCGATGCTGCGCTGCTCGGGATCCAGGCTGCGCGCGGTGTAGACCTCGATGCCGGACAACCGCGTCATCTGGTCCGGCTCGACGATCAACAACGGCGCACCGATGATCAGGACGGGGACGCCCCGCCACATGATGCGCTGCCACGCGAACTCGCCGCGGGCCACCGCCCGCCGCAGCCCCTGTGAGATCGCCTCCGTCTCGAAGCCGGCCGGTGAGCGCTCCTCGTGGAAGAGGGCGACGGCGGAGACGTCGGCCTCGGTCACGGAATCGGCGATCTCGTCGAGCTCGGCCGGCCCCGGCTCGGGGTTCCGCAGCGGGAAGACCGTCTCCAGGCGGCTTCTCATCGACTGGACCGCCGCGTCCTGGGTCCGCTGCAGGATGTCGTTGCGGGCCTGGACGTACATCCCGCCGGCCACCGCCGCCGCGGTGACCACGCACAGCAGCGCGAAGGCGGACAGCAGCCGGGCACGCAGCCCCAGGTTCGGCCATGGTGTCACCGGCGGCTCACACCGGCCCGAACCGGTACCCGAACCCACGCACCGTCTGCACGTAGACGGGGGCCGCCGAGTCGTCCTCGATCTTGGCGCGCAACCGCTGCACGCACGCGTCCACCAGCCGCGAGTCGCCGAAGTACCCGTGCTCCCACACCGACTCCAGCAGTTGCTGGCGGCTGTGCACCCGGCCCGGCGTGCCGGACAGCTCCAGGAGCAGGCGCAGCTCGGTCGGGGCGAGGCTGACCGGCGCGCCGCTCTTGCTGACCACCAGCCCGGCGCGGTCGATGGTCAGGTCGCCGTGCCGCTCCAGCTCGGCCTGGTCCCGGCCGATCCGCCTGAGCACCGCGCGGATGCGCGCCTCCAGCACCCTGGGCTGCACCGGCTTGACCACGTAGTCGTCGGCGCCGGCCTCCAGCCCGGCCACCACGTCCATGTCGTCGCCGCGCGCGGTCAGCATGATGATCGGCGTCTCACCGGCGGCGCGGATGCGGCGGCAGACCTCGAAGCCGTCGATGCCGGGCAGCATCAGGTCGAGCACGACGACGTCGGGCAGGTCCGTACGCATCCGGTCCAGGCCCTGCTCTCCCGACTCCACCGCCCGCACCCCGTGCCCGTGCCGGGTCAGGGCCAGCTCCAGCCCCTCCCGCACAGCCGGGTCGTCCTCGATCAGCAACACTCGCGACACGCCGCGTTTCACCACACGCTCCGTAACTCGCCCGCCGTCCACCCCGACCACTGTCGGCCTGCCGTGTCCCCGTCTCGTCCGCGCCATGTCATGGTTGTGTCACGGTCCTGCCCGCGGTGGCCGCCGTCGAGAAACCATGACATGCGGCTGACGACGCACGCACATTCGGCGCCAATCGTATTCGGCATGAACGAACCACGCACCATCCCACCTCGGCCCCGGGACCGGCTGTTCGCCGTGGTCACGCTGGTGCTCGCGGTGCTCCTGCTGCCCGTGGCGTTCGCCCGCCGTCCCGGCCGCGCCCTGGAGCTGGCCTGCGGCTGGGCGTTACGGATGCGGTTCCCCGCCGAGGATCTCACCGGGCTCACGGACGGCGCCCTGGCGGCGTTCACCGCGGCGCGCACCGAGGCGCTGTGGCGTCACGGCCAGCTCATCGGCCTCACCTCGGGATACCGCGATCCCCATGTCCAGCAGCGGATGTTCGACGAGGAGGTGCGGCGCTCGGGCTCCCCGGCCTCGGCGCGCATGCTCGTGCTGCCGGCGGCGGAATCCCCGCACGTCAGGGGCATCGCGCTGGACGTGCGCCCGCACGAAGGCGCGCGCTGGCTGGAGGAGCACGGCGCCCGCCACGACCTCTACCGCATCTACGACAACGAGTGGTGGCACTTCGAGCACCGCCCGGACAGCCGCGGCACGCCGCCACCACGACGGCCCCACCCGGGCGCGGGCCATGCGATCGGGGGTCAGATGTGACCCCCGATCGGACAGATCATTAGTTATGCGAATATAATCGTTATATGTCTATAACCAGCCCGGCGACCACCCCGCCGGCGGCCACCCCCGCGCTCAGCCCCCGCCGGCGGATGCTCATCCTGGCCATCTGCTGCATGAGCCTGTTCATCGTCGGTCTGGACAACACGATCGTGAACATCGCGTTGCCCGCCATCCGCCGCGACCTGAACGCCTCCGTCTCCGGTCTGCAGTGGGTCATCGACGCGTACACGGTGGTGCTGGCGAGCCTGCTCATGCTGGCCGGCTCCACCGGCGACCGCGTCGGCCGCCGGCGCACGTTCCAGACAGGCCTGGTGCTGTTCACGCTCGGCTCCGTCATGTGCTCGCTGGCCCCCAGCCTCCCCTGGCTGATCGCGGCGCGGGCGCTGCAGGCCGTCGGCGGCTCCATGCTCAACCCCGTCGCCATGTCGATCATCACGAACACCTTCACCGAGCCGCGCGAGCGGGCGCGGGCCATCGGCGTGTGGGGCGGCGTGGTCGGCGTGAGCATGGCGCTCGGCCCGCTGGTCGGCGGGGCGCTGGTCGGGTCGGTCGGCTGGCAGGCGATCTTCTGGATCAACATCCCGGTGGGAGTGGCCGCGTTCGTGCTGTGCGCGCTGTTCGTGCCGGAATCGCGCGCACCGCGCCCGCGCCGGGTGGACCCGGCCGGGCAGGTGCTGGTCATCGTGCTGCTGGCCACGCTGACGTACGCCTTCATCGAGGCCCCGGCGGCCGGCTGGGGGTCGCCGCGGACGCTGGGCTGCTTCGCGGTCGCGGCGCTGGCGCTCGCCCTCCTGGTGCCGTACGAGCTGCGCCGCGCCGAGCCCCTGATCGATCTGCGCTTCTTCCGCAGCGCGCCGTTCACGGGGGCCACCGTCGTCGCCGTGTGCGCCTTCGCCGCCCTGGGCGGCTTCCTGTTCGTCAACACCCTCTACCTCCAGGACGTGCTCGGCCTGTCCGCCCTGCACGCCGGGCTCTACACGCTGCCCATGGCCGGGCTGACCGTGATCTGCGCACCCCTGTCGGGCCGGATCGTCGGCAACGCCGGGCCCCGCGTGCCGCTGCTCGTGGCCGGGGTCACGATGGCGGCCAGCGGCCTGATCATGACGGGGCTCTCCGCGCAGACCCCGACCTGGCAGCTCATGGCCGCGTACGTGCTGTTCGGCCTGGGCTTCGGCATGGTGAACGCGCCCATCACCAACACCGCCGTCTCCGGCATGCCGCGGGCCCAGGCCGGGGTGGCCGCGGCCGTGGCCTCCACCAGCCGCCAGATCGGCCAGTCGCTGGGCGTCGCGGTCATCGGCGCGCTGGTCACCTCGGCGGTCGCGGGCCCGTTCGCCACCGGGTTCCCGGCGGCCAGCCATGTCGGCTGGTGGATCGTCGCCGGGTGCGGGCTGGCGATCGTCCTGCTCGGTATCCTGACCACGACCGGCTGGGCCCGCCGCAGCGCCGCCCGTACCGCCGAACGGCTCGCCCACGCTCCCGACAGAACGGCGGACACCTGATGAGCGACACCCCCGGCCAGGAGGCGGTGGCCCGCGTCTGGGCCGCCATGTACGACCTCGTCCTGCGCCAGGAGGATCGCCGCAAGGAGGTCGCGGAGACGCTCGGCATGAGCTTCTTCCGGGTCAAGGCGCTGCGCCGGCTGCTGGCCGGGCCGATGACCATGCGGGAGCTGACCGCCGAGCTGTCGACCGACAAGCCGTACACCACGCTGATGGTGGACGACCTGGAGCAGCGCGGTTACGTCACCCGCAGCGTCTCCCCCGGCGACCGCCGCAGCAAGATCGTCACCCTCACCCCGGCCGGGACCGCGGTCGCCGAGGAGGCCGAGCGCATCCTGGCCCGCCCGCCGCGCTCCCTGCTCGCGCTGGACCCCGGCGACCTGGCCACCCTCGACCGCATCATGGCCGGGCTGCGCACCCCGCAGCCCTGAGCCACGGGGCTGCCGGAAGGCCGCTTCCCGTGCCAGACTGCGCATCATGGTGACCGAGGCCCTGATCCCGTGGCTGCGCGACAGCGATCCGGCCCTGCGCTGGCAGGTCGAGCGGGACCTGCTGCACGAGCCGCCCGAGGTCTGGGAGGCCACGCGGGCGAGGGTCGCGACCGAGGGCTTCGGCGCGCGGCTGCTTGCGCTCCAGGACCCGGACGGCCAGTGGGCGGGCGGCGCGTTCTTCCCCGCCGGCTTCGACTTCGCGACCGTCGACGGCGCACAGGACAACACGCAGCCCTGGACGGCGACGACCTGGACGCTCAACTCGCTGCGCGAGTGGGGCCTCGACGCCGCCGCCCTGCGTGGCACGGCCGAGCTGCTGGACAAGAACTGCCGCTGGGAGTACGAGGACCTGCCGTACTGGGACGGCGAGGTCGACTGCTGCATCAACGCCTGGACGGTCGAGAACGGCCTGTGGCTGGGCGCCCCCGTCACCGGCATCGTCGATTGGTTCGTCGAGCACCGGCTGCCCGACGGCGGCTGGAACTGCGAGTGGATCGAGGGCTCTACGCGCTCGTCGTTCCACTCGACGCTCAACTCCCTCAAGGGGCTGCTCGCCTACGACGTCGCGACCGGGGGCACGGACGCGACGCGGGCCGCCCGGCGCGGCGGCGAGGAGTACCTGCTGCGGCGCGGGCTCCTGCGCCGCCTGTCCACGGGCGAGCCGGTGGCGCCGTGGGTGGGCCGCTTCGCCTACCCGTTCCGCTGGTTCTACAGCGTGCTCAACGCGGCCGACTACTTCCGCCGGGCCGCGCTGTTCGACGGCGTGCCGCCCGACCCGCGCATGGCCGAGGCGATCGAGCTCGTCCGGGCCGCCCGGCAGCCGGACGGCACCTGGCTGCAGGGCCGCACGCTGCCGGGGGCGGTGTGGTTCGAGGTCGACGTGCCGGAGGGAGAGCCGTCGAAGTGGCTGACCCTGTCGGGGACCCGGGTGCTCGACTGGTGGGACGCCCGGCCCGTGTCAGGTCCCTGATCCGGGAGGTCAGAGCCTGCCGAGGCCCTGGGCCAGGATCGTCGCGGTCCTGGCGATGGTCCGGTTGTCGGCGGGCAGGCCAGGGGTCCGGTTGGTGTAGACGGCCATGACGACGGGGGCGCCGCCCTTCTCCGGCCAGATGACGGCGATGTCGTTCCCGCCGCCGAAGCCGTCGGAGTTGGTGCCGGTCTTGTGGGCGATCGTCCAGCTCCTGGGCAGGCCGGCCGGGATGCGCTCCGCTCCGACCTTACCGGCCAGCAGCCAGGCGACGAGCTGCTCCCGGTCCTTGGCGTGCAGCGCCGTGCCGGTCGCGAGCGCCCGCAGGTTGCCGGCCATGGCCGCGGGCGTGGTGGTGTCGCGCCTGTCCTTGGGGGTCCAGTCGTTGAGCCCGGGGTGCCAGCGGTCCATGCGGGAGATCGGGTCCTTCAGCGTACGGAAGTACGCCGTCATCCCCCCGGGCCCGCCGATCAGCTTCATCAGCAGGTTGGACGCGGTCCCGTCGCTCCGGGTCACGGCCGCCACGCAGAGCTCGGAGACGGTCAGGCCGTCCTTGACGTGCTTCTCGGTGACCGGCGAGTTGGGCTTCATGTCGGCGGCCGTCCACCTGATGTGCCTGCTCATCAGCCCGGGCTGCCGGGTGCGCGCCTGGTGCAGGACGGCCGCGCACAGGGGCGCCTTGAACGTGGACAACATGGGGAAGCGCTCCCCCGCCCGGTACGTCAGGGTCTTGCCGGTGGCGGTGTCGAGGGCGTACGCGCCGATGCGCCCCTTGAAGGCGGACTCCAGCGCCCGCAGCTCCTTCGTGACCCGGGCCTCGCCGGAGACGCCCGCCACCGGCACCGCGGCCGAGGCCGTGCCCGTCGTCATGGCGCCGCCTCCCAGGAGGGAGATCGCCAGGGCGGTCGCGGGCAGCACGGTGGCGGCGCGCAGGTGTCGCATGTCACGTCGTCCTTCGCTCGATGATCCGTCGGAGATCAGGAGCCAAGCAGATGTGATCGGCGCATGTCTAATAGCGCTATCGACGCTGACGTGATATCCGTTCGCATATCAGACCTGATCAGAGGCAGGTCACGGACAGGCGGGGCGGCTCTCCGAGGTGAGCAGCGCGATGAGCCGGGCGGGGTCCTCGACCGTGACCGTCAGGGCGGGATGGCGCAGCAGGCCGAGAGGCTCGCTGCCGGACACCGAGCGGCGGAAGCAGATGCAGACCCCCTGCGTCGTGCTGCTGCCGAACGTCAGCCCGCCGTCGGCCAGCGACACGTGCACCCCGATCGCCTTCAGCGGCGAGAACGGGCCGGACGGCTCCGCGCCGGTGACGTTGTGCCGCGGCGACAGCACCAGCCATGGCCCGAACCGCACCCGCAGCACCTCGTCGGTGAGCGTCAGCCGGCAGGTGGACGGGCGGACGCCGAGGACGGCGAGCAGCGGGCGGTAGCGTTCCTCGAAGGCGAAGCCGAATTCCTCTTCGTGACTCACCCGCCCACGGCTACCCGGAGCCCCAGCTCCTACACGCCCGCGCCGCTGCCCTGCTGGGCCTGGCGTTCCGGGTGGGGCCAGGGGCGGCCGCGGAGGCGTTCGATGTCGGTGTTGAAGCGCTTGAGGTAGGCGGCGAACTGCGCGACCTCGTCGGCGCTCCACCCGGCCAGCACCTTCTCCAGGCCGGTGATGTTCCTGGCGCGCTCGGAGTCGAGGTAACGCTCGCCCTCCTCGGTGAGGCGGAACTTGCGGGCGATGCCGCCCTGCGGGTCGGGGATGCGCTCGGCCAGCCCCCGGCGCAGCAGCGCGGAGGTGTGCCGGTTGAGGGTGGACACGTCGAGGCCGAACGCCTCGCTGAGCTGCCCGATGGACATCATGCCCTCCATCCGGATGCGGCTGAGCAGGATGTACGCGCTGCGGTCGAGGTGGCGGTGCTGGCCGAGCAGCATCGTCTCGTACTCGATCAGGTGCGTGGGCTTGTCCATGCCGGTCCTTCTGTCCATCGGATGCGGGCTCAGCCTATCCGCCGTGAACCGCAAAATGTGCATGTAACACACTATGTGTAGAGTGCACATCGCTTCCCATGCCGAGAGTTCGTAGGGGGATCCGCGTGGAAGAGAGTGGTTCCGGTGGCCGCGAGAACGGCATCGTCACCGTCATGGCCGTGGCGGGCATCGTGGCCTCGCTGTCCCAGACCCTGGTCGTGCCGCTGATCGGCGTGCTGCCGACGCTGCTGGGCACCACGGCCTCCAACGCCTCCTGGGTGATCACGGTCACGCTGCTGGCCGGAGCCGTCACGACGCCGGTGATGGGCCGGCTGGGCGATTTATACGGCAAGCGCCGCATGATGCTCGTCTGCTCGGTTCCGCTGGTCGTGGGCTGCGTCGTCTGCGCCTTCGCCGGGTCCCTGGCGCCGATGGTCATCGGGCGGGGGCTGCAGGGCATGGGCATGGGCATGATCCCGCTGGGCATCAGCGCCCTGCGGGACGTGCTGCCGCCGCACCGGCTGGGCCCCTCGATCGCGCTGATGAGCTCGTCCATGGGGATCGGCGGCGCGCTCGGCCTGCCGCTGTCCGCCGCGGTCGCCGAGTACGCGAGCTGGCGGGTGCTGTTCTGGGGCTCGGCCGCGCTGAGCGTGGTGGTGGCCCTGCTGATCTGGCTGCTGGTGCCTGCCACGCCCGCCAGGGCGCGGGGACGCATCGACCTGCTCGGCGCGCTCGGCCTCGGCGCGGGCCTGGTGTGCCTGCTGCTCGGCGTCTCCAAGGGCGCCGACTGGGGCTGGTCGAGCGGCACCACGCTCGGGCTGCTCGGCGCCGCCGTGGTCCTGCTGCTCGCGTGGGGGTGGTGGGAGCTGCGGGTCCGCGACCCGCTGGTGGACCTGCGCGTCACCGCCCGGCCCCAGGTGCTGCTGACGAACGTGGCCTCGATCGTCGTCGGCTTCTCCATGTACGCCCAGTCGCTGATCGTCATCCAGATCCTCCAGCTCCCGGCCGCCACCGGCTACGGCCTGGGCCAGTCGATGCTGGCCGCGGGCCTGTGGATGGCGCCCTCCGGCCTCATGATGATGATCAGCTCGCCCATCGGAGCCCGCCTGTCGGCCGCCCGCGGCCCCAAGGTCACGCTGATCGTCGGCAGCCTCGTCATGGCCCTCGGGTACGGCCTGTCCATGCCCCTGCTCGGCTCCACCTGGGGCATGCTGGTCATCACCTGCGTCATCAGCGTCGGCGTCGGCTTCGCCTACGGCTCGATGCCCGCCCTCATCATGAGCGCGGTGCCACTGTCCGAGACCGGCGCGGCCAACAGCTTCAACACGCTGATGCGCTCCATCGGCACCACCGTGTCCGCCGCCGTGATCGGCGTGGTCCTGTCGCAGCTCACGATCGACTTCGGCGGGCACCCGCTGCCGTCCGAGGGCGGCTTCCGCACGGGCATGCTCATCGGGTGCGGCGCCGCGCTGGTGGCCGCGGCGGTCACCATGACGCTGCCGGGCCGCCGCCGGGAGGCCGGGCCCGTTCCCGTGGAGCAGGCGGTCACGTCCGCACGGTGAACAGGAAGCGGTGCGCGCCCGGCGGGACGCGTGCCGTCAGCCGTACCCGGTGGACGCTCTCCGCGGCGCCGTCGTGCCCGCGGACCCGCCGTTCCTCGGTCAGCGCCCGCCAGCCGGGCGGCACCCGCAGCTCGACCGGGCCCCACGTGATCACGCCGGGGCCCGGCCTCGGGCGGACCCGCGAGACGAACAGCTCCTCCACCAGCGCGTCCGGGCCGGCCAGGGCGAAGCCGTCCACGAGCTCCAGCGCGCCGGGACGCCAGTGGAAGGTGCGGGTGAAGCGGTGCGGGGTGGCGTACGCGGCGGTGAGGTCCAGCGCGAACGTCACGCGGTCGCCGGTCGCCGTGTGCTCTAGCACCTCGGCACGGCGGTCGCGGCCGGGGAGCTGGGCGGCGCCGTCGATCAGCGGGACCGAGTGCCATTCGGCCGTGGCCTGGGGCACCTGGTAGCGGCCCTCGCGGAAGTAGTCACGGGTGTACTCCGGCGCGCCGAGGTCGTCCAGGATCGTCCGGCCGTGCGCGTGCAGCACGAAGTGGCCGAGGTCGAGGTGGTTGTGGGGCTCGTCGTTGTGGCCGCCCTTGGCCGCGAACGCCGTGCCCGCGGCCCTGGCCACGACGATCGCGGCGTCCGGCAGGTACGAGCACGGCTGCGCCGCCGTCTTCCGGGGCGCTTCCCGTGACCACCACAGGGTGCGGGTCAGGTGGGCCCAGCGGTAGCAGGCGTCGTCGTGGAACGACGGCACTCCCGGCTCCGGGACGGGGACGCCGAGCCGGGCCGCCAGGCGGGACAGGAGGCCGGCGGGGTACACGCCGCGGGCTCGCGAGTCGGCGAAGGCCGGTCTGGCGCCGTCGCCGAGGTCGATCCTGGACGGGTAGGCGGCCATCGCGCGTACGTGGGGGTCGTTCAGGAGGTCCTCGCCGGTGTGCTCGCGCAACGCCTCGGCGAAGTAGACGAAGTAGCCGAAACCGTAGGACCAGTAGTCGGGGCCCTCCAGGCAGGCGCCGTCGGCGCCCGCGCCCGACAGGAACGCCGCCAACGCGCGCCTCAGGCGGGGCAGCAGCACGGGCAGGCGGGGCGCGTCCATGGCATGGGTCGCGCCCATGGCGCGGGTCGCCTCCATGGCGTGGGTCGGGTCCGCGGCGCGGGATGCCTCCGCGGCGCGGGATGCGTCCAGGGCGAGTGCGGCCAGTCCCGACGCGCCCGCGCAGACGGCCGCCCAGTTGTGGTGGGCCGACTCCCACCACATCGAGGGCTCCCCCGGCCGCAGAGGGCGCAGGACCCTGCGGTCCACCTCAACGCGCACGCGGTCCCGGACCGCGGGGTCGAGGTGGTCGGGCAACAGGGCCACGATCTCGGCCAGGGTGTGGGCGGTCTCGGCGGCGAACAGGTCCACGAACGTGTCGAGCGGGCGGTCGCCCGGCTCGTGGGCGGGCAGGACCCACGTGCGTTCCTCGCACACCGACCACAACAGGCCGTCCAGGGCCGGACCGGCGCGGACGGCGAGCCGCGTGTCGAGGTGCGCGCCGGGACGGGTGTAGAGAGGGGCGCCGGGGAGGGCGTCGAGGTGGGCGTCGAGGGCCAGGGCGGCCAGGCGCCGGCGGCGGTCGAAGTAGGCGCGCTCGTAGGCCAGCCGGTCACCGGTCTCGGCGAAGCTGCGCCACAGGGCGTCGGTCAGCTCGGGAGCGGGGGTGGCACGGGCCCGCTCCGCCTCCTCGCGAATCTCGCGCACCAGCCGCTCGACGCCCCGCGCGGGCGGGCCGGGAGCCGGGTTCACGGCCATGGACGCCTCCAGAGGTCAGGCGATGCGGTTCAGGTCGGCCACGCGGACGGCACCGCGCAGCGGCCGACCCCGGGCCAGCCGCTCCACCTCCCCCACCGCGAACTCCCCCAGCCGCCGCAACTCCCGCCCCCTGGCCCCGCTGATGTGCGGCGTCACCAGCACGTTCGGCAGCCCCAGCAGCGGATGCCCCGGCGGCAACGGCTCGGGATCGGTCACGTCGAGCACGGCGGAGATCCGCCCGCCCGCGCAGTGCCGTACGAGGGCGTCGGTGTCGATCAGCGCCCCGCGCGCGGTGTTGACCACCACGGCCCCGTCACGCAGCAACGCCAGCCGCCGCCCGTCCAGCAGCCCACGCGTCTCCGGCAGCTCGGGCGCGTGCACGGTGACCAGCTCGGCCGAGCGGCACAGCGCGTCCAGCGGCACGGCCCGCGCCCCCAGCCGCGCCGCCTCCTCCGCCGACACGTAGGGGTCGCTGAGCAGGACCCGCGCCCCGTGCGAGCGCAGGCCGCCGATGACGAGCCGGCCCACCCGCGAGGCCCCGATCACGCCGACGGTCGCCCCGCCCAGCCCCCCGCGCTCGCCCGGGGTGGCCACGCCGGGCAGCGCGTCGCCCGACCAGGCCCCCGTCGAGTACGCCCGCGCCCTGGCGAACGCCTGCTTGGCCGCCAGCACCAGCATCGCGAGCGTGAACTCGGCCACCGGCACGGCGTTGGCCTGCGCCGCCGACGAGACGGCGATGCCACGGTCGAAGACCGCCGCCGTCAGGTGTCCCTTGACGCTGCCGGCGGCGTGGACCACGGCACGCAGGCGGGGCGCGGCGGCCAGGACGTCGGCGTCGATGCGCGGGCACCCCCACCCGGTGATCAGGATCTCGGCGTCGAGCGGCCCGTCGAAGGCGTCGAGCACTCGCTCGCGCACCCGGCCGACCTGCGCCAGGCGGCTCCGCAGGTCGAGCGGGAACAGCTCGGGCAGCAGCGGCGGCTGCATCGCGAACGCCACGACAGGGTTCATCGGGGGCCGAGGGGCCTGACCGAGTCGCGGACCACGATGTGGGTGCCGAGCGTCAACGGGCTGGTGGTCAGCCGGCCGAGCGCGAGGCGCACCGCGGCCCTGCCGAGCTCGTCGTGCGGCAGGTGCACGGTGGTCAGGTGCAGGTCCTGGGCGGGCGGCACGTCGTCGTAGCCGACGATCGACATGTCGCCGGGCACGCGCAGCCCGTGCTCGTGCAGCGCTTGGATCGCTCCCGCGGCGACGAGGTCGTTGCCGGCGAAGACGGCGGTGAAGTCGGGCGGCCCCTCGGCCAGGCGGCGGTTCATGGCGGCGTAGCCGGCGTCGCGGTCGAACTCGGCCTCGATCTGCAGCCGCGGGTCCAGGGCGACGCCGTGCTCGGCCAGGGCGCTGCGGTAGCCGGCCACGCGGGTGTCGGAGGTGGTGTGGCCGGGCCGTACGCCGAGGTAGAGGATCCTGCGGTGACCGGCGGACAGCAGGTGGGCGGTGACGGCGTGCGCGCCGCCGGTGTTGTCGAAGCCGACCACGAGCGCGGGCACCCCCTCCCCCAGCGGCGGCCGGCCGCACAGGACGAGGCGGGAGCCGGCGGCGGCCAGGGCGTGGGCGTACTCCGTCATGCGCTTGCGGTACTCCTCGTCCACGATCACGCTGCCGACCAGGATGACGGCCTCGGCGCGCTGCTCGCGCAGGAGCTGCACGATGGACAGCTCGCGGCCGTTGTCGCCGCCGGTGGTGCAGATGAGCGACAGCCTGCCCTCCTGCGCGGCCTGGTCCTCCACGCCCTGGGCGATGAGCGCGTAGTAGGGCACCGCGATGGTGTTGACGACGATCGCGATCGCACCGGGCCGGGCCGCCGACAGGGCCCGGGCGTGGGCGTTGGGGACGTAGTCGAGCTCTCGCACGGCACGCATGACCTTGTTGCGGGTGGCCGCGAGGACGGGGTAGTCGCCGCCCAGCACGCGCGAGACGGTGGCGACGGAGACTCCGGCCTTCCTGGCCACGTCCCTGATGGTGACGCGGCGGGGTGTGGTCATGCGATCTCCCAGATGAGCGCCGGATCAGGTAATCGGTTACTTGAGCAATGCCCAGGACGCTAAGAGATCCCATCCGGCCCGTCAAGCCCGCCCTCAGCGGGATTGTAACGAAAAGTTAACAGCGCATTGACGCCACCGGAGCTCCGCGTCTAGCGTCCGGCTCACGACGTCTGAAGTAACCGGTTACCTGGCATCGGCCCCGGCTCTTTCCCCCCACGAGAGGTGGCCCCGATGAACAGACCACTCACCCGGCGCGGACTTCTGAAGGGGTCCGTGCTCTTCGTCGCCGGCGCCGCCGTCTCCGCGTGCTCCACCGGAGACCCGCTGGCCAAGGGCGGTGCCGCGCCGTCCGGAGGCGCGGCGAAGATCACCTTGACGCACTGGTACCACGAGTACGGCGAGGAGGGCACGCAGCAGGCGGCCATGAAGTACGCCGCCGACTTCACCAAGGCCAACCCCGACATCGCGGTCAAGGTCTCCTGGATCCCCGGCGACTACGCCACCAAGTGGACGGCCGCCGTGCTCACCCCCGACGGCCCCGACGTGTACGAGGTCAACGACGTCAGCCCGAACATGGTCAAGGCCGGCCAGGTCACCGCGCTGGACGACGTCCTCGGCGCGGAGAAGGCCGACTTCAACCCCAAGGTGCTGCAGCCGTACATCTGGGGCGGCCAGGTGTACGCGGTGCCCATGATCGTGGACCCGATGCTGGTGTTCTACCGCAAGTCGCTGTTCGCCAAGGCCGGTGTCAGCGTTCCCACCAGCTTCGCGGAGTTCGCGGCGGCGGCGAAGAAGCTCACGCAGGGCAAGCAGAAGGGCCTGTTCGTAGGCAACGACGGCGTCGGCCCGCTGGGCCAGATGGTGCCGTGGTCGAACGGCAACCTGCTGATCGACGACCGCGACATCACCTACGACGACCCGAAGGTGGTCGAGGCGCTGACCGCGGTCAAGGACCTGTACGACGCCAAGGCGACCCTGCAGGGCTACTCCACCGACTGGTGGGACCCGGGCGCGCTGATCAACGGCGCGGCGGCCATGCAGTGGGTCGGCCTGTGGGCCGTGCCGGGCCTGATCGAGGCGCTGGGCGACGACTTCGACGCCTTCGCGCTGCCGCCGTTCGGCCCCGGCGGGCAGGCCGTGGTCAACATGGGCGGCTGGGTGCAGGTCGTCAACGGCAAGAGCCGCAACCTGGAGGCGGCCAAGAAGTACGTGCGCTGGCTGTGGGTGGAGAACACCGCCGCGCAGACGGACTGGAGCCTGGCCTACGGCTTCCACATCCCGCCCCGCAACAGCGCCGCCGCCCAGGCGGACAAGCTGAACACCGGCCCGGCCAAGACCGTCATGGACGCGGTCGCCGCTCACGGCATCAAGCAGCCGGCGCTGTGGACGGCCGAGGTGCGCCAGCCGTACACCGACGCCGTCACCGCGATCGTCAAGAAGGACACCGACGCGGAGAAGACGCTCGCCGAGGCGGCCAAGCGGTCGCAGGACATCCTCGACAAGGTGCCGGTCCTGTGACGACGGCGGCTCCGCCCCGCCCCGCAACCGGGCGCCCCCGCCGCGCCGCGGGGCGGCGGGCCGCGCGGTGGCCGGCCTGGCGCGCGTTCCTGCTGCTCACGCTGCCGATGGTGGCAGGGCTGTTCCTGTTCAAGTACGTGGCCATCGGCTGGGGCCTCCTGCTCAGCTTCAACGACGCCCGCGGCACGATCGCCCTGGGCGACTGGAACGGCCTGGAGAACTACCGGCGCCTGCTGGGCGACCCCGCCTTCACCCGGTCGCTCGTCACGATCCTGCTGTTCACGCTGTTCATCGTGCCGGTGACGTTCGCGCTGTCGCTCGGCCTGGCGGTGCTGGTGAACCGGCTGCGCGGCGGCCGGGCGTTCTTCCGCACCACGTTCTTCATCCCGGCGGCCGTCTCGTACGTGGTGGGCGCGCTGGTGTGGAAGATGTCGCTGTTCAGCGGCACCCCGTCGGGCGTGGCCAACAGCCTGGCCTACCTCCTGGGCTACGAGGAGTCGATCGGCTGGGTGGCGACCGTGGATCCGCCGCTGTACTGGATCGTGCTGGTCACGGTGCGGCTGTGGCTGCAGACCGGCTTCTACATGATCCTGTTCCTGGCCGGCATCCAGCAGATCCCCGCCCAGCTCTACGAGGCGGCCCGGGTGGACGGGGCGGAGTCGGAGGGCCGGCTGTTCCGGCACATCACCTGGCCGATGTTGCGCAACACGTCGGTGGCCGTGGTGCTGCTGCTGATCATCAACGCGTTCCAGGCGTTCGACGAGTTCTACAACATCCTGGCCTCCAACCTGTCGGGGCTGGGCGGCGCGGACGGCCGCACGCCGCTGATCTACCTGTTCCAGACGGCGCTCGGCGAGCAGAACTACGGCGCCGGGTCGGCGGGGGCGTTCGTGGTCACCGTGCTGATCGTGGTGTTCACGCTGCTGCAGGGCCGTTTCGCCGGGTTCGGCAGGACCGCCGAGGAGGAGGGCTGATGAGGAAGCGGCGTCTCGGCTCGTACGCGGCGGTGATCGTCTTCGCGGTGCCGTTCCTGCTGCCGTTCTACCTGCTCGTGCGCAACGCGCTGATGAGCAAGCGGGAGCTGGGCTCGCTGGACTGGCACTGGTGGCCGGAGACGGTCAGCTTCCAGGGGTTCGCGGACGCGTTCGGCAACGAGGCGGTGCCGCTGGCGCACGCGCTGTGGAACTCGACGCTGATCTCGGCGATCTCCGCGCCGCTGTCCACGCTGCTGGCCTCCATGGCCGGGTACGCCCTGGCCCGCATCCCCGTGGCCGCCGCCAAGCCGGCGTTCTTCTTCATCATCGCCACGATGATGGTGCCGGGCGCGGCCACGTTCATCCCGACGTTCGTCGTGGTCGGCTCGCTGGGCGGGGTGAACACGATGTGGGGGCTGATCGTGCCCGGCCTGTTCAGCGCGTTCGCGGTGCTGCTGTTCCGCGGCTTCTACCTGCGCTTCCCGCGCGAGCTGGAGGACGCGGGCCGGGTGGACGGCCTGGGCTACCTGGGCCTGTACGGGCGGCTCGCGCTGCCGAACTCGGGCGCCCTGTTCGCCTCCCTCGGCATCCTGTCCTTCATCGAGCACTGGAACGCGTTCCTGTGGCCGCTGGTCATCGGCCAGGACCCGGAGTTCTGGACGGTGCAGGTGGCGCTGTCGACCAACCTCAACCAGCAGGCGGTCAACATGCCGGCGCTGTTCGCCGGCGCGCTCGTGGCCATCCTGCCCCTGGTCGCCCTCTTCCTCATCGCTCAGCGGTGGATCGTCAGGGGCGTCCTGCTCACCGGCATCAAAGGCTGATTGGAGCACCCTCATGTCCCGCGTCCTGACCTTGCTCGCCGTACTCGTCCTGGCCCTGTTACCCGGGCTCCCCGCCCAGGCGGCGCCTGTCACGGTGCCGGTCGGGGCCCAGTTCACCGACACCTCGGGCAACCTGCTGCACGCCCACGGCGGCGGGGTGGTCAAGGTCGGCTCGTACTACTACTGGTTCGGGGAGAACCGCAACGCCGACGGCACCTTCCGCTACGTCTCCGCCTACCGCTCGGCGGACCTGCGCACGTGGGAGTTCCGCAACCACGTGCTGACCCAGTCCAGCGCCGCCGAGCTGCAGGTCGCCAACATCGAACGCCCCAAGGTGATCTACAACCAGGCCACCGGCCAGTTCGTCATGTGGATGCACAAGGAGAACGGCAGCGACTACGGCGAGGCCCGGGCGGCCGTGGCCGTGTCGAACACCGTGGACGGCGCCTACACCTACCTGCGCAGCTTCCGCCCGCTCGGGCACATGTCCCGCGACATCACCACGTTCGTGGACACCGACGGCGCCGGCTACATGATCTCGGCCGCCGACGAGAACTACGACCTGCACATCTACCGGCTGACCGCCGACTTCACCGACGTGGCCGCGCTGGTGCGCATGTGGGACGGCGACCACCGCGAGGCGCCCGCCCTGTTCAAGCGGGGCGGCGTCTACTTCCTGCTCACCTCGGGCGCGACCGGCTGGCAGCCCAACCAGGCCAGGTACGCCACCGCCACCAGCATCACCGGCACGTGGAGCGCCTGGCAGAACGCCGGGGACGCGCTCACGTACGGCTCCCAGCCCGCTTTCGTGCTGCCGGTGCAGGGCACGTCCGGCACCTCGTACCTGTACCTGGGCGACCGGTGGGCCGGCGCTTGGGGCGGCCCGGTCAACGACTCCCGTTACGTGTGGCTGCCCGTCCAGTTCCCCAGCAGCACCACCATGAGCCTGACGTACGCGCGGCAGCTCACCCTCGACGCGGCCGCCGGCACGATCACCACGACCGGCTCCGGCTACGACCGGCTGACGGTGCGGCACTCGGGCAAGTGCGCGGACGTGCGCAACGGCTCCACCGCGAACCTGGCGGCCGTCATCCAGTACGACTGCAACGGCGGCTCCAACCAGCAGTGGCGCATCCAGTCGATCAGCGGCGGCCATGTGCAGATCATCGCCCGAAACTCGGCCAAGTGCCTCGACGTCAACGGCGTCAGCACCGCCGACGGCGCCGCCCTGCAGCAGTACGGGTGCGGCACGGGCACCAACCAGCAGTGGACGCTGCAGGACGCGGGCGGAGGTTACGTGCGGCTGGTGGCCCGGCATTCGGGCAAGTGCGCGGACCTGCCGAGCTCGTCCACGGCCAACGATGTGCAGTTCAAGCAGTACCCGTGCAATGGCGGGCAGAACCAGCAGTTCAGCAGGTCACAGCTTTGACCGGCGATCCACCTCGGAACGGACGGCGCCCGGGGACCGCATGCGACCGGGCCTGTCCGTTCCTTCCGGTCTCCCCAGCGGCCGTGCAGGCCCTGTCCGGTTCCGATCCCCGCCGCCGCCCGTCCCACCGGCTTCTGGACGATGCCAGCCGCCGACTGGACGCCACCGGAGCGGCCGGCCCGCTTCCTGAACGACGGCGACCCACCGATCTACGCCGGCTTCGGCAGCTCCTCCAGCGGCGGCCCGGAGGCGCGTCCTGATGATCGAGGAGGCTCCGCACGCCTGGCTGCTGCCGTTCTGCGCGTGACACGGGACCGGGCTGTCCGATCGGCCGCCGGCCGTTGAACGCCGCGGAGCACCCCAGACCGCTGCCACGCCACTGCCACGCCACTGCCACGCCACTGTCATGCGCCATGCCGCCGTACCGGCGCCGACATGGCCTCCATCAGGCTCAGTGAGGGCGAGGGAGTCTTGTCCGGGCGGTGGCCCGGCTCGTCCGGTGATGAGCTCGTGCCAGGCGTACGACCTGCCGCGTTTGTGCTCGTTGACCTGGGGAAATAACACATCGGCTGCTCATGGCCGCCATTCATGCGGTGCCCGGCGCCGCAGTCTGCCTCGTTGGCCTTTCCTCACAGGGAGATGGACGATGCGTGTCCACGCCGCCCCGGCCCCGGTGACCGTTGCCCCCGACACCCAGCTCGCCGACGTGGTGTTCAGCGACGACCGGGTGAACGGCGACATGGTCCTGTTCCAGCGCCGGTCGGCCGGAGGCTGGAGCCCGGTGACGGCCCGGCGGTTCGCCGCCGACGTCCGCGGCTTGGCCGCCGGCTTCCTCGCCGCCGGCATCCAGCCCGGCGATCGGGTCGCGCTGCTGGCCGCCACCAGCTACGAGTGGACGCTGCTGGACTATGCCCTGTGGGCGGTGGCGGCGCTGCCGGTCCCGATCTATGAGACCTCCTCGGCCGAACAGGTCCGCTGGGTGCTGGAGGACGCCGGCCCAGTCGCCGTGGTGGTCCAGAACGAGACGCACCGTCGCCTGGTCGAGGAGGCGGCCGAGGATCTGCTCAGGCCGCCGCGGGTGTGGCAGATCGACGGCGGCGGGCTGGACCGTCTGCGCGAGGGCGGGCACGGTGTGGACGACACCCAGCTGCGGGAGCGGCGCCGGATGGTGTCGGCCGGCGATCTGGCGACGATCGTCTACACCTCGGGCACCACCGGCCGTCCGAAGGGCTGCATGCTGAGTCACGGCAACCTGCTGCACGAGGCTCGCGTCGCGATCGACAGCCTGGAGCAGATCTTCGGCCGGCACGCCTCGACCCTGCTGTTCCTGCCGCTGGCGCACGTCTTCGCGCGAGTGATCCAGGTGGCCTGCGTGGAGCGGGGCGTGTGCCTGGCGCACAACGCCGACCGGGCGCGGCTGACCGAGGACCTGGCCGCCCTGCGGCCGTCGTTCCTGCTGGCGGTGCCCAGGGTCTTCGAGCGGGTCCACAACGCTGCTCGGCAGCGGGCCCGGGCGCGGGGCAAGGAGAAGATCTTCGACTGGGCCGAACGGACCGCCGTGGCCTACAGCCAGGCGCTGGACGACGGGCGGCCAGGCCTGCGCCTGCGCTTGGCACACCGCCTGGCCGACCGGCTGGTGTACCGGCGGCTGCGGGGCGCGCTCGGCGGCCGGATCCGCTACGCCATCTCCGGCGGAGCGCCGCTGGGCGTACGGCTGGGCCACTTCTTCCGGGGAGCCGGCGTCACCGTACTGGAAGGCTACGGACTGACCGAGACCACCGCGGCCGCGACCGTGAACCTGCCCCACGCGCTGAAGATCGGCACGGTGGGCCCGCCCCTGCCCGGGGTGGACATCCGGATCGCCGACGACGGTGAGATCCTGATCAGGGGCCCGGTGGTGTTCCAGGGCTACTGGCGCAACGAGCCGGTGACCAGGCAGAGCCTGACCGACGACGGCTGGCTGCGCACCGGCGACGTCGGCGCCGTGGACGAGGACGGATTCCTGACGATCTCGGGCCGCAAGAAGGAGATCATCGTCACCGCCGGCGGCAAGAACCTCGCCCCGGAGCCGCTGGAGGACCGCCTGCGCACCCACCCGCTCATCAGCCAGGCGGTCGTCGTCGGCGACCGGCGGCCGTACATCGCCGCGCTGATCACCCTGGACGCCGGCGCGCTGGCGTCCTGGAAGCGGGCCGCCGGCCGGCCCGGGCACGCCGGCCCGGCCGACCTGCGCGACGACCCGGACCTGCTGGCCAGGCTGCAGACGGCCGTGGACGAGGCCAACACGACGGTGAGCCGGGCCGAGTCGATCCGCAGGTTCCGCATCCTCGCGGTGGATCTGACCGAGCAGAACGGATATCTGACCCCGACGCTGAAGGTCAAGCGCGCCCTGGTCCACAAGGACTTCGCGGCCGACATCGAGGAGCTGTACCGCTGAGCGGCGGACGATCGGCACTCGACCGGCTGGTCGCGGCCACGCCTGCGTCCCGCGACCGCGTGGTCGACGCCGCCCGTGCCCTGTGCATCCTGGTCGTCACCCTCTGGCACTGGACCTTGTCGATCACCCACCGCACCGCCGACGGCAGCCTGTCCATGCCCAACCCGATCCACACCGTGCCCGGCGGCTGGCTGGCCACCTGGGTGCTGCAGATCATGCCGGTGTTCTTCCTGGTCGGCGGGTACGTCAACCTGCTCGGCTGGGAGCGGTCGCAGACGCGCGGGACGAGCGCCGGGCAGTTCGTCCGGGACCGGTTGCGCCGGCTGCTCCTGCCCACCGCCGTCTGGGCCCTGGTCTGGCTCGCCGGCGAGCTGATCGCCTCCGCTCTGCCCGGAACGCACCGATGGATGTGGGAATGGTTCCCCGGCTACCTGACCCCGCTGTGGTTCCTGGGTGTGTACGGCGTGCTGATCGCCACCGTGCCGATCACTGCGAGCCTGCACGCCCGCCACGGAGCCGGGGTCCTGGCGGCACTGGTGCTGCTGATCGCCGTCGGCAGTGTGGCCGACCGCGGCGCCGGCCTGGCCTGGGCGGGCTGGGTGACCGCCGCCCTGGTGTGGCTGTTCTGCCACCAGCTCGGCTACGCCTGGCGCACCTGGCAGCTGGGGCATCGGCCGTTGCCGCAGCGGCTCGCGATCGCCGCGGCGGGTCTGGCCGCGCTGGCCGGACTTACCGTGGCAGCGGGCTACCCCCTGTCGATGGTGTCCACCACCGGTGACGCCGAATCCAACATCTTCCCGACCAACGCCACCATCGCCGCCCTGGCCGTCTTCCAACTCGGGCTGCTGGTCCTCATCACGCCGTCCGCCGAACGCCTGCTGGGCCGGCCGGCCGTCTGGAAGCCGGTGGTGGCCGTCAACGTCGTCGCGTTGTCCGTCTTTCTGTGGCACATGACCGCGTACCTGGTGGTGCTGTGGGTCTATGAGGGGTTGGGCGGCACCCTGCCGGCGGAGCCGACCGCCGGCTGGTGGGCCCAGCGCTGGCTGTGGCTCCTGGCCCCCTCGGCGGTGCTGGCCGTGCTGGCCGTCCTGTTCGCCCCCGTCGAGCTGGCCGCCCGCCGCCCCCGGAAGGGGGCAGGTCGCTGAGCCCGGAAGCCGGCGCGACGGGGTGCCGGCGCGCTTGATCGCGAGAGCCGAACCGCACCACTCCGCGGGCCGAGACCGCCCGCGGAGGAGACACGAAGCGGCGTATCCTTCCCTGGTGGGACTGCTGCTGTTCAGCACGCGCGAGTCAGACTCGGCGTGGGTCGACAGCGTGTGGACCTGCACGAGCGAGCAGGTCACTGCCATGACGTCCGTCGCGGGGGCGCGCTGGGGCCTGGTGTTCTGGGAACAGGCCGGCAGGTCGTACACGAGCATCACCGGCCCCGAGAGCCGGACCGGCACGGCGCCGGTGCCGGAGGGCGCGACCTTCACCGGCATCGAGTTCGCCGTGGGCACCTCGTTGCGGGCCGTGCCCACGCCCGCGCTGGTCGACGGCGGCATCGAGCTGCCCGACACCACGCGCCGGACGTTCCGGCTGGACGGCGCGCGCTGGGAGACGCCCGGCCCCGACGACGCCGAGGCTCTGGTCGAACGTCTCGTCCGGGCCGGGATCGTGCTGCGTGACCTGCTCTGCGTCGAGGCGCTGCGGGGTGACCGTCCAGCCGTCTCGGGGCGCACGCTCGAACGCCGCTTCCGCGCCGCGACCGGACTGACGCAGGGCGCCGTCCGGCAGATCGAGCGCGCCCGCGCGGCGGCGCAGCTGCTGGCCGCCGGCAGCCCGGCCGTCGACGTCGTCGCCAAGCTCGGCTACTGCGACGAGCCGCACCTGGCCCGCGCCCTGCGCTTTTACGTCGGACGCACCGTCAGGCAACTGCGCGAGGGCGCCGGCGGCGCGATCGCCCTCGACCTGGATCAGCGCTTGACGTCGTAGACCAGTTTCAGGATCCCGTTCGAGTAGCTCTCCGATTCCCGCAGCGTCAGCATGTACTTGTCCCGGTCGGTCCGGCCGAACAGGCTCTTGCCGGCGCCGAGCAGCACGGGAAAGACGAGCAGGTTGTACTGGTCGATCAGACCCGCGTCCGACAGCCGCCGAGCCAGCTCCGCGCTCCCGTGGATGAAGATCGCGCCGCCCTCGCTCTCCTTGAGCGCGGCGACGTCCTCGGTCGAGCGCAGGATCGTGGTCGGCCCCCATCCGTCGACGAGGGCGTCGTCGGACAGCGTGGCCGACACCACGTACTTGGGCAGTTCCTTGTAGTCGGCGTGGTCCTGCGAGCCGGGCCAGGTTGCCGCGAACGACTCATAACTGCGACGGCCGAACATCAACGCCGTCGTGTCGGCGAGCTCCTCACCCTTCAGCGACCAGGCTTCGGGGACGAACTCCAGGTCCTTGAACACCCACCCGCCGCTGCGGTGCTCCTCCCCCGGCCCGCCGCCAGGCGAGTCCACGACGCCGTCGAGCGACATGAAACCGGTGTAGACCAAGTTACGCACTGCTCTGTCTCCTTATGCCCGGGCGAACTGCCGGGTCCACGGTAGAGCACGACCGCGGTCGCCGTCTTGAACGAAAACGACAGCGCGCCTGCGCGCCCGGATGGGGCTGCACCTGCCCACCCCGAACGAGTCTCACGATGCGTCGTCCTCGACTTCCTGGACGACAAGGGCGTCGACACCACCGCCTACCGGCGCCAGGCCACCGCGGTCTCGATCTCCAGCACGCTCCAGGCGCTGCTCACCGATCTGATGGCCCGCGTCGCAGCCCACTCCACCGAGATCGACCACCCTGAACGGGCCGGCCGCGACGCGGAGGAGATCCTCACCGAGGCCGCCCGACCGGCGGCAGAGCGGGACACGGGCCGCCTCGCCGACTGCGGTGGCCCGCTCGGCCGGGCCCGCATGGTTATGGCGGATATGCGGCCTGTATAGCCGAGGTTGTCATCCTGGCCAGATGACATGCGGGACAAGGGCTGGCGGCGACCGGCAGCCCACATTTCTGTCTTCCTCTGGTCGTATAGTGAGATCACGCGCGGTCCGGAATGATCAAAGGGAGCCATGGCCAAGGTCGGAATCAGTGACGTCGCCGCCCGTGCCGGGGTCAGCGAAGCGACCGTCAGCCGCGTGCTCAACCGCAGGGGTGTGGTCGCCGCCACGACGCGCCGCGCCGTCGAGGACGCCCTGCGCGAGCTGGGCTACGACCGCGGTGGCCAGAGCCAGCTCGTCATCGTCCTGACCCCCGGCCTGGCGCAGCCGTTCTTCGGGCGGCTGTGCGAGCTGATCGAGTCGGCGCTGGCTCCCCAGGGGTTCAAGGCCGTCGTGTGCTCCACGACGGTGGGCGGCCTCCAGGAGATCGACTTCATCACCTCGATGATGGACGTCGGCATCGCGGGCGCGGTCTTCGCCTCGGCCAGCAACACCCTGGTCGGCGCCGACCCCGGGCCGTACCGGCTGCTGCAGGAGCGCCAGATCCCGTTCGTGTCGATGAACGGCGCGATCGAGGGCATCTCCGCGCCCAGCTTCTCCACCAACGACAAGGTGGCCGCGGCGCTGGCCGTCGAGCACCTGTGGGGCCTCGGTCACCGGCAGATCGGCATGATCGTCGGCCCGGCGGGCAACCGGCCGAGCGAGCGCCGGCTGGAGGGCTTCCTGGAGTCGATGGGCGCGCTGGGCGCCGAGGATCCGCGCCGGCACGTCGTCCGTCAGGTCTACAGCGTCGAGGGCGGCATGTCCGCGGCGGAGACCCTCCTCGACCAGGGGGTGACCGCCATCGTCGCGGCCAGCGACTACATGGCGCTGGGCGCGATCCGCACGGCCGGCCGCCGCGGCCTGTCCGTGCCCGCCGACCTCTCCGTCGTCGGCTACGACGACCACCAGATCATGGGGTTCGTCGATCCGCCGCTGACGACCGTGCGCCAGCCGATCGAGCGGATCTCGCAGGCCATCTCGGCCACGATGGTGCATCTGGTGAACCGGCGGCCGGTGCCCGCCGGGGAGCTGATGTTCGACCCCGAGCTGATCGTCCGCAGTTCGACGGCCGCTCCTCGCGCCTGACCTTCTACTGAGGTCGATGCCGTCTTCTTGACGTCTTCTGCAAGGCGGAGACAGGCCGCCTTGCCATGTTCGCGTGCACGTCTCCCGTGACCCGGATCGACGTTGTGCAAGTTTTTTGTCGGGTCGTTGACGGGTTTGAAGCAGCTATGTAACACTCGCTCCTCATGACGAACAAGTCACCATCTGCGACTTCTGTCGGCAGATCGGGGCAGAATCGCCCATCTGAGCAGGTCTGGGTTGATTCAAGCATGACGGATCTTGTCGAATCTTTCAGCTGGGCGTCAACGCGCTCGCGGGAATGGGTGCAGACCGGGCGGCACTCCGCCTTCCTGCCCAGCTACTGGGCGGCGATGACGGACCGGCCGATGTTCTACTCGCGGGACTTCGCCCACCAGACCCTCGGCGCCCACCTCCTGGGGCTGGACACCGAGAACCTCGCGATGCTCCGGCACTTCGCCGGCTCGGCCACCGGGGCTCGCGGCTGGTACCCGCTGTGGGCGTTCGAGTTCGACGGCACCCCGGCCGCGATCGACTACCGCTCGGACGACGACTTCGTCCGGGAGATCCCGGCGCCGTTCGAGCTGGTGGAGAAGGCGGTCGAGCAGTACCGCTGGACGGCCGACGGGCGGTTCCTGCTCGACCCGGTGATCGCGGGGTTCCTGCGCACCACGATGACCTCGTTCGTCGAGCTGCACGACCCGCTCGGGACGGGCGTCGCGGGTGAGCGGGGCACCGGGGACTTCTGGTCCGGCACAGCCACCTACAACGAGGTGGAACGGCCGCCGTACCTGCGGGTCTCGGCCGACGGGATCGCGAGCCAGTGGGCGGCGCACCGGGCGCTCGGCTCGGCGGGCGTGCTCGCGGCGGGCTTCGCCGCCTGGAACCGCTCGCGCGCCGCGGAGCTGGAGGAGCACTTCTCCGACGCCTGGTGGTCGCAGGACGGCCGCCACTACACGGCGGGCTTCACCGCCGAGGGCCCGGTCGCCGGCTTCCGGCTGGAGAGCACCTGGTTCCCCGCGCTGAAGGGCATCATGCGCGCCGACGAGCGCTCGGCCGCGCACCTCGACTTCCTGGCCGCCGGGCTGGAGGCGGCGCCGCCCGCCAACATCGAGGCCGCCACCTACCTCCCGGAGGCGTTCCTGCGTTACGGCAGGGACGGCGAGGCGTTGCGGTGGATCCGCGCCCTGGCCGCCTCCCGCGCGGACTACCCGGAGGTGCCCTTCACCCACGTCGCCCACGTGGCGACCGGCCTGACGGGGCTGGAGCCCGGTGAGACGCCGGGCGTCGTCCGCACCCGCTCGCACCTGCCCGCCGGCGAGTGGCTGGCGGCCGGGAACGTTCCGGTCGGCGGCTCCCGCATCGGCGTCAGGCACGACGGCCGGGAGGCCACGGAGCTCCAGGTGACCGGCGGCCCGGGCGTGACCTGGGCCGCCACCTGGGACGACGGGCAGGTCTCCACCATCGAGGTGCCGGCCGGCACCCGTGTACGGGCGACCCCGGACGGCGGCGTCACCCGGCTCCCCGCCCGTTGACAGATCACTTTTTGCGAAGGAGACCCCCCATGCAGGCCAAGGCACTCACCGCTGTCACCGTCGCCTCGTTCCTCGCTCTCGCGGCGTGCGGCGGCGAGCCGGGCGCGGATCCGGCGACCGGCGGTCAGGGCAACGTCACGATCACCTACGCCTTCTGGGGCAACAACGACGAGGCCGCCACCATCAAGTCGATGATCGCGGCGTTCGAGAAGGCGAACCCGGCCGTCAAGGTCGAGGCCAACTGGATCCAGAGCGACTACGAGCAGAAGCTGCAGACCTCGATCGCCGGCGGGGACGCCCCGACCGTGGCGCAGATCTCCAACACCGCGCTGCCGAGCTTCGCCAGCGCGTTCATCCCGGTCGAGGTGGATCACGGCGTCTACTACTCGGCGGCCGTCGCCAAGGCCGGCAACGTCGGCGGCACCGACTACGCGGTCCCCTTCGTCGCCAAGAGCAAGGTGATGGCGATCAACAAGGCCGCCTTCGAGTCGGCCGGCCTGACCGTCCCGTCCGGGTCGGCCCCGATGAGCACCGCGGACTTCGTGGCCGCGGCCACGAAGCTGACGTCCGGGTCGGGCGAGAAGAAGGTCTACGGCTCCGCGCCGCTGTGGTACGACGGCTGGCTGGTCGCGGAGGGCGGCTCGTACTACAGCGCCGACGGCCGGACCTGCACCATGGCCGATGCCGACGGCATCCGCGCCGCGCAGGTCGTGGTCGGCTCGACGAAGCCGGACGGGTTCGCGCCGAACCCGGCCGACGCCCAGGGGCAGGACATGTTCCAGTGGTTCGCGGACGGCAAGGTCGCGATGCTGCCGGACTTCGGGCCGTGGAACATCGCCAAGCTCGCCGCCCTGGACACCTCGAAGTTCCTCATCGTGCCGATGCCGGGCAAGGGCGAGCCGATGGAGGTGGACAGCCTCGGCATCTCGAAGTCGGCTGAGCAGGCCGAGGTGAGCGCGGCGAAGACGTTCGCGACGTTCATGAGCACCAGCCCCGCCGCCCAGAACCTGCTCGCCTCGACGACGTCCGCGCTCGGCGTGCCGGTCGTGCAGGGCTCGCTGGAGTCCTTCAGGTCGATCGCGCCGAAGGTGAACCTGCAGGCCTTCACCGATGCCGTCGCCAACGCCGTCACCACGGCGTACGTGAAGGACAAGGTCAAGATCGAGAGCACCTTCTCCACGGATCTGAACTCGCGCACCGCGATCGGCTCGGGCACCGAGGACCCGGCGGCCGTGCTGCCGGAGCTGCAGGCCCAGTGCCAGCAGATGCTCGACGCGACCAAGTAGGCGGCCAGAGGGAGGCGGGGACATCGACATGGAGGACATCGTGCGCGGCCTCGAGGGTCTGCTGGGACGGCTGCACGTCTACGAGGGCCTCAGACCCGTCCTGTCCTTAGTGATCATGCTGGCCGCCGTGTTCGCCGTCCTCCTGGCCGGCCTGTGGTGGGCCGTGCGCGCGCGCTGGATCTCGCGGAACACCGCCGCCTTCTGGATCTTCGTCTCGCCGTGGATCATCGGGTTCCTCCTGTTCACGGGAGGGCCGATGGCCTACTCCCTGTACCTGTCGCTCACCGACTGGAACCTCATCGACCCGCCGGAGTTCGTCGGGCTCGCCAACTACGCGGAGGCGTTCGCGGATCCCGACCTCGGGCAGTCGATCAAGGTCACGCTCACCTACGCCGCCGTCAGCGTCCCGCTGCAGACGGTGCTGTCGCTGGCGGTGGCGCTGCTGATGAACAGCAGGGTGCGCGGCATCCACGTGTTCCGCACGATCTGGTACCTGCCGTCGCTGGTCACCGGGGTGGCACAGGCCGTGCTGTTCATCTGGGTGTTCAACCCCAGCTACGGGCTGGCCAACGGGCTGCTGCGGCTGCTCGGCGTCGAGGGCCCCCGCTGGCTCTTCGACGCGGACTGGGCCCTGCCGACGGTGATCATCATGAGCCTCTGGACGGTCGGCGGCAACATGATCATCTACCTCGCCGGCCTCCAGGACATCGCCAAGGAGCTCTACGAGGCGGCGCAGATCGACGGCGCCGGCCGGTGGCGCAGGCTGTGGAACATCACCCTGCCGCAGGTGAGCCCCGTGATCTTCTTCAACGTGGTCACCGGGCTCATCTACGCCATGCAGACCTTCACCCAGGGGTACGTGGTCACCCGCAACGGCGGCGGCCCGTCCGACTCGCTCCTGTTCTACGTCCTCTACCTCTACAACAACGCGTTCTCCTTCTTCCGGATGGGTTACGCGTCCGCCCTGGCCTGGATCTTCTTCATCATGATCATGGTGCTCACCGCGCTCGTCTTCCGCGGCAGCGCCTTCTGGGTCTACTACGAATCGCAACGACCGAAGGAGCGCAAGCGGCGTGTCCATGCCCACTGACGCCAACCAGGCCGGCGAGGCACGGCGCGGGCCGCTCGGCACCCGGATCCTGGCGCTCACCCTGCTCGTGATCGGGTCGGCCGGCTTCGTCTACCCGTTCCTCTGGATGATCGCGACCGCGCTGCGCACGCCGGAGGGGGTGGCGCACGCGGGCGCCTCGCTCTGGCCGCTGCAGTGGCAGTGGTCCAACTTCGCCGAGGGGCTCGGCTCGTTCCCCTTCTGGACCTACCTGCGCAACTCGCTGCTCAGCACGCTCGTGCCGGTCGTCGCGGTCGTCTTCTCCTCCTCGCTGGTCGGCTTCGCGTTCGCGCGGATCCGGGCGCGGGGAGCCGGGGTGCTGTTCGCGGTCGTGCTGTCGACGCTCCTGCTGCCGCAGGAGGTCACGATCGTGCCGCAGTTCATCCTGTTCAGGAACCTCGACATGATCGACACGCTGTGGCCGATCATCGTGCCGACGTTCTTCGGCTCGGCGTTCTTCATCTTCCTCTACCGGCAGTTCTACCTGCGGCTGCCGGAGGCGCTGACGGACGCCGCGCTCATCGACGGCGCGGGCTGGTTCCGCATCTGGTTCTCGATCTACCTACCGCTTTCTCGCCCGATCATCATCGCCACCGCGGTGCTGCAGTTCATGTCGTACTGGAACAACTTCTTCCAGGCCGCCATCTACCTCACGACGGACCGGTGGAAGACCCTGCCGCTCGCGCTGGCCGGGTTCCAGTCCGTCAACGGGACGGACACGCCGCTCCTGATGGCCACCGCCCTGGTGGTCACCGCACCCTGCGTGCTGCTGTTCTTCATCGCCCAGCGTCACATCATCGGCGGAATCTCATTCACGGGGAGCAAATGACCGACGTCGCATCACCGTCGCCCGTCACCTTCTGGCTGCCGGGCAGGTCGCAGGCGCCGCCCGAGACACCGGTCGTCCTGGCCGGTCACCGTCCCGGCGCCGGGCTCCGGCTCCAGGCGACCCCGTCGGCGGAAACCGGGGTCCGTACCCGCGGCGAGGGCGTCGTCGAGGTGGTGTTCCGCACCCTCGGCGGGCGCTTCGCCCTGACCGCGGCGATCCCCGCCACCGACGCCGTCGCCTGGTGGCGGCCGGGCAGCGCGGTGCGGGACGCCACCATCCCGCCGTCCTGGGCGGACCCGGATGACGTGACCGCCCTGCGCGGGCTCCCGCTGGGCGCGCTGCTGGCACCCCGCGACGCCACGCGGCTGGTGTACGCGGTGGACTCCGGCACGAGCGCGACCAGCGTACGGGCGGGCCTGGTGGAGGAGACCGCCGACTTCGCGATCATGGTCACCGTCGACGGCCCGCCGGGCGAGGTGCGGCTGCTGCTGGACACCTCCGGCCGCCCCTTCCCCGAGGCCGTGACCGGGGCCGGGCACTGGCTCCAGGGCGAGCAGGGCGAGCAGGGCCACCGCGCCGCCCCCGGAGCGACGGACGCCGTCCTGTGCACCTGGTACTTCGCGCACCAGCACGTCACCGCCGACGCGGTGCTGGCGCAGGCCGGCCGGGCCGCGGAGCTGGGCTTCGGCACGGTGATCGTCGACGACGGCTGGCAGACGACCTCGCACGGCCGCGGGTACGGGTCGTGCGGCGACTGGGAGCCGGCCCAGGAGAAGTTCGCCGACGCCGCCGGGCTGGTCGCGGCGCTGCGCGAGCGGGGGCTGCGGACCGTGTGGTGGATCGGCACGCCGTTCCTCGGCCACCACGCCGGGGCGGCGGGCCTCGGGTTCCCGACGCTGCGCGACCGGCCCGAGCTGCAGGCGCGGGTGCTCGACCCGCGCGACCCGGCGGCCCGGTCCCACCTGGTGGGCAGGCTCGATGACATCATGGCGCGAACGGGGGCGGACGGTCTCAAGCTCGACTTCCTGGAGGAGTTCGCGGACGAGCACGCGCCGGGCTCGGTGGCCGCCGCGATCGACACGATCTCGGAGCTCGTCACCCGGCTGCGGGCTCGCGGCACCGAGCCTCTGATCGAGTTCAGGGAGCCGTACGTGCATCCGGCCGCCGCCCGCCTGGCCTCCATGATCCGCGTCGGCGACTGCCCGCTGAACGGTCTGCAGAACCGCGTCGGCATCCTCGACCTGCGCCTGGCGCGGCCTGGCACGCCGATCCACAGCGACCCGATCATGTGGGCGGCCGACGACAGCGCGGAGCGGGTCGCCCACCACCTGATCAACGCCCTCCTGGGCGTGCCGCAGGTCTCCGTGGACCTGACGCGGCTCACCGGCGGCCAGGCCGGCGCGCTGGCGTTCTGGCTCGGGGTCTGGCGCGCGAACCGCGACCTGCTGCTGCACGGCCGGCTGACTCCCGAGCGGCCCGACCTGCTGTACCCGGTGGTCAGGGCGCGCTTCGGCGGGCGGCACTTCGTGGCGAGATACGCGCCGCACCCGATCACGATCCCGCCGGGCGACTGGACGGAGCTGCTGGTCGCGAACGCCGACGACAGCGCGCCGATCCTGCTGAACGAGGGCGGCGAGGTGCGCGCGCACCTGGAGACGTGGGACGCCACGGGGCGGCCCGTGACCGGCGCGGAGATCACCCTGGCCACCGGCCCGCACGTGCTGGCCGTACCGTCCGGCGGGCTCGCCCGGCTCCGGCGATCAGGGCCGAGGTGAGCCGTGGACCCGTTCCAGAAAGCTGAGCACCTGCTCCGGGCGCCGGCGCCGGCGGCGCACTGGCTCGAGGCCTTTCCCCTGGGCAACGGACGCCTCGGCGCGATGGTGCGCGGAACGCCGGGTGACGAGCACCTCCAGCTGAACGACGGCACGGCCTGGTCCGGCGGCCCCGGCAGCGAGGAGGCGACCAGCACGGCCGATCCGCGCCTGGCTCCGGCCGCGCTCGCCGCGGCCCGGGCGGCGCTCGCCCGCGGGGACGCGCCGGAGGCGGAGCGGCAGCTCATGGCGCTGCAGGGCGGCTGGTCCCAGGCCTACCTGCCGTTCGCCGACCTCCACGTGGAGATCGAGAACCCCGGGGGCGCCCCCGCCGAGGGGTACGGGCGGCAGCTCGACCTCTCGACCGCGACGCACGAGGTGAGCTACCGCCTGGCCGGGGCCGCGCTGCGCTGGACGAGCTTCGTCTCCCACCCGGACGGGGTGCTGGTCCTCGTGCTCGACGCGGACCGGCCCGTCTCGGTGCGCTGGCGGCTCGCCTCGCCGTTGCGCGTGCTCGGGCAGGAGGCGCATCCGTCCGGAGCCTGGCTGACCGTACGGCTGCCGAGCGACATGCCGCCCCCGCACGAGCCGGACCTGTCGCCGGTGTGGGGCGAGGAGGCCCTGCGGGGCGCGGTGGCCGCGCGGGTCGTGCACGACGGGGAGGCCCGGCCGGGGCGGGCGCTGCGGGTGCGCCGGTTCGAGCTGGTCCTGGCCACCGAGACGACGTTCACCTCGATCGGCCGCGCGCCGCGCGGGGACGCGGCCGGCGCGCTGACGCGTGCGGAGCGGCGCGTCGCCCGCGCCCTCGGCAGGGGAACGGCGGAGCTGGCGGCCCGCCACCGGCAGGACCACGCCCGCCTCTACGACCGGGTCCGGCTGGAGCTGGACGGCCCGCCGGAGGCGCGGGCGCTGCCCACCCACGAGCGGGTGCTGCGCGCGGCGGCGGGCCCGGCCGGGCACGACCCGTCCCTGGCCGCCCTCCTGTTCGCGTACGGCCGCTACCTCGCCATCTGCTCCTCCCGGCCAGGCGGGCTGCCGTCCACGCTGCAGGGGTTGTGGAACGATCGGCTCCGGCCGCCGTGGA
Source organism: Nonomuraea thailandensis (assembly GCF_024172165.1). Classification (GTDB taxonomy): domain Bacteria; phylum Actinomycetota; class Actinomycetes; order Streptosporangiales; family Streptosporangiaceae; genus Nonomuraea; species Nonomuraea thailandensis. The sequence continues at coordinate 3,247,774 of NZ_JAMZEB010000002.1, read as the reverse complement.
GCTCGAACTACACGATCAACGTCAACACCGAGATGAACTACTGGGCCGCCGAGACCGCCGACCTCGGCGAATGCCTCGACCCGCTCGTCGAGCTCGTCACGGCGCTGGCGGACCGGGGCCGGGCCACCGCGCGGCGGCTCTACGGCGCCCGCGGCTGGGTGGCCCACCACAACACCGACGCCTGGGCGTTCACCTCGCCCGTCGGCAGGGGGCACGCGGACCCGGCCTGGGCGTTCTGGCCGATGGGCGGGGTGTGGCTGAGCTGGCTCCTGGCCGAGCGGCTGCGTTTCGGCGCGGACGAGCGCTTCGCCCGCGAACGGGCCTGGCCGGTGTTGCGCGAGGCCGCCGCGTTCTGCCTCGACTGGCTCGTCAGGCTGCCCGGCGGGACCCTCGGCACCTCGCCCTCCACCTCACCGGAGAACCACCACCTCACGCCGGACGGGCGGCACGTCGCGGTCGGCCGCTCGGCCACGATGGATTTGACGCTGATCTCCGGGCTGTTCACCAGGCTGTCCGACCTGGCGGAGCGCCTGCACCTCTCCGGTGACCCGGTCGTCGTGGCGGCGCGGGCCGCGCTCCCGCTGATCCCGGCGCCATCGGCGGGCCGCGACGGTCTCGTCCGCGAATGGCTCGACGACCCGCCGCAGGCCGAGCGCGGGCATCGGCACCTCAGCCATCTGCTCTTCGCCTATCCAGGGGACACGCCGCCGGACGCGCGGCTCAGGGCCGCCGTGGCCAGGAGCCTGGACGACCGGCAGGACGACTCGACCGGCTGGTCGCTCGCCTGGAAGCTGGCGCTGTGGGCCAGGCTCAGGGAGCCCGCCAGGGTGTCGCGGCTGCTCGGCCTGGTGCTGCGCCCGGCGCCGGTGGAGCAGGCGGGCGAGCGCGGCGGGCTGTACCCGAACCTGTTCGCGGCGCATCCGCCGTTCCAGATCGACGGCAACCTCGGCTATGTCGCGGCGGTGGCGGAGATGCTGGTGCAGAGCCACGACGACACGATCACCGTCCTGCCCGCCGTGCCCGCCGAGTGGCGCAGCGGGCGGGTACGCGGGATCGTCGCCCGGCCGGGGGTCTCGGTGGACGTCGCCTGGGACACCGTGGCCGGTCGGATCACGGTGACGGAGCTCGCGCTGACCGCGCGGCGGCCCGCCGGCCGTGCCCGCGTAGTCGTGCGGACCGGCGACCGGGAGGGCCTGATCGACCTGAGCGCGGGCGGGCGCGTCGTGGTGGATCCCGGGACGCTGACGGCGGGTGGCGAGAGTGCTTGACGTGACCGGCTTCGGCGCGGTTCCCGGCGCGCGAGCCGACGCGGCGCCCGCCGTCACCGCGGCCCTGCGCGCCGCGGCTGCCCAGCGGGGGCCGGCGACGCTCCGGTTCCCGCCCGGCGACTACCATCTCTGGCCGGAACGGGCGGAGCGTCGTGAGCTGTACGTCTCCAACACCGTGGGGGACGACCCGCGCCACCGTGACAAGACGATCGCCCTGCTCGTCGAGGCGGCCGAGGAGCTGGTGATCTCCGGTGCGGGCGCCCGCCTGATCCTGCACGGGCTGCAGACGACCTTCGCCGTGCTCGACTCCCGCCGGGTGCGGATCGAGGGGCTCGCCTTCGACTTCGCCGTGCCGACCGTCGTGGACGCCACCGTGGTGGCCGCCGGGGTCGCGGCGGGGCGGGCGTACCGGCTGATCAGCGTGCCCGAGGCCACGCTCTTCTCCGTCGAGGGCCGCTCCGTGCGCTGGCACGGGGAGCTCCTGGGCACGGGAGCGTACGCCTGGGAGGGGCGCGACGCGCTGGAGTACACGCAGGTGCACGATCCCGCGAGCGGGCGCACGCGCCGCGCCCCCAACCCGCTCTTCGACCGGGTCAGGCGGATCGAGCCGGTGGGGCGGCGGGAGATCCGCATCGAGTACGACCACGGCGGCGAACCCGCCGACACCGGCCTCGTCTACCAGATGCGGCCGACGACCCGGGACCATCCGGGCGGGCTCGTGCTCGACAGCGCCGAGGTGACGCTGTCCGGTCTGCGCTTCGGGTTCCTGCACGGCTTCGGCGTGGTTGCGCAGGCCGCCCAGGACGTCACCATCGAGGACTGCGAGTTCCGGGCGCCGCGTGACACCGGCCGGTACAGCGCCGGGTACGCCGACTTCGTGCAGTTCTCCGGCTGCTCGGGCCGGGCCGTCGTGCGCGACTGCCTCTTCGACGGGCCGCACGACGATCCGGTCAACGTGCACGGCACCTACCTGCGCGTGGCCGGCCAGCCCGGCCCCCGCACCCTGGAGCTGGAGTACGCGCACCGGGAGACCGCGGGCATGCCCCAGTTCGCACCCGGCGACCAGGTCGAGATCGTCGACCGCGAGACGCTGCGCCCGATCGCCGCGGCGACGGTGCGGCGGGTGCGCCAGCCCAGCGGCCGGGACCACGACGCCCCGCTCAGGAGCATCGTCCTGACGGTCGGCGCCGCGCTCCCCGGCGGGCTGGCCGGGCGGGCCGCGGTGGAGAACGTCACCAGGACCCCCGCCGTGCACCTCGCCCGCAACGTCTTCCGCAACGTGCCGACGCGCGGCGTGCTCGTGACCACCCGCCGGCAGGTGCTCATCGAGGAGAACCGGTTCGAGCGGACGGGGATGGCGGCGGTCTACGTTTCGGGCGATGCCGCCGAATGGTGGGAGTCGGGGCCGGTGCGCGACCTGACCGTACGGAACAACGAGATCATCGAGCCGGGCGGCCCTGGCGTGTTCGTCGATCCCCGCAGCAGCCGGTCCGATCCCGCCCATCCGGTGCACCGGGGCGTCGTCGTCGAGGGGAACCGCTTCGTGCTGGACGGCGTGCCCGCGCTCGACGCCAAGGACACGGCGGGGCTGCGCTTCCGGGACAACAGCGTCGTCCGCGTGGGCGCGCCGGCGCCTGACGTCGTGCTGCGCTCGTGCCCGGACGCGGACATCGAGCTGGGCTCACACCCGGACGCGGGCGTCGGGCCGGCGCAGGTCGGAACCGTGATCGGCGCGCCAGGAGGCGAGGAGCAGGCTATCCGGCCGCGTCCGGCGAGCTGAGGGCATGCGGCCGGCCGACGACCTGGGCGTCGCCGTGCGCCCGCGCCGCTGCACGTACTCTGCGATCGCGCGGCACGTCCAGGACGATGACGGGCGCGTTCTCCGCGAGCAACTGATCGGCGTCGAAACCCACTCCGGTGGTCTGCTCGGTGAAGGCGAACACAGCGGCGCACTTGCCGTCGAAGTCGTCGCGCGCCAGACCGTCGAGCCGCCATCCACACCCGGGCACCCTCGCTGACCGTGGCGAGGACCTGGTCGGAGAACAGGTAACCGTTGGTGAACTCCAGCAGGCCCCAGGCGCCGTCGCCCTCGAACGCGAAGAGCACGGGCCCGTCCGCCTCCAGCGCCTCCTCGGGCGGGTAGGCCATCACGCGCCGTTCGGGATCGCGGCCACCGTTCACCCGCCACAAGACGTCGTCGAGGCCGAGGTCCTCGCCGAGGGGCTGCACGACGATCCAGCAGAGGGCGTCCAGCCAGGCGGCGCGACGCAGGACGTCCCGGTATTGATCTATCACCCACACATGAGAACACGCTGCGCTGCTTGTGAGAACCGGGCCGGCTCTCCGCAGGAGGAGCCGGGACACCGTCGGCCCCCTGGCCGCTTTCCCGCCCTGCCGGCCGACATCCGCAGCGGCCACGCCGGCCTCTCCATCGCCGGCGAGTACCCCGGCGCTCGTGATGATCTGGTCGTCCGCGGCTCCGGCTTCCGGGTCGCTCCCGCTGGCGGCATGGACACCCGGCTTGGCCGATCACGGCCACGTCGGCCTGGTACGGGAACTGACTTCTGTCATGCGGGACCCGTGACACAGCGCACTGACCGCCGCCGGGCGAAAGGCTCATGCTGAGCGCCATGACCATTCGTCGATACAGCATGCTCGCCTCGCGGCTGGGAGCCGCGACCCTGGCCGCCGCGCTGCTCGCGGCGGCACCCGCGGCCGCCGCCGACGTCGGCGGCCTCGACCGGCAGCGGTTGCGCCAGACGCTGGACGCCATGCACGAGGCCGGCATGTACGGCACCTATGCGAACGTCGTGGACGGCCGGCGGAGCTGGAAGGGCGCCGCGGGCGTCGCCGACGTCGAGACCGGCCGCCCGATGCGTCCCGAGATGGTGCACCGGGCCGGGAGCATCACCAAGTCGTTCGTCGCCGTGGGCGTATTACAGCAGGTCGGCAAGGGCACGATCGAGCTCGACGCCCCCATCGGCCGCTACCTGCCGGAGCTGATCCCGGGTGAGCGCGGGCAGCAGATCACCGTACGCATGCTGCTCAACCACACCAGCCACATCGCCAACCACACCGAGGTGATCTTCCCGTCCATCGAGAGCCTGGACGCCAACCGCTTCCGCGCCTTCTCGCCGCAGGAGCTGGCCCGGGCGGGACTCGGCGCCCCGGCGACCGGGCAGCCGGGGGTGACACCCGGGTCGTACTCGAACACGAACTTCGTCATCGCCGGCCTGCTGCTGGAGAAGGTGACGGGCACGAGTGCCGAGCGGTACCTCACCGACCAGGTCTTCCGGAAGGCCGGGCTGCGGCACACGTCGTTCCCGCGCACGCCGTACCTGCCCGGGCCGAGCTCCAAGGCGTACGAGGCGCTGTTCGGCTACTTCGACCCGCCCAAGGACTACAGCGTCTACAACATGTCCTGGGCCTGGACGTCGGGTGCGGTCGCCTCGACGATGGAGGACCTCAACCGCTTCTTCCGGCTGCTGCTGCGCGGCGAACTGCTCGACGCGACCCTGCTCGCCGAGATGCAGAAGACGGTGCCCATCAGGGCCTTCTCTGGCGCCGTGATCGACTACGGTCTCGGGATCTTCCCCCTCGACCTGCCGTGCGGCAGATTCTGGGGGCACGACGGGAGCATCCCCGGCATGCAGACCTTCGCGTTCTCCGGCACCGGCGGCGACCGCCAGTTCGCCTTCGGCACCAACCTGAGGAACTACCAGCAGCTCGACGAGAACGGCAGTCCCGTCACGCACCCCATCGACTTCGCGCTCGGGAACCACCTGCTGGAGGCGGCGTGCGGGCCTGACGCGGGCGCGGCGACCAGGGCGGCACCGCCGCTCCCGGCGATCGGCGTGGACGGGGGCACGGCCACACCGTGACCGGCGGCTCATCGTCGCTCTCGTCACCATCCACGCACTGCACCAGGACCTGCCGGCGCTGCGGTTCGACGGCACCGACACCGCCCGAGGCGATCACCCAGCGCCGAGACCGCCGACGGCATGCCTCGTCCGCGTCTTCGGCGTTGGTACCGGCACGGCGATGCGCCACGTTCAGGCGGTTCGACGCCATCGCCCAACGCAGGCCGTCGGCATGGGACGCGCGCGGCGACAACACTGCCACGATGACCGCCCTGCACCCGGGTTCCGAGGATTGCCAGGGCCATGGTCACGCCACCATGATCGGGGCAGCCGACACCATGGAGGAGCACCATGCTGACCGTGATCGGCGCGGGTTTCCCGCGCACCGGTACGAGTTCGATGAAGGCGGCGCTGGAGCGGCTGGGGTTCGGGCCCTGCCACCACATGTTCGACGTCGGGTCCGATCCCGACCGCGCCCGGCGGTGGGCGCCGCTGGCCGCCCCTGACGTGGTGCCCGACTGGGACCACGTGCTCGAGGGGTTCCGTTCGGCCGTGGACTGGCCGGCCTCGTTCTTCTGGCGCGAGCTGGCCGACGCCTGCCCGCAGGCCAAGGTGGTCCTCACGGTACGCGACCCGCACACCTGGATCGCGAGCATGCAGGCGCTCATCGCCAACGGGCCGGCGCGGTTACAGGCCGACAAGCTCGCACCGGAGATGGCCTCTCTGGTCGAGAACATGAACACCACCCGCCCGCTGCTCGAACGCATGATCCGGGAGGGGCTGGGCAGCGACCGGGCCTTCGGCGAGCCTCTCGACGAGAAGGACAGCCTCCTGGCGTTCGAGCGGCACGTGGCCACGGTGCAGGCGAGCCTGCCGCCCGAGCGGCTGCTGGTGTTCGACGTGCGGGAAGGGTGGGAGCCGCTGTGCCGGTTCCTCGGAGTGGACGTGCCCGCCGGGGAGCCGTTCCCGCACCTGAACGACAGCAAGGTGATGGAGCAGTCGATCGACAGGCTGCTGCGGGGGGAGAACATCGGGCTGCCGTTCCACGGTGTGAGCTGAGCCCGCCGGGCCGAACGCTTCCATGGTCCGCGAACCGCGCTGCCGGCCGAGGAGGTGCTGGAACACCGGCGTCGCGGCATCGTCCGGCGCCGCCTTCTCCTCCCCAGCAAGGGGGCTGACGCGCGGGCGCGCCGGCGAAGGCAGGATCAGGCGTGGCCCAGGCCGAATGGCCCACGCCTGAGCGCCGATCCCCCGTTCGCCGGTGGCAGGCGAACTCCCGGCGGTGTCTGAGCGGTGGTTCAGCCGAGTTGCCGGGTGATCGTCGGGTCGGTGATCGCCGTGTCGTCGGCCAGGAGGTACGCCTTCGAAAGGATCACCGACAGCGTCCCCCCGTCGTCCTCGAACGGCAGGAACACCGACCCGGCCGCGTGCCCGCTCGCCGGGACGATGCACAGGTACGCGTCGTTGGGCTCCATCAGGATGTTCGTCGACCCCAGATGGATCTTGTACGTCCTCAGATCGCCCCGTACGAGAAGGAATCTGTCGGTCAGCGCCACCCGGGAGGCGATCTTCAGTTTCGGCAACAGCCGCGCCAGCACCTCGCGCCGGGTCCTGGCCGTCTCCGTCAGCTCGCCGAAGCCGTGGGAGCGCCAGTAGCGTTCGTGGCCGATCAGCGCCTGGTCGTCGCGGGCGACCGAGGCCACGCCTACGGCGAGGTCGGCCTCGCGGAGGATCTCCGACAGCACCAGCGGCGGCAGATCGGCCATCGACGCCGGTTGCCCGTCGCGGTGGAAGGTGATGCCCTCGGTGGCGCACAGCATGGAGGTCTCGGCCCCGGAGGCGGAGACGATGTGCAGGGCCCAGCGGGCCTGCCAGCCCGCCAGGTCGCGCACCACCTCGCCCTGGTCGCCGCCGTTCACATGGTCCCAGTTGCCGATGGACCGGCCGGTCCAGCCGCGCTGGCCCAGCAGGGTCCGGGCCTGGCCATAACGCAGAACGTGACCGGCGAAACGGTTGGAGAAGGTGCCGGTCCGCTCCTCGGCGGGGGTCAGCAGGTAGAGCTCGCGGAAGACCTGCTTGAACGGCTGGCGTACACCGCTCTCGATGAGCTGGTCGCGCCACGCCGCGACCTCGTCGGCGGTCGCGTGGATCGGGTGCCACAGGCCTGCCACGGCGTCGGGGGCGGGGCGGTGGCCGGCCAGTTCCCAGCCCTCGGCGGTCTTGACCGGCAGGGCCGCCGGGCCGCCGGCGATCTGCCAGACCAGGGTGCGGGCGTAGGGGCCGGTGACGGGATGGTCGAGGAAGTACTCGGTCACCTCGCGCCAGTGCCACGTCCGTTCGTGGACGATCGCCTGTTCCAAGCGGGACCGCTCGGCCGCCTGCGCCAGCTTGAGCTCCTTCAGGATGGCCCGCAGATCGGACAGCTCCGCGCGCAGATCCTTCGGCAGCGACTTGACGGTCTTGCCGGCGGCGTTCACGTAGCGCAGGGTGGGCACGTCGGCGCACAACCTGACCCGGTAGTCGCCGATCCTCTCCTCACGGACGCCGCCGGCGTCCAGGCCGAAGGTGGGGACCGTCCGGTCGAGCAGTTGCTCGCGGGTCAGCCCCTTCTCGGCGGCCACCGCGTCGAGGGCGAGGCTCAGATTCCTCTGTACGGACCTCGCGCGCACCTTCGCCTGGATCCTGGACAGCGGGACGATCACGTCGAGGCCACCCCTGCGGGCCAGGACGCCGACGGCGGCGTTGGTGACGGGCTCGCAGCGGCACGTGGAGCCCATCCCGTTGCTGCCGGTGCCGCAGGTCATCGCGACGTCGGTGACGAGCGAGGTCACCCAGCGCTCGTCGATGACCTGGCAGGTCCACAGGATGCCGCGCACCACCACGATGGTGTCCTCCTTGAGGAAGACCTTGTCCCGCCACTCCTTGTCGTCGTATCGGACGACCCAGTCTCCGCCCCGGTAGGCCGCCAGCCGCGTGAGCAGCTCACGGACCAGGGCGACCGCGCCGGGCGTGAGCATCCGCGCGGCGTTCCTCAGCCACCGGGCGCTGGGTCTGGTCGAGCGGGCGCTGTTCCAGTGGCGGAGCAGCGGCAGCACCTCGACCAGGCGCGGGCCGTACTCCTCGGCCAGGATGCGGGCGAAGTGGTCGGTGTCGCCCATCTCGGTCCGGACCACCCCGGCCGGGCCGTTCTCGGCGGGTTCGGTGAGCAGCTCGGTCACCTGCTCGGCCAGGAGCGCCCGCGCGTCCTTCAGCGCCGGTCCCGACGTCAGCCAGCGAAGCAGGTCCCGGCGCAGCTGGTGGTCGAACCTGCGGGCCGCCGCGAGCGGGATCCGGAACAGCTCCTCATAACGGGTGTGCCCCTGCCGCACCCAGTACCCCGCACGCTCCATGAGGTGATGCGCTTCCCGGTAGGTGAAGTCGATGTCACGCTCGGCCACCGACCGGACCACGCGCAGCACCCGCTCGTCGTAGTCATGACCGCCTTCCGGCCCCAGCCAGAGCTTCATCTGCGCGTAGGTGCCGTATACCCGCCAGTCGACGCCGGGGCCGGGGTCGAGGCCCTGCTCGGTGAGCTCGTCGAACCGCTGGTAGGCAGCACTGGTGGCCGGGCCCAAGTGGTCCCATTTGCCCGCTGACGTCATCACTCGGCTCCACTCATGATCAGAAACGCTGGGTGATCATGGATATCAGCCGGAACCGACAAATGCCCCTCTGTCATGATCCGAGACTTGTCTCCATCAGAGCCGCGTCCACCGCTTTTCGACCGTTGTGTCGTACGCGTGGAGCAAGATGGGCGGCATGCCGGACTGGAAGAGTGATGTCGCTGAGTTCGCGCGGCAGGAGTTGCCTGCCGAAACGGCGGAGCGGCTCATCGGAATGCTACGGCCCGCCATCAGGCTGTCGGCCGCCGAGGACGGAGAGGTCGTGGTCGGGCGGCTCGGGGGTGTCGCAAGGCTGCCGTCCGCCATGGCGTGGCCGTCGTGCGCAGACGGCTGGCCGCTGTCGTTCGTGGCCGAGCTCGACTGCGGGGCACTGACGCGCTACGAGACGGACATCGTGCTGCCGGACACCGGCACGCTGCTGTTCTTCCTCTCCACCCGGCCTGAACACGAGACCCAGGTGATCTACGTGCCGTCGGGGACCGTGGTCGCCGAGCGGCCCGTACCCGACGACCGTGCCAACGTGCATGCCGAGCAGGCGCTGGCGGCGGCCACCGAACCGACCTGGCCGGGTCGCGATCATCCCGCACTGGCAGACGCCTTCGGAAGCATCGACGAAGCGCATGAGGCGGTGTGGGATCACGTGGTGGACGAAGAGGCCGGTGAGAGCTTCGAAATGGAACTCGAGGACTTCAAGGCTGCTGGGGCGTCCGGGCCGCCGCATCAGGTGGGCGGATACTCCGACTGCAGCGCGTTCCAGGACTCGATCGAGGCTGTGGCGGCGCGTGCCGCCGGCGCCGGCCTGCCTGGTGATCCGGCCTTCCATGAAGAGGCGCGCCAGTGGGTCACGCTGCTGCAAGTGGCCGGGGCCGGCGCAGCGGAGATGACCTGGGGCGATTACGCGTACCTGCTGTGGGGCGTCCGCAAGGACCACCTGGCCGCGCGCGACTTCTCCAAGGTTCATTTCGACGCCCGGGGGCGCTGGCACTGAACGGTCCGAGCATGAGAGCCGATCCTTGCCATCGTGGCGCCAGGACCGATTGAGGCTGGCCGGGTTGGCGACTGCCTCCGTTGCCCGGCAACGGCGGAGGTCTTCCGGAGACTGCTCGGTCTTCAGGCCCGGGATCCCCGCAGCGCGAGCCTTCATCGGACTGTCCTGTGTCGAAGGTGACCGGCGTCGCCGGGCGCCCTGCCAGCACGTGCGCGGTTACGACTTGGTCCACGATCTCGTCGTCCTCGATCGGCACGGTCTTGCGGGGGTGCCGAGCCCGGCGCGGATGGATGGGGTCAGGTTGGGAACTCGGCCGGATCGGCCTGGGGGCCCGGGGCGGGGAGCGGCGCCGGTTTCGAGCATGCGCAGGGCCTCGGGCGTGGTCACGGGCCGGGTGGTGGCCAGCGGCAGGAGGCCGGGGTGACGCAGCAGCTCGCGGCGGTAGCCGGTGGCGAACGCTCGTAGCAACTGTCGCCGGTCGCCGTCGATCCGGAGGGTGAAGGCGCGGGCGAGCACGCGTTCGACCAGGCCGTCGAGCAAGGCTTCCTTGTTGCGCATGGACAATTTTATGATTCTCCGAGTTCAACCTGCGCAATCCGACGGGCCGTTTTCGGAGCCTTTCTCTGCGTTCAGTGGAAGACATCGGTGGGGCCGCGCTTTCTCGCACTGTCCATACGGTACTGGAGTTGCGAACGCCTGGACGAGATGGTTCTGGCATTTTTGGATAGCCGCGATCAACAGCGGGTAAATCAGCGTCGGAAGCGCGAAAAGCATCCCCCAGAAGGCGATCCACCACACATTCGTCCAGGGCACATAGGCGAGGGGCATGACAGAGGTCAACAGAAGGCAGGCAGGGATCGCGAACGCTCTGTATCTCCTAGCAGTGCGGCACCGACCAAGCAGCGCGCACAGCCGCCACAAATGAACGGAGACAACTATTGGCGTAGCGAGGACCGATACGAAGGCCGCGGTTGCCAGCACCGGATGCCCTTTGCGATGGGATCGTCCCTCCCGACGCGCCGCTTCAGCGCGCAAACGATCCCCCGTCAACACAAGTCGGTGGAAATGAACTGCGCCGACCAGCGGATACGTCAGCAGGGTGAAGAACACAGGTCCGCTCGCAAGCGGCCATGCCACCGCCTCGGCGATGGGGCGTGACTCGACATAATCGCCACTGCTCGTGGCATAGACCAGGGGCGGTGCAGGTGTCGTGCCTTGCCTACCGCGCCAGGTGTTATGCAGCCATTTGAAGCGCAGCAGCCACAGACTGGCAAGCCAGATGAACAGGCAGGGAATAGGAAAGAAGGCAAGGAACCAGCTGTCATCAAAACTCGGCTTCTGGGCGAGATAATCCTCGACGAGCCGTCTTCCCGTTATCCATGCGTACGCTGCTGTCAGCAGCAGTGCACATAGGGCTGGGAAGGAGAGAATTGCAAGGTCAAGTGGCCGTTCAGTTGGCGTTCGCCGAAGTCCGAGTACTGCAGAGACCTTGCGCTCCTGCGTGTAAGCTCCAGTGGACTTGTTCACATACCAGCTGCTCGCGGTATCCTTGACGTCCAGTACATCCTGGTCGGCGAGACAGAGGATCTGGCGTTTTATGCGGAAGGCGGAAACGAGGGGGCGGGCAATCAAGTAGCTCGTGATAAGCATGACCGACAATAGTGCCAGAACACCCTGCACGCCCAGCTTCATTGCACCGCCCAGCGCGTTCATAAGATCACCCCCTCCCCCTCCTGTGGCCAAATCAAGCAGCTCTGCGGCAACTGCCTGAAACGCGCGATCGAATCCTTCGCCCGGAAAAGCTCGAGCAAACAGCCGCTTCGGGATGGAACTCAAAAGCAGAGCGATTATGGTCGCCGAGACAGCCACTCCAATCACGACGAGGGCGAGCCTGGCGGGGGGCAGGGAATTACGGAAGGCCGTACACGAATCTCGATCCCTGGCCTGCGCCTCCGTGAGATGCCCAAGAGCCCCTTTAACACTTTGGTGACGAATGATGGTGGCAAGATTCCGGTCAATATGTCGCACGAGGAGCGTGTGCGTGCCCAGCGTGAGTCGTGGCAGCACAGCAAGCCGCTTCAGGAGCCGCCAGCGAGAGGCCCTGCAGGGTATCTTCACGAAGAAGATCGGGAGGGCCGCCGCGTCATCCAGAGCACGGTTGTACATCTCGAGCAGTTGAGGGATTTCCGTTGCGGGAGCCAGAGAATGGGCCTCTCCATTTTCTGCCATCTTGTCCCGATCCATTACCGCACCGCACAGCTCTCGATCCAGTTGATTGCTCAGGTCCGGCGTTCGACGGCCGGAAATGTCGCACTGGTGACCCTCTTCCCGCCTGGCGCACGACCGCCCAAGCCTTGCATACCCTAGTTTTTTGACCGCAGCCCAAGCCCTCCGGGCGCCATTGTTAAAGTCTCGGTGCGCCGATACAACAGAATGAATTTGTAGAGTCATGAAATCATGAGCTCTTTCCAACCTGGTGGCCGGCCGGTGCGGCTTCACGGGAAGCGGCGGCGGGTAAGAGGAGGCTCCCGATCGGACAGCAGTCGACCAAGATCCGATGCCTCAGACGGGAGCCTCGTTGCTGCTTACCCTGCCGCGATTCCGCTGTTCCGTTACCCCTGATGCGCCCGGCCTCGCTGATCCGCGCCCGGCGTGTCGAGCGCCGCCGCCAGTGAACGTGCGTGGCCCATCCGGGGCAAGCCTGCACCGGCGCCGCCTGGCGCTACGTCCACACTGCCGTCTTACGCGCGGGCCACCATCCTGGACGGAACCCCGGTCCCGATCGACCGGCTGGCCAACGAACGGCCGTACTACTCCGGCGAGCACCGACGCCGCGGCGTGAACGTGTACGTCGTGGCCGACCCGGCCGGCCGATTCGTCTGGGCGTCACCTGTGCTGCCCGGTGTCACGCACGACCTGGCCGAGGCACGCGCCTTCATGTCTGCGGAGGGCAATGCGAAATCCGCGCCGGCGCCTTTACGCTGTAGATTAACGCAGCAGCATGGCTGAATGCCTGCATCGCCAAGATCCTGCGTGTGACACAGCCGCTGAAATGTGACCATGGTCATCGGCACCATCCGGCCGAACACGCCTTGCTACCGCAGCTCAGCGCCCGCCGGAGGACGACGGATCCCTGCGGCGACCAGATCCCGGAGTCACATTGGGTGACCCTTCAGTGGCACCCAACGTGACTCGCCGCACGCGGCGGAGCAGGTTAGGCCGGCTGATGGTCAGGAGTTCCCGGGCGCGGGCCGCCACACGAGGGCGCGCCGTGAGCCGTCGGGAGCCTCGGCCCACCCGGTGATCTCGCCCTGCGCGTTGACGGCATTGGCCATCGTGGCGGTGCCTGTCGCCGGGTCGGGCAGCAGGACGGGCGCCGTGTCGAGGCCGGTCCAGATCGCCGCGTGGGCGGCGGTGCCGGCACTCGTGCAGGTGTGCGTGCCGACGATCACGTCGTCGTCGTTGACGGCCTTGGGCGCGGCCAGGCCGCCGGCGTCGGGCAGGCGCCGCATCCCCTCTTCGGCGCTCCAGAGGTATCCGCCCGCGACAACGCCGTCCGCGCCGAGCGCCGACTGGCCGACGATGTGGCCGTCGCCGTTGATCCCCTCGGCCTGGCTCCACTGACCGCCGAGTGTGCCGAGTTCGGTGATGACGCCGTCGTCCCAGAGAAACGCCCGGTGGGTCCGCTGGCTCGCCGGGCCGGGCGGTTCGAGACGGCGCTGGGTGCCGGCGATCTGCCCGGCCGGGTTGACGGCCGCCGCATTGCTGCCGGAGACGGCGGCGAGGTCGGTCCTGACGCCGTTCTGGATGCGGAACGCCTGGTAGCGGGCCGTGCCGTTGGGCAGCAGGTACCGATATTCGCCCACGATGACGCCGGCGCTGACGTCGCGGACCAGGGTGGGGATGCCGAAGGGGCCGAGGTCGGTCATCGTCCCAGCGCGCCAGTGGAAGGCGTGCCCCTTCTCCGTCGCCGTGTAGCTGCTGCCGACGACGTTGCCGTCCTCGTCGAGGGCGCCGGCGTAGGCGTGGCCGCCGCCGAGACTGCCCAGATCGATCACCTGTGCGCCGTCCCAGACGGTCGCCCGCTGTTCGCCGGTCGCGCTCACGCTGGAGCCGGCGATCTGTCCCAGGTCGTTGATGTCGAGCGCGCTCCCGGTGACGCCCAGGTCGGTGACCTCCCACTGGTCGGTGATCACCGGACAGCTGTCCGCCACGGCCGGGCCCGCGCCCGCCGCCTGCCCGGCCATGAGGAGGATGCTCGCCAGAATGGTCAGGTTCGTGCGCGTGGATCCCATGATCACCCCGCGGTTCGAAGAGTCAGCAAAACGATCACCAACATAAGGGCACGATCGCCGGCCGCCAAGGTTTGAAGGGGAACGTCACCATCCGTCCATGCGCGATCTCAGAGGCCGGCCGGGCCGTTCTCGCGGAGAGCTGCGCAGCATGACGTTCGCTCGCCGAACGCGGTGAGCTCGCGTAGTCACGGAAGCCGCCTGGCGGCTGGGACGTGTTCGGGAGCGGGGAGGGCCCCGATGCTCAGCGCGCCGAGGATGCTCATCGCGGTGCCGACCTCGGCGGGGAGCGCTGAGGCCGAGACGATCACCGCTCGCGGACTGCGTAGGTCAGGTGGGTCACCCGCTGCGTCGGCTCCCCGCGGACCTGCTCCAGGGCCACGCGGCCCGCGTCCACGCCCTCGAACAGGCGGATTCCGGAGCCGAACAGCACGGGTGACAACGCGATCGAGAACTCGTCGACCAGGCCGGCGTTCACGTACGCAAGGATCGTTGCTGCGCCGCCCGCGATGCGGACGTCGCGGTCGCCGGCGGCCTGGCGGGCCTGGTCGAGCGCGGCCTCGATGCCGTCGTTGACGAAGTGGAAGGTGGTCCCGCCCGGCCGCTCCCAGGGGTCGCGCTTCTCGTGCGTCACGACGTACACCGGCGTGTGGAACGGCGCCTCCTCCGGCCACATCTGCTCGCCGGCGTCGAACATGCGCTTGCCCATCACGCTCGCGCCGGTGCGCTCGAACGTCTCCCGCACGATGTCGTTGTCGCGCCCCTCCTCTCCGCCCCCGCCGAGCTTCAGGTTCTCCCGGAAGAACCGCTGCGGGAAGATCCACCGCTGCAGTTCCATCCACTGCCGCCCCATCAGATCCCCGACCGACTCGGGTGCGATGAACCCGTCCAGCGACATCGACACGCTGAAGAACACCTTGCCGGCCATCAGCCCTCCACTCCCTTCCGGACGATCTCGGTGACGTAGGCGGCCAGGTTGCCCAGGGTCTGCCGGCCGCCCTCGATCGCGTGGTATTTCTCGACCGCTTCGTCGCGCAGCTCCTTGGTGGGGAACACCGTGCGCATCTCGACCCGGGTCGACGCCCCCTCGGGCGCGAAGGCGAGGAACGACTCGAAGGCGTTCGGGTCGCCGCGGTACTCGCCGTGCAGCAGCACGATCCCCTCCGGCGGGACGATCTGCGTCCAGGTGATCCACTCCTGGTAGTCCGTCCCGTCCGGCCCGTGCATCACGAAGTCCCACTCCCCGCCGACGCGGAACTCGAAGGACCGCGTGGTGGTGGTGAACCCCTCCGGCCCCCACCACCGCGACAGGTGCCGCACCTCGGTGAACGCCTCGAACACCAGCTCCCGTGGGGCCTCGATGACCTGGGAGATCACAACCTCGCGGTCGGCCGTCGCAGACCGCGCCGGCGCTCCTCGTCCCGTCTCGCTCATCAGCTACTTCCTTCCTGACGTGCCTGCTTGAGGTCCTGCACGTAGGCGTCCAGCCGGTCGAAGCTCTCGTTCCAGAACCGCTCGAAGCCGCCGGTCCACTCGTGGACCGGCCGCAGCCCGCGGGCGTCCAGGCCGTACAGGCGCTGTTTGCCTGCCTTGCGGTCCCGTACCAGCCCGACCTCCCGGAGCACCCGCAGGTGTTTGGACGCCCGCGGCTGGGTCATCCCCAGTTCCTGGGCCAACTCGGTCACCGGCCGCTCACCCGCCCGCAGCAGTACCAGGATCTCCCTGCGCTGCGGCTCGGCGATCGCGTTGAAGACGTCCGACGTCGTCGCTGCTCGTGCCATGGCCGCCATCATATGCCTATATCGGCATACGTCAATTCAGGGGGAATCAGGCAGGTCTTGTCACATGACGGTCGTGACCCTTGCCAGCGGGGTGCCGAATGTCCCGAGGAGCTATTCGGTGGGCTGCGGGCGGCCTGTCGGCGGGATGTGGCGAAGCTTGAGCAACGCGAGGGCAGCCGCGACCGCGGCGATCACCGCGGCGGTGACGGCGGCCGTGTTGAGTCCGCTGGTGAAGGCTTCGCGGGCCGGGACGAGTAGCGCGGCGCCCAGATCGGCCGGCAGGCCAGGTGCCGCGGAGACGGCGCCGTCAAGGCTGTCGCGGGCGGCCTCGGCGGTCTCGCGCGGCAGGCCCGCGGGCAGGGCGCCGGCGGTTCCGGCGCGATAGACGGCGGCGCCGATGCTGCCGATGACGGCGATACCGAGTGAGATGCCCAAGTCACTGCACGTGGTGGCCAGTCCGGAGGCCGCACCCGCCTTCTGCGGCGGTACCGAGCCGACGACCAGGTTGGTGGTCAGCGCCATGGACGGCGCGACGGCAGGGTAGAGCACCATGAAGCCCGCCACCAGCAGCGGCAGCCCGCCGACGCTGTCGACCTGGGTGAGCATCAGGTAACCGATCACCTGGACGACCAGCCCGGCCGCGATCAGGTATCCCGGGCGGATGTGCCGTACCAGAACGGGCGAGAGTGTGGAGACGAGCACCAGCAGGGCCGCTCCCGGCAGCACCCACAGTCCCGCTCGCAGCGGCGAGAGGCCCTCGACCAGCTGCAGGTACTGCGTGAACAGCAGATACACGCCGCCGAGAGCGGTCGCGGCGAGCAGGAAGACGCCCAGCGCGCCGCTGACGGTGCGGTTGGCGAACAGCCGAACGTCGAGCAGCGGCTCCGGCAGTCGCAGCTGACGAACGACGAACCAGACGCCGAACGCCATCCCGATCGCGATGCTCGCCAGAGCCACCGCCAGAGCGTCGTCCTTGGCCAGTTCCTTGACGCCGTAGACGATGGGCAGCAGGGTCGCCAGCGACAGCGCCACGCTGAACACGTCCGGCCGACCAGCAGCCGGATTACGGTGGTCGGACAGCAGCAGCAGGGCGCCGATCGCCACCACCAGCATGACGGGCACCCCGACCAGGAAGGCCGCACGCCAGGAGAACGCCTCCAGCAGCGCCCCGCCGACCACCGGGCCCAGGCCGGTGCCCACCGAGATGCCGGCCGCCCACACGCCGACAGCGATGGCGCGCTGTCTGGCGTCGGCGAACGTGGTGAAGATCAGGCCCAGGGTGGCGGGCATCTGGGTGGCCGCCGCCACCCCGAGCATGGCCCGCCAAAGGATCATCAGGCCGGGGTCGGACGTGTTGGCGGCGATCAGCGAGACGACGGCGAAGACGGCCGCACCTGCTGTCAGCAGCCGCCTGTGGCCGATCCGGTCGCCCAGGGTGCCCATGGTGACCAGCAGCCCGGCCATCAGGAAGCCGTAGATGTCGATGATCCACAACATCTGGGTACTGCTCGGCTCCAGCTCCGCGGCCAGCTCGGGGATGGCCAGGAACAAGATCGTGAGCATCATGAACAGCAACATGGCGGGCAGGACCAGCACGATCAGCGCGAGCCACTCCTTGAGCCCGGCGCGCTGACCGACACTTTGTGCGGACGAAGAGCCACCCCTCGATTCGATCCGAGATACCCCCAACGGGTATGAACGGCACGGTAGCATAAGTCGTATTGGCCAATACGACTTGCAGGGGTTGAAGAGCATGGCGCGTGACGAGCGACCCAAGGGCGGCATCCGTGCGGACGCGCGACGCAACCGCGCCGCGATCGTGCGTGTCACCATCGAGACGCTGCGCCGCAACCCGGAAGCGTCCATCCCGGAGATCGCCGCGGCGGCCGGGGTAGGCAGGATGACCCTGTACGGGCACTTCCCCACGCGGGCCGAGCTCCTTGAAGCGGCCCTGGCCGACGCGCTCGAGCGTGGCGAGCGGACGCTCGGCCGGCTGGACCTGGTGGGTGATCCGCGGGATGTGCTGGTCCAGCTCATCGATACCAGCTGGGTACTCGTGGACGAGTCGCGCGCACTCCTGGCAGCGGCTCAGAAGCAGCTGCCGCCCGCCAGGATCCGCGAGCTGCACGAGCAGGCCGAGGCCCGGGTGCGGGAGCTGCTCACCTGGGGGCAAGGTGAGGGAGCCTTCCGCGCCGACCTGCCGGTGGACTGGCTGGTATCCGTCACGCACCTGGTCATACACGGCGCCGCGGACGAGGTGGCCGCGGGACGCCTGACGCCCGACGACGCCTCGCGAGTCATCCGGGAGACGCTGCTGGGCGCGTTCACCCGCCGGGACACCGGAGATTCCTGAGGACTCGTCCCCCGCATGGACCTAGAGTTGATCTTCGGGTTCGGGTGGATGGGGTGCGGCGCCATCCTGGTGTGGTGCCGTCCTGGTGCGGTGTGCCGTGCCACGGGACCAAGGCCACGGCCGGCGGGCGGCCCTGCTGCTCGACGGTATCTGAGGGGGGTGTTGATCCCACAGCCCGAACCGGGTGTTGGTCAGGACCGTGATGGCCTGATGCGCCGGCTTCGGAACGGCCACCTCCGGATGGCTGAGCGAGCCGGGTAGCGAGGTGTGGGTTGCGTCGTCAGCGTGCCGCTGCGTGATAGTGACAGATCCGCCAGGTGTCCTCGAAACGCTGAGCGACGACGGAGAGACGTATCGGGAAGGTCTCACCGGTACGAGCGGTGAAGGTCACGTCCGCGAACCCGCACACGATCGCGTCGCACAGCGGGTTCGCCCGCAACACCTCCACGATCGCCGTCGCGCCTTCGGCGACGTTGTCGTAGTACCCGAAGATTTCGGCCGGGCCGGCCAGCAGCCGCGGGCTGATGCCCTGGAACAGGGCGTCCTCGGTGAACAGCGAGACGAGGTCGCCCGTCCGGTGGTCGTCGAAGGCCCTCTGCCAGCGGCCCAGCAGCTCGGCGATGACGCCGTAAGCGGCGCCTTCCGTGCACGCCTCCGGGCGCCCGGTTCCCGTGATGCCGGTCAACGTTGATCGCCTTCAGCTTCCGACGTGGAGGCTACCGTGACGGCTACTCCGGCGCGGCCGCTGTGGAGGACTTCCCGTTGCCACTGGTCTCGCGGCCGGATGCGCAACCGCCAGTGGTGTGCGGCGATGTCGTCGGGGTCGAAGGCCGTAACCGCAGCGGCGGGACCGTCCACGTGGACGCCCGAGGGCCCATGCTCCTGGCCGAGCAGAGTCACCAGGGTTCGCCCTCCGGCCTTGCCGAGCGAGAGGCTGGCGCATCCCGGCTCGGCCTCGGGCATTCCGCCGGTGATGATGAACGAACCGCTCCCCGCCGCGCCATCGCGGGTGAGACGTGGGCTGCGGCGGCGAGCGCTCCGACCACGTTGACCGCCCAGGCATCCACCTGGGCGCGCGCCGGCAGTTCTCCGGGCGTGTCCGGCTGGATGATCGCCACGTTGCAGACCACGACCTCTGGGAGGCCGAACTCATCGGACGCCGCGTCCGGGGCGGCGTGCAGCGCTGTCTCATCGACGCTGTCCCCGGTCGGCGAGATGACTGGCACACCGAAGGCTTCGGCCACGTCGGCGCGTGTTTCCGGCCGTCGGTGCGGGCGCGATCGGCAAGCCCTGGTGCGCGACCGGCGGGCGACCGACCGGCCGATCCCCGGACCGGCTCCCATGGCCACTGCTCCCGGCATCACTGGCTCCTTCGCTGGACGATGACTGACAACCGGGACGCTAAGACGTCACATCAGTGTGAAGGTCAACTCGGAGCGAGGGGGTCGCATGCGGATCGGTGCCCTGGCCCTCACGATGGGCGTCAGCCGGCGGCTGCTGCGGTGCGCCACATCCGTGCCTTGCTGGCCGCCGGCCTGCCCACCACGGTCATCGCCCCGGAGGCCGCGGCAGGCCGGCCAGGCAGCGATCGACCCCGATCAGCGCGCGATGGCGGTCGCCGTTCCGGCCGGCGGCAGAGCCGCTCGCCGCACTCGGACGCTCACCGCGGCGCCGAGGATCGCGCCCTGAGACGGCGGAGAAGGGACGCTTGCCATCCGCCATCACCGGTCCGGCGTACAGGACGAGCTTGCGCAACATCCAGCTGTAGCCGGGACAGTCGTAGGTGCGGGCGCCGGTGGCGTTGCTGCCGCGCTTGCGCCGCAAGAAGCGCGTGTCGTTCGGCTCCATCCAGAGGCCGCCGCCGACGGACATCTCCACGGCGAGCTCCACCGGCCGCGCCGGGTGGCTGGGTACGTGACCTTCGAGGAAGGCTCGTCGTTGAGCGGGAGCCCAGCCTCGAACCCGACGTGGTGCGGCAGCGTCCGGAGCCTGCCGCCGTTGAGCGCGCAGGCAGCCGGGCGAAGCGCGTTCGGCTCCGGCGATCCAGGAGTGATGACCACCATCGCCCACGCCTGGAAAGGGGGCGTGCTCGCGGTCGGCGCAACTATGCGTGGTCTTTCACGGGGATGTCAGGTGCGAAGCGGGAGACAGCGGCCACCAGCCGGTCCCTGTCGAGGCGCCACCCGGTCACTGCCCGGGAGGAGATCGCAACATCGGCGGGCATCGGAACAAGATGCCTCAGGACCCTGTGGACAGTGCCGCGCAGGGTGGGCCTGGATGGTCTTGACGACCGTGGTGGGTCAGCGGCCACAAACGTGTGGCACGCGGCTACAACCCCCTGGTCGCAACGTTGTCGACGCCGCCGTCCGCAAGCAGATCAGTCGTTCGCGTCGCGGACGTCCCTTCCCTCCTCGGCGAACGCCCTGAAGTCCTGCATGTGCTGTAGCGACTGCTTGCGGAAGGCACCGGGCATCAGGAGCCCCACCAGCCGCATCAGCAGGCCACTGAACCGGTATTCGTTCTCGCTCACCCAGAGCGTCGTCTCCGGGCCGGCTTCGGTCAGCCGCTCGCGCGCGGCGCTCCACATGCCCCCGCCGACGATCTCGCGCTCGAAGTGAACGACGCTCCCCTTCGGGATTCCGCGCAGGTCCGCCGGCTCCCGGCGCGTGATGGTCTCGGTGCCCTCCATCTTCTGCTGCCCCATCTGCATCACGACGCGCGACTTGGTACCGACCTGCCCGTGCACGCCGCTCAGCGGCTCATGCAGCACCAGACCCCGCAGCCACTTCGGCATGTGTGCCGGGTCAGCGAGCAACTGGGCCACCCTCTCCCGCGGCAGGGCGATCTCGATCGAGACGGTGTACCTCATGGCGCAGCGCTCCGGATTCCTGAGTGAACAGGCCTACGCTAACAGCCTCGCCTCATATTGAGCGTGTCCCGACCTCGCTCTGTTTGCCGAACGGGTGATCGGCCACCCGTTCGTGGTCATGGGCGCACGGTGGGCGGCCCCGCCAGCCGCATGAGGTGACCGATGACCTGATCGCGGGCGGCGGCGACGGCGCGGGCCACGTGCGCTTCGACGTTCCGCGGCGGGCGGGAGCCCTTGAACAGCAAGGTGGCATAGCCGTACGCCGCCGACAGGTGGACGTAGACGAGATCGGCGACGTCGGTCCAGGAGGTGGCGGCGGGCAGCGCCTCGGCTGCCAGAGTCATCAGCACGTCCATCAACCGGCGGCTCTGCTCGCGGACGGTGTCGCGGTGAGGGCCCGCGAAGTCGTGGGTGTAGAGCAGGTCGATGCCGGCGCGGTGGTCGAGGGCGTACCGGACGTAGGCCCCGGCGGTGGCGGCGAGCCGCTCGACCGGGTCCGGGCCGGCCTCCTCGGCGGCCCTCGCGAGCAGGTCGGCGAGGTCGGCGAAGACGGCCGCCGCGCACGCGGCCAGCAGCGCCTCGCGGTCGGGGAAGTGGCGGTACGGGGCTGCCGACGACACACCCGCGCGGGTGGCGACCTTGGCCACCGAGAAGCCGGCGAGGCCCGACTCCGCCAGCAGTGCGACACCCTCGCGGACCAGCACGGTCCGTAGGTCGCCGTGATGGTAGGTGCTGCGTCTGCTCACGACAGACCATTTTCCTCTTCTCCGGGTGTGGAGTAGTCTCCCGCAATGTAAGAGCCCTCTAACATCGAGAGGAGCGAAGATGCGTGAGCGAGTCCTGGGGCAGCGGGGACTGGCGGTGTCGGCGCTGGGCTACGGCGCGATGGGCATCTCCCTGGCCTACGGGCCGTCCGACGAGAACGAAGCGATCGCCACCATCCGGCGCGCCCACGAGCTGGGCGTGACCTTCTTCGACACGGCCGAGCTGTACGGCCGGGGGGAGAACGAGCGGATCGTCGGCGCGGCGCTGGCGCCCGTCCGCGACGAGGTCGTCCTCGCCACCAAGTTCGGCTTCGACTTCACCGGCACCCGCGCGAGCCGCTTCGACAGCCGTCCGGAGCGCATCCGCGAGGTGGTCGACAACAGCCTTCGCTACCTGGGCGTGGACGTCATCGACGTGCTCTACCAGCACCGCGTCGACCCGGCCGTGCCGATCGAGGACGTGGCGGGCACCGTCCAGGAGCTCGTTGCGGCCGGGAAGGCGCGCTACTTCGGCCTGAGCGAGGCCGGTCCGAACACCGTTCGACGGGCGCATGCGGTGCATCCCGTCTCGGTGCTGCAGACCGAATACTCGCTGTTCGAGCGCGACGTCGAGGTGCTGTTGCCGGTCCTGCGCGAGCTCGGGATCGGATTCGTGGCGTACTCGCCACTCGGCAGGGGGTTCCTCACCGGGCAGGCCAAGCCCGGCGCCGAGTACGACTCCACCGACATGCGCAGCTTCGACGCCCGGTTCCAGCCCGGCAACTACGACAAGAACCTGGAGGCCACTGAACGGCTGGCCGAGCTGGCCGCCGCCAAGGGTGCCACCGTGGCACAGCTCGCCCTGGCGTGGCTGCTCGCCCAGGGCGACGACATCGTGCCGATCCCCGGCACCCGTAACGTCAGGCGGCTGGAGGAGAACGTCGCGGCGGCCGACCTCACGCTCGACTCCTCCGACCTGGCGCGCATCGCCGAGATCCTGCCACACGGCGGCTACGGCGCCCGCTACCCGGAGACGCTGCAGCCGTCCTGGGACTGACCCTCGCGTACCCCCTTCCGTCATCGCTCAACACCTAGGAGAAGCACTGTGGGCAGCAAGATCGCACTGGTCACCGGGGGCAGCCGAGGCATCGGCCGGGCCATCGCAGAACGGCTCGGCCGCGACGGGTTCACCGTCGCGATCACCTACTCGCATGACAAGGACGCGGCCGAAGAGGTCGTCATGCGGATCGGCCCCGGTCACGCGTTCGCCATCCAGGCAACGTTCGGTGTCCACGGGGACGCCACCGCGCTGTGGCAGGCCTTCGACGCCCACCCGCTGACCAGCGGCGCCGTGGACATCATCGTGAACAACGCCGGCATCACCCGCAGCAGCGACCTGGCCTCGTTGACCGAGGCGGAGTTCGACCAGATCTTCGCCGTCAACGTCCGCGCGCCGTTCTTCGTCGTCCAGGAAGGGCTCCGGCGGCTGCGTGACGGCGGGCGGATCATCAACATCTCCGCCGGCACGGCCAGGCTGGCGTTGCCCGACTTGATCGCCTACGGACCCACCAAGGCCGCGTTGGACAACTTCACCCTCAACCTCGCCAAGGCTCTGGGCGAGCGCGGGATCACGGCGAACTCCGTGGCGCCCGGCATCGTGGACACCTATGGGTGGTTCCGGGACAACCCCGAAGCCGAGGCGCACGCCGTGTCGCTGGCCGCCCTCGGCCGGCTCGGACAGCCGGAGGACATCGCCGACATTGTCGGCTTCCTGGCCTCTGACGATGCTCGATGGATGACGGGGAGGGTGATCGATGCCACTGGCGGCGTCGGCCTCTGAAGCCCGCCGCGATCTTCCTCACTGCGGGTGCGCGCGGTCGGGTCGCCCCGGACGCCTCAGTCCGGGGGCTCCCACAGAACCGTGCGAGACAATCTCTCGTTGCAGAGCTCTGGTCGTTCTGATCACCGGGCAGTCGGGATCGCTGTTCACCCGCTCGGGGCAGCGGCAGCGTTGACCGTCGGAACCAGCAGCACGGCAACGGCCGGCCGTGACCCGGCTGCAGGCAAGCACTCGACATGCAGGCCCGGACCTGACTCGGCCCGTCAGAGGGGCGCGCCGGCCCACCGCCGGCAGATCGTCAGCACCTGCTGCTCGGTGGGCTTCTCCACCAACGGCATCCTGCCTGGCGATGCTCGCAGCCCGTCGAGCAGGACCTGCAGATAGCGGCGGTACAGCCGCGGACGGACCTGGACGGAGTGCTGCGCCAGGTCGGTCACCAGCCACAGGATCATCATCACGTCGTCACCGGCGACGTCGTCGCGCAGGTCGCCCTCGGCCCGCGCCCGGTCGAGCAGGTGCCTCAGGACCTCAGCGACGCGTTCGACGGTGGGCCGGCCGAGCCGCCATCCGCCGCCGCCGAGCGCCACGTCGCGCAGCCCGAGGTTGTCCACCAGCAGTTCGGTGATGCTTCCCAGGAGGAGTTCGAGGCCGTCCCAGGCCCGTTCGGCCTCACCCGCACGCCTCGCGACCTCCGCCAGCTGACCCAGCGGCTCCTCCAGCGCCGCGTGGATGAGCTCTTCCTTGTCGGTGAAGCGCCGGTACACGGTGCCGACGCCCACACCGGCGTGGTGGGCGACCTCGTTGAAGCCGACGGTGAGGCCGCGCTCGGCGAACAGTTCCTGCGCGGCGCGCACGATGCGGTCCCGGTTGCGCTCCGCGTCCCGGCGCAGGGTGCCGCGCCGCGCCGGCTCATGGGCGGAGGCGGGTCGCGGTGTCACGCCTCGAAGCGTACCCCCAAGCGGATAGATGGGATCAACATCACAGCCCGCCGACCCGACAGAAGCGGATGCGAGCTATCCACTTCTCACTAGACTGCGGAATCGGATAAGCCCTATCCGGTTACTTGAAGTCCCACGTCAGAAGCAGAAAGCGAGTGCACGATGGCCGAACTGCTGTACCGGCTGGGCCGGTTCACCGCCCGGCGGGCCTGGTGGGTGATCGCCGTCTGGGTCGTCGTGCTCGGTCTGGCCGTCGGAGCCTTCCTGGCCTTCGGCGGGACCATGAGCTCGACGATGACCATCCCCGGCACGCCCACGGCACAGGTAACCGACCGGCTCAAGACCGAGCTGCCGGTGGCCAGCGGCGGCACCGGCCAGGTCGTCCTCCACTCCAGGAACGGTACGGAGCTCACGGCCGACCAGCGCGAGAGCGTCAGCGCCGCGCTGAAGAAGGTCGCCGACCTGGACGGCGTCGACCAGGTGGCCGATCCGTTCACCTCCGCCGACGCGCGCGCGGAGCAGGCGAAGAAGATCGCGGATGGTCTGGCGCAGGTCGACAACGGCCGCGACCAGCTCGACAAGGGACGCAAGCGGCTCGACCAGGCCCGTACGCAGACCGAGGCGGGCATCGAGCAGACCGAGGCCGGCATCGAGCAGGCCGGTCAGAACCCGCAGCTCAAGGCGACCCTGACCCGGCTCAAGGCGACCCTCGCCCAGCTCGACAAGCAGCAGGCCGAGCTCGACGAGCAGAGCGCCACCCTGGAGAAGTCCGAGCAGCAGCTGCTCGTCGGGCGCGACCTGCTGACCATCGCGGATGGCATCCGTACGGTCTCCTCCGACGGCTCGACCGCGACCGCGACCGTCGTCTTCGACCTGCCGCAGCAGGAGATCACGCCGGAGACCAAGAAGGCCGTCACCGAGACCCTCGACGCGGCTCTTCCCGAAAGCGTCACCGCCGACTACTCCGCCGAGATCGCGCAGGGCGAGATCCAGCTCGGAGGCGTCGGCGAGGCGGTCGGCCTCATCGTCGCGGCCCTCGTGCTCATCATCATGACCGGCACCCTGGTGGCCGCCGGGCTGCCGATCCTCAACGCGCTCTTCGGCGTGGGCGTGGCCGTCGCGGGAGCCATGGCGCTGTCCGGCACCATCGAGATGACGTCGGTGACGCCCATCCTGGGCGCCATGCTCGGCCTGGCCGTCGGCATCGACTACGCCCTGTTCATCCTGCACCGCCACCGCCGCCAGCTGAAGGCGGGCATGCCCGTGCAGGAGTCGATCGGGCTGGCCAACGGCACCAGCGGCAACGCCGTGGTCTTCGCGGGCAGCACCGTGCTCATCGCGCTGCTGGCACTCAACATCACCGGCATCCCGTTCCTCGCGCTGATGGGCACCGTCGGCGCCGTCGCCATCGCCGTCGCGGTGCTCCTCACCGTGACCATGACCCCGGCACTGCTCGGCCTGCTCGGGCACCGGCTGCTCCCCCGGCGCGACAGGAAGGCCGCCTCGGACGCCACCGGGCACGGCGAGCCTCTGGCGGCGCCGAAGCACGTACAGCCGATGGGCTTCGGCAGTGCCGTCCTGCGGATCGTGATCGGCGTCGGCGCGCTGGCCCTCATCGCGCTGCCCGCCGCCTCGATGCGCCTCGGCCTGCCCACCGGCGCGTCCGAGGCCGCCGACTCCACGCAGTACCGCGCCTACACCGCCATCACCGAGAAGTTCGGCGCCGGCGCCAACGGGCCCCTGATCGTCGTCGCCGACCTCGATCGCGGCGTGACCGGCGACGATCTCACGCCGGCCCAGGCCGACCTCGGCAAGCAGCTCATGGACGTCGACGGGGTCACCGCGGTCGCCCCCATCGGCGCCAACGACCAGGGCACCGTCCTGGTCTTCCAGGTCGTCCCGACCGGCGGGCCGACCTCGGAGTCCACCGAGGACCTGGTCCACGACCTGCGCGGCCGCGCCCTCGATCTCGGCTCCGGCGACGTCTCCCTTTCGGTCGCGGGCAGCGCCAGCGCCAACCTCGACATCTCAGAGAAGCTCGCCGACGCCCTGCCGGCCTACCTCGCGGTCGTGGTCGGCCTGTCGCTGCTCATCCTGATCGTCGTGTTCCGCTCGATCCTGGTGCCCCTCATCGCCACGGGCGGCTTCGTCCTGTCGCTGTTCGCGGCGCTCGGCGGCGTCACGGCCGTCTACCAGTGGGGCTGGCTCGGCAGCGTCTTCGGCGTCACCGATCCCGCGCCGATCCTCAACTTCCTGCCGACCCTGCTCGTGGGCATCCTGTTCGGGCTCGCCATGGACTACCAGCTCTTCCTCACCTCAGGGATGCGTGAGGCCTACGCGCACGGCGCTCCCGCCCGGCAGGCGGTCACCGAGGGCGTACGGGCGGGAAGGGCCGTCGTCACCGCCGCCGCGGTCATCATGATCTCGGTCTTCGGCGGATTCATGTTCTCCCACATGACGATGATCCGGCCGGTCGGCTTCGCCCTGGCCTTCGGCGTGCTCGTCGACGCCTTCGTCGTACGCATGCTGATCATTCCGGCGGTCATGCACCTGGCGGGCGACAAGGCGTGGTGGCTGCCGCGCTGGCTCGACCGGATCCTGCCTGACGTGGACGTCGAGGGCGCCAAACTGGAACGTCACCACCAGCCTGCGCCGGCACGGGTCCCTGAGACCGCCGCACGCTGACGGCAGGTGCGCGGCCAGGACGGCCGGGCCCCGTCCTGCTGGAGGGCAGGTGGCCCGGCCGGTTGCCTGGACCGCCCGCTGGACGACCGGCAGCGCCCGATCGTCCAGAACGTCCACGGCGCACTGGCTGACCGGCGGCGACGCCGCGACGGCGTCCGGACGCCGGCCACGAACAGCGGTCTCTGCGAGCCGCACCTCCGGGTCTGCGATGGGAGCCCGCCGCCCGAGACGTCGCCGCGAAAAAACAGCCGGCCGGGCACTGCTCGATGGGCTGATCGCTCGATGGTTGCTCGCGTGTACGCGATACAGCCCGACAGACGGCGACACTGGCCGACACACTGGCGGGAAGAATCCCGATCACAGCCCATACGAATCAACATCCGGCGGCACCGAGCGACCTCAATCGTTCCAGCCGCCAGGGACCGTGTCGCCGCGCCGTGGCGGAGGTCATGCAATCGGCCTGGTCAGCAGGTGAAGCTCCCTGTAGG
Source organism: Nonomuraea thailandensis (assembly GCF_024172165.1). Taxonomy (GTDB): domain Bacteria; phylum Actinomycetota; class Actinomycetes; order Streptosporangiales; family Streptosporangiaceae; genus Nonomuraea; species Nonomuraea thailandensis. The sequence goes on along the minus strand of NZ_JAMZEB010000002.1, from coordinate 3,220,007 downwards.
GCTCTCCGGGATGACGGGCTGGATCGCCGGCGAGTGGTCCGGACCCGCCGGAGACTGCGGTGGTCGCCAAGCTGGTGGCATCCTGGGCCGGTACGGCGGTGCCGGCGAACACGGCCGGCAAGCCGGCCATCCCGGTCATGACACGGAACTGCGATAGTCGGCTGCGCATTCGCATCCTTCTCTGAGGGGCGAAGGGCTGTCCGACCGGAATGCCCAATGTTTACAGAGATGCGCCGATGAAACTTTCATCAATGCCGGTGCACGCTGGCCGAACCTGCCATGTCAGAACCTGCACGTCCGACCGAAAAGTTTCAGCATCGCGCGCAGAAGTTCGCCAGGCAGAGACACGGTGACAATAGCCTTTCAGCTCCGGCCCGGGCGCGAAGTTCGAAATATGGACGAGAATAAATCCTGCCGTCCCCGGAGTCCGAAAGCTCGCAGCGGAAAGGGCCTTTCCGCAACCGTTGACAGTGATTCTGGCAGCGATCACAGTATGCATGCTTGTAGATCTCGAGGCGGCACTCGAGGGCCACCAGGCAGCGCCGTCGCATGACCGGACCGGCCGATATTCGGGCCGGCGAGGTGGAGTGGAGGCGAACAGTAGCCGGCATGCGAGGCGAAGCGCACAACCCAACAAATCGGAGATCAATCGAATGAGCAATTCTCCGCAGTGCCCTTGGCCATGTGCTCCGTCATGAGGCGACGGCCGCCAGATCCTCGTGACAAGTGGTCAACGCCGCCACTGAATTCGTGGTGACCGACCAAATACCCGTCCCTGTAAGGAGAAGCATGCGAAAAGTCACTTTGCTCCGCCGGTTCGGCCTCGTCTCAGCGGTGGCGGTCGGCCTGGCGACCACGCCCGTGGCCGCGCACGCCGACGGCTATGACACTCCCCGCAGCGCCACTGTTGTGGGGGCGGGCAACACCTACGCGGAAGGGGTGGCGGCGGCCGAACGGCGGGCCCGGCAGGCCGTCCTCGCGGTCGGCCACGACTGCACCCCTGGGACCTATCAGAATTTCGGCATCTACACCTCTCCGGGTGGCGGCACATGGGTCTTCCAGTCCACCCACGAGGCGATGTGCGTCGACTGATCAAGTTTCAGCAGATAGGCCTCCGCCGGCGTTGCCGGGGCACTGCAGCCCCGCTGTCCGCAGCGGAGGCCGTTCCATGCCAGGTGGGACATCGCTACGGCAATCGACGCGAACGAGGTCCGGCAAGGCATCAGCCCGCGTTGACCTGTCTTGTTCCGGCACGCGACCCGTGCGGCGGGGTACGACCGCTGGCGCGGTGTTTTGCCCAGGATGTGCTGGTGCGCCGCGAATTGCTCAAGCGTTTCGCTGATCGATGGCTGCTCGGTAGTTGCTCGTGCGCGTGCAACCCACGCGAACCTCGGGCCCCATCGCGCGGCGCGCAAAGGTGGTCTTCAGGAGTCGGCTCCCGGCTCGCGTGGAACAAGGTGACCAGTGCATGCGCCTCTGCGGCCGGGGGATCCCGAGAGGGTGCGCGAGTACCGGCTCACCGCGCGACTCGGCGAGGGTGGCCAGGGAACGGTGTTCCTCGGCATGTCACCCACCGGCACCCGCGTCGCGGTCAAGCTGCTGCGCGCCGACCTCGCGCAGGACGAGGAGGCGCTGGAGCGCTTCGTCCGTGAGGTCAGCACCACCCGACGGGTGTCGCCGTTCTGCACCGCGACGGCGATCGGCACCCCCTCCTACATGGCTCCCGAGCAGTTCGCGGGAGAGGACGCCGGATCAGCGGCCGACATGTTCGCCTGGGGCTGCACGATGGTCTTCGCGGCCAGCGGGCGTCCGCCGTTCGGCACCGACAGCCTGCCCGCGGACGGGCCCGGTGAAGGCGAAGTCGTCGGCCGGCGGCACCTGGCTCCCGGCCGTGATCGACGGCGGCCGAGCACCGGTCCGGCCCGCCGGGCAAAAACGCATCGGCGTGCTGGTCTGGCTCGCTCCGAACGCCGGCCAGGTCGTCCACGCCGAGCGGATCCTCACCGCAGGCGGCTTCGCGTATCCGCTGCCGGAGCCAGGAGAGCGCGTTTCTGTCTGCGGATCGCGGACCAGGTGTCCGTCGTGGTCCTGCTGCCGGTGCTGCGCCCACCGTGTACGTCAGCGGCTGGGCCTGTTTCCCGGCCCTGGCCTCAGGCCCGTCCTGGCCGAGTTGGAGGAGGGGTGCGCCCGGCTCGACGAGCCGGTCGAGCGGCGTCGTGATGACGGCTCAGGCACTACCGCCGGAAGCCGGTGAGCTCGACGAGCGCGGCCTCGACCGACGTGAACAGCTCGATGTCATGAACCGCGTGACCGGGCAGCACTCCCCCATCGACCACGAGCAACCGGCCGTCGGCTGCCCTGGCGTGCTGGGAGGCCGACGAAAGAAGGTCGCAGCCGCACTCATCGATCGCCGTCAGACGGGTGAGGTCCATGACGAGCAACGGCGGGATCCGGCCCACGAGCGCGTTGACCACGTACTGCTTGAGAATCAGGCAGGCCACGGCGTCGAGCCGCCCTGTCAGGGACAGCAGGACGACGTCCCCGTGCCGGTCGAGGCGGATGTCGAAGTCTGGATCGTCAGGGAGAGTGCCCGGTTTCGCGGAATGCATGGTGAAACGTCCCTGGTCTGATGGCGCGCTTCTACAGCGCCGACCAGACTTCCCGGCTCACCCTGAGGCCGACCCTAGCAGTCCCTTGCCGTGTGCAACGTTCACGGGCACGAAGAAGGCCAAAGAGGCTCAACGGCGCCCCAAACTCGGTCACACCATGCAAGGATATTTGGCGGCGACCTGCTCGCCGGTTGATCGGCCTGGTCGCGCTCGCCATCTGCATCCCCTTGGCGTACTACAACGGCTCGCTGCTCGATCGGCGCCCGACCGTGTACAACTGATCAACATGAAGGAGCGCTCGCCGGACCGGGTGGACCGGCTGGCCGCCGCCGGGCTGATCGTGCGCGAGGTCAACCCGCACAACCGCCGGGAGATCCTCATGCTGGCTCACCCCGGAGGGCCGGCGGCCGGTCGACGACGTCACCGCGCGCCGCAGCGAGGAGATCGCCGACATCGTCTCGCGTCTGACGCCGCAGGAGGCCCAGGCCTTGATCACCGCGATGACAGCGTTCAACAGGGCGGGCGGCGAACCATCGGCGACCATGCGCCATCCCCTCGGCTGGCCGGATCGGTGGTCCATCCCCGCCCGTAAGCTGAGTGCACCGGACTCCTGGCCCTGGCCGACGAACAGACCGTTCTGAAGGCTGCCGACGACCACCGACTGGACACACCGATCAGAAGCGGAACATCTCGGCGAACCGGCCGAGGAGCGCGGGATCGCCTTCGATGCGAAGGCTGCCGTCGCCGAGTAGTTCGTCCGGGGTCCTGCCGCCACCCATCAGTTCGCGGACGGGGTGGCCGGCCAGCCGTTCGATGACGAGGTCAGGGGCGGGGTGCGGACCGATGCCGACCATGAGCTCCCCATCGCTGATCTGCAGGCGGAGCGTGAAGTCGCCCATGCGGACCTCGTAGCCGACGGTGACGCCTGGGGCTGCTTCCGGCCGGTAGGCGGTGCGGAAGGACATGGCGACCGATTCGGCGGTGACCAGCTCGCCAGGGCGAGGCTCGGTGAGGGTCCGCGCGCCCCAGCGGCCCAGCGCGACCAACGCGGGTTCGAGGTCGCGCCCGTAGTCGGTCAGCTCGTAGACGACGGCGCGCTCGGGGCGCGGCAGCGCGCGACGGGTGGCCAGTCCTGCCTCCTCCAGCTGTTTGAGGCGGGCCGAAAGGATGTTGGTCGGGATGGCCGGCAGGCCCTTGTGCAGGTCTGTGAAGCGCTGGGGTCCGATGAGCAAGTTACGGATGATCAGCATGCTCCACCGTTCGCCGACCATCTCCATCGCGCGGGCCAGGCCGCAGAACTGTCCGTACTCCCGAGACGCCATGATGCAAATATTAACCCATACTTCAGTTGACAAAGCGTACTTGCAAAAGACAAGCTTCTTCCTGCCGGGCCGCGACGCAGGCCCGCGCATATCGTCTCCAAGGAGTCATCGCATGACCGCCAACCGCAAGATCGTGGCCGGGCGGCTGTTCATCTCGCTGGACGGTGTCGTGGAAGCACCGGAGAGGTGGCACTTCCCCTACCTGAACGACGAGATGAGCGCCGCGGTCTGGCCGCACCAGACGGGCGAACTGGCCGATCAGCTCAACACCATGGCAGCGGGCGGCGGCTCTTCGCCAGGGACGCCGGCCCGGTGCCCCTCGAGCTCACCCGATCCGCCGTGTTCACCACCGGCGTGATCGACCTGACGTACCGGCCGGCCTGAATCATCCGGATCCGCAAGACACGTACAGACCGAGGCACGGCAAGGCGCGCACTTCGGCTCCTGAGGTTCGCACCTGCCGGCCAGACCGCCATGGGGTCCCATCCCCGCTGCCCAAGGGAGAACAGCATGTCGTTCCAGGCCTACCTCGACAACATCGAGGACAAGACCGGACTGACACCACGCGAGTTCATCGCTCTGGCGAAGGAACGCGGCCTCGATGCCCCGTCCGTGAAGGCTGGGGAGATCGTCGACTGGCTGAAACAGGACCATGGCCTTGGACGTGGACACGCGATGGCGTTGGTGCACGTCATCAAGAAGGGGTCGAAGATCGACGCCAAACACGTCGGCAGCTCGGGCTCCCACCGCGACGAGTCCGACACGCTCTGGCTGGACGGCAAGAACAACCGGCCCTGACGAGGGCGCGCCGCATGGACAGCGGCTCCGACGGCGCCGGCCCTTCCGGGCGGCACCGTACGGTCATGGAAGAGGGCCGGCCCGTGCGGTGCCTGTCGAGAACACAGTTGGATGATCGATATGCACAGACCTCGTGCCCGCGAGGGGCACGCGTGCGGGACCCGGAGTGACGATGAGCCTGGAGAGCCTGGGACTGACCGCCGAGCAGGAGCGCCTCTACCGCTACCTGCTGCGCCACCCCCAGGCGGACCTGGATGTGGCCGAGGTCGAGCTGGTCATGCCCGGCGTGCGGCCGGTGCTGGCCGGCCTGCGGTCGCTGGGCCTGGTGGACGGCACGCTGACCGCGCTCGCCCCGGCCGCTGCGATCGATGTGCTGGTACGGCGGCGCATCGAGCAGACCCATCGCCAGCTCACCGAGCTGACCCTCGCCTGGGACGTGCTCACCGAGCTGACGGAGGAGCATCGCAGCGGCCGGCCCGTCCAGATGGTGGAGCACATCCCCGAGGGGGTGGCCGTCACCCGTCGCATACGTACGCTGCTGGCCGCCGATCCCGGCGAGTTCGCGCACCTGAAGATCCGCGCCCGTCACGTGTCCTCCGATTACGACGACAAGCCTTTCCAGCGGCTGCTGGCGCGCGGGTTACGCAGCCGCACCCTGTTCCCTGCGCGCACGCTGGGCGATCCGGGGCAGGAGCCGCACGCACGGTCCTTGCATGCCCTGGGCGATCTGCACCGGGTGACCAACGAGCCGGTCAGGCACCTGGCCATCGTCAACCGGTCGGTCGCCTTCGTGCAGGCCGATCCCGCCCAGGCGCGGGCGGGGGCGCTGCAGATCCGCCAGCCGGGTGTGGTGGCCATGCTGGCGGACGTGTTCGACGGCATGTGGGCGCGTGCCCGCGATCTGGACGATCTGCCGCTGTCGCCGATCGAGCAGCAGGTGCTGCACGCGCTGACCTGTCACGACAACGACGAGGTGGCCGCCCGGTCGATCAGCGTGTCGGTGCGCAAGTTCCGCGCGCACGTGGCGGAGCTGATGAACCGCCTGGACGCGGCCACCCGTTTCCAGGCAGCGCTGCGCGCCAAGGAACGCGGCTGGTTGTGACGGAAAAATCAGGACAAGTATGCGGCGGCCACCGCCGCGGTGCCGACCCGGTCGATGCCGGCGATCGGCGCGTCGCCGAAGGTGTCGCTCACGACGTCGCGCGTCCGCAGCCGAGGCGGCCAGCGCAGGGTGTTGGACATGAAGGCGGCCGGCCGCAGGAACGTCCAGGCCAGGCCGGACTCGCGCACAGCCGTCCCGGAGTCGATCATGTAGGCCGACACGGCGTTGGCGGTGTCGGTGGCCACGGCGGCCTGGCTGGACAGCAGCGCCACACGCTCGACTCCGGCCCCGGCTCAGGTGACCAGGATCACCGCAGCGTTCTGCCGAAGTGCGCGGCCACGGTGTCGGCCGACACCGTCACCTGCGGTTCCTGGTCGTAGAAGTCGAACTGGGTGCCCTGGGTCCACAGGATGTCCCCGGGCCCGGCCAGCCCGGCGTGGAAGCGGCGCGCGCCGTCGGGGATGGCGGCGTCCTGGCTGTGCACGAGCAGGGTGGGCCGGGTGATCTGCGGGGCCAGCGCGATGGAGTCGTAGGTGAGCCAGTCCGGCCAGGCCATCACCGCGAACCGGTTCGGCCAGGCCGGGATGCCGCCGCGGGCCGGGTTGAGATAGAAGTCGATGGCGTACGGCATGGCCGCGCGGGGATCCGTGGCGCTGACGACCGGCACGTAGTCGATCTCGCCGGTCTCGTCGTAGCGCGATCGGGCCTCGCGCCCGATCTTGATCTTCTCGGCCACCGCTTCCGCGCCCCCGTAGGCGGCCTCGCAGACGGCGGCGTCGTGCAGCCAGGGCGCCACCAGCGCCAGGGAGGTGATGCGGGGATCGTGCGCGGCGGCGTCGGCCATGTACATCGCCGCCGCGCAGATGCCCAGGGCGCCCACTCCATCGCCCTCGACCGCCGGGTGGCCGGCCAGGAAGCCGGCCGCGTGGTGGATGTCGCGGACCTTGCGCGCCGGGTTCTCGACCTCCCGCGGCTCGCCGCCCGATGCTCCGAAGCCGGTGAAGTCGAACGACAGTGCCGCGAAGCCGCGTTCGGCCAGGCGCTGGGCGTAACGGTCGGCCATCAGCTCCTTGACGCTGGTCCAGGTGCCGGCCACGACCACGCCCGGCGCCCGCTCCACCCCCTCGGGCAGGAAAAGGTTGCCGGCCAGGGTGACGCCGTCGCTGTCGAAGCTCACGTTCACGCGTACTCCAAGGTCGCTCTGGTGATCGATCCACCGGTGATGTCGAAGTGGTAGTTCGCGCGGAAGCCGCCTGCGCCCGCGGGCTGGAAGCGGACCAGCATGCTCACTCCGCCTGCGCGCGGGGTGTGGTCCAGCAGCGTGTACGTGCCGCCGATGACCTCGTTCGCCGCCCAGCGGCGGATGGCGTCCCGGCCGCGGATCTCGCGGCCGACGTCGGTGACCAGGCCGTCGGGCGCGAACGCGGCGGCCAGCGCGTCGGCGTCTCGCGCGGCCACCGCGTCCAGGTAGCGCTGCGCCGCCGGATCGAGCGGGCCGACTGAGGCGGCCGGCGAGGGCGGAGGAGTGACGGAGCCGGCCGCGACCGCGCGCAGCAGGTCGCCGCCGGCCACGCCCGCGATACCGCCGGCGACCAGGACGGCCGCCGCCGTCCCGGCGATGGCGAGGCCCTTCCTCATCGGACGCCGTCGTTCCAGGCCGCGGTCATCACGACCGCGGTGATCCGCCAGCCGCCGTCGGTGCGCGCCAGCTCGAAGCGGTACGTGCCGCCCAGCGTCCACAAGGTGTCATCGCTCTTACGGTGGGTGGCCTGGAAGGGGGCGGTGCACGAGGCGGTGTCGCCGTCGACGACGGCCAGAGGGTGGCCGAGCAGGTGCTGGGTGGCCGCGTAGCCGCCGAGCGCGGCCTGCCAGCCGTCGATGATCTGCGCCGGAGTCAGCGTGACGGGCTCGCCGCCGTTAAGGCTGGTGTAGTCCAGGGTCACCTTGTCGGAGAACACCTCGGCCAGCTCGGCCCACTGTCGCCGGTCGGCATGCCAGGCCATTCTCAGGCAGACGTCGATGACGTCGAATCGCTCCATGCGGCCAAGCATGTCGAGCCTTGCCGTGGGCGAGGCAGGCGTAGAAGTTGCAGCTCCGGCTGCAGGAACGTGCAGGTCGCCGCACAAATGGTCGCGCGCCTCCGCCGGCAGTACGGCTTGAGAGGGCGTCCGAGAAGCGAAGTCCGTGGTTGATCGCAACCCGGAACGCGTTCGACGACCCAGGGAACCCCAGGGGCACCGTTCCGCCAGGTCGCGTAAAACTGCCGCCGACGAACGCGGCTGGACCCGCGAAGCCGCATGATCGAGGGGTTTGTCGGGGCCGAATGCGAGACTCCGCACATGAATCTACGTTCAGGCAGCCTGACGTGAGCACGTTTGAGCAGTTCACCCTCGAACCGACCGACGAAGAGTGGCGCCGCGCGAGAATCGCTCGCGGGCAGCTCTGTGATCAGCGGTTCCCGTTGCCCGCAGGCGTGACCGACGTGATCTTCGACCGTGCGCGCTTGGTCAACGTGGACTTCACCGCGATGCGCTTCCCCTGTTTCGTTGCCTTTGGCAGCGAGTTCGACGGCTGCGACTTCTCCGGCGCCGTCTTCGAGCAGCTGTCGATGGGCAGCACCGGCACGGGCATCGGCGGACAGGAGGGGGACGGCGCCGCGTGGCCGCAGACCGTCTTTCGCGATTGCGTGTTCCGCCGCACTCGATTCGCGGAGTTCACCGCCTTCGGCAACGTCCGGTTCGAGGGGTGCACCTTCGACCGGTCTCGTCTGCGGCAACAGACGAACACGAGCGAGGCGGAGTTCGTCGACTGCGTCTTCCTCGGCCCGGTACGCAGCATCAACTTCTGGGGCCGCCCAGCCGATCGCGGCCATGCTGTGCTTGGCAGAGACCGCAACGACTTCAGCGGCAACGACTTCACCGCAGCCGAGCTCGACAACGTCTCCTTCCGTCATATCGACCTGCGGGCTCAGCGCTTCCCCGGGCTGCCCGGCTACGCGCTCCTCGGCCGGATCACCGAGCGGGCGCGTGCGGTGCTGCCGCTGGTCGACAACTGGCCGGATGACAAGCACCGCCAGGAGGCCCGTTCCGCGCTGGAGTTCCTCGCCGACACGGCGCGCGCCTGGACCGACGACCAAGCTCTGGTGAGCCCGGCGAGACTGGGCCGCAGGCTGCCGCCCGCCCTGCGCGAAGAGCTGTTCGCCGCGTTCAGACGCACATCCAGCGATACATCCCTCGGCTGAGGCGCACCGCCTCGCGGGCCAGGTCCCGCAAGGCGGTGAGGCGCTCGGTCTCGTACTCGTTGAGCAGCTCGTCCTCGGCATACTCACGCACCCGCGCATCTTCTACGGCAGCGAGCGCGGCGACCGTCTCCGGCATCACCCGGTCCACGCCCGACACCTCACCGTCGTCCACGACGACCTCACTGTCGCCGAACTCGCCGGCGTCGCGCCCGCTGAGCTCGGCCACCAGGTCGCCGAGCTCGTCGATCCACCCCTTGCAGTCGACATACGGCAACTTCGCATGCGCGGGCCCGCCGGAAAGAGCCCGCTCGGCTGACTCATCTGACTCCGCCGTGAAGTAGTCGACCAAGACGCCCATGGTCGAACACCTTATCGATCAAGCCGCCGCGAGGACAGAGATCGCCCTGGATCGTTCGTCTCCCAAGCGCATCGCTAGCTTGACCGTCCATATCCCCCGACCAGAAGGGCTCGCGCGTCCAGGACACCGGCTACGGCAGCCTGTCCCGGTTCGCGCGCGGGAAGATCGACCTGGAAGAGATCAAGGCCGAGAGCTACCCGCTGGCCGTAGAAGACGGCGCACGTCTGTCCCCCTTCGTCCGCCCGCACATCAACTTTTGTCTGGACATGTTGCCGAGTCGTCATGGTCCTGTCCTGGGCGCCTGGTCACTCATGGGTGTCGAAGGGTTCGTCTCTCCCATCTCGGCTCGCCCCCTGAGGGGCCGGGCCGCCGGTCCTGTCTATGCTCAAGCCCATGGCACTGGAATGGGAACAGATCATCGTCGACTCCGCCGACCCCGTCGCTCTGGGGCGCTGGTGGGCCGAGGCTCTCGGCTGGGTTGTGGTCGACGAATCCGAGGAGATCATCGAGATCCGGCCTGAGCCGGACCGGATGCCGGGGCTGCTCTTCGTGCCTGTCGCCGAGGGCAAGACGTCGAAGAACCGGCTCCACCCCGACTTCCGCCCCGACGACCAGGAGGCCGAGGTCGCCCGGCTGCTCTCCCTCGGTGCCCGGCGCGTCGACGTCGTGCAGGACGAGCAGCACTGGGTGACCCTCCTCGACCCGGAGGGCAACGAGTTCTGCGTCCTGGGTGAGCGGAAGAGCTGAGCGGAGGCCGGCAGTTATTCGAGGCCCCGAGTCGTACGGCGGAGGGTTCCATCCATCGACAGCGGCAGTCGTGGGGCGTGCTCGCTGGTGCTGAAGAACTTCGAACAGCGCAGGTAGAGGTCGCACTCGCAGGGGCCTTCCTGCGGAAGACGCAGGCAGACATCGTCGCGCTACGGTGGCCGAGGATCGCCATGACGGTCCGGATCTGCGCGCCGCCTACGGCGAGCCGGGTTCCGACCGCATGCCGGAATCTGTGGGCGGTGACGGTCGGGTGCCCGTCGGCGTCGGCCAGGCCCGCAATCGCCTACGCCCGGTCGCTGGGCAAGCCCGTGCGGTTCACGCACCCCGAAGTCGACCCCGACGCCTGACCGCCCACCTCCACACCCTCCGCAGGTAACCCTTGGAATTGATCGTCTAGGTGTCCGGACCGCTTCCTGCGCCCGGGCCGGGACGTTAGGGCGGTCCGAGGACGTCCGGGGTGATCAGGGCGCGGGCGGTGGCGGCGAAATAGTCGCTGGGGGCGGCGTCGGCGAGGCCGAGGATGACGCCCTGGCTGAGGCCGACCAGGAGCGCACGCAGCGCCGTGGCCAAGCGTTGCGACTGCTGCGACGTGACGGCGGTCCCGTGGTGGGGTCTGCCGGCAGCAGCGTGGTCAGGCGTTCTTCGTGTGCCTTGACGCTGGCGGCGAGTTCGGGTGCCCCAGCGCGCGCGAGGCCGTGGCCCCGCAATCCAGCGAACCGCTCGGGAGTCCGCTGTTCCTCCGTCCGGCGCCTCCATGCCCCGAACCAGACAAGCAATCCCAGGACGTCCTAATCACGCTGTCCTTCAGCCCGGCGTAGCGGGGTCGGGGATTGTCGCGGCTTCGTTTTCGCTTCGTTTCCGATACGTCCCCCGGCGCTCTCCCGCACAATCGCTGGCATGCCGAGTCCCAAGGATGTCCAGCAGGCCCGTACCCGCCGTATCGAGGAGGCCGCGGCGGCCCAGGCGCGCAAGGCCGAGCGGCGCGCCGAGAACGAACGCAACCGCAAGGCCAAGGTCGACGCCCAGCGCCGGGCGGCGCTGCCGATCCACGAGCGCCTGGCCGAGACCGCCGAGAGGATCGACGCCAAGTGGGTGATACCCGCTGCCACGGTGTCGGCCGAACAGGTGCGAGCCGCCCAGCGGGCCGCGATCACCCGGGTGGAGGTCGTGGAGGTGATCCGGGAGATCACCGTGGAGGTGCCCGCCCCGCCGCTGCCGGCAGGAAGCTACACCGAGTGCGAGGTGTGCGTGGGCCGGGGGATGCGCGACCGCTACGGGCAGGTGCCGGCCGGCGCCGAGCAACTGCGCCTGGTCGACGGGGCCGGGCAGGAGGTGACCGTGATCGACGTGTGCCCGACGCACGTGCCCTACGTCCAGGCCACCGCCCGCCGGCGCGGATTCCGGGCACTCACCCCGACCGGCGACCAGGCACCGGCAGCGCCGTCATAGGGTGCCGGACGCCTGGGGATGGACGACGGCGGCATCCGCGAGGGGTTCAACGGCGCGGGATGGGGCTGGAGGCCCTCGTGAAGCTCATGTCCATCCAGTGCCGCCAGTTCGAGCCGTCGTCAGTGCGCTCCCATTCGGCCGTCATGGAGGCGCCGTCTTCGGCGATCACCAGCCTCGCCCGCTCCGTCTCACCGGCGAACGTCCAGACACCCTCGTCGTCGACGCTTGCCCGCATGGTGACGAAGTTGCCGTGATGGTCGAAGGAGCGCATGGGGTAGGTCCGGCTCGCTGGATCGTAGGGACCGATCATCTCGATGACCTCGACGTGCTCCTCGTTCATGCGCACGTCCACGCGGTGAATGAGGAAGTGCTCGCCCGCCAGCCACTCGTAGGTGTCAGACCCGGCGATGCGGATCGCCGGGTCGATCGCGGTGGCCGCTGTCCGCCCCTGCGAACGCCAATGGCCGACCAGCGCGTTCAGGCGCCGGTTCTCCGATCGCGGGGCACGGGTGTGGTCGTCTCCTGACATGGCGGATCCTCGTCCTCGATAGAGTGTAAGATGTTGCTTAAACACTTACATGCTGTCCCGGCAGTGCGCAAACGAAGGCGGTGGCCCATGGACGACGCGCTTCGCGCTGTGGCGGACCCGACCCGCCGCGCCATCCTCGTCCTGGTGCGGGATCGCGAGGTTTCGGCCGGCGAGATCGCCGAGCGCTTTCCCGAAATCAGCCGCCCCGCGGTGTCCCAGCACCTGCGAACGCTGACAGCGGCCCGCCTCCTCGACGTCCGCCGCGCGGGCAATCGCCGCTTCTACCGGCTCCGTCCGGAGGGCCTGGCCGAGGCGGTGACGTTCCTGGAGAGCATGTGGTCCGCCTCGCTCAGCCGCCTCCAGCACGAAGCCGAGCGAGAAGAACGCGCGCGCACTGGCGACCAGGACGTGAAGGGATCGTGGTGAGCAGGACGATTGAGCAGACGTTGCACATCCGTGCGCGTCCCGAGACGGTCTGGCGGTTCTTCACCGACCCGGCACGCCTGGCGCGATGGTGGGGGACGGCCGAGCTGGACGCCCGCCCCGGCGGCACCTTGCAGGTCGCGATGCACGAGGGCCCACGCCCGGTGATGCGCGGACGGTTCGTGGAGCTCGTGCCGTACGAACGTCTCGTCTTCACCTTCGGCTGGGAGGCCACACCAGGAGCGCCCGGCATGGCACCAGAGGCATCCCGAGTCGAAGTCACCCTGACCCCGCTCGGTGACGGCACCGAGCTCACGCTGCGCCACAGCGGTCTGCCGGCCGTGCTCGAAGAGGAGACCAGCGACGGCTGGGCGCACCTGCTCCATCGTCTGGGCGAAACGGCCGGACACCAGGAGCTCCGCTGAATCTGGTCGAACCTCCGCGTACGTCGCTCCCCTGCTGCCTGCTCGCGCAGGTCGCGGATCCCGTCCTCGCGTCCCCAACCTCCGCGGTGAGCGCGCGGAGGTTGGAACGGATCCATGCGGCATCGCCAGGCCTGCCGTGGTGGCCGGCTCAGAGAGTCGCGGTCACAGGACGGCGGCCACCAAGGCGAGCGGGAACGGAGGTGAGCGGGAACGGAGGTGAGCGGGAACGGAGGTGAGCGCCGCCACCACGAGCACGGTCGCCGGCACCAGGGCGATCAGCTGCCAGGGTGCGGGAAGCGTGGCCTTGTCGCTGTCACCGCCGGCGATCGTGTTGATGGCGGCGAACAGCAGGAAGCCTCCCGGGAAGACACCCATGACGGCGCCGAGGAGCGCGGGCAGCACCTGCGCGGCCGCCAGGGCGACGGTCACTTCTCGGGGGGTTGCGCCGAGGGCGCGTGCCAGCGCCGATGCATGCCGGTTGTCGAGCACCGTCGCCCAGGTGATGACGACGGCGTTGACCGCCGCCAGGGTGAGCAGGACGACCGTCCAGACCAGGAGCACGTGCCGCAGCACCGCCACCTGAGCTTCGGTGTAGGCGCCGGTGCCTGGCTGGCCGGAGAGGAAGGTGTCGAGCACCAGCAGGACGTGGATCCCGCTGACCGTGACCGCGATGCTGACCGCACCCAGCGCCACCCGTCGCGGCCGGCGGGCGGCGACCCGCAGGGCGAGCAGCAGCGGGACGGGCAGCCGCGCAGAGACAGTGATCAGCCAACCGGTGCGGCGAGGCGGGCGGGCCGCGTCGGCCAGCGCGCTGACGGTGCTGGTGCGGGCGCCGCGCACGGCCGGCACAGCGGTCGCCACCACCGCGACGCCGAGCGCCACGGCGGTCACCAGCCCGATCGTGGGCCAGGTCAGCGGCGCCGTCCCCGCGCTGCCGACGAGGCCGGCGCTGGACCCGGTGAGCAGCGGAGCGGTCAGCGCTCCGAGCGCCAGCCCGGCCGCGGCCGCGACGGCGGCCACGAGGAGGTACTCCGCGAGCAGCACGGCAGCGACCAGACCCGGGGTGCCGCCGACTGCCTTGAGGAGTCCGACGCGCCGGTGCTGGTCGGCCATCCGGCCGCCGACCAGCACCGAGAGGCTGGCCACGGCGAGCAGGCCGAGCAGCCAGGCGCCGATGAGCAGCAGGGTCTGGGAGTCCTTGGCCAGATCGGTGGCATCGGCGAGGATGCTCTGCCAGGTCTGCATCGGCATGGCGCCGCCGTGATCGCCGCCGGTCCGGTCGACGAGGGCCTGCGCCTGGTCCGGGTCGGCCAGCTTCAGGTTCATCACGTAGGACAGGGGGCTTCGGTCGGAGGCGAGGCTCCGCACGTCCGCCCGGGTGAGCCAGACGAGCCCGGGATTGTGCAGCAGCCCCGCCGGCAGGTCCCGGTCGTCGGGGACGGCGCCGTTGATGCAGCCGGCGGAGACGACGCAGGTCGCCCCGGGATAGGGCGGCATGGCGGCGGTGACCGCGACGCCGACGACCTCGAACGACCTGCCGCCCAGGGCGACCGAGTCGCCGACGCCCACATCGAGCGAGTCGGCGAAGGCGGCCTGGAGCACCACGCCGCCGTCGCTGACCCACTTGCCTCGCGTCACCTCGGGCTGATCGACCGCCGTGACAGTGGCGTCGCGCCCCACGGCCTGGACATCGGATGTCCGGCCGGATGCCTCAAGGCTGCCTGCGATGACGGGGTACGGTCCGCTGTGCTCGGTGACGCCGGAGGCGGTGGCCAGTTTCCCGAGCGCGGTGAGGCCGGCGAGGCCGGCGCTCGCGACCACGTCGGGTCCCTTGGTCGCCGCCCGGGTGCTCCGGTACGGGTCGCCGGCCGCGTCACGCAGGACGAGCCCGAGCGTCAGCGTCGTGGTGGCGGCCAGGATGGCGATCAGCAGAAGCGCGGCCTCGGTCCGGCGACGCCGGAGGTCTCGCAGGGCGAGACGGACCACGAGAAGGAGGAGGCCCATGCCGGTCAACCCTCCAGCCCGGCGAGCGCACCAGGCTGCCCGGTGGTGCCGCCGCTCAGCCGGTTATCGTCCGCCAACGCGCCGTCGCGCATCGAGAACGTCCGGTCCGCGGTGGCCGCGATCCGCGCGTCATGGGTGACGATGACCAGCGTCTGCCCGGACTCGTGCAGGTCCTTGAAGAGCTGGAGGACGTCCAAGGTGGCGGCGCTGTCCAGGTTCCCGGTCGGTTCGTCGGCGAGGACGACCAGCGGCTCGTTGCACAGCGCCCGGGCGACCGCGACCCGCTGCCGCTGGCCGCCCGACAGGGCGGAGGGCAGGAACCGCGCCCGGCCGGCGAGCCCGAGCTGATCCAGCAGCTCCTCCGCGCGCCGCCGTGCGACCCGCGGCGAGCGTCCGGCCAGCAGCGCCACCAGTTCGACGTTCTCGACGGCGGTGAGCTCCTCCATCAGGTGGAAGGACTGGAAGACGTAGCTGACCTCGGTCCGTCGCATCCGGGCCAGCGCCTTCTCGCCGAGGTCGTCGATGCGCCGGCCGTTCAGCGACACCTCGCCGGCCGAGGGCCGGTCCAGCCCGCCGAGCAGGTGCAGCAGCGTGGACTTGCCGCAGCCGCTGGGCCCCGTGATCGCCACCGTCTCTCCCGCGCTGACATCGAGATCGACGCCGTCGACGGCATGCACCATTCCTTCCCCTCTGCCATGCTCCTTCCGCAGCCCGCGGGCGCTCAGTACGGGCGTGCCGGCGGCATTGCTCACGATCCACTCCTTGCGATGGGTCCGGTTCTGCCTACGGGTCCTCAGCCGGCGCAGGTCCGCCTCAGGGGCGAGAGAGGCGGCCGGCCCAGCCGCTTGCGGCAGGCACGTCAGAGCAGCGCCAGCGCCTCGGCCACACCGGGGTCGCGCCCGGTGGCCAGGTCGAGGGCGGTCATGGGGGCGTAGTGGTCGACCGGCACGCCGATCGTGTCGATGGTTTCGCGGGCGGGCCCGAGGTGCCTGACCTTGGGCAGGAGCATGGCGCTGCCGTCGTCGAGGAGATATGCCTGGCTGGGGCCGGAGACCGCTCCGGCGGTGCGGGTTCCGACGAGGGTGCCCAGGCCGTTGTCCTTGACCGCCGCGCTGAAGTCCCCGCAGGCCGAGGCGCATCCGCGGTCGGTGAGCACGATCAGGCGCGCGCCGAGCAGCGGGACGCTGTCGTCGGTCCGGTTGGGCACGCACTCGCCCTTGAGCGGGCAGAAGTAGCTGGTGACCTTGCCGTGCGCGAACGCGCCGAGCAACCGTGTGACCTCGCGAGGTGACCCTCCGCCGTTGCCGCGCAGGTCGAGGACCACGAGCTTCGGCCGGTCCCGCAGCTTGGCGATGACCTGGTCGGCGGCGCCTTCGTGGAATCGTTCACGGTGTCGCCGATGAACGCCGGCACGCCGTTGGCCTTGACCACGATGTCCCCTGGCCGGATGCCGGCCCTGGCGGCGGGGCTGCCGGGCAGCACCCGGGTGATGAACAGCGGCGGCCGGGCCGCGGGATCGAGCCGCGGGCCGTACTCGGCCGACACGCCCGCGATGCCCGTGCCGGTCGGCTCGCCCTGCGACGGGTCGGTGTCGCGGTTCCCGCTCAGGGCGGGCAGCCGGAGGTGGCTCCGGTCTGCGCCTCGCCGCATCAGGTCCTGGGTGTAGGCGGCGAAGGCGCTCCGCAGCAGCGCCTTCGGATCCATGACCGGGCCGCTGTAGTAGTTGTCCAGCACGCAGAAGTACGCCTGCCGGAGCGTGTTCACCGAGGTCGGCGGTGCCGATCGCGGCGGTGGCGCCGTGCTGGTGGCGCAGCCTCCGCCTCGGGTGGCCGATGGGGACGCCGGCTGGGGCGTCGTGGCCGATGCGGATGCGGACATCGGGCAAGCCGCCACCAGGACGGCCGCGCAGAGGGCTCTGATCATGGCGGTCAGCGTGGCCTGAAGCGGGTTACCCGGTCGTGAACGGATCCGTTAACGCCGCTGCAACGCCGATTCGAGTATGAACGTCGGATGCGCATTCTGGTGGCCGAAGACGAGCGCGACCTGGCCGATCTCGTGGCGGTGGGATTACGCCGCCATGCCATGGCCGTCGACGTGGTGTACGACGGGGCCGCCGCCGTGGAACGGCTGGCAGTGCACGACTACGACGTTCTCGTGCTGGATCGGGACCTGCCCGAGATGCACGGCGACCTCGTGTGCCGTGAGCTGGTGGCGCGCGGGAGCCGTACGCGGATCTTGATGATGACGGCGGCGGCGTCGGTGCCGGAACGAGTGGCGGGTCTGGGGATGGGAGCCGACGACTACCTGCCCAAACCGTTCGACTACACCGAGCTGGTCGCGCGGGTGCGGGCACTGGGACGGCGTAGCCGGTCGGCGGTGCCACCGGTGCTGACACGGCACGGGATCGTGCTCGACCCCCACCGGCTGCAAGCCTCGCGGGACGGGCGGCATCTGCACCTGTCACTCAAGGAGTTCGCCGTCCTGGAAGTGCTGATGAGGGCGGACGGCGCCGTCGTGAGCTCCGAGCGGCTGCTCGAAGAGGCCTGGGACGAGAACGCCGATCCGTTCACCACGGTGGTGCGGGTCCTGATCAGCCGCCTGCGGGCCAAGCTGGGCGACCCGCCGTGCATCCAGACCGTTCCCGGCGCGGGATACCTGTTGTGACGACGATCCGG
The DNA here is from genome assembly GCF_024172165.1 of Nonomuraea thailandensis. Lineage (GTDB taxonomy): Bacteria > Actinomycetota > Actinomycetes > Streptosporangiales > Streptosporangiaceae > Nonomuraea > Nonomuraea thailandensis. Next base: position 3,202,304 of record NZ_JAMZEB010000002.1, on the reverse strand, counting down.
GTCCGGCTCACCCTGATCTACTCCGGGCTGTTCCTGCTGACCTCGGTCGTGTTGCTGGTCACGGTCAACCTCCTGCTGCGCCAGGCGCTGAAGACGCGGGTCGCCCGGCTACCCGGGCAAGTGGTGGCACCGGGTCCCCGGCCGCTGCGGCCGCGGCTACCCGAGCTGGTGAACGACGTGATCAGCTACCAGTGGGAGATGACCACCTTCACGGTGGGGATCTTGACGCTGGTCTCGCTGGCCGTCGGATGGCTGGTCGCCGGGCGGATCCTGCGGCCCGTCCATCGGATCACCGCCACCGCGCAGCGGCTGTCCCTGTCGACGCTGCACGAGCGGATCGCGCTCACCGGGCGGGAGGACGAGCTGAAGGAACTGGCCGACACCTTCGACGCGATGCTCGACCGGCTCGAACGCTCCGTCGAGGCGCAGCGGCGGTTCATCGCCAACGCCTCCCACGAGTTGCGGACCCCGCTGGCCGTCCAGCGGGCGGCGATCGAGATCGGGCTCCCCGAGGACGGCGGCGAGATCCGCAGCACGCTCCTGCGCCACAACCGCCGCGTGGAGAACCTCATCGACGCCCTGCTGGTCCTGGCCCAGGCGGAGAACGGCCTGGACAACCGGAGCCCGGTGGCCCTGGACCAGGCGGTACGGCTCGTCCTTGCGGAAACAGGTGCGGACGGCGTCACCGTGACGGCGCGGGCAGAGCCGTTCGTCGTCGATGGGGATCCTGTCCTGCTGAACCGGCTCGTCACCAACCTCCTCGACAACGCGGTCCGCTACAACCACCCCGGCGGAACCGTTGAGGTGACGCTCTCCCGTGGGGTGTTGACGGTCCGTAACACCGGCCCGCACGTGCCCCAGGAACGTCTCGGCGATCTCTTCGAGCCCTTCCGGCGGCTGCACACGACGCCTGGACAGGGCGCCGGGCTCGGATTGTCGATCGTCGCGGCGATCGCAAGGGCTCACGGGGCCGACGTGCGGGCGCACCCCAATCCGGGTGGCGGGCTGGAGCTCGTCGTGGTCTTCCCGGAATCCGGGGACGCGTCCGCCGCGGGAGGAACAGCGGAGTGATGCGTGTGACCCGGAATGCGCGTGTGCCCCTCGTGGCGTTCCCCGGCGAGCACCTCGCCGTGATCTGCGGGATCGGGCCTGGACCTGGCTCCCGCCCGGCTCGCCGGAGCGGCACTCGCCCGACGGGGAGGACGTGTCGGGCGAGTGCCGGTTCCGTCAGTTGTCGGCGTAGGCCTGGAGCCCGGGCAGCGCCCTGCCATCGAAGTCGAACAGGGTGGTGTTGCTGACCACGTTGTCGCCGCCGACCTGCCAGCCGACCCCGTCCGCCGGGATCATGACCGGGTCCCAGTAGAGGTCTCCGATCACTGCGCCGTCCCTGACGGACTTGAGCCCGGCGAAGAGCTCGTACAGGAAGTCGCGCTGGCCCTCGGGCGTCTCTCCGTAGGGCACGGGGCCGTTGTCCAGGAGTTGGCCCTTGATGCCGTCATGGGTGACCGGGTTCCAGTTGATGCCGCTCTCCATGACCATGATCTTCTTGCCGAACCGGTCGTACATCCGCTCGAAGAACCCGAGCACGGTGGGGATGTCCTTCTGGGTCCAGTACGGGTAGTACGACGAGCCGATCAGGTCGAAGGGCACGCCCTGCTTCTCCAGTTCGCCGAAGTACCACTCGTACTTGCCGTCGTCACCCGCGGCGTCGAGGTGGATGATCACCTGGGAGCGCGGTGAGACGTCCTTGATCGCCCGGTGGCCGGCCTTGTAGAACCGGGCCAGCTTGGCGAAGGCGTCCGGCTGCCCGTAGGACGCGCCGTAGGGGAAGAGCAGGCCCCCGGCGGTCTCGTTGCCCAAGGACACGAAGGCCGGGGTGGTGCCCTGGGCCTTCATCCTGAGCATGATGCGCTTGGTGTAGTCGTAGACGTACTTCTCCAGCTTGGCGATGGCTTCGGCTTCCGGCAGCGAGGTCACCTCGCGCCAGTCCTTCGGGATGTCCTGGATCGCGCCGTTGGACCAGTAGTCGCTGTAGTGGAAGGTGAGCTGGACGGCCATGCCGTGCTCGGCGGCGCGCCGGGCCAGGTCGAGCATGTCGTTCTCGTCCTGGTAGCCCTGCGGCAGGTGGTCGCCGGGGTGGCCGATGCGCGGATGGTCAGGGCCGGTGCCGTTGTAGAGGCGCAGGCGAACGATGTTGACGCCGTTGTCGCGCAGGATGTCCATCGGGTCGCGGCGGTGGCCGCCTGCGTCGTAGTAGCGCCCGCCGCTGTCCTCGACCCAGTTCAGCATGGTGATGTCACCTCCCTTGTAGAAGGTGTACGGCTCCGCGGCCGGCACGACCTCCACGTCGTCGAGCCGGACCGTGGTGGCCGCCCGGCTGTCGACCCGCAGGCCGAGCGTCAGCTTTCCGCGCGTGACGGTCAGCCCTCTGACCACGATCTGCTTCCAGTCGCCGGAGGCGGGAAGCGCGGTGCGGCCGTTCCCGGCGAACAGGTAGGCCGACTTCTGACCGCCGGAGCTCCGGGCCCAGGCCGAGACGGTGTAGATGCCGTCGGGCACCCTGACCGTCTGCTCCACGGTGCCGGTGCCGGTGAGGGTGAGGGCCTGGTTCCCGGTACGTCCGGGGGCGGCGACGCCGGCCGCGCGCCCGGTCACCTTCCACCCGTCGAGGCGGGGGTTCTCGAAGCCGGGATTGACCAGGTCGCGGGCCTGTCCAGGAGACGAGGTGGCCGCGGAGGCGGAGGGAGCCGTCATTGAGGTGAGGGGAAGCGCTGCCGTCACGAGAACGGCGAGCGCTCGGCGAGCGCGCATGGGACTCCTCGATGCATGGGGGGACGCGTGGGCTGGAAGGGGCTGGTGATCGTCACCACTCGGCGAACGAGCCGTCGGCGTGCCGCCACAGCGGGCTGCGCCAGCGGTGGCCCTGCCGCGCCATCCGCTCCACCTCGGCCTCGTCGATCTCGATGCCGAGCCCGGGGCGGGTGGTGCGGGTGGCGTACCCGCCGGGAAAGGTCAGCGGGGCGGGATCGACGAGATAGTCCAGGATGTCGTTGCCCTCGTTGTAGTGGATGCCGACGCTCTGCTCCTGGATGAGGAAGTTGGGGATGGCGAAGGCCAGTTGCAGGCTGGAGGCCAGTGAGACGGGGCCGAGCGGGCAGTGCGGGGCCATGGTCACGTCGTAGGTCTCGGCCATCGCGGCGATCCGGCGGACCTCCGAGATTCCGCCGGCATGGCTCACGTCGGGCTGGGCCACCGCGATGCCGTGCCCGATGACATCGCGAAAGTCCCACCGCGAGTACAGCCGTTCGCCGGTGGCGAGCGGGATCGAGGTGCTCGCGGCGAGCGCGGCCAGGTTGCGCGAGTGCTCGGGCAGCACCGCCTCCTCCACGAACAGCGGCAGGTACGGCTCCAGGAGCGGCAGCAGCCGCCGGGCCATGGCGGTGGAGGCCCGCCCGTGCAGGTCGACCACCAGGTCGTGGTGCTCGCCGATGGCCTCGCGTACGGCGGCGACGCGCTGGACGACCTCCATGGTGCGGGCCGGGGTGTCGATGGTGGTCAGCTCGGCGGAGCCGTTCATCTTGACGGCGGTGAACCCGGCCTCGATCTGTGTCGCGGCGAGCTCGGCCACCTCGGCGGGGCGGTCGCCGCCGATCCAGGCGTACATGCGGGCCTTCTCGCGCACCGGGCCGCCGAGCAGCTGGTGCACGGGCAGGCCGGCGGCTTTGCCGGCGATGTCCCACAGCGCCTGGTCGATGCCGGCGACCGCGCTCGACAGCACCGGGCCGCCCCGGTAGAAGCCGCCCTTGGTGAGGACCTGCCAGTGGTCCTCGATCCGGAGCGGGTCCTCGCCGATCAGGTAGTCGCTCAGCTCGGCGACGGCGGCGCGGACGGTCTCGGCCCGGCCTTCGACGACCGGCTCGCCCCAGCCGGTGATGCCCTCGTCGGTGCGGATGCGCAGGAACAGCCAGCGGGGAGGGACGAGGAAGGTGTCCATGGAGACGATCTTCATGAAGGTCCGTTCTAGGAGGAAGTGGTGGAGATGCTCCAGCCGCCGTCGACGTTGAGGCAGGCGCCGGTGATGAAGGAGGCCTCCGGCGCGGCGAGGAAGGCGACGGCCGCGGCCACCTCGTCGGGGGTGCCGAAGCGGCCTGCCGGGGTCTCGGCGATGGTGGCGGCCCGGCCCTGCTCGCCGATGCCGTCCCAGGCGGGGCTCATGATCGGGCCGGGGACGACGGCGTTGACGCGGACATGCGGGGCGTACTCGACGGCGAGCTGCCGGGTCAGGGACTGCAGGCCGCCCTTGGCGGCGGCGTACGGGGCGCAGCCGGGGATGCCGGTCCGGGCGTGCACCGAGGAGGTGATGACCAGCGCGCCGGAGGCCTCGGCCAGCAGCGGGCAGAAGGTGCGCGCCGCCAGGTAGGCGGCCTTGAGCGAGACGTCGATCTGCAGGTCCCAGTCCTCTTCCGGCATCTCGTGCGCGGGGCGGGCGGGCACGACCCGGCCGGGGCCGTTGGCGTGCAGCACGTCCAGGCGGCCGAACCGGGCACGTACCTCCTCCAGGGCGGCGGCCCAGTCGCGGGCGGAGGAGACGTCCAGGTGCACGAAGGCGGCCCGCTCGCCGATCGCGGCGGCCACGTCGCGGCCCCGCTCGTCGGCGACGTCGGCCAGCAGCACCCGCGCTCCCTCGGCGGCCAGGCGGCGGGCGGTGGCCGCGCCGATGCCCGAGGCGGCGCCGGTGACCAGGGCCGTCCTGCCCTCGAAGCGGCCGCCGTTCGCCGCTCCGTGAGCCTCGGAGTGGCCGCTGTTCGCCGCTGCTCCGCGAGCCTCGGAGCGGCCGCTCATCGCTGCTCCGTGAACAGCGCGTTGGCGGTGACCTGCAGGTCCACGTCGGCCCACATCGGGTGGTGGGGGGCCGCGTTCGAGCAGACCACGGTGCCCCACGCGCCGACGCGCCGGGCGTGCCGGACCGCGTCCAGGCAGATTCCGGCTCCTACGGGCCCTTCCTCGAAGGTGCCGCGCAGCGGGGTGTAGCCGACCCAGCCCTCGCCGAACACGAGAGGCAGGTCGCGGGCAGCGGCCCAGTCTGCGGCCACCTCGATCCAGATACGCAGCCTCTCGGCCATGCCGTAGTGGTACCCGGCGTACCGGTCGTACAGCCAGCGGTCGAACCGGGCCGGATCACACCAGTCGTGAAGGTACACCTCGCGGGCCGGCACCACCGTGGCCGCGCCGCGCCACTGCTGCTCCGGACGCCAGTCTCGCAGGTCGGGGGCGTCCGGTCGCAGCAGCTCCCGCCGGGCGCGCTCCTGCGGGAACGGCACGGTGGTGTCGCGCAAGGCGAAGGCGGCGATGAGCTCGTCCAGGACGCCGTAGACGTAGGGGTGGAAGACGGCGACGTCGATGTTGGCGGGGATGCCGCGCATCTCGGCGTGCGGCACCCGGGCGTAGTTCACCGTCATGGGGAGGTCCGGGTGCCGGGTCTTGAACGCGTCGACGGCCTTCTCCAGGTACGGTCGCAGGCCGAGCACCCGGGGCTCGCCGGGCGCGAGCGCTTCGGTGAGCCAGGTGGACTGGATCTCGTTGTGCAGCTCGACGAACGCGATCTGCTCGGCCAGGCCGTGCCCCGCCACGAAGTCCACCAGGTCGGCGAGGGCCTCGGCCAGCGCGTTCGCGCGCCGCTCGGCCGGTACGGCGCGCAACGCCTCATACCAGGCGCGGTCGGCCAGGAAGCTGGAGCTCTGCTGGTACTCCCAGGAGGAGACGATCACCTGGCAGCCGTGCCGCCGGGCGGCCTGGAACAGCGCCAGCAGGTGCGCCCGGCCGTCCAGTGTCGCGCTCTCGCGGACGTCGTACCAGCGGGTGCCGAGTCCGTAACCGCGGCCGAAGGGGGCGAAGGTCAGCGCGGAGGTGTCCAGCCCGGATCCGAACAGCAGGTACGGCATCGCACAGACGCGCACGGTGTCGTACCCGCGCGCCACCGCCTCGGTGAAGGCCCGGTCCAGGTCCTCGAACGGCTCTCCTGGGCCGGTCCTGGTGTACCAGGTGAAGTCCCAGAGCGTGATGGTCAGCGTGGACAAGAATCGGCTCCCTCAGGATTTGACGGCGCCCGCGGTCAGGCCGTCGAGCAGTTGCTTGCGCAGCAGGATGAACATGATCAGGCTGGGGATCGCGGCGAGCACGCTGCCGGCCAGCACCAGGTCGACCTGGCGGGCCTCGGCGGCGTACAGCGACTGGATGCCCAGCGGCAGCGTGTACTGGGCGGGGTCGGAGACCACGATGAGCGGCCAGAGGAAGCTGTTGTAGCTGTTGAGGAATCCCCACACGGCCAGCGCGCCCAGCGCGGGACGCAGCAGCGGCAGCACCACGCGGGTGAACAGCCCGAACTCCGAGGCGCCGTCGATGCGGGCCGCCTCCAGCACCGAGTCGGGCACGGCCTGCTCGGCGTACTGGCGCATCATGAAGATGCCGAACGCGGGGGCCACCCAGGGCACGATCAGGCTGAAGTAGACGTTGGTGACGCCGGCCTTGACGAGCATGACGAACAGCGGCACGACGATCACCGCGAACGGCACGGCCATGGAGCTGAACATCACGTCGAACAGCAGCCGCTTGCCGCGGAAGCGGTACTTGGCGAAGGCGAACCCGGCCAGCGCGCACACGAACACCGACACCGCGGTGGACACCACGGCCACGACGGTGCTGGTCGCGAACCAGCCCCAGAACGGCTGCGTCTCCAGCAGGCGGGTGTAGTTCTCCAGCGTGAACGGCGACGGCAACGGCTGCGGCGGGTAGGTGAAGATGTCGCCGCGATGCTTGAACGACGAGCTGAGCGCCCACAGCAGCGGCAGCACGAACATCACCACGAGGGCGATCAGCAGGACGTACACCAGCCGCGGTCTGCGGGCGGCCGGCCCTGCCGAGGCGCGCCGGGCGTGCGAGGGATGCGAGGCTCGGGAGGCTTGGGTGGTGATCACTTCTCTCTCCCCACCCCGAGCGCCGCGTTGGCGGTGCGCCCGATGAGGAAGACGATGACGAACATCACGACGCCGGCCGCGGCCGCGTAGCCGAGCTGCTGGCGGGTGAAGGCCTCGCGGTAGATGAACATCGCCACCGACAGCGTCGCCTCGCCCGGGCCGCCCTTGGTCAGCAGCATGGGCTCCTCCAGGATCTGCGCGGTGCCGACCATGACGGTGACGGCGACGAACGCGGTGACGGGATTGAGCATGGGCAAGGTGACGTGGAAGAAGCTGTGCGCCCGGCCGGCGCCGTCGATGCTGGCGGCCTCGTACAGCTCGCGCGGGATGTTCTTCAGCCCGGCCAGGAAGAAGATCGTCAGGTAGCCGGTCCAGCGCCACAGCACCAGCAGCATCACGCTGACCTTCGCCCAGGAGGGCTCACCCAGCCAGTCGATGCCGCCCCAGCCGAAGAAGCCCCGCAGCGCGGCGTTGAACAGGCCGTACTCGCGGTCGTAGAACAGCGTGAAGACCAGCGCGATGATGATCGGTGACAGCACGACGGGGATGAAGAACGTCAGCCGGAAGAAGTCACGGCCGCGCAGGCCGCGCGCGTTGAGCGCCTGGGCGATCAGCAGCGCGGCCGGCACCACGACGCACACCGAGAACAGCACGTACAGGACCGTGTTGAGGACCGCGGTCAGGAAGCTGGTGTCGCCGAACAGGCGGGTGTAGTTGTCCAGCCCGACCCACAGCGGCGTGCCGAGCCCGGCCCACTCGGTCAGGCTCAGGTAGCCGCCGATGCCGATCGGGACGATCAGGAACAGCGCGTACAGCAGGTAGAACGGGGAGATGAAGACGTAAGGCGCCAGCGCCCTGCGTCCTGCGGCGGACAGCACCTCAGTTCCCCTTCTTGCTGGTGTAGGCGGCCACCGCCTCCTTGATCGCCTCGGCGGGCTTCTTCTTGCCCTGCAGCGTCTCCAGCATGGGGCCGCCCAGCGCCTCGGTGAGCACGTTCAGCGTGGCGTGCTGGTAGAAGGTCGGGCTGTCCTGCGAGGCGGGGGTGTAGACGTCGAACAGGCGCTGCCCGCCCAGGTACTCGTCCTCGAAGCCGAGGAAGTCCTGGTCCTGGTACAGCGACTTGAGGGTGGGCAGGAAGCCGCCCTGCTGGAAGCGCAGCAGCTGCCCGTCCCTGGTCAGGTAGGTCTGCTTGAGCAGCTCGGTGGCGGCCGCGGTGTTCGGCTTGTCCTTCAGGACGGCGAAGCCGGTGCCGCCGAGCGCGGAGGCGATGTGGCCGCCTCCGGCGAACTTGGGCAGGTTGCGGATGCGCCACTTGCCCTTCTGCTCGGGCACGTTGGTCTGCAGGCCGTAGACGTTGTACCAGTTCGGCATCACGGTGGCGATGAGCTTGCCGTTCTTCAGCGCGGCGGTGTTCGGCGCGCCGTACGGGTCGGGCAGGGCCAGCAGGAAGCCGCTGGCCACGCCCTTGGCCATGAAGTCGAGCACCTCGACGGCCTCGGGGGAGTCCAGGGTGAGGTTGCCGCTCTGGTCGAAGTAGCCGCCGCCACGCTGCAGCAGCAACTGCAGGAACACGTTCGTGATGGAGGTGTTGTCGCCGGTGGCGACGGTGCCGAGCGACTGCCCCGTCTTCTTGTGCAGCCGGGCGCCGATCTCCGCCAGCTCCTCCCAGGTGCCGACGTCCTCCGGGATGTCGTTCTTCTTGAACTCGTCCTCCCGGTAGTACAGGACACTGAGGCAGGTGTCGGACTCCAGCGCGTACAGCTTGCCGTCGATGCTGTACGGGGCGGTGCGCAGCAGATCGTCCTTCATCGGGGCGACGACGCCGTCCAGGTCGAGCAGGAGCTGCTTGCCGATGCCGCCGGTCATGACCCGCGGAAAGACACTGATCACGATCCCGATCATGTCGGGCGTCCCGGTACCGGCCGCACCCTGCGAGACCATCTTGGTGACCAGGGCCTCGCTGTCGGCCTGGGTGGTCTTCACGGTGTAGTCGAAGGCGCCGCCCGGCGCGGCGCTGAGCCGCTTGGCCGACTCGGTGAACGTCTTCACGTAGCCCGGGTCGTGCGTCCAGAAGTTGATCGTCACGGCCCCCGACTTGACCGCCTGGCCACCGCCGGTCCCGCCGCCGCAGGCGCCGAGCACCGGCGCGGCGAGCAGACCACCGCCGATCAGGCCGGTCCGACGCAGGAAGGCGCGCCGCGTCACGTCGCTCATCGTCGACTCCTTGGTTGGGGGTTTGATGTGCCCGGATACGGGACTTGACGAGCAGGATGCCGCCCCACCTCGCCGGAAGTCAACAATTAGTACGATTATTTTTTGCACTAGTATGTTTTGGAGGTGATGTAGGCGATCCATGGGGGCGGTGGCCGGGGTGCGGGCGTGGCATGATTCCGCCATGACGGAGATCGGGAGAGCCGGTGCGCACGACCGGGTGGTCAGCAGTCTGGGCACGGCCATCGTCAACGGCGACCTCTCACCTGACGACGACCTCGACGTGCCGGCTCTGCAGGAGCGTTTCTCGGTCAGCAGGACCGCCGTGCGCGAGGCGCTGCGGGTGCTGGCCGCCAAGGGCCTGGTGGGAGCCCGGCCCAGGCGAGGCACCTTCGTGGCGCCGCGTGAGCACTGGGCGCTCCTCGACGCCGACGTGCTGCGCTGGCGCTTCGCCGACCGGGTGGACGAGACGTTCCTGGACGAGCTGGGCGAGGTACGGCTGACCGTCGAGCCGGCCGTGGCGCGCATGGCGGCGCTGCGCCGCACCGATCGCGACCTGGCCGATCTGGAAGACGCCCTGGCCGCCATGCGGACGGCGGTGGGGCGGCCGGCCGTCGATCACGTGGAGGCCGATCTGGCCTTCCACCACGCCCTGCTGCGTGCCGCGCACAATGAGCTGATGGCGCAGATGGCCACCACGATCGAGGCGGGGCTGCGGTTGCGTGACCAGTTCGTGCACGCCACGCTCACCAGCGAATCCACCGACAAGCACGCCGAGGTGCTGCTCTCCGTGCGCAAGCAGCGGCCGAAGGCGGCCGAGACCGCGATGCGAGCGCTCATCGAGCGCTCCATCGCGGACGTCGACCTGGCCAAGAAGGTGCACGGAGAGCAGGCCGGACACTGACCGGTGGCAAGGCCGGACACTGACCGGTGGCAAGGCCGGACGATCAGGGCCCGTGCCCGCCGTCAGCGCGCCACACCGTCACCCGCCGCCAGCAGGTCCAGCTCGCGTAGCCGCGGCAGCCCCTCCCAGTCGCCCCACGTCGCCACGGCGAACGCGCCGCACGTCACGGCGCGCTCCGCGCGGCCGGCCAGGTCGAGCCCGTCCAGCCGCCCTGACAGGTAGCCCGCGACGAAGGCGTCGCCCGCCCCGACGGGGTCCACCTCGCTGACCTCGCGGGCGGGCACCCGCAGCGCCGTGTTCCCGTCGGTGACGTAGGCGCCCTCGCGCCCCAGCTTGACGACGACCTCGCGCGGCCCCAGGTCCAGCAGCCGCCGGGCCAGCATGCCGGGGTCGTCCCTGTCTTCCGGCGCCTCGTTCGCGACGAGCCGCGCTTCTTCCACGCCGGCGAAGAGCACCTCCGCCCGGCCGGCGAGCCGCCGCAGCACCTCACCGGCCTGTTCGGGCGGCCACAGCAGGGCGCGGTAGTTGACGTCGAAGCTGACCGGCACACCCGCTTGCTCCGCAACCAGCAACGCCCGCTCCACCGCGGCCGCGGGCCCGGGGCCGAGCGCCGGCGTGATCCCCGTCAGATGCAGAAGGTCCGCCGAACCGATCGCCTCGGCGGCGACATCGCCGGGCGAGAGCCGTACCCCCGCCCCGTCCCTGCGGTGGTAGGCGACCACCACCCGATCGGCGGTCCGCCGGTGACGCGTCATCTGCCCGGTGGGCCGGTCACCGTCGCGCACCGTACGGGAGACGTCGACGCCCTCACCCCGCATCGAGGTCAGGATCATGTCCGCCGCCGCGTCCTGACCGAGCCGCCCCAGCCACGTGGCGCGGTGTCCCAGCCTGGCCACCCCGATCGCGACGGTCGCCTCCGCGCCCGCGTACGACAGCGTGGCCGCGGCACCGGGTGACGGCGTGCCGATGCCGGACACCCGCGTCACCGCCATCACCTCGCCCAAGGTGACCAGCTCACCCATCCGGGCCTCTTCTCCCGGCGATCTCGACCAGCCGCTCGGCGCGGGCGGCCAGCGCTGCCGTGTCACCGTCCGCGCACGCCTCGCCCAGCAGCGGCGAGCCCATGCCCACGGCCCGCGCCCCGACCTGCAGGTAGCCGGGTACGTCCTCGATGCGGATGCCTCCGGTCGGCACCAGCGGGATCTGGGGCAGCGGGGCCCGTACGTCCCTGACGTAGCCGGGGCCGCCCGCCGCGCCCGCGGGAAAGACCTTGACCATGGCGGCCCCCTGCGACCACGCTTGGACGATCTCCGTCGGCGTGAACGCCCCCGGCAGGACGGGGACACCGAGCCGCCGCCCCTCCGCGATCACCTCGGGCAGCACAGCCGGTGTGATCAGGTAACCCGCGCCGGCGGCCACGGCCCGGCGGGCCGTGGCCGCGTCGAGCACCGTGCCCGCCCCGACCGCCACGCCCCGCAGCCCGCCCCCGGCCGCCCACCGGATGGCCTCGGCCGCGCCGGGAGTCGTCATGGTGACCTCCATCGCGCGGACGCCCGCGCCGGCGAGGGTCTCCAGCACGGCGTTGAGGTGGCGGGAGCCGGCGGCTCTGATGACGGCGATGACGGGCAGAGCGGCCAGCGCCTCGTCCAGGGTCGTCATCGCTCGTGCTCGACGACCACGGTGCGGGGCACCGGGACGAGGGTGACCGAGCGCAGTTCCAGGACGGCACCTCCCGGATAGGCGGTGGGCCGCACCTGGGGCGAGACGAACACGGGGGCGTCCTGGCTCAGCGGCAGCAGCCGCACCTCGATCCCGTGCTCCAGGACCTCCTCGCGGAAGCGGCGCAGCCCGATCTCCCACGCCGGGCCGTACCAGAACTGGTCGGCCACCAGCCGGCCGCCGATGTAGGCGCGGCCCACGTCGCCGATCCAGTCCAGCCGCAGCAGCACCTCCTCCTCGCCCGTGAAGGCCTCCTGGGGGACGGTGACGCGGTACACGGCCGCGTGATCGAAGTCCGCGTCGGTGGGCGCGGAGGCCCGTCCTGACACCGCGTCGATCACCGGCTGTCTGACCGGGCCCGCCTGCTCGACCTGCTCCACCTTCGCCTCGGGCACCTGACCGGCAGAGGCAGGCGCCGGCAGCAGGCCGAACACGCCGTCGGCCCGCGTCGCGGAGGCCGGGGCGGGGAAGATCCGCACGTCGGAGGAGCCCTGGCCGTGGACCACCAGGCGGCCCTCCTCGATCACCACGGGCCGCTCGCTCAGCACCAGCCGGTCAGCCCCCCAGAGCTGCCCCTGGGCGGCGGTCAGGGCGCGGGCCGCGTCCAGCACCAGGACAGCCGCGCCCGCACCGGACGCGTCGCGCACCCGTACCAGGCACCCGGCGCCCGGTACGAGATCAGTGATCACCAGGCGGTCGCCCTCGCGCTCCGCCGTCGCGGGACCCTCGACCCCGGTGACGGTGGCGGCGTCGAAGACGAGCTCCACCGGGATGCCGGCGGTCTGGCAGAAGACGTGCACCGGCTCGTCGGCGTCCAGCACCCCCATGGGCTGCGCGGTGGCGCTCAGCAACATGCTGCCGCCGACCGGGCGAGCGAGCGGCCAGACGAAGTACGCCCCGGACGGCACCGTCACCGGCTCACGCGGCACGACGAGCTCGCGACCGTCCAGCTCGACCGCGAACCGCACGTCCTCGTGGGCGGGCAGGGTCTCGACCGGCTGGTGATTGTTGACGAACAGGAACCCCGAGCGACCGTCGGAGCGTACACACCAGCGCAGCGTCTCCCGGTCGGCCGTGTCGTCGGGGGCGTCCTGTGGCATCGTCAGCGTCATGGTCGCCAGGTCCGGCCCGTCGGCCGCCAGCCACAGATGCTGCAGCCGCAGATGGTGGAAGGAGTCGCGGAACTGGCCGTACTCGCCGAGTGGAGCCTGGAAGTCGTAGTTGATCACCGGGCAGTCGTTGGGGTAGCCGGTGGCGTGCGACTCCTGCAGCGTGGACAGCTCGCCGATCTTCTGGGACGCCCCGTGGTACATGTAGTAGCCCTGCCACACCGACCCGCTGCCCAGCTTCACCAGCCCCAGCGCGGCCACGTCAGGGGCCTCGATCACCGGCCGGCGGTGGTAGGAGGTGTACATCCCGCCGCCCAGCTCACAGGTGGCGAACGGGTAGCGCGCCAGGTGGCTCTCGTCCGAGCCGGTCACCTCCGTGGTGCGCAGGTCCGCGCCGATGGAGTCGTCGTCCCGGCCGGGGCCGAAGAAGTAGTGGGCCCGGCTCTGCTGCGGCCAGCCGTCATGGGCGGTGTCCCACGCGGCCTCCGCGTACCCGCCGAACAGGGGAATCACCTCGTCCGGCGGCAACTGCGCGTGCCCCCAGCCGGTCGCCGTCCACAGCGGCGCGTCGATGCCCGCCGCCTGGGCGATGCGCTTCAGCGTGGCGAGGTGGCCGGGCTGGTCGTACAGCTCGTTCTCCACCTGCACCGCCACCACCGGGCCGCCCTGCTTGCGGGTCAGGCCGGCAAGCTGGGCGCCGATCTGCTCGTACAGCGGCCAGACCAGCTCGATGTAGCGGGGGTCGTCGGTTCGTGGCACGCAGTCGGCCCCCAGCACCCAGTCGGGGAAGCCGCCGTTGCGCGACTCCCCGTGCCCCCACGGCCCGATCCGCACCACCACGTCCAGCCCCAGCTCGGCACAGGTCGTCACGAAGCGGCGCAGGTCGCGGTCGCCGCTCCAGTCGAAGACGCCGCGCCGCTCCTCGTGCAGGTTCCAGAAGACGTACGCGGCGACGACCGTCACCCCGCCCGCTCGCACCTTCAGCAGCTCTTCCCGCCACTCGGCCGCCGGGTAGCGGCCGTAGTGGAACTCTCCCATGATCGGGAACCACGGTTCACCGCCCCGGCTCAGGTACCGGGAGTTCACGGTGATCGCGTCGGGCTGCTGGGGAAGGTCGCCCAGCCGCAGGTGGTCTTCCATGGGCGGGGGGATCTGGCTCGGGATGTCGAGTCGTCGCACTGCTGCACCTTTCCTTCAGGCCACACAACGGGTGCACAGTACTATAACTATGAGAAAAAATACTACTAGTCGAGCTGCTGAACGGTGCAGGCGCGATCCACGGCTGGGCAGGCCCGGCAAGCGGCCATAGGAGAACATACGCGGCGGAGTTCCCGCATCCGCATGCCGACCGGCGCGAGACGGCTGCGGTGATGTACCGGACGGCTCGCCGAACCGGCCGCCGCGACCGGGCCGAGGGCCGTCGGCGGCGCCGGCGGTCTGATGGACGCACATGCCGGCGCCCGCCCCCGGAATCTGCCGGAGGCGGGGCGCGGGGTGGCTCGCACTACTTCAGCCAGGCGTTGCGCTGGACGATGGGCAGGTTGCCCAGCCCGAGCGTGGTGCCGGCGCCGGCCAGGGCGAGGCCGATGAGGACGATGGAGTAGACGAGGTGGTCGTCCATGAAGGGGTTGTTCGCGAGGGGCAGCTCGGCGGCCCACATGAGGACCAGCATGAGCGTGCCGGTGGCGGCGGCGATCCGGGTGCCGATGCCCAGGACGAGGGCCAGGCCGATGCCGAGCAGGCCGGCCATGAACAGCCAGTCCACCCACGCCTGACCCGCCAGGCCGGCGAAGAAGCCACCGAGCGCGTTCTCGCCGGTGCCCTTCAGGAACCCGGTCGTCGGGCTCCCCCCGTTGATCCACGCCTTGGCCGCCGGAGTGGCGAACCCCCAGCCGAACGTCTTGTCCAGGAACGCCCACAGGAAGACCCAGCCGATCGAGATCCGGGCCGCGGCCCAGACGTAGTCGACGGGACGGCGGGCTCGCGCGGCACCGGTCTCCATGACGGGCCTGCTGATGGTGGCGGCCATGATGGCCCCCTTCCGAGGGGTGATGCGCCGTTTCTGTGTCCTGTCCAGCACACCGCCGGCGCGGCTCGCGTAGCAGTGCCGGAGGGCCTGCGGCGCAGGGACCTTCGTCCCCTGCCGCTCAGGGTTCGTCCTTGCCGGGGCCGGACCACCGCGACCGGGCAGGTCACGTGATGCAGGACGCCGTGACCGACGGAGCCGAGGACCGCCGAGGACCGCCGAGGACCGCCGAGGCGAAGCCTCCTCGCCCGCGCGAGCCCACGACCACCAGGTCTGCCATCGCACCGGCCCTGGCCAGGACGCCCACCGGGTGCCCGGACAGCGTCTCGTGGGTGATGTCGACGTCGGGGTTCTTCTCGCGCCACCGCGTCAGGCTCTCCGCGACCGCCCGGGACTCCTCCTGGTAGACCTCCACCATGCGGCTGTTCCAGGCGGTCAGGTACGGCCGCGGACCACTGCGACGGGACAGCTCGCGTGGTGGAGGACCCCCCTGCTGACCGATCCGAGCAGCAGCGAGCCGAACGCACCGCGGCCGTGGGAGCCGACGATCAGCAGGTCGCACGCGGTGCCGGTGAGGGCGTCGACGGGGTGCGCGTTCTGGACGTCCTCCACCAGCTCCACCTCGGGATGCCTGGCCTCCCATGGTGCGACCCGCTCGCGGACCATCTCGTGCCGGGTGGCGTGGATCTCGTCCACGTCGAAGTAGATCTCGGGAGCGAAGGCGTGCACCGGCACCTGCCAGGCGTGGATGAGGCGCAGCGTGGCTCCTCGCAGGCCGGCCTGCGCGAAGGCGTAGGCGATCGCCGGTTCGCAGCTGTCGGAGTCGTCGACGCCGACCGCGATCTCGCCGATCCGCTCGCGGGAGCCGGCCCGCACCACGACCACCGGGCAGGGCGCCTGCCCTGCCGTCTTCATGGTCACCGAGCCGAGCAGAGCTCTGGTGAACCCGCCCAGCCCTCGGTCGCCGATGACGAGCTCGTCCGCCTGCTGCGCCTGTTCCTGGAGAACATCCGCCGGCCTGCCCTCGACGAGCTGAGGGACCACCTGCACGGTGGGTTGCCGGGAACGCGCGATCGCCTCGGCCGCCTCCAGCACCTTCGCGGCCCCGCGCAGCAGCACGTCCTCCGGACCGAGAGCGACGACTCCGGCGATGTTGTACGGATGACGGTCCAGCGCATGAACGATCCGGAGCTCGGCACCCGTCCGCGACGCGTCGTCGGCCGCCCACTCGACCGCCGCGGCGGCAGCAGCCGAGCCGTCGACGCCCACGATCACGAGACCGGTCATGGTGATCCTCTTCACCGGCGGCTTCTCCGGAAAACTCCGGCCGGGGCAAACATGACATGGCCTGGCCTTTGGTTTCCCTGCAGGGCTTGCTCGTGCGGCTCGGGGAAGGCTCACCCGCCAGTCTCACGCGGTGATCCGGGCCTGACGCGTACAGGTGTGAGGGCTATGCCGGTGGTGCCGGCGCGTTCACCACGGCGACCGGGCAGTGCGCGCGGTGCAGTACGCTGTGACCGACCGAGCCCAGCCTCGCGCACGACACCCCGCTGAGCCCCACCGATCCCACGACGACGAGATCGGCGGTACGGGAGGCCGCGGCCAGAGCCGCGATGGGGTGCTCGAAGCTCATCGACACGGCCAGCTCGACGCCCGGGTGCGCCCCGCACCACTCGGACAGGCGCCGCTCGATGCCGTCGCTGTCATCGACGGGCACCGGCCCGAAGCCGGCGGGATGCGGAGCGGCGGGCGGATGGCGCAGGCCGTGCAGGACATGCAGACGGCCCCGGCGGGCGCTCGCCTGCTGCGCGGCGTACTCCAGAGCGTGGTCCGCCGCGGGAGAGCCGTCGTAGCCCACCACGACCTCACCGCTGGGCGCGCGGGGCAGACGCCTGACCACGACCACCGGGCATGCCGCGCACGCGGCCAGGCCGAGCCCGACCGAGCCCAGCACCAGGCCGGCGAAACCGCCGAGCCCTCTGCTGCCCACCACCACGGTGTCGGCCGTCCCCGATTCGCTGCGCAGCCGTTCGGTCACCGCTCCCGTCACCAGGGCAGTCGAGATCGACGCCTCGGGGGCCGAGTCGCGGGCCCGCCCGGCCGCGCTCAGCAGCTGCCTCTCGCATCGCCTGGTCAAGGTGTCCTGCTCCGTGGTGGCGTCCAGGGGGTGCTCGGCGCACCAGGGCTCGCGGACGTGCACGACCCGCAGCGGCAGCCCTCTGCGGTCGGCGTCCTCAGCCGCCCAGTCGAGCGCCGACCACGCCGTCCTGGAGCCGTCGAACCCGACGACGATCGATGTGGGCATCCTTCACTCTCTTCCTGCGGCGGACCGTGCCCGACACCTCCTTGGTAACCGTTTGTGATCGTTCTATTCGCCTCGGTGTGGCAGGCGGACGAGCTTCCGCAGGGATCGAGTGGACGGCCGGGGCCGGCTCGAAGGACGGAAGGCCTTCCTTCGCAGGACCTTCGACCATCACCGAGGCACGCCGGAACCGCGAGGGTGAGAGCACGAGCGAAGGAGAGACACAGGTGGCCATCCCCTGGCCCGGTCCGCCTGCGGCACCTGTCAGCACTGCGTCGGCAGCGGCGAGTCCCCATGCGATGCCGGATGCGCGCCGGGCGGGTCCGAGGACATCAACCGGTCCTGTGACGACGTCCTGACCGGCGCCATCACCGCGCGCCTGGTCTTCGCGATCCGAGAATCTGAAGGGACGCACCATGTGCAACTACTGCGGCTGCCGGGAGTTTCCACTGATCAGCCGCCTGTCCCAGGAGCACGGCGACATTCAGGAGTGCGCGGGAGCGCTGCGGCGGGCGATCCGCGAGGGCCGGCACGGCGACGCCGCGCCTCTTCTGGACGAACTGCTGACACGGCTCCTTCCGCACACCGTCACCGAGGAGAGCGGGCTGTTCGCCGAACTGCGCGCCGAGGGGTCGCTGGCCGCCGAGGTGGAGCGGCTCTGCGCCGAGCACGCCGGCATCCACGGCGTGCTCGGCACGATCGATCGGGCAACGCCCGACTGGCCCGCCGTGCTGGAGGCGCTGGACCGGCTGTACCGGCACATCGACCATGAGGAGCACGGGCTGTTCCCGGCCGCCGTCATCATGCTGCCGCTCGACGCCTGGGATCGCATCACACCAGGGCAGCCTCCGGCCGGCCTCCCTCCGGAAGACCGGTCCGCCGCCGGACGCCCGGGGTGACGAGTGGGCCTGACAGCAGGCCGGCTCGGGCCCTTCCCGCGTCCACCGTGGCGATCATGCGTGCCGCGACGGGGACCAGGCGTTCACGAACGGCACGCCCGCGGTGAAGGCGGCGCGGCCGATGCCGGCCGGCAGGGCGGCCGGGCTGGTCTGCCCGGCCAGGCCGATGGACAAGACGGGCCAAGGCGTCCGGAGGTGCCGGGCCACGTCGCTCTGATGGGGGAAGCTGCCCGGCGGGTAGCCGCACCACGGCTCCTCTGCGAGCACGTCGCCGGTGCCGGCGTAGGCGCGGGAGCGAGAGCCGCCGCAGATGGTACGGAACTCGCAAACTCCGCACCTGCCGCCCAGCAGCTCGGGATCGCGCAGATCGGCGAACAAGGGGGCGGAGCGGTAGATCTCGGTCAGCGGCCGATCACGTACGTTGCCCGCCCCCAACGGCAGAAATCCGGACGGATGTACGGTCCCGGATCGCCGCCCGTGATCACGAACAGCGGTGCGGGCCGGCCGAAGGCCGCCACCTGCCGCATCAGCTCGCCGGCCTCGTCGGTGGTCAGCTCCCCGGGATGCCGGTCGGGCACGGCTTCGGCCCGGCAGTGCAGGCACGCGAGCGGGCAGGCCTGCGTGGCCTCCCAGATCACGATGAAGGGGCGGTCGGCGACATCTCGCCGGATGGATCGCAACGGTGATCTGCCGGTCATGCCCTGCTGCCGGCTGAGCTGCAGCGGGCGCAGGAAGCGCCCGCAGGGACGGAGGGCTGGAGAACCTCGCCGGTCTTCTTCATCACAACGTCTCCGGCACGGAGAGAACAGAGCACGTGGAGCCAGGATGTCGTGCCGCAGGCTGCTCGCAGCAGGGACCAAAGTCCCCGGGCGAGTGTCCGATGGACCAGCACGGCCTGTCCTCGGCGAAGGTGTCACGCATGAGGCGCAGGCCCATCGCTCTCGATTCCGCCGACGTGCAGGTCAAGATCCGTGGCGGGATCCGTCCCGCGGAGGTCCGGCAGGCCAGGCAGACCATGGCGGAGCTGTCCAGGCTGGCGCACGAACGGGTGCTCGATGCCAGGGTCACGCTCGGCACCGCTCCCGGGCTCGCGGCGCGGCGGCGGACGGCGCAGGCCGTGGTGGGCTTCGTCCTAGCGGCAGTCGGAAGCGGACGCCGTGGGCAGGCGAAGTGCCATCACGGCGATGTCGTCCAGCCCGCTCGTCGGAAGCCCGCTGACGACCGAGTCGCAGAACCTGTCCACCGGCTCGTCGGCGACCGACTCGGCCAGGCGGCGCAGCCGCCCCAGGCCCTCGTCGAGATGTTCGCCGGGCCGCTCGACGAGACCGTCGGTGTACAGCAGCAGCGTGCTGCCGGGCGGCAGAGGTTCGACCTGTGAGGCGCGGGGCTTGGTGTAGGGGAAGCCGAGCAGCGGGCTGACGCCCTCTTCGAGGAGACGGCCCTGGCCCTCGCGGGTGACCAGCAGCGGCGGCGGGTGTCCCGCCGAGGCGTACCACAGCTGGTAACGGCCGTCGAGCTTCTCCACGCGGGCGTACACGCAGGTGGCGGTGACGTCGCCCGACAGCGACTCGATGGCGATGTTCAACCGGGTGAGGATCTCGCCCGGCGGTTCGCGGCGGTCCATGGCCAGCGCGCGGAGCATGTTGCGCAGCTGGCTCATGGTGACGGCGGCGCTCAGGTCGTGGCCGGACACGTCCCCGATGACCAGCGCCGGGACGCCGTCGGGCAGGACGAAGGAGTCGTACCAGTCGCCGCCCACGTCCGCCGCCGACGGGCTGGCCCGGTAGCGGGCGACGATCCGCAGGTCGGGCAGGCGCGGCGGATCGGCGAGCAGGCTGTACTGCAGGGCCAGCGCGATCTGCTGCGCGCGCTGGAAGCGGATGGCCCTGCTCAGAGCGTCGTGGGCGTGATCGAACATGCGGGTCAGCAGGGTGATGTCGTCCCGGCTGACCGGCGGGCGGTCGCCGCACGTCACCACGTTGACCACGGCCGGGACCGTGCCGTCCACCACGACCGGCAGGATCAGCATGCCGTTGGCGCCGTTGGCCGTCAGCCAGGGCAGCGTGCCGTCGGGGGCGACCTGCGGCGGGGGCGAGCCGGCGGGGAAGGTCTTCAGCATGGGCCGGCGGCGCCGTGCGACCTTGACGAAGGCGTGGGTGGGGGGAAGCGGTTCCTCGCTGTAGGGCGGCAGGCGCTTCACGCCGGGACGTGCGGCGGTGGCCACCCGCTCCACGATGAAGGGGGCGCCGCCGTGCCGTTCGCCGGTCAGGTCGGTGACGAGATAGACGCCGCAGCCGTCGGCCAGCTCCGGCACGATCACGTCGACCAGCGCGCCGAGCATCTCCTCCAGGCTTCCCAGCTGCGCCGTGGCGGTGGCGGCGCGGTCGAGCAGGCGTTGCCGCCGCTGGTCCTGCCACTGCTGCTCGATGTCGGTGCAGCTGCCCACCCACTCCACCACCTGGCCGTCCTGGCGGATCGGCACGGCGCGGAGCTGGAAGTGCCGGTAGCCGTCACGGGTGCGCAGCCGGTAGACGTGCTCCCACATCTCGGTGGCCTTGCTGACCGCGTGCGCCCATGACCTCACGGTGGCGGGGCGGTCGTCCGGGTGGACCATCTCCACCCAGCCCTGCCCGCGGTACTCCTCCCACTCCTGCCCGGTCACCCGTTGCCAGCTCGGGCTCGGCTCGGACACGTACCCTTCCCTGTTGGTCACCCAGAAGATGTCCACGCTCAGGCGCATCAGGCTCTCGTAGCGCCGCAGGATGCGGCGGCGCTCCTCGGCGACGGCCGTCATCTGGCGCGCGGTGGTGCACTGCTCGGTCACGTCCATCACCATCACGAGCACGCCGTACTCGCCGCCGCCGAAGGCCACCCGCGACAGGCTGAAGGTGAAGAAGTGCTCCCCCGGCGCCCGGGCGCCGGGAATCGGCAACGCCTCCTCGGCGGACCTGACGACCGGCTCCCCCGTGGCGTACACCCGGTCGAAGCCGGCACGGTAGTGCGGCAGCACGAAGGTCGCGAACGCCTCCTCCACCGGCATCCCGCCGCGAGGGGCGCTCACCTGCGAACGGTACATGGCGTTGCTGTAGATCAGCCGGTGCTCCGGCCCCCACGTCACCGCCACCCCGACCGGCGCCGGGTCCAGCATCTCGAGTGCGAGCCCGCTGCCGCCGCGATCTGCGACCTCCATCGTGACCTCCCCCGACGGTCACAAGCTCCCTCAGCCCTACCCATGGAGGGCGGGCCACGAACGCGCCCTCTCCCCCGGCGGCGTCCACCGGATCAGGCGCCGGGTGTTGCCGTTCGAGCGCGGCCGAGTGTGGCCGCGTGTGGCCGAGTGCGTCCGAATCCGTCTCGTCCCCCTGTTGGACAGCGGGTACACGGGTCTTCACTGATGGTGACGCGGCGACCCGCCGCACCGACGGAAGGACTGTCATGACCGACAACGAGCGCCACGAGCCGTACGAGCCCCCGCAGCTGCTGGAGATCGGCGAGTTCGGGCAGCTGACCCGCGGCTACGGCATGCTCAACATGGACGGCATCTACTACTACCCAGGCTGAGGCCACCGTGCCCCCCGAGTTCCCCGGAGTCCGGCACGGATCCGGACAGCGGCACGTCGCACAAGGAGAAGGCATCAGTCATGGTCGGTAACGAGTCGTACGAGCCTCCGCGGATGCTCGACCTCGGCAGTTTCGCAGAGCTGACCTGCGGTTCCGCCGGACCGTACGTGGACGCGTTCTACTACTACGGATAAGACGAGGGGTCCGGTGCGCAAGCTGAGCGGTGAGGAGTTCGCGGTGCTGCCCGACAGCGCCGCGGGAGCAGCCCTCGCGCAAACGTTGCACGGCGCAGTCGTGCTGAGCTACGCGTCCGGCCGTCCGTGTCTGCTGGCCGCCTCGCCCGGCGAGATCGTCAAGGCGGAGGCGGGCCACGCGCGGCTGGCGGTGATCGGCACGTGTCCGGTCACCGCCGGCCGGTTGCGGCGGATGGCCGCGCGGCTCGGGTGCCTGGCGGACGCCGATGCGGTGGCCGCGGCGCTGTCCGGCAGTTTCCATCTGGTCGCCGTCGTCGGCGGGCAGGTCCGGGTGCAGGGCACCGCTTCAGGCATGCGGCGGGTGTACTACGCGCGAGCCGGCGGGGCGGTGCTCGCATCCGATCGGGCGGCGTTGCTCGCCGCGCTGACGCGGGCGGCGGTGGACGAGCAGGCTCTGGCGGTGCGGCTGCTGATGATGGTTCCGCCGGCACTGGCCGAGCCGCTGTGGGAAGGGGTCGCCATGGTGCCGCCCGGCGAGGCGGCCCATATCGACGCGGACGGGGTGCGGCTGCGTCCCTGGTGGCGGGCGCCGGAGCCGGAGGTACCGCTGGAGGAGGGGGCTCCCGTGGTGAGGGCGGCCCTCGAGGAGGCCGTGGCCGCCCGGATCGGCGAGGGCGCGGTGGTGGCCGGCGACCTGTCCGGCGGGCTGGACTCCACGCCGGTCAGCTTCCTCGCCGCCGCGACGGCCGGGCAGCGGTCGGCGAAGCTGGTCACGCTCGCGCTGGCCATCGACGATCCCGACCATGACGACCCGCAGTGGGCGGCCCTGGCGCGGGCGTACCTGCCCGGCGAGCATGAGGTGGCCTGGTCCGGCGACCTGCCCAAGTGGTTCGCCGGAGCGGCCGAGGTCGTTCCGGGGCTGGACGAGCCGACGCGGTGGCTGCGCGCGCTGGCCCGCGATCTGGCGCATTCGGCGCTGCTGGCCGGGCGAGGAGCGACCGTGCGCCTGACCGGGCACGGCGGTGACGAGGTCACCCTGCTGCCCGCCTGCTACCTGCACGACCTGGCTCGCCGCCACCCGGCGGCGCTCTGGCCCCACCTGCGCGAACAGCGGTCCAGGGCTCGGTGGCCGCTGTGGGCGAGCGTCCGCGAGCTGGCCGACCGGCGCCCCTATGCCGCCTGGCTGGCCGATCAGGCGCAGACGCTCAGCGCGCCGCTGTCCCGTTTCCGGCCGGACTTCGGCTGGGAGCACCCGCTGCGCCTGCCCGACTGGACGAGCGGGGCCGCGAAGGACGCGGTCCGCCGGCAGCTCGTCACGTGCCCGGCCGAACCGTACTCTCCTCTGCGCGCCCAGCATCTGAGCCTGTCAAGCGTGCGTTCCATAGCCGCGTCCGTCGACGGCGCGCAGATCATGACGGGTCGTGTGGGCGTCCCCGTACACGCGCCCTTTCTGGACGACCACGTCGTCGCCGCCTGCCTGGCGGTGCGGCTGGACCAGCGGGCGGCGCCCGGCGTCTACAAGCCGCTCACCCGGGCCGCGATGCGCCCCGTCATGCCGGCCGAATGCCTGGAGCGCACCACCAAGGGCGAGTTCTCGGCCGACATCTATCAGGGGCTGCGCCTGCACCGCGACCAGCTCCTGACCCTGCTCGACGGCTCGCTGCTGGTGGAGCGCGGCCTGGCCGACGCCGCCGCGCTGCGCCGGACCTGCTTGCGCACCCCGGCCGAAGGCGGGCCGGGCGTGCTGGCACTTGACGTCTTCATCGCCGCCGAGAACTGGCTACGAGCCCTTCTCGCCCATCCCGTTCAGGAGGAGTCGTGCGCGTGAGCCTGCGCCCCGGCGTCACTCTCACCCCGATCGACGAGGTCGCCGTGCTCCTGGACGAGCGCACCGGCCGCTACCACCAGCTCAACGCCACCGCGGCACTCGTCCTGCGCAGCCTGCTGGCGGGACACGGCACCGGCGGGGCCGCCCGCGAGCTCGTCCAGGCCCATCCCGCCGCGACGCCCACCGCCGAGGCGGACGTCGCGGCGCTCGTCGGGCAGTTGCGCGCCGCGAAGCTGATCGTCGAGACCGTCGCCCTGGAGCAGCCGTGATGAGCGTGTCCATGGTGCCCGCCGACCGGCCCGGCCTGCCCTGGCGCCGTCGTCCGCCGGCGCTGGCCGCCGTGGCCGCCGCGCATCTGATCGCCCGCCTGCCGCCGGCCCGCATCCGCGCGGTGCTGACGTTCGTCCGCCGCGGCGCCGCGCCCGCCACCGCCGAGCAGGCCAGAGCGGCACGGGACGCGGTGCTCGCGGTCAGCCTGTCGTGCGCCGGGGAAGGCTGCCTGCCCCGCTCCATCGCCGCCGCCCTGCTGTGCCGCTCTCGCGGATCCTGGCCCACCTGGTGCGCGGGCATCCGGGTCAACCCGTTCGGCGCCCATGCCTGGATCGAGGCCGACGGCCACCCCGTCGACGAGCCGCCCCGCCGCTATCGGGTCACGATGGTCGTCGCCCCGCGGGAACTTCGGCGATGAGAGCCCTGACCCCGGTGCCGGCATGGCGCTCAGGCACCGAGGTGGTGACCTCCGGCGGATGGCCACAACAGGACGAACGCTTGACGCGGGCGGTGGCGCGGCCAAGGGTGAAGCCGGGGCGGATCCTGGAGGGGCACCATGAACGAGTACGAGGCGATCGTGCAGAGCCTGAGCGACATCGACCAGCGCATCAGGCAGGACAACACCGGGGTGTTCACCGAGATGCTCATCCTGTTCGATCACGTGCTGGTGGCACGCACCCAGCCGTACAGCGGCTACGACGGCTACCAGGTGGGCGGCAGGGATCTGCGTTACGCGCTGGTCAACCCGCTGTCCGGGGCCAGGAACACGCGCAGGCCGTACTACGTCGGCAACCAGGAGGCGAACATCTCGCTGGCCGACTCCGAGGTCGTCAGCATGGAGCAGGCCTGGCAGTGGATGACCGCCTGGAAGGCGGGTCACGCCGCGTACCGGCAGCAACTGGTCCAGCAGCAACAGGCCTGGCGGGAGGCGATGGAGGCGGGGGCGTCCGACATGCGGGCCCGCGAGTACGAGCGCCTGCGCATGGAGGAGGAGCCGCTGCCGCCGCCTCCCCAGATCTGGGGCCCGGTTCAGGAGAAGGCCTGGCAGGCCGAGGTGGACCGCGGGGAGGCGGCGGCGAACGAGGTGCTCAAGGACTGGGACAGCCGGCCCCGCTGGGTGACGGTGGTCCTGGTCGGCAACATCGGGCCGTGCGACGGGTGCAAGGCCCGGCTCAAGGTCTTCCTGTACGACCTCAGCGCGGAGATGTTCCCCAAGGCGCTCGTCATGGTGAAGGCCGTCTACACCGGCCAGGAGCACAAGCCGGGGGTACGCGGCGACACCGACCGGCTGCAGACCGAGTACGGCTACCCGGACCGTGCCCAGCAGGTGGAGTACCGGTCGGCCACCGGCACCGTCTGGCGGCCGTGGGCCCGCATCGTGACCCCCTGGCCGGTGCAGTGAACCGGCCCTGACCGGGACGGGGTCGCCCGGCCTGCTCACCGCGTCCGCGATGACCTGGAGCGCGTCGCGACAACGCCGGGGTACTGCCGGAGCCGGACGGCGCGTTTCGCGCGAGCTCGCTCTCGTCCCACGGCTCAGTACGCGCGACATTTCTGGGTAGAGCTGCCGGCACTGACTTCGGAGGAGGCCCGAGACCATGCCGGCACTGCCCGCGCCGCTGACGCACCACACGATCGACGTCGACGGGGTCGAGATCTTCTATCGGGAGGCGGGGCCGCCGGATGCGCCGGTGTTCCTGCTGCCGCACGGCTACCCCTGCTCCTCCTACGAGTTCCGCAACCTCATGCCCGCCCTCGGTGACCGCTGGCGTCTGCTCGCCCCCGACCTGCCGGGCTTCGGCTACAGCGCCACCCCCGAGGACTTCTCCTACACCTTCGACGGCTACGCCGCCTTCCTCGAACGCTTCACCCAGGTGATGGACCTGCCGCGCTACGCCCTCTACCTGCATGACTACGGCTCCCAGTTCGGCTTCCGCCTGGCGCTGCGCGCCCCCGAGAGGATCACCGCCCTGGTCGTCCAGAACGGCGACATCTACGAGGACGAGCTGGGCCCGAAATACGCCTGGCTCAAGGAGTTCTGGGCCGACCCGACCGACGAGGGCCGGGCCAGGATGGCGCAGAACGTCTCGGAGGACGGCTTCCGCAGCGAATTCGTCGGCGAGCTGCCCGCCCACCTGGCCGAACGCGTCAGCCCGGACCTGTGGAAACTCCACTGGGCGCTGATGGACACCCCTGAGCGCCGCCGCAACATCGTGGGCCTGTTCGAAGATCAGGCGACAACCCTGGGCTGGTTCCCCGAAGAACAGGCGTACCTGCGCGAACACCAGCCTCCCACCCTGATCGTCTGGGGGCCGCACGACGGCTACATGCCCGAAGGATCGGCGCGAGCCTACCTGCGCGACCTGCCGGACGCCGAGCTGCACCTGCTCGACGCCGGTCACTGGGCGCTGGAGACCAACCTCGCGGAAATCGTCCCCCTCGTCCGAGACTTCCTCGGCCGCGTCCCGTCGTCGCCCTGTCGCTCGGCCAGTGCCAGGCAATGCACGAGACGCTGACCTGGCTGAGAGAGCGGACCGCACCGCCGCGGAAGCGCGACCCCGCTTGCGCGCGTTCGCTGAGGCCGGCCTCTCAGCACGCGGGATTTGCGCGTCCGTCACGACCGGCCGGCGGCGGAACTGGATGAGGCGGTGTCTTCAGGGCGCGCCGAACCAGTCGGAGAGTGCTCTGTGCAACGCGGGCGTGGCGGTGTCGCCGGATTCGTCGACGGAGGCGGCCCAGGCGATGTGGGCGTCCGGCCGGATCAGCAGGACGTCGGCCGGTCGGTCGTCGGTCTTGGCGGTGCGAAGGTCGACGCGTCGCGTCCAGTGGCGGGCGGTTTCGCGCAGCTCGGGGCGGCCGGCGAGGTCGAGAAGGATGGGCCGGGCGGGGCGCAGGAGGTCGGCGACGCTGGTGACGCCCTCGTCGGTGTGCAGGGTGAGGTCGGGGGCGAAGGTGCCGGCCAGCGGGTGGTGGCCGGCGCCGGGCATCGGGTAGCGGATGTCGGTGCCGGCGACGAGGGCTCCCATCCGGCGTAGCGGCTGCTCGTCGGCGAGCAGTTCGGTGAAGACCTCCCGGAGTGCTTCGGCGGCCGCGTCGTGTCCGCGTCGCAGGGCCACCTGGGCGCGGGTGTGCAGCAGGGTGCGGGCGCCGGCCGGATGGCGTTCGTCGTGGTAGGTGTCGAGCAGGCCGGCCGGAGCCGTGCCGTGGAGGTCGGCGGCCAGCTTCCAGGCCAGGTTGACCGCGTCCAGCAGGCCGGCGTTGAGCGCCACTCCGGTGGCGGGGAACAGGTGCGCCGCGTCGCCGGCCAGCAGGATCCGCCCTTCGCGGTAGCGCTCGGCCTGGCGGGCCTTGAAGGTGAACCGGGACAACCGCGTCGATCCGGCCAGGGGCAGGTGCGCGCCGAGCACGCGGTGGACGCTGTTCTGCAGCTCGGCCAGGGTCATCGGGACGTCGTCGTCGTACTCGGCGGCCTCGTCCTCGATGGTGTAGAGGGAGACGGACCGGCTGCCGGGCGAGGAGCCGACGCCGAGCAGGCCCTGGTCCGTGCGGGTGAAGCCGGCGCGGATCGTGCCGAAGCCGGGGACGTCCAGATCGCCGTTGCCGAGAACGGTGACCGCGTCGGGCAGGGTGACCTGGGCCAGCCGGTTGACCTCCGGGTAGACCGTGCCGGGGAACGGGATGCCGGCCCAGCCGCGGATGCGGCTGCGCGCGCCGTCGCACCCCACGAGGTAGCGCGTGCTCACCTGGTAGGGGCCGTCGGGGCCGTGCACGTCCACGGTGACGGCGTCGTCGTCCTGGCTCACCCCGGTCACCTCGTGGCCGCGGCGGACGTCGACGCCGAGTTCGCCGGCGCGTTCGCCGAGCAGCCGCTCCAGCAGTTGCTGCGGCAGCGGCAGGGCGTGCATCGGAGGATCCGGCAGGTGGGTGAAGTCCAGGTGCACCCCGCCGAACGGGAACCGGGGAGCCGGCATCGGGCCGGTGCACGCCGCTTCGAACCGTGCCAGCAGGCCTCGGTAGCGCAGCAGTTCCAGGATCTGGCCGCCCAGGCCGCCGGCCTTGGGGGTGTCGCGTGGCCGCGGCTGCCGTTCCAGCACCAGCGGCCGCACTCCGGCCAGGCGCAGTTCGGCGGCCAGCATGAGACCGGTCGGGCCGGCCCCCACGATGATCACGTCGGCGTCCCCTGCCGGCCGCGCTACTCGCAGATCTTCTCCTGCGGGCCGGGGGGCATCGTGGTGCTTCATCATCAATGGCCTTTCGATCGTGTGGTTGTCGTGCTGCACCAGACGCGCATGGACACTCGCTTCTTGGGTGCATTGACCGTTTCGTAATTATTGAACGGGACGTCCCGTATGGCTGCCTAGCGTGAGGGATGCACCTCCTCGATGTCAAACGGGGCGTCCCGTCCCGATATGGTGAGGCTATGAACGCCCGCCGCCGCTCAGCCGACCGGACCGAAACGATCATGCAGACCGCACTCGATCTGGCCCTTGAAGTCGGCTACGCCAAGCTCAGCATGGAGGCGATCGCCGGCCGGGCCGGGGTCGGCAAGGACACCATCTACCGCCGGTGGCCCTCGAAGGGACTGCTGTTCCTCGACTCGCTGCTGTCGCTGAACCAGCGCGCCCTCGACTATCCCGACACCGGCGACGTCCTGGCCGACCTGCGACAGCAGATCCACGCCGCGGTGGACCTGCTCGCCACCCCGCCGTGGGGCCCGCTCTACCGGGCCCTGGTGGGCGAGGCTCAGCACAATCCGGCGGTCGCCGCCGGGCTGAACGACCGCTTCATCCAGCCGCAGGCGGACAAGACCGTCGCCCGGCTCAGGGCGGCTCAGACCAAGGGGCAGGTCTCACCCGACTTCGATCTCGAACTGGCCATGGCGGTCCTGTCCGGCCCCCTGTACTTCCAGTTGCTGATCACTCAGGAACCCCTGACCCACGAGTACGTCAACCGCATCCTCGACGCCCTCTTCGCCGGCCTGGACCCTCGGCCACGACCCTGAGATGCGACCGCTTGCCGGGACCGCGGGCACAACGGCGCGACGCGAATCAAACAGACATACTCCCGCTATACCGGACGTCAGTACGCTGGCGGCTCAGCCGAACCGGGCTTACCGAAAGGGAGAATCAATGGCGGCTCGAGCTGCTCGAACCATGATGACAAGTGCTTGTGCGGCAATCGCTCTAGGATTTTCAGCGGCACCCGCGAACGCCGACGAGCCGACCCTCCCAGCCGCTCCCAAGAAGGTCTATTCGATCGAGAAAATCGGGAAGCTGATGACGAATGTGCACGACGGCACCCGCCTCCTGGCATCCTGCCAAGCGGACAAGGGTGGCACCTGCACGATCTCACGCACCTTCAGCGTGACGCGCACGATCGGTGTCGCTCTGGGCGTCTCCAGGTCGTTCGTGTCGGGCGAGCTCAACATGAGCTCGGCCCGCACGGTAGAGGTGCGAGCCGCCTGCACCTCCCGGGCGTTCACGTCCAACAACCAGATCTACAAGGCTTATCCTTCGGGGACGCGGCAGTGGTACAAGGTCGTGGAGAAGTACTACGTCGGCGGAAAGCTCAAGCGGACGACGAAGTCGGTGCCGCTTCAGGCCTTCAATCCGCAGGGAGTCTCCTGTCTGATGCGCACCAAGTGACCTTACGCGGAATCCGTTCACGCGCGTGATGGATCAGGCGTATGTGGTGGCGTTCAGAGATTCCCGGTCACCATCTCGCGGAGAGCATCAGCGGCTGTGTGCCGTATCCCTCCTCCCAGGTCGCCGTCCGCCGCTTCGACCGCAAGCGCCTGCTCCGCCCCCGGTGGAGCGTTCGTGCCCTGCCTGCCTCACCGCGTCCACGACCTCTGACGCCGTACCCGTGCCACGGTGCCTCTCTTGCCCCCGGGCAGCGGACGATCGATACTGCCCAATACCGGGGGGAAAGCGCCAAACACCATCACCGTCCACCGAGCAGGGAGTGATCGCTGTGGCCTCTCCGCACCGCTACGTCCCCTCACGCCGCGATCTGCTGAGGTCCGGCATCTCGCTCGGCGCCGCCGCGGGTGTCGCCGGCACCGGTGTCGCCGACGCCTCGACCGCCTGGGAACCGCCGCGCGCCCAGGGCGAGCGCGGCATGGTGAACGTGCCGTTCGAGGGTTTCGAGAAGGTCCGGGTGGGGCTCATCGGCCTCGGCAACCGGGGCGGCAGCCAGGACGTGCGGTGGGGCGCCGTCTCCACGGTCACCGCCGTGTGCGACATCCGTCCGGAACGGGTCAGCCGCACCATCTCCCGCATCATGCAGCAGGGTTTCCAGGACGTCGAGCCGGTCGGCTACTCCGCGGGCGAGCAGGACTTCCTCAACCTCGTCCAGCGCGACGACATCGACCTGATCTACGTCGCCACCCCGTGGGAATGGCACTACCCGCAGGCCAGGGCGGCCATGGAGCACGGCAAGCACGTCGCGGTCGAGCTGCCGATCTCCCCGCACCTGGACGAGATCTGGAGCCTGGTGCGCACGTCCGAGCGGACCCGCAAGCACTGCATGCTCCTGGAGAACGTCAACTACTTCCGTCCCGAGCTGCAGATGTTCAACATGGTCCAGGCGGGGCTCTTCGGCGACCTGCAGCACGGCTCCGGCGGCTACGTCCACGACCTGCGCTGGCCGTACCTGTTCGGTGGCGCCTACCACCCCGAGCACTGGCGGCGGCGCTGGCAGACCCGGATGAACGCCCTGCACTACCCGATGCACGGCCTGGGGCCCGTCTCGGCCGCCATGGGCATCAACCGCGGGGACCGCTTCGACGAGCTGGTCGCCGTGGCGTCCCTGCCCAAGGCGCTGGCCCTGTTCCGCGAGGAGGACCCCCGGGTGACCCCGGACCACTCGTCCTGGCAGGACAAGCCGTACATCTCGGGCGACCGGCACACCTGCTTCGTCACCACCGCCCGCGGCCGGTTCATCCGGGTGGAGCACGACGTGAACTCCCCTCACCCGTACACCAGGGAGACCACGCTCACCGGCACGCGGGGGTCGATCGAGCTCGACAACGCCCGGGTCTACCTCGAATCGCTCGGCCACAACGACCACACCTGGCGGACCGGCAGCGCCTACACCGCCATCCGCCAGCAGTACGACCACTGGTTATGGCCGTTGCTGGAAAGGCTGGCCGACCAGTACGGCGGGCACGGCGGCGGCGACTTCGTCTCCATCTTCCGCCTCGTCCAGTTGATGCGGCTCGGCATGACACCCGACATCGACGTCTACGACTCGGCGGCATGGTGCTCGGTGATCCCGCTCAGCCACGAGTCGCTGAGGTCCGGCCGCCTGCGCCCGGTCAAGGTGCCCGACTTCACCCGCGGCCACTGGAAGGAGGCCCGCCCCACCTTCGACCGCCCGCAACCGGAGGACCCGCGGCTCACCGCCGGTCGCCGCGCCACCGGGATCATCGAGCCGGGCAGCAGCGAAGCGAACGGGGACGCCGACCCGGCGCCGGGCGCCGGCAACAGCCAGGAAGGCGGCCGACCGGCCCCCGACGGCCAGTGACCGCCGGTGCCCTCCACGGCTACCGCAGCCTCATGATCCAGTGCAGCCTGACCGGCGCCTTCGCCACCCCCGGCGACGGCCGGCACGCCGCGGACGGCATCCGGCGCACGTGCGCCGACCGGCCGAAGAATCGCTCACGACCCGGACAACATCTT
Source organism: Nonomuraea thailandensis (assembly GCF_024172165.1). Lineage (GTDB taxonomy): Bacteria > Actinomycetota > Actinomycetes > Streptosporangiales > Streptosporangiaceae > Nonomuraea > Nonomuraea thailandensis. The sequence goes on along the minus strand of NZ_JAMZEB010000002.1, from coordinate 3,170,625 downwards.
TCACCCGAATCACAACATCCACCCGCAAGTTGATCCGGCACAAAAACGGGAAACCCATGCGGGTGTTTTGTGCCCGGCATAATCACTCCGCCGCGAAAGAATCTTCTTGTCGGTATGTGAATGATGTTGTACTCTCCATTAAAGATCAAATCGAATCAATCGATTGTGATGGAGTGGCCGTGGCAGTTCATGAGCCCCCGCAGCGCAAACGCCGCTTATCTCGACGCTTCTTCACCCGGGCCATGGGCGCCAGCGCCCTGGCCGCCGCCACGTCCGTCGCCACCCAGGCACGACCCGCCTCCGCACAGGCCATCTGCGAATACCTCTGCTGCCAATTGCTCTACTGCCCGACCTTCCCTTACAGCACGTGCTCGAACAACGCGACCTACATCTGGGGCTGCTACTCGGGAGCGTCCTTCTGCCGATGCTGCGAGGCCCCCGGCCGGGCCTCCATCAGCTGCTATCCCTGAGCAACAGACGGACGACCCGGAGGCCCCGCAATGTCGATCACCCCGACAAACCACGGCTACGCGTACATCTTCGAGAACGAGGGCGCGGTGAACGTGGCGGTCTGTTCCCGCATCGAGAACGACAAGCCCGTCGGCGTCATCGCCATTCATTTCCGCACCAAGCAGATCAAGGTCGATTCGACCATTCAACTGACCGGGGACAAGGGCGGGCGTTACTCGACCGCGCCCGTCGCCGTCTACGGGGAGGATCAGGTGATCCACCTCCGCACGGTGACCGCGGCCGAGGGGCTGACCGCGGCCGGGCTCCCGTCGTAGCCGGCATGGGCGTCCTGCCCGTCACCCTCAGCGCACTGCTCGCAGCGACCCTGCTCACCTCGGGGGCCGGCAAGATGGTCAGCCCGCGCGGCCTGGCCGCGGCCCTCGGTGAGCTGACCGGCTCACGGCAGCCGCCCGTCGTCCTGATCAGAGCGGTCGCCGCCGTGGAGATCGCTCTGGCCGCGCTGGCGGCGTCCGCCCAGGAGCACCCGCTGACCTTGCTGATCGCTGCCCTGCTGGGAGCGGCTTTCGCGCTGGTGGGGGTCATGGGACGGCTGCGGGCGAGCTCGCTGCCCTGCGGCTGCTTCGGCCGGAGCGGCTCCCGGTCGTTCGGCGGCTGGAACGTGCTGGCCGGCGCCGCGGTCCTGGCCTGGGCACTGGTGCCGGCGCTGCGCGCGACGGAGCACGACCAGGCCGTCCAGTTGCTCGCCCTGAACGTGGCGGTGGCCGTCCCCGTCTGGGCGAACCGGCGATACCTGACCGTCTTCGTCCGAGGAACCATCGCGCGCGAACGGACCGAAACATGATCACGGCACTGATTGTCACCCTGCTCGCGCTTCTCACCCTGGCGGTCGTGATCCTGTTCGCGATGTTGGGTGAGCTCAACGCGCGGGTCGCCCAGGCGCCCGCGGGCCAGGCGGGCCGGCCCGAGTCCGTCCAGCCGTTGCCGGAGGCCAAGCTCGGCGCGACGGTCATCGAGTTCCCCGACGGGCTCGCCCGGCCGCCGGGTGTGCTCCTGGTCTTCAGCACGACCTGCGGGGCGTGCCAGGAGCTGGCGCCGCAGGCGCGGGGCTTCTTCGCCTCGGCGGGGGTGGACCTGGTCGGCATCGTGGTGTCGTGCGCGTCGGCCGAGTCGGGCGGGGAGTTCGTGGCGCGCTACGGGCTGGCGGACCTGCCCGGCTACGTGGACGTCTCGGGCCGGTTCAGCATGGCGGCGCTGGGCGTCGGCATGAGCCCGGCGGCGGTGGCGCTCTCACCCGAGGGAGCCGTACGGTCTGCTGTGGTGTTCAGCTCCTTCAACGCCCTGTCGAGCTGGATCGGCTCCCTCGGCGACACTCCCGACGCCGCGGACGGCGTGAGCGTCCTGCCGGGCAAGGATCTCGTCTGATGAACGTACCCGCGATCGCGGTCCTGGCCTCGGCCGGCTTCGTCCTGCAGTACTGGAGCCCTTGAGGCCGTTCGATGGTCGGCGTCGCCGGTCCATTGTCCAGGCGGTCGCCTGGCGCAGCACGCCGCTTCATCGCGGGCTACTCCCTGGGGCTCGTGGCGGGCGGAGCGGTCATCGCCCTGCTGGCGGCCGTGGCCGCCGAAGGGCTGGGGAGCGCGCTCCCGCTCCGGTGGCGCGAGGTGGTGGCAGGCGCTCTGCTCGTCGGCGTGGGGGTCGCCGACGTCCTGAACCGCACCCCGCACGTGATGCGGCAGGTGCCCCAGGACTACGCGCGGGCGCTCGAACCCGGCTGGCGCGGCCTGCTCTGGGGCGTCGACCTCGGCCTGCTGTTCACCACGCAGAAGACCACGTCGCTCATCTGGGGCGCCCTGGTGGCCACCGTGCTGCTCAACCCCGCGGCGGCGCCGGTCTTCCTGGTCGGGATGGTGGTCGCGTCGGTGGTGGGGACGGCGATCGGGACGGCGCTCAACCACGTTCCCGGCCGGGCGTTCATGGGTGGTGAGCGGGTTTTCATCCGTACTGTTCGGATCTTGAGTGGAGTAGTGCTGATATGCCTGGGTTTGCTCCAGATCGTGTAGTGGCCGGAGCCGCCTCGCGCTGCACCCCGGATCCGGACGGCGGCGTCGTCGTGGTGACCAGGTTCGACTGCGGCGGGCTGTGGCGGCTGCTCGCGTTCCGCATCGCGCACGCCTGGATCTCCGCGCGCATCACGCCGCGGCTCGAAGGGCTCGTCTTCATCGCCACCCGTACGGACGTCGCGGCACGCCGGGTGCTGAGCGTCACCCTCTTCCGCAACCTCGACCAGGTCTACCAGATGGGTACCATCCCGGCGCACATCAAGGCCGCACGCGTCACCCGCCGGTTCGGCGTGCGGACCCGCGGCGCCATCTTCGCCAACGTCGGGGACTGGCGGACGGTGCTCTTCGACGCGATGGCGGGAGAGCCGGTCATCGACTGACGTACTCCAGGTCGATGGAGTCCGTATGGGAGCTCCACGCCAGGTCCAGGCGCCAGCAGCCGGGGCTGGGCAGGTCGACGGACGAAGGCCCGGGGCCGCCCCGGACGGTGATCTCCGTCGGCGTGCCGGTGCCGTTCAGCCGGGCCTCGATCCGCAACGGGTCGGAAGGAACCAGCGGCGCTTTCGAACGCCACAGTATTTTGTTTCCCCGGTCCGGACTCGGCGGGCTGTAGAGCGGATAAGCGAAGAGGACGGCGACCATGTCGCCGCGCCTGCTGGCGGCGTAGTGTATTTCCGCGCCGGGCGTGAAACCGGCTCGCGCCCAAGAAGGCGGCTCACCCTTGACGACCTGGAACTGGCACGGCGTCGTCGTGGCGGGATTTCCGGACGCCTGATCCTGCCGGCCCTGGGCGGGAGCGGCCTCATTCGTGCAGGCGGCTGACACAAGCAGTAATGCAGCCACCATGACGTGGCGCGACCGTATCAAGCCGACCTCCGAAAGCGCGACGGATGACGAAGTCACCCCTAACGTACTCGCGCCCGGCAGGGCGGGGAATCGGCTTGACGTATTTCGGAACCACGCTCGGCGGGCTGTTCGAGGATCGGTGGCCGCCGGCCGATGCGGCGTGCCTTGCGGTATTCGCCCGACGGCGGCCGGTCCACGCCCCTGGCCGCGAGGACGGTGCCGACGTCACCGACGTGGGCCTCGAACGAAGCAGCCGCCGCCGAAGGCCTCGATCGGCCGCGGGCCCACAGCCGGTGGGCAGCACGTCCTCACGGGCAAGGTGATCCCCGCGAAGCGACCCGCCTGTGAGCTGCCGTCAACGGGGCGTGCCGGATGGGCGGCAGGCGATCGGCGGGCCGGCTGCCACGCCTCAGATCAGGGGTAGAGCGTGTAGGTCTTGGTGTTGTTGCACACGATCGTGCCCGGGAGGCAGCGCTTGGCCCTGATCGTGATCCGGTCGAGGTTGGTGCGGGTCGTGGACCACTTGAAGCTCTTGTGGCCCTTGTTCCGGCCGGCCTCCTTGTACCCGCCGTAGATCTCGTTGCCGTTGCTCTTCTTGAAGGAGACCTCGACCACGGTCGTCCAGACGTCGTTCTTGGTGTCCGTGACGCTGCCGCGCGCCTCGCCGTAGCCGTTGCTGCAGAGCTTCAGGACGTAGCTGACGAAGCCGTCCTTCGTGCTCAGCTTGCTCCACTTGTCCTTGCAGCCGGCCGAGGACACGCTCGAGGTGGTGGTGGAGGCCGTGGCGGCCGTGGCCGGCGTCAGTACGGCGAAGGCCGCAGAGACCCCCACGACAGTGGCGAGCATCCTCGAGGCAGAAAGCTTCCGCATGGAATTCGATCCTTGTCAGTGAATGAGAATTTCGCGGTGCTCCGCCTGTGATCGGAGCACCGCGAAGAACGCTAGAGACCGGCGGTATGGCAGCGGTATGTCCGCAGCAAGCGGAGGTGTCCTGGGATCGAGCCCATCGACGGTCACGCAGACCCGGTCGTGGCCGGGCCCGGTGATGACCGTTGCGGCAGGGAACGATCGCAACTCGCTCGACGCAGCGCTGTCAGCCCGCGTTGATCGTCACTTGCTTCGCGTCCGGGAACCGGACGGGCAGAACTCGGCCTCCATCACCGTCTTGGACATGTCGAGCGAGTTGTATCCGGCGTACCGGTCGATGGTCACGTTGGTGGCGATCATGTGCTTGGCGTCCCGGGTGCCCATCGCGAAGGAGAACCCGCCGGTGATGGCGCCGCCGATGCCCCAGACCTGCACACCACACGAAAGCTCCCACGAGAAGACGCCGGTGCCGTACGTGGTGCCGGTGATCCAGGTGTCCTTCCAGGTCCCGTCCGGCATCTTGATCCCGGTCTTGACCATGGTGAACATCTCCCGCTGCTGGGCGGGCCGGAGAAGCCTGCCGCGCAGCAGCGCGCCGGCGAACCGGTGGAGATCGCCGGCCGTGGAGACCACGCCGCCCGCCGCCCACCCGGTGGTGGCGCTCTGGTCGGTGACGTCGTAGACCTTGGCGTCGGGCTCGGCGGCGAACAACGTCGAGTAGTGCCGGGGGTGGGGGCCGCGTATCCTCGTCTCCCTGCCCGGCAGGTACGTCCCGGTCAGGCCCAGCGGGCGGACGATCCGCCGCTCGATCTCGCCGGCCAGCGTCCTGCCCGTCACCTTCTCGACGATCATCCCGGCGAGGATGTAGCCGGTGTTGGAGTACACGAAGCCGTCACCCGGCGTCTCGAAGGAGCGCGGATTGCGCAGGCCGATCCTCACGAGCCGCTCGGGCGTGTAGACGTCGTAGCGGTGCTCCAGCCACGCGGGGCCGGAGAGCTTGGCGAACTCCTCCTGGTCGTTGCCGTAGTTGAAGATCCCGCTGGTGTGGTTGAGCAGGTGCCTGATGGTGATCGCGCCGCCGTCGTTGCCGTTGCCCTTGACCAGGCCGGGCAGCCACTTGTCCACGGTGTCGTCGAGGCTCAGCTTCCCTTCGCCCGCCAGTTGCAGCACGACGGTGGCCGTGAACGGCTTGGCGGCACTGCCGATCCGGAACCGCTCCTGCGGCTGGCGCTTGCGGCCGGTCCGCAGGTCGGCCACCCCCGCCGAGCCGAACCACCGTCCACGACGGTCGCGAACCTCGGCGACCATGCCGGGAGCACCACCGTCGGCCACGGCCCGGCCGAGCGCCCTCTGGAGCGGGGCGTGGCCGGGGGCGGCCGCCGCGGGGGGCGCCGTCGCGGCCCCCGCCAACGTCATGGCGGTGATGAGCAGCCCCACCGTCGAGGGGATGGATGTGGCCATGTCGGTTCCTTTCCAGGCGGGGTACGTCAGCACGACGCCGATCGCCCCGCTCGCGATAGTACTTGTTCAGCGCGAGCCAAACGCTATCTTGCGTTCATCTATTACGCAACGAAAGCCTCAATATACGCAGGAAAACGCCCCAAATATTGCAATGGGAATGCGGATGAACGCAAAACACCAAGCCTGACTTGCAATGAGATGTCGATGAAAGCAATTCCGCCTGCGAACACCTCGACGGGCCGTCACGACGACAGAGGTGACGGAGACAGGCCGGCCTACGCGGTCACGGTGCCGTGGCGATGCGACATCCCGCCGAGACACCTGGTACGCGGGCAAGGCCCTACGCGGCGAAGAAGGGAAGCCTCCTGGCATCAAGGGAAAGCCACTGTACGTGCGGACATGCTGCCGTCAGCCAGGAGCCCGCAAGCCGAGGTCAGGAGCTGCCGGCCAGATGGGAGAGGCCGGCGCGGGCGCGGGACTGCTCGGCGAGGTCGCCCACCTCGACGGCCGCGTCGAGGGCGTCACGGTAGAGGTGCCGTGCCCGGCCGGCCTGGCCGAGCGCCAGCGCGGCCGTGGCGAGGCCGTTGAGGGCCTTGGCCTCGCCGCGCCGATAGCCGAAGCGGCGGTACAGCTCCAGCGCGTCGCCGTGGTGCTCGCCCGCCTCCGCCGGCCGGTCCAGCCGCAGGCAGGCGATGCCGAGGTGGTGCAGGGCGTCGGCCTCGCCGCCCCGGCTGCCGATGGCCCGGAAGAGGTCCAGCGCCTCGCGGTGCAGCCCGGCCGCCTCGGCGAAGCGGCCCTGCCGCTCGTGGGCGGCCCCGAGGTAGTCCGTGGTCACCGCCTCGCCGAAGCGGTCGCCGAGCTCACGGAACACCTCCAGCGATCGGCGCAGCGCGCCGAGCGCGGCCTCGTGATCGCCGGCGGCGGCTCGCACGTCGCCCAGGCCGGTCAGGGCCCGAGCCTGGCCGCGGCGGTCGCCGGCAGTGCCGGCGACGGCCAGGGCCTGCTCGAAGCTCTCCGCCGCCAGCCGGTGGTCGCCCTGCGAACGGTGCACCCAGCCGAGGTCGGTCAGCGCCCGGCTCTCCTTCTCGGGGTCCGCGAGCCGCCGGGCCGCGGCCAGCGCCTTGCCGTGCAGCGTGCGGGCGTCGTCGTGCAGCGCGTGGTCGTACAGGTAGCGGTAGAGGGTGGTGGCCAGCAGGCCCGTGTGGGCCGGCCGGCCGGTGTCGCAGGCGTGCGCGGCGGATCGTACGAGGTTGCCGCGTTCGGCGTCCAGCCAGGCGCGCGCTTCGGCGGCGTCGCGGAAGCACGTCGCCGGGCGGGCGGTCGCCGGCCGCCTGTGGGCGCTGTCGGGATAGAGCAGGTCCATGGCCGCGGAGGCGGTGCTGAGGTGGTGGTCCAGCAGCCTGGTCAGGGCGGCGTGCCGTTCGTGGGATGGTTCTTCGGCTGCGGTGTCGTGGGCGTACTGCCGCAGCAGGTCGTGGAAGCGGTAGCGGCCCGGTTCGTGCTGCTGGAGCATGTGCGTGTCGAGCAGCGCCTCCAGCGTGTCCTCGGCCTCGGCGACGCCGAGGCCGGCCAGAGCGGCCGCGGCGGGCGGGGCGACGTCGCGGCCGGGGTGGAGGCCGAGCAGGCGGAACAGGTGGCGTTCGGTCTCCTCTAGCTGCTCGTACGACAGGGCGAACGCGGCCGCCACACCGCGCTCGGCCGTCGCCAGCTCCGACAGCCTGCGCCGTTCGTCGCGCAGGCGCTGGGCCAGGTAGGCGACGCTCCAACGGGGCCGGTGCCGGAGCCGGGCCCCGGCGATCCGTACGGCGAGCGGCAGGAATCCGCACAACAGGAGGACCTCGGCGACCGCGTCCGGCTCCCGGACGGCGCGTTCGCCCACGATCCGGGTGAAGAGGCCGGTGGCGTCGGCGGCGGGCAGGACCTCCATGGGCAGGGACCGGACGCCGTCGAGATCGGTCAGGCGGCGCCGGCTGGTGATGAGGAACAGGCTGCCGGAAGGGCCGGGGAGCAGCGGACGTACGTGCGCGGAGTCGGCCGCGTTGTCCAGGACGACGAGAACGCGGCGGCCCGCCAGCTCGGCTCGCCACAGCGCGGCGCGCTCCTCCAGCCGGGCGGGGACGGCCTCGGCGTGGATGCCGAGCTGGCGCAGCAGTGCCTCCAGCGCCTCGGACGTGGTCACCTGCTGCCTGCCCGCCGTGTGGGCGTGAAGATCGACGAAGAGCCGGCCGTCGGGGTAGTGATCGGCGAGGTGGTGGGCGGCGCGCACCGCGAGGGCGGTCTTGCCGATGCCGGCCATGCCGTCGATCGCGGTGATCGACGGCCCGGCGCCGTCCGCGGCGATCAGCTGGGTCAGCTCGGCGGTGCGGCCGGCGAAGTCGGCGACGTCGTAGGGCAGGAACGTCGGGGTCTTCCCCTTCGGGCTCTCGCCGGCTCGTACGGGCGGGCCGGCGTCCCCCCGCAGCACGGTCTCCTCCACGGACAGGAACGCGGGGCCCGGGTCCAGGCCCTGTTCGCGCGCCAGCCGGGCCCGGTAGCCACGCCCGGCGGACAGCGCGTCGGCCTGCCGTCCCGCGCGGTGCAGGGCCAGCATGAGCTGCCCGGTCAACCGCTCGCGCAGCGGGTGGCCGGCCAGCTCCGCGCCGAGCCGGTCGATGAGCTCCTCATGCCGTCCCGCGGCGAGCTCCAGGTCGGCCAGCCGTTCCACGGCGGCCAGCCGACGGTCCTCCAGCCTCGCGCGGGCGGCCGGAGCGTAGTGCGCCTGCACGTCGGCGAGCGCGGGCCCGCGCCACAGCTCCAGCGCCGAGCGCAGCCGCCGGGCGGCCTGGCGGGGATCGTCCTCGGCCGTGGCCGCGAGGGAGGTGAAGTCCTCCAGGTCCAGCTGCCCCGGCCGGGGGGTGAGCACGTATCCGGCCACGCTCGTCCGGATCTGGTCGGCCGCGCCCGCCGCGCGCAGGACGCGCCTGATCGCGGCCAGCGCCGCGTGCACCTGGGCGCGCGGTGTCCGGTGGCGTCGGCCCCCATACCGCGTCGATCAGCCGCTCCACGCTCTGCGCGCGGCCCGCGTGGAGCAGCAGGTAGCCGAGGAAGGCACGGTGCCGCGGGGCGAGGCCGGGCAACGGCCGGTCGCCTGCCGAGACCTCCACGGGACCCAGGATCAGGAAGCGCGCAGACACCCCAAGATCGTACAAGTTGTGGCATATCGGCGCTCCATAGCCCACGCATAGCCGGCGCATCAGAGCCCTTGCCGAAACTCGTCAGCAGAAAGCGCGTAACCGAACCCTGCTGAGGAGTCACCCCATGCAAGCACGGATGAAGAACCCCGCCCTGGTCCTGCCGGGCGCGATGCAGGCGCTGCTCGCGCTCGGCAAGGCCGCCGACCAGGCCGGGCTGCCCAGGACCACGGTCGACCTGGTGCTGTTGCGGGCCAGCCAGATCAACGGGTGCGGCGTGTGCGTGGACATGCACGCCAAGGACCTGCGCAAGCAGGGCGAGAGCGACGAGCGGCTGTTCGCCGTGGCCGCGTGGCGCGAGACCCCGTACTTCACCGACGCCGAGCGCGCCGCGCTCGCCCTGGCCGAGGAGGCCACCCGCCTGGCCGACGGCGGCCAGGTCGGCGACGCGGTGTGGGACGAGGCCGCCGACCACTACTCCGAGCAGGAGCTGGCCGGTCTCCTGCTGCAGATCGCCACCGTCAACCTGTGGAACCGGCTGAACGCCGCCACCCGGCAGATCGCGGGCGCGGCATGGTGAGCGTCGCGCTCGTCACCGGGGCCACCAGAGGCATCGGCCTGGCGACCGCCCGGCTGCTGACCGAACGCGGTGTCACCGCCATCGCCGGCGCGCGGGACGAGGCCGCCGCCGAGCGGCTCGGCCTGCCGTACGTGCGCCTCGACGTCACGGACCCGGCCGGCGTCCGCGCCGCCGCCGGATGGATCGAGCGGGAGTACGGCAGGCTCGACATCCTCGTCAACAACGCCGGGATCCTCCTGCCTGACGGGCCGCCGAGCCAGGCCACGGCCGAGCAGGCCCGGCACGTCTACGAGACGAACGTGTTCGGCGTCATCGAGGTCACGAACGCGATGCTGCCGCTGCTGCGCCGCTCGCCGGCGGGGCGCGTGGTGAACGTCTCCAGCGAGCGCGGCTCGATCGGCCGCGCCCTGGACCGGCGGCACCCGCTGTGGCCGATGCTCAACCTGACGTATGGCTCGTCCAAGGCCGCGCTCAACATGATCACCGTGTCCTACGCCAAGGAGCTGTGGGACACCCCGATCAAGGTCAACGCGGTCGACCCGGGCTGGGTGAAGACCGACATCAACCACGGCGCCGGGATCAAGACCCCCGAGGAGGGCGCCGCGCCGATCGTGGCCATGGCGCTGCTCGGCCCGGACGGCCCCACCGCCGCCTTCGTCCAGGACGAAGGCTTCATCCCCTTCTGAGGAGTACGCGCATGCGCGAAATCGTGCGAGGCCGGGTGTTCCTGCCTGGCGACGACGGGTTCGACCGGGCCGCCGCGCCATGGGCGGTGGGAGTACGCCAGCCGGTGGTCGCGGTCGCGGAGGCGGCCGACGCCGACGACGTGGTGGCGCTGGTCCGCTACGCCCGCCGGGCCGGGCTGACCGTCACCGCCCAGCCGTCCGGGCACGGCGCTTCCGGCGACGTCGACGGGATGATCCTGCTGCGCACCGGCCGCCTGGACGAGGTCGCCGTCGACCCGGCCCGGCGGCTGGTGCGGGCCGGTGCGGGCGCGCGGTGGGGGCAGGTGCTGGCCGCGACCGGCAAGCACGGCCTGACCGGGCTGGCGGGCAGCAGCCCGGTGGTCTCCGTCGCCGGGTTCGTCGCCGGTGGGGGCATCTCGTGGTTCGGCCGCAGGTACGGCTGGGCCGCCGACTCCGTGCGCGCGTTCGAGATCGTCAGCGCCGAGGGCGAGCCGGTGCGCGTCACCGCGAGCTCCGACGCCGACCTGTTCTGGGCGCTGCGCGGCGGTGGCGGCGACTACGGGATCATCACCGCCGTCGAGCTGGACCTGTACGAGGTACCCGGCCTGTACGGCGGGCGCATCGTGTGGCCCGCCACGCGCACCGGCGAGGTGTTCGAGGCGTTCCGGGCCATCACGGCGGACGCGCCGCGCGAGCTGTCGCTGTGGCTCAACCGGATGGCCGCGCCGCCTCCCGCCCCGGCGACGGTCGGCATCGACGTGACCTTCCTCGGAGAGGTCGCCGAGGTGGAGGAACTGCTGGCCCCGCTGGCGGCGATCGGCGGCAGCCTGTCCGACAGCCGTGGCCCGATGGACGTCGCCGGCCTGGGCGCCATCGCCGCCGAGCCGGTCGACCCCAGCCCGATGCTGGCACGCACCGAACTGCTGACCGATCTGCCCGTCGGCGTCCTCGCCGGGGCCGAGCTCGCGCCGCTGCTGAACATGCAGGTCAGGCATCTGGGCGGCGCCCTGGCCGAGGCGCGGCCGGACGGCGGCCCCGGTGGCGCGCTCGGCGAGCCGTACCTGCTCCACCTGCTCGGGCTGCGGCTGCCGCACCTGGCCGAGGCGGTGCGAGCCAGGCAGGCCGCGCTGGTCGCGCACGCGGGCGAGGCGGTCAGCGGGCGCAAGCCGTACACCTTCCTCGCGCCCGGCGAGAGCGCCGCCCAGGCCTTTCCCGCTGAGGCGGCGGCGCGACTGGCGCGGATCAAGCGCGAGCGCGATCCCGGCGGCGTCATATGCGCCAACTTCCCGGTAACGGGCTGAGGACCGGCCGCGCGCAGCGAGGGCGCCGGCCCCCGCGGGAACGTCGCGAACACGCCGGCGCGGGCCGATCGCACGCTCCACCACCGGCCCCGGCCCCGGGGCGGCACGAGAGGTGACCGTCAGAGCGGAAGATCGGGAAGCGCCGGGCGGCTGCTGTAGCGGCGGCGCTGGTAGAGGTAGAACAGCACGAGATGCACGGCGGCGGCCAGCAGGCCGAGCACGATCGCGGCGGCGAGGGGCAGTGCCTGGGCCGCGAGGAGGGTGATCCCCGCCCCGGTCACGATGCTGTTGATGGTGGCCACCATCATGGCGATGGAGAAGAAGCCGACAAGCCAGTCACGGCGCCGTCCGATGCCCAGCGTGGCCGCGGCCGCGGCGACGACATCGTCCTCTGCCGGTCCCGCCCAGGCGACGATGTACGCGTCCGCCTCCGGGGAGAGCCGGCGATAGTAGCGGCGGATGCGAGCCATGGCGCTGCGGCACTGGATGTTCTGCAGACCCGTGTCCACCAGCCGGACGCTGGTGAACAGCCCGAGGATGACCAGCGTGGGTAACAGGGCCGCGGCCAGCGGCGCGAACGCGGGCGAGGGCGGGGCCGCGAAGCCGAGCGCCACCAGCGAGCTGGACAGCGCCATGACGTACAGGGTGGCCCGAGCCGATTCCTCGCTGGTGGCGGTGCTCGCGGCCGTCTGCAGCACGAAGTGCTCGGTCGTGAGCGCGGACATGAAGGCAGGGTGATTGTCGGTCACCCGGACATACTGCCTTTCGCCTGCCGGCCACGCGATGGCCGGGAAGGCCGAGCCGTCCGTGCAGGACTGACCGGCGGCGATGCCGGGCGGCCGAACCGGAAATGACTCCGACCACGCCCAGGGGGTCGTTCTGAGGTCTAGAATCACGCCGAGTGGGGCTCATCTACAACGATGTGACCGGCGAACTCCCGCTGGTGCAACGGGTGTGGTCGGCGACCTGTGATGCCACGACCGGTTTCAGCTCGGCGGTCAAGGCCTCGTCCATGATCGCTTTTGCGCGGGGCGGCGGCGACTTCACGGTGCACGTGCGGGGACCGGAGACGAGGAGCACCTCGCTCACCTGCCTGGAGGGCTGGGAGTTCTTCGGCGTGGAGCTGCGGTTCGGCGCCTATCTGCCGCTCTACCCGCCCTCCGGCCTGATCGACCTCAGGGACGCGTTGCTGCCGACGCTGCCGGGCGGCCGGATCTTGCTGGACAACCGGGACTGGGAGATGCCGACCGTGCAGAACGTCGACGTCTTCGTCGACCGGCTGGTGCGGGCGGGCCTGTTGTCGTTCGATCCTCTCGTCGACGAGATCCGGCACGGCGAACGGCCACGCGGCATGTCGGAGCGGGTCGCGCAGATCCGGTTCCGCCGGGCCGTCGGGATCTCGCATCGCACGCTCGCCGGCATCGAGCAGGCACGGCACGCCGCGCGGCTCCTCACGGCGGGGAGCTCGATCGCCGACGTGGTCACCGCCTGCGGCTACTACGATCAGCCGCAGCTCGCGCGGGCGATGCGGCGGGCGACCGGCCACACCCCGGGCGAGCTGAGGGCCGGCATCCCGTTCCTGGCGTTCTGAGACGGGTTCGGTTCGATACAAGACGGACCGGCCGGCCGGATGCTTGACTCCTGGGCGTGCGAAAACTGATCGAATACGACCACCTCTCGATTGACGGCCGGATGTCCGGCGACGCCTGGTGGGCCGGGCAGGCGAACGTCGTCCCCGACGACGACCACTTCGCCTATCAGCTCCGGCTGCTGTCCTCGGCGGTCGGTCTCGTGCTCGGCCGGGTGACCTATGAGGGCTTCGCCCGCACCTGGCCGACCATGACCGGCGAGGTCGCAGACAAGATCAACTCCTTGCCCAAGCACGTCGCCTCCACCACGCTGACCGAGACCACGTGGAACGCGGAGGTGCTGGCCGGCGATCCGGTCGAGGCGGTCGCCCGGCTCAAGAAGGCCGGCGACGGCACCTTGGTGAAGTACGGCAACGGCCCGTTCAGCCGGGCGCTGGTCGAGGCAGGTCTGCTCGACGAACTGCATCTGAGCGTCTCCCCCTTCGTCGCCGGATCCGGTGAGTCGCTTCTGTCCGGCATCGGGACCACCGCCATGGATCTGCTGAAGGTGACCGAGCTCGGCAACGGCACAGTGGTGCTGACCTACAGGCCGAGCCGATAGGGGATCGACATGACTCAAGGTGCGTACGCCTCGGTGAACGGCATCGACCTCTACTACGAGGTTCTGGGCGCCGATCGGCCCGGTCCGCCGCTCGTCATGCTGCACGGCGGCGGGTACACGTTCCGTCTGAGCTTCGACTCGCTGCTGCCGGCGTTGGCCGCCGAGCGGAAGGTGATCGGTGTCGAGTTGCAGGGGCACGGGCACACCGCCGACAGCGACCGGCCGTTCTCCATCCGGCAGTGCGCCGAGGATGTGCTCGCGCTGCTCGACCAGCTCGGCGTCGGGCGGGCCGACCTGTTCGGCTACAGCCTGGGCGGGCTGGTCTCCACCGAGGTCGCCGTCTCGGCCCCGGATCGGGTCGGCCGGGCCGTGCTGGCGGCTTCGCATTTCCGGGCGACCCGGTCCGAGGCGTACTATCCCGAGATCACGGCGTTGGACCTGGCCTCGCCTCGGATGCCGACCGAGGAGGAGGCCGCGGCGATGCAGCGCGCCTACGACGAGGTGGCGCCGGATCCCGAGGGCTTCTTCCCGTTCGTGAGGAAGATCGAGCCGGTGGTGCACGATTTCGGCGGGTGGACCGACGAACAGCTGGCCCGGCTGACGATGCCGGTCCTGATCATCATCGGCGACACCGACTTCGTCCGGCTGGAGCACGGCGTCGAGATGAAGCAGCTGCTGCCGAACGCGCAGCTGGCGATCCTGCCGGGCACGAAACACCTTCAGGTCATCCGTCCCGACCTGGTGCTGCCGATGGTGACCGCGTTCCTGCGCCAGTGATCTGGATGCCGGCCCCGGCCCCGGCATCCAGATCACAGCCCGGCCACCGCGAGCGCGCCGAAGCCTGGCAGGGCGTGCTCGGCTCTCAGGTGCGGGTCCAGCGCTGGTTGGCGCCGCCGTGGCAGGTGTAGAGCTGGAGGCGGGTGCCGTTGGCGGTGCCCTGGCCCACCGCGTCCAGGCACAGCCCGGACTGCACGCCGGTGATGGTGCCATCGGCGTTCAGCCGCCATCTCTGGTTGGCGCCGCCGTGGCAGGAGTAGATCTGGAGGCGGGCGCCGTTGCCTGCGCCGGCCGCGTCGAGGCACTTGTCGCCGTGGACGCGGAGCTCGCCGGCCGAGGTGGCGGCCCACTGCTGGTTGACGCCCCCGTTGCAGTCCCACAACTGCACCTGCGTGCCGTCGGCGGTGGCCGTGCCGGGCACGTCCAGGCAGCGTCCGGAGCCTGCTCCCCTGATCTGCCCGGCGACCGGCGAGGTGGGCGTCGTGGTGGGCGTCGTGGTGGGCGTCGTGGTGGACGAGCCCTCGTCCAGGCCGAAGAAGCGGATGGCGTGCGCGGCCATCCCGGGGCGCGGCAGGTCGTGGCCCGCGCCCGTGATCGTGTACGCCTCGACCTGCCCGGAGCCGAAGACCCGCCGGGTCCAGCCGGACTGCGGGCTGTCGGTGGAGGTGGGGGTCTGGCTCAGCCCGTGCACGTCGGTCCACTGGTCGACCTCCTCCTGCAGCATCGTGTAGGGCAGCACGGAGTCGGCGGTGCCGTGCCAGGCCATCACGCGCGGGCGGGGC
Source organism: Nonomuraea thailandensis (assembly GCF_024172165.1). Taxonomy (GTDB): domain Bacteria; phylum Actinomycetota; class Actinomycetes; order Streptosporangiales; family Streptosporangiaceae; genus Nonomuraea; species Nonomuraea thailandensis. The sequence continues at coordinate 3,155,434 of NZ_JAMZEB010000002.1, read as the reverse complement.
CCGGTGTAGCCGGGGTAGGCGTTCCTGGCCAGGTCACCCCACTGCCGCGGCGTCTTGTCGCCGCACCCTGCGGGCCCGAGGCACCCGTAGGGAACTCCCGCGAACGGCGCGCCCGCCTTGAACACGTCCGGGTACGTGGCGAGCAGGTTGAGCGTCTGCATCGCGCCGGAGGAGAAGCCGGTGGCGAACACCCGCTGCGGGTCGCCGTTGTAGCGCTGCAGCACATGGCTCGTCATGGAGACGATCGACACCGGATCGCTGCCGCCGCCGTGCCGCAGCGCCTCGGCCGACCACACGTCGAAGCAGTTGGACATGCCGTTGGCGCTCTTGTTCGCCTGCGGGTAGATGACCACGAAGCCGTACCGGTCGGCCAGCGAGGCGAACTCGGTCCCCTGGTGGAAGGACGGGGCCCAGCCGTTGCAGCCGTGCATCGCCACCAGCACGCCCGGCCTGGCCGCGACCCTGTCCGGGACGTACACGTACATCCGCAGACCGCCGGGGTTGGCGCCGAAGCCCGTCACCTCGGTCAGCGCCGCGGCCGACGCGCCCGGCACGGCCGTCAGGAACATGGCCAGCGCGGTGACCGCCGCCGTGACCATCGCCACCAGCGCGGCCCCGACGCCCACGTGCCGGCTCGTCCGCGGTTCGCCACGCTTCATGGTTCCGCCTCTCCGCTGTTAGCGCTAACGCCGACGGGGCCGAGCCCCTTGAGTCGATGGAGGGACGCAGCAAATACGAGAGGGAAAGCTACTGTCAAGAGCGCCTTAGCTTACGGCGGAGAGCAGTGGCGCCAGTTGAGCCTTCCTACCTCGGACTATCCCGCCGCGGGGACGACTGGCCAGCGATGGCGGGCCATGAAAGTTTCACGGCGACCCCACCTTCGGAGCCTGGGCCGAAACATTTCAAGAACACACAGCGGGAGTCATACCAGTACAGCGGGCCTCTCCGAGGACCAGGTAGCTCGAAACTTTCACTGCATTCTTGACAACTTTCGGCACAGATCCACACACTGAGTGCCCCACCTTCCCCATGATTCGCCTCTGGAGGCTCCAGCATGCGTGTCAACGCCATGTCCCCGCCTGCCGCCCGGCGGCCGCTCGGCGCTCGCCGCCACGCATTGATCGCAGGCGCGCTCGGCGCGCTCGGCCTGATCACGGCACTGGCGACCGCGATCCCGGCCGATGCCGCGGCGAGCACGCTCGGCGCGGCAGCCGCGCAGAGCGGCCGCTACTTCGGCACCGCCATCGCCTCGGGCAAGCTCGGCGACTCCGCCTACACGACGATCGCCGGCCGCGAGTTCGACATGGTCACGGCCGAGAACGAGATGAAGATCGACGCCACCGAGCCCAACCGGGGGCAGTTCAACTTCACCGCCGGGGACCGGGTCTACAACTGGGCCGTCCAGAACGGCAAGCGGGTGCGCGGCCACACCCTGGCCTGGCACTCCCAGCAGCCGGGCTGGATGCAGCAGTTGTCGGGCAGCACGCTGCGCCAGGCGATGATCAATCACATCAACGGCGTCATGGGCCACTACAAGGGCAAGATCTACGCCTGGGACGTGGTCAACGAGGCCTACGCCGACGGCAACTCCGGCGGGCGGCGTGACTCCAACCTGCAGCGCACCGGCAACGACTGGATCGAGGTGGCCTTCCGCACCGCGCGCGCCGCCGACCCGGCCGCCAAGCTGTGCTACAACGACTACAACATCGACAACTGGAGCTGGGCCAAGACGCAGGGCGTCTACAACATGGTCAGGGACTTCAAGGCCCGCGGCGTGCCGATCGACTGCGTCGGCCTGCAGTCGCACTTCAACAGCAACAGCCCGTACAACAGCAACTACCGCACGACCATCCAGAGCTTCGCCGCGCTGGGGGTCGACGTGCAGATCACCGAGCTGGACATCCAGGGCGGCTCGGCCACCACGTACGCCAACGTCGTCAACGACTGCCTGGCGGTGCCGCGCTGCACCGGCATCACGGTCTGGGGCGTCCGCGACACCGACTCCTGGCTCGGCTCCGGCGCCGCCGCGCTGCTCTTCGACGGCAACGGCAACAAGAAGGCCGCCTACACCGCCGTGCTCAACGCGCTCAACGGCGGCACCACGACCACGCCGACGCCCGGCGGCGACGCGGGCCGGATCACGAGCACGGCCTCCGGCCGCTGCGTGGACGTACCCAGCGCCGGCACCGCCGACGGCACCGCCGTGCAGCTGTGGGACTGCAACGGTCAGAGCAACCAGCAGTGGGCGCAGACCTCCGCCGGCGAGCTGAGGGTGTACGGCAACAAGTGCCTGGACGCCGGGGGCACGGGCAACGGCGCCAAGATCCAGATCTACTCCTGCTGGGGCGGCGACAACCAGAAGTGGCGCGTCAACTCCGACGGCACGATCGTGGGCGTGCAGTCCGGGCTGTGCCTCGACGCCGTGGGCGGCGGCACGGGCAACGGCACGGGGCTGCAGCTCTACAGCTGCTGGGGCGGCAGCAACCAGAAGTGGACCTACAACCCTGGCACGTGAGCAGGGCGTGAGTTCCCCCCGACCCTGATGGGGTGAGCCGCACCCGTCCGGACCGGAGCGGACGGGTGCGGCTCCATGGCGTGCCGGCCGCCCAGCGGCGCCAAGGGGCCCAGCCGCAGAGAGAGGGGGATCCTCTGGGGCGGCCGGTGGACACCGAACTCGTCGTCCGCGACGGCGCCGCCCCGGCCCCGACCGTCTGAGCCGTGGTCCCGGCTATCTCAGGCCGCCGACGGACAATCCTCCTCGCCAGTGTCGCTGGAGGGTGAAGAAGGCGATGACGAGCGGAACGACCGACACGAGCGCGCCCAGGATGATGAGGCTCCAGAGGGAGGTGCTGCCCGCGTTGTTGGCCGAGGCGATGCCCTGCCAGAGGCCGAGCCCGACGGTGACGGGGAAGAGGCGGTTGTCGGACAGCATGGCCAGCGGCAGGAAGTAGTTGTTCCAGGAGGCCACGGCCGACAGGAGCAGCACGGTGACCACCGCGGGCCGCATCAGCGGGAAGGCGACCTGGAGGAACGTGCGGATCTCGCCCGCGCCGTCGGCGCGCGCCGCGTCCAGGATCTCGTCGGGGACGGCGTCGCGCGCGTAGACGTGCATCAGGTAGACGCCGAACGGGTTGAGCAGGGAGGGCAGGATCACCGCCCAGATCGTGTTGGTGAGGCCGAACTCGGAGAACATCATGAAGGTGGGGATCACCAGGGCCGTCGCCGGCACCATCAGCGCGCCGAGCACGAGCGAGAAGCTGAAGCGCCGGGCGGCGAAGCGGTACTTGGCGAACCCGTAACCGGCCATGACGGCCAGGATCGTGGCGCCGATCCCGCCGGCGAACGCGTACAGGGTGGAGTTGAGGATCCACCTGCCGTAGATGCCGTTGTCGTAGGTGAACAGCTGCTGGAGGTTGCCGAGGTAGTCGATCCGGCCGGCGAACCACAAGGTGTTGCCGCCGCCGAACAGGCCGGGGGCGTCCTTGGAGCTGTTGACGATGACCCACCAGAACGGCACGAGGAAGTACACCACCAGAAATCCGAGCAGCACCTGCAGGGGCAGGTGGTGGCGCGGCCGGCGGCGGACGCCGGCGCGGGAGCGGGCACTCGTCACAGGAAGCTCCTCCGCTTGCGGGTGAAGAACAGGAAGGCGTAGACGCCGACGAAGACGATCCCGCCGAGAGCGAAGGAGATCGCTGATCCGTAGTTGAAGTTCGCGAGGGCGAACGCCTGCTGATAGGCGTACATGTTGGGGGTGAAGTCCGGTCCGATCGTGCCGGCCGCGAGTGATCGCAGGATCTGGGGCTCGTTGAAGAACTGCAAGGTGCCGATGAGCGAGAAGACCAGGATCAGCAGCAGCGCCGGGGCGATCAGCGGGATCTTGATGCGGAGCGCGATCTGCCACTTTCCGGCGCCGTCCATGCGGGCCGCCTCGTACAGCGCGGGGTCGATGCCCTGGAGCGCCGCGTACAAGATGATCATGTAGTAGCCGGCCCACTGCCAGGTGACGATGTTGACCAGGCCGAAGAAGATCAGGTTGCTGCCGAGGAAGTCGGGCGGGGCGGCGCCGAACAGGCCGAACAGGTCGGAGAGCGGCCCGAAGCTCCTGCTGTACAGGAATCCCCACATGACGGCCCCGATGACGGTGGGAATCGCGTACGGGAGGAAGATCATGAGGCGGGAGAAACGGGCGAACAGGGAGGTCACCGCATCCAGGATCAGGGCCATCGCGAGCGCGATGATGATCTGCAAGGGGATGGAGACCAGCGAGAAGCGGATGACGAACCATGACCCGGAAAGGAAGCTCGGGTCGGTGAACGCCTTCACATAATTGTCGAGGAGAACAAAACTGGTGCCGCCGATCAGCTTCTTCTGGAAAAGGCTGAGGTACAGCGCGTACGCGAGCGGCGCGATGAGCAGAGCGAGGAACACGATCCCGAACGGCCCGACGAAGAGCCATCCCATCAGGTGCTCGCGCAGGCTCACCTTGCCGCGCGTCCTGGGCTTGGCTCGGGTGCTCGGCACGCTCTTGTCGATCATGAGGGTCAACCTGGACTCCGGGGGTCGATGCTGGGGGGGTAGCGGGTGGGCCGGCCGGTGAGGGACGGCCCACCCCGCGCGTCACTGAACGGTGAAGCCCTGCTCCTTGGCGTACTTCGCCACGTCCTCCTGCACCCGGTCGGCGGCCTGCGCGCCGGTGACGGAGCCTTCGATGAGCGCGCTGACCTGCTTGGTCATGGCGTCGAAGTAGTACTGGCCGAACGGGCTGTAGGTGACGCCCTTGTAGGCGTTCGCGGCGGGAACGTAGACCTCCTTGTTCGCCTGCTGGCCGCCGAAGAAGGCCACCTTCAGGTTCACGAACTCGGGATCGTTGAGCGCCTTGAGGTTCAGCGGGAAGATGATCTGGTTGGTCCAGCCGTGGGTGAGCGACTCCTTGTCGGCGTAGAGGCCGAACGCCGCCTTCGCGGCGAGTTCGGGGTTCTTGGCCTGGCTGGTCACGGAGAAGGCGGAGCCGCCCCAGTTCACCTGCACCGGGTTGGCGGGGTCCCACTGCGGGAGCGGCGCGACCGCGAACGTGCCGGTGTCCTCGCCCTTGCCGACGCCGGCTCCGGTGAGGTAGCCGGGCGCCCACGCGGCCGAGATGTACGTCGCGTACTTGCCGTTGATCACTCCGGAGATGTACTCGGGGGTGAACTGGTCCTGCGTCCCGACCAGCCCCTTCTTCACCAGGCGGCCCCAGTAGTCGAGCACGTCCTTGGAGGCCTGGTCGTTCAGCTTGACGCCGATGGAGCTCTGCTGCGCCGGATCGTAGGCGAACGGGGCCGCGCCCTTCTGGATCTGCAGCGCCATGGTGAGGGCCGACACGTTCGCGGCGAAGTCGCCGAACGCCGGGCCGCCGGCGTCCTTCATCTTCTGGGCCGCCTCCTCGTACTCGGCCCATGTCTTCGGCGGCGTGATGTCGTACTTCTCGAAGATGTCCTTGCGGTAGATCATCGCCATCGGGCCGCCGTCGACGGGCACGCCGTAGACCGCGTCGCCGACGGAGACGTCCTTCCACGCGCCCTCGCTGTAGTCGGCCTTGACGGCGTCGAAGCCGTACTTCTTGATGTCGACGAGCGCGTTCTGGATCTGGAAGGTCGGGATGCGGTCCATCTCGATCATGATCACGTCGGGTGCGCCGGTGCCGGCCGAGATGGCGGTCTGGAACTTGTCGTACTCGTCGCTGCCCTGGCCGACGTTGGTCCAGCAGACCTGCACCTCGGCGTTCTGCTTGTTGAAGTTGTCGACGACGAGCTGCATGTTGGGGTACCAGCCCCACATCGTCACGACCGGCAGGTCCTTCTTGGGGATCGTGTTCGTGCAGTTGCTCGCGCCGCTGCCGCTGGCGGTGGTCGCGCCGCCCCCTCCCCCGCCGGAGGAGCAGGCCGTGAGCGCGGTCGCGGCGGCGAGCACGGCCACCGCGGCAGTGAGCCGGTTCTTGTTCATTGGCATATTTCCCTTGGGGATCGCGACGCACGAAGGGTCAGGCGCCGCCGTGGAAACCGAGCGATCGGCGGGGACGGGGCCCGGGTGGGGACCACCCGGGCCCCGTCCGTCGTGCCGATCCTCATGTGAGCGCTAACAGCACGCCCGGACGATCTCGCTCAGCGCTTGAACAGGCGCGGCGCGAGGTCGATGAGGTTCTTCTGCCACACGTCCCAGCCGTGCGGCCCGGGGGTGACCCCGTCGAACTCGTAGCGGATACCGAGGGTGTTCAGCGTGTTCAGGGACGTCATGAACGACGGGTAGACGAAGTCCGTCCGGTCGCCGACGTACAGGCGCAGCAGCTTGGTGCCGTTGTTGATCGCCTGCGCGTCGACGCCGGCGCCGCTGCCGAACCCGGCCGAGAAGGCCGCGACGTAGGCGAAGCGGCCCGGGTTCGCCTTGAGCATCCCGAAGGTCTGCCCGCCGCCCATCGACAGGCCCGCGAGGGCCTGCCGCGAGGGGTCGCTGGAGACGTTGTAGCGCTCGCGGGCCGCTGGAGCGAGGTTCTCCAGCAGCTCCTTGTTGAAGTCGGACACGTTGCCGTTGCCCATCACGACCACCATCGGCACCAGGTTCCCGTCGAGGAAGTGGTGGTCGAGGATCTGCTTGGCCCGGCCCATCTCCACCCAGTCCGTGTGGTTCTGGCCACCGCCGTGCTGGAGGTAGAAGACGGGGTACGGCTCCGCACGATCCGGGTCGTAGCCCGGCGGGGTCCAGACCAGCGCGGTCCGGTCCTGGTTCGTGACGTTGCTCCGGTACGTCAGGCTCTCGACCTTGCCGCCCTGGCCGGCGGGCACGTCCGTGAGCAGGCGCGCCTGGTCGCCGGGGACGAGGAAGGTGCTCCACGTCGGCTCGGTGGTCACCTTCGTCGGGTTCGACACGTCCTTGACCGAGGTGCGGTCCACGATCAGCCGGTAGTAGTAGAACCACGGGTCGAGCGGGCCCACGGTCACGCGCCAGCGGTCACCGGCGCGTGTCATCGGCACGCGCAACCAGCTGCCGCCCGGCGCCCAGTTCGCCCAGACCTTGACGTTCTGCGCGTTCTGGAAGTCCGTCGTCGTCTCGAAGGTGACGAAGCCGTCCTCGGTCACGAACGGCGTCGGAGTGGTGCCCGGCGCCGGTGGGGCGAACTCCCCCTTCAGCCGCCCGTGGCCGGCACTCGGGCCGTGGTCGCGCACCTTGCGGAACAGCCGCGGCACGAAGTCGATGAGGTTCTCCTGCCAGGCGTTCCAGTTGGCCCCGGCGTCGGGGTTGACCCCGTCGAACTCGTAACCGACGCGGGCGCGGTCCAGCGCCTTCGTCAGGCGGCCGGTCGCGTTGTACGCGGGGTCCGTCACGTTGCCCGTGTACAGGCGCACCAGCTTGACCTGGCGGTTGTCCGCCTTCACCTCCGTCAGGAGACCTGAGAACGAGCCGGCGTAGGCGTAGCGGCCCGGCCGGGTCAGTGCGGCGCGCAGCGCCCGCGCCCCGCCCTCGGCCACTCCGGCGATCGCCTGGTGCGCCGGGCCGCGGTGAACGCGGTAACGGTCGGCGACCGCCTCGCGCAGGTCCTCGCCGACCGGTGCGCCGCCGTCGCTGATCACGACCACCATCGGCTCCATGGCGCGCCGGATCGTCAGGTTGTCGAGGATCTGCTTGGCCCGGCCGAGGTCGAGCCAGTCGGTGGCGCTCACGCCGTCGGCCGGCTGCAGGTACAGCACGGGGTAGGTCTTCCTGGCCGCGTACCCCGGAGGCGTCCAGACCAGGGCCTGGCTCCCGGCCCCGTGGGTCAGGGTCTCGATCGTGCCGCCCTGCCCCTGCGGCGCGTCCGCCAGCAGGCGCGCCGCGTCGCCGGCCACGAGGAAGGTGCTCCAGAGCGGCTTGGACGCCACGGCGGTGCTGTTCGTCGGGTCCTTGAGACCCTTGGTGTCATCGCCCGTGACCTGGTACGAGTACAGGCCGGGCTTGAGCGGGCCGAGGACGCCCGACCAGGCGTCGCCCCGCCGGGTCAGGCCGAACTCCGCCCAGGTGGACGAGGGGCCGAAGTTGCCCTCGACGGCGAGCTGCGACACCGGGCCCACGGCGGCCTCGACGGCGGCCACCGGAACGGTGAAGGACGCGTAGCCGTCCTCGGAGACGGTCAGCCACGGCGTGTCCGCCGCCGCCGGCCGCGGCACGAGCAGCACTGCCGCGATCGCCATGACCGCGGCGGCGATCGCCGCCGCGAGCCTGCGCCCGCCTTGGGGGTGTGACCTGCCGTGATAAAGTAAAAATGGCATGCGAAAACTCCCTTAACGGTCGGCCACGGTTGATGCCCGGCCGGCCGACCGGATGTATGCGGTGGATCTTCAGTGGTCGGTGTTCGCACCTCCCTTCCGTCGTCGGGGTCAGCTTGCCCACCTGACGTTCGTTGCCGCGAACGTCAGGTGTGACGTGACGCCATACCTTACGGTGACGTCGCGATCACAGGGACCCGCCCGGTGCGGCGGTGGAGCCGCGCACCACCAGACGGGTCGGGAGCACGATCCGGCCCGGGCCTTCCCAGTCGCCGCGCACCAGCGACTTGAGCATGCGCGCGGCCTCGTACCCGAGCCGGTACATCGACTGGTCCACGGTGGTCAGCCCCGGCTCGGCCAGCGCCGACTCCGGGATGTTGTCGAAGCCGGCCACCGACAGGTCGCCGGGCACGTCGAGCCCCAGCTCCTTGGCGACCTCCAGGGTCTTCAACGCCATCCCGTCGCTGGCGGCGAAGATGGCCGTCGGCCGGTCCGGCCGGTCCAGCAGCGCCCGCGCGAGCGGTGCCGCGGACTCCGGGTTGAAGCTCCCCCGCGCGATCAGCCGCGAGTCGATCGGCACGCCGGCCTCGGCCAGCGCCGTGCGATAGCCCTCCTCGCGTGACCACGCGGCTTCGAGACTGGCGCGGCCCGCGATGAAGCCGATGCGCCGATGCCCCAGGCCGAGCAGGTGCTCGACCACCGCGGTGGCGCCCGCGAGGTTGTCGGCCGTCACCGACGGCACCGCCGAGCCCCGCGCCGGATCGATGACCACGACCGGAGTGCCGCTGCGCACCTCGCGCGAGGGCGTGACCACGATGCACCCGTCGGTGAGCGTGCCCGACAGGCGGGCCAGGTGCCGCTGCTCCCAGCCGTCCGAGTAGGTGCCGTAGAGGTCGCTGTTGGCGTAGATGATCAGATCGAAACCCGACTGGCTCAGAGCGTCCATCACTCCCTTCAGCACCTCGGCCGTGTAGGACTGGAAGCTGTGGGTGACCAGCCCCAGGACGTTGGTCCGGCTGCTGCGCAGGCTCGTGGCCACGAGACTCGACTCGTAGCCGAGCTGCTCGATGGCCGCACGGACCTGTCCGATGGTGCTCTCGCTGACGCCGTAACGCCGGTTGACCACCCGCGACACGGTCGCCGTGGAGACTCCCGCCAACCGTGCGACATCACTCATCGTCACTGGCGCGCCGCCGTTGGCCATGCTGCCTCACAAGTTGCAATCGTTATCGGTTACGTTTGCAGCGGCAAAGGTAAGCGATCTCCAACGCGGAAACAAGGCCTTTCCGGCCGGCCGTTCTTCGGGTAGAAACTTGACCGGATCGTCGTGATCAGGACGACGGCGCGGGGCCCGTCGAGTCGCGGACGCTGAGGGTCGTCGCCAGCTGGAGGTGCCGTGAGGCGGGCTGGACGCCGTCCGCCATGCCGAGAACGGTCTCCACGGCCATCCGCCCCATGCCGACGAGAGGCTGCCGGACGGACGTGAGCCGCGGCGTGGTCCACTCGGTCTGCGGCGTGTCGTCGAACCCCGTGACCGACAGCTCGTCCGGGACGGGAATGCCGAGCTCCTTGGCGGCGGCCAGGACCCCGACGGCGATCTCGTCGTTGCCCGCGACGATCGCGGTCGGCCGCTCGCCGGGCGAGAGGAGATCGCGGGCGTGCCGCTGCCCGGCCTCGACGGAGAACGCCTCGTGGCGGATCAGCGCGCGATCCGGGGCGATGCCGGCGGAGTCGAGCGCGGCCTGGTAGCCGTGGAAACGTTCCAGCGAGGGTGCGGAGCCGAGCGGTCCGCCGATCCAGGCGATCCTGCGGTGGCCGAACCTGATGACGTGCTCGGTCGCCGAACGGCCGCCCGCCCAGTTGGTGGAGCCGATGCTGACCAGCCGTGACTCCGTCGTGTCGATGGGATCGATCGTCACGACGGGCAGCCGGAGCTCCTCCGCGGCGCCGAGCACCGAGTCGGGCACGGCGACGGCCAGCGCGATGAGCCCGACGACGCCGGACGCCTGCTGCTCCTCGATCCAGGTGCCCGCCGCCGGGCGGCTCGTGCTGATCGGCTCGCCGGGCGGCAGGCGGAGCAGGAGCTCGGCCCGCGCCGAGGTGGCGGCCATGAGGATGCCCTGGAGCACCGTCCCGGCGTAACGGGACTCCACGATGTCGAGCACGGTGACGAGGGTGCGCTCCCGCGTCTGCTCGTGCCGCACCGCCGTCGGCTTGTAGCCGATCTCGGCCATGACCCCGAGCACCAGCTCGCGCGTCTTGGCCCCCACGTCGCTGCGCCCGTTGAGCACCTTCGACGCGGTCGTCGGCGAGACGCCGGCCAGCCGGGCGACGTCGGCCAACGTGGCTCGATCGGAAGGACCTCGCCGTCGCATCACGACTCCCTCTCTCCGGGCTACGAAATTATTTCGTAACCTACCACGAGCCCTTCTCTCCAGCGGTTCTCCCCCGTCCCCCCGTTGACACGGCGCAGAGGGGACACCTAGTGTCCTCGCAACATCGAATAAGCTGCGAAATATTTTCGTAACGGCTGAGGAACGAGAGGAGAGGCCCATGCGGCTCTCCCACAAGCTCAGGCTCCTTTCCGCGGCGCTCGCGCCGATGCTCGCGCTGACCGCGTGCTCGGGCGGCGGCTCCGGAGGCGGCTCCAGCGCCGGCGGCGGTGACGAGCAGGTGAAGATCACGGTCTGGAGCTGGGACGGCACTGTCGAGAAGGCCGTCCCCGGCTTCCAGGCCGCGAACCCGAACATCACGGTCGAGGTCGTCAACGCGGGCTCGTCCCAGGACGAGTACAAGGCGCTCGACAACGCCATCCAGGCCGGCTCGGGCGTCCCTGACCTCGTCATGTTCGAGTACTTCGCGGTGCCGTACTTCGCCGTTCCCGGCAAGCTCGCCGACCTCGGGGAGCTCGGCGCCGACAAGCTCAAGCAGGACTTCGTCCCGGCCGCGTGGAGCGACGTGACGGTCAACGGCAAGGTCCACGCGGTGCCCTCCGACTACGGTCCGTCGGCGATGTTCTACAACATGTCCACGCTCAGGAAGGCCGGCATCGAGGAACCCCCCGCCACCTGGGACGAGTACTACGAGGCCGCCAAGAAGATCCACGCTCTCGGCGACGACTACTACATCGCCCAGGACACCGGCGACATCTTCTTCCTGCTCTCCCTCATCTGGCAGGCCGGTGGCCGCCCCTTCAAGGTGGACGGCACCAAGGTGCGCATCGACTTCACCGACCCGGGCACGACCAAGGCCGTGGCCTTCTGGCAGAAGCTGCTCGACGAGGGCCTGATCAACACCAAGATCACCGGATGGTCCGACGACTGGAACCGGGCGCTCAACGACGGCACCCTGGCAACCCAGACCATGGGCGGCTGGCTGACCTCCACTCTGCCCGAGCGCGCGCCGGACGCCGCCGGTGACTTCCGGGTCGCGCTGATGCCGCAGTGGCAGCAGGGCGACAGGACCGGCGCGGCGAACGGCGGCAGTTCCTTCGGCATCCCCGCCGCGGCCGAGCACAAGGAGGCGGCCTTCACATTCCTCGAGTACTTCACGCACGGCGGCGGCCTGTCCACCCGCGTCGACGCCGGCGCCTTCGTGCCGAACATGTCGGTGCTGGAGAACGAGACGTTCCAGAGCAAGGCCAACCCGTACTTCGGCGACCAGAAGGTCGGCGCCGTGCTGGCCGAGGCCTCGGAGATCGTCGGCGGCGGCTGGCAGTACCCGCCGTTCTTCGAGTGGGCCCGCTCGATCTACGGCGACCTGGCCTCCCCGTTCTACACGACGGGCGAGGGCTCGCTCGCCGAGGTCCTCGAACAGTGGCGGCAGCGCTGCATCCAGTACGGCAACGAGCAGGGTTTCGAGGTGAGCTAGCAGGTGGCGCCGACCCGCAAGCGCCGCAGATCATCGATCGGGCCGGTGTTCATCGCGCCCTTCGGCGCGCTGTTCGCGCTCGTCTTCATCGTGCCCATCCTGTACGCCGCCTACCTGAGCCTCTTCCAGGACAGGCTCGTCGGCGGCAACACGTTCGTCGGGCTCGCCAACTACGTCAAGCTGGTGCAGGATCCGCAGTTCTGGGACGGTGTGGGACGCGTCGTCTGGTTCACCCTCGTCCAGGTGCCGATCATGCTGTTCTTCGCCATGGCCCTGGCGCTGGCGCTGGACTCCATGCGCCTGCACGGCGCCAGGTTCCTGCGAGTGACGATCTTCCTTCCGTACGCGGTGCCGGCGATCGTGTCGACGCTCATGTGGGGATTCCTCCTGGGCGTCAAGTACGGCCTGTTCGGCAGCCTCAACCGGGCCCTGGGCACGAACCTCGACCCCTTCGCCCCCGGCACCACGCTCATCTCCATCGGGGTGATGGTGACGTGGGCGTTCACCGGGTTCAACATGCTCATCTTCTACGCCGCGCTCAAGGCGGTCCCGCGCGAGCTGTACGAGGCGGCGGCGATCGACGGGGCCGGAGAGTTCCAGATCGTCCGGGCGATCAAGCTGCCGGCCCTGCGCGGGTCGCTGGTCGTCACGATCATCTTCTCGATCATCGGCACGTTCCAGATGTTCAACGAGCCGCAGATCCTGCCGTCGATGGTGGCCAACAGCGGCGTCACCACCTTCTACACGCCCAACCTGTACGCCTACAACCTGGCGTTCACCGGGTCGCAGCAGGGTTACGCCGCGGCGCTCGCGCTCGTCATGGCGGCGATCACCATCGCCGTCGCCTACGCCGTCCAGATCAGAGGGCTGAGGAATGCAGATCAGTAGCCGCCGGCTCTCCACGGTGGAGAATCCCAGGAAGAGCACGACTCTCACCGTGATGACGGGGCTGTTCACTCTGTACTGCCTGCTGCCGCTCGGATGGCTGGTCGTCAACGCCACCAAGTCGCAGGCCGACTTCGTGTCGACGTTCGGGCTCGCGCCCGGCCGCGAGTTCGCCCTGTGGGACAACATCGTGCAGGTGTTCACCTACCAGGACGGGATCTTCTCGCGGTGGTTGCTCAACACCGTGCTCTACGTCGTCGTGGGCGCGACCGTGTCCACCTTCCTGGCCGCCCTCGGCGGGTACGCCCTGGCCAAGCTCGACTTCCGGGGCAAGCGGACGTTCCTCCTCGTGGTGCTGGGGTCGATCTCGGTCCCCGGCATCGCCCTGGCGATCCCGCAGTTCCTGCTGTTCGCGCACATCGGCATGACCAACACGCCGTGGGCGGTGCTCATCCCGTCCTTCATCAACCCGTTCGGGTTGTACCTGATGTGGGTGTTCACGGCCGAAGCGGTGCCGACGGGCCTGCTGGAGGCCGCGAAGATCGACGGCGCCGGGGAGTTCCGGACCTTCCTGCAGATCGCGCTGCCGCTCCTCGCGCCGGCCGGAGTGACGGTCCTGCTGTTCTCGTTCGTGTCGATCTGGAACAACTACTTCCTGCCGTTGATCATGCTGAAGGATCCCGCCTGGTACCCGTTGACCGTCGGCATCAACCAGTGGAACAAGCTGGGCTCGACGGCCGGGAACGGCGCCCTCATCCAGAATCTCGTGATCACGTCCGCACTGCTGACCATCGTCCCGTTGATCATCGCGTTCCTCGGCCTGCAGCGGTACTGGCAGTCGGGCCTGTCGCTGGGCGCCGTCAAGGGCTAGATGGCGCACCTGTCGAAAGAAGTGAGGCAATGAAGAGCAAGCCCCGGTTCCGGATCGACGGCGAGCTGCGTGAGGAGACCGCGCTGCCGCACGTCTGGAGCAGGTGCATCGGCGCCGGCCGGGCGAACGAGGCGCTGCGCGCGGACTGGCAGCGGCAGTTCGCCGAGGTGGCCGCCGCGACGGGGGTCGAGTACCTCCGCTTCCACGGCGTCTTCCACGACGACATGTTCGTCTACCGGGACGGTTACGGCGGCGGCTTCGGCCCGGACACTCCCCTCCCCTCCCCCGTGTACACCTTCAGCTACGTCGACAAGGTCTTCGACTTCCTCCTGGACCTCGGCGTCCGGCCCTTCGTCGAGCTGGGCTTCATGCCGCGCGCGCTGGCCACGCGGACCGAGACCGTGTTCTGGTGGGGTGCTCACTGCAGCCCGCCCAACGACATGGCGCGCTGGGTCGAGCTGGTCACCAGAACGGTCGAGCACTGGATCGACCGGTACGGGTCCGACGAGGTGCGGCAGTGGCGCTTCGAGGTGTGGAACGAGCCGAACCTCGTCCCCTACTTCTGGACCGGCACGAAGACCGAGTACTTCCAGCTCTACGAGCACACCGTGCGGGCGATCAAGGCGATCGACCCCGCCCTGAAGGTCGGCGGGCCGGCCACGAGCGTCTTCGTGCCCGACGACCGCTACAGGGGCGAGACCGAGGACCGCTCCGCGGCGCTCGCGACGGCCGCCGCGACCGACGTGGACGCGCTCGACTGGCGCCCGGTCTGGATCGAGGACTTCATCGCCTGGTGCGCCGAGCGCGCCCTGCCGATCGACTTCGTCTCGGCCCACCTCTACCCCACCGACTTCGCCTACGGCGCCGACGGCGAGGCCGTGCACATCACCCGGTACGCCGACGCCACGTACGACGACCTGACCCTCCTGCGCAAGCTCGTGCGGAACAGCCCGTACCCCGAGGCGGAGATCCACATCACCGAGTGGTCGACGTCGCCGTCGGCCCGCGACTTCATCCACGACACGCCGTTCGCGGCGACCTCCATCACCCGGTCGTACCTGAAGTGCGCGGCTCTGGCCGACTCCATCTCCTACTGGACGTTCACGGACGTGTTCGAGGAGGGCGGCGCCGGGATCGGGCCGTTCCACGGCGGGTTCGGGCTGGTGAACGAGGGCGGCATCCACAAGCCCACGTTCCACGCGTTCACCATGCTGGGCCGGCTCGGCGATCGGCTGCTCCTCTCGACGCCCGACGGGGTCGTCACCCGCGACAGCCGGACGTCGGCCGTGTCGGCGGTGTTCTTCAACTACCCCGAGGACATGGCGATGAAGGGCGTCGCCGCGCGCGGCTCCTACCCGGCGGCCCGCGCGCTGGCCGAGGTGGGGCCGGGCCGGCGCGTCCGCCACTCGATCGGCGGCCTGCGGCCCGGCGGCACGTTCCTCGTCGAGATCCTGGACTGGGAGCACGGCAACGCCGCCGAGGCGTGGTACCGGCTCGGATCACCCCTCAACCTGTCCCGGGCCGAGCACGACCATCTCAGCGGGGTCGCCGACTCGCTCCTGCGGTACACGCTGACCGTGCCCGACGACGGCGTGCTCGACCTGGACGTCGAACTCGCCCCCTGGGCGGTGATGTCCCTGACGCAGGCGTCCTGACCAACGGCGCGGGCCGTCGTCCGGGAATGCCGGGCGACGGCCCGCGACCGGGGGTCAGGTACGGGTCCAGCGCTGGTTGGCGCCGCCGTTGCACGTCCAGATGGTCAGCCTGGTGCCGTTGGCGGTGGCGTTGCCGGGCACGTCCAGGCACTTGTTCGCGCCCACGGCGGTGACGCTGCCGTCACTGTTGAGGCGCCACTTCTGGTTGTTCTGGCCGTTGCAGTCCCAGATGATCACCGCGGTGCCGTCGGCGGTGCCGGCGCCGTTCACGTCCAGGCACTTGCCGCCGTACACCCGCAGCTCACCTGCGCCGGTCGTGGTCCACTGCTGGCCGGCCTGGCCGTTGCAGTCCCAGATCTGCGCCTGCGTGCCGTTGGCCTGCGAGGCGCTGTCCAGGCACCGGCCCGACCCCGCTCCCCGCAGTGCGCCCGTGTCGCCGGGGGGCGAGCCGTCGTCCCGCCCGACGCCCCTGCCGTTGAAGGTGATGGAGTCCAGGTCGAACGCGTTCGCGGACGGCGCCTTGAACACGACGTGCAGGGTGCGCGTGCCGCCGGGGTCGGTCACCCGCACCGCGGGCAGCGACACGTAGGTGTTCCAGCTCCCGGTCGCCGGCACGGTGCTGGTGGCGAGAAGGGGCCCGGCCGGCGAGTCGGCGCGCAGTTCGATGGAGGCGCCGGTGGCGGACGGCGCCGAGACGCGGAAGGACACCGTGTCGATGCCGGACAGGCTGATCGGGGTGAAGGAGATCCAGTCGCCGGCGGAGATGTCGCCGATGCGCCTGCCGCCCTCGGCTCCGGACTCGTCGACCACCCGGATCCCGGACGAGCCGGTGTAGTGCTCGGCCTGCTTGTGCTTCGGCTGCAGGGTGATGCCGGCGGAGCCCTTCAGTCCGCCCCGGTCGGTGTAGTCGGCGGACAGGACGTAGTAGACGTTGGACGCCTCGTCGTGGCCGGAGGCAGTGGTTGTGACCGTCCCGGTGCATCCGGTGTACTGGCCGGTGTCGTGGGCGTGCTGGTCGTGGCCGAGCGCGGTGATCACGTTGACCTTGGCACAGTCGGCGGCGCCGTCCTCGGCGTCGGTGACGTCCACCGTGTAGTCCACCTCGTCGCCGAAGTCGATGAACCCGCCGTCGGGCGGAGCCGGGAAGGCCACGTCGGGACGGGTGTTGCCGACGACGACGGGCACCGTGACGCTGCCCGTCTTCCCGCCCGCGTCCCGCACGGTCAGCCTGGCGGTGTAGGTGCCGTTGGCCTGGTAGGTGTGGGAGGGGTTGGCGCTGGTGGAGGTCGCGCCGTCACCGAACTCCCAGGCGTAGGTGATCGCGTCGCCGTCGGGGTCGGCCGAGCCGGCCGAGGAGAATGACACCGTCAGCGGCGCCGCGCCCGAGTCGGGGTCGGCGCTCGCCCTGGCCAGGGGTGCGCGGTTCCCTGCCACGTAGTCGATGCGGTAGATGCTGTCGTCGGTGTTGGCGTGGCCGAAGCCGTTGCCCCAGTCGGCCATGTACAGGGCGCCGTCCGGGCCGAACTTCATGTCGATCGGCGCCCGCGGGGCGAGCTGGGCCACGAAGGGGCTGATCTTCAGGAGGTCGCCCGAGGAGTCGAGGCGGAACTCCTTGACGAAGTTGCGGCTCCATTCGTAGAAGAACGGCGTGCCGTCGAAGTACGCGGGGAACTTCCGGTCCGAGCCGCCGGCCGCGTCGTAGCGGTAGAAGGGGCCGCCCATCGGAGCGGCGCCGCCGCAGCAGTTGATCTCGGGGAACTCGGCCGAGGCGTGGTAGTTGTACCAGACGGTCGCCGGCTTGGCGGCGGGCAGGCTGGTCAGGCCGGTGTTGTTGGGCGAGTTGTTGACCGGCGCCGAGCAGTTGAACTTCGCGCCGGAGGTGTTGGTGGCGAAGTTGTAGTCGTTGAACGGAAGGTTGTTGCCGACGCAGTACGGCCAGCCGTAGAAGCCCGGCTCCTTGATGAGGTTCCATTCGACGGTTCCCTCGGGGCCCCGGCCGGCGTTCGCGGAGCCCGCGTCGGGGCCGTAGTCGCCGACCGAGATCCAGCCCGTCGTCCTGTCCACCGAGAAGCGGAACGGGTTGCGGAAGCCCATCGCGTAGATTTCCGGCCGGGTCCTGGCGGTGCCGGGCGCGAACAGGTTGCCGGACGGGATCGTGTAGGTGCCGTCGGGCTCGGGGTGGATGCGCAGGATCTTGCCGCGCAGGTCGTTGGTGTTGGCCGAGGAGCGCTGGGCGTCGTAGTGCTCGCGGCCCTGCCGCTCGTCGATGGGGGTGTACCCGCTGGAGCCGTTGGGGTTGGTGTCGTCCCCGGGGCCGATGTAGAGGTTGCCGTTCGGGCCGAAGGCGAGGTAGCCGCCGGTGTGTCCTGGCTCGTCCACGTTGCGGTACGCCGGCACCTCGATGATCTTCTTCTCGCTGGACAGGTCGAGGCTGGTGCCGTTGAAGGTGAGCCTGGACACCCGGTTCACCTCGCCTCCGCCGGCCGGCGAGTAGTTGAGGTAGATCCAGCCGTTGGTGGCGAAGTTCGGGTCCAGAGCCAGGCCGATGCCGCCGTCCTCGCCGCCGTCGTACACCGGCAGGGTGGCGATGACGCGCGTGGCGCCGCCGCCCGCGGGGATCAGGTTCACCTTGCCGGAGCGGGAGATGTAGAAGACCCTGCCGTCGGCCGCCACGTCCAGCTCCATCGGCTGGTCCGGCGCGCCGTCGAGAGTGACCTTCTGGAAGCGGCTCGCGACCGTGCCGCCGCAGTCGCCCGCCGCCGCGCCCGCGGCCCACTGCACGGCGCCGAGCAGATGCTGCCTGAACAGCGGCTCGGAGTAGGAGGAGGCATTGTGGCCCATCGCGGTGGCCCACACGCGGGCGCCCTCCGGGTTGTGGCACCAGGAGATCGGATGGTCGGCGCCCATCTTGTTCGGGCCCGCGTCATAGGTGGTCTCGTCCGCGGTCACCAGTACGTGCACCGAGCCGCGCATGTTCCTGTCGAAGTTGTACCACTCCTCCGTCCGCGCCCACCGGTCGGGCAGCCCCTTCGTGGAGGGGTGCGCGTCGTCGGCCACCTTGGCGGTGCCCTGGAGGATCGAGGAGTGGGCGGTCATGTGCGCCCCGGCCAGGACGACCTGGTCCCACCAGGGGAACTGCGACTCGATGTTCATGTCGGTGGCGTTGTGCACGGCGACGACCCCGCGCCCGCCGCGCACGTAGGACTGGAAGGCCTGGCGCTGGGTGTCGTTGTCCCAGACCATGCCGCTGGTCTGGAACATGATCACGGCGTCGTAGCTGCTCATGGCCGCGCTCGTGAAGACGCTGGAGTCCTCGCTGCGGTCGACCTGGAAGTTGTTGTCGGCCGCCAGTTGCTGGAACATCGTGACGCCGGCGGAGATGGAGTCGTGCCGGTAGGCGCCGCTCGCCGTCTCGGTGAACAGCAGCACCTTGAACTGCGGCGCGGCGGCGTGCGCGGCCAGCGGCGACAGCGACAGCGACAGCAGCAGCCCTGACAAGGCTGCGGCCAGGGCGCTCAACAGGCGTGATCTTCGCATGAGGGATCTCCTGAGGGGGTTGCCGGCAACGATGCGGAACTTTCAGAGGGTGCGCAGGTAGGCGAGACCGTCCACGGCGAGGGCGTCCTGGCTCTGCGCGAGCGGCCGCCAGATGGAGGCCGCGGTGGCGATGGCCCGGTTGTGCGCGGTGAACGACTCGATGACGAGCGGGCCTTCGTAGCCGGTGTCACGCAGGGCGGTGGTGAAGCCGGGCCAGTCGAAGCGGTCGGCCCCGGGCGTGCCGCGGTCGGTGCCGCACACCTGCACGTGCGCGATCCGGCCGGCCGCGGTCCGCACCGCCCGGGCGGGGTCCTTCTCCTCGATGTTCAGGTGGTAGACGTCCAGGGCCAGGTGGCAGTCGCCGGGCAGCGCGTCGAGCGCCTGCTCGACGGTGTTGAGCAGGCTGGTCTCGTACCGGTTGAGCGGCTCGACCGCGAGCTGCACCCCGCGCCCGGCGGCGTGGTCCAGGACGGGCCGCAGGTTGGCGCGCAGCTCGGCGTAGGCCGCCTGGCGTTCGTCCGGCGAGAGCCGCCACGTCCGGCCGACGGAGGCGTACGCCGGGCCCGCGATCACCGGGGAGCCGACGGTCACCGCCACGTCGACACAGTGCCGCAGGTAGTCCTGAGTGTCGCGGACGGTCTCCGGGGAGGCGGCCACGAGCTCGCGTCCCGGCGGCATGACCAGCACCACGGACGCGGCCAGCCCGTGCTCGGCCAGCACCGCCGCGGCCTTGTCCGGGTTCCAGTCGCCGGGCCGCTCGACGGGCAGCTCGATGACGTCGAAGCCCCATCCGGCGACGAGGGGCGCGAGCCGCGCGAGGTCGTCGTCGGTCAGCGGGGAGACCCAGACCCAGGTGTTCACTCCGATGGATGACATGGGGTCCCTCTTCCTCGTCGGTGCGGGAGGCCGGTCAGCTCTTCCTGCCGCCCCAGGTCTCCGGGAAGCCGGGCAGGTCCTCGCACCCGCACAGCGCGTAGTGCAGCGGCGGCATGTTGGGCTTGAGGTAGGACGAGAGGTTTTCGGCGGTGACCTTGGGCTGCGGCAGGTTCCACGTCTCGGGCACCTGCTCGCCCTTGAGGATCTTCAGGGCGGCGATGACCGGGGTGCGCCACTGGTAGGTCGGGTACGTGGGCGCGACGGCGATGAGGTTGCCGTCCTTCCATTTCTGCAGGAAGTCCTGCTGGTCCTCGCCGTTGATCGGCGGCACCGGCAGGCCGGCGTCCTCGAAGGCCTCGATCGCGGCGACCGCCGTGGCGCCCGCGTCCATCCAGACGCCGTCGATCGTGCCGTGCCGCTGGAGGTAGTCGCTGACGATGCTCTTGGTCTTGGCGGCGTCGCCGTCGGTGAACTCCACCCCGACGACCTGGACCCGGCTGCGGTCGAAGACGACCTTCGCCGCCGACCAGCGGGTCTCCAGCACGTCCACGCCGGGCAGGATGCGCAGCGCCAGCACCTTGCCGCCGGCGGGCACCTTCCCTGCCAGGAACTCGGCGGCGTCGGCTCCGAAGGCGTAGCCGCCGATGGGCTTGATGAAGGTCACCGGGCAGTCGGTCTCCACGCCCCGGTCGAAGACGATGACCGGCACCTTCCCGCAGGCGGCCGTCACGGCGGGGGTGAGCGTGGCTGTGGTGTTCGGCGAGACGATCAGGGCGTCGCAGCCCTTGGCCTGCAGCTCGGCGATGTCGGAGATCTGCTTGTCGTCCTTGCCCTCGGCGTCCAGCGCGGTGAACTTCGCGATCTCCTCGTGCAGGCCGACCTCGGCCTGCATCGTCTTCCAGCCGACCTGGCGCCAGGGGTTGTTGACCGCCGCGTTGGAGAAGCACAGGTGGTACGGTCCGTCCTTCCTGTACCGCGCCGTGTCGATCATCTTGGGGGCGATGGCCTGCTCCCACGGTTTGCCCGAGGGGCCCTGCGGGGTCTGGGAGCGCATGGCGAGCTGGGCGTCGAAGTCCGCCTGGACGAAGAACTTCGACTGCGCGCCCGTTCCGGAGCGTGGGGCGCTGGAGGCGGGCGCGGCGGGCGGGGACGTGGCCGCCGGCTTGTCGGTGGTGCAGCCGGCGGCCACGAGCGCGATGATCGCGGTGAGCACGGCGGCCACGGTCTTACGACGCGGCATGAACGTCTCCTCTTCGGGGGGTGGGCTTGCGGAGAAGGGGAAGCCGGAGGGCTCCCGCCGCGACCGCGGCGATGATGATGACGCCCTGCACGGTGAACTCCAGCGCTCCGGAGATCCCGTACAGGTTGAGCAGGGTGAACAGCGCCTCCAGCGTGACGGCCCCGGCCATGGCGGCCAGCGCGGAGCCGCGCCCGCCGCCGAGCGCCACGCCGCCGAGCACGACCGCGGTGATGGCGGAGAACTCCAGGCCCTGGCCCACCTGGGCCGAGACCCCGGCGAAGCCGCCGAGCAGGATCGCCGCCACGGCCGCGGACAGGCCGGAGAGCATGAAGGCGAAGATCTTGACCCGGTCGACCCGGACCCCGGACAGCGCGGCGGCCCTCTCGTTGTCGCCGGTGGCCATGAGGGTCCTGCCGAAGTCGGCGCGCATGAGCCGGATCGCCGCCCCGCCGGCGGCCAGCAGGATCAGCACCGACCATGGCACCGCCCCGAGGCCACCCCGCCCGAACATCCTGAAGCCCTCCGACAGCGCGCCGCGTGGCGCGCCGCCGGTCCAGAGGAAGACGGCCCCGCTGAGGACGAGCAGCATCCCGAGCGTCACGATGAACGACGGCACTCGCAGCTTGGTGGTGACCAGGCCGTTGACCAGCCCGACGAGCGGCCCGGCGAGGATCAGCAGGGCGAGGACGGGCCACGTGGCGGACTCGTCGCCGTCGATGAGCCGGGCGGCGATCACCACCTCGGCCGTCACCAGCGAGCCGACCGACAGGTCGAACTCGCCGGCGACGATGACGAAGTACTGCCCCGCGGCGAGGATCACCAGCGGCGCTGCCCGTTTGAGGAACGTCAGGAACCCGGCCGGCTCCAGGAAGAAGGGGTTGGCCATCGCGATGGCGACCAGCAGCACCACGAGGACCGCGAGGATGGGGAGAGCCCTTTTCACGGCGTCCGCCTTGTCTTGCGCCGCGCGTAGACGGCCACCGCGACGACGATGACCACGCCACGGACCACGTCCTTGACGAAGGAGTCGACCTCGAGCTGGTTGAACAGGGTGTCCAGGACGGCCAGCAGCAGGACCCCGCCCACGGTGCCGGCGACGCCGCCCTTCCCGCCGGCCAGCGCGGTCCCGCCGAGCACGACCGCGGCGATGGACTCCAGGTCGTAGCCGCCGTCGGTGCCCACCGTCGGCGCTCCCGCCCCGAGCCGGGAGGCCAGCAGCAGCCCCGCGACGCCGGCGCAGAGCGAGCAGAGCACGTGGGTGAGCACGATGACCCGCCCCGTGCGGATGCCGGACAGCCGGGCGACCTCCGCGTTCCCGCCCACCGCGTAGATCCGGTGGCCCAGCCGCGTCCTGCTCAGCAGGAACCAGGCCGCGACGGCCACACCCGCCCAGAGCAGGGCGGAGACGGGCACCGGCCCGATGCGGGAGTAGCCGAGGAGCTGGAACGACTCGGGCACCCTGCCCGCGGGGCCGTCGTACAGGTGGTCGACGACCCCCTTGATGATCATGGCGACGCCCAGCGTGGCGATGAAGGCGTGCACCTGGAGCCGGGTGATGACCAGCCCGTTGACCAGGCCCACCAGCGCGCTGACGGCCAGCACGGCGGCGACCGCCGGCCCGATGCTCCCCTCCCCGCCCGCCATGATCTCCGCCGCGACCAGCGAGGACAGGCTGATCAGGTAGGCCACGGACAGGTCGAGCGAGCCGGCCAGGATCGCCAGCGTCTGCCCGACCGCCACGATGCCGAGGGCGGCCGAACGCTGCTGGATCCCGACGACGCTGTCCAGGGTGAGGAACTGGCCGCCGTCCAGCGCGACGAGCACCCAGCCGGCCGCGACCAGGCCGAGCAGGGCGAGGTAGACCACCTGCGCGGGTTCGCGCAGACGCGCCGCCAGGCCGCCGTGCGCCCGGCCGCGCCGGGCCGGACGGCGGGTGCGCGTGAGCAGGTCCATTCAGGCCACCCCTCCCGCGGCCAGGCGCATGATGGCCTCCTCCGAAGGCTCGGCGGGCAGCGTGCCCGCCACGCGGCCGTCGCGCAGGACGACGACCCGGTCACTCAGGCCGATGAGCTCGGGCAGCTCTGAGGAGATCATCATGATGGCCATGCCGCCGTCGGCCAGCTCGCG
Source organism: Nonomuraea thailandensis (assembly GCF_024172165.1). Lineage (GTDB taxonomy): Bacteria > Actinomycetota > Actinomycetes > Streptosporangiales > Streptosporangiaceae > Nonomuraea > Nonomuraea thailandensis. The sequence goes on along the minus strand of NZ_JAMZEB010000002.1, from coordinate 3,132,094 downwards.
CATCAGATCGTGGATCGCGGCCTTGGCCCCGACGTCCACGCCCCTGGTCGGCTCGTCGAAGAGCAGCACGCGCGGCGCCACCGCCATCCACTTGACCAGCACGACCTTCTGCTGGTTGCCGCCGGACAGGTAGCGGACCTCCTGGTCCTGCCGGGCGGGCGCCAGGCGCACCCGTTCCAGCAGCTCGCGCACGCCGTCCCGGGTCCTGCCCCGGCCACCGGCCGCGCGGGCGACGAGCAGGGCGTTGTCGCGCACGGACTGGCGCAGCGCGAGCCCTTCCGCCTTGCGGTCCTCGGTCACGAGCCCGATGCCCAGCCGCACGCCCTCCCGCACGGAGCGCGGCCGCGCCGGGACCATCTCGCCCGTGGTGAACGGCTCCGCCCCGAAGATGGCCTTGGCCAGTGCCGACCTGCCGGAGCCCTGCAGCCCCGCGATGCCGACGATCTCCCCGGCGCGCAGGTCCAGGTCGATGTCCCGGAGCTTGTGGTTGCCGGCCCCGCGCAGGCTGAGCCGCACCTCGCCGGCGCCCGCGGAGCGGGGCGGGAAGCAGGCCCCGAGGTCGCGGCCCACCATCAGGCGGATCAGCTCGTCGGGGGTCACCTCGCCGATCGGGCGCGTGGTGACCCGCGCGCCGTCCTTGAGGACGGTGACCCGGTCGGCCAGGCCGAACACCTCGCGTAGTCGGTGGGAGATGTACACGACGGCGACGCCGCGTTCCCGCAGCCGGCCGATCAGCCGGTGGAGCAGCTCCACCTCGTGCTCGGCCAGCGCCGCGCTGGGCTCGTCCATGACGACGAGCCGCGCGTCCACCGACAGCGCCTTGACGATCTCGACGATCTGCTGCTGGGCCACCGACAGGCGCCTGACGGCATCGCGCGGGCCGAAGGGCTCCTCGCCCAGCTCGCCGAGGAGCCGGGCGGTCGCCTCCTCCATGGCGGCCCGGTCGACCAGGCCGCGCCGGACGGGCTCGCGCCCGAGGAACACGTTCTGCGCGACGGTGCGCTCGGGCAGCAGGTTGAACTCCTGATGGATGATCGCGATGCCGACCCGCTGCGCCTCCAGCGGGTGGCCGAAGGAGACGGGCCGGCCGTCGAGCTCGATCGTGCCCTCGTCCGGCGCGTGCACCCCACAGATGATCTTCATCAGGGTGGACTTGCCGGCGCCGTTCTCACCCACCACGGCGTGGACCTCACCGGCCGTCACCGCGAGGTCCACTCCGGACAACACCCGCACGCCGAGGAAGCTCTTGCCGATGCCGCGCATGCTCAGCACCTGAACCGCCTTCTGGAGGTGACTTTCAACGGCGCGGGCTCCCGCCTGGCTCAGCCACGGGTCCACCGCTGGTTCGCGCCGCCGTTGCAGGTCCAGATGCGAGCCCTGGTGCCGTTGGCGGTGCCTCCCGCCTCCAGGCACTTGTTCGCCCCCACGGCGGTGACGGTGCCGTCGCCGTTCAGGCGCCACTTCTGGTTGTTCTGGCCGTTGCAGCTCCAGATGATCACGTTGGTGCCGTCGGCGGTGGCGGCGCCGTTCACGTCCAGGCACTTGCCGCCGTAGACGCGCAGCTCGGTGGCGCTGGTGGCGGTCCACTGCTGGTTGGCCTGGCCGTTGCAGTCCCAGAGCTGCGCCGCGGCTCCGTTGGCCTGCGAGGCGCCGCTGACGTCGAGGCACCGGCCCGAGGCCACGCCCTTGAGCGGCCCCGTGCCGCCGGGCGTGCCGGTCGACTCCTTGATCCGGACGTTGCGGAAGGACACCACGTCGCCGGACCCGTGGTTCTGGATGCCGATGTACCCCTGCTGGAGCGAGCGGGCCGGGTCGGTGTTGGTGAAGTCGTTGATCCTGCTGCCGTTCAGGAACACCTGCAGCCGCTCGCCCTCCACCAGCAGCTCGTAGGTGTTCCACTGGCCCGGCGGGTTGAGCGCGGCGTCGCGGGCGGCGAGGTCGGCGGACTTGACGCCGTAGATCGCCCCGGTGGTCCTGTCCGCGGTGTCGGTCGCGTCGATCTGCACCTCGTAGCCGGTGCTGAGCGCCGCATTGGGATCGCTGGTGGCAGGGAAGCCGACGATCACACCGGAGTTGGAGTCGCCGGTCAGCCTCCAGTCGAGCTTGAGCGAGTAGGAGCGGAACTCCTTGGCGGAGTACCACAACATGCCCATGCCGCCCTGGGACGTCAGCGTGGCGTCGCCGTTGGCGAACGACCCCGGCCCCGCCTGGGACCAGCCCGTCGTCGAGCCGTTGTACAGCGTCGTGTACCCGGTCTCCGGGCGGCAGTCGGCGTTGACGGCCCCGGCCGTGTACCGGATGCCGCCCAGCAGCAGCGAGCGGAAGTTGGGGTCGGCGTACGACTCCTGGGTGTGCCCCAGCCCCGTGTAGAACGCGCGGCCCGCGGCCTGCGGGTGGCACCAGGTGATCGGGTGGTCGCCCATGTTCCCGCCGCTGTAACTGCCCTCGTCCAGGTTCTGCAGCACCCGGACGTTCGGGCGGGGGTTGGTGCGGTAGTTGTACCACTCGTCGGAACGCGACCAGGTCGCCCCCAGGTGGGCGGTCGCGGCGTGCGCCCGGTTCTCGGTCCGCACGGAGGCCTGCTGGATCGCCGGGTGGTTGTTGAAATAGGCCCCCATCAGCTGCCCGTAGTAGGACCAGTTGTACTCGGTGTCCGCGGCCGAGTGCACGCCCACGTAGCCGCCGCCGCCGTCCACGTAGGCCTGGAAGGCGGCCTGCTGGCTGTCGTTCAGCACGTCACCGGTCGTGCTCAGGAACACCACCGCCTTGTACTGGGCCAGGTTGGCCGTGGTGAAGGCGCTGGAGTCCTCGGTGGCGTCCACCGCGAAGTCGTTGGCGGTGCCCAGGTCGCGGACGGCCTGGATGCCGGCGGGGATCGAGTCGTGCCGGAACCCGGCCGTCTTGGAGAACACCAGCACCTTGAAGGCTGCGGCCTGGGCAGGGAGGGCGGGGATCATCACGGCGGGGATCATCACGGTGGTGACCGCGATCGCCGCCAGTGTCGCCACCAGGCGCCGCGGCCGAGAGGTCCTGCGGTCGATTCCTGGCGCGGCTGGGGTCGGATGTCGGAGCATGGGGTGTCCCTTTCAGACGCGGGTCCAGCGCTGGTCGGTTCCTCCGGTGCACGTCCAGATGCGGGCCTTGGTGCCGTTGGCGGTGCCGCCGACGTCCAGGCACTTGTTCGCGCCGACGGCGGTGATCGTGCCGTCGGCGTTCAGGCGCCACTTCTGGTTGTTCTGGCCGTTGCAGTCCCAGATGATCACCGCGGTGCCGTCGGCGGTGCCGGCGCCGTTCACGTCCAGGCACTTGCCTCCGTAGACCCGCAACTCGGTCGCGCCGGTCGAGGTCCACTGCTGGTTGGCGCCGGCGTTGCAGTCCCAGATCTGCGCCAGGGCGCCGTTGACCTGCGAGGCGCCGTTGACGTCCAGGCACCGGCCCGAGGCCACGCCCCGGAACGTGCTCGTGCCGCCCGCGGGCGGGGTGCCGGTGTCGAAGGTGAAGGAGTCGACGTCGAACAGGTAGCCCTGCCCGGTCGGGCCGCGGAAGACCAGGTACAACGTGGTCGGGCCGGACGGCGCGCCGCTGAGGCTCGCCGAGACGTCGGCGAAGGTGTCCCAGCCGCCGGTGCTCGCCACGTTCACCGTGCCCAGCAGCGTGCCGGTCGCCGAGCCCGCCCGGACCTCGATCCGGCCGCCCGCGCCGGCCGACGACACCCGGGCGGTGATCCGCGTGGCGTCGGCCAGGCTGTACGGCTGGAAGGAGATCCAGTCGCCGTCGTCGAGGAAGCCGGCCGTCCTGCCGCCCTCGGCGGTGGCGTGGTCGGCCGTCTGGACGCCCTGCTGGGCGCCGAAGTGCTCGGCCTGCCGGTGCCTGGGCTGCAGCACCCGGGCGCTGGTCGAGGTCAGGCCGCCCGCGTCGGTGTAGGAGGCCTCGAAGACGCCGTAGATGTTGGCCGCCGCGTCGTGCTCGCCGTCCACCGGCACCGCGATGGAGCCCGAGCAGCCGGTCCGCGAGGTGATCTGGTGGCGGTGGCTGTCGTGGCCGAGCAGGTAGGCGACGGTGACCTTCGCGCAGTCGACGGTGCCGTCCTCCGGGTCGGTGACGGTGACCTGGAAGGGGACCGTGTCCCCGAAGGAGAACAGGCGCCCGTCGGCGGGGCTGGTGAGGGTGACCGAGGGCGCGGTGTTGCCGACGTTCACGATCACGTTCGCCGTGCCGGTGAGGCCCTGCGGGTCACGGACCGTGAGCGTCGCCGTGTAGGCGCCGTTCGCCGTGTAGGTCTTGCCCGGGTTCGCCGCCGTGGAGGTGGTGCCGTCGCCGAAGTTCCACGCGTACGTCAGCGCGCCGCCCTCCGGGTCGGAACTGCCCGACGAGGAGAAATTCACGGTCAGCGGAGCGGGTCCGGACGTCTTGTCCGCGGCGGCCCTGGCGATCGGGTTGCGGTTGGCGCCGCCGATGTACTCGACGCGGTACAACGCCTGGTTGTTGCTGCCGGTGCCGTAGTCGAGGACGTACAGCGCGCCGTCGGGGCCGAAGGCCATGTCCATCACCTGCGTGCCGGACCACGGGAAGGCCGAGATCTCGCCGTAGCCGCCGTCCGTCCTGACCTCGATCGCCTTGATCCAGCGCCGGCCGTACTCGCCGGCGAAGTACCGCCCGTCGAGAACCTGCGGGAACTTGATCGGGGAGTTCAGGTTCGGGTCGAACCGGTAGACCGGGCCGCCCATCGGCGACTCCGACCCGGAGCCGAACTCCGGCGGGCTGCCGGCGTCCCCCGCGTACCGGATCCACGCGGGCTTGGCCGGGGGCAGCGTGGCGAGGCCGGTGTTGCGGAAGGAGTTGTTGGCCGGGCCGCCCGCGCAGTTGTACTTGGCGCCGGTGCCATTGCTGGCGAAGTTCCACTCGTTGTAGGTCTCGCTGGTGGTGTTCGTGCCGGTGCAGTACGGCCAGCCGTAGTTGCCGGGGCCGGTGATGCGGTTGAACTCCACCTGGCCGCTGGGCCCCCGGTTCGCGTTGGTCACGCCCGCGTCCGGCCCGTAGTCGCCGAGGTAGACGACGCCGGTCGCCTTGTCCACGCTCATCCGGAACGGGTTGCGGAAGCCCATCGCGTAGATCTCCGGCCGGGTTCTCGCCGTCCCCGGCGGGAACAGGTTGCCGCTGGGGATCGTGTAGGTGCCGTCGGGCTGCGGTTTGATGCGCAGCAGCTTGCCGCGCAGGTCGTTGGTGTTGGCGGAGGAGCGCTGCGCGTCGAACTGCGGGTTGCGGTTGGTCCGCTCGTCCAGCGGGGAGTAGCCGCTCGACTCGAACGGGTTGGTGTCGTCGCCGGTGGTCAGGTAGAGGTTGCCGGCGGCGTCGAAGTCGATGTCGCCGCCCACGTGGCAGCACTGGCCGCGGTCGTTCTGCACCCGCAGGACCACCTTCTCGCCGGCCAGGTCGAGCGTGTCGTCCGCCTTGAGGGTGAAGCGGGACAGGTACAGCTCGCCCTTCCACTGGTCGAACTGGGCCTGCGTGCCCGTGCCCGGCGCGTCCCCGGTCGGCGTGCTCAGCCTCGGGGAGTAGTAGAGCCAGAGGTGCCGGTTCGAGGCGAAGCCGGGGTCGGCCGCCACGCCCTGCAGTCCCTCCTCGTCGTGGGTGTAGACGTTGAGCCGGCCGGCCACCTTCGTGTTGCCGCCGGCGTCGGTGACGCGCACCGTGCCGTCACGGGCCGTGTGGACCACGGACCGGTTCGGCAGCACGGCCAGCGACATCGCCTCGCCCAGTTCCGCGCCGCCCGATGCGAGGGACACCTGCTGGTAGTCGGACGGCGGGATGTCGAGGGCGTGGGCCGGGGAGGCGCCGAGCGCGAGCGCTCCGGGGATGATCAGTGCCAGCGTGGTCAGCAGGGTGAGCCACGGACGTCGGGACATGAGGGTTCCCTCCTGCGACAGGAAGACCGGTCAGGGCGAGACGCCCGGGATTCGGCTCGTGGCCAGGGGGTGCCGCCTCTGGCCACGCGACGTTGGGCCGCCCGCAGTCGGACGGCGTCAGGCGCGGGTCCACTTCTGGCCGGCGCCGCCGTTGCAGGTCCAGATGCGGGCCCTGGTGCCGTTGGCGGTGCCGCCGACGTCCAGGCACTTGTTCGCGCCGACGGCGGTGATCGTGCCGTCGGCGTTCAGGCGCCACTTCTGGTTGTTCTGGCCGTTGCAGTCCCAGATGATCACCGCCGTGCCGTCGGCGGTGCCGGCGCCGTTCACGTCCAGGCACTTGCCTCCGTACACCCGCAGCTCACCCGCGCCTGTCGAGGTCCACTGCTGGTTGGCCTGGCCGTGGCAGTCCCACAGCTGCGCCGCGGCGCCGTTGGCCTGCGAGGCGCCGTTGACGTCCAGACACCGGTTGGACCCCACGCCCTTCAACGCGCTCGTGCCGCCCGGGGACTGGCCGCCGGGCCCGGCGGCGGCGATCACGGCCTGGGCGCCGGCCGGCCAGGCGCCGCCCGCGACGGTGACGTTGTTGTTCACCACGTTGCCGCGGTCGCCGTTGGTCACGTTGGTGCTGCCGTTGGTCGACCAGTTGCCTGTGACGGTGAAGTCGCCCATGTTCTCGCCGTACCAGTAGTTGGCGGTGGCCCAGGTGCCGGTGTTCGACAGCACGTTGTTCCTGACGGTGAAGTACCGGGAGCCCTCGTCGAAGTAGATGCCGAACCAGCCGTTGGTGCGCAGGCAGTGGTTGTCGCTGATCACCGCGCCGGGGTTCCACGACAGCGTGTAGATGCAGCCGCCGTCGGTCATCTGCTGCATGACGTCGTGCACGTAGTTGCCGACGAGCCGGTTGCCGGAGGCTGTGGTGGGCGTGGTGTAGCGCGGCTGGAAGTCGTACAGGCCGCGGTCGGCGTAGTGGGTGCTGCCGCCCGGCTCGTTGGCGCCCCAGCCGTAGCCGATCGACATCCCGGTGTAGGGCAGGTTGTAGACCTCGTTGTGGGAGACGTCGGTGCCGGTGACGTACGTGGTCAGGACCGAGACCACGCCCCGGTGGTCCAGGCCGAGGTCGTGGATGCGGTTGTGGCTGACGGTGATGTTCCGGTTGACCATCCGCGGGTCGGCGGGGTGGTGCGCGTCGGCGCGCACGCCGCCGACCACGACGCCGCCCGCCGAGCTGCGGGCGATCTCCGACCGGGTGACCGTGATGTCGGCGGCGCCCAGGCCCACCCCGCTGCCGTGCGCGTTGGCGTCGTTGCCGATGCCGATGGCCGTCTGCCCGAGGTTGACGAAGCGCGAGTCGGTGAAGGTGATGGTGTTCGCCGCGGAGACCTGCACGGCGGCGGGCATCTGGTGCCAGTTCGGCCGGGTCGCCTCGAACTGGCGGCAGCCCTGGTGGCACGAGGTGAAGGCGGGCCAGCTCCAGTTGCCGGCGATGTAGGCGCCGGTCTGCTGGTCCACGTAGCCCTGGTTGCCGCTGGGGCCGAGCCAGCTCGTGCCGGTGAAGGTGATCCCGCCGAACGTGATGTGGTGCGCGGGCGCGTCGTAGGTTCCGCCGACCTGCACCAGCGACTGCTGCACCGGCAGCTCCACGCTCACGTTGCCCATGTTCTGCCCGGCGAGCGGGATGTAGGACAGGGCGCCGGTTCCGGGGTCGAGGTACCACTCCCCCGGCGAGTCGAGGAACTCGTAGGCGTTGACCAGGTAGAGCGGCCCCGCCCGGTGCGGGCTGGTGAAGGTGTCGTAGCCGAAGTTGTTGTTGTTCCAGGCGGGCTGGCGCATCGTGATGAGGTTGCCGCTGATGCTCTGCACCGGCGCGTACCGGTCGGTGAAGGAGCCGACGCTCTCCATCTCGACCCGGCCCTGGTTGGCGAGGTTGTTCAGGTAGCCGAGCGCGCCGCTGGTGAATCTCATCCCGGTGCTGCTCGCGGTGAAGTCGGAGCGGTTGACGGCGGTGCGCGCCCGGGTGGCGAGCGCGCCGTCGACGTACAGCTGCCGGCTGTCGATCCCGGCGCCGGCGTCGGCGCGCCAGATGTTCTTCGCGGGGTCGGCCTGCGACCAGCCGGTGACCGCCCTGGCTCCGCTGATGACCGGGACGGCCCCCGCCGCCGCCGCCTGCCACCTGACGGAGTAGCCGTTGTTCCCGGAGTCGGCGGCGGTCAGCCGGAGCGGCGCGGAGAGCCGGTACACCCCGCCGGTCAGCTCCACGACGATGTCACCGGACATCCCGGCGTTCAGCGAGCGGACCGCCGTCTGCGCCGCGGCCAGCGAGCACGGCTGGGTGGCGGTGCACGCGCTGCCGGTGCCGTTGGGGGCGGCGTGAAGGGTCGTGGTGGCCGCGAGGGCCGGGGAGGCGGGGGCGATGAGGGCGAACGCCGCGGCCAGCGCGGCGGCGACGACGCCGGCCAGGGACGGTCTCGGCGTCGGAACGGGCGATGGTAAGGGCACAGTCGGTCCTTTGGGGGGTAGGGGCGCCGGCCTGCCTCTCAATTAGCTTCGGATCATGAGCGCCCGTCAAGAGATGAAGCAGATCTATTTCAGGATTCGCACACCAAGAGTATGACCAAAGTGCGCTCATCTCCCCGCCCACCAGCACAGACATCGGCACTCATGCCGAGCTACGGCAACCTGTCGCGCATGAATCGTTCATATGTGTCGTACTCATCGCGGAGGCACGCTTCACGGGAAGGGCCGGCTCATCAGTCATACTCATGCAGGAAACGCCGAGGAGGGAGCACGGTGACCGACACCCCGCGCGAGAGCGGATACCGGCCGGGCTACGAGGTAGCGGCCGAGCAGGTGCTGGAATTGATCGTCGAGCTCGGCCTGCGTCCGGGCGATCGCATGCCGACCGAGAACGAGCTGGCCCAGCAGCTGGGCACCAGCCGCACCGTGGTGCGCGAGGCGGTGAAGATCCTCTCCGCGCTCGGCCGGGTGCGCGCCCAGAAGGGCCGCGGCCTGTACGTGGCCGACGACGAGGGGATGTTCGGCGCCGGGCGCCGGGGATCCTTCTTCCTCCCGACCGACCTCGACCATGTCTACATGCTGTTCGAGTTCCGCCGGGCGCAGGAGATGGAGACCAGCCGGCTGGCCGCCCGCCGCGCCACCCCCGCCGAGCTGAGGGCCATCGAGGAAGCGGCCGGCGTGTGCCGCCACGGCTTCGAGACCGGGCGCGAGGACCTGTTCAACGAGGGCGACGACGCCTTCCACACCGCCATCGCCACGGCCTCGCACAACATGTTCCTCCAGGTCGCCGTGCAGGAGGCGCGCCGGCTGCAGGCGCAGTCGAGCCTCATCGGCCTGCGCGGCTCGGTGGGCGGGCACGCCGCCAAGGCCGTCGAGGAGCACGACGCCATCCACCAGGCCATCCGGGCCGGCGATCCGGAGGCGGCCGCGCAGGCGGCGGCCACGCACATCGACAACACCCTCGACGACTACCGCAGGGAGATCCAGCAGCGCCTCTTCTTCTCCTCGCGCTGAGCGGGCCCTCCCGGTCCGGTCCTGGCCGCACGCTGCCGGGCGAGCGGTCGCGGGGCAGGCTCATCCCGGGAACCGCGCCGGGCAGGAGTGGCTGGCGACCGCCAGCAGCCGCCGTCCGGCGTGCTCCGGCCGGATGTGCGGGCCCTCGGGTGCCGTGGCGTCCGGCCGGCGGAACGCGTCGATCGCCTGCTCGTCCACCGTGATGCCGAGGCCCGGTGAGTCGCCGAGGACGAACGCGCCGTTCTCGACGTGCAGGTCCAGCGACAGCCCGAGCGGCGGGTGCAGATCCTGCAACTCGCTGGCCAGGTGGTTCGGCACCGACGTCGCGGCGTGCAGCAGCGCGACGGGCGTGGCGCCGATCGGGCTGACCGGCAGGTCGTGGGCGTGCGCCAGCGCGGACACCCGCAGGAAGTGGGACACTCCCCAGACGACGGCCGTCTGCACGATGTCCACGGCGCCCGCGGCCAGCAGCGGGCGGAACTGCTCCAGCCCGGTGAGGTTCTCCCCCGTGGCGACGGAGGCGCGGATCCCGCGGCCGACCGTGGCCAGGCCCTCGGCGTCCCAGCGCCGGACCGGCTCCTCGATCCACGTGAGATCCAGCGTGCGTTCGAGCTCGCAGACGTGCCGGACGGCCTGCTTGCGGGTCCAGGCCTCGTTCACGTCGAGCATCAGACCCGGCCGCGCGCCGCGCCCCGCCTCGGTCAGGATGTCCCGCACCAGCGTCAGGCGGCGGCGGTCGCGTTCGATGTCGAGGCCGCCCTTGATCTTGGCCGCGCGCAGACCGTGCCGGGCGTAGACCTGGTAGACCGCGACGAGCTCGTCGTCGGTCAGGCCCATGTCGAGGCCGGAGGCGTAGGCGGTCACCTCCCGGTCGCGCCCGCCGAGCAGGCGCCAGAGCGGCTCGCCGGCGGCCTGCGCCTTGATGTCCCACAGGGCGGTGTCGAGCGCGCCGATCGTGCCGAACACCGCGCCGGCGTGGCCCGCCTTGAAGGTCCGCCGCAACATGCGGTCGTAGAGCGCCGTCACGCCGCGCGGATCCTCGCCTTCGATCGCGGCGAAGACGGCCCCGATCTCGACGTGCGGCCCGAGGCCGACGCCGGTGATCCCTTCGTCGGTGTCCACCAGGACGAGCGGCACCGGGACGGCTCCGTCGGCGAAGACGCCGTTGACGTCCCCGACGGGACGGCCCCATTCCTGGACCGTCGTCATGGTGCGATACCCCGTGATCCGCATGTCAGCCTTTCGTGGAACCGGCGGTGACGCCGTCGGCGATCTGCCGCTGGAGGAACAGGTAGATCATCAGCACGGGCACCGCGGCGATCAGGACGCCCGAGGCGAACATGGGGATGTCGTCGGAGTACTGCCCGCGCAGCGCGTTGACCCCGATCATGAGAGTGCGGTGCTCCGGCGACGGCATCATGAGCAGGGCGATGAGCACGTCGTTCCAGCAGAACAGGGCGTCGAGGATGCCGACCGACAGCAGCGCCGGAGCGCCCAGCGGGAGCATGATCCGCCGGTACACGCCGTACACCGTGCCGCCGTCGATCCTGGCCGCGTCGACGATCTCCGGCGGGATGGTCCGGTAGTGACTGGTCATCAGGAAGACGGTGAACGGCAGGAACTGGGCGACGTAGGCCAGGATCAGTCCCGGGTAGGTGTCGATGAGCCCGGTGTCGGCCATCACCCGGGTGAGCGGCACCATGATCACCTGGAACGGGATGAACAGCCCCGCCAGGCAGCCCAGGAAGATCATCGAGGAACCGCGGAAGCGCAGCCGGGCCAGCGCGAAGCCCGCCATCGACCCGAACAGCAGCAGCAGCGCCACGGCGCAGGCCACGACGACGAACGAGTTGACGAAGTACCGCGCCATCCCGGCGCCGGCCCACGCTTCGGCGAGGTTGTCCCACCGCAGGGAGCCCGCCGGGGAGAACCGGTCGAGGACGTAGTCGCGGCGCGTCTTCATCGCGACGTTGGCGGTGAAGACCAGCGGATAGATCGTGGCCAGCGCGAGACCGGCCATCGGCACCGCCGCCGCCCACCTGGCCAGGCGCGTCCCGCGCATCAGTCCTGCCTCCCGGCGCGGCGGAGCAGGGTGATCTGCAGGAGCCCGGCCACGAGCATGACGACGAAGAGCACCGTCGAGGCGGCCGAGGCGAGCGCCGGCCGGCTCATCTGTCCCTGCTGGTGCCAGATGTAGTACTCCGGCAGGTAGGTGGCGCCCTCCGGGCCCCCGCTGGTCATGACGAAGAGCAGGCCGAACATGGACGTCAGCATTCCGATCATCGTGGTCACGAAGACGAACTGGATGGTGCGGGTCAGGCCCGGGACGATCACGTGCCAGATGGTCCGGCCGAGCGACGCGCCGTCCACCCGGGCGGCGTCCAGCAGCGAGGAGTCCAAGGTGCTGAATCCCGCGAGGAACACCACCAGGGCCATCCCGAACGTCGCCCAGACGTGCACGCCGACGACCGTGAACATGGCGATGCCCGGCTCGCCTAGCCAGTCGACGGGGCCGGTGCCGAGCGCCGCGAGCACGGAGTTCAGCGGGCCGTCGTAGCCGAGCAGAAGGTTGAAGATCGCGCCGACGATCACCGGCGAGAGCACGGCCGGGAAGAAGTAGACGCTGCGGTAGACCCGGTGGCCCGGCACGCGCAGGTAGATGAACGTCGCGAGCAGGCCCGGGATCGCCACGGCCAGGGGAAGCAGCAGCACCAGCAGCCCGACGTTGCGTAGCGAGATCTGGAACAGCGGGTCGGCGGCGAGCTCCAGGTAGTTGTCCAGCCCGACGGGGCTGCCGTTGAGCTCGCCGTCGCCGGTGAAGGAGAAGTTGACCCCGAGGGCCAGCGGCCACAGCCGCAACCCCACGATGATCAGCACGGCCGGGGCCACCAGGACGTAGGGCGCCAGCCGCTCCCTGTGCGGGGACGGCCCTGCGATTCGCACGCGGTCAGCCCTTCCGATCGGAGGCGGCCAGCTGCTCCACGGCCTTGTCCACGGTGGTCGACCCGCTCAGGAGCTGCTGGGACAGTCGTCCCAGCAGGTCGAGGGTCTTGGCGGACAGCGCCACGTGCAGGGCGGGCTTGCCGGTCTCGATGCCGGAGGCGATCGTGGCGACGGCCGGACCGGCCCGCGAGACGTCGATCGTCGTGTCGGACGCGATCGCGCCGGCCTGGGTGGAGAACGCCGTCAGGGCGTCGGCCGAGGTCAGGGAGCGCACCAGATCGGCCGCCAGGCCGGGGGTCTTCGTCCACTTCGCGACCGCGTAGCCGATGCCGCCGTCGTACGGCAGGCTCGGGGTGGCCCCGTCGGTGACGACCGGCGCCCGCATGACGCCGATCTGGTCGGGCGGCAGGAACTCCTTGAAGTCGTTCCAGTGCCCGATGTCCGACATCAGCCCGATGATGTGAGCGGCCTTGCCGGTCTCGAAGACGCGGAAGATGTCGGTGAACATCGCGGTGGAGTTGGCGCCGTCGTTGTTCAGCCCCTTGTCGCCGGTCTCCTTCCACAGCTCGAAGATCCGCTTCACGTGGGGCGAGGTCCAGTCGCGCCTGCCGGCGATCCAGTCGTCGTACTCCCGGGGCGTGAGGATGCCGGAGCCGAGGCCCGACAGGAAGAACTGGATCCCGAAGCCCTCCTTGTTGCCGAGCGCGAAGCAGGCGGCGCCGGTCGCCTTCTTGATGGCGGCACAGCCGCCGACGAGCTCGTTCCACGTCCTGGGCGGGGCCGCCGGGTCGAGGCCGGCCTTCTCGTAGAGCGCCTTGTTGTAGTAGATCGGGTGCCCCTGCAGGGTCACCGGCGCGGCGTAGACCTTGCCGTCCTTGCTGAAGGCGTCCCAGCCCGCCAGCCGGCTCCGGTCGGCGGCCACGTACTGGTCCAGCGGGAGCAGGGCACCGGCCCGGTCGCGGAGCTGCCCGCCGCCGTTGAAGAGCATGACGTCGGGCCCCTTGCCGGCCTGGATCGCCGTGCCGAGCAGGGTGTAGTACTGGTCGAACGGCTGGGCGACGAACTCGACGGCGACCCCGGGGTGCCGTGCGGCGAAGTCCGCCTTCGCCTTCTCGATGTAGGTCGCGGCGACCGGTTCACCGGATTTCCAGTCCCAGACCACGAGCTTCTGCTGCTGCTGTTCCGCCTCGCCGGAGGGGGTGTCCGTCCGGGTGGCGCTCCCGCAACCCGCCACGGCCAGTGCCGCGGCCATGAGAGCCGACCATAACGCTCGCTGCTTCATCGTTGCCCGCTTCCCGCGAGTGGCCGCCGGATCCGGCCGACTGCGGCAAACGTAATTCGTATGACGTATGACGGCAAGAGGGTCTCCCGTATACTGCTGATCAGGTCACCGGAGGGCGGAATGACGGCATCGCAGGAATCAGCCGGCAGTGTCCCGGCGCAACCGGCCTGGGCGCGCCGCCCGGCGAGTCTCGCCCGGGCGGTGACGGCCGAGCTGGTGGAGCGCATCGTCCGCGGTGTGCACCCGCCCGGCACCGCGCTGCCTCCCGAGCCCGCGCTGTGCGAGGCGTTCTCCGTGAGCCGCACCGTCGTGCGCGAGGCGGTGAAGATCCTCCAGGAGAAGGGCCTCGTGCAGGTCCGGCAGGGCTCCGGCACCATGGTGACCCCGCCGGCGACCTGGGACATGCTCGACGAGCTCGTCCTCACCGCGGCCATCGCCGAGGACGAGAGCCTGACGATCCTCGACGACCTCGTCGTCACGCGGCGCGTGCTGGAGTCGGACATGGCCAACGTCGCCGCCCGCCTGGCCGGGCCCGACACCGTCGAGCGGCTGCGCACCCTGGTGGACCAGATGGACGAGCTCGTGGACGACCCGGTCACGTACGCCGAGAGCGACCGCGCCTTCCACGACACGATCATGCGCGCGTCCGACAACCGCATCGCGCGCGGCGTCGTGCGGTCGCTGGAGGGCCAGGTCGTCAACACCGCCCGCTACCTGGGCCGGACTGAGCGGGCCCTGTGCGTGGCGTCGAACCTGGGGCACCGCCGCATCTACGAGCGCATCGCCGCCCACGATCCCGAGGGCGCCGCCGAGGCGATGTTCCAGCACATCACCGAGGCCTGGATCGTCCGCCGCAGCGGCACGGCCGATCCCGTCCGCCTCCAGCGATAGCACGACCGCTACGCGCTCGCCTGCGCCCGGGCGACGGTCTTCCGCACGCAGAGACGCACGCGATCACTCACACGGGCGTGATGCTCCAGTGGTTGTTGGTGCTGTTGTTCGGCGCCCACATCGCCACGGTGGAGCCGGCGGTGGCGTTGCCCATGCCGTCCAGGGCGGTCCCGGTCCCCCGGTTGATGACCTGGTGGCGGCCGTTGGCCACGGCGTTCAGGCGCCACTGCTGGTTGACGCCGCCGTTCCAGGCCGCCTGCCGGGCGCTCGCGCCGTTCGCGGTGCTGCCCCAGCTGTCGACGACCATGCCGTTGGTGCGGTTGACGATGCGGTACCAGCCGCCGCCCAGGTCCGCGAGCTGCCACTGCAGGTTGGTGCTGCCGTCGAGGCTCCACTGTTTGAGCACCGAGCCGGAGGCGACGTTCCCGCCGCTGTCCAGGACGAGGCCGGTGGCGCCGTTGGCGATGCGGACGTAGCCGGCCGGTGAGGCGGTCACCGTGGCGCGGTAGGTGCGGCCGGCCTGGCCGGTCAGGGTGATGACGTCGGGTTCGGGTCTGGTGACCGGGACGGCGCCGCCGGTCGTGGTGTCGGTCACCTGGAGGGTCCCGGCGAACGAGCGGCTGCGGACGTTGACCGTCGCGTTGCGGTCGAACCTGACGAGGACCTCGGTGGCCGCGCCGGAGCTCCAGGTCACGTCCACCGTATGACCGCCGCGTCCCCGGAGGCCCTGCACCCTGCCGTTCGGCCAGGCGGGCGGCAGGGCCGGCAGCACGTGCAGCTCGCCGGCGTGGCTCTGCAGCAGCATCTCGGCGATGCCGGACGTGGCGCCGAAGTTGCCGTCGATCTGGAACGGAGGATGCAGGTCGAACAGGTTCGGCGCGAGCCGGTCCGTCCGCACCAGCAGGCGGAGCAGCGCGTGCGCCCGGCTGCCCTCCTCCAGCCGCGCCCAGTAGTTGATCTTCCAGGCGAGCGACCAGCCGGTGCCGTCGTCGCCGCGCAGTTCGAGCGTGCGCCGGGCGGCGGTGTGGAGGGCCGGGGTGCCGCGTCTGGTGATCTGGTTGCCGGGGTGCAGGCCGTAGAGGTGGGAGACGTGCCGGTGGTCGGCCTCTGGCTCGATCCAGTCGTACAGCCACTCCTGGATGTTGCCGCGCGAGCCGGTCTTCGTCGGCGGCAGCCGGTCCCGGGCGGCCAGGACCCGCGTCCGGAAGTCGGCGTCGGTGCCGAGCGCCTGGGCCGCCCTGGCACAGCCGTCGAACAGGTCGCGCAGGATCTGGTTGTCCATGGTGGGGCCGGCGCAGACGCTGACGCCCGAGTGGTGGGCCAGTTCCGGGGAGTTCGACGGGTTCGTGACCAGATAGCCGAGGCTCGGTTCCTGCACGAGGGTCTCGAGGAAGAACTGGGCGGCGCCCTTCATCGCCGGGTAGTACTGCCGGAGGAACTCCAGGTCGCCGGTGAAGGTGTAGTGGTCCCAGACGAGGGTGGCCAGCCACGCGCCGCCGGTCTGCCACATGCCCCAGAACGCGCCGTCCACCACCGACGTCCCCCGCCAGGCGTCGGTGTTGTGGTGGGTCACCCAGCCGCCTGCGTTGTACTGCGCCCGGGCCGTGCGGGCGCCGCTGACCGCGAGCTCGCCGATCATCCTGAACACCGGCTCGTAGCATTCCGACAGGTTCGTGGTGTCGGCCGGCCAGTAGTTCATCGGCAGGTTGGCGTTGATGGTGTATTTGGAGTCCCACGCCGGCGTCAGCGAGTCGTTCCAGATGCCCTGCAGGTTGGCCGGTTGGGTGCCCGGCCGGGAGGAGGAGATCAGCAGGTAGCGGCCGAACTGGAACAGCAGCGCGGAGAACTGCGGGTCGTCGGTGCTCGCGTGCTGGGCGATCCGCACGTCCGTCGGCTGGTCGGCGGCCGGGGTGCGGCCGAGGTCGAGCGCCGTGCGGCCGAACAGCCGCTGGTGGTCGGCGACGTGCCGGCCGCGCAGGTCGTCGAAGGTCCTGCCGGCCGCGGCGTCGAGGTGGCGCCGGGCGATGCCCTGGTGGTCGCCGCTGACGTCGCGCCAGTCGCGGTAGCCGGAGCCGATGGAGATCAGCACCGTCACGCTGTCGGCGTTGCGCACCTGCAGCGTGCCGCCGGAGCTGCTGACGGTGCCGCCCTCGGCGACGGCCCGGGCCAGGGCGAGGAACCTGACGGAGCCGGGCACTCCTTCCATGTCGCCCGAGATGCCGTCGAGGGCCACCGTGGCCGCGTCCGGGCTGGAGCGCGTCGTCCGCTGGGGGCTGGCGAACGTCGCGGAGAACGTGATCGAGCCCGGCCGGTCGGCGGTCAGGCGGAGGGCGATCACCTGGTCCGGCGCGCTCGCGAACGCCTCGCGCCGGTACCGCACGCCGTTCTGCAGGTAGGACACGGCAGTGGTGGCGGTGGTGAGGTCCAGATGGCGCTGGTACTCCGAGACGCCGGCAGTGCCGCCGAAGGTGAGGCGCAGGTCGCCGACGGTCTGGTAGGCCAGCTGGCCGGCCGGGGTGCCGCGCATGTTCTGGTCGATCAGGGTCTGGGCCTGGTTCCACTGGTTCTGGAAGACCAGCTGCCGGATCTGCCCCAGCGCGGCCGCCCCACGGGGGTTGCTCTGGTCGTAGGGGCCGCCCGCCCAGACGGTGTCCTCGTTGAGCTGCAGCCGCTCGGTGTCGGTGTTGCCGAACACCATGGCGCCCAGGCGGCCGTTGCCGATCGGCAGTGCTCTCAGCCAGTCCGTGCCGGCGCTCTCGTCGTACCACAGGGCGAGGTCATTCGCGGCCCGCACCTCCGGCGGGGGCGCCGAGGCGGCCCGGGCGGTGGCCGTCCAGGACAGCGGCACCATCGCGGATCCGGCGCCGGCCGCGCCGAATCTCAGTACTTGCCTTCGCGATAAATCGGACATGTCGCTTCTCGTTCTCCACTCTTACGTACGGGGGGCGCGGCCTGTCAGGCGGTTCGGACGAGCTGCCGCTGCTGGTTGGTGCCGCCCCCGTCGTCGTACTGGACGATGTCGGCGCCGTCGGCGGTGGAGGCACCCTGCGCTTCGAGGGCCTTACCGCTGTCGCGGTTGGCCAGCACGTACCAGGCGTTCGTGTCGATGCCGCCGGGAGTGCCGGTCATCCCGGTCACGAAGGTGGTCACGCTGCGGGCGGGGAGCGTGACGGTGAAGGAGCCGTTCGACACGCCGGTCGCGCCCTGGGGGCGACGGCGGCGGGGTCGTTGAGGATCGGGTCGGAGATGTTCTTCAGGTACTGGAAGGATTCGGGCGCGATGACCCTCGTGCTGATCGAGCCGGCGTTCTCCCGCAGGTGCCCGGTGGAGTCGTTCAGGTGCTGGGCACAGGCGCCGTACGGGTCGTACCGCAGGCGTCCGGCGTCGGTCCGGCCGCCCCCGACGAAGGTCTCGGCCATGTGGGCGGGCGGATTCCACGGAGACGCGATGACGGTCGCCCCGAGCTCGGCCGCGCCGTGCCGTGGCCAGGTCGCGGCTCCAGTCCGCCTGGTTCTCGGGGGCGGGGATCCTCAGCACGGAGAACCCCAGCCGCCCCTCGCCGGCGCCGAACGCCGTGTCGCGCTGGGCGGCCGCCAGGTCGCCGATCCAGGCCGCGTGGGCCATCCCGCCGAAGCCGCGGATGGTCTGGCGCCGGGCCGGGGGGTCGATGACCGCCGCAGCGGGGGCGGCCCGCCCCACGGCGGCGATGACCGGCAGCGCCCCCGTTGCGGTCATCGCGCTTCTGCGGCCCAGCCGGGTGCGGTCCCTGATGCCAGGGTCGTTCGGGCCATGCGTCATGTCTGCTCCTTCGGCTGCCGGGGCCGGCCCGCGCCCTCGCGGGCCCGCAGGGGCCGCGAGGGCGCCATCGGCGGCGGGGAGGCGCTTCCGCCCGGGTACGGCTCCGGTCCGGCCTGCTGCGACGGGGAAGGTGGTGAACGAGATCTCGGCCGACTTCCTGGAGGAAGGTAAGGGCCTCTGACGCGGCTCGTCAACCGTTCACGGCTGGAAACTTAACTAAGATCAACCCGATCGCATGGCGATCCATGGCCCATGCCGCCCGCGACACGGAACGCGGTCAGCGGCGACGCCCGGCTTCGCCGATGGACGCCTTTCCCGACGTCAGAAGCGGCGCGGCAGCGTCCGGACCGATCTGGACGAACGAGCATGGACGAGACCCGGCGTCCATCGTGTACGCCTGCACGGCAGAGCCGGCACGCCGAGGCGCGCATGGCCGGGCAGCAACTTAACTTCGAACCTCTCGCACGTTATCTGTTGCCAACGGGTAACTTCTGTGAAACTTTCACTTGCACGGGCGGTGCGTCGTGATCTCCCTGGAGACGAAATTCCAGGCGGGAAGGTGTTCCTTCGGCAGCGCCCGGGTCGGCAGGGGCTTCCCCTCGTTGACGCCAGGTCGGACCGTCGGATGTACTCCGCGACAGCGCCCTCACCGTAGGAGGCCCGTGCACCCCGCCAGCATGAAATGTTAGCGCTAACATCACCTCGGGAAGCCAAGGAGTCCGCATGTCCTTGAGCCGTCGTCAGCTCTTACAGGGCGCGGGCGCGACCGCCGCGCTCTCCGTCACCGGCCAGCTGGCCGGCGCCTCCCCCGCCCTGGCCGCCCTCCCCTGGGCCAGGCCCGACCTCGGCGTCTCGGCCTACGAGTTCGATCTCGGCCAGGTCCGGCTGACCTCCGGCCGCCTGCTGGACAACCAGAACCGCACGCTGAGCTACCTGCGCTTCGTCGACGTCGACCGGCTCCTGTACGTCTTCCGCGCCAACCACCGCCTGTCCACCGGCGGCGCGGCGGCCAACGGCGGCTGGGACGCGCCCACCTTCCCGTTCCGGTCCCACATGCAGGGCCACTTCCTGACGGCGTGGGCGCAGGCGTACGCGGTGCTCGGCGACACCACCTGCCGGGACAAGGCCGCCCACATGGTGGCCGAGCTGGCCAGGTGCCAGGCCAACAACGGCGCCGCCGGGTTCACCGGAGGCTACCTGTCCGGCTTCCCGGAGTCGGACATCACCGCCGTGGAGAACCGCACCCTGACCAACGGCAACGTGCCGTACTACTGCATCCACAAGACCCTGGCCGGGCTGCTGGACGTCTGGCGGCTGATCGGCGACACCCAGGCCAGGGCCGTGCTGCTGGCCCTGGCGGGGTGGGTGGACGCCCGCACGTCGCGGCTGAGCCAGAGCCAGATGCAGGCCATGCTCGGCACCGAGTTCGGCGGCATGAACGCCGTGCTGACGGACCTGTACCAGATGACGGGGGACTCCCGCTGGCTGGCCGCGGCCCGGCGGTTCGACCACGCGGCCGTGTTCGACCCGCTGGCCGCCGGCCAGGACCGGCTCAACGGCCTGCATGCCAACACGCAGGTGCCCAAGTGGATCGGGGCGGCGCGCGAGTACAAGGCGACGGGCACGACCCGCTACCGCGACATCGCCGCCAACGCCTGGTCCATCACCGTCGGCGCGCACACGTACGTGAACGGCTCCAACAGCCAGGCCGAGCACTTCCGCGCCCCCGGCGCGATCGCCGCCCACCTGACCAGGGACACCGGCGAGGCGTGCAACACCTACAACATGCTCAAGCTGACCCGGGAGCTGTGGCTGCTGTCGCCCACCCGGGCCGACTACTTCGACTACTACGAGAACGCCCTGCTCAACCACCTGGTCGGGCAGCAGCGCCCGGCCGACCCACGCGGGCACGTCACCTACTTCACCCCGCTCAACCCCGGCGGGCGCCGGGGCGTCGGCCCGGCCTGGGGCGGCGGCACCTGGAGCACGGACTACGGCTCCTTCTGGTGCTGCCAGGGCACCGGGATCGAGACCAACACCAAGCTGATGGACTCGATCTACTTCCACAACGGCACCACCCTGTTCGTGAACCTGTTCGTGCCCTCCACGCTCACCTGGAGCGGGCGCGGCATCACGGTCACCCAGACGACCTCGTATCCCGTCGGCGACACCACGTCGCTGCAGGTCACCGGCAACGTGAGCGGGTCGTGGTCGATGCGCGTCCGCATCCCGGCCTGGACGCAGGGCGCGACGATCAGCGTCAACGGCGTCCAGCAGAGCATCGCCGCGGCACCGGGCACCTACGCCGACCTCACCCGGTCGTGGACGACGGGCGACACCGTGACCGTACGGCTGCCCATGCGGGTGGTCATGAAGGCCGCCGGCGACGACCCGAACGTGCAGGCCGTCACCTACGGCCCGGTCGTGTTGTCGGGCGACTACGGCGACACCGCCCTGTCCGCGGCCCCCGCCCTGACCCCTTCCTCGATCGCCCGGACCAGCACCTCCGCCCTGACCTTCACGGCCACGGCCGGCGGGGCTCCGGTGCGGCTGGGCCCCTTCTACGACGCCCACGACCACAACTACGTCGTCTACTGGAACACCGGTGGCACCGGCGCGGCCAGCTTCCGGCTGGTCAACGCGGCCAGCGGACTGGTCCTCGGCATCCAGGACATGTCCACCGCCGACGGCGGCCCGGCCCTGCAGTGGACCGACAACGGCACCGCCGACCACGACTGGGTCCCGGTCATCGACGGCAGTGCCCTGCGGTTCCGCAACGTGCACAGCGGCAAGGTGCTCGGCGTCGAGAACATGTCGACCGCCGACAACGCCCGCGTGCTGCAGTGGGGCGACAACGGCACCGCCGACCACCGCTGGACGGTCACCGACGCCGGCGACGGCTCCGTCAAGATCCGCAACGTGCACAGCGGCAAGGTGCTCGGCGTCCAGAACGGCTCGACGGCCAACGGCGCCCCGGTGGTGCAGGACTCCGACAACGACAGCCCGGACAACCAGTGGCGATTCATGCCGAACGGCGCGCGCCGCCTCCAGAACGTGGGCACCGGCATGGTGCTCGGCGTCACCGGCATGTCCACGGCCGACGGCGCGCTCGTCGTGCAGTGGGGCGACACCGGAACCGCCGACCACCTGTGGACGGCGATCGCCGACACCGGCGGCTACCTGCGGCTGCGCAACTCCCACAGCCAGAAGGTGCTGGGCGTGGAGAACATGGGCACCGCCGCCGGGTCGCGCGTCGTGCAGTGGGCCGACAGCGGCACCGCCGACCACCGCTGGCGGCTGCGCTACGGGCCGGGCGCCGCCTTCCGCATCCAGTGCGCCAACGGCGGCCGGGTGCTCGGGCTCGCCGGCACCGCCCAGGGCGCCCAGGTCGTGCTCGCCGACGACAACGGCACGAACGGCAACCTCTGGAGGTTCCTGTGAGGCGCGTGCTCGCGATCCTGTCGTCCCTGCTCGTCGTGGGCGTGTTCCTCACGCCTCAGGCGTCGGCCGCGACGGTCGACACCAACGCCTGGTACGTGCTGGTCAACCGCAACAGCGGCAAGGCCCTGGACGTCTACAACCTCGCCACCAACGACGGCGCCCGCATCACCCAGTGGAGCCGCAACAACGGCAACCAGCAGCAGTGGCAGTTCGTCGACTCCGGCGGCGGCCACTACCGCATCAAGTCCCGCCACTCCGGCAAGGTCCTGGACGTCTCCGGCTTCTCCACCGCCAACGGCGGCGCGATCGTCCAGTGGGCCGACCTCAACGGCACCAACCAGCAGTGGCGCCTGGCCGACTCCCCCGACGGCCACGTGCGACTGATCAACCGCAACAGCAGTAAGGCCCTCGAAGTGCAGAACGCCTCCACCGCCGACGGCGCCAACATCGTCCAGTACGACGACTGGGGCGGCACCAACCAGCAGTGGCAGCTCGTCCGCGTGGACGGCGGCGGCAGTGGCTACACCAACCCGGTCGTCTGGCAGGACTTCGCCGACGGCGACATCATCCGCGTCGGCGACGCCTACTACTACTCGGCCTCGACGATGCACTACTCGCCGGGCGCGCCGATCCTGCGCTCGTACAACCTCGTCGACTGGGAGTACGCCGGCCACTCGGTCCCGAGGCTCGACTTCGGCTCGGGCGCCTACGACCTCAACGGCGGCCGGGCGTACGTGAAGGGTATCTGGGCCTCGACCCTCAACTACCGTCCCAGCAACAGCACCTACTACTGGATCGGCTGCGTCGAGTTCAACCGGACCTACGTCTACACCGCCTCCGCCGTGGACGGCACGTGGACCAAGCGCTCGCAGATCGGCACCTGCTACTACGACGCCGGCCTGCTGATCGACACCGACGACACCATGTACGTCGCCTACGGCAACGGCACCATCAGCGTCGCCCAGCTCACGCCGGACGGGCTCGGCCAGGTGCGGGCCCAGCAGGTGTTCCAGACCCCGAGCAGCGTCGGCACCCTGGAGGGCGCCCGCTTCTACAAGCGGGGCGGCTACTACTACATCTGGCTCACCCGCCCCGCCAACGGCCAGTACGTGCTCCGCTCCACCTCGCCGTGGGGCCCGTACGAGATGCGCCAGGTCCTGCTGAACATGCCCGGCCCCATCTCCGGCGGCGGCGTCCCCCACCAGGGCGGCCTCGTCCAGACCCAGAACGGCGACTGGTACTACATGTCGTTCGTCGACGCCTACCCCGGCGGCCGGGTCCCGGCGCTCGCGCCGATCACCTGGACCGGCGACTGGCCGACCGTCCAGACCGTCAACGGCGGCTGGGGGGTCACCTACCCCAGGCCGAACATCCAGACCAGCCGCACCGTCGCCTCCATGATCGGCCCTGACACCTTCACCGCGGGCAGCCTCGGCCACCGCTGGGAGTGGAACCACAACCCCGACACCAGCCGCTACTCCACCGGCGACGGCCTGCGCCTGCAGACCGCGACCGTCACCAACGACCTCTACAACGCCCGCAACACGCTGACCCACCGCATCCAGGGCCCGTCGTCCACGGCGACGATCGAGCTCGACCATTCGCAGATGGCCAACGGCGACCGCGCCGGGCTGGCCATGCTGCGCGACCAGTCGGCCTGGATCGGCGTCAAGCGCGACAACGGCGTCAACCGGGTCGTGATGACGAACGGGCTGACCATGAACAGCTCGTGGCAGACCACCGGCACCGGCGCCGAGGCGGCGAGCGCCGCCGTCACGGGCAGCCGGATCTGGCTACGGGCCACCGCCGACATCCGCCCCGGCTCCGGCCGGCAGGCCCGCTTCTCCTACAGCACCGACGGCAGCACCTTCGTGAGCCTCGGCCCGGCCTTCACGCTCAACAACGCCTGGCAGTTCTTCATGGGCTACCGCTTCGGGATCTTCAACTACGCCACCCAGTCACTCGGCGGCGCGGTCACCGTGCGCCGCTTCGACCTCACCACCCCCTGACCGAAAGGCACAGACGTGAAACTCGGATCCGTCCTGGCGACGGTGGCCACCTTACTGGCGAGCCTGCTCGTCGCCGCGCAGCCCGCCGACGCGGCCACCGTCGACACCAACGCCTGGTACGTCCTGGTCAACCGCAACAGCGGCAAGGCCCTGGACGTCTACAACCTCGCCACCAACGACGGCGCCCGCATCACCCAGTGGAGCCGCAACAACGGCAACCAGCAGCAGTGGCAGTTCGTCGACTCCGGCGGCGGCTACTACCGCATCAAGTCCCGCCACTCCGGCAAGGTCCTGGACGTCTACAACTTCTCCACCGCCAACGGCGGCGCGATCGTCCAGTGGGCCGACCTCAACGGCACCAACCAGCAGTGGCGCCTGGCCGACTCCCCCGACGGCCACGTGCGACTGATCAACCGCAACAGCAACAAGGCCCTGGAAGTGCAGGGCGCCTCCACCGCCGACGGCGCCAACATCGTCCAGTACGACGACTGGGGCGGCAACAACCAGCAGTGGCAGCTCGTCCGCGTGGACGGCGGCGGCAACCCCGGCCAGTGCGACCTTCCGTCGTCGTACCGCTGGTCATCGACGGGCGTGCTGGCGACCCCGAGGTCGGGCTGGGTCTCGCTCAAGGACTTCACCGTCGCCCCCTACAACGGCAGGCACCTCGTCTACGCCACCACGCACGACACCGGCACCAGGTGGGGCTCGATGAACTTCGGGCTGTTCAGCAACTGGTCGGAGATGGCCTCGGCCAGCCAGAACGCGATGTCCAACTCCACGGTCGCGCCCACGCTGTTCTACTTCGCCCCGAAGAACATCTGGGTGCTGGCCTACCAGTGGGGCGGCACCGCGTTCTCCTACCGCACCTCCAGCGACCCGACCAACCCGAACGGCTGGTCGGCGCAGCAGGTGCTCTTCTCCGGCAGCATCTCCGGCTCCAGCACCGGCCCCATCGACCAGACGCTCATCGGCGACGGCTCGAACATGTACCTGTTCTTCGCCGGCGACAACGGCAGGATCTACCGGGCCAGCATGCCCATCGGCAACTTCCCCGGCAGCTTCGGCAGCACCTCCACAGTGATCATGAGTGACACCACGAACAACCTGTTCGAGGCCGTCCAGGTCTACAAGCTCCAGGGCCAGACCAAGTACCTCATGATCGTCGAAGCGATCGGCGCGCAGGGCCGCTACTTCCGCTCGTTCACCGCCACCAGCCTGAACGGCTCCTGGACGCCGCAGGCCGCCACCGAGGCCAACCCCTTCGCCGGCAAGGCCAACAGCGGCGCCACCTGGACCAACGACATCAGTCACGGCGAGCTGATCCGCACCAGCGCCGACCAGACCTTCACCGTCGACCCCTGCAACCTGCAGCTCCTCTACCAGGGACGCAGCCCCAGCTCCGGCGGCGACTACGGTCTCCTGCCCTACCGGCCGGGCCTGCTGACGCTGCAGCGCTGACGGCCTGACGCGGACCAGCTCCTCCTGGTGGTCCTTCAGCGAACCGGGTCCTGGACACGGCGCCTGGGAGCGTCAGCCGTGTCCAGGACCCTCGCACATCCCGTCACCACCGGTCCGAGGGAGACAACTGGTGAGAATCGCCCTGCGCACGGTCCTGTGCACCGTGGGCCTGCTGCTTACGAGCGTGCTGTTCCCGTCGGCGGCCGGCGCCGACAATCCGATCGTGCAGACCATCTACACGGCCGATCCCGCGCCGCTCGTCCACAACGGCCGCGTCTACCTCTACACCGGTCACGACGAGGACGGCTCCACGTACTTCACCATGCGTGACTGGCACGTCTACTCCTCCTCGGACATGGCCAACTGGACCGACCACGGCTCCCCCATGAGCCTGGCCACCTTCGCCTGGGCCGACGCCAACGCCTGGGCCGGTCACGTCGCCCACCGCAACGGCCGCTTCTACTGGTACGTGCCGGTCCGCGACCGCGCCACCGGCTCGATGGCCATCGGCGTCGCGGTCGCCGACAGCCCGACCGGGCCCTTCCGGGACGCCATCGGGCGCCCGCTGGTCAACAACGGCGAGATCGACCCGAACGTCCTCATCGACGACAACGGCCAGGCCTACCTGTACTGGGGGAACCCTCGCCTCTGGTACGTCCGGCTGAACACGGACATGATCTCCTACTCCGGCAGCCCGACCCAGATCCCGCTCACCACCGCGGGCTTCGGCACGCGAACCGGCAACACCGGCCGCCCGACCCTGTACGAGGAAGGCCCCTGGGTCTTCAAGCGCAACGGCCTGTACTACAACGTCTTCGCCGCCGAGTGCTGCTCGGAGTTCATCGGCTACTCGACGGCGCCCAGCGCCACCGGGCCGTGGACCTACCGGGGGACGATCATGCCCCGCCAGGGCGGCAGCTTCACCAACCACGCCGGGGTCATCGACTTCAACGGCGGCTCCTACTTCTTCTACCACAACGGCGCCCTCCCAGGCGGGGGCGGTTACACCAGGTCAGTGGCCGTGGAGAGGTTCACCTACAACGCCGACGGCACGTTCCCCACCATCAACATGACCACCGCCGGGCCGCCCCAGATCGGCACGCTCGACCCCTTCGTCCGCCAGGAGGCCGAGACGATCGCCTGGGCCTCGGGGGTCGAGACCGAACCGTCCGGCGAGGGCGGCATGAACGTGGGCTTCATCGAGAACGGCGACCATCTCAAGGTCAAGGGCGTCGCCTTCGGAGACGGAGCCTCCTCCTTCACCGCCCGCGTGGCGTCGGCCACCGGCGGCGGCCGGATCGAGCTGCGGCTCGGCAGCGCCACCGGCGCCCTCGTGGGCACCTGCGCCGTCGCCGGCACCGGCGGGTGGCAGAGCTGGAGCTCGGTGACCTGCCCGGTGTCCGGGGCGACCGGCACGCACGACCTCTACCTCCGCTTCGCCGGCGGCAGCGGCTACCTGCTCAACCTCGACTGGTGGCAGTTCACGCCGGGCGGCGGCAGCGGCACCGACCTGCTGGCGAACGGCACCATGGAGAACGGCACGACCGGCTGGACCGCCTCCGGCGGCACCCTGACCGCCGCCACCGACGTCGCCCACGCCGGCAGCCGGTCCCTGCTCAACTCCGGGCGGACCGCGTCCTGGAACGGCCCCCACCAGAACGTGACCGCACGGCTCACCAACGGCAAGAGCTACCTCACGAGCGTCTGGGTGCGGTCGCAGAGCGGAAATCCCAGCGTGAAGGCGACCCTGACGGTCACGGCGGACGGCACCACGAGCTACCACCAGCTCACCCCGGCGCGAACGGCCGGCACGAACGGCTGGACCCAGCTCACCGGCACCACGACCGTGTCCTGGACCGGAACGCTGACCAACGCCTCCTTCTACGTCGAGACGACCGCCGGCACAGACGGCCTCTACGTCGACGACGCCTCCTTCCGGTGACCCGGCAGAAGGGACGCCGGCCATCCGACACCCCTGCGATCACCTGCGCCTGAGCCGCCCTCCCACCCCTTTGAGGAGAGACATCGATGAGCAGGAACCGAACGCGCTTCTCCCTCGTCCTGGCCGTGACACTGACCCTGACGGCAGGGGTCGGCCCGGTCCTGCCCGCGCGGGCGCTGGAGAACGGCGTGGGCCGCACCCCGCCGATGGGCTGGAACACCTGGAACACCTTCGGCTGCGACATCAACGAGACGCTGATCAAGCAGACGGCCGACGCGCTCGTCAGCTCCGGCATGCGCGACCTGGGCTACCAGTACGTCGTGGTCGACGACTGCTGGTTCGATCCTCATCGCGACCCGGCCGGAAACCTCCAGGCCAACCCGTCCCGCTTCCCGAGCGGCATGAAGGCGCTCGGCGACTACCTGCACGCCAGGAACCTGAAGTTCGGCCTCTACCAGGCGCCGCTGGACCGGACCTGCGCCCAGTACTTCGGCGCCTACCCGGGCGCGACCGGCAGCCTCGGCCACGAGGCCCAGGACGCCCGGCAGTTCGCCGCCTGGGGCGTCGACTACCTCAAGTACGACTGGTGCTCCCCCACCGGCACGATCGACGACCAGGTGCGCACCTTCGCGAAGATGCGCGACGCGCTGGCGGCCACCGGCAGGCCGATCCTCTACAGCATCAACCCCAACAGCATTCATGAGAAGACCGGCCCGCAGCGCGACTGGGGCGACGTCGCCAACATCTGGCGCACGACCGAGGACATCACCAACGCCTGGAACACGGGGCAGACCAACGGCTACCCGATGGGCATCCAGAACATCGTCAACGTCAACGTCCCGCTCGCGGGCCGGGCCCGGCCGGGGCAGTTCAACGACCCCGACATGATGGTCGTCGGCCGGGGCGGCATGAACGACACCGAGATGCGCAGCCACTTCGCCCTCTGGGCCGTCATGGCCGCCCCCCTCATCGCCGGCAACGACGTCCGCGCCATGGACGCCGCGACCTCGACGATCATGAAGAACGCGAACCTGATCGCCATCAACCAGGACCCGCTCGGCCTGCAGGCCACCCAGGTCGGCAACGACGGCATCCGCCGCGTCCTGGCCAAGCGGCTGAGCAACGGCGACGTCGCGGTCGCCCTGTTCAACCAGGGCGGCAGCAGCACCACGGTCAGCACCACCGCCTCCGCCATCGGTCTGACCGGCGGCCCGTTCACGCTCCGCGACGCCTGGACGAACGCCGTCACCACGACGACCGGCGCCATCTCGGCGAACGTGCCCGCGCACGGCACCGCCGTGTTCCGGGTCAGCGGCGGCACCGCCATCCCGGCCACCCGCATCCAGGGGGCCGGCTCCGGCAGGTGCCTCGACGTGAACGGCGCCTCCCAGGCCAACGGCACCCAGGTGGTCATCTGGGACTGCCACCAGCAGGCCAACCAGCAGTGGACCGGCACGACCGCCGGCGAGCTGCGCGTCTACGGCGCCAAGTGCCTGGACGTCAGCAACGCCGGCACCGCCGACGGCACCGGCGTCATCATCTGGGACTGCAACGGCCAGAGCAACCAGAGGTGGCGGTTCAACACCGACGGCAGTATCACGGCCGTCGGCGCGAACAAGTGCCTGGACGTGGCAGGCAACGCCACGGCCAACGGCACCAGGCTCCAGATCTGGACCTGCACGGGCGCGGCCAACCAGCGGTGGTCCCGGATCTAGGCCGTGTTTCAGAAGTGACTTGAGTGGCGGTTGCTCGAGGTGTTCGTAGATCGACAAAAAAAGAGGTCTCCGGTAGATGAGTCAACGACCAAGAAGACCATCTGCACGGAGACCTCGTGGACACCTTACCGGTGGCCGGGCGGGCTGATCTGACCGATGCGCAGTGGGCGGTGCTGGAGCCGCTGCTGCCGGTCGGCCGCAAGCCAGGGCGCCCGCCGACCTGGACGAAACGGCAGCTCATTAATGGGATCCGGTGGCGGGTTCGGGTGGGGGCGCCATGGCGGGACGTGCCGGAGCGGTACGGATGCTGGCAGACGATCTACGGGTTGTTCCGGCGCTGGCAGCGTGCCGGAACCTGGCAGCAGATCCTGACCGTCTTGCAGGCTCAGGCGGACGCGGCTGGGCTGATCACGTGGGATGTGAGTGTCGACTCCACCGTCTGCCGGGCTCATCAGCACGCCGCCGGGGCGCGGAAAAGGGGGATCTGCAGGTCGAGTCGCCGGGCGGGGTGCAGGAAGAGCCGGCCGATCACGGGCTGGGGCGTTCCCGGGGTGGCTTGAGCACCAAACTGCACCTGGCCACCGAGCAGGGCCGCAGAGCACTGTCGATCGTGCTGACGGCCGGGCAGCGTGGTGACAGCCCGCAGTTCACGGCGGTCTTGGAGGGCATCCGGGTGCCGCGCCTGGGCGGGGGCCGGCCCCGTACCCGGCCGGACCGGGTGCTGGCCGATAAGGCCTACAGCTCGCGCGGTAACCGCCGTTACCTGCGCAGGCGCGGCATCAAGGCCACCATCCCGATCAAGCTGGACCAAGCCGCCGCCCGGCGCAGGAAGGGGACGAAGGGCGGCCGGCCACCGGCCTTCGACCCCGAGTCCTACAAGCTGCGTCACGCCGTGGAATGCGGCATCAACCGGCTCAAGGGCTACCGGGCGGTGGCTACCCGCTTCGACAAGCTGGCCGTGCGCTACGAAGCGACTGTTCATATCGCCGTGATCGACACCTGGCTATGAGCGCACCACTTCTGAAACACGGCCTAGGGGCCGCCGCGGGGCGCTCGCCGACGGGAGACGACAGGAGGTCCGGGCGGCCGGCCGTCAGCGCAGTCGAGCCGCCAGCCCGTCGAGAACCACGCCGAGCTGCCGTTCGAACCTCCTGTCCCCGTCGTCGCGCAGGTGCCCGGCGGCCTTGACCAGGTCGGCGCCTTCCCCCAGCCACGCATCGCGCTCGGCGAGCGAGTACCGGCCCGGGTCGGCGCCGGCGGACTGGCT
Organism: Nonomuraea thailandensis; assembly: GCF_024172165.1. Lineage (GTDB taxonomy): Bacteria > Actinomycetota > Actinomycetes > Streptosporangiales > Streptosporangiaceae > Nonomuraea > Nonomuraea thailandensis. The sequence continues at coordinate 3,101,914 of NZ_JAMZEB010000002.1, read as the reverse complement.
GCGCTCCTGCTCCTCGATCACGAAGCCGACCACGAACGCGGTGACCAGGTCGATGGCGTCGTCCGCCTCGGCCAGTGAGAACCCGGCCGCGGTCAGGCGCCCGAGCCAGGGCTCCTTGGCCTTCACCACGCCGGGGTCGGAGAAGCGGGTGCCGCTGAAGATGCGCGCTCCGTCCCGGTGGAGCAGGTACTCCGAGCGCAGGACGCGGGCGTAGGCGGCCACGCCGTCACGCCAGCCGGCGCCGGCGGCGATCTCCGAGAGGGCGGCGGTGACGCGGCGCATGACGAACGTGCTCATCTCGTCGAGCAGTTCCTGCTTGTTGCGGACGTGCCAGTACAGCGCGGGGGCTCCCACGCCGAGCCGGGAAGCGAGCGCGCGGACGGTGAGGGCGTCCATGCCCTTGTCATTGAGCAGATCGAGTGCCGCCGCCACGATCCGCTCCCGCGTGATGCCCTTCGCCACGGTTGACACCTTAACAAAGTTCAGGCACGGTGGGTGACATCGGAATTGAACTTAGTTCAGGAGCGTGCGATGCGTGCTGCAGTCGTCAACACCCCGGAGTCGACACCCGTCTGCGCGGACTTCCCCGACCCGGAACAGCGGCCGGGCCAGGCACCCCTGCGGCTCGTGGGCGCGGGTCTGCACCACGTCGTCCGCGGGCTGGCCTCCGGCCGCCACTACGGCAGCGGCCAGGCCTACCCCCTCGTGCCGGGCATCGACGCCGTGGCCAGGACCGGAGACGGGCGGCTGGTCTACACGGGCTTCGCCCGCTCACCCTGGGGGACGATGGCCGAGTGGCTGGTCACCCCGTTCGAGGTGGACCTGCCCGCCGGGGCCGATCCGCTCGCGGTCGCCGCCGGCATGAACCCCGCACTTGCGGGCTGGATGCCGCTGATCACCCGCCGCAGGGAGGCGGGCGAGCTCGGCACCGTGCTGGTGCTCGGGGCGACCGGCATGTCGGGCGGCCTGGCCGTGCGGGCGGCGCTGTCCCTCGGCGCGAAGCAGGTCATCGCCGCCGGGCGCGATCACGAGGCGCTGGAACGGCTGCGCGGCCTCGGCGCCGTCACCGTCCCGCTCGCGGCACCCGACGCCGCGGCACCCGGCGCCGGAGCGACCGGCACGGGAGCGGCCGCCCTCGCCGCCGCCGTAGCCGAGGCGCCGCCCGCGCTCGTGCTCGACTTCGTGTGGGGCTCCGTCGCCGAGGCCGCCTTCGCCGCGCTGGGCCAGGCCGGCACGAACGGCGACAACCCGGCGATCGGCTACGTGCAGATCGGCTCGCTCGCCGGAAACGACGCGGCGCTGCCCGCGGCGCTGCTGCGCAGCCGGCGGATCCGGATCAGCGGCAGCGGCGCGGGCTCGGTCTCGAAGGCCGAGATGATCGCCGAGCTTCCCGAGATCATCGCCCGGTTCGGCGACGGCACCTTCGACGCGCCGTACACCGCCTACCCGCTCAGCCGCGTCGGCGAGGCCTGGGCGCACCAGGGCCACACCCGCGCCGTCGTCGTCCCGGACTGACCGGGCCCGCTCAAGCAGAAGGGAAAGGGCATCATGCAGAGACGCGCACTGGTCGTCGGGCTCGGGATCGCCGGCATGTCCGCGGCGATCGGGCTGCGGCAGGCCGGGTGGCGGCCGGTCATCGTCGAACGGGCCACGGAACGCCGGAGAGGCGGCTACTTCGTCGGCCTCATGCCGCAGGGCAGGCAGGCCGCCGCCGACCTCGGCATCGCCGGCCACCTGCACACCCGCAACCCGCCCGGCGGCGGGAAGGCGTACTCGCTCACCCGGCGCGGGAACCGCGAGCCCGGCCTGGGGTTCCTGCACCAGCCGGGCGCTCCCGCCGCGGTGGTCCGCGGGGACATCGAAGCCGCGCTCTGGCAGGGCATCCGCAGGGACGGGACGAGCGAGCCCGTCGACGTGCGGTTCGCCACGAAACCCGTCGAGATCGACGACACCGGTACCGACGTGCGAGTGCTGCTGGAGAACACCGGTACCGGCGCGTGGCGCCGCGAGAGCTTCGACCTGGTCGTCGGTGCCGACGGGCTGCGATCGAGCGTGCGCCGCATGGTCTTCGGCCCGCACGAGGACTTCATGACCACCTGGGACGCGATGATCTGCGCGTTCCAGCTCCAGGCGCAGGTGCCGTCCTTCGCGGCGGCGGACAGCGTCATCAGCGCCCGCGAGGGCCGCGGGGCGTGGGTGTTCGGGTTCGCCGACCTGCCCCCGACCGCCCTGCTGACCTACCGGACGGGAGACGTCGAAGGACAGTTCGCCGGATCCACGATCGAGCGGCTGCGCACCGCGTTCTCCGACATGGACGACCCCGTGGTGCGGCACGCCCTCGACTCCCTGGAACAGGCGCCGGATTTCCTGTTCGACTCGGTGCACCAGGTGAAGATGCCCCGGTGGAGCAGAGAAAGGGTCGTCCTGGTGGGTGATGCGGCGTGGTGCCTGAATCTCTACTCGGGCATGGGCGCCACCTTCGCCCTGCGCGGTGGCGCCGAGCTCGGCCGGGCACTGCGGGAGAGCCCGGGCGATCTCGGCGTCGCGCTGACCGCCTGGGAGTCACGGCTGCGCCCGGCCATCACCAGGCATCAGCGCCTCGCCCGGATGAAGCAGCAGTTGTTCGTGCCGTCGAGCCGTCCGGCCGAAGCCCTTCGCTCGGTGGTCCTGCGCCTGGCGTGCGCGGCGCGAGAGCGCAGGCTGGCGAAGGCCCGTGCCGCCGGCGGAAGCACGCCGTGAGGTGACCCGCCCGCTGGGCATCCCCGAGCTAAACGCCGCGGCCTGCCCGCCCGGGCGGGGGTCTCCGGTCAGGCGGCGGTCATCCCGCCGTCGGCGGCGAGCGCGGCACCGGTGATGAATCGGGCTTCGTCGCTCAGCAGGAACGCCACGAACGCCGCGATCTCCTCCGGCTGGGCGATCCGCCCGATCGGGTGCATCACCGCGGCCGCCCGCAGGGACTCCTCCGGCGACGGGCCCAGGTTGCCGCGCAGCAGCGGCGTGTCGACCCCACCGGTGACCAGTGCGTTGATCCGTACTCCGGACCCGGCCGCGTCGAGCGCCGCCGACCGGGTCAGCCCGACCACGCCGTGCTTGGCCGCGCTGTAGGAGGCCATACCCGCCTGCCCGGTGACGCCGAGGACTGAGGCGTTGTTGACGATCGCGCCACCGCCGGCCGCCCGCAGCGCGGGGATCTGGTGCTTCAGGCCGAAGAAGACGCTGCTGAGGTTGAGGGTCAGGTCGGCGTGCCAGGCGTCGCCGTCCACGTCCGTCACCGCCCCGGCGGCGGTGGCGGCGCCGACGTTGTTGAAGGCGCCGTCGAGCCGGCCGTACCGGCTCACCGCCTGCCGGACCAGCTCAGCCGCCTCGGCCTCCACCGTCACGTCGGCGGGCACGAAGGTGGCCTCGCCTCCGGCGGAGCGAAGCCCGGCGGCCAGCGCGTCGCCGGCGTCCTTGCCGCGGGCGGCCAGAACGACGTGCCCGCCCTCGGCTGCGATCCGCTCGGCGGCGGCCCGGCCCATGCCGGAGGTGGCACCGGTGATCAGGATGACTTTCCCTGCGAAACGTGCGGACATGACTACTCCCTATGGACGTGTGCTGGCGAGTTCAGAAGGTGAGCACGAGCCGGCCGCGAAGACCGCCGGCCTCGAGCCGCCGGTGCGCCTCGGGGGCCTCGGCCGCGGGCAGTGCCGCCGCGACGCGCGGGGTGAGCGCGCCCGACTCGGCGAGCAGGCGGATCCGGTCCAGCTTGTCCGTCCGCCCCGCGTAGTCGGGGACGAACGGCGTCAGCACCGTGACGCGTCCGCCGCCGTCGATCTCCTGGCCGCCGGGCTCGCCGGCGGTGCGGAACCGGACGTACCGACCGCCGTCACGTACGGCATGGAGCAGGCGTGGTCCGGCCAGCGCCGCGTCGGCGACCGCCGCCACACCTTCCGGATACCGGGCACGGATCCGCTCGGCGACGTCGGAGCCTCTGGCCACGATGTCGGCCGCGCCGGAGCGGCGGATCAGATCCTCGTCGGCGGGCGCGGCATCGGCGACCACGGTCAGCCCCGCCTGCCTGCCCAGCTCGACCAGGTAGCCGCCGAGCGTCCCGGCGGCCCCGACCACGGCCAGGACGGAGCCGGGCGCGAGCGCGAGGCGGTCGAGCGTCAGCAGCGCGGTGAGCCCGTTCATCGGCAGCGTGGCCGCCGCCGGGTGATCGGCGCCCGCCGGCGCGCGGACGACCCAGCCGGCCGGGAGCACCACGTACTCGGCGTAGCCGCCCGTGGCCGGGCCGATCGGATGCGTCATCGCCATCACCGGCTCTCCCGGTGACAGGGCGGTCTCCGTGCCCGGGCCGATCTCGTCGATCACGCCGGCGATGTCCATCCCCGGCACGTACGGCGCCGGCACCCCGGCGAACAGGTGCGCGAGCACGCCACTGCGCAGGAGCGTGTCCGCCGGATTCACCGCGGCAGCGTGCACCCGCACCCGGACCTCGCCGGGCCCCGCATGCGGCTCCGGCAGATCGACGGCCCGCAACACAGCGGGCCCTCCGAACTCGTACAGACCGACCGCTCGCATCGTCGCAGCTCCTCGATGGTTCTCTTCATATACCTGGTACGATTTCAGCACCGTCGCACGGAGCGGGCGGAGGCGACAAGAAGGCACTTCGACCTGCCCAGGTATCACCGGGAGAACCGTTCCTCACAGGAACCTGGTATAGCCCGTATACTGCTCGCCATGGCGCACCCGATCACGCGGGCGGGCGACACCTCCGCAGACCGGCGCGAGCAGGCCCGCGACCTGATCCGCGACGTGCTCGAACGGATCGGCGACAAGTGGTCGGTGGTCGTCATCTGCCAGCTGAGCGACACCACCCGGCGGTTCAACGAGCTGCGCCGGATGAGTGCGCCCATCACCCAGCGCATGCTCAGCACGACACTGCGCGGCCTGGAACGGGACGGCCTGGTGACACGCACCGTCCACGACACCACTCCCCCGCGGGTCGACTACGCGCTGACCCCGCGCGGGCTCAGCCTGCTCAAGGTCGTCCGCGACCTGGCCGGATGGGCCGAGGACAACGCCTCCGGCATCCTGGAGTCCAGGACGGCCTTCGACGCCCGATGAGCTGACAGACCGCCCCTCGCAGGTGTGGGCGGCAACACGCCGTACGCGGCGCGACGGCGCAGTCGTCGCGCGCGGGCGGCAGGTCGGCGCGCCCGCCCGTGCCGCCGCCGGGCCCGCCGTCATGAGCCCGTTTGCGGGACGGCCCCGGTGAAGAGGATCATGGTGGCCCGGCGCCCCGGAGTGGTGGCGAAGAGGCCGCACGCCTCGTCCTGGTCCGGCGCCCGGAGTCTGCCCGTCGCCGTTCCAGGAGGTCTGCGCGTGTTGGTCGACGCTGCCCACCGGGGCGTTCATGACCGCCTCTCGGGCCGTCCCGAGCCGATCGGCCGATGAAGCGCCCTTCCTGCAAGCAAGATCACGGCAGGTTCCAAGTCAGCGGCAAGCCGGGTCACCGATGCTGCTGTGCGGACACCCGTGATCTTCGGCGAAGGGAGCAGGTGCGCGTGCCGTCCCCGAGGGGCGGGCCCGTTCGAGACCGCCCACCCGGGCACGTTCGACCTTGCTGGAAAGAGGACACATGAATACGGATGTGACGGGCGCGAACCGCCCTCTCACAGACTCGCCCGGCCGCCTCCACGAGGCCTTGGAGGCGCAGTGCCGGCGGACGCCCGATCGCGTCGCCGTCGTCGCGGGCACGAGCCGGCTCACCTACGCCGAGCTCGACCGCAGGGCCAACGGGATCGCCCACGCCCTGGCCGCGCGGGGTGTCGGACGCGGCGACCTGGCGGGGATCTGCCTGGACCGCGACGAGTGGCTGGTGCCCGCGCTGATCGGGGTGCTGAAGGCGGGGGCGGCCTACGTGCCGTTGGACCCGGCCTACCCGGGCGAGCGGTTACGGTTCATGGCCGAGGACGCCGCCGTGAGCGCGGTGGTCACCTCGGCGGCGCGGCTCGGCACCGCGTCGCTGACCGGCGCGGGCACCGTGCTCGTCGACGACGTGAGGCCCGCCGCGCGCGGGCCCGAGGTGCCCGGCGAGCCGGGCGACGCCGCGTACGTCATCTACACCTCCGGCTCCACCGGCCGCCCCAAGGGCGTGGTCGTGGAGCACCGCAACACCCTGAACCTGGTGCGCTGGGAGGCGTCCGCCTACACCGCCGAGGAGCTGAGCGGCATGCTGGCCGGCTCCTCCATCTGCTTCGACGCCTCGATCACGCAGATCTTCACGCCGCTGTCCGCCGGCGGAACCGTGATCATGGCGGACAACGTGCTGGCGCTGACGACGCTGCCGGCCCGCGGCGAGGTGCGCACGGTCTTCGGGGTCCCGTCCGCGCTGTCGGTGCTGCTGCGCGAGCCGCTGCCGGACGGCGTGCGCATGGTGCTGTCCGGCGGCGAGCGGCTGACCGCCGCCCTGGTCGCGCGCATGTACGCCAACCCGGGCGTGCGCCGCGTGCTCAACATGTACGGCCCCACCGAGTGCACCACCGGCTCCACCATGTTCGAGGTCAGCCGCGGCTACCAGGGCGACCCGCCGCTGGGCGCGCCGATGGCGAACGCGCTGCTCAGCGTGCGCGACGCCGCCGGCGCGCCGGTTCCGGACGGCGAGGTGGGCGAGTTGTGGATCGGCGGGCCCGGCGTGACCCGCGGGTACCTGGGCCACGAGTCGCAGGCGTTCCGCACCGAGCCGGACGGCGCCCGCGTCTACCGCAGCGGCGACCTGGTCCGGTGGGTGGACGGCGAGCTGCGTTACGTGGGCCGCGCCGACGACCAGGTCAAGATCCGCGGCTACCGGGTGGAGCTGGGCGAGGTCGAGTCGGCGCTGGACCGCCATCCCGCGGTGCGCCGCGCCGTCGTGCTGGCGCACACCGACGACGACGGCATCGCCTACCTCGCCGCGCACGTGGCGGCCTCCGGCGTGACCGAGCCCGAGCTGCGCGACTGGCTGCGCGACCGCCTGCCCGATCACCTGGTCCCGGCCAGGATCGGAGTGACCGGCGACCTGCCGATCGGCCCGACCGGCAAGGTGGACCGCGCGGCCCTGCCCAGGCTGGGCGCCGCCCGGACGGACAGCGCGGCGCCGGTCGCGCCGCGGACGGACGACGAGCGCCAGGTGGCCGAGGTGATCGCGGACGTGCTGGGCCTGCCGGAGGTGGGCGTGCACGACCGGTTCGCCGACCTGGGCGGGCACTCGCTGGCCGCCGCCCGGGTGGTGGCCGAGCTGTCACGGCGGCTCGGTCACACCGTGCCCCTGGCGGCGTTCCTGACCGAGCCGACCGCGGCCGGGCTGGCGGCGCGCCTGCGTGAGCCCGGCTCGGCGCCGGTGCGGCGGACCGGCCGGACCCGGCACCCGCTCACCGCCGCGCAACGCGAGTTCTGGACGTTGCGCCGGCTTCACCCGCACAGCCCGGTCACCACCGTGTCCGTCCGGCTGCGCGTGCGCGGCCTCAGCGGCAGCGCCCCGCTGCACCCGGCGCTGGACGCGATCCTGCGCCGGCACGAGGCCCTGCGCAGCACCGTCCGCACCGGCGAGGACGGCGTCCCGTACGCGGTCGTGCACCCGCCGGTCACCGTCCCCCTGGTGGAGCACCCGGCGGGCGCGGACCCGGCGAAGGTGGCGCAGGCGGCGGCGGAGCACGTGTTCGACGTGACGAACGAGGTGCCGCTGCTCCGCGCGAGCCTGTGCCCCGTCGGGGACGACGTGGCCGAGCTGGTTCTCGTGACGGATCACCTCGCCTTCGACGGCGGTTCCGTCGGCGTGCTGATGGACGAGCTGGCCGCCGAGCTGGCGGGCGAGCCCGTTCCCGGCCCGGCGGTGCAGCTCGGCGACGTGGCGGTGCGCGAGCAGGAGGACCGGCCCGACCTCGCGCGGCTGCGGGAGTTCTGGCGCGGCGAGCTGGCGGGGGCGCCGGTGGCGGGGCCTCCGCCCGGCGACCTGACGACGTGCCGGGTGATCAGGCCGCTGCCCGGGGAGCTCACGGACGGCGTGGCCGCGCTGGCCCGCGCGTGCGGCACGACCCCGTTCGCGGTGTACCTGGCCGCTCTCGCCCTGGCCTCCGGCGAGCCGGACACGCTGGTCGGCGTGGTCGCGGCGCGGCGCGCCAGGCCGGAGCTGGCCCGGGTCGTCGGGCCGCTGATCGACACGATGCCGGTGCGGCTGCGGCCGGACGCCGCGCCGACCTTCCGCGACCTGGTCGAGCAGGCCGGGGAGGCCACCACGCGGGCTCTGGTCCACCAGGAGGTTCCGCCCGCCGACCTGCCCCGCGCCCCGGTGCTGCTGGCCATGCAGCACGCCGAGGTGCCGGTGCGCGCCGGCTGCCTCGAACTGCTGACCGAGGTCGGCTCGGGCGCGGCGGTGCACGAGTTCAGCGTGCTCGTCAACCGCACGGCCGCCGGCGCCGAGCTGCACCTGGAGTACGCCGTCGCGCTACTGGGGCGGGAGGCGGCCGAGGCGTACCTGGACCGGCTGCTGTGGCTGCTGCGGCGCGCGGTGGCCGAGCCGGACCTGGTGATCGCGACCCTGGATCCGGTCACCCCGGAGGAACGCGCCGCGTTGCTGGCCCGCGCGGCCGGGCCGCGGCTGCCGGACGACCTGCCGCCGGTGCCGCTGGCGCTGGCGGCGCACACGACGGGCACGGCGGTGGTCGGGCCGGACGGCGCCGCGCTGAGTCACGCCGAGCTGAACGACCGCGCCGACCGGATCGCGGCCGGGCTGCTGGAGCACGGGGTGTCGCGGGGTGACGTGGTCGGCGTCCGCGTGCCGCGCGACCGGATGTTGCCCGCGGTGCTGCTGGGGGTGTGGCGGGCGGGGGCGGCCTACCTGCCGCTGGACCCGGAGCACCCGGCCGAGCGGCTGCGCCTGCTGGCCGCGGACGCGGGCGCCCGCGTGGTGCTCACGCGCGGCGAAGCACCGCTTGAGGGCGAGGCACGCGTTGAACGCGCGGCCTTCCATGAAGGCGCAGCGCCCCGTGAAGACGCAGCCCCCCGTGAAGACGCAGCCCTCCATAAAAGCCGTGCACCCCGTGAAGGCGGTGCACCCTTTGCGCCGGCGCCGGCCTCCGACGCGGACGGGCCGGTGATGCTCGACGCGGACCGGCTCGCGGCGGGCCCGCGCGCGGACCTGCCCGAGGTGCGCGGTGACGACCTGGCGTACCTGACCTACACCTCCGGCTCCACCGGCGCGCCCAAGGGGGTCGAGGTCACCCATGGCGGCCTGGCCGCCCTCGTGGCCGGGATGATCTCGACGCTCCGCCTCGGCCCGGCCGACGTGCAGCCCGCGGTCGCGCCGCTGAGCTTCGACGTCTCCGCCTCCGAGCTGTGGAGCGTGCTGACCGCCGGCGGCACGTCGGTGGTGGTCGACAGGGCCACGGCCACCGACGGGCACGCGCTGGCGGAGCTGATCAGCACGAGCGCGGCCACGGTGATCGACCTGGTGCCGACCGCGTACCGGATGCTGGTCGCGGCCGGCTGGGCGGGCGGCGCGGCGCTGCGCGCCGTGGCCGGCGGGGAGGCGCTGGACCCGGCGCTGGCCGAGCAGATCCTGCTCCGCGCCGGCGAGTTGTGGAACGCCTACGGGCCCACCGAGAGCACCGTCACCTCGGCGATGTACCGGGTGCGGGGGCACGAGGGCGACCGGGTGCCGATCGGGTCGCCGATGCCGGGCGAGCGGGCGTACGTGGTCGACGCGCGGCTGCGGCTGGTGCCGCCGGGCGCGGTCGGCGAGCTGCTGCTGGGCGGCGCCGGGGTGGCCCGCGGCTACCGAGGCCGGCCGGAGCCTGCCTCGGCCGCCTTCGTGGCCGACCCGTTCACGCCGGACGGCCGGTGCTACCGCACCGGTGACCTGGCGCGGTGGCGGCCGGACGGGACGCTGGAGTTCCACGGCCGCCGCGACCACCAGGTCAAGGTTCGGGGGTACCGGATCGAGCTGGGCGAGATCGAGGCCGTGCTGCGCGAGATCACCGAGGCCGCGGTGACGGTGGCAGGGGCGGACGCGCACGCCCACCTGGTCGGCTACGTCGCGCCGGAGACGGCGGACCTGGCCGCGATCGAGCGGCACGCCCGGTCCCGGCTGCCCGGCCACATGGTGCCGCGCCGCTGGGTCGCCCTGCCGGCCCTGCCCACGCTGCCCAGCGGCAAGGTCGACCGCGGCGCGCTGCCCGAGCCGGACACCGGGCCGGAGCCGGCGCGGGTCGCGCCCGCCACCGACGCCGAGCTCCTGGTGGCCGCCGTCTGGGCCGAGGTGCTCGAACGGGCCGAGGTCTGGGCCGGCGACGACTTCTTCGCCCTCGGGGGAGCCTCGTTCGCCGCGACCAGGGTGGCCGCCCGCCTGCGCGAGATGTTGCAGGTGGCCGTGCCCGTGCGGCTGCTGTTCGACCGCCCGGTGCTGGCCGACTTCGCCGCCGCGCTGGAAGAGCTGCTGGCCGCCGACCTGATGGAGGGGATCGAGGGATGACCGAGGTACGTGAGGACCGGATCGCCGCACTCGTCCGGTCCAGGCTCGCCGCCGCCCTCAAGCCGGGCGAGCAGGCCGGCATCCCGGCGACGTCGGCCGAGGACATGCCGCTGTCGCCGGCGCAGGAGCGGCTGTGGTTCCTGGCCCAGCTCGAACCGGGCACACCCGCCTACAACGTGCCGCTGACGCTGCGGCTGCGCGGCCCGGTGGACGTCGCCGCCCTCACCGGCGCGGTGGCGGACCTGGCGGAGCGGCACTGGATCCTGCGCGGCGTCATCGGCGAGGGACGCGTGCGGCCCGTCGCCGCCGTGCCCGTGCCGGTGGTGGACGTGGAGCCGGCGGGGCTGGAGCAAGAGCTGGCCGGGCACGCCTGGCGGCCGTTCCGGCTGGACGCCGAGCCGCCCCTGCGGGCCACGGTGTTCCGGCTCCGCGACGACGAGTGCGTGCTCGCGCTCACCCTGCACCACATCGCCACCGACGCCTGGTCGGAGCGCGTGCTGCTGGACGATCTCGCCCGCCTGTACGCCGCCCGCCTCGGCCTGGAGCCGCCCCCCGCTCCCCCGGCCCTGCAGTACGCGGACGTGGCCACGTGGGAGGCCGGGCGGCCGGACGCCGACCTCGACTGGTGGGCCGGGCGCCTGGCGGGCCTGCCGCCGGTGCTCGACCTGCCGCTCGCCCGCCCGCGCCCGCCCGTGCCCACGTGGGAGGGGGCGGCTGTCGCGGTGGAGGTGCCCGGGCCGCTGTCGGCGAAGGTGCGCGCGGTGGCGGGGACGTCGCCGTTCATGGTGTTCCTGGCCGGGTTGCAGGCGTTGCTGAGCCGTCTGTCCGGCATGGACGACATCGCCGTCGGAGTGCCGCACGCGGGCCGCCACCATCCCGACGCCGAGCAGGTCGTCGGCTGTTTCGTCAACACCCTGGTGGTGCGCGGCGACACCTCGGGCGACCCGACCGGCGCGGAGCTGCTGGCGCGGGCGCGCGGGGCGGCGCTGGACGCGTTCGCGCACGCCGGCACGCCGTTCGAGCGGGTCGTGGAGCGCCTGCAGCCGGAGCGGGACCTCTCGGTCACGCCGCTGTTCCAGGTGATGCTCAACGTCTACGACACCGGCGCGCCGGTGTCGCTGCCCGGTCTGGAGGTCGTGGCGGGGTCGCCGCCCGCGCCGACCGCCAAGTTCGACTTGAACCTGGAGCTCGGCGACGACGGCACCCGGTTCGCGGGCGAGCTGCGTTACCGCACGGACCTGTTCGACGAGGCCACCGTGCGGCGGCTCGCCGGCTGGTACCTGGAGCTCCTGGACGGCATGCTCACCGACCCGGACGCGCCGGTGCGGCTGCCGGCCGGCGACGACCTGCGCGGCCGGGCCGCGGACCTGCCCGTGAACGTGCCGCTGCACACGCTGGTCGAGCGGGCGGCCGACGCCCGCCCGGACGCGATCGCGGTCGAGGGGATGGGCGACGCCCGTTCGGTCGCGGTTGAGGCGGTGGCCGGCGCCCGCCCGGACGCGGACGTGGTCGAAGGGCCGCCCGGCACCCGCCCGGACGCGGACGTGGCCGGCTCGCTCAGCTACGCGGAGCTGGACCGCCGCGCCAACCAGGTGGCCCATTGGCTGCTGGCGAGCGGGGTCCGGCCGCAGGAGCCGGTCGGCGTGCTGCTGGAGCGGCGGCCGGAGCTGGTGGTCGCCATGCTCGGCGTGCTCAAGGCGGGCGCGGCCTACCTGCCGCTCGACCCGGTCTACCCGGAGCGCCGCAACCGGGCGGTGGTGGCCGACGCCGGGGCGCGCATCGTCCTCACGGAGGCCGAGCTCGCCGCCGCGGCGCAGGCGTCCGGCGAGCGTCCCGGCGTGAAGGTGCGGCCGGAGCACCTGGCGTACGTGATCTACACGTCGGGCTCGACCGGGCGGCCGAAGGGCGTCGCGGTCGAGCACCGGCACATCACGCACTACCTCGGCGCCGTGGCCGAGGCCGTTCCCGCGGGGATGACCTCGTTCGCGCTGGTCTCCACCGCCGCCGCCGACCTGGGCATGACGAACGTGTGGTGCGCGCTGACCACGGGCGCCACCCTCCACCTGATCGACCACGAGACGGCCACCGACCCGGCCGCGTTCGCCGCCCGCCTGACGGCACGTCCGGTGGACGCGATCAAGATGGTGCCCAGCCAGCTCGAACTCCTCGGCACGGCCGCGTTACCCGGGAAGCTGCTGATCCTGGCCGGTGAGGCGGTGCCGGCGGACCTGGTGGCGCAGGTCCGGGAGGCGCGGCCCGACCTGGAGGTGCAGATCCACTACGGCCCCACCGAGACCACGGTGTCGGTGCTGGCCTGCGACGCCGGCGAGGCTCTGGCCGAGCTGGGCCCAGACTCGGGACAGCGCTCGGGCCAGCGCTCGGGCCAGGACGCGGGACAGCGCTCGGGCCAAGGCTTGGGCCAGGGTCACGGCCGGGCGCCGCTGGGCCGGCCGCTGGCCGGCGTGGTGTGCCGGGTGGCCGACCCGTCCGGGAGGGCGCTGCCGTCCGGCGTGCCCGGGGAGTTGTGGATCGGCGGTCCCAGCGTGGCCCGCGGCTACCTGGGCCGCGCCGATCTCACCGCGGAACGCTTCACCGGCGGCTGGTACCGCACCGGCGACCGGGTCCGGGTGACCGGGGACGGGCTGGTGGAGTTCCTGGGGCGGATCGACGACCAGGTGAAGGTGCGCGGCTTCCGCGTGGAGCCGGGCGAGGTCGCCGCGGCGTTACGGGCCCTGCCGCAGGTCGCGGAGGCGTACGTGCAGCCGGTCGGCGCCGGTCTGGAGCGGCGCCTGGCCGCCTGGGTGACGCCGGCGGCCGTGGACGTGACGGTGGAGGTCGCTCAGGTGCGGGCGGCGCTGCGCGAGCGGCTGCCCGACTACATGGTGCCGGCCGCGATCGGCGTGCTGGAGGCGTTGCCGCTCACCCCGAACGGCAAGGTGGACCGGGCGGCGCTGACCATGCCCGAGGCGGGGCCCGCGGTGCGGGTGCCGCTGGGGAGTTCCGCTGAGCGCCTGGTGGGCGAGGTCTGGGCCGACGTGCTCGGGCTCGCCGAGGTGTTGGCGGACGACGACTTCTTCGCCCTCGGCGGGCACTCGTTCGCGGCGACCCGGGTGGCCGGGCGGCTGCGGGAGCGGCTGGGCGCGGCGGTGCCGGTGCGGCTGCTGTTCGAGCACCCCGTGCTGGCCGACCTGGCCGCCGCGCTCCCCCGCCCGCCCGCCACCGCGCGCGTCCGGCGCGCGCCGGCGGACGGGCCGATCCATGGGTCCGTGCACGGGCCGGCGGACGAGCCGATCGGCGGGCCGGCGGACGGGCCGATCGATGGGCCGGTGAACGGGCCGATCGGCGACCCGGTGGACGGGCCGGTGCCGCTGTCCGGGGTGCAGGCCAGGCTGTGGTTCCTGGCGCAGCTCGAACCGGACAGCAGCGCCTACAACGTGCCGGTGGCGCTGCGGCTGCGCGGCCCGCTGCGGGCGGAGGCGCTGCTGGGTGCGGTGCGCGACCTGGCTGAGCGGCATCACGTGCTGCGCGGCGTGGTCGACGACTCCGGCCCCGAGCCGGTGATGGTGGTGCGGGACGCCGGCGAGGTGCCCGTGTCCACCGCACGCGTCGATCGGCCGGAGGTGGAGGACGTGCTGGCCGCGCACCTGGCGACGCCGTTCGCGCTGGACCGCGAGCCGCCGATGCGTGCGGTGCTGCTCACCGTGGACGCCTGCGCGCACAGCGGCACGCACGACAGCGCGAAAGGCGGCGCGGAAGGCGGCACGCACGACGGCGCGGATGGCGAGCGGGAGCACGTGCTGTCGCTCACCTTCCACCACATCGCCACCGACGCGTGGACACGGGGCCTGCTGCTGTCGGAGCTGTCCGGCCTGTACGCCGCCCGCCTCGGCCTGCGCCCTCCCCTCGGCCCGCCGCCGGCGCAGTACGCCGAGGTGTCGCCGGTCCCCGACCCGGCCGACCTGGACTGGTGGGCCGGGCACCTGGACGGCCTGCCACCGGTGCTCGACCTGCCGACCGACCGGCCGCGCCCCGCGGTGCCCGGCCCGGGCGGGGCCGCGCTCGACCTGGAGCTGACGGCCGGCCTGAGCGAGCGGGTCAGGGCGGTGGCCGCCGCCTACCGGTCCACGCCGTTCATCGTGCTGCTGGCCGGGTTGCAGGCGCTGCTGGCCCGGCTGTCGGCGAGTACGGACATCGCGGTCGGCGTGCCGGTCTCCGGCCGCGACCATCCGGACACCGAAGGCGTGGTGGGCTGCTTCCTCAACACCGTGGTCGTGCGGACCGACGTGGGCGGCGACCCGACGGGGCGCGACCTGCTGGCCCGCGCGCGGGAGTCCGCCCTGGGCGCGCTGGCGCACGCGGGCACGCCGTTCGACCGGGTGGTGGACCGGCTGCGGCCGGAGCGGAACCTGGCGGCCACGCCGCTGTTCCAGGTGATGCTCAACTACGTTCCGGGTGTGGCCGGGGCGGAGCTGCCCGGCCTGGAGGCGTCCGAGATCCACCTGCCGGAGCTGACCACCAAGTTCGACCTGAGCTGGCACGTCGTCGACGAGGGGCCGGGCGTGCCGCTGCGCGGCGGGCTCGCCTACCGGAGCGACCTGTTCGAGCCGGGCACCGCGGCCAAGCTGACCCGCTGGTACGCGGCGCTGCTCGACGGGCTGCTCGCCGACCTGGACGCGCCGGTGGGCGCGGTGCCGCTGGAGCCGGTGACCGGCCCGGCCGTGGACGGCGGGCCGCCGCCCGAGCCGCCGGCCGGGGCGGTGCACCACCTGATCGAGCGCTGGGTGGACGAGACTCCCGGCGCGCCGGCCGTGGTGGGGGCCGGCCGCGCCCTGACCTACGCGGAGCTGGAGGCGTCCGCGAACCGGATCGCGCACTGGCTGCTGGAGGCCGGGGTGGGCGCCGACGAGCCGGTGGGCGTGCTGCTGGAGCCGGGCGCTGACCTGGCGTGTGCGTTGTTCGGCATCCAGAAGTCGGGCGGCGGCTACCTGCCGATGGACCCGGCGTACCCGGCGGCGCGGATCGCCGCGATGCTGGAGGCCGCCGGGGTGCGGGCCGTCGTGACGGTGAGCGAGTTCGCGCCCCTGATCGGCGACGGCAGGAGGGTGCTGGCGCTCGACCGGCCGCCGTCCCTGCCGGACACCCGCCCCGAGGTCGACGTGCGGCCCGGGCACCTGCACCACGTGATCTTCACGTCGGGGTCCACCGGCACGCCCAAGGCGGTGGCCGCCGAGCACGGCGGCGTCCTGAACTACCTGGGCGGCATGCTGCCGCGCATCGGGATGCCCGGCGGGTCGTTCGCGGTGATCTCCACGCCCGCCGCCGACTTCGGACTCACCTGCGTGTTCGGCGCGCTGACCACGGGCGGGACGGTGCACCTGGTGCCGCGCGAGACCGCGATGGACCCGGCCGCGTTCGCCGGTTACCTGGCCGAGCACCGGGTGGACGTCGTCAAGTGCGTGCCGAGCCACCTGGAGCTGCTGGCCTCGGGCGGCGACCTGGCCGCCGTGCTGCCGCGCGGGCTGCTGATCCTGGCGGGCGAGGCTTGCCCGTGGGACCTGGTGGAGCGGGCCCGGGCCGCGCGGCCCGGGCTCAGGATCCAGAGCCACTACGGCCACACCGAGTCCACGATGATCTGCCTGGTGTGCGACACCGAGGAGGTCCCCGCCGACCGGCGGACCGGGATCGTGCCGCTGGGCCGTCCGCTGCCCGGGGTGTACGGGCACCTGGTGGACGCCGCACTGCGGCCGGTGCCGCCCGGCGTGCCCGGCGAGCTGGTGGTCGGCGGCCCGGGGGTCACCCGCGGCTACATCGGCCGGCCCGAGCTGACCGCCGAGCGGTTCGTCCCCGACCCGCTGACCGGGAAGGGGCGTTGTTACCGCAGCGGCGATCTGCTGCGCGTCACCTCCGACGGGCGGATCGAGTTCCGCGGCCGGGTGGACGACCAGGTCAAGGTGCGCGGCTACCGCGTCGAGCTGGGCGAGGTCACCACCGCGCTGCGGGCGCTGCCGGAGGTCGCCGAGGCGGTGGTGCTGCCCGTCGGCGAGGGGAAGGCCAGGCAGCTCGCCGCGTGGGTGACGCCCGCGAGCGTGGAGGCCGCGGCCGTGCGCCCGGCGCTGCGTGAGCGGCTGCCCGACTACATGGTGCCGGCCCACGTCATGGCCCTCGACCGGCTCCCCCTCAACCCGAACGGGAAGATCGACCGGGCCGCCCTGCCCGAGCCGGTGGCGGAGCAGGCCGCGTACGCGCCGCCCGCGACGCCGGACGAGGAGCTGGTCGCCGGCGCCTTCGCCCGGGTGCTCGGTGTGGAGCGGGTGGGCGCGGGCGACGACTTCTTCGCCCTCGGCGGCGACTCGTTCGCCGCGGTGCGCGCGGTCAAGGAGATCGGCCGCGGGCTGCGGGTGATCGACCTGTTCACCCGGCCCTCCGTGGCCGAGCTGGCCGCGTTCCTGGGCCGCGAATCCCTGGGCGCCGATTCCCTGGGCGGCGAGGGCGGCGGCGGGCTGCTGCACCGGCTGGGCGGCGGCCGGGCCGGCGAGTTCACGCTGGTGTGCGTGCCGTACGGCGGCGGGTCGGCCGCGGTGTACCAGCCGCTGGCCCGGGCGCTGGGCGAGCGGGTGGAGGTGCTCTCGGCCGAGCTGCCCGGCCACGACCCCGCCCGCCCGGACGAGCCGCCGCTGCCGCTGGAGGAGCTGGTGGACGTGCTGGCCGCCGAGGTGGCCGCGACCGCGTCGGGCCCGGTCGCGATCTACGGCCACTGCGTGGGCTCCGCGCCCGCCGTCGCGCTGGCGCGCCGGCTGGAGGCGGACGGCGTGCCGGTGCTGGGCGTGATCGCTGCCGCGAGCTTCCCTGCGGCGCGGCTGCCCGGGCGGGTCAGGCGGCTGTTCGGTGGCGACCGCTGGGTGTCCGACCGCATGTTCCGCGACGCGTTGCGCGCCTCCGGCGGGCTGCTCGACGACATGGACGAGTCCGCCAAGCGCACCGCCGTACGCGCCATGCGGCATGACGCCGACCAGGCGCAGGAGTGGTTCGGCCGCGAACTGGCCGGCGAGGGGGCGCCGCTGCGCGCCCCGATCCTGAG
This sequence comes from Nonomuraea thailandensis, assembly GCF_024172165.1. Classification (GTDB taxonomy): domain Bacteria; phylum Actinomycetota; class Actinomycetes; order Streptosporangiales; family Streptosporangiaceae; genus Nonomuraea; species Nonomuraea thailandensis. The sequence goes on along the minus strand of NZ_JAMZEB010000002.1, from coordinate 3,084,344 downwards.
CCTGGTCGGGGAACGCGACCGCGCCACCGAGCTGCACGAGGAGCGCTACACCGAGTGGGCGGCTTTCGCGCCTCGGGTGGAGCGGGCGGTGCTGCCCAGGGCCGGCCACTACTTCCTGCGCCACCAGGCCGAGCCGCTGGCCGCCCTGGTGCTGGCGCACCTGACCCGCTGGGCGGCCGGAACGCTGCCCGATCCGGTGCGCCCGCCGGAACGCACCGGGCTGCGGCCCTTCTACACGGTGGCGGCCGGGCAGATCGTCTCGGCGCTGGGCACGGCGCTGAGCTCGTTCGCGCTCGGTGTGTGGGCCTACCAGCGCAGCGGCGAGATCCTGGATCTCGCGCTGGTCACGATGCTGGCGCAGATCCCGGCGGTGCTGCTCACCCCGCTGGGCGGCGCGCTGGCCGACCGGGTGGACCGGCGCAGGATCATGCTGGCCTGCGACGCGCTGTCCGGGCTGGCCATGGTGGCGCTGGTGCTGCTGCTGACCACCGGAGGGCTGGAGTTCTGGAACGTCTGCCTCATCGTGGGCGTGACCTCGGTCGTGTCGGCGTTCCAGCAGCCCGCGTGGCTGGCGGCGATCGCGCAGCTGGTGCCGAAACCGTACCTGCCCCAGGCCAACGCGCTGGCGAACGTGGGCTTCGGCGCGGGCAACGTGGTCGCGCCGCTCGCGGGCGGCGCGCTGATCGGCCTGTTCGGGTTGTCGGCGGTGGTGGCCGTGGACGTGGTCACGTTCGCGGTCGGGGTGCTGACGCTGCTGCTGGTGCGTTTCCCCGACCGGCTGTTCCACCGGCGAGAGGAGACGTTCACGGCGGCGCTCACCGGCGGGTGGCGGTTCCTGCGCAGGCGGCGGCCGTTGCTGGTGATGGCGCTCTACTTCGCCGTGGTGAACTTCTGCACCGCGCTGATGTGGGTGCTCGTCACCCCGGTCGTGCTGGCCATCGGCACCTCGGCGGACCTGGGCGTGGTCACCGCCGTCGGCGGTGTCGGCGCGGCCGTGGGCACCGGCGTGGTGCTGGTGTGGGGCGGCACCCGGCGGCGGGCCACCGGGATGGTCGGCTTCGTGGTCGGGTCCGGGCTCGGCGTGGTGCTGATGGGCGTGTGGCCGGTCGTGTGGCTGGTCGCGGCGGGGTTGTTCGTCCGGCTGGCGTGCATGAGCATCGGCAACGCGCACTGGCTGTCGATCATCCAGGTCAAGGTGGGGCCGGAGCTGCAGGGGCGGGTGCTCGCGGTGAACATCATGATCGCCACGGCCATGCAGCCGCTCGGCTTCCTCACCGCCGGGCCGCTGGCGGAGTGGGCCGGGCGGTTCGCCGGCGGGCCCGGCGACGGCGCGGGGGTGGTGCTGCTCGCCAGCGGCGTGTTCCTGGTGGTGTGGGGGCTGCTGGGGCTGCTGTACCGGCCGCTGCATCACCTGGAGGACCTCGTCCCCGACGCCGCGCCGCCGTCGGAGGCCGCGGCCGACCTGGACGCCGTCCAGGAGAGGGTGCTGAGCGCGTGAACGCGGAAGGGGCGGAAGGGGCGGCACGCACGAAGTCAGGAGACGGGGCACGCGCGCAGGCGGAAGGCGCGGTGCGCGCGGGGCTCGTCACCGCGGCCGACATCCGGGAGGCCGGTGACCGCATCGCGCCGTACGTGCGGCGCACGCCGCTGCTACGGCTGCCCGGCGAACGGCTCTGGGTCAAGCCGGAGAACCGGCAGCCCACCCGCTCGTTCAAGGTGCGCGGTGCGGTCAACGCCGTGGGCAGGCTGGCCGGGCGCGGCGTCCGCCACGTGATCGCCCAGTCGTCGGGCAACCACGCCCAGGCCATCGCCTACGCCGCCGTCGAACAGGGCGTGCGGGCGACCGTCGTGCTGCCGGACACGGCACCGGAGCTGAAGGTGCGCGCCGCGCGCCGGCTCGGCGCCGAGGTGGTGATCGTGCCGCCCGCCCTGAGGGAGGAGGCATGCCTGGCGCTGGCCGACCGGTTCGGCGCGACGGTGGTCGGCTCCGACGCGTTCGACGTCATCGCCGGGCACGGCAGCGCCGGGACCGAGATCTGCCTGGACCTGCCGGACGCGGGGGCCGTCCTGGTGCCCGTCTGCAACGGCGGCCTGCTGGCCGGGATCGCCGTGGCGGTCAAGGCCGCCGGCCCGGCGATCCGGGTGATCGGCGTCGAGCCCGAGCTGGCCGCCGACGGGGCGGCCAGCTTCCGGTCGGGCACGCGGACGGCGTGGCCGGTGGAGCTGACCTACCGCACCAGGGCCGACGGGCTGCGCGCGCCGGTGCTGGGCGCGCTGGCGTGGGAACACCTCTACCGGTACGTGGACGACATGGTGACCGTGACCGAGGACGCCATCGACGCCGCCGCCGGCCTGCTCTGGCGGGAGCTGGGGGAACGCGCCGAGCCCAGCGGCGCGGTGGCCACGGCCGCCTACCTCACCCGCCGGGCGCACCTGCCGCCGGGGCCCGTGGTCGCGGTCCTGTCCGGCGGCAACGTCGCGATCGGCACGGAGTCCAGGGAGGAGCCGCTGGCGCGGAGCACCTGACCCCCATGGCCGCGCGGCCGGTCCGGCAGCGATCATCACCTGATCATTTCTCAGAACTTTCACCGGCGCCCCGCCGTCAAAGCAGACATGATGAAGACGATGATCGTGACCTCGCTGGTCGCGGGCTCCCTGATGGTCTCCGGTGCCACCGCCGCGGTGGCGCAGGCGAAGCCGGCGCTGGGGCCGTACGGTTACGGTGCCGTGAAGCTCGGCATGACCGTCAAGCAGGCCAAGGCCACAGGTGACGTGGTCGGCAAGATGCCGGGCGGAGGCGGCTGCTCCGGCTGGGACCTGAAGAAGTACCCGACTCCTGAGAACGGGGTCGGCATCTACATCTCACCACGCGTGGGGCTGGCCGCCATCTTCGCCGCGAAGGACATGAGGACCCCGGAGGGCATCAGGCTCGGCTCCACCACCAAGCAGCTGAAGGCCGCCTACCCGAAGATCAAGAAGGACATCCACGGCTACTATGTGATCACGGCCCCCGGCAACAAGAAGGCTTACTACTCCTTCGGTGTCACGCACGGCAAGGTCACCGAGTACGGCATCGCGCTCAAGAAGCAGGACTGCTTCAACTAGGTGCGATCTCCCGCGCTCATCAGCATGCCGCCGGAGCGCGGAAAAGGGATCTCCAGGAGCCTCCCGGAGACGTCGACAGCGAGCCCGAGGACCACGGCCTCGGGCACTCGCGCAGCGGGGCTGGTCGCCGGCCGCGACACCACGGCGTCACCGTCCTTGACCTCACCTCCGCCCCGCGGCGCGGCCCCGCATCAGAGGGAGGTCGCCGCACCGGGCCGGATCCGCAGCGGCAAGGATCCCTGGTGCAGCCGGAAGCCGTCCAGCTCCTCCGGCTCCACCGCGAGCCGCAGCCGGGGAAGCTCGCGGGCGATGCGCTCGAACATGATGCGAGCCTCGAGCCGCCCCAAGGAGGCGCCCAGGCAGAAGTGCGTCCCGTGGCCGAAGGCGAGGTGCCGGTGGACGTCCGGGCGATGGAGGTCGAACACGTCCGGATCGGAGAAGACCGAGGGGTCCCTGTTCGCGCCCCACAGTGACAGGCCGACGCGCTCGAACGCCGGGATCGTGCCCCCCGCGATGTCGACCTCGCGGAAGGTGAAGCGAGGCGGAACGATCTCGACGGGCCCGCGGAACCGGAGCGTCTCCTCGACGGCCGCGCTCGCCAGTGACGGGTCGGCGAGCAGGGCCTGCCACTGCTCAGGGTGCGTGAGCAGCAGCCGGATGCCGTTGACGAGGACGTCGACGGTGGTCTCCTGACCGGCGATGAGCAGGAGCTGCACCATCGCGACGAGCTCGTCGCGGTCGAGAGCGTCACCTTGCGACTCCAGCGCGACGAGCTCGGAGAGCAGGTCGTCCTCGGGGACCGCTCGGCGGCGCCCGGCCAGCTCGTCGAGGTAGGCGGCGAAGGCCAGCGTCGCCGCGGCATCGTGGTCGGCCGCGGAGACGATGATCGCCGACCACTCGCGGAACCGGGCGCGGTCCTCCTCGGGGATCCCGACGAGCTGGGCGATGACGTTCACGGGCAAGGGATCGACCAGGTCGGCCACTCCGTCGAACGTGCCCAGCCCGCGGGCGCGGGCGACCAGCCGGTCCGCGACGCCGGCGATCCACGGCTCCAGCCGCGCGATCGTCCGGGCCGTGAAGGCCGTGCTGACGAGCCCGCGCAGCCGGGTGTGGTCGGGTGGATCGAGCTGGATGAGCTGGCGCGCCGCGATTCGTGCCGCCTCGCTCCGGTGGTGCTCAGGGATCACGTCCGGAGCCTGATGCCTGAGCACTTCGTGACCGATGGCCGGGTGCCGCAGGCCGTCGAGGACGTCGGCATGGCGCGCCACGACCCAGAGCCGGTGACCGGCCGGGTCGACCTGCGGGACGGGCCGGCCGGCGGCCCGTACGCGGGCGTGGAACGCGTGCGGGTCGCGGCGCGTGTCGGGCTCCCACAGCTCCGACGGCCTGAACTCAACAGTCACGTGCCACCTTCGGTGAGGTCATGGATGTGAAGGGAGGCGCTCCGACCCGCGCCTACGGCGCCAGCTCGCTCCGCGCTCTCGCGGCGGCCGCCACCACCGCGTCCTTCTGCTCATCGGTCAGGCGCCCGGCCGCCACGAACTGCTCGGCCGTCCTGGCGACCGTGGCGACGAACGCGCCGTGGGTCGCGAACGGCGCATTGTCCCAGACCACGTCGAGGAACGTCAGCCCGTCGGTGCCGGGCGACGGGATGCCGCTGACCGGGACGTCGTAGTCGGGCAGCCCGTCGTTGCGTCTGACGTTGGGAACGCCGGAGTCGATGCTCCCGAAGACGATCTGCGGCTCCACCCGGCGGAAGTAGGCGGAGTGGGCCTGGGTGTCCCCGACGTACCACGGGCGCAGGGTGAACCCGTGCGTGGTGAAGATCGGGTCTCCTGCCGCGCTCGTACCGGCCGGCGTGATGGCCGCCCGCGCGTAGTCGCCGTCCCGCTTGAGGTACCGGTAGAGCGACAGCTCCCGGTAACTGCCGCCGCCGGGGTTGCCGACGATCGGCATGAGCAGCGGGCCCCACATGACGGACTGCGTGTCCGGCCGGTCGATGGCACGCTCGATCCGGATGCTGAACGGCATCGAGACGTCGATGACGTCCCCGGGGCGCCAGGTGCGGCGCAGCGTCACGTAGGTGCCCGGCTCGGCGGCCCGCACCGGCGCCATGGTTCCGTTGATCCGCACGGTGAACCCGTTGCGGGCCCATGCGGGGACGCGCAGCTTGATGTCGAGGGCGCCGGCGCCGTCGATGACGAGCTTCGTCCTGGCCTCGCGCGGGAAGTTCGTCTCCTGGGTCACGACGAGGTTCTTCTCCGCCCAGGTCATGGTCGAGGGCACGAAGAGGTTGACCCAGAGGGCCGAGCCGTCGGCGGCCCTGAAGTAGACGGTCTCCTGGTACTTGGTGTGGTTCTCCAGCCCCGTCCCCCCGCAGCAGGTGCCGGTGTTGCCGTAGGACCTGTTCGCGCCGGGCGTCAAGGGCTGGAAGTAGGTCACCTGCGGGTTGCTCGTGGTGGCCACGTCGGCTCGCGAGCCGGCGATCTGGTTGAGCACGGCTCGCTCGTAGTAGTCGATGTAGGCCGGGTCCTGCGTGTGGAAGAAGAGGTTGCGGGCCAGCTTGGAGACGTTGTAGATGGAGCAGGTCTCCGCGCCGCCCTGGGCGATCGCGTTGGCGATGTTGTCCCGGTTCTGGAACATCTCGATGTTGTTGTTGGAGCCGGGGTAGTTCCCGCCCGTGCCCCCGTGCGAGAACATGCGGTGCGGGACGACCATGCCGAAGAAGTTCTTCGCTGCCTGGAAGTAGTCCTCGTCGCCGCTCTGCTCGAAGATCCGCAGGTAGCCGACGAAGTTGGGCACGTGCTGGTTGACGTGCAGCCGGGCCGGGCGGCGCCGGCCGAGGTCGGCGGGGTCGGTCACCACGAGGATGTCCCGGTTCTCGACGCAGGCGCCGAAGAGGGACTCCCGGTTGTCGAAGAGCCTGGCCGTGTCGAGGTGCTTGGCGTCCCCGGTCAGGGCGTGGATCTCCGGGAACACCTCGTTGGCGCCGCCGTACTCGCCGGCGATGTAGGTGTCCCACATGAGGTTGAGGTCGCTCCTGGTGATGGGCCCCTGGTATTGCGGGTGGTTCTTGTCGCCGACGGTCAGGGCGAGGTGCGCCCACTCCGCCATCTTGATGACGACTTCGCGAGCCTTCTCGTTGCCGGTCAGGTAGTAGGCGTCCAGCAGGCCCCGCATGATCTTGTGCTGGGTGTACCAGGGCGCCCAGACGTTCGTGCCGAGGTTGCTGCCGTAGACGGCGAACCGGGGCGGCCCCAGCCGGATCACGGCGTCCTCGGGGATGGCCCCGAGATAGCCGGGATGGGTGGGCACCCACAGCCCGCCGCCTCCCTGCGTGACGGGGACGATGCCGGCGTCGCGGCCGTTGGGCGACGAGTCGAGCGCGGTCGATCCGCCTTCCTCCTCGAAGCGGTACCAGGCGATGTTCCCGCCGCCCGTGGATCCCGCGGCGGACGTCGTGAGGGACTGGACCTCTCCCGCGCTCAGGGCTCGGTCGAAGACGTGGAACTCGTCGATGGTCGCGTCGAGGAGCGGGTCTCCGTACTGGGAGCGGCCGATCCAGATGTTGCCCGGGACGCCGAGGCTGGTCGGGTCGAGCGTCATGCCGGTGTTGGTGGCCACCGCCGCGCCGTTGACGTAGAGCGTTCCGACAGTGCCCGAGAGCGTGACGGCGAGGTGTGCCCACTGCCCGGTCGGCAAGGCCGACGTGCCCGTGATCTGCTGCTCCTGACCGCTGCCGCCGATGGTGATCGCGAACCGCGGCGGATTGCCGGCCGCGCCCGAGCGGGCGGTGAGGAACATGTTGACCGTGGTGTTCTGGCCGAAGTCGAAGATCCTGCTCCAGGTCTGCGCCACGGCCAGGTTGACCCAGGTCGCGATCGTGAAGTCGGTGAGCTGGGACACCGCCTCCTGGGGAAGGCGCAGATGCTCCGCGCCGCTGCCGCCGTTGAGGCGCAGACCTTTGCCGAAGCGCCCCTCGACCCGGCCGATGACGGGCTCCTCGGGCTCGTTCCCCCCGCCGGGAGCGTCCATCCGCGCGGTGATGGCGGCCTGGCACGCGGCGAGCTCGTCGACCATCCAGTCGAGCTTGTCCTTGAAGACCTGCTGGCCCTGGTCGGCGTAGGCCTGGGCGAGGGCGCTCAGGTAGTGGCCGGCCCAGTGCCCGCTCAGCAGCCCGCCGTTCTCCCAGCCTCCGGGTAACTGCAGGCCCGGAGGGTTCGGCCGGCCGGCCTGGTCGTTGAAGAGCATGAGGAAGCGGCGTTCGTCGAACGCCTGCAGGAAGGCCTTCATCCGGTCCCGCTTCTCCTGCAGCAGACCGGCGTTCAGGCGTACCTCGCCCAGCGCGAACGGCCTGACCGCCGTGTTGCTCCCCGCACCGACGTACGGGATCCCGGCGACCCCCGCGGCCGAGGCCTCCGCCGCCGCCGCCGGAACAGGCTTGGCCGTCACGGCCAACGCCAGCCCGACGGTTGATGCTCGTACGAATGTCCGGCGGCTCACTCCCGGCTTCTCGGACGCTGTCATGGCCCGTCATCCCTTCGCTTACGAGCGGTGGCTGCACCGTGGACAGGTGGTTTCGTGCCGTCGCGAAATGTTAGCGCTAACATTTTCATGGTCAACGATGAGGACGTCTGACGAATCAGTAGCCTTCACAGACCTCGCCGACTAGACCAGCCAGCCGAACTGTTACTGATGTGTTGCACATCGAGACGCGGAGCTCTGCGGGCCCCTCGCCGGCGCCGCGTCCCCCGAGCGAGTACGACGCCGGCGAGAAGGTGACGCACCGGGTCAGTGGTCGGTGTCCTTGGTCTTGACCTTGCAGGTGGAGGTCGCCGTCCTCCCCGGGTCGCTCACCGACGTCGCGGTCAGCGTGACCGTGGCGGACCTGGCGCTGCCCGGCGTACGGGTCACGAAGACCGGGACGTCGGCCGACTCGCCGAACGCGGCCGTGGCCAGGTTGTTCGGCAGGTGCGCCGACCAGCCCGGGCCCGCCGCCCGAGCCGACAGCCGGTAGACGTCGTTGCGCAGGTGGGCCCGCTCGTCCTGCGGGTGCAGCGCCGGGTCCGTGGCCGCGTCCTTGCCGGTGTTGGTCAGCCGGAAGGAGCAGTTCGTGGCGTACTCGGGGGCCTTGCCGCCCGCCCGCCCGTTGCCCAGCGCCACGCCACGCTGCTGCGGCCCGGCGCCCGCCGGGTTCCGCACGCCGAGGACGTAGTGCAGGAAGCCGTTCTCGTCGGTGTACTTGTTCAGGATGTAGAAGTGCAGGCCGTTCGCGGCGTCGAGGTACTCGTTCGCCGAGCCCGAGTTCGTGCCGGCGTGGAACAACGCGTCGTTGAGCTGCCGGTAGTCACCGATGGTGCGCATCACCTCAGTGCCGTCGGGCCGCTCGTAGTCGAGCATGCCGATGTCTTCGGGATGCGCGTCCACGACCCACGTGAAGCAGTTGTAGCCGCAGGTCGAGCCCTCTCTGCCGTCCTGTCCGGGCTCGTAGGGCTTGTTCTTGGCGATCAGCACGCCGTTGTCCGGCTGGAACGAGCCGTACCCGATCCGCTGCACCGTCTCCAGCGTGTAGTTCCTCCATCCGCCGGAAGGGCCGCCGCCGTCGCACAGCGGGTCGGCGTTGACGTCGCAGGCGGGCGAGCGGTCCACCGGCGCGTCACCGTCCAGCAGCACCTGCAGGCCCGCCCGGGAGCCCGCCGGCAGCGGGCCGGTGTTCACGGCCCTGGCGATCACGTCCACGACGGCGAGGCCGGACCTGGCCAGCCCGTCACGGTTGAACCGCGCCACCGAGGAGTAGGGGACGAAGCCCATGCCGATCTTGTTCCGCAGCGTCTGCTCGGCGGCCATCGAGGCGCCCTGCTGCGCGGGAACCTGCCAGCGGTTGTGCGGACCGCCCGGCCCGTTGAACGAGCCCCGGTCCAGCATGTCCCACGGGCCCGACCCCGCGCGGTGGTACGGCCGCGCGTACGGATTGTTGTTGTTGTCACCGATGCTGAAGAAGAAGTGGGCCAGCTCGTGCGTGATCGTGCCCGAACTCTCACCCTGCCGGACCGTCGACTGGCCCCAGAGCTGCGAGCCGGCGAGCCAGGAGGTCCAGGGGACGTACCGGCTGCGCACGCTGGTGGGCTGTTCCGGGTTCGGGTTTCCCCAGACCTCCCGCGGCACGTCCTCCGGCGAGTCGAACTTCATCTCGCCGAACTCCTGCCACACCGAGGTCTCGTCGTAGCCGGCGTAGATCCGCAGGACCACGTCGTAGCCGCAGTTGCCGGTGCAGTTCGCGTCGGCGTGCCAGAGGGTGTCGGCGTCGGTTTCGAGCCTGGTCCCCGCGCAGTTGTTGACGCCGGCGCCGCCCGGGACCGTGACCGTCCCGTCGAGGGTGAGATGGGTGCTGTCCGGGATGCCGGTGACCACCCTGCGCCCGGACGGGGTCACCCCCGCGATCGTGACGACGTCGCCGACCTTGAGGAACGCGGTCGACGCCACCTCGATGGTGCTCACGGCGGACTGGCTGCCGGTCACCGTGGTCCGGCCGGGGCAGCCCTGCTGCTGTTCCTGGCCGATGTCGTTGAGGCCGTACTGGAAGGAGTCCTTCGGCAGCTCGTACGGCCCGAACGCGGTGATCGAGGAGACGCCGATCTTCCCGCCGCTCTGCTCCATCCAGTAGCCGTTGATGGTCTGGAAGTGGTTCACCGGGCTCGGCTTGTTGAAGAAGTCGGCGTAGAACCGCGGGACCTCGTCCCTGGTGATGGGGTCGAGCTGCGGGTTGCCGAAGGGGTCGGAATGCTTCGGCCGGGTGATCACGAACGGCTGGTTGGGGAAGTCCACGGCCACGAGGGCCACCCGCAGCGCGCGATCGGCCGGGACCGCGCCGTCGGTGGCCCAGCTCACTCCGGGGATCGGCTTGTAGTCCTGCCAGGTCATGTCCTGCTGGTCCTGCACGCGCTGGGGGTCGATCGGCTGCAGCGCGGGAGGCCGGAACGCCGTGGTGGCGGCCTGGCCGGCCTGCGTCATGCTCAGCGATGCGCCGAGCAGCAGGACGCCGGACACCGCGAGGGTCTTGGTCGACAAGCGTCGGGCTAAGCGACGGCCACGATGGAAGATCACGAACGTACACCTTTCCTGTACGAGCCTGCCGCACACTACGTCCGGAGGAGTTCCGCGTCACCGGCATCGGGTCGCACGCCGCCGGACCCGCCTCCCGCAGGACGAATTCGGCACCGCAACAATGGGCGTCGGCAAGAGTGGCCGGCATTTCTCACCGCGGGTCAATTCTCTATTCAGCCGAATCCCTCGACCCGCTTTGCGCATTTGCTACTGTCGAGCGGTGCCGGGCGGCCACGGGAGCTTTCCGTCGCGGCCCACGAGTGCGCCTCATGACAACTCGCAAAAAAGGAGAACGGCCTACGTGAACGCGACTCTCACCCCCTATCGGCCCGGCCTCGGCGACGCGGGCGCCGCGCGGCAGGCATAGTCATGGCACATTTCCCGGCGCCGCCGCGCCTCCCCGGCCGGGCGGGCGTCATCGTGGTGGGCGGCGGCATGGCCGGGCTCGAGCTGGCCGGTCAGCTGCACCGGTCGGGAGCCGGCGAGGTGCTCGTGATCGAGTCCGGTCCGGGCCTCGAGTCCCGCCACGTGTCGCAGTCCTACCCGGAGCGGCGCGCCGGCGAAGTGGTCCTGCGTCCGGAACGCGACCGCCACTTCTTCCGCGGCTGGGAGCCCGTGGGATCGCCGCACTTCGCCGACGGGTCCGGGCTCCGGCGCCGGCTGGGCGGACGTTCGCTCTACTGGTGGGGGATCGTGGTGCCGATGGACCCCTGGGCGCTGATCGAACCCTGGTGGCCGGCGTCCGTCATCGCGGACCTCACAGGGAGCCGGCGCGGCGGCGCGTCGCTCTATGCCCAGGTCGCGGAGGATCTCGGCATCCCGGCCGCGGCCCTCTCGCCCGGCGACACCCGCGGACCGGGTCCGTCGTTCTCCCTGGCGGGCCTGGACTTCCACCCGGTGCCGAGAGCGGTCCGCGGCACCGGGAGCCGCTGGAGCGCCTATTCGCCGCTGGACTACTGGCGTGACCCCGTCACGGCGAGCCCCGTTCGCGCCCTCGATGGCGTCACCATCGCCTGCCAGCACACCGTCGAGCGGGTGTTGCTGCGCGACGGGCGGGCCGCCGGCGTCCGGGCCGTTCGGGCCGGGGACTGCGATCCCGTCGACATCCGGGCGGACGCGGTGGTGCTCGCCGCGGGCACGATCGAGAACAGCCGGCTCGTTCTGCGTTCGCGCGCGAACGGCGGGACCACCCGGCAGCGGCTGACCGGTCTCAGCGACCACATCGTCCAGGGGTTCACCCTGACCCTGCCCGCCGGCGCGGCCGATCCCGCCGTGGCCCTGCCCGCCGGTCACTTCGTCTCCCCCGGCGACGGCGGTCACCGCTCGAACCTCTTCCTCGGCACCGAGGAACTCGCGTCCGGCTCGGTCCGCGTCGAGGTCAGCACGATGGGCGAGCACCTGCCGAACGAGCGCAGCTTCGTCGAGCACCGGCGGGCGCCGGACGGCACGACCAGCGTGCACGTGGGCGCGGCCCTGGCGGAGGCCGACGAAGCGCTGGTCGCGGAGCAGCAGCAGCGGCTCGGCGACCTCTGGCGCTCCCTCGGCGCCCGGTACGGGCTGCCGGCCACGCCGCTGGTCTTCGGCGGGTTCGGCACCTGGCGGCCGCTGTCAGGCGGCCTGGTCACGTACGCGTCCGCGCTGGGGACCGTCAACCACGAGGGCTGCACCATCCGCCTGGGCGACGGGCTGACCGAGCGGCACGAGGTCGAGGACGTCCCCGGGCTGTACGTGCTCGGGCCCGCCACGTTCCCGCGCCTGGGCGCGGCCAACCCGTCGCTGACCACTCTGGCGCTGTCCAGGCGGCTTGCCGCCATCCTGGCCGGCCCGCCACGGCACGGGACCGCATGCCCCTCCCCGGCACGAGGGTGATGACGCCTGATCACGAACATGCGCCACCAGCGAGAAACCCAAGGCCATCCTCAGGACCGCATGACGGACATACTCGCAATATACCGGCCGTCGCTATCTTCACTGTGAATCGCGACTGCGACGCTCGCAGCCGACAATTCTTTGCCTGCCCTGATTGCAACGTACTTCTATTGTGCGCTCATGAGAGGTGTCGTGGACGTTTCCGTTGTAACGGCGGTGCACAATCGCAGTGTCGCCGCACGAAATGTTCTCCGCAGTCTGACTCATCAGACTCTTCCCCCCGAATCGTTCGAGGTGGTGTTCGTCGACGACGGTTCCGAACGGCCGCTGGCCGACGAACTCGCCGCTGAACTGGCGGCGCTGGCGCCGGCGTTCAAGCTCCGTTTCCTCCGGCACGACACGGCAAGAGGCGTGCAGGAGGCGAGAAACGCCGGAGCCGCGCAGGCCGAGGGCGAGGTGCTCGTCTTCCTCGACGCCGACTGCCTGGCGCACCCCGGGTTGTTGCGGGCTCACCTGGACGCGCACGCCGGGCGCCAGGTGGCGGTGTGCGGTTACACGAGCGTGCGCGAGCTGACTCCGGCCGGTTGGAGGCTGCTGCTGGGCGACGACTGGGACTTCGGCGATCCGGCCGGCCTCGCCGGGCGCATGGAGGGGACGCCGCAGCTTCACGACCCGTTGTGCGAGCTGCTGGCCGATCCGCGGCCGAGTGACTGGGCCTTCTTCTGGACCCACAACGTCAGCATGCCTCGCTGGGCCTTCGAGCAGGTGGGCGGGTTCAAGAGCGAGTTCCCCGCCAAGGGCGTCGAGGACATCGAGATGGGTTACCGGCTCGCACGTGCGGGTCTGCCGACCGTCTTCGCGCCGGCGGCGAAGGCGGTGCATCAGCCCCATGACCGGCTTCGCGGGCGCGACATCGTCCAGGACCGGCACAACGAGCAGATCCTGGTGCGGATGTATCCGACGCTGGAGGTCGAAGCGGTCTGCAGCTACGACATCGTGCGCTCGCGCGAGCTCGTGCCGGCGATCGAGCGGTTCGCCCGGGCGCTGGATCCGGCCACGTCGGACTGCGCGCGGCTCGAGGAGCTTCCCGGGGTGTGCGCGCGGGTCGCCACCGCCGGGAACGTCCTGGTGCTGGGAGATCCGGCCGGCTGGCCGGCCGGGCTCAGGGCCCCTGACGCGGTCTGCTTTCCGGGAGACGCTCGGGAGTGGTCCGGGCCGGGCCGCGAGATCCCGTGGCTGCCGCTTCTCGGCACCCGCGTTCCGTACCCGGATGACCATTTCGAGCTCGGGCTGGTGACCGACTACTGGCGGAGCTTCCCCGAGCGGACGCTCAGCCGGATCCTGTCGGAGCTGTGCCGCACCTGCCGGAACGTGGTGCTGCTGTCGGGAGTCAGCACCGCGCCCCTGCAGCGGGCCGATCCCGCGCTGGCCGCGGCGCTCGACGCGCACGACCACCCCTACTGGGAGTTCACGGTGCGGCTTCGGCGTGAGCTGCACGAGTTCGAGATCGTCGAGCGCGAACGGGTGGGCGCCAGGGCGGCCTTCGACCTGCGTGAGCGGCCCTGGGAGGCCTCGGACCTGCGCACGGCGATCGGCGCTCCGCCGGCGCGGCACCCCGCGCAAGGGGGTGCGTGACGTGGAGCCTGCGCGTGACCCCCGATTCGATGAGCTCAAGCGAGCCAACCGCGACCGCAACATCGCGGAGTTCGAGGAGCGTGCCACCGTCCTGAGCAGCCTGCCACGGGTGCTGTTCCTGGAGCTGACGGAGAACTGCAACCTGTCGTGCGCGATGTGCCGTTCGGGCGGCCCGTTCGACCGTTCGCGCAACATGTCCATGGAGCTGTTCGACCAGGTCGCCGAGAAGCTGTTCCCCACCGCGGAGATCGTGGACCTGCGGGGCTGGGGCGAGAGCACCGTGCTGAAGCGCTTCCCGGAATTCGTGGACCGGGCGATCGGCTACGGCTGCCGGGTCCGGCTGGTGACGAACCTGTCGGTGACGAACGAGCAGCTGTGGCGCCGGATGGTGCGGCAGGGCGTGAACATCACCGTCTCGCTGGACGCGGCGCGCGCCGAGACGTTCGCCGCGCTGCGCGGCGGCGCCCGGCTGGAGGTGGTCCTGCGCAACCTGGAGGCGATCGTCGACGAGTCGGCCCGGCTGGGGACCGGGACGGACAACATCGTGCTGAACGTCGTGGTGCAGAGCCAGGCCCTCGGCGAACTGGCGGACATCGTGGCGCTGGGCGAACGATTCGGGGTGCGGGTCAACCTGAACGTGGTGAGCCTCGACGCGGACGATCCCGGCGATCTGCGGTTCCACCGTGCGGCGCTGGCCGACGCTCTGCACGACACGGCGCGGGCCGCGGCGGCCGGCGGCGTCGAGGTGCAGCTCAACACCGCGCTCGACCCGGGATGGGCGGACCTGTCGCACGCCGACAAGACCTGCACGCACCCGTGGATGTACTTCTACGTCAACTACCGGGGACAGACCGGCTTCTGCGACCACCTGATCGGCGCGCCCGGCACCCGCTACCTGATCGGGGACCTTCGCCGATCCGGCTTCGAGGAGATCTGGAACGGGCCGCGCTACCAGCGCCTCCGGGCCGAGCACGCCGCCGGCGCGGGGCAGATCTCGGACGACTTCGAGGAGTGCCGATGGTGCTACCGCAACCGATACACCGACTTCGACGAGGCGAGCTATCCACCCTACGCCCGGCACCGGGTGCTGCTGAGCCCCGCCCACTGCGCCTCCTTCCTGCCGGCCAGGTCCGGCCAGGCGCCCGGCCCGAGCAGGCGACGACTCCCCCTGGCAGGTGAATAGATGACGACGCGACCGCTTCCTGAGCCGGCCCCGCACCGGCCCGTCTGGCCCGAGATCGACGATCTCAGCGTGCAGGCGATCCAGGCCGCGTTGCTGAGCGGGCGCCTGGCGGTCAGCGGACCTCCGAGCCGCTGGCCGTCGCGGAACGTGATGGCGGCCGCGGCGCTGGCGAGGCTCACCCGGCGCCGCCACGCCACCCTGACGGCCAGCGGTTCCAGCGCGATCGTCATCGCGCTGCAGGCCGCGGACGTCGGTCCGGGCGACGTGGTGCTGCTTCCCGCCACCACGTGGGTGGCGTGCGCCACCGCCGTGCTGCGGGTCGGCGCGGTCCCCGCGTTCTTCGACGGCACCGACGGCTCCCCCTGCCTGGTCGGTCACAGCCCGGTCGACTCGCCCCGGGCGGTGCTCGGCGTCCACCTCTACGCGCAGCAGTGCGACGTCGCGGCGCTCCGCCGTCGGTTTCCGGACTCCGTCCTGATCGAGGACGCCTCCCATGCCCAGCTCGCCGAGACCGCCGGTGACAGGGTGGCGGGCTCGCTCGGCGACATCAGCATCATGAGCACCCAGGCGACCAAGATCCTTGCGACCGGCGAGGGCGGTGTCGTGCTGACCGACGACGGCGAGCTGGCCTCACGCATCGAGTCGCTGATGATGGATTCGCGCCGGAGGCTGCCCGAACCGGCCCTGGGCCTGCTCAACGAGCTCGAACCGGCGGGGCTGCAGCACGGAGCCAACCACGCCATGTCCGAGCTGTCGGCGGCGTTGTTGCTGGACCAGCTCGCCCGGCTGCCGGACCAGTCGCGGCGCCGCGCCACAGGGCTGGCGTACCTGCTCGACCGGCTGGCCGGCGCGGGCTGGCAGGCGTTCGCGGACGAGGGCGCGCGCCGTTCGGGCAACTTCTACGGGCTCGCGGTGCGGCTGCCCGGTCACGAGAGCGACGCCGGCTCCTTCATCGCGAAGGTGAGCCGTGACACCGGGATCGTCCTCGACCGCGTCTATCCGCCGCTGCCCGAAGGGCCGCTGTACCGGCCGGCGACGGTGAAGCAGTACGCCGGGCTCGGGGAGCTGACCGGTCCGCTGGAGCGGGCCCGGCACTGGCACGACCGGCACGTCGTGATCCCGCACCACCTCTTCCTGGCCGGCGAGCCCGCACTGGACGCTCTGGCCACGGCGATGACAGGAGGCGCCCGCAGGTCCAGAGCCGTGCCGCGGCGACGCCCGCTCGTCGAGGTGGTGGTCGTGACCCGGGGGGAGCGCCCGCGGTTGCTCGCGGCGGCGCTGGAGAGCGTGGCGGCGCAGCGAGACGTGGACGCCGACATCTCGGTGACCGTGTGGCTCGACAAGGGGGCCGACGCTCCGGACGAGGTCCTGCTGCCTGCCGGGCTCGACGGTGTCCGCCTCACGACGGTCGGGCACTCGGGCGCCGTCCCGGCCGAGCCGTGGACGCGCGTGGCCACGCTGCGGCAGTTCGCCATCGATCGCCGGATCGGCGATCACCTCGCCTTTCTCGACGACGACAACACCTGGTCACCCGATCATCTGGCCGGTCTGCTGGCGCTGGCCAGGCGCGGCTATCCGGCGGTCCACTCCTGGCGCCGCATGATCGACGCGGACGGGAACCCGGTCCTGGTCGACCGCTTCCCGTGGCTGCCACCGGGGGACAAGGCCGTCCAGCGGCTCGCCGAGCTCGCCTCGGCAGGCATCATGTCCGCGGACAGCAGCGTGATCAGGGACGCCGTCCGGCGCCCGGACGGCGGCGTGGGCATGGTCGACATGGGCGAGTGGCTCTTCGACTCGACGGTCCTGCCGGTGCTGCGCATCGCCACACCGCGCTCGGCCGCCGAGGTGGAGGAGCGCATCGGCGAGGACGACCTCCTCCTGCGGCAGATCGTCCGGCTCGGCATCCCCACCGCCTCCACCGAGAGGGAGACGCTCCGCTACCGCCTCGGAGGCATGTCCAACCCGGAAACGGTGACGAGATGAGCATCGAGCCACCGGACGGGCAGATCATGCACGACGCCGACTTCTTCGCCACCCACGGTTTCTGCGTGTGGCGCGGGCTGCTGGAGCCGGCCGAGGTCGAGGGCCTGCGCCGGGAGGTGGACGACGCGCTGGCCGCGAACTACGCTCTGCCTGCCGCCCCGGTCCCCCACGCCACCGGCACGGAGGGCTACTACGTGCCGATGATGGGCGATCGCACGCCCCTGAGCCGGGAGCTGCTCGCCGGGCGTCTCCTGCCCGCCGCCGTCAGGCTCCTCGGCACGCCGGTGCTGCCGAAGCCCGCCAAGGGGATCCTCTACCGCGACTCCTCGCCCTGGCATCAGGACTCGGCGGACGCCTCGTTGACGGCGGTCAAGATGGTGGCCTACCTGGAGCCGCTGACGGCCGCCGACGGCGCCCTGCAGGTGCTGCCCGGCAGCCATCGGGGCAGGTACGGCCGCGCCCTGGCCGAATACCGGCGCCGGTGGCCGGCGGCCGAGCCGCTGTTCGACGAGCGCGCCGAAGCGGCGATGTGGCCCGGCGTCCCGGTCACGACGAACCCCGGCGACGTGATCGCGTTCGACGTCCATCTGTGGCACGCCAGCATCGGCGGCCGGGACAGGCGGCAGTGGAGCGTCTCCTACGCGGCGGAACCGGCCGACGAGGCCGGGCGGTCGGCCGTCCGCGACTACCTGCTGTCGTTCCTGGACGTCGGACACCCCTACGACCTCGACACCTACCCCTACTTCGACCCGGAATGGGCGCATCCGCCCAGGCCGGCGTTCGCGGATCGCATGGCGGAGCTGCTTTCGTCCAGCCCGGTACCTGGGAGGCCGACCGTTCGATGAGCACCTTGCTGGATTTCTACGACCCCCTTCTCTACGAGTTGAACGTCGGCCACGCTCCGCGGGTCGGCGAGGTGTACCGCAAGGAGCTGTCGCCGCTGCCGGGCCGGCCCCGGGTGCTCGAGGTGGGATGCGGGACCGGCGACATCCTGGTGCCGCTGGCGGTGGACGGAGCCGAGGTGATCGGCGTCGACAGCTCGGCGCGGATGCTGGAGCATCTGGCGCACCGGCTGACCACGTTGCCGCGAGAGGTGGCCGCCCGGGTGCGTCTGGCGCGGGAGACGGCCCCGGCGCTGCCGGCGATGGACCAGGTCGACGCGGCCATCCTGCCGAACGACCTGGTCGCCCACCTGATCGGCGAGGACGCGCTGGACGAGCTGTTCCGCAACCTGCGCCGCGTCCTGAGGCCGGGCGGGATCCTGCTGCTGGACGCCGAGCGCTTCGACGTCGCCTTTCTCGCCTCGATCACCGGGTCCGGCGGCGGGCTGACCCGCACGCACGGCTTCTTCGACTTTCCTGACGGGCGGCTGCTCCGGGTGGACGAGCAGTCGGCGTACGACCCCGCCTCCGGGGTCCTCACCAGCACGTTCGGCTATCAGATCCTGGACGCGGACGCCACGGTCGAGACCACCTGGTACCGGACGCTGCGCCAGTATCCCCGGAGGATCCGCGAGATCACCGCGGCGCTGCGACTGGCCGGGTTCGACATCGCCGAGGTGCGGGAGGACGCGTTCCCCCCGGGGCTCGACCACATCCTGATCTCGGCACGGACGGCGGGGCCCGCGCATGACTGAACGATCGCGAGCGGAGCTGGCCGCCGCGCTGTGCGAGCTCTTCGGGCTGGAGGCGGCCGGTGCGGACGTCACCCCCGTCGGCCGCGGGGCGATGGGACAGGTCTGGCGGCTGACGGCCGGCGGTGCGGCGTACGCCGTCAAGGAGCATCTCTGGGGCGTGGACGAGCGGGCCGTGGCCCGCGGCGCGGCGTTCCAGCAGGCGGCGGCGACCGTCGGCGTGCGCTCCCCGCGCAACGTCCCCACCCCGGACGGAGCGCTGGTGGGGCACCTGCCTGCGGACCTGGGCGGCAGCGGCGTCCGCCTCTATGACTGGCAGGAGGGCCCGGCGCCGCGCCCGGACGAGGCGGAGACGCCCGAACGTCTGGGCGAGCTGCTGGCGCGCCTGCACGGGCTGGCCCTGACGGCGCCGGACCCGCCCGAGCCCTGGTACGAGACCCTCGACGAGGTGGACTGGGAACGCCTGGCCGGCCCGGCGGGGGCGCGCCGGCCGTGGCAGGAGCGGCTGGCGGCCACGCTGCCCGGCCTGCGGAGACTGGCGTCGCTGGTGACGCCCTCGGAGCCGGACGACCGGATCATGTGCCACCTGGATGTCCAGTGCTCCAACGTGGTGGTCACGGAGCGTGGCTGGGTCCTGCTGGACTGGGACGACACCGGCGCCGGGTGCCCCGACCGGGAGCTGGCCATGGCCCTGCTGCGCTGGTTCACCGCCGGCGGCGTCGACGGGGCCGCGATCGGCAAGACGATGGCCGCCTACCGCGCGGCGGGCGGGACCGCGGTGCTGGATCCGGACCGCTCGTTCGCCATGCAGGCCGCGAGCTGCGTCAACTTCGTCGCCGCACAGGCGCGGCTCGCGCTGGACGACGCCCACGCCGAGCATCACGCCGACGCGGAGGAGCGCCTGACGAACGTGCTGACGGCGCTGCCGGACGTCGCGACCTATCACGAGGTGGCCCGCTTCGCGGCGGCCGGTGACGCGGGCGGGGCGGCATGACCGGCTACTACCAGGGCCGCTTCCGCGACCAGTGGGAGGCGGTGGCGGCCGAGGTCTTCGCCGACGAGCTGGCCCTGACCACGGTGACCCCGCGTACGGGCCTGCGCGCCGCCCGCGGCGCCGGCTCCGCCGCGCGGATCGCCGCGAGGCTCGGCGCCGCGACCGGTCTGGAACTGACGGCGGACCTGGTGCGCCGCCTTGACAAGGTGCACGCGCTGGGCGCCTATCTGCGCACGCATGCCCGGCTCGATCTGTGCGTGCAGTTGCTGCCCGACTCCCGGGGCCCGCGGCCCAAGCTCTTCTACGTCCACTCCGCCTCCGGCAACGCGTTCGCGATCTGGGCGCTGCGGAGCCTGCTGCCCGTCCCGCTGTCGGGGGTGCGGGCGGCGGGCCTGTACGGCGAGCGCGAGATCCCGCGCACCATCGCGGAGTTCGCTGACGTCTACCTCGACGAGATCCGTGACGCGCAGCCCGAGGGCCCGTATCTGCTGTGCGGATTCTCCGGCGGCGGATCCATCGCCTTCGAGCTGGCCCGCAGGCTGCACGCGCAGGGCGCGCAGGTCGGGCTGCTGGCGTTGATAGACGCCCCTCCCCCGGTGTTCGGATCCACCTCGGTGCCGGACGAGAGCGTCCTGATGGAGGACCGCCTGCGCGAGTTGCTGCGCCGCGTCGAGGGCCGGGTGCGCGATCACGCCGATGCCGGCGACCCGGAGGTGGTCGGCGTCCTGCGCGGCGGGGACGCTCTGGCCAGGGACATGGGCAGCGACGCGCTGCGCCGGCAGCTGACGGTGTACGCCCGGCTGATCCGCGCGTGCGCGGCGTACCGGCCCGCCCGCTATCCCGGCACGGTGCACTACTTCGCGGCCGAGGCCGCACCGGAGCACGTGGAGCAGTGGGAGCCGTACGCCGGCGCCCTGCGCACGTACCGGCTCGACGCCGAGCACTACGAGTACGAGATCTTCGCCGATCCAGGCTTCCGCGAGGTGTTTGCCGGTCTCGTCGGTGACGCGCTGCGGCGGGCGGGGACCGGATCGGACGTCGCTTCCGGAAGCGGCGAGCGGTGCTGAGGCCCGCGCTCCTGCGCCAGGTCACGAACGCCTACCGGAGCCTGCCCAAGCCGGCCAGGCACTTTCTCCGGGAGGTCACCACCGGCCGGCCCTTCGTCACGCTGTCCCCCCATCTGCCGATCGCCATCCACGGCGCCTTCCAGCGGATGAGCGAGCGCCCGGATGATCCGCTGGCGGGCGGCGCGTACTACGAGTTCGGCCTCTACCGCGGGTACAGCCTGTGGTTCGCCGAGCAGATCTCCCGCGAGTACGCGGGGGCGGACTTCACGTGTCTCGGCTTCGACTCCTTCCGGGGCCTTCCCGCCTCGGCGGTGGACGGCGCCTTCTACGACACCGGGGACTTCGCCGCGGGTTACGACGAGGTCGTCGCGAACCTGCGTGCGCACGGCGCCGACTTCCGGCGGCTGCGGCTCTTCGAGGGGTTCTACGGCCAGGAGCTGTTCGAGGCTCTCGCCCGCGAGTACGACTTCCCGCCGGCGGCCGTCTGCACCATCGACGTGGACGTCTACGAATCCTGCCTCGAGGTGCTGCGCTTCCTGCACGGCCGGCTGCGGGTCGGTTCGATCATCATCTTCGACGACTACAACGACATGGGGGCCAGCGATGAGCACGGCGAGAGACGTGCGCTGGAGACGTTTCGGCTCGCGCATCCGGCCTTCTCGCTCCGGCATCTCCGGGATGTCGGTCCGGAGGCCGCGGTGTTCGAAGTGACGGCGATCTGAGAGAGGCATCGTGGACACCACGTACGAGATCTCGTTCGCCGGGCTCGCCCGGGAAACCGCCCCCCTGACCTGGGGCCAGCGCCACATCTGGACGATACAGGACGCGCACCCGCACAACCGCTCGCAGTTCCACCTCTCCCACCACTGGCGCGTTCCGCCCGGGGCCTCCGGACGAGACGTGCGGTCCGCCCTGGGTCGGCTCGTGGAGCGTCATCAGGCGCTGCGCACGCGCCTGCTGGACTCGCCCCGCGGCCTCACTCAGCAGGTGCACGGTGACGGCGCGTTCGCCGTGCGGGCGCGGGAGGTCGCGACCGGCGAGCAGAGCGAGTACGACCTCAACCGGCTGGCAGGGGAGCTGATCGGCGGTGACTTCGCGTGGGACGAGGAGTTCCTGGCGAGGTTCGCGATCCTGACCGTCCGCGGGGCGCCCGCCTGGGTCCTCGTGATCACCTCGCACATGATCACGGACGGGGCCGCCTGCTCGATCCTGGAGCGCGAGTTCCTGGCGCTGCTGGAGGCGCCGTCCGCGCTGCCCGACCCCACGAGCCAGCCCGTCCGGTGGGCCGCCGGGGAGCGAAGCCGGCGTGGCGCCGAGACCAGCAGCCGCAGTGCCGCGTACATGCGGGAGGTGCTGCGGAAACATCCGCGCCCGCTGTTCGGCGGGGCCGCGCCGCCCGCCGGCGCGAACGGCGGCTTTCCCGTCGTCCTGGGTCACGGCCCGGACCTGGGCAGGCACGTGCGGCGGCTCGCCACGCGCTGGAGAACGTCGGAGGCTTCCGTCGTCCTGACGGCGCTGGCGAGATCGTGCGCCGCGCACACGGGAGTCGACTCGTTCCCGCTGGGCGTGACCTGCTCCAACCGTCAGCTGCCCGGGGCCGCCGGATACGTGGGCATGCTCGCCCAGAACACCCTGATCGGGGTGGACGTCTCCAGCGGGACGCCGGCACGCGTGGCCGACCAGGTGCGCAGGTCCCTGCTGGCCGCCTCCGCGCATGCCGCCTTCGACCAGGACGAGCTGGGCGAGGTCCTGGCGGAGGCGGGCGTCGACGACGACTATGTGGGGTTCGGCGCCGTCGGGCACTTCGTGAACTACATGCCCCTCGATCGCGGGCCGGCGGCGGAGCAACGGGCCGGGTCCGCGTCGATCCGGATCGAGGAGGGCGATCCCGCCGACTACCGGATCCCCCGTTTCGGCGTGGTGTTCCACGCCATGGCGGACTACCTGGGGGTGCGCATGTTCGCGGACCCGGCGGTCATCCCGGTGGATCTGGCCCGGTCCGTCACCCGGTCCTGTCTCGAAACGTTGCAGTCGTTTGATTAGGAGGTCACGTGGGTGAGGTTGTCATCACCGGAGGGCTCGGCTTCATCGGTTCCCACGTCGCCGACGCCTATCTGGCGGCGGGATTCCGGGTCCGGGTGATCGATTCGACCGTCGGGGCGGTGATCGACGGCTCCGACTACGCGTCGGACGCACGCTACGAGGTGGTCAGGGAGCCCGTCGAGGACTATCTGGCCGGCGGCGGCACGTTCAGCGGCGTGGACCGGGTGATCCATGCCGCCTCGCACGTCGGCCCCGCCGGGATCCTGCCCAGGGCGGGCACACTGGGCTACGACATCGTCGCCAGTTCCAGCGCCGTCGTCGAGGCGTGCCTGGCGGCAGGCGTCCCGCTGTGCGTCTTCAGCTCGGCGGAGGTCTACGGCCGCAGCGGGATCCTGGACGAGCGGGACCCTCTCCGGGTGCCCACCGCCTACAACGCCCGTATCGAGTACGCGGTCGCCAAGGCCATGGTCGAGGCGATGACGGTCAACAGCATGGCCCGGGGGCTGCGGGCGGTGGTGATCCGCCCGTTCAACGTCGCCGGGCAGCGGCAGTCACGCGCCGGGGGTTTCGTGATGCCCACCTTCGTGCAGCAGGCGCTCGCGGGACGGCCCCTGACCGTCTTCGGCGACGGGAAGCAGGTGCGGGCGTTCACAGCCGCCGACGACCTCACCCATTTCGTCCTCGACTACATGGACGCCGCGATCGACGCCGGCGAGCCGATCGTCAACATCGGCAACCCGGCCAATCGCACGACGATCGGCAGGCTCGCCGAACGGGTACGCGAACTGCTCGGCAGCGACTCGCCCATCCTGCACACCGACGGACGCCGCCGGCACGGCGACGCCTACGCCGAGGCGGAGTCGTTCGAGAAGATGCCGGCGCTGCGCGCGGCGACCACCCTGGGGTGGAAGCCATCGGTCAACCTGGACGACCTCATCAGGACCACGGCGGACTACTACGAGAGTCGCGAGGACGTCAGGGGGCGCTGTGCGCCGCTTTGACCGCGTTCTACTGGTGTCACCGCACGCCGATGACGAGGTGCTCGGCTGCGGAGGGCTCCTCGCCAGGCTGGCGGACGACGGCTGCGAGGTGCACGTGCTCTACCTCGCCGTCGACGGCATGAGCCACTACGGCCTGGCCCGGCCGACGACGTTCCGGCAGCGCACGGCCGAGATCGAGCAGGTGAGCGAGCTGCTGGGGTTCGGCTACGAGATCGCCTACGGGGATCGGCAGCTCACCGAGCGCCTGGACACCGTCGGCTTGCGCGAGCTGGTGGACCTGCTGCAGGAGCGGATGGACCGGTTGCGTCCCGACCTGCTGCTGCTGCCCAGCGGCGACGACTACGACCAGGACCACGTGGCCGCCTTCCGGGCCGGGTTCGCGGCGGCCCGGCCGATCGGCGGGCAGTTCGGCAAGTGGCTGGTCCCGTACGTCATGTCGTACGAGATGACCAAGCTGCAGTGGGCCGCCGACCCGATGGGCAGGTGCACCGCCTTCGTGGACATCTCCGCCCACCTCGATCGCAAGCTGGAAGCGCTCGCGGCCTACGCGACGCAGGCCAGGCCCAGCCCGCACATCCGCAGCAGCGAGGTGGTCTCGGCGCTCGCCCGCATGCGGGGGGCGGAGATGGGCGTGCACAGCGCCGAGGCCTTCGAGGTGCACCGGGCGGTCCTGTAGACCGGGCGGTTTTCGAGACATGTCAGCCAACACGGGTGAGGTTAACGAATGTCCATCTCCGGCGCCGTGGACGCCATCGAAGTGCTCAGGCAACATCCGGACGTCGTCGACGCGGTCCTGGTGGACGTGGAGATCCACGGCAGAACCGCCTCGATCGCCGCCGTCCACGTCATCGACTACTGCAGCCCGCAACTCCTGCGCGAGCACGTCCACGACCTGCTCGGCGGGACGGGCAAGGCGGTCGACGGCGTATGGGTGGCGGACGTGCCCGACCATCCGGCGCCCGGCGGCGGCGCGCTCGACCTGGCGGCGATCCGGGAGACGCTCCGCGAGCACGCCGAAGAGGTGATCTTCGTCGCGCCCCGGGGCGATCTGGAGGAACAGCTCGCCGCGCTCTGGGCAGAGATCCTGACGCTGTCACGCGTCGGCGCCACCGACGACTTCATGGACCTCGGAGGCGACTCGCTGAGCGCCGCCAGGCTGCTGGGCGCTCTGCAGGAGCGGTGGGCCGCCACGATCGACGTCTTCGAGCTGCTGGAGGCCTCCACCGTACGCGGGCTCGCGCACCTCCTGCTCGAACGGGAAGCCGGGGCGGAGCGCGGATGATCACCATTGACCGGCGGCTGAGGCAGCTCGGCCGGACGCACGGCGAGCGACCGGCGATCATCACGGCCGCGCCGGACGGCGCTTGCGAGGAGCTGAGCTGGGCCGGCCTGTCCGACCGTGTCCTCGCCCTCGCCGGGCGCATGCGCGCGGCGGCCGGTCCTGACACCGTCGTCGCGATCCCGGCGCACCGCAGCCTCGACGGCGTCAGCCAGGTGCTGGCCGTGTTGTGCGCCGGGCTCATCGCCCTTCCCTACGAGCCATCGGTCCCGCCTGCGGAGCTGGAACGGCAGTTCTCAGCGGTCGGCGACCGCCTGGCCACGCCGACGCCCGCACCCGACCTGCTGGGCCGGGCGTCGGGACCTGCCGCCGACCGGCCGCCCGCCGCGGCGGAGGGCGGGTACGTGCTGCTGACCGGAGGCTCGACCGGGCTCCCGAAGCCGGTGCTCAGGCCCGGCCTGCCGTTCTTCCACCCGGACAAGGGGCCGTCGCTGCTGCTGCAGACGGCCGGATGGCGACCCGGGCAGACCCAGCTCGTCGTGGGCTCGCTCGCCCACGCGGCCCCGTTCAACCATCTCCTCGAAGGCGTCCTCAGCGGCAACACCCTGGTGCTTCCCGAGCTCTTCCTGCCGGGCGTCATCCTGGACCTCGTCGAACGGCACCGCGTCGACTGGATCCAGCTCACCCCCACGCACATGCGGATGCTGGAACCGGCTCTCGCCGGACGGCCGGACGCCCTGCGGCGGGTGAGCGGCGTCCTGCACACGGCGGCGCCGTGCCCTCCCGGCACCAAGCGGGCCTGGATCGAGGCGGTGGGCCCGCAACGGCTGTTCGAGATGTACGCCGCCACCGAGGACATCGGGCAGACGCTCTGCCGGGGTGACGAATGGCTGGCGCACCCCGGGACCGTCGGGCGCGGTTTCCTGACCCGGATCAGAATTCACGACGACGACGGGCGGCTCCTTCCGCCCGGCGAGGTCGGAACCGTTCACATGCGCGGCCTGCCGGGAAGCCGGTCCGGCCGCGGCACCATCCGGCCGGGCCGGCCCGGCCGCGGCGGGTTCGCCACCGTGGGCGACCACGGCCACCTCGACGAGGACGGCTACCTCTACCTGTCCGGCCGCGCCGACGACCTGGCCATCGTCGGTGGCGAGAACGTCTACACCGAACACGTCGCCGCGGTGATCATGTCACATCCGGGGGTCGCCGACGCCGCCGTGGTGGCCGCGCCCGACGACGTTCTCGGCGCGAGACTGATCGCCCTCGTCGTGCCCGGCGGCCAGGAGCCGCCGGGCGCGAGCGCCGTCCTCCGCCACTGCCGCGACCGGCTCGCCGGCCACCAGCTACCGGCGGAGGTGCGGATGGTCGAGGATCTCGGCCGCCTGCCCAGCGGAAAGCTGCCCCGCGAGAAGCTGAGGAGGATCGTTGCGCAACCCGTTTGAGAGACCGCCGTCACCGGGGCTGGACCCGCGCCTGGCCGTCGGTGTCTCGAACTGGCAGGGCCTGCGCCGGTTGCTCGCCGAGCGGCGGCGGCTGGCGCGGCTGCTGCCCAGCGGCGGGATGGGGAACGTCCTCGCCTACTGCGCCCTCCTGCTGCTCGCAGCCGCGGCCCCGTCGGCCACGGCCCTGCTGACCGGGCAGCTCGTCACGGCGACGGCCGCCGCCCCGGGCTCGCCGGACGGATGGGGACCGGCCACGCTGTCGCTGCTGGTGGCGATCGCCGTCGTCCATGTCGTGCAGCAGGGCGCCGAGGCCGGGCAGCAGATCTTCCGGGTCGCGCTCGCCCGGCGCATCGACGGCAGCGTACGGGCACGCGTGCGCGAGCTGACCCTGCAGCCGGGCGGGCTGTCCCATCTCGAACAGCCGGACCTGCAGGACGACCTGAACCGGCTGTGGGACACCGGGGGGATGATCAACCGCACCAGGAGCCCGGGCACCGCCACCGCGGGAGTCGTCGCGGCCGTGTTCCGGGTGCTCGGAGCGCTGGTGGCCACGGCCGTGGTCTTCGCCTTCTCTCCCCTGCTGGCGATCGGCCTGCTGACGGCGACCCTGCTCATCCGCGCGATCAACCGCCGCCAGTGGCTCTACCTCACCGAGGTCGCCGACGACCGGGCGCGACACCGCCGACGGGTGCACGAGTGGTCGGAGCTCGCCGCCGGGCCGGCCGCGGCGAAGGAGGTCCGGCTGTTCGGGCTGGGCGCGTGGGCGACCGAACGGCGCCGGCGGTCGGCGCTGGCGTGGGCCGGGCCGATCTGGGCGGTGCGGCGCGACATCCTGCGCAAGCAGGGGACGACGATGGTCCTGGCCGTCGGCGCGGGTTTCGCCGCGCTGGCCGTACCCGGCCTGGCGGCCGCAGCGGGCCTGATCGGCATCGAGGACCTGGTCGTCTACCTGGTGGCGGCGTGGGGCATCTTCGCCGCCCGCGACGTGGGGCCGGACGGGTTCGACATCGAGTACGGGCTGGGCGCGATCCGTGCCCTCGACCGCCTGATCGAACGGTACGCGCGCCTCGGGGCCGCCTGGGGCGCCCAGCCGCCGCCCACGGGTGCCACGGCACTGGCGGACGGCGCCGCGAGCCCGCCGCCGGCTCCGCGCATCCGCTTCGACGACGTCCGCTTCAGCTACCCGGGGAGCCGCCGGCCGGTGCTGGACGGCGTGGACCTGACCATCGAACCGGGCGAGGTCCTGGCGATCGTCGGGTACAACGGCGCCGGCAAGACCACCCTCATCAAACTGCTCAGCGGCCTGTACCGCCCGTCCGGCGGCCGGATCGTCGTGGACGGGAAGAGCCTCGCCGGCTTCGACGCGCGCGAGCTGTCAGCCTGGCGAGGCCGCATGACCGTGCTGTTCCAGGACTTCGTCCACTACCCCGGCAGCATCGCCGACAACATCGCGCTGTCCGCGCCCGAGACGCTCGGCGGCGAGCGGGAGACCACCTGGCGGGCGGTCACGGACGCCGCCGTCAGGGCCGGGATGGGCGACCTGCCGGCCCCGGCCACGGACGGGCTGGACACTCCGTTACGGGACGGGGAGGCAGGCGCGCTCGGGCTGTCCGGCGGGCAGTGGCAGAGGCTCGCGACCGCCAGGGCGCTGTTCGCCGTGCGGCACGGACGGCGGTTGCTGGTGCTGGACGAGCCGACCGCGCATCTGGACGTGCGAGCCGAGGAGGCGTTCTTCGACCAGGTCGTCCGCGAGGTGCGTGACACGTCGGTCGTGCTGATCTCCCATCGCCTCTCCACGGTCCGCCACGCCGACCGCATCGCGCTGCTGCGGTCGGGAAGGATCACCGAGACCGGCACCCACGAGGAGCTGCTCGACCGGAACGGCGACTACGCCAGGCTCTTCCGCCTGCAGGCCGACCGCTTCCAGGCTGTTCAGGGCGGCAACACGTGAAGGCGAGAGCCAGGGTCCTGGCGAGGATGCTCGCCCTGTCGGTCCGCGCGGACCCCAAGGTGGCGGCGCTGGCCGGCGTCCTGGTGGTCTTCGGCGCCGGGGCGCTGGCGCTGACGGCGCTGGCGCAGCGCTGGGTGGTCGACTCGGCCGCGAGCGGGGGCCGGCTCGCCGGCGGGGTGCTGCTCGCCGCGGCCCTGGGCGCCGCGGGCTTCGCCGCGATCACCATCTCGACCCACATCCAGAACAACCTGCGCAACGATCTGAGCGACCGGGTCGAGGTCCTGCTCAACCAGGAGATCTTGACCAGCGCGTCGGGGATTCCCACCGTCGAGCACCTGGAGCGGCCCGAGTATCTCGATCGGCTGGCGATGTTGCGAGCCGGCGGGGCCAGCGGCACCCGGGCGCTGGCGGTCTCCTGCTGGGTCGCCGTCGAGACGGCGGCGACCCTGCTCGGCCTCGGGCTCACGGTGTTCCTCCTGGCCGGCGTGCATCCCGCGTTGTCACTGCTGACCCTGCTGGGAGGTGCGCCTCTCGTGCTGGGCAACCGGGGCGACCGGCTGGTCCAGCGAGCCCTGGACGGCATCGCGGAGCCGGCGCGGCAGGAGCAGGCGCTGCACGACCTGTGCACGCTGCCCGGCCCCGGCAAGGAGGTGCGGATCGCCGGGAACGGCTGGAAGCTGAGCCGGCGCGCCCGGGACCTCTGGGCGTCGGCGCTACGGAGGGAGGTCGCCGCCCAGGTGCGCGGAGCGGCGTGGCGGTGGGCCGGATGGATCTGCTTCATCGCCGGTCTGGTCACGGCGATCGGGATCTCAGTGACGATGGTCCGCACCGGTCAGGCCACCGCGGGCGACATCGTCCTGATCATCGTCCTGGCCGGCCGGCTCGGGGAGCAGATCGACGCGACGCTCGACGGCGTGAGCCGGCTCTCCGAGGCAGGCCGAGTGGGGCGGCACTACCTGTGGCTCCAGGACTACGCGGCGGCGCGGACGCGCGGCGGGGGCCCGGCGCCGTACCGGCTCCGGGACGGCATCACCTTCGACGACGTCACCTTCACCTACGCCGGGGCGCGGACGCCGGCGCTGCGCGAGGTCAGCCTGCACCTGCCGGCCGGGTCGGTGGTCGGCCTGGTCGGCGTCAACGGCGCGGGCAAGAGCACACTGGTCAAGCTCCTCACCGGGATGTACCGGCCGGCCACCGGATCGATCTTCGTCGACGGCGCCGAGCTCGCCGGCATCGACCCCGCCTCCTGGCGGGCGCGGCTCAGCGGGGCCTTCCAGGACTTCGTCACACCACACCTGCCGGTGAGCGAGGCGATCGGCATCGGCGACCTGTCGCGGTTGGAAGACCGGCCCGCGGTGCTGGCGGCGGCTGAGAAGGGCGGCGCGGCCGAGCTGATCGCCGGGCTCCCGCGAGGACTCGACACCCAGCTCGGCCGGGCGTTCGACGGAGAGGAGCTGTCGCACGGCCAATGGCAGAAACTCGCGCTCGCCCGCGCGCTGATGCGCCCATCGCCGCTGGTGCTCGTCCTGGACGAACCCACCGCCGCGCTCGATCCCCAGGCCGAGCACGCCGTGTTCGAACGGTTCGCCGAACAGTCCGCACAGGTTTCCGCCAACGGCGGCATCGTCCTTCTCGTCTCGCACCGTTTCTCGACGCTGCACCTGGCCGACCACATCGTGGTGCTCTCCGGCGGCCGGGTCGCCGAGCAGGGCAGCCATGCCGAGCTGCTGGCCGGTGGCGGGGAGTACGCCACGCTCTACCTCACCCAGGCCAGGGGCTACCGGTGACCGCGGAAGGCGCGCGGATGCGGCGGGAGATCGGCTTCACCGGGGTGTTCAACTTCCGCGACGTGGGGGGCTACCCGGCCCTGGGCGGCCGGTCGGTGCGATGGCGCAGGCTGTTCCGTTCCGACGCACCGTCCGGTCTGAGTGGCGACGATCGGACGCGGTTCGCCTCGCTGGGCATTCGCACCGTGGTGGACCTGCGCCGGACGTACGAGGTCGAGCGGCAGGGCCGGATGCCGGACCTCGACGGCGTAGCCTACCGGCACATCGATCCCGGTCATCGGGAGTGGCACGCTTCGTACCGTCCCGGCGCCGACCCGGCCCGCTATTTCGCCGATCGTTATCTCGACCTGGCGGAGGAGGGGGCTCATGGCCTGGCCGAGACGATCAGGGTGATCGCCGCCGAGGAGTCCGGGCCCGTCCTCGTGCACTGCGTGACGGGCAAGGACCGTACCGGAGTGGTGTGCGCGCTCGTGCTCGCCCTGCTCGGCGTGCCCGATGACGACATCGACGCCGACTACGCCCTGAGCGCGCGGGCCAACGTCAGGTACGCGGCCTGGGCCCGCAGGAACCGGCAGGCCGTCCTGCCGGGATTCGCCTCGCCGCCCGGCTCCGTCAGGCTGTTCCTGGCCGGGCTGCGCGCCGTTCACGGCACGGTCGAGGCGTACCTGATCGGCGCCGGGCTGGGCGCCGATGAGCTGGCCGCCCTCAGAACGCACCTGCTCGAACAAGGGAGACATCATGGGATCTGAGCTGGAACGCTCGCTTTCGCGGATCTGGGTGGAGGAGCTGGGCCTGGACGCCGCCGATCCCGACGGCGATTTCTTCGCCGCGGGCGGGACGTCGCTGCTGGCGGTCCGGCTGGCCGGCCGGGTGCGCCGCGAGCTGCGCCTGGACATGGAGATCGACACGCTGGTCGAGCATCCGACGCTCGGGGCGCTGACGGCGTTCCTGGCGAGGGGGGACGCCGGGCCCGCCGCGCCGAGCGGACCGGCGTAGGGCGGCCCTGGCATCACGCGGCGGCCCGAATGCGGATGGAACGGGATGTCACGCCTTGAGGGCGTGCGATTATCACTTCCGAGAAGACATGCGAAATCACTGGTGGTCGCGGCCCTGATCGCCGCGTTACTGAGCGTCCCGGCCACGGCGGAGGCTGCGCCCTCGCCCGTCGCCGGCGAGATCACCACCCTCAAGAACGAGCTCGGCCGACTGATCGAGACCCAGCGACAGGGCCCTGCGCCCATGGACGACCAGGTCGCGACCGGCATGAAGGAGAATACGGAGAAGGCGGAATCCCAGATCGCCTCCGAGCCGTGTCAGGCGGCGGACTCACTGCTGGCCTTCGCCAGGGCCGGCCGTGAGCAGGTACGCGTCCTGCGGGACACGATCGACGGCGGCGGCTGGAACAGCGATCAGCTCGCGCAGCTCACCAGCACCCGCACCTGGCTGGACAGGCTCGGACGGCAGGCCGGAGCGCTTCGAGCCCGGATCTTCACCGAGATCAAGTCGTGCGAGGGGCCGATCGACGTCTACGTCGATCCCGTCCGGGCCCAGCCCAAGGGCGACAGCCTGCCCGATGACCGCCCGCTGGCCAGCCTGACCGACTCGGACGGCACGTCAACGGACTTCGTCGCCGACGAGCTGGTCGTCTCCACCTCGGAGCCATCGGTCCTGGACGCGATCGTCGCCCGCTACGACGGCAAGGTGCTGAACAAGGTGGAGCAGGGCGACACCATGCACTACCAGGTCAGGATCGAGACCAAGCTCGCCCAGCCCGAGAGGTTGAGCGACGATCTCAAGGCGATCGACCCGGACAAGACCCAGGCCGAGTCCGTGGCGGTGTCCAGCACCGCTGGGCTGGAACTGCTCGCCGCGGCCGCCTCGGCCACGAGCGAGAAGGCCACGGTCGGCGTCAACTGGGTCGGCACCTCGGACGACATCCCCAACAGCAACACGCCGGAGGCGTCCAGCGGCCCGTCGGGATTCAGCGCGTCCGGCTATGACCGCAACTCCTACACCTGGCAGTACCTCAACGAGGGCGGCCCTCAGGACATCGGCGTGACCTCGGCCTGGACGGTCCTCGACTCCGTCGGCAAGCTCGACAACAAGATCAAGGCAGCGGTGCTCGATCGCGGCTTCGACATCACCGCCGACCACCCCGCCTCCAGCACGGTCACCAGCTCGGTGCCCGGCGTGAGCCCGAGCTACCAGTTCAGCTGGGAGCCGCGCTGGCACGGAACCACGGTCACCGACTCGATGGCCGCCGTTCCCGGCAATTTCATCGGTACGGCAGGCACGGCCGCGACCGTCGTCCGTCCGACCGGGGTGTGGACGACCGGAGACATGTTCTACACCATGGCCGCGATCAGCCAGGCGCTGGCCGGAGGCAACAAGATCATCAACATGAGCTTCAGCGCCGCGGTGCCGTGGTACCTGGCGTGGAGCGTGCTGCCCTTCGACGGCTACACGGCCTTCGTCCGTGCGGTGAACGACGTGCTGCTCTTCTCCTCGGCGGGCAACGACGGAAAGGACGTCGACGCGACCACCGGTTTCATCGTCAAGTGGGAGAAGGCCTGGCACACCCCGTGCGAGAACTCGGGGGTGACCTGCGTCGGCGGGCTCGCCAAGAATTCGCTCAACCGCCATGCCGACTCGAACTACGGGCACGAACACGTCGACATCTTCGCGCCGTACACGGTCCTGGCCGGGCCGGACCCGGACAATCCCAGCACGAGCACGGCACGGGCCAAGCACGGCACCAGCTACGCGACGCCGTACACCGCCGGCGTCGCCGCGCTGATCTGGGCGGCGAACCCCGGCCAGAGCATGGACACGGTCGAGGACGTGCTCATGCGGAACAGGCGGCCGAGCCCTGACAGCAAGATCAAGAACAAGGTCATCACCGCTCTGAGCGCGGTCCAGGACGCGTTGCCGGCGACGATCAAGATCGACGCCCCGACGAACGGGAGCGTTCTGTCGCCGCACAGCCCGACCCAGTTCAGGGCGAGCCTGTGGACGGACGGTCACCCGCTGCCCGCGACCATCACCTGGCGGCGCAACGGCACCGTCATCGGCACGGGCCTGCAGTTCCAGTCGGCCGTTCCCGCCGGAACCCATGCGATCACGGCGACCGCCGTGTTCGCCGACGGAGCTTCCACGGCGGACGTGGTGACGGTCTCCTCCGTGGACCACGTCCCGGTGGTGAAGGTGAGCGGCCCGAGATCGACGACCTCGACACCCACCTTCGACAAGTCCGAGCTCATCCCGTTCCACGGGACGAGCCAGGACGACCTGGGCCCGCTGCCGGAAAGCGCGATGAAGTGGTACCTCGACAATTCGACCACGCCCTTCGCTACCGGCCACAATCCGACCATCAACACGGGCGCGGCCGTCGGCAACCACACGGTGACGCTCAAGGGCTGCGACACGGCCGGCCAGTGCGGCCAGGAGACCATCCCGATCGTCATCCAGGCCGACGGCTCGAACAAGCCACCGGTCGCTCGGGTGACCAACCCGGCGAACGGGACGCTGTTGTGGGTCAACGGCAACGACACGACCGGCTGGTATCACGAGATAACCCTCAACGGCACGGTCACCGACCCTGAGGGGGCGCCCGTCACGGTGAAGTGGTTCGACAACGGCGTCGAGATCGCCGACACCCTCCAGCCGACGGTCCGCCTCCGCGGCGGCTGCGGCCCGTACAACCACACCCTGGTCCTGCAGGCCAGGGACAACGCGGGCATCGTCCGCCAGGACCAGGTGACCGTCACGGTGAGCCTGGTCTGCTGACCACCGCGAGGGCCGGCCTGACCGGCCGGCCCTCGCACGGCCGGCGACCACCTTCCGTGAGAGACTTCCCGGGCACTCCCCCGCCTCGCGCCCGGCCGGCGCACGGATTTCCGTGAGTAGGCGCGCGGAACCGCGGGTCCAGGCCGATACTGGCCGTATCGGGGATGCGCACGGGACATGTCATCGGAGGGGCGGGCGGTCGCGGCATGGTGAAGGTGTATGTGTCCTCCACGTTCAAGGACCTGCAAGCCGAGCGGGCGGCGGTGCGGCTGGCCGTGGAGCGGATGCGGCTGCCCGGCGTGGCCATGGAGGCCTACGTCGCCGAGTCCGAGCGCCCGCTGGACAGGTGCCTGCGCGATGTCCGCGACTGCGACGTGTACGTGGGCGTCTTCGCCTGGCGCTACGGCTACATCCCGCCCGGGCAGAACACCTCGATCACCGAGCTGGAGTACCGGCAGGCCGTCGAGGCGGGCAAGCCCACCCTGATCTTCCTGCTCGACCAGGACGCCCCCTGGCCACGGTCCCGGATGGATCAGGACCTGCTCCGGATCGAGACGCTGCGGGAGGAACTGACCACGGCGTTGCTGTGCAGCACCTTCCACACCGCCGACGAACTGGCCGGGCTGGTCGGCGCCGCCCTCCACAACCATCTGACCGAACTGCGGCACAACAGCGCCGGCCGAGCTCCCGCCGGAGCTCCAGGCGCCGGGGCGCCACCGGCCGCCGAGCAGAGGACGTCGCAGGTGAGGGCCGAGGGCGATCGGTCGGTCGCCATCGGCGGCGGCAACTCCGGCATCGTCTCGACCGGTGACGGCGCGCGCAACGTGCAGATGCGGGCGCAGGCCTCGGATCAGGGCCGGGTGTACCAGTCAGCCGGCGACCAGCACATCTTCGAGGGCGACGACCAGCGGCGCGCCTATGGCGGCGACCACGTCGAGTTCCACCACAACACCTCTCCTGGCACCGTCGCCGGCAAGCAGGTGAACCACCCGGAGCCCGCCTCACCGGACGGAGAGGACGACGCGGCGCGCTGATGGCCGGATGGAGCGCCGCACCGAGACCGCCATCGCCGTGCGCATGTCCGGCCGGGTCAACGGCGTGGTGGGCGTGGTCGACAAGCTGACCTTGAAGCAGGACGACTCCAAGTGGGAGGCGTTCTGGTCCTGCTCGCGCGCGAGGCCATGAGCAGTGCCGGCCGTCAGGCCGTCACCGGGATCAGCGCCGTCGGTCTCATGGTGGGCAAGCGGATCAAAAGCTTGCCCGTACCGCACGGCGAGCAGATCGCGGGCATGGTCGGCCGCCGTGATCTGATGGCGATGCGGGCCCGCCCGTACCGTGCCCGGCATCGTCCGGGTCGAGCACGTCAGGAGATCACCATGAGTGCCGTCGTCGAGAACGTGATGACCACCGATGTGGCCGCCGTCAACGAGAACGCCTCCTTCCACACCGTGGCCGAGCTGCTCATCAGCCGGGGCGTCAGCGGCGTTCCGGTGCTGGACGACGACAACCGCGTGCTGGGCGTCGTGTCCGAGGCCGACCTGCTGGCCAAGGAGGAGTTCAAGGAGCGCTACTACGGCGACGGCTACCGGCCGCCGCTGCGCGCCCGCATCCGCCACGCGACCGGCAGCGAGGGCAGCGGCTACCGCAAGTCCCTCGGCGAGACCGCCGGTGCTCTGATGACCAGCCCCGCCCACGTCACCACCCCCGACGCCCCCGTCGTGTCGGCCGCCCGGCTGATGGACCGTTACGGCGTCAAGCGCCTGCCCGTGGTCGACGCCGACGGCCGCCTGGCCGGCATCGTCAGCCGCCGCGACCTGATCAAGGTCTTCCTCCGCCCCGACGAGGACATCGAGCAGGAGGTGCGCGAAGCGCTGCACGGCCGGGCCGACGTCGCCGTGGCCGACGCCGTCGTCACGCTGAGCGGGACGTACGCCGAGCACAGCCAGGCCGTCACCGCCGTCCGCCTGGCGGAGAACATCGACGGCGTCGTGGCCGTGCACGACGAGCTCACCTGGAAGCACGACGACATCGCCGACCTGCCCGTCTGGGGCGGCGCATGACCCCGGCCCGGCCGATCCGGTGACCGGCTGACCGCGCGAGGACGGTCACACCGGGCGGCGGCTGCTGGGCTCGATGGAGCGCTCCTGCGCGCGGGCGGTGGACCTCGGGTTACCGGCGATCGCCTTCACCGAGCACGTCGACCACACCGTCTGGACGGTCGCCCTCGATGCCCCCGCCCCCAACGGCCATCTTGCGACTCTGAGCACGCCGGACGGGCTGTTGACCCCCCGGCGTTCGACGCGCCCGGGTATCTGGAGGCGATCGAGAGGTGCCGCGAACGGTTCCCGAGTCTGCGGATCCTGAGTGGCCTCGAGGTGGGAGAGCCTCATTGGCATGCGGCGGCCGTCACAGATGTGTTCTCCGTGCTCGCGCACATCGACTACCCGGTCCGTTACTGGCCGGGACGAAAGGCCGGTCCGTTCGATCCCTCGGCGTTCGAAGAGGAGTTCCGGCACGCGCTGCGGGTGACAGCTCAGTCGGGAAGGGCACTTGAGATCAACACGCGCGTGCCGATGGGCCCGGCCCTCCGCGTCCCTACATCAGCGGCGGGACGACGATGAGGTCGTCGTCCTCGGCGGTCAGCTCGCCCACGACGTCCACCACGCCTTCGACGTTGCGGACGGCTTCGACGAGGGCGATGGCCTGCGACCTCCACCGCACCTGCCCGCCGATCCTCACCATGCCGGCGTCGATCTCGACCGTGAACGGGCCGGGCTGGGGCAGCAGGGCGCGGATGTCGGCCTCCAGCTCGCCGGCGGGGCGGGTGAAGACGCGCAGCACGTCCCGCTGGTGCAGGGTGCCGATGACTCTTCCGGTGACGACGTCGATCACGGGCAGCTGCTTGACACGCTCGGCGTGCATGAGCCGGGCCGCGTCGCGCACGCTGGTGCCCGGGGTGACGGTGATCGCCGGGGAGGTCATCAGCTGGGACGCCGTGACCGCGGCGGCCTTCTCGTGCTCGCGCCGCCGCTTGCGGGACTCGAACAGCGACACGCTGTGGCGTACCGTGTCGATCTCCTTGAGCAGCAGGTCGTCCTCGGAGACCACGCCTATCGGGCGGCGGTCGGCGTCGATGACGGTGACCGCGCCGACCGCGAACCGCTTCATCGCGGCCACGATGTCGGCGAACGACGCGTCCGCCAGCACGGCGATGGCCACGCGTCCCATGACGTCCTTGACTTCGATCGACATGATGTCCACCTCTCTCTCGCTTTCCAGGCTCGCGTACGGCGGCTCGCGCGGTCAGCGGCGAACGTCCCCGATGACCATGACGAAGGTCCCGCGTCGTCAGGCGCGGACCGCGGCGACCGGGCAGCGGGCATGATGCAGCACGCCCCGGCTGACCGGGCCGAGCAGCGCCGTTCCCAGGGCTCCGCGCCCGTACGAGCCGACGGCGAGCAGGCCGGCCACATACCGCGAGGGGTCGCTCACGTGCGCGATGCGCCGCGGCGGCCCTGCGAGCTTCATGGAGGACACGCACATGACCGGCTACGGAGACTTCGGACGTCGCATCCACCACCTCCGCGATCGGCTCGGCCTCTCGCTGGAGCAGGTCGCCGGCCGCGCTGACATGTCGGCCGGATACGTCCAGTGGCTGGAGACCCGGCTGGGCACCCCCGACAGGGGCACGGTGAGCGGGCTGGCCGGAGCGCTGGAGAACACGGTGGAGGACCTGCTCGGGGGGCCGCGATCGTCCTCCCGGCCAGGGGCCGGGGATGGACGAGCCGGTCCTGGAGGTGCTGGACGCCGAGGAGTGCCTGCGGCTGGCCGCGCCGGGCGGCATCGGGCGGGTGGCGTTCAACGGCTCGCACGGGCCGACGGTGCTGCCGGTCAACTTCAGGCTGTACGAGGGCGCCGTCGTCTTCCGCACCGCCCGTGGCGGTCCCATGGAGGCCGACCTGCGTACCGGCCTGGAAGGGGTGGACATCAAGATCGCCTTCCAGGTGGACCGGATCGACGAGGCTCAGCAGGCGGGCTGGAGCGTGCTCATCCTTAGGGAGCCGCCCACCACGTGCCGCAGGACGAGGTGGCCAAGGTGTCCGACGCCGGTGTCACGCCGTGGGCGGGCGGCGAGCGCCACGTGTACGTCCGCGTCGTCCCGCAGCAGGGCACCGGCTCAGGTCACGCCTGGATGTCGAGGGACGGGCCGCGGTCGCACCGATGAGACGCTGGCGGCCGGAAGTTCTTGCGCAGGAACCGGGCGCTGACGCCGGACTGCCTGGACACCCAGGCGCGGCATGGCGTGCGTCACCGGCAGCGGCGCGTCACGCGGAGCCGCCTCCCGCGCCGCCCGGCCGTTCGCGTCCGGGTGCCCGAAAACCCGCCCGACCTGGGGGCAGGGCGGGCGGGTGGCCGGGGCGGCTACTGGAGCCACGGGGTGCGGCGGACGATGGGCAGGTTGCCGAGCCCGAGGGTCCTGCCGACGCCGGCGAGGGCCAGGCCGACGAGGACGATCGCGTAGATGATGTGGTCGTCCATGAACGGGTTCGTCTGGAGGGGCAGCTCGGCCGCCCACATCATCAGCAGCATCGCGGTGCCGGCGCCGGCGGCGATCCGGGTGCCGATGCCGAGCACGAGCGCCAGGCCGATGCCGGCCAGGCCGGTCATGAACAGCCAGTCCACCCAGGCCTGCCCGGCCAGGGCCGAGAAGAAGCCGCCGAGGGCGTGCTCGCCGGTGCCCTTGAGGAAGCCGGTGGTCGGGCTGCCGCCGTTGGTCCAGGCCTTGGCCGCCGGGGTGGCGAAGCCGAGGCCGAAGGTCTTGTCCAGGAAGGCCCAGAGGAAGATCCAGCCGATCGCGATCCGGGCAGCGGCCCAGACGTGGTCGACGGGGTTCTTGCGCTCCGCCTTGCCCACGCTGGTGTGCGTCACAGGCCGGTTGACGGTGGTGGCCATGGCGAGCCTCCCTTTCCTGTTCTGTCGCGCGTCCTTGTCCCACCTCCATCACACCGGTTGCGGCGGCCGGTGATCAGTGCCGTACGGCCCTGGGCCGAAGGACCTTGGTCCTCCCCATGACAGCGTCCCGGTCAGCCCCTCTCCGCCTGGCGTTGTTGACGGCGTCCATGACCAGGTGGTGGCGGGAGGCGCGGTTGCGCACGGTCATGTCGAAGGGCGTGGTGGTGGTGCCCTCCTCGATGAAGCCGCGCACCGGGAACCGGTCGGCGTCCGGGCGGCCGTGCACGCTCCCTTCTCGGCGTGGTCACGGCGGTGCCCAGGGCGCGGCTTGCAGCCCTTGCCGCCTTCGGTGGGGCGGCAGCCCGGTCTGGGGCCACCACCACACCATCCGACCTCAGCCGGGAACCCCGTGAACAGGGCCGGAGGTCCCGACGACCGGAGGTCCGAGGGCCGTCTGCCGCAAGGCGTGCGACGGCGGCGAGCGGTCCCGTCCGGCCGGACCTGCCGTCAGGCGCGAACGGCGGGCGTCCAGCGGCATGGTCATCGCCGGCGGGAGAGCTCGTCAGCGCGGCGGAGCAGGGCTCGGCGCTCCGGCTCACTGCGGGCCAGGGCCGCGGCCTGCCGGAACAGGACGGCGGCACGATCATGGTCGCCCTGGCGAACGGTCAGGTCCGCCTCGGCGGCGACGGCGAGGGGATAGCCGTCCAGCATGCCGCCCGCACGCGCCCGGGCCAGCAGCGCGAGCCCGGCCGCCGGGCCGTGCGCGTGGCCGTGGGCCACCGCGCGGTTCAGCTCCACCACCGGGGTGGGTTGCATCCGCGCGAGCTCGTCGTAGCAGGACGCGATCGCCCGCCAGTCCGTGGCCGCCGCCGACGGAGCCGTGGCATGGCAGGCGGCGATGCGCGCCTGCAGCGCGTACGGGCCGTCCTGGCTGGTCGTGGCCAGGAGGCCGAGCGCTTCGGCGATGGCGGCGTGGTCCCAGCGGGACCGGTCCTGCTGGTCGAGCGGGAGCAGGTCGCCGTCGGGGTCGCGGCGGGCGTCGTGGCGCGAGTGCTGCAGCAGGAAGAGGGCGAGCAGCGCGGACACCTCCGACCGGCCCGGCATGAGCTGCCTGAGCAGCCGGGCCAGGCGGATCGCCTCCGTGGCGAACGCCGGCTCGCCGCCGGCCGTGTAGCCGCGGGTGAACAGCAGATAGAGCACCGCCAGCACGCCGGGCAACCGCTCGGCCAGGGCCGGGCCGGTGGGCACCCGGTACGGGATGCCGGCGTCGGCGATCCTCTTCTTGGCCCGGGTCAGGCGGCGGGTCATGGTGGACTCGCTGACCAGGAAGGCGCGGGCGATGCCGGCCGTCGGCACCGCGCAGATCGTCCGCAGCGTGAGCGCCACGCGGGCCTCCATCGCCAGCGCGGGGTGGCAGCACGTGAAGACGAGCCGCAAGCGATCATCCACGACCTCACCCACTGTCCCGTACGCCACCTCGCCCTCCACCTCGCCCTCCACCTCGCCCTCCACCTCGCCCTCCACCTCCCCTGCTGTCTCTCCCGCCGCCTGCGCCCGGCCGGCGGGATGTGTGGCGGTGCGGGCGAGCACCGCCAGCTCGTCCAGCTTGCGGCGTTCCACCGAAGCTCGCCGCAGCGTGTCGATCGCCCGGTTGCGGGCGACCGTCATGAGCCAGCCTCCGGGATTGGCCGGTACGCCGTCGGCCGGCCACCGCTGCAGGGCCAGCGTCAACGCCTCCTGCGCGCAGTCCTCGGCCAGCGCCCAGTCACCCGTGACGCGGATCAGCGCGGCGACGATGCGGACGTAGGCGTCCGCGGCGGCGGCCTCGACGGCGGAGGCCGCGGAGGCCGCCGAGGCCGCCGAGGCCGCCGAACCGGCAGCAGCCGCCGGAGCCGCCGCACCCGCCCCGGCGGACCTGGAGCCTGGCACCAGCGTCACTGTTGCGGCCCCGCGAACGGACGCAGCTCCAGCCGCCCGGCCCGAGCCATGGGATGGGTGCGGGCGATCTCGACCGCCTCGTCCAGGTCCGCGCACTCCAGCAGGTCGAAGCCCACGATCACCTCCTGGGTCTCGGCGAAGGGCCCCTCGCACAGCAGCAACTCACCGTTGCGCACCCGGACGGTGGTGGCCGCGGCAGCCGGGGCCAGCTCCGAGCCCTGCAACCGCCGCCCGCGAGCGTCGTTCTCCGACACCCACGCGTGAATGTCCGGCTCGTTCTCCTTGTCGGTGTCGGGCTGGGCGTCGGTGCAGACGAACATCAGGTACTTCACTCCGGGCTCCTTCGAACGGATGGCTTGCCGCCATGCTGACGAGTCACCCTAGTGACGAACGGGTAGCCCGATTCCGGACACACCCCGGTCCTCGCACACGAAATTCCACCCTGGCACCGCACCGGATCATCCCCGGCGTGCCCCCTCAGCCTGCGCTCACCACCGCCGAGGGCGATCGGCGGCCGTCGCGGGACCTTCGTCCCTGACCTGCCGGCCAGGAACGCGGGCAGGCTGAAGACATGAAACTCGACTCGGCCGGTCTGCAGGTGCTCACCCGCGAGGAGTGCATGCGCCTGCCGCCGTCACGCCCGATCGGGCGGATCGTCTTCACCGACCGCGCGCTGCCGGCGGTGCAGCCGGTCAACTTCTGCCTGGACGAGCAGGACATCGTCATCCGTACGGCGGCCGGCTCCGAGCCGGCGGCCACCACCCGCCGCTCGGTCGTGGCCTTCGAGGCCGACGACTCCGGCACCGGGGCCCGCAGCGGCTGGCCGGTCACCGTCGTCGGCTGCGCCCGCGTCGCCGAGGCCACCGGCCGGCGCCTCCAGCAGCTCACCTGACTCCTCAGGCCGCCGGAAACCCGTACTGCGCGATCCACAGACCGGGGATCACCTCGACCTCGCCGCGCAGGCCGAACCCGAGCCGTTCGTACAGCGCACGAGCCGGCACGTTGTCCCGCCCGGTGGCCACCACGATCCGGCGCTCCCCCGCCCTGGCCATGACCTCCTCGACCAGGCTCCTGCCGATCCCTCGCCGCAGCACGTCAGGATGGACGATCAGGCGGTTGATGTCCACCTCGGCGGGCGTCTCCTCCCACGCCACCGCGCCCGCGAGCCGGTCTCCCTCGACCATCGCGCCCAGCCACGAGAGGGGCTGGGCGCGCAGGTCGTCCAGGCTCTCGTGCAGGGGCGGGATCCGGTCGTCCTGGATGAGCTCGGCCTCGACGGCGTAGGAGGCACGCTGCAGGGCGAGCAACTGCGAGCCGAGCGGATCGTCGGCCGGGGAGACTTCGGTGATCAGCATCGCATCAGTATGACGCCGCGTCCGGCCTCCCGTTCCGCCCGGTGGCGGTCAGCAACCTGCCGTGCCCCTCAGGGGTGAGCGCGGGTTCCATCCGAAGAGGGATGCGCGTTACGCCGGGACGCTGCCAGAGTTCGCAGGCAAGCGGCCGCTGGGGCCGCCCCGACGCGGAAGGACTCCAGCAGTGTCATCGAGACGCACGAAGGTGGTGCGGGGTCCGGCGCTGATCGCGGGCCTCGCGCTCGCGGGCGGGCTCATCGCGGCCGCTCCCGCCGTGGCGGCGGAGCAGGCCGAGCTCACCGCGCCGGCCCTCACCGGCCAGTACGCCGTCGGCACCATCGACCTCCACCTCGTCGACCCGTCCCGCCCCGATCCGTGGAAGCCGGAACGGCGCCGGGAGCTCATGGTCACCGTCGCCTACCCGGCGGACCGGTCCGCCAGGGGCCCGCGGGCGCCGTGGGTCACGGCCGGCATGAGCACCGTCGTCGACCAGGCGCTGGCAGGCGACGACTACCTCGGTCTCCCGCCGGGCTCCATCGACTGGGCCTCGGCGAAGCGAAGGGCCGAGACCGGCGTCCCCGTGGCGCACGGCGCGCCGAAGCCGGTCGCGCTCTTCTCCCCCGGCTTCGGCGGCCCGCGGGAGACGTACACGGCGATCGTCGACGATCTGGCGAGCCGGGGCCACGTCGTCGTCTCGCTCTCGCACACCTACGAGAGCGCGGCGGTCGAGTTCCCCGGCGGGCGGCTCGAACTCGCGGTGCCCGGGGGTGAGAGCCCCGCGTTCGAGAAGAAGGCGCTCGACGCCCGGGTGACCGACAGCCGGTTCGTCCTCGACCAGCTCACGAAGATCAGCCGGGGCGAGAATCCCGACGCGGGCAAGCGGCCGCTCCCCCGCGGGCTCGGCCGGTCGCTCGGCCTGTCCCGGGTCGGCGCGTACGGGCACTCCTACGGCGGCTTCACCGCGGGCGAGACGATGGTCCACGATCGCCGTGTCGACGCCGGGATCAACCTGGACGGCGCGATGGCGACGGCGGTCGGCTATCCCCCGGGAAGTCCTTATATACCGGGAGAAGTCACGAAACGCGGCCTGGACAGGCCGTTCCTCCTGATGGGCGCCGAGGGCGTCGACGAGAACGGGAACCTCCTCGAGCACACGCACCGCAATCCCGCGTTCGACCGCAGCTGGGCGGAGTTCTGGGCCGGTCAG
The DNA here is from genome assembly GCF_024172165.1 of Nonomuraea thailandensis. Classification (GTDB taxonomy): domain Bacteria; phylum Actinomycetota; class Actinomycetes; order Streptosporangiales; family Streptosporangiaceae; genus Nonomuraea; species Nonomuraea thailandensis. The sequence goes on along the minus strand of NZ_JAMZEB010000002.1, from coordinate 3,041,032 downwards.
CGAGGCTGGAAGCGGGATCTGTTCCTGCGCGGCGGCAGCACGCACCTGGCCTACACCGACCTGCAGATCATCGTGCCGCAACTCGGCGCGCGCGTGGCGCCGGAGAAGCGTGAGGCGGTCATCGGCACCATCGACCCCCGCCGTTCGCTGGCCGCGCAACGGGACTACATCGGCGCGTTCTTCGAGCTGCACCTTCGCGGACGGGACCGGCACCTGTTCGACGGCGAATCCCCGCGGCACCCGAACATCGACTTCATCGGCTAGCGGGCCCGCGTGGTGGTCGGGCCCGGCTCATCACGCCGGCCACACCGGCCTGGCCCTGGTCCGCGCGGACGACGGAGCGTCCGGCCCCCGCTGGGGAGGCCGGACGCCCGGGTCTTGGTTCGCGCGGGTCACATGACCTTGGAGGTCAGCTCGTCGGCGATGTGGCGGGCCATGACGGTGTAGCCGGCGTCGTTCGGGTGGAGGTGGTCGCCGCTGTCGTAGGCGGGGTTGAGCACGTCCGCCTGGCCGGGGGCGGCCATGGCGCGGTCGAGGTCGACGACGGCATCGTACTCGCCCGAGGTGCGGATCCACTGGTTGACGGCGTCGCTGACGGTGGCGGCGTGCTCGCCCCAGTGGTCGGAGCCCTTGAAGGGCAGCAGGGTGGCTCCGACGACCTTGACGCCCTGGGCGTGCGCCAGCCGGATGAGCCTCCGGTGCCCGGCGATCAGCTCCTGGGCGGAGACCACGGGCGCGGGCTTGTAGGTGGGGGTGTCGGACTCGCTGAAGCCGAGGTCGTTGACCCCCTGGAGCACGACGACCGTACCGACGCCCGGCTGGTCGAGCACGTCGCGGCGGAAGCGGGCGGCTGAGTGGTCGCCGTACCAGGCGGAGTCGTTCAGGACGAGGTTGCCTCCGATGCCGGCGTTCAGGACCGGCCGGGCCCGGCCCTTGGCGGCGAGCTGCTCGGCCAGCTCGTCGGGGTAGCGGCCGTTGGCGTCGTTGGTGGAGCCGAAGCCGTCGGTGATGGAGTCGCCGAACGTCACCACGGCGTTCCGCTTGGCGCCCTGGCCGCCGGTGACGTCGATGCCGGACAGGTAGTACCAGGAGTGGGTGGCCTGGGCGAAGGCGGTGGCGGCGGTGTCGGCGGCGTGGTCGCCCTGGGCCCGGTAGCTGGTGGCGTAGGCCTGGGAGTGGAAGGTCGCGGGGCCGGTGGTGCCGGCGAAGTAGAGGGTCACGGCCACGGACTGGAACGGCTGGACGCGCAGCGGCACCGGATCGCTGGCCAGGGAGCCGTGAGCGGGCAGGTCGGCGGACGAGGCGCCGTCGAACGTCAGGCGCCGCACCGACCCGGGCCGCACCGAGGCGCCCTGCCCGGCGTGGGCCACGGTGGCTGCGGTCAGGTGGACGGCCGAGGGGCCGTAGTCGTTCGACAGGCGGATGCGCAGCGACGATCCGGCGGTGGTGAGGCGTACCACCTGGCGCACACTCTGGCCGCTGAAGCCTTCCTCCGACCAGTTGGGCTCGAAACCGGTGCTGGCGCGTTGCGGCGCGGCCGTCCACGCTGCCCGCCAGTCCGCCTGCCGGACGACACCGGCCTGAGGGGGCACGGCGGCGGCCACGGAGGTGGTCAGAGCGAGCGTCAACGTGGTCAGCGCGGTGCCCGTCGCGAGAGCGAAGCGGTTCATCACAACTCCTGTTAATGGGACTGAAGTTCCGTTAGCTGAACCATAGCGACAGCCGGACTTAATGGCAAACTAGTTCCATTAAGGATGGACGCACTTCTGGCCGTCGGCAGGCCTGCCGGTGGGTCCCGTCTACGCCTGGGGCCCTGTCGAGAGCCGCCGGAACTGGGCGGACACGCCTTCCGGATCCTTGTCGGCGGCCCTGCGCGGGTTGTTCCGTCCGAGGACGGCGTGTTCCGGGGCGGCATGGGCCGTGGCCGGCCGCAGAGCTCGTGCCAGAGGTTCGGGGGCTGCCACGGCGACGTCCAGGGCGATGCAACCGGCGTTGATCAGCTCGATGGCGTAGGTGCCGGGATGCTCCTCCGCCAGGAGTTCGCAGGCGTCGGCGGCTCGCCGGATCAGGGCGCGCGCCTGCTCGTGCCGATGGGCGGCGGACAGGGCGAGGGCCTCGTTGTTCAGTCTCGCGGCCTGGCCGAGGACCATGGCGGCCTCACGTGCGCAGGTCCTGCCGTACGGGTAACGCGCCCGGATCCCGGGCGATCCCCGCAGGACGGCCGCCGGTTCCTCCGCCGCCGAGGCGTACGGGATCTGGTGCCGGCTCCAGCCTGCCGAATTTCGCCACGCGATGCCGGCGGATCGGCCGCTCAGCGGCTACGTCTCGTCGACCGGCCATCCCATGGGACTTCTCATGGCAGCCGGGACCTCAGGACGTCGACCTCACAACCCGGCGCGAACGGGTCGAAGCCATGCTCGACCAGCCAGCGAACCACCACCAGGCTTCGCAACGACCACCACGCGCGGATCACGTCGAGGTCGACGTCGGCGCCGTAGCCGGCGACGAGGTCGCCGAGGTGCTCCTCGTGCCCGAGCGTCAAGATGGCGAGGTCGAACAGGGCATCGCCCTGGCCCGCCTCGGACCAGTCGATGATGCCCGTGACCTCGTCGCCGTCGACGAACACGTGAGTGATCTGCAGGTCGCCGTGGGTGAAAGCCGGAGTCCACGGCCGGAGCGCGGCCTCGGCGACCTGGCGGTTGCGGGTGACCAGGTCGGCGGGCAGGACGCCGTTCGTCACGAGCCACTCGCACTCGCCGTCGAGCTCCGCCGCCAACTCGTCGATGCCCCGGCCTGCCCGGCCGAGCCGGGGCGGCAGCGGCGCGTCGTGCAGCTTCCGGATGGCGGCGCCTGCCGCGGCCCACGCCGCCGGGGACGCGGCCGACGGCTCGCCGAGGCTGCCGAGCGCCGTCCCCGGGACCGCGGCGATCGCGAGCACCGGCGGCTTGTGCCACAGGACCTTCGGGGTCGGGACCGGCGCCAGCGCTATCGCCTCGACCTCGGCGTCGATGCGCGCCTGATCGCCGTCCACCTTCAGGAACACGTCGCCGACGCGCAGGGTCGCGCGCTCGGAGTGGGCGACGACCAATGTGACCTCATCCATGGGCGACCAGTATCCCGGGATCGATCGTCGAAGTCGCCGGGTTTATCGCGCGCGGTGACGCGGCTGACCGGGTTCCGCTGCCAAGCGGCCTCGGCCGGGACTCGCCCTCCGGCCGGCGTGTGCTCCCGGCACGAGCCCGCGAGCGTCACCAGTACACGAGCCCGCCGATCGTCACCAGTGCCACGACCACCGGCACCCGCGGCAGCGGCCCGGCGAGACGGGTGACCACGTAGAGCGCGCCGCCGCCCAGCGACCCGACCAGTGCCGGCAGGCCTCCTCCAGGGCGCCCAGCCGCCGCACGTCGCCCGGCTCCGCCCCGCCGGCGCCTCAGGCGTTCGCCCGGCGGAGGCGTTCGGCCGCTTGCGTCCAGAGCGCTCTGCCGGTCACCGCGGTGTAGCCGTGAAGCGCTTCCCATCGGATGTCGTGGGCCGCCGGCCACAGGCCGGCCGCCCACGCGACCTGCAGCTCTTCGTCGGTGAACCTGCGGGCACGGACGTCCTGATAGGCGGCCAGGAACGCCTCGGTGCTCTCGATCGGCGGCAGGGTGGCAGGCCCCAGCTTGGGGAAGACCGCGCTCGCGGCTCCCACCAGGGCGGCTTCCGGTTGCCAGGCCAGGCTGTCCCAGTCGTGCACCGTCCACACCTGGTGGTCATGCCACCGGAGGTTGTGCGACTCGAAGTCGGCGTGGCCCAGCACGCACGGCAGGTCGGCGGCCAGCAGCCGGCGGCGGGCCCTGTCGGCCGTGTCCAGGACGTGGCCGGGTACGGGACTCTGGTCCTTCTCGTCGAGCGACTCGATCGGCGGCCACAGCCCGGGGCCCGGGTGATCCCACCGTACCCAGCGAGGGTTCGGCAGCGGCGGCGTGACGGCGAGGTCCTCCAGGGCGGCCATCAGCCGGGCGAAGACCTCCGCGTAGCGCGCGGCGACGTCCGGCGCGTCCCCGTGCAGCACCTCTCCCCCAGGGCGGAACTCCTCCGCGTGCACCGCCAGGGGGCCGACACCGACGACCGGCGTGATCGGGTGGGCGCAGGGGAACCCGTTCCCGGCCAGCCGGGCCTGCGCCGCCACGCATGGTTCCGCCCGGCCGTCGTCGTCGCGGGCCTTGACCACGACGTCCGTACCCCCGGCCAAGCGGAGACCGAACACCGCCGACATCGATTGTTGCCGGAACAGCACGTCGGCGGGCCGGTCTCCGAGATGGGTCAGACACCACGCCGGCAGCCAGTCCGGCAGATCGTCGAACGACACAGTGAGAACTGTGCCACAGGCACGCGACCGCGCCTGAGCTGATGGCGCCGGCACGTGGCAGGGGTGCCGCTGGCATGACCCTGTCCGCTCGAACGCGACGCGGCCGGCCTGGTCACGATGTCTCCACGTCGGGCACGAGGGACGGCATGGGCGGGACGACGGACGCCAGCCAGCCGTCCGGCTTCGCGGTGAAGTGCGGCGCCGCCCCGGACGCCCAGCGGGACCGCAGCGCTCGTGCCGCGATCTGCCGGCCGGTCCGCTGTTCCGTCCAGCCGGCCTCCCGCTCCTCGGTGTGGCGGACGCACACCCGGCCGCGCTTGGCGCCGTCGGGGTAGTCGTTCCAGTTGATGCCGTGCTGGGACCACAGCATCTCCTGCATGTCGCCGGTGGACCTGCCGCGCAGCCGCTGGTGGGAGAACCTGGCCTGCGCCGCCATGGTGATCGAGTTGCGGACGCAGTCTCGCTGCCGCCACAGGAAGTAGTTCGCCACCTCCACCACGTCGGGGATGGTGAACACGCGGGCGTCGAAGGTGGCGTGCGGGTCGCTGCCGTCCACGGCGTACCGCTTGTTGAAGGCGACGGTCGCGGTCGAGGCGGCGATGGATACGATCTTCTGGACGACGCCGCCGAACCACGGCTGAGTGCCGGTGGACTCGAAGTCGGCCAGCAGGACGCTGCACTCGTCCGACTGTGTGAAGGCGAACACCGCCCCCGACATCTCCGCGCACAGGGCCTCCGCCACGCCGTCCATGGCACGCATCACCGCCTCGTCGAAGGGCCGGTCGGCGTGCCGGAGAAAGGTGTGGAACGCCCGGCCGTCCACCCGGACCACGGCGTAGGTGCGGCGCGGCAGCAGCGTGCGCGTGACCGCCTCGTAGCCCTTCATACGGTCACCCAGTCCGGTCCTGTCGCTCACGATGCCTCCCGGCCGTAGCAGGGGCTTGCGCGCCCATCGCCCGGTCCAGCATGGCGGACCACGTCCATCGGGTTCTTCTCGATTTTCCGGGCAGGCCGGCTCGCCCTGCACCTGCCGGTCCCCGTCTCGTCGACGCCCTGTTCACCGCCCCCGCGGCGAGGTCGCACACCACGGACGCCTCACCCCGGTGGGCCGACGGCATGGCGGGACGGGCGGCGCCAGCGCCGACCGGCTGACGCCGCGAACCGGCGGCCGGGACACCCGGCCTGTCCGCCAGGGCGTGAGCGGCCGGCAGGTGGGCGATGAGGTCTGCGCGCTGCTGACCGGGGGCGGCTACGCGCGGAAGGTCGCCGTCCCGCAGGGCCGTTCGCCTGGTCATCGACCAGAGCGTCCCCATGGCCGACGCCGCCGGGGCGCACCGGCTCATGGAGGCCGGCGGGCCTGTCGGCAAGGTCCTGCTGGTGGCCGGCCGAAGCACCTGGTGGAAGACGCCGCGCCGTGCGTCGCGAGGCCCCCACGCTCGTGGCGATCCCGGGTCAGTTCAGGACGTTCTCGTGGAGCGCGCGCAGCACCGCGTTGGTACGGTCACGCGCGCCGAGCTTGACCAGCAGGGCCGAGACGTGGTTCTTGACCGTGCCCTCGGCCAGGAACAGCGCCCGCGCGATCTCCCGGTTGCTGTACCCCTCCGCCACCAGCCGCAGGACCTCCAGCTCCCGATCGGTGAGCGGCTGGATCCGCGGCAGGTCCTCGCCTTCGGCAGGGCGGCGCCGGCGCACGGCGCGCAGCAGCCGGTCGGTGATCGAGGGAGAGATCAGGGTGCCGCCGTCGGCGAGGGTGCGGATGGCCCGGGTGAGCTGTTCGAGCGTCACGTCCTTGAGCAGGTAGCCGCACGCTCCGGCGCGCATCGCGTCGAGCACCAGCGTGTCGGTGTCGAAGGTGGTCAGGACCAGCACCGCAGGCGGCTCCTGCGCCGCGCCGTCGCGCAGGGCGGTGAGCGTCCAGATGCCGTCGTGGCGGGGCATGCGCAGGTCGAGGAGCACGACGTCGGGGGCGTGCTCCTCGATGGCGGCCAGGGCGGCCATGCCGTCGTCGGCCTCGCCCACCACCTCGATGTCGTCGGTCAGGTCGAGCAGGCTGCGGATGCCCTGCCGCACGAGGGTCTGGTCGTCCACCACGAGCACCCGGATCGTCACGCCGGCATCCAGGCGGTGACGCGGAATCCGTCGCTGCCGTCCAGCCGCACGTCCCCGCCCATCGCGCCGACCCGCTCGGCCAGGCCGCGCAGGCCGTTGCCCGGCACGATGCGGGACGCGCCGCGGCCGTCGTCGGCGGAGGTCAGGCGCACGGTGTCGTCCGGCCGCCGCTCGATGACGATGCGCAGCCGGGTCGCGTCCGCGTGCCGGATGGTGTTGGTGACGATCTCCTGCACGACGCGGATGAGCGTCATGGTCTGTTCCTCCGTGGTCTGGACGTCGTCGTCGATCTCCACGCTGATGTCCAGGCCGGGGATTCCGCTCACCACCGAGGCCAGGGACTCCCGCAGGTCGGGCGCGTCGGCGCGGAGCTGCCCCACGGTCGTGCGCACGTCGTCCAGCAGTTCCCTGGCCACCCGGTTGGCGCGTTCGACGTGCGGGCGCGCGCCGGCGCCGTCGTGATGGCGCGCGACCTCCAGTTCGAGGGTGAGGGCCGTGAGCTGGTGGCCGACGAGGTCGTGCAGCTCGCGGGCGATGCGCAGCCGCTCGTGGGCCCGGGCCGAGTCGGCGAGCACGACGCTCGCCGCGCGCAGCTCGACGTGCGCCTGCGCGAGCTCGCGGCGCATCCGCTGCTCCCTGAGGATCGCGATGGTGCTGAGCAGCGACGCCGCCTGGATCAGCAGGTAGAGCAGCGTGCCGATGGCGATGTCCGCGGCGACGCCGCCGACGAGGCTGAAGGTCGTGGCGATGACGACGGAGTTGAGCACGATCACGACCGGCCCCGCCCATGGCGGCAGCAGGTAGGCGCTCATGGCCGCGATGAAGACCAGCAGGATCGGCAGCCACCCGGCGTCGGGCGAGGTCAGGACGATGCCCCAGCCCAGGACGACACCCAGGCTGTACGAGAGCCGCGCGGGCAGGGGCCGGCGCTGGTGGCAGAGAGCGGCGGCCACGAAGCACACCAGGAGCATCGCGAACAGCGCGAGCCACATGGCCTTCGGGATGCGTGTGTCGGCCCCGCTGAACAGGACCGGCGTGCCCGTCGCGCAGCACAACAGGAGCACCACCAGACCCGACCAGGCATCCGGCCCGATTCCCCGCATGCCGCCACTGTACTGTCGCGCGGCGCCGCGCCGGGGGTGCCGAAAGTCATGGGCACGGAAGCTGACCATCGGCACGAGCGGGCCCCGCCCGCCCGCTCCTAGCGTCGGTGCCATGCCTGCACTCTCATCATCGCCCGCCATCGAGGCCGAGGGCCTGCACAAGCGGTACCGTTCCACGATCGCCGTGGACGACGTCAGCGTGTCCATCGGCGCGGGCGAGATCTTCGGCCTGCTCGGCCGCAACGGGGCCGGCAAGACGACCACCGTGGAGCTGATCGCCGGGCTGCGGCGGCCCGACCGAGGGGCCGTCCGCGTGCTCGGCCTGGACCCGCGGCGCGACCGCGCCCGCATCCGGCAGGTCCTCGGCGTCCAGTTGCAGGACAGCCATCTGCATGCCGCGCTCACGGTCGCCGAGATGGTGGGTCTGTACCGCAGCTTCTACCCGGCCCCGCTGGACGCCGCCGAGCTCATCGAGTCGGTGGGCCTGACCGAATCCCGCCGCGTCCGCTTCGAGAAGCTGTCCGGGGGGCAGCAGCAGCGGCTCTCGATCGCCCTCGCCCTGGTCGGGCGGCCCAGGGTGGTGATCCTCGACGAGCTCACCACCGGGCTCGACCCGCAGGCGCGCCGCCAGATGTGGGCCACCGTGGAGTCCCTGCGCGATTCGGGCGTCACCGTGCTGCTCGTCAGCCACGCCATGGAGGAGGTCGAGCGGCTGTGCGACCGGGTGGCGCTGCTCGACGCGGGCCGGGTCGTCGCCCTCGACACTCCCGCCGGGCTCGTCGGCAGGGTCGGATTCGCCCAGCGGGTGACCTTCCGGGCCACCGAGCCGGTGCCCGGCGGGCTGCTGGAGAGCATCGACGGGGTCGAGCAGGTGCGCGTGGACGGCGACACAGTCGTCGTCGAAGGCCACGGCGACCTGCTGCAGGCCGTGAGCGTGGGGCTGGTGCGGGCCGGCGTCGTGGCCGTCGGAACGCGCAGCGAGCAGGCCACCCTGGACGACGCCTTCCTCGCGCTGACGGGGCGGCGGCTGGACAACGAGGAGGAGACGACCCGATGACGAGCGTCACCGTGCACCGCCCCGGGCCCGGGGCCTGGATGCAGTTGCTGGTCTGCGAGATGAGGATGGTCGCGCGCGACACCGCCGGCCTGATCGTGCCGTTGGGGCTGCCCGTGCTGATCCTGGTGATGAACGCCTCGTCGGCCGCGCGGCAGCCGGTCGCGCACGGCCGCACGGCGCTCGACGTGTACGTGCTGCCGCTGGTGTTCACGATGGTCGTGGCCACGATCGGCATCATCAACATGCCGAGCTTCCTGGCCTACTACCGCCGCAGCGGGATCCTGAGACGCCTGGCGGTGACGCCCGCCTCGCCGGCCATGGTGCTGGCCGCCCAGGTGGCCGTCAGCGTGCTGCAGACGGCCGCCGGGGTCGCGGCCGCCTGGGTGGTGGCGCTCCTGGTGTTCGGCGCCCAGCCTCCGGTGGACGCCGGCGCGGCGCTCGGCGTGTTCGCGCTCGCCACGGCCTCGTTGTACGCCACCGGGCTGATCGTCGCAGCGGTGGCGCCCACGCCGAACTCCGCGGTGGCCATCGGCCTGGCCCTGTATTTCCTGCTCGGCGCGCTGGGCGGGATGTTCGGCGGGCGCGACAGCCTGCCCGTGGTGCTCGCGGCGATCGGGGAGTGGCTGCCGTTCGGCGCCGCGGTGGTGTCCATGTCGGCGGCGTGGAGCGGCTCACCCGTCGAGGCGGTCCACCTGCTCAGCCTCACCGCGAGCCTGGTGGTCGGCGGGGTCGTCGCGGCGCTGTTGTTCCGCTGGGAGTGAGGCCCGCCCCAGGCGATCGGCGCACCACAGGCACCTGTGGATGACCGATCGGCGGACCATGTCCCCTTCGGCGGGGCGCACCGTGCGGTACGAGGCCGGCGGGGGACCCCGCCAGCGCATACCGGCGACATACCGGCGCTGACTACGCTGACGGCTCCGTACTCGATCATGTCCGAAGGAACCCCTCGTGATCCGTCCAGCGCTCGTGACCGTCCTGGCCGTGCTGTTGTCGATGATCCCCGGCGTGTCGTACGCCGCGACCCCGGGCGCGCTCGGCACGGCGGGCAACCTCATGCGCGAAGAGCAGCCGCGCGCCGACGGCATCAGGCACGTGGACACCAAGGCGATCATCGCGGGGCTGAAGGCGCTCAACGCGAACACCTACGTCTATCCGATGGCCGGCGACAACGTGCACTGGACCGACCTGCGGGACGAGTTCCTGCCCGCCGCGGCCGCCGCGGGGATCGACGTCTGGGTGCTGGTGTACTCGCCGAGCCAGCAGGGCTGCTGCGTTTCCCGGCCGTTCAAGCACGACTACGTGGCCTGGTCCCGCGAGATCGCCACCCTCGCCAGGAGCCACCCGAACCTGGTCGCCTGGACGGTGGACGACTACGCCTACGACCTCAAGACGTTCACCCCGGCCTACGTCGGGGAGATGCGGTCTGCGGCCAGGGCGATCAGCCCCGCCCTCAAGTTCGTCCCGACCGTCTACTACGCGCAGTTCACCGACGCGTTCATCGCCGAGCAGATCCCGCTGATGGACGGGGTGATCTTCCCCTTCCGCGACGAGCCGTACCGGGACACCTCCTGGTCGTGGAGCCTGTCGTACCAGGTGCGGCAGCTCGCCAAGCGGCTGCCCGGCACCGAGGTCCACCTGATGCCCTACGCCCACCCGCTGAGCCACGCCGCCCAGAAGCCGACGGTGTCCTACGTCGAGGCGGTCACCAAGAAGGGCGTGGAGCACGTCCGCAGCGGTGAGCTCGCCGGGGTGCTCCAGTACAAGCTCCCGTTCGTCTCCCGCGACCAGGGGTGGACGCGCCCCGCCGCCGACAACCTGGCCCGCACGGGCGACGGACGGCTGAGCTTCGTCGTTCAGAAGAGCACGGCCACCAAGGCCGGCGAGTCATGCGGCGCGACGCGGAAGGTCACCCTGAGCGCGGGGGCGGCCAGGCGGGTGGTGAGCTTCTGGCACCGCGACGGCCGCGGGACGCAGCATCCGGCCGGTTACCACGTCAAGCAACTCCTGCTCAACGGCCAGGTGGTCTGGCAGCGGGACGTCACCGCCGACGCGGCCGACACCTGGCAGCGGACGACGGTCGACCTCACGGCCAAGCTGAGCGGCGCGACGGGCGCGACACTGCAGTGGCGCCTGTACGAGCGCAAGGGCGTGAGCGACTACTTCATCGACGTCAGCGTGGACGACGTCGCCCTCACCGGCATGGCGATGGCCGACCCCGGCGTGGAGAACGCCGCCGTCTGGACTCCCGCCCTGGCCCGCCAGGGCGGCCCGGTCTACTGCTCGGCCCAGGTCTACCACGAGAACTACGGCGCCGACCTCGGCGCGCGCATCGCCAGGCTGTACGCCGCCGGGTGAGCGCGCGCCGGCGCGCTGCTCTGCCTGAGCGTGAGACACGCGCTGCGCGTGTTGCGGCCGATCGCCTGCTCGAACCCCTCGTCGGTGGTCTTTCAGCACCATGCCCGGCAAGTGGACCACGAGGTCGAGTCACGGCTTGTCCTCGGGCTCGACCTCCCGCTCGGCGCGCAGGATGGCGGCGTCAAGCCCGAGCCGGCGCACAGCGTCCTCGACCGTCATCACGCCGTGGCCGGGAAGCGTCACCGTGCACGCCAGCCCCGCCCGTTCGGCCTGGCCTCGGTCCCCCAGAGCCACCCAGGCCTCCCCACGGTTACTTCTGGTCACTGAGGTACTCTGCGCTGACGAGTGACAGCGACGTGACCTGGTCGCTCGCGGGTGACGGAGGAGGCGGGGGCCGCATGTCGCACCAGGCCGAGGCGGACAGAGTGCTGCGTTCTCTGAACAGGACGTGCCTCGATCACGACCCGGACGTTCTCCGGTCCGTGCTGGACCGGGTCGGGGACAAGTGGAGCCTGATCCTCATCGGGTTGCTCGACATGGGGCCGATGCGCTTCACCGGGTTGCTGCGGACCGCGCCCGGCATCTCCCGCCGCATGCTGACGCTGACGCTGCGCAATCTGGAGCGGGACGGGCTGGTCAAGCGCGTGATCTATCCGGAGGTCCCGCCCAGGGTCGAGTACGAGGTGACCCCGTTCGGCCGCACCCTGTCCGAGCCCGTCCTGGCGCTCGCCCGGTGGACGGCCGACCACCAGGACACGCTCCGCGCCAACCGCCGCGCGTTCGACCAGGCGGCCGGCCTCGACGCCGACGATCTCGGCTGAGACCTGGCCGGTTCACTCCAGGTGACCACGGTTCCGTTGAAGTGACCGGTCACGTGCGGGTATTCAGTACTCGGAAGTCACCGAGGCCGGCGGAAAGCCCAGCTCGACGCCGTCGGCGCAGGTACCGGAGACGAGGTCCCGCCGGCATCGCCCCTGGGCGTTCGCATGCCCACCGGGACTCTCACACGCTCCCGCCCGCCCCGGGGCCTCCTTGGCAACCCCACACCGTAAGACATCCGTTGAAAGGACCCTGCGATGATTCGCATCGGCATCATCCTCGGCAGCACCCGCCCCGGCCGCAACGGCGAGCAGGTGGCGCGGTGGGTGCTGGAGCACGCCTCCCGGCGCACGGACGCCGTCTTCGAGCTGGTGGACCTGCTGGACCACCCGCTTCCGCACCTGGACGAGCCCCTGCCGCCGGCCTACGGCCAGTACCAGAACGAGCACACGAAGGCGTGGGCCGCCAAGATCGCCTCCTACGACGGCTTCGTCATGGTGACGCCCGAGTACAACCACTCCACCTCCGGTGTGCTGAAGAACGCGATCGACTACCTGTTCGCCGAGTGGAACCACAAGGCCTTCGGCATCGTGTCCTACGGCAGCGTCGGCGGGGCCCGGGCGGCGGAGCAGTTGCGACTGATCGGCGGTGAGCTGAAGCTCGCCGACGTGCGCACCAACGTGGCCCTGTCGTTGTTCACCGACTTCCGCGACTTCAGCAGGCTCGTGGCCGATGAGCGGCAGGTGGCGGCCCTCGTGACCATGCTCGACGAGGTCGTCGCCTGGAGCCGTGCCCTGGCCCCGCTCCGCCAGGCCGCCTGAACCGTGCTCCACGTCAGGATGCGGAGGAGGAGACCGTGACTGCCGCGCCGTCGCGGCCGGCTACCGCGTCCTGATCGCGGGCTCCGGGGCGGCCTCGCGGATCCCCCTCCTCGTCGAGGTCGTCACGCCCGGCGCGGTCGCGGTGAGCGCGGCGCAGGCGGCGGCCGGGGCGGACGTCGTGGTGCTGGCCCTGCCGCCGGGCAGGTACCGCGACGTTCCGGCCGGGGTCGCCGCGGGGCCGCGAGGTGCTCGGCGCGCGTCGCGGGACGCCGGCCTCAGGAGGCTTCTGAGGCGGGTTGTCTGAGCCTCCGGGCGACGGTCTCGAGCAACTCGTCCGAGAGGTCCTCGTCGGCCACGGCCCGGGCCATGAGCACGGCGCCGACCAGGGCGGCGAGGGTGAGCATCGCCTCTGCCCCGGCGTCCCGGCCGTCGCCGTCCGGGCCTTCGATCAGCTCCAGGTACGCGCGGACCTGCTTCTCGTAGGCCTGCCGGAGCCGCTCGTCGCCCCGCCCCGCGGCGGCTCCCAGGGTGACCAGCGCGCAGCCGGTGGCCGGTCTGTCGCGGTGCCGTCTGGCGAGATAGGCGTCGATGAGACCGTCCCGCGCGCTCCGCTCGTTCCCGCGCGCGGCCCGTTCCAGCTTCGCCGAGCCCTCGGTGAGGGCGACGGCGGCGGCCTGGGCGATGAGATCGTCGCGCGAGGTGAAGTGTTTGTAGAAGCCGCCGTGCGTGAGCCCGGCCTCCTTCATGAGGTCCGCGATGGCCGGGCGGGTGACTCCCTCAGCGCGGATCTTACGGGAGGTGATCCGCAGGACCCGGGCGCGGGTCGCCGCCTTGTCCGCCTGCGAATGGCCCATATCAACCCCTTTCCTCCCTTACCTGGATGACCTACATCATACAGAACTACGGCAAAATAGTATTTGACCTGGGGTTTCTTGATTCGATGGATGATGAGAATAATCCTGTAGGTCGGTGCGTTGACGCGGGAGTCCAACGAACCCATCGTGCCGGTCCCCGGCACGAGCGCAGGAGGCGCACATTATGGACATGAAACTCGAAGTCGTCGTGGTGCCGGTCTCGGACGTCGACCGGGCCAGGGACTTCTACACCGGGCTGGGCTGGCGGCTCGACGCCGACCTCGCCACCGGTGAGGACTTCCGGGTGGTGCAGGTGACCCCGCCCGGCTCGCCGGCCTCGGTCATCTTCGGCACCTCGGTCACGTCCCAGGCGCCCGGCTCGGCGCAGGGGCTGCACCTGATCGTCGACGACATCGCCGCCGCGTACGACGAGCTCAACCGGCTCGGCGCCGGCCCGAGCGAGATCTTCCACGACGCCGGCGGCATCTTCCACCACGCCGGCACCGACGCCCGGGTGCCCGGGCCGGACCCGCGGCGCACGAGTTACGGCTCGTTCCTGTCCTTCAGCGACCCCGACGGCAACGGCTGGATCCTTCAGGAGGTCACCACGCGGCTCCCGGGCCGGATCGACCCGTCGGCCACCACGTACGCCTCCGCCCCCGACCTCGCGGCCGCGCTGCGCCGGGCCGCCGCCGCGCACGGCGAGCACGAGGCGCGCCTCGGCACGGAGGACCCGGACTGGCCCGCCTGGTACGCCGACCACATGGTGCGCGAACAGGCCGGGACGGAGCTGCCGTCATGAGCGTGCGCGCTGTCACCCGCCCGCGGCGATCGGAGCTGATCGGATGACCACCCCCGAGCTGCCCCGGCAGGAATGTGCGATCACCGTCCTGGGCGGCCCCACGGCCGTCATCGACCTCGGCGGCCTGCGCATCGTCAGCGACCCGACCTTCGACGACGCCGGGCCGCACGGATACCTGACGAAGACGGCGGGTCCCGCCGCCACCGAGGACGCCCTGGGCGCGATCGACCTGGTGCTGGTCAGCCACGACGGCCATCCGGACAACCTCGACGAGCGGGGACGCGCGTACGCCGAAGCCGCCCCGCTGGTCATCACCGGCCCGCTCTCCGCGGCCCGGCTCGGTCCCCCCGCGATCGGGCTCGCGCCCTGGGACAGCCACCGCGTGCTCCGCGGCGACGGCGAGGGCCATCTCACCGTCCTGGCGGTCCCCGCCGTCCACGGCCCCGAGGACGGCGATCGTGATGCCGACGGCCACGTCAACTGCGAGGTCACCGGGTTCGTCCTGTCCGGTCCAGGGCTTCCCACGATCTACATCAGCGGCGACAACGCCTCCGTCCGCACCGTGGCGCGGATCTCCCGCCGCCTGCCGGACATCGACGTGGCGCTGATCCACGCCGGGGCGGCCCGCGTGCCCGCGAAGTTCGACGGGCGTCCCCTGACGTTCGACGGCCGGCGAGCCGCGGCCGCCGCGGCCGTGCTGGACCCGGGCCTGGTGATCCCTGCCCACTACGACGGCTGGGCCCACTTCTCCGAAGGGCTGGCCGACCTGGAGCTGGCCTTCGACGAAGCCGGCCTGTCCTCGCTCCTGCGGTCGGCGCCGCACGGCACCTGGACGCGGCTGCGCCGCTGAGGCGTCCCTGCCGGGCCGGCCGTCACCTAGCAGGCGTCGCGCGCGTACCCGAGCAGCTCCATGGCCGCGACGTTGTCGGGGCGGGACCAGAAGAGCTGGTGCAGCTCCTCCGACAGCTCGTCCGCGTGCGTGCCGGTGTGTCCTCGCCGGAAGAAGCCGCCGTCGACCCGGTGGAGCTCCGCGAAGGTGGGAATGCGGGCGTCCGGCAGGGGCCGCAGGGCCGGCGCCAGCGTGGCCAGCACGTTCTCGACGGCCGGTCGCGGCCGGCTGATCAGCTCCTCGTAGCGGAGCATCACGCGCTGGGGCGCGGGCGGACGTAGCCAGCTCAGGACGTTGCGGCCCCAGCTGCCCGTTCCGGCCTCGTCACGGCGGTCGATGATCGCGCGGATCCCGGCCTCGACGTCAGGCGCACCGGTCAGGCGGGCCCATGAGGTGATGGAGTCGCGGCCGTCCCGCACGAGGCAGATCGCGCGATCCTCCTCCCCGGCCCGCTGCCGGTGCGTCTTGACGAAATGCAGCTTCTCGGAGGCGCGCATCTCCTCGATCGGGGACGGGCGCTCCTCGAAGCCGATCAGGTCGGGGCCGAGCCGCTCGGCCACGCCGTCCACGTCGTAGACGGTGGAGGTGCGCACCCCGTACAGCTGCTTGAGGATGATGCGCAGGAAGGTGTTGCCTGATCGGGGGAACGAAGCGACCCAGATGATCATGCCCCCAACGGTAACGTCCGCATGCCCTGCGCGCGCATGGACGGCCGGCACGGGACCCGTGCGCCGGGTCCAGTGGCCGCTCACGCCGTCCCCTCCACCCGAGCCCGTGACCCGCTGCGACTTCCTCCGTTCCCTGCGCGGACCGGCGGAACGCTACGATCCCGGAATGCGAAGTGGTGCCCTGCTTGTCGGGTTCTGGGTGTGTGCGGCCGTGCACCTGGCGCTGGTGGCCGCGCAGGCGGCTCCGTTCGACACCCTCACCAAGGCGATGCTGATGCCGCTGCTGGCCGCGTGGGCGGCGGCCTCCGGCGGCTCGCGGGGCCTGGTGGCGGCGTTGCTGTTCTCCTGGGGCGGCGACGTCTGCCTGAACATCGACGGCCTGTTCATCCCCGGCATGGCCCTCTTCGCCGCCGCCCACGTCTGCTACCTCTCCTGCTTCGCGCGCAGGGGCGCCCTGCGCAGGCTGCCGCCCGCGATCCCGGCCGGCTACGGCCTGGCCTGGCTGGCGGCCATCGTGGTGCTCTGGCCGGGCCTGGGCGACCTGCGGGCGCCCGTGGCGGCGTACTCGCTGCTGCTGGTCTCCACCGCGGTGATCGCCTGGGGCGTCAACCGGCGGGCGGGCGCGGGAGCGCTGCTCTTCCTGCTGTCGGACAGCCTCATCGGCGTCAGCCTGGCGGGGCTGCCGCTCCTGCCGCTGCACGATGTCGTCGTCATGGCCACCTACCTGGCGGCCCAGTACCTCCTGGCGTCGGGGCTCATGTCCACCCCCGAACACCCGGGGGCCGCTCGCCCGCTCCCGACACGCGCTGAGGATCGAGGGCCGGAGCCGGCGGATACGCGAGACTGAGCTCATGGTTCCGGAGACTCCCGCCGCCGCGGCGGCGCTGTCGGTGGTCAGGCGTTTCTGCTCACCCGCGCTGCTCAACCACTGTGTCCGGTCCTACTTCTGGGGAGCGATGTACGGCGCGGCACACCGCATCGCCTACGACGAGGAGTTGTACTACGTCTCGGCGCTGCTGCATGACCTCGCGCTGACGGAGGCCTTCGACAGCCACACCGTGCCGTTCGAGGAGGCGGGAGGCCGGTTGGCCTGGGCCTTCGGCACGGCGGCCGGCTGGCCGGTCGAGCGGGCCGCCAGAGCCGAGGAGATCATCACCTTGCACATACGCGCGGACGTGTCCGCGTCCGCCGACCCCGAGGCGCACCTGCTGCAGGTCGCCACGAGCTGGGAGATCGTCGGGCGGCATGCCGAGCAGTTCCCGTCGGACGCGCGAGCGGAGCTGCTCACCCGCTTCCCCCGGCTGGGGTTCGCCGGTGAGTTCCTGGCGTCCTTCGAGGACCAGGCGAGGCGCAAGCCGGGCAGCGCCGCCGCCGTGTCGATCCGCAACGACCTCGCCACGCGGATCACCGCCAACCCGCTCGAAGGGCCTTCGCCCTCCTGAGCGGGTCCGGCGTGGAGGCGTGTCCGGGGTCAGGCGGCCGCGTAGATGAGCGCGCCCGCGCGTTCGAAGGGCACGACGGCGCCGTTGAGGATCACCTTGGCGGCCTTCGGCGCCGTGATCGCGATGGACGTGGCCGGGTCGGTGCTCGCGCTCAGCCCGCTGCCGTCGATGCGTACGGTGCCGTCCCCGTCGAAGGTCACGGCCAGGTCCTTGACCGCCGCCGGGGCCTTGACCAGGGTCGTGCCGGCACGTTCGATCGACGAGCCGTCCACCATCACGATCGACCCGGCGTCGGCGTAGAGCAGCTTGCCGTCGAAGGTGTAGGCCCCGAACGCGCGCGGCGCCTTCGTGGTCCAGGACTTGTAGTAGACCCCCGCGCCGCCGTTCAGGCTCAGGGCCGTGGCCTCGTGCGTCCGAGCGCCGCTCACGGGGAGCCGGTCCACCGTCGCCGAGGTGTCGGCCGCGCCCTTGGACGGCAGCAGGAGCGTGTCGAACGTCGTCCGGCCGGCGCCCGTCTTGACGTAGGAGGCGTACTTGGCGTCCTCCACCGAGTAGAACCGCGGCGCGTAGTAGCCGTCGCGCAGGGTGGAGGCGACCTCGCCGGGGTCGGCGGGGACGATCGTGAGGTTCGCGCCCGTCGCGAACGCGGTGGTCGTGGCCTCCGTCCCGGAGCGGATCGAGGGGTTCGCGTCCGCGGCGAGATGCCAGTTCTGCTCGTAGCGGTGCTCCTTGGCGGAGTCGGCCGGCTTGAGCCGGTCGGAGACCAGCCACAGGCCCGAGTGCAGCGACAGGACGGACCGCTCGTGGCGGACGCCGGCGGAGCTCTCGGTGTTCGCGCCGATCAGGTCGAAGGCGGGGTTGCTGATCAGATGCGAGATCCCGCCGGCCGCGGTCGAGGTCTGCGGCTGCTCGTCGATCTCGATCGTGCTGTGCGCCTCCGTGGTGAGCCGCAGCCACTTGGCGCGGGCGTCCGTGCTGTAGGTGAAGGTGCCCATGTCGGGCAGGAGGGGCCGGCCGTACGCGTACGCGGTGATCGCCAGCTCGTCCGGATGGCCGTGGTTGCCGCGGTCGGCGTTGATCCGCAGGTGGGAGTCGCCGGTGGTCCAGCCGGAGCGGGAGATCGCGACCCGGGTGTCCGGGTAGAGCGCGGAGGTGTGCGCCGGCTTCCTGCCCGACGTGCCGGAGGTGCCGGCGTGGAGCAGTTCGGGGTCGTCGAGCAGCTCGCCCAGGCTCCTGAGGGTGCTGCGCAGGTCGAGGGAGTCGCTGTCGCCGTAGGCCGGGCCGTACCCGCTGGGGTAGCTCTGGTCCATGAGGAAGCGGCCCAGTTGCCGCAGCTTGGCGGTCGCGGTGAAGGTGATGCCGTGGCGCCGCATGAAGGCGACGACGTCCACGTACTGTCTGAGGTAGCCCCGCAGGTAGGCGTCCGTGGACTCCTTGTAGCCGCCGTCGGCGTAGGTCGAGTCGTCGAGCTGGGCCGAGAGGAAGCCGGCGGCGTCGGCCCGCCACGCGGGCGCGGCGCGGAACTCGGGGAAGTAGACCGCGGCGTGCAGCAGCGTGATCTTCTGTGACTGCATCTTGTTCGGCGTGCCGTTGACGTTCACCTCCAGGTAGAGGCCGGCCCGGTTCATCGTCTTGAGGATCGCGACGTTGGCCTCGGGGGTCAGCGACGGGCTCTTGCGCAGGATCTCGTAGGCCGCGATCCAGTTCTGCAGGCGACGCGCGGCGTGCAGGTTGCCCGGGTAGGAACCGGCGCCCTGGTCGGCGTCGTAGGCGTCGGCGTCCTTGATGAAGTCGGTCATCAGGCCGATGAGCGTGCGGGCGTGCTGCTCGTCGCCGGTCCTCTGGTACTCCAGGGCCAGCGGGCCGGCGAAGTAGAAGCGGGGCAGCTGGTAGAGGTACTCCGCGTCGGCGCCGCCGGGCAGCTTCCAGTCGAAGCCGCCGGGGTCGCCCTCCCAGGAGAACGTGTTCTGCACGGTGTTGGACCAGGTGCGGGTGGCCTCGTCGAAGGTCTCGGCGTTGCCGTACAGCATGATGTCCTTGGCGGTGTCGGCCGTGCCGGTCAGCGTGAGCTCCGCCTTCTTCACGTTCGTGACGCTGCCGAGGTCGAAGCGCAGGTACGCCTTGCGGGTCTCATCGGTGAACGGGCCCGCGCCCTGGTCGCTGACCTGCATGTAGTACTTGGCGCCGTACACGTTGCCCGGCTTGGCCGCCCAGATGTAGGTGTCGTGCGCGGGGACGAGGGTCCGCACCGAGCCGTCGGCCAGGGTCAGGCGGAGGGTGGGTTTGCCCGAGCCCTTGCTCCTGCTGTTGATGAGGGCGATGACCGCGTCCTTGTACCGGCTCATCAGGAAGAATCCGGTCCTGCCGCTGTTGATGCTGCTGGTGACGTCGGCCGTGACGGTCTTCTCCCCCGGGCCGAAGGTGAGCGTCCGCACGTGGACCTCGCCCGATCCCAGCGTCCAGATGTGGCTGGGGGTCAGCTCGATCGCGCCCGGCCAGGCCGTGTGCGAGAAGCCGCCGGCCTCGATGGCCGGACGCGAGCGGTAGTGGTCCAGCAGCCGCCGCTTGGCCAGCGCGTAGTCGCCCGCCTTCACCGCGCTCTCGACGGGCTTCAGGCCCGCGTGCGCGTAGTTCAGCCGCGGCCCCACCGTCCAGGCGCTGCCGCTCCACCTTCCGAAGAAACCCGCGTCGGACAGCGCGGCCGCGACGGCCGGAGGGCCCGGCACGCCCAGGAACGCGGCGACCAGCATCAGGGCGGCGAACCGCCGCCACGAGGCAGACATGCACGCCAAGGTAGAGGCGCGCGGTATGTCGGGGGTATGCCGGCCGCGCAAGGGTCGTGATCGGCTTGCGGGCGGCGAGACGCGACGAGGGGCGAATGTCACACCATGGCGGCACGCTCGAACCTATGACCGTCCGGACCCTGCTCAGCCGCGTCTGAGCCGGACGCGCCACTGCCTCCAGCTCACCACAAGGAACCTCCATGAAGCTCACTGTCTTCGGCCCGGCCGACCGCATCGGGCAGCACGTCCTGGCCCAAGCCATCGCCGCCGGTCACGACGTCACGGCGGTGGCGCGCGATCCGGCGAAGCTCAGCCCCGGCGTACGTGCCATCACCAGCGACCTGAGCGCTCCCGACCCGGCGGTCCTCGAGCCGGCCGTCAGGGGCGGGTCGGCGTCTCCACCGTCGCCACCCCGGGCCGCCCCCGGCCGCCCAGGCGCGAGGCCGGCACCGGGTTCGTCATGCGGCATCTCAGCGTTCCCCTGCTCAGGCACGTGCTCGGCAAGCATTTCGCCGACGTCGCGCTGATGGAGGAGTTCCTGCGCGGCAGCGATCTGGACTGGACAGTCCTGCGGGTGCCGCGCGTGGTCGACGCACCTGCCACCGGACGTGTCCGGACCGCGTACGGCCGGCCGCTGCGGGCGGCCTTCCGCATCGGCCGGGCCGACGCCGCACAGGTGATGCTGAGACTGGCCGGACAGCCCGAGACCGCGGGGACGGTCGTCACGGCCGCCGACTGACGCGCTGATCGACCCCGAGGTCTTCGACGCCGCCGTCGTCCCCCGCTACCTGCCCGCGAAGGCCCTGCCGGCGCTGATGATCCCCGTCAGCGCCGACCGTACGTCGTGCAGTTCGGCGATCTGGGTGTCGATGCGCCGTTGCTCCCGCTCGAACGCGGCGATCAGGTCCTCGCAGCCGGGCGCGAGGAACTCTCCGTCGTCGACCATGCAGGGCAGGATCTCTCTGACCATGTCGCTGTTGAGGCCCGCCGAGAGCAGGATCCGGATGCGGCGCACCGTTTCGACGTGCTCGTCGGTGTAGTCGCGGTATCCGCCGGCCGTCCGCCCGGGAATCAGCAGGCCCTTCTCCTCGTAATAGCGCAACGCCCGGGGGCTCACCCCCGTGCGCCGTGCCAGAGCGCTGATCCGCACCCGTCGCCGCCTCTCCGACTTGACCTTCACGTCAACGTGAACCTTTAGCGTAACGGAGACGCGCCGGGAACCCCCTGGCGTCCTCGAACGACGGGAGAACACGACAGTGACGCAGCAGCTCTCGCCCGCGCCGGTGACCGTGCTGGGCATGGGGCCCATGGGGCGGGCCATCGCCGCGGCGTTCCTCGCCGCCGGTCACCCGACGACGGTGTGGAACCGTACCGCCGGCAAGGCCGGCGAGCTGCTCGCCCGCGGCGCGGTGCAGGCTGGCAGCCCGCTGGCCGCGCTCGGCGCCGGCGAGCTGGTCATCGCCTGCGTCATCGACGCGGACGCGGTGCACACCATCCTCGACCGGGCGCTGGCGGAGTCCGGCCGGTCACGGCTGCCCGCCACCACGCTGGTGAATCTCACCTCTGAAGGGCCTGGGCGCACGCGCGAGCTGGCAGCGAGAGCGGACGAACTGGGCCTGCTCTACCTGGACGGCTCGATCATGACTCCGGCGGCGGCCATCGGCACGCAGGCGACCCGCGTTCTCTACAGCGGGCCCGCCGCCCTCTTCGACCGCCACCGTCACACGCTGTCGGCGCTGGGCGGCGCGGCGGTCCATCTCGGTGACGACCCCGGGCGCGCGGCGAGCTTCGACGTCGCGCTGCTGAACCTGTTCTGGACGTCGATCGCCGGTCTGATGCACTCCTTCGCGCTCGCGGCGCGGCAGGACGTGCCGGCCTCCGCTCTGGCGCCGCACGCCCAGCAGATGGCGGGACTGGTCGCCGACCTGCTGCCCGGGCTCGCGGCCGAGATCGACGCCGGGCGCTTCTCCGGGGCGGAGTCGGCCTCGCTGACCTCGGTCGCCGCGAGCCTGGACCACATCGTTCACACCTTGGAGGAGGCGGGAGTCTCACCGGCCGTCGCCCGGGCCGCCAAGGACGCCGTGGACGCCGCGGTGTCGGCCGGCCACGGAGGCGACTCCACCGCCCGCCTCGCCGAGTTCCTCGGCCGTGGCGATGCGGGCGTAGTGCCGCGGACGTAGTGTCGCAGGCGTCGTGCCGCGGACGGCGGGCCGCGGACGGCGGGCCGCGGACGGCGGGCTTCAGCGGGTGAGCGTGAGCGGGTTGACCAGGTCGGCGTAGATCAGCAGGCCCGCCATGATCATCATCACGATCGCCATCGCGTACGTCAGCGGCAGCACCTTGGCGATGTCGACGTACTTGGGCTTCGGCCGCCGCATGACCCTGGCGTAGGCCCGCTTGAGCCCCTCCCAGAGCCCGCCGGCGACGTGCCCGCCGTCGAGAGGCAGCAGCGGGATGAGGTTGAACAGGCCGATCGCCAGGTTGAAGCCGCCCAGCAGGCTGACGAAGGTGGCCATCTTCTCCCGGTCCGACAGGTCGGAGGCCAGGATCTCGCCGCCCATGCGGCCCGCGCCGACCACGCCCACCGGGCCCTCGGGGTCGCGCTCCTCGCCCGAGAAGGCGGCGTGCCAGACGCCGGCCATCTTCTCCGGCAGGTTGAGCAGCGAGCTCGCCACCCGGCCCGTCAGCTCGCCCATGTAGCCGATGACCTGGCCGACGCTCTGCTGCTGCATCACCGTGGTGGGCCGCATGCCGAGGAAGCCGACGTTCCTGTCGATCTTCCCGGGGTCGTCGAGGCTGGGCCGGTCCTGGCCGACGAGCGTGACGGCGAGCGTCATCGGCCGGCCGTCGCGCACGATGCCGAGCTCGGCAGGGCCGGGGCCGTGGGAGCGGACCCGGCGGACGGCCTCGTCCCAGGAGCCGATCGTGGCGCCGTCGAAGGAGACCAGGTGGTCGCCCGGCCTGAGGCCCGCCTGCGCGGCGGGGGTGGGCCGGTCGCCGGGCCTGCAGGCGGTGCGCTGCTCGGAGCTGGGGATCACGCACGTCTCGGTGCTGGGCGAGACGATCGGCGCCTCGGCGGGCAGGCCGATGCCGACCAGCAGGATGGTGAAGAAGACGAACGCGAGCACGAAGTTCATCGCCGGGCCGCCGGACATGATGATGACCTTCTGCCACCACTTCTTGCGGTAGAAGACGCGGCCCTCGTCGCCCGGCCGCACCTCTTCCTGCGCGGCGTCGCGGGCCGACTCGATCAGGCCCTGCCACGGGCCGGTCGCCGTGCTCCTGAGCGTGCCCGGCTCGTCGCCGGGACGCGGCGGCAGCATGCCGATCATGCGGATGTAGCCGCCGAGCGGGATCCACTTGACGCCGTACTCGGTCTCGCCCTTGCGCCGTGACCAGGCGGTCGGGCCGAAGCCGACCATGTACTGGGTCACCTTGACGCCGAAGAGCTTGGCCGGCAGGAGATGGCCCAGCTCGTGCAGCGCGATGGAGAACATCAGCCCGAGAAGGAAGACGATGATCCCCGCAAGGTAGAGCCAGTTCATCTAGACGCGCTCCCCGCAGACGACGTTCAGAACAGCTCAGATTAGTGCAATGCGCCGCGCCCAAGGTCGTCTTCGTCCTCGAGACGCCCTTGGGCGCGCGGCCAGGTGCTATCGCAGCGGGGCGATGGGGCCGTCGGGCGAGATCAGGCGGGCTTCGAGCAGTTGCTCCACGTGACCGGCCACCTGCTGATCGGTCAGCCTGCGGAACCCGTCGGCGTCGATCACGGACACGATGGGCCAGATCTTCCTCGTCACGTCGGGCCCGCCGGTCGCCGAGTCGTCGTCGGCGGCGTCGTACAGCGCCTGGATCAGCGTCATCACCATGTCGTCGGCCGACGCGCCGTCGCGGTACAGCTTCTTCAGCGACCCGCGCGCGAAGATCGAGCCGGACCCGATCGCGTCGTACCTCTCCCGCTCGTACGGGCCGCCCGCCACGTCGTAGCTGAAGATGCGCCCCTCGTCCTTGCCGGGGTCGTAGGCGGCGAACAGCGGCACCAGCACCAGCCCCTGCATCGCCATCGCGAGGTTGCCGCGGATCATGTTGGCCAGCCGGTTGGCCTTGCCGGCCACCGACATCGACCGGCCCTCGACCTTCTCGTAGTGCTCCAGCTCCACCCGGTACAGCCGCGCCATCTCGATGCCCGTGCTGGCCGTGCCCGCGATGCCCATGCAGGAGTAGTCGTCGGCGCGGAACACCTTCTGCATGTCGCGCTGCGAGATGATGTTGCCCGACGTGGCCCGCCTGTCACCCGCCATGACCACGCCGCCGGCGAACGTGGCGGCCACGATCGTGGTCGCGTGCGGAACCTGGTCGCCGATCGGCGTGGCCAGCACCTCGTCCCGCCGCGGCAGCAGCTCAGGCGCGTACGAGCCGACGAACTCCGTGAACGACGAGTTTCCGGTGTTCTGGAAGAGCTGGTTCACCAAGCCGGCGGGCAGATCCCTGTGCGACACCACGCGATTACCTCCAAAGGATCAGTGTTCCTAAGGCGACCCTACTCATGTGGAGTCGCGTGAGTGGACGTCATGAGCACTTGTCTCCTGATCGGTGAGGAACCGGATGTGCATCCGGGGACCGAGAGCTGACCTCGATGCCAGGCACCCCTGCCCGCCCGCGCGGCGCGCGCCGTGCCCGGGTGACGGCGGCCTGGCATCCTGCGGCTGTAGAGCGCTGACCGGGGAAGAAGGGGATGATGACGGAGGCTCCGACGCGACGGCAGGAGAGCGCGGACGCGGCGATCGAGACACTGGCCGCGGACGGCATGCGCGGGCTCACCCACCGGGCCGTCGACCGGCCGCCGGGCTGCCGGAGGGTTCCTGCTCCTTCCGGGCTCGGCAGGCGCTGCTCCAGGCGACTCTCGGTCGCATCCTCGAGCTCGAGGTCGCGGAGATCATCGCCCTTGCCGAGGTGAGCGGGGACAACCCCGCGGACAGAGCTGTCGAGCTGGCGATGCTCGCCGCGCCTGCCAGGCCGGCGAGGTCACGTTCGAACCTGGGCGCGGCGAGCTTCGCCGGACGCGACCTGCGCAAGGTCTTCCCTGATCACTGGTCGTTCCTGCCGGGCGAGATCGCTCTCTACAGCTTCGTCCTGCTGCTCACCGGCGCCTTCCTGACGTTCCTTTGCAAGCCGAGCATGGGGCACGTCAAGGCGATCTCGCTGCCGCTGGCCGGGACGTACCTCCACGTACTACGGCGTGCTGTGGCCGACGGGAGCCAACGACGAGATCTCGGCCAGCTTCCACAGCTCGCTCTTCGCGATGACCTGGATCGGGCGGATCGGGGTCTTCGTCCTGCCGTTCCTCGCGTACATCGTCACCTACCGTCCGTGCCCGGCCCTGCAGCGCGACGACGCCGCGCTCGTCTCCCACGGCGTCGAGTCGGGCGTGATCAAGCGGCTGCCGCACGGCGAGTTCGTCGAGGCGCACGTGCGGTTGGACGAGGACCGCGAGGCGCACAGCAGGGGGAAGGCGGCGATCCCCCGTGATCGCCGGGGCCGGCGCGGTGCCGCCTCCCGGGCAGCGCGGACCGTTCGGCCGCCTTCGCGCCCGGATGAGCCGCACGTGTGGCGAGGAGAAGATCCCGCCGGAGGCCGGGCCTCGCGCGGGGCACGAGCAGGCCGCTGTGAGCGTGGATTCCCGCGAGGACGAGGCGGCGACCCGCTGACTCCGCACCCCGGACGTGGAAGCCGCGTCCGGGGGCACCGCCGGCCGACGTGGTAGACGGGAATAACGTCCGCATATGCCATTGGACGGTCTCCGGAAGCGCCGCTACAGTGTGGAGCCATGTCCAGTCCTGAGGCGTCAAGACGCTAGCCACCGGTCGCCCGGTGGCTTCCCGGGGTGTCACGCGGCAGCGTTCTCGCTGATTCCGCGCCTTTTTCGTCGCCTCCGCCGCCGGTTCACCGAGACACGGACTCTTCTCCCGGTAATTCCGCCGTTTCGTCACGGCGTCGAGCCGGTTTCCCTCACGCGGTGAGCTCTCCGTGCATTCCGCCGTGCGGACGTTTCGTGCGGACGTTTCGTGCGGCCTTCGTGAACGGCGTGCCCGCGTTTCTTCGTGAGCTCATTTACGGAGTCGACTGCTCATGCCCTTTGCCATTTACATTCTCGGCCTGGCCGTATTCGCCCAGGGAACGTCCGAGTTCATGTTGTCCGGGCTGCTCCCGGGCATCGCCGCGGACCTCGGCGTGTCCGTCTCGGCCGCCGGCGCGCTGACGTCGGCCTTCGCCGCGGGAATGATCGTCGGAGCGCCGCTGATGGCGGTGCTCAGCATGCGCTGGCCACGCCGGCTGGCGCTGCTCGTCTTCCTGGTCGCGTTCATGCTGGTGCACGTCGTCGGCGCGATCACTCCCAGCTTCTCCGTGCTCCTGGTGACCCGGGTGCTCGGGGCGCTGGCCACCGCGGGGTTCCTGGCCGTGGGGATCGCCACGGCGACCGGCATGGTCGCGCCGGACGCCAAGGGGCGGGCGACCTCCGTCCTGCTGGGAGGCGTCACGCTCGCGTGCGTCGCCGGGGTGCCCGCCGGCGCCGTGCTCGGGCAGGCGCTCGGCTGGCGGGCGGCGTTCTGGGCCGTGGCCCTGATCTCGCTGCCGGCCGTCTTCGCCGTCCTGCGCCTGGTCCCCGGCGCCGTGCGGGCTGACGCGGACGTCCCCCACGCCGCCCGGCCCAGTGCCGGGCGCGAGCTGCGGGCGCTGCGCCGCCCCCGGCTGCTGGTCGTGCTGCTGCTGGGCGCGCTGGTGAACGGCGCCACGTTCTGCACCTTCACCTACCTGGCTCCGCTCGTCGTCGGCGTCAGCGGCTTCTCCGAAGGCTGGGTGCCGGCGCTGCTGGCGCTGTTCGGCGCTGGATCGTTCGCCGGGGTGACCATCAGCGGCCGGCTGTCCGACACCAGGCCGATGTGGGTGCTGATCCCGGGCGGGATCGCCCTGCTGGCCGGGTGGGCGCTCTTCGCGGTGACGGCCCACAACCCGGTGGCCGCGCTGGTGCTCGCCCTCGTCCAGGGGACGCTGTCCTTCGCCGTCGGCTCGACGCTGATCGCCCAGGTGCTGTACGCGGCGGTGGAGGCGCCCTCGCTCGGCGGCTCCTTCGCGACCGTGGCGCTCAACGTGGGCGCGGCGGCCGGCCCGGCTCTCGGCGGCCTCGCCATGGCCGCCGGGTCCGGCTACCGCGCGCCGTTGTGGGTCAGCGCCGCGCTGGTGGCGGCAGCCCTGGTCACAGCCGCGCTCGCCGAGGCGGTCCGGCGCCTGCGGAGCACGCGGCGCGAGGTCGCCGACGTCACCGCATGACGGTCACGGGCGGCCCGTGAGGCGGGTTGCCCCGTTCCCCGGCCCGGACCGACCATCGGTCCGGGCCGGGCTGCCCCTGGCCCGGCGGTCCGTGCTCGCCGCCTGCCGGCCGGTTTTGCCACTACTCGGTGGTACTGTATAGTGCTACTTGGTAGCACAAGGTACCGGGAACAGAAGAGGACCCTGGTGGAGGACCTGACGGAGATGCTGAAGGGCACGCTCGAGGGCTGCGTGCTCGAAATCATCGGCAGCGAGGAGACCTACGGGTACGCCATCACACGCCGGCTGAACGAACTCGGCTTCGCCGACGTCGTCGAGGGGACGGTCTACACCATCCTCCTGCGCCTGGAGAAGAAGAACCTCGTCCAGGTGACGAAACGACCGTCCGAGCAGGGCCCGCCCCGCAAGTTCTACGCGCTCAACGACGCGGGCCGCAAAGAACTCGCGACGTTCTGGGCGAAATGGAAGTACATCACCTCACGGATCGACAAGCTCAAGGAGGGCGGACGATGAATTTCTGGGACACCATCACCGGCAACGATCTCACCAGGGAATGGAAGGCGTTCGAAGCCCGGGCCGCGGCCTTGCCGGCCGACTACCGGGCGGCGTGGGAGGAGATCAAGGCCCATCTTTCTCTCTACGGCGATTTCACGGGCCGGAACCTGATGCCGATTCTCGACGGCGCTCTGGGGCTGCTCGAGGAGACGGCGGCCGACGGGCAGAGTATTCACGAGGTGCTGGGCGACGACATCGCGGGCTTCTGCGCGGCGCTGGCCGGCGGAGAAGGGGCTCGCAACTTTCGCGACCGTTGGCGCGAGCAGTTGAACAGGAATGTCGCCAGGAAATTGGGCCGGTTGGGAGGCTGACGTGGGCATCCGGGACATCATCGAGGGCAAGAAGCAGTGGCGGGCGCACCTGGCGCGGGTCAAGGCGCTCCCGCCGGACTATCAGATCGTCTACAAGGAGATGCAGAGGTACTTCTTCAAGGTGGGGCCGGTCGAGCTGACCGACGGGTCCCTGCTCTCGGGGATCCTCGACTTCTTCGAGGAGGGCGTTGCGGCCGGCAAGGGGGTCCTGGAGCTCATCGGCGACGACGTCGCCGCCTTCGCCGACGACCTGATCAAGGACTCGCGCACCTTCGCGGACATCTACCAGGAGTCCACCAGCGGGAAACCCGGCACAGCCGAGAAGTAGCGCCTGAGCTGCTGCGGTCGGCATGACCAGGAGGGCCGTCCGGCCTGCTCCTCATCAATACCGGCCTCGGTCCAGCCATCATCACCGGCTCTCAGGTATGGCTGGACAACAAACCCATCGGCCCCTGGGAAAGAGGAACCGCACGCAAGGTGCGCCATTTCATGGATCCCTATCCCTGCGCCTATGGCCTCCTTGATCGGATGGCGCTCGAATCCGGGTACGAGGCGTTCCTCATAGAGATGGACAACTTCGACCGGGAGGCACATGCGCAGTTCGGGCGCCTGGTCGAGCACAGGCTCGACATCGAGATCCGCTACGAATCCCTGTACGGCGGCGAGGGCTACGTGGTGACAACGCGATCGACCGCGTGGCGTACAGCGACACTGCGTGTGCCGGACCCCAGCGTGCCACCGCGTCCTCTGCCTCCTCCCCGGTCTCCGGCCAAGCCCGCCGGCGGGCCCGCCGCCGGGTGCGAGCGATGACCCCTGCGAAGAAGGAGCCGGGTCACCGGTAGGTGAGCGCCCTCAGCGAGCCGTAGCGGGGGCCCAGAGGTGCGTCGAGGCTGGCCAATGCCGGAGAAACCTCTTACCTTCGGCAATATGGTTACTTCGGCCACGAAGATGCGGCCGCCGTGGCAGGACGGCCACTTCGTCGGCGGCCACCCGGCTCTGGATCTCACCAATACCGTCTTCGACCGCAACCACCCGGCAGAGAACGGGGAACTGCTGAAGGACCCCTCGGACGTCCTGACGTGGTGCGCGTCGGCGGGCCTGGCCGAAACGGTGCCGTCCTTGCCGGAGGCCTCCGCGAGCGAGTTCGTGACGGAGGTCCGCGCCGTCCGCGAGCAGGCGTGGGCCGTGTTCAGCGCGGTCGCGCACGGCGAGGCGGTGCCCGCCGCCGCGTTCGGCGCGCTGCTGGAGCGGGCCGGGGCAGGCGTGCGGTTGGAACAGGTCAAGCCGGCCGGCACCGGGCCCGGCCGTTTCACCACGGAGCGGACGGCGCCGGAAGGGATTCCCGCGACGCTGTCACTGCTGGTGATCCATGCGGTGTTCACCCTTCCGCACGACCGGATCAGGGCGTGCGGAAGATGCGGCTGGTTGTTCCTGGATTCCTCCCGGGGCGGGCGCCGCCGCTGGTGCAGCATGAGCATCTGCGGAAACCGCGAGAAGGCGCGCCGTCACCGTCAGAGCCGGAACCAGCACTGACCGGCAGCGTGCCTTCTCGCGCTTTCCCGGTGTCAGGCGAGTTTCCGCCGCATGATGGGCCGGTCCTTACGCGGACGGGCCACCTCGGAGAATCCGGCCTTGAGAAAGGCGCTGGCTATCCCGGTCATCGCCGTGTCCGCGCCCGCCCGTTTCCCGTCGCGGGGTTCGACGGGATAGCCTTCGGCGGTCGTGTAACCCGCGGAGGCCGCGTAGCCACAGACCGCTTCCAGCACGGCCGGCAGCAGCCCGGCGCCCCGGTGCTTCTTGTGGACGAGGACGCACGCGAGCGCGCAGACCGGCTCGTCGTCGATGTTCGACAGGAGCGGCGAGCGTTCCAGTCTCGGAAACGAGGAACGCGGCCCGAGCGAGCACCATGCCACCGGCGCGTCGTCGTCGTAGACGATGACGCCAGGCGCCGGCTCGCGCTGGGCGAGACGGCTCATGGCCTTCTTGTTGCCCTCTCCCTTTCCTTCCATCCATTCCGCGATGGACAGCCGCCAGTGCATGCACCAGCACCCACGGGCGCCTCCGTTGTCCCCGAGAACCGTCTCGAAGTCGCTCCAGGTCTTCTTGGACAGCTCCTTGACCGTCAGGGGGCCGGACGTCGTTCGCTTGCCACGTGCGTTCATCGCCGCACCGCCGATCTACGTGAGCGTTTCGGTGACCACACCTCCTCTGCCCTCCTTGAGCAGAGAACTAACCGTTATATGGCTAATATGGGTTACTCAGAGGGCTCCGCGCGAGCCAGTCCCGGTAGGTGGTGCCGGCGATGCGGGCGCCGTCCTTGGCGACCAGGGCGAAGCCGGAGGCTGCGGCGAACATGCCGGCGTCGTTGTCGGTGACGACGGTGCGGGGGTCGCCCTGCGCGACGTCGGCCGCGGCCATGGGCTGCACGAGGGCGGGTGGCAGGCGGACCGTGTGCTCGTCGCCGGTCCAGGACAACACGTCGTCGACGTACTCGAAGAACTGCGTGGCCCGTACGATCGAGTACGGCACGGGCCCGAACCTGAGCAGGCGCCAGCGACTTGTGCAGGCCCGCCCCGCTGAGCAGGTCAAGGCCCGTGGACGGCGAGTGCGGCACCGCCTCGTGCCCGCCCGCGTTCAGGAGCTCGACGACCCGCGAGCCGATGAGGCCGGTCCCACCGATGACAGCGATCTTCATTGCATCGACCTTCTTCGTTCTCCGGGGCTGTGAAGGGTTCACTCGCCTGACGAGACCGGACGGTCACGCGAGTCGTGACGCGCCCGTCCGGCGGCCACCGCCGCGCGCGGGTCAGCGGGACGCACTGAAAGGGCCACGGGTTCACGTGCGACGGGGCAAGAAACCTTGATCGAACGATCCGGGGTGGCGAACGGCCCGGCCGCCTGCGCGAACTTACGTTTCGTTATGGCTTCCATTCAGCCGTAACAAAGGGGGATTCCTCATGCTTCGTCGTGCTCTTGCGGGCTGCCTCACGCTCGCCGCCACCGGTCTGGCCACCATCGCCGGCCCCGCGGCCCATGCCGACTTCAAGGCCCCGTACGCGCAGGCCGCCGCGATCATCGACGCGGACGGTTCGCTCAACGAGGGCAAGAACGTCGTCAAGTCCTGGCGGGCGGGCACCGGCCGGTACTGCGTGCAGCTCAGCCACCACGTCGACGCCCGCGACTCGGTGGTCCAGCTCACCCCACGCCACGCGCTGCGCCTGCCGCACATCGCCTACCGTCACCCGTCGGCCACCTGCCGGCTCGACAACACCATCACCGTCAACGTCTACAGCACCCACACCAGCCGCCTCGCCGACAGCGGCTTCGACCTGCTGATCCCGTAGCTTCCACAGAAAGGACACGCAACCGACATGAACACCATCAGGCGATTCGCCACCGGGGCACTCGGCGGCGCCACCGCCGTGGCGGCCGCCGCGCTCCTGGCGCCGATGGCCGCGTCCGCGGACACTCCCTACGCCCAGGCCTCCGCGATGGTCGAGGCCAACGGGTCGGTGGCCAACAGCAAGCACGTGGACGACGTCTGGCACCCGTCCCGGGGCGTCTACTGCGTCATCGTGAGCCACCTCGTCGACCTGCACGGCGACGTGGCCATCCATGTCACGCCCATCGGCCGCTACGACCACCCGCGCTCGATGTCGGTGGAGCGCGGCGGGGACGAGTGCGTCCGGCACGACCTGCACCACGACATGGACGACCGCACGATCACCGTCTACAGCCGGGCGAGCTCCCGGGTGCCGGCCGAGACCGCGTTCTATCTGACCGTCTCCTGAGCCGCCGTTGCGAGGCCGCGCGCGTGACCCGCGCGCGGCCTCGCCGCTGATCCGCACCCTCCCAGGCCGGGTCATCCTCCTGGCCACTACTCGGGGACGCGCAGGACCAGCATGGCGACGTCGTCGTCGTTGTCGGCCGGACGAGTGCGTTCGAACAG
Source organism: Nonomuraea thailandensis (assembly GCF_024172165.1). Classification (GTDB taxonomy): domain Bacteria; phylum Actinomycetota; class Actinomycetes; order Streptosporangiales; family Streptosporangiaceae; genus Nonomuraea; species Nonomuraea thailandensis. The sequence continues at coordinate 3,008,835 of NZ_JAMZEB010000002.1, read as the reverse complement.
CACATCGCAGTAGGAGTCCAGACCACGGTGGGCCAGTGAGGCGGCGTGTCGCCGCAACCGGGTGAGGCCATGGTCCAGAGTGTGGCGATGCGACTCGACCAGTCCGTCGGTGTAGAACACCAGGGTCGAGCCCGGGGGCAGCTCCGTGACGGCGTCGGCACGGTCGGGGCGCAGCCCCGTGCCCAGGAGCAGCCCTTGCCCCTCCTCCAGGAACCGGGCCTGTCCGTCCCGTTCCACCAGCAGCGGCGGCAGATGACCGGCGTTGGTCCAGTGCAGGAGCCATCTGCCGTCGTCCGCGCGCTCCAGCCGGGCGAAGACGACGGTGGCCATGACGGCCTGGGCCATGCGGGACACCGCCTGGTCGAGCCTGTTCACGATCATGCTGGGCGGCTCCCGCTCCGCCCCGGCGTAGGCTCGCAGCATGTTGCAGACCTGCGCCATTCCCGCGGCGGCGTCCAGGTCATGGCCGACCACGTCGCCGATCACCAGCGCGGTGGTGCCGCCGGGCAGGGCGAAGGCGTCGTACCAGTCGCCGCCGACCTGAGACGCGTGCGGCGCGGGCCAGTAGCAGGCCGTCATCTGCACCCCGGCCACGGACGGCATCTGCGGCAGCAGGTGGCGTTGCATGGTCTCGGCGACGCGGCGCTGGCGTTCGTACAGGCGGGCGTTGTCCAGGGCCAGGCCGGCGCGGCGGGCGATGTCCTCGACCAGCAGCAGGTCAGCGGCGGTGAACGCGCCGGAGCGCGCGGCCCGGCCGAGGGTCAGCGCTCCGACCACCTCCCGTACGCCGCGGATCGGCGCGATGCTCGCCGAGTGCATGCCGGTCGCCTGGAAGAGCTCCTGCTGCGCGACCGCGATGCCGGAATCCGGCCGTCCTTCGTACGTGGCCGGGCTCGCCAGCGTGGCGGTGACTCCGCGCAGCGCCCGGGACAGCGGCATGGAGGATTCCTCGGGCACCGGGGGCATCGGCCCCTCCAGGTCCTCCCGGTGCACCAGGGCGCCGTCCTCATGGTGCACCACCACGGCCCGCTCGACGCCCCTGCGGTCGGTGAGCAGGTCCACGATGGCCCAGTCGCCGAGGAGCGGCACCACCAGGCGCACCAGTTGGCGCAGGATCTCCTCGGCGTTGAGGCTCGAGGTGAGCGTCGTGGTGGTCTCCGCGAGCAGGGCGAGCCGATCCAGCTCCGACATCGGCGCGATGGCCGGCGCCGGCTCCTCCGCTTCCCCGGGCGTGGCGACCTGGTGGAACACCACCAGCGCTCCGGTCCTGCCCTCGCTGGTCCGGCACGGGGTGACGACCCAGGAGACGGGGAGCACCGAGCCGTCCCCGCGCTCGAACCAGGCCTGGTCGTCGTGCAGTGTGCGGCCGGTGAGCAGGGCCTGTCTCATCAGGCAGCGGACGCGCGGCAGCGGCTCGCCCGCTCTTCCGCGGTGCAGCAGGTCGTGGGCGTCCCGGCCGATCAGCTCGGCCGCGGTGCGGTGGAGCAACAGCGTGGCGTGGCGGTTGACGCCGGTGATGCGCCCTTGGTCGTCCACCACGTACGCGGCCGCGTCGAGGAGGCCGGGCAGCGCATCGGCTCCGCTGTCTTCAGCCGAGGCAGGCGCGTCAGCCGTGCCGCGTGCGATGTTCATGGCACCATGCCTCCTTTAGTGCATCTTATGCACCATCCTTCCCATGCCCCCTCGGCGTCCCTCTTCGGGTGCCCGGCTCCTAGGGCCGGCCGGTGGCGCCGGGTCCGCCCTCCGTACTGGGGACGTGCATGGTCAGGGTGAGCAGGGAGCCCTGGCCGGTCCTGTCGAGATGGACCTGGTCGCACAGACGCTGGATGATCCACAGACCGTACCCGTGCGAGGCGGCCGGGTCGATCTTGGCTTGGTCCAGGTGATCGCGGGTCAGGTGGCCGGCCACGTCCTCGACGTGCACGGTGATGGTGCCGGGCCGGGTGCGGACGGTGAGCGTGCCGGCGGCGCCGCCGTGGTCGAGCACGTTGGTGACCGCCTCGTTGACCGCGAGCACCAGATCCATCAACCGCTCGCCGCGCAGACCGCCGGCCACGGCATAGGCGCTGACCAGGTCACGCAGGCGGCCCAGATCGGTGCTGATCGGATAGCGCAGCACCCGCTCCATCGTCATCGTCGGCCCGTCGCAGGAGGTGGGGGGTGAGGTCTTTTCGGACCATTCTCCGCTGACCGGGCGGCAGAACGCCAAACCATAACGGACGGAACCGCGACGAGATGTCGAGAACCGGTGCACGGTTCCGTCCCGGGAGCGGAGAACCGCTCCGGTTCCTCCGGCGCCGGGGCCGTCACAGCCCCGTACCGGCAGATGCCCGAAAGGACAGGTCAGTGATGCGGAAACTCGTCGTCCAGCAGTGGGTCACCGTCGACAACATCGCCGCGGAGGAGGACGGCGGGCTCGGCTTCGTCTCCGGCGAGCCCTTCTCCGAGACCACCGACAAGGCGTTCGTGGCGAGGGTGATGGGGCTCATCGACTCGGTCGACACGCTGGTCCTCGGTGCGAACACCTACGCCCAGTCCAAGGACTACTGGCCGTACGCCGGCGAGCAGGGCGAGTACGGCGAGAAGCTCAACAACCTCACCAAGTTCGTCGCCTCCTCCACGCTCGACGAAGCCCCCTAGGGCGCCTTTCCCGCCGCGACCGTGACGCGCGACCCGGTCGCCACCGTCCGGGAGCTCAAGGAGCGGAGCGGCAAGGACATCTGGCTGTGGGGAAGCCTGGAGCTCATGCGCTCCCTGATGAGCGCCGGCGTCGTCGACGTGGTCCAGATGCTGGTCTGCCCGGTGTCACGCGGCAAGGGGACCCGCGTTTTCGAGGATCGGCAGGACCTGAGGCTGATCGAGGCCACCTCGTTCGGGAACGGTGTGGCCCTTCTGCGCTACGAGATCAAGAGATGAGGCGGGGCCGCCCGTCATCGTCCAGCGCTCGTGGCCGTCATCGGCTGGTACGGGCTCCGCGCCGCGCCCCGCAGGCGCTGACGCGGTCCGTCCGCGACCACGGCCGGGCCGCGGCGGGCGATGGTGCCCGGGGGCAGGTCCATGTGGTCTGCACCCCGGGCTGAGCCTGACCCGACGAGGTCAGAGCTGCCGGTAGTAGTAGGCGACGGGCACCGCCGTGCACCCCAGCTTCTCGTACAGGGCCCTGGCGGGCGCGTGGAAGGGATCGCCTCCGGTGCCGATCTCGACCACTTCGGCGCCCAGGGCCCGCATGGCCGCGAAGGCGTGCTCGCACAACGCCGCCCCCGTGCCGTGCCGGCGGTACTCCGCCGTGACGGCGAGGTGCGAGACGGCGCCGTTCCTGCGCGCCGTGTCGGCGCTCCAGGCCACGTAGCCGGCGATGGCGGGGCCCTCCTCCGCGACCGCGACGTACCTGTGCGCGGCCGGGTCGTGCAGCCCGGCGACCTGCTCGCGGTAGTCGTCGCGCCAGGCGCCGTGCTGGTTGGCGAAGACGACGTCGCCGACCGCGGGACGGAAGTGATCCTCGTAGAACGGCCCGAACGTCTCGATGGTCAGATCGATGAGCGGGGCGAGGTCGTGCTGAACGAACGAGCGAATATGCATGGACGTGCGCCTTTCAGGCTGAGAGCTGACACCCGGGGAAAACGGGGGGCATCGGTCGGCCTGCTCACGGCAACCGTGTCTGCGGTGAGCCGGCCCTCAGCCACGGGTACGCCCGGCGGCGAAGCACTCCATGACCCGCCACCCTAACGCCTTCGCGCCTTCGGCCCCACTGCTTTTCGAGGCGGGCGAGCGTGGTCGGCTCAGCGCAGGTCGAGCAGCATCACGTGACGGAGATCCGTGCCCGTCCCCAGGGGCCGCGCCTCGCCGATCTTGCGGTACCCCCAGGCCCGGTAGGCGGCCGGCGCCTTGCTGCCCGGGTGGACGTTCAGCATCACCCGCTCGGCCCCGAGGCCGTCGAGCAGCGTCTCGTGCAGCCGCCGCGCGATGCCCTGCCCGCGCCAGGGGCCGCGCACGGCGAGCTCCATCAGCCCGAAGGTGCGGTGCCCGTCCTCCCGGCGCAGGTCGTCGGGCACCGGCTCGGTCAGCTCGTCCCACCAGACCGTGTCGGGGGCGAGGGGGAAGCCGTACGCCATGCCGACCGGCTCGCCGTCCCCGGTGCGGGCCAGAGCGGCGCGGAAGGCGTGCTTGAGGGTCTGGGAGGGGAACCGCAGGAAGGCGGCGGCGACGTCGTCCTCCGTCTCGTGGTACGGAGGCTCGGCGAACGCTTCGGCGTAGATCAGCCTGAACTCGGCCTCGGCCCGGGCCGCGGCCGAGCCGTCCATGCGCTCGATCGCGATCGTCTCCTGCTGCGTCATGTGATGCCCCCTCGGGACGGTCTCGCGGATGCGCTCGCCACGCCGCTCGCTCGATCTTCCGGATCTTATCCGGCCCTTCGCAGGCAGCGGTGACGTCATCACCTTCCGACCGGCTCCCCGACGACGCCATCCGCGGTGACGGGCTTGGTGAGCAAGGCCGTCGCGCCGTCGGAGGACTCCGTGCGGTAACCCTGAGCATGGTAGAGGTCGAGGTTGCGCCGGCTCCGGGCGCCGGTGGCCAGCACGATGCGGCGGCAGGAGGCGCCGGCCGCGGCTTCGGCCTCGCGCAGCAGCCAGCGCCCCACGCCCTGGCCGCGCAGATCGGGGACGACGCCGAGGCGGCCCACGTGCCAGTCGTCGTCCACGCGGCGCGCGCGCACCATGCCCAGGAGGCGGCCGTCCCGCCACAGGCCCGTGGCCTGCCAGGTGGCCAGCCACGCGCGCACCTGATCCAGCGACTCCTCCAGGGCGGGGATGGCCAGGGTGTCGTTGGCCAGCGCCTCCTCCAGCCAGCAGCAACGCTGGAGCACCAGAACCTCCGGAGCGTCGTCCGGCGTCAGCGCTCTCACGTACGCCCCCGGCACCGGCGCCGTCCCGGAATCCGAGCGGGTTCGCTCGCGCATCGGGCGCAGGGCGTGGGCGAGGCGGGCGAGCTCGTCCAGGACGCCGACGGCGGCCCGGTCGCGGCCGGCGTCCGGGCGGACCCGTCCGCCGTCGAGCGCGTCGGCGATGCGCAGGGCGACGGTGGCGCCCAGCGGCACCAGCCGCAGCGTGGTCACCACCTGCTTGGCGTGCTGGACCGACCGGGTGCCCGCCGAGGTGTTGCCGTAGCTGACGAACCCCATCGGCTTCCACGCCCATTCCCGGCCCAGGTAGTCGAGGGCGTTCTTGAAGGCCGCCGGCATGCCGTAGTTGTACTCGGGGGTGACCGCGATGAAGCCGTCCGCCTCGTCCACCATCGCGCTCCACCGCTTGGTGTGCTCGTTGCGGTAGAGGCCGGACGCCGGCTCCTCCTCCTCGTCCAGGAACGGCAGGGCGAGGTCGCCGAGGGCCACCGGCTGAAGCTCCACGCCCAGCTCCGTGGCCCGTGGCGCGATGGTGTCGATCAGCCACCGGCCGACCGCCGGGCCGAGGGCGCCGGGACGAGTGCTGCACATGAGGACGATGACCCGCAGAGGTTTCGTTGACATGGAAATGAACCTAGCTGGTAACTTGTTTACATGTCAAAGAAAAGCTCGGAAGAGACGGTGCGCTGGCTCGACGCGGACGAGGAGCGCGCCTGGCGCGCCCTGCGCCGCATGATGATCGCGATCCAGTCGCGCACCGCGCACGACCTGGCCGCGATCGGCCTGTCGGAGCCCGACTACGAGGTGCTCAGCACCCTCTCCGAGCGCCCGGGCCGCACCAGCACGCTGCACGAGCAGGCCGCCAAGATGGGCTGGTCGCGCAGCCGCCTGTCGCGGCACGCCACCCGCATGGAGACCCGCGGTCTCGTACGGCGCGAGCCTGACCCCGACGACGGCCGGGGCTGTTATCTGGTCCTCACGGAGCACGGCATGGAGACGCTCGAGGACGCCGCCCCGGCCCACCTGGAATCGGTCCGCCGCCACGTCATCGACCGGCTGTCGCCCGCGGACCTGTCCGTGCTGGAAGGCATCGCCCGCAAGCTGGAAGAACCCGCGTAAGCACGGGCGGAGGACGGCTTCTGGTGGCTCGACGCGATGGAGGGCACCCTCACCCGGCCGTGGCAGGACGCCGACGCGGTGCAGGCGGAACTGAACACCGCCGACGGCCAGGAGCGTTACCTGCTGGCGAGCCTCGCGCAGGAGGCCGCGCTGCAGGGGCTGGCTCCGGGGCAGGGGCAGGTGTACGACTTCACGCATCCTCCGGTTCTCGGCGGTGAGGTGAGTGCGGGCAATCTCGGACTGCTCGACTTCGTGGTCGGGCTGAACATCGCCGGCCAGATCCACGGACAAGTACGTGATCTGCCTCCTGGTTCCCGCTGATCATCAGCGAGCTCCACCACGCCATCAGCCGGCCCTGGGCACGCGCGGGCGAAAAGCGGCCGGCCGGCTCGACGGCCGGCCGGGCCGCCTTGTCAGCCGACGAGTCTCGCGCTGAAGCGCGACTCGGCCGCGTCGAACTCGATCACGCGCACGCGTACGTTCGCGCCGGCCACGGCACCGCCGCCGCGGACGAGCCCTTGCACACCGGAGTCGGACTCGACGAGGAGCCCGAACGGCTTGACGGACCTGACGACGACATCGACCTCGTCGCCGGCGTTCGGGAGGTTTCCGGTCACACGGCTCACCCCCTTTCCCATGCTCAGGGTGAGTCGGACAGCGGGGCGCGCGCGGCCCCAGGTTCCTTCCGTCGCGGGGCGGCGCGGGCTCCGGGCTCTGCCCGGACATCACGCACGGCAGACGTTACAGGCCGGGCCGCCGTTCCACACCCCTCGGCCGCGTGGTGCGCCACGCCTCCGGAGAAGAGCCGGATCACCGAGCGGGCCAGGGCCTGCGGGTCCTCGTGGGCGGCCTCGGGCAGCGAGCCGCTCAGCCACAGGCCGGCGAACCCGTGGGCCAGCGACCAGGCGGCGATGGTCGTCAGCCGCTCCTGCCCCGGGCCCGGTGACAGCTTGCCTGCGCTGGTGACGAGCACGTGGGCCGCGCGCTCGCGAGCCGTTCGCAGGCTCGGGTCGTCCACCCGGTAGAGCTCGGGCCGGAACATCACCTCGAAGTACGGCCGGTGGTCGATGGCGAAGCGGACGTAGGCGACGCCGACTTCCAGCACGTCGTCCGCCGCCCGCTCCAGAGTGGCGGCGAACACCTCGAACCCTTCGGCGGCCACGGCCGTCAGCAGCCCCGCCTTGTCGCCGAAGTGGTGCGCGGGGGCGGCGTGCGAGACGCCCGCGCGCCGGGCCAGCTCGCGCAGGCTCCATCCGGCCGGGCCGGACTCCGCGATGGCGTCGAGGGCGGCGTCGATGATGGCGCGCCGCAGGTTGCCGTGGTGGTAGGTCGTCTGCTTGATCTGCCTCACCCCCGCGTTCCGGTGATCGATGATGTCACGCCGAGCCTATCTTGGCGTTGACAAGATGGCGAGTCGCCCCTCAATCTTTCCAGTGACAAGATTGGAGGAGGGAATGGTTCCGTTCATCGCCCTGCTTGGGGGTTTCGCTGTTCTGCGGGTGCTCGGCCTGGCCGGCGTCGACGTCCTGGACGGCTGGCAGCCCGCGCTGCGGGGAGCGCTCGCCCTGATGTTCGCCGTCACCGGCGTGCCGCACTTCCTGCCCTCGTGGCGGCGCGACTTCGTCGCGATGATCCCCGCGGCGTTCCCGCGACCGGCACTGCTGGTCACCGTCACGGGGGTGCTGGAGCTGGCCGGCGCGGCCGGGCTGCTGATCCCGGCCCTGGCGCCGTGGGCCGCGATCGGGCTCGCGCTGCTCATGGCCGCCATGTTCCCGGCCAACGTCTCGGCCGTCCGGCGCGGCCTCACGCTGGCCGGCAAGCCCGTGACGCCGCTGCCCGCCCGTACCGCGCTGCAGGTGCTGTTCATCGCCGCGGCCGTCGCGGCCGTCTAGTTCCGGACTCCATGGGACGACCGTCCCCGGCGGCTTCCGCGTCGCCTGCGGAATGCCGCTCGCACCCGGTGGTTCCCCGGCCGCGTGCCGGGTAGCACCCACCCGTACGAGCGCGCTTTCCCGCAGGTGAGGAGCAGCATGGAGCAGCCATGGACGTCCCTCGCGCGGTCGGGGCCGGCCGCGGCGTTCGGCGCCGCGGCACGCCTGCGGCGGGGGCGGCTCCCGGACATCCTCGGCATCGCGCTGCGCTGGCAGCAGGACGGCGGCCCGGCCGAGCTGCTGCTGGCCACCACCGGTCGCACCACGCTCGGCAGGCGCCTGCTCCGGCCCGCGACCCGGTGGACGGGCCTGTACTCCAGCCTGTTCCCGTACCAGGCGGGCGGCCGGCGGCTGCTGCTGGGCGCGCTGCTGCACACGCCCGCGCGGCTGCCCGCCACGCTCGGCGCCCTCGCCCATGCGGTCGAGGACGGCCTGGTCGTGCTCGAACTCCTCGCCGCCGCGCCCTCAGGGCCGTGGCGCCTGCTCGGCCAGGTTCACCTGACCGCCCCGGCGAGGGCGGACGCGGACCGTCCGACGAGGTTCAACCCCCTCCGGCGTCCCATCCCGGGCGTGCGCCCCGCGAGCCGGCTGAACGACGTGCGCGACGCCGCCTACGCGGCCGCGCAGCAGGTGCCCGACCAGCCGGGGAAGGACCCATGGTAGGTAGTCGGCATGGAATTCTTCTGTTATCACCGCGATCGTCCTGACTCCGCGGCGCTGCGTGACGAACTGGTGGAAGAGCACTGGGCCTACATGGACCGGTACGCGGCGGAGCTGATCGCCCGTGGCCCGACCTTCGTCCGCGGCGGCGAGACGGCCACCGGCAGCGTGCACATCGTCGACCTGCCGGACCTCGCCTCGGCGCGTGCGTTCGCCTTCGACGAGCCCAACTACCAGGCCGGTGTGTACCGGGACGTGATGTTGCGGCGATGGCGCAACGTGCTGGGGCGCACCATGTGGGACTTTCCCGGCGGAAGGGAGGGCGGCAACCGGTATCTGGTCCTGGGCCTCGGCGACGGGGAGGCCGCAGACCTCGTCCCGCCGCCCGGCCCTGACGAGTTGATCGCGTACGGGCCGCTGCTGTCCGACGACGGTGAGCGCCGGCTGGGCACGGCCGTGCTGCTGCGGGCGGCGGACCCGGAGGCGGCGCGCGCCGTCCTGACCCCGGACCGGTACGCCGGCATCGAGGTCCACGACTGGGAGTTCGGCGGGCGGCGGTAGAAACCCGCCGGGCGCGCGTCCTCTTCCTCGCCGTCCTGTGGTTTTCCGCAGGGCGGCCGGGCGGAGCACCGCATTCCGCCCGGAAGCCGATCTCCCTAGCGTTGATCACATGATGCAGACGATGATGAACGTGCTGGTGGCGGCGACCGTGGCGGCCGGGGGCCAGGGCCTCGGGGTGGGCCAGGAGCTGGAGAGGATCGTGGCGGGCAAGGGGGCGACGGCCGCGCTGGCACGCGTCTCCGACGGCCAGAGGACCTGGACGGGCGCCGCCGGCGTGCGCGACGTCGAGCGCGGCGGGCGCCCCTCCCCCAACGGCCACTTCCGGATCGGCAGCGTGACCAAGACCTTCGTCGCCACCGTGGTGCTCCAGCTCGTGGACGAGGGCAGGGTACGGCTCGACGACCCCATCGCCGGGCACCTGCCGGGCCTGGTGCCGGACGGTGAGCGCATCACGGTCCGCCGGCTCCTCGACCACAGCAGCCACCTGTACGACTACATGAGCGAGCCCGGCTACTCGACGAACCGGTGGCGCGGCGAGGCGCGGTTCCGCTCCTACCAGCCGCGCGAGCTGCTGAAGGTGGCCTTCGCCAAGAAGCTGCCCGACGACGGCACGTGGCACTACTCCAACACCAACTACGTGGTGCTCGGGCTGCTGATCGAGAAGCTGACCGGCAACCCGTACGGGCAGGAGGTCGAGCGCCGCATCCTGCGCCCGCTGAAACTGCGCCACACGTCGGTGCCGGGCGACCGCGCGGGGCTGCCGTCGCCACACGCCAAGGGCTACGAGCCGATGCCCGGGCTGGTGGACGCCACCCGGATGAACCCCTCCCTCGACTGGGCGGCCGGGGAGATGATCTCGACCACGGCCGATCTGGAGCGCTTCATGTCGGCCCTGCTGAGCGGCAGGCTGACCAGTGCCGCGTCGCTGCGGGCCATGCGCACGACCGTCGCGACCGGCGTCGGGTTCTCCTACGGGCTGGGGCTGCAGGCGTACAAGCTGCCGTGCGGCACGGTGTGGGGGCACAGCGGCGAGCTGATCGGCTACCTGACGTTCGCGTTCCGCTCGGACTCCGGCAAGTCGCTCACCATGTCGTTCAACCCCTCGACGCGCAACCCGTCCACCGAGGAGGTCATGGGGATCGCCGTCAAGACCTTCTGCGGGTCCTGAAGCCGGTGGCGCCTCAGGAGTCTCCCTGGGGCGCGAGCCCGTGGATCCTGGCGCGCAGGGCGTCGGCGTCACCCGGGGCCAGCTCGGCGACGAGGTCGAGGGCTCGGCCCAGGGTTCGCCGCCCTTCCGCCACCCGGCCCGCAGCCACCTGGGCCTCGCCCAGCCGCTGCAACGTCCGGGCGCCCAGCGCGCGCTTGCCGCCCCGCCATGACAACGACCGCAGGTAGTAGGCGATCGCGTCCTCGTACTGGCCGAGCAGGTGGTGGATGTAGCCCATGCTGTCGAGGGTGGCCGACTCGCCCGCCACGTCGTCCAGCTCGCGGTGGATGAGCAGGGCCTCCTCGCAGCGGCGCAGCGCCTGCCCGTACGCGCCGAGCCGGGCGTGGAACCAGCCGATGTTGTTGAGCACCCGGCCCTCGCCCGCCCGGTCGCCGGCCGAGCGGTGCAGCCGCAGCGCCTCCTCGCTCAGCTCCAGGCCCTCGGCGTACCGGCTCCGGCGGTCCTCCAGCACGCTGAGGTAGGTGAGGCACACGCCCTGCCCGACCTGGTCGCCGAGCGTGCGGAACAGGGTGAGGGCCTGCCGCAGGTGGGCGCCGCTCGTCCCGTCCTGGCCGAGGCGGATGAGGGCCTGGGCGAGCCCGACGCGGACGTGGGCCTGCGCGGCCGGGTCGTCCAGCCGCAGGGCGGCCTCCAGCGCGATCCGGTACATGGCGACCTGGTCGTCCGAGCGGCTCTCCTGCGACAGGAAGCCCCAGCAGGCGCAGGCGAGCTGCCAGGCGTGCGCGTCGAACCCGGCGCGGGCGGCGTGCCTGATGGCGGCCAGCAACGTCCGGTGCTCGCGGCCGAACCAGGCCAGGCTCTGCGCGCGGTCGCCGATGCGGGCCACGACCACGCCCGGCCTCGGCTGCGCCAGGGCCAGCGGCACGCGGTGCAGCATCTCCAGCAGCCCGTCGCCGAGGTGGGCGCTGTGCAGGTAGTGGTCGAGCAGCCGGTGCAGGGCCTCGCGGCGCTCGTGCTCGGAGTCGTGCAGCAGCGTGAGCTCCTCGGCGTACGCGCGGAGCAGGTCGTGCCAGCCGTACCGGCCGGGTGAGGGCTCCGCCGCCAGGTTCGCGCGGGTCAGCTCGGCCAGCAGGCGGCGGGCCTCGCGTACGGCGATCCCGGCCAGGCTGGCTGCGGCCGAGGCGGACAGCTCCGGCGCGGGCAGCAGGCCCCGCAGCCGGAACAGGCGCGCGGCCTCCGGGCTGAGCGCCCGGTAGGACCAGGAGAACACGGTCCGCATGTTCGTCCCGGTGTCGCCGCCGTCGAAGACGTCCAGGCTGCCCGGCTCGTCCGGGCCGTCCGCCTCCAGCCCCGTGATCAGCGCGCGGAGCGGGAACGCCGGGCGGGCCTGGGCGCGGGCGGCCACGATGGACAGGGCCAGCGGCAGCCCCGCGCACCGGGAGACGATGTCGTCCACCGCCTGCGGCTCGGCGCCGACCTTGGCCACGCCGAGCCTGCGCGTCAGCAGCTCGCGGGACTCGGCGGGCGAGAACAGCCCCAGCGACAGCGTACGGCCCCCCTCCGCCGCGACCAGCCCGGTCAGCTCGGCCCGGCTGGTGATCAGCGCCAGGCAGCCGGGCGCGCTGGGCAGCAGCGGGCGCACCTGGTCGGCGTCGAGGGCGTTGTCGAGCAGGATGAGCATGCGGCGCCCGGCCAGCAGGCTGCGGTAGAGCCCGGCCTGGGCCTCCAGCGTGGCGGGGATCAGCTCGGGCGGCACCTGGAGTGCGTCCAGGAACAGCCGTACCGCCTCGGCGGGCGATCGGGCGGCGTGCGTGGGCCCGTAGCCCTGGAGGTTGACGTAGAGCTGGCCGTCGGGGAAGCGGTCGCGTGCGCGGTGCGCCCAGTGCACGGCCAGGGTGGTCTTGCCGACGCCTCCGGTGCCGGTGACGACGCACGGCGGCGGCGCCTGTTCCTGCCTGGGGGCGGTCAGCCGGTCCAGGGCGGCCAGCTCGTCCTCGCGGGCGGTGAACGGCTCGGTGTCGGGCGGGAGGTGGCGGGGCACGGCGAGGCTCCCCGCGGCGGTCCCGCCGTTCGCCGCGGGGGTCTTCCCGTTCGCCGCCGTTTCGTCGCGGCCGGCCAGGATCGCCTGGTGCAGGCGTTGCAGCTCCTCGCCGGGCTCGAGGCCGAGCTCGTCGGCGAAGCGGCGCCTGACCGTGCGGAAGACGGACAGCGCCTCGGTGCGGTGGCCGCCGCGTGACAGCGCCGTCATCAGTAAGGTGACCAGCCGTTCCCGCAGCGGGTCCTCCCCCACCAGAGGCGCCAGCTCCGCGGCGACCTCCTGGTGCCGTCCCTGCCGCAGGTCGAGCGCGGCCCGCCGTTCCAGCGCCGCCAGCCGCTCCTCCTCCAGGCCGGGCAGCACGACGTCCGGCAGCCACCGTCCTGCCACGTCGGTCAGGGGCGGGCCCTGCCAGAGCGCCAGGGCCGCGCGCAGCAGGCCGGCGGCGCGTTCCGGATCCGTCTCGCCGCCGGCGCCGCGGACCAGCTCCCGGAAGCGGTGCAGGTCGACGCGGTCGCACCCGGTTGTCAGGCAGTAGCCGCGTGCCGAGGTCGTCAGCGCCGCCTCGGGGAACGGAGCCAGCAGGCGGCGGAGCCGGGAGATGTGCCCCTGGACGGCGTTGCGGGCGGACCCGGGTGGCTCGCTCGCCCACAGGGCGGTCTCCAGCCTGGCCACGGGCACCGGCCGTCCCGGTTCGAGCAGCAACATCGCCAGAACGGTCCGCTGCTGCGGCGTGGACGGGCCCAGCCGCCTCCCGGCGTGCCACGCTCCCACCGGCCCCAGCAGACGGAACTCCACGCCCTCGATGGTCACGTCGCCCCAAGCCTCCAGCCGCCGGCTCCCCGGTGATCGCCGTTTTTGATCACCGCTGGCAGCCTAACTGCGCATTCAGCGGAAAATCAGCGCTATTTCAGTACCAGGTCGCACTCTGGTCACAGAAGGCATCTAGCGCCGCACAACCCATGAGGAGGCACATCATGGAGATCAAGGTCAAGAAGGTCGAGTCCGTCAAGGCTACTCAGAACCCCGCCACGTGAGGCGCTGACACCGCCTGACGATTTCCCCCGCGGGGAGGGGCGCCACGCTCCTCCCCGCGGGTCTTTCATGACTACCGGCCGGCGCGGGAGGCACACGATGCGTGTGGCGTTGAAGGAATGCGAGTGGGAGACGATCGGTGACGATCTCCTGGTGGTCTTCGACGCTCGTGAGGCGATCACCCTGGACGACCCGGAGGGGCACGTGGCCGCGCTCCTCGCCGAGCTGCGCCGGGCCCCGCAGACCGCGGCCGAGCTGAGCGTCTCGCTCCAGCGGCGCGGCATCCCGCTCTCGGAGCAGGACGTCAGCGGCGGCCTGAGCGGGCTCGACTCCCTCGGCCTGGTCGAGGACGCCGACGGCCGGACCCTCGGCGACCCGGACGAGGACGAGCGGCACTTCTCCAACCTCAGCTTCTACGGCACCTACGCCGGCCTGGAGCGCCGGCGGGCCGCCTTCCACCGGCCGCTCAGCCAGGCCCACGTCCTCGTGCTCGGGGTCGGCGGCGGCGGCTCCTCCCTCGTCCAGTGCCTGGCCGGCCTCGGCGTCGGCGAGATGACCCTGGTCGACCAGGACCGCGTCGAGTCCCGCAACTTCGCCCGGCAGTTCCTCTACCACCACGCCGACATCGGCCTGTCGAAGGCCGAGCGGGCCGCCGCGTGGGTGCGCGACTACGACCCGCGCATCAAGGTGCACGCCGCCGACCGCTGGGTCTCCTCCCCCGAGGACCTCGACGACCTCATCCAGGGCGTCGATCTCGTGGCGGGCGGCCTCGACGGCCATCCGCACGCCAACCTCTGGGCCAACGAGGCCGCGGTGCGCAACGGCGTCCCGTACGTGCTGGGCGGGGCCAACCGCAGCCAGCTCATGTACCTGTCCGTGGACCCCGGCCGCACGGCCTGCCTGGCCTGCGACTACGCCGACCGGCCGACCGGGGGCGGGCCGGACGCGGTCGCCTACCGGATCGTGGAGAACATGAAGCTGAGCAACCCGCTCACCGGGCCGATGGCGATGCAGGTCGGCTCGCTGCTCGCCCTGGAGGCACAGCGCTACCTCACCGGGTACGAGCCGCCCCGCGCGGCCGGTCACCGCGTCACCCTGGACCTGCGCAACGGGCTGGTGCCCGAGTGGCAGCCCCTGCCCAGGAACCCGGACTGCCAGGTGTGCGCCCTGGCGCCGGCGCGCGAGGGTGAGCGCGGATGAGCGCCTCCGGCACCGCTCCGGTCAGGCTCAAGCCGCTCAGCGTCGTGCCCGAGGGCGACGACGAGGTCCTGGTCGGCGACCCCGCCAGCGGCACGTTCGTGACGATCCCGGCGGTCGGCGGAGTGGTGATCGCCGCCCTGCAGCGCGGCGCGAGCGTCGAGGAGGCGGCCGCCGAGGCGGAGGCGTTCGCCGGCGAGCCCGTCAACGTCCCGTCCTTCGTGGAGGTCCTCGGCGAGCTCGGCTTCCTGGACTCCGGCGACGCCGAGGACGCCTCCGCCCCCGTGCGCACCGCGCCCATCCAGGCCCGCCGCTGGATGACCAGCGTGCGCCCGGAGACCGTACGCCCCTTCTTCGGCCGCGTGGCCTGGGTCTTCTACGCCGCCTGCCTGCTCTACGCGCTGGCCGTCTTCGCCCTGCGGCCCGGCCTGCTCCCCGATCCGGCGGTGGACGCGTTCCCCTTCGACGACATCGGGCTCAGCGCCCTGGCCTGGCTGCCGTTCGTGTGGTTCGCGGCGGCCAGCCACGAGTGCGGGCACTGGCTGGGCGCGCGGGCACTGGGCATCCAGACCCGCTTCGGCATCGACCGCCGCCTGTGGATGCTGGTCTTCGAGACCGACCTCACCCAGCTCTGGACGCTCCCCCGCCGCCGGCGCTACGGCCCTCTGCTGGCGGGCCTGGCCGTGGACTCCGTCCTGCTGGCCGCGCTGCTCACCGGCCGGCTGCTGATCGACACCGGCCTGTGGCAGGCCCCGGAGCTGGTCGGGTCGCTGCTGGCGGCCTGGGTGTTCATCAAGGTCATGCAGATGCTCTGGCAGAGCCTGGTCTTCCTGCGCACCGACCTGTACGCGGTGCTGATCAACGCCCTGGGCTGCCGCAACCTGTGGCGCGTGAAGACGCTGATGCTCAAGCGCGCCTTCTCCCGGCTGACGGCCGAGGAGGAGGCGGAGCTGGCCGAGGCGACGGACACCGACCTGCGTGTGGGCCGCTGGTTCCGCTGGGTCTGGCTGGCGGGCTTCGCGGGCGTGATCGTCTGGTTCTGCGTGCTGCTGCTGCCGGTCTTCGCCCAGACCTTGAGCTGGGCCGCCGAGGGCCTGGCCGAAGGCCCGCTGACGGCCGCCTTCTGGTACCGCCTGCTCTGCGTCACCCTGCTCCTGGGCCCCGAGGCCCTGGCCCTCGTCCTGGCGGTCAAGGAGTACGCGGCCCGCCTGGCGGGCCGCCGCACGGCGGGGGTCGCCTAGTCCGCGGAGCGCAGCAGCATCGCCTCCACCTCGGGGCCGGCGTCGGCCGTGCAGATGTAGGTGGAGCTTCCGGTCGCCGGATCGACGAAGTACAGGGTCGCACGCTTGCCGCATTTCGCGCACCAAGCGGAGGGCCCGCCGCCGAGCTCGGCCAGGCCGACCTTGATCTCTGGGATGAGAAACGCCATGCGGGAAGCGTAGATCGGCACGGCCGGAACAGCCGTGCCGGCGACGTGTCTTGCCGAAACATGCCGAAGCGTCGACGCGGCCGCGAC
Organism: Nonomuraea thailandensis; assembly: GCF_024172165.1. Taxonomy (GTDB): domain Bacteria; phylum Actinomycetota; class Actinomycetes; order Streptosporangiales; family Streptosporangiaceae; genus Nonomuraea; species Nonomuraea thailandensis. The sequence goes on along the minus strand of NZ_JAMZEB010000002.1, from coordinate 2,992,713 downwards.
CTGGCGATTTCCGGCTAAGTCATCTCCCGGTAAATACGCCGGGCCCATCCACTATCGCCACATAGCGTGACGTTAGAGTGACGTACTGTGAACGATACTAAGCATGTGGAAATCACCTGGCCCGGCATCGGCATCACCGTGGCCGCCGAACTCGACCAGCGCAACCCCTCCCTGGCCCAGGCCCTCTGGGACGGGCTGCCCTACCAGAGCCTCCAGGGCCACGCCCTCGTAGCCGGATACCACCTGTACCACGTCGCTCCGGTGTACTCGTTGCTGCACACCCCGGCCGAGTACAAGGTGGACCGGCGCACGGTGCCCGACGGCACCCTGTTCTGCTCCCGGCTGCAGCACCTGGGCATCAAGTACGGCGAGCTCACCGAGCCCATGCAGGCCACCCCCATCGGCAAGGTCGCCGACGCCGACCTCGACGCCCTCGCCCAGGCCGGCCGCGAGGTGTGGCGCTCGGTCTACGAGACCAAGCAGCCCGTCATCGCCGAGGTGCGCCGCGCCGGCGAGCAGGGCGGCCACATCCTGCCCCGCCTGCCCGTCGGCGACCCCGAGCTCAACCGGCTCGCCATCGAGGTGCACGCCGAGACCGAGCGCATCTGGCTGGACCCGCCGCAGGAGCTGATCGACCTGCACCAGGGCCGCATCCCATCAGGCGCGGGCAGCTACGAGACGGTCCTGACCACTCTGCTGTTCGTCAACGGCGAGACCCGCCCGCTCGGCTACAGCTGCTACGGCGGGCTCGTGCGCGCCGCACTGGACGGCATGCCCATGCCGTGGCTGCGCCAGATGACCAGGCAGCTCGCCCACACGCCCGCCGAGTTCCTCGGCTACTGCGGCCTCGACCGCCTGTGGGACTTCACGCAGCGGCTGCTGTCGGGGCTGGAGCGGCTCGACGACCACGAGGACTTCGTCGCGATCATGGCCCACATGGCGCTCTACTGCAACTGCCTCGGCGGCTGGAACCTGCACCTGTTCCCCTGGGAGGCGGGCGCACACCTGCGCAGGACGGTGGCGGCCACATGAGCGCGGGCTCGCGGGTGGTGGTGATCGGCGGCGGCGTCATCGGGCTGTCGATCGCCTTCCACCTGGCCGAGGCCGGGGTCGACGTGACGCTGCTGGAGCGCGGCACGCTCGGCTCCGGCGCCTCCCGCGCCACCGCCGACGTGGTGCGCTCGTACTTCGCCGGCAACCCGGTCAGCTCGTCGCTGGCCGTCCGCAGCCTGGAGGCGTACCGGGCCTTTCCCAGCAGGCCGGGCACCGAGCTGCCGCTGCGGCAGGTCGGCTACCTGGTGCTGTTCACCGAGCCCGACCAGCTCGCCGCGTTCAACGCCGACCTGGCGGCGCAGCGGGCCGCCGGCGTGGACGTCGAGCTGATCAGCGCCGAGGAGGCCAGGGAGCGCAACCCGCTCATCGGCGACCTGCGGCTGCTGGGCGCCGCGTACTCGCCCGACGCCTACATCTCCGACACCGCCGCCATCGTCACCGCCTACGCGCGGGCCGCCGAGCAGGCGGGGGCGGCGCTGCGTACCGGCTGTCCCGTCACCGCCATCGACCCGGAGGCCGGGCGCGTGCAGACCGCCGACGGGGAGCTGTCCGCCGACGCCATCGTGTGCGCGGCCGGCGCCTGGTCGGCCTCGCTGGTGCGCTGCGCCGGCGTGGACATGCCGCTCACCGAGCCGATCGAGCAGGAGCTGCTCACCACCGACCCGCTGCCGCCCGGCACGCCGGAGGTCCCGGTCACGCTGCACGCCGCCAGCGGCCTGCTGATCCGCAACCGCGGCGACCGGCTGCTCATCGGCATGGGCTACCCGGGCCCCGACCGCGAGTCCTGGCGCCGGGAGGTGGCCGCACGGCTCGTCGAGACGTACCCGAGCCTGGCCGGGCTCGGCCTGCACACCGCCGTCACCGGCCTGCGCGACGCCAGCCCCGACAAGACCGCCTTCATCGGCCACCAGCCGGGGCCGCCGGCCTTCCTGTACGCCACCGGCTTCTCCGGCCACGGCCTGTGCAACGCGCCGGCCGCCGGCGAGCTGGTCCGCGACCTCTACCTCGATCGGGACCCGGGCATGGACGTGACCGCGCTGGCGGTCGGCCCCACACGGACGGGGCTGACGCGATGACCGACCAGCGCTCCGACCGGGCGCGCCACCTGGACGGCGCCACCGGCCTCGACGGCGACGGCGACGGCCGCGCCGAGCAGGCGGATCGTTTCGTGCTCGACCCGGCCACCGCCGACATGCACGCCGACAACGACCGGCTGCGGCAGGCGGGCCCGCTCGTGCCCATCACCGCCGAGGGCGTGCCCGCCTGGGCCGCCACCCGGTACGCGACGCTGCTGACCGTCCTGACCCACCCGGACATGTCCAGGGAGCTGCACCACTGGACCGGGCGGCACGCCATGCCGCCCGGCACGGCCATCGACCGCATCGTCACCGACACGTCCCTGCTCAACGCAGAAGGAGAGCGCCACCGCCGGCTGCGCATGCCGCTGACCACCGCGTTCTCGCAGCGGCGGCTGAACGGGCTGCGCCCGCGCATCGAGGAGCTCACTGCCCGCCTGATCGACCGGCTCGCCGAGCTGCTGCCCGACCAGCCGGTGGACCTGCGGCTGGAGTTCGCCTACCCGCTGCCGCGCGAGGTCATCTCCGAGCTGATCGGCATCCCGGCCAGGCACCAGGACGAGCTGCACCGGCTCACCGACGCCGTCGCCCAGGTCGGCGGCCTGGAGGACTCGCCCGGGCTGCGCAAGGAACTGCGCGAGCTGCTCGACCAGATCATCGACGAGCGGCGCGGCACGCCCGGCGAGGACCTCATCAGCGACCTGTTCGCGCTGCACGAGAAGGACGGCGGGCGGCTGTCGGAGGACGAGCTGTTCGCCACCATCGAGCTGCTGTTCATCGCCGGCCACGTCACCACCGTCAACCTGATCACCAACGCCATCGGCGCGCTGCTCACCGAGCGGGGGCAGCTCGACCTGCTGCGCTCCGGGCAGTGCCCCTACAGCGCCGCGGTGGAGGAGACGCTGCGCTGGGACTCGCCGATCGCCTACTTCCCGATGCGCTACGCCGTGCGCGACGTCGAGATCGACGGGGTGCGACTGCGCACGGGCGAGCCCGTGCTGGCCTGCTTCGCCTCCGCCGGCCGGGACCCGCACCAGTACGGCGACGACGCCCACGTCTTCGACGTCACCCGGGAGCAGTTCACGCACCTGGCCTTCGGGCACGGGCCGCACTTCTGCCTCGGCGCGCCGCTGGCCAGGCTGGAGGGCGAGATCGCGATCAAGGCGCTGTTCGAGGCGTTCCCCGACATGGCGCTGGCCCGGCCGGTGGAGGAGCTGCCGCCGCTGGACACGCTGCTGGGCAACAGCACGCGGACGATGCCGGTCGTGCTCGGCCCCCGCGCCCGCTGAGCGCCAGGCACCGGCCCGCACGCCCGCTGAGCCCAGGGCTCGGCCCACGCGCCCGCTGAGCCCCGGCTCGACCTGCCGCGCACGCCCGCGCCCGTCGGCGCAGCGCCGGGTCCGGCTCCGCCGTGTCCACGGTGAACCGGACCCGGCCGCCCGGCGGACACGCCCGCCGTACAACCGCTCGTCCAACACCCGGCCACGCACGCGTCACGTGCACGCTCTACGCTCCAGACGACGACGATTGGAGCCACCGCCGTGCCACACGCCACGCCCATGCGCCTGGCCACCACCATCCGCCCCTACGACTGGGGCTCGGTCACCGCCCTGCCCGAGTTGTTCGGCACCGAGCCGACCGGCGAGCCGCAGGCCGAGCTCTGGATGGGCGCCCATCCGGGAGCGCCCTCGACCGCCGGCGGCGTCCCGCTGAACGAGCTCATCGCCCGCGACCCCGCCGCCACCCTCGGCGAGCGCTGCGCCGAGCGGTTCGGCCCCGTCCTGCCCTACCTGCTGAAGGTGCTGGCCATCGAGCGGCCGCTGTCCCTCCAGGTCCATCCCACGACCGCGCAGGCCGAGGCCGGGTACGCCGACGAGAACGCCCGCGGGATCCCGATGGACGACTACACCCGCACCTACAAGGACGCCTCCCACAAGCCCGAGATGGTCTGCGCGCTCACCCCGTTCCACGGGTTGTGCGGCTTCCGCTCCCCCGAGGCCGCCGCCGGCCTGCTCGACCGGCTCGGCGTGCCCGGCCTGCGGCCCTGGATCGAGACGCTGCGCGCCGGTGAGCCGGCGCAGGCGCTGCGCACCGTGTTCGCCGCGATGCTGGACGACGCCGCGCGACCCCTGCGCGCCGAGGCCGAGGCGGCCCTGCTGGCGTCGCCGGACCCGGACCTGGCCGTCCACGCCGGCATCGCCCGCGCCTGCCCCGGCGACCCCGGCATCGTGGCCGCGCTCCTCCTGCACCACGTCACGCTGCGGCCGGGCGAGGCGCTCTACCTGGGCGCCGGCGTGCCGCACGCCTACCTCGGCGGCATCGGGGTGGAGATCATGGCCAACTCCGACAACGTGCTGCGCTGCGGGCTCACCACCAAGCACGTGGACGTGCCGGAGCTCATGCGCGTGGTGGACTTCGCTCCGTCCGGCCCGCACCTCGTCGAGCCGGCTGCCGGCGGCCCGGGCGCCTACGACTACCGGCCGCCCGCCCCCGAGTTCGCCCTCACCCGCTACGAGCTGACCGGGGCGGACGCCCACACCCTGCCCGGCGGCGTGCCGGGGATCGTGCTCTGCGTCGAGGGCGAGGCCAGGCTCGGGGACGACCTGACGCTGCGGCCTGGGCAGTCCGCCTTCGTCCCGGCCGCCGTTCCTTCGCCGCGGGTTTCGGGGAAGGGCACGGCCTACCTGGCCCGGCCCGGCGCCTTTACAAAGTAGATTCGCAGGGGACGGGAACGTTTCGGCCGCCGGTTGAACGTCCCGTCCCTAGGCTCCGGCCTGTGACCGATCATGTGACCATCGAGCCCAGCGTCCTGTACTTCGGGACCCCTGTCGTGCTGCTCTCGACCGAGAACCCGGACGGCTCCGCCAACCTCGCCCCCATGTCGTCGGCCTGGGCACTGGGCAAGGTGATCGTGCTCGGGCTGGGCGAGGAGGGACAGAGCGCCCGCAACCTCGCCGAACGGCCCGAGCTGGTGATCAACCTCCCCGCCCCGCACCAGTGGGAGGCGGTGGAGCGCCTGGCTCCGCTGACCGGCCGCCACCCCGTGCCGGCCACGAAGCATCCTGGGTGCCGCTTCGAGCCCGACAAGTTCGGCGCCGCCGGCCTGCGCGCCGAGCCCTCGAAGGAGGTGCGGCCGCCGCGGGTGGCCGAGTGCCCTCTGCAGTTCGAGGCGCGGGCGCAGAGCGTGCGCCGGGACGTCTCCGGCTCGTTCGTGATCGTCGAGGCCGTCGTCGCCCGGGTGCACGCCGACCCCCGCCTCGTCGTGCCGGGCACCCAGCACGTGGACCCGGCCGCGTGGAGCCCGCTCATCTACAACTTCCGCCACTACTTCGGACTCGGCCCCCAGCTCGGCCACTCCTACCGCAGCCAGACCCCCGTCCCGGCGCTCAACGCCGCCGGATCATGAGCACGTTGTCCGTGCGGGTCGTCGGCTCGCCGCCGGGGCCGTTCTGGGTGCGTTCGAACTCCTCGCTGCGCAGCACCTCCCACTCCCCCTGCGCGGGCTCCAGGGAGTCGAACACCTCCTGCGGCGTGGGGAAGTGCACGTCCGGGTGGTCGTGCTGCTGCCAGGCCGGCCAGCCGGCGTGCCCGGCGACCAGCAGCACCCCGCCGGGCGCGACCGCGGCGGCTGCCCTGCGCAGGATCCGCTCGCGCGGCATGTTCTTGCTGGAGTGCAGGTAGCAGGCGGTGACGAGGTCGTAGGCGCCTTCGGGGAACGACTCCCCGAGGTCGTGCCGCTGCCAGTCGATCTGCTTGCCCACCCCCGCCTCCTCGGCGTGACGGGCGGCGCGGCGCAGGGCGACGCCGGAGATGTCGGCGGCGGTGACCCGCCAGCCCTGGCGGGCCAGCCAGATGGCGTCGCCGCCCTCACCGCTGCCCAGGTCGAGCGCGGTGCCGGGCGTCAGGCCGGACACCTCGCGGACGAGCACGGCGTTGGCGTCGCCGCTCCAGATCCGCTCGCTCTGGCGGTAGCGGCCGTCCCAGAACTCCTCGTCCGTCACCTCGCCGGGGATCTGCCCCGGCGCGGCGGCCGCGATCGCGGCGCGGCGGGCTGCCACGGCGGCGCGGGCCTCCTCGGCGACCAGGTCGGCGTTGATGGCCGCGCCGGCCCGCACGCCCGCCGCCGAGGCGCTGACGACCTGGTCGACCACGTTGTTCACGTTGCCCGCCACGTACACGCCCGGCACGCCGGTCTTGCCCATGGGGTCGGCCGGGACGTAGGTGCCGATGACGAACCCGTTCATCTCCTGGTCGGCCGTCTCCAGCCCGAGCCCTTCGAGCCCGTCCAGCCGGGCGTTCAGGCGGGTGCCGACGGCCAGCGCCTGCCTCGGCACCTCCCTGCCGCCGTCCAGCCGCACGCCGGTCAGGCGGTCGCCGGCCACCACGACCTCGGTCAGCTCGCCCTCCACCACGGTGACGCCCCTGGCGGCGAGCTGCTCGCGGGCATCCTCCCCCGGCTCGGGGGCCGTGTGCAGGAAGAGGATCACGTCGTCGCTCCACTGCCGCCACAGCAGGGCCTGGTGCACGGCGAGCGGGTTGGTGGCCACGACGCCGATGGCCTGGTCGCGGGCCTCCCAGCCGTGGCAGTACGGGCAGTGCAGCACCTCGCGGCCCCACCGCCCGGCCAGCCCCGGCACCGGCGGCAGCTCGTCCACCAGGCCGGTGGCCACCAGCAGCCGGTCCGCCTCGGCCGCGGAGCCGTCCGCCAGGGCCACGCGGAAGCGCCCGTCGCCGAGCCGTTCCGCCGCGGTGACGGTGCCCGTCACGATCCGCCCGCCGTACCCGGTCACCTCCGCGCGGCCGGTGGCCAGCAGCTCGCGGGGCGGCACGCCCTCGTGGCCCAGGAGCACGTGCACACCCTGCGCGGGGGCGTTCCTGGGCTGTCCGGAGTCGATCACCAGCACCTTGCGGCGCGCCCGGGAGAGCGCGAGGGCCCCGCTCAGCCCGGCGGCCCCGCCGCCGACCACCACCACGTCGTACGTCGCGTCCATGCGCGGCTCCTCTCACTCGTTCACTGCTGAGCCACTGTGCGTCACCCTCCCGCCGGTTGACAAACTTCGTTGCCGGAATGGCAAAGTAGGGCGGGTGGAACTCGATGAGGTGCTGCAGGCGGTCGGGCCGCGGCTGCGCGCGATGCGGCTGGAGCGGGGCACGACGCTGGCCGAGCTGTCGAAGAGCACCGGCATCTCGGTCAGCACGCTGTCGCGGCTGGAGTCCGGCGGGCGCCGGCCCACGCTGGAGCTGATGCTGCTGCTCGCCGACGCCTACCAGGTGCAGCTCGACGAGCTGATCGACGCCCCGGTGACGGGCGACCCGCGGGTGCACATGCGGCCGCTCAAGCGACACGGCATGACGTACGTGCCGCTGAGCCGGCGGCCCGGCGGGCTGCAGGCGTTCAAGCAGATCTACCCGCCGGGGTGGCCGGGCTACGAGCCGGAGCAGCAGGTCCACGAGGGTTATGAATGGTTGTACGTGCTCTCGGGGCGGCTGCGCCTGCTGCTCGGCAGGCATTCCGTGGTGCTGGAAGCGGGTGAGGTCGCCGAGTTCGACACCCGCACGCCGCACGCGTTCGTCAACGAGGCCGACGAGCCCACCGAGGTGCTGGCCCTGTTCGGCCCGCAGGGCGAGCGCATGCACGTGCGCGCCCGCCCCGCCGCCAGGTGACGCCCCTGTCCCGCCGCCAGGTGACGCCCCCGGCATGGCCGGGTCGCGCCCGGATCAGTCGCCGAGCACGGCCAGGTCGAGGCCGGCCAGCCGCTCTGGGTCGGCGAGGATGTCGATCTCGACGATGCGGCCGTCCGTGATCGTGAAGCTCATGACCGCCGACGGCCTGCCGTCCACGGTGTTGACCACCCCGGCCAGGCCGTTGACCAGCGCGGAGTGCGCGGTGGACGGCGAGTAGCGGCGGAAGGTCAGCGCCTGGCCGGCCACGTTCGCCGCGCCGCGGACCTCGGCCAGGCCCCCGGTCAGCGCGCCGGCGTCGGCGCGCAGCACCACGTCGGGGTCGAGCACGGCCACCAGCGCCGCGAAGTCGCCGCGATGGGCGGCGGCGATGAACGCCCCGACGATCTCCCGCTGCCTGGCCAGGTCGGGGTCGGGCACCGGCGCGGCGCCGCGCACCCGCCGCCTGGCCCTGCTGGCGAGCTGCCTGGCCGTGCCCGGGGAGCGCCCGACGAGCGGCGCGATCTCCTCGAACGGCACCGCGAACATGTCGTGCAGCACGAACGCCAGCCGCTCGGCCGGGGTGAGCGACTCCAGCACCACCAGCAGCGCCAGCCCGACGGAGTCGGCCAGCAGCGCCGCCTGCTCGGGGTCGGGCCCGGAGGCGGGGCTCACCACGGGGTCGGGCATGCGCGCCTCCAGCGACTCCTCTCGGCGCGAGGTGCGGGCGCGCAACATGTCGAGGCACACCCGGCCGACGACCGTGGTCAGCCAGCCGGCCAGGTTCTCCACGTCGCCGGAGCCGGTGCGGCTCAGCCGCAGCCACGCCTCCTGCACGGCGTCCTCGGCCTCGCTGAGCGAGCCCAGCATCCGGTACGCCACCGCCTTCAGGTGCCCCCGGTGCGCCTCGAACCGGTCTGCCAGGAATTCACGGTCGTTCATCGGGCCTCGTCTCGCTGTCGTACGTCCGTCATCACACTGACGTACGGGGACGGGCCGATGTGACGGGCCCGTTCCGGCGCTTCTACTCCAGGACGGAGTGCCGCTTGCTGTAGGCGAAGTAGACGATCAGCCCGAGCAGGAACCAGGCGGCGAAGCGCAGCCACGTCACCGGCGCGAGGAAGGTGATCAGCCAGATCGAGAACAGCACCCCCACGGCCGGCACCACGGGCATCCATGGCGTGCGGAACGAGCGCGGCAGGTCCGGCTGCCGGTACCGCAGCACGATCACCGCCACGCACACCACCACGAACGCCAGCAGGATGCCGATGTTCGTCAGCTCGGCCGCCTCCTGGATCGGCAGGAACCCGGCGATCAGCGCCGAGGCGACGCCGACGATCCAGGTGACCCGCGTGGGCACCCTGCGCACGGGGTGCAGCCTGGCGAACCAGGCCGGCAGCAGCCCGTCCCTGCTCATGGAGAACCAGACGCGGGTGACGCCGAGCATGAACGTGAACATGACGGTCAGGATGCCGACGATGGCGCCCACCGCGATGACCGTGGCCAGGCCCGAGAGCCCGGCGGCGGCGAAGGCCGAGGAGAAGCCGCTCTCGGGGTCGATCTCCCGGTAGTTCTGCATACCGGTCAGGACGAGGCAGGCCAGCACGTACAGGACCATGGAGATGAGCAGCGAGTAGATGATCGCCTTGGGCATGTGCCGCGTCGCGTCGCGCGACTCCTCGGCCGCGGTGCTCATCGCGTCGTAGCCGAAGACCGCGAAGAACACGGTGGCGGCGCCGGTGATGGCGCCGCCGATCCCGAACGGGAAGAACGGCGTGTAGTTGGCGGTGTCGATGTGGAAGAAGCCGACCACGATGACCAGCAGCACGACCGCGACCTTGATGGCCACCACGAACGTCTCGAACCTGGCCGCCGCGCGGATGCCGAGGTTCAGCAGCGCCGCGATGAGCAGGCACAGCACCGCCGCGAACAGGTCCACCACGTGCCCGGGCCCGGTGCCGGGCGCGCCGAGCGACCAGGCGGGCAGCGTGATGCCGAGGTGCTGGAGCAGGAAGCCGAAGTAGCCGGAGATGCCGATGGCCACGACGGCGACGATCGCGGTGTACTCCAGCAGCAGGTCCCAGCCGATGAACCAGCCGACGATCTCCCCCAGGACCGCGTACCCGTAGGTGTAGGCCGAGCCGGCCTTCGGGATCAGGCCGGCGAACTCGGCGTAGGAGAGCGCGGCGGCGGCGCTGGCGATGCCCGCGATGAGGAACGACACGAGCACGGCCGGGCCCGCGCTCTCGTGGGCGACGGCGCCGGCCAGGGCGAAGATGCCCGCGCCGATGATGCCGCCCACGCCGATGGCGGTGAGCTGCCACAGCCCGAGCGACCTGGCCAGCTCCCCTTCGTGCTCCGTGGCGATCTGCGCCACCGGCTTGCGCCGGAAGACGCTGCGCGAAGTGACCATGACGCCCCCACTGCCGATGTCCGCTCCGTGGGTGCGACCTTCCCCCCTGGACGGTGGCTAACCTGCGGCGCGCTGCCTCAGGACGTTCTTTTGGATCTTGCCGGTGGAGGTCTTGGGCAGCTCGCAGAAGACGACCGCCTTGGGAGCCTTGAAGTGCGCCAGACGGGCGCGCACGTGCTCGATCAGCTCCTCCCCGGTGGCCCGCGCCCCGGCCGCGAGGGTGACGTACGCGACGGGCACCTCGCCCCAGTGCGGATCCGGCCGGGCCACGACCGCGGCCTCCTGCACGCCGGGATGGCTCATCAGCACGTTCTCCACCTCGACCGAGGCGATGTTCTCGCCCCCTGAGATGATCACGTCCTTGGCCCGGTCGACGATCTGCACGTACCCGTCGGCGTGCACCACGCCCAGGTCGCCGGTGCGGAACCAGCCGTCGGGCGCGGCCTTGTCGGTGGCCGCCTGGTCGCGGTGGTAGCCGATCATGACGTCGTTGCCGCGTACGGCGATCTCGCCGACCGTCGAGGCGTCGGCGGGCACGTCGCGGCCGTCGCCGCCGACGACGCGGATGCGCTGGGCGATCACGTTGCCCACCCCCTGGCGGGCGGTCAGCGCGGCCGACTCCCCGATCGGCAGGTCCCGCCATTCGGGCTGGGGCTGGCAGACGACGGCGGGCCCGTACGTCTCGGTGAGCCCGTACAGGTGGATCACGTCGATGCCGGCCTGCAGCGCCCGTTCCAGCAGGGCGGGGCTCGGCGGCGCGCCGCCGACGCAGGCGAGCAGGCGGGGGTCGAGGGCCCGGGCGGGGGCGTCCTCGTGGGCGAGCAGCGAGGTCAGGACGGTCGGGGCGCCGCACAGGTGGGTGACGCGGTGGTCGCGGATCAGCCGCCACGCCTGGCCGGGCTCCGTCTTCGGCAGGCAGACGTGCCGGGCGCCGGCCAGCGTGACCGCCCACGGGAAGCACCAGCCGTGGCAGTGGAACATCGGCAGTGTCCACAGGTAGGAGCTCGCGGTGTCGAGCCTGGTGTGCAGCGCCATGGCCAGCGCCTGGAGGTAGGCGCCGCGGTGGTGGTAGACGACTCCCTTGGGGCGCCCGGTGGTGCCGCTGGTGTAGTTGATCGACAGCGGGGACAGCTCGTCCTCGACCCTGACCAGCAGCGGCTCGGCCGCAGCCAGGAGCGTCTCGTACTCGGCGGCGGGCACCAGCCGCAGCCCGGTGGCTCCGGCCGCCCGCGTGGCCAGGTCGGTGAGGGCGTCGTCGTGCAGGAGCACCGACACCTCGGCGTGGTCGAGGATGTAGGCCAGCTCGCCGGCGGACAGGCGGATGTTCATCGGCACCAGCACCGCGCCCGCCGCCGGCACGCCGAAGGTGGCCTCCAGCAGCAGGTGCCCGTTGTGCGCCAGCACCGCGACCCGGTCGCCCGGCCGCACGCCGGCCGCGGCCAGCGCGCCCGCCAGCCGGCGGGCGCGCTCCCACAGGCCGGCGTAGGTCAGCTCCAGCGCGCCGTCCACGACCGCGAGCCGCGGGCCGAAGACGGTGGCGGATCGTTCGAGGAAGCTGGTGGGGGTCAGCGGCTCGTACGACAACACCCGCCCATAATCCTCCTAACGCGCCCGGTAGGCGAGCATGAGGGCGAAGCCGGTGAGCGCCGCCTTGTCGCCGCCGTCGAGGACGAGGTTCCAGGCGGGCCCGCCCACGCCGAGGCCCGGCGCGCTCAGGATCCGCCCCTCGCTCAGCGCCAGCCTGGCGTCGCCGTCGAGCAGGAACCGGGCCCCGCTCCCTGCGGGCGCGAAGCTCGGCTGGACGCCGGTGATCTGGCGGCCGCTGATCCCGGGGAACAGGTCCGCGGTCAGCGGCAGCACGAGCACGTCGTCCTCGCCCTCGAGGAACTGCGCCCACTGCCCGGGGAACTCGGCCGCCACGTCGAGCAGGCGCGCCGCCGGGTACGGCCGCAGCATCCCCCTGACCGCGTTCGCGAACACCTCCCCGCCCTGCTCGGCGGTGTACCTGACGGTGATCGTGACGTCGCGCAGCTCGGGCCCGGCGGGGCCGGAGAGCTCCAGCCGCCAGCGGGAGACGGCGCCGGTCCCCTCGAACGGCAGGTACCTGTCGTCGTCGAAGCGCAGCTCGAACAGCCCGTTGTTGTCCTTGTACTCCGTCAGGGCGGACAGCGCGATCTGCTGGCCCGGCCGCCAGTCGCCGCGCAGGGTGGCGGGCGGCGCGCCCTTGGGGTCGAGCAGGTGCTTGACGGCCTTCGGGTCGGGCTCCAGCACGATCTTGTTGTCGAGCTGGGTCAGGGTGGCGTTCGGCCCGATGGGCCCGTCCGCGGTCTCGAAGGACACCGACACCGTGCGGATCCTGCGCGCGTAGTGCCCGGGGAAGTCGCGGTCGTAGAGCGCCTGCGTCAGCGCGAACCCGCACCGGCCCGACTCGCGCAGGGCCAGCAGGGCCTGCGCGTCCACCGCCAGGAGCGACACCTTCCTGGTGATCTCCAGGCCGCGCCGGTCGCCGTCCAGGTACGCAGCATCCTGGCCTCGTCCACGCTCTCGCCCGTGTACTGGCGGAACAGCAGGTCGCCCCAGTCGAGCAGGTTGTCGACGTAGGCCATCACGACCGCGCGGCGGTAGGCGGCCGGGCGCAGCTCGGCGATGGCGTGCGGGTCGAACGGATCGTCCAGGTACGCCCTGAGCAGGCTGCCCCGGTCGCCGAGCAGCCCGTGGCGCCACCTGAGCCGGCCGATCAGGGCGAGCCGCTCCCTGAGCCCGGCCAGCACGGCCGGCGGAGCGCTCTTGAGCGCGCCGACGGCCTTCTCGACGGCGGCGAGCCCGCCGTCGGCCAGCTCGCCGAGCCGCGTCTCCTCGGCGCCGGTGAGCTCCCTGATCTGCTGGAAGGCCGGGGCCATCGCCTCGATCTCGGCCAGGACGGGCAGCAGCGCCTTCTCCAGCGTGCCGATCCTGACGCCGGCGGCGGCCAGCTCGGCCAGGTCACGGCGGCAGCCCTCGGCCAGCGCCCGGACGTCCACGGCGAGGAACGGCAGGAACCGCCAGTGCCGCGACGGCCGGGTGGGGTCGAAGACGTACTCGTACCAGGTGCGGGCCTCCTCGAAGCGCTGGGCCCCGTTGAGCGCCCGCGCGATGAGCATGGGCGCGTGGAAGAACAGCTCCCAGTAGTAGACGCCGTTGGCGCTCTGGAAGTCCAGGTGGGAGCCGACCGGCACGCCGGCCTCCGCGATCCGCGGCCACACCTTGATCGTGGTGGCGTCGGACAGCGTGGTGCTGAACCCGGGCAGCTCGTCGCTCTCCTGCGTCGCGGGCGCGAGCAGCGCGGCGACGCCGCCGACCAGCGGCTCGCGGTTGAGCTTGTAGGCGGTGCTGGAGGTCAGGCGGACGATGTCGTGCGGCAGCCCGGCGTACTCGAAGGGCCGCACGGCGTCGCCCGGCTCGAAGACGTGGTAATCGGCGCCCGAGAACAGCAGCAGCTTCTTCGTGCCGTCGAGCGCGCCCTGGAAGGGGGGCAGGCCGCCCCAGTTGCCCTCGACCGGGTCGAAACGGTTCACGGCAGGCAGACCGGCGGGCGTCAAGGCCGCCGCCACGAACCGGATCATGAAGGCCAGGGAGGCGGAGCACGCCACCGTGTACGCGCAGGCGGACCAGACGATCGTGTGACGGCGGCGCCCGGCGGGGCCCCTCAGCCGGTGTGACGGTGGCCGGCGGGCCCCTCAGCCGGTGTGACGGGAGGTCCGGCGGTCGGTCGGGCGGGCGGGCGAGCGGGCGCGGAAGGCCGCCGCCTTCGTCCGGCTCTGGCAGGAGCGGGAGCAGAACTGGCGCACCCCGTTGCGGGAGGCGTCCACGTACACGCGGTCGCACTGCCTGGCCTGGCAGAGGCCGAGGCGCCCGCCGAGGTCGCTGCCGATGGCCAGCGTCAGGGCGGAGGCGATGCCGGCGCTCCATCCCACGGCGAGGGTGTCGTCGGCGCCGTGGAAGTGGACCTGCCACGGCTCGCCGGGCACGCGGTCGAGCTGGGGCCGCGCGCCCGTGCTGATGACGAGCGCGTTGACGACGGCGGCGGCGTCGTCCTCCCGCCCGGCGTCCATCGCCTCGAACACGCGCCGGACCTTCAGCGTGGTCCCGGCCAGGTAGAGGGCCTCCTCCATGGACACCGTCACGTTGCCGGGCAGGACGGCGCGGATCATGTCCGGCAGCGAGTCGCCCCTGGGCGCCACGTAGGGCTTGCCGCGGTCGCCGCCGTCGGTCAGCACGTTCACGAGCGATACCGCGGTGTCGAGCAGGATCGCCACGTGACTATCGAACAACACTTGACTGGTCACTCCTTCCGCTCTACGTTCGTGACCGACGTTATCAGCTTCGTCGGTCACGCGGGAGGTGAACGTGCCGATCATCGGGGGTGCGGAGCGCTTGCCGCGTACGGTGTGGTGGCTCGTCCTGGCACGGGCGGTCAACCGGCTGGGGGCCTTCTCCGTCGGGTTCCTCACCGTCCTGATCACCAGCGGCTTCGGGGTCAGCGTGGTCGCCGCCGGCGCGATCTCCGCCGCCTTCGGCCTGGCCACGATCCCCTCGCGGCTGCTGGGCGGCGTGCTGGCCGACCGGCTCGGCCGCCGCCGCACGATCGTCGCCGGGCTGGTGGCGTGCGCGCTGGCACAGGCCGGCATCGCGCTCTCGTCCTCCGTGGCGATGGTCGCGGTGTTCGCCGTGCTGCTCGGGCTGGCGTTCGAGATCTACGAGCCGCCGTCGCAGGCGATGATCGCCGACGCCGTACGGCCCGCCCAGCAGGCGCAGGCGTTCAGCCTGTTCAACACGGCCCTGGCGGTGGGCGGCATGGGCGCCGGCCTGATCGCCGCGGGCCTGGGCCGCTGGGACCTGCGCTGGCTGTTCGTCGCGGACGCCGTGAGCTGCCTGATCTGCGCGGCCGTGATCCGCCTCGTGCTGCCCGCCGATCCGCCTGCCGCCCCCCGCCGGGCCGGGGAGCCGGCGCAGGGCGGGGGGCCGGCGCAGGGCGGGGGGCCGGCGCAGGGCCGAAGGCCGGCGCAGGGCGGGGTGTCGGCCTGGCGCGACCGCAGGCTGCTCGTGCTCCTGCTCTCCGGCACGCTCTTCGCCGTGATCTTCATGCAGGTGGGGATGGCGATGCCGCTGGCGCTGGCGCGGCGCGGGCTGGAGGCGGCGGACGCCGGGCTGCTGTCGGCCGTCGCGGCCGTGGTGATGGCGCTCTGCCAGCCGCTGCTGCGGTGGACGGCGGCGCTGTCGCACCACGCGGCGATGACGTCCGGTTACCTGCTGCTCGCCGCGGGCCTGGCCGGCTACGCCGCGGCGGAGGGACTGCCGGGCCACCTCGCCGCCACGGTGGTGTGGAGCGCCGGTGACGTGCTGATGTTCGGGCGCAGCTACGCCCTCGTCGTCGGCCTGGCGCCCCCGGACGCGCGGGGACGTTACCTGTCGGTCTTCGGCACCTGCTGGGGCTTCGCCACCGTCCTGGCGCCGCTGTGCGGCACGCAGCTCCTGGAGCTCGCCGGGCCGGCCGGCCTGTGGGGCGGCCTGGCCCTCGTGTGCCTGCTGCTGGCCGCGGCCCAGCTCACCGTGATCAGGCCCCTGCTCCGCAGGCAGGACTCCCGCACGATGGTGGGCGTATAGTGGGCACCCGCCCGTTCGTCAGGGCGGGCGGCGACGTGCAGGGCGGAGAAGGATCGACCATGCCGACAGGGGTGCACCTCCGCGACCCGCGGGACCAGCTCTTCGCCGCGGCCGAGCAGGTCCTGCGGCAGGGCGGCCCGGACGCGCTGACCAGCCGGGCGGTGACCGCGCAGGCCGGCTGCGCCAAGGGGGTCCTGCACCGGCACTTCGAGTCCTTCGACGCCTTCCTCGCGGAGTTCGTGCTCGACCGCATCGGCCTGATGCAGGCCCAGGGCGCCGTCCTGCGCGACTCCGCCGGGACGGGCACCGTGGTCGACAACCTCACCGACGCCCTGATCAAGCTCTTCGACCCGGTCGCCGTGTCGATCGTCGCCCTGGTCACCTTCCACAACCAGGTGCGCGTCCGGCTGCGCGAGGCCAGGCCGATCGCCGGCCTCCCGGTCATGACGGAGCTCGGGATCATCCTGTCCGGCTACCTCACCGCCGAGCGGGACCTCGGCCGCATCGCGGCCGGCGCCGAGGTCGATCGGCTCGCTCCCACGCTGGTCGGCGCCGCGCACCTGCTGTTCGCCGGCCTCGACGGCCTGCCACTGTGGCCCGAGGACGTCCGCTCGGTCGTCGCCTCGGTCCTCGGCGACGCCGTGACGGCGCGCTGACCGCCCTGACCCGAGCACGAGCTCGTCCATCACCCTGGAGAACAGATGACCAGCCCTGACACGGTGATCACCGCACTTCGCACCGGACACGACTCCCTGGCCGCGGCCGTGTCCTCCTTCGGCGGCGACGAACTGGCCCGCCCCTCGGGCTCGGCCGAATGGGACGTCTCGGAGGTGCTGAGCCACCTCGGCAGCGGCGCCGAGATCGCCCGCGCCACCCTGCGCGCCGCCCTCGACGGCGACCCGGCCCCCGGCCGCGACTTCATGCAGTCCGTCTGGGACCGGTGGAACGCCATGACGCGCGAGCAGCGCGCCGACGGCTTCGCCCGATCGAGCCAGGCCCTGACGGAGCTGTACGAGTCGCTCGGCCCGGGCACGCGGACGAGCCTGCGCATCGACCTGGGCTTCCTGCCGGAGCCGGTCGACGTGGCCACGGCCGGGCGGATGCGGCTCAGCGAGCTGACCCTGCACGCGTGGGACGTGCGGGTCGCCTTCGACGAGCACGCCACCCTGGCTCCGGAGGCCACCCGCGAGCTGCTGCACGGGGCGCCCGACCTGCTCGGCTGGGCCGCCAAGCCGGAGCGGCTCAAGGGCGAGCACGCGGTCGTGCACGTCACCACGACGGAGCCGGCGTCGGAGTTCGCGTTGCGGCTGGGCGAGCGGATCAGCGTGGACTTCGACGTCGCCGGCGAGGCCGACGGCACGCTGCTGCTGCCCGCGGAGTCGTGGCTGCGGCTCGTGGCGGGCCGCCTCGCGCCGCGCCACACGCCCGGGAGCGTCGCCACGACCGGCGCCGCCGACCTCGACCTGTTGCGCCACGTCTTCCCTGGTTACTAGGCGCACGAGACCGGTCCGCACCGCGACACGAAGGCACGGCACATGACAGAGCACCCCCTGTGGCCCACGACCGGCGCGGCCACCATCACCGCCTTCCCCGTGGACGGCCCCGCGCCGGCGATGGTGGTGTGCCCCGGCGGCGCCTACCACCACCTGGCCGATCACGAGGGCGCCCCGGTCGCGCGGTGGCTGAACTCGCTGGGTGTGGCGGCGTTCGTGCTGCGGTACCGGATCGCGCCGCACCGCCACCCGCTCCCCCTCCTCGACGCCGCCAGGGCGGTGCGCTGGGTGCGGCACCACGCGGCGGACGCCGGGGTGGATCCGGCCAGGGTGGGGGTGCTGGGGTTCTCGGCGGGCGGGCACCTGGCCGGGCTGCTCGCCACCGGGAAGGGGCCGATGCCGGCGGAAGGCCCGCACGACGCCGTGGACGAGGCCGATCCCCGGCCCGGGCTGGCCGTGCTGTGCTACCCCGTCACGACGCTGACCGGGTCGGCCGCGCATCGGGGCTCGGCCGCGAACCTGCTCGGCGCGGACGCTCCCCGGTCCGTGCGCGAGGAGCTCTCGCTCGCGAACCGGGTGACCGGGGACACGCCGCCCATGTTCCTGTGGCACACCGCCGACGACGAGTCCGTGCCGGTCGAGAACACCCTGTCGCTCTCCCTGGCGCTGGCCCGGCACGGCGTCGCGCAGGAGGTGCACGTGTACCCCAGCGGCAGGCACGGTCTCGGGCTGGCGGAGGAGGACCCGGTCGTGGGCGGCTGGACCGCGCGGTGCGCCGCCTTCCTGCGCGGCCGGGGCTGGTGACCCGGGGTCTCCCCGGCGGGCCGCGGGGTCCGCGCGACCGTCAGCCCTGGGTGGCGGCGGCGCGCATGCGCTCGAAGTTGGCCACGTACTGCCGGTAGACGTTCTTGTCGTTGAGCCGCAGCAGCGTCTCGTCGTTGCGGCGCAGCGAGGTCTCGTTGTAGTTGTGGCTGCCGGTGAAGACCCAGCGGGCGTCGCGGTCGCCGTCGTAGGAGCCCTCGACGAGCAGGTACTTGGAGTGGATGCGGCCGGGCAGCGCGCTGCCCGAGCCGAGGGTGCTCAGCTCGATGCCGGGCTGCGCGGCCAGGACGGCCTTGACCTCGTCGTCGATGATCCCGTACACGATCCGCACCCGGCAGCCGTCGCCGGCCAGGTCGCGCAGCTTCTCGGCGATGGCGACGCGGTAGGCGTCCCATTCCGACATGCCGACCCTGATGGTGGTGCCGCGCCGGCAGGAGACCCTGCCGAGGTGGTCCACGATCGGGTCGCCGTCCGCCTTGGGGAAGAAGTGCGCGCGGGCGCTGCGCGTCTGCACGACGCGGTAGTAGTCGAGGTTCTTCCGCTCTGCGGCCAGGTCGGCGAAGTAGGCGTCGTACGCGGCGTACAGGCGCCTGTCGCCGGGCAGGACGACGGCGTTGTTCCAGTACGTGGTGGAGTTCAGGTCGGTCAGGTTGGCCGAGGACTGCACCACGACGTCGGAGGCCCGGCCGGCCCGCGAGAACAGGTAGAACTTGTTGTGCTGCCCCTTGTCGCCGATGCAGGCGGCGGTGCCGCCCGACATCGGGCCGGTGCACACGTGCAGCCACGAGTCGCCCGTGAGGTCGGTGCCCAGCCCGGCCGCGAGCTGGGCGGCCACGGCCGCGCCCCGCTGGTCGCCGTCGAGGACGACGCGGACCCGCACGCCGCGCCGGTGCGCTTCGAGCAGCTCGGCGGCGAACTCACCGCCGGCCGTGCCGGACATGACGAAGTGGGCGATCTGGATGCTCGCCCCCGCGGGCGTCTGCCTGACCAGGCCGCAGAGGGTCCTTACGATCGCGGCCGGGTCCCCGCCGACCGGCTCGCTGAACACGGCGCCGGTCGTCACCGGTCCGGTGGGGGCGCCCGCGCAGGCGGACGCCCCGGACGACCCGGACGACCCGGCGGCGGCCGGTCCCGCGCCGGCGAGGGCGGCGGCGGCCAGGGCGACTCCGGCGGCCAGGGCGGGCAGGGACTTGCTCGTCATGCGGGGCTCCTCCAGCGTTACGGCCAGCCTTGATCACTGCTTTTGGGACTGGCCCGAAACGAGGGTGGAGCGCCCGGTTGCGATCATGGTGACGGCCCGCGGGCAGCGCGCTGAACGGTCGATGAACATCATCCGCCCGGCGGGCCCCGCCGGTGGGGGCTCGCGGAGGGCTAGAGCCTGCGCCACTCACCCGAGCCGAGGGCCGAGGCACCCTGCGGGCCCATCATCGTCATGCCGCCGTCCACGAACACCGTCGCGCCCGTGACGTACGAGGCGGCCGGCCCGGCCAGGAAGGCCACCACGGCCGCGACCTCGCGGGCGTCGCCCGGCCTGGGGATCGGGTTGCCCGGCCGGCTGCCCTCCTGCGGCGGCAGGTCCTCCTGCCCGGTCATGGGGGTGGCGATCTCGCCCGGCGCCACCGTGTTGACGGTGATGCCGTGGTCGGCCAGCTCCAGCGCCAGCACCCGGCTGAGCATGCGCAGCCCGCCCTTGGCCGCGCAGTACGGCCCCGAGCCCATCTTCGGGTACTCCTCGTGCACGCTGGTGACGTTGACGATCCGGCCGCCGCGCCCGGTGGCCACCATGCGCCTGGCCGCCCGCTGGGCGCACAGGAACGCGCCGTCGAGGTCCACCGCCAGGATCTCCCGCCAGCGCTCGTACCCCATCTCCAGCAGCGGCTCGTGGCTGCCGGTGCCCGCGTTGTTCACCAGCACGCCGAGGCCGCCCAGCTCGCCGGCCAAGTCGTCCACGACCTCGGCGGCGCGTACGGGGCCGGTCAGGTCGTGCTGCCGGACCGCGGGCGCCCGGCCGCGGTCGCGGACCAGGCGGGCGGTCTCCTCCGCGCCGTCGCGGTCGTGGTGGTAGGTGATGCCGACGTCGAAGCCCTGCTCGGCCAGCGCCACGGCGGTGGCCTTGCCGATGCCGGAGTCGGCTCCCGTGACGATCGCCACCCGGTCGTACGCGTCGTTCATGGTTTCCTCCCGTTGTCGCAGGGACTTACCTGCAAGCCACATCGGGCTCACCTGCCCGACAGCATTCCTATCGATCAAGAGACTCTACGCTGCGTGGTCATATAACTACTTTTAGTAGCGACTGCCTGTCCGACCCCCCGGAGGAAGAATGCCCACGGACCCGACGGAAACCCGGCTCAGCCTGGACACCCGGGCCGCGCGCAACCTGGCCACGACCACCAAGACCCGCCCGCAGATGCAGGCCATCAGTTCCCGGTGGCTGCTGCGCATGCTGCCCTGGGTCGACGTGCGCGGCGGGACGTACCGGGTCAACCGGCGGCTGACGCACCGGCCGGGGCGCGGGCGCGTCGGCGTGGTGCCGGGCGGGTCCGGCGACGCGCGGATCGTGCCCGGGACGCTGACGGAGATCCCGGCGCTGCGCGGCTTCGGCGACGCCGCCGCGCTGACGGCCATCGCCGGCGAGTTCGCGGTGCGCGAGCTGCGGCCCGGTGACGTCGTCGCCGAGGAGGGCGGCCCCGTCACCGGCGCCTGGGTGATCGCGCACGGCCGGGTCGAGCGCCTGGCCACCGGCCGGTACGGCGCCACCCAGTTCCTCGGCGTCATCGCCGACGGCGACCAGTTCGGCGACGAGGTCCTCGTCGAGGACGAGGCCCGCTGGCCGTGCACGTTCAGGGCCGCCACGCCGTGCACGGTGCTGTTCGCGCCGCGCGACGGGCTGCGGCGGGTGGCGGAGCGCTCGGCCGCGCTGCGCGAGCACCTCGCCGGTTACCTCGACACGCTGAGCAGGCCGGTCAACCGCCGCGGCGAGGCCGCCGTGCGCCTGTCGGCCGGTCACACCGGCGAGCCGGTCATCGACGGCACGTTCGTGGACTACGACCTGCACCCCCGCGAGTACGAGCTGAGCGTCGCCCAGACCATCCTGCGGGTCCATACCCGCGTCGCCGACCTGTTCAACGACCCGATGAACCAGATCGAGCAGCAGCTCCGCCTGACCATCCACGAGCTGCGCGAGCGCCAGGAGTCGGAGCTGCTCAACAACCGCGAGTTCGGGCTGCTCCACAACACCGACTACGACCAGCGCATCTACACCTGGTCGGGCCCGCCCACCCCCGACGACCTCGACGAGCTGATCAGCATGCGGCGCAAGACCCGGCTGCTGCTGGCCCACCCCAAGGCGATCGCCGCGTTCTTCCGCGAGTGCAACAAGCGGGGGCTGGTCGTGGGCAGCACCGAGGTCAACGGGCACGAGGTGCCTGCCTGGCGGGGCATCCCGATCTTCCCCTGCGGCAAGATCCCGGTCTCGCCGCACCGCACCACGTCGATCCTGGCGCTGCGGACGGGCGAGGACGACCAGGGCGTCGTCGGGCTCTACCAGACGGGCATCCCCGAGGAGTTCGAGCCGGGGCTGAACGTGCGCTTCATGGGCATCAACCCGCAGGCCGTGATGTCGTACCTGGTCAGCGCCTACTACTCGGTGGCGATCCTGGTGCCCGACGCGATCGGGATCCTCGAGGACGTCGACGTCGCCGCCCCGCGCTCGTGACCCGCCGGCCCCAGGAAGAGGCGCGCCATGTCTGACATCCCAGCCGGGCCGACGGGCCTGGGCTCCTACACGCTCAGCCTGCGCTCGGCGCTGCGGCCGTACCGGCACACGTTCGAGGAGGGCGACGGCCACGAGCCGCCCTCCTACGGCGGGTCCGGCAGGATCGGCGGCCCCGGCCTGGCGCCGCTGCCCTACCGGGAGCGCGACTGGGGTGACGGCACGTACCCGCCGCTGTACTGCCCCGATGCCGACCGCGTGGACGACGCGCTGGGCGCGGAGGTGGACCGGCGGCTGGTGGCGTGGGCGGAGCGGATCGGGCTGCACGAGGGGCGGATGGCGGAGTTCGCCTCGACGGGGTTCGGTCGGCTGGCCATGCTGACCCACACCGACACCGACGACCCCGACATGCTGCTGATCGCGGCGCAGATGAACAGCGCCTGGTGGGCGGCCGACGACTACTACGCCGACGAGACCGACCTGGGCGCCACGCCCACGGAGCTGCCGCCGAGGCTGGCGCTGGTCATGTCGGCCATGGACCCGCCGCCGGACGCCGGCGGCTACACCGAGCAGCTCGAGGAGGCGATCAGGAGCGATCCCGTGCTGGTGTCGCTGCGCTCGGCCACCAGCCACGCCGCCCGCCACGCCACCTCGGCGCAGGTCATGCGGCTGTGCAACATCACGAGCCAGATGTACGTGAGCTGGACGGCCTACGCCGCCTGGCGTTTCCTGGAGACGCCGCCGCCCGTGTGGCGTTACCTGGCGGCCCGCCAGCACGACAGCTTCTACACCTCCATGGTCCTCATCGACATCGTCGGCGGCTACGAGCTGTCGCCGCACCTGTTCGCGGAGCGGCGCTTCCACACCGCCCTCATGCAGGCGGGCACCGCCGCCGTGCTGGTCAACGACCTGCACTCGGCGGCCAAGGAGGCGGCCGACGAGCTGCCCGACTCCAACGTGGTGCTGCTCATCGCCGCCGAGGAGGGCTGCTCGACCCGCGAGGCCGCCGAGCGCACGGTCCGCCTGCACAACGAGTTCGTCCGCGGGTTCGAGCAGAGCCAGCGGGAGCTGTCCGCCCTGCCCTCCCCCGAGCTGAAGCGTTTCCTGCGCGGCGCGCAGGCGTGGATGGCCGGGGGCATCGAGTGGCACGGCAGTACGAGCCGCTACCAGTCCTGACCCGGCAACCCCTTTGATCACAACCAGGAAGGAGCCCGAGGTGACCGTCACCCCGAACGCCGTCCCCGTTCTGAGCAGCCTCTACCAGCAATCCGTCGCCGACTATTGGAACGCCGAGGAGAACCCGGTCAACCTGCGCCTGGGGGAGGTGGACGGCCTGTACCACCATCACTACGGCATCGGCGAGGTGGACTGGTCGGTCCTCGACGGCCCCGCCGAGACCAGGGAGAGACGCGTCGTCAACGAGCTGCACCGGCTGGAGAGCGCGCAGGCGGAGACGCT
This sequence comes from Nonomuraea thailandensis, assembly GCF_024172165.1. Lineage (GTDB taxonomy): Bacteria > Actinomycetota > Actinomycetes > Streptosporangiales > Streptosporangiaceae > Nonomuraea > Nonomuraea thailandensis. Next base: position 2,969,382 of record NZ_JAMZEB010000002.1, on the reverse strand, counting down.
CATCGCGCACCTCGGCCCGCTGCGCCCCGATCACCGCGTCATGGACGCCGGGTCGGGCCGCGGCGGCTCCAGCCTCCTGGCCAACCTGCGCACCGGCTGCCAGGTGGACGGCGTGTCGATCTCCGAGTCCCAGGTCGCCTTCGCCAACCAGCAGGCCAAGGAGCGCGGCGTGGACGACAAGGTGCGCTTCCACTTCCGCAACATGCTCGACACCCGCTTCCCCACCGGCGACTTCCAGGCCATCTGGAACAACGAGAGCACGATGTACGTCGAGCTGTCGCTGCTGTTCGCCGAGCACTCCAGGCTGCTGCGCCGCGGCGGCCGCTACGTCTGCATCACCGGGTGCTACAACGACGCCTACGGCCTGCCCTCGCGCGCCATCAGCCAGATCAACGCCCACTACATCTGCGACATCCACTCGCGCAGCACCTACTTCAAGGAGCTGGCCGCCCACCGCCTCGTGCCGGTGAGCGTGGTGGACCTCACGGCGGCGACCATCCCCTACTGGGAGCTGCGGGCCAGGACGCATCTGGCCACCGGGATCGAGGACGCCTTCCTGGAGGCGTACAAGAGCGGCAGCTTCCAGTACCTGCTGATCGCGGCCGACCGGGTCTGACGGCCCGGCCTCCTCCCCCTCCCCCTGGCCTTCCCCCCGCCCGGCAGCCCTCCACGCGGTGACGCGCCCCTGCCGGGCCGCCGGTGTGCCGGCAGGAACGCGGCGACCGCGAAGGCGACCAGGGACGCGCCGCAGCCGATCGCCATGACCAGGCGGAAGCCGGCGGGCGACGGCGCGGTCAAGGTGCCGAGATCGACCGTGAGCCGGGCGAGCACGACCCCGGCGACGGCGCTGGAGACCGAGGTGCCGATGGCCCGCGAGAGCGTGTTGAGGCTGTTGGCGGCGGCCGTCTCCGCGATCGGCACCGCGGCCATGATGAGCGCGGGCATGGCCCCGTACGCCAGGCCGATGCCCGCCCCGATCACCGACGAGACGAGCACGAGCTGCCACGCCGCCGACATCAGCGCCACGCCGAGGCCGTAGCCGGCGGCGACCACGAGGGCGCCGGCCATGAGCGTCACCTTGGGGCCGCGGGCGCGCGAGAGCCGGGCCGACACCGGCGCCATGGCCATCATGACCAGCCCGGACGGCGCCAGCACCAGGCCCACGCCGAGCATGGTGGCGCCCAGCCCGTAGCCGGTGGAGACGGGCAGCTGCAGCAGTTGCGGCAGCACCAGCGACATGGCGAACATCGCGAACCCGAACACGACCGAGGCCAGGTTGGTCAGCAGCACCTGGCGGCGGGCGGTGGTGCGCAGGTCGACCAGCGGCTGCCGGGCGCGCAGCTCCCACACGCCCCACAGGCCGAGCACGGCGGCCCCGCCACAGAGCAGGCTCACCGTGACCGCGCTCCCCCATCCCCAGTCGGCGCCCTTGGAGACCGCCAGCAGCAGGCAGGTCAGCCCGGCCGACAGCCCGGCCGCGCCCGCCAGGTCGAAGCGCCCGCCGCCGCGCACCTCCGACTCCGGCACGAACGCCAGGACGAGCGCGGCGGCCACGGAGCCGAAGGCCGCCGACGTCCAGAACAGCATGTGCCAGTCGGTCTGCTCGGCCAGCAGGGCCGCCGCGGGCAGGCCGAGCGCGCCGCCGACGCCGAGCGAGGCGCTCATCAGGGCGGTCGCCGAGCCGAGCCGCTCGGCGGGCAGCTCGTCGCGCATGATGCTGATGCCCAGCGCGACGACGCCGGAGGCGGCGCCCTGCAGCGCCCTGCCCGCCACCATCGGGGCCAGCGTGTCGCTGAGGCCGCAGACGGCCGAGCCGGCCACCAGGAGGGCGAGGCTGATCAGCAGCATGCGCCGCTTGCCGTACATGTCGCCCAGGCGGCCCACGACCGGTGTCGCGACGGCCCCGGCGAGCAGCGTGACGGTGATCGCCCAGGTGGCGTCGTTCGGGGTGGCGTCCAGGAGGGTCGGGAGCTGCGGGATGAGCGGGATCACCACGGTCTGCATGAGCGCGACGACGATCCCGGCGAAGGCCAGCACCGGCACGACGGCCCGCGGTTTCCGGATGGAGGGCATGAGAGCAGCTTCCGGTGGGCGATCATTCACGTCAATGTCATGATCCGGCGGCGAGCGGTCTCCAGGCGAAGGCGTCGCCCCGGCGCTCGATGCGGCCGAGGCCGGGGAAGGGCAGGTGGTAGGCGTGCACGAGCAGGCTCTCCTCGGCCGCCCAGGCCAGCAGCCGGCGGCGGCTGGCGACCGAGCGGGCGGCGTCGTGGTCCCAGGGCGTGCGCCACGCGGGGTGGGCGAGCTGCAGCGGGTCGTAGAAGGTGTCGCCGAGGCAGAGCAGCCGCTCACCGCGCGAGCGCAGCAGGACGGCCGTGTGCCCGGGAGTGTGGCCGGCGGCGTCGACGGTGTGCACGCAGGGCAGCAGCTCGATGCCGTACTCGACGGGGCGCAGCCGCTCGCCGAAGAGCCTGATCGCCTCCTGCGCGGGCCGGCGCTGCTCGTCGGACAGCTCGCCGGCCCTCTTGGACCAGAACGCCACCTCGGCGGCGTGCGCGTATCCGGCCGCCTCGGGAAAGGCGAGCTCACCCGGCCAGGTGGCGCCCCTGACGTGGTCCTCGTGCAGGTGGGTGAAGACGACGGCGGCGAGGTCGGACGGCTCGAACCCGGCCTCCGCCAGGCCCGCGCCGAGCCGGCCGACCAGCGGCTCGATGGCGGGCCCGTACCCGAGGAAGCCCTGCCCGAGCCCCGTGTCGATCAGCGCCAGGCCTCCGGAGGTCTGCACGCACAGGCAGTTGTACGCGCACGTCAGCGTGGACCTGCCGCGCCCCTCCTCCGCGATGGCGGCCTCCAGCTCGTGCTCCGGCACCCCCGTTTCCGGGGTGTAGAACGCGGACAGCGGCGGCACCCAGGGCGGCTCTGGCTGGCCGTCGCTGATGACGGCGCAGTGCAGGTCGCCGACCGTGAAGCGGTGGATCATCGTGTCTCCCTGAAATCCGGTTGCCGAGGGGGCGCCGTGCCTTCCAGGATCATGCCGTGTGACGACTGCACATGAGAATGACGCCGCCCGCCCGCTGGCGCTGGTGACCGGTGTCGGCCGGACGGCCGGGATCGGCGCGGGCATCGCCGGCCGGCTCGCGGCTGACGGCTGGAACGTCGCCCTGACCCTCTGGACCCCGTACGACGAGCGCATGACCTGGGGCGTCGAGCCCGGAGCGACCGACGCGGTCACCAGGACGCTGGCCGCCCACGGCGCCGCCACCGCCGCCGTCGAGGCGGACCTGTCGGACCCGGACGCCCCGGCGTTCGTCTTCGACGAGGTCGAACGCCGCCTCGGCCCGGTCACGGCGCTGGTGATGTGCCACTGCGAGTCGGTCGACTCCGGCCTGCTCGACACCACCGTGGAGAGCTTCGACCGGCACTTCGCGGTCAACGCGCGGGCCACGTGGCTGCTGATCCGCGAGTACGGCCGCCGCTTCACCGGCGCGCACGGCACCGGCCGGATCGTCGCGCTCACCAGCGATCACACGGTGGGCAACCTGCCCTACGGCGCCAGCAAGGGCGCCCTGGACCGCATCACGCTGGCCGCCGCGCACGAGCTCGCCCACCTGGGCGTCACCGCCAACGCTGTCAACCCGGGGCCGGTGGACACCGGGTGGATGTCGGCGGAGACCCGGGAGCGGATGCTGCGCCTGACCCCGCTCGGCCGCCTCGGCACGCCTCTCGACACCGCGAACCTCGTGTCGTTCCTGTGCTCGCCGCAGGGGCAGTGGATCAACGGGCAGTTGCTGATGAGCAACGGCGGCCTGGGGTAGCGGGCGGCCGGGGCTTCAGGACGCCGGCGGCAGGAAGGCGGCGTGAGGGCTACGACGTCCGGTCCAGGAACGTGGCGATCGCCGTCACGAACGGGCCGGCGTCGTCGATCCAGGGCGAGTGCCCGGCTCCCGGCTGCACGACGAACTCGGCGCGGGGGAACAGCGCGGCGTACTCGGCGGCGGCGCCCGGGGGCGTGTTGAGGTCGAGCTCCCCGGCCAGCAGCAGCACCGGCGCGCCGAACGCGGCCAGGGCGGCGCGCGTTGCCTCGGGATCGTAGGCGCCCTCGGCCCCGTACACGGCGGCGGCCTCGTCGTTCCTGCGCCGCTCGCAGAGCGCCTGGAACGCCTGGGCCGCCTCGTCCCACCGTCCGAACATGAAGGGGTCGACGGCCGCCCACGTCTCGGCGGTGGCCTGGCCGCCCTGGATCTGCCGCAGGGCGGCGAAGGCCTCGGGGAACCAGGGCTCGCCGGCGCGCAGCCGGGCGGCCTCGAGCCTGGCCTGCGGGGTGGGATCCAGGCCGACGGCCCTGGTGCTGGGGGCGATCAGGAGGAGGCGGCCCGTGCGGTGGGGGTGGCGGGTGGCGTACAGGACGGCGAGGTTGGCGCCGGCGGAGTGGCCGAGCAGGTCGATCCGGTCGAGGCCGAGGTGCTCGCGCAGGGCCTCGACGTCGCCGACGAGCCGGTCGCAGCGGTAGGTGGCCGGATCGCGCGGTTCGTCGGACTCGCCGGTGCCTCGGGGGTCCATCAGGACGAGCCGCCGGTGCTCGGACAGGCCGCCCAGATCGCCCAGGTAGCCGGAATCCTGCATGGGGCCGCCCGGAAGGCAGATCAGCGGGTCGCCGTCACCTTCGCCATCACCTTCGCCTTCGCCGAAGAGGTGGTAGGCCAGGCGGGTCCCGTCGTGGGCTGAGAAGAAGGGCATGCCGGGATCCTTCCAACATCGCCCCCTGCCGGGCAATCGAGTATCGGACCTGCGCGAACCTTTGCCATGCCGTGGTCCGGGCTGAGGATCGTTCGGGGAACGTACGGGAAGGTTCGAGGTCGGATCGGCTCAAACTTCACCGGACCGGAGATGATCGTGCCCGCCAAGACCAGAAGCAGCACCAGAGCGACGACGAAGAAGCAGTCGAGCAGCCAGCCGTGGCTGCACGTGGACGGCACCGAGATCCAGGAGTTCGGCACCGTCAGGACGTGGCCGCTGGGCCTGTCGGACGAGGCCCGCGAGTACGCCTGCGAGCGGCTGAACCAGATCCTGGCCGACACGCAGATCCTCTACGCGCTCTACAAGAAGCACCACTGGCTGATGCGCGGCCCCACCTTCTACCAGCTCCACCTGCTGCTGGACAAGCACGCCGAAGAGCAGCTCAAGCTGGTCGACCTGATCGCCGAGCGCGTGCAGACGCTGGGCGGCATCGCGGTGGGCGACCCGCGGCACGTGGCGGAGATCACCGTGGTGCCGCGCCCGCCGAACGGCGCCGAGGAGGTGCCGGCGATGTTGTCGCGGCTGATCGAGGCGCACGAGACGATCCTGATCGCCTCGCACGACGCCGCCTCCCGCGCCGACGAGCTGGGCGACGACGGCACCAACGACCTGCTGGTCTCCGACGTGATCAGGACCGGGGAGCTGCAGACCTGGTTCCTGGTCGAGCACCTGGTGGACACGCCGCTCGTGGAGACGCCGCACGACGGGCAGACCCGCGCGCCGCGCCGCACCAGCCGTTCCTCCAAGTAGCCTCGGCACCCGCGGCGGCCTCCGGCCGGACGGCGACCGCCGCACCGGCGGGGGCGCGGACATCGCTGACCGGGTTCGGCGGGCGGAAGCCGCCGGGCTCGGCCCCGCGGGTCCCTACCTGGTCGTCATCAACAACGGGGACCTCCGTGACGGGCGTCAGCTCTCCACGCCGAACCCGTCGAGCGACTCGCGTTCCTCCTGCGTACGCAGCTCCTGGAAGAGCGTGATGTGCAGCCCCGCGGGCGCGTCGAGCCGGGAGTTCAGCGACTCCCACGGCGTGACCGTGGGCGGCGCCACCTCCGTCGCGCCCGCCGAGACCAGCCGCCGCGTGGCGTCCCTGGCGTCGTCCACCTCGAACGCGACGCGGATCCTGGGCGCCACCTGCCGCCCCACCTCGACCTCGTCGATCATGACCTTCTGCGCCGGGTTGGCGATCTCCAGCGTGGCGCGGCCCGCGTCGAGGATCGTCACGCGCGCGCCGTCCCCGCCGGAGAACGCGGCCTGCTCCGGCAGGCCGAGCACGTCGCGGTAGAAGGCCAGCGCGGCCTCGTAGTCCTCCGCCTCGACGACCAGCCTGAGCTGGCGGACCGGGCCGTCCGGGGAGGTGGGGTGGGTGGTCATGGCGGGCTCTCTCCTTCACGGGGTTGCTCTCTGCTCCCGTAGCAACCGGGCGGTCCCGTCACTTCATCCCCGCGGCAGGATCTTTCCGAGGCGAGCTGAGCCTCCGTGCCGGCCCGGGGTCAGTACTGCACCCACAGGTGGTAGAGGCCCGGTGCGGTCCAGTTGGACGGGATGGCGGTCTCGCAGTAGTACGAGCTCCAGGTGTGGTTCGCCTGGCCCTGCTGGCCGAACCACTGGCACTGGTCGGGCCAGCCGTAGCTGGCGTGCTTGACGTAGGCGGCGGAGGTGGAGGCCGCCAGGGCGGGGGCGGCCAGAGCGGGGGCGGCGAGGAGGGCGGCCGCGGCCAGCGCGAGCGCGCCGAGGGGGTGCGACTTCATACAGGAAAGTTAACTAACAATTTGTGCACCGGCAATGCCTTCCGGGGCGGCTCGGGGGCGGCGGTGGTCGCCTACGATCTCGGGATGATCACACTGCATGACATCATCGCCGGCGCGGAGAGCGGGCGGACGCCCGAGCCGGGCGCCGGGCCCACGATCGTCCCGCAGCCCTCCCCTCACGACGCGGGGGTGATCGCCTTCACCGGCCACAACGTGATCTACGCCGACGTCGGCGAGAGCTGGATCCGGTCCCGGATCCCCGAGGGCGACCTGTCGGCGCCGCTCAACCCGCCCTTCCTCAGGGACCTGGAGGAGCGCACGGGGCGCCGGGTCGACACCATCGACATGCTCGCCCTGGGCGGCCCCTGCGCCGGTGATCCGCCGATCGACCTGGCCGAGGTCACGGACGCGGCGCATCCGCGCGTCCGGCGTGCCCACCGCCGTCGCGCCGAGGTGCGCGTCTGGACCTGCCCGGGAGGGCTGCTGGTCGTGGGACGGGGCGTCGCCGGGCGGTGGGAGGTCGGGATCGAGGTGGAGCCCGCCGGACGGGGACGCGGGCTGGGCCGGGCCCTGGCCCGCGCCGCCCGGCATCTCGTCGCACGGCCGCTGTGGGCCCAGATCGCCCCGGGCAACGCGGCGAGCGTACGGGCGTTCCTCGCCGCCGGCTACGTCCCCATCGCGGCGGAGGCCCTCCTCGTCCCGGCCGGCACGACCGCCCGCGACGCCCGCGTGCCGCGATGACGCGCCGCGCGGGACCCCGTGTGACGCGCCGCGCGGGACCCGCGCGGGCGGCGGTGGCCTGCCGCGCCGGAGGCGGTGCTCGTCTCGCCGGCCGCCGGCCCGGCCCGGTGCCGGGTCAGGCGTAGCGCGGGAACAGGTCCGTCGTCGGCCAGGTCGTCACCTTGCCGATCTCGGCGTTCATGCGCGGGCTGAGCACGTCGAAGTCCGGCGAGCCGCTCTCCTCGTTGCGGTTGAACAGGGCGGCGTAGGTGAAGCCGTTCTGGAGCCGGGCGGTGTAGGTGTAGGTGCCCGGCAGCCCGCCGCTGTGCCAGGTGTTGAGATGCCCCGTGACCTGACGGACCCACAGGCCGGCGCCGTACCAGGAGCCGCTCTCGGTGACGCCGATCTCCGGCTTGGCGACCATCCTGCCGATGGAGGTCGCGTTCAGCACCGTGCCGGGGGCGTCCAGGATGCGGGCGAAGCGCACGAGGTCCACCGCCGAGGCCAGCCACCCGCCGCCGGGCCCGCGGTTCTCCATGCTGAAGGCGCCGTACGGGGCGGGCACCGTGGCGCCGGACGCGTCCGTGACGGTCCTGCTCGTCTGCGCCGACTCGTAGACGATCTCGCCGGGGGCGGCCTGCGCCTTGAGGGTGCGGCCGAGCCGCATGCGGGTGACGCCGGCGGGCGCCAGGATCTTCTGCTTCACGTACGACTCGTACGCCATGCCCGACGCCTTCTCGACGATCATGCCGAGCAGCATGTAGCCGTAGTTGCTGTAGGCGTACCTGCTGCCGGGAGCGAAGTCGAGGGGGCGGCCACCGGCGTACTGGACGATGTGGTCACGCGTGATCGGCAGCGTCAGGCCGAGCGAGCGGGAGATGGTGTGGTCCAGGTAGAGGTAGTCGCCCGAGATGTCGCGATCCCACCCGCCGGTGTGCTGCAGCAGCCGCCACACCGTCACGTTCGCCAGCCGGGGGTCGGCCGTCGTCGGCAGCCCGAGCAGGGTGGCGACGGACGTGCCGAGGCTCAGCTTGCCGTCCTGCGCCAGTCTCATGATCGCCACGGCGGTGATGTGCTTGCTCAGGCTGGCGATGCGGAACAGCGAGGTGGGGTTCAACGTCGGCACGGCGGGGTCGTCGCTGTAGCGGTAGGCCCTGGCCAGCACGAGCTTGCCGTTCTTGGTGATGGCGAGCTGCGCGCAGGAGATGGCGCGCTCCACGATGTAGGTCTTCATCACCTTGTCGAAGCCGGCGAGCGCGGCCGGCGCCACGCCCGCGGTCTGGACCGTCGCGGCGAACGCCGGGAGGGAGGTTCCCAGCGCGAGGGCCGGCACGGTGGCGGCGCCCGCCGCCAGGAAACGCCGCCTGCTCAGGCCGTTCGACACGGACGGGTACGGCTGGTTGATCGTCATGGTCAGATGTCTAGTGGATCACCGGCCAGAATGGGCTGGTTTCGGCCATTTTGGGGTTGCGGCAACCGGCCCATCCGGCCACGAGCACCACGGCGGCGAAGATCCTTTGCCAACTTAGACCCGATTTATACCTATTTATCCCTTTATGTCGTGATTTGCTGGATGAGTGGGGGAAGCACCTGGAAGGCGGCCCGAGCGAGGCCGGGCCGGGCGCGGCAACGTCCGGCAGGGCGGAGACGCACTCGGCCACGGCGCCGCCGAGCCGTCCTCCGCAGCGGACGAACGACCACTCAGGAGGGAGCGTTCCGATGACCTTTCACACCCACCACACACGGCCGATGACCGGCTGGGTGGGCTGGATCTGGTTCGGCGGCATGATGATGGTCCTCGCCGGGCTGTTCAACGTCATCACCGGCCTGACCGCCGTCTTCGCCAACCGGATCTACGTGCAGACGCCCAACCGGATCCTGCTCTTCGACCTCACCACCTGGGGCTGGCTGCATTTCGCCTTCGGCCTGCTCCTCCTGGCCACGGGCATCGCCATCACCGTCGGCCAGGCCTGGGCCCGGGTGGTCGGCGTCGTCCTGGTGATGCTGAACGCGCTCACACAGCTCACCTGGATCGCGGTGAACCCGTGGTGGTCACTGGCCGTCATCGCGATCGACGTGCTCGTGCTGTACGCGCTCATCGTCCACGGCCGCGAAGCCGAGCTCGACTGACACGCCGGCCGGCGCCGCCGATCCGGAGGCGGCGCTCACCGGCGTAACGGGTCTGGTCGGCGTCCCGTTCAGTGGTTACCGTCCGAGCCATGGCCGATTTCGAGCAATACCCGTTCGGGCCGGGCCCACGAGGGGCTCTGGCCGACGCGTACGCCGTGCGCCGGGACAAGGACCCGCTGGGGAAGGTGCGGCTGCCCAGCGGCTGCACCGCCTACCTCACCACGACGTACCAGGACACGCTCGCCGTGCTGAGCGACCCGCGCTTCGGCAGCGACCTCAGCCGCCCCGGCTCGCCCCGCATGTTCAGCGGGTTCTCCCTGTTCAACACGCCGGGGATGCTCTCCAGCATGGACCCGCCCGAGCACACCAGGCTGCGCAGGCTGCTGTCCGGGGTGTTCACGCCGCGCCGGGTGAACGGATGGCGGCCCAGGCTGCGGGCGCTCACCGCCGACCTGCTCGACGCGCTGCCCGCCGAGTTCGACTTCGTGCACGACTTCGCGTTCCCGCTGCCCGTCCAGGTCATCTGCGACGTCATGGGCGTGCCGGGCATCGACACCGAGCGGGTCCGGGCCTGGTCGGACGCCATGCTCTCCACCTCCAGCCTGTCGCCGGAGGAGCAGATGGGCGCCGCCATGGAGTTCGCCGCCTACATCGCCGAGGTGATCTCCGCCCACCGGGACGAGCCGGGCGACGGCCTGCTGGCCGCGATGATCCACGCCCGCGACGGCGAGGACCGGCTGAGCGAGGAGGAGCTGGTGACCAACACGCTGGTCCTGTTCCTCGCCGGGCACGAGACGACCGGGACGGCGCTGTCCAGGTCGATGTTGCGGCTGCTCGACCCGCGTGAGGGCTACGAACGGCTGACCGGCGAGCCCGGGCTGATCCCGGGCACGGTGGAGGAGCTGCTCAGGCTGGAGCTGGTCGGCGACAGCCCGTTCCTGCGGGTGGCCAGGCAGGACGTCGAGCTGCCCTCCGGCACCGTACGCGAGGGCGAGGCCGTGATCCCCTCCGTCTCCTCGGCCAACGTCGACCCGTCCGCCTTCCCCGACCCGGACGTGCTGCGGCCGGAGCGGCAGGCCGCGCACCTGACCTTCGGGCGCGGCGCGCACTTCTGCCTGGGCGCGAACCTGGCGCGGATGGAGCTGCAGGAGATCCTGGGCGTGCTGGTGACGCGGCAGCCGGGCCTCAGGCTGGCCGGGCCGGCCGGGGACGTGCCGTGGACCGAGGGCGTCCTGACCGTACGGCCGGCGCAGCTCGTCGTCCGCAAGGAGTGACCTCCCGGCGGCCACGGGCCCCAAGTGGTAAGGGCAGCCCTCCGCCTCTGCCCGCCTGGACCGGCGCCGAGGCGCACGGGCCAGGAGATGATCCCGGCCCCCTGGGGCCTCGGCCGTGCCGAGGTTAAGATCGGCTGGTGACGGTTCACGATCGAAGGGCCTTCATCATCGGCGGCACGGGCCAGATCGGCCGGGCCACCGCCGCCCGGCTCGCCGAGGCCGGATACGCGGTGACCCTCGGGCAGCGGCGCCCCCGTGCGGGCGCCGCGGAATCCGGCGGCGTGGTGTCGGTCCAGGTCGACCGGGCCGACACCGACGCGCTGCTCAACGCCCTCGACGGCCACGACGTGGTGGTGGACACCGTCGCGTTCACCCCGCTCCACGGCGAGCAGCTCGCCCGGCTGGCCGGGCGTGTCGGCTCGCTGGTGGTCATCTCGACGGGAGCGGTCTACCAGGCTCCCGGCCTGCCGGTGCCGATCCCGGAGTCGTGGCCGACGGTCGAGCGTGACGCCCACGACTATCCGGCGGGGAAGGCGGCGCTGGAGCGCCGCCTGCTGGCGACGCCCGGCCTGCCGGTCAGCATCCTGCGGACGGGCGTGCTGCACGGCCCGCACGGCAAGTCGCTGGATCACTGGTCGTTCATCAAGCGGGCGCTGGACAAGCGTCCGCACGTGGTGCTCGCCCAGGACGGGCGCAGCCGCTTCCCCACCTCGGCGGTCGCGAACGTCGCCGAGCTGATCCGGCTGTGCGCGCGGCGGCCGGCGGCCCGGGTGCTCAACATCGCCGACGACCCGCTGACCGTCGCCGAGATCGGCGCCAGGATCTTCGCCGTCATGGGCCACGAGGCGGAGATCGTCACGTTCGCGGGCCCGTCACGCCCGGACGGCCTGGGCTTCCATCCGTGGAACGTCCCGGAGCCGATCGTGTTCGGCATGGACAGGGCCAGGGCCGAGCTCGGCTACCGCCCGGCCGTCTCCTACGACGACGCGCTGCGCCAGGACATCGAATGGGCCGCCGCCGCCGTGGCGGAGGCGGAGGCGGGCGGCGGCGGATGGCAGGACGTCTTCCCCGATCTGGTCGCCCGCCACGGCCGCGACGTCTGGTTCCCCTACGCGGCCGAGGACGCCTTCGTCACCGGCGCGCAGGCGGGCGTCACCAGGTGACGGGCAGGGCGTGCAGCCCGAAGAACGGGGCGTCGTAGGCGAAGGGCAGCTCCTCGAAGGTGACCGCGAGGCGCAGCGCCGGCATCCGGGTCAGCAGCGTACCGACGGCGATGCGCAGCTCGGCGCGGGCGAGGTTGCGGCCGACGCACTGGTGCACGCCGTGGCCGAAGGCCAGGTGGTGGTTGGCGGGCCGGTGGATGTCGAAGTCGTCGGGGTTGTCGAAGGCCCGCGCGTCGCGGTTGGCGGAGGCGGCCAGCACCGTCAGGCGGTCGCCGGCGCGGATCCGGGCGGAGCCGATCTCCAGGTCATCGGTCGCGATCCGGTCGAAGCTGACCCAGTCCTGCACGGAGTGGAAGCGCAGCAGCTCCTCGATCGTGCCCGGCAGCAGGCCGGGGTCGGCGCGCAGCGCGGCGAGCTGCGCCGGGTGCCGCAGCAGCGTGAGCACGCCCATGGAGATCGTGTTCGCCGGCGAGTCGTAGCCCGCGAGCAGCAGGAGGAAGCCGATGTTGATCAGCTCGTCCGTGGTCAGCTCGCCGGTGGGCAGGTGCCGGGCGGCCAGCCGCCGGATCATGCCCCGGTGCGGGTCGCGCGGGGCGTCGCCGATGAGCTCGCGCAGGTAGCCGCGGACGTCGCCGGACGCCTGGGCCGCCACGCTCGGGTCCATGCTCGTCACCGACAACATGCGCAGCCGCGACTCGAAGAAGGCGTGGTCGGCGGCCGGGACGCCGAACAACTCGCACAGGACCCGCGACGGGACGCGGCGCGCGTACAGGGCGACGAGGTCGGCGGGCGGTCCGGCGGCCAGCAGCTCGTCGACGGCCCTGTCGGCGATGCGCTGGAGTGCCGGCCGCATGGCCTCCATGGGGCGGGCGCCGAGCTCCGGGATCAGCAGCCGCCGGAACCGGGTGTGCTCCGGCGGATCCAGGTCGACGAAGAAGCCGTCGTCGGGACGGTCGTCGTCGGGGCCGCGGGGCCGTTCCGGGCGTCCGGTGTTCGAGCTGATCCGCGGGTCGCTGAGGAGCTGCCGGGCCTCGGCGTGGCGGGTGACCGCCCAGACCGGCGCGCCGGTGGGCAGGGCCGCCCGGACGACCGGCGCGGTGGCGCGCATCCGCCGGTACTCGTCCGGCGGCGCGAACGGGCAGGTCCGCTTCATCGGGAAGGCCGGGACCGGGTCGTGCTCGGGTGTGCTCATCGCGCCTCCCCGCCGGTCCCCGTCACCGACGGCTGCTTCGGACGGCCGGTCCATCAGGCGCCCCCTTCCCGCCTCTGTGACCACGCGGGTGTCTGGAGGATCTCCACGACGGCGGCGGAGATGGTCACGCCGGGGCCGTAGGCGAACATCAGGAGATGGTCGCCGGGGCCCAGGCCGCCGCCGCGCACCAGGTGTTCCAGGGCGAGCACCTGGTCGCTGGCCCCGCAGTGGCCGATGGTCCGGCCGAAGTCCCACGTCGAGCGGGACGCCGGGATGCCCAGCCGGTGCTCGCAGATCTGCTCGGCGATCTCCCCGGAGGTGTTCATGCAGGTCACGCGGGTCACGTCCGCCGCCTTGATGCCGGCCTCCGACAGGGCGCGGTCGATCACCTCGACCATGCGCTCGTCCAGCGTCACCAGCACCATCGTCCCTTCGCCGCCGGTGACCGCGCGGCGCCGGAACGTGTCGTTGTGCGCGGCGAAGTCCACCGTCCTGCCCTCGGTGACGCCCGGCGGGAACAGCGGCTCGGCACACCGGTGCATCTCCTCGGCCTGCGACACCGACATGGTGCTGACCGAGGCCAGCCGGGCGAATCCCGGCGCGGTGTCGAGCACGACGGCGCCGGCCGCGTCGCCGGCGACGGCGCCCGGCAGCATCCGCCAGCGGTCCGCCAGCGGGGTGCCGTAGTTGTCGGCGGCGACCAGCAGCGCCGCCTGCCGTCCGGAGTCGGCCCGCAGGTAGCTCGCGGCCAGCTCCAGGGCCGCGAACATGCCGTTGCAGCCCTGCTTGAGCTGGGTCGACAGGACGCCGTCGCCGACCAGGTGGCGCTGCACGTAGGCCTGCGGCGGCCAGCCCTCGGGGCCCTGGTGCCAGGTGGAGGTGTAGAGGAGGAGGTCCAGGTCGGCGGGCGGGCGGCCGCTGCGCGCCAGCGCGGCGCGGGCCGCCCGCAACGCCATCTCCGGCGCCGGGAGGTCACCGGCCACCGCGACGGAGGCGATCCCGTGCAGCTCGGCCTCCTCGGCCGGGTACCAGCCCTCCGCCACCGCGTGCTCCACCGCCACGGTGTCGGGCAGGTACGACCCGACCCCGCTGATGTACATGTCCGCCGTCTCCATCTTCGCCTCCCGGCTCGCTCGAAGGGGTGGTGCCGGCGCCGCGCGCCCGGCGGGAACAGCGGTGTCACGGGGCGTGCGGTGCCGCGACCGGGTCGCCCGGTCCGTCGCGGAGCAGCAGCATCGGGTCGGCCAGCTCGTACAGGCCGCACATCGGGGGGCAGGCCTCGTAGCCGAGGAGCCGCTGGATGTCCTCGGGGTAGCCGCGGACCACGTCCAGGGGGATGGACAGGTACTGGTTCTCCTCCTGGCGCAGGTTGCCGAGGTCGTAGGCGTACGACAGGCCGGTGCGGGGCGCGTCCGAGGTGTTGGCGCCGGCCCCGTGGTAGGTGCTGCCGAGCCACAGCAGCGCGGAGCCGGCCCGCATCGTGGCGGGCACCGCCTCGTCCTCGCGTGGCCCGCGCTCGTCGTCCCAGAGGTGGCTGCCGGGGATCACCCGGGTGGCGCCGTTGCGCGCGGTGAACTCGCTGGCGGCGACCATGACCTGGACCCGGCTCTCCGGGCCCGGGTGGGTGCGCAGGTGAGCGGTGTCGTCGCGGTGCAGGCCCTGGGGTGCCACGCCCGGCTGGATCTGGATGGCCCGCGAGATGCCGAGCTGGATCGTCGGGACGAACTCGATGCGCTGCTCGCCGAGCCAGGCGCGCACCGGCCGCTGCAGGAAGTGCCGCGCGAGCCCGAGGAGGTGCGGCTGCCGCATGACGGCCACCGAGTGCGCGCTGCGGCGGACCAGGCCCGGCAGGATCCGGGTCTTCTCGCCGACCAGCCGCCCGTCGCCGTCCGCCTGGGCGGCCAGGGCCGGGCCCAGGTCCTCCCACAGGCCGTCGAGCGTGCCGGGGTCGAGGAAGTCCTCGATGATCACTGCTCCGGCCGCTTCGACCGCGTCGATCGCGTCCTCGATCGCGGCCGAGGCGGGCAGGGTGGTCAGGGTCGGCTTGGCATCGGTCATCCCGGCCTCCGCGAGGGCTGTGTCTGGTGAGGTGGTCAGGCGGCACAGGCGGCACATGCGGTACAGGCGGCTCAGGCGGGAGGGCCGAACCACCGCGTGAGTGCACCGGTCAGCGACTCCTCGCCGGCGGGGGTGCTCCAGGCGACGAAGCCGTCCGGGCGGATCAGCAGGGCGTCCGCCGGGGCGTCGGCGCAGGCGGCGGTGACCACGTCCACCCGGTCGGACCAGGGTCCGGCGAGCGCGCGCAGCGCGGGATCGGCGCCGAGGTCGAGCAGCAGCGGCCGGCCGGTGCGCTGCAGCTCGGCCAGCCGTACGGTGCCGTGGGCGCCTTTCAGCCGCAGGTCGGGGCAGTAGCGCCCGACGAGCGGGCCGGTCAGCGACGGGTCGCCCATGTCGTAGCTGATGTGCAGGTCGTCGACCAGGGCGGTCAGCCGCCGGTTCGTGTCGTCGTGGAGCAGCAGGCGGGTGAGCAGGCGGCGCAGCGCGTCGACGTGCGGGCCGGGGCGCATCAGCGCGATGGAGGCACGCTGGACCTCCAGGGTCTGCGCGCCGACCGGATGCCGTTCGGAGGTGTAGGTGTCGAGCAGTTCCTCGGGGCACCGGCCTCGCGCGACCGCGGCGAGCTTCCAGCCGGCGTTGAGGGCGTCGCCCAGCCCGAGCCGCAGGCCCGGGCCGCTCCACTGCGACTGCACGTGGGCGGCGTCGCCGACGAGCAGGACCCGGCCCTGCCGGTAGGTGGCGGCCTGCCGCTCGTTGTCGGTGAACCGGTTGATCTTGTGAACCTTGGTGACCGTGACGTCGGTGCCGCTGAGCCGGCGCAGCGCCTCCTGGAACTCCTCCCGCGTGATCGGGGCGTCCCGGTTCGCCGGTGGGCCGATGAACTCCAGGGTGATGAACCGGGGCGGCCCCTCCTCGTACACCAGGAGGCCGTTGTCCTTGCGGAACCAGCCGGGCAGGTGGAAATCGGGGTCGTCGACCTCGGCGAAGGCGCGGTATCCGGTCGTGATGCCGTCCGTTCCCGGGAAGGGGATGCCGGCCAGTTTCCTGATCGTGCTGCGGCCGCCGTCGCATCCCGCCAGCCAGCCGGCCCGCATCCGGTACGGCCCTTCGGGGCCGTCGACGTCGATCCGGACGCCGTCGCCGTCCTGGGTGAAGCCGGTGACCGTGTGGCCGCGCCGTACCTCGACGCCGAGTTCGGCGGCCCGCCGGGCCAGGTCCTGCTCCAGCAGTTGCTGCGGCACCAGCAGGTCGGGAGATTCGGGGCGGAGCACGAACATGGTGGCGAAGTGCCGCGCGCCGGGAAAGGCCTTGGGGTGCAGGCTGTCCGCCCGCCGCTCGCCCTGGGCGATGCGGGCCCGGTGCCCGGCCGTCGGCGGCGCGGGGGTGCCGTCGACGCCGATCAGGAGGCCGCGCCGGTCCAGGATGTCGATGGCCCGGCCGGTGATGCCCTCCGCCTTGGGGTGCGTCTCCATCTCCGGCAGTCGTTCGAGCACCACCACCGGCACGTCGTGCAGTGCCACCTCGCACGCGAGCATGAGCCCTATCGGGCCACCACCGACTACCGCGACCTGTGCCATTCGCACCTCTGCTGGGGGCGTGAGCCTGCTGGAGGAATCGCTGAGCGCCGGCCCGGGTCAGGCGTGGGACATGCGACTCATGTGTTGGCAGATGTGTCTGTTCAGGTAGTGCCGATGCTAAATCGGGTGGATAAAAAATTACTAGTGGTGGCATTTACCTGATTTGTCATGCATAATCCCCTTCGGTGTTGATCAACGGAGGTCGCCTATGCGCGACGGCCAGCAGGCCCAGCCCTTGGAAACCGATCGGCCCACCCCCTTCGACCCACCCATCGGACTGCGGCGGCGAGCCCCGCTCAGCAGGCTGGCCTACCCCGACGGGCATCTCGGCTGGGTGGCCACCGGACACTCCGTCACCCGGGCCATCCTGGCGGATCCGCGGTTCAGCACCCGGCGCGAGCTGCTGCACCAGCCGGTCGGCCACGAGCGCGCGGCCGAGCGCCCGACCCCGGCGGAGCCGGGCATCTTCCCGCACCTGGACCCGCCTGAGCACACCCGGTTCCGCCGCCTGCTCAGCCACCACTTCGGGCCGCGGCGCGTCGCCGAGCTGATGCCCGCGATCCAGCGGCACACCGCGCGGGTCCTGCGCGACCTGGCGGACGGCGGAGCGCCCGCCGACCTGGTCTCCGCGTTCGCCATGCCGATCCCGGCGCTGGTGATCTGCGAGCTGCTGGGCGTGCGGGCACGGGACCGGCAGCGGATCGCGGCGGCCACCTCGGTGATGAACGACCTGGACGCGCGCCCGGAGCAGGTGGCCGACGCCGTGGGGTCGATCACCGGGACGGTGCGCGGCGCCCTGTCCGGCGGCGCCTTGGGCAGCGGGCTGCTGGCTCAGGCCGCGGCGACCGGCGGCCTGAGCGAGGAGGAGCTCACCAACCTCGGCATGGTGCTCCTGGCCACGGGTCACCTGCCCACGGGGAGCATGCTCGCGCTCGGGGCGTTCGTGCTGCTGACCGACCCGGCCCAGCGGGCCCTCCTGGCGGCGGATCCGGGGCGGGCGGTCGAGGAGTTGCTGCGCTACCTGTCGATCCTCCAGTTCGACGTGCGGCGCACCGCGCTGGTCGAGGTCGAGATCGGCGGCCAGGTCATCGCGGCCGGCGAGACCGTGGTGCTGGCTCTGCCCGTGGCCAACCGGGACCCCGGGCTCTTCCCCGACCCGGACACCCTGGACCTGACCCGCTCCGCGGCCGGGCACCTGGCGTTCGGGCATGGCGTCCACCAGTGTCTCGGGCAGCATCTGGCGCGCGCCGAGCTGCGGGTGGCGCTCACCGCGCTCTTCGAGCGCTTCCCCGATCTGCGCCTGGCGGTGCCGCCGGCCGAGGTGCCGACCCGCGACCGCATGGCGGTGTACGGAGTGGAACGGCTGCCGGTCACCTGGGGCGTCGTCCCGGCGGACCGGCCGAGAGAGGTGCGAGATCATGCGCTACAGGACTCTGGGTGACTCCGGCCTCCGCACGTCGGTGGTCGGGCTGGGCTGCAACAGCATCGGCGCGAGTCTCGACGCGGCCCGGACCAGGGCGCTGGTGGACGCGGCGATCGAGGCGGGGGTCACGCTCTTCGACACCGCCGAGTCGTACGGCGAGCCCGCCGGCGCCGGCGAGGAGCTGCTCGGTGCGGCGCTGGCGGGGCGCCGGGACAAGGTGGTGCTGGCCACCAAGTTCGGCGCCCCCGGCCGCCGCCCCGACGACGGGCGGGGCGAGGCGCGCGGGGCGCCCGGCGGCCGGTCCTCCATCCGGCGGGCGGTGGAGGGCTCGCTGCGCCGCCTGCGCACCGACTACCTCGACCTGTACCAGTACCACGTGCCGGACGGCGTCACCCCGATCGAGGAGACCCTGTCCGCCCTGACCGAGCTGGTGCGCGAGGGCAAGGTGCGCTACCTCGGCAGCTCGAACGTCCCCGGCTGGCGGATCGCGGAGGCCGCGCACGTGGCCCGAGCGGGCGGCCACTCGCCGTTCGTGTCGACGCAGACCCACTGGTCGTTGCTGGAGCGCGGCGCCGAGCGCGAGGTGGTGCCGGCGGCCGTGCACTACGGGGTCGGGGTCCTGCCCTTCTTCCCGCTGGCTCACGGGCTGCTGACGGGGAAGGTGCGGCGCGGGCAGGAGCCGCCGCCCGGAACCCGGCTGGCGAGGCTCCCCCACCTCCTCACGCCGGAGAGGCTGGAGCGGGTGGAGGCGCTGGCGGCCTGGGGCGGCGAGCACGGCCGGTCCGTCCTGGAGGTGGCCATCGGCGCCCTGGCCGCGCTGCCCGGCTGCGGTTCGGTGATCGCCGGCGCGACCGGCCCGGAGCAGATCAGGGCCAACGCGGCCGCCGGCGACTGGGAGCCGACCGCCGGGGAGCTGGCCGAGATCACCGCGCTGGCGCCCCTGGGCTGATCACTCGCTGGACCGCCACGCGTTCAGGAACGGCCACTTGACGTCGAGGTTCACCAGCTCGATGACCCGGCGGTCGTCGAAGATGATGCGCTCGTTGCCCTTGTAGTAGCTGAACTTCGGAGCGTTCTTCTCGAACTCCACCGAGAAGTCGTCGAGGTCGCTGCGGAAACGTTCGGGCAGGAGGGCTTCGCCGTAGAGCGGCAGGGCGGGGATCTCGAACGTCTTGGTGAACGGGACCGTGGCGGACCCGCCTCGCACCCCCAGGTGCTGGATGCGGTCGCCCTCGTTGACGTCGCTCAGGCCGTCGTACGGCAGGGGGATCCTGAACGGGCCGCTGACGGTGCCGCCGTCCTCGAAGACGATCGCCTGGGTGCCCTTGGTCCAGGTGTGCCGCCAGCGGAACTTGGGGCCGCTGAAGGCGATCGCGGCCGCGTCGATGTCACGGGTGAACTGCTTGGGCAGGAACGGCCACTTCTTCTTGATCGGCGCCGGCCCCTCGATGAGCCCTCGGTCGTTGAAGATGGCGTACTGATCGCCGATCAACGCCATGTGCTTCCAGCCCTTCTTCTCGTTCACGGTGGTGACCGCGTCGAAGGCGCGCGGCGCCGGAGCGGGCGGGCGGGCCGGGTCCGGCGCGGCTGCCGACACCGAGGCGGGCGCCGCCGCCGCGCCCAGCGCCATCACGGCGGCCAGCAGCGCCGACAGCCGCCGCAGCCGCGGCAGGACCCTTGTCTGCTTCTCGCGCATGTTCCACTCCGTTCACGGGATCCGATGGCTCAGAGGTCACCGAACGGTTCGCGCGGGAGGCGGCGGCGGATGAGGGTCAGGGCTCCTGGTTCCGGTCGAGGCCGAGTGTGGCGATGAGGTCCTCGTGGAGCTCGAACCAGACCCGGTGGCAGGAGTCGACGTCGGTGTGGTCCACCCAGCCGCTCTCCCCTGCCCGGGCACGCGCGAGGGCAGCGGCGAACCGGGTGTCGTAGCCGCGGAACCGGGTCAGGACGCTCGCGAGCCGGCCCGCGAGCGGCCGGAGCCCGTCGCCGACCTCGCCCAGCTCGCGCAGGACCCTGGCGTCCCAGGCGGCGTCGGAGTGGTCGTTGACGGCGAGCCGGTCTCCTGCCGTGGGCCGCAGTTGCCAGTCGGTGCAGGCTTGCAGCAGGAGGGCGTTCAGCGGCAGGAACGCGCGGTAGACGTCACGGACCTCGCCGGCGCCGCCGGCCCGCGCGAGCTCGGCCGCGAGCAGGCGCTCGTTCTCGGCCCGGCCCCGCCCGGTCAGCGACCAGCCTCCGGTGCCGGCGAAGGAGGCGTGCTCGACCCAGCCGTACGCCTCGGCGTCGAGCAGCAGCTCCTTCGTCTCGGCCGGGTCGAGGCCGTACCGGCGGGCGATCACCGCGGTGTCCGCCATCCCGCTGATGCGTACGGCGTGCAGGGCCAGGAGGGCGGGCGCGGAGTCCGGCGTCATGATGCGGTGTCCTGTCGTGCGGTCAGGCGGGTGTAGTGCTGCTGGCACGCCTGCGGCGAGTTGAACCCCATCGCGTGCGCCATCTGCGCCCAGGTCAGCCCGGCGCTCCTGGCCATGAACAGCAGGGCCGACTCGAGCCCTTCGACCTCGGCGCGGGCGGCGGGCAGGAGGGTGAGCGCGCTCAGGACGGCCTCCGGGGTCAGGCCGGCGTTGCGCCAGACGGCGAACTGCACGAGGTCGACCGCCGAGGGCGGGGCGGGCGGGGGCCGCCACGGGCGGGCGTCGAGCGCGTCGGCGCCCAGGCTCAGCAGCCGCTCACGCGCGTCCTGCTCCCGCTGGGCCTGGACGTGGTCGGACTGTGCGCTGTGGGCGACGTTCTGCTTGCGTGCCATGCGACTCACCCTGCATAATCAACGAAATTTTGTCAACAAAGTGTTGAAGGGGCTCAATGATCATACCTCTCACGGAGGCCGTCGCGCAGACCTGCGGGGGGAAGGCCGGCGCGCTGGGCACGCTGCTGCGCGCGGGCCTGCCGGTCCCTGACGGCTTCGTCGTCCCGTTCGCCGCCTTCCCGGATCCGGGGCTCGGGCGGCCGGGAAGCCGTCGCGCCCCTGACGGCCGGGGCGCCCGGCCCCGGCCGGGCGACCCGGCCGCGGCGCGGCAGGCGATCGCCGCCCGCCCCCTGGACGCCGCCCTGATCGACGCCCTGGGACGCGCGCTTCGCGGGCTGGGGGATCCGCCGGTGGCGGTGCGGTCGTCGGCGGCGGGCGAGGACACCGGTCAGGCGTCGGCCGCCGGTCAGCACGAGAGCTTTCTCGCCGTGCGGGGGGCCGGAGAGGTCGCCGGGGCCGTACGTGACTGCTGGGCCTCGTTGTTGTCCCCGCGCGCCGTCGCCTACCGGGACGGCGAGGGGGCGTCCGCCGAGCCCGTGATGGCCGTCATCGTGCAACGCCAGCTCGACGCCGAGGTGTCCGGGGTCATGTTCACGCCCGCGGGCCCGGGCGGCGCGACCGAGATCGAGGCGTCCTGGGGCCTGGGGCCCAGCGTCGTCGGCGGCACGGTCACGCCCGACTCCTTCCGCGTCGCCGGGGACGGGACGGTCACCCGTACCATCGCGGACAAACGCACCCGTCTCGACCGGCATGGCACGCGGCTCGCGGTGCGCGACGTGCCCGCCGGCGACCGGAAGCGGGCGGCGATCGACGACGCGACCGCCGCGCGGCTCGCGGCGCTGGGCGCGGAGATCGCCGGGGTGCTCGGCGGGCCGCAGGACATCGAGTGGTCGATCGCCGACGGCCGCCTCTGGATCCTGCAGGCACGGCCGATCACCGCGGCACTCCCACCGCGCCCCTCGCCGCCGGACCCGCCCGCCACCGCGGTTGTCCCCGCCGGCGCTGCGGAGCTCCCGGCTGGCAGCCTCACCGGCACCCCGGGCAGCCGCGGGACCGCGACCGGGCCCGCCAGGATCGTCCGCGGGCCCGGCGACTTCACGCGGGTGCGGCAGGGCGACATCCTCGTCTGCCCTTTCACCGACCCCGCCTGGACACCGCTGCTGCGCATCGCCGCCGGTGTCGTCACCGAGACCGGCGGCGTGCTGTCCCACGCCGCGATCGTCGCCCGCGAGCAGGCCATCCCCGCCGTCCTCGGCATCCCGGACGCCACCCGCACCCTCCACGACGGCACCCTCATCACCGTCGACGGCGCCACCGGCACCGTCACGACGACCGGCGAGTGACCGGCCGCCGCCGGACCACCCCATCGAAGCTGAAAGGAGAAGGGGTGAGCGTGCCCGCCCGGGCGCCGCACCCCGACCACTGATGACGACGCGACGCCTCTACCTGGCCCGCCACGGCGCGGCCGACGCGTTCGGGGAGCTCACCGACATCGGGCGCCGCCAGGCGGCCCTGCTCGGCGAACGGCTCGCGAGCGTACCGATCGACGCCGTGTGGCACTCTCCGCTGTCACGCGCCGCGGCGAGCGCGCGCGAGCTCGCCCGCCATCTGCCGGACGCGCCCGTGGCCGAGGCCGCCGAGCTCGTCGACCACGTGCCCTACGTCCCCGCCCCGGCCGAGACTCCCCCGTCCTGGGCGGGCTTCTTCGACGGCTACGACGACGCCGAGGCGGAGTCGGGCCGGCGGCGCGCCGAGGCCCTGGTCACCCGGTTCGCCCAGGCGCCCGGCCCGGCCGCGGACGGCGCCCGGCCCGACACGCACGAGGTCCTGGTGACGCACGCCTACCAGATCGCCTGGCTGGTGCGGCACGCGCTGGACGCGCCGCCGTCCCGGTGGCTCGGGCTGAACAGCGGCAACACCGCGCTGACGGTCATCGAGTACCGCACCGGCCTGCCGCCCGCGATCGTGATGTTCAACGACATGAGCCACCTCCCGGCCGACCTGCGCTGGACCGGGTTCCCGGCCGGCGGCGTACGGCTGTGACATGACTCCCCCGGCGGACACGGACCGAGCCCGCCGACCGCGCCCGGCCCGACAGGCGAACCCTCACCGACAGGGCGGCGCGAGGCCTGGGAGCCGCGGTCACGGTGATGACATGAAGATCATCAGCGTTCCGGCCAGCCGCTCTTGAGCCACCTCGCCGGCCGGCCCGCAGCCGCCCCGCCGTGCGGCCGGCCGGCACCGGCTGGCGGACGTGCCCCGGGCTGCCGGGCCAGGAGGTGTTGTACGCCGTCCGGCTCGCGTCGGCCACGGGCGAGGCTGCCGAGGGCCGGATCGCCGCCGCCTACCAGGCGTGGTCCAGCGGCTCGGGCGGCGGGGACTCCCCCGTCGACGACCTGTCGGGCTTCGCCGGCCGGCTCGGCGTGCCCGCACCGGCCACCCGCCCGGACCTCCTGCCCCTCCTGGTGGCCGCGGGCCTGCTGAGCACCGAGACCGAGCACGGCGTGACCCGCTACCGCCTGGCCCCGGCCGGCTGCCGGCCACGGCCGAGGACATCCGCGAGACCATCCGCTACCGCGTCGGAGGCGGCCTGCTCAGCGTCCCCGAGGGCGCCACCTTCACCGCCGGGCCGCGTTCGCCCGAAGCCCGTCAGGGGCGCGCGACGTCCCGGAGCCGGTGGATCTCGGCGGCGGTGCTGCGTTCGGCCGTCCTCATGAAGCGGATGATGGTACGCACCTCCGCGTCGTCGAACTCGCCGAGATCGTCCCGCGTCCTGGCGATCAGCCCCGCGTAGGCGGCGCTCACCCGGTCGAGCCCGTCCTGGGTGGGTTCGATGAGCACGCGCCTGCGGTCGTGCGGGTCGGCCACCCGCCGGACGCAGCCCGCGGCGACGAGCCGGTCGATCATCCGTGAGGCCGAGCCGGTGGTGAGGTTCACGTGCCTGGCCAGGACGCCCGGTGTCGTCGGGCCGTGACGGCCCAGCACGTGCAGGCATTGCACGTCCGTGTCGGTGACGCCGAGGCTCTCGGCGACCAGGTTGTTGAGCTGGACCACCAGGATCGCCCAGCTGGGCACCACGTCCGTGGTGACCTCGGCGAGCAGCGCTTCCCTGCCCGCACCCGGCTCCGTCATCGTGGCACCTTTCCCGCGTCAATTCGCTGCGTCGCGCAGTGAAGTTCATGATATATTTTGCTGCGCCGCGCAGCCACTGTGTTACGCAGCAATATTATCCCACCGCCTCCGACCCGGGAGAACGACCCAGTATGAGCGCCCCCACCCGCCGCCACGGCGGCAGAGCGGCCCCCGAGGCCCTCCTGACCGGCCGCACGGCGGCCGTCGTCCTGGCCGCGATCCTCACCGCGTCCTTCATGGAGCTCCTCGACGCCACGATCGTCAGCGTGGCGGCCCCCGCCATCGCCCGGGACCTCGGCGCCGGCCAGGCCGCCCTGCAGTGGACGGTGGCCGGCTACACCCTGTCCGTCGGAGCGGGCCTGATCACCGGTGGCCGTCTGGGCGACCTGTACGGGCGCCGCCGCGTGTTCCTGCTGGGCCTGGCCGCGTTCATGCTGGCCTCGGCCGGTTGCGGGCTGGCGCCGAGCCCGGAAACGCTGGTCGGCATGCGCGTCGTGCAGGGCCTGGCCGGCGGGCTGATGATCCCGCAGGTGTTCGGCATCATCCGCGCCTCGTTCGAGCCCGGCGCACGGGCGCGGGCGCTGGGCGCCTACGGCGCCGTACTCGGCCTGGCCTCGGTGGCCGGGCCGTTGCTCGGCGGGCTGCTGGTCGAAGCCGACCTGTTCGGCCTGGGGTGGCGGGCGATCTTCTGGGTCAACGTGCCGATCGCCATCGCCGCGCTGGTCGTGGGGGCGCGGTTCATGCCCGAATCCCGCTCGCCGGGCCGTACGCGGCTGGACCTGGCAGGAGCGGCGCTGGCCGCCGTGGCCGCGACGCTGCTGCTCCTGCCCCTGATCCAGGGACGGGAGCAGGGCTGGCCCTGGTGGGGCTTCGCCGTCCTCGCGCTGTCGGTCCCGGCGACGGCCCTGTTCCTCCTGAGGCAGCGGCGCCTGGCCGGCCGGGGCGCGCAGCCGATCCTCGATCCCGCGCTGCTGCGCGTGCGCGCCTTCGCCGGCGGGCTGTCGGTCTCCGTGCTGTTCTTCGGGGCGCTCGGCTCCTTCTTCCTGCTGCTCTCCCTCTACCTGCAGCTCGGCGCCGGACGCAGCGCCCTGGAGACCGGGCTGGTGATCCTGCCGTACGCCGTGGGCTCGATCATCACCTCCGGGGTCGGCGTCCGGTTCGCCCACCGTGCCGGCCGCGCCGTCCTCGTCGGCGGCGCGCTGCTCCTGGCCGCGTCGCAGGCCGCGCTGCTGCTCGTCGTCGGCGGCGGCGAGCCCTCCTCCTGGGGGCTGGCCTGGCCCCTGCTCGTGGGAGGCCTGGGGCTGGGCCTGACCGCCCCGTCCCTGATCAACGTCGTGCTCGCCGGCGTGCCCGCGCGGGACGCGGGAGCGGCGGGCGGCGTCCTGACCACCGTCACGCAGATCGGCAACGCGCTGGGCGTCGCCGTCCTCGGCGCCGTGTTCTTCTCCCGGCTGGAGGGCTCCCTGCGCGACGGCGCCTCCGCCCTCCTCGCCTACGGCGACGCCCTCACCGCGATCCTGCCGTGGCAGGTCGCCTGCTACGCCGCCGCGGCCGCCCTCATGTTCCTCCTGCCCAAGAACGCGTGACTCCCGACCCTGACCAGCAAGGAGCCCCCATGACCGACGCGCCCCGCGTCACCGCCGACCCTTTCGCCGTCTCCGTCCGCGGGATCGGCGAGCCCCATCCCGCGCGCGCCGCCCTGCGCGCCGCCGGTCCCATCGTCCGGGCCGAGGCCCCGGCCGGCGGCCCGGCATGGATCATCACCGACGACGCCCTCGCCCGGGAGGCCCTCGTCCATCCCCTCATCGTGAAGGACCCCGCCTTCGCGCCGGCGCACTGGGACCCGCGCACCGCGGGCCTGGAGCCGGCCGCCGCCGCGCAGCCGTCGCTGACCACCTACGACGGCCCCGCCCACGCGCGGCTGCGCAGGGCGCACGCTCCGCTCTTCACCGCCAGGCGCATGCAGGACCACGCCGGCCGGATCACGGGCTTCGCCCGCGAACAGCTCACCGCGCTCGCCGCGACCGGCGGGACGGCCGATCTGATGGCCGACTTCACCACCCGCTTCCCCCTCACCGTGGTCTGCGACGTGCTGGGCGTCCCGCTCGACCGCGTCGACGAGGCCATCGCGGCCTGCCGGGGCATGCACAGCGCCGACCCCGCCGAGGTGGGCGCGGCCATGGCCGCCTTCGATCGCCTGGCCGCCGCGGCCCTGGAGGAGGGCCGCCACGGCCTGGCCGCCGAGCTGCGCGAGCGCGTCCCGGACGAGCTCACCGAGGCACAGCTGCACTACCTGATCTTCACCTTGATCTACGCCGGGCAGCTCACCACGGACCCGTCACTGGGCTTCCTGCTCGCGCACGTCCTCGCCGGCGCGCCGGCGGGCGAGGCGACGGCCGACGAGCTCGTCCGGGAGACGCTGCGCCGGCACGCGCCGGCGCCCTTCAGCCTCTGGCGCTTCACCTCCGCCGACCTTGACCTCGGAGGCGTCCGGCTGCCCGCCCGCTCCCCCGTGCTCGTCGACATCCAGGGCATCAACACGCACCCCGGCCGGGCGATGGGAGCGGACCTGACCTTCGGCGCGGGCCCGCACTACTGCACCGGCGCCCAGCTGGCCCAGCTCGAACTGCGCGCGGTGGTGGAGGTCGTGCGGGCCGACTTCCCCGGCGCCCGCCTCGCGGTCCCGCTCTCCGCGCTCCGGCAGAGCGACCTCGGCGGCATCCAGGGCAGCCGGTTGACCGCCCTGCCGGTGATCCTGCGGAGCTGAGCCTGCGTCAAACGCCTGAACGCCGCCGGTCAGGGTGCGGAGGCGCGGTTCAGGAGGCGGGCCGAGGAGGGCGCGGGCAGGTCGTCGTCCGACGGCCGCAGGGCCGACAGCAGCAGGGCCAGGTAGCGGCGCGGGTCGTGATGGGCGGGGTCGCCCGGGTGGGCGGTGGCCAGGGCCATGACGACGATCGCGGCGAGATCGCGGACGACCAGGTCGCCGCGCACCTGCCCGGCCTGCTGCGCGCGGTTCAGGACGGCGCCGAGCGGGCCCATGAAGCGGGCCGCGATGTCGACGGTGGAGGCGCCCGACTGCCGGGCGGCCTTCAGCAGCCCGTGGTGGGCGGCCAGGGTGCCGACCGCCGCCGTCAGCGCCTGGTCGAGCGCGGCCCCCGCGTCGGCGGCGTCGCGGGCGGCCAGCACCAGCGGCTCGACCTCCTCGGCGAAGTACGTCTCGAAGGCGGCCCTGATCACGCCGTCGCGGTCGCCGAAGCGCCGGTAGACGGTGGCGCTCCCGATGCCCGCCTGCCGGGCGATCTCGTCGAGGGAGACCTCGGGGCCGCGTTCGCGCAGGATCGCGATGGCGGCCCGGACGATCTTGTCGGCGTTGCGCAGCGCGTCGGCTCGCTGTCGCTGCTCGTGCGCACGGTGAACGCCGGCACCCGCGATCACCAGGCGACTTCGAAGGCGGACAGGCCGTACACGACGTTGAAGGAGCGGAACTGCGGCGGGGTGCCGGTCTCGCGCAGCCCGGGGAAGCGCTCGAACAGCGCCGGGAAGGCGATGCGCATCTCCATCCTGGCCAGCGGCGCGCCCAGGCAGTGGTGCACGCCGTGGCCGAAGGCGACGTGGCCGAGGTCGCCGCGGGCGATGTCGAGCCGGTCCGGGTCGGACATGAACGCCGGGTCGCGGTTGGCCGCGGGCAGCGCGCAGATCACGAGCTCGCCGGCCGGGATGCGGGTGCCGGACAGCTCGACCTCGGTGGTGGTGATCTTGCTGGTGCCGGAGTGCACGATGCTGAGCCAGCGCAGCAGCTCCTCGACGGTGGCGCCGATCCGCTCCGGCTCCTTCCTCAGCAGGTCGAGCTGGTCGGGGTGGCGCAGCAGGGCCAGGGTGCCGAGGCCGAGCATGTTGGAGGTGGTCTCGTGGCCGGCCAGCAGGAGCAGCCCGGCGATGCCCACCAGCTCGTCGGCAGACAGGTCGTCGCCGTGCTCGCGCACCAGCATGCCGAGCATGTCGTCGCCCGGCGCGGCCTGGGCGCGGGCCACGAGCCCGGCCATGTAGGAGCGCTGCTCCAGGCTGGCCGCCTGCCGCTCCTCGACCGGGAGCGAGATGTCCAGCACCTTGCCGGTGCGCCGCTGGAAGTCCGCGCGGTCGGTGTACGGCACGCCCAGCAGCTCGCAGATGACCAGAGAGGGGATCGGCAGCGCGAAGGCCGCGACCAGGTCGGCCGGCGAGCCGGTGCGCTCCATCGCGTCCAGGTGCTGCTCGACGATCTCGTGGATGCGCGGCTCCAGGCGGCGCATCCGCCGCATGGTGAACTCGGGCGTCAGGATGCGGCGCAGCCGGGTGTGCTCGGGCGGGTCGAAGGCGAGCAGGTTGCCCGCCCGCATCATCCTGATCTCCTCCTCGCTGTACTGCTGGCGGCGGGCCGCCTGGAACCCCATGACCTGGGCGTTGCTGAAGCGTTCGGCGTCCCCCAGCACCTCCCGCACGTCGGAGAACCGGCTGACGACCCACGCTTCGAGGCCGAACACGGTGGGCACCCGGCGGACGCCCTCCTCGTCGCGCAGCGCCGACAGCTCGGGGTCGGGATCGAAGCCGCTGCGCCGCATGTGCAGGGGCAATGTCACAGAATCGCTCATGTCAACTCCCGAGAAGGGCCCGCTTCGGACGATCTCGACTGACCGCGTGTCACTGAAACGACGGTAACCCATCATTTCGTGGGTCGCGCGGCGCCGCCCCGGCCCCGGGGCGCCGAGGTCGCGCGGGCGCCCGGGGCGGGGAGGCAGGCGGGCCGCCGGGCTCCCCCACGACATCGGGGCTGAGCCCGCGGAGCAGCTCAGACGGAAGCTGTCGATCGTGAAGTGTGCCGGATTCTGCGCGAGATTCTGGCAACTCAGGTGGGATTCTCCGGCGGGGATCGCTGCCTACACTCCGGTCGGACCAACATGAGTTCCCGTTCGTCACCCGCCGGGGAGGGTCAGTGCTCCCTCCGGCGTGCCCGCGGACGGGTGACGCGACGCCTCCCCGGCGGGCCACGCAGCCCCTCGCCTAGGAGGTCCCCCGTGTCATCCGGTGCTCTGTTATCCCGCGCGCGGCGGCTCGTCCCGGCCGCCGTCGCCCTGAGCGTCGTCCTGGCCATCAGCCCGGCGGCGGCCGCGGCGAGCCCGACGCCGTCCCCGCCGGCCAAGAAGTGGACGTCCACCCCGCTCGCCCCCGCCGAGGTCGTCGAGGGCGCGAAGTCCCCGACGGGCAAGCTCGCCAAGAGCGACCCGGCGCTGCTGCGCAGCACCTCCCCCGCGCCGGTCAACGTCGTGGTCAAGCTGGACTACGACTCGCTGGCCGCCTACGGGGGCGGCCTGCCCGGCCTGCCGGGCACGAGCCCCTCCGTCACCGGCCGGGCCCTGGACGCCAGGAGCGCCGACGCCAGGAAGTACGGCGCGCACATCGAGGAGATCGAGAGCGCCTTCCTCGCCGAGCTGGCCAGTAAGGTTCCCGGGGCCGTGCCCGGCCAGCGGATCAGGACGGTGTACGGCGGCATCGCGCTGCGCATCCCCGGCGACAAGGCGGCGGAGGTGCTGAAGCTGCCCGGCGCGGTCGCCGTGCAGGAGGACAAGCCGCAGCAACTGCTCACCGACTCCAGCCCCGCCTTCATCGGCGCTCCGGCGATCTACGGCAAGCTCGGCGACACCGACAAGACGGCCGGCAAGGGCGTGATCGTGGGCGTGCTGGACAGCGGCGCCTGGCCCGAGCACCCGTCGTTCGCCGCCCGGCCGGGCCTGCCCGCCCCGCCGCCGACCAAGGACGGCTCCGCGCGGGTCTGCGACTTCGGCGACAACCCGACCACCCCTGCCGGCGACCCGTTCACCTGCAACAACAAGCTGGTCGGCGGGCAGCCGTTCCTGGAGACGTACAACGCGGTCTTCGGCGGCGAGGTCTATCCCGACAGCGCCCGCGACTCCAACGGCCACGGCACCCACACCGCGAGCACGTCGGCGGGCGGCCCGGTGGCGGACGCCGGCCCGCTCGGCATCAGCCGCGGCCCGATCCACGGCATCGCGCCCGGCGCGGCGGTGTCGGTGTACAAGGTGTGCGGCGCGGAAGGCTGCTTCCCGTCGGACTCGGCGCAGGCGGTGGCGCGGGCCATCCTGGACGGCGCCCAGGTGCTCAACTTCTCGATCTCCGGCGGCAGCGACCCGTACAGCGACCCGGTGGAGCTGGCCTTCCTCGACGCGTACGCGGCGGGCGTGCTGGTGTCGGCGTCGGCGGGCAACTCCGGGCCCGGCGCGGACACCACCGACCACCTCGGCCCCTGGACGACCACGGTGGCCGCCTCCACGCAGACCAGGACGTTCCAGTCCACCGTCACGCTGACCGGCGGCGGCGCCACGGCGACGGTCAAGGGCGCCTCGATCACCCAGGGGCTCGGCTCGCCGCTGCCCGTGGTGCTCGCCTCCGCGCCCCCGTACAACAACGCGGCCTGCACCACGCCGGCGCCGGCCGGCCTCTTCACCGGGAAGATCGTGGCCTGCGAGCGCACCCCGAACCGGGTGCTGAAGAGCTTCAACGTCATGCAGGGCGGCGCGGCCGGCATGATCATCTACAACACGTTCCCGTTCGACGTCTTCACCGACGCCCACTGGATCCCGTCGGTGCACCTCGACAAGCCCGAGGCCGACACGCTGCTGAGCTTCCTGGCCGCCAACCCCGGCGCCACGGCCTCCTTCACCCAGGGCGCGAAGAGCGCCTGGCAGGGCGACGCGATCACGCACTTCTCCTCGCGCGGCCCGGGCGGCGACTTCCTCAAGCCCGACGTCACCGCGCCCGGCCTGCACATCATGGCGGGCATGACCCCGACGCCCGAGTCGCCGGCGGAGGGACCTCCCGGCAACCTCTACCAGGTCATCTCGGGCACCTCGATGTCGGCGCCGCACGTGGCGGGGGCGGCGGCGCTGCTGTTCGCGCTGCATCCCGGCTGGACGCCCGGTCAGGTCAAGTCCGCGCTGGAGACCACGGCCAGGACGGCGGTCACCAAGCAGGACAGGACGACTCCGGCGGACCCGTTCGACATGGGCGGCGGGCGCATCGACCTCACCAAGGCCGGCGACCCCGGCCTGACCCTGGACGAGAACGCCGCCGACTTCGTCGCCTCGGCCGCCGACCCGCTCAACCGCATCGACCTCAACCTGCCCTCGGTGAACGCCCCTGTCATGCCGGGCGTCATCACCGCCAGGCGCACGGTCACCAACGTCACGAACAGGACGCTCACCTTCACCGCCTCCGGCAGCACCGTCAGCGGCGCCGGCATCGCGGTGCTGCCGCCGCGATTCTCCGTCGCACCGGGCAGGAGCACCACGCTGAGCATCGTGATCACCGCGCCCGACCTGCCCGACGGGCAGTACTTCGGGCAGGTGGACCTCAAGCAGTCCGGCGGCTCGCGCGCGCTGCACCTGCCGGTCGCGTTCTTCCGCCAGGAGGGCGCGATCCCGGTGGACCAGACCTGCGCGCCGGCCACGATCCCCAGGAACACCGGCGAGTCCACCTGCACGGTCACCATCGCGAACGACACGCTGCAGGACGCCGAGGTGACCGCGGTCAGCACGCTCGACGCCCGCCTGCGGCTCAACGGCGTCACCGGAGCCACCAGGGTCGGCAGCCAGATCGCGACCGCCAGGGCGACGCTGGCCGCCAGGCAGCCCGCCAGCCCGTCGATCGCGCCGGGCGCGAGCCCCGGCGGGTACCTCCCGCTGGACGAGTTCGGCGTCACCCCCATCCCGATCGGTGACGAGCAGGCGCTCAACCTCACGCCTCCCGCCCCGTTCACCTTCGCCGGCCAGAGCTACACCCGGCTCGGCGTGACCTCCAACGGCTACAGCGTCGCGGGCGGCGCCACGGCCGGCGACATCGACTTCGCGCCGCAGACGCTGCCCGATCCGGCCCGCCCCAACGGCGTGCTGGCGACCTACTGGACCGATCTGGACGGCACCGGCGCGCCGGGCGTCCTGGCCACGGTCCTGTCGGACGGGACCAACCAGTGGCTGGTCGTCGAGTGGCGGGTCAACCTGTTCGGCACCACGACCCTGAAGGTGTTCCAGCAGTGGATCGGGCTCGGCGGCGCCGAGGACATCAGCTACGTCTACGATCCGGCCAACCTGCCGGGCGAGCCGCCCGCGGGCTACGGCCTCACCGTGGGCGCCGAGAACGAGCAGGGCTCGGCGGGCGCCCAGATCGCCGGGCCGCCGGCCGGGGACCTGCGGGTCACCAGCACGCCGGCCGCTCCCGGCGGCACGATGACGTACTCGATGCGGGTCAGAGGGGTCAGCCCCGGCGTGGGCAAGGTCACCACGGCCACCTCGACGCCCCAGGTACGCGGCATCACCGTGGAAGTGGACAGGATCACCGTCCAGTAGCGTGACGGCGGCCGCGGGCGGGCCCGCCCGCGGCCGCCGGGCGGGCCGACCTGGCCGAACGCCCGGGGGCGCGTTCTTCTCACAAGTGGCAGAACCGTAAAGTGAGGTGGTCCACACCAGTGAGGTAGGAGTCCCTCTTGCACGAGAAGCTGTCGTCGATCTACGACAACGTCCTGCGCCGCAACCCTGGAGAGGTCGAGTTCCACCAGGCGGTGCGCGAGGTGCTCGACAGCATCGGCCCGGCTCTCGGCAAGCATCCCGAGTACGCCGAATCCAAGATCATCGAGCGGATCTGCGAGCCCGAGCGGCAGATCATCTTCCGGGTGCCGTGGCTCGACGACCGGGGCGAGGTGCAGATCAACCGCGGCTTCAGGGTCGAGTTCAACAGCGCGCTGGGGCCGTACAAGGGCGGGTTGCGCTTCCACCCGTCGGTCTACCTGGGCATCGTCAAGTTCCTCGGCTTCGAGCAGATCTTCAAGAACGGGCTGACGGGCCTGCCGATCGGCGGCGGCAAGGGCGGGTCGGACTTCGACCCCAAGGGCCGCTCCGACCGTGAGGTGATGGCCTTCTGCCAGAGCTTCATGACCGAGCTGTACCGGCACATCGGCGAGTACACCGACGTGCCGGCCGGCGACATCGGCGTCGGCGGGCGGGAGATCGGCTACCTGTTCGGCCAGTACAAGCGCATCACCAACCGCTACGAGTCCGGCGTGATCACGGGCAAGGGGCTGGCGTACGGCGGCGCCCAGGTGCGCACCGAGGCGACCGGCTACGGGTGCGCGTTCTTCGTCGAGGAGATGCTCAGGGCGCGCGGCACGTCGTTCGACGGCAAGCGGGTCGTGGTGTCCGGCTCCGGCAACGTGGCGATCTACACGATCGAGAAGATCGAGCAGCTCGGCGGCGTCGTGGTGGCCTGCTCCGACTCCTCCGGCTACGTGCTCGACGAGAAGGGCATCGACCTGGGCCTGCTCAAGCAGGTCAAGCAGGTCGAGCGCGGCCGGCTGGACGGGTACGCGGCGCGCCGCGGCGAGCACGTCACCTTCGTGCCGGGCCGCAACGTGTGGGAGGTGCCCTGCGAGGTGGCGATGCCGTCCGCCACGCAGAACGAGATCACCGGCCGCGAGGCCGCGTTCCTGGTGGACAACGGCTGCATCGCGGTCGGCGAGGGCGCCAACATGCCCACCACCCCCGAGGGCATCAAGGTGTTCGCCGACGCGGGCGTCGCGTTCGGGCCGGGCAAGGCGGCCAACGCGGGCGGGGTGGCGACCAGCGCGCTGGAGATGCAGCAGAACGCCAGCCGCGACTCGTGGACGTTCGAGTTCTCCGAGCGCCGCCTGCGCGAGATCATGCAGGACATCCACGCCCGCTGCCTGGGGACCGCGGACGAGTACGGCATGCCGGGCAACTACGTGGCCGGCGCCAACATCGACGGCTTCCGCCGGGTCGCGGACGCCATGCTGGCGCTCGGCCTGATCTGAGCCCCGGTCTGGTCCGACCGTCGGCACCCGACCGGCCCGGCGTCGCCGGGCCGGGATCAGCCGCGGGGCGTGGGGCGGCGGCGGTTCCAGGAGTCGAGGATGTGGCGGCGCATGGCCGCCGCCGCCTCCTCCGGGTCGCCCGCCGCGATCGCGTCGCTGATCGCCTGGTGCTCGTCCAGCGTCCGGCGCATGACGGAGTCGTTGTACTCGCCGTGGTAGCGCATGCTGGTGCGGGCCTTGTCGTGGATGCTGTTGACGATCGCGCGGCCGAGCCGGTTGCCGGACGCCGCCATGATCATGTCGTGGAAGCGCACGTCGGCCGCGCCGAAGTCGGGCGGTGACTCCAGGCTCGCACGCATCGTGCCCAGCTCCGCGGCGATGCGCTCGTCGTCCCGCGCGGTGTGGAAGCGGGCCGCGGCGGCGGCCATGTCCGTCTCCAGCGCCGTACGCACCGAGACCAGCTCGTCCAGGAACGTCGCATGCTCGTCGTGCGCGATGACCGAGGTCAGCACGACGTCGTCGAGCAGGTTCCACTGCCGCGGATCCAGGACCTGGGTGCCGCGCCCGTGCTCGATCCTGACCAGGCCCTTCTCCTGGACGATCTTCACCGACTCGCGGATCACCGTGCGGCTGACGCCGAACTCCTCGCACAGCTCGCCCTCGGAGGGCAGCGCCGAGCCGGGGCGCAGCACGCCGCGGACGATGTCGTCCACGAGCTGCTCGACCACCGTGGTGCCCAGCTTGGCCGGGCGCACCCGGCGCGATCGGCGAGCGGGCCGCGATGCGCCGCCGGCCGTGCCGCCGGCCGTGCCGCCGTGGGCGTCGCCGCGGGTGTCGCCATGGGCGTCACCATGGGTGTGGCCGGCCGTGTCGTCGACAGGGTCCCCGGCGCGCGGGCCCGCCGGTGCGTGCTGTGTCACGTGCCCTCCCGAGCACTGATGGTCCTGATCTTCGGACCGCCTTGAGTATAGGCCATTGTGCGAGACATCACACGTATGATGTCATATCCCGAAACGCGGCGTTCACGTACCTCACTTCCCGCCTTTCGTCCCCCTAGGAACACCACATGAGACGACGCAGCCCGGCGATCCTCCTCACCTCGGTCCTGTTCACCGTCGCGGCCTGCGGCCCGCCGAACCCCGCCGGCACCGCGCGGCCCGCCCCGACCACCCCGGCCTCCTCCCCGTACGGCTTCGCCCCGGCCCCCCAGGAGGACGGCAAGCTCGTGGTCTGGGTGGACTCCACCCGGCTGGACGCCGCCAAGGCGTACCAGGCGGCGCACCCCGGCGAGCAGCTCGACATCGTCACCTACGACGGCAACGCCAACGGCTCCAACACGCTCAAGACCAAGGTCCAGCTCTTCAACCGGGCCGGCGAGGGCTGGCCGGACGTCGTGTTCACCACCGACAACAACACCGCCTCCTGGGCCTCGCAGGGCGACGACGCCTTCGTCGCCCCGCTGGACAAGGGCCTGATCGACCAGGCCACGCTGGGCGGGTTCGCCAAGGGCGCGCTGGACGTGTGCACGGTGGACGGCACCGTCTACTGCCTGCGCAACGACCTGGCCCAGGTGGTGCTCTGGTACAACAAGAAGCTGCTCGGCGAGTTCGGCTACCAGGTGCCCAGGACCTGGGAGGACTACCAGGCGCTGGCCGAGAAGGTGGCCGCCGAGCACCCCGGCTACCTCGTCGGCACGGCCGGCGACGCCTGGACGCCCGAGATCTACCTGTGGGGCGCGCAGTGCCCCGCCAACCAGGTCACCGCCGCCAAGGCGATCACGGTCAAGGCCACCGACCCCGCCTGCGTGCGGGGCGCGAAGCTGATCGACAAGCTCGTCGCGAACAAGACCATGTCCCTGCTGCCGCTCTTCGGCCCCGACTTCGCCAAGAACCAGGGCGACAAGGTCCTCATGCTGCCCGGCCCCGCCTGGTACGGAGGCGCGGTGTTCCAGGGCACGCTCAAGACGCCCGAGGGCGAGCTCGCGGTCGGCGACGCCCTCCACTGGGCGGACCAGAGCCCGCCGGTGACCGGCAACGTCGGCGGCGGCGCCTGGTGGGTCTCGCGGCACAGCGCCCGCCTGGAGGCCGCCAAGGACTTCGTCACCTGGGTCACCACGGCTGACGCGTACCAGGTGGACAAGTCGCCCGGCTATCCCGCCTACTCCCCCGCGGCGGCCAAGTGGATCGCCAAGCAGCAGGACAGCGGCTACTACGCCGGCGACATCGCCGCCCCGATCACCGCCGCGGCCGGTCAGGTCTGGCCCGGCTGGGGCTCGCCCGAGTTCAGCCAGGAGGCGGTGTGGGCCAAGACGGTCATCCCCGCCCAGACGGCGGGCAAGACCGTCGAGTCGCTGCTGCCCGACTGGCAGACCGCGATCGAGCAGCAGGCCCAGGTGTTCGGCTACCAGGTCACCAAATGAGCGCACCCGCGATGACCGCCGCCGGCACACGCGCAGGGAGCCGTTCGCGCTCCTGGCGGCCGGCGGCGGGGCACGCCTTCGTCTCCGGGTACGTGGTCCTGCTCGTGGCCTTCGGCATCGTCCCCACCTTGTACGCGCTCAACCTGGCCTTCACCGACGCCGACGGCCGCTTCGCCGGGCCGGCCAACTTCGTGCGCACCGCCCAGGACTTCCGGTTCCTGGCGGCCGTCGGGCACGTGGGCACGTACCTGGTGTTGTGGCTGGTCACGCTGACCGTGCTGGTCCTGACGCTGGCGCTGCTCGTGCACCGGCTGAGCGCGGCCTGGTCGCGGGCGGTGCTGCGGTTCGTCTACTACGTGCCGGGCGCGCTGGCCGGCGCGTCCAGCGTGCTGCTGTGGCTGTTCATGCTGGACCCGTCGGTGAGCCCGATCGACGGCATCGTGCGCTCGCTCTGGGGCTCGACGTTCGTGGCCGTGGTCGCGCCCGGGCACCTGCCGTGGCTCTTCACGATCATCGCGTTCTGGACCGGCGCGGGCGGCTGGATCGTCATCATGTACGGCGCGCTGAACAGCATCCCGCACGAGGTCATCGAGGCCGCCCGGGTGGACGGCGCCGGCCCGCTGCGCACCGCGCTGCGCGTGCAGCTGCCGATGCTGCGCAAGTGGATCGTCTACATGCTGATCCTGTCGCTCGCCGCGGGCACCCAGCTCTTCGTGGAGCCGCAGCTCATCTCCCAGGCGAGCTTCGGCGTCGTCGGCACCGACTACTCGCTCAACCAGCTCGCCTACCTGTACGCCTTCGACCAGAACGACTTCAACGGCTCGGCCGCCATCGCGATCGACCTGCTCATCGTGGCGCTGTGCAGCGCCGGCCTGTTCGTCGCCAAGGGAGGGCTGTTCGATGCGGACTGACCATCCGGCCCGCCTGGCGGTGCGCGCGCTGGTCGCCGCCGTGCTGGCCGGGTTCGCGCTGTTCTTCGTGCTGCCGATGGTGTGGCTGGTGCTGGCCGCCACCAAGACGCCGGCCGGCCTGATCCAGGACAACCCGCTCTCGCCCGGCTCGATCGCCGCGCTGCTGGACAACTGGCGCAGCCTCATGTCCTTCCAGGACGGCACGGTGGCGACCTGGATGGGCAACTCGGTGCTGTACGCCGCGCTGTCGGTGGCGATCACACTGCTGGTGAGCATCCCGGCCGGTTACGCGCTGGCCCTGATGAAGTTCCAGGGCCGCCGCCTGCTGCTGGTCGTCACGCTCGTGGTGATGCTGATGCCGGCCACCGCCCTGGTGCTGCCGATCTTCCTGGAGTTCAGCTACCTGGGGCTGGTCAACACGACCGCCTCGGTGGTGCTGCCGATGTCGTTCTTCCCGTTCGGCGTCTACCTGACCTACATCTACTTCTCCACCAGCGTCCCCGCCGAGCTGCTGGACTCGGCGCGGCTGGACGGGTGCGGCGAGTCGGCCACCTTCGCCCGGGTGGCGCTGCCGCTGGCCAAGCCGGTCGTCGCGCTCGTCGCCTTCTTCAGCTTCGTGACGAACTGGAACAACTTCTTCCTGCCGTACGTGATGCTGCCGAGCAGCGACCACTACCCCATGCAGGTCGGGCTGACCCAGATGCTGGCCGCGACCCCCACCTTCAACCCCGTCGTCGGCGCCAACGCCGAGGTGCAGCCGCCGGAGCTGGTCCTGGCCACCCTGATGTCGATCACCCCCGTGCTGCTCGTCTTCCTGTTCTCGCAGCGTTTCCTGGTCGCCGGGCTGACCGCCGGCGCGACCAAGGGCTGACCTTGAGGAGCTCCCACCGCATGACGCACCGCGCCACAACCGTGACGGCCAGCGTGCCCGTCCTCGACCCGCCCGCCTGGGCGCTGTCCCAGCGGGCCCTGCTGGACCTGCTCGACAGCGGGTGGCGGCTGTTCTCCGCCCGCTACACCAGGCCGGACGGCTCGCTGCGCTACGAGGGCCGGCTGTCCTCGCGTGACGGCGCGGACGACTTCTTCGAGCCGTTCTTCAACTGGCCGCAGCTCTACCTGCTGGGCGGCGCGGACGACCTGCTGGAGACGTGCGCGCGGCACTGGCACGGCGTGGTGGCCCAGATGACCGGGCTGGGCATGTTCGCCGACGAGTTCGAGATCGGCTACGACTGGTTCCACCAGGGTGAGAGCCTGCTGTTCACGTACTTCCTGACCGCCGCCGACCCGGTCGCCTGGACCGAGCGGGCCACCCGCTTCGCCGACCTGTACCTCTTCCCGGCCAAGGGCAACTACGACCCGGATCTGCGCATCATCAAGGCTCCGCACAACGGCAGCCGGGGCGCGAGGGAGGGCGTGTCCGACTCGCCCGCCTACCCGTGGACCGAGGCGGAGGCCGCCCAGTACGGCTACCCGCTCGACTGGCTGGTGCCCGGCGACGCGCCCGTGCCCCCTCTGGCCGGGGACCCGCGGCTCGGCGAGGAGATGCAGCGCCGCCTGGGCCGTGGCGACGCCGTCGGCAACCTCAGCGTGGCCGGCCTGGTCTGCAACGCCTACCTCGCCAGCGGCGAGCGGCGCTACGCCGACTGGCTGCGCGACTACGTCGGCGCCTGGCAGCGCAGGGCCGAGGCGAACGGCGGCGTCGTGCCCGACAACGTCGGCCTCGACGGCGTCGTCGGCAGTCAGCTCGACGGCCGGTGGTACGGCGGCCACTACGGCTGGACCTGGCCGCACGGCCTGTACAGCATCGGCCAGGCGGCGGCCGTCGGCGCGCTCAGCGCCGCCCTGGCCACCGGCGACGACGGCTACCTCGGCTTCGTCCGCTCCCTGCTGGACGCGGTCATCGAGCGCGGCGTCAAGCTGGCCTTCGACGAGAGCGACTCGGCCAACCAGGGCCGCTGGCGCGCCCACCTCGGCCCCGACGCATACGTGCCGACGCTGCTCGTGCCCTACCGGCACAGCGACAAGGGCTGGTTCGACCACAACCCGATCCAGACCTCGGTGCCCTTCGCACTCTGGCACCACACCGGCGCGGCCGAGGACCGTGCCCGCCTCGACGCGCTGCGGGCCGCCTCCGGGTACGACTGGGCGACCGTGCGGCCCTTCCGCGACAAGGAGGAGGCCGGGCACGAGGAGCCGTGGTACGCGTACCTGTGCGGCGACAACCCGGACTACCCCGAGCGGATCCTGGCGGCCGCGCACGCCCAGGCCCGCCGCCGCATCGCGCTGCTGCTCGCCAACGCCGGCCGCGACCTGCCGGAGGAGGCCATCCACCTGTGGCAGAACGTCAATCCGGTGGTGACCGAGGCGCTGGCCCAGCTCATGTGGGGCGGCCCGCAGGTGGTCTACAACGGCGGCCTGCAGCAGGCGCGGGTGCGTTACTTCGACGCCGGGCGCCGCCGCCCCGGCGTGCCCGACCAGGTGGCGGCGCTGGTCAGCGCGATCGAGCCGGAGGCCACGGTGGTCACCCTGGTCAACCTGTCGGCGACGTGCGACAGGACGATCGTCGTGCAGGGCGGGGCGTTCGGCGAGCACGAGATCGTGAGCGCCGCGGCGACGGCGGCCGAGCCCGGCTGGACCGGCCACGACACCGAGTACGTGCACCACGAGCCGGTGGTCTCGGCGGCCGAGCACGCGGTGGGCGGGCCGTACCTGACGGTGGAGCTGCCGGCGGGCACCATGATCACGCTGACGCTGCGGCTGCGGCTGCGCGCCTACCGGCCGTCCTACCGCTCTCCGTGGGGGGCGTGAGGCGGCGCCGTCAACGGCCCGAAGGGGTGTGCAGCCCGGCGATCACCATGTGGATCAGCAGGTCGTAGCTCTCCTCCAGGTCCTCGGGCAGGCCGAAGGCGCCTTCGGCCTCCAGGACGGCGAACCCGTGGACGGCCGCGCGCAGGCAGCGGGCCGCGTGGATCGCCGCCGAGTCCTTCATCCCGTAGGCCCGCAGGGTGGCGGACATGATGGTGAGCAGGCGCGCCCCCGCTTCCGCCGTGCGCGGCTCGGGGCTCTGGACGAGCGCGGCGTAACGGTTCGGGCAGCGCCGTACGTAGGCCCGCCACGCCGTCATCAGCGCGCGGACCGCCTCGTCGGCGGAGCGGCCGAGCACGGCCTCGCCGGCCTGGTCGGCGATCTCGCCGATGATCCGCGCGGACACCAGCGCCCGCAGCTCGGCGAGGTTGCGCACGTGCTTGTAGAGCGAGGGAGGGGCGACGCCCGCCGCGCCGGCCACCGCCGACAGGGTCAGCGCCGCGGGCCCGCCCTCGTCGACGACGCGCAGGGCCAGGTCGACGATGGCGCCGGCCGACAGTGCCGCCCTAGCCACGCCGGCCGGCCCCGAGGAAGCCCAGGACGGCCGCGGCGACCTCGGCGGGGAACTGCGCGTGCGGGTAGTGACCGGCGCCCTCGACCAGGTGCAGCCGCGCGGTCCCGGCCGGCATGCCGGCCACGATGCCCTCGCCCTCGGCCGCGGGATCGGCCCAGTCGGGGTCGAGGGTGCCCATGATGATCAGGGCGGGGCACCGGACGTCGCCGAGCCGGGCGCCCGCGTCGGTGGGTGCGGACGTGCCCATCCGGCTGACCACGGCCATCCGGCCCGGCCGGCGCAGGTCCGCCTCCAAGGCGGCGACGTGCCCGGCGTGCCCGGCGGGCCTGGCGCCGGGGTAGGCGTGGTCGAGGTAGCGCTTCCACGCCCCCACGCTGCGGAACAGGCCGGCCCCCATGAGCAGGGTCATGCCCTTGCGGTAGCGGGCGTCGGAGAACAGCGCGCCCAGGTTCACCTGCTGGGCGCGGGTGAACGGGCCGATCTCGACGATGGCACTGACCAGGCCGGGCTCCTGGGCCGCCGCGATGGTGGCCGCGCCGCCGCTGAAGGAGTGGCCCACGATCACGGCGGGGCCGCCCAGGTGCCTGATCAGGGCGAGGAGGTCGCCGGCGACGTCGGTGCGCGTGTACGACGGCCAGCCGGTGCTGGACTCGCCGTGGCCGCGCAGGTCCGTGGTCGCGACCCGGAACCCGGCGGCCACCAGCTCGGCCGCCAGCGCGCGGTAGGCCGCCCTGTTGTCGCCCATGCCGTGGGCGAGCACGATGAGCGGGCCCTGCCCGGTCACGTCATAGGCGAGCCGGCCGCCTTCGAGGTCCAGGAACTCACGGTTTATCTCCATAGCTAGTAAGCTAATGCCTTTAGCTGTGGCTCGTCAATCCCCGGAGGGCACGCCCGTGCGTACCGGCCGGGGTACGCGCCGGCCCCGCATGCCGCGGGCGGGTGCGGGCTTGCGCCCGCACCCGCCCGCCGAACTGTCCGTCCCTCCTAGCCGCAGTGCTCGAACGGGCTGTCGTAGACGGCCGAGCCGGCCTTGCCGCCCCACTTGACGCACTTGCCCGCCGCCGCGGCGCGGATCGGGCCCGCGTAGTAGGCGAAGCTGCCGCTGTCGGTGACCCTGGCCTTGCCCTGCACCTCCAGGTACGCGCTGGTGGCGGTGGCCGTGCCGATCGAGGTCTTCTTGATCGTGGCCACGCAGTTGTTGCCGTTGGCGGAGTTGTAGAGCAGGTGGACCGTCCCGGCCGTGCCCAGCGCGGCGCTGTCGATCACCTTGTAGCCGCTGCCGCACACCGACTCGGGCGTGTGCGGGTTGGTGGTGCCGCCGCTGCCGCCCGTGACGTACCGCATGAACGTGGTCCAGTTCCAGTACCCGCCGGGGTCGGTGTGGTCGGTGCCGGGGACCTGGTTGTGGCCGACGATGTGCGTGCGGTCCTTGGGGATGCCGTACCGGTCGGCGATGTTGCGGGTCAGCGCGGCCGACGAGCGGTACATGGCGTCGGTGAACCACGTGGCGTTGTCCACGAAGCCCTCGTGCTCGATGCCGACCGAGCGCCGGTTGTACTCACCGGCGTGGAAGGCGCGGTCCTTCTCCCTGACCATCTGGGTGACGGCGCCGTCGGAGGAGCGCACGACGTAGTGGGAGCTGACCTTGGCGGCCGGGTTCTGGAACCAGGAGATCGTCCCGGCGTAGGAGCCCTGCGCCACGTGGACGACGATCCGGTCGATCTTGTCGCTGGTCGGGCGGCTGGAGACGGCGTAGTTGGCGGTGCTCGCCGGCACCCACGCGGCCTGCGGGTAGTCCGTCGAGGCGGCGAACGTGCTGGGGCCGTCCAGGTCCTTGGCCTTGGCGTACGCGCCGCGGTCCGGCTCGACGGCGCGCGGCTTGACCGTGACGCTCTCGCCGCCCGTGCTGGTGGCGCGCACGCCCTCGGCCATCAGGTCGTAGACCGTGTCGGCGTACAGGCGGGCCACGTCGGCGGAGGCGGCGCCGCCGTAGCGGGCGATGGCCCCGTACCAGCGGGCCGGGTCCTTGCGGGCGGCGGCGTCCAGGCCCGCCTCGTCGGCCAGGGCGCGCAGCACGGCGGCGCCGCCCGCGATGTTGGCGGCGTCGTCGCTCTTGAGCTCGGCGACCGGCTGGTCGGTGAGGGTGGCCGCGCGCTCCAGCGTGCGGGAGGCCACCAGGTGCATCACGCCGTAGCCGCCGCTGGCGCTGGGCTCGCCGTCGTGCCCGTCCAGGTGGGTCTCGGCGTAGGCGAGCGAGATCAGCAGGTCGCGCGGCACCTCGTAGGTGGCGGCCGCCCGCGCGAACGCCGCGGACACGGGGCCGTCGGCGGACGTGGCCGCGGCCGGGCTCACCATGAGCAGCGAGGCGGGGATCAGCGCGCCGGTCAGCAGCACGGCTGAGCGGCGCAGTCGGGCTCGCACAGTGGTTCTCTCCTCAGGAAGTCTCGTTCGGGGGGACGCGCGTCAGCCGCAGTGCTCGAACGGGCTGTCGTAGGAGGCCGTGCCCGCCTTGCCGCCCCACTTGACGCACTTGCCGGCCGCCGCGGCGCGCACCGGGCCCGCGTAGTAGGCGAAGCTGCCGCTGTCGGTGACCCGGGTCTTGCCCTGCACCTCCAGGTACGCGCTGGTGGCGGTGGCCTTGCCCAGCGACGACTTCTTGATCGTGGCCACGCAGTTGTTGCCGTTGGCGGAGTTGTAGAGCAGGTAGGCGGTGCCCGCCGTGCCGAGGGCGGCCGAGTCGATCACCTTGTAGCCGGCGCCGCAGACCGACGTGGCGGTGTGCGGGTTGGTGGTGCCGCCGCCGCACTTGTTCTTCGAGGTCAGCGTCTGGTTCGGGTAGCCGAAGGTGACGCCGTTGAAGACGGCCTTGCGGACGTTGCTCGGGTAGCTGGTGCCCTGGCGGACCTCGTAGTGCAGGTGCGGGCTGATGTTGTTGCCCGGCTTGCTGGTGTTGCCGAGCGTGCCGATCTTCTGGCCCTGGGCGACCTGGGCGCCGGCGGCGACCGAGCGCGTGTTCAGGTGCGCGTAGTACGTCGTGTAGCCGCCGCCGTGGTCGATCTTGACCAGGTTGCCGTAGCCGTTCGCGGAGCCCTGGTGGGCGGAGATGACCACGGTGCCGGCCGCGGCGGCCACGACGGTGTCGCCGAGGTCGGCGTTGGCGGTGCTGCCGCGGTTGAAGTCGATCTCGTACGAGCGGTGCGCGCTGCTGGCGCTGGAGTTGCCCGTCC
The DNA here is from genome assembly GCF_024172165.1 of Nonomuraea thailandensis. GTDB lineage: Bacteria > Actinomycetota > Actinomycetes > Streptosporangiales > Streptosporangiaceae > Nonomuraea > Nonomuraea thailandensis. Next base: position 2,925,558 of record NZ_JAMZEB010000002.1, on the reverse strand, counting down.
AGCTCTGGCCGCAGGGGAAGGGGAGCTGGAAGCTCGGCGCGGCCAGCGTCGAGACCTCGGGCACCTCGACCTGGTCCGGCGGGTCGTTCGGGTCCGGCGCGGGCGTCGTCGCCGTGGCCGCCGGGGTGGCGGACGGCGTGGCGGACGGGGAGGGGGCCGGCGTCGGGGCGGCGGAGGCGGCCTGGCCGGCGGCGAGGCCGCACACCAGGACGAACCCCACCGTGAGCACCCTGCTGGGTCGCATAAGGATCCTTTCCGTACGGCTCCGGGACGGGGACCCGCCCGGCGCCGATCATGATCAAGTGGATCTCTCGACGTGCGCTTGCTGGGGGTCAAGATTGCGAGTACGGCGTACAAAGAACATCCAAAATCGGTATAAAGGCTCAACCCGGCAATGGTTGCAACACCTCCAGCCAAGGAGTAGGTGCGGTCATAGTGGTTGATCAACCAGCCTTCGGTGTCCTCGGGCCGTTACGGGTCCGGGCCGCGGACCGGAGCGTTCGCGTCGGCGGCCCCAAGCCGCGGCTGCTGCTGGCCACGCTGCTGCTCGACGCGAACCAGGTGGTCGGCTCGGACACGCTCGTCGAGGTCCTGTGGGCCGGGAACCCGCCGTCGTCCGCCACGGCCAACCTGCGCACGTACGTGAGCTCCTTACGCGGGGTCCTCGGCGCGGCGGGCGCCGGCATCGCCGCCCACCCCTCCGGTTACGCGGTCGAGGTGGCGGCGGAGCGGCTGGACCTGCTGCTGTTCGAGGACCTGGTGGCCAGGGCGCGGGCCGGCGGGCGTACCGAGGAGGCCGCCGCGCACCTGCGCGAGGCGCTCGCGCTGTGGCGCGGCGAACCTCTCAGCGACCTGCCCGCCAGCCCCGCCTGGGACGCGCGGCTGCGGGCGCTCACCCAGGCCCGGCTCGGGGCGGCCGAGGAGCTGGTCGCGACCAAGCTGGCGGTGGGCGAGCACGCCTCCGCCATCGACGACCTCCGGGAGCTGATCGGCGAGCATCCGTACCGGGAGGATCTGTGGCAGCAGCTCATCCTGGCCCTGCATCGTGGCGGCAGGCGGGCCGAGGCGCTGCACGCCTACACCGTCATCCGGCGTCAGCTCGTGGACGATCTCGGCATCGAGCCCGGTCAGGAGCTGCGTGAGGCCCATGCCCGCGTCCTGGCCGAGGACTTCGACGAACCCGCCCTCGGCACCGGCCCGGGCCTGGGCTCGGGGGTGGGCCCCGGGGCAGCGGTGGACCTGAGCCCGGGCGCGGTCACAGACGCCGATCAGGGTGCGGGCTCCGGTCCGGACACGGGCGCAGGCCCGGACCCGGCTCCGGGCGCAGGCGCGGGTGCGGGGCCGGGACCGGGTGCGGGGCCGGGACTGGGTGCGGGGCCGGGAGCAGCGGGACCGGGAGCGGGTGCGGGTCTGGAGGCCGGAGCGGGCCTGGGTGTGCCGCGGCCTTACCAGCTCCCGCCCGACATAGCGGACTTCACCGGCCGGGCCACCGCGGTCACCGCGCTGACGGACGCCCTCGCGGCCGGGGAACGGCAGCCGGACGGGCCGCCGTCGATCGCCGTGGTCGTCGGGCCCCCGGGCGTCGGCAAGACGGCGCTGGCCGTGCACTGCGCCCACGCCGTTCGGTCCGGCTACCCGGCCGGGCAGCTGCACCTGTGCCTCGGCGGCACCGACCCCGCCCCCGCGGACCCGGCGGACCTGCTGGCCGAGGCGCTGCGCGCGCTGGGCGTCGGCGACGCCGCCCTGCCGCCCACCGTGCACGAACGCTCCGCCCTCTACCGCTCCCTGCTGGCCGAGCAACCCATGCTCGTCTTCCTCGACGACGCCGCCGACGCGGCCCAGGTGCGCGCCCTGCTGCCGGGCAACGGCTGCGCGGTCCTGATCACCAGCCGCCGGCGCATCACGGAGCTGCCCGGCGCGCTGCTGGTCGAGCTCGACGTGCTGCCGCCCGGCGAGGCCGAGCAGCTCCTCGGCCGCATCGTCGGCCCGCAGCGGCTGGCCGCCGACCGGCAGGCGGCCCTGGACATCCTCGACTCCTGCGGCCACCTGCCCCTGGCCGTCCGGATCGCCGGCGCCCGCCTGGCCGGCCGGCCCAACTGGCCGCTCAGCGTGCTCCAGCAGCGGCTGGCCGACGAGGCCGGCAGGCTCGACGAGCTGCGCGCCGGCGACCTGGAGGTGCGCGGTTCGTTCGAGCGCAGCACCCGGCGCCTGACCGGCGAGGCGGCCACCACCTTCCACGCGCTGGGCCTGCTCGGCCCGGCCTCCGTGCCCGGCTGGGTGGCCGACGCCGTCCTGGGCCGAGCCCGTACCGAAGCGGTCGTGGACTCGCTCGTGGACGCCAGCCTGCTGCGCCTGGCCGGCACCGACGCCCTCGGCCAGCCCCGCTACCAGTTGCACGACCTGATGCGCTGCCAGGCCAGGCAGCACGCGGACGACGAGGCCGGGCGGCAGGCGCTCGCCCGCGTGCTCGGCGGCTGGGCCAGCGCCACCGGCCACGCCGCGGCCCGCCTGCCCACCACCCTGTTCAGCCTGACGCCCGAGGAGCCCGCCTCCTGGAGCCTGCCGGGCGACACGCTCACCCGGCTCACCGCCGACCCGCTGTCGTGGTTCGAGGCCGAGCGCGAGTCGCTGGTGGAGGCGGTGCGGCTGGCCGCCGGCACCGGGCTGGCCGCCTCGGCGTGGGGGCTCGCCGCCGCCCTCGTCCCCTACTTCGACCTGCACTGCCGCCTGGAGGAGTGGCGGCTCACGCACCGCCTGGCCCTCGACAGCGCCCGCGCCGCGGGTGACCGGCGCGGCGAGGCCGCCATGCTGCGCGGCCTCGGCCAGGTGTGCCTGTACCAGGACCGCTACGCCGAGGCGGGCGACATGCTGAGGCGGGCCCGCGCGCTCTTCCGCGAGCTCGGCGACCCGCGTGGCGAGGCCATCTCGATCTGCGGGCTGGGCGCGGTCAGCCAGTTCTCCGGCGAGCACCTGCGGGCGCTCGGCTCCTTCCGGCACGCCCTGGCCATGTTCCTGGCCGTCGGTGACCGCAGCGGCGAGGCGTACGCGCGGCAGGCGATCGGGCGGATCCACCTGTCGCTGCGGGATCCGCACCAGGCGTCCAGGTGGCTGACCGAGGCCCTGCGGCTGGCCAGGGAGCTCGGCGACACCCACCGCGAGGGATGCGTGTCGATGCAGCTCGGCCGCCTGCACGACATGAAGGCCGACGCCGAGGAGGCGATGCGGTTCCAGGGGCGGGCGCTGGACATCTTCGAGCGGCTCGGCGACCGGCACTGCGGGGCGTACGCGATGCAGAGCCTGGGCGGGCTGCAGGCGGCCAACGGCAGGCGGTCCGACGGCTCCGACCGCCTGCAGGCGTCCCTGGCGATCTTCCAGCAGCTCGGCGACCGCAGCGGGGAGGCGGCGACGTTCCAGACGCTGGGCGAGCTCTACCGCTCGGCCGGGCGTGCCACGCTGGCCTCCCGCTACCTGCACCGCGCCGTCGAGCTGCGCAGGGAGCTGCGCGAGGACCGCTCGGCGGCGGCCCACGCGTAGCCGCCGCGGTCTTGCCCCAGGCAATTCTTGCCTGAGGCATGAACGCTTCCCCGCCTCGCGGCGTATCCATGAGTGACCAGTGCCGCACGAAGGCACGCCCCAGAACCCGGAAGGGGTGACGGTGCATGCGACTCAGCCGTCGCGTCCTGGCCGGTTGCGGTCTCGGCCTGCTCTGCTCGGCGACCGCCTGCGCCGGCTACACGCCCACGCCCACCTCCGACACCGCCGCGGTGAGCACGGTGCCGGCCGCCGTCGGCACGGAGACGACCGAGCCGCCCGCCACCCCGGCCGGGGAGGAGCAGGACGGCGGGACGCGGCAGACCGAGTGGGGCCCGCTGTCGGAGGCCGACCGGGACCTCATCCGCAAGGTCCGCCTGGCGAGCCTGTGGGAGATGCCCATGGCCCAGGACGCGGTGCAGCGCGCCGCCACCGCGCGCGTCCGCCAGATCAGCGGGGAGATCGCCTCCCAGCATCACACGCTCGACCGGCAGGTCCGCGACGTTGCCGCCAAGCTGCAGGTCAAGCTGCCGGTGAAGCCCACCACGCAGCAGCAGGCCTGGATGAGCGACATCTCGGGCAGGACCGGGGCCGCCTACGACACCACGTACGTCAAGTGGCTGCGCCTGGCGCACGGGCAGATCTTCCCCCTGATCGGCACGGTCCGCGGCAGCACCCAGAACACGCTGGTCCGCCGCTTCTCCGAGCAGGCCAACGCCGCCGTGCTCAACCACCAGCGGCTGCTGGAGAGCACCGGCCTGACCACACCGGCGAGCTTTCCCACGCCGCCCTCCTGACCGCCCCCCGCCTCCCCGCCGGAGGTCTCACAGCTCAGGGACGTCGGCCCGCGCGGGGACCTCCTTCTCGTCGGCGGCCTCCGCGAACGCCGACAGCGCCGCCACCACGGCGGCCCGCTGCTCCTGCGTGAGCTGGTTGAGGATGCGCGCCAGGTCGGCCTTGCGCTTCTGCGTCACGCCGTCCACCAGGGCGCGACCCTGCGCGGTCAGCGCGATCCTGAGCGTGCGCCGGTCGCTGGGCAGGCGGCTGCGCCGTACCAGCTGTTTGGCCACCAGCCGGTCGCACATGCGGGTGGCCGTCGACCTGTTCACGTCCAGGGCGTCGGCCAGGTCGATGAGCCGTTGCGGGCCCCGCGCCGCCATCAGGACGAGCGCGCGGTACTGCGGCAGCGTCACGTCACCGCCCGCGGCGGCGATCGATCGGGCCGCGACCCCCACCAGGGCGCGACTGGCGGTGAGCACCGCCTCCACCACCGGGTCGTCCTCGGAGAGCGCCCCGGTGACCCTGCCGTTCACGCGTCAACCCTCATCACATCGCACATTGTCGTCCGGAGAGCTCAGCGGCGCGAACGGCCTCGGGCGGGCAGGCGGCGGGGCGAGCCGTCCTGCGCCGCCCGGCCGCGGGCGGTCCGGGCGCAGGTCCGCGCTTCCCGCCGCCGTACACGCGCAGGTTCCGCACGTTCAGAGCCCGCTCACGCCTCCGCGCGCGTCCAGACCGGCGTGATCCGCACCTCGCGGAGCCGCCAGCCCGCCGGCGTCCGCACCACGGTGGAGGCCAGGCGCAGGCCGCCGGTGAAGTGCGGCGCCCGGCCGTCGCGGTAGTAGTGCACCAGCGAGTTCGCCGAGGCGTCCGCCTGGTCGCCGTCGAGGTCCACCAGCAGGTCGGTGGTCGTGTGCTGGGCGCGCTGCCCCTCGACCTCCGACTGCCGCATGAACTCGACGACCTTGCCCAGGCCGCGCAGCTCGCCTCCGCGCGGCGAGTGCACCGCCACGTCGTCGGCGAAGACCGTGCCCGCGTCGTCCCACCGCCCCTCGTCGAGCAGGAGGGCGAAGCGGGTGAACAGGTCGGCGATCTCGATCCGGTCGGCGATCAGAGTGTCCGTGGACATGTCATCCTCTTTCATTGGGGTCACCAACGTTTACGCCACTAACTATACAACAATTCGTTGGCCACGCCAACAGTTCGTGGGCGCACAGGGGAAACCGCGCCGCCGCCCGGGCATGCGCGGTGTCCCGGATCGCCTGGCCCAGCGCCTTGGCCGCCGCCGGATACCCGCGGCATGGCGCGGGTAAGGGCCGGTTACGGGGGGCAGGGACATGACACGACACACGACCAGGTTGCGGGAGCTGATCGGCGACCCCGAGATCCTGGTGGCGCCCGGCGTGTACGACGGCACGGGCGCCCGGCTGGCCCAGGCGCTCGGCTTCCGGGCGATCTACCTCAGCGGCTTCCAGACCTCGGCCGGTCTGCTGGGCAGGCCCGACGTCGGCTACCTGACGCTGACCCAGATGACGGCGCGGGTGGCCGCGTTCGCCGAGGCCGTGGACCTGCCGCTGATCGCCGACGCCGACACCGGCTACGGCAACCCGCTCAACGTGCGGCGCACCGTACGCGAGTACGAGGCGGCCGGCGCCGCGGCGCTGCACATCGAGGACCAGACCTTCCCCAAGCGCTGCGGGCACATGCTGGGCCGGCACGTCATCGCCACGGAGGACATGGTCCAGAAGATCAGGGCGGCGGCGGACGCGCGGCGCGACCCCGACTTCATGATCATCGCCCGTACCGACGCGCGCACCGAGCTGGGCCTGGACGAGGCGCTGGAGCGCGGCGCGCGTTACCACGAGGCGGGCGCCGACCTGCTGTTCATCGAGTCCCCGGAGAGCGAGGCCGAGATGCGGCGCGTCTGCGAGGCCTTCCGCGGCGTCGTCCCGGTGCTCAGCAACCAGATCGAGGGCGGCAGGACCCCGCTGGTGAACGTGCGCGGGCTGCAGGAGATGGGCTACGCGCTCGCGCTCTTCTCGGTGGGCGCGGCGTTCGCGGCGGCCAAGGGCATGCACGACTACCTGCGCACGCTCGCCACCCTGGGCGAGACCGGCCCGGCGATCGAGAACATGATCACGTTCGAGGCGTTCAACCACCTGATCGGCCTCGACGAGCACGCCGCGCTGGAGGAGCGGTACCGCACCCCCTGAGCACGGTCGTCGCGCACGGGTCGGTCCCGGACCCCCGGGAACGGCCGCTCACGGGTCGGTCCCGGACCTCCCGGGGACGGGTCAGGGCGAGGGCGCCGCCTCCGCCCGAGTCTCCTCCATGCGCAGGTCCACGCCGCGGATCCCGGCCGGCGCCGTGCTGAGCGCCACGCCCACGTAGACGATCAGCGACGCGCCCAGGGCGATGAACGTGGGCCACCCGTCGAAGCCCGCGCCGGCCAGCGTGTTCGGGACGTGGAGGAGCGTGTTGGGCGCGCCGTACATGGTGGGGGTCAGCGCGAACAGCACCAGCCGCACCACCAGGCCCACCGCCAGGGCGGCCAGCGCGGCGGGCGCGGAGCCGCGCCGCCAGAACAGGCCCAGCACGAACGGCACGACGAGGCAGGCCAGCATGAGGTCGAACGCCAGCGTGAGCAGCACGCCCGTCTGCGGCACCCGTAACGCCAGCAGCACCGCGCCGCCGACCACGGGCAGCATCGCCCAGCGGGTGGCGCGCAGCAGCGGGTCGGCCCGGCCTGGCCGGTGGACGCGGCGGGCCGAGCCCACGTTGCGCACGGCGACCGCGGCGGTGCCGAGGATGGCGCCGTCGGCCGTGGACAGCGACGCGCTGACGATGCCCGCCAGCACCAGCACGCTCAGCCCGGCCGGAGCGGCCCCGTCGAGCAGCGCCAGCAGGCCCTGGCCGGTGGCGACGGCGACCAGCGCGAACGGCACGCCGATCACGGCGGTGCCGGCGGCGGCGATGAAGCAGGCGCGGCGGGCGACGTCCGGCGAGCGGGCGGCGAAGATGCGCTGCATGAAGTCGATGGCGACGATGTCGCCGATCCCGAGCGCGACCAGCGTGGCCCAGTTGACGACCGCGCCCTGCCCCGGATCGGACAGTTGCCCGAGGTCGAACGGCCCCGCGCCGGGCGCGGGCCGCAGCCCGAAGGTGGCGGCCACCCAGAACAGCAGGGCGAACGCGGCGGTCGCGGTGATGAGCATCTGCACGATCGAGGTGTAGGCGTCGCTGAGCAGCCCGCCCGCGAGCGTGTAGATCAGCACCACCGCGACGATGATGAGCACTCCCCCGCTGTACGACGTCCCGAGGAAACGCTCGAACAGGAACCCGCCCGCCACCAGGTTCCCCGCGACCAGGATCGCGAACGCGGCGATCATCAGAAGCGCGGCGGCGACCTCGACGGCCCTGCCGTACCGGAGCCGGAAGAAGTCGGGCAGCGTCGTCAGGCCCATGCGGTTCATCGGCCGGGCGAAGAACAGGCCGGTGAGCAGCAGGCACAGGGCCAGCCCGAGGGGCAGCCCGGCTCCGGCCCAGAAGCCGAGGCCGGCGGCCAGGTCCGTGGCGCCGAGGGTGGCGTTGGTGTCGACGGCCTGGCCCATGAGCGTGGCGGCGACCACGGGCAGGGCCAGGCTGCGACCGGCGACCAGGAAGTTCCTGCTGTCGCCTGCGACACGCCGGGCCACCAGCAGCCCGACGACGATCATGGAGACGATGGCGAGCGCGACACCCAGAATGACCATGCTGGACAGCCGATCGTTGCGAGCGAAGACTCAGATCATGGCCAACGTAAACCAAGAAGGCGCCTGGGCCCAGCGGGCGGAGGCGGAAATCCCGACGGCTCGGCGGGAGGAGGAGCTCGAACGGGCGTTGGCTCACGGGCTGCCGGGCGCGCCCACCCTCACGGACCGGACGATCCCCACGTTCGCCCGAGGGGAGCTGCCGCACTTCGCGGGCGAACGCGGCACGTTCCTGAAGTGCCCGTACGTGGAGGACGTGCACGAGGTGGGGGACGCCGAGGTCGCCGTCTTCGGGGTGCCGCTCGACGCGGGGGCGACGTACCGGCCGGGCACGCGGTTCGGGCCGCAGGGCATCCGGCGCAGCACGAACCTCTTCGGCACCTACAGCTACGAGCTCGGCGTGGACCTGCGCGAGCAGCTCAACCTGGTGGACATCGGCGACGTGTTCACCATCCCCGGCAACCTGGAGAAGTCGTTCGACCAGATCAGCCAGGCGATGAGCCACGTCGTCCAGCAGGGCACGATGCCGGTGGTGCTGGGCGGGGACCACTCGATCGGCTTCCCGACGGTGCGCGGGCTCGCCGCGCACCACGAGGGGAACATCGGCATCATCCACTTCGACCGGCACGTCGACACCCAGGAGACCGACCTCGACGAGCGCATGCACACCACGCCGTGGTTCCACGCCACCAACATCAGGAACGCGCCCGCCACCAATCTCGTCCAGGTCGGCATCGGCGGCTGGCAGGCGCCCAGGGCCGGGGTCAAGGTCGGCCGCGAGCGCGGCACCACCGTGATCACGGTGGGCGACGTGGAGCGGGTCGGCGTGGAGCGCGTCGCCGAGACCGCGCTGGAGATCGCCTGGCAGGGCGCCGAGGCCGTCTACCTCTCCTTCGACATCGACGTCATCGACGCCGGGTTCGTCCCCGGCACCGGCTGGCCGGAGCCGGGCGGGCTACTGCCCCGGGAGGCGCTGAACCTCGTGCGGCTGGTGTCCGAGCCGGGGCTGGCCGGGATCGAGGTCGTGGAGTGCTCGCCGCCGTACGACTGGGCGGAGCAGACGGCGCTGCTCAGCGCCCGGGTCATCCTCGACAGCCTGGCCGTGCAGGTCAGGGCCGGGAAGCTGGGCCGTAAGGCGGCTGCCCGGCCGCGCGCCGCGTGGGGGCCCACGCCGTGACGGCCGCCCGGACGATCAGTGGTAGAAGCCGTCGATCGGGACGCGTGCCTCCTCGAACAGCGCCGGCCCCTCCTGCGGCACGCTGGGCCAGCCGCCGCCGGGCTTGAGCCGGGCGAACTGCTCGTTGGACAGGGCGTAGACCACGCGCCCCAGCCCGGAGCGCTCGATGCCGCCCCGGCACATGTCGCAGGGCTGGCAGCTGGTGTACATGGTGGTGGCCGCGGCGGTGGCCGGGTCCAGCTCGCGGGCCGCCCACCGGGCCAGTTTCAGCTCGGGATGGGCGGTGATGTCGCCGTCGCTGGTGACGGTGTTGTGCGCTTCGGCCAGCACGTCGCCGTCCGGGCCCACGAGGAGGGAGCCGAACGGGGCGTCGCCGCTCGCGCGGGACTTGGCGGCCAGCTCGATGGCCCTGCGCAGGAAGGTCTCCTCCTGAGGTGTCACTGTCGCTCCCTTGGTCGGTCGTGCGAGTGCGGGCTCGTCGGTGGTGCGGGTTCAGGCCGGTCGGTCGTGAGGGTTCAGGCCGGTCGGTCGTGCTGGTCGAGGTTCCAGTGGTCGGCCACGGCGGCCAGCGCGTGCCAGGCCGTCGCCGGGTGCAGCGTCTCGGCGGGGTCGCCGTCGAACGGGTCGAGCACCACGGTGTCGGCCCCGAGCGCGCGCAGCTCCTCCAGGTCTTCGACGATCTGGCCGATCGTGCCCTCCCCCGCGCGCCGCTCCGGGCCGGTGACCGGCGTGCCGGTCAGCCGCAGCACGATGCGCGGGGTCAGCGCGGGCGCCGGCCGTCCCAGCTCGCCGGCGACGCCCTTGAGCCGCTGCGCCGCGTCCCGCAGCCACGGGAGCGTCGTGCGCAGCGGATGGTACGCCTCACCCAGGCGCACCGCCCGGCGCAGCCCGGCCTCGCCGTTCCCGCCGACCCAGATGGGGATCGGCCCGGCACGGTAGTCGTCCTCGTCCGCCCACGCGGCCCGCATCGCCGCGAGGTGCTCGTCCGTCAGCCGCCCGCGCCGCTCGAACGGCACCCCGAGCGCGTCGAACTCCTGGCGGGCCCAGCCGGTGCCCACGCCGAGGACGAGCCGGCCACCGCTGAAACGGTTGAGGTTCGCCGCCATCCGGGCCATGAGCAGGGGGTGGCGGTACGGCACGATGAGGACCGAGGTGCCGAGCCTGATCCGGTCGGTGACGCCGGCCAGCCACGAGAGCGTGGTGAACGGCTCGTAGAACGGAGCCGGATACTGCTCGGCCACGTCGGGCGTCACCACGACGTGGTCGGAGATCATCAACAGGTCGTAGCCGAGCGCCTCCACCGTCCGCGCCCAGCGGCGCAGGACGGCCGGGCCGGTCCCCGGCCCGAAGTTCGGCACGTTCACCCCGATTCGCATGGCAGGAAGGCTATCGAGGCGGCGGCCCGGAGCTGAAGGCCTTCTTCACGGCCTTGACGGCCGATGGCCGGGAATCTGCCGGTAGTTTGGCGAGATGACCGAGGAACTCGACGAGACCGACTGGTCGATCCTGGCGGAGGTCCAGCGGGACGGCCGCATCCCCTTCACCGAGCTGGGCCGCCGGGTCAATCTCAGCGCCTCGGCCACCACCGAGCGCGTCAGACGGCTGGAGGCGCTGGGCGTCATCTCCGGCTACCGGGCCGACGTCGATCTCACCAGGGTCGGCTACGCCATCCTGGCCGTCGTGCGCCTGAAGTACCCGGGCAACCGGCACGAGCCGCTGCGCCGCCTGTTCGGCGAGCGCACGGAGATCCTGGAGTGCCTGCGCACCACCGGCGAGGACTGCTACACGCTGAAGGTGGCGGCGGGCTCCATGGCGCACCTCGAGAGCATCGTCGACGAGCTCGCCCGGTTCGGCAGCACCACGACCAACCTCGTCTACAGCCAGCCCCTGCCCTACCGCGGCCCGATGACCCCGCCCCGATGACCCGTCAGCCCCGCCCGTACCGGTCCTCGGCCCGCCAGAAGTACCAGAACCCGCCCACGAGCGCGGCGACCGCCCACACCAGGCACGAGATCCACACCATCTGCGGCGGGGTGTGGCTGGCGATGAGGATGTCCCGCATCCACTCGATGTAGGAGGCGGCCGGGTTCAGGTACATGGCGGTGGCCACCCATTCGGGCAGCCCCGCGCTGTTGACCACCTTGTCGTGGATGGCGAAGAACACGCCGGAGGCGTACAGCCACGTCCGCATGATGAACGGCAGCAGCTGGTTGAGGTCGCGCAGCGAGGCGCCGAGCCTGGCCAGGATCAGCCCCGCACCGACGTTGAACATCGTCTGCAGCACCAGCACGAGCGGGATCATCAGCCAGAGCAGCGTCGGCGGCTCGTCGGTGATCACCACGATGACCAGCAGCACGCCCATGGAGATGACGAGCTGCTGCAGCTCCTGGATCGTGTACGCCAGCGGCAGCGAGGCCCGCGGGAAGTGCAGGGCACGGATCAGCGACAGGTTGCCGGAGATCGACTTGGCTCCGGCCGTGACCGTGCGCTGCGTGTAGGTGAACACGAACATCCCGGTCAGCAGGAACGCCGGATAGTTCTCGATGCCCTTGCTGCCGCCGAGGATGAGGCCGAACATCACGTAGTAGATGGCGGCGTTCAGCAGCGGGGTGATGACCTGCCAGAGCTGGCCCAGCGCCGAGCCGGAGTACTTGGAGACGTTGCGCGAGGTCGCGTACGTCAGCACGAAGTGCCGCCGCTGCCAGAGCTGGCGCAGGTAGACGGGGAAGCCGGGGCGCGCGATGGCGGGCCGGAGCCCGTGCCTGCGGGCCAGCTCGGCCAGCGACTGGGGTGCGGGGTCTTCCACTTGGCTCATGAGCACCTCGAAGCGTTGCGGTCACCGCGCCGGCCCGCCCGGTGATCGAAGGGTTCTTGCATGCTCGATCATGCCCCGTGGCGGGGGGCGCCGGTCCAGTCCCGGGCCGGTGCGTCGCGCAGTCGAGCGCCTCATCCGGCGAGGTACGGGCGCAGCGCCTGCCCCAGGGCGTCGCGCATCGCGTCGGGCAGCGTGCCGTCACCGGTCAGCGCCCACAGGATGAGGGCGCCGTTGTAGGCCGTCTGCACCGCCCGGGCCAGCGGGCCCGCCTCCGCCTCTTCGACCAGCTCCCCCGCCGCCACCGCGGCGGCCAGCAGGGCGGCGATCTCGTCGCGGGTGCGGCGGGCGTGCTCGGCCGCGTGCGCGCGGAAGTCGGGGTCGGTCAGGTCGAGCTGCAGGAACCCGAGGCTGCCCGACAGCTCCTCGGGCGTGGACACGCCTTCCGCCAGGTGCACGAGCGCGGCGCGCAGGGCGGCCAGCGGCGAGGCGTGCTCCCGGCGGGCCCGCTCGTACGGCTCGGCCGCGGTGCGGGCGGCGTCGGCGGCGAACGCCAGGAGCAGGCCGCGCTTCGAGCCGAACCGCTGCACCAGCGTGGCCGGCGACAGCCCGGCCTCCTGGGCGACGGCGGCCAGCGTGAGCCCCTGCGGGCCGTGCCGGCCGATCGCGCGGGCGGTCGCGCCCAGGATCGCCTCGTCGCTGGTGGTGCGGGGCCTGCCCATGATCGGTTCCCCCCGAGTTTAGTGAATGCGCGTTTATAAACTAGCAGCTCCCCCGCCAGGACGCCGCCCGCCACGACGGCGCCTGTCAGGGCAGCGCCTGCCGCAACGGCGCCTGTCAGGACGGCGCCTGTCAGGACGGCGCCTGTCAGGACGGCGCCTCTCAGGACGGCGCCTGTCAGGACGGCGCCTGTCAGGACGGCGCCTCTCAGGACGGCGCCTCTCAGGACGGCGCCTGTCAGGACGGCGCCTCTCAGGACGGCGCCTCTCAGGACGGCGCCTCTCAGGACGGCGCCTGTCAGGACGGCGCCTCTCAGGACGGCGCCTCTCAGGACGGCGACGTGACGCCTGTCACCGCGAACCGCTCGACCTCGGCCACGTGACCGCCGGTGGAAGCGACGATGGTCATCGTCCGCCCCGGCTGCGCCGTGAACGAGACCCGCGCCGACCAGGCCGCGTTCTCCCCTCCGGCGGGCAGGCAGCACCGCTCCCCCACCGGGGCGTCCGAGCCCGGGTGGCGGACCTGGACCCTGATGCTCTCGTCCACGCCGGTGATACGGCCGCCGACGGTCACCGGGGAGCCGACGGCGGCGCCGTACGCGGGCCTGGTCAGGGAGAGCGTGGTGTCGTCGGTGCCGACCACCTCCCAGGGGGCGTCCTGGCCGGGCCCGTACCTCATGAGGTGCACGACGGCCGCCACCAGCGGCCGGGAGGCGTCCTCCGCGCGGAAGCCGACGTGCACGCGGGCGTGCGGGCCGTCCGTCACGGTCTTGACGGCGCGGTCGATGTCGGCGAAGCCGAGGAAGTCGCGGCTGAAGGCGATCGCGGTGCGGCGGGCGTCGAGGTGCCACGGCTCGTGGCCGCTCGCCCGGTACTCGCGCTGCCAGGCCGCCGCCTCCTCCGGGCTGGAGAACGGCCACAACGGCTGGTAGCGGCCGGCGATCAGGGTCTCACCCGGGCCGGGCCGGGCCTTCGGGGTGGTGCCCGCAGGCGAGGTGGGGGCGGGTGAGGTCGGGTCCGGCGAGGTCGGGTCCGGCGAGTTGGGGCCCGGCGAGGTGGGGGTGGGGGCGGGTGAGGAGCTCAGCGTGGCGGTGTCCGGCGCGCGCGGCGGCCCGGCGTCGCCGCAACCCGCCACAACTGCCCCCAGCACGGCGAGCAACGACAACACTCCTACGGTCAACGCTCTCATGCGGCGCCTCCTGCCAGGGCCGGTGGGGTTCGGGGGTTCGTGTGGCGCGGCCTGGTGACAGACGTACCCACTGGCTGCTCCCGCTTCCCGTGAGACGGGCCGCAGGTCCTGGGTCACGAGGTCCGGCGGCCATGGCTGGGCGCCGCGTGCGCGGGTAGCGTCCAGACATGGCCACCTTCGATCTGACCAGCTTGCGCGCCGTCGTCTTCGACACCGACGGCGTGGTCACCGACACGGCCCGGGTGCACGCCGCGGCGTGGAAGCACGTCTTCGACGCCTTCCTCAGGGGGCGCTCGGCGCCCTTCGACATCCGCGCCGACTATCTCACCCATGTGGACGGCCGGCCGCGGCTCGACGGCGTGCGCACGTTCCTGGCCTCGCGCGGCATCTCGCTGCCCGAGGGCGGGCCGGGCGACGAGCCGGGCGCGCCGACCGTGCACGGGCTGGGATTGGCCAAGGACGGGCTGTTCATGGAGCAGATCCGCCAGCACGGCGTGGCCGCCTTCCCCGCCACGGTGGCGCTGCTGCACGACCTGCGGCAGCGCGGCTGCCGTACGGGGGTGGTGTCGGCGAGCAGGCACTGCCGGGCGGTCGTGTCGTCCGCGGGGCTGCTGCACCTGTTCGACGTGCTGGTGGACGGCAACGACGCGGCCCGGCTGGGCCTGCCGGGCAAGCCGGATCCCGCGCTGTTCCTGGAGGCGGCGCGGCGGCTGGAGCTGCCGCCCGGCGACGTGGCGATCGTGGAGGACGCGCTGCCGGGTGTGGAGGCCGGGCGCAGGGGCGGGTTCGGGCAGGTCGTCGCCGTGGACAGGAGCGACACGCAGGCCGCCGCGATGCTGGCGGCCGGGGCCGGCGCGGTCGTCGCCGACCTGGCCGACGCCGACGTGACGGGCCGCGTGCCCGTGGGCCGCAGATGAACGCCCGCGCGGACGTGACGGGCCGTCTGCCGTGAGCTGCCGATGAACGCGATCGCGAACCTGCCCGTGAGCCGAGACGATGAACGCCGTCGCGAGTGCGCCCGTGAGCCGACGACGAACGCCATCTCGAATGCGCCCGTGAGCCGACGATGAACGCCGTCGCGCCGGACGCCTGGACGCTCGTCTACGAGGGTTTCGAGCCCGCGGGCGAGGGGCTGCGCGAGGCGCTGTGCACGCTGGGCAACGGCCGGTTCGCCACGCGCGGCGCCACTCCCGACGGGGAGCCGCGCACGCCGGGCACGTACCTGGCGGGCTGCTACGACCGGCTCGACTCGGTGGTGGCCGGCCACACCGTGACGAACGAGGACCTCGTCAACCTGCCCGACTGGCTGCCGCTGACGTTCGCCACGCCCGGCTCCGGCTGGTTCCGGCCCGAGCGGGCCGACCTGCCGCTCTACCGGCACGAGCTGGACCTGCGCCGCGGCGTGCTGGTGCGGGAGCTGCGCTGGCGCGACGGCGAGGGCCGGGTCACCCGGGTACGCCAGCGCCGCCTGGTGTCGATGGCGGACCCGTACCTGGCGGCGATGCAGACCACGTTCACCGCGGAGAACTGGTCGGGCCCGCTGCGCGTGCGCGCCACGCTGGAGGGCCGGGTGCGCAACGAGGGCGTGGCCCGCTACCGCGACCTGCGCGGCGACCACCTCACCGGGCACGCGACCGGCTCGGAGGACGACCTGGCCTGGCTGACGGCGCGCACCCGCAACTCGCACGTCGTCGTGGCGCTGGCCGCCAGGATCGACGCAGGCGTGCCCGCCAGGCCGGCGCTCGGCGCCGGTCACATCACCTCCGACCACGTGCTCGACCTGGCCGAGGGCGTGCCGGCCGAGCTCACGAAGGTCGTGGCACTGGCGTCCTCGCGCGATCCGGCCAGCCACGATCCGCGCTCGTCGGCGCTGCGGCACGTGCGCCGGGCGCCGCCGTTCGCGGAGCTGCTGGCGCGGCACGAGGCGGCGTGGGAGCGGCTGTGGCGGCGGGCCAGGCTCGACGTGGACGGCCCCGAGCTGTCGCTGGTCGTGCACCTGCACATCTTCCATCTGCTGCAGACGCTGTCCCCGCACACGGCCGACCTGGACGCCGGGGTGCCCGCCCGGGGGCTGCACGGCGAGGCGTACCGGGGGCACGTGTTCTGGGACGAGCTGTTCGTGCAGCCCTGGCTGGACCTGCGCTTCCCGCAGATCTCGCGCGGGCTGCTGCGCTACCGCTGGCGGCGGCTGCCCGAGGCGCGGGACGCGGCCAGGGAGGCCGGCCACGACGGCGCGATGTTCCCGTGGCAGAGCGGCAGCGACGGCCGCGAGGAGAGCCAGGTCCTGCACCTCAACCCCGCCTCCGGCCGCTGGCTGCCCGACCACTCCCGGCTGCAGCGGCACGTCGGCCTGGCCGTCGCCTACAACGTGTGGCACCACTACCTGGCCACCGGCTCCATGCCGCCGTGGTGCGCCGAGCTGCTGCTCGACATTGCCAGGTTCTTCGCCTCGCTGGCCGTCCCCGCCGGCGACCGGTACGAGATCCGCGGGGTCATGGGCCCCGACGAGTACCACGACGCCTATCCGGGCGCGTCCGTCCCCGGCCTGGACAACAACGCCTACACCAACGTCATGACCGCGTGGCTGATGGCGCGCGCCCGCGACACCGCCGCGCTGGCCCCCGACCTGGCCCCGGCCGCCGCGGAGCTGGACCGCTGGGACGCGCTCGGCCGCCGCCTGCGGGTCGACTTCCACGACGGCGTGATCAGCCAGTTCACCGGGTACGCCGACCTGCTGGAGCTCGACTGGGACCGCTACGCCGGCGTGCGCCGCCTGGACCGGGCGCTGGAGGCCGACGGCGACGACGTCAACCGGTACAAGGCGTCCAAGCAGGCCGACACCCTCATGCTGTGCTACCTGCTGACCGGCGACGAGCTGACCGGCATCCTGGAGCGGCTCGGCTATCCGCCCGATCCGGATCTCATCCCCCGCACCGTCTCCTACTACCTGCGGCGCACCAGCCACGGCTCCACGCTCAGCGCCGTCGTGCACGCCTGGGTGCTGGCGCGCTCGAACCGGGCGCAGTCGTGGCGCTTCTTCACCGAGGCCCTGCACAGCGACATCAGGGACGTCCAGGGCGGCACCACCGCGGAAGGCATCCATCTGGGCGCCATGGGCGGCACGCTCGACCTGCTGCAGCGCTGCTATCTGGGCTTGGAAGTCAGGCGCGACGGGCTGCGGCTGGACCCGCTGCTGCCCGGCGAGCTCGGGCTGGTGTCCATGCCGATCCGCTACCGGGGGCGTCAGGTGTTCATCGACGCCGACCATCACGAGGCCCGGCTCAACGGCGCCGCACGCCGTACCTATGGCAGAGGGGAAGTCATCATGACAGGCACAGGGGATCTCGGCCGTCGCGTCATCCACCACCGCGAGCGCCTCGGGCTGACCCGCGAGCAGGTCGCCGAGCGCGCGGACATGTCACCCGGTTACCTGAAATATCTGGAGGAGAACGCCGACACACCCGACACCGGAGCGCTCTATCGGCTGGCGGACGCGCTGGGCACGACGGTGGAGGACCTGCTGGGCGGGGGCCAGGACCGGCCGCCGGGGCGCGGGCCCGCCATGGCCCACCCGTCGCTGGAGACGCTGGACGAGCAGGAGTGCCGGCGGCTGATCGCGCCCGGCGGGATCGGGCGGGTGGCGTTCAACGGCTCGCACGGGCCGACGGTGCTGCCGGTCAACTACAAGGTGCACGAGGGCTCCATCGTCTTCCGCACCGCCGCGGGCGGGGCCATGGACCAGGACCTGCGCACCGGGCTGGAAGGGGTCGACATCCTGATCGCCTTCGAGATCGACAACTTCGACGAGACCAGACGGGAGGGGTGGAGCGTGCTGGTCCAGGGGCCCGCGCACCACGTGCCGGCGGAGGAGGCGGACGGCGCGGCCGGCACGGGCGTCACCCCGTGGGCCGGGGGCGAGCGGCAGCTCTACATCCGCATCGTCCCCCAGCAGATCACCGGGCGCCGCATCCACGGCATCTGAGGGGGCACGCGGGTCAGCGGCAGCCCGTGACGGCGAAGGCCATGAACTGCGTCACCTCCTCCTCGGAGAAGTTGTCGTCGGAGCCGATCACCAGCGTGCACTCGCCGCTCGCCAGCCGGGGGCCCCAGGCCATGCCCTCCAGGTTCTGCACCGGCGGGCGGAACCGGCCGAGGTCCTGGACCAGCCGCTTGGTGACCGGCCGGTACCTGCCGGCCTGCGTCAGCGAGTCGCGGCCGAGGACGTTCGAGGCGCCGCGCAGGTCGATCTCGTACAGCTTGGCCCGGTATCCCACGCCCTGGATCCAGGACCGTTCGAGTGCCAGGTACCGGTGGTCGTCGATGGCCAGCAGCTCCGACACGCCGCTGTCGCTCTGGCCCTCCGGCGGGCTCGGCGGGGCCGCCAGGGCGTCGAGCGGGTAGGCGTACTGGGCGCGGGTGCGGCCCTTGCGGTCCCACACAGTCAGCCGCGTCACCGAGCCGCCGCCCGCCGTCGGCGTCGGGCCGTCCTCGTAGCGCGGGCCCTCGGTCACGGCGGTGACGGCGCGTGCGGTGACGGCCACCCCCTCGAATCCGAAATTGCGGCGCGGCCCGCTTTCCGTGCTCTCGAAGCGCAAATTCGACGGCACCGGCAAATCAGCGACCTCGCGCCCTTCGAGGTTCATTCCGCGCACTGTGGAATGGGAGATGGGAATATCCGGATTCGCGCGGTCGGGCCGGTCGCCCTCGTCGCCCCACAGCAGCCGCCCGCTCCACCGGTCGACCCGGATCGACTCGGGGTCGGCCGAGCCCGGCTTGCCGTAGGCCGGGTACGGTGTCCCGTCCGGCCTGGTCAGCGTGGTGACGCCGGTCAGCCGCACGCCGGTGAAGCCGCCCGTCGTCGGGTCGATGGCCAGGCGGCCGGTGTAGAAGCGGGCGGGGCCGTAGCGCCAGCGGTCGTCGGAGACGAAGTACCAGGCGCCGGTGCGCGGGTCGTGGTCGAAGCCCGACAGGCCGCCCACGGTCGTGCCCTCGAACTTCACCAGGTACGGGATGCGCTGCTCGCCGAGGAAGCGGGTGATCCGCACTGGCTCCCGCGGGGCGGCCGCAGCGGGCGGAGCCGTGCCCGCCACCACCGCGAGAGCGAGGGCGATCCCCGTAATTCTCCGTGCACTTCTCCGTGTACGCGCCAATTGTTCCTCCGTCTCGGAATTCGACGGAGGAAATGAAAGCGCGTCTCACCGGAGAAGTCCACGAAGAAACCAACCGCATGCCGCACTGCAAAAGGCGCAAATCACTGCTCGATGTCGGGCAGGGTGACCAGGTGCAGGCTCCCGTCGCGCAGGCCGGCCGCCGAGGCGCCGAGAACGCTGCCGTTGCCGTCGATCTTCGTCGCGCTCGCCGCCCACGCACCCGCCGCGCCGCGCGCCCGGGTCCAGACGCCGTACGCGGGCACGACGGTCTGCACGTGCAGCGTGCCGTCCGGCAGGGCGGCCGCGGCCAGGGCGCTCACCGAGCCGTTGGCGTCGATGCGGACGGGGGCGGGCTGCCACGTCCCGGTCGCGCCGCGCGCCAGCGTCCACACCCCGGAGCCGGGCACCGCGCTCTGCACGTGCAGGCTCCCGTCGGGCAGCGCGGCGGACGAGATCGCGGCCACCGAGCCGTCGGCGGAGATCTTCACCGAGCTGCCCGCCCAGGCGCCGGCGGCGCTGCGGGTGCGGTCCCAGATCCCGGCCCCCGGCACGACGGTCTGCACGTGCAGGCTGCCGTCGGGCAGGCCGGCGGCGGACACGTCCGAGACGTCGCCGTTCTCGTCGATCTTCGTCGCGCTCGCCGCCCACGCGCCCGCCGCGCCGCGCACCCGGTTCCACACCCCGGAGCCGGGCACGACGGTCTGGACGTGCAGCGTGCCGTCGGGCAGGGCCGCAGCCGACACGTCCGAGACGTCGCCATTGCTGTCGATCTTGACGGCGTGCTCGTCCCACACCCCGGCCGGGCTGCGGCCCCGGTCCCACACGCCGCTGCCCGGCACCACCGTGAGCACGTGCAGGCTCCCGTCGGGCAGCGCGGCCACCGCCACGCCGGAGATGCCGCCGTTGCCGTCGATCCGGGCGGCGCTCGCGTCCCACGCGCCGGACGCGCCGCGCGTGCGGCCCCAGACCGTGCCGCGCAGGCTCCGGTCCTCGGCGCCGTAGTACGGGCTCCACACCCGCGCCTTGTAGAAGGCCGCGCCGGTGCGCCGGCGGGTCATGGCGGGGCCGAAGAAGTCGACGGTGTCGGTGCACCAGGTGCTGGCCGTGCACGATCCCGGGGGCGTCTTGGCGGAGTCGGCCCGCGTCTGCACGATCTGGCCTGAGGGCTGGTTGCCGATGGACTTGACGGCGCCCCTGCTCGCGCCGCTCCCGGCGGGGATGAAGGTCTTGGTGATCTTGTCGTACAGGTAGGCGGCCGAGCCCGTCGTAAGCCAGAGCCTGCCCGGGTCGTGGGCGTGGCCGTACACGTCGTGGCCGTGCGGCGTCGGGAGCACGGCCCTGCGCGAGGTGTCCTCGCGCAGGGTGGGCCGGGCGGGGGTGCCCTCGACCGCGAGCGCGGTCAGGATGGGCTGCGCGGTGGCGGAATCCCGGCCGATCACCCACAGCCGCCTGATCGCCGGGTCCCACAGGGCGGCGTGCGCGTCGGCCAGCCTGTACTCGGCGTACGTGGCGGCGTCGGGCCCCTGGGAGGAGGCGTACACCCTGACCCAGCCGCCGGTGGAGGCGGCCACCGCGAGGTTGCCGTCGGGCAGCAGCTCGGCGGCGTGCAGGTTGCCGGGCAGGATCCGCGCCCACTGCCGCACGCCGTCAGGGTAGGAGACGACGGCCGCGACGCCCCGGCTGCCGCCGGCGGCGACCACGACGCTCTTGGCCCCGGACGGCCGCTCGCGCAGCTTGAAGTCGGCGATGAGGCCGAACGCCGAGACCTCGTCGGCGGTGAACCGGCCGGGCGTCACGCTGGGCTGCCACGCCCATCTCACGGCGGCGGTGCCGTTCCAGTCGGCCACGGCGGGGTCGAAGGCGATCAGCCGCCTGCCCGTCTGGTCGCCTCCCACCACCCAGTAGTCGCCCGGGGCCGCCGCCGCGGGGCCCGCGGGCGCCCCCATGCTCACCAGCATGACCGCGACCATCGATAACAACCGCATCCACTGCCTCCTTGACCGGGGGAATCAGGTGGGGGCCGAGGCGGCGACACCGTCGAGGATGAGCCGCAGGCCGTGCGCGAACGCCTCGTCGCTCGTCGGCGCGCCGCCCGTCCTGACCCCCTCGACCGTGAGCGGGTAGTCCGTGGCGTACGCGGCCAGGCCGGGGCTGTCGCCGCGGCCTCGCCGGTCGAGGCGGGCCTGCTCGTTCAGCACGAAGCCGAGCGTGTAGTGGCTGATCGCGGTGATCGCGTGCAGGCCCCGCGCCGGGGTGAAACCGAGCCCGGTCAGCGTCCTGAGCTCCTCCTCGAAGCTCCTGGCCACGCCGGGCCCCGGGTCGCCGGCGGCGACCAGCCGCGCGCCGTCGCGGTGGCTGAGCAGCGTGCGCCGGTAGCGGTGCGCGCGCCGGGCCAGCCACTCCCGCCAGCCCTCGCCCTCGGCCGGCCCGCCCATGTCATGGGCGAGCAGCTCCCGGGCCATCTCGTCGAGCAGCTCCTGCTTGTTGCGGAAGTGCCAGTAGAGCGCCGGGTTCTGGACGCCCAGGCGGGCGGCGAGGCGGCGCACGGACAGGCCTTCCAGGCCGGCCTCGTCGAGCAGCTCGAGCGCCGCCCGCACGACGGTGTCCCGCGCCAGTCCCTTCTGTGCCATCGCGGATCACCTTAACACCGCTAAGTCATCGGGCTCCGCGTCCGCCGACCACGCCGTCGAGTCCAGGTCGTCGTTCGCGCCCGCCGATCACGCCGTCGTGTCCGGGTCGTCCTCGCGCGTGCCGATCACCGCCGTCGCGTCCAGGTCGCCGGAGGTGGCCACCCGGACCGCCAGCCCAGCGGCGCGTACGGCCTCGGCGGTCGCCGCCGCCTGGCGCTCGCTGGTCTCCACCAGCAGCCACCCGCCCGGCGCGAGCCAGCCGGGCGCGCCGCCGATCACCCGCCGCACCACGTCCAGCCCGTCGGAGCCGCCGTCCAGCGCGTGCAGCGGCTCGTGCAGGCGGGCTTCAGGAGGCAGCAGGCCCACCGACTCCGTCGGCACGTACGGGGGGCTGGCGATCAGGATGTCCACCCGGCCGCGCAGCGAGGCGGGCAGCGGGTCGTACAGGTCGCCCTCGTGGACCGTCGCCGTCCCCGCGAGGTTGCGCCGGGCGCAGCGGACGGCGGCGGGGTCGAGATCGGCGGCGTGCAGCTCGGCATGCGGCAGGGCCGCCGCCACCGCCGCGCCCATGGCGCCCGTGCCGCAGCACAGGTCCAGGACCACCGGCGTGCCCGCGACCTCGCGCGCCAGCCCCACGGCCGCCTCGATGAGGAACCCGGTGCGCGGCCGGGGCACGAACACCCCCGGCTCCACGTACACCCGCAGGCCGCAGAACTCCGCCCAGCCCAGGACGTGTTCGAGCGGTTCGCCTGCCACCCTGCGCGCCACCATGGCGTCGAGGTCGGCAGGGGTGGGCGCGGCGGACAGGAGCAGCTCCGCCTCGTCCTCGGCGAAGACGCATCCGGCGGCGCGGAGGCGGGCGATGATGGCAGCAGTACTGATAGATGACGAAAAAACCGACATGGGAGCCTTTCGGGATGCCGATGGGCGCTCCCGCGGTCACCTATTCCTTGTGGGCCGCACTTCGCGAGGGGAGCACCCGGACTGACACAGCGGTAATGGGTCTCACCTCCCGAGGACGATCCCACGTACGAGACCGCCACAGTATCAGCCCGCCGCATCCCCGCCGGACGGGCCCGCGCCCCGTGTCCCGTCGTCGTGTGCGCGGCACGGTCACGACTTGTGCGAGCTCCGGTCACGGCAGGGGCGGACGCTGAGCGAGCCCGTCCACGAGCGCGGTGGCCGGCACGTCGTCCTCTCCGAGGTGCCCGTCCGCGGCTCCGCCGCCCCGTACCGGGCGATCGGCGAGGTGTTCGGATGGCTGTGCGTGGCCGGCGCCCTCGTGCTGACCGGCCTGGCGGTCCGGCGGCCGGAGGGCCGGCCCTGATCGAACTGCCGCGCCGCTGGGTACGTTCGCCCTGCTCGATCTCTTACATCACCGGCGAGGAGCCGTCATGCAAGCCATCACCGTCCGGGACCGGGCCGCCGGTCTGGCCGGGCTCTCGCTGACCGAGGAGCCCTACCCGCACGCCGCCGAGAACGACGTGATCGTGCGGGTGCACGCCGCGGGGTTCACCCGGGGAGAGCTCGACTGGCCGGGAACGTGGGCGGACCGCGCGGGCCGCGACCGCACACCGAGCGTGCCCGGGCACGAGGTGTCCGGGACGGTGGCGGACCTGGGGTACGGGACCACCGGCCTGAGCGTGGGACAGCGGGTGTTCGGGCTGACCGACTGGACCCGCAACGGCTCGCTGGCCGAGTACGTGGCGGTGGAGGCGCGCAACCTGGCGCCGCTGCCGGCCGACATCGACCACACCGTGGCCGCCGCCCTGCCGATCTCGGGCCTGACCGCGTGGCAGGCGCTGTTCGACCACGGCCGCCTCACCGCCGGGCAGACCGTGCTGATCCACGGCGCCGCGGGCGCCGTCGGCTCGATCGCGGTGCAGCTCGCGCGCGAGGCGGGAGCCCGGGTGATCGGCACCGGCCGGGCCGGGGACAGGCCCACGGCGCTCGGCCTGGGCGTGGACGCCTTCCTGGACCTGGAGACCGGGCGCCTGGAGGACGCCGGTCAGGTCGATCTGGTGCTCGACGTGATCGGCGGCGACGTCCTGGACCGCTCCGCCGCCCTGGTGCGCCCCGGCGGCACCCTCGTCACCATCGCCGCGCCGCCGTCGGTCCTGCCCGGCAACGGCCGGGCGATCTTCTTCGTCGTCGAAGCCGATCGCGCCCGGCTCGCGGACCTGGCCCGCCGGCTGCGGGAGGACCGGCTCCGCGTGCTCGTCACGGCCGTGCGCCCGCTGGCCGAGGCGCCCGCCGCGTTCGCGGCCCGCGGCAAGACGATCATCCGGGTCGCCTGATGCCCTGCGATGGGCGAATCATCGCCAGGGCTTGAGAACGCCCCTGGTTAACCGCCTGGAGGCCCGGACAGCGTACTCGGACAGAGCACGATTGGAGAGCCGTCATGATCCGAGTACGGTTCGCCCGGAGCCTCCTGGTGTACGGCCTGGCGGCTTCGGCGGGCGCGTGCGCCGCCTCCGTGGCGGAGCAGCCGACCGGCCGGGCGCCGATCGCCGCCGTGACCACGCAGCCACCGGCCGAGACGCTCACGCCCCTGCTGGAGAAGGCGCTGCCGAACGTCAAGGGCAAGACGTTCACCTCGGCGATCGCCGACTTCCCGCCCGCCGCACGCGCGGTCCCGCACCGGCACGGCAACGCCTTCGTCTACGCCTACGTCCTGGAGGGCACGCTGCGCAGCCAGATCAGCGGCGAGCCGGTGCGCACCTACCGCCAGGGCGAGAGCTGGGTCGAGCCGCCGGGCGCCCACCACGTGCTCACGGAGAACACCAGCACGTCGAAACCGGCGAAACTCCTGGTCATTTTCATCTCGGACACAGGAGCCGAGATCAAGGTCGACGATCGGCCGAGGTAGCGGTGAGGAACCCATGAGCGACGAACATCTGCACCACCTGGACAACCCCGACGCGACCACGCCGCCGCCGAAGATCGAGCTCATCTCGTCGGTGCCGTCGCCGCCGCCGATGCCCGACAACGCCGAGGCGATGACGATCCGGGTCACCCTGCCGCCGGGCAGCGCGGGCAACCCGCCGCACCGCCACACCGGCCCCGCGTTCGGGTACATGATCAGCGGCGAGATGCTCTTCGAGCTGGAGGGCGAGCCGGAACGGGTCGTCAGGGCCGGGGAGACGTTCTGGGAGCCGGGCGGCGACCTCATCCACTACCAGGACGCCAACAACCTCCCGGACGCCGTGACCGAGTTCGTCGTCACGATGTTCGGGGTGGCCGGGCAGCCGATGCTGATCCCGGTGAGCGCGGAGGAGCTCGAAGCGCGCCGGGACCGCCGGGCGCCCCGCCCATGACACGGCCTTCGCCGTCCTCACCGGCTCCCGGTAGCCCTGGGCGGCCGCTTCGCCGGCGCTGGGCGGCGGGGTTCGGCGGCCTGGCCAATCTGGCCAGGTGGCTCTGGCGCGAGGCGAAGTGGCTGATCATCGGGGTCGTCGTGCTCTTCGTGGCGACCGGGCTGCTGATCGGCTGGGTGGAGGCCTACGAGATCCTCATGGGCTTCCGTTCTCCGTCCAGCGCCAAGCACTCGATCCTGGCGTGGGCGCTCTCCGTGGTGGGCTGGGCGATCATCCCGGCCCTGATCGGCGCCGTGGTGGGCTATCTGTGGCTGTGCAAGAAACCACGCTGACAGGTCGCATCGTCCCGGGCCGCGGCGTCAGGCGGCGAGCCAGCCCTCCCGCCTGGCGAGCCGCCGCGCCGTCCTGACGAGCGCCGTCACCGGGGGCGGCGCGGCCCGCTCCCAGGACAGCCGCAGCTCGATCGGCGGCAGCTCGTCGAGGACGGGCAGGAACGCGATGCCGCCCGGCAACTGGCTGCCCAGCGAGCGCGGCAGCAGCATGAACCCGCTGTCGCTGAGGCTCACGTCCAGGTTGCGCAGGCAGGGCAGCGGGTTCTCCCAGATCTCGAACTCCTCGCCCGTGCTCCCCAGCGCCGCGAGGACCTCGTCGTGGTAGAGCGGCGCGAAGTGCCGGGGGAAGAAGCGCAGCGTCTCACCGCGCGCCCGGCCCGGTCCGGCGCGCCGGCGCGGGGCAGGGCCTCAGCGCGACAGCGCGTAGGAGCTCAGGCTGCCGCTCCGCAGCCGATCGGCCACCGACTCGGCGATCTCACCCACCCGGATCGCGGTGTTGGACAGCAGGGTCGAGGTGAGGCCGTGGGTGTGCTCGCTGGCGCCCTGGACGTAGATGCCGCAGCGCATCGCCTGGGAGGTGACGACCCGGTAGTCGCGGTCCAGCCGCACGCCGCCGCCGGGGAGCCGCTCGCAGAGCCGTCCGGCCTCGCCGAGCAGGGTGAGCGGGTCGGCCGGCCGGTAGCCGGTCGCGTAGACGATGACGTCGGTCTCCAGCAGGGTGCGCTGGCCGGTGGGCAGGAACTCCACCGTGACGCGCAGCCCGCTCTCGTCCCGCTCGACGCCGGCCAGCCGTGAGGCGTTGTGGATGCGCAGCCGCTCCTTGCCCTGCACCTTCTCCTGGTAGTGGCGGCGGTACAGCTCGTCGATGAGGTCCAGGTCCACCACGGAGTAGTTGGTGGTGGCGTGGTAGGCGCGCAGCCGTGACTTGACCTCGTCGGGAGCGGTGTAGAAGTGGTCGACCGCCACGGGGTCGAAGATGCGGTTGGCGAAGGAGCTGTCGTCGGCGGGGGTGTAGCCGTACTTGGTGAAGACGGCGCACACCTCGGCCTCGGGGAAGGCGCCGTGCAGGTGCTCGGTCACCTCGGCCGCGCTCTGCCCCGCCCCGACGACCACGAACCTGCGCGGGTCGCGCAGCCCTGGCAGCTTGCCGAGCAGTTCCTCGCTGTGCCAGACCCGCTCGTCGGTGACCAGGCCGTCCGGCAGGACCGGTTCGAGGCCGGCGGCCAGGACCAGGTTGCGGGCGCGGCGGGTGACCAGCGTGCCGTCGGCCTGCCGGACGACCACGTCGAGGAGCTCGATCGTCCCGCCCGTCTCGACGGGGGTCACCGCGACGACCTCGCAGCCGTATTCCACCTGCTCGGAGAAGCCGGCGGCCGCCCATTCCAGATAGTCGTGAAACTCCATCCGGGACGGGAACATCGTCTTGTGATTGATGAAGTCGGGCAGCCGGCCCTTGTCCTGGAGATAGCAGAGAAAGCTGAATTCGCTGGTCGGGTTGCGCATGGTGACCAGGTCCTTCAGAAAGGACACCTGCATGGTCGTGCCTTCCAGCAACATGCCCCGGTGCCAGCCGAAGGCGGGCTGCTTCTCGAGGAACACGGCGTCGAGCACGTCGCCCATGCGCGCCTGGCGTTCCCGCAGCGCTATCGCCAGGGCGAGGTTGGAGGGTCCGAAGCCGATGCCTACGAGGTCGTGCACGTGCTGCTCCGCTGAGGACATGGAGGCCTTTCCGCCGGTGCGTAACTGGGGTGGAGTCGTGGCACAAATTAGGTTAGCCTGGCCTAATTAAGGCGAGCCTAACTTAATCCGATCCCCTCGACAAGGAGGCCCCATGCGGGTCGTGATGTTCGGCTACCAGACCTGGGGTCATCGCACGCTCCAGGCACTGCTGGATTCCGCGCACGAAGTCGTCCTGGTGGTGACCCACCCGAAGAGCGAGCACGCCTACGAGAGGATCTGGAGCGACTCGGTGGCCGAGCTGGCCGAGGCACACGGTGTCCCGGTGCTGCTGCGCAACCGGCCCGACGACGAGGAGCTGATGGTCCGGCTCAAGGAGGCCGAGCCCGACCTCATCGTCGCCAACAACTGGCGCACCTGGATCCCGCCGGAGATCTTCGCCCTCCCCCGCCACGGCACCCTCAACGTGCACGACTCGCTGCTGCCCGCCTACGCCGGCTTCTCCCCGCTGATCTGGGCGCTGATCAACGGCGAGCCGGAGGTCGGCGTCACCGCGCACATGATGAACGACGAGCTGGACGCCGGCGACATCGTCGTGCAGCGGGCCGTGCCCGTCGGGCCCGCCGACACCGCCACCGACCTCTTCCACCGCACGGTCGACCTGATCGCGCCGATCGTCACCGAGGCGCTCGACCTCATCGACTCCGGCCGCACCGCCTGGACGCCGCAGGACAGGTCGAAGGCCAGCTTCTTCCACAAGCGGTCGGTCGAGGACAGCAACATCGACTGGAGCTGGCCCGCCGAGGACATCGAGCGGCTGGTCCGCGCCCAGTCCGACCCGTATCCCAACGCCTTCACGCACTACAAGGGCGAGCGCGTGCGCGTGCTCAAGGCCTCGGTGTCGCAGGGGATCTACGGCGGCACGCCCGGCCGGGTCTTCATCCGGGAGGGTGACGGCGTGGTGATCGTCGCGGGCGCCGAGGCCCGCCGGGGCCGCAGCCACGGGCTGGTGATCGAACGCGTGCGCACGGAGGACGGCAGGGACCTGCCCGCCACCGAGGTGTTGCGCACCATGGGCGGCTACCTCACCCGTCACCCGTGAGCGTGTGGTGGCCCGCCTGCCGGGCCACCACCATCCGCGAGCACCCAGGAGACGTCCCGCAGCAGGGCGTGCCGCCAGCCCGCCCGGTCGTGGCCCGAGGCCGAGCGCGAGACCCGCACCGTGGCGCCGGCCCGCTCGGTCAGGGTCTCGACCAGCTCGCAGTGCGGCAACATCCGCCTCTCGTGCTCCCCCACGTCGAACGCGACCCGCAGCCCGGACAGGCCGGCGTGCTCCCTCAGGCGCGCGGCGACGGCGCCGCCGACCGGCCCGCCCATCGGGTCGGGCAGGCCCCGGGCCCCGGGCGCCCACCAGAACGACCCCGACTGGCAGGCGAGGCCGGACATCAGCCCGGGGAACTCCAGGGCCGCGTACAGCGCGCTCAGCCCGCCGAGGCTCTGCCCGGCCACCACCGTCCGGCCCGGGTCGGCGGGCACGCCGCTCTCCGCCACCAGCGGCAGCAGCTCGTCCCTGATCGCCTCCCACAGCTCCGGCCTGCAGGCGAGCTCGGCCTCCCTGTCCCTGGCGGGCACGAAGACGAGCGTGACGGGAGGCAGGTCGCCCTGGGCGACGGCCGAGTCGAACGCGGTCATGGCCGGGTGCAGGTACAACCAGTCGTCCCCGTCGAGCAGCAGGACCACCGGCCCGCCGCCGCCCGCCGGATGCACGCGCACCGTGCGCCGCCCGCCGAGCCGCTCGCTGGTCCAGCGCAGGCGGGTGCTCGGCAGCGGCAGGACGCCGTCGGGGCCGACAGCGGGCCAGTGCGGCTGGGCCGGGGCGTCGGGGGTGGCGGCGATCGACCGGTCGCCGCCGGCGCCCACGGGGTTGAACGGGTCGGCGCACTCCCCTTCGGCGGTGCGGAGCTGGTAGGTCACCCGCAGCCGCGCGGGCATGGCGACCTCGGCGTACCAGCAGTCGGTGTCACCCCAGCGGCGCAGGGGCACCGGCTCCGACCAGCTCTCGAAGCCGACGCTCGCCGGGGACCCGCGCCACAGGAACAGCGCCGTCCAGCCGCCCGCGCCGTCGGGCACGGTCGCCGGCGCAATCGCCGGCACGGTCGCCGTCGCCACTGCCGCCCAGAACTCCTCGGTGCCCGGCTCACCGGGTAACCCGAACCTGGCGAAGGTGTCGTCCATCGCAGCCCCGTCCGTCCCTACCGTCGGCCAGCGACTAAGGATAGCTTTACCTAAATCAATTGATCGAGACGGCGGTGGCGAACGTCGTATGGGAACTTCCGGGGCAGCGCGGGCGCACCGGCGGCGCGCGGCGGGAGCGGTCACGCTGGTGGTGGTCCTCGCGCTCGTGGGAGCCGCGTCGCTGGCCGTCGGCGCGCGCGCGTTGAGCCCCGGCGAGGTCTGGTACGGGCTGTTCGGGACACCGGTCGCCGACCAGCGGCTCAGCGAGATCACGCTCATCCTGCGGACCGTGCGGGTGCCCAGGACCGTGCTCGCGATCGTGGCAGGCGCCGCGCTGGGGGTCGGCGGGGCGCTGATCCAGGGGTTCACGCGCAACCCGATCGCCGACACGGGGCTGCTCGGGGTGAACTCCGGCGCCTCGTTCGCCGTGGTGACGGTGATCCTGCTGTTCGGGATCTCCAACCCGTTCCAGTACGTCTGGTTCGCCTTCCTCGGGGCGGCGGCCGCCGGGGTCGTCGTGTTCGGGCTGGCGAGCCTCGGCAGGGGAGCCGGCAGCCCACTGACGCTCGCGCTGACCGGCCAGGGGATCACGGTGTTCCTGGCGGCGATGACCACGGCGATCGCGCTGTCGGACCAGGCGTCGCTCAACGCGCTGCGCTTCTGGAACGCCGGCTCCGTGGCCGGCGTCGGCTTCGAGGTCATCTGGCCGGTGACGGCGTTCATCGCGGCCGGGCTGGTGCTGGCGCTGACCACCCTGCCGGCCGTCAACCTGCTCAACCTCGGCGACGACGTGGCCAGGGGGCTGGGCGTGAACACCAGGCTGAGCAGGACCGCCGGCATCGTGGCCATCACGGTGCTGGCGGGCGCGGCGACGGCGGCCTGCGGGCCCATCGCCTTCCTCGGGCTCATGGTGGCCCACGTGGCGCGCTACCTCACGGGGCCGGACTATCGCTGGCTGGTGCCGTACGCGGGCCTGCTCGGCGCCGTCGTCCTGCTGGCCTGCGACATCGTGGGGCGCGTGGTGACGCGGCCGGGCGAGTTGCAGGCAGGCGTGGTGGTCGCGCTGGCGGGCGCCCCGTTCTTCGCGGCGCTGGTGTGGCGCGGGAAGTTCAGGAGGACATGAAGGAGACGGCGGTCAGGCGCACGGTGGCGCCGGGCGTGCGGCTCGGCCGGGCGTCGCTGGTGTGGCGGCCCTGGCTGCTGGCCGTCACACTGCTGCTGGCGGGCGCGACGTTCCTGGTGTTCTGCCTGTCCATCGGCGTCGGGGACTTCCCCATCGGCCTGCCCCAGGTGATCGCCACGATCTTCGGGCGGGGCGAGCGGGTCGACGAGTTCGTCATCATGGACCTGCGGATGCCGCGGGCCCTGGCGGGGCTCGTCGTCGGCGTCGCACTGGGCCTGTCGGGGGCGATCACGCAGTCCATCGCGCGCAACCCGCTGGCCAGCCCCGACGTGCTGGGGATCACCGGGGGCGCGAGCGCGGTCTCGGTGTTCCTGGTGACGGTGTCGGGCGGGGCCGCCGCGGCGGTCAACGGCACCGTGGGCCTGTCCGCGGCGGCGCTCGCGGGCGGCCTCGGCACCGGGCTGCTGGTGTACCTCATGGCCTGGCGGCGCGGGATCGAGGGCCTGCGGCTCATCCTCATCGGCATCTCGGTGAGCGCCGTGATGGAGGCGATCACCACCTGGCTGCTGGTCACGGCGGACATCCGAGACGTGGCCAAGGCCCAGGCATGGCTGATCGGCTCGCTGGAGGAACGGTCGCGGGGCGAGGTCCTGGTGGCGCTGTGGTGCACGCTCGCCCTCCTGGCCGTGATCGTGCATCTCTCCTTCCACCTCGGGCCGATGCACTTCGGCGACCAGGTCGCGGCGAGCCTGGGCGTGCGGTACTCGATGGTGCGGGCGGTCCTGCTGCTGTGCGCGGTGCTGCTGGCCGGCGTGGCGGTGAGCGCGGCGGGCCCCGTCCCGTTCGTCGCGCTGGTGGCGCCGCAGGTGGCGATGCGCCTGGCGCGGCACGCGACACCGCCGCTCCTGGCCTCCGGGCTGGCGGGCGCGCTGCTGCTGACCGGCGCCGACCTGGTGGCCCGTACGGCGCTGCCGGCCGGCCTCCCCGTAGGCGTGGTCACCGCCGCCGTCGGCGGTCCCTTCCTCGTCTACCTGCTGGTGCGGGCGAACCTCAGAAGAGACCGCTAAGCAAGGTTAGCCTTACCTAATATCGGCGTGTTACGGTTTCCCTGGCAGTCGAGACCGCAGCGGACAGCAAGGGACCCCGATGCCTTCACACGGAACGACCCCGACGGCCCTACGGCGCTCAGCGGTGGCAGCGATGGCACTGTCCGCCGCGATCCTCGTCGCGGCCTGCGGCTCCGGCCCGGCGCCACAGCCGGAGGCCGGCAGCGCGGCCCCCACCACCGGCGGCGCGTTCCCGGTCACCGTGGAGCACGCGTTCGGCTCCACCCGGATCGCCCAGGCCCCGCAGCGGGTCGTCTCCGTCGGCTACACCGACGACCAGGCCGTCCTGGCGTTCGGCATCAAGCCGGTCGGCATGGTCGACCAGTACCCGAACCCGCCGGGCAGGACGCCCGACATCAACACCCAGTGGCCCTGGGTGAAGGACCGGTGGGGCGAGACCCGCCCCGAGGTCGTCATGACCAACGGGGACTCCGGCCCCAACTACGAGAAGATCGCCGCGCTGCGGCCCGACCTGATCGTCGCGGTCTACTCCGAGATCGACCAGGCCGCCTACGACCGGCTCACCAGGATCGCCCCGACGGTGGGCCGCACCAGGACCGAGCAGGAGCCGTTCAGCGCGCCGTGGCAGGACAACGCGGTGCACATCGCCAAGGCGCTCGGCAAGGCGGACGAGGGCGCGAAGATGGTCCAGGACATCCAGGCCAAGCTCGACGCGGCCCGCGCCGCGCATCCCGAGTTCGCCGATCAGACCGCCGTCGCGCTGTCCTGGTTCAAGAACTCGGTCGCGCCCTTCACCACCACCGACGTGCGCGGGCGCCTGGTGACGGGCATCGGGTTCAAGGGGCAGACGGAGATCGACAAGATCGCGGGCGGTAGCTTCTACACCGTGCTTTCCCCAGAACGTATCGACCTCATCGACGTCGATCGCATCTTCGTCATCGCGGACCAGGCCGACCAGGCGGCGCTGAAGAAGTTCGAGCTGTTCGCCAACCTGCCCGCCGTCAAGAGCGGCAAGGTGTCGTACCTGCTCGACAGCGAGGGTCCCGCCGTCGGCGCGGCCATCTCGCAGAGCACCCTGCTGTCGCTGCCGTACGCGATCGACGAGCTCGTCAAGTCGGCCGGCCAGGGATGACGCCGGTGCACGAGCCCCGTCCCCGGCCCGCCACGGCCCGGAGGTGAGCGGCGCCGAGGTTCGCGCCGCCCTGCGCACGGCCACCGGACGCGAGGCCGCCCGATGGGTGGCCGCGGCCTGCCGTGAGGCGCCCTGGCTGACGGCCGCCACCGCCGCCACCACGGTGGCGGGGGCGGCGCTCCAGGTGGTGCCCGTACTGCTGCTCGGCCGGGTGGTCGACGGGGTGGTCGCGGGCGAGCCGCACGGGATCCTGGTCACGGTCGGGGTGCTGCTGGTCGCCTCCGCGCTGCTCGGCGCGGCGGCCACCGCGGCGTCGGCGTACCTGATCGGGCGGCTGGGCGCGGAGCTGCTCGCGCGGCTGCGGGAGGGCGCCGTGCGGGCCGTGCTGGGCATGCCGAGCGCCCGGATCGAGCAGGTCGGCCACGGTGACGTGCTGTCCAGGGTCGGCGACGACGTGGCCGTGGTGTCCAAGGGCATCCGGCAGGCCGTTCCCACCGTGTTCTCGGCGGGGGTGCTGGTCGCCATCGCCACGGTCGGCATGTTCGGGCTGGACTGGCGGCTGGGGCTGGCGGGGGCCGGGGCGCTGCCCGCGTACGCGCTGGCCCTGCGCTGGTACCTGCCCAGGTCCGCGCCGCTCTACCGGGCGCAGCGCGAGGCCCAGGCCGACCGCGCGCAGGCGCTGATCAGCGGCCTGAACGGGATCGACACCGTCCGGGCGTACCGGCTGGAGGGCGTCTTCCGCGAGCGGGTCGCCCGCGAGTCGTGGCGGGTGCGCGATCTGGGCGTCGAGGTGTTCCGCTTCTTCGGCCGGTTCGTCGGCCGGGAGAACCGCGCCGAGTTCATCGGGCTGGTCCTGATCATCGTGACCGGGTACGTGCTGCTGGAGGCCGGCGCCGTCACCCTCGGCGAGGCCTCGGTGGCGCCGCTGCTGTTCCACCGGCTGTTCAACCCCCTCGGCGCCATCATGTTCACCTTCGACGAGGCGCAGAAGTCGGGCGCGAGCCTGACCCGGCTGGTCGGGGTGCTGGGCGAGCCGGCGGAGGAGCGGCTGGTGGGCGGCGCGGCCGTCGCGCCGGCGGGTGCCGGGCCGTACCCGGTGACGGTGCGGGGGCTGACGTTCGCCTACCCCGAGTCCGAGCGGCCGGTCCTGCATGAGGTGGACCTGGAGATCCCGGCGGGCGGCTCGCTCGCCCTGGTGGGGGCGACGGGCGCGGGCAAGTCGACGCTCGCCGCGCTGGTCGCGGGCATCGGCGTCCCGCAGGCCGGGTCGGTGCGCATCGGCCCGGCGGACCTGGCCGGGCTGGACGAGGCGGGGGCGCGGGTCCTGGTCAGCATCCTGACGCAGGAGACGCACGTGTTCTCCGGCAAGCTCGCCGACGACCTGCGGCTGGCCGCGCCCGAGGCGACGGACGCCGAGCTCATGGACGCTCTGGACACGGTCGGCGCCGGCGCGTGGGTGGCGGCGCTGCCCGACGGGCTGAGCACCGTGGTGGGCGAGGGCGGCGAGCGCCTGGACGGCGGCAAGGTCGCCCAGCTCGCGCTGGCCCGGCTGATCCTGGGCCGGTCGCCGGTGGTGGTGCTGGACGAATCCACCGCGGAGGCGGGCAGCCAGGGCGCCGCCGAGCTGGAGCGGGCCGTGCTGGCGGCGTGCCGGGGGCGTACCGCGCTGTTCGTGGCGCACCGGCTGACCCAGGCGATGGCGGCGGACCGCATCGCCGTGCTGGACGCGGGCCGGGTCGTGGAGCAGGGCACCCACGAGGAGCTGGTGGCCCTGGACGGCCGGTACGCGCGCTTGTGGCGGGCCTGGCGAGAGGCCGGCTAGGTGGTCAAGAGGAGGTTACCGAAAGGGATGGCTGAGTCTTCGATGTTGGAACCAAGCGCTCGTGTTGTTTCGCTTTCTTCCGCTCGGCTGGCCGGCCTGCGCCGGCGGACCGGTGAACATCCCGACAGGACTCTCGCCGAGGCGTGCGCGATCGGGCTGGCGTACTGGGCGACGGGCCGCGGCCCGGACGGCCTCGACCTCGCCCCCGGCACGCTCTTCACCGACGTGCTCGGCTGGGCCGGCAACGGCGGGCGCGCGCCCGCCGGCTGGGAGGTCACCGGCGACGGCATCACCGTCCCCGACGGCGTCGCGGTGGCCGACGCGCAGCTCGCGCTGGACGATCTGGCCGACTTCCCCGACCGGCCCGTGGGGACCATCGGCCCGTCCGGCGTGGCGGAGCGGCTGCGGGCCCTGGCCGGGTGGAACGACACCAGGGCCGACCGGGACCGCCCGACCGTCGTGGAGCTCTTCCGCGAGCAGGCGCGGGCCAGGCCGGACGCCGTCGCCATCGTCGACGAGCGCCGGTCACTGACCTATCGCGAGGTCGCCGCGCTGTCCGGCCAGCTCGCCCACCACCTGATCGAGCGCGGGCTGAAGGCCGAGCAGGTCGTCGGCATCTCGCTGGAGCGTTCCGCCGACATGGTCATCGGGCTGCTGGGCGTGCTCATGGCCGGCGGCGCTTTCGTGCCGCTCGACCCGCGCTGGCCCGCCGCGCGCCGGGCGGTCGTCATCGCCGACGCCGGGCTCGTGCTGCAGCTCGGCCACTCCCGCGAGGGGGAGCCTGAGGGCGTGGCCGTCGATCTGGACGACTGGGGGTTCGGCTCCTGCCCCGCCCGGGATCCCGAGCTCGGCATCCCCGGCCCCGCCCTGGCGTACGTGATCTTCACCTCGGGTTCGACCGGGCGGCCCAAGGGCGCCATGATCCGGCACGAGGCGATCAGCGAGCGGCTGCTGTGGCAGGCGGGCGAGATCCTGCGCTTCGGCCCCGAGGACGCCTCGCTGTTCAAGGCGCCGCTGTCGTTCGACATCTCCATCAACGAGATCTTCCTGCCGCTGGTGCGCGGCGGCAGGCTGGTGGTGCTGCGGCCCGGCGGCGAACGCGACCCGCACCACCTGCTCAGCGTGATCGCCGGGCAGCGCGTCACCTTCACGTACCTGGTCTCGTCCATGCTGGACGTGCTGCTGGAGATGGCGGGTGACTCCGGGCGGCTGGACAGCCTGCGGCACGTGTGGTGCGGCGGCGAGGTGCTGACCCCCGAGCTGTACGAGCGCTTCCGCACCCGCCTCGGCATCCCGCTCTACCACGGCTACGGCCCCGCCGAGACGACGATCGGCGTCTCGCACGTCATCTACCGGGGCGAGGCGGAGCGCCTGTCCACCTCGATCGGCAAGGCCAACCCCAACACCGAGCTGTACGTCCTGGACGAGGAGCTGCGCCCGGTCCCCGTCGGCGTCGGCGGCGAGCTGTACGTGGGCGGGTTCCTCCTGGGCCGCGGGTACGTCGGCGCGCCCGGCCTGACGGCGTCCCGGTTCGTGGCCAACCCGTTCGCCGCGGACGGGTCCCGCCTGTACCGGACCGGCGACCTCGCACGGTTCGCCCCGGACGGGTCGCTGGACTTCCTCGGCCGGGCCGACAACCAGATCAAGATCCGCGGCATGCGGCTGGAGCTGGAGGACGTCGAGGCCGGCCTCGCCGAGCACCCCGGCGTCCGGCACACCTGCGTCGTGGCGAGGAAGAACGCCGCGGGCGGCACCTACCTCGTGGGATACGTGATCCCGGCGGCCGGCAGCGAGGGCCTGCGGCCGGAGGAGGTCACGGCGTGGGCCGCCACGAACATGGTCGAGCACATGGTGCCCGCGCACGTCGTCGTGCTGAAGGAGTTCCCGCTCACCGAGAACGGCAAGCTGGACCGGCGCGCGCTGCCCGAGCCCGAGATCGGCGCGGGCCCGCTCACGCCGCCCGCCACCGAGAACGAGCGGGTGGTGTGCGCGGCGGTCGCGTCGGTGCTGGGGCTGGACGAGGTCGGCGTGGACCAGAACTTCTTCAAGCTCGGCGGCGACAGCATCCTGGCGATCTCGCTGCTGAGCGCGCTGCGCGAGGCGGGGCTGCACGTCACCGCGACGGAGATCTTCGCCGGCGGCACCGTGGGGGCGCTGGCGGCGGTGGCCAGG
The DNA here is from genome assembly GCF_024172165.1 of Nonomuraea thailandensis. Taxonomy (GTDB): domain Bacteria; phylum Actinomycetota; class Actinomycetes; order Streptosporangiales; family Streptosporangiaceae; genus Nonomuraea; species Nonomuraea thailandensis. The sequence goes on along the minus strand of NZ_JAMZEB010000002.1, from coordinate 2,888,947 downwards.
CGTGAGGCGGCCTCCCCCGCCGACACCGGGGACGTCGCGACCGGCCCCGTCACGGGCTCGCCCATCGTGCGGTGGCTCGGGCGGACCACCGGCGCCATCGACGGCTTCGTGCAGTCGGCGGTCCTGAACACCCCGGCGGGCCTGACCGCCGGCGCCCTCGACGAGATGCTCGCCGCCCTGCTCGCGCGGCACGACATGTTGCGGGCCAGGCTGGTGCGCGGCGACCGCTGGGGCTTCGAGGTCCCGGCGGCCGGCCAGGCGGTGGCCGGGTGGCAGGAGAGCGACCGGCCCATCGACGAGTGCGTCGCGCTCGCCGCCGGAGGGCTGGACCCCGACGGGGGCGTCATGTTGCGCGCCGTCTGGCGGCGGGAGGCCCGGCAACTGGTCCTGGTCGCCCATCACGTGGTGATCGACGGCGTGTCCTGGCGGATCCTGATGGAGGACCTGGCCACGGCGTGGCGGCAGCTCGCCGCGGGCACGCCGATCGAGCTGCCCCCGGTGGGCACGTCGTTCCGGCGCTGGACGCAGGTGCTGGAGCGGGCGGCGTCCGGCGCGGACCCGGAGTACTTCCTGCGGCCCCTTCCGGGAGCGGACGGGCCGGTGGGCAGGCGCCCGCTGTCGGCGGCCGACACCGTCGCGTCCGAGAGGGTCCGGGTCGTCACGGCGAGCCCCGAGGTCACCGCCGCGGTGCTGGGCGAGCTCCCCGCGAGGTTCCACGCCCGCGTCAACGACGTGCTGCTCACCGCGCTCGCCGTCGCCCTCGCCCGGTGGCGCCGCGATCTGGGGCAGGACCAGACGTTCGCGCACATCGAGCTGGAAGGCCACGGCCGGGAGGGGCGGCTCGTCGCGGACGCGGCCGGGTTCGAGCCGGAGCTGTCGCGGACCGTCGGCTGGTTCACCACGCTGTTCCCGGTGGTCGTGGACCCCGGCGCCGCGGCGGACCTCACCGCGCCCGAGTACCTGTCGGCCGCGCTCAAGGCGGTCAAGGAGGACCTCGCCCGGGTGCCGGGCAACGGTCTGCCCTACGGCGTCCTGCGCTACCTGGCCGGCCACGCCTTCGACGCGCCCGCCCCGCAGGTGCTGTTCAACTACCTGGGCCGCTTCGACGCGGGCGGGCCCGGCGACTGGCAGCTCGCCGGCGCCACGGGACAGCTGGGCGAGCGCCGGGACCCGGGGATGCGGCTGCCGCGCGCCCTGGAGTTCAACGCGATCGCCGAGCCCGGCCCCACCGGCGAGTACGAGCTGGCCACCGCCATCTCCTGGCCGGACGGCGTGTTCACCGGCGAGGACGTCGCGACGATCGGCGGTTACTTCCTGGCGGCCCTGGAGGGCCTGGCCGCGCTCGAACGGGGCGGCCACTCCCCCAGCGACTTCCGCCCGCTGTCGCTGACGCAGGCCGACGTCGACGCCCTGGACGGCCCGGCGCTGCACGACATCCTGCCGCTGACCCCGCTGCAGGAGGGCCTGTACTTCCACTCGGTCTTCGACGACGACTCGGCGGGCAGCTACGTCGAGCAGCAGGTGCTGACGCTGGAGGGCGAGGTGGACGCCGACCGGCTCGCCGCGGCGGCCACCCGGCTGCTCACGCTCTACCCGAACCTGGCCGCGCGGTTCGTGGCGCTCGCCGACGGCCGGGTGGTCTCGGTGCTGGAGAGCGGCCTGATCGCGCCGTTCACCACGCTGGAGCGCCCCGGCATGACCGGCGAGGAGATCCGCGAGCACGCCGAGCGTGACCGCCGCGCCGGGTTCGACCTGGCAGCGGGGCCGCTGATGCGCTACACGCTCATCCGCGCGGGCTCGGGCCGCGACGTCCTGGTGCAGACCGTGCACCACCTCATCGCCGACGGCTGGTCGGTGCCGGCCATGCTGCGCGCGCTGCTGGCGGAGTACCACGCGCCGGGCAGCGTGCACGCGCTGGGCGGCTTCCCCGCCTACGTGCGGTGGCTCGCCGGGCGGGACGACGACGTGAGCGACCGGGTGTGGCGCGACCAGCTCGCCGGGCTGCCCGGCCCCTCGCTGGTCGCCGAGGGTCACACCCCGTCCGGCCGGTTCGCCGACACCGCCGCGGAGCCGGGTGACGGCCTCGACCTCGACGGCGCCGCCCGGGCGGCGGGCGTGCCGCTGAGCGTCGCCGTGCACGGTGCCTGGGCGGTGACGCTGGGCGGCATGCTGCACAGCCAGGACGTGGTCTTCGGCTCCACGGTGTCCGGACGCGACGCGCCGGTGCCCGGCATCGAGGACATGGTGGGATTGTTCATCAACACGATCCCGGTGCGGGCCCGGTGGGGCGGCGCCACCACCTCGCACGAGCTGCTGTCCGCCGTGCGCGAGCACCAGAGCGCGGTGCTGCCGCACCAGCACGTGTCGCTGGCCGGGATCGGCCGGCAGGCCGGCGGCGGGCCGCTGTTCGACACGCTGGTGGTGTTCGACGTCGCGACCGACGTGGAGAGCCTGCGCCGGCCCGGCCACGACCTGGCCATCACCGGGGTCGTGAACGAGGGTGCTCCGCACTACCCGCTGACGCTGGTGGTGGAGCGCGCGCCGGACGGCCGGGCGCGCTTCAACCTGATCTACGACCGCGAGCTGCTGCGGGAGCGGGGCGCCCGGGCCGTCCTGGCCGCGTTCACCCGGGCCCTCACCGGGCTTCTCACGCGGCCGGACGACCTCGTGGACGACCTGGCCTCCGCAGCCCGGCCGGACGCGATCGCCGGCCGGGCGACGGCCGATGGCGACCGGGCAGGTGCGATCGCCGGCCGCGTGACGGCCGCCGGCGACCGGGCGGACGCGCCGGCCGTCGCGGCGACCCTGGGCGAGTTGTTCGACGCCGCCGCGAGCCGCGACCCCGACGCCACCGCCGTCACCCAGTGCGCGCTCGACGGCGGCACCCGGTCGCTGACCTACGGCGAGCTGGCGCAGGCGAAGGACCGGCTGGCCGCGGCGCTGCGCGCGGCCGGCGCCGGGCCCGGCGAACGGGTCGCGGTCGCCGTGCCCCGCTCGGCCGAGCAGGTCGTCGCCCTGGTCGCGACCGTCACCGCGGGCGGCGCGTACGTGCCGCTGGACCTGGCCTACCCGGACGAACGCCTGCGGTACGTCCTCGAAGACGCCGCCCCGCGGGTCGTGCTCGTGGACAGGGAACACCGGGACCGTCTCACGGACCTGCTGGCCAGGGCGGGCGTGCCGGCCCGCGTGCTCGTCCAGGGAGACGAGCCACCCCCGGACGCCGTCCCCGCCGGGCCGCGGCCCGGCCCGCACGACCCGGCGTACGTGATCTACACCTCCGGATCGACCGGCAGGCCCAAGGGCGTCGTCGTCCCGCACTCCAGCGTGGTCGCGCTGCTCACCAGCACCCGGCCCGCCATGGGCTTCGGCCCGGACGACGTGTGGGTGCAGTTCCACTCCTACTCCTTCGACTTCGCCGTGTGGGAGCTGTGGGGCGCGCTCGCGCACGGCGGCGAGCTGCTGGTTCCCGAGTACGGCCTGACCCGCTCCCCCGTCGACTTCCACCGCCTGGTACGCGAACGCGGCGTCACCGTGCTCAACCAGACCCCGTCGGCGTTCTACCGGTTCATCGAGGCCGACCGGCACGCCGCCGAGCCGCCGGCCTCGCTGCGCCGGATCGTCTTCGGCGGCGAGGCCCTGGACCTCGGGCGGCTGCGCGGCTGGGTCGAGCGGTACGGCACCGGCTCTCCCGAGCTGGTCAACATGTACGGCATCACCGAGACCACCGTCCACGTCACCCACCGGGTGCTCACGGCCGAGGACTTCGCGGCCCGGGACGACGCCGCCCCGATCGGCGGCCCCATCCCCGGCCTGGTCACCTACCTGCTCGACGACCGGCTCCGGCCCGTGCCGCCGGGGCGGGTGGGCGCCATCTACGTCGCCGGCGACCAGGTGTCGCTCGGCTACCTGGGCAGGCAGGGGCTCACCGCGAGCCGGTTCGTGGCGGACCCGTTCGCGGGTGACGGCTCCCGCATGTACCACACGGGCGACCTGGCCCGCCGGACGCTCGGCGGCGAGCTGGTCTTCGCCGGCCGCGCCGACGACCAGGTGCAGCTCAAGGGGTTCCGCGTCGAGCCGGGCGAGGTGGAGGGCGCGATCAGGGAGCTGGACGGCGTGGTGGACGCGGCCGTCACCGTGGCGGGCAGCGGTGACCATCTGGTCGCGCACGTCGTGGGCCGCGTGCCCGCCGACCTCACCCGGCTGCTGGCGGCGAAGCTGCCCGCGTACATGGTGCCCGGGCGGGTGCTGCCGGTGGACGCGCTGCCGCTGACGGTCAACGGCAAGCTGGACCGCCAGGCCCTGGCGCGGCGCGCGGCCCGGCTCGACGCCGAAGATCCGGCGCTCGCGCACGAACCGGCGGCGCTCACCGAGCAGGCCGGGCGCGCGGACCGGACGGCGGCGCTCACCGAGCAGCCCGGGCGCGCGGACGGGCCGGCGCTCGCCGCGCTGGTCGAGATCTTCGCCGACGCGCTGCCCGGCAGCGACGTGGACGCCGACACCGACTTCTTCCGCGCCGGGGGCGACAGCATCGTCGCCATCACCGTCGTCAACCGGGCCAGGGCGCTCGGCCTGCCCGTCTCCCCGCGCGAGGTGTTCCTGCACAGGACGCCACGCGCCCTGGCCGCGCACCTGGGCACGCGCACACCCCCGGCCACGGCCCCCGCGCCCGCCCGCCACGAGGACGGCCCGCTCACGCCGACGCCGATCATCCTGCGCCGGCGGGAGCTCGGCGGCTCCCTCGCCAGGTTCGCCCAGGCCAGGACGCTGGCGGCACCGGAGGGCACCGGATTCGCCGACGCCGAGCGCGCCGCGAACGCCGTCGTGGCCGCGCACCCGGCCCTCCGCCTGAGGCTGCGCGCCGAGCACGGGGTGTGGGCGCTGCGTACCGAACCGGCCCGTCCGGTGACCGTCACCCGCGCGGCGGCCACGGCGGAGGCGGCGGCCGCCGCGAACGAGGCCGCCGGGCGGCTCGACCCCGAGGCGGGTGAGGTGATCGCGTTCACCTGGCTGGAGGCGAGCCGGACCCTGGTGGTCACCGCGCACCACCTCGCCGTCGACGCGGTTTCCTGGCTGATCCTGCTGGACGACCTGGCCACCGCCATGCGAGGAGCGGCCCTGCCACCGCCCACCACGTCCTACGCCGAGTACGCCGGCACGCTGGCGGCCCGCTCCGCCCAGGCGATCGGCGACCTCGGCCACTGGCTGGAGACGCTCGAAGCACCCCCGCTGCTGCCCGCGATCGGGAACCTGCGCGAGGTCACGGTGGAGATCGCCCCCGAGGTGACCGCGAGCCTGACGCGCACCGCGCCCGCCGCGCTCGGCCTCGGCCTCACCGAGCTGCTGTGCGGCGCCCTGCGGGCCGCGCTGACCCACGTCCAGCAGGCGCCCGCCGACCTCGCCGTCGAGCTGGAACGGCACGGCCGGGTCCCGCTGCTCGAACACCACGACTACACCCGTACGGTCGGCTGGTTCACCGCCATCGCGCCCGTGCGGCTCACGGCGCACACCGACCCCGTGGCGGCGGCGCGCGAGGTCGCGGAACGCCAGCGGGACGAGCGCGGGCACCTGACCTACGGCCAGCTCAGGTATCTCGACCCGCAGACCGCCCCGCTGCTGGGCGCGCGCCCGCAGGTGCTGTTCAACTACCTCGGCCCGGCCACCGAGTCCCAGGCGCTCCCGATCACCGGCGGCGACCAGGCCGGCCCGTACGCCGTCGAGGTCAACGCCTGGCTCGACCCTGCCACCGGCAGCCTGCGCGCGGCCTTCACCCTGGCCGAGGGCGTGCCCGGCGAGCTCACCGAGCACTGGCGGCGCGCGCTGGAGCGCATCGCCGACGCCGGCGCGACGGCGGAACGCACGGCGCCGGTGACCCCGCTGCAACGCGGCCTGTACTTCCAGGCCCAGCTCACGGGCCCGGCGGGACACTACGTCGCCCAGAGCTACTTCACCTTCGACCGGCGGCTGGACGCCGGCGCGCTGGCCGAGGCGATGGCGTACGTGATCGCCCGGCACCCGGTCGTGGGCGCGGGCTTCGGCACCGACGCGGAGGGCAACCCGGTGCAGGTGCTCGCGGCGGGCCGCCGGGTCGAGGTCCGCACGGTCACGGCGTCCACCGAGGCGGAGGCCGAGGCGCTGCGGGCGCGCGACCGCGACACCGGCTTCGACCCCGGTGAGCCGCCGCTGATCCGGCTGACCGTGGTGCGCCTGCCCGGCGGGCACGACGGCCTGCTGCTCAGCTACCACCTGCTGCTGTGGGACGGCTGGTCGCGCGAGATCGTGCTGCGGGACCTGTTCGACGCCTACGCGGCCGTCGTCGCCGGACGGCCGCTCGACCCGTCCCCGGCCACGCCGAGCTTCGAGGACCACGCCAGGGCGCTGGCCGCCAGGGACGTCTCCGCGTCGGAGCGCTTCTGGGCGGAGCACCTGGCCGGCCTTCCGGGCCCGACGCTGCTCGCCGGCCCGTCGCCGTCGCTGCCGGACGAACTGCCGCTCGCGCTCGTGCGCACGCTGCCGGCCGGGCAGTCGCGGCTGCTGAGAGAGGCGGCCAAGGCGCACGGGGTCACGCTGAACTCGGTGCTGACCGGCGCCTTCGGCCTGATGCTCGGCGCGCACACCGGCCGCGGCGACGCCGTGTTCGGCGTGACCGTGTCCGGCCGGGAGGGTGAGGGACTGTCCGGCATCGTCGGCGTGCTGCTCAACACCGTGCCCATGTGGACCCGGCCCCGACCGGCCGGCACGGTGCGGGAGTACCTGTCGTCCGTGCAGGCGGCCAGGGTGGCGGCCATGGACCACGAGCACCTGGGGCTCGGCGAGATCCAGCGCGGCAGCGGCCACGACACCCTCTTCGACAACCTGTTCGTGCTCCAGAACTTCCTGGACCTGGACGCGTTCGCCGAGCTGAACGCCAGGCACGGCATCACCGCGGTGCGGGCCGACGACTCCACGCACTACCCGTTCACCTGGGTCGTCACACCCGGTGAGCAGCTCACGGTCAAGCTGGAGTACCGCGACCGCGACACCGGGCGCGCCCGCCGGCTCCTGGACGACTACCTGCGCGTGCTCGGCGACCTGGCCCGGTGGACCGGCCCGGTGGGCGCGCTGCCGGGTCCCGGGCCCGAGCCCGTGCCGGCCGGGCGCACCGACATCGGCACAGACACCGTGGTCGACCGGTTCGACCAGGCGGCCGACCGCGATCCGGACCGGGTCGCGCTCGTCGCCCACGGCCGCAGCATGACGTTCGCGCAGCTCCAGGCGCGCAGCCGCGCGGTGGCGGGCGTGCTCGCCGGGCGCGGCCTCGGCCCGGAGACGACCGTGGGCCTGGCGATCCCGCGCTCGCTCGACTCGATCGTGGCGCTGTTCGCCGTGCTGCGGACCGGCGCGGCGTACGTGCCGCTGGAGCTGGACCACCCGGACGAGCGGATCGCCGCGATCGTCGCGGACGCCCGCCCGGACGTGCTCCTCACCGTGAGCTCCGTCTCCCCCCGGCTGGCCGGGAGCGTGCCCCGGGAGAACCTGATCGAGCTGGACCGTCCGCTGCCCGCGGCCGAGCCGTTCGTGACGTTCGCGCCCGGCGACCCCGGCCGCCTGCGGCACCCCGCGTACACGATCTACACCTCCGGCTCGACCGGGAAGCCCAAGGGGGTGGTGACCGAGTACGCCGGGCTCACGAACATGCTGATCAACCACCAGCGCCGGATCTTCGAGCCGGTGCTGGCCGAGCACGGCCACCGGGTCTTCCGGATCGCGCACACGGTGTCGTTCGCGTTCGACATGTCATGGGAGGAGCTGCTGTGGCTCGCGGACGGCCACGAGGTGCACATCTGTGACGAGGAGCTGCGGCGCGACGCGCCCCGGCTGGTCGAGTACTGCCTGGAGCACGGGATCGACGTCATCAACGTGACCCCCACCTACGCCCAGCAACTGGTGGCCGAGGGCCTGCTCGACGACCCGGCACGACGGCCCCCGCTGGTGCTGCTGGGCGGTGAGGCGGTCACCCCGGCGTTGTGGCGGCGGCTCGCCGGGACCGAGGGCACGGTCGGCTACAACCTGTACGGTCCCACCGAGTACACCATCAACACCCTCGGCGTCGGCACGTTCGAGTGCCAGGACCCGGTGGTGGGCGTGGCCATCGACAACACCGACGTGTACGTGCTGGACCCGTGGTTGCGGCCGGTGCCGGACGGCGTGCCGGGCGAGCTGTACGTGTCCGGGATCGGCATCGCCCGCGGCTATCTCGGGCAGCCGGGCCAGACCGCGCACCGGTTCGTCGCGTGCCCGTTCGGCGAGCCGGGCGAGCGGATGTACCGCACCGGGGACCTCGTGCTGCGGCGCCCGGACGGGAACCTGACGTACCTGGGCCGCACCGACCAGCAGGTCAAGATCCGGGGCCACCGGGTCGAGCTGGGCGAGGTGGAGGCGGCGTTCGCGGCGCATCCGGCGGTGCGGTTCGTCGCCGCGGTCGCCCAGTCCGATCCGCAGGTGGACGGCGCGTACCGGCTGGCGGCGTACCTGGTGCTGGACGGCGGCGACCTGGCGGCGGTCGCCGCCGAGGCGGGCGCCGGGCTGCCGGAGTACCTGCGTCCCACCCACTACGCTCAGGTGGAGGCCATCCCGCTGACCGTGAACGGCAAGGCCGACACCAAGGCGCTGCCGGAGGCCAAGCCGCTGGGCGCGCTGACCACGTCGGCCGAGCGGGGCCCGGCGACCGAGACCGAGAGCGCGGTGTGCGAGTTCTTCGCCGAGGCGCTGGACCTGGATGACGACGAGGTGAGCGCGGTGAGCGACTTCGTGTCCCTCGGGGGGCACTCCATGCTGGCGGTACGGCTGATCGGGCTGCTGCGCCGCGAGTACGGCCCGGTGGTCACCATTCGTGACCTGTTCGCCCTGCGTACCCCCGAAGCGATCGCCAGGCACCTCGATGAGCGCTCCTGACCGGCGCGGGCCCTTCACGGGCCCGGCCATCCTCCGGACCGCGCTGCGGCGCAACGCCGGCGCCATGGCCGGCGGCACCCTGCTCATGGGCCTGTACCAGGCGGGCGAGACGGCCTTCCCCATCGCGCTCGGCCTGATCGTCGAGCACGCGCTGCAGGAGCGCAGCCTCGGCTCGCTCGGCTGGTCGATCGCGGCGCTGGCCGTGATCGTCACGACGGTGTCGCTGTCGTGGCGGTTCGGGATGCGCATCCTGCAGAAGGCCAACACGACCGAGGCGCACCGCTGGCGGGTGCAGGTCGCCGACTGCGGGCTGCAGCCGGTGGCCAGGGACACGGATCTCAAGTCCGGCGAGGTGCTGACCATCGCCACGGAGGACGCCGACCAGACCGCAGACATCATCGAGGTGGTGCCGCTGCTGATCAGCTCGCTGGTCGCGGTGCTGATCACGGCGGTCGCGCTGGGCATCGCGAGCGTCTGGCTGGGCCTGCTGGTGATCGTCGGCACCGTCGCGATCCTGACCATCCTGAGCGTGCTGTCCAGGCGGATCGGCGAGGGCACCCGCGAGCAGCAGGCGCGGGTGGCGCGGGCGGGGGCGAAGGTCGCCGACCTGATCAGCGGCCTGCGCCCGCTGCACGGCTTCGGCGGCAACCACGCGGCGTTCCTGTCGTACCGGACGGTGAGCACGGAGGCCAGGGACCAGGCGGTCACCGTCGCCCGCGTGAACGGCGCGTACGCCGGGGCCGCGCTGGCGCTGAACGCGATCCTCGCCGCCGCGGTGACGCTGGCGGCGGGGTGGCTGGCGCTGGACGGCCGGATCTCCATCGGGCAGCTCGTCATGGCCGTGGGGCTGGCACAGTTCATCATCGAGCCGCTCAAGCTGTTCTCCGAGATGCCGAAGTACGTGATGATCGCGCGCGCGTCGGCGGAGCGGATGGCGCTGGTGCTGGCCGCTCCCCCGGTGATGACCCCGGGGACGCGCAGCCCGTCCCCGGACGGGGACCTGGAGGTGGACAGCGTCCGGTACGGGTCCCTGCGGGAGCTGAAGTTCCACGTGCCCGCGGGCGAGTTCGCGGCGATCGCCGCCTACTCGGCGCGGGAGGCGGCCGATCTCGCCTCGGTCCTGGCCGTGAACGTGCCGCCCGGCGCGTACGAGGGCGTGGTGCGGGTCGGCGGGCGGGAGCTGGAGGACCTGTCGGCCGAGGCGGTCCGGGAGCACCTGCTGGTGAACCCGTACGACGCGGAGATCTTCGCGGGCACCCTGCGCACGAACATCGACCCGGCGGGCTCCGGCCACCTGGTCGCGGAGGCCGTCGAGGCGTCCATGCTGACCGACGTCGTCGCCCTGCACCGGGACGGGCTCGACCACGGCGTGCGCGACCGCGGCGCGAACCTCTCGGGCGGCCAGCGCCAGCGCCTGTCCCTGGCCCGCGCGCTGGCCGCCGACCCCGGCATCCTGGTCCTGCACGATCCGACGACGGCGGTCGACGCGGTCACCGAGCAGCTCATCGCGCGCAACCTCGCGGAGCTGCGGCGGGGCCGCACCCTGATCGTGATCACCAGCAGCCCCGCGCTCCTGGACGCCGCCGACCGCGTCCTCGTCCTGGACGGCGGTGTCATCACCGCCGAGGACACCCATCGCCATCTGCTGGCCACCGATGAGACCTACCGTCAGGCGGTGGCCCGATGAGCCATCGCCCGCCTCGTGGAAAGGACCGCACATGACCAACCCCTTCGACGATCCGGACGGCCGCTTCCTGGTTCTGGTCAACGCCGAGAACCAGCACTCCCTGTGGCCCGCCTTCGCCGAGGTCCCCGGCGGCTGGACCGTCGTGCTCCCCGACAGCAGCCGGGCCGCCTGCCTGGACTACGTCGAGAGCCACTGGACCGACCTGCGCCCCCGCTCGCTGACCGAGGCCGTGGGCGACTGATGCGGATCGCGCGCGTCCTCACCGGTCCGGTGGTCGCCCTGACGATCGCCGCCGCCCCGGCCTTGCCCGCGGAAGGCCCGGTGGTCGTCGAGGACGTGCGCGTCCCGCCCGTACCCCTGGGCGACCTGCAACGGTCCATCGCCGGCGATCGCGGGATCCACCTGGGCGGGATCGGCAGCGGCCTGTTCCCGGCCGGCCGGCGCGGCGACTACTGGATGGTCACCGATCGAGGGCCGACCGGGCAGGTCACCGTGGGCGCCGACCGGCGCCGCACGTTCCCGATCCCGGAGTTCAGCCCGGCGATCGTCCAGGTCGCCACCCGGTTCGGCGTCGAGATCAAGAAGTACCTGCCCCTGACCGGCGGCTCCGGCGAGCCGGTCACCGGGCTGAGCAACCGGGCCGGCCGCGACGAGGCGCCCTACACCTGGGACGGGCGGCGCGCGCTCCCGTACGACCCGGGCGGGGTGGACCCCGAGGACGTCGTGCGCACCTCGGACGGCGACTTCTGGCTGGCCGACGAGTACGGCCCGTCGCTGCTGCACGTCTCCGGCCGGGGCCGGGTGCTGGCCAGGCACGTGCCCGAGGGGCTCCGGCTCACCGGCGCCGGCTACCCCGTCAGGCGGACGCTGCCCGCCATCCTCGCCTCCCGCCGCCCGAACCGCGGCTTCGAGGGGCTGGCGCTCGGCGGCGGCACCCTCTACGTCGCGGTGCAGAGCCCGCTGGCGAACCCGGACGAGAAGACGACCGCATCCTCCCGCGCCGGCCGCATCCTCACCTTCGACCTGCGGGCCGGGAGGGTGACCGGCGAGTACGCCTACCGCTTCGAGGACGTCGCCTCCTTCGACCCTGCCGCGAACGGCGACCAGGGCGAGCTGAAGATCTCCGGGCTGGCGCACGTGAGCGGCCGCCGGCTGCTGGTGGCCGAGCGCACCGACCGCGTCGCCCGCGTCTACCGGATCGACCTGGCGAAGGCGACGAACCTGCTCGGCGGCCGGTACGACGACCCGGCCACCACACCGTCGCTGGAGGCGTCCGCCCTCTCACCGGCCACCACACCGTCGCTGAAGGAGTCCGCCCTCTCACCGGCCCTCAGGCTCCCGTCCAAGTCGCTCGTCGCCGACCTGCCCGCCGTCGCCCCCACCCTGCCCGGCAAGGTCGAGGGCATCGCCCTGCTCGACCCGCGCACGCTCGTCGTGACCAACGACAACGACCACGGGCTCGGCGCGTTCGGCGCGGACGGCCGGCTCGTGAGCAGCGGCGTGCCCACCCGGATCGTCACCATCCGCCTCCCCCGCCCGCTCCGCTGAGGCCGTCAGGGGACGCGCCCGGCCAGCTCGCCGGCCGAACGCGGCCTCCCCGACGCGACCACCTGCCGGAACAGGGTCTGCGCCGAGTCGCTCGCGTCCAGCCTCACGCTGATGAGGACCCGCCCGTCCCGCGCGACGTAGGACGCCTCGCCGCCGAGGGTGCGGCGCCACGCCTGCGCGCCGATGGGCTCGCACGGTTGCGGGGGCGGCTCGGGGTAGGAGAAGTTGCTGCAGTCCGCGGGCGGGGTGAAGCGGGCGGGGACGGAGGTCACCATGACCTCGATGTCCCCCGGCCTGCGGGCCTGGTACGGCGTCGCCGGATCCGCGCTGCCGTCCGGCACCAGGTGGTAGGTGAGCCCCGGCCCGCTGTACAGCGACACGGGCCCGAGCCGATACCCGGGCAGGTCGGCGACGACGAGCGGGATGCCGAGCTCCGCGAGCGCGTCGCGCCGGTCCAGCTCCTGCTGGCCCGGGGTCGCCGCGGCCGCCACGGGATAGGCCCCCAGCAACACCACGGCGACGACCACCCGCCCCCGGCTCACTCCCCTCGTGCACAACGCGGCCACGGCGAAGCACGCACCGGCGAGCAGCGAGGTCAGCCACCACGCGGGATCGGGAACCAGCAGCCTGGTCGACCAGCCGAGCACGAACGTCAGGCCGATCCCCGCGAGGGTGACCAGCCACGCCGGCCGTACCCGGACCAGCAGCAGCGCGACCCAGCCGAGCCCCGCCGACCCGGCACCGGCGACCAGCCCCAGCGGAAGCACACACTCCAGCCCGCCGGTGGGGCAGATGAACGCGCCGGCCCCGGACTCGGCCAGCAGCCGGAAGGCCCCGACCAGGACGAGGGGCAGGACCGCCCCCACGACGCCGGCGAGCAGAGCCCTGCCCCAGCCGGCCGATCGGGTGATCACCTCACTCATGCCATCAGCGTCCACCATTCCCGCTCCCCCGGCCTGAGTACGGCTACTCAAATCCCCGTTGCGGGAAATGAGTCGCACGGCGCCGGCCACTGAGTCGCACGGCGCCGGCCACTGAGTCGCCGGCTCAGCCGGCGTCGCGGTAGGCGGTGGCCGGGATGTGGCCGTGCAGGCGCAGCCCCGTTCCGGGGCTGGTCTCGATGGTGAGGGTGCCGCCGATGGCGCCCACGCGGTCGTACATGTTGGTGATGCCGTGGCCCGTGCGGATGAGGCCGGGGTGGCAGCCGGCGCCGGTGTCGGAGAGGTCGAAGGAGAGGCCGTCGTGCTCGCGCAGGTCGATGGTCACCGTGGCCTGCTCGCCCGCGTGCTTGCTGGCGTTCTGCAGCGCCTCCAGCAGGCAGAAGTAGATGTTGATCTCGATCTCGGGCGGGTACCGGCCGAGGCCGGCGGCGCGGATCTCGGTCGGCAGCGGGGAGTGGCGCGTGGCCGCGCGCAGCGCCGCCTCCAGCCCCGACTCGGCGAGCTGCGGCGGGTAGATGCCGTGTGCCAGGTCGCGCAGCTCGGCCTGGGCCTCGCGCAGGTCGGAGGTGAGCTGCGCGAGCACGGGGACGGCCTGGGCGGGGTCGGTGTCCATCAGCCGCTGGGCGACCCTGGACTGCACGGCGGCGGCGACGAGCCGCTGCTGGGCGCCGTCGTGCAGGTTCCGCTCGATCTGGCGGCGCTCCCTGTCGGCCGCCGCCACCAGGCGGGCGCGTGACTCCTGCAGCGCCTCCGCCCTGGCCACCAGCATCACGTGGTTGTGCCAGGCCAGGTACGAGGCCCGGGTCAGGCCCAGCACGACCAGGGCGATGACGACGGCGGCGACCAGCCATCCGGGGGCGTTCCCGGTGAACCCGACGCCGGGCGCCAGCCGGCCGGCGAGCGTGACGGCGACGGCCGCGGCGACCGTGCAGCCCATGATGACCTTGAAGCGCCGCCGCGGCAGGAACGCCACCGACAGCAGCACCGGCGACACGATCACCAGCGTCGCGTACGGCAGCGCGGCCGGGATCATCGCGGTCAGCGTCAGCGCGTAGCACCAGGTGATGGCCGCCGACAGGCCGATGGCGTGCTCGATGCGGTGGCGCTTGACGACCCGCAGCGCCGCCACGACCAGCAGGGCGACGGTGCCGCACCCGCCGGCCAGGGCGAGCAGCCAGAGCTTGTGCACGCCGGCGAAGGCCGCGGCGGCTACCGCGCCCGCCCCGAGCGTGACGCCCATGATCGCCCACAGGCCGGTGACGATGTACTGGTGGGGGTGCGGGTGGGTGCTGCGCTGGAGGCTGGTGTAGAGCCTGGCGATGAGGTGCCAGACGGCCTCCAGCCCGCCGCGTACGGTGCCGCCCCGCTCCTGGCGGGAGCGCTCCACGCCGGCGCTCTCCAGCACCGACCGCGGCAGGTGCCCGTGCAGGCGCAGGCCGCCGCCCGGCCGGGTGTCGACGGTGAGGGTGCCGCCGATGGCGCCCAGGCGGTCGTTCATGTTGATCATGCCGGTGCCGGTGTGGACGAGACCGGGGTCGCAGCCGCAGCCGTCGTCGCGGAAGTCGAAGGACAGCCCGTTGCGGTCCTGCAGGGTGATGGTCACGGTGGCCTGCTCCCCCGCGTGCCTGACCGCGTTGCGCAGGGCCTCCAGCAGGCAGAAGTAGATGTTGATCTCGATCTCGGGCGGGTAGCGGCCCACGCCGCTCGCGCGCACGGTGGCAGGGATCGGGGCGTGCTGGGCGGCGGCGCGCAGCGCCGTCTCCAGGCCGTACTGGCCGAGCTGGGGCGGGTAGATGCCGTGGGCCAGGCCGCGCAGCTCCGCGCTGGCCTCCTGAAGGTCGTCGGACAGGCGGGCCAGCAGCGGGCCGGCCTGCGCGGGGTCGGCGTCCAGCAGCCGCCGCGCCCGGCCCGTCTGCTCGGCGGCGGCGGCCAGGCGTTGCTGGGCGCCCTCGTGCAGGTTGCGCTCGATCTGGCAGCGCTCGCGGTCGGCCGCCGCGACCAGCCGGGCCCGCGACTCGCGCAGCGCCTCGGTCCTGGCGACCAGCATGCCGTGGTTCTGCCATGCGGCCAGCGACACCAGGACCGTGATGAACGGGATGAACACGATCGCCAGCGCGTCCATGACCGTCTTGGGCACCAGCCGTTCCAAGCCGACCCCGGGCGTCAGGCAGCCGACGACGACCAGCGTCGTGCCGACGAGCATCGTCGCGCCGAGCATGGCCGACAGCCGCTCGTGGTTCATGTGCTGCACGGCCACCAGCACCGGCAGCAGCACCGCCAGCGCCAGCGTGGCCAGCGCGAACGGCACCACCGAGGTGACGGCCACGGCCACGATCCAGTTGGACAGCGCGAACACGACGACGGCGGCGAAGCGCCGGTAGCGGTGGATCAGGTGGACGGCGCGCAGCAGGAACGCCGCCATGGTGAGCAGCAGCACGACGATGGCCAGCAGCCAGCCCTCGCGCCGGACCGCCACCCACAGGACCGCGACCCAGGCCGCGGCCACCGCGACGCCGATCAGGTCCGCCTGGATGTAGGTGCGCAGCCGCTCCCACTCCGGCGCGCCGATCTCGATGATCTCATGCCCCCGCAGGCCGGCTAAGAGTCTGCGCGCCCCCCGTCGCTCCACAACGCCTCCAGTTCGTCGGGGCCGAAGCGGTCCTTGTGCCGATAATGGGCCCCCAGCACCATCGCGTCACGAGGCAGGTCCTCGGTGTTGTTGACCGACAGCAGCACCACGGTGACGTCCGGATGCCCGCACTTGATCCGCCGGGCCGCCTCCAGGCCGCCCATGCCGGGCATGTTCACGTCCATGAGCACCATCCCGACAGGGTGGTGGCGCAGGAAGTCGAGCGCCTCCTCGCCGCTGGCCGCCTCCCCCGCCAGCACGAACCCGTCCACCACCGCGATCACGCCGGCCACGGCCCGGCGGAACGACGGCAGGTCGTCCACCACCAGAACGCGTACGAGCTGTTGGTCCACAAGCTGATCGTCGCATTCGATCGCCGCCGTGTCGGTGGTGCCACCATCACTATCCCGGCCGGATTTCCGGCTCCGGGCTGACCGCCGCGGCTTACCCGGGCGGGGAGCCGGAGTCGAGGAACATCAGGACCGCCTTGACCCGCCGGTTGGTGTCGCGGTCGCCGCGCAGGCCGAGCTTGACGAAGATGGAGTTGATGTACTTCTCGACCGCGCGCTCGGAGACGTTGAACGCGGTCGCGATGGCCAGGTTCGACCGGCCTGCGGCGACCTCGGCGAGCGTCTCGCGCTCGCGCGGCGTCAGGTGCCGCAGCGTGCCGGCGTCGTTGCGGGCCTTGGCCGACACCAGCGACTCCACGACCACGGGGTCGATGAACGACCCGCCGGAGGCGACCGTGCGCACCGCCGAGACCAGCTCGCCGGGCGCGGCGATGCGCTCCTTGAGCAGGTAGCCGCGCCTGCTGCTGCCCTGCTCGATCAGGGCCAGCAGGTACGTCGGGTCGAGGAACTGCGACAGCACCAGCACGGCCACGTCGGGGTGGCTGGCCCGCAGCGTCGTGGCCGCCCTGATGCCCTCGTCGCTCATGGTCGGCGGCATGCGGATGTCGGTGACGACGACGTCGGGCTGCTCCTTCTCGACGCATTCCATGAGCGCCTCGTAACCCGAGCAGACGCCGACGACCTCGGCCCCGGACTCGGTCGCGATGAGGGCCTCGATCCCGGCCCGCACCAGCAGGTGGTCCTCGGCGATCACCACCCGGAAGGACGTCACGTGGCAAACGTTAGCCCGCCGCCCTCGCCCGCTCAACGGGTGCGGAAAACCGAACCACCGACTCGGGAGCCAGCTTTATCGCTGAATTGGCGGGCGCGGCGCAAACTGGCGGTATCGGCAGTCGACCTGCGCACGAATATGAGGGGTTTCCACAAGGACAAAGACGGAGGGGGAGTGGTGGCCGAAATGCTTCACGTCGCCGCGCGAGTATCGCGAATCAGGTCCTACGTCAGCGAGCTGCTGGCGCGCGCCGACCGGGCGTTGTGCGCGGACCGGGACGAGCGGGCCCGCCAGTACGGGTGGACGGTCACCAGAACGGGGTTCGGCTCCCGGCGGTATCGCGACCCGCGCTTCGACGCGCTGAAGGCGGCCCGCCTCGCCGGACCGGGGGCCGCCCGGGAGCCGTCGGCCGGAGGAGTTGGTCGTCATGTTCCCGCGTAATCCGCGCCACAACCCGTACGCGGCGGCCGAGGGCCTGCTGCTTGAGCCGGGCCCCGGGCTGGTCACGCGGCTGTGGCGGTGGCGTACGGAGATCGTCCTGCTGGCGCTCGCGGCCGGGGCGGCGGTCGTGATCGCGACCGCCCTCGGCCAGGGAATGTGGTGGGCGCCGGTCGCGCTGGCGGGCCCCGTGGGCGTGCCCGCCACGGTGCCGGCCGGCCGGAAATGGATGCTGCGGCACTTCTGGTGCGTGTTTTCCCGGCACCGGATCCAGCGGGTGTGCGCGGAGACGTCCATGCACACCCGCGGAGGCAGAATTCCGCTGATCCTCTGGATAACGCCGACCGATTCCGGGGAAAGGGCTTTCATTCTGCTCCGGGCGGGGATTTGCGCCGACGACTTCGAGGCGTTCGGCGCGGAAATAGCGGCGGCCTGCTGCGCCGCTTCCGTCCGCGTGCGACGGCACCCGGGGCGGGCGCAGTTCGTCACGGTGGACATCGTGCGGAGGGGCGCGGAGGACATCGTGCGGAGGGGCGCTGAGCGCGACGAGCCCGGGGCGGGGACGCGGGGCGACGGCGAGCAGGACGCCAGGCGCCCGCTGGAGCGGCTGGCCGGCTGACCCCGCCCCACCACAGCCGGGCGGACCAGGCTCACGCCACCCGAGCCTGCCCGCCCTGCGCAGCCTCAGGGAGCGCCGGGGCCACCGGGCCGCCCCGGCCCCTGAGGCTCCGGCCACCCGGACGGAGGCGGTTTCGTCCGGGTGGCCGGCGTTCGCGCAGCCGGCCGGTGCCGCGCCGGCCGGCTGCGCCGATCACTTTCCGGCTCAGCCCGCATGGCCGCGCCGTCCCGCTTCCCGGGCCCCTCCGGCGTGGCCGCGCCGTCGGGCTTTGCGGCCCGTCCCGATCGGCCGGCTCAGGCGGATCTCTCCCGGCGTTCAGGGTCGTGCCGATCCAGGGGCCGATCCAGGGGCCGATCGCGGGGCACCAGGGTCGGGTTCACCCGGTCCAGCACCGTCTCGCGAGTGATCACGACCCGGGCCACGTCGTCCCGGCCCGGGACCTCGTACATGACGTCGAGCAGCACCTCCTCCATGATCGCGCGCACCGCCCTGGCCCCGGTGCGGCGCAGCAGCGCCTGCTCGGCGACGGCGGCCACGGCGCCGTCCGCGAACTCCAGCTCGACCCCGTCGAGCTCCAGCAGCCGCCGGTACTGCTCGATCAGCGCGTTGCGCGGCTCGGTCAGGATGCGGACCAGCGCCTCGCGGTCCGGCGGGCGCAGCGTCGCCACCACGGGGACCCTGCCGACGAACTCCGGGATGAACCCGTACCGGACCAGGTCCTGCGGCATCACCTGGGCGAGCACGTCGCCGGCGTCGGGCCCCGGCCGGAGCGCGGCGCCGAAGCCGGCGCCGCCACGGGCCACCCGCCGCTCGATGATCTGCTCCAGGCCGGCGAACGCGCCGCCCGCGATGAACAGCACGTTCGTCGTGTCGAGCTGGATGAGGTCCTGGTGGGGGTGCTTCCTGCCGCCCTGCGGCGGCACGCCGGCCACCGTGCCCTCCAGGATCTTCAGCAGCGCCTGCTGCACGCCCTCCCCCGAGACGTCGCGGGTGATCGACGGGTTGTCGCCCTTACGGGCGATCTTGTCGATCTCGTCGATGTAGACGATGCCGGTCGCGGCCCTGGCCAGGTCGTGGCCGGCTGCCTCGACGAGCGCGAGCAGCATGGTCTCGACGTCCTCGCCGACGTACCCGGCCTCGGTGAGCGCGGTGGCGTCGGCGACGGCGAACGGCACGTCGAGCAGCCGCGCCAGCGTCCGCACCAGGTGCGTCTTGCCGCTGCCCGTGGGGCCGAGGAGCAGGATGTTCGACTTGCCCAGTTCGGCCTCGGGCGCGCGGACGCGTTTGTAGTGGTTGTGGACGGCGACCGACAGGGCACGCTTGGCCTGGTCCTGGCCGATCACGTACTGGTCGAGGAAGGCGTGGATCTCGCGCGGCCTGGGCGGCTCCACGGTCGCGGGGCCGCGCGCCGCGCGCTCCCCGGCCATGAGCTCGGTGCACTGGCCCACGCACCCGTCGCAGATGCAGACGGAGGGCGGGCCCGCGATGAGCCTGCGCACCTCGCTCTGGCTCCTGCCGCAGAACGAGCAGTGCGGCAGGTCTCCGGTCTTGCCGGTGCGTGCCATCGCGCCGCCTCAGCCCGCCGGGCGCAGGGTCACGGGCAGGGACGCCAGCCTGCGCGTCCCCGGGTCGGGCAGGTACGACGCCTCCCCCGCGAGCGCCAGGTCGGGGAAGCGGCGCAGCAGCGCCCCGAGCGCGACGCCGGTCTGCATGCGGGCCAGCGAGGAGCCCACGCAGAAGTGCGGCCCGTGGCCGAACCCGAGGTGCGGCCCCGGCTCCCGCCCGATGTCGAACCTGTCGGGCTCG
Source organism: Nonomuraea thailandensis (assembly GCF_024172165.1). Lineage (GTDB taxonomy): Bacteria > Actinomycetota > Actinomycetes > Streptosporangiales > Streptosporangiaceae > Nonomuraea > Nonomuraea thailandensis. The sequence goes on along the minus strand of NZ_JAMZEB010000002.1, from coordinate 2,869,226 downwards.
TCGAACACGCGCGGGTCCCGGTTGGCGGAGGCCACGGAGACCGTGACCGGCTGCCCCTCGGGGATGGGCACGCCGCCGATCTCGACGTCCTCGGCGGGGAACCGCGGCACGGTCATCGGCTGCGGCGGGCTCCAGCGGGCCAGCTCGTCCACGGCGCGCGGCATGAGCGCGGGGTCGGCGCGCAGCGCGGCGAGCTGGTCCGGATGGGCGAGCAGGGTGGCGACGGCGTTCGCGATGAGGTTGGCGGGGGTCTGGCCGGCCAGGACGAGCAGCCAGACCATGGTGACCAGCTCGTCGTCGGAGAGCCGGTCGCCGTCCTCCTCCACGACGCGGGCCAAATCGGACAGCAGGCCGTCGCCGGGCCGCTCCTTGACCGCGGCGATCGCCGACCTGGCGTCGCCGATGATCTCCGGGATGGACCGCGCGAACCGTTCGCCGTGCCCGGCGGCGATGGCGGCGCCGTACTCCCGCCAGCGTGGGCGGTCGGCGGGCGGGATGCCGACCAGCTCGCAGATCGCGTCGATCGGCAGCGGCTTGGCGAAGCGCTCCAGCAGGTCCACCGGCTCCCGCTCCGGCAGCTCGTCCAGCAGCCCTTCGACGATCCGCTCGACGCGCGCGGCGAACTCGCCGGCCTTGCGGGGCGTGAACGCGGGCGCGACCAGCCGGCGCAGGCGGGCGTGCTCGGCGCCGTTCGTCTCCGACATCGTGCGCAGGTACGGCCGGCAGTGCTCCGGCACGTCGGGCCGCAGGTAGCTGGCCTCGTTGATCCGCATGCGCGGGTCGGCCAGCATCGCCCTGGCCTCCTCGTGCCGCGTCACGGCCCAGAACGGGCCGAACCCCGGCACCAGCAGCCGCACCACCGCGGACAGCTCCCTGACCTGTGCGTACGCCGTGTACGGATCGTGCAGCACCACCGGATCGGTCAGGTCGATCTCCGGCACATCCATCGTGGCCCCATTTCGAATGATCCCATCATCTGGATGTTCACGGTATCTTGGCTGCGGAGCACACGGCAACGAGGAGGACGGTTGGCCCGGCTCACCAGAGCGGAGACCCAGGAGCGCAATCGCGCGAAGGTGCTGGCCGCGGCCAGGGCGGAGTTCGCCGAGCGCGGGTTCAGGGAAGCCAAGATCGACGACATCGCCGACCGCGCGGAGCTCACGCGCGGAGCCGTCTACTCGAACTTCCCCGGCAAGCGGGCGCTCTACTTCGCCGTGCTGGCCGACCTGGCCGAGCGCGTGCCCGTAGCCGCCCCGGAGGAGCCCGCGCTCACCGTGCGGGAGGCCCTCGCCGAGCTGGCGCGCGCCTGGGTGACCCGGCTGCCCCTGGCCACCGAGGACGAGCGGCAGCCGAGCAGGCTGAGCATGCACCTGATCCCCGAGATCCTCGCCGACGAGGTCACGCGGCGGCCGTACGCGCAGCTCATGCAGCTCAACGCGGTCCTGATCGGGCTGGCCATGGAGCGGCTGCGCCCGCCGAAGGAGCCGGACGGGCGGCTGGTGCGGCTGGCCGAGTCGGTGCTCACGGTTCTGCAGGGAGCCACTCAGCTCTCGGCCGCCGCGCCGGGGTTCGTGGATCCGTTCAACGTGATCCGGGTGTGCGAGCAGCTCGCCGGCCTCGACCTGGGCGACCGGTGGGCGCCGGCGCCCCTGCGCCCCCGGGTGCGGGAGACGGCCGAGCCCTGGTCGCCGCCTCCCGGAGCGATCGACGCGGTCGGCGGCGGGCCGGCCCGGCCGGAGCGCGACGGCGTGGTGGCGGTGCTCGGGCTGCACCGGCTCTCCGCCGCCGAGGACGCGGTGCGCGCCGCGCCGGCGGACGCCGAGGTCACCGCCGTCGTGGCGACGGGCGCGCCCAAGGAGCTGCTGCCGCTGGCCCGGCTGGTGATCGCCGAGGTGAGCACGTGCCTGCGGCAGGCGTTCCCGCGCCAGGCCTGGCCGCGGCTGCGGGTCGTGTACGACGAGAGCGGCGCGCTGGCGGCGGCGGCCGGGGTGACGGAGCCCGGCGACGACACGGAGGTCGCGCTCCGGGTGCGGTCGGGCCGGATCGTGGTGCGCGCGGAGGGGTACGGCGCCGCGCACGCGGCGGCCCGGCACCCCTGACCTGGGCGGTCGCGATCACCGGATCGGGTTCCCTGACCTGGGCGGTCGCGATCGCCGGATCGGGTTCCCTGACCTGGGCGGTCGCGATCGCCGGATCGGGTTCCCTGACCTGGGCGGTCGCGATCGCCGGATCGGGTTGCGGTCCGGATGGAACCGGCGGGCGGGCAAGCGCTGTCCAAGCTATGGGCGACGTTCACGCCGGTGTCCCGCCCGTCGGCAGCCTGTGCGGCAGGCCGTGGTGTTGCCGGGAGCCGGCTGACGCCGCGGACGGCCCTTCCCGTCCGCCGCGGGTGCTGGACGTCGCCCCCCGCCAGCCCCTGTCAGAGGGTGGTGGGCAGCACCGGCAGGCCGCGGACACCCGGGTCGGCGCAGAAGATCGCCCCCGCCTCGGGCTGCTCCGCGCGATCCACGCCGAGGGCCGAGGTGGTGATGAACAGCCGGTCCAGGTCGTCGCCGCCGAACGTGACGGCCGTGACCTTGCTGACCGGCAGCCGGACGACGGCGTCGAGCCGCCCGCCGGGGTCGTACCTGTGCACGGCCCCGCCCTGCCACATGGCCACCCAGACCCCGCCCTCGGCGTCCACCGTCAGCCCGTCGGGCGCGCCCTGCTCCGGGTCGACCACGGCGAACGGCCGCCGCCCGCTCAGCCCTTCCCGGGGGTCGTAGTCGAGCACGTCCACGCGCCCGGTCCCGGTGTCGGCGTAGTACGCCAGCCGCCCGTCCGGGCTGAAGCCGAATCCGTTCGAGATCGTCACCTCGGGCAGCACCACCCGCAGCGCCCCTGACGGACCGGCCACGTAGAAGGAGCCGCGGCCCGGCGAGGCGTCGTAGGCCATGCTGCCGATGTAGAAGCGGCCACCGGGGTCGCAGCCGCCCTCGTTCATGCGGATCGCGGGGTCGCTCCACGCCTCGCCGAGCGAGCGCAGCGGGGCGTCCAGGTCGTCGGAGCCGGCCAGCAGCAGCTCCCGCTCGGCCGCGACGACGTACCCGCCGGAGACGCGCGGCCGGACGACGGCGGCGACGGCGCCGACGTGCCTGCGGCGCACCGACCCGTCGGCGGCCAGCGCCAGCACGTCCCCCGCCAGCATGTCCACCCACCGCAGGCCGCCCCAGCGGGCGGACCACACGGGCCCCTCGCCGTGCTCGGCCACGGGGCCGGTGACGGTTGACGCGGTGATGGTCATGCCGCTCTTCCGGGGGCCGGTCGAGCGCTCCGAACAGTGAAGCTGATCACGGACGCCACCTAACCGCGCGGCGGGCCGCTTCGACAAGCCCGTTACGCGAACGTTACGCACGGTGCACTCTCCCCCTCTCGCCCGCAAGGCTTTGACCTGGACTTTCACCCTTGATGACCTGTTCGGCGGCCTCGGGGAAGATTTCTTCCGGGTTATTGACGAAATTTGGGCGTCTTGGGCAGACTCTCCGCATTGCGCACGATCGGCGACCCCGCACCCGACCTCGGGGCGGGGCCTGCCCGGCATGCGTCCACGTGGAAGGGACACCCTTGATGACTGGTTCCGACAACGGTTTCGACCGGCGATCCTTGCTGACCGGTGTGGCGGGCCTGCTGGGAGCGGCGGCGTTGCCGGCGTCCGCGGCCCACGCGTCCGCGGACGCCTCGCACGCGGCGGCCGGCGCCTCGCGGGCGGACGCGTCGATGCGGCGTTATCCGGCGAACTGGCCCGAACCCGAGCCCTACGGCCTGGCCGACACCCGGCAGGAGCTGTGGCCGCGTGACGACAACTCCTTCATCCTCCCCCTGGAGCTGCGCCCCCGCGACGAGGAGCTCGGCCGGGTCTGGATCCGCGACACCTACGTCAACTGCTTCCGCGTGGGCGGCCGCCCGCTCTACGTCGCCACCGGCACCACCCGCGTGCCCGGCCTCGCCGCGGCCGGGCCGTGGAACGACGGCATCTTCGTGTGGACGGCCCGGTCCCTGCGCGGGCCGTGGCGGCTGGCCGACACCACGCGCATCCGGCCGGACGCCGAGAAGGGCAAGGTGTGGTCGCCCGAGTTCGCCGGGGAGAACCGGCCGGGGCGGGTGGTGGTGGCCCCGTGGCAGGAGTACTGGACCGACGAGGGCCAGTTCGGCAAGCGGGGCAACGCGTGGGCGCCGGAGGTGCACTACTTCCGCGGCAAGTGGTACATCGTGGCGTGCATGGGCGACCACTCCCAGAAGGTCGGCTCGTTCATGCTGGTGAGCGAGGGCGGGGTGGAGGGCCCGTACCGGCTGGTCGAGGGCAACCACGACAAGCCGTTCGGCGAGTCGTTCATCGGCGGGCCCAACTGGATCAAACCCGGCGCCTACCACCACATCGACGGCAGCCTCTACAGCGAGGGCGACGACGCGTGGCTGGTGCTGCACAACCACCTGTACGCGAAGTTCCGGGACGACATGGAGGACATCGTCCCGGCCACGAACCTGCCCAGGTTCCAGCAGCGGCCCTACTCGCCCGAGCCGTACCTCGAAGGCGCGTACGTCTTCAAGCACGGCGGCAAGTACTACCTGCTCCACGCCGCGTGGGACCGCTCGTCGGTCAACGCCGACGGCAGCACGCGCTACGCCTACGACCCGCCCGGCGCCGGCCGCGCGCAGTACCAGTACGACGCCGTCGTGGCCGTCTCGGACACGTTCGAGGGTCCGTACTCCGAGCGGTGGACCGCGGGTGTCGGCGCGGGTCACAACAACTTCTTCGCCGACCACAGCGGCAAGGTGTGGGCGACGTTCTTCCGCAACCCCGCCTTCGGCTACTGGGCCGACCCGTCACGCGTGGGCGACTCCGCGGTGGCCGGCGTGGTGCGGATGGAGTGGACCGGCCCCGAGGGCAACCGCCTGTACGTCCAGCGCCCCCGCGGGCACTGAGCCCGGCCGGCGGCGGCGAGCCCGGAGGCGGCCGCCGGGCTCGCCGCCGCCGGGCCCCGCGTCAGGCCCGCTTCCCGGCGAGCTCGGGCTCCTCGACGGGCAGGCGCGGCCCGGCGGGCCGCGGCCGGGAGGGCTGGAGCTGGGCGGCGGCCAGCGCGGCCAGCACGACGACCGCACCGAACGCCTGGGCCGCGGTGAGCTCCTGGCCGAGCACGATCCACCCCAGCGCGGTGGCCACGACCGGGCTGAGCAGCCCGAGGAAGGTGACCTTGGTGGCCGACAACACCCGCAGCCCCCTGAACCACAGGGCGTAGGCGAGCGCGGCCCCGATGAGCGAGAGGTAGGCGTACCCGGCGACGTTCGCACCGCTCAACGCGGCCGGCGGCGCCCCTTCGACCACCAGCGCGACGGGGACCAGCAGCACGCCGCCGGCGACGAGCTGCCATCCGGTGGTGGCCAGCAGCGGCGCGGGCGACTGCCACCGCTTGCTCAGCACGACCCCGGCCGCCATGACGGCGGCCCCGCCGAGGGCCGCGGCCACGCCCAGCATGTCCAGCCGGGCGTCCGCCCGCAGCACGAGCAGGCCGACCCCGGCCACCCCCGCCACGGCGGCCAGCAGGGTGCGCCAGGTGAGCCGCTCGCCGAGCAGCCCGGCCGACAGCAGGGCGACCAGCAGCGGCTGGACGGCGCCGACGGTCGCCGCCACCCCTCCGGGCAACCGGTACGCCCCCACGAACAGCAACGCGAAGAACACGCCGATGTTCAGCGCGCCGAGCACCAGCGCGCGCCACCACCAGATCCCCCGCGGCAGGCACCGGGTGATCGCCACCAGGAGCAGGCCGGCGGGCAGGGCCCGGAGCACCGCGGCCAGGAGCGGCCGGTCGGGCGGCAGGAGCTCGGTGGTGACGAGGTACGTGGTGCCCCAGATGGCGGGGGTCAGCGCGGTCACGAGGACGATGCCCGTTCGATTCCTTAGCACTAAGACAAAGTATCTCAGCACTAAGCAATCTGTCACGCGATTTACCTCACCACTAAGACATCGCTAGGCTGGGGTGGTGGCCGATCATGTCGAACTCGTCCTGAAGCAATGGCACGAGCAGCGCCCTGACCTGGATGTCTCCCCGATGGGCGTGATCGGGCGGCTGTCGCGGCTGCACCGGCTGATCGACGCGGAGCTACGCCGGACGTTCGCCGCGCACGAGCTGGACAGGGCCTCCTTCGACGTCCTGGCCACCCTGCGCCGCAGCGACCCGCCGCACCGGCTGACGCCCGCCGAGCTGATGCGGGCCTCGATGATCACCTCGGGCGCGGTGACGCAGCGCCTCGACCGCCTGGAGGCGCGCGGGCTGGTGACGCGCACGCCCAGCGAGTCGGACGGGCGGGTCGTCCACGTGACGCTCACCGAGGAGGGGTACGCGTTGATCGAACGGGTGCTGCCCGATCACGTCGAGACGGAGCATCGGGTGCTGGCCGCGCTGCCGGAGGAGCGCCGCGCGGCCCTCGCCGAGACGCTGCGCGACCTGCTGGAATCCCTGGGGGACACGGCGGACTCGCTGTGAGCAGGGATGTCGTCAGTGACGGGGCGGGACGGCCTCAGCGGCGGCGCGGGCGGCGGCCCGTTCCCCGGCCCCCGGGCCTGTCACCGGGCCTGTCACCGGGCCTGTCACCGGGCCTGTCACCGGGCCGAGCACCGGCCGGCCCGTCAGCCGCCCAGTGGGCGGGGCGGGTCAGCCGGTCGGGCAGCCGAGTGGCGGAGTCGCCCCTGGCGGCGTTGACCTGCGCCTGGGTCAGGAAGACGCAGCCCGTGAGATCGGCCCCCGACAGGTCGGCGCCCCGCAGGTCGGCCCCGATCAGGTCGGCCTGCCGCAGGTCGGCGCCTCGCAGGTCGGCCCCGATGAGGTAGGCCCCGCGCAGGTTGGCGCCGCGCAGCCCCGCCCCCTTCAGCCGGGCGCCGATCAGGTCGGCCCCCCGGCGTTCCCTGCCGCCCAGCCCGGCCCGCGCCAGCTCGCTCGCCCGCAGCAGTAGCCCGTTCACCTCACCCCGGTGGGTGGCCACGTCGAGCTTCTCCAGCACGTCGGCGCTCTGCCGGGTGAGCCGCTCGGTCTCGTCCAGGGCGAGCCGCAGCGCGTCGTGCAGCGGCCGGGCCGCCTCCAGGGTCAGCGCCTCGGCGAGGTACCACAGCAGCTCGTGGAGCTGCCGCATGACGGGGAACACCGCGTACATCTGCCGTGCCGTGGCCGGCGCCTCCCGCCAGCTTCGCCCCTCGTACGTGACCTGCGAGACCTTCTGCCCGGCCCCGAAGCAGTCGAACACCGTGCACCCCTGGAACCCGCGCTCCCGCAACCGCGTGTGGATCGAGCAGCGGAAGTCGTCGCGCAGGTTGTGGCAGGGCTGCCCGCCGTCCTTGTCCACGGCGAAGTCGGCCGAGGCCGAGAACGGCAGCGCGACGCAGCACAGCCCGAAGCAGCTCTCACAGTCGGCCAGCAGGCCGAGCTCTCGGGGGTTCGTGACGTACTCCTCGGGGCTCCGCGGGAAAAGGGTCAGTCAAGGGTACTCAAGGATGGACGTACGGCGTCGTCGTGGTGAGCTCGGCGAAGCCCAGCCGCAGCAGGATGGGGTGGCTCTGGTCGGAGGCGTCCACCTGAAGGAACTCGTGGCCGCGGGCCACCGCCTCCCGGGCGCGGTAGGCGACCAGTGCCCGGTAGACGCCGCGCCCGCGCCACTCCGGCACGGTGCCGCCGCCCCACAGGCCCGCGAACCGGGTGCCGGGGTGCAGGTCCATGCGGGCGGCGCTGATCGGCACGTCACCGGCCATGGCGACGACCGCGACGACGCTGCCGGCGGCGAGCTGGGCGAGCAGGCGCTCCCTGATGCGTACGCGGCCGGCGCCGAAGGCGGCGTCGTGCACGTCGGCCACCAGCTCCACGCCCTCCTGGTCGATCACCGGCGCCAGGCGGACCCCGTCAGGGACGGGCGCGCCGGGGATCGCGGCGGCCCGCGCCACCATGAGCGTCTCGGCGGGCTCGGGGGTGAAGCCGGCGGCCTCCAGGCGGCTGCCGAGGTCGGCGGGCCGGTCGTGGCCGTACACCTTCCACTCGAACGCGCGCCCGAGCGCTCCGAAGTGCCGCACCTGCGCGGCGATGGCGGCGTCGGCGTCGGCACCGTCGCCGCGCAGGCCGGACCAGAGGACACCGTTCCAGCCGTCCTCCGGCCCCACCTGGCGCACCACGTCGCCGTCACGCTCGACCTCGGTGTCCGGGCCGTCGGCCACGACCTCGCGCCGCATCTCCCGATCGAAAGCGGCCAGTACCTCTGCACGATTCACCGGCACACCTCACCAGCCACGCCGCCCCACCCGCAACCGAATTACCAGCGGCCGCCCCTGACCCCACCACCCCTGGTCAGCTCCCGTATCGCCGCTGCCGGTCCGCGAAGCTGCGCAGCGCCCGCAGGAAGTCGATCTCGCGGAAGGCCGGCCAGTACGCCTCACAGAAGTACAGCTCGGAGTAGGCGGACTGCCAGAGCAGAAAGTTCGACATGCGCTGCTCCCCGCTGGTCCTGATCACCAGGTCGGGGTCCGGCTGCCCGGCCGTGTACAGGTGGCGGGCCACGTCGTCCACGGTCAGGGTCGAGGCCAGCTCCACCATGGACTGCCCGGCCTCGGCCCGCTCGTACAGCAGCTCGCGCAGCGCCTCGATGACCTCCTGGCGCCCGCCGTACCCGATGGCCAGGGTGAGGTGGAAGCCGGTGTCGCACGTGCGGGTGGCCTCGACCGCGCTCTTGAGCGCGCGGGCCGTGGTGTCGGGCAGGATGTCGAGCATCCCCGCTACGTGCACCCGCCAGCGGGCGTCGGGGCGGTCGAAGTGGTCGGCGACCATCTGCTCGATCACCTTCAGCAGGAAGGCCACCTCCTCGTCGCCGCGGCGCTGGAGGTTCTCCGTCGAGCAGAGGAACACGGTCAGGTGCTGGATGCCGAGCCCCTCGCACCAGGTCAGCACGTGCTCGATGTGGTCGGCGCCGAATTTGTGGCCCATGCTCGGGTTGGCCATGCCCATCTGCCTGGCCCAGCGCCGGTTGCCGTCCATGATCAGGCCGACGTGGCGGGGCAGCGGTCCCGCCATGATCTGACGGCGCAGGCGCCGGGCGTAGAGGGAGTGAAGGAGGTCAGTCGTCTGCACCCTCCAAGGATGACGCGGACGGCGGTCCGGAACCTGATCTTTCCCGATTTCTGACGGATAAGCTCCCGACGCCGCCCCCGGCCGTCCGCGCCGGTGGGCGGCTCGCGACCGGTGGCCGTCCTCAGCCGTCCGGCGAGGTGCTCTGGACGATCCGCGGCGGTGGGGCCAGGCCCAGGGCCGCGAGCAGCCCGTACTGCTCCTCGGTGATCTCGGTACGCTGCCGCAGGACGCTGGTCCGGGCGGCGAACGTGCCGAGCTTGATGCGGTCGAGCTCGCGCCGCAACCGTGACCACGGCAGCCCGGTGCGGCTCTCGGCGACGCGGACGAGAAGAAGGCTGAGCCAGGTGAGCAGCAGGTGCCCGCGGCCTCCAGGCTCCCCCTGGGTCTGCAGCCGCCGCAGGCCGGCGAGCAGGTCGCGCCACCCGCGTTCCGTTTCGAGCAGCCGCATGTAGCCGAGCGCGATCTCCTCGGCCGGCAGCTCGGGGTCGGTGGTGCGGACCAGGTACTTGCCGTCGAGGTTCTCCTCGGTCTTGACGGCCTTGACGTCGATGCGCAGCAGCCCGCCGGGCGTCAGGCGCAGATAGCGGCGCATCCGGGGATGGGCCGCGATCTCCAGGTGCAGGTCGGTGCGGTCGGCGAGAGACAGCCTGTCGGTGTCGTCGATCAGCGCGGAGAGCTCCTCCACCAGGCGGGTGCGTACTTCGGCGTCGCGCTGGGCGGTCCGGGTGTCGCAGCAGATCACGAAGCGTTCGTCCGCGGCGATGTGGACCTCCTTGACCCGCAGGTTCGCCGCCGCGCGGTGGTAGCGGCCCTGGCGGGACAGCGCGGCGTCGGCCTCGGCCGACCCCGAGCGCAGTTTCGCGCCGACGATGTAGTGGTGGTCGTCGTCCTTGTGCAGGGCGCACCGGCCGGCGGCGACCGGGCAGCCGCGGTCGGCCGTCCGGACGACGCGCGACAGCGTCCAGCCCTTCATGTCCTCCCTGGCCTGGCGGATCATCGCCGCGTCGTCCGCGCAGCCGGGCCAGCGCCAGACCCTGAGCGGGATGCCCGAACGGGTGACGGCCAGCCCGATCACGCTCTGGTGGGCCTCGTGGCAGCCGGGCGGGGCGAGGGCCTGGAAACCCGTCGTCCCCGCGCCCTGGGGATCCTCGTCGCCGTCCAGGCCGAGGTCCGGCGGCAGGGCGCCGTGGGCGGACTCGAAGAACAGCAGGTCGGCTTCGAGGCCGAGGCGGTCGGCCACCCGATGGAAGACCTCTTCCTGCAGCCGGCCGGACACCTCGCACAGCCACTCGGTCACCTTCTGGCAATCGTTTTCGGTGGTGGCGGGCAGCCCGTCGACGAAGACGTCCTCGTTCACCCAGCGCGCGACCTCGGCGGGCGGGTCGGCCGAGCCCGCCAGGGCCCGGCCGGCGACCAGGGCGAACAACACCCGCTCCGCCGCGGGGTCCAGCGCGCCGTCCCGGCGCATCCGGCGGAACGTTCCGTCGAGCTCCAGTTGCCGCCACAGCCCGTCCAGCGCCCACACCGCGCCGAACGGCCGCGAGTCCACGAACTCCAGGCCGTCGGCGGTCACGTCGAGGAGCTGGGCGGGATCGAGAATCTTGACAACCGAGGCGGCCAGGCGTAAAAGGGCCTGCCGGTTCGAGGCGTCGTCGCGGCCGAAATTGTAGATGACCTGCACTTTCGAACGCTTCGTCGCCGGATCCCACGCGTTGTGGGCCAACTGCAGGTAGCGAACTACGGAACCGTCCTTATTCCGCCGGGGAGTCGACCGCAAGTACATGGACGAGAACCTAATACCAGCCCCTATAAAAAGAGTACAAGCGGCGTATGCCCGCCGGGCGGGGACCGAGCGTGGCCGCCTCGTCACCTCGCGACCCGCTAATGGTTCATCCCGGCACGGGCCACAGGATTCGGCACGGTCCAGGGAGGGGCCGGCACTCACCGTCCGTTACCACCCGAGGCGCCGAGCGTGACTTCCGGCGTCCCGAGCCGGCGCCCGGCCGCCGGGGCCGCGGTGAGTTCGCAGGTCGCGGGCGCAGCCACGCGAAGTAGATCAATGATCAATCACCGTGTATCTAGGCCGTGCCCCGGCGGTGCGCGCGGCCCACGGCGGCTGAACAGGGGGGTTCGCCATCCCCTCGGCCCGCGGCGCTTCCCGCCCTTCATCCGGGGAGCGCACTTACCAGAGAGAATTACCTGACCCGATCGGTCAATGACAAATTTGACATACAAAGATGACTCCAAAGGCTTGGCATGGTGACCCGCCCTGTGGATGATGAGTAATCATGAGCTTCTGGCCCCACGGGCGGCCCGCAGGGACGCCCGCCTCATCCTGCGCCTCTCTGATCGGCCGATGGCATTCTGTGGAATGACGCGGGTCGGGCGCGGCGGCCACCTGGTGCGGGGACGGGCACTTCTTTCGCTCTCCTGAGCACTTTCGAAATCGCGACGGACCATGCCCGCCGCCATGCCGGGACTTCGCTGGAGAAAATCACGCGAGAATGCGATCGACCGGCGGCGGGCAATTAATGAGGACAGTTAGCCATAAGCACCATGTTAACGGGGTGAAAGATTTGCAGTTGAACGAATTCGGCGTGGTCCCGGTTCCGGAGTCCGCGGGCATCGGCTCCGCCGGACTCACCGCACTTCCCGACGGTCTGGGGCCGCAGATCGTCTGCGTGCCGATCGCCACGCTCATGCCCGGCGAGTCGCCCCGGCTGGCGGGGCAGGACCAGGAACACGTGGCGCGGCTGGCCGAGATCGACGGTCCCCTTCCCGCCATCCTCGTCCGCCGCTCCGACCGGCGCGTGATCGACGGAATGCACCGCCTGCTCGCCGCCCTGGTACGCGGCCAGAAGGACATCGACGTCGAGTTCTTCGACGGCACCACGGAAGACGCCTTCCTGCACGCCGTGCAGGCGAACATCGCCCACGGTCTCCCCCTCACCCACGCCGACCGGCGAGCCGCCGCGATCCGCATCGTCGCCTCGCACCCGCACATGTCGGACCGGGCCATCGCGCGGGCGTCCGGGCTCGGCGCCAAGGCGGTGGCCGCCATCCGCCGTCGTTCAACTGACTCGGTGCCGCAGTTGAACGCGCGCATCGGCCGCGACGGCAGGGTCCGGCCGCTGAGCGGCGCCAGCGGCCGGTTACGCGCGGCCGAGGTCATCGCCCGCAATCCCGACGCCTCGTTGCGCGAGGTGGCACGGCTCGCCGGGATCTCCCCGGCCACGGCGAGCGACGTGCGCAAACGCATGTTGTCGAACGAGCCGCCCACGATGATCCTGCCGGTCACCGGCACGGCGGAGGGCGCGGCGGAGGGCGCGGCGGGGCCCGTACCGGACGCCGCGATGCCCGACCAGATCGGCCGGCGGCGCGCCGAGCAGGCCACGACGGCGCAACTCCCCCAGCCGGAGCCCTCCCTGGTGCTGGACAAGCTGCTGCGCGACCCCTCGCTACGCCTGAAGGAGGAGGGCCGCCAGTTGCTGCGGCTGCTGAAGGAGACCGCGATGGCGATGGAGAGCTGGTCGGAGCTCATCGCCGCGGTCCCTCCCCACTGGGAGCACGTGGTGGTCAGGCTGGCCCGCCAGTACGCCGCCACCTGGCATCAGTTCGCGCAGGAGCTCGACGAGCGGGACCCGTCACTGCCCTGGAAGGCCGTCGGCCAGTAACGGGGCCGGGCCATGACGGACGGCGACGCCGAAGACCTCCCGGAAAAGCCGACGTCGCCGACCACCACGGGTGGGTCGGCGACGCCGCGGAACGGGTTACTTCTTCTCCATCGCCTCGATCAGGCTCTTGGGCCGCATGTCGGTCCACGACTTCTCGATGTAGTCGAGACATTCCTGGCGTCCGGCCTGCCCGAACACGGTCTTCCAGCCTTCGGGGACCGTCACGAAGATCGGCCAGAGGGAGTGCTGGCCCTCGTCGTTGACCAGGACCAGGTACTGGGCATCCGGGTCGTCGAACGGATTCGTCACCACGTCGTCCTTTCTCGGGTACGGGATGTGGGTGGCGCCGGAGAACGGACGTGCGTACGACTCCGGTCCGGCGTTCGGTGGCCGCGTGATGCGTCGCTCGGCCCCGCTGGGACCAACTATGAACTCAGGCACCGGGCGCCAGTCAATTTCGGCGGTTCCCCGTTCAACTGCGCTGATGCCGCAGTTGAACGGGCCTGTCCGGCACCGCCGCCCATCCCCATCGACAGCGAGGCAGGTACCCCTTGGGGGCGAAGAGCACGAAGAGCGGCCCGGCGGGGCTGCGGTTCGACGAATCGATCACCCAGCAGCGGGTGAAGCGCGGGACGGTGCGGCGGATCCTCCCGTACGCGCGGAGTTACCGCGGGTTCCTGGCCCTGCTGCTGCTGGCCACCGTCACCGTCGCGGTCATCACGGCCGCCGGTCCCCTCATCCTCAAGGCGATCATCGACGAGGGGATCCTGCCCGGGCGCACGGGCACGGTGGTGTGGCTGTGCCTGCTGGTGGCGGGGTTGTCGCTGGTCGAGGCGGGGGCGGCGTACCTGGGGGCGTGGTGCTCGGGCCGGATCGGCGAGGGCCTGGTGCACGACCTGCGGACCAGGGTGTTCGAGCACATCCAGCGCCAGCCGCTGGCGTTCTTCACCCGCACGCAGACCGGCGCGCTGGTCAGCCGGCTCAACACCGACGTGATCGGTGCCAGGCAGGCCCTGACGACGCTGCTGTCGCAGTCGGTGTCGACGCTGCTCACGCTCGTGCTCATCCTCGTCGCGATGGTGTACCTGTCGTGGCAGATCACCCTCGCGGCGCTGGTGATGGTCCCGCTCTTCCTGCTGCCGGCCCGGCTGATCGCGAAGAGGCAGGAGCGGCTCGCGCGGGAGTCGATGGAGCTGGACGCCGACATGAGCTCGATGATGCACGAGCGCTTCAACGTCTCCGGGGCGCTGCTGTCCAAGCTGTACGGCCACCCGCAGGACGACCTGGCCACGTTCGCGGGCAAGACCGCGCGCGTCCGCGACATCTCCATCCTGCGCGTCGTGTACGGGCGGATCTTCGCCATCGTCGTCACCGTCCTGACGGCTCTGACCACGGCCGTCGTGTACGGCCTCGGCGGCGTCCTGACCATCGGCGGCTCGCTCGAGCTCGGATCCCTGGTGGCCATGGTGGCGCTGCTGATGCGGCTCTACGGGCCGATCAACCTGCTGGCCTCGATGCAGGCCGCGGCGCTGACGGCCCTGGTGAGCTTCGACCGGGTGCTGGAGGTGCTCGACCTGGAGCCGCACATCACCGAGCGCGCCGGCGCGCGGGAGCTGGACCCGCCGGGTCATTCGGGCCCGCCGGCGCCGGACGTCGTCTTCGACCGGGTCTGTTTCCGTTATCCGGGGCCGGCGGAGGTGTCGCTGGCCTCGCTGGAGTCCGCCGCGGCCCGCGTCCCGGAGCAGGCGGACGACCGGTGGACGTTGCGCGACCTGAGCTTCCACGCCCCCGCGGGAAAGCTGACCGCGCTGGTCGGCCCGTCCGGTGCGGGCAAGACCACGATCACCCAGCTCGTCCCCCGCCTCTACGACGCCACCGAGGGCAGCGTGCGGGTCGGCGGCCAGGACGTCCGCGATCTGGCGCTGGGCTCGCTGCGCGACGCGGTGGGCGTGGTCACGCAGGACGCGCACCTGTTCCACGACACCCTGCGGGCCAACCTCGAGTACGCCCGGCGCGGCGCGAGCGAGCGCGAACTGATCGAGGCCTGCCGGGCGGCGCTCGTCTGGGACACGATCAGCGCCCTGCCGGACGGCCTGGACACCGTGGTCGGCGAGCGCGGCCACCGCCTGTCCGGCGGCGAGAAGCAGCGGATCGCCCTGGCCAGGCTGCTGCTCAAGGCTCCGCCGATCGTCGTGCTCGACGAGGCGACCGCGCACCTCGACTCGGAGTCGGAGGCGGCGATCCAGCGGGCGCTGGAGACGGCGCTGGCCGGGCGGACGTCGCTGGTGATCGCACACCGGCTGTCCACGATCAGGAACGCCGACCAGATCCTGGTCGTGGAGGCCGGCCGGATCAGGGAACGCGGCACGCACGAGGAGCTGCTGCCGGCCGGCGGGCTGTACGCGGACCTGTACCGGACGCAGTTCGCCCAGCGGCAACCGGCGGACGGCGCTCGCGTCGGCGGCTGAACCGATCTATCTTGTGGACCGATGTCCCGGGCATGGGGCCCGGAGAATTTGGGGGTTCGTGGTGGTCTGTGGTCGGGTGGTGAAGTTCGACGCGGCGAGGGGTTACGGGTTCATCGCACCCGACAACGGCGGCGAGGACGTCTTCCTGCACGTCAACGACATGCTGATGCCGGAGTCCGAGGTGCGGGCGGGGCTCGCGGTGGTGTTCGAGGTCGAGGAGGGCGACAGGGGGCCGAAGGCGTGGCGGGTGCGGCCGGCCGGAGGCGCGGGCGCCACGGCGATCGTGGCGGCGGCGCCCCAGCCGGCCGCCACGGCGGCCACATCGCAGGCGGGCGAGGACGAGCCCATGTGCGACGTGCTCGACGCGGACGACTACCTCAGGGAGGTGACGGAGATCCTGCTCAGCGAGGCTCCGTCGCTCACCGGCGGCCAGATCGTGCAGATCAGGGCCGGGCTGCTGCAGTTCGCCAAGAACCACGGGTGGGCCGAGGGCTGAGGCGCCGAAGGGCGGACGCCGGTCACCGGCGTCCGCCCTTCCGCATGTCCGGGCAGGTCAGGGGCGGCGGGTCGGGCCGAAGTCCTGGACCACGACCGCGACGGCGCCGACGCTGGGGTGGCGCTGCAGGACGGCCTCGATCTCGCCCAGCTCCATCCGCACCCCCGCGATCTTGACCTGGCGGTCGACGCGGCCCAGGTACTGCAGGGCGCCTCCCGGCAGGGCGCGGACCGCGTCGCCGGTGCGGTAGAGACGGCCGGTGGGGGTGCCGGCGAAGGGGTCCTGGAAGAACGCCTCGCGGGTGCGGTCGTGGTCGCCGGCGTAGCCGCGGCCGACGCAGACGCCGCCGACGAACAGCTCGCCGGTCTCGCCCGGGTCGCAGGCGTGCCAGCCGTCGCCCTCGCCGCCGTTGTCGCCGTCGCCGTCGCCGCTGTCGCCGCTGTCGCCGCTGTCGCCGTTGTTGGCGTCGTTGCCGCGGCGCAGGACGTACAGGTCGGTGTTGATGATGGGGGTGCCGATCGGCAGGCGCAGCAGTTCGAGGTCGGCGGGCGTGACCGTGTGGTGGGTGACGTCGTCGGAGCACTCGGTGGGGCCGTAGGCGTTGACCAGCCCGGCGTGCGGCATCTCGCGCAACCAGCGGCGCGCCACCTCGGTGGGCAGCTCCTCGCCGGTGGCCAGCATCCAGCGCAGCCCGCCGAGCAGACCCGTCGCGGGGGCGGGGGCGAGGTCGTCGAGGAGGAGGCGGACCATGGTGGGGACCAGCTCGACGATCGTGATGGCCTCCGCGCCGACGAGGCGGGCAAAGGCCACCGAGTCGTACGCCGTCGCGTCGCCGACCACCCGGACCCGGCCGCCGACGACGAGCGGGCAGAGCATCTGCCAGATGGAGATGTCGAACCCGAGCGGCGCCGTCTGCGCCACCGCGTCCCGGGCGGTCATGTCCAGGTCGACGACCTTGGCGTGCAGATGGTTGAGCATGCCCTGGTGCTCGACCACCGCGCCCTTGGGCCGGCCGGTCGAGCCGGAGGTGAACAGCATGTACCGCGGCTGGTCGGGCCCGTCGAGCCGGGCCGGGCCCGGCCGGCCCGGGAGCCCGGCGGCCTCGGCCGCGCGGACGAGCCGCACGCCGGCGCCGCGCGCCCCCTCGGCGAGCGCGGGTGTCACGCCGTCGCGGCCGGTGTCCAGGAGCAGGACGGCGCCGGCCCGCGTCAGCACCTCCGTCACGCGGGCGGCCGGCCAGGTGCCGTCGGCGGGTACGTACACCGCGCCGACGAGCTCGATCGCCAGGAACGCGGCGATGACCGATGCGCCCCGCTCCCCGCCCACCGCGACGACCGTGCCGGGCCCCGCACCCTCCCGCTCCAGCAGCGTGGCCAGGCGCCGCGCCTCGGCGGCGAGCTCGGCGTAGGTGAGGCGGCGGGTGTCGTCGGCCACCGCGGGGCGGTCCCCGTCGTCGGCGGCGACGCGTTCCACCAGGGTGATCACGGCGTCGGTGAGGTCCGCCGGGTGGGGGCGGCGCGCCGCCAGGGCGCGGGCGCGCTCGATCTCCCGCGGCGAGATGGGGAGCCGGGGCAGCTCGGCGAGGCCGAGCAGGTCGTCCGCGATTGTCATGTGCACGCTCCGGTAAATGCGGGGGAATTGCCGACCTTGCCGGGCCGAGATTTCCTCAAGTATCGTGATCCGCGCTACCGCGATCAAGGTTGCGCAGGGCCGGGGACAAAGGCCGGCCGTTCGTTTCGACTTCCCCCCGACCTGTTTCTGTCGTGTCCATTCCCGTCGCACTGGGGGATTCGGCGAAGTGCCTGTCATCAAAGCTCCGCAAGAGTTCAATGTCGAAGACCTTTTCATAGACCTGCGGACGGTTACAGGAGCGCCGCTCTATTTGAAATGCGAAGGGTTCAACTTCGCGGGTTCGGTCAAGTTGAAGGCGGCCACGGAAATGGTGGCCGCCGCCGAGCGTGACGGCCTGGTGGGGCCGGGCTCCGTACTGGTGGAGTCGTCGTCGGGCAACCTGGGCATCGCGCTGGCGATGGTCGCGGCCGACAAGGGGCTCCGGTTCCTCTGTGTGACCGATCCGCGCTGCAACACCGCCTCACGGCGGCTCATGCGCTCGCTGGGCGCCGAGGTCGTCGTGGTCCAGACGCAGGACGTCAACGGCGGTTACCTCGAGAGCCGCATCCGGCACGTCCGCGACCTGTGCGCCTCCGACAGCCGCTACGTGTGGCTCAACCAGTACGCCAACCCCGGGAACTGGCAGGCCCACTACCGGCACACCGCGCCCGCGATCGCGCGCAACTTCCCCGGCCTGGAG
Organism: Nonomuraea thailandensis; assembly: GCF_024172165.1. Taxonomy (GTDB): domain Bacteria; phylum Actinomycetota; class Actinomycetes; order Streptosporangiales; family Streptosporangiaceae; genus Nonomuraea; species Nonomuraea thailandensis. Next base: position 2,851,137 of record NZ_JAMZEB010000002.1, on the reverse strand, counting down.
GTGCTGTTCGTCGGAGCGGGCACCACGGGCACGCTGATGGGCTGCGCCCGCTACTTCAAGGAACGGCGCGCGCCGGTCACGATCGTCGCGGTCGACGCGGTGGGCTCGGTGACGTTCGGCGGCGTCCCGGAGCGCCGCATGGTGCCGGGGCTGGGCACGAGCGTACGGCCCGGGCTGGTCGACGAGTCCTGGGTGGACGACGTGGTGCACGTGCCGGAGCCCGACACGATCCGGGCCTGCCACGGCCTGGCCGCGCGGGGGTTCCTGTTCGGCGGCTCGACGGGGACCGTCGTGAGCGGCGCGACGCGCTGGCTGGAGGAGAAGTACCCGGGTGAGGAGCCGGTCGCGCTGGCCGTCGCCCCGGACCTCGGCGAGCGCTACCTCGACTCCATCTACGAGGAGGGCTGGCTGCGTGAGCACTTCGGCCCTCTCGATCTGCCCGACCGACCGCATGGGAGCGCACATTGACTCAGGTACCGTCGTTCGCCGTCGTCTCCGGACAGCAGGTCGCCGGTGTCCTGCACGGCAGGGAGAAGCAGGTCGTGGAGGTGGTGGAGGCGGCGTACCGGCTGCACGGCGAGGGCCGTACGGTCAACCCGGACTCCTACTTCCTGCGCTTCCCCGACCGGCCGTCCTCCAGGATCATCGCGCTGCCGGCGTCGGTCGGGGCGCCCGTGGACGTGCACGGCGTCAAGTGGATCTCCTCGTTCCCGGAGAACGTGGCGGCCGGCCTCCCGCGTGCCTCGGCCGTGCTCATCCTCAACGACACCGCGACCGGCTATCCGATGGCGTGCCTGGAGAGCTCGATCATCAGCGCGGCGCGTACCGCCGCCTCCGCCGCGCTCGCGGCGACGACGCTGGCCGCCGCGCGTGCGGTGACGCCACGGCGCGCCGGTTTCGTGGGCACCGGCCTCATCGCCCGGTACGTGCACACGTACCTGGCGGCGGCCGGGCTGTCCTTCGACGAGGTGGGCGTGTTCGACCTGGATCGCGGGCACGCAGGCGGGTTCGCGGCCTACCTGGGGCGCGCCGGGGCGGGCCCGGTCAGGATCCACGACGACGCCGCGTCGCTGATCGCCGCGTCGGACCTGGTCGTGCTGGCCACGGTCGCGGGTGAGCCGCACATCCACGACCCCGGGCTGCTGGCGCACAACCCGCTGGTGCTGCACGTCTCGCTGCGCGACCTGTCGCCGGAGATCATCCTGTCGTCCTGCAACATCCTCGACGACGTCGAGCACTGCATGAAGGCCGGCACGTCGCCGCATCTGGCCGAGCAGCGCACCGGCGGCCGGTCGTTCGTCGACGGCACGCTGTACGACGTGCTGGAGGGCCGGGTCGCTCCCCCGGCCGGCCGGCCCGTCGTGTTCTCGCCGTTCGGGCTCGGAGTGCTCGACCTCGCCGTGGCCAGGTACGTCCTCGACGAGGTGAGCGCCTCCGGCGACCTCATGACGGTGCCCGGGTTCTTCCACGAGCTGAAGCGTCACGGCTGATCCCCCAGGGATTCGAGCCCGCCCCGGCCGCCGGGGCGGGCTCTTTCGCGTGGTCAGCCGTCCAGGCGCAGCCAGCGGGACACCGCGGACCAGACCTCGGCCAGGGTGTCGGGCTTGGCGATCTCGTAGTGGGTGCACGGGATGCTCGCGACCGCGATCTCGCCCGTCACGTACGGCCGCCAGAGCTCGGGCCTGGGCGCCTCGTCCGGCCTGCCGTCCTCGGCGACGACCAGCAGCACGTCCCCGTCGAACCGGCCGTGCTCGAAGCCGCGGCGCAGCTTGCGGTGGTTGCGCAGGAGACGGGCGAAGGTGCGGATCTCCTCCTCGGTGGCGGCGCCGAAGCCGTTGCCCGCCTGCCAGCGGACGATGTCCATCTGGCGCTCCAGCGCGGCGTCGGGGTCGTCGCCGTGCTCCTCCTGCTCGGTGTCCTGATCCGGCACCCACGGGTACTGGTCGAGCAGGACCAGGGCGGCGACCTCCTCGCCGGCGGTGCGGAGCTGGACGGCGATCTCGTGGGCGACGCCTCCCCCGTACGACCAGCCGAGCAGGTGGTACGGCCCGTGCGGCTGTACCGAGCGGATCTGCTCGATGTAGTCGGCGGCCATCTCCCGGATGGAGCCGGCGAACTCCGTGGTGCCGTCCAGGCCGCGGGCCTGCACCCCGTACAGGGGGATGCCGGGCTGGGCGTGGCGGGCCAGCGGCATGTAGCACCAGCTCAGGCCGCCGGCGGCGTGGATGCAGAAGAAGGGCTCGCGCTCGCCTTCGGCGCGGATGGGCAGCAGGACGTCGAGCGCGTCGCGTACCGAGGACAGGGTCATCCGCTTCATCAGCTCGGCGACGGTCGGGGCGACGAACAGGTCGCGGACCGCGATCGTCACGCCGCCGCGCCGCAGCCGCTCCACGAGCCGGACGGCCAGCAGGGAGTGCCCGCCGAGGGCGAAGAAGTCGTCGTCCACGCCCACGCTGTCGAGGCCGAGCACGTCGGCGAACGCCTCGCACAGGCCGGCCGTGATCGAGGTGACGTCCCAGTGGGTGACGCGTTCCTCGGTGGTGACTCCGGGGGCGGGCAGCGCCTTGCGGTCGAGCTTGCCGTTCGGCATCAGCGGCAGCCGGTCGATCACCATGACGGCCGCGGGGACCATGTAGCCGGGCAGGCGGTCCTGGGCGGCGGCGCGCACCTCCTGGGCGAGCCCGCCCGTGTCGCCGCCGGGGACGACGTAGGCCACCAGCCGCCGGTCGCCGGGGACGTCCTCGCGTACCAGCGCCACCGCCTGCGTCACGCGCGGGTGCGCGGCCAGGACCGTCTCGATCTCGCCCAGCTCGACGCGGAAGCCGCGGATCTTGACCTGGTCGTCGGAGCGGCCGGCGTACTGGAGCTCGCCCGCGGCGGTCCAGCGCACCACGTCGCCCGTGCGGTACATGCGCGCGCCGTCCGGCCCGAAGGGGCAGGCCACGAAGCGGGCCGAGGTCAGGCCGGGACGGCCGAGGTAGCCGCGGGCCATGCCGTCGCCGGCGATGTACAGCTCGCCCGGCACCCCGGGAGCGACCGGCTGGAGGGTGGCGTCCAGGACGTACACCTGGGTGTTGGCGATGGGGACGCCGATCGACGAGACGTCGGCGGCGGGCCCGGCGAGCTCCTTGGCGGTGGACCAGACCGTGGTCTCGGTGGGGCCGTACAGGTTCGTCAGGGTCGGCGTCCTGGCGAGCATGGTGTGGGCCAGGTCGGGCGGCAGCGCCTCGGCGCCGATCATCGCGCGGATCCGCGTCCAGTCCACCGGGTCGCCGGCGTCGGCGATCAGGCCGCGCCAGAGGCTCGGGGTGGCGTGGACCATGGTGGCGCCGGTGGAGCGGATCAGCGCGCGCAGCGCCCACGGGTCGAGCACCTGGTCCTGTGTGGCCAGGACGACGCGCGCGCCGTTCACCAGCGGCAGGTAGAACTCGAACCCGGCCATGTCGCAACCGTGCGTGCTGACCGCGAGCAGGCGGTCATCGGGGGTCAGCGCGTACGAGCCCTGCATCGACAGCAGGAAGTTGACGATGGCGTGGTGCTCGACGAGCACCCCCTTGGGACGGCCGGTGGAGCCCGAGGTGTAGATCACCCACATGGGGTGCCGCGGCCTCAGCGCCACGGCGGGCCTGGTGCCGGGCTCCGACCGCACCTCCGGGGCGTCGACCATGACGACGGGGACGCCGGTGTCGATCTCGAACTCGGGCAGGCGGGGGCGCATGTCCTCGCCGGTGAGCACGCAGGCCGCGCCGGAGTCGGCGATCACGTACGCGATGCGGCTCGCGGGGTAGGCCGGGTCGATCGGCAGGTAGGCGGCGCCTGCCTTGATCACGCCGAGCAGGGAGACCACCAGGTCGATGCCGCGTTCGAAGACGACGGCCACGACGGACTCCGGGCCCACGCCGCGGCCGATCAGGTGCCTGGCCACCTGGTTGGCGCGGGTGTCCAGCTCGTCGTAGGTGAGCTCCGCCTCGCCCGTGGTCAGGGCGGTCGCGCCGGGTGTGCGGGCGACCTGGGCCTCGAACAGGTCCACGACCGTGGTGGCGGGGATCGGGGCGGTGGTGTCGTTCCAGCCGGTGAGCATGCGGTGCCGTTCGGCGGCGCCGAGGACGTCCACCGCGCTGAGCCGGCGGCCTGGGTCCTCTGACAGGGTGGCGAGGAGCCGTACCAGGCGTTCGGCGAGGCGTTCGACCGACGTGCGGTCGAACAGGTCCGCCGCGCCGATGACCGCGCCGCGCATGCCCGCGGCGGCGCCGTCGGCGTCGAACGTCTCGCCGACGCTCACGTCCAGGTCGAACTTCACGACGGCCAGGTCCTCGGCCGTCCCGCCCTCGGGTGCCGGTTCCTGGGCGGCCGGTCGCCGGCCCGCGCCGAGGCCCGGCAGGTCGAGGGTGGCGTTCGCGGTGTTCTGCAGCAGCAGCATCACCTGGAACAGCGGGTGCCGGGCCAGCGACCTGACCGGCGACAGCTCCTCGACCAGGCGCTCGAACGGCACGTCGGGGTGGGCGAAGGCGCCCAGCCCGGCTTCCCTGACCCGCCCGAGCACCTCGCGGAAGGTGGGGTCGCCGGACAGGTCGGTACGCAGGACGAAGGTGTTGACGAAGTAGCCCACCAGGCCGTCGAGCGCCTCGTCGGTACGCCCGGCCAGCGCCGAGCCGATGGGGACGTCGGTGCCGCCGCCGAGCCGGGACAGCAGGACCGCCAGGGCGCCGTGCAACATCATGAACATGGTCACGCCCTCGGACCGGGCGACCTCCCGCAGCCGCGCGTGCACGTCGGCCGGGATCTCCAGCGGCACCCGCCTGCCGAGGTGCCCGGCCACCTCCTGGCGCGGCCGGTCGAACGGCAGCTCCAGCTCCTCGGGCAGGCCGGCGAGCGTCTGACGCCAGTAGGCGACCTGGCTGGAGATCAGGCTCTCCGGGTCGCCGGTGTCGCCGAGCACGTCGCGCTGCCAGAGCGCGTAGTCGGCGTACTGGACGGGCAGCGGCTCCCAGCTCGGCGCCCGGCCCTCGCAGCGGGCGGCGTAGGCGGCGGAGACGTCGCGCGCCAGCGGCGCCCACGACCAGCCGTCACCGGCGATGTGGTGCACCACGACCACGAGCACGTGCTCCTCGGGGCCGGTGCTGAACAGCCAGGCCCGGATCGGCGCCTCGGCGGACAGGTCGAAGGTGTGCGCCCGCGCCTCGTCCACCGCCGCCGCCAGGTCCCGCGGCGCGACCTGGCGGGTCGTCAGCTCCCAGTCGAGGTCACCGAGGGGGATGATCCGCTGGTACGGCTCTCCGTCGGCGATCGGGAACACCGTGCGGAGCACCTCATGGCGTTCGAGCACGTCGCGGAAGGCGGCGGCCATGGCCTGGCCGTCGATCCGGCCGGACAGGCGTACCGCGACGGGGATGTTGTAGGTGGCGCTGGGGCCTTCGAGCTGCGCGATGATCCACATGCGCCGCTGGCCGTACGACAGCGGGATCCGCTCGGGGCGGGAGCCCGCGGTCAGCGGCGTGCGCGCCCGGGCGGCGCCGTTCAGCCCGGCCGCCAGCCCGGCGACCGTGGGCGTGTCGAACAGGGCGCGGATCTCGATCTCGACGCCGAGCAGGGCGCGGATGCGGCTGACCAGGCGGACGGCGAGCAGGGAGTGGCCGCCGAGCGCGAAGAAGTCGTCGTCCACGCCCACGCTGTCCAGGCCCAGCACGTCGGCGAAGGCCAGGCACAGGATCTCCTCCTGCGCCGTGGCGGCCGGCCGGCCGGCCGCGCTCTGGGCGGAGCCGTAGTCGGGGGCGGGCAGTGCGTGGCGGTCGAGCTTGCCGTTGGCGGTCAGCGGCAGCGCGTCCAGCACGACCCAGGCCGAGGGGACGAGGTGGTCGGGGAGGCGGTCGGCGGCGAACGTGCGGGCCGCGGCGGGCAGGTCGCGGGCGTCCTCGGGGTCGTCGGCGACCAGGTAGCCGACGAGGCGGACGTCGCCGGGCGTTTCCTCCCGGGCCACCACGGCGACCTGCTCCACCCCGGGACAGCCGGCGAGCACCGCGCCCACCTCGCCCGGCTCGACGCGGAAGCCGCGGATCTTGACCTGGTCGTCCACCCGGCCGGCGAACACCAGCCTGCCGTCAACGGTCCAGCGAGCCCGGTCGCCGGTGCGGTACATGCGGGCGGCCGGCTGGAACGGGCAGGCCACGAACCGCTCCGCGCTCAGCCCGGGCCGTCCCAGATAGCCGCGGGCCAGCTGGGCGCCGGCCACGTAGAGCTCGCCGGTGACACCCGGCGGCACCGGGGTCAGGTGCTCGTCCAGGACGTAGAAGGCGGTGTTGGCCACGGGGGTGCCGACCGGGATCACCCCTGCCTCGGTGAGGCGGGTGGTGGCCACGCCGATCGTGGTCTCGGTGGGCCCGTAGTGGTTGAACACCGCGCACCCACGCTCGCCGGCCTGACCCAGCACCTGCTCCAGCCAGCCCGGGGCCGCCGCCTCCCCACCCAGCACCAGCGACCTGGCCGGCAGCACCCCCGGACCCATCGCCGCCAGATGCGAGGGCACCATCTTGACGAAGTCGACGCGACCCTCCTCCAGCACCACACGCAACGCCTCCGGATCGGTCGCCACCTCCTCCGCCACGACATGCACCCGGCCACCGAGCGTGAGACCGGCGAACACGATCGTGTTCCCCAGATCAGTGGCCTGACCCTGCACCAGCGCATACCGGCCACCATCCATCCCGAGCCGCCCCGGAACCGAACCCACATAGTTGGCCAGCGCCGCCTGCGTCACCACCACACCCTTCGGACGCCCCGTCGAACCCGAGGTGTAAATGACATACGCGGCCTGGCCACCGTGAACCTGGCGGGCAGGGGCGACGGTGGCCGCCATCGACAGCCGCATCGCGGTGAACACGTCATCCAGCACCAGCACCCGGCCCCGGCCCGCCGGCAACTCCTCAGCGATCTCCGCACTCGTGACCGTCAGCACCGCACGACTGTCACCGAGCATGTAGGCGATCCGCTCCACCGGCTGACCCGGATCAATCGGCACATACGCCGCCCCCGCCTTCCACACCGCCAGCACCGCCACGATCAGCTCCACACCACGCTCCAGACACACCCCCACCACCGACTCCACCCCGACACCCTCACCGACCAGGACATGAGCCAGCCGATTGGCCCGCTCATCCAACTCGGCATACGAAACCTCCTCCGGCCCCACCAGCGCCACCGCACCCGGCTGACCCACCACCCGGGCCTCGAACAACTCCACCACCGGCGCACCCAGCCCATCGACCGCCGTGGAGTTCCACCCCTCCACCACCCGGAGCCGCTCACCCGCATCCAGCAGATCCACGCGGCTGAGCCGCGTACCCGGCTCGGAGCTCACCGTCTCCAGCACCCGCACCCAATACCGCATGATGCGCTCGGCCCACTCCGGATCGAACAGATCCGTGGCGACCGTCACCGAACCCCGCACCCCCGCCGGCGCACCCTCGCCGTCGAACGCCTCGCTGACCATCACGTCGAGGTCGAACTTGGCGGCCCGATCGCCCGCCGACGCGGCTCCCGGCCGGACGACGGGCAGGTCCAGGGCCGCGCCGATGGTGTCGCCCTTGGTCAGCACCACCTGGAAGAGCGGGTGCCGGGCCATCGACCGCGACGGCGCCAGCTCCTCCACCAGCCGCTCGAACGGCACATCCTGGTGGGCGAACGCGGCCAGACTCCGCTCCCTGACCCGGGCCAGGAGCGCGCGGAACTCCGGATCACCCGACAGGTCCGCCCGCACGACCAGCGTGTTGACGAAGCAGCCCACCAGGTCCTCCAGCGCCGCGTCCGTGCGGCCCGCGTTCGCCGACCCGATCGGAATGTCGGTCCCCGCGCCCAGCCGCGACAACAGCACCGCCAGCGCGGCCTGCAACACCATGAACACCGTCACACCCTCGGCACGAGCGACAGCGACAAGCCGCGCATGCACCTCGGCCGGAACCAGCAACGGCACACTGTGACCCCGATGAGAGGCCACGACCGGACGCGGCCGATCGAACGGCAACGCCAGCTCCTCCGGCGCCCCCGCCAAGGCCTCCCGCCAGTACGCGACCTGGCGCGTGATCAGGCTGTCCGGGTCGGCTTCGTCGCCGAGCAGGTCGCGCTGCCAGAGGGCGTAGTCGGCGTACTGCACCGGCATCGGCTCCCACGCCGGGGCCCGCCCCTCACGGCGGGCCGCGTACGCCAGCGAGAAGTCACGCGCCAGCGGCGCCCTCGACCAGCCGTCGCTGGCGATGTGGTGGATCACCACGACCAGGACCCGCTCGTCGAACAGCCACGCCCGGATCGGCACCTCCGTGGTGAGGTCGAAGGCGTACTCCGTGGCGCCGGCGACCGCCTCGTCCACGTCGGGCACGCCGGCGACCGTCAGGCTCCAGTCCAGCTCGTCCAGGGGCACGACGTGCTGGTACGGCTCGCCGTCCGCGACGGGGAAGACCGTCCGCAGCACCTCGTGCCGCTCGATCACGTCCCGCAGGGCCAGGCCGAGCGCCTCCTGATCGACCTCGTCCGCCAGGCGCAACACGATCGGCACGTTGTAGGTCGCGCTGCGCCCTTCGAGCTGGCCGATGAACCACAACCGTTGCTGCGCGAACGACAACGGCACCCGCTCCGGCCGCTCCCTCGCCGCCAGTCCGGCCCGTGCCGCGTCCGCGTCGCCCAGCCGGGCCGCGAGCCCCGCCACCGTCGGCGTCTCGAACAACGCCCGCAGCGGCATCTCGACGCCGAGCACCGACCGGACGCGGCTGGCGAGCCGGACCGCGAGCAGGGAGTGGCCGCCGAGGGCGAAGAAGTCGTCGTCCACGCCGACGCCGTCCAGGCCGAGCACCTGCGCGAAGACGGCGCAGAGAATCTCCTCCCGCACGTCGGCCGGGCCACGTCCCGCTTGGGCGGTGTGGTCGGGGGCAGGCAGGGCCTTGCGGTCGAGCTTGCCGTTGGCGTTCAGCGGCAACGCGTCCAGCGGCACGATCGCGGCCGGCACCATGTAGGAGGGCAACCGGTCCGCGACGAACGCTCGGACGGATTCGGCCAGACCCGTTCCGTCTCCGGCGGGGACGACGTAGGCGACCAGGCGCTTGTCACCCGGCGTGTCCTCCCGGGCCACCACCACCGCCTGCGCCACACCCGGGTGAGCAGCCACCGCCGCCTGCACCTCACCCAGCTCGATCCGGAACCCGCGGATCTTGACCTGCTCGTCCACCCGGCCCAGATACTCCACCTGACCATCGGCGTTCCAGCGCACCACGTCCCCGGTCCGATACAGCCGCCCCCCGGCGTCGGAGAACGGGTCGGCGACGAAACGTTCCCCCGTCAGCGCCGGCCGGTTGAGATAGCCGCGCGCCAGCCCGCCACCGGCCAGATACAACTCCCCGGCCACCCCGACGGGCACCGGATTCATCGCGCCGTCCAGCACATACACCCGCGCGTTGTCCACCGGCCGGCCGATCGGCACGGCGCCGTCCACATCACCGTCGGCATACCAAGCCGTGGCGTAGACAGTCGCTTCAGTGGGGCCGTAAATGTTGGCCACCCGCGCCCCCGGCACCGCCGCCCGCAGACCCGCCACCACGTCCGCCGACAACGCCTCACCCGCCAGCACCACGGTCCGGGGCCGGACATGCAGCACGTCGGAACCGACCACCTGCGCCAGCGCCGACGGCACGCCACTGACCAGGCTCACCCCGCCCAGGTCACGGTTCTCATCGGCGACCGCCAGCACATCCGGCACGACCTCGACACAACCACCCGACACCAACGGACCGAACAACTCGAACACCGACACGTCGAACGTCAACGACGTCGAGAACAGCACACGAGCGAAGTCCGCCCCGCCGAACTCCCGCACCGCCCACTGCAGGAACCCCACCACCGACCGCTGCTCAACCACCACCCCCTTCGGCCGCCCGGTCGAACCCGAGGTGTAGATGACATAAGCCGCATGACCCGGCAAAGCCCGCGTTTCGACCGGACTGCCGGGCAGTTCCGGGCCGTTGACCACTACCGGCCGCACGTCCTGCGGAAGCCGATCGACCAGGTCTTCGGACGTCAGCACGGTCACGGCGCTGGTGTCGGCGAGCATGAACGCGATCCGCTCCACCGGATAACGCGCATCGATCGGCAGATACGCGCCACCCGCCTTGAGCACGGCCAGCACCGACACCACCAACTCGATGCCCCGCTCCAGACACACCCCCACCACCGACTCGGCCCGCACACCCCGGCCCGCCAGCACCCCGGCCAGCCGGTTCGCCCAGGCATCCAGCTCGGCGTAGGAAAGCTCCACACCATCCGCGGCCACCGCCACCGCATCCGGCGTCCGCGCCACCTGCGCCTCGAACAATCCGGCCAGCGTGGCCGGCGCCACCTCCACGGCCGTGTCGTTCCACTCACGCAGCAGCCGGTCCTGTTCCCGCTGGTCCAGCACCTCCACGGTGCTCAGCGGCAGGTCGGGGCCACCGTCCAGGGCCGATTCCAGCGCGGAGACGAGGTTGCGCGTGGTGGTGCGGAGCAGGGTGCCGACGCTGCGGGGGTCGATCGGCGCCACCGCGTCCACCGCCAGCGAGATCGCGTCGCCGTCGTCGTCCACCGACACGAGCAGCGGATAGTTGGTGCGCTCGGTGAAGTAGACCCGCCTGATGCCGTGCAGTCCCTCGTCGGCGGCCGGTCCGGCCTCGCCCGGGGTGTTGTGGCGGTAGTTGAACAGCGCGGTGAACAGCGGCAGGTCACCCGGCACACCGCTGGCCTGCTGAGCCAGCGTGAGCGGGGCGTGTTCGTGCTCCAGCAGCCCGGCCAGCTGGCTCCGCATCGCCGACACCGCGTCCAGCACGCCGAGCTCGCCCGTGCGCACGCGTACGGGCAGGGTGTTGATGAAGGGGCCGGGGACACGGTCGGACCCGGCGCTCGTGCTCATCCGCCCGAACAGGACCGTGCCGAAGACCACGTCGTCACCGGCCGAGACCGCCGCCAGGACCCGCGACCAGGCCACGTGCAGCAACGTCGCCGGGCTCGCGCCCACCCGGCGGGCGGCCTCCAGCAGCCCGGCGTGGAGTTCGGGTTCGAAGGCGACGCGGGCCCGTACGGTGTCCATGCCGTCGCGGCGGGCGTCCACGACGCCGAAGGGCGCGGTCGGCTCGGTGACGTCGCCGAGCAGGCCGGCGAAGTAGCGTTCGTGGTCGACGCCTCGGGCGCCGTTCCTGGCCTGGGCGACGAAGTCCCGGAAGGGCAGCGGCTCCGCCAGGTGCCTGCCCCGGCCGGTGAGGAAGGCCCGTACCTCGTCGAGCAGGACCTCCAGGGCCGTGTGGTCCTGCACCAGGTGGTGGATCCTGACCAGGGCCAGCCACTTCCCGGTGCCGGGGAGGGCGGCGGCGTGCATCCTGATCAGCGGGGCCCGGCCGAGGTCCATCGACGTGCCGCCGCGCGTCACCAGCTCCGCGACCGGGTCGGTGCCGCGCGGGTCCAGCTCCACCTCCTCGACCGGCATGACCGCGCGGCGCCAGACCACCTGGACCGGCTCCCGCACTCCTTGCCACACGATCGACGTGCGGTAGACGTCGTGGCGGTCGACCACCCGCTGCAGCGCGTCCGTGAAGGCGTCCAGCCGGTCGCGGGAGTCGAACTCCAGCACCGTCGGCATCACGTACGCGTCCTCGCCGCCGTCCGCCAGCAGGTGGTGGAACAGCAGGCCCTCCTGCAGGGGCGCGAGGGGGTAGACGTCGGCGACGTTGGGCGCGCCGCCCTCGACGGTGGCCGTCACGCGGTCGATCTCGTCCGGGGTCAGATCGACCAGGGGGAGCATGCCGGGCGTGATGACGGTGGCGCCGGCCGGGATCAGGTTCTCGGGTACCGCCGCGAGCGTCTCGCCGATCGACCTCGCCAGCCCGGCGGGGGTGGGCGCCTCGAACAGGGCCCGTACGGAGACCGAGACGCCGCGTGACCGGACCAGGGCGACCAGGCGGATCGCGAGCAGGGAGTGGCCGCCGAGGGCGAAGAAGTCGTCGTCCACGCCGACGCCGTCCAGGCCGAGCACCTCGGCGAACGCCGCGCAGAGGATCTCTTCGCGGACGTCGGCGGGGGCACGGCCGGTGCCCGCCGTGTACTCCGGGGCGGGCAGGGCCTTGCGGTCGAGCTTGCCGTTGGCGTTCAGTGGCAACGCGTCCAGCGGCACGATCGCGGCCGGCACCATGTAGGAGGGCAACCGGTCGGCCACGAACCCGCGCACCGCCTCGGCCAGATCTGCTTCGTCTCCGGCGGGGACGACGTAGGCGACCAGGCGCTTGTCACCCGGCGTGTCCTCCCGGGCCACCACCACCGCCTGCGCCACACCCGGGTGAGCAGCCACCGCCGCCTGCACCTCACCCAGCTCGATCCGGAACCCGCGGATCTTGACCTGCTCGTCCACCCGGCCCAGATACTCCACCTGACCATCGGCGTTCCAGCGCACCACGTCCCCGGTCCGATACAGCCGCCCCCCGGCGTCGGAGAACGGGTCGGCGACGAAACGTTCCCCCGTCAGCGCCGGCCGGTTGAGGTAGCCGCGCGCCAGCCCGCCACCGGCCAGATACAACTCCCCGGCCACCCCGACGGGCACCGGATTCATCGCGCCGTCCAGCACATACACCCGCGCGTTGTCCACCGGCCGGCCGATCGGCACGGCGCCGTCCACATCACCGTCGGCATACCAAGCCGTGGCGTAGACAGTCGCTTCAGTGGGGCCGTAAATGTTGGCCACCCGCGCCCCCGGCACCGCCGCCCGCAGACCCGCCACCACGTCCGCCGACAACGCCTCACCCGCCAGCACCACGGTCCGGGGCCGGACATGCAGCACGTCGGAACCGACCACCTGCGCCAGCGCCGACGGCACGCCACTGACCAGGCTCACCCCGCCCAGGTCACGGTTCTCATCGGCGACCGCCAGCACATCCGGCACGACCTCGACACAACCACCCGACACCAACGGACCGAACAACTCGAACACCGACACGTCGAACGTCAACGACGTCGAGAACAGCACACGAGCGAAGTCCGCCCCGCCGAACTCCCGCACCGCCCACTGCAGGAACCCCACCACCGACCGCTGCTCGACCACCACCCCCTTCGGCCGCCCGGTCGAACCCGAGGTGTAGATGACATAAGCCGCATGACCCGGCAGCACATGCCCCTCCACCGGCCCGCCGACCGGCCCGGGATCCTCGACCAGCACCGGCCGCACGTCCTGCGGAAGCCGATCCGCCAGACCCGCCGACGTCAGCACGGTCACGGCGCTGGTGTCGGCGAGCATGAACGCGATCCGCTCCACCGGATAACGCGCATCGATCGGCAGATACGCGCCACCCGCCTTGAGCACGGCCAGCACCGACACCACCAACTCGATGCCCCGCTCCAGACACACCCCCACCACCGACTCGGCCCGCACACCCCGGCCCGCCAGCACCCCGGCCAGCCGGTTCGCCCAGGCATCCAGCTCGGCGTAGGAAAGCTCCACACCATCCGCGGCCACCGCCACCGCATCCGGCGTCCGCGCCACCTGCGCCTCGAACAATCCGGCCAGCGTGGCCGGCGCCACCTCCACAGCCGTGTCGTTCCACTCACGCAGCAGCCGGTCCAGTGCCTCGGCGCCCAGCACGCCCACGGCGCCCAGCCCGATCTCGGGACCGCCCGCCAGGCAGTCCTCCAGCGCGCCGACCAGGTTCTCCGTGGCGGTGCGGACCAGCACCCCCACCTCGCCCGGGTCGATCGGCGCCACCGCGTCGATCGCCAGCGAGATCCGGTTCCCGTCGTCGTCCACCGACACCAGCAGCGGATAGTTGGTGCGCTCGCGCAGGTAGACGAGGTCGATGCCGTCGAGGCCGCCGCTCGGTTCCTGCTGCTCCTGGGGCCCGCTCGTGTTGTGGCGGTAGTTGAACAGCGCGGTGAACAGCGGCAGGTCACCCGGCACACCGCTGGCCTGCTGAGCCAGCGTGAGCGGGGCGTGTTCGTGCTCCAGCAGCCCGGCCAGCTGACTCCGCATCGCCGACACCGCGTCCAGCACGCCGAGCTCGCCCGTGCGCACGCGTACCGGCAGGGTGTTCATGTACGGGCCGGGCACCTGGTCGGAGCCGGTGCCCGCGTTCATGCGGCCGAACAGGATCGTGCCGAACACGACGTCGTCGCGGCCGGACACCGCCGCCAGGACCCGCGACCAGGCCACGTGCAGCAACGTCGCCGGGCTGGCCCCTACGCGGCGGGCGACCTCCAGCAGCCGGGTGTGCAGGCCGGTGGAGAACGGCACCACCTTGCGGACCGCGCCCGCGCCGTTGCCGCGCACGTCCACCATGCCGAACGGCGCGGTCGGCTCGGTGACGTCGCCGAGCAGGCCGGTGAAGTAGCGTTCGTGCTCGGCCCGCTCGACGGCGCCGCGGGCCTGGGCCACGAAGTTCCGGAACGGCAGCGGCCGGGGCAGCGTGGCGTCGCGGTGGGCGAGGATCGTGCGCACCTCTCGCAGGACGATCTCCAGCGCGGTGTGGTCGCGCACGATGTGGTGGTTGCGCACCAGCCCGAGCCAGCGGCCGGTGCCGGGAACCTGGGTGAGGTGTACGTCCATCAGCGGCGCGTGGCCCAGGTCCATGACCTGGCCGACGTGGGCGACCAGGCGTTCGGCCAGAACGCCGTCGCCTTGCGGGAGCGCCACCTCGCGCACCGGGAGGGTCGCCTGCCGCCAGACCACCTGGACCGGCTCGCGAAGCCCTTCCCAGACGATCGACGTGCGGTAGATGTCGTGGCGGTCGACCACCCGCTGCACCGCGTCGATGAAGGCGTCCAGGCGGTCGCGGGAGTCGAACTCCAGCACCATGGGCATCACGTACGCGTCCTCGCCACCCTCTGTCAGCAGGTGGTGGAACAGCAGACCTTCCTGGAGCGGCGCCAGGGGGTAGACGTCCGCGATGTTGGCCGCGCCGCCCTCCACCGCGGCCGCGATCCGGTCGAGCTCGCCCGCGGTCAGGTCCACCAGCGGCAGCATGTCGGGGGTGATCGAGGTGGCGCCGGCCGGGATGGCGTTGGCCGGGACCTCGACCTGCTGCTCTCCCACCGAGCGGGCCAGCCCGGCCGGGGTGGGCGCCTGGAAGAACGAGCGCACCGACACCGACACGCCACGGCCCTGCAACAGCGCCACCAGGCGGATCGCCAGCAGCGACTGGCCGCCCAGGGCGAAGAAGTCGTCGTCCACGCCCACCGACTCGACGCCCAGCACCTTGGCGAACGCCGCGCACACCATCTCCTCCCGCGCGTCGGCCGGCGCCCGGCCCGCCCTCGTCACCGCTCCGGGAGCGGGCAGCGCGGCCCGATCCAGCTTGCCGTTCGCCGTCAGGGGCAGCGCCTCCAGCGCCACCACCGCCGACGGCACCATGTACTCCGGCAGCCGCTCCGCCACATGGGCCCGTACCGCCTCGGGCGACATCTCACCCGACGGCACCACGTAGGCCACCAGCCGCCGATCCCCCGGCTGGTCCTCCCGCACGATCACGGCCGCCTGTGCCACCTGCGGATGCGTGGCGACGGCGGCCTGCACCTCGCCCGGCTCGACGCGGAAGCCCCGCACCTTCACCTGGTCATCCACCCGCCCCAGGAACTCCAGCTCACCCCCGGCCGTCCACCGCACCCGATCCCCACTGCGATACATCCGCACCCCAGCCTCGAACGGGCACGCCACGAACCGCTCACCCGTCAAACCAGGCCGATTCAAATAACCACGCGCCACCCCCGCACCGGCGACATACAACTCCCCCGCCACCCCGACCGGCACCGGCGCCAGACGATCATCCAGCACGTACACCCGCGTGTTGGCGACCGGCGGACCGATCACCGGACCCTGCTGCGTCCCGATCCACGCCACCGCGGTATCCACCGTGCACTCACTCGGCCCATAGAAGTTGAACCCCTCCACCCCGCTACCGGCCAGCCGCTCCCACAACCCCGCCGGCACCGCCTCACCACCCACACCCAGCCGCCTCAACCCGGCCCGCTCCACCAACCCATGCTCCACCAGCACCTGCGCATACGACGGCGTCACCTCCATGAAGCCGACCCCACCCGCCGCCAGCCACCCCACCAACCGGCCCGCATCCAACCACGTCTCACCATCCACCACATGCAACTCACAACCCGCGAACAACCCCGCCAGCTGATTCCACGACGCATCGAACGACACCGACGTCGTCAACGCCACCCGGCCGATTCCCGCCAGCACAGCCCGCGCCGACCACTCACACAGGCTCACCACCCCGCGATGCGGCACCACCACACCCTTCGGCCACCCCGTCGAACCCGACGTATAAACCACATACGCCGCATTCCCGCCACCCACCTCCACACCCAGCGCGCCCGCGGCATAACCGGCCAGCTCCGCCCCGACCACCGGATCGTCCAACACCACCACCGGCGCCCCCGCCACCACACCCGCCGTCCCCGCCGAGACCAGCACCACCACCGGCGCCGCGTCCGTCACCATCCACCGCAACCGCTCCCCCGGATACGCCGGATCCAGCGCCACATACGCCCCACCCGCCTTCAACACCGCCAGCAACGCCACCACCAAGCCCGCCCCACGCTCCAGACACACCCCCACCACCGACTCCGCCCCCACACCACGCCCCACCAGCAACCGCGCCAGCCGGTTCGCCCGCTCATCCACCTCCGCGAACGACAACCGCACCTCACCAGCCACCACCGCCACCGCCTGAGGCGCCCGCGCCACCTGCGACTCGAACAACTCCACCAACGACCCCGCCGCCACCTCGGCCGCCGTGTCGTTCCAGTCGGCCAGCAGCCGGCGCTCGGCCTCGTCCAGCACCTCCACCTCGCTCAACCGCGTACCCGGCTCACCGGTCACCGCGTCCAGGACCCGCGCCAACCGCCCGGCCAGCACCTCCACGGACCCGCGATCGAACACATCCGCCGCCGCCACCACCGACCCCCGCAGCCCCCCGGCGGCGCCACCCGCGCCGAACACCTCATCCAGCGTGAAGTCCAGGTCGAACTTGGCCGCCGACAGCTCCGTCGCGACCTGCGCGGACACCGCGCGGGACGGCCCGCCGGCACCGGCTCCCGGCAGTTCCAGCTCCGCCGCGCTGTGGTTCTGGACCTTGAACATCACCTGGAACAGCGGATGCCGGGCCATCGACCGCGACGGCGCCAGCTCCTCCACCAGCCGGTCGAACGGCAGTTCCTGGTGCGCGAACGCGTTCCACCCGGTCTGCCGGACGCGGGAGAGCACTTCGGTGAAGGCGGGGTCGCCGGACAGGTCCGTACGCAGGACGACGTTGTTGACGAAGAAGCCGACCAGGTCGTCCAGGGCGACGTCGGTACGGCCGGCCACCGTCGTGCCGACGGGAACGTCCGTGCCCGCGCCCAGCCGCGACAGCAACACGACCAGCGCGGCCTGCAACACCATGAACGTGGTCACGCCTTCCGCGCGCGCCAGCTCGATCACCCGCGCGTGCACCTCGGCCGGCACCTCGATCGGCACCGTGTGCCCGCGATGCGAGGCCACCGCGGGACGGGGCCGGTCGTAGGGCAGGCCGAGCTCCTCCGGGATGCCGGCCAGGGCGTCGCGCCAGTAGGCCAGCTGCGTGGAGATGAGGCTGTCCGGGTCCTTCTCGTCGCCGAGCAGCTCGCGCTGCCAGAGCGTGTAGTCGGCGTACTGCACCGGCAACGGCTCCCACGCCGGAGCCGCACCCGCGCACCGCGCGGCGTAAGCCACCGACACGTCCCGCGCCAGCGGCCTCATCGACCAGCCGTCGCCGGCGATGTGATGGACGACGACCACCAGCACCCGCTCATCCGCCCCGGCCTCGAACAGCCAGGCCCGGATCGGCACCTCCGACGACAGGTCGAAGGCGTACGCCGCCGCCTCGGCCACCGCGTCGGGCAGGCGGGCAGGGGCGACCTCGGTCACCGTCAGCTCCCAGGCCAGCTCCTCGGCGGCCACGATGTGCTGGTAGGGCTCGCCTTCCACGTCCGGGAAGGTCGTGCGCAGCACCTCGTGCCGCCCGATCACATCCCGCAGTGCCAGACCCAGCGCCCCGGCGTCGACCTCGCCCGACAGCGACAGCACGACCGGCATGTTGTAGGTGGCGCCCGGCCCTTCCGACCGGGCGACGAACCACAACCGGCGCTGCGCGAACGACAACGGAATCATCAGGACTCCTTCTGGGTACGCATGGGCCGCAACGCCGGCCTCGCTGATTTGAGATCACCAAGCTGTCGTGCAAGTCCTGCGACCGTCGGGGCTTCCAGCAGGACCTTCAACGGCACTTCCACACCGAGCACCGCCCGGATCTGGCTGACCAGCCGCACCGCCAGCAGCGAATGGCCGCCGAGGGCGAAGAAGTCGTCATCCACGCCGACGCCTTCCAGCCGGAGGACGTGCGCGAACGCCGCACACAGGAGCTCCTCTTGGCGGGTGGCCGGGGCCCGGCTGGGGGTGGCGGCGTACGCGGGGGCGGGCAGGGCCCTGCGGTCGAGCTTGCCGTTGACGGTCACCGGCAGCTCGTCGAGTACGATCACCGCCGAGGGCACCATGTACTCCGGCAACCGCGCGGCGGCGAACTCCCTGACGGCGTCGACCGAAATCTCGCCCGATGCCACCACATACGCCACCAGCCGCACGTCCCCCGGCACGTCCTCCCGCGCCACCACCACGACCTGCTCCACGCCAGGGCAGCCGGCCAGCACCGAACTGATCTCGCCCGGCTCGACCCGGAACCCGCGCACCTTCACCTGATCGTCGGCACGCCCGGCGAACAACAACTCGCCCTCGGCCGACCAGCTCGCCCGGTCCCCGGTCCGATACATCCTTTCGGCCCGCCCGAACGGGCACGCCACGAACCGCTCCGCGGTCAGCCCGGCCCGCCCGACATACCCCCGCGCGAGCTGCACCCCGGCCAGATACAACTCACCCACCACTCCCGGCGGCACCGGCCGCAGGAACTCATCCAGCACGTACGTCCGGGTGTTGGCCACCGGCCGGCCGATCGGCACCGACTCCGCCCCCGGACAACACCGCCACGCCGTCACATCCACCGACGCCTCAGTCGGACCGTAATAATTCTCCAGCCCCACCCCACCCAGCACCTCAAAAAACCGCCGCATCACATGCACCGGCAACGCCTCACCCGAACACACCACCCACCGCAACCCCCCACACCGCACAGCAGCAGGCTCAGCCAGAAACACCTCCAACATCGACGGCACAAAATGCGCCACCCGCACCCCCTCCGCCTCAATCAACCCCGCCAGATACGCCGCATCCCGCTGACCACCCGGCCGCGCCAACACCAGCACACCCCCATACAACAACGGCCAGAAAAACTCCCACACCGACACGTCGAACCCGAACGACGTCTTCTGCAACACCCCCTCACCCGCCACCAACCCCAACCGCTCCTGCATCCACCCCAACCGATTCACCACCCCCGCATGCGACACCACCACACCCTTCGGCCGCCCCGTCGAACCCGACGTGAACATCACATACGCCGCACCATCCGCACACACCTCACCCAGCCGCCCACCCGACAGCCCCACCGCCTCAACCGGATCAACCCACTGCACCCCCTCCGGCAACCCACCCCCAGCCCCGCCCACCAACCAGCCCGCCCCCGCATCCCCCAACAACATCCGAACCCGCTCAACCGGAAACCCCGGATCCACCGGCACATAAGCCCCACCCGCCTTCAACACCCCCAGCAACACCACCACCAGCTCAACCCCACGCTCCAAACACACCCCCACCACCGACTCCACCCCCACACCCCGCCCCACCAGCAACCGCGCCACCCGATTCGCCCGCTCATCCAACTCCCCGAACGACACCCGCTCACCATCCGCACCCACCACCGCCACCGCCCCAGGCGACCGCCCCACCTGCGCCTCGAACAACCCCACCAACGACCCCGACAACACCCCCACAGCCGTGTCGTTCCACTCCTCCACCACCAGACGCCGCTCTTGCGCTTCGAGCACGTCCACCGCACTCAGCCGAACCCGAGGATCCGCACTCACCACCCCCAGAACCCGCACCAGCCGCTCGACCAGCGCCTCCACCGACCCTCGATCGAACAGGTCGGCCGCGGCGACCAACGACCCCCGCACCCCGGCGGGCGCCCCCGAGGGGTCCATGACCTCGGCCAGTCCCAGTTCCAGGTCGAACTTGGCCGCCGCCTCCACCGGCATCCCCGCAGCCGACACCTCCGGCAGCTCCAGCACCGCCTGACCGGTGTTCTGCACGGTCAGCATCACCTGGAACAGCGGGTGCCGGGACAGCGACCGCGACGGCGCCAGCTCCTCCACCAGCCGCTCGAACGGCACGTCCTGGTGCTCGAAGGCCGCCAGGCTCGCTTCCCGCACCCGCCCCAGCAGCTCGTGGAACGTCGGATTACCGGACAGGTCGGTCCGCAGCACCAGCGTGCTGACGAAGAACCCGACCAGATCCTCCACCGCCTCGTCGGTCCGGCCCGCGTGGGCCGCCCCGATCGGAATGTCACCGCCCGCACCGAGCCGCGACAGCAGCACCGCCAGCGCGGCCTGCACCACCATGAACGTGGTCACGCCCTCGGCCCGTGCCAGCTCCACCATCCGCGCATGCACCTCGGCCGGCACCTCCACCGGCACCGTCACGCCCCGGTAGGACGCCACCGCCGGACGCGGCCGATCGACCGGCAGCGGCAGCTCCTCCGGCGCCCCCGCAAGCCTCTGCCGCCAGTACGCCACCTGCCGCGAGACCACGCTGCCCGCGTCCCGCTCGTCCCCCAGCAGCTCGCGCTGCCACAACGCGTAATCGGCGTACTGCACCGGCAACGGCTCCCACGCCGGAGCCGCACCCGCGCACCGCGCGGCGTAAGCCACCGACACGTCCCGCGCCAGCGGCCCCATCGACCACCCATCGCCCGCGATGTGGTGCACGACGACCACCAGCACCTGCTCGTCCGCGGCCGTCGAGAACAACCACGCCCGCACCGGCACCTCGGCCGACAGGTCGAAGGCGTACCGGCAGGCCTCGGCCACCGCCTCGCCGAGGTCCGCGACCCCGCTCACGGACAGCTCCCAGTCCAGGTCCGCGAAGGGCACCACCCGCTGGCTGGGCTCCCCGTCCACCTCGGGGAACACCGTCCGCAGCACCTCGTGCCGCCCGATCACGTCCCGCAGCGCCGCGCCCAGGGCCTCGGCGTCGACGCCGCCCGTGAGCCGCAGGACCACCGGGATGTTGTACGCAGGGCTCGGCCCCTCCAGGCGGCCGATGAACCACACCCGCCGCTGCGCGAACGACAGCGGCACCCGCTCCGGCCGGGGCTCCACGGCCCGCACGCCTCGCCGCGCCGCCCCGGCGTCCCCCAGCCGGCCGGCCAGCCCGGCCACCGTCGGCGCCTGGAACAGCAGTCGCAGCGGCACTTCGACGCCCAGCACCGTACGAACGCGGCTGATCAGCCGTACGGCCAGCAGCGAATGCCCGCCCAGCGCGAAGAAGTCGTCGTCCACGCCCACCTCGGGCAGCCCGAGCACCTCGGCGAACACGCCGCAGAGCAGCTCTTCGCGCAGGGTGGCCGGGGCGCGGCGGTCGCCGGCCGGTTGCCGGTCCGGGGCGGGCAGCGCCTTGCGGTCCACCTTGCCGTTGGCCGTCAGGGGCAGCGCATCGAGCACCATCACCAGCGACGGCACCATGTACGCGGGCAGGTCTCCGGCCACGTGCTCGCGGAGGGCCGCGCCGTCCGGCTGGTGGCCGGGCGCCGGTACGACGTATCCGACCAGGCGTGGGCCGCCGGCCGCGTCGTCCCGTACGGCCACCGCCGCCCGTGCCACCTGCTGGTGGCGTTCGAGCACGGCCTCGATCTCGCCCAGCTCGATGCGGAACCCGCGGATCTTGACCTGGTCGTCGGTGCGCCCCAGGCATTCGAGGGTGCCGTCGGCCCGCCAGCGTGCCAGGTCACCCGTCCGGTACATGCGTTCGCCGTCCGGCCCGTAGGGGGCGGCCACGAAACGTTCCGCCGTCAGGCCGGGCCGGCGCAGGTAGCCCCGGGCGAGCTGGGCGCCCGCCAGGTACAGCTCGCCGGCGACGCCGGCCGCCACGGGACGCAGGTCCCGGCCCAGTACGTAGGCGCGGGTGTTGGCGAACGGCCGCCCGATCGTCACCGGCCCGTCCGCCACCTGGGCCGACGTCGCCCAGATGGTGGCCTCGGTGGGCCCGTACAGGTTCTCGGCCCGCGCTCCCATGGCCGTGACGCCCGCGGCCAGCTCCCCGGGCAGCGCCTCGCCGCCGACGAGCATCCGCACGCCGCGGGGCCAGTCGCCGGTGTCGAGCAGCGCCCGCCACAGGGAGGGCACCGCCTGCACGGCCGTCGCGCCGCTGCCGCGTACCAGGTCGAGCAGGGCGGCCGGCTCGCGTACGGTCTCCGTGGGCGCGAGCACCACCCGGGCACCGGCCACGAGCGGCAGGAACAGCTCCAGCGCCGCGATGTCGAAGGACACCGTGGTGACCGCGACCAGCCGGTCGTCCGCGCTGAGCGGCACCCGTTCGGCGGCGGCCCGCAGGTGGTTGGCCAGCGCCCGATGGGTGATCACGACGCCCTTGGGCCGGCCGGTCGAGCCGGAGGTGTAGATCACGTACGCCGGGTTGTCGGGCGAGCAGGCGCCTGCGGGAGCGGCCTGAGGAGGGGCCGGCCGGGGGGTGCCGTCCAGGACGATCGCCGGGGCGGGCGACGGCGGCAGGAGCGCGGCGACGCCGGGTGAGGCGAGGACGACGGCCGGGGCGGCGTCGCGCAGCATGTAGCCGATCCGCTCGGCCGGGTACTCGGGATCGAGCGGCAGGTACGCCCCTCCGGCCTTGAGCACGGCGAGCAGGGCGACGACCAGTTCGGCGTCCCGTTCCATGACCACCGCCACCACCGACTCGGGCCCGACGCCCCGATCGCGCAGCTCGCCTGCGAGCCCGTCGGCACGCCGGTTCAGCTCGGCGTAGGTCAGCTCCTGGCCGCCCGAGGCGACGGCGATCGCGTCAGGCGTGCGGGCCGCCTGGGCCTCGAACAACTCCGGCAGCGTCGCGTCCGGTACCCCGGCCGCCGTGGCGTTCCATTCGTGCAGGACCCGGTGCAGCTCGCTCTCGTCGAGCGCGTCGATGCCGCTCAGCGGCAGGTCGGGGCCGCCGTTCAGGGCGTCTTCCAGTGCGGTGACCAGGTTCTCCGCGGCGGTGCGGACGAGCCTGCCGACGGCCGCCGGGTCGATGGGCGCCACCGCGTCCACGGTCAGCGCGAGCCCGTCGCCGTCGTCCTCGACCGCGACGCCGAGCGGGTAGTTGGTGCGCTCCCTGGCGAGCAGCAACCGGATGCCGTCCGGGCCGCCGCCCTCACCCTCGCCTCGCCGGGTGTTGTGGCGGTAGTTGAGGAACGAGGTGAACAGGGGGGTCTCGGCCGGTAGGCCGCCGGCCTGCTGGGCGAGCGAGAGAGGGGCGTGCTCGTGCTCCAGGAGCCGGGCGAGCTGGCCGCGCAGCTCCGACACGGCTTGGAGCACGGTCAGCTCGTGGGTGCGCACGCGTACCGGCAGGGTGTTGATGTACGGGCCCGGGACCTGCCCGGAGCCGGTGCCGGCGTGCATGCGCCCGAACAGCACCGTCCCGAACACCACGTCGTCGCGGCCGGACACCGCCGCCACCACGCGGGCCCAGGCCACGTGCATGAGTGTCGCGGTGCTGACGCCCAGCCGTCCGGCGACCGCGCGCAACCGCCGCTGCGACTGCTCGGAGAACGCCACGGCCCGGCGTACGACGCCGGCCCCGTCGCCGCGCGCGTCCACCAGGCCGAACGGCGTGGTCGGCTCGGTGACGTCGCCGAGCAGCTCGGCGAAGTGCCGTTCGTGCGCGGCACGGTCCGCGGCGTCGCGGGCCCGGGCCACGAAGTCGCGGAACGGCCGGGGCTCGGCGAGCTGGTCACCGCGGCCGGAGATGATTCCCAGGATCTCGGCGAGCAGCACCTCCAGCGCCATGTGGTCCTGGACCATGTGGTGCACCCTGGCCAGCGCCAGCCACCGGCCGCCGGGCGCGGCGGTGGTGTGCACGTCGATCATGGGCGCGCGGCCGACGTCCAGTCTCTGCCCGGCGTGGGCCACGAGCCGCTCGGCCAGATCACCGTCCTGCTCCGGCAGCTCGACCTCGCGCACGGGAAGTGTCGCCTGGCGCCGGACGACCTGGACCGGTTCGCGCAGCCCCTCCCAGACGATGGACGTGCGGTAGATGTCGTGGCGGTCGATCACCCGCTGCAACGCGCCGAGGAAGGCGTCGAGCCGGTCGCGGGTGTCGAACTCCAGCACGGTCGGCATCACGTACGCGTCCTCGCCGCCGTCCGCCAGCAGGTGGTGGAAGAGCAGCCCCTCCTGGAGCGGCGCGAGCGGGTAGACGTCGGCGATGCCGGCCGCGCCGCCCTCGACGGAGGCCACGACGCGGTCGAGCTCATCGGCGGTCAGGTCCACCAGGGGCAGCATGCCGGGGGTGATCCGGGTGGCGCCGTCGGGGATCAGGTTGGCGGGCACCGGCGCCCGGTCCACACCCGCTGTGGCGGCCAGGCCGGCCGGGGTCGGGGTTTCGAAGAGGGCGCGTACCGGCACGTCGAGGCCCTGGGCGCGCAGCCGTTCCGCCAGGCGGATGGCCAGCAGCGAGTGGCCGCCGAGCGCGAAGAAGTCGTCCTCGGCGCCGACCGACTCCAGGCCGAGGACGTCGGCGAACGCGGCGCACACCAGTTCCTCGCGCGGGTCGGCGGGGCCGCGGCCGGTGGCGGCGAGCGCGGTGAGGTCGGGCAGCGGCAGGCTCCTGGCGTCGATCTTGCCGTTCGGCGTCAGCGGGAGCTCGTCGAGCGTGACCAGCGCCGCGGGGACCATCGACTCGGGCAGGTGGCGGCGGACGAACTCCTTCAGCTCGGCCGCGTCGATGACGGCGCCGGGGGCCGGCACGACGTAGGCGACGAGCCGCGGGTCGGCCGCGGGCGGCTCCTCGCGGGGCGCGGCCACGACGACGAGCTCGCCGGAGGCCGTCCACCTGGCGCGGTGGGCGGTGCGGTACAGCAGGGTCCCGTCGGAGGTGAACGGGTTGGCCACGAACCGCTCCGGCCGTTGCCCGGCGGCGGCCACGTACAGGTCGCCGGTGACGCCGATCGGGGTGGGGGTGAGATGCTCGTCCAGCACGTACGCGCGCGTGGCCAGGGGCCGCATGTCGTCGGGCACCGGGACCGCCGCCGAGGCGACCTTGTTCCACTCCACCAGGACGTGCCGCCGTTCGGCGGGACCGAGCACGTCCACCGCGCTCAGGCGCGTGCCGGGGTCGGCGGTCACCTGCTCCAGTACCCGCGTCAGCCGGCCGGCGAGCGCCGTGACGCTCTCCTGGTCGAACACGTCGGCGGCGGCGGTGACCACACCGCGCATCCCCGCCGGCGCGCCGCCGGGGTCGAAGACCTCGCCGAACACCACTTCGAGATCGAACTTCGCCCCCAGCGCCCCCGGCGCCCCCGGCGCATCCGAGGCGCCGTCCCCGGCGGGCCCGTCCGCGACGGTCCTGCCGGCGTTCTGCAGGGTGAGCATCACCTGGAACAGCGGGTGCCGCGCCAGCGACCGCGCGGGCGCCAGCTCCTCGACGACCTTCTCGAACGGCACGTCCTGATGCCGGTACGCGGCCACGTCCGTCTGCCGCACCCGCGCGAGCACCTCGGCGAACGTGGGATCGCCCGAGGTGTCCGTACGCAGGACCAGGGTGTTGACGAAGAACCCGACCAGCTCGTCCAGGGCCTCGTCGGTACGGCCGGCGACGTCCGTGCCGATCGGCAGGTCGGTGCCCGCGCCCAGCCGCGACAGCAGCACCGCCAGCGCGGCCTGCAGCACCATGAACGTGGTGACGCCCTCGGCCCGCGCGACCGCCGCCAGCCGCTCGTGCACGGCGGCCGGGATCTCGATCCGTTCGCTGAGCCCCCGGTACGAGGCGACCGGCGGGCGAGGCCGGTCGAACGGCAGGGCCAGCTCCACCGGTGCGTCCAGCAGCCGGGCCCGCCAGTAGGCGAGCTGGCGGGACATGAGGCTGTCCGGGTCGCTCTCGTCGCCGAGCAGCTTGCGCTGCCACATGGTGTAGTCGCCGTACTGGACCGGCAGCGGCTCCCACTCCGGCGCCCCGCCCGCGCACCTGGCGGCGTAGGCCGTGGAGACGTCCCTGGTCAGCGGCCCCATCGACCAGGCGTCGCCGGCGATGTGGTGCAGCACCACGGTGAGCACCTGCCGGCCGTCGCCGGTGCGGAACAGCCAGGCCCGGACGGGGATCTCGCGCGCCAGGTCGAACGCGTACGCGCCGGCCTCCGCCACCGCGTCGTCGAGGTCCGCCACGTCGGCGACCCGCAGCTCCCACGCCAGCTCGCCGACCGGGACGACGTGCTGGTACGGCTCCCCGTCCACGGTCGCGACCACCGTGCGCAGCGCCTCGTGCCGCCCGATCACGTCCAGGAGGGCAGCGCCGAGCGCGGCGGCGTCCACCTGGCCCGGCAGCGTGCGCACGATGGGGATGTTGTAGGTCGCGCTCGGGCCTTCGAGCTGCCCGATGAACCACAACCGGCGCTGCGCGAACGACAACGGGATCATTCGGTCTCCTCCCCGGCGCCCAGGGGCCGCAACACGGGCCGCCGGGGTCTCTCGTCGCCCAGCCGCCGGGCGAGGCCCGCCGGGGTGGGCGCGTCGAACAGCGCCGCCAGGTCGGCCTCGACGTCCAGGACGGTCCTGATCCGGCTCATCAGCCGCACGGCGAGCAGCGAGTGGCCGCCGAGCGCGAAGAAGTCGTCGTCGACGCCGACCCTCTCCAGCCCGAGCACCTGGGCGAACGCCTCACACAGCCGCTCCTCCCTGGCGTCGGCGGGGGCGCGGCCGGCGCCTGCCGCGTACCGGGGCGCGGGCAGCGCCCTGCGGTCGAGCTTGCCGTTGACGGTCAGGGGCAACGCGTCGAGCACGACCACGGCGGCCGGCACCAGGTGCCCGGGCAGCCGCTCGGCCGCGAAGCGCCGCACCACGTCGGGAAGCGCGCCGTCGGAGGGCCCGTCGCCGTGGTGGGTGCCGTTGGCGCCCACCACGTAGGCGACCAGCCGGACGTCACCCGGGGTGTCCTCGCGGGCGACCACGGCCGCCTGCTCGACCTGCGGGCATCCGGCCAGCACCGCCCGCACCTCGCCCGGCTCGATGCGGAACCCGCGGATCTTGACCTGGTCGTCGGCCCGGCCGGAGAAGACCAGGTGGCCGCCGGCGGTCCATCGTGCCCGGTCGCCGGTCCGGTACATGCGCCGCCCGGGTTCGAACGGCGAGGCCACGAACCGGCCCGCCGTCAGCGCCGGTTGCCCCAGGTAGCCCCGGGCGAGCTGGCCGCCGGTGACGTACACCTCGCCGACCGTGCCGGTGGGCGCGGGCCGCAGCCACTCGTCCAGGACGTACACGCTCAGCCCGGGCAGGCCGCGCCCGATCACGCTGCCGGGAACGGCGCTCCGAGGGCTCAGCTCGTGGAAGGTGACGTGGACGGTGGTCTCGGTGATGCCGTACATGTTCACCAGGCGCACGCCTTCGCCGTGGCGTTCCCACCAGCCGCTCAGCCGCGCGGGGTCCAGCGCCTCGCCGCCGAACACGACGGCGCGTACCGAGGCGACCGCTTCGAGCCGGTGCTCCTCGACGGCCATGAGCTGGTAGAACGCCGACGGCGTCTGGCTCAGCACGGTGACGCGCTCGCGTTCGAGCAGGGCGAGGAACCGCTCCGGCGATCGCGACACCTCGTACGGCACCACCACGACGCGCCCGCCGTGCAGCAGCGCCCCCCACAGCTCCCACACCGAGAAGTCGAACGCGAAGGAGTGGAACCAGCTCCACACGTCGTCGGGCCCGAACCCGAACAGCGGGCGGGTCTGCGCGAACAGCCCGGTGACGTTGGCGTGGGTGACCGCCACCCCCTTGGGCAGGCCGGTCGAGCCGGAGGTGTAGATGACGTACGCCGGATTGTCCGGCGTGGGAGTCCGCCGTACCCCTGCCGCCGGCGTCTCCGGCCCGGCGGGATCGTTCACGAGCAGCCACGGCACTTCCGCGGGCAGCCGGTCACGCAGCTCCATGGTGCTCAGCACGCACCGCGCTCCGGCGTCCGCCAGCGAGTACGCGATCCGCTCCACCGGATACGCCGGATCCAGCGGCAGGTAGGCGCCACCCGCCTTCAGCACCCCCAGCATCGCCACCACCAGGTCGGTCCCGCGCTCCATGCACACACCGACCACCGACTCCGGCCCGATCCCCTGCCCGATCAGCAGCCGGGCCAGCCGGTCGGCGCGGGCGTCGAGGTCCGCGTACGTGACCTCGACACCGCCGGCCACCAGTGCGGTCGCGTCCGGCGTACGCGCGGCCTGGGCCTCGAACAACTCGGGCACCGTGGCGGGCCGGGCCGGGACCGGGGCTGCGTTCCACGCGGTGAGCAGGCGATGCCGCTCGTCCTGGTCGAGCAGTTCGACCGATCCGACGCGAGCCTCGGTGTCGCTGACAAGCAGGTCCAGGAGCCGGGTGAGCCGGTCCGCGACGCGACCGACCGAGCCCGGATCGAACAGGTCGGCGGCCCCGATCAACGATCCCCGCACACCGGCCGGGGCGCCGTCGGGGCCGAAGGTCTCGACGAGGCGAGCGTCCAGGTCGAACTTCGCGACGGGCGGCCCGGCAGCCAGCTCACCGGTCCGCGCTCCTGGCAGGTCCAGCGCGGCCTCGGCGGTGTTCTGCAGCGTCAGCATCACCTGGACGAGGGGATGCCGGGCGCGTGACCGCGCCGGGGCGAGCTCCTCGACGAGCCGCTCGAACGGCACGTCCTGGTGAGCCAGGGCCTCCAGGCTCGTCCGGCGGACTCGGTCGAGCAGTTCGCGGAAGGTCGGGTCGCCGGTCAGGTCGGTGCGCAGGACGAGCGTGTTGACGAAGAATCCGACGAGATCGTCCAGCGCCTCGTCGGTGCGTCCCGCGTTCGTGGCGCCGATGGGAACGTCGGCCCCGGCGCCCAGCCGTGACAGGAGCACCGCGAGGGCGGCCTGGACCACCATGAACGTGGTCACGCCCTCGTTCGTCGCCACCTCGGCCAGGCGGGCATGAACCTCGGCGGGAATCTCGATCGGCACGCTGTGCCCCTGGTGGGAGGCCACCGCGGGGCGCGGGCGGTCGGCCGGCAGGTCCAGCTCCTCCGGCAGGCCGTCCAGCGTCTGCCGCCAGTAGGCGACCTGGCGCGAGATCATGCTGTCCGGGTCCCGGTCGTCCCCGAGCAGGTCGCGCTGCCAGAGCGCGTAGTCGGCGTACTGGACGGGCAGCGGCTCCCACCGCGGCGCGGCGCCCGCGCGGCGGGCGGCGTAGGCGGCGGAGAGGTCCCTGGCCAGCGGCGCCCGTGACCAGCCGTCGCTGGCGATGTGGTGGATCACCACCACCAGCACGCGCTCGTCGATCAGCCAGGCCCGGATCGGCACCTCCGACGCCAGGTCGAAGGCGTACCCCGTCGCCTCGGCGACCCCCAGGTCCGCCGACGACACCCGCTGCATGCGCCAGACCAGCTCGTCCGGGTCGAGAATCCGCTGGTAAGGCTGACCGTCGACCACGGGGAAGGTCGTGCGCAGCACCTCGTGCCGCTCGATCACGTCCCGCAACGCCAGCCCCAGTGCCTCGCCGTCCACGTCGCCGTCGAGCCGGACCACGATCGGGATGTTGTAGGTCGCGCTCGGCCCTTCCAACTGGCCGATGAACCACAACCGCTGCTGCGCGTACGACAGCGGCACCCGCTCCGGCCGCGCCACCGGCGCCAGCGCCACCCGGGCCGTCCCCGCCTCGCCCAGCCGACCCGCCAGCGCGGCCACCGTCGGCGCCTCGAACAACACCGGCAACCCCAGCTCCACCCCCAACAGGGCCCGGACCCGGCTGACCAGCCGCACCGCCAGCAGCGAATGCCCACCCAGAGCGAAGAAGTCGTCGTCCACGCCGACTACGGGCAGCCCCAGCACCTCGGCGAACGCCCGGCACAACAACTCTTCCTGCACCGTGGCCGGAGCCCGCCCGCCACCAGCGCCGTGCTCAGGCGCCGGCAGAGCCCTGCGGTCGAGCTTGCCGTTCGCGGTCAGCGGCAACGCGTCGAGCGCGACGATCGCCGACGGCACCATGTAGTCGGGCAGCCGGTCCGCGGCGTAGCGGCTCAGGAGGCCGGCCACCCCTTCCGCACCCACGACATAGGCCACCAGCCTGTCCTCACGGGCGATCACCGCCGCCTGGGCCACCAGCGGATGCGCGGCCAGCACGGCCTGCACCTCACCCGGCTCGATCCGGAACCCACGGATCTTCACCTGGTCGTCCACGCGGCCCAGGAACATCAGTTGCCCGTCGGCCGACCATCGGACGCGGTCGCCGCTGCGGTACATGCGGGCGCCGGGCTCGAACGGGCAGGCCACGAACCGCTCCGACGTCAGACCAGCCCGCCCCACATACCCACGAGCCACCTGCACACCCGCGATGTACAACTCCCCGGCCACCCCCGGCGGCACCGGCCGCAACCGCCCATCCAGCACATACACCCGGCAGTTCGCGATCGGCCGCCCGATCGGCACCCACTCCCCCACCCCCGCCGACGCCTCGAACACACAACAACCCACCACCGTCTCCGTCGGCCCGTACTCATTGACCACCACCGACCCCGGCGACCGCGCCAGCAGCGAGCGAACCAGAGCACCCGGCAACGCCTCACCACCCACCACCCACGTCCGCCCCACATCAGAGCCCACCGTCTCAGCAAGCAGCCCCAGATGCGCCGGAACCACCTTCACCAAGCCCAGACCATCCGACAACACCCCGGCCAGCCCCTCAGCACCACCCTCTGTACTGACCACCACCGCCGCCCCCGACACCAACGGCACCCACACACTCGTCACCGTCAAGTCGAACCCCACCGACGAATGCAACGGAGCACCCTCACCCACCCCATAAACACCCGCCGCCCAGCCCACATAGTTCGCCAGCCCCGCCTGCGTCACCACCACACCCTTCGGCCGCCCCGTCGAACCCGAGGTGTAGATCACATAAGCCACCTGATCCCCCGACACCACCCGATCCGGCCTCACGCCGGAGGCGGCCCCCAGGCGCAGCCGGGTGAGGGTGTCGTCGAGCACCAGCATCCGGCCCCCGCCCGCCGGAAGTTCCTCCGCGATCTCCTCGCTCGTGACGGTCAGCACCGCACGACTGTCGGCCAGCATGAACGCGATCCGCTCCACCGGCTGCCCCGGATCGAGCGGAAGATAGCCCGCCCCCACCTTCCACACCGCCAGCAACGCCACCACCAGATCCACCCCACGCCCCAAACACACCCCCACCACAGACTCGACCCCCACCCCCTCCCCCACCAGCACCCGAGCCAGCCGATTGGCCCGCCCCTCCACCTCCGCATACGAAACGACCTCACCACCGCACCGCACCGCCACCGCATCCGGCGTCCGCTCCACCTGCACCTCGAACAACTCCACCACCGGCACACCCAACCCACCCGCCACCGTGGCGTTCCACTCCTCCACCACCAGCCGCCGCTCGCCCTCATCGAGCACGTCAACCGCTTCGATCCGGGTCCGCGGGTCGGTCACGAGCAGTTCCAGCACGCGGGCGAGCCGCGTCGCGATCCGCCCGACCGAGGCCGGGTCGAACAGGTCGGCCGCCCCGATCACGGACCCGCGAACCCCGGCGGGCGCCCCCTGAGGATCGAAGACCTCGCCGAGGCGTACTTCCAGGTCGAACTTGGCCACGGACGCCCCGGCCGGGAGGCCGGCCGTCCGGGCGCCGGGCAGGTCCAGCACGGCCTCGGCCATGTTCTGCAGGTCGAGCTGCACCTGGAACAGCGGGTGCCGGGCCCGCGACCGGCTCGGGGCCAGCTCCTCGACGAGCCGTTCGAACGGCACGTCCTGGTGGGCGAGGGCCTCCAGGCTCGTCCGGCGCACCCGGGCGAGCAGCTCCTGGAACGTCGGGTCGCCGGACAGGTCGGTGCGCAGCACCAGCGTGTTGATGAAGAACCCGACCAGGTCGTCCAGTGCCTCGTCGGTACGTCCCGCGTTGGCCGTGCCGATGGGGATGTCGGTGCCCGCGCCCAGCCGCGACAGCAACACCGCCAGCGCGGCCTGCACCACCATGAACGTGGTCGCCCGCTCGGCCCTGGCCACCTCCGCCAGGCGGGCGTGGACGTGGGCGGGGATCTCGATCGGCACGCTGTGCCCCTGGTGCGAGGCCACCGCGGGCCGGGGCCGGTCGACCGGCAGCTCCAGCTCCTCCGGGACGCCGGTAAGGGTGCGCCGCCAGTACGCCGTCTGCCCGGAGATGAGGCTGCCCGGATCGTCCTCGTCGCCGAGCAGGTCGCGCTGCCAGAGGGCGTAGTCGGCGTACTGGACCGGCAACGCCTCCCACGCCGGCGCCCGCCCCTCGCGCCGCGCCGCGTAGGCCGCCGACACGTCCTTGGCCAGCGGCGCCCGCGACCAGCCGTCGCTGGCGATGTGGTGGATCACCACCACCAGGACCCGCTCGTCGAACAGCCACGCCCGGATCGGCGCCTCCGACGCCAGGTCGAAGGCGTACCCCGTCGCCTCGGCGACCCCCAGGTCCGCCGACGACACCCGCTCCATGCGCCAGACCAGCTCGTCCGGGTCGAGAATCCGCTGGTAAGGCTGACCATCGGCGACCGGGAAGACCGTCCGCAGCACCTCGTGCCGCTCGATCACGTCCCGCAACGCCGCCCCGAGCGCGTCGAGGTCCACGTCACCGTCGAGCCGCAACACGATCGGCACGTTGTACGTGGCGCCGGGGCCTTCGAGCTGCCTGATGAACCACAGCCGTCGCTGCGCGTACGACAACGGCACCCGCTCCGGCCGCCGCTCCACCGCCGTCAGCGGAAGCCGGGCCGCGCCCATGTCCCCGAGACCCGCGGCGAGTCCGGCGACCGTCGGGGTGTCGAACAGGGCGCGGATCTCGATCTCGACGCCGAGCAGGGCGCGGATGCGGCTGACCAGGCGGACGGCGAGCAGGGAGTGGCCGCCGAGCGCGAAGAAGTCATCGTCGACGCCGACCGCCGGGAGCCCCAGCACCTCGGCGAACGCCGCGCACAGGGCCTCCTCCCGCGCGTCGGCCGGGCCGCGCCCGGCACCGGCCGCGGCGGCGTGGTCGGGCGCGGGCAGGGCCTGCCGGTCCAGCTTGCCGTTACTCGTCAGCGGCAGCGCGTCCAGCACCACCCAGGCCGACGGCACCAGGTGATCCGGCAGCCGATCGGCGGCGAACCTGCGCGCCGCCGACGGCAGCTCACTCGCGTCCTCCGCGTCACGCGCCACCAGATAACCGACGAGGCGGACGTCGCCGGGCGCTTCCTCCCGGGCCACGACGACCGCCTGGTGCACGCCCGGGCAGGCGGCCAGTGCCGCGGTGACCTCGCCCGGCTCGACGCGGAAGCCGCGGATCTTGACCTGGTCGTCCACCCGGCCGGCGAACACCAGCCTGCCGTCCTGGGTCCAGCGGGCCCGGTCGCCGGTGCGGTACATGCGGGCGGCCGGCTGGAACGGGCAGGCCACGAACCGCTCCGCGCTCAGCGCCGGACGGCCGAGGTAGCCGCGGGCCAGCTGGGCGCCGGCCACGTAGAGCTCGCCGGTGACACCCGGCGGCACCGGGGTCAGGTGCTCGTCCAGGACGTAGAAGGCGGTGTTGGCCACGGGGGTGCCGACCGGGATCACCCCTGCCTCGGTGAGGCGGGTGGTGGCCACGCCGATCGTGGTCTCGGTGGGCCCGTAGTGGTTGAACACCGCGCACCCACGCTCGCCGGCCTGACCCAGCACCTGCTCCAGCCAGCCCGGGGCCGCCGCCTCCCCACCCAGCACCAGCGACCTGGCCGGCAGCACCCCCGGACCCATCGCCGCCAGATGCGAGGGCACCATCTTGACGAAGTCGACGCGACCCTCCTCCAGCACCACACGCAACGCCTCCGGATCGGTCGCCACCTCCTCCGCCACGACATGCACCCGGCCACCGAGCGTGAGACCGGCGAACACGATCGTGTTCCCCAGATCAGTGGCCTGACCCTGCACCAGCGCATACCGGCCACCATCCATCCCGAGCCGCCCCGGAACCGAACCCACATAGTTGGCCAGCGCCGCCTGCGTCACCACCACACCCTTCGGACGCCCCGTCGAACCCGAGGTGTAAATGACATACGCGGCCTGGCCACCGTGAACCTGGCGGGCAGGGGCGACGGTGGCCGCCATCGACAGCCGCATCGCGGTGAACACGTCATCCAGCACCAGCACCCGGCCCCGGCCCGCCGGCAACTCCTCAGCGATCTCCGCACTCGTGACCGTCAGCACCGCACGACTGTCACCGAGCATGTAGGCGATCCGCTCCACCGGCTGACCCGGATCAATCGGCACATACGCCGCCCCCGCCTTCCACACCGCCAGCACCGCCACGATCAGCTCCACACCCCGCTCCAGACACACCCCCACCACCGACTCCACCCCGACACCCTCACCGACCAGGACATGAGCCAGCCGATTGGCCCGCTCATCCAACTCGGCATACGAAACCTCCTCCGGCCCCACCAGCGCCACCGCACCCGGCTGACCCACCACCCGGGCCTCGAACAACTCCACCACCGGCGCACCCAGCCCATCGACCGCCGTGGAGTTCCACCCCTCCACCACCCGGAGCCGCTCACCCGCATCCAGCAGATCCACGCGGCTGAGCCGCGTACCCGGCTCGGAGCTCACCGTCTCCAGCACCCGCACCCAATACCGCATGATGCGCTCGGCCCACTCCGGATCGAACAGATCCGTGGCGACCGTCACCGAACCCCGCACCCCCGCCGGCGCACCCTCGCCGTCGAACGCCTCGCTGACCATCACGTCGAGGTCGAACTTGGCGGCCGTCCGCCCGGTCCCGGCCACGGGAGCCGGGCCTGTCCGCACGCCCGGCAGATCCAGCTCGGCGGCGATGGTGTCCTGCTTGGTCAGCACCACCTGGAAGAGCGGGTGCCGGGCCATCGACCGCGACGGCGCCAGCTCCTCCACCAGCCGCTCGAACGGCACGTCCTGGTGGGCGAACGCGGCCAGGCTCCGCTCCCTGACCCGGGCCAGCAGGTCGCGGAACTCCGGATCGCCGGACAGGTCCGCCCGCACGACCAGCGTGTTGACGAAGCAGCCCACCAGGTCGTCCAAGGCCACGTCCGTACGGCCGGCGTTGGCCGACCCGATCGGAATGTCGGTCCCCGCGCCCAGCCGCGACAACAGCACCGCCAGCGCGGCCTGCAACACCATGAACACCGTCACACCCTCGGCACGAGCGACCGCGACAAGCCGCGCATGCACCTCGGCCGGAACCAGCAACGGCACACTGTGACCCCGATGAGAGGCCACGACCGGACGCGGCCGATCGAACGGCAACGCCAGCTCCTCCGGCGCCCCCGCCAGGGTGTCGCGCCAGTAGGCCATCTGCCCGGAGACCAGGCTGCCGGGATCGTCCTCGTCGCCGAGCAGCTCGCGCTGCCACAGCGTGTAGTCGGCGTACTGGACGGGCAGCGCCTCCCACGCCGGGGCCCGCCCCTCACGGCGGGCCGCGTACGCCAGCGAGAAGTCACGCGCCAGCGGCGCCATGGACCAGCCGTCGCTGGCGATGTGGTGGACGACGACCACCAGCACGCCGCCGTCGAACAACCAGGCTCGGATCGGCACCTCCGACGACAGGTCGAACGCGTGCCCCACCGCCTCGGTGACCGCGTTTTCGAGCCCGTCCCCGGCTTCGCAGGCGGACAGCTCCCAGTTCAGCTCGTCCATCCCGACGACCCGCTGGTACGGCTCGCCGTCCGCGACGGGGAAGACCGTCCGCAGCACCTCGTGCCGCTCGATCACGTCCCGCAACGCCGCCCCGAGCGCCGCCACGTCCACGTCACCACCGAGCCGCACCACGATCGGCACGTTGTAGGTCGCGCTCGGCCCCTCCAACTGGCCGATGAACCACAACCGCCGTTGCGCGAATGACAACGGCACCCGCTCCGGCCGCTCCACCGGCGTCAGCGCGGGCCGGGCCCGCCCGGCGCCGGTCAGCCGCTCCGCCAGCCGGGCCACCGTCGGCGCCTCGAACAGGGCCCGCAAGGGCACCTCCACGCCCAGCACCGACCGGACGCGGCTGATGAGCCGCACCGCCAGCAGGGAGTGCCCGCCCAGCGCGAAGAAGTCGTCGTCGACCGCCACCTGCGGCAGCCCGAGCACCTGCGCGAACACTCCGCACAGGAGCTCCTCGCGGGCGTCGGCCGGGCCGCGTCCCGCCGCGCCGCCGTAGTCGGGGGCGGGCAGGGCCTTGCGGTCGAGCTTGCCGCTGGTGGTGACGGGCAGGGCGGGCAGGGTCACGAGCGCGGCCGGCAGCATGTGGGCGGGCAGCCGTCCGGCGGCCATCGCCCGTACCGAGTCGGTGTCCACCTCCTGCGGCACGAGGTAGGCGACCAGCCGCCTGTCCCCGGGTACGTCCTCGCGCACGACGACCGCCGCCTGCGTCACCTGGGGGTGGGCGGCGAGCACCGCCTGCACCTCGCCCGGCTCGATCCGGAACCCGCGGATCTTCACCTGGTCGTCACCGCGGCCGGCGAACACCAGGCGGCCGGTCCCGTCCCAGCGGGCCCGGTCCCCGGTCCGGTACATCCGCCCGCCCGCCGGCCCGAACCGATCGGCCACGAACCGCTCCCCGGTCAGCCCGGGACGACCCGCGTAGCCGCGGGCCACCTGCGCCCCGGCCAGGTACAGCTCGCCCACCACGCCAGGCGGCACCGGGGACAGCCACTCGTCGAGCACGTAGGCGCGCACGTTCGCGTGCGGCCCGCCGATGGTCACCTCGCGGTCCGCCGACAGGTCGTCGGTCATCGCCGCGCACACGGTCACCTCGGTCGGCCCGTACGCGTTGACGAGCCGGCGCCCGGCTCCCCAGCGCGCCACGAGCTCCGAGCCGAGGGCCTCACCGCCGGCCACCACGGTCCGTACCCCGGCCAGTTCCTCCGTGCGCATCACGCCCAGGAGCGAGGGGGGCACCAGCAGGTGCGACACCCCGTGCCGCTGGATCACCCCGGCCAGCCCGGCCCCCGGCAGCAGCTCCGCGCTGTCGGCCACCACGAGGCAGCCGCCCGACCACAGCGCCGCCAGCAGTTCCCAGCAGGCGGCGTCGAAGCCGGGCGAGGCGAACTGCAGCACGCGGTCGCCCTCGCCGGCCTCCCAGCCGCCGGCCGCCAGCAGGTTCACCGCGCCCGCGTGGGTGACCACCACGCCCTTGGGCCGCCCGGTCGAGCCGGAGGTGTAGATGACGTACGCCGCGGACTCGGGCACCAGCCGCACGTCCAGCGGTGCGCCCGGGTGCGCCGCCGGGTCGTCCGCCATCACCCGCGTCAGGCCGTCCGGCACCAGGTGTGCCAACGGCGGCGAGGTCACCACCGCCACCGCGCCCGCGTCCGCCATCGAGTACGCGATCCGCTCCACCGGGTACGCCGGATCCACCGGCAGGAAGGCGCCGCCGGCCTTCAGCACGCCCAGCACCGCCACGACCCAATCGAGCCCCCGGCCGACGCACACCCCCACCACCGACTCGGGCGCCACACCCCGGGCCGCCAGCGCGCGGGCCAGCCGGTCGGCTCGCTCGTCCAGCTCGGCGTACGACACCCGGACACCCTCCCCGACCACCGCGAGGGCCCGGGGCGTCCGCCGTACCTGTGCCTGGAAGAGGTCCACCAGCGACGAGCCGGTCACCTCGCCGGCCGTGTCGTTCCACTCGGCCAGCACGCGGCGCCGTTCGCCGGCGTCGAGCACCTCCACGGCGCTCAGCCGCGTCTGCGGCTCGGCGGTCAGCGACGCCAGCACCCGCGTCAGCCGCCCGGTCAGCCGCTCGGCCGTCTCCCTGTCGAAGAGGTCCGCGGACGCCACCAGCGAGCCGCGCACCCCCGCGGGCCCGCCATGGGCGTCGAACACCTCGCCGAGCAGCACCTCGAGGTCGAACTTCGCCACCGCCGCACCGGCCGACACCCGCCGGGCCTGCGCCCCCGGCAGTTCCAGCACGGCCTCGCCGGTGTTCTCCAGGGTCAGCATCACCTGGAACAGCGGGTGCCGCGCCATGGACCGCGACGGCGCCAGCTCCTCGACCAGCCGCTCGAACGGCACATCCTGATGCGCGAACGCCGCCAGGCCGGACTCGCGTACGCGGCCGAGCACCTCGCGGAACGTCGGGTTCCCGGACAGGTCGGTACGCAGCACCAGCGTGTTGATGAAGAACCCGACGAGATCGTCCAGCGCCTCGTCGGTGCGTCCCGCGTTCGCCGCGCCGATGGGGAGGTCGGTCCCGGCGCCCAGCCGCGACAGGAGCACCGCGAGGGCGGCCTGGACCACCATGAACGTGGTCACGCCCTCGGCCCGCGCCACCTCAGCCAGGCGCGCGTGCACCTCGGCCGGCACCTCGATCGGCACCGTGTGCCCGCGATAGGAGGTCACGGCAGGACGCGGCCGATCGACCGGCAGCTCCAGCTCCTCCGGCGCCCCGGCCAAGGTCTCCCGCCAGTACGCGACCTGCCGCGAGATCATGCTGTCCGGGTCCCGGTCGTCCCCCAGCAGCTCGCGCTGCCACAGGGCGTAGTCGGCGTACTGGACCGGCAGCGGCGTCCACTCCGGAGCCCGCCCCTCGCGCCGTGCCGCATAGGCCATCGACACATCCCGCGCCAGCGGCGCCCGCGACCAGCCGTCGCTGGCGATGTGGTGGATCACCACCACCAGCACGCGCTCGTCGATCAGCCAGGCCCGGATCGGCACCTCCGACGCCAGGTCGAAGGCGTACGCCGCCGCCTCCTCCACCGCCATCGACGTCACCCGGGCCATCTCCCACACCAGCTCCCCAGGTGCGAGAACGCGCTGGTATGGCTGACCGTCGACCACGGGGAAGGTCGTGCGCAGCACCTCGTGCCGCTCGATCACGTCCCGCAACGCCGACCCCAGTGCCTCGCCGTCCACGTCCCCGTCGAGCCGGACCACGATCGGGATGTTGTAGGTCGCGCTCGGCCCTTCCAACTGGCCGATGAACCACAACCGCTGCTGCGCGTACGACAGCGGCACCCGCTCCGGCCGCGCCACCGGCGCCAGCGCCACCCGGGCCGTCCCCGCCTCGCCCAGCCGATCCGCCAGCGCGGCCACCGTCGGCGCCTCGAACAACACCGGCAACCCCAGCTCCACCCCCAACAGGGCCCGGACCCGGCTGACCAGCCGCACCGCCAGCAGCGAATGCCCGCCCAGAGCGAAGAAGTCGTCGTCCACGCCGACCTCGGGCAGCCCCAGCACCTCGGCGAACGCCTGGCACAACAGCTCTTCCTGCACCGTGGCCGGAGCCCGGCCCGAGCCCGCACTGTGTTCAGGTGCCGGCAGAGCCCTGCGGTCGAGCTTGCCGTTAGCGGTCAACGGCAACGCGTCGAGCGCGACGATCGCCGACGGCACCATGTAGCCGGGCAGCCGCTCGGCCACGAACCGCCGCAACAGCTCGGCCACCCCTTCGGCCCCCACGACGTACGCCACGAGCCGGACGTCACCCGGCGTGTCCTCACGAGCGATCACCGCCGCCTGGGCCACCAGCGGATGCGCGGCCAGCACGGCCTGCACCTCACCCGGCTCGATCCGGAACCCACGGATCTTCACCTGCTCATCGGTCCGGCCGAGGTACTCCAATTCTCCGCAGGCGTTCCACCTCGCGAGGTCGCCGCTGCGGTACATGCGGGCGCCGGGCTCGAACGGGCAGGCCACGAACCGCTCCGACGTCAGACCAGCCCGCCCCACATACCCACGAGCCACCTGCACACCCGCGATGTACAACTCCCCGGCCACCCCCGGCGGCACCGGCCGCAACCGCCCATCCAACACATACACCCGGCAGTTCGCGATCGGCCGCCCGATCGGCACCCACTCCCCCACCCCCGCCGACGCCTCGAACACACAACAACCCACCACCGTCTCCGTCGGCCCGTACTCATTGACCACCACCGACCCCGGCGACCGCGCCAGCAACGAGCGAACCAGAGCACCCGGCAACGCCTCACCACCCACCACCCACGTCCGCCCCACATCAGAGCCCACCGTCCCAGCAAGCAACCCCAGATGCGCCGGAACCACCTTCACCAAGCCCAGACCATCCGACAACACCCCGGCCAGCCCCTCAGCACCACCCTCTGTACTGACCACCACCGCCGCCCCCGACACCAACGGCACCCACACACTCGTCACCGTCAAGTCGAACCCCACCGACGAATGCAACGGAGCACCCTCACCCACCCCATAAACACCCGCCGCCCAGCCCACATAGTTCGCCAGCCCCGCCTGCGTCACCACCACACCCTTCGGCCGCCCCGTCGAACCCGAGGTGTAGATCACATAAGCCACCTGATCCCCCGACACCACCCGATCCGGCCTGACAGCGGGCACGGCCGCCAGGCGCAACGTCGTCAACGGGTCATCGAGCACGACCAGCCGCGCGGGCCCGGCCGGCAGCTCGTCGGCGATCTCCGAGCTGGTCACCGTCAGCACCGCACGACTGTCGGCCAGCATGAACGCGATCCGCTCCACCGGCTGCCCCGGATCGAGCGGAAGATAGCCCGCCCCCACCTTCCACACCGCCAGCAACGCCACCACCAGATCCACCCCACGCCCCAAACACACCCCCACCACAGACTCAGCCCCCACCCCCTCCCCCACCAGCACCCGAGCCAGCCGATTGGCCCGCCCCTCCACCTCCGCATACGAAACGACCTCACCACCACACCGCACCGCCACCGCATCCGGCGCCCGCTCCACCTGCGCCTCGAACAACTCCACCACCGGCACACCCAACCCACCCGCCACCGTGGCGTTCCACTCCCCCACCACCAGCCGCCGCTCGCCCTCATCGAGCACGTCCACGTCGCCGAGCGGCAGCTCCGGGCCTCCGTCCAGCGCCGTCTCCAGCGCGGAGACCAGGCCGGCCGTGGCGGTGCGGACCAGGCGGGCCACCGCGCGGGGCTGGATGGGCGCGACGGCGTCGATGGTCAGCGACAGCGGGCCGCCGTCGTCGTTGACGGCCACGGCGAGGGGGTAGTTGGTGCGGTCGTGGGTGAAGACCGTGCGGACGCCCTCAAGGCCCCCTCCGCCCCGGCCGGTGTTGCGGCGGTAGTTGAAGAACGAGGTGAACAGAGGAGTGTCGCCGGTGACGCCGCTGGCCCGCTGGGCGACGGCCAGGGAGGCGTGCTCGTGCTCCAGCAGTTCGCCGAGTTGGTCGCGCATCGCCGACACGGCGGCCAGGACGCCCGGCTCGCCGGTGCGCACGCGGACCGGGAGGGTGTTCATGAACGGGCCGGGTACGCGGTCGGAGCCCATGCCGGCGTTCATGCGGCCGAACAGGACGGTGCCGAAGACCACGTCGGCACGGCCGCTGATGGCGGCGAGCGCGCGGGCCCAGGCGACGTGCATCACCGGCGCGGGGCTGACGCCCATGCGGAGCGCGACGGCGCGCAGGCGGCCGGTCAGCTCGGGTGAGAGGCCGAGTTCCTCGCGGACGACTCCGGCGCCGTCGCCGCGGGCGTTCATGACGCCGTACGGGGCCGTCGGTTCGTGGACGTCGCCCAGCAGGTCGGCGAAGTAGCCGGCGTGCTCGCCCGCGCCGCCGCCGCGGGCCTGGGCCACGAAGGTCCGGAACGGCAGCGGCTCGGGCAGCGTGCCGCCGCGTCCGGTCAGGAAGGCCTGGACCTCGTCGAGCAGGACCTCCTTGGCCGTGTGGTCCTGCACCATGTGGTGGATGCGGAGCAGGGCCAGCCATCGGCCGTCACCGCCGGGCCGGGCGGCGGTGTGCACCCTGATCAGCGGGGCGCGGCCCAGATCCATCGACGACCCGCCGGCGGTCACGAGGCCGGCGACGGGGTCCGTTCCGCCGGGGTCGAGCGTCACCTCCTCGACGGGCAGGGCGGCGTGGCGCCACACGACCTGTACGGGTTCGCGTAGCCCGTCCCAGACGATGCCGGTCCGCAGGATGTCGTGCCGGTCCACCACGCGCTGCAGGGCGTCGAGGAAGGCGTCGAGCCGGTCGCGGGTGTCGAACTCGGCGACCGTCGGCAGCGCGTACGCGTCGTCGCCGCCGCCCGCCAGCAGGTGGTGGAAGAGCAGGCCCTCCTGCAGCGGGGCGAGCGGGTAGACGTCGGCGACGTTGGCCGCGCCGCCCTCGACGGTGGCCACGACGCGGTCGATCTCGTCGGCGGTCAGGCCGGCCAGCGGCAACATCCCGGGCGTGATCCGGGTGGCTCCGGCGGGGATGAGGTTGTCCGGCACCGTCACGGGTCTCGCGCCCGACGACCAGGCGAGACCCGCCGGGGTCGGGGACTGGAACAGCGCGCGCACCGACACCTCGACGCCCTGCTCGCGCAGCCGTTCCACCAGGCGGATGGCCAGCAGGGAGTGGCCGCCCAGCGTGAAGAAGTCGTCGTCCACGCCGGCCTCGGGCAGGCCGAGCACGTCGGCGAAGGCGGCGCAGACGATCTCTTCGCGGGGGTTCGAGGGGCGGCGGCCGGTGCCGGTCTCGTAGGCGGGGGCGGGCAGGGCGCGGCGGTCGAGCTTGCCGTTCGGGGTGAGCGGCAGGTCGTCCAGGACGACGACGGCCGACGGCACCATGTACTCGGGCAGCCGGCCGGCCGTGAAGGCGCGCACGGATTCCGGCAGGCCGGGCGCGTCGTCCGCGGGCACGACATAGGCGACCAGCCGGGTCTCGCCGGGCGTGTCCTCGCGCGCGACCACCGCGGCCCGCGCCACCGACGGGTGGGCGGCGACGGCCGCCTGCACCTCGCCCGGCTCGATCCGGAACCCGCGCACCTTGACCTGCTCGTCGGCGCGCCCGGCGAAGACGAGCCGCCCGTCGCCGGTCCATCGCACCAGGTCGCCGGTCCGGTAGAGCCGCTCGCCCGTCGCGAACGGCGAGGCCACGAACCGTTCGGCGGTCAGCGCGGAGCGGCCCACGTAACCGCGGGCGACCTGCGCGCCGGCGATGTAGAGCTCGCCCGCCACGCCGGGCGCCACCGGCTCCAGGAAGTCGTCCAGCACGAACATGCGGGTGTTGGCGAGCGGGCCGCCGAACGGCAGCGCGCCGCTCTCGCCGGGGTCCACGTGCCCGGCCGCGGTGATCACGGTGGCCTCGGTCGGCCCGTACGCGTGCACGAGCCGCCGTTCCCGAGCCCAGTCCCTGGCCAGGCCGGGCGGCATGTGCTCCGAGCCCACGACCATCGCCTCGACACCGGGCAGGTCGCCCGTCTCCAGGACCGCGAGCAGCGAGGGGACGACGCTGGCCGAGCGCACGCCGGTCGTCTCGACGAGCGCGCGCAGCAGGGCGGGCTCCGCGCGCTCGGCGGCGCTCGCCACGACCAGCGTGCCGCCGCGGGCCAGGGTGACCGCCACGTCCAGCACCGAGGCGTCGAACGTGAACGACGCGAACTGCAGGACCGGCACGCCCGGGCCCACCTCCATCAGCGGCCCGAACACCGAGACGAGGTTGGCGAGGGACGCGTGCTCGACCGCCACGCCCTTCGGCCGGCCGGTCGAGCCGGAGGTGTAGATGACGTACGCCAGCTCGCCGGCCAGGGGCCGCTCCGCGGGCGGCGTGCCCGGGCAGGCGCCGAGGCGGGGGTCGTCGAGGCGTACGGCGTGGGCGGCGCCGAGCGTCTCGTCCCGGTCGGTCACCAGCACGCGCACGCCGCTGTCGGCGACGGCGAAGGCCAGGCGGTCGGCGGGGTGGGCGGGGTCGA
Source organism: Nonomuraea thailandensis (assembly GCF_024172165.1). GTDB lineage: Bacteria > Actinomycetota > Actinomycetes > Streptosporangiales > Streptosporangiaceae > Nonomuraea > Nonomuraea thailandensis. The sequence continues at coordinate 2,807,270 of NZ_JAMZEB010000002.1, read as the reverse complement.
GCGGCACGTAGGCGGCGCCGGCCTTCCACACCGCGAGGATCGCCGTCACGATGTCGGCGCCGCGTGGCAGGCACACCCCCACGATGGACTCCGGGCCGACGCCGAGCGTGATGAGGTGGTGGGCGAGGCGGTTCGCCCGGGCGTCGAGGTCGGCGTAGGTGATCCGGGTGCCGTCGTGCACGACCGCGGTGGCGCCGGGCGTGCGTGCCGCCTGCGCCGCGAACAGCTCCGGCACCGTGCCGGACGGGATCTCGCCCGCCGTGTCGTTCCACTCGACGAGCAGCTTGTGGCGCTCCTGCGCGCTGAGCACGCCCGTCTCGCTCAGCCGGGTCCCGGGCTCGTCGACGACCAGCGTGAGCACGCGCCGCAGCCGCTCGGCGAGCAGCCCGGCCGACTCGGCGGTGAACACGTCCGCCGCCACGATCACCGAGCCGCGCAGCCCGGCGGGAGCGCCGTCGTCGTCGAACAGCTCGCCGGCGCTGACCTCGACGTCGAACCTGGACACCGCGCCGCCGCCGCTGCCGGGCACGACTCCCCCGGCGCGCACACCCGGCAGGTCCACGGCCGCCTGGGCGACGTTCTGCACGGTGAGCAGCACCTGGAACAGCGGGTGGCGGGCCAGCGACCGGCTCGGCGTCAGCTCCTCGACCAGCTTCTCGAAGGGCACGTCCTGGTGGGAGAACGCCGACAGGCTCGTCTCCCGCACGCGCGCGAGCACCTCGCGGAAGCCGGGGTCGCCGGACACGTCGGTCCGCAGCACCAGCGTGTTGACGAAGAAGCCGACCAGGTCCTCCAGGGCGACGTCGGTGCGCCCGGCCACCACCTGGCCGATCGGGATGTCGGTGCCCGCGCCCAGCCGCGACAGCAACATCGCCAGCGCCGCCTGTATCACCATGTACGTCGTGACGCCCTCGCGCCGCGCCACCTCGGCCAGCCGGGCGTGCGCGTCCGGCGGCAGCTCGAACGGCGCGCTGTGGCCGCGGTGCGTGGCGACCGGCGGGCGCGGCCGGTCGAACGGCAACGCCAGCTCCTCCGGCGCCCCGGCCAGGGTCTCCCGCCAGTAGGCGAGCTGGCGCGCCATGAGGCTGGCCGGATCGTTCTCGTCGCCGAGCAGCTCGCGCTGCCACAGCGTGTAGTCGGCGTACTGGACGGGCAGCGGCTCCCAGCCCGGCGCCCGGCCCTCGCGGCGGGCCGCGTACGCCTCGGAGACGTCGCGGGCCAGCGGCCCCTTCGACCAGCCGTCACCGGCGATGTGGTGCAGCACGACCGCCAGCACGTGATCGTCCGGCCCCGCCGAGAACAGGCACGCCCGGATCGGCACCTCGGCGGCCAGGTCGAAGGTGTGCTCCCACACCTGGCCCACCGCCGCGGCCAGATCGGCCGGCGGCGGCAGCTCGACCTCCTCCAGCCGCCAGTCGAGGCCGTCCATGCCGAGCACGCGCTGGTACGGCTCCCCGTCGGCCACGCCGATCACCGTCCGCAGCACCTCGTGCCGCTCCAGAACGTCACGCAGCGCGGCGGCCAGCGCCCGCTTGTCCACCCGGCCCGCCAGCCGCAACGCCACCGGGATGTTGTAGGTCGCGCTCGGGCCGTCGAGCCGCTCGATGAACCACAACCGGCGCTGTGCGAATGACAACGGAATCATCAAGACCCCTTTTGCTCACGTTGTCCAGTGACGTTTTCGGGGGGACGGGAAAGCCGCTCGAACAATGTCATAAAAAATGGCGGGGCGGCGAAAGCGCACCGCACTGTCCCGCCGTTTCACCGGGGTCCACTATGGCGTACGCCTCCGCGCCTGAACAATGCCACGAATTCGCCGCGCCATTGGCCGGCGTTCAACTGCGCCGGGGCCGCGGTTGAACGCCCGCCGTCACACCACCGGCTGGGCCGGCTCCAGCCCGGCCGGGCTCTCCTCCAGCGGGGCCGGCGTGACGGGCAGGCCGAGCCAGTCGAGGGCGTCGCCGATGTCGGCCGTGACGCGGATGGCGGCCCGTTCCTCCTGCGTGAGGAAGCCCTCGGCGACCACGTGGTCCAGCATGGTGACCAGCGGGTCGAAGAAGCCCGCCTGGTTGAGCAGGACGATGGGCTTCTCGTGGATCCGCAACTGGTTCCAGGTGGCGACCTCCATCAGCTCGTCCAGGGTGCCGAGCCCGCCGGGCAGGACCGCGAAGCCCATGGACAGGTCGTACATGAGCGCCTTGCGCTCGTGCATGGTCCCGACGACGTAGATGTTGCCGCTCGCGAGCTCGGGCTTCTCCCGCTCGTACAGATGGTGCGGGATCACGCCTGTCACGGCTCCGCCGGCCGTGGTGACGGCACTGGCGACCGCTCCCATGATGCCGACGCCGGCGGCACCGTAGACCAGCCCCGCACCGCGTCGCGCCAGTGCGGCGCCGAACTCTCCGGCCACGTGCAGGTAATGCGCGCGGGCGCCCGCGCGGGCGCCGCAGAAGACGGCGATGGCTCTGCCCTGGGAAGGACCGTTCAACATACTCTGCTCCCAACGAATCAGCGCAAGAAAAATCAGAAGGCCCGGCCGTATCTTTCGTCGTAGGTGAGTACGGACTGGAGCAGCACGTTCGCGCCCGCTATCAGGTCGTCGTCGGCGCTGTGCTCCTCCGGCGCGTGGCTGACGCCACCCTTGCTGGGCACGAAGATCATGCCCATCGGTGCGATGCGCCCGATGATCTGCGCGTCGTGGCCGGCGCCGCTGGGCAGGGAGAGGTGGCTCAGGTCGAGGATCTCGCTCGCCTCGGCGATGACGTCCCGCAGGCCCGCGTCGCAGGACATGGCGGTCACGCCGTGCTGGTCCGTCACCTCGATCGTGGTGACGGTCCTCATGGCGATGTCCAGGAGCTCGCCCCGCAGCCGCGCGATCGCCTGCCGGGTGGCGGCGTCGGACACGTCGCGCAGGTCCACCTGCAGCGTGACGGTTCCGGGGACGACGTTCCAGGCGTTGGGGGCCAGCGAGAGCGCCCCGACGGTGGCGACCCGTACCGGGCCGTGGGGGTGGGCGAGGCCGCCCACCGCGAGGATCACGTGCGCCGCCGCCACGAGCGCGTCCTGGCGCAGCTCCATCGGCGTGGTCCCGGCGTGCGAGGCCTTGCCGCGCACGGAGACGGTGAGCGTCGAACGGCCCGTGATGGCCTCCACCACCCCGATCCGGACGTCGCGGCTCTCCAGCACCGGGCCTTGTTCGATGTGCAGCTCCAGGTAGGCCGCCACCTGGTCAGGGCGCCACACGGCCCGGTCGAGGTGGGCGGGGTCCCCTCCGATGTCGGCCAGCGAGTCCGCCACGAGCCTGCCGCGATCGTCCACGGCGGTCAGGTCGGCCTCGTCGAGCGCGCCGACCATCGCGTGCGCCCCCCACATTCCCCGGGTGCCGAACGCGCCTTCCTCGTTGTTGAAGGCCACGACGGCGAGGGGGTGGGCCAGCGGGGTGCCGTGCTGGTTGAGCGCGCGGGCGACCTCGATGGCCGCCAGGACTCCGTACGCGCCGTCGAGGGCGCCGCCGTCGGGCACGGTGTCGATGTGCGACCCGAGCATGAGCGCCGGCAGGTCCGGGCGTTCTCCCGGCCGGTGCCCGATGATGTTCGCCGCGCTGTCGACGCAGGTCCGCAGCCCGGCTTCGGTCATCAGGTCGCGCACCAGCTCCCGCCCGCGGGCGTCCTCCGCGGTGAAGGCGAGCCTGGTGACGCCGCCGCCGGCCGTGGCGCCGATCGCGCCGAGGGCCCGGATGTTGGCCACCAGCCGATCGCCGGCGACCCGCAGGGTCTGGGCCGAACGCGTCTTCACGTCGTCTCCCATGATCGGGCCCTCACCGATCCGCCGGCGGGTTCGCCGCCGGGGAGGTCAGGCGTCCGGCCAGCTCCGCCAGGTCGCGGCTGCCCCGGATGTCCGCCATCGCGACGTCGAGACGGAGGTCCTGCCTGATCCTGAACGCCATCCTGGTGGCCAGGATCGAGTCACCGCCCAGGGCGGCGAAGTCGTCCTCCACGCCGATCGGCGACACTCCGAGCAGGTCCTCCCAGATGGCGGCCAGCGCCACCTCCGTGGGGGTGCGGGGCGAGGTGAACGTGGCCGCCGCCGGTCCGCTCCGCTCCCGGGGATCGGGCAGGGCCTTGCGATCGACCTTTCCGTTCGCGTTGAGCGGCACGGCCTCGATGGCGTGCAGCGCCGAGGGCAGCAGGTAGCCGGGCACCCGCTCGGCGAGATAGGCCATGAGCTCCTCCTCGCCGACCTCCGCCTGGGGCACGTAGTAGCCGACCAGCCGGCGCTGGGAGCCCTCGCCGAGGATCGCGGCCACCGACCGCGCGACGGCCGGATGGGTGGCCAGCACGTTCTCGACCTCGCCCGGCTCGACCCGGTAGCCGTTCAGCTTCACCTGGTCGTCCACCCTGCCCAGGAACTCGAGGTTGCCGTCCGGCAACCATCTGCCCAGGTCACCGGTGCGGTACATCCGGGCACCGGCCCGCTCGCCGAAGGGGTCGGGCAGGAAACGGCTCGCCGTCAGCGCCGGCCGGCCGGCGTAGCCGCGCACCACGCATTCCCCGCCGATGAACAGCTCTCCCGTGACGCCGACCGGTACGGGGTTCATCGCCGCGTCCAGCACGTACATGGTGGTGTTCGGGATGGCGCGCCCGATGGGGAGCAGGTCGCGTTCGACGGGGCGCCGGGTGTGGAAGATGGTGTTGCCCACCGAGGCCTCCGTCGGGCCGTACTCGTTGAGGACGACCGTGTCGGGGTCCAGCCGCCGCCAGCCGGCGAGATTGCGGCTGGGGAAGGCGTCCGCGCCGACGACGAGGGTGCCGGCCAGGTTCCTGGCCGCGGACCGTCCGAGCACTTCGGAAAGCAGGTCCAGGTGGCCCGGGGTCATCTTGATGAAGCTGAACGGCGCCAGCCGTTCCAGGCGGGAGCCCAGTTCGTGCACCGGCAGTTCCTCCGGCAGCATGCAGACGCGCTCGCCCATGATCAGCGGGGTGTAGAGGTTGGGCACGATCATGTCGAAGGAGAAGGAGGAGAACACCGGTGCTCCGCCGGAGCCCCGGCTCGCGTACCCCTCGACGCACCAGTTCAGGTAGTTGACCAGGCCGGAATGCGGGACCTGGACGCCCTTCGGCCGGCCGGTCGAGCCGGAGGTGTAGATGACGTACGCCAGGTTGGCGGGTGTGCTCAGCGGGGGGAGGTCGTCGGCGGGGTGGCGGGCGATGTCCGCGGCCCGCGTGTCGGTGCGCAGGACCCGCCAGCCGCCCTCCGGCAGCCGGGGCGCGAGGTGGGATCTGGTCACGACGAGGCGGGCCCGGGCGTCGTCGAGCAGGTAGCGCAGCCGTTCCTCCGGGTAGCCCGGGTCCAGCGGCAGGTAGGCGGCGCCGGACTTGAGCACGCCGAGCAAGGTGACGATCATGTCCGCGTCCCGCTCGGCGAGCACGCCGACCACGGACTCCGGCCCGGCCCCGAGGTCGCGCAGCTCCCTCGCGAGCCGGTTCGACCTGGCGTTGAGCTCGGCATAGGTGAGCTGGGCCTCGTCGCTCAGCACCGCGAGCGCGTCCGGGGTCCGGCGCACCTGCCGCTCGATGAGCTCGTGCAGGCAGCCCCGCGCGTAGTCGCGTGCCGGTCCGTTCCAGTCCACCAGCATGCGCCTGCGCTCCGCGGCGCTCAGCGGCGAGAACGACTCGTGCCGGTCGTCCGGCACCGTCATCGCCCTCAGCGTCGCGAGGTAGTAGTCGCGGATCACCGTCGCCTGCTCGTCGTCCAGCCGCCGGTGGTCCAGCGCCAGGGTCAGCCGCCCGGTGCGGGAGTCCCGGAGGAACCGCGCCGAGAGGGTGAGGTCGTTGGGCTCGATGCGATGGGTGATCGGAACAGGCGTGTCACTGAAGTCGACCATGGAGTCGAACAGCTCGGCGCCGCCCGTGTCCGGCACGATCCGGGCCAGCGGGTATCCGCTGTACGGGAGCATCGCCCGCACCTGGCCGGACACGCGGCGCACCAGGTCCAGCCATCGCCCGCCCCGCACGTCCACCCGGATCGGCAGGACGTTGAGGAAGACGCCCGCGGCCCCGTGCGCCTCGTGGGCGCTCTGGGGTGGCCGCATGGCCACCCCCGTGGCGACGTCGCCGTCGCCGGTCAGCAGGCTCAGCACCTTCAGGTGCGCCGCCAGCAGCACGTGCTCGACCGGCACGCCCGCCTCGCCGCTCAGCTCGCGCAGCGCGTCGCCGACGCCGTCCGGGACGGGCGACTCGATCGACCCGTACGCCGTGGCGCCGCCCGCGGGCAGGGGCTTGGGGGCGTAGCCGGAGAGGTGGTCCTGCCAGCGCTTGGCGTGCTCCGCGTCGTCGACGGCCGCCCGCTCCGCCGCGACGTACTCCGCGAACGCCCCGGAGGGTGGCGCGGCGTTGGCCGGGGCGCCCGGATCGGCGAGCAGGTCCGCGTACCGGCTCAGCGTCTCGTCGAGCACGCGGAGCAGGCTGTCCCGGTCGAGAACGGCCTGGTGGTACACCACGGTGCACTGGAACTCGTCCTCCGCCAGGCGGTGCAGCACGCAGCGCAGGAGCGGCGCCTCGGCGAGATCGAACGGCCGGCGCCCGTCGGCGCGCAGCCGGCGCTCCCGCTCCTGCTCGGGCAGGTCACGCAGATCGTGCACCTCGCGCCGCACGGTCGCCGCCGCGTGCACGAGCTGCATCGCCTCGCCGTAGGCGGTCAGGTCGAAGGAGGTCCGCAGGACGGCGTGCCGGTCCACCACGTCCTGGACCGCTCGATCGAACACCTCCAGGTCGAGCCCGAGCCCGCGCACGCGCGAACCGCAGGAGTTCAGGTAGGGTGTCTCCCCTTCTCCGGAAAGCGTGTGGTAGACGATGCCCAGTTGCAGCGCGGACATGGGATAGGCGTCGGAAAGCCCAGGCGGCAGCTCGGCCCGGTCCCCGCTCCGCACGAGCGAGAACGGTTCGGGTGCGGCTGTGCCGGCACTTTCCCGGCCGCCTGCCGGCCTGTTGTCCGTGGACGTGTCGCTCATTCTCATACTCGCCTTCTACAGCTACGTAGAATTTCTCGCCGTTCCTCCGGCGACAGCTCCTGCGATCGGAGCGCGACACCCGCGAAACGCCCGCGGGGCGGAAAAGCCGCTGAAGCGGAACCGAGCAAATCGATAAGAAAGTCGTGAGGCGGCGAAAGCGCGAATCACCGGCCCGGGCATTGCCGTTTCGCCGGGGTCCACTATGACGTATGCCTCGGCTCGTGAACAATGCCGCGCATTTTGCCGCGAAGGCGTTCAACTGCGCTGACGCCGCAGTTGAACGCCTTCGCGCGCGGCGGTGGTCAGCGGTCGCGCATGGGGCGCAGGGCCGGCCTCGTGGTCTTCTCCTCCCCGACCTGCCGCGCGAGGGTCGCGACCGTGGGGGCGTCGAAGAGCGTACGGACCTGGACGTCCACGCCCAGGAGAGCGCGGATGCGGCTGACCAGGCGGACAGCGAGCAGGGAGTGGCCGCCCAGCTCGAAGAAGTCGTCGTCGACGCCGACGCCGTCGAGCCCGAGCACCTCGGCGAACGCGGCGCACAACGCCTCCTCCCGCGCATCCGCCGGAGCCCGGCCGGCCCCGGCCGCGGCCGCGTGATCGGGTGCGGGCAGGGCGTGCCGGTCGAGCTTGCCGCCGGCGGTCAGCGGCAGCGCGTCCAGCACCACCCAGGCCGAGGGGACCAGGTGGTCGGGCAACCGCGCGGCGGCGAACCCGCGCGCCACCGACGGCAGATCACCGGCGTGGTCCGCGTCCTGAGCCACCAGGTAGCCGACGAGACGGGCCTCGCCGTCCTGCCGGGCCACCACGACCGCCTGGCCGACACCCGGGCATCCGGACAGCACCGCGGTGACCTCGCCCGGCTCCACCCGGAACCCGCGGATCTTCACCTGGTCGTCCACCCGGCCCGCGAACACCAGCCCGCCGTCGGCGGTCCAGCGGGCCCGGTCGCCGGTGCGATACATCCGCCCGCCGCCGAACGGGCAGGCCACGAAGCGCTCCGCCGTCAGCCCAGGACGGCCCAGGTAACCACGCGCCAGCTGGGCGCCGGTCACGTACAGCTCGCCGGTCACGCCGGGCGGCACGGGGGCCAGGTGCTCGTCCAGCACGTACAGGCCGGTGTTGGCCACCGGCCGCAGCCCGCCGGGCAGCCGGGTGGTGGCCACGCCGATCGTGGTCTCGGTCGGACCGTAGTGGTTGAACACCGCGCAGCCGCGCCGGCCGGCGGCCGTGAGGACCTGCTCCAGCCAGTCGGGGGCGGCGGCCTCGCCGCCCAGCACCAGCGAACGGGCGGGCAGCAGGTCCGGGCCCATCGCCGCCAGGTGCGACGGCACCATCTTGACGAAGTCGATCTCCTTCTCGGCCAGCAGCGCGCGCAGGGCCTCCGGATCGGTGGCCGCCTCCTCGGGCACGATGTGCAGCTCGCCGCCGAGCGCGAGACTGGCGAACACGATCGTGTTGCCCAGGTCGGTGGCCTGGCCCTGCACCAGCGCGTACCGGCCGCCGTCCAGGCCCAGGCGCTCCGGCGCCGACCCCACGTAGCTGGCCAGCGCCGCCTGGGTCACCACCACCCCCTTCGGGCGGCCGGTCGAACCCGAGGTGTAGATCACGTATGCGGCCTGCGCGCCGTCCGCACGCCGCTCCGGCCTTCCGGCCGAGGCCATCGACAGCCGCAGCGTGGTGAAGGTGTCGTCCAGCACCAGCAGTCGTGTCCGGCCCGCCGGGAGCTCGTCGGCGATCTCCTCGCTGGTGACCGTCAGCACCGCGCGGCTGTCGCCGAGCAGGTAGGCGATCCGCTCCACCGGCTGACGCGGGTCGATCGGCACGTACGCCGCCCCGGCCTTCCACACCGCCAGCACCGCCACGATCAGGTCGGCTCCGCGGCCCAGGCACACCCCGACCACCGACTCGGCGCCCACCCCCTCACCGGCCAGCACCTGCGCGAGCCGGTTGGCCCGCTCGTCCAGCTCGGCGTAGGTGACCTGCTCGGGGCCGGCGAGCGCGACCGCCTCCGGCCGGCGGGCCGCCTGCGCCTCGAACAGCTCCACCACCGGCGTGCCGAGCCCGCCGGCCGCCGTGTCGTTCCACTCCTCCAGCACTCTGCGCCGTTCGTGCTCCTCGAGCAGGTCGACCTCGCTCAGCCGCGTCCGCGTGTCGGTGCCGACGGTCTCCAGGACCCGCACCCAGTAGCGCGCGATCCGCTCGGCCCACTCCGGGTCGAACAGGTCGGTGGCGACCGTCACGGAGCCCCGCACCCCGGCCGGCGCCCCCTCGCCGTCGAGCACCTCGCCCACGAGCACGTCCAGGTCGAACTTGGCCGCCGACATCCCCGCCGGCATCCCCTCGGCCCGGACGCCGGGCAGGTCGAGCCTGGCCTCGGCGTTGTTCTGCATGGTGAAGACGATCTGGAACAGCGGGTGCCGGGCCATCGACCGCGACGGCGCCAGCTCCTCCACCAGCCGCTCGAAGGGCACGTCCTGGTGGGCGAGCGCGGCCAGGCTGCGCTCGCGTACCCGGCGCAGCAGCTCACGGAACTCGGGGTCGCCGGACAGGTCGGCGCGCACGACCAGGCTGTTGACGAAGCAGCCGACCAGGTCGTCCAAGGCCACGTCCGTACGGCCCGCGTTCGCCGACCCGATCGGGATGTCCGTGCCCGCGCCGAGCCGCGACAGCAGCACGGCGAGCCCGGCCTGCAACACCATGAACATCGTGACGCCCTCGGCGCGGGCCACGTCGGCCAGCCGCGCGTGCACCTCCGCAGGCACCTCCACCGGCACGCTGTGCCCGCGATGCGAGGCCACGACCGGGCGCGGCCGGTCGAACGGCAGCGCCAGCTCCTCCGGCGCCCCGGCCAGGGTCTCGCGCCAGTAGGCGACCTGCCGGGAGATCACGCTGTCCGGGTCGTTCTCGTCGCCCAGCAGGTCCCGCTGCCAGAGGGCGTAGTCGGCGTACTGCACCGGCAGCGGCTCCCACGCCGGGGCCCGCCCGCCACGCCTGGCCTGGTACGCCACCGACACGTCCCGCGCCAGCGGCCCGATGGACCAGCCGTCGCCCGCGATGTGGTGGATCACCACGACCAGCACCCGCTCGTCCGGCCCCGCCTCGAAGAACCAGGCGCCGATGGGCGCCTCGGCGGCCAGGTCGAAGGCGTACCCGGCGGCCTCGGCCACCGACGCCGCCAGGCCCGCGGGAGAGACCTCGCGCACCGACAGCTCCCAGCTCAGCTCCTGGATGGGCACCACCCGCTGGTACGGCTCACCGTCCGCGACGGGGAAGACCGTCCGCAACACCTCGTGCCGCCCGATCACGTCCCGCAGGGCGAGCCCGAGCGCGTCCCTGTCGATGTCGCCGTGCAGGCGCAACGCGATGGGGTCGTTGTACGTGGCGCTCGGCCCTTCGAGCTGGCCGATGAACCACAACCGCCGCTGCGCGAACGACAACGGCACCCGCTCCGGGCGTGCCATCGGCGCGAGTGGCGCCTGGGCGGTGCCGTCGTCGGACAGGCGGGCGGCGAGCCCGGCCGGCGTCGGCACCTCGAAGAGCACGCGGATGTCCACATCCACGCCGAGGACCGCGCGGACGCGGCTGGCCAGCCGCACCGCGAGCAGGGAGTGGCCGCCGAGGGCGAAGAAGTCGTCGTCCACGCCGACGCTCTCCAGGCCGAGCACCTGCGCGAACACCCCGCACAGGATCTCCTCGCGGGTGTCCGGCGGTCTGCGGTCCGCGGGCGCCGCCGTGCGCGCGCCGTAGTCCGGCTCGGGCAGGGCCTTGCGGTCGAGCTTGCCGTTGACCGTGAGCGGGAGGGCTTCGAGCGCCACCACGGCCGCGGGCACCATGTAGCCGGGCAGGCGTTCGGCCGCCAGCTCCAGGATCGACGGGTCGGCGCCGGCGGCGCCGTCCGTCAGGACGAGGTAGGCGACCAGGCGCTTGTCGCCCGGCTCGTCCTCCCGCATGATCACCGCGGCCCGGGCGACCCGCGGGTGGGTGAGGAGCACGTTCTCTATCTCGCCCGGCTCGACGCGGAAGCCGCGGATCTTCACCTGGTCGTCGCCGCGGCCGGCGAAGGCCAGCTCGCCGTCCGGCGTCCAGCGGGCCAGGTCGCCCGTGCGGTAGAGACGTGTGCCGTCGGCGGCGAACGGGTCGGCGACGAACCGCTCGGCGGTCAGCGCGGGCCGTCCGAGGTAGCCGCGGGCCAGCCCCGCGCCCGCGACGTACAGCTCGCCGACCACGCCGACCGGGGCGGGCGCCAGGAACTCGTCCAGGACGTACACCCGCGTGTCCACGACGGGCGTGCCGATCAGCACCTGGCCGGCGGCGGGGTCGCAACGCCAGAGCGTGGCGTCCACGGTGGTCTCCGTGGGCCCGTAGGAGTTGAACATGCGCCGGCCGCGCGCCCACCGCGCCATGACGTCCGGCGGGCACGCCTCGCCCGCGGCCACCACGACGACGCCGGTGTCGAGCGAGCCCTCGTCCAGGGTGGCGAGCACGGCGGGCGGCAGCGTCACGTGGGTGACCCGCCGCTCGGTGAGGAACGCCGGCAGGTCCCCGCCCAGCCGCCGGGCGGGCGGGATCACCACCAGCGCCGCGCCCGACAGCAGCGCCATCATCCACTCCCAGCCGAAGGTGTCGAAACTGGCCGACGCGAACTGCCCCACGCGGCTGCCCGGGCCGACGCCGAGGGCGCGCACCTGGCCGGCGACCAGCGCGGCCACTCCGGCGTGGGAGACGAGCACGCCCTTGGGCCGGCCGGTCGAGCCCGAGGTGTAGATGACGTACGCGGGCCGCGTCACCGCCCCGTCGTCCCTGACCGGCGGCGCCTCGGGGCCGTCGCCGTCCACGGCCAGCGTGGTCACGCCCGCGACGCCGGTGCCCACGACGACGGCGGGCGCGGCGTCCGCGACCATGAACGCCACCCGGTCGGCCGGGTAGGCGGGGTCGATCGGCAGGTACGCGCCCCCGGCCTTGAGCACCCCCAGCAGCGCGACGATCAGGTCGGCCCCGCGTTCGAGGCACACGCCCACCACCGACTCGGGGCCGACGCCGTGCCCGGCCAGCCGCCGGGCCAGCCGCCCGGCGCGTTCGTCCAGCTCGGCGTACGTCAGCTCGGTGCCGTCCGCCACCACGGCGACCGCGCCGGGCGTGCGCCGTACCTGGGCCTCGAACAGCTCCGCCACGGTCGCGGGCGGCACGTCGGACGCGGTGGCGTTCCAGCCCGTCAGGACGCGGTGCCGCTCGGCGGGGTCGAGCACGTCGAGTGCGCCGAGCCGGACCCGCGGGTCGCGGGAGACGGTCTCCAGCACGCGCGCCAGGCGCCCGGCCAGGGCGGTCACCGTACCGGGCTCGAACAGGTCCGCGGCGGCGGTGATCAGCGCGCGCACCCCGGCCGGGGAGCCGCCGTCGTCGAACGCCTCGGCCATGATGACGTCGAGGTCGAACTTGGCCGCGGAGGCGCTGGTGTGCACCGGCTCGGTGCGCAGGCCGGGCAGGTCGATGTCCTCGTCGATGGTGTTCTGCAGGGTCAGCATGACCTGGAACAGGGCGTGGCGGGCCATGGAGCGGCTCGGGGACAGCTCTTCGACCAGCCGCTCGAACGGCACGTTCTGGTGGGCGAAGACGCCGAGGCTGGTCTCGCGCACCCGGGTGAGGACCTCGGCGAAGGTGGGGTCGCCGGACAGGTCCGTACGCAGCACCAGCGTGTTGACGAACGAGCCCACCAGGTCGTCGAGCGCCTCATCGGTACGCCCCGCGTTCGGCGACCCGATCGGGATGTCGGTGCCCGCGCCGAGCCGGGACAGCAGCATGGCGAGCGCGGCCTGAAGGATCATGAACATGGTGACGCCCTCGTCGCGCGCCACCTGCCGCAGCGCGGCGTGCACCCCGGCCGGGACCTCCATGGGCACCGGGTGGCCGCGGTGGCTGGCCACGGCCGGGCGGGGGTGGTCGAAGGGCAGTGCCAGCTCCTCCGGCGCGCCGGCCAGGGCTTGGCGCCAGTACGCGACCTGGCCGGAGATGACGCTGCCCGGGTCCCGTTCGTCGCCGAGCAGTTCGCGTTGCCACAGGGTGTAGTCGGCGTACTGGAGCGGCAGCGGCGCCCATCCCGGCGCCCGGCCCGCGCGGCGCGCGGCGTAGGCGGCGGACAGGTCGCGGGCCAGCGGGCCGGTGGACGCGCCGTCGCTGGCGATGTGGTGGATCGTCACGGCCAGCACGTGCTCGTCCGGCGCGAGGCGGAACAACCACGCCCGCAGCGGCACCTCTTCGGCCAGGTCGAACACGTACCGGGCCGCGTCGGCGACCGCCGCGTCCAGCTCCCCGGGCGCGAGGTCGGTGACCGGCAGCTCCAGGGTGAGCTCCGACGGCGCCACGACCTCCTGGTACGGCTCCCCGTCCGCGGCCGGGAACCGCGTGCGCAGCACCTCGTGCCGCTCCACCACGTCGCGCAGCGCCAGGCGGAGCGCGCCGAGGTCGAGGGGGCCGCGCAGCCGCAGCGCGACCGGGACGTTGTACGTGGCGCTCGGCCCTTCGAGCTGGCCGATGAACCACACGCGGCGCTGCGCGAACGACAGCGGCACCCGTCGGGGGCGCTCCATCCGGGTGAGCGCGGTCTGCACGGCGGCGGCGCCGGCGCGGCGGGCCGCGTCGAGGTGGGCGGCGAGCGCGGCCACGGTCGGCGCCTCGAACAGAGCGCGCAGCGGCACCTCCATGCCCATGATCGTCCGTACCCGGCTGATCAGCCGGACCGCCAGCAGCGAGTGGCCGCCGAGCGCGAAGAAGTCGTCGTCCACGCCCACCCCGTCCAGGCCGAGGACCTGCGCGAACAGGCCGCACAGGATCTCCTCCTGAGGGGTGGCCGAGCGGGTGGCGGCCCCGGACGCGTGCTGGGGCACGGGCAGGGCCCTGCGATCGAGCTTGCCGTTGGCGGTCAGCGGCAGCTCGTCCATGATCACGAACGCCGACGGCACCATGTGGCCGGGCAGCCGCTCGGCCGCGTGGCTCCGCAGCGCGGCGGCCAGAGCCCCCGCACCGGACCGCGCGTGCGCGACCGGATCCGGTGCGCCCGCGTCCATCGCAACCGCGTCCATCGCAACGGGGTCCATCGCAACCGGGTCCATCGCGGGCGAATCCGGCTCGGCGGGTACGACGTAGGCCACCAGCCGCACGTCCCCCGGCACGTCCTCGCGGGGCACCACCGCGGCCTGCTCGACCAGCGGGTGGGCGGCGATCACGGCCTGCACCTCGCCCGGCTCGATCCGGAAGCCGCGGATCTTCACCTGGTCGTCCACCCGCCCGGCGAACACCAGCTCGCCGTCGGCGTTCCACCGCACCCGGTCGCCGGTCCGGTACATCCGCGTCCCGGCGGGCCCGAACGGATCGGCCACGAACCGCTCCGCGCTCAGCCCCGGCCGTCCCAGATAGCCGCGCGCCAGCCCGGCCCCGGCGACGTACAGCTCGCCCGCCACGCCCACCGGCACCGGCGCCAGGCGCTCGTCCACGACGTACACCTGCGTATTGGCGATCGGCGTGCCGATCGGCACGTCGGCCACGCCCGCCCGGCACTCCCACACCGCCGCGTCCACGGTGGTCTCCGTGGGGCCGTAGGAGTTGAACAGCTCCCGGCCCGGCGCCCACCGCTCGACCAGCTCGGCCGGCAGCGCCTCGCCGCCCACGTCGATGACCACGCCGGCGGGGACGGCGCCGTCGTCCATGCCGGCGAGCACGGCGGGCGGGAACGCGGCGTGCGTGATCCCCTCACCGGTGATGAACGCCGCCAGCTCCGCGCCGAGCCGCCGGTGCGGCGGCACGACGACGAGGGTGGCGCCGGCGGGCAGGGCCAGCGCCCATTCGGAGCAGAACATGTCGAAGCTGACGGACGCGAACTGCAGCATCCGCGATCCGGGGCCCACCTGGGTCGGGTAGCGCCGGGCGAGCGCCTCCGCCGTGTTGGCGAACCCCTCGTGGGTGAGGACGACGCCCTTGGGCCGGCCGGTCGAGCCGGAGGTGTAGATCACGTACGCCGGGTGCCCGGGCAGCACCGGCGACCCCAGGTCGTCACCGGGCAGCCCGCGCAGCTCCGCCGCCGTCCCGTGGGAGTCCACGACGAGCGCGCCGGGCACCGCCGCCGCCGTCGCCGCCGAGGCGAGCACCATCGCCGGCGCCGCGTCTCCGATCATGTACGCGATCCGCTCGGCCGGGTACTCCGGATCCACCGGCAGGTACGCGCCGCCCGCCTTCAGCACGCCGAGCACGGCGGCCATCAGCTCGACGCCGCGCTCCATCACCAGCGCTACCACCGACTCCGGGCCCACGCCCCGCCCCGCCAGCAGCCGGGCCAGCCGGTTGGCCCGCGCGTTCAGCTCCGCGTACGTGGCGGTGTCCCCGCCGCAGGCCACCGCGACCGCCTCGGGCGTCCGCGCCGCCTGGGCCTCGAACAGCTCCGTCACCGTCGCGGGCCGGACCTGGACCGCCGTGTCGTTCCAGGCGTTCAGCACCCGCTCGCGGCCGGCGGCGTCGAGCACGTCCACGGCGCTCAGCGGCGAGTCGGGGTCGCCGTCCAGCACCGCTTCCAGCGCGGTGGCCAGGTTGCCGGCGGTGGTGCGCAGCAACGTGCCGACGGCCCGCGGGTCGATCGGCGCGACGGCGTCCACGGCGAGCGAGAGCCGGTCGCCGCCGTCGTCCACGGAGACGGTGAGCGGGTAGTTGTCGCGGTCCTCGGAGTAGCGCAGCGTGACGCCCGGCAGCGACCCGCCCGCCTCCTGGGTGCCGGCGGCGTTGTGGCGGTAGTTGAGCAGGGAGGTGAACAGCGGGGCGCCGCCGGTGACGCCGCCGGCCTGCTGGGCGAGCGCCAGCGGGGCGTGCTCGTGGCGCAGCAGGTCCGCGAGCTGGCCGCGCATCGCGCCGACCGCTTCGAGCACGCCGGGGCCGTCGGTGCGGACGCGTACCGGCAGGGTGTTCATGTGGGGGCCGGGGACGCGGTCGGAGCCGGCGCCCGCGGTCATGCGGCCGAACAGCACCGATCCGAACACCACGTCGTCGCGGCCGGACAGCACCGACAGCAGCCGGGCCCACGCCACGTGCATGAGGGTCGCGGGGCTGGCGCCGGCCCGGCGGGAGACCTCGCGTATCCGCCGGGCCAGGCCGGGCGGGAAGGGCACGATCTCGCGCACGGAGGCGGTGCCGTGGTCGCGGACGTCGAGCACGCCGTACGGGGCGGTGGGCTCGGTGACGTCGCCGAGCAGGCCGGCGAAGTACCGCTCGTGCTCGGCGCGGCTGACGGCGCCCCTGGCCTGGGCCACGAAGTCCCGGAACGGCATCGGCTCAGGCAGGCCGGCGCCGCGGCCCTCGAGGAACGCCCGCACCTCGTCGATCACCACTTCGAGCGCGGTGTGGTCCTGCGCCATGTGGTGCACCCGGATGAGGCCGAGCCATCGGCCGGTGCCGGGGACGGGCGTGACGTGGACGCTCATCAGCGGCGCCCGGCCCAGGTCCATGGTCCGGCCGACGTGCGCCACCAGGCGTTCGGCGAGGTCGCCGCCCTGTCCGCCGAGCGTCACCTCGTGCACGGGCAGCTCCGCCCGCCGCCACACGACCTGGACGGGCTCCCGCAGCCCTTGCCAGACGATCGAGGTGCGATAGACGTCGTGGCGGTTCACGACCTGCCGCAGCGCGCCGGTGAAGGCGTCCAGCCGGTCGCGGGAGTCGAACTCGACCACGGTGGGCTGCACGTAGGCGTCCTGGCCGGTCTCGGCGAGCAGGTGGTGGAACAGGAGTCCTTCCTGCAAGGGCGCGAGGGGGTAGATGTCGGCGACGTTCGCGGCGCCGCCCTCGACCGTGGCCACGACGCGGTCGATCTCCTGCGCGGTCAGCTCGGCCAGCGGCAGCATCTCCGGGGTGATCGCGGTGGCGCCGGCCGGGATCGCGTTGGCCGGCACCGGCACCCTCGCCTCGGCGGCCGACCGCGCCAGCCCGGCCGGGGTGGGCGCCTGGAAGAACGAGCGCACCGACACCGACACGCCACGGCCCTGCAACGCCGCCACCACCCGGATCGCCAGCAGCGACTGGCCGCCCAGGGCGAAGAAGTCGTCGTCCACGCCCACCGACTCGACGCCCAGCACCTCGGCGAACGCCGCGCACACCACCTCCTCCCGCGCGTCGGCCGGGCCCCGGCCGGTCTTGGCTGCGTACCGCGGGACGGGCAGGGCCCGGCGGTCCAGCTTCCCGTTCGCCGTCAGGGGCAGCGCCTCCAGCGCCACCACCGCCGACGGCACCATGTACTCGGGCAGCCGCTCCGCGGCGAACTCCCGCACGACGTCGATCGAGATGCCTCCCGACGGCACCACGTAGGCCACCAGCCGCACGTCCCCGGGCACGTCCTCCCGCGCCACCACCGCGACCTGCCCCACCCCGGGACAACCGGCCAGCACCGACGCGACCTCGCCCGGCTCGACGCGGAAGCCCCGCACCTTCACCTGATCATCCACCCGCCCCAGGAACTCCAGCTCACCCCCGGCCGTCCACCGCACCCGATCCCCACTGCGATACATCCGCCCGCCCTCGAACGGACACGCCACGAACCGCTCAGCCGTCAACGCCGCCCGACCGGCGTACCCCCGCGCCACCCCCGCACCAGCGACATACAACTCACCCGCCACCCCGACCGGCACCGGCTGCAACGCGCCGTCTAGCACATACACCCGCGTGTTGGCGACCGGCGAGCCGATCACCGGACCCTGCTGCGTCCCGATCCACGCCACCGCGGTATCCACCGTGCACTCACTCGGCCCATAGAAGTTGAACCCCTCCACCCCGCTACCGGCCAGCCGCGCCCACAACCCCGCCGGCACCGCCTCACCGCCCACACCCAGCAGCCTCAACCCAGCCCGCTCCAGCAACCCGTGCTCCACCAGGACCTGCGCATACGACGGCGTCACCTCCATGAAATCGACCCCGCCCGCCGCCAGCCACCCCACCAACCGGCCCGCATCCAGCCACGTCTCCCCGTCCACCACATGCAACTCACGACCCGCGAACAACCCCGCCAGCTGATTCCACGACGCATCGAACGACACCGACGTCGTCAACGCCACCCGGCCGATTCCCGCCAGCACAGCCCGCGCCGACCACTCACACAGGCTCACCACCCCGCGATGCGGCACCACCACACCCTTCGGCCGCCCCGTCGAGCCCGAGGTGTACACCACGTACGCCGCATTCCCGCCGTCCACCTCGACGCCCAGCGCGTCCGCGGCGTGACCGGCCAGCTCGGCGGCCACCGCCGGATCGTCCAACACCACCACCGGCGTCCCCGCCACCACGCCCGCCGTCCCGGCCGAGGCCAGCACCACCACCGGCGCGGCGTCGGCCGCCATCCACCGCAACCGCTCCCCCGGATACGCCGGGTCCAGCGCCACATACGCCCCACCCGCCTTCAACACCGCCAGCAGGGCCACGATCAGCCCGGCGCCGCGCTCCAGGCACACCCCCACCACCGACTCGGGGCCCACACCGCGTCCCGCCAGCAGCCGCGCCAGCCGGTTCGCCCGCGCGTCCAGCTCCGCGAACGACAGCGCCGCGTCGCCCGCCACCACCGCCACGGCCCCCGGCGCACGCCTCACCTGGGCCTCGAACAACTCCACCAGCGACCCCGCCGCCACCTCGGCCGCCGTGTCGTTCCACGCCACGAGAACCTGGTGCCGCTCGGCCTCGTCCAGCACCTCCACCGCGCTCAGCCGGGTGGACGGCTCGGCGGTCACCACGTCCAGCACGCCCGCCAGCCGTGTGACCAGCAGCTCGGCCGACCGCCGGTCGAACAGGTCGGCCGCCGCGACCAGCGATCCGCGCAACCCGCCACGTCCCGGGATCTCGGCCACCGTGAAGTCCAGGTCGAACTTGGCCGCCGCCGTCCCCGGCGCCATCCCCTCGGCCCGGACCCCCGGCAGGTCCAGCACCGCCTCGGCGTTGTTCTGGACCTTGAACATCACCTGGAACAGCGGATGCCGGGCCATCGACCGCGACGGCGCCAGCTCCTCCACCAGCCGCTCGAAGGGCACGTCCTGGTGCTCGAAGGCGGCCAGGCTGCGCTCCCGCACCCGCCCCAGCAGCTCACGGAACGTCGGGTCGCCCGACAGGTCCGTACGGACGACGAGCGTGTTGATGAAGAAGCCGACGAGGTCGTGCAGCGCCTCGTCGGGCCGCCCGGCGTGCACCGCTCCCATCGGGACGTCGGTCCCGGCGCCGAGCCGTGACAGCAGCACGGCGAGCGCGGCCTGCACCACCATGTACGTGGTGACGCCCTCGCGCCGCGCCAGGTCCGCCAGCCGGGCGTGCACCTCGGCCGGCACCTCGATCGGCACCATGTGCCCGCGATGCGAGGCCACCTCCGGGCGCGGCCGGTCGAAGGGCAGCTCCAGCTCCTCGGGCGCGCCGGCCAGCGTGTCCCGCCAGTAGGCGACCTGGCCGGAGATCAGGCTCGCCGGATCCCGCTCGTCGCCGAGCGACTCCCGCTGCCACAGCGCGTAGTCGGCGTACTGGACGGGCAGCGGAGGCCAGGCGGGAGCCGTACCGGTGCGCCGGGCGCGGTAGGCCGCGGAGAGGTCCGCCGCCAGCGGCCCCATCGAGGCCCCGTCCCCGGCGATGTGATGGACCACGACCACCAGCACGTGCTCGTCGTGCGCCGCGGAAGGCCCCCGCTCGGACGGCTCCGTCCCCGAAGGCTCCGTCCCTGATGGCTCCGTCCCTGATGGCTCCGTCCCTGATGGCTCTGTCACCGAGAACAGCCACGCCCGGATCGGCACCTCCGACGACAGGTCGAAGGCGTATGCCGCCGCGTCGGCGACCACGCCGGGCAGCTCCGCGGCGGTGACGCCGACCACCGGGAGCTCCCAGTCGACGTCCCCGGCCGGGAGGATCCGCTGGCAGGACTCGCCGTCCAGGACGGGGAAGACCGTGCGCAGCACCTCGTGCCGCCCGATCACGTCGCGGAACGCCGCGCCGAGCGCCGCCACGTCCACGTCCCCCGACAGGGACAACGACACCGGGATGTTGTACGTCGCGCTCGGCCCCTCCAGCTGGCCGATGAACCACAGCCGCTGCTGCGCGTACGACAGGGGCACCCGCTCCGGCCGCTCCATCGGCGCCAGCCCCTTGCGGGCGGCCCCGGCGCCGGCCAGCCGGGCGGCGAGCCGCGCGACCGTGGACGCCTCGAACAGGTCCTTCAACGGCACTTCCACGCCGAGCACCGCCCGGATCCGGCTGATCAGCCGCACCGCCAGCAGCGAATGCCCGCCGAGCCGGAAGAAGTCGTCATCGACCCCGACGCCGTCGAGGCGGAGCACCTCCGCGAACGCCTCGCACAGGATCTCCTCCTCGCGGGTGCCCGGCCGCCGCCCGGCGGTCACGGTGTACGCGGGGGCGGGCAGGGCCTTGCGGTCGAGCTTGCCGTTGACCGACACGGGCAACGCGTCCAGCGCGACGACGGCGGACGGCACCATGTACTCCGGCAGCCGCTCCCCGGCGTAGCGCCGCACGACCTGCGCCAGGCCGGCCGTCTCTCCGGAAGGGACCACGTACGCCACCAGCCGCACGTCCCCCGGCACGTCCTCGCGGGGCACCACCACCACCTGCCCCACCTCGGGGCAGCCGGCCAGGACCAGGCCGACCTCGCTGGGCTCGACCCGGAAGCCGCGGATCTTCACCTGGTCGTCGGTCCGCCCGGCGAACAACAGCTCGCCGTCGGCCGACCAGCTCACCCGGTCCCCGGTCCGGTACATCCGCTCCCCGCCCGGGCCGAACGGGCACGCCACGAACCGCTCGGCGGTCAGCCCGGGGCGGCCGACGTAGCCCCGGGTCACCTGAATCCCGGCGATGTGCAGCTCACCGACCACGCCGGGCGGCACCGGCCGCAGGAACTCGTCCAGCACGTACGCCCGGGTGTTGGCCACCGGCCGTCCGATCGGCACCGAGCCGCCCGCCCAGCCGGGCGGGCACTCCCAGGCGGTCACCTCGATGGAGGCCTCGGTGGGCCCGTAGTAGTTCTCCAGCCGGACGCCGTCCAGCACCTCGAAGAACCGCCGCGTCGCGTGCGCCGGCAGCGCCTCGCCCGAACAGGCCACCCACTCCAGGCCGCCACATCGCGCGGCGGCCGGCTCGGCCAGGAACACCTCCAGCATCGACGGCACGAAGTGCGCCACGCTCACGCGTTCACGGCGGATCAGCTCCGCCAGATAGGCGGCGTCCCGGTGCCCGCCGGGCCGCGCCAGGACCAGCACGCCGCCGTACAGCAGCGGCCAGAACAGCTCCCACACCGACACGTCGAACCCGAACGACGTCTTCTGCAGCACGCGCGTGCCCTCGGGCAGCCGCAGCCGCTCCTGCATCCAGGCCAGCCGGTTCAGCACGCCCGCGTGCGGCACCACCACGCCCTTGGGCCGGCCGGTCGAGCCGGAGGTGAACATCACGTATGCCGCGTTCGCGCCGTCCACCTCGACGCCCAGGGCGTCCGCGGCCTGACCGGCCAGTTCGGCGGCCACCGCGGGATCGTCCAGCACGACCCGCGCGATCCCGCCGGGCAGCCGCACGCCGGACGAGGTGATCACGCAGACCGCCCCGGCCTGCTCCACCAGGTACGCCATCCGCTCGGCCGGGTAGTCCGGATCCACCGGCAGGTAGGCGGCCCCGGCCTTCAGCACGGCCAGCAGGGCGACCACCAGATCGACGCCGCGTTCCAGGGACACCCCGACCACGGACTCCGCCCCGGCGCCGCGCGCGGCCAGCAGCCGCGCCAGCCGGTTCGCCCGCGCGTCCAGCTCGGCGAACGACAGCTCCGTCCCGTCGCCGACGACCGCCGTGGCGTCCGGGGCGGCGGCCACGCGCGCCTCGAACAGCTCCGCGAGCGTCCCGGACGGCCGCTCCGCGAGGGTGCCGCCGGAGGTGTCGTTCCACTGTTCCACCACCAGGTGCCGCTCGCCGGCGGCCAGCACGTCCACGCCGCTCAGCCGGATCGCCGGGTCGGCGGTCAGCGTGTCCAGCACCCGCGTCCACCGCGCCACCAGCGTCTCGGCCGACTGCCTGTCGAACAGGTCGGCGGCCACCCGCAGGACCCCGCGCAGCCCCGCTTCCGACGACAGCTCGGTCAGGCTCAGCTCCAGGTCGAACTTGGCCGGCGCCTGCCCGACCGGCAGCCCGGTGGCCCGTACGCCGGGCAGCTCCAGCGCCGCCTCACCGGTGTTCTGCAGGGTGAGCAGCACCTGGAACAGCGGGTGCCGGGCCATCGACCTGGCCGGCGCCAGCTCCTCGACCAGCCGCTCGAAGGGCACGTCCTGGTGCTCGAAGGCGGCCAGGCTGGACTCCCGCACCCGGCCCAGCAGCTCGCGGAACGTCGGGTTCCCGGACAGGTCGGTACGCAGGACGAGCGTGTTGACGAAGAAGCCGACGAGGTCGTCCAGCGCCTCGTCCATGCGGCCGGCGTTCGGCGACCCGATCGGGACGTCGTTCCCGGCACCGAGCCGTGACAACAGCACGGCGAGCGCGGCCTGCACCACCATGAACGTGGTGACGCCCTCGGCCCGCGCCACGTCCGCCAGCCGCGCGTGCACCTCGGCCGGCACCTCGACCGGCACGGTGTGCCCCCGGTAGGAGGCCACCGCCGGGCGCGGCCGGTCGGCCGGCAGCACCAGTTCCTCCGGCACGCCGGTCAGCGCGTCCCGCCAGTATCCGAGCTGCCGGGCGAGCACGCTGTCGTCGTCCCGGTCCTCGCCCAGCAGGTCCCGCTGCCACAACGCGTAGTCGGCGTACTGGACCGGCAACGGCTCCCACCGGGGGGCCGCGCCGTGGCGGCGGGCCGCGTAGGCCACGGACAGGTCGCGCGCCAGCAGCCGCCACGACCAGCCGTCGCCCGCGATGTGGTGCAGGACCACCACCAGCACGTGCTCGTCCGCCTGCTCCGACAGCAGCCACGCCCGGATCGGCACCTCGCGCGCGAGGTCGAAGACGTGACCCACCGCTTCACCGATGCGGCCCTCGACCTCCTCCGGGGTCACCTCGGTCACGGCCAGCTCCCAGGCGGGCTCCTCCACGACCCGCTGACGGGGCTCGCCGTCCACGGCGGGGAAGACGGTCCGCAGCACCTCGTGCCGCCTGATCACGTCCAGGAACGCCGCGTTCAGTGCCGCCCGATCGACCTCGCCGGACAACCGGAGCACGACCGGCACGTTGTACGTCGCGCTCGGCCCTTCCAGGCGGGAGATGAACCACAGCCGCTGCTGCGCGTACGACAACGGCACGTGCTCCGGCCGCTCCACCGCCCGCAACGGCTTGCGCGCCGCTCCTGCGTCCTCCAGCCGGCCCGCCAGCGCCGCCACCGTGGGCGCCTCGAACACCCAGCGCAGCGGCACCTCGATGCCGAGCGCCGCGCGTATCCGGCTGACCAGCCGCACCGCCAGCAGCGAATGCCCGCCCAGCCGGAAGAAGTCGTCCTCCACCCCGGCCTCGGCCAGGCCCAGCACCTCGGCGAAGGCCCCGCACAGGCTCTCCTCCAGCGCGGTGGCCGGCGCCCGCGCCGCGGCCGGCCGCTGCCCCGGCACCGGCAGGGCCTGGCGGTCCACCTTGCCTCCGGCGGTCAGCGGCAGCTCGGCGAGCACGACGACCGTGGCGGGCACCATGTGGCCGGGCAGCCGGTCGGCGGCGTGGCGGAGCACCTGGCGGGGGTGCACGTCGCTGCCCTCGACGAAGGCCACCAGCCGGTCCTCACGGGCGATCACCGCGGCCCGGGTCACCTGCGGATGGGCCGCCAGCACGGCCTCCACCTCGCCCGGCTCGACCCGGAACTCCCGGATCTTCACCTGGTCGTCGGTCCGGCCGAGGTACTCCAATTCTCCGCCGGCGTTCCACCTCGCGAGGTCGCCGCTGCGGTACATGCGGGCGCCGGGCTCGAACGGGCAGGCCACGAACCGCTCCGACGTCAGACCAGCCCGCCCCACATACCCACGAGCCACCTGCACACCCGCGATGTACAACTCCCCGGCCACCCCCGGCGGCACCGGCCGCAACCGCCCATCCAGCACATACACCCGGCAGTTCGCGATCGGCCGCCCGATCGGCACCCACTCGCCGACCTCAGCCGACGCCTCATACGCGCAACAGCCGACCACCGTCTCCGTCGGGCCGTACTCATTGACCACCACCGACCCCGGCGACCGCGCCAGCAGCGAGCGAACCAGAGCACCCGGCAACGCCTCACCACCCACCACCCACGTCCGCCCGACATCCTCCGGCACCGTCCCGGACGGCCGCGCCAGCCGGGACGGGACGGCCTTCACCAGCCCGCCGGCCGGGTCCTGCGCGTTCGTCACCACGGTCGCACCCGACGCCAGCGGCACCCACAGGCTGGTCACCGTCAGGTCCACGGCCACCGAAGCGCGCAGCGCCGCGCCCGCGCCCACCTCGTACGCGCCGGCCGCCCACCCCACGTAGTTCGCCAGCCCGGCCTGCGTCACCACCACGCCCTTCCGGCGCCCCGTGGAGCCCGAGGTGTACATGACGTACGCCGCCTGCTCCCCGGCCATCGCCCGCTCCGGCCGCCCGGCGGGGGCCGCCGCGAGCCGCCGCGCCGTCCGCGCGTCGTCGAGCACGAGCAGCCGCGCCGGCAGCTCCTGCGCGATCCGCGCGCTGGTGACGGTCAGCACCGCCCGGCTCTCGGCCAGCATGTACGCGACCACCTCCGCGGGCTGCCCGGGGTCGATCGGCAGATAGGCCGCCCCCGCCTTCCACACCGCCAGCAACGCGACGACCAGATCCGCGCCGCGTTCCAGGCACACGCCCACCACCGACTCGGCGCCCACGCCCTCACCCGCCAGCACCCGCGCCAGCCGGTTGGCCCGGTCCTCCACCTCGGCGTACGACGTCTCGCCCGGGTCCGAGCGCACCGCCACCGCGTCAGGCGTCCGGGCCGCGGCCGACTCGAACAGCTCCACCACCGCCGCGCCGACGTCGGCGCGGGTGTCGTTCCAGTCCTCCAGCACCCGCCGCCGCTCCCCGGCGTCGAGCAGCTCCACCTCGCTCACGCGCGTCGACGGCTCGGCGCCGACCGCCGCCAGCACCCGCGCCAGCCGGGTCACCAGGACCTCGGCCGATCCCCGGTCGAACAGGTCCGCGGCGGCGACCATCGTCCCGCGCAGCCCCGCCGGCGCTCCGTCCGCGTCGAACACCTCGCCGACCAGCAGTTCGAGGTCGACCTTCGCCGCCGACTCGCCCGCGGGCAGCCCGGCGGCCCGCACGCCCGGCAGCTCCAGCGCCGCCTCGCCGGTGTTCTGCACGTTCAGCATCACCTGGAACAGCGGGTGCCGGGACAGCGACCGCGACGGCGCCAGGTCCTCCACCAGCCGCTCGAACGGCACGTCCTGGTGCTCGAAGGCCGCCAGGCTGGACTCCCGCACCCGGTCCAGCAGCTCGCGGAACGTCGGGTCCCCCGACAGGTCGGCCCGCAGCACCAGCGTGTTGACGAAGAAGCCGACCAGATCCTCCAGCGCCTCGTCCGTGCGCCCTGCGTTGGTGGAGCCGATCGGAATGTCGAGCCCCGCCCCCAGCCGCGACAACAACACCGCCAGGGCCGCCTGCAGCACCATGTACGTCGTCACGCCCTCGGCCCTGGCCACCTCGGCCAGCCGCGCGTGCACCTCGGCCGGGATCTCCACCGGCACCGAGTGCCCCCGGTAGGAGGCGACGGCGGGGCGCGGCCGGTCCACCGGCAGCCGCAACTCCTCGGGCGCCCCCGCCAGCACGTCCCGCCAGTGGCCGAGCTGCGCCGAGATCACGCTGTCCGGGTCCCGCTCGTCGCCCAGGAGCTCCCGCTGCCACAACGCGTAGTCCGCGTACTGCACCGGGAGGGGTTCCCACTGCGGGGCCGAACCCGCGCACCGGGCCGCGTACGCCACCGACAGGTCCCGCCCGAGGGGCCCCAGCGACCAGCCGTCACCCGCGATGTGGTGCACGACCACCACCAGCACGTGCTCGTCAGGCGACGCCGAGAACAACCACGCCCGTACCGGCACCTCGGCCGACAGGTCGAACACGTGCCCCGCGGCCGCGCCGACGGCCTCCTCCAGCTCGCCGGGCGGCACCTCGGCCACCGTCAGCTCCCAGGTCAGCCCGGCCGCCGGCAGGATGTGCTGGTGGGGTTCGCCGTCCACGGCGGGGAAGATCGTCCGCAGCACCTCGTGCCGCCCGATCACGTCCCGCAGCGCCGCGTTCAACGCCACCCGGTCCACCTCGCCCGACAGCCGCTGGGCGATCCGGATGTTGTAGATCGCGCTCGGGCCTTCCAGCTGCCCGATGAACCAGAGCCGCCGCTGCGCGAATGACAACGGAATCATCAGGAACCCTCCCGGGTACGCATCGGCCGTAGCGCCGGTCTGGCCGGCTTGTTGTCCGCGAACTGTCGTGCCAGCTCAGCCACCGTCCGCGCCTTGAACAGCGTGCGCAGCGGCACCTCGACACCCAGCGCCGTACGCACCCGGCTGACCAGCCGCACCGCCAGCAGCGAATGCCCGCCCAGCGCGAAGAAGTCGTCCTCGACCCCGACCTCGGGCAGCCCGAGCACCTGGGCGAACAGCTCGCACAGCAGCTCCTCCCGCGCGCCGGCCGGTTTCCGCCCGGTGCCCGCCTGGTACGCGGGGGCGGGCAGGGCCCGGCGGTCGAGCTTGCCGCTGGTGGTGACGGGCAGGGCGGCCAGCGGCACGACGGCGGAGGGCACCATGTGCGCCGGCAGCCGCTCGGCCGCGAACGCGCGCACCGACTCCGCCAGCCGCGCGTCGTCCCCCTCCGGCACGACGTACGCGACCAGGGACTTCTCGCCCGGCACGTCCTCGCGGGCGATCACGGCCGCCTGGACCACGCGGGGGTGGGCGGCCACGGCCGCCTGCACCTCGCCCGGCTCGATCCGGAACCCCCGGATCTTGACCTGGTCGTCGCTGCGCCCGGCGAACACCAGCCGCCCGCCCTCGGTCCACCGCACCCGGTCCCCGGTCCGGTACATCCGCTCGCCCACCGGGCCGAACGGGTCGGCCAGGAACCGCTCGGCGCTCAGCGCCGGGCGGCCGGCGTAACCACGGGCCACCTGCGCGCCGGCGAGGTACAGGTCGCCGGCCACCCCCGGCGGCACCGGCCGGAGGTGGCCGTCCAGCACGTAGGCCCGCGTGTTCACGTTGGGCCGGCCGATCGACACCTCGTCACCCGACATCGGCTCGTCCGTCATCGCCGAGCAGACCGTCACCTCGGTCGGGCCGTAGGCGTTCACCAGCCGGCGCCCGGCGCCCCAGCGCGCCACCAGCTCCGGCCCCAGCGCCTCCCCGCCGGCCACCAGCGTCCGCACACCGGCCAGGTCCGAGGGCGTCAGCACGCTCAGCGACGAGGGCGGCACCAGAGCGTGGCTCACCCCGAGCCTGGCCACCACCTCGGCCAGCCCGGCGCCCGGCAGCAGGTCCTGCGCGTCGGCCACCACCAGGCAGCCGCCCGACCACAGCGCCACCAGCACCTCCCAGATGGCGGCGTCGAAACCCGGCGAGGCGAGCTGCAGCACCCGATCACCGGCGCCCACCTGCCATCCACCGGCGGTCACCAGGTTGACCGCACTGTCGTGGGTGACCATCACGCCCTTGGGCCGCCCGGTCGATCCCGAGGTGTAGATCACGTACGCCATGCAGCCCGGCACCAGCCGCCCGCGGCGCTCGCCGGCGCTCAGCGCCGCACCGGACAGCCCGGCCAGTTCCGTCACGACCGCCGGATCGTCGAGCGTCACCCGCCGCACGCCCTCGGGCAGCCGCCCGACGTGCGCCGAGGAGGTCACCACCGCCGCCGCGCCCGCGTCGGCCAGGGAGAACGCGAGCCTGTCCGCCGGATACACCGGATCGAGCGGCAGGAACGCGGCCCCCGCCTTCAGCACTCCCAGCACCGCGACGACCCACTCCACCCCCCGCCCCAGCACCACGCCGACCGTCGACTCCACCGTCACGCCCCGGCCGGCCAGCAGCCGGGCCAGCCGGTTCGCCCGCTCGTCCAGCGCCGCGTACGACAGCTCCCCCTCGCCGGAGGCCACCGCGGGCGCGCCGGGCGTGCGCCGCGCCTGCGCCTCGAACAGCTCGACCAGCGTCGCCGGCGCCACCTCCACCGCCTCGCCGTTCCACTCGGCCAGCACCCGGCGGCACTCGGCCTCGTCCAGGACCTCCACGGCGTGCAGCGGCGAATCGCCGTCCCCGTCCAGCGCCGACTCCAGCGCGGACACGAGGTTCGTCACGCCGGTCCGCACCAGCGCGCCCACCGCGTGGGCGTCGATCGGCGAGACGGCGTCCACGGCCAGCCGGAGGTCCTCGCCGTCGTCGCCGGCCAGCAGTGCGAGCGGGTAGTTGGTGCGCTCACGCGAGTAGACCAGCCGCACGCCCTCCATCGACTCGTCCCAGCGCTCGCCCAGGTCCTGCCCGGTGCTGCGCCGGTAGTTGAGGATGGCGGTGAACAGCGGCGTGTCCCCCGCCACCCCGCTCGCCTGCTGCGCCAGGGCCAGCGGCGCGTGCTCGTGCTCCAGCAGCTCGCCGAGCCTGCCGCGCAGCTCGAACACCGCCTCCCGGGCGCCGAGCGTGCCCGTGCGCACGCGTACCGGAAGGGTGTTGATGAACGGGCCGGGCACGCGGTCCGCGCCCAGGCCCGCGTTCATCCGGCCGAACAGCACGGTCCCGAACACCACGTCGTCCCGGCCGGAGAGCACCGCCAGCACCCGGGCCCACACCACGTGCAGCACCGTCGCGGGGCTGACCCCCAGGCGCCGCGACGCCTCGCGCAGGCGTCCGACCAGCTCCGGGGAGGCCTCGATCCGGGCGCGTACGACACCGGCGCCGTCGCCCAGCACGTCCACCACGCCGTACGGGGCGGTCGGCTCCTCGACGTCGCCCAGCAGGTCCCTGAAGTACCGCTCGTGCTCGGACCGCTGTACCCCGCCGCGGGCCTGGGCGACGAAGTCGCGGAAGGGCAGCGGCTGCGGCAGCTCGCCGCCGCGGCCGGTCATGATGGCGAGGATCTCCGCGAGCAGCACCTCCAGTGCCGTGCCGTCGCGCACCATGTGGTGCGCGCGGATCAGCACGAGCCAGCCGTCGCCGCGGGGCTCGGCCGCGATGTGGGTGTCGAGCAGCGGCGGCCGTCCCAGGTCCATGATCTGGCCGCCGGCCGCGACCAGCTCGGCCACCGGGTCGGCGCCGCCCGGGTCCAGGGTCACCTCGACGACCGGCAGTTCGGCCCGGCGCCACACCACCTGCACGGGCTCGCGCAGCCCCTCCCACACGTACGAGGTGCGGTAGATGTCGTGCCGGGCCACCACCTGCCGCAACGCGTCGAGGAAGGCGTCGAGCCGCCGCCTGGAGTCGAACCGCAGCACGGCCGGCATCACGTACGCGTCGTCGCCGCCGTCGGCGAGCAGGTGGTGGAACAGCAGCCCCTCCTGGAGGGGTGCCAGCGGGTAGACGTCGGCCACGTTCGCCGCGCCGCCCTCGACGGTGGCCACGACCCGCTCGACCTCGCCGGCGTCCAGGTCCACCATCGGCAGCAGGTCCGGCGTGATGGCCGTGGCGCCCTCGGGGATCAGGTTGGCCGGTGGCACCACCCGTTCGATGCCCGCGGAAGCGGCCAGCGCCGCCACCGTCGGCGTGTCGAACAACGTCCGCACCGACACGGAGACCCCGCGGGTCCGCAGCAGTTCGACCAGGCGGACGGCGAGCAGCGAATGGCCGCCCAGCTCGAAGAAGTCGTCGTCGACCCCGACCGCGGGCAGGGCGAGCACCTCGGCGAAGGCGGCGCACAGGGCCTCCTCGCGCGGGCTGGACGGCCCGCGCCCGGCTCCGGCGGTCGCGGCGCCGCCAGGGGCGGGCAGGGCGTGGCGGTCCAGCTTGCCGTTGGCGGTCAGCGGCAACGCGTCCAGCACCACCCAGGCCGACGGCACCATGTGGTCCGGCAGCCGCTCGGCCGCGAACGCGCGCACCGCCGACGGCAGCTCACCCGCGCTCTCCGCGTCCTGCGCCACCAGGTAGCCGGCCAGCCGCACGTCACCCGGCGCCGCCTCGCGGGCCACGACCGCGACCTGGTCGACGCCCGGGCACTTGGCCAGCACGGCGCGGACCTCGCCCGGCTCCACCCGGAAGCCGCGGATCTTGACCTGGTCGTCCGCGCGCCCGGCGAAGACCACCTCGCCGTCGGCGGTCCAGCGGGCCCTGTCGCCGGTGCGGTACATGCGCCCGCCGCCGAACGGGCAGGCCACGAAGCGTTCCGCCGTCAGGCCGGGGCGTGCGAGGTAGCCGCGGGCGAGCTGGGCGCCGGCGATGTACAGCTCCCCCGTCACCCCCGGCGGCACCGGTGCCAGGTGCTCGTCCAGCACGTACAGGCGGGTGTTGGCGACCGGGGTCCCGACCGGGACCACGCCACCGGCCCGCAGGCGGGTCGTCGCGACACCGATGGTGGTCTCGGTGGGGCCGTAGTGGTTGTACACCGCGCAGCCGCGCCGCTCGGCCGCCGCGAGCAGGCGCGCCACCCAGTCCGGGGCCGCCGCCTCGCCGCCCAGCACCAGCGTCCGCGCGGGCAGCAGCGGCTCCGGCTCGCCCATCGCCGCCAGGTGGGAGGGCACCATCTTCAGGTAGTCCGCCCGTACGCCGCTCAGCGCGATCGGGTCGGTGGCGGCGTCCTCCGGCAGGATGTGCAGCTCGCCGCCCGTGGTCAGGGCGGCGAAGACGACCGTGTTGCCCAGGTCGGTCGCCTGTCCCTGCACCAGCGCGTACCGGCCGTCCGCCATGCCCAGGCGGCCGGGCACCGAGGCGACGTAGTTGGCCAGGCCGGCCTGGGTGACCACGACGCCCTTCGGCCTCCCCGTCGAGCCCGAGGTGTAGATGACGTAGGCGGCCTGCTCACCGAGCGTCCGGCGCTCCGGCCTGGTGGCCGGCGCCGCGGCCAGGCGCATCCTCGTGAACGTGTCGTCGAGGGTGAGCATGCGGGCGCGGCCCGCCGGCAGCTCCTCGGCGACCTCCTCGCTCGTCACCGTGAGCACGGCGCGGCTGTCGTCGAGCAGGTACGCGATCCGCTCCACCGGCTGCCGCGGGTCGATCGGCACGTACGCCGCCCCGGCCTTCCACACCGCCAGCACCGCCACGATCAGGTCGGCGCCCCGCTCCAGGCACACCCCCACCACCGACTCGGGCCGGACGCCCTCGCCGATCAGGACGTGCGCCAGCCGGTTCGCCCGCTCGTCCAGCTCGCCGTACGGGATCCGGGCGCCGTCTGCCACCACCGCGACCGCATCGGGTTCCTGGGCCTCGAACGACTCCAGCACCAGGGTCGGGCCGGTGTCGGTGCCGGTGTCGTTCCACTCCTCCAGCACCCGCCGCCGTCCCGCCTCGTCGAGCACGTCCACGCTGCTCAGCGGCGGCTCGTTCGCGCCGTCCAGCGCCCGCTCCAGCGCGGCCACGAGGTTGCCGGTGGCGGTGCGGACCAGCAGTCCCACGCTCCGGGCGTCGATCGGGGCGACCGCGTCGACGGCCACCGACATGCTGTCGCCGTTGTCATCGATGAGCACGACGAGGGGGTAGTTGGTGCGCTCGCGGACCAGCAGCAGCCGCGCCCCCTCCATCTCCCCGTCCACGCCGGCGCCGGTGTTGTGCCGGTAGTTGAGGAAGGAGGTGAACAGCGGCGCGTCACCCGCCACCCCGCTGGCCTGCTGGGCGATGGTGAGGGGGGCGTGCTCGTGTTCGAGGAGCTGGGCGAGCTGGCTGCGCATGGCCGACACCGCGGCCAGCACGCCGAGGTCTCCGGTACGCACCCGCACCGGCAGCGTGTTCATGAACGGCCCCGGCACGCGGTCGGCCCCGGCGCCGGCGTTCATCCGGCCGAACAACACCGTGCCGAACACCACGTCGTCCCGGTCCGACGTCGCCGCCAGCACCCGTGCCCAGGCCACGTGCAGCACCGTCGCCGGGCTCACCCCGAGCCGCCTGGCCACCTCCCGCAGCCGTCGATGGAGGTCGTCGGCGAACGGCACCACCTCGTGCACGGTGTCGGCGCCGTCGCCGCGCACGTCCACCAGCCCGTACGGCGCCGTCGGCTCCTCGACATCGGCCAGCAGCCCGGAGAAGTACCGCGCATGCTCGGCGCCGGTGATCCCGTGACGCGCCTGCGCCACGAAGTTCCGGAACGGCAGCGGCTCGGCCAGCTCCGCGCCCCGGCCGGCCAGGAACGCGGCCACCTCGGCGAGCAGCACCTCCAGCGCGGTGTGGTCGCGTACCACGTGGTGCATGCGGACGAGCGCCAGCCACCGGCCGCCGCCCGGCACCGCCGCGAGGTGCACGCCCATCAGCGGCGCCCGATGCAGGTCCATCGCCGAGCCCGCCAGCGCCACCAGCTCATCGACGGGATCGGCGCCGCCCGCGTCGAGCGTCACCTCGCGCACCGGCAGCACGGCGTGGCGCCGCACCACCTGGACCGGCTCCCGCACCCCCTCCCACACCAGGGACGTGCGGTAGATGTCGTGCCGGTCCACGACCCGCTGCAACGCCTCGACGAACCGCTCCACCCGCTCCCGGGAGTCGAACTCCAGCACCGCCCGCAGCACGTACGCGTCCTCGCCGCCGTCGGCCAGCAGGTGGTGGAACAGCAGCCCTTCCTGCAACGGCGCCAGCGGGTAGACGTCGGCCACGTTCGCCGCGCCGCCCTCGACGGTGGCCACGACCCGCCCGATCTCGTCGGCGGTCAGATCCACCAGGGGTAACATCTCCGGCGTGATGGCGGTCGCGCCGGCCGGGATGCGGTTCTCCGGAACGCTCACCTGCCGGGGCCCGGCCGCCGCGGCCAGTCCGGCCACCGTCGGCGTCTCGAACAACGCCCGCACCGACACCGGCACGCCGCGCGACCTCAGCAGCTCCACCAGCCGGATCACCAGCAGCGAATGCCCGCCGAGCCGGAAGAAGTCGTCATCCACCCCGACGCCGTCCAGCCCCAGGATCTCGCCGAAGGCCGCGCACAGCACCTCCTCGCGTGGGTCGGCCGGGGCGCGGCCGGTGCCGGCGGTGTACTGGGGCGCGGGCAGGGCCCTGCGGTCGAGCTTGCCGTTGACCGACACGGGCAGCTCGTCGAGTACGATCACCGCCGAGGGCACCATGTACTCCGGCAACCGCGCGGCGGCGAATTCCCTGACGGCATCGACCGAAATCTCGCCCGATGCCACCACATACGCCACCAGCCGCACGTCCCCCGGCACGTCCTCCCGCGCCACCACCGCCACGTGCTCCACGCCAGGGCAGCCGGCCAGCACCGAACTGATCTCGCCCGGCTCGACCCGGAAGCCGCGGATCTTGACCTGGTCGTCCACCCGCCCCGCGAACAGCAGCTCGCCCTCGGCCGACCAGCTCGCCCGGTCCCCGGTCCGATACATCCTTTCGGCCCGCCCGAACGGGCACGCCACGAACCGCTCCGCGGTCAGGCCGGGGCGGCCGGTGTAGCCACGGGCGAGCTGGATCCCCGCCACGTACAGGTCGCCCACCACTCCTACCGGCACCGGAGACAGCCGCTCGTCCAGCACGTACGTCCGGGTGTTGGCCACCGGCCGGCCGATCGGCACCGACTCCGCCCCCGGACAACACCGCCACGCCGTCACATCCACCGACGCCTCAGTCGGACCGTAATAATTCTCCAGCCCCACCCCACCCAGCACCTCAAAAAACCGCCGCATCACATGCACCGGCAACGCCTCACCCGAACACACCACCCACCGCAACCCCCCACACCGCACAGCAGCAGGCTCAGCCAGAAACACCTCCAACATCGACGGCACAAAATGCGCCACCCGCACCCCCTCCGCCTCAATCAACCCCGCCAGATACGCCGCATCCCGCTGACCACCCGGCCGCGCCAACACCAGCACACCCCCATACAACAACGGCCAGAAAAACTCCCACACCGACACGTCGAACCCGAACGACGTCTTCTGCAACACCCCCTCACCCGCCACCAACCCCAACCGCTCCTGCATCCACCCCAACCGATTCACCACCCCCGCATGCGACACCACCACACCCTTCGGCCGCCCCGTCGAACCCGACGTGAACATCACATACGCCGCACCATCCGCACACACCTCACCCAGCCGCCCACCCGACAGCCCCACCGCCTCAACCGGATCAACCCACTGCACCCCCTCCGGCAACCCACCCCCAGCCCCGCCCACCAACCAGCCCGCACCCGCATCCCCCAACAACATCCGAACCCGCTCAACCGGAAACCCCGGATCCACCGGCACATAAGCCCCACCCGCCTTCAACACCCCCAGCAACACCACCACCAGCTCAACCCCACGCTCCAAACACACCCCCACCACCGACTCCACCCCCACACCCCGCCCCACCAGCAACCGCGCCACCCGATTCGCCCGCTCATCCAACTCCCCGAACGACACCCGCTCACCATCCGCACCCACCACCGCCACCGCCCCCGGCGACCGCCCCACCTGCGCCTCGAACAACCCCACCAACGACCCCGACAACACCCCCACAGCCGTGTCGTTCCACTCCTCCACCACCAGACGCCGCTCTTGCGCTTCGAGCACGTCCACGCTGCTCAGCGGCGGCTCGTTCGCGCCGTCCAGCGCCCGCTCCAGCGCGGCCACGAGGTTGCCGGTGGCGGTGCGGACCAGCAGTCCCACGCTCCGGGCGTCGATCGGGGCGACCGCGTCGACGGCCACCGACGTGCTGTCGCCGTTGTCGTCGACCAGGACGACGAGGGGGTAGTTGGTGCGCTCGCGGACCAGCAGCAGCCGCGCCCCCTCCATCTCCCCGTCCACGCCGGCGCCGGTGTTGTGCCGGTAGTTGAGGAAGGAGGTGAACAGCGGCGCGTCACCCGCCACCCCGCTGGCCTGCTGGGCGATGGTGAGGGGGGCGTGCTCGTGTTCGAGGAGCTGGGCGAGCTGGCTGCGCATGGCCGACACCGCGGCCAGCACGCCGAGGTCTCCGGTACGCACCCGCACCGGCAGCGTGTTCATGAACGGCCCCGGCACGCGGTCGGCCCCGGCGCCGGCGTTCATCCGGCCGAACAACACCGTGCCGAACACCACGTCATCCCGGCCGGAGACCACTTCCAGCACCCGCGCCCAGGCCACGTGCAGCACCGTCGCCGGGCTCACCCCGAGCCGCCTGGCCACCTCCCGCAGCCGCCCGTGCAGCCCGTCGTCGAACGGCACCACCTCGTGCTCCGAGTCGGCGCCGTCGCCGCGCACGTCCACCACGCCGTACGGGGCGGTCGGCTCCTCGACGTCGCCCAGCAGTTCCGCGAAATAGCGACGGTGCTCGGCGCCGGTGATCCCGTGACGCGCCTGCGCCACGAAGTTCCGGAACGGCAGCGGCTCGGCCAGCTCCGCCTCACGACCGGCCAGGAACGCGGCCACCTCGGCGAACAGCACCTCCAGCGCGGTGTGGTCGCGTACCACGTGATGCATGCGGACGAGCGCCAGCCACCGGTCACCGCCCGGCACCGCCGCGAGGTGCACATCCATCAACGGCGCCCGGCGCAGGTCCATGACCGACCCGGCCAGCGCCACCAGAGCGGCCGCCGGATCAGCATGGTCCGGGCCGAGCGTCATCTCGCGCACCGGCAGCACGGCCCGCCGCCACACCACCTGGACCGGCTCCCGCAGCCCCTCCCACGCCAGGGACGTGCGGTAGATGTCGTGCCGGTCCACGACCCGCTGCAACGCCTCGACGAACCGCTCCACCCGCTCCCGGGAGTCGAACTCCAGCACCGCCGGAGTCACGTACACGTCCGTGCCGCCGTCGGCCAGCAAGTGGTGGAACAGCAACCCTTCCTGCAACGGCGCCAGCGGGTAGACGTCGGCCACGTTCGCCGCGCCGCCCTCGACGGTGGCCACGACCCGCCCGATCTCGTCGGCGGTCAGATCCACCAGGGGCAACATCTCCGGCGTGATGGCGGTCGCGCCGGCCGGGATCAGATTGCCGGGCACTTCTGTCTGCCCGGTGCTCACGGATGCGGCCAGGCCCGCCGGGGTGGGCGCGTCGAACAGGGCCCGTACCGAGACCGAGACGCCACGGGCGCGCAGGACCTCCACGAGCCGGATCACCAGCAGCGAATGCCCGCCCAGCCGGTAGAAGTCGTCGTCGGCGCTCACGCTCTCCAGGCCGAGCACCTCGGCGAAGGCTGCGCAGACGATCTCCTCGCGCGGGTCGGCCGGGGCGCGGCCGGTGCCGGCGGTGTACTGGGGCGCGGGCAGGGCCCTGCGGTCGAGCTTGCCGTTGACGGTCACCGGCAGGGCGTCCAGCACCACCACCGCCGACGGCACCATGTACTCCGGCAACCGTGTGGCGGCGAACTCCCTGACGGCATCGACCGAAATCTCGCCCGACGCCACCACATACGCCACCAGCCGCGCGTCCCCCGGCACGTCCTCCCGCGCCACCACCACGACCTGCTCCACGCCAGGGCAGCCGGCCAGCACCGAACTGATCTCGCCCGGCTCGACCCGGAACCCGCGCACCTTCACCTGATCGTCGGCACGCCCGGCGAACAACAACTCGCCCTCGGCCGACCAGCTCGCCCGGTCCCCGGTCCGATACATCCTTTCGGCCCGCCCGAACGGGCACGCCACGAACCGCTCCGCGGTCAGCCCGGCCCGCCCGACATACCCCCGCGCGAGCTGCACCCCGGCCAGATACAACTCACCCACCACTCCCGGCGGCACCGGCCGCAGGAACTCATCCAGCACGTACGTCCGGGTGTTGGCCACCGGCCGGCCGATCGGCACCGACTCCGCCCCCGGACAACACCGCCACGCCGTCACATCCACCGACGCCTCAGTCGGACCGTAATAATTCTCCAGCCCCACCCCACCCAGCACCTCAAAAAACCGCCGCATCACATGCACCGGCAACGCCTCACCCGAACACACCACCCACCGCAACCCCCCACACCGCACAGCAGCAGGCTCAGCCAGAAACACCTCCAACATCGACGGCACAAAATGCGCCACCCGCACCCCCTCCGCCTCAATCAACCCCGCCAGATACGCCGCATCCCGCTGACCACCCGGCCGCGCCAACACCAGCACACCCCCATACAACAACGGCCAGAAAAACTCCCACACCGACACGTCGAACCCGAACGACGTCTTCTGCAACACCCCCTCACCCGCCACCAACCCCAACCGCTCCTGCATCCACCCCAACCGATTCACCACCCCCGCATGCGACACCACCACACCCTTCGGCCGCCCCGTCGAACCCGACGTGAACATCACATACGCCGCACCATCCGCACACACCTCACCCAGCGAACCACCAGACAACCCCGCCAGCTCCGCCACCACCGCCGGATCATCCACCCCCACCCGCACCACACCCGGCAAACACGAACCAACCCCACCCGCCGTCACCAACCAGCCCGCCCCCGCATCCCCCAACAACATCCGAACCCGCTCAACCGGAAACCCCGGATCCACCGGCACATAAGCCCCACCCGCCTTCAACACCCCCAGCAACACCACCACCAGCTCAACCCCACGCTCCAAACACACCCCCACCACCGACTCCACCCCCACACCCCGCCCCACCAGCAACCGCGCCACCCGATTCGCCCGCTCATCCAACTCCCCGAACGACACCCGCTCACCATCCGCACCCACCACCGCCACCGCCCCCGGCGACCGCCCCACCTGCGCCTCGAACAACCCCACCAACGACCCCGACAACACCCCCACAGCCGTGTCGTTCCACTCCTCCACCACCAGACGCCGCTCCTCGTCGTCGAGGAGTTCGGCCCCGCTGACGCGGTCCTCGGCGGCGGCGCCCGCCAGCCACCGCAGCACGCTCAGATACCG
Organism: Nonomuraea thailandensis; assembly: GCF_024172165.1. Lineage (GTDB taxonomy): Bacteria > Actinomycetota > Actinomycetes > Streptosporangiales > Streptosporangiaceae > Nonomuraea > Nonomuraea thailandensis. Next base: position 2,769,378 of record NZ_JAMZEB010000002.1, on the reverse strand, counting down.
CCGCGACACGTCGGCCGCCGCGTCCAGGTCGTGCAGGTCCGGGTTCACATCGACGTTGACCTGCAGTCCCGACCGGTCATAGAGGTCGATCCGGATCCCGTTGACGGTCCCGGTCGACAGGTTGTGCGCGGTGATGGCGCAGTCGCCGAAGCGCAGGTCGTAGTCGAACGACATGACGTTCACCAGCAGCCCGCACAGTTCGCCCTCGGCGACCCGCAGGTCGGTGTGCATGTCCTCGTACCGGTAGCGCTGCCGCCGCAGCCCTTCCCTGACCGCCTGGGCGGTCTGCCGGAGCAGGTCGGCGGCAGTGGTGCCGGGGTCGATGGTGAGGCGCAGCGGCAGGATGTTCGAGGTCATGCCGGGGATCGCCATCTCCCGCCTGCCGGCGCGGGCGCGTACGGGGATGCCGATGACGACGTCCCGTTCCCCGGTCATCCGGTGCTGGTAGAGGGCCGCCGCGGCGATGGACAGGCCGGAGAGGCTGGTCCGCAGGCGGCGGGCGGCGGTCTTGAGCCCGGCGGCCTCCGAGGGGGAGACGTCGTCGGTGTGCCGGAGGGGGGCCTGCTGGGCGCGGCGGATCCGGTTGGAGCCGCCGGCCGTGACGATCGGGAGGTCGGCGAGCCGGTCGAGCCAGTACTGGCGGTCCTGCTCGAAGTCGGCGGACTCGCGGTAGGCCCGGTCGGCGTCGAACAGCACCGACACCGGCTCCACGGCCCCTTCCTCGACCGGACGGCCCTCCAGGTACGCCGTGTACAGCTCCGCGCCCCGGGTGGCGATGAGCACGCCGCCCTGCCCGTCCATGGCGCAGTGGTGGGCCGAGGTGTACCAGTAGACGAGGTCGTCGGCGAGCCTGATGAGCGCGGTGGCGGACAGGCTGCCGCCCTCGAGGTTCACGGGCCGGTGCAGGTCGGCGCGCATCCACTCCTCTGCGGCGGCGCGCGGATCGGGCTCGGCGCTGACGTCGACGACGGGTACGGGGTAGTCGCGCACGTCGTGCACGTACTGCAGGGGGACGCCGTCGACCACCCGGAAGCGCAGCCGGAAGGTCTCGACCTCTTCCAGCCGCCGGCGCGCCGCCTGTTGGAGCAGCGCGAGGTCCACCTCACCGCGGATCTCCATGTACTCCGCGATGCGGAAGCTCCAGTTGTCCGGCGCGAATCGCTGGGCGTACCACATGGCGAGCTGGCCGGACATCAGTTCGCGGAGTTCGCCGTGAGCTGCAGCCATTCCGAGCACCCCAATTCGTTCGACACGCCGGCTGGACGGGCGGCCGCGCGCCAAGCCTTCTCCGGGCGGAAATTTGTTCACGTGCGCGCGCACAGCCCGATATCAGGGAGATGCAATTCGGGATTCGCGCGCCGCCCACTATGGCCCAGGGCCGAGCGCGGGATCAACGACGCCGTTCAACTGCTTCGCCGCCGCAGTTGTACGCCCCCGAGCGGCGTAAAAGGCGCGCTTGACGGGCTGAGAAAGGCCCTGAAACGGTAAGGCGTCCCGCGGTCGGCCGACCGCCGGAAAGGAAAAAGAATGTGAGGCACCGGCATGGCGGAAATGTCAGCGCCGCCGCATGTCAACCTGGTGGATCCCGCACTCTACTCACACGGTGACCCGTTCGCGCAATGGCGCTGGCTGCGTGAGCACGCGCCGGTCCACTGGCAGCCGCCGGCCGAGTTGCCCGGGTTCTGGTCGCTGACGCGCTATGACGACGTGCGCGCGGCGTACCGGGACGCCGCGACGTTCAGCTCGGCACAGGGGATCCTGCTGCGCCCGGCCGAGCACGGCGCGGACCCGGGAGGCGGGCGGACTCTGGCGCTGACCGATCCGCCGCGGCACCGCCGGTTGCGGGCCCTGGTGGACGAGTGGTTCGCGGTCCGCTCGATCCGCGCGCTGGAGCCGGAGATGCGCGACATCACGCGCGGCGTGGTGGACCGCGCGCTCGAACGCGGCAGCGTCGACTTCGTGGCCGACGTCGCGGCCCGGGTCCCCCTGTACGTGATCTGCCGGATGATGGGCGTCCCCGAACCGGACTGGGAGCACCTGTACGAGCTGACCAGCCAGGCGTTCGCCGCCGGCGACCCGCTCACCCGCAGGTTCGCCCACCTGGAGATCCTCGGTTACTTCGAGACCCTGCAGGCGGACAAGGCCGCGAACCCGGCCGACGACCTGGTGAGCGTGCTGGCGACGGCGGAGGTGGACGGCGAGCGGCTCAGCCCGGACGACGTCATCCTCAACTGCGACAACCTGCTGGTGGGCGGCACGGAGAACACGCGGATCGCGGCGGCCGGCGGCATGCTCACGTTCCTGGAGCGCCCTGACCAGTGGCAGGCGCTCGCCGGCGACGCCGGCCTGCTGCCGTCGGCGGTGGAGGAGGTCCTGCGGTGGACGTCCACCGCCACGCACATCATGCGCACCGCGGTGCGGCCGGTCGAGATCCACGGCCAGGCCGTCGAGCCCGGCGACAAGGTGGTGTTCTGGCTGCCGTCGGCCAACCGCGACGAGCGCGTCTTCGACGACCCGGACGCCTTCGACGTGCGGCGGCGCCCGAACCGGCACCTGGCTCTGGGCTTCGGCGAGCACTTCTGTCTCGGCAGCGTCCTGGCCCGGGTGGAGCTGCGCCTGCTGTACGGCGAACTGCTCGACCGGTCGGTGCGGATCGAGCCGGACGGCGAGCCGAAGCTCCTGGACTCGATCGTCGTCAACGGCCCGGAAAGCCTCCCGGTGCTCCTGAAGGCGGACCGCTAGCCGCCAGCCGGGTCGCCGCTCTGGCGGGCCGGCGTCGTCAGTCCGACATGGCGACCAGGACGCGGCGGTCGCCGGTGTAGGGGCGGCGGCCGTGTCCTACGGCGACGTTGTCGATGACCATGAGGTCGCCCTGCTGCCAGTCCACGTCCACGGCCATCTCCAGCCCGCGGTCGTGGACGTGGATGACGTACTCGTCGGGGATGGGGCTGCCGTCGGCGAACGTGACGGACTGCGGCAGCGCCTCGGACGGCAGGATCTGGGCCAGCTCGCGGGCGATGTCGTCGCCGAGCGCGGCCGGGTGGAAGTGGTCGGCCTGGTTGAACCAGACCGTGGATCCGGTGACCGGATGCCGGATCGAGGCGGGGCGAACGGGGCTCACCATGCGCAGCCCGCCGTCGGAGGTCCATTTCCAGTCGAACCGCCCCTCTTCGAGGAACGCCTCCACCTGCGCGCGGTCGTCGGTCTCGAACGTCTGCTTCCAGCTCCGCCCCAGGCCGAACCCGTCGTGCAGGTTCTGCGAGTAGCGGACGCCGCCGGCGAAGGCGTCCCGTACCTTCTCGTCCAGGGACTCCAGCCACAGCGCGCCGTCGACGACGGGCGTGGCGCCGCCGGACCCCGGTGTCGTGGCGCAGTAGAACAGCAGCCGGGCGGGCCACTTGTGGCTGTAGGACAGCTCGTTGTGCATCGCGATGGTCTGCTCGCTGGGGTACTCGGTGGAGGTGTAGACGTTGCCGGCGGCGACCTTGGTACGCGGCGACGTGCCGTGCGTGTAGGCCAGCCGGTTCGGCAGCAGCAGGTCCATGACCTCGTCGAGCTCGTGCTCGGCCACCTGGAAGCCGCGGAAGACCACGACCTTGGCCTGGGTGAGCACGTCCCCGAAGTCGCCCATCGCCGCCAGCGTGCGGCGCAGCCCGCCCGCGCCGGCCGCGGCGCCGCCGGGCCGGATCTCCATCGGCTTCCAGTCGTTGTACGCGCTCATGGCGAAGACCTCTCTCATCGGCCACATCCGGGGGCGAGTATGCGGGTCCCGCGCCCGGCCGGGCGAGCGCGTTCAAGTGCGGCCCCGCGCCAGTTGGACGGGCGTTCGACGCCCTGACGCGCCCCGTGTCATGGTGGAACGCGCTCCCACGGGCGCACTCCCCCACCCACCTGAGCAGGAGGCATCGTGCCCACGCCGACCGTCATCGAGAGCGCCCCATGCCGTTCGTGAGCACCAACGGGATCCAGCTCTCCTACCAGCGTTCAGGCAGCGGCGACCCCGTCCTGCTCATCATGGGCTCGAACGCCGCCGGCCACGTCTGGACCATGCACCAGACGCCGGCGCTGAACGCGGCCGGCTACGAGACGATCGTGTTCGACAACCGGGGCATCGCGCCGTCGAGCGTGCCGCCCGGCGAGTACACGCTGGCGGACATGGTGGCCGACACCCGAGGGCTGATCGAGGCGCTGGGGATCGGGCCGTGCCGCGTCGTGGGCACGTCCATGGGCGCGATGATCGCCCAGGAGCTGGCTCTGGAGTCTCCTGAGCTGGTGCGTTCGGCGGTGCTGATCGCCACCCGGTCACGGTCGGACGCGACCAGGCGGGCGATGGCGCGGGCGGATCGGGCGTTGCGGGAGAGCGGGGTCGAGCTGCCGGCCACGTACCAGGCCATGCGCACGGTCCTCGAGATGTTGTCCCCCGCGACGCTGAACGACGACGAGGCCGCCACCGGCTGGCTGGAGATCTTCGAGCTGATGACGGGCGCGGGCCGCGGCTCGGCCGGCCAGCTCGGCGTGGACACGATCGGCGACCGGCGGCCCGCGCTGCGGCGGGTCACCGTGCCGTGCCGGGCCATCGCCTTCGCCGACGACCTGGTGTGCCCGCCGCACCTGGTGGCCGAGGTGGCCGACGCCATCCCGGGCTGCGACCTGGTGGAGCTGCCCCGCTGCGGTCACCTGGGCAATCTGGAACGCCCCGACGCGGTGAACTCCGCGATCATCGAGTTCCTGGACAAGAACTGAAGCCGGTTCTCGGAGGCGGACAGCCGATCAGCCGGCCTGGGCCCTGACGAAGCGGCTCAGGCGGGCGCAGCCCTCCGGGATGAGGTCGCCGGGCAGGTAGCTGACGGACAGCCGGATGGCGTGGTCGCCGCCGCCCTGCGGATAGAAGTACGACATGGGCGTCCAGATGACCCCGTACTCCTCCGCGCAGCGGGCCAGGGCGTCGTTGTCGGCGCGGAACGGCACGCGGAGGGTGAGGAAGAAGCCGCCGCTGGGCTCGTTCCAGCTCACGCCGAGCCTCTCGCGGTCGGGGAAGCACGCGGCCAGCTCCCGCAGCGTGGTGCGCATCGCGTCGCCGTAGTGGGCGGCCGTCCCGGTGTTGAGCTCCGACGTACGGCCCCGCGCGGCGAGCAGCATGCCGGCCACGACCGCCTGGCTCACCGGCGAGGTGTTCACCGTCACCATGCTCTTGATCTTGGAAAGCTCGTCGGCCAGCAGCCCGCCCCCCTCGACCGGCTGGTCGGCCACGGCGTAACCGACGCGGGCGCCGGGGAAGAGCGTCTTGGAGAACGAGCCGAGCTGGACGACGCGGCGCTCGCGGTCGAGGGCCTTGAGCGCCGGGAGCTGCGGGCCCGGGCTGACCATCCGGTACGGGCTGTCCTCCAGGACCAGGACGTCGTACCGGGCGCACAGGGCGAGCAGTTCCTCGCGGGTGCTCAGAGGCATGGTGGCCCCGGACGGGTTGGAGTGGTCGGGCACCACGTAGAAGGCGCGGGGGCGGCGCCCGCGGGCCCGTTCGGCCAGGATGACCGCCTCCAGGTCGGCGCAGCGCAGTCCGTCCGCGTGCTCCTCGACCACGGCCGTGCTGACGTCGAGCAGGCGGGCCGCGCCGGTGATGCCGACGTAGCAGGGGCTGGAGACCAGGAGCACGTCGCCGGGGCCGGCGATGAGGGCACGGACCGCGAGCAGCATCGCCTCCTGGGCGCCGACGGTCACGACGATGGAGCCCGGCGGCACGTCGATGCCCTCGTCGGCGCGCAGCGAGGCGGCGATCAGGTCGCGGATCTGGCCGCTGGTGGGGCCGTACTGGAAGAGGGCGGAGCGGACCTGGGCGGGCGTGGCGCCGCTCTCCTCCAGGTGATCGACGTAGCGGCGCAGGTGGGTGAAGACGTCCTCGGTGGCGAAGAAGCCGTCGTGGGGACGGCCGGGGGCGAAGGAGATCGCGTCCGGGTAGCGGTGGGTGATCTCGTTGAGGAAGTTCATGGTGTCGAGCAGCGGGTCGGCGAGGCTGCCGTGCAGGTCCCGCCTGCGCAACGACACCCCGCCCGGCCGCGCCGCACCAGGGGCCGGAGCAACACCGGGGGCAGAAGCGGCACCAGGGGCAGAAGCCGCACCGAGGGCCGGGGCCGTGGCCCGGGCCGGAGCCGCGGCCGCTTCTGTGGGGGTGAGCAGTTCGGGGCCGGCGTCGCGCGGTGAGGGGACGCCGGTGAGAAGCATCGCCTCGGCCAGCTCGTCGGTGACGACGCCGAGAACCCCGGCCACGCCGTCGCTCCCGCCCGCGGCCAGCCCGTGCAGCACGGGCCGCCCGACGAGCACGGCGTCGGCGCCGAGGGCGAGGCAGGCCAGGACGTCGGCGCCGCGGCGTACCCCGCCGTCGATGAGCACGGCGCAGCTCCCGGACACCGCGGCCGCGATCTCCGGCAGCACGTCGAACGTCGCCGGCGCGCCGTCGAGCTGCCGCCCGCCGTGGTTGGACACGACGACGCCGCCGGCCCCCGCCTCCCGCGCCCGCAGCGCGTCGGAGCCGGTCAGCACGCCCTTGACCAGGACCGGCAGGGAGCTGATCGAGCGCAGCCACCCGACGACGGACCAGTCGAGCGCGGCGTCGAACTCGGCGAGCGCGTGCCCGCCCGGTGAGGAGAAGCCGGCGCCGGTGAGGTTGGCCGGCTCGACGCCGGGCGGCAGCAGGAAGCCGTTGCGCAGGTCACGAACCCGGCGGCCCAGCCTGGGGGCGTCGGCGGTGAGCACCAGGGCCTCGAAGCCGGCCCGCTCGGCCCGCTCGACCAGCCGCCGGGTGCTCGTACGGTCGCGGAAGCAGTAGACCTGCAGCCACAGCGGCGCGGTGGCGGCCGCGGCGATGTCCTCGAAGGTGCGGGAGGCGAAGGTGCTCACCACGAGCGGCACGCCGGCTCGGGCGGTGGCGACCTCCCCTTCGGGGTGGGCGAGCGTGTGGTACGCCATGGGCGCGACGCCCACCGGCGCGCCCCACACCCGGCCGAGAACCTCGGTCTTGGTGTGGGGCAGGCCGAGACCGGTCAGGACGCGGGGCCGCAGCCGTACGCGCTCGAAGGCCGTGAGGTTGGCGGCCAGCGTGCGCTCGGCGCCGGCGCCCCCCTCGACGAAGTCCCAGACGGCCGGGCCGAGCCGCTCGCGCGCCGCGGCGGCGTAGTCCGCGAGGGTGATCATCCGGCGCTCAGGCGGTCACGCTGGACGGCCTCGTACAGCGCGCGGATGTTGGAGCTGCCGAACCCGCGCGAGCCCAGCCGCTGGATGAGCTCGTAGAACAGCGTGTTGCGCTCGTACGGCGAGCGGCTGAACAGCTGCAGCAGTTGCCCCCACTCGTCGTGGTCGGCCAGCACCTGCGACTCCTGGAGCTCGGCGATGCCGAACCGGCTCTCCTGGAAGGTGTCGGCGAGCCTCTCGTAGTAGGCGGCGGGCGTGGTCAGGAAGTCCACGCCGCCTTCGCGGCAGTCGCGTACGGCCGCGATGATGTCCTCCACGAGGAAGGCCAGGTGCTGCACGCCGGGCCCGCCGTTGCGTCCGAGGAACGCGTCGAGCTGCCCGCCGTCCTTGCCGGGGTCGGGCGCGACCAGGGTGAACGTGACGCGTTCAGAGGCGCTGCGCACGACGATGGAGTCCATGGCCTGGCCGCCGGTGTCGACGTACTCGGAGGAGTAGCGGGAGAAGCCGTAGGCGTCGCGGTAGTAGTCGGCGTACTCGCCGAGCCTGCCTCCTTCGACGCAGACGGCCACGTGGTCAAGGAGCCTGATGTGGCCGTCCGCGTGGGCGGACAGGTCCGGGGTGGGCACCCAGTTGCGCCCGGGGGGCGCCACGCGGGCGGGGGCGTCCACCGGCGGCAGCAGGGTGTGGGTCACGCCGCCGAAGCCGGGCACGACCGTGTTGCCGCGCAGGGTCCGGACGGGCCCGGCGGCGGCCACGGCCGCCGCGGCACCGGTGCGGGCCACGTCGTCGCAGGTGAAGCCGATGTCGGCGATGCCGTCGCCGTGCTCGTCGAGGAACTTCCAGATCCCGTGGCCGGAGGTGACGACCATCTGCACCTCGCCCTGGCGCAGCAGCACGGAGCTCCGGTCGACCTCCACGGAGTCGGCGACGCGGGTGAACCCCATGGCTGTGACCAGGTAGTCGACGGCCGAGATCTTGTCTTGCGTGAACAGCTCGACGTACGAGATGTCTTGCACAGCCACGGGGATACCTCCTGGGGGAACCGATGGCCACTTCGTCGGGCGATACGGGCTTCGTCAGCCGGCTACCAGCGCCATTCCTGCTGCTTGAACAGGTGCCCGGCCTTGATGTCGCGCTCCGAGCACCAGGCGAGGAACTCGTTGATCTGCTTGATCTGGTACGTGTCCTCGTTGTAGGTGGTGGCCATGACGTGGCCGAGCCAGGCCTCCTCGCCCATGGCGTAGATGTAGCCCTCCTTGGCGCCCAGCTCCGTCATGATCGCCGCCGCCTGCTCGGCGTTCGAGCCCGACAGCTTGCGGGAGTCGCTCATCTTCTTGGGGATCGGGATGGTGAGCAGCGCCTGGTAGAGCCAGGTCAGCGGGGCGCCGTCGCACTCCATGCCCAGGAAGGCGTAGTCGGCCGTGCCGAGGTGACCCTTGATGTAGCGGTACAGGGTGGGGTCGATGCCGGAGGAGTCGGCGCCGATGAAGACGTTCTTGCCGGCCAGCTCGGCCCAGTACGTGGACTTGGCGCGGATGTCCAGGTCGCAGTGCTCGCCGAGGAACGGCGTGGCGGTCACCTTGCCGCCGGGGAAGGGGATCTCGTCGAAGTCGTCGACCTCGATCACGGGGAAGCCCTGGTGGCTCAGCATCAGCCCCATCGACGGGTCGCACAGGTTGCCGCGCGAGGAGCGCGGGACGACGACGGCGCCGACACGGCCGCGGAGCTGGAGCAGGGTCTCCAGGACAATGTGGTCCTGGTGCCCGTGCGTGATGAGCACGAGGTCGATGTAGTCGGGCAGGTCGTCCAGCGTGTACCGGTCGCCGGCGGTGCTGTCCGCGCTGATGAACGGGTCGGTCACGATGGCGGCCTCGGGCGTCTGGAGCACCAGGCAGGCGTGCCCGAAGTAGCGGATCCGGCCGCCGCCCTCGATGTGCCGGTCGGGCGCCAGGCTGGGGCGGTCGCTGAGCATGGCGGACAGCTGGACCGCCTGGGCGTCGTCGAGCTCCAGCGCCTCGCGCAGGTGGCGCAGGGTGGCCGGGCGCACCCGGGCCTTGAACAGCTCCTCCAGGCCGGGGTGGCGGAAGGGGATGCCCAGCTCCAGGACGTCCGGCGAGGGCAGCCGCGGCGTGCTGAGGATGAAGGGCCGCTCGATGCCGGTCTCGAAGGACAGCTGCACCGACTGGCGGGCCTCGGCGTAGACGTCGCTCTTGTAGACGAGCGGCTCCATGAAGCGCAGCTGCGCCTGGTTGTCGGTGTCGTAGGCCAGCTCGACCAGGCCGCCGAGCTCGGCGGGCAGCTTCGGGTAGAGCGGCGTCAGGTCGAACCCGGTGGCGCTGGCCCGCAGGATCTCCTGCCCGGCCGCGATCGCGTCGGCGAAGCGCAGCATGTCGGCGCGATCGCGCCTGATGGTGTCGAGCAGGTCGCGTACCTCGTCGGCGCGCGACTCGGGGATGTTGATGAAGTAGCCGCCGCGCAGCTCCGGGTTGTTGCTGGCCGCCACGTGGACCTGCGGCGACTGCAGGTACGACTCCAGCAACGGCACCTGGAGCCGGGCGAGGTTCATCGCCGCCTGCACCGGCGCGATCGTGTGCGGCCAGGCGAAGAACCTGTCCACCAGTGGCTCGACAATGACTTTCGACCGCAGAAACAACTGCTCATCAGCCATCTGCGCGCTCCCCTCGAGGTGAACTGACAACAGGAACCGGCCCGGGGCGCACGGGTTGTTGCGCATGGCACTGCGGCGGACCGTGAAGAAATGGACGACTACCGGGTGACCGGGTTCGCACTTGAGGCGCCGGCGAAGGGAAGAATGACCCGGCGGGACATTCGGCGGCAAGGCGCCGGCCCGTTGAACACTTTTGTTCAAGTGTGGCGGCGCCGCAGTTGAACACGGTGGCCGCGAAATATTAAGGACGTCATTCCGTACGCGTTTTCCGCAAGTCCCGTGCACGGTGGATCACGGCGGCGCCGAACGTCTATGGTCCGGGATCGACCGGGCGCTCGGAGCCCGCTTCGTCGGACGGGATGGGCGCTGCCGTATGCATTCGGCTTTGGTTGTCGGCACGGGGCTGGTGGGCACCTCGGTGGCGCTGGCGCTGCGCGCGCACGCCGTGACCGTGCACCTGCGGGACGCGGACCCGGAGGCGGTACGGACGGCGGCCTCGCTCGGCGCCGGGACCGCCCGGCCGCCGTCGGGCGCGGTGGACCTGGCGGTCGTGGCGGTGCCCCCGCCCCACGTCGCCGGCGTGCTGGCCGGGCTGCAGGCGGAGGGCGTGGCCGCGCACCACACGGACGTCGCCAGCGTCAAGGCGGAGGCGCAGCGGGAGGCCGTCGCGCTGGGCTGCGACACCTCGTCGTACATCGGCGGCCATCCGATGGCGGGCGCGGCGCACAGCGGCCCGCTCAAGGCCAGGGCCGACCTGTTCGAGGGCCGGATGTGGGCGCTCACGCCGACGCCCGACACCGGCACCGAGACGCTCAACACGGCGCTGGAGCTGGTGGCGTTGTGCGACGCGGTGCCCGTGGTCATGGAGGCCGTCGCGCACGACCGGGCGGTGGCGCTGGTCTCGCACGCGCCGCACGTCGTGGCGAGCCTGGTCGCCCAGCGCCTGGAGCACGCGGGGGAACGCGAGGTGAGCCTGGCCGGCCCCGGCCTGCGGGACCTGACCCGCATCGCGGAGGCCGACCCGGGGCTCTGGATGGACATCCTCGGCGCCAACGCCAGGGTCGTGGCCGACCTGCTCGAAGAGCTGGGCACCGACCTGGGGCGGATGGTGACGGCCCTGCGCGGGCTCGCCGGCGACGGCCCGGAACGCGCGGCCGGGCTGGCCGTCGTCGAGGACGTGCTGCGCAGGGGCCGTACGGGCCGCGCCCGCATCTCCGGCAAGCACGACACCCGGCCGGAGCGCTTCGAGACGGTCACCGCCGTCATCGGTGACCAGCCGGGCGAGCTGGCCCGCCTGTTCGCCGACGCCGACCAGGCGGGGGTCAACATCGAGGACGTCCGCATCGAGCACGCCACGGGGCAGCCCGCCGGGCTCGTCCACATCAGCGTCCTGCCCGGCCTGGCGGCGACGCTGCGCAAGGCGCTGCACGACCAGGGCTGGCGGCAGCGCTGACCGCCCGGATCCGAGGGGAGCGCACGTGCGTGGTCCTGCCCGGCGGCTGCTGCTCGCGCCCGTCACCATCACCGCCACCAAGCCCCTGCTGCCCACGCACGTCAAGGGCTTCCTCTGGGTGGACACGCTCTTCCGTGGCACGCGGCTGGTACGCGACCTGGAGTACTACTGGAATCCGCGCGCCGCGAACCTGACGGGGCAGACCATCCAGTTCTGGGACTACCTCGACCGCCGCCATCCGGAGCTCGACTTCGCCGCGCTGTCCCCCGACGACCTCGGTCACCTGTACGTGCGCTGCCACGCCTCGGGCGACACCCGCCCCATGGACCGCCTGCGCCACTACACCGAGCGCGTCGAGCGGGAGGGCTGGGTCCACCCGGCCACGCGGGCGGCCACCCGCGACTGGAAGCGGCAGCTCGGCCTGCTCGGCGTGCACGACCCCGGCCTGACCGCCGACCGGCCGGCCGTGGCCTCGATCGACGAGACCGTCGAACTGCTGGCGCGGCGGCACCTGTGCGTGGACCACCGCCGCCACGGCGGGCCCGCGTACCTGGACGGGACCCGCTGGGGCATGCCGCTGCGCCCGGTGGTCGGCGCGGACGGGCACGCCAACTACCTGCTGGTGATCCTGCGGGACCTGATCCCCCGCCTGGCCGCGGGCGAGGAGGTGCTGCTCGTCTACGACGAGGACCTGGCCCACGACTACGCGCTGCTGGCGCGCGTGCTGGCCGAGCTGGGCGCCCGGCCGTCGCGGCTGCCGCTGGGGCGGGTGCCGATCGGCGGCGTCGTACGCTCCAGCCGGCACGGCGGCTGGGACGGCCACTCCCTGGGCCGGCTCGCCGAGCTGTGCCTGCGGGAGGTCGACCCGGCCGTCTACCGCCTCGGGATGCGCCTGTACTTCATCGCGATGCTCAAGCGCACCGCCTCCGAGCCGTTCCGCCCGGACCTGCTGCGCCGCGCCCTGTCGCGGGCCCGCCGGATGCTGGGCGAGGCGGGTGACACGGGTGATCTGCCCGCTTACCTGCGGGGGTTCGCCACGCCCGCCGGGTGGGTGGATCCGTACCGCCTGACCGACGGCCTGTTCGCGCGGCGCGCGCCGGCCGCCCTGCTCGACCACGTGTACCTGTGACGCTCACTGATCACCGACCGACCACCCACCACCGACCACCGACCACCGACCACCGACCACCGAGAGTCCACGACCGGGAGGGCCATGACCACCGACCGTACCTTCGCCTCCGCCGCCGAACGTGCCGAGGCGTACCGGCGGCGGGTGTTGCTGGAGAGCGGCAAGGCCCTGGCCTCGCTGGACGACCCGCGCGCCGCCCAGGCCGCGGTGCTGGCCGAGCTCCTCGCCACGAACGGGGACACCGCCTTCGGCCGGGAGCACGGCCTGCCCGCGGTGCGCGACGCGGCCGGGTACCGGCGGGCGACGCCGATCCGCGGGCACGAGGAGTTCCGGCCGTGGCTGGAGCGGGTGCACGCCGGGGAGCGCGGGGTGCTGACGAGCGAGGAGCCCACGGCGTTCTTCGCCAGCAGCGGCACCACGGGCGGGGAGAAGAGCATCCCGGTGACGGCCGGGTTCCTGCGCCGCTGCTTCCTGCCGTTCTACTTCGCGGGTTTCGCGCAGCTCGTACGGCACCATCCCGATCTGCCCACCCGCGACGACACCGTGCTCAACCTGTGGCAGGACCCTCATTCACCGGCGGCCGCGACGCTCGGCGGCCGGCCGCACATCGGCCCCAGCCAGCTCGACTTCGCCAAGGCGGGCGAGGACCTCGCCGTCGGGCTCGGCAACCGGGCGCCGTGGAGCCGGCTGCCGGAGGAACTGGCCGGCGCCGGCCCGTGGGAGCGCTGCTACCTGCGGCTCCGGATGGCCGCCGAGCACGACGTACGGGGGATCATCGCGGTCAACCCGGCGATCGCGGCCGCGCTGCCCCACCAGCTCGCCCACTGGTGGCCCCGCATGGTGCGGGAGATCAGGGACGGGACGGTGGGCGGCCTGGCGATCCGGCCACCCGATCCCGGCCGGGCGGCCGGCCTGGAGCGGGCCGCCGCCCGGCGCGGCACGCTGCGCCCCGCCGACCTGTGGCCGCGCCTGGAGCTCCTCCTGACCTGGAACACCTACGTGTCCAGGCTGTACCTGCCGGGCCTGCGCGAGGAGTACGGCGCCGGCCTGCACATCCGTCCGGCGCCGATCGGGTCGTCGGAGGGGCCGCTGGCCGTCCCCCTGTCCGGCCGCGCGTCGGGCGGGGCGCTGATGGTGTCCGGCTGCCTGTACGAGTTCGTCCCGGCCGACGAGCGGATCGAGCCGTGGACCGACACCCTGGAGCCGCACGAGCTGGAGGAAGGCCAGGAGTACCACGTGGTGGTCTCGCACGTCGGCGGCCTGTACCGGTGCGCGGTGCGCGACATCGTCAAGGTGGTGGGGTTCGTCGGGTCGACGCCGGTGGTGGAGTACTCGTGCCGCGACGGCCTGGTGTCCGTGGCGGGCGAACGGGTCCGCGAGTCGCACGTGCTGCGGGCGGTGGCGGCGGCCGGCGAGACGACCGGCGTGGCCGTCCGCCAGGTGATGTACCGGGCCGGCACCGATGCGTCCCGCCACGATGCGGCCGTCGCCTTCGCCACGCCGCCGCCGCGGACGCGGGCCTTCACCACCGCGCTCGACGAGGAGCTGTGCCGCGAGGCGCCCGGGTACGCCGCCGCCCGCCGGTCGGGCGCCCTGGCCGAGCCGCTGGTGCACGCGGTGCCCGTGGAGGCGTTCTGGCGGGAGTGGCGGCGCCGGGTGGAGGACGGCGAGCGGCCCACCCGGGTCAAGGACCGGGTGTTCAGGGACGATCCGGGCGCGTGGACACGTGTCCTCTCAGGTACGGAGGCAGAGCGTTGACCGACACGGCCGAGCCCTCGCCGCGGGGGACGTCGTACCCCGGCCTGCCCGGCCGCGGCCAGTACACCGAGCGGGCCCGGCGGGAGCTGCTCGCCTGGCTGCGGACGACCACGAACGCCTCACTGCGCTCCCTTGAGCAGTCGACCATCGACCCGCGCTCGCTGCCGGGCAACCTGGAGAACTTCGTCGGCGTCGTGGACGTGCCCGTCGGCCTGGCCGGGCCGATGTTGTTCACCGGCCGCCACGCGCAGGGCATGGTGACGGCGCCGCTGGCCACCACCGAGGGCGCCCTGGTCGCCTCGGTCGCGCGCGGCGCCAAGGCGATCACGCTGGCGGGCGGGGTGACGAGCCAGGTCATCGCGCAGCGGATGACGCGGGCGCCCGTGTTCGAGTTCGCGGGGCTGGGGGCGGCGGCCGAGTTCGCCCGCTGGATCGTGACGTGCAAGGACGAGCTGGACCGGCGGGTGGCGGAGGTGTCGGCGCACTCGCGGCTGACGGCGGTCGACCCGGTGCAGCTCGGCAGGGCCGTACACCTGCGGTTCGTGTACGAGACCGCCGACGCGGGCGGCCAGAACATGACCACCGCCGCCACCTGGCGGGCCTGCCGGTGGATCAACGACCGGCTGGCCACCATGCCGGGGCTCGCGCCGGCCTGGTTCGCGATCGAGGCGAACCTGAGCGGCGACAAGAAGTTCACCCACCTCAACATGATCTCCGGCCGCGGCACCCGGGTCGCGGCCGAGTGCGTGCTGGACCGCACGACCGTGCGCCGCGTGCTCAAGAGCACGCCGGAGGCGATCGACCGGCTCTACCGGCACAGCGTGCTCGCCGGCCAGCAGGCCGGCATGGCGGGGCACGACATCGACGCGGCGAACGTCATCGCGGCCATCTTCGTCGCGACCGGGCAGGACATCGCCAGCGTGTACGAGTCCGGCACCGGCCTGTTCTCCGTGGACGTGTCCGAGGGCGACGTACGGGCCACGCTGGTCCTGCCGAGCCTGGTCACCGGGGTGGTCGGGGGCGGCACCAGGCTGGTGCGCCAGAGCGACTACCTGGACGTGCTCGGCTGCCGGGGCGAGGGCCACGCCGCCCGCTTCGCGGAGATCATCTGCGGGTTCGCGCTCGCGCTCAACCTGTCCACGATGGCGGCCGTGGCCGGGGGCCAGTTCGCCGACGCGCACGAACGGCTCGGCCGCGGCCGGCGGGTCGACTGGCTGAGCCGCGACGACCTCGGCGCCCCCCTGCTGCGGCCCATGCTGGCCCAGGCCATGAACGCGCCCGGCCTGGAGGTCACCGATGTCACCTGGATCGACCACGCGCCGGGATCGAGCCTCATCACCGAGCTCACCGCCCGGGCCGACCGCCGCAAGACCACGGGCATCTTCCCGGTCCGCGTGGCCTGGCGGCGGGACGACGCCGACGGGTCGACGGACCTGGTGCTCAAGGTCAAACCCCTCGACCAGGAAGTGATCATCGAGGCCGCCAAGCTCGCCTCGCTGTGCGGGGGCCAGGTGGCCGACCTGTACCCGCGCTGGCGCGACTGGACGGGCTTCACCGGCCTGCACACCCGTGAGCTCGCCGTGTACCGCCACGCGGAGCCGGCGTTGCGGGCGGTGCTGCCCCGCGCGTACGGGGTGCACGAGGACGCGGCGCGGGAGGCGTACGTCATCGCCATGGAACGCCTCGGGCCCGGCGTGCTGCACCTGGACAGCGCCGGCACCCCGGAGCAGTGGCGCCCGGAGCACCTGGCCGCGGCCGTGCGCGGGATCGCGGGCGTGCACGCGGCCTTCCTCGGCCGTCACGACGAGCTGCGCGCCTGGCTGGGGCCGGTGCAGAGCGCGGAGCGGATGACGGCCATGCGGGAGTTGTGGGGCGCGTTGCTGGAACACGCGGCGACCGAGCACCCGGAGCTGGTGGACGCCGCCTCGGCGCGCCGGCTCCGCCGGATCGTCGAGGAGATCCCGCGGTGGTGGGGGCGGCTGGAGTCCATGCCCCGCACCCTGGTCCACAACGACTTCAACCCCCGCAACATCGCCCTGCGCTCCCCCACCCCCCACTCCCCCGGCACTCACTTCTCCGGCCCCCACTCGCCGGACCCTCACTCGCCGGGCCCTCACTCGCCGGCCACCCGACCGGTCCCCTTCGCCCCGGAACATCCGGACGCGGCCCTGCACTCATCCGCCCCTCGCCTGGTCGCCTACGACTGGGAACTGGCGACGCTGCACGTCCCGCAGCGGGACCTGGCGGAGCTGCTGGCCTTCGTGCTGCCACCGGACGCCGGCGAGTCGCGGGTCACGGAGCTCCTCGACCTGCACCGGCAGGCCGTGGGCCACCTGGGCAAGCCGGAGGAGTGGCGCGAGGGCTACCGCCTGGCGCTGTGGGACTTCGCGGTGACGAGGCTGCTCGTGTACGTCATGGTGCACACCCAGCGGGAGCTGCCGTTCCTGGGCCGGGTCATGGCCACGACCCTGCGCCTGATCGCCATCGAGGACGCCACGACGGAGTGCCCCGATGCCTGATCCCGTGACGACCGCGCCACCGGCCGACCCGAACAGCGCCCGCCCGGCCCCGGACACGACGCCCGCCCCACCGGTACGGGTGGCGCTGCTCGGCATCGACGGGTCCGGCAAGAGCACATGCGCCCGCCTGCTCGCCCGGCGCTCCCCCGCGGCCCGCCCCCACGTCGTCCTGTCGTGCCTGCGCCCCCACGAGAATCCCGGCGGCCCCCTCGGGGAGTTGTCCCGGCACCTCGACGTCCTGTCCGCGGAGGCCGACCGCCTCGGCAGTCCCGACCTGAAGCTCGCCGTCCTCTACCTGCAGATGTGCACGTACGGTGTGGCGGAGCGCTTCTTCACCGGCCAGCAGACCGGCGCGATCATCACCGAGCGGCATCCGCTCATCGACACGCTCACCTACCTGCCGCTCTACCGCCGGGCCATCGGCGCGGTCGTCGCACCCGGCCGCCCCGCCGTCCTGCGACGACAGCTCGCGCGCATGCCCGCCCCCGCCGTCCAGGCGGCCCTCGCGTGGTGCCAGGCCCTCGCCCGCCGTACGGGAGGACGGGCACCGCGGCTCGACACCCTGGGCGAAGAGCTGGTCGGCCTGCTCACCCTGCCGCCCGAGGCCATGGTGAGCGAGTTCGCCACCCGTTTCGCGGTGACGCCGCCCGACGTGGCGATCCTGCTCGACATCGACGTCACCGAGGCCCTGCGCCGGTTGAGAGCCCGCGACCGCCGCCTGGAGCCTCACGAACGCGCCGACCTGCTCCCCTTGATCAGGGACGGCTACGACAAGGCCCTCCGGACCTTCACGTCGGTACGCGTGCACCGGGTCCGCGCCGACCACCGCCCGCCCCACGACGTCGCCGCCGAAGTAGCCCGGCTCGCCGGCTTGTGACCCCTCACCACCCCATATGCCCGAAGCCGCCCCCGCCTTGGAAGGCCGGCCCATGACACCCTCGGCTCCACCGGACGCTCCCGATCAGCGGACCCTGCGCGCTCACCTCGAAGCGAGACTCGCCCGCGTCCGCGACGCCCGCCCCACCGGCCCGCGCACGACGCGGGACGTCGGCGTGATCGCGGTCCTGCGCGCGTTCGACCCCGCCACGTTCGCCGCCGACGCGTACCGCTTCGCCGCCACCCTCCCCGATGCGCGGGGCCGCCCCTGGTACGCCGCCTTCACCCGCACGATCTTCCTCGCCGGCGACCCCCGCAACCTGGCCGATCGTCACCCCTTCGACCATCTCTCCCCCGACGGCTCCATCGCCTGGTACGCCCCCGCCCCGCTGAGCTCCCGCGAAGGACTCCGCCGTCTGCTGCGCCCGTTCCGCGGCCTCCGGGGCCTCACCGCCCCCCTCACCGAGGAGGTCCCTCTGGGGAACGGGAACACCACGGCCCGCCTCGACGTCCCCGTCGCCGGGCTCCCGCTTGAGGACTACCTGGTCCACGTCAACCACCTGATCGCGGAAGCGGCCCTGGACGGCCTCCTCCCCGGCACCGGCCGCCTGCTCCTGCGCCACCTCCCCGCCGCGCCGCCCCCCGCCGCCCACTACACCCGGATACGCGTCGTACCGGACCCCGGCTCGCCGGCCCGCCTGCGCGCCTGCGCCTACCTCACCCTCTGACTGACGCCGCACTTGAACAGCCGATTCACAGCTGATCATCCGTCCACTACTCTGCCTCTGATTTCAGCGAACGGAGAGCGTGGATGCGCATATTAGCCAGGTCCGGTTCAGTCCTGTTCATGGTCGTCGCCATGGTGACGGCCGCCATGATCGCCACCGCGCCGGCCGCGTCGGCGGCGCCCGCGCGCGGCGACGGACACCGGGTCACCGTCATGGTCCACGGGTTCGACCGCGAGGCCGACATCAGCTGCTCCGGCGCGTGGAACAGCGCCGAGCAGTGGCTCAACGCCAACGGCTGGGGCGACGTCGTCACCTTCGGGTACTACAACAAGGCGACCAACTGCGACCTCAGGCTCCAGGGCACCACCGACACGCGCATCCAGGAGGTCGGCCGCCAGTTCGCGTGGACCGTCTACTACCTGTACTCGAGCCATGACGTGGCCATCGACGTCGTGACCCACTCCATGGGCGGGCTGGTGGCCAAGGCGGCCGTCGAAGGCGTCAACAGGTACGGCGTGGGCAAGCCCGCGCCCGACCTGAGCGGCCTGACGATCGACAGGAACGACCTCGGCGCGACCGACTGGCCCAGGGACTGGCCCCCGTTCCTGTACATCGAGGACATGGTCACGTTCGCCACGCCGCACCAGGGCATCGGCAGCACGGTGGTGACCGCGTGCGCCGTCACCCACGAGCAGTGCAGCGACATGCGCCCGGGCAGCGGCTTCATCAGCTGGCTGGGCAAGCAGCCGCAGTCCCAGATGGGTACGGACTACACCTTCCTCGCCTCGGAGACCGACGACACCGTCAGCGCCAAGTCGGGGACCAACGACCGCACCGCCCACCATTGGGGCCTGTACAGCCACAACACCGAGGGCGGCACGCTGACCCACACCTCCATCAGGAACACCTCGACCGGCCAGTGGCAGGCGTCGTACGGCGGAGAGTTCAGCGACGAGGGCCAGGGCGCCTACCCCGCGCCACTGCCGCGCATGGCGGACGGCCTGTACGACCAGCGCGGCCGGTAGCCGGCCGGCAACCAGAACGTCAGGTCCCCCGGCTCGTGCGAACCGGGGGACTCACGCTGCCGGCCGGCTACGCCTGACCGTCCTGCATGACCTGGTAGTGCAGGGTGTGCGTCTCGCGGTCCACCAGATATCTGTCGTCGAGGTCGTAGAAGACGGCGTTCTCGTACTGCTGCCCGGCGAACGCCTTGACCGAGTCGAGCGAGTCCCAGAACGTCAGCGTCACGAACTCGGTCCGGTCGCCGTCCTCCCGGCGCATCAGATAGGCGCCCCGGTTGCCGGGCGTCCTGCGGTAGGCGTCCATCCCGGTCTCGTACAGGTAGTCGACGTAGGCGTCGGCGTCGCTGGCCCTGGTCCAGCCCCGCCACGTTCGCGCGATCATCCGGATCGATCCCTTCCGACGTGGCCGGAACCCACCATGGGGCGGGTCCCGGCCGCCTCCACGAAGCGGTCACACCAGTCAAATGACTTTGCCGGTGTCCAGTGCAGCATACCCGCCCACGATCTTGAGCACCGGCCCGCGCGGGCCGGGCGCCGTCCATGCGCCCGGGCCAGGCCGGCCCGGATGTTCAAGAGAGGCCGCTTTCCAAGAGGTAAGCTCCTCCTTCGAGGAGGTTCGAATGGCGAAGGTGGCCTTGGTCGGCGCGGGGAACGTCGAACTGACCCGTAAGATCCTCTCCGACCTGATGTCCAGCCCGGAGCTGGCCGGCAGCCTGCGGGTGGCCCTGCACGACATCGACGCCGGCCGCCTGGCGACCGCCGAGACGTTGTCCCGCCGCCTGAACGCCGAGGCGGGCGCGGGTGCGACGATCGAGGCCGGCGCCGACCGCGAAGCGGCGCTGGCCGGCGCCGACTTCGTCGTCTGCCAGATCGACGTGGGCGGGTACGACGCGGCGTTGTCGGACTTCGAGATCCCCCACCGGTACGGCGTGCGCCAGACCGTCGGCGACACGCTCGGCCTGGGCGGCATCTTCCGTGGGCTGCGCGCCATGCCCGTGCTGCTCGATCTGGCGCGCGACATGGCGCGGCTGTGCTCTGATGCCTGGCTGCTCAACTACACCGACCCCCTGGCCATGTTGTGCGGGGCCGTGGTCGCGGGCACGCCGCTGCGCCGGGTGGCGGGGCTGTGCCACTCGGTCCGTGACACCCACGCGCTGCTCGCCGACCTGATCGGCCGTGAGCTCGACGACATCGACTTCCTCACCGCCGGGCTGAACCACCAGGCGTTCGTACTGCGTTTCGAAAGCGAAGGGCTGTCCCTCTACGACGAGCTCGACCTGGTGATGGCCGCCGATCCCGAGCTGCGCGGGCACGTCCGCGCAGAGATCTACCGGCGTTTCGGCTATTTCCCGACCGAGTCCAGTGAGCACGCGGCCGAGTACGTGTCCTGGTTCCTGCCGCACGAGAAGGAGGTGCTCCGGCTCAACCCGCCGCTGAACGAGGGCTTGCGGCGCCGGCTCCGCAAGTACGACGCCTACGAGCGGCTGCGGGAGGCGCTGGCCGCCGGCAAGCCGGTGCTGGCCCGGTGGAAGCACTTCGAGATGGCCTCCGAAGTGATCCACTCCTTGCTCACCGGCACGCCGCGGGAGGTGCAGCTCACCCTCCCCAACGACGGGCTGATCGGCAATCTGCCGGCCGGCGCCTGTGTGGAGGTGCCCGCCCTGGTGGACGGCGCGGGAATCCACCCCCAGCCGGTCGGCGCCCTGCCCGTCCAGCTCATGGCGCTCAACCGGTCGTTTCTGAATGTGGTGGAATTGACCACGACAGCGGTCCTGGAAGAGCGACGATCGGCGGTGTACCAGGCGGCCATGCTCGACCCCAACACCTCGGCGACCCTTCCGCTGGCCGACATCGAGGCGGTGTGCGACGACATCATCGCGGCTCAGGCGGCGTACCTGCCCGGCGGCATCACGCACGGCAAGGCGGGCCGATGAAGGACACGGCCCCCTCGGCGCCTCCCGCCGGCGACGCCGGGGCCTCGCTGCGCCGCGAACGCATCGTGGCACTGGTGCTGGAGCACGAGTTCGTCCGGGTCACCGACCTGGCGGAGACGTTCGGCGTGTCCAGCGTGACGATCCGCGGCGATCTGGAGGTGCTCGGCCGTCAAGGCGCGCTGCGCCGGGTCCGCGGCGGGGCGATGCACGTCAAGGCCGCGCCGCCTCCCGACGAGGCGCCGTCCGAGACCGCGGTGGACAGCCTGGCGCCGGAGAAGACCCGGCTCGCCCGGCACGCCGCCGCGCTGGTGGCCGACGGTGAGAACATCATCATCGACTGCGGCACCACCGCCACGTTCCTGGCCCGCGAGCTGGTGGCCCGCGACGACCTGGCCGACGTCGTGGTCTTCACCAACAGCCTGCGGGTCGCGGCGGAGCTGGAGCCCGCCATTCCCCGCTTCTCCGTCCTCGTCACCGGCGGAACGCTCCGGCCGGCCACGCATGCGCTCGTCGACCCGCTGGGCGCGGCCATGCTGGAGCGCATCCACGCTGACACGGTGTTCCTCGGGTGCCACGGTGTTCACCTGGAGTCCGGGGTCACCGGGGCGCACCTGCTGGAGGCCGAGCTGAAGCAGCGCATGATCAAGGCCTCCCGGCGCCGGGTCGTGCTGGCGGATTCCACGAAACTGGGCCGGATCGGGCTGGCACCGATCTGTGCGCTGTCCGAGGTGAACCTCCTCATCACCGACGCCGGCGCCCCGTCCGGCTTCGTGAGCGCCGTTCAGGAGCAGGGCGTCGGCGTCGAGCTGGCGAAATGACGCCCGCCTGACGGGGGCGCTGATGAGGAGGGGTGCCGGTCAGGCGTGGAGGGTGAGGAGAGCGGGCATCCCGTCGGTGAACAGTCGCGCGTCGACCTGGTCCAGGGCGACGCGCAGCGCGCCGAGGGCGACGCTGTCGGCGCCGAGGTCGGAGGCCCTGATCTCGGGGACACGCAGGCAGAGGCGGCCGAGCTCCCGCTCGAAGGGTTCGATGAGCAGGTCGGCGGAGCGGGAGTAACCGCCGCCGAGGATGACGACCTGCGGGTCGAGGGTCAGCACGAGCGCCGCGGCGCCCACGGCCAGGTCCTTGACGTAGCGGCGCAGCGCGGTGCGGGCGTGGCGGTCGCCTTCGCGGGCGCGTTCGAAGACCCAGGCGGCCTTGTCGTTGGGGTGGATGTCCTCGGGCACCCCCGGGCAGTTCTCGATGTGGGAGGGGGCGGAGAGCCAGCGGACCGCCTTGAGGGCGCCGATCTCGCCGGCCGCTCCGCCGTATCCGCGCCGCAGGGTGCCGTCGAGGATGAGACCTGCGCCGGTGCGCATGCCCGCCAGCAGGTAGACGATGTCGTCGGCGTCCTGCGCGGCGCCCTTCCAGCGTTCGGCGACGGCGGCGAGCTTGCAGTCGTTCTCGACCAGGATCGGGCAGGTGAAGCGGGCCGAGAGGTGCTCGGCGGGCGAGACGCTCGCCCAGCCGGGCAGCGGGGTGAACAGTGTGGTGCGGCCGGTGGCGTCGACCGGGCCGGTCACGCCGACCGTCACCGCCCAGATCTGGTCGGGCCGCATCCCGGCGTCCGACAGGCACTGGGTGATGGCGACGTCGACGGCCTGGAGCCGGGCGGCGGGGTCGGCGTCCGGCTCGACCGGGAGCCGGTGGCTGTGCAGCACCTGTCCTTCGAGGTCGGCGAGCAGGACCAGGATCTTGTGGCCGCCGACGTCGACGCCGAGCACGTGTCCGGCGCCGGCGTTGAAGCGGTAGCGGCGGGCGGGGCGGCCGACGCTGCTGCCGTCGGGTTCGACGACCTGCACCCATCCGTCGGTGACCAGGCCGCGGACCACGACGTCGGTGCCGGGCCGGGACAGACCGGTGCGGGTGGCGAGCTCGGTGACGGTGGCGGGTGGCTGGCCCCGCATCGCCCGCACGATGCTGAGCGAGTTGATCTCGCGCAGTTTGCTGACGTCTACTCCGGCCGCCTCTGGCACCCCAACCCCCGATTATGCTTCGTTGTAGCGTAATTCTACCGGCCCCGTCAGGAGATCGGGTACTGCTGTCCCGCTCCCAGCGCGCCGGTGAAGTCCACGGTGCGGCCGTCGATGGCGAAACTGTAACGGCCCGTCCGGACGATCTCCGGCTGCTCGGCCAGGTAGGCCGTCATGTGCTCGAGCTCGTCCGCGCTCAACCATGACGGCGGGTCGGAGACCGCCTTGAACCCGCAGATCGTGGCCAGGTCCCGCAGCCAGCCCATCTGCGTCTCGGTGAGCAGGTTGAGCCGGCTGCGGAAGTACACGATGTCCGGGTCGACCTGGAGCAGGCGTGACTGCCACAGCCGGTGCAGCGTGTTCACCACGGCGTTGTAGGCCATGGCGTCCGAGGGGTCGTCGGTGGCGTAGTTGGTCCACAGCGGGGCGACGTCGGGGCCGCTGCGCAGCCCGTCCGCGAGGCCGAGCGAGGGCAGCAGCAGGGCGCCGCTGCCGAGCAGGTAGACCTCCGGGCCCGCGACGCGCCGGATCAGGGCGAGCGCGTCGCGATAGGCCTGCTCGCGGGGCCGGCCGGAGTGCCGGACGCCCGGGACCGCGCCGGCGTTGACGAAGTCGAGCTTGAGGTAGGTGAAGCCCCACTCGTGCACGACCTTGCGGATCATCCGGGTGAGGTGCTCCTGGACGCCGGGGTGGGTGAGGTCCAGGGCCCAGTAGGAGGTTCCCCAGTTGTGTCCGGCGGCCACCGGCTGCCCACCGGCGTCGCGCAGCAGGAATTCGGGATGCTCAAGGGCGGTTCGCGATGTGGGCAGCACGATGAACGGCGCCAGCCACAGGCCCGCCTGCATGCCGGCGGCGTTGATCCGCTCGGTCAGGGCGCGCATGCCGGAGGGGAACTTGTGGTTGGGATCCCAGTCCCCCACGGCGAGCTGCCAGCCGTCGTCGATCTGGGCGACGTCGTACGGCAGGCCCGCCAGCGCGGCGATGTCCTTGTTCAGCACCTGCTCGCTGATGCCCTCGTAGTAGGCGTACCAGGTGCACCAGACGTTGCCGGCCTGCCGGTCGCTGCGGCCCAGCCGCGCCGCGAGCTGGTCGGTGTAGCGGTCGAAGACCTCCTGCTCGGTGCCGTAGGCCAGGAACCAGGGGGCGCCGTCGTCCTCGTACCAGCCGGCGAGGGTGTCGAGGTCGGCCGACAGCCGGGGGGTGCCCAGGCCGAGGGAGCCCAGCAGGAGCACCCGCCCGTCGTCGCCCTGCAGCGCGGCCACGGCCGAGGAGTGGTGGCGGGCCGGGTCGTCCCAGACCGTGTCGTCCGCGGTCAGGCGCCGCTGGGGGTTGGCGATCCGCAAGGGGGGCTCGCTGAGCCGGCGCCACCCGCAGGGGCTCCAGGAGTTCTGGCCATGCCGGTAGAACAGGGCGTCGGCGAGACCGTGCAGGATCGCGACCCGTCCGGACGGGAGGACGAGACCGCCGGCGACGGGCGTGGGGGGCTCGGAACCGGTGAGCTCGATCGCGAATTCACGACCGGCCAGGTCGACGAGCAGGGGCATGGTTCTCCTTCGAGCAGCGGTGTTCAGGCGGCGGTGTTCGAGCAGCAGTGCCCGTCCGGCGCCGGCGCGGCGCGGATGCCGCCGGACGGGCAGATGACACCAGACGATCAGGCGAACAGGCTGTTGACCTGCTCGTTGGCCTTCTTCAGCGCCTCGGCGGGCTCGATCTGGCCGAGGATGACCGCCTGCAGGGCGTCCTGGACGATCTGGCTGATCTCGGTGCCGTGGTCGGTGATCGGCAGGAGGAACGTGCTGCCCGGGGTCTTGGTGTAGTCGACGTACACCTGCACGTCACGGCCCTTGGCCTTGTGGGCGGCCAGCGCCTTCTCCGCCGAGGTCTTGATCGCGGGGAACACGACGGCGTTGCCGGCCACCACGTCCTGGCAGGCGCTCGAGCCGAGGTACTTCACCCACTTCCACGCGGCGTCCTTGTTCTCGGTGCCCGCCCAGATGGCGTCCGACAGGCCGTTGATGGCGCTCTTGCGGGTCCCGACCGGCCCGACGGGCAGCGGCGCGAGCGCGAACTTGTGCTTGGCGCCCTCACCCATGTATGTGTTGATGGTCCAGGAGCCGGCGATCGTGAGCGCGGCCTTCCCGGAGTTCATCACGGCGTCGATGCCGAGCGTCGACTGCTTGTCGAAGCGGGGCGCGTACCCCTTGTCGGTCAGCGCCTTGTACCAGCCGATGGTCTCGATCAGTTTGGGGTCGTCGTACTTGAAGCGGGTGCCCCACGGGTTCTTGTCGAGGTAGGTCCAGCCGTTGGCGGCGGCCAGCTCGCCCCAGCCGTTCTGGCCCTGGGAGCCGTCGTTCCACTCGGGCTGGTATCCGTAGACCGCGACGTGGTCCTTGTCGAAGCCCGGGTCCAGGCCGTTGCGGCCCTTGTCGTCGATGGTGAGCTTGGCGATGACCTGCTCGAAGGTGCCGCCGTCGGTGGGGTTCCAGGTCAGGTCGGCGAGTTCGTCGGGCTTGACGCCCGCCTTGTCGAGCATGTCGCTGTTGTAGACGATCGCCTCGGTGTCCCAGTCCTTGGGCAGCCCGTACCGCTTGCCGTCCTTGGTCCACAGGTCCGCGAGCCCGTCCTGATACTGGGTCAGATCGACCTTGTCGGCGTCGACATAGGGCTGGATGTCGAGGATCTGCTGGCTGGAGACGAACTGCGGGTAGTACGACACCTGGTTGGTCCACACGTCGGGCGCCTCGCCCGCCGCCAGCTGCGTGGTCAGGTTCTGCCAGTACTGCGCCCAGGCCGTCTGGGTGATCTTGATGGTGATGTTCGGGTTCGCCTGGTGGAAGGCATCTGCGCAGGCCTGGTAGGAGGCCGACTGATTGTCGTCCCACAGCCAGTAGTCGAGCGTGACGGCACCACCCGCGTCACCGCCCGCCGGCTCGTCCGCCTCGGAACCGCCGCACGCGGTGAGCGTGGTGCCCGCCATCAGCCCGCAGAGCAGGGTTGCGGCGACCCGCTTCCTGTTGATCATCGAGGTGCCTCTTTCTGGGGGATAGGGCCGAGGGCCCGAGAAAGTTCCCTCTTGCCTTGTCGGCTCTCTCGAATAATGATGTGGCTCATCGAAAATTTGTCAAGGCCAGCTCATAAGTGCTTTGGCAATCGTCATGTGGAGGCATCGATGGTCCACTCTCCGATCGGCCGGCCTGCGCGGATGGCGCTCGTCGCCCTCCTGGCCGCGGCCGTCACGGCGCTACCCGCCCCGGGCTCGGCCGCGACCGTTCAGCCGGGCTGGCGGGATCTGGCGGCGGCGCAGGCTCCGGACGCCAATCCGCTGGAGGGCTTCATCCCCTACGCCGGCGCCTATACGACGTTCCCGCACTCGATGGAGTGGTTCTACCTGCCGCTGAACGCGGTGATGACCGGCCCGCACCGCTTCGACTGGGGGGCGTTGGAGGAGCAGCTGGACGCGATCGCCGCCCGGGGCCACCATGCGGCGTTCCGCTTCTACCTGGACTATCCGGGCAAGCCCAGCGGCGTCCCGCAGTTCCTGCTCGATCAGGGTCTGCTGACCCGGCCGTACGACGACTTCGGCAACAACGGGCAGAGCGTGTCGCCCGACTACGACGACCCGAACCTGACCGCCGCGCTCGACCGGTTCATCGCCGCCCTCGGCCGCCGCTACGACGGTGACCCGCGGATCGGGTTCGTCCAGCTCGGCCTGCTGGGATTCTGGGGCGAGTGGCACACCTGGCCGCACAACGGAGACCCGGGCACGGAGAACTGGTTCGCCTCCCAGGCCGAACAGCTCAGGGTGCTGAACGCCTACGACAAGGCCTTCGACCGGACCAGGCTCATGGTCCGCTACCCCGGCGCCGACAACAGGGCACACGACCTGGGCTACCACGACGACTCCTTCGCCTACTCCACCCTGCCGGGCCCCGGCTGGCACTTCATGGACCTGATGGGGCAGGCCGGCACCACAGGCAAGTGGCGGACCAACACGGTCGCCGGCGAGCTGCGGCCCGAGCTGCAGGGCTGCCTGTTCAACGTGCCGATGGACTGTCCCGGCGACGGGGACAAGGACTTCGACACGAGCGTCGCCCAGACCCACGCCACCTGGCTGCTCAACCACTACGCCTTCAGCCCCGGGTACACCGGCGCCGCCTACGGCCAGGCGCTGAAGGGCGCCAAGTCGCTGGGCTACGAGTTGCGGGTCACCGCCGTGCGCACCGAGCAGAGGCGCCGCGGCCTCGACGTCGCCGTCCGGATCAGCAACGACGGCGTGGCCCCGTTCTCCTACGACTGGCCCGTCCAGCTGGCCGCGGTCGGGCGGGACGGGCGGATCGCCCGGACCTGGACGACGTCGTGGAAGCTGACCGGCGTCATGCCCGGCGAGCCGGCCGAGCTCACCGCCACCCTGCCGCCCGGGCTGCGGAAGGGTGAGTACACGCTGGTCCTGCGGGCGGCCAACCCGTTGCGCAACGGCATGCCGCTGCGTTTCGCCAACGCCGACCAGGACACGACCGTCCCGGGCTGGCTGACCATCGGGCGGATCCGGGCCTCCTGACGCCACCACGAAAGGGGTGCGGCCCGGGCCGCACCCCGCTTCGTCACTTGATGCCGGAGAAGTTCATCGACTGCACCAGCCGCTTGCCCAGGAAGACGAGCAGGATGAGCACCGGGATGACGGACAGCACCGAACCGGCCATGATCCCGGTCCAGTCCGGCCCCCGGTTCGGCGACTGCTGGAGGAACACGCCCAGCCCGACGGTGAGCACCCGGGTGTCCTCGGCCTTGCCCACCAGCAACGGCCACAGGTAGTCCTTCCAGCTCCACACGACCGTGGTCAGCCCGATGGTGATCAGCGGGCCGCGGCTCATGGGCAGCACGATCTTCCAGAACATCCCCCACCTGCCGATGCCCTCCAGCGTCGCGGCCTCCTCCACGTCCCGGGGGATGGACAGGAAGAACTGGCGCAGGAAGAACACTGCGAACGGCGTCATCAGCAGGCTGGGCAGGACCAGCCCCGGGAACGTGTTCAGCAGGTCGAGCTGCTTGACCAGCACGAAGTTGGGCAGAATCGTGAAGATCGGCGGCACCATCAGCGCGGCGATGATGGCGGTGAAGGCCAGGTCCCTGCCGGGAAAGCGCAGCCGCGCGAAGGCATAGCCCGCCATGGCGCAGCAGAAGGTCTGCACGACGGCGATCAGCCCGCTGTAGATGACCGAGTTCATCGTGTACAGCAGGAAGTTCAGCTGCGCGCCCGACCCGCCCGCGGCCCTGGCCGTCTCGGCGTCGACCAGCCCCAGCACCCGGGCGAAGTTGATCAGCGTGGGGTTGTCCGGCCACAGCCCGGTCGAGTCGGTGTAGAGGTCGCCCGCCGGGGTCAGCGCCGTGCGGACCATCCAGTAGAAGGGGAAGACCGTGAGCACGACCGCGGCGATGACGGCGAACCAGGCGGCCTTCCTGCCGATTTTCAATCCGGAGAACATGCGAAGGCTCCTTAGGCCAGGTCCGAACGCGACGCACGCAGCATCCGCAACTGAAGGGTGGTCAGCACGCCGAGGATGACCACGAGGACCATCGCCAGGGCGGAGGCGTATCCCATGTCGAAGTAGGTGAACGCCCGCTGGTAGATGTAGTAGTAGATGACCCGGGTCTCCGGGATGGGAGCCTTGCCGCCGTACACCACCGCGACCGTGTCGAAGATCTGGAACGAGCCGATCAGCGACACCACCAGCACCAGTGCCAGGATCGGCCGCAGGAGCGGCAGTGTGATCGAGCGGAACATGCGCCATTCGCCGGCGCCGTCCATCGCCGCGCCCTCGTACAGGTGCGGCGGGATCTGCAACATCCCCGCGTAGAGCAGCAGTGCGGTGTAGCCCGTGAAGGTCCAGGTGTTGACCAGGGCCACCAGCGGCATCGCCCATTCAGGCGAGTTGAAGGACAGGGTCGTGTCGAGCCCGGTCAGGCCGATGAGGTGGTTGACGAACCCGAGATCGGGGTCCAGCAGCCAGGCCCACAGCAGGCCGATCGTCACGTTCGGCACCAGCCAGGGCACCAGCAGCGTCGCGCGCAGGACGACCGAGCGGGTCAGCCGGTGCATCAGCGCGGCCAGCCCGAGCGCGAGCAGGGTCTGGGAAACGATGTTCACGACCACGTAGTAGCCCGTGACCTTGAGCGCGTTCCAGGCCTGCGCGTCGCTGACCAGCTCCCGGTAGTTGTCCGCGCCGACGTATTTCGGATCGGCGAGCAGGCTGTAGTCGGTGAACGAGTACCAGATGCCCCGGGCCGTCGGATAGGCGTAGAAGACCGCGAAACCGGCGATCACCGGCAGCAGGAACAACCACGCGACCCGGCGGTCGTCCCGCCGCCGTCGCCGCGGGCGGCCATGGCGTCCGAGAAGCCCTTGCCGCTGGTCGGTCCCGGCATCGAGTCGTGTCCCAACCGCTTGCATGGGCGCTCCCTGTCGACTGCCACTCGCCGGCGTTCCGTGCGGGCCGGTCCTGGGTAATAATGATGTGAGTAATCGATATTTTGTCAAGAGCGCATCATATCTGCGAGGAGCGCCGACGGACTTGCGATAGCAAAAGTGGATCTGGCGCAAGCGAAGCCTTCATGCTTGTATTCCGTTACATCCAGGTTTCGCTCTGGCAACCCCCCACCATTCCGAGGCCCCCATGAAGATGAGACGTCGGCTCGCCTCTCTCGCCGCCATCACGATCCTGCTGTTAGGCGGGGCGGTTCCCGCGTCGGCCGCCCCGGCCGGCCCGCCCGCCCGGCCCCCCGCCGGGCCGCTCCCGGACACGACGCTGACCACCCACACCTACGCCTACGCCCCCACGCCGGTGGGGCAGCCGCTGAAGGGATTCGCCCCCTACCTGTTCCCCGGCGACAACTACGACGCCAAGTACCCCGGCGGCGTGATGTGGACCTACTTCGCGCTCAACGAGATCATGACGAACCCCTCGGACTGCAACGCCTTCGACTGGACGCTCTTCGAGAAGGCGCTGGACGAGTCCGCCGTGTGGGGCCGCCAGGTCGCCTTCCGGTTCTACGTGGAGTATCCGGGCGGCACCTCCTCCCACCCGGGCAACGGCATCCCGCCGTGTCTCAACGGCAAGGCGGCCCTGCGCAACAACGGGTTCTGGGGCACCGTCAGCCCCGACTACGACGACCCCGACGTCATCGCCGCGTTCACCGGCTTCATCAACGCCTTCGCCGCCCGGTACGACAAGGCGGGGCCCGGAGGAACGGCCGACCCCCGGATCGGGTTCATGTCCCTGGGCCTGGTCGGGCTGTGGGGTGAATGGCACACCTGGCCCTACGACCGGGACACCGCCGACGGCTACCCCGACCTGATGCCGACCGACGCCACCATCAGCACCCTGATCAACGCCTTCGACGCGGCCTTCGACAACATCCAGCTCGAGGTCCGCTACCCGGGCCTGGCCGGCACCCGGACGGCGAACATCGGCTTCCACGACGACTCCTGGCCCTACAAGGAGCACCGCGGCGGCCAGCTCAAGAGCATGACGCTGCCCAGGTCCATGAACGGCTGGGACGACGCGTTCACCCAGATCATGCTGGACAACGGCACGGAGAACCGCTGGACGACGCACTCCATCGGCGGGGAGGCCCGCCCCGAGATCCAGGGCTCCCTGTACGCCAACTACCCGGCCGGGGGCGGCCAGGTGGACGACGTGCTCGCCGCCACCGAGCTCACCCACATCAGCTGGATGATCAACCAGACCGGCGCGGGCGGCTACAGCCCCACCGACCCGAAGGTCGCCGCAGGCGTACGCAAGATGGGCTACAACCTGCACATCCCGCAGGCCAACTTCAACGCGAGCAACGGCGGCACCTTCAAGGTCGGCGTCACCGTGCAGAACGACGGGGTGGCGCCCTTCTACTACCCCTGGAAGTTCGTCATCGGCCTGCGGAACTCCAGTGGCAGCGTGGTCAAGACCTGGGACACCGACTGGGACATCCGCACCGTCCAGCCGCTCAAGATCCGCGCCTTCCCCGACTGGAACGCCGGCGCCGACCCCACCTACCTCGACTTCGGCCGCCCGGTGAACTTCTCGGCCAACCTCAACGCCGCGGGCGTCCCGGCCGGGAGCTACCAGCTCGTCCTGCGGGTGCGCAACCCGCTGGAGAGCATCACCCAGCAGGTGCTGCGCGACCGCCCGGCGTCCGTGCGGCTCACCGACTGGATCATCGACAGGTGGCGTCCCGCCTACCCGCTGTCGTTCGCCAACGCCAACCAGGGCTCCGACGGCTGGGTCGGCCTCGGCCAGATCAGCACCACCGGCACGTGCGGCGGTGACTGCACCGCGCCTTCGGCCCCGGCGGGCCTGGCCGTCACCGCCCGCACCGACACCAGCGTCTCGCTGTCCTGGTCCGCCTCGGCCGACAGCGGCGGCAGCGGCCTGCGGGGCTACCACGTCCACCGGTCGGGGACGAAGGTCACCGCCACGCCCGTCACCGGGACCTCGTTCACGGACACCGGGCTGACCGCCGGCCGTACCTACCAGTACACGGTCGAGGCGGTCGACAACGCCGGCAACGTCTCGGCCCGGTCGGCCGCCGTGAGCGCCACCACGACCGGCTGCTCCGGCGACTGCGCCGCGCCCACCGCACCCACGCTGACCTCCACGGGCAGGACCGCCACGACGGTGTCGCTCTCGTGGAGCGGCGCCACCGACGACGTCGGGGTCACCGGCTACGAGGTCTACCGCGGCAGCACGAGGGTCGCCACCCCCACCGGCACCTCCTACACCGACGAGGGCCTCACTCCCTCGACGAGCTACGCCTACACGGTCAAGGCCAAGGACGCCGCGGGCAACCTCTCGCCGTCCGGCAACACCGTCACCGTCGTCACCGAGGCGAACCCCGGCGGCTCCGGCCTGGTGCTGGACGACTTCGACGGCACCCCGGCCTACCCGTCAGGAGCGAAGAACGACCTGGGCAGGTGGACGGGAGGCAACTGCTTCCTGGACGGCGGCGGGTCCGGCGCGGTCACCGGCGGCGCGCTGAGCCTGCGCTACGACAACTGCGGCTGGTTCGGCAGCGACGTCGGGGTGGACCTCACCTCCAGGACCCACCTGGTGATCCGCGTCAAGGGCGCCACGGGCGGCGAGCAGGCCCACTTCAACCTCGGCCTCGGCGGCACCACCAAGCTCTTCGCCGACTACTCCCTCGACGGCGGCGCCCACCCGGCCATCACCACCGCCTACCAGGACATCAGGATCCCGCTGGCCGCCAACGGCATCAGCCGCAACTCCCCCGCCCAGCTCGCCATGGGCTTCTGGTACGGAGGCGCCTCCACCATCACCATCGACGAGATCCGCTTCGAATAGGACCACCCGGAGATGCCGAACATGCCAGAGCCCCTGCCCGTCGAGGCCCGC
Source organism: Nonomuraea thailandensis (assembly GCF_024172165.1). GTDB lineage: Bacteria > Actinomycetota > Actinomycetes > Streptosporangiales > Streptosporangiaceae > Nonomuraea > Nonomuraea thailandensis. The sequence continues at coordinate 2,736,690 of NZ_JAMZEB010000002.1, read as the reverse complement.
CACCGGCAGATCCCGACGACGAGGGCAGCGCGCATGTTCGGCATCCTGCTTCGCACTGCTCAGGACGCCGTGAGGTCTCCGAGCACTACGCGTCCTCGGCAGGCACCAGCAGGCCCGAAGATCCGCACCGCGACCCTCCCGTCGGGCAGCGGCGCCGGGCTGTCCGCGACCACCGCCTCGCCGCCCGGCCACGGCTCACTGTCAAGCAGCACCTCGTTGATCTGCAGCCGGCCGTCGTGGTGGGAGGTGAACAGGCGCAGCCCGTGCACCCTCCGGGTCAGCGGCTCGGCGCGCAACGCCTGCAGCAGCCGGTCGAGCGGGGATCCGGCGGAGGGCACCGGCCGGTCGGCGAACAGGTTGAGCTGGGTACCCAGCGAGCGACGCTCTCCACCAGCCATGGCCTGGCCGGCGCCGGGTGTGACACGGCGAAGTCGACCTGGGCCATCACCGCGCCGGCCGAGGCAGGGTGGACGAACAGCTCCGCCGCCACACCTCCTCGTCCCTGGGCGGCTCCTCACCCGCGCGGAACGCGGCGATCCCCACCTCGACGGCGGCGCCATACCTCAACGATTCGCGCAGCCCTGTCCACGGCGGCTCTCCGCCCGGCCTCCTCGGACAGACACCTGACACGCAGGTCCGCACGGTGCTGTGCGGGAGGGCCCTCAGTGGAGCTGGATGCCCACGAGGCAGGTGTCGTCGTCGGTGTCGGACCTGCTGTGGGTCAGCAGGTGGTCCAGCCGGTGGCCGAGGCCCGTGCTCGGGTGCGTGGCGGTTCGGAGAAGCTGCTGCTGCGCCTGCTGCAGGGGCAGGTCGCGGCGTTCGATCAGGCCGTCGGTGTACATGAGCAGGATGTCGTCGGAGGCGAGCTGGACCTGGCTCTCCTCGTAGGTCATGTCCGACAGCGCGCCGAGCAGGACGCCGCTGATCATGTCCAGCTCGACGGCCTGGCCGTCCCTGATCAGGATGGGCGGCAGGTGCCCGGCTCTGGCCCAGCTCAGGACGTGCGTGTCGGGGTCGTACAGCCCGCAGATCGCCGTCGCGGTCACGTTCTCGGTCAGGTGGTGGGCGACCATGTTGAGCCAGGCCAGGAGCTGTCCGGGGCCCGCGCCGGTGGCGGCCAGGCCGCGCAGGGCGTTGCGCAGCACGACCATGCCGGTGGCCGCCTCGATGCCGTGCCCGGCCACGTCGCCCACGGCCAGCAGGATCTTCTTGGACGGCAGTATGACGGCGTCGTACCAGTCGCCGCCGACCAGGTGATCCTTCTCCGCCGGCCGGTAGCGTACGGCGACGTCGAGGCCGAACGCCTCCACCGGCTGCTGGCTGGCCGGCATGATGGCCCGCTGGAGCTGCAGCGCCAGCCGGTTGCGCTCGGCCGCCTGCTGCTCGGTGTGGGCGAGCTGGTCGCGGGTGGCCGCGAGCGCCATCTCCGTCCAGTGCTGGGAGGAGATGTCCTGGTACGCGCCCCGGATGGCCAGCAGAAGGCCGTCGTCGCTCAGCGCCGGCTCGGCCACCACCCTGATGTGGCGGGCGATGCCGTCGCGCCGCTGCAGCCGGAACGCGGCGGAGGCGGGCTGGCGGTGGTGCAGCACCGTGCGCAGGAAGCGCCCGATGACCACCGCGTCGTCGGGGTGGGCGTGCTCGGCCAGCAGCTCCAGCGGGATGGGCGGCTCGCCCGGGTCCATTCCGTACAGCGAGTGGAGCTGGCTGTTCCAGGTGATCTCGCCGGTGAGCGCGTTCTCCTCGAAGCCGCCGATGCGGCCCAGGCGCTGGGCGTGCTGGAGCAGGCTGGCCAGGCGGGTGGCCTCGTCCTGCAGCCGCCAGATCATCAGCACGTCGTCGCCGTGGCGGGTGATGCTCACGTGCGCGACGCTGGCCAGCGGCACCTGGTCGACCAGCGCGGTCAGCGTCACCTGTTCGGACTGGAACGGCTCGCCGGTGGCGTGCACTCGCTCGATCTTGGAGAACAGGCCGTCGTCCTGGGCGGCCAGCGGGTACGCCTCCAGCAGCCGCGCACCGGTCACCATCGCGGTCGGCCGCCCGGCCGGGTCGGCGAAGCGCGGGTTGGTGTGGCGGATGCGGAAGTCGGTGAGCCGGCCGTCGGCGCTCAGGCAGGGCTGCAGCACCATCGCGGCGTCGGGCAGCACGTCGGCCAGGTCGGTCAGCTCCGACGGCGGGGCCGGGGCGGGCGCGACCGAAGGACGCTCCAGCGTGTGCGCGCACAGCTCGGCCAGCGCCTCGATCTGCTTGACGATCTGGGGCGACGGCGTCTCCAGCGGCTCGGGCCAGCTGATCTCCAGCACGCCCAGCACGCGGCCGCCGGTGCCGGCGGGCACCGAGGCGCGGCCGCCGCCGGGGGTGGCGTGCCGGCCGATCGAGGGCAGGCCGACGTCCGACAGCGCGCGCAGCCAGACCGGCTTGCGTTCGGTGAGCGCCTGCCGGGCGGGGGTGGCCACGCCGGGCGGCACGTAGCGCCAGCGGGCGGCCTCGGCCTCGTTGAAGCCGGCGTAGCCGGCCAGGGCGAGCGAGGCGTCGTGGCCGGCTGCCCAGATGGCGACGGCGGTGGCGCCGAGGGGGGTCAGCGCGTGTTGCAGCAGCGACTCGGCCACGGCCTGCGCGTCGCCGGCCTGCAGCATGCCGTTCTCGGCGCTGCGCATGCGCACCGCCACACCCGCACCGGCCCCTGCGCCGGTACGAGCGCTGTCGGCCACGCCGGCTCCTGCGCCTGTGCGCTCGGCCGCGCCGGCCCCCGCGCGGGGGCGAGCGCGTCCGGCCGCGGCCGGCGCCTCATGGGAGCGAGCCGCGTTCAGGAACTCCCGGGCCGTCTCGCTGATGCGGTCCCTGGCGGCGTGGTTGATGATGTCGGCCGACATCTCGATGGGCGAGACGCCCGCCTGCTCGGCCAGCGTCGCGATCTGCCGCGCGGCCTCGGTGAGGCCGCAGCCGAGCCGTTCGATCAGGATGCCCTTGGCCACCTCGATCAGCGCCCGGCCCTCGGCCGCGTGCTGGGCCTCCCGCACCGCCTCGCGCAGCCGTTCGATGGTGGCCGCCAGACGGCCGACGTTCGTGGCCGCGCCCGCGTCCGGAAGCTCCGGGGAACCGGCGCTGCCGGGGTCCGGCGCTGCCGGGTGCTGGAGGTCGTGCACGTGCTCTCCTTGCCTGGTGACGGGGCGTTGCGGGGGCCGGTACGCGGGCTACGCCGTCAGCCAGTGCCGGATGCGCTCGATCAGGTGATCGGCGTCCACCGGCTTGGTGACGTAGTCGCTGGCCCCCGCGGCCAGGCTCTTCTCCTGGTCGCCCGGCATCGCCTTGGCGGTCACGGCGATGATGGGCAGGGCGGCGTGCTGGGGCATCGCGCGGATCGCAGCCGTGGCGGCGTAGCCGTCCATCTCCGGCATCATGACGTCCATCAGCACGAGGTCGATCTCGGGGTGCTCGACGAGGGCGTCGATGCTCTCCCTGCCGTTCTCGGCGTGCAGGACGCGGATGCCGTGCACCTCCAGCATGCTGGTCAGCGCGAACAGGTTGCGGGTGTCGTCGTCCACGACCAGGATCGTGCGGCCGCTGAGCGCGCCGTCCACCTCGCTCTCGGCGGGGGCCGGGACGGACGCCTCCGAACGCATCAGCGGCAGCACGTCACCGACCTGCTCGGCCGTCAGGTGCAGCGCGATGCGCTCGCGCAGCTCGTCGAGGCTGGACAGCAGCTCGAGCGGCTGGTTGGCCAGGTGCGCCTCGCGCTGCGTGCCGGCCTGCCAGTTGCTGTAGGCCAGCACGGGCACCCCGGACAGCGCCGGGTCGCCGTCCATCGCTTCCAGGAGCTGGTAGGCCGCCTGCTGTGGCATCTCCAGGTCGAGCACGATGCAGTGGCAGGGTTCGGCGGCCAGGGTGGCCGCGGCCTCCTGGGCGCCGGCGGCGGCGACGAGCTCGATCTCGCCGACGCGGGTGCGCGGCAGCTCGTGCACCACACTCTCGGCGACCAGCGAGAGGAGCCCGCGGGCGCGCTGCTCGATCACCAGCAGGCGGCGCTGCTGGGGCGGAGCGGGCGTCCCGGCGGGACGCGGATCCTCGGGCGTCGCCTCGTCCGGTTCGCCGGCCTCTTCGGCCGGTTCGGCCGTGGTGTCCTTGGCGGCCGGGTCCTGGAAGTCGGGGCGTGCGATCGGCAGGTAGAGCGTGAACGTGCTGCCCTCCCCCGGCGCGCTGTGCGCGGTGATGGCGCCGCCGAGCAGGTAGGCGATCTCGCGGCTGATCGACAGGCCGAGGCCGGTGCCGCCGTACTTGCGGCTCGTCGTACCGTCGGCCTGCTGGAACGCCCCGAAGATCACTTCGAGCTGCTGCTCGGCGATGCCGATGCCGGTGTCGATCACGCGCAGGGCGAGCGCGCCTCCGTGGGGCCGCACCGAAGGGGGCAGCTCCGACTGCGCGGCCGGCTCGATGCGCAGCTCCACGCTGCCCGTCTCGGTGAACTTGACCGCGTTGGAGAGCAGGTTGCGCAGCACCTGGCGCAGCCGCGAGTCGTCGGTGAGCAGCTCGGACGGGACGCCGGGAAGGGTCGTGACGCGGAAGGCGAGGCTCTTCTGGCTGGTCATGGGCCGGAAGGTGGCCTCCACGTAGTCGAGCAGCTGACGGACCTGGACCCATTCCGGGTTGATGTCCATCTTGCCCGCCTCGACCTTGGACAGGTCGAGGATGTCGTTGATGAGCTGCAGCAGGTCCGAGCCGGCGGAGTGGATGATCCCGGCGTACTCCACCTGCTTCGGGGTGAGGTTGCGGGTGTGGTTCTGGGCCAGGAGCTGGGCCAGGATGAGCAGCGAGTTGAGCGGGGTGCGCAGCTCGTGGCTCATGTTCGCCAGGAACTCGCTCTTGTACTTGCTGGCCAGGGAGAGCTGGTGGGCGCGGTCCTCCAGCTCCTGGCGGGCCTGCTCGATCTCCAGGTTCTTGGTCTCGATGTCCTGGTTCTGGCGGGCCAGCAGCGTCGCCTTCTCCTCCAGCTCGGCGTTGGAGCGCTGCAGCTCCTCCTGCTGGTTCTGCAGCTCCTCCGAGCGCGCCTGGAGCTCGACCGCCAGCCGCTGCGACTCCTCGAGCAGCTCGTCGGTGCGCGCGTTGGCCACGATCGTGTTCAGGTTGACGCCGACGGTCTCCATGAGCTGGTCGAGGAAGGTGCGGTGGACGGGCGTGAACGGCTGCACCGAGGCCAGCTCGATCACGCCCAGCACCTGCTCCTCGACCACGATGGGCAGCACGATGAGCGAGGCCGGCAGGCTCTCCCCCAGACCGGAGGAGACCTTCACGTACCCGGCGGGCACCTCGTCCACGGCGATGGTCCTGCGGGTGCTCGCGGCCTGGCCGACCAGGGCCTGGCCGAGGCGGAAACGGCCGGGACGGTCGGTCTCCACCGGGTAGCCGTAGGCGCTGATGAGCTTCAGCTCGCTCTCCTCGGCCAGGAAGAAGGCGCCGTACTGGGCCGAGACCAGCGGCGCCAGCTCGTTCATCACCAGCTCGGCCACCGTGGCCAGGTCGCGGTGCCCCTGCATCAGGCTGGACATGCGGGCCAGGTTGGACTTCAGCCAGTCCTGCTGCTCGTTGGCCGTCGTGGTCTCGCGCAGCGACTTCACCATCGAGTTGATGTTGTCCTTGAGGTCGGCCAGCTCGCCCTCGGCGTCCACCGTGATCGACCTGGTCAGGTCACCGGAGGTGACCGCGCTGGTCACCTCGGCGATGGCACGGACCTGGCGGGTGAGGTTGCCGGCCAGCTCGTTGACGTTCTCCGTCAGCCGCTTCCAGGTGCCCGACACGCCCTCCACCTCGGCCTGCCCGCCCAGCCGGCCCTCGCTGCCCACCTCGCGGGCCACGCGCGTGACCTCGGCGGCGAAGGCCGAAAGCTGGTCCACCATCGTGTTGATCGTGGTCTTCAGCTCCAGGATCTCGCCGCGGGCGTCCACGTCGATCTTGCGGGTCAGGTCGCCCCTGGCCACCGCCGTGGTGACCTGGGCGATGCTGCGCACCTGGTTGGTCAGGTTGTCGGCCATCGAGTTGACGTTGTCGGTGAGGTTCTTCCAGGTGCCGGCCACGTTCGGGACGCGGGCCTGACCGCCGAGCTGGCCCTCCGTGCCGACCTCGCGGGCCACGCGGGTCACCTCGTCGGCGAACGCGCTGAGCGTGTCGACCATCGTGTTGATCGTCTGCGCGAGCACCGCGACCTCGCCCTTGGCCTCCACGGTGATCTTCTGCGACAGGTCGCCGCGGGCCACGGCGGTGGCCACCTGGGCGATGCTGCGCACCTGGCTGGTCAGGTTGGAGGCCATGACGTTGACGTTGTCCGTCAGGTCCTTCCAGGTGCCCGACACGCCCCGGACCGTCGCCTGCCCGCCCAGGTTGCCCTCCGTGCCCACCTCGCGGGCCACGCGGGTCACCTCGTCGGCGAACGCCGACAGCTGGTCGACCATCGTGTTGATGGTCTCCTTGAGCTCCAGGATCTCGCCCCGGGCGTCCACCCGGATCTTCTGCGACAGGTCGCCGCGCGCGACGGCGGTGGTGACCTCGGCGATGCTGCGGACCTGCGCCGTCAGGTTGTCGGCCATGACGTTGACCGACTCCGTCAGCGCCTTCCAGGTGCCGGAGACGCCCTTCACGTCGGCCTGGCCGCCCAGCCTGCCGTCGGTGCCGACCTCGCGCGCCACCCTCGTCACCTCGTCGGCGAACGACGAGAGCTGGTCGACCATCGTGTTCAGGGTGTTCTTCAGCTCCAGGATCTCGCCCCGGGCCGAAACCGTGATCTTCTGCGACAGGTCGCCGCGCGCCACCGCGGTGGCCACCTGGGAGATGTTGCGCACCTGGTCGGTCAGGTTGCCGGCCATGAAGTTCACCGAGTCGGTCAGGTCGCGCCAGGTGCCGGCCACGCCCTTCACGTTCGCCTGGCCGCCGAGCTGCCCCTCCGTGCCGACCTCGCGCGCCACCCTCGTCACCTCGTCGGCGAACGACGAGAGCTGGTCCACCATCGTGTTGACGGTGTTCTTCAGCTCCAGGATCTCGCCGCGCGCGTCCACCGTGATCTTCTGCGACAGGTCGCCGCGGGCCACGGCCGTGGTGACCTGGGCGATGCTGCGCACCTGGTCGGTGAGATTGCCGGCCATGGCGTTGACCGAGTCGGTGAGGTCCTTCCACGTCCCCGACACGCCCGGCACGTCGGCCTGGCCGCCCAGCCGGCCGTCGGTGCCCACCTCGCGGGCCACCCGGGTCACCTCAGAGGTGAACAGCGCGAGCTGGTCCACCATGCCGTTGAACACCGACGCGATCTCGCCGAGCAGCCCGTCGGCGTCCCCGGGCAGCCGATGGCGGAAGTCGCCGTCCCTGACGGCCGTCAGCCCCGCCAGGAGCTGCCTCAGCTCCTGCTCGCCGACTTCCGCGTTCGCGGAGTTGGTGGAACGCGAGCCCTGCACCGACGTGTCACTCATGTCCCGCCTCATCGTCCTTGCCCGTCAACCTGACTTGCCAGCCCTGTCAATCCGTCGCTCCGTAGTGCCGGGGACACCGCCCCGACCCGTACGTGCCTTCGTCACCGTTTTGTGAGGGTACTAGATCGTTGCAGTGCTTTCCTGCCGTCTGGCCTGCCGCAATGACGATCCACGAGCCAGAACCGCCGGGCGCCGCCCCTTCCCGTCGCCCGTGCCGAACAGAGGAACCGACTTGCCTTGGACCCTCCTGGCGCCCCCGGTTCGGGTTCTCCTCACCATCCCGGCGACCAGTGCCCTGACCGGCCGGCGATCCCTGGACAGATGAGCGCGAGCCGGCACCGTCAGCAGGCCGGGCAGTTCCGGCAGGAGGTGAGGCGGATCACCGTCACCGCTCGTCCTCCGCGTTCGCCGGGATCCCGTGATAGATGTCAAGGAGCTGTTGAGTCGAGTGCGGCAGGGATGCGTAGGTCCGAGGCCATCGACGGGCGTCCGCGAGGTTCCGGCGGGAGTGGACGGTGTCGCGGTGATCCGGGCCGAGGAGTCGCAGGCGGGCTTGCAGGTTACGTTCGTGCAGCGGGATCGAACGGTCCCATTCGCCTACGTACTCGTAGCTGTAGGCAAGATCGTCCCGGGCGAGCAAGGTGTCCGGATGGTCCTCGCCCAGATCTCGCACGGATTCGGACAGCGCTCGTTGCCGATCCTCGATCTGGCCGGCCGCGGTAGCCAAGGTGAGGCGGAGGAGCGCTGCTTCCTTCCTGAGGAAGTGAAGGGCGCTGCCCGGTTCCGGCTCCGCCTGGTGCGTCACCGCGTCGACGTGCGGAAGGAGCATCCTCCAGACGGGCCATAAGCCGAACTCCTTACGGTCGGGAAGGGCCCTGGTCAGAGCGGTGGCAGCCTGTTCGCGGGCTTGGGCGATGCTCTCGGGCAGGCGGTGCGGGTCGTCCGGGTCAGGGGTGCGGGCGACAGCATGGACAAGGCGATGGACCGCCAAGGTGTCGCTCTTCACGGTGATCATGCTGTACGCGGCGAGCCGGCCGACCGCCGAGACCAGCGCCGGGCCGCTGACCAGGTGTCCGAGGAGAGCACGCGGAATGTTGTCGGGGGCGTACCAGGCCAGGACGCGAAGGATCTGTCCGGGCAGGGGATCATCGGCGAGGCGATCCAGCGTCACCTGCCAGACGCGGGCGACGGTGCGTGCGGGATCGACGCCTTCAGCCCCGTCCCGGTACATGGCGCCCGGGTGGTCGGCAAGCAGCTCCGCGTACTCACGCGGAATGATGCCGGCCTGCGTCATATAGGCGCCGGCTTGCTCGATGGCCAGCGGAAGGCCGCCCAGTTCCGTGCAGAGATCGTCGGCCCCGGCAAGGTCACGCTCGCCCTCGTGGGTGAGGATGCCGCTGAGCAGCGCCACGGCTTCCGCCTGGTCGAGGACGTCCAAGGCGACGGGCGTGGCCAGGCGGTGCCAGCCGGTGGCACGGCGGCTGGTGATGAGGAACCGGCCGTCGGGCGCCCTCGCCAGCAGCGGCTGGACATCGGCGGGATCGTTCACGTTGTCAAGGATGACCAGCCAGTCCCCATGAGTGGCGAGCCACTGCATCGCCTGCTCCCTGAGCACCTCCAACGGAAGCACGTTGGACAGCGCGGGCTGCAACGCGGTGGCCAGCCTCGCCAGACCGGCATCGATGGCGGCGGTGCTGTCAGCGGTGATCCACCAGACCGGGGAGAAGCGGGTGCCGCCACGGGTGGCGGCCCAGTGCGCCGCCAGTGTGCTCTTCCCGATCCCTCCCAGTCCGTGCACCGCCTGCACAACGGCTCCGCCGGGACCTTCCAGCGCCTCGTCCAGCCGGGCCAGGGCCTGGCCGCGGCCCACGAACAGCCCTGTGCGCAACGGCACGTTGGTCAGCCGCGGCGGAGGCGGAAGATCCGCCATCCGTGTGAACGCCTCAGCCGGGATCACGGATGCCTGCCCGGCCTGGATCAACACGTTCATCGCGCCTTCGCCCGTTGACGCGATCCCGCTGAAGTCCCTGCCGATGGCCAGGGAACGATCTCCCTCAGCACTCGCTCCGGGCGTGGCAGAGCTGCTTCGCGGGGAGCGCTGCTCGTCGTCCGGTCGTCCGGGCTGCTCGCTCATCGTCACCCGGCTACGACCACAGCTCCCGCCACCCCGTGAGGCGGCGAACGGTGCAACGTGTACACCGACACACCAGGTGCGGCCAGGCCGGCGAACGTCCCGACAACCGCTCCGCCCCACGCCGACGTCCCTTGCCGAGCCATACGACCTCCGTTGCTCCTGAGCCGATATTGTCGGGGTCCCCACAGCCCAGGGCAATCCCGGAGCGGCCCTCGGCCGGAATACGCCGAGGCCCCTGCCGGCAGCGGGGACGGACGTCACGCCCGCCCGGCCGGCGTCCCCTCCAGGAAACGTCGCCTGGTCGCGAAACCTCCGGATTGTCGCCCGCGACCGCCAGGGTCCCGAGCCACACCTGCATGATCAAGACTGAGGAGCGGCATGGCCGGGTTGCTGCGGTCCGTCGAGGACGAGGTTCCCATCACCTACGGTCAGTTCGACCTTCATGACGGCTCCGGCCTCGGGCAAGAGACCGACGAGGATGCCTAGGCCGGCCTGTTGCTCGCGGAGCCGGGCGGGGTCGCCCTCGGGCCCCTGCAGTTGCGGGTCAGTATGCGCATGGGCAGGGAGCTGAACCCCCACGGCGCTCCCACCTACCGGCTGAAGCGTTCCGAGCTCCGCACTGTCCTGCTCCGGCCCGCTCCCGGGGTCAGCGGCAGCGCTTGGGCCTGCGGAGGCGGACCGGGTGCGCACTCGAAATCTATAGGCATCTCTTCAACGCCGGGGTGGTTGAGGAGATGCTGAAGCTCGGACGGGAGGATGCCCCGTAAGCGCCCCTCCGCGCTCCGGCCCGGAGCAGGCTCCTGCCCGCGGTGCGGCACCCGGCTGGACTACTGCCGGCGTTTCGACGCAACGCTGTGCGTGCTGTGTGACGAGCCCGCCTTGCGGCGGGCAGCGCGGCTGGCCCGCCGGCGGGGACGTCGCGCCTCACAACCACGTACGTAGATCGTCGATGTCGACCAGCGGCAACCCCCAGCGCAGGGCGAAGGCCTCCAGATCCGCGGCGCCGGCCATGGTGCCGTCGCGTTTCATCACCTCACAGCACACGCCCACCGGCGGCAGACCCGCGGCCAGGCACAGCGCGACGGTCGCTTCGGTGTGTCCGGCCCTCTCCCGCAACAGGCCGGGCCGGGCCGCGATGGGGACGACGTGGCCGGGCGAGGCGAAGTCGGCGGGCCGAGAGCCGGGGCGGGCGAGCTGCCGTACGGTCGCGGCGCGCTCGGCGGCGCTGACCCCGGTGCCCGTGCCCGCGGTCAGGTCGACCGGAGTGTGAAAGGCCGTGCCCTGGCGATCTCCCACGCCCGCCAGGGCCGGGATCTCCAGCCGCTCCAGGACCTCCGGCGCGCACGGAACGCACGGGTAGCCGTACACCTCGGTCAGCAGGAAGGTGAAGGCGGCCGGACGCAGGTCCGCGCCGGCGAAGATGACGTCGCCCTCGACCTCGCGATCGGGGTCCCACACCATGACAGCGCCTCCGGCGGCCAGCTGCCGCACCGCCTTCTCCACCCCGATCCGTCCCGACAGGTGCCCGGCCCAGCCCAGCGCCGCGACCGCGCGGGCGACGTGCGCGCTCGCGGAGGCCGGACCGTCCGCCGCCAGCCGGCCGACCATGTCGGATTCGATGTTGACCCGGTCGCCCACGGACAGCCCGGCCAGGGTCGTGCCGGCGAGCGTGGACGGGATCAGCGCCACCGAGAGGCGGTCCTTGACGATCTCGGCCACGGTCAGGCTCACGCCGTCGACCGCGATGGAGCCCTTGGCCGCGATCCTGCTGATGAACCGGTCCGGCGGGCGGATCCACAACCGCCGCCCCAGCCCCGGATCGTCGTCGACGCGGACGACCTTGCCGACCCCGTCGACGTGGCCCTGCACCAGATGCCCGTCGAGGGGGTCGCCGACGGTCAGGGGCGTTTCCAGATTCACCCGCCGGCCGGGGGCCGGCGTCTGGTCGAACGTCGTCCGCCGCCGGGTCTCGGTGCTGATCGACATGCTGATCAGATCCTGCTCCACGTGCTCGGCCGTCAGACGCACCCCTGCGACGTTCAGCGAGCCGCCGGGGACCAGCCGTCCGGCGCACTTGGCCGCCCGGATGCCGATGTCGTTCGCGCCGACGGCTTCGATCGTGCCGATCTCGTGAATTCTGCCGGTGAACATGCTCGTCCCCTTCGTACTGGCGTCCGCCGCAGCCGATGGCGTCAGGGACCGGCCGATGGGGTCCGAGAGGGGGCGGGGTGTCACCGCATGGCTCCGGAGTCGCACCGGATCGTTCCTCCGCGGGGAGGAACCGGCGGGCTGTCACCGCCGCACCTGGAATCGCGCCACCTTCACGATAGCCGTCATCCACGCCGATGAGAACGGGTTCGATCTTCTGATTCCGGTGTCACGAGTCTCCGGGCATGCCTCTTCCGCCAGGACAAAAGTGACGGGTTACGAAATCTCGTGACAATGATTATCATTTGCTCGATCTGTCGGACGTCGACCGTGAAGGGTGACGCATGTCCGCTTCTCGAGCCCCCTCGGTGCTGGCCCCCGCCCGCGCCACCCTGATCGGTTGTGGAGTCCTGACCGCGGTCAGCGCGCTGGCCGGGATGGCGCCGCTGATCGCGGTGGTCGAGATCAGCCGGCGCCTGCTCCACGGCGACACGGACGTGTGGCCGATCATCGTGGTCGCGCTCGCCGCCCTGGCCGTCAAGCAGCTCGGCACGTTCGGCGCGGGAGTGCTGACGCATCTGGCCGACATCCGGGTGTCGTTCAGGATCCGGCGGGAGCTGCTGGGCAAGCTGCGCAGGCTGCCGCTCGGCTGGTTCACCGACCGCAACTCCGGCGTCGTGAAGAAGACGGTCGAGGACGACGTCGCCGCGCTGCACCAGCTCATCGCCCACTCCGTGGTGGAGGTGACGGCCGCCGCCGTCCCCGTGGTGGTCGCGATCGGCTACCTGTTCGCCGTGGACTGGCGGATGGCGCTGATCAGCCTCGTTCCGCTGGTTGCCGGGCTGGTCGTGTACCAGCGGGCGATGGCCGGGGCGGGGACGAAGTATCCGGAGTTCATGACGTGGCTGACCCGGCTGAGCGGGGCGGCGGTCGAGTTCGTCAACGGCATCGGGGTGGTCAAGGCGTTCGGCACCCCGGGGGTGGCCAGTCGCCGGTTCCAGGAGGTGTCACGAAATTTCGCTCGATTCTTCCTCGACTGGGCGAAGGCGACGACCAGGGCCTCGGTCATCTCGGAGATCCTGCTGTCACCGCCGAGCGTGCTCGTCGTCATGGTGGGCGCCGGCGGCGCGCTCACCGCCGCCGGGTGGTTGCCGCTGACGAGTTTTCTGGCGTTCCTGGTGTTCGGGACGGTCACCACCGCGGGCCTGATGACGGTCATGATGTCGATCCATCCGCTGGTCACCGCGCTGAGCGTGGCGCGCGGCATCGGCGAGGTGCTCGCCGCGCCCGAGCTGCCCGTCCCGGCGAGCCCGATCGTGCCCGACCCCGACGCTCCCGGCCCGGTGGTGCGGATGCGCGGGGTGTGTTTCGCCTACGGGGACACGGTCGCGCTCGACGGCGTGGACCTGGACCTCGAACGCGGCACGGTCACCGCGCTGACAGGCCCGTCCGGATCCGGCAAGTCCACCCTGGCCAGGCTGCTGCCCCGCTTCGACGACCCGCAGCGGGGCTCCGTCGAGCTGTACGGCTCCGACCTGCGCGACCTCGACCCCGCCGAGCTGTACCGGCACGTGGCGTTCGTCTTCCAGGACGCGGCGCTGCTGCGCATGAGCATCCGCGACAACATCCGCCTGGCCCGCCCGGACGCCTGCGACGCCGACGTGCGGGCGGCGGCGGCCCAGGCGCAGATCCTCGACCGCCTCGACGCGCTCCCGCGCGGCCTGGACTCGGTGGCGGGCGAGGACGCCGAGCTGTCAGGGGGTGAGCGGCAGCGGGTGTGCATCGCCCGCGCCATCCTCGCCGACCGGCCGGTCCTGGTCCTGGACGAGGCCACGGCCAGTGCCGACCCCGAGAACGAGGCCCGCATCCAGGACGCGCTCAGCGAGGTCGCGCGCGGCCGTACCGTGCTGGTCATCGCGCACCGGCTGAGCACGATCCGCGGCGCCGACCAGATCGTGGTCCTCGACGAGGGCCGCGTGGCCGAGCGGGGACGGCACGAGGAGCTGCTGGCCCGCCAGGGCCTGTACACCCGCCTGTGGGAGCACGACCAGCGCGCCCGCCAGGACGCCGCCGAGCGGCTGGAGGCCGGCCGATGATCGCCATGATCCGCTACCTGTCCGAGCTGCTCGACCAGCGCGGGCGCCGTCACCTGTACGCCATGCTCGCCGCCCAGGCCGGGCAGGGGGTGCTGCAGGGGCTGGGCTTCCTGCTCGTGGCACCGCTGGTGGCCACCCTCACCACCGCGCCGGTCGACTGGGGCCGCTTCTGGCTGTGGGCGGGCGCCATCGTGGCCGCGGTCAGCGCCCACCACGCGCTGCTGGCGTGGAGCACCTCTCGCGGCTACGTCGTCGGCACCGACGTGCTGACCGGCTTCCACGAACGCCTGGGCAACCATCTCGCCACGCTGCCGATCGGCTGGTTCCGCGGCGACCGCACCGGCCCGATCGGGCGGATGCTCGGCAAGGGCACGATGGACGTCGCCAACGTCCCCGCCCACCTGCTGCGCCACGTCGTCGTCGGCATCACCGCGCCCACTACCATGATCATCGGCAGCTTCCTGCTCGACTGGCGGATCGGCCTGGCCTTCGCCGCCGGGGCGGTGCTGTGCGCGTCCGCCCTGCGGCTGCTCATGGTGATCGTGCGGCGCAACGACGACGACTACGAGCACGACATCGGCCTCAGCGCCTCCCGCATCGTCGAGTACGCCCGCCGGCAGCCGACCCTGCGCGCCTACGGCGTGCTCGACCGGCCCGAGCTCGGCACGCTGGAGGAGTCGCTGGTCCGCCAGCAGGGCTCCCAGGCACGGCTCACCATCCGGGGAGCCTGGGGGCTGATCGCGTTCTTCGGCGCCCTGCAACTCGTGGTCACCGCCGTCATCGCCCTCACGGTCCTCTTCACCCTGCAGGGCACCATGACCGTCGCGGTCATGATCGGCTTGATGATCGTCACCCTCCGCATGCTCGACCCGATCTCCCAGCTCGGCGAGCTCGCCGGCACCGTGCAGGTCAACGCCGACGCGATCGGCCGCGTACGGGCGCTGCTGGAGGTGCCGCCGCTGCCCGAACCGGCCGTGCCCGCCGAGCCGGCAGGCACCGGCATCGAGCTGCGCGGCGTGCGCTTCGGCTACGACGATGTCGACGGCGGGGGCCCCGTCGTCCTCGACGGCATCGACGCGACGATCCCCGCCGGCAGCTTCACCGCTGTCGTGGGCCCGTCCGGCGCGGGCAAGAGCACCCTGCTCAAGCTCATCGGCCGCTTCTTCGACGTCACCGAGGGCTCGATCCGCATCGGCGGGCGGGACGTGCGCGAGCTCGGCAGCGCCGGCGTCTCCCGGCTGACCGCGCAGGTCTTCCAGGACGTCTACCTGTTCGAGGGCACCATCGCCGACAACCTGCGCATGGCGGCCCCGGACGCCACCGGCGCCGACCTCGACCGGGTGGCCCGCGTCGCCCGCCTCGACGAGGTCGTCGAACGCCTCCCGAACGGCTGGGACACCCGCGTCGGCGAGGCCGGCTCCACCCTTTCCGGCGGCGAGAAGCAACGCGTCTCGATCGCCCGCGCCCTGCTCAAGGACGCCCCCGTCGTGCTGCTGGACGAGGCCACCGCCGCCCTGGACCCGGCCAACGAGGCCGCCGTCGCCGGCGCCATCGCCGAGCTGGCCCGCGAACGCACCGTCATCGTCGTCGCGCACCGCCTGTCCACGGTGGTCGCCGCCGACCGCATCCTCGTCCTGGACCAGGGCCGGATCACCGAGCACGGCGACCACGACACCCTGCTCGCCGCGGGCGGCACGTACGCCCGTTTCTGGGCCGAACGCGTCCGCGCCCGCGGCTGGCAGCTCCGCTGACGCCGACGAGCGTCCGCAACCGCGGGTCCCGCCCCTTCCAGAAGGAGAATCCCCATGACATCCGCCGGCATCGGCACCGTGTTCGACAGCGCGGCCACCCACTACGCCGAGGTCTCACCGCTGCTGTGGAACCGCATCGGCGAGGCCACGGTCACCACCGCCGCGATCCGTCCCGGCGAGCGGGTGCTGGACGTGTGCTGCGGGGCAGGCGCCTCGGCCATCCCCGCCGCGCGGTCCACCGGGCCGCAGGGCCACGTGGACGCCATCGACCTCGCCGCGGGCCTCCTCGCCCACGGGCGTCGCCGCGCCGTCGCCGAAGGGCTGCGGAATGTGCGTTTCGTCGAAGCCGACGCGACCACCTGGGAGGGCTCCGCCTACGACGTCGTGCAGTGCGTCCACGGCGTCTTCTTCCTGCCCGACATGGACGCCTCCGTCTCCCGCCTGGCCGGGCTGCTCCGCCCCGGCGGGCGCCTGGTCGTCACCACCTGGGCCCAGGGCGCGATGGAGGGCTTCGGCCGGCTGTTCGCCGAGGCCGTCGCGCACGTACGGCAGGCTCCGGTGGCTCCTCCCACCAGCAGGCAGCCGGCGTCCAGGATCGGCGCCGAGCGGGAGCTGGGCGCCTGGCTCACCGCCCGCGGGCTGACGCGCGTCACCGTGACCCGCTTCCCCCTGCGCCTCCCCCTGGACGCCGCGTTCGCCTGGCAGGTGGTGCTCGGCAGCGGCTTTCGCGGCATGCTCGCCGGCCTGGAGGAGCCCGCCGTCGAACGGGTACGCGCCGCCTTCGGACGCCTCCTGCGCGAAGGGGGCATGGCCGAGCTGGACGCCACGTCCCTCATCGGAGCCGGAACGCTCCCGTGACCGGCGGCGGCCGCCCCTTCCGGTGATGCTAGGGTCAGCGAACATGAAAACCATTCCCATTCGTTGGGGTGTGGCTGCCGCCGTGCTGACCCTGGCCACCGCCTGTGGCAGCGGCACGGCGGCCACCACCGCCTCCGCTCCCCCGGCGAGCCGGGTGACGAGTTGCGGGCTCCCCCTGACGATCCAGGCCCCGCCGCGGCGGGCGGTCGCCATGGAGCAGAACGCGGCGGAGATCATGCTGACCCTGGGGCTGGCCGGCCGCATGGCGGGCACCGCCTACCAGACCGACCCGGTGCTGCCCGAGCTGGCCGAGCCCTACGCCGAGGTGCCCGTACTGGCCGAGCATTACCCGGGCCGTGAGGCGCTGCTGGCAGGCAAGCCCGACTTCGTCTACTCCATGCGCGCCTCGGCCTTCGCCCCCGAGGCCGCCGGCTCCCGCCAGGACCTCGCCAGGCTGGGCGTTCCGGCGTACCTGTCCTCCAACGACTGCGAGGACCGGTCGCTCATCCCCGCCACCGCCGAGTTCGAGGCGATCTTCAAGGAGATCGACGACATCGCCACCGTCTTCGGAGTGCGGGAGCGCGGCCAGGCCGTGGTCGCCGACCTGCGGCGCCGGCTGGAGGCGGCCGGGCGCTCGGCGCCGGCGGATCTCGAC
The DNA here is from genome assembly GCF_024172165.1 of Nonomuraea thailandensis. GTDB lineage: Bacteria > Actinomycetota > Actinomycetes > Streptosporangiales > Streptosporangiaceae > Nonomuraea > Nonomuraea thailandensis. The sequence continues at coordinate 2,719,600 of NZ_JAMZEB010000002.1, read as the reverse complement.
GCCGACGTCATGTGGTACTACTCCGGCACCGAAACCCCCGCCATCGCCGGCGACACCGGCCTGCCCGGCACGATCACCAGGCTGCTGGGCGCGCGCAACGCGTTCGCCGACGTCGAGCAGCAGTGGCCGGAGGGCAACTGGGAGGAGATCGCCGCCCGCGACCCCGACGTGATCGTGCTGGCGGACCTCACCCGCGGCGGCGACGGCGACAGCGCCGAGGACAAGAAGCGCTTCCTGCGTGAAGACCCCGTCGCCTCCAGGCTCACCGCGGTCAGGAACGACCGCTTCGTCGTCGTCCCCGGCTCCTCCGTGGACCCGTCCATCCGCAGCGTCACCGCCGTCGAGCAGGTCGGCCAGGGCCTGGCCCGCCTGTACAGCGAGAAGGAGAGCTCTTGACCGCCCCCACGACGTCCCTGACCCCGCGCGACCTGCTGGCCCGCTGGGAGGAGCAGCAGAGCGCGTACGTCGCCCACCGCGAGAACCGCTTCGAGGTCATGCTGGACGTCCTGCGCCTGCACTCCCCCGCCGAGCCCACCGTGCTGGACCTGGCGTGCGGGCCCGGCTCGATCGCGGACCGGGTGCTGGCCCGCGTGCCCGGCTCCCGCGTCGTCGCCACCGACTACGACCCCGTGCTGGCCCGGCTCGCCGGCATGGTGCTCGGTGACCGGGCCACCGTGATCGACGCCGACCTGGCCGAGCCCGGCTGGAGCCGGCGCTTCACCGAGTGGCGCTTCGACGCCGTCCTGACCTCGACCGCGCTGCACTGGCTGTCACCGCGGCAGCTTCTCAGCGTGTACACCGAGCTGGCCGCGATCCTGCCGCCCGGCGCGGTCCTGCTCAACGCCGACCATCTGCGCTTCGGGCCCGAGCACCCCACCCTGGCCGAGGTGTCGGCCCGCCACGACGAGCAGGTGCAGCGCGTCGCCTTCACCGCCGGCACGCCGACCTGGGACGAATGGTGGGCCCTGGCCGGGCGGCTGCCCGAGCTCGCCGAGCGGATGCCCGAGCGCGAGCGGCGCTTCGCCGGCCGCCCGCCCCAGCCGCTCGCCCCGCCGGCCTTCCACCTCGCCGCGCTGCGGACGGCCGGCTTCGCCGAGGCGGGCACCGTCTGGCAGTACCTCGACGACTACGTCGTCTTCGCCAGGCGATGAGGACGGCATGCGCGATCGGCGGGGGCGTGCTGCTCCTGGTGGCGTCGATCGCGGCCGCCGCCGTGGTGGGAGCGGCCGGGCTGTCCCCCGCCGACGTGCTGCGGACGGTCGCGGCCCACGCCGGCCTGCCGGTGCGGCCGCTCGCGCCGCTGGACGACGGCATCATCTGGGAGCTGCGCCTGCCCCGGGTGCTGCTGGCCGTGCTGGTGGGAGCGGGCCTGTCGGTGTGCGGGGCCGTGCTGCAGGCGCTGACCCGCAACCCGCTGGCCGACCCGTACCTGCTGGGGATCTCCTCCGGCGCCTCGGCCGGAGCGGTGGCCGTGCTGGTCCTGGGCCTGGGCGCCGGCGCCGCCGCGCTGTCGGCGGGCGCCTTCGGCGGCGCTGTGCTCGCCTTCTGCTGCGTGCTGGCCATGATCGGGCGGCAGTTCGGCAGCACGGTGCGCGTCGTGCTGGCGGGGGTCGTGGTCTCGCAGCTGTTCAGCGCCCTGACGAGCCTGGTCGTGATCTGGGCGGCGGACGCGCAGAGCACCCGCGGGGTCACCTTCTGGCTGCTGGGCTCGCTGGCCTCGGCGAGCTGGGCGAGCGTGGCCCTGTGCGCCGTGGTCGCGGTGGCGGGCGTGATCGCCTGCTGGGCGGCCTCGTCCGCGCTGGACGCGTTCGCCTTCGGCCGTGAGGCCGCCGCGTCGCTGGGCGTCGCCCCGGCCAGGACGGAGCTGGTGCTGTTCTCGGTCACCGCGCTCACCACGGCGGTGCTGGTGGCGGCGAGCGGCGCGATCGGCTTCGTCGGCCTGATCGTCCCGCATGCCGTGCGCGCCCTGACCGGCGGCCGGCACCACGTGCTGCTTCCGGCCTGCGCCCTGTACGGCGGCGTGTTCCTGCTGGCCGCCGACACCGTCGCCCGCACCGCGTTCGCCCCTCGCGAGATCCCCGTCGGCGTGCTGACGGCGCTGATCGGCGTCCCCGCCTTCGCGCTCGTCATGCGGCGGAGAAAGGAGACACCGGCGTGAGCCTGCACGCCCATGACGTCACGTGGACGGCCCAGGGCCGGCCGATCGTCGACGGGGTCACCGTCGAGATCGCCCCCGGCGGCCTGACAGGGCTGCTCGGCCCGAACGGCTCGGGCAAGTCCACCTTCCTGCGGCTGCTCGCCGGGCTGCTGCGCCCGGCGGGCGGCACCGTCCTGCTCGACGGCCACGACCTGGACCGCCTGCCGCGGCGCGACGTCGCCCGCCGCCTGGCGGTGGTCGCCCAGGAGGTCTCCACCGACGCGGAGCTGACCGTCCTGGACGTGGTGCTGCTCGGCCGCATCCCCCATCGCCGCCGCCTGGTGGCCCCGGCGGGCGAGGACGATCTCGAACACGCCCGCCGCGCCCTGCGCCGGTGCGGGGTCGGCGAGCTGGAGCGCCGCCGCTGGCCGACGCTCTCCGGCGGTGAGCGGCAGCGGGTGAACATCGCCCGCGCGCTCGCCCAGGAGCCCGCCGAGCTGCTGCTGGACGAGCCCACCAACCACCTCGACATCGCCCACCAGCTCGCCCTGCTGGACCTGCTCGCCGCGACCCCCGTCACGGTCGTCACCGCCCTGCACGACCTCAACCTCGCCGCCCAGTACTGCGGTCATCTCCTGCTGCTGCACGAGGGGCGGCTCGTCGCCGCAGGGCCTCCGGGACAGGTCCTCACCTCCGAGACGGTGGAGCGGGTCTACCGCGTACGAGCGGAGATCACCCGCTCCGCCGGCGGCCGTCCGAGCCTGCGGTTCCTGAGCCGGGCAGGGGCCGCGGGAGCCGATCGCAGCGGCGCCGCCGCCCGCGCGTGAACCACGGTGATCACCTCCGGGACGGTGAGCGTTGACTTTGTCGCAAGCTATGACGCACCATGTTGCTACAAAACTTGCGACAAAGGAGGAGTCATGACCGATGCCCCATCGCCGGACGCCGACCCGCCGGCGGTCGCGACGGATCTGCGGCTGGCGAGCGCGTGGCTGGCCCGCAACGACCTCGCCCACGCCCGCCCGACCCCGCTGCTGGCCAAGCGGCTGGCGGTCCGGGAAGGCGCCCGCCTCGTCGCCGCGCTCATCACGTGTGCGCTGATCCTCGCGACGGCGCTCACCGCCGTGCCCGTCTTCGACGGCTCCCCGCCGCGGACGCTGCCGCTGCTGGCCCTGGCGGCGCTGATGGCCGCGCTGCTGCTGGCGCAGTCGCTGATCGACCGGTGGGTGCGACGCGTCGACCAGCGGGCGGGCGCGACGCTGTCCCGCAGGGTGGCCCATCCGATCCAGCCCGGCTGGCGGGCCGTGCTCGGCCGTCCGTACGCCGTCCACGCGGCCGCCGTGCTCGCCGGCGCGATCCTGCTGCCCGTGAGCGCCCTGGCCGTCGCGGACGCCACCGTGCGGCAGCTGGCCGTCGTCCTGCTGATCGGCCAGCTCGGCCTGGCGGTCATCAACGCCATGCAGCTGCTCCACCTGCTCAGGCGCCCGGTCGTGGCGGAGGACGAGAGCTCCCTGATCGCCGACGTCATCATGCGCGTCGACGACGCCCGCGAGCTCGCCTCGCCGAGCGTGCAGTCGACGCTGCCGATGGTGCTGCTGTTCGGCACCGCGCCCGGCTGGTGGAGCGCCGCCGCGGTCGCCTACCTGGTGCTGACCCTGCTCGTGTACGTCGTGCTCCGCTTCAGGACCCCGTCGAGCGCGACGGTGGCCCGCCGGATCATGGGCGTGCGATGATCATCATCGACACGACCTCGCCGGTGCCGCCGTTCGAGCAGCTACGGGCCCAGCTCGCGCGGCAGATCCAGGACCGCACGCTGGCCGTGGGCGCCCGGCTGCCGACCATTCGCCACCTCGCGGCCGACCTGGGCCTGGCCGTCAACACGGTCGGCCGGGCCTACCGGGAGCTGGAGGAGGCGGGGCTGATCGAAACGCGGGGGCGGGCGGGCTCGTTCGTCTCCGCCGCCGGGGAGGAGGGCCGCGAGCGGGCCCGCCGGGCCGCCGCCGACTACGCGGCTGTGATCGCCAGCGTCGGCATCGACGCGGGCGAGGCTATCCGCATCGTACAGGCGGCCCTGGCCTCCGGCGGGGCAGCACCCGCCCCGTCGTGAACGCGACCCGGCGGGCGCGACGGCCCGGCGCCGTGGAGCCGCGCGCCGACCGGCCTCTTCCGCGCCACAGCCCATCTGCGCGGGCGCTGCCTCGCCGGCCGTCAGCGCCTGCTCGTACGAAGAGAGCGCCCGGATGGTGCGTCATGTCGCCGTCCGGTCGGCTGTGTCCGACGGCGAGGCCGCCTCGCCGGAGGTGTGGCGCCTGACCGGCCACGAGCGGGGATGCCCGACGCGCTGCCAGCTCAAGGGGGCGCCCACGGCCACGCACGCGATCCCGGCCCACGGCAGGATGATCCGCGGAGCCTGGCCCTCGATGCCGCCCCCGATGGAGAAGAGCTCGTAGCCGAGGAGCAGGAACATCACGCCGAGGCAGGCTCCCGCCATCCGGTGGATCGTGGTGGCGCGCAGGGCGTCGTCGAGCATCGGCTGCGACTCGGGTCCCGCGGGCCTGCGCCGGTGCGCGACGAACCAGAGCGATGCCTCCATCACCACCAGCACGGCCGCCGCCGTCACCGCCGGCGCGGGCCCGAACTCGAACCCGTCGCGGATCTGGCCGGCGAGGAACCAGTGCCCGGCCACACCCACAACGATCGTGGCCAGTCCGACGACGCGGATGAGGATCAGTGCCGGACGTCCCAGGTAATCGCCCGCCCGCCCGGGCACGGGGGCGGCCACCCCCTGGCTGCCCGGACGGGGCCAGGTCACCTCGGCCAGCAGCGCCCCGAGCAGGTACCCCACCAGCCAGGACGGCGCACCCAGCAGGTCGAACGGGAAGGGCGGGGACGGCTGGGTGTAGGCCAGCGCCCAGACGATGCTCGTCGTGCCTCCCGCGAGGAGCGGGATGACGAACCCGACGGTGCGCAGGCACCGGCTGCGGTGGAGGTAACGGCTCGCCTGGTCCCAGTCGAGGCCGGCGGCGGGCAGGCCATGGCCGGCGGCCCACTCGACTACCTCGGGGCGGCGCTGGGGGCGGAAGGCCCGGTACAGCAGCAGCGCCACGACGGCCAGGTAGATCGCGATCCCCAGACTCCAGCCGACCATGGCCACCTCGCCTGCCGATGATGCAGCACATTAGCGCGCGACCCGGGAAGGTCGGGGGCGTCGAGCCGGTGACATCCATGAGCCGTCCGGGGATACGTCCGGTCTCACGACGGAAGGTCAAGACGCAGTGGCTCGTTGATTCTCAGCTGCTCGTCGAGAACAGCGACGAGGCTGCCGGTCAGGCCGGGGGCGATGCCGGGAGCCCACGGCCGAACGAGCTCGAGAAAGCCGCTGAGCTGCTGTTGTGCTGAGACGAGCAGCCTCTGCAGCTCGCTGACGGTGAATTCGACGGGCTGGACGGAGGAGCCGCCCCGGTCGTCCTGCCGGAGCCGGATGGTCCGGCCCTGGCGTTCGACCTGGGGTGTCGGGCCGTGCCCGAGCCAGGTTTCCCGGCCGAGGGCCACGTCCCACCAGTCGCGCCAGTTCTCCAGCCCGAAGCAGCAACCGGGCGCGACCTCGACGCCCGTGGCGGTGTCACGGAACCGCAGCCCGCCTGGCGCGGTCACTGCTCCGGTGTCGGCGAGGTGCTGTTCCAGGTGGGCCCGGGTCAGGCCGGCGACAGCCTCGACGGGGAGAGCGTTGTAGCTGAAGATGACGGCCATCGCGGTGCCGACTTCGGACGGGGACAGCTGGCCGCAGAGCGCGAGAAGCCGATCGCCGGACGGCCCGGCGATCGGCCAGGCCGTGAAGTCCACCGCGTCGTAGGTCTCCAGGACGACATCGACAATGACCATGCCGACCAGTATCGGGCTGCCGGTCGGCGCTTGTGGCGCGAGGGCCCCGAGGGTCCCGTTCACTCGAGGTTGTCGCGCTGCGTTCGAAGAAGTCTCGGCTCTTCCGACAACCCGATGGGCAGCTGACGAACGCCTGCGCCGATCGCCGTCGAGAGGTCTCAGGGCTGGAGGTTCTCCAGGTCCTGGAGAAGGCTGGGGTGCGTGGGCCGCCAGCCGAGGGTCTGGCGGGTGTGGGCGCTGGAAGACGGCTGGTCCATGGCGAAGATCGGGCCGAACGGGCCGAAGCTCTCCTGTGGCACCGTCTCGACCGGCAGGCCGAGTCGCCGGCCGATGACGGTCGCGAGGTCTCGTACGGCGTCGCCCTCGTCGGCGACGGCGTGCCAGGCCGTCCCGGGGGGTGCCGACTCCAGGGCCAGCCGGAACAGGACCGCCGCGTCGAGGGCGTGCACGGCCGGCCAGCGCTGGGTGCCGTCGCCGGGGTAGCCGGACACGCCGGTGCGGCGCGCGTGCTCCGTCAGCAGGCCGGCGAAACCGCCCCTGCCCTCGTTGTGCACCGTGCGCGGCATGCGTACGGCCACACTGCGCACGCCGCGTGAGGCCAGATCCAGCAGGGCGTTGACCGAACGGCCGCGACCGCCCACCGGTCCCTGGACCGGCGCCGGGTCGGCCTCGGTGGAGGGGCGGCCCGGCACCCAGGGGGTGCCCGAGACCGTGACGATCGGGCGGTCGCTGCCGAGCAGTTCCTCGCCCAGAGCGGCGAGAGCGGCGCCCTCCTCGGCGATCGACCGCGCGACGGCCTCGTCGGTGCTGTAGTCGCTGCCGAACGCCAGGCTGATCACGCCACCGGACCGCGCGGCGCCCGCCCGCAGGACGTCGAGGTCGGCCAGCTGCCCGCGCAGCACCTGGGCGCCGGCGTCGGTGAGGGTTTGCGCGGACCTGTCGGAGCGGGCCAGCGCGAGAACGGTGTGACCGTTGTTGAGCAGTTCGGCGACGACGGCGGAGCCGATGGTGCCGGTGCCGCCGGTGACGAAGACATGCATGCGACTCTCCAAAGTGATGGGACTTTTGTCCCGTCACTCTACACGCCGACGGGACACCTGTCCCATCACCTAGGATGGCGTTCATGGCCCGATGGCAACCGGAGACGACCCAGCGACTCGTCGTCGCGGCCGTCGACCTGTTCACCGAGCAGGGATACGACGCCACGACGGTGGCGCAGATCGCCGAGCGCGCCGGCGTCACCAAGAGCACCTTCTTCCGGCACTTCTCCGACAAGCGTGAGCTGCTGGTCGCCGGCCAGGAGACCCTGAGCCGGTTGCTCGCCGAAGGCATCGCCGAGGCGCCCCCGGACGCCGGCCCGCTCGACGCGGTCGCCGCCGGCCTCGAACGCGCCTCCAGCGCCATGGGCCCCGCGAACCGCGAGCTCGGCCCCCGCCTGAGAGCAGCCGTGGCGGCCAGCACCGAGCTCCAGGAGCGCGACGCGCTCAAGAGCGTCGGTCTCGCGGCCGCGATGACCGCCGCGCTCATCGCCCGCGGCGTCCAGGACCCGACTGCCCATCTCGCGGCCGAGCTGGGAGTCCTGGCCTTCAAGCGGGGTTACGCCGAGTGGTCAGAAGGGGATCGCGACGACGCGCGGGGGCTCGCGCACCATGCGCTGGCCGCCCTGCGGGAGCTGCGCGCGGCGGCGGCGTCACTGGGCTGATCGCCCCCGCGCCGGCCGGAGACAAGAAAAGGTGCTGTCGGCCTGCCCGCGCCTGTGCGCTCCGCCCGCACCGCGCCCGCGCCTGTGTGCTCCGCCCGCACCGCGTCGCCCGCACCGCGCCGCCGGCGGCTGCACGGTCGCGGCCGGTACGGCGGTTGCTATACGATCTGGTGCAGCGACAACGGTTCGCTCACGGAGATCGAAGGAGGTGAGTTGATGACTGTCGCGGAGACCACCGCTGTGCGCGGTGCCCGGATCATCCTCACTTCCCGGGCCTCTGCCTGACCTTCGCCTGCCCTTCTCCCTGATGGGAGCAGCTTCGGCACGCCTGCTGTCCGGCGGGGTCCCCTTTCAAGGGTCTCCACGTTGTCTCATCGACTCGCTTCACATCAGCCTGCTCCCTCTTCTCCTGCGCGCGTCCTGACTCCGGCCGGCTACGGCCCGTGCGACGCCGTCGCCGAGATCGGGCCCCGGCACATCACGCGCCTGCGACGCGCCATCAACCGCTCTTCCCACCGCAAGGCATGACGGAAAGGAATCTGGTCATGGACCTTCCCCGCATCTTCACCATCCGCGAAAGCAGCCACCGCATCCACAACCCGCTGACCGCGGCCAAGTTCGCCACCCTGGGCGAAGCGCTCCACCTCGCCCCCGGGACGCGGGTGCTCGACCTGGCCAGCGGCTCGGGCGAGATGCTGTGCACCTGGGCGCGTGACCACGGGATCACGGGCACCGGGGTGGACATCAGCACGGCCTTCACCGAGCGGGCCCGGGCCCGCGCCGCCGAGCTCGGCGTCGCCGACAGGGTCGAGTTCGTCCACGGCGACGCCTCGGGCCATGTCGCGGACCAGCCGGTCGAGCTGGCCGCCTGTGTCGGCGCGACGTGGATCGGGAACGGTGTCGCCGGAACGACCGAGCTGCTCAGCCGCAGCCTCCTTCCTGGAGGGCTGATGCTGATCGGCGAGCCGTACTGGCGGCGGACTCCTCAGGACGAGGAGACCGCCAAGGCCTGCCACGCCACCGGCATCTCCGATTTCCTGCTGCTGCCGGAGCTGATCGAGCAGTTCCAGGATCTCGGGTACGACGTCGTGGAGATGGTGCTCTCCGACCAGGACAGCTGGGACCGGTACGCCGCGGCCCAGTGGCTCAACCTGCGCCGCTGGCTCGACCGGAACCCTGACGACGAGCTGGCCCCCGAGGTACGGGAGGAGCTCACCCACGAGCCCGCCCGCTACGCGCGCTTCACGCGTGAGTATCTCGGCTGGGGAGTCTTCGCCCTGATGAAGCGCTGATGGAGCGCTATGGAGCGCTGACGGAGCACTGATGAAGCGCCGCTGAAGCGCCGATGAAGCGCTGACGCCCCGTCCCGTGCGGGGGCTCCGGGCGTCGCACCGTCCGGGCCCCGCACGGGACCTGTCGTCACCCGCGGCGGAGCGCCGGCGGCTTGGGCGCGCCGGCGCCCGCCCGTTTCGACGGCGTCCATCGGTCACTCCCGCGCGCGCAGGCCGGCGTAGACCTTCGTGGCGTTGCCCCCCAGAACGGCCGCGGCCACCTCCTCCGGCAGCAGCCCGGCGACGGCGCGGGCGTTGGCGGCGATGCCGGGAACGCCAGGCCAGTCGGTGCCGAAGATCCACTTGCGGGCGAGGCGGGTGAGGTCGTGGCGGGCGTAGTACTCGGGCAGCCGTTTGGGCGGCAGGCCGGACAGCTCCAGCCAGACGGTGTCCTGGGACAGGGCCAGGAAGGCGGCGGCGTCGTACCACCAGCCGCGCCCGCCGTGGGCGAGCACGACGTCGAGCCCGGGGAAGTCCCGGATGACCGGGATGAGGAAGGCCGGGTCGGCGTTCTCGTTGGCCGAGCCGGGGAAGGAGCTCGTGCCGCAGTGGACGACGAGCGGCACTCCGCGTTCTTCGAGCACGTGGTAGGCCGGGTAGAGGGCGGCGTCGTCGCAGCGGAAGCCGCCGTGCACGGGGTGCAGCTTGAGCGCGGCAGCGCCGAGGCCGAGCTGGCGCCGCACCTCGGCGGCGATGGGGAAGTGCAGGTGGGGGTTGACGTTGGCGACGGGGCGGAAGCGGGACGGGTTGTGCTCGACGATCGGCAGCAGGTCCTCGAACGCCTGCGTGCCGGTGGCCTTGGGGCTGTACTCGCAGAACAGCAGCGCGACGTCCACGCCCTGGGCGGCGAAGAGCTCGTCCAGGCGGGACGGGCGCGGCCTGCCGCCTGAGTCCCAGACGTCCTCCAGGAGGCCGTCCTGGCCGAAGCCGCGGGCCCAGCTCAGCCAGGCGGGCTTGAGGGTGCCGAGCAGGGGGACGTGGACGTGCGCGTCGATGAGCGGGAGGCCGTCGATCATGGTTCGTCCGTGAACGGGTGCCCGGTCCCGGGCGGGGCGCCGGCGTCGAACGGGGTCATGCTCACACCCGCCCGAGGTCGAAGTCGCCCTTGCGGCCGGTGCCGTAGCGGCGCAGCGCGCCGTCGGGGCCGGAGGCGTTGGGCCGGATGAAGATCCAGTTCTGCCAGGCGGTGAGCCGGCCGAAGATCTTCGTCTCCAGGGTCTCGGGGCCGGCGAATCGGTGGTTGGCCTCCATGCCGGTCAGCGCGTCGGGCGAGAGCGAGGCGCGTTCCTCGAAGGCGATGCGCAGCTCCTCCTCGAAGTCGATGTCGTCCAGGGCCACGGTGACCAGGCCGAGCTCGGTGGCGGCGGCGGCGTCCAGCGGCTCGCCCAGCCGGGCCCGTACGGCGTCCAGGTCGGCGTCGTTGCCCCAGAAGCGCGACCGCAGGCGGGACAGGCCGTTGCCCATCGGGTAGTCGCCGTCGTTGGCGGGCGTCAGCACGAGAGTGGCGGGGGTGGCGTCGTCGTCGCGGTCCTCGTAGACGCCCTCCAGCATGTACTGCCGGTCGGCGGCCAGCGCCAGCTCGGCCAGCAGCCCCGCGAAGGCGCTGCCCGGCTCGATGACGGCGATGAGGCTGCGGCTGGTGACGTCGAGGCGCTTGAGCGTGCGCTTGTAGTAGAGGCGCACCTCGTTGACGAACCAGTCGTCCGTGGTGTGGAGCTGGTCGTCGTAGGCCAGCACCCGGTCGTGGTCGCCGGCGGCGCGCAGCACCCAGATGCCGAGGTCCGGTTCGTTGGTCCGCAGGTGGAGGACGAGGTCGTCCAGCGCCCTGGTCATGGCCAGGGGCCAGTAGGCGGCGCCCTGGGCGGAGGGGCCGGCGGGCGGGGCGTCGTGCGGGCCGGACACCGTGATCTCGGCCCTGCGGTTCGCCCGGTCGAGCAGGGCGGACACGTACGGGTAGGTGATGGTGTCACCCTCGTCCTTGCGGTCGAGCGGCGTCAGCGCGACGCCTTCGGCGTCCGAGGGGCGCCGGGACCTGCGCACCGCCTCGCCGGCGCGCCTGGCGATCTCCTCGCCGAACGCGTTGCGCGTGACGGCGGCGTCGACCAGGCCCCATGCCAGCGCGGTCTTCCCGCGGAACCCCTCGGGCCTGGTGGCGAACAGGTCGGCGCGGTCCTTGCGCACGTGCCGCTTCTCGACGACGCGGGTCAGCCCGCCGGTGCCGGGCAGCACGCCGAGCAGCGGCACCTCGGGCAGGGAGACGGCCGAGGAGCCGTCGTCGACCAGGACGATCTGGTCGCAGGCCAGCGCCAGCTCGTAGCCGCCGCCCGCGGCGGTGCCGTTGAGTGCGGCGATCCAGGTCTGGCCGGAGTGCTCGGTGGCGTCCTCGATGCCGTTGCGGGTCTCGTTGGTGAACTTGCAGAAGTTCACCTTCCAGGCGTGCGAGGACTGGGCGAGCATGCGGATGTTGGCCCCGGCGCAGAACATCCGGTCCAGGCCGCCGGTCAGCACGACCGCTGCGACCTCGGGATGCTCGAAGCGCAGCCGCTGGACGAGGTCGTACAGCTCGATGTCCACGCCGAGGTCGTAGGAGTTCATCTTCAGCTCGTAGCCGGGGACCAGCCCGCCCTGCTCGTCCACGCGCAGCGTGACGGTGGCCACCGCGCCGTCCACCGTGAGCGTCCAGTGACGGTAGCGGTCCGGCGAGGTGGCGAAGCGGACCATCGGCGGGGTCTCGGCGGTGACAGTCAATGCGTGCTCCGGAGGTTCGGGGCCTTCACCCCTAATATTCGACTTGATATATAAGCAGCGTCAATGGTTTGTAGAATGTGCGGGCCGGGTCCTGGTTACAGGCAGGCAGGCCTGACCTGAGAGAATGCGCGTCACGGCGATGTCGAACGAGGGAGGGAGCGGTGGCCCCGAGCGAGCCGCGCACGCCTGACGGCGGCCGGCCGGCCGTGCCCGCGGAACGCCCGCAGGACCGGACGTCCGCCAGCGCCCGGTCGCTGCTGCTGACCGTTCTCGGGGAGTTCGTCATGCCCCGCCGTGGCGAGATGTGGACCGGCAGCCTGGTCGAGGCCCTCTCGTCCCTCGGGGTGGAGGAGAAGTCCGCCCGCCAGGCCCTGTCCCGCACCGCCGCCGAGGGCCTGTTGCAGTCCGAACGGCACGGCCGCAAGGTGCGGTGGAAGCTGACGGAGGCCGGCGACCGCCTGCTGCACGAGGGCGCCGAGCGCATCTACGCCTTCATGCGCCGCTCCCGCACCTGGGACGGGCGCTGGCTGGTGCTCACCGCGGGCGTGCCGGAGACCCAGCGCCAGCTCAGGCACCGGTTGCGCACCAAGCTCACCTGGCTCGGGCTCGGCTCGCCGGCTCCGGGGCTGTGGGTGGTGCCCGACGCCTCCAAGGAGGCCGAGGTGCGCGAGATCGTCCGCGAGCTCGACCTGGCCGACCGGGCCTACGCCTGGACGGGGCCGTCGGCGGGCATCGGCGACACCAGCAAGATCATCACGGCGGCGTGGGACCTCGACGACGTCGAGAAGCGCTACGTGGCCTTCATCGAACGTTTCGAAGGCCTCCCGGTCTCCTCCGATCGGGAGGCGTTCGTCAACCAGGTGCTGCTCATCCAGGAGTGGCGGCGCTTCCCGTTCGTCGATCCCGACCTGCCCGCCGAGCTGCTCGACCACGCCTGGCCGGGCCCCCGCGCGGCGGCCGTCTTCCACGACCTGCACAACCGGTGGCACCGGCGGGCCCAGGCCGAGTGGGGCCGGATGGAGCAGGACGCCGCCACGCGTCACTAGAGCAGCCCTTCCTCGGCCAGGTGCACGTAGTCGAACTCGACCGGCTGGTCGTTGATGCCGGTCTTGGGCGGGGCGATCCAGCCGGCGAACCTGCCGTACTCGTACTCGGGGATCATCAGCGAGGCGACCTTCTCGCGGTCCTCGGCCGTGGGCAGCCATTCGGCGGCCCGGGCGTGCCAGGCGGCCTCGTCGAGGACCTCGCCGTGCGGGGTGACGTGGTGGCCGGCGTAGACGCCGACCTTGCGGTTGAAGCCCTCGTGCGGCAGATAGAGGCGCTCGGACAGGCCGGCGTTCTTCAGGGCCTGGTTCCAGCGGCGCACGCCGTGGGCGCAGTCGGCGGCGTACTCGTCGCGCAGGTCGAGGTTGAGCGCGCTGAGCATGGGCACCGTCCTGGTCCTGATCCGCCCGTTCTCGACGTGGCTCAGCTCGCGGGTGTCCTCCAGCAGCACGTGGTCGTCCTTGCGGCGGGTCTCCATCCAGCGGCCCTTGAGACCTGAGGTGTAGTAGTTGCCGGCGTTGGTGGACTGCTCGGAGCCGAACAGGTCCATCGAGACGGAGAACTGGAAGTTCAGGTACCTCTGGATGATGTCCAGGGGGATGCCGCCGTGCGGGAGGATGTCGGCGGTGCCGTGCTCCCTCATGAGCTCGGCCGTGCGCTCCAGGGTGCGCTGCACGCCGGTGGTGCCCACGAACATGTGGTGGGCCTCCTCCTTGAGCATGAACTGGCAGGTGCGCGCGAGCGGGTCGAACGCCGACTCCTTCAGGGTGCCGAGCTGGTACTTGCCGTCGCGGTCGGTGAAGTAGGTGAACATGAAGAACTGCAGCCAGTCGGTGGTCTCCTCGTTGAACGCGCCGAGGATGCGGGGCGCGTCGAGGTCGCCGGAGTTGCGCTGGAGGAGCTGCTCGGCCTCCTCCCGGCCCTCCCTGCCGAAGTAGGCGTGCAGGAGGTAGACCATGGCCCACAGGTGGCGGCCCTCTTCGACGTTGACCTGGAAGAGGTTGCGCAGGTCGTAGATGCTGGGCGCGGTGTTGCCGAGGGCGCGCTGCTGCTCGACCGAGGCCGGCTCGGTGTCGCCCTGGATGACGATCAGCCGCATCAGGTCGGCGCGGTGCTCGCCGGGCACCTCCTGCCAGGCGGGCTCGCCCTTGTGCTTGCCGAAGCCCACCTTGCGGGCCGGGTCGCGCTCGGCCAGGAAGATGCCCCAGCGGTACTCCTCCATCGGGACGTGCTCGAAGTGCGCCCACCCGTCACGGCCGACGGCGACGGCGGTGCGCAGGTAGACGTCCTTGGTCGGCAGGGCCGGGCCGAGCGTCTTCCACCAGTCCAGGAACTTCGGCTGCCAGCTCTCCAGCGCGCGCTGCAGGCGGCGGTCACCGGCGAGATCGACGTTGTTCGGGATGCGCTCGCTGTAGTCGACGCGGCTCAGCGGGCCGGTGGGGGCGGGCGCCGCGCCCGTACGGGGGTCAGCGGTCATGGCTACTCCTTGCCGATGAAGGGTCCACCTCCCTCCAAAATGCCACATTCTCATTGCGACACATAAGTCAGGTGTAGCAAATAACTGAAACCGGCAGGTCAGGGCCGTCGTCACCGGCTCGAAGATCTCGATTGATTACACGCTATTGACGCCACAACACACATCTGTAGATTCTGGGCCCACCGTCCCAGCGCGGGGGCGCCGAGCCCATCCCCCTGGAGTGTCGCCATGCACGTCTTACGGAACAGAGCTGCCGCCCTTGCCCTCGTGACGACCGCACTCGTGCTCTCCGGCTGTGCCGGCTCCAGCCTTGACCAGTCCGGCGGCGGCGGGACCGGCGGCGCCGTGAAGATCGGGTTGCTGGTGCCGTTGTCGGGCGTCTACGCGCCGCTCGGCGAGGACATGCGCAACGGCTTCCAGCTCTATCTCGACCAGCACGGCGGCAAGCTCGGCGGCCGCGCCGTCGAGGTGGTCAGCGCCGACGAGGGCGAAGGCCCGCAGACGGGCGTGCCGGCCGCGCAGAAGCTGGTGACACAGGACCAGGTCACCGCGGTGGTGGGCGTCGTCAACTCGGCCACCGCGCTGGGGCTGCGCGACTTCTTCCACGAGTCGAAGAAGCCGCTGCTGGTGGCCAACGCCGGCGCCGACGACGTCACCGGCGCCCGCAAGTCCGAGTACGTGTGGCGCACCAGCTTCGCCAACGGCAAGGTCGCGGCCCCGCTCGGCCCCGCCGTGGCCAAGGAGGCCAAGGGCGGCGTCTACCTCATCGCCGCCGACTACGCCGCCGGCCGCGAGATGATCGCCGGCTTCCGCAAGACGTTCGAGGCCGCGGGCGGCAAGGTGGCCGGCGAGGAGTACACCCCCTTCGGCAAGACCCAGGACTTCCAGCCGTTCCTGTCGGCCATCCGCGGCTCCGACGCCAAGGCCGTCTACGCCTTCTACGCCGGCGCCGAGGCCGTCAGCTTCGTCAAGCAGTACAAGCAGTTCGGGCTGGCCGGCAGCACCCCGCTGTACGGCACCGGGTTCCTGACCGAGGGCGGCGTGCTCGACGCCCAGGGGGACGCCGCGGTGGGCGTCAAGACGTCGCTGCACTACTCCGCGGAGCTGGACACCCCGCGCAACAAGGAATTCGCAGCCGCCTACCGCAAGGCCTACGACGAGGCTCCCACGGTCTACGCGGTGCAGGCCTACGACGCCGCGACGGTGCTGGACAAGGCGCTTCCCGGCGCACCTGGCGGCACCGGGGAAGAGCTGGTCAAGGCGCTGGGCACCGTCGGGACCGTGGACAGCCCCCGGGGCCGGTGGAGCTTCGACGCCGACCACGACGCCCAGCAGACGTACTACCTGCGCGAGGTCCGCTCCAGCGGCGGCACCATGGTCAACGCCGTCGTCAGCGAGCTGGGCTGATGGCCACGTACCTGGTGAGCGTGCTCAACGGGCTGGCGATGGGCGCGCTGCTGTTCGCCATCGCGCTGGGCCTGTCGCTGGTGTTCGGCATGATGGACGTGCTCAACCTGGCCCACGGCGCCGTCTACCTGGCCGGCGCGTACGTCGCCGTGGCGCTGGTCGCCGACGGCGCGAGCCTGGCGGCCTTCGTGGTGGCGGTGCTGCTGGCCGCCGGGGTGGGCGCGGTGCTCGGCGGCGTCCTGGCGGGCCTGACCCGGGCCACGCCCCGCCACCTCGACCAGGCGCTGCTCACGCTCGGGGTCTCGCTGGTCGTCGCCGAGGTGCTGTCGATGCTGTTCGGCAACGACGTGCACTCCATCGGCGCGCCCGCCCCGGTGTCGGGCAGCGTCGCGGTGTTCGGCGAGACGTACCCGGTCTACCGGCTGCTCGTGATCGGGTTCGGGGTGGTGCTGGCCGCGGGCGTCTACGTGCTGGTCGAGCGGAGCCGGCTCGGCGCGCTGATCCGCGCGACGGTCGCCGACCGCGGCATGGTGTCGGCGCTGGGCGTCAACACGGGCCGGGTGCTCGTCGGGGTCTTCGCGGCGGGGGCCGGGCTCGCGGCGGCCGGCGGCGTGCTGGCCGGGCCCGTCCTGGGCGCCGCGCCCGGCCTGGACGAGAAGGTGCTGCTGCTGGCGCTGGTCGTGGTGGTGATCGGCGGGCTCGGCTCGGTCCGGGGCGCGCTGCTCGGCGCGGTGCTGATCGGGCAGGTGCAGGCACTCGGCACCGCGCTGCTGCCGGAGTACGCCTCCTTCCTGGTCTTCGCCGCGATGGGCGTGGTGCTCCTGCTGCGCCCGGCGGGCCTGCTGCCCGCGCGTACGGCGGTGCACGCATGAGGGCCGCCTACGAGACCACCACGCCGGCGGCCGATCCGGCGGGAGCGGCGGACGGCGTGCGACCCCGGCGCGCCGCGGGCAGGACCGCCGTGGCCGTCGCTCTGATCCTGCTCCTCGTGGCGGCGCCGCTGGTGCTGGGCGCCTACCCGGTCTCGGCCATGACCCGGATCCTGGCCTTCGCCGTGCTGGTGCTCAGCGTGGACCTGCTGACCGGTGTCACGGGGCTGCCCACGCTGGGGCAGGCGGCGTACTTCGGCGCCGGCGCCTACGCCGCGGCGCTGACCGGCATCCACCTCACCTCGGACGCCGCCGTCCAGGCGCTCGCCGGCCTGGCCGCCGGGCTGGTCACGGCGGCGCTGACCGGCTGGGTGGCGGTGCGGGCCCGGGGCATCGTCTTCCTGATGCTGACGCTCGCGATCGGCGAGTCGGTGCACCAGGTGGCCGACACCTGGTCGGTCGTGGGCGCCGGCAACGGGCTGGCCGGGATGCCTCCGATCACCCTGCTCGGCGGCCCGCCGCTCACCGCCGCCGGGTTCGTCTACTGGTGGGTGCTGGCGGTGGCGGCCACGGTCTTCGCGGCGGTCGCGCTGGTCGTGCGCTCCCCATACGGGCGGACGCTGCGCGGCATCCGCGACAACGAGCCCCGGCTGCGGGCCCTGGGCTACCGCCCGGCTCTCGCCAGGTACGGCGTGTTCTGCCTGGCCGGAGCCGTCGCGGGCGCCGGCGGCGCGCTGTGGGCGGCACATGCCAGGTTCGTCTCGGCCGGGGACCTCGGGTTCGAGGTCGCGGCGCTCGCCCTGCTCAGCGTGGTGATCGGCGGGGCGGGCAGTCTGTGGGGGCCCTGCCTGGGCGCGGCCCTGGTGCTGCTCGTCCGCGACAACCTGTCGGCCTCCATCGGCGGCCACGGGCCCCTCGTACTGGGCCTGGCCTTCGTGGCCGTCGTCTTCCTCCTCCCCCGCGGTCTCGCCGGGCTGAGAGCCGGGGCCCGCCACCGGAAGGAGCGGCTCCCGTGACGCCCCTGCTGGAGCTGCGCGGCCTGACCCGCGCCTACGGCTCGCTCAAGGCGGTCGACGGCGTGGACCTGTCCGTGCTGCCGGGCGAGCGGCACGCCCTCATCGGCCCGAACGGCGCCGGCAAGTCCACACTGTTCGCCACCGTGGCGGGAACCCTGCGGGCCACCTCGGGAAGCGTGTTGTTCGACGGGCAGGACATCACCGGGCTGCCGGAGTCCGAACGCGCCCGGCGCGGGCTGCTGCGCACCTACCAGCACGCCAGCCTGTTCCTGAACTGCTCGGTGCTGGACAACGTCGCCCTCGCCGTCCAGCGCGTCGACCGGGTGGCGCACCGCTTCGACCGGGCCGCGCGCCGCTTCGCCCGTACCGAGGCCGGAGCCCGCGCGCACCTGGAAGCGGTGGGGCTGGCCGGGCGCGCGGCCGACCGGGCAGGCGCGCTCTCGCACGGCGAGCGCAGGCAACTGGAGGTGGCGATGGTCCTGGCCGCGCAGCCGACGCTGGTGATGTTCGACGAGCCCACCGCAGGCATGTCCGCCGCCGAGACCGAACGCTTCGCCGGCCTCGTCGAACGGCTGCCGGACAGCCTGACCCTGCTCATCGTCGAGCACGACCTGGACGTGGTGTTCCGCCTCGCCGGCCGGGTCACCGTCCTGCACCTCGGAAGAGTCCTGGCCTCCGGCCCGCCCGGGCAGATCAGGGCCGACGACGACGTACGCGCCGCCTACCTCGGCACGGCCAGGACCGACGAACTCTTCACCGGAGACTCCCGATGACGGACGTGCTCACCGTATGCGACCTGCGGGCGGGCTACGCCGGCACCACCGTGCTCGACGGCGTCGGCCTCACCGTGCCCGAGGGCGCGGTCGTGGCTCTGCTCGGCCGCAACGGCGCCGGCAAGACCACCCTCGTGCACACCGTCATGGGCCTGCTCAAGCCGTACTCCGGCAGCATCAGGATCGGCGGCCGGGAGGTGGCCGGCGCCGCCGCGCACACCGTGGCGCGTGCCGGCGTCGCGATCGTCCCGCAGGGCCGCCGCGTCTTCGCCCCGCTCACCGTGGCGGAGAACCTCGGCCTCGCGGCCCGGCGCGGCGACCGCGCCTGGACGGTGGAGCGGGTCTACGAGCTGATGCCCCGGCTCGCCGGGCGTCGCGGCCACCGCGGCGACCAGTTGTCCGGTGGCGAGCAGCAGATGCTCGCGATCGGCCGGGCCCTGCTGCGCGATCCGCGCCTGCTCCTGCTGGACGAGCCGTCCGACGGCCTCGCCCCCGCCGTCGTGGATCACGTCGCCGGCCTGCTGGAACGGCTGCGCGGCGAGGGCATCGCGGCCCTGCTCGTGGAGCAGGACCTCCACCTGGCGTTCCGGCTGGCCGACGAGGTGGCGGTCATGCGCAAGGGGCAGATCGTGCACCGCGGCCCGACCGCCGAGTTCCGGGCCGATCGCGCGCGGGCCCACTCGCTCCTCGGCGTCGGCTGACGGTCCTGAGCGGCCCGCGGCCCGCGGGCCCGGGGCCCTGCGGCTCGGGCGGCCTGAGCGGGCCGGGCGGCCTGGGCGTCCCATAAGATCATCCGCATCGTCGCCTTACTCCGGGCCGCCGTCGCCCGCCACCGCTTCGGGCGTCCGGCCGCCGTCGCCGTCGCGCTCTACCTGACCGTCGCCGCCGTCGCCGCCGGGTACGGCGGCGGGCAGTGGTTCGCCCTCGTCGCGGCGGCGGGTCCGTGGCCGTGGGCGGACGAGACGCCGATCCTGCTCGGGGCGATCTGCGCGCTCAACGCGTGGGCGTTGTGGCAGATCCTGCGCGGCCCGGCCGTGCCGCGCGCCGGGGCGCCGCCGCGCGACGTGGTGTGGCTGCGGCGCCTGCTCTACGCGGACGTGGCCGGCGAGCTGCTGCTCTGGGAGCTCCTCGACGTCCTGTCCGACGTCGCGGAGTTCGCCGGGCGCTGGGCCGTGTGGAGCGCCACCCTGGTCCTGCTGGTGCGGACCCTCGCGGGGGCCACGGGCCGGTTCCGGCTGGTCGCCCTCGGCCTCGGCCTGACAGGGGTGCTGGCCGCGGTGCTGCGGCTGTTCGCCGGGGGCCCGCTGCTGTCGGCGTCGATCCTGCTGGCCAAGGCGACGATCTGCGCCAAGCTGATGATCATCGCCGGGCAGGGACGTGACGGGCGGTTCAGCGCCGCCACGGTGGTCATCGGCTGGACCGCCCTGCTCGTCCCGCAGATCTACTCGCTGCTCCAGGCCGGACGGCCGACGTTCGACGGCCTGACGCTCGCCGTGCACGCGATCGGCGGCCTCACCGTCGTGTGGGCGGCGCGCACCGCGCACGAGCTCGCCACTCCCGGCCCGCGCACCGCGCACGACGGCGCCGCCGCCGGCCCGCGCACCGCGCACGAGGGCGCCGCCGTCGCCGGCCCGGGTGTCGCGGCGCCCGCGACCCGGCGCACGCCGTGGCTGCTCACCGCAGCCACCGTCGTGCTCGTGCTGCCGATGGCCGTCGGATCCGAGAGGGACGCCCGGCTCACGTACACGGCCGCGGACGAGAGCTGCCGCGACCGGCTCCGGCCCGCGGCCGGCCTGGGGCCCGAGGAGCGGCGGCGGTCGTTCCTCTGCCTGGCCAGAGGCGGGACCTTCGCGGCGGCCACGATGTTCCCCGAGGACCTGGCCGACCAGCGCGTCCTCGCCTACGGGACGGAGCTGTGCGCGCTGCCCGGCGACCGGGAACGGCACGCGCTGCACGAGCGGGCGGGCGGCACCGCGGACAGCATCGAGCTGGCCGCGGCCCTGGAGTACCTGTGCCCCGGCATCGTCGCCCGCCAGAACGCCGAGGCCGGCCGCCGCCAGGCCGAGCGCGACCTGGAGGAGGCTCTGTGGAAGGCCCTGGCGAACGCCCGGTGCGCCGACCCGTGGCCCGGGGTGCGGGCCAGGCGGCAGGGCACGGCCGCGTACATGCTGTTCGAAGGCGGCGGCTACGCCGTCTTCGACGACCGCGACGACAGCGCGGGCGAGCCCGGCTACCTCTACGACGAAAGTGACGACGTCGCCGACCTCTTCGACGCCGGCCAGGACGGGTTCATCGACGCCGTGGGCAGCGCCGCCGCCATCGTGACCGACGAGGAGAACTCGGCGATGTGCATGACGGTCAAGGCGTTCGACAGGGCACCGCCGCTCCGGCTCACCGGCTGGGACCACGTCGTCGAAGTGGGCATCACCAGCCGCAGCGGCCGGCTGGTCGTGCCCGCGTACCCGGAGGGCGGCGACAGCGGGGCGGTCGCGCCGCTGCCCGGCCTGGCCGTCGCCGGTCCTGGCCGCTACCGCCTGCGCGTCCACACCCGCACGCGGCCGTGGGACGAGAACGATCCCCGCGCGCCGCTGGAGGAGCACCTGCTCGTCGTCTTTCCCGGCCGCTCGGCCGAGAAGGTCGTCCACCGCCCGCGCGGGTGACCGCGTACCCGCTCAGCGCCGGCCGCCCCCGCCCGCGCGGGTGACCGCGTACCCGCTCAGCGCCGGCCGCCGCCGTCCGCGCCGGGGACGCCGGGCCTGGTGAGGTTCTCGGGTTTGACGATCCTGTCGTAGAGGTCCGCCGGGACCCCGCAGTCGAGTGCGGCGTCCTTGAGCGGAAGGCCGTGGTCCAGCGCGTGGTGGGCGATGCGGGCGGCCTCGTCGTAGCCGACGACGGGGCTGAGCGCGGTCACCATCATGATCGAGTGGTCGATGTTGTGGCGCAGCCGCTCCATGTCGAGCTTGGCGCCCTCGACGAGGAAGGTGCGGAAGTGGTCCATCATGTCGGCCAGGATGCGCGCCGAGTGCAGCACGTTCTTGATGATGACGGGGCGGAAGGCGTTCAGCTCGAAGTTGCCTTCCGCGCCGGCCATCGAGACGGCCGTGTCGTTGCCGATCACCTGGATGGCGACCATCAGCATGGCCTCGGCCTGCGTCGGGTTGACCTTGCCCGGCATGATCGACGAGCCGGGCTCGTTGGACGGCAGGATCAGCTCGTGCAGCCCGGTACGCGGCCCGGAGCCGAGCCAGCGCAGGTCGTTGGCGAACTTGAACAGCGGCACGGCCAGGGTGCGCAGCGCGGCCGAGACCCGTACCAGGTCGTCGCAGGAGGTCTGGGCGGCGAACGTGTTGGGCGCGCTGGTGAAGGGCAGCCCGGTGAGCTCGGCGATCTTCGCGGCCATCTCCTGGCCGAAGCCGGGCGGCGCGTTCAGGCCCGTGCCGACGGCGGTGCCGCCGATGGCCAGCCGGTACAGGCCGACGCCGGTGCGTTCGAGATGGTCGATGGCGTCGCTGAGCTGGGCGACGTAGCCCGACCACTCCTGGCCGACGGTCAGCGGCGTGGCGTCCTCCAGGTGGGTGCGCCCGATCTTGACGACGTGCTCCCACTCCCGGCTCTTGGCCGCGGCGGCGTCCCGCAGCCTGACCGCGGCGGGCAGCACGTCGTCGTCGACGGTCTCGGCGGCGGCGATGTGCATCGCGGTGACGAAGGTGTCGTTGGACGACTGGCCCATGTTGACGTGGTCGTTCGGGTGGATCGGGTCCTTGCTGCCCAGCCGCCCGCCCACGAGCTGGATCGCCCGGTTGGAGATCACCTCGTTGACGTTCATGTTGGACTGGGTGCCGGAGCCGGTCTGCCACACGTACAGGGGGAACTCGCCGTCCAGCTCGCCCCGGACGACCTCGTCGGCGACCCTGCTGATCAGGTCGGCCTGCCACTGGGGCAGCCGGCCGGCGCCGGCGTTGACGATCGCGGCGGCCTTCTTGATGTGGCCGTAGGCGCGGTAGACGGCCTTGGGCATGCGGTCGTCGCCGATGTCGAAGTGGAGCAGGGAGCGCTGGGTCTGGGCGCCCCAGTAGTGCCCGGCCGGCACCTCGATCTCGCCCAGGGAGTCGCTCTCGGTCCGGGTGCCGTTGGCCCGCAGCCCGATCGGCACCTCGCGGACCTGCGGCGCGCTCACTGCCCGTTCCCGTGGACGCGCCGGTAGGCGGGCTGCCACATGGCGTCCTGGACCTGCTGGACGGTGTCGCGCAGATCGACGCGGGCCAGGTGCTCCTCGGCGGCCCGGTCGGCGACGGCGACGGCCACGGTGGCGGAGATCTCGCGCAGGTTGTCCACCTGAGGCAGCAGGGACGCGCCGGGAGCGGAGACGTCGGCCAGGCCGCCGACGGCCTCGGCCGCGGCCTGGAACATGCCGGGACTGACCCGGCGGGCCCGCGCCACCACCGCGCCCAGCCCGAGGCCCGGGTACAGCAGGGCGTTGTTGGCCTGGGCGATGGCGTAGGTGACGCCGTTGTAGGTGATGGGCTCGACGGGGATGCCGGTGGCGATCAGCGCCCGGCCGTCGCTCCAGCGGATCAGGTCGGCGGGCATCGCCTCGATGCGCTCGGTCGGGTTGGAGATCGGGAAGATGATCGGGCGGTCCACGCCCGCCGCCATCGTGCGCACGATCTGCTCGGTGAACGCGCCGTGCGCCGTGGAGGTGCCCAGCAGCATCGTCGGCTTGACCCGCTCGACCACCTCGGCCAGCGAGATGCCGTGCTCGCCGCGGGACCAGCCGGCGACCTCGTCGCGCGGGCGCGCGTAGGGCTGCTGGTAGTCGCGCAGGTCCGGCATGTCGTCGACCAGGAGCCCCTGCTTGTCGATCGGCCAGATCCGGCGGGTCGCGGTGTCGTGGTCGAGGCCGTCGCGGATCATCGCGTCGCGCAGCTGGTCGGCGATGCCGGTGCCGGCGGTGCCCGCGCCGAAGATGACGATCCGCTGCTCGCGCATCGGGGTCCCGGACGCCCGGACGGCGCTGAGCATGGCGGCCAGCACGATGGCGCCGGTGCCCTGCATGTCGTCGTTGAAGGTGCAGATCCGGCCGGTGTACTTCTCCAGGATCCGGCGGGCGTTGGACGGGCCGAAGTCCTCCCAGTGCAGCAGGGCGCCGGGGAACATCCGGGTGGCCGTGGTGACGTAGGCGTCGATGAAGTCGTCGTAGCGCTGCCCGCGTACGCGCGCGTGCCGGTTGCCGACGTAGGCCGGGTCGTTCAGCAACGCCTCGTTGTCGGTGCCGACGTCCAGGGCGACCGGGATGACGCGGCCGGGGTCGATGCCCGCGGCGGCGGTGTAGACGGCGAGCTTGCCGGTCGCGATGCCGATGCCGCCGCCCACCCCCCAGTCGCCGATGCCCAGGATCTCCTCGGCGTCGGAGGCCACGATCAGATCGACGTCGTCGGGGCCCAGCCCGGCGTTCCTGAAGGCCCGCTCGATCCCGCCCGGATCGTCGATGGACAGGTAGACGCCCCGGGGGCGGCGGTACTCGTGGCTGTAGGTCTTGATCGCCTGGGACACGGTCGGGTCGTACACGATGGGCAGCATCTCCCGCAGATGATCGCTCAGCAGCCGGTAGTACAGCACCTCGTTGCGGTCCCGCAGGGCCTCCAGGTA
This sequence comes from Nonomuraea thailandensis, assembly GCF_024172165.1. Lineage (GTDB taxonomy): Bacteria > Actinomycetota > Actinomycetes > Streptosporangiales > Streptosporangiaceae > Nonomuraea > Nonomuraea thailandensis. The sequence continues at coordinate 2,695,565 of NZ_JAMZEB010000002.1, read as the reverse complement.
GACGTTCTTGAGCAGGTCGTCCGGCTGGGCCCGGTACTGGAGGTAGGCCCGCCTCGCCTGCTCCTCCAGCGTCTCCACCGCCGGCGGCAGCAGGCCTTCCAGGCCGAGCTCGGCGCGTTCCTCGGCCGAGAACGCCGTGCCCTTGTTCAGCAGCGGCTCCTGCAGCACCGCCTGGCCGTGCAGCGACGTCACATAGCTTCCGTCGGGCTGTTCGGCGAACATGGAGCTCACCAGATCGGGCTTCTTCTTGCCTGGCGACATCGTCGTCATCCCCCTTGAACACGCTGTCAGGTCTGCGGCCGCTCACAGAAGTTGCCCCGGCCCGGGGGGACGGACACTGACCCGGCGCTCACAAGTGCACCAAAACCGGACAAAGAAGGCCCCTCCAGGCCGAGCGCGACCCACTGGTCACGAGCCGTGGCCGGACCTGGCTTCGAAACGTATCGCGCCGTCGCGGCGGCGGGCCGTCAGGTGAACAGGGTGGTGGTGGCGCGCCGCACCAGGTCTTCCGGCTCGACGAGCGCCAGGCGGGACGGCCCGTCCGCGCCCCCCAGGCGCTCGAAGAGCAACCGCATCGCCTGCCTGGACACCGCCCTCGGGCGGGGCGAGACGTTCGTGATCGGCCGCGCGTACGCCAGCGCGGTCTCGTCGGTGCAGACGCCGGCGAGCGACACGTCCCGCCCGGCGACGAGATCCCGCTCGCGCAGCAGCCCATCACCGGCTCCCCCACCGCACCCACGACGTCACCGCCCTGCTGCGCGAGGGCCCCAACACCATCGGCGCCACCCTGGCCGACGGCTGGTACCGCGGCCGCACCTTCGACCGGACGAAGCCCTACGGCGACCGCACCGCCCTCATCGCCCAACGGGAGATCACCTGCGCCGACGGCACCACGGACGTCGTGGTCACCGGCGGCTCCTGGAGCAGCGAGAACGGCGTCCTGACCGTCACGGCCACCGTGCCGCCGGGCACGACCGCCCCGGTGAGCCTGCCGGACCTGGCGGAGCGGGAGGTGGCGGCGGGCACCCACACCTTCAGCGCGCCCTTGCAGGGCTCGCCCCGTCGTACGGGCGGGGAGAGTAGGGTGAGGTGGTGGACCGACGTATCTTCGGCCTGGAGAACGAGTACGGCGTCACGTGCACCTTCCAGGGCCAGCGCAGGTTGTCCCCGGACGAGGTGGCGCGCTACCTGTTCCGGCGGGTCGTGTCCTGGGGCCGGTCGAGCAACGTGTTCCTGCCCAACGGCGCCCGGCTGTATCTCGACGTGGGCAGCCATCCCGAGTACGCCACTCCCGAGTGCGACAACGTCGTGGAGCTGGTCACCCACGACAAGGCGGGCGAGCGGATCCTGGAGGGGCTGCTGGTCGACGCCGAGAAGCGGCTGCGCGAAGAGGGCATCGCGGGTGACATCTACCTGTTCAAGAACAACACCGACTCGGCCGGCAACTCCTACGGCTGCCACGAGAACTACTGTGTGGGCCGGCACGGGGAGTTCGGCCGGCTGGCCGATGTGCTGATCCCGTTCCTGGTCACCCGGCAGATCATCTGCGGCGCGGGCAAGGTGCTGCAGACCCCGCGCGGGGCGGTCTACTGCGTGTCGCAGCGCGCCGAGCACATCTGGGAGGGGGTGTCGTCGGCGACGACCCGCTCCCGCCCGATCATCAACACCCGTGACGAGCCGCACGGCGACGCCGAGCGGTTCCGCCGCCTGCACGTCATCGTGGGCGACTCCAACATGAGCGAGACCACCATGTTGCTCAAGGTCGGCGCGACCGACCTGGTGCTGCGCATGGTGGAGGCCGGGGTCGTGCTGCGCGACATGAGCCTGGAGAACCCGATCCGGGCGATCCGCGAGGTCTCGCATGACATGACCGGGCGGCGGCGGGTGCGGCTGGCCAACGGGCGCGAGGCGTCGTCGCTGGAGATCCAGCAGGAGTACCTGGGCAAGGCCAAGGACTTCGTGGACCGCCGCGGCGGCGACGAGATCGCCCACCGGGTGCTGGAGCTGTGGGAGCGCACGCTCACCGCGGTCGACACGGGCAACCTCGACCTGGTCTCGCGGGAGATCGACTGGGTGACGAAGTATCAGCTCATCGAGCGCTACCGGAAGAAGTACGACCTGCCGCTGTCCTCGCCGCGGGTGGCCCAGCTCGACCTGGCCTACCACGACGTGCACCGCAAGCGCGGCCTGTACTACCTGCTGCAGAAGCGCGGCTCGGTGGAGCGGGTGACCTCCGACATCCGGATCTTCGAGGCCAAGACGGTGCCGCCGCAGACCACCCGGGCGCGGCTGCGCGGCGAGTTCATCCGCAAGGCGCAGGAGAAGCGGCGCGACTTCACCGTCGACTGGGTGCACCTCAAGCTGAACGACCAGGCGCAGCGCACGGTGCTGTGCAAGGACCCGTTCCGCAGCGTGGACGAGCGGGTGGACAAGCTCATCGCCAGCATGTGACCGGAGGGGCTGTCACGTCCCACCGCCTCAGGCCGGGATCCAGTTGCCGTGGAAGCCCGCGGGGACGCGTACCGGGACGTGCACCTCGGCGAGCGGAGGCGCGGCCAGGTCGGCGGCGTCCAGGATGGCCAGGTAGCTCGTGCCGGTGCCGCGGTCGTGGGCGAACGTCATGAGGTAGCCCTCGTTCTCGCCGTTCCCGGGCCGGGGCACGAAGACGGCCTCGCCGCAGGTGTGGCCCGGAGGCAGGCGGTGCACCGCCCGGTCGCCGCCGCCGGTGAGGTCGTAGGCGTAGATCCGCGACCGCTCGGGCTCGGCGTCCAGGGAGAAGCTCGTCGTGTAGCCGTAACGGTGGGGCAGCCCGAGGACGGAGTCGGCGACCCGGGGGTACTCGCTGGGGGCGTCGTCGAGCGGCGCCTCGGCGACCGCGCCCGACCGCAGGTCCAGCGTCCAGCGGTGCACGACGGGGAGCCCGCCCTCCAGGTCGTCGGCGCCGCCGCGCCACAGCGTCGGGACGCGGGTGCCGGTGACGGTGATCGTGTCGCCCGCCGGATCCTCGAAGGCGTTCATGGTGTGCCACACGTAGCACGGGGCGACGTCGAACCAGCGTACGGGCGCGTCGTCGCCGGCCGTGCGCGCCAGCACGCCGAACCGGGCCCGGTGCGCGTCGTCCCAGCGCCACGGCGGCCCGCCCGCCGCTGCCTGCGCGGCGTCGAAGACGACCGGCAGGTCCATGAAGATCACGTGATTGCGGGTGATGGCGAAGTCGTGCATCATCGTCGCGCGCGGCACGTCCACGACCCGCGTCTGCACCACCTCGCCCGCGGCCGAGGCGCGGTAGCAGGTCAGATACGGCGGGCGGAGCTGGTAGCCGAAGAACAGCAGCTCGCCCGTGATCGGGCAGGTCTTCGGGTGCGCGGTCATCGGGGTGCGCAGGGCTCCGCCGAAGGTGTGCGCCCCGATCGTGGCGAGGTCCGGCGTCACCTCGTACGGGAAGCCGCCCTCCTCCAGGGCGAACAGGCGGCCCGCGTGCGCGACCAGGTGGGTGTTGGCCGTGGTGACCCGGTAGTCGATCCGGCGGGTCTCCTGGTCGAAGGCGAGGGCGAAACGGGACTCGCCGGGGTGCTCGTGCAGCGGCGTGCGCACGTACCGGTTGCGGTACCAGCGGGCCCTGCCGCCGTCGAGGGCGATGGTGTGGATCATTCCGTCGCCCGCGAAGGAGTGCGGCGACCAGCCGGTACGCGGGTTGGGCCCGTTGCGGAAGAACTGCCCGCTCAGCTCGGCCGGGATCTCGCCGACGACCCTGGACGGCTCCAGGGTCACCTCGTCGGCGACCGGCGCGTTGTTGCCCGCGAGGTGCAGCGGCACCGTTTCGGACATGGGGGAACTCCTGTCAGGCAGGTGGTGGGGACGCCGACCACCGTGCACGAAAAAATTCGCGGACAACAGTCTTGTTCTTCCCGCCCGCCTCAGCCGTCCGGGAGAAGCGCAGGTGAGAGGCGCGCAAGACGCACCGTGGAAGAGCCGGCGGGTCGCCGCCGCCCACGCGCCGCGGGCCCGGTGGCAGCCGCTCGCCGGCCGGAGACCCGCGAGCCCGCAGTGGCCGGTCAGGCCGTGTCGCCGCCGTCGGCCAGCAGGGTGCTGCCGGTCATGAACGCCGACAGGTCCGAGGCGCAGAACAGGGCGACGCGCGCGATGTCGTCCGGCGTGCCGACGCGGCCGATCGGGCTGTTCAGCATGAGGTCGGTCGGCGGGAGGTCGGCGAGGTTCACGCCCGCGGCGGCGGCCATCGCCAGGTTGCCCTCCGTGGGGACGAAGCTCGGCGCCACCCCGAGCACGCGGATGCCCATGGGCGCCAGTTCGAGGGCCAGCTCACGGGTGAGGCCGCGGGCGGCGTGCTTCGATCCGACGTAGGCGGCCAGGCCGGGGGCGCTGCCGCGGAAGCCTGCGGTGGAGACGATGTTCACGATGACGCCGCCCGTACCGGCCGCCGCCATGCGGCGGGCGGCCTCGCGCGCGCCGACGAACACGCCGCGCGCGTTCACCGCGAACACCTGGTCCCACGTCTCCTCGGTCATCTCCAGCAGCGGCACGGCCGGGAAGATGCCCGCGTTGTTCACCCAGACCTCCAGGCCGCCCAGCTCGGCGAGCGCCCGGTCGGCCGCGGCGGACACGGCCGCCGCGTCGGTGACGTCCATGGCGGCGCCGACCGCGCGCACGCCGTGGCGCTCGGCGAGCTCCTTGGCCGCCGCACCTGCCAGTCCTTCGTCGAGGTCGCCGATCAGCAGGTCCGCGCCGGCCTCGGCCAGCCGCGCGGCGATGGCCTTGCCCAGGCCGCGACCGCCGCCGGTGACGACGGCGCGCCGCCCCTTCAGCGAGACGAGCTCGGCAAGGGACTTGCCCGACACATCAGCAGTGGACATGAATGATCTCCTTCGGTTCGGAATCAGCGGTGACGCTCAGCCGCGGCTCGCGCTGACGCGGTACTGCGCGTTCAGCAGCGGCCAGGTCAGCTCGGCCATCTCGGCCGCGGGGCGGGAGCAGCCGCGCTCCAGCCAGTCCATGGCCACCCCGATCAGCGCACCGGCGGTGAACGCCGCCGTCACGTCGTGCGGGACGCGCTCCGGCCACGCGCCGGCGTCGGCCTGCCTCAGACGGTCATGGATGACGGCGGCGATGCGGCGGCGGATGTGGCCGGCGACGCGCGCGCTGCCCTGCGAGCCGAGCAGCGCGCGATACAGGCCGGCGTGCCCGGCCAGGCTGTCGAAGAACGCCGCCAGCGACGCGATCGCCTCCCGCACCAGGTCCGCCGAGTCGAGGGCGGGGCCGGGCAGGGACTCGATCAGGTCGTCGATCATGGCGGTGCAGGCGTCCTCGGCCAGCTCGTGGACGTCGCGGTAGTGGTCGTAGAAGGCCGAACGGCTCACCCCCGCGCCCTCCGCCACGTCCGAGACGCTGATCCGGGACACGTCCCGCTCCTCGGCCAGCTCGATCAGGGCCCGGGCCAGGGCGGATCGGGTGCGGCGCACGCGCCGGTCGGTGTTCTCCCTGGTGGCCACGACCCCTCCCAAAACGACACGTGCAAGTTTTCTTGCAGGTGTAGCTTAACGTGCGTTCAGCGACCCCGGGCCGGCCGTCATGCGCACGCGGGCGAGGACGGCCGAACCGGTTCCGGGCGGCGTCCGGTCTCTTGACGCGTACCTCGCCGCCCCTCAGAGGCGGTTCAATTTTCCGAACCGGATTCTGGTTCGGCGGCTGTTGCTCAGCCCCGGCTTGGGAAAGACTCTGGATCAGCACGACGCCACCCCCGGTTGTGCGCACGCACGGCGAGACCACGGACTCCGGAGCTGACATGAATCTCGACCCCATCCCCGCCGACCGGCTGACCTTCCGCCTGCCGCCGAAGTTCGACGACGTCGGGCAGGAGCGGCGCCACCGCCAGGAGCGCCTGGTCGCCGCGCTGCGCCTGTTCGGCAGGTTCGGCTTCGAGGAGGGCGTGGCCGGCCACATCACCGCCCGCGACCCCGAGCACCCCGACCACTTCTGGGTCAACCCGTTCGGCATGAGCTTCAAGCACATCAGGGTCAGCGACCTCATCCTGGTCAACCACGAGGGCCAGGTCGTGCACGGCAGGTACCACGTCAACCAGGCCGCCTTCGCCATCCACTCGATGGTCCACCAGGCCCGCCCGGACGCGGTCGCCGCCGCGCACTCCCACTCGGTGTACGGCAAGGCGCTGTCCTCGCTGGGCGCCCCGCTGGAGCCGCTGACCCAGGACGCCTGCGCCTTCTACGAGGACCACGGCCTGTTCGACGACTACACCGGCGTGGTCCTGGACACCGAGGAGGGCCGCCGCATCGCTCAGGCGCTGGGCTCGCACAAGGCCGTCATCCTGCGCAACCACGGCCTGCTCACGGTGGGCGACTCCGTCGACGCCGCCGCCTGGTGGTTCATCACGATGGAGCGCTCCTGCCAAGCGCAACTGCTGGCCAAGGCCGCCGGCCCGACCGTGTCCATCGAGCACGACCAGGCCAAGCTCACCCACGGCCAGATCGGCAACGACCTGGTCGGCTGGATCAACTTCCAGCCCCTGTACGACCAGATCGTCCGCTCCGACACCGACCTGTTCGACTGAAGCCGCCGTACCGATCGCGATGTTCGAGATCCCGCACCTGCTCGCGGAGTACGACCGCGCCCGCGCCTACACCGACGAACTCTGGCGCGACCTGACCGCCGAGGAACTGCACTGGCGTCCCGAGCGGGACTTCAGCCCCATCGGCTGGCACCTCGGCCACCAGGCCCACGTCGCCCACTTCATGATCCGCAACCTCACCGCGGCCGAGCCGAGCCCCGCCCCCGACCTGGACGGCCTCATGGACTCCGCCAACCCGGAGGCCAACCGCCTGCCCCTGCCCGACGCCCGGCGGCTGGCCGACTTCCGGGCCACCGTCGGCGAACGGGTGCACGCCCGCATGAACGCCATCGGAGCCGGGGACGTCGGCGCCCCCGCCCAGCTCAAGATCGTCGCGCAGACCCTGCTCACAGTGATCATCAACCACGAGTACCAGCACGACCGCTGGATCGGCGAGGTCCGCAACCGCGACCTCGGCCACGCCCTGCCCGACGACCCCGTCTCCGACCGCATCACCACCGTCGACGGCTACCTGGTCGTGTGCGGCTGGAACCTCTGACCCCACCCTCACGCCGGGCTCGTCCGGCGGATGTCACATGTCGCGCCCCCGCGACCTCTTACGGATGAAGCACACCCCTCATGCCGGAGGCGCCCATGTCGCAGCCCGATCCGCAGCACACCTCCATCGGCCGCAGGGCCTTCGGTTTCGGCGTCGCCGCGGCGTCGATGGCCGCCGTGCTCGGCACCACCTCACCCGCGAGCGCGAGGACGTCGAGCCGCTCGCCGGCGGTCCTGGACGAGACGACGCTGTGGGACAACACCGTGGATCCGCTGGAGAGCTACCACGTCCACGGCCTGGCCGTGCTGCCGGACGACACCGTCCTGGTCGTCACCGAAGGCCGCCACGAGGTGTGCGACGCCGGCCCCCGGGACCTGCTGCTGCGCCGCAGCCCCGACGGCGGCGCGACGTGGGAGCCGACGCGGACGCTGGTCCGCTCCGTCAACGGCCAGTCGTGGGGCAACCCGACCCTGGTGGTCGATCGGGCCACCGGCGGCGTCTTCCTGTTCTCCATGCTCTCGATCCGGCTGTCCGGCAACACCACCTGCTCCGGCGACCTCGGCGATCTCTATCTGATCGCCAGCACCGACGGCGGTCTCACCTGGAGCGCGCCGCGTGCCATGCCGGGCCTGTTCGACCACTTCGACCACGGATGGACGCTGCACGGCCCCGGCCCCGGGCACGGCATCCAGCTCGACAACGGCCGGCTGCTGCTCAACTGCTCCCACCGCCGCGAGGTCATCGGCAACACCGTCCCCGAGCGCCGCTACGGCGTGGCGTCGATCTACAGCGACGACCACGGCCGGACCTGGCACGCCACCGGCGAGGTGCCGGTCTCCTCCGCCTACCCCATCAACGAGGCCAGGCTGCTGCAGAGGTCCGACGGCACGGTGCTGATCAACGGCCGGGCCGCGGCGGGCGGCAACCGGCAGCGGATCGTGTCGGTCAGCTCCGACCGCGGGCTGACCTGGTCGCCTCCCCGGCTGGACGGGGCCACCGGCACGTTCAACGCCGTGGACGCGAGCCTGCTGCGCTACACCGGCGGGCCTGGAACGTCCGAGACCGGCCGGGTGCTGTTCAGCCGCCCCGACTCGCCGGTGCGCACCAACCTGACGGTGTCGATCAGCTACGACGACGCGCACTCCTTCCGCTACAGCAAAGTGATCAACGAGGGGCGCTCGTACTACTCCGAGCTGGGACGGCTCTCCGACGGCACGATCCTGCTCCTGTACGGCTGCGACGGCGACCACCCGAGCTTCCCCCGCCGGGTGGTGATGCGCCGGTTCTCCCTCGAATGGCTGAGCGAGGGGCGTGACAGCCTGTCCGGCGGCCCCGGCCACAGCGAACGTCTCATCGATCTGACCACGGGCGCCGCCACGTCCGGCGGCACCACGTCCACGGTCCAGGACCCGGTGGCGCGCGGGGGCAGGCGGGTGGTGTTCACCACGTCCCAGACCGGCGCCTACTTCGAGTACACCGTGAACGTCCCGGCCCCGGGCACCTACGAGCTGCTGCTGCGCTACTTCCGTGCCGCCGCGGGAGGCCTGGTCACCGTCTCGGTCGACGGCGTCAAACCGCGGTCGGCGGTGATGGACACCACCGCCGACCGGGCCGACGGCTACGACGTGGCCTACCTCGGGAGCCTCGCGTTGACGGCCGGCTCGCACAGGATCCGGTTCACCGCGTCCGGGGTCGGCCGGGGCGGCGGCCGGCTGGTCTCGCTGGACACGCTGAGCCTGATCGACGCGCCGTCGCAGCCCGACGTGCGGGAGGAGGTGGTGATCGACAACGGCGAGCTCGGGCACGAAGTGATCAGCGGCACCTGGACGGCCGGCTCGGGCGTGGCCGGCTTCCGCGGCGCCGGCTACCTCTACGCCCGTGCCGGCGCGGGCGCGAGCGTCGTCCGGTGGCGGCCGGTGGTCCCGCTCACCGGGCTGTACGAGGTGCAGGTCTCCTACACCGTGCACGAGAACCGCGCGAGCGACGCGCCCTACCGGATCCGCCACTCCGGCGGGACCACGCTCGTACGCGTCGACCAGGGCAGGAGCGGGGTGACGGAGCCGCGGGGCGGGTCGTGGGTGTCGCTCGGGACGTTCCGGATGAACGAGGGGGTGGGCAGGGTCGAGCTGAGCGACGAAGCGGACGGAGTGGTCATCGCCGACGCCGTCCGGCTGCTCCGCGCACCCGGGTGACCGGGACCGGGTGGCCGGGTCTCCCGTTGACGGATCAGCTGAGGGGTTGTAGAAAATCTGCCAGCGTCGCGGTGTACCCGGCAATGAGACCGCCGAGGGCATGGAGGCGCCGGAGCCAAGGACTCATCTTTGGTGACATCCCACGAGCGCCTGAGGGCGTTCGGCAATCAGTTGATCGAAGTACACCTCTGGCTGCGCGAGGAGCTCGCGGCCCTGCGCGAGGAGGTCGAGGGCCATCTCTCCGGCGGCACCCGGCTGCGCGAGCTGCGGGCTCACTGCCTGACCTTCTGCTCGGCGCTCACCCGGCACCACACCGGCGAGGACGACGGCGCGTTCCCCGAGGTGGGGGCGCGCTTCCCCGAGCTACGGCCCGTGCTGGACGAGCTGCGCCGCGACCACCGGCTCATCGACGACTCCCTGCGGCGGCTCCAGGAGCTGGTCGCCGGGCTGGACGGGGAGAGGGACCCGGCCGAGGTCCGCCGCGAGATCGACAGCCTCGCCGCGCTGATGGAGACGCACTTCGTCTACGAGGAGAAACGCATCGTCGCCGCGCTCAACGCCCTGGACGTGCCCGGCTGGGATCGCGCCCGGCCCGCGTTCCTGCGCACGTCCGGAGGGGGTCACCAGGACACGCGGCCCTGATCGCCGAAGAAGCCGCCGGTCTCGCCGTCGTCGCCGATCGTGGCCCAGTGCACGGCGGCGCGGGCGCCCTCCTCGGTGCTGCGCACGCCCTTGAAGCCGTTCAGGTCGGTGGCGACGTACCCCGGCGTCACCGCGTTGATCTTGATGTGGGCCAGGTCCGGGTCGTCGAGGAAGGCGTTGGCGTACTTGACCGTCAGCATGTTGACCGCGGTCTTCGTCGCCGAGTACGCGAACGAGTCGTGCGAGCGGGCGAACATGGAGCCCTGCTCGGTGGCGTTGGCGAAGGTGGCGGAGTCGCTGGAGACGTTGACGATGCGTGGCGACGGTGAGCGGCGCAGCAGCGGCAGCATCGCGTGGACGACCCGCACCAGCCCGAAGACGTTGGTCTCGAACTCCGGGCGCAGGTCGTCGGCCGACACTTCGCGGGCGGGCCTGCGGAGGAGCACGCCGGCGTTGTTCACCAGCACGTCGAGGCGGCCGTACTCGCGCTCGATGAACGCGGCGGCCTCCGTCACGGACGCGTCGTCCGTGACGTCGATCCGTACCGGGCGGGCGGTGAGGCCGGCTCCGGTGAGCTCCGCGGCCGCCTCAAGGCCGCGGCCGGGGTCGCGGCTGCCGAGCAGCACGGTGCAGCCGCGCTCGGCGAGCTGGCGGGCCGTGGCCAGGCCCAGCCCTTTGTTGGCGCCTGTGACCAGGGCGACGGCAGGGGTGGAGGGCAGCATCTCTCGCTCCTCGGGTTAAAGTGAAAGTACCCCTACACTTTAACCGTAGGGGTACTACGGTTGTCAAAGTCGAGGAAGTGGACGGTGGCATGGAGCCTGGCCTGGTGTCGCGGCGGCCGAAGCGGGCGGACGCGCGCCGCAACTTCGACGCCCTGGTGGCGGCGGCTCGCGACACGTTCGCCGAGAAGGGCGCGCAGACCTCGCTGGAGGACGTGGCGCGCCGCGCCGGAGTGAGCATCGCCACGCTGTACCGCAACTTCCCCACCCGCGAGGACCTGGTCGAGGAGGTTCACCGGGAGGAGGTCGAGGCCCTGTGCCGGGCCGCGGGCGACGCGGCCGGGCTGGAGCCGTGGGAGGCGCTGGCGGTGTGGCTGCGCCGGTTCGTCGAGTACATCGGCACCAAGCTGGCCTTCGCCGACGCGCTCAACCGCAGCTCCGACGGCTTCCAGGCCGGCCGCAGGGCGATGCGCGAGGCGGGCGGGCCGCTGCTCGAACGGGCTCAGGCGGCGGGGGTGGCGCGACGGGAGATCTCGATCGATGACGTGCTGCGCATGATCTCCGGCATCAGCACGGTCGAGTACGCCGACGACGAGCAGCGCGAACGGGTGCTCGACGTGGCGCTGGCGGGGTTGCGGCCCTGGCCGTGCTGATCGTGCCCAGGCACCCCACGGCCCATGGCAGCCGGCACCGCCGGGCTCAGCGCAGCAGGCCGACGAACATGGTGCGGTGGAGCACCTCCACGTGCGCCCTCGTCACCCGCACCGCCTCCACCGGATCGTGCCGCTCCAGGGCCGCGACCAGCGCGGCGTGCTCGCGGTTGGACTCGCGCAGGTAGTCCATCGGGTACGGCAGGTAGTAGTGGTAGAGCTGACGCAGCACGGGGCCGTAGTGCCCGGCCGCGGAGCCGACGCCGGATGACGCCGCCAGGGCCAGGTGGAACCGCTCGTCGCAGGTGTGGAAGCCGGCCCAGTCGGTGGCCTGGTCCATCTCGCCGACCAGGGCCTTCAGCTCGGCGAGGAGCTCGGGGGTGATGGCCGTGGCGGCCAGGTGGGCCAGGCCGCACTCGAGGATCAGGCGCTGGTCGATGAGCCGGTGGACCTCCGCGGTGGCCGTCCGGTAGGCCTCGATCTCGGCCACCCGGCCGATGGCCGGCTCGTCGGCGACCAGGGTCCCGCCGGTACGGCCGCGGCGGCGTACCAGCACGCCCTCCTCGCACAGCGCGATGAGCGCGCGGCGCACGGTGATCTCACCGACGTCGAGGGCGCGGGCGACCTCGGCGGCGGGCGGCAGGCGCTCACCGGGCTTGAGCAGCCCCAGGTCAACGGCCAGGGCGATGCGGGCGCGGACGGTGTCGAGCGCGGTGAGCCGCCGCAGCCCCTCAAGGGCCTGGGAGTTGAGCGCGGTGAGGGCGTTCATGGGACCACCGTACGTTGCTTTAAAAGCTCAATATGAGCTATTTTTGGGCAGCGCCAGCCGGAAGTGCTGGTCAGAAGGCAGGTTGGACGATGCCCAGGCCCCTACCCCTCGCCCTCGTGCAGGCCGAGCCGATCCCCGCCGGCACGCCGGTGTCCCGGTTCGCCGAGCAGGTGGAGGACGTGCTGACGAGCTTTCCCGCCACCCGGCTGGTGGTCTGCCCGGAGCTGCACCTGTTCGGCAGCCGGGTGCGTCCCGGTGAGCGGAACGCCGAGCTGGCCGACGCCGCCGAGCCACTGGACGGGCCCCGGGTCAGGGAGCTGGCCGAGCTCGCCGGCGACCTGGGCGTCTGGCTGGCGCCCGGCACGGTGTGCGAGCGCGGCGCGGACGGCGCGCTCTACAACACCGCGCTGATCCTGTCGCCCGAGGGCCGGCTCGCCGCCTCCTACCGCAAGGTCTTCCCCTGGCGGCCGTACGAGCCCTACCGCCCGGGCGACCGGTTCGTGGTGGCCGATCTGCCCGGCTTCGGCCGGGTGGGGCTGGCGATCTGCTACGACGCGTGGTTCCCGGAGGTGGCCAGGCACCTGGCCTGGATGGGGGCCGAGGTGATCGTCAACCCGGTGATGACCACCACCGCCGACCGCGAGCAGGAGCTGGTGCTGGCCCGCGCCAACGCCATCGTCAACCAGGTCTTCGTGGTCGGCGTCAACACCGCCGCCCCCACCGGCACCGGCCGCAGCCTGGTGGTCGACCCGGAGGGCCGGGTCAGGGTGACGGCCGGGGAGGCCGCCACCGTCCTGACCGACGTGCCGGACCTGGACGACGTCACGCGCGTCCGCCGTCACGGCACCGCCGGGCTCAACCGCGTCTGGTCCCAGTTCACCGACGCCGACCAGCCCCTGGAACTGCCCCTCTACCAGGGGCGCATCGATCCCGGCCGGTGGAGTCCGGCCGGCGCACCCCCGGAGTGAACCCATGCCCCCCACCCTGAGGCGCACCCTCGGCCTCCGCTCCGTCGTCCTGTTCGGGCTGGCGTATTTGACGCCGCTGATCGTGCTGGGCATCTTCGGCGTGGTGGCCGAGACCACCGCCGGAGCCTCGCCGTCGGCGTACGCGCTGGCCCTGGTCGCCATGTTGTTCACCGCGCTCAGCTACGGCCGGATGGCCGCCGCGTTCCCGGTCGCGGGCTCGGCCTACACCTACGTGCGGCGCACCGTGGACTCGCGGGCCGGGTTCCTGGTCGGCTGGGCCGTGCTGCTCGACTACTTCTTCCTGCCCATGGTCATCTGGCTGATCGGCGGCTCCTACCTGTCGGCGCAGTTCCCGTCCGTGCCGTCGTGGTTGTGGATCCTCGCCTTCATCGTGCTGACCACCGGCCTCAACCTGGCCGGGATCAAGGTCGCCGACCGGGCGAACTCGCTGCTCATGGTCTTCCAGATCCTGGTGCTCGTCTTCTTCGTGCTGCTGTCGGCCGGGCACCTGATCAGCGGGCAGGGCGCCGGCGCGCTGTTCGACCTGTCGCCCTTCACGGGCCAGGGCGCCACGCTGTCCACCGTCGCCGCGGGCGCCGCCATCGCCGCGTACTCCTTCCTCGGCTTCGACGCGGTGACCACGCTGACGGAGGAGACCGTCGAGCCGACCCGTACGATCCCGCGGGCCATCCTGCTCGTCGCGCTGATCGGCGGCGGCATCTTCGTCCTGGTCTCCTACGTCACCCAGCTCGTGCACCCGGGCGGCGCCTTCGCCGACTCCTCGGCGGCGGCCTCGGAGATCGCCCGGACCATCGGCGGCAGCCTGTTCGGCGCGGTCTTCCTGGCCGGCCTGGTGGTGGCCCAGTTCACCTCCGGCCTGGCCGCCCAGGCCAGCACCACCCGCCTGCTGTACGCCATGGGCCGCGACGCGGTGCTCCCCCGCCGGATCTTCGGCTACCTGCACCCGCGCCTGCGCACCCCGGTCTTCTCCATCCTGCTCACCGGCGTCGTCGGCCTGGCCGCCGTGTGGATGGACGTGGCCACCTCGACCTCGTTCATCAACTTCGGCGCCTTCACCGCCTTCACCTTCGTCAATCTGTCCGTCATCGCCCTGTACGTCCGCGAACGCCGGGCGGGCCGTCACCTGGGGGTCCCGGCGTACGTGCTGGCGCCCGCGATCGGCGCGGTGATCGACCTGTACCTGCTCACGCAGCTCGACGCGCACGCCATCACGCTCGGCCTGGTCTGGCTCGCCGTCGGGGTGATCTACCTCGCCTACCTGACCCGGATGTTCCGCGTCCCGCCACCGGAGCTCGACTTCGCCGAGCAGAAGACGGCCAGGACCTGACGGGACGCCCCGGTGATCAGGCGCGGGAAACGCCGTCCCTGCGCGCGTACGCGACCCCGGCCGCCCCGAAGCCGACGGCGAGCAGCAACCAGCCGGAGCCGTTGACGATGGTCGAGACGGCTCCGCCGCCGAGGATGACGGGGAAGGCCACGATCATCGCCGCGGCGGCCCAGCGCGGCACGGCCCTTCCGCGCCACAGCGCGATCCCCATGAGGATCACGCCCAGAGCCGTCAGCGGCACGAAGACCGCGCTCGCGAGCACGGGTGCGGCGAAGGAGCCGAGCTCCGCCAGGATCCTCTCGACCTGGGCGACGTCGTGGACGACCCGGTACGACGCGACCGCCGCCGCGTCGTAGCCGGCGCCGCCGAAGGACACGGCGGCGAACCCGAGGAAGGTGAGCACCAGCCCGGCCGTGCCGATCCTGCGGGAGGCCCGTCTGGCCTCGATCCCGGTGACGATCGCCCCTGCCAGCGCGGTGACGGCGAACACCAGGAGCAGGATGAAGGAGATCTGGAGCCGGCCGGAGCCGGCGGCGGCCTTGGGGATCCAGACCTGCGGCGCGTCGGAGAGCTGGTACGGCAGGGCGAAGGCCCAGCCGGCCATCGCCACGGGGCCGACGGGGGCGAGGAAGCCCAGGATGCGAGGGGGTGCGGCCACGGCCGCCTGCATGGTGGTCATGTGCAGACGCTAGGTTTCGCGGGCCTGCGGGCGCATCGGTGCTAGCTCTGACTTCGCAGCCACAGCAGCGCGGCCTGGACCCGGCGGTTGTGCTCGCCGCCGGGAGGCAGGCCGAGCTTGACGAAGATCGAGCCGAGGTGGGAGTCGACGGTCCGCTCCGAGACCGCCAGGCGACGGGCGATGGCGAGGTTGGTCAGGCCCTGGGCGAGCAGGCCGAGCACCTCGCGTTCGCGGGCGCTCAAGCCGGTGCCGACGAGGTAGTGGTCGATCACCTGGCGGTCGATGGCCGTGCCGCCCGCCGCCACCCGCCGTACGACGGCGACGAACTCCGTCAGCTCCAGCACCCGATCCTTGAGCAGGTAGCCGAACCGGGCCGGGCGATCGGCCGCCAGGCGCAGCGCCAGGACCGGCTCCACGATGTGCGAGAGCACCACCACGGCCAGGCCGGGATAGCGCTCGCGCAGCAGCATGACGGCTCTGGCGCCCTCGTCGGTGAACGTCGGCGGCATCCGCACGTCGGCGATCACGAGGTCGGGCCGGTGCTCCACCACCGCGTCCACCAGGCCGCCGGCGTCGCCGGTCTCGGCGACGACCTCGATGCCGTGCTGGGCGAGCAGGCGCGCGATGCTCTGGCGCAGCAGGACGAGGTCCTCGGCGATCACTACGCGCACGGCAGGATCACCTCCAGCAGCGTGCCGTGGGGTTCGGCGTCGCTGATCACCAGATGCCCGCCGGCGGCTCCGACCCGCTCGGCCAGGCCGCGCAGTCCCGTGCCGGCCCGCAGGTCGGCGCCGCCTCGCCCGTCGTCGCCGACCCGGATCGCGACGCGGCCCTCGTCGACGGCCACCTCGACGGTGATCGACCCGGCGCCGGCGTGCTTGACCGCGTTGGTCACCCCCTCGCACGCCACCATGTACGCGATCGTCTCCACGTGGGCCGGCAGCCGTTCCTCCGGAACGCCCAGGCGCACGGGCGTCGGCAACCGGCCGGTCAGGTCGCCGAGCGCGGCCTCCAGCCCGCGGCGGCTGAGCAGCTCCGGGGCGGAGCCCTGGGCCAGGGCGCGTAGCTCGCCGATCGCGGCGGTGAGGCTCTCGGCCGCGTCGTTCAGCAGCAGCCTGGCCTCGCCGTCGACCGCCGGCTCCGCCATCTTCAGGTCGAGCGCCAGGGCGAGCAGCCGGCCCTGGACGCCGTCGTGGAGATCGCGCTCCAGGCGTTTGCGCTCGTCGGAGACGGCCTGCTCGATCCGGGCGGCCTGATCCCGTACGGCCATCTCCAGCAGAGCCCGGTCGATCAGCGGAGCCACCTCCGCCTGGCAGCTCCGCACGTCGTCGGCGGCGGCGGAGCCCATCAGCAGCCGGGCGGACTCGCCCAGGGGCACGCCCGCCTCCGGCTCGGGCAGGCCGTCCACGTCCACCCAGCCCCGCTGCTCGGGAAGCCGGAGCAGCAGGCGGAGGCCGGGGTCGTCCAGCGCCTCGCGGAGGATCCGCTCGGTGGTCCGCGCCGGGTCGAGGGCGCTGCCCCGCTCCTTGACCAGACGCGCGGTCCTGGCCCGGACGGGGTCGGCACGCAGCACGAGCGCGTGCAGGAGGCGGCGGCGCAGCGGCGTGAGCGAGGCCGCGACCAGCAGGGTGGCGACGACGACCGGAAGCACCGCGCCCAGCCGGGCCCCGATGACGGCGCTCACGCCGACGACCACGATGGCGAAGAGGGCGCCGACGCTCGTAACCAGCATCCGCATCCAGCGCTCCCTGCCGGAGACCTCGCGAGCCCCCAGCGCGTCGCGCAACCCCAGCGAGCACAGGACGAAGGGCAGCGAGAACATGACGGCCAGGCCCGCCTCCCCCAGCCCCGCACTCAGCACACCGGCCCAGAACGCCATCAGCCCCGACAGGACGCAGAAGAGGATCGTGCCGATCGGCGCCAGCGACAACGCGGCCACCGTCAAGGCCCGGGAGCGCGTCTCACCGCGAGCCCGGCGAACGGCCCGCCACAGGACGAACGGCCCGGCGAGCACGCCCGCCATCCAGGGCAGCGCCGGCAGCCAGGTCCACTCCGCGCCGAGCTCCCACAGGGGCCGGATGTCCTGGTACGGCTCCCCGGCGGGCACCGCCACGGCGGTGAAGAGCAGGTAGAGCGCCGCGTACCCGAGCAGCCACCGCGCACCGAGCTCGCCGCGGCGACCTACGACGCCCAGGTGGGCCCCGGCGGCGACGAAGCAGACCTGGAGCAGGATGATCGGCAGGATGTAGCCGGTGGCGTGCAGGACGACGGCCGCCAGGGTGAGGGGATCACGCTGCCCGCGCAGCCCGCCGTACTCCACCGCCAGCGCCGTGGCGGCCAGGTACAGCAGCAGGGACGCCGCGGTCGCGAGCAACCAGCGGCCCACGGCGCGCGCGCCCTGCCGTGACAGCCGCACGGAGACCAGGTAGGTGACGAGTACGGCCGCGGCCAGCGCGCACACGAAGTACGGGCTGTTCCCGCCGTACCGCAGCCCTTCGCCCCAGCCCCGCAAGGCGACCGCGGCGGCAGCGGCGGCCGCTCCGCCGACGAGTGACGCACCCTTCATCCACCGATGATGACAGCGCCTCGCCCCTCACGGAATCGGTGCCTGCACCGGCTCAGAAGGGAAAGTCGCGATCCTGGTCCCGGACGGTGACCCACTGCAGCTCGCTGAACTCCTCCGCCGCGAACCCGAGCCCGAACCGGCCCCAGCCGCTGTCCTTGACGCCGCCGAACGGCATCTGCGGCTCGTCGTTGACCGGCTGGTCGTTGACGTGCACGATGCCGACCTCCAGCCGGGACGCCAGCCTGAGCCCGAACTGAGGACGGCCGGTGATGATCGACGCGGCCAGCCCCAGGTCGGAGGCGTTCGCCCGGGTCACGGCCTCTTCGGCCGAGTCGACGGCCTCCACCACCACGACCGGCCCGAACGTCTCCCCCTGCGCGATCTCCGCCTCGTCCGGCACGTCGGTCAGCACGGTGGCCGGATAGCAGGGAGGCTGCGGCACGCCGCCGGCCAGGACGCGGGAGCCGAGCTCGACGGCCTCCTTGACGCGGCGGTCCAGCAGCGCCAGCGCCCACTCGTTGATCACGGGGCCGACCACGGTGGCCGGGTCGTGCGGGTCGCCGGTGGGCAGCGCGGCCACCTTGGCCGCGAACCGCTCGGTGAACTCGGCGGCGAGCGGCCGTTCCACGTAGATGCGGCGGGCGCACATGCACACCTGGCCCTGGTGGATGAAGGCGCCGTAGGTCGCGGCGTTCACCGCGTAGGTGAGGTCGGCGTCGCGGGTGACGATGAGCGGGTTCTGGCCGCTGAGCTGGAGCACGACCCGCTTGAGGTGGCGGCCCGCCTTCTCGGCCAGGCGCCGGCCGGTCGGGGTGGAGCCGGTGAAGTTGACGCGCTTGACCAGGGGGCTCGCCAGCATCGCGTCGGCCACGCCGCCTGCCTCGCCGGGGGCGTGGGTGACCACGCCGAGCGCGCCGGCCGGCAGCCCGGCCTCGTGCAGCACCTCCGCCCACAGGGCGCCGCCGGTGTAGGGGGCCTCCTCGGAGGGTTTGAGCACCACGGTGTTGCCGAGGGCGAGAGGCCCGACGACGGCCCGTCCCGACAGGGTGAGGGAGGCGTTCCACGGCGCGATCGCGCCGACCACGCCCACCGGGCGGCGCACCGCCATCGCCTGCGTGCCCTCGACGTCGGAGGGCAGCAGGCTGCCGGTGGGCTGATAGGCGAGCTGGGCGGCCTGGCGGAGCAGCTTGAGCGCGAAGTCCACCTGGACCTCGCCGAAGTAGCGGCCGCACCCGGTCTCGGCGGCGAGGGCGTCGAGGACCTCGCCGCGCCTGGCGTGCAGGAGGTCGGCCGCGCGCAGGAAGACCTGCTGGCGCCGCCAGGGCGGCAGCGCTGACCAGCCCGGGAACGCCTCGTGCGCGGCGGTGATCGCCCGCTGGGCGTCGTCGGCGTCGCCGGCGGCCACCTCGGCGAGCACCTCGCCGGACCACGGAGAGTGATCGGGATAGGTACGGCCGGAGCCCGCGGCCACCCACTCGCCGCCGATGAAGTGCCCGATTCGCGACTTGCGCCAGCCGCTCCCCGTTCGGGCCATGCGCGTTGGTCCTCTCGGTCAAAGTATTCAGATAGCTAGAACTGTAAGACCATATGCTGACCACTGTGACCGATGAGGAACCCGCCCGGCGGCCCGAGCGCGCCGCGTCCGACACCCCGGCCTCCCACTCGGTGTCCCTGGAGCGGGGGCTGAGCATCCTCGACGCGTTCACCGGCGACCGCTCGGTGCTGGGGATCGCCGACCTGGCCCGGGCGGTGGGCCTGAACAAGAGCACCACGCACCGGTACGTGGCCACGCTGACCTCTCTGCGCTACCTGCAGCAGGACCCGGAGACGAAGAAGTACTTCCTCGGCCCGCGCGCCGTCGACCTGGGGTTCGCCGCGATCGACTCGATGGAGCTCACCCGCGTCACCGGGCCGCTGCTGCAGGCGCTGGCCGACGAGACGGGGTTCACGGTCAGCGTGGCGGTGTGCGACGGGCCGGACGTCGTCTACGTGGACCGGCGGCGCAGCACCCGGCGCACCTCCCTGGCCATGGACCTCAACCTGCACGTGGGCTCCCGCCTGCCGGCCTACTGCACCTCGATGGGCAAGGTGCTGCTCGCCTACCGCGACCCGGCGGCGCTGCGGCAGATCCTCGACCACACCGACATGGCCCGTCGCGGGCCCAAGACGATCACCAACAGGGAGCAGTTGCTGAGCGCGCTGGCCAAGGTGCGCCAGAGCGGGATGGCGGTCAACGACGAGGAGCTGGCGCCGGGCCTGCGCTCGTTCTCCGCGCCGGTGCGCGACCGGTCCGGTGAGGTGGTGGCCGCGATCAACATCGCGGTGTACCTGACGCTGGCCCCGACCAGCGTCGAGGCGCTGGCCGGGCGGCTGGAGGCGCCGCTGCGGCGGACCGCGGCCGAGATCTCCCGGCGCCTCGGTCACCGGCCGGTGGCGTAGCGCGTTCCACGTGGTGAATTCGCGTTCTACTGTCTGGGACGCACTGTTGCACGGGTGTTAACGGAGCCGTACGGTCAGGTCACCTTCACGGCATTCCGCAGGTCGGAGCCGCAGCAGGCCACGAGCCGTGCGCGCGCTGACCACCCCCAAGAGCACCCCTCTGTGTCCCGGCACGGCGCTTCGCCATGCCCGCGGGACACTGTCCGGCATAAGGAGTCCTCGCAGTGAGCGACGCTTCCCCCGGCGGCATGAACCGCCGTTCCTTCCTCAGCGCGGCCGGCCTCGGCGCCGCCGCGATCGGCGCCGCCCCGCTGCTGAGCGCCTGCGGCGGCATCAGGGGCACCGGCGCCTCCTCCTCCGACGTCCTCAAGATCGGGTACGTCAGCCCGCAGACGGGCGCCCTGGCCGGCTTCGCCACCGCCGACAACTTCGTGGTCAAGCAGATCACCGAAGCGCTGCGCAACGGCTTCACCGCCGGCGGCAAGAAGCGCACCATCGAGATCATCGTCAAGGACACCCAGTCCAACCCCAACCGGGCCACCGAGGTCACCCGCCAGCTCATCAACAGCGACAAGGTGGACCTGATCGTCGGCTCCTCCACCCCGGACACCACCAACCCGGTGGCCGACCAGTGCGAGGCCAACGGCATCCCGAACGTCACCACGATCGCCCCCTGGGAGGCGTGGTGGAACGGCCGGGGCGGCAAGGACGGCGAGGGCTTCACGTACACGACGCTGTTCTTCTTCGGCATGCAGGAGTTCGCCGACTGCTTCTTCCCGATGTGGCAGCGGATGGAGGTCGGCAACAAGAACGTCGCGGCGCTGTGGCCCAACGACACCGACGCCAACGCCTTCCGCAAGGGCCTGGGCCCGATGATGACCAAGGCCGGCTACGAGGTGGTGGACGGCGGCGCGTACCAGAACGGCGTGACTGACTTCAGCTCGCAGATCGCGAAGTTCAAGTCGTCGGACGCCGAGCTGTTCACCTGCACCCCCATCCCGCCCGACTTCCAGACGTTCTGGAAGCAGGCGCAGCAGCAGGGCTTCAAGCCGAAGCTGGCCACCGTCGCCAAGGTCATGCTCTTCCCCTCCGAGGCGGAGGCGCTCGGGCAGCTCGCCGGCAACGTCGCCACCGACTTCTGGTGGAGCCCGGCGCACCCGTACAAGTCGACGCTGGACGGCAAGACCGCCCAGCAGCTCGCCGACGACTTCGCCGCCACCGGCAAGCAGTGGACGCAGGCGCTCGGCTCGGTCTACTCGCTGTTCGAGATCGCCGTGCAGGCGTTCAAGAACGCGAGCGACCCCAAGGACCGCGACGACGTGGCCGACAAGCTGCGCACCATGAAGATCAGCTGCATGAGCGGCGACCTGGACTTCACCACCGGCCCCAAGCCCGGCATCGCCCTTCAGCATCCGGTCGGCGGCCAGTGGCGCAAGGGCGCCAAGTTCCCCTGGGACGTCGTCATCGTGGACAACTCGGCGAACAAGGCCGTCCCCGTCGGGGGCGACCTGCTGCCGACCAACGCATGATGACGACCTCACCGTTGCTGCGCCTGGAGGACATCTCCAAGAGCTTCGGCCAGGTGACCGTCGCCAGGGATCTGGCGCTCACGCTGGATCCGGGCGAGGCGCTGGGGATCGTCGGGCCCAACGGGGCGGGCAAGTCCAGCCTGTTCGCGATGATCTCCGGCGACCTGCGCCCGGACGCCGGCACGGTCTGGCTGGACGGGCGCGACGTCACCGGCGTCCCGCCGCACGCCCGCACCCGGGCCGGCATCGGCCGCACCTACCAGGTGCCGCGGCCGTTCACCCACCTCACCGTGTTCGAGAACGTGCTGGTGTGCGCGCACCAGGGCGCCGGGCTGCACGGCAGGCAGGCCTGGTCGCAGGCCATGGACGTGCTGGAACGCACCGGCCTGGCGGGCCTGGCCAACACCCCGGCGGGGCGGCTCACCCTGCTGCAGCGCAAGCGGCTGGAGGTGGCCCGCGCGCTCGGCACCGGGCCCCGGCTGCTGCTGCTCGACGAGGTCGCCGGCGGGCTCACCGAACCCGAGGTGGCCGAGCTGGTCGAGGTGATCAGGCGGCTGCACGCCGAAGGGCTCGGCATCGTGTGGATCGAGCACGTGGTGCACGCGCTGGTGAAGACCGTCGCCCGGATGATCTGCCTGGCAGGCGGTGACGTGGTCGCCGACGGCGAGCCCGTCGCGGTGCTGGCCGATGCGAAGGTGCGCGAGCTGTACCTGGGCGGCGGGCCGGAGACCGGGATGACAGAGGAGGGCTCGTGACGCTGCTGTCGATCCGCGACCTCACCGTGCACCACGGCCTGCTGCGCGCCGTGGACGGGCTCAGCCTGGAGCTGGAACGCGGCGAGGTGCTGGCGATCATCGGCGCCAACGGCGCGGGCAAGTCCACGCTGCTGCGCGCCCTGGCGGGGCTGAACCCGCCCACGTCGGGGAGCGTGCACCTCGGCGACCGCGACATCACCCGCTTCCCCGCCCACAAGCGGGTCTCGGCGGGGATCGCGCTGGTGCCGGAGGGGCGGCGGCTGTTCCGGTCGCTCACCGTCGAGGAGAACCTGCTCACCGGCGCGTACCGCAAGCGGCCCGGCCCCTGGTCGCTGGAGCGGGTCTACGAGCTGTTCCCGTGGATGACCGGGCGGCGGCGGCAGAACGCGGCGCAGCTGTCCGGCGGCGAGCAGCAGGCGGTGGCGATCGGCCGGGCGCTGCTGGCCAACCCCGACCTGCTGCTCGTGGACGAGCTGTCGCTGGGGCTGGCTCCGGTGATCGTGCGCCGCATCTACGAGGCGCTGCCGGAGATCGTCGCCGCCGGCACCACCGCGCTCATCGTCGAGCAGGACGTCTCGCAGGCCATGCGGGTCGCCGACCGGGTGCACTGCCTGCTGGAGGGCCGCTCGGTCCTGGCCGGCCGCCCCGCGGAGCTCACGGCGGAGCAGGTGGAGCACGCCTACTTCGGCATCGGCGAGATCGTTCAGGACGGGAAAGACTGACATGCAATGGTTCAACGCGGTGGTCCAGGGACTGCTGCTCGGCGGCCTGTACGCGCTGTTCGCGACCGGCCTGTCGCTGATGTTCGGCGTGATGCGGATCGTCAACCTCGCCCACGGTGACCTGGCCGTCGTCGCCTCGTTCCTGGCTCTGGCCCTGGTCGGCGGCACCGGGTTGCCGCTGTGGGTGGTGATCGTGGTGACCGTGCCGCTGTTCGCGGTGCTCGGTTACCTGACCCAGCGGGTGCTGCTCCAGGGCAGCCTCTCGTCGGGGCCGCTGGCCACGCTGCTGGTCACGTTCGGGCTGTCGATCGTGCTGCAGAACGTGCTGCTGGAGATCTTCTCCGCCGACACGCGCACGCTGGACGGCGGCTCGTTCGCCACCTCCTCCTTCCATCTGGGCTCGATCACGGTCGGCTGGCTGCCGCTGGTCACGTTCCTGCTGGCCTGCGCGGTGCTGGCGGGCATCCAGGTGTTCCTGTCGCGCACCGGGCTGGGCCGGATGCTGCGCGCCTCCTCCGACGACCGGGAGACGGCGAACCTGGTGGGCGCCGACAGCCGGCACGTGTACGGGGTGGCCACCGCCATCGCGTTCGCCACCGTGGCGCTGGCCGGGCTGATGTTCGCGGTGCGTTCCTCGTTCGACCCGGCCACCGGCCCGTCCCGGCTGATCTTCGCGTTCGAGGCGGTCGTCATCGGCGGGCTCGGCTCCCTCTGGGGAACGCTGCTGGGCGGCATCGTGCTGGGCGTCACCCAGTCGCTCGGCTCGCAGATCGACCCGGCGATGACGCTGCTCGCCGGCCACCTCGTCTTCCTCGCCGTGCTGGCCTTCCGGCCGCAGGGCCTGCTCGCGGGACGGACCGCATGACCCTCTCCCATCTGCTGACCGAGCGGGCGGCGGCCGCCGTGGACGTGCGCCGCGCCGCCCGTACCTCCAAGGTGTCGGGCGGGGCGCTGCTCGCCCTCGTGGTGGTGCTCGCGGCGCTGCCGTACCTGGTGTTCAGCGAGGTCACCGACACGCTCGTCAACTTCTTCGTGCTGGTCGCGCTGGCCGGCATGTGGAACCTGCTGGCCGGGTTCGGCGGGCTGGTCTCGGTGGGCCAGCAGGCCTTCGTCGGGATCGGCGCGTACAGCGTGATCGCGCTGGCCGACCTGGGGGTGCAGCCGTACCTGGCGGTGCCGCTGGCCGCGGTGACCTGCGTGGTGTTCGCCGTGCCCACCTCGTGGCTGGCCTTCCGGCTGCGCGGCGACTACTTCGCCGTCGGCACCTGGGTGATCGCCGAGGTCTACCGGCTGCTGGTGGTGCGGATCGACGCCCTGGGCGGGGCCAGCGGCAAGGGCCTGGCAGGGCTGTCGGGGCTGGACCCGGCGCTGCGCGGCGCGCTGACCTACTGGGTGGCGCTGGCGCTGACGCTGGCCACCGTCGGCGGCTGCTACCTGCTGCTGCGCGGCCGGGTGGGGCTGTCGCTGATGGCGGTGCGCGACGAGGAGACCGCCGCGAGCGCCGCCGGCATCGACGTGACCCGGGCCAAGCGGATCGTGTACCTGGTCTCGGCCGCCGGGTGCGGCGCGGCCGGCGGGGTGATCACGGTCAGCTCGCTGAGCGTCAACCCGGACGCGATCTTCAACGTGCAGTGGTCGGCGTACATGATCTTCATCGTGGTGATCGGCGGCATCGGCTTCGTCGAGGGGCCGCTGCTGGGCGCCGTGGTGTTCCTGACGCTGCAGCAACTGCTGTCCGACTACGGCTCGTGGTACCTGGTGATCCTGGGCGCCGTCGGCATCGCCGCCGCGCGGTGGCTGCCGGGCGGGCTGTGGGGGCTGGTGCGGGACCGGACCGGGCTGAGCCTCTTCCCGGTCGGCTACTTCGTACGGGACCCGGGCCATGCACGTTGACACGGCCACCGCGGCGTCGGCGGCCATCGCCCGCGGCGAGCTGTCGCCGGTCGAGCTGACCGAGCACCTGCTGACCAGGATCGCCGAGACCGACGCCGCGCTACACGCCTACGCCATCATCACCGCCGAGGACGCGCTCGCCCGCGCCAAGGCCCTCACCGCCGAACCGTCCCGCGGGCCGCTGCACGGCCTGCCGATCGGGATCAAGGACCTGATCGACACGGCCGGCGTGCCCACCGCCTACGGCTCGCCCCGCTTCCTCGGGCACGTTCCCGGCCGGGACGCGACGGCGGTGACCCGGCTGCTGGACGCCGGGACGGTGATCCTCGGCAAGCACACCACGCACGAGCTGGCCTGGGGCGGCCGTACCGACAGCGCGTTCTTCGGCCCCACGCACAACCCCTACCGGCACGGCCACGTCCCTGGCGGCTCGTCCGGCGGATCGGCGGCCTCGGTCGCCGCCGGCAGCTCCCTCGGCGGGCTCGGCTCGGACACGGCCGGCAGCGTGCGCATCCCCGCCGCGCTGAGCGGCTGCGTCGGCTTCAAGCCGACCCGTGGCCGCGTCCCGCTGGACGGCGTGCTGCCGCTGGCCCCGTCGCTGGACCACCTCGGAGTCCTGGCCCGCACCGTGGACGACGCGGCGCTGCTCATGGACGCTCTCGCGGCCCCCGTCCCGGGTGAGCCGCCGCGGCGGCCGCGGGTGGGCTGGCTGGGCGGCTGGTTCGGCGCGGTGCTCGCTCCGGAGGTGCGCGCGGCGCTCGACACCGTGCGGGCCCGGCTGGAGGACGCCGGGGTGGCCGTCGTGGACGTCGCCGTCCCGGACGAGCCGCTGATGCCGGAGGCGCCGCTGGCCAGGATCGTGCGTGAGGCCGGCGCGTTCCACCGGGCCGCCTTCCTGGAGGATCCGGAGCTGTTCGGGCCGGACGTCGCCGAGCTGATGCGGCTCCCCGCACCGCCCGCCGAGCAGGTGGAGCGGCAGGAGGCCGCGCTGGCGCGCGTCGTGGCGGCGCTGCGGTCCGCGCTGGACGACGGCTGCGACGTGCTGGCCTGCGCCACCGTGCCGGTGACGGCGCCGCCCATCGGCGCGGGCACCGTGACGGTGGCGGGCCGCGAGTGGCCCGTCGAGCTGGTGCTGACCCGGCTGACCGCGCCGTTCAACGCCGCCGGGCTGCCGGCGATCTCGGTGCCGGTGGCCCTGGCCGACGGCCTGCCGGTCGGGCTGCAGCTCGCCGGCGGTCCCCTGCGCGACGCCACCGTGCTGGCCGCGGGCCGCCTCGTCCAGCGGCTCACCCCGCCGCTGCCGCCGCCCGGCGTACCGGGTGGAGGAGATCGGCGATGAGAGTCACAGCCGCGGTCGTCGACCGGCTGGGCGGCCGGTTCCAGGTCGAGGAGCTCGACCTCGACGAGCCAGGACCGGGCGAGGCCCTGGTGCGGATCGTCGCCTCGGGCGTCTGCCACACCGACACGATCACCCGGCACGGCGACCTGCCGATGCCGTTCCCCGCCGTGCTCGGCCACGAGGGCGCCGGGGTGGTGGTGGCGGTGGGCGACGGCGTCACCTCGGTACGGCCGGGTGACCACGTGGTCATCGGCTGGCCCTCGTGCGGCGCCTGCCGCAACTGCCGCGACGGCGAGCCCCGCTACTGCGCCCGCCTCGGCGAGGCGCTGTGCGGCGGCGGGCGGCTGCTCGGCCCGCGAGCCGGGCAGAGCGCGCTGCGCCGGCCGGACGGCTCGCCGGTGCACAGCCACTTCTTCGGCCAGTCGTCGTTCTCCACCCACGCGCTCACCTGGGCGGACGCCCTGGTCGTCGTGCCCCCGGAGTCGTCAGGGGGCGTGCCGCTGGAGCTGCTGGGCCCGCTGGCCTGCGGCATCGCCACCGGAGCGGGGGCGGTGCTGAACACGCTCAGGCCCGGCCTCGGGTCGAGCCTGGTGATCTACGGCGTCGGCGCGGTCGGCCTGGCCGCGGTGATGGCCGCCCGCCTCTCCCCCGCCACGAAGATCATCGCGGTCGATCGGCACCGGTCCCGGCTGGAGCTGGCCCTGGAGTTCGGCGCCACCCACACGATCGACGCCTCCCAGGCCGACCCCGTGGCGGAGGTGCACCGCATCTGCGGCGGCCCCGCCGACCACGCCCTGGAGTGCACCGGCGTCATCCCCGTCGTCCGCCAGGCCGCCGACAGTGTCGGCATGCTGGGCACCTGCGTGCTCATCGGCGGCGCCCCGGCGGGGGCCGAGTTCGGCCTGGACCATCTGACGACGCTGTGGGGCAAGCGCGTCGTCGGCGTCCTGGGCGGCGGCGGCCGCAGCGAGCCGCTCATCGGCACCCTGATCGAGCTGTACCGGCAGGGACGTTTCCCGTTCGACCGGCTGGTGCGCTTCTACGACCTGGCCGACCTCGAAACGGCACTCGAAGACAGCCGCCGGGGCGAGGTGCTCAAGCCCGTCCTCCGTATGAAGGAACATTGATGACCATCACCCGTGAATTGCTCATCGGTGGCAAGGCCGTGCCCGCCCGGTCCGGCCGTACCACCGCCGATCTCAACCCCTACACCGGGCAGGCGTACGCCACCGTGGCCGCCGCCGGGCCCGAGGACGTGACCCTCGCGGTGGACGCCGCGCAGGCCGCCTTCGACGACTGGGCGGCGCTGAGCCCGTTCGCCCGCCGCACCATCTTCCTCAAGGCCGCGGACCTGCTGCAGGAGCGCGGCGAGCAGGCGGCGGCCCTCATGGCGGGCGAGGTCGGCGGCACCCGGCCGTGGGCCCTGTTCAACGTCGGCCTGGCCGCGAACATGCTGCGCGAGGTGGCCGCCGCGATCACCGCGCCCCGCGGCGACGTGCTCGCGGCGCAGGAGGAGGGCGCGCTCGGCCTGGCCGTACGCGAGCCCGTCGGCGTGGTCGCCGCCTTCTCCCCGTGGAACGCGCCCCTCATCCTCGGCGTGCGCTCGGTGGCCGCCGCGCTGGCCGCCGGGAACACGGTCGTGATGAAGCCCAGCGAGGACGCGCCGATCGCCTGCGGCCTGTTCGTCGCCGACGTCCTGGCCGAGGCCGGGCTCCCGGACGGCGTGCTCAACGTCGTCACCAACGACCCGGCCGACGCCGCGCAGGTCGCCGAGGCGCTCATCGCCGACGAGCGGGTGCGCGCGGTCAACTTCACCGGCTCCACCGAGGTCGGCCGCATCATCGGCACCCACGCCGCCAGGCACCTCAAGCCGGCCGTGCTGGAGCTCGGCGGCAAGAACGCGATCATCGTGCTCGACGACGCGGACCTGGGCTACGCGGTGGACGCGGCGACGTTCGGCGTGTTCATGAACGCCGGGCAGATCTGCATGTCAGGAGACCGCGTCCTGGTGCACGAGTCGCTGGCCGAGGAGTTCACGGCCAGGTTCGCCGCCAAGGTGAGCGCCCTGCCCGCGGGCGATCCCGCCGAGCCCGCCACGGTCATCGGGCCCCTGGTCTCCGCCGCCGCGGCGCAGCGCGTCGCCGCCCTCGTCCGCGACGCCGTCGCCAAGGGCGCCACCGTCGTGACCGGCGGAGGCGAGCCCTCCGGGGCGGTCCACCCGGCCACCGTCCTGACCAGCGTGCCCGCCGACGCCGACCTGTACTACGGCGAAGGCTTCGGCCCGATCTGCGTGATCGACACCTTCGCCACCGACGAGGAGGCCGTCGCCAAGGCCAACGACACCGCCCACGGCCTGACCGCGGGCATCATCACCGAGAACGGCACGCACGGCCTGCGCGTGGCCCGCCGGCTGCAGACCGGCATCGTCCACGTCAACGACCAGTCGGTCGCCGACGAGCCGCAGGCCCCGTTCGGCGGGTTCAAGTCCTCGGGCTACGGACGGTTCGGCGGCAGGTGGGGCATCGAGGCGTTCACCAACACCCGCTGGATCACCCTGGCGACCCAGCACGCCCACTACCCGTTCTGAGCCGCCGGCGGGGTGGGCGGCGTCAGGCTCATGGCCTGACGCCGCCCACCCGCCCACCCTGCCGAGCCGCCCGGCCGCGACGCGCAGGGCGGCTCGGCGCCGGATGCCTCTCAGCGCTCAGCGGGCGCCGAGGCAGCCGGCGACGGGGGTGTCAGCCAGGAACCCCGGAGCCGTCGGATCGGCGGCGGACGTGGCGCTGATGGCGTGGGTGGTGAGGCATTCGGCGATGGCGTTCGGATCGACTGCGGCGCTCGCCGCGGGGGCGGTGGCGCTCACAGTGGAGCAGAGGGCCGCGGCGGTCAGGGCCGCGACGGCGAACAGGCGCTTGCGGTGCTGCATGGGAGTCCTTCCTGGTGAACGATCTACCGGTGAGCCGTCTGCACCCAATTGCCGTCGTAGCAGGTGTAATAGTTGGTTCCGCTCCAATCCCAGGCGCCTTCCCCGTGCTGGTAGAAGGTGCGGTTGAACCAGCTCCAGTGGCAGCCCTGCTGGGCGTGCGCGGTGCCGGTGAAGCCCGGCGCGAAGACGGCCAGGGCCGCACCGGCGGCCAGGGCTGCGGCGAGCTTGCGGGCATGGCGGGTCAAAGAGTCCTCCCCACGATGCTGGACGCCTCCGAGGTGAGGCGTCCTGGTGCTTCCTAGGCTCCCCACCTCTCACGCTTGCGCCAACACAGAGTAATGAGCTTATTACCCGCAGTGACTGTTCTCTCATGCTGCGAGCCGGGCGGCGCCTACGTCGCGGTGATCGTGACGAGCCTGTCGAAGTCGCGGTCCGGCAGCGTCCTGTTGAGCTCCAGAAGCCTGTCGGCCATCCAGCCCACCGCGTAGCGCGTCTCGGGCTTGCCGGCTTCGACGGCCTGCCGGATGGCGGCGGCCACGACGCCGGGATCGCTGCCCTGGCTGTTCTCGCCGAGCTGCGCCTCGGCTCGCACGGCCATGGCCTCGGCCATCTCTCCGTACGCGGTCGTTCCGGAGACTGCGCGCAGGTCCCGCGCCGTGTGGTCCTCGAAGCCGGTCCTGATGATGCCGGGCTGGATGATCACGACGTCGATGCCGAACGGCTCGACCTCCATGCGCAGGGTGTCGGAGTAGGCCTCCAGCGCGTGCTTGGTCGCGTAGTACCAGCAGCCGAGCGGGAGGGCGATCTCACCTCCGATGGAGGAGACGTTGACGATCGTGCCGGATCCCCGCGCCCGCATGTGGGGCAGGGCGAGCTGCGTCAGCCGGGCCGGCGCGAAGACGTTGACCTCGAACTGGTCGCGCGCCTGGTCGAGAGGGATGTCCTCGGCCGCGCCGTGCATGACGGTGCCGGCGTTGTTGACCAGCACGTCGATGCGGCCCTGCTCCTCGATGACGGTGCCGATGACCCGTTCCAGATCCTCCGGCCGGCGTACGTCCAGGGCCAGGGCGTGCCCGCCGGCGTCGCGGAGGTCGTCCATCTTGTGGACGCGCCGCGCGGCGCCGTACACGATGTGGCCGGCGCGGGTGAGCTCGAGTGCGGTGGCCTTGCCGATGCCGGCGGAGGCGCCCGTGACGAGAACGACCTTTCCCATGGTTCCTCTCCCCTTCGATCTGAGGAGAAGGCTAGGATCGCGTACGTTCTCCGAACAACTCGCCAAACTCGAAATCGCAGGTGGGCAACCGCATATTGGTGCAATGATCGTGTAGCTGAGTGCAACCGCCGGAAGGATGGATCACATGCCGGGAGAGCGGCTGACGGCCGAGGACCGCCGCCGCATCGCCGAAGGGCTGGCGGCCGGGCTGACCTACGCGGAGATCGCCCGCAGGCTGGGGCGGTCCAGGTCCACCGTCACCCGCGAGATCGCCAGGAACGGCGGCCCGCACGGCTACCGGGCGGCCCGCGCGCAGCATGCGACGAGCTGGCGCGCCCGCCGCCGCAAGAGCGCTCCCCACGCCACCGCGCCGGCCGCCGCCCGGGATCGCGAGGCCCCCACGGTCCGGGAGTTCGAGGAGCGGTTCGCCGTCATGATGACCGAGACGGGGATGGCGCCCATGACGGCCCGGGTGTTCGCCGCGCTGTTCATCAGCGAGGGCGGCAGCCTGACCGCCACGGAGCTGGTCCAGCGTCTCCAGGTCAGTCCGGCGACGATCTCCCACGCCGTCCGGTGGCTCGAGCAGAGGGAGCTGGTCACCCGGGAGCGTGAGGCCCGCCGGGTGCGGTACATCGTCGACGCCGAGGTCTGGTACCGCGCCTGGGCGGCCAGCACCAGGTCGATGGCGAGGTGGGCCGCCGCCGCCCGGCAGGGCGCCGAGATCTTCGGCACCGACACCCCCACCGGCGACCGGCTCCACACCACCGGCCGGTTCTTCGAGCTCCTCGGCCACGACATGGCGCAGGCGGCCGAGCACTGGCGGCAGGCCCTGTCCACGCGACGCCGGCGATGACCACCGGGCCGTGGCGTGGCCCGTTGCCTGCACGGCACGTCTGAGCTGCGCGAACGTGGGTAGGGCCGTCCCATGGACAACGACCGGTGGACGCGCGGGCCCGTCATCGTCGTGGGAGCCGGGATGGCCGGGCTGGCATGCGCCGTGTGGCTGCACGAGGCCGGCGTCCCGGTCCGGGTGCTGGAGGCGTCCGACGACGTCGGCGGCCGGGTGCGCACCGACGTCGTCGGCGGGTTCCGGCTCGACCGCGGCTACCAGGTGTTCAACACCGCCTACCCGGAGGCCCGCCGTGTCCTCGACATCGACGCGCTCGACCTGCGGCCCTTCGCGTCGGGGCTGCTCGTCCAGGGCAGGACCGCGCGGGCCAGGGTGATGTTGCCGTGGCGGCATCCCCGGCACGCGCTGAGCGGGCTGCTCGCCGGTGTCGGCACGCTCGGCGACAGCGCCGTGCTCGCCGCCGTCACCGCGCGCGACCTGACCCTGCCCGGCTCCTGGCTGCGAGGGGGGCGGGAGCGGCGCACCGACGAGGAACTGCGCGCCTGGGGCATGTCCGCCAAGATGATCGACTGCCTGATCCGTCCCTTCCTGGCCGGCGTGGTCCTGGAACGCGACCTGGAGACCTCGAGCCGGGTCTTCCACCTGCTGTGGCGGTCGTTCGCGCGGGGCACCATCGGCGTGCCCGCCCTCGGCATGGGCGAGATCCCGCGCCGGCTCGCCGACCGGCTGCCAACCGGCACCGTCACGTTCGGCGCCCGCGCGAGCGAGGTCGCCGCGGACGGCGTGCGGCTCGCGGACGGCACGACGCTCGGCGCGGGCGCCGTCGTGGTGGCCGCCGATCCCGAGTCGGCGGGCCGCCTGCTGAGCGAGATCGAGGTGCCGCCCATGCGCGCGGTGACCACCTTCTACCACGCCGCTCCGCGATCTCCTCTGGGCGAGCCGATCCAGATCATCGACGCCACGGGGGCCATCACCGACACCCTCGTCCTCACGGACGCCGCTCCGGAGTACTCCGCCGACGGGCGCGCGCTGGTCTCCACGTCGGTCCTGGGCCTGCACGCCGACGAGGGCCCGGTGCGCCGGCGCCTGACCGAGATCTACGGCGACACCTCCGGCTGGGAGCACGTGGCCACGTATCCGGTCGCGGCGGCGCTTCCCGCGATGCCGCCGCCGCACCCGCTGCGCCGCCCCGTGCGGCTGCGGGCCGGCCTGTACGTCTGCGGCGACCACCGCGACACCGGCTCTCTGCAGGGCGCCCTGGTCTCCGGCCGCCGCGCCGCCCAGGCCGTGCTCGCCGACCTGCGGCCGCACCTGACGCGCAGCATGACGGCCCGCGAGCAGGCGGCGCGCTAGCCGCGGTCCCGTCGCGTCACCCGCGCGCGTCTACCGCGGATGCAGTAGATCCGCGGCTCCTACGGCGGCTGCGGCAGGAAAGGTGTCCGCGTCAGCGGGATGACCGGCGGCGGGTCCGGCGGACAGAGTTCTTCTCGTTGGCAGAAGGAAGCGGAGGAGAACCTCATGTCCGTCCTCATCGTCCTCGCCGCGCAGGCGGCCTCCCCCGTCTGTACGACGGCGGCGGAATGCGCGGGACAGGGTGTCGACACCTTCATCGGGACCCCTGATCGGGTCTGGGCCAGCGTGGCCGCGCTGGTATCGCTGTCCGGCGTGGTCCTCGGCCGGCTCGGGCTGCGCTCCGCCCGCCGTGGCGGCGGCTGGAGGAGGGCGGGCCTCGCGGCCGTGGTGCTGGGGCTGACCGGCGGGCTCAACGGCGCGGCGAACCTGGCGTCCGCCGACGGTGGTCTCGGCACCGGCAACGGGGTGGCCGGTGGGGCCGCGGCCCTGGCGCTGGGGCTCGCGGGCGCGGTCCTCGGCGGGCTGGCCCTGGCCCGCTCCAGGCGTGCCGAGCCGGGCGGCTGACCCTGGTCCGCCCAGCGAACGCCCCGGTCACGCCGCGCCCCGACGCCGGTCGCGGCCCCGGGAAGCCGGAGCCGCGACCGGCCGGGCGGCGCCGTCAGGCGATCGGCTGCTGGGCCAGCCCCAGGTCGTTGCCCTTGGGCTCCTTGACCGCCGTGACCGCGGCCAGGGAGATCACGCAGAGCACCATGATGTAGGCGCCGACGGACAGGGCGGATCCGGTGCTCTGCACCAGGGCCTGGGCGATCGTGGGGGCGAAGGCGCCGCCCAGGATGGCGCCGAGCGCGTAGCCGATGGCCACGCCGGAGTAGCGCACCGAGACGGGGAACATCTCGGCGTACATGGCCGACATGGGCCCGTACGACAGGCCCAGGCCGACGGTCAGGACGATGATCGCCAGCGTGAAGAGCCAGATGTCGCGGGTCTCCATCAGCAGGAAGAGCGGGATCATCCAGACGAACACGAGCGCGTACCCGATCTGGAAGGTGCGGACCCGGCCGATCCGGTCGGACAGCACCCCGCCGTACATGGTGAAGACCAGCCAGCCGACCGACCCGGCGACGGTGGCGAGCAGGACGGACGGCCTGGACAGGCCCAGCGTGGTGGTGCCGTAGCTGATGAAGTAGGCGATGAGGAGGTATCCGGCGGCGTTGTTGGCCACGAAGATCAGCGCGGTGAGCAGCACGTTCCTGCTGTTGCCGCGGAACAGGTCGCGCAGCGGCGCGGAGGAGGTCTTGGTGCGCTGCTGCAGCTCCTTGAACACGGGGCTCTCCTCGACGGCGCGCCGCACCAGGTAGCCGATGACGATCAGGGTCAGGGAGAGCAGGAACGGCACCCGCCAGCCCCACGCCTGGAACTGCTCCGGCGTGGTCACCGTGCTCATGATCCACAGGACGCCGGTCGCCAGGATGAGGCCGATCGGCACCCCGATCTGGGGGAAGGCTCCCCACCAGCCGCGGCGCTCGCGTGGCGCGTGCTCCACCGCCAGCAGGGCGGCGCCGCCCCATTCGCCGCCCGCGGAGAAGCCCTGGAGGATGCGCAGGAGGATGAGCGCGATGGGCGCCGCCACGCCGATCGTCCCGTAGGTGGGCAGCAGGCCGATGAGGGTGGTGGCCGCGCCCATGAGGAGCAGGGTCAGCACGAGCATGCGCTTGCGGCCGAGCCGGTCGCCGTACCGGCCGGCGATGATCGCGCCGAGCGGGCGGAACAGGAAGCTGATGCCGATCGTGGCCAGCGAGATGAGCGTGGCCAGGCCCGGGGCCTGCTCGTTCACGGGGGCCAGGAAGAGCGGGCCGAACACCAGGCCGGCGGCCTGGGCGTAGATGAAGAAGTCGTACCACTCGATGGTGGTGCCGGCCAGGGTGCTGGCGAGGACCTTGCGGTCGTCGCGCGTCATGGCGCGTGGTTCACTCGTCACGGTTGGGCTCCGTTCCTTACTGTGGGGGTCTGGTGGCTCGTTCGAGTGCCACCAGGGCGTGTTCGTAGGGGTGGCCGCCGGCGTGCTGGAGGCCGAGCTCGCAGGGGCGGTTCCCGCTCAGGTAGGCGTCGGCCGTGATGCCGGCGATCTCGGCGGTCTCCGCACGGGTGGCGCTCTCGGTCAGCTCGCGGTGCAGGAAGCCGCGGTCTCCGGCGAAACCGCAGCAGGTGGCGGCGAGGGGTTCGACCACCTCCTCGGCGAGCGCGTCGGCGACGGCGCGCAGGTCGCCGGTGTTGCCGAGGTGGCTCATCGCACAGGTCGGGTGCAGGACGGCGCGGGCCAGGCGGCGGGTGACCGTGAGTTTCGGCAGCAGGTCGGTACGCGCCCAGGTGAGCGCGTCGACCACGGTGAGCGCGGCGTGCCGGGCGCGGTCGCCGTCGTCCAGCACGGACGGCGCTTCCCGCAGGATGCCGAGCGTGCAGGAGCCGGCGTCCACGACGATGGGCAGCCTGCCGCCGTCGGACCACCGCCACAGGCGCCGCACGAGGTCGCCCGCGGCATGGGCGTGCGCGGCGCGGTGGCCCTTGCTGTGCCACACGGTGCCGCAGCAGGCACCGGCGAGGTCGGGCGGCGTCCACAACGCGATGCCCGCCCGGCCGGCGAGGACGGGCAGGGCGGCCGTCACCGTGGTGGCGTCGGGCGCGCCGGGTGGCGCGCCGAA
The DNA here is from genome assembly GCF_024172165.1 of Nonomuraea thailandensis. GTDB lineage: Bacteria > Actinomycetota > Actinomycetes > Streptosporangiales > Streptosporangiaceae > Nonomuraea > Nonomuraea thailandensis. The sequence continues at coordinate 2,660,175 of NZ_JAMZEB010000002.1, read as the reverse complement.
GATCCGGTTGACGCAGGACGGGACGTGGACGGCCGTCGTCCCCGCCGGTCTGGGCCCTCGCCCGGTGACCGCCGGGGCGGGGCCGGGGGTGGCGGGCAGCCACTCCGGTACGCGGTTCGCTCCGAGAACCTTCCTGGCCAGGAGGCTCGCCGCCCGCACCGGCCGGTCTCCGGCAAGGTCGGCGAGCGTCCGCGCCAGGCGCAGCAGGATCCGCGCGAGGCGCTCGGCCGTGGCCCAGTGCCGCGCGAGGGCCGGCGTGACGCGTTCGGCCGCGCCGCCGTGCCGGGCGTGCCGGAGCTGCTTCATCGCGTGGCCGGTGTCGATGCCGACCGGGCACGCCGTCGCGCAGGAGCCGTCCGCGGCGCAGGTGTCGACGGCCGCGTAGCCGTACTCGCTCTCCAGGCCCGCGTCCGAGTCGCCGCGGCGGGCGATCTCGCGTTGCAGGACGATGCGCTGGCGCGGGGTGGTGGTCAGGTCGCGGCTCGGGCACACCGGCTCGCAGAAGCCGCATTCGATGCACCCGTCGAGCAGGGGGTTCACGGCCGGCAGGGCCTTGAGGTGGCGCAGGTGGGCGCGGGGGTCGTCGGTGAACAGCACGCCGTGGCCGAGGATGCCGTGCGGGTCGAAGGCGCCCTTGACCCGGCGCATCAGCCCGGTCAGCCGGGGGCCCCACTCGCGTTCGAGGAAGGGCGCCATGTTGCGGCCGGTGCCGTGCTCGCCCTTCAGCGACCCGTCGAAGCGGTCCACGATCAGCGTGACGATCTCCTCCACGCAGCGGGCGTACCGTTCGACGTCGTCCGGGTCGGCCGGGTCGAACACCATGGTGAAGTGCAGGTTACCGGCCGAGGCGTGACCGGCGACCGAGGCGTCGAACCGGTGGGCGGCGAGGATGCCGCGCAGCGCGACCGCCGCCTCCGCGACCCGCGCCGGCGGCACGCAGACGTCCTCGCCGAGCAGGATCGTGCCCGGCGGCCGGTTCGCGCCCAGAGCGGTGAGCAGCCCCTTGCGCACGGCCCAGAAGCCGCCCGCGGTCCTGGCGTCGCGGGTGAAGGTCCCGTGCAGGACGACGCCGTCGAGGAGCTCGCGGGCCTGGTGCTCGAAGCGGTCCAGCTCGGCCTGGTCTCCGGAGCGGAACTCGACGAGCAGCCCGGCGTCGTCCTCGCCGATGTCGTGCATCCAGCCGGGGGCGCCGCCGATGGAACGGGTGGCGCGCAGCGAGAGGTTGTCCAGCAGCTCCGCGGCCCGCGCGCCGAGGTCCATCAGCGCGGGGACGACCGCCGCGGCGGCGGCCAGATCGGGGAAGCGCAGGAAGGCCGTGCTCGCCCATCGGGGGCTGGGGACGGTGCGGAAGGTGATCTCCTCCAGGAAGCCCAGCGTGCCCTGGGAGCCGACGAGGAGCCCGCGCACGATCTGCGCCGGGGTGTCGCCGTCGAGGAAGGCGTCGAGCCGGTATCCGCTGGTGTTCTTGATCGCGAACTTGGCCCGGATGCGCGCGGCGAGCTCCGGGTCGGCGCGGATCTCGTCGCGGATCGCGAGGAGCCGGGCGACCAACTCTGGCTCGGCCTCGGCGAGGTGCCGGTCGGCGTCATGGGCCGCGGTGTCGAGCCGGGTCCCGGAGGGCAGCACGATCCGCAGGGACTCGACCGTCCGGTAGGAGTTGGCGTGCACGCCGCAGGTCATGCCGCTGGCGTTGTTGGCCACCACGCCGCCTACGCACGCCGCCGCGCTGCTGGCCGGGTCGGGGCCGAGCATGCGCCCGTAGCGGGCGAGGCGGGCGTTCGCCCGGGCCAGGATCACCCCGGGCGCGCTGCGCAGGATCGCACCGTCCTCCTCGACGGCCGCCCGGTCGAAGTGGCGGCGGACGTCGAGCAGGATGTCGTCGCCCTGCGCCTGGCCGTTGAGGCTGGTCCCGGCGGCGCGCAGGACGACCCGCCGCCCGTTCCCGCAGGCGAACCGGAAGACGGCGGCGACGTCGTCGCCGGTGCGGGCCAGCACCACGACCCGGGGCACCTGGTGGTAGGGGCTCGCGTCGGCGGAGTAGCGGATCAGGTCGGTGGCGGACGTCAGCACGTTCCCGGCGCCGACCGCCGTGACCAGCTCCTGCTCCGGTCGGGAACTCAGCGGCACGAAGCCCCCGCCGTCGCTCCGGTCGTGTCCGCCGCGTGCGTGCGCGGCGAGGACGGCGCCGCGGGCGCACCCGCCCGGCGGTCGCCGGGGGCGTCACCGGCCGGCCCGCGGGCTCGTTCGTAGCCGGATCGACGCCTGGGCATCTGGGATCGCCGGGCTGTCATGGCGACTCTCCTGGGGGATGGTCGGGCGGACAAATCTGAGTGGGACAACAGTGCGGGAAAGCCGCATGTGAAACAATGTCGAACCCGACCCGGATCTACCCTTTCCGGTGTCGGGTCCCACACCAACCTCCAAGGCGTGACCATGGCCACCATGACGCTGGGCAGCATGCTCGACGCGCTGCGCGCGGACCTCGTCCAGCTCGCGACCGGCGATGCGCACCTGCCCGTGGGCGGCGTCGAGCTCCTCGACGGCAGTGCCCTCGAACCGGTCGCGCCGCGGTGCCTGCTCCTCGCGCTCGGGCTGGACCTCTCCTCGGCCGGGGCCGTCGGCCAGGCGCTCCGGCTCGCGGCCGAGACGACCGGAGCGCTGGCGGTCAAGTGCGCCGACGGCCTGCCCGCGCCGGTCCTGGAGCAGGCGCGCGCGGCGGGAGCCACGGTCGTGGCGGTCAATCCGGACATCCCGTGGAGCCGCCTCTACGGCCTGGTCTCCACGCTCCTGGCCACCCAGCCGACCACCGGCGAGCCCGCCTCCGGTCTCGGCGGCGGCGACCTGTTCTCCCTGGCCAACTCGGTCGCAGCGATCTGCGGCGGCGCGGTGGCGATCATGGACACCGACCAGACGATCGTCGCCTACTCCAACCTGCCCGACCAGCCGATCGACGAGACCCGGCGAGTGGGCATCCTGTCGCGCCAGGTCCCCGGCCACGCCCTGCCCCACCACCTCACCGACGAGCTGTGGCGCAGCGACTCGGTCAAGCTCATCCGCCGCGACGGCTACCACCCCCGGCTCGCCATCGTGATCCGCGCCGGCGACACGGCACTCGGCTCGCTGTGGGCGACCTTCCCGGACGAGGACGCGATCGGCGACTGCGAGGCCGTGCTCGCCGCCGCGGCCAAGCTCGCCGCGCTGCACCTGCTCACCATCCGCCGGCACCTGGACGCCGACCAGGAGAGCCGCACCGCCGCCCTCCAGACGGCCCTCCAGCACCCGGGTCACGCCGACCGCGCACTGCCCCTGCCGGGAAGCCTCCTCTGCCTCGCCGAGGCCGAGGACGCCGATCACCGGCCCGACCAGCGGCCCGACCAGCGGCCCGACCAGCGGCCCGACCAGCGGGCGAGCCTGCTGCGCGCCGTCGGCCTGCTCGAACTCGACGCCCGCTCCCTCGGCCACGAGCCGACCATCAGCATGGTCAAGGACCGGATGTACGTGCTCCTCCAGGCCGCGCCACGCGGCTCGGTCACCGTCTCCACCCTGGCCGCCCACTTCCACCAGCGCGCGACCCGGCTGCTGCACACGAACCTGCTGATCGTCCGCAGCGAGCCCGCCGAGGACCCCGACGGCCTGCGCCAGGCACGCGACGACCTCGACCGCGCCATCAGCCACCTGCGGGACTCGGGCGCCCGGCCGGGCAGCTACGCGGCGCGGGACCTGCACGCCGAGATCGTCCGGCAACGGCTGTTCCACGCCGTACGGAGCGATGCGATGCTGCGGACGGGCTTCGGCCGGGTCATCGTCGCGCACGATCTCGCCCACGGCACCGCCTACCGGGCGACGCTGCTGTGCTATCTGCGGAGCTTCGGGGACGTCCGGGCGGCGAGCGCCGAGCTGACCCTGCACGAGAACACCGTCCGCAAGCGGATCAGGCGCGCGCAGGAGCTGTTCGGCATCGCGCTGGACAACCCGACGCACCGCCTGCTGCTCGAACTGGAGCTCGGGGCGTCGGCGCCCGGCGCCGGCCGCGGAGACGTCGAAGCCGCCGAGCAGTGAGCGCGTGACGTCCGGGAACCTCCGCGCATCGGCACGCTGGTCACCGTTCGGGCGGGCGAGCCCGGCGGCACGCTCAGAGCATGTGCCTGATCGGCCCGGGCATGTCAGGGACGGGCTGGTCGAGCAGTCCGTCCACGTCCGCCTGGGTCAGGAGGCGCGATTCCAGGAGGGCGTCGAAGCAGTTGCGCCAGTCCTGCCGGGCTTCGGCGTGCCGTCCCAGGGCGTGCCGGGTCTGGGCGGACCACCAGGCGGTCACCGCGTAGCCGATCCGGTATCCGGCCTCGCGCATGAGCGTCAGCGCCACCTGGTGGGTGTCGGCCGCCTCGGTGAGCCGTCCGGCATGCATCAAGGCGCGGGCCAAGGTCGCGCGGGACACGCCCTCGCCGTAGGGCATGCCGACGCCGTCCCATTCCGCGATGGCCGCCCGCGCCTGCTCGACGGCCTCCTCGAACCGGCCCTGCCGGTAGAGCACGTGCACCCGGTTGTTGAGGACGGCGCCCCGGGCGTAGTGGTCCCCGGCCTCCTCGGCGAGGTCCAGGGCCTGTGCCAGGTTCTCGAGGGCGAGGTCGAGCCGCCCGGTCACGGTGTGGACGACGCCCAGCTTGTTCAAGGGCCCGGCCTTCCGGTGCGGCAGGGCGGCCCTGTCCCAGCACGCCACGGCTCGTTCCAGGTGGTCGATCGCCTGGCCGTAGCGTCCCTGGTCGCGGTGGATCCAGCCCAGGAAGCCCTCCACCTGCGCCTGCCCGGCCCAGTCGCCGCACCGCGCGGCCGCCTCGGCCGCGTTGCGATGGACGTCGGCCAGTTGCGTGACCCAGCCGCGGTAGTTGAACGGCCAGTGCAATGCGATCGCCAGCCCGACGGCCGTGCCCGGATCGCCGGCCTGGCGGGCCACGGCCAGGAGGTTGTCACGCTCGGCCTCGATCCATCGGCCGGCCTCCCGCGCGCCCGCGAGCGCGACCCCGGGCTGATCGGCCGCGCAGGCGGGCTTCCCGGCCTGGACGTGCACGAGCCCTGTGGCGGTGTTGGCCGTGGCCAGGTAGTGGTGAAGCCCGCGGCGCAGCGCGGCCGCGGGCTCCGCGGGGGGCTGTTCGCGGGCGTACAGGCGGATCAGGTCGTGAAAGCGGTACCTGCCGTGCCCAGCGGGTTCCAGCAGCCGGGCGTCGAGGAGCCGTTCGAGCGCCGCCTCCGCCCGCGCCTCGGGCCAGCCGGCCAGGGCCGCCGTGGCGGCCGGGGTGTGGGTGGGCGTGTCGAGCAGGCCGAGGAGCGGCAGGACGTGCGCGGCGTCCCGGCCGCCCGGCTCTTCGCCCAGGTGGTGGAGGCTGACGGCGATGCCGGCGCGGACGGCCAGGTCGGCATGTTCCAGGGTGTCCAGGCGGCGGGTGGCGTCGGCGAGCCTGTCGGCGAGGTGGGACAGCGTCCAGCCGGGGCGGGCGGCCAGACGCGCCGCTGCGATGCGCAGGGCGAGGGGCAGCCCTCCGCAGAGCTCGATGATCCGCCCGGCTGCCTCCGGCTCGGCGTGGACCCGGCCGGGGCCGGCGATCCGCGCCAGCAGCGCGGTGGAGTCGGACGGGCCGAGCCCGGACAGGTTCAGCCGGCTCGCCCCGTCGACCGAGGTGAGAGCCTGCCGGCTGGTGATGACGGCCGCGCACCCCGACCCGGCGGGGATGAGCGGGCGGACCTGGCGGGTGTCGAGGGCGTTGTCGAGGATGATCAGCACGTTCCGCGCCGAGGTGAGGGACCGGTAGCGCGCGGCGGCCTCGTCGGCCGTGGCCGGTACGGCGGGGCCGTCCAGCCCGAGCGAGCGCAGGAGCCGGCCGAGCGCCTCGATCGGCGCCAGCGGCCGGAGGCCGTCGGTGGCGCCGTGCAGGTCGAGGTAGATGACGCCGTCGGTGAACCGGGCGGCCAGGGCGTGGGCGACGTGCACGGCCAGGGCGGACTTGCCGATGCCGCCGGGCCCGTCGATCACGGCGATGGCGGGCCCCTGGGCGGGGTCGAGCGCGGCGCGCAGGTGGTCGATCTCGGCGGCGCGGGCGGTGAAGGCGTGGGTGTCGGCGGGCAGTTCGGCCGGGACGTACGGCTCGCTGACGGTGGTCCGCCGGGCCGGGGTGGCCAGGTCGAGGGCGGGGTCCTTGGCGAGGACGGCCTGGTGCAGGCGGCGCAGCTCGGCGCCGGGTTCGATGCCGAGCTCGGCGACCATGACCCGGCGGGTGCCCTGGTAGACGTCGAGCGCCTCGGACGGGCGGCCCGCGCGGTGCAGGGCGAGCATGAGCTGGGCGGCGGGCCGTTCGCGCAGCGGGTGGGCCCGTACGTGGGCGGCCAGGTCGGTGGCCAGCGTGTGATGGTCACCGGCGGCCAGGCGCAGCTCGGCGTGGTCCTCCACGACGGTGTGGTGTTCCTCTTCCAGGCGCGCGGCTTCGATGCGCGCCCACGGGGCGGTCAGCCCGGCCAGCGGTTCGCCGCGCCACAACCGCAGGGCGGCGCGGAACAGGCCGTCCGCGGCGGCACTGTCTCCTTCCGCGCAGGCGGTACGGGCGCGTTCGGCCAGGCGGGCGAACAGGTGGGCGTCGACGCGGTCGGGGTCGAGCGCGAGCCGGTAGCCGCCGGGCACGGTCTCGATGAGCTCTTCGGTGGCGTGAGGTCCGAGGGCTTCGCGGAGCTTGGAGATCACGATGTGGAGCTGCTTGGCCGCGGTGGCCGCGGAGCTGTCCTCCCAGATGTCGGCGAGGATCCGATCGGCCCGTACGACGCGCCCGGTGTCCAGGGAGAGCCTGGCCAGCACGCCGACGCGTCGTTGCCCGGCGAGCCGGACCGGCTCGTCACCGGCCAGGATCTGCCACGGGCCGAGCAATCCGATCTCCAGCGCCATGCGGAGCGACTCCCATCCTTCGGAGTCGGCATTGTAACGAGATGGGCCCCTCGCCGCCTGATCCCGGCGCCCGGCCCGCCGTCCAAGGTCCGCCCGGTTCCGGCCGAGGGGCTACGGCGTCCCGGGGAACGGGACGGCCCAGGATTCCGGTTCCAGCTGGAGCCCGTTCGCCAGGTGGCTGATCATCCGGTACCAGCCGGTCAGGACGAGGAATTCGAGCAGCTGCTCGTCCCGGTAGTGGACGCGCAGGGCCTCCCAGGCGGGCTGCGACAGCCGCGCCGTGTCGTGCAGCTCGTCGACGGCGGCCAGCAGCGCCGCGTGGCGGGGCGGCCACGCGTCGTCGATCTCCGGGGCGGCGGTCGCCCGCAGGCGTCCGGGGGTGAGCCCGGCCTGCCGGGCGAGGGTCGCCGCGTGCACGCCCCATTCGTAGCCGCAGCCGGCGCGGGCGGTCACGCGGGCAATGACGACCTCCCGGTCGGCGGCGGGCAGCAGTCCGTGGCCCAGCAACCCCGCCCCGAGGGCGAACATCCGCGAGGCCAGCTCGGGGTTGCGGTGCAGGACGCGGAACAGCGCGAGCGGCTGGTACGGCACCCCGGGCGGCATCCAGCGGGGCCGTCCGGTGATGGCCGCGCTCGACCTGCTCGGACGGCGCTGGACGCTGCGCATCCTGTGGGAGCTGAGCAGGGCTCCCGCGGGCTTCAGGGAGCTCCAGCGCCGCTGCGAGCGGATGTCCTCCAGCGTGCTCAGCACCCGGCTCGACGAGCTGACCACCGCCCGCCTGACCATCCTGTACGACGACGGCTACCGGCTCACCCCCCTCGGCCGGGACCTCGTCGAGGCGCTCGCCCCGCTCAACGCCTGGAGCCGCCGCTGGGCCGGAGTACTGGACGAAGCCCCAGGGCAAGATCAGCCCTGAGGCACGCTCGGCCGGGCAAGGGTGTGCGAGTCAGCCCGATCCGGGCCCGGGCCTGCTCGCGAGCACCTTGGTCAGGGCCTCGACGACGTGAGCGGCGCCGGCGGGGTCGTCCATGAGCATCGCCTGGCGGACCCAGAGCACGTCGCGAGCCGCCGCCTCCGCGGCCGGGCAGGGCTCCGTACGGGCGCCCGCCTCGGCCAGGGCGGGCATCGTGCCGAGCGGCGGATAGCCGCCGTCGAGGGGGACCCCTTCCGCGGCCATGGCCGCCAGCAGGAACGCCCGGTCGAAGGGGACGTGGACGCGCAGCATGAGCAGGTGGCGCGAGTCGCGCGTGGTGCCGGGCGGTTGCGGGACCACGCTCGCCCATTCCGGGGGCAGGTCGCGGGCGACGGCGGCGGCGAAGGCGTTCCTGCGGTCGATCTCGTCGTCGAGCCGGTCCAGCCAGGGCAGCAGCAGGGCGGCTTGGATCTCGGTCAGGCGCAGGTTCCAGCCGACGCGCGGATGGCCGTACCAGGCGCCGTCCAGGGTGCGGCCGACGTTGCAGACCGACCAGACGGCCTCGTGGACCTCGCCGGCGCGGCAGACGACCAGGCCGCCCTCCCCCGCCGTCATCGCCTTGCTGGACTGGAAGCTGTAGACCCCGGCGTCGCCCAGCCCGCCGACGGGACGGTCGCGGTAGGTGGCGCCGTGAGCCTGGGCCGCATCCTCGACGACGGCCAGGCCGTGCCGTGCCGCGATGGCGTTCAGGGGGTCCATGTCGGCCGGGCTGCCCGCCAGGTGCACCGGCACGAGCGCGGCGGTGCGGGGGGTGAGCGCCGCTGCCACCGCGGGTGCGGACAGGTGGAGGTCGGTGGCGTCGACGTCCGCGATGACCGGTGTGGCGCCGGCGAGCAGGACCGCCGTGGCGGTGGCGACGAACGTGTACGCCGGCACGATCACCTCGTCGCCGGGCCCGACGCCGAGCCCGCGCAGCGCGGCGAACAGGCCGAGCGTGGCGTTGCCGACGGCGACGCCGTGCTCGACCCCGGAGCGGCGGGCGAACGCGGCGACCAGGTCCGAGCACGCCTTGCCGCCCTGGGTGGCGCCCCACTGGCCGCTGTCCAGCACGGCGGTGACGAGCGCGCGCTGGGCGTCGTCCATCGGGGGCGGCCACGACGGCCAGGGGTCGGTGCGCACGGGGGTGCCGCCGTCGATGGCCAGGGTCATGGATGATGTCCTTCCGCGGGGCCGGGGTGGATGGCGGGCGTCATGGGAGAGGTCCTTCCAGCGGTGCGGAGCGGGCCGCACCCAGGGTGCGGGCGAGGTCGCCGCCCAGGATGCGGGCGAGGTTGCCGCCCTGGACGAGGGCCCGGTCGGCGTCTTCGAGCGGGGCCAGGGCGACGCGGCCGAAACCGACCCGCAGGTCGAGGAAGCAGGCGTCGGAGCCGTACACGACACGATCGGCGCCGACCGCCTCCACCAGCCGGCCGATCCACCGCCCGGTCATCTTGGACCCGCAGATCTCCAGGTACAGGCTCGGATGGTCGCGGACGAGCTCGGCGGCGCGGGCGAAGCCGTACGGCCAGAGCCCCGCGTGCCCGAGCAGCAGCGGGACCCCCGGATGCCGGCGCGCCACGGTGACGAACCGCTCGGGGTCGCTCCAGGGCGAGTCCGTCTGGCCGTGGGCGAGCACGGGCAGGCCCAGCTCCCAGACCGGGTCGTAGCGGCGGTCGTCGAGGGCGCAATGGTGCACGTCCGGATGGATCTTGACACCCCACACGCCCTTCTCGACGAGCCGGTTGCGCTGGTGCGGGTTGTACACCTGCCACACCCCGAACCTGCCGGGGTGCCGCTCGGCGGCGTCGAAGGCGAGCCGGTTGCCCTCCTCGGCGCTGGGGCCGACGGCGAGCAGGTGGCTGATGCCGATGGCGTCGATGCCGAGGCGGTCCATGAGGGCGACCATGCCGCCGGCCGACGGGTCGGGGATGAGGAAGTCGGGCCACGGGCCGAGGTGCCCGTGCGCGTCGAGGATCACAGCAGGCCACCTCCGGACGCGATCAGGGCGATGTCGGCCTCCGGCAGGTCGAGGTGGTCGAGCAGGAAGCGGGGGCCGCAGTCGTCCATGACGGGGGCGCCGGTGCCGAACACCAGCCGTCCGGCCCCGAAGTGCCCGGCGAGCCATTCGACGCCGCGCTGGGTGTTGACGGTGCCGATCTCCAGCCACAGGTTCGGGATGGCGGCCATGAGCTCGGCGATGGCGCGCAGCCGCCGGTAGCCGGGGTTGAGCAGCAGGATGCGCTGCCGGGGCAGCTCCCGCGCGAGGGTGAGGAGCTGCGCGGGAGAGGTCTCCTCGAAGTCGATGGCGGCCGTGACGTCGAGCTCCGCCAGCCGTCGCAGGGCGCTCGGCCCGGTCAGCTCGAAGCGGTGCCGGGCGGGGCAGAGCCTGACCATGGGCACGTCCTGGTCGGGCACGGGCTCGAACGGGCCGGGCAGCAGCACGGGCACCGGGACGAGCCGGGGGTCGTCGAGGGCGAGCAGCGCCTCGTTCCCCGCGTGGGCGTCGGAGTAGAGGCTGAGGGTGTGGGTCACGTAGGCGCGGTCGATGCCCAGCCGTTCCATGTCCGGCCGCGGGTCCCGCGGCAGGTCGTCGAAGGGTACGGGGCCGATCAGCCGGTGGGCGTCCACGACGCGGGGCGGCGGCATCAGATCTGCGGCGGGGTGACGGTGAGCAGCGGGCAGCGCGGATCGAGATCGATCCTGGCCAGGTGCCGGCCGCTCATGGCCCACGCCTTCCAGGAGCCGGGCTCGAAGTGGAGCTGCGGGTTGGTGTACCAGTCGTCTCCGAGGCCGGTGGCCAGGTGCGTGGCCTCGGCTCCCAGCTCGTAGGCGTTCCCGCCGCCGAAGAACGTGCTGGCGAACACCCGGCCGCGGTGCGTGGTCAGCTCGCCGTACCCGGACAGGGTGCCCTGGTGCTTGATGGTCCTGGTGGCCAGGTCGAGGGCGATCCAGGCGCCGGAGTTGCGCTTGTAGACGCCGTAGAGGAGCCCGTCGTGCACCTTGACGTCCTGGAAGGTGCGGTGGCCCGCGACCGGGTCCACCTGCCACAGCACCGTGCGGGTGCGCAGGTCGAAGGCCGCGACGGACGCCGAGGCGTGCACCGCCGGGGTGCCGCCGCCGCCGAGCACGTCGCCGCCGAGGTAGACGACGCCCTTGCGGGCGTCCAGCGACAGGCTCATCAGGCTCTGGCCGGGGATGACGCCCTTGTAGACGTCGATGCGGCCGGTGTCGGGGTCCACGATCGACAGGGCGCCCTCCAGCTCGGCGCCCAGCGGGGCCGAGGCGACCAGCAGCTTGTCGCGCACCGGGTCGTACTCGATGTCCCAGGGGCGCTGCTGGCCGTGCCCGAGCAGGCCGAGGCTGCGGACCTCGTCGGTGCGCAGGTCGATGGAGATGATCTTCCCGCTGGGGTAGATGGCGGCGTAGATCTTGTTGCCGCGGCGCACGAGGTCCTTGGGCTCTCCGGGGACACGGAAGCGGCGCTGCTCGCCGGTGCGCAGGTCGCGTACGTCCATGAAGAAGTGACCGCCCACGTAGACGGCCCGGCCGGGCACCAGCAGCATGCTCTGGGGCCGTTCGGCGCCGGCGGGCAGGCCGGCCTCGATCAGGTCGGTGAACTGCGACTGCCCGGAGCTCAGGTCCAGCGTCCACATGCCGCCGCTGCCGGCGAAGCCGACCAGCGTGCCGTCGCCGGTCAGCGCGAGCCGCCTGGTCTCGTCGTCCTGCGACGGCGCGTCGGCCACCTTGGTGGGCGCGCTGTCGCCGGTGCGGTAGCGGTGGACGGCGCCGTCGGGGCGCGAGGTGGCGTAGACGGTGCCGTCGGCGGCCACGGCCAGGGCGTCGAAGCTGTTCGCGCCGAGCGGGACGCGCCGGACGTCGGTGCCGTCCTTGCGCACGTCGATGAGGGTCGACCCGCTCGTCGCGAGGATCCGGTCGCCGTGCTCGGCGACCACCCCGATGCCCGTGGTGCCCTGGGCCAGCTCGGTGACGGCGCCGCTCGCGCGGTTGATCGCGACGAGCTTGCCCTTGTCGAGCAGGCCCGCGTAGACGTTCTCGGCGTCGGCGGCCAGCGCCCTGACGTACCGCTCGCCGGGGGCCAGCACGCCGAAGTCGCGCACGGCGCCGGTGGCCGGGACGTACTGCTTGACCCTGCCGTCGGGGTAGGTGCCGGCGAAGACGGTGCCGTCGGGGGCGGCGGCCAGCGCCCAGATGTACCCGCCGTTCCTGCCGAAGGAGGCCAGGTGCACGACCTCGCCGGTGGCGGGGTCGAAGCGGTAGAGGTCGGGGACGGGGTAGGTGCCGACGTAGATCTTGCCGTCCGCCACGGTGGTGGCCCAGCCGCCCTCCGGCTCGCCGGTGGCGGGGCCGTCGGGCAGGCGCACGCTCCTGACGACCTTGCGGCTGCCCAGGTCGATCTCGGCCAGTACGGGCGGCTTCTGGCCGCGCGTGACGACGTAGGCCTTGCCCTCGTGCACCGTGGCGCCCACGATGGCGCCGGTCATCGACGCCGGCCCGAACGTCTCCACCCGCGGCCCGGCGCACGCGGGCGCCTTCGGCGGGGCGGCCGCCTGAGCCGGGAGCACCGGCAGGAGCAGGCCCGCGGCCAGGGCCGCGAGGACTGCGAGGGGTTTCCGCGGCACGACCGCACCTCCACGAGAGCATGTTGCCCAATTTTGGCCCAGACCGTAATGTGCGAAGCCGGATAAGTCAATGGAGGCGGTTGTGACGGCGTTCGACGCGAGCAGGCTGATCGGCGACCTGGAGGTGAGCCTGGACGTGGATGTCCTGGTCGGAGCCCATCCCGACCGCGACGGCCCGCCGGGCACGCCCGAGGCGGTGCTGGGCACGCTGGCCGCGCACCGCATCCGGGCGGGCGCGGTCGCGTCCCTGCGCGCCGCCCTGTTCGACGTGCGCGGCGGGAACGACGAGGTCCTGGCGCTGGAACCGCCGGTGGTGCCTGTCGGGACCGTGGACCTGCGCGACCCCATCGGCGCCGTACGGGAGCTCGACCGGCTGGCCGGGCTGGGCGTCAGGGCCGTCAGGCTCTTCCCCGACGAGCAGGGCGTGGAGGCGGGCTTCCCCTCGGTCCGCCACGTGGCCAGGAAGGCCGCGGCGCTGGGGCTCGTCGTGCTGACCGGTGGTGACGTGCGGCGCTTCTGGCAGCCGTTCTCCGGCCTGGACGCCACGGTGGTCTTTCTCGACACGCACTTCTACCACCTGGGCGACTTCCTCGTCGTGGCCGCCGACGAGCCGGGCTTCCACACCTCGACCCGCCTGCTGAACTCGCCCGACGCGCTGGAGACCGTACCGGCCGACCGGCTCCTGTACGGCTCCCGCACCCCCCACTACGAGCCGGTCGTCCCCCTGCTGCGCCTGGCGACCAGCGGGCTGAAGCCGGAGGAGATCGCCGCCGTCGCGGGCGGCAACGCGAGGAGGCTGCTCGGATGATCATCGACGTGCACGCGCACTGGGGCCCGTGGTTCTTCACCATGGACGTGGCCGGCGCCAACCTGAGCGCCATGGACAGGTTCGGCATCGACCTGTCGATCGTCTCGGCCACCGAAGCGGTGATCTACGACGCCCCCGCCGGTAACCGGGCCCTGGCCGCCTGGCTGGAGGGCCAGGACCGCCACCTCGGCTACGTCACCGTCAACCCCCGCAGGCAGGCCGACGCGGAGCGGGACCTGCGGGCGTACCTGCCCACCGGCAGGTTCGTCGGCGTCAAGATCCACACCGACTACACCCGCTCGCCCGTCTCCTCGCCCCAGACGCGCGAGGCGCTGGCCATGGTCGCGCAGGCGGGCGTGCCCGCGCTCGTGCACACGTGGGGCGCCACGGTGCTGGACCTGGCTCAGGCCTGCCTGGACACGCCCGGCCTGCGGGTCATCGCCGGGCACATGGGCGCCGACGGCCACGCCCACGCCATCGAGGCGGCCGGCGCCTGCGACCGCCTCTACCTCGAACCGTGCTACTCGCACGCCCCCGCCGGCCGCATCGCGCAGGTGGCGGCGGCGGTGGACCGCACGCGGCTGCTCTTCGGCACCGACTCGACCCTCATCGACCCGGCCTCGGCGTTCGGCGCGGTGGCGGCGGCGGGCCTGGACGCGGAGACGGCCGAGCTCGTCGCGTGGCGGAACGCCGTACGACTTTTCGATCTGGACATTACGGCCTAGTCCGTTATACCGTGCGGCCACCCTCACAAGGAGTGACCAGCGAATGATCCCCCGCCGCCGTTTTCTCCAAGCCGCAGCCGCCTCCGCAGCAGCCGTGACGATCCCCGCCACCCCCGCGATGGCCGCCGCCCGCGAGCCGAAGGGCACGATCACCGACCTGGGCCCGGCCAGCGTGGCCAGCCCCCTGGGCAACGCCGAGTTCGTCGGCGACGTGCTCTACCTCGGCTCGCGCGGCCTGGCGCCGAACGTCGTCGGCGCCTGGGACCTGGGCCAGGACCGGGTGACGGCGCACTTCGACATCCCGACCGGCGTGGGCATCTGGGCGATGTGCAAGGTGGGCACCGACGTCTACGTCGGCACCCACAGCCGCTCCGACCTCTACAAGATCGACACGCTCACCGGCAGCACGACCCTGCTGGCCCAGTACCCCGACCCCTACATCTGGACCATGGCCGCCTCCCCCGACGGCAAGGTCTACCTGGGCACGTCGCAGCCCGGCCGCGTGCTGGAGTACGACCCCGCCACCGGCGCCACCCGGGACCTGGGCCAGCCCGCGCCGGGCGAGGCGTACGTCCGCAGCATCCAGGCCGACGACACGCACGTCTACGCGGGCGTCGGCGCCAACGCCCACCTGGTCGCGATCGACCGGCGGACCGGCGAGAAGCGCGAGCTGCTGCCCGCCGAGGTGGCCGACCGCGACTGGGTGTCGAGCATGTCGATCAGCGGCACGCACGTGGCGGGCGGCATGAACTCGCTGGCGGAGCTGCTCGTGCTGGAGAAGGCGGACCCGGCCGCGTACAAGGTGGTCAAGGCCACCGCCCCGGGCGAGAAGTACGTGGTCTCGGTGCTGATCCACGACGGCTGGGTCTACTTCGCCGGCCGGCCCTCCGGGACCTTCTACCGCTACGAGATCGCGACCGGCGCGTACGAGGTGCTGGGCGTGCCGTTCCCGGAGGCGCAGACCGTCCGCATCCTGGAGCACGGCGGCCGCATCTACGGCGTGCAGGAGCCGGGCATCTTCGTCTACGACCCCGCCACCGGCGGCCTGAGCTATGTCAGCCACGTGCAGAAGGGGTTCAGGGCGGCCCCCGAGGAGCCCATGTCCGTGCACTGCGACGGCGAGCGCGTCTACGTGGGCGGCAAGGGCGGCTGCGACCTGCACGACCTGGCCACGGGCCAGGTCACCCGGCTGCCCATCCCCGGCGAGCCGAAGACCATCATGACCGCGGGGACGACCACCTACCTCGGGGTCTACACCCAGGCCGCCCTCTACTCCCACCGAGCGGGCGACCCGGAGGCCAGGCTGCTGCTGCGCACCGGCCACAACCAGGACCGGCCGAAGGACCTCGTCCACGACAGGCTGACCGGCCTGATCGTGATGTCCACCCAGCCGGAGCCTGGGCACCAGAACGGCGCGCTCGACGTCTACGACCCGAGGACCGGCCGGCTGGACACCTACCGCCCGGTCGTCGAACGCCAGACGGTGTTCTCGCTGGCCGCCCGGCTGGGCACCGTCCACCTGGGCACCAGCACGCAGGAGGGCCTCGGGTCGCCGCCGGTGACGTCCACGGCCCGGCTGGCGGCGTTCGACCTGCGTACCCGCGAGGTGAGGTGGGAGGTCGAGCCGGTGGCCGGCGCGAAGGCCGTCACGAGCCTCAAGCACGGCGCGCTCGCCCTGTACGGGATCACCGACGCGGGCGTGCTGTTCGAGTTCGACCTGCTCCGGCGCAAGGTCACGCGCACCCTCAAGGTGTGCGACCGGGGCGGCGACCTGGTGCTCGCCGGGAGATACGCCTATACCGGAGACGAGGCCGCGATCTACGAGATCGACCTGGTCAAGCTCACCTCCCGCAAGCTCGTGGAGGGGCTGGCGAGCGACTGGTTCGGTGGCGGCGCCCGGATCAACATCGACCCGTCCCGCAGGGCGCTCTACGCGCTCAAGGGGCGCAACCTGATCCGGGTGGCCATCTGAGCTACCAGGCCAGCACCCTGGCGCGCTCGCCGTCCGGAAGCGCGGGACCGTACGGGTCGTGGGCCCGGTCCCCGGGGACGAGCCCCTCCGCGGCGGCGAGCCAGGCCATGCGCTGGACGTAGCCCTCCATGGGAGCGGTGAACGTGGCCGCCGCCAGCCGGTCGAGGCGCGCGGCGGCCTTCTCGAAACCGCGCAGGTCCGCGCCCTCGTACGCGCGCAGCACCGCCGCCGTCGTCTCCACCGACGCGGCCGCGATGCCCACCAGCGCCGCCTGCGCGCCCCACAGCAGCGAGGCGGCGAACATGCGGTCCTCCCCCGTGATCGCCAGCCTGCCGGCCTCCAGGGTCAGGGCGATCGTCTCCTGGCACGCCATCGCGTCCGACAGCAGCGCCGTCTTGAGACCGGCGACGCCGGGCAGGCCCAGGATCCGGCGCAGCGTGGCGGGCGGGCACGGGTTCGTGTAGAGGTCGAAGGCGATCATCGGCAGGCCGGCGGCCGACCACACCGCCTCGTGCAGCGCCACCCGGTCCCCCGGCTCGGGGAACACCAGCACCCCGTCGGCCCCCAGCTCGGCCGCCATCCGCGCGTCCGCGACCGCGCCGGCCTCGCCGCCGTCCCGCGTGCCGCCGACGCCGACGATGACCGGGACGCCCGCGCGGCGGGCGCGGGCGATCACGCCGGCCCGCACCTCCGCCGGCAGGAACGGCCCGCGCCCGGTGTGCGCGAGCACGGCCAGGGCGTCGGCGCCCGAGTCGGCCAGCCGGCGGAAGTACGTCTCTGCGACGTCGAGATCCACCTCGCCGGCCCTGGTCATCGGCGTCAGCGCGGCGGCGGCCAGCCCTCCGCGCAGGCGGTCGCGCAACCCCGCGGCCCGAGCGTCGATCGGCATGCTCATCCTCGCTCCCCTCACCGGACGTCCCGGGCGACAAGCGTAGGCCGTCCCGATCAGCCGGTCACTTCAGGCCCGTCATCGCGATGCTGTTGACCAGGTAGCGCTGCAGCAGGAAGAAGACGACCAGGCAGGGCACCGCCGAGACGGCCGCCGAGGACATCAGCAGCGACCACTGCATCTCCTCCGTCTTCAGCACGGTGAGCCCGACCGTCAGCGTCCGCGTGGCGTCGCTCTGCGAGATCACCAGGGGCCACAGGAAGTCGTTCCAGTGCCACAGGAAGACGAACACGCCGAGGGTGGCCAGGATCGGCTTGGTCAGCGGCACCACGATCGTCCAGTAGACGCGCAGCTCGGAGGCCCCGTCGACCTTGGCGGCGTCGAACAGCTCGTCGGGCAGCCCCAGGATGAACTGGCGCATCAGGAAGACCGCCTGGGAGTTGGCCAGCGTCGGCACGATCAGGCCCCAGAAGGTGTCGACGCCGTCGAGGTCGGAGATGAGCACGTACAGCGGGATGAGCGTGGCCTGGAACGGCACCATCATGGTGGCCAGGAACGTCCACAACATGGCGTCGCGCCCGGGGAAGCGCTTCTTGGCGAACGCGTAGCCGGCCATCGACGCGGTGAGCAGGATGACCACCACGGAGACGCCCGAGTAGATCAGCGAGTTGAGCGTCCACTCGGCGAACCCCGACGCGCTCAGGACCTGCACGATGTTGTCGAAGGTGAGCGAGTCGGGCCACTGCGCCGGCACGGTGGGCGCGTTCCTGGGCGACAGCGCCACGATGACCATCGCGGCGAACGGGCCGAGCGTCAGCAGCGACATGACCGCGAGCAGCGTGTAGAGCGGCCACCGCCGGCCGTGGCGGCGTGGCCTGGTGGCCTGCCGGTCACGGACGGCGGCGGGGCGCGTGGCCGTCATCGTCATGTGTTCTCCTTGCCGATGAACCGGCGCTGGATCAGCGAGACGACCAGGACGATGGCGAACAGCACCATCCCCCAGGTGGCCGCGTAGCCGAACTCCCAGAACCTGAAGCCGCGTTCGAAGATGCCGTAGATGAGGGTGTAGCTGGCCTTGGCCGGCCCCCCGCCGGTCATCACGTAGATGGTGTCGAAGACCTGGAACGAGGAGATGGTCTCGATCACCAGCACGAAGAAGATCGCCGGCTTCAGCAGGGGCAGGGTGATGCCGCGGAAGCGCTGCCACGGGCCGGCCCCGTCGACCTTGGCCGCCTCCAGGTAGGAGCCTGGGATGGCCTTCAGCCCCGCCAGCAGGATCAGCATGGAGTAGCCGAAGCCCTTCCAGCAGGAGACGACGGCCAGGGCGGGCAGCACCAGCTCCGCCCGCTCCATGAAGCCGACGGGCCCCAGGTCCAGCTTGGCCAGCAGCCCGTTGATCAGGCCGTCGAACTCGTAGATCCAGCGCCAGATGAGGCCGGCGAAGACGAAGCTGGTCACGTACGGCAGGAAGAGGATGCCGCGGAACAGCCCCCGCATGAAGACGATCGAGTTGAGCAGCAGGGCGGTGGCGAGCGAGACGGCCATGACCAGTGGCACGTAGATGAGGGTGTAGACCAGCGTGGCCTGAAGGCTGGACCAGAAGTTCGGGTCGTTCACGAGGCGGGTGTAGTTGTCGACCCCGATGAAGTCCCATTCGCCGCCGATGTTCCAGTTCGTCAGGCTCATGCCCGCCGCCCCGAGCGTGGGGAAGATCCTGAAGATCAGGAACAGCACCAGCATCGGGAGCACGAACAGCAGCCCCGTGATCGGGTCACGCAGGCGATCACGCACCGGATCTCACACCCTTCCGAGCAGGCGGGCCGCCCCCGAAGCGGCCCGGTTTCGTGTCAGCCACCGCTGGCCAGCAGGTCGTTGCCCTCCTTGGCGGCGGCGTCGAGGGCCGTCTTGGCGTCCTCCTTGCCGATCAGCGCCGCCTGGACGTGGGCCGCGACCATCGCCATGATCTGGCGGGCCTTGGGGTGGGTGTCGCCGGGGAAGGCGTACTGCAGCGACTTGGCGAACTCCTTGGACGTGGCCGACTGGCCGGGGATCGTCACGTCCGTACGCGCGGAGAAGAAGCCGGACTCCTTGGCCAGCGGCCCGGCGACCTCGGGTGAGGCGATGTAGGCGGCGAACTTCCTGGCGGCGTCCTTGTTCTCGGAGTGCTTGGCCAGGACCAGGCCGCCGGGGATGCCGAAGGCGACCCGCTTGGCGCCTTCCAGCGGCAGGCCGATGCCGACGTTCTCCGCGCCGATGGCGGCGCCGAGCTGGTCGGCGTTGAGCGCCGTGGCCGCGTGGTACATCGCGCTCTTGCCGGCGGCCAGCGTGCCGCCCTCGATGTCGTTGCCCTTGCTGGCGGTGTTCTCCGGCAGGCCGCCGAGCGCCTTGAGGTCGAGCAGGAGCTGCAGGCTGGCGATGCCCTCCTGGCTGTTGACGGTCACGCTCTTGCCGTCGGGGGAGAACACCGAGCCGCCGTTGGCCCACAGGATCGGGTAGAAGCTCTGGTTGAGCGAGACCTCCGGCTTGCCGGGGTAGTCGAGCACCGCGACCTTCTTGGCGGCCAGCTTGGGGGCGGCCTCCTTCAGCTCGGCCAGCGTCTCGGGCGCCTTGGAGACACCCGCGTCGGCGAAGAGCTTCTTGTTGTAGATGGGGGCGGTGATCGTCTGGTAGACGGGCACGCCGTAGAGCTTGCCGTTCACGGTGAGCGCGGTGAGGGCGTTGGGCAGGTAGCCGCTCTTGTCGGCCGCGATCACGTCGTCCACGGCCTCGAGGGTGCCCTGCTCGGCGTACTGGGGGATCTGGTCGGGGCCGAGCACGACCAGGTCGAAGCCCTTCCTGGAGGCCAGGGCCGTGGTGATCTTCTCCTGGCGGCCGTCCCAGGGCTGCTGGTCGATCGTGACGTCGATCGCCGGGTTCTTGGCCTCGAAGTCCTTCTCGACCTTGTCCCAGAAGGCCTTGTTCTTGGCCTGGTCCGAGATGACGGGGTACATCCAGAGAGTCACCGCGCTCTTGTCCGAGCCCGAGCCGCCGGAACCGCACCCGCCGATCACGACGCTGAGGGCGACCGCGATGCCTGCTGCCGCTATGTTTCTCATCGGCGGCGTTCCTTTCCTGAATACCGGTCCTGACCGAAACCTAGTGACCGGGGATGGTCCGGTCAATGCCTGATACATGAACGTGACTACGACCGGCCGGGGTAGCCGGCGATCGCCTCGGCGATGGCCTTGACGTGCTCCGACGTGTAGTGCTCGTTCCAGTCGATGATGAGCAGCGTGGCGGCGACCAGCCGTTCGGCCCGCGGGCAGGGGGCGGGGCGGTAGCCCTCCAGGGGGTAGCGGGAGGAGCCGTAGACGGGCCTGTCCCAGAGCGGAGCCCGGTTGAGGGGTTCCTTCAGGTAACCGGCCCGTGCCGGAATTCCGGCCGCGTTCAGGTGGGCGGCCAGCTCGGGGGCGTCGCCGCGGGGCAGGAGGAGCGGGAACAACCACCACGCGTGCCCGTCCGGCCTCGGCAGCCCGAGATCGCCGCCGAGGTCGCGCAGGGCCTCGACGAGCAGGCCGGCCGTGCGGCGCCTGGACTCGACGACTCCCGGCAGCTTCGCGAGCTGGGCGCGGGCCACCGCGGCCTGCAGCTCGGTCATCCGGTAGTTCAGGCCCAGGCTCTCGTGCGAGCGGCCCGCCGCCCGGTCCCAGCCCTTGTCGGCGAACAGCCGCATGCGCCGGGCCAGCTCGTCGTCGTCGGTGATGGCCAGGCCGCCGTCACCGCACGTGATGTGCTTCCACTGCTGCAGGCTCAGGGTGCCGACGTGGCCGGCCGTGCCCGCGTACCGGCCGCCTGAGGGCCCTGACGGCGCGGATGGTCCCGACGGCGCGGATGGTCCCGACGGCGCGGGTGGTCCCGACGGCGCGGGTGGTCCTGACGGCCCCGGCAGCTCCGTCAGCCACGCCTGCGCGCAGTCCTCGATGAGGGTGAGTCCGTGCCTGTCGGCCAGCCGGCGCAGCTCGCCGACCCTGGCGGGCGCGCCGAACAGGTGCACGGCCATGATGGCGCGGGTGCGCGGCCCGATGAGCGCGGCGACGGCGTCCGGATCGAGGTTGCCGTCGGACGGGTCCACGTCGGCGAAGACAGGAACCGCGTTCTGCGCCAAGATGGGGGCCACGGTCCCGAAGTCCGTGATCGGCGTCGTGATGATCTCGTCACCGGGGTCCGGCGCCGCCGCCACGACCGACAGGTGGAGGGCCGCGGTGCCGGACGCGCACGCGATCGCGTGGCGGGAGCCGTACAGCTCCGCCACCTCGCGTTCGAGCGTCCGCGCCTCGGCCCCCCACACGGAGTTGAGCATGCCGGAGCGGATGACGCGCTCCAGCGCGGCCACCTCCTCGTCGCCGAGGGTGCGGCCCTCGGGCTCGGCCATGTTGGGAAAGTGCAGGGTCACCGGATAGCCTTTCGGTCTAGACCGTAAGTAGGGGAAGGGAGACGCGGGTGGGTTTCGTCATCGGAGTCGTCGGCCCGCACGATCTCGTCGACGACGTCGCGGCCACCTGCGAGGAGCAGCCCGGCGTCAGCGCGCTGCGGCTCGACTACGACCACGAGTCGCAAGCTCCCGCCATCGTCGAGGCGCACGCGAGCTCGGTCGAGGGCTGGCTGTTCACCGGGATCGTGCCGTACATGCTGGCGCGCGGCGCCGAGGTGCTCACCCGGCCCGCCGTGTTCGTCGACTACTCGGGCGCGACGCTGCTGAGCGCCCTGGTGCGGCTCCAGCACGAGGGCCAGGACATCACCCGGCTGTCGATCGACACCATCTCGCCCGCCGACGTCACCGCCACGTTCGACGAGGCCGGGCTGCCCACCGGCGAGCTGCGCACGCTGGGCTACCGGCCGGAGACGACGTCCAAGAAGATCATCGCCTTCCACCGCCGCTCCCCCGACCACCCCGTCATCACCTGCCTGAGCTCCGTGCACGAGGCGTTGCGCGACGAGATGCAGGTGCTGCGGCTGGCGCCGTCCGATCACTCCGTGCGCACGGCGCTGCGGCAGCTCCTGCTCACCGCCGAGGGGCAGGCGCAGGAGGACGCGCAGATCGCGCTCGGCCTGGTGGAGGTGGACAGCGACGAGGGCCTGCTGCGCGAGGCCGGCGCGCTGGCCGGCACGCTGGCCGGGTTCCGCGGGGGCAAGCACCTGCTGGTGACCACCCGCGGGCCGCTCTACGAGGCCACGGGCGGCTTCACGGGGCTGCCCATGCTGGCGCGGCTGGCCACTCACAGCAGCGTCGCGCGGGTGGGTTTCGGCCTCGGGCGCAGCGCCGCCGAGGCCGAGAGCCTGTCCCGCCGCGCCCTGGCCAGGGCCAGGCGCATCGGGAACGTGGCCGCCGTGCTGTCCCTGCGCGCCGACACCGACATCGTGCTGGAGTCGGTGATCAGCGCGCCCGCCGGCGGGCAGAACCTGCCGCTGCTCGCGCGCCGCGTGGGGCTGTCGGTGCCGACCCTGGAGAAGCTGCTGGAGGCCCGCGACGCGGCCGGCGGCGAGGCGCTGACCACCCGCGAGATCGCCGAGCGGCTCGCCGTCCAGCAGCGCACCGCCCGGCGCATGCTGCACCGGCTGGAGCTGGCCGGGCTGGCCGAACGCACCGGCAACCTGACCAGCGGATCCAGCGGCCGTCCGCTCACGCTCTACCGCCTGACCCTGTAGCCGTCCTCCCGCTCAGGCCAGCCACCGGTCCAGGCCCTGCGCGACGAAGTCGTCGTCGCGCAGCCACGGGTAGGCGGCCCAGACGCGGTCGATCTCGGCGAGCTGTCCCGGCGACAGGTCCTCCTGCGGGTCCAGGCACCAGCGTCCCGCCAGCAGCCCCTGGCGGCGCAGCACCTCGTGGATGCCCGGGATGCAGCCGTGGAAGCCGTTGGCCGAGTCGAAGATGGCCGCGTTGGCGTCGGTGAGGTGACCGTCCAGGCCGAGCAGCCGGCGTACGGCGGCGTCGTCGCCCGCACGCGCCCGCGTGGCCTCCTCCAGCAGCTCCACCGCCCGCCGCACCCAGACCGCCCACTGCCCGAGCAGGCCGCCCACGAACTCGACCTCCACCTGCCGCCCGTCCACGACCACCCGGTGCGAGGTGATGAGGTCGGCGAGGATGTGGTCGTCGTTGCCCGTGTAGAGCGCCACCTCCCCCTCCCGGCCCGCCCGCACGACGCCGTGCAGCACGTCGAGGGTGCGGTACCGGTCGAAGGGCGCGACCTTGACGCCCACGACGGACTCGATGCCCGCCAGCCGCGTCCAGAAGTCGCGCGACAGGGGCCGCCCGCCGACCGCGGGCTGCAGGTAGAAGCCGATCACGGGCAGCACCTCGCCGACGGCCCTGGCCCGCTCGATCAGCCCGTCCTCGTCGAACTCCCGGTACGGGCTCAGCAGCACCATGTGGTAGCCGAGCGACCGGGCCAGCTCCGCCTCGGCGACCGCCTGGTCGGTGGGCCCGGTCACGCCGGCGACCAGCACCACCTCGCGACCGGACTCCTTCGCCGTTCCCGCGGCCAGTTCGAGCACGGGAGCGAGCAGGCCGGTGCCGTGGATGGCGAACTGCGTGGTGTGCACGCCCACCGCCAGCCCGCCCGCCCCTGCCTCGACGTAGTAGCGCGTCAGAGCGCGCTGGCGGCGCTCGTCCAGCTTCCTGTCCTCGGTCAGGGCCAGCGGATGCGCCGGGATCACCAGACCGCGCCTGAACAGGTCGCGTACGGACTCCTGTGCCTGTGGAGCCTGCGCCTCTGAAGCCGTGCCGAGCACGTGAGGTCCCCCTTCGCCGTGTGAGATGAGCATGCGCCTGCCGTGTGCGCGGCGGGCGCATGCGTCAGAAACGCCCGTCACGGCGTTCGAACTTGGTGGGTTTGCCCAGCAGCGGCCCGCCGTCGGCGACCCAGCGCGCCGTGTGCTCGATCAGCTCGGCGGGGGTCAGCTCCGGGTAGCCGAACAGGCGGTGGCAGCGGGAGGCGTTCGACAGCAGCGCCGTGGGCGCCTCCTCGCCGGTGAACACCGGCTCCTTGCCGAGCGCCTCCCCGAGCGCCGACGCCGCCTGCCGCACCGAGATCAGCTCGGGGCCGGTGACGTTGAGCACGAACGGGGGCACGCCGGCGTGCAGCAGCGACCGCAGCGCCACCTCGTTGGCGTAGCCCTGCCAGACCACGTTCACCTGGCCCGTGGTCAGGTCGACGGGCTCCCCTGCGAGCACCTTCTGGGCGAGGTCGACCAGCACGCCGTAGCGCAGCTCGACCGCGTAGTTCAGCCGCAGCAGGGCCGTGGGCGTGCGGTTCTTCTCAGCGAAGTACGTCAGCACGCGCTCCCTGCCCAGGCAGCTCATCGCGTAGTCGCCGACGGGCCCGGTGGGCGAGCCCTCGGTGCTGCCGCCGCCGGTGACGGGAACGAGGGGATAGACGTTCCCGGTGGACAGCGCGGCGATCCTGCTCCCCGCGAACCGGTCGGCGACGCGGCCCGGCAGGTAGGTGTTGGTGAACCAGGCGGCGTGCTCCTGCCCGCTGCTCGTGCCGAACTTGGCTCCGACCAGGAACACCACGTTCGCCGCGTCCGGCAGCTCGTGCAGGGCCCGCTCGTCGGCGGCGTCGGCCGCGACCACCGTGGCGCCCTCGTCCTGGAGCGCCCGGGCCAGGCCCGGCTCGGAGAAGCGGGACACCGCGATGATCCGCCTGTCGCCGCCGGTGGCCTTCAGTGCCAGGCGCACGAGGCTCGGGCCGAGCTTGCCGCCCGCGCCCAGGATCATGATGTCGCCGTCGAGCTTGCCCAGATCGTCGACGAGCCCGGGGCTCGGCCGCGCGAGCCGCTCCTCGAGTTCCGCTGTCGTCCGCACGCGGTCTCCTCCGTCCATGATTTACGGTCCAGACCGTAACTGGGCGGGGCTCCGGCTGTCAACGGCTGGGGGCATGGCTGGACGCTGGACGCCGCTTACTCGGGAGCACGCGCCCAGGCGTCAGGCCTCAGTCGTTCAGAAGTCCTCGCGCGCGCGGACCAGCACGTCGAGAACGGCCCTGGTCTCCGCCCACGGCACGGGGCTGGGCGCGCCGTTCACCATCGCCAGGAACGCCTCGACCGTCCCCTCGTACCCGAGCCCGCGGACCACGTCGTCCCCGCCCTCGATCACGATCGTCTCGCTGCCGTCACGCGTGTGCAGCGTGACGCTGTAGGACTCCGTCTCGGACACGCCGAGGATCTCGACGGTGCCGGTGATGCCGTCGTCCCAGCGCAGCGCCATCACCCCGGTGTCCTCCGAGCGGAGCGTCGCGTAGTGCCGCCTCGCCCCCGCCGCGCCTGCCAGCCGCACCTCGGGCCCGAGCAGCGCCACCAGCAGCTCCACCCCGTGGATGCCCATGGTGACCATCGTGCCGCCGCCCTCTCCCGGCGTGTCCTGCCAGGCGTTGTAGCCGGTCGCCCACAGGCCGACGTCGTGCCGTACGGTCGCCCGCACCGCCAGCACCCGGTCACGATCGACCCGCACCCCAGCGAAGGCAGGGGCGAACCGCAGCACGGAGCCGGACAGCACGCGGTCGTGGATCGGCAGCCGGTCGAGCTGCTCCAGCTGCGCCCGGCTGGCGGCGGCGGGCTTGTTCACGAAGCAGGGCAACCCGGTCTCCAGCACCTCGGCCAGCGCCTGAGGGACCTGCGGGTTGGGCACGGTCAGCACCACCCCGTCGGGCCGGCCCGCCAGCGCCTCCGCCAGGCTGCCCGCCACCTTCGCCTGCGGGTGCTCGGCGGTGAACCGGCCGAGCCGCTCGGGATCCTGCTCCCACACCACGAGCTCCGCGTGGCGGGACAGGGTGCGGGCGTCGGTGTAGGGGTGGCTGGTGGCGAGCCCAGCGAGTGCGATGCGCACGGTTCGACCTTCCATGTCCGGGAACGGCTGCGCAAAGCGTAGCCATCCCGGCCGTACGTCACCTCCCCACTGCCCAGTGCTTCAGCTCGATCCTCTTCCTCGACGACCCAGGGAAGACGACGACCAGGTGCTCCTCCCCTCCGTCGGCCCGCACGTAGACGCGGAGCCGGTAGCGGCCCTTGCCGGCGATCGCCAGGTTCGGCATCGGGGCGCCCGCGCCGACCTCTCCCTCGCCCATCTCCGGCACGGTGAGCCGGCCGCTGCGGCTGACGATCGGCACCTCGGTGACCTGGTCCCATCCGGCCGTCCGCCGGGGTGGCGCGGTGCGGAAGGCCTTGACCGTGAGGCACAGATCGGAGACGTCCTCGAGGTGCCCGACGAGCGCCGCGCTGCCGGACACCCCGAGGAGGGCCTTGTCGTCGTAGAGCTTGTCGATCGCCCGCTCCACCGCCTCGTCGGCCGCTTCGTCCCCGGGGTCGTGAACCAGGTAGCCGTGATCGCCGTCGGCGAACAGGAAGTAGTTGGCCGTGGCCTGGACGACGCCCTTCCTGCGGGGCCACGGGTCGCGGCACCTCGCGTTCTGCTCGGCGACGTAGGCGTCGTTCGCCGCCTCCGTCTCCTCGGCCGAGCGCAGCAGCTCGGGACGGGTCGCGCCGACGATCTCCGGGCAGACGTAGACGAGGTCCCACTGGTCCGCGCCCCACGCGGGCCGCGCGCTCCCGGCGCGCTTCAGGATCGCCTCCTGCTCCTCGCGGTCCTTCGTACGGCACAGCGCCCGCCCGTACCCGAGGATCGCCTGGTCCGAGAGGCTGTCCGGGAACATGGGCGGGACCCCGCCCTCCCTGCTCCGCGCCCGGCAGAGGAACGCGGCGTCGCGTTCCCCGGGTTTCAGGTCACCGAAGCTGACGCGGTCGTAGCAGTCCATCGACCAGCCGGTGTAGGTGAGGTGCGCGGTCTGCTCCGGCTGGATCGCCGCGATGACCGGCACCACGATCACGGCCGCCACCGCGACGCGGACAGCGCGCCGCCGCGCGGGCGGAGGGTCCGCCGGGCGGTCCTCGGTGGGCAGTTCGCGGGCGGTCGCCGCGAGCCACACGGTGCCGACGAGCCCCACCGCGTCCACCATGACCAGCATCGCCAGGTAACCGACGGAGAGCCGCTCGAAGAGAGCGTCGAGCGGGATCACCAGCACGTAGACGCCGACGGACAGCCACCCGGCGGCCAGCGTGCCACGGCTCCACCGGCCGTCGCGCCACTGCCCGACGACCGTGAGGACGGTCGCCGCCACTCCGGCCACCATCAGGCCCATGACGACGACGTAGCCCGAGGCGAACTCCGCGAGATCCAGTTCGTCGAGCAGTCCGTCGGCCATCCCGGCCAGCCCGATCGCGAACATCGCGCCGGCCGTCGCGCGCAGCACGCGGGACCGCCAGCGGAAGACGAGCAGGTAGAGGACGTAGATCGCGGTCCACAGCGCGAGCTGGAACGCCGCGTCGACCGGGCGCGGAAGCAGCCCGATCGGATACCGCAGCACGAGGGTGTACGCCACCTCCAGATACAGCAGCCGGCGCAGCGCCTTCGCCCGGCTGTCCAGCGGCCCCCTCATCGGGGTGCGCAGGATCAGCCACAGGAGCGCGGCCTTCACCACCGCGGCCGACAGCAGCGCGACGACCGTCAGGGTGTCGAATCCGCCGGGCGAGAAGAAGTCCCAAGCCATCGGTGGCGACCATTCGACGGCCGCCCAGAGCCAGTCGTCGCCGATTATCAGGCCCGCGAGCGCCGCCGCAAGAACCAGACCTACTAATCCGATTCTGATAAACCGCCATAAATGATCTGAAGGCACGGGACGCGATCTTAGCGCGGCCTTTTACGTATTCCGGACCGCGCGGATCGGCGGCTGCCCCGAAGGCCTTCCATGGACCTCCCGGCCTGGGCGGCGATCCCTCACAGCTCGGCGCCGTCCACGCCGGCGGACCGGCAGATGTCGTCGAAGACGGCGAGATCCTTGGCCATGGTCTTGCGTGTCAGCTTCCGGCCGAAATCGGCGAAGAAGAGAGCCTGCTCGAATGCAGTCGACCGGCGCATCCAGCACGGTGACGCCATCCCGCTCGGTGACAAGCCCGCGTGATGGCGGCGTTCACCCCCGTACGGCCAGATATCCCGCGAGATGGCCGATCACCTCGCGCGCGTCGGCCTCGATGCCGTGGATGAACGTGGACCTGCGCCGCCGCAGCACGGGCAGCCCCAGCGCGTACAGCCCGGGACCGTCGACGACGCCGCCGTCGTGGCGCAGCCGGCCCTTCTCGTCGACCACGGGCACGTCGAGCCAGCCGTAGTCGGGCCGGAAACCCGTCGCCCACACGATCGTGCGGATCTCGCCGCTGCGCAGGTCGAGTCGCAGCCGCGCCGACTCGGGCACCCGGGTCGGCGCGAGGCGTTCCGGCGGGCCGAGGCCCGGATCGGCACCGGGGCCGGTGTCGCGTGTGCGGGCCCATGCGTCGAACGTGTCCAGCAGGCGCTCCAGCTTGAGGTCCGCGAGGGAGAACACGTTGCGCAGCCCGCCGGAGAACAGCGCGTGGCCGTCGCGGACGGCGGCCCAGCGGCCCACCAGTTCGACGCCCATCGAGGTGAGCGCGTTGAGGTCGAGCGTCGCGCGCTCGGGGGTCCCCACGAGCTGCGGCGAGGGCAGCCGCCGGGCCCGCGTGAGGTCGTCGATCTCGTCGTAGCGCTGGTCCCACACGCCGGAGGCGTGCATCCACCACAACACGTCGCGGCCGCGGTAGGTGCGGGGCATCCGCACGTGCTCCCCCACCGAGAGGATCACCGGCCGCCCGGAGCGCCGCAGCTCGGCGGCCAGTTGCACGCCGGTGGCCGACGCGCCGACGACGAGCACGCCGCCGTCGGGCAGCCGGTCGGGCGAGCGGTAGTCGTACGGCGTCAGTTGCTCCACGGACGGTGGCACGGCCTCGCCGAACGGCGGCACCACCGGCAGGTTGCAGGCGCCGCTGGCGATGACCAGCGTCCGGCAGCCGATCTCGCCGCGGCTCGTCGTCACGCGGTAGCCGTCGCCGGCGGGCCGGACGGAGGTGACGGTCGTGCCGGTCCTGACGGGAGCCCGCGAGAGCGCGGCGAAGCGCTCGACGAACCGCGTCACCTCCTTCGCGGTCAGGTAGCCGTCAGGGTCGGGGCCTTCGTAGGCGAGGCCGGGCAGGCGGCTCTGCCAGTTGGGGGTGAGCAGCCGGAAGGAGTCCCAGCGTTCGCGCCGCCAGGAGTTCGCCACCTCGCCGCGCTCGATCACCAGGTGATCGACGGACCGCTCGCTGAGGAAGCGGCTCGCGGCGAGGCCGGCGTGGCCGGCGCCGATGACGACGGTGGTGACGTGCTCGGTGATGGCTCGGCCTTCCAGGTCGGGGCGGCGTCCACGATGGTGGGCCCGGCCTTACGTGCTCAGGCGACATCCACGGCGGGGCTCGGGCTTGCGGGGTCAGGCGACATCCACGGCGGGGCTCGGGCTTGCGGGGTCAGGCGACGTCGACGGTGACGTTCGTCGGGTTCGTCAGGGCGTCGAACACGGCCGAGCGCTTCTGGGACTGGGCCACCAGCGCCTCGATCTCCTGCTTCGAGGCGTCGGCGTCGATGCTGAACGTCACCTTGATGTCGTCGAAGCCGTTGCGCACGTCGGCGTCGGCCCCGAGGATCCCGCGGATGTCGTGCGTGCCCTCGATCCTCGCCTCGACCGAGCGCAGCTGGATGCCGCGGTTCTGCGCGACGGAGGCCACGCCGGCCGTCAGGCAGCTCGCCAGGCCGACGAGCAGGTACTCGATCGGCGTGATCCCGTTGTCCTCCGCCGCGAACACCTCGGGGTGGTCGGCCTCGAACACCGCCTCGCTCTTGTGGCTGCGCTCCTGCCCGAGCCCGAAGAACTCCTTGACGGTCGTGGTGCTGTGCACGCCGTTCCGCCAGGTGGAGGAGGCCCGCCAGACGAACCGGGCGGCCTCGGGGGCGCCCTTCAGCACCTCGCGCGCGTCGAGCAGCGCCTGGACGTTCACACCGTTCGCGACCGTGGTCATGCCTCGCCTCATCTCCTGTATTTCCGGTAGGTATTTGACCATACACCGCCCGTGGCGGCTACGATAAGTGCCATGTCGCAGCCAGCCCCCACGCTCGCGGCCGGCAGTGTCGGCGTCGTGGAGACCCGCCACCTCGACCTGCCGGAGCCGGTCCGTCTCGACTGCGGCCGGGAGCTGCATCCGGTGCGCGTGGCGTACGAGACCTACGGCGCCCTCTCGCCCCGGCGCGACAACGTCATCCTGGTGTGCCACGCGCTCAGCGGCGACGCCCACGCGGCGGGCCTGTCGAAGGCGCCGTCCGGCGAGAGCACCCGCGACGGGTTCGGCGCCGCCGACCGCGACGGCGCCGGCGGCAAGGGGCTCGGCTGGTGGGACGGGATGATCGGCCCCGGCAAGGCGTTCGACACCGACCGCTACTTCGTCATCTCCACGAACCTGCTCGGGGGCTGCCGGGGGACGACGGGGCCGTCCTCGATCGACCCGGCGACGGGTCTGCCGTACGGGCCGGACTTCCCCGTCATCACGGTCGCGGACATGGTGCGCACGCAGCGCGCCTTCCTGGACGTCCTGGGCATCGAACGGCTCGCGGCGGTGGCCGGGGGCTCGCTCGGCGGCATGCAGGCGCTGGAGTGGGCGGTGCTGTACCCGGGCCAGGTCGACGCGGTCGTGGCGATCGCCGGCACGCACGCGCTGCACCCGCAGGGGGTGGCCTGGAACGCGATCGCGCGTGACTCGATCATGCGCGATCCGGCCTGGCAGGGCGGCCGCTACTACGGCACGGGCCGCGCGCCCGACGCCGGCATGGGCATCGGGCGGATGGTCGGCCACATCACCTACCTGTCCGCGCCCGCGCTGGAGGCCAAGTTCGGCCGGCGGCTGCAGGGCTCCGACGAGATCCGCTACACGATCACCGAGGCGGAGTTCGAGGTGGAGAGCTATCTGCGCCACCAGGCCGACTCGTTCGTCAGGCGCTTCGACGCCAACACCTACCTCTACACCTCCCGCGCGCTGACGTACTTCGACCTGGCCCGGCAGCACGGCGGCGGGTCGCTCGCGCGGGCGCTCGACGGCGTCTCGGCGCGCACGCTGCTGATCGCCTTCAGCTCCGACTGGCTGTATCCGCCGTCGGCCTCGCAGGAGATCGAGCAGGCGCTGCGCGCCCTCGGCAAGCCGGTCGAGCTGCAGGTGATCGAGGCGCCGTACGGCCACGACTGCTTCCTGCTGGAGGAGGCGCGGCAGACGCCCATCATCCGCCGGTTCCTGGCCCGGCCCGTCTGAGAGAGAGGCTCATGTGACCGACCAGCTCCCCCGCGCGGAACAGGCCCGCGAGTTCGGGTTCGAGACCCGGCAGCTGCATGCCGGGCAACGACCGGACCCGAACACGGGCGCCCGCGCGGTGCCGATCTTCCAGACGACCAGCTACGTCTTCGAGGACCCCGAGTCCGCGGCGGCGTACTTCAACCTCCAGGAGTACGGCAACACGTACTCGCGCATCATGAACCCGACCGTCGCGGTGTTCGAGGAGCGGGTGGCGAACCTGGAGGGCGGCGCCGGCGCGGTGGCGTTCGCCAGCGGGATCGCGGCGCAGGCGGCGGCGCTGTTCACGCTGCTGGAGCCGGGCGACCACGTCGTGTCGTCCTCGGCGCTCTACGGCGGCACGGTGAACCAGCTCAAGCACCTGCTGCGCAAGATGGGCGTGGAGCTGACCTGGGTCGATCCCGACGATCCGGACGCCTGGCGCAAGGCCGTCCAGCCGAACACGAAGGCGTTCTTCGGCGAGACGATCGGCAATCCCGCCGGCAACGTCCTGGACATCGAGACCGTGGCGGCCGTCGCGCACGAGCACGAGCTGCCGCTGATCGTGGACAACACGTTCGCCACGCCGTACCTGTGCCGGCCGATCGAGTGGGGCGCCGACATCGTGATCCACTCGGCGACCAAGTTCATCGGCGGCCACGGCACGAGCATCGGCGGCGTCGTCGTGGAGGGGGGCACGTTCGACTGGTCGAACGGGCGCTTCCCGGTGGTGGCGGATCCGTCGCCGGCCTACCACGGGCTGCGCTTCCACGAGACGTTCGGCATGTACGGCTACCTGATGAAACTGCGCGCCGAGACCCTGCGCGACCTCGGCGCGGCGCTGTCGCCGTTCAACGCCTTCCTGTTCCTGCAGGGGCTGGAGACGCTGTCGCTGCGCATGGACCGTCACGTGGACAACGCGCTGGCAGTGGCGGCATTCCTCCAGGCGCACGACCTGGCCTCCGGCGTCACCCACCCCGGCCTGCCGGGGAGCCGCCACCGGCCGCTGGTGGACAAGTACCTGCCGCGCGGCGCCGGCGCGGTGTTCTCCTTCGACTGCGCCGGCGGCCGGGCCGGCGGGCAGGCGTTGATCGGCGGCCTGACGCTCTGGTCCCACCTGGCCAACGTCGGCGACGCCAAGAGCCTGGTCATCCATCCCGCCAGCACCACGCACCGCCAGCTCGGCGACGACGAGCTGCGGGCGGCCGGCGTCGGGCCGGGGACGGTGCGGCTGTCGGTCGGCACCGAGTCCGTCGAGGACCTGATCTGGGACCTGGAGCAGGCTTTCGCCCGTGTCGGAGAGGTGAGCGCGGCATGACCGGACCCGACCGCTACCAGGACCCGCTGACGATCCAGCGCGTGCTGCACTCGACCAGGACGATCGCGATCGTGGGCCTGTCGGGCAACGAGCTGCGGGCCAGCCACTTCGTCGGCTACTACCTCAAGCGGCACGGCTACCGGATCATCCCGGTCAACCCCCGCGAGAAGGAGATCCTCGGCGAGACCAGCTACGCGAGCCTGCTCGACGTGCCCGAGCCGGTGGACCTCGTGAACGTCTTCCGCGCACCCGACGCCCTGCCGGAGATCGCGCGGGAGACGGTGGCGATCGGCGCCGGCGCCCTGTGGTGCCAGTTCGGCGTGATCAACGAGGAGGGCGCGCGGATCGCGGAGGACGGCGGCGTGACGGTGGTCATGGACCGCTGTCTCAAGGTCGAGCACGCGCGCTTCGCCGGCCGGATGCACTGGCTCGGCTTCAACACCCGGCGCATCACCTCTGTCCGGGCCGGGCTCCAGTAGCCCGGCCCGCTCATTCCGGCTATCCCGCGCCGGTGCGCGGCCCCTGGTGGGTGGCGGGCAGCCGGCGCACGCCGCGGCCGAGCAGCCGCTCGCGCAGCGTGGGCTCCTCGTACGACGTGCGGCAGCGGCCCCTGCGCTGCAGCTCCGGCACGACCAGCTCGATGAAGTCCTCGGCGGTGCCCGGCGACAGGTACTGCATGAGGTTGAACCCGGTGGCGCCGCTCTCGTCGGCCCAGCGTGCGATCTCGTCCGCGACGTGCTCCGGCGTGCCGGCGACGAAGAGCGGGCCGCCCTGGCCGATGGCCACAACCTCGACCGGCACTGGCGCAACGCCAGGACCGTCGCCAGCCACAGCCCGCGGGGTGCGGCAGCCTGACGCCGCTCGTCAGCCGGGATCGTGGGCGAGGGGCCCGGACAAACCCCTCGCCACCAGGCCGAGCAGCGCGTCCGCGGCCTTGCCGAGCAGGGCGAGCAGCAGGATCGACAGCAGCAGGATGTCCGTCCTGCCGGTGTTCTGGCTGTCGATCAGCAGGAAGCCGAGCCCCATGGACGAGGCGATCAGCTCGGCCGCGACCAGGAACAGCCAGCCCTGGGCGAGGCCGAGCCGCAGCCCGGCGAGGACGGCGGGCGCCGCGTACGGGAGCTGGATGCGCAGGAGCAGGCCCACCCCGCGCAACCCGTAGGCGCGGCCGGCCTCGACCAGGTGGGGGTCCACGTGGGCCAGCGCCGAGGCGAGCGTGGTGTAGACGGGGAAGAACGCGCCGATCGCCACCAGGACGATCTTCGGGGCCTCGGCGATGCCCAGCCAGAGCACCAGCAGCGGCACCCACGCCAGCGACGGCACCGCGCGCAGGGCCGCGACGCTCGGCGCGAGCAGGGCCCTGACCGGCGCGTACAGGCCGACCGCCGCGCCCAGCACCAGGCCCGCGGCGGCGCCGGCGGCGAAGCCCAGCAGGACGCGCTGCCCGCTGATCGCCACGTGCTGCCACAGCTCGCCGCGCCGGGCCAGCTCCGCCACCGCCGCCAGGACGGCCGAGGGCGCGGGGAGCTGCGCCGCGGTGAACACGCCCGTGGTGGCGGCGACCTGCCAGGCGGCCAGCACGACCAGCGGCACCACCAGCCCCACGGCGATCCGCCCTGGATGCCCGAGAGGCCCGAAGAGCCCCAGGCGCCGCCCCCCAAGTCCCGGCCGCCGCCACTCCAGGCGCCCCGGCCGCGACGAGCGACGCCCGTCCGCGGGCGGCCGCCCGGCGCCGGCCGGCCGGGAGGCGGGGCCGCCGGCACTCCCGGTCACGAAGACGCCTGCGCCTTCTCCGCGAAGCGGGGCTCGAACAGCGAGTCCAGCGCGGCGCGCGCCTCCTGCTCCGAGCGCACCTGGCTCTCCCGGACGAGGGTCGGCAGGATGCGCTCCAGCACCGCGCGCTGCTCGGCGCCGGGGACAGGGCTGATCGCCGTCTCCGTCCGCTCCTTGAGCACCACGGCGGCGACCTCGGGCGCGAGCTTGGCCTCGGCCGCCAGCAGCCGGACCGCCTCGTCGGGGTGCGCGGCCACCCACGCGCGGGCCCGTTCGTAGGCGTCGATCACCTTCTGCGCGAGGTCCGGCTGCTCGGCGAGGAAGGCCTCGCGGGCGTTGAGGAAGCCGTAGGAGTTGAAGGCCGGATTGCGGTAGACGAGCTTGGAGCCGGCGTCCACCTGGCTCTGCGCCATCAACGGGTCGAGCCCCGCCCAGGCGTCGACGTCGCCGCGTTCGAGCGCCGTCCTGCCGTCGGCGTGCTGCAGGTTGACGACCTCGACGTCCGTGCCGCCGAGCCCCGCCTCCTCCAGCGCCTGGAGCAGGAAGAAGTACGGGTCGGTGCCCTTGGTGGCGGCGACCTTCCTGCCCTTGAGCTGCTCGACCCCGGTGACGGACGAGCCCTTGGCCACGACGAGCGCCGTCCACTCGGGTCTGGTGTAGACGCCGATCGTCCTGATCGGGGTGCCGTTGGCGCGGGCCTGCAGCGCGGCGGCGCCGGCCGTGGAGCCGACGTCGATGGTCTCGGCGCGCAGGTTCTCGTTGGCCTTGTTGCTGCCCGCCGACAGCACCCAGGTGACCTTGGTGCCCTTGAGCTCGTCCTCCAGCCAGCGCTGGTCGCGGATGACCAGGCTGAGGGGGTTGTAGTAGGCGTAGTCGAGCCGCAGCTCCCCCGGCGCGGGCGGGGCGGCTCCGCTCTCCCCCTGCACGCAGCCGGTGGCCAGGCCGGCGAGCAGGACGGAGGTGAGCAGCAGGCGACGGTGGATCATGGCGCTTCCTTCACGGGGCTGCCTCTTCGGCAGGGACGGGCCTGGGTACGCCGAGCCGCTCCAGCAGGTCGGCGCGGAGCGAGGCGAGCTCGGGGTGCGCGCGGTCACGCGGCCGGGGATGCGGCACGTCGAGCACGGTCACGACGGTGGCGCCCGCGTGCGGCGGCCTGCTGCCGAGCAGGACCACCCGGTCCGCCAGGTGCAGGGCCTCGTCCACGTCGTGGGTGACGAGCAGGACGGTGGTCCCGGCGGCGCGCTGCACGTCTGCCAGCAGGTCCTGCATGCGCAGCCGGGTGAGGGCGTCCAGCGCGGCGAACGGCTCGTCGAGCAGCAGCACGCCGGGCCGGCGGGCCAGTGCCCTGGCCAGCGCCGCGCGCTGGGCCATGCCGCCGGACACCTGGCGCGGCCGGTGCCCGTGGAAGCCTGCCAGGCCGACGACCTCCAGCCAGTGCCGGACGACGCGTTCGCCGTCCGCCCGGGCGGTCCTCCTCGGCAGGCCGAGGGCCACGTTCCCGGCCAGGTCGCGCCAGGGCAGCAGGCGCGGCTCCTGGAAGACCACGGCGCAGCGCTCGTCGATCCCCCGGACGGCGTGCCCGTCCACCAGCGCCTCGCCGGCGGCCGGGGCTTCGAGCCCGGCCACCAGCCGCAGCAGGGTCGACTTCCCGCAGCCCGAGGGGCCGAGGATGGCGACGATCTCGCCCGGTGGGATGTCCAGCTCGATGTCCCGCAGCACGGCGTGACCGTTGCCGAAGGTGTGGCCGAGGCCGCGCAACCCCACCCCTGCCGCACGTGCCGGCATGCGCCTCTCTCCCTTAAATCGATATTCCCTACAGGATGTGCATGATTTTGGCATGCCGGTCGCGGTTTGTGAAGGTAGCCATTACATGTAAACCCTGTAGGTAATGTTGACTTTGTGGAAACGTCGCCGTAGCTTCGTGGGCATGATCCTGGGACGTGCGTCCGAGGCCGTGACCTCACCCTTGGCCGCCGTTCGCGACGCCGTTCGCGACGCCGGCCGCCCCTCCGGCGGACCGGCCTCCCCCGCCCGGCGCCGGCGCCCCGCGATCCGCAGGGTCGTGGTGCGCGTGCTCGCCGGGGCCGCGCTCCTCGGCCTGTGGCAGCTCGCCGCCGCCGCGGCGGCCAGCCCCTCCTTCATCCCCTCCCCCGGCGCCGTGTGGGAGCAGCTCCTGCTGCTGTCCACGACGCACGACGGCATCCGCGGCTACAGCGGCAGCCTGCTGGTCGAGCACCTGGGGGTCAGCCTGCGGCGCATCCTCGCCGGCTCGGCCATCGGCGTGGCCGGCGGGCTGGTGGCGGGCGTCGTGCTCGGCACGGTGCCGTGGATCCGCGTCGTGGCCGAGCCGGTGGTCACGTTCGTGCGGGCGCTGCCGCCGCTGGCGTACTTCAGCCTGCTCATCATCTGGTTCGGCATCGACGAGACGCCCAAGCTGTGGCTGCTGGCGATCGCGGCGCTGCCGCCGGTCGCGGTGGCCACCGCCGCTGCCGTGCACGGCGCTCCGGCCGACCTGGTCGAGGCGGCCAGGGCGCTGGGCGCCTCACGGCGCGACGTCATCCGGGACGTGGTGCTGCCCAGCGCGCTGCCGGAGATCTTCACCGGCGTGCGCCTGGCCGTCGGCATCGCGTACTCGTCGGTGGTCGCCGCGGAGACGGTCAACGGCGTGCCCGGCATCGGCGGCATGGTGCGGGACGCCCAGCGTTACCTGCAGACCGACGTCGTGGTGCTGGGGCTGCTGGCCATCGGCCTGTCAGGCCTGCTCATCGACGCTCTCCTGCGAGTCGCGGAGAAACGGCTCATCCCCTGGCGGGGCCGCTCGTGACCCGCCGCACGTCCCTCATGAGGAAACCGCCATGCGTCTGAGATTCCTGCTGTCCTTCGTGCTGATCGCGGTCCTGGCCGCGTGCGGTGACGGCACCGCGTCCCGGGGAGGCGGTGGCGGCGCGGAGGCCAAGCGCCTCCGCCTGGCCTACCAGGCCTTTCCCAGCGGTGACCTGATCGTCAAGAACAGGAGGTGGCTGGAGGAGGCGCTGCCCGGCTACCGGATCCAGTGGACGAAGTTCGACTCCGGCGCCAGCATCAACACCGCCTTCGTGGCCGGCAGCGTGGACATCGCCGCCATCGGGTCCAGCCCCGTCGCCCGCGGGCTGTCGGCACCGCTGAACATCCCGTACCAGGTGGCGTTCGTGCTCGACGTGGCCGGCGACAACGAGGCGCTGGTCGTCAGGAACGACAGCGGCGTGTCGGCGATCGAGGGCCTGCGCGGCAAGAAGGTCGCCACGTCGTTCGCCTCGACCGCCCACTACAGCCTGCTGGCCGCGCTCGACCGGGCGGGGGTGCGCGAGTCGGAGCTGACCATCGTCGACCTCGAACCGCAGGACATCCTCGCCTCCTGGACGCGCGGCGACATCGACGCCGCCTACACCTGGCTGCCCACGCTGAAGGAGCTGAAGAAGAACGGCAAGGTCCTGATCGCCAGCCGCGAGCTGGCGACGGCCGGCAAGCCCACGCTGGACCTCGGGGTGGTGTCCACCGCGTTCCTCAAGGCGCACCCGGAGGCGGTGGACGCCTGGCGCAAGGCCGAGGCGAGGGCCCTGCAGCTCATCGCCGGCGACCGCGCCGCGGCCGCCGCGGCGGTGGCCGCCGAGCTCAACCTGACCGAGGAGGACGCCGCCGACCAGCTCGGCCAGGGCGTCTTCCTCAAGCCCGCCGACCTGGCCTCCGCCGAATGGCTCGGCACGCCCGAGCGGCCCGGCGCGCTGGCCGAGAACCTCGTCAGCGCCGCGCAGTTCCTCAAGGACCTGCAGAAGATCGAGGCTGTGCCCGACCTGGCGACCGTCCGCGGCGCCATCTACAACCAGGGCCTGCCCGATGTCCTCGCCCCCTGAGGCCGCCGTCCGCGTGGAGGAGGTCGTGCACGCGTACGGGACGGGCTCCGACGCCGTGACCGCGCTGGGACCGATCTCGCTCGACGTGCCGCGGGGCTCGTTCCTCGTGATCGTCGGCGCGTCCGGGTGCGGCAAGAGCACGCTGCTGCGCCTGATCGCGGGCTTCGAGCGGGCCACCGCCGGCGTCGTACGGACCGCCGGCGCCCCGCCGTCGCCCGGCACCGGCGCCGGGATCGTGTTCCAGCAGCCCCGGCTGTTCCCCTGGAAGAGCGTGGGCGGCAACGTGGAGCTGGCCCTGCGCTACGCCGGCGTCCCCCGCGGCGAGCGCGCCCGCCGGGTGCCCGAGCTGCTGGAACGGGTCGGCCTGCACGACGTCGCCCACCGCCGGACCTGGCAGCTGTCCGGAGGCCAGCAGCAACGGGTCTCCATCGCCAGGGCGCTGGCGGGCGACGACCCGCTGCTGCTGCTGGACGAGCCGTTCGCGGCGCTGGACGCGCTCACCCGCGAGCGGCTGCAGGAGGACCTGCGCCGGGTGAGCGAGCGGACCGGCCGCACCTCCGTGTTCGTCACCCACAGCGTCGAGGAGGCGGTCTTCCTCGGCAGCCGCGTGGTGGTGCTCACCAAGAGGCCCGGCCGCGTCGCCCTCGACCTCGACCTCCCGCTGCCCCGTACCGGCCTGGAGCCGCTCCGCGCCCTGCCCGAGTACGCGGCCCTGCGCGCCACCGTCAGCCACGCCGTCCGTGACGCCGCCGGCTGAGCGGCCGGACCCCTCGAAGAACAGGAGCGACATGTCCCCGCTGACCGCCACCAAGCTCGCGCTGCACCCGCTCGGGCCGCACTTCGGCGCCCGCGTCGAAGGGCTGGACCTGGCCACCGCCACCGACGAGGACCTGGCCGAGGTACGGGCCGCCCTCGTCGCCAGGAAGGTGCTCTTCTTCTCCGGGCAGACCCTCGACGAGGACGGCCAGGTCGCCCTGGGCCGCCGCCTCGGCGAGCTGACCGCCTCCCACCCCGTCGTCGGCGGCGTGGACGAGGCCCACCCGGAGATCTACGCGCTCGACAGCGCCGACAACGGCTTCGCCGACGTCTGGCACACCGACGTCACGTTCATGCCGCGCCCGCCGCTCGGCTCGATCCTGCGCGCCGTGGTCCTGCCGCCCACCGGCGGTGACACGAGCTGGGCGGACAGCCAGCTCGCCTACGACTCCCTGGCGGCGCCGGTCAGGGAGCTGACCGACCAGCTCACCGCGGTGCACGACGGCAACCGCGAGTTCGGCTACTACCTGGCGCAGCGGCGCGGCGGCAAGGGCAGCGTCTGGGACGGCGAGGTCGTCACCCGGCTGGACCCCGTGGAGCACCCCGTCGTACGCGTCCACCCCGAGACCGGGCGCAAGGGCCTGTTCGTCAACCCCGGCTTCACCTCCCACATCGTCGGCGTCTCGGAGGCCGAGAGCCGCCACCTCCTCGACCTGTTCTACGCCCACCTCACCAAGCCGGAGCACATCGTCCGCCACCGCTGGAGCCTCGGCGACGTGGCCATGTGGGACAACCGCAGCACGGCCCACTACGCCAACCGCGACTACGGCACCGCGCACCGGGTCATGCACCGCATCACCCTGCGCGGCGACCGCCCGTCCGGGCCGTCGTCCGGGCCGTCGTCCGGCCGGAGCGGCTCCCTGCCGGCCGCGGGGTGATCGACGGGCACCCGCGCCCCGCCGGCCCTCCCGCGACCGGGTCACCTCAGCCGGCCTCGATCAGCCCGCGCCGGTAGGCGCGGACGAGCCGGCGCGGGACGAGCAGCTCCCGCCCGCCGACCGTGATCGGCACGAGGTCCGGGACGGCGGCCTTCCACCGGCTGCGGCGATGCCGGGTGTTGCTGCGCGAGGTCCTGCGCTTGGGGACGGCCATGGCTACCAGCTCGCCTTCGTGATGCCGGGCAGCTCGCCGCGGTGCGCCATCTCGCGGAAGCGCACCCGGGAGAGCCCGAACTTGGTCAGATGCCCGCGGGGCCGGCCGTCCACCGAGTCGCGGTTGCGTACGCGGGTGGCGCTGGCGTCGCGCGGCTGGCGGGCCAGCTCCCGCATCGCGTCCGCCCGCTCCTGCGGCGTTCCGGTGCGGACGAGCTCCTTCAGCTCGGCGCGCCGTTCCGCGTAGCGGGCGACGACGGCCCTGCGGCGCTCGTTGGCGGCGATCTTGCTCTTCTTCGCCATCAGATCCTCTCTCCCCGGGCCCGGATGCGCGCGACGGCCCGCTCGATGCCGATCTTGTCGATCGTCCTGATCGCGCGGGCGCTGAGCGTGAGCCTGACGAAGCGGCCCTCGCTCGGCAGCCAGTAACGGCGCTGGTGGATGTTGGGGTTCCAGCGGCGCCGGGTGCGGCGGTGGGAATGGGAGACGTTGTTGCCGAAGACCGGCTTGACGCCGGTGAGCTGGCAGTGCGCGGACATCAGGTCCTTCCGTGGCGGTGCTCGGCGTGGGACGGGTGGGTGCCGCTCATCGCTCCTCCCTGAACAGGACGTGCCTGCGGACGGTCGGGTCGTACTTGCGCAGGGTGAGCCGGTCGGGGTCGTTCCGCCGGTTCTTGGTGGTCACGTAGGTGTAGCCGGTGCCGGCCGTGGACTTGAGTTTGATCACGGGTCGCACCTCGTTTCTTGCCAAGGGAGTTCCTCTCTGGTTGCGGAGCTGTGCCATGATAACGAAAACGATTATCATCACAACAACTGGAGGTTCGTTGGCCACCCCCGTCGTCCTCGTCGCCGGCCTGCACGCCACGGCCCGTACCGCGACCGTCGAACGGCTCCTGGCCGGGCACCCCGGCTCGGTCGCCGTCCACCACGACCTCGGCGAGGTCACCCGAGGCCTCGTCCGGCGCACCGTCCGCGACGCCGCACGCGTGCTGGACACGGCCGACGTGCGCCTGGCCCACGGCTGCGTCACCTGCACCGTGCGCGAGGACCTCCTTCCCCGGCTCGTCACGCTCGCGCCCGGCGCGACGCTGCTCGTCGTCGATCTGTGGGACGCCGTCGAGCCCCGCTCGGTGGCCGAGGCCGTCGACTGTGACGAGGCACGAGAGATCCTGCGGCTCACCGCCGTCCTCACGGCTCTGGACGCCCAGGCCATGCCGGACGACATCACCCGCGGCGAGCCCCTCACCGCGGTCGGCAGGCCCGCCGCGGACGGCGACCAGCGCTACCTGGCCGAGGTGCTCGCCCGGCAGCTCGAATACGCCACCGGCCTGGTCCTGGACGGCGGCGACGAAGGCGACCGGGAGCTGTCCCGCGCCGTCCTCGCCCACCTCGCCCCCGTCACCCCGATCCACACCGCCGGCTCCCTCCCCCCGGTCACCGGCGCCACCGTGTGCACCGCGGAACTGGCCGAACGCGTGGACCCGGCCACCGCCCGGCTCCCCTGCGACGCGCGGACCGACGAGATCGTCACCACGGTCTGGCGCAGCCGCCGGCCCCTGCACCCCGCCCGCCTCTTCGAGGCCGTCGACGAGCTGGTCTTCGAGTCCGTGCGCTCGCGCGGCCGGTTCTG
The DNA here is from genome assembly GCF_024172165.1 of Nonomuraea thailandensis. Taxonomy (GTDB): domain Bacteria; phylum Actinomycetota; class Actinomycetes; order Streptosporangiales; family Streptosporangiaceae; genus Nonomuraea; species Nonomuraea thailandensis. The sequence goes on along the minus strand of NZ_JAMZEB010000002.1, from coordinate 2,618,518 downwards.
GCTGGCCACCCGCCCCGGGCAGCTCCTGGCCTGGGACGCCGTCGCCGGCATCGTCTCGGCCGAGGACGCCGGCCCCTGGCTGGCCGCCCTGCCCGAAGCCGCCTGGGACCTGGTCTCCCCGGCCCGCCGCCTGGCCGCCTCCCTCGACTGGGCGGCCCCGTACGGCGACCGCGTCCAGCACCTGGTCTTCACCGGCCCCGACCTCGACACCGCCCGCTTCCACGCCCTGCTCGACTCCTGCCTGCTCACCGAGCAGGAGGAGGCGGCCGGCCCGGACGCCTGGGCCCGCTACGACGACCCGTTCGCGCCCATCCTCACCCTCAAGGAGAACGCATGAAGCCCCGCCGCGCCCCGCGCAGGAAGCCGAACCCGCTGCAGAACGTCGGCCTCGTCGACTACAAGGACACCGCCCTGCTGCGCAAGTTCATCTCCGACCGCGGCAAGATCCGCAGCCGCCGCGTCACCGGCGTCACCGTCCAGCAGCAACGCCAGATCGCCAGGGCCGTCAAGACCGCCCGCGAGATGGCCCTGCTCCCCTACGCCTCCCGCCCCAGCGCATGACCGCGCCCCGCGTCGTCACAACTGCGCGATCGCGGCCCTCAGGAAGTGGTCGCGCCGGCGTGTGGCGTACGGGCTGTAGCACTGGGCCGGCGTGTTGAGAGCCGCTACGGCGTCCCAGTAGGGGACGTCGCCGGCCCGCGTGCCACGGGCCCGCTCCCAGCCCTCCAGCACCAGGCCGGGGGCGTCGTCGTCGTAGCTGATCGCCACCTGTTTGCGCAGCTCGCCGAGGTCCACACCAGGATTTCCGACGCCGGCGGTCTTCCAGTCGATCAGGCCGCGGATCCGGCCGCCGGCGACCACCGTGTTGCCGGGCCACACATCGCCGTGCACGAGGACGACCGGCCCGCCCGGGCCCTTGGCCGCCCGCACGCGTTCGTCGGCCAGGTGGAGCAGTGCGGTGGTCGGCGCCCTCCCCTCTCGCCGATCCCGGGCGAAGTCGTCGACCGCGATGGGGCGGGGCCGGAACGGGAGCTGCGGTCGCGGGCCGGGAGTGACGGCGTGGACCCGGGCGATCGCGGCGCCCGCCGCCAGGAGCAGGCCGGTGTCAGGTGCGGCGGGCCAGGCGCTCGTCCCGGGCACGACGGTCTCCAAGCTCACCGGCGTCTCCGCCGTACGGCCGTCGGGATCGGCCGCGAGCAGGCGGGGAGCCGGCAGGCCGTGCTCCTCGGCGACGGCGAGCGCCGCCGCGTTCGTCGCGATCATCTCGGGCCCGATCCGGCTGCTCGGGCACCGAAGGACCGCCGAGAACGCCGACCCGCCGGGGGCCGTCAGGTCGATCCACCACGGGCTTTCCCCGCCGTGCAGGGAACGCACGGCGCTGACCGCCATCCGGCCACCGAGCTGTCTCTCGAGCCACGCGCGCAGCGGCTCGGTGAGACCTGGACCGCGCTGCCTACCCATCCCGCACTGGACGAATGTGATCCACATGGGACGAGCTGTCAAGAGGCGGGCAGCGACGAGGGCGTCTCCGTTCCTCGCGGGTCGGGGGCGCCCGGAGCCGTCGATCCGGCGCCAGAGGGTTCCGGGGTCGATGCCGGATGCCGCCTGGCCGGCCTGATCACCGCACGCAGGGACGGCCGCCGGACGCTGTACGCGGTGGAGGACTCCCACGTGATCACGCTGATCCGCCAGATCTTCGATCACATCGCGCCCGACGGAAGCCTGGCACCCGATCCTCCCCGCCGGCCGCGCCCTCGGGGTCCGCGAGTTGCCCGATGGCGGTCCTGGAGGGTTCCGAGGCACCCTCGACGCAGCGGGCCGGCCGGTGGTCCCTGAGGGGGCGGTCGGGGAGCATGAGCTCGTCCGGCCGCTGACGCTGCTGATGCGCCACGGTCGTCCTTCCGCCCTACCCCGCCCCGGGCGGAGGCCAGCGGTCGACCGTCCGGGTCTCCGCCGCCGCGCGCAGCCTGATCCGCCGCCGGGTCTTCCGGTTGACGGGATCGGGGGACGGCCGGGTCGCTCAGGCGGGGCGGCCGCGGGATGCGAGGCGGTCGGCGAGTGCGAGGACGAGGTCGCGCAGTTCGCCGGGGCGTTCGATGACGAACGGCCGGTCGAGTGCGGCGAGCACCGCGGGCAGCCAGTCGAGCCGTTCGACCCGTAGCTCGACCCGGAACCAGCGCTCGTCCTCCGGGCTCGGCTCCACGGCGGTCTCCTCCTCAAGGGTGGCGACGGCGGCGGGCAGGTGGGTGCGGATCTGCCCGGCCGTCCCGTGGATCCGCAAGGTCACCTCGTGCCGGTAGGACGCTGCGGCGAAGCCTGACAGGACGCGCTGCGCCGGGTCCGGCCCGGCGGGCGCCTCGAACGAGCCCGGCAGGGCGCGGGCGTCCGCGACGCGGTCGAGGCGGAAGGTCCGGTTCTCGCCGGCGCCGGGGTCCTCGCCGGTGACGTACCAGCGGCCCGCGTGGCTGACGATCCCGTACGGGTGCAGCGTGCGGTCGCTGCGCCGGCCGGCGCGGTCGGTGTACCGGATCGAGACGGGCCGGTGGTGGCGGACCGCGTCGGCGATCGTGAGGAGGGTCGCGGCGTCCGGAGCGGCGGGCTCCCTGGACGGCCCGGTGAAGGCGAGGGATTGCAGGAGCGCGTCCAGCCTGGGGACGAGCCGCCCGGGGAGCACCCGGCGGATCTTCGCGGCGGCCGTCTCGCCGGCGGCGCCCGCCAGGGGCCGGTGGGCGAGCAGCCCGAGCAGTACGGCGAGAGCCTCGTCGTCGTCCAGCATGAGCGGCGGCAGCCGGTAGCCGCGGGCGAGGCGGTATCCGCCGTAGCGGCCCCGTACCGACTCGACCGGTATGCCGAGGTCGATGAGCTGGCCGACGTACCGCCGCACGGTGCGGCCGTCGACGCCGAGCCGGTCGGCGAGCTCGGCCATCGTCCGGATGCCGGCCGACTGCAGCAACTCCAGGAGGGTGAGCACGCGACCGGCCGGCGGGGACATGGGTTCGAGTCTACGGCCGATACTGGACCGAAACTGTCCAGTATCGGCCGTATCGTGCGGGGGCGCCGAAGGCTTCACGACTCGAAAGGGAACGCCATGGACTTCGTATCGATCCGCATCATCACCGGTGACGTCGCCCGCCTCGTCGGCTTCTACGAGAAGGCCACCGGGACGCCCGCCGACTGGTCGACCGAGGACTTCGCCGAGATCAGGACCTCCACCGCCACGCTGGCGATCGCCGGCGCCCGCACCGTGCCGCTGTTCGCCCCGGGGTCGTCGCGCCCGGCCGACAACCACAGCGTGATCGTCGAGTTCCTGGTCGACGACGTGGACCAGGTGCGTGAGAACCTGGCCGGCTTCGTCACCGGCTTCGTCGCCGAGCCCACCACGATGCCCTGGGGCAACCGGTCGCTGCTGTTCCGCGACCCCGACGGCAATCTCGTCAACGTCTTCACCCCGGTGACCCCCGCCGCCATCGCCCGGATACGCGGATGAGAACTTCTGTCCCCACATAGTGTACGTTTGTTCTTATGGGGACGTCCGGCAGGCAAGGACCGGCAGGCGCCGAGGGGCGGCGGGCGCGGCGGCACGATCCGCAGCGCAGGACGCGCATCCTGGACGCCGCGCTGGAGGTGCTGGTCGCCGACGGGGTGGCCGGCATCACGCACCGCAAGGTGGCCGCCCGCGCGGACGTGCCGCTGGGCTCGGTCACCTACCACTTCGCGAGCCTGGCCGACCTGCTGGCTCAGGCGTTCGCCTGGTATGTCGGACAACGAACGGCCGAGTACGAGGCCCTCTTCACGGAGGTGGCGACGCGTGCGGACCTGATCGAGATCCTGGTGGACCTCGTCCAGGCAGGGCCGTCCCGGCACCGCGGCGCCGTGCTCGGCTTCGAGCTGCATCTGGCGGCGCTGCGCGACCCCGCGCTGCGCGCGCTGACGCACGAGTGGACGCGGGCCAGCCGCGCCGTGCTGGCCCGCCTCACCGGGCCGGAGACCGCCGCCCGCCTGGACGCCCTGCTGGAAGGCATGATCATGCACGCGCTGCTGTCGACGGAACGGGAGCCGCGCGAGGAGACGAGGGCGGCCATCGCGCAGACCCTCGGCCCGGCCGCCGTCGGACCGGGAGCCTGAATCCCGCACACCCGGCACACCCTGGAAGGAGAGAACACCATGCCGACCGGCACACCCGTGATCCAGGTCAGTGACGCCGAGCTGAACGATCTCCGCGCCCGGCTGCGCGCCACGAGATGGGCCGAGCCCTGGCCGGTGGACGACTGGGAGGCGGGCACCGACGTCAAGGAACTGCGCCGCCTGGTCGCGTACTGGGCCTCCGGCTACGACTGGCGTACGCACGAGGCCGCCGTCAACGCCCTGCCCTCCCACCACGCCGACCTCGGCGGCACCCCCGTGCACTACCTCCGCTACGACGGCGAGCACCCGCACGCGCTGCCCATCGTGATCACCCACGGCTGGCCCAGCTCCGTCCTGGAGCTCACCGCCCTCGCCGAGCGGCTGGCCGCCCCCTCCCGGTACGGCGGCCGGCCGGAGGACTCCTTCACCGTGATCGTCCCCTCACTGCCGGGCTTCGCCTTCTCCCCGCAGCGGCCCACGCTCGCCGGAGCCGAACAGACCCACGACCTCTGGCACCTGCTGATGCACGACGAGCTCGGCTTCCGCCGCTACGCGGCACACGGCGGAGACCTGGGCGCCGGCGTCACCTCACGGCTGGCCGAGGCCCACCCCGAGGCCGTCGTCGGCATCCACCTGCTCGCCGCCGCGGCCCCGGCCGGGTACGACCCGGCCGGGCTCACCCCCGAGGAGGAGACCTACCTCGCCTCCCTGGCGGACTGGCAGGCGGAGGAGGGCGGTTACATGCACCAGCAGAACACCCGCCCGCTCACTCTCGCCGCCGGCCTGGCCGACTCGCCCGCGGGCCTGCTGGCCTGGATGGTGGAGAAGTACCGCGCGTGGAGCGACAGCGGGGGGAACCTGTCGTCGCGCTTCAGCGACGACTTCGTGCTCACCCAGGCCTCCCTCTACTGGTTCACGGGCACGATCTCCACCTCGTTCCGGCCCTACTACGAGTACGCGCACCGCCTGACCCGGCGGGTGCGGCGGGTGGAGGTCCCCACGGCCCTGGCCCTGTTCCCCGCCGACCTGAGCCGGCCGCCACGGAGCTGGGCCGAGCGCACCTACAACCTCACGCGCTACACCCGCATGCCCCGGGGCGGGCACTTCGCCGCGCACGAGGAGCCGGAGCTGCTCGCCCAGGACATCACCGCGTTCTTCCACGGCGGCGCGTAGGTCTCGGGCCGCCGTCCGGCCGCCGTCCGCGGGGACGATGGCGCCGGGGACGCGGGGGGACGAAGAGGGCGGGGTCGGAGGCGGGGTCGACGATCGCGCCGGGCCGCATGGGGCACCCGGTCATGGCAGGACGCGGCGGCTCCTGCTCGGCGTCAGCAGTCGCAACCGCAGCCGTCGCAGCCGCAGCCGTCCTCTCCCGGGCAGCACGAGGTGCAGTTGCTGCAGTTGCCGCAGCAGTCGAAGCCGGAGCAGTCGAAGCGCTCGCAGCAGGAGCTCTCCCGGTCCTCGTCCCAGGCGGGCCGGTACAGGCCGCACGTGCAGCAGGTCAGTGCGGCGCACGCCATCGACAGCAGCCCGCCGGGATCCTGCTTGCGCGGCCGCTTCCGCGGCGGCGCGCCGGGATCACCGGGCGGGTGACCGGTGCCGGGCGGGTGACCGGTGCCGGGCGGATGGCCGGCGGTGGGCGGGTTGCCGGCGGTGGGCGGGTTGCCGGCGGTGGCGAAGGCGCGGGAGACGGCGTTGCCGGTCTCGCGGACCAGCAGGGCCCGTGTCAGGGCGGGGCGGGGCAGGTCCAGCTCGTCCACGGCGGCGCGCAGCTCCGCGCGCGCGGCGTCGCAGTGGCGGCGCGCCTCGTCCAGGCCGGTGCCGGTGGCGGCCAGCGGGTTGTACGCCCCGGACGCCCGGTCGCCGTCCAGGTCCTCCACCGCGTCGATCAGGTGCGCCAGCCTGCCGAATCCGCGACCGGCCGCCTCCAGGGCCTCCCGGTTGTGCGGCTTGCCGGCGAGCACCGCCGTGTGCCCGAACGCGGCGGCCACGGCGTCCTCGGTGGGCTCCGTCAGCTCTCGTAACCCGGTGGATCTCCCCGCGCGTTCCAGGAGGGCCTGGCGGCCGGCCGCCGCCGTCAGCGGGGCGGGGTCGAAGCCCAGCGTGCCCGCCGTGGCCGTGCCGGCCGAGGACCAGCGGCCCGCCAGGCGGGTGGCGCCGGCGGCCACCGGGCGCCGGGCGTACACACCGTCCCCGTCCGCGACGTGGTCGTTCACCTTCCCGGCGGCCAGGAGCAGCGACACCGAGGCCGCCAGCCGTACCCCCTCGGACTCCGCCACGGTGGCGCCCTTGAAGCCGCGCAGCGCGCACGGGCCCACCTTGCGGTGCGACGTGGACGCCGGCGACTGGGCCTCGGTGAGGACGGACACGAGCAGCCCGTCGTAGTTGGTCACCAGGCGGGACAGGTGGCCGTGCTCCCCACGGAGCGCCAGGCAGAGCCCGCACAGGTGCCCCATCCAGTCCGCGTAGAGCCCCTTGCACAGGACGTGCCGACACGGGCGGACAATGCCGAACATACGTCCCCTTATGTGCGCAGTACCGGGCCAACCGTAGCACCAGGTGGCCGGCGCCCCGCCTCCTACCGGGGACAGAGGGCGGGTATCCCTGAGGGCGGATGCGCGGGGCGCCGGCCGTTCCTACGATGTGGTGATGACTCCCCGCTGGCTGTTACCCGCCGGCCTCGGGCTGCTCGTGCTGCTGGTCGGGCTCACGTGGGCGCAGACGAGCACGCGCGGCTGCGACTGCGCGTGGCCTGCCGCCACGGCCTGGTCCCTGGCCGGAGGGGCCGCCTTCGTCGCCGCCTGTCTCGTCATCGTGCGTACGGCGCCGCGCCGCCCCGCCGAGGTCGCCGGCCTCCTGGCTCCCGCCGCCATCGCCGCGCTCACGGCGCTCGCCGTCAACAGCATCGGCTGGTTCATCCTGGTTCTCCACATGGGGCTCGTCGCGCTGACCCTGCGGCTGTGGCCGGGCGTCGTCATGTGGCTCGCCTCGCTCGCCGTGGTGGGCGCGGCGGCGTTCACCACGCCGGACCCCGGCTGGCCGAACTGGCTGGCCGCCGTGACGCTGGTCTTCTGGGGCGGCTGGGCCGTGCGTTACCGCCTCGCGGTGGGCGAGCGGCTGCACCGGGCGGAGAGCGCCGCCACCGCCGCCACCGCCCTGGCGGAGCGGCAGCGGCTCGCCGCCGACCTGCACGACATCGTCGCCCACACCCTCGCCGTGACGGTGCTGCACCTGGGCGGCGTACGCCTGGCGCTCGCACACGACCCCAAGGAGGCGGCGGCGGGCATCGCCGAGGCGGAGCGCCTGGCCAGGCAGAGCATGGCGGAGCTGCGCAAGGTGGTCCGCGTGCTCGCCGAGGAAGGCCCCGACCCCGCCGTGGTCGCCCCGCAGCCGACCGCCCCCCGGCTGCCCGAGCTCTTCGAGGAGTACCGGACGGCGGGGCTGGAGCTGGACTCCAACGTCGAGGGCGACCTGCCGTCGGTGGGCCCGACGAGCGGGATGGTGCTCTACCGGCTGGTGCAGGAGGCCCTGGCCAACGCCACCCGCCACGCTCCACGGCGCTCCGTCGAGGTCCGGCTGCGCATCTCGGAGGAGGGCGCCGTGCTGGTCACGGTCTCCAACCCGCTGCCCGGCCGCCCGTCCCGGCACAATGGCGGCATGGGACTTCGCGCCATGGCCGACCGCGTGCGCATGGTCGGCGGCCACGTCACCGCCGGCCCCGAGGACGACCGGTGGGTCGTGCGGGCGGAGCTGCCGGCATGATCTCGGTGGTGCTGGTCGACGACCAGGAGCTGGCCAGGGCGGGGCTGCGCACCATCCTGCGCCGGCCGTACGGGTTCGACGTGGTCGGCGAGGCGGCCGACGGCCGGGCGGCGCTGGCGGAGGTCGCGCGCGTCCGTCCCGACGCCGTGGTCATGGACATCCGCATGCCGCGGATGGACGGCGTCGAGGCCACGCGTGCCCTGCTGGCCGCGGATCCGGCCGCCCGCGTCCTGGTGCTGACCACGTTCGGCGAGGACGGCGTGCTGGCGGCGGCGCTGCGGGCCGGCGCGTCCGGGTTCTGCCTCAAGGACGCCCCGGCCGAGGACATCCAGCGGGCCGTCCGCGCGGTGGCGGGGGGTGACGGCTGGCTGGATCCCGCCGTCTGCGGGCGGGTCCTGCGGCGTTACCGTACGGACCCGGTGACCGATCCCGGCGCGGTCCGGCGGCTCGGCGAGCTCACCTCCCGCGAGCTCGACGTGCTCAGGCTCATCGGCCGGGGGCTCAGCAACGCCGAGATCGCCCGCCGGCTCGTCATCGGCGAGGGCACGATCAAGACCCACGTCGGCCGGATCTTCACCAAGCTGGCCGTGCGCGACCGGGCCGCGGCCGTCGTCTTCGCCTTCGACCACGGCGTGGTCCGCCCCGGGGAGCCGCCGCCTATGCCTGAGGGCTGACGTCAGGTTCCGCCCCTGGCCAGACGACGGGCGGGCAGGTCGTCGGCGACCGTGAAGGCATGCTTCTCCGGACCCCCCGCCTCCAGGACGCCACCGCTCCCCCGCTCCCGCCGCTCGCCTGGCGGGCCACCGGCTCCGTCGCGGCCGCCGTCGTGCTCACCCTGCTCCTGCTGAGCCCGTGGTACGGCTACCACCGCGACGAGCTGTACTTCCGGCTGCTCGGCCAGACCCCCTCCTGGGGGTACTTCGACCAGCCTCCGCTGACCCCGCTGCTGGCCCGGCTGTCCACGGAGCTGTTCGGGGACACCATCGTCGGCCTGCGGGTCGTGCCCGCCCTGTGCGCGGGGGCGCTGATCCTGCTCGGCGCCGCGATCACGCGGGAGCTCGGCGGGCGCCGCGACGCGCAGACGCTCGCCGCCGCCGGGCTCGGCACCGGGATGTTCCCCCTGCTCGCCGGGCACACCCTGCTGACGCAGTCGGCCGACTTCGTGTTCTGGACGGCCTGCATCCTGTGCGTGCTGCGCGCCCTGCTGCGCGGCGACGGACGCTGGTGGCTGGCGGCCGGGGCCGTCGCGGGCGCCGCCACGTTCAACAAGCACCTCATCCTGCTGCTGCTCACGGGGCTGGCCACCGGCCTGCTCGTCACCGCCGGCCTGGCGGTGAAGGGGCCGCGCGCCGTCTTCGCCGACAGGTGGCTCTGGTCAGGGGCGGTCCTGGCGGCCGTGCTCGCGTCGCCGAACGTGGTCTACCAGGCCGTCAACGGCTGGCCCCAGCTCACCATGGCCGCCACGCTCAGCGAGCCGATCAACCGGATCATGTTCGTGCCCATGCTGGTGGCGCTGCTCAGCACGGGAGCGTTCGTGATCGCCGTCGCCGGGTGGTCGTGGCTGCGCCGGCGGCAGGAGACCCGGCCGATGGCGATCGCGGTCCTGGTGACGATCCTGCTCGGCTGGGCGTCGGGCGGGCGGGCGGACTACGTCGCGGGAAGCCTGATCTTCGCCTTCGTGGCCGGCTGCGTGCCCGCCGCCGCGTGGATGCGGGCCCGCCGCGCCCGGCTCCGGCTGGTGTGGTGGGGGCTGCTCGGCACCTCGGTCATCGGGATCGCGGTGGCGCTGCCGCTGCTCCCGCTGCCCGCGCTCGGCTCCTCGCCCAACGAGGTGTCCAGGGAGTCGGTGGGCTGGCCGCAGTTCGCCGCCCAGGTGGCCGGGGTGCACCGGGCGCTGCCGCCGGGAACGATCGTGATCACCTCGAACTATGGCGAGGCGGGTGCACTGAACCGGTTCGCGCCGGGCATCCCCGTCTACAGCGGGCACAACGAGCTGTGGCGCCAGGGGCCGCCGCCGCGGACGGCGCGGACGGTGGTCGCCGTGGGGCTGCCGCCCGAGCGGCTGCGGCCGCGCTTCACCACCTGCGAGTCCGCCGGGGTCGTCGATCACGGCACCGGAGTCGCGAACGAGGAGCAGGGCCTGCCCATCACGGTCTGCTCGGGACCGCGAACCCCGTGGACGAGCGCCTGGGCCGACTTCCGGCACGCGAGTTGAGGAGCGATCATGAGCACCGTTCTGGTCATCACGCCGACCTACAACGAACGCGACAACCTGCCCGGCGTCGTCGCCAGGATCCGCGCGGCCGTGCCCGCCGCCTGCGTCCTCGTCGTGGACGACAACAGCCCCGACGGAACGGGCCTGGTCGCGGACGGGCTCGACGGCGTGCACGTGCTGCACCGGGAGCGCAAGCAGGGGCTGGGCGCGGCGTACCTGGCGGGCTTCCGGTGGGGGCTGGAGCGCGGCTTCGACCTGCTGGTGGAGATCGACGCCGACGGCTCGCACCCGCCCGAGCGGCTGCCCGCCATGCTGGAGGCGGCGGAGCGGGCCGACCTCGTCATCGGCTCCCGCTGGGCTCCCGGCGGCCGCGTGGCGAACTGGCCGCGCAGGCGGGAGCTGCTCTCGCGGCTGGCCAACGGCTACGTACGGCGGGCGCTGCGCCTCGGCGTCGCCGACGCCACGGGAGGGTTCCGCGTGTACCGGGCCGCCGCGCTCGAACGGCTCCTGCTCGGCGGGGTGGAGTCGCGGGGGTACTGCTTCCAGGTGGATCTCACGCTGCGGGCCGTACGTCAGGGGTGCGCGGTGGCGGAGGTGCCGATCACCTTCGTGGACCGTACGAGCGGGGCGAGCAAGATGAGCGCCGGCGTGCTGTTCGAGGCGCTGTGGCGGGTGACCGTCTGGGCCTGGTCGCCGCGGCGGCGGCCCGGCGGCCGGGCCGCGCCGACGGCTGACGAACCTTCTCTCCCGCCACGGACAGGTGGAATGTCCTTGACGTGAGGAAGGTTGAACAAGCACATGAAGAAGATCGGTTTCCTGAGCTTCGGACATTGGTCGTCATCGCCGTACTCGAAGGCGCGCAGCGCGTCCGACACCCTGTTGCAGTCGATCGAGCTGGCGGTGGCCGCCGAGGAGCTCGGCGCCGACGGCGCCTACTTCCGCGTCCACCACTTCGCCCAGCAGCTCGCGAGCCCGTTCCCGCTGCTGGCGGCCGTCGGCGCGCGGACGAGCCGGATCGAGATCGGCACAGGCGTGATCGACATGCGCTACGAGAACCCCCTCTACATGGCCGAGGACGCCGGCGCGGCCGACCTCATCGCGGGCGGGCGGCTCCAGCTCGGCATCAGCCGGGGATCACCCGAGCAGGTGATCGACGGCTGGCGCTACTTCGGCCACGAGCCGGCCGAGGGCGAGACCGAGGCCGACATGGCGCGCAGGCACGCCGAGGTCTTCCTCAAGGTGCTGGAGGGTGAGGGGTTCGCCCAGCCGAACCCGCGCCCGATGTTCCCCAACCCGCCGGGATTGCTGCGTCTCGAACCGCACTCGCCGGGGCTGCGGCAGCGGATCTGGTGGGGCTCCAGCTCGAACGCCACCGCGAAGTGGGCCGCCGGGCTGGGCATGCACCTGATGAGCTCCACGCTCAAGGACGACGAGAACGGCAAGCCGTTCCACGTGCAGCAGGCCGAGCAGATCGCGGCCTACCGGCAGGCGTGGAAGGAGGCGGGTCACGAGGGCGAGCCGCGGGTGTCGGTGAGCCGCTCGATCATGCCGCTCGTCAACGAGACGGACCGCGCGTACTTCGGTCACGAGCGCGCCAGCTCCGACCAGATCGGCTTCATCGACGCCACCACCAGAGCCGTCTTCGGGCGCACGTACGCCGCCGAGCCCGACGTGCTCGTCAAGGAGCTGGCCGCCGACGAGGCGATCGCCGCGGCCGACACGCTCCTGCTGACGGTGCCCAGCCAGCTCGGCGTGGACTACAACGCCCACCTGCTCTCCTCGGTGCTGACCCACGTCGCCCCGGCGCTCGGCTGGCGCTGACGCGCGCGGGCCGTCCGGCTGCTAGCGGTACCCCATGGCCGGGATGACGCCGGCGAGCGCGCGTTCGATCCGCGCGCGGGTGTCGCCGTCGAACTGGTCGTCGCGGTGGTCGAGGCTGCGTGAGCGGAACGTCGAGGCGGTCGCGAAGTCGTCCACGCCGACGCTCTCGAAGAGCGCCTTGCGCCGGGCCGGCCAGTCGGCGGCGAGATCCTCGGCCTTGACCTCCACGTACCGCCTGGCGCCGAGGCCGGCGGTCGCCTTCCAGGCGAGCCATCGTTGGTAGATCGGCTTGAGCCAGTCGAGGACGCCGCCGACCGTGGACGGCGCCCACGGCTGGTCGACGTGCGAGGCGACCACCGAGACGGGGTGGCGCTTGATGTGCACGATGGTCGCCTCGGGGACGAGCTCCCACAGGAAGTCCATGCACAGCAGGTTGAACGGCGTCTTCTCGCACCACGCCGGCTTTCCCGCGTCGGCCGCCGCCCCGCCGAACATCGTGTCGATCGCGCGGCGGAGGATCGCGAGCAGCTCGCCGCGGTCGCCGAAGTATCGCGGGATCGCCCGCCGGCGGCTCTGCAGCTCGAACGGCCCGGCGGTCCAGCCGGCGTGGCCGGAGCCCGCCGCGGGCACGGACTCGTCGAAGGTGCTCGCCACGAGCTGCGGCCACAGCCGTCCGACCGCGTCCCAGTAGTGCCGCTCGCCGATGGCCTGGGGGACGGTATGACCGCGATCGCGGTCGTACCTGCCGACGAGCCGCACCGTGAGCATGTCGTTCAGCCTGCGGAGGGCGTCGTCCCCGACGTAGGGGTCGTATCGGGTCGTGAGCGCGTCCGCCACGTCCCTGAGGCCGCCCGGATCGACGATGAACCTGGTCTCGATCGGAATCCTGTGGATCTGCGGGTGTTCGCCGAGAATGGTCGCGAGCTGCGAGGTTCCCGAGCGGCCGGTGCCGGCGACGAAGATCGGGGACGGTCGGGTCACGGCGACCTACTCAACTCCGCGCGCGCCGGGGTGTCAATCGAATTCCGGCCCGTTTGGTTGTACGACACAACCACATGGTTGTATGGTCGAACCATGGCGGATGAGCGCGACCTCCAGGACGCCGTGGCCCGGTTCGTCCGGGCCTTCGGCCTGCACCAGCCCGACCAGACCCCGTGCGGGCGGCCCATCCCGGTGTCGGAGGCGCACGCCCTGGGCGAGCTGGCCCGCGACGGCGCGCTGCGGCAGAGCGAGCTGAGCCAGCGGCTGCGCCTGGAGAAGAGCACCACCAGCCGCCTGGTCACCCAGCTCATCAACCGCGGCTGGGCCGAGCGCGCCCCCGCGCCGGACGACGGGCGCGGGGTGCTGGTCCGGCTCACCCCCGCCGGAGTCAAGGCCGCCCGACAACTGGCCAAGGCCAGGGCGGCCCGCTTCGCCGCGGTTCTCGACCGCGTGCCGGAGAACGAACGCACGGGCGTGCTGCACGCCCTGGAGATCCTCACGGAGGCCATGGATGAACCCTAGGAAGCGACGTGTCCCCCTGCTGGTGGCCGGCCTCGCGGTGATCGCCGCCGCGTCGGCCGCATGCGCCACGGGTGATCAGAGCGGCCGGAGCACGGCGGAGCGGCAGGCGGAGATCGCCGCCAAGAGCCGCCAGGTGATGCCGTTCGACCTGGAACGCACCACGCATCGCTTCGCCAAGACCGGCACCGGCGGCGAGCAGACCGTCACCGCCGAGGATCCCGCCGACGCCCAGCAGATCGCACTCATCCGCCGGCACCTGAGCGAGGAGGTCACGCGCTTCGGCAAGGGCGACTTCGGCGACCCCGCCTCCATCCACGGCGGCGAGATGCCCGGCCTGCGCGAGCTCTCGGCCGGCCACGACCGGATCGACGTCCGCTACACCGAGGCCGCCTCCGGCGCGCGGATCACCTACACCACAGCGGACGCGTCCCTGATCAAGGCGCTGCACGCCTGGTTCGACGCCCAGGTCTCCGACCACGGCCCGCACGCCGAACACGGATGATCCTCCCCCCGGCCGGCGATCAGCATCGGCTCGCAATACCCTACCCCAGTAAGGTTTTTGACTCCGGAAGGATCGCTGTGATCGACATCCGTCGTGCCACCCCCGATGACGCCTCCACCGTGCACGCCCTCATCCACGGGCTGGCCGGGCATCAGGACCAGACCTGGGGCGTCACGGTCAGCGTCGAGGACCTGAAGCGGATGCTGGCCCGCCCGGACATCACCTACCTGATCGCCGAGCGGGACGGCCAGGCCGTCGGCTACGTCTCCTGGCTGGAGCGGATCAGCTTCTGGTCCGGCCAGGACTACCTCCACCTGGACGACCTGTACGTGACCGGCGCCGAGCGCGGCCACGGCGTGGGCGAGCGGCTCATGCGCGCGGCGGCCGAAGCCGCCGGCGGTAAGGTGATCCGCTGGGAGGTCGCCGAGGCCAACGAAGCGGCACAGCGCTTCTACACCCGCATCGGCGCCACGCTCACCAGCAAGAAGATCGGGCGCTGGCAGCCGCAGTGATCGGGCCGTGGCGGCCGGCCCGTCCGCTACGGGCCGGCCGCGAGGGTCACGACGTACCCGACGAACTTCAGGTCACCGGCATCCGGATCCCACCCGTCGGCGGAGGTCCGCGGGGAAAGCACCCCGTCGACCGGGTGATATGCGTTCTCGCCGGGAAGGGGCTCCATCCGGGCGTGGACGGCGGCGATCCCGGTGACCCGGGCTTCGACCTGGCGCCGGCCGGGAGACGGGTCGCTGTGGTGCTCCTCGCCCCAGTCGATCGTGGCGGCGGTCTCCTCGCCCAGGACTTGGGTCAGCCAGTCGCGGTCGGCGGGGGTGAGGGTCCAGGAGACCGTTGATCCGACGTGGAAGGGCTCGCCGCAACATTGCATCTGCCAGTCGTCGACCCACACGTTCCATCTCATCCCGCCAGTCTTGCCAGGCCGGGCGATGCGCACCACCACCCGGAGGGGCGCGGCGCCCAGCTGAACGAGCCGTCCAGGAATGACCTAAGGAGGATCAAAGTCCGGCGCCCGGTGCCGGACGGCGTCGATACGCTGCGCACGCGTAAGGATCAGGCGCTTCCGGGGGGCGGGGCATGCGGGGAAAGATCAAGCGGGCTCGCGGACGGGTGTCCGCGAAGGCTCTGGTGCTGGTGGCAGGGGCGGCCGGCATCGTGGCCACGGTGGTGGCCGTGGCCGGGGGTGGATCGACCACGTCCGCCGGGCAGCAGAACGCGTCGCCGCAAGGCGCGGGCACCCAGCCGGCCGTCACAGGCACCGGTGCTCCTCCCGCGGCTGCGCAGCTGTGGCACAAGCCGGCCGCCCCGGCTCCGGCGGCCCTCCCGCCGAAGGAGAGCGTGGGACGCGTCGGAGAAGCCGACGGCGCGGAGGAGCCGGGTACGGTCAGCGATCGGGTGCGCGTCGATGAAGCGCGTGAGCGCCGCGAGCTCGTCCGGCCGCAACGGCCGGCCGCGAGCCATCGCCACCCTCCCCGGCCGGGCCATCGGGCCAAGCGCGAGTCGAGCGCCTCGGCCCCGGACTCGCCGGCGTCATCGGGACGCGCCGGAGGCGGGTCGCTGCTCGGCATGAGGTGCGACGAGACGCCTCCGGCGCACGGGCACCAGCTCCGGGTGCGCGACCTCGCGTGCCACCGCCTCCTGCGCTGAACGACCTCCGGGCGGTCTTCCGGCGGCAGCGGGAGGGGGCGGGCCTGTCGCGGCACGGCCGCGTTGACGCGGGGCCCCGGTCAGCGCTCACGCGGCACGGCCGCGTTGACGCGGAGCCGCGGTCAGCGCTCGGCCGGCGCCCTCACGGGCGTGGCCGCGCGGCCGGTCCTGGCCGACTCCTGGGCGGCGAGGGCGAAGGCCAGGACCTCGCGCCCCTGCTCGCCGGTGAGCGCCGGCGGGGTGCCGTTGAGCAGGGCGTCCACGAAGTGGCGGCCGGAGCGGATGAAGCTGGTCTCCCACCCGGTCGGCATGTCGTCGTAGCCGGTGGTGACGCCGTCGCGGTGCAGGACGACCGGGGCGACGTTCAGCATGCGGCCGTGGCCGCGGGTCACCCAGATGACGCCCTTGGTGCCGGTGATCTCGACGCGGTCGTCCTGGGCGTAGTGGACGGTGTCCAGCTTGAGCTCGGGAGAGTGCACGACCTCCAGGGAGCCGACCGCGCCGTCCGGGTGGGTCCAGCTCACCAGGGAGGGAGCGTCGATCAGGCCGTCGTACGAGGTGCCGATGAAGGCGTGGACCCGGTCGGCGAGGCCGAGGAAGTGCCAGGCGATGGCGAACTTGTGGTGGCCGTCGTCGAAGACGAGCGGGCCGCCGCCGCACTGCTCGGGGTCGATCCGCCAGGCGCTGGCCGCGGCGGGGACCTCCCAGGCGGTGGGGCTCCAGCCGGGGTTGGACTTGAGGCGGATGCCGCGGATCTCGCCGATCTCGCCGGCCTCGACCAGTTCCTTGGCGCGCTGGACGGGCGGGTAGAAGACGAAGTTCTCGAACACCTTGAAGACCACGTCGCGCCCGGCGGCCCTGGCGATCATGGCGTCGGCGTCGGCGAGGCTCGTCGACATCGGCTTCTGCAGCGAGACGTGCTTGCCTGCGTCCATCGCGTCGAGGGCCACCTGCGCGTGCAGGTGGTGCGGGACGAGGATCTCCACCATGTCGACGTCGTCCCTGGCCAGCAGGTCGCGGTAGTCGGCGTGCCGGGCCTGCCCGGCCACGCCCCAGGCCGCCCCCCGGGTGTCGCGGTTCTCCGCCACGGGGTCGCAGACGGCCGTGATCACGGCCTCGGGGTGCTCCAGGTACGCCTGGGCGTGCAGGTCGGAGATACGGCCGCAGCCGATGATGCCAACGCGGATCACTGGGACTCCTGAATCTCTTTCTAGCCCTTGACCGCCCCGGTCGTGAGACCGGCGATGAAGTGCTTCTGGAAGGCGATGAAGATCGCGACTGTGGGCAGGCTGGCGAGCACGGCCATGGCCGCCTGAACGCCGTAGGCGACGGAGAACTGGCCCTGCTGCTGCAGGATGCCGACCATCACGGTGCGCATGGTGTCGGAACGGGTGAAGACGAGCGGGTAGAGGAAGTAGTTCCAGATGAAGGTGAACTGGAGCGTGGCGAGGGCCGCCAGGGCTGGACGGGTCATGGGCAGCACGATGGAGGCCAGGATGCGCGGCTCGCTCGCGCCGTCCACCAGGCCCGCCGCCCGCAGCTCGATCGGGAGGCTGCGGAAGAAGTTGCGCATGACCAGGGTGCACAGGGAGATCCCGTAACCGGAGTGCACGACGATCATCGGCCACAGCGTGTCGTACATGCCGGTCGTGTTGAACCCCTGGAACAGCGGGATCAGCAGGATCTGCGGCGGCACGAACAGCCCGGCGAGCAGGATGAAGCCGATGAACTCGCCGGCCCGTGGGCGCAGCACGGCGATCGCGTATCCGGCGAGGGTGCCCAGCGCCACGGAGACGGCGGTCGCCGGCACCGTCACCAGGACGGAGTTGAGCAGGTAACGGCCGGTGCTGCCGACCGAGAACGCCTGAAGGTAGTTGTCCAGGGTCAGGTTGCCGGTGGGGGCCCACAGGCCGTTCGCGGCGATCTCCGCGTCCGATTTGAGCGAGGTGTACAGGACGCCCAGGCACGGGACGAGGAACACCACCGCGAAGGCCAGCAGCAACGCCACCAGCGAGGCCTTCGACGCGCGGCCGCGTTCCCCGGCGATGGCGCTCTGCGCCGGGCGAGTCAGGGCGATCTCAGACATGCCGGTCCTTCCACGAGTTCCAGGCGAAGAACAGTCCGATGATCACGACCGAGACGACGAACAGCACGACGGACACCGCGCTGCCGTAGCCGAAGTCGTAGGTCTTGAACGACACGCGGTAGGCGAGCACCGCGAGCGTCTCGGTCTGCCGGAACGGGCCGCCGCCGGTCATGACGTACACGATGTCGAAGCTCTTCAGCGCGTTGATCAGGCTGAGCGAGGTGACCACGACGAACGACGGGCGCAGGGCGGGCAGGACGACGGCGCGCAGCCGCGCCCAGGCGCCGGCGCCGTCCATGTGCGCCGCCTCGGTGAGGTCGCGGGAGACGGAGGTGAGGCCGGCCAGGAAGATGACCATGGCCAGGGCGACCTGCTGCCAGCC
The DNA here is from genome assembly GCF_024172165.1 of Nonomuraea thailandensis. GTDB lineage: Bacteria > Actinomycetota > Actinomycetes > Streptosporangiales > Streptosporangiaceae > Nonomuraea > Nonomuraea thailandensis. The sequence goes on along the minus strand of NZ_JAMZEB010000002.1, from coordinate 2,600,466 downwards.
CCAGGCGGCCATCACCGCCCACAGGGCCGTGTCGGGGTCGGACAGCCAGGCGTGCCCCCACGACTCCAGCCCCACCGCGCCGAGGACGAGGTTGAGCAGGCCGTCCTCGGGGCGGTAGATCCAGAACCAGACCTGGCCGACCACCACGAGTGACAGCGCCAGGGGCAGGAAGAAGATCGATTTGATGAGCTTGGCGAAGCGCGTGACGCGGTTCAGCGCGAGCGCGAGGGCGAGGCCCGCGACGGTGGGCACCACCACCGCGAGCACCGTCCAGATCAGGGTGTTCCGCAGCGCGCGCAGGAAGCTCGGGTCCGCGGTCATCCGGCGGAACTGCTCCAGCCCGACGAATTCGCCACCGCCGACCGCTTGCCAGTCGGTGAAGCCGTGCGCGAACGAGTACAGCGCCGGCCACACGACGGTGATCCCGTACGCGAGGAGCGGTGCGGCGAGGAAACCCCAGGCCCACCATGTCCGCCGGATCGTCATCCGCGGATGCCTCCTTTCTCGAATCAGACGAAGAGCTGGTCAGGAGCCGCCGAACACGCCGTCGGCGGCGGCCTGCGCCTCCTGCAGCGCGGACGCGGCCTCGGCGGGGCTGTTGACGAACTGGGCGATCGCGTTCAGCCCGGCGTCGGACATCTCCGGCGTGGTCGCCAGGTCGTAGTTGAAGGCGAAGACGGGCGCCTTGGCGACGACCTCGGCGGCCTTGTGCATGATCTCGTTCTGCGAGCTCAGGTCGGCCTTGGGGTTGGGGGCCAGGGCGCCCTGGGTGACGGCGACGGCCTGCTGCGCCTCGGGTGAGGCCAGGCAGGCGAGGACCTTGTCGGCCCCGGCCTTGTTGGCCGCCCCGGCAGCGATCGCGAACCCGTCCACCGGGCCTACGGCGGCCTGCGGCACACCGGGCGTGATCTCGGGGAAGGGGAAGAAGTCGTAGCCCGCGCCGGCCTTGACGTCGTTGCCCTCCCAGTAGCCGCTGATCCACGTGCCCATCACGGTCATCGCGGCCTTGCCCTGGGCCACCATGTCGGCGGCGTCGGGCCAGTCGTAGCCGTTGGGGTCGGCGTTGAAGTAGCCCTTGTCGAAGAGCTGCTTCCACAGGTCGAACGCCTGGGCCACCTGCGGGTCGGTGTACTTGGCCTTGCCCGCCATGAGCTGCGCCCGGTAGTCGGGGCCGGCCGTGCGCAGGAGGAGGTAGTCGAACCAGAACTGGGCGGGCCAGCGGTTCTTCGAGCCGAGCGCGAACGGGGTGATCCCGGCGGCCTTGAGCTTGTCCGCGGAGGCCAGCAGCTCGTCCCAGGTCTTCGGCATCTCGGTGATGCCGGCCTTCTTCATGACCTCGGGGTTGTAGAACACGCCGGCGTAGTGGTAGTCGAGCGGCAGCAGGTACTTCTTGCCGCTGTACGTCGCCGCGGCCTTGGCCAGCGTCTCCGGAATGGCCTGGTCGAGGCCGGCCTTGGCCCACACGTCGTCGAGCGGGGCCAGGCGCTGCTGGTCCACGAGGTACTGCGTCTTGGCTCCGGCCCAGTAGGAGAACAGGTCGGGCGGGTTGCTGCCGGCGAGCTGCACGAGGATGGCGTCCTTGAACGCCTCCTGCTCGGCCGGGCTGTTCTTGAGCTTCTCGCCGGCCTGCTTCTCGCAGATGGACAGCACCTGGGCCATGGCCTTGTTGCCGGCCTCGTCGCTGAAGTAGTGCACCATGCTGACCTCGCCGGTCGACGCGGCGGGGGCGCTCGAGGCCCCCGTTGTTCCCGCGCCGGAACCGCAGGCGGCTGCGAGGAGCGAGGCGGCCGTGACCGCCACCGCCAGTTTGACCGGGCGCCGCTGAACGGCGACGCTGTTCTTCGTCATCCGTGGATCTCCGTGGGTGTCGGTGGGTGGGCGTCGAACTTCGCGGGGACGCGCCCGCCCATCAGCTGGGTGATTCTGTACGCGGCGGCTGAGACCAGGTGGCCCAGCTCGCCGATCCTCGCGAGGGTGACCCGCGAGGCAGGCCCGGAAATCCCGATGGAGGCCAGCGGGACGCCGTGCAGGTTGAAGATCGGCGCCGCGACGCACCGGACGTCGAGGTTGAGCTCCTCGTCGTCGATGGCGTAGCCGCGGCGGCAGACCTGGTCCAGGTCGGCCGTGAGGCCGGCGAGCCCCGTGTGCGTACGCATGGTGTACGCGGTGAACGGCTCCGGCAGCAGCTCGGCCAGCTCCTCCTGGGTGGCCGTGCAGTACAGCGCCTTGCCGGTGGAGGAGGCGTAGATGACCGGCTGGGCACCGATCTCGGTCTCGACCGTGATGCGGCCGCCGGGCTGCCGTTCCTGGGCGACGTACACCCCGCCGCCACGCGTCCTGCGGGCGAGGTGGACCGCCTCGCCGGTCGCGGCCGACAGCTCGCGCATGATCGGGCCGGCGGTGCCGACGAGGTCCACCCCGCGCAGCACCTGGCCGGCGAGCGAGATGATCCGCGTCGAGACGCGGAAGAGCTTGGTGGCCGGGTCCTGCTCGACGTAACCGCGCTCTTCCAGCACGCGCAGCAGCCGGTGCACGTTGCCCTTGTCCGCGTTCACCTCGCGGGCGACGGCGGTCACGCCCAGCCCTTCCGGGCGGCGGGCGAGTGCTTCGAGGACGTCGAGGCCGGTCAGCAGGGCACCGGCGGCACGGGAGACGGGTACGGGCTCGGGGGTGAGGTCAGCCATGGGCGTAGTCAACCGGCCTCGTTGTCCGTCCGTCAATTCCGTTGTCTCAGAGGGCTCAACAGACATCGAAGTCGGCTCCCTCGTGGGCCTGGAGGACGTGGTCGCGGTAGAGCCGCCGCCAGCCCCGCTCCGGGGATCGGGGAGGCGTCCACCGCTCCCGGCGGCGTGCCAGCTCCTCAGGCTCCACCAGCAGCGACAGCTCTCCCGCCGCCGCGTCGAGCCGGATCAGGTCGCCGTCGCGCACCAGCGCCAGCGGGCCGCCGACCGCCGCCTCCGGGGACACGTGCAGGACCACCGTCCCGTACGCGGTGCCGCTCATCCGGGCGTCCGACACCCGCACCATGTCCCTGACGCCGTTCCTGGCGAGCTTGGCCGGGATCGGCACCGATCCGGCCTCGGGCATGCCGCCGCCGACCGGCCCGGCGTTGCGCAGCACCAGCACCGAGTCAGGGGTGACGGGCAGGCCGGGGTCGTCGATGCGGCGGGCCACGTCCTCGGGCGACTCGAAGACCACGGCGGGGCCCTCGTGCCTCAGCAGGGCGGGCGAGGCGGCCGAGCGCTTGATCACGGCGCCGTCGGGGGCGAGGCTGCCGCGCAGCACCGCCAGCGCGCCGGTGGGGCCGAGCGGGTCGTCCAGCGTGCGGATGGTGCTCTGCCAACCGGGCGGCGGGGTCACCCCGGCCAGCCGGTCGCGCAGCGTGCCGCCCTCGATCACCGGGACGTCCAGGTCGAGCAGCGGCTCCAGCGCCTTCATCAGCACGGGCACGCCGCCCGCCCGGTGCAGGTCCTCCATGTAGCCCACGCCCGACGGCTTGCAGTCCACGAGCAGCGGCACCCGGGAGGCGATGCGCGAGAGGTCGTCCAGGCCGAACGGCACGCCCGCGCGCCTGGCCACCGCCAGCAGGTGGATCACGGCGTTGGTGGAGCCGCCCAGGGCCAGCAGCACGGTGACCGCGTTGGCCAGCGCACCCGCGGTCACGATGGACGAGGGCCGCCGCCCTTCGAGCGCCGCCTCGACCGCGACCCGGCCGGAGCGCGCGCCGGCGCGGAGCCGGTCACCGGTGGGGGCGGGCGCGGTGGCGGTGCCGGCCGGGCTCATGCCGAGGGCCTCCGACAGGCACGCCATGGTCGAGGCGGTGCCCATGACCATGCAGGTGCCGCCGGTCGTGGCGAGCGCGCCGCGCACGTCGGCGATGTCGTCCCCGTCCAGCTCGCCCGCGCGGTGCCTGGCCCACATCGAGCGGCAGTCGGTGCAGGCCCCGAGCCGGGTGCCGCGCCACGTGCCGGTGAGCATGGAGCCGGCCACGAGCTGCACCGCCGGGACGTCCGCGGAGACCGCGGCCATGAGCTGGGCGGGCACGGTCTTGTCGCAGCCCCCGGCCAGCACGACCGCGTCCATCGGCTGGGCGCGGACGAGCTCCTCGGTCTCCAGTGCGGCCAGGTTGCGGAACAACATGGAGGTGGGCGACATGAGGATCTCGGGCAGCGACATCGCGGGGAAGACCACGGGCAGGCCGCCGGCCTCCAGCACGCCGCGTTCGACCGCCTTGACGAGCTGCGGCATCTCGCGGTGACAGGTGGTGAAGCCGCCGCTGGTGTCGGCGATGCCGACCACCGGCCGGTCGAGGTCCACCTCGTCGAACCCCGCGGAGGCGAGGAACGCCCTGCGCAGGAAGCGGCTGAACCCCTCGTCGCCGTACGAGGTGAGCCCCCGGTCGACGCCCCGGACGTCGGGCTGGACCATCACGCGCTCCTCAGTCGCAGGTTGACGTACTTGGCGACGGTGTAGTCCTGCACGCCCTCGGTGCCGCCCTCGCGGCCGAAGCCGGACTGCTTGACCCCGCCGAACGGCGCCTCGGCGGTGGCGATCGTCATCTCGTTGACGCCGACCATGCCGGTCTCCAGCTCCTCCGAGGCGCGGAAGGCGGTGGTCAGGTCCTCGGTGAAGACGAACCCCGCCAGGCCGAACGGCGTGGCGTTCGCCCTGGCCACGGCCTCCTCGAAGGTCCTGAACGTGCTGATGGGCGCGACCGGCCCGAACGGCTCCTCGACCATCACCTTCATGTCGTCGCGCACCCCGGACAGCACGGTCGGCAGGTAGAAGTGCCCGTCGGGCAGGCCGGCGGGGCCGCCTCCGGTCAGCACGGTCGCGCCGCACGCGACCGCGTCCTCCACCAGCGCGTGCACGCCGGCCAGGCGCCTGGCGGTGGTCAGCGGGCCCATGTCGGTGGCCGGGTCGCGCCCGTCACCCAGCCTGATCTCGCGTGTCTGCGCGACGAACGCCTCGGTGAACGCCTCGGCGACGTCCTCGTGGACGAGGAACCGGCTGGGGGAGATGCACACCTGGCCGGCGTTGCGGAACTTGGTGCGGGCGCACATCCGACCCGCGCGCTCGGCGTCCGCGTCCGCGAACACCAGGACCGGCGCGTGCCCGCCCAGCTCCATGGAGACCGACTTGATCCCGTCGGCGGCCAGGCGCAGCAGCTCCGCGCCGACCGGCACGGAGCCCGTCAGGCTCACCTTGCGGATCACGTCGGAGCCGATGAGGTGGCGGGAGATCATGGGGCCGTCGCCGCTGACCACGTTCAGCACCCCGGCGGGCAGCCCGGCCTCGTGGGCGAGCTCCGCGACGAGCAGGGAGCAGAGCGGCGCCTCCGCGGGGGCCATGAGCACCACGGAGCAGCCGGCGGCCAGCGCGGGGGCGATCTTCCGCACCCCGAGCAGCGCGGGGAAGTTCCAGGTGGCGAACGCGGCGACCGGGCCCACCGGCTCGCGGCGGACGAAGATGCGGGTGCCGGCGTCGCGGCCCTCGACCGTCCTGCCGTAGACGCGGCGGGCCTCGTCGGCGTACCAGTCGAACTGGTCGGCGCAGGCCAGCACCTCGCCCATGGACTGCGCCAGCGGCTTGCCCTGGTCGAGCGTCATGATCAGGGCGAAGCGTTCGGCCTGCGCGCGGATGCCGTCCGCGATGCGGCGCAGCACGCGCGAGCGCTCCCAGGGCTGCGTGCGCCGCCAGGTCACGAAGCCGGCGGCCGTCGCGGCCAGCGCGTGGTCGAGGTCCTCCGGCCGGGCGACGGGCAGCTCGGCGAGGAGCGTGCCGTCGGCGGGGTTGTGCACCGGGAACGTCTCGTCCGCGGTGTGCCAGGCGCCCGCGATGTACAGGGCGGCGGGCGGGAGCTGGGGGTCGCTCATGGGTTCACAGTCCGATCTCGTGTCGTAGCTCCTGGGTGGACCCCACCCAGTTGCCGACGTTCCAGCGGCCGTAGGAGGGCAGGCCCCCGTCGGGGTCGGGCCCGTAGTACACGGGGACGTGCACGATCGACAGGCCGGGGTGGGCGCGGGCCTTGTCCAGCGCCGCGCGCAGCTCCTCGGGCGTGGTGCCGCCGAACAGGGCGTTCACCCCGGTCACCGAGGCGCCCCACGCCACGTAGTCGACCTCGACGTGGTCCCAGGTCGCGTGCTCCTGGCCGTACTGGGCGGCCTGCAGGCTGGAGATGGCTGCCATCCGCCGGTTGTCCAGGACGACCACGCAGCCGGTCGCGCCGTGCGCCACGCCGTCGATGAGCACCTGCGGGTTCATGGTGAACGAGCCGTCGCCGGTCACCGCCACCGCGTACCAGTCGTCCTCGGACAACGCCGTTGCCAGCACCGCGCTCGTGGCGAACCCCATGTAGCTGGCGCCCGCCTCGGTGAAGGAGGCCTTGGGGTCGTCCTGGGCGGACATCTGGAAGCCGTACGCCTGGACGTCACCGGCGTCGAAGAACGTGACCGCCCGCGTCCCGGCCGCCCACTCCGCCACCGTGTGCACGGCGGCCGGCTGGGTGAGCACCTCGCGGCCCCAGACCGGGTCGTGCAGCCGCGGCCTGGCCAGGCGGGCCGCCTTGACGTCCTCCCAGGCGGCCCTGGCGGCCCGGCACTCGGCGAGCCAGGGGCTCTCCCGCGGCGCGGTGTCCCGGGTCTGGGTCTTCACGGCCTCGATCAGGGCGGCCAGGCTCAGCCGGGCGTCGCCGACGAGGGCGCTGGTACGGGCGTAGTGCGTGGCGGCGTCGAGGTCGGCGTTGACGTTGACGACGTGCTGGACGTTCGGGTAGCCGGTGCGGGAGCTGTCGGCCTGGCAGACCGAGCGGGTGCCGACGGCGAGCAGCAGGTCGGCGTGCTCCATGGCGTGGTTGCCGCTCAGCGAGCCCTTGGATCCGCCCACCATCATCTGGCGGGGGTGGCCCGAGGGGATGACGCCGAGGCTGACCGGCGACATCACGAACACGCCGTCCACCAGGTCGGCCAGCTCCTCCAGCTCCTCACGGCAGCCGTCCGCGCCGCCGCCGACCTTGATCACCACGCGCTGGGCGCCGAGCAGCCTGCGGGCGATCTCCGCGTACGACGCGGTGGGGCTGGCGGCGCCGAGCTGGGGCGGGGCGCCGACGGGCAGCTCGTCGAGGTTGAAGCCCTCGATCAGCTGGGGCTGGGTGTTCAGCGGCAGCAGCAGGTAGAAGGGCCCCGGCCGGTACGGGTGATCGACCTGGTTGAGGCCGCGGCGCAGCGCCGTCGGCAGCGCGCGCGGCGTGTGCAGCGAGTACGACGGGCCCATCGTCGCCGTCAGCCGGAGGAACAGCCCCTGCTCCGGCCGCGGGATCTGCTGCATGTTGGGGCCCTCGTCCTCGGTGGTCTCGTCCCCGTAGAGGTGCCAGACGCCCACGCCGTCGCTGGCGGCCACGAGGGAGCCGGCCATCGCCTGCAGCGCGCCCGGCCCGATCGAGGTGACCACTGCCGCCTTTTCACCGGTGACCCACCGCAACGCCGTTGCCGCGTGAGACGCCTCAGTCTCGTGCCGGACGGCGAACGTCCGCACGACGCCCGCGTCCTGGTAGACGCGCAGCACCTCGCCCAGTTCGGTCGAGCCGTGGCCGAGCACGGCGACGAACCGGGTCACCCCCTGCCTGATCAGCCCGAGAACGACCGCCTCGGCCATCGTCAGGTCATGCCTGCGCGGCAGCTCACCACTGTCCAGAGCCGCCTCGAGACTGCCGGCGCGTGCGATCGCCGCCGCGCGCGCCACGCGTTCAGCAGTCATCGTGCTCGATTCCCCCTCCACCGCACTCCTTCGATGTCGTGGACGTAGCGGTGACCGTACAACGCTGTTGCTTGACCGGCAATACCTAGAAGGCGATTGCCCCCAAATCGCCCATATGGGTTGTCTTACTGACAACAATTCGGGGCGATCGGCCCCGCGCGACGGCCTGGACAGCATGGCGAAGGCCGCCCCGGCGCGCGGTGCGCCGGGACGGCCTGGCTGGACGGGACCCGCCGGTTCACGAGGCCGGCGGGCGGGAGGAGCCGGTTCAGGAGGCCGGTTGGCGGGGCAGGCCGGGCGGGTTGATCCGCGACTCGGGGATGGCCTCGCTGGCCAGCCCCCACCGTTCCAGCACCTGCCCGTACGTCCCGTTCCGTATGACGGTGTTCAGCGCCTCGTGCAGCGGCTCGACCAGGCCGTTGTCCTTCTTGGTCATGGCGGCGATGAGCCCCTGCAGGTCCGGCCCGGCCCCGGAGAACGTGCCGGCGATGCGGGAGCCGCCGCTGACGGCGACGTTGTAGGCGATGTTCGGATGGGGCCCGAAGTACGCCTGCACGCGACCCGACTTGAGGGCGAGCAGCACGTCGCCGTACTTCTCGTAGTAGAGGATCTCGACCGGCTGACGGCCGGCGGCGCGGTTCTGCCGGTCCCAGTCGAGCAGGATCTTCTCCTGGTTGGTGCCGGAGCCGACCGACACGCGCAGCCCGGCGATGTCGGCGGGCCCCTTGATCGCCTTGACGGGGCCGGCGCCGGGCACCTGCCAGGCGAGCTGGTCGATGCGGTAGGTGGCGAAGTCGTAGGTGTCCTTGCGTTCCTCGGTGACGGTGACGTTGCTGAAGACGGCCTCGTACGTACCCGACCGGGCGGCCAGGAACAGGTTCTCCCAGGAGCTGGACCGCGGGGTGAACTCCAGGCCCAGCACGTCGGCCACGAGCTGGGCGAGGTCGGTCTCGACGCCGATCAGGGTGGTGTCGTCGGTGGCCGGGGACACCAGCGGGGGCGAGCCACCGGCACTGAAGCCGACGGTCAGCCTGCCGTCGGCGGCGATCTCCTTCGGCACCCTGGCCGCGATGGCCGCGACCTTCCCGGTCCGCACCCGGTTCTGGTCCGGGCTCAGGTTGATCTTCTTGCCCGCGACCACGGGAGCGGAGGCGGCGGGGGTGTCGAGCGCCGGTTCGGCGCCGCAGGCGGCGAGGGCGGCGACGAGGAGCACGGGCACGGCGAGGAGCCGCGCGGGCGAAACACGCATGTCTGTCGTCCTTCGGGGTGTCAGAGGACCTTGGCGAGGAAGGCGCGGGTGCGCTCGTGGACGGGGGCGTCGAGGACCTGCGCGGGCGGGCCGGCCTCGACGATGCGACCGGCGTCCATGAACGCCACCGTGTCGGCCGCCTCGCGGGCGAAGCCGATCTCGTGGGTGACCACGATCATGGTGGTGCCGCTGCGGGCGAGGTCCCTGACGACGTCGAGCACCTCGCCGACCAGCTCGGGGTCGAGCGCGCTGGTGGGCTCGTCGAACAGCAGCAGCTTGGGCTCCAGGGCGAGCGCGCGGGCGATGGCCACGCGCTGCTGCTGGCCGCCCGAGAGCGTACGTGGGTAGGCGTCGGCCTTGTCCGCCAGGCCGACGCGGGCCAGCAGCCGCTCGGCCAGCGGCTCGACCTCGGCGCGCGGCCGGCGCTGGGCCGACAGCGGGGCCTCGGTGACGTTCTGCCGGACCGTCAGGTGCGGGAAGAGGTTGAAGGACTGGAAGACGAAGCCGATCTGGGTGCGCTGGCGCAGCACCTCGCGCTCGGGCAGCTCGTGCAGGCGGTCGCCGGCCTGCCGGTAGCCGAGCAGCCGCCCGTCCACGCGGACCGAGCCGCGCTCCACCTTCTCCAGATGGTTGATCGTGCGCAGCAGGGTCGACTTGCCGGACCCCGACGGGCCGAGGATCACCAGCACCTGACCCCGGGGCACGTCCAGGTCCACGCCGCGCAGCACCTGCAGGGGACCGAAGCTCTTGTGCACGCCGCGCAGCTCGACCATCGCGCTCATGCCCGCCCCCTGCCGTAGTGCCGTTCCACGTAGTGCTGGACGAGCGACAGGGCGGTGGTGAGCACGAGGTACCAGACGGCCGCGACCAGCAGCAGGGCCATGACCCTGCCGTTGCGGTTGTAGATCACCTGCACCTGGTAGAACAGCTCGGGCAGCGCCATGATGTAGACCACCGAGGTGCCCTTGACCAGGCCGATGATCTCGTTGCCCGCGTTGGGGACGATGGTCCGCATGGCCTGCGGCAGGATGATCCGGAACAACCGCCGCGCCGGCGGCAGCCCGAGGGCGGCCGCCGCCTCCCGCTGCCCCTGGTCCACCGACAGCAGGCCCCCGCGGACGATCTCGGCGGCGTAGGCCGCCTGGTGCAGCGCCAGCCCGAGCACCGCCGCCGTCAACGGCCCGATCAGGTCCATCGTGCCGAAGTCGAAGAACGCGGGCCCGAACGGCACCCCGACCGACAACCGCGGGTAGAGCAGCGCCAGATTGTACCAGAACAGCAGTTGCAGGATGAGCGGCACCGACCTGAACAGCCACACGTACCCGAAGGCCACCGACGACAGCAGCCGGTTGGGCGACAGGCGCATCAGCGCCAGCACCGTGCCGAGCGCGAAGCCGAGTCCGATGCCGAGCGCGGTCAGCTCCAGCGTGAGCAGCACCGAGCGCACCACCGAGGGCGCGAACAGGTACTGCCCGACCACCTCCCACTCCCAGGCGGGGTTGGTGATCAGGGCGCTGGCGGCCATCGCCAGGACCACCAGCACGGCCGCCGCGGCCACCCACCGCAGCGGACGGCGGGCGGTCACCACCTCCAGCGGCCGTTCCGCCTCCTGGCGGGCGGGCGCCTCGACCCCGGGCACCGTCATGGCGCGTCGCCTCGACGCGGCTGCCCCAGCCCACCCGGCCCCCGGGTGTGCGCGCCCTCGGCCCGGCCGCGCGCCGGAACGCGTACGGTGCGGAACTCGGTCGTGCGGCGCAGGCGGAAGCCGAGCCGCTCGTACAGGCGGATGGCGTGCGTGTTGGCGGCGGACGCGTGCAGGAACGGCGTCTCGCCGCGGTCCCGGACGCCGGCGGCGACCGCGAGCACCAGCCGGGTCGCCAGCCCGCGGCCCCGGTGGCCGGGGTCGGTGCAGACGGCGCTGATCTCGGTCCAGCCCGGCGGGTGCAGCCGCTCCCCCGCCATGGCCACCAGCGCACCGCCGAGCCGGATCCCGACGTAGTGGCCGAGCTCGAGGGTCCGCGTCAGGAACGGGCCGGGCCTGGTCCGTTCGACGAGGTCCAGCATCTCGGGTACGTCCGCCGGCCCCAGCCGTACCGCGCCGGTGTCGTGCGCCCCGGCGACGCGTTCGCCGGTGAGCTGCACTCCGGGGACGTTCCTCGACTCCTCCCAGCCGCCCGGCGGCACCGCCACCGGGCCGGTCAGCGGCACCTCACCGCCCGCGCCGGCCAGCGCCGCCGCGTCCTGCCAGTCGGCGGGGCCCGGGTCGGGCGGCATCGACAGGAACGGGGAGACGTCGCGGGGGTAGCGCAGCACCCGGCCGCGCTGTTCGGCGAGGTGTGCGTGCGCTCCGAGCAGCGAGGCCCGCACCGGGTCGTCGAGCGCGTCGAAGCCGGCCGCCACCGGTAAGTGACGGGAGCCGCCGGAGGCGGCGGGGAAGGCGGGCGCGGTCATGCCGCGACCCGCTCCGGCGAGCCCGGACCGTCACCGGTCCCACCGATCCCAAGGAACTCCACAAGCATGAACCGAGACCTTTCTCACGTCCGTCAGCCGACCCCAGCTCAGCACAGCCCTCGAAAGCCGTCAAGTCCTACTTGTTTAGTTGGTTTTTTGTAGATTTCTCACATAACCCACTTGATTCACGGCAAATCTCTTCCTATCTTGAAGCCAGGCACGGTCTCCGACCACCTGGGCCTGCCGCACACCCCACGAGCAGCGCCACGAGGGCGAGCACTGCCGGTTCCACGCCTACGTCAGCGACATCTTCCCGGTGCAGAGCCCGCATCCCGGGATCTCGGGCGGCTCCTCGCCCGCCGCCTACGCCGCCGGCGGCGCGGAGGCGGACGTCTGTGGGGCGAGCCGCCGGCGGACGCCGCCCAGCACATCGAGTCGGTGTGGGCGGCGGCGCGCGCGGCCGGGCGGGCCGGAGAACACCGGCGCGCAGCGGCTCTCCGCCCGGGGGTACGACCTGCTCGGCGACGCCGTGGACTTCGGCCGCCTCATCTTCCCCCTCGTGAGGCAGGAGGCGGCCAGGCGCGACCGCGAGGCGGCCGAGCGCGGGCCGCACCTGCTGGAGAAGATCACCGCCGGGATCTGACGGTCCGGACGCGTCGAGCACTGGTGGACCCCGCGACGCACCCGCCTGGCGATCGCTATCGGGCCGGACGGCGCCGGTGAGCGCGCTGGCGGCAGGTGGGGCCGCAGTAGCGGGGCGGCCGCCCGGTGGCCCGGACCGGCAGCGGCGCCCCGCACTCCCCGCAGTGCCGCGAGGCCGGGGTTTCGTGACGCGGCGGCGAAGACGGGTCACGGAACGGCCGGGGTTCCGTGACAGGGGGGGCGCGCAGCCCGTCCAGCAGCAGCCGTACGAGCTGGGCGCCGCGAGCGTGGTCCCGGTGCGCCGAGCGCAGGGTGGCGCCCCCGACCGCGAGTGCCGACAGGTCGTCCACCCGCACGTCGGCGCGGACCACCCCCGCCTGCCTCCCCTCGCGCAGCAGGCGTTCCAAGGTCTCGTGGAAGCGCCGCACCGCGGCGGCCAGCACGGCGCGCGGCCAGCCGCGGTCACCCGTGAGCGCGTCGCACACGTGCTGGCGGCCCGCCGACTTCTCGATCACTTCGAGCAGGAAGCCGAACAGCGCCTCACCGGGAGCGGCGCGGGCGCGCCGGCGATCGGCGGCGGCCACCAGCGCGTCGAGGTGCTCGGCGAGCACCGCCTCCAGCAGGATGTCCTTGCTGGGGAAGTGCCGGTAGACCGTGCCCGCGCCGACCCCGGCGCGCTGCGCGATCCGGCCGAGGGACGCCTCGGGCCCCTCCTCGGCGAACACCCGCATCGCCGTACGCAGCACGAGCTCCCGGTTGCGGCGGGCATCGGCACGCCCGGGGGGCACTGCGAGCGGCGCTGCTGTCATGTCACGAAATCCTTGTCTGCGGCGGCGAAACGGGTGGAGCATTCCGGACCGAGCCAGTATCTCCCACAAGTTCCGGAGGACACCACCATGACCACCGCCACACCCGCAGGCACCGGTGCTGCGATCCTCGTCACCGGCGCCACCGGCAAGCAGGGCGGAGCCACCGCCCGGCGGCTGCTCGCCGGCGGCTGGAACGTCCGGGCGCTGGTGCGCGACCTGACCGCGCCGGCCGCCGCCGAGCTGGCCGCCGCGGGCGCCGAGCTCGTGCGCGGCGATTTCGACGACCCGGCCGGCCTGCCGGCCGCGCTCGACGGCGCCGCCGCCGTCTTCGGCGTTCCGCCGGTGGCCTACGGCCCGTCAGGACCGCAGACGGAGCTGGAGGCGACCCGCGGCAGGGCGCTGATCGACGCCGCGGTCAAGGCGGGCGTCGAACAGGTCGTCTTCAGCACCGTCGCCTCCACCTCGGCCCCCATGCGAGGGGCGCGGGGCAAGACGCTGATCGAGGAGTACCTGCACGACCACGTGGCGCTGCCCACCGTGCTGCGCCCGGTCCGCTTCATGACCAACTACCTCGGCGCCGGGGTCGTCGGCCTCGACGGCATCTCCCCCGAGGGCGTGCACCGGCACCTCTTCCCGCCGCACGAGCCCATGCAGGTCATCGCGCTGGAGGACATCGCCGAGTTCGCCGCGCTCGCGTTCGCCGATCCTGCCCGGTTCGCCGGGCGCACCCTGGAGCTGGCCGGCGACGAACCGACCCCGGTGGAAGCCGCCGCCGCGATCGCGGCGGCCACCGGCCTCCCGATCCGGTACGAGCAGCTCACCGGCGAGGAGACCGCCCGGCTCGGCCAGGAGATCGCCGACACCATGAAGCACTGGCAGGCCGGGCACCGCTGGCACGCCGACATCGAGGCGCTGCGCGTCATCCACCCCGGCCTGCGCACCCTCGCCGACTGGCTCGCCGAATCCGGCGCCGCCGCCATCCGCACCCACGTCGCCGCCGGCTGAGCCACCCCGCGCACAGAATTGTGACCGCGGGACATGGCGACGAAAGTCATGGACGTCGCGTTGCGGGTGTCCGCAGCACAAGCGGCTGAACGGCGGCCCCGATCGCCCATCAACGCATGATTAGTCCGAGTTGTCGAACGACGAGCAAAAACTTCCAAAAAACGAGAATCTTTATTCAGAACGCAAAGGAGGCGATTGCACCGTTCAGGGCGGTGTTCACGCTGACGAGCCTGAGCCGTCGCTCGATGGCCGCGCCCGGCTGCATGGGAAACTGCTGGGGTGACCGCACGACGTATCGCCTATCAGGGCGAGCCCGGCTCGAACTCCCACATGGTGTGCAAGAACCACTACCCCGACTGGCACACGGTGCCGTGCGCCTCCTTCGAGGACGTGTTCGCGGTGGTGGAGAACGGCGAGGCCGAGCTGGCGATGATCCCGATCGACAACTCGATCGCCGGCCGGGTCGCCGACATCCACCACTTCCTGCCGACCTCGGACCTCTACATCGTCGGCGAGCACTTTCTGCGCATCCAGTTCAACCTGATGGCGCCGCCGGGCGCCACCCTGGACACGATCAGGGCCGTGCACAGCCACGTGCACGCTCTCGGCCAGTGCCGCCGGATCATCCGCGAGCACGGCCTGGTGCCCGTGATCGCCGGTGACACCGCCGGCGCTGCGCGCGAGGTGGCCGAGGCGGACGACCCGACCCAGGCGGCGATCGCGCCGCCGCTCGCGGCGGACATCTACGGCTTGCACATCCTCGCCCGCGACGTCGAGGACGAGGAGCACAACACCACCCGCTTCGTGGTGCTCAGCCCCGCCTTCGTGCAGGCACCACGCGGCGAGGGCCCGGTGGTCACCTCGTTCGTCTTCAACGTCCGCAACCTGCCGGCCGCGCTCTACAAGGCGCTCGGCGGGTTCGCGACCAACGGCATCAACATGACCAAGCTGGAGAGCTACATGGTCGGCGGCCACTTCGCGGCCACCCAGTTCCTCGCCGAGGTCGACGGCCACCCCGAGGACCCCGGGCTGAAGAACGCGCTGGAGGAGCTGGCGTTCTTCACCACGGACGTGAAGATCCTCGGGGTCTATCCGGCCGACCCGTCCCGCGCCGACTAGGTCCCCGGACGGGCGCCAGGGCGCCCTCCTGCACCACCGTCCCTTCGGCGGCCCGGGTTCTGCGGGATCGCGAACGCCGTGCCCGGCGGGCCGGCGTCGAAGCCGGGTGCCGAGCCAAGTCCTGCCGCCGAGGGCCTGCACCGCGCGCCGCGCCGGGGGGCTCCGAGCCGCCGTACGTGCCGGCGGGCAGGCCGCTCGACGGGCGGCTCGCCGGTTCTCACTCCGGTCTCGTGACCAGGCGCTGGATGACCTGTTCTCGACTCACAGGATGGTGAGCCTGGATCTCGCCGCCGGAGAGATACACCACTGCGATGTCGTCGAAGCGCTTGGCCCGGGGCCATCGCCTGCCGTCGGGGTCGCCGGCTTCCGCCGCACGTACCTCGTCGAACAACCTCCACGGCGCGTCAGAGCCGAGGATGTCCAGGAGTTCGGAGAACGTGCCGAGCCCGAACTCGACGAAGCGGGTGGCGCCGTCGCTCAGCAGGGCCAGGCGGCGTACTTCTGCGATCGGGAAGCTGCCGGTGAGCGCGTCCCGTGCGGCTTCTTCGTCGACCGATGCGATCGGGTAGCCGAGAGGGTGGTTGCGCATGCGCCGCTGGTGTTCCACGAACTCGATGCGTGCCGCCCGGTGTGCGGGCGTACCGGTGGGCAGGGCGGCCATGCGCCGCCAGAGGTCGTCGCCGACCGCCTCGATGCGCCGGTCCGTCACCGTGATGACCTCGCCGTTGACCTCGGCGGCGAGGGTGGAGTCGCCGAGCACCAGGTATTCGACCTGGTCGGCCTGCAACCGGAGCATGGCAGCCGTGCAGGAGGGCGTGCCGGGATGTGAGAGGTCGCACGTGAACGTCCGGTGCGAGTGGGCGACCCCGGAGATGGCCCGCAGGAGCGCGATGTCCAGTCCGATGATCGGGTCACGCATGTGGGTCATGGCGGCGTCGCCCAATTGTGCGACGAACCACGGGGTGCCGTGACGGCAGCCGGTCGGAAGCTCGGAGGGGCCTCCCGCTCCGTCGAGGAGGACGGCTTGGGTCAGGGTGCCGCCGGCGGCGGCCACGTAGTCCTCGTTCGGCTTGTGGGCGCTGACGGGACGGGTGTGAAGGTACAAGCGCGCTCCTTCGACCGGCGGGCACCTCCTGTTCTCTCGTCACCGCCAGGATGCGTCAAGCGCCGCGTTCGGGTCGTCGAGCGGCTTGGAGCCCGGCTGAGCCATCTCGCCCGCCGGCCTCCGTGCGATAGGATCACCGGCTGTAGGCGGGGGCCTCGCAAGGACTTTCCTCACAAACCCGGATGACCTGGAGATATTCGTGTCCGGCGGGTAGCGCCGGGACCACGAAGAGGGCGTAGTGTGGTCGGTACCCGGACGTGTGCCCGTCCCCCCTGGGCTCCGATGGAGGTCCGCTGCTGTGCCGTCGCTGACGTTCAGTTCTCAGTATCTGCCCGGCGTGACCGTGATCGCGGTCGCCGGGGAGGTGGACATCACCACCGCCCACCTGTTGGACGACTACATCGGCCGCACCCGCCGCCACCAGGGCGACCATGTGGTGCTCGACCTGAGCGAGGTGCCGTACATGAGCAGTGCGGCGCTGCCCGTCCTGCTGGAGACCCACCTCGTCGCCTTCAGCAACGGTGCCAGCCTGCACCTGGCCGCGCCGCAGCGAGGGCCGGCGCAGTTGCTGGACGTCACCGAGGCCAAGGGCATGCTGAAGGTGCACGGCACCGTGGAGCAGGCCATCCGTGCCGCGCTGCAGGCGGCGCAGCCGTCCCCGGTGGGGGGCGGCGTCGCCTAGCGCCGTTCGGATCGTGACCGCCGGCGATACCCTGATCAGCCGCGGGCCCGACCAAGGTGTTCGCCGACCGGCTCGTGCCGTCTACCGGCAGGAGCACAGGTCACGACCGATGTCCGGCATCAGCGGCGACGCCTCCTGCGACGTGCGCTGCGGCTGCTGTCCGAGCCGCCCCCGCCGGGTGCGCGGGGGTCCGGGTACGGGGCCCGCAGCCCCATCAGGCCTAGAAGCTGCCTGGTCTGCATGATTCCTCCCGAGGTGTATATCGAACCTTTCGGCCTTTCTCCTTTTCAGCCGACACTCGCGACAACACAGCGGGTATAACGAGACTTCCCAAAATGCCCGATATGGGTTTATTTCGCCCTAGACTTTGCCGTTCCGCGTGCCAGGCGGCGGCCGAGCCGCTGCATCGGGCGTTCGATGAAGCGGTGACTCAGCCAGCTCACGGGCATCAGCAGGACCAGGAACGCCACGCTGACGCCGAGTTGCAGCGGCAACGGCGACCAGCGCATCTCCCCCGCCACCTGCATGACGGCCAGGAGGATCGGCAGGTGGGCGAGGTAGAGGGAGTAGCTGATCGTGCCGAGCCAGACGAGCACGGCGGGGACGCGGCGGGCCCGCCAGGCCATGGCGGCGGCGAAGGTGAGGACCGCGAGCAGGATGGTCAGGCCCCACACGTCCGGCTGCACCCACCACCAGCCCGCGTTCAGCGCCCACAGGGGCGTCGCGGCCACGAGCGCCCCGGCGGCGGCCACCGGCCACAACGCCCCCTGTCCGCGCTCCCATCGGTGGACCGCCGTGCCGGCGAACATCACGGCCAGGATCGCCACGCCGAACCAGGGGACCCGGCTGCTCGACACCACCAGCGCCAGCGCCATCACGCCCAGCGCGATCGCCGCCACCGTGCGCCCGCGGCCCGCCACCACGCACGCGAGCCCGACCACGAACATCCCGCACGAGACCAGGGCCGGCCATGCGCCCGGCCACGGCGGCCCCGGCAGCACCAGGGCGGCGACGGCCGCCACGATCGCGAACAGCGCCGGGAGCAGGCCCGGGCGGTCGCGCACGCCGGCCGTGAACAGCGCGACGACCAGCAGGTAGAAGACCATCTCGTACGACAGCGTCCACATGGTGTTCAGCACGCCCGCCGCGCCCACCGCGTCCAGGAGCATGGTCGCGTGCGCGGCCACGGACGACAGGTCCCTGGACACCTCGGGCCGTACCGGGATCCACCAGGCCAGGGCCAGGACCAGGGCGATGACCGCGAGATAGAGCGGGTAGAGGCGGAAGAACCGCCCGATCCAGAAGGCCCGCACGTCGCCGTGCCGCTCCAGCGAGGTCGGGATGATGTAGCCGCTGACCAGGAAGAACACCAGCACGCCGTAGACGCCGAGGTTGAACGAGGTGGGCCGTAGCCAGGGCATGGCCCAGGTCGTCAGGTGCTCCCCCACCACCGCGACGGCGCCGACGCCCCGCAGGGCGTCCAGCCAGGCGAGCCGGGGCTGAGCCTGCGGCACGACATGTTGAGCTCCAGGAAAGGCCCGGGACATATGGCTCAACGTATCGGAATCGTGATCCTTTGCCTGCAATGTTCGGGCCAGATCTTGTCCTGGCCTCGGCGCGGCACACGCGCTCATCGAGCCGGGCGCTGAGGCTCCAGGGTCGTCGTGAGCCGGGTCAGTGCCTCGGTGATCTGCTCGGGGGTGAGGCCGAGCACCGTGCGCTGGTAGCCGTACACCTCGGGGGCCAGAGGGGCGAGCAGGACGTCGACCAGCGCGTCCGGGCGGGGCGTGCCCGCGGCGGCCAGGAGCGCGCGCACGTGGGCGCGCCAGAAGCCGTACGCGCCCGTCTCGAAGCGGGAGCGGCCCACCTCCGAGCCGAGCACCAGGTGGGAGTGGTCTTCCAGCAGGCGGACCATGGCGGCGTAGAAGGCGGCCAGCCGCTCGGCGGGCGGCGCGCCCGGCCCCAGGGGCGGCTCGCCGCGCAGCAGGCGTTCCTGCAGCTCTCTCTCGTGCTCGTCCAGCAGCGCCACGGCGATCGACGCGCGGTCGGGATAGCGGCGGTAGAGCGTGCCCCGGCCCACCCCGGCCGTCCTGGCGATGTCGTCCATCGTCACGTCCTGCGGGGGCCGCTCCGCGAACAGCAGGGCGGCCGCCTCCAGGATGCGGGCGCGGTTGCGGGCGGCGTCGGCTCTCTCCATGCACCCGATTGTATCCGGACACAGCGTCCGCTTATAGTGAAGCGGACGGTGTGTCCAATTACCTGTGTGAGGAGAGATCATGCTGCTGCACCTGGACGCCAGCGCCCGCCGGGCGTCGTTCTCGCGGAAACTGTCAGGCGTGTACGCCGACACCTGGCGGGCCGCCCACCCCCAGGCCGGCTACGTCTACCGCGACCTGGCCGCGCGGCCCGTGCCGCACATCGGCGAGGCGTGGACCGAGCTGTGCGACCACATCCTGGAGCACGAGATCACCGACATCGCGCGCTACCGGGAGGCGGCTCGCACCCCCGATCGGCGGCAGGCGTGGGCCGTCGTGGAGCCGCTGCTGGACGAGGTGGTCGCGGCCGAGGTGATCCTCATCGGCACGCCGATGTACAACTACTCGATCCCCTCGGCGCTGAAGGCCTGGCTGGACCAGATCACCTTTCCCGGGATGTCGCTCGAAGGCCGCAGGTTCGTCGTGACGAGCGCCCGCGGCGGCGCGTACGGCCCCGGCACGCCGCGGGAGCCGTACGACCATCAGGAGCGTTACCTGCGCGACTTCTTCAAGGGCCACTTCCGGGTCGAGGACGTGACGTTCATCCACGCCGAGCTCGTCAACGCCCGCCTCGACCCGGCGCTGGCCCACCTGCGCGACCGGCACGAGGAATCGCTCGCCGCGGCGCTGAAGGAGGCGGCGCGGTGAGCTGGCTGACCCTGCTGCTGGCCGGGCTCGTCGAGGTGGCCTGGTCACAGTCCATCAAGCCGACGCAGAACTTCACCCGGCCGCTGCCCACGCTGGTCTGCCTGATCCTGATGGCCGCCGCCGTCTGGCTGCTGTCCCAGGCCATGAACACGTTGCCGGTCGGCACCGCGTACGCCGTCTTCACCGGCATCGGCGCCGTCGGCGCGATCACCTTGGGCATCGTGCTGAACGACGACCCCGTGTCAGTGGGCAGGATGGCGGCTCTCGCCCTGATCGTCGGCGGCATCGTGCTGGCCCGGGTCACCACCTGAGCCGTCGGCGGCGTCCCGGATGGCCTGGATCAGCGCGCTGGTGGCCGGCGGGTCGGGCGGATCGCCGTAGGTGGCGGCGTACAGGCGGCGGGTGAAGCCGGCGAGCTCGGTGGTGTGCACGCCGGGATGGCGGTGGGCCTGCAGCGCGAGGCCGGGCAGGGTGGTGACGCCCGCGCCGGCGGCGACGAGGGCCTGCACGACGACCATGTCGTCGCTGAGCGATGCGATGCGCGGGGTGAAGCCTTCGTGCCGGCACACCGTGACCAGTTCGTTCTGGCACCGTTCGCAGCCGCCGATCCACGGGGAGTGGCGGTGGTTCGCGATGCTGTCGCCGGGCCGGCGGCTGATGAGGTGGATCGGGTCGTCGCCCACGTGGACGAGGCGGAATCCCTCTTCCTCCTCCTCCACCGGGGCGCCGGCGTACCGGAAGACGAGTGCGACGTCGACCTTGCCCTGGCGCAGGAGCTGGAGCGCTTCGACCGGGTGCTGGTCGACGAGGACCAGCTCCAGCCCGGGATGCGCCTGGGCCAGGGCGGTGGCCGCCTTCGGCACGATCGTGCTCAGCGACGAGGAGTTGGCGGCCAGGCGCACCCGCCCCGCCCGCAGGCCGACCTGCGCCGCCAGCTCGCTGGTCGCCGCGTCGACCCGTCCCACGATCTCGGCGGCCCGGGCGGCCAGCAGACGGCCCTCGGGGGTCAGCCGGATCCCGCGCCCCGCCCTCTGGACGAGCTTGACGCCGGTGGCCGCTTCCAGGCGGGACAGGTAGTGGCTCACCGACGGCTGCGAGTAGTGCAGCTCTCTGGCCGCTTCGGTCACGGACCCGTGTCGCGCCACCGCGGCCAGCACCTTGAGGTGGATCAGGTTCAGCACTTATCAAGAATATGCATATAAATCTCGATTTATTGGCATTAGACATCATCTGTGCATCCGGCCATGCTCATGGATGAGAGCGCCGGCCTCGGCGCCCGGCCGACCGAGGAGCGCACGGTGAGCAGGCTCAGGTGTCACATCTCGATCTCGCTGGACGGTCTCGTCGCCGGCCCCGGCCAGGGCGCCTCGGCATGACCCGCACGACGACCAGCGGCCGCCCCGCCGGGCGCCGCGCCGACGGCACGACGCGGAGGAGAGCACCATGCGACCTGATCACCTGCAGCGCT
Organism: Nonomuraea thailandensis; assembly: GCF_024172165.1. GTDB lineage: Bacteria > Actinomycetota > Actinomycetes > Streptosporangiales > Streptosporangiaceae > Nonomuraea > Nonomuraea thailandensis. The sequence goes on along the minus strand of NZ_JAMZEB010000002.1, from coordinate 2,579,278 downwards.
TCATCGACGACGTAGGACTCGTGGTGGGCGGCACCGACGACGAGCACGAGATCACGGCGCGGGTCGCCGAGCTGCTGTCGGCCCTGCTGGCCGGTGGTTACCGGCTCCCGGCGGAGCTCACGCGGGCATCGTCAGAGCGTCACCTGACGTACCCGCTCCACATCGCTCCCGACGAGAGCTGGTCGCTGGCGGCCGTGGTCTGGGACGTGGGCCAGCGGACCAAGGTGCACTCGCACGAGACGTGGGGCGTCGCCGGCGTGTACGCGGGGGTCGAGCACGAGATCCGGTACCTCAAGCCGGCGGAGTCCGCGGCGGGCGCGCCGCTGGTGCCGGCCGGCGAATCGCGGTGGGTGCCGGGGCAGGTGACCGTCTGCTGCACGACCGACGACGACGTCCATGCCGTCGCGGCCGTCGGCCGCGAGCCCACTGTGGGGATCCACGTCTACGGCGGCGACATCGGCACGATCAGACGGCGGGCGTACGACCCCGCCACCGGCGCATGCGACTGGTTCGTCTCCGGCTGGGACAGCCCTGCCCGGTGACCGCCGGCGCCTGCCGCCAGCCGTCCGGGCTCAGTCGAGGAGCTGGACGTGGCCGTCGGTGCCGTGGACGCGGATCCGCTGCCCGTCCCGGATCAGCCGGGTGGCGTGCTCCACCCCCACGACGGCCGGCAGGCCGTACTCCCGCGCGATCACCGCGCCGTGCGTCATGAGGCCGCCCACCTCCGTCACCAGCCCGGCGACGGTGACGAACAGCGGGGTCCAGCTCGGGTCGGTGTAGGGGGTGACCAGGATGTCGCCCGCCTCCAGGTCGGCGTGCGCCATGTCCGTGACGACCCGGGCACGGCCCTCGACGGTGCCGGCCGAGACCGGGAGGCCGGGCAGCGCGCCGGGCGGGAGGTCGTCCCGCCGGTACCGGCCGTTGAGGGCCTCGCCGTCGGAGGTGAGGACCCGGGGCGGGGTGAGCGCCTCGTACGAGCGGAACGCCTCCCGCCTCTCCCGGATGAGCGCGGCGTCCGCCCGGCCGGCGCGCATGACCTCCCGCAGCTCCTCGAACCGCAGGAAGTAGAGGTCGTCCGGCTCGCGCAGGGCGCCGGAGCCGACGAGGCGGCCGGCTTCGCGCAGCAACGCCTGCTTGTAGACGAAGTAGCGGCTGATCATGCCGTACTTGGGGTACTCGCGGAACCCGGCGAAGGCGCGGACGCGGTCGATCATCCGTTTGGTCTCCGCGGCCTTGCGCTCCCCGCCGGGCAGGGCGCGCAGCCGTGTCAGCACGTCCTGTTCCTTGCGTCGTGCCTCCTGAAGCCCTTGGTCGAAGTGGCGCCTGCCCGCGCCCGGCTCGAAGTTCCTGACGTTGCCGAGGATGGTGGGGACGAGCGTGGCGGGGTCCTCGCTCCAGCGCGTCCTGGTGATGTCGATCTCGCCCGCGCAGCGCATGCCGTACTCGTCGAGGAAGCCCCGGAAGGCGTCCTGCGCCTCCCGCCCGCCGGGCAGCCCGGCCAGCTCGTCCAGGAAGCCCTCGCCCGAGCGGCCCTCGTCCACGACGCGGTGCAGGAACGCCACGACGCCGGCGTGCGGCCGGACCGCGTCCGCGACGTCGAGGAGGGCCAGCCCCATCTCGGACGTGACGTTGTGGGGGACGGACTGCGTGAGCGCGTCGGCCGCGTTCTTCTCGCCCAGCCACGACTCCAGGTGGTCGTTGAGCCACCAGGTCGCCTCCATCCCCGCCGTGATCACCTGCATGCTCCGCGGCTCGGCCAGGGTGCGCCTCAGCTCCGCGAGGTCGGACAGGATGAAGTCGAGCAGCGCCGGGCCGGACAGGGCCCGGATCTCCCGCCGAAGGGTGGCGATGGACTCCTGGGTGCGCCGGATCATCTCGGTGACGACGGCCGGATCGGTCTCGATCGTGGAGAGCGCGCCGCCGGCGGGTGCGCCGGGGAAGCCCTCGTCAGGGCGGGAGCGGATGAAGTCGCCGCGGTCGACGACGGTCTGGAGCGCGTCGCGGATCAGCGGGTCGGACCTGCCCAGGGTCTCGATGAGCCACGAGCGGCCCGCGGCCGTCCCCAGGATGGGGGCCACGTCGACGAACAGCCGCCCGCCCGCCTCGCTCATCGGCCGCTGGGTCGTCAGCTGCCACACGGACAGCCCCAGCGGCTTCATCGCGTCGGTCATCATCTGCTGGTGGCCGACCGAGACGTAGACGTGGTTGTCCTGGTCGTCGGTGACGGGGACGGGGAACAGGGTGGTGATCGGCCGGCTCTGGACGATGTGGAAGTCGTCGCCGGTCAGGCACCATTCGATGTCCTGGGGCCGGCCGAAGTGCGCTTCGATGCGCCGGCCCAGCCGCGCCAGGCGCACGGCCTGCGCGTCCGTCAGCACCGGCCGCCGCTGCCGCCCCGGCTCGACGGGCACGTCCCGGGTGCCGCCGCCCGCCGACGCCTCGACGAGCCGCGGCTTGGTGGCGACCGTCGCGGCGACGACCTCGTCGTCGCGGACCGTGTAGACGTCGCCGGCCACCAGACCGGAGACGAGCGGCTCGCCGAGCCCCCAGCCGGCCTCCACCGTGGCGACCTTCCGGTTCGAGGTCACGGGGTCGGCGGTGAAGAGCATCCCCGCCGCGTCCGGGAACACCATCCGCTGCACGACCACGGCCATCCGCACCTTGCGGTGGTCGAAGCCGTTGCGGCACCGGTAGATCACCGCCCGCTCGGTGAACAGCGAGGCCCAGCACCGCCGGACGTGCAGCAGGATCTCCGCCAGGCCCGCGATGTTGAGGTAGGAGTCCTGCTGGCCGGCGAAGGACGCCGTCGGCAGGTCCTCCGCCGTCGCGCTGGACCGCACCGCGCAGGCGACCGGCTCCCCGAGCCGGGCCAGCGCCGCGCCGATCTCCGCCGCGAGCTCGTCGGGCACGGCGGCGCCTTCGATGACGCGGCGGACCTCGGCGCTCAGGGTGCGGATCGCCGCGTGGTCGCCGGCTTCCACGCGCGACAGCCGGTCGAGGTGAGCGCCGATCGGCGGCGCCTCGGCCACGACCCGCCGGAAGGCGTGGGTCGAGACGCAGAAGCCGTCCGGCACGCTGATGCCGGCGATGCGCGAGAGCTCGCCCAGGTGAGCCCCCTTCCCGCCGGCCTCCGCGATGTCCGACGACCCGATCTGCTGGAAATCCATCACGTAACGCACGTCCACCGCTCCATCGTCCGCCGGGCTGGACGGGCCATTATGGAGCACTTTTCCGCGCCTCATGAGGTGCCCGGATCTGCTATAACCTGATAGTGGCAGGGGGTTTCGTCATGAGCCGCTGCCAAGAGGTTGCGCGGTCCGGCTCGCGAGGCGGGGCCGCAGGAGGATGACGGCGGTGAGGATCGCGGCCAGGTAGAAGCCGCCCGCGCCGAGCATGCCCGCGGTGTAGCCACTGGTGAGCGCGTCCGGCACGGGCGTGCCCGCAGGCCGGCTCGCGGTGGCGGTGGCTGCGACGCCGGCCAGGACGGCCAGGCCCAGCGCGCCGCCGATCTGCTGGCTGGTGTTGACCAGGCCGGAAGCGATGCCCGAGTCCCGCGCCGCGACACCCTGCACGCCCCCGATGGTGGCCGCGACGAAGCCGATGCCCAGGCCGATCCCGCCGGCGAGCTGGGCGGGCAGCAGCACCAGCAGCGGGTTCTGGCCGGGGGTCAGCAGGCTGAACCAGCCCATCGCCGCGGCGGCCACCGCCATCCCGGTCGCCAGGACGATCCGGGTGGAGGTGCGGGCCTGCAGCCTGGGCCCGACGAGGCCGGAGCCGATGCCGATGCCGATGGCGAACGGCAGGTACGCCAGCCCGGTGATCATGGGCGAGTACTGGTTGATCGTCTGCATGTAGAGGGTGAGGAAGTAGAAGGTGGCGAGCTGTCCGGCGCCCATGAGCAGCATCACCAGGTTGGCGCCGAGCCTGCCGCGGTCGGCCGGCACGCTCGGGGGCAGCATCGGGGTGCGCGCGCCGCGCTGGATGAGGACGAACGCGACCAGCAGCGCGAGGGCTGCCGCGCCGAAGGCGAGGGTGAGCGCGTCACCGGCGCCGTGGGAGCCCGCCCGGTTGATGGCGTACACCAGCGCGCCGAGCGCCAGGGTCACGGTGACCGCGCCGGGCAGGTCGAGGCCGCCGCGCTCGCGGGTGCCCGGCCGCAGGGCGAAGGTGCCGGCCAGGACCGCCAGCGCGATGGGGATGTTGATGAACATGATCCAGCGCCAGCCGAGGTACTCCGTCAGCGCGCCGCCCAGCAGCAGGCCGGCGACCGAGCCCAGGCCGCCCATGGCGCCGTAGACGCCGAGCGCCCTGTTGCGTTCGGGCCCGGCGGGGAAGGTGTCGGCGAGCAGGGAGAGCGCGGCCGGGGCGACGATCGCGGCGCCCACACCTTGCAGGACGCGGGCGGCGATCAGCACGCTGCCGTTGCCGGCCAGGCCGCCCAGCAGGGACGCGGCCAGGAAGACGGCCAGCCCCGCGCGGAACAGCCTGCGCCGCCCGAACACGTCGCCGGCGCGGCCGCCGGCCAGCAGCAGGCCGCCGAAGGCCAGGGCGTAGGAGGTGAGCACCCAGTCCAGGTCCGCCTCGGCGATGCCGAGCCCGGCGCCGATGACGGGCAGGCCGACGGTGACGATGGTGCCGTCCATCACCATCAGCAGTTGCGCGGCGGCGATCACCAGGAGGGCCAGGCCGCTTCTTTCATGAGAGGTGTGCGAGGTCATCAGACGTCCTCAGGAGGCGGCGTGGTGGACGGCGGCGGCGAGCCGGTCGTGCTCGGGGTAGGACCAGCCGAAGCCGAAACGGCGCCGCGTGTAGCCGAAGGCGATGCCGCTCATGGGGTCGGCGAACGCCTCCGAGCCGGCCGAGCCGTCGTGGCCGAACGCGTTCGCGCTGAGGAACGGGTAGCGCAGGCCCTTGGCCTGGAAGCCGAGCGCGTAGTTGCCCTGGTCGCCGCGGACCAGGTCGGCGCCGGTGGAGTGCAGCTGGGCGAACTCGGCGACGGTGCCGGGCTTGAGGAACGGTGGCCGCCCGTCGAGGCCCCAGACGGCGGCGGCGTACAGGCCGGCCAGGCCGCGCGCGCTGCCCACCCCGCCGGCCGAGGCCTGGCCGCCGGCGCGGACGGCGCGGGTGTTGGCGAAGGCCACCTGGTCCAGCGGTGGCGTGCTGTTGAGCCCGTAGCCGATGCCGAGGATGCTGTGCGGCCCCGGCAGGTTCGACCAGAACGCGGCCTCCTGCTCCGGGGTGGCCGTCCACCACCGGATCGGCCGGAACCGTTCCTCCTCGGTCTCGGGCAGCCCCAGGTAGAGGTCCAGCCCGTACGGGGCCCGGATGCGCTCCTCGTAGACCTGTTGCAGCGAGTGGCCGGTCACCCGCCGGATCACCTCGTTCACCAGGGCGAACGTGACGAACCCGCCGTAGCCGTAGGCCGAGCCCGGCCGCCAGTACGGCCGCTGCCCGGCCAGGCGGCTCGCGATCACCGCGTCGTCGGCCAGCTCGGCCGCCGTCAGCCCGCCGTCCACGCCGATGACGCCGGAGCGGTGGGTCAGCACGTCGCGCAGCGTGATCCCGCTCTTGCCGGCGGCGGCGAACTCCGGCCAGTGCCGGGCCACCGGCTCGTCCGGATCGAGCACGCCCTCCTGCGCCAGCAGCGCCGTCACCAGCGTCGCGGCGCCCTTGGTGGAGGAGTAGACGCCGGTCAGCGTGTCGCCGCTCACCTCGTCCCCGGCCCACAGGTCCACCGCCTGCCTGCCATGCGCGTAGGCGGTGAGCTGCGCGCCCGCCTGGCCGTCCTGCTCGGCCACCACCGCGGCGAACGCCTCGCGGACCTGCTCGAAGCCGTCCGCGACCGTGCCGTGGACATCCATCCTGCTCATCGTCGGCAACCCTTCGTGAGTGAGTGTCGGTCGCCGGCATGACGGATGCCCCGGCGGAAAGGTGACCGGGCGCGGTCGCGGTCACCTTTCGCTGCTTCGCCGCGTCAACTGTCTGACGTGAGCGAGATGAGAGGATTGCGACAGTGACGCACCATGACTTCCTGGCCGACCGGTTCCAGGGGCACCGCCCCCATCTGAAGGCGGTCGCCTACCGCATGCTCGGCTCGTTGAGCGAGGCGGAGGACGCGGTCCAGGAGGCGTGGCTGCGGCTGGCGCGTTCCGACTCGGCCGACATCGACAATCTCGGCGGCTGGCTGACCACCGTGGTCGGCCGGGTGTGCCTGGACATGCTGCGCAGCCGCAAGTCCAGGGCGGAGGAGTCGCTGGAGGACCGCCTGCCCGATCCGGTGATCAGCCGGGCCGACGCCGCCGATCCGGAGCAGGAGGTGCTGCTGGCCGACTCGGTGGGCCTGGCGCTGCTGGTGGTGCTGGAGTCCCTGACTCCGGCCGAACGGCTGGCGTTCGTGCTGCACGACATGTTCGGCCTGCCGTTCGAGCAGATCGCCCCCATCGTGGACCGGACCCCCGCGACGGCCAAGAAGCTCGCCAGCCGGGCGCGCCGGCGCGTCCGCGGCGCGGCCCCGAGCCCCGATCCCGATCTGAGCAGTCAGCGCCGGGCCGTGGACGCCTTCCTCGCCGCCGCCCGCGACGGCGACTTCGCGGCGCTGGTGTCCGTCCTCGATCCCGACGTGGTGCTACGCGCCGACGGCGGGCAGCTCACCGGCGGCATGAGGGTCATCCGGGGCCTGGAGGCCGTGGCCGGGCAGCTCGCCACCTTCCAGCGCATGGCCACCAGCACCACCACCCACCCGGCGCTCGTCAACGGCCTGGCCGGTCTGGTCAACACCATCGACGACCGGCTCATCTCCGTGATGAGCTTCACCATCGCCGACGACAGGATCGCCACGATCGACATCCTGTCCGACCCCGACCGGCTGGCCGGGCTCGATCTCGCCGACCTGGAGCCGTGATGCCCGCGGGAGCGAGCCGGATGGGGAAGGCGCCGGCTCGCCGGCGTTGGACGCTCGCGTGACGGTGTCCTACGGTGACGCCATGGGACTGCGGATCGGGGCCTTGATCATCGATAGCCGGGATCCCGGACGGGTGGCCAGGTTCTGGGCAGAGGCCCTGGACTGGGTGATCACCCGGGACGAGGATCCCGAGTGGGTGGTCGAGCCGCGCGAGGGCACCCGCGACGACTGCGTGGTGGCCGACCTGTTGTTCATCAAGGTGCCCGAGCTCAAGGCGGGCAAGAACCGCCTGCACTTCGACCTGCGTCCCGAGCATCAGGCCGTGGAGGTCGCCCGCCTGGAGAAGCTGGGAGCCACCCGCGTCGACATCGGCCAGGGCGACCAGCCTTGGGTGGTGATGGCCGACCCGGAAGGCAACGAGTTCTGCGTGCAGGACGCCCATGCGCCGCAGGTCCGGGCCGAGTGGCTGCGGCGGCACGAGGCTTTCCGGCCGGCGTGACCGTGCGAAGCCTTGCGCGGCCGCTTTCTGTTAGTAAAATTAACTAACAGTTGAGCGTGTATTCGCAGGTGAGGAGACTCATGAGAAGAGCAGCCTTACGCCTCGTCGTCACCGGCCTCGGCGTCGCCGCGCTCCTCGGCGGCACGGCCCCTGTCAGCGCCACGGCCTCGACCGCCATGGTCAGCATCTACGGCTACTACCCCACCGCGGAGAGCTGCCACCACGTCGGCCAGCGGGGCCGGAGCACCGGCCTGTGGCCCTGGTACACCTGCTTCCAGTCGAACCAGCTCTGGGCCCTTCAGATTCCCTGGTAGCCGTCGTCAGGGAGCGGCCATACTGAGCTCTTGTGAAGATCGCGCGGCTTGCGGCGTCCGTGGTGGTGTGTCTTGGCGCGGCGGCCGGGTGCTCGGAACCTGTGCGATCAGGGCCCGTGACCGTCACCCCTTCGGCGGCCACCCAGCAGGTGCAGCCCCGCTCCCCGCGATGGAAGGACGTCGCGGGTGCGCGGCTGCGGGCGCGGGCGGAGCTCGTGGACGTGGTCGCCAAGGGGCCTCGGCAGGCGTGGGCGGCGGGGTTCGAGGACGGCGCGGAGGACCGCGAAGGGACCGTGGTCGTCGAGCGATGGGACGGAACGGCGTGGAGGAAGACCACGCTCGATCGCGAGCTCTACGTGACCGGGTTCGACGTGGGCGGGCCCGGTGACATCTGGATCGTGGGCGACGGGGTGGTCGTCCACGGCGACGGGCGGCGCTGGTCGTACCCGCGCCCGTCCGGGCTGGGGAGGCACCGGTTCACCGACGTCTCGGCCGACAGGGGGCGAGCGGTGCTGGTCGGTACGGATCCGGCCAGGCAGACCTCGTTCGCCGTCGAGTGGACCGGCCGGACGTTCGAGAAGCGGGCCACCTTCCAGGGCCAGTTCCTGGCGGTCACGGCCAGGCACGGGCAGGTGTGGGTGGCCGGCGCCGGGCTTCGCGACGGCTGCTCGGGCGTCAGGCCCGCGGTCTGGCACGCCGGCCCGGACGGGACGTACGCCGAGCTGCCCCTTCCCGACGTGCCGGGAGGCTACCTCAGCCAGGTGTGGGCGATCTCGCCGGACGACGTGTGGGCCGTCGGCGGGATCGGGGGCGGGACGACGCCGTGGTTCGCCTGCCGGACCGCGGCCGGGGATCCCGGGCGGGCGGAGCCGCTCGTCATGCACTGGGACGGCGTCTCCTGGCAGCGGGTGGCCGTGCCCGGCGGTGACGGGCCGCTGACGAGCGTCACCGCGTCCGGGCCCGGCGACGTGTGGGCGGCCGGGGCCGGCGGCGGCGACACCACGGTCGCCCTGCACTTCGACGGGCGGGCCTGGACCCGTGAGCGGATCTACGACCATCCGCTGGGCCGCGTGGCCGTGGCGGCGGTTCCCGGCGCGGCGGAGGTGTGGGCCGTGGGGGCGGCGAACCACGACGCCGACTTCGGCAAGGAGGTCATCCTCCGGCGGAGGTAGGGCCGGCCGGCACCGCTCGTACGCTCGGAGGCGAAGGGATTTTGCCGCGACTTTCCGTACGCCCCCGCTGGTGAAGCCGCGATTGCGGCCCGCCCATGACTTCGCCTGGGGACGCCCATCGCCCACCCCGCGCGCGGCCATATTAGGACAAACACCAACATGGCACCCGAACCTGGCAGATAACGTGACCGCATGGCCGACGCAGGGAAGGGTCAGAGGCCGATGCCCTCGCCGGGGAACAACGAGCCCAGCACCTCTCCCCGATCAAACATGTCCGACGCGCACCTCACCGCCGCGCTGGACGAGACTCTCATGTGGGCGGCACGCGCCACCGCGGCCCACATCGCCGTGCTGTACCTGCTGGACGACACCGAGCAGGTCCTGCTCATGCAGGCCGAGCTGGGGCTGCCGGGCCCGGTCGTGGGGCCGTGGTCCAGGATGCGGCGCGCGAGCGACACGCCGGTGGCCGCGTCCGTCCGCCTGAGGGAAAGGATCTGGGTCGCGGATCCGGAGGAACTGGCCCGCCGCTTTCCCGCCGCTTCGCTGCTGGCGCCCTACCACTTCTCCATCATGGCGTCCCCGATCGCCGTCGACGGGCAGGTCAAGGGGACCTGGGCGCTCATCTGGCCGGCGCCGCGCACGTCGCCGCCCCAGCAGGGCGAAGGCGAGGCCATCGAACGGGTCTCCCAGCGGCTGGGCGAGCTGCTGCAGGACGGCGGGCCGCCGGTCCTGGCCACCGGATCGCCCCGCGTCCTGCCCTCGCCCGCGGCCGCGGCGCCGGAGCCCGGGACCGCCACGGCCGCCGCCGGCTTCGCCGAGCGGCTGCGGGACGGCTGCGTCGCGGTCGACCTGCACGGCCGCGTCACCTACGTCAACCCGCCGGCGGCCGAGCTGCTCGGCGGCAGCGTGCCGGAGATCTGCGACCGGGTGCTGTGGGAGGCCGTGGGGTGGCTGCGCGACCCGTTCTTCAAGGACCGCTTCCGGGCCGCGGTGGTCGGCCAGCGCCTCACCTGTTGCACCCTGCACCCCCCGCACGGCGACCCGATCGAGATCCGGATGCATCCCGGCCCGTCCGGGGTCAGCCTGCAGCTCATGTGCGTCGACGAGGCGCCACCCGATCCGGACGGCTCGCCCGTGTCGGCGCAGCCGCACGGCGTCCACAACCTCCTGCACATGGCCGCCACGCTGACCAGCGCGCTCACCACGAGCCAGGTCATCGACGTGGTCACCGATCACATGCTGCCCATGTGCGGCGTCCAGGCCATGACGATCCTGGTCGCCGAGGGCGGCAGGATGAGGATCATCGGCTCGCACGGCTGCAGCCCCGAGCTGCTGAACCACCTCGACTTCCTGCCCCTGACATCCGTCGGCCCCGTCGGTGACGTCGCCCGGACGGGCCGGCCGGCGTTCCTCGGCGACGGGCAGGGGCCCGGAGACCAGGCCCCGGACGCGATGCCCCCCGGCGGCATGGCAGCCTGGGCGTTCCTGCCGCTGGCCTTCGCCGACCGGGTGATCGGGGTCTGCGTACTGGCCTTCGACCACCCGCGCCGCTTCGCCGGCGCCGAGCGCGCCACGCTCACCTCCCTCGCCGGCATGATGGCCCAGGCCCTGGACCGCGCCCTGCTGTACGAGGCGAAGGACAACGTGGCCCACTGCCTGCAGACCAACCTCCTGCCCCGCAGGCTCCCCGAGATCGAGGGCCTGGAGACGGCCGCCCGGTACACGCCCGCCACGCGCGGTGCGGGCATCGGCGGCGACTTCTACGACCTCATCCGCCTGCATGACAGTGCCGCCGTGGCCGTCATCGGAGACGTCCAGGGCCACAACATGGCGGCGGCGGCCCTCATGGGGCAGGTCCGCACCGCCATCCACACCTCCGTCGCCGCCGACGCGCATCTCGGCGGCGATCCGGGCGGCGTGCTCCGGCACGCCAACCGGCTGCTCCTCGACCTGGACACCGAGCTGTTCACCAGTTGCCTGGTCGTCCATCTCGACCTGCGCCTGCGCGCGTTCTCCGCGGCCAACGCCGGCCACATGCCGCCCCTGCTGCGCGTCCCCCACGGCAGCGCCGAGCCCGTGGACGTCCCGCCGGGGCCGCTGCTCGGCATCGATCCGGACGCGGAGTACCACCCGGTGCAGGTGCCGTTCTCGCCCGGCGCCGTCCTGGCCCTGTACACCGACGGTCTCGTCGAGAGGCCGGACACGCACCTGGGCGAGGCCATCGCCGGCCTGGCCGCGCAGCTCACGCAGGCCGCCGACCAGCCGCTCCACCGGCTCAGCGAGACGCTGCTCGACTGCGCGCCCGACGCCGAGCAGCGCTGCGACGACATCGCGCTGCTGCTGCTCAAGCACCAGCAGCCCGCGCGCTGACCCGCGAGGCGGCCTCCTGGCGCGTCCCCGCGACGTCGCGCCCGTCGCTGCTTACGTTGAGAACATGCAGGCAGACAGCACCACCCCGGCGAACGGCTGGCACGACCCTCCCGGCGACCCCCGCTACCTGCCGATCGGCGAGCACGGGCTGATCGGCGACCTGCGCACGGTCGCGCTCGTGGGCACCAACGGCACCATCGACTGGTACTGCTGCCCTCGTTTCGACGCCCCGTCGGTGTTCGGCTCGCTCCTGGACGCCGACCGGGGCGGCTCGTTCGAGCTGGCCGCGGACATCCCGTACACGACCAAGCAGTTCTACTTCCCCGACACCAACGTCCTGATCACCCGCTTCTTCGCCGACGACGGCGTGGGCGAGATCCAGGACTTCATGCCCATCGAGGGCGGCGCCACCGAGGCCGACCGGCACCGGCTGATCCGGCGCGTCACCTGCGTGCGCGGCGCGCTGCCGTTCCGCGCCCTGGTGGCGCCGCGCTTCGACTACGCCCGCCAGCCGCACACCCTCACGCGGGACGGCGAGCTCACGATCTTCGAGTCGCCGTCGCTCAGCCTCCAGCTCTCCTCCAGCGTCCCCGTCGAGCACGACGACCGCGACGTGCGCACCCGGTTCGTGCTGCGCGAGGGCGAGCGCGCCGTGTTCGCCCTCGACCGGCTCGCGCCCAGCGTCGAACCCCGCGGCTGCCCGCTGGAGGAGGCCGAGCAGCTGTTCACGGCCACGGTCGCGTTCTGGCGCAAATGGCTGTCGGCCTCCCGCTACCGGGGCCGCTGGCGGGAGATCGTGCACCGCTCCGCGCTCACGCTCAAGCTCCTCACCTACGCGCCGACCGGCGGCATCGTCGCCGCGCCCACGACCAGCCTGCCCGAGCAGATCGGCGGGCAGCGCAACTGGGACTACCGGTACGTGTGGGTGCGCGACGCCGCGTTCTGCGTCTACGCCCTGCTCCGCCTCGGCTTCACCGAGGAGGCGGAGGCGTTCATGGACTTCCTGGACAGCAACGTCCGGCTGTCCGGCACCGGCCCCGGCGGGCCGCTGCAGATCATGTACGGCATCGACGGCCGCAGCGAGCTGCCCGAGGAGGAGCTGCCCCACCTGGAGGGCTACCGCGGCTCGCGGCCCGTCCGGATCGGCAACGCCGCCGTCGACCAGCTCCAGCTCGACATCTACGGCGCCCTCATCGACTCCGTGTACCTGTACAACAAGTGGGGCACGCCCATCTCCAGCCGCCGCTGGGACGAGCTGTGCACGCTGGTCAACTGGGTCTGCGACAACTGGGACCAGCCCGACGAGGGCGTCTGGGAGACCCGCGGCGGGCGCAGGAACTTCACCTACTCCCGCCTGATGTGCTGGGTGGCGATCGAGCGCGCCATGCGCGTGGCCGGCCAGCGCGGCCTGCCCGCCGACATCCCGCGCTGGCGCGACAACCGCGACGCCATCTACCGCGACATCATGCAGCACGGCTGGTCGGAGCGGCTGCAGGGGTTCGTGCAGCACTTCGACGACGAGTTGCTCGACGCGGCCGTGCTGATGATGCCGCTGGCGAAGTTCGTCTCGCCGACCGACCCCAAATGGCTGTCCACCCTGGACGCGCTCGGCGACAGCCTCGTCTCCGACTCCCTGGTCTACCGCTACGACCCCGAGCTCAGCCCGGACGGACTGGAGGGCCCGGAGGGCACGTTCTCGATCTGCTCGTTCTGGTACGTCGAGGCGCTGGCCCGGGCGGGCCGCGTCGAGGAGGCCCGCCTGGCCTTCGAGAAGATGCTCACCTACGCCAACCACCTCGGGCTGTACGCCGAGCAGATCGGGCACACGGGCGAGCAGCTCGGCAACTTCCCGCAGGCCTTCACCCATCTGGCGCTCATCAGCGCGGCCTTCAACCTCGATCACGCCCTCGGTTAGGAGCGCTCACGGGTGCGCCGGGGCCGGGGTGTAGATGACCACGTGGAGGTCGGGGTGGTCGGCGGGGGCCAGGCGGTGGTGCTCGTAGCGCAGGACGCCCGCCGCGGGATGGTGGAAGAGCCGTTCGCGGGAGGTGAAGCCCTCGATGCGGTGGTCCTGCCAGGCGGCTCTGAACACCGCGCTGGCCCCGAGGAGGCGCTGGATGACCGGGGTGCGGGCCAGGTCGCCGAGGCGGGGGCCGGCCTCGGCGCGGAACTCGGCGAGGAAGCGGCGGCTGGTGGTCTCCCAGTCGGGCAGGAGGTCGCGGACGTAGGGGTCGGTGAACACCAGCCACAGCAGGTTGCGCTCGCCCGGGTCCACCGTGGCCACGTTCGGGTACAGGGTGGCGTAGGCGGCGTTCCAGCCGGTGATCGTCCAGTCGGGGGCGATGGCGTAGGCGGGGAAGCCGGCCAGCGCGTCCAGCAGGCGCTGCACGTGGCCGGGGGCCGTGCGCCCGGCGTCCGCGGTGGCCGCGGGCAGGGGCGCGTAGCCGGCCAGGGAGAGCATGTAGGCATGCTCGGCCGAGGTCAGGTGCAGGGTGCGGGCGAGGGCGTCGAGGACCTGGCGGGAGGGCTGGATGTCGCGGCCCTGCTCCAGCCAGGTGTACCAGGTCGCGCTGACCCCGGAGAGGGTGGCGACCTCCTCGCGGCGCAGGCCGCCCCTGCGGCGCGGCCCGGGCGGGGGCAGGCCGACGGTGACAGGGTCGAGGGCCGCCCGTCTGGCGCGCAGGAAGCTGCCCAGTGCTCCGCGTCGCTCGGCCGCCGTGTTCATCCGAACCAGGGTAATGCTGGTAGCAGGAGTGCTAGTAGTACGGGCGTCTTCGCCGTACGCCCGCGGGCCGCCAGCATGGCGGCATGCCACAGTTGAGATCACGTACGGTCACCCACGGGCGGAACATGGCCGGCGCCCGCGCCCTGATGCGCGCCTCCGGCGTCCCGGCGGCGGACATCGGCGTCAAGCCGGTCATCGCGGTGGCCAACAGCTTCACCGAGTTCGTGCCCGGCCACACCCATCTGCAGCCGGTGGGGCGCCTCGTCTGCGAGGCCGTCACGGCGGCGGGCGGGATCGCGCGCGAGTTCAACACCATCGCCGTCGACGACGGCATCGCCATGGGCCACGCCGGGATGTTGTACTCGCTGCCGTCGCGGGAGCTGATCGCCGACTCCATCGAGTACATGGTGCAGGCGCACTGCGCCGACGCGCTGGTGTGCGTCTCCAACTGCGACAAGATCACTCCAGGGATGCTGATGGCCGCGCTGCGGCTGAACATCCCCACGGTGTTCGTCTCCGGCGGCCCGATGGAGGGGGGCCGGGCGGTCATGGGCGACGGCACGGTCCGTACCGGGCTGAACCTGATCAGCGCCATGTCCGAGGCCGCCAACCCCGACCTGACGGACGAGGACCTGGCCAGGATCGAGGAGGCGGCCTGCCCCACCTGCGGATCCTGCTCCGGCATGTTCACCGCCAACTCCATGAACTGCCTGCTGGAGGCGCTCGGCCTGGCCCTGCCCGGCAACGGCACCACGCTGGCCACCCACACCGCCCGCCGCGCCCTGTACAAGCAGGCCGGCCGCACCGTGATGGAGCTGGCCACGCGCTACTACGCCAAGGACGACGCCGGCGTGCTGCCCCGCGCGATCGCCTCCCGGGCCGCCTTCGACAACGCCATGGCCCTGGACCTGGCCATGGGCGGCTCCACCAACACCGTGCTGCACCTGCTGGCCGCCGCCCGCGAGGCCGGGCTCGACTTCACGCTGGCCGACATCGAGGCGCGCTCGCGCACGGTGCCGTTCCTGTGCAAGGTCGCCCCCAACGGCCCGTACCTGATGGAGGACGTGCACCGAGCCGGCGGCATCCCCGCCATCCTGGGCGAGCTGCACCGGGCCGGGATGTTGCGGCCCGGCGTGCAGGCCGTGCACGCGGACTCGCTCGACGCGTGGCTGGCCGCCTGGGACGTGCGCGCCGCGTCCCCCTCCCGCGAGGCGGTGGAGCTGTTCCACGCCGCCCCGGGCGGCGCCCGATCGCCGGCCGCGTTCTCTCAGTCGGCCCGGTGGGAGTCCCTCGACCTGGACGCCTCGGCGGGCTGCGTGCGCGACGCCGCGCACGCGTACTCGGCCGACGCGGGCCTCGCGGTGCTGCGCGGCAACCTCGCCCCGGACGGCGCCGTGGTGAAGTCGGCCGGCGTGCCGGCGGTCCTGCACGTCTTCACCGGCCGGGCGGTGGTCACCGAGTCGCAGGAGGAGGCCGTCGAGGCGATCCTGTCCGGGCGGCTGTCACCGGGCGACGTGCTCGTCATCCGCTACGAGGGGCCGCGCGGCGGGCCCGGCATGCAGGAGATGTTGTACCCGACCGCCTACCTCAAGGGCCGGGGCCTGGCCGGGGCGTGCGCGGTGGTCACCGACGGCCGCTTCTCCGGCGGCAGCTCCGGCCTGTCGATCGGCCATGCCTCGCCCGAGGCTGCGGCCGGCGGTGTCCTGGCCCTGGTCGAGGACGGCGACACCATCACCGTCGACCTGCCCGCCCGTGCCCTGCGCCTGGACGTGCCCGAGCAGGAGCTCGCCGCGCGCCGCCACCGCCTGGAGCAGCACGCCGGCTACCGGCCCCGGCATCGCGACCGGCCCCTGTCGGCCGCCCTGCGCGCCTACGCGGCCCTGGCCGAGTCGGCCGACAAGGGCGCCGTACGCGAGATCGCGGGACGCTGAGACCCGGAGGAGCACGACGCTCATGCCGTGGCGGGCCAGGCGAGGTCGTCAACGGCCAGGAAGCGCTCGCCGGCCACGCTCGCGGGCGTCACCCCGGTGTACGCCATGACATCCCGGTGCAGGTGCGACTGGTCGGCGTAGCCGGCGTCGGCCGCGACCCGGGCCGCGCCGACGCCCGCGACCAGGCGGTGGGCGGCGTGGTCGAAGCGGACCAGCTTCACGGCCTGCTTGGGCCGCAGGCCGAGCTGCGCGCGGAACCGGGACCACAGCCGCTTGCGGCTCCACCCGACCTCCTCCGCGAGCCCGTCGACCCGGATCAGGCCCCGGCCGCCGACGATCCGCTCCCAGGCCCAGGCCACCTCCGGGTCGACCGGCGCGCGTGCCTCGTGCCGGCGGGCGAGCAGCGCGTCCGCCAGCGCGAACCGGTCGTCCCACGAGGAGGACGCGGCCAGCCGCTCCAGGATCCGCGGCGCCTCCGGGCCCCACAGATCGTCGAGCGTCACCACGGCGCCGTCGAGCTCGGCCGGGGAGACGCCCAGGACCGCGTGCGCGATCACCGGGGACAGGCGCACCTGCACGCACTCGACGTTCTCGCCCCGCGCCCAGACCGCGCCGCCTGACCCGAACCCGGGCCCGGCCACGAGGCTTCCCAGGTGCCGCCGCCCGGCGGCGCCGTCGAGGACGGCCGAGCCGGCGCCGAACTCCAGCAGCAACGTCACGGCCGGGTGCGGGACCATCCGGAGCGCGTCCAGGTCGCGGACGTGGAACCCGGCCATGGTGACACCGGCCACCCGGCTGGGCCGCCGAGGACTCGCGACGCCCCAAACAGACTCGCCGTGCACGAACGTCCGCACGAATCCATGCTACGCGAGCCGGTCGAGGGGAACATCTGTCCAAGCCAGGCCCGCGCACCGGCGGCGACAGTGACCTCATGCCCCTTCCTGACACGACCGGGACCACCACCGGGACCACGACCACGACCCTGTCCCTGGACGACGGTGACCTGCACGTGTGCCTGGACGGCCCGCGCGACGCCCCCGCACTCCTGCTCGTCCACGGGTCGGCCTCCTCGGTCCGCTCCTGGGATCCGATGGTCCCGCTGCTGACCGGATCCCATCGCGTCCTCCGGATCGACCTGCTCGGTCACGGCCGGTCGGCCAAACCGGACGACCGGAGCTACGCCACCCCCGACCAGGCGCGCCGGGCCGGCGAAGCGCTGGATCGGCTCGGCGTCCGGCAGGCCGTCGTCGCCGGGCACTCCAGCGGCGGCGTGGTCGCCACCGCCCTCGCCGAGCTACGGCCCGGCCTGGTGACCGCGCTGGCGCTGGTCAACACCGGTCCCAGCCTGGACGCGTAGCTGGCGCCGCAGTCCGCCGCCATCGCGCCCGGCGAGTGGCCGCCGGCCGACGAGCGGATCCGCCGGTTCGCGAGCACGGGTTTCAGCCGGCCGGGCTACCAGGTCCCGCAGGAGCTCCTGGACGAGGTGCGCCTCATGACGTACCACACGCTGTCCATGACGATGATGGGCACCACCGAGTACCTGAGGCAGCGGCCGCTCCCGGACCGGCTGGCGGAGCTCGGCAAGCCGGTGCTGGTGATCTTCGGCGAGGACGACCGGAGATGGCGGTCCTCGTCGGCCGCGGACCGCCGCGCTGCTCCTGGCCTTCGCCGCGGTCCACGCCACGCGGGCGGGCTGAGCGGTGCGGCCTGCCTCGGGCGGGCTGAGCGGGCGGCCTGCCTCGGGCGGGCGGCTCGGCGCGGGGCGATGCCGCCGGGTCAGCGCGTCAGGCTCCGGCTCGGCGGCGCGGGCGCCCACGAGGCGAGGATGCGCAGCGCGTCGTACGACGGCGTGCCGGGCTCGGCGGTGAGCACCATGAGGCGCTGCCCGGAGCCGTCGGGGCTGCTCCACGTGTCGCAATCGAGGGTGAGCTCACCGGCCAGCGGATGCCGGTAACGCTTGGTGCCGTAGGTGGCGGTGTTGACGCGGTGCTCGGCCCACCAGGTGCGGAAGTCGGCGTCCCGTACGGACAGCTCGCCGACGAGGCGGGCGAGCTCGGGATCGTCGTGATCGGCGGCGGACTCCATGCGCAGGGCGGCGACGGCGTCGCGGGCGTCGTGCTCCCACTCCAGGTGCATGCCCCGGATGGCCGGGTCGGTGAACAGCAGCCGCACGTAGTTGCGCCCGTCCGCGGGGAGCTGCGCGAAGTCGGTGAACAGGGCTGCGGCGCCGGCGTTCCACTCCAGCACGTCCAGCCGCCTGCCCAGCACGATGGCGGGGGTGGCGGTGAGCTGGTCGAGCAGGCGGCGCATGGCGGGGCGCACGCGCTGCGCGGGCCGGCGCCTGCGCGGCCGGGCGTCGGCCTTGCCGGCCAGCTGGTACAGGTACCGCTGCTGGTCGTCGTCGAGGCGCAGTGCGCGGGCGAGCGTGGCGAGCACCGAGGCGGACGCTCGCACGCGGCCCTGCTCCAGCCGCGTGTAGTAGTCGACGCTGATGGCGGCGAGCTGGGCGACCTCCTCGCGGCGCAGCCCCGCGACCTTGCGCCGGGACCCCTGCTCGGGCAGCCCCAGGTCCTGCGGGGCCAGCTGCGCCCGGCGCGCCTTGAGGAAGGCGCCGAGTTCGCCCGGGCCTGATGTGGTGCTCATGCCTCCATTGTCGGACCTGACGGGTCGAGGCTGAGGGGGCAGGTTTCTTCCCAGGCAGGAACTCGCCGCTTTTGCCCCTCCGGGATCGCGACCACCGTGGACTCGTGCCCGGCGCCGTGCCGGGCGACCACGGACGGAGCACTCCATGTCGAAGATCGACGTCACCTTCCCCAGCGCCGGCCTCCCGCTCGCCGCCCACCTGCACCTTCCCGACGCCCCGGCCGAGGGCCCCCGCCCGGCGATCGTCGTCGGCCACCCCGGCACCGGGGTGAAGGAGCAGGCCGCCGGGCTCTACGCCCGCCTCCTGGCCGAGAGGGGGTTCGTCGCGCTCGCCTACGACGCGGCCTACCAGGGCGAGAGCGGCGGCGAACCCCGCGGCCTGGAGGACCCGGCGCAGCGCGTCGAGGACCTGAAGGCCGCCGTCTCGTGCCTGACCGCTCGCGGCGAGGTGGATCCCGGCCGCATCGGCGTGCTCGGCATCTGCGCCTCGGGCGGCTACGCCCTCGCGGCCACCGCGGGCGACCGCCGCGTCAGGGCACTGGCCACCGTCAGCGCTGTGGACGTCGCCCGCCAGTTCCGGCTGGGCGCCGACGGAACCCAGGACCCGGCCGTGTTCCTCGGCATGCTGGACGCCGCGGCGCACGCCCGTACCGTGGCGGCCCGGGGCGAGGAGCCGCCGGTGCTGGCCCTCTTCCCTGACACCGTCGAGCAGGCCTACGCGCTCGGCGGGGAGCACGGCGCCGAGGGCTTCGAGTACTACCGCACCGAACGCGGGCTGCACCCCCGCTCGGCGGGCTCCCTCACCTGGGACAGCATCGACAGGATGGCCGCCTTCGACGCCTTCGCGCCGATCCCGCTGATCGGGGAACGGCCGCTGCTCATGGTCGCCGGCAGCCGCGCCGTCACGTCCTGGATGAGCGTCGAGGCCTTCCAGCGGGCCACCGGCCCGAAGGAGCTGTGCTGGATCGACGGTGCCAGCCACGTCGATCTCTACGACAGGAAGCAGTACGTGGATCTCGCCGTGGAGCGGATCGCCGGGTTCTTCGGCGAGAACCTCAGCCGGACGGCCTAGCCCGCTGCCGTTCCGCACCGCGAAGGCGGCCGCCCGGCATGGGCGGCCGCCTTCGCGGGTTCTCCGGGTGGTCACTTCAGCAGGCGCTTGCCCAGAAGCTCCTTGCCCTGCTCGGCCCCCTTACGGCTTTCGGCCTGGGCGCGGCGGAAGAAGCTCGCCAGCTCCCCGTCGCCGGCGCGCTCGGCGTCGGCGATGTAGTTCTCCAGCCGCAGCACGTTGCTCAGGCACTGCTCCACGAACCAGATCAGGTTGTAGTCCTTGTCCTGAGTGCCGGTGACCTTGCCAGTCTCCTGGCTTGACGGATCCATGTGTCTCCTCCTAGCCCTTCGACGGTCAGATCCCCCTGCCGGCCCGGCCCCGCCGGGCCGCCTCTGTCCTCCTGCCCATCAGGCACGAGGTATGCCCGCCGGCGCCGGGTGATGACTTTCACCGGGAGGAAATGCCCGCCCCGCCTTGAGCGTTGGCCGGGACATGGGGAACCGTTTCGCGGACGAGAACGTCATCCGTCGTCTCCTCAACGAGGCGCGCACGTGGGCGTTCGTCGGCCTGTCCGACAATCCCGGCCGTACGGCCTACGACCAGGCGGGGCTGCTCAAGTCGCGAGGGCGGCGGATCGTTCCCGTGCATCCCGCCGCCGAGGCCGTGCTGGGCGAGCCCGGCTACGCGTCGCTGGCCGAGGTGCCGGACCACGTGGACGTCGTGGCCGTGTACCGCCGCTCCGAGCATGCCGGGCAGGTGATCGACGAGGCCGTCGCGATCGGCGCCGGCGCGGTCTGGCTGCCCCTGGGCGTGATCGACGAGGCGGCCGGCCTGCGCGCGCTGGACGCCGGCCTCGACGTGGTCATGGACCGCTGCCCCGGGGTCGAATGGGCCCTGCGGCGCCTTGCCTAGGTCTGCCCGCGGCGGATGACCTTGGTGGCCTGCTGCCCCTCCCCCGGCTCCACCGCCGGGCTGCGCGAGGCCGTGGACACCAGCACGTCGGGCGGGTCCTGGCGGTAGAACAGGTCGATGTCGACCTCCTCACCGCCCATGATCAGCGTGTCCCACGCCCCGCTGACCAGCAGCGCGCGCAGGGTCTCCGCCTTCAGCCCGCGCAGGTGGCCGCGGAGCGTGGCGTCGTCCGGCATGCCGGGGATGCGCGGGGCCAGGCGGTCGCGGATCTGCCGCAACCGGGCCAGGAGCGCGTCCAGGTCGGCCTGCGCGTCGTTCCGCTCCGGGGCCTCCGCGATGCCCTGCGCGATCTGGTCCTTGATCGCCCGCGTGACGCCGTCGCCGTCGGTGGTGACCATCGCCTTCCAGGCGCGGCTCTTGTGCCGGTACTGCAGCATCGACATGGCCGCCTCGTGCCGGATGAAGTCCGCGTCCCGGAACGGCCGGGCCCGCCAGCTCTGGCTGAGCGTCCTGGCCAGCGAGATGGCCGAGGCCAGCCCGCTGTTGAGGCCGCGGCCCGGCCAGAAGTGGATCGCGTTGGCGGCGTCGCCGAGCAGGAATCCGTACGTGCCGGGCGTGGTGGCGGTGGGCGCGTGCAGTTGGGCGGTGAAGCGGGGCCGCTGCACCATGTCGAGCCGGAAGGCGGTGACGGCGCTCAGGTTCTCCTCCCGCACCCCGAAGAACCGCAGCCCCTCCATCACCCGCCCCCACAGCGCCGAGCCCCTGACCAGGGCGGGCAGGAACAGCGTGCTGTGCGTCGAGCAGCGGAACTCGCCGTGCTCGGTGCGGTCCATGAGGCACGGGCTGGCGGCCACGCACTGCTCGAACACGCGCCGGACGGGGTCGATGCCGATGACCTCCTCGGCCTCGGCGTCGGTCAGGCGCATGTTGAGGAAGCCCTCGCCGCGCAGGGCGTTCAGGAGGAAGCGGTTCTGCGCGACGGTGAGCAGGACCGTCATGGGGTCCGGCAGGTCGGACCTGACGCGCAGGCCCAGCACGACGTCCCGCACGTGGTGGCCGTCGAGCGAGTAGATGGAGGTGTCGGCCTTGCCGAACTTGGCGGCGAAGTGCTCCCGGGTGCGCGAGCGGCCGCCCTCGCAGATGGCCAGCACGTGGTCCCGCGCGGCGGCCTCCGGGTGCTCGGCGGCGTCGAAGCGCTCAGGGACCAGCCGGATCCGGCCGGGCCGCTCGCCGGCCATCGCCAGCAGCGTGTCCTCGATGTGCGAGATGCGCAGGTTGCGCGGGCTCCGGCCGCGGATCGAGTCGGGGCCGGCCGGCCACATCTCGGTGTACGCGCCGGGGCCGAACAGCCGGGCCTGCACCTTCTCCGGCAGGTTCAGGTACTGGCGGCTCTGCACCGTCACCACCTGCTGCCGCCGGACGTTGCCCTGCTCCTTGCCCTTCCACACGACCCGGTCGCCGTCGCGCATCCAGCGGCCGTCGTACACGGTGACCGCCACCCGCTCGCCCATGAGGTGGTCGAGGAGCAGGGCGAAGCCGAGCCCGACCGGGCCGCCGCCGCTGATCGTGACGCGCAGGACCGCGGCGGGGTCCACCGCGGGCGCCGCCCTCAGGCCGATCTCCCGCATGAGCGCCGGATCCATGATCGTCTCGGCGTCGTCGGACGCCTCGAAGCGGAACATCTCGTCGCCGATCGTGATCAGGTCGCCGGGCCGGAGCTCGTGCCTGGTCACGCGGACGCCGTTGACGAGCGTGCCGTTGCGGCTGCCCAGGTCGTGCAGGACGTACCGGCCCGCCTCGTGCCGCACCTCCGCGTGCGCGCGCGAGGCCCGGCCGCTGGCGATCACGATGCGGCTGTCGTTCCTGCGGCCGAAGGTCATCGGCCGGTCGTCCATCGGATAACGCTGTCCGGACAGCGGGCCGTCACGCCCCACGATCACCGGCGGCATAGGTCACTCCCATTTCCCAGGCCTGTTGACGGAGTTGCGCCCCCAGCGTGAACCGGATCGCCGGAAACGACCGCTGAAAATTACGCACGCCGCGAATATCACCGGTGAAACAGTGGCTCGGGAAAACGGGTGGGCATAATGCGATCAAAGCGCGTACGCGACGCCTTCGGCGCCACGCCTGGGAGGTACGGTGACCCCCGATCCGATCGACGCCTTCGAGCACATCTCGGCCGGATACCATCCGGATCCCGCGCTGTCGATGTCCCTGCACGCCGACGCCTACACGGATCCGCGGTGGGCCGGCGTCGACCAGCGGGCGATCTTCGCCCGCACCTGGCAGTGGCTGTGCCACGTGGAGCGGTTGCGGGAGGCGGGCGCCTACGTGACGGGCACGGTGGCCGGCCTGCCGATCGTGGCCGTCCGCGACGCGGCCGGCACGTTACGGGCGTTCTACAACGTGTGCAAGCACCGGGCGCACGAGCTGCTGTCCGGCTCCGGGGTCCGGCGCAGCATCGTGTGCCCGTACCATGCCTGGACCTTCGACCTGACCGGCCGGCTCAGGCGGGCGCGCAACACCGGCGGCATGCCGGCCTTCGACACCTCCGCGGTGCGCCTCGACCAGATCCGGATCACCGAGTTCGGGGGCATGGTCTACGTCAACCTCGACCCCGCGGCGGCCCCGCTGCGGGAGCAGGCCGGGGAGCTGGAGGCGGAGATCCGGGCGCGGGCTCCGGACGTCGCCAAGCTGACGCTCGCCCGCCGGCTCACCTACGATATCGCCTCCAACTGGAAGAATGTCGTGGACAATTTCCTGGAGTGTTACCACTGCCATGTGGCGCACAAGGATTTCGTGTCCCTGGTGGATATGAGCACGTACCGGGTCACCACCTACGGGATCTACTCCAGCCATATGGCGCAGGCGGGCCGGGCGGGCAATTCCGCCTACGACGTGTCGGGCGCGACGGTCACCGAGCACGCGGTGTGGTGGTTGTGGCCCAACACCTGCCTGCTGCGCTATCCAGGCCGCGGCAACTTCATGGTGTTGCAGATCGTTCCCGACGGGCCGGAGCGCACGCGGGAGACGTGGGACTTCTACCTGGAGGCCGCCGAGCCCGACGAGGCGGAGCTGGACAGCATCCGCTACATCGACGAGGTCCTCCAGAAGGAGGACATCGCCCTGGTGGAGAGCGTCCAGCGCGGCATGCGCACCCCCGCCTTCACCCAGGGGAAGATCGTGCACGACCCCGGCGGGTCGGGGCTGTCCGAGCACGCGGTCCACCACTTCCACGGCCTCGTCCTGGACGCGTACCGGCGCGAGCTGCGCCCCGCCTGAGCGGTCAGTGGTGGTAGGCGTGGATCACGGCGTGGCCCTTGCCCCGCCCGATGATCCACTTGTTGATGGGCGTGGTGACGAGGAAGGCCACGAGCAGCGAGAACGCCAGGGCGCCCCAGAACAGGAAGGAGGCCAGGCCGGAGTCCATCGCGCCGGGGATGATCAGCATGATGCCGTTGTCGACGATCTCCATGACGAGGATCGACAGGGTGTCGGCGGCCAGCGCGAGCCGCAGCGCCGCACGCCACTTCAGGCCCGCGCGGAACAGGCCGCGCAGGGTGAGCGCGTAGCCGAAGACGAACGCCAGGGCGACGGCCAGGAGGATGCTGGGAAGGTCGTGCCAGCCCAGGGCGGTGGCGATCACCATGCCGAGCACCTCGCCGATGGCGCACCCGGTGAGGCAGTGCAGCGTCGCGGACGCCGCCACGCCCCACGTCGCCTTCATCGGCCCATGAGCCGCCCCGTGATGCTGGTCGTGCTCAGCGTGCTCAGGGTGCTCGCCATGCTCACTGTGCTCGCCATGCTCACTGTGCGCGTCGGGACGGGGAGCGGGGGAACCGTGGTCGTGCTCGCCGTGATGCATAGATCCGGACATCGTTACCTTCCAGGCGTTTCATTCGCATTTTAGCGCGGCCCAACTTATACCCCCCATGGGTATGAACGCAATGCCCAGGAGCCCGTCCGGGCGCGGCCGGCGCCCGGACGGGCTCCGCCGGGTCAGAGCCTGCCGAGGATCCTCCGCAGCTGCTCGACCTCGGCCTGCTGCGTGGCCGCCATCGCGCCGGCCAGCTCTTTGGCCCGCGGGTTCGAGCCTGCGGCCTGCTCGGTGCGGGCCATCTCGATGGCGCCCTGGTGATGGGCGATCATCTGTCCCGCGGGCGGGCAGGGCGGATGGCCCGCCCGCGCGTGCGACCGGCCTATACACGCAGGATCGAGAGAGTCGCCAGGCGCCTGGAGGCAGGCTTCGGCGGCGGACGGGCGGGCCGCCGGGCGGACGCGATCGCCCCTCCCCCGCTCTCCGCCCGTCGTCCCGCCCGTGCCCGGGCACCGGTCAGCAGCAGGACGACGAGCGAGATCAGGACGGCCAGGCACACGTCCGTCGGGTCCAAGGGCGGCACGGAGTCGGGCACGAACCCCTCGGCCCCCGCGGCGGCAGCGACGTGGGAGGCCGGGGCGGAGCCGTGACCGCCGCTCGGATGACCCAGGGTGTGCATGCCGCACACGCCCAGGGCGAGGGCTGCGAGCAGGACCGCGCGCGCCAGCCGCATTCCACGGATCGGCCGCACAGGTCCCACCACCCTTCGAGGCAAGCAGCACGTCAGAACGCCAGCAAGCGTACTATCGTTCATCGTAGATGAGAGGAGACGGCGGATGGCACGTGGCCTGGGCGAGCTGGAGTCCACGATCATGGAGCGCATGTGGGCGATCAGGCGGCCCGCCTCGGTGCGGGACGTGCTGGAGCACCTCGAGCAGGGCCGCACCATCGCCTACACGACCGTCATGACCGTGATGGACAAGCTGCACACCAAGGGCCTGCTCAAGCGGAAGTCGGCCGGCCGCGCCTACATCTACGAGACGGTGTCGTCGAAGGAGGCGTACACCGCCGACGTGATGCGCGAGTCCCTGGCCGGCAGCGGCAACAGGGCGGCCACGCTGGTGCACTTCCTGGAGCGGCTCACCCCCGAGGAGGCGGGCGCCCTGGAGGCGGCCCTTCAGGTGTACCCGCCGGGGGGACGCAGCTCATGACGGTGGCGATCGTCCTGGCCCTGTACGGTCTGTGCGCGGCGCTGGCGCTGCCGGGGCTGCTCGGGCGGGGCACCTGGGCCGAGCGCGCGCCGAGGCTGGCGATCGCGCTGTGGCAGGCGGCCGGCGTGTCGGTGGCCGCCTCGGCGGTGCTGTCGGCCTTCGCCGTCGCCGTGCCCGCCTCGGTGGTGGGGCACGGCCTGGCCGACCTGTTCGAGGCCTGCGCCGCGCTGCTTCACGACGAGGTGGCCCTGAGCTCGGCCGGCACCTGGGCGGGCCTGGCCGCCGGCGGTCTTCTCGTGGGCCGGGTCGCCTCGGTGGGGGTGAAGGTCCTGCTGCGCGCCCGCCGCGAGCGTCGCCGGCATGCCGACGCCCTGGCCCTGCTCGGCAAGCACGATCACGAGCTCGACGCGATGGTGGTCGAGTACGACGAGCGCCTGGCGTACTGCCTGCCCGGCCGGAAGGGGCACGCGGTGATCACCACCGGAGCGCTGCGCTCGCTCGCCCCCGAACAGGTCGCCGCGGTGCTCGCGCACGAACAGGCGCATCTGCGCGGGCGGCACCACCTGGCGCTGGCCGGCGCCGAGGCGCTGGCACGGGCGTTCCCCCGCGTCCCCCTGTTCGAGCAGGGGCGCAGGGAGGTCGCGCGCCTGGTGGAGCTGCTGGCCGACGACGTGGCGGCACGCCGTCACCAGCGGGTCCATCTCGCGGCCGCCCTGGTGGGACTCGCGACGGGGCGCGTGCCGGCCTTCGCGCTGGGCGCGGGCGGGGAGACGGCTCTGACCAGGGTCCGGCGGATGTTGCACCCGCACGCCCCGCTGGCCCGCCGGCAGCGCGTCGCGGGACGGCTCGCGGTGACGGCGCTGCTCGCCGGTCCCGCCGCTCTGGCGCTGGCGCCGGGCGTGGCGGCGTTCCTGGCGCACCACTGCCACTCCCTTCTCAGCTGAGGACAGAAGGGGACGGCTCCGCGCCGTTCGACGCGGAGCCGTCCCTGGTCGTGCTACTTGAAGCGGCGCAGGCGCAGGCTGTTGGTGACCACGAAGACGCTGGAGAACGCCATCGCCGCACCCGCGATCATCGGGTTCAGCAGGCCGAGCGCGGCCAGCGGCAGCGCGGCCACGTTGTAGGCGAAGGCCCAGAACAGGTTGCCCTTGATCGTTGACAGCGTGCGCCGCGACAGCCGGATCGCATCCGCCGCCACCCGCAGGTCACCCCGCACCAAGGTCAGATCACTCGCCTCGATGGCGGCATCGGTGCCGGTGCCCATGGCCAGCCCCAGGTCCGCCTGGGCCAGCGCGGCGGCGTCGTTGACACCGTCACCGACCATGGCGACGACCTTGCCCTCGGCCTGCAGCCTCTTGACCACGTCCACCTTGCCGGCGGGCAGCACCTCGGCGATCACCTCGTCGATGCCCACCTCGGCCGCCACCGTCTTGGCGACGGCCTCGTTGTCGCCGGTCAGCAGGACCGGGGTCAGGCCGAGTACACGGAGCTGGGCGATGGCCTCCTTGCTGGTGGGCTTGACCACGTCCGCCACGACGAGCACGGCGCGGGCCTTGCCGTCCCAGCCGACCGCCACCGCGGTGCGGCCGGCGGCCTGGGCCTCGTGCAGGTCCCGCTCCAGGCCGGCGGGAAGGTGCTGGGACCACTCCTCCAGCAGCCGGGGGCGGCCCACCAGGACCGCGTGGCCGTCCACGATGCCCTGCACACCGAGGCCCTCGACGTTGGCGAAGCCCTCGGGCGCCGGGAGCTCGCCGACGCGGGCGGCGGCGCCCTTGGCGACGGCCTGGGCGATCGGGTGCTCTGAGGCGTGTTCCAGCGCGCCGGCCAGGCGCAGCACCTCCTCTTCGCTCTCGCCTTCGGCCACGTGGACGGCGGTGAGGGTCATCCTGCCCTCGGTGACGGTGCCGGTCTTGTCCAGCACGACCGTGTTGATCCTGCGGGTGGACTCCAGCACCTCGGGGCCCTTGATGAGGATGCCGAGCTGGGCGCCGCGGCCGGTGCCGACCAGCAGCGCGGTCGGGGTGGCCAGGCCGAGCGCGCACGGGCAGGCGATGATCAGTACGGCCACCGCGGCGGTGAACGCCGCCCCCACGCCGTCGCCGGTGCCGAGCCAGAAGCCGAGCGTGCCGAGAGCCAGCGCGATCACGATCGGCACGAAGATGCCGGAGATCCGGTCGGCCAGCCGTTGCACCTGGGCCTTGCCGGTCTGCGCGTCCTCCACCAGCCTGGCCATCTGGGCGAGCTGGGTGTCGGCGCCGACCCGGGTAGTGCGGACGATCAGGCGGCCGCCGGCGTTCACCGTCGCGCCGGTCACCGCGTCGCCCGGCCGCACCTCGACCGGGACCGATTCGCCGGTCAGCATCGAGGCGTCCACCGCGGAGGTGCCTTCCTCGACGACGCCGTCGGTGGCGATCTTCTCGCCCGGCCGGACGATGAACCGGTCGCCGACCTTGAGCTGCTCGACGGGGACGCGGCGACCGTCCGCGAGCTCCACGTCCTTGGCGCCCAGCTCCAGCAGGGCCCGCAGCGCCGCCCCGGCGCGGCGCTTGGAGCGGGCCTCGAAGTAGCGCCCGGCCAGGATGAACGCCGTGACGCCTGCCGCGGCCTCCAGGTAGATGTTGCCGGAGCCGTCGGTGCGCTCGATCGTGAACGCGAACGGGTGCGTCATCCCCGGCGTGCCCGCCGTACCGAAGAACAGCGCCCACAACGACCAGCCCAGCGCCGCCAGCGTGCCGATCGAGATCAGCGTGTCCATCGTCGCGGCGCCGTGCCGCAGGTTCGTCCAGGCGGCCTTGTGGAACGGCCAGCCCGCGTACACCACCACCGGTGCGGCCAGCACCAGCGACAGCCACTGCCAGTTCGTGAACTGCAACGGCGGGATCATCGCCATCGCGATCACGGGCACGGCCAGCACCACGGAGGTGATGAGACGGTCGCGCAGCGGCTGGAGCTCATCCTGCGGCTCCTGCTCGGCCTGGTCGGGCTGCGGCGGTGCGGGCAGGGCCGCGGTGTAGCCGGCCTTCTCCACCTCGGCGATGAGCTGCTGGGGGGCGACGCCTTCGGGGAAGGTGACCTTCGCCTTCTCGGTGGCGTAGTTGACCGTCGCGGTGACGCCGTCCATCTTGTTCAGTTTGCGCTCGATGCGGTTGGCGCAGGAGGCGCAGGTCATGCCGCCGATCGAGAGTTCGACGGCGTTCTGCCGGTCGTCGGTGAGCTGGGACATCACCGTTCTCCTTCCTCTCGGTCAGTGGCTGTGGCCATCGTCGTTGTGGCCGCTCGGAGTGGGTGTGGGCTCGGACGCGGGGACCTGGGGTCGCTCACCGGCGCCGACGGTGAAGCCGGCGGTACGGACCTCGCCCTCGTGCTGGAAGTCCAGGAAGAGGCGGTAGTCGCCGGTGCTGGGCACCTCGGCGTAGAAGACGATCTCGGGGCCGGCCTTGGTCCTGCCGTCGCCGGGCTCTCCGTCGGGGTGGACGTGCAGGTAGGCCAGGTCCCGGGCGCGCAGGGCCACCAGGTGGCCGTAGGCGCCGAGGTAGGGCTGCAGGTCGGTGACCGGCTCGCCGTCCTTGCTGACCTTGAGGGTGAGCTTGCTGGACCGGCCGGGGGTCAGCTCGCCGTCGAGGGTGACCTCGTAACCGTCGACCGTCGCCGAGCGGCTCTCCTGCGGGAGCGCCTCGGGCCGGTAGTCGCCGGCCACGGACAGGTCGGCGCCGAGGGTCAGGCCGCTGCCGCCGGTCGGCGCGAAGTCGGCGAAGGCGCGGTACGGCCCGGCCTCGGGCAGGGTCAGCTTGACCGACCACACGCCGTCGGGCGCCATCTCCGGGTGCACGTGCTGGAACGTCTTCAGGTCGCGGGCGGCGACGATGAGATGGAGCTTCTTGTCGTGCTCGACCTGGAAGTCGGTGACCGGCTTGCCGTCGGGGCCGGATACGGCGAAACGAAACTCAGTGGGCTCGCCGGGTTTGATCGTCGTGGTGAGCGGATTGAGGCTGTAGCCGTTCTCGGACACTTGGAGCCCCCCGGGGGTATCGTCCTTCACCTGCTCGGTGGTGTGCTCCCCATGTCCCGCGCTCGCGCTCGCGGTGGGCGCCGTCATCGCGGCGTGGTCCTCGGCCGGAGGGGTTCCGACCGGGCCGACCGCCTTGCCGACGCCCAGGGCTCCGCCGAAGACGACGGCCAGCCCCAGCGCGTACGAGCCGAGCTTCATCGCGGTGTTCACTGGTTCGCCACCTCATAACCGGCCTCTTCGACGGCGGCGACGATCTTCGCCGCGTCCACGGGGCCGTCGCTGTCAACGGTCAGCAGGCCGGAGGCCAGGTCGACCTCGACGCTGGTGACACCGGCCACCTCGCCGACCTCCTCCTTGACGGAGCTGACGCAGTGGCCGCAGGTCATACCCTTGACGGTGTAGGTGGCGGTGCTCATATCGGTCTCTCCTTCAATCCGGATGTCTAGGAACGAACAAGTCGTGCGATGGCGTCGGAGGCCTCCTTGACCTTGGCCTCCGCCTCCGGCCCGCCCTTCTGCGCGGCCTCGGCGACGCAGTGGGCCAGGTGCTCCTCGAGCAGCGACAGGGAGAACGACTTCAGCGCGCTGGTCGCCGCCGACACCTGCGTCAGGATGTCGATGCAGTACTTGTCCTCGTCGACCATCCGCTGCAGGCCGCGGATCTGCCCCTCGATGCGGCGCAGGCGCATCGCGTGGTCCTGCTTGTTCTCGGTGTATCCGGCCATGTCCACCCCTCTCCTCGGTCGGCCGCTCGTAACAACACCATACCCCCCTATGGTATTCCGGGCAACCGCGGGCGGCTCGATCGGGATCGCACGCCATAGATGCCGGCCGTGGCGCGCGTCTGGACAGGCGAGACCAGAGGAGACCCGTTGCATTCCGACTTCGCCGAGTTCGTGGCCACACGATCGGACAGCATGATCAGGCTCGCCTACGTCCTGACCGGCGACCAGCACGCGGCCGAGGACCTGCTGCAGACGGCGCTGGCCAAGACGGTCGCCCACTGGCGCAGGATCCGCACCAACCCCGAGGCCTACGTGCGGCGGGTCATGTACCACGAACAGGTGGGGAGGTGGCGAAGTCCCCGCTGGGGCCGCGAGCGCGTGGTCCAGGAGCTTCCCGAGCGGCCGGTCGGCGACCGTACGGGCGAGGTCGAGACGCGCGTGACGCTCGCGCAGGCGCTGCGGGCCCTGCCGGCGCGCAAGCGCGCGGTGCTCGTCCTGCGCTACTACGAGGACCTGCCCGAGTCCGAGGTGGCCAGGATCATGGGCTGCTCGGTGGGCACCGTGCGCAGCCAGACCCACCAGGCGATCGTCCGGCTCCGCGAGCTGGTCGGCGAACCCGTCACCTTGGAGGCCTGACCGATGAGCACCGTCAACGAGCGCGCGATCGCCGAGGAGCTGCGCCGCATGGCCGCCGGAGCTCGTCCCGCGCCCGACCCGCACACGCTCGTGGCCGGCGCCACGCGACGGCGCCGCCGCAGGTCGTGGACGCTGGCCGGAGCCGCGCTGGCCGCCGCCTGCACGGCCGGCGCGCTCGTCCTCGTCCCCCTGCCCGGCGGCCGGGAGACCGTGGCCTCGCTCGTTCCCACGCTGCCGCCCAACAGCCCGGAGCAACTGCGGGCCGTACGCGACTGCATGCCGGAGGGCGGCCCGTCCGTCAACACGAACCCGAAGTGGCGCGACCCGGCGCACGGCACGGCCGCCGACTTCCGCGTGCTGGCCGAGGCCCGCGACACGTACGGCCGCACCGCGCTGGTCGGCAGCACCAAGGGCTTCGTCCTGTGCACGCCGAGCAAGCAGACGCCCGACCCGCCGGTGTTCACCTACTGGGGCCACGAGGCCCCCGGGAACCTGCGCGGCTTCCCCGGCGACCTCGCCGTGGACGTCTACGAGGCCAAGTACTCCTCCGCGGAGAAGGAGAACTACTTCCGGGTCGTGGCCGGACGGGTGTCGCCCCGGGTCGAGCGGGTGAGCATCACCTGGTCGCCGGGCGAGCGCACGGACGCGAAGGCGAGCGGGGGCTTCTTCGTCGCCAGGCGGATCGCCGGCACGGTGACGCGGAAGGACACCTCCGGCGAGCCGGAGCGATACCTGGACACGCCGCCGGTCACGGTGACCGCGTTCGACGCCGCGGGCGAGGTCGTGGCGCGGGAGCGGAACGTGCGCTTCGCCGAGCGCCACGTCTCCTCGGGTCAGGGCTCCTGAGCCCCCGGTTGCGATCTCATATTTCCATTTGGCAATATGACCACGTGAGCGCCTATGCAGCCCTGGCCGAGCCGCACCGCAGGCAGATTCTCGACCTCCTGCGTGAAGGCGAGCGGCCGGCCGGAGAGCTGGTCGAACGCCTCGACCTCAGCCAGCCCGGCGTGTCCAAGCACCTCAAGGTGCTGCGCGAGGCCGGGCTCGTCGCGGTCCGCATCGAGGGCAAGCAGCGGATGTACTCGCTGCGCCCGGAGCCCCTTGCCGAGGTCGACCAGTGGCTGGCGCCCTATCGGGCGCTCTGGTCGCGACGCCTCGACGCCCTGGAACGACACCTGGAGGAAAATCCATGATCGACGGCACTCTGGAAACGATCGACGGCCGCCCGGCGCTGCGCTTCGAGCGCGTGCTCCCCTACCCGGTCGAGCGCGTGTGGCGGGCCGTCAGCGTCCCGGCTGAGCTCGAACGCTGGTTCCCGGCCGCCGCCGGGTGGACCCCGGCGGCGGGCGAGGTCATCGAGGCCGCCGGCGGCACCGGCGAGGTGACCGAGGTCGACCCGCCCCACCGTCTGGCCTGGACCTTCGCCGGCCAGTCCTACAGCTTCGAGCTCACCCCCGACGGTGACGGCTGCCGCCTGGTGTTCGTCCACGTCATCGACGACCGCGGCCTGTCCGCGCAGACCGCCGCCGGCTGGGAGGCGTACCTGTCGCGGCTGGAGCCTCATCTGGCCGGCGAGTCCGTGTCCGAGATGGAGGCGCACGGGCAGTGGGAGGAGGTCCACGAGCGCTACGCCGAGCGCTTCGGGGTCGATCCCGCGCCGGGCCGGCGCTTCGCGGCGGTGCTACGCGGGGAGGGCGGCGACGCCTGAGCTCGCGCGGCAGGCCCGCACGGGGCCTCAGCGGCGTTCGGCCCCGGCTCGAAGGACCTTCGCCGGTACGGCTTCGGGACCTTCGTCCTTTCGACACCGCTGCCGCACCGGTAGCGTCGAACGCATGATTCGTGTGTTTCTCCTCGACGATCACGAGGTCGTCCGCCGGGGCGTGGCGGCGCTGCTGGACTCCGAGGACGACATCGAGGTGATCGGCGAGGCGGGCACGGCCGAGTCCGCGATCGCGCGCATCCCGGCGCTCACGCCCGACGTGGCGGTGCTGGACGTGCGCCTGCCCGACGGCAACGGCGTGGACGTCTGCCGCGAGGTGCGCTCGCGGGTGCCGGGGCTGGCCTGCCTGATGCTCACCTCGTTCGCCGACGACGACGCGCTGTTCGACGCGGTGATGGCCGGCGCGGCCGGTTACGTGCTCAAGCAGATCCACGGCTCCGACCTGGTGGGCGCCGTGCGCACGGTCGCCTCCGGCCAGTCGCTGCTCGACCCGCAGACCACCGCCGCCATGTTGCAGCGGCTGCGCGACCAGGCCGCCAGGAAGGACCCGCTCGCCGCGCTGACCGAGCAGGAGCGGCAGATCCTCGACCTCATCGGCGAGGGGCTGACCAACCGGCAGATCGGCGAGCGCATGTTCCTGGCCGAGAAGACCGTCAAGAACTACGTCTCCAACCTGCTGTCCAAGCTCGACATGCAGCGCCGCACCCAGGCCGCCGCCCTGGCCGCCCGCCTGCGGGCCGACCGCAGGCACTGATCGGGCCCGGGCCCGCGCGCGGGGCGGCTCCAGCGCCTGCGGAGCGGCAGAGGCTTCAGCGCCTCTGCCGGACGAGGTCGCACAGCGGCGGGGTCAGGACGGCGGCGCCGGCGGCCATGGCCCAGCCCAGCGGCGGGATCCCGGTGAGCGCGAGCATGGCGCCCAGCGGCGGCACCAGCGTGACCAGGGTCTGCAGCGCGGCCGTCCCGATGACGGCGAGCAGCACCGCCTTGCCGTGCCACCAGCCCCGCTCGAACGTCCACCGCCGCGCCCTGGCCACGTAGGCCAGCGTGAGCCGGGCGAACACGAGGGTCAGCACCGCCTGCGTCCTGACCATGGTGTCGTCCCAGCCGAGCCGGCGGGCGACCTCGACGGCCGCGACGACCAGCAGGCCGACGACCAGGGAGCGCGCGCCGATACGGGCCAGCACCCGCCGCGACAGCAGGCCGTCCCGGGCGGGCGTGGTCGCGAGCGGGTCGCCGGGCGCGCGGTCGACGCCCAGGGCGATGGCGGGGATGCCGTCGAGCACCAGGTTGATCCAGAGCAGGTGCACCGGCAGCAGCGGGATGACCAGGTCGGGCCAGAGGAACAGGCCGACGAGCACGAGGAAGATCTCCGCCAGGTTGCCCGCCAGCAGGTAGCCGATCATGGAAGCGACGTTGTGGTGCAGGCGGCGGCCCTCGCGCACCCCGGTGACGATGGTGCCCAGCTCGCCGTTGGTGACGACCACGGCCGCCGCCTCGCGGGCGACGTCGGTGCCCTCCTCCCCCGCCATCGCCACCCCGACGTCCGCGTGCCGCAGGGCCGGGGCGTCGTTGACGCCGTCGCCGGTCATCGCGACGATCTCGCCGCCCTCGCGCAGGGCGTGGACGAGGTCGAGCTTGGTCGCCGGATCGACGCGCGCCAGAACGCCCGCCTCGCGCAGCCGGTCGGCGCGGTCCGCGCCGTCCAGGCCCGCGCCCGTCACCACCGGCTCCGGCTCGATGCCGACCTCCTCGGCCACGGCGCGGGCGGTGTCGGCGTGGTCGCCGGTCACCATGATCACCCGGATGCCGCCGCGTCGCGCGTCCGCCACCGCCTGCCCGGCCGACGGGCGGATCTCGTCGCTCAGCCCGACCAGGCCGACCGGCCGCAGCCCGGTCGCGTCCAGGTCGGCGGTGTCGCCCTCGGCCAGCGCCAGCACCCGCAAGCCGCGCCTGGCCAGCTCCGGCACCGCCCCGGCCAGCCGGTCGGCCTCCGGCCCCGGCGAGCAGCGGGCCAGCACCACCTCCGGGGCGCCCTTCACGGTCAGCACCGGGCCGGGCGTGACCACGGCCATCGACCGGGTGTCGGCGTCGAAGGGCCGGGTGGCCGAACGCGGCTCGTCCGGGCGTGCCCCGTGATCGGCGGCGGCGGTCAGCAGCGCGACGTCCACCGCGTCGCCGAGCCCGTCCCGGGCGTCGTTGCAGCGTGCGGCGGCCCGCCACAGATCCGCACCGGGCGTGAGGACGTGGTCGGCCACGGCCAGCCGGCCGGTGGTGAGCGTGCCGGTCTTGTCGGAGGCGATGACCGTGGTGGCGCCGAGCGCCTGGATCGCCGACAGGCGCCGTACGATCACGCCGAGCCCGGCCATGCGCTGCGAGCCGAGCGCGAGCGCGGTGGTGACGGCCGCAGCCATGCTCTCCGGCACGGCCGCGATGGCCAGCGCCACCCCGGCCAGGACCAGCTCGAACGGCTCGATGCCGCCCCTGGTGAAGCCGAGCACCACCATGACGACGCCCGCGACGACGGCCAGCACCCCGATGCGCCTGGACACCCGGGCCAGCTCCACCTCCAGGGGCCCCTTCACGTGGCCTTGCAGCGCGGAGGCGATGGCGCCCATCTGGGTCCGGGCGCCGGTGGCGGTGACGACCGCCACGCCGGAGCCGCGCACGACCATGGTCCCGGAGAACAGCTCGCCGTCGCGGTCACCCAGCGGCCCGCCGGCGTGCCCGCCGGCCCGCTTGCCCGCCGAACGCGACTCGCCCGTCAGCATCGACTCGTTGGCCGCCAGCGAGGCCGCCTCGGCCACCCGGGCGTCGGCGGGCACCCGGTCGCCCGCCGCCACCTCGATCACGTCCCCGGGCACCACCTCGGCCGCCGCGATCCGCCGCACGGCGCCGCCGCGCCGGACCTTGGCCATCGGCGCGGTCAGCGTCCGCAGGGCGCGGACCGCCTGCTCGGCCTTGACCTCCTGCGTCACGCCGATGATGACGTTGACCAGCAGGATGGCCAGGATCGCCGACCCCTCGGGCACCTCGCGCAGGACGGCGAGCGTGACCAGGCCGGCGATCAGCAGCAGGACCGACAGCGGGTCGGCGAGCTGGCGCGCCGCCCGGGCCGTCAGGGACGGGCGCTTCGCCTCCGGCAGCTCGTTGCGCCCGTGGACGGACAGCAGCCGCGCGGCCTCGTCGTCGGCGAGCCCGGGCGGGGCGGGCGTGGGAGCGTGCATGACCTCACTAGATCATCGGCGGCGTGGCCTGCGCGTGAGCCGAAGGCCCTCACTCCATGGGACCTTCGGCCCGCACCCTGTGTCAAGCAACCATGACGGTGGGTGACGGATCGCGTCATCCGGCGCTGAGGGCGTCAGCGAGGGCTCGGTCCATGCGGTTTCTCCTCGATGTGCGCGGGTTCAGCGACCGGCGTCGGTCACCTGGGCGGCCGTGACGGCGACGGTGGTGACGATGTCGGCCACGGTGGCGCCGCGGGACAGGTCGTTGACCGGCTTGCGCAGCCCCTGCAGCACCGGACCGACCGCGACGGCGCCGGCGCTGCGCTGGACGCCCTTGTAGAGGGTGTTGCCGGTGTTGAGGTCGGGCACCACGAAGACCGTGGCGCGGCCGGCCACCTGGCTGCCGGGCATCTTGGTGCGGGCCACGGCGGGGTCGATCGCGGCGTCGTACTGGATCGGGCCCTCCACCTCCAGGTCCGGGCGGCGCTCGCGGACCAGCTCGGTGGCGGCGCGCACCTTGTCGACGTCGGCGCCGGCGCCCGAGGCGCCCGTCGAGTACGACAACATGGCGATCCTCGGCTCGACGCCGAACAGGGCCGCGGTGCCGGCCGAGGCGATCGCGATGCCGGCGAGCTGCTCGGCGCTCGGGTCCGGGTTGACCGCGCAGTCGCCGTAGACCAGCACCCGATCGGCCAGGCACATGAAGAACACGCTGGAGACCAGGCCCAGGCGCAGGATCTCGAACGCCGGCCTGATCGTGTGCGCGGTGGTGTGCGCCGCGCCGGACACCATGCCGTCGGCCATCCCGGTGTGCACCATGAGCGTGCCGAAGTAGGAGACGTCGGTGACGGTGTCGCGGGCCAGCTCGACGTTCATGCCCTTGTGCGCCCGGGCGGCGGCGTACTCGCGGGCGAACCGCTCGCGCAGCTCCGCGTCGAACGGGCTGAGCACCCGGGCGTCGTCCAGGTCGAGGCCGAGCTGGGCGGCCTGGACGCGGATGCGTTCCTCGTCGCCGAGCAGGGTGAGCTCGGCCACGCCGCGGCGCAGCAGGATGTCGGCGGCGCGCAGGATGCGCGGCTCCTCGCCCTCGGGCAGCACGATGTGCCTGCGCCGGGCGCGGGCCCGGTCCAGCAGCTCGTACTCGAACATGAGGGGCGTGACGACGTCGGTCTTGGCGATGTCCAGCCGCTCCAGCAGCAGGGCGCCGTCCACGTGCTCGGCGAACAGCCGCACGGCCGTGTCGGTCTTGCCGCCCGCCTCGGGCGTGAACCGGCCCTCCACCGCCGACAGCCGGGTCGCGGTGTCGAAGGTGTCGTGGTCGGTGGCGACCACCGGCAGCGGGATCGTCATGCCGCGCAGTAGGCGCTCGACGGGGGCGGGCAGGTCGGTGCCACCGGTGAGCACGACGGCCGACAGGGCGGGGAAGCCCGGCGACGTGTGCGCCGCGATCAGGCCCGGCAGCAGCGCGGCGGCCCGGTCGGACGGGATGATCACCGCCGCGCCCTCGGTGAGGCGGTCCAGGATGCCGGGCAGCGACATCGCGCCCACCATCAGCGTGCTCGCCTCCCGGCCGAGCCCGTCGCGCTCGCCCAGGTAGAACCGGCCGTCGCAGGCGTCCGCCAGGTCGGCCACCGTGGGCGCGCGCAGCGAGGGGGCCTCCGGCAGCACGAACACCGGTGTCGGGTGCGCGACCGTGAGCCGCCCGGGCGCGCGGGTGACCACGACCGCGAGCTCGCGGGCGTGATGGTGGGCCAGCTCCCTGGCCGACAGCTCGACCGCCGCGGCGATCTGCGCGGCCGTGCGGCCCCTGCCGCTCACCACGTTGACCACCGGCGTGCCCAGGTCGGCCGCCAGCCGGGCGTTGAACCCGAACTCCGTCGGCGCCCCCACGTCGGTGTAGTCGGTGCCGACCACCACCACCGCGTCGCACCGCCCGGCGAGCGCGCGGAAGCGGGCCACGACGTCGCCCGCGGCGCGATCCACGTCGGCGTGCACGTCGTCATAGGTGACGCCCGCGTACGCCTCGTAGGGCAGGGCGAGCTGGAACCTGCTGCGGATGGTGTTGACCAACGCGTCCTCGCGTCCGGACCGGACCACCGGCCGGAACACGCCCACGGTCTCCACCTGCCGGGACAGCAGCTCCACCAGGCCCAGCGCGACGGTCCCCTTGTTGCTTCCCGCCTCGCCCGCGGCGACGTACACAGCACGTGTCATGCCCCTCATTGTTCTCGCCTCCGGCAGTCCCTTCGCCGCGGGGCCCCGGGCGGGGCTCCGGCGGGCAGGGCCTAGGCTCGTGGGCATGGCCGACCCCATCCTCGTCCTGAACACGGGATCCTCCTCGATCAAGTACGAGCTCGTGGACCCGCACACCCACGCGCGCTCGGCCAGGGGGCTCGTCGAACGCATCGGGCAGGAGCAGGGGCGGCTGACGCACCGCAGCGGGGACGGGCAGCCGTACGTGCGCGACCGCGCCTTCGCCGACCACGGCGAGGGGCTGGCGGCGATGATGGAGGCGTTCTCGGCGGCCGGGCCCGAACTGTCCCCGGTCGCGGTGGGGCATCGGGTGGTGCACGGCGGCGACCGGTTCGCCGAGGCCGTGCTGATCGACGACTCCGTGGTCGCCGCCATCGAGGAGCTGGCGCCGCTCGCTCCCCTGCACAATCCGGTCAACCTGACCGGCATCCGGCTCGCCCGCAAGGTGTTCCCCGACGTGCCGCAGGTCGCCGTGTTCGACACCGCGTTCCATCGCACGCTGCCGCCGGAGGCGTACACGTACGCGGTGCCGGGCGAGTGGCGCGGGCTGGGCGTGCGGCGTTTCGGCTTCCACGGCACGTCCTGCGCGTACGTCTCCCGCCGCGCCGCCGCGTTCCTCGGCCGGGACCTCGCCGGGCTCGACCTGATCGTGCTGCACCTGGGCAACGGCGCCAGCGCGACCGCGATCTCCGGCGGGCGCAGCGTCGACACCTCCATGGGCATGACGCCGCTGGAAGGGCTGGTCATGGGCACCCGCTCGGGCGACGTGGACCCCGCGCTCGCCGGCTACCTCGCCCGGACGGCCGGCCTGGACGCCGAGCAGGTGGAGCGGAGGCTCAGTCACGGGGGCGGCCTGCTCGCGCTCACCGGATCCAGCGACATGCGCGAGGTGCGCGCCCGCTCCCGGGACGACGACGAGGCCCGGCTGGCCCTGCGGATCTACACCCGGCGCATCCGCAAGTACGTCGGCGCCTACCACGCGCTGCTCGGCCGGGTGGACGCGATCGTGTTCACCGGCGGGGTGGGTGAGCACGACGCGGCCACCCGCGCCGAGTCGCTGGCGGGGCTGGAGCGGCTCGGCATCGCCGTGGACGCCGCGCTCAACGCGGCGGCCTCGGGTGAGGAGCGCGCGGTCTCTCCGGCGGGGGCCGAGGTGCCCGTGCTGGTCATCCCCACCGACGAGGAGTGGGAGATCGCCGCCCAGACCCTCGCGCGGCTCTCCGCCCCTTCCGCCGGTTAGCGGGGCCGGGGCCGGGTCTGGCGGGCCGGGTCTGGCGGGCCGGGTCTGGCGGGCCGGGTCTGGCGGGCCGGGGTCCGGCGGGCCGGCTCGGGCAGCGGGCAAGGGTGTGGCGAGTGGCTCGGACGGCGGTGTGGCGGGTGGCCCGGGTAGGGGTGTGGCGGGCATAGCATGGCTGGGTGGGGTCGTTGTGGCCGGTGTGCCGCTCACGCGGCGGGCGCCGCCCCCGGTGATCATTCGTTCGGTCGCCATCCCGAGATGCCCTGCGCCGTCCCTTGATCAGCCGTTGTGCCAGGAGTGTGCATGAGCAACCGCCTCACCGCCGCGATGATCGACCAGGCGGCCGAACGGTTGCGGCCGGTGATCCGCCGTACCGCCCTGGAGCCGAACGAGCGGCTGTCCGGCCTGCTCGGCGGCCGGGTGCTGCTCAAGCGCGAGGACGCGCAGCTCTGCCGCTCCTACAAGGTGCGCGGCGCGTTCAACCTGATCGCCTCCCTCACGCAGGACGAGCGGCGGCGCGGCGTGGTCTGCGCGAGCGCGGGCAACCACGGGCAGGGCGTCGCGTTCGCCTGCGCCCGCCTGGGGATCAACGGCCGTGTGTACGTCCCGTCCACCACGCCGCGGCAGAAGCGCGAGCGCATCGCGGCGCTCGGCGGCGACCGGGTGGAGATCGTGGTCGGCGGCGGCACCTACGACGAGGCGAGCGGCGCCGCGCACGACGACAGCGAGCGCACCGGCGCGGTCTACGTGCACCCGTTCGACGACGTCAGGACGATGGCCGGGCAGGGCACGGTGGGCCTGGAGATCCTGGAGCAGTCCGGCGGGCGGCCGGGCACCGTGGTCGTCCCGGTCGGCGGCGGCGGGCTGATCAGCGGCCTGGCCGTCTGGCTGCGCGAGCACTCCCCCGGCACCCGCATCGTCGGCGCCGAGCCGGCCGGTGCGGCCAGCATGCGGGCCGCGCTCGACCACGGCGGCCCCGTCGCCCTGCCCGAGCTCGACACCTTCGTCGACGGCGCCGCCGTCGGCAGGGTCGGAGACGCCACGTTCCCTCTGGTCAAGGAGCTGGTCGACGAGGTCGTCGCGGTCGATGAGGGTGCGATCTGCACGGAGATGCTGGATCTGTACCAGACCGACGGCATCATCGCCGAGCCCGCCGGAGCCCTCGCGGGCGCGGCGGCCCGCGAGGCGCTGCCCTACGCTTCCCCGGGGCCGGTGGTGTGCGTGGTGTCGGGCGGGAACAACGACGTCAGCCGCTACAACGAGGTGCTGGAGCGCTCGCTCGTGCACATCGGGCTGAGGCACTACTTCCTGGTGACCTTCCCGCAGCGTCCCGGCGCCCTGCGCCACTTCCTGGACGAGGTGCTGGGCGAGGGCCAGGACATCATCGCCTTCGAGTACATCAAGAAGAACAACCGCGAGACCGGCCCCGCCCTCGTCGGCATCGAGCTGGAGCGGGCTGGTGACCTCGACGATCTCCTGTTCAGGATGAAGGCGAGCCCGCTGACGGTGGAGCGCATCCCGCCGGGCTCGCCGCTGTTCACGTTCATCCTGTGACGGCCGCGGCGTCGAGGAGGGCCTGGCACAGGCGCGCCCGCACGGTGACGCCGGCGTGGTCGAAGCGCTCGCACAACCGCTCGTGCGTCCGCAGGATGAGGGTCCGTGCGGCCGGAACCCTCCATGGAGATCATCATCTCCTGGCCTGCGGCGGCTGTCGCGGCGGCGAGGCAGGTGGCGTTCCGGAGGCCGAGGTCGGGGTCCACGACGGAGCCGATGTGCGAGACAAGGGCGTCATCACGTCCTGCGGCTGTAAAGCCGGAGCGCGATCGGGGCGAGCACGATCGTCATGGCGGCCGAGATCCCGAGCACGAGCAGGACGTCCCCGGCGTCCGGGACGCCGTCGAGCAGGCCGCGCGCCGCCTCGACCAGGAGCGTCACCGGGTTGACGGTCACGAACTCCCGCAGCGGGCCCGGCATGGTGTCCGGCGGCGCGAACGCCGAGCTCACGAACGTCAGCGGGAAAAGGATCATGGTGGACGCCCCCATGACGGCGGCGGGAGTCCGCGCGGTGAGGCCGACGATCAGCCAGAGCCAGCTCAGCGCGAAGCAGAAGACCAGCAGCAGCGCGACGGCCCCGGCGAGGCCCCCGGGCCCGCCGGGCGCGCGGTACCCGATCAGCGTCGCGACGCCGAGCACGAACGCGGAGGCGATCCCGTAGCGCAGCGTGTCGCCCAGCAGCGCGCCGACGAGCGGCGCCGGGCGCCAGATCGGCTGCGAGCGGAAGCGGTCGAAGGCTCCCTGCCCGATGTCGGTGTTGAGCGTCACGGCCGTGTACATCGTCATGAAGACGATCGTCTGGGCGAGGATTCCCGGCAGGGCGTAACGCAGGTACGCCTCAGGCGAGCCGATCATCGCCCCGCCGAACACGTACGTGAACATCAGCGTGAACATGATCGGGAACAGCGTGGCGTCGAGGAGCTGCTCCGGCACGTGCCTGATCTTCAGCAGGACCCGCCAGGCGAAGGTCAGCGTCGCGCCGAGCGGTCCGGCGCCCGTGTCCGGCGGCGGCGCGCCGGCGACGGCGGAGATCAGCCGGGTGTCGAGCGCCGGCCGTCCGGCCTCCTGATGGACGGTCACGCCGCCGCCTCCTGCCGGGCCGCAGCGGCGGCGTCGGCCGGTCTGCCGGTGAGGGCCAGGAACACCTCGTCCAGGCTCGGCTGGGCCAGCGCGTACTCGCCGATGCCGAGCCCGCGTCCGGTGATGGCCGCCAGCGCGCTCGCGACCGCGGCCGGTTCGCCCACCCGCAGGGAGAGCGCGGCGGGATCCGGCTCCAGCACGGGGTCGGCGCCGAGCATCTCCCCCAGGAGGCGCGCGACCTCGGGACGGTCGGCGCTGTCGGTGACCCGCACGCGTAGCGCACCCGCGCCGACCAGGGCCTTGAGCCGGCCACTCGTGCCCTCGGCGATGACGCGGCCGTGGTCGACGACGGCGATGCGGTCGGCGAGCCGATCGGCCTCCTCCAGGTACTGCGTGGTGAGCAGGACGGTGGTGCCGGCGCCGACCAGCGCTCGCACGCTCTGCCACACCTGACCGCGGGTACGCGGGTCCAGGCCGGTCGTCGGCTCGTCGAGCATCAGCAGCGCGGGGCGGACGACGAGGGAGCCCGCGATGTCGAGCCGGCGCCGCATGCCGCCGGAGTAGGCCTTCACCTGCCGCCTGGAGGCCGCGCCCAGGTCGAAGGCCTCCAGGAGGTCGGTGGCGCGCTTCCTCGCCGCGCTGCCCCGGTGGCCGCGCAGGCGGGCGAGCAGGGTGATGTTCTCCAGCCCGGTCAGGTCCTCGTCGAGCGAGGCGAACTGCCCGGTGAGCGCCAGCAGGGCCCTGACCCGGGCCGCCTCGGTGGTGACGTCGTGGCCCAGCACGCGGGCCACGCCGCCGTCGGGACGGATCAGCGTGGCGATCATCCGGATCAGGGTGGTCTTGCCCGCCCCGTTGGGCCCCAGCACGGACTGGACGCACCCGGCGGGCACCGCGAGGTCGACGCCGTCCACCGCCCGGGTGGCGCCGAAGACCTTGACCAGGCCGCGGGTCTCGATCGCCCAGGTCTCCCGGCTCACGTCGCGGGCCCTTCCCCGCACGGCCGGCACACCGGCCCTTCGATCAGTGATGTCATGAAGGCAGCGTGCCGCGGCGTCACGGCGGCGGTCTTGAAGGAATGTTCAGGCGGCGCGCGCCCGCGTCCAGGCGACGCTGTCGACCGTCCACAGCGGGTCGGCGGCGATCGCGCCCGGGGTGCGGCCGGCGAACCGGAGCACCTCGCGGTGGAGGTGCGACTGGTCGGCGTAGCCGAGCTCCGCGGCGACCTCGGCGAGGCTGGCGGCCGTGCCGAGCCGGCTGAGCGCCAGGTCGAACCGGACGATCGTCGCCGCCCGCTTCGGCGAGACGCCGATCTGCGACTTGAACCGGCTCCAGAACCGCGTGCGGCTCCAGCCGTACAGGGCGGGCAGGCCGCCGATCAGCACCCGCCCGTGGCCGTCCCGGATCCGCCGCCACGCGTCGGCCACCTCGGGGTCGATGCGGGCCCCGGAGCGGCGCCGCCGGGCGAGCGCGTCGCGGACCAGCGCGAACCGGTCGTCCCAGGACCGCGTCCCGATCAGCTGTTCGCGCAGCCGGACGGCGTCTCGCCCCCAGATGCCGGCCAGGTCCAGCGGCGCGCCGTTGAGCTCGGCCGGTGGCACGCCGAGCAGGCCCGGCGCGGCCGTCAGGTCCACCTGGAGCTCGACGCAGTCGATGGCGCGGCCGGACATCCTGACGGCCGTCGGGGCGATGCCCGCGACGAGGCCGCCCTCGACGGCGCCGCTGCTGAAGGGCTCCAGGCTGCCGGGGGTGCAGTCGATCACGATCGCGATCGCGGGGCCGGGGGGTACGCGCTCCTCGAACGTCCCGCCGGAGCGGTCGCGGAAGCCGGCCATCCTGACGCCCGGGACCGCGTGCGCCGCCGTGGGGGCCGCCACCTCCCAGCCGCCGTGGCCCCGTAGCTCCGGCCCGGTGTCGTCGGCTCCCATGAACGTGAGCATAGCTCTCGCCCGTCAGCGGCCGGCGATCGTGCGCGCCCCTGAAGTCGTGCGCGTCCGTGCCCCGAAGCGGCTCTCCGCCGTGAACCGGAGCGGCCTTCTGCCCGACTGTGCAGGGTGACGAAAGGGATCAAGTGGAGGAAGAGGACACCGTGAAGGCGCTGGAGGCCGACGGGCTGGGCAAGCGGTTCCGCACGCGCTGGGCGCTGCGTGAGGCCACGTTCGAGCTGCCCGCCGGGGCCCGGTGCGCGCTGGTCGGGCCGAACGGGGCGGGCAAGACCACGCTGCTGAACCTGGTGACCGGGCTGCTGGTGCCCACCACCGGCGGGGTGCGCGTCCTCGGCCGGCCGCTGGAGCCGTCCAGGGTGGCGTTCGTGGCGCAGGACAAGCCGCTGTACCGGCGGTGGAGCGTGGCCGACCTGCTGCGTTACGGCGCCGCGACCAACCCGCGCTGGGACCGGCACGCCGCCGCCTCGTTCCTGCGCGCCCACGAGATCCCCGTCCAGGAGCGGGCGGACCGCCTGTCCGGCGGGC
Source organism: Nonomuraea thailandensis (assembly GCF_024172165.1). Taxonomy (GTDB): domain Bacteria; phylum Actinomycetota; class Actinomycetes; order Streptosporangiales; family Streptosporangiaceae; genus Nonomuraea; species Nonomuraea thailandensis. The sequence continues at coordinate 2,534,827 of NZ_JAMZEB010000002.1, read as the reverse complement.
AGCGCACCCTGGTGGCCCTCGCCCTGGCCGTCGGCAAGCGGGCCGGCCTGCTGGTGCTTGACGAGCCGCTGGCCGAGCTGGACCCGCTCGCGCGCATCCAGGTGATGGACGCGGTGCGCGAGCAGGAGACCACCGTCCTGCTGTCGTCGCACATCCTGGCCGACCTGGCCGGGGTGTGCGATCACCTGATCCTGCTCGGCGCCGGCCGCGTCCGGCTTTGCGGCTCCTTCACCGAACTGCTGGCCGCCCGCCCCACCGCCACCACCATGGAGGACCTCGTGCTCGACCACCTGCGCGACCCCGGGCTCGCCCGATGACCGGGCCGACGACCAGGCCGACCACCGGGCCGATGGTGGGGCCGGTCGCGGGGCCGCTGTGGGCGGCCTGGCGGGGGCAGCGCGCCCAGGCCGCCGCGATCGCCGCCGTCGTGCTGATGTACGGCCTGGCCGCCGCCGCGGAACGGGCGGAGCCAGGGCTGTCCGGGCTGACCCAGCACCTGGCCGGCCTCCTGCCCGGGGCGATCTGCCTGGTGTGGGGCGCGCCGCTGATCTCCCGCGAGTTCGAGACGGGGACGTACAAACTCGCCTGGACGCAGAGCCTGACGCGCGGCCGCTGGCTGGCCGCGGCGGTGGCCGTCCCGGTCGCCGGCGGCCTGGCAGCGGCGGCGGCGCCGGCCGCCCTGCTGGCCTGGGTGGTGCCCGCCGCGCCGGGCGATCCGATGGCCTGGCCGTACTACGAGAGCCACGGTGCGGTGCCGTTCGCCCGGGTGCTGTTCGCCCTGCTGCTCGGCGTCGCGGCCGGCGCCGTGACCAGGCACACCCGCATCGCCATGCCGCTGTCGGTCCTGCTGGTCGGCCTCGGCCAGCTCGCGGGGCGGGCGCTGCGGGGCCGCCTCGGGCTGCCCTACTGGCCGGCGCAGTGGGTCGAGACGGCCGCCTACCTCGTCCTCACGCTGCTCCTGGCCGGCGCGGCCCTGCTGGCGATCAGGCGGCGCGCCTGAAGGGCGCCGCGGCCCGTGAAACCCAGGCCGGACCGCCGCGCTTGGCTGCGCGCGAGCAGGGTAGCGAGCCGCCATGGCAGCCGACGTCATCACCCTCATCAAGGCCGACCACCGCAAGGTGGAGGAGCTGTTCGCCAAGCTGAGCAGCGGCAGAGGCGACCCGCGGGCCATCGTGGCCGCGCTGCACGCCCTGCTCACCGCGCACGCCCGGGCCGAGGAGGACGTCATCTACCCCCGCCTCGACGCCCATCACGGCCTGGAGCAGCACAAGGAGGCCGAGGTGCTGCTGGACAGCCTCAAGCGGGCCGAGCCGGGCGGCACGGAGTTCGCCGGCGCCCACGCGCTGCTGGCCGTCTCGGTGAGCCACCACGTGCAGGAGGAGGAGAGCACGCTCCTGCCGCTGCTGGCCCGTACGACGAGCGAACGGGAGCTGCGCGACCTCGGCAGGACGTTCCGGCAACGCCGGCAGCAGGAGCTGCGCGCGCTGACCTGGAAGGCCCGTGCGGCCTCCGGCGGCGGCCACCTCACCAAGACGGAGCTGTACGAGCGGGCCCGCGAGGCCGACATCCCCGGCCGGTCCCGCATGAGCAAGAAGGAGCTCGAGAAGGCCCTGGCCAGGGCTCGTTCCTGAGACCTTCACCCCGGCTTGAGAACGATCTACCCGGCAGTGGGCACGACTACGGTTCTCGGGACGGGGGGAACCGGCATGTGCGGCATCACCGGATGGGTGGACTTCGAGCGGGACCTGCGGGAGGAACGCGGGATCGCGCAGGACATGACCGACACCATGGCCTGCCGCGGCCCCGACGACGAGGGCCTCTGGACGGCCCGGCACGCCGCCATCGGGCACCGCAGGCTCGCCATCATCGACCTCGCCGGCGGCCGTCAGCCGATGGTCGCCGAGGAGGAGGGGCGCGAGCCGGCCGTCCTCACCTACAGCGGCGAGGTGTACAACTTCGAGGAGCTGCGCGCGGAGCTGTCCGGCCTCGGCCACCGCTTCCGCACCCGCAGCGACACCGAGGTGGTGCTGCGCGCCTACCTCGAATGGGGTGAGGAGCTGGCCGGGCACCTCAACGGCATGTACGCCTTCGCCGTCTGGGACGCCCGCTCCGAGCGCCTGCTCCTGGTCCGCGACCGCATGGGCATCAAGCCGCTGTACTACTACCCCACCCCTCACGGCGTGCTGTTCGGCTCCGAGCCCAAGGCGATCCTGGCCAACCCGCTCGCCCGCCGCGTGCTCGACGCCGACGGGCTGCGCGAACTGCTGGCGTTCGTCAAGACGCCGGAGCACGGCGTCCTCGCCGGCGTGCACGAGGTGCGCCCCGGCCAGACCGTCACCGTGACCAGGGAGGGCGTCACCAAGCGCCGCTACTGGCAGCTCGAGTCCCACGAGCACCCGGACGACGTGGGCTCGACCGTCAAGGCCGTGCGCGGCCTGCTCGACGACATCGTCGCCCGCCAGCTCATCAGCGACGTGCCCCTGTGCTCCCTGCTGTCGGGCGGCCTGGACTCCAGCATGGTCACCGCCCTGGCCGCCAAGCTGCTGCGCGAGCAGGGCCTCGGCACGGTGCGCTCGTTCTCGGTGGACTTCGCCGGCTACACCGAGAACTTCAAGCCGGATCTCACCCGCTCCACCCCGGACGCCCCGTACGTGCACCAGCTCGCCCGCCACGCCGGCGCCGACCACACCGACATCGTGCTGGACTCGGGCGAGCTGATGGACCCGGAGGTGCGCGCGGCCGTGCTGCGGGCCCGCGACCTGCCGATGGGCATCGGCGACATGGACAGCTCGCTCTACCTGCTGTTCAAGGCGATCCGCGGGCACTCCACGGTGGCGCTGTCGGGCGAGTCGGCGGACGAGGTGTTCGGCGGCTACCGGTGGTTCCACGACCCGGAGGCGGTCGAAGCCGGCACCTTCCCGTGGCTGGCCTCGCCCGCCGGCGCCGCCCACCTCGGCGCGGAGCGGCTGCTGAAGGACGACCTGGCGCGGCTCGTGGACCTGCCCGGCTACCGGGCCGAACGCTACCGGCAGGCCCTGGCCGAGGTGCCGCTGCTGCCGGGCGAGAGCGGGCACGAGCGGCGCATGCGGGAGATCAGCTACCTGCATCTGACCCGGTTCGTGCAGATCCTGCTGGACCGCAAGGACCGGATGAGCATGGCGGTGGGGCTGGAGGTGCGGGTGCCGTTCTGCGACCACCGCCTCGTGGAGTACGTCTTCAACGTGCCCTGGGCGATCAAGACGTTCGACGGCCGGGAGAAGAGCCTGCTCCGGGCCGCCGCGGCGGACCTGCTGCCCGACAGCATCCTTCAGCGGGTCAAGAGCCCGTACCCGGCCACCCAGGATCCCGCCTACGACCGGGCCCTGCGCGAGCGGGCGGCCACGCTGCTCCGGCACACGGACTCGCCGGCCGCCGCGCTGGTCGACTGGGACAAGGCCCGCGAGATCGTCACCGGGCCGCCGTCCCCGGCGAGCCGGGCCGTGCTGGAGCGGTTCCTGCAGCTCGACCGGTGGTTGCGGCAGTACAGGATCGAGCTCGCGATCTAAGGGGCGCGACGGCGCCCAGGCTTCCGTGCCAGCATCTCGATCATGCTTGAGTACGAGACGAGCGACGCGATGCTGGCCGCCGTCGCCGCCCGGCACGGCGTCGCCGCCGGGCGGGTGCGGCCCCTGCCCGAGGGGGTGGCCAACCGGGCCTTCCTGCTCGGGGACGACCTGGTCCTGCGCGTCCCGCGGACCGAGCGGTTCCTGCCGGACCTGCTCAAGGAGGCCGCGGTCATCCCGGTCGCGCTGCGGGCCGGGGTGCGCACCGCGGAGGTCGTCGCCTTCGACGGCGGCGGGTCGGAGGTGGGCGTGCCGTACATGGTGCTCACCCGGACGCGCGGGGTGGATCTGGCCCGTCTCGACCCGCGGGCGGCCGGCATGGCGCGGGTGCTCCGGGAGGTGGGGCGGGAGCTGGGCAGGCTGCACCGGGTGGCCCGGAGCGCCCCGCCGACACCGCCGGGACCGCAGACCGCATCGGCCGCACCGGCCTCGCCGGCCCTGGCCGGCGTCCCGGTGGACGGCGGCGGCGTGGACCCGTGGGCGCTCACCGGCCGGCTGGTCAAGGAAGGGTGGATCGACGAAGAGGCCGGCCGGTGGCTCGGCGGCTGGTTCGACCGCCTCTCGGCGCACCTGCCGGCGAGCCCGCCGCTGGTCCTGGTCCACGGCGACATCGCGCCGCAGAACCTGCTCGTCCTCCCGGAGACGGCCCGGCTCGGCGGGATCGTGGACTGGGGCGACGCCGCCTTCGCCGACCCCGCCTCCGATTTCGCCAAGATGCCGCTCGAATGCGTGCCCGCCATGCTCGGCGGCTACCGGGAGGAGACCCCGGCGGACGCGCCGGACTGGGAGGCCCGGGTGCTCTGGTTCCACCTCACCTGGGCGCTGGGCCGCCTGGCCGCTCCGGCGCCGCGCCCGGGCGAACGCCACTGGACCGCCCCTCCGGCCGCCCGGCTCCTGGGCCTGCTGCGCTTCTTCGCCTCGGCTCCACCGGCTCCCTGGGCCGGCCTGACCTGACTTTCCTGCGCCTTCGCGCGGGCCTCGCCCGGCGGCGGGGGGCACGCGCATGACCGTTCAGCCCGGTGTGCGAGGCTGGACTCGTGATCGACCCGCGAACCGTGGTCCTGGTCGAGGGAGCCAGCGACAAGTCGGCCATCGAGACGCTGGCCCAGCGCCGGGGCGTTGACCTGGCCGCCGAGGGCATCTCCCTCGTGTCGATGGGCGGCGCCACCAACATCGGGACGTACGTCGGCGAGCTCGGCCCCTCCGGCCGCCGGCTGCGGCTGGCCGGCCTGTGCGACGCCCGGGAGGAAGTCGACTTCCGCAGGGCCCTGGAGCGCGCCGGGCTCGGCTCCGGCCTGGGCCCGGGCGACCTGGAGACGCTCGGGTTCTTCGTGTGCGTCGCCGACCTGGAGGACGAGCTGATCCGTGCCCTCGGCACCGCCGCGGTCGAGCGCGTCGTCGACGCCGAGGGCGAGCTCGGCTCCTTCCGCACGATGCAGATGCAGCCCGCGTGGCGCGGAAGGGCCTCTCACGACCAGTTGCGCCGGTTCATGGGAGCGGGCAGCGGGCGGAAGATCCGTTACTCGAGCCTGCTGGTCGCGGCACTCGATCTCGATCGGGTGCCGCGTCCGCTGGACATGCTGCTGGCCCACCTGCTGGACGGCCCGGGAGGATGAGGCCCGGCCCGCGGGTCAGGAGCGGCCGGCCTGCGTGAGGTGGAGCTGGGCGTACCGGCCGCCGGCCGTCAGGAGCTCGTCGTGCGTGCCCTGCTCGACGACGCGGCCGCGGTCGAGCACGACGATCCGGTCGGCCTGCCGCACGGTGGACAGCCGGTGCGCCACCACGAGGGTCGTCCGCCCCCTCATCAGGCGGGCGAGCGCGTCCTTGACCAGCTCCTCGGACTCCGAATCCAGTGCGGACGTGGCCTCGTCCAGCAGCAGGATCCGCGGGTCGCGGACGAGCGCGCGGGCGATCGCGAGCCGCTGCCGCTGCCCGCCCGACAGGCGCGCGCCCCGCTCCCCCACGACCGTGTCCCAGCCGTCCGGCTGGTCCTGGACGAACGCCCACGCGTTCGCGTCGCGCAGCGCCTGGACGATCCGCTCGTCGGGGACCTCCGGCAGCCCGTAGGCGATGTTCTCCCGGATGGTGCCCTCGAACAGCACGGACTCCTGCGGGACGACCGAGACGAAGCGGCGGACGGTCCGCAGGTCCAGCTCCTGGATGTCGGCGCCGTCGAGCAGGATGCGGCCGCCGGTCGGCCGCACGAAGCCGAGCACCAGGTTGAGCAGCGTCGACTTGCCCGACCCTGACGAGCCGACGAACGCGACGGTCGTCCCCGACGGGATGTCGAGGTCGATGCCGTGCAGGGCGTCCTCGTCCGCTCCGGGGTAGCGGTGCGAGGCGCGCTCCAGCCGGATCGCGCCGTCCACGGCGCCGACGACCCGCTTGCCCTCGTTCTGCTCCAGATCCGGCTCCTGGATGACCTCGGCGATCGACCGGATCGACTCCACGCCGCGCGCGGCGACCGGGATCAGCAGGAGCAGCTGGGTGAGCCCCTGCGTGAGCAGCGCGAAGTAGCTCGACAGCAGCACCACCTCGCCCGCGGTGATCGGCAGCAGGCCGGTCAGGGAGAACACCGCGGCCAGCACCAGGCAGCCGACCCCGAGGAGCTGCATCGTCACCCAGGACAGGGAGGCGACGTGCCCGTTGAGCATGTCCAGGTGCAGGCCGGCCCTGCGGACGCCGTCGGCGCCGTAGGCGACGCGCGTGACCGCGGTCTCCTCCAGGCCGTGCGCGCGGGTGACGGGGATCAGCGACGCCATCTCGCCGACCCGGGCGGCCAGCCCCTCCATCTCGCGCCGCAGCGCCTCGTTGCGGCGGCGCGAGCGCCGGCCCAGCGCGGTGCGCAGCACCAGGGCGATCGGGACGGTGAGCGCGTAGACGGGCAGGAACTGCGGCACGGCGAGCGCGGTCATCGAGACCGCGCCGATGAGCACCATGGTCGCCGACAGCAGCGGGTGGGTCACCTGCTGGAGCGCGAGCTCCACGTTCTCGACGTCGCGCACCACCTTGTTCTGCACGATCGACGAGCTCACGCGGGTGTGGTAGCCGATCGACAGGCTCTGCAGCCGCGCGGCCAGCGCGTTGCGCAGGTCGGCGCCGATGTCGCGGACGACCGTCATGAAGCTGCGCGTGTACAGGATGTGGTTCGGATAGTTCTGCAGCAGCAGGACGGCCGCGAGCGCGAACCACCACAGGACGGAGGTCAGGGACCCGCGCCCGGCGACGACGTCGATGATCGCGGCGGTGATGACCGGGAGGAACCAGAGCGGGATCTCCTTCAACGCGAACGCCAGGAGCGCCGCCGACATGCGGCCGGGCCGGCGGGCGAGCAGCCGGGCCACGGACCGGGCCGGATGGGCGCCGTCGATCAGGGCGGAGACGTGGGAGGGGGGCTTCACGGCGGCATGTCCTTTCCGCCGCCACGAACGGCGACGCGACGGCGGGGATCATGCAACCACACGCTCCCCCGCCGCCACGGACCGGGCCGGGCGGGGGCGCCGCTCCCGAGGCCCGGCGCGGCGGGGGCGCCGCGCCGGGCCGCTCGCTCAGCCGGCGTGCTTGAGCGCCCAGTCGAGGGCGTGGTCGGCGATCTCCTCCCAGCCCTGCTCCGCGGGCATCAGGTGGCAGCGGCCGGGGTACTCGACCACCTCGGTCACCAGGCCGGGCGCCTTGTAGTGCTTGGCGTTCGAGCGCTGGATCCTGGGCGGCATGAGGTTGTCGTTCTCGCCCGAAACGAACAGCAGCGGCGGGCGCAGGCCGTTGTGGTAGTCGACCCAGTTGTCGTCCTTGCCGGGGTGGATGTTGGCCAGGGCGCTGCCCCAGAAGATGTTGCCGGAGGCGGGGATGTGGTAGCGCTCGTAGGTGGCGCGGGCCTGGTCCTCGGGCAGGGTGTTGGTGAAGGCGTAGCGCCAGTGCTCGTAGTCGAGCCCGACCGCCCGGTGCCGGTTGGCGGGGTTCTTGAGCACGGGGAAGGTGGCCTTGATCTGCGACAGCGGGATGATCTTGACGCCTTCGGTGGGGGCGGAGTTGATGGCCACCCCGGCGGCGCCGTAGCCGTGGTCGAGCAGGATCTGGGTGAACACGCCGCCGGCCGAGTGGCCCATGATGATCGGCGGGGTGTCCAGGCCGCGGATCAGCGTCTCCAGCGACTCGATGATCTGCGGGACGGTGACCTGCTCGATCGGGGTGGGGTCGGCGTTGAGCGCCTCCACCTCCACCTCGAAGCCGGGGTAGGCGGGGGCGACGACCTTGAAGCCCTTGGCCTGGTAGCGGGTGATCCAGTGCTCCCAGCTGCGGGGAGTGACCCAGAAGCCGTGGATCAGGACGATGGTGTCGGGTCTCATGGCGAGCTCCTTAACGGGTGGCGGCGTAGGCGGACAGGACGACCGCGGCGGCGGCGTCCGGGTGGGAGGTCATGACGACGTGGGAGGAGCGGATCTCCTTGACCGTGCTGCCGGCGCGCTTGGCCATGAACCGCTGCGCGGCCGGCGGGATCACCTTGTCCTGGGTGGGGATCAGGTACCAGGACGGGATGTTCTTCCAGGCGGGCTCTCCGCTGCCGTCCGACAGGCCGGTGGCGCTGCCGGGCCGCTGGGTGGCGGCCATCGCCCGGGTCCTGTAAGCGGGCAGGTCGGCGGCGAACACCTCGCGGAACTTCTCGGCGGTGATGTAGCCGTCGGTGCCGGCGACGGTGCCGTCGGGCAGCTTGTAGTCGCGGGCCAGCAGCGCGTGGCCCAGCTCGCTGCCGGGGAACTGCCCGGCCAGCTTCAGGGCGCTCTCGCCCTTGTCGGGCGCGAAGGCGCCCAGGTAGACCAGGGCCTTGACGTTGTCGTGGCCGCGGGCGGCGTTGGTGATGACGATGCCGCCGTAGGAGTGCCCGACCAGGATGATCGGGCCGGGGATGGTGTCCAGGACGCTGGAGACGTACGCGGCGTCGCCCGCCACGTCCCGCAGCGGGTTCGCCGGCGCGATCACCGGGAACCCGGCGCCCTGCAACCGGGTGATCAGCTCGTTGAAGCCGGAGGCGTCGGCGAACGCGCCGTGCACGAGCACCACGGTCGGCTTGGCACCGGCGGAGGTCACGGCGGCGGAGGTGGCGGCAGAGGTGGCGGCGGAGGCGGGCGTGACGGTGGCGCTCACGCCGAGCGTCAGCGTCAGGGCGGCGACGGCGAGGCTGAATCCGCTGCGGGTCCGGGACTGGGGGCGGACGGTCATGTCGGGTCTCCTTGGAAGTCGAGCCGTAGTGGCAGCACGAGCATCCGGCGTCCGGCGGAAGGGCTGAATCGGTCAGTTGACTGCATCTGTGGTCACGCCTTCGAGTGCGTCACGCAGTGCGGCCCGCGAGGTGATGCCGAGCTTGGGGAAGATCCGGTACAGGTGGGCGCTCACGGTGCGGGACGACAGGAACAGCCGCTCGCCGATCTCCTTGTTGCTCAGCCCGGAGGCGGCCAGCCTGGCGACCTCCAGTTGCTGGGCGGTCAGGCCGTGCGCGGCGCTGGGCCGCTGCGCGAGCGCCACGCCGGTGGCCCGCAGCTCCTGCTCGGCCCGCTGCTGCCAGGCCGTGGCGCCGACGCCGGCGAACAGGTCGGCGGCCCGCCGCAGCTCGGGCCGCGCCTCGCCCGGCTGCAGACGGCGGCGTTGCAGCTCGCCCAGGGCGAGCCTGACCCGGGCGTGGTCGAACGGCCAGCGTTCGGTCCTCGGCAGCGCGAGAGCCGCCCGGAACAGCGCGACCCCCTCCTCGGGCGGCGCCACCAGTGCCTGGGCGGCCATGACGTGCAGGCGCAGGCGGGGCGCCCGCTCGGCCAGGTGCGCGGCCGCGTCGGCGTGCGCCCTGGCCTCGTTCGTCCTGCCGGTGCGCACCGCCGACTCCACCAGGTCGAAGACCGCCCACGGCGCGAACGCCACGTACGGGGGGATGACGCCCGGCGGGCTGATGCTCGTCCAGTACGCGTAGGCGCTGTCGTAGTCGCCGTGCGCCATCGCGGCCAGCGCCAGGTTGCGGGCCGACAGCGACAGGTGCAGGCCGCTGCCGCGCGGCGCGGCCCACTGCTCGACGGTCCTGCTGTACTCGCGGGCGCTGTCGGCGTCGCCTCGGGCGGCGGCCAGCCAGCCGAGGCTGCAGCGCAGGTCGTGCGCCAGGAGGTCCAGGTCGTGGCGTACACACAGGTCGAGCCCCGAGTTGGCGGCGCTCTCCGCGGCCTCCCACTGCCCGGCCAGGAAGTGGTCGTGCGCGGCCAGCCAGTAGCCGCTGGCGGCGTGCGTCACCGCGCCCTGGCCGCTCTCGCCGTCGATGAGGTCGCGGATGCGGTCCCGGTAGTCCGGCAGCACGTCCATCCAGGTGGCCGCCCGGCACAGCGCGGCCACCCGGCCCGGCGGGGCGTCGGCGGGCAGCGCGTCGAGCGCGGTCCGCACGAGCGCCGCCGATCCCTGGCCGAGGAAGACGTCGTGCAGCAGGCGGACGAGGTCGTCGTCGCAGCCGGTGACCACGCCGCTCACCTCCGCCCATTCCTGCGGATCCTGCGTGTACGAGGCGGCCATCACCCTCACCAGGGTCCCCGCCCCGGGTGTGCCGCGCAGCAGGCGGCGCGCGGCGTCCAGGTCGCCGTTGCGCAGCATGAGGATCTGCGCCTTGGTGGCCAGGGCCCTGGCGGGGTCGTCGAGGTGGCGGCGCGCCTGGTCGAGCAGGCTCTGGGCCAGGTCGAGCTGCCCCGATTCGCCCGCCAGTTCGGCGGCCAGCTCCAGCCGCCCGGCGCGCGCCTCGGGCTCGGGGGTGAGCTCCGCCGCCCGCAGCAGCGCCTTGACGGCCAGCCCGCTGCCGCCGCGCAGGCTCACCGCGCGGGCCGCCTTCTCGATCTCCGCGGCCACCTTCTCGTCCGGCTCGACCGTGGCCGCGGCCAGGTGCCACATGCGCAGCTCGGGATCGGCCCGGTGCTGCTCGGCCAGCACGGTGTGCGCCTCGCGCGTCTCCTCCGGCGAGGCCGTCCTGATGATCGCCGACCTGACCAGCGGGTGGCGGAAGCGCAGCCCGGACGGGGTGGAGTCGCGGGTCACCAGCCCCGCCAGCTCGGCCTCCTGCAGCTCGTACGGCGACAGCTCGGCCCGGTGCTCCAGCCGGTCACCGTCGAGCGCCGCCACCAGCAGCGTGGTGCGGATCCGCGGCGCCAGCTCCAGCAGCCGCCCCGCGAACCCGGTCTCCAGCCGGGTCCGCAGCGACGCGCCGGTGGGCAGCAGCTCCACGCCGACGGACGTCTGCGGCAGCTCGGTGATCGCCAGCGGGTTGCCGGCGGCCTCGTCGAGCACGCGTTCGCGCACCGACGACGGCAGGCCGGGGTGGAGCAGGTCCAGCAGCTGCCCGGCCGCCTCGTCGTCGAGCGGGCCGACCTCCAGCATGCCGATGCCGGGCGTGACGCGCTCGGTGGCGGTCATCGGCCGGCGGGCGAAGATCGCCCGCAGGTCGTACGGCTGCAGCCGCAGCAGGACGAACATCATCACCTCGCGCGTGGGGTGGTCCACCCAGTGCGCGTCCTCCACGGCGATCAGCACCGGCCCGTCCTCGGCCACGGCGGCCAGCACCGCCAGAGACGCCACCGAGATCGCCAGCCGGTCGGGGGGCGGCCCGTCCCGCAGGCCGAGCACCCTGCGTAAGGTGTCGCGGTGGAACGGCTCCACCCGGTCCAGGTACTCCATCACGGGCGCGAAGAGCTGGTGCAGCCCGGCGAAGGCGAGCTGCGCCTCGCTCTCGAAGCCGCTGCCGCCCAGCACCCGCATCCCCTGCCGCCTGGCGTAGGCGATGCCGGCCCGCAGCAGCACCGACTTGCCCACGCCCGGGTCGCCGTGCAGCACGACGTTGGGCAGGGCTCCCGGGGCGCGGTCGATCGCCTGCCGCAGCGTGGCCAGCTCCCTGGCGCGTCCGATGATGTCCATGGTTCGTCTCCTCGGTGCAGTCATTTGACCGATTGCCGTGTCTGCCGCCGGCGGCATGCTGGGCGGGTGGCGCGACTACAGGTGGATAGCGACGTGAGCCTCTGCTACGAGGACGTCGGCGACGGGCCGCCCGTCGTCCTGGTGCACGGCTGGCCGCTGTCGCTCCGGTTCTGGGAGCCCCAGATCGGCCCGCTGGTCGAGGCCGGGCACCGGGTGGTCTGCTACGACCGCCGCGGGTTCGGCGGCTCCAGCCGGCCCTGGCGCGGCTACGACCTGGCCACCTTCACCGCCGACCTGGCGGCGCTGGTCGAGAGCCTGGACCTGACGGGGCTGGCGCTGGTGGGGTTCTCCACCGGCTGCGCCGAGGCGGTCGGCTACGCCGCCTCGTCGGGGCGGGTGGCCCGGCTGGTGCTGGCCAGCCCGGTGCTCTACCCGGACCCGCTCGCGCACGAGCTCCGCGGCGCCTCCCTGCGGTACCGCCTGCCCATGCTCGACGACCTGCTGCTCAGGTTCTTCGCCGTCGGCGGGCACAGCACGCTGGACGAGCCGACACGCCAGTACCTGCTCAGGCATGCCGCCGACGCCTCCCCCAAGGCGACCGCGGACTCGCTGACGGCCTGGAGCGCCGCCGATCCCGGCCCCGGCCTGGCCCGCGTCACCGTGCCCACGCTGATCCTTCAGGGCGAGCAGGACGCGTTCGTCCCTCTGGAGGACAGCGGGGCGCGCGTCGCGCGGGCGATCGCGGGCAGCTCCCTCGTGACGATCCCCGACGCGCCGCACGGTGCTCCGCTCACCCACGTCGAGCAGTGGAATGAGCTCTTGCTGGAGTTCCTGGCGAGATGACGGCACGCGGCGACGGTACGTCGCGCATGACGGACCGGGGTATCAGTCGCGTGACGTATATCCGGGGGCCGCCTGTTCCAGGGCGTCGCGCAGCTGCCCGCGCGAGGTGATGCCGAGCTTGGGGAACGCCCGGTACAGGTGGGTGCTGACGGTGCGGTGCGACAGGTAGAGCTGCTGGCCGATCTCGCGGTTGGACAGCCCGGAGGCGGCCAGCCGGGCGATGTGCAGCTCCTGCGAGGTGAGCAGCTCGGCGGCCGGCGCGACGCGCAGGTCGCTGGTCTCGCCCGCGGCCCGCAGCTCCTGGCGGGCCTTCTCGCCCCAGGCGAGCAGCCCGAGCACGTCGAAGGCGTCGCGGGCGGCGCGCAGCGGCACCCGCGCCTCCTGGATCCGCCGCCGGCGGCGCAGCCACATGCCGTGGGTGAGCAGCAGGCGTGCCCGGGCGGTGGGCCAGCGGGACAGGTCGGCGCCCAGCGCGTCCTGGTAGAGCGCCTCGGCTTCGGCATCGCCCGCCAGCAGCGCCCGGGCGTGCCGGAGCCCCACGTGCAGCAGCGGGGACGGGGTCCTGGCGGCCACCTGCTCCAGCTCGGCCACCGCCCGCCTGGCCGGCTCCGTACGGCCGGCCCCGACGGCGGCCTCCGCCAGCTCGCTGATCACCCACAACCGCCAGATCATGTGGTGGGCGGCGTCACCCGGCTCGAACAGCCGCCACAGGTGCCCGAACGCGTCGTCGTGCCGCCCGGCGCACAACGCGATCACGCCTCTGGCATGCTCGATCAGCGCCGCGACCGCGCTGATGGCGACGGTGCCGAGCACCCGCTCCCCCTCCGCGGCCAGCGCCAGGCCGCGCTCCTCCTCGCCGCGGAGCCCGGCCAGCAGCGCCAGCATGCCGAGGGCGGAGGCCTGCCGGCGCGGCTGCCCGGTCTCGCGGGCCAGGCGCTCGGCCTCCTCCGCGACCAGCACCGCCCCGGCCCAGTCGCCGCAGAAGATCTGCCGCCACACCTGCGTGCTGAGCGCCCGCGTGAGCAGGCCCAGCCTGCCCTGGATGCGCAGGTCGGCGATCGAGCTCTCCATGAAGTCGCCGACCAGGTCGAAGGCGCCGACCGAGCTCGCCGCGACGCCCAGGAGCCTGGTCACGTCCGCGTCCAGCCGGGTGTGGCGGATCTTGGCCAGGCGTTCGATGACGTCCGCGCAGCGTTCCACCGCCCCTGCCGTGGCCAGGGTGACCAGCAGCTCGGGGTCGTCGTCGCCGGCCGCGAGCCGTTCGGCCAGGGCGATGACGCTGCCGCGCTGCTCCCAGCCTGGGTCGCTCCACCAGCAGCGGATGGCCGCGGCCCGGACGAAGCCGAGCGCGAGCTCGCGGTCGCCCGCCGCGTGCGCCGCTTCGGCCGTCGTGACCAGCCGGTGGATCCGCGCGGGGCCGTCGTTGCGCCCCTCGCCGAGCATCTCGCTCAGCCACAGGCCCCTGGCGTGCGGCAGCTCACCCAGGACGGACGGCCTGGCCAGCGCGAGCAGCTCGGCGGCCTGGTCGCCGCGGCCGAGCTCGAAGGCCAGCTCGGCCGCGGTCAGCAGGCGATGGGCGCCCGCTGCCGGCTCCTCGCTGACCTCCGCCGCCCGGCGCAGGGCGGTCACCGCCACCGGGATCGCGCCGCGCTGCCGGGCCCGCGCGGCCACCCCCTCCAGCTCGGTGGCGACGGACTCGTCCCGCTGGGCGATCGCCGCGGCGCGGTGCCAGGCCCTGCGGTCCGGGTCGCGCTCGTGCACCAGCGCCAGCGCGGCGTGGGCCGCCAGCCGATCGGTGCGGCCGGCCTTCTGGTAGATCGCCGAGCGCACCAGGGGGTGCCGGAAGCGCAGGGCCTGCTCGCGCAGCTCCACCAGCCCCGCGTCCACGGCCGGGGCCAGCGCCTCGGCGGTCAGGACCGCGCCCGCCACGATCCCGCCGCCCGCCAGGGCGTCGGCCACGTCGTGGCCGTCGTTGGCCGCGGCCACCAGCAGCAGCGCCCTGGTGTGCGGCGGCAGCTCGGCCAGCCGCACGGCGAAGGCCCGCTCCAGGCGGGCGGTGAGCGGCAGCCACGCCGCCTCGGCCGTGACGGCCCCGGCGCCGAGCGCGAGCGGCAGCTCGACCAGGGCGAGCGGGTTGCCGGCCGCCTCGCTCAGCACGCGCCAGCGCATGCCGACGCTGAGCCCGGCGGCCTGGGCGTCCAGGAGCGCCTCGGCCGCTGCGGACTCCAGGCCGGTCAGCCGCAGCTCGGGGAGGTCGCTGGCGTCCAGGCTGGTGGGATGGCCGTCGCGCAGGGCCATCAGCAGCACGATCGGGTCCGATCGCACCCGCCTGGCCACGAACCCCAGCACCTCGGTGGTGGGCCCGTCCAGCCACTGGACGTCGTCCACCACGATGAGCAGGGGCCGGTCGGTCGCCGTGTCGCCCAGCAGGTTGAGTACGGCGAGCGCGACCAGGAACGGCTCGGGGTCCCCTGCCTCGCTCATCCCGAAGGCGCCGAGCAGGGCCTCGCGCTGGCGGGCGGGCAACTGGCCGGCGGCGCCGAGCATCGGCCGCAGGAGCTGGTGGAGCCCGGCGAAGGGCAGGTGCGTCTCGCTCTGCACCCCGGACGCGGTGGAGACCAGCAGGTTCCCGGCCTCGGCGCGCTCCGTGACGGCGGCCAGCAGGGCCGACTTGCCGATGCCCGCCGCTCCGCGTACGACGAGCGCGGCTCCGCGCTCGTGAACGCCGTCCACGAGCCCTTCGAGTGTCGCGACCTCGCGTTCGCGGCCGAAGAGCGTGCTCACGCGACACCTCCCGCCGCCGCCCCCTTGATCGAATTGTCGCATAAGTACGTCATGTGACGAATGACTGGTGCCTTGACTTCTCCTAGCGTCGGCAGCGCATCGCACCGGCCCTTGGAGCAGTCAATGACCGAACCCGTCCTGGAGCCGGCTGCCCGGGCCTTCGCCGATGCCACCGCGGGCCCTCCGTTCCTGCACGGCATGCCGCTCGCGGCGGGCCGCCGGGCGCTGGCGGAGGTCCAGTGCCCGGACATCCTCGTGCCCGGCGTCACCCGGCAGCCGATCGAGGGGACGCGGCTCACCGTCTTCCGCCCCGGCGACGCCGCGGGTCCGCTGCCCGTGGTGCTCTACCTGCACGGCGACTGGGTCTTCGGCGGCGAGCACGCCCACGGGCGGCTGGCCCGCGAGCTGGCCCGCGAGTCGGGGGCGGCGACGGTGTTCGTCGACTACAGCCTCTCGCCCGAGGCCCGCTACCCCGTCGCGCTCGGCGAGGGGCAGGCGGCACTGGAGTGGGTGCGCGCGCACGGCGGCGCCCACGGGCTGGACGCTTCCAGGATCGCGGTGGCCGGCGGCAACCTGGCCGCCGCGCTCGCCCTGGCCGCCCGTGAGCGCCTGGCGGCGCAGGTGCTGCTGTGCCCGGCCATGGACGCGTCCTGCGGCACCGGCTCCTACCGCGAGTTCGCCGAGGGCTACTTCCTGCGCGCCGACGGCATGCGCTGGCGCTGGGACCAGTACGCCGGGGACGAGGCGCAGCGGGCCGAGATCACCGTCTCGCCGCTGCGGGCTCCGAAGCGCCGGCTCTCCGGGCTGCCGCCCGCCCTGGTCGTCACCGCCGGGGCCGACGTGTTGCGGGACGAGGGCGAGGCGTACGCCGCCGGGCTGCGCGCGGCGGGCGTGCCCGTGACCGCCGTCCGCTACGAGGGCGTCATCCACGGGTTCCTCTCGCTCAACGCGCTGCGCGGCACCCACGCCGCCCAGCGGGCGATCGGCCGGGCCGGGCGCTTCCTGGCCCAGGCACTCGGCACCGCCGGCTGAGGCCGGGCGCACCACCTGCCGAGGCCGTGCACACTGCCTGCTGAGGCCAGGAGGCACGGCCGGGGGCCTCTTGGGTGTGACCGGTCATCCACCGTAAGCTTGGGGTGATCTTCACCGGCTCGCGGCGAGGGAGCGTCCGATCACCACCCCACCCGGCTTCGCTGAGGTGCTGCGCCGCCATCGGCACGCGGCACGCCTGACGCTGGAGCAGCTCGCCGAGGCCTCAGGGGTGAGCGCCCGCACCCTGTCGGACATGGAGCGCGGCCGCAGCAAGGGCCCGCAGCACCGTACCGTCACCGCGCTGGCCGACGCGCTCGGCCTGGCCGACGCCGACCGCAGGCAGCTCATCGAGCTGGCGCGCGAGGGCCGCCTGCGCGATCACTGGAACCGCCCGACCGGGCTGTGCGAACTGCCCCGCTCCGTCGACGACTTCACCGGCCGGTCCCCGGAGCTGGCCTGGATCGACGAGCTGCTGCACGCCGGCGACGCGGGAGTGGGGCTCATCACCGGCTCCGCCGGGCTCGGCAAGACCACGCTGACCGTCCGCGCCGCCCACGCCCTGCGGCCGGGCTTCCCCGGCGGGGTGTACTTCCTCGACCTGTTCGGCATGTCCGCGCAGCCCCTGCCCGTGAACGAGGCGCTGAGCCTGCTGCTGCGCGCACTCGGCAGCACGGAGCAGCAGATCCCGCCGGACGTCGCCGGGCGCGCGTCCCTGTACCGGTCCCTGCTGCGCGAGCGGCGCGCGCTGATCGTGCTGGACAACGCCGCCTCCGAGGAGCAGGTCCGGCCGCTGCTGCCGGGCGGCGGCGCGGGCAAGGCGCTGGTGACCAGCCGCCGCCTGCTGGCCGGGCTCGAAGGGGTACGCAGGCTCGGCCTCGGGCCGCTGCCCCCGATGGAGGCCACGGAGCTGCTGACCGGCATCCTGAAGGAGCGCGGCGCCTCCGACGACGACCCGGCGCTCTGGCAGCTCGCGCAGCTGTGCGGCGGCCTGCCCCTCGCGCTCAGGATCGCCGGGAACCGGCTGGTCAGCAGGCCCGGCTGGAACGCCGCCGACCTCGCCGCCCGGCTGACGAACGAGGAGCGCCGCCTGGACCAGCTCAGCGCCGGCGATCTGAAGATCGCCACCGCGTTCGGGCTGTCCTACGAGCAGCTCGCCGGCTCCACCCGCCGGGTCTTCCGCCGGCTCGCCCTGGTGCCGGGACGCACCTTCGACGCCGCGCTGGCCGCCGTGGCGGGCGGCATGCCGACCGAGGGGGCCTGGGACGCCCTCGACGAGCTCGTCGACCTCGGCCTGCTCCAGGACAGCGCGTCGGGACGCTACCGCTTCCACGACCTGGTACGGCTCTTCGCCCGCGACCGGCTCAGGGCCGAGGAGTCCGCGGCCGAGCGCGAGGCGGTCACCCTGACGGTGACCGAGTGGCTGCTGCGGACGGCCACCAGCGCCGGATGGTGGTTCGGCCTGGGGTCCGGCCGGCGCGACCATGACCGCGCCGGTCCGTCCACCGCGGAGGAGGCCGACCGCTGGCTGCGGGTGAACGTGGACAACTGGCTGGGCGCCCTGCGTCAGGTGGCGAGCCGCGGCGGTCACGCCGCCGTCATCGACTTCGCCATGTCGGTGGTGCACTTCTCCGACCGATGGATGCACGCGGTGCACTGGAGTGACGTCTACACCCTCGGCGTGGAGGCGGCCGCCGCCCTGGGCGACCTGTCCCGGCAGGCCGCGCAGCTGAACGCGCTCGCGTGGGTGCAGCTCACGTCCGGAGGCGACATGGAGGCCGCGCTGCGCCACACGGCGCAGGCGATGGAGCTGGCCGTCCGCGCCGGCAGCACCGAGGAGATCGCCTCGGCCCACCACTTCGCGGCGGGCGCGCTGCGCAGGCTCGGGCGGCTCGACGAGGCCATCGAGGCGCAGAGCCAGGCGGCGGAGCTCTTCAAGGCCGACGGTGACATCGATGCCTACAGCCATTGTCTCGGCTCCCTGGGCTCCTGCCATCGAGACGCCGGCCACTACGAGCAGGCGCTGGAGCAGTACCACCGCCTGTGGGACCTGGTGAACGACGACGCGTCGGGGCTGGCGCCGAGCACCGTGGCGTTCAGCCGGCCGGTCGCGCTGGCCCGCATCGGCGAATGTCTGGGGCTCCTCGGCCAGCGGTCCGAGGCGATCAGCAAGCTCTCCGAGGCGATCGGCCTCCTGGAGCAGGCCCAGTTGCCCGCCGTGCAGGCCGGCGCCCTGGAGACGCTGGCGGCCCTGCTGGCGGAGGAGGGCCGCCCCGGCGAGAGCCGCCAGGCGTACGCGCGGGCGGCCGAGGTGTACGAGGTCACCGGCGACGCCGACGCGAGCAGCCGCTGCCGTGACCTGGCCAACGCCGCCTCCTGACGGTTCTCCGCACTAGTTCTGCGTGCTGTTCTGCGTGGCCCGGCCGCCTCCGCGCGCCTTGGATGGGGTGCACCGGGACAGGCACCGGGCCTGTCCGCCCAGCTCAGGAATGACATGACCGCCATCAGGAACATCGTGCTCGTGCACGGTGACTTCGTGGCCGGATCCGGCTGGCAGGCCGTCCACGACGAGCTGACCAGGGACGGCTTCCGCGTCCACATCGTGCAGATCCCGACCCTGTCGCTGGAGGGCGACGCCGCCGTCACCCGCCGCGTCCTGGACGGCCTCGACGGCCCGGCCGTCCTGAGCGGCCACTCCTACGGCGGGGCCGTCATCAGTGAGGCCGGCATCCATCCCCGGGTCGCGTCGCTGGTGTACATCGCCGCGTTCGCCCCCGACCAGGGCGAATCGGCCGGCGCCCTCGTCACCACCCCGCCCTTTCCCGCTCCCGTGGACGGCCTGCTTCTCCTCGACCGCGACAGGTTCGCCGCCTCGTTCGCCGCCGACCTGCCCGACCAGGTGGCCGCGTCCCTGGCCGGCTCCCAGATCCCGAGCGGCGTGGAGGCGTTCGCCGGGCGGGTCAGCGACCCGGCCTGGCGGCACAGGCCGAGCTGGTACCTCGTCGCGACCGCGGACCGGATGATCCCGCCGCAGGCCCAGCGCAGGATGGCCGAGCGCGCCGGAGCGACGGTCGTCGAGGTCATCGCCAGTCACGCCGTCCACATCTCCCAGCCCGCCGCGGTGGCCGACCTCATCCGCCAGGCCGCCACGACCTCCAGGAGGCATCCATGAAGAAGAGGCCGGTGACCAAGGCCGCCGTGATCGGCACCGCGCTCGAGTTCTACGACCACGCCCTCTTCGGCCTGGGCGCGGCGATCGTCTTCGACAAGCAGTTCTTCCCCGCCGAGACGCCCCTCGCGGGCACCCTGGGCTCCTTCGCCGCTTTCGCCGTCGGATTCCTGGCCCGCCCGATCGGCGGTGTCGTGTTCGGCCACTTCGGCGACCGTACCGGGCGCAAGCCGATGCTGGTCATGACGTTGCTGCTGATGGGGCTGTCCACGGCCGGCATCGGGCTGCTGCCCACCTACGACCAGGTGGGCCTGGTGGCGCCCGTCCTGCTGACGGTGCTGCGGCTGGCGCAGGGGTTCGGCGCGGGGGCCGAGTACGCGGGGGCGCTGGTCCTGGTGGCCGAGACCAGCGATCCGCGCCGGCGCGGGCTGTGGGCCTCGCTTCCCGGCGCGGGCGTGCAGCTCGGCCTCCTGACGGCCACGCTGGTCTTCACCGCGGTCTCGGCGCTGCCGTCGTTCGAGACGTGGGCCTGGCGGCTGCCGTTCCTGCTCAGCCTGGTGGGGGTGGGAGTGGGGCTGTTCCTCAGGTTCCAGGTGCAGGAGTCGGAGCTGTTCGAGCGCGAGCGGGCGCGTGGCGTGAGCCGGTTCCCGGCGCTGGCGGTGTTCAGGAGGCAGCCGCGGGTCCTGCTGATCGCCTTCGCGGCCAACGCCCCGTTCGGTGCGATCGGGTACGTCCTCAACGTCTTCGTGCTGTCGTACGTGACCAGGACGCTCGGCCTGCCCGCCGCGGTCGGGCTGAGCGCCAAGCTGCTGGCCTCGGCGGTGGCGATCGCGGTCACGCCGCTGTTCGGGCTGCTGTCGGACCGGATCGGCCGCCGTCCCGTCTTCCTCGGCGCCGCGCTCTTCCTGTGCGCCTTCGCCTTCCCGATGTTCTGGATGGTCGACACCGGCCACCCCGGGCTGGTGATCCTCGCGATCACGGTGGGGTACGGCGTCTGCGTCGCCGGGATGTTCGCCGTGCTGGCCTCGCTGCTCACCGAGCTGTTCGACACCCGCTACCGCTACAGCGGCGTCGCCATCGCCCGCGAGTGGACGGCGGCGCTGTCCAGCGGCCCCGCCCCGCTCGTGGCGGCCGTCCTGGTGGCGGCCGCGGGCGGCGCGTCCTGGCCCCTCGCCCTGCTGGTGGCGGGCTGCGCGGCGGCCACGGCCTTCGCCGTCCTGCTCGCCCCGGAGACCCGCCGCCGCGACCTGACCGAGAGCGTGGGCAAGTCATCTGCCCGGGCGGGTGCAGTCATCTGACCGATTCCCCGCGGACCGCGAGCACCTAGCGTCGAGACCACCGACAACGACCCGAAAGGTCATGACATGCCCTACGTGAGCACCGCCGACGGCACGCAGATCTACTACAAGGACTGGGGCAGCGGCCGGCCCGTCGTGTTCAGCCACGGCTGGCCGCTGAACGCCGACGCCTGGGACAACCAGCTCCATCTGGTCGCCTCCCACGGCTTGCGCGCCATCGCCCACGACCGGCGCGGCCACGGCCGCTCCAGCCAGTCCTGGCACGGCAACGAGATGGACACCTACGCCGACGACCTGGCCACCCTCATGGACACCCTCGACCTGCGCGAGGCGATCCTGGTCGGGCACTCCACCGGCGGCGGCGAGGTGACCCGCTACCTGGGCCGGCACGGCAGCGCCCGGGTGTCCAAGGCCGTCCTGGTCGGCGCCGTGCCGCCGCTGATGCTCAAGACCGGCGCCAACCCCGAGGGCCTGCCCATCGAGGTGTTCGACGCCATCCGGGCCGGGGTCTCCGCCGACCGATCCCGGTTCTACAAGGAGCTGGCCGTCCCGTTCTACGGCTTCAACCGCGAGGGCGCGCAACCGTCGCAGGGCGTGATCGACGCCTTCTGGCTGTGGAGCATGCAGGTCGGGGTCAAGGGAGCGCTCGACTGCATCAGGGCCTTCTCCGAGACGGACTTCACCGAGGACCTCAAGCGCATCGACGTCCCGACCCTGGTCGCCCACGGGGACGACGACCAGATCGTGCCCTTCGTCGCCAGCGCCCCGCGGACGGCGGAGCTCCTCAAAGATGCCACGCTCAAGGTCTACCCCGGCGCGCCGCACGGCCTGACGGGCGCCTTCGAGCGGGAGTTCGGCGACGACCTGCTCGCCTTCATCAGCCGCTGACGGCCCTGCGCGCGGTCACGGGCTCAGCGCTCGGTGAGCGCCAGCTTCGCGCCGAGGGCCACGAAGGCGGCGCCGAAGCCGCGCCGAAGCCACGTCAGCACCCGGGGGCGGGAGATCACCTGGTTCCTGACGGCGGCGGCGCAGAGCCCGTACCCGGCGAAGACCGCGAACGTCAGCAGCATGAACACCGCGCCGAGCTCCAGCATGCGCGTCAGCGCGGACGGCTCGCCCGCGCTGACGAACTGCGGCAGGAACGCGAAGAAGAAGATCGACAATTTCGGGTTGAGTATGTTGACCAGCACTCCGTCGCCGATCACCCGCAGCGCGGGGCGCGGCTCGGCCTGCCCCTCGACGTTGAGGGCGCCGCGCTCGCGCAGGGTGTTCCAGGCCATGTAGAGCAGGTACGCGACGCCCGCGTACTTGATGACCTGGAAGGCGACGGCGCTGGCGTGCAGGAGGGCGGCCAGGCCGGTCACGGCGGCGGCCAGGTGCGGGACGATGCCGAGCGTGCAGCCGAAGGCGGCCACGACGCCGGCGCGGCCGCCGCGGGTCAGCCCCGCCGCGAGCGTGTAGAGAACCCCCGTGCCGGGGGTGACGACGATGACGAGCGAGGTCAGCAGGAACTCGATGCTCACGGCCGGCGGCCCTTCCCGGGGGAGGTGGTGTCCCCCGGGAGCCAACCAGCCCTCGCCTTCTATGTCAATCCGGACTTTCTATAGAAGGCGGGGGCCACGCGTCGCCCCAGTCCACGTCGCGGGCCTGGCGGTAGAGCCCGCCCTGCCGCTTGGAGACGATCACGTCGCGCAGGCCGTCGCCCTCGGTGCACAGGCGCAGCGAGACCACGCCCTTGCGTTTCTGCGGGTGACGCAGGACCCGGGAGGCCGGGCGCGGCCAGGGGCCGGTGGTGGCGGCGACGTACGAGAACTTCTCGTCCTCGAAACTGAGCGTGCCCGCCTTGATCCGGCGGTGCAGGGACGTCCGGGGCAGGCGCACCGAGAAGTGGCACCAGTCGCGTCCCTCCTGGATGGGGCAGGCGCCGTCGTGCGGGCAGGGGGCGACGATCGTGCGGCCCTGGGCGGCCAGGACGTCGCGGGCCGCGGCGACGGTGGCGTGCCCGGCCGGGGTGCCCGGCTCGATGATGATCACCATGGCGGCCTCCTCGGCCAGCCACTTGACGACGCCCGGGCGGTCGGGCCCGGGGAGCTCGCCCAGGGCGTACGACATGGTGACCAGGTCGGCGGCGGGCCGGTCGAGGCCCGCGCCGATGGACGCCTGCCGCCAGGTCGTGCCCCGCAACGGCGCCGCGCCGCCGCGGGCCAGGCGGCGGCCCAGGTCGATGATGTGCGCGTCGTGCTCGACGACGGTGATCCGCTCGATGGACGGCCAGATCCCGGCCGCCGCCCAGATCGCCGCGCCGGTGCCGCCTCCCGCGTCGAGGTGGCTGCGCGGCTCGAAGCCGGGGGTCAGCATCGCCGCCTGGCGCATGGCGGTGGAGGCGGCGGCGTACGTGGCGGGCATGCGGTAGGCCGCGTAGGCGGTGATGTCGGCGCGCGAGCGCAGGTGGTTGCCACCGGTGGAGACGCCGGCGACGCGGTAGCGCTCGGTGATCCGGGTCACCGCGTCCGACAGCTCCTGCGGCGAGAAGCGGGCCACGGCCTGGTCGAGGGCGGCACTGAGGTCATCGGGGAGCATGGCTGGATTCACCTGACGCGCGGGACGGGGAGAAGGACGGGGAGAAGGACAGGGCTCGACGCAGGGCGTACGGGCATGGAGGCATGCGGAACGGCTCCTCGAAGGCGGTACGTGTAACGGCCGGTTACGCGAGCGACCGCTTCGGACGAGGAGCATTTGCCCACCGGCACGGGCCCGACTGCGGCCGGGCCGACCGGCTAGAGCGTGTGCCCTCGCCATGAAGCGGCGGCACAGACCTTGGCGAGGCGCATACGAACCCCCATCAATCGCGCGAAGACCACCGTGCACATTATCGGCCATGCGGCGCCGTCCGCGGCATCACCCTCCGCGGCCCCTCCCCTGAGGGGGCGTCCCCCTCCGGCTGAAGGGCGTCACCCGCCGGCGGCCTGGCAGCCGGTGCGGAAGAGCCGCC
The DNA here is from genome assembly GCF_024172165.1 of Nonomuraea thailandensis. Classification (GTDB taxonomy): domain Bacteria; phylum Actinomycetota; class Actinomycetes; order Streptosporangiales; family Streptosporangiaceae; genus Nonomuraea; species Nonomuraea thailandensis. The sequence goes on along the minus strand of NZ_JAMZEB010000002.1, from coordinate 2,511,184 downwards.
AGAACGCCAGCGCCGAATCCTCGGCGGAACCTCCGTCCGCGACCCAGTGCGCGATCACCCCGACGAGGGCGCCGGCCAGGTAGGCGGCGTGCATGTCCACCGGCACGTCGTCCCAGCCGCAGGGGCGCCGGCCTTCGGCGAAGCGCTGCGTGAGCTCGGCCGTCAGGCGCTCGCGCATCCGGGCGCCGAAGCGGGCGCTGCCGTGGGCCCCGAGCATGCGCCGGTACATCCCGGCGTTGACGGCCACGTGCTCGAACAGCTCGACCAGCGGGAGGGGCGCCCGGTCGCGGGGGGCGTCGAGCGGGCACAGGGCGGCGGCCCTGGCGACGGCCGTGACGGCGTCGTCCATGGCATCGGTGATCAGGGAGTCGACGTCGGAATAGTGCAGGTAGACCGTCGCCCGGTTCACCTCGGCGCGCTTGGCCAGCGCGGACATCGTGATGGTGGCGAGCTCCTGCTGCAGCGCCAGCTCCAGCACGGCCGCCTTGAGCCGGGCACGGGTGCGCTGGGCGCGTGGATCATCCGGGTTCACGCCTCCACTATACGACACACATCGCTTATGCGACAGGTGTTGACTATTCGACATTTGTCGCATACTTTGATGGCATGAGAGTGGAGATTTGGGCGGACGTCGTCTGCGGATGGGCTCACATCGGGAAGCGCCGACTGGAGAAGGCGCTGGCCTCCTGGGAGGGGGAGCCGGTCGAGGTGGTCTGGCGGCCGTACCGGATCGATCCGTCGGCGCCCGCGCGGGCCGTCCCCATGGCGGACCTCCTGCGTGACCCCGTGGCCGACGAGGCGCTGCGTGCCTGCGCGCCCGGCCTGTCCCCCACGGAGAACCGGGCGCGGGTGGCCGGGGTGGCCGCCGCCGAAGGGCTCGGCGAGCAGTGGGGCTCCGAGTGGCGGGCCAGCACGCTGGAGGCGCACCGGCTGATCGCGCTGGCGTACGAGAAGGGCGGGGCCGAGCTGCAGGACCGCGTGGTGGAGCGGGTGTTGCGGGCGCACTTCGTGGACGTCCAGGACATCAGCGACCTCGCCGTCCTGACCGCCATCGCCGCCGAGGCGGGGCTGGCGGAGGAGGCCGGCTACACCGGCGAGCCCTCCCTGGAGACCCTGCCGGGGGCCGAGCTGGTGCGCGAGCTGCTGCTCGTCGGCAAGGCCAAGGGCGTGCGGACCTCGCCCACGATCGTGGCGAACGGGCTCGCGCTGGAGGGCGCGCAGCCGCCCGAGGCGCTGCGGGAGTTCCTCGAGGACGCCGCGCGGCACACGCCCCGGCGGCTGCCCGCCGAGGTGGAGCGGCTGCGCCTCGCGGAGTCGCTGCTCGACCAGCGCGACCCCCTGGGCACGCTGACCCTGCTGCGGCCGCTGATGGCCGAGCACGGCGACGATCGGGGTGTGCGGCTGCTGGCGGCGCGGGCGTACTTCGCCTCGGCCCAGCTCAACCGGGCGCGTACGGCGCTGGAGTCGCTGGTGGCCGAGTCGCCGGACGACTCCTACGCCCGTCACCTGCTGGGCCGTACCCTGCAGCGCCAGGGGCGGCACGAGGAGGCCGCCTCCCACCTCACCCTGGCCGCCGCCATGACCCCGGACTACGGCACCGACTGACCCGCACGGGACCGACGCCCGGCCGGCGCCGGTCGTCCGCGAGCCACACGCGGGGGCTTGCCGGGGGCCGGTGCCGCCGGCGCGGGTCGCGGGTGGCGAAGGGCTGTGCCCGTGGCGAACACCTGCCCGGCACCCCCCGCCACCCCGCTAACGTGCAAGTCGTGGACGATCTCGACCTCGCATACGAGGAGGCGGGCCCGCCGGCGCCTCCGGGCACCGTCGTGCTGCTGCACGCGGGAGTGGCCGACATGCGCATGTGGGAGCACCAGTTCGCCGCGCTGTCCGAGCGTTACCGGGTGATCCGCTACGACTGGCGCGGCCACGGCAGATCCGGCGACGCAGGCGGCGAGGTCTGCCACCACGAGGACCTGCTCGCCCTCATGGACGCCCTGGGCGTGGACCGGGCGGCGCTGGTGGGCTGCTCGATGGGCGGCGCGTACGCGGTCGAGGCCGCTCTCGCCGCACCCGACCGGGTCGCCGCGCTCGCCCTGATCTGCTCGGGTCTGTCCGGTCACCAGTGGCCGCGCGAGATGCTGGAACAGGCCGCCGAGCGCGTCCACTCCTCGGTGCCACCCGACCGCCTGGCCCGCTACCGCGCGGGAACCGCCGACCACGTGGACCCCGCCGACGTGCGAGCGATGGCGGAGGCGCACACCCTCTGGCAGGTCGCGGGGCCCGAGCGCAGCCGTGACGCGCTGCCGGAGCCGGTGTGGGACGCGGCCGTGGAGATGTGCCGGCTGGTGTTCGAACGCGCCTGGACCGGCCCCAGGTCCGCCGAACGCCGGCTCGTCCCGCCCGCCGCCACCCGCCTGCCCGAGGTGAGCGCCCCCACGCTGGTGATCAACGGGCTGTCGGACGTGCCGGGCATCCAGGAGGTGTCGGCGCTGCTGTCGGAAGGCATCCCGGGCGCCCGCCGCCTCGACCTCCCCGAAACCGGCCATCTCCCGCCCCTGGAGCGCCCACGGCAGGTGACCGACGCCCTGACGACCTTCCTGCGGGACGTCTTCGCCACCTGACCAGCCCGCTCGCACCGCAGCGCGCCCACCGAGGGCAGCCACTCGGCCGTCAGTTGCGCGTCCACCAGGTTGTCCAGCACCAGCAGGCATCGCTCTCGCTGCGCGCCGAGCCACTCCTTCAGGCGTTGCGCCCCCTGCTCGGCGTCCTCCCCCGGCACGGTGATGCCGGCGGTGCGGGCGGCCGCGTCCATCCCCGACAGGAGCAGGTCACGGCTCTCCGCGTGCACCCACGCCACCAGTGGCCACCCTTGCTCCGCGCGAGCACGCGCGTAGGCCGCCGCGAGCTGTGTCTTGCCCACGCCACGCGGACCCGTGAGCACGCTGACCGCCACCGACTGGTCCGGCCCCACGGCCGACTCCAGCACCGCCATGAGTTCGGCGCGCCGTTGCAGGGCCGCGGACGCCCGGGGGACGTCTCCCACGACGAGCGCCCCCGCCTCCCCGCTCTGCGGCGGTGGCGCGGGGCGGTGAGGCGCCGAGGCCTTGAGCGTGAGCCATGGCCCGACCGTGAGACACACCATCGCCCCGGCGTACCATGCCGCCTGGGCCCATCCGGGGCCGTCGACCTGGTTGGTGGCCACCCCGCCGCCCACAGTGACGGCGACGCCGGCCAGCGTCAGGCTCCACCGCCGAGCCTTCGTGGCACTCATGCGGCCATCTTCCTCCGTACCGCCGGCGAGCACGACCGGGACGTCAGAAGCCGGGCGGGCTGCCGCAGCAGATGATCTCCGCGATGCGCGGGCCGCCGTTCCGCGCGGCGCTGGGGGCGATCGCGCCGATCCTGGTGTACGACACGGTGGTGACGAACGCGGCGGATCTTGCCCGCTACGCCGCCGTCACCGTGCCGGTCCTCGGCGTCGCCGGCCGGGCCGGCCCGGAGCTCCCGCGCACGACGTCCGGGTAGGTGGCGCGGGCGGTGCCGGGGCGGGGCGGGGCGGCCTGCGCGGCGGGTTCCGCGACGTCGGGGCGGGGCTGCCCGGCGCCGACGTTGATCACGTTCTCCGGCCGGGTGCGGCGGCGGCCCGGCTCGTCATCGGCGGATCATTGCGGGAAAAGCCGGTGTGGCGCTACTGGAAGCCTCAAGATCGCTACGTATAGTGATGGCCGATGGCACTCCGTGATTACAGGGGGAGATCATGAAGAAGAGCCTTATCGCCACCGGCGGGGCGCTGCTCGCCGCGGCCATGCTGTTCGGCACGGCAGGCTCGGCGTCCGCAGGCGACGAGAAGGACTACGCCTGGGCCGAGGAGTGGGCCAAGCGTCCGAAGCACTGCGGCCTGGGCCTGAACGACGACACGACCTACCACCACATCACCAAGCACGGCGTCTTCGCCGGCACCCGCGACTCGGACGTCTGCAAGAAGTCCGACTCCAAGGACTGGTCGGACGACGAGGGCGACGACGACTACGGCTACGACGACTGACGAGAGCTGAGCTTTCGGCGTACGGCTGTCCCGGTACCCGCCCAGCGCGGGGGCCGGGACAGCCGCCGTTCGGGCCCCATGACGGCCCGCCCAGAGCTCGATCGAGTACCCTCGACCCACCTGTACGGCTCCGCCCGTCGCATGATCGGCACGGCTGATATCCTTATGGCGTAAGGAATTGTCCGCCCCGGGAGTTCCGTGTTGGTCGTCTTCGCAGGTCAGGGTGATGCGCGACGGTCGATGGCGCTGCTGTGGCGCAGCGGCGAGGAGCCGGGCGAGGTGCGGCCGGGCCCCAAACCGGGGCTGAGCGTGGACGTGATCGTCGAGGCCGCCATCGAGGTGGCCGACAGCGAGGGCATGGCCGCCCTGTCGATGCGCAAGGTCGGCGAGCGGCTGGGGCGCACGGGCATGGCGCTCTACACGTACGTGCCGAACAAGGGCGAGCTGGTCGACCTCATGTACGACCGCGTGCTGGCCGAGCTGCCCGCCGAGTACGACGTGAGCGCGGGCTGGCGCCCGGCCGTGGCCTCGTGGGCCGAGCACACGCTGGCCTTCTACCTGCGCCACCCCTGGGTGTTGCAGGTGTCGCAGGCCCGGCCGGTGCTGGGGCCCAACGAGTTCGCGACGCTGGAGAGCGTGGTGTCGATCCTGCGCGGCACGGGGCTGGGGCCGCGGCGGACGCGCGGGATGGTGGCGCTGCTGTTCGACTTCGTCCGGGGTGCGGCCAGGACCGTCACGGAGTCGCGGCTGGCTCCCTCGGCGACCGGGGTGTCGGACGAGGAGTGGTGGCGCACGCGCTCGCACCTGCTGGAGGAGGTGGCGCCGGGCTTCACCGACCAGTACCCGATGGTGGCGTGGGTGGAGTCGGAGGACGGCGGGCCCGGCACGGCCGACACGTTCGCGATCGGCCTGGACGTGCTGCTCGACGGCATCGAGAGCGCGGTGGCCAAGGGTTGAGCACAGGCATCCGGCCGGCCCCGGCCACGCGGGGACGGACGTCCGGCTAGCCCCGGCCCGACAGGCGGGCCGCGAGCTCGGCCTCGTCGCGGACGAACCAGAGCTGCTCCCCCCGGTTGGCCTCGGCGATCCAGGCGCGTACCGCGTTGCTGGCGGCGGCGTGCGGGGCGGCGTCGCCCACGATGGCCAGCCCGAGCCGGTAGTTGGCGAACTTCTGCGTGACCTCGCCGGCCACGCCGCTGCTCAGCGTGAAGAAGTCGGCAGGCAGCCGCTCGATGGGCACGGCCACCCAGGTGACGTCGCGCCCCCAGGTCTCTCCGATGAGGTCGAGCACGTCGGCGGTCCCGTTCATGGGCTCGCCGTCGGCGTAGTGGTAGCCGTCGGGCATGGCTGCTCTCCAGGAAGTCGATGACGTGTCGGCGGGCCCGGCCGTTCAGTCGCGCACGAGCGCGTCGATGATGCGCAGCACCTGCGCGCTCTCCTCCAGCCCGCCCAGGACGACGATCTTGAGGTGCTCGCGCTCCTCGTCATAGACGAACTGCACGCGCAGGCCGTTCGGCCGGCCTGTCAGGGAGCCCATGACCATGGTGCTGAGGCGGTCCATGTCGCGCCTGGCGATGCCGTCGATCTGCACGATGCCGGACACCTCGGCGTGACGGGGCCTGGCGGGCGCGCTGACCGGCAGGCCGGTGAACGCCGCGAGGTCCTCCTTGGCGATGCGGTACTGCCTGCCGATGCGCACGGCGGGCAGCCGCCCGTCCCGCACGTAGTTACGCACGGTCTTGACGTGCAGGCCCAGGAGGTCCGCGACCTGCTCCACGGTGTATTGCTCCATAACACTCCCTATTATGCCGTAGACGAGGGAGTAAAAGGGAAGGATCAGGCGTGCGCCCCGACGGTGACCGGGCCGATCGTGAGCCGCGGGCGGCCCTCCAGCACCTCGCCGACCCGCAGCACCTGCTCCTGGAGCTCGCCCAGCTGGGCCGGGGTGAGGTCGCGCAGCGGCTCGACCGTGACGTCGATCCGGCTGCCCGAGCGCCGCTGGTGCCAGACGCCGGCCACGTTCCCGTCCACGAGCAGCACGGGGAAGTTGCCCGCCTGCCCGCCGTTCAGCGCCCGCCGCGCCGCGTCGCCCGCGTACAGGAGCTCGCGGGGCCGGCCCGCCACCACGTAAGCGTCGAAGTACGGCAGCAGCCGCACGCCCCGGGGCGGCTCGCCGGGCACCGCGGTGTCGCCCGCTAGCACCCAGGCCGGCCTCCCCTCCAGCCGTACCTCCTCCAGCTCGACCCCTTCGAACGCCGCCTTCGCCCACCCGGCGGACCCGCCCGCCCACTGGGCGAACTCGGCGGGAGTGGCGGGCCCGTACGCCCGCAGGTAGCTCCTGGCCAGCCAGGCGGGCCCGTCCGTCGCCGGCGGGGCGTCCGGCGCGGCGGTGTAGGTGACCTTGCGCCCGCGGCCCGCCCCGAAGACGAACGCGCCCCGGTGCGCCGCCAGGTGCATGACCTGCCGCCACCGCGGCCAGTAGGTCTGGAACGCGGGCATGACCAGGTCGCCCGCCCACGGCCCGGTGGCCGCGACGACCGCCTCGCTCAGCTCGTCCATCGTCAGCTCGGCGCCCTGGAGCGCCTCACGGATGGCCGTCACCACATGGTCGCGCTGCTCGTCCGTCATCCGGATGTTCGCCGGTGCGGGCGCGACGGGCAGCGTGGACAGGGCGCCGACCCACCTGGGCAGGTCGCGGGCGGGCAGCAGGTGCACGGTGCCGCGCGGGCCGTGCGTCTTGACCAGGCCGCGCTCCTTCCACAGCGCCTCGCGCACGTGGACGCGGGTGACGCCGTCGAGCCGCAGCCCGACGGACAGCTCGGCGGCCGACATGACCTGGGCGTGCGCGCCGCACATGGCGGCCACCGTCTCCTCGGGGCCGCCGGCCGCGGTGACGAGCCCGGCGCGCTCCAGCCGCCTCGCGCTGACCTGCGGCCACGACAGTTCGATCACGGGAATGTGCCTCTCTTCCGTCCGACGGCCCCACGCTACGACCCCATGCGGAAAGCTTCCTTCCGCGAAGGGCGAAAGCGATGAAAGTGGACGACAAGTGACCTTCCAGTCGATCCCACTAGTCTCACGGGTCATGATCCGCCTCAGTCCCGACCTCGGGCCGCTCACCCCCCGTCAGCGCTGGCGCAGGGCCCGCCTCCAGGCCTACTCCTGGACCCTGACGGGCGCGTACCGGCTGGGCACCCTGAACCCCGCGATCTGGCGCATGGTCGCCCGCGGCTACCACCCCGCGCTCGACTGGGTGGCGGCCCGGCACGCCAGGGTGGCCTGCCAGTTCGCGGCCGTGGACGTGCCCGCCTACCGCCACTTCCTGCGCGCGCACGAGGCCGAGCGCGCCCGCCTGCTGGCCGACTTCCCCGAGACGACCAAGCAGAACTACGCCGGCACGTACGACGAGGCCAGCCGCTGCCAGGAGGGCAGGCTGCACCGGCCCGGCGTGATCGTGGACGAGTCGTCCGGATCCAGCGGCAAGCCGTACAACTGGGTGCGCGGGCCGCGCGAGCTGCAGGGCATCTACCGCAACGCCGCCGGGTACATCGAGCTGGTCTTCCCCGGCAGGCGGCTGTTCGTGATCAACGCGTACTCGATGGGCGCCTGGGCCACCGGCACCACCACCGGGGCGGCCATGGCCCGCATCGCGATGGTCAAGAACACCGGCCCCGACCTGGAGAAGATCGCCGACACGCTGGAGCACTTCGGCCCCGGCTACGACTACGTGGTGGCGGCGTACCCGCCGTTCCTGAAGCACCTGCGCGACCGCCTCGACGAGGCGGGCTTCCCGTGGGAGGACTACCGCATCCGCGGCATGGTCGGCGGCGAGGGCATGACGGAGGCGCTGCGCGACTACCTGGAGGAGCGCTTCGAGGAGGTGCGCTCCGGCTACGGCGCCAGCGACCTGACGATCGGGATGGGCGCGGAGAGCGGCTTCAGCGTACGGCTGCGCAAGCGCCTGGCCACCGACCAGCGGCTGCGTGACGCCCTGCTCGGCCCCGGCGAGCAGCGGCTGCCGATGATCTTCCACTACAACCCGCTGGAGACGTTCCTGGAGGTCAACGCCGGCGGCGAGCTGCTGTGCACGATCAACACCAAGAGCTGCCTGCAGCCCAAGCTGCGCTACAACGTGGGCGACGAGGCCCGGCTGCACACGCTCGCCGAGGTGCGGCGGGCGCTGGGCGACGACGACTACGCGGCCATGTGGACCGACGAGCGGATGAACCTGCCGCTGCTGTTCCTGTTCGGCCGCAAGGACTCGACGATCTCGTACATGGGGGCCAACCTCTACCCGCAGGACGTCGAGTACGGCCTCTACCAGGGCAACCCGTACGCCGCCGCGATCAACCGGTTCTGCCTGTCGCTGGAGGAGCTGCCCGGCCTGGAGTACCGGCCGGTGATCAACCTGGAGGTGCGCGGTGAGGTGGACCAGGGGGCGCTGGCGGAGATCTGCCGCAAGGGGGTCGTGGCGCACCTGAGCGCGGTCTCGCGCGACTTCGCCGAGTCGCTGAAGGAGGACCCGACGGCCGCCGATCTGCGGATCAAGGTGTTCGGGCTGGGTGAGGGGCCGTTCGCGCGGCTGACGAAGATGAAGAACGTCTATCTGGTGAAGGACGCATGAGGACCACCGATTTCAGCAGGACGCCGCCGCAGGGGCAGGCGACGGCGATGTTCGTCGGGGCGACCCGCTATCGGGGGCCGCTGTCGATCCTGACGCTCACGCTGACGTGGTTCCGGATGGTGCGGGACATGAAGCGGATGCGCGGCTACCGCTGGCACAAGGTCTACTGGGAGTTCCCGTACACGCTGGGCACCCTGGCCTTCTTCGAGGACCGCGACGCGCTGCTGCGCTTCGCGCGCAGCCGCCACCACCGCAAGCTCATGCAGTGGGTGACGGACGGCACGAAGAACGCCACCGGCGGCTACATCCGGCTCTACAACGCCGAGCCCGAGGGGTACAGCAACGGGATCTGGCGGGCCGAGGGCGGGGAGATGGCGCACATCGAGACGTTCACGCCGCTGTCCGCCGAGAACGGCGGCGGCCCGCCGGTGAGGCGCGCGTGATCCCCGTCGAGTCCCGCCGCGACCTGCGTGACTTCCTCACCTTCACCGACCGGCTGTACGCGGGCGAGGAACGGTTCGTCCCGCCCCTGCGCGCCACGGTGCGCGGATGGCGCCGGCGCGGCGTGCGGCTGCTCCTGCTGCGGCGGGGCGGGCGCGTGGTCGCGCGCACGACGCTGCACACCGACGCCGCCCTGGACGCCAGGCTGGGGCGGGACACCCAGCTCTTCGGGCTGACGGAGTTCGAGCAGGACGCGGCCGAGGAACTGTTCGACGCGATCTGCGCGGCCGGGGTGGCGGCCGGGAGGAAGGCGGTGTTCGGGCCGGTGTCGCTGCTGCCCAACCAGGCCGGAGGGGTGATCACCTCGGGGTTCGGGGAGCGCGGGTTCATCGACAGCGCCTGGAACCGGCCGTACTACCCGGCCGCCTACGAGGCGTACGGGTTCGGCCGCCGGTTCGAGTCCGACACCTGGATCTGCCCGGTGCCGCGGGAGCCGGTGTTCGCCTTCGACGACGCGCGGATCCGCGCCGAGGAGCTGCGGGTGCACCGCGGGGACCGGCGGCGGGTGCGCGAGCAGCTCCCGATCCTGCGCGAGATGCTCAACGCCAGCTTCGCGCAGCTCGGGTACTACACCGAGATCTCCGCCGAGCAGCTCGCCGAGCAGACGGACGGGCTGGCGTACCTGCTGGACGAGGCGCTGCTGCTCTATTTGACGAAGGCGGGGCGGCCGATCGCCTTCGTGCTGTGCCTGCCCGACATCTCCGCTTTCGTCGCGAGGATTCGCGGAAACCTGCACCTCTTCCACCAGCTCCGGCTGCTCGCCACCCGCTCCCGCTACCGCCGCGAGGCCGTGCTCATCGTCAAGGGCACGGTGCCGGACGAGCAGGGCCACGGCTACATGCGGCTGCTGTCACGGGAGCTGCACGACGGGCTGCGGCGGGGTGGCTACCACACGCTGCGCAGCACGTACGTCGAGCGCGGCAACCCCGGCTCGGCCGCCCAGTACGTCGCGATGGGCGGGCGGCCCCTGCACGGCTACACCTTCTATGACAAGGATCTCGAGTGAGACAGCTCCGGGCGCTGGAGCCCGACTTCTGGCGCGCGCCCAGCGCGCACAACACGCAGCCGTGGACGCTCACCTACGCCGGCGGTCAGGCGGCCGTCGGCTGGGATCCGGCCAGGGCGCTGCCCATCAGCGACCCCACGGGGCGCGACCTGCGGCTCAGCCTGGGGGCGTTCGTCGAGTGCTGCCTGATCGTGTGCGCGGACGCGGGCCTGTCCGTCGCCTACCGGCCCGACCCCGGGCCGCTGCGCGCGGGCTTCCTGTACGGGGCAGAGAAGCCGTACAGGACGTCCTTCACCACGGCGGACGTGCGGGCCCGGGGCGCCAACCGCGGCGAGTACCACGCGGAGCGGCTGCCGGACGAGGTGGCCGGCGCGCTGGAGGGGACGCGCCGGCTGCCCTGCCGCGACCTGGCGGACCTGCTGCACGCCGCGGACCTGCACCAGTTCGGGGACAGGGAGGTGACGCGGGAGCTGCGGGCGTGGCTGCGGCTGACCCGGCGGCACCGCCGCTACTTCCTCGACGGCCTCAGCGACCGGGCGCTGGCGCTGACCAAGGTGGAGGCGCTCGGGCTGCGGGCCTCGCTCGCCCTCTACCCGGCACTGCGGCGGCTGGGGCTGCCCCGGGTGCTGGCCGGGGCGTCGCGGGGGCTGCTCGACTACGACGGGGACGTGCTCGTCCTGGTGGGGCCGGTGGACGAGGAGGTGGAGGCGGGGCGGCTGCTGATGCGGCACTGGCTGACGCTGTCGGGGCTCGGGTACACCACGCATCCGCTGAGCCAGATCATCGACTGCGAGGCGACCCGGCGGGAGCTGGCGCGGCGCCTCGGCGTGGCCGATCCCCGCACGCTGCTGCACGTGGCGCGGGTGGGGCGGCCCCGGGCGCCCGCCACGCCGTCCGCCCGGCTCCGCGGCGCCTGACCGGGCCCTGAGGGCTCGCTTCGGGGACGCCCGCCCCTGACGCGGCTCACCCGCAGACGCTCAGGGGACGGGCGCCGGCTCGCCGGGCATGGCGACGGGGGCGGGCTCATCGGGCATGGCGGCGGGGGCGGGCTCATCGGGCATGGCGGCGGGAACGGGCTCGGCGCGGGCGGCCCAGCGGCCGTCGTCGCTGCGGACCAGGCGTACCGGATGCTCGAAGCAGGCGCTGACCAGCTCGCTGGTCAGCACGTCCGCGACCGGGCCGGCCGCCAGGCAGCGGCCGTCGCGCAGCAGCATGGCGTGCGTGGTGGTGGCGGGCAGCTCCTCCAGGTGGTGCGTGACCAGCACGGTGGCCAGCGAGGAGTGCCGGGCGCGCAGCGCGTCGATGCTGGCCAGCAACTGCTCGCGGGCGGCCAGGTCGAGCCCGGTCGCCGGCTCGTCGAGCAGCAGCAGCCGGGGCTGCGGCATGAGCGCGCGGGCGATGAGCGCGCGCCCCCGCTCCCCCTGGGACAGGGTGGCCCACGTGGCCTGCGCCCGGCGGCTCATGCCGAGCATCGCGATCAGCCGGTCGGCCCGCTCGCTCTCCTGCTCCGTGGGCGCCCAGCGGGGCACGGGCGCGGCGGTGTTGGTCAGCCCGGTCAGCACCACGTCCCGCACCCGCAGCGGCCCGTCAGGGGTGTGGCGCGGGTTGACGTGCCCCAGGTACGAGCGCAGCTCGCGCACGTCCACCCGGCCCATGGTGCGCCCGAGCACCTCGACCACGCCGCGGCTGGGATGGGTCACGGCGCCCAGCAGGCCGAGCAGCGTGCTCTTGCCGGCGCCGTTCGCCCCGAGCAGCGCCCAGTGCTCGCCGGGGTCGACGGTGAGCGAGATGTCGCGCAGCAGGTGGCGGCCGTCGCGGACGAGCGCCACGGAGTCGGCCCGCAACACGGGGCCGTGGTCGGCTGGGCGCGAGACTACGATCATGCCGGGTAATTTATCAGGTCCTCAGACATCTGATGTTTCATGCCAAGGATTTCGCCAGGAATTGGTGATCGGCGCGTCGCGCGGGCGTGGGTCCCGCTCCGGCGCGGTACGACCTGCCCTGATACCGGCGAGCTCTCGGGGGAGAACGGTGAAGATGACCTGGCCGGCCGTGGCGACGGTGTTCGCCGCCGCCGCACTACTCACGGGCGGCTGCGCGGACGGCCAGGGCGGGGCGGGGCAGGCGGGACCCGCCGCTCCCGGGCAGACGCAGCCAGGGCCGACCATCACCGCGGACGACGAGCTGCCGACCGAAGGCAGCGGGGACCTGCCCGAAGCCACGGCTCAGGTGGGGCTGGACTGCAAGAGAATGCTGAAGGAGGGCGACTTCGCGGGTACGGCGCAAAAGATGGGCCAGGTGGCCTCCGGTGGCGGCACGGACGGCGAGAAGGCGGTCGCGAAGGTGTGCAAAGCCGCGGCGGAGGCCAACCAGCGACAGTGGCGGCAGGCGAGCGGCACCGTCCGCGAGGCGGAGCAGCAGGCCGAAGACATTCCCGCGCCGATGCGCCCGGCGATGTTGCGGATGCTCAACGAATCGAAACTGACCGCCGCCCTCGCCCTGGGCGACGCCGGGAGCGCCAAGGAGGCCTGGGCCGATCTCGGGGAGCTCGGCGGCATCCCCAAGGAGTTCCTGGGCGACGCGTGCTCGCTGGCGTCCGATCCCGCCACTCTGCCGGAGTGCGCGACCGTCACGTCGCCGCCCACCACGACGGAGTCCTCGCCGGACGGAGGATCACCCTCCGGCGAAGAGTCCCCCACGAACGACGAGCACTCCTCGGAGGAGCCCGTGGAGCCCACGGAGCCCGAGCCCGGCCCGACGGACACCGGCGACCCGGCCGAGACGTCCGGGGAGGACGGCTCCACCCCGCAGGAGGACGACGGCCCGGCCCCCGCCGAGTCGTGAGCGCGCCCCCGGACGAAGGCGGCGGCACCGGCCAGGACCTCACCCGCGCGTGGGCCGTCCTGGCGCACGTCGTGACACCGACCACCTTCATCGCGGCGATCCTGATGTACTTCGGGGCCGTACGCGCCAACACCATGTACGGGCAACTCGGCCTGGACCACAGCATCCTGGGCCTGTCCTTCCAGGACTACGTGCTGCGCAGCGTCACCCTGGCGGTGGAACCGCTGATCGTGCTCCTGGTGCTGGCCCTGGTCGCGCCGCTCGCGCACGGGTGGGTGGTCCGGTGCGCGGACAGGCACTGCACCGCCGTGAAGCGGGTGATCGCGGTCCTGGCGGTGCTCGGGTTCGCGGGCGTCGGCATGGGCCTGGCGGCCATGAACGGACGGTTGCGCCTGCCGTCCCACGCCGTGCCCATCAGCCTGGGGCTCGGCGTCTTCGTGCTCGTCTACGGCCTCTCCCTGTATCAGAGAGTCAGTGCGCGGCACGTCGTCTCCACCGCCGACCAGCTGCTCCAGCGCACCCTGTGCGTGGTGCTCCTCCTGGTACTGCTGCTGTGGACGGTCAGCGAGCTCGCGCAGCAGGACGGCATGAAGGCGGCCATCGCGTACCGCTCCGATCCGGGAGCGCTGCCCAGCACGGTGGTCTACTCGGCGCGGCGGCTGCATCTGGAAAGCCTGGGGATCGAGGAGACCGCGCTGCCGGACCCCGGCGCGATGTACCGCTATCGGTACCGCGGCCTGCACTTGCTGCTCCACTCCAACCAGCGCTACTTCCTGCTGCCCGCCTGCTGGGCGAGCGACCCGTGGGCCCGCGCGATCGTCCTTCCCGCGGACGCTTCACTGCGGCTGGAGTTCCCCATGCTCAAGCTGCCGCCGGAGTGCCCGGCCTGACCGCCGCCGCCGCCGCCCGCTTCAGGCGCCGCAGGCCTCTCGGACGTCGGCGACCAGCCCGGCCGCCGCGTCGATGGTGCGGGTGATCTCCTCCGGCGTGCTCCCGACGCCCGCGAGCAGCGCCTGCGCCCGCTCCCCGAACCCCTCCGGCGCCGACGGCAGCCGGTCGGCGGCGGCGACCATGCCCTTCTCGTTGATCAGCCAGGCCCCGTCGGCGGCGTGCAGCGCCTGGCAGGCCACGCCGATCGCGCGGAACAGCGCCCCCGCCGCGTACGCCGGATCCCGTCCGGCTGCGCCGTACCGGGCCGTCATCAGCGCGAAGTCGCACTCCCACAGCCCCGCGATCAGGGCCTTGCGCAGGGCCGGCGGGTAGTGCGCGGTCTCCTCCCGCAGCGTGGCCAGCTCACCGGCCGGGTCGGCGAGCACCTGGCAGAGCGCCACCTCACCGGCGTAGGCGTGGGAGTAGAAGCCCAGCGGGTGACCGGCCTGGACGCCGATCTCGTAGTGGCCGTCCAGGCAGTCGCGCCAGATCCGGTGCACGCGGTCGAGGTCGCGGTAGATCCAGTCCACCCGCCATCCGTCCACGGTGAGCCAGCCGCCGCCGTCCACCCACGGGCCCCAGCCGCCGGGCTCGGTCACGTCCGTGTCCTGGCCCGTCACCTCCCGCGCGAGCGCGCGCAGCCCGGCCACGTCGAGCCGGCCACGGTAGTAGAGGCCGAGGTCGATGTCGCTGTCGGGGCGGTGGGTGCCGCGGGCGCGGCTGCCTCCGAGCACGACGGCGATCACGCCGGGCACCGCGGCCAGCCGGCCGGCGATGGCGGGCAGGTCAGGGGTTCGCACGGTACGAGCCTAGAGGGCCCCGGCGTGGAGGCCGGAGGCGATCGGCCGTCCGGCCGCTGAGCTGGTATTTCCCTGATGTCCGGTCGGTGGGCCCCCCTAGGATGTGGGAGGTGACGTACATGCTGGTGATCCACATTGACGAGGGGGGCTGATGCCGGTCGCCGTCGAGGGGCTGCTGCGGGAGCTGGCGCCACAGGTGCTCGGCACGCTCGTGCGGCGCTACGAGCAGTTCGACACGTGCGAGGACGCGGTGCAGGAGGCGCTGCTCGACGCCTCCGTGCAGTGGCCGAGGGACGGCGTGCCGGACAACCCGCGCGGCTGGCTGGTGACCGTGGCCGCGCGCCGGGTCATCGACCAGGTGCGCAGCGAGCACGCCCGCCGGCGCCGCGAGGAGAGCGTGGCGGTCAGCGTGGCGGCCGACGAGCTCACGGCCCCGGCGCCGGGCGACGAGCGGGCCGGTGACCGGGACGACACGCTGACGCTGCTGTTCCTGTGCTGCCATCCGTCGCTGTCGGAGGCCTCGCAGCTCGCACTGACGCTGCGGGCCGTGGGCGGGCTGACGACGGCGCAGATCGCCAGCGCGTTCCTGGTGCCGGAGGCGACGATGGGGCAGCGCATCAGCCGGGCCAAGCAGCGGATCAAGGCCACCGGGGCGGAGTTCAGGATGCCGCCGGAGGCCGAGCGCGGCGACCGGCTGCGGGTGGTGCTGCACGTGCTGTACCTGATCTTCAACGAGGGCTACACCGCCACCTCGGGGCCCGAGCTGCACAGGGCCGAGCTGACGGGTGAGGCGGTCCGGCTGACCCGGGCGGTGCTGCGGCTGCTGCCCGACGACGGGGAGATCATGGGGCTGCTGGCGCTCATGCTGCTCACCGAGGCGCGCCGCCCGGCCCGTACGGACGGCGACGGGCGGCTGATCCCGCTGGCCGAGCAGGACAGGAGCCTGTGGGACCGGCGGCTGATCGATGAGGGCGTGGAGCTGGTCACCAAGGCTCTGTCCTCGACGGCGCTCGGGCCGTACCAGCTCCAGGCGGCCATCGCGGCCGTGCACGACGAGGCGGCCACCGCCGGGGAGACGGACTGGCCGCAGATCCTGGCGCTGTACGGGGTGCTGTCAGGGATCGAGGACAATCCGGTGGTCAGGCTCAACCAGGCGGTGGCCGTGGCCATGGTGCAGGGGCCGCGCGCTGGCCTCGGCCTGCTCGACGAGCTGGCCGCCGACGACCGGATGGCCGGGCACCACCGGCTGGCGGCCGTACGCGCGCATCTGCTGGAGATGGACGGCGACGCGGAGGAGGCCGTGGCCGCGTACCGGGAGGCGGCGAGGCTGACCACGAGCCTGCCCGAGCGGCGCTACCTGGAGGACCGGGCGACCCGCCTGTCTTGACAATCTTTTTTGTCGGTGCGATCGTTTGACCATGCACGATGTGGCGGTGATCGAGGACGCCGCGGCCGCCGAGGCGTCGCTCGACCCCATGCGGTCGAGACTGCTGGCCGAGCTGGTGGAGCCGGGCTCGGCGACCTCGCTGGCGGCCAAGGTGGGCCTGGCCAGGCAGAAGGTCAACTACCATCTGCGCACGCTGGAGCGGCACGGCCTGGTGGAGCTGGTCGAGGAGCGCAGGAAGGGCAACGTCACCGAGCGCGTGATGCAGGCCACGGCGGCCTCGTTCGTGATCTCCCCCACCGCGCTGGCCTCGGTGCAGCCCGACCCCGCCAGGTCGCCCGACCGGCTGTCGGCCCGCTGGCTGCTGGCGCTGGCGGCGCAGCTCGTACGCGATGTCGGCGCCCTGGTCACCGGCGCCGCCAAGGCGCAGAAGCGGGTGGCGACGTTCGCCGTCGACGGCGAGGTGCGCTTCGCGTCGGCGGCGGACCGGGCGGCGTTCGCCGAGGAGCTGACCCAGTGCGTGACCTCCCTGATCAGCAAATATCACGACGAGTCCGCTGAGGGCGGGCGCGAGCACCGGCTGGTCGTGGCGGTCCACCCCTCCGTGACCGCGAAGAGGGAGCGCTGAGGTGGGCCGCGACTTCGACATGCCGCAGGAGGCCACGGTCGAGGCCACCCCGGAGGAGGTCTGGGAGGCCATCTCGACGGGGCCGGGCATCGACTCGTGGTTCATGGGGCGCACGCAGGTGGCCGAGGGGATCGTCCGCACCGCGTTCGGCCAGGTCGAGCTGCCGCCGTCCGCCGTCACGGCCGCCGAGCCGCTCCGGCGCTTCGCCCACTCCAGCGGCAAGGCCGATGACGGGAGGTTCGTGGCCTACGAGTTCATGATCGAGGGGCGGGATCGGGGCAGCACGCTCGTCCGCATGGTGACCAGCGGATTCCTGCCGGGTGACGACTGGCAGGACGAGTTCGAGGCCATGTCCCGGGGCCTGGAGATGTACTTCGCGACGCTGGTGGAGTATCTGGGCCACTTCGCGGGGCGGGTGGCGACGCCGCTCACGGAGTTCGGGCCGCCGGTCACGGACTGGGCCGTCGCGTGGGAGAGGTTGTACGCCGCTCTCGGCGGGGTGCCCGCGGTGGGCGACCGGGCCGCGGTCTGCGGGGTGAAGGGGGTCGTGTACCACCGCGACTCCCAGACGCTGGGCATCCGGGCGGGCGACGGCATGTACCGGTTCATGCAGGGGTTCGGCGGATCCATGATCGCCTCGCATCTGCTGTTCGAGGACGGGGCGGATCAGGGGCCGCGGTGGCGGGCCTGGCTGGAGGAACTGCACGCCGGGTGACCGCCTCCCGCAAGGGCATCCCGATCTTCCCGCGCGCCGGCCCCGCCGTAGCCGGCCGACGTCCGGGCCGACGTCCGGGCCGATGTCAGCGGACCCCGGTCCCGGTCTATTCTGCTGGGCATGCCGACACGCCTGTCGCCCCGCCTCGCCGCGATCGTGAGCGCACTCCCCCTGGAGCCGCACTTCCGCGTCCTGGAGATCGGTTGCGGCCCGGGGGCGGCGGCCCGGGCCGTGGCGGCCCGCCTCGGGGCCGGGCACGTCCTGGCCATCGACAGGTCCGCCACCGCGATCGCGCAGGCGCGGGCGGCGGCCGCCGGTGAGATCGCGGCCGGCCGCATGAGCGTCCGCCAGGTCGCGGGCGAGGACTTCGTCCTGCTGCCCGGTGAGGAGCCGTACGACCTGGTGTTCGCCGTCCGCGTCGGCGCGCTCGACGGGCGGCGTCCCGAGGCCGGGCGGCGCCTGCTCGATCGTGTCGCCCTGGCGACCAGGGCAGGGGCCAGGCTGTTCATCGACGGCGGCGACCCCCTGCGGGAGCTGCCGATCCCGAGGTGAGGGGCGCCGACCGGAGGTGGAAGAGCGCGGACCCCGAGGTGAGGGAGCGTGGCGTCAGGGCATGAGTGACGGGTGAACGTCGTCGCGATCTCCGACACGCACGCGCCCAGGCGCTGGCGCGGGTGCCCGCCCCGGGTGGCCGGGCACCTGCGCGGCGCGGACGTCATCCTGCACGCCGGAGACGTCTGCGTGCCCTCGGTGCTGGCGGAGCTGGCCGCGTACGCGCCCGTCCACGTCGTGAAGGGCAACAACGACGGCCCCGACGTGGTGGCCCCGGAGACGCTGGAGCTGACCCTGGACGGGCTGCGGATCGGCATGATCCACGACAGCGGCCCGGCCAAGGGCCGGCTGGCCCGCATGCGGCGCCGCTTCCCGCACGCGGACCTGGTGGTCTTCGGTCACTCGCACATCCCGCTCAACGAGTCGGGCGACGGCCTGCGGATCTTCAACCCGGGCTCCCCCACCGACCGCCGCCGCCAGCCGCACGGCACGGTGGGCCTGCTCACGATCGAGCACGGCGTCCTGACCAGGGCCGAGATCGTGCCCGTCACTCCTTGACGACGTCGTCGCGCGCCTTGTCCAGGTTGGTCTTCAGCTCCTCCATGACCTTGGCGTAGCCGAGGTAGCTGTAGCGCTCGGCGGCGTGCCACGGGTAGAGCTGGCCGGCCTTGACGGCGGGCAGCTTGGCCCAGGTGGGCTTCTTGGCCATCTCCTCGATCTTCATGGACTGGGAGCGCGCGTCCACCAGGATCACGTCGGCCTGGTACTTGTCGGCGTTCTCCCAGCTCAGCACCTCCCAGAAGCCGCCCTCGCTCTCCGTCGGCCGCTCCGGGTAGACGATCTTGAGGCCCAGGTCGTCGCCCCAGTACTTGAGGTCGGGGTGGTCCGGCAGGTACGCCACGTACAGCGACTCCGGCGTGCCCGTGACGATCATGACGCTGAGGCCGGGCCTGTCCGCGGCGAGCGTCTTCAGCGCGGCGCCGGCGTCCTCGAAGCGCTTCTTGGCCTCGGCCACCGGCGCGGCGTTCAGGTCGGCGCCGAGCGCGGCGGCGAGCCGGCCGTACTTCTCGATGATCTGCACCAGGGGCGTGCCGCTGAGCTGCACGCCGACGGTGGGGGCGATCTGGTCGACGGCCGCGATGGACTGCTCCGGGACGTACCAGAGCGCGTCCTTGACGTACATGCCCGCCACCAGCAGGTCAGGCTGGAGCGAGGCGTACTTCTCGACGTTGAACTCGCCCCACACGTTCCCGATCGACTCGACCTTGGTGATGTCGACCTCGCCCACCTCCGGGTCGCGCCCGCCGTCCTTGAGCTTGTGCGGGCCGAAGACCCCGACCGGCCGCACGCCGAAGTCCCACAGCGCGGCGGCCGCCGCCGACTGGGCCACGACGCGCTGGGGGCGCTGCGGCAGGGAGACGTTCTTGCCGCGGTCGTCGGTCCAGGTCCACGGGCCCTGCGAGGCGGCCTGGGAGGACGGGGCCTGCGCGGCGGGCGAGGAGGCGGGGGGCGAGGCGGTCCCGCCACAGGCGCTGACGCCGAGCAGAGCGGCGGCACCGAGGGCGACGAAGGTACGTCGCGGGACGTTGGCCATGGATTCTCCTCATGGGACGGACTTTGCCCTTATGGACGGCATATTAGATTAGCCTTACCTAACCTAAAAGTCCTCTTGGGGGAGTACGGAGCCCGCCCCGTACGACCGGCGGCGTAGCCGGGGCGGCGACGGCCGGCCGATGCGCGGGCGGCCCGGCGGCAAGATCCTGGAGACCTTAAGGGCGGCGGTAAGGCGACGGGAACGCGACCGTAAGCGCCCTCCAGCACTCTGATCTCAGATCACGGAGCAGAGCAGAGAAGGGCCAGACAGATGAGCCAGCCGTACAGCATCCAGGACGAGATCCTCCTCCCCGGCTTCACCGGGACCGTGCACCTGCCGGGCGAGGCCGGCTACGACGAGGCCCGCCGCTCGCTGAACCCGGCCGTGGACTCCCGCCCGGCGCTGATCGCCGAGGCGCAGAGCGTCGCCGACCTCCGGGTCGCGCTGCTGGCGGCCCGCGCCCACGGGGTCCCGTTCGCGGTCCAGGCCACCGGGCACGGCACGCACGCCCCCTGCGACGGCGGCATCCTGGTCAGGACCTCCTCGATGGCGTCGGTGCTGGTGGACCCGGCCCGCCGGATCGCCCGGGTGGGGCCGGGGGCGCGCTGGAGCGAAGTGATCGCCGCCGCCGCGCCGTTCGGCCTGGCGCCGCTGTCGGGCTCGGCGCCGTCGGTCGGCGTCACCGGTTACACGCTCGGCGGCGGGCTCGGGTGGCTGGCCCGCAAGCACGGGTTCGCGGCCGACAGCGTGCTGCGGGCCGAGGTGCTGCTGGCGGACGGGCGGCACGTGACCGCGAGCCCCGACAGCCACCCCGAGCTGTTCTGGGCCCTGCGGGGCGGCGGTGGCGGGTTCGGCGTGGTGACGTCGCTGGAGTTCCGCCTCTACCCGGTCCCGGAGGTGTACGCGGGGTTCGTGTACTTCCCCATCGAGGCGGCGGCGCGGACGCTGGAGGCGTACCGGACCTGGATCGACGACGCCCCCGACGAGATCAGCACGGCGGTCGTGCTCAAGCGCATGCCCGACGACGAGCAGGTGCCGGCGGCGGTGCGCGGCAGGCACGTGGTGCTGCTCAAGGTCCTGCACGCCGGGACGGCCGAGGAGGCGGGGAAGCTGCTCGCGCCGCTGTTCGCGGCGGCCGGGCCGGCGCTGCTGGACGAAGCGCGGACCACCACGTACGGCGCCGCGGCCATGGGCGGGACGCCCAACCGGCACATGGACATGTTCGACACCGTGCCCGGCGAGGTCGTCGACGCGCTGGTGCGCGCCTCGGAGCAGGCTCAGACGATCGAGATCAGGCACTGGGGCGGCGCGATGGGCCGGCCGGGGCCGGACGCCGGGCCGGTGAGCCACCGCGCCACCAGGCTGTCGGTGATCGTGGACACCGTGGTGCCGGGGCTGGCCGAGGAGTTGCGGCCGTACGCCAACGGCGGGACGTTCCTGAACTTCCTGGCGGACCCGTCGCGGACCGCGGCGGCGTACACGGAGGGGGACTACGGGCGGCTGCGCGAGGTCAAGCGCGCCTACGACCCCGACGGGTTCTTCCGCGTCGGGCACGTCGCGAAGTGAGCGTCACCCGCGCGCACCCCGCGCCGGATCGACCGGCCAGGAGACAACTGAACAGTGATCTACGCGTCCGGGCCGTGGCCGCCCGCGGTCAGGTCGGCGGTGATGCGGTCGGCCGTGAGCGGCACTCCGGGCAGCGGGGTCGCGGCCTCGGGGCGCAGGCCGTCCAGGAGCGCGGCCAGCAGGCGGGCGCGTACGGCGTCGTCGAGCGCGGGCGGCACCGCCGGCAGCGGCCGGGTCAGCACGGTGAGGAACATGACGAGGTCGCCGGCGCTCACATCGGCCCGCAGCGCCCCCTCCGCGCGGGCGGCGCCGGCCAGGGCGTCGAGCGCCGCCAGAAGACGCGCGCGAGCCTCGCGGAACTCGGAGTCCGGCTCGACGTGGTCGCCGAGGATGGGCAGCATCGCGACGATCCGCCGCTCGACGACACCCGCCGCGAACGCCGCCAGCGCCGCACCGGCCCCCTGCCCGGCGGCCAGGACCTCGGTGGCGAGCGCGCCCACCTGGGCCATGTTGTCCACCACCACGGCACGGATGAGGTCGGCCCGGGCCGGGAAGTGGCGGTAGAGCGTGGCGTTGCCGACGCCCGCCCGGGTGGCGATCTGGTCGAGCGGCGCGTCGGGCCCCTGGTCCAGGAAGGCCAGATGGGCCGCGCGCAGGATCTGCTCGCGGTTGCGGCGGGCGTCGGCGCGCAGCTCTTTCACAGGACCCTCTTCCCGACATAACCGTGGACGCTTTCCCCGGTTATGTTACTGTGCGGGACAACCGGGGAAATTCTCCCCGTTTATTCCCACGGGAGGATCGGATGGGATCGATCGCGAGGACCTCCGTCGCGTGTGTCGTCACCGGTGGCGGGCCCGCCGGCATGGTGCTCGGCCTGCTGCTGGCCCGGTCGGGCGTGGAGGTGGCGGTGCTGGAGAAGTACCCCGACTTCCTGCGCGACTTCCGCGGCGACACGGTGCACGCCTCCACGCTGGGGCTGCTGGACGAGCTGGGGCTCGGCGAGCGGTTCGCGGCGCTGCCGCAGCAGCGGGAGCGCCGGCTGACGATGGCGTTCGACGACGGCGCCATCACCGAGGACTTCAGCCGCCTGCCGGGCGCCCACCAGCACATCGCGCTGGTGCCGCAGTGGGACTTCCTCGACCTGCTCGCCGCGGCGGGCGGCGAGTCGCCGCACTTCCACCTCGCACAGAACGCCGAGGTCGACGGCCTGCTGCGCGACGGCGAGCGCGTGTGCGGGGTGCGCTACACCGACCAGGACACCGGCAGGACGCACGAGCTGAGCGCACCGCTGGTGGTGGCCGCCGACGGGCGGCACTCGACCGTGCGCGACCTGCTCGGTCTGCGCCCGCGCGCCTCGGCCGCGCCCCATGACTGCCTGTACGTACGCATCCCCCGCCTGCCCGGCGACCCTGACGGCACGTTCCTGCGCTTCTCCGCCACCGGCGGCCTCATCATGATCAACCGGGGCGACTACTGGCAGGGGGCCCTGCTGATCGCCAAGGGCATGGCCGACGCGGCACGGGCCGGTGACGGCGCTTGGACCCGCCGCACGATCAGCCGGCTGGCCCCGTACACCGCCGGGCGGATGGCCGCCATCGGCGCCGCGGACATCGCCGTCCTGCAGATCCGCATCGACCGGCTCGCCCGCTGGTGGGCGCCGGGCGTGCTGCTCATCGGCGACGCCGCGCACGCCATGTCCCCGATCGCCGGCGTGGGCGTCAACCTGGCCGTCCAGGACGCGGTCGCGGCGGCCCGCGTCCTGGTGCCGGCGCTGCGGCGCGGCCGGGTGAGCGAGCGGGAGCTGGCCCGGGTGCAGCGGCGGCGCCAGTGGCCCACCGTGATCACCCAGGCCCTCCAGCGCACGGCTCAGGACCGCTTCGTGGCCGCCTCGATCACCGGGGAGGCCGGGGGCGCCCCGCTGCGCCTGCCGCAACCGCTGCGGACGCTGCGGCACTGGCGCGGCCTGCCCCACCTGCTCGGGCGGGTCGTGGGGCTGGGCATCCGGCCCGAGCGCCTGACCGGCCCCCTGGCGCCGCTGAGCCATGGATGACCGGCGTCAGCTCACGACGCCGCTCAGCTCGTTCGGCGGCTGCGGGAGGGACACGCTCCCGGTGACCTCGCCGGAGGGGAAGTCCACCGCGTGAAGCCGCTTGCCCGCCGGGTCGCTCACGTAGACGACCTGGTCACGGACGAAGATGTTCGGCCGGGGACGCTGCCACTCCAGGGGCTCCTTCCACTCGTCCAGCACCTTGACGGTCCTGACGACCTTCCCCGCCGCCGGGTCGATGACGTGGACGGCGCCGTCGGTGCCGAGGACGAGGGCTTCGCCGCCCGGCCCGCGCGCCAGTGACCGGAAGGTGTAGCTCGTGCCGAGGTCCACCAGCTTCAGCGTGCCGGTCGTGGTGTCGATGAGGGAGACCTGGGTCGGGCGTTCCAGCTCGGCGTCCGGGTCCTTCTTGTAGTCGCCGAGGACGACCGGGGACAGGTCCGAGCCCGACTGGTTGCCGATCCTGCCGTACTCGTCGGGGCTGTCGATCTTGCTGATCTTCCCGTCCTTGTACAGCAGGACGCCGTCCTCGCAGCCGAGCACGACGGCCTCGTCCCGGGCGGTGGCCTCGCCGTGCACGCCGGGGCAGTCCTCGCTGCGGGTGATCTCCTTGCGGCCCTTGTCCAGGACGGCGATGCCGGTGCGCTTCTCCTCGGTGCCGAGGGTGACGACGAGCTCGCCGTTCTCCAGCTCGATGGCGACGCCGTGGTGGGCCGTCGCGGCCTGGTACACCTCGCCCTTCGGCAGCCCCGCGGCCAGCTCGGCCGGGTCGAAGAGGGTGACCTCGCCGGTGCCGTCGGCGAACAGGACGGTGGTGCCGGCGTGCCGCACCACGTGCCCCGGCTTGGCGCCCTTGAACTCGTCGTCCTTCAGCGTCGCCGAGGCGGCGTCGAGCACGCGGAAGCCGGTCGAGGTGGAGACGAGCACGTGACGGGCGTCCCCGGCGGGGTTGACCCGGTTGTAGCCGGCGAGGGGGATGTCCTTGACCAGCTTCAGGCTCTGCCCGTCGAGCACGTACAGGCCGCCGTCGTAGGTCAGCACGAGGGGGTCCGTCACCGCCTGCTGAGGGACGGCGGCGGGGGCGGCCGCCTCTGTTGCGGTCTCCTGCGCGGCGCCGCAGGCGGTGAGCAGGAGGGCTCCGGCGAGCAGCGTCGCCGGAGCGGCGATCCGGGTCATGGGTGGTGCGCCTTTCTGTTGGAGGGGATGGGTGTCAGCGGCCCTTGAGGCCGTCGACGATCGCTTTCGTGTTGCTGCGGACCATCTCGGCGTACGTGGCCGCGCCCGGCGTCCTGCGGCTCAGCGACTCCGAGAACAGGGGGACGACCCGGACGTCCACGCCCGCTTCCGAGGCCAGCACCTGGGCGAGCCGGTCGGGCTGCGAGGAGTCGGCGAAGATCGCCTTGACGCCGGTGCGCCGGATGGTGTCCCTGAGCGATTTCAGGTCCGAGGCGCTCGGCGAGGCCAGGGTGGTGCCGCTGGGGATGACGGCGCCGACCACCTCGAAGCCGTAGCGCCGGGCGAAGTAGCCGAAGACGTGGTGGTTGGTGACCAGGCGCCGGGCCTCGGCCGGGACGGTGGCGACCTGCTGCCCGACCCAGGCGTCCAGCTCCTGGACCTGGCTCCGGTACGCCGCGGCGGCGGCCCTGACGGCGGCGGCGTCCACACCGTCCACGTGCGCGACGACCTGCTCGGCGATGAGGTTTACGGCCTTCGCCATGCGGCCCGGGTCGGTCCAGAAGTGCGGGTCGGGCCGCCCCGCCGACTCGTCGGCGGTGAACGTGATCGGATCGACCCGCTCCCCCACGGCCAGCGCGGGAACGCCGGCCCGCCGGGCGGCCTCGACGTTGCGCAGCACGCCTTCCTCCAGGCCGAGCCCGTTGTGGACGATCAGGTCGGCGGCCTCGATCCGCGCGGCCTCCTGGGCGGAGACGCCGAACGAGTGCGGATCGGAGTCCGGCCTCATCAGCACGCTCACCTCGGCCTCGCCGCCGACGACGGCCCGGGTGACGTCTCCGAGGATGTCGGTGGTGACCACGACGCCGGGCGCGGATCCGCCGGCGGCCGAGCAGCCTGCCGCCGCCGTCGCGAGCACGAGCGCCGCCAGGATCCTGGACAGCGCGCTCACCGGCCGGTCTCCGTCAGGTACGCGGGCGCGAGGCCCGGCCGGAGCGTTCTGGCACGCCGGAGGTCGTCGTTGTAGTCGATCTCGTGGACGGCCCTGCCCGCCGGGTCGTTGACGTAGGCGCGGGAGGTGTCCACCTGGATGCCGGTCGCGCCGGCCGGCAGCCTGGTCCTGGCCGTCTCCTCGCCGGTGACCGGGTCGTGGGCGCGCAGGGCGCCGTCCCCGGTGAGGGACAGGACCGGCGTGTCGTCGCCGGTGGCGTTCACCGCCACGACCGGGCCCGTCTCCAGCAGCCGCCACGTCCTGCCGGTCACGTCCAGCACCCAGACCCCGCGCTCGCCCGCCTCGGCGGCCAGCGTCGAGCTGCCGGGGCGGTGCCGGAACGCCCGCGCGCGCTCGCCTTTCCCGACCCCGCGCGGATAGCGGATCTTCACGCTCTCGAACGCGCCGTCCCTGCCGGTGACCAGCAGCGCGCCGTCGGCGCAGCCGAACACCGCGCCGCGCCGGGTGAGCGCCGTTCCCTCGGCGTCCGC
Organism: Nonomuraea thailandensis; assembly: GCF_024172165.1. GTDB lineage: Bacteria > Actinomycetota > Actinomycetes > Streptosporangiales > Streptosporangiaceae > Nonomuraea > Nonomuraea thailandensis. Next base: position 2,485,293 of record NZ_JAMZEB010000002.1, on the reverse strand, counting down.
GCAGCTCCCGACGGTGGCGCCGGGCTCGCCGGTCCTGGCCCTGACCTGTACGGCGCCGTCCCGCGCGACCAGCAGCCGCTCCCCGTAGGGCACGACGGCGTCGGCCGTCAACCGGCCCGTCTCGGTGAGCTCGCCCTCGTCCATGCGGGCCCGGTCGAACAGCATGACCGTGCCGTCGCCCGACCGGACGGCGGTGATCGCCGCGTCGCCTGTCACGTCGTACGGCGGTCGCCCGGCGATCGTGCCGAGGTCGCGCGTGGCGGCCCGGTAGTAGTGCACGTGGTCGCCGTGATCGACGGTCCAGCCGCCGCTGTCGATCACCCGCAGCGCGCCCGGGGCCGTGGTGAGGAAGGCGTGGCGGCCGTTTCCGACGATCTCGCGCACGCCGGCAGGGGGCGCGTCGCCCTGTGTCGTGCCCTCCGGCGCGTCGTGTGACGGGTCGCCGGACGCGTTGCCGCTCGGCGGGCCGCCGTGTGCCGCCGCGGCCGGCACCTCTGCGGTCCGGCCGGTGAGCAGGTCGAGCACGTGCGCCCGGTCCGTCGCACCGTCGGACAGGACGAGGCGTAGCTGCGGCTCGGCCGTCTCCTCCGCACCCTCGACGTACCCGTGCGGCACCTGCTCCGGCCCGCCCGTTTCCGCCGTCCCCGTCCCTGACGCGCCGCGTTCCGCAGCGCAGCCCGCGAGCAGGGCTCCAGCGGCGAGGATCGCGATGATCGACCTGCTCAACCCGCCACCCCCGCCACCCGCGCGGGCCGCCGCCGCAGGAAGTCGCCCAGCGCCGACAGGAAGAACAGCCCCACGGCCACGGCCGCGATCGTCGCGCCGGCCGCCGTGGCCGCGTGCCAGGACACGATCAGCCCCACCACGGTCGAGACGACCCCGAGCAGCGCCGCCCCGAGCATGATCGTCGCGATGCTCCTGGCCCACAGCGCGGCGGCGGCCGGCGGCCCGATCAGCAGGCCGAACACCAGCAACGTCCCGACGATGTGGAACGACGCCACGATCGCCACCGTGACCAGCCCGAGCAGCAGGACGTGCGCCACCCGGGGCCGCATCCCCAGGGTGTGGGCCTTGCGCGGGTCGAAGGCGAGCGCGACGAACAGCCGGTGACCGAGCACCGCGACCGCGGCCGTGACCGCGAGCGCCGCGCCCAGCCCCGCCAGGTCCTGCCCGGTGACCGCGAGCACGTCGCCGAACAGGAACGCGGTCAGATCCACCGCGAAGGACCGGGAGTGCGAGACCACGATCACGCCCAGGGACAACATCCCCGCGAACAGCAGGCCGATGCTGGTGTCCTGCGAGAGCCGGGCGGACCGGCTGAGGACGCTCACCCCGTACGCCATGCCGCCCGCGCTGAGCAGCGCGCCGATCAGGACGTTCACCCCGGCCATCGAGGCGAGCGCCACTCCGAGGAGCATCCCGTGCGACATCGCGTCGCCCAGGAAGGCCATGCCGCGCAGCACCACCCATGTCCCGGCGAGCGCGCAGAGCAGCGACACGAGGATGCCCGCCCAGAGCGCTTGCCGGACAAACGACACCTGAAAGGGATCAAACAACCAGTCCATGGCCGAGGACTCTATAATGAAAACCGTTGTCGTTTCCAGCCGGGGTCACGCAGAAGGGCCATGCCCCGCCGCGCCGCCCCGGCCGCCCCGCACGAACGAGCCGCTCGAGGCGCTACCCCGCCCGCGGGCGACGCCGACGAGCCGGTGCCCCCCTCGTACGGAACGAGACCGGCGCGTTCACCCAGGTCTCCTGACGGACGTCACGTCGTTGACCGGGTACCGGGCGCCCTGCCCGGTCAGGACCCGGACGGCCTCCTCCGCGGCGACGCGCCGCACCGTCTCGACGGCCTGCTCGGAGTAGTAGGCGGCGTGCGGGGTGACGATCACGTTGGGCAGCGAGAACAGCGGGTTGCGCGGCTGCCAGTCGCGCTGCTTGGCGGGCTCCTCCTCCAGGTCGTCCAGGGCCGCGCCGCCGATCCAGCCCTCCACGAGCGCCTGGTGGAGTGCCGCGTCCTCCACGATCGGGCCGCGGGCGGTGTTGACCAGGACAGCGGTCGGCTTCATCCTGCGCAGCGTCGCGCGGTCGAAGGTGTGGTGCGTCCCGGGGGTGAGCGGCGCCTGGATCACGAGGTAGTCGGCGCCCTCGACGAGCTGGTCGAAGGAGACCGGCCGCACCTGGCGCGAGCGGAGCTCGGACTCGCCGACGAACGGGTCGTGCGCCCACACCTCGACGCCGAACGCCTTCGCGCGTTCGGCGATGAGCTGGGCGATGGCGCCGAAGGACAGCACGCCGAGCACCCGCCCGCGCAGCCGCCAGATCGGCTGCCCGCTCTGCCACCGCCATTCGCCCTGCCGGGTCGCCCGGTCGTAGACGCAGATCTTGCGGGCGGCGGCCAGCCAGAGCGCCACCGCGTGGTCGGCGACCTCCTCGGCGCACCACTCGTTCGGCGCGTTCGTGACCTGGATGCCGCGCCGGGTCGCGGCGTCGACGTCGACGATGTCCACGCCGGTGCCGTAGCGGGCGATCACCCGGCAGCGGGTGAAGGCGTCGATGGCGCGGGCCCCGACCCGGGCGTACTGGTTCAGCACGCCATCGACGTCCCGGCCCCGCTCGATCACCTCGTCCTCGCTCTTGCACCGGGCGGCGAGGAGCTCGAAGCCGGCGCCCTCGACGATGGCGCGTTCGATGTCCACATCGCCGAAGTCGGAGTCGGCGATCATGATGGTGCCTCTGGAGTCAGTGCGAGTCACGGGGAATCCCCTTGGTGTGTACGAGGTCCTGGTACGCCAGGGCCAGCTCCAGGCAGCCTCCGCTGTCGAGCTGCCCGACCGTGGCGCGGTAGATCTCCTGCCACGGCGTCTGGTTCTCCAGCACCGGCGGCGTGTACCCGGCCCACCGCGCCGCGATCTCCTCGTCCGTGAGCAGGACGTCGACGCGCGCGTGGTCGAGGTCGACGCGGATGCGGTCGCCGGTGCGCAGGATGGCGAGGTTGCCGCCGGCCGCGGCCTCGGGGCTGGCGTTGAGGATGGACGGCGCGTCGGAGGTGCCGCTCTGGCGGCCGTCGCCGAGCGTGGGCAGCGTGGTGACGCCCATGCGGAGCAGCGCTGCGGGCACCTCCATGTTCACGACCTCGGCCGACCCCGGATAGCCGATCGGCCCGGTGTAGCGGATGACGAGGATGCAGTGCTCGTCCACGCCCAGCTCCGGGTCGTCGATGCGGGCGTGGTAGTCCTCGGGCCCCTCGAAGACGATGGCGCGGTAGTCGGACACGGCGGGAAAGTCGCCGGTGAGCACCGAGGTCTTCATGACCGCGGAGTCGAACAGGTTGCCCGTCATGACGAGGAGCCCGCCGCGCGCCGCGAGGGGCTCGTCGAAGGGGCGGATGACCGTCGGGTCGGCGGGCGGGGCGTCGGCCAGGTTCTCGGCCACGGTCCGGCCGGAGACGGTCACGGCGTCGCCGTGCAGGCGTCCCGCATCCAGCAGCGACCGCATGAGGGCGGGCACGCCGCCGGCGCGGTAGAAGTCCTCGCCGAGGAACTCGCCGGCGGGTGCCACGTCCGCCAGCACCGGGATGTCGGCTCCGGGATGTCGGCTCCGACGCGCTGCCAGTCCTGGATGGTCAGCGGCACCCCGGCGTGCCGGGCGATGGCGTTGACGTGGACGGGCACGTTGGTGGAGGCGGCGATGGCCGAGGCGACCACGATCGCGTTCTCGAAGGCCCGCATCGTCATGATCGTGCGCGGAGTCAGGTCCTCGCGGACGAGGTCCACGGCCCGGCGGCCGGTCTCGTAGGCGATCTGCGCCCGCCGCCGGTAAGGGGCCGGTATCGCCGCGCAGCCGGGCAGGGACATCCCCAGGGCCTCCGCCATGCTGTTCATCGACAGCGCGGTGCCCATGGTGTTGCAGTGGCCGATGCTGGGCGCGGACGCGCACACGCGCGCCATGAACTCGTCGTAGTCGATCTCCCCGGTGAGCAGCAGCCGCTTCGACTGCCAGATCACCAGCCCGGAGCCCGACGCGGCCATCCGGCGGCCCTGGTGGTAGCCGTTCAGCATGGGGCCGCCGGACAGCACGATCGCCGGGATGTTCACCGTCGCCGCCGCGGTGAGGCACGCGGGTGTGGTCTTGTCGCAGCCCGTCGTCAGGACGACCCCGTCGAGCGGATACCCGTAGAGCACCTCGACCAGCCCGAGGTAGGCGAGGTTGCGGTCCAGCGCGGCGGTCGGGCGTTTGCCGGTCTCCTGCAGCGGATGGACGGGGAACTCCAGCGGGATGCCGCCGTTGTCGCGGATCCCGTCACGGACCCGGTCGGCGAGGGCGAGATGGTGGCGGTTGCAGGGGACGAGGTCGCTGCCCGTCTGGGCGATGCCGATGATCGGCCGGCCGGACCTGAGCTCCGCCGGGGTCAGCCCGAAGTTGAGGAAGCGTTCGAGATACAGGGCCGTCATCTCCGGATTGCCCGCGTTGTCCCACCAAGCCTGGCTGCGCAGGCCGCCCGTGGGGCGCTCCATCGGCGACATCATGCTTCTCCCCGCTGCGGCAGGACCGTCCGATCCGGCCAGGTGTTCGGCACGCGGCACCAGATCTCTGGACCATGCCCTGGCGGTCGGTGATCGGCCTACCCCTGCGGCTCCACCGGGTAAACGCCGCTCTACGCCAAGTCACCGTGTGCCCGGCCGGCCGAGGCGACGCTCGCGCGGGGCGGGTACCGGCAGGTCAGCCTCGCGGCAGCCTCCCCAGACGCGGCGCCGGCGCCTGGGACAGGGCCGTGATCGCGGCCTGTGTGCTGGGGTGGATGTCGAGCGCGTCCCAGACCTCGGTGATCTGCAGCAGCCGGGCGGGCAGATCACGCACCGCGGCCAGATGCAGGGTGCCGCCCTGCCGGCGCACCTCGCCGTGCACGCGCAGCAGGACGTGCAGGCCGGTGCTGTCCATGAACGTCAGCCCGCCCAGATCGAGCACAAGAGGCCGGCCCGGATGCCGCATCCGGCCGATGTAGGACTCCAGGTCGTCGGCGTTGCCGGCGTCGAGCTCCCCGGTCACGCTGATCATCACACCGGCCGCCGGGCCCGCGGCGAGCGGGCGGCAGCCCAGGTGTAACGGCGTCATGTCGGGACCGTGCGAAGGCGGGCGAAATCAATCATGACCGTCTCAGGAGGTAGGCCCGGCTGGTACGGCGGCGTGGTGCCGTCACCCCCGAGCGTAAGGGGGAAGGCTGGTGCAGGAAAGCCAGTTCGCCATACGATCTCCAGGTAGCGAGATGTATCCGTTCCGTACACGGGAGCGCCGCAGCTCCGGCCGGAGAAGGCATACGCAATCGTGAGCGCATCGGCCGACCGTACCCCCACCTGGACCTTCCTCACCCACCACGCCCGCGTGCTGATCGACCTCTTCATCGACCGGGACAGAAGCCGGTGATCGCCGGAGCCCCCTCCGCCCGATCGCGCCTCGTGGCGGCAGCGGTCCCGGACGCGCCGGCCGGCGGCGCCGGCGGCCGGGGTGGCGCGGCGCGGCGGCTCAGAAGTACCCGGCCCAGCCCGACCCGCGGGACTGGGCGAGCCCGAACGTGTTGGCGCCCTTGCCGTTCCAGATGTAGAGCTTGCCGTCGTGGGTGGCGGCTAGATCGTTGATGCCGTTCTGGTTGATGTCGCCGGGCGTCATCAACGTGCTCGCGTACGGTTCCCAGCCCGGTCCGATCTCCTGACCGGCGGTGAAGTTGTTGGCGCCCCTGCCGTTCCAGACGAAGAGGATGTGGTCGGCCTTTCTCACCGCCGCCAGGTCACCGATCCCGTCGCCGTTGAAATCGCCGCCGATCGGCCGGGTGTAGACGCCCCAGTTGGCGCCGATGGCGGTTCTCGGGCCGAAGGCGTTGCCGCCCCTGCCGTTCCAGACGTACAGCGTGCCGTGGTACGTGGCCGCGATGTCGTCGTTCCCGTCCTGGTTGATGTCGCCGAGCGAGGTCAACGTGTCCTCGTACGGCGCCCAGCCCGCCCCGAGCTGCTGGGCGGCGGTGAAGTCGTCGGCGCCCTTGCCGTTCCAGACGTGCAGGGTGTGGTCGTCCTTCCTGGAGGCGGCCAGGTCGGTGAGGCCGTCGCGGTTGAAGTCCCCCGCGATCGGCCGGCTGTAGGCGTCCCAGCCGGGCCCGACAGGCGTGGCGGCGGCGAAGCCGTTGGCGCCCGTGCCGTTCCAGACGGTCAGCGTCCCGGTGGCGGCCGAGAACAGGTCGCCGACCCCGTCGCTGTTGAAGTCCTGGTTCGCGCCGGTCATCACCGCGTAGTGCGAGCGGAGCTCGGCCGCTGTGAGCGCGCGGTCGTACATCGCGAACTTCCCGATCGCCCCCTGGAAATAGCTCCTGAAGTTGCGGGTGCCCACTCGGACGGGAGCCGGGCCGGGCCTGGGCTTGACGATGACCTCGTCCTCCTGGCCCGGGCGATAGACCAGGTTGTCGGAGCCGGACAGCACGCCGTTCCTGTAGATGCGCACCTTCCCGTAGGTGCCTTCGGAGGTGTCGAACGTGATCGCGACGTGGATCCACTGGTTGACCGTCAGCGCGTGCTGGAAGGCGGCGCCGGCGCCGAATCCGCCCTCGGGGTTCCAGGCGTAGCCGGAGATGCGGTTGGGGCGGTCCGGGTGGGACTTGTTGTACATGCGGCCGGCCCACTCCTGGTCGCCGCCCGCGCCGGACTTCGTGCCCTTCCCCATGAAGTAGACGTAGCCGTCCTGTTCCACGTCGGGGAAGTTCAGGGCGTGCGGTCTGATCCACGCCTCCACGGTGAACTTCCCGGTGGTGGAGATGTGGAAGGCCCTGGCGTCGGGCACCTCGAAGTAGCCCGACGTGCCGTCGAACACGGCGGCGCCGTCCCTGTTGGGGAGCTGGACGGAGCTCGTGACGCCGCGGAAGGTGCCCTTGTGCCCGTTGCCGGCCCGGTCGAGCTCCGTTCCGGCCGACGGGTGGGACAGCCGCCAGTAGGCCGCGGGCTCGTGCGAGAGCACCAGCCGGTCGTACGGGCTCAGCCCGCCGGCCTGTGCCGCGGCGGGCTCCGCTACGGCCACGGCCGTCGACATCGCCATCAAGGCGGCGCAGATGCCGAGTTTCATCCATCTCATGAGCCCGCAGAGTAGGGAGGGCCGGTATATCGGCAGTATGTCCCCATGGTGGGCCGCCATGGCGGGCCGCCATGGGCAGCAGCGCATTTTGCGGCGAAATGGGGCCTGCCCAACGCCTTGGTGAGGTATTGGCCTCGTTGATGCCGTCATCAAAGCCCTGCGTGCCCCTTCCGCTACGGTGCATGTGCTCGACTGGGGCCCATGAAGGCTCGGCATGATTGGCCGATCACCAAGCGCATCACCATGTTCGCCGGGGCGATGGCGGCGCTGTTGTCAGCCATGCTGGCCGCCGCGGTGCTGCTCGCGATCCATCGCTACGCGACCGAGGACCGGATGAGCGAGATCTCCGCGGACGGTGGCCGCGTGGCGCACGAGATCGAGCACGGCGACGTCCGCATGCCGCTGGTCGAGCACGCCGATCGTCATGTGCAGATCGTGGACGCCGCGGGCAGGGTCGTCGCCTCGTCGCTCCGTCTGCGGGGCGAACCGGCCATGGCCGGCTTCACCCCCATTCCCAGAGCCATGTCGACCGCTGTCGTCTGCGACGGGGTGTTCTCCGGCCAGGGCTGCAACATCGTGGTCGCGCACTCGGCCTACCGGCAGGGTGAGGACTGGATCGTCTACAGCTCCGGCCCCACGGTTCCGCTGTACGTCACCCCGTGGCTGGCCGCGACCGTGATCGGCGCCGCGGCGTTGATGGCTGTGGCGATCACGGTCCTGGGCCATCGGATCGTCACCACCGCGCTCAGCCCGGTGAACGCCATCCGGGCGGAGCTCGACTCGATCAGCGAGGCCTGTCCTGACCGGCGGGTCACCCTTCCGCCGAGTCGCGACGAGACTTATGACCTGGCCGAGAGCGTGAACCGCACGCTCGCCCGGTTGCACGCCGCGATGGGTCAGCAGCGCCGCTTCACCTCCGACGCCTCGCACGAGCTGCTCACGCCCATCGCGGCGATCCGCGCGGAGGTCGAGGACGCCCTGTACGCGCCGGAGGACACCACCGTGACCCGGCTGGGCGGCGCGGTGCTGCCCAGCGTGGACCGGATCGAGAGGATCGTGGGCGACCTGCTGACCATGGCCCGGCTGGAGGGGCACGAGCCCCTGAAGCATGAGGTGATCGATCTGGCCGGGCTGGTGAGCGCGCAGCTCGAAGCCCGCCGCGACGCCCGCAAGGAGTTCGCCTGCGAGCTGGAGCCCGGCGTGCTGGTGAGCGGCGACAGGACGCAGCTCGCCCGGCTGCTCACCGGCCTGCTGGACAACGCTGATCGGCACGCCGCCACCACGGTCACCGTCCGGGTGTGCCATGAGCCCGGAGCAGGGCGGCACGGTCCGCACCTCCCGGCGGGCGTCGCGCGGCTGGAGGTGCTCGACGACGGCTGCGGCATCGAGGCGGACAAGCGTGAGCTGGTCTTCCAGCGCTTCGCCCGGCTCGACACCGCCCGCGATCGCGAAGCCGGCGGCACCGGCCTGGGGCTGGCGATCGCCCGGCAGATCGCCCAGGCGCATGAGGGCACCCTGCAGATCGAGGACAGCCCGGCCGGCGCGCGCTTCGTCCTGCGCCTTCCCCTGGCCTCCGTGTCGGAACCGGCGCGGGGAGAGGGAGCGGACCAGCCCGGAGGCGCCGCCGGCCGTGAGGTGTAGGGGAGCTCTTCGCGGGTGACCAGGTCAGCCGAGCAGGGTGCGCCCCCAGTAGTCCCCTGCGTCCCTGACGCCGGGCGGGCAGGCGAACAGGCCGCTGGAGACGTGCTTGATGTACTCGTTGAGCGGGTCGGTCCTGGCCAGAGCCATCTGGACGGGCACGAACTGCTTGCGCGGGTCGCGCTGGTAGGCGATGAAGAACAGCCCGGCGTCCAGCCTGCCGAGCCCGTCGGAACCGTCCACGTAGTTGTAGCCGCGCCGCAGCAGGTGCGCGTTGCCGTGGCTGCTGGGGTGCGCCAGCCTGACGTGCGCGTCGGGTTTCATCGCCGTCAAGTCCACGGGGTCGAACTCCTTCCGCTTGCCGGCCGGCGCGCCCTCACCCTTGTCGCGGCCGAAGATCTCCTCCTGCTCGCGCAGCGAGGTGCGGTCCCACGTCTCGATGGTCATGCGGATCTTCCTCGTCACCAGGTAGGTGCCGCCCGCCATCCAGCCGGCGCCGTCCGGTGCCGCGGCCCAGAGCTGGTCGCGCAGCAGGGCCGCGTCCTCCAGCTTCATGTTGTTGGTGCCGTCCTTGAAGCCCATCAGGTTGCGCGGGGTCACCTGGGCGCGAGAGGTGGACGACGTACGGCCGAATCCGAGCTGTGACCAGCGCACCGACACCTTGCCGAAACCGATCCTGGCCAGGTTGCGGATGGCGTGCACGGCGACCTGGGGGTCGTGGGCGCACGCCTGCACGCAGAGGTCGCCGCCCGACAGCTCAGGGATCAGCTGCTCGCCGGGGAACTTCGGCAGGTCGGCCAGGGCAGCGGGGCGCCTGGCGGCCAGCCCGAAACGGCGGTCGAACAGGGACGGGCCGAAGCCGATGGTCAGCGTGAGCCCCGAGGCGGGCAGCCCGAGCGCCTCGCCGGTGTCGTCGGGCGCGGCCTCCGGCGAGCCGCCGGCCGCGCCGAAGGAGCCGGCCTCCTTGCCCTGGGTGAGCCGGGCGGCGGCGGCCGTCCACTCCTGCAGCAGGTCCACCAGCTCGGCCCTGCTGCCGGTGGTGACGTCGAAGGCGACGAAGTGCAGCCGGTCCTGGGCGGGGGTGACGATCCCCGCCTGGTGCTCGCCGTAGAAGGGGAAGGGGGCGGAGGTGGTCGCGTGCGTGACCGGCGGCTCCTGCGCCATCGAGCGAGCGGCGATCGCGCCGGCGCCCGCTGCCGCGGCCCCGGCCGCGCCGAGGCCGAACATCTTCCTGCGGCTCATCCGCTCGCTCATGGCTCCGGCTCCTACTTCGCCACGATCGGTGCGATCTTGCTGATCGGTTCGGCCAGCGCGTTGATCACGTCCGACAGGCTCTTCAGCTCCGCCTCGGACAGCTCGTCGTGCAGCCGCCAGCCGTCGCCCTTCTGGTGCCTGCCCAGCTCGGCCTCGGCGGCGGCGAACTTCTCGTCCAGGGTCTTGACCAGGTCGGGGGCGCGCTCCTCCAGCACGGGGCGGAGCGCCTGGACCGCCGCCTTGGAGCCCTGGAGGTTGGCGTCGAAGTCCCACAGATCGGTGTGCGACCAGATGTCCTCCTCGCCGGTGATCTTGCCGGTGGCCACCTCGTCGAGCAGTTCCTTGGCGCCGTTGGCCAGGTTCAGCGGGGTCAGCTCCGCGGCGTTGGCCTTGGCCACGATCGTCTTGACGTCGGCGATGAGCTTGTCGGCGACGGGGCCGTCCTTGCTGACGTCCCTGGCGATCCAGAGATCCTTCTCGATCTTGTGGAAGCCCGTCCACTCCTCGCCTTCGGCCAGGTCCGCCTCGCGGGCGTCGATGGCCGGGTCGAGGTCGCCGAAGATCTCCGCGACCGGCTCGATGCGCTCCCAGTACGTCCGCGAGACCGGGTAGAGCTCCTTGGCCTCCTCGATCCGGCCCGCCTTGACGGCGTCGACGAACTCCTGCGTCTTGACCAGCAGCGTGTCGCTCTGGCTCTTGACGTAGCGCTTGTAGCTGGCCGTCGCCTCGGCGAGCTTGGCGTCGGCGTTGAGCGCCCTGTGCTCGCCGGTGACCTTCAGCGGGTTGCGGATGCCCTTGCCGACCATGCCGGGCTTGCACGCCGTCTCGTACGTCCCGGCGGGCAGCTCGGCGATCAGCTCCCGGGTCAGGCCCGGCACGATGTTCTCCACCTCGGCCATGACACGGTCGCCCGGCGCGTAGACGTAGAACTCGGTCACCTTGCTGCCGCCGTTGGTGATCGCGAACGTGCTGGTCCCCGCGGCGACCTCGGACACGGCGACCTCGCACTCGGTGTCGCTGGCCGCGACCGCGACCTTGTCCGGCTTCCGCGCCGCGGCGGAGCCGCCGGGGGCGGGGGTCTCGGCCGCGCAGGCGGTCAGCGCGGCCAGGGCGAGCGCGCCGGCGGTGAGGCGGGTGATGGCGGACATGGTGCTCCTGTTCAGGCCGCGGGCGCGGGCGTGGTGCGGGTGCGGGAGGGACGCAGGAAGAGGTAGAGGGTGGGGATCAGGTAGGCGGCCCAGGCGATGGTCTCCACGACGCTGGGCTGCGGGGTGAGGTTGAGCGTTCCGGCCAGCAGGGCGCCGTACCAGGAGTCGGCGGGCACGACGGCGCTGATGTCGAAGGCGTAGGCGCTCAGGCCCGGCACGATGGCCGCCTCCTGCAGGTCGTGCACGCCGTACTTGAAGATCCCGGCGGCGACCAGGATGAGGAGCAGGCCGGTCCAGGTGAAGAACGTGGTGAGGTTGATGCGCACGGCCGACCTGTACAGGCCGTAGCCGAGCAGGACCGCGGCGAGCAGGCCCAGGCTGATGCCGATGAGCGGCTGGGCGGAGGTGGTCGCGCCCTGGACGGAGGCGAAGAACAGCAGCGCGGTCTCCAGCCCCTCGCGCGCCACGGCCAGGAACGCCATGACGACGACGGCGACCGGGCCCAGCTCCAGCGCCTCGGCGAGCTTGCCCCGCAGCTCGCCGGAGAGCGCGCGGGCGGCCCGCCGCATCCAGAAGATCATCCAGGTGACGAAGGCGACGGCCAGCAGCGAGGTGATGGCGTCGAAGAGCTCCTGGCCCGTGTGCCCGAGGTTGGCGGCGGTGAAGGTCAGGATCGCGCCGAAGCCGACCGAGAGGGCCACGGCGGCGAGCACGCCGGTCCAGACGTACGGCAGCCTGTCCGTGCGGTCGCTCTTGACCAGGAACGCGACCAGCACGGAGACGACGAGCGCCGCCTCGAGCCCTTCGCGCAGGCCGATGAGAAAGCTGGCGAACACCGTTGCTCCAATGCTGGGAAAGCCCGGGATGCCGACGCCCCGGACTGCTACACGCTTGTAGAAGTTAACATAGGCTCACCTAACTAGCCAGGTGGCCTGGTCATGGGCGAGTCCGTCGAGCGCGGTGATCGCATAGGGTGTGCGCGATGGACACAGACCCGGAAGATCGCGCTGATCGAGCCGAACTCCCTGATCAGGGCGAGCGCCGCCGGCCCGGTGAGCTGGAGGCGGCGGTCCTCGCCGTTCTGCGGGATGCGGGCTCTTCGCTCACGCCGGGGCAGGTACGGGATCTGCTCGACCCCACGGGCGGGTTGTCCTACAGCGCCGTCGTCACCACGCTGGTCAGGCTGCACGGGAAGCGGGCCGTCACCCGCCGCAGGGAGGGCCGGGCCTACCGGTACGGGGCTCTGACCGATGCCGCCGGGCTCGTCGCGCAACGCATGAACGCCCTGCTCCACGCGGAGGACGATCGTGCTACGGTGCTCCGCCGGTTCGTGCACGAGCTGGAGCCGGGCGATGAGGAGCTCCTGCGCCGGCTGCTCGCCGACGAGCCCGGCGCGTGACCGATCGTGGGCCGACCCTGTTCGGTTAGGTTAGCTTTGCCTGAATGCATGCGACTGAAAGCCGGCTGGTGCCTTGTTTGATCATTTCGTCTGGTCCGTTCTGGCAGTCCCGGTCATGGTGGTCGCCCTCGTGACGCTGCTCGCGGACCGGTTGCCGCCGTCGCCCGCCGCCAAGGTCCTCGCCTGCTCGGCCGCGGCAACGGCGCTGGCGAGCCTGCTCAACGTGGTGGCGTTCACCGTGAAGGCCCTGGCCGAGATTCCCTTCGTCGCCGGCCTCTTCGGGTGGTCGTACCGGACGGTGATCGCCGACACGGGACACGTGCGGTGGGTTCCGTGGCTGTGCGTGCTCCTGATGGGGTGGGCGGCGGTGGCCGCCGTCAGGGTGGTGCGGCGCCACCGCGGCGGACGGGCGTGGGCGCTCCGGCTCGACGGCGTCACGACCGATGACGGGGTCGTCGTCGTCCCCGGCGAGGAGGCCGACGCCTTCGCCGTGCCGGGCAGGCCGGGGCACGTCGTGGTCACGACCGGGATGCGGAAGTCCCTCGACGACGAGCAGTACGCGGCGTTGCTGGCCCACGAGCGGGCGCACCTGGACCAGGGCCATCCCCGGCTGATGCTGCTGAGCGACCTGGCCGGCGCGGTTCATCCGGCCCTGCGGTGGGTCTCCGGCCGGGTCGGCTACCTGGTCGAGCGTGCCGCCGACGAGCAGGCGGCCGCGGTGATCGGCGATCGCAGGACCCTCGCCTCAGCGATCGGCGCGGCGGCCCTGGCCTCCCATGGCCGGCCGCCGCTCGGGCCCGGCCCCTTCGCCTCCTTCGCCCGGCCCAGACGGCCCGGCGCCATCCCGCGCAGGGTCGCCGCCCTCCTGCATCAGGCACGTGACGGGCGGCTCTGGCCGGCCGCCGTTCCGGCCGTCCTGGCGGTGAGCTCCCTCATCTGGACCGGCGAAGCCCTCTATGACCTGGTCGAGCTGCTCGTCCTGGCGCACGGCTGAGCTCGCGGCTCAGCGCCGGCAGCCGTCACGGGCCGGCGGGTCTCGGGACCGAGCCGTTCACAGAGGGCGCGAGCCTCACCCCGTAGCGCTGTCGTCGACCGCCGTCATCGCGAAATCGGCGACCCGCCGTTGCTCCTTGTACCAGGCACCCTCCATGACGTCGTCCCTCACGGTCGCCGAGTACGTGCCGTCGAAGTCGATCCCGCGTTTTCCGCGGCGCGTGTAACTGACCTCTTTCCAGGTGAGCCGCACACCGTTGACCACCGGATCGTCCTCGATCTTTCCGGTGACGCCGGTAGCCGTGTCGTCATCCGGATACGTCATGGTGCCGTCGAACGCGTTGCCGGACCGGACCGCGATGTCGAGCCGAATGGGATAGGACTCGTTGTACGTCCCCCGCCATGAGACCCTGATCTTCCTCAGGCCGGCACCGGCGGCCGAGGCGCTACGCAGAATGCCGTGAATCGCGCCCTCGGCCAGCATGAGAAACGCATAGGCGCGAGTGTCGCCCGCTGGATCCGTCTCCCAATCGGCCATGTCCATCAGCTCTTGCAGCCGCTGAACGGAAAGCGCCACGTCGGCTTCCATCTGGCCCTTGCTCACGAGGCGGTGCATGGTCTCCGGCAACTGCGACGGAAGGGTCCTGCGTAACTGGGGATAGTGCTCCTTCAGGGCCCGGTTCACCTGGTCGAACGCCGCGTGAATTCCCTCCGTCCGGTTTCTGCTGACCGTCGCCATCAGATCCACAAGGCTCACGGGAATGCCGTCGTGCGCCTCCGGCGGGGGGACATTGTCGGAAAGGGTGACGGAGATATCCTTGCCCACCTCGTCGACCTTGAGGTCCAGGGTCTTCACCTGCACGTCGACCGACCCCACCGTGATCCCGAGCGAGTCGAGCCTCTTGGTGATCCACGTACGCAGGGCGAGGACGACGACAATGACCACGACCGGCCACGCGAGCGCGGAAACCAGTTGCGAGACGAACTCCATGCCGCTCAAACCTGGCCTCTTTCGCCCGCCGGGAAGAATGCCCTGCGAGCAAGTATGACGTGGCGCCGCATCGATCATCCAGGTCCCGCGGAAATCCCTTCGGGAACGTCGGTCGGCGATGCGGCGGTCATCATGGCTGCCCTCCTCGGCGGACCACGCGGTAACGCAGATGTGTGGCGTCGTGACCCTGGAGGCGGCGGACCGGCTCCAGCTCGATGTGGCCGAGTCCCGTCGCCTCGAACAGCCGGCGGCCCCCGCCCAGCAACACGGGTACGAGGTGCAGCTCGATCTCATCGAGCTGGCCGGCCGCCAGCAGCGCCCGCGCGGCGCCCGCGCCGTGCACCAGCACCGCCCGGTCTCGTGCTGCGGTCCGGGCCGCGGCGGCGCACGCGTCGACGTCGGTGTGGAACGTCGCGCTGCCGGGTGGCACGTCGTCCGCGTCGGCGTGGTGGGTCAGCACGCAGATCGGCACCCCGTCGTGGTGATCGCCGTTCCATCTGCCCGCCAGCTCGAACGTGCGGCGGCCCGAGATCACGGCGCCGGTGTCCATGGCCTCGCGGTACACCTGCCCGTCGATCCCGGTGGACATCCGCTCGTCGAGCCAGTTGAACAGCCGTCCGCCGTCGCGTCCGAGCTCCTGGCCCTCACGGTCGTCCGGTCCGGCGATGAAGCCGTCGACGGACATGGCCATGTACAGGCGGAGGGGCGCGTCACTCATGGGGGTCACCGTCCTGGTCCGGGCAGTCGGCAGCGGTCATGCCGTCGGCGTGGCCGGGAGGCCACTGGACGAGCTCGATCCGGCGGCCGTCCGGATCGGTGACGACCTTCGTCACCAGGCCGTCCTCGCGTTCGTGACCCGGGCCGACGGGCACGATCCCCTTCGAGGCGAGGGCGTCCAGCGTGCCGGCCATCGACTCGACCTTCACGACGAGATGACTCAGGCCGGTCCCCCGTTCGACCGGTTCGGCGTCATGAACGAGCTCGATGGCGACGAACTCGTCGTCGGGCAGCTTGAGCATCGTCAGACGCCCGATCGGGGTCCGCGGCACGGTCCCGACGACCTGGTAGCCGATGGCTTGGTAGAACGTCAGCGAATGCCCGAGGTCGGTCACCCGCAGCCCGATGTGCAAGGTCCTCATCATGGCCCTCCTTCTCGTGCGTCCAGCGTCGCGCGAGCGGGGGTCTCTCGGGTATCCCAGATTTCTGGGGTCCGGTTTATGCTGCACCATGGTCGACGTTCAGGCGGTGCGTGAACGGGTCAGGGATGACATCGGGCGGCTGGTTCACCGCGGGATGTCGGTGGAGTGCTACTGGCGCGCGGTGAGCGACGCCCTGGCCGGATGTGTGCCGTCGGAGGGCTCCTGCCTGATGACCATGGACCCGGCCACCATGTTGCCGACCGCGGAGTTCGTCGAGAACGGGCTCAGCGCGGATGCGTTCAGCCGGCTCGTCGAGATCGAGTTGCGCGAGCCCGACTACACCAAGTGGGTCGACCTGGCGCGGGAGGGCACGGCGGCGGCGAGCCTGAGTGAGGCCACCGCGGGCGATCTCGACCTCAGCCGGCGTCAGCGGGAGGTCCGGCGTCCGGAGGGGTATGCCGACGAGCTTCGGGTCGTCCTGTCCAGCAGCACCGGTACGTGGGGCGCGCTGACCGTGTTCCGCGAGACGGACAGACCGTACTTCTCGGTGCCCGAGGTTCGTCTCCTCTCGTCTCTCACCGGGTTGCTCTCGGACGGGCTGCGCCGGGCCCTCCTGCTCGAGGCCGCGTCCACCGGCCACACTGACACCGGCATGCTCGTGCTGGATCCCGACGACGGGGTCGACCTCGCCAATCGGGAGGCCGAGCGGTGGGTCGACGAGCTCGACGTCGGCGAACGAGCCGGCACCAGGCTGCCGCTCGTGGTCCGCTCCGTCGCTCGCCAGGCACGTGCCATCGCCGGCGGGAGGGAGCGGGTCGCCGAGGTGGGGCCTGCGCGGGCGCGCGTGCGGACCCGGACGGGCCGCTGGGCGATCGTCCGCGCGTCCCTGTTGGGCCAGGGCCCGCTGGCGCCGGTCGCGGTGCTCCTCGAAGCGGCCCGGCCGGCCGAGATGGCGCCGCTGTTGGCCGACATGTACGGGCTGACCCAGCGGGAGAGGCGGGTCACCGAGCTCGTCGCGCAGGGGCTGTCGACGAGAGAGATCGGCAACCGGCTCCACCTGGCGGCGTACACCGTTCAGGACCACCTGAAAGCGATCTTCGCCAAGTCCGGCACCGGCTCTCGCGGGGACCTGGTGGCCCGCCTGTTCTTCGACCGGCGCGCCACGTCCCTGACCGCGCCGTCGGTGATCCCGGACGGTTCGCACGGCCTTGACGATCGCCCGAGTCCGGCCGGACCCCTCGCATAGGCGCAGGTCAGGACGTGGGGCGGACGAGGGCGACGCGCAGGATCCGATCGTCGCCGGGGCGGGCGGCGGTGCCGCCCCACGTGGCTCCGTCGGTGTTGGAGGTCGTGATCCACAGGGAGCCGTCGGGCGCCGGCTCCACCGTGCGGATCCGTCCGTACCGCTGGACGAAGTAGGCGACGGGGTCGCCGTCCGCCCGGGGGCCGTCGACGGGCAGGCGCCAGAGTCGCTGTCCGCCGAGCGCGCCCATCCAGACGGCCCCGCCCGCGACGGCGATGCCGGACGGGGAGGCGTCGTCGGGATGGACGGTGAAGATCGGGCGTTCGCCGTGCGAGCCGTCACGGCCTTCGGACTCGGGCCATCCGTAGTCGCGTCCCGGGCGCAGGACGTTCAGCTCGTCCCAGGTACGGTGGCCGAGCTCGGATGCGTAGGCGGTGCCGTCGGGGCCGAACGCGATGCCCTGCACGTTGCGGTGGCCGCTGGAGTAGACGGCGGTTCCCGAGGGGTTGTCCGGTGGTACGGATCCGTCGGGGCGGATGCGCAGGATCTTGCCGTTGAGCGAGGCGTCGTCGGCCGCGTTCCCGGGCGAGAAGGCGTCGCCGGTGCCGATCCAGAGGTTGCCGTCGGGCCCGAAGCGCAGGCGCCCGCCGTGATGGCGGTCGGCGGTCTCGATGCCGTCGAGGACGACCCGGTCCTGGCGCAGGGACCGCAGGCGGGGGTCGAGGCGCAGCGCCACGACGCGGTTGGTGGGCGAGGCCGACACGTAGGCGTAGACGGTGCGGTCCTCGCCGAAGGACGGCGAGACGGCCAGCCCGAGGAGGCCGCCTTCGGCGCTCACCTCGACCCCGGGGACCGTGCCGATCGGCTCGGGATCGCCGCCCTGCCGGATGCGCAGGATCCGCGCCGACGACCGCTCGGACACCAGGGCCGAGCCGTCCGGGAGGAACGTCAGGCCCCACGGCATGGTCAGGCCGCGAACGATCTCGGTGACCTCTCCTGGGACCAGGCCACGTGTGAGGTCCTGCGCCGCGCGGGGCGAGGCTGTCTGGCGGGGGGCGGCTGTCTCGCGGGGTTCCGGGGGCGCGCATCCCGGCAGCGAGACCGTGACGCAGAGGAGAGCGGCGACGGCGCTGAGGCGGTGGCCCGTACGGGAGATGAGAAGCATGACTGAGCTGTCCTTCATGTCGTTGGGGCGCGGCGAACCGCCGGACCGGGCGTTGGAGTCCCTTCTGCGGAGTTCAGGCGGCAGCACCGTTGGCGAAGACGGTCTGGCCGTTGACCCAGCGGCCGGGGCCGGCCAGGAAGGCGACGACCTCCGCGATGTCCTGCGGGGTGCCGAGCCGCTTCATCGGGCTCAGACCGGCGATCCGGTCGACGTCCTGCCGTGACTTGCCGTCGAGGAACAGCTCCGTGGCCGTCGGACCCGGGGCCACCGCGTTGACCGTGATGTCGCGCCCGCCCAGTTCCTTGGCGAGGATCGGGACGAGCGCCTCCACCGCCCCCTTGCTCGCGCCGTACGCGCCGTAGGCCGGCAGGTGCAGCCGGGTGACGCTGGTGGAGAAGGCGACGATGGCGCCCCCCGGCCGGACCCGCCGCGCGGCCTCCCTGGCCACGACGAACGTGCCCCGCACGTTGACGCGCAACTGCCGGTCGAGCTCGCCCAGGTCCAGGTCGCGGACCGGTCGCAGCGCCATCACCCCGGCCGCGTTGACCACGACGTCGACGGGGCCGAGGCGCTGCTCGACGGCGTCGAACGCGGCGGCGACCTCGACCTCGTCGGCCACGTCGGCCCGTAGCGCGATCCCGCGGGCGCCGGCCGCCTCGATCTCGCCGACGGCGGCGTCCGCCTCCTTGGCGTCGGAGGCGTACACGACGGCGACGTCCTGGCCCGCGGCGGCGAGCCGGGAGGCGACGGCGCGGCCGATCCCCCGCGAGCCTCCGGTGACGATGGCGACGCGTGCTGCGGTACTCATGAGACTCCTTCGCTCGTTCGCTAACAATATGAAGTTAGCATCGCTATCTCAACGCTAACAAGGGGCGGTTAGCGAATGTGTTAGCAAAGAAAGCTATATCCCGTTAGCATCGGTACATGATCAGCGTGAACGACAAGCGTGAAACGATCCTCGACGTCGCGGCGGACCTGCTGGCGCGCGAGGGAAGGGACGCGGTCTCGACCAGGGCGGTCTGCAACGCCGCCGGCGTTCAGGCGCCGATCCTGTACCGGCTCTTCGGCGACAAGCAGGGTCTGCTGGACGCCGTGGCCGACCGGGGGCTCCGGTCCTACCTCGCCGAGAAGCGGGGTCTGACGCCCAGCGGCGACCCGGTGGAGGACCTGCGGCGCGGCTGGGATCTGCACCTCGGCTTCGGCCTGGCCCAGCCCTCCCTGTACGCCCTGATCTACGGCAGTCCGCGGCCGGGCGCCGAGCCCGAAGGGGCGAAGCAGGCCGCGCGGATCCTCGCCGGGCTGGTGCGCCGCGTCGCCCTGGCGGGCCGGCTCCGCGTTCCGGAGGAGCGGGCGGCGCGCGCGGTCCACGCGGCCGGCCGCGGCACCACGCTGGCTCTGATCGCCACGCCGGAGGCGGAGCGCGACATGGACGCCGCCCGGATCGTCCGTGAGGCCGTCATCGCCGCGATCGCCGATCCCGCCCCGAACGGCTCCACGCGCGGCCGCGACGACGTCGTGACCGGCGCCATCACCCTGAAGGCCGCCCTCGCGGACCTGAAGGCCCTCAGCCCCGCCGAGGCACGGCTGCTCGGTGACTGGCTCGACCGGATCATCGGCGGTTGACGCGCCGCGCACCTCGTTCCGTCAGCCGTGCCCCGAATCGTCCAGGCAGGAAGGCGCACCGTGACCAGACGCCTGAACTTCCGCTGGCGCCTCCGGCAGCTCATGGCCGCCCACGAGATGTGGAAGACGACGGACCTGATCCCGCTGCTGCGCGAGCGCGGTGTGAGCCTGTCGCCGGCCCAGGTCTACCGGCTGGTCGCCGGCAAGCCCGAACGCCTGTCGATGCGTACGCTCGTCGCGCTGTGCGACATCTTCGACTGCACGCCGGCGGACCTGATCGAGCCCTACGCCGAAACGAACCGGCCCTGAGCCGGTCAGTGCCGGTCAGTGCCGGTCGGCGTAGTGCCGCGCGAGCAGGTCCCCGCCCCAGTCGTCACGCAGGTCGCGCCAGACGGAGTGGATGTGGTTGGCCTCGTCCTGCGTGTTGTCGTACTCCAGCAGGAACGTGGGGCCGGCGACGCAGTAGTAGTGCCCCTGCCCTCGCTGGTCGGACCCCATCCAGGCGAACGTCACCTTGTCGAGGCCGGCATCGAGCGCATGCCGCCAGCAGGCGTCGCCGTACCAGCCGGGGGCACGGTCGAAGTAGCGCCGGACGAGCCTTTCGAGCAGGTTCCTCGACGACGCGGACATGTCGGCGCAGGACAGCCCGAGGGGGATGCGATCGAGCTCGGCGACGGGATCGTTGCGGGTGAGGACGTCGTCGGGGGCCACCTCGCCGGTGATCGCGATCGACCGCTGGTGCGGTGCGAGGTCGGCGAGCAGGGCCCGCCCCAGGTCCTCCTCCTCGGCGAGCAGCCGCAGGCCCCGCCGCGGCCCCGACAGGACCATGGCCGGCTCGGCGCCCAGGAAGCTCGGCGTGACGGCGATCGAGTCGCCCGAGACCGTGATGTGCACGGCGAGGTGGTGGCCGTTGACCCGCCACGCCCACGGCGCCGATCCCGCCGGGTCGCCGAACACACGGAACCAGTAGCGGTCGCCGTCGATCTCCTCGACACCGGTGACGAGGCGGCGCCGGACGCGTTCGAGCTCGATCACGCCTCTCGCGGTGCGCGCCCCGGCGAGGCCGCAGCCGGCGTCGAGGAGGGCGAGGGCCAGCTCCTGCTGCTTCGAGGTCATCTCGACCAGCGGCAGCCCCGGGCGCGGACCGGGCAGATAGGACCATTCGGTGCGCTCCGGCGAGCCGAATTCCGCCGTCGCCGCGGCGCTCCGCCCGGTGTCGAGCGAGCCGAGGAAGCGCAGCACCGCCTGCCGCATCAGCTGGACGTCATGAGCGCTCATCTTGGGTTCCTCACCGTGGGGGTGCTGTCGCGGGACATCAGAGAACACGCCCTGACGCCACAAAGCGCAACATACTGCACGTAAACGACAAATGGCGTAGCCCCTTGAAGGCGGCCGGCGTTCACCGGCCGCGGCCGGCGCGGTGCCGGCGTACCGCGTCGCGGTTGGCGCAGCGCGGCGAGCAGTAGCGTTGCCGTCCCGTGCGGGAGGTGTCGGCGAAGATCAGGTCGCATTCGGTCACGGCGCACCGCCGCAGGCGGTGCATGCCCCGCCCCGCCAGATGAAGCGCGGTGCCCACGGAGAAGAGCGAGAACAGCACCGAGCCGAGCGGCTGGCCGTGGTCGCGGTAGTGCAGATGCCAGCCGCCGCCGGCGTGGTCGGTCATCCGCGGGTACGCCGCAGACGCCGCCAGCATGCGGTTGACCAGCTCGGCGCGCTCGTGTTCGCCGGAGGCGTCGACGACCTTCTCCCACTCGTCCAGCACGGCGTGCAGCCGGTCCAGGTCCTCCCGCGTGACCGGGCTCTCCAGGACGAGCCCGGCGGCGCGGCAGCGGTCCGCCAGCTCCCCTGCGGTCGCCGGGCGCCGGTTGGCCAGGTCCGCGGCCAGGTTCACGGCATCCTCGCCGTAAGGGTTGAGATGCATAAGACCATTACACCAGCCTGGTTGGTGTGACGGATCCAGCGGAGACACGGCCGGCGGCCGCAGGCGAGCGGCGCACCCGGGCGATCGGACCCTCCATGCGAGCGGAGAAGAGCACGAGCGGCGGCGGGCCCACCGAGCGCGCGTGGCGGTACCGGTGGGTCATCCTCGGCGTCGCCACGTTCACGCAGGCCGCGTGCGGGTTCTTCATGCAGGGCATCGGGGCGATGGGCGTCCACCTGCAGCGCGATCTGAGCCTGAGCACCACCCAGCTCGGCCTGCTGCTGTCGGCGTCCCAGCTCGTGCCGCTGATCGGGCTGCTGGTGGCCGGGGAGCTGCTGGACCGCTACGACGAGCGATGGGTCGTCGGGATCGGCGCCGTCGTCATCGCGGTGAGCCTGGGTGTGGGCAGCGCGACGCCGGGATACGTGTCCCTGCTGCTCGTGCTGCTGGTCGTCGGCGCGGGGTACAGCACCATCCAGCCCGGCGGCAGCAAGTCGGTGGCGTCGTGGTTCGACACCTCCCAGCGAGGGCTGGCGATGGGCATCCGCCAGGCCGGCGTGCCTCTGGGAGGCGTGCTGTCAGCGGCCGTGCTGCCCGCCCTGGCCGCCGCGGCCGGCTGGCCGGTGACGCTGGCCGCCGGCGGGCTCGTCGCGTTCCTGGGCGCCGTGCTGTTCATCGGCTTCTCCCGCCGGCCGCCGGCGCGGCGCCTGCCGTCGCGGGAGGGCGCGCCGCGCCCCGGCACCCGGCTGGGGATGCTGCGCGAGCCGTCCATGAGGAGGGCCGTGCTGTCGGGGATGGCCCTGGTGTCGGTGCACAGCGGTCTCGGCGTGCTGACCGTCGTGCACCTGCACGAGGCGGCCTCGGTCGAGGCGGGGCACGCGGCCCTCGTGTTCGTGGCGGTCCAGGCGGCCGGCGTGGCGGGCCGCGTCGGCCTGGCGGCCTGGAGCGACCGCAGCAGCTCCGGGCGCTACACCTGCGTGCTGGCCTGCATGGTCGCCGTGGTCGTGGGTGCGGTGGCGCTCATGACCCCGCTGGGCCACTCGCCGGTGGCGGCGAGCCTGCTGTTCGTCTGGCTCGGGTTCTTCGGGATCGGCTGGTACGGCCCGTGGGTCGCCTACCTGGCCGAAGCGGCGCCACCGGGCAAGACGGGCTTCGCGATCGGCCTGGCCATGGCCGTCAACCAGAGCGCCATCATCCTCGCGCCGCCCGCCCTCGGCCTGCTCAAGGATCTGACCGGCGCTTTCGCGACGCCGTGGGCGGCTCTGGCCGTCTGCACCGCCGCCGCCCTGGCGGTCACGGGCCGCGAAGGACGCGGACCCGCCGCCCGCCCGCGCTCGTGACCGGCCCGGACCGCGCCTGCTCCTGGGCGCGCGCCCAGGAGCCGGGCTCGGCCGTCGGCTCAGAACACGTGGGCCAGGCAGCCCACGGCGACGGCGACCGCGATCGTGACCACGGCCAGCGCTCTCAAGGACTTGGAAAGATGCACCATGATGTCCCTCCGGGTTTCACAGGCAGTAGCGCACGAGCCAGTCATCCGCGTCGTAGGCCCGCTGCGCGGGATCCAGCGCGGTGGCCGGGCGCTCCTCCACGGTGTCCTCGATCCGGATCCGCTCGGGGAGCCGGCCGAATCGGGCCTGCCGCGGGGCCTCGGCGGCGGCGTCCACCGGCCGCATGTCAGACGGCCTTCGCGTTGATGGTGACCGGGATGTTGCCGCGGGTCGCCTTGGAGTAGGGGCAGAGCTGGTGGGCCGCCGCTCCCAGCTCCTCGGCGGTCCGCTGGTCCACGCCGCCGAGCTCCAGGTTGAGCACGGCGCTGAGGCCGAACCCGTCGTCGCCGTGGTGCAGGCTCACCTCGACGGTGATGGCCGTGCTCTTCAGCGTGACCTTGCGCTGGGCCGCCGCCCTCCTGACCGCGCCGAGGAAGCAGGAGCCCCAGCCGGCGGCGAAGAGCTGCTCGGGGTTGGTGGCGCCGCCCGCGCCGCCGAGCTCCTTCGGGATGGCGAGGGTGGTGTCGAGCATGCCGTCGTCGGCCTGGACGCGGCCGCCGTTCCTGCCCTCGCCCGTGACGGTGACGACCCCGGTGTAGCTGGCAGCCATGGCTGATTCCCTTCTGAGCGGGTACGCCGGGAAGCACTTTCTTGCGTCACCGGCTTAACTGGTGACGATACTGGCAGCCCAAGCGTCACCTGTCAATATGGTGACGCTCGCCGGTCCACCCGCATGCGGGGTGGCCTATGATGAAAACGATTGTCGAATTCACGGGGAGGCGCGATGGGGGCCGGCGACGCGGTCGTGCTGAGCGAGGTCACGGCGGGTCACGGCCGCAGACCGGTCCTGCGCGGGCTGTCGGCCCGGCTGCCCCGCCACGGCGTGACCGCGATCGTCGGCCCGAACGGCTCGGGCAAGTCCACTCTGCTCGGCGTGCTGGCCGGGACCATCCGGCCGGTCAGCGGCACGGTGGAGCTCGGCGGCGCCGGCCGGCCCGGGTACGTGGCGCAGCGCGACGCGGTCTCCGACGCGCTGCCGATCACCGTGCGCGACACCGTGGCGATGGGCCGGTGGGCGTCACGCGGCCCGTGGCGGCGGCTGACGGCGCACGACTGGGCGATCGTGGAGACCCGCATGGCCGAGCTGGACGTCTCCGCGCTGGCCGCGCGCCGCCTGAGCACACTGTCGGGCGGGCAGCGCCAGCGCGTGCTGCTGGCCCAGGGGCTCGCCCAGGAGCCGGGGCTGCTCCTGCTGGACGAGCCCACGACCGGCCTGGACACGGCCTCCCGGCGGCACATCGCCGGGGTGCTCGACCGGGAGAGCTCCCGTGGCGTGACGATCGTCCACGTCACCCACGATCCGGCGGCGGCCCTGCGCGCCGATCACTGCCTGCTGCTCGACGAGGGCCGGCTGGTCGCGCAGGGGCCGCCCGGCTCCGTACTGACTCTTGAGGAGCCGCTGATCAGCGGCGTCGCGTCCGGGCCAGCAGCCACAGCAGCAGCGGAGCTCCGAGCGCGCCGGTGACCACGCCGACCGGCAGCTCCACGTCCGGGATCAGCAGCCGCGCGACGAGGTCCGCGCCCAGCACCACGAACGCCCCGGTCAGGCCCGAGGCCAGCGGCGGCGGGCAGGCGGCGCGCGACAGGCGCTGAGCGATCTGCGGCGCGGCCAGAGCCACGAACGCCACGGGGCCGGCCGCCGCCGTGCCGAAGGCCACCAGCGCGACGCCCGCCATGAGCAGCGCGAGCCGGGCCGCCTGCACCGGGGCGCCGAGCACGACCGCCACCTCGTCGCCGAGCTGGAGCACCCGGGTCCAGTTGCCGAGCAGCAGCGCGGCGGGCACCAGCACCGCCAGCGCGAGGGCCAGCGGCGTCACGTGGTCCCAGGTGCGGCCGTTCAGGTTGCCGAACAGCCAGCCCAGGGCCTGCTGGGCCTGGAAGTCGCCGCTGGTGACCATGAGGTACTCGGTGGCGCTCGTGCACATCCACGACAGCCCGATGCCGACCAGCACGATGCGCCCGCCGGTGGTGCCGCGCCGCCAGGCCAGCAGGTACGTGACGAGCGCCGCCAGCACGGCCCCCGCGAAGCCCAGCACCTGCAGCCCGCTGCCGACGCCGAGCACGATCCCGGCCACCACGGCCACCCCGGCGCCCTGGGTGACGCCGATCATGTCGGGGCTGGCGAGCGGGTTGCGGGTCATGGTCTGGAACAGCGCGCCCGACACGCCGAACGCGACGCCGGCGAGCAGCCCGGTGAGCGCCCTGGGCAGGCGCAGCTCGTGCACCACGAACGCCGTCCCCTGCTCACCGCTCCCGAGCAGCGCGGCGACGACCTCGCCGAGCCCGAGCCGCACCTCCCCCAGCCCGATGCCGAGGCAGAACGCGAGGAACGCGGCGGCGGCGGCGCCCAGGCAGACCAGGACGACCCGGGGGCGCAGCACGCCGGAGACGGGCGGGAAGGACAGCCGGAAGGCGACGGCCCGGCCCGGTGACATCGATGCGCGCATGCTCACAACTCCGCGAGGCGACGGCGGCGGGCCAGGACGACGAAGAAGGGCCCGCCGACGAACGCCACCAGCAGGCCCGCCTGCACCTCGATCGGCGGCGCCACGACGCGTCCCAGCACGTCGGCGGCCAGCAGCAGGCAGGGGCCGAGCAGCGCCGCCAGCGGCAGCAGCAGCCGGTGGTCGGCCTCGGAGCGCCCGCCGCCCCTGGCCAGGGCGCGCGCCACGTAGGGGACGACGAGCCCGACGAAGACGACGGGGCCGATGGCGGCGACGGCGGAGCCGGTCAGCAGCATCACGGCCGCCGCGCCCCGCAGGCGTACCAGGCCGACGCGGCGGCCCAGGCCCCTGGCCACGTCGTCGCCGAGCGCCAGGCTGTTGAGCGCGGGGCCGCAGGTGAGGGCGAGCGCCGCCCCCAGGGCCGCGAACGGCAGGAGCTGGGGCAGCAGCTCGCCGCCCGCCCCGGACAGCGACCCGGCGGACCAGAACCGGTACCTGCTCAGCGACTCCGGGTCCACCAGCACGAACGCGCTGGTGACCGAGCTGAGCAGGAACGTGGTGGCGACCCCGGCCAGGGCCAGCTTGACCGGGGTCATGCCGTCGCGGCCGAGCCCGGCCAGCCCGTACACGACCACGCTGGCCACCAGCGCCCCCGCGAACGCGAACCACACGAACCCGGCGGGCGCCGCCACCCCGAGCACGCCGATGGCCAGCACGACGGCGAAGGCTGCGCCGGCGCTCGCGCCGAGCACGCCGGGGTCGGCCAGCGGGTTGCGGGTGAGCGCCTGCATGAGGGCGCCGGACAGGCCGAGCGCGGCCCCGGCCAGGAGCCCGATCAGGGTGCGCGGGACGCGTACGGACCAGATGACGTCGAGGACGTCCCGGTCGCCCGCCGTTCCCGCGAGCGCGCCGGCCACCTGGTCGAGCGGGATCGCGCGGGCGCCGAGCGAGAGCGACAGCAGGCACACCGCGATCAGCGCGACGACGGCGGCCGCGACGGCTCTCACGAGGTCTTCGTGGCGGGGTCGCCGTCCACCGCCGCGGCCAGGCGCGGGACGAGCGTGTCGAGCACGTACGGGACGCTGAGCACGGTGAGGAAGGCGACCGCGTCGCTCGGCGGCGTGCCCTCGGGCAGGTAGACCTCTCGGCCCTCCCCGACCACGTCGAGCGCCTTGTAGACGGTGTCGCCGTGCAGGGTCTGCTCGCCCTTGGCGACGTCGGTCACGCTCCAGACGATCACGCCGGTGTCGAGCAGGTCGAGCCGCTCCCTGCTGATGTTGGCGCCGAACTTGTCGCCGATGGCCTGGTCGAGGTCGGGCGGGAGCTGGAAGCCGAGCGAGCCGAGCAGGCGGTTGCGCGGGTCCTGGCTGCCGAAGACGAAGTAGCCCTCGTACAGGGTGGCCATGAGGCCGCTCTGACCCGCGAACTCGGGGTGCTTCCCGCGCTCCTCGGCGAAGCGGTCCTCGACCTGCTTGACCAGGCCCTCGGCCTCGGCGGGCTTGCCGACGGCGAGACCGACCCGCTTGGTGACCTCCTGCCACGGGATGCCGTAGTCGATGTACTCCTTGGGCTGGGCCACGGTCGGCGCGATCTTGGACAGCGTCTCGTACTGCTCCTTGGTCAGGCCGGAGTACAGGGCCAGGATCAGGTCGGGATCGAGCGCGGCGATCTTCTCGAACTGCGGGCCGCTGCCGGTGTCCCTGAGCACCTGCGGGCGGGCGGCGCCGCCGAGCCTGCTCTCGGCCCAGGGGCCGATGGCGCCGGGGTACTCGCCGAACCACTCCGTGGTGCCGACCGGCACGACGCCGAGGGCGAGCAGGGAGTCCTGCTCCAGCAGGCCGACGGTGACGACACGCTTGGGCTCGGCATCGATGGTGGTGCTGCCGTACTTGTGCGGCATCGTCACGGGGAAGGCCGTGGACGTGCCCGATGAGGACGCCTGTGGCGGCGGCGCGGCTGCGGGTGTGGTGGAGCCGCAGCCCACGACGGTGGTCAGGACGAGCGCCACGAGGGCGAGCGCGCGGGTCAAGGACGGCTCCTCAAGAGGTAAGGCCATGCTAAATAAGGCGAGCCTAACCTTACATGGGGAGTCGATCAATGTGGTGACACGGCCGACCTGCCGGCAGCCGTGTCACCTGGTGAGGTTCCACCCCGGCGGGAGGCCGGGGCCGGCCCCCTTACGGCCGCGTGCTCCGGTGCGGCATGTGCTCCGCGGTGCCGACGTGGTTGCGCTGCTTGCGCATGCCGGCCATGCCCAGCAGGCCGAGCAGGCCCAGCAGGCCCCACAGGCCGGCGTTGCCGCCGCCTTCGTCCCTGTTGTTGTCCTGCGGTGCGGGCGTCACCTGGCTCTGTGCGACCGGCTCGACGGGTGTGTCGGCCGTTGCCGCGGCGGCCGGGGCTAGCGTCAAGAAGAACGCCAGGCCCAGCCCGGTCAGGGTCTTGCGCATTGGGTTCCCCCGATCCGGCGGTCTCTACAACCGCGGAGACCGCCTATCACGCCTTCTCCGACGAAGGCTTCCGATAGCGGGGCGATCTCCAGATCCCCTGCTAACAGCCCCCTACCATCGTCCGGGGCGCATCAAACGCCTTCTCCCGGCAGGTGGCGGGCCGGCACGCCGGCACGTACGCGGGCCTCGGCGATCCTGGCCAGCTCCGCTCTCGCCCGCGGGCCGGCGGCGCCGGGCGCGGGCCGTACGGGAGCCAGCAGCCGCACCTCCACGACCAGGTCGCGCGTGGCGGCCACCCGCAGCAGCGAGGCCAGCAGCGAGTCGTCGCCCACGAAGCAGGCGCGGGTGGAGGGCTCCCGCCCCTCGCGGTAGCGCAGGGTGGCCGGCCGGACGTCGGCTCCCGCGTCGATCGCCGCCTGGAACACCGCGCGCCTGAACCCGCCCATCCCCCGCCCGCACCACGTGGTCCCCTCGGGAAAGGCGACGACCGTGTCGCCCGCCCTGAGCGCGCCGGCCACGCCCGCCACCGCGGACGGCAGCGCCGTCAGCCGGTCCCTGTCGATGAACAGCGCCCCGGCCCCCGCCACCAGGGTGCTGATGACCGGCCAGCCGGCCACCTCCCGCTTGGCCAGCGGCCTGGACGGCACCGTGGCCGCGATGACCAGCGGGTCGAGCCAGGAGATGTGGTTGGCCACGACCAGCGTGCCCACCCCCGCGGCGACGCCGGCTCCGTGCGCCTCCAGGCGGATGCCGAGCGCGCCGAGCATCAGCCGCGCCCACAGCCGCGTGAGCCGCGACTGCCTGAACGCACGGGCGATCATGGCCACGGGCACGCCGCCCAGCACCACGGCGAGCGCGGCCGCCAGGCGGCCGGCGCGCCGGACGCTGCCCACTGCGGAGGCCGCGTCCCCGATGCAGGCCGCCGGCGTGCACGGCCCCTGGGGCCGCCAGGGGTCGAGCTGCGCCGCGGGTGGCGGCAGAACGGTGCTCACAGGGGCTCGCCGAGGAAGTGGCGCAGGTAGCGGGCGTTGACGTTGGCCATGGACAGCAGCATGAAGAAGTCGGCGGTGCCGAAGTCCCGGTCGTGCGCGGGCTCCCCGCACACCCACGACCCCAGCCGCAGGTAGCCCCGCAGCAGCGGCGGCGGCACGAACCGGTCGGGCGGCGCCACCCGGCCGGGCCGCCACGGCGTGCGCGGCCGCACCCGGTGCTCCTCGGGGCCGAGCGGCACCCGCTCCATCACGGCGGCGGCCATCGCGCCCCCGTCGTCGAGCGGCACCGAGCAGCAGCCCGCCAGCCACTGGTGCCCGCCGGAGACCATGTAGCGGGCGATGCCCGCCCACATCAGGGCGACCACCGCGCCGTCCCGGTGGTCGGGGTGCACGCAGGTGCGCCCGGCCTCCACCAGCCCCTTCCTGAGGGGAGCGAGGCGGGCGAGGTCGAACTCGGCGTCGGAGTAGAGCCGCTCGGCGCGGCCTGGAGGCAGCAGCCGGTAGGTCCCGACGACCTGGTGGCCGTCGCGGACGAGGAGATGGTCGCAGTAGGCGTCGAAGCGGTCGGCGTCGAGGCCGGAGACCGGGCTGTCGAGCCGCGCCCCCATCTCCCCGGCGAAGACCTCGTATCGCAGCCGCTGGGCCGCTTGCAGGTCGGCGGCGCTGGTGGCCATGCCGACCGTGTACCTACCGGTGTCGAGAGAGATCGTCATGGGGCGCGCGTCCTTCCCTGAAGGGTCCTCGCGCCTATGTCGACATGCCGAAATGACGTGCGCGTTCCGCGCCGGGGGCAGTCAGGCGACCGAGAGAAAAAAATCGTTTCCCCCGCGTCACCCGGCTCACTACACTCACCACCTGACGCCGATGACGTGATCAAGGAAGGGAGCCGGCCGTGCGCGACCACAGCACCGCTGCCGCCGTCTCCCTGTCGCGTTACGAGGTGATCCTGGTGTCTTCGCGCGCCCGGTGCCGGCTGCGCGGCCGCCACTGGTTGCTGCCCTGACGAGACCCTGACGAGACCCTGTCCGGAGCCCCTGCCCGAGGCCGTCTCGCGGGCCGTCGAATCGCGCCGTCCTGTCCAAGATGAGCCCCGAAAGGGTCATGGGCCGTGCGTGCTCACGTTTTCAACCCCCTGCAGACCGTCCGTAACCTCGGCATCCTCGCCCACGTCGACGCCGGCAAGACCACCGTC
The DNA here is from genome assembly GCF_024172165.1 of Nonomuraea thailandensis. Classification (GTDB taxonomy): domain Bacteria; phylum Actinomycetota; class Actinomycetes; order Streptosporangiales; family Streptosporangiaceae; genus Nonomuraea; species Nonomuraea thailandensis. Next base: position 2,455,044 of record NZ_JAMZEB010000002.1, on the reverse strand, counting down.
ACCGAGCGGATGTTGTACCTGACCGGCGCCACCTACAAGCGCGGCGAGGTGCACGACGGCACGACCGTCACCGACTTCGACCCCCAGGAGCGCGACCGCGGCATCACGATCTTCGCCGCCGCGGTGAGCTGCGAGTGGGACGGGCACCGGATCAACCTGATCGACACCCCCGGCCATGTCGACTTCTCCGACGAGGTCGAGCGTTCGCTGCGGGTGCTCGACGGCGCGATCGCGGTGTTCGACGGCGTGGCCGGCGTGGAGCCGCAGAGCGAGTCGGTGTGGCGGCGGGCCGACCGGCACGGGGTTCCGCGCATCGCGTTCGTGAACAAGCTGGACCGGGCGGGCGCCGACCTCGACGCGGCGGTGGAGTCGATCCGCCGCAGGCTGCATCCGGCGCCGCTGGTGGTGCAGCTCCCGATCGGCCGCGAGGACGGCTTCGCCGGCGTGGTCGACCTGCTCGCCATGCGGGCGCTGGTCTGGGACGGCGGCGTCATGGAGACCGGGCCCGTCCCGGAGCACCTGCTGGAGGAGGCGCGGCGGCGCCGCCGGCTCCTTGAGGAGGCGGTGGCCGAGCTGCATCCGGGGGCGCTGGAGGAGTTCTGCGCCGAACCGTCGCTCTCCGAGGCGACGCTGGTGGCCGCGCTGCGCGAGCTGACCGCCGGCGGCGCGGGCGTGGTGGTGCTGTGCGGCTCGGCCTACCGGGACCGCGGGATCGAGCCGCTGCTGGACGCCGTCCTCCGGTACCTGCCCTCGCCGCTGGACGTGCCCGCCGTGCGCGGGCAGGACGGGCAGGCCCGCCCGGCCGATCCGGCGGCGCCGCTGGCCGCGCTGGCGTTCAAGGTGAGCGCGACGGCGACCGGGCGGCTGACGTACCTGCGGATCTACTCGGGCACGATGCGGAAGGGGGATGCGGTGCTGGACGCGGGCACGGGCCGGACCGAGCGGATCGGCCGGATCCTGCGGGTGCAGGCCGACCGGCACGCCGAGGCGGACCGGGCGGTGGCCGGCGACATCGTGGCCGTGGTCGGCCCGAAGGCGGCCCGCGCGGGCACGACCCTGTGCGCGCCCGGAGCCCCGCTGCTGCTGGAGCCGCCGGGCGCGACCGAGCCGGTGGTGTCCGTGGCCGTCGAGGCACGCGGGAGCGGCGACGGCGACCGGCTGGCGGCGGCGCTGGCCCGGCTGGCCGAGGAGGATCCCTCGCTGGCCGTGCGCGCCGACGCCGAGACGGGGCAGACCGTGCTGTCCGGGATGGGCGAGCTGCATCTGGAGGTGGCGGCGGAGAAGCTGCGGCGCGACCACCGGCTGGAGGTGAGCGTCGGGCGGCCGCAGGTCGCCTTCAGGGAGACGGTCGGGCGCGGCGTGTCCGGGCTGCTGTACCGGCACGTCAAGCAGGACGGCGGCGCCGGGCAGTTCGCCCACGTGGTGATCGACGTCGAGCCGCTGGACGAGGGCTTCGCCTTCGCCTCGGCGGTGACCGGCGGCCGGGTGCCGCGCGAGTACGTGCGCGCGGTCGAGGCCGGCTGCCGGGACGCGCTGTCCGACGGGCCGCTCGGCGGTCACCCGGTGACCGGGCTGCGGGTCACGCTGACCGACGGGGCCACGCACGTCAAGGACTCCTCCGAGATGGCGTTCCGCGCCGCCGGGCGGCTGGCGCTGCGCGAGGCGCTGCGGCAGTGCGCGATGGTGCTGCTGGAGCCGGTGGTGGAGGTGACCGTGACGGTGCCGGACGAAATGGCCGGCGCGGTGCTGGGCGACCTGTCGGCGCGGCGGGGCCGCATCTCGGGCTCCGAGGCGCGGGCCGGCGCGGTGGTGATCACCGCGGTGGTGCCGCTGGCCGAGGTGTTCGGGTACGCGACCCGGCTGCGCAGCCGTACCCAGGGGCGGGGCACGTTCACCACGCGCCCCGCCGGGTACGCCCCCGCCTAACCGGCGGTGGTGAAGGAGATCCAGACGTCAGGAGGGACGTCGGGCCGGTTCGGCACGGCCAGGCGTTCCTCCGTCCACGCGGCGCCCGCCAGCTCCGTGGCGACCCGCCGCCAGAACGCGACGGCCGTCGTGTTGGAGTCCTGGAAGGCGACCTTCCAGGAGCCGGGGTGACGCCCGATCACCTCCCGCACGACGGTCATCCCGATGCCGGACCGGCGGGCGCCTCGTACGACGAAGAAGCTGTTCAGCACGCGCGCCCGGCCGGACAGCGCGCGCACGAACGCGAAGCCGACCGGAGACTCGCCGCTGGTGAACAGGTAGGCCGCCCAGTCGTCGTCCGTCAGCGCCGAGCGCAGCCGGTCGCTGTGGTAGGTGCCGTCGGGGCTGGGCAGGCCGCCCTGGAAGTCGGCCATGTCGTGGCGGAACATGAGCCAGAGGCGCTCGGCCGTGGGATGGTCGGCGGCCGTCATCGGCCGCACGGTCACATGTGCAGAAGTCATATAAAGATCGTCCGGCCGGGAGCAAACCCGGCCGGAAGGGTAAACCGTAGCAGACCCGATCATGGAGTGGTGACGGCGGCTCCCGTCACCGAGGACGACCAGTACAACGCCCCGGCCACCTGCGCGAATTGGCCCTTGGGATGGTTGCGGAACATCGGCTCGGTGCCGAACAGCACCACGGCCGCGCCCCGCTCGTCCCTGCCGCTGACCACGGCGGCCTGGCCTCTGGCCTCTTCCTGGCCGCCTCCCGAGCCGTCCTCCCTGGGCCGCCAGTGACCGGCGACCAGCGGGCCGTCCGCCGCGTACGACTGCTCGACCGTGACCTCGGGCCCCAGGCCGGTGAACCAGAGCGGCGTGTACACGAACGAGTGCCCGGGCAGGCCGCTGCCGGCGGACACGACCCGGACCACGCCGTTGCCGTCCGGGTTGCCGGTCACCGTGGTGGCGGTCAGCAGGCCCGCGGCGGTGTTGAAGGCGGCACCCGTGCGGCCCCGGGTGATGACGCCGCCGGTGGCGAGGAACGCGTCGAGCGCGGTCCTGGCCGCCGGGTTGAGTGCCGCGTGGCTGAGGCCGCTGGAAACGTACAGGACGTCCGTGGCGCTCCAGTCGTAGCCCGCGTTCAGCACCGCGGTGGAGACGGGCGTGACGGAGAAGCCGAGCTCCCGCAGCGTGAACAGCTCGTCTGCGGACGCGGCGGCGGCGACGCGCACCTGGGCGAGCGGGGTGCCGGTGGCCGTGCCCGCGGGGGTGAAGGCGACGCCGTAGCGGTCGGCCACCGTCCTGGCCGCCTGCCTGGCCTGGGCGGGGACGATCGCCGTGCCGTCGGCCCAGGTCACCGCGACGCCCTGGGCGAGCAGGTCGTTGAGCGCCCTGACCTCCTTGCCGTCGCGGACCTCCAGCGCGAGCGCGCCGGGGGTGCGCGGGACGGAGCCTGTCGGGGCGGCGGCCCTGACCTGCTCGGTACGCGCGCGCAGCGACTCGACCGGCTCGACCGTGGCGCCCCACAGCAGCGCGTGGCTCCAGCCGGAGATGTCGTACATGGCGCCGACCCTGGGCGAGATGTCCGCACCCGGCTCCAGCATGACGTTGGCCAGGCCGCGCTTCGGCTGCCGCATGTCCACGACGTACGAGCCGGCCGGGTACGTCCTGCCGCCCGAGCGGAACGCCGACCTCGCCCGCTCGACGCGGACGTCGTTGGCGATCAGGTGGTCCACCAGGCGCGCGGCGGCCGTGGCCGAGCGCTGGCCGGAACCGGCCGGGATGACGTACGCGCGCGGGAACGTGGTGGTGTAGACGTCCTCGGGCCCGAACCCGGGCACGATGCCGAGCGGCACCTCCTTCGCCGGCTCGCCCGCCGCGCCGCGCCGGAACACCTCGATCTGGTCGGCGATCAGCTTGTCGTGCCGCGCGTGCACGAAGCCGTAGGTGGCGCGCACCGCCGCGGCGGCCACGTCGGTGTTGATGGCCGAGCGGCGGCGCAGCTCCTCGACCGGCTCGTTGCTGTAGGCGGGCTCGTTGACGTCGAGGGGGATCTCCACGGTGTGCGCGGCGACCGTGCCGTGGAACGGCGCGTACTGCGGGGTGAAGATGGGCGGCCAGTCGTCCCAGCCGTCCGTGGAGTCGCGGAACGGGATCTGTGCCGGCTCCACGCCGTCCTCGTCCGGGGTGTAGCCGAGCGCGTTGACGGCGGTCTCCATGCCGAGGCCGTTGGCGTAGGTGTTGGTGATGAACAGGTCGTACTCGTAGTTGGCGCCGTGCGGCGGCGTGGTCGGCTCGATGAGCGTGCCGTTGACGTAGCCGTGCAGGTCGACCAGGGCGACCGGCTGGGTGTCCATGATCGCCTGGCGCATCGCGCGCGCCTCCGGCTGGGAGGCGGTGACGAAGTCGCGGTTCAGGTCGAAGCCGGCGCCGTTCTGGCGCACGCCGTTGACGCGGCCGTCGGGGTTGGCGGTGACGTTGAAGTACAGGCGGTTGCGGGCCAGCAGGCTCGCGACCGCCGGGTCCTTGCTGGTGGCGAGCTGCTCGATGGTGCGCAGGGAGGCGTCGGTGCCCTCCCACTCGTTGCCGTGGATGTTGGCGTTGATGAAGATCGGCGCCTTGTACCGGGCGGCCAGCCCGCGGTCGCGGGCGGCGGCGGCCGGGTCGTTCTCGATGCGCTCGCGGATGTGCTCCTGCTCGCGCGCCCTGGCGGCGCTCTCCGGCTCGGTGACGGTGACGAGGTAGAGGTCGCGGCCCTGGTACGAGCTGCCGATGATCTCCACGCTCACCCGGTCGCTGCGCCGCTGCAGCTCGTTCAGTCTGGGCGCGATGCCGTGGTACGGCACCAGGCCCAGCTTGATCGAGGAGTCGGCCGGGTTCTCCGGCGGCAGCGGGAGCCTCGTCCGGCGCGGGTAGCCGCGCTCGCGCGAGTGCCCGTACGGCTGTGCCTCGGGCATGGCCCTGGCGTCGAGGGTGGCGGCCTGCTCGGGCACGCCGGCCGCGACCTCGTTGCGCTCGGGGCCGTTGCCGAAGTCCCTCACGGGCGGCGCCGGGTCTGCCAGGGCGGCCGGTGCGGGGACGGCGAGGAGTGCGGCCGCGACGGTCACGGCCAGGAGACGGCGCATCAACGCTCCCTGTAGTCGGCGGCGATCCCGATGAGCGAGATGAGCCCCGAGGCGAACTCCATCGCCTCCGCGTGGCCCTCCTCGAACGGGGGCTGGAAGCCCACGCCCTCCCAGGCGCGGGTCGCCGGGTTCCACAGGTCGGCGCCGACCTCGAAGTCCCAGCCGTAGATGCCGAAGTCGTACCAGAGCTCGTCGGCGGAGTTGCCGGCGGCCGAGTACAGCACGTCCGTCACCGGCCCGGTCTGCTGCGGCCAGATGACGGTGCCCCGCTCGGCGGCGATGGCCTCCTCGATGGTGCGGGCCGAGCGCAGGAAGTACGCCAGGTCCTGCTGCGAGGGCCTGGGCAGGGTGACGCGGCCGTCGAGCTTGTACGCGCCGGGAGGCCACATGAAGAAGCCGCCGTAGCTGTGCACGTTCATGGCGAACTTGATGTTGCGGTACTTCTGCGCCAGCCAGATGACGTTGCGGCTCTCGGGCTCGGAGTGCTCGCCGGGCCCGGCGTACGTGCCGCTCTGGCAGTTGGCCGAGGCGCCGAAGTAGCCGTCGAACAGCGAGCCGGCGGCGTAGTTGCGGTTGACGTCCACGCCCCAGGTGTTGCGCAGCGCCGGGTCGGACTGCTGCGGCGGGCAGTGGTTCGTCATGTTCTTACGCTGGGAGTTGAAGTCGTAGAAGCTGTAGTTCGCGCCGTCGGGGTTGACGGTCGGCACGATGAAGATGTCGGTGCGCTCCAGCAGCCGGCGCGTGGCCCTGTCGCGGGCGTAGTTGCGCAGCAGCCGCTCGGCCGCCTCGATCGTGACCAGCGGCGTCACCCATTCCCTGGCGTGCTCCTGCGAGTAGGCGAGCACGCCGGTGCGCGAGCCGTCGCGGCGCTCGCCGATGCGCAGCGCGAGCACCGTCGCGGGCGCGCGGGAGACGCCGGACGGGGCGTTGAGGAAGTCGTCGAGCTGCGCCGGCGGCGCGGGCGCCATGACTCCCGCCCCCGGGTCGGTGCGGTAGAGGGCGGCCCTGACGGGGATGCCGGGCACGGCGTTGACGGCCGCGACGACCTGGGCGGCGGTGCTGACCGGCGTGCCGGAGGCGTCGGTGGCCAGGCTGACGGTGATGAGCTTGCCGTTGACGGTGACCTGCAGCGGGCGGGCGGGCGCGCCGGGGGCGGTCAGCTCGACGGACAGGTCGTTGCCGCCCTCGGAGCCGTACGCGGTGGAGGTGACGACCACGGCGGCGCCGGGCGGCGTGCCGATCAGCGCCTGGGCGTGCCTGCGGTAGCCGTTCGTCCTGTGCGGCAGCGCGATCAGGTCGGTGAGCTTGGGGAACTGCCGGTGCAGCGCCTTGATGCGCTCGTTGAGCTGGGCCGGCGGCATGTACTGGGTGATGAAGTCCTTCTGGTAGCCGCGGCTGTCGTGGTCGGGCCGCTCGCCGTCGGGCCACTCGCCGACGCGGGCCTCGGCCCTGCCGCCGCCGGTGGAGGTGACGGTGATCCGCTGCGGGCGGTCGCCGGCCGGGACGGGGGTGCTGAACTGGTGCCCCAGGTACGCGCCCGCGTCCATGTACGCGATCATCTCGGCCTGGCCGGTCGTGCCGCGCCGCCCCTGCCAGGTGACGGTGAGCGTGGCGGCCTGGGCGGCGCTGCTGCTCGCCTCGACGGACAGGAAGTACCCGTCGCGGGACTTGAACCAGACCGCCCGCTCGACGACGATCTGGTCCTGCTGCGTGGTGGTGGCCTTGGCGGTGGCCCGCGGCGGGGCGTCGGAGGCCCTCGTCACGCCCGCGGGCAGGGCGGCGAGCTGGCTCGGGGTGAGCACCGCGTCGATCTGGACGCTGCCGTCCGCCTGCGGGCGCACCCGTTCGGTGAGGTCGGCGCCTGAGGCGACCAGCCGCTCCATGGCGGCCGCGTCCGGCACGGACAGCGTGACCAGGGAGACCGGCTCCGGGTCGGCGGGTCCGGCGACCGCCGGAACCGATGGCGCAGGTGCCAGTAATGTCGTGACGACGGTCAGCAGAACGACTGCGGACGCCCGTAAGCCGTGCATGAGCCCTCCAGGAAGATCCCTTCTGGGGCTCATTGAAAGCCGACAATCATCAACGGGCAAGACCCAGGAAATCCACAACCTCTCGGACGAAACGCTCCCTGCCGCGCTCGGCGCGGTCGAGATGCACGTAGTGCGTCGCCTCCGGCAGCTCCACGCTGCGCACCTCGCGGGCGTGCACGAGGTGCTCGCGCAGCCTCGTCACGTCCTCGGGGCGGCTCCAGAAGTCGCGCTCGCTGCGCACGATGAGCGTGCGGGCGGTGATCGTGCCGGCGTCCCAGAGCTGGCGGCCCGTGGCCAGGGAGAAGCTGTCCTCCATGGCGCCGGAGGGGGCGCGGAGGCTGGGCGGCGTACGGGTGCCGCTGGTGGGGTCGGAGGCCAGCGCCGCCCTGACGTAGGCGCCGGCCACCGCCGGGTCGCGCCAGGCCGTCTTGTCCTGGACCGGGATGCTGCTGTCCCACGACGGCAGAAGGCTGTCGCCGGTGGCCAGGCGGTAGGCGCCGTAGCGCGCGGCGTTGAAGCGGCCCGGGTGGGCCGGGTCCTCGGTGTCGGTGCCGCGGCCCAGGGTGGGGTGGCCGTCGACCGGGCCGTACAGGGTGTTGTAGAGCACGAGGTGGCTGACCCGGCCGGGCCGGGCGGCGGCGTACTGGCCCAGCCAGTGGGCTCCGGTCGCCCAGCCGAGCAGGGCGACCCGGCCCTTCGGGGCGATCCGGTCCACCACGGCGGCGATGTCGCGGACCACCTCGTCGGAGCGGACGGCGGGCCGGCTCTCCTGGGGCGGCCGGGACAGGGCCGTCGGGCGGGTGGACGCGCCGTAGCCGCGGGCGTCCATGACGTAGACGCGGTGTCCGGCGCGGGCCAGGTCCTCGGCGAGCGAGCCGCCGGGGACGGGCAGGTCGAAGCTGGCCACGCCCGGGACACGGGCGCCGTGCAGCAGCAGGACCGGCGGGCGGCCGCGTCCGCCGCCCGGGGCCGTCACCTCGCGGACGGCGATCCGTACGCCCGGGTCGCTCGTGACCTGGAAGTCCGAGCGTTTCACCTCGTCGCGGGGCTCGGCCGTGAGGGAGACGGCGGTGACCAGGCTGATGACGGTGTTGAGGATCAGGCGCATGGCATCGATCCTGGCGCCGTGGCGCCGGGCGACCCGGATTCAGCTCCTGATCGGGTGCGATTCATATGCGATCCCGACATAATCCGCCACCGGTGCCCGGGACCCCGGGCCGCCTGCCGGACAGTTGGAGATGTGGACGCTTCGCCGCGCACCCGCCTGCGAGATGGCGATCACGCCGCCTTCTCGGCCCTGTTCGACGAGTTCGCCCAGCAGATCTACGCGCACGCCTTCCGGCTGGCGGGTGACCGGTCGATGGCCGGGGACGTGACGGCGGCGACCTTCGGGCAGGCGTGGCACTCCCGCCGCGAGATCGAGCCCGAGGGTGGCTCGCTCCGGCCGTGGCTGCTCGGCATCGCCACCAACCTGGTCCGTTCCGCGCGGCGCGGGGAGCGGAGCCGTCGCCGCCGCCGGAGCGGCCGCCCTGCTCGGGACAGGCCCGGCCCAGGCGGTGGCCGACAGTCCGGACGGCACGATCAGGTGGCGCCCGGGCAGGTCGCGGTGCTGGAGTTCATGGTGAAGGGCTCCGGCCTGACCCTGGAGGCGGGGGTCAGCGATCGTGTCTCGGCCGGCCTCACGCTGGCCGACCGTCCCGGCGTTTGAGACGGCGCTCTGCCGGACCGGCGGACATGCCGGCCGAGCGCCCCGGGTAAGACGGCGCGTTCGCCGGAGCGGCGGTCACGACGCGGTGACGTGCGGCACCGCGTCGTAGGCCGCCCAGTCGGCGCTGATGGCGCTCGCCGTCTTCAGCAGCAGCGGCAGGTGCTCCTCGGTGAGCTGGTCGATGGAGGTCTCGGCGGCGTGCGCGTTGACGTTCACCGCCGCGATGACGTTGCCGAGCCCGTCGCGCAGCGGGGCCGCGACCGACCGGATGCCCAGGGCGAGCTGCTCGTCGGTCACCGCCCAGCCCTTGGCCCGCACCGTGCGCAGCGCCGCCTCGCGCTCCTTGGCGTCCGGCCGCCAGCGCGGCTCGATGCCGGAGCGGCTCGGCTCCGACAACACCCGCTCCACCTCGGCCGGCGGCAGCGCGGCCAGCAGCACCTTGCCCAGGGACGTCTGCAGTGCCGGGAAGCGGATGCCGATCTGCACCGACAGGGCGACGATCTTCGGGACGGAGACCCTGGCCACGTACACGATGTCGGAGCCGTCGAGCTGGGCGATCGAGGACGACTCGCGGGTCTGCGTGACCAGCCGCTCCAGGTGCGGGCGGGCCACCTCCCACAGGCCCATCGAGCGCACGTACGACACGCCCAGCTCCAGCACCCTCGGCGTGAGCGCGAACCCGCCCCGCTCCGGCCGGGCGTAACCCAGCTCCTGGAGGGTGAGCAGGATGCGCCGGGCCGTCGGCCGGGCCAGGCCGGCGGCCGTGGCCACCTCGGTCAGCGACATGACCGGGCGGCCCGGCTGGAATGCCCTGATGACGTCGAGGCCGCGTGCCAGCGCCTCGATGAAGTCAGGTCCGGTCTCACCACGTGCCATGTACGCCCTCGCTCGCTTCTGGATCTGCTTGATCCGACTTTAGGGTCTCCTACAGGCGGTGGGTGGAGTCGCTGCGGTAGTCGGTGTAGGTGTACGGGTTGTCCAGGACCTTGGTGGTGGGGATGTCGGGGTTCATGCCCTTCTCCCAGGCCTCCTCCCCCATCTCCCCCTTGAGGTGGTCGATCGTGCGCTCGGCCCCGGCCCGCGCGGCGGCCAGGTCGATCCCGACCAGCCGGTGCTCGTGCTTGACGACCCGCCCGTTCACGAGCACGGTGTGCACGTCGCCGCGCTGCGCCTGGAACGCGACGTGCCCGAACGGGTTGAGCAGCGGGAACGACACGGGCGAGCCGTCGTTCTTGATAAGCACGAGATCCGCCTTCTGGCCGGGTGCGACGGTGCCGAGGTCGTCGCGGCCGATGGCGGCGGCGCCGCCCCTGGTGGCCCAGTCCACGACCTGGTCGGCGCGCAGCGCGCAGTGCGTGACCGTCTCGCTCTTGGCATGCGCCTCCAGGTGCTCGCGGGAGCGGTCGGCGCCGAGCGTGGCGCGCATGGCGGAGAACAGGTCCCCGCTCCACCACACGCTGGTGTCCATGGACAGCGAGACCGGGATGCCGTGGGAGCGGATGGCCCAGGTGGGCGGGTAGCCCTGGCCCGCGCTCTGCTCGCTCTCCGTGGAGACCGAGACGGAGCCTCCGGTGGCCGCGATGCGGTGGTAGGAGTCGGCCGACAGCGAGGCGGCGTGCACGTAGATGGTGCCGGGGGCCATGAAGCCGTGCTCGTACATCAGCCGGATGCCGTCGTCGCCGGTGGCGCCCCACACGCCGGCGTGCGTGGTGACGGTCACGCCGAGGTCGCGGGCGACCTCGAAGGCGGGCTGCTCGGGGAACGACGGGTCGCCGAGCACGTCGAAGGCCATCTGGAAGCCGAGCATGCCGTCACCGGTGATCCTCCTGCGCACGAAGTCGCGGAACTCCGGCGCGGTCGCCCACTCGGCGGGCGGCTGCTGGATGTTGCCGTACGCGAGCACGTACCGGCCCGGCACCGACCGCAGCGCGTCGGCGGCGGCGTCGGCGTGGTCGGGGGTGCGCAGGCCGTGCGACCAGTCGACGACGGTGGTGACGCCGGCGTCGATGGCCTCGATGGCGGCCAGCGTGTTGCCGGCGTGCACGTCCTCGGGCCGGAACAGCTTGCCGTACTCCAGGTAGAACCAGACGAAGTACTGGGTGAGCGTCCAGTCGGCGCCGTAGCCGCGCAGCGCGGTCTGCCACATGTGGCGGTGCGTGTCGATCATGCCGGGCATGACGATGCCGCCGGAGGCGTCGATCTCGGCGGCGCCCTCGGGTGCCTCCAGGCCGGGGCCGACGGCGGCGATCGTGTCGCCGGTGACCAGGACGTCCGTGTCGGGCAGCACGCGGCGGCCGTCCATGGGCAGCACGGTGCCGCCGCGCAGCACCAGGGGGCGTCCGGCCTGGAAGTCGTTCATGGCACGCTCCTCGCTTGCGAACGAATGTCCGCTGTACGGTCACCGCCACTGTGATGAGCCGGTGATGTGCTGTCAAGACGGTTGACGATGGCGGCGGCGCGTGCTGTGATCACTTGGGCGGACATTCGTCCGTTACGCGGACGCGAGGTGGAGCTGGATGACTGACGGGCCTTTGTCCGGCGTGCTGGTGGCCGACTTCTCCCGGATCCTGGCCGGGCCGTACGCGACGATGTTGCTGGCCGACCTGGGCGCCGACGTCGTCAAGGTGGAGGGGCCGCGGGGCGACGACACGCGGACGTGGACACCGCCCGCGCGGGGCGAGGTGTCCACGTACTACCTCGGGGTCAACCGGGGCAAGCGGTCGATCGCGCTGGACCTGCGCGAGGAGGGCGACGCGCGGCTGGCCAGGGAGCTGGCGCGGCGGGCCGACGTGCTGGTGGAGAACTTCCGGCCGGGCGGGCTGGCGAAGTACGGGCTCGACTACGCGGCCGTCTCCACCGGCAACCCGGGCGTGGTGTACGCGTCGATCAGCGGGTTCGGGTCGGGGGCCGGGGCGCGGGTGCCGGGTTACGACCTGATGGTGCAGGCCATGTCCGGGCTGATGAGCCTGACCGGCGAGCCGGACGGGCCGCCGTACCGGGCCGGGATCTCGGTGTTCGACGTGATGGCGGGCAACCACGCCGTCATCGGCGTGCTGGCCGCCCTGCGGCACCGCGACACGACCGGGCGGGGGCAGCACGTCGAGGTGAACCTGATGTCGTCCGCGCTGACGGGGCTGGTCAACCAGAGCTCCGCGTACGTGGCGGGGGACGTGGTGCCGTTCAGGATGGGCAACGCGCATCCGAGCGTCTTCCCGTACGAGCCGCTGCCCACCGCCGACCACGACCTGATCGTGGCCGCGGCCAACGACGGGCAGTTCAGGAAGTTGTGCGAGGTGCTCGGGATCCCCGAGGTGGCCGACGACCCGCGGTTCGCGCGCAACGCCGACCGTACGGCACGGCGCGAGGAGCTGCGGCCGCTCCTCGTCGAGCGGCTCGTCACCCGGCCGGCGGACGAGTGGTTCGCCCTGCTGGTGGAGGCCGGGGTGCCGAGCGGGCCGATCAACACCATCGACGGCGGGTTCGCGGTGGCGGAGCGGTTCGAGCTGGAGCCGGTCGTGGTGGTGGGCGAGGGCGAGCGGGCGGTGCCGACGACGCGGCACCCGATCCGCTTCTCCGAGACGCCCGCCGGGTACGCGCTGCCGCCGCCCGAGCTGGACGAGCACGGCGCCGAGCTGCGCAAGTGGCTGGAGGGCGGGTCGCATGCCTGAGGACGTGGCCGGCGGGCGGGAACGCGACGACCTGGCGGGCGGGCGGGAGCACGAGAACGTGGCGCGCGGGCGGGAGCGCGACGACCTGGCGGGTCGGCGGGCGTCCGGGTACCCGACCGCGCTCGGGGCGTCCTCACGTAAGGAGATCACGCTGCTCGGGCAGGATCTGGCCGCGGACGTGATGGGCGAGGTGGGCTTCGGCGAGCTGGCGTTCTGGCTGGCCACGCAGCGCCGCCCCGCCCCCGGCGAGGTGCGGGTGTTCGAGGCCGTGCTCGCCGCGCTGGCCGATCACGGGTTCACGCCCACCGCGATCGTGACGCGGCTGACGTACCTGTCGGCGCCCGACTCCGTCCAGGGAGCCCTGGCGGCCGGGCTGCTCGGCGGCGGCTCCCGCTTCCTCGGCGTCACCGAGGACTGCGGCCGGTTCCTGCACGAGACGATCGCCGGCCGCGACCCGCTCCCGTGCGACGAGCCCGGCTGGGACGCGCTCGCCCTGGAGACCGTCCGGGCCCGGCGCGAGTCCGGGCGGCTCGTCCCCGGGCTCGGCCACCACGTGCACAAGGACGGCGACCCGCGCACGCCCCGGCTGTTCGAGATCGCGGCCGAGGAGGGGCTGTTCGGGCCGCACCTGTCGCTGTTCGAAGCCATCGGGCGGGTGCATCCGCGGGTGCTCGGCCGGACGCTGCCGCTGAACGGCGCCGGGGCCTGCGGGGCCGCGCTGGCCGATCTGGGGCTGCCGCTGGAGCTGCTGCGCGGGTTCGCGCTGCTGGCCAGGACCGCCGGGCTGATCGGGCAGCTCGCCGAGGAGCTACGCCACCCGGTGGCCAACGAGATCTTCCTGTCCGTGGACCTGAACAACCGGTCCGTCCCGCCCGAGCCGTACCCCGATGGAGGCCCGCATGGCTGAGCTCGTCGATGGAGGTCCGCATGGCTGAGGTCGTCGCCGTCATCGCGTCCACGCACCACCCCTTCTACTACCGCGCCAGCACCGCCACCGGCGAGGACCGCCCGCCGTTCGCCGACGAGTGGGTGCGCAAGGTGCTGGCGTTCCGGGAGACGCTGACCAGGGCCAGGCCGGACGTGCTGGTGATGGTCGGCTCCGACCACTTCCACCAGCTCTGGCTGGACAACATGCCGCAGTTCCTGATCGGCAAGGCGCCCTGCTACGACGCGAACTTCTACAACGAGGAACGCGAGTTCGGGCTCCCCCGCATGGTGTGCCGGGGGCAGGAGGACCTGTCGGCGCACCTCCTGCGCGAGGGCCTGGACGCCGGCTTCGACCTGGCCTTCTCCAACGAGCTGCGGATCGACCACTCGATCACCTGCCCGATCATCACCCTGCGCCCGCAGAACGACCTGCCGATCGTGCCCGTCTACACCAACATCTTCGCCCCTCCCCTGCCGCGGCCGAAGCGGTTCGTGCAGCTCGGGCGGGCCATCAGGGAGATGGTGGAGTCGTGGCCGTCCGACCAGCGGGTGGCGATCATCGGCACCGGGCACCTGTCGCTCGAGCTCGGCGGGCCGCGCCAGTTCGGGCCGCACGGCCCCGACCCCGAGTTCGACCGCAAGGCCGTGGAGTGGATCTCCTCGGGGGACGTCGAGGGCTGCCTGGCCGAGGTCACCCTCGACAGCCTGCACCTGCCCGGCAACGCCACCCACGGGTTCATGGACTTCATGCTCATGATGGGGGTGGCGGGCGACGGCCGTAAGGCCGACTACGTGGACACCTACGACCTGTTCCACACCATGGAGGCGTACTTCACCTGGTTCCCGGACGGAGGCGGCCGGTCGTGAGCAAGTACCTGCTGAACAAGTTCCTCTTCACCGTCGACCGCGATCCCGAGCTGGTGGAGCGCTACCGCGCCGAGCCCCGGGCCACGGTGGAGTGGTGGGAGGCCACGTACGCGAACCGGATCCTGGGGTGTCACGAAGGGGAGTCGTCCACGTGGCTGGGGTTCGACGACGTCGAGCGGGAGGCGCTGGTCTCGCATGACCATCCGCGGCTGTTCGAGCTGGGGGCGCATCCGTTTCTGACGTTGACGTTGTTCATCGCCATGTTCGAGCGGGATCACCCGCCGCTCGGGTTCCAGACGGAGTATGCGCGGCGGCTGGCGCATGTGCGGCTGCCGTATCCGGACATCGCGACCTGATGACCGACCACCCCGCCGACCAGTCCGGCTCTCGGCCGGCCGGCCTGTCCACCGGCGCGGCTGCCGACCGGCCTCCCGGCCCAGGGCCCGACCCGGCCTCGCCCACCTCGCCGGTGATGGTCGCCGCCCGGATCGAGAACTGCGGGCGGCCTCCCGTCGTGGCCGATGGCTCCTCGCCCGTGCCCGGCGCCGGTCAGGAGCTCGTGCGGGTCCTCGCCGCTCCGATCACGCCGCTGGACCTGCTGTGCGCGAGCGGGACGTCGTACTTCGGCACGCCCGCGTTGCCGTACGTGCCGGGTGTGCAGGGGGTGGGCTCGGTGGACGGGCGGCTGGTGTGGTTCCCGACGGCGGCGGGGATGGCGGCGGGCGACGGGAGCATGGCGGAGCTGGCCCTGGTACGGGCCGAGGACCTGGTCGATCTGCCCGCCGGCGCCGACCCGTACGCCATGGCGGCGCTCGGGCTGTCGGCGGTGGCCGCGTACCTGGCGCTGACGTGGCGGGGTGAGCTGGCGCGGGGTGAGCAGGTGCTGGTGCTGGGCGGAGGCGGTGTGGTGGGACAGGCCGCCATCCAGCTCGCCCGCCTCGCGGGGGCGCGGCGGGTGGTGGCGGCGGCGCGCTCCGAGCGCGGAAGGCAGCGCGCCCGATGGGCGGGCGCCGACGCCGTGGTCCCGCTGGGCCCCGTGACGAGCGCCGACGACCCGCCAGTCAGCCCGCAAGCCGTCACCGCAGATCCGCGAGCCACCCCGGAAGCCGTCGCCCGTGAGGTGGAGGAGCTCGCGCGCCGCCTCGCCGCCGCCTGCGACGGGCCCGTGGACCTGGTGCTAGACCCCCTCTTCGGCGTCCCCGCCGCCGCTGCGGCGCGCACCCTGCGCAACGGCGGGCGCCTGGTCAACCTCGGCGGCTCGGCTTCGGAGACCTGCCCGCTCGACTCCGCCACCCTGCGCAGCCGCTCCCTGCGCCTCCTGGGCTACACCAACAACGAACTCACGAGGGAGCAGCGGGCGGCGGCCATCACGTACGTCGCGCAGCAGTCGGCGGCCGGGCGGCTGCGGGTGGAGCACGAGGTGATGCCGCTGGCGGAGGCGGCGGACGCGTGGCGGCGCCAGGCGGCGGGCACCGCCAAGGGCCGGATCGTCCTGCGCACCGGCTGACCGGCCCGCCGATCACCGTCCTGCTCCGGCAGCCCGGGTACGCGGCGTCGAAGACGAGCGCGGCGGCAACCGCCCCGGAAGGCAAGCAGCGATGAGCAAGCTTCTCAGCAGAGTGCTCGCCCTCGTCCGTCCACGTGTGCCGACGGCTGAACGGGCACTCGCCCGGAGCGCGGGAGACCCGCGCTCCGGGCGATCCGCTGGTCAGCGCAGCGCGGCGGCGAGGGCGCGCCACTCCTTGCGCGGGAAGACGCCGGCATCGGCCGTGACCACCTGCACGCACACGTGATCGGCCCCGGCGGCGCGGTGCTCGTCCAGCCGCCGCAGGATCGCCTCCTCATCCCCCCATGCGAACACGTCGTCGAACAGCCGGTCGCTCACCGAGGCCAGCTCCTCGGGCGAGTAGCCGAGACGCAGCAGGTTGTTGGCGTAGTTCGGCAGGGCGAGGTAGCGCCGCAGCCAGCCGTCGCCGATCGCGCGCGCCTCCTCCCTGCCCGTGCACAGGATCACCGTCTGCTCGGGGAGCAGGAGCGGCCCCTCCCCCAGTGCCTCCCGGGCGAGGCGGGTGTGCTCGGTGGTGCCGAGGTAGGGGTGCGCGCCACGCGCCCGCTTGGCGGCCATGTCCAGCATCTTCGGGCCCAGCGCGGCCAGCACCCGGCTGCCGGTGGGCACCGGCTGGTCCGCCCGGTCGAGCTCGTCGAGGAAGGCCGTCATCGCCGCCAGCGGCTTGCGATAGCGGCCCGGCTCCTGCTCGTTGTTGACGGCGATGGCGTGGCTCACGCCGATGCCCATCAGGAAGCGGCCGTCGTGCGCCGCCGACAGCGACGCGAAGGAGGCGGCGACGCCGGCGGGGTCGTGCATCCAGAGGTTGAGGATGCCGGTGGCCACGACGATCTCGCGGGTGGCCGTCAGCAGGTTGCCGACGGTGTCGAAGACCGGCCCTCCGCCGTCCGGGAACCACAGGGCGCTGAACCCCAGCTCGTCGAGCTCCGCGGCCGCGTCGGCGGCTTCGCCCTGGTCGCCGTAACGCAGGTGGTGACTCCACACGCCCACACCGGAAAGATCCATGACAGCCTCTCCCACCGCCGGCACACGAGGTGACGGCCCAACCCTATCCATGAAGATCTCCTGTGCAGAAGCGGGAGACGGGGATCGCAAACGCGTGCCTGCCCGGCCGGCGGTGTCAGGCCGGTGGCTCGCCTCGGGGTTCGGGGGTCTCCCCCGTGCGGGGGAGGCGTATCCCCCGCGCACGGGAGTGCCGGCGGGCCGGCCGGTTCTACGGTCGGGGCCATGGTTGATTTCGTTCGTCCGCGGCGCTGGCCGGCGTACGCGATGGCGCTGCTGCTGCTCGGGTACGCCGTGGGGAAGGCGGCCTTCGCCCTTCAGGCCCGGCTCGGGTTCCCCGGCGGGCCGCCCGTGCCGGCCTCCGAGGCCGCGGGGTACTTTCTCGATCCGGCGCTCGCCCAGTGGCTCGCGAGCGCGTCCGGGGTGCTGGGCGCGTGCGTCGCGCTGGCCACCGTCACGTCGCTCGGGCGGCTGCTGCCCAGAACGCTGATGCTGGTCGTGCTGGGAGGGATGACGCTGGCCGTGCTGGGCGGGGGCGGGATCATGGTCCTGGACGGGTTCGTCGGCATCGGGGTGGGGTGGCAGTGGTACCACGGGGTGCTCGGCCTCGTGGCGATCGCCGTGACCGTGGAGATGTCGCGGTCGTACCTGGTGGCGACGCGTCCGGCAAGGCGGCTCGGCGCCGGTGCCGCGCCCACGGCGTAGGTGGCGTAGGTGGCGTAGGTGGCGTAGGTGGCTGCCGGCGGCTGGAGCGGCACTGGCGGGTGCGTGGGTGGCTGCCGAGGGCTGGAGCGGCACTGGCGGGTGGCGGTGGTGAGCGGGCCGGCGGATGGTGCTCAGACGTGGGCGAGCTGGGCCACTCCTGAGCGCGGCGACGACAGCACCGGGACGCCGCCGCCCGCCTCCCCCACGATCCGCGCCATCGACGCCTGGGCCAGCACCACCACGTCCACCTTCGCCGCCAGCTCCCGGAACCCGTCGAGGACCAGCGTGTCGTGCCGGGCGGCGTCGCCGGCCCGCAGCGCCTCGAACGCCCCCTCGCACAGCCGGGGCACGACCTCCCGTTCCGCCCCGCGCCGCGCCGCCGCCCGCCGGACCGCCCGGGTGGTGGGGCCGAGGGTGGTGGCGAGGGTGGCCAGCACGCCGATCCGGGCGCCCTCCCGTACGGCCTGCTCGGCCATCGGCTCGTCGATCCGCAGGATCGGCAGCGCGGCGAAGGGGCGCGCCCGCTCGGCCGCCTCGCCGATGGACGAGCAGGTCACCAGCAGCGTGCCCGCGCCGGACTCCTCGGCGTAGGCCGCGTACGCCACCAGCCGGCGCAGCACGTGCGGCGGCGGGTCGCCGGCGGCGATGGTGTCCTGGAGCAGGCTCTCGTCCACGAAGTGCAGGATGCGGGCGCCCGGGCGAGCCTCGGCGGCCAGCTCGGTGAGGGGGGCGGCGAGCGCGGGCACGGTGTGCAACATCGCGATCGTCACACCGACGCGCCCCGCCGGTTGCTCCGCGCTCTCCTCGGGGCGGCTCACCGGACGCTCCGAACCAGGCTCGGGGCGGCTCACCGGACGCTCCGAACCAGGCTCGGGGCGGCTCATCGGGTGGTCCAGGGGCGGGCGTGCTCGTCCACGATCGCCGCCAGCCGCTGCAGGCGGGGCACGGAGCGGGCGCGAAGCCCGGCGGCCACGTCCTCGGCGCCGACCACGTCACTCCAGATGGCCCGCCCGGCCAGCATGCCGGACGCCCCGGCCCGGCAGGCGGCCCGTACGGCGGCGGGGAAGTCGTCGCGCTCGACGCCCTGGGAGAGCACGACCCACGGGACGGGGATCATCGCGTCGAGCCGCCCGCACTCCTCGGCCAGCCGCTCCTCCGGCGCCGCCCCGCCCAGCGGCACCTGCGCCTTGTACAGGCTCGGCCGCAGCCCGGCCAGCTCCCTGGCCGCCTCCCGGATGGCGGCGGGCCCGTCGAACGCGGTGGCGCCGGCGGCCGGCTTGGCGACGCCTTCGAGGACGGACAGCAGCCCGGCGTCCGCGCACCGCCGTACGAACTCGGCGGCGATCTCCAGCCGCCGCCCCCGCCGCTCGTCGTCCCGCCAGATCAGGAGCAGCTTGGCCGCCACGGCCCCGGCCTCACGGGCGGCGGCGAGGTCGACCCGCTCGTCGATCCCGGTGTCCTCCACGGGCCCGTCGGGCTCCTGTTCCAGGCTGTCCACGGCGACGATCAGCCCGCCCGGCACCATCCGCCCGGCGGCCACCTGCCCGAACCCGTAGTCCTGGTCGATGAGGAACCCGGACGCGTACGGCCCCGCCTCCCGCGCCACCGCGAGCTTGAACGACGTCAGCCGGTCGTCCCCCACCCGCTCCCCGAGCGCCGCCGTGAACATCTGCCTGAGGCTCTCCCGCTGGTCCATCGCGACCATCGCGAACCCGCCGGACGGGCGGGCCAGGAGGTCGAGCGTCGGGGTGGTGGTCTGCTGGGTGGTCATGCGTGCTCCTGACGTCGCGGTGCTCGGGCTGAGGTGCGGAATCGGTCGTAGAGGGGCAGGTAGGCGTCCTGGAGCTCGGGCTCGGCCGGCAACGGCTCCGCGGGCAGCACGGGCACGTCGTCCAGCGAGCCACCGGCGTGCCCGGCGATGAGCGCGGCGCCCGCGCAGACGGCGTCGTCGGCCCGCACCACCTCGACGGGCACGGGCGAGACGGCCGCCTTGACCCGCATCCAGAGCGGGATCCTGACCTGGCCGCCGAAGACGGCCAGGCGGCGGGGGGCGGCGCCGGTCAGGGCGGTGAGCTCGTCGAGGATCCAGCGGGTGTGCAGGCAGGTGCCCTCGACGGCGGCCGCGAGCAGGTCGCCGGCGCCGTGCCCGGCCGCGATCCCGGACCACGCCATCCGGCGGTCCCGGTCGGGCGCGGGGGCCACGCGTCCGCGCAGGTACGGCTCGACGACGATCCCGGTCGGCAACCGCACCCCCGCCAGCAGCCCGGGCAACGCCGCGTACCCGCCGGACGCGCCGCCGGTGGCCGCGACGGCCGAGGGGGTGGGGGTGAACAAGCCGAGTAACCAGTCGACGACCGCGCCGCTCGTCGCCAGGCCGCCCACCAGCACCGTACGGGCCCCGTCCAGCGACGGGTCCGCCGTCACTCCCATCGCCACCCCCGCGCCGGGATCGGGCGGCTCCGCCGACGGCATGATCACCGCCTCGGCCGTCCCCAGCGAGTCCGCCGCGTCCCCCGGCCGCCGCACCCCCGCGGCCCAGGCCCCCACCGCGTGATCGTGGCCCGCGATCACCACCGGCGTGCCGGGCGCCACGCCACTCACGCGTGCCACCACCCCGCCGACCGGCTCCACCGCCGCTCGCACGTCGGGCAGCCGCGCCCCGCTCATCCCCGCCAGGGCGAGCAGGTCCGCGTCGTACTCACCGCGCTCGACGTGATAGCCCAGCGTGCGCGCCGCCAGCGTGGCGTGCGTGCGCGGCACCCCCGTGAGCGCGTACGCCACCGCGTCCGGCACGCTCGCCCACCACCGCATCGCCCGCAGCACCTCCGGCGCCCGGCTCCGCAGCCACAGCCACTTGGCGAGCGGCGCCTTGGCGTCGGCCCACCGCCCGGTCCGCGCGTACAGGGCCGTGGGGTCCAGGCGCAGCTGCGCGATCTCCGCGGCGCCCCTGGGGTCGTTCCACCACAGCAGCGGGGTGAGCGCCTCCCCTGACGCGCCGAGCGGCACGCCGGTCTCGGCCATCCCGGCGATCCCGATCGCCGCGGGCGCCCGCCCGGCCCGCTCAGCGCATTCTCCGAGCCCCTGGGTCACGGCGGCGACGAGGCCGGGCAGGCTCCGGGGCGTGGGCCGGCGGACGGCGGCCACGCAGCCGCCCCGCTCGTCGAAGAAGCCCACCTTGACGTGGGTGGTGCCCACGTCGATCCCGGCGGTCACTGGCCGCGGCGTCCCCGGCGTCATGTTGTCACTATAGGTCCAGAAGTTGGCGTAAAAGTGCCAACTTTTGAGCCATAATTCTCATATGACCAGCGAAGGCACCCTCCGCTACACCTCGGCCCCGCACCGCCGCGAGGCGATCCTGCGCCGCGTCGAGCAGGACGGGTACGTCGCCGCCGCCGACCTGGTCACCGACCTGGGCGTCTCCTTCAACACCGTCCGCCGCGACCTGCGCAGGCTGGCCGGCGACGGCCTGATCAGGGCCGTACGCGGCGGCGCCACCGCGGCGGACGCGACCGCCCCGCCCTTCACCGACCGCTCCGCCCAGGCCACGGGCGCCAAGCGCGCGATCGCCGCCGCGGCCGTCGCGCACGTCGAGCCGGGCACCGCCGTGGCGCTCGACTCGGGCACCACCACCCTGGAGATCGCCAGGCTGCTGCCCGCCGACGCCGGCCTCACCGTGATCACCCACTCGCTGCCCGCCATCGCCGTGCTGGCCCCCCGGCCGGACATCACGCTCATCGGCATCGGCGGCCAGTACGGCAGGGACACGCGCTCCTTCGGCGGCCCCGAGACCCTGGCGGCGCTGGAGCACCTGAGCGTGCGCACGCTGTTCCTGGCCGCCACCGCGCTCGACGGCTCGGGCGTGTACGGGGCGACGCCGTACGAGGCCGAGACCAAGCGCCGCCTCATCTCCATCGCCCGCAGGACGGTCGTCGTGGCGGACGCGCGCAAGTTCGCGCTGAGCGCCCCCATCCGGGTATGCGGCTGGGAGGCCGCCGAGCGCCTGGTGACGGACGGCGTCCCGGAGGGCTTCGCGGGCGTCCCGGTGCAACTCGCGCCCTAGGCGGGCCTCGGAGCACGCCGGCCTGCTCGGTCGCGGCGCGCCCATGAACGACCTCGAAGGCGATCGCCTTTTCCCATAACGCATTCACCGAGAGCCTCGCGAGAACCTGGGCTCATTTCTGAATGCCAGGAAACCAGCAGGAAACGGGTTCTTGACAAACCTCACAGGCGGCCAATACTCTCCAGCCAAAATTTAATCGATTCAATCAGCGGAGCTCGTCACATGAGACCCCCCAGCAGCATCCGCCGCACATTGGCCTCAGGCCTGGCCGCCCTCCTCTGCCTGCCGCTCACCGCCCTGCCCGCGTCGGCCGACGCCCAGGGCGGCCACCGTGACGGCATCAGGCTCGAGCACCTCGACCGCGGCCTGGTTGCGGCCTCCACCAGCGAAGGCGTCTTCCTGAGCTGGCGTCTCCTCGGCGACGAGGTGACCGGCTCCGGCGCCACGGGCATGACGGGCGCCGACTTCCGCGTCTATCGCGACGGCCGCCCGATCGCCACGGTGACCGACAGCACCAACTACCGCGACCCCGCCGGCACGGCCGCGTCCGAGTACCGGGTCGCCCCGATCGTGAAGGGCCGTGAGGGCCGCCGCAGCGCCGTGGCGAAGCCTTGGCTTAAAACGTTTCACGACCTGCCGCTGAAGAAGCCCGCCGACGGGGTGACCCCGATGGGCGAGGCGTACACGTACGCGGCCAACGACCTGAGCGTGGGCGACGTGGACGGCGACGGCCAGTACGAGTACGTGGTCAAGTGGGACCCGTCGAACTCCAAGGACGTCTCGCAGCGCGGCTACACCGGCAACACCTACCTGGACACCTACGAGCTGGACGGCACCCTGCGCTGGCGCCTCGACCTGGGCGTGAACATCCGCTCCGGCGCCCACTACACGCAGTTCCTGGTCTACGACTTCGACGGTGACGGCCGCTCGGAGACGATGCTCAAGACCGCCCCCGGCACGAAGATCATCCGCTACGGGTCCGACGGTCAGGTGGTGTCCGAGCGGTACATCACGATGCCGCGCGAGGACGTCAAGGCCGGATACGCCAACACCGACGACTACCGAAAGAGCGCCGCAGACTATTTCGACCACGTTGTTGAAATGTTCGCGAAATGGCACGAGCACCCGGAGGTCGTCGCCGGGCGCTGGCCGGCCACGCTGGAAGAGGCGTTCGGCATCGAGAAGAAGTACGCCTACCCGCTCTCGCACGCCGACGCGACCGAGCTGGCCAACTACTTCGTCGACGTCTACGCTCCGGGCCGCAGCGGCAACAACCGGCTGCGCGAGTTCAACGGGTTCGTCCTGACCGGCCCCGAGTACCTGTCGGTGTTCGACGGCGCCAGCGGGCGCGAGCTGCAGACGATCCACTACAAGCCAGGACGCGGCGACGACGGCCTGCTGTGGGGCGACTACGCGATGGCCAGGGTCGAGCCGGGCAACCGCGTGGACCGCTTCCTGTCCTCGGTCGCCTACCTCGACGGCAGGCGCCCGTCGGCGATCTTCGCGCGCGGCTACTACACGCGCACCACCCTGGTCGCCTACGACTGGGACGGCAAGCGGCTCAAGGAGCGCTGGTACGTCGACAGCGGCCACGCCCCGATGGCCAACCCGTTCAACGCGGGACCGCACGGCGTGGACGGGACCAACCCCGAGTACGCCCAGCTCACCACCCAGGGCTTCCACTCGATGAGCGTGGCCGACGTGGACGGCGACGGCAAGCAGGAGATCATCTACGGCGCCGCCACCCTCGACGACGACGGCGACGTGCTGTACTCCTCCTTCGCCGAGGGCCCCCCGAACGGCAACTTCCCCGGCCAGTCCATCCGCCTCGGCCACGGTGACGCCATGCACGTGGGCGACTTCGACCCCGACCGGCCGGGCCTGGAGATCTGGACGGTGCACGAGGGCGGCCGCTCGGCCCCGTACGGCTGGGCGCTGCGCGACGCCGCCACCGGCCAGGTCGTCCACGGCGGTTACAGCGGCGTGGACACCGGCCGCGGCATGGTCGGCGACATCGACCCGGCCGTCCGCGGCGTCGAGAGCTGGTCGTCGATGCCGCCCGACCAGGCCGTCCAGGCGGGCCTGTGGTCGGCGCGCGGCGACTACCTGGGCCGCAACGCCCCCGGCACGAACATGAGCATCCGCTGGGCCGCCGACATGACCACCCAGCTCGTCAACGGCACGGCCACCACCGTCCTGCAGACGCCGACCATCGACGACTACAGGCGCGGCACGCTGCTGACCGCCGAGGGCACGCTGACCAACAACTGGACCAAGGGCAACCCGGGCCTGGTCGCCGACGTGTTCGGCGACTGGCGCGAGGAGCTGCTGGTGCGCACCGCCGACAGCAGTGCGATCCGCGTGTACGTCAGCACCGAGCTGACCGACCGTAAGCTGTACACGCTGATGCACGATCCGCAGTACCGGGTGGAGGTGGCCCGCCAGCAGACGGCCTACAATCAGCCCGCCTACCCGAGCTTCTACCTCGGCTCGGACATCGACTGGTCGAAGGTCCCCGTACCCGGCCGCAGGTGACCTGAGGGGAAGGGTGTGCGGCCCCGAGGCCGCACACCCCGCCTCCCAGGAAGCCGCGAGCTCCTTGGAGGCGTACCGAAGTGCCGGATCCGGTGTCGCGGGGAGCCGCTGGGCGTGCCACGTACCTGGCCGCGCTGGGCGTGGCCGCCGTCCTGGTCACGGGATGCACGGGGCCGCCGCCGGTCGCGCCCAGCGGCCCCGACGACGTGTGGGCGCTCGGCAGCCCGCACGAAGGCGCCGGCCGCCTGCTGCTCCTGCACTTCGACGGCCGGCGCTGGCGCGAGCGTCCCGCGCCGGAGGTGAGGTGGAGCTCCGAGGACGACGAAAGGTTCCCCGCGCTGGTGGCGACCGGGCCGCGCGACGCCTGGGTCTTCGCCGCCACCACCGCCGTGACCGCGTACCACTGGGACGGCGAGCGCTGGAGCGATGCCCGGCTGCCGGACCTGCGTCTCGACCCGGGCGAGCGGGCCGACGCCACCGCCCTCGCGCCCGACGACGTGTGGCTGGTGGCCGGCGATCACGCCTCCCACTGGGACGGGCGGGCCTGGACGGTCATGCGCCTGCCCGCCTGGGCGGCATCGGTGTCGGCCGCGGCGCCCGACCAGGTGTGGGCGGTCGGCGGCACCGGCCGTCCGGCCGCGCAGGGCTGCTCCGCCTCGCAGGCGGCCACCATGCGCTGGGACGGCCGGTCGTGGCGGCTCGTCCCCGCGCCCGAGGACCGCACGCCGAGCCAGGAGATCAACAGCGAGGGCCGTCCGGACGGCAGCATCCCGTCGATCAGGCTCACCGGGGTCGTCGCGCACGGCCCGGGCAACGTGCGGGCGGTCGGCACCCGCAGCGTGTTCGACTACGAGGACGGCAGCAGGAGCACCACGATCACCCTGCACTGGGACGGCACGGCCTGGACGCGGGTGGCGGGCTCGGCCTACGCCGGCGCGTCCGGCTCCGACGGCGCGGACGGGATCATCCTGGTCGACTGGGACGCCGGCGCCGAGGGCGGCCTGCGCGGGACCATCCGGGTCGCGCCCGGCGGCGGCCGGACCGAGCTCGCGCCGATGGCGGGGGCGGACCGCGGGCGCGAGGTCGACGTCTCCGCCCTGGGCGCGGTGCCCGGGACCCGGACGGTCTACGCGGCCGGCCTCGCCTACGGCAGGAACTCCGGGCCCCTGATCGCCCGCTACCGCTGAGCCTGCGCCTGATGTCAGGCCGGCAGGGCTCCGTCACCGAGGCCGCCGGCGAACGGCGTCGCCCGCCACTGGACGACGGCCGGCTTCAGGTAGTCGGCCAGCACGGGCAGCTGCGGCACGAACGCGAGGGCGGTGAGGGCCCGCAGCATGCCGACGGCGTTCACGAAGGCCATGACCTGCGCGTTCAGCGGCCTCAGGCCGTTGCGCCCGGCGCCGCGGTTGTAGGCGGCCTCGTACTCGGGCCCGAGGGCGGCCAGGTCCCACTCGACGGGGCCCAGGGTGACCAGCTCGAAGTCGGAGTAGAGGTCGCCGTGCACGCCGCGGAAGATGTTGGCGGGCGGGGAGTCGCCGTGGACGGGCTGGAGGTCGATCCCCGGGAACGCCTGCTCGAACGCGGCGCGTGAGCGTACGAGAGGCTCCAGGACCTGCCACTCGCGGCGGGCGCGGTCGAGGTCGGCGGGGTCGAGGAGGTCGGGGCGCTCTTCGAGCAGGGCGAGGCTCTCCGTGACGAAGTGCGGCTCCGCCGCGGACAGGAACTCCAGCTCGCCGGGGTAGGCGCGCATCGCGGCGTGCAGGCCGGCGACGCTCTCCGCGTTGGCCACGTAGTCGGGCTCCCTGCCCTGGTCCTCCTCGACGAACTGCCAGAACGTCATCGAGAAGCCGTCGCGCCGGACCGGCTCGCGCGGCACCAGCGGGCTGGGCGGGATCACGGGAGTGCCCTGGTCGGCGAGCCACTGGGACACCTCCAGCTCCGCCTGCTGGCGGCGGGCCAGGAACTCGGCGTCCGTCCGGGGCGGCAGGACCGTGGGGACCCGGGCCACGACCGGTGCGGGCGCGAGATGGACGACGACCGAGAACAGGTCATGGAGCACCCTGGCGCCGGTCACGGTGAGGCCGAGGTCGCGGCCCGCCGCGACGGCGGCGTCGAGGGCGGCGGCGGTGCGGCGGGCGAGGTGAGACGGTGTCAGGAAATCGGTCATCGACCGATCCTTCCATGAGGCCGGGCGTGAAGTGACAGTTCACACGCCCGGAGACGCGCGAAGGGCGCCCCCCGTGCGGGGAGCGCCCTCTGCGTCGAGGTCAGCGGCCGGCGTTCTTGACCGAGACCTGCTGGGTCATGGTGCTGTTGTCCTTCTCGGACCAGGCACCGGTGGAGAAGGCCACCGGGAAGCTCTTCTTGCCGACACCGCCGCCCCACTTGGTCACGACATAGTCGATCTTGATGTGGCCCTCGCCGCCGACGCCGTCCACACCCAGGGTGTCCGGGTTGAACTTCCCGCCGGTCAGCTCGGCGAAGGTCTTGGCGTCCAGGTCGAGCATGACCCCGCGGTTGGAGGGGTCGCCGGGGCCGCGGTCACCCACGAAGAAGGGCATCTTCTTGCCCTTGTAGACCACGTAGCCCTCGGTCATGAGAGGCCAGCTCGGGCTGGCGACCAGGCCCTTCTGCATGGGCTTGCCGGCGGCCGGGAGGCCGGTGTCACCGGCGCGGCCCGAGGCGTCGTCCCAGAAGTAGGAGGCCGTGGTGGAGCCCTTCAGCAAGCCCTTGTTCTGGTCGGTGTGGCCAGAGTCGGCGTGCGCCGCGGTCGAGCCAATGGTCAACGCCGTGGCAGCGGACGCGGCGAGCATGGCAATGGCACGCAGGCGAGCAGACATAGTAAAATAAGGTCCTTTGTTAGGGGACGGGACACGCGCTCGCTGGACGGACGTAGCCGGGCAGCACGCCGTACGGTCGCTACGTGGAGCGCAGGAGAATCCATGGAGTAGGATTCGGGACCCGGGAGGCCTGGCCTTCCTTCCAGAGGTAAGGCGAAGGTCACTCGCCGGTAACAGGTACTAACTTACCTACTCAAACCGGACAAAGGCAAACGAAACCCCATGAAACCGGCAAAGATCTACCCTCGCCGGTAAAGCCCCTCACTGCACGTCCCGCCGCAGCACGCGCAGAACGCCTACGGCCATGGGGATGACGACCCACACCGCCACCGCGGCGGCCAGCCGTGCGACGTCCCCGCCGCCCATGGTTCCCTCCATCAGCGCGTTGCCGGCCGTGTTCAGATCCAGCCATTCGGCCAGGGTCCGGCCCACCGGGCCGAGCTGGGTCACGAAACCCCACAGCATGGGCCTGACCAGGTAGATCACTATTGCCGCCGGCGCGTTCAGCAGCAGCATGCCCATCGCCAGCCCCTCGGCGGTCGACAGGACGACCACCGCCGTCCAGCCCAGCAACCGGGCCGGGTCGAGGCCCCAGGTGGCCTCCACGTCCCGCACGGCGGCGGACAGGGCCGTCATCGGCACCGCCACCAGCAGGGCCGCCACGCACGCCAGCACGGCCGCGCCGAGCACGGGCAGGCACTTGGCCGCCAGCACCCGCCCCCGCCGGGGCTCCAGCGTGAACGTGGTGAGGGCGGTACGGTGGCTCCACTCGCCCGTGACGGTGAGGATGCCGAGCACGGGCAGCAGCACGCCCATCGCGATGGCCGCGGTGTTCGCCAGGGTGTACAGGTCGGCCGGTCCGGCGAACAGGCCGCGGCCGGCGACGAGCGCGAGCGCCACGGCGGCCAGGACCCCTGACATGATCATGCTGGTGCGGGTGTCCAGCAGCTTGCGGGTCTCGACCCGCAGCAGGGTGCTGAAGGGGGTGCGGCGCTCGATCGTCATGCCGCGCTCCGATCGGGATGAAGGGCTCATGCGGGGCTCCGGTCCGTGTGGGAGGCTCATGCGGGGCTCCGGTCCGCGTGGGAGGTCAGCTCCAGGAACGTCTGTTCGAGGCTGCGGCCCCGGCCGAGCTCGGCGAGCGTGCCCTGGGCCAGCACCCGGCCGCCGCCGATCAGCACGATGCGATCGGCCACCTGCTCGACCTCGTACAGCAGGTGGGAGCTGAGCAGCACCGCGCACCCCGAGGCGGCCAGGCCGCGCAGCAGCTCGCGCATCCACTGGATGCCCTGCGGGTCCAGGCCGTTGGCAGGCTCGTCCAGGACGAGCGCCCTGGGCCGCCCGAGCAGGGCGTGCCCGATGCCCAGGCGCTGCCGCATGCCCAGCGAATAGCCGCCGACGGCCCGCCTGCCCTCCTTGCCGGTCAGGCCCACCAGCTCCAGCACCTCGTCCACGCGCGATCCGGGCAGCCCGAGCATCATGGCGCCCAGGGTGAGCACCTCCCGCCCGCTGCGGCCGGGATGCGCGGCGCCGGCGTCGAGCAGCGTGCCCACGTCGTAGCCGGGGCGCTCCAGCTCCGCGTACGGCCGCCCGAGCACGGTGGCCGAGCCCGAGGTCGGGCGGCAGAGCCCGGCCAGGACACGCATGGCCGTCGACTTGCCGGCGCCGTTGGGCCCGAGGAACCCGGTCACGGTGCCGGGCGGGACCGTGAAGGACACCTCGTCCAGCGCCCTGATCCCCTTGTACGTCTTGGTGACGCGGTGGAATTCGATCACAGGGGCAAGTCCATCGGGAACTCCGCCCGGGCTCATCAAGCCTGGGTCCACGGTTTGCGTCCTCAGGGCTGCCCCGCCGGCCGCGACGATGGACCTGAGTCGCTACGGCGATGGACCTGGGGAGCTGAAGCGCCGGCCAAGGGGTCTCTAGGCTGGAGCCCGTGCCCGACCTCCACGACCCCGCCGACCTCCCGCCGCAGGCCCGCCGCCCCTCCCCCAGGTCTCCGGACACGCTCGGCACCGCGGCCCTCTACCTGATCGCCGCCGCCCCGCTGCTGCTCGTCCTCCTCCTGGCGGCCACCTGGTCCGGCCGCGGCGGGGAGGCCGGCGCCATGCTTCCGATGCGGCTTCTCGACGTGGCGCTCGGCGCGGCGGGCCTGGTGCTGCTGCGGTGGCGGACGCGGTGGCCGTGGCAGGTGGCGCTGCTCACGGCGGTGCCGACCGTTTTCTCCTGGACGCTCAACGGCCCGGCCGTCGTCGCGTTCGCCTCGCTGGCCATGCACCACCGCCAGCGGCACGTGGTGCCGGTCGCGGTGGTGTTCTGGCTGAGCATCGTCGCCTCCACCCTGTGGTGGCAGAGCAACTGGCTGCTGACCGCCCTGTACGCGCTGGTGGGCGGCGTCGGGCTCACGGCGCTGACCGTCTTCGGCCTCTACCTGCGCGGGCGGCGGGAGCTGGCCGAGGCGCAGCGGGCGGCGCAGGAGGCGTCCCAGGCCCAGCGGATCGAGCAGGCCAAACTGGAGGAACGGCTCAAGATCGCCCAGGAGATGCACGACGTCCTGGCCCACCGGATCTCGCTGCTGACGATGCTCGCGGGCGGCCTGGCCTACCGCCGGGACCTGAGCCCCGAGCAGACGCGCGAGACCGCGCTGGCCATCCAGGAGAACGCCCACCAGTCGCTCAACGAGCTGCGCGCCGTGCTCGGCACCCTGCGGCGCGGCAGCGGCGGCCCCGACGCGCCGCAGCCGACGCTGGACCACCTGGACGCCCTGTTCGCGGAGGTGCGCGCCGCCGGTCAGCGGGTCGAGGTGGACGACTCGGTGGACCGCAAGGAGCTGCTGCCGGCGCAGACGGGGCGGCACGCGTACCGGATCGTGCAGGAGGCGCTCACCAACGCGCGCAAGCACGCCCCCGGCAGCTCCGTGCGCGCCGAGCTCGGCGGGCGGCCGGGATCGGGGCTGCGGATCCGGGTGAGCAACCCGGCGCCCGCCGGCGCGGCCGCCGGGCCCGGCGGCCGGCTCGGGCTGGTCGGCCTGGCCGAACGCACCCGGATGGCCGGCGGCACCATCACCCACGACGTACGGGACGGGCGGTTTGTCCTGGACGCCCTGCTGCCGTGGGAGGCTTGACCCCGTGATCAGAGTGGTGATCGTGGACGACGACCCGATGGTGCGCACGGGGCTGCGCCTCATCCTGGGCGGCGAGCCCGACCTGGAGCTGGCCGGCGAGGCGGGCGACGGGAAGCAGGCCATGGCGGTGATCCGCGACCTGCGGCCCGACGTGGTGCTGATGGACATCCGGATGCCGGAGCAGGACGGCCTGACCACCACCGAGCTGCTGCTGGGCCGCCGCGACGCGCCCCGGATCCTGGTGCTGACCACGTTCGACGCCGACGACATGGTGCTGCGCGCGCTGCAGCTCGGGGCGAGCGGGTTCCTGCTGAAGGACACGCCGCCGCCGAAGATGATCGAGGCGGTGCGGGCCGTGGCGCGCGGCGAGCCGGTGCTGTCGCCGAGCGTCGCCCAGCAGGTGATCGCGGCGGCCACCGGGCGCTTCGAGCCGCACCGGCCGGAGGCGGCGCGGGAGCTGGAGTCGCTGACGGAGCGCGAGCGGGAGGTGGCGGTGGAGGTGGCCAGGGGCAGCTCCAACGCGGAGATCGCGCGGGACCTGTCGGTGAGCGTGGCCACGGTGAAGGCGAACATCACGCGCATCTTCGCCAAGCTGGGCACCGACAACCGGGTGGTCGTGGCCATGAAGGTGCGCGACGCGGGCCTGCTCTGAGCCGCGGCTCCCCGGCGAGGATGCGCACGCGGGCCCGCTCAGAGCGCCTTGGCCACTCGAACGGCTCCGCGCCGATGCCGAGCGGCGGGCCCGGCGCGACCGGGAGCGTCTCGGCCACCCCGTCGGGCTGGACGAGCACCGGCGACAGGTGGCCGGCTGCTCTGCAGGGTGAGCGCGGTGCGCCGCTCCCTGGCGTACAGGCGTGCGCGGATCTCTGATCAGGAACCCGGGATTCACCGGCGTACGTCCTGCGTGTGTGACGGGGGTCACGGCCTGCCGGATCGTCACAATAAACGGGTTCGTCTATGTACGCACCGGTTTCTCGCCGTGTGGCGCGGTGCTGCGGCGGACGATGAGGGTGGTGGCCAGCTCGATGCGGGTGCCGGCGGGGCCCTTCGGGTGGGTGAGCTCCTCGTACACGAGCCGGACGGCCTCGTTGGCCATGTCGTCGAGCGGCTGGCGGACGGTGGTGAGCGGCGGCGACAGCGTCTCGCACAGCAGCGAGTCGTCGAAGCCGACGACGGACAGGTCGTCGGGCACGCGCAGGCCGCGCTCGGTGGCCGCCTGGTAGACGCCGGCGGCCTGCAGGTCGTTGCCGGCGAAGACGGCGGTGGGCGGGTCGTCGCGGTCGAGCAGCTCGCCGCCGAAGCCCTTGCCGCTGCCGACCAGGAAGTCGCCGTAGCGGGTGAGCG
The DNA here is from genome assembly GCF_024172165.1 of Nonomuraea thailandensis. Classification (GTDB taxonomy): domain Bacteria; phylum Actinomycetota; class Actinomycetes; order Streptosporangiales; family Streptosporangiaceae; genus Nonomuraea; species Nonomuraea thailandensis. The sequence continues at coordinate 2,423,638 of NZ_JAMZEB010000002.1, read as the reverse complement.
CGGGGTCGGAGTCGATGCCGAACGTGCGGTGCGCGGCCAGGTACCCCTCGTACCGGTCGAGCGTGCACTGCGTGTCGAGCGGCCCGCCGATGAAGGCGATCCTGGTGTGGCCGAGCTCCAGCAGGTGGGTGGTGGCCATGACGCCGCCCAGCCAGTTGGTGGCGCCGACGGTGGACAGGCGCGGGTCGCGCTGGCCGACCGGGTCGAGCAGGACGAGCGGCACGTGCAGCAGCTCCTCCAGGGCGGCGATCTCGCGCTGGTCGGCGCGGGAGAGCACCAGCACGATGCCGTCGGTGTTGCGCTTGCGCACCATCCCGATCCAGCGCCGCAGGTCGAAGTCGGCGCGCGCGGAGGAGGTCACGACGAGCGAGAAGCCCCACCGGGCCGCCGCCTTCTCCGCGCCGCTGATGAGCACCTGGGCCCACGGGGAGCCGAGCCCGTCGATGAGCAGGTCCACGACGCCGACACGGGGTGCGGTGGGCGGGCGCGGGGCCTCGTAGCCGGACGTCCGGACCGCTTCGAGCACCTTGTCCCTGGTGGCGGCGGAGACGTGTTTCTTGCCGCTCAGCACCTTGGACACCGTCGGCACCGAGACTCCGGCCGCCGCCGCGACGTCGGCCAGTGTGGCTCGAGGCACAGGACCTCCCGCGTGTTGAAACTTTCGGAAAACCCACCTGAAACTAGGTGGCGTCTTCACCTGGGAAATTGATGAGGTGCCGCCATTTGATACGCGCTGTTGACAGGGTTGCGAGCAGGACCCTACCGTACTTGATCGATAATGTCACGATAATCTTTCGGAAAGTTACTCAGAAACTTTCCGGACGTTTGATGCGCATGAACGAGGGTGTATGCCTGCACGTGTTGAGCAGCCGGATCTCGCCGGACGACGGTCCCGGCGGGTCGAGGAACTGCTGGCGGAGATGACGCTCGGCGAGAAGCTCGCGCAACTCGTGGGCGTGTGGCTGAACGTCAATCGGGACGAGGGCGTGGTCGCCCCGCTGCAGGACTCGATGCAGGGCGAGGACGTGCAGTTCGAGGCGTTCGCCGAGAACGGCGTCGGCCAGATCACCCGCCATTTCGGCACCCGGCCCGTCGACCCGGAATGGGCCCGCACCGCGCTGGCCGCGCGGCAGCGCTGGCTGCGGGAGAACACGCGGCTCGGCATTCCGGCGCTCGCGCACGAGGAGTGCCTGACGGGGCTGGCGGCGTGGCAGGCCACCACCTACCCGGTGCCACCGGCGTGGGGCGCCTCGTTCGACCCGGACCTGGTGGCGGAGATGGGCCGCAGGATCGGGGAGAGCATGCGCTCGCTCGGCGTGCACCAGGGCCTGGCGCCCGTGCTCGACGTGATCCGCGACCAGCGGTGGGGCCGGGTCGAGGAGTGCGTCTCCGAGGACCCGTACGAGGTCGCCACGATCGCCGCCGCCTACGTGCGCGGCGTGCAGTCCACGGGCGTGATCGCCACCCTGAAGCACTTCGTCGGCTACTCCAACTCCCGCGCCGGCCGCAACCTCGCCCCCGTGCACGCGGGCCCGCGCGAGGTGGCCGACACGCTGCTGTTCCCGTTCGAGGTCGCGGTGCGCGACGCGGGCGCCGGCTCGGTGATGAACTCCTACGCCGAGATCGACGGCATCCCCATCGCCGCCGACGCCCACTACCTCACCGAGATCCTGCGCGAGCGGTGGGGCTTCGAGGGCACGGTCGTCGCCGACTACTTCGCGGTGGCGTTCCTGCACACCCTGCACGCGGTCGCCGCCGACGCCGGGGACGCCGCCGTCCAGGCGCTGACCGCCGGCATCGACGTCGAGCTGCCGACCGGCGTGGCCTACCTGGAGCCGCTGGAGCGGGCGGTCGCCGAGGGCCGGATCGAGGAGTCGCTGATCGACCGGGCGCTGCGCCGCGTGCTGCGGCAGAAGGCGGAGCTCGGGCTGCTCGACGACGACTACGACCCCGAGCCGTCCGGGCCCGTGGACCTCGACGACGCCGGCTCCCGCGACCTGGCGCGGCGGCTGGCCGAGGAGTCGGTCATCCTGCTCACCAACGACGGCGTGCTCCCCCTCCGGGCCGAGGGGAAGCAGATCGCGGTCGTCGGGCCGAACGCCGACGACGTGGCCGCGCTGTTCGGCTGCTACTCCTTCGTCCAGCACGTGCTGCCGCACTTCCCCGGGGTCGAGACCGGCATCGCCGCCCCGACCGTGCTGGAGGCGCTGCGCGCGGAGCTGCCCGGAGCGCGGATCAGCACCGCGAAGGGCACCGGCGTGGACGACGGCGACCGCGAGGGCATCCCCGGCGCCGCCCGCCTGGCCGCCGGGTCCGACGTCGCGATCCTGGTGCTGGGCGACCGGTCGGGGCTGTTCGGCCGGGGCACCTCCGGCGAGGGCTGCGACGTGGAGAGCCTCGACCTGCCAGGCGCGCAGCGGGAGCTGGCCGAGGCGGTGCTGGCCACGGGCACGCCGACCGTGGTGGTGCTGATGACGGGCCGCGCGTACGCGGTGCCGTCGATCATCGAGGGCGCTTCGGCGGTCGTGCAGGCGTACTTCCCCGGCGAGGAGGGCGCGGGTGCGATCGCCCGCGTGCTGAGCGGCGCCGTGAACCCGTCCGGGCGGCTGCCGATGAGCATGCCGCGCGGCACCGCCAGCCAGCCCTACAGCTACCTGCACCCGCGGCTCGGCGGGGCCGGCTCGGTCAGCAACCTCGACCCCGCCCCCGTCCTGCCCTTCGGGCACGGCCTCAGCTACACCCGCTTCGAGTACGCCGGCCTCACCGTCGAGGCCGGCGAGGTCCCCGCCGGGCAGCCGATCCGCTGCTCGGTGGTGGTGCGCAACGCCGGCGACCGGGCGGGCGCGGAGGTCGTCCAGCTGTACGCCGCCGACCGGATCGCCTCGGTCACCCGCCCCCTCGCCCAGCTCGTCGGCTACGCCCGCGTCGAGCTCCCGCCCGGCGGCAGCGCGCGGGTCGCGTTCGACGTGCCGGCCCGGCTGCTGTCGTTCACCGGCAGGGACGGGCGGCGCGTGGTCGAGCCCGGCGAGGTCGGCCTGTCCGTGCGCCGCTCGGTCGCGGACGTGGTGGACGAGCGGACGGTCACGCTGACCGGCCCGGTGCACGAGCTCACCGGCTCGGAGCGCCGCCTGACGGACGTTTCCATTGAAGATCACAACTGACGGGAGCAGTGGCATGTCGCGCATGGAGAATTTCCGGCGCCGGGTGGGTGGTTTCGCGTTCGGCGGCGACTACAACCCCGAGCAGTGGGACCGCGAGGTGTGGCAGGAGGACGTCCGGCTGATGCGCGAGGCCGGTGTGAACACCGTCAGCCTGGGCGTCTTCGCGTGGGCCTCGCTGGAGCCCGAGCCCGGGAAGTACGAGTTCGGCTGGATGGACGAGATCATGGATCTCCTCCACGAGAACGGCATCAGCGTCAATCTGGCCACCCCCACGGCCGCGCCGCCCGTCTGGCTCACCCACCTGCACCCCGAGGTGTTCCCCATCAGGGAGGACGGGCATCCGTTCGGCTTCGGCAACCGCATGCAGTACGACCCGTCCTCACCCGTCTACCGCGAGTACGCGGCCTCGATCACCACCAAGCTGGCCGAGCGTTACTCCTTCCACCCGGCGCTGGCGATGTGGCACATCAGCAACGAGTACGGCCCCACGTCGTACGGCCCGGCCGCCGCGGCCAACTTCCGCACCTGGCTCAAGCGCAGGTACGGCACCCTCGACCGGCTGAACGAGGCGTGGACCACCCGGTTCTGGGGCCAGGTCTACACCGACTGGGAGCAGGTCGACGTCCCGCACATCCCCCGCACCTGGATGAACCCCACCCGCAGGCTCGACTTCAAGCGCTTCACCTCCGACGCGCTGCTGGAGTGCTACCTCGCCGAGCGGGACATCGTGCGCTCCTTCCGCGACGACATCCCGGTCATGACCAACTTCATGCGCTTCTTCCGCCACGCCGACTACTGGAAGTGGGCGCCGGAGGAGGACGCGGCCGCGCTCGACATCTACCCGAACCCGGCCGACGCCGACTCCCACGTGTCGGCGGCCTTCAACTACGACCTGTTCCGCTCCCTCAAGGGCGGGCAGCCGTGGATGCTGATGGAGCAGTCGAGCAGCGCGGTCAGCCAGTGGCAGCTCAACATCGTCAAGGAGCCCGGCCGGATGCGGCTCGGCTCGCTGCAGGCGGTGTCGCGGGCGGCCGACTCGGTGATGTTCTTCCAGTGGCGGGCCAGCCGCGGCGGGCAGGAGCGCTTCCACTCGGCGATGCTGCCGCACTCCGGGCCCGACTCGCGCACGTTCAGGGAGATCAAGGACCTGGGCCGGGAGGTCGGGCGGCTCGCCCCGGTCGCCGGCACCCGCTCGCGGTCGGACATCGCGATCATGTTCGACTGGGACGGCTGGTGGGGGCTGGAGGAGGTCTTCGGCCTGCCGCGCTCCGACTTCAGCTACACCGACACCGTCATGCGGCACTACACGCCGCTGTGGGAGCGCCACCACGCGGTGGACGTGGTGGGCCACGCCTCGTCGCTGGACGGGTACAAGGTGCTGATCGTGCCGAACGCGTACCTGATCGACGACGAGGCCGTCGCGCGCATCCACGAGTTCGCCCGGAACGGCGGGACCGTGATCATGTCGTTCTTCTCCGGCGTCGTGGACGCCGACAACCGGGTCAGGCCGAACGGCTACCCGGGGGCGTTCCGCGAGCTCATCGGGGCCAAGATCGACGAGTACTGGCCGGCGCGGCCGCACGAGGAGTTCGCCGTGACGTTCGCCGACGGGCGGCGCACGACGGCGACCTGGTGGCGCGACGACCTGCACCTGGAGTCGGGCAAGGCGCTGGCCACGTACGCGGACGGGCTGCTGGAGGGGCGGGCCGCCGTGGTCGAGAACGCCTACGGCGCCGGGCGGGTCGTCTACTTCGCGACCCTGCTGGAGCAGGAGGCGTTCGACGCCACCGTGGCGCGGGTCGTCGGGGAGGCGGGCGTGCGCTCGCGCTTCGAGGGGGTTCCCGCGCACGTGGAGTGCACCGTGCGCGGCGACGACGCCTACGACTACGTGTTCCTGCTCAACCACAGCGCCGAGGCGGGCGCGTCCGTCCCCGTGGGAGGGAAGGGGACGGACCTGCTCACCGGCCAGGAGGTGTCCGGCGAGGTCGCGCTGGCGCCGCTGGGCGCGGCGGTCATCCAGATCGCCCGCGCGTAACGGGCGAGGCCACGGGCGCGGCGGTCATCCGGACCGCCCGCCCGTGACGGCCTGAGCGGGGGCGCCGGTCGTGCCCCCGCTCAGCATGCGGTGGCCGGCGGCCGTGTCCATGTACTCGCGTACGCGGTGGATCGGGCCGTCGCGCAGCTCGAAGACGAAGCAGCAGTCGTTGCGGTAGGGGTTGCCGCCGGCCGGCGTGGCCGTCATGGTCTCCGCCACGACCACCACGTCGCCGTCGGCGTAGAAGCCGCGGAAGTCCAGCGACACGTCCGCCACGAACAGGCGGTGGAAGTCGACGGCCAGGAAGCGGGTGATGGCGTCCCTTGGACCGGCTGCTACGGACCTGTTCACGGTGTCCTGGACGGGGCGTGCAGGCTCGCGCTACTTCACGGTGTCCTGGACAGGGCGTACAGGCTCGCGCCTCGTTCGGCCCGCCGCTCAGGGGCCTTCCTCGGCGTACGCGGTCGCGACCTCGATGGCGGGCCGGTAGGCCGTGACCTGGTCGGAGGTCCAGCCGGCCGGGCCGTGTGCCGTGTCGTGGGTGACGATCCGGTAGATCAGCGCCCGTACCAGCATCTGGCCCCACTCCGGCAGGTGCGCCCAGCGGGCGGCCAGCGCGGGCGAGGCGCCGTACCAGCACAGGGCGTCGGCGACCGCGACCGCCGCCGCCCACGACGGTGGCCGCCAGTAGAGCGGCCAGTCGATGATCGCCGGCGGCAGCCCGGCGGCGAACAGCACGTTGCCCGGCAGGTCCCCGTGCACGGCCTGCGAGGGGAGCTCGACCGGGCGCCGCACCCGGAGGAGCGGCTCCAGCAGCCCCGCCGCATCGGACGGGGCCGGCAGCTCCTCCCACGCCACCCGGTCGCCGCGCGACCAGGGATCGTCGCGCACGTCCAGGAAGGCGGGGCGGGGCAGGTGCGCGACCGCCTCGTGGAAGGCGGCGGCGGCGCGCAGCACCTCGTCCTGCCTGCGCACGTCCGGCTCTCCGGGCACCAGCCGGTACGCCTCCCAGCCCCGCGTCACCCACGCACCGTCCGCCCCCGCCACCGGACGAGGCACCCGGAACGCGGGCGAGGGGGGCAGGGCGGCGAGCACCCCGGCCCGCCACCGAGCTTCCGGCAGGAACCCGACCCTCTTGAGCACCAGGTTCCCGGCCCGCCACGCGCCTCCCATCCAGACCGGCTCGGCCGCCGTCACCCCGTAGGCGTCCAGGACACCGGCAGGCGGCGGCCTGTCCTCTGCCGGGAGGGCCCGGTGCGCGGCGCTCATGGCGAGCCCGCCTGCGGCGGCCCAGCGGTCACGAGGAGGCGGGCGGGGTCGCGAGCCAGGCGGCGACGTCCGCCCTGAGCCGGGCCTTCAGTTGCTCCGGCGCGAACGACGCGTCGATCGACGCCGTGGCGAACGCCGCGAGCTCCGCGTCCCCGTAGCCGAAGACCTCCCGCAACCGCAGGTACTCCGCCGCCAGCGCCGTCTCCCCGTCCGTGTTGACCGTGACGGCCAGCCCCGCCTCCCGCAGCCGGGGCAGCGGATGCTCGGCCAGCGACGGCACGAGCCCGAGCAGCACGTTCGACGAGGGACAGACCTCCAGTGGGAGCCCCCGCTCGCGCACCTCGGCCACCAGCGCGGCGTCGTCGAGCACCCGGATGCCGTGCCCGAGCCGCTCGGTGTGCCCCAGCTCGATCGCCTCCCGGATGCTGCCGGCGCCCGCCGCCTCCCCCGCGTGGTGCACCAGGTGCAGCCCGGCGTCCCTGGCCGCGTCGCACACCTGCGCGAACGGCGCCAGCGGGTAGCTCTCGTCACCCGCCAGGCCGATGCCGATCACCCGCTCGTGGCGCAGGGCCAGCTTGTACGTCTGCCACATCCGCTCCACCGGCCGCCGCCTGGAGTGGTCGAGCAGCACCCGGCACTCGATCCCGTGCCTGGCCTGCCCCTCGGCCAGCCCGTCGAGCACCGCCTCCAGCGGCATCTCCGGATCCCCGACGCGCTCGCCGTGCGAGGCCGCCGTGAACGTGACCTCGACGTACCGGGTGCCCTGGGCCGCCTCGTCGGCGCAGAACTCCACGGCGACCCGGCGGAACCGATCGGCCGTGGTCAGCAGCTCGCGCACCCTGGCCCGCTGGTCGGCGAACTGCCTGAAGGTGGTGAAACCTCCGTCGGGCTCCGGCGGGCCGCCCCACTCGCGCACGGTCCCCGGCCGTACGGTGCTCTCCAGGTGCACGTGCAGGTGGGCCTTGGGCAACGTCCGTACGTCTCTCACGTGCGACCACCTTAAGGGGCCGCCCGGACCGCCCGCAGCTCGATTTCCGGACGTACGGTCGCAGACGGGGCCCTTGGAGGGAGGAGCGGATCATGACCGTTGTGCTGGTTCACGGCGTCCCCGAGACGCCGGCCGTCTGGGACCCGCTGCGCGCTGCCCTGCGACGGCAGGACGTGCGCGCGCTGCGGCTGCCCGGCTTCGGCTGCCCGCGGCCCGAGGGGTTCGGCTCGACGAAGGAGGAGTACGTGGCCTGGCTGGCCGCCGAGCTGGAGTCGATGGGCGACGACGAGATCGACCTCGTCGGCCACGACTGGGGCGGCGGCCTGGTGGTGCGGCTGGTCAGCCTGCAGCCCGAGCTCGTCCGCTCCTGGGTCACCGACGCCCCCGGCCTGGCCCATCCCGGCTTCCGCTGGCACGACGCCGCCCGGCTGTGGCAGACGCCGGGCGCCGGCGAGCAGTTCTTCGAGCAGCTCACGGCGATGCCGGCCGAGGCGCGGGCGGAGGCGTTCGGAGGGATCGGCGTGCCGCGCGAGCACGTGGCGGCTATCGCCGGCGCGGTGGACAGGGAGATGGGCGAGAGCATCCTGGCCCTCTACCGGTCCGCGGTGCGGGTGGCGGAGGAGTGGTCGCCGGCGTTCACCGGCATTCCGGTGCCGGGGCTGGCGCTGGTGCCTTCCGAGGATCCGTACCTGGCTGCGGACGTGGCGCGGGCGAGCGCGGCCAGGGCGGGCGCGGCGGTGGCCGGCCTGCCCGGGCTCGGCCACTGGTGGATGCTGCAGGATCCGGCGGCGGGGGCGGCGAGGCTGGAGGAGTTCTGGCGCGAGGTGGGCAAGTAGCCGCCGGGCCCGCCCCCACCGGTGGATCGCCGTACGCCGGAGCCTAGGCGGGTGGCCGCTTGGTGAGGCGGAGCTTCGACTGCTTGTGCGGCAGCCGTTCCCAGTCGTCCATGAACGTGGCGTCGAAGCCGTGCCTGCCGGCCAGCGCGACGAGCGTCTCGGTGCGGTAGTAGAAGTCCTCCCGCAGAACCTGGTGCTCCCTGCCCTCGGTGCGGTCGAAGGTGAAGTCGAACCACCCGCCGGGCTTCATGACCCTGCCCACGTGGGCGAAGCACTCCTCGATCACGTCCAGCGGGGAGTGCGAGAAGACGCTGTGCGCGTGCACGACGTCGAAGTGCTCGTCGGGCAGGAAGGCGAAGCGCAGGTCGCGTACGGGAGTGAGGTAGGGCAGCTTGTCCGCCAGGCCGTGCTGGAGGATCGTGTTCTGGGCGGCCATGAGGATGTCGGGCGAGATGTCGATGCCGTAGTAGTTGCCGGTGTGCAGGTAGTCGATGAACAGGCGACCGGCCCGCAGGTTGCCGCAGCCGATCTCCAGCATCCGGCATTCCGGCTTCAGGCCGTGCTCCACCAGGTAGTCGAACTGCATGCGGCCCAGCGCCAGCCACCGCTTGTGGGTGTGGGAGCCGACGGCGCCCTCGGGGTCGCGGGCCGTGTCGGACTTCATGACGGCCCTGTAGTAGCCGATGTGGTCCCGCGTACGCAGCCTGAACCACGTGTCGCGGGCCAGGCGCCGCAGGTGGGGGATGATCTTGTGTGGGTTCTTGACGGCGTACGTCGCTTGGTGGACGAGGCTCGATCGGGAGCGTTTCACGCCTTGGAATGTAGGTCAGGGGTGCGGCCGGCCATAGGGCTGTCGCGACACTCTTGATTTCCCGTTTGCGCAGCCTTTCTGTCCCCCCACCGCCTGCCCTCCTCCTCCGCTGCCCTGCGGGGGTGAGGGGAGGGTGATGGCGGAGGCCCTCATCGGGCGCATGCGGGGCTGCGGCCCCGGCTCAGGCGACCGCCTGCCTGGCGTGGCGACCTGGCCGACGTGGCAGCCCGCCTGGCGTGGCAACCCGCCTCTGGCGCCTGCCTGTCCAACGCATCGCCTGGCGCAGGTGGCGGCCTGCCTCGCGCGACCACCCGGCGCGGGTAGGGACCGGCCCGGGCACCCGTCCGGCTTACGCGGCCGGCGCGTGGCGCTCGGGTGGGCGGTCAGCTCAGGTATTCGCGCAGGGCCAGGGAGCGGGACGGGTGGCGGAGCTTGGACATGGTCTTGGCCTCGATCTGGCGGATGCGCTCGCGGGTGACGCCGTAGATGCGGCCGATCTCGTCCAGCGTCATGGGCTTGCCGTCCGTGAGGCCGTACCGCATGCTGATCACGCCCGCCTCGCGCTCGGAGAGCTGGTCGAGCAGGGCCCGTAGCTGCTGCTGGAGCAGCGTGAACGAGACCGCGTCCGCCGGCGAGACCGCCTCGGTGTCCTCGATGAGGTCGCCGAACTCGCTGTCGCCCTCCTCCCCCAGCGGCGTGTGCAGGGAGATCGGCTCGCGCCCGTACCGCTGGACCTCGATGACGCGCTCGACCTCGAGCTCGCTCTCCTTGGCGATCTCCTCGGGGGTGGGCTCGCGCCCGAGGTCGCTCTGCAGCCGCCGCTGCACCCGCGCGACCTTGTTGATCAGCTCCACCATGTGGACGGGGATGCGGATCGTCCGCGCCTGGTCGGCCATGGCGCGGGTGATGGCCTGCTTGATCCACCAGGTGGCGTACGTGGAGAACTTGTAGCCGAGCTGGTAGTCGAACTTCTCGATCGTCCGGATCAGCCCCAGGTTCCCCTCCTGGATCAGGTCCAGGAAGAGCATGCCGCGACCGGTGTAGCGCTTGGCGATCGAGACCACCAGCCGCAGGTTGGCCTCCAGCATGCGGCGCTTGGCACGCAGGCCGTCGTCGGCGATCCACTCCAGATCGGCGCGCAACTGGCCGGAAAGCGCTGGTTCGGTGTCGAGCCGTTCCCTGGCGAACAGCCCTGCCTCGATGCGCTTGGCGAGGTCGATCTCCTGCTCGGCGGTGAGCAGGGGCACGCGGCCGATCTCCTTCAGGTAGGCCTTGACCGAGTCGGCGCCGACGGCCGCGCCACCGTCGGCGCCTGCCTCAGCGCTGGTGTCGTCCAGTTCGAGAACCTCTGCTGCTTGGGACAAAACTCTCTCCTCGCTCGCTTTGGATGATGGACGGCGGCCTAAGTTTAGGTCGCACCTAACTTTAGGTATCCTCTAGCAGAGAGTCAACCTAAAATAAGGTCGAACCTAACTTTTTGTGGAAGACTAGGGCCATGAGCACCGACACCTTGGGGTTGAGGGAACAGAAGAAGCGAGAGACTCGGCAGGCCATCTCTGACCACGCTACCCAACTGTTCCTGGAACGTGGCTTCGACCGGACGACGATCGCCGACATCGCCGCCGCCGCCCGGGTCGCCAAGATGACCGTGACCAACTACTTCCCGCGCAAGGAGGACCTGGCACTCGACCACCACGAGGAGTTCGCGGCGGGCCTGGCGGAGACGGTCGCGCGCCGCCCGGCCGGGGAGTCGGCGCTCGGAGCCGTGCGGGGGGCGTATCTGGCGGCGCTGGAGCGGCGCGACCCGGTCATCGGCTTCACCGGGCGCGATTTCGCCCGGATGGTCGCCGACAGCCCCACCCTGGTGGCGCGCCTGCGTGACCTGCACGACCAGCGCGAGGAGGCCCTGGCCCGGCATCTCGTACAGGAGGCGCCGGGGGATCCGGTCGCCGCGCGGGCCGTGGCCGCGCAGCTCGCGGCGGCGGACCGGCTGCTCTTCCGTGAGCTGCAGGCCCGCATGCTGGCGGGCGAGGTGGACGAGGACGGCATCGCCGCCGCGCTCGGCGCCATGGCACGCCGGGTCTTCGACCTGCTGGAGCCCGCCATCGGCGCTTACGCCATCCGCTGAACGCCCCGCCACCGCCCTGCCGCGCGCCCAGCGGACGAGCCCACGTCGCCGCGCAAGCGGCGCGCGCCCCCTGGACTCGGCACGCACGCCGGGCCCGCTCCACCGGGCAGTCAGGGGAGCTCCACTCAGCCGGGCGCACACGTCAGGCCGCCTCGGCCGGTGACCGGGACACGCCACCGCGCCCCCTCATGGGGCCGTCACGGAGCTGCCGGGCGGCAACCATGCGATCTCCCCTTCCTCCACCCCGGCGAAGGCCATCAGGCGCGCTCCCTCCGCGGCCAGCTCCCCCATCACCTCATCCGGCAGCGGATGAAAGGGCTCGACCGTCAGCACGCCGTGCTTAAGGTCCCACACGCCACCGACAGTTCCGTCCACGAGGAAGGTGGGGTAGACGACCGCCCCCACGCACACCGCCCTGCGCTGCCCGGCGGTCATCATCCGGCTCCGGTCGGCGTAGGCCACGATGAGGTTGTCGAACCAGGGCAGGAAGCGGACGGGCGCGGGCGTGTCGTCGGCGGCGAGCGGCGCGTCCGCCAGGTCGTAGAGGACACGTCCGGAAACATCGTGATAACGGCGGAGGCCGGGCATGGCCTCCATGACGGCGCGCAGCCGCGTCAGCCCCGACCACATCTGCACGTCCATCACGCTCGCCGGCCCGTACGCCGCCAGGTACCGCGCCACCAGCCGCTCGACCGCCGGCGCCGGCTCCAGCGACCGCCCCAGCCACTCCTCCGCCAGCGTGAACGGCGTCGGCCCGCCCTTGCCCCAGATCCCGTTCGGCGGCGTGTGCACGACCGGCACCAGCGCCTGCGCCGAGAAGCCCAGCGCCGTCGGGTCGACCTCGGGCCACCGCTCCCGAAGCAGGTCGCGCAGCTGCGGGCGGGTGAGCGTGCGCCCGGCCAGGTGGCCGCGCGCCAGCGCCGCCAGCTCCTCGAGGTCCACCTCGCGCATCAGCCGCCCGAACGCCGCCTGCCGGGTACGCGACAGGATCACCTGCGCCAGCGGCCGGATCCACACGTAGTCGTCGGCCAGCGTCAGGTGCTGCGTGCCGCGCAGCAGCGAGCCGCGCACCACCTGCCTGCCGTACAGGAGCGTGGCGAGGTCGTCCTGGGTGAAGGAGGCCAGGCGGGTCCACAGGCCGATGTAGGGGGCGTCGATCTCCTGGCCCTGCACCGCCACCAGGCGCTCGACCGCCTGGGCGGCCGACATCCCGGACCGGTTCAGCAGGAGCTGCCGTTCCAGCGTGGTGCGGTTGAGTACGCGGAGGCCGAGCTCGGGGGTCTGCGTCATACGAGCAGCGTAGAAACTATTGCGGCAAGTTCCCTTCCGCGTTGCGCAGCTCCTCCAGGGCGTCGCGCAGGTGGCCGGCCAGCTCCCAGGCGTCCGGCACCATCTCCCTGTCGGTGACGATGCCGATGTCGAGCGAGCCGTCGTAGGAGAAGGCCGTGATGTTCACGCCCCCGCTCACCTCGGTGATCACCGAGACGGGGAAGTGGCACAGCAGCCGCGCGCCGCACACGTACAGGGGGAACTGGGGGCCCGGGACGTTCGAGATGATCACGTTGATCGGCGGCGCGGCCTGCCCGACCAGCGCGAACGCCGAGCGTGAGGCCAGCCCCATGAGGGCGGCCGGCATCGACTCGCTGAACTCGCGCAGCCACCGCGCGGGCGCCAGCGCGAACCTGTCCTTGATCCGGTGCATGGCGTGCCGCACGTGGTGCAGGCGCGCGGCGGGGTCGGCGACGTGGACGGCCAGCGGCGCCGTCATGATCGCCACCTGGTTGCCCGGCCCCTCGTCGCCCACGACCCGCAGCGAGAACGGCACCCCGGCCACCAGCGGCTGCCGCGGCACCCCGCCGTGCCGGGCCAGCCACGTGCGCAGCCCGCCCGCGCACACGGCCATGACCACGTCGTTGACCGTGACCCCGAACGCCTTGCGCACCTGCTTGATCTCCTCCAGCGGCAGCGACACGAACGCGAAGCGCCGGTGCCCGGACAGCGGCCCGCTGAACGGCGTCCTGGGCGCGGGCAGCGCCGGCAGGTCCGGCGCCCGGCCGCTGCCGGCCAGGCGGCGGGCGAGCCCGGAGACGGCCGCGGCGCCGGGGATCCAGGACACGACGGGGATCTCGTCCAGGTGCGGCACGGCGCGGGCGGCGAAGCGCACGGCGCCGGCGGGGTTGCCCGCCAGCCTGGCCAGGCCGCGCGCCACCATGGCCAGCGGCGCGGGCGGCGGCTCGTCCCGCTCGGGCGGGTGCGGGGGCGGCGGCGCGGGCTCGGGGGCGAGGTCGAGCAGCGCGGCCAGCACGTCGGCGCCGCCGATGCCGTCCACGGCCGCGTGGTGGATCTTCGTGTAGAGGCCCATGCGGCCGCCGGACAGCCCGTGGATCAGGTAGATCTCCCAGAGCGGGCGTCCGCGGTCGAGCCTGCGGGCGTGCAGGCGCGAGACCTGGTCGGCGAGCTGCCGGTCGTCGCCGGGCGGCGGCAGGCCGATCTCGCGTACGTGGTAGTCGAGGTCGAGATCGTCCTCCTGCACCCAGTACGGGTGGTCCAGCCCCAGCGGCACGGTGGCCAGCCGGCGCCGTAACGCGGGCACGTACGGGAGCTTGCGTTCGAGCAGGGCCTGGAGGTCGGCCCGGTTCAGATCGCCTTCCAGCACGGCCAGGCCGGCGATGTTGGCGATGTTGGTGGCGGTCTCGAAATGGAGGAACTGCGCGTCCAGGGCGGTCAGCTGTGGCATCGTCACACCTCCGCCACCGAACCAATCAGACTGCGTCCACCGCTTCAAGTGCCAGGGAGCCGGCGTCGGGCTCGGCGAAGGCCAGCAGGCGCAGCCCCTCCTCCTCCAGCGGGCCCAGATCGGCCCTGCCGAACGGGGTGACGAGCAGCCTGGCCTTCTTGCCCGAGCGCTTGATCTGCCAGGTGCCGGCCGCGAAGCCGTCGACCAGGTAGACGGCCCGCACCCGCAGGTTCTTGGTGGCGACGAAGCCCTTGTGCTCCTCGGCCAGCACGCGGGTGCGGTCGGCGTGGCCGAGGATCAGCGTGTCGAAGTCGGGCAGGAACCGCACGGGGGCAGGGACGTCGCCGCCGGGCCGGGGCGCGCCGGGCAGGTCGAACAGCTCGCGCCCGGCGTAGGTCACCCGTTCCAGGTCCATGCCGGCCATGACCTGGCGCAGCCCGCCGAGCCCCGACCAGGTCTGCACGTCGGCGGGGGTGGCGGGGCCGAACGCGGCCAGGTAGCGCTCGATCAGGGCGGGCGCGTCCGCGGGCGACATCGGGACGCCGGGCAGGCCGAACGCCGGGTCGCGCGGGAAGCTCCAGCGGTCCCCGGTCGGCTCGATGACCAGCGGGGTGAGCATGCGGGCGGCGTACCCGAGCGCCCGGTCGTTCACGCCAGGGAACTCCTCCAGCAGCCGGGGCCGCAGCTCGTTGAACGTCATGGCCCCCGCCTCCAGCAGCCGTCCGGCGGCGGCCGCGACCGCGTCGAAGTCGACCCCGTCGAAGCGGCGCGCCGCCGCGGCCAGCACGGGCGCCACCAGCGGCCGGAACGCCGCGAAGTCGGCGGCCGTCACCAGGTGCAGCGTGGCCCGCCACAGGGTGGCGCGCACCAGCGTGCGCGCGTGCAGCGCCGCGTGCAGGTCCTCGCGCTCGAACCCGGCCAGCCGCGTCCACACCCCCAGGTACGGCGGGCGCGGCTCCTGCGCCTGCAACCCCACCAGCCGGTGCACCACGTCGGCCACGTCCCCCTCGTGGCGCGAGAGAAGATGCTGACGGGCCAGGGTGGCACGGTTGAGGTCGCGAAGGTTGAGCATCTACATATCATGCCTTTCCCCATCAAAGAGGTACGCGCCACGTACCCCGCCTTGTCCGACGGATTCGCCTACCTCGACGGCGCCGCCGGCACGCAGACCCCCCGGCCCGTGATCGACGCCATCGCCACCGCCTACCGGACGGGGATCGGCAACGTCGGCGGCGCCTTCCCCGCCAGCCACCGCTCCGACGCCATCGTGGCCGCCTGCCGCGCCGCCGTGGCCGACCTGGTCGGCGGCCATCCCGACGGGGTGATCCTCGGCCAGAACATGACCACCCTCACCTACCGCCTGTCCCGGGCCCTGGCCGGCCCCGGTGACGAGGTGGTGCTCTCCCGGCTGGACCACGACGCCAACGTGCGCCCCTGGACGCAGACCGGCGCCACCGTGCGCTGGGCCGAGGTGGACCCGGTCACCGGCGAGCTGCCCGTCGAGCAGTACGCCGGCCTGATCAACGAGCGGACGAAGGTCGTCGCCGTCACGGCGGCCAGCAACATCCTCGGCACCCGCCCCGACGTGCCCGCCATCGCCGAGCTGGCGCACCGGGCGGGCGCGCTCATGTACGTGGACGGCGTGCACGCCACCCCGCACGGCCCCGTGGACATGCGGGCGCTGGGCGCCGACTTCTACGCCACCAGCGCCTACAAGTGGTCGGGCCCGCACATCGGCGCCGTGATCGCCGACCCCGCGCTGCTGGAGACGATCGCGCCCGACAAGCTGGCCTCCTCGCCCGACACGGTGCCGCACCGGTTCGAGACAGGCACGCTGCCGTTCGCCGACCTCGACGGGGTGACCGCCGCCGTGGACCACCTCGCGGCCATGGTGCCGGGCACGGGCAACCGTCGCGAGCGCCTGCTGACCTCGATGGCCGCCGCGGAGGAGCACGAGCTGGCGCTGTTCTCGGTGCTCGTCGAAGGGCTGGAGACGATGCCGCACGTCACCGTGTACGGCAAGCCGGCCAGGCGCACCGCGACCGCGTACTTCAACGTGGTCGGCCACGCCCCGCGCCAGGTGGCCGAGCACCTGGCCAGGCTGGGGGTGAACGTGTGGAGCGGTCACAGCTACGCCTGGGAGCTGACCGGCGCGCTCGGCATCCGCGACACGGGCAGCGCGGTCCGCGCGGGCCTGGTGCACTACAACGACCGCTCGGACGTGGACCGCCTCCTGGAGGGGGTGGCCCGCCTGGCGTGACCGCCGGGTGTGCATGATGCACAGCGAGGCCGTGCCGGCTGTGGGATGTCACCACTGACACCCGCTTGACCAGCTCCTATGGTGGGCGGCTAAGCAACACCCCCGCCTGCGAAGGAGCCCGGCATGGCCTCAGCCGTCGGTGTCGACGATTACGCGCTCACCAGGGTCCCCCAGAGCGCCCGCTACTCCTGGTGGTCGGTCGCCGTTCAGCGGTTCGGCCAGGTCTCCGCGCTGAGCCAGTTCCTGCTCGGCGCCACGCTCGGCTTCGGGATGGGGTTCTGGGAGGCGTTCCTGGCGCTCACCCTGGGCGCCGTCATCCTCGAAGTGGTCGCCGTCTTCGTCGGCATCATCGGGATGCGGGAGGGGCTGTCCACCTCCATGCTGGCCCGCTGGACGGGGTTCGGCAGGTCCGGGTCGGCGCTGATCGGGCTGGCCATCGGGATCAGCCTCGTGGGCTGGTTCGGCATCCAGTCGGCGGTCTCGGCTCAGGGGCTGGCCGCGCTGGTGGGCGTGCTGCCCGAGTGGGGCTGGTCGCTGGTGTTCGGGCTGGTGGTCACCTCGATCGTGCTGTGGGGCTTCGGTTCGATGGCGTGGACGGCGTACGTCACCGTGCCCGCGTTCCTCGTCCTGGTCGGCTGGTCGATCATCAGCGAGCTGTCCCGGCACGACGTGGGCGCGCTGATGGCCTCGGCGCCGCCGGGCCCGCAGCTCAGCCTGCTGGAGGGGACGACGCTGGTCGCGGGCGGGTTCATCGTGGGCTCGATCATCACGCCGGACATGACCCGGTTCAACCGCAGCGTCGCGGACGTGGTCAAGCAGACGGTGGTCGGCGTCACGCTCGGCGAGTACGTCATCGGCATGGCCGGCGTGCTGCTGGCGCACGCCGTCGGCACCAGCGAGATCACCACCATCGTCACCTCGTCGGTCGGCTGGGTCGGCATCCTGGTGATCGTCGCGGGCACCGTGAAGATCAACGACTGGAACCTCTACTCCTCCGGCCTCGGCCTGGTGAACTTCGTCGGCACCGTCTTCGGCAGGCGCGTGCACCGCGGCCTGGCCACCGCGCTGATCGGCGTCGTGGGCAGCGTGCTGGCCGCGGCCGGCATCCTGGGCGCGTTCACCGAGTTCCTGACGCTGCTCGGCGTGGCGTTCCCGCCGATCGCCGGGATCATGGTGGCCGAGTACTTCGTGGTCCGGCGCTGGCGCGGCGATCTGGAGGCGGCCAGGGCGAGCGGGCGGCTGCCGGAGCAGGCTCCGGCCTGGGTGCCGGCCACGCTGGTGATCTGGCTGGTCGCGGCCCTGGTGGGCAGGTTCGTGGAGATCGGGCTCGGCAGCATCAACTCGCTGGTCGTCGCGTTCGTGCTCTACGTGGTGGCCGGGAAGCTGGGGCTGGTGCGGGGCGTGGGGGCCGGCCGTACCGAGCAGGCGCGGGTCTGAGAGACAAGTGAGGGGAAATCACGTGCGTATCGGCATCGACGTGGGCGGCACCAACACCGACGCCGTCCTCCTGGACGGGCGGCAGGTGCTCGCCGCCGTCAAGACCAGCACCACCGCCGACGTCACGTCCGGCATCGTGGCCGCCATCGCGGGGCTGCAGGAGCAGCGGCCGTTCGACCCGGCGGACGTGCGGGCGGTGATGATCGGAACGACGCACTTCATCAACGCCCTGGTCGAGGCGCGCAGGCTGGCTCCGACGGCGGCGCTGCGGCTGAGCCTGCCCGCGGGGGCGTCGCTGCCGCCGATGGTCGACTGGCCCGGGCGGCTGATCGAGGCGGTGTCCGGTCGCGGCTACCTGGTGCACGGCGGCCACGAGTTCGACGGCAGGCACATCGCCGAGCTGGACGAGGCCGAGGTGCGCAAGGCCGCCGCCGACATGGGCCAGGCCGGGGTGCGCAGCGTCGCCATCACCTCGGTGTTCTCGCCGGTCAACGCCGAGTTCGAGGCGCGCGCGGCGGAGATCGTCGCCGCCGAGCTGCCGGACGCGGCCATCTCGCTGTCCTCCGAGATCGGCCGGATCGGGCTGCTGGAGCGGGAGAACGCCACCATCATCAACGCCGCGCTGCGCGAGCTGGCCGCGCACATCGTGGACGGCCTGGCCTCCTCGGTCAGCGGGGCGGGCATCACCGCGCCGCTGTACCTGAGCCAGAACGACGGCACGCTCATGGACGTGGACTTCGCCCGCCGCTACCCGGTGGCCACGTTCGCCTCGGGGCCGACCAACTCCATGCGCGGCGCCGCCGTGCTGTCCGGGCTGGACACCTGCGCGGTCGTGGACGTGGGCGGCACCACCAGCGACGTGGGCGTGCTGCGGCACGGCTTCCCCCGCGAGGCCACGACCGACGTGACCGTGGCCGGGATCCGCACCAACTTCCGCATGCCGGACGTGCTGTCCATCGGCATCGGCGGGGGCAGCCTGGTCCGCGACGCGGCCGTGGGCCCCGACTCCGTCGGCTACGAGCTGACCTCCAGGGCACTGGTGTTCGGCGGCGGCACGCTGACCGCCACCGACATCGCCGTGGCGGCGGGCCGGGCCGAGATCGGCGACCCCTCCCTGGTCGCGCACCTGGACAGGAGCCTGGTCGAGGCGGCGCTGCGGCGCATCGCCGACGACGTCGCCGACGTGGTGGAGCGCATGCGCACCTCCGCCGAGCCGCTCCCGGTCGTGGCCGTGGGCGGCGGCTCCGTGCTGCTGCCGGACGAGCTGGCCGGCGCGGGCGAGGTACGGCGGCCCGACCACTACGCCGTGGCCAACGCGATCGGCGCGGCCATCGCCCAGATCGGCGGCGAGGTGGACCGCGTGTACGCCGTCGAGCCCGGCCGCCGCGACGCCGTCGTGGACGCCGCCAAGCAGGAGGCCGTGGACCGGGCCGTGGCCGCCGGCGCGTCCCCCTCGACGGTGCGGATCGTGGACTTCGACGAGGTGCCGATCCCGTACCTGCCCGGCAACGCCACCCGCATCAGGGCCAAGGCCGTGGGCGAACTCCAGCTCACCGACGCGAAGGGACGCTGACACATGCGCGAGATCACCCTGGCGGACCTGGACGACATCGCGACCGGCGCCGCCGTCCTCGGCACGGGCGGCGGCGGCGACCCGCACATCGGCCGGCTGCTGGCCGCCTCCGCCGTGCGCGAGTACGGCCCCGTGAAGCTGTGCTCGCTGGAGGAGCTGCCCGACGACGCCGCCCTCGTACAGGTGGCCATGATGGGCGCGCCCACCGTGATGGTGGAGAAGCTGCCCTCGGTCGACCAGGTCTCCGCCGCGGCCGGCGCGCTGAGCGGCCACCTCGGCAGTGGCCTGACCCACATCGCCTGCGCCGAGGCCGGCGGCGTCAACTCGCTCATCCCGGTGGTCGCGGCGGCGCAGCTCGGGCTGCCGCTGGTGGACGCCGACGGCATGGGGCGCGCCTTCCCCGAGATCCAGATGGTCCTGCCCACCCTGTACGGCGTGCGCGCCACCCCCATGGCCATCGCCGACGAGAAGGGCAACCGTGCCGTCCTGGACACCGTGGACAACCACTGGGCCGAGCGCCTGGCCCGCTCCGCGACCATCGACATGGGCTGCTCCGCCATGATCAGCTCGTACGCGATGAGCGGCGCCCAGGCCCGCGACTCGCTCGTGCCCGGCACCCTCAGCCTCTGCGCCGAGCTGGGCAGGCTGGTCCGCGAAGCGCGAGCCGCGCACGCGGACCCGGTGGCCGCCGTGGTCGCCCGGCTGGGCGGCTCGACGCTGTTCACCGGCAAGGTGACCGACGTCGAGCGCCGCACCGTGACCGGCTTCGCCCGCGGCACCGCGACCCTGTCGGGCCTGGACGGCGACGCCGGGAGCGCGCTGACGCTGCGCTTCCAGAACGAGTACCTGGTCGCCGAGGTGGACGGGCGGGTGCGGGCGACCGTACCCGACCTGATCTGCACCCTGGACCGCGAGAGCGGCGAGGCCGTCACCACCGAGGCGCTGCGGTTCGGGCAGCGGGTGACGGTCATCGCCGCCCCCGCGGACCCGCGCTGGCACACCCCCGAGGGGCTGGCGCTGGCCGGGCCGCGGTACTTCGGCTACGACCTCGACCCCGTCGGGGCGAACGGATGAGCTGGGAGCTGACCGAGCAGGACCTGCCCGACCTGGCCCGCGGCGCCGCCGTCCTGGGCACGGGCGGGGGCGGTGACCCGTACGTCGGGCACCTGCTGGTGCGCGAGGCCATCCGCGAGCACGGCCCCGTCACCGTGCTCGACCCGGACGAGCTGGACGACGACACGCTGGTCATCCCCACCGCCCAGATGGGCGCGCCGACGGTGGTGCACGAGAAGCTGCCGCGCGGCACCGAGCCGGTCGCCGCGCTGCGCGCGCTGGAGGCGCACCTGGGCAGGAGGGCCGGCGCGACCATGCCGATCGAGTGCGGCGGCATCAACTCGATGATCCCGCTCGTCGTCGCCGCCAGGACCGGCCTGCCCGTCGTGGACGCCGACGGCATGGGGCGCGCCTTCCCCGAGCTGCAGATGGAGACGTTCGCGGTGTACGGGGTGCCGGGCTCGCCGATGGTCGTGGCCGGGGAGCGCGGCGAGACCACGATCATCGACACCGGCGCCGACAACGCGCGCATGGAGTGGCTGGCCCGCGGCGTCACGATCCGGCTCGGCGGCGTGGCGCACATCGCCGAGTACCCGATGACCGGCGCCCAGGTCAAGCGCACGGCGGTGCCGCGCACGCTGTCGCTGGCCCGGACCGTGGGCCGCACGCTCAGGCTGGCCAGGCAGGGCGCGTCCGACCCGGTCGCGGCCCTGGCCGAGGCCCTGCGCGACACCCTGTACGGGCACCTGCGCGTGTTGTTCTCCGGGAAGGTCACCGACGTCGAACGGCGCACCGAGGCGGGCTTCGCCCGCGGCAGGGCGGTGGCCGTGTCGTTCGACGGGCGGCACGAGCTGGAGCTGATGTTCCAGAACGAGCACCTGGTGGCGCTGGTGGACGGCCAGGCCCGCTGCGTCGTCCCCGACCTGGTGTGCGTGCTGGAGGCGGAGCAGGCCGAGCCGATCACCACCGAGAGCCTGCGGTACGGCCAGCGGATCACGGTCGTGGGCATCTCCACGCCCGCCCTCATGCGCACCCCGGAGGCGCTGGCGGTGTTCGGGCCGTCCGCGTTCGGCCTGCCGTACGCGTTCAGGCCCGTCGAGGAGGTCGTGTCCGGTCAGGCAGCCGGGGAGCCGTAGTCGTTCCAGCTCGGCTGCTGGGTCATCAGCTCCTGCCAGGTGGGCCAGCTCTGGCCGGTGTGCTGGCGCAGCAGCTCGCCGGTCAGGGTGAACGGCGGAGCCTTGTGGGGCTTGGCCAGGCCCTGGGCGACGATCGCGTCGTACAGGGCGGCTGAGCCGCGCAGGCGGGGAAGTGCCGCGTGGACGCGGTCGGCGTAACCGGCCGGGAGGGTGTAGGGCCCCTGGGGGCCGAGGTCGAAGCCGGCGCCCGCCGAGACGAGCGCGATCTCCGGCCGCTTGCGCAGGGCGATGTCGGGGTGCAGGTGCAGGGCGATGGCGTCCCAGACGACCTCCAGGCGCTCGGGCGGCACCCCGAGGCCGGTGAGGAAGGTGACGGCGTGGTCGGCGCCGTCGATGTCGAACGGCTGCTCGCTGTCGCCCAGCGCCGTCTCGCCCAGCCCCGCGTCGTGCAGCACGCAGCCGAGGAACAGCAGCTCGTCGTCGTAGTCGAGGCCGGGGTGCTGCCCCTGCTGCTCGCCGATGAAGCGGCCGAACAGGTAGGTGCGCATGCTGTGGTTGAAGATGGCCGGATCCTCGATGTCCCTGGCGTGCCGCATCGCGGCCGTGGCGAGGTCGGTGCGGGGGAAGGGCAGGGAGTCGTGTTCCACCGGAGTTCCTTTCGCGAACCTTCAGGCTGCCTGAAGCCTAGTCCATGCTTCAGGCAGCCTGAAAGTGGGGATCCGGCGATGGCGCGGCACGGCTCCGGACGGGGCTGGACAACGCGTCTCGCCGCATGATCACAATATGGCGCTGTTCGATTGAAAGGCCGAAAGTGATCAGAAAAGGCATCGCGGGGCTGCTCGCCCCGATCGCCATACTTCTCAGCACCAGCGTCACGGGTGCTTCCGCGCAGGACGGAACCCCCGCGCCCACCCATCCCGGACCGGTCTACGCGACCGTCACCGACCCGGGCGCGAAGCTGTCGTTACAGACGTTCGGGCGTCCGGACGGCAAGGACATGGTCTTCCGGATCTCCGGATCGGTGTACGCCAACATCGAGGGCAACAGCCTGGACCCGGCCATGCGGCACGGCCAGAAGCTGTTCAACATCGAGGGGTACAACATCCGGCGGCTGTACCGGGCCCCCGACACCAACCAGCTCTACCAGCTCTCCCGCGAGATCGTCTTCTACACCGACCCGGCGGATCCGCGACGGGTCCTGCGGGAGTGGAAGAACCCGATCGACGGCAGGACGTACCCGGTCATCCCCATCAACAACGACACGGTGAACTTCGGCCCGTTCACGATCACCTCCGCCTACGCCGGCCCGCCGCTGCAGCAACTGCACGACGAGACGGTGTGGACCAGCGACATCCCCGTCCGCACGAACTTCGCCACCACGCTCGGCGAGAGCTTCGGCCTGACCGGCGGCGTGTACGCCGCCCAGGAGATGTTCGACTTCTCCGTCGACGAGCGCGAGGTCGAGGAGCGCACGCGGTCCGGCGTGCCCACCGGCGCGATGGAGACGAAGATCAGCTGGGCGCGGACCAGCCCGTGGGCGCCGTTCATGTGCCTGCCCGAGACCGACGTGCGCGGTCAGCTCACCTACCACGCCCGGAGCTGGTCCCTGGACTCCTACGGCCAGATCGAGCCGTGGCTGCGGGCCGAGATCGAGACGGGCTACCCGCTGTACAAGTCCGCCCCCAGCGCGCCGGGGGCGAGCGAGAACTCCTGGACGTCCTTCTACAACAAGCAGCTCGGCAAGGGCGTCACCACCTGGGCGGGGTGGTGCGCGGCCAACGGCCGCGCCTGAGCACCCGATCCGGTCACGGCACGGGGTGCGGTGCGGTGCGGGCCCTGGCGGCCATCAGATGGTCGATGAGCGCCAGCAGCACATCGCGCCCCTCCTTCCGGTCACGGGCGTCACACAGGACCAGGGGCACCTGCGGGTCCAGGTCGAGCGCCTTGCGGATCTCCTCCTGCGACCGGTCCCTGACCCCGTGGAAGCAGTTGACGCCGACGACGAAGGGGATGCCGCGGCTCTCGAAGAAGTCGATGGAGGCGAAGCTCACCTCCAGCCGGCGGGTGTCGACCAGGACGACCGCGCCCAGCGCGCCGTTGACGAGGTCGTTCCACATGAACCAGAAGCGCTCCTGCCCCGGCGTGCCGAACAGGTAGAGCACCAGGTGGTCGTTGATGGTGATGCGGCCGAAGTCCAGCGCGACGGTGGTGGTGGACTTGCCGCTCACGCCGTCCAGGTCGTCGACGCCGACGCTGACGTGGGTCAGGTACTCCTCCGTACGCAGCGGGGCGACCTCGCTCACCGCGCCCACCATGGTCGTCTTCCCGACGCCGAACCCGCCGGCGATCAGGATCTTCACCGCCAGGGGCGCATCGTCCCCCTGGTCAGAGTTTGCGTAACCCATCCCTCACCGCCTCAAGGATTGCCATGTCCGGGTAACCGCCTGCCTGCGCGAAGGCCAGCGGTGGCCGGGCCCGCACCTGACCCGACTCGATCAGATCACCGATGAGGATCTTGGTCACCGACACCGGCAGGTCCACCGCCGCGGCGATCTCCGCCACCGCCAGCGGGCGCCCGCACAGCCCGTGGATGGCGCGGTGCTCCGGCTGCCATCGCCGCTGGCCGCGCCCGGTCTCCTCCAGAGCGTCGGACAGCGCCGCCACCACGGTGATCAGCGCCAGGTCCTCCCGCCCGGCGGCGGTCCGCCCGCCGGTGATCGTGTAAGGACGGACAAGGGGTTCGTCGGCGTCGTCGTCGGCGAACCCCTCCGTCCAGTGTTTCATCCGTGTCCCCAGACATCGTGGCCCTGCGGGGTGCGCGCGTCGGTGCCCAGCTTCTTGCCGACCTGCTGGATCAGGGTGTGCATGGCCACGCTCATGAGCTCGGCGTCGACCTCCTGGGAGGCGACCACGGCCAGGTGGGTGCCCCGGCCGGCGGCGGTGATGAACAGCCACAGGTCGGCCATCTCGATGATGACCTGGTGGACCTGCCCGCCGCCGAAGAGCTGTCCGGCGCCGCGGGCCAGGCTCTGCTGGCCGGTGGCGATCGCGGCCAGCCGTTCGGCGTCCGCGCGTTTGATGGTCCGCGACCGGCTGATCACCAGGCCGTCGTCGGACAGCACGATGGCGTGCCGGGTGCCCGCGACTTGATCGACCAGGCCGTCCAGCAGCCAGTCCAGGTCCGTGTCGGTGGCGGTGGTGCGCTGCGTCATCATCGATCTTCCGTCGTCGGGGAGGTGGGTTCGGGGGATCCGCCCGGCGGGGTCTGGGAGACGTCCTCGCCGGTGCGGCGCTTTCTGGACTGCCGTTGGAAGGCGCCGATCATGGCGCCGGATCGGCCGGGTTGCTCGGGTGCGGTCCAGCTCTCCTGGCCGCCGCCGTCATCGGCGTCCGCCGGGACCCGGAGTTCTTCGGCCAGGCTCGCCTGGCGTACGCGCTGAGGGAGCGGCCGGGGGCCGGACGCCTCCGGCGCGCCAGGGGCGGCTGTGACGGGCGCCTCCGGCGAGCCGGGGGCGGCCGTGACGGAGGCCATCGCGCGGCCCCTGGCCCTGGTCGGGAGCGCCGCGTTCCGCTCCAGCGGGGACGGGGGCCGCGTGACCGCGTCCGCGGGGGCCGGCTCCTCGGGGACCGGCTCCGTACGCGGGCGGTCCACCACCAGCGTCTCCGAGAGGAGCACGATGACCCGGGTGCCGCCGAAGGCCGACGAGCGCAGCTCCACCTGCAGGCCCAGGCTCGCGGCCAGCCGGGCCACCACGTACAGGCCCAGGCGCACGTCGTCGGCGTGCGTCATCATGTCGAGCTGCGGCGGCGCCTGCAGCAGGGCGTTGACGGCGTCGTACTGCTCGGGCTCCATGCCCAGGCCGCGGTCCTCGATCTCCACGGCGACGCCCCTGCTGACGGGCGCGGCCCGCACCTCGACGGGGGTCAGCGGCTTGGAGAAGGTGGTGGCGTTCTCCATCAGCTCCGCCAGGACGTGGATCAGCGGGCCCACCGCGCGCTCGGCGATCCAGGGCTCGCCCTCGACGTCGATCGAGATCCGGCGGTAGTCCTGGACCTCGCTCTGCGCGGCCCGCAGCACGTCGAGCAGGCGCACCGGCCTGCGCCAGCGGCGCTGCGGCTGGCCGCCGCCGAGGATCACCAGGTTCTCCTCGTAGCGGCGCAGCCGGGCCGTCAGGTGGTCCAGGTCGAACAGTCCCTCCAGCACCTCGGGGTCCTCGTGCTTGCGTTCGAGCTCGTCCAGCTTCTTGAGCTGCAGGCCGATGAGGATCTGGGTGCGGCGGGCGATGCGCTGGAGCATGCGCTGGAAGCCGCGGTGCTGTTCGGCCTGCCGCACCGCGGTGCGCACGGCGCTGCGGCGGGCCAGGTTGAGCGCCTGCCCGAGCTCGCCGAGCTCGTCGCCGGTGGGCTCGATCATGCGTACTTCGGCGTCCGCGTCGACGTCCTCGCCGCGCTCCAGGCGGGCGACCACGTCGGGCAGCCGCTCCTGGAGCTCCTGGGCGTCGTGGCGCAGGTGCAGGATGCGCCGCCGGAGAACGGACGTCAGCCGCCAGCTCGTGAAGACCACCAGGCCCAGGGCGAGCAGGCCCACGGTGGAGATGCTGACGAAGACCGTGAAGATCATGTCGGCGTGGCCGTAGCCGACGCTGCCGAGATGCGCGAAGCGCAGGCCGACCAGCTCGCGCAGCTGCCCGGTGACCGTCTCCGCCGAGGAGCGCCACTCGCTGCTGTCGTCGCGCAGCCGCACCTGGTCGCCGTCGGCGAGCGACAGCCGCCCTTCCACGGCGGTCATGGTCCGCCAGGCCTGGCCGTCGGTCATCGTCGCGTACCGGGTCTCCTCGCCCGTCAGAACGGGCACCACCCGGGCGTGCATGAGGTGGTTCCTGGTGCCGGCGGCCTCGGTGACGATGTTGTACTCGCTCCTCGTCAGCTTCCCGGCCGGCCAGCCGCGGGCCAGGACGGCGTCCTCGCGGCCGACCATGTCGACGATCCAGAGCAGATCGACCAGGGGCTGCGCCGTGGTGTTCACCTGGCCCTCGCCGGTGTTGCTGAGGGCGGCCACCACGCCGAGGCCCGACTCGATGACGCCGCTGTAGTACTCGAACGCCTGCCGGCCGCTGGACCAGCCCGAGTCCACCGCCCGGCGCTGCTGGTCGAGGAGGCCGAGCTCGCGTCCGGTCCTGGTCAGGGCTTCGGCGAGCCCCTCCTGCGCGTCGGCGGGGTTCAGCGTCGTGAGGGGGCGGAAGGCACGCACGGCCCGGTCGGTCGCGGCCCGCTGCTCGGTGAGCCTGTCACGCGCGCCGCCGCCGCGGGCGGCCTGCACCTGCGCGGTGAGCCTGCGCTCCTGGTCCAGCGCGAAGAACAGCTCGGTCGCCGGCCTGCCGACCGTCGTGGTGGCCAGGTCCATCTGGACCTGCTCCGTCTGCCACTGCCCGAAGAGCTGCGACATGCCCGACGCCAGCAGCGGGGTGAACGTCACGGTCGGGACGATCACCACGACGAGCAGCACCGTACGCAGGCGCAGCCGGCGCACGCCCGCCCGCTCGCCCGTGCCGTTCAGGGTTCCCGTTGGCTGTCGCCTGCCCCTGCTCCATTCAGCCACGTGCAGGACACTCTCCTCGCCGATCGGTGAAGCCCAGGACAGAAGATCGCCATACAGGCGATCGGTGCCCGATCGTAGCCATACGGCAGTTGAACCGGAAAGTCCCTCTTTCCTGACCGAGATCCACCGTCACAAACCGGTGGCCGCGCGGGCGACGGCGCTCTCCGGCCAGGCGCAGGCGGCCGCCGCCACGGGGGCCAGGAGGATCGGCCCCGCGATCCGTCCGGCCTTCCTCCAGCGGGGCTGCGCCGCGGGTGCCCGGGCGGCGAAGACCCGCTCCCTGACCAGCACGGCGTGGCAGGTCGCGCCGGCCGCCATCTCTTCCATGAACACCCCGGTCGGCGCGCCGTGATGCGCGGGCCCCCTGAGGCTTGTCCCTGGTACGCGCCGCGTACGGCAAGCTGTGGGCATGCTGCGCATCGAGTGGCCGGACGTGGACGCGCTGGAGCGGGGCGTGGCCGTGCTCGGCTCCGGAGGCGGCGGCGACAGCCGCACCGCGGCCACGCTGCTGCGCAGGCGGCTGGCCGACGGCCTGGACGTCGCCGTGCGCCCGCTCGACGCCCTGCCGCCCGAGGCGCGGGTCGTGCCGGTGGGCGTGGTCGGCGCGACCGCCGTCTTCGCCGAGAAGCTGCCCGGCGGGCACGAGGTCGCCGCCGCCGTGGCGGCCATCCAGCGCTGGACGGGCGAGCGCGCCGACGCGCTGATCTCCATCGAGATCGGCGGGCTGAACGGCGTCCTGCCACTGGTGGCCGCCTGCGACCTCGGCCTGGGCGCGGTGGACGCCGACCTGTCGGGGCGCGGGCTGCCGCGGCTGGACCAGCTCTCCCTGGCCGCCGCCGGCCGCCCGCTCACCCCGGCCGCGCTGGCCGAGCCGAGCGGTCAGGTGCTCGTGCAGAGCACCGGCGCGCCCGCCGACCTGGAGCGCACCGCCCGCACCTTCCTGCCCGCCGCGGGCGGCTGGGCGGCGCTCGCCCTCGCGCCCGTCCCGGCGCGCGAGCTGGCCGCCTGCTGCGTGACCGGCTCCGTGTCCGGCGCGGTACGGCTGGGGCGGCGGATCCTCGCCCTCGGAGAGTCACCCGACCCCGGCCGGCTGGCCGACGCCACCGGAGGGCGGGTGCTGTCCGTGGGGCGCGTGGTGGAGGTCACCCGGCGGCCGGGCCCGGAGGTGCACGGGCGGCCGGGGTTCGCGCGCGGCAGCGTCACCCTGGCCGGGCACGCGTCGGGGGAGCTGCTGCGGGTGGAGATGGAGAACGAGTACCTGCTCGCGCTGCGTGACGGGCTCGTCGTGGCGTCCACGCCTGACGTGATCGCGGTGCTGGACCGGCGGACCGCGGTGCCGATCGCGGGGGATCTGGTACGGGTGGGTATGGAGGTCATGGTGCTGCAGGTGGCGATCTCGGCGTTCTGGACCGATCCAGGCAGGATCGCCGTCCTCGCGCCGCGCGCCTACGGGCTGGACTCCGACCCCGTGCTGCTGGAGCGGGACGGGCAGTCCGCCGGTGCGGGCGCCCGGCCTGGCGGCGGTGCGGGGCTGGGGGCGGGGGCGTGATCGGCTCGCGGGGACGTCTGGAGGTGGGCCGATGACCAGCGTGCGCAGGCTGCTGGCGCTGCCCGAGTGGAGCGGTCAGGTGCGGGTGCTCGCCGGGGCGGCCGGGCTCGACGCGCCGGTACGCGCCGTCCGGGCCGTCGCCGACCCGGCAGCCGGTCACGAGGCGGGGGCCGACGAGCTGATCATCGTCACGGTCCCGCCGCGGCCCGCCGACTGGCGCGTGGACGCGCTGCTGCGCCGGGTGGTGGACGCAGGCGGCGCGGGCGTGCTCGTCCCCTGCGGCCCCGCGACGGGCGCGGGCGGCGCGGCGAGCAGCGGGGCCACGGCGGGCGCGGAGGTGTCGCGGGCGACGTCGCTGCTGGCCGACCGGCTCGGGCTGCCGCTGCTCGGCGCCGTGGGCGGCGACCCCCTGGACCTGGTCGTCGCGGCCCGGCTGCTGCTGGCCGAGCCGGAGATCGACCGCGCCCGGCTCGTGCTGGCCGCGCACCGCGCCTTCGACAACCGCACCCGCTCCCCCGAGGACGTGGTGCGCGAGCTGGCCGACCTGCTCGGGGTGCCGGTGGCGCTGCTCGACGACCGCGGGGCGCCGCTGGCCGGGGAGATCGCCGAGCCCGGAGCCGTGCGCGTGGACGAGTTCGTCCCGCAGCGGGCGGCGCTGGCCGACGGGCTGCTGTTGGCCCATCCGGCGCTGCTGCCGCACCCGGCGCGGCCGGGGCTCTGGCTGGTGGCCGAGCTGCGGGGCACGGCGGCGGCGCGGGCCGAGATCGTGCCGCCCGCCCTGGCCGTGGCCGCCGCCGCGGTGCAGCGCTGGCTGCTGGTGCACCGCGTGGAGCTGGAGCGCGACGCGCGGGCCCGTACCGCGCTGCTGGGCGACCTGCTGCGGCTGGACGCCGAGCCCTCGGCCCAGTTGCGCAGGCGGGTGGCCGACGCGGGATGGCAGCTCGGCGGCTGGCACGTCGGCCTGCGCATCGGCGCCGTCCCCGCGCTGGATCTGGTGCCGTGGACGGCGGAGATCTCCCGCGTCCTGCGCGCGGAGGGCGTCGAGGCGGTGGTCGTCGAGCACGGCGAGGGATGGACGGGCTGGACCACGTTCGCCCAGGAGCCCACGCCCGCGCGGGTGCGCGCCCTGGCGGCCAGGCTGCGCGCCGCCCACAGGAAGCTGCGCGGCTCGATCGCCGACCACATGGGGGTCGGCCGCCCGCACCCCTGGCCGGAGGGGCTGGCCGGCACGGTGGCGGAGGCCACGGACGCGGCCAGGCTCGCCGCGACCCGCCCGGAGGCGGGCTTCTTCCTTCAGGTGGACCAGCTCGGCATGGCGCAGCTCCTGCTGGAGTGGACCAGGACCGACACGTTCGAGCCCGCCGCCCGCGCGCTGCTCGCGCCCCTGCGCGACCAGCCGGGCGACCTCCTCCGTACGCTGTCGGCCTACCTGGACGCGGAGTCGTCGATCGCGGAGACCGCCGCCGTGCTCGGGGTGCACCGCAACACCGTGGCGGGCCGCATCGACCGCGTGGAGCGGCTGCTGGGCGTGGACCTCGGCCACCGGGACGAGCGCCTGGCCCTCCACCTGGCCTGCCGCACGGTCACCCTGCCCGGCCGCTGACCCGCCGCCGCAGGAGGCCCGCCGCAGAAGGCCGCCACAGGAGGCCGCCGAAGGTCAGTGATCGCGCAGGCAGCGGTCCAGTTCGGCGCGCAGGACGCGCTGGAAGGCGTCCACGTGGTGGGCGTTCATGAGGGTGTAGTGCTCGCCGGGCACCTCCAGGTACCGGTTCTCGCCCCGGGTGAAGTCGTCCCATCTGCGCAGGTCGTTGTCGAGCCAGTCCTGCTTGGTGCCGCGCAGCGGGATGGCGTAGAAGACGCTGACCGAGGCGACGGTGCCGCTCGGCTCGTAGGAGCGGCCGGCCCGTACCAGGGACTGGGCCAGGTCCACCCACGCGGCGAACTGGTCGCGATCGAGGTCGAGCTCGGACAGCCGGCGCTTTGAGGCCGCGGCCATGATGCGGTCGATCTGGCGCTGCGCGGGCAGGTCGCGGAGCGCCGGTTGCAGCGCGCCGGCCTCGGCCGGCGCGAGCAGGTCGAGGAAGAGCGCCAGGTGCAGGGCGCCCTCGGTGAAGTCGAGCTCGTTCATGCGCCGCCGGATGTGCGGCGGCAGGTTGAAGATGCCGACGAAGTCGACCCGCTCCCCCAGCCTCTCCAGGGCCTTGGCGATCTCGAACGCGACCGCGCCGCCGTAGGAGTAGCCCGCGATCGCGTACGGCCCGGCGGGCTGGCGCAGCCGGATCGCGTCCACGTAGCAGGAGACCATCTCCTCGAAGCTGCCGAAGTGCGGCTCCCCCGGGCCGAAGCCGCGCGCCCGCAGGGCGTGGAACGGGCGCTCGCCGGTGAAGTAACCGGCGAGGTTGACGAAGACGAGCACCTCCCCCACGCCGGGGTGCACGCAGAACAGCGGCGTGCCCGCACCGCTCTGCTGGAGCGGCACGACCGGGTCGTAGGGGGCGTGCCGCCCGGTTCCGCCGTCCAGGAGCGCGGCCAGCGCCCGGACGGTGGGCGCGCGCAGGATCGCCGTGGCGGGCAGGTCGCGGCCGGGGAAGTCGCGGCGCAGGCGCTGCTTGAGCCGCAGCACGTCCAGGGAGGTCCCGCCCAGCTCCAGGAAGTTCGCGGTCGCGCCGACCTCGCCCGGCCGCAGCCCGAACAGGTCGGCGTAGACGCGGGCGACGGCCCGTTCGGCGCCGTCGCGCGGCGGGAGGTGCGCGCCGCGCCGCCGCCCGGTCAGCTCGGCCGCCCACCGCTGCCGCGCGGCGAACTCGCCCTCGTCCAGCCGGCGGCGCAGCAGCGCCCGCTGGATCTTGCCGAGCGCGGTCCTGGGCAGCTCGGACGCGGGCAGCGGCAGGATCACCGCCAGCCGCGTGCCCCACAGCCGCGCGACCTTGTCGCGCACGGCCACCAGCGCCCGCCGCACCCCCTCCCCGTCGGAGAGCGGCACGTTCGGCGTGAAGACGACGGCCGGCCGCTCGGTGTCGTCGCCGGGTCGCCGTACCGGGAAGGCCGCCACGCAGGTGTCCCGCACCTCCGGCAGCGCGCCGAGGGCCGCCTCCACCTCCTGGCAGGGGTGGTTGACGCCGTTGACGATGATGCTGTCCTTGCTGCGGCCGGTCAGGCTGAGCCCTCCGCCGGACAGGCGGCCGCGGTCCCCCGTGCGGAACCAGCCGTCGCCCGTGAACGCCGCCGCGCTCGCCTCCGGGTCACCGGCGTAGCCGCCGAAGACCATGGGGCCGCTCACCTGCAGCTCGCCTTCCGCCTCCGCGGGCAGGGGCGCGTCGCCCCCGTCCGTGATCCGGACGCCGAAGCCGGGGATCGGCGGGCCGAGCGAGGCGAACTCCCTTCCCTCGTCGGCCTCCGGGAACGCGAGGTTCATGGTGCTGCCCGCACACGTCTCGGTCATCCCGAACGCGGGCACGACGGCGCCGGGCCGCAGCCCGTACGGGGCCAGGGCCTCCAGGAACCGCCGGGCGGTGGCGCAGACGACCGCCTCGCCGCCGGACAGGATGTGGCGCAGCGCCGACAGGTCGAGCTCCGGGCCGCCCTCGGGCGGCGGCAGTGCCTTGTTGATCTCGCCGAAGAGGAAGTTGGGGGCGAAGGTCAGGGTGACGCCGTGCTGCGAGGCCAGGTGGAGGAAGCGCAGCGGGTCGCCCAGCACGTACGGCGGCGCGGCCTGGACCTGGGACGCGCCCAGCGACAGGGGCAGCAGGTGGCCTTCGATGGCGGCGATGTGGTCGAAGGCGATCCAGTTCATCATCACGTCGCCGGGGTGGCACGCCAGCCGTTCCGCCTTGCCGGCCAGCGAGGCGAGAAGGTTGGCGTGGGTGAGCGGCACGGCCTTGCTGTCGCCCGAGGAGCCGGACGTCAGCATCAGCACCGCCACGCCGTCCGGCGCCGGCTCGCGCGCCTCTCCCGCACCGGGCGCTGCGCCGGAAGGCTCCCGCGCGGCCCCCGATCGGCCGGAGGTCGTGCCGTGCAGGTCCTCGACCAGGGCCACCCTGCGGCCGGGCAGTGGCGGCAGGGCGGGCAGGAGGTTCCCGGCGGTCACGATCGGCGGGTCGCCCAGCAGCCGTCCGACGTGCTCCAGCCGCGCCGCCCACCGCGCGGTGTCCCCCTGCGGCGGCGCCATGGGGCACGGTGTCAGCCCGCCGAGCACGCAGGCCCAGAAGGCGGGCACCACGTCCGGCGCGCGCTCCAGCACCAGCACGACCTCGGCTCCGGGCCGCAGCCCCAGCCCGTCCAGCCCGGCGAGCATCCGGCAGGCCAGCTCGTGCAGGCCGGCGTACGACTGGGCGGTGACCGCTCCGCCCTCGTCCACGTACCGCAGCCCTCGCTCCGGCCCGCTCTCGGCCGCGCGCCGCAACAACCCGGCCAGGCCGCCGCACTCGGCCGAGAGCCGCCGCGGCTCCCCCGGGCCGCCGCTCGCGTCACCGGCCATCGGTCCAGCCCGCGTCGTCCCGGCCGGCGCGGGTCCGGCCTGCCGTCCGCAGGCTGTCGAGTTTGTGGCGGACGGCGTCGCCGTCGTTCAGCCTGGGGAACGGCTCACGAGGCGGCCTCACCCCCAGGAACGCGCACAGCGGCCCCCACCCCTGGCACACGTCGAAGACCAGCAGCCGCTCGGCGGGCAGCCCCTCCTGGACGGCGGCGGCGTGCCGGGCGAACCCCGCGACCGCCCGCGCCTCGTCCGGCACCCAGTCGGGCCCGGGCCGGACGCCGTCGAAGGTGGCGCAGGCGATGTGCCGCAGCAGCGGCAGGAGCGGGGCGAAGGCCTCCTCGAACGCGTCGCCCCCGCCACGGGCGGCGGCGATCGCGGCGGCCCGGCGGCCGACCATGGCGCGGAAGCTGGCGTACCAGCGGGCCGGGTCGCGTACGGTCAGGACGACCTTGGCCTCGGGAAAGACAGCCGCCAGCTCCCGCCAGTAGAAGCTCACCGGCCAGTCGATCGCCGACCGGTACCCGGCGAGCACCCGCTCCCACCCGGCCCGGTCGGCCGGCGCGGCCGGCAGCCAGCGGCCGATGAGCTCGGGGTGGTCGAAGAGCTCGAACATGTGGTGGCAGCGCCCGAAACCGAGCCGCTCCAGTGCCGCCTTCAGCGACAGGGTGCCCGTCCTGGGCAGCCCCGCCCCGATCACCTCGATCAACTCTCCGCCTCCGTCCGATCACTCTTAGTATTAGGACGAAGGGGTCGATTTATGGCCGGGGTGGCGGAAAGGATCGGTCAGGTGCGCGGCCGGGTGGGCGGCCCGCGCGGTCAGGTGCGCGGCGGCGCGACCGAGGAGCGCTGGATGAGCCGGGAGCGCAGGGTGTGCATCTCGCGCGCGGGCTCGGCCCCGCCGAGGATGTCGAGCAGGACCTGGGCCGCCTTGGCGCCCAGCTCGTGCACCGGCTGCGCGATCATCGTGAGCGGCGGCTCCATCACCGCCGCCCACGCGCTGTCGTCGAACCCGATCAGCGCCACGTCGTCCGGGTACGACAGCCCGGCCTTGCGCAGCGCGCGCAGCGAGCCGGTCATGCCGTCGGTCTCGGAGCAGAACACGGCGGTGACCCGGTCGGGCAGCGCGAGCATGCGGCCGACCTCGGTGACGACCCGCTCCTCGGTCTTCGGCCCGACCATCACGAGCTGCGGGTCGAACGGGATGTGCGCGTCGTCGAGGGCGTCGAGGTAGCCGCGCAGCCGCTCGCCGTCGGTCCACAGGTTGCGCGAGGCCGCCGTCAGCAGCTCGCGCCTGGTGGCCGGCGGCCGGTCCACCGGAGGCCCCCAGACGAAGCCGATGCGCCGGTGCCCGGCGGCGATGAGCACCTCCACCGCCTCGCGGGCGGCGTCGCGGTTGTCGATGACGACGGAGTCGAGGTCGAGCGCGGAGACGGCGCGGTCGACGAGCACGACCGGGATGCCCCGGTCGATGGCGGCCTTGAGGTGCGCGACCTGGTCGCGGCCGAGCGCGGCCGAGGCCACGATGACGCCGTCGACGCGCTTGTCGATGAGCACGTTGGCCGCCGCCACCTCCTCCTGGAGGTTCTCGTACGTGCTCAGCACGATCACGTCGAACCCGCGCGCCCGCGAGGTGTCGGAGACGCCCCGCAGCAGCCCGGCGAAGAACGGGTTGCCGATGTCGGCCACGATGACGCCCAGGGTGTGGCTCACCCCGGTGGACATGCTGCGCGCGAGCGCGTTGGCGCGGTAGCCGAGCTTCTCGGCCGCCGCCAGCACGCGGGCGCGCAGCTCGGGGCTGACGTATCCGTAACCGCCCAGCGTGCGCGCGGCCGTGGCCCTGCCCACGCCGGCCTCCGCCGCCACCTCGGAGATCGTCGGCCCCGCCTGGCCGCGGTCAGTCGGCATGGATCCCGTCCCTCGTCACTGAATCATGCTAGCCACGCGGTGGCACGGCCGTGCCCGAAGGCGCCTTCGACGAAGCACTGCGCGTGCGCCGCCTGCGCGCCCCCGTGCAGCGCCCGCTCGATCGCGGCCGGGGCCGCCGGGCGGCCGGCGGCCCAGCCCTCGCGCAGCAGCGAGACGGCGAACCCGGCGAGGAACGCGTCGCCGCAGCCCATCGTGTCCACGATGTCCTCGGCGAGCCAGGCCGGGGCGGACACGGTGACGTCGCCGTCATGGGCGAAGGCGCCGGCCACGCCGCGGGTGCCGAGCGCGAGCCCGGCTCCCCGGCGCACGGCCTCGGCGAGCAGGTCAGCCGTGGCGTCCTCGTCGAGGTGGGAGCAGGACAGCAGCACCAGGTCGGCGTGCGGGCAGACCCGGTCGAGGTAGGCCGGGTCGCGGTACTCCTCCTCGCTGGACAGGTCGAAGCTGACCAGCGGGCCGAGCCCGGCCAGCTTGGGCAGCTCGGGCTCGCTGTGGGAGTAGACGCTGGAGTGCACCAGGTCGAAGCCGCCCAGGTAGCCGAGCAGGTCCGCGTCCAGCTCCAGCGGCTCGCGCACGGTGACGCCGCCGCCGTTCCAGCCGAGGAAGACGCGCTCGCCGTCGTCCACCCGCAGGCGGGAGACGCCGCTCTCACCCGGGCGCACGACGCAGCGGTCCACGGCCACGCCTTGGGCGGCGATGGAGCCGCGCAGGAACGCGCCGAGCCCGTCGTCGCCGAAGACCCCGAGGTAGGCCGACTCGACGCCGAGCCTGCGGGCGTAGACGGCGACGTTGACGCTGTTGCCGCCGGGGTAGTCGATGCCCCGGTCGACGAACCGGTCGACGATGTTGTCGCCGAAGCCGAGCACTCTCATCGGTTCAGTAGTCCATGACCCGGTAGTAGCGGCGCAGGTCGAGCGAGTGGTCGCGGACCCGCTCCAGGTGCTTGCTGACCCGGCCCATGACGGTGTCGAGCACGAGCGGCGCGAGCAGGCCGCGGAACTCGGGGCTGATGCCGGTGAGCGGGTAGTCGCGGGTGTCGAAGACCGTGACGTCCTTGGAGACGCGCCTGGCGAAGGTCTCGGCGCGGTCGGTCAGGGCGCGGGTCTCGTCCTCACCCTGGAAGACGATGACGCTGGTGTCCTCCTCCAGCAGCTCCAGCGAGCCGTGGAAGAACTCGGCGCTGTGCACCCTGGTGGTGCGCAGCCACTGCATCTCCTCGAGGATGCACATCGAGTAGAGGTAGGTGAAGCCCCAGAGGTTGCCGCCGCCGATGAGGAAGTAGTAGTCGCTGTCCTTGTGGGCGTCGGCGAACGCGGCGGCCACCGGCTCGGCCTGCCTGGCCACCTCGACGAGGATCTCCGGGATCCCGGCCAGCTCGCCGGCGAGCCGGCCGTAGCCGTCGAACTCGCCGCGGCGCTCCAGCAGCCTGCCCACGAACAGCAGCAGCTGGAAGTCGAACGGCCAGGTCTTGGGCCGGGAGATCAGCGCGGTGTCCGCCTTCGTGGCCACGGGCGAGTCGGGGTGGCCGGTGAAGGAGATCGTGTACGCGCCCTTGGACTTGCAGTACTCGATGGCCCGCACGCTGTCGTCGGTCGTGCCCGAGACGGAGGTGAACAGCGCCACCGTGCGCTCGCCGAGCCGGGCGTCACCGGAGGCGATCAGCTCGGCGGCGATCACGGCGCGAACGTCGAGCGCCGAGGCGCGCCGGGCGAGGTGCTCGTACGGCCACATCTGCGCGTACGTGCCGCCGGCCCCGACCAGGAGCAGGGTGTCGAACCCCTCGTCCACGAGCCGGTCGACCAGCTCCTCGATCTGAGGGCGCAGGGCCACCGCGCTCGCCACCTGGGAGAGAAATTCCGGCTCGTCGAATCCGAGCATCGTCGCATCCTTTCGCAGACTCCGGCGCCCGCCTGATCGGGACCTGATACCGGTATCACGCGGGGGTCACGTTGGCACAGGCCGCCGGGCGGCGTCAACCGCCGGTCCCGGATTCATCAGTCTGAGCTGCGAAGACATTGCCTCCCGCCAGGTCACGCCAGGTTAACGAATGAAAGATCTTGGCGAGCGGGTCTGGTACCGGTATCAGGTGAGCTGTATGGTCGGCCAACACCACGCACCGGTGGAGAAAGGAAGCCCATGCGCCCTCGCGCCCTGCCGACGTTCGCGGCACTCCTCGGGACACTCACGCTGGCCGCCTGCGGTGGCGGCGGAACCACCCAGGCCCCCAAGGCCGACGCCGCCGCCACGCCGGAGTTCTCCGGCACGCTGAGCATTCTCACCAAGTTCGCCGGCGACCCCACGGGCCCCTACTTCGAGAACCTCGCCGCCGCGTACACCAAGCAGCACCCGCAGGTGAAGTTCGAGCTGATCCAGGAGACCGACCAGAGCGTCAAGGACAAGCTCAAGACGCTCACCGCCTCCGACGCGCTGCCCGACATCTACTTCACCTGGACCGGGAACTGGGCCGACAACTACATCCGCGGCGGCCGGGCCGCCGACCTGACCGCGGTGATCGGCCCGGACACCCCCTGGGGCAGGACCTTCAGCCCCGGCTCGCTGGCCGCCTTCGCCCGCGACGGCAGGAACTACGGGATCCCGCTGTACGGCAACGGCAAGTTCATGGGCTACAGCAAGAGCGCCTTCGGCAAGGCGGGCATCGCGGTGCCCAGGACGTTCGAGGAGCTCATCGCCGCCTGCGGGCCGCTGCGCGAGGCCGGGTACGAGCCCGTCGCCTTCGGCAACAAGGACGGCTGGCCCGCCCTGCACTATCTGCAGCAGCTCTTCGCCTACAACGTGCCGGACGCCACGCTGCAGGCCGACTTCGACCCGGCCACCGCCAAGCTCGCCGACCCCGGCTACGTCACCGCGCTCAACCAGTTCAAGACCCTGGTCGACCAGTGCACCGACACCAAGGGCGGCACCAACGGCGTGCTCTACAGCTCAGCCCAGGAGGCGTTCGCCAACGGCAAGGCCGCCATGTACTACCAGGAGATCCTCGAGTTCGACAACGCGACGTCGGCCAAGGTGAAGCCGGACGACTTCGGCATCTTCCAGCTCCCGGTGCCGCGGAACGCGCCCGGCGACGGCACGGTGCTGGAGGGCTCGCCGGAGGGATACCTGATCAACGCCAAGTCGCCCAGGGTCGCCCTCGCGGTGGACTTCATGAAGTTCGCCACCGGCCTGGAGAACGCCAGGACGCTGTCGGCGCCGCCGTACGGGCAGCCCAGCACCGTCGTCGGCGCGGTCACCGAGGACACCTCCAGCAAGGCCGTCCACGAGGGCGTGCAGCTCGTCAACAAGGCGCCCAAGCTGGCGATCTGGCTCGACACCGTCACCGTTCCCGAGGTGGCCGACGCGTGGCTGGCCGGCGGCGAGGCCCTGATCAGCGGCGGGAAGACGGCCGAGCAGGTGCTCGAAAGCGTGCGCCAGGCCTCCGAGTCGGCCAAGTAGCCGTGCGCGCCGCCCTGCGAAGGACGCTCGGGCTCGCGTGGGTCGTCCCCGCCCTCGTGCTGGTCGGAGTGTTCGTCTACCTCCCCCTCGTGCAGAACCTGCAGTTCAGCACGCTGAAGTGGGACATCTACAGCGGCAGCCAGGAGTACGTCGGCCTCGGCAACTACGCCAGGCTGGTCGAGGATCCGGTCTTCTGGTCGTCGCTGGGCAACAACGTGCTGTACGCGGTGGTCTCCATCGTCTTCCAGGTGTTCGGCGCGCTCCTGCTGGCCGCGCTCATCGAGGGCGTGCGGAGCGAGCGGTGGCAGCGCGCGCTGCGGGCGATCTACTTCATCCCGTCGGCGATCTCCCTGACCGTCGCCGGCCTGCTGTTCTACTTCATCTACGAGCCGAACCTGGGCCCGCTCAACCACGCGCTGAAGGCCGCCGGGCTCGGCGAGCTCGCCCAGGCGTGGCTGGGGCAGGAGAGCACGGCCATGTCGTCGATCATCGCGATGAGCCAGTGGCAGGGCTTCGGCTACTCGACGCTGCTGTTCGCGGTGGCGATCCAGCGCATCCCGGCGGAGATCTACGGCGCCGCCGCCATCGACGGCGTCGGCGCGGTGGGCCGCTTCTTCCGGATCACGGTGCCGCTCGTGCGGGAGATGACCGGGCTGATGGCGATCGTCACGCTCTCGGGCGCGTTCCAGGTGTTCAACGAGGTCATGGTGATGACGGCGGGCGGCCCCGACAACTCGACGCAGGTGCTGGGCACCTGGCTGTACCGCAGCGGGTTCGTGCGCAACAACTTCGGGTACGCCGCCGCGATCGCGACCGTGCTGTTCGTGATCACGCTCGGCGTGGCGGTGGCGCAGCTCTGGGTCACCCGCAGGAGAAGGGTGGAATGGTGACGCGCCTGAGCTTCCTCGGGGTGATCGCCCGCGTGTTCATGTGGGCGTTCCTGCTGACCCTGGCCGTGGTCGTGCTCTACCCGCTGCTGTGGATGACGCTCAACGGGTTCAAGACCAACGCCGAGCTGTTCGGCGACCCGTTCGCGCTGCCGCTGGACTGGAGCTTCGGCAACTACGCCAAGGCGTGGAACCGCGGCGTCAGCGACTACCTGACCACCAGCGTGCTGGTCACGCTGACCTCGACCGTCGCCACCGTGTTCATCAGCGCGTGGGCCGCCTACGGGCTGACGCGCGTGGACGTCCCGCTGAACAGGACGCTCACGGCGGCCATCCTGGGCGGGCTGATGCTCGCGCCGACCGTGGCGCTGGTGC
Organism: Nonomuraea thailandensis; assembly: GCF_024172165.1. GTDB lineage: Bacteria > Actinomycetota > Actinomycetes > Streptosporangiales > Streptosporangiaceae > Nonomuraea > Nonomuraea thailandensis. The sequence continues at coordinate 2,383,957 of NZ_JAMZEB010000002.1, read as the reverse complement.
CGCTGGTGAAGCTGTTCCAGGCGATGGGGCTGTACAACACGTTCTGGGCGCTGCTCATCCTCTACACCGCCTTCCGCATCCCGTTCACCACGTTCCTCATCAGGGCGTACATGATCGATCTGCCGCGCGAGGTGGACGAGGCCGCCGAGATGGACGGCGCGGGCCGCTGGACGGCGTTCTGGCGGATCATCCTGCCGATGTGCAAGCCCATCCTCACCTCGACGGTGCTGCTGCACGTCCTGTTCACCTGGAACGAGTACCTGTTCGCGATGATCTTCACCAGCGGCTCCGGCGTGCAGACCCTGCCCGTCGGGCTGACGAGCCTGATGAGCAAGCACGGCACCGACTACCCCGTGGTGTTCGCCGGGATGGTGATCGCCGCGCTGCCGGTGGTGCTGCTGTTCTTCCTCGGCCAGCGCCACATCGTCAAGGGCCTCGCGGACGGGGTCGGGAAATGATCGAACCCACCCGCTTCACCGGGTCGAACTTCGCCTACCAGCACCTGCCGTTCGACCGCTGCCTCGACGACATGGCCCGGCTCGGCCGGGAACGCCTGGAGCTGTGGGGCATCGCGCCGCAGCTCCACGTCCCCGAGCTGAGCGACGCGGGGGCGCGGGCCGTCCGCCGCCGCGCCGGGTCGCGCGGCCTGACCGTCGCCTGCCTCACGCCCGAGCAGGTGATGTACCCCGTCAACCTGGCCTCCCCCGACACCGGGCTGCGGGCGCGCAGCGTGGCGATGTTCCGCCGCGCCGCCGAGCTCTGCGCCGAGCTCGGGGCGGAGCTGCTGCTGCTCACGCCGGGGCGCGGCTTCGAGGACGAGCCGGCGTCGTACGCCTGGCGCCGCTCGGCCGACGCGATCGGCGAGATCACCGCGTACGCCGGGACGCTCGGCGTGACGTGCGTGCTGGAGGCGCTGCAGCGCGTCGAGTCGAACCTGGTCAACGACTCCCGGGCGCTGGCTGCGATGATCGGCGAGATCGGCGCGCCGAACCTGGGCGCCGTGCTGGACACCGTGGCCATGGCCGTGGCCGGGGAGAGCGTGGACGACTACTTCGACGCGCTCGGCGACCGCGTACGGCACGTGCACCTCGTCGACGGCCGGCCCGCCGGGCACCTGGCGTGGGGCGACGGGGAGCTGCCGCTGGACGGCTACCTGGAGGCGCTGGACCGGCGGGGGTACCGGGGGCTCATGACGTTCGAGCTGTTCGGGGACGGCACGTACGCCATGGATCCGCGGCCCGCCGTGGAGCGCTGCCTGGACGCCTGCCGTGTGCAGGCGTAGTGGCCGGCCGCGAGTTCCGGCCGGCCACTACGGCCTCTGGAGGTGGGGCCTGCCGCACGCACACCCTCTTCGAGCACATCACGCCCCCTCTTCACGCCCCCAACTTCTGGGGGCATCAGGCGCAACCGTGGGGCAGGCTTTTACCATCCGATGCCCGGCGCGGGCCCGCGCGGCGGTCAGCGCGGGCGATCCGCGTCCGGCCGGTGCGGGCGCAGCCGGGACCAGGCGAGCAGGACGTGCACCCGGTCGGGCAGCCCGAGCTTGGCCAGCACGCTCGACACGTGCACCTTCACCGTGTACCGGCTGATGACCAGCCGCGCGGCGATCTCGTCGTTGGACAGGCCCTCGGCGATCAGCCCGCACACCTCCCGCTCGCGCGCGGTCAGCCGTTCCGCCGCCGCCAGCAGCAGGCGGTCCTCCTCGGTGGGCAGCATGGGCCGCAACGCCTCGATCATCCGGGTCGTCGCCTCGGGCGCCAGCACCGTCAGCTCCATGCCGCCGATGGTCTGGGCGAAGCGCAGGTCGGCCTCGCCGCTGCGGCCGTGCGCGACGGCGGGAGCCGCCCAGGCGAGCGCCGCCACGAGCGCGAGCAGGGCGGGAATCAGGCGTTTCAGCACGGGTCCGAGCGTAGGAACGGGCCCGTGCCCGGCACATCGGGCGCGGGCACTGACCTGCCTGGTTCCCGGGAACTACGCCGCCTCTCAGGGCCGGCGATCAGCCGCGCAGGAGGAGCAGCGGCACCGGCCGGCCGGGCTCGTGGCCGTACGGGACCGCCGCCAGGGCGTCCGCGAGGGCCGCGCCGTTCAGGAACGCCGGGCGGTCGCCGCCGAGGGCCCGCACGCCGGGGCCGTCCCAGACGACGGGGACGATGCGGGTGCGGCCGGCGGGCACCGGGACCTGGGAGGTCAGCGGGGCCTGCGGCAGGTCGCCGAGCGCGCGGCCGGACAGCCCGGCGAGGAGCGGGCCGAGCAGGGTGTGCGCGGCGGCCAGCGCGGCGAACGGGTTGCCGGGCAGGCCGATGACGTACGGGCCGCCGGGCAGCCTGGCCAGCAGGGCGGGGTGGCCGGGGCGGCAGGCGACCGAGTCGACGATCCAGCGGACGTCGCGTTCGGCGAGCAGGCGGCGCAGCCCGTCGGTGACGCCGACCGACGTCGATCCGGTGACCACGACGACGTCGGCCCCCGCGGCGGCCTCCACCGCCTCGGCCAGCGCGGCGACGGGCTGGTCGGGCACGTGGACGAGGCCGTCGAGGCGGCCGCCGAGCTCGGCGATCAGCGACGGCAGCAGCGGCCCGAGCGCGTCGCGCACCCGGCCCGGCCCTGGCAGGCCGTGCCGGGCCAGCTCGTCCCCCGTGACGATCGCCCGGACGACAGGGGTGGGGTGGACGAGCAGCTCGTCATACCCGCAGGTGGCGGCCAGTCCGAGCAGCGCCGGGCCCACCGCGGTGCCCGCGGGCGCGAGACGCGTGCCCGCGGGCGCGTCCTCCCCGGTGTACCGGATGTGCTTGCCGCGCGCCAGCCCGGGAACGGCGACCCGGCCGTCACTGACCGCGGCCGACTCGTCGCGACGTCCGACCTGGCCGTCACGCGCCCCGCCGGACTCGTCGCGACACCCGTTCCGGCCGTCACGCGCCCCGCCGGACTCGTCGCGACACCCGTTCCGGCCGTCACGCGTCCCGCCGGGACCATCGGGGCAGGTGACCCTGCCGTCGCAGACGGTGGCCGACTCGACCGGCAGCACCGCCCAGGTCCCGGGAGGGACGACGGCGCCGGTCGAGATCTCCACGGCGTTCCCGGCCGTCAGGCGCTCGCCCGTCCACGGCCGGCCGGGCCGGGCGCTGCCGGTGATCGACCACGGCCCGGCACCCGCCACTGCGTACCCGTCCATCGCCGAGGTGTCGAAGGCGGGCAGCGGCGTCGCCACGACGAGGTCCTCCGCGAGCGTCAGGCCCGCCGCCTGGCCGAGCGCCACCCGCACGGCCGGCGCCGGCTCCGCCGCCGCGTGCGCGAACCGTCTCGCCGTCGCCCACGCGACGTCGCGGCGGGTGTCTTGATCGGCTGTCGTGACCACGCCTCACGTTCCCATCCGCGGCGTCCGGCCCGCAAGTCGACGCTCTCGTCCCTTCCGGAGCACGTCGGCGGCACCGACTTGACAGATACCCCCCAGTGGTATTGATTGGCACCCGCCCAACATACCCCATAGGGGTACCGATAACGGGAGAGCTTGGAGATCCCTCATGTCCGCACCATCCCCCCGGCGCTGGACCGCCCTGGCCCTGATCGCCACGGCCCAGTTCATCGTGATCATGGACACGTCGATCATCGGCGTGGCCCTGCCCCGCATCCAGCAGGACCTCGGCTTCTCGCAGGAGAACCTGTCCTGGGTCTTCAACGCCTATGTCGTCGCCTTCGGCGGCCTCCTCCTGCTGGGCGGCCGCCTGTCCGACCTGTTCGGCGCGCGCCGGCTCTTCAGCGCCGGCTGGATCGTCCTGCTCGCCGGCTCGCTCCTGGCCGGCATCGCGCCCGAGGTGTGGGTCGAGCTGACCGGCCGCGCCGTCCAGGGCGTGGGCGCCGCGCTGATCGCCCCGTCCGCGCTCACCCTGCTGATGATGTTGTTCGGCCACGACCCCAGGGAGCTGACCAGGGCTCTGGCCCTGTACGGCGCAGCCGCGCCCGCGGGCGGCACCGCCGGCGTCTTCCTCGGCGGCGTCATCACCGAGTACCTGAGCTGGCCCTGGGTCTTCTACATCAACATCCCCATCGCCCTCGTCGCCCTCGCGGCCACCGGCCCGCTGATGCCCGCCGCCCCGGCCCGGCGCGGCTCCATCGACGTCCTCGGCACGCTGACCGTCACCCTCGGCCTCGGCGCCGCCGTCTACGCCATCGTCCGCGCGCCCGAGGCGGGCTGGGGCTCCGCCCAGACGCTGATCACGCTCGCCGTCGCCGTGCTGCTGCTGGCCGCGTTCGTCGCCGTCCAGGCCCGCCGCCGCGAGCCGCTGATGCGCCTGTCCATCTTCCGCACCCCGAACCTGGCCGCCGCCAACCTGACCCAGCTCCTGCTCGGCGGCGCCTGGATCCCGATGTGGTTCTTCCTCAACCTCTACCTGCAGCAGGTCCTGGGCTACAGCGCCTTCCCCAGCGGCGCCGCCCTGGTCCCGATGACCGTGCTCATCATGATCGGCATGATCGTCGTGGCGCCGCGGGCCATCGGCCGCTTCGGCCCCAAGCCGACCACGGTCACCGGCCTGCTCCTGCTCACGGCGGGGATGGCGTGGCTGTCGCTGATCAGCCCGGACGGCGGCTTCGCCGCCGACGTCCTGCCCGCCAGCCTCGTGGCAGCCCTCGGCATGTCGCTGGCCTTCATCCCCTCCCTCGGCACCGCCATCTCCTCCGCCCGCCCGGAGGAGGGCGGCCTGGCCTCGGGCATCGTCAACACCAGCTACCAGGTCGGCTCCGCGCTCGGCCTGGCCGCGATGACCGCGGTGGCCGCCGCCAACGGCGCCGACCGGCTCGGCGACCTGCCCGCGCTGACCGACGGCTTCTCCGCCGCCTTCGTCGGAGCCGCCGCCATCGCCCTCGCAGGCGCGCTGATCGCCGCCGCCACCCTGCGCACCCGCACCGGCGCCCCGGCCGACGAGCTCACCGGCTCCCGCGGCTGACGCCTTGGCCACCGCTGACCGGTGTCCCTCGCGCAGGACCGACCCGACAACGCCCCGGCTCCCGTCGACGGGAGCCGGGGCGCCGTCGCGTCGCCCGCATGCCGGCGGCTCAGATCAGGGCGGCCGCCAGGAGGAAGATCGCGGTGCCGTGCGCCAGGGCAGCGGCGACGACCCCGCTCCGCAGCCGCAGGAAGGCGCAGATCAACCCCTCGTACAGGGTGAAGGCCAGCAGCGGCCAGCCCGCGTCCGTGACGGTCGAGGCCAGGAAGACGTGGCAGGCGGCGAACAGCGACGCCGACAGCAGCGCCGCCCGTACGGCGCCGAACTGCTGCTCCAGCCGCCCTTGCAGGAACCCGCGGAACAGCACCTCCTCGGCCAGGTTGCCGGCCAGGCTGAACAGCAGCAGCACCGGCAGCAGCGTGACGGCGACCGCCCCGCCGCGCCCGGACAGCGGGGTCGGCAGCGACAGCAACACCACCGGCGCGGCGGCCAGCACCCCGCCACCGACGCCCCATCCGGCCGCCGCGGGCCCGAACCGGCCCCAGCGCACCAGGGACCGCAGCCCGGCGTCCGCGCGCAGCAGGCCCGCGGTCAGCAGCACCGTGCCGAGGCCGAACAGCAGCAGGATGCCCGCCTGGCCGGTGAAGCGCAGCCACGGAGCCCCTCCCGCGACGCCCAGCCGCCAGAACCCGAGCGGCGTCATCGCGTCCCTGATCAGGACGAAGCCCAGGATGAGCGTCACGATGCGCAGCAGCGGGTCACGCTCGCCGCGCGCGAGCGCGAAGCAACCGCCGATCAGCAGCAGGCCGGGCAGGGTCCGGGCGCCGTAGGCCAGGAGTTCGGGCAGCACGAAGACGGTTCCGTTCTCAAGAGGGGAGGCGGGGCGATCAGCCCGCCGTTCAATAATGCGAGCTATTCTCAGTTTTCGGTACTCGCATGGGAGGCTCGTGCTCACACCCCGTAAACAGCCCCGCCAGCACCGCTCCCGTGAGACGGTGGCGGTGATCCTGGAGGCGGCTGCTCAGCTTTTCCAGCGGTACGGCTACGCCGGCACCACCACGAACAAGATCGCCGAACGCGCCGGGGTGTCCATCGGATCGCTCTATCAGTACTTCCCGAACAAGGACGCCCTGCTGGTCGCGCTGGCCGAGCACCACCTGGCCCAGAGCGGCGAGCAGGTCGCCCAGGTCCTCGCCCGCGCCGCCGAGCGGCGCCCGTCCCTGCTCGAACTGCTCACCGGCCTGGTGCGGTGCGTGGCCGACCTGCACACCGACCGGCCCGCCCTGCACCGGCTGCTGTTCGACCAGGCGCCCCGCACTCCCGGCCTGGTCGCCCGCTTCCGGGAGACCGAGCAGCGGATCGCCCACGCGCTGGCCGGCGAGCTGCGCCGGATCGGAGCCGGTGGCCCCGATCCCGAGCTCAGCGGGCTGCTGGCCGTTCAGGGCATCGAGGCGCACCTGCACGGCGCCCTGCTCGACCCGCCCGCCGGCCGCGACAGCGCCGCGCACGTGAACGCCGTGATCCACCTCTGGCACCGGGCCCTCTCCCCGGACCGGTGAACGCTCCCTCAGCCCACCGGGTCAGCGGCTCGACAGCCAGGCGCGCCAGCCGCCGTACTTCGTGATGTCCTCGCCCGCCGACGCCGCCTCCTGCGTGCAGCCGAACCCCACCGCCCAGCGGCCGTCGGAGAGCTCGACCCGGCCGAGCGTCATGGGCGCGGGCAGGCCGGCCAGGAAACGGCCGAGCGCCCCCTCGGACACCAGCCAGACCTCGCCCTCGACGGGCGCGCCGCCTGCGCCGACCCTCACCAGCCCCGGCTTCGGGGGGACGGTGCCGAGCACGCGCAGGGCGTAGGCGGCGGAGGTCCGCGCGGGCCGGTCCCAGCGGGCGCCGAGGTCGCGCAACTCGGGTTCGAGCGGCTGGCCGGCCAGGTGGGCGCCGACCACGAAGAGCTCGACGGCCCGGACGCCGCCGTCCGCGATCGCCGCCGGCCACGGCGGCGTCCCGGCGGGAAGCGGCGGGGCGCCTCCGGCGTACTCCGCCGGGGGCTCCGGCTGGACGGCGACCAGGCCGGCCAGGTCGAGCGCGACCGCGTCGTGGAACGGGCGGGCGAGGACGGTCACGCCGAACTGGGCGATCCCCCGCTCGGAGCCCTCGTCGACCGTGCCCGCCGGCACGGCGACCGCGCACAGGTCGAACAGGTTGCAGAAGTTCGTGTACGTGCCGACGCGCGAGTTGACCGCCACCGGCTCGGCGGCGACCTCGGCCACCGTGGGATGGCAGGGCGCCGTCGGCACGAGCAGCGCGTCGAAGCCGCCGAGCAGCTCCATGCACTCCTGCCGCAGCCGCTCCAGGCGCGCGACGTCGCGTACCAGGCTCGACGCGGAGACCTTCCCCGCCCGGCTGATGATCGCGCCGACGGTGGGGTCCACGTCGCCGGGGTGGGCGTCCACGAACCCGCCGACGGCGGCGTGCCGCTCGGCGACGAGCGCGCCGTCGTAGAGCAGCCGGGCCGCGGCCAGGAACGGCTCGATCCGGATCGGCTCCACCACGGCTCCCGCCTCCCGCAGCCGCTCCACGGCGGCCGTGAAGGCGTCGGCCCAGCCGGGGGCCATGGCCGGCAGCTCGTCGGGGACGGCCACGCGCGCCGCCGCGGGCGCGGCCAGGGGCGCGCCGGCCGGCCAGGGCCGGGTCCCGGGGCCGCCGGCCATCGCGGCCATGGCGGCGCCGGCGGTGCCGAGGTCCCGCGCCATGATCGTGACCGCGTCGTACGAGCGGCACGCCGGCACGACCCCCGCCACGGACACCGTGCCCAGCGTCGGCTTGATCCCCACGATGCCCTGGAACGCGGCCGGGACCCGGCCCGAGCCGGCGGTGTCGGTGCCGATCGCGAGGTCGGCCAGGCCGAGCGCCACCGCGACCGCCGAGCCCGAGCTCGAACCGCCCGACACGAATGACGGCCGGCGCGCGTCCCGCACCCCTCCGTACGGGCTGCGCTGCCCGACCAGGCCGGTCGCGAACTGGTCGAGGTTCGTCACGCCGACGACGGTCGCGCCGGCGGCCCGCAGCCGCGCCACCGCCTGAGCGTCGGCGGCCGCGGGGCCGGACGCGAAGGCGGGGCAGGCCGCGGTCGTCGGGAAGCCCGCCACGTCCACGTTGTTCTTCACGGCCAGCCGCAGCCCGGCCAGCGGCCCGGAGGCCGCCGCCACCTCGGCCGCCACCTCGGCCTCGTCCCGGTGCGCGATGAACACCTCCGGCCGCCGCCCGCGCAACACCTCGCGAGCGCTCCCGCCCGAGCCGGCACCCCCGCTCAGCGCCTCGCCGGCGTTCCCAAGGGGGCTACTCCCGGCGGCGCTCATGAGAGCGGCCCCAGCACCACGAGGCAGTCACCGGGGGCGACCTGGGTGCCCGTGGCGGCGCGGACCTCGGTCACGACACCCGCCGCCGGCGCCGCCAGATACGTCTCCATCTTCATGGCCTCGAGCGCCACCAGCGTCCTCCCCTCCTCGACCACGTCGCCCACGGCGACCTCCACCTTCCACACGTTCGCCACGAACGGCGCGTCCAGCCGCGCGCCGCCCTCCGGCACGACCACCTCGGCGGGCGCGGCCGGCTCCACGGCCGCCGCCCGCTCGGCGCGGGTGAACTCGCCCGCCTCCTCCCAGGCCCGCCGCTCGGCCGCGAACGCCGCCGCCTGCCTGGCCCGGAACGCGGCGATCGACCCGGCGTTCTCCGCCAGGAAACGCTCGTGATCGGCCAGCGAGAACGACCCGTCGGCGGCGTCCAGGGCCGTCCGGCCGGCGGCCAGGTCGGCGCGCAGGTCGAGCAGTTCCTCCGCCGAGACCGGATACCAGCGGATCCGGTCGAAGAACCGCAGCAGCCACGGGTCCCGGCCGGGCTCCGGATGGGTGCGCCACACCTGGGTCGTACGGCCCACGAACTGGTAGCCGCCGGGCCCCTCCATGCCGTAGACGCACAGGTACGCGCCGCCGATGCCGACGGAGTTCTCCGCCGTCCAGGTACGGGCGGGGTTGTACTTCGTGGTGACCAGCCGGTGCCGCGGGTCGAGCGGCGTCGCCACCGGAGCGCCCAGGTACACGTCACCCAGGCCCAGCACCAGGTACTCGGCGTCGAACACCGTGCGGTAGACGTCGTCCACGCTGTCGAGCCCGTTGATGCGGCGGATGAACTCGATGTTCCACGGGCACCAGGGGGCGTCGTCGCGCACCCCGGCCATGTAACGCTCGATCGCCTCCCTCGTGGCCGGGTCGTCCCAGCTCAGCGGCAGTCTCACCGTACGGCTCGGCACGACCAGGTCGGCGGTGCGCGGCAGCGTGGCCTCCAGCTCCACGAGCAGGCCGAGCAGGCGGCGCACCGGCAGCACCTGCGGATCGACGTGCACCTGGAGGGAGCGGATGCCGGGCGTCAGGTCGAGCACGCCGGCCGGGGCGAGCTCGGCCAGCGCCGTGTGCAGCGCGTGCACGCGGGCGCGCAGCGCGAGGTCGAGCACGAGGTCGCCGTACTCGACGAGGACGCTGTCGTCGCCCTGCCTGCGGTACGTCACCGCCGGCCCGTCGGTCCCGTCGGTCCCGTCGAGCCGTCGCAGCACGCCGTCGTCGAGGTCGCCGCCCGGCACGAGCACGGGCAGGCCGAGCGAGCGCGGCGGCACGGCTTCGGCGGCCCGCACCGGGACGAACGACACCGTGTCGCCCGGCCTGAGCTGGCCCAGCTTCCACCGCTCGGCCGACACCACCGTGACCGGGCAGACGAAGCCGCCGAGGCTGGGCCCGTCGGGGCCGAGCAGGATGGGGGTGTCGCCGGTGAAGTCCAGGGCGCCGACCGAGTACGGCGTGTCGTGGATGTTGGAGGGGTGCAGGCCGGCCTCGCCGCCGTCGCGCCGCGCCCAGGCCGGCCTGGGGCCGACCAGGCGGACGCCGGTGCGCGCCGAGTTGAAGTGCACGCTGTAGCGGGTGGCGTAGAGCTGGACGACGTCGTCCCGGGTGAAGAACTCGGGCGCGGCGTGCGGCCCCTCGCTGACGCCGAGCTCCCAGTGGTCGCCGAAGCCGGGACGGCGCTCGGTGGGGACGGGCCCGGCCGGGGTCGCGGTGGCGGGGCCGGTGCGGAGCACGTCGCCGGGGCGCAGCGCGCGTCCGCCGTGGCCGCCGAAGCGGCCGAGGGTGAAGGTGGCCGCGCTGCCGAGGTACGGCGGCACGTCCAGCCCTCCGGCGAAGGCGACGTAGCTGCGCAGCCCGGCGGTGGCGTCGCCGACGTGCAGGGTGGCCCCGGCCGGCACCCGTACGGGCTCCCACATCGGGACGGCGACGCCGTCCACGGTGACCGCCGCGGGCGCCCCGGTCACGCACACCAGCGTGTCGTGGCTGACCTGGAGGGCGGGGCCGCTTGCGGTGCACTCCAGGCCGGCCGCGTTCTCGTCGTTGCCGAGCGCGAGGTTGGCCAGCCGCAGCGAGCGGTCGTCCATCGCCCCGCTCGGCGGCACGCCGACCTGCCAGTAGCCGACGCGTCCCTCGGCGTCCTGGACGGTGGTCATCAGGCCGGCGCGCACGACGGTGATCCGCGGCTCGGGGTCGCCGACGCCGGCGAGGGTGCCGGTGGTGTGCGTGGCGGCCCTGAACTCCGGGATCCCGACGGCGGCGCGCAGCAGACCGAGGTTGACCTCGATGCCGTCGGCCCGGGTCGAGGCGAGGGCCCGTCCGAGGCGCTCCAGGGCCTCCTCGCGGCTGCCGCCGGTGGCGATCACCTTGGCGAGCATCGGGTCGTAGGCGGTGGACACCTCGGTGCCGGTCCCGGCCCAGCCGTCGACCCGGACGCCCTTCCCGGACGGCAGCTCCACCCTGGTCAGCACGCCGGCGCTCGGGCGGAAGCCGGCGGCCGGGTCCTCGGCGTACACGCGCGCCTCGACGGCGTGCCCGGACACCGGCACGGCGCCGGTCGCGAGGTGCGGCGCGAGGAACGAGTCGTCGCCGCCGGCCAGCCGCAGCATCCACGCGACCAGGTCCACGCCGGTCACCTGCTCGGTGACGGGGTGCTCCACCTGGAGGCGGGCGTTGACCTCCAGGAAGGAGAGCTCCTCGCGCTCGGCGTCGTAGACGAACTCGACCGTGCCGGCCGAGCGGTAGCGGATCGAGGCGGCCAGGTCGCGTGAGGTGCGGTGCAGCCGCTCGCGCACGTGGCCGGGCAGGGCGGGCGCGGGCGCCTCCTCCACGACCTTCTGGTTGCGCCGCTGCAGCGAGCAGTCGCGGTCGCCGAGGGTGACGACGCCGCCCGCGCCGTCGCCGAAGAGCTGGACCTCGACGTGGCGGGCGCGCTCGACGTACCGCTCGGCGAAGACGCCGGCGGAGCCGAAGCTGCGCAGCGCGAGGCCGGTCACCCGGTCGTAGGCGGCCCGCAGCTCGTCCGGGGTGCGGCACACGGTCATGCCGATGCCGCCGCCTCCGCCGGTGGCCTTGAGCATGACGGGGTAGCCGATGGCCGCCACCTCCGCCACCGCGTGGTCGGCGTCCGTCAGCAGGCCGGTGCCGGGGAAGACCGGCACCCCTGCCGCCACCGCCACCGCGCGGGCGGCGTGCTTGTCGCCGAAGGTGCGCAGGTGGGCGGGCGTCGGGCCGACGAACGCGAGCCCGGCGCCCTCGACGAGCTCGGCGAAACCGGCGTCCTCGGCCAGGAACCCGTAACCCGGGTGGATCGCGTCCGCGCCGCTCTCCTTGGCGGCGCGCAGGACCGCCTCCGCGTCGAGGTAGGACTGCGCGGGCGCGGCCGGGCCCAGCAGGACGGCCTCGTCGGCGAGCCGGACGTGCGCGGCGGCCCGGTCGATCTCGGAGAACACCGCGACGGTGCGCACGCCGAGCTCCCGGGCGGTGCGGATGATCCGGCAGGCGATCTCGCCGCGGTTGGCGACCAGCAGCGTGCCGGGAAGTCGCCTCGGCTCAGGCACCGGCGTACACCACCATCTGGGCGCGGCTGGGGTCGAAGCCGTTGCAGGGGTTGTTGATCTGGGGGCAGTTGGAGACGACGACGAGGGTGTCCTTCTCGGCGCGGAGCGCGAGCGACAGGCCGGGGGCCGAGATGCCGTCCACGATGCCGAGCGCGCCGTCGGGGTCGACGGGCACGTTCATGAACCAGTTGACGTTGGAGACCTGGTCGCGCTTGCCCATGCCGTGCTTGGACAGCTCGGCGAGGAAGTTGTCGGCGCAGGCGTGCTGCGCGTAGGTGTGGTGGCCGTACCGCAGGGTGTTGGACTCGCGGGAGCAGGCGCCGCCCAGGGTGTCGTGCCGGCCGACCTCGTCGGCGACCACGGTCAGGAGCGGCTCGGACTCGTTGTCGCGCAGCACGCTGCCCGTGGTGAGGAAGATCGTCTCCTGCTCCTGCAGCGTCGCCTGGGCGCTGTAGGCGCGCCAGGTCCGCAGGGCGTCGTAGGCGAGGAAGTCGACGGCCTGGTTGCCGTCGAGGTCGACGATGGCCAGCACCTGCCCGCGCTGGAGCACCCGTGACCAGGGGGCGCGGGGCGGGACGGTCTCCCGGTGCAGCTCGGCCCCGAACGCGTCCGTCTTCACAGTCCTCTGCCCTTCCGGTGGTCGGCGGTGTTCTCGTAGGCGCGCCGGCCCTCGGGCGTGGCGCTCCACTGGGGGTCCCCGGGCGCCGTCACGCGGTCCCGCCAGGCGAGGATCTCCAGCGGGGTGACGGTGTACGCGGGGCGCGGGTCGAGCGGGTGGGCGGCGTTCGCGAGGAGCACGACGACCGGGAGCTCGGTGCGCAGGACGACGCTCGTGCCGGCTCCGGCCGAGCCCTGCCACCCGGGCCGTCCCTCGGCGTCGATGCGCACGCCCTGGAAGAAGGAGATCGACGGGGGCAGGTCCCGCCGTTCCAGGCCGTGCTTCGCGCCGGCGAGGGCGAGCAGCTCCCGTCCGGCGGGGCTGGGGCCCTGGGGTGAGCCGTCGCCGTAGCGCCGCTCGTTCCTGGCGCGGGTCGAGGCGCCGTACAGGGTGTCGTGCCGCCCCGAGCCGTCCGTGAGCACGGTCGCCAGGACTCTGGCCTGGTCGCTGAGCAGCAGGTACGACTCCCCGGCGTACACCTGCCACTGCACCTTGACCGTGTCGGCGATGTTGAGCCGCTCCCACGGCATGCCGGCGTGGAACAGCAGCAGCGACGCGCAGGCGTCGCCGTCGGGGTCGGTGAGCCGGATCGCGGTGCCCGCCGCGAGGACGCGGTGGGCGTAGCCGCCCGCGGGCAGGCGGTCCGCCCAGACGAGGTCGCCGGCGGCGACTCCTTCCGGCGGGTCCGCCCAGCGCGAGGCCGGCACGGTCGGCGCGGTGTGGACCGCGGTGCCCTCCTGGGCCCTGGCGTGGGCGCGCGCACCTGCGGTGGTGGCGGTCCCGTTCTGGAGTGTGGTCACGACGCTCCTCGTAATTTCTGTCGCTTGACAGAAAATGCTGGGCGGCCTCGCGAACGCGCATGGGTCAGGACGGTAAATCCCGTGTTAAGCGCTGCTCACGGGGGCTGAGCGCCCGCTGTGATGGGGCTGCGCGGTGAGTTTTGCGTTACGGCAGATGAACGCCGGCGTCATGAGGCGGAAACGAGGGGCCCGTACATATCGGTCAACCGACAGAAATTCGAGCGCCCGGAGACCCGATGGACGTCACCGCCACTCCCCCGCCACCCACCGACGAAGCCTCGCTGCGGACCTTCGGCTACCGACAGGAGCTGCACCGCAGCATGGGCAGGTACGCCTCCTTCGCCGCGGGCTTCTCCTTCATCTCCGTGCTGACCACGGTCTTCCAGTTCTTCGCCATCGGGTACTCCTTCGGCGGCCCCGCCTTCTTCTGGACCTGGCCGATCGTGCTGGCCGGGCAGCTCCTGGTCGCGCTCTGCTTCGCCGAGCTGGCCGCCCGCTACCCGATCTCCGGCTCGATCTACCAGTGGTCCACCCGGCTGAGCACGCCGGCGTTCGGCTGGTTCGCGGGCTGGATCATGATCCTCGGGCAGATCGTCGTCGTCGCCGCCGCGGCGCTCGCCCTGCAGGTGGTGCTGCCCTCGATCTGGCCGGGCTTCCAGCTCGTCGGCGGCGACCCCGCGCCGACCACCGCCACGGGCGCGGCCAACGCCGCCGTCCTCGGGCTGATCCTGCTCGCGCTCACCACGGCCGTGAACGTCATCGACAACCGCGTCCTGGCCCGGGTCAACAGCATCGGCGTCACCACGGAGATCATCGGCGCGGTGCTCATCATCGTGCTGCTGTTCACCCACGCCGAGAACGGCGCCGGCGTCACGTTCAGCACCGGCGGGCAGGGCGGGGCCATCGGCGCGCTGCTGGTCGGCTCGTTCACCGCCGCGTACGTGCTCATCGGCTTCGACAGCGCGGGCGAGCTGAGCGAGGAGACCCGCAACCCCCGCCGGGTCGCCCCGCGCACCATCCTGACCGCGCTCACGGCGGCCGGGCTGCTCGGCGGGCTCATCATCTTCGCCGGCCTGCTCGCCGCGCCCAGCCTGACCGACGGGCGGCTGGCCACCGAGGGCCTGTCGTACGTGCTCACCAGCAGCCTGGGCGACTGGGTGGGCAAGCTGCTGCTGGCCGACGTGGTGGTGGCGATCGCCGTGGCGACCATGGCGATCCAGACCGCGGCCACCAGGATGTTGTTCTCCATGGCGCGCGACGGGGTGGTCCCCTTCTCCGGCGCGCTGTCCAGGGTCTCGCCCCGCACCGGCATGCCGACCGGCCCCGCACTGGTCACCGGAGGGCTGGCCGCCGCGATCCTGCTGCTGAACTTCGCCTCGCCCGAGGCGTTCCTGGCCATCGGCACCACCTGCATCGTGCTGCTCTACCTGGCGTACGCGATGGTGACGGGCCCGCTGCTGGTGCAGCGGCTGCGCGGCGCCTGGCGGGGCGGGGCGCCGGCCGGGACCGCGGAGGACGGGACGCCGCTGTTCAGCATGGGCCGCTGGGGGCTGCCGGTCAACGCGCTGGCCTTCTGCTACGGGCTGGCCATGACGGTGAACCTGGCCTGGCCGAGGGCCGAGGTGTACGCCCCGATCACCGGCCACTGGTTCTTCCAGTGGTTCACCCTGCTCTTCCTCGCGGCGGTCGTCACCCTGGGCCTGATCTACCGGCGGCTACGCCTGACCGGCGTGGCCGGCGGGCGGCTGCCGGTCGCGAACACCGGCCAGGCGTAGCGCCGCGTCGGCGGTGGCGGCCGCCAGCGTCTCGACGGCGGCGACTGCCAGCTCGCCCGGGGTGTCCCTGCGGATCAGGATGACGCCCTCGATCAGCGCGAACAGCAGGTCGGTGCGCAGCGCCCGGTCCTCGGGAGAGAGCGCCGCCCCGGCCGAGGTGGCCGCCAGCAGCCTGCCGTACACGTCCTTGAGCTCGTCACGCATCCGCCGGAACCCGGCGAACCGCTCCGTGCGCACCTCGGGCAGCAGGTAGAGCGCGCCCAGGTTGTACGGCCCCGAGCACAGCAGCCCCGCGTCACGATGGCACAGCTCCCACAGCCGCTCCTCAGCCGTGGCGCCGGACAGGGCGCGCGCGGCCTCCAGGGACGGCCGGACCGTGCTCTCCAGCAGCTCGGCGAGGATGTCCTCCTTGCCGTCGAAGTAGTGGTAGATCGACGCCTGCCTGATCCCGGCCCCCTCGGCCAGCGCCCGCGTCGTGGTGGCGGTGTAGCCGTGGGTGGTGAACAGCTCCGCCGCCGCCGTCAGGATCTCCTCCCGCGGGCTCAACCCGCTCCGCGGGCGCGCCACGGCGCGCGGCCTGCCTACTTTGCGCACGGTGGAAGGGGCACTCACCGCACGATCGTCGCACACCTGCGGCCGGGCCACGATCGGCGCGCATCTCCGGCCGGGGCCGGGGCCACGGCGCTAGCGGCGCCCCGCCCGGTTCAGGGCGTCCTCGGCCTGCGCGGCCATCGAGGTCACCAGCTGCTCCGCCGAGGGCAGGTCGGCGATGAGGTCCACGGCCTCGCCCGCCCAGACCGGCAGCGGCGGGATCGCACCGCGCGCCACGTCGTCCCGGTACTCCTCAAGGGCCCGGGAATCGGCGGCGAGCTCGGCCTCCCGGCCGCGCCAGCGGTCGAGGTAGGGGTGGCCGAGGGTGCGGGCCGGATACTTGGACGGCCACGCGGAGCCGCGCGCGATGTCGAGCACGGTGCTGCGCTCGGTGTCCTGGCCCCGCCCTTCGACGATGGCCTCGGTGATCGAGGGATCGACCAGGGCCTCGGTGGTGGCCTGGAAACGGGTGCCGACGAGTGCTCCCGCGGCGCCCAGCACGAGAGCGGCCGCCACCCCGCGCCCGTCGGCGATGCCGCCCGCCGCGAGCACCGGCACCGGAGCCACGAGATCCACCACCGCGGGCACGAACGGCAGGGTGGACCGCCCGCGCGCGGCGCCGTGCCCGCCGCTCTCGGTGCCCTGCGCCACGATGACGTCGGCGCCCAGGGCCGCGGCCTGCTCGGCCTCCTCCAGATCGGTGACCTGGAGGAACAGCAGGGCGCCCGCCTCGCGGACGCGGCCGGCGTACGGGCTCGGATCGCCGAACGACAACATCACGGCACGAGGGCCGTAGCTCAGCGCCAGCTCCACGGCGGCGAGATCGATCCCCCAGGTCAGGAATCCGATGCCCCACGGCAGCCCCGTCCCGGCGACGACGGGCACCTCGCGGGCCAGCCACTCAGGATCCCCGTGCGCGCCGCCCAGGAGCCCCAGCCCGCCGCCCCGGCAGACGGCCGCGGCCAGCTCCCCGCCCGCCGACCCGCCCATCGGCGCCAGCGCGATCGGGTGCCGCACGCCGAGCAGCTCCGTGAAGACCGTCGGCAACGTCATACCCGCATCATGCCGTCCTCCCCGGCGCGCCGAACCACCGCGGCAGCCGGTCGAGCAGCTCCCGCTGGTCGTCGCCGGCCCACGCCACGTGCCCGTCCGGCCGCAGCAGCACGGCGGGCACGTCCAGGCCCCCACCCGGATCGGCCACAGTGTCAACGACGGTGTCAACGACGGTGTCGACGACGGTGTCGACCCGATCCTCCCAGCCCCCGGCCGAGAGCCGGCCGGTCTGGTCGAGCAGCAGGCCGCGGCCCCCGCGCATCAGCTCGTACAGGCGGCCCCGCTTCAGCCGCACGTCCCGCATGCGCCTGCCGAGCAGGTCGTGCCCCTCGCCGAAGTCGTAGCGGACCCCGATCGCGGTGATCTTCCCGATCAGGTACCGGTGCACCTGTTCGAAGTCCATCAGCTCCGACAGCAGCCGGCGGACCGCCTGGGGGCCCGGCTCGGTGGACATCAGCTCCATCTGCGCGCGGGTGTTGTCGAGCACGTCGGCGGCCACCGGGCGGCGCTCGCTCTCATAGCTGTCCAGCAGCCCCTCCGGCGCCCAGCCGCCGAGCTCGGCGGCCAGCTTCCAGCCGAGGTTGAAGGCGTCCTGGATGCCGCGGTTGAGCCCCTGCCCGCCCGCCGGCGGGTGGATGTGCGCCGCGTCGCCCGCCAGCAGCACCCGGCCGGCCCGGTAGCGCTCGGCCAGCCGGGTGGCGTCGCCGAAGCGGGACAGCCAGCGCGGTGAGCGCACGCCGAAGTCGGTGCCCGCCCACGCCCGGAGCTGCCTGCCGAACTCCTCGACGGTCGGCGGGACGGCCCGGTCCTCCGCCACCCCCTCCGCGGGCACGACCACGCGGTACACCCCGTCGCCGAGGGGGATGGCGCCGAACACGAGCTGGGTCTTGCGGACCTCCGCGACGACGGCGGCGATCGCCGCCGGATCCTCGGTCAGCTCCATCTCGCCCAGCAGCGTCACCGTCCTGGCGGGCTCGCCGGGGAAGGCGACGCCGAGCAGCTTGCGTACCGTGCTGCGGCCGCCGTCGCAGCCGACCAGGTAGCGCGAGCGCACCCGCGTGCCGTCCGCCAGCTCGGCGCTCACGCCGTCCTCGTCCTGGCTCAGCCCGACCAGCTCGCGGCCGCGCCGGACGTCGGCGCCGGCCTCGGCGGCGTGTTCCGCCAGCAGGCGATCGGTGACGGGCTGCGGGATGGCCAGGGCGTAGGGGTGCGCGGTGTCCAGCCGTTCGAGCGGGGGCTTGTCGATTCCGGCGAAGTGGCCGCCGATCGGGAAGCGCCGGCCGTGCGCGAGGAAGCGCTCCAGCAACCCGCGCTGGTCCAGCACCTCGAGGCTGCGGGTGTGCAGGCCGAGCGAGCGGACGTACGGCGCCGGCTCCGCGTCCTTCTCCAGCACGAGCACGCGCACGCCGTGCAGCCGCAGCTCGCCGGCCAGCATCGAACCGGTCGGCCCGCCACCGGCGATGATCACATCGAACATGGATCGCCCGTTTCCGTGAGTTCGCCTGCCGGCCAGTCGCGCCGCACCACCGCGGCGCGCGTCATCTCCGCTGGTCCTGGCCCTGAACGTTGATTGTGCGGCACGCCCCCGGTCTTGCCGCAAGACCCCCGCTGCGCTATAGGTTGAAGGTGGCGGGGGGTTCCATCCCCTGCGCGTCCCCGAGCGGCGAGGCCCGATCGGTGTGGCCCCGGACGGCTCGCCTGTCACGCGTGCGCGGGGCCACCCGGTCAACGTCTCCAGAGCCCCGTTCCGCGAAGGAGACGACGCGTGTCCCAGCCCCTGCCCTTCGTCATCGACCCCGCCGGCGCCGACCGCCACGCCGAGTACCGGGCCCTGCGGGGCTCGCGGCCCGGCCACCCCCGTGGACGTGCTCGGCCTGCGTGCCTGGGCGGTCTCCGACCCCGCCCTGCTGAAGACCCTGCTCACCAGCCCCGACGTGTCCAAGAACGGCCGCGCTCACTATCCGGACTTCCAGCGGACGAACCGCACCTGGCCGCTCGCCCTGTGGATCGAGGTGCAGAGCATGCTCACCGCGTACGGCGCCGACCACCGCAGGTTACGGCGGATGGTCGCCCCCGCCTTCAGCGCGCGCCGCATCGCCGAGCTGCTTCCGGCAGCTCATCGACAACGTCTTCGACAGCACGCTCACCCCCGAGCAGGCGCAGGCCAACGCCGCGCGCCTGTTCGAGGTCACCGACCAGCTCATCGCCACCAAGCGCGCCCATCCCGGCGGCGACATGACCTCCCTGCTCATCGCGGCCCGCGTCGAGGTCGCCGAGGCCCTACGCCGGCTCTTCGCGCGCTTCCCCGGCCTCTCGCTCGCGGCGCCGGCCGACTCCCTGCGCGGCGCCGGGTGACCTTACGCCCTCTGTCACGTATCGGCGGCGCCGTCTTGTCTGAGCTGTGCACGGCCGGAACGAACCGGCCACTGATCCGCGGAGGAATGCCGATGAGCACCGATCACACCCACGCCCACCACCTCGACAACCCCGACAAGAGCGGCCCGCCGCCGAAGATCGACGTGGTCGCCACCGTGCCCGGGGCGCCGCCCGCGCCGGAGGGGGCCGAGGCGATGACGCTCCTGGTCACGTTGCCGCCGAACAGCCCTGGCGCGCCGCCGCACCGGCACTCGGGGCCGGCCTACGGCTACGTGGTCAAGGGAGCGATCAACTTCGAGCTCGAAGGCGACCCCGTGCGGGTGGTGCGGGCCGGTGAGGCGTTCTGGGAGCCGGGCGGTGACGTGATCCACTACCAGGACGGCAACCACCTCGCCGACGAGGAGTCTGCGTTCGTGGTGACGATGTTCTGCGCGCCGGGGCAGCCGATGCTGATCCCGGTCAGCGCGGAGGAGCTGGAAGCCCGCCGGGACCGCCGCGCGCCCCGGCCATGACCAGGACGTCGCTGACCACGCTCGCCCGCGACCTGGTCGCCCTGGCCCGTGAGGCGCACAGCGGTCGCAGCGCCACCACCGTCCACGGCGGGCACGATCGTTCGCTGCGGCAGACGGTCATGGCGTTGCGGCAGGGCGAGCACATCCACGAGCACGACCATCCCGGCGAGGTGACGGTGCACGTGCTGCACGGGCGGGTACGGCTGGTGGCCGGGCCCGAGTCGTGGGACGGGCTGCCCGGCGACCTGCTGGTCATGCCCGAACGCCGCCACCGCGTGGAGGCCGTGCAGGATTGCGCGTTCCTGTTCACCACCGCGCGGTGCGGGTGAGGAGGGCCACCGGCCGCCCCGAGACGGCGTGCCGGTGGCCCCCACCCTGATCCGAAGAGGGCGGGTGCCCTACCCGCCGCGCATCGCCGGCCGCCTCCCGCCTCCACCGGACAACAGGCATGCGGCCTGCAGGGCGACGGTGCCACATGGTGAGGCGGGATTCCTGGTTACGGCTGCGTGGCCGCCAGGCCGAGAGCGAGACGCTGGACCGGCTCGTGACGACCGCGCAGGGCGGTCACAGCTCGGTGCTGGTGGTGCGGGGCGAGGCGGGCATCTGATCTGCCTGGTGGACGACGCCCAGTGGCTCGACCGGGTCTCGGTGCAGACACTCGCCTTCGTCGCGCGACGCCTGCTCGCCGAGCGGATCGGGCTGGTGTTCGCGGTTCGCCCGCCCCTGCTGGAGCTGCCTCGCGGGCGGTCCACGGCTCGGCGCCCCCGCACGAGCGGCAGGACGTGCACCGCGTGCTGGCCGACGCGACCGATCCCCGGTCGGATCCCGGCAGGCGGGCGTGGCACCTGGCCGGCGCCACCGCCGGCCCCGACGAGCCGGTGGCCGCCGAGCTGGCCACGATCCCGCCCGCCGCGGCGCCAGAGCGCTGGCGGCGGCCCGCGCCAAGTACCAGGCTGGCGGGTACGACGCCGCGCGCGGCCTCCTGGACGCGGCCGAGCTCACCCCGCTCGACGAACGCCAGCGCGCCCGGGCCGGCCTGCTGCGCGGCCGGATCATGTCAGCCGCCAGGAGCGCGGGCACCGCCCTGCCGCTGCTGCTCAGGGCCGCCAGGCGGCTGGAGCCGCTGGCGCGCGGCTGGCCCAGGAGACCTACCGCGACGCGCTCGACGCGCCCCTGACCGTCGACCGCCTGCCGGTCGGCGCCCGCCTGCCGGACGTCGCGCGGGCGGCGCTCGCCGCCCGCCCGGGCCGCCGCCGGAGCGCCACCATCTGCTCCTGCGCGGCCTGGCCGTGATGACCATCGAGGGGTACGCGGGCCGGCGTGTCCCTGGTGCGGCAGGCCCTGGACGCCTTCCGCGCCGAAGGGCTCTCCCCGGAGGAGTGCCTGGGCCGGCTCCCGCTCGCCTCCCGCATGGCGTCCAACGTCTGGGACTTCGACGGCAACACGGCGCTCTCGACGCGGCTGGTCGACCTGGCCCGCGAGATGGGGGCGCTGTCGGTGCTGCCGTCGGCGCTCCTGCAGCTCGTGTCGAACCGCAGGGCAGGATGCCGACGGCCTGCCAGTGCGCCGGCGTGGAGGTGGCGGAGTCGGCGTCCCGTACGGGGAGGCGGTCGAGCGGCTCGGGCGCACCGGGGTCCGGGTCACCCACGCGCGCAAGCTCGGCGTCGCCTCCCGCAGGCAGCTGCGGACCGCGCTGCCGCAGGGCCCAGGAGGCACGGCCTGAGCCCGATGCGGCTTCCGCATCGGGCTCAGGCCAGCTCGTACGGGTCATTCGACGAGGACGGGGCGCAGGCGCGCCGAGATCGCGAACGCTGCGGCGACGGCCACCATGCCGAGGCCGGCCCACAGGTTGGCGTTCACGTCGCCGGTCTTGGCCCGGTCCGCGGCGGTGTCCACGACGAGTCCCATGACGGTCAGGACGACGCCGTAGAAGCCGATCAGTGCGGCGATGACGACGCGGATGTCGAACGCGCCGGCCTTGCGGGGTGCGGGCTGGTCGTCGGTCATGTGCCGGTGGCCTTTCATCGGAAGATCACGTTGAGGGCGGTGACGAGCACCAGGGAGATGCCCGCCAGCTTGGCCGGCGCCCGGTACCAGGGCAGCCGGGCGGCGGCCGGGTCGGTGCGCCGGGCCTTGGGCGTCTCGGAGTAGACCAGGCCGCTCAGCTCCTTCGCCGGTTTCGGGGCGGTGATCAGGCTGACCAGGATGCTGACCACGAGGTCGGTGACGAACGCCACGCCCGCGGAGACGAAGGCCGCGCCCTGCCCGGGCAGCTCGATCAGGCCGCTCTCGTTGGCCAGCCACACGGCGATCGCGCCCAGGGTGCCGGACACCAGGCCGATCCAGCCGGCGGCCGGGGTCATGCGTTTCCAGAAGATGCCCAGGATGAAGGTGGCGAACAGCGGGGCGTTGAAGAAGCCGAACAGGGTCTGCAGGTAGGTCATCAGGTTGCCGTAGCCGGCGGCGATGAACGCGGTGCCGATGGCCAGCACCGTGGCGCCGACGGTGGCCCACCGGCCGACCTTCAGGTAGTAGCCGTCGGAGCGGCCCTTGACCACGTACTGCTGCCACAGGTCGTAGCTGAAGACGGTGTTGAAGGCGGAGATGTTGGCCGCCATGCCGGCCATGAACGCGGCCAGCAGGCCGGTCAGCGCGAGGCCGAGCAGCCCGGTGGGCAGCGTGTCGCGGATGAGCAGCAGGATGGAGTCGTTGTAGGTGACCCCCGCCGCCGGATCGCCGGCCTTGAGCCGCATCACCTCGGGCACCAGCACTCCGGCGATCATGCCGGGGATGACGACGATGAACGGGATGAACATCTTCGGGAACGAGGCGATGATCGGGGTGCTGCGCGCGGCGGTCATCGAGCTGGTGGCCATGGCCCGCTGGACCTCGACGAAGTTGGTCGTCCAGTAGCCGAAGGAGAGCACGAAGCCCAGCCCGAACACGATGCCGACCACGGACAGGACGGGGTTGGCGAACCCGGCCAGCTCGGTGCCCGGCCAGGAGCTGAGCTCCTGGGCGCCGCCGCCCGCGGCGCTGCGCACCCGGTCGATGAGGCCGCCGACGCCGCCGGCGCGGTGCAGGCCGATGAGGGTGAGCGGCAGCAGCGCGGCGACGATGACGAAGAACTGCAGCACCTCGTTGTAGATCGCGGCCGACAGCCCGCCCAGGGTGATGTAGCTGAGCACGATCACGGCGGCCAGGATCAGGGCCACCCACAAGGGCCAGCCGAGCAGCCCGTTGACCACGGTGGCCAGCAGGAACAGGTTGATCCCCGCGATCAGCACCTGCGCCAGCGCGAAGGTGATCGCGTTGACCAGGTGGGCTCCGGGGCCGAAGCGGCGGCGCATGAACTCCGGCACGCTGCGCACCTTGGAGCCGTAGTAGAACGGCATCATCACGATGCCGAGGAACAACATGGCCGGGATGGCGCCGATCCAGTAGTAGTGCATGGTGGGCATGCCGTACTCGGCGCCGTTGGCCGACATCCCGATGACCTCGACGGCGCCGAGGTTGGCCGAGATGAACGCCAGCCCGGTGATCCACGCCGGCAGCGACCGCCCCGACAGCAGGAAGTCGAGACTGCTGGAGATCCGCCGGCGCGCGGTCACCCCGACCAGCAGGACGACGGCGAAGTAGACGAGGATCAGCGCGTAGTCGACGAGTCCGGCGCCGATCCTCAAGGGGTTGTCCACGAGGGTTTCTTCCTTTCCGGGCGCGGGCGCCTACGAGCGTGACTGCGGCGGCACGTAGTCGAAGGTGGGGCCGGCGCCCGCCTCCATCAGCGCCAGGGCCTGGCCCTTGAGCGCGTACATGGTGCCGACGGCGGCGCCGAGCAGCTTGGGGTCGCCGTCGAAGGCCTGCTCAAGCTGGTTCAGCAGGGTGCAGTAGGTGCGGTTGAACTCCTCCTGCGCGGTGCGGGTCGCGCTGCCGGGGGCGTGGTCGGACAGCCGCGGATCGGGCGGCATCGGGCGCACGGCGGACAGGTTCACCGAGATCGGCTCGCCGGTGGGGCCGGACTGCGGGGTGTCCCCGCGCTGGTAGCGGCGCCCGGCCTTGAGCTCCTGGAAGCGGTAGTAGTGGGCGACCTCGTCCCGTTCGGGGTGGAAGATGTCCTGGTCGCCGTCCCAGACCTGGCCCCTGGCCGTGCCCTCGCCCTGCTCGACGATCTCCTCCAGCGCGCCCAGCGCCGACTCCAGGTCCTCCACCGCGAACAGCCGGCCCGCGGTGTGCCGGAAGTGGGTGCCGGTCACCTGGCGGGCGGGGTCGCCGCTGAAGACCTCCCGCTCGCCGAGCTGCTCGCACAGGTGGCGCAGCCCCTGCTCGATCGCGTCGTAGAACTGGCCGATCGTCTCGTAGCCGTCGGCCTGCGCCGGCGCGCCGGGCGGCGCAGGCTGCTCCAGGCGCAGGAACATCTCCAGCGCCTCGGGCCCGAACGGGAGCAGCGACAGCTCCAGGGAGCTGTGCGGCAGCCGCCGGGGATGGGGCGGCAGCATCTCCGGCGTGTCGAGGCGCGGCCGGCCGCCGACGGCGTTGAGCAGGTTCGCGGCCAGCGCCAGGTGCAGCATCTCCTCGGCGAAGACGCTGCCCACCACCTCCACGGCCTCGGGGTTGCGCTCCGGGTCCAGCGAGTACAGCGCGCACAGGTACGGCGGCAGCGTCGCGTGCTCCAGCTCGATCGCCCACTGCAGGTGCTCGCGCAGGCTGTCGAGGGTGTCGATCCGGGCGGGCCCGGGAGCGGCGAAGCTCTCCAGGTTCTTCATCGGTGTTCCTGTTCCTTGTCAGAAGGGTCGGGTCAGGCCGTGGCCGGCCCCTGGCGGGTCCGGATCCTGCGGCGCTCCTCGGGGGTGGTGCCGCCCCACATGCCGTCCGGCTCGCCGGTGCGCAGCGCCCAGTCGAGGCAGATCGCCTGTACGGGGCAGCTCCGGCAGATGCGCCGTGCCTGGTCCTCGCGTTGCCCGGCGTGGTCGTCCCAGGTGATGGGGAAGAACAGGCCGGGGTCGGCGTCCTGGCAGGCGGCGCGGGCGGTCCAGCGCAGAGGTGATCGGGGCTCATGAATCTGCTGGACGGTCATGGTCTCCGCCTCGTAAGGACGAGTGGCGCGGCCGGCGCACGCCCGCCCCGACGCGGTGGGTGCCGGGGACGTCGTGGATGAGGATCGCGGGCACGGCGGCGTCACTTCCGCGCGTCGCCGGCGCCCAGCGCCGCCTTGAGCACCTCGATGGCCTGGGCGGTGGCGGCGCGGGCGGCGCGGGTGTCGCGCACGGGGTTGAGCATCATGAAGTCGTGCAGCGTGCCGTTGTAGCGGACGCTGGTGGTCGGCACGCCGGCGGCCGTGAGGCGGCGGGCGTAGGCCTCGCCCTCGTCGCGCAGCACGTCGTTCTCGTCCACGACGACGAACGCGGGCGGCAGCCCCGCCAGGTCCTCCAGCGTGGCGCGCAGCGGGGAGGCGGTGATCTCGGCCCGCTGGGCGGGGTCGGTGGTGTAGGCGTCCCAGAACCAGGCCATCGCCTTGGCGGTCAGGTGGGGGCCGTCGGCGAACTCGCGGTAGCTGCCGGTGTCCTGGCCGGCGTCGGTGACCGGGTAGTACAGCGACTGGTGCAGGAAGCGCACGTCGCCGCGCTGCTTGGCCATGATCGTCAGCGCGGCGGTCATGTTCCCGCCGACGGAGTCGCCCGCCACGGCCAGCCTGGTGGCGTCGAGGTTCTCCGCCGCGCCCTCCTTGGTGATCCACAGGGCGGTCGCGTACGCCTGCTCGATCGCCACCGGGTAGCGCGCCTCGGGCGAGCGGTCGTACTCCACGAACACCACGGCCGCGCCCGTCCCGACGGCCAGCTCGCGCACCAGGCGGTCGTGGGTGCCCGCGTTGCCCAGCACCCAGCCTCCCCCGTGCACGTACAGCACGACCGGCAGCGTCCCCGCGGAGCCGGCGGGCCTGACGATCCTGACCCGCACGTCACCGGCCGCGGCCGGCACGGTGATCCACTTCTCGTCCACGTCCGGCATGGGCACCGTGCCGGACTGCACGCCGTCCAGGAGCTTGCGGGCGCCCTCCGTGCCGAGCTCGTACACGAACGGGGGCCTGCCCGCCGCCTGCGCGAACTCCTGCGCCGCCGGCTCCAGAACGTAGTCGCTCATGGTCTTCCTCTCGCTGGCGACCGGCCCCTCGGCCGGTCCTCGCCCCCTTGGACCGGACGGTGTCCGCGGTTCGTGACACCGCCGGGACGAGAGTCGCCGGGCGGCGGCTCCGGGAAGGCTCCGTCTTGCCGATCGCCGTCTCAGCCTCCAGGATGAGCACCGGGCTCATGACCGCCTCGCGCTCGGCCCGCCGCGCCCCGGACCAGAGCCCCCGGGGGGTTACCCCTGGCTCAGCAGGCGTCCTGACCAGGCGATTCCTTGATCGCGGGCTGGCGACCCCGCGCTCCCCCCGGACCCCCTAGTGGACCCCGGGGCCCCCGGGCCAGGGTGGTGACCACGGGGTCCCCAGGGCGCGATGGAGGGCTACGGAAAGCGACCGTGATCGCAGTGGCATCCGCCGGATGCCGGCTGTGAACGGAGTTGCAACCGTGACCATGAACCTGTTGGAGTCGTACGGGGACCAGGCCGGGCAGATAGACGACCGGTCGATCGCCGGGTGGGACGGAGCCGCCGCGACGTTCGTCAGCGCCGCGCCGCGGCTCTACGCGATCGGCCTGCGGGTCCTCCAGGACGTGGGCGAGGCCGAGGACGTGGTGCAGGAGACGTGGCTGCGCTGGTCCCGCGCCAACCGCTCGATCGTCGTCAGCCCGGCCGCGTTCCTGGCGCTGACCACCACGAGGCTGGCCATCAACGTCACCCAGTCCGCCCGCAAGCGCCGTGAGACCTCCGCCGGGCCCTGGCTGCCCGAGACGCCGGACCAGTCGGTCGGCCCCGAGACGGCGGCCGAGCGGCACGAGGCGATCGACGGCGCGATCAGGCTGCTGCTGGAGCGGCTGACGCCCGCCGAGCGGGCGGTCTACCTGCTGCGCATCGCCTTCGACTACCCCTACCGGCAGATCGGCGAGGTCCTGCGCCTGACCGAGGACCACACGCGCCAGCTCCTGCGGCGTGCCCGCCAGCACCTGGCCAACGGGCGCGTCCACCCGGTGAGCGCTCCCGCGCACCAGCGCCTCGTACGGACGTTCCTCGCCGCCGCGCAGACCGGCGGCCTCGCCGACCTCGAAGAACTGCTCGCCGCCGACGTCGCCCGCTAGGCGCGGGCGCCTGGCGCCCACGGCGCCGCGGGCGGCGGTGGCACCGCCACGACGACACGTCCCAGAGCCGCGACGGGGAGACGACAGCCTCCGGGACGACCAGCACACGTGCACCCCCCGAAGACCCGAACAGGGACGGCCACCGCACAGCCGCGTGCCGGCGAGGACGCCGCGAGCTCGTGCCCGGCGCCGGGCGCCTTCGAGGCCCGGAAACGCCGAAGTGGCCGTACCCCCACCGGCAGGCCCGGTCTGCCGCCGGTCCGGGGAAGTACAGCCACTGCGCGCCGCATGAGCGCCCGCGCCGAAACGGTACGCGGCCCGCGGCTCTGTCCCGCCGCGGGCCGCGTACCGCGGGTTCAGCCGCCCGCGTGGCGGACGGCCTCCAGGATGGTCTCCGTCACCGCGCCGGGCTGGGAGGCGGCGAGCGCGTGGGAGGCGCCGGGGATCTCCCGGGTGCCCCGCGAGCCGGCCCGCTCCGCCATGAAGCGCAGCGCCTCGGCCGGGATGTTGAGGTCGCGCTCGCCGTGCACGAACCAGGACGGGACGGTGCGCCAGGCGGGCTCCTGCCCCGGCTCGTCCCGCAGCGCCCGCTCGGTCACCGGCCGCTGGGTCGCGGCCATCAGCGCGGCCTCGCCGGCCTCCAGGTCGGCGCAGAACTGGTGGTGGAACTTGCCGGGGTCGATGCGGAACTCGTTGCCGCCGGACGCGACCGGGTAGGCGACCAGCGCCTCGCCCAGGCTGCTGCCCTCGAACTTGGCCGACAGCAGGAAGGCGCTTTCGCCCTGCTCGGGGGCGAAGGCGGCGACGTAGACCAGGGCCCGCACGGCGGGGTCGCCTGCCGCCGCCCGGCTGATCACCATGCCGCCGTAGGAGTGGCCGGCCAGGACGACGGGCCGGCCGAGACCGGCGATCACGTCGCGCACGTACGCGGCGTCGCCCTCGACGTCGCGCAGCGGGTTGGCCACGGCGACCGCCTCCAGCCCATGGCTGTGCAGGCGCTCGATGACCCGGTTCCAGGATGCCGATTCGGCGAAGGCGCCGTGCACCAGCACGACGACGGGCTGCTCGGTCATGATGTCGTTCCTTCTCTCGTGGTGGGATCGGTGGCCGGGGAGGGCTCCTCACGGAAGCCGATCTCCCGGTGGGTGCCGTCGCACAGCGGTTTGTTGCCGGAGTGGCCGCAGCGGCACAGCGTCATCCGGTTGCGGGTCTCCAGCGGGCGGCCGTCCGATCGGATCACCGGCACCCCGCCGGTGACCCACAG
Organism: Nonomuraea thailandensis; assembly: GCF_024172165.1. Taxonomy (GTDB): domain Bacteria; phylum Actinomycetota; class Actinomycetes; order Streptosporangiales; family Streptosporangiaceae; genus Nonomuraea; species Nonomuraea thailandensis. Next base: position 2,355,804 of record NZ_JAMZEB010000002.1, on the reverse strand, counting down.
CGCGCTCGCCAGACCGTCCTCCTCCTCCAGGACCGAGACGGCCTGCGGGAGGTCGGGCTCGATCGTCTCGCCGCCGCGTTCGAGCGCGTAGCTGTAGGAGCCCGAGGGGCAGTGGTCGATGCGGCCCATGATGGTGGAGCGCACGTCGCTGTCGCCGGTGTCGGCGAGCATGGCGGCGATCGGCCTGGTGCGGCCGATGCAGAAGGCGGCGTGGACGCACAGCTCCCCCACGCGTTGCGCCGAGATGCCGGCCCCGTCGTGCACGTGCTGCAGCTCCCGGTACGGCCGCATGACCGGGCCCTCCGTGCCGTCGAACCCGATCACGGCGTGCGTCCCGTCGCAGAACGGCTTGGCGTCCGAGTGGCCGCAGCGGCACAGCGCGTACGTGTCCTCGGTCTCCAGCGGCTCGCCGGTCTTCCAGGTCAGCGCGTCGTCACCGGAGGAGACGATCTTGCGCTTGCGCCGCAGCGGGACGCCGCCGTAGACGACGTACGGGCCGTCGCGCAGGACGACGACGCGCCGCTCGTCGCCGGAGCTCCACCGGCGGCGTTCCGGCGCCACGTAGCCGAAGGCGGGGCCGGCGCCCGCCTCCATCAGCGCCAGGGCCTGGGCCTTGAGCGCGTACATGGTGCCGGTGGCGACCGCGAGGAGCCTCGGGTTGCCGTTGAACGCCCGCTCCAGCAGGTGCAGGACGGCGCAGTAGGTGTGGTCGAACTCGTCCTGGGCCCGGCGGATCGCGCTGCCCGGCTCGGCCGGGCGCGGGTTGGGCGGCATCGGGCGCACGCCGGCCGGATCGAGCCGGATCGGCTCGCCGGTGGGGCCGGACTGCGGGGTGTCGCCGCGCCGGTAGCGCCGGCCGGACTTGAGCTCCTGGAAGCGGTAGTAGTGGGCGACCTCGTCCCGTTCGGGGTGGAAGACGTCCTTGTCGCCGTCCCAGACCTCGCCGTGGGAGTTGCCCTCGCCCTGCTCGACGATCTCCTCCAGCGCCTCCAGCGCCGACTTCAGGTCATGGACCGCGACGAGCCGGCCCGCGGTGTGCCGGAAGTGACCGGCGTGCACCTGGCGGGCCGGGTCGCCGGAGAAGACCTCCTGCTCGCCGAGCCGGTCGCACAGGAGGCGCAGCCCCTGCTCGATCGCGGCGTAGAACTGGCCGATCGTCTCGTAGTCGTCGCCCTCCGGCGCGGCTCCCGGCGGCGCCGGCCGTTCGAGGCGCAGGAACATCTCCAGCGCGTCCGCGCCGAAGGGGACCAGCGACAGCTCCAGGGTCCTGTCGCCGTGGGGCAGGCGCCGCGGATGGGGCGGGAGCATCCGCGGCGAGTCCAGGACCGGCTGCCCGCCGACGGCGTTCAGCAGGTTCGCGGCCAGCGCCAGGTGCAGCATCTCCTCGGCGAAGACGCTGCTCACGATGGCGGCTGCCTCCGGGTTGCGCTCCGCGTCCAGCGAGTACAGCGCGCACAGGTACGGCGGCAGCGTCGCGTGCTCCAGCTCGATCGCCCACTGCAGGTGCTCGCGCAGGCTGCCGAGCGTGTCGATCCGCGCCTCACGCGACGTGGCCGTCTCGTGCAGACCGCCGGGCGGGCCGGTGCGCGCCTCACGCGACATGGTCGTCCGGCCGCGCGCCGTCCTCCAGCACCTCGACCGCGTCGCGCAGGCCGCGCAGGCCGATCTCCTCGCGTTCGGCCTCGGCCGGGTCGAACAGCCACTCGGAGACCGGCAGGCCGGCGACCTCCTCCGGACGGCTGGCCTCGACCAGGCTCAGCTCCGCCTCGACCTCGACCTCCAGCTCGTGCAGGAAGTCGTCCTCGCCGGTGCTCATCTTTCCTCCATGGGTGGCTCGGGTGGATGTGCGGCTGACCGCGTGGATCAGCCGCACGCTGATCTGGCCGGACGCGAACAGGTGGGTGAAGCGCTCACCCTGGCCGGCCGCCAGCGCGTAGGCCGGGTGGGGCCGGTGGCGGGTCGCGAACATCCCCAGGCACCAGGCCGCCGGCCCCCCGCCCCGGCCCCCACGTCCAGCAGCGTCATGCCCGGGGACAACGCGCCGGCCTCGGCCGGCCAGGCCAGCGCGGCCGGGCTCGCGCTGCCCCGGCAGGCGGCCGGGATGGCGTGCCGCCGTCCGAGTTCCTCGACGGCCTCGGCGGTCCAGCCGGTGACGTCGTCGAACTCGGCGGCCATCGCCGGTGCGGTCACGGACCTACTTGCCCGCGCCGGAGCTGCCGAGCCAGTCCCGGTAGGTGATCGTGCCCAGCACGGCGTTGTCGTCGAGGGGGACCAGCGACCGCTCGCTCACCTCGCTGCCGAAGTAGCGCGCGTGCGGGTCGGTGACGACCTCGCGGGTGTCGCCCCAGGCGGTCAGCGCCTTGCGGAAGAACTCGTCCATCCGGTACTGCTGCGGCCCGGCGATCTCGACCCTGCCGTTCAGCGGCGTGCCGACCGCCGTCCTGCCGACCGCCTTGGCCACGTCGTCGCCGGCGATCGGCTGGAAGAGCACCGGCGCGATGTGCACCTTGCCGTCCACGGTGGCCTCGTCGGCGATGCCGCGGGCGAACTCGAAGAACTGGGTCGAGTGCACCAGCGAGAACGGCACCCCCGACTTCTCGATCAGCTGCTCCTGGGCGATCTTCGCCGCGAAGTAGCCGTTGTCCGGCATGCGCTCCGTGCCCACGATCGACACCGCGACGTGGTGGCCCACGCCCGCCGCCTTCTCGGCCGCCAGCAGGTTGCCCGTGGAGGTCTCGAAGAACTCCAGCACCGCGGCCCGCTCGAACGACGGCGAGTTCGACACGTCGACGACCACCTGGGCGCCCGCCAGCACCTCGGCCAGGCCCTCCCCCGTGAGGGTGTTCACGCCGGTGTTCGGCGAGGCCGCGACCGCCTCGTGACCGTGCTCGCCCAGCTTCGCCACCAGCTTCGACCCGATCAGGCCGGTCCCGCCGATCACCACGATCTTCATGCGGATTCCTCTCTCGTTCGCCGGGTCACCTTGTCGCCACCCGGTCGTCAGCTAAGACCGGACAGCCCCGCGCGCTCGTGACGGATCCCGGGAAATTTCTCGTGGCCTATGCGCCGCCGCGGATGACCGCCACCGGGCAGCCGGCGTGGTGCAGCACGTTCTGGCTGACCGAGCCGTGCAGCAGCGCGCCGAGCTCGTGGCGGTGGTGCGAGCCCACCACGAGCAGGGACGCCTGCTCGGCGGCGTGCGTCAGCGCCTTGCCCGGGCGCCCGGTCAGCGTCTCCTGGTCGAACGTGACCGTGGGGAAACGTTCCCGCCACCGGGCCAGGTCGGGGTCCGGCAGCGGCGGACGGCCCGGATCGGCCGGTCCGACGTGCGCCAGCATCACGGGATCCGCCGTCCTGGCGGCGTGCGCGCAGGCGAAGGCGAGCAGCGCCTCGCTCTCGCCGGGGTCGGCGATGCCCACCACGACGGGCCCGCCAGGCCGGGCGGAGCCGCGCACGACGACGACGGGGCAGTCGGCCTCGGCCGCCAGCCGGGCGCCCACCGAGCCCAGCAGCAGCCCGCCCACCTCGCCGAGCCCGCGGCTGCCCACGACGAGCAGCTCCGCCTCCCGGGAATGGTGCAGCAGCGCGGTCACCGGCTCGCCCTCCGGCAGGTCGGTCGTCACCTCCACGCCGGGCGCGACCGCCTGCGCGCGGGCCCGCGCGGTGTCCAGGACGCGTTCGGCGGCGTGCTGGAGGCCGCCCTCGGGCGGCCCTCCCGGCACGGGCCCCAGGGGCACGTTGAGGAGGGGCCAGATGAAGGCGTGCACGATCCGCAGGGGCCGCCGCCTGCGTACGGCCTCGGCGGCGGCCCACTCCACGGCCCGCAGGCCGTCCTCGGAGTCGTCCACGCCCACGATCACAGGGGTCATCACGTCATCCTTTCCAGTTGTGCTGCCCGGTCGCCGGTCGCCGGCTACTCGACGAGCTTTCCGGCGGTCGAGACCTCGCGCATCAGCGCCGCGATCGCGGCGGGAACCGGCGGGATCGCCTCGCGTTCCACCGCTCCCGGGCCGGACCACACGAGGTTGACCCGCAGCTCGGGGTCGAGCCGCGGGTGGTCGGAGCGGTTGTGGCAGCCGCGGGTCTCGCGCCGCTCCAGCGCGGTCTCGATCGTGGCGCGCGCGGCGAGCGCCGCCGACTTCAGGTCGAAGGCGTGCGCCAGGTCCTGGAAACCGGCCAGGTCCGGATGCACGCCGACGTCGCCCATGCGCGCCTCCACGGCGGCCAGCTCGTCCAGGCCCTGCAGCAGGCCGCTCTCGTCGCGCACCACCCCGGCGTGCTCGGTCATGATGTCGCGCAGGGCGCGTTGCAGCGCCCGCACGTTCTCGGGGCCGTCGGCGGCCAGCAGCTCGTCCACCTCCGCCCGCGCCTCGGCGACCGCCCCGGCCGAGCGGCGCTGGGCCTCCAGGCCCGCGGAGTGCTCGGCCGCCGCCTGCCCGGCGAGGCGGCCGTAGACCAGCAGCTCGATGAGCGAGTTGCCGCCCAGCCGGTTGGCGCCGTGCAGCCCGCTGGCCGCCTCCCCGATCGCGTACAGGCCGTCGACACCGGTGCCGTGGTCCTCGGGCCGCACCCAGACGCCGCCCATCGAGTAGTGCGCGGTCGGCGCGATCTCGATCGGCTGCCTGGTGATGTCGAGCATCTGCAGCTCCAGCAGCGTCTGGTAGACGCGGGGCAGCCGGGTCATGATCGTCTCGCGCGGCAGGTGGGACACGTCCAGCCAGACGCCTCCATCCGGGGTGCCGCGGCCCTGCTTGATCTCGGTGTACGCGGCCAGCGCGACGCGATCCCGCGTGGACAGCTCCATGCGCTCCGGGTCGTACCGCTCCATGAAGCGCTCCCCGAGCCCGTTGCGCAGGATCCCGCCCTCCCCCCTGGCCGCCTCGGAGACGAGCGTGCCGGCCGCGCTCTCGGGCGCGATGAGACCCGACGGGTGGAACTGCACAAGCTCGGCGTCCCGGATGCGGCAGCCGGCCAGGACAGCCAGGCGGAAGGAGTCGCCGGTGTTCTCGTCACGCCGCGAGGAGGTGCGCCGCCAGATCCGGGTGTGCCCGCCGGTGGCCAGGATCACCGCGTCGGCGTGGACGACGTACCGGCTGCCGTCGGTCAGGTCGAACCCGTACGCGCCGAAGACCGCGCCGTCGCGGACCAGCAGGCGGGTGACGTACACGGTGTCGAGGACGGGGATCCGGAGCTGGGCCGCCCGGTTGATCAGGGTGCGCTGGATCTCCAGGCCGGTGTAGTCGCCGGCGTAGGCGGTGCGCCGGTAGCTGTGGGCGCCGAAGAAGCGCAGGGAGATCCGCCCGTCCGGCTCGCGCGCGAACGGCATTCCGTACCGCTCCAGATCCTCGATCCCGCGCGCCGCCCCCTCGGTGACGATGCGCACCGTCTCCGGATGGGCGAGCAGATAGCTCTCCTTGAGCGTGTCGGCCGCGTGCTGCTGCCAGCTGTCCTCAGGGTCCATCGTGGCCAGCGCCGCGTTGACGCCGCCCGCCGCCAGCGTCGTGTGCGCGTCCGCCTTCGGCCGCTTGCCCACGGCCAGGACGCCGACCCCGCGCTCGGCGAGCTCGATCGCGGCCCGCAGCCCGGCCCCTCCCGTGCCGATCACCAGGACTGGGGTGGCGATCCGGTTCTCCAGCGCATGCATATCGTGTTCCTTCTGACCCGTGTCGGCGATGGCACTTCGGAAACAAGACCGGATGGCGACGCGATCTGTGACAGCTTCGCCGTCCTGGAATGAATGTCCCCACTTCCGTGCTCCACCGAGTGCAGTCGTTCATGGAAGAAGGCGTTTCGCATGGCAGCGCAGGCCGACGCGGCCCGGCTCATCGTGCAGGCTCTGGAGGCGGAGGGCGTCGAGTACGTCTTCGGCATCCCGGGCGAGGAGAACATTCACTTCGTCGACGCGCTCAAGGACTCCTCGATCCGTTACGTGCTCGTCCGTCACGAGCAGGGCGCGGCGTTCATGGCGGAGATCTACGGCAGGCTCACCGGCAAGGCGGGCGTGGCGTCGGCCACGCTCGGGCCCGGGGCGATCAACCTGCAGCTCGGCGTGGCCGACGCCACCACCAACAGCACGCCGGTGGTGGCGATCACGGCGCAGGTCGGGCTCGACCGCATCTACAAGGAGTCGCACCAGGTGGTGGACCTGGTGTCGCTGTTCCGTCCGATCACCAAGTGGGCGGAGCTGGCGCCCTCGGCGCGGGCGCTGCCCGAGCTGATCCGCAAGGCGTTCAAGACCGCCCAGACCGAACGGCCGGGCGCCGTCTACCTGGCCATCCCCGAGGACGTCGAGTCCGCGCCGGTCCCCGACGGCCTGCGCCCGCTGCCGGTGAACGTCGTACGCCCCCAGGACCCCTCCCCCGCCCAGATCGCCCGCGCCGCCGACATCCTGGCCACCGCGCGCAGGCCGATCGTGCTGGCCGGTCACGGGGCGACCCGGGCGGGGGCCGCGCAGGCGCTCGTCCGCTTCTCCGAGCGGCTGGGGCTGCCGGTGGCGACCACGTTCAACGGCAAGGGGGTCTTCCCCGACGACCACCGGCACGCGCTGGGCGCGGTGGGGTTCATGCGGCACGACTACGTGAACTTCGGCTTCGACGAGGCCGACGTGCTGATCAGCGTCGGGTACGAGCTGCAGGAGTTCGACCCGGTCAAGATCAACCCGGAGCGGGACAAGCAGATCATCCACATTCACCGGTTCCCCGCCGAGGTGGACGACCACTACCCGGTGGCGGTCGGCGTGCACGGGGACATCTCGCGGTCGCTGCACGTGCTGGCGGACGCCGTGCACCGGCGGTTCGAGATCAACGGCACCGGCGAGAAGATCCGCCGCATGCTGCGGGAGGAGCTGGAGCAGGGGCGGGCCGAGAGCGGGTTCCCGCTGTCGCCGCGGCGGGTGGTGGCCGACATCCGCGCGGCCATGGGGCGCGAGGACATCGTGCTGGCCGACACGGGCGCGGTGAAGATGTGGATGGCCCGCATGTACCCGACGTACGAGCCGAACACGATGCTGGTCTCCAACGGGCTGTCGTCGATGGGGTTCGCCGTGCCGGGGGCGCTGGCCGCCAAGCTCGCGTATCCGCGGCGGCGGGTGCTGGCGGCCACGGGCGACGGGGCGTTCCTGATGAACTCGCAGGAGCTGGAGACGGCCGTGCGGGAGCGCGTCCCGTTCGTGGTGCTGGTGTGGGAGGACGGCGCGTACGGGCTGATCGAGTGGAAGATGGACCTGGAGCTGGGGCGCGACTCCAACGTGGCCTTCGGCAACCCCGACTTCGTGAAGTACGCGGAGAGCTTCGGGGCGCGCGGCTACCGGATCGGGAGCGCGGAGGAGCTGCTGCCGACGTTGCGCAAGGCGCTGGCCGATGACGTGGTGTCGGTGATCGCGGTGCCGGTGGACTACTCCGCGAACCTGGAGCTGACCGACAAGCTGGGCGAGCTGACCGGGCCCTTCTGACGCGGCCCTTCCGACCGGCCCCATCGGCGCGGCCCCTTTGACACGGCCCCTTTTGACGCGGCCCGTTCGAGCGGCGGCCTGGGCGGGCTCGCCCGATCCTTCGTAAGATCGTCAGGGTGAGCCTGCCTGCCGTGTCCGTGCCGGGAGCGCTGCCGGTCGAGCCGGCGCGCGACCCGTACCACGTCTATCTCGACTCCCTGACCAGCCCCGAGTCGCGGCGCACGATGCGCGGCTGTCTCGATCGGCTGGCCAAGCTGCTGACCGGCGACGACAGCGCGACGGGGGCGGGGCAGCCCTGGCACCTGCTGCGGTACGAGCACACCGTGCGGATCCGTACGATGCTCACCGACCAGGGGTGGTCGGCGGCGTACGTGAACAAGCACCTGGTGGCACTGCGGCGGGTGCTGAAGGAGGCGTGGCGGCTGGGGCAGACCAGCGCCGAGGACCTCGCCCGCGCCTCCGACCTGGCCCCGGTGCGGCAGAGCCGCCTGCCCGCCGGGCACCATGTGCCGCCCGAGGTGGTGGGCGCGGCGCTGTCGGCGTGCGACGACTCGCCCGCCGGGGTGCGCGACGCGGCGCTGATCTCCGTGCTGTACTCGACCGGCTGCCGCCGCGCCGAGCTCGGCGGGCTGACGCTGGCCGACTACGACCCGGGGTCGCGGTCGCTGCGGGTGCGCGGCAAGCGCGACAAGGAGCGCCTGGTCTACCTGACGACGGACGCGATCGGGCTGGTGGAGCGGTGGCTGGCGCTGCGCGGCAACGGGCCGGGGGCGCTCTTCAGCCCGATCAGCAAGGCGGGGCGGCTGCGTACGCGTGACGGGCGGCCGGTGGGGCTGACCGGGCAGGGCATCGCCGACATCCTGACCCGGCGGTTCGGGGAGGCGGGGGCGTCGCGGCGCACGGCGCACGACTTCCGCCGTACGTTCATCGGCGAGCTGCTGGACGCCGGGGTGGACCTGGCGACGGCGCAGGCCCTCGTGGGGCACGCCTCGCCGGCCACCACGGCCCGCTACGACCGCCGCCCGGAGCGCACCCGCCGCGAGGCCGTCGACCGCCTCCGCCTTCCGGCCGCCCGTCCCCTCGCCTGACCGGCTGCCCGGCGGCACGGGGGTTGCACGCTCCCCTCGGCTGACACGCAGACAGGTGACAGCACGTCCGGTGGCCGGCCGACGGGCCGTTCCGGCGGGGGCGGGCGGCAAGGCCGGGGCGCGGAAGAACGGCAGGACCGCTCCGGCGCGGGCGGGTGGCCGGGCCGGAGCGGTTCGGGTGCGGGGTTCAGCCCGCCAGGCGAGGCACGATGCCGGAGCTGTGCAGGCGTTCGCGGGCCGCCGCGATGGCCTCGTCGGTCGTGGCGAACACCTGACCGGCCTGGTCGAGCCGGGCGATCACGCCGAGTGCCTCCAGCGGCTGATGGTGCCCGTCGGGGATGCCCGACACGTACACCATGACCCCCCGCCCTTCGAGCCGTTCGATGGTGTCGGAGAGCACCTTCGCCCCGCTGGCGTCGATGGTGGAGACCAGGCGCATGCGCAGCACCACCACGGACACGCCGGTCACCTCGGACAGGTCCATCAGCAGCCGGTGGGCGGCGGCGAAGAACAGCGGCCCGTCCAGCCGGTAGGTGACGATGTGCTCGGCGAGCAGGGCGTGCTCGTCCTCGGTGTGCTGCGGCTGCAGGTCGTGGCGGAGCGGCTCCTGGTAGAAGCGCACGTTCCGCGCGATCGCCCGCAGCGCCAGCGCCCCCGCGACGACCAGGCCGAGGATGATGGCCAGAACGGTGTCGAGCGTCAGCGTGGCGATGGCGGTCAGCACGAGCACCGCCGCGTCGCTCCTGGTCGAGCGCCACATGGCGCGTACGGAGTCGCGCTCGACCATGCGGATGGAGGTGGCCAGCAGCACCCCGGCCAGCGCGGCGAGCGGGATCTTGGAGACCAGCCCGGCGGCGGTGTAGACGATGGCGCCCAGGATCAGCGCGTGGGCCAGCGCCGCGAGCCGGGAGGTCGCCCCGGAGCGGACGTTGACGGCGGTCCTGACGATGGCGCCGGTGCCGGGCATGCCGCCGAACATCGGGGTGACGAGGTTGGCGATGCCCTGGCCGAACAGCTCCCTGTCGGGGTCGTGCCGGTGCCGTCCGGTCATGTTGTCGGCCACGGTGGCCGACAACAGCGACTCCATCGAGGCCAGCGCGGCCACCGCGATGGCGGGTGCGATGAGGGACGGCAGCACGTCGAGGTCGAGGAAGCCCAGCGACGGCGCGGGCAGCCCCTGCGGGAGGTGGCCGATGGTGGCCAGCGGCAGCTCTGCCAGCTCCGCGACGATGGTGACGACGACCACGGCCAGCAGCGAGAACGGCACGTTCGGCCGCAGGCTCGCGCCCACCAGCAGCGCCGCCGCCACGATGAGGGTGACCGACATGGCCCACCAGTGCGGCCTGGCCAGGAAGTCGATGACGGCGTGCCAGGCCACGACCGCGACCTTGTCGCTGTCGTGCGCCGGGACGCCGAGCGCGTGCGGGATCTGCTGCAGGCCGATGACGCCGGCCATGCCGACGGTGAAGCCGGCGACGACGGGCGCGGGGACCAGGGACATGTAACGTCCGGCCCGCGCCAGGGCGAGCATGACGAGCAGCGCTCCGGCCAGCAGCCCGACGGTGAGCACGCCGGTGGCGCCGTGGTCGCTCATGATGGGCATGAGCACGACGGTCATCGCGCCGCTGGTGCCCGACACCTGCAGGGCCGAGCCGCCGAACAGCGCGGCCAGTGATCCGGCGACCACCGCGGTGGCCAGGCCGGAGGCGGCGCCGAGGCCGGAGGAGACGCCGAATCCCAGTGCCAGCGGCAGCGCGACGATCGCCACGGTCAGGCCGGCCAGGAGGTTGCTGCGGGGCTGGTGGCGCATCGCGGCCAGCGCGGCCCGTTCGGGCAGCACCGACCGGACGCGTCCCCAGCTCGCGGCCATCACGCCCGTCACGTTGTGTCACCGATCGAATCGGTACGGTGACCGTGCATACACATGAAAGGTCCGTTCACCACCACTCCTTCTAGGTAAAGACAACCCCGCCTTGTCCCAAATTGCATAAATTTGCAATTCGTGAAGAGGTTGTCAGGATAACAACATCACCCCCTCTCACCTGGCTAAACTCCCTCGATCTTGCGATATTCGCCAGGCGTGAAATCGCCCTAATGTTTGAAAAGCGCGGGGAATCAGACAGGCAGCATTCCAAAGCCGCGCTCGGCCGCGCGCACGGCCTCCGCCTCGACCTCCGCGATCGGCCGCCCGTCCGCCAGCAGTTGCCAGTTGCGCCGGGCCAGCACCCGCTGCGTGGCCACCGCCTGACCGGCCAGCAGCCGCGCCGTCAGCTCGTCGGCCGTCTCCGCGAGGGCCTCGGCCAGGGCCTCCTCGTCCCGCGCCATGTGCTGGTAGAGCCGCGCCACCAGGCTGGGCGCGCCGGAGAACACCATGCGGTGGTAGGCCACCACCTCGGGGTCGTCGTTGAGCCCGGTGACCGGGTCGTGCCGGGCCAGCCCGTCGAGGAAGTGGCGGCGCAGCGCCCGCACCGGCCGCTCCCCCGCAGCCCGCTCCCGCACCACCCGGGCCGACTCGCCGAGGTGGTCGGCGATCCGGTGCAGGACGAGGTCCTCCTTCGTGGCGAAGTACTTGAACAGTGTCGGCTTGGACACCCCGGCCGCCGCCGCGACCTCCGCGACGGACACCTCCTCGAAGCCGCGCTCCAGGAAGAGCGTGATGGCGGCGGTGGAGATGGCCTCGTGCACGCGCCGCCGTTGCAGCTCCCGCAGTCCCGTCATGAGCACACTCTAGCAAAGTGTTAACCTGGTTAAATTCTTAACCGGGTTAACACTTCTGGGAGGCGTGATGGCCACGCTCGACGACGAGCGGGAGTACGTCGAACGCTGCAGGGCCGGCCTGCGCAGGATGCTGGAGGGCGCCAGGAACAACGTCATCGTCGGCGAGAGCGTGGCCGGCGACCGCTACAGCGCCGAACGCCTGGGCCGGCACCTCAAGAGCCTGGCCAAGGAGCTGAGCGAGGAGCCCGAGGGCCCGCCGTTCTTCGGTCGGCTGGACTTCGGCCCTGGCTCCGCCGAGCACGCCGGACGGGCGTACCACATCGGCCGCCGGCACATCAGCGGCGAGCACGGCGGCCCGCCCGTGGTGATCGACTGGCGCGCGCCGGTCTCTCGGGCCTTCTACCGGGCCAGTGCCCGCGATCCGCAGGGCGTGGACGTACGCCGCCGCTTCGGCTGGTCGGGCACCACCCTCACCGGCTTCGAGGACGAGCGGCTCTCGCGCGGCGAGCAGGGCGAGAGCAGGATCCTCGCGGCCGAGATCGAGCGCCCCCGCGTCGGCCCCATGCGCGACATCGTCGCCACCATCCAGCCAGAGCAGGACGACCTCGTCCGCGCCGGGCTCGACACCTCGATCTGCGTGCAGGGCGCCCCCGGCACCGGCAAGACGGCGGTCGGCCTGCACCGGGCCGCCTACCTGCTCTACGCCCACCGGCAGCGCCTCCAGCGCGCCGGCGTGCTCGTGCTCGGCCCCAACCGCGCCTTCCTCGGCTACATCTCGGCGGTGCTGCCGGCGCTCGGCGAGGTGGACGTCGAGCAGACGACGCTGGAGCGGCTGCTGGCCACCGTCCCCGTCACGGCGACGGACGACGAGGCGACGGCCGTGGTCAAGCACGACGCCCGCATGGCACGGGTGCTGCGCAGAGCCCTGTACGGGCGGATCGCCAGGCCGGTCGAGCCGGTCGCGGTGCCCGACGGCTCCTACCGGTGGCGGGTGCGCGAGGACGAGCTGCGCCGCTTCGTGGACGACACCCGGCGCGAGTCCGTTCCCTACGGCACCGGCCGCGAACGCGTCAGGGCGCGCGTGGCCGAGGCCGTCCGCCGCCAGGCCGAGGCCCGCGGGCGGACGGCCGGCGCGGCCTGGCTGCGCAAGGTGGGCCGCGCCGTCACGCCGTGGCTCGACCAGGTCTGGCCGGCCGTCAAGCCGGAGGAGGTCCTGTACGAGCTGCTGCGCGGCCCCGCGGCGGACGGCCGCGACCCGGCGCGCGGCCTGCTGACGGACGCCGAGCGCGCGGCCCTGACCTGGAGCAGGCCGCCGCGCGGGGTCAAGAGCGCGAAGTGGTCGGCGGCCGACCTGGTGCTGCTGGACGAGCTCGGCTCGCTGATCGAACGCCCGCGCGGCTACGGGCACGTGATCGTGGACGAGGCCCAGGACCTGTCGCCGATGGAGTGCCGCGCGGTGGCCAGGCGCAGCGAGCACGGCTCGCTGACCGTGCTCGGCGACCTGGCGCAGGGCACCACGCCGTGGGCGGCGGCGTCCTGGCCGGAGCGCCTGGAGCTGCTCGGCAAGCCCGGCGGCGAGGTCATCGCGCTCAGCACCGGGTTCCGCGTCCCGGCGGCCGTGGTGGAGCTGGCCAACACGCTGCTGGCGGCGCTGGAGGCGGAGGTGCCCGCGACGCGCTCGTACCGCTCCGACGGGCGGCTGCGGGTGACGGAGGTGCCCGTTCTGGAGAAGGGGGTGGTGGAGGCGGTGCGCGAGGCGTTCGGGTTCGAGGGCTCGATCGGGGTGATCGCCGCGGACGCCGGCGTGGAGTCGATCACCGCCGCGCTCTGGAACGAGGGCCTCGACGTGAGCGGCCGGCTCAGCGTGATGCCGGCCTCCATGTGCAAGGGTCTGGAGTACGACCACGTCGTCGTGGCCGAGCCCGCGGCCATCGCCGGGGCGGAGCGGCGCGGGCTCAACCGCCTGTACGTCGCCCTGACCCGCGCGGTGTCCCGGCTCGACGTGGTGCATGCCCGGCCTCTTCCGCCGCAGCTGGCCCACCCATCCTGAAATGGGCATATGTCTCGACATCGACCTCCCGTCCGGTGTGTGATGTGTGCACCCTCCGAGAGGAGCCCGCGCGTGTCCTCCTCCCCCGACCCCGCGGACCCGTCCGGCACCGGCGACGCCCCCGCCCGGCCCCACCCGGCCACCCCGGACGGCACGCCCCGCAGGAGCGGCCCGCTCAACGCGGACGGCCCGCCCGCAGCCGGCGCGCCCGCCAGTGGCGAGCAGGCCGCCGCAGGGGATTCGTCCGGCCGAAGCGGCCCGCTCGCCGCCAGCGGCCCACCCGCTCGAAGCCGGCCGACCGCCGCCAACAGCCCGCCAGCTCGAAGCCGGCCGACCGCCGCGCGCGGCGCGTCCGACCGGAGCAGCCCGGCCGCCGCGGATGGCGCGGGCGTTCAAGGTGGCCCGGCGGCCGCGGATGGCGCGGCCGTCGCGGATGGCGCGGCAGGCAAGAGCGGCCCGCTCACCGCAGGCGGCACGCCCAGGGGCGGCGACGCGGCTCGGCGCGGCGCCGGCGAGGCCGATGACGCCGGCGGAACCGATGACGCCGGCGAGGTCGATGACGTCGATGACGTCGATGACGTTGGTGATCGGCCGCGGTGGGCCGTACCGCCGGCGGTGAGGGCGCCGCGGGTGCTGGATCAGGTGCCGTCGGTCATCGGGTTCGTCTGCGGGGCGGTGGCCGTGCTCTACCTGCCGGTCCTGTTCGGCCTGGCGGGGCTCGTGCTGGGCGTCGTGGGTCATGCCCGCGGCGAGCCCCTGGGCCGGTGGGCCGCGATCGCCGCGGGCGCGGGGATGTTGCTCGGGACGCTGCTCAGCATCCTGCTCACCCCGGGGTAGAGCCGTCAGACGGCGGCCGGCGCCACGGTGGGCGACACGCGGGCGGCGCGCATGGCCGGGTAGATGCCCGCCGCCGTGCCTTTCACCAGCGTCGCGACGACCGCCCCGCCCAGCGCCCACGGCGGCACGACGACCGGCCAGCCCCCACGACGGCGGTGTCCAGCCCCCTACGAGGTGGACGACCGTTCGACCGTTCAGCCGGATGCAGGGCGAGCGGGTGCGCTCCTCTCACGGGACGGGGCTGGGCTTGTGGATCGCGCGAGCCGTCGTGGCCGCGGACGGCGGGACGGTGACGGCGCCGGCCGAGGGCGGGCCGCACGTGGAGGTACGGCTGCCGCGCACCACGGCGTGAGATCCTGGAGGGATGCTGACGCCGATCGACACGCTGCGCGCGCAGGTCACCGCCCGGCTGGCCGCCTTCGAGCGCAGGCAGGTCCCGCCGGCCGGCGGGGTGCGCAGGGCCGGCGTCACCGTGTGCGTGCTGGAGGACACCGGGGGCCGCCCGTACGTGGTCGTGATCAGGCGGGCCGCGCGCGGCCGCAACCCGGGGCAGTGGGCGCTGCCCGGCGGGCGCGCCGACGACGGGGAGCGGCCGGAGGAGGCGGCGCTGCGCGAGCTGGCCGAGGAGACCGGCGTCACGGGGGTGGAGGTGGCGGGGCTGCTCGACGATTTCGTCACCGACTCGGGGTTCGTGATCACGCCGGTGGTGGCGTTCGGCGGCCGTCAGGAGCCGGTGCCGGACCCGCGGGAGGTGGCCTCGGTGCACGCGGTGCCGCTGGAGCGGTTCCTGGCGCCGGGGGTGCCGCGCTGGCGGGGCGAGCTGCTGCAGATGCCGCTGGGGCCGTCCATCGTGATCCACGCGCCGACGGGGGCCATCCTGTGGCAGTTCGCCGAGGTGGCGCTGCGGGGGCGGGAGCAGCGGGTCTTCGACGTGGCGCAGCCGCACTGGACCAGGACATGAGCCGGTAAAACGCGGCCCAAGAGGTAGGCGCGATTACCTTCAGGGGCGGCCGGTGTGCTTAACTCAAGATTGCCGATGTGGTTAGTGTCCCCCGGGCCGCAAATTACCGCCTTCACGGAATACCGTTCGGCTGGAGCCGTGTTGTGCACCTCGCCGAGGAGGCGACCGCCACATCGGCCTAACAGCTTTTCCCAGGCGTCCCGCCGCACCGGCGGGGCGCCTGATCTATGGTGGGGTGGCCGCAGGCCCGATGATCAGGAGAGCTCGTTGCTGTACGAAGTGGTCAAGTTCGCCGCCGCACCGCTGACGACCGCGATGTGCAGGCCGCACATCTCGGGCGCGGCCCACGTGCCGAGGAGCGGGCCCGCGATCCTGGCCGCCAACCACCTGTCGGTGCTCGACTCGTTCCTGCTCCCGGCGCTGCTGCCCCGGCACGTGACGTTCACCGCCAAGAACGAGTACTTCGACGGCAACCCCGTCTCCGGGTTCTTCATGCGGCTGGGCGGGAGCCTGCCGATCGACCGGGAGAGCGCGCACGCCGCGCAGGCCATGCTCGACGACGCCGCCGCGCTGCTGGAGCGGGGCGAGCTGTTCGGCATCCACCCCGAGGGCACCCGCTCCCCCGACGGCCGCCTCTACCGCGGCAAGATCGGGGTGGCCTGGCTGGCGCTCAAGACCGGCGCCCCCGTGCTGCCGGTGGCGCTGAGCGGCACCGACAAGGTGCTGCCCTACGGGGCGAAGGTGCCCAGGCCGGCGAAGATCGGCATCTCCATCGGGGCGCCGATGCGGTTCGAGGGCGACCACGCCAACGCGCGTGACCGGCGGCGGGTGACCGACGAGATCATGGCGGCCATCCAGAAGCTGTCCGGTCAGGAGTATGTGCCGACGTACGCGGCCAGTTACAAAGCTTCGAATGGAATGTCCTGATTCGGACGCTAGGCTCGGACACCTGTCGTCGAGAAGTCTGGGGGCTGATCAGTGGCGCGGGGTCGTACGATCGCGATCGTGTCCGGCGTCGCCGTGCTCGCGGTGGGGGCCGCGGCCGGTGGCGCGTACTACGTCCTGCACACGAGGGGCACTCCGGCCGAGACCGCGCAGCGTTTCGCCGTGGCGTGGCAGGCCGGTGACAAGACCGCGATGGCGGCCGAGCTGGCCGCGCCGCAGCAGCTCACCGCGTACGACCAGCAGCGCACCGCCCTCGCCGTCGAGTCGGCCGCCGTCAAGCTGGGCCGGGTCACCGAGGGCGACGACCGCGCCAGCGTCCCCTACACCGCCACGTTCGGCCTGAAGAACATCGGCCGGTGGACCTACGAGGGCAAGATCGACCTGGTGGTGGCCGACCGCACCTGGAAGGTCGACTGGAAGCCCGCGACGCTGCACCCGTCGATGACCGAGGGGGCCGCGTTCTCGCTCAAGACCAAGTGGCCGCAGCGCGCCGAGATCACCGACGCCGACGGCGACCGCATCGACACCGGCGCGGTCGGCGGCTCGGTGCAGCAGCTCGTCGGCTACCTCGACAAGGCCACCAAGAAGGACGTCTCCAAGCTGGGCTCCTCCTACAAGGTCGGGCAGGCCGTCGGCCGCGGCGGGCTGCAGGAGACCTTCCAGGAGCAGCTCGCCGGCACCCCCGCGACCGAGATCAGGCTCGGCGACGAGACGCTGGAGACCATCGAGGGCACCGAGGGCGCGCCCGTCCAGACCACGCTCGACCCGCAGACGCAGGCCGCCGCGGTGGCCGCGGTCAAGGACATGAAGAAGCCCACCTCGCTGGTCGCGATCAAGCCTTCCAGCGGCGAGATCCTGGCCGTGGTCAACAACGTGGGCGGGTTCAACCGGGCGCTCGACGGCCGCTACCCGCCCGGCTCGACGTTCAAGGCGGTCACCGCGATCGGGCTGCTGCAGGCCGGGGTGTCGCCGCAGGACACGGTGACCTGCCCGAAGAACGTCAACGTCGGCGGGCTGTCGATCCGCAACTCCGACGAGGAGGCGTTCGGGTCGATCTCGTTCCTCGACTCCTTCGCCCATTCGTGCAACACGACGTTCGCGCCGCTGGCGGAGTCGAAGCTGGGCGCCGACAAGCTGCTGGACGTGGCCGAGGAGGTGGGGTTCAACCAGCCGCTGAACATCGGGGTGCCGGCCACGAAGGCCAGCTTCCCCAGGGCCGAGTCCGACGCCGAGCTGGCCGCGGAGTCGTTCGGTCAGGCCAGGATCACGGCCAGCCCGCTGTCGATGGCCTCGGTGGCCGCGGCCATCGCCGACGGCACGTGGCGCCCGCCGACGCTGGTGCCGTCGATCAGGCAGAAGGCCAAGGAGCGGGAGCTGCCCGAAGGGGTGCGGTCCGGGCTGCACACGATGATGTCGGCGGTGGTGACCAAGGGCACCGCCAAGTCGGCGGGGCTGCCGTCGGGCACTCACGGCAAGACCGGCACGGCCGAGTACGGCACGGGCGAGAAGCTGAACTCCCACGCCTGGTTCATGGGCTTCAAGGGGGACGTCGCGTTCGCCGTGGTCGTCGAGGGCGGAGGCGGCGGCGGTGCGGTGGCCGCCCCCGTCGCGGCCACGTTCCTCAGGAACCTCTAGCCCTTCAGGAACCGGCGGATCTCCTCGGCGACCCGCTCGGGGCGCCCGCGCTGGGCGGCGTTCTGCGTGGCGCCGTGGTCGAGGCCCTCCATGACCACGCGCCTGGCCCGCGGCATGACGCGCTCCAGCTCGACGAGCGCGGACCTCAGGTAGCCCTGGCTCCTGCCGCCGCCGAGGAGCAGCGTCTCCACCTCGACCGGACCGTACGCCGCGAAGCCCCCGAAGGCCTCGGCCACGATCTGGATGTCGTGGCGCTGGGTCGGGGCCAGCTCCCTGAACGTCGGCCCGTCCGCCGCCGCCCCGTCCTGGCTTCGCAGCATCAGGCCCGTCAGCCACTCCTGCACGCGGCGGGGCAGCGCGTTGAACAGCGGCGGGCCGAGCCGGGCGGCCCGCATGCCGGTGACGAGCGCCGCGGGGACGCGGCCCGCGGCGATCTCGCGGTCGAAGCGCTCCAGGGCGCCGCGCACGCCGGTGGCGTCGAGGCCCAGCGGGGGCTCGAAGAGCACGGCCTTGCTCAGGGCGGCCGGGCGGGCGAGCGCGGTGTGCAGGGTGATGACCGCGCCGGAGCTGACGCCGGCGGCGTACCGGGCGCCGGTGGCGCGCAGCACCGCCTCCAGGTCCTCGATCTCGCGTGCGAGCCCGTAGTCCGCGCCCGCGGGGCCGCTGCCGCCCCGGCCGCGGCGGTCGGGCAGGTAGCAGGTGAAGTCGCCGGCCAGGGCTCCGGCCAGCTCGATCTGGGTGTGCCCGGTCTGCATGGCGCCGTGCACGATCACCAAGCCGGGGCCCTGCCCGACCTCGCGGTAGCTGATCGTGGTGCCGTCGGCGGACGTCACGGTGCCGGTGGTGGTCGTGGTCATGGTGGCTCCCCTTCTGGCCTTCGGTCGGCCGGGCGGCCTCTCTCGGCGAGGTCCGCCACGTCGGGCGACATCTCGCCCGTGCGGTGATACGCCTGCCATTCCGCCAGACCGGGGAACGTGCCCCCGTCCAGCTCCGCCAGCAGCGATCGCACCCAGGCGGCCTGGGCCTCCCGCATCGCCAGCGCGTACTCGGACTCGACCAGGAACAGCCGGGGCACCTCGGCCCGATCCCCTTCCAGCGCCCGCCGGTCGGCCTCGATCTGCTTCTCCAGCACCTCCAGCCGCCGCAGCAGCAGCGCCGCGACCTCGTCGGGGCCGAGGCCGGCCATCACCGACAGGCCCGCCTCGAACGCCGACGGCTCCCGGCGCGGCTCGGACAGCAGCTCCCTGGTCCAGTCGTCGGCCTCCTGGCGGCCCGCGCCGGTGACGCGGTAGACGGTGCGCTCGGGGCGGCCGCCCTGGCGGGCGCTCTCCACCGCCTCCAGCAGGCCGTGTTTCTCCAGGTTGCGCACGACGGTGTAGAGGGAGCCCCATTTGATCGGCATGTCCTGGTCCTTGCCGCGGGAGCGCAGGACGGAGGCCATCTCGTAGGGATGCATCGGGCGCTGGTCGACGACGGTGAGCACGGCCAGCGCCAGCAGGTTGCTCACCGGACGCCGTCGGGGCATCTCCACTCACCGTCCTCGATCACTCGCTTACTCGTGGACGAGTATACGCAGACGAGTACTCGCCTACAAGGCTGCCGCTGACCTCCGAACGCGTCGATGGCGAGCTGGCGGCACCGGCCCCTGGGCTTCACGGACGGATTCGATAGCGTTCGAACGAGAAGGACCGGCGGGGCGCGCCCCGCCGGTGAGAGCCACGGACAACGAGGACGGCCGCCGATGAGCCGCGAGCACCACTACCAGACCGTCGTGACCTGGACCGGCAACAAGGGCACCGGCACCAGCGGCTACCGCGACTTCGGGCGCGAGCACGAGCTGTCGGCCGAGGGCCCGCCGGTCATCGGGGGCAGCTCCGACCCCGCGTTCCGCGGCGACCCGGCGCGCTGGAACCCCGAACAGCTCCTGGTCGGCTCACTGTCGCAGTGTCACATGCTGTGGTACCTGCACAAGTGCGCCGTGGCCGGCGTGGTCGTCACCGGGTACACCGACACCGCGACCGGCACCATGGCCGAGTCGGCGGACGGCGGTCGCTTCACCGAGGTGGTGCTGCACCCGGCGGTCACCGTGGCCGCGCAGGAGATGGCCGAGACGGCCCTGGCCCTGCACGCCGACGCCCACAAGGCGTGCTTCATCGCCAACTCGGTCAACTTCCCGGTCCGCCACGAGCCGACCGTCCACGTGGCGGGCTGACCGCGGGACCCGCCGCGGTCTCGTAGTCGAGGCCCAGCCTGGGCGCGATCTCGCGCAGGCACTCCTCGAACACCGGCTCCATGTCGGAGTAGACGAAGTCGAGCTGGTTCAGCACCTCCATGCAGAGCAGGCCGTACAGCCTGATCCAGCACGACATGAACACGTGGATCGCCTCCACGGGCAGCCCCATGCCGGTGGAGGCCGCGTACGCCCGCAGTTGCTCCCTGATGGACGCGGGCAGCTCACCCGGATCGGGCACCGGGAACGGCCGGTGCTCCCACAGCTCGGCGATCTCCTCCAGGAAGACCTGCTCGAAGTCGCGCCCGGCCAGCTCGCGCGGCGAGTCGGGCCGCCGCTCGGCCGTGATCGGGCTGGCGAACACCCAGCCGAACTCCGCCCGATGCGACACCGCCCAGCTCCGCATCGCCCGGCAGGCCGCCAGCAGCCGCGCGGCGTGCTCTCCCGGCGGGCAGGCGTCGCGAGCCGTCTCCATGGCCTGCGTCAGCTCGCGGAAGAAGTCGGCCGTCACCGCTCCGACCAGCTCCTCGTGCCCGGCGAAGTAGTGGTAGAGCGCCGGGCCGCTCATGCCCATCTCCCTGGCCACGGCGTTGATCGTGACGGCCTGCGAGCCCTGCTCGATCAGCAGCCTGCGCGCCGCCGCGCGGATCTCCGCCAGCGTCGCCTGCCGTACCCGTTCGCGCCTGCTGACACCCTGCGCGGTCATCCGCCCACCTTTCTCGCGTTCCGTTGACATCCTAGGGCATCTATGTTTCCTTAATGCCTCTAAGCAAATTTACCCCTAATAAGGAGGCATCGTGGCGCCCAACCCCTTGGCGAGCGCCTTCGCCAAGTACGTCATGGAGGCCCGGGTCGCCGAGACCGGCCTGGTCACGCCCACCATGCGGCGCATCCGCCTGGCGACGGAGACGCCGATCGCGTTCCCGTACCGGGCCGGGCAGCACATCCGCGTCCAGATCAACGACCCGCTGTCGGTCTACGGGATCCTGCGTCCGGCCGAGACGCTGCGGACGTACACGATCTGGGAGCTCGGCCAGGACCGGCGGTCGCTGGAGCTGCGCGCGCACCTGTACGGCGGCGACGGCATCGGGCTGCGCTGGGCACAGGAGGCGGCGCCGGGGGACACGGTGACGTTCTGGTGGCCGCAGGGCGACTTCTTCACCCGCGACGACGCGCCGTTCCATCTGTTCGCCGGGGACGAGACGGCGAGCGCCGCGTTCGGCCCGATGGTGCGCGCGCTCGGGGAGGACGCGCGGGTGCACGGGGTGCTGGAGAGCGAGTCCGCCGAGCACGACCCGCCCATGCCCGGCCCGCACGAGTTGCGCCGCGCGCACCGCCGGGGCGCGCCGGCCGCGTCCTCGCGGACGCTGCTCGCCGCGGTGGCCGGCCTGGAGCTGCCCGGCAACACCGGGGCCGCCTATCTCGCGGGGGAGGCGCGCACGTGCCAGATGATCCGCGACTACCTCGTACGCGAACGCAACTGGCCCCGCAAGGCCATCAAGGTCAAGCCGTTCTGGACGCCCGGCAAGCGCGGCCTGCACTGAGTTCGGGCCAACTTATTCCTTGACACGAATATTCTCCATGGCGAATACTTCTGCCCATGGAGGCACTCCTCACCGCACTGGCCGATCCGGCCCGCTGGCGGCTCGTCAGCCTGCTGGCCGAGCGGCCCCGCCCGGTCGGCGTGCTCGCCCAGCTCGCCGGGGCGCGGCAGCCGCAGACGACCAAGCACCTTCAGGCCCTGGAGCGCGCCGGTCTCGTCGTCTCCCGGCGCACCGGCCAGCGCCGCATCTACGCGCTCAGGTCCGCTGCGCTGCGCGACCTGGCGGCGGCGCTCAACCGGCTCGCCGACCTCGCCGAGCAGCCCGGCGGCCCCGGCGAGGTGTTCGAGCGCCACGGGCTCAGCCTCGACGCCGCGCGGCTGGAGGCGCGGGAGCCGGGCTGGGCCGACGGCCGGTCGTTCACGTTCCACCGGTCGCTCGCGGCGGACCCCGGGCTGTCCTGGCGTCACCTGACCGAGACCGCGCTGCTCGCCCGCTGGTGGACGCCCGACGACCTGCGCGTCTCCGAGCTCGTGTTCGAGGCGCGGCCGGGCGGGCGGATCGTCCACGAGTACCGCGACGCCGAGGACGCCGACGGCTCCGACGTGGTCGCCGGGCGCGCGGAGGGAGTCGTCGACCTCGCACACCCCGGCGAGCGCCTGTCCTACCGGCTCTCCCCGCGGCTCCCCGGCGGCGGGATCGCCTTCACCGCCCACGTCGACCTCGTCCTGCGGCCCACCGGCGCCGGCACGGACCTCGACGTGGACTTCCGGGTCACCGACAGCACCATCGGCTCCGCCGACTTCATCGCAGGCATCGAGCTCGGCTTCGGCCAGAGCCTCGACAAGCTCGTGGCCGCCCTGGCCGCGGCCACCACCCCCACCGACATGAGGAGCACGAGATGACGCAGCAGACCACCCGCAGGGTCGTCACCAACATGAGCCTGTCCCTCGACGGCCACTACGCCCGTCCGGACGACCCGGCCGACATGGGCTGGGTGATGCCGTACGCGGTCACCGACGTCGCCCGCGACCACCTGACCGGCCTCTGGGAGCCCGCCACGACGGCGCTGCTCGGACGGGTGAACGCCGAGGGCTTCCTCGGCTTCTGGCCCACCGTCATCGGCATGGAGGGCGCCGACCCGCGTGACGAGGGGTTCGCGAAGTGGCTCGTGGACGCCGACAAGGTGGTGCTCTCCTCCACCCTGCAAGAGGCGCCGTGGGAGCGCACGACGATCGCCGACAGGCCGGCGGCCGACGTGGTCGAGGAGCTCAGGGCGGCCGAGGGCGGCGACATCCTCGTGCTCTCCAGCGCGAGCGTCATCAAGGCGCTGCTGGCCGCCGACCAGGTCGACCGGCTGGCGCTCACGATCTTCCCGGTCTTCCTCGGCGGCGGGCCGCGGCTCTTCGACGACGGCCTGCCCGCCGGGCAGTGGGCGCTCGTCAGGCAGGCCGCGGGCGAGCACGGCACGTTGTCCCTCGTCTACGACCGGGTCCGCTGAGCCCTATCGGGGCCGCACGTTGTGGTTGCGCGCGAACAGGTTGCCGGGGTCGAGCCGAAGCTTGACCGCCGCGAGCCGCCGGTGGGTCCGCGGCGGGTAGATCGCGGCGACGTCCTCCTCGGTGGCGGAGGCGAGGAAGTTCGCGTACGCGCCCTCGACGTGGGGCGCCAGCCTGCCCCACAGCGCGTCCAGGCCCGGACGGGCGGCCTCGACGACCGGCGGCGGCCCCACGGTGGTGGTCACGACCATCAGCTCCGCCCGGCGGTGCGCGTAGGCGGTGGCGTCGTCGGGGACGCGGGACACCGCGCCGCCGACGCTGCGGACGGAGATGATCGGCGCCCCCTGCGCCGCCCTGGCCTCGGCGAGGACGGCCAGCACCGCGGGCACCGACCCCTCGCCGACGAACGCGTTCCTGGTCGCGAACCGGATGCCCGGCGGCGGGGTCACGCCCTCCACGAGCGTGTCGGCGTACGGGATCGGCCTGACGTCGTCGACGATCACCGTGCCGAGCCGGCGGATCGGGTCGATCGCCCGGGCGGCGAGCTCCGGGGCGTCGCCGTCGAAGGTGACCAGGATCTCGATCGGTCCTTCAGGGCCGCCGGCGAAGGGGTTGACGAGGTTCGCGATGGAGGTGAGCTCCTCGGGCGCGGCGCGCAGGTGATCCGCCCAGCCCTGGAGCACGGTGGCCGCCTCCTGCGGCGGGAAGGTGATCCGGCCGTGGAAGACGTCCGTCGTCGGGTGCGCCGCGAACTCGAAGGCCGTCACGATCCCGAAGTTGCCACCGCCGCCGCGGATCGCCCAGAACAGCTCCGGGTCCTCCCCCGCGCTCGCGCGCACGACCTCTCCCGCGGCCGTGACCAGCTCCGCGGCGACCAGGTGGTCCAATGCCAGGCCGTGCTTGCGCACCTTCCAGCCGATGCCGCCGCTCAGCGTCAGCCCGCCGACGCCCACGCTCCTCGTGTCGCCCGAGGAGATCGCCAGGTCGTGCGGGGCCAGGGCGGTCGCGACCTGGCCCCAGGTGGCGCCGCCGCCGATCCTCACGACGTGCCGCTCCTTGTCGACGATCTCCACGTCCGCGAGCCTGCCGAGGTCGATCACGACGCCGCCGTCATTGGTGCCGAACCCCGCGAAGGCGTGGCCCCCGCCCCGCACGGACAGCACCAGCCCCGTGGCGGCGGCGAACCCGACCGCCGCCTGGACGTCCGCGACGCTCTCGGGCCGCAGCACGCAGGCGGGGCTGCCCGTGGCCACGACCGAACGGGCGGCCGACTCGTACTCCGCCCCACCCGGCTCGATGACGGCGCCGCCGAAGTCGCGGCGAAGGATCTCAAGCGCTGCACTCATCACGTTCCTCATCTCGACGTGCCCGGCCGGTGCCGGACGCCCAGGAGATGCCGGCGGGCCCGCCCTTGTGACAGCGCGGGGCGCGTGACGTACGCCACACGCGGGCGGGTCGCCGCTGGGGCGCCCTAGGCTCGCTGTCACAAAACGGCGCGACCCGGCATCTGGTGGAAGTGACAGTCGAGAGCGAACAGGAGCCGTCCATGGCCGACATGCCGGAGTTCGAGCCCGGGGAGCACGCGGAGGGCACGAGCCACCCGGATCCCGCCACCGCGGCGTTCGTCGCGCACCGCAACCTGCTGTTCACCGTCGCCTACGAGATGCTCGGCTCCGCCGCCGACGCCGAGGACGTGCTGCAGGAGACCTGGATGCGGTGGGTGGGCGTCGATCTGGCGGAGGTGCGGGATCAGCGGGCGTACCTCGTGCGGATCACCACCCGGCAGGCGCTGGGCCGGTTGCGGACGCTCGGGCGGCGCAAGGAGTCCTACGTCGGCCCGTGGCTGCCGGAGCCGCTGCTGACCGCGCCGGACGTGGCGGAGGACGTGGAGCTGGCCGAGAGCGTGTCGATGGCGATGCTGCTGGTGCTGGAGACGCTCACGCCGACCGAGCGGGCGGTGTTCGTCCTGCGCGAGGTGTTCGACCTGGACTACGACGAGATCGCCGAGGCCGTGGACAAGAGCCAGGCCGCCGTCCGGCAGATCGCCCATCGGGCGCGCTCACACGTCGCGGCGCGGCGGCCGCGCGAGACGGTCTCCCCCGCCGAGTCACGGGACGCGCTGGCGGCGTTCCAGCGGGCGGTCCGGACCGGGGACCTGCAGAACCTGCTCGACATCCTCGCCCCGGACGTCGTCCTGCTGACGGACGGAGGCGGGATCAAGCAGGCGGCCCTGGCGCCCATCGTGGGGGCCGGCAGCGTGGCGGCCGTGCTGACCAGAATCGGCGGCACGACGTCGCTGCTGCCGGTGCAGGTCAACGGCTATCCGGCGCTGGCCGTCCGGCGCGACGGCGAGCTCGACACCGTCATGGCGGTGCATGTCGACGGCGGGCTCATCACCGGGCTGTACGCCGTGCGCAACCCCGAGAAGCTGTCGCGCATGGAGCGGGAGACCGCCCTGCGCCGCTGACCCCGATGCGTTGTCGTGGCCCCGCGGCGGGCTCAGGCCGCACGACACGACCCTGCGCACTGCCGGGAGGAGCGGCGCAGGGTCGGAAGGGCGGTGCGGCGAGTCAGAAGGCCAGGGCCAGAGCCAGGGCGGCGGCGGCCTCGTGGCGGAGAAGCATGATCAGGAGCGTGGCGACCAGGGTGGCGATGAGAAGCCAGCTGATCAGGATGATGACCGTCGTGCGGCGCGGCCGGGGTCTGGGCACGCGCTCCCCGCTCGACCTCGCCTCGCTGCGACGAACCCGCTCGTTGAACGACTCGAGCCGAGCGACGAGTCGCGGATCGTCATCGACGAGGTGCTGCTCGATCTGGGCCAGCATCCGCTCCTCGTCCTGCGACCAGGCCATAGGTACCTCCCGAACGCAAGCTCTGTGGCGTCTTCCTGCCCAACCATGAAGATCATTAGCCCCCGGCTGACCACTTAATTGCCACCTCTTTTCGGTTTGCGATCAAGCTCGAACGACTGTTCTAATCATGGCATGCGCTGGGACAACCTCCGCCTGACCGCGCCAGGCCGGGCCGATCCGACCGAGCCGCTCTTCGCCCGCGGCGCGGTCACCCGCACGTTCGACACGCCCGAGTTCAAGGGGATGACCTTCTACGAGATCCGGGCCAGATCCATCATCAACCGGGTGCCCGGCGCCAGCCGCGTCCCGTTCGACTACACGATCAACCCCTACCGGGGCTGCGGCCACCGCTGCGTTTACTGCTTCGCCAGAAAAACACATGAATATCTTGACCTCGATGCCGGTGCGGACTTCGACTCCAAAATCGTCGTCAAGGTCAACGCCGCCGAGCTGGCCCGCAAGGAGCTCGCCTCGCCCCGCTGGGGCGGCCACCACGTGGCCATGGGCACCAACGTCGACTGTTACCAGCGCGCGGAGGGCCGCTACAAGCTGATGCGCGGCATCCTGACCGCGCTGCGCGACGCCGCCAACCCGTTCTCCATCCTCACCAAGGGCACCCTGATCCTGCGCGACCTCGACCTGCTCACCGAGGCCGCCGACGTCGCGGACGTCGGCGCCAACCTCTCGGTGGGGTTCGTCGACGAGGAGCTGTGGCGCGCCGTCGAGCCCGGCACCCCCAACCCGCGCCGCCGCCTCGAGACCTGCGCGACCCTCAACGACAACGGCATCGCCTGCGGCGTCCTGATGGCGCCCGTCCTGCCCTATCTCACCGATTCCCCCGCACAGCTCGACCGCACGGTCAGGGAGATCGCCGAATCCGGCGCCACCCACATCTCCCCCATCGTGCTGCACCTGCGGCCTGGAGCGCGGGAGTGGTGGCTGGGCTGGCTGTCGCGCGAGCACCCGCGCCTGGTGCCGCGCTACCTGGAGCTGTACGGGCGGGGGGCGTACGCGCCGAAGCCGTACCAGCAGCGGGTCACCGCCATGATCAAGGACCTCGCCGAACGCCACGGAGTCGGCCGCGCCACCCCCGCCATGGCCCGCCGCCTCCCGCCCCAGCGCCCCTCGCCACCCGAGCCCGAGCAGCTCCGCCTCCTCTGAGCTCGCGGGGCTGCACCGAGCCGGCGGGGCCCCGTCGAGCGCTGGGTTTCCGGACGGCGCGGCGCGTCGTCCCAGCAGGAGTGACCGCCGTGCGGGCCTGGGGTGGCGCGGCGCCGTTCACCCGTGCGGGTCGCGGCGACCCGCTGGGCGGAAATTCGGTGGCCGGGCCGTGTGGGGCGGTGGCAGGATGGCCGGGCAGTGTCGGACCACGATCAAGGAGCTTGGGATGCGGCGCCGCCTCGGAATCTCCCAGCACGACATCGGCACGAGAGTTTCCCGAGGGCTCCTTGATCAAGCACGTCCTGAACATCGGCATCCTCGCGCACGTAGACGCGGGAAAGACCAGCCTCACTGAGCGGCTCCTGTTCGAGACCGGCGTCATCGACCGGCTCGGCAGCGTGGACGCGGGCAACACCCAGACCGACAGTGGCGAGATCGAACGCCGCCGCGGCATCACCATCCGCACCGCCGTGGCCTCCTTCGCCCTGGGCGACCTGCGGGTCAACCTGGTGGACACCCCCGGCCACGCCGACTTCGTGGCCGAGGTCGAGCGCGCGCTCGGCGTCCTGGACGGCGCCGTGCTGGTGCTGTCGGCCGTCGAAGGGGTGCAGCCGCACACCCGGGTCCTGATGCGGACCCTGCGCAGGTTGCGCCTGCCCACCCTGATCTTCGTGAACAAGATCGACCGGGCGGGGGCGCGGGAACAGGACCTGCTCGCCGACATCCGGCGCCGGCTCTCGCCGTCGTGCGTCCCGCTCAACACCGTTGACGGCCTCGGCGGCCGGGCGGCCGTCACCCGGCCCGTCGCCGGCCCGTACGAGGCCGCCGAGGTGCTGGCGGAGCGGGACGACGAGCTGCTGGAGCTGCTCGTCGACGGCAAGGCCCCCGATCAGGGGACGGTACGCGCGGCGCTGGCACGGCAGTGCGGCGACGGTGTGGCGTTTCCGGTGCTGTTCGGCTCGGCGATCACCGGGCAAGGGCTGCCCGAGCTGCTCGACGGCATCGCCGAGCTCTTCCCCGCCGTGCCGCGGGTGGCGGAGGAGGGGCCGGCGACGGGCACGGTGTTCGCCATCGAGCGGGCCGCCTCCGGGGAGAAGGTGGCCTATGCGCGGATCCGGTCCGGAACCCTGCGGGTGCGGGAACCGCTGACCTTCTACCGCGGGCAACGGCACAGCGGTGCTGACGGTCTCCGTCCGAGCGACGGCGCGGGGACACGAGGCGGCGGGAGCGGGCACGGCGGCGCGACCACGCACAGCGGCGGGAGCGGGGATGCCGGCCATGGGTACGAGGCCCGCCTGACCGCGCTGTCGGTCGCCGGCGCCGCCGGCGAGGCCCACGCCGTGGCCGGTGACATCGTCAGATTGTGGGGCGTGCCGGAGATCCGGGTCGGCGATCACCTGGGTGAGCCGGGGCCGGCGGGACAGGCGTACTTCACCCCGCCCGGCCTCGAGACCGTGGTCCGCCCGCGGGTCCCCGGCCAGGAGCCACGCCTGCACGCCGCGCTCCTCGCGCTGGCCGAGCAGGACCCGCTGATCGGCACCCGCACCCTGCCCGGCGGCGACACCTCGGTCCTGCTCTACGGCGAGGTGCAGAAGGAGGTCATCGGCGAGACCCTGGCCAGGGACTTCGGCGTGGAGGCGGGCTTCGAGCCGAGCCGCCCGGTGTACTTCGAACGCCCGGCGGGCACCGGTGAGGCGGCCGAGGAGATCCAGCGGCAGGGCCGCAACGACTTCATGGCCACCGTCGGGTTGCGGGTCGAGCCCGCCCCCAGGGGGTCGGGGATCGCCTACCGGCTGGAGGTCGATCTCGGGTCGTTGCCGGCCGCCTTCCACCGGGCGATCGAGGAGAGCGTGCGCCTGGCCCTGCGCGAGGGGCCGCGCGGCTGGCCGGTGACCGACGTGCTGGTGACGCTGACCAGGACCGGTTACTCCTCGCCGGTGACCGTGGCGGCCGACTTCCGCGGGCGCGCCCGGGTGGTGCTGGCGCGGGCGCTGCGCCGGGCGGGCACGGTCGTGTACGAGCCGTGCCACCGCTTCGAGGCGGAGGTGCCGCTGGACGCGTTCGGCCCGGTCACGGCGCAACTGGCCGGGCTGGGCGGGGAGCTGCGGGAGGCGCGCAGGGACGGCGAGGGCTGGGTGCTGGAGGGCGAGATCCCGGCGGCGATGGTCCATGAGGTAGAGCGGCGCCTGCCCGGCTTGTCGCACGGCGAGGGCGTGTGGTGGTCAGAGCCGGCGGGTGACCGGCAACTCAGATGAACCGCCACTTCGGGATGATAGTGGCGGTATGTCGGATTTCTCCGCTGAATGGGTATTAAGTGGCTTGGTGTACCAATCAGGTGCATCTCATCCGTTACAGGGGGGATTTTCGATGGCTGACACGAAGAAGAAACCCGCTTCCAAGTCCGGCAAGTCCAAGAAGCAGGCCATCAAGACCAGCAGGCAGGCCAAGGAGACGAAGCGGGAAGGCCGGAAGACCACCGACGAGAGCTGAGGCATCGGCCGCCCGACGGTGATGTGATCGGACGGCCGCGGCCCGCCAAGCGCCCCGGCTGTCCGATCGACCAGTGGAGCTGCCATGTCGGCATACCTGCGCTTCCCCGCCGTCTTCCAGGACGTGGTGGTCTTCGCCGCCGAGGACGACCTGTGGATGGTCTCCGCACACGGCGGGCGGGCCTTCCGGCTGACCGCCGGCCAGGCCGAGGCCGGTTATCCGCGCATCTCGCCGCGTGGCGACCAGCTCGCGTTCGTCGGGCGCGAGGAGGGCCCCGAAGAGGTGTACGTGATGCCGTCCGGCGGCGGCGCGGCCCGCAGGGTGACCTTCCACGGCGCCCGCTGCACGGTGACCGGATGGGACCCGGAGGGCCGCATCCTGTACGCCAGCGACCAGTCCCAGCCGTTCGAGGGCCGCAAGTGGCTGCACCGGGTGGCGCCGGGCGGGGTGCCGGAGCGGCTGCCGTACGGGCCGGCGAACTCGATCGCGTACGGACCGCAGAACATGATCGTGCTGGGCCGCAACACGGCGGACCCGGCGCGGTGGAAGCGTTACCGCGGCGGCACCGTCGGCGACCTGTGGATCGACCCGAGCGGCGACGGCGAGTTCAGGCGGCTGATCAGGCTGCCGGGCAATCTGGCCTCGCCGTCCTGGTGTGACGACCGGGTGTGCTTCATCTCCGACCACGAGGGCGTCGGCAACGTCTACTCGTGCACCCCAGACGGCCAGGACCTGCGCAAGCACACCCACCACGACGACTACTACGCGCGCAACCTGTCCGGCGACGGCCACCGGCTGGTCTACCACGCGGGCGCGGACCTCTACCTGCTGGAGCCGGGCGAGCGGGCGCGCCGGCTGGACGTGCGGCTGGCCAGCTCCAGGACGCAGCGCAACCGCAGGTTCGTCGAGGCGGCCGACTACCTCGACAGCGCCACGCTCAGCCCCGACGGCAGCGCGCTGGCGATCACGGCGCGCGGCAAGGCGTACGCGATGGCGAACTGGGAGGGCCCGGTACGCCAGCACGGCTCCCCCGACGGCGTCCGCTACCGCTTCCTGACCTGGCTGAACGACGGCGTGCGGCTCATCGCGGCCGCCAGCGACGACGGCGACGAGGAGAAGCTGGTCGTGCTGGAGGGCGGCGAGGGCGGCCCCGGCACCGAGGTGGCCCGGCTGGGCCGGATCAACGAGCTGGTGCCCGACCCCGCCCACGACCGGATCGCGGTCGTCAACCACCGCCACGAGCTGCACCTGCTCGACCTGGAGACCGGGCGCTCGGAGCTGGTGGAGGCGAACCCGCACGGGCCGCCCGAGGATCCCGCCTGGTCGCACGACGGCCTGTGGCTGGCGTACGCGAGCCCCCTCAACGCCCAGACCACCGCGATCAAGCTGTACCGCCCGGAGACGGGCCGGTCGGCGCAGGCCAGCGAGCCGGTGCTCAAGGACTCGATGCCGGCCTTCGACCCCCTGGGCAGGTATCTGTACTTCATCGGCCAGCGCGCCTTCTCCCCCGTCTACGACCAGCTCCAGTTCGACCTGGGTTTCCCGCTGGGCACCCGCCCGTACGCGGTGACGCTGCGCGCGGACGTGCCGGACCCGTTCGTGCCCCGGCCCCGCCCCCTGGAGGAGAAGGACGACGACGAGGACGAGGAGGAGGAGGGGGACGAGGAGCCGCTGCGCGTGGACGTGGACGGCCTGGCCCGCAGGGTCACCGCGTTCCCGCTGCCGGAGGGCCGCTACGAGCAGGTGGCGGGGCTGAAGGACAAGGCGCTGATCCTGACCAGCCCGCTGCACGGGGACGACACGCTGCACCTGTTCGACTTCGCCAAGGGCGAGAGCGAGACGTTCGCCGACGGGGTGAGCGCGTTCGAGCTGGGACGCGACCACAGGACGCTGCTGTACCGGGCGGGTGGCCGGCTGCGCGTGGTGAAGGCGGGCGAGGTGCCGGGCGAGGAGGAGACGCCCGGGCGGCAGAGCGGCTGGGTCGACCTGTCGCGCATCAAGGTGTCGGTCTGCCCGGAGGCCGAGTGGCGGCAGATGTTCAGGGAGGCGTGGCGGCTGCAGCGGGAGAACTTCTGGACCGAGGACATGGCGGGCGTGGACTGGCCGGCCGTGTACGACCGGTACCGGCCGCTGGTGGAGCGGGTGACGACCCGGGGCGAGTTCTCCGACCTGCTGTGGGAGCTGCACGGCGAGCTGGCCACCAGCCACGCGTACGAGAGCGGCGGCGAGTACCGCCCCGGCCCGGACTACAGCCAGGGCAAGCTCGGCGTGGACTGGCGGCTGCGCGACGGCGTCTACCACATCGCCGCCGTCGTGACGGGCGACCCGTGGGACCCGGACGCCACCTCGCCGCTCAACCGGGTCGGGCTGGACGTGCGTACGGGCGACGCCGTCCTGGCCATCAACGGCGCCCCGATCGGAGCGGCGACCGCCACCCCGAACGAGCGCCTGGTCAACCAGGCCGGCGAGGAGGTCGAGCTGACGCTGCGGCGCGAGGAGCGTGTCTTCACCGTCACCGTGCGGGCCCTGGCCGACGAGCAGCCCGCCCGTTACCGCGACTGGGTGAACCTCAACCGCGCCCAGTGCCACCAGCGCTCCGGCGGCCGGATCGGCTACCTGCACGTGCCGGACATGGGGCCCGACGGGTTCGGGGAGTTCCACCGGGGCTTCCTGTCCGAGTACGACCGGCACGCGCTCATCGTGGACGTGCGTTTCAACGGCGGCGGCCACGTCTCGTCGCTGCTGCTGCAGAAGCTGGCCAGGCGGCGGCTCGGCTACGACTACCCGCGGTGGGGCGACCCGGAGCCGTACCCGCCGGAGTCGCCGCGCGGCCCGCTGGTGGCGGTCACGAACGAGTGGGCGGGCTCCGACGGCGACATCTTCAGCCACACCTTCAAGCTGCTGAGGCTGGGCCCGCTGGTCGGCAGGCGCACGTGGGGCGGCGTGATCGGCATCTGGCCGCGGCACACGCTGGCCGACGGGACGGTGACCACGCAGCCGGAGTTCTCCTTCGCCTTCGACGATGTGGGCTGGCAGGTGGAGAACTACGGCACCGATCCCGACATCGAGGTGGACATCACCCCGCAGGATTACGCCAGAGGCGTGGACACGCAGCTCGAGCGGGCCATCGACGTCGCGCTGGAGCTGCTGGCCGAGCGTCCGCCGCATACTCCCGATCCCCGGCACAGACCGCGCATGCAACCTTAATGACCTTTATGGCGTCTAAAGATCATAGGTGGGGAAAGTGCATCGGGGATGAACAGAGTGCACTCCGCCGACGGAGAGATGTTGGGCCGGTGGTGAGGTAACCGTTCTCACCACCGGCCACGTGTGTTGGGACTGCTTCCGCGACTAAGGGGGATTTCTCAGGTGCGCGCACTGGCACGCAAGGGCAAGTCGGCGATGCGGCGGCTCTATCGGGGATACAACCGGCGCAAGGCGAGCAGCGCGCCGCCGCCCTCGACGCAGCGGGTGAGCATCCTGCTCCTGCACGCGTACGGGATGGGCGGGACGATCAGGACCGTGTTCAACCTGGCCAGTTATCTGGCCGAGCGGCACGACGTGGAGATCGTCAGCATTCTGAAGGAGGCGGAGGAGCCGTTCTTCCCCATCGACCCGCGCGTGAAGTTCCGCTTCCTGGACGACCGGCTCAACCCGGGGCACGACCCCGTCCGCGCGATGTTGTCGAAGATGCCGAGCAGGCTCATCCCGAAGGAGGAGTCGGCCTACCACCGCTTCAACCTGTGGACCGACCTCAGGCTGGCCCGCTTCATCCGCTCACTCGACACCGGCGTGCTGATGGCCACCCGCCCGGGGCTCAACCTGGCGATGGCCCAGTTAGCCCCGCCCGGCGTGATCACGATCGGGCAGGAGCACGTGGCCCTGCGCACGCAGCCGGAGCCCGTCCAGGAGCTGATCAAGTGGCGGTACCGCCGCCTGGACGCGCTGGTCACCCTCACCAAGGCCGACCTGCGCGACTACCGCGAGACGCTGCCGAAGAAGCCGCGCAAGCTGGCGCGCATCCCCAACGCCGTGCCGCCGATGACGGGCGAGGTGTCCAAGCTCGACAGCAAGGTGGCCGTGGCGGTCGGCAGGATGACCCGGATCAAGGGCTTCCACCGGCTGGTCACCGCCTGGGAGACGGTCGCCGCCGCGCACCCCGACTGGAAGCTGCGCATCTACGGCGCCGGGCCGCAGGAGGACAACCTGCGCCGGCAGATCGCCGAGGCGGGGCTCGAGGGCAAGGTCGAGCTGCCGGGGCCGACCACCGACGTGGGCGCGGAGCTGGAGAAGGCGTCCATCTACGTGCTCAGCTCGCGGCACGAGGGCTTCCCCATGACGATCCTGGAGGCGATGGCCAAGGGGCTGGCCATCGTCAGCTTCAACAGCCCGCACGGGCCCAAGGAAATGATCACGCACGAGGCGGACGGGCTGCTGGTCAAGCCGCGCACCAATGCCAACCTCGCCGAGTCGATCATCAGGGTCATCGAGGACGAGCCGCTGCGCCGCGGTCTGGCCGCGCGGGCGCTGGAGACGGCCCGCACGTACGACGTGGACGTCATCGGCCGGCAGTGGGACGCGTTGCTGGCCGATCTGCTGGCCCGCCGCGACGCCAAGGCCCGCCCGGCCGCCGCGCCCGAGCCGCCGTGCCCCTAGGGACCCGGCAGCGGGGAGCCGTCACACCCCCGTGCCGGTGAGCTCCACCGGCTCGGCGATGACGTCCACGAGCGCGCCGTTGCGATGGACGGTGATGGGCAGCGGCCGCCCGATCGCCTCGGCGAACATCAGCCGCTGCAGGCTCTGCGCGTCACCCACCGGGTTGCGCCCGGCGCTGAGCACCAGGTCGCCGGCGCGCAGCCCGGCCCGGTGCGCGGGCGAGCCGGGCACCACCTCGACCACGCGCAGCGCCCCGCTCTGCCCGGTGCGGCGCCGCAGCTCCTCGGGCAGCGGCGCCGGCGAGGTCACCAGCCCGAGGAACGCCCGGCGGACCCGGCCGTCCCTGATCAGGGCCGCGATGATGGAGCGGGTCGTGCCGTTCATCGGCACGGCCAGGCCCACCCCGATCCCGGCCACCGCCGTGTTGATCCCGACCACCCGCGCCCGGGAGTCGGCCAGCGCCCCGCCGGAGTTGCCGGGGTTGAGCGCCGCGTCGGTCTGGATGACGTCCTCGATCAGCCGCATGCTGGAGCCGCTGCGCGCCGGCAGCGACCGCCCGAGCCCGGACACCACTCCGGCCGTGACCGACCCGGTCAGCCCGAGCGGGTTCCCCACGGCCACGACGAGCTGCCCGACCACGAGGCCGTCGCTGTCGCCCAGCTCGGCGGGCGGCGGCGTGGCCGCCTGCGCCCTGACCACGGCCAGGTCCGACAGCGGGTCCCGCCCGATCACCTGGAAGTCGCCGGACGAGCCGTCGGCGAACGCCACGGTGCCCGACCGGGCGGAGCCGAGCACGTGCGCGTTCGTCAGCAGGAACCCGTCGGCGGTGAACACCACCGCGGATCCGCTGCCCTCGCGGGTCCGCACGCTCGCCACCTTCGGCAGCAGCTCGGCCGCCACGGACGACACGACCTGGGAGTAGGCGTCGAGGGGGTCCGCCATGGAGTCCTCCAGATGATTACTTACTTACACATTAACTCCTCATGGCCGCGCCTCGTAGACGATGTTGAACGGGGTCTCCGCCACCCGGCGGAACCGGCTGAACCCGGCCTCGGCCGTCAGCCGCCGCACCGGCTCCTCTCCTGCCTGGGCGCCGAGGGCGTAGCCGCCCTCCTGGGACAGCGCGTTGGGCACGCACAGGAACGTCGAGAACGCGTAGTAGGCGCGGCCCACCGGGTTCATGTTCTCGCTCAGCGACCGCCCCGCCGCGGGCTCGACGATCATCCAGGTGCCGTCGTCGGAAAGCCGGCCGCGCACCTGCCGCGCCGCGCCGAGCGGGTCCCCCATGTCGTGCAGCGCGTCGAACGTGGTCACCAGGTCGTACGGCCCGCCGCCGAAGTTCTGCGCGCTGCCCACCCGGAACTCGACCCGGTCGCCGAGCCCGAGGGCCTCCGCCCGCTCGCGGGCGTGCTCGACGGAGGCCCCGTGGTAGTCCCACCCGACGAACTCCGAGGCCGGGAAGGCCCGCGCCATGAGCGTGGTGGACGCGCCGTGCCCGCATCCGATGTCGGCGACCCGGATCCCGGCGCGCAGCCCGCCTTCCACGCCCTCGAGCGCGGGCAGCCAGGCGCTGACGAGGTTGGCGGTGTACCCGAACCGGAAGAAGCGCTCGCAGCCGGAGAACACGTCCGCGTCGTGCTCGTGCCAGCCGACCCCCTTCCCCGTGCGGAACGCCTCGGTGATCCGCGGCTCCGCCTTCAGCGCGCCGAGGGCGAGCTGGAAGCCGCCCAGCACCGGACCGTCCGGGTCGGTGAGCGCGTACGCCTGCTCCTCGGACAGGGAGTAGCGGCCCGACGCGGCGTCGTACTCGACGTAGCCGCCGGCAGCCTGCACGCGCAGCCACTCCTCGACGTAACGCGGGGCCGTGCCCGTGCGGTCGGCCAGCTCCTGCGGCAGTTGCGGCTTCTCGGCCAGTGCCCGGTAGAGGCCGAGCCTGTCGCCGATCACGACGCTGCCGGCCGCCATGGTGGCGCCGACGTCGTTGACGAACTTGCCGAGGAACTCCATGAGTCGTGCTTCGTTCATGGCGATGATCTCTCTCTGTGTGTTGAGTGACGGACGGTGCCACGGACGGCCCACGCTCCGGCCGTCAACGGGATGGAGCCGTCCGGAGCGGCGGGCAGGCGGGCGCGCAACGACTCCCGCAGGGCACGCCGGTGTTCCTCGCTGAGGGACGCGACGTACCCGGGCGCCGGTCCCTGGCCACCGAGGAACGGCCGCCAGTAGTCGTCGTACCCGGAGAACGCGGTGACCGTCCGGATGGCCCGGACGGTCACGCCGTCGAGCCCGGCCCGCGTCCACAGGGCGCGCAGGCCGTCGGGCCGGCACAGCGGGAACCGGCGTGCCTCGTCCAGGCCGGCCGCGGCCGGGTCGAGCGCGATGGCGGCGTCCCAGAAGTGCCGGATCATCGCCATCCCGCCCGCGTAGTCCCACACGTAGGCGGCGACGGTGCCGCCCCGCGCGGCGACCCTGACCTGCTCGGCCACGGCGAGCCCCGGGTCGGGGACGAAGTTGAGCGCCAGCCCGCTGACCACGGCGTCGAACCGGCCGGCCGGCACGGGCAGCGCCCGCATGTCGCCGCCGCGGAAGCCGGCGCGGGAGTCGGTGACGCGGGCCCGGGCGCCGGCCAGGAACCCCTCCGAGGTGTCCACGCCGAGGACCTCGGCGGGCTGCGCCACCTCGAGGATCGCCGCGGTCAGAGCTCCCGTGCCGCACCCCGCGTCCAGCCAGCGCGCGCCGCCGGGCACGCCCAGCCCGCGCACGAAGCCCTTCGCGACACGGCGGCTCCACCGGCCGACGTACGCCTCGTAGGCGTCGCCGGCGGACCAGACCTCAGCGACCATCACGCCTCCCTTTCCCAGGGGGCGTGACATTCCGTTCCATCGCGGGCTCCGGAGGATGCCCGCGGCGGCGGCCTCCCGCTAGAGCAGCGCCGTCACGCTGCGGGCGACGGCCTGGGCGGCCCGCCAGGTCAGCTCGGCGTGGGCCGCGAGCGCCTGGGCGGTGATGACGAGCGCGTGACCGCCGCCGAAGGGCACCAGGTGGTGGGACTGGCGCCAGCTCTCCCCTTCGTGCCGGTAGGCGAGGTCCACCGACTCCAGCCCGGGGTCCTGCCGCTGGGACAGCATGGTCTGGCCGGGCCCCGCCAGCTCGACGAGCGGCGGGATGCGGTCGCGGGCCAGCGGGCCCTGCGGGTAGATGAGCGACTCGTCCGGCCCCCACAGGTAGAAGGGGGTGGAGTCGCCGGTCGGCGAGGACTCGATGGCGAAGTCGTCCGGCCAGATGACCGAGTAGTGCAAGGTCTCGATCCGCCAGACCTTCTCGCCGGGGCCGGGCAGCACCTCGACGACGTGCTCCACGGTGCGGGCGTCGGTCACGTCGACCGCCGCCGTGCGCGTCGCCTCGCCCGCGCCCTGGATGACGGTGACGACGCCGGGGGCGTCGGCGGAGCGCTCGAAGCCGTAGGGCCACCAGGGCACCAGGGTCACTCCGTGCCCCGACAGCCGCGCTAACACATGGCTCACGTGTCGTCCCCTCCCGCCGGCGATCATACTGCCTGGGCCAGCGCCGCCCCGCAGTAGGCCGCGCCCAGCCCCGCCACCACGCTCGCCACCGCGTTGGCGACCGCGTGGAAGCGGGCGCCCTCCTCCACCAGCCGCACCGTCTCGTACCCCAGGGTCGAGTACGTCGTCAGCGCCCCGCAGAATCCTGTACCCGCCAGCGCCCACACCGCACCCTCGACCGGCAGTGCGGCCAGGAAACCCAGCAGCGCCGACCCGGCGACGTTGACCGCCAGCGTGCCCCAGGGGAACACGGTGTCGTGGCGCGCCTGGACGGCCCGGTCCGCCAGGTAGCGCAGGGGCGCCCCCA
Organism: Nonomuraea thailandensis; assembly: GCF_024172165.1. Lineage (GTDB taxonomy): Bacteria > Actinomycetota > Actinomycetes > Streptosporangiales > Streptosporangiaceae > Nonomuraea > Nonomuraea thailandensis. Next base: position 2,317,821 of record NZ_JAMZEB010000002.1, on the reverse strand, counting down.
CCGCCGCCCCCAGCACGATGAGCAGCACCGTCACCGCGTGCCCGCCCCCGTCACGGCGGCGGCGACGCGCCGGGTCAGCCACATGCCCGCCACCACCGCCGCGAGCGCCGCGAGCATCGTGACGGCCAGGTAGACCAGCCCCGTCACCGGCGCGCCCGCGGCGACCGCCCGCTGCGCGTCCACCACGTACGTCGAGAACGTCGTGTACCCGCCCAGCACCCCCACGCCCAGGAACGGCCGCGTCAGCCGGTGGGCCGTCCGCACCTCGGTGATCACCACCATGAGCACCCCGATGAGCAGGCAGCCCGACACGTTGACCAGGAACGTCGCCCACGGGAAGTCCGCGGGGCCGTTCGGCAGCGCGGTCTGCGCGCCGTACCTGGCCAGGGCGCCGATCGCGCCGCCCGCCGCGATCGCGGCGATCACCGGCCAGTGCAGCTCGGCCCGCTGCGCCGGCACGTGCAGGTCGACGTCCGGATCGACGGGACGATCAGTCACACAACCCTCCCCGTGTCAGAACAGGCGATACCGGGAATTTCTCTAGACAACCTGGAGCTCATGGAGGCGTGCTTGAGCACCAAGGACGCGGTCGCGGTCCTCGCCGGAGCCATCATCGTCGTTTCCTTCATCGGCAGCGCCAAGACCCCGCCTGCCACGGCCGCCGGCCCTCTGGGCAACATCAGCGGCACTCTGCCGGGTCTGGCACCCATCATCTCCGACGCCGAGAAGGCCGAGGCGCGGGGGCTCATCAAGCGGCTGCGGGTGAAGGGGCTCGGCCCCAACACCGGCTACGCGCGCACCCGGTACGGGGAGAACTGGGCCGACAGCGCGACCGGGGTGCCGTACGCGCGCAACGGCTGCCGCACCCGTGACGACCTGCTGGCCCGCGACGGGCAGAACGTGCAGTTCAGAGCCGGGTCGAGCTGCGAGGTCGTGTCGATGGAGCTGACCGACCCCTACACCGGCCGGCTGATCCACTGGCACAAGGACAACGCCGACGAGGTGCAGGTCGACCACGTGGTGCCGCTGAACTACGGGTGGCGGATGGGCGCGCCGCGCTGGCCGATGTCCAAGCGGCTGGACTTCGCCAACGACCCGCTCAACCTGCTGCCCGTGGACGGCGCGGCCAACGAGCAGAAGGACGCCTCGGGGCCGGCGAGCTGGCTGCCGCCCCGGCGGGCCGTGCGGTGCGCCTACGTCACCCGGTGGGCCCAGGTGGCGCTCAAGTACGACATCCCGGTCACCTCCGCCGACAGGAAGACCATGCTCGCGCAGTGCCGCTAGCGGGGGTCGAGCCAGGTGAAGCCGCGCGCGTAGGTGCGCTCGGCCAGCACCCGCTGCCCGGCGGTGTTGGGGTGGAAGTAGTCCCACTTACTGACGTGGTCGAGGGTGAACGGGTAGGAGAACACCGCTCCCCCGTCGGTGCGGCAGTTGCGGCCGTAGGCGGCGCAGGCTCCGGCGGCGGCGCGGTTGTAGGCCTGCACGCGGGCCCGCACCCTGGCGCGGCGCTGGTCGTCGGCGCGCCGGGTCGAGGTGGGGGCGGCCAGCATGGACTGGCAGATACGGCCGGTCCCCCAGAACGTGCGGGCCAGCGCGTTGCCCTTGCCGACCTGCCACAACCGCCGCACGTCGGGGACGCTGGCGAAGAGCACCCTGGCTCCGGGCATGCCGGAGCGCAGCTCGGCCAGCGCCGCGTCCAGGCGCTGCCGGTAGGTGGCGACGGGGGTCATCGACTGCTCGGTACGGGTGCAGGCGTCCTGGGCGCCTATGAGAATCGTCACGTAGTCGGCCTTGGCCGCGATCGCCTTCCTCATCTGCCCGAGCAGGTCGGCGCTGGTGGCGCCGGGAGCGGCGAAGGTGAGGTTGTGCTTGTGGAGCGTTCCAGACAGCTCGGTGAGGCGGGAGTAGTGGCTGCTGACCTCGCCGCTGTCGCCGGTGGACCAGGAGCGGGCGGTGCAGGAGACGTACCAGCCGCAGGCGTTGAAGCCGGTGGAGATGGAGTCCCCGAGCGCGGCCATGACGCCGGGCACGGGCTGGGCGTTCCGCGCCGCGCGAACGGGCGGAGCGGCGGCGTGCGCGGGGAGCGTGCCCGAAGTGGTGAGCACGACGGCGGCGGCCAGGACGGGCCCCAGGCGAGCGATCATGAGCTCCAAGTTAGGGAGCCGATCAGCGGCCCACCATGACCTCGCGGCAAGGTCTGCCAGTTCAGGACCGACTTCATATCGCCGCTTGACAGACCGGACTGGATATGGTCCGTCTGAATACTCCTTGGCATCCGGTTTTTTCTGGGTTCTTTGCCCGTAACCGCGCATTCACGGGGGTCCGAGTCGAACGTGTTCAGTTCCCGCATAGAGTGTCTTGGGTGAGTGTCGCGCTCGGAACAACCCGCCCGCTGCCGGTTCGCACCACCCCTGTTGGCGACCCCGGTGACCTGCTGGCATCCCTCCCCCGTACGGCCCCCTACGCGTGGATCAGGAACGGCGAGGGCCTCGTCGGCTGGGGAGAGGCCGCCCGGGTGGCCGTGCCGCCGGGGCCCGGCAGGTTCGCCTGGGCCCGCCGGTGGCTGGCCTCCGTGCTCGGGGACGCGCAGGTGCACGACGACGTGCGCACCCCTGGGTCCGGCGCGGTCGCCTTCGGCAGCTTCACCTTCGACGAGGACGCCCACGGCTCCGTCCTGGTGGTCCCGCGGGCCGTGCTCGCCCGCCGCGACGGCCACGCCTGGCTGACCACGATCGGCGACGCGCCGCTGGAGACGTTCACCCCGGTCCGCGACCCGGGCAGGATCAGCTACGGCGACGGCAGCCTGACCGCGCCCGAGTGGGAGCACGTCGTGGCGCGTGCCGCGCGGCGCATCCGCGAGGGCGAGCTGGAGAAGGTGGTGCTGGCCCGCGACCTGGTCGCCACCGCCGAGCGGCCGATCGACGTGCGGCTGCTGCTGTCCAGGCTGGCCGCCCGCTACCCCGAGTGCTACACGTTTTCGGTGGCGGGGCTGGTCGGCGCGACGCCGGAGCTGCTGATCCGGCGCACGGGGCAGGAGATCGAGTCGCTGGTGCTGGCCGGCACGACCGCGCGCGGCACCGGCCCGGCCGACGACCTGGCGCGCGGGGCGGCGCTGCTCGCCTCGGCGAAGGACCGGCACGAGCACGAGTGCGCGATCGCCTCCGTACGCCAGACGCTGTCGCCGCTGTGCTCCTCGCTGACCACGCCCGACGAGCCCGAGCTGCTCGTGCTGCCGAACGTGCAGCACCTGGCCAGCCACGTCACCGGCCGGCTGGCCGACGGGGCGTCGGTGCTGGACGTGGTGGCGGCCATGCACCCGACGGCGGCCGTCGGCGGCACCCCGACGAAGACGGCGATCCAGGTCATCCGCGAGCTGGAGGGCATGAACCGCGCCGGCTACGCCGGCCCCGTGGGCTGGATCGACGCCAACGGCGACGGCGAGTGGGGCATCGCGCTGCGTTCCGGGCAGGTGCAGGGGCGGCGGGCGCGGCTGTTCGCGGGCGGCGGGATCATGGGCGACTCCGACCCGGCGGCCGAGCTGGCCGAGGCGCAGGCGAAGTTCCGCGTCATGCAGTACGCCCTGGAGGGCTGACTCAGGCGGGCACGTGGAGGTCGTCGCCGAGCTCCACGCGGGCCCGGCCGGCCGTCAGCGTGGCCACCCAGTCGGCGAACGCGGGCACCTCGTCGTCGCCCACCGCGACGTCGAACGTGACCTCGCCCGCGTACGTCACCTCGCGCACCGCGTGCCGGGAGGCCCGCAGGTCGTTCTCCACCCGCCCGGCCTGGTCGTGCGCGACCGCCACGCGCACCAGCTTGGCCGGGACCATGCGCACGGGCTCGGCCCGGTCGAGCGTCTCGGTCACCGCGGAGCCGTAGGCGCGCACCAGCCCGCCCGCCCCCAGCAGGGTGCCGCCGAAGTAGCGCGTCACCACCGCCACCACGTCGCTGAACCCCCTGCCCACCAGCGCCTGCACCATGGGCGTGCCCGCGGTGCCGCCGGGCTCGCCGTCGTCGTCGCCCTTCTGGATGCGCTCGCCGATCACGTACGCCGTGCAGTTGTGGGTGGCGGCGGGATGCTCGCGGCGGCGCCCGGCGATGAAGGCGGCGGCCTCCTCGACGGTGCGTGCCGGGGCCAGGGCGCAGATGAAGCGCGAGCGCCGCGCCTCCGTCTCGTGCTCGACGACGGTCTTCAAGGTCAGGTACGAGGCAGGCACAGTCGCAAGGGTATGCCCTCGCCGCAGGAGCTGAGAGAGCTACGATCTCGTCATTCCATAAGGACCTATGGGAGGGTCTCATGGACACTGCGGACGACGTCATGCCCTTCGTCACGGCGGCGATCGACGCCTACGGCACCGGCGTGCTGGCCAAGACCAGCGAGCTGGCCGCGGACACCGAGGTGGCCCGCGGCTCGCGCATCCTGCAGCGGGTCTTCGGACGGGGAGACGCGCGGGCCCACCAGGTGATCGGCCGGGTGGCCGGCGCCAAGCCCGACGACGAGTCCGGCCGGGCCGCGTTGCGGGGCGCGATCATCGAGGAGTTCCGGTCGGACCCGCTGTTGCGGCGGGAGGTGGCCGCGATGCTCTCCCGGGTGGTGCTGGGGAGCCACGACAGCGGCATGATCGTCACCGGGGACGGCAACCGGGTCGGCTGACCCCTGCGCCGTGCACTGCCGTCCGCTCCGGGATGTGCGCCCCGCACACCGCGGCGGGCGGCTGCTCCTCGTACGGTTCACGGCATGAGCTATCGCGTCGCCATGGACATCGGCGGCACCTTCACCGACGTCGTCTGCTACGACGAGCGGTCGGGTGCCGTCACGGCCTCGAAGGCGCCCACCACGCCGGGCGATCTGGCCGAGGGCGTCTTCGCCGCGCTCGGCCGGGTCGTCGACGACCCCGCGGGCATCTCGTTCTTCGTGCACGGCACCACCCAGGGGCTCAACGCGCTGCTGGAGCGCAAGGGCGCCCGCGTGCTGCTGCTGGCGAGCCAGGGCGGCCGGGACGTCTACCAGATCGCCAGGGGCAACCGGGACCGCATGTTCGACCTGCGTTACCGCAAGCCGGCGCCGCTGGTGCCGCGCCAGGACGTCATGGAGGCGGGCGGCCGGCTCGACTACCGGGGCCGCGAGCTGGCGCCGCTGGACGAGGAGTCGGTGCTGGCGGCGGCGAGGCGGGCGCGGGCCGAGGGGTTCGACGCGGTGGCGGTGTGCCTGCTGTTCTCCTACGTCGACCCGGCGCACGAGGTCAGGGCGGGCGAGATCCTGCGGGCCGAGCTGGGCGACGACGTGCTGGTGGTGCTCTCGCACGAGGTGGCGCGGGAGTGGCGCGAGTACGAGCGCACCTCGTCGGCGGTGCTGGAGGCGTACACCGGGCCGGTGGTGCGCCGGTACCTGGCCGGGATCGAGCGGCGCTTCGCCGAGCGCGGGCTGGCCGTGCCGGTGCACGTGATGCAGTCGTCGGGCGGGCTGGTCAACGCCTCGTACGCGATGCGGCGCCCGCTGCAGACGCTGCTGTCGGGCCCGGTCGGCGGGACGATGGGCGGGGTGGCCGCCTCCCGGCTGCTCGGGCGCGGGCCCGGCGCCGGTGCGGCGCGCCGGCGCAACGTCATCTGCGTGGACATGGGCGGCACCTCGTTCGACGTGTCGCTGGTCGTGGACGGGCGGCCGGACGTCAACAGCGAGGCCCGCGTCGAGGGCTACCCGGTGCTGATGCCGATCGTGAACCTGCACACGATCGGCGCGGGCGGCGGCTCCCTCGCCTACGCGGAGGCGGGCGCGCTGCGCGTGGGCCCCGAGTCGGCCGGTGCGGTGCCGGGGCCCGCCTGCTACGGCAGGGGCGGCGCGCGGCCGACCGTCACCGACGCGAACGTGGTGCTCGGGCGGGTGGATCCGGCGTGGTTCGCGGGCGGGCTGATGACGCTGGACGTGGAGGCCGCCGGGATCGCGGTCGCGGAGCTGGCCGGGGAGCTGCGGATCGATCCGCTGACGCTGGCCGAGGGCATCTGCGACGTGGCCAACGCCAAGATGGCGCAGGCGATCCGCACGCTGACCGTGGAGCACGGGGTGGAGCCGCGGGAGTTCGCGCTGGTGGCGTTCGGCGGCGCGGGGGCGATGCACGCGGCGTTCATCGCGCGCGAGCTGGGGATCTCCGAGGTGGTGGTGCCGCGCTTCCCGGGGGCGTTCTCGGCGTGGGGCATGCTGGAGGCGGAGGTGCGCAGGGATCTGACGCATCCGTACTTCCGGCCGCAGGACACCCTCGACGGCCCCGACATGTCCGGAAATCTCGTGGCTTTGGAGCGGGATGCGCTCGACGCGCTCGCCGGGCAGGGCGTCCCGGAGGAGCGGCGGCGGGTGGAGCACGCCGTGGACATGCGCTACGAGGGCCAGGACTACACGCTCACCATCCCGCTGCGCGACGCCGCCGAGCCGGCCGAGCCGGAGTTCCTGGCGGAGATCGCGGCCCGCTACGCCGAGGCGCACACCGCGCGGTACGGGCACGCCACGCCCGAGGCGCCGGTGGAGTTCGTCATGCTGCGCAGCACCGGGTTCGGCTCGTTCCCGCGCACCGCCGCGCCGGCCGTCGCCGCCTCCGGGCAGGAGGCTCCCGACGTACGGGATGTGATCTTCGACGGCGCGGTGCACCGCACCCCCGTGCTGCGCCGCGCCGGCCTGGACGGCGAGCTGGCCGGGCCCGCGATCGTGGTGGAGGAGACCGCGACCACGGTCATCCCGCCCGGCTGCGTGGCCACGGTGGATGACAACGGCTTCCTCATCCTGAAAGTGAACACGTGATCGACCCCGTCAGCACCGAGATCATCCGCTGCGCGCTGCTGCAGGCGGCGGAGGACATGAACACCACCCTCATCCGCAGCTCCTACACCCCCGTCATCTACGAGGCCAAGGACTGCGCGGTCGCGCTGCTCGACCGCGACCACAACGTGCTCGGCCAGTCGTCCGGGCTGCCGATCTTCCTGGGCAACCTGGAGGTGTGCACCCGCGAGACCGAGCGCCTGTACGGGCGGGAGGTCTGGCAGGAGGGCGATGTGTGGGTGCTGAACGACTCCTACATCGGCGGCACTCACCTCAACGACGTCACCGTCTACGGGCCGATCTTCGCCGGCGGGGAGCTGGCCGGGTTCGCCGCGTCGCGGGCGCACTGGCTGGACGTCGGCTCCAAGGACCCGGGCGGCTCCATGGACTCCACCTCGATCTTCCAGGAGGGCCTGCGGCTGGGCCCGGTGAAGGTGTACGCGGGCGGTGAGCCCTGCCGCGACCTGCACGAGGTCATCTCCCGCAACGTCCGCTTCCCGCACGCCACGCTCGGCGACCTGCGAGCCCAGGTGAGCTGCGCGATGACCGGGCAGCGGCGGCTGAAGGAGATCGTCGGCCGGTGGGGGCTGGAGACCCTGCTGGCCGCCCGCGACGAGATCTTCGCCCAGACCGAGCGCATGGAGCGGGCGGCCATCGCGGCCGTCCCCGACGGCGTGTACCGGGCGTCGGGGTTCCTCGACAACGACGGCATCGACCTGGCCACGCCGCTGCCGGTGAACGTGACGGTCACGGTGTCGGGCGAGAGCATGCACGTGGACCTGACCGACTGCGCCGACCAGGCGCTCGGCCCGGTCAACTGCGGCGCGGCGCAGGCGGTGGCGGCCGTGCGGGTCGGCTACAAGCTGCTGGTCTCCGGCGAGGTGCCGCTGAACGGCGGCTCGTTCCGGCCGCTGTCGGTGACGACCAGGCCCGGCTCGATGCTGGCCGCCGAGTCGCCGGCCGCCTGCCAGTACTACTACTCGCACCTGGGGCTGCTCATCGACCTCGTGGTCAAGGCCCTGGCGGGGGCGATGCCGGACCAGGCGGCGGCGGCCTCGTACGGGGACTCGATGATCGTGCAGTTCACCGGGACGGACCCGCGCACCGGCAAGCTGTACGTCTCCCAGGAGGCCACCGTCGGCGGCTGGGGCGCCTGGGAGGGCGGCGACGGCGAGAGCTGCCTGATCAACAACGTCAACGGGTCGCTGCGGGACATGCCGATCGAGGTGCTGGAGACGCTGTTCCCGGTCCGCGTCACCCGCTACGAGGTCCGTCCCGGCACCGGCGGGGCCGGGCGGTGGCGGGGCGGGAACGGGGTGGTGCGGGAGTACGAGTTCTGCGGGGACACGTCGTTGTCGCTGTGGTTCGAGCGGTCGGTCACCCCGGCGTGGGGGCTGGCGGGCGGCCTCGCGGGCGCGCCGCCACGCGTCACCCTCAACCCGGGGACCGATGGGGAGCGGGAGATGCTCAAGGCCAACGCGCTGCCCGTCAAGGCCGGGGACGTGCTGCGGTGCGAGTCCGGCGGTGGCGGCGGCTACGGGCCGCCCGAGCTGCGCGCGCCGGAGGCGACGGCGGCCGACCTGGCCCAGGGCATGACCACCCGCTGACAGGCGGCTCCGCCCGGGGCCGGCCACTGGCCGGTCCCGGATCCCGCGGTGCCCGTCGCGCGCGATCCGAGCAGGTCCGCGACGTCGCCGACCCGACCTCGACGCGCCCGTGGACGTGCGGGCGTCAACGGCCACCACCAGCGCCCTGCGCCTCCGCTCACCCCGGATGACGAGGCGTCCACCGACCCTGATGTCCTGTTCCTGCCCGGACGTCACGGTGATGCCCTCTGCCGGATCCTGGAAGAGGGCCCGGCCGTCCGGCAAGTCGATCAACGATGGGAGCAAGGTGCCAGGAAGGACTTCTCCGCCCGCCATCACCCGGGTGGCGCTGGCGGTGCTGCTGGCCGCAACGATGTCCTGCGGGGCGCCGACCGGCAAGGACGCCGGGGACGCCGGCGGCGAGGGCGGCATCGTCTGGGAGCGGTGCGAGGAGGAGCCGGCCGTCGAGTGCGGCACACTGACGGTGCCGGTCGACTGGTCCGAGCCGGACGGCCCCACCGTCGATCTGGCCCTCGCCCGGCGCAGGGCCACCGACCCCGCCGCGCGGATCGGATCCCTGCTGGCCAACCCGGGCGGCCCCGGCAACTCCGGCGTGAACGACATCCTCCGGTCCGCCGGCTTCAGCGCTGACGTCCAGCGGCGCTTCGACATCATCGGCCACGACCCCAGGGGCGTCGCCCGCAGCGGCTCGGTGACCTGCTCGGCCTCGGTCTACAACGAGATGCCCGCCCCGGTCATGACCAGCCAGGCCGACTACGACCGATGGATCGCCTTCGACAAGAAGCTGCACGCGGACTGCCGCGAGCGCACCGGCCCCCTGTACGACCACCTCGACTCGGTCAGCGTGGCCCGTGACATGGACGCCATCCGCGCCGCGCTCGGCGAGGACAAGCTGACCTCCTACGGCGTCTCCTACGGCACGCTCGCCCAGCAGATGTACGCCGAGCTGTTCCCGGACCGGGTCAGGGCCATGGTGCTGGACGGCAACATGGACCACAGCCTGAACGTCAAGGCGTTCCAGGTGGACGACGCGGCCGCCGTCCAGGACAGCTTCGACGAGTTCGTCGCCTGGTGCGAGCGGGACACCGGGTGCGTCCTGCACGGGCGCGACGTCCGGGCGCTGTGGAGAGGGCTGGTCGAGAAGGCGGACCGCGGCGAGCTGTACTGGCCGGGCGCCGCCGGTCGGCAGGTGAGCGCTCACAACCTCCGCTGGCTGGGCGTGGTGCTCAACGAGGCGCCCGCCTGGCGGCAGGAGGCCGCGGTGCTCCACGCCCTGGACGGCGGGCCGGTGCCGGACGACATGCCGGGCCCTCCCGGCAACGGGCCCGTGAACGGTGAGACCGCCGAACTCCCCACCGCGATCCTGTGCCAGGACTTCGACCTTTCACTCCGCGACTACGGCGAGTACGCCGAGGTGATGCGCGCGGCCAACGAGGCGGCCCCCGACCTGCGGTACAACCCGATGCCGATGGGCGACATGCCGATCTGCCAGGGCCGCGCGGTCCAGGTCGGCAACCCGCAGCATCGGCTGCGGTACACGGGCAGCGCTCCGCTGCTGGTGGCCACCTCCATGCACGACCCTGACACGCCGTACGAGTGGTCCGCCCGCGTGGCCCGCCGGCTCGGCCCGAAGGCCACGCTGCTCACGTACGAGGGCTGGGGCCACGGCGTCTACGGGATGACCCGGTGCACCATGGCCACCGTGGACGCGTACCTGATCTCGCCGGCCGTGCCCGCGCGGGACGCCCGCTGCCCGGCCGAAGAACGCCAGGACTAGGCCGGACTCTCTCCTGGCGCCGGGGCGGCGGCGCGGCCGCGGCGCCGGTCCATCTCCCGCCATTCCGGGCGCAGGCCGGTCAGCCCGGTGGCCAGGGCGTAGGCTGCGCCGCAGGCCAGCAGGACCGGCGCCAGGCCCGCCAGCGACACCGCCGCCCCCGCCAGCAGGCCGCCGAGGGGAATTCCGGCCCAGGCCAGCGAGGTCTGCAGCGCTCCCACCCGCCCCAGCAGGCCGCGCGGCACCCGCTCGTACGTGATCGCTCCCAGGATCGGGTTCAGGAACCCCCCGGCGAACCCGCTCGCCGCGAACAGGCCCACGATCGCCCACACCGGCAGGTCGGCGGCCAGGATCAGGAACCGCGGCGGCCCCGCCAGCAGGAACGCCACGAAGAACACCGGCCGCCGCCGCATCCGGTGCGCCACCGCCGCCGCGACCAGGCTCCCGCCGACCGCCGTCAGGCCCATCACGCTGCCGGTCAGCCCGAGCACGGCGGGACCGTGCCCGGACTCCTTGGCCCACACGGGCGCGAGCACCTGGGAGAAGGCCGCGTCGAGCAGGTTCGTGACGCTCACCACGACGATCAGGGCGAGCAGCAACGGCTGGCCGCGCAGGAACGCCAGCCCCTGCCCGAACCGCTGCCAGTACCCCTCCCGCTCCCCCTCCGCCGAGGCCGGCGCCCCCTGCCCCATGCCGCGCGGCAGCGCCCAGGCCACGATCAGCGAGCCCAGCGCGAAACATCCGGCGCTCACTCCCAGGCTCGCCATCGGCCCGAGCGCCACCACGATCACGCCTCCGGCCGCGGGCCCCACCGTCTGGGCCAGCCGTTCGGTGACGCCCATGAGGCCGGTGGCCCGCTCCAGCGGCACCCGCCCCCGCTCGGCCGCCTCCGGGACCATGATCTCCTTGGCCAGGTCGCCCGGCCCGCGGGCCGCGCCGATCACCGCGACGAGCGGGACGAGCGCGCCCAGCGGCAGCATGCCGAGCGTGTGCAGCAGGACGACGAGGCCGGCCGCCGCCGCGCTCACCACGTCGGCGGCCCAGGAGACGCGCCGCGGTCCCATCCGGTCGAGAATCGGTCCGGCCAGCGCCTTGACCAGCACGTACGGCGCCATCTCGGCGAACGCCACCATCCCCGTGTGCGCCGCGCTCCCGGTGCTCACGTACACGAACCAGGGCAGCGCGATGGCCGAGACCCGCGTCCCGGTCAGCGCGACGGCGATGGCCGCCAGCACCCCGGACAGGGACCGAGATCTCACGCCGGCTCCGGCAGGACCTGCGTGATGAGCGAGACCCGCGCCGCGTCCTCGGGGGCCCGCGCGCCGGGCTCGTCCCGCCGGTAACGGGTGATCACCTCGCCCAGTTCCTCCCGCAGCCGCCGCCCCTCCTCCGGGGTCAGGCGCAGCGCGTACGAGCTGAGGTCCAGCACGGTGCGCCACTCCTTGGGCATGGTCTGCATCTCGTTCAGCGCCTGCTGGGTGCGCAGGTTGTACAGGGCGGCGATGGACTGCATGTACGCCAGCACCGCCTCCGGCTCGCGCTCGGCCAGCTCCTCTCCGGTCAGCCGGGTGCTGCGGTGCACCGAGCGCCACCACCGCTCGCGTGCGTTGCCCCGCTCCAGGTCCTCCTCCACGAACCCGGCCGCGCCGAGCCTGCGCAGGTGGTAGCTGGCCGTTCCCGAGTTGACGCCCAGGCGCTCGGCCAGGCGGGTGGCGGTGGACGGGCCGTGCTTGCGGAGCAGGTCCACGAGCTGCACGCGGACGGGGTGGGCCAGGGCCCGCAGGCCCTTCGCATCGAGGACGACGACGGACTTGTCGGGTTCGCTCATGCCCCGACCCTAGACCGCAAACACCTCTTCGCAAAGAGTTGTTCGCGAAGAGGTGTTGGCGAAGAAGTGTTGGCGATTCACCGGATTGGATGAAACGTCCGATCTGGACATAGGATCCGACGCGTGACCCCGACAGACCCGCGCGTGCGGATGTGGTCGCCGGTGTGCGCGGCGATCGCCAAGCTGCTGGCCCCGCACGCCGAAGTGGTGCTGCACGACACCGCGACCGACCGCGTCCTGGCCGTCTGGAACCCCCTGTCCAGGCGCGCCGCCGGCGACCCGTCGATGCTCGGCGAGCTGGACCGGCTGGAACCCGCCGGCGACGACGTCCACGGCCCGTACGAGAAGCTGCTGCCCGACGGGCGGCGGCTGTCCTCGGTCAGCGCCGTGCTGCGCGACGACGGCGGCCGGCCGTCGGCGGTGCTCTGCGTGAACCTCGACCGCACCCCGCTCGATCAGGCGGCGGCGCTGCTGGCCGCGTTCGCCGCGCCGACCTCGCCGCGCCCCGAGGCCATGTTCGAGCAGGACTGGACGGAGCGGGTGCACCAGGTCGTCGGCGCCTACGTCCGCGAGCACGGGCGCGCCGCCGAGCGGCTGACCCGCGACGACCGCCTCGCCGTGCTGGCCGAGCTCGACGCGGCGGGCGTGTTCGCCGTCCGCCGCGCCGTCCCCGTCGTCGCCGGCGCGCTGAAGATTTCCCGATCCACCCTGTACGCGCTGCTCGCCGACCTCAGAAGGAGCCGACCATGAGCCGACTGCCCGACTTCCGGCTGGAGGTCTACTTCTCCCGCTGGGAGTTCACCGCGCGCCACCACCTGACCGCCTCCGACGCCCAGACCATGACCATGGCCGAGCTGCTCGCCCTCGCCGATCCCGACGACGCCCGCGCCTGGGAGACGCTCTCCCTCGGCTACACCGAGACGTACGGCGACCCTGAGCTGCGCCAGGCCATCGCGAGCACGTACGAGCGGGCGGGCGCCGACGACGTGATCTGCTTCGCCGGCGCCGAGGAGGCCCTCTACCTCGCCATGCAGGTCCTGCTCGGCCCCGGCGACCACGCCGTCGTGATCACCCCCAACTACCAGGCCGCCGAGACCGTGCCCCTGTCGCTGTGCGAGGTCACCGGCGTCGCCCTGGACCCCGCGCGCGGCTGGGCGCTCGACCTCGACGCCGTCGAGGCGGCCCTCCGGCCCGGCACCCGCGTGGTGTCGGTCAACTTCCCCAACAACCCCACCGGCGCGCTCATCCCCGCCGCCGACCTCGCCCGCCTGGCCGCGATGTGCGAGGAACGCGGCATCCACCTGTTCAGCGACGAGGTCTACCGCGGGCTGGAGCTCGACCCCGCCCGCACGCTGCCGCAGGCCGCCGACCTGTCGCCCACCGCGCTGTCGCTGAACGTCACCTCCAAGTCGCTCGGCCTGCCCGGCCTGCGGATCGGCTGGATCGCCTGCCGCGACCGCGAGCTGCGCTCCCGCCTCGAACGCGCCAAGCACTACACCACCATCTGCAACTCCGCGCCCAGCGAGGTGCTGGCCCGGATCGCGATCAAGGCCAGGGACCGCATCCTGGAGCGCAACCGGGGCATCATCGCCGCCAACCTGCCCCGCTTCGAGGCGTTCTTCACCGAGTTCGGCGACCTGTTCGAGTGGCGGGCGCCCGACGGCGGCTGCGTGGCCTTCCCCCGCTACCTCGGCCGCGACGGCGTCGAGGCGTTCTGCACCGAGCTGGTCGAGCGGGCCGGCGTGCTGCTGCTGCCCGCGAGCATCTACCGCTCGCAGCTCACCGACACGCCCGCCGACCGGTTCAGGATCGGCGTCGGGCGCGCCGACCCCGAGCCCGCCCTGAGCGCCTTCGCCGCCCACCTGAAGGGACTATGAGCTGGGCAGCACCTCGCGCAGCAGGCGGCGGTTGCCCGGGCGCGGCTTCCACTCCCGCGGGTAACCGAGGGAGACCTCCTCGAAACGCACCCCGTCGTGCCACGTCACGCGGGGGATGTGCAGATGACCGTAGATCATCGCCGCCGTGCGGTGGCGGCGGTGCCAGTCGCGCGTGGCCGTGGTGCCGCACCACTGCGCGAACTGCGGATAACGCAGCACGTCCGTCGGCTCGCGCACCAGCGGGTAGTGGTTGACGAACACCAGCGGCACGTCGTCGTCCAGCTCGGCCAGCCGCCGGCTGGTCTGCGCCACCCGGGCGCGGCACCAGGCGTCACGCGAGGGGTACGGGTCGGGGTGCAGGACGTACTCGTCGGTGCAGACCACGCCCGTGCTGTGGGCGTAGGTCAGGGCGCTCTCCTTGGTGTGGTGGCCCGGCGGCAGGAACGTGTAGTCGTACAAAAGGAACAGCGGCACGATCCGCACCGGCCCGCCGGCGCCCTCCCATAACGGATACTCGTCCTCCGGGGTGACGACGCCCAGATCCCTGCAGACCCGTACGAGATGCTCGTAGCGCGCGACCCCCCGCAGCTCGGGCGGCTCGCCCGGCACGGTCCACAACTCGTGGTTGCCCGGCACCCACACGACCCGCTCGAACCGGCTCGCCAGCAGGCTCAGCGCCCACGTGATGCCCTCCAGCCGTTCTCCCACATCGCCCGCCACCAGCAGCCAGTCGCCGGGCGTGACGGGTTTCAGCTCCGCCACGATGGCCCTGTTCTCGGGATAGCCGATGTGCAGGTCGCTGACGGCCAGCAACCTGCTCACCCCTGACAGCTCCGCCTCCGCCAACGGGATCTCCTTCCGGGAGTGCCGTTACGAGCATGCCATGCGCGATCTCAACCCAGCATCACGGCGCTCAACGCAACGTCCCCGTGCTCAGCGCAACATCACGTGCTCAGCGCAACATCACGTGCTCAGCGCAACATCACGTGCTCAGCGCAACATCACGTGCTCAGCGCAACATCATGGTGCTCAGCGCAGCATCACGTGGCAGGCGAGTTGCAGCGCCAGGCGGGTGACGGCGTCGTCGAGGTCGAAACCGGCGGACTTGATGCGGTCCAGCCGGGTGGTGATCGTGTTGCGGTGCACGCCCAGCCGCTCGGCCGCCTTCAGCGCGCCGCCCTCGTCCAGGACCGCTCCCAGCGTCTCCAGCAGCGTGCCGTCCCGATCGATCGCCAGCAGCGGGCGTAGCACGACGGCCGCCGGAGCCCGCAACGCCCCCGTCGGGAGCGCTCCGAGCAGCTCGGCCGGGCCGATCCGGTCGGCGCGCTGCACCATGCCCGCACCCGCCACGTACGCCGCCGCCTCGGCTCCCAGCAGTGACTCCGCCAGCACGTCCAGCCCCTCCACCTGGCCGCCCACTCCCCCGGCGCACAGCCACGGCATGCTCTGCAGTGCCTGCCGGATGCGCTCGGCCAGCTCGGACGGGCCCAGCGCGGACCAGCCCGCCCAGCCCTCGCCTCTGGTCATGACGGGGACGTGGCCGAGGGTCGCGGTGATGAGCGTGTAGGCGAGCTGGGCGTCGCCGGGCTCGGTCAGCGGGCGGATGCGGTACGCCGTGAGGGGGCCCCTGATCGGCCAGCCGAGCGCGATCGCGGCGGCCCGCACCCCGCCGCCCGCCATCGCTTCGGACTCACCCCCGGCCCCCGAGCCAGGCCCCGATCCGCGCCCGGCCCTGAGCTCGGACCCGAACTCGGGACCGGGCTCGGGTCCGCGTTCAGGTTCGGGGCTCGGCTCCGGCCCGCGGCTGGGCTCGGGTTCGGCGCTGGGCTCTGATCCAGGGCTGAGTGCGGGTGCGGGGCCTGGTGCGACGCCGGGTGCGGGCGCGGGGCCAGGTGCTGGTGCTGGTGCGGGGCCGGGTGCGGGGCCTGGTGCGGGTGCGGGGCTTGGTTCGAGGCTGGGCTCGGGGCTGGGCTCGGGCTCGGTGAGAACGCGTTCGGCCAGTGACGCCTGCAGGGCGAACTCGCGGGAGGCGCGCAGGCGCTCCCGCGCGGCCCACGCCGTCAGCGGCGCCACCGCCAGCTCCAGCACGGTACGCACCACCGCCGGCCAGCCGGACGACCGCGACGACCCGACGGCCATCAGCATCCCCAGCACCTTGCCCTCCTCGTCGGGCACCACCACCTCGGCCGACCACCGGCCCCGCCCACCGGCGGCCTCGCCCCCCGCCTCCCCCCGCCCCGCAACCGGGCCGTTCCCCGCTTCGCGCTGCCCCTGGCCCGTAACCGGGGCGCTCCCCGTTTCGCGCCGGCCCCGCCATGCGGCCGGGTCGACGGCGGCGTCGCGCCGGCCCGCGAGGAGCAGGCCGTACCGGTCAAGGAAGGCGACCGCGGTGCCCGGCAGCTCCGCGTTCAGTACGCCGAGCACCCGACGCGCCGACGCGCCCGCGTCGGCCAGCCGGGTGGCGCAGCGGGCCACGAGCTGCGTGCGGGCCGCGTCCGGGCGGGAGGCGGCCGACGCGACCCGCACCGCGACGATCAGCGGATCCTCGTCCACGAAGATCAGCGTCACGCCGAGCCGTTCCGCCAGCACCGCCCCCGAGCCCTCGCTCAGCCCGCCCGCCGGCGCGATGACGCACGCCGCCGCCTGCTCCCAGGCCCGGCGCATGGCCATCTCCACCGCCCAGCCCCCGCTGGCCGCCGTCCCGATCAGCACCACCGCCGTGTGCGGCGCGACCGTGGCGAACACCGACGGCTCGTCGACGATCCGCACCCCGCGCACGGCGTTCTCGCCCGCGCCGTACATCCGCGCCCCGGCCAGCGGCCCCGCGTTGACCAGCTCCGCCACCGTGACCGGCGCCTCCCACCCCGGCGCCCGCACCCCGCTCATCCCGAACCTCCCCTAGCAAAATCCCGCACCCCGCTCAACGCGAACCCTTCATCCCGCGACCCGCGCCACGCGGTCGGCGACCGCTCACCGCGAGCTCCCAGCCGCCAAGGACCGCTCACCGCGAGCTCACCGGCCGCGAAGGACCCGCTCACAGCACCATCCCGAACGCGCGCGGCCCGCCCAGCGCGAGGCCGCGGTCCGTGTGCCACACCGGCGCGGCCTTGACCACCATGATGTCCACCTCCAGGCCGGGCTCGGCCTTGTCCACGTCCACGACCAGCCCGTCCGCGGTCGAGATCATGCAGATCTGGTCCGGCACCGTCGCCACCACCGCCCCGTCCGCCAGAGCCAGCAAGACCTCGTTGTGCGCCTCCAGCCGCACCAGCCGCCCCAGCCCCTCCGATTCCCGCAGCACTATGCTCGTCGGCAGCGACGGCAGAGCCAGCTCGCCCCCGTGCCCCGTGCTGCCCTCCACCGCCTGGATCCGTCCCCGGCACAAGGTCCGCACCCCGTACGGCGCCGCGGCCGACCGCGGCGCCCCGGGCTCGCCCGCCCGCATGAGCAGGCTCACCGTGCCCGGCACCAGTACCCGCGCCAGATCCCCCGCCGCCATCGGATAGCACGCCGCCACCGCCCACCCCCCGACCGCCAGCACCACCGGGCGCAGCAGCTCCTCCACCCGGTCGGCCGCCGTCTCCAGCAGCACCAGCTCCCCGGCCCCACCGGCCAGCGCCAGCGGGGCCGCGCTCATCCCGCCCAGCGTGTACGTGGTCTGCTCCACCAGCGGGAACACCCGCCCCGTACCGTCGCCGTCCACCAGCGGCAACCCCAGCCCGGCGGCCGCGATCAGCGGGATCAGCGCGTTCTCCGCGGCCAGGTTCAGCGCCACCACCGCCCCGGCCCGCTCCCCCAGCCTGCGCTCCAGCGCCCGCACGGCCCGCTCGGGCTCGTCCCCCGCCGGCAACTGCTCGCCCAGCGCCGTCGTCGAGCCCACCAGGCTGACCACCACGCAGAACGTGCCCGGCGCCAGCTCGTCGGCCGCCACCAGCTCGACGCCCCGCCCGACCACCGACGCGGCCCAGTCGTAGGCCAGGTTGTACGACGACTGCGCCGCACCGGTCGCGAACAGCCGCGACCCCGCCGAGAACCGGCCGAGCCCGTCGAGGTCGATCAGCCGGCCCACGGCCGCCCGCCCGCCGTCACCCGCACCCGGTAGAGGCCGTCGGGCAGGTACGACAGCGGGTTCACCGTGATCTCCTCGATCCCGGCCGAGCCCGGCGCCGCTCCCGCGCTGACCACCCGGGTCAGCGCCTCGTCCCGCGCGTCCCGCAGCACCCGGTCCAGCTCCGCCCGCCCCCTGGCCTGCACGATCCGCTCCACGTGCGCCTCCGGCCGCCCGAGCGCCGCCCCGTACGCGGCCACGACCCCGTCCGGGACCTCCACCCCGTTCGGAGCCTCCACCCGCCCGCCGCCCCCGCGGAGCGCCGCCCGCCCCCGGGCCAGGCACGCCGCCGCCCCCCGATCGCAGGTCAGCGGGAAGCGCCGGAAGTAGTGCGCCGACACCAGCCCGCCTCCCGACCTCGCGAAGTACGCCGGCACCCCCGGCAGCTCCCGCGCCACCTCGTCCGCGATCCGCCCCGCCTCGGGCCCGAGCGCCGCGTTGCGGATCGCGTCCGCCTCCCGCTCCCGCAGCCCCGGATACCCGAACTCGTACGACAGCGTGATCCGCGCCTGCGGCACCTCGGCCGCCACGATCGCCGCCACCTCCAGCTCGTGATCCGCCAGCATCGGCGACCCCGTGGCCGTCACGGCGAAGTCCACCAGCCCGCACGTGGCCGCGAACCGCCGCACCGCCCCGGTGTCCAGCGGAGCCAGCGGACGCCCCGTCACGCTGTGGCCGCCCCGCACGATCGTGGCCACCCCCGACCCGACGACGGGCCCCAGCGCCTCGGGGCACGGGCCGCCCACCCGGATCGCCGCCACCGGCGCCGTGCGCGCCCCGCCCAGGTCCGCCGCCACACACGCGCGCGACGCGTTGCGGGCCGCGCCACGGGCCACCGGCCAGGTCGCGGCGCCGTCGCCGACGGCCACCACCGTAGGCGCGGCCTCCCCGAGGGCGACGCCGATGATCACTCCAGCTCGCGCCCTTCCGTCTCCGGCAGCGGCACGGCCAGCAGCGCGGTCGCCACCATGAACGCGTTGATGACCAGCATCGTCGCGGTGAACCCGGTGGCGTTCGCGAGCAGCGCGACCACCCCGTACGCCAGCAGCGACCAGAACGCCGTCGGCCGGCGCCCGATCCTGTCGGCCACCGGCCCCCACACCAGCACCCCGGGGATCATGCCGAACGCCACCGCCGACAGCACGATGCCGACGCCCGCCGCGTCGATGCCCAGCTTCGCGCCGAGATCGCCGGCGACGTACACGAGGGCGAGCTGTTCCCAGGACTCGATGACGAACGCGACGAACAGCGCGAGCGCGATGAGCACGTGCCTGCGCGTGAACGGCATGCGGTCGAACGCCGCACCGATCGGCAGGGCCGGTGAGTCGATGGCCGTCATGGTGCTCCTACGAAGGGGGGCGGAATCTGGCCGCACCCTACGGCGGGCGGGTCGCGCCGCGCCTGTGCGGACCGCCCTGTCAGGCCACCCGGCCTGTGCGGACCGCCCGGGGACGTCCCGGGCGGCCCGGATGAGCGGGGTAATAACGGCCCCGGGGGTCTGCCGGGCCACAGCTCCACGCCGGACGCCTTTACTTGGTAGATTCCGTCCCGAGCCACCGCCGCAGCGCCTCGACGGCCAGCCCCATGGCCGTGCGGTTGGCGTTCGTGTCGCGCAGCAGGTCGACCATGGCGAAGTCGTGCACCATCCCGGCCAGCCGCACCGCGGTCACGTCGTTGCCCATCTCGCGCAGCCGCGCCGCGAACGCCTCGCCCTCGTCGCGCAGCACGTCCGCCTCACCGTTCAGCACGAGCGCGGGCGGCAGGCCGCGCAGGTCCTCGTCCTTGGCGCGCAGCGGCGAGGCGTGCGGCTCGGCCCGCTGGGAGGGGTCGGTGGTGTACTGGTCCCAGAACCACTTCATGCCGTCGCGGTTGAGGTAGTAGCCGGTGGCGAACTGCTTGTACGACCCGGTGTCGAAGTTCGCGTCGGTGACCGGGTAGAAGAGCGCCTGGCCGAGCAGCCGCACGTCGCCGCGCTCCTTGGCCATCATGGCCAGCACGATCGACATGTTGCCGCCCACCGAGTCGCCGCACACCGCCATCCGCGACGGGTCCAGGCCCTTCTCCGCGCCGTGCTCCATCACCCACTGGGCGGCGGCGTAGTTCTGCTCGATCTGGGTGGGGTACTTCGCCTCCGGCGCGCGGTCGTACTCGGGGAAGACCACGGCGGCGCCGCAGCGTACGGCCAGCTCCCGGACGAGGCGGTCGTGGGTGTGCGCGGAGCCGAACACCCAGCCGGCGCCGTGGATGTAGAAGATCACCGGCAGCGTGCCCGCGGCGCCCTCCGGCTTGACGATCCGCACCGGGACGATGCCGGTCGGGCCGCCCTGCACCTGGATCCACTCCTCGTCGATCTCCGGCTTGGGCACGCCCGGGTCGGACTGGAGCTTCTCCAGCACCTCCCTGCCCTGCTCGGGCGGGAGCTCGTAGATGAAGGGCGGCTTGGCGTTCGCGTCGGCGAAGCGCTGCGCCGCCGGCTCCAGTACGACGTGTCTGCTCGTCATCGTGGTCATGGTGATCCCCCGAGGCTGATGGTCCCGAGGTGTACGTACCTGCCCGCCGGTCCCGGCGACCACCACGACGCGTCAAGAGTCGGCCAAGCTCACTCGCGTCTCAGCTCGTGCGCCAGCTCCTCCAGCTCCGCCCCGCCCGCCATGAGCGCGGTCAGCTCCTGCGCGGTGATCTCGTCCTTGCCGTACTCGCCGATGCTCGTGCCCCGGTTGAGCAGCAGGAACCGGTCCCCCACCGGGTAGGCGTGGTGCGGGTTGTGGGTGATGAAGACGACGCCGAGCCCCCGGTCACGGGCGCGCGCGATGTAGCGCAGCACCACGCCCGCCTGCTTGACGCCGAGCGCCGAGGTGGGCTCGTCGAGGATGAGGACGCGGGCGCCGAAGTACACGGCCCTGGCGATGGCCACCGACTGCCGCTCGCCGCCGGACAGCGTGCCGACCGGCTGGTCCACGTCGCGGATGTCGATGCCCATGGCGCGCAGCTCCTCGCGGGCCACCCGCCGGGCCTTGGCCACGTCGAACGCGACCCCCTTGCGCGGCTCGGAGCCGAGGAAGAAGTTCCGCCAGACCGACATGAGCGGGATCATCGCCAGGTCCTGGTAGACGGTCGCGATGCCGCGGTCGAGCGCGTCGCGGGGGCTGGCGAAGCTCACCTCCTGCCCGTCCACGAGGTACGCGCCCGTATCGTGCCGGTGCACGCCCGACAGGATCTTGATGAGCGTGGACTTGCCCGCGCCGTTGTCGCCGAGCACGCAGGTCACCTGCCCGGCCGCCACGCCCATCGACACCTCGCGCAGCGCCAGCACCGAGCCGAACGTCTTGCCGATCCCCCTGGTCTCCAGGATCGCCTGCGGAGTCGTCTGCGGGGTCAATGTCTCACCTCCTCGGCGTACCGCCGCACCAGGCGGTTGGCCAGCGTCGCGAGCAGCAGCATGCCGCCCAGGAAGAACTTGAACCAGTCGGCGTCCCAGCCCAGGAACACGATGCCCTTGTCGGCCATGCCGAAGATGACCGCGCCGATGGCGGCCCCGATGGCGGAGCCGTACCCGCCGGTGAGCAGGCAGCCGCCGATGACGGCGGCGATGATGTAGATGAACTCCTGGCCGATGCCGATGTTGGCCTGCACGGAGGTGTACCGCAGCGCCAGGATCGAGCCGACCAGCCAGGCGGCGACCGCGGTGGTCATGAACAGCGCGATCTTCGTGCGGGCGGCGGGCACGCCCACCGCGCGGGCGGCCTGCTCGTTGCCGCCCACCGCGAAGATCCAGTTGCCGGCCCTGGAACGCATGAGCACCCACGTGGCCAGCGCCGTCACCAGGATCCACCACAGGATCGCCACCCGGAACGAGGTGCCGCCGATCTCGATCGTGCCGGCGAAGATCGCGTTCGCGCCCTCGAACCCCTCGGCCCGCCGCAGCCCGCTGACCTGCACCGTCCCGGTGATCGCCTTGGTCACGCCCAGGTTGACGCCCTGCAGCATCAGGAACGTGCCCAGCGTCACGATGAAGCTCGGCAGCCGGGTCCGCGTGACGACGAGCCCGTTGGCGAGCCCGACGGCCAGCGCCACGACCAGGCCCACCAGCATCGCCAGCCACACGTTGAAGCCGAACCGGGTGGCCAGCGTGACGAGGATCAGCCCGCTCGTCCCCGTCAGCACGCCCGCCGACAGGTCGAACTCACCGCCGATCATCAGCAGCGCGACCGCGACCGCCATGATGCCGAGCGTGGCGGCCGGGTCGAGCCAGTTGGCGATGCCGTCCGGCGAGCGGAACACCGGCGACTGCGCGGCGAAGAAGGCGAACACCACCACGAGCCCGACCACCGCGCCGAGCTCGGGCCGGATGAGCAGGCGGCGGGTCAGCCCGACCTGGGCGACCCGCTCGTCGGCCGCAACCGTCATCGCGTGCCCGCCTCCGCCAGCTCGGCCACCTGGGAGGCGTTGTCCTTGGTCACGAACCCGGGCCCGGTGTTGACCGGCAGGCCGCCGCCGACGGTGTTCAGGTTCGCCTTGTAGAGGTTGAGGAACGTGATCGGCAGATAGCCCTGGAGGTACTGCTGCTGGTCGACGGCGAACAGGACCTCCCCGTCGTTGATCGCCGTGATCACGTCGGCCGACAGGTCGAACGTGGCCAGCTTCGCCTGCGAGCCCGCGTCCTTGATGGCGTCCCTGGCGGCGATCGCGATGGCCGGGTTGAGCGACAGCACGCCGTTGACCTGCTGGTCGGACTGGAGCTTGGCGGTGACCTTGGAGGTGACGTCGGCCAGGTTGCTCACGTCCACCTGCAGCCGCTCGACCGTGCCGCCCAGCGTCTCCTCGGCGCCCTTGCAGCGCTGGTCGAGCCCGACGTTGCCGGCCTCGTGGATGACGCACAGCAGCTTGGTGACGCCGGCCGCCTTGAGCTGCTCGCCCGCGCCGCGCCCGGCCACGTCCTCGGACTGGCCGACGTGCGTGATCGCGCCGAACGCCTTGGACGAGTCGGCTCCCGAGTTGATCGTCACGACGGGGATCTTCGCGGCGACGGCCTTGCCGATGGCCTCCTTCAGCGCGTCGGGGTTGGCCATCGACACCACGATGCCGTCCACCTTTCCGGAGACGGCCTGGTCGATGAGCTGCGACTGCTTGGCCGGGTCACCGTCCCCCTGGTAGGTGACCTGGGCCCCGTACTGCTTGCCCGCGGCCTCCGCGCCGTTCTTGACCACGTCCCAGAAGGAGTCGCCCGGGGCGCCGTGGGTGATGACGGCGAAGCTGGCGCCGCTTCCCTGAGGGGCCGCTGAGGACGCCGGCGGGGCGGCGCTCTGCTGTCCACCGGCTCCGGAAGAGGAGCAGCCGGCGACGGCAAGCGCGCCCAGCAGGGCCAGCACGATCGGGGTACGTCTCACAGGACACCTCCAAGACCAACGGGCTCGCCCTGGTTGTACCTCAATGTCATCTGTTTGTATAGACATGCTGACTTATGCGAGGTACGTTCACTGCGCGTTCACGGTGATCGATGATCGTGAGGAGATGCCTGTGCGTGCTTTCTTATCCACGGTCCTCCTGCTTGTCACCCCCCTCGCGCCGGCGGCCGGCGAGCCCGCCGTCGTCACGGCGGCCGCGGAGACGCCCCCGCTGTACGACGACGAGGCGGGCGGCTTCGCCAACGGCGACGACCCGGCGATCTGGGTGCACCCCACCCTCCCGGGCAGGAGCATCGTGATCACCACTGCCAAGGAGGGCGGCCTGTACGCCTACGCCCTCTCCGGAGCCCGGCTCCAGCACCTGCCGGCCCAGCCGCCCCCCGGCCCGGACCACGAGCCGGGACGCCTGAACAACGTCGACCTCGTCCGCGGCTTCCGCCTGTCCACCGGCGCCAAGGTGGACCTCGCGATCGCCTCCGACCGGGGCCGCGACCAGCTCCGCGTCTACGCCATCGACCCGGTCGCCGCCGCCGCGGGCCGGCCCCCTCTCACCGACGTCACCGACCCCGCGGTGCCGTTCGTCTTCAACGCCACCCAGGAGGAGGTGGACGAGGCGCAGACCGCGTACGGGCTGGCCGTCAGCGGCACCCGCGTCGTCGTCAGCCGCCGCCACCGGACCACGATCGGCCTGCTCCAGCTCGCCGCCGCACCCGGCGGCAAGGTCACCTACCGCCGCGTCCGCACCCTCGACCTGCCCGCCACCTTCCCCCTCCCGGACGGCACCACCTGGGTCCCCTGCGGCGAGCCCGGCGAGCTGCCCCAGGTCGAGGGCATGGTCGTGGACCGGGGCACCCTGTACGCGGCGCAGGAGGACGTCGGCATCTGGCGCCTGCGCGCCGACCTGACCAGCCGTCCCGTGCTGATGGACAAGGTCAGGGAGTACGGCCGGCAGGACACCTACGACCCGGACACCGAGGAGTGCCTGCCGGGCCGGGACCGCGGCTTCGGCGGCTCCCACCTGTCGGCCGACGCCGAGGGCCTGACGATCTACGAGGACGGAGACGACGGCTACCTGCTGGCCTCCAGCCAGGGCGACGACACCTTCGCCGTCTACGACCGCGACGACAACCACCACATCGCCCAGTTCCGCGTCGTGCCCGGGGCGCGGGCGGACGGGGCGGAGGTCAGCGATGGGGCGATGGTCACCAGCGCCTCGCTGGGGCGCGCCTATCCCGAGGGGCTGCTGGTCGTGCACGACGGGGCCGACGAGCCGGGAGATGGTGACCGGGAGGTGACCAACTTCAAGTTCGTGGACTGGCGGCTGGTCGAGGACGCCATCGATCAGTGACTTGAGCGCTGCGTTCTCACGTGGTGGGCCGCAGGAGACGACGGCTTCCCGGATTGTCGACGGGTTGCCGGTGTCCTGCGGCCATCCCCGGAATTTCAGCATCCGGGCGGCTCTCGTACCAGGCAGGGAGAAGGCGCCGTCGGCCCCGGCCTCGGCGAACCAGAGCTCCACCAGCGTTCACTCAACGGAGGTTCAAGCATGTCGCGGCGTCCGGCGTGTTCGCCGATGCTGCCGACCTGTATCCGGCGTTTCAGAGCCGACCTGGACGCCCGCGCCCCCGACGGCGTGATCTTCGCGCAGGGCTCCAGGTTCGGCGGGCACACCCTGTACGTCAAGGACGGCTCCCTGCGCTACTGCTACAACTTCCTCGGCGCCGACGAGCGGACCTTCGTCTCCGACCGGCCGCTGCCCACCGGCCCCCTCACCGCGGGCGTGGACTTCACCAAGGAAGGCGAACAACCGCAAGGAGTCGCGCACGGCACGCTCCGCCTGTTCAGCGGCGACCAGATCGCCCACCCCGACAAGGCGGCTGCCACCACACCTCGATGCCACTTATAGTATGGGCACAGTCACGGTGAGTCATTGGGTGGTCATGGTCGTGCCGCGTCACGTGGCCTGTGTGATGGACGGGAACGGCCGCTGGGCCGCGCAGCGATCGCTGCCGCGCACCGCGGGCCACAAGGCCGCCGAGGCCTCCGTGATGGACGTCATCGAGGCGGCCCGCTCCTCCGGAGTCACCTGGCTGAGCCTGTACGCCTTCTCCACGGAGAATTGGCGGCGGCCGTCCGGCGAGATCGACGTCCTCATGCGGCTCGTCCGCCGCGCCATCCGCAGACACGCGCCGGTGCTGCACACGCGGGGCATCCGCTGCAGGTTCCTCGGCATGACAGACCCGCGCATCCCGGCCCCGCTCGTCCAGGACATCACCGACCTGATGACGCTCACCCGCGACAACAAGCGCATGACGCTGACCGTCGCCTTCGACCACGGCGGCCGCCGCGACATCGTGCAGGCCGCGCGGTCGCTGATCCGGTCCGCGACGCCGGCCGACCAGGTCACCGAGGCCAGCTTCGCCGAGCACCTGCCCTACCCCGACACACCCGACGTCGACCTGGTCATCCGCACCTCCGGCGAGCAGCGCATCTCCAACTTCATGCTCTGGCAGGTGGCCTACGCCGAGTGGGTCTTCCCCGAGGTGCTCTGGCCCGACTTCCGCGCCGCCCACTTCTGGCAGTGCCTCGACACCTACTTCCGGCGCCAGCGCCGGTTCGGCGATGTCCGCCCGTCCATCACCATGACAGGAGAGAGCCTCCGATGAGCCGCACCACCCCGCAGGCCGACGTCTTCGGGCCTGACTCACTCCTGCGCCGCCTGGTCAACGAGGCGCGCTGGGGCCTGGCGGTGACCCGGGCCACTCTGCTGGAGGCCGCCCACCCCCAGATCGGCGCGGCGCTGATGGAGAACTCCACGTTCCTCACCCACCCGTGGCGGCGCCTGCGCAACACCACGATGAGCTCGCGGCGGCTGCTCGACCCCGACCCGCGCGTACGCGACCGCGAGGCGGCCCGGCTCAACCGCCTGCACGCCCGCATGTCCGGCACCGACGCCCAGGGCCGCGCCTACGACGCGACCGACCCGGAGGCGCGCGCCTGGGTGGTGGCGACCCTGTTCGAGTCGACGGTGACGATGTGCAGGCTGAGCGGCGACGCGCTCGACGCCGAGGCGATGCGGCGGCTGTATGACGACCACCGCACGCTGCTGGCCCTGATCGACGGCACCAGCGACCGCCTCCCCGCGACGCTGCCGCAGTTCTGGTCCTACTACGACGACGTGGTCGAGCACCGCCTGGAGAACAACGAGGCGGTGGGCGTCATCCTCTACCGGCTCTTCGCCAACGTGCCCGCACCGCCCGTCCTGCGCGGACACCCCGCGGTGTGGACCGCGGGCCGGGCCGTGGCGGGCCCGGTGGCCGCCGCTGTCACCATCGCCTCGCTCCCCGAAGCCTTCAGCCGCCGGGTCGCCCTGCCCGACCTGCCAGGAGCCCGGACGCTGATGCAGAGCGCGTACCTGAGCGCCGCCCTCGCCACCCGCTACCTCCCGGCGAGCTGGACGCGGGTGGAGTTCGTCATGGGCCTGCTGGACCCCTCCCACGAGGGCGCGGGCCCGTGGGAGGCCGTACGCCGCCGGGCAGGCAAGGCCGCGGCCCTGATCCGTCTCCTCACCCCCGCCGCCGACGACGACGGCCAGGCGACCCGATCGGCCGGCCGCTTCTTCGCCGAGGTCCTCGATCAGACGGGCGACGGCTACCTGGGCTGGCCCGACCTGGCCGCCATGGCCCGCGAGCTGGCAACCCGGCTCGACCTCGGCGGGCACGAGGAGGAGCGGCTGTTCCAGGCGTACGCCGCCTGGTGGCGCGAGTTGCAGACCGCGCTCGACGCCGACGCCGACGGACGCGTCAGCCGCGACGAGTACGCGGCCGCGGCCGCCTGCCTGCCCTGCACCGGACTCATCAAGATCGCCGACGTGCTGTTCGACGTCACCGACACCGACGACGACGAGAGGATCGACGCGGAAGAGTACCGCAACCTGTTCCGCACGGCCTTCCACCGCGACCTGACCGGCAGCGGCGACGGCTACTCACGCAGCGCCTTCGTCAGGCAGTTCGTCTCGTTCATGTCCGGGCAACAGCACTCCAGCGCGTACACCTCGCTCCTGGCCTAGGGAGACGGCCGGGGCAACCGGCGCGCGAAGGCCGCATCCGTCGTCCGGCCGTTGCGCGCCCCCGTCTGCTGCGTTCGGGCACGAGCCCGGGTCGCGAAGCTGATCAGCTTCACGTCATCCCCCTCGTCCCGTCCCTCCGCGCACTGTGACGTCCACGACTCCGGAGTGCAGACCGGTCAGGATCACCGCCGCCCCGGGGGCCGGCGCCGTCAGGCCATGGGGCACGCGGGACGGATGGCCGGCGCCCGTCGCACGGGTTCATGCCGCGAAGCGCATCAACGTTCCCGCCGCGAGCCCTCGGGCGCTGCTCCTTCTCAGCGGCAGGCGAGCTGCGAGACACCGGTGTGTTCATCGGCTCTCGCGGGCCGACTGTCCAGCACACCCTCGTTCCGCGTCCTCGAGAAGCAGCAGACGCCGGCCGGCCCGGCCTTTCCGCTGTCCGCTCTCACTCTTCTCCGGTCTCACGCTTCGCCACGAGCGCGTACGAGAGGGCGACCCCGAGACACAGGGACAGGGAGATGCCGAGCAGGAGGTTGTCCAGCGTGACACCCAGTCCCATGCCGATCGCGATGCCGGCCCACATTCCGGCGGTCCTGTGGGGCGAGTTCTTGCTGTTCGTCATGGTTCGATCTTCGGGCAGGCGCGCGTACCGGCGTAGACGCCGCAGTCACGGGTCCGGCATGACAGCTGTCATCATCAGCGCCGCTCTGGGCCGCCTTTCGCGGCACGCCGCAGGCTGCCGGCTTCACCCGCTCACGGAAGCCTGCTGACCAGGGCCAACGCCACCGCGTGCACTTGGTGACAGCTCCGCTGACGGCAGGTCGCAGCCGCCTGACCCGGACCCAGGCGATGCTGACGAAAGGCCGCAGCCGCCCGGCCCGAACCCAGGCGATCAAGACGTATCGGAGCCGGCTGCCTGCCGCCACTCCTCGTAGACGGGGCACTGCGGGCAACTGGCGCGGTCGCAGAGCCGGCACAGCGTGGCCACCAACCGCTCGCTGCGCGCCTCCGGCCCGAGCAGCGCCGCCGAGATCGCCACCAGATGCTCACGCTGTTCGCCGGTCAGCCGCCCGATCAGCTGCTGCAAGGCGCCCTGCCGGGCCGCCAGCGCCGCCGCCGCCACGCGCTCTCCCTCAGGCGTGAGCCGCAGCGGGCGGGCGCGGCCCCGGCTGCTGCGCTCGACCCAGCCCTGCTCGGTCAACCGGCGGACCAGATGGGCGGTGCCCGGCTGGGAGATGCGCAGCACGCCGCCCAGCCAGTCGGCCGTGCGGCCGGGCTGGTCCTTGATGGCGATCAGTGCTTCTCCCAGCGCGCCGGCCGAGCCGACCGCTCCGGTCACCGCTTCGCGGACGGTTCCCGTCACGAGCAGGGCGGATGCGCCGAGCAGGTTTGCGGCATGCTTGTCTCGTGCATTCATTCCTGATGAATGTACGCGTCGCAGTGTTGATTGTCAGCTACAACGCCGCACAACTGCCCGTGGCCATGCGGCCGCTGCTGATCGCCCTGGTGGCCGCCCAGCAGGCGGGAGGCTTCACCGGCGCCGGCCTCGCCAGTGGCGCGGCGGCGACGGGCATGGCGCTGTCAGCGCCGTGGTGGTCCCGCGCGCTGGCACGGTACGGCGACCGGCGCACGCTGGTGGTCTCCGGCGCGCTCTTCGTCGTCACCGAGCTCGCGCTCGCGGCCAGCCATGGCCTGCTGCCTGTCATGGGTGCGGCGGCGTTGTGCGGGCTGTGCACGCCGCCGATCTCCAGCAGCCTGCGCTCGATGCTCCCGCACCTCGTCGCCACCGGGGATCCCAGCAGGGCCTACGCCGCCAACGCCGTCGCCAACGAGACGGTCTACATCGTCTCGCCCTTATGGGTGACCGGCTGGGCAACGCTGGCCGGCCCGGCCGCCGCGCTCATCGCCAGCGCGCTGGCAGGCGCCGCCGCCCTCGCCGCCGGCATCGTGTTCACCCCCGCTCTTCCGCGCCCCTCCCCCCGCTCCGGGCCGCGCCTCGCGGCCCTGCCCGCCGTACGCACCCTCGGCGGCACCCACCTCGCCTACTGGGTCTGCATGGGGGCGATGTGGGTGCTCCTGCCCGCCTTCGCCGCCCACGCCGGCGCCTCCCACCAGGCCGGGCTGCTGGTGGCGCTCTGGTCGATCGGCAGCCTCGCCGGCGGCCTGGCCCTGGCGGTACGCGGATCACGCGGCACCCACCGGGATCGCTACCTCTGGCTCCTGGGCACGCTCGCCGCGACCTCGCTGCCGCTGGCCCTGCCGGCCACGGTCGCGACGATGGCCGTCGCGATCGCCCTGTTCGGCATCGCGCTCGCGCCCTGGCTGGCCACCGGCGACCAGCTCGTCACCGTGATCGCCGGGCCGCGCAGCAGCGAACTGTACGGCTGGCTGACCACTCTCGGACAGATCGGCAGCGCCATCGGAGCCACGCTCGCCGGCCCTCTCGGCGACCGGTACGGCGGCGGCCCGGCCTTCCTCCTGGTGACCGCTGCCCTGGCAGCGGGCCTCGCCATCGCCCTCACCCGCAGGCGCACACTGCCTCAGGACGACCGACCCACACCACCGCCCGGGACGCGCTGACCGTGCCCCGTCTCCGGCGCAGGCCGCCGCGGGATCGGCCCGACTACGGCATCGTCGTGGTGACCGCCATCACGGGCGTGACCGTTCGTCAGCGCACAGGACGTTGGCCCAGTGGCGTCCGGCCGCCTGCCAGAACACCAGCGTGCTCAGCAGCGACTGACTGCACCGGAGATCTCCGTGACGCACTCGCCGGACGCCCGAGGACCTTGCCCTTGTAGAGGTCTCGACGAGTGGCTAGGCGGGGCGCAGGAGCTCCCTGCGTCTGGTCAGCAGCTGAGAGTGCTCGGCCAGCAGCTGGGCGTGGCGCTCCTCCAGGCAGGCCTCGGTGTCGTGCACCCACTGCGCCAGCGTCTTCACCTCGGCCCTGGTCTTCTCGATGCGCTGATGCTTGAGCACATCGCTGATGATGTTGTCGAAGAAGGAGTCCACGAACCACCGCGTGTCCACTTTCGGCATCACCGGCCGGGCCGCGATTCCGGTGTCGGCCAGCTCGCGGGCGAAGACGTCCAAGGCCCGCTGGGCATGCCAGGCGGCCTTGTCGGCGCTGGTCAGCCTGTCGTGCTCGAAGGCGTCGGCGAGCAGGCCGCCGCCGAGCACGTCGAAGGTGGAGGCGTTCCTGGCGGAGCCGAGGAAGCGCAGCACGACGGCGAGCGCCTCGTGCGCGCCCCGCCCCGCCTGGCGGGCCTCCTCACACTCGCGCAGCTCCGCGCTCGACCGGTCCAGCGCGGCGCCGAGGTCGGCCAGCTCACGCGCGCCCGGGCCGCCGCTCCGGATGAGCTGCTGCTCCTTCTCGGCCAGCAACCGGGCATACTCCCGGGATGCGGGGTCGAGGACGGCCAGCTCGGCGGCGGCCGCCGCCGCATCGGCTTCGAGCTGCGCCAGCCGGGCCCGGTGACCGTCCACGCGTTCCCTGGCCACGATCGCCTCGGCGCGCTCGCGCTCCATCCGCTCCTCGCGGTTGCCCAGCATGCGGGCCAGGACGGCGGACAGCCCGCCCTCCAGCCGGGCGACGTCACGCTCCTCCTTGGCCAGCTCGACCTCCAGATCCTCCAGGGTGCTACGGACGTCCTCGATCTGTTGCGCGGTGGTCTCACGCAGGCGCCGGACGTGCTCGGCGCGGTGCATTCTGGCGGCGGCCTCGCGCAGCCGCTCGTCAAGCCCGGAGAAGAGGGTCACGCAATGACGACGAACGGGCCGGACCGGACGTTCCGGGGCTCCCGGTGCCTCAGCCTCCTTCGGCTCCGACCTCGACCCCGACCCCGACCCCGACCCGATCCCGACCTCAACCCCGGTCCCGGTCCCGGCTCCGGCCATCGGCGGTGAGCGCGGTGAGCGTCTGTGCCCGCGTGACCATCGTGATCGTGGAGAACCAGGCCGGGCTGATCGGGCCGCCGCACGCGCCCGTCGCCGTGCCCCGCCGGGTCGACACGTCCAGATCGTGACGTCCAGATCGTGACGTCGTCGTCCGGGTCGCGCAGCCGGATCAGCAGCCGCTCGATGACCCTGAGGCCGCGCGGCCCGACGCCGATCCCCCGTTCCCCCATGGCGCCCTGGGGCAGGCCGGAAAATGTGCGGCATTTCCGGAGCCGAGCAAGTAAGGTGCCGATCAGACGGCTCCTGGGTGTGCTTCCTTCTCTTTCCTTTCCAGAATGAACAGCGTGCCCGCTCTCCGTCACGAGCAGGCCGCGCGGGCTCCCCCGCGCGGCCTCCGAGATTTCCGGGGGTGTGGTGAACGGTTCCGGAGAGATCCTGCTGCGCCGCCGCAGGCTGGTCGCGCCCGGGTTGCTGGCCGCCGACCGCCGCCTGCCGCCGCCGGTCGGCAAGCTGCCCAAGAGGCTCGGCATGGTGCCGGCCGGCGTGCCGTCGGGGGTCGCGGCGCTGGAGTTCGAGCTGCTGCAGCTCGGGTTCGTGGTGTCCGGGGAGCTGTACAGGGAGCTGTGCGGGCTGAGCGTGACGGACCTGACGATCGTGGGACGGCGACTGCTGCACAGCCTGCGCGAGGAGCTGGGAGCGAACGACTCCCACGTCCCCCTGTTCCGGAAATTTCCGGAGAGCGTGCCTGCCGACACGACGGACTTCTACGTCCGCCGCGTCTTCGCCCTGCTCCTCCAGAACCCTGAGCGGCCCTGCGTGTCGTGCGGCGAGTCCGGCACCGTGCACCCTGTCTCACCGTGCGCGCACCTCGTGTGCCGCACGTGCTGGGACGGCTCCGACTTCAGCGCCTGCCCGATCTGCCACCGCCGCATCGACCCCGGCGACCCCTTCCTCGTCCCCTCCGAGCGCGAGATCACGCCGACCAGGGACGCGGTGATGTCGACCGTGCTGCTGCGGCTGTGCGCCGACCCGGCCGGCACGTGCCGCGAGCTGGCCGCGGAACTGCTGGCGCGGCGCACGCCGATGCCGCCGCACGAGCGCGCCGACCTGGAGCGGCTGCTGGAGGAGCAGTGGCCGCGGTCGCTCTCGTGGCTGTCCGAGCCGATCCCGGTCAAGGAGACGCTCGCCGCCGTGGTGGCGTGGGCGCTGCGCAAGGGGGCGGACCACGAGCTGCTCGACCGGCACGCCGGCACCGCGACCGACGTGCTGCGCGTGCTGTACGCGCTGATGGACGCCGACCCCGGGTTGCGGGTCGTGCCCGAGCGCCGCCGGTCGCTGCCCAGGGCGGTGCGGCGGGCGGTGCTGGCGCGCCTGGACGCGATGCCGTACCTGCTCGAAGACCTGCTGCGGTACCGCGAGCAGTGGAAGCGCATGGCCGAGGTGCTGCACCCGCACGAGCACCATGCTCGCTTCCCCGAGGCGGCGCTGGCGTTCGCCGCGCTGCGCGGCACCCGGCTCGATCCCGACACGCCCTTCGGCCGCGCTCTGCTCGCCCGCGCCGGCGGCCATCGTGACGTGGAGGTGCGGGACGGGCGGGTGCGGATGCGGACGTTCGCGAGCCGGGTGGAGCAGGCGCTCGCCGAAGGGCGTCACGCCGAGGCCACCGCCCTGCTGAGCCGCCGGCCCGGGGAGCTCCTGCGCCGGCTGTCCCATCTCCTGCGCCTGACGTACGCGCCCGTCCCGTCGGGGCCGCCGCCGGTGCGGGTGATGGCGGGGACGGGGGCGAGGGTGAAGAGCGGCGCCGGCCCGGCGACGCCCGCCGTCGCGCCCGAGGAGGCCGCACCGCCGGGGGCGCCCGGCGAGGCCGGGGCGCCGGCGGCGTCCGGCGCGGATCCGCTGGGCGTGCTGGAGAAGGCCGTACGCGGCGTCGCGCCCGGGGTGCTGCTGGCCGTGCTCGGGCAGGTCAGGACGCCGCCCGGCGGGGCGCGGCTGTTCCTGCCGAGGGGCGGCACCGCGCGCATGTGGACGGTCCCCGACGACCGGCCCGCGCTGCCCGACGAGGTGGTGCTGACCGCCGAGCGCGTTCTGACCGCCGAGCTGCTGCGCCGGGCCGGCGAGCTGCCGCCGCTGCGCCGGGCGCTGCTGGACGAGGGGCTCGCCGACCTGGTCGCGCCCACGTCCGAGCGGACGGCGGGCGCGGCCCTGGTCCGGCTCGTCAGGGGCAGCGTCCAGCCCATCCCCAAGGCCGACCGGCTCCGCTTCTTCCTGCACTGGGCCGAGCCGCCGGGCACCCGGGTTGACCTGGACCTCTCGGTGGCCGTCTACGACGACGGCTGGAGGTTCGCGGGCCTGTGCGACTACACCCGGCTGCGGCTGGGCAACGGCCTCACGCACTCCGGCGACCTGACCTCGGCTCCCGAGCCGCTCGGCGCGTCCGAGTTCATCGACGTGAACGTGCGCAACCTGCGGGCCCGCTACCTGGTGCCGGTCGTGTTCAGCTACAACGACGTGCCGTTCGACGAGCTCGTACGCGGCTTCGCCGGCTTCATGGAACGCCCGCGGGGCCTGTTCGACCCGGTGGCGGTGCGCCAGCGGTTCGACCTGGCGGGCGCGGCGAAGATCCTCGTGCCGCTGGTGGCCGACCTCTGGACGCGGACGACCCGCTGGGCCGACCTCAACCTGTCGGCCACCGGCTACGGCCACAACGTGGCGGGCAGTGCCGACGAGCTGGCCGCGGTGGGCGCGGCCCTGGAGAGCGCGTTCGAGCATCGGGTGACGATGTGGGAGGTCGGGTGCTGGCACGCCGCCGCCCGCGCCGCCGAGGTCGTGGTGCGCCGCCGCGACGGCTCCCTGGCCCGCTACGAGCGCCGTCCGGGCGAGGACGTGCCGGACTTCGCGGCCCGGCTCGCCGCCCGCGCCGACGCCCCCGCGTTCGTCGGCCCGCTGGACGGGGTGGAGCTGGCCGCGCTGGTGTCGGGCGACGTCGAGCTGCCGGGGGCGCAGGCGTACGCGCTGTACCCGCACGCCCTGGGTGAGGCCCGCCTGCTGGACGCCGCCGACCTGCTGTCCGGCCTGACCCCGGGCTCCTGAGGCAGGCAGATCGTCAGCGCGCCTCGTCCGGCTATGAGATCGGATTCAAGACGGGTGGACTAGATACCTACCGGTCGGTATCTTCGCCAGCATGACGCTGGAACGCCTCACTTGGCGAACGCTGGAGCCGTTGCACGGCATGATCTACTTCTCCCCCGAGGCGGATGCCGCGTACAAACAGCTCGGACTGACCGGACGGATGGGATACTTCGCATCCCGGGCGGCCGCACTCGGCCCGGTCACCGCGGAGGCGGTGATCGCCACCTTCTACAACTTCGATCCACAGGTGATCCGTCAGGCGATTCCGGCCGCATGGCACATCGCATCCCCCGCCGAGATCCTCGACGCCCGGCTCGACGCAGTCGATACGACATTGCGCCGCGTGCTCGGCGACGCAGTTGACTCGCCGGAGATGGCCCGTGCCGCCGCGCTGGCCCGGGGGGCAGCCCAAGCGATCTCAGACGAGCTGAGCGGGCGGCCTCTGTATGCCGCGCACACCGCACTGCCATGGCCTGACGCTCCGCACCTGGTTCTCTGGCATGCCCAGACCCTGCTGCGCGAGTTTCGCGGTGACGGCCATCTGGCCGCCCTGCTGGCCGCCGGGCTCAGCGGGATCGAAGCCCTCGTCTCCCACGCCGCCACGGGCGCCGTCCCGGCCGAGACGCTCCGGGTCACCCGCGGCTGGACCGAGACCGGCTGGGCGGCCGCTGTGAGCGGACTGGAGAAGCGCGGCTGGCTCCGTGACGGCGCACTGACCGCGCAGGGCCGCAGGGAACGTGAGGCGATCGAAGAGGCGACCGACCGGATGGCCAGGGCCCCCTACGCCGCACTCGGCGACGAGCGCTGTCAAGAACTGCGCCTTCTGGTACGCCCCTGGAGCAAGCAAGTGGTAGCCGAGCTGATGCCCTGGGCTGCGGCCCACAACTCCGGGTAACGCGGCCAAGGCGCTGTGCACGGCGCCGTCCTGGTCCTCCCTGACTGTCGCAGCCGCTCAGCCTGGGCCGCCGCGACGCGCCTCCGGCGAGCCCTGCCGCTACGAGCCGTAGGAGATGCCGGCCAGCACGGCGCCGCTGCCCGCGCCCAGGAGCAGGGAGACAGCAGCGGCCACGTAGGCGATCCACGTCGCCGTACGGGTGACGGCGGCCGTGCCGCCGCGCCGGAAGGCGGGCCGGATCCAGCGGAGGTAGTAGAAGACGCTCGCCACGGTGTTGACGACCGCGACCACCGCCAGCCAGGCGTAGCCGCCGTCCCAGGCGGCGGCGAAGACGAGCACCTTGCCGACGAAGACCGCCGTGGGCGGCGTGCCGACCAGGCCGAGCAGGCAGACGATCAGGGCGAGGACCAGGCCGGGCGAGGAACGCGCCAGCCCGGCGTAATCGGCCAGCACATCCTTGCCGGCGGCCAGGACCACCGCGAAGGCGCCGAGGTTCGTGATCGCGTACGCGGCCACGTAGAACAGCAGTGCCGGTTCGGCCAGTTCGCTGCGCCCGGCCACGACGATCGGGATGAGGAGGTAGCCGGCCTGGCTGATGGTCGAGTACGCCAGCAGGCGTCGCACGTTGTCCTGGTGGAAGGCGGCGAGGTTGCCCAGGGTCATCGTGGCCGTGGCGATGATCGCGATCAGTGGCCGCCATCCGGTGTCCAGGCCGGCGAAGACCTCGGAGGCGAGGCGGAGCAGGGCGATGAAGGCGCCGATCTTCGGGACGGTGGTGACGAAGGCGGCCACAGCCCGTGAGGTGCCCTCGGTCACGTCGGGCACCCAGAAATGCGCCGGGACTCCGCCCGCCTTGAACAACAGCCCGGCGAGCAGGAGCACCACGGCGAGCCCGGCCACTCCGCTGCGGACCTGGCCGAACTCCTGGTAGGCCGTCGTCCCGGCGAGGCTGTAGAGCAGGGTGACGCCGGCCAGCATGAGCACGCCGAGGAAGGCGCCCATCAGGTAGTACTTGAGGGCGGCCTCGGTGCCCGCCGCGTCCTTGGCGAAGCCCGCCAGGGCGTAGGCGGGGATGCTTGCCAGCAGGTACGCGGCCACGAGGACGAGCAGGTCGCCGGCGCCGGCCAGGATCACGGTGCCCAGCGCGGCGAGCATGACGAGCACGTACAGCTCGGCCTCGCGATGGTGGTCCCGTGCCCAGCCGGCGGTCAGGACGAGGACCAGCAGGGTCGCGACGATGACGGTGGCTCTGGCCACGTGCGTCAGCGGGTCCACCGAGTAGGCCTCGAAGGCCGGCAGGTCCGGGCGGAAGGCCGCGGCCAGGGTGGCGGCCAGCGCCGCCACCAGGGCGGTCCCGCAGATCCGGCCCGCGAGCCGTTGCCGCCGTCGCGGCAGGAAGAGGCCGGCGAGCAGCCCTGCGACCGCTCCCAGCAGGATGAGCAGCTCCGGCAGGAGGTCGAGAGGGTTCTCGTTCATGCCGGTCATCGGCTCACCCAGGTCACGAGCGCCGCCGAGAACGGCTCGATCAGCTCGAGCAGCCGGCGCGGCAGGATGCCGATCACCAGGGACAGGGCGAGCAGCGGGGCGATCGAGCCCACCTCGTACGGCCGGGCCTCCGGCACGCGCAGCTCACCTGGAGGACCGAGGAAGGCCTGCTGCAGGACCCGGAGGAGCAGCGCGGCGGTGATCAGGATGCCTGCGATGCTCAGCCCGCCGGCGACGACCGCGCCGGGCAGGCCCGTTCCGATCACGCCGGCGAAGATCTGGAACTCGGCGATGAAGCCGGACAGCCCGGGCAGGCCCAGCGAGGCGAAGGCGGCCACGGCCGTCATCAGCGTGAAGGTACGGGCTGTCGCCGCGATCCCGCCGAAGCGTTGGAGGTCGTAGCTGTGCGCCCGGTCCCAGAGGATGCCGGTGAGCAGGAACAGCGCGCCGGTGATCAGGCCGTGGCTGACCATCTGGGTGACCGCGCCGGTGACCGCGAGCTGCCTGGCCTGCGCGTCGCCTGCCACGAGCCCGGCGGCGCCCAGGGCCAGCACGATGTAGCCCATGTGGTTGACGGAGGTGTAGGCGATCAGCCGCTTGATGTTCTGCTGCGCCAGGGCGACCAGGGCGCCGTACAGGACGCTCACCACGCCGACGACGACGATCACCCAGGCGTACTGCCGCCACGGTCCTGGGAGCAGGGGCATGGCGATCCTGGCGAAGCCGTACGTCCCCATCTTGAGCAGGACCCCCGCCAGGATGGCGGACCCGGCGGCGGGGGCGTCGGTGTGGGCCGGGGGCAGCCACGTGTGGAAGGGCACCGTGGGCGTCTTGACCGCCAGGCCGACGCCGACGGCCAGCAGCACCAGCGCGCCGGCCTGAGGAGGCGTCGCGGTGAGCTCGACGATGTCGAACGTGCGCGGGTCGCTGCCGAGGTAGAGGCCGATGAACCCGAGCAGGAGGGCGAGCGAGCCGAGGAAGGTGTAGAGGAAGAACGTCAGCGCCGAGCGGGCCCGGTCGCCGTGCCCCCAGCCGGCGATCACGAAGTACATGCCGACGATCGACAGGTCGAAGAAGACGAAGAACAGCAGCAGGTCCAGGGCGGCGAACAGGCCGGTGGAGACGGTCTGCAGGAACAGGAAGAGCGCGGCGTACGATCTCGGCCGCTCCTGCTGACGCGACGAGTGGATCGCGCAGGCGAGGAACAGCACCGCGGTGAGCGCGATCAGCGGCAGGGACAGGCCGTCGGCGCCGACGTGGTAGCCCGCGCCCACGGAGGGGATCCAGCGAAGGCGTTCCTCGTAGCCGATCCCTCCGCCGTACCCGAGCCACATGACCACGACCAGCACCAGGTCGGCGGCCGCGGCGGTCACCCAGATCCACCGGGCGGACAGCCGCGGCACGGCCAGCAGCGCGGCGGCCAGCAGCGGCAGGAAGACGGTCAGTGAGAGCACGGTCACCTCACCAGCACGATGACGATCGCCAGGATGACGGCGGCCACCGTCGCCTGGGCGAGATAGGTGTGGACCTGGCCGGTCTGGGGCTTCCTCGCCAGAGCGCCGAGCCGTCCCGCGCCGGCGGCGGCGCCGCGGATGACGCCGTCCACGCCCGACTCGAAGGGCGAGCGGGCGATCCTGGCCGTGGCCATGGCGGCCCGGGATACGGCCCGGACCGCGCCGTCGACCACGCTGTCATCGAAGCGGGCCAGTGCCCTGGCCGCCGTCATCAGGGGCTGCCAGAGCATCGCGACCGCGAGCGGTTCCAGGCGCAGCCAGCCGGTCAGGAGGCCGCCGCCGCCGGACGCCTCGGGCCGACGCGGGCGGACCCAGCCGGCCAGCAGCACCACGGCCGTCGCCAGCAGCCCCGACACGGCCAGCTCGCCCGCCTCGGGGGCCGGTCCGGGCGCGCCGAGCAGGCGGGACCACGCCTCGAACACGGCCGGCAGCCCGATGATGCCCAGGACCGAGGCCAGCAGGGCGAGCGGAGGCAGCGGAAGACGTTCGAGAAGTCCGAGCCGCGCCACCTCCCGATGCTCCGGCCCGGGTAGCCATACGGCGATCACCGCCTTGGCGGCGTACGCGGCCGAGAGCACCCCCGCTGCCAGCGACACCAGGGACAGAGCGGGATCGTCCACCGCGGCCAGGACCGCGTCCTTGGTCACCCACAGCGACAGCGGCGGCAGCCCGGCCAGCGCCAGCGCGCCCGTCCCGAAGGTGACCCCCACCAGCGGATACCGCCGTGCGGCGCCCCGGAGCTCGGGAAGCCGCTGGGTGCCGAGCGAAGTCAGCCACGCTCCCGCCCCGAGGAAGAGCAGGCTCTTGACCGCCGCGTGCGCGATGAGCTGAGCCGTTCCGCCGGCCACGGCCGAGACGCCCGCGGCCAGCACCATGAACCCGATCTGCGCGCAGGTGGAGGCGGCCAGGAGCTGCTTGAGGTCGTGCTGCGCGAAGGCGACCGCGCCGAGCAGCAGCGCGGTCAGCGCCCCGGCCCAGGCCACGAGCGGCCCCGCCCAGCCGGTCGCGGCCAGCACGGGTGCGGTCCGCAGGAGGAGGTAGGCGCCGGCGGCGACCATCGTGGCCGAGTGCAGCAGCGCCGAGACGGGGCTCGGGCCCGCCATGGCGCGGGAGAGCCAGAAGGAGAAGGGCAGTTGCGCCGATTTCCCCAGCGCGGCGGCGACGAGGCCGGCCGCCACGAGGTGCAGCCATGGGGTGCTGGTGGTGCCCAGGCTCGCCAGGGTCAGCGCGTGGGCTCCCGCGATGGCGCAGCCGGCGGCCAGGTAGAGCCCCAGGTCGCCGGCCCGGGTGGTGACGAAGGCGATCGTCGCCGACCGCACCCGGCCGGGCTCACGCCACCAGAAGCCGATCAGCGCGTACGACATGGCGCCCATGACCTCCCACGCCATGAGCAGCAGCACGAGATCGGCAGCGGTGACGGTGACCAGCATCGCGCCGACGAAGAGCAGCATCAGCCCGAAGAAGCGGCCCTGCGACTCGTGGATCTCCCCCGCCGCGAAGACGAGGACGGCCAGCGCGATCACCGCCACGGTGACGACCATGACCGCGGACAGCCCGTCGACCGCGAGCCCCGCCTCGAAGCCGGCGAACATCTCGAAGGTGACGGCGGGGCGCACGCCCGCGGCCAGCACGGCTTGGATCACGGTCACCAGAGCGACGAGCAGCGCGACCACCCGCGCGGCACGGCGCAGGAGCAGCAGGGCCCCGCCCGCCACGATGGGCAGCCCCGGCAGCAGCAGCGCGAGCAGGCTCATCCCTTCAGGTCCTGGACGTCGTCGGTCATGTCCACCTCCCTCGCCCGGAACAGCGCGGTGACCACGGCGAAGCCCATCGCCATCTCCAGGGCCATCACCGTGATCGCCACCAGCACGAGGACCTGGCCGTCGGCGTTCTGCGGCGCGAGGAAGTACCAGAACGCCCCGCCGGCCACGATCAAGCCGTTGATCATGAGTTCCAGGCCCATCATCAGCATCACGATCGACTGCTGCGACAGCGCCCCGTACAGGCCGACGGCGAACAGCGCGGCGGCCGCCACGAGGAAGGCTTCGAGCGACATCAGGTCTCCTCGCCGGGACCGCCCGAGCCGCACGACGCGTGCCCGCCGTGGTGCTCGGGAGCGGCCTGGACAGCCGTCCCGGAGCCCGGCCCGGGATCGAGCGGGCGGCGTCGCCGCTGGTCGTCCCCGTAGCGGTCGTAGCGTCCGCGATGGGTGGCGAGCACCACCGTGGAGATCATCGTGGCCAGGATGGCCACGCCGATGACCATCATGACGAGCATCTTCGGCCCCATGACGGCGAGCCCGAGCTGGTGGGTGGGATCGGCCGGCGGCTCTCCCCCGCGCCTCGGCCAGGGGGCGAGGAAGATCCCCGCCACCAGGAGCACGAAGACCACACCCGAGATGACCATCGCGCCCCGGTTGTTGTGGACCATCTTCATCGGCATGAGGCCCGCCGGGTTCATCATGTACATGATCATGAAAACCGCCATGATCAGCATCTCCATGACCATCATCAAGATGATGAGGACACCGAGATACGCAAGGTCGATCAGTAGGAACGCGAGCCCGACCGCCAGCAGGGACGCGAGCAGGGCGAAGGTCGCCCGCGCCATCGAGTCGACCACGAACACCGTGACGGCGGCGGCCACGCAGACGGCGGCCAGGATCCAGAAGGCGACGGCCGTCACAACACCACGACTCCGACGACGAGCAGCTGAACGAGCGAGAGCGGGATCAGCACCAGCCACGACACCTGGGTGAAGCGATCCATCCTGACCGCCGGCACGCGATGCCGGATCCAGACCAACAACCCGAGCACGGCCATGGTCTTGATCAGCACCCACACCTCGCTCGGCAGAACCGGGCCCGCGCCGCCCCCGAGGAACAGCGGCACGGCCGCCGCCGCGGCCACCACCAGCAGCGCATGTCGTCCCGCCTGGAACAGCAGCCGATCGGGCCCCGACAGCTCGGCGGGCACGCCACCGGCGATGTCCGCGCCCAGGGGCTGGCTCATCGGTCCCCAGAACGCCATCGCCAGGGCGGAGACCAGGTAGATCAGGAAGGCGAGCGGCATCCACACCACGAACCAGAGCCCCTGCTGGGCCTGCACCGCGTCGCTCATCCGCATCGAGCCCGCCCCGAGCGCCACGGTGATGAGCGCGAACATGTGCGGCAGCTCGTAGGCGAGCCCCTGGGCGACGAACCGGTAGGCGCCGACCAGCGGGAACACCGAGTTGACCGACCATCCGGTGAGCCAGAGCGATCCCCAGACGCACACCTCCATGGCGTTGAACCACACGATGCCGACGGACAGGTCCGCCACGGGGCTGTCGCCCAGCGGGATCACGATCCCCGCCAGCACCGGCGCTGCCACCAGGCTGATGACGCCGATCCGCAGGAGCGGAAGGTCAGGCAGCGGCGTGCGCCGGCGCTGCCGCACGAGCAGCCGCGCCACCTCGCCGAACGGAGCACTCGCCCGCCCCCCGCTCAGGACGGCGTCGAGACAGGCGGTTGCCAGCCCCAGCGCCATCAGTGCCAGGGGCAGGGCCAGAACCGTCACCTCAGGCATGGGCTACCGCCGGATCCGGATCCAGGCTCGCGATGATCAGCCGCGCCGTGGCCAGCTCGGCGCCGACGAGCAGCTCCGGGTCCAGGGTGTTCCTGGTG
The DNA here is from genome assembly GCF_024172165.1 of Nonomuraea thailandensis. GTDB lineage: Bacteria > Actinomycetota > Actinomycetes > Streptosporangiales > Streptosporangiaceae > Nonomuraea > Nonomuraea thailandensis. Next base: position 2,275,767 of record NZ_JAMZEB010000002.1, on the reverse strand, counting down.
GGGCGCTCCTCGTCGAGCGGCCTCTCGTCCCCGATCGAGCCGATCGCCGCCCGGGTCGTGGCGAGCCATCTCTCCACCCTGGACATCGCGTCGCCGTCGGCGGCCGTTCCGACGTCACGCAACATCCAGCGCAGTGTTCTGGAGCGACGTACCCGGCGCTCGAAGCGTCCGTAGGGGGCGGCCGGCGTGTCGCGGGACGTGTCCGCGAGCAGGCGATCTCGCAGGGTCCTGGCGTGGCCGGCGGCGGTGGGCCATCCGGCCACCGACAGCAGGCGGCCGAGACTGTCGAGACGGGCGGCGGCCCGCCGCCGCCCGGCCTCGCCCCGCGTCACGGGCCGGCCGGCCGCCGCCCTGTTCCAGGGCTCCCTCCAGAACGACTCGGCGTCCCCCAGCCACCTGACCGTGGCCTCCTGGATCACCTCTCCCTGCAGGACGGTCTCCACCACCAGCCCGCACGGCCAATCAGGCAAGATCGGGCCGAGCGGCACGTGCAGGCGGTCCAGACTCAACCCGTCGCGGTCAGGCCCCCGGCCGGCCATGGGGAGGCCGCCTGGATCACCCACGGGGTGGGCCCGGCTCGCGGCGTCCGTCCACTGCGCCTCCCCATCGGCCAGCCGGGCGCCCGCGCGGTCCAGGGACCGGACGAGCAGTTCTCGCGAGGCGTCGCCTGCCAGATCGACTCGCGCGCGAGGGCTCGGCAGGTCGTCCCACGCCGTCCGGACGGCCTGCTCGAACTCCTCGTCCGGAGCGCCGCAGAGCACGAGGAGATCGGCCTGTCCCATGGACATCGCGGGCCGCCACCGTCGCCGCGCGATCTCAGCCTCGCACAGCAGCCGGCTCCGGGTCCCGTCCGCCGAGGCGACCACGAAGGGCCGCGGGTGACGCGCGGCCCGCTTCAGCAACCACTCGGTCAGGACCACCGCAAGGCCCCCTCCCGCCAGGCGTGGACGACGCCCACCATCAGCAGGCCGAGGAAGAGGAACATCTCCACCAGCGCCATGGCGCCCACCTCGGCGACGACGAGCGCCCAGGGATACATGAAGACCATTTCCATGTCGAAGGCCAGGAAGAGGAGGGTCACCGCGTACCACCGCACGTGGTAGCGGGAAAGGGCGTGCTCCTGAGGCCGGCGCCCGGACAGGAACGGACGCGCGCGGAGGACCTCACGAGGGCTGAGCAGCACCGAGACCAGATAGATCGCGCACACCCCGGCAGCGAGCAGGGCCGCCAGGCCGAGAACGGCTGTCCAAAGTGGCATGAATCTTCCCCCGGCAGACGCCAATAAGATCCATCGTGCCCGTGCCCCACCTCGGCAACCATCGCGGCACGCCGTGCTCGGCCCGCCATAATGCCTGCTCAGCGGGGCACAACCAGGCGCCGCTCCCGGCGGATCATCATGGCTCGGTCCGAGATCGCCGGCTGCCGTGGACATGGCACCGGTGATCTCCAGGATCCGGGCCACTCGCGGCTGCGGTCGACTCGATCGCCCCGCCGTGACGCACGTCTGGCCACCTGGGGATCTTCCGCATGTCCGCGATGGTCCGGGCGCACCTCGGCGCGATGCTCTTCCTGGGCGCGTTCTTCGGCTTCCAGTTCATCGTCACGCTCTACCTGCAAGAGCTGCGCGGCTGGTCCTCGCTGCAGACCGCGATCGCGCTGATCGCGATGGGCTGCGACGCCGTGCTGGTCCCCCTCCTCACCCCCCGCCTGGTGAACCGGTACGGCCACACCCGGGTGATCTTCGGCGGCTTCCTGCTGGCGGCCGTCGCCTACGGGCTCTTCCTGCCGGTCGGCATGGACGGGTCGTACGCGGCGATGTTCCCGACCCTGATCGTCTCCGGCGTCGCGTTCGCCTGCGCGTACGGGCCGCTCACCATCGCGGCGACCAACAGCGTGGCGGAGGAGGAGCAGGGCGTGGCCGGCGGCCTGCTGTACACGTTCACCCAGTTCGGCTCGGCGATCGGGATCTCCGCGGTCACCGCGGTGTACGGGTTCGCGGTGGCGGGCGGCGACGGCTCACCGGCCGCGGTGCTGGACGCCTACCGCTCCGCGCTGGTGGTCCCGGTGGTCATGGTGTTGGCCGGGACGGGGATCGCCGCCTTCAGCCTCCTGACCGGTGGCCGGCGGGCCGGCGACGCGGAGCGCGGCTCCGCCACCGCCCCCGGGACGCCGTCGGCCTGACCCGGGATGTCTCCACGGCTCGGCACGGAGGAAAATGTCGTGCGATGTCCCGATCATCGCACTAATATCCGCCACCATGAGCTCTCCTCGCATACGGCCGCCCCTCGTCGCCGACGAACGCACCCAGCTCGTCGGCTGGCTCGACACGCAGCGCGCGATCGTCCGGTGGAAGTGCGAGGGTCTGTCGGAGGAGGACGCCTACCGGCCGGTGCTGCCCACCTCGCCGCTCATGACCATGGCCGGCCTGGTGTCGCACCTGCGCTGGACCGAGCACTGCTGGTTCGAGGTGCTCTTCCTGGGCCGCCCCGCCGACGGCAACCCGCAGTTCGACGAGAGCGTGGAGGACGCCGACATGCGGGTCGAGGGCGTCCCGCTGGCACGGCTCCTCGACGAGTACGAGCGCCAGTGCCAGATCTCGAACGAGATCGTCGCCACCCACTCGCTGGACGACGTGGGCAAGCACCCCGACTTCCGCTCGGCCGGGGCGAGCCTGCGCTGGATGCTCATCCACATGGTGGAGGAGACCGGCAGGCACGCCGGCCACCTGGACGTCATCAGGGAGCTGGTCGACGGCCAGAAGGGCTACTACTGAGCTGAGCGGGCACGCTGCGGCTCAGGAGGAGGCGGGCCTGCGCAGCAGCCACTGCCCGAACGTCCGGCGCGGGGGCCGCACCACCACGCGGCCGTGCACCTTCTGACCGGCCAGCTCCACCCGCAGGATGACCGGCGCGTCGCGACCGGCCGGATCCTGACGGTAGGTGACGCTGCTGTGCGTCAGTTGCAGAGCGTCGGTGTCGACCACGACGCCCGGCCTCGTCACCAGTGTCAGGGTCTTGCCCGTCATGTTCACGTCGATCCGCAGGGTGCCGTGCGTGATCACCGCGTCGGTGAAGTCGAGCGTCACCTCGCAGTACGTCACCTCCAGCTCCATCCTGCGCGGCACCACCCAGCGCCCCGTGCGCTCGACCGGGCCGCTGTGGACCCGCTCGATCCGCACCACGTCCTTGACCTCGGCGCCGGTCACGCCGCCCGTGGCCGAGACGGGCGGCAGGTCGGCGGTGAGCGCGGTCAGCTCGTGCACGGTCCGGGCCGACAGGGCGGCTTCGACGCGCTCGTCCAGCTCGTCCGCGCTCAGCAGGCCGTCGCCCGCCGCGATGCGCAGCACGTCCACCACCCGGTCCCGGTCCGCGTGGGAGGCGCGCAGCTCGGGCGACGAGCCGGAGCGCTTCCCGGTGGGTGAAATCTCTCCCGACATGCATCCGTCCTGGTCCTGATCGACCTCTCCGCGCGACGCGGGCAGCGGCGCGACTAGAAGACTAACGCGATATCGCGGCATGGATCCCGGTTGAGCCCCTACGCGATCGGCGACGCGGGCACGATCTGGCGGGACCGGCGACTTCACCGATGCGGCCACGGCGACGGCTCCCCTACCGTCGAGCACCTGACAGCCGAGCGGACAGCCGAGCGGACAGGGACGAGGCCATCGTGGGGCGAGGAGCGTTGAGCGGGCGCACCGCCATCGTCGTGGGGGCCGGGACCGGCGTCGGCGCCGCCGTGTCGCTCGCGCTGAGCCGGGCGGGCGCGGGCGTGGTGCTCGCCGCCCGTCCGGACCCCGCCCTGACGGCGCTGGCCGCGGGCATCGTCGCGGCGGGGGGCCAGGCGGTCGCCGCTCCCGTGGACGTCGGCGACCCGTCCGCGGTGCGGCGGCTCGTCGAGCGGACGCTCGGCGTGTTCGGCCGGCTCGACATCGCCTTCAACCAGGTCCACGCGCGTGCGCTGGTCGTGGCGATGACGTACCAGATCGCCGCGATGCGGGTCACCGGCGGCGGCCACATCGTCAACCTGGTCCCCGCCGCCCAGGACGGCGTCGCGGAGCTGACCCGTACGGTGGCGCGGGCGCACGCGGGCTCCGTGGTCCGGATCGACGCCGTGTCGCAGGCGCCGTACGGCAGCACGGAAGAGGTCGCCGCCGCCGTGGTGTCGCTGTGTTCGGCCGCCGGTCCCGCCTGATCGGCCCGCTGAGCCCCCGGACGGGACATCGCGGCCGGTCCGGAGTTAGTTAGGACTCCTGCCGTAACACGCCCGGGAAGCGGCGTCACGAGTTGATTTCGGGGCTTGACCGCCCCGGTCCGCACCCTTACCGTCCTCATCAAGTTAGGAAGCCTTACTAACACCGGCGTCCAGCCGGCTCTTAGGAGACCCTCGTGCGCTTCGCCCCCCTCGCGGCGGCCGGGTTGCTGGCCCTGTCGCTGACCGCCTGCACCGCGGGCAAGGAGGCGCCGCCGTCGCTCGGCGCCCAGCCCGCATCCACCGCGAGCGGCACCGGCCCGGCCGCCGCCGCGCTGCCCGCCGCCACGCTGGAGCTGTGGCACGGCTTCTCCACGGACGTCGAGACGAAGGCGTTCGAGGAGGCGGTCGCGGGCTTCACGAAGAAGTTCCCGCAGATCAAGGTCACCATGAAGAAGGGCATCCAGGACGACCAGATCACCCAGGCGATCCGCGGCGGCAAGGCGCCCGACGTGGCGGCGTCGTTCACCACCGACAACGTCGCCCAGTGGTGCAAGAGCGGCGCCTTCCAGGATCTGACGCCGGTCATCGAGCAGGACGGCATCGACCTGAACGTGCTGCCTGCCGCGTCCCGTGCCTACACCGAGTTCGAGGGCAAGCGGTGCACGATGCCGCTGCTCGCCGACGCGTACGGGCTGTACTACAACAAAACCCTCATGAAGGGCGAGCAGCCGCCGAAGACGCTGACCGAGCTGACCGAGCTGACCAAGAAGCTCACCGTCCGCGACGCCGACGGGACCATCAAGGTCGCCGGGTTCATCCCGAGCTTCCAGTACTACGAGAACTCCCCCAGCCACCTCGGGCCCATGGTCGGCGCGAAGTGGTACAACGACGACGGCACCTCGGCCATCGGCTCCGACCCGGCGTGGAAGCAGCTCATGCGCTGGCAGAAGGAGCTGGTCGACTGGTACGGCTACGACAACCTGGAGAAGTTCCGCAAGGGCCTGGGCGACGAGTGGGGCGCCGAGCACCCGTTCTTCGAGGGCAAGGTCGCGATGATCCTCGACGGCGAGTGGCGCAACGCCATGATCGCGGGCGACCCCGACGCCAAGGACATGGACTACGGCACCGCCCCGCTGCCCGTCGCCGACGACAAGCCCGACCTGTACGGCAGCGGCTTCACCGCCGGCACCGTGATCGGCGTGCCGAAGGGCGCCGCGCACCCGCAGCACGCCTGGGAGCTGGTCAAGCACCTGACCACCGACACCGAGTCGCTGGTGACGCTGTCGAACGCGCTGCGCAACGTGCCGACCACCAAGGCCGCCATGGAGCACCCGCGCCTGGCCAGGGACGACAACTTCGCCACCTTCCTCGACATCTTCACCCATCCCAAGACCTCGACGCTGCCGGCGAGCGTCAACAGCGTCTTCAACCAGGACGCCTTCTCCACCTTCCTCACCCAGTGGGAGAAGGGCGCGGTCAAGGACCTCGACGCCGGGCTGGCCGAGGTGGACAAGCGGATCAACGACAAGCTGAAGCTCTCCGGGGGCTGATGATGGTCTCCACCCACGCGGCGCCACCACGCCGGTGGCGCGGCGAGGGCGTGCGCGCCCTCCTGTGGCTGTCGCCGTGGATCATCGGCGTCGCGGTCTTCTTCGTCTATCCGCTGCTGTCCACGGTGTACTTCTCCTTCCACCGCTACGACCTGTTCACGCTGGAGTTCATCGGCCTGGACAACTACCGCTACGCCTTCTCCGACGCCCGCGTGCTGCAGTCGGCCCTGAACACCCTCTGGCTCGTGGTGTTCATGGTTCCGGCCCAGGTCCTGTTCGCGCTCGGTGTGGCGCAGCTGCTGGCGAAGGTGAAGAGCGGCGGCGGGATCCTGCGGACGATCTTCTACCTGCCGTCGCTGGTGCCGACGGTGGCGGGCACGGTCGCCTTCGTGTACCTGCTCAACCCGGCGACCGGCCCGGTCAACCAGGCGCTGGCGTGGTTCGGCATCACGGGGCCCGACTGGTTCGGCAGCGCGGCCTGGGCCAAGCCCAGCCTGACGCTGCTCGCCCTGTGGGGCGCGGGCAACCTCATCATGATCTTCCTGGCGGCGCTGCTGGACGTGCCCAGGCACCTGTACGAGGCCGCCCAGATCGACGGGGCGGGCGCCTGGCGGCAGTTCCGCAGCATCACACTGCCGATGATCTCTCCCGTGCTGATGTTCTCGGCCGTCACCGGCGTGATCTACGCCGTGCAGTACTTCACCCAGGCAATGATCGCCTCCCGGGTGGCCTCCGGCGCGACCGACTCGGCCGGCTCCACGTTCACCCCCGGATATCCGGACGGCTCGCTGCTCACCCTGCCGCAGCACCTGTTCCACACCGGGTTCCGCGACTGGTCGATGGGGCTGGCCTGCGTGCACGCGCTGCTGCTGTTCGCGGTCGCGATGGTGTTCACGCTGATCCTGCTCCGCCAGTTCAGCAAGGCGGAGGTGGCCTCGTGAGGCGCAGGCGGGGCCTGATGTGGGTGGCGCGGCACGCGCTGGCCATCGCGCTCGCGCTGATGTTCCTCGGCCCGATCGCGTTCGTGGCGCTGACCGCGCTGATGACCGACGAGCAGGCGCTGACCAGCCGGCTGTGGCCCGAGCAGTGGAACTGGGCCAACTTCGCCGACGTCTTCGCCCGCTCCGAGCTGCTCACCTGGACGGCCAACACGTTCGTCTACGCCTCGCTGGCGACGCTGTTCATGCTGGTGTCGTCCATCCCGGCGGCGTACGCGCTGGCCCGGTTCCGCTTCCGGGGGCGCAAGGCGGCGTTCCTCGTCGTGATCGCCACGATGATGCTGCCGCCCCAGGTCGTGGCGGTGCCGATCTACCTGGTGTGGGCGCGGCTGGACCTGACGGACTCGCTGTGGCCGCTGATCCTGCCGATGCTCTTCGGCGACGCCTTCTCGATCTTCCTGCTGCGCCAGTTCCTCATCACGATCCCGCGCGACTACACCGACGCGGCCAAGGTGGACGGCTGCTCGGACGCGAGGATCCTGTTCACCGTGATCCTGCCGATGGCCCGCCCCGCGATCGCGGCGGTGGCGTTGTTCTCGTTCTTCTACTGCTGGAACGACTACTACGGGCCGCTGCTGTACGCCGGGGTCGACCAGCAGGGCTGGACCCTGTCGCTGGGGCTGGCCACCTTCAAGGCCTTCCACAGCGTGCAGTGGAACCTCACCATGGCGGCCACCCTGCTGGTGACCGCCCCGGTGATCATCGTTTTCCTCTTCGCCCAGCGGGTCTTCATCGAGGGCGTGACATTGACGGGAGTGAAGGGTTGAAACTCGCCGTGGTCGGGGGCGGCTCGACGTACACGCCTGAGCTGGTCGACGGGTTCGCCCGGTTGCGGGAGCACCTGCCGCTGACCGAGCTCGTCCTGGTGGATCCGGCCGCGGAGCGGCTGGGGCCGGTCGCGGGCATGGCCCGCAGGATGTTGCGCGCGGCCGGGCACCCGGCCACCGTGACCGCGACCGGCGACCTGCGGGAGGGGGTCGCCGGGGCGGCGGTCGTGCTGCTGCAGCTCCGGGTGGGCGGCCAGGCGGCCCGCGAGGTGGACGAGACGCTGCCGCTGCGCTGCGGCTGCGTCGGCCAGGAGACGACGGGCGCGGGCGGCCTGGCCAAGGCGCTGCGGACGGTGCCGGTGGTGCTGGACATCGCCGAGGTGATCGCCGGGCACGCGCCCGACGCGTGGATCGTCGACTTCACCAACCCGGTCGGCATCGTCACCCGGGCGCTGCTGGACGCCGGGCACCGCGCGATCGGGCTGTGCAACGTGGCGATCGGCTTCCAGCGCCGCTTCGCGGCCATGCTGGGCGTCGAGCCGTCACGGGTGTCGCTCGGGCACGTGGGCCTCAACCACCTCACCTGGGTGCGGTCGGTCCACCTGGACGGCGTGGACGTGCTGCCCGGCCTGATCGGCCGGCACGCCCAGGAGATCGCCGACGAGGTGCGCCTGCCGGTCGAGCTGATCACCAGGCTCGGCGCCGTGCCGTCGTACTACCTGCGTTACTTCTACGCCCACGACCTGGTGGTGGCCGAGCAGCGGACCGAGCCGTCGCGCGCGGCGCAGGTGGCGGACCTGGAGAAGCGGCTGCTCGACCTGTACGCCGATCCCGGCGTGACGGTCAAGCCGGCCCTGCTGGAACAGCGGGGCGGCGCGTTCTACTCCGAGGCGGCGGTGGCGCTCATCGCCTCGCTGCTCGGCGACCGGGGCGACACCCAGGTGGTCAACGTGCGCAACGACGGCGTCCTGCCGTTCCTGCCGGACGAGGCGGTCGTCGAGGTCCCGGCCAGGATCACCGCCTCCGGGGCCGCGCCGCTGCCCGTCGCCCCCGTAGAGCCGCTCTACGCGGGGCTCGTCGCGCACGTGTCGGCGTACGAGACGCTCGCCGTCGAAGCCGCGCTGCGCGGCGGGCGCGAGCGCGTCGCCGACGCGCTGCTCGCCCACCCGCTCATCGGGCAGGAGCACCTGGCGGACGAGCTGACCGCGCTGCTGGTGGAGGCCAACCGCGCGCACCTGCCCTGGACGGAAGCCCGGTGAGGACGATCCTGGCGGTGGACGGCGGCAACAGCAAGACCGACCTCGCACTGGTGGCCGAGGACGGCACCGTGCTCGCCACGGGCAGGGCGGGGCCGTTCGTGCCGCAGAGCGCCGGGGTGGCCGCCGCCGCCGACGTGGTGGAGCGCGCGGCCCGGGCGCTGCGCGACGGCATGGCCGCCCCGTACGCCGACCTCATGGCGGCCTACCTGGCCGGGGCCGACTTCCCCGCCGAGGAGGAGGCGCTGCGCGCGGAGTTCGAGGCGCGCGGGTGCGCGGGCGAGGTGTCGGTGGCCAACGACACCTTCGCGGTGCTGCGGGCGGGCGCCTCCCTGCCGTGGGGCGTCGCCGTGGTGTGCGGGGCGGGCATGAACGCCGCCGGCCTCTCGCCGACCGGCGAGGTGGCCCGCTTCCCCGCGGTCGGCAGGTGGAGCGGCGACTGGGGCGGCGGCGAGGACCTGGCCGCCTGGGTGCTCTGGCACGCCGCCCGCATGGAGGACGGCCGCGGCCCCGCCACCGCGCTGGCCGAGCTGGTCGTCACGCGGTTCGGCACGGGGAGCGTCGCCGAGGTGGTGCACGCCCTGCACTTCGGCGAGCTGGACCCGGCCCGGCTGCACGAGCTGGTGCCCGGCCTGTTCGCCGTCGCGGCCGGCGGCGACGCCGTGGCCAGGGAGCTGGTGGCCCGGCAGGCCGAGGAGGTGGCCGTGATGGCCAGGGTGTGCCTGGAGCGGCTCGGCCTGCTGGGGACGGCGGCCGAGGTCGTGCTCGGGGGCAGCGTGCTGACCGCGCGGGACCCGTACCTGCACGGCCTGGTCGAGGCGGCGATCGGCGCGAGCGCGCCGCACGCGCGGGTCGTGGTCAGCACGCTCCCCCCTGTGGCGGGGGCCGCGCTGGCCGGGCTGGACCTGCTCGGCGCGGCCGAGGCCGCGCGCACCAGAGTTCGCGACCACTTCAGGAGGAGCAGATGAGAAGGCTGATCCCCGCCGCGCTCGGGTTGGCTCTGCTGGCGGGCCTGAACGCCCCCGCGCAGGCCGCGGCGCCCGGGCACATCCGGGTGGACCAGGTCGGCTTCCTGCCGGAGGAGAGCAAGCATGCCTACCTGATGACCAGCAGCGGCCAGGCCGGGCGCTTCACCGTGGTGGACCGCCGCGGCCGGGTGGTGCTCACCGGGCGGGCGGGCCCCGACCGGGGCGCCTGGAACAGCGCCTACCCGCACGTCCACGACCTCGACCTGACCCGGCTGCGCGCCCCCGGCAGCTACCGGATCAAGGCCGCCGGGGCGACGTCGGCCGAGTTCGAGATCGCGCCGTCGCGGAATCCGGCGGGCGGGGTGCTGGGCTTCTTCGGCCTGCAGCGCGACGGCGCCGACGCGCCCCGCACGCCGAGCCACCTCAACGACCGGGCCGCCTTCGTCTACGACTGGCCGGAGTTCACCGGCCCCGACACCGACCAGATCAAGGGCGAGCTGACGAGGATCGGCGGCCCGGTCGACGTCGAGGGCGGCTGGTTCGACGCGGGCGACTACCTCAAGTTCACCCACATCCTGGCGTACGTGGACACGCTGCTGTGGGCCGCCCAGCGGGACGGGAAGGCTCCCGGCCGCGCCCTGCGCAACGAAGCCGCCCATGGCCTGAAATATCTGGACAAGATGTGGGATGAGGAGTCGAAGACGCTCTACATCCAGGTCGGCATCGGGGCCGGCAACGCCGAGGGCACGTTCGTCGGCGACCACGACATCTGGCGCCTGCCCGAGGCCGACGACGGCGACGACGCCGAAGGGCACCAGTTCATCCGCCACCGCCCGGTCTTCCGCGCCGCCGCCCCCGGCGAGCCGATCTCCCCGAACCTGGCCGGGCGCACCGCCGCCGCCTTCGCCCTGGCCGCGCAGCTCGAGCCGTCCCCTCGCCGCGCCGCCCGCCTGCTCGACCAGGCCGCCTCCGTGTACGCGATGGCCAGGACCACCGGGGTGGAGCGGCTGGTCACCTCCCTGCCGCACGCGTTCTATCCCGAGAGCGTCTGGCGCGACGACATGCAGCTCGGCGCCGCCGAGCTGGCCCTGGCCGCGCAGCGCCTGCACGACCCGCGTGCGGGGCGGTGGCTGGCGGACTCGGCCCGGTGGGCGCGCGGCTACCTCGACGAGGATCAGGGCGACACGCTCAACCTGTACGACGTGAGCGCCCTGGCCCACGCCGACCTCCTCAAGGCCATGCGGGCCGCCCGGGCGGAGGCCGGTGGAACGGGCAGGACCGCAGCGGCCGGAGCGGCCGGCGGGACCCGCGCCGCCGGCGGGACCGGCGCGGGCGGGGGGCTCGCCGTCACCGAGGCCGACCTGATCGGCGGGCTCAAGGCGCAACTCGACCTCGGCGCCCGCCGCGCCGCCACGGACCCGTTCCGCGCCGGAGCGCTGTACGACACGTTCGACTCGGTCCCGCACGCGTTCGGCCTGGCCGCCACCGCCCGCCTCTACAGGTCGGTGGCCGGCGACCGCGCCTACGACGCCTTCGGCACCCAGCAGCGCAACTGGGCGCTCGGCGCGAACCCGTGGGGTGTGTCCTTCGTCGCCGGGGCGGGCGAGAACGCCATCTCCTGCCCGCACCACCAGATCGCCAACATCACCGGCAGGCCCGCCACGGGCGCGGTCGTCAACGGGCCCAACGGCGCGGGATTGTTCGAGGGCGGCCTGGGCGGGCACTTCGAGGAGATGCCGCCCTGCCCGGCCGGCGGCGTGGACCGCTACGCCGAGTTCACCGGGCACGGCAGCCGCTTCGTCGACGACGTGCGCTCCTGGCAGGCCTCCGAGCCGGCCGACGATTTCGCGGCGATCGCCCTGTACGCTCTCATGCTGACGTCGACGTGACGCCCCTGACCCGGAGGTGACGTGAAGCCACCTGTCCACGGGACGCCGAGGCTGATGCGCGCGATCAACGACCGCGCCGCGCTGCGCATCCTGCTGGAGAAGGGCCCGCTGACCCGGCCCGAGCTGAGCGAGCTGACCGGGCTGTCCAAGCCGACGGCCTTCCAGCTCCTGGCCCGGCTGCAGGAGGCGGGCCTGGTGGTCGGCGACGGCGTCCGGGCGGGGCAGCCCGGGCGGACGGCCGAGGTGTACCGGGTCAACGGGGCGGCGGCTCACGTGGTGGCGCTGGACGTCACGCCCGAGCGGATCGCCGTACAGGTGGCCGACCTCACCGGCGCCGTCGTCGGCGAGGCCACATCCCCCGCGCCACCACCCGGCCCACCACCTGCCCCGCCGCCTGCCCCGCCGCCTGCCCCGTCACCGGTCCCCGCGCCCGGTGCGGCTCCGGAGGAGGGCGGACTGGTCGAGTGGCTGCGGGCGGCGATCGAGGCGGCGCGTCCGCCCGGCCCGCCGCACCGCGTCGTCATCGGCGTGCAGGGCGCGGTGGACCCCACGACCGGCAGGCTCGACTACGCCACCGCCGACGACATGCCGGGGTGGCAGATCCCCGACCTGGTGCCCACGCTGAGCGCCGGGCTCGGCGTCACCGTGGACGTGGAGAACGACGTCAACCTCGTCGCCCTCGCCGAGCAGGCGCACGGCGCGGCGGCCGGCTGCCAGGACTTCGTGCTGCTGTGGGCCGGTGAGGGGCTCGGCGCCGCTCTCGTGATCGGCGGGCGGCTGCACCGCGGCTTCTTCGGCGGCGCCGGCGAGGTCGGCTACATGCCCGTGCCCGGCGCCGCCACGGCCCGCGACGGCGGCCGGTTCGCCGACCACGGCTACCAGGCGCTGGCCGGCGGGCCGGCCGTCCAGGACCTGCTGCGCTCGTACGGCGTGCACGGGGCCGGCTTCCGCGACTCGGTGGCGACCGCGGTGCGCCTGGCCGAGGGCACCGGGCGGGCCGCCGAGGAGGCCGCGGCCGGCCTGCGCACGGTGGCCGCCCGCATCGCCCTCGGCCTGGCCACCATCGCCTCGGTCGTCGATCCGGGCCTCGTCGTGCTGGCCGGAAGCCTGGTGTCCGCCGGCGGCGAGCGGCTGCGCGACCTCGTCGAGCGGGAGCTGAGGGTGCTGGACGTGGAGCGCCCGCGGGTGCGGCTGTCGGCCGTCCAGGGGAATCCGGTGCTGGTGGGCGCGATGGACCTGGCGCTCGCCCGGGTCAGGGACGAGGTGTTCGGCCAGAGCGCCCGCGACGGCGTCCCGTCCAGCGCGGCGGGCCGCTGAGGCCAGCCCTCGGGCGGCGGGGCCCGTCCCCGGGCGGCATGGGGCAGGACCGCCTCCCCGGAGGGCAGGGTCCTGGGCCAGTGACAACGCGCCGCTCGGCGGTGGCAGCGGCCTCTACGGCCAGGTGATTCGGGCTGTTCCGCGCAGAGGTGGGAGGCGCGTCTCGCCGGCCGCCGGCACCGCACGATCACCGGCGACGGCGAAGGGCTATCGTGTGGATCGCGTATGGAAGCCCCGGGAAAGGAGCGGGATGCCGGAAATCCGCCCGCTCCGGCCGAGCGACCCCGACCGCGTCGGCCGATGGCGGCTCGTCGGCGTGCTCGGCTCCGGCGGCCAGGGGACGGTCTACAAGGCCGCGGGCGAGGACGGTCGCGAGGTCGCCGTCAAGCTGCTGCACGGCCATCTGAGCGGCGACGACACCATCTCCAGGGGCTTCCTGAGAGAGGCCGAGGCGGCGCGGCGGGTGGCGGCGTTCTGCACCGCGGCCGTGCTGGACGTCGGGACGGCCGGCGACCAGCCGTACATCGTGAGCGAGTACATCGCGGGTGAGACACTGCAGCAGGTCGTCCGGTCGGCGGGGCCGCGCGCGGGCGGGGCGCTGGACCGGCTGGCGATCTCCACGCTGACCGCGCTGGCCGCCATCCACCAGGCCGGCATCGTGCACCGGGACTTCAAGCCGGGCAACGTGCTGATCGGGCCCGAGGGGCCGATCGTCATCGACTTCGGCATCGCCAAGGCGCTGGACGCGACGACGATGACGTCCGGGGTGGTGGGGACGCCCACGTACATGTCGCCCGAGCAGTTCGAGGGGCTGCGGGTGGGGCCGGCGTCGGACGTGTTCGGCTGGGCGGGGACCATGGTGTTCGCGGCCACGGGACGGCCGCCCTTCGCCGGGGAGACGGTTCCGGCCATCCTGAACGCCGTGCTCACCGGCGCTCCCGACCTGAGCGGGGTGCCCGCGCGGCTCGCGGAGGTGCTGCGGGACTGCTTCGCCAAGGACCCGGCGGCACGGCCACTGCCCCTGGACCTGATGAGGCGGCTGACGAGCCGTCCCGGGGCGGCCACCGCCGTACCGCCGCCGCACCTGGGAGCCCCGGGTCCTGGAAGGGCGGCTGCGCCTCCGCCCGGCCTCGCGCCGCCGGGTGGCGTGCCGTCGTCCCCGGGGACACCTCCGATCGCGGCCCGCACCACGCCGCCGGGGCAGGGCCCTGCCCCTGGCCCGTCCGCGAGCCACCCTGCGGGCGGCGCGCCCGGCACAGGTCAGCCCGCGCACGCCGCGCCCGGTACGCGTCAGCCCGCGGACGGCAGGCGCGGAACGGCGCCCGGCGGCCCGGGACAGCCCGCCGTGATGCGGCCGCGGCAGGCCGGGAGGGGAGACGTCGAGACGTCACCGGGCGGCGGCGTGAAGCGGGTGAGCCGCCGGGCCATGCTCAGCGCGGGAGCGGCGGCGCTGGCGACGGCGGCCGTGTCGGCGTTCGTCGTGTTCAGGCCCGGCGGCGGCACCGGCCGGCAGAGCCTGGCGCAGAACCGGCCGCCCTCACCCGCCGGCACGGGAACGGCCACCGCCTCCGTGTCGCCCTCTCCCGCGCGGACCCCGGCCACCGAGCCGTTCGGGACGCTGATCGGAGAGCCGGCGCGGCTGCCCGCCGGTACGGGGACGCCCGCGGCGATGGCCACGAGCGGGTCCGCGGTGGCCTGCGGCACGAGCGACGGGTCCGTCCTCCTCCGGGATCTGTCCACGGCCACGAACGCGGAGCTCGGCGACGGCGGCGCGGGCACGGCGGCGCTCGCCCACGGGCGGCACGGCGGCACCCCGGTGATCGTTTCCGGTCACGCCGACGGCGGGATGCGGCTGTGGAGCCCGTCAGGCGAGAGGCTGGGCACGCGGAAGGCGGGCGATCCGATCGTCGCGGTGACGGTCGCGGGCGGCCGGGTGATCGCGGTGTCGCAGAAGTACGACAGCCTGAGAGACCTGCACGGCACCGTACGCCTGTGGGACGCCGGCACCGGCAAGCAGATCGGCCCCACGAGCACCGAGCACTTCCAGGGGATCAACGGCCTGGCCTTCGGCCGCCTGGACGGTGACGACGTGCTGGTGACGGGCGACGGCGCGAACCGTGTGCGGGTCCGCCGCCTGGCCACGGGCGCGGTGACGCACACGTACAAGACGGGTGAGGTCGGCGGCATCGAGCGGCTGGCGTGCGGCGAGGTGGACGGCGAGCCGGTGCTGGTCTCCACGCATCTGGACGCCACCCTGCGCGTGTACGACCTGGCGACGGGCAAGCGCAGGAAGAAGTGGCCGTTCAGCGACCGCAGCCCCGACGACCGGGGCACCGCCGCGCTGGTGGCGGGCATGCTCGACGGCGTGCCGGTCGCGGTCGTGGCGTACACGCCGCACGGCGCGGACGCGTTCGTGGGGGTGCGGCGGCTGGACGACGGGGCGATCGTCGGCGAGTTCGGGCACGGCGCGGGCGGCGGGATCCGCCTGCTGGCCCTGGCCGAGCAGTCCGGCCGGCCGGTGGTGGTGACGGTGGGCGAGGACCGGCTGGTGCGGGTGTGGAGCCTCGGCCCGTCCTGAGGCCGGGCCCGCCCTGCGTCCGCGGGTCGGGCAGGCTCGCACCAGGCCGGGCGGCCCGGAGCCACC
The DNA here is from genome assembly GCF_024172165.1 of Nonomuraea thailandensis. Classification (GTDB taxonomy): domain Bacteria; phylum Actinomycetota; class Actinomycetes; order Streptosporangiales; family Streptosporangiaceae; genus Nonomuraea; species Nonomuraea thailandensis. Next base: position 2,260,187 of record NZ_JAMZEB010000002.1, on the reverse strand, counting down.
CGCGAGGTCGCGCATCGGGCCCTGGCCGGGAGCCGTCCTGCGGGTTCCCGCTACTCTCCGAGGTCGCGCAGCGGGCTCTGGTCGCGGTCGCTCTTGCGGCGGGTGGCCGCCCGGCGCCGGCCGGGCCGCGAGTGGATTAACCGGTCCGTCCCGGGCCGGTGCACGAAGTCGTTGATCGAGCGAAGGTTGAGCTGTCCGCCCGAGCCCTGCCCGGGCCCGTTGGCGGTGGCCTCCTTGGGTGCGTGACCGTCGAACGCGATCTCCAGGCGCCAGCCGTCACGCTGCAGGATGACTACGGGGCCGGAGGATCGCGGGACGGTCTGCACGTCCCAGCCGTGTCGGTGTGCCCGGTGGGCAAGTGCGCGCGGATTCACCGAGTCGTACTCCTTGTCGAACGGTGGTGGTGTCCAGCGGAATTCGGCCTGCGGGGTGTCACGGGACGGGTGCGGTAGGTAGGCGGTCGGCGGATCCCTTCTATCCAAGGGACGGTCGTAAGTCCGGTTCGGGTTCCATCGCGAGCCGTCCGAAGCTCGCCGTTCCTCTGCCGGCCGGGCGCTGCGGCTGCCGGTCCGGGGGACGATACGGTGCGGCCAGCCTCGTTTTATTCGGGTTCAGCACCGCCCCGCTCGCCAACAGGAAAGCATGTGACCGCCACCGTCGCCGGGACTTCGACCACGACCGTCACGGGCAGGGTCACCCGAGCTCATCGCCGCGGAACGCCGCCGCTACCCGCGATCGACCTGATCGCCTCCCGCATCGGGGCCCTGCGCCCGTCCGGTGGTCAGCGGATGCGGCGCCCGGTCTCGGCGCAGGAGTAGCCGCCCAGCGCCTCCACCTCGGCGCGGAAACCCGGCTGTTCCAGCAGCGCCCACAGCGGAGCCAGCAGTTCCTCGGCCTGCGTCCCCGTACGCAGCACCAGGTCGTACGGCTCCTGCGCCACCGGGACGAAGTCGAGCCCGAAGGCGCGGGCGGCGGCGAGGATGCCCAGGCCGCAGTCCGCCCGCCCGGCGGCCACGGCCGCGGCGACCGCCAGGTGGGTGTGCTCCTCGCGGGAGTAGCCGGGCACCTCGGCGGGGTCGATCCCGTGGCCGGCCAGCTCGTGATCCAGCAGCGCCCGCGTGCCGGCGCCGCGCTGCCGGTTCACGTAGCGCAGGCCGGGATGGGTCAGGTCCTTGATGCCGGTCAGGCCGAGCGGGTTGCCGGGGGCGACGATCAGGCCCTGGTCACGGTGGACGAGCCTGATCACGGCGAGGTCGGCGTCCGCGCCCATCAGCCGGTCCACGTAGGGCAGCGTGTACTCGCCGGTGGCGGGGTCCAGCAGATGCGAGCCGGCCAGGTGGCACAGGCCGTCGCGCAGCGCCACGAGGCCGCCGAGCGAGCCGACGTTGGAGGAGGCCAGGGTGACCAGCGGGTCGGCGGCGCGCAGGGCGGAGGCCGCCAGGTCGAGCACCAGGTCGTGCGAGCCGATGGCGACGATGGTCCGGCCGATCTCGGACAGGCCGCGCAGCAGCTCGACCCGGACCTGCTCCCCCGCGTGGTGGCCCTCCACCCCTGCGGGGACGACGAGCAGGCCGTCGGCGCGGACGAGCGAGGTGAGCACGCCGGCGCCGCGCGGCAGCGGGGTGGCGACGAGCCGGTCCCGGACCCGGCCCAGGCGCACGCGTACCCAATCGTCCATGCCGAGGGCGGACGGCAGCTTCCTGGCCAGGTGCGCGGTGGCCGCCGGGCGTTCGCGGGGCGCGGCGCCCTCCAGCTCGGCGAGCATCGGGGCCGCGAAGATGTCGAACGTCAGCGCCGCCGACACGGGGTAGCCGGGCACGCCGATCACGGGCGTGCGCCCGGCCGCACCGAGCACGACGGGATGGCCGGGCCGCACGGCGACCCCGTGGACCGCGACGACGCCGGCCCCGGCGACCACGCGGGCGGTGTAGTCGTCCCGGCCGGCGCTGGAGCCGGCGATGAGCAGGACCAGGTCGGCGTCGCGGGTCGCCTCGGCCAGCGCGGCGGCGATGGCCGCCGGGTCGTCGGGGACGATCTCCGTCACCCGGGCCTCGCAGCCGGCCTCCCGCGCCTGCGCCGCGAGCATCAGCGAGTTCGTGTCGAGGATGTCGCCGGGGGCGAGGTCGGCGCCGATCGGGCGGATCTCGTCGCCGGTCGGCACGATCACCACGCGCGGCGCGCGCCGGAGGCCGAGCTCGGCGACTCCCGCCGCGGCGCAGGCCGCGACGTCGACGGGGCGCAGCCGGTGGCCCTCGGGCAGCAGCAGCTCGCCGGCGCTGATGTCCTCCCCGATGGAGCGGACGTGCTGGTACGGCGGGACGGCCGCGCGGAGCTCCGCCTCGCCCGCCGGGGTGCGGTGCACGTGCTCCCGCATGACGACGGCGTCGTAGCCGTCGGGCAGCGGGTCGCCGGTGTCCACGACGGCGAAGTCGCCGGGGGCCAGGAGCACCGGGCTGGTCTCGGCCGCGCCCACGGTGTCGGCGGCGCGGACGGCGATGCCGTCCATGGCCGCGGAGTCGAAGGCGGGCGAGGAGCGCACCGCCCACACGGGTTCGGCCGTGACCCTGCCCACGGCGGCGGCGACCGGCGCCCGGAGCAGGCCGACCCGGGCGGGGCAGCCCGCCGCGGCGCGCGCCTCGCGCCAGACGGCGAGGGCCTGCGCCGCAGGGACGTCGGAGACAAAAGGACTTTCCGCGCTCATCAATACAGGATGACCTCTACTCAGGAACTTTCCGCGCTCATCGGTACAGCACGACCTCTACTTCGGTGCCCGCGTCCAGCCCGGTGGCCGGTTCCGGCACGATCACGTAGCCGTCGGCGCGGGTCAGCACCGACAGCAGCGCCGACGGGCCGAAGATCGGCTCGGCCACGCCGTTCCGCACGCCGACCTGGACCACGTCGAGCCGCCCCGCCGCCGAGGCCAGGTCGCGCGACAGCCGCGCGCGGGTGCTCGGCTGCGGCGGCGGGCTCTCGCACCCGGCCAGGCGCCACAGCAGCGGCACGCCGACCTGCCCGAACACGACCAGCGCGGACAGCGGGTTGCCGGGCAGCCCGATGAGCGGGATGCCCGAGCACTCGGCCAGCAGCGTGGGCTTGCCCGGTTTGATGGCGATCCCGTGGCACCAGACCTCGCCGACGGCGGCCACCGCGCCCGCCGTCTCGTCCCTCGTGCCGACGGACGAGCCCGCCGACACGACGACCAGGTCGGATTCGGGCAGCAGCGCGGTCAGCCGGTCCTTCAGCGCGCCGGGCTCGTCCGGGACGATGCCGGCGATCACCGGCTCGCCGCCCGCGCCGGCCACCAGCCCCGCCAGCGCGGAGGCGGTGGCGTCGCGCACCTGCCCGGGGCCGAGCCGCGCGGTGCCGGGCGGCACCACCTCGTCGCCGGTGGAGACGATCGCCACCCGGGGGCGGCGGTGCGCGACGACCTCGGTGACGCCGGCCGCGGCGAGGAAGCCGAGGTCGGGGGCGCGCAGCGGCCGGCCGGCCGGCGCCAGCACGCCGCCCTGTGCGACGTCCTCGTCGGCGCGGACGATGCCGCCGCCCGGCGCGACGGGCCGGGTCACCTCGATCGTGCCCGGCATCGTCTCGGCGGTGTACTCCACCATGACGACCGCGTCGGCGCCGGCCGGGAGCACGCCTCCGGTCGGCATGGCGACGCATCCGCCGGCCCGGACCGCCACGTCGGGCGCCGCGCCCATGCGCACCGCGCCGAGCAGGTCGAGGTAGGACGGCAGCGCGTCGGAGGCGCCGTAGGTGTCCATCGCGCGGACCGCGAAGCCGTCGACGGTGGACCGGGCGAAGCCGGGCAGCGCTTCGGGCGCGGTGATGTCGGCGGCGGGCACCCGGTGCAGCGCCCCGGACAGCGGGACGCGCTCGGCGGGCGTGCGATGCGCGGGCCGGAACCCGGCGCGGACCTCGGCGAGGGTCCGCGCCGTGAAGAACTCTCTGCCGCTCAACGGTCCGGCTGCTCCTTCGACCCTTCGGGGCGGGGCTGCGGGCGCGCCGCCGCGGCGCCCTTGTTCAGCCCGAGCACCGACACCACCGGCCCGAGCGCCACCTGCCCGAGCCCGCAGATGGATGTCTTGCGCATGGTCTCCTCGAGTTGCACGATCCGGCCCTGCTGCGCCTCGTCGAGGGTGGCGGACCCGGAGTCCAGCACCCCGCGCAGCACCTCGTGGGCCTTGGTGGAGCCTACCCGGCAGGGCACGCACTTACCGCACGACTCGTTGCGGAAGAAGCGCAGCACGTTGGTGGCGGCGGCCAGCAGGTCGGTGCCCTCGGCCAGCACCACCAGGGCGCCGGAGCCGAGCATGGTCCCGGCCTCGGCGAGCGAGCCGAAGTCCAGCGGCAGGTCCAGCTTGTCGGGGCCGATGAAGTTGGAGGACGCGCCGCCCGGCTGCACGGCGCCGACGCGGGCGCCGCCGCTCACGCCGCCGGCCAGGTCGATCAGGGCGCGCACCGTGGTGCCCATGGGCACGCAGTACACGCCGGGGTTCTCGACGTGGCCGGAGACGGCGAAGAACTTCCAGCCGGTGCTGTCCCCCTCGCCCTGCGCGGCCCACCATTCGGCGCCGTGCTGCAGGATCACCGGCACGTCGGCGAAGGTCTCCACGGAGTTGATCAGCGTGGGGCGGCCGTGCAGGCCGTAGTTCCCGGGGAAGGGCGGCTTGTTGCGCGGCTCGCCGCGATGGCCCTCCATGCACTCCAGCAGCGCGGTCTCCTCGCCGAGGATGTAGCCGCCCGGCGAGACGAAGATGTCGACGTCGAGGCGGCGGCCGCTGCCGCAGGCGTTCTCGCCGATCACGCCGGCCTCGCGCAGCGCCTCGAGCTCCGCGTGCAGCACGCGCTCCTCGGGGCCGTACTCGTGCCGGATGAAGATCCAGCCCTGCTCGGCGCCGACCACGGCCATGCCGAGCAGGAGACCCTCGATCACCAGGTGCGGCTGGTCGGTCAGGATCTGCCGGTCCTTGAACGTGCCGGGCTCGGACTCGTCGGCGTTGCAGATCGCGTACTTGACGCCGCCCGGCTCGGTGGCGGCGACCAGGCCCCACTTGCGGCCCGTGGGGAAGCCGGCGCCGCCCATGCCGCGCAGCCCGGACGCCTCCAGCGTGGCCACCACGCTCTCGGCGCTCATCCGGCCGGCCAGCAGGGCGCGCAGGCTCGCGTACCGGCCCTGGACGTCGGAGCCGGCCGGGTACGGGTCGTTCGGCCAGGGCTCGGCGCGCCCCGTCACGGCGGCCTCGGCCAGTTCCTCCTCGCGGGCCGCGGCCACGAGCTCGTCGAGGCCGGCGACCGGCGCCGGGTGCTCGTTGACGGCCAGGGCCGGGGCGCTGTCGCAGCGGCCCAGGCAGGACACCTCGGTGAGCTCGATCTCGGTGTCGTCGCCGTACCGGGCGCGTACCTCGGCGATGCGGTCGTCGGCCGAGCGCAGCCAGCACGACAGGTCGTGGCACACGCTGACGCTCACCTTGGCGGGCGGGGTCGTGCGGTAGTGCGGGTAGAACGAGACGAGCCCCTCGATCTCGTACAGCGGCCGCCGCATGGTGCGGGCCAGCTCCTCGAGCTCCTCCCGCGGCAGCCAGCCCAGCCTCGCCTGGACGGCGTTGAGCGCCGGGATCAGCGACGGCCCGGGGAACTTGCCGGCCCGCGCCTCGACACCCGGAAGCCGGCGGCCCACCTCGAAACTCAGAGTCATTCGGACACACTCCACGTGGGCTCGGCGCGCAGCGCCTCGACCTGGATCGCACAGAACTTGAACTCGGGGATCTTGCCGTAGGGGTCGATCTCGTCGATCGTCAGCAGGTTCGCCGCCGCCTCACGGAAGTGGAACGGGATGAAGCAGTTGCCGAGCTGCTCGCGGTGGGAGATGCGGACCTGCAGCTCGATGACGCCGCGCCGGGAGCGCACGCGGACCGGCTGGCCGTGCGACAGGCCGCGGTCGGCGGCGTCCTTCGGGTGCATGTACACCTCGGCGATCGGCGAGATCGTGTCCAGCGCGTACGACCGCCGCGTCATCGACCCGGTGTGCCAGTGTTCGAGCAGCCGCCCGGTGTTGAGCACCAGCGGGTACTCGGCGTCCGGCAGCTCCTTGGCCGGCAGCCACTGCGCGGGCACGAGGTGGGCGAGACCGTCGTCGGTGTTGAACCGCTCGTCGAACAGGACCACGGTGCCGTCGGAGTGGTCGGGGTCGGCGTTGGGGTAGAGCTTGCCGGTCAGCCCCAGGTTGTCGTGGCGCAGGTTCGCGTACGACGGCATGAGCTCGACCATCTCGTCGAACACCTCGCTGGGCGTGGCGTACGACCAGTCCAGCCCGATCCTGCGGGCGAGGTCCTGGATGATCTCCCAGTCCACCCTGGCCTGGCCGGGCGGGTCCATCACCTTGCGGCCGAGCTGCACGCGCCGGTCGGTGTTGGTGTAGGTGCCCTCCTTCTCCAGGTAGGACGACGCCGGCAGGATGACGTCGGCGAACTCGGCGGTCTCGGTCAGGAAGATGTCCTGCACGACCAGGAAGTCGAGCTGGGACAGCGCCTTGCGCACCTTGTTGATGTTGGGGTCGGACAGGAACGGGTTCTCGCCGAGCATGTACATGCCGCGCACGCCGCCCGGCTTCAGCACCGAGCCGATGATCTCGGTGACGGTGAGCCCGCGCTCGGGGTCGAGCTCGGTGCCCCAGGCCTGCTCGAACCGCCTGCGGGTGGCGTCGCGGTCGACGCCCTGGTAGTCGGGGTAGAACATGGGGATCAGCCCGGCGTCGGAGGCGCCCTGGACGTTGTTCTGCCCGCGCAGCGGGTGCAGGCCCGTGCCCGGCCTGCCGACGTTGCCGGTGATCGAGCAGAGCGCGATGAGGCAGCGGGCGTTGTCGGTGCCGGTGGTGTGCTGGGAGATGCCCATGCCCCAGTAGATGACGCCGGCCTTGGCCTCGCCCCAGACCCGCGCGACCTCGCGGATCAGGTCGGCGTCGACGCCGGTGATCTGCGCGGCGCGCTCGGGCGGGTAGTCGTTGACGGTGCGCACGAGCTCCTCGAAGCCGGAGACGCGGGCCTTGATGAACTCCATGTCGATCAGGCCGAGCCGGATCACCTCGTGCATGACCGCGTTGTAGAACGCCACGTCGGTGCCCGGCTTGACCTGGCAGTGGTAGTCGGCGTGCTCGGCCACGGTGCTGGCGCGCGGATCGACATAGACGATCTTCGTGCCGCGGCGGCGGGCCTGCTTGAAGAAGGAGCTGGCCACGGGGTGGTTCGCCGTGGGGTTCGAGCCGGTGATGATAACGACCTCGGCGTTGGCGACGTCGCCGTACGTGGTCGAGACGGCGCCGGAGCCGACGCCCTCGAACAGCGCGGCCACCGACGAGGCGTGGCACAGCCGCGTGCAGTGGTCGACGTTGTTGGTGCCGAACCCGGCCCTGATCAGCTTCTGGAAGAGGTAGGCCTCCTCGTTGGAGCACTTCGCGGAGCCGAACCCGGCGATGGCGCCGGGGCCCAGCTCGGCGTGGATCTCCTTCAGCCGCCGGGCGACGAGGTCGAGCGCCTCCTCCCAGGTGGCCTCGCGGAAGTGCGGCAGCACCTCGTCGTAGTCGACGAGCCCGCCCGGCTTGCGCTTGCGGTCCTTGCCGTTCCTGCTCAGCCTGGCGCTGCGGTCGCCGCCGCCGCCCGCGCGCCCCCGGTCGTTGGAGGAGTCGCCGCGCACGTCGGCCGACAGCGGGCCCTTGGGGTAGGACGACTCCTTCCTGATCAGGGGCATGGTCAGGCGTTGCGGGGAGGCCGCGTAGTCCCAGCCGTAGCGGCCCTTGACGCACAGCCGGCTCTTCGAGCCCGGCTGATCGCGCCCCTCGGCGAAGGCGATCGCGCCGCGCGACCGGTCGACGTAGTAGGTCAGGGCGCAGCCGACGCCGCAGTACGGGCACACGGTGTCGACCGCGTCCAGCTCCTCGCGGGGCCGGATGGGGATGTCGTTGATCGCCTTGTTGGTCAGGGCGCCGGTGGGGCAGGCCTGCACGCACTCGCCGCACGTCACGCAGGAGCTGGCGCCCATCGGATCGTTGAGGTCGAAGGCGATCCTGGTCGAGTAGCCCTTGCCGGAGCGGCCGATGACGTCGTTGCCCTGGATGTCGTCGCAGGCGCGGACGCAGCGGTCGCACAGGATGCAGGCGTCGTGGTTCACCGCGATGACCGGGTTGGAGAGGTCCACGCCGCGGCCGGAGCCGCACGGCAGGTCCGTCGTCTCCTTGGCCACGTCGAACCGGTCGGCGAGGTCGAGGAGCAGGTTGTCGCCGGTGGTCGTCTGTTTCGGGTCCTCCGCGCGCGGCGGCTGGTCGGACAGCAGCAGCTCGGTCAGCGTGGCCCGGTTGCGTTCCACCTCCGGGGTGCTGGTCTTGACCTGCATGCCTTCCTCGCAGGGGCGCACGCAGGCGGCGGCGAAGGCCCGCCCGCCGGTGTCCACCACGCACATGCGGCACACCCCGACGGGGTCGTACCGCTCGTTGTGGCACAACACCGGTATGTCGATGTCCAGCTGTTTCGCTGCGTCGTAAATGCTGGTGCCTTCCGGCACGGTCACGGCACGGCCGTCGATCTCGACGGTCACGGTCCGCACGCCGGTCGCCGGCTCCTCGAGCGTCGTCATCTCAACTCCACGCTGGCATACAGAATACGGCATACACCATGCCAGCAATCTACCCCTGCGAGTGACCGGTCTTCTACCCCCTCCTCACGATCTTCTACCCGTCGAGCAGGAGATCCTGGAGGTCAGCCGCCGCGACGCGCCCTTCGGCGTCCAGCCCGCGGGCGGCGTAGTAGCCGGCGACCATCGATCGCAGGCGGCCCGCGTCGAGCGACGCGCGGCGGCCGGAGCCGAGCTCCAGCGGCGTTTCCAGCATGCGCGGCGGCAGCGTGTCGTCGGCGGCGGTGGCGCCCTCGCGCAGGTTGTACGCGCGCTTGGCCCGGACGATCCGCCTGGCGGTCTCCCGCAGCTCGGCGGCGTCCAGCGGCCATCCGGTGACCAGCTCCAGCAGCCGGGCCCACTCCGTGAAGGGGTCGTCGAAGACGCCGCGCAGGAACTTGCAGAGAATCATGGAGTCCATGACCGCGGCGCGGTCCTCGGTGTCGACGGCGGCGGCGACGTGGGCCGCCCCGCCGGCCAGCCGGTCGAGCTCGCCCGACAGGTCGGCCTCGTAGGCGCCGGACCGGTTGTGGTCGGCTCCCCTGGCGTTCACCGCGAGCCCGAGCGCCATGGCCTGGAGGCTGCGCGGCTCGTAACCGGGCAGTTCCAGGCCCTTGACCTGCGGCGCGAAGTCGATCGAGGAGTGCCCCACCACGGCGGCGGCGCGGCGCGAGCCCTGCGCGAGCAGCTCGCCCAGGCCGGGCGAGCGCTCCCCGATCGCGTCCAGCGCGCGCAGCAGCGCCGCGCCGTCGCCGAACCGCAGCCACGGCTCGTCGAGCAGGCCGCGCTCGGCGCACTCCATGGCCCACGCGATCGTGCCGCCCGCCGAGATGGTGTCGATGCCCAGCTCGTCACAGCGGGCGCTGGCGGCGAACACCTCGTCGGGGTCGGACACGCCGCACAGCGGGCCGAGCGCGAAGACGTTCTCGTACTCCATCCGCTGCTTGCCGCCGCCCTTGCGCGAGTAGATGTGCTCGCAGCCGATGGAGCAGGACGCGCAGCTGTTGCGGGCCACCCCGCGCAGCTCGTGCAGCTCCTCGGCGGCCAGGCGGGGCGCGCCCTCGAACGTGGCGGCGGTGAAGTTGCGGGTGGGCAGGGTGCTGACGGCGTTGAACGCCAGGAGGTTGGCCAGCGTGCCCAGCTCCCGGTACTTCGCGGTGGCCGGGCCGAAGCTGCGCCCGCGCAGGTCGCGGGCGGCGGCCAGCACTGCGGCCTGGTCGGCCACCGACACCTTGGTCGCGGCCCTGACCAGCACGGCCTTGATGTTCTTGGCGCCCATGACGGCGCCCAGGCCGCCCCGGCCCGCGTGGCGGCCGTCATGGCTGATGGTCGCGTACCGCACCTGGCGCTCGCCCGCCGGGCCGATCGCCGCGGTGCGCCAGGTGCGGCCGAACCGCGCCCGCGCCGCGCGCTCCGCCTCGGCCGCGGGCAGCCCGGCGAGCTCGGGCGCCGGTTCGAGCCGCACGCCGTCGCCGTCGATCAGCAGCACCGACAGCTCCTCGGCCCGGCCGCGGATCACGATCGCGTCATGACCGGTCAGCTTGCCGGCGATGGCGAACTGGCTGGAGGCCAGGGCGTCGGTCAGCAGGCCGGTCAGCGGGGACTTGGCCACCACCGCGAACTTCGCGCTGGTCGTCAGCGGCGTGCCGACCAGCGAGGAGAAGACGAACGCCAGGGGCGCCGCCGGAGCGAGCGGATCGACGCCGGCGGGGGCCAGCCGGTGCAGCAGCCACGTGCCGAGGCCCACCCCGCCGAGATAGGCGCGCAGCACCCGCTCGTCCAGCTCGTAGGGGACGCCGCTCGCCGCCGTGCCTGCGACGTCCACCAGCAACGCTCGTCCGAAGAACCCGCCAGCAGCCATGCCCCGACTCTACGACGGAGCCGGACCAGTCAGCCCCCGGCGTCCGCCGACAGGAAGGCGACGGTGTCGCCGGCCGCCAGGGGCAGGGCCGTGTCGCGGGTGACCTGGTCGCCGTTGAGTGCGGCCACCACGTGCCGGTCCAGGGTCAGCCCGACCGCGGCCGCCGCGGCTCCCAGCGTGGCGGCCCTGATGGCGTGCGGCCGGTGGCCGCCGTTCCTGGCGAGCGCGCCGAACCGCTCCACCACGACCTCCGGCGGCTGCCGGTCCCTGGCCGCCGCGTAGTCCTCGGGGGAGTTGACGTTGACCACGGACTCCAGCTCCGGGTCGAGCCGGGCGAGCTCCGCGTCCGCCAGCAGCTCCGCGTCGCCGAGCCGGGCCACCTCGCAGTGCTTGAACAACATGCCCGGCCGCAGGTCACCCTCGGCCAGCAGGCTCGCGACCAGCCCGGCCAGCGCGGTCCGGTAGCCGGCGGCCAGCGGCTGCCGGAAGCCCCTGGCGACCGGCAGCGCGACGTCCGTGCCGGGGGTCAGCGCGCGCAGGACCCGCCGGACGAAGGCCGGGTGCAGGAACGGCAGGTCGGTGGAGCACACGAACGCCGTCTCGGCCTGCCCGGCCACCGCCGCGAGCCCCACGGCCAGCCCCTGCATGGGGCCCAGCCCCTCGACGGGGTCCTCGGCCACCGTGACCCCGGAGGGCAGCGGCGGCAGCTCCTGCCCCGGCGCGGCGACCACGACGACCGGGCCGTCCACCGTCCTGGCGAGGACCGCGGCGGCCCGGTACAACAACGTCGAGCCGTGCCAGTCCAGCCAGGCCTTCGGCTGTCCCATCCGGGTGGAGCGCCCACCCGCGAGCACCACGCCCGCAGCAGTCTGCATGCCCGCATGCTAGGCCACGCCGCCGATCACGCACACCTGGCCCTGCCCCGCGCGGCCTCCGGGTCAGGCCTGGCCCGGGGCGTCGAAGTGGCCGGTGCTGTGCTCGACCAGCATCGCCCGCCCCTTGATCTCGGCCGTGGCCTCGGCGCCGATGACGCCCTGCCCGGGGAGCTGGCCGGCGCCGCCCTCGGGGCCGAGGGGCACGAGGATCAGCGCGGGGCGGCGCTCGTACGCGAGCGTCTCGCCCTCGCCGGTGATCCGCGCGCGCAGGTTCGCGGCCAGCAGCTCGCCCTGCTGCCCGGCGAAGCCGGCCATGTTGCGGTCGGCGTCGGAGATGTCGCCGATGGCGAAGACGCGCTCCTGCCCGAGCACCCGCAGCGACGAGTCGACGCGGATGTATCCCTGCGCGTCCAGGGCCCCGGCGAGCTCGCCGCGCAGGTAGTCGGTGCGGGGCACCACCCCGAAGCAGCGGAACCAGACGTCGGCCGTCAGCTTGTCCCCCGCCTCGGTCGCGATCGCGATGGGAGCGGCGGTGGCGGGCGGCGCGCCGGGCAGCTCCCGCAGCGGGCTGCCGAGCTTGAGCTCGACGCCGAGCTCGTCGAGCTGCCTGCGCAGCTCGTCGCGCAGCTCCTGCTCGAACGGCCCCGGCAGGATGTCGGGGGCGACGTCGGCGAGCGTGACGTGCTTGCCGGGGAACGCGGCCTTGATCTCGCCGGCCAGCTCCAGCCCCACGGGGCCCGCGCCGACCAGGAGCACCCGCTCGGCGCCGGCGAGCGCCTCGTGCGCGGCGCGCGCCTCGGCCTTGGCGAGCTCGGCGTCCGGCTTGCCGGCCTTGGCAGGGAACGGGTACGCCGAGCCCGTGGCCAGCACCAGGTAGTCGGGCCGGAGCGTGGCTCCGGAGGCGAGCGTCACCTGCGTGCCGTCCACGGCCACGGCGCGGTCGCGCAGGAAGCGCCCGTGCGTGAGCAGCCGCCGGTAGGGCACGAAGATCCGGTCCAGCCACTCCGGCTCGACCAGCGCCCGCCAGGCGGCGACGTTGTGCATGAACGCGTCGGACGGATCGACCAGCGTCACGTCCGCCACGTCGTCGAGCAGCCTGGCCACCTTGGAGCCGCCGTATCCGCCGCCCAGCACCACGACGGCGGGGCGCACCCGCGCATTCTCACCCATCACAGTCTCCTTGCTAGTCATTGAGGTGCGCCTAGGCTATTCATATCTACTAGTAAAATCAAAGTGACCTTGTTTCTGCTAGTGTGGAGGCATGGCAAGGGCACCCATGCGGCGAGACGTGGCCGACTGCGCACGCGGTGATGCCGCGCTGACGCGCGCCTTCGCCCTGCTCGGCAAGCGCTGGAGCGGCCCCGTGCTCGGCAGCCTGCGCGCCGGGCCGGCCGGCTTCCGCGAGCTGTCGCGGGCCATCGGCGGGGTGAGCGACTCCGTGCTGTCCGACCGGCTGTCCGAGCTCGCCAAGGCGGGCCTGATCGCGCGCACCGTGGACGCCGGGCCGCCGGTCACGGTCACCTACGAGCTGACCGACAGCGGCAAGGCGCTGATGCCGGCGCTGCACGAGTTGTCCCAGTGGGCCGAGCACCACCTGCCCGACGGCGACTCCTGATCGTCTCGACGATCCGCGCCGTCACGCCACCCGCGCGCGCTCGGCCAGCGCCAGCAGCCTCTCCTCCGACGGGGAGCCGGTCGGCGCGGTGTAGACGACCAGATACAGGTCGGGATCGGCGGTGGGCGCGAACGACTCCCAGCTGAGCGTCATCGTTCCCGCCTCGGGATGGCGTATCCGCTTGGCCCCGTACGTGCAGTAGGTCACCCGGTGCTCGGCCCAGTGGCGGGCGAACTCGGCGGAGCGCTCGGTCAGCTCGTCGACCAGCGCCTGCGGGCGCGGGTCGTCGCCGGCCCGGCCCAGCGCGCCCCGCAGCCAGGCGGCGGCCTCGACGGCGACCTCGTCCCAGTCGGGGAAGACGTCGCGGGCCCGGGGATCGAGGAAGATCCAGCGGATCTCGTTGCGCTCGGCGCGGGGCATGGCCTCGAAATCGGTGAGGAGAGCCGCGCCCAGCCGGTTGATCGCCAGGATGTCCAGGACCCCGGTCATCAGCAGCGCCGGCGCCGGGCCGAGCATGTCGAGCATCATCCGCAGGGCGGCCCGCGGCCGGGCCGGTGGCCGCGGCGGCGCGTGATGCCGGTCGGTGATGAGCTCGCGCAGATGGCGCAGCTCCTCGGGGCCGAGCCGCAGGACTCCGGCCACCGCCTCCAGCACCTGGTCGGAGACGTTGCCGACGCGCCCCTGCTCCATCCGGGTGTAGTAGTCGACGCTGACCCCGGCCGCCAGGGCGAGCTCCTCGCGGCGCAGCCCGCGCACGCGGCGGCCACCGGTCCTCGCGGGCAGGCCCACCTCGCGCGGGGTCACCCGGGCTCGCCGCGAGCGCAGGAACTCCCGCAGCTCGTCCTGCCGCCTCATACCGCCAGTATCGCATGTGCGCAGGTCAGGCCTGCTTCCATCTCGAACCAGACCGTCTTGCAGCCGCGTTCGCCGTTCACCTCGACGTTCCATCTGTCGGCGAGCTCGTCGACCAGGCCCAGCCCGCGACCGCCCGTGGCGGCCTCGCCGGCCCGGCGCGGCACCAGCGGGGCGAGGGCTCCATGGTCGGTGATCTCGGCCCGCAGGCCACCCGGCTTCCGGGTCAGGCTGAGGGTGATGGGCGGCCGGGCGTGGGTGACGGCGTTGGTGACGAGCTCGCTGACGACGAGCGTGGCGTCGTCGATCGTCTCCGGCGTCACACCCCATCCGGCCAGCGTGGCGCGGGTGAGCCTGCGCGCGTACGCCACGGACCGGGCTTCGGGCGGAAGGTTGCTGATGGTGGTCATGTCGGTGCCTCTCTGGATCGCTCACCTGGTGGAACACCGGAGGGCGGGCGGACATGGGGCCGGGGCTGGCCTTGCCGTACCTGGGTCCGGCCAGGGCCACCTTCACTTGAGAATCGGTTGCGTATCTTATTTCGGTGATCTACGGTGTCCTCCGTTAGATACGGGAACGTACCCTAATGGAACGAGGACACGCTGATGACCGACAGCAGCTCGACCGGGAGGTCCGCGGGCGTGAGCACCGCCGGCATGCGGCGGATCCTGCCGCCGGACGTGGTGGAGCGAGGGCGCGCCCCGTTCGACCCGCCGCCCGGCCTGCGCGGAGGCGGCCCGGTCCGGCCGCTGGACCTGCTGAACGGCGCGCGGGCGTGGCTGGTGACCGGGTTCGAGGAGGCCCGCACGGTGCTGTCGGACGCCCGGTTCAGCGCCGACAAGCTGCGCCATCACGACGCCACGTCGCCACGTCCGCCACAGGCGCCGGTGGCGGAGCGCGAGGACGGGGCCTTCGTCTTCATGGACCCGCCGGAGCACACCCGGCTGCGGCGGGCACTGACGGGCCAGTTCACCGTACGGCGGATGCGGCAGCTCGAGGCGCGGGTCCGGGAGATCGCGGTCGAGCACATCGAGGCCATGCGGGCGGCGGGCACGCGGGCCGATCTGGTGCCGGCGTTCGCGCTGCCGCTGCCGTCGCTGGTCATCTGCGAGCTGCTGGGCGTGGACTACGCCGACCGCGCGGAGTTCCAGGAGCGCACGGCGGTCGGCCTGAGCGCGAGCTCCACCCCGCAGGAGCAGATCGCGGCGCGCGCCGAGCTGCACGCGTTCATGCGGCGGCTGGTGTCGGCCAAGCGCTCGGACCCCGCCGACGACCTGCTGTCGGGGCTCGTCCACGACGCCGACCCGCCCCTGACGGACGCGCAGCTCGTCGACATGGCCCTCCTCCTGCTCACCGCGGGCCACGAGACCACGGCCAACATGCTGGGCCTGGGCACGTTCGCGCTGCTGGAGCACCCAGGCCAGCTCGCGGCCCTGCGGGCGGAGCCGGGCCTGATCGACGGCGCGGTGGAGGAGCTGCTGCGATTCCTGTCGATCATCCAGCTCGGCGTCAGCCGGGTCGCCACGGAGCCGGTGACGCTGGGCGGGGTGGACCTGCCGGCCGGCGCGACCGTCGTGATCGCCACACCCGAGGTGAACCGCGACCCGCGGCACTGGCCCGACCCCGACGTGCTCGACGTGCGCCGCGCCCGCACGCCGCACCTGGCCTTCGGGCACGGCGTGCACCAGTGCCTGGGCCAGCAGCTCGCCCGGATCGAGCTGCGGATCGGGCTGGGCGAGCTGCTCTCCCGCCTGCCGGGCCTGCGCCTGGCGGTGCCGGCCGGGCAGGTGCCGGTACGCGACGAGATGCTGGTCTTCGGCGTGCGCTCGCTGCCGGTCACCTGGTGAACGAGCGCGGCATCGCCTTCCCCGGCCGGCGCGGGGAGGCGGAGCTCCACGCCGGTGACGGCGGCACCCCACCGGGGAGGCGGAGCTCACGCCGCCCCGGCGGCACCCCGCTGGGCGTCAGAGGCGCCAGCCGTGCTCGACCGACCGGCGGCATCGCCCGGGATCGTCGCCCGCGCCGGTGAACAGGGCGGTCAGGAGCGGCACGCCCTGGGCCAGCGCCTGTTCCGGCAGGGGGCCGGTGGCGACCAGTGACGCCAGGCCGTGTCCGATGATCCAGCTCTGGGTGGCCAGCTCCAGCGGGTCCGTGCCGTCGCGGAAGCGGCCGGCGGCGGTGGCCCGTTCGACGGCCCGTACGAGGTGGTGCAGCGTTTCGTCCGCGGCGGCGGCGTCCTCCAGCTCGAACCCGGCGTCGAACATGACCCGGTAGAGGTCGGGGCCCGCCATGGCGTTGGCCAGGTAGGCGGCGCCGAGCGCGGCGAGGTCGCGCACCGGGTCGCGGGTCGGCGCGACCGTGGCGAGGCGGGCGGCCAGGCGGGTGAACCCTTCCTGCCGCATCGCCGTCCACAGGCCGTCCATGCTGCCGAAGTAGGTGTAGACGGCCATGGTCGACACCCCGGTCCCGGCCACCAGCGAGCGGAGCGTGACCGGCTCCCGGGCGGCGAGCAGCTGAGCGGCGCGGTCGATGAGCAGGGAGCGGATCGCGGGGTCCTTCGTCCTCACCATGGACCCACAATACATAGCTTTGCTATGTTAAGAGAAGCTGCCGGACTCACCGTGAGGAGCGGACATGACCGTGACGCTGGTCAACCCCGACGGGTTGCCGAAGCCCGACGTCTACCGCCAGATGTCGATCGCCACCGGGTCGAAGCTGGTGTTCCTGGCGGGTCAGGTGGCCCGCGACGCCGAGGGCGGCCGGGTGGGCGAGGGCGATCTGGCCGCCCAGGTCGAGCAGGCCTACCTCAACATCGGCACCGCCCTGGCCGCGGCCGGCGGCTCCTTCGACGACGTGGCCAAGCTGACCGTCTACGTCGTCGACTGGACACCCGACAAGATGCCGCTGCTCGGCGAGGGGGTCTCGCGGGCGGCGGCGAAGCTCGGGGTGGACCCGGTCAAGCCGATCACGCTGCTGGGCGTGGCCGCGCTGGGAGAGCCGGACCTGCTGGTCGAGGTCGAGGCCACCGCCGTGCTCGACTGAGCCGATCCCGCACCCCGGGAGCGGCGCGGAGCGGGGACGCCGGAGGTCAGGAGGCGGTCGTCACCTTCCACAGGTAGCCGTCCGGGTCGCCGAACCAGCCGGAGTAGCCGCCCCAGCCGGCGGCCTCCGCCTCCTTGACGACCGTCGCGCCCGCGGCCACCGCGGTCCGCATGACCTCGTCCACCGCCTGCCTGGAGTCGGTGACGAAGTGGAAGGAGACGCCGCGGAACCCGGATCCCTCGGCGGAGACGCCGGCGTCCTGCGCCGCGGCCTGCCATTCGTAGAGCGCCAGCTTCGATGAGCCCTCACCCAGGCTGCACCTGACGAAGCCGGGGTGGTCCTGCTCGATCTCGCCGCCCATGGCCTCGGCGTAGAACTTCTTGGCGCGGTTCACGTCCTGGACGCCGAGCATGATCACGCTCGCCTGCAGTGACATGGTTTTCCCTCCGGTCTCTGCTCCTTTTCCGGATCACGCTAGGGGCTGCGTGCGGCTTCGCGCTTCTTCGATCCTGATCGGTCGCGGCGCGGTGAAGCGGCGCAGCGCGTCCAGGCCCGACAGGCCGTAGACGTCCTCCACCGCGTCGGCCAGCAGGTGGCAGGTCCTGAACCGGTCGAGCGGGGTGAGGCCGAGCCGCGTCAGGTGCAGGTAGGTGTAGTTGAGCAGCACCCGGTAACGCCGGAAGGCCGGGTCGGCGAAGATCGCCTCGTGGTAGGCGGGGTTGTCGAAGACCAGGCGCTGCAGCTCGGTGGGCTCGCGGTGCGGCGCGGGCGGGTCGCCTGGCCGGGGCTGGAAGGCCTCGCCCGGCTCGATCGTCGGCTGGTTCAGGCGTCCGTCGGCCATCATCTCCGTGATCCGCGGACGGTAGCGCGCCAGCAGGGCCGCCCATTCCCGGACGAACGGCACGGGCGGGGCGGTGACGTCGTCCAGGCAGGCGACCACGTCCCGCACGCGCCGCGTCAGGGCCGCGCGCCGCTCGCGGAAGTCGCGTTCGAACGCCGCGCGCGCCTGTTCCGGGTCGGCCGCCCAGGTGAGGTAGCCCTCCGCGTGCATCCGGAACGACAGGTAGCTGCGGTCGATGCGCTGCGAGGTGTGCGCGATCGTCAGCATGAGGCTCAGCGCCAGCCCCAGCCTGCCGTCGCCGCCCGCGCGCACGTGCTCCAGCATGCCGAACAGCAGCGGGGTCGCGTCGGTGTAGAACGCGGCGAGCAGGTCCGCCTCCTCGTCGCTGCCGAGCACGTGCCGGCGCGAGTCGTACGGCGCGTCGCGGATGGAGTTGTCCGGCGGCCACGGCGTGAGCGGGCCGCGCTCCTGCTCCCGCATGGCGAGCAGGCGGTGCCTGGGCAGGCTCCGCGCCGGGTCGAGCGCCGCCGTCGAGGGGTGCTCGCGCAGGTAGGCGCCGACGACCTCGGCCACGCGCGGGCGCACCACCTGCTCCCAGACGTCCGGTGACGCCTTGACGTTGATCCGCAGGTGCGGGCCCTGCCGCCAGTGACGCAGCACGTACGCCGCCGCCACCTGACCCCGCAGCCCGTCGAGCAGCGGGCGGACGGCGTCCAGCAGCAGGCCGTCCTTGTCCTGGGCGTGGTAGTGGACGTGCACGCAGTGCCAGGTGGGGGTGTCGGATGCGGGCGAGCGGGTCAGGGGGACCACCTCCGGGGGTCGGCGAGACCGGCGACGGCGCGGGCCGCCAGGAAGGACGTGTGCTGCTCGGCTCCGGCGCGCAGTCCCAGCCGGTTGTGGAACAGGTGGACGCAGCGCATCAGGATCAGGGCGACCGTGCGGCGCTCGGGTGGCGCGGCCAGGGCTAGGAACGCGTGGGGGGAGCCCGAGTCGCGGGGGGTGCAGCGGCCTTCGGCCTGGAGGGCGTCGAGGTCGGCTCGCAGGGCGTGGATCGAGGAGGTCCAGGCGGCGAGCAGGCCCGTGCCCCAGTCCGGCGGCTGCCACAGGGTGCGGGTCTGGGCGAGCAGGGCGGCTCCGCGGCGCCGCCAGTCCTCCTCCATGTCCTCCATGGCGGAGTGCGGCCCGGCGGCCGCATCGGTGGTCGTCGGCTCGGATGGTGGTGTGCCCGTCTCGCGGGCGGCCGTGGCCAGGCGGTGGGCGGCGGCGGGCAGGTCCGGCTCGCAGGCGGCGACCGCGATCGTGAGCGCGGCCAGGCCGATCGCCGTGCGGCGGCCCATCTCGGTCCCGGCGCGCAGCACGTCCAGCGCGAGCCGGCTCGACACCGCGAAGTGCCGTTCGGCGGCGGCCACGCAGGCGGCGTCGCCGTACGCCTCGTGCTCGGGCCGGTAGGCGATGAACGCCACCGAGCCGGCGGGGTGGAGCCGGTCGTCGTAGCTCGCGCGCCGCTCGCCCCGGGCCATGGCGGCGGCGAAGGCGCGGTAGGCCGTCGCGTCGGCCTCAGGGGACGGGTGCCGGGCGAAGTGGGCCGCCGCCCGGTCGCGGATCAGGTCGCGGACGCGCGGCCGGCGGGCCGGGTCCGGCACCTCCAGCCTGAGCCGCACGTGCTGGCCGCCCTCCCAGTAGCGCAGGAAGAAGGCGCTGCCGGCCGTGCCGTCCGCTGCCAGCTCCCGCGTCACCGGGTCCACCACGCCGGTGATCAGCGGGTCGAGGTCACCGAAGTGGAACAGGTGCGCAGCGACCCAGCGCCCCTCCGGATCGCCCTGGGCAGCGGTGCCGCCGGGCCGGCGTTCCTCGGCATCGCCCGTGACGGCGCCGGCGGCAGGCCGGTGGGGCTCGGCGCCGCCGTTGGTGTCCGCGTGCGCCGCCGTCATCGGCGGCCCGGCTTCGCGGAGAGCTGCACGACGTACTCGGTGACGCGGGCGTCCGCGCCGTACCGGGGAGCCTGGGAGGGGTCGGGCAGGGCCTCTTCGAGGACCAGCAGCGCGCCGGGGTCGCGCAGCGTGCGGACGAAGCCGGCCAGCAGCAGCGGGTCGGTGACGTCCACGTACATGGGCTTGCGGTCCTTGCTCAGCAGCCCCGCCAGCAGGCCGCTCCCCAGGTCCACCACGCGGGCGAAGAACCGGCGGGACACCCCGTGCGACGCCAGCCACCCGGCCAGCCTGGGCAGGTAGGCCGCCTCACTCTCGCCCTTGGCCGGCACCGGGAACGCGCCGGCCCGCAGCCGCCAGACCGCCCGCGCGACCGTCAGCCGCCCGACGTCCATCCGCGGCCAGCGCTCCACCACACCCTCGGCCGGCGGCTCGCTGCGCGTGCGGAACACCCAGCCGGGCACCATCGCCGTGGACGGCTCGCCGAACACCCGCACCAGGAACTGCAACCAGGGCGGCAACCAGTACTGGGCGGTCATGCCCAGATGGACCGGCCTGACCGGGCGACCCGCGCGGTCGAACAGAACCAGCCGGTCGCAGGCCGGGTCGTGGCCGACGGTGAGGTCCGCCGGGGCGACGCTCGGCAGGTGCGCGTCCGGGGCGGTGAAGGGGTGGTCGAGGGCGAGGTCGGCCGTGGCTGGGCGGACGTTGAGGCCGCCGCCGACGAGGCCTCGGCACTCGGCCACCATGACGTCGCCCTGCGCCGCCCGCAGGCCGTCCGCCGGCGGCGCGTCGCCACCGGCCAGGGTGACCAGGCGGTGCAGCCGCGACAGGCCGCGCCCGTAACCGGCGGAGATCGAGTTGACGACCGCTCGCACGCCGCCGGGTCCCGGCACGGCCTGGAGGTAGGCGCAGATCGACCCCGGGGGCCGGACGAAATCCGGCCACTCCCGCGCCAGGGCCCTCAGCCTCACGGCCGTGAGATCCACCGGCTCCCGGGCGCCGGGGCCCGCGCCCTGAAGGCTGAGGTCTGCGTCTTGAGGGCTGAGGTCTGCGTCCTGAGGGCCGAGGTCCGCGTCCTGAGGGCTGAGGTCCGCGCCGCGAGAGTTGAGGTGTGCGCTCTGGTGCTCGCGGCTGCCGCCGGGGACGCCGGGGACTCCGGGGTCCGGGCTGTGGGTGCCGGGTTCGGTGTCCTGGGGACCGGCGCCGAGGCGCTCCCAGAAGCCTCGGCGCAGCTCGGTGAGCCGGGTGAGGCCGGGCGGTGGCTCGGCGTCCGGCAGCGCGCGCAGGCCCGCCACCGGGTCGCGGAGCATGGCGCGCAGCAGCGCCCCGCCCGCGCCCGGCGCCTCGCGGTGGATCTCGCGGTAGAGGTCCACGGCGGGGATCCGGCCGCCGGTGCCGTGCCGGTCCAGGAAGAACGCGGTGGCGGCGATCTTGACGGGCAGGTCGGGGTCGAACAGTCCGAGCAGTCCTCGCACAGCGTCCAGGTCGTCGCAGACCCCGCGCCAGGCCGTCGCGTTCAGCCGTCCCGCGACGCCGGGCATGACGGCGCTGTGCCACAGCAGGTTCTTGTCGGGCAGGGACGGCCCCGGCGGCAGCACCTCCCGCAACGCCTCCCGGACGACCGCCGCCACCTCAGCGCCGTCCCCGGTGACTCCGCCGGGCAACGCCGCGCTTACCTCCCCCGCCGCCTCCTCTCCCCCATGCGCCTCTCCGACCCCACGCGCCCTCGTACGCGCCCCTTCTGCCGCCTCATCTCCCCCACGTGCCCCCGTGGGTACCTCGCCGATCGCCGGGTCGCCGACGCGCAGTGCCTCGGCGACCCGGGCGACGGCCTGTGCGTACGGGGTGGGGCCGTCCGACGCCAGCCAGGACGCCAGCTCCCCCACCGGGTCGGGCCCCTGCTCGTCGTACGGCGGGAGGTACTCCAGCAGCCCCGCCTCGGCCAGCGGCTCGATCCCGGGGGCCGCGGCGAGGGTCGCGTCGTCCCGCTCGCGCACCCAGTCGAGGGCCTGCCGGACCCCGGCGCTCGCGGGCACGCTGGACAGGGGCTCCCCGTGCCCGGGGCTGAGGAACCAGATCCGGTTCCCGTCGTCGGCGGCGGACGGGTTGACGCGCAGCCGGGCCCGCTCCCGTACGCGCCGGTGCCGGGTGAGCACCGCCCACAGCGGGCGCAGGACCGCCCGGTCGAGCTCGGCCATGACCTGCCAGGACGGCTCGCCGCCCGTCCGCACCGCCGGCCCGTCCGGCTCCCACCGGCCCAGGCCGCTGAGCGTGAACGTGGCGTACGGGCTGGTCTTGACGCTGGCCCGGGCCAGGTAGCGGGCCAGCCGCAGCAGCTCCTGCCGCTCGGGCGGGCGCTCGGCGGGACCGGCGAGCCAGGCTTCGAGCCTGCCGGCCAGCACCGCGCTGCCCTGCGCGAGGCCGTGGCGGAAGCCGGGGTCGGACACCGCCTCGCGCAGCACCGCCGTCTTCTCCCGCGACTCCGCCGCCAGCACGGCCGGCAGCGCAGCGCGCAGCTCCTCCGCACGGCGCCGCAGGGCGGTCCACGCGCCGATCCTGGCGGCCAGGCCCGTGGGCAGGGCCGCCAGCACCTCGGCGGACGCGGCCCGGCCGCCCGGGCGGCGTCCGGCGAACACCGCGCGCCGCAGCGCCACCAGCCCCGCCCTGAGCGGGCCCGCCGCCACGCCGCCGATCACCTCGTGCAGCGGATCGGACAGATCCGCGCCCTCCCGCCGCAGCCGGGCCGAGATCTCGGCCAGCTCGTCCAGCAGCCGCCACGTACGGGTGCAGCGCATCCGGTCCAGCCCGGCCACCGGCAGCCCCGCGACGCGGACGGCGAGAACGGGCGAGAGTGCATAATCGGGATCAGCGAGCCTTGCAGAGTCGCCGTCCCCCGCGACGGGGACGGCGTGCGCTACCTGGGTCAATGGAACGCGCTCCTCGAAGGGTTCGTCAGGGGCCGAGGGCGCCCACGGCACGGGCGCCCTCGACCCTGCTCGTCATCCCGGTGGCCGCGTACGGCTCACCGGAGGGCCGACGCCGGCTCTACAGCTCCGGAGCCCAGCAGCTCATCGCCGTCAGGTACGACGAGCAGTAGCCCGGGGAGGAGGAGGCACCGGTCTCGATGGTGCCGTGGCCCTCCGCCACGATGGAGTCGGCCGACACGACGTCGATCGAGTCGACCTCCAGGCCGCGCAGGTCGAGCTTGAGGTTCTCACTGGACATGTGTGTCTCCTTCTGCAGTGTTCGTACGAAAAATGTTCGGACGGGGTCACGCCGTCGTCTGGCTGGGCACCACCTCCTCGTCGACCAGGGCCGGGATGGGGCGGGTCACCAGGGGCCCGCCGGTCGGTGGGGTGCCCATCGCCAGGAAGGACAGGCTCCGCAACGGGGTTCCGGCGAGGCCGAGCGCCTCGTCGGTGGTCTCGTTCGCGCCGTCGGAGTGGATGCGTGCGGCCAGGCCCAGCGCGGTGGCGGCGAGCGTGGCCCGCTGGGCGATCAGGCCCGCCTCCATCTGCTGCATGCGGTACCAGCGGTCGCCGAACGTTCTCGCGCCCGCGACCGGGTCGCCCACGGGGATCAGCACGGCGGCGGCGCCACGCAGCGCCACCCGCGTGTTGGCCAGCAGCGGGCCCGTGGTGACGGCCTCCGCGTGGGCGGCGACGGGCAGCTCGTGGAGGGTGTGCCGTTCGGGGTCGTACCAGTAGGCGCCGCGCGGCAGGCCCGCCACCCGCAGGGACAGCAGGCACAGCGCCGTCGCGGCGGGGCCCGCCGGGGCGCCGGGCAGGTCGGCCGGGTAGCCGCCGCCGGCCGCCGCCAGCACCGCGCCGAGCGCTCCCGCGGGGAACGGCACCGGGCGGTAGCCGGCCGTCGGGGACGCGCGGCGCGCCACCGCCCGCGCCGGGTGGGGGCCGGGCGTCGGCTCGGGAGCCGGGAGGATACGGGTTGCTCGCACGGGCGGCCGCGGCCGCAGGGCCCGGTCGCGGGAGCCGGTCTCATCCGCGGAGCCGGGTTCGTACGGGCTGATTTCGTACGGGGCGGTTTCGTCCGGGGCGGTTTCGTCCGGCGAGTTGGTCGCGTCCGGAGAGCCGTTGTCCGAGGGCTCGCCGCGGGAGGCGAGCGTGCAGGCCCGGTGCAGGGCGGCGGCGGGGCCGTCCGGCATGGGCCTGGGCAACGGCCTGCTCTCCCCCGCCATCGGCCGCGACGCCAGCCGCCGCGCCAGGGACGGCGCCGGCGGCTCAGCGGCGCGCGACGCGGCGGCCCCGGTGAACGTGAGCACGGCCAGTGTGGCCTCGCGGGCGCCGTCGAGGCCGAGCAGCCGGTCCAGCTCGCCGTCCGGGAACCGCAGATGGGCCCGGGCCGAGAGGCCCAGCCGCTCCCCCACGGCCAGCGCCTGGGCGATGAGCACGCCGGTCTCCTGGCAGATCAGGCGGTAGCCGAAGTCGCCGTACTTGAACATCGACCGCCAGAACACCGCGGACAGGACGATCACCAGGTCCGCCGGAGTGCCGTCCGCGATCAGGCCGGTCAGCGCCGGGACGTGGTCGCCGTCACGAAGGCGCTCCAGCACGTGATGCACCGGGTCGTAGTGGTAGAGGGCCGCGGGCAGGCGCGGCTGCTCCCCGGTGCGTAAGGGCGGCTCGGCGGCAGGCGAGAGCGGGTCGGCGGTGGGCGAGAGAGCTTCGCCGGCGGCCACGTACGCCTCGATGGGGTAGAGCCCGCCGCCCGACGGCGCGGGCCGGCCGGTGAGCAGCAGGGGAGGCCGCCCGGAAGGCTCGCCGCCGTCGTCCAGGTGGTGGGACCACACGATCCGGGTCAGGCCGAGCAGGTCCCGCAGCAGCTCGCCGGCCAGGCCGAGGGCCTGGGGCCCGCCGGCGGTCCAGGGCAGCCGGACACGTTCGGCCCCGGGGTAGCGCTTGTGCCGGGTCGGCGCGGCCGCCCAGTCGATGGACAGCGGGCCGCGGTTCCGCATGGCGGCCAGGTAGCGGCTCGTGGCCGTGCCGGGCGCGCTCGTCGCCGTGGTCGTGTGCACGCGGGATCTGCCTCCTTCCTTCGGCGGTGAACGGTCAGGGGAACGGGTGCGGGTATGGGTTCAGCTCCTCGGGCCGCAGGTCGCGGTCGCGGTGGCCGAGGATCCTCGGCAGGCCCGGCAGCCGGGGCAGGCCGTGCAGGCGCCGGTAGCGGTGCCCGAACGTCATGGGCACCGTCCCCGGCACGATGACCTTCGCGGCGTGCATGCCGCACGCCCGCGCCTCGGGCGAGGTGATGTCGACGGCGATGACGTCGAGCCCGCCGGCCAGGTAGCGTCCTGCCAGCTCGGCCACGTCCGCGCACAGGTCGTCGTGCTCGGGCCACGCCGCCCGGGCCGCCACCTCGGCCGTCGTGAGCGCGGGCCCCTCCAGCGACAGGAAGCCGAGCCTGCCGAACGCGTCCGGGTGGGCGTAGGTCAGGGGATGGTGCTCCAGCAGCCGTACCTGGTCGGAGTCCGTTACGAGCCGCGCCGAGGACGCCGGGTCGTAACGTTCGACGTGACTGGCCAGCATGGGCCCGAGGTCCTCCAGCGCGCGGCGCAGGGCACGTTCGGGATCGAGGTGCGAGGCGGAGCCGCACAGCGCGCGCGGCCGGTCCGGCCGGTCCAGGGCGTCGACGGCCATCACCCAGAACACCGGCACCCGCTGCTCCATCAGCGCGGCGAACGCGTGCACGTCGTAGCCGAGCCGGTCCCGCACCCGCTGGGCGAGCATCGGGATGCGGCGGTCGGCCGCCGAGCCGAGGTCCACGCGCGGGACGGGGATGCGGGCGTACCAGGTGGCCAGGGCCGCGTCCCGCTCGGCCACCTCCAGCAGGCCGTACAGGATCGCCTCCGCCGGGTGGCCGCCCAGGGCGCAGCCGTTGGAGCACTCGTAGGCGAAGCCGAGGTCGTCGCGGGGGCGGGGGCCGAAGAAGGCGTAGCTCTCCGGCACGAGCACGGGGGCGTCGCGGCCGAACGAGTACGCCCACACCCAGGTCGTGGGGCGTTCCGGGGCGAAGCGGGTGAACAGGAAGCCTGGCTGGTCGTACCGGTCGTCGGGGTAGAGGCCCAGCGTGCGCGGGTCGAGGGCATGGTCGGCGACGTCCTCGTACGCTGCGCGGACGGTGGTCCGGCGGCTGCGGGGGTGGATGCCGGCGATGCGTTCCAGGGCCTCGGCCACGGCGGTGGCGCGGGCCGAGGCGAAGTCGTCGCTGCGGCCGTAGCCGTGGTGGCTCTCGTGCTCGGTGCGGGCCGGGCTGAGCCGGGCGACCGCCATCGGGCCGCCGCCGCGCTCCTGCGCGACCAGGGCCTGGACGATGCCGGTCTCCGCGTCGACGAACCGCCGCTCCAGCTCCGCCTCCCTGCCGGTGATCCCGCCGATCCGGTACGTGCCCGGGTCCGGTTTGGGCGCGGAGCGCGGGACGTACAGGCCGGCGTGCGGGCCGTCGTCCTGGCGGGCGCCGCAGTCGGGGCAGAGGGGGTCGGGCAGGAACGTGTGGCGGCGTACCTCGGCGGTGGGCAGGCGGACCCTCAGCAGCGCGCCGGCGGTCCGCGCGGAGCCGGGGTCGCGCCGCAGCCGGTGCACCTCGTCGGCGACCAGCGCGGCGACCGTACGCGAGACGAGCGGGGTGAGCAGGCTGGTGGGCCGGCAGTCCAGGGTGTCGCCCCACTTGGCACGCAGCGCGTCACGGGCCCGCGCGTCCGGGCGGTTGCCCGCGCGCCTGCGGGCCACGCAGGTCGGGCAGCCGGGGCGGGACGGGCGGACGGCGGGGCCCACCAGCGCCCAACCGGCCTCGACGCGCACCGGCAGCCAGGGCACGTCCCGCTCGGCCGCACGCCGCGCCACCGCGGGATACGGCCGCACGTCGTCGGCGTCGCTCACGACGACGATCGCGCCGCCGCCCGGTGCCACGGCGGAGGCGAGGGCCGCGCGGATGGCCGTGTGCAGGCGGCCCTCACCGAGGACGGTCACCCGGTCAGGGCCCGCGGTGGACGGGACCGGGGTGATGGTGGCCTCAGTCATCGAGCAGGACGACTCGGGTGACGAACGGCAGCAGCCGGGACGCCTCGCGGTCTCCGCCCAGCGGCACCGCCACCGGCACCTTGCCCGCGCGGCGCAGCGCGGTGGCCATCGTCCGCACGGCCTCGGACGGGTCGCCGTCCGGTGGCCAGAGGGGGGCGGTGGCGGCGTACGCGGGTTGGCGGGAGGCGCGGGACTGCCAGCGGAGGAGCAGCCGTTCCAGGCCGTCGCGCAGCGCGTCGGGGACGGTGGCGGCCACCGACACGACCGTCTCCAGGCTGGGGGTGGTCAGGGTGACGGCCGGGGCGCCCAAGGTCGTCGTGCGGTCGTGGATGAGCGGTGTTTCGCCTGCCAGGACGAGCTGCCGCAACCACGCCTCCGCAGCCGGGTCATCCCGCGGCTCCGCCAGCACGCCCGGCACGACCGGCACGCCCAGCATGCCCGGCACGCCGGTGGCGGCGGGCTCGGCGGCTGCCAGGCGGGTGGCCAGCAGGTGCTCGCAGTGGGCTCGCAACCCGGCGGCCACCGCCTCCGGCCAGCTCAGCCCGGCACCGGTGCCGACCGGCGGCTGACTCGTGCCGATGCCGGTGCGCTCGCCGATGCCTGTGCCCGTGCTGGTGCCTGCGCTGGTGCCTGCGCTGGTGCCCGTGCTGGTGCCCGTGCCGGCCTGTGCGCGCCGCGTGCCGGTGGCGGGGAGGCGGAGGTCGGACCGAGGTAGGGGGCGTGGGCGTCCGTCCGGCAGCTCCACACCCCAGGCCGGCCCGTCCTCGCCGGGGTCGAGGGCGAGCAGGCCGTACGTGGCGAGGGCGGCGAGCAGGCAGCGCAGCCGGGCCGTCCGCTGGTCGGGGCCCCAGCCGAACGCCTGCGGTCTCGGGGTCCAGGCGGGCAGCACGCCGAGCGGGTCGGAGACGACCGCCTGGCACACCGCCAGCGGGGACTGCACGAGCGCCTGTTCGTCCAGCATGCCGAGCACGCCCACCCGGGAGTCGACCAGCTCGGTGGTGAGAGCGAGCAGCCCGTCCGCGTGCGGGGAGACCGCCTCCGCCGCCGCAACCGGCGGGGAGGTCGCCTCCTGCACGGCGACCGGCGCATCAGCCGCCTCCTCCACCGCAGCCGGCGCGGGGGAAGCCTCCGCACCCGGTCCGCGTGTCGCCAGCGCCTTCGTCAGTGCCTCGACCGCCTCGGGGCCTCCGGCGGGGCGGCCACCGGCAAGCGGATGGGGCAGGAACCGGTGCGGGAGCGTGTCGAGACTGCGCAGGTCGATCCGGGTGAGCGCCCGTTCCGTGCTGGTGTCGAGCCCGGTCACGTGAGAGAAGCAGGCGAGCGCCAGAACGGCGGCGACCACCGTGGGCACCGGCCCGACCAGCAGGTCCTCATCCGGAGCGGCCGGAGCCGCGGCGGGCAGCCCGGCCAGGCGATGCCAGCCCGACTCCCCCGCTGTCTGGGAGGGCCGCCTCACCTGGCTGAGCCACACCTCTGCCGGGCGTGCCAGCGCCTGCCCCAGCACGATCCCGGCCGCCTCGCAGGCCCGGGCCGTCGCCACCAGCTCATCGAGGTCCGCGCTGACCTGGAGCACGACGTCGGCGCCCCCGGCGATCGCCCGGCCGAGCACCCCGGCATCACCGGCGATGGAGCCCACCATGCCGGGGGGAGCAACCACGCCGGAGGGAGCGACCACGCCGGAGGGAGCGGCCAGGTCGGCCGGGCCGGCGTGGTCGGCCGGGCCGGCGTGGTCGGCCGGGCCGGCGTGGTCGGCCGGGCCGGCGTGGTCGGCCGGGCCGGCGGAGGAGAGGGGGTGGATTTCCTGGGCGGGGTCGCGGCGGGCGGCTTCGGCGGCCTGGGTGACGCGTTCGGGGTCGGGGCAGATCACGGTGACCCGCCGCCATCCCGCGCCGACACACGCCCCCGCCAGCGCCTCCACCAGCGGTCCCGATCCGGTCACCACCAGGCGTCCGCGCCGGATCCGTTCGAAGCGCGACTCCGGCGAGTCCAGCGCGTACCCGATGAAGGCGATCTCCTCCGCGTACGCCCGCAGCTCCGCCCCGCTCAGCCCGTGTGCCCGCGCCTGCCGGGCGTCCACCACGAACCGCTGCTCGGCCAGCCGCCCCACCAGTTGCTCGACCATGGCCCGCCGCTCCCCGGAAAGGTCCGCGGTGAGCTCGGCCAGCGTGTGGCGGCCGGTCAGCGCGGGCGCCAGCCGGGCGAGCCAGGCGTACGCCTGCCGCCCGCGCAGCGTGCACGCACCGTAGTCGCTGTGAACGTAGGCGCCGTCGGGGCTCTCGACGAACCGTACGTCGTCCCGTAGCTGCGGTCTCATGGCCGGATCGGCTTTTGGGAGCGCTCCCATGAGTGGGATGTTACGAACGGAACGCGTTTATGTAAACCCCAAATCACCCCTTTTAAGTACATTCACTGACGGTTATAATCACGAAATTCCACATTGAATTACGGAATGTCGCTTTCCCGATGAACGGCCTTTCGCTCCGCCTCGCTGCGCAGCACGCAGAACTCGTTGCCCTCGGGATCGGCGAGCACGGCCCACCCCATGCCGCCCGGCTCCCGGCGATCGGCTACGAGGGTCGCGCCCAGGCCCAGCAGCCGCGCGACCTCCTCCTCCCGGGTGGCCTGCGGGCACAGGCACAGGTGGAGCCGGTTCTTGCCCGCCTTGGGCTCCGGGACCTGGTTGAAGTGCAGCACCAGCCCCTGCCGCAGCAGGACCTGCGTCTCCTCGTCCCCCGGCCGGTCCTCGGGATGCAGGGGCGAGCCGGTCGCCGCACTCCAGAACCGGGCCAGCTCGTAGGCGTTCGCACAATCGATCGCCACATTCTGCACTGTCGACACCATGCACCCGATCATGCCCCACCATGGCCGGCCGCGGATCTCGTCAGATGATCTCCACGTTCGCCATCATGCCCATGTCCTCGTGCTCGGCGTTGTGGCAGTGGAACAGGTAGCGGCCGCGGTAGCCGTCGAAGCGGGTGATGATCTCCACCGCTTCGCCGGGCCGCAGGGAGACGGTGTCCTTGAGGCCGGCGTCGTGGGGCAGGGGCGGGCGGCCGCCGCGCGAGAGCACGCGGAAGCCGACCAGGTGCAGGTGCACGGGATGGTGCACGTCGGCGATCAGCCGCCACACCTCGACGTCACCGAGCCGGGCGGTGACGTCGGTCCGGGCGGGGTCGAACGGCAGCCCGCCGATCAGCCACCCGTGCCCGCTGTGCATCCGGCCGGTGCGGAAGGCGAAGTCGCGCACCCTCACGGCGTCCGACCGGCGCCAGACCGGCAGGTCCGCGGCCAGCGTGCCGGGGACGCGGCTCTCGTCGGCGGCCCTGCGCGCCACGCGGAAGGCCATGACGTCCCGGGTACGGCCGGAGCCCAGCCGGTTGAGCAGCCTCACCCGGCCGCCGACCGGGACGCCCGAGAAGTCGACGACCAGGTCGTACCGTTCGGCCGGGGCGATCGGCAGCAGCCGGTGCGCGACCGGCGCAGCGAGCAGCCCCTGGTCCGCTCCTACCTGGACGAGGTCCAGCCGGCGCCCGTCGTCGGCGACCGCTTCGAGCTCGTAGTGGCGGGCGTTGGAGGCGTTCAGGACGCGCAGCCGGTAGCGGGCTGCGTCCACCTCGTGCACCGGCCACGGGGCGCCGTTGACCAGGATCACGTCACCGAGCACCCCGGCCAGGTACGGCTCGCGCACGCCCGGCCGCTCCCGCAGGGCGGGATCGAGCGCCGGATAGGCCAGGCCGCCGTCGGCGGCGAAGGCCCGGTCGGCGATCATGAGGGGCAGCTCGCGCGGCCCCGCGGGCAGGCCGAGCGCGTCCTCGGCGTCGTCGCGGACGATGTGCAGCCCGGCCAGGCCGCGCCAGATCGCCGGGGCGGTGAAGTCCATCCGGTGGTCGTGGTACCACAGCAGCGCCGGCCGCTGGTCGAGCGGGAAGGCGTAGTCGCGCGTCAGCTCGCTCACCACCGCCCTCGGGTCGTGCATGCCGTGCCCAGCCCCGTGCCCAGCCCCGTGCCCAGAACCATGCCCAGCCCCGTGCCCGGAACCGTGCCCGGAACCGTGCTCGGCGTCCCCCGCCCACCCCTCGGGCAGGACGAGGTCGGTGGGGTACCCGTCGGAGCCCGCCGGTGTCCGCCCGCCGTGCAGGTGCACGACGGTCGGCACGGGCAGCTCGTTGCGATGCGTCACGGTGACCGGCCGCCCGCGGCGCGACTCGATCGTCGGCCCCGGGAAGGTGCCGTCGTACGTCCACAGCGGCGTCCTGACGCCGGGCAGGATCTCCGCGATCACCTCCCGCTGCACGATCTCGTACCGGCCCGCGCCGGCCGGTCCCAGCGTGCGCGGGATCGGCAGCGGCACCTGGTACGGGGGCGGCAGCGGCACGGCGCTGCGCAGCTCGGCGCCGGTGATCGCCGGCCGCCGGGCCAGCGCGGCCGAGGTGGACAGGCCGGTGGCCGCCACCAGCCCGAGCGCCCCGCCGATGCCCAGCACCCGCCGCCGGGTCAGGCGGCCATCGCTAGTGCGCATCGCGGGCCTCCCGCCCCGGCAGGGGCCGCCGCCAGACGTCGATGAACTGCACGACCAGCGCCGCGACGGTCATCACGCCCAGCGGGAGGTGCAGCCACAACGCGCCTTCCAGCCCGGCGAAGTACTGCACCGTCTCGGCGGCCACCACCGCCGCCGTGGCCAGGAACGGCCCGGACCGGCGCAGCCGTGCCCAGACCAGGATCGCCACGATGAGCTGCAGGTAAGCGATGGACGTGAGCACGTCGGCGCCGATCGCGTGCCGGCGCAGGCTGTCGTAGTCGCCGGTCAGATACACCCCGGCGAACACCGGCTGCCCGGCGATCGCCACGACGTGCGCGCTGACGACGGCCCGCAGCACCCACCCCGTCCAGTCCGTCGTCGGTGGCGTCCGATGCGCCCTGTCGGCCGCGGTGGCCATGAGGGGCCCTCCTCTTCGTTCCCGTTTCACGAGCACGACCGACGATATGCAGAAGCAGTTATGCTGTCTAAGATCAATATTGCTATGGTGTTATGCATCGGGAGTCATGGTGGACCTGAACATGCTCAGGCAGTTCGTGGTGGTGGCCCGGCTGGAGCACCTCAGCCGCGCCGCCGACGAGCTCCGCGTCGCCCAGCCGTCGCTGAGCCGTACCATCAGCCGGTTGGAGAGCGAGCTGGGCGCCCCGCTGTTCGACCGCGCCGACCGGCTGCGGCTGAACGCCACGGGCAGCCTCTTCCTCGGGTACGCCGAGCGCTCGCTCGGTGAGCTCGACGCGGGCCGGCGGGCCGTCGCCGACGCCGTCAGCGAGGGGCTGGGCAGCGTGCGGCTGGCCTCGGAGACGTTCCTCACCCTCACCGGGCCGCTGGCGGCCTTCAAGCGTGATCACCCCGGTGTCGAGTTCGGGCTGCACTGGATGGCGGCCGAGGAGATGGCCCGCCGCCTGCGGGCCCAGGAGGTGGACCTGTGCGTGGCCTCGCAGCCGATCCACGCGGAGGGCCTGGCGTCCGCGCGGCTGTTCGACGAGGCCGTGGGGGTGGGCACGCCGCTCGATCACCCGCTGGCGGGCCGCGACCGCGTGAGCATCGGCGAGCTCGCCGGCGAGCCCTTCATCACCGCCCGCAGGGGGCACTGGATCCGCCGCCTGCTCGATCGGCTCTTCGCCACCCACGGCCTGACCCCGAGGATCGTCTGCGAGAGCGACGAGCCCAGCGCGATCGCGGAGCTGATCAGCGCGGGGCTCGGCATCGGGCTCGTGCCCGGGTTCGCGCGCCGCGTCGCCGTGCGCACCCCCGGCGCCTGGATCGCCGTCGACGAGCCCGCCTGCCGCCGCACGGTCACCCTGTACTGGGGCGCCGACGACCACCTGCCGGCCGCGGCCCGCCTGATGCGCGCCACGATCATCGGCTGGGGCTGGAGCGACGGCGAGCCGCGGGAGCCCGGGAGCGGTCACCCGTGACGCGTTCAGGCGGGCGGGCCGCTCCGGAGGTGCCAGGAGGTACGCGCTGTCAGGCGGTACGCGCGTAGTGCCCGGCGATCTCGTCGCTCGTCGTCAGCCACACGCCCTCGTGGCCGGCGATGTAGGCCAGCGCCTGGTCGAGGTACTTGGCGCGGAACGCCTGGCCGATGACGAAGGGGTGCAGCGCCAGGGCCATCACCCGGCCGCTTTCCGCCGACTCGGCGTACAGCTGGTCGAACTGGTCGGTGACCATCCGCACGAATTCGGCGCCGCTCCTGCCGTGCATGGTGAAGATGCCCAGGTCGTTCAGCTCCAGCGAGTACGGCACGCTCAGCATCCCGGGCACGTTCAGCCGGTACGGCTGGTCGTCGTTCGTCCAGTCCAGCACGTAGTCCAGGCCGAGCTCGGCGAGCAGGGACGGCGTCCGGAACGTCTCGGTGAGCGCCGGTCCGAGCCAGCCGCGCGGCCGCCGCCCGGTGGCCCGGGCGATGGTCTCGACCACCTCGGTCAGGTACGCGCGCTCGTCGTCGACGTCCGCCTGCAGGGTGGAGTTGTTCTTGCCGTGCGCCAGCCAGGCCCAGTCGCGGGCGTTGCCCGCCTCGACGATCTGCGGGTACCGCTCGCACACGTCGGCGTTGAGCAGGACGCTCGCGCGGATGCCGTGCCGGTCGAGCACGTCCATCACCCGCCAGATCGCCACCCGCGGCCCGTAGTCGCGCCAGCCGTAGTTGAGCGGGTCGGGGACGAGGGTGGCGGTCGCCTCGTTGATGCTGGTGGAGGGGCGGTCGATCGTGAAGTGCTCGACGTTCAGGCCGACGTAGAACGCGACCCGGGCGCCGCCGGGCCAGCGGATCGGCTCGCGGCCGACGATCGGGCTGTAGTCGAACAGCACGTTCTCCATCAGGTGTCCTCTCGAATGTCACGCTGTCGGCGACGACGATACGAACCGGCGGGCGGCGGCCGGGAGGACCGCGGGCGCCACGAGGAGGACCGGACGCGCCATCGTCGTTGCGCCCCGCCGCGCGCAACCGGTATCCATACCTCGACACCGTCCCGACCCCTGGAAGACATGGTGAACAACGCGACGCTCGCCACCGCGGGCACCGTCTCGCCGCACCTGACCCGCCTGCTGCTCCGCGCCGGGTCCGCGATGGGCCTGGACCGGTCGCGCCTGGAGGGCGTGGCCGGCCTCGCCGTTCTCGGCGAGGACTCCGTCCGCATCCCCACCGCCACCATCCTGCGGGTCTGGGAGCTGGTCTCCAGCCCTGCCTGGGAGGCCGCGGGCACCAGCAGGGTCATGCGGCTGTGGCGGCCGGGGGCGCTGGGCGTGTGGGACTACCTGTTCTCGGCGGCCGGCACCGTCGGCGACGCGCTGCACGCCGCGAGCCGCAACTTCGCCGCCATCGCCGACCCCGCCGACCGCCTCGTGCTCGGCCGCGACGACGACGGCCTGACGATCGCCTACCACGGCTCCTACCAGGACCATCCGCAGTACGGGCGGATCGCGGAGCTGGTGCCGTACATGCTGCTCACGGTGGCGAGCGCCGGGGCGGGGCGCCCGCTGGCGCCGGTGCGCGTCCGGCTGCCCCGGCGTCCGGCCGGCCCGCCCGACCGGCTGCGGGAGCTGTACCGCACCGGAAGGGTCGAGTTCGAGGGCGAGCACCCGTCGGTCACCTTCGCCGAGGCGGACGCCGACGATCCCCTCCCCCGGGCCGACCCGGCGCTGGCGGCCATCCTGGAGGAGCACGCGCGGCTGTCCACGGCCGCCGCCCGGCCCGTGCTCGGCTGGCTCGACCGCTTCCACGCCGCGCTGGAGCCCGCGATCGACGGCCGGCCACCGAGCCTCGACCAGGTGGCGCAGCGGCTGGCCATGAGCCACCGCACCCTCCAGCGCCGGCTGCGCGAGGAGGGCACCACCTGGCGTGAGGAGCTGGAGCGGCTGCGGCAGCGGCGGGTGGAGCGGCTGCTGCGGGACAGCGCGCTCAGCGTGGAGTCCATCGCCGCGAGCGTGGGCTTCGCCGACTCCCGCTCCCTGCGCCGGGCCGTCCACCGCTGGTACGGCCACGGCCCGGCCGCCCTGCGCGCCAGCGGCCCGTCGTGACGCGGGGCGCCCCCTCGCGGAAGGAGGTGGGGGGTGGCATGGCGCCTTCGCGCGGACGCACGGCCTTGAGCGGCGCTCTGGTCCCGCCGGCCTTCGTCGCCTGGCTGATCGTGATGGGAGCGATCGCGAAGGTCCTCTTCTTCGCGCCCGGCGTGCGGCGCGTGGACCCGGCCGTGCTCCCGGAGTTACGCGCCATCGGCCGGGTCGTGGCAGAGGACTCCGAGACCCTGCACGAGTGGGAGAGCAGCTACGTCGAGTTCCGGCATCTCGTGATCCACCTCGACGGCGGCGACCGGCTGCGGCAGAGCTCGCGGCCACGGGGTCGCCCGTGGACAGGATGGCCTACGTGACCGTGCGGCGGTGAGCCCCGTCCCACCGGCCGCATAGCCGTGTCGATTCCGGCGGTGCGCGATCGACGCGTCGGTGAAGGGCGGGCGCAGGAGCTGCCCGCCGCACCGATTCACGTCCGGAGGAACCATGAAGTACATGCTGATGCAGTTCGGCGACGAGAGCGCCCTGAGCGGCCGGTCCGCGGAATGGGTCCAGCAGATGATCTCGTTCATGGTCGAGTTCACCGAGGGCCTGAGGAGGTCCGGTGAGCTGCTGGCCGACGAGGGGCTGGAGCTCGCGCCGAACGCGAAGGTCGTCGCCCTCCGGGACGGCGCGGTGGACGTGCGGGCGGGCACGATCGCCGAGCCCGCGCAGTCGCTGGCCGGCTGGTGGCTGGTGGACGTCGCGGACGAGGCGAGGGCGCTGGAGCTGGCCCGCCGGATCGTCGCCGGAGCCGGCGAACCCGTGGAGGTCCGCCGGTGCCAGGAGCTGCCGTGACCCCTGCGGGTCGCGACAGCCGTGCAGCCGGAAATGCCCTTATGCCCCGACATGTCGTGGCTTTCTTCGATTTTCGGCGGAAGCCTATGGGCAAGGCGAAGATCTCGACTTATATTACGGCGCAGAGCAGCGTTATCCCACGCACGTTCCAGCGTATGAGCCCCGGCATCCGCCGATGCCGGCCCCCACCCACGCCGAACGCGGCGCCCTCTCCGAGATGGGATAGGTCATGCGGACGTCACCCCTGTTATCCCTCTTACTGGTCATCGCCTGCCTGGTCGTGCCCGCCCCGGCGCACGCCGAGGTCCCGCCGCAGGAGCCCGGCGTCACCCTGCGCACGTACGACGTGCAGGTCGAGCTGTCCAAGCTCTGCACGCTCAAGCCCGGCCAGACCCCGAACGTGGACAAGCTGATGCCCACGATCGACTGGACCTCCGACGCGGACTTCGGCCTGACCGACCTGTTCGTCACCGAAGCCGTGGGCAACATTGCCATCCCCGCCCCCGGCACCTACGAGTTCCGCCTCATCAGCGACGACGGCTCCAGGCTGCGCATCGACGACACCGTCGTGATCACCAACGACGGGCGGCACGGGCCGATCGCGGTGGACGGCACGATCACGCTGACCGCCGGCTACCACGCGCTGCGCGTCGACCACTTCGAGCACCTGTACGGCCAGCAGCTCAGGCTGGAGTGGAAGCCGCCCGGAGCCGCCGCGTTCGCCGTGGTGCCGGCCTCGGTGCTGAGCACGGACGCCGACGTGGTCAGGGTCACCGCCCCGGGCCGCAAGGAGTGCGAGAGCGGCGCCGACTCCCCCGGTGACGGCCTGCCCCTGACGTCCGTGCACCCGGACCTCACGCTCACCGACCTGCGCCCTGCCGGGTTCGAGCCGCAGGTGAGCGCGATGGACTGGCTGCCCGACGGCCGGCTGGCGATCGCCACGTGGGGCGGCTCGGAGACCAGGCTCGGCGAGGTTCACCTGCTCGGCAACGTCACGGGCCGGACCTCGCCCGAGCGGGTGACCACCAAGAAGATCGCCAGCGGGCTGCAGGAGCCCATGGGCATCAAGTACGTGGACGGCAAGCTCTACGTCTCGGAGAAGTCGCGGCTGGTGGAGCTGAACGACACCGACGGCGACGAGGTCGCCGACGACCTCAGGACCGTGGCGACCTGGCCGTTCGGCGGCAACTTCCACGAGTTCGCGTTCGGCCTGCTCTACCGTGACGGCCACTTCTACCTCAACCTGTCCGTCGCGATCGACTACGGCGGCGCCACCACCGACCCGCAGCCCGCGCGGGACAGGGGCACGACCATCAAGATCAGCAAGGCCACCGGCAAGGTCGAGTACGTCGCCGGCGGCCTGCGCACGCCCAACGGGCTCGGCTGGGGCCCGGAGGGCGAGCTGTTCGTCACCGACAACCAGGGCGGCTGGCTGCCCGCCTCCAAGCTCCTGCACGTCAGGAAGGACCGCTTCTTCAACCACTACACCAACCCCGCCGGCCCGTTCGACGGCAACCTGGTCAGCCCGCCCGCGTTGTGGCTGCCGCACAACGAGATCGCCAACTCGCCCGGCAACCCGCTGGTCATGAAGCGGGGCAGGTTCGCGGGGCAGCTGCTGTTCGGCGACGTCACGTACGGCGGGATCCAGCGCGCCTACCTGGAGAAGGTCAACGGCGAGTACCAGGGCGCGGTCTTCCGCTTCACGCAGGGGCTGGAGGCGGGCGTCAACCGGATCAGCCTGGGCCCCGACGGCGCCATCTATGCGGGCGGCCTGGGCGCGGGCGGGAACTGGGGCCAGCCGGGCAAGCTCACCCACGGCCTGCAGAAGCTGACGCCGGGCGAGGGCAAGGCGTTCGACATCCTGCGGATGCGCGCGGTGGAGGGCGGCTTCGAGCTGGAGTACACCGAGCCGCTGTCGGCGGAGAGCGCCGCGTCGCTGGCGGGCAGGTACCAGGCCACCCAGTGGCGCTACGTCGCGGCCTCCACCTACGGCGGCCCCAAGGTGGACGAGGAGCCGCTGACCGTCACCTCCGCCAAGCTGACCTCCGGCGGCAGGAAGGTCACGCTCCGGCTCGCCGGCCTGAAGCCGGGACGGGTGGTGCACCTGCGCTCGCCACGCCCGTTCGCCTCGGCCTCGGGACGGCCGCTGTGGAGCACCGAAGCCTGGTACACGCTCAACTCGCTGGTCGGCGGACAGCCGGCGGACACCACGTACGAGGCCGAGAGCGCCGCGCCCGGCGGCGGCGCGAAGCTGAACACCGACCACCTGAGCTACTCGGGCAGCGGCTTCGTCGACGGCTACTGGACGGCGGGCGCGTCCACGCGGTTCGCCGTGCGGGCGGCCGAGGCGGGCACGTACCACGTGGGCCTGCGCTACTCCAACGGCCCGCACCCCGCGCCCGGCACCAAGTCGCTGAGCGTGTACGTCAACGGGACCAAGGTCAGGCAGGTGCCGCTGCCCACGACGCAGACGTGGGACCAGTGGGCCGCCCGCGTCGAGCCGCTAGCGCTGAAGGCGGGCGCCAACACCATCGCCTACACCTACGACCCCGGCGACGCCGGCAACGTCAACCTCGACTCCATCACCGTGGCCGCCCGCCCGGTGCTCGAGGCGGAGCACGCCGCGCTGCGCGGCGGCGCGGCGGTGCGCACGGACCACCAGGGCTACACCGGCGGCGGCTTCGTCGGCGGCTACACGGCCGAGGGCGCGAGCACGTCGTTCACCGTACGGGCCGCCGAGCCCGGCCCGCACAACGTCGGGCTCCGCTACGCGGCGCCGGCCGGCACGTCGGTGAGCGTGTACGTCAACGGCACCAGGGTCAGGCAGGTCCGGCTGGCCGCCACCGCCGGCTGGGACGACTGGGCCGTCCAGACCGAGGCGCTCGACCTCAGGCGGGGCGCGAACAGGATCGCCTACAGGTACGACTCCGGCGACGCCGGGCAGCTCGGCCTCGACCACGTCACGGTGTCGAAGGCCGGGCGGATCACCCTGTTCGACGGGTCGAGCCTGGCGGCGTGGGAGAAGCGGGCCGGCGGCGCGGCGACCTGGCCGGTCGCGAACGGCTCCATGGAGTCGTACGGCGGCGACATCCGCACCCGGCGGACGTTCGGCGACTTCAGGCTGCACGCCGAGTGGTACGAGCCGGACTACCCGCCGGACGTGACCGGCCAGCAGCGCGGCAACAGCGGGATCTTCCTCCAGGAGCGTTACGAGGTGCAGGTCCTGGAGTCCTACGGTGACACCACGCCGGCCGCCGACGAGGCGGGCGCCATCTACTCCAAGCGCGCGCCCGACCGCAACATGGCCACCGCCCCCGGCACGTGGCAGACCTACGACATCACCTTCCGAGCGGCCCGCTACACCAGCGCGGGAGTGAAGGTCGACGACGCGAGGGTGACGGTCGTGTGGAACGGGACGGTGGTGCACGACGACGTGCCCGTCGACGGCGGCACGGGCGACCACATCCCGGAGAGCGCGGCGGCGGGCGGCATCCGCCTCCAGGATCACGGCGACGCCGGCGAGAACCCGCGCTTCCGCAACGTGTGGATCGAGCCCGTCTCCTGACCGCGCGGCAGCAGGCCGCCCCTTCCCGCGAGGGGCGGCCTGCCCTGACCCGGCGCCTAGCCGAGCTCCGCCCGCAGCTCGGCGCACGCCTGACGGATGTCGTCGAGGACCTCCTCGACCCGGTCCCGGTGGGTGCGGTGGCTGACGACGCACACCCGGATCAGGTACCGGCCGCCGATGCGCGTGCTCGACAGCAGGGCGCGGCCGCGGGCCGTCACGCGGCGCAGCAGCTCGGCGTTGAAGGCGTCCGCGTCACCGCGGCCGGGCACCCAGCGGAAGGCCACGGCGGTCAGGCTCGGCCGCCACGGCACCTCGAAGCCGTGCTCGCGCAGCGTCTCGTACGCCAGCTCGGCCAGATCCAGCTTCTCGTCCAGGGCCCGGCGGAAGGCGGCCAGGCCGTGCAGCTTGATCGGCAGCCACAGCCGCAGGCCGCGGAACTCGCGGGTCAGCTCGGGCGAGTACTCGGTGAAGTTCGGGATGTCCTCCTCCTCGCCGAGGTCCTGCAGGTAGGCGGCGCCCACGTGGTGGGCCCGGCGCAGCCGCGCACCGTCGCGCACCAGCAGCGCGCCGGTCCCGTACGGCAGGAACATGGCCTTGTGCGGGTCGATGGTGATCGAGTCGGCCAGTTCGATGCCGCGCAGCCTGGCCCGGCCGCGCTCGGTGAGCTGGAACGGGCCGCCGTAGGCGGCGTCGACGTGGAACCACGCCCCCGCGTCGCGGGCGACGGCGGCGAGCTCGGGCAGCGGGTCGACGGCTCCCGTGTTCGTCGTTCCCGCGGTGCCGATCACGAGGAAGGGCCGCAGCCCGGCGCCCCTGTCGTCCTCGATCATCGCGGCCAGCGCGTGCGGGTCCATCGCCAGGCTGTCCCGCGCCGGCACGACGCGCACGCGCTCGCGCGGGAGGCCGGCCAGCAGGGCGGCCTTGGCGCAGGAGGCGTGGGTCTGGTCGGTGACGTACGCGGTGCCGTCGAGGAAGCTCTCGCCGAGCAGGGTGGTGCGGGCGGTGACGACGGCCGAGAAGTTGGCCATCGAGCCGCCGGAGGTGAGGATGCCGCGTGCCTGCTCCGGGTAGCCGAACAGGTCGCGGAGCCAGCCGATGGCGGTGGCCTCGATCTGGGCGCAGGCGGGGGCGAGCTGCCACACGGTGACGTACTTGTTCAGCGCGGCGGCCAGGAAGTCGGCGAGCGCGGCCGCGTACAGGCCGCCGCCCGGCACGTACGCGAGATAGCCGGGCCCGGCGCTGATGGCGCCGCTGCGGGCCGCGGCCTCCACCGTGGACAGCAGGGCGGGTAACGAGCTGCCGTGCTCGGGCGCCGGCTCGCGCAGCGCCGCGGCCAGGGGGGCGGCGCCGTCGAGGTCGAAGGCGGGCAGCTCGGGCAACTCCTCCAGGAACCGCTGGACCAGGGCCAGCACGGACTCCCCCATCGCGCGTGTCTCCGCGGGGCCCGGCTCCAGGGGGTACTGCTCGGCATCGGACATGATCCGTATTCTGGCACCGCGCGGCCGCGCTCCCCGGTACCGCGACGGTGGGCGCGCGGACGAACGCGGATCAGCAGGGGACTGGGGGCAGCACGATCGCGACCGTCCATGTCGACAACCACTCCGGGTCAGGCGCGGGCGCCGCCGTCCACCCTGAGCACGGTGCCGGTCACGTACGAGGCGCGGTCGCTGAGCAGCCAGGCGGCGGCGTGTGCTGCTCGTCCTCCAGCAGCCATCGGGCGGCGTGGAGCATGTGCAGGGCCGTGGCCAGGCGCGTGCCGTCCTCGCCGGTGCCGAGGTCGGCGAGGCAGGCGGGCAGGATCAGGGCCAGCGCCTTGAGGTCGGCGCGTTCGCACAGCCTGCCGAGCAGGGTCCGCACGAGGGCGTCGGCGGGCCTGGGCTCGATGGCTCCGGTGGAGCGCAGCCCTTCGGCGATCGCCACGCGGTTCCAGTCGGCGTACTGGCCCGGCGGCACGTCGGTGAGGCGGCGGGCGGCCCGCTCGTAGTGCCCGCGCGCCTTGCCGGGCTCGCCGAGGTCCGTGTACGCCTTGGCCAGGTTGACGTGCAGGGAGGTGTGGAAGCCCTTGACGCGGTCGTCGCCGACCAGGTTCGCCCGGTGCGGGCACTCCTGGTTCCAGTGCAGGGTCAGCTCGGGGGTGGGCTGGTGGCGGGCGAGGTAGTGGGCGGCTACGCACGCCTCGTAGTCGTCGGTGGCGCGCTCCCACGCCTGGCGGAAGAGGTCACGGGCGTCGGCCGGGCGGCCTTCGGCCTCGGCCCGCATGCCCTGGGAGCAGAGGTCGACGACGGGGTTGTCCGGGTTCATGGTCTCGCTCTCAGATCCGTACGGGCATGACGAGGGTGGTGAAGCCGCCCTGGTCGGCGGAGCGGACCACGACGGGCTGGACGGGTGAGGAGATCTCCAGCAGCACGTCGGGCCCGACGCCCGCGTCGAGGGCGGGCACGAGGGCCCGCGGGTCGAAGGCGACGCCCACGGGCGCTCCCGTGCAGATGGCGGCCAGCCGGAAGGTGCGCGAGCCGCCGGAGGTGAGGACGAGCCGCTGCTCGCCGGCGTCCATGGCGACCGGCCCGTCGAGGCCGCCGTCGGTGATCGCGCTCCGCAGGGCGGCGCGGTCCGCGATGATCCGGTGCCGGACGTCGGGCAGGTCGTCCAGGATCAGCCGGTAGTCGGGGAACGTCTCCCGCGCGCATGGCAGCTCACGCGTCTCGTCGCCGGCGCGCAGCCGTGCGCCGTGCTGATCCGCCTCGATGCCGAGGTCCGGCACGCGCATGGCCCAGGACGCGGCGTCCACCAGCTCCGCGCCGCCGAGCCGGGCCACGGTCCGGCGCGCGTCGCCCGGCAGGTCGCGCAGGATCCGCTCGATCGCCGTCTGGGCCAGCTCCGCCGTCCTGCGCGCCCTCCTGGCGTGCTCCTCCAGCACCGCGCGGGCCTGCTCGCGCGGGCCGTCCAGCACGACGGAGGCGTCGGTGAGCGGCATGCCCGCCTCGCGCAGCCGCCGCACCAGGACCGCGCGGCTCTCCTGGTGCGGAGCGTAGTGGCGGTAGCCGGTCGCCTCGTCCACGTACGCCGGGCGCAGCACCCCGCAGTCGTCGTAGAAGCGCAGGGCGCTGGGGGCGAGGTTCACCTTGCGGGCGAACGCGCCGATGCTCATCAGGCCGTCGGTGTCGTCCATGGCAGCGATTGTCGGCATTCAAGCGGCTTGAAGGTCAAACGCACGCCACCGCCCTTGCGCGGATCAGCTCTCCGGCAGGCGCGCCACATCGGACACCGGTCCGAGATGGCGGAGCTTGTCGGGGTTGACCACCGAGTGGATCGCCGTGATCACACCGTCGGCGATGTCGAGCCCGACCACGCTCGCCACCCGGCCCTCCGTGTCGTGCATGACGACGCCGGGCCGGCCGTTGACCCGGGCGGGCCGGTAGGAGACGCCGAGCCTGGCGACCCTGCGGAGCCCCGCGACGAGCAGCCGCGCGACCTGCTGCGCGTCGGTCGCCGGTCGCGCGATCGCCTGCGCCTTGCCCCCGCCGTCCCCGTGCAGGACGACGTCGGGCGCGAG
Source organism: Nonomuraea thailandensis (assembly GCF_024172165.1). Taxonomy (GTDB): domain Bacteria; phylum Actinomycetota; class Actinomycetes; order Streptosporangiales; family Streptosporangiaceae; genus Nonomuraea; species Nonomuraea thailandensis. The sequence continues at coordinate 2,217,470 of NZ_JAMZEB010000002.1, read as the reverse complement.
CATGCCGAGCAGCGCGTCCAGGTCCCCGCCCGCGGCGGCGTCGAAGAACCTGCGCGCGAGTTCCTCGCCGCGGGCCCGCCGCGCCGGGGGCGTCGGGAGGGCGGGCGCCCGCCTTCCCGACGCGACGCGCTGCCGGGCGCGGGCGAAGATCTGCCGGCAGTTCACCTCGGTCCTGCCGGTGACGCGCGCCACGTCCGCGTAGCCGTACCCGAACACCTCGCGCAGCATGAACACCGCCCGCTCGACCGGCGACAGGGACTCCAGCAGCACGAGGAACGCCATCGACAGCGAGTCGGCCAGCTCGGCGTGCTCGGCCGGCCCCGGCCCGCCGGCGGGCTCGACGACCGGCTCGGGCAACCACTCACCCACGTACGTCTCCCGTCGCACCCGCGCCGACCTCAGGTGGTCGATGCCCAGCCTCGTCACCGCCGTCGCCAGGTACGCCTTCTGATCGGCTATCACGGTGCCGGCCCGGCGTGCCTTGGCCAGGCCGAGGAACGCGTCCTGCACGATGTCCTCGGCGTCGCCCACGGAACCCGTCATCCCGTACGCGATGGAGAACAGCAGCGGCCGGTACGCGTTCGCATCCGTCTCGTCTCCCGCCCCGGACACCCTCTTCCACTCCCCGGCCGGCGTGCTCATCGGAGGGCGCCAGAGTACCGGAGCCGTCTCATGCCGTTCACCAGGCGATGGGGCCGAGGCGGTCGACGAAGATCCCGCTCGGCCCGTCGGGGCCGAGCGTCGCCAGCCTGACGATCGAGTCGGTGCCCTCGGTGACCGTGAGCCGGCCGGTGTGGTTGTTCATGTCGGTGGCGGCGAACGTGTGGTTGGCGACCTCGCCGGGGGTGGCGAGGTTGAACTTGACGTCCGGGAGCGCCTGGGCGTACCGGACGGTGATCATGTTCAGCGCCGTCTTGGAGGAGCTGTAGGCGAGCTCGTGGAACTTCGAGGCGGCCTGCTCGGGGTCGCTCACGACGGAGAACGCGCCGACGGCGCTGGACACCATCACCACCCTCGGGTGGTCCGAGGCGCGCAGCAGGGGCAGGAACGCGTGCGTGACCCTGATCGGGCCGTACACGTTGGTGTCGTAGACGGCGTGGATCTCCTCGGCGGTCGCCTCCGCGGGCGCGATGCCCCTGCCGGGCGCGCCGGCGTTGTTGATCAGGACGTCCAGCCGGTCGGTGTGCTCGCGGACGAGCCGTTCCGCGGCGGCCACCGACTCGTCCTTGGTCACGTCGAGCGGGACCATGACCACGTTCGCGCCGCCGGCGGCCAGCTTGCCGGCGGCCTCACGCCCGCGGCCTTCGTCGCGCGAGCCGAGGAAGATCGTCCAGCCCAGCTCGCCGAGCCGCCGGGCCGCTTCGAGGCCGAGGCCCTTGTTGCCTCCGGTGATCAGCACCGAGGTCTGTTCCGTGTTCGTCATGCCCTCTGAAGACGGACCACCACCCCGGCCTGTGACACGGTGTGAGCGACGCCACACCGCCGCCCGTTCTGCTCTGATGGAAACGCTTCCCATGTCGAGGCAACTTTAGAGGCTTGGTGGCATCCTTGCCACTGCTACAGCCATCGGGATCACCAGGAAATGGCAGGGATTCCGCCGTCGTGAGCCCGGCCATCCTCTCTTGACCGAGCTATGTAACCGTTTTATCTTGATGCACATTCTGTTTCGGCTCGGCACCGCAGAGAGGCGTAGCACGTGAGCATGACGCGGGTCCGTGGCGGCACCGGCACAGCCGGTCCGCCGATCGAGAAGGCCAAGGCCCCGTCCCGCCGCCGGAGCCGGCTGCGACGCATCAGGGCCGACCGCGTGCTGCTGCTCCTCGCGGTGCCCGGCCTGGTGTACTTCCTGGTCTTCCACTACGGCGCGCTGTTCGGCAACGTGCTGGCGTTCATGAACTACATCCCGTTCCTCGGGATTCAGGGCAGCGAGTGGGTGGGCCTGGCGCACTTCGAGCGCATGTTCACCGACCCGGAGTTCTGGAACGCGGTGACGAACACCCTGTTCATCGCCCTGCTGCAGCTCGTCTTCTTCTTCCCGGCCCCGCTGGCGCTGGCGCTGCTGCTGCACAGCGTCGTGGGCGACACCGTCAGGAAGTTCGTGCAGAGCGTGGTCTACCTGCCGCACTTCCTGTCGTGGGTGATCGTGCTGGCGCTGTTCCAGCAGATGCTGGGCGGCGCGGGGGTGGTCAACGGCTGGCTGTCCGGCCTGGGCGCGAACCCGCTGTCGATCATCGGCAACCCCGACGTGTACGGGCCGCTGGTGGTCGCGCAGCTCGTCTGGAAGGAGTGCGGCTGGGCGACGATCATCTTCCTGGCGGCGCTGTCGCAGGTGGACGAGCAGCAGTACGAGGCCGCCGCCATCGACGGCGCCGGCTGGGGCCGCAGGCTCTGGCACGTGACGCTGCCCGCGATCCGCCCGGTCATCGTGCTGCTGCTGGTGCTGCGCCTCGGCGAGTTCCTGTCGATCGGGTTCGAGCAGTTCTTCCTGCAGCGCCAGTCGGTCGGCCCGGAGACCGGCGAGGTGCTGGAGACGTTCGTCTACTTCACCGCCTTCGCCGGCGGCGACTTCGGCTACGCCGCCGCCGTCGGATTGTTCAAGGGCGTGATCGGCATCGTCCTCGTCTACACCGCCAACAAGGTCGCGCACCGGCTCGGCGAGCAGGGGGTCTACAAGGCATGAGCACCACGCAAGCGCCCGCCTGGATGGGCCGTCCCAGCCTGGCCGTCCGCGCGCTCAAGGCGGTCGCGCTGACCGTCGTCGTGCTGCTGGTGCTCTTCCCGCTGTGGACGGTGCTGGCCACCAGCCTGGCCGCCCCGCAGAACGTCATCGACAACGGCGGCTGGGTCGTCTGGCCGACCCAGTTCTCCTTCGACGCCTACGCCGACATCCTGGCCGGCGGCATCATCACCCGCGCCCTGCTCATCAGCGCCGGCGTCACCCTGGTCGGCACCGCGCTCAGCCTGGTCTGCACGATCGCGCTGGCGTACACGCTGAGCAGGCCCAAGGTCTACGGCGGCAAGCCGATGCTGCTGCTGGTGCTGTTCACGTTCCTGTTCCCGCCGGGGATGGTGCCGCTGTTCCTGGTCGTGCAGAGCGCGGGGCTGGTCGACAACTACGCGGCGCTGATCCTGCCGTTCCTGGTCAACGTGTTCAACCTGGTCGTGATGCGCGGCTTCTTCCAGTCGATCCCGCAGGAGCTGATCGACGCCGCGCGCATGGACGGCGCCGGCGAGCTGACCGTGCTGCGCAGAGTCGTGCTGCCGCTGTCGAAGGCGGTCATCGCGGTGATCGGCCTGTTCTACGCGGTGGCGTACTGGAACCGGTTCTTCGAGGCGATCATCTACTTCAACGACCAGACCATGTGGCCGATCGGCACCGTGCTGCGCCAGTACGTCACCGGCGGCGCGTCCCTGTCCGAGGCGTCCGGCGAGCTGGCCGCCACCTCGCCGCAGTCCGTGCAGATGGCCGTGGTCATCCTCGCCACGCTCCCGATCGTGGTCGTCTACCCCTTCCTGCAGCGCTATTTCGCCAAGGGCGTGCTGACCGGCGCGCTCAAGGCCTGAACCCCCCGAAGGAACCTCGTCATGGACAACACCATCGATCGCCGCGCCCTGTTCAGGGGCGCCCTCGGCGTGGCCGCCGCGTCACTGCTCACCGCCTGCGGGGGCGGCGGCGGCCCGTCGAGCGGCGGCGTCTCCAACGCCGGCAAGCAGCTCGTGCCCTGGCCGGCGTACGTGCCCTTCGCCGGCCCCACGCCGGACGCCCCCGGCGACGACACCGGCGTGCAGAACCTCTACCTGAAGTACCCCGAGACCCTCGTCCAGTCGGTCGGCGACACCGTGGGCGACGGCTCCAGGGTGACCGCGCTGGTCGTGACGTACGGCCCGCCGCCCGCCCCGGTCACCCGGAACCGCTACTGGCAGGCGGTCAACAAGGCGCTCAACGTCGACCTTCAGGTCACCGTGGTGCCCGACCCCGAGTACGGCCAGAAGATGACCACCCTGATGGCCTCGGGCAGCGACCTGCCGGACATCATCATGTTCACCAACCTCGCGCTGCCGCACTCCCTGGAGTTCATCCAGGCCCAGTGCGCCGACCTGTCGGAGTTCGTCGGCGGCGACGCCGTGAAGCAGTACCCGAACCTGGCCAACATCCCGCCGTACGCCTGGAAGGGCATGGGCCGCGTCAACGGCAGGCTGTACGGCATCCCGCTGGAGCGGCCGACGCCGGCCAACAGCCTGTTCGTCAACCGCACCGCCATGGACGAGGCGGGCATCCCGAAGACCTGGACCACCGAGCAGTACCTGGAGGCGATGAAGGAGCTCAGCACCGGCCGCAAGTGGGGAGTCGGCTGGTACAAGACGCTCTTCGGCGGGCTGGGCGGCGTCACCTACCACGCCGGCTCGCTCGGCGCGCCCAACGGCTGGTCGCTGTCGAACGGCCAGTTCGCCACCACCCTGGCCACCCCGCAGTTCGAGGAGGCGCTGGGCGTCATGCGCAAGCTGGTCGAGGCCAGGTCCGCGCACCCGGACGGCCTGACCGTCAGCTCCACCGACATGCAGACCTACTTCCACAACGGCACCGTCGCGTCCGTGCAGGACGGCTTCGGCGCCATGGCGCTGACCACCCTCACCAAGATCGACAAACGGTTCGCGCTCGACCTCGGCTACCCGTACGGCCCGGCCGCCACCCCCTGGCAGGGCCCCGGCATCTTCGGCTACGTCACCTTCAAGAAGGCCGCGCCCGAGCGGATCAAGCTGCTGCTGCGCATCAGCGACTACCTCAGCGCCCCGTTCGGCACCAAGGAGTACGAGCTGGCCAACTACGGCGTCGAGGGCGTGCACTTCACCAAGGAGAACGGCGGCATCGAGACCCTCGACCTCTACCAGAGCGAGAACAACAACACCCTCCCCTTCCGCTACATCGGCACCGCCCCGTCGGTCATCTACCTGCCCGGCTACCCGGAGACCGCCCAGGCCGTCCACGACTGGCAGAAGGCGACCCTGCCCGGCAGCGTCCCCAACCCGGGCAACGGCCTGCGCTCGGCCACCTCGGTGAGCAAGGGCGCCCAGCTCAACCAGATCATGGGGGACGGCATCGCGGCGGTCGTCTTCGGCCGCGAGCCGCTGTCGGCGTGGAAGGACACCGTCACCCAGTGGCGGAACGCGGGCGGCGACCAGGTGGCGGAGGAGCTGGCCACCGAGCACGCGGCCACGCAGTGAGCCCCCTGTTGTAACCGGTTTAACATCGCCGGCGCCGCCTATGATCACCGGGAGATCCTGTCCGCGGCGATGATCCGGAGGTCCTCGATGGCAGCCGGCGGTTCCGGCGCGAGAGTGCCGGCGTTCCTCGGCGTCCTCGTCCTCGCGGCGGGCGTCGTCGTGGCGATCACGGCCTTCCGCGACAGCGGCGACCAGCGTCTCGTGCGTTCGGCCGCGGAGCTGGAGACGTACGCGCCTTCTACTCCTGGCAGGGCAGCCGCTGAGCAGCGGGGCCGGCGACCGCCTTCAGCGGCGTGGCGAGCTCGGCGGCGCCGTCCTGAAGCCGCGGCTGCTGGGGACCAGGGCCGCGGCGGCCGGGGCGAGGAAGCACACCAGCGCGCAGCCGGCCAGGACCGGTCGCAGGCCGAAGGCGTCGACGGCCGGGGCGAGGAAGGCGAGGCCGACGGGGGCCAGGCCGTAGGAGACGAGGAAGTCGAGCGAGGAGACGCGGGCGAGCAGGCGCGGCTCCACCTCGCGCTGGGTGGCGGTGAACCACGGCACGTTGAACAGCTCGATGCCCAGGCCGGCCAGCGCGTAGGCGGCGAACACCAGGGCCGGGTGCGCCGGCAGCAGCAGGCTGAGCGGGGCGAAGCCGTACAGGGCCAGGCCGGCCAGGGCGGCCCAGCCCTGCGCGCGCGGCTGCCACCTGGCCACGATCAGGGCGCCGGCCAGCGCGCCGAGGGTGTAGGCGGTCAGCGCCGCCGCGAGCACCGCCTCGGTGCCGTAGCTGTCGCGGCTGACCAGCGGGAGCGCCACGCCGGTGGCCGAGTAGCCGGTGAAGATGACGGCGGCCAGCGCGCCCAGGCCGGCCAGGAACCACGGGTGCCTGCGCGCCTCACGCACGCCCTCGCCGAACTCCGCGAAGAACCGCACCCCGGACCCGGCACGCGACCCTCCGGGAAGCCGCGCACCCGCCTCACGCGACTCTCCGGGAAGCCGCGCACCCCTCTCACGCGACTCCCCGGAGAGCCGCGCGCCCGCCGCGGCACGCTCCGGGGCGTGCGGGCCGCGGGGTGGCAACAGGGCCGCGACGGCCCAGAGCAACCCGGTGCCGACCAGCAGCCACCAGGTGTCCAGGACGGCCGCCAGCAACGCCGTGCCCGCCGGCGCCACCAGGGTGGTGACGCGCACGGCCAGCGTCATCGCGGCGTTGGCCTGCCGCCGCCGCCCGGCGTCCACGACCTCGGCCGTGAGTGCCTGGAACGCGGGCCGGCACGCCCCCTGCCCCGCGCCGACCACCGCCGCCGCGACGGCCATGAGCGGGACCGAGCGCCCGAGCCCGAGCGCGATGAACGGGGTGGCCAGCGCGGCGGCCAGCCCCGCCCACGACACCACGGCCCGGCGCGAGTACCGGTCGGCCAGGACCCCGCTGATCGGCACGGCGGCGAGGAAGCCGACGGTGCGGGTGGCCAGCACGATGCCGAGCCCGGCGGCGGTGAGCGTGCGGTCCAGCACGGCGAGCCCCAGCACGAAGGGCAGCGCCCAGGTCGCCAGGCCGGAGGCGGTGGTGCCGCACCACAGCCGGACGAACTGGCCCTCGCGCAGGATCGACCGCGCCCGCGAGGTGTCCCGGCCGGTCATGTCCGCAGTTCGCGCAGGTACTTCGCGAACCCTTCCAGGCCGTCGATGTTGCGCGGCCCGCTGATGCCCTCGTTGTAGTCCAGGACGTAGAAGCGGTCGTTGACGACGGCGGGCAGCTTGCTGGTGGTGGGGAACTCCTTGAGGAACTTGATCTTCTCCGCGGCGGGCTTGTCCCCGTAGTCGAGGATGACGATGACCTCCGGCCTGGCCTCGACCACGGCCTCCCAGGTGACCTCGCCCCAGCGCGCGTCCAGGTCGCCGAAGACGTTGTGGCCGCCGGCGAAGCGGATGATGTCGGTGGGCGGCACCTGGCTTCCCGCGGTGAACGGCTTGTCGGTGCCCGAGTCGTAGAGGAAGACGGGGGTCGGCTCGCCCTTGGGGGCCTGTGCCTGGACCGCCTCGACGCGCTTGCGGTAGCCGGCGACCAGGTCCCGCGCCCTGGCCTCGACGCCGAAGATCTTGCCGAGGCGTTCGAGGTCGGTGTAGAGGGCTTCGAAGGGCGGGACCCGTTCGGGGTGGCCGGGATAGTTGAAGCACGACTCGGTGTGCATGAAGCTCTGGATCTTCAGGCCGTCGAGGATGGCGGGGGTGATGCCGCGCTGGTCGCTGAAGCCGGAGCGCCAGCCCGCGACCACGAAGTCGGCCTTGGCGTCCACGACCAGCTCCCGGTTGAGCAGGTCGTCGCTGAGGAACTTGACCTTGGCGTACTCGGCCGCCCACGGGGACTCGGTGACCGGCGGGTTGGCGGGCGGCATGACGTAGCCGTGCACGTGCCGGGTCAGGCCGAGGGCGAACAGCTTGTCGGCGCTGCCGCCCTCGTAGACGACGGCCCGGCGGGGGGTGGTGTACCGGACGTCCTCGCCGCACCTCTTGACCGTCACCGTGCGCGCGGCGGTGGCGCCGCCCTCCACCTGCGCGCCGCAGCCGGCGAGCAGGAGTGCGCCCGTCAGGAGCGCGGCGGGGGTGCGTCTGTTCACTTCGAGTTTCCTTTCGTGGTCGTGGCCGTGCCCAGGTCGTAGAGCACCTGGGGGACCCCGGTGAGCGGGTGGGGGACGACGCTCGCCTCGACGCCGAACGCCTCGCGCAGGAGTTCCTCGGTGAGAACCTCGGCGGGCGGCCCGTACGCGACGAGGGCTCCGTGCGACAGCACCGCCAGCCGGTCGCAGGCGGAGGCGGCCAGGTTGAGGTCGTGCAGGGTGACGAGCACGCTCAGCCCGGAGCCCTTGAGCATCGACAGCAGCCGGATCTGGTGGTGCAGGTCGAGGTGGTTGGTGGGCTCGTCGAGCACCAGCACCCGCGGCTCCTGCACCAGCGCCCGGGCGACCAGGACGCGCTGGCGTTCCCCGCCGGACAGCGACAGCACGCCACGCCCGGCCAGGTGCAGCACCTCCATCCGCGCCATCGCCTGACGGCACAGCTCGCGCTCGCGGGCGCTGAGCGCCTGGTTGCCGCGCAGGTGGGGGGCGCGGCCGAGGGCGACGACCTCCTCGACGGTGAAGTCGAGGTCCGCCCGTCCCTCCTGGGTGAGGGCGGAGATGACGCGGGCGCTGTCGCGCAGCGGCATCCGCGTCAGTTCCTCGCCGTCGATCCGCACCGCGCCGCTCGCCGGCTGCAACGCCCGGTACACGCAGCGCAGGGCGGTCGTCTTGCCCGAGCCGTTGGGCCCGATCAGCCCCACCACCTGCCCCGCCTCGACGGCGAGCGCCAGGTCCTTGACGATCGGGGCGCCGTCGATGGACACCGACAGCTCGTCCAGCACCAGCCGCGCCATCAACGTCCTCCGAACAGGTAACCGCGGCGGCGCAGCAGGACGACGAAGACCGGCACGCCCACCAGCGCGGTGATCACGCCCAGCGGCAGCTCGCGCGGCGCCACCAGGGTCCTGGCCACCAGGTCGGCCCACACCATGAAGATCGCGCCGGCCAGGGGCGCGATCGTCAGCACGCGTACGTGCGCCGCCCCCGTCCACAGCCGCACCAGGTGCGGCATCACCAGCCCGACGAAGCCGATCGCGCCGCTGACCGCGACCATCGCGCCGGTGGCCAGCGACGTCAGCACGAACAGGCCCTTGCGCAGCCTGACCGTGTCCACGCCCAGGCTCACCGACGTCTCGTCGCCCAGGGCGAGCACGTCCAGGCTGCGCGAGAGGCGGCGCAGCACCACGACGGTGGCGGCGGTGACGACCGCCACGACGGGCAGCGCTCCCCACGTGGCCGCGCCGAAGCCGCCCATCGACCAGAACAGCACCGTGCTCGTCGACTCGCCGTCCGGGACGAAGTACACGATCAGGCTCATCACCGCCTGGAAGCCGAACGCCATCGCCACCCCGGTGAGCACCAGCCGCAGCGGCGTCAGGCCGCCCGCGCCGCGCGAGGCCAGGTAGACCAGGGCGGAGACGAGCAACGCGCCGAGGAACGCGCCGGCCGTGACGGCGTAGATGCCCAGGGCGGTCAGCGTGCCCGTGACGCCGACCAGCACCGCCCCGGCCGACGCCCCCGACGACACGCCCAGGACGTACGGATCGGCCAGCGCGTTGCGCACCATCGCCTGGATCGCCACGCCGACGACGCTCAGCCCGGCCCCCACCAGCACCGCCAGCAGCACGCGCGGCGTGCGCACCTGCCAGATGATCTGGTACGCGGTGACCTCCCCGGCCGTGATCGAGCCGCCGGTCACGGCCGCCCACAGGTAGCGCAGCGTCTCCCCCGGCGGCACGGCGGCGGCGCCCAGGCCGATCGCCAGCAGCACCGACAGCGCGAGGACGCCGGCCAGCAGGGTGACGATCAGCGGCATCGCGAACGTCGTGGCGGGCGGCGACTCGGGCATCGTTCTCACGGATCCTCCAGAAAATGAGAATCATTTCCGGTGGAAGACCGTATCACCACAAATGCCCCACGATCTCCCCGATCGGCATGAAGACGGTTATCGTTTGCGTACCGGATCGGGACGTCGGCGGGAGATCAGGTGCGAAGACGAGCCACGATGATCGTGATGGCCCTCCTGGCGGCGGCCCTGTGGGGATGCGGCGGCCAGGAGCCCGGTGAGCAGGGCGGGAGCCGGCTCACCCTGGCCGCCCCGCGCGACCTCGTCGCCGGCCCCGAGGACCCGTACTACGCCCACCAGACCTTACGGATCTGGGAGCCGCTGGTGACCGTGGACGACAAACTGCGGCCCGTCCCGGCGCTGGCCACGTCCTGGGCCGCCGCGGACGAGGGGCGGCGCTGGACGTTCACGCTGCGCGAGGGCGTGCGGTTCAGCGACGGCACGCCGCTGACCGCCGAGTCGGTGGTGGCCGGCGTCGAGCGGTTCCTGCGGATCGCGCCCCGGCAGTCGGCCTTCTTCAGCCTCGACGCGGGGATGGAGGCGGCGTACGGCAGGCTCGGCGACGTCCGCGCCGAGGGCGGCAAAGTGGTGTTCGAGCTGAAGGAGGGTGTGGCCGACCTGCCGGGCAGGCTGGCCGGCTTCTACAGCATGGTCCAGTCGCCGAAGGCGTTCGCCGCCTCGGGCTCCTTCGCCGGCAAGCCGATCGGCACGGGGCCGTACACGCTGGTGAGCTGGACCAAGGGGCAGCAGGCCGTGCTCGCCGCCAACCCGCACTACTACGGCGCCGCCCCCGCCTACGACACGATCGTGGTCAGGGTGATCCCGGACGCCAACGCCCGCGTCGCCGCGTTGCGGGCCGGCGAGGTGGACGGGCTGATCGACAAGGGCGCGCTGCTGCCCGGCCAGGTCGCCGCGGTCGCCGCCGACAGCCGCTTCCAGGTGGTGCGCAGCCCTTCGGTGCTGACGCACTACCTGACCTTCAACGCCTCCCGCGCGCCGTTCTCCGACCCGCGCCTGCGCGAGGCGGCCGACCTGGCCGTCGACCGGCGGGCCGTCGCCGGCACGCTGCTCGCCGGCACGGCCACACCGGGCGCGGCCTTCCTGTCGCCGGTCTTCGGCGACCTCGCCGACCCCGGCATCACCGCGCCGTACGATCCCGGCAGGGCCCGCGAGCTCGTGGCCGCGGCCGGGCCGCCGGCGCGGCCCGTCACCATCCTGATCTCCTCGGCCGAGACCGGCCAGTTCCCCTACACCGACGTCGCCGAGGTGCTGCGCGCCTCCTTCGAGCAGGCGGGGCTGCCGGCCAGGGTGAGCGTGACCGAGGCCACGAAGCCGGTGATGGAGGCCGGCGACTACGACGTCTTCCTCAGCGCGTACAGCGTGCCGAACGGCGACGCCGACTACCTGTTCCGCCGGTTCCTGCGCTCGGACGCGCCCTGGAACGTCGAGCGCCGGCTCGGCTACCGCGACGCCGAGTTCGACGAGCTGGTGGACCGGGCCGCGACGCGGACGGACCCGGCCGGCCGCCGCGAGCTCTACCACCGCATCCAGCGGCTGCTGGCGGCGGACCGGCCGATGATCCCGCTGGCCTACCAGGACAACCCGGTCGTCACGACCACCGGGGTCGGCGGCGTGACGCAGAACGTGGCCTACGTGACCGATCTGGGCAGGCTGGCGCCCAGGAAGTGACCGCCATCCTCCTGCGGCGCATCGCGGAGCTGCTGCTCGTGCTCCTGGTGCTGTCGGTGCTGGTCTTCCTGCTGACCTCGCTCGCGCCCGGCGACCCCGCCGAGGAGATCCTGCGCCGCGGCGGCGTCCAGCCCACGGCGGCCGGGGTCGCGGCGCTGCGCGCGGAGCTCGGGCTCGACCAGCCGCTGTTCAGCCGGTACCTGCGATGGCTGACGGCCGCGCTGCGCGGCGACCTCGGGCGCTCCCACGTCGACCGTTCCCCCGTGACCGCCGAGATCCTGGCACGGCTGCCGGCCACACTGCGGCTGGCGGGCGCCGCGGCGGCGGTCTCGGCGGGGCTCGCGCTGCTCGCCGCCCTCATGGCGGCGTTCCGGCCGCGGACCCTGGGCAGCCGGGTTCTGGCGCTGGTGACGGTGGCGATCGGCGGCGTTCCTCCCTACATCGTGGGGATCCTACTGATCAGCGTGGTGGCGGTGGGCCTGCGCCTGCTCCCCACCGGCGGCGACGGCGGCCCGGGCGCGGTGGTGCTGCCCGCGCTCACCCTCGGCCTGGCCGGCGCCGCCACGCTGCTGCGGCTGCTGCGGGCCGACCTGGCGCGGGCGCTGCGGCTGCCCTTCGTCAGGCTCGCCGCCGTCAAGGGGCTGCGGCGCCGGCGAATGATCGTCGTGCACGCGCTGCGCGTGGCCGCGCCGAACGCGGTCACCGCCGTGACCCTGGTCCTGGCGGAGCTGCTGGCCGGCGCCGTGGTGGTGGAGACGCTGTTCGCCTGGCCGGGCGTGGGGCAGCTCGCCGTGGCGGCGATCAGGCAGCGGGATCTGCCGGTCGTGCAGGCGTACGTGCTGGTCGTCGCGGTCGCGACGGTGCTGCTCCTGGCGGTGACCGAGCTGTGCCTGTCGGCCCTGGACCCGCGGCTGCGAACGCAGGGCCGTGCCGCCGCTGCGCCGGGCGGCCGGCGATGACGGGCCGTGCCGGGGTGGCCGTCCTCGTGCTGGTCGTGCTGTTCTGCCTGGTCGCGCCGGTGCTGACCGGGCACGATCCGTACCTGCCGGATCTCGGGCGCGCCCTGCTGCCGCCCGGCCCCGAGCACTGGCTGGGCACCGACCAGCTCGGCCGGGACCTGCTCACCAGGACGGCCATGGCGGGCCGCACGTCCCTGCTGGTCGCGTTCGCCATCACGGCGATCACCACGGCGCTCGGCGCGGTCGCCGGCGCGGTGGCCGGGCTGGCGGGCGGGGTGGCCGGCCGGCTGCTGCGCTTCGCCGCCACCGTGGCCCTCGCCCTGCCCGGGCTCACGCTGGCGCTCGCGCTGGCGGGCGTGCTGCGGCCCGGGTACGTCACCGTGCTGGCCGCGCTGGTGCCGCTCGGCTGGGTGAGCTGCGGCCTCGTCACCCACACGGCGACCCGGCGCGTGGCCGGCGCCGATCACGTCCTGGCCGTGCGGGCCATCGGCGCGTCGCCGCTCTACCTGCTGCGCCGCACCATCGGCCCGCACCTGGCCGGGCCCGTGCTGACCGTCGCCACCGCGGACTTCGCCAGGACGCTGATCGCCGTCACGTCGCTCGGATTCCTCGGCGTCGGGCTGCCACCCGGCGCCGACTGGGGCGGCATGGTGAGCGAGGCCACTCCCCTGCTGGTCACCGCGCCCCGCCTCGCGGTCGTGCCCGCCCTCGCCCTGGCCGTCACGGGGCTGGCCGCCGCGCTCGTGGCGGATCACCGCCGGGATCCGGAGCGCCGGGCGACGCAGCCGTAGCACCTGTCTCGGCCAGCGGGAGGTGGCGCGGAGGCGGGTGCGGGAGCGCCCGCCCCGTGTCGGTGGTGATGCCGTCGATGGCAAGCTCCAGGTAGCGGCGCCACGCCTCGGGCTCGGCTGCGAGCAGCGGCTCGGCCGTGTGCTGGATGCCGCTCACCAGCAGGACGACGTCGATGCCGGTGATGCCGGGACGGACGGCGCCCTCCTGGCGGGCGCGGGCGGTGAGCGCCTCCGCGACCTCGCAGAGGCGATGGATGGCCTCGCGCACCTGCGCGTGCTGCAGGGACGGGCGCCCGACGGTCTCGCAGAACGCCCGGTCCCTGACGAAGGTCTCCACGCAGGCGGTCATGAACCGGCGCAGCGCCAGGCCGGCGTCGTCGGCCGCGAGCAGCGCGCCGCCGGTGTCGTTGAGCTCGCCCAGCAGGCCGAGCATGATCGCCGCGAGCAGCTCGTCCTTGGAGGAGAAGTGCCGGAAGACCGTGCCCTTGCCCACCCCGGCCCGCTGCGCGATCTCGCCGATGGACACCTCCACGCCGTGCTCGGCGAACATCGCCGCCGCGGCGTCCAGCAGCAGCCGCCGGTTGCGCACCGCGTCGCTGCGCGACGAGGCGGCGGACGTCCCAGCCATGTGCCCCCCTTCCGCTCCCAGCTTAGCGCAAGGTGACCCGGCGGTCCGTTTCATGCCATACGCTGAAGGTGACCGACCGGTCCGTTTATCTTCAAGAGGGAGAACACACTCGTGAACACCACGTTGCAGGGCAAGGTCGCCCTCGTCACCGGAGCGTCCTCGGGCATCGGGGAGGCCACGGCGCTGGCGCTGTCGGCCGCGGGAGCGCGCGTCGCGATCGGCGCCCGCCGCGCCGACCGGCTGAAGCTCCTGACCGGCCGGGCGCCCGGCGAGATGCTCGCCCTCGATCTCGACGTGACCGACCAGGAGTCGGTACGGGCCGCCGTCGCGGCCACCGTCGAGCGCTTCGGCGCCCTGGACATCCTGGTGAACAACGCCGGGGTGATGCTCAGCGGCCCGATCGCGGGCGCGGACACCGCGGAGTGGACGCGCATGGTGCAGACCAACCTGCTCGGGTCGATGTACACCGTCCACGCGGCCCTGCCGCACCTGCTGGAGCGCCGGGGCGTCGTCCTGCAGGTCTCCTCGACCTCGGGCCGCACCGCCTCGGCCTACAGCGGCGTCTACGCCGCGACGAAGTTCGGCGTCAACGCCTTCTCCGAGGCGCTGCGGCAGGAGGTGACCGCACAGGGCGTGCGGGTCGTGGTCGTCGAGCCCGGCTTCGTCGCCACCGAGCTGGCCGGCCACATCACCGATCCCGCGATGCGGGCCGCCGCGCGGGAGATGGCCGGCTCCATGCGCACCCTGCGGCCCGAGGACATCGCCGCCGCCGTCCTGTACGCGGTCACCCAGCCGGAGCACGTCGCCGTCAACGAGCTGCTCATCCGCCCGACGGACCAGACCCGCGCCTGAACGGGACGGCCGCCACCGCTCGTGATCTTCCTGTCACCCGGCCATCCTGACTATTGTTGATCTCCACACGGCGGAGGGGGATCACCACTGATGGCTCAGGGCGGGTCCGAGGCGGCTCTGGGCAGCCGGTACGTGCTGCTGGAGGAGATCGGCGGCGGCGGGATGGGGACGGTCTGGCGGGCGCGGCAACGCGACACCGGGGAGATCGTGGCGGTCAAGCTGCTGCGCGACGGCCTGGCCGGGGACCCCGACCTGGTCCTGCGGTTCGTGCAGGAGCGCAACGTGATGCGCAGCCTGCGCCACCCCCACATCGTCACCGTCCGCGACTTCGTCATCGAGGGAGATCGTCTGGCCCTGGTCATGGACCTGGTCGAGGGCGGGGACCTGCGCGGCCTGCTCCGGCAGCGCGGCACGCTGCCTCCGGGGGAGGCGGCCCGGCTGATGACCGAGGTGGCCGAGGCGCTGGCGGTCGCGCACGCGATCGGCGTCGTGCACCGGGACGTCAAGCCGGGCAACGTCCTGCTCGACGGGGTCACGGGCCAGGCGCGGCTGACGGACTTCGGGGTGGCCCGCATCGTGCACGGCCCCGGCCTCACCCGAACCAGCGCGGTCATCGGCACCCCCGCCTACCTCGCCCCCGAGGTGGCCGATGGCGCCGCCGCGGGCGCGGCCGTGGACGTGTACGCGCTGGGCCTGATCCTGTACGAGCTGCTCGCCGGGCGTCCCCCGTTCGTCGGTGACCATCCGATGGCGCTGCTCCGCCAGCACGCCGCGGCCACGCCCCGCCGGCTCGCCGGGATGCCCGACCCCTTGTGGGCGCTCATCGAGGCCTGCGCCGCCAAGGACCCGGCCGTGCGTCCCGGCGCCCACGCGGTGGCGGCGGCGCTGAAGGAGGCGGCCCCGTCACTGGCCGGACTGCCCGCCCTGCCGCCTGTCCCCCGGGCCGGAGCCGTCTCCGCCACCTCCGAGCCCCTCCCCACCGCGAGCCCGCACCCCACCCCGCCGTCGCCCACCCCGCCAACGTCCGGCCCGCCAACGTCCGGCCCGCCGTCAGCGGCCTCACCCTCACCCGCGCCGCCCGCGCCCGCGCCCGCGCCACCGTCGCACTCAGCTCCGCCGTCGCACTCCGCCCCTTCGTCTCACCCCGCCCCGCTGTCGCACTCCGCCCCGCCGCCGCCCGGCCGCCCGCGGGGAGCGGGCGCGGGTTCGTCCGACGGCGAGGAGACGCAGACCTCGGCCAGGCGTGGCCGGTCGCGGCAGCGCCTGGTCATCGCCGCGACCGCCACCGCGGCGCTGGTCCTGACCGGCGCGGCGGTGGCCGTCGTCGCCCCCTGGCGGGAACCGGACGCGGCGCCCGTCGCCGCGTCGGCGCCACCGGCCGGACAGGCGGCGGACCAGCCGGTCGTGACCCCCACCCCGGACATCAGCACCCCGTCGCCGAAGGACCTCGAAAAACCCGACAAACCGGAGGACGAGCCGAAGACGGTGGTCTCGGCGCCCTCCACGCCTCCGGTCTCGACCGCCCCGCCCACGCGCCGGGTGCGCACGCCCAAGCCGGTGAAGTCGTCCCCCACGGTGGAGGCGCCGGACGACGGCGAGGAGCCGCCACCGTCCGGGGAGCCGGCGCCGCAGTGGCGCTGCCGGGACTGGATCGCCGCGGGCAGCGGCGTAGAGATGGCGCCGTGCCTGGCCGTGGTCGGCGACACCCTCCACATCAAGGGCCAGATCCGGGGGCCGGCCTCCGTACGGTCCGACGTCCACGTGCAGCTCTACGACACCGACGCCGACGTGAACATCGCCCAGCCGTTCATCTGCGACGCGCTCGCCCCGCCGAGCACGGGCGCCGTCGCGGTGTGCGGCCCGTTCACGATGTCGGCCCCGCGCACCGGCGCCAAGACCGACGTCCGCCAGCGGTGGAAGGCGGCGGGCGGCTCGACCTGGGGCGGCGGCGCAGAAAGCCCCTGGGTCCGGTGGTGACCTCCGCCGGATTGACCCACGAATTCGCCACGGAAATGCACCATGTGCGGGGTCTTTCCCGGCCCTAGCGTTGGCTGCATGAACGCTTTGCACACCTTGCGCTCCGTCGTCCGTGGCCGGGTCCTGCTGCCGGGGGACGCCGGCTTCGACCCTGCCCACCGCCCCTGGAACCTGGCCGTCGAGCAGCCCGTCGCGGCCGTGGTCGAGGCCGCCGACGCCGGCGACGTGGCCGCGCTCGTCCGTTTCGCCCGCTCGGCCGGCCTGGGCGTCGCCGTCCAGCCGAACGGGCACGGCGCCTCCGGCCGCGCCGCGGGCACGATCCTGCTGCGCACCGGCCGGCTGGACACCTTGGAGATCGACGCGGCGGCCCGCCGGGCCCGGATCGGCGCGGGCGTGCCGTCCGGCCGCGTGCAGGCGGCCGCCGCCGCGCACGGCCTGACCGGGCTGCCCGGGAGCTCTCCGGTGGTCAGCGTGGCGGGGGTGGCACTCGGCGGCGGGCTGAGCTGGTTCGGCCGCGCCCACGGCTGGGTGTCGGACGCGGTCACCGCGTTCGACGTCGTGGACGCGGAAGGGCGGCAGCGGCACGTCACCGCGGGCTCCGACCCCGACCTGTTCTGGGCGCTGCGCGGAGGCGGCGGCGACTTCGCCGTCGTCACCGCGCTGGAGCTGACCCTGCATCCCGCGCCGAGCCTGTTCGGCGGCCGGGTCCTGTGGCAGGGGGAGCACGCCCCCGCGGTCATGGACGCCTTCCGTCAGATCACCGCCGCCGCGCCGGAGGAGCTGACGGTCTGGCTGGACCTGCTGCACTTCCCCGGCTCGGACCCCATGGTCGCCGTGGACGCCACGTACCTCGGCGGCCAGGACGCGGCACGCGACCTGCTGGCCCCGCTGGACCGCCTGGCCCGGCCGCTGTCCGACAGCAGGCGGGTCATGCGGGTCTCCGAGCTCGGCGGCATCACGGCCGAGCCCACCGACCCCGGCCCCGGTCTCTCGCGTGCCGAGCTGCTGACCGAGCTGGACGACGCGGCGGCCAAGACCCTGCTCACCGACCCGATCGCCCCGCTGCTCAGCGTGCAGGTGCGGCAGCTGGGCGGCGCGTTCGCCCGGCCGTCCGACAGCCCGCAGGGGCCGCTGACCGAGCCGTACGCGCTCTACCTGTTCGGCATCCCCGCCGGCCCGAGCACCGCCGCGGCCGTCGCCGCCAGGCAGCGCGGCCTCGCCGAGGCCCTGCCCGTCAGCGGGCGCAAGCCGTTCACCTTCCTCAACCCCGCCGAGACGGCGGCCGACGCCTTCGCTCCCGCCGCCCTGGCGCGGCTGCGCGCGGTCAAGCGGCACCATGACCCGCACAACGTCCTGCGCTCGAACTTTCCCGTGGGCGGCTGAAGGCGATCGTCCCCGGCTCGGCGATGATCGCCGGCGTGCGGTTCGGGATCCTCGGTGAGACCAGGCGTGGCGCGACGACGGGGCCGGGGTGCCGCTGGGCGGGCCGGCCCGCCGCGCGCTGCTGCTGCTCCGCCCCGGCGCGGTCGTGCCGGCCGACCGGCCGGCGGGCGAGCTCGGGCTGTGGCGCGGACCGGCGGCCGGGGCGGGCGGCCGGTGACCGGGCCGCGTGAGCTGGTGCCCGGGTTGCGTGAGCTGGTGGGCCGGCATCCGTTGCGGGGAGCGGCCGGCGGCGTTGCTGATGCGGGCGCTGGCCGCCGGGGGCGAGCAGGGCCTGCCCGAGCCGGTCGTCGAGGCGGTGAGCGCGCGGTGAGCCGCCGGTGAGCGCCGCCCGGCGGGCTCGCCGTCATGACCGACCGCGACGTCCCTGATCTCCGGCGCCTGCGTCGCCGGCCCCGCCCTCGCGTACTGGCTGCACCGGCCGGCCATCTCGGCCTCGACCGCCACGACGTGGCACGGCGGCATGGAAACCTCGCCGAGCACTTCACGGGCAACGGCTGGGAGAGCGACCGCCTGCTGCGGGAGATGCGGCACGCGCCCGACTTCTCCTTCGACTCGGTCGGCCAGGTGCGCGTGGAGTCGTGGACGCGCGGGCGCGTCGCCCTGGTCGGTGACGCCGCCTACAGCCCTCCTCCCTGCCGGGCATGGGGACGGGGCCGGCGCCGGTGGGCGCGCCGTTACTACAAGGTCGTGCCGTGCCTGCGGGGCGAGAGCCTGACGGCGAGCCTGCCCGCAGGACCGCCGAGAACATCGCGCTGCGCGGCTACGGCGACCTCGTCACGAGGTGAGACGCGCGAAGAGGATCGCCCCCGGCACGCGTTCCTCGGGGTCGAGCAGCAGCTGGGCCTCGACGGTGAAGCCGGCGTCGCGCATCCAGGCCGCCATCTTGTCGGGCCGGCGACGGTGGACGCGCACCCGCATGGGGTGGCCGCCGTACCCCTGGGTCTTGAGGACCGACCCGTCGCCGGCGTGGAAGCCCGCCATCAGCCTCCCGCCCGGCCGCAGGACCCTCCTGAAGTGGCCGAGTACGACCGGGATCGCGTCGTCGGGGACGTGGATCAGCGACCAGAAGGCGAGCACGGCGGCGACCGAGGCGTCGGGGAGGTCGAGGTCGGTCATCGAGCCCACCTCGAACCGCAGCCGCGGGTGCTCGCGCCGGGCCACCTCGATCATCGCCGGGGAGAGGTCGATGCCGAAGGCGTCGAGGCCCAGCTCGTGCAGGTGGGCGGTGACGTGCCCCGGCCCGCAGCCCACGTCGGCCACCGGCCCGCCCCCGGCGTCGCGGACCAGGTCCGCGAGCAGGGCCAGGGCCGCCCGCAGGTACGGGCGCTCGCCCAGCGCCTCGCGAAGCCGGTCGGCGTAGCTGACGGCGACCGTGTCGTAGGAGGCCCGGGTGTCCTCCAGCCAGTTGTCCGCGTCCATGCGCCGACACCCTAGTCCTGCCGCGATCGGGAATGTCGGTGGCCGCTGCCATACTGCGACCCATGACGATGGAGACGGTCGTGCTCACCGGCGCCGCGGGGAGCGTCGGGTCCGTGCTGCGCGAGCCGCTGCGGCGCCGGCTGCGCCGGTTGGTCTCGGTCGACCGGGCGCCGCTGACGGCGGCGGGGCCGGGCGAGGAGGTCCGCCGGGCCGAGCTGGGCGGCGCCGGCGACGTGCGGCCCCTCGTCGAGGGCGCCGACGCGGTCGTGCACCTGGCCGGGCTGCCTGACGAGGCACCGCTGCCCGAGCTCCTGGAGGCCAACGTGCTGGGCACGCACCACGTGCTGGAGGCGGCGCGGCTCGCGGGGGTCAGGCGCGTGGTGCTGGCCAGCAGCAACCGGCTGACCGGCTGCTATCCGGCCGCGCAGGCGGTCTCTGCGGAGCTTCCGCCCAGACCCGACGGGGTGTACGGGGTCAGCAAGGTCGCCGTGGAGGCGCTGGGGAGGCTGTACGCCGACAAGTTCGGCCTGGAGGTGGTGTGCCTGCGCATCGGGAGCCTGGAGCCCGAGCCGAGCGAGCCGCGGCACCTGGCCACCTGGCTGAGCCCGCGCGACTGCGCCGGGTTCGTCTGGGCGGCGCTGACCCGGCCGGGCGTCACCTTCACGGCCGCGTACGCGGTGTCGGCCAACACCCGCCGCTTCTGGGAGCTCGACGCCGGGCTCGGCTACCAGCCGTTGGACGACGCGGAGGCCTACGCGGGCCGCATCCCCGGCGTGGCGGAGTTCTTCTCCGCCGGCCAGCTCCAGGGCGGCGACTACGCCACCGCCGACTACACCGTCCGCCACGCCTTGGGCGGGCGGCCGGGCGAAATCCCGGCCTAGGCGGGCGGCCGGGCGAAGTCTGGGCCTACGCGGGCGGCCGGGCGAGGCCCTCAACGCGGGCACGCGGGCGAGGTCTCGTCCTGATCCCGGAGAGGCCGCACCCCCGCGCGGGCACGGGCCGGGGTCGGCGTAATCTGTCGTGGTCCTGTTGATCTCGCCCCCGAGGAGACCGTTGTGGACGACGTCAGGAGCCGGCATCGAATGCTGGCGGTGCTCGCCCGCCGCGCCGCCGAGGCGAGCCGGCCGGGCGAGCGGAGCGACGGCCACCGGGTGGTGCTGGCCATCGAGGGCGGCGGGATGCGCGGCACGGTGTCGGCGGGCATGGCCCTGGCGATCCAGCAGCTCGGCCTGCTGCCGTTGTTCGACGCCGTCTACGGGGCCTCCGCCGGGGCGATCTCGGGGGCGTGGCTGCTGAGCGCGCGCCCGGAGGGGCTGCGCGGCTGGACCGACCCGGTGTTCGCCAAGGCGCTGATCCGGCGCGGCAACGTGCTGCGCGCCCGCCCCGTCGTCGACGTACGCGGGCTGATCGAGACCGTCTACGTCCGCGACTTCCCGCTCGACTTCGCCTCCGTGCTGGCCGCCCCGATCGAGTTCCATCCCCTGGCCACCGACGTGCTGACGGGCGAGGCGGTGGACCTGTACCCGACGCTGACCTGCGAGCGTGACCTGCAGCTCGCCCTGCGGGCGAGCGCCGCCCTGCGGATGCTGGCCGGCCCGCCCGTGGCCATCGGCGACCGGCTGCTGTACGACGCGGGCGTGGCCGAGTCGATCCCGTTCCGCCAGGCGCTGCGCGACGGCGCCAGCCACGTGCTCGTGCTGCGTTCCCGCCGCCTGGTCGACCGGGCCGCCGCGCGTACGGCGCCTTCCTGGGGGGCGCGGCTCGTCACCGGTGTCGGCCTGCGCCGCCACACCCCGGCGCTGCGGACGGCGTTCCTGTCGCGCGACGCCCGGCTGGCCGCCGACGACCTCCTCCTGGCCGAGCACGACCTCGACGGCCCTTCCCTGAGCGGCGGCCCGGCGGTGCTGTCCATCCGGCCGCCGGACACCTCGCGCGGCATCGGCCGCCTGGAGAGCGACGCGGCGGTGCTGCACGCCGCCTTCGAGGTGGGTCACGCCGCCGCCACGGCGGTGCTGAAGGACGTCCCCGCCCATTGAAACTAGAGCAATTCTTCAGAAAAATGTTCTGCCATGGCCTCTGTGATGGTGGTGACGGCGGGAACCGCGGCATCGGGCACGCGGTGTGCGAGCGGCTGGCCGGCGACGGGCACCGGGTGCTGCTGGTCGCGCGGGATCCCGAACGCGGGCGGCGGGCCGCGGCGAGCATCCGGGGGGACGTGGAGTTCGTGGCGGGCGACCTGACCACGACGGCGTCGGTGCGGCGGCTGGCCGATGAGCTGCGGGCCCGGTGCCCGCGCGTGGACGTGCTGGTGCACAACGCCGGTGTCTGGCCGAGCCGCCGGGTGCTGACGAGCGACGGGGTGGAGGAGTCGTTCGCGGTCAACCATCTGGCGCCGTTCCTGCTCAACCACCTGCTGGAGGATCGGCTCGGGCGGGTGGTGCAGGTCAGCGCGGGCCTGTACGTCAAGGGCAGGGCCGAGCCGGGGCGCACCTCCGTGGGGGCGGGGTTCTCCTCGCTGCGGACGTACGCGGACACGAAGCTGTGCAACCTGCTGACGGTGCCGCTGTTCGCCGAGCGGTGGCGGGAGGCGGGGGTCACGATCGACGCGGTGCACCCGGGCGTGATCCGCACCGGGCTCGGCGACCGCGGCGGCCCGCTCGGCTGGCTGCTGAAGGCCGCGAAACGCAGGTGGGCGACGGCCGAGGAGGGGGCCGCGCCGGTCGTCGCGCTGGCGGGCGGCACCGGCACCGGCCGCTACTTCGACCAGGCCGAGGAGGTCCCGCTGCAGGGGCCGGCCCTGGACGGGGACCTGGCCCGGCGGATCTGGGACGAGGCCGAGACGCTGACGGCCGTGCGATGACGCGGCACAGGCGCAGCGCGGCGCGATGACGCGGCACAAGCGCAGCGAGGAGACCGTCAGGAAGCTCCTCGACACCGCCCTCGAGATCTACCCGGACGATTTCACCCTCCGGGCCCTGACCGCGCGCAGCGGCGTCAGCATGGGCAGCGTGTACCACCACTTCGGCAGCCTGGAGGGGCTGGCCGCCGCGCTGTACAGCCGGTGCATGGGGGTGCTGCTCGACACGCTGGTGGCCGCCGTCGAGGACGCCGCGGACGCCCGCGACGGCGTGCGCCGGGCGGTGACCGCCTACCTCGGCTTCACCGCCGGCCACGCCGGCCAGGCCCGGTTCATCCACGCGGCGCCGTACGCGATCGACCTCGGCCCGTACGCGGAGCGGATCGCGGCCGACAAGGCGCCGCGGCTGGCGCGGCTGAACGGCTGGATCCTCGGGCACATGGACGCCGGGACGGTCGCGCGGCTGCCCGTGGCGCAGGTGGAGATGCTGCTGGTCGGGCCGGTCGCCGAGGTGACCAGGCGCTGGCTGGCGGGAGCGCCTGAGATCGACCTGGCGGAGGCGGCACGGGTGCTGCCCGAGCGCATCTGGCGATCCCTGAGCGCATGACCCTGGTGAATGGCGGGACCGCGGTGAATACATTTATTGATCAGCGGAAAAACGGGGCGGACAATTGTCGCCGAGCGCGTAATTGTGCATAGAGCGAAATGGGCGGCCTTCTTATCGTGAATATCAGTCTCACGGAAAGGAAGGGATCATGCGTAAGCTCCTCGCGAGCGGCGTCCTCGCCGCCTCGATGGCCCTTACCGGACTCGCCGCAACGGCTCCCGCCCAGGCGAGCGTCGCCACCGACGTGACCGTGGCCAGCGCCACCGCCAAGTGCCCGCACGGGTACTACTGGCACAAGCACTGGTACAAGAAGTGGTACAAGGCCGGGCACTGGTACAAGGGCCACTATCACAAGAAGGGCCACTACCACTACTCCTACAAGTGGCACTGCCACAAGAAGCGCTGATCTGATAAAGGGGCCCGCCGACATTCTGGTCGGCGGGTCTTTTCTTGTGGGCGGAGTTCATGAAGAGCAGGCCGCTCGGGCGGGGGGCGGGGTCAGCCCGTCCGCTCGCCCAGGTTCTGGACCCAGGCCGAGAGGCCCTGCATGAGGACGTCGAGCTCCTTGCGCAATTCGTCGTTCTCGGCTCGGAGCTCGGTGTTGGCGGCGCTGAGCTGAGTGTTGGCGGCGCTCAGCTCGGTGTTCGTGGTGCGCAACGCGGCGTTCTCCTCGCGCAGTGCGGTGGTCTCCTCGCGCAGTGCGGCGTTCTCGACGCGCAGCTCGGCGTGCTCCCGATGCAACTCGGCGATCTGTACGGGCGATCCCGCGATCTGGGCGCGCGGCACGGTGGTCCCGGCCTGCGGCACATCGGTCGCGCTGGACGGCGGGGTGTTCCGGGGACCTGGCTCGGGGGCGCCGGGCCGCGACTCGGGCGGGCGGAACGCATCCCGCCACGGGCCCAGTTCCTCGTGCCCGATCCGCACCGGAGCCGGCGGCCAGACCTGCGTGGCAGGCGGCCCGGCGGGCGACGCAGGCGCGAGCGTCTCGGGCGACGCAGGCATGGCCGACGCAGGCACGGGCGACGCAGCCGCGGCCGAGGCGGCGGAGGACAGCGCGCGAGAGGGCAGCGGGGGCGAGGACACCGCAGAGGAGGACACCGCGGGCGAGGGCGCTGCGGTGGGCGGCTGGATCGGCGCGGCGGGTGAGGCCGGGGAGAGCGACGCGAGAGAGGGCGAGGGCGCGCCCGCCCGGGCCGGGAAGGTGGCGGGCCGGGGCCTGGGCAGGGTCAGTGTCACCAGTGCGGCCACCAGGGCGACGCCGCAACCCACCAGCAGCGCCGTACGGAACCCGGACTCGGACGGCAGCGTGTGCCCGCCCGACGTCACCGTCAGCTGCGACAGGATCACGCCGACCACCGCCGCCGAGACCGAGGTGCCGATGGAGCGCATCAGCGTGTTGAAGCTGTTGGCGGAGGCGGTCTCGCTCTGCGGCACGGCGCCCATGATCAGCGCGGGCATCGCGCCGTAGGCCAGGCCGACGCCGATGCTGCCGACGCTGCTGGCGACCATCAGCCCCCAGGCCCACCCCATCAGGCCGAACGCGGCACCGTACCCGAGCGCGATGACCAGCGCGCCGACGAACAGGCTCGTCTTCGGCCCCCGGGCGGCCGACAGCCGGGCGCCCAGCGACGAGACCGCCATCATCATCAGCCCGGACGGCGCCAGCCACAGCCCCGCCGCGAGCATCGACTGGCCCAGGCCGTATCCGGTCGCCTCGGGGAGCTGGAGGATCTGGATGACGACCAGCGACTGGGCGTACATGGCGAAGCCGACCAGGACGGAGGCGACGTTGGTGAGCAGGACCTGGGGGCGGGCGGTGGTGCGCAGGTCCACCAGCGGGTCACGGACGCGCAGCTCCCACAGGCCCCACAGCAGCAGCACGACGACGGCCGCGCCGAGCAGCCCGAGCGTGGTGCCGCTCCCCCAGCCCCAGTCGGCGCCCTTGGACACGCCCAGCAGCAGGCAGACCAGCGCGATGCCGAGGCCGACGGCGCCGACGGCGTCCAGGCGGCCACGGCCGTGGGCGGGCGTGGCCGGGACGAGCAGCCAGATCAGCACGGCGACCAGCACGCTCAGCGCGGCCGAGCCCCAGAAGAGCATCCGCCAGTCGGCGTACTCGGCGACGGCCGCGGAGAGCGGCAGGCCGAGCGCGCCGCCGATGCCCATGGAGGAGCTCATCAGCGCGATCGCCGGGCCGACCCGCTGCGGGGGAAGCAGGTCGCGCAGCGCGCTGACGCCCAGCGGGATCATGCCGACGCCCAGCCCCTGCATGCCGCGCCCGACGATCATCGGGATCAGCGATCCGGAGAGGGCGCACACCACCGATCCCGCGATCAGGGGCACGGAGCAGGCGAGCATCATGCGGCGCTTGCCGTACAGGTCGCCGAGCTTGCCCACCACGGGGGTGGCGACCGCGCCGACCAGCAGGGTCACGGTGATCACCCAGGAGGTGTCGGCGGCGCTCGCGTCGAGCAGCCGGGGCAGCTCGCCGACCAAGGGCACCACCAGGGTCTGCATGAGGGAGCCGACGATACCGGCCACGGCGAGCACGCTGACGATCCCGCCGCCGGAGCGCGCGGTAGGCGCGGAATGCACGTTATATCCCCTTATTTCCCGTTAAGTCCGTTTGGACTATACAGCGGATGTGTAGAGTGCACATCCGCGGCCCTGCCTCGAACGTGCTAGGCTGCCGCTCGTTCGGTGTTGGATCTCGGAGTGAGAGGGAGGTGAGGTTTGATGACCGCGGTGAAGACCGCTGCCGTGCGCAGCGCCCGGACATTCCTCACGTCCCGGGCCCCGGTCTGACCCATTTCTCCCCGCCCGCCGTAGCCGGAAGGCTCAAGGCGAGGCTGGTGGCTGCGTCTCGTCGGGGCCCCTTCCCGCAAGGTGTCTCACGTTGTCTCATCTCTTCACGCATCCTTCCGACGGGCTGTCCCGGTACGGATGGACGGAATCCCTCGACCACGCCTTCGCCGGACATCGCGCGTCCGGGCTCGAACCGGCCCGGATCGCACGGGTCGATCGCGGCCTGTGCGACGCGATCACCGGGTCCGGCCCGGTGCGGGCCGCGCTCGCGGTGCCGCACGCGTCCGACCCGCTCCTGACGCCCTGCACCGGCGACTGGGCCGCGCTGCGCCCCGGCCGGGAGCCGCGGCTGGTGGCCCTGCTGCCGCGCCACGGCACGATCGTGCGCTCGTCGGCGTCGCGCACCTCCCACGGGCAGGTGCTGGCGGCCAACGTCGACACCGTCGTCGTCGCCGTCTCGCTGGCCGCTCCCGTGGACGCGGCCCGGCTGGAACGGCTGCTGGCCCTCGCGTGGGACAGCGCCGCCCGGCCGCTGGTCGTCCTGACCAAGGCGGACCTGGCGGCCGACGCCGCCGCCGCGCGCGCCGAGGCGAGCACGCTCGCTCCCGGCGTGGACGTCCTGGTCACCAGCGTCACCACCGGCGAGAACATCGACGTGCTCACCGCCCTGCTGGGCGGCGGCACCACGGTCCTGCTCGGGTCCTCGGGCGCGGGCAAGTCCAGCCTCGGCAACGCGCTGCTCGGGGACGAGCGGCTGGCCGTCGGCGAGGTACGGGCGCAGGACGGCAAGGGCCGCCACACCACCGTCCGCCGCGAGCTGGTGCCCCTGCCCGGCGGGGGCGTCCTCATCGACACGCCCGGGCTGCGCGCGATCAGCCTGTACGACGCCGCCGACGGCCTGGAACAGGTCTTCGCCGAGATCGAGGATCTGGCCCGCGACTGCCGGTTCGGCGACTGCGCGCACGACACCGAGCCCGGCTGCGCCGTCCAGGCCGCCATCCTGGCGGGTGACCTGGCCGGGCGCCGCCTCGACAGCTACCGCAAGCTGCAACGGGAGAACGCGTGGGCTGCCGCGCGCGCGGACGCCCGGCTGCGCGGCGAGCGTACCGACCAGCAGAAGGCCATCACCAGGCATCTGCGGGCGACCTACAGGTTCAGGGACCGGCAATCGTGACCGCGCAGTCCCGCGCCCAGGTCACCGCCGCCGCGCCCGCACGTACGCCCGGCTCCGGCCACCCCTTCATCAGCCCTGCCCTGCCACCGCAGGCGAGCACAGAAACGGACACCCACCAGCGATGACCAGCTCCTGGATCACCCGCCCCGAGACCGCCGCCGACCTCGCCCCGATCCGCGAGGTCAACCTCGCGGCCTTCCCCACCCCGCACGAGGCCGACCTGGTCGAGGCGCTGCGCGCCGACCCGGCGGCGTGGCTGCCCGGCCTCTCGTGGGTGGCGCAGGAGCCCGGCGGCCCCGTCGCCGGGTTCTCGCTGCTCACCCGCTGCCACGTGGACGGCGTCCCGGCTCTCGCGCTGGGGCCGTGCGCGGTGCGGCCCGAGGCGCAGCGGCGCGGCGCCGGCGCGGCGGCCATCCGCGCCGGGCTGGAGGCCGCCCGGCAGCAGGGCGAGAACCTCGTCCTGGTGCTCGGCCACGCCACCTACTACCCGCGTTTCGGCTTCGTCCCCGCCTCGCGTCACGGCATCAAGGCGCCCTTCGACGTCGAGGACCAGTACATGATGGCGCTCGTCTTCGACGCCGCGCTGCCGGTGCCCACCGGCACCATCCGCTACCCGGCCGCCTTCGGCGTCTGACCCCGGCCGCGCCCGGCGCCTGAGCAGGGCGCGGCCGTTCACGGGATGACGCGCCGAGGAGGCGTCCTGTCACCAGTGGCAGGACGCCGCCCCGGCCCGCCCGGCTGAACGGGCCGTCCCGGCCCGCCCGGCTGAACGGGCCGGGCGAGAGGTGACCTCCTGGCCGCCCGGAGGAGAGCGGCCGGGCGGTCACCGGCTCATCCCGCGGCCGAGCCGCTCAGGACCTTCGCCTCTTCGTCCTCGATCTCCTGGTTCCACTCCCGCTTGGAGGACTGCCAGCCGTCCTCGTCCCGCCCCAGCCGCCAGTACCCGGAGATCGACAGCTGCTCCAGCGGCACACCCCGCTCCACCCGCAGGTACCGCCGCAGCTCCCTGACGAACGTCGCCTCCCCGTGCACGAAGGCGTGCAGGTCGCCGTCCAGGAACTTGGCCTCCCGCACCGCCCGCACCAGGGCCTCGCCGACCCTGCCGCCGTCGCGGTGCAGCCACACGACCTCGGCGTCGCAGTCGGTCGGCAGCTCCTGCTCCTCGGAGGGGTCCTCGACCTCGACGAACACCTTGGCGGTCGCTCCGGCGGGCACCCGCTCCAGCGCGGCGCCGATGGCCGGCAGGGCGCTCTCGTCACCGGCGAGCAGATGCCAGCCCGCCTCGGCGCTGGGCGCGTACGCGCCGCCGGGCCCCATGAAGCGGATCACGTCGCCCGGCCTGGCCTGCATGGCCCACGGCCCGGCCAGGCCCTGCGCGCCGTGGCAGACGAAGTCGATGGCCAGCTCCCGAGTCCGCGGGTCCCAGGAGCGCACGGTGTAGGTGCGCGTGACGGGCCACTGCTCGCGGGGCAGCTCGGCGCGGATCACCCCCATGTCGAACGGCTCCGGATACCTCACCCCCGGCACCGGGAACAGCAGCTTCACGTAGTGGTCGGTGAACTCCCCCGCGCTGAACGCGGCCAGCCCCTCGCCGCCGAGCACCACGCGGATCATGTGCGGGGTCAACTGCTCGGTACGCAGCACCACACCGGTGGTGCACCGAGGCGCACGCCGTGCCGATTCCGTCGCCATCGGACTCCTCCTCGCTAGATTAGGCAAGCCTAACTTAACCATGCGGGGGCGACGGCCTGTCAGGGCTCCCCGGCGGTGTCCGATCCGGTGTGCTGCTTGCGCAGGCGCCAGGCGGCCTGGGCGCCGAGGCTGGTGTCGATGTGCTCGCGCATGACGGCGGCGGCCGAGTCGGCGTCGCCCGCGATGACGTACTCCACCAGGGCCTCGTGCTCGGCGGCCTTGCGATCGCGGGCCGCCTGGCCGCGCTCGACCTCCAGGGCCAGGCGGCGGTAGCGGTCGGCCTTGTCCCACAGCCCGTCGAGGGTCTGGATGAGCAGGTCGTTGTGGGAGGCGGAGTACAGGGCCCGGTGGAACTTGCGGTGCGCGACGAGCTGCTCGTACGCGGGGTTGCCCGGCAGCGGCTTGAGACCGTCGAGGGCGGCACGCATGGCGGCGATGTCGGCCTTGGTGCGGCGTTCGGCGGCCAGCGCGACGGCGAGCGGGTCGAGGGAGCGGCGCAGCTCCAGCAGGTCGCGGGCCTCCTCGGCGGCCAGGGGCGCGACACGGGCGTCGCGGTGGGCGTCGAGCTCGACCAGGCCCTCGCTCTTGAGCCTGCGCAGCGCCTCGCGCAGCGGGGTGGTGCTGATGCCGATCTCGCGGGCGAGCTGGGCCTGCGCGATGACGGAGCCGGGGTGCAGGGTGCCGGACAGGATCAGCTCCTTGACCCTGAGGTAGGCGTAGTCCGCCTTGGTCGTGTAGAGCTCCGCCGCTGATTCGCTCATCGTTGTCCCGTCCCGTCGCCCGATGACGGTTATAACCTACACCGATCTCCTGCCCTGTCGGCAAGTCGCGACCGCTGCACCTGCCGAACCCTTCGTGAAGCACGTTGCGCCTATAAGGCGTCCACGAGGCTTAACGCGTTACATTCCGGAAACAGAGGCTTGACGTCATAGGTTATAACGAAGCAGAGTGTGCGGCATCGCAGGCGGTGGCCGGCCAGTGCCTCGCCTGGTCAAGGAGGAAGCACATGACCACCTTCCACCCCCCGTTCCGCGCCCTCGGCGCCGCCGTACTCGCGCTCGGCCTGCTCACGGCCTGCGGCGGCGGTGGCGGCGAGGCGGCGAAGGCACCGCCGCCGAACCGGATCGCGACGGGACAGGCCCCGTCGTACTACCCGGCCGACTACGCCCGGCTCATGGAGGCGTCCAGGAAGGAGGGCGGCACCCTCACCATCTACTCCAACACCGACCAGGAGAACTGGGCGCCGATCTTCCGCGACTTCCAGAAGAAGTACCCCTGGGTGACGAAGCTCGCGGCCAACAACCTCGACAGCGACGAGGTGTTCCAGCGGGTGCTCAGCGAGCAGGCCACCGGCAGCTCGCCGGCCGACCTGGTGGTCTCCAACGCCGCCCAGGCGTGGGCCGACTTCGCCGCCCGGCCCGGCACGCTGACGGAGTACGCCTCGCCGGAGAAGGACAAGCTGCCGGACTTCGGCGAGCTGCTGCCCCACGTGTACGCCATGTCGATCGACCCGCTGTCGATCGCCTACAACACCTCGCTGCTGCCCGGGAAGCCGACGGGGCTGAAGAGCCTGGCGGCGATCCTGGCCAAGGACCCCGCCCAGTACAAGAGCAAGATCACCACCCGGGACGTGAGCGGCGCGTTCGGCTTCACCGTCTCGCACGCCTTCGCCGAGGCCCGCCCCGAGTCCTGGGCCTCGTTGCAGTCGGTGCTGCCCCTGGCCAGGCCCGAGACGTCGTCCGGCACCCAGATGGAGAAGATCATCTCAGGGGAGTACGTGGCCGGCTTCTTCGTCAGCGCCGCCCCGGCGTACCCGGTGGTGGCCAAGAGCGGCGGCCTGCTGGCGATCTCGTTCCTCGACGACGGCACGGTCGCGCTGCCGCGCGGCATCGGCATCGCCGCCGGGGCGCCGCATCCGGCGACGTCGAAGCTGTTCGTGGACTTCGTGCTGTCGCAGGAGGGGCAGCGGGCCGTGGCCGAGGGCGGCCTGACCTCCTACCGCGACGACGTGCCCGCCGCCGACGGGCTGCACACCTACCAGGAACTGGTCAAGGCGGTGGGCGAGGCCAACGTGATCGTCGCGAGGTACACGAAGGTGCCCGACGCGGAGGTCGAGTCCTTCACCGACAAGTGGAACGGCCTGCTCGGCCGCTGAGAGGAACGCGATGACCACCCTGTCCCCGACGCGTCCCCCCGCCCATCCCCCGCCGCGCTACCGCAGGCCGCTGGGGCTCGGCCGGGAGGGCTGGCTGCAGTACGGCGTGCTGCTCCTGCTGGCAGTCCTGGTGCTGGCGCCGGTCGTGCCGACGCTGTACCAGTCGTTCCTCGACCGCCCCCTGTACGAGGCGGGCGGCGTGCTCGGCGCCGGCAACTACGTGCGGCTGTTCACCGAGGCGGGCTTCGGCCGGGTCGTGCTCGACACGGCCCTGTTCGCGGGCCTGACCACCGTGCTCAGCCTGCTCATCGCGGTGCCGATGGCCGTGGTCGTGGTGCGCACGAAGCTGCCGGGCGGGCGCGTGTTCGCCGCCGCCATGCAGTGGCCGTTCTTCATCTCCTCGCTGATCCTGGGCTTCGGCTGGATCACCATGTACGGCCCCGCGGGCTTCGTGAGCGTCGAGGTGCGGCGGATCCTGGGGTTCCTGCCGTGGAACCTGTACTCCATCCCCGGCATGGCCCTGACCGAGGCCGTCGCGCTGGCCCCGATCGTCTACACGTTCTGCGCCGGCGCGCTGCGCCAGAGCGACGCGTCGCTGGAGGCCGCCGCGCAGGTGTGCGGCGCCGGCCCGCTGCGCATCCTGCGCTCGGTGATCCTGCCGCTGCTGCGCCCGCCCGTCGTCTACAGCTCGATCCTGGTGGCCAGCATGTCGGTGGAGACGCTGAGCGTGCCGCTGCTGTTCGGCCAGCCGGTCGGCATCGACGTCTTCTCCACCTTCCTCTACCGCAACGGCCTGCAGTCGATCAACCCGGACTACGGCGTGCTCGGCGCGGCGTCGGCGATCATCCTGCTGGTCACCGTCAGCCTGGTCGCGCTGCAGGCCAAGCTGCTGAAGGACGCCCAGCGCTTCGTCTCCGTACGCGGCAAGGCCACCCGCCCGCGCCCGCTGGACCTGGGATGGCTGAAGTGGATCAGTGTGGCCGCCATCGCCTTCTACGTGGTGATGGGCGCGCTGATCCCGATCGGCGGGCTGGTGTTCCGCTCGTTCACGCAGGTGTTCACGCCGCTGCAGTCGCCGTTCAAGACCCTGACCGGCGACAACTACGAGCGCATCTTCACCTATCCGGTGTACGTGCAGTCGATCGTCAACAGCCTGATCGTGGCCGCGGTCGGCGCGGTCCTGGTCAGCGTGCTGTCGCTGCTGGCCGTGATGGTGGCCAGGCGCTCGACGTTCCGCTTCGCCCGCGCGGTGGAGAACCTGGCCCTGGCGCCGCAGGCCATGCCCGGCATCATCGTCGGCATCGGCCTGTTCTGGGCGCTCGCCTTCGCCCCGTTCGGGCTGGGCTCGCTGGTCCAGGGCACGCTGTGGGCGCTGATCATCGGGTTCGGGCTGCGCGCACTGCCCAGCGGGTTCGGCTCCATCTCGCCGTCGATCATGCAGATCGGGCGCGAGCTGGACAACGCCGCCCGGGTGTCGGGAGCCGACTGGGTGCGCACGTTCAGCCGCATCCTGGCCTCGCTACTGCGGCCGGCCTTCGCCGGAGCGCTGATCCTGACGTTCGTGACCCTGCTCAAGGAGTACTCGCCCGCCGTGTTCCTGGGCTCCGCGGACTCCAACATCATCGGCACGACCATGCTGGAGCTGTGGGTGCAGGGCAACACCGGCTCCGTGGCCGCGCTGGCCAGCCTGCAGATCGCCATCACGGCGACCTTCGTCGGGCTCGCCGGCCTTCTTCTCAAGGGACGTGACAAGAATGCCTGAGGTCAAGGTCACCCACCTGTCCAAGCAGTTCGGGGACAACGCCGTCCTGCGCGACATCAGCTTCACCATCGCCGACGGCGAGTTCTTCACCCTGCTCGGCCCCAGCGGCTGCGGCAAGTCCACCACGCTGGCCTGCATCGCCGGGCTCGAACGGCCCACCCGCGGCAGCATCGCCGTCGGGTCCAGCACCTTCGTCGACACCGGCACGTTCGTGCCGCCCGAGGGCCGCAACCTCGGCATGGTGTTCCAGTCGTACGCGCTGTGGCCGCACATGACCGTCGCCCGGAACCTGGCCATGCCGCTCAAGATCCGCAAGGTCGACCGGCGCGAGCAGGACAGGCTCATCGCCGACGCCCTGGACAAGGTGGGGCTCGCCGGGCTGAGTGACCGCTTCCCGCACCAGCTCTCCGGCGGCCAGCAGCAGCGCGTCGCGCTCGCCCGCGCCCTGGTCTACTCCCCCAGCGTGCTCCTGCTCGACGAGCCGCTGTCCAACCTGGACGCCAAGCTGCGCGACCAGGCCCGCGCCTGGCTCAAGCGGCTGCAGACCGAGCTCGGCATCACCACCGTGTACGTCACCCACGACCAGGAGGAGGCGCTGGCCCTCAGCGACCGCATCGCGGTGATGTCCAGGGGCGACATGGTGCAGATCGGCACCCCGCAGGACATCTACGAGCGGCCCGCGACCGCCGAGGTGGCCGCCTTCGTCGGCCGGTGCAACTTCCTCACCGGCGCCACGACCGGCCCCCGCGAGGTGCGGCTGGACTGCACCGGGCAGACCATCACCGTCCCGGACACCGCTCCCGGCGGGCCCGTCACCGTGGCGATCCGCCCCGAGCGGCTGGAGATCCTCCCGCCCGGCCGCGCCGCCCCCGCCGGCGCCAACGTGCTCACCGCCGAGGTGCTCACGAGCTCCTACGTCGGCTCCCGCCACGAGTACGACCTGCGCCTGGGCGACCACGTCATCCAGGCCGAGACCAGCCGCCCCGGGCTGACCGGCGAGGTCGTCCTCGCCGTCGAGCCCGCCGCCTGCCTGCTCTACCCCGCCACCGGCGCCCTGCCCGAGGACGCCGCGGCTCTCGTCACCACCGCACAGTGAGGATTCCCGTGAGTTCCTATCGTCTTGGCGTGCTCGAAGGCGACGGCATCGGCCCCGAGATCGTCCCCGCGTCCGTCCTGGTCGTGGACGCCGCCCTGGCCGCCGCCGGCGCGCCACCCGCCGAGTGGGTGGAGCTGCCCCTGGGGGCCTCGGCCATCGGCACGCACGGCGACGCCCTGCCCGCATCGACGCTCGCCGCGCTGGAAGGGCTGGACGGCTGGCTGCTCGGCCCGCACGACAGCGCCGCCTACCCCGAGCCGCACCGCTCCAAGCTCAACCCCAGCGGCGGCATCCGCAAGCACTTCGACCTGTTCGCCAACATCCGCCCGGCCAAGTCGTTCGACGGCGCCGACGCCGTCGTGCCCGGCACCGACCTGGTCATCGTGCGCGAGAACACGCAGGGCTTCTACGCCGACCGCAGCACCTACAAGGGCACCGGCGAGTTCATGCCCACCCCTGACGTGGCCATCGCCATGGGCATCGTCACCAGGCCGGCGGTCGAGCGGATCGCCGTCGAGGCGTTCGAGCTGGCCTCCCGCAGGCGTGGCCGGGTCACCATCGTGCACAAGGCGAACGTGCTGAAGCTGACCACCGGCCTGTTCCGCGACGTCTGCCGCGAGGTCGCCGCCCGCTACCCGCAGGTGAGCGTGGACGACTTCCACATCGACGCGATGACCGTGCACCTGGTGCGGCGCGCGGACGCGTTCGACGTCATCGTCACCGAGAACATGTTCGGCGACATCCTGTCGGACCTGGCCGGCGAGATCGCGGGATCGCTCGGCATCGCCCCGTCCATCAACGCCTCCCACGAACGCGCCATGGCCCAGGCCGCCCACGGCTCCGCCCCGGACATCGCCGGCCAGGACGTCGCCAACCCCATCGCGATGATCCTGTCCAGTGCCATGCTGCTCGACTGGCTCGGCGCCCGCCACCAGGACCCCGCCCTGGCCCGGGCCGCCACCCTGATCGAGACGGCGGTCGCCGGCACCGTGCGGGGCGGGGTCCGTACCCGCGACATGGGGGGCACGGCCGGGACCCGCGCGTTCGCCGAGGCCGTCGCCGCCGGTGTGAAGCGATGAGAGTCGCGGTCGTCAACGCCACCCCCGCCTCCATGCGGCCCGCCGACGACGGGCTGCGCGAGGGCTTCCCGGAGGCCGCCGCCTGGCACCTCCTGGACGACCGGCTCGTCACCGAGGCCGACGCGGCGGGCGGCATGACACCCCCGCTGACGCGGCGCATGCTGGCCCTGATCGACTACGCGGTGCGCGGCGGCGCGGACGCGGTGCTGCTGTCGTGCTCGATGTACGGGCCGGTGGCGGGGCTGGCGCGGCGGTTGCACGACGTGCCGGTGACCGGCTCGGACGAGGCGATGTTCGCCGAGGTCGCCCGGCGGTTCGGCGAGCAACGGCCCGCCGGCTCAGGCGATGCGGCCGTTCGGCCGGGCGCGGGTGAGGCGGCCGGGGAGCCCCGCGCGGGTGACAGGGCCGGGCGGCCGGGCGGGGTTCTGGTGCTCGGCTCGCTCGAGTCGGCGGCGGCGGATTCGGCGCGGCGGCTGCGGGCGGTGGCGGGTGGTGTCGCGGTGCGGGCTCTCGCGGCTCCTGGCGCCGCCGCCGCGGCGGCCGACAGGGACTGGCCAGGGCTCACGGACGCGCTCGCGCGGGCCGCCCTGCCCGCCCTCGACGGCGCCGGCCTGGTGCTGCTCGGGCAGTACTCGATCAGCCCGGTGCACGCCGCACTGGCCGGCCGGCTCGGCGTGCCGGTGCTGACCCCGCCGCTCATGGCGGCCAGGGCGTTGCGGGAGGCGCTGGCATGAGCCCGTCGCTCGGGTGCGTGGCCGACGACTACACCGGCGCGACCGATGTCGCGGCCGCCTTCCGGCGGTCGGGGCTGCGGACGGTGCTGCTCTTCGGCGAGCCGGGACCGCGGACGGTCGTGCCGGAGTGCGACGCGGTCGTCGTCGCGCTCAAGACCCGCTCGGTCCCGGCCGTCGAGGCGGTCGCCGCGTCGCGGGCCGTCCGGGACTGGATGGCCGGCCGAGGTGTCCGGCGGGTCTACTTCAAGTGCTGTTCCACCTTCGACTCCACCGACGCGGGCAACATCGGCCCGGTCGCCGACGCGCTGGCCGAGGCGGGCGGGGGTCGCCTGACCGTCGTGTGCCCGGCCTCGCCCGAGCACGGCCGCACCGTCTACCAGGGGCATCTGTTCGTCGGTGACAGGCCGCTGTCGGAGTCGCCGATGCGGCACCACCCGCTCACCCCCATGACGGACGCCGACCTGGTCCGCGTCCTGGGCCGGCAGACCCCGCACCGGGTCGGGCTCGTCCCGCTGCGGACGGTGGAGCGCGGCGCCGCCGCCGTGCGGGAGGCGCTGGAGGAGCTGGCCGCGCGAGGCGTTCGCCACGCCGTGACGGACGCGGTCGGTGACGGCCACCTCGACACCGTCGCCCGCGCCGCCGCGCACCTGCCGCTGATCACAGGTGCAGCGGGGCTGGCACGCGCCATCGGCACACTGACCGGCACCGCCCTCGGCACCGCGGACGGCGACGGCCTCGCTGGTGCGGATGGGGTGCCGGGGTTGCCGCCAGGTCCCGTCGTGGTCCTGGCGGGCAGTTGCTCGGCCGCCACGCTGGAGCAGGTGGCGCTGGCCCGCGAACGCATGCCCGCCCACCGCCTGCGAGCCCACGACCGGGGCCTCGCCGAAGCGCTCGGCTGGCTGGAGGACAGCCTCGCCGGGGAGGACCGGGTGATGATCTACACCTCCGCCCCGCCCGGCCGGCGCGCGCCCGGCGCGGCCGCGTTCCTGGAGGGGGCGCTGGCGGCCGTGGCGGCCCGTGCCGCCGAGCTGGGCGCGGGCCGCATCGTCGTGGCCGGCGGCGAGACGTCCGGCGCGGTGGTGAACGCGCTCGGCGTGTCCGGCGCGCTCGTCGGCGCCGAGGCCGACCGCGGCGTCCCCTGGCTGCACGTCACCCGCCCGGGAACGCGTCTCGCCCTGCTGCTCAAGTCCGGCAACTTCGGCCGTCCCGACCTCCTCGTCCGAGCCACGGAAGCACCATGACCGACCTGTCACAGCAGATCGCCGACCTGGGCGCGTCCCTGTTCGCCCGGCGGCTCACCCACGGCCGCACCGGCAACCTCAGCGCCCGTACCGGCGGCGGATTCCTCATCACCCCCGGCGGCGGCTCGCTCGGCGCGGTCGGCGACCTGTCGCTGGTCAGCCTGGCGGGCGAGCACCTGGACGGGCCGCGCCCGTCGAAGGAGGCGTTCCTGCACGCCGCCCTCTACCGGGCCCGCCCGGACGCCGGCGCGGTCGTCCACCTGCACAGCACCCACGCCGTGGCCGTGTCCTGCCACGCCGGCCTCGACCCGGACGACGCGCTGCCGCCGCTGACCGCGTACTACGTGATGCGCGTCGGACGGCTGCCGTTGCTGCCCTACCACGCGCCCGGCGACCCGGCGCTGGGGCCGATCGCCGAGCGGGCCGCCCGCACCGCGCACGCCCTGCTGCTGGCCAACCACGGCCCGATCGTCGCCGGCGCCGGCCTCGCCGCCGCCGCCGACGCGATCGAGGAGCTGGAGGAGACGGCGCGGCTGTGGCTGCTGCTGCGCGAGCGCCCCACCCGGCCGCTCACCCCCGACCAGGTCAGGAGCCTGTCATGATCCCACCGTCCGAGCTGATCTGTTTCGGGACCGCGGTCCTGGCCTCGCTCGGCGTCCCCGAGCCGGACGCCCGGCTGGTGGCCGACAGCCTGGTCACGGCCGACGCGTGGGGGCATCCCTCGCACGGGATGCTGCGCCTGGAGTGGTACGCCGCCCGGCTGCGCTCCGGCGTGATGCGCGCGGTGACCGACGTGGCGACCGTGGTCGACGGCGGCGCGGTCGCCTTGCTCGACGGCCGCGACGGCGTGGGGCAGGTCGTCACCGCGTACGCGGCCCGCGACGCCGTGCGCAGGGCGGGCGAGCACGGCGTCGGCGTGGTGGCCGTCCGCAACGGCAACCATTTCGGCACCGCCGCCTACTTCACCCGCATGATCGCCGCCGAGGGCTGCGTCGCCCTGCTGACCACCAACGGCAGCCCCGCGATGGCCCCGTGGGGCGGCCGGGAGAAGAGCGTCGGCGCCAATCCGTGGTCGATCGCGGCGCCGGGCGGAAGGCGCGGCCCGGTCGTGCTCGACCTCGCCAACACCACGGTCGCCCGGGGCAAGGTCTACGCGGCCCTGGAGCGTGGGGAGCCCATCCCCGGGGGCTGGGCCCAGGCGGCGGACGGCTCCCCCACCACCGACCCCCGGCAGGCCGTCGACGGGCTCATCCTGCCGATGGCCGGGCACAAGGGGTACGGCATCGCGTTCATGATGGACGTGCTGTCCGGGGTGCTGACCGGCAGCTCGTACGCCACCGGCGTGACCGGCCCGTACGTGCCCGACCGCCGCAGCGGCTGCGGCCACCTGCTGCTCGCGCTGCGCGTGGACGCCGTGGCGGAGCCCGGCGACTACGCCCGCCGGCTCGACGACCTCATCGACCGCACCAAGGCCGTCCCGCTCGCGCCCGGTTTCGACGAGATCTTCTACCCCGGCGAGATCGAGGACAGGAACGCCGCCAGGACCGGTGTGGGCCTGCCCGGCAGGACCCTGCGCGGCCTCGCCCGCCTCGCCGACGAGTGCGCGATCGACCGGCCCGCCTGGATGGAGGCCGCGTGAGCGGGCACCTCACGGCGGGGGGACGCCGTTACCGCATCCACCCCGTCGGAGCCCCGGACCGGCTGCCGTACAGCCTGCGGATCATGCTGGAGAACCTGCTGCGCCACGGCGCCCCCGCCGCCCAGGTGGCGGCGCTCACCGGATGGCAGCCGCGCGGAGCTCGTACCGAGGCCGTGGACCTGCATCCCGCCCGCGTGTTCCTGCACGACACCAACGGCGTGCCCGCGCTGGCCGACCTGGCGGCCATGCGTGACGCCATGGCGGCGCTCGGCGGCGACCCGGAGCGCGTGAACCCGGCCGTCCCCGCCGAGCTGGTCGTGGACCATTCGATCATCGCCGACGTGTTCGGCCGGCCGGACGCGCTGGCCCGCAACGCCGAGCTGGAGTACGAGCGCAACGCCGAGCGGTACCGTTTCCTGCGCTGGGGGCAGGCGTCGCTGCGCGACTTCACCGTGGTGCCGCCCGGCAAGGGCATCATGCACCAGATCAACGTGGAGCACCTGGCCCGGGTGGTGATGTGCCGCGACGACGAGGCGTACCCGGATCTGTGCCTGGGCACCGACTCGCACACCACCATGGTCAACGGGCTCGGCACGCTCGGCTGGGGCATCGGCGGGATCGAGGCCGAGGCGGCCATGCTCGGGCAGTCGGTGTCCATCCTCGTGCCCGACGTGGTGGGGGTGCGCCTGCACGGCGAGCTGCCGGTGGCCGCCACGGCGACCGACCTGGTGCTGACGCTCACCGAGCTGCTGCGCGCGCACGGCGTGGTCGGGAAGATCGTGGAGTTCCACGGGCCGGGCGTCACCGCGCTGCCCGTCACCGACCGGGTGACGATCTCGAACATGAGCCCCGAGTTCGGCTCCACCGCCGCGCTGTTCCCCATCGACGCCGAGACCGTCCGCTACCTGCGCTTCACCGGCCGCTCCGGCGAGCACGCCGATCTGGTGGAGGCGTACGCCAGGGCCCAGGGCCTGTGGCACGACCCCGGCGCGCCGCCCGCCTACACCGCCGACCTCTGCCTGGATCTGGCCACGATCGTGCCCTCGGTCGCGGGCCCGCGCCGGCCGCAGGACCGCGTCCCGCTGGAGGGGGTGAAGGCGGCCTTCCGGGGGCAGGAACGGCCGCCCGCCCCGGCGTCCGGCGAGATCACCCACGGCAGCGTCGCCATCGCGGCCATCACCTCCTGCACCAACACCTCCAACCCGTCCGTCATGATCGCCGCCGGGCTGCTGGCCAGGAACGCGGTGCGGCGCGGGCTGCGGGCCAGGCCGTGGGTGAAGACCACGCTGTCGCCCGGCTCGCGCGTCGTCATGGACTACTACGGCCAGGCCGGGCTGACGTCCGCGCTGGAGCGGCTCGGCTTCACGCTGGCCGGGTTCGGCTGCATGACCTGCATCGGCGCCTCCGGCCCGCTCGTCGAGGAGGTGTCGAAGGCCGTGGCCGAGCACGATCTCGACGTCGCCGCCGTGCTGTCCGGCAACCGCAACTTCGAGGGCCGCATCCAGCCGGAGGTCCGCTCCAACTACCTGGCCTCGCCGCCGCTCGTCGTCGCCTACGCGCTGGCCGGCACCGTGGACGTGGACCTCACGACCGAGCCGCTCGGCACCGGCGCCGACGGCCGTCCCGTCTACCTGCGCGAGCTGTGGCCCAGCCCGCAGGAGGTGCGCGCGGTCATCGAGGAGGTGATCCGCCCGGAGATGTTCGCCCGCGCCTACGCCGGCGTGCTCGACGGCGACGAGCGCTGGCGAAGCCTGGACGTCCCCGGCTCCGCCACCTACCCGTGGGACCCCGGCTCCACGTACGTGCGCCGCGCCCCGTACCTCGACGGCATGTCTCCGGAGCCGCCGCCCGTCACCGACATCACCGGCGCGCGGGTGCTGGTCAAGCTGGGTGACTTCATCACCACCGACCACATCTCCCCGGCCGGCGCCGTCCTGCCGTCCAGCCCCGCCGGGCGCTACCTGACCGGGCTGGGCGTGCCCCGGCACCGGCTCAACACCTACGCCTCCCGCCGCGGCAACCACGAGGTGATGATGCGCGGCGCGTTCGCCAACGTCCGCCTGCGCAACCACCTCGCCGCCGGGGCCGAGGGCGGCCTCACCCCGGACTTCCTGGACGGCGGGCGGATCACCAGCGTGTACGAGGCCGCCCTCGCCTACCAGGCCGCCTCGGTGCCCGCCGTGATCCTGGCCGGTGAGGGTTACGGCGCGGGCTCCTCCCGCGACTGGGCCGCCAAGGGGCCCGCGCTGCTCGGCGTGAAGGCCGTCATCGCCAAGTCGTTCGAACGCATCCACCGCTCGAACCTGGTCGGCATGGGCGTGCTCCCGCTGCAGTTCCTGCCCGGCGAGGGCGCGGACGAGCTGGGCCTGACCGGCCGCGAGAGCATCACGGTCACCGGCCTGGCGGCGCTCGGCGGGCCCGGCGTCCCGCCGGCGCTGACCGTCACCGCCGGCGGCGTCACCTTCCAGGCCCGCCTCCGCCTCGACACGCCGCGCGAGGCCGACTACTACCGGCACGGCGGCATCCTGCCGTACGTGCTGCGCCGCCTGCTGCGAGGCGAGGGTCCCGCAACTCCCCCGGACGCGCCCGCGGCCGGTTGCCCGGGCTCGCACGGGAAGGATGCAACGTGAGACTTCCGCCCCGGTGAAGGAGCCCGGCGTGGGCCCGGCGTGGGCCCGGCGTGGGGCGCGGATCGGCCGGCTGGCCGCGATCCGCGGGCAGACCGGCGTGCCGCCGCCCGCGCTGCTGGACGCGGTGGCAGCCGTCGGCCGCCGCTGACGATCTGCCGCAACTTCACGCGATCCGGCGGCGTCTAACCGCCCGTGGATCCATTGCTTGCGGGGGACCCGCCCCGGATCGGCGGCTACTGGCTGGCCGGGCGGCTGGGCTCGGGCGGTCAGGGCGTCGTCTACGAGGCCTACGACGCGGCGGGGACGCGGGTCGCCGTGAAGGTGCTGCACGCCGAGGCGCGCGATCGTTTCGCCAAGGAGGCCGAGGCGGCGCGCCGGGTGGCGTCGTTCTGCACGACCAGGGTGCTGGACGTCGAGCTCGACGGGGACAGGCCGTTCATCGTCAGCGAGTTCGTGCCGGGGCCGAGCCTGCGGCGGGCCGTACAGGGTGGGCGCAGGTTCACCGGGGACGACCTGTACCGGCTCGCGACCGCGGTGGCGACGGCGCTGACCGCGATCCACGACGCCGGCGTGATCCACCGCGATCTCAAGCCGGACAACGTGCTGCTCGGCCCCGACGGGCCGCGGGTGATCGACTTCGGCATCGCGCGGACCGCGGACATGTCGCTGACCAGGACCGGCGAGGTGGCGGGCACGCCCAGCTACATGGCGCCGGAGGTGTTCACCGGGCAGCGGGCCGGGACGGCGGCGGACGTGTTCGCGTGGGGCGCGCTGCTGGTGTTCGCCGCGACCGGCGAGGACCCGTTCCGCGCCGACAACCTGGGCGGCGTGATCCACCGGGTGCTGTCGGCGCAGCCGGACCTGAGCGTGCTGCCGGACCGGCTGGCCACCCTGGTGACCGCCGCGCTGGAGAAGGACCCCGCCGCCCGGCCCGCCGCGCGGGAGCTGCTGCTGGCGCTGGTGTCGGGCGACGGCGGCGACGTGCGGCAGTTGCTCGCGGCGGGCAGCCGCTCGGCGGCGGGCCTGGACGTGCCGCAGACCGCCGACCCTGAGCTCGGCGCCATCGCCGAGGACGTCTACGCCTCCCTCGCGCCCGAGGAGCGCGACCTGGCGGCCGAGGTGTTCCTGCGCCTGGTGACCGTCACCGAGGACGGGCACGAGACGGTCCGCTGGGCGGCCGTGGACGAGCTCGCCGACGGCCGGCCCGAGATCGCGCGGATCCTGGAGCGCTTCGCCTACCTGCTGACCCGGCGGGACGGGGCGGTCGCGCTGTCGCGCCCCGCGCTGCTGCGCGCCTGGCTGCGCCTGCGCAGGTGGGTGGACGCCGACCGCGACGGGCTGGCCACGCTGGCGCAGCTCTCCGCCGCCACCCGCCACTGGATCGAGCACGGGCGCAAGGACGGCGACCTGCTGCAGGGCAGCCGCCTGGAGCAGGTGCTCACGTGGGCCGCGGCGGGGCGCACGCACATCAGGCTGACCACGGCCGAACGCTCCTTCCTCCAGGCGGCCACCGTGCTGACCCGCAGGCGCACCACGCGGCGGCGCACGATCACGGCGGCGCTGGCGGGGCTGCTGGCGGTCGCGGTGGCCGCCGCCGGCACGGCCTTCGTGCAGGCGCAGCGGGCCGCCGAGCAGGGCAGGGCCGTCGCGCTGCAGCGTGACCAGGCCGTCGGCCGCCAGGTCGCGGCCGAGGCGGGCCGGCTGCGCACCACGGACCCGACCGTGGCGATGCTGCTCAGCGTGACCGGCTGGCGGCTCGCGCCCTGCGCCGACACCCGGCAGAGCCTGATGGGCTCGCTGACCATGCCGGAGCGGGCGGCCTTCCGCGACCCCGCCGTCAAGGGGGTGTCGGCGGGCGCGGCGGCCGCCTCGGGGCGGATCAGGGCCGTGGCCGGCGAGGACGGCGTGCGCGTCTACGACGTGCCCGGCACGCGGCTGCGCGCGTCCTGGACGTGGCCGCGCGGATTCACCTCGCTGCCCGCCACGGCGGCCCTCAGCCCCAGCGGCGCGACCCTCGTCGTCCTCAACGGATACACGATGTCGGCCTGGGACACGATGACGGGCAGGAAACTGCGCGAGCGCCCGGTGGCGGAGGGCACGCCGCGCCCCGACCTGGCGTTCGGCGACAACGAGGACCTCGTGAGCGTGACGAGGTCGGGCTCGGTGGAGCTGCTCTGGAACGTCAGGACGGGCCGCGCCAGGAAGCCGTCCATGGAGGCGGGCCTGTCCCCGGCCGTCTCCGCCTCCGGCGAGTACGTCGCGGGCATGGGGCCCAACGACGGGATGCGGGTGATCCGGCTCCCGGACCTGTCCGTGCTGCCGTGGACGCCGAAGGAGTGCCACGCGGTAGCCTTCTCCCCGGACAGCACCCGCATGTACTGCGTGAACGGCACGATCCAGGTCTGGGACACACGCACCGGCCGCCGCGTCCCCGGCGGCGGCGAGCCGTTCTGGAACGCGTCGGAGCACGGCGCCCGCCTGTGGGTGTCGGCGGACGGCACCCGGCTGCTCGGCCTGCAGGAGAACACGATCAGGCTGTGGGACGCCAAGAGCGGCGACGAGCTGTTCACCTACCGCGCCGGGGGCGAGCCCGAGCACGCGTGGATCGAGGGCGACGGCACCGTCCGCTACCTGCTCGGCAACTCGATCGTCACGCTCGACGCCGGCTCCCGCGGCATGACCTCCAGGCTGCCCGGCGGGGCCAGGCTGATGAGCCTCGGCGACGGCCCCCTGATGATCGCGGCCAGGCCGGACGACCTCCTGCGCACCTGGGACGGCAGGCGGCTCGGCCCGCCGCTGCCCGGCTCCGAGGGGGTGGCCCCGATCGAGCTCGACCCCCAGGGCCGCAGGCTGGCAGGCGTCAAGGAGACCAGGACCGTGCAGGCGTGGGACGTGCCCACCGGGCGGACGTCGTGGACGTGGCCGTTCCCGCCCATGCAGGACGTGGTCGCCATGACGTTCACGCCGGACGGGAGCAGGCTGGTGCTCTCGCTGGCCGAGAACAGCCAGCGGGACGCCCGCAACGAGCTGCTCGTGCTGGACGCCGCCGACGGCAGGGTGCTGAAGCGGCACGAGCTCGACACCGCCACCGGCCACCTCGCCGCGGTGCACTCCGGCAAGGCCGTGGTGACCAGCGTCGGCAGGATGCTCGACCTGGACACCGGCGAGCTGACCGGGTCCGGCTTCAACAGCGGGCAGAGCGGCACGATCGCGGCCGCCCGCACCCGTCCGCTGGTCGCCTTCGGCTCCGCCGCCGTGCAGCTCTGGGACCACGGCAAGGGCGAGGAGCTGTCTCCCCTGCTGCGCCCGGCCGGCGCGCTCGGCATCTCCGGCATCGCCTTCAGCCATGACGGCTCGCTCGTCGCCGCGGTCAGCAGCACGCGGCAGGAGGAGTACTTCGTGCACGTCTGGGACGTGGCCACCCGGCAGGAGCTGGCCGCCGTGCCCATCGGGTTCGGCGACGAGCTGCGCTTCAGCGCCGATGACAGCGTGCTGTACGCCGGCGTGCGCAACTACCCGGCGGTCACCACGATCCCCGTCAAGGGGGACGCGGTGGCCACGCTCGTCTGCGAGCGCGCGGGCCGCGCGCTGTCCCCGCAGGAGTGGTCCCGTCACCTGGGAGGCGTCCCCTATCGCGACCCGTGCCCGGGCTCTCACCGGTAGGCGGCGGGTGGCCGGCCGCGCGCCGGCGCGCAGTGGTTAAGCTGCGCGCATGGCACGCGTTCTCCTCTTGCACTCGATGTACGGTCTGCGCCCCGCCGTCCACCAGGCGGCCGACCGGCTGCGGGCGGCCGGGCACGAGGTGCACGTCCCCGACCTGTACGGCGGCCGGGTCGCCGGCACCGCCGAGGAGGGGATCGCGATCAAGGAGGAGATCGGCCGCGACGAGCTGCTGAAGCGGGCCGTGGCCGCGGCCGCCCCGC
Source organism: Nonomuraea thailandensis (assembly GCF_024172165.1). Classification (GTDB taxonomy): domain Bacteria; phylum Actinomycetota; class Actinomycetes; order Streptosporangiales; family Streptosporangiaceae; genus Nonomuraea; species Nonomuraea thailandensis. The sequence goes on along the minus strand of NZ_JAMZEB010000002.1, from coordinate 2,172,652 downwards.
TGTCCGACGAGCGGCTGGTCTACGCGGGCTTCTCCCTCGGCGCCGCGATCGCGCAGAACCTCGCCCTGGGCGACGAGCGCTCCCGCGGCCTGCTGCTGATGCACGGCACGTCCGACATGGCCGAGGGGGTCTCGGCCGACGACCTGCCCGTCCAGCTGCACGTCGCCGACCCCGACACCTACGAGCCCGCCGACTGGCTGACCACCTGGTATCTCGGCATGCGCCGGGCCAGGGCCGACGTGGAGGTCTTCCGCTACCCCGGCGTGGGGCACCTGTTCACCGATCCCGGCCTGCCCGACTACGACGCCGAGGCCGCCGAGCGCGCCTGGGCGATCGCCCTGGACTTCCTCGCCGGCCTGTGATCCGCCCTTCGGCGCAGGAGCGGCGCCCGGCGCCGGGCGAGATCTGCCGAACGGCGGATGGGCGTGGCCGCCGTCCGGCCCGAGGCTTGAGCCATGAGGAAGATCATGGCGGACTGGCCCCGATGGGCCGGGTACGCGGCGGCCGGCTGGTCGCTGGGTTACGGGGCGCTCGGGCTGTTCTGGGCGCTCGGCGGCGGAGGGTTCCCCTTCGGCAGGACCGACCCCGACTGGGAGCCCGGGCTCTCGGTGCTCGGGGAGGCGACCAGGCAGGCGGCGGCGCCGCTGATCGCGGTGCTCGGCGTGCTGGGGGCGGGCGCCGGGCTGGCGATCGCGAGAGGGGTGCGGCGGGGACGGCCCGTGCTGCTCGGGTTCGCGTGGGCGGCGGCGGCCGGGCTGACCGTGGTGGTGCCCGACAACCGGGTGCTGATGCTGGTCGCGTACGCGCCGCTGCTGGCGGTGTTCGCCTTCACCGGCGTGCCGGGCGGGCAGCCGATGTCGGAGCTGGTGCCGTGGTCGCGGGTCAACCTGTTCATCGTGCTGGCGGGCGGGCTGCTGTGGGCGCTGGCGGCGCTGGCGCACCAGCGGCGCACGGCGGGCAGGTGCACGGCCTGCGGGCGGGGCGGGCACCGTACGGCGCGCTGGGCCACGCCGGCGGCCGCGCGGCGCTGGGGCCTGTGGGCGGTGGTGGTCGCGGCGGCCGTCCCGGCCGCGTACGACGCCAGCCGGTTCGCCTGGGCGGCGGGCATCCCGCTGGGGATCACCGAGGAGTTCTGGCGGTGGCTGGACGAGTCGGGGCTGCGCTGGGCCGGGCTGTTCCTCAGCCTGATGGGGCTGGGAGGGGCGATCCTCACGCTGGGGCTCGTGCAGCGCTGGGGCGAGGTCTACCCGCGGTGGATCTGGTTCAGGGCGGGCCGGCGGGTGCCGCCCATGCTGGCCGTCGTCCCCGCCTCGATCGTGTCGGTGATCGTGCTGTCCGGCGGGCTGACGTTCTGGCGGCTGCGCATGGTGCACGACTACGACTGGGAGATGTGGGCGACGTGGGCGCCGTCGCTGGTGTGGCCGTTGTGGGGGGTCGCGCTGGCCGCCGCCACCCTCGCGTACCACCTGCGCCGGCGCGGCGCCTGCCGGTCGTGCGGGCGCGGCGGGCCGCTGGAGGCCGCGCGTGATCGGGAGCTCGCGTGATCGGGGGCGCGCATATGCGGGGCTGGGCATGATCGGAGCTGGGCATGATCGGGGCTGGGCATGATCGGGGCTGGGCATGATTAGCGCCGCGGGCCGGCGGGTCACGGTGGCCGGGGTCGCGGGGGTTGCCGGGGCGCTCTCGCTCGCCGTCACACTGGCGCACCCGCTGACGGGCAGGGCGAGCGTGAACGCCCTGGCGACGGTGGCCGAGGTGGCAGTGCTGCTGGTCCTCCTCGTCGTCACCGTCCGCCGCTCCCCCGCGCGCCAGGCGGCCGTCGCCGCGGCGCTGAGCGGCTCGGCGGTGGCGCTCGTCCTGCTGCGCGCGGTGTGGCAGGGCCCGCCGCAACTGGCGTTCGGCGCGTGCGCGGCCTGGGCGCTCGGCTCCGTGGCGGCCACGGGGGCCGGGCTCTACCTGCGCAGGCTGGACGACAACCGGCGGCGCGCGGTGGAGGAGGCGACCCGGGCGCAGCGGCTCGGGCTGGCCCGCGACCTGCACGACTTCGTCGCCCACGACGTCAACGGCATGCTCGTGCAGGCGCAGGCCGCCCAGGTGGTGGCGGGCGAGCTGCCGGAGCCGGTGGCCGACGCGCTGCGGCGCATCGAGGAGGCCGGGCAGCGGGCGCTGGCCTCGCTCGACCGTACGGTGCACGCGCTGGGCGAGCGGGGGCCGGGGATCGAGGGGCTGGCGCGGCTGGCCGGCGCGTTCTCGCCCGGCGTGCGGGTGGACCTGGCCGTCGAGCCGGGCCTGGCGCCGCGGCACGAGGTCTCGTCCCTGGCCTACCGCGTGGTGACCGAGGCGCTCACGAACGTGCGCAGGCACGCCCCGCGTGCCACCATCGTGGCGGTGGAGATCCGTGAGAGGGGCGGTGTCCTGCGGGTGCGCGTGGCGGACGACGGCGGCGGCAGCTCGCCGAGCACCAGGGCCGGCGGGTTCGGCCTGGCCGGCCTGGGCGACCTGCTGGAGGCCCGCGGCGGAAGCCTGGCGGCGGGCCCGCACGGGCCCGGCTGGCAGGTCGTCGCGGAGATCCCGGCATGACGGCGCGCCCGGGTGCGCGGGCCCGCGGCGCGGTGGCGTGCGTGCGGGGAGCGGCATGACGACGCGGATCCTGCTCGCCGACGACCAGGAGGACGTGCGGATCGGCTTCCGGCTCATCCTCGACGCGCAGCCGGACATGACCGTGGTGGGTGAGGCCGCGGACGGCGCGCGGGCGGTCGAGCTGGCCCGCCACCTGCGCCCCGACGTGGTGCTGGCCGACGTCCGCATGCCCGTGCTGGACGGGCTGGAGGTCACCAGGAGGCTCGCCGCCGAGACCCGCGTGATCGTCGTGACCACGTTCGACCTGGACGAGTACGTCCACACTGCCCTGCGCGAGGGCGCCTGCGGCTTCCTGCTCAAACGCTCGGGCCCCGCCCTGCTGGTGGAGGCCGTCCGCGCGGCGATGGCGGGCGACACCCTGATCAGCCCCCAGGTGACCGTACGCCTGCTCCAGGGCCTGACCCGCCGCCCGCCTCCGCCGCCCGCCGACCCGCTCACCGCCCGCGAGCTGGAGATCGCCCGCCTGGTGGCGCGGGGGCACACCAACGCCCGCATCGCCGCCGAGCTGACCATCAGCCCCGGCACCGTGAAGACGCACCTGGCCCACATCCAGCGCAAGGTGGGCGCCGCCAACCGCGTCGGCATCGCCGCGTGGGCGTGGAGCAGCGGACAGGTGACCTGACGAGGGAGAGGATCGCCGGATGATCGAGACAGCCGACCACGGCGGCGTCGCCGTGCTGACCCTGGCCAACGGCCCGGTGAACGTCCTGGACCTGGAGTTGCTGACCGCCGTCCCCGAGGTCCTGGCCGGCGTGGCCGGCGCCCGCGCCGTCGTGCTGACCGGCGGCGGCCGGGCCTTCTCGGCGGGCGTGGACCTGAAGCGCGTCGTCGAGGGCGGCCCCGGCTACGTCGAGCGGTTCCTGCCGGCGCTCAGCGAGGCGGTGCTGGCCCTGTTCGGGCAGCCGAAGCCGGTCGTCGCCGCCGTGAACGGGCACGCCCTGGCCGGTGGCTGCGTGCTGGCCGCCGCCTGCGACGTCCGGCTGATGTCGGGCGGCACCATCGGCCTGACCGAGCTGGCGGCAGGCGTGCCCTTCCCCGCGGTGCCTCTGGAGGTCATGCGCCACGCGGTCGGCCCGGCGCTGGACACGATGGTGCTCGGGGCCGGCCGGCTGGCTCCCGGTCGGGCCGTCGCGATCGGCCTGGTGCACGAGGTCGTCGAGCCGGAGCGGCTGCTCGCGCAGGCGCTGCGGCGCGCCGAGGAGCTGTGCGCGGTGCCGCCGGACGTGTACGCCTTCGCCAAGCGCCAGCTCCACGCGCCCGCCCTCGAACGTGTCCAGGCCACGCGGGCGTCGGACGATCCCGAGGTGCTGAGGATGTGGAGCTCCGAACGCACCCGCACGGTCCTGCGCGGCTACCTCGACTCCCTGCGCCGGCCCTGAACCGGCTCAGTTCAGAACCGGCTCAGCCCGAACCGGCTCAGCCCGAACCGGCTCAGTACGTGATGAACCCGTACAGCGCCAGGTGGTTCGACTTGGTGCCGCTGACCGTGTGGCCGACGGCGGACGGCTGCACGGCGCCCTTGACGAACAAGTAGTCGATCTTCCTGGAGCCCATGGTGGCCTTCGTCCCGTAGCCGGTCATGCCGAAGCCGCCGAGGGTGGCGGGGGCGATGCCCGTGCGGTTCGCGTCCACGCCGATCACGCGGATCGCGGAGGCGTTCATCAGGCTCGTGGCGTCGGCGCCGACGTGGATGCCGGAGCCGCCGATGCCCGTGTCGCCCGCGCCGGCGCAGGCGTGCTGCCCGTTCTGCTCGGGCAGGTGCATGGTCGCGGCGAAGACGGACGTGCTCGTGCCCTTGATCGTGAACCTGGCGGCGATGGCGCTCGTGCGCTTCCACTTGTACGCGTACGCGGCGCCGTCGTCGTTGCTCGGCGGCTTGTACAGCGTGCACCCGGCCCCGGTGTCGTAGGCCGTGCCGGGCTTCAGCCAGCCCGCGCTCCAGTACTTGGAGGTGTCGGCGAGGCCGAGCGTCCGGGTGTTGTAGACGATCGCGTTGGTCTGCTTCTTCTTCAGGTCGCCGAGCGACTGCTGGCTGCAGTGGTGGGAGCCGCCCCACGGCTCGGGGTCGGCCCAGGCCACGATCGCCCGGTAGGTGCCGGCCGGGTAGCCGAACATGGCCGAGAGCTGGTCGGCGTAGGCCGTGGCCTGGCCGGTGCCGCGTACCTGTTGCACGATGAGCAGGTCGGGGGCCTGCACGCCGGAGGTGCCGGTCGCGCCGTTGCCGTCGACCAGCATCGAGCGCAGGTGGTCGGGGCCGGAGATGCGGGTGCAGGTGCCGTCGGCGTTGTTGCGCACCAGGTTCTCGATGTTGTTGCTGTAGACCCGTAAGACGCGGTCGGCGGCGGCCGCGGGGGCCGCCTGCGCGGGGGTGGCCGCGGCGAGCGAGGCGGCGGCGAGCGCCACCGCGCCGGATGATCGGAGGCCGGATGATCGGAGACTGAGTGCCATGGAGAGAGGGTAGCCAGCCGCATGATCGGCGGGCAGGGCCCTCTTGCGCCGGACACCCACCTGAACTAGCGTCTGGACACATGTCCGGCGAAGCGATGACGGAGCCGACCCGCCGCCGGTTGTCCGGGCGGCAGGCCGACACGGTGCGCCGGCTCACCGACGCGGCCGTCGAGGAGGTCCGGGCGACCGGGTTCGACGGGTTCACCGTGCGCAACGTGGCACGCCGCGCGGGGGTCGCGCCCGCCACCGCGTACACGTACTTCACCTCCAAGAACCACCTGATCACCGAGGTGTTCTGGCGGCGGCTGCGCGCGCTGCCGCCCATCCCGCAGGCGCCGCAGGCGCCGCGCGAGCGGGTGATCGCGGTGCTGCGCGAGATCGCGCTGCTGGTCTCCGACGAGCCGGAGCTGGCCGCCGCCTGCACGACCGCGCTGCTCGGCACCGACCCGGACGTGCGGGAGCTGCGCCTGCGCATCGGCAGGACCATCCACCGCCGCCTGCTGGCGGCGCTCGACCCCGGCGCCGAACGCCCGTCGCCGGAGCAGGCGCGCGTGCTCAACGCGCTGGAGTTCGCGTACGCGGGCGCGCTCGTGCACGCGGGCATGGGTTACAGCTCTTACGCCGAGATGGCCGACCGGCTCGCCGAGGTGGCCGGGCTGCTCTTCTGAGGGGGTGTCGCCGTGCGGGGCAGTCCGTCCTACGACCCGTACGACTACGCGATCCACGAGGACCCGTACCCCGCCTACCGGCGGCTGCGCGACAGCGCGCCGCTCTACCGCAACGACGAGCTCGACTTCTGGGCGATCTCCCGGCACGCCGACGTGTCGGCCGCCTTCCGCGACCACGAGCGCTACTCCAGCGCCAACGGCGTCTCCCTCGACCCGAGCGCGTGGGGCCCGGCCGCGCACCGGACCATGTCGTTCCTGGCCATGGACCCGCCCTCGCACACCAGGATGCGGGCGCTGGTCTCGAAGGGCTTCACGCCGCGCCGGGTGCGGGAGCTGGAGGGCGACATCCTGCGGCTGACCCGCCGGCACCTGGAGCCGGCCGTGGCCGCGGGCGGGTTCGACGCGATCGCGGACTTCGCGGGCAGGCTGCCGATGGACGTCGTCTCCGAGCTGATGGGCGTGCCGGAGGCCGACCGCGAGGAGGTGCGGCGGCTCGCGGACCTCGTCGTGCACCGCGAGGAGGGGCTGAACGACGTCCCGCCGGCCGGCATGGAGGCGGCGCTCGTGCTGGCCGGCTACTACCAGGACCTGGTCGCCGAGCGGCGCCGCAGGCCGGGCGCCGACCTGACCTCCGCGCTGCTCGCCGCCGGGGAGGGCCGCGACCGCATGACCGGCGAGGAGATCGTCGCCTTCCTGTTCCTCATGGTCGTGGCCGGCAACGAGACCACCACCAAGCTGCTGGCCAACGCCCTGTACTGGGGCCGGCGCCATCCGGAGCAGCTCGCCAAGCCGCTGGCCGATCCCGGCCGGGTGCCGGCGTGGGTGGAGGAGACGCTGCGTTACGACACCTCCAGCCAGCAGATCGCCCGCACGCTCACCCGTGACACCGAGCTGCACGGCACGCTCGTCCCCGCGGGGGCGCGCATGCTGCTGCTGGTCGGGTCGGCCAACCGCGACGAGCGCGTGTTCGCCGAGCCCGACCGCTACGACCTCGACCGCGACACCGCGCCGCTGATCAGTTTCGGCGGCGGCCGGCACTTCTGCCTCGGGGCCGGCCTCGCCCGCCTGGAGGCGCGGCTGGCCCTGACCGAGTTCGTCCGCCTGGTCCGGGCCTACGACGTGGACGAGGACAAGGCCGTACGCGTGCACTCCGTCAACGTCAGAGGCTTCGCCGCCTTACCCATGACCGTCACCCCCCGATAGGAGGTCCGCCTCCATGCCCCGATTCGCCCCCCACCCCGGACGCCGCCCCGCACTCGTCACCGGGGCCTCGTCCGGGATCGGCGCGGCCACCGCCACCCTGCTCGCCGCCGCCGGCCATCCCGTGGCCCTGGGCGCCCGCCGCGTGGACCGCTGCGAGCAGGTCGCCGCCACCATCCGCGAGCGCGGCGGGCAGGCGGTCGCCCTCCCGCTGGACGTCTCCGACTCCGACTCGGTCAAGGCCTTCGTCGCGGCGGCCACCGACGCGCACGGCGACCCCGAGATCGTCGTCTCCGGCGCCGGGGACCTGGCCGCCTCGCGCGTCCACGAGCTCGACCCCGAGGCCTTCGCCGCCCAGCTCCAGGTGCACCTGGTGGGCGCGCACCGGGTGGTCGCGCAGGTGGTGCCCGGCATGGTGGCCAGGGCGCGCGGCGACGTCGTCCTCGTCTCCTCCGACGTGGTGCCCTCGCCCCGGCCCCGGATGGGCGCGTACGTGGCGGCCAAGCACGGTCTCGAGGGCATGGCCCGCGCCATGCGGATGGAGCTGGAGGGCAGCGGCGTGCGGACGTCGCTGGTCAGGCCGGGCCCGACGCTGACGGGGATGGGCATGACGTGGGACGCCGAGACGACCACCACGGTGCTGGCGGAATGGGTGCACTGGGGGCTGGCGCGGCATCCGCACTTCCTGCAGCCGGAGCAGGTCGCCGCGGTGATCGTGACGGTCGCGACCGCGCCGCGCGGCGTGCACCTCACGCTGGTGGAGGTCCAGCCGGAACGGGCGGTCGGGTCATGAGGGAGCCCGCCCTGGTCTCCGGCGGCCCCGACCACCTGGAGGAGCTGCGCGCCGACCCCATCGGGCTGATGCGCCGGGTGCGCGCGGAGTGCGGCGACGTGGGGCGGTTCCTGCTGGCCGGGCGGCCGGTCGTGCTGCTGTCGGGGGCCGAGGCGAACGAGTTCTTCTTCCGCGCCCCGGACGAGGAGCTCGACCAGGCGGAGGCGTACCCGTTCATGACGCCGATCTTCGGGACCGGCGTGGTCTTCGACGCCACCCCGGAGCAGCGCCGGGAGGCCCTGCACAACCAGGCGCTGAAGGGCTCGTTCCTCAGGGGGCACGCGGCCACGATCGCCGCCGAGGTGGAGCGGATGGTCGCGGGGTGGGGCGAGGAGGGGGAGCTCGACCTGCTCGACTGGTTCGCCGAGCTCACCATCTACACCTCCTCGGCGTGCCTGATCGGCAAGCGGTTCCGCGAACAGCTCGACCACCGCTTCGCCGAGCTCTACCACGACCTGGAGCGGGGCACCGACGCGATCGCCTACGTCGACCCGTACGCCGACATCGAGAGCTTCCGCCGCCGCGACGCCGCCAGGGTGCGGCTCGTGGCGCTGGTGGAGGGCATCATGGACGGCCGGGCCGCCGCGCCCCGCCCGCCCCGGGAGGAGCGGGACCTGCTCGACGTGCTCATGTCGATCCGGGCGGACGACGGCACGCCTCGCTTCTCCGCGGACCAGATCACCGGCATGTTCATCTCGATGATGTTCGCCGGGCACCACACCAGCTCGGGCACGGCCGCCTGGACCCTGATCGAGCTGCTGCGCCACCCCGCCGTGCTGGACGGGGTGGTGGCGGAGCTGGACGAGCTGTACGCCGACGGCTCCGAGATCAGCTTCCAGGCGCTGCGCGAGATCCCGCTGCTGGAGTCGGCGATCAAGGAGGCGCTGCGCCTGCACCCGCCGCTGATCCTGCTGCTGCGGGTGGCCATGACGGAGCAGCAGGTGCTCGGCTTCCGCATCCCGCCGCGCACCCTGGTCGGCTGCAGTCTGGCGGTCTCCAACCGGATCCCGGAGGACTTCCCGCGGCCCGGCGCCTTCGACCCGTCCCGCTACGCCAAGCCGCGCGAGGAGGACCTGCTCAACCGGTGGACCTGGGTGCCGTTCGGTGCGGGCCGGCACCGCTGCGTGGGCGCGAACTTCGCGATGATCCAGCTCAAGGCGATCTTCTCGGTGCTGCTGCGGGACTGGGAGTTCGAGCCGGCCCAGCCGCCGGACTCCTACCGCGACGACCACTCCAAGATGGTCGTCCAGCTCGCCCGGCCGTGCCGGGTCCGCTACCGCAGGCGCAGATCGTGAAGCTGGAGGCCGACCTGGACCTCTGCCAGGGGCACGCGATGTGCGAGCTGGAGGCGCCGGACGTCTTCGAGGTCCCGCGCAGGGGCAAGGTCCGCGTCCTCGTGGAGGAGCCGGAGGAGTCGATGCGCGCCCAGGTGGAGGCCGCCGTCCGTTACTGCCCGACCCGGGCGCTGAAGCTGGGAGGCTGATCATGTTCGCACGTGACGAGCTGGAGGAGATGGTCCAGCGCTGGCTGGAGGCCAACCGCCGGTGCGAGGAGCGGGGCGACTGGCGCCCGCTGGCGGACCTCTACACCGAGGACGCCACCTACGGCTGGAACATCGGCCCCGGCCAGGACTTCATGGCGGTCGGCAGGGACGAGATCCGCGAGCTCGCCCTGGGCTCGGAGATGGGCGGCCTGGACGGCTGGTCGTACCCGTACCAGAGCATCCTCATCGACGAGCGCCAGGGGCAGGTGGTCGGCTTCTGGAAGCAGCTCGCCGACGCCCGCCGCCCGGACGGCAGCCCGTACGAGGTGCCGGGGATCGGCGGGAGCTGGTTCAGGTACGGCGGCGGCTTCCGGTGGAGCTGGCAGCGCGACTGGTTCGACCTGGGCAACGTGACCGCGGTGTTCGTCGAGATGATGAAGGCCGGGGTCCTGTCGGACGGCATGCGCCGCCGCCTGGACCGCGCCTCCTCCGGCGCCCCCGTCGCCGGCTACTACCCGAGGGCGCAGACTCCCGTGCCGCTGTGGTGACGGCTAGTGCGGGATGGCGTCGATGAGCTGGCGGGCGCCCTGGCGGAGCAGCGCGACGGCGACCGAGGTGCCCAGCGTGGCGGGGTCGAGGGGGCCGGCCCACTCGTGGGCGTCCAGGACGGTCTTGCCGTCGGGGCTGAAGACGCGGGCGCGCAGCGACAGGCGGCCGTCGCGTTCGGCGCGGCCGTACCCGGCGATCGGGCTGTTGCAGTGCCCCTGCAGGACGTGCAGCAGCATGCGCTCGGCCGTCACCTCGCGCCAGGTGTCGGGGTCGCCCAGGCCGGCCACGGCCTCGATGGTCTGCTCGTCGTCCTGGCGGCACTGCAGGGCGAGCACGCCCGCGCCGATCGGCGGGCACATGGTCTCCAGCGACAGCGCTTCGGAGACGCGGTCGCGCATGCCGATGCGTTCCAGGCCCGACACGGCCAGCAGCAGCGCGTCGGCCTCGCCGGCGTCGAGCTTCTCCAGCCGGCGGTTGGCGTTGCCGCGCATCGGGACGCAGCGCAGGTGCGGGTGGGTGGAGGCGAGCTGGGCGATCCGCCGCACCGACGAGGTGCCGATGCGGGTGCCCGGCGGCAGCTCGTCCAGGGTGGCGCCGCCCGGGTGGACGAGGGCGTCGCGCAGGTCGTCGCGCTTGAGGAAGGCCGCCCAGGTCGTGCCGGCGGGCAGCGGCCGGTCGGCCGGGACGTCCTTGACGCAGTGGACCGCCAGGTCGGCCTGCCCCGCCAGCAGGAGCGCGTCCACCTCCTTGGTGAACGCGCCCTTGCCGCCGAGCGCCGACAGCGCGCCCTGCCACCGGTCGCCCGACGTGGTGACCGGCACGACCTCCGTCCGGACCTCGGGGTGCAGCGCGGCGAGCTCGTGGCGGACCCGCTCCACCTGGGCGAGCGCCATGGGTGACGAGCGGGTGGCGATGCGGATCAGCTCAGGGACGGCCATCCGTCGATGGTAGCCCGCCGCGGCCGTCCGCGAGCCCTCATCCGGTGGGGGCCTGGGCGAGCGAGAGGCTGTTGCCGTCGGGGTCGATGATCTCCACGTGGCGCACGCCGTTGCCGTACGTCTCGACGGGCTCGTGCCCGATGCCGTGCGCGGCCAGGCGGGCCAGGATGTCGTCGAGGTCGGTGACGCCGAACGTGATCATGGTGCCGCCCACCCGGCCGGCCCGCACGTCCCGGTCGTCGAGGACGACCCACGCGTTCTCACCGACCTGCCACAGGAGCTCCTCGCCGATGATCTCGTCCGCCGGCCGCCCGAAGAACACCTCGTACCACTTCTGCGAGATCGCCAGGTCGCGCACGCACACCACGCTGTGCAGGTCCATGGATGCCGTTCCTTCCCCTCGGGTCAAGGGTGAGACCGCTCCCGCGGCCGGAACTCATCGCCCGGGACGTGCGGCGTGCCGTCGCGCATCGGCGGGAAGCGGAAGCGGGCCGCGGTGGTGGCTCGGGTCATCCCGGTGATCGGGGCCTCGCCGACCGGCTCGGTGTCGTCGTCGATGACGACCTCCCAGCGGCAGTGCGGCACCCTGCCGCCCGGGACGCGCGGCGGGCGGTGCACCGGGCGGATGCGCGCCCTGGGGTTGACCGCCTGGGCCGTCCAGTCGAACGTGCCGTCCTCGATGTGGTGGCACATGCCGCGCACCGCCCGCTCGCCGAACGGCTCCACGTCGAGCAGCGCCCCGCAGGTGCGGAGCTGGAAGAAGCCGTGCGACTCGTCGATCAGCTCGTACTCGACGTCCATGTAGTGCTGGGCGAAGCCGGGGTCGAGCTGCAGGCACTTGAAGATGGCCGAGACCCCGTCGCCCTCGATCCGCATGATCTCGCGGATGCGCCGGGTGTAGACGGGGCTGGCGCCGCGCCACTCCTGGACGGCGATCTCCTCCACGGCCTCCTGGCCGTACCTCATCCCGACCGCGATCAGCGAGGAGCGGTCGAGCAGGTGGACGATGAGCGCGTACTCCCTGACCAGGCGCACCAGCGCCGCCTTCGACAGGTCCTCGAAGCGGAAGCCGGGGTCGAACGCGCCGGAGTAGTCGTCACGGGACACTGGCCCTCCTCGGTCGCCCCTTGCACGGTGACACGTGAACTGTAGTCTGGACACGTGTCCATAACAACCGGTCGCTTGCTCGACGGCTGGGCGGAGCAGGGCTCTCCCCTCCTGGTCGACGGCAGGCTGGTCACGGGCGATCGGCACTTCGAGACGATCGATCCGGCCACCGAGGAGGTCATCGGGCCGGCCGCCGACGCCACGCCCGGCCTGCTCGACGCCGCGATCGCCGCCGCCCGCCGCGCGTTCGACGACTCCGGCTGGGCGGCCGACCTCGCGCTGCGCGTCCACTGCCTGCGCCAGCTCCGCCAGGCCCTGGTACGGCACGGCGACGAGCTGCGCGCGCTCACCATCAGGGAGGCCGGCGCGCCCCGGTTCCTGACGTACGGCGCGCAGCTCGACGCGCCCGTGGCCGATCTGGGCTGGGTCGCCGACCTCGCCGAGACCTACGCCTGGACGCGCGACCTGGGCCGGGCCGAGCCGATGGGGATCGCCAGCGACCGGTACGTCCTGCGCGAGCCGGTGGGCGTGGTCGCCGCGATCACCCCGTGGAACTTCCCGCACCAGATCAACCTGGCCAAGCTGGGCCCCGCGCTGGCGGCGGGCAACACGGTGGTGCTCAAACCCGCCCCCGACACCCCCTGGTGTGCGGCGGCGCTCGGCCGGCTGGCCGCCGAGGAGACCGACCTCCCGCCGGGCGTCGTGAACGTCGTCACCGGCCGCGACCACGCCCTCGGCGCGCGGCTGGCCGCCGATCCGCGCGTGGACCTGGTCTCCTTCACCGGCTCGACGGCGACGGGCCGCGCGGTGATGCGCGGCGCCGCCGAGACGCTCAAGCGGGTGTTCCTGGAGCTGGGCGGCAAGTCGGCGTGCGTCGTGCTGGACGACGCCGACCTCGTCAGGGCGTGCGGGTACGCCGCCTTCGCCGCGATCTCCCACGCCGGGCAGGGCTGCGCGCTCACCACCCGCCTGCTGGTCCCCCGCGCCCGCCACGACGAGGCCGTGGAGATCACCGCCAGGACGATGGCGCGCATCGGCGCCGGAGACCCGTCCGACGAGCGCACCGTCTGCGGCCCGGTCATCTCCGCGCGCCAGCGCGACCGCGTCGAGGCGTACCTGAAGCTCGCGGTCGCCGAGGGCGGCTCGTTCGCCACCGGCGGGCGCCGGCCCGACCGGGAACGGGGCTTCTGGATCGAGCCCACCCTGATCACCGGCCTGACGAACCAGGCCAGGGCGGCCCGCGAGGAGATCTTCGGCCCGGTGCTGGTGGTGCTCCCCCACGACGGCGACGACGACGCCGTGCGGATCGCCAACGACTCGCCCTACGGCCTGTCCGGCGCCGTGCACTCCGGCGACCCGGAGCGGGCGCGCGCGCTCGCGCGGCGGCTGCGCACCGGCACGGTCAGCGTCAACGGCGGCATCTGGTACGGCCCCGACGTGCCGTTCGGCGGCTACAAGCAGTCGGGGACCGGCCGCGAGATGGGCGTCGCGGGCTTCGAGGAGTACCTGGAGACCAAGTCGATCGCGGAGGGAGCGGGATGAGGCGCTTCGCCGGAAAGGTGGCGGTCGTCACGGGCGCCGCCCAGGGCATCGGAGAGGCGTACGCGCGGGCGCTGGCCACCGAGGGCGCGAGCGTCGTCGTGGCGGACGTGGACGAGCAGGGCGCGAAGGTCGCCGGCGACATCGACGGCCTGTTCGTCAGGACCGACGTGGCCGATCCCGCGGCCACCGAGGCCATGGCGTCCGCGGCCGTGGCGGCGTTCGGCGGGATCGACTACCTGGTCAACAACGCCGCCGTCTTCGGCACCATGAAGCTGGACTTCCTGTTCACCGTCGACTGGGACTACTACCGCAGGTTCATGTCGGTGAACCTGGACGGCGCGCTGCTGTGCGCCCGCGCCTGCCACGCCCGCATGGCCGAGCGGGGCGGCGGCGCGATCGTCAACCAGTCCTCCACCGCCGCCTGGCAGTACTCCGGCTACTACGGCCTGGCCAAGGCCGGGGTGAACAGCCTCACCCAGCAGCTCGCGCACGAGCTCGGCTCGCTGGGCATCCGCGTCAACGCCATCGCGCCGGGCCCGATCGACACCGCCGCCCACCGGGCGGTCGTGCCCGCGGGCATGTCCGCCAGGATCGTGCGCGACAAGCTCGCGCTCAAGCGGCTCGGCACGCCGGACGACCTCGTCGGGATGTGCCTGTTCCTGCTGTCGGACGAGGCGTCGTGGGTCACGGGGCAGATCTTCAACGTGGACGGGGGCGAGGTGTTCCGCGCATGATGTACGGCTTCGTCGGGCTCGGTCAGATCGGCGCCCCCATGGCGGGACGCCTGGCCGGGCCCGGCCTGATCGTCTACGACGTCCGGGCCGAGGCGATGGCGCCCCTGGTCGAGCGGGGCGCGCTGCCCGCCGCCGGCCTGGCCGACGTGGCCCGCGCCGAGATCGTCTCGCTCATGGTCCGCGACGACGCGCAGGTCAACGAGGTCGCCGGTGCGCTCATCCCGGCGTGCGCGGCCGGCACGGTCATCGCCGTGCACTCCACGATCCACGCCGGCACCGCGGTCAAGCTGGCCGAGGCCGCGCGGCCGTACGGGGTGGAGATCGTCGACGCCCCCGTCAGCGGCGGCTTCATGGGCGCCGCGGCGGGCACACTCGCGGTCATGGTCGGGGCGAGCGAGGCGGCGTTCGCGCGGGTGAAGGAGGCGTTCGCCGCGTGGGCCGGGCTCGTCCTGCACATGGGCCCCGTCGGCGCGGGCACCCGCGCCAAGCTCGCCCGCAACCTGCTGCACTTCGTCTCCTTCGCCGCGGCGGCCGAGGCGCAGCGCCTGGCCGAGGCGGCGGGGATCCCGCTGGGCGACCTCGGCCGGATCGTCCGCCACTCCGACGCCGTCACCGGCGGCCCCGGCGCCCTCATGCTGCGCGGCACCACGGCGCCCCTGCCTCCCGGCGACCCGCTGCGCGAGATCATGGCGCACGTGCTCGCGCTCGGCGACAAGGACCTGTCGCTCGCCCTCGACCTGGCCGGCGAGCTCGGCGTCGACACCCCGCTCGCCCGGCTCGCCCACCGGCGGCTGGCCGCCGACCTCGGCCTGGAGGAGCCCTCATGACCGACGACAGGCGGCGGCGCGGGCTGGAGATGATGGGCCGGGTCTACGGGTGGGAGGTGCACGACGGCCCCGGCGACTTCTTCGGGATCACCGTGGACCACCTGTTCGCCGAGATCTGGTCCCGGCCCGGGCTGTCGATGCGCGACCGGCGGCTCCTCCTGATCGGCGTCCTGGCCGCCAGGGGCATGAACGACGTGCTCGACATCCAGCTCCCCGCGGCGCTGAGCAACTCCGAGCTCACCGCCGGCGAGCTGCGCGAGATCGCCATCTTCCTGACCCACTACGTCGGCTGGCCCCTGGGGGCCAGGCTCAGCGTGCAGGTCGACACGATCGTGGCCCGGCACGAGAAGCGGGCCGCTACAGAGGAGTGACCGGGGTGGCCCGCGGCACGTACACCAGCGCGTCGTACGCCTTCGCGGGCACCATGGCCACCGTGTACGTCCAGCTCAGAGCGCTGAACAGGGACCGGAAACCGTCGCCGGCGCTGCCCATGCGCAGCTCCGAGCCGAGCAGCCGGCGGTTGGCGGGCGTGGCCGACGCCTGGGCGAGGTTCACGTAGCCCAGCGGCTCGGCGCCGAACAGCCCGGCCAGCGGCGTGTCGTGGCTCACGGTGAAGCGGGCGCGCTCGCCGGAGGAGTCGTCGCGGCTGAGGAAGGTGCTGGTGCCGAACTCGGTGCCGATGGCGAAGTAGTCGTCCCCGTACGTCCTGGCCAGGCGCCGTCCCATCGACTCGAAGGAGAACGCGGCCCCGGTCTTGTCGAGATGGCCGTTGTGACCGGCCACGACGAGCTTCCTGCCGTCGCGCCCGGCGATCCACTCGACGGCCTCGGCCATCCAGGCGTCCCGCTTGCTCGCGTAGCCGGCCCCGGACAGTTGCAGCCGCGCGCCCCTGCCGATCGTCTCGGCGTGGCGCAGCGCGACGGCGAACGCCTCGGGGGAGCTGCGCCTGACGTAGGCGTCCTCGTGGTCGCGCAGGCGGGCGGCGATGCGTTCGGCGGCGGCGGCGCCCGCCTCGACCTCGGCCTCGTCCCGTGTGGACCTGGTGGCGTCGGTGAGGCCGGCCAGCGCCTGTCCGGCCTGCTGGGCCTGGGCGGGCTCGACGGTGGCGAGATAGCGCAGCAGCCGCTCCTTGTTGCGGTCGTAGCGCTGCATGTCGAAGCCGTAGAGGCGGACCTTGTCGGCGTCGGCGGCGCTCGCGTTGTGGTCGTGGATCCAGCGCAGCAGGGCCGCCGTCTCGCGGGTGCGGTAGATGTCGAAGCCGAGCGCGGTGGCGGCCTGCTCCGCGGTGCCCTGGCCCTTGACCACGTAGTCGTCGGCGACGGCCGTGCCGCCGAAGTCCGCCTCCAGGGCGACCGTGCGGAAGCCGTGCTCCCGTACCAGCCGCTGGATGATCAGCGTGCGGGCCTGGACGAACTCCTTGTTGCCGTGCGTGGCCTCGCCGATGCCGACCACCCGCTTCGCGGCGGCGTCGGCGAGCGTGGCCCGGTCGAGGGGCACCACGGCGCCGGACGTCACCCCCGCGGTGTCCACGCCCGCGCACGCGGCCGCGAGCAGCGCGAGGCCCGCGAGGGCGACGGCGAGCCGGGGCCGCACGTCCTTGTCGAACTGGATCATGGGTCCAGTTCACCGGTGCGGTGGGGTGCGTGTCATCGGAGCCAGGTCGAGCGTGACGGGGTGCGGGTTGTAGACCCTGGGCCGCCGCCGATGTGGACCTGAGTCGTACGGATGACACTGTGGTGACCTCCGTCAAAGAAGCCGCCACATGAGAACGGCCACCAGCCCTCCTCGGAGTGGCCGTCGGATGACCGGCCCGGCCAGGGGTTGCGCACATTTCGAACGGCATATCATTTACGGTCGATGAAGCTTGTGTTACATATATGGGAATCCTCCGGGCGCGACCCTCCTGATTACCGGAGACATCATGAAATTTCGGCTTCACCCCGCCGCCATCGCCTGCGCCGTCCTGCTCCTGGCCGCCGGCTGCGGCTCCTCCGGCACGGGCGGCGGCGCGTCCGTCCCCGCCGACGCCTCTCCCGCCCTGCGCACGCTCATCGAGGCGGCGCAGAAGGAGGGCGAGCTGGTCTGGTACAGCGTCCCGGCGGAGAACATCGCCAAGGCCGTCTCCGACGACTTCACCGCCAGGTACGGCATCAAGGTCAAGTTCATCCGGCTGACCTCCAGCGACCTGGCCCAGCGCTTCGCCGCCGAGGCCGAGAGCGGCAAGCCTGCCGCCGACCTGTTCGTGGGCTCCTACACGCCGTTCGTGCCCGAGGCGCTGGGCAAGGGCTGGACGGTCAAGCTCGCCGAGGCGGGCATCCCCGGCTATCCCGGCGGCCTGCCCGAGAAGTACCTGCTGCCCGACGCCGGGACCGCGGTGATCCAGATCCAGCCGACCGGCATCGCGGTGAACACCCAGCAGGGCGGCGACGCGATCAAGGACTGGCAGGACCTCCTCGACCCGAGGTGGAAGGGCAGGATCATCCTGGTGGATCCGCGGACGTCGGCCGCGTACACCCCGTTCTGGAACCTCATCGTCAAGGAGTACGGCGAGGAGTACCTGACCAGGCTCAAGGCGCAGCAGCCCGTGGTGGCCCCCGGAGCCGCGCCGGCGACGCAGCAGCTCGCGGCGGGCGAGGCGGCCATCGTCATGCCGGGCGTGCAGTCCATCGCCGACGACCTCAAGGGCAAGGGCGCGCCCGTCGGGTTCGTGCAGCCGCCCGCCTCGACCGGGCCGGAGATCGTGCCGGGGCTGGCCGCCAAGGCGGCCCATCCCCACGCGGCGCGGTTGTTCGTGCACTACCTGATGAGCGCCGAGGGCAACCGGAAGCTCAACGCGGTCCCGGGCTCCGGCTCGCCGCTCGACCCGGCCACCCTGCCCGCCCGCTACACCTTCAACAGGGAGCTGTCGGGCACCCCCGCCGAGCGCATCACCACCCTGCTGGGCCTCACGTGATCAGGCGCTTCACCCCTTTCCAGGTCGCCGGGACGCTGCTGGCGCTCGCGCTCGGCGCGCTGGCGGTCTACCCGCTCGCCCTGGTGGTGGTCCGGCCGTTCGTCACCGACGGCCGGCTCGACCTGACGCCGATCCGCGACACGCTCGCCCAGGCCGGGCTGGGCACCCTGCTCTGGCACACCGCGGTGGTGGTGGGCGGCAGCGGGCTGGCGGCGATGGTGATCGGCTCGGCCCTGGCCTGGGCGAACGAGCGCACCGACGCCCGCATGGGGCTGCTCACCGACGTCGTGCCGCTGGTGCCGTTCCTGCTGCCGCCGATCGCGGGCGCGATCGGCTGGTCGCTGCTCGGCTCGGAACGCTCCGGCTACCTCAACCAGCTCCTGCGGCTCGGCGCCGGCGGGACCGAGGGCCCGATCGACATCCACTCCTGGTACGGCCTGATCTTCGTCTACACCATCTACCAGGTCCCGTACGTCTTCATGATCGTCTCGGCGGGCCTGCGGAACACCGACGCCGCCATGGAGGAGCAGTCGCGGGTGAGCGGCGCGGGCCCGCTGCGCACCCTGCGCCGGATCTCGCTGCCCGCCGTGCGGCCGAGCCTGGGCGCGGCCGGGCTGCTCATGGTGTGGACCGGGTTCGGGCTGTTCTCCATCCCGGCGATCCTGGCCCCGCAGGCCGATCTGGACATCCTGTCGGTGCGGGTGGTGCAGCTGCTGTCGTTCACCTACCCGCCTGAGACCGGCGTGGCGGTGAGCCTGAACCTCGTCGTCATGCTGGTCATCACCCTCGTCTGGTACGCCCAGACCCGGCTGCTGCGCGGCTCCCGCAGCGCGGGCCTGGGCGGCAGGGGCGCCCGGGCCCGCCCGCTGCGGCTGGGCCGGTGGCGCGGGCCGGTGCGGGGGCTGATCGTGGCGTACCTCGCGCTGACGTCGGCGCTGCCGCTCGGCGCCCTGGTGCTGGTGTCGCTGACCGGCTTCTGGAGCGGCACCGTCGACTGGGCGCGGCTCAACCTGGACGCGGTCACGCGCACGCTCACCGACACCGCCACCCAGGAGGCGCTGCTCAACAGCCTGCTGCTGGGAGCGGTGTGCGCGACCATCGGGGTGCTGGCGGCGGCGGTGGTGTCGGTGCTGGTCAGACGGTCGGGACGGGCCACGGGGATGCTGGTGGACGCCGCGATCAAGTTCCCGCCCACGCTGTCGCACCTGGTCATCGCGGTCGGGTTCGTGCTGGCGTTCAGCGGGGCGCCGTTTCATCTGGGCGGCACGCTGTGGATCCTCGTGCTCGCGTACGTGTCGCTGCACATGCCGCAGGCCACCACCGCCTCGGACGCGGCGGCCGGCCAGGTCGCGCCCGAGCTCACCGACGCCTCCAGGATCAGCGGCGCCGGGCAGGCACGCACCTTCCGCCGGATCACCCTGCCGCTGATGGCGCCGGGGCTGCTGGCCGGGTGGGCGCTGCTGTTCGTCACCATCGCCGGTGACATCAGCGCCTCGGCGATCCTGGCCGGCACCGGCAACGAGGTGGTGGGCTTCCGCATCCTGGAGGTGTTCGCCAACGGCGACTACGCCATGCTCGGCGCGATCTCGATCCTGCTGACGCTGACCACCTCGCTGGTCGTGCTCCCCGTCACCTGGTACGCGCGGCGGCGCGGCGCCTCTCCCCTTTCCCGAACCCGGCTCTGAGGACTTCGATGCAGGAGACCACCATGGCCCGGCGGGCCACCACGACGTCCGTCGTCCGGCTCGACGGGGTCCGCAAGCACTTCCGGCGGGCCGACCGCACCCTCGCGGCGGCCGTGGACGGCGTGTCCCTGGAGGTGGCCGCGGCCGAGATCCTCGTGCTGCTGGGGCCGAGCGGCTGCGGCAAGACGACGCTGCTGCGCTCCGTAGCCGGCCTGGAACGGCCGGACGCGGGGCTGGTGGAGATCGGTGGCCGGGCCGTCTTCGACGCGGCGCGCGGGCTGGACGTCCCGCCGGAGCGGCGGGGGCTGAGCATGATGTTCCAGTCGTACGCGCTGTGGCCGCACCTGTCCGCCTTCGACAACGTGGCCTACCCGCTGCTCAGCCGGCGCGGCGGCCGTCCGGCCAGGGACGAGGTCGCCGCCCGCGTCGGACAGGCGCTGGAGCTGGTGGGCATCCCCGAGCTGGCCCGGCAGCACCCCGGCGAGATGAGCGGCGGCCAGCAGCAGCGGGTGGCCCTGGCGCGGGCGCTGGTGGCCGGGGACGGGCTGATCCTGTTCGACGAGCCGCTGTCCAACGTGGACGCCAAGGTGCGCGAGCGGCTGCGCGTGGAGCTGCTGGCCATGCAGCGCAGGCTCGGCTTCGCCGCCGTGTACGTCACCCACGACCAGACCGAGGCGATGGAGCTGGCCTCCCGCATCGCCGTCATGCGGGACGGGCGGGTCGAGCAGCTCGGGCCGCCGCGCGAGATCTACGACCGGCCCGCCAGCCGGTACGTGGCGTCCTTCGTCGGCATCGCCAACGAGATCCCCGGCGAGGTGGCGGAGGTCTCGGGCGAGCGGGCCGTGCTGCGCACCCCGTACGGGGCGCTGACCGGGGTGGCGGGGCCGGGGCTGCGGACCGGCGCGGCGGGGGTGGCGATCTGGCGGCCCGAGCACGGCCGGATGAGCGGGGGCGAGCCGGACGTGGCGAACCGGTGGCGGGCCCGGCGGCGGATCTCGATGTTCGCCGGGCCGCACCTTGAGCATCACCTCGACAGTGAGGGGGTGGCGTGCCGGTTGTGGTCGGACGGGTCGGAGGGCGAGGCGGAGGAGGTGTGGGTGGGCGTGGCCCCTGAGCGGCTGCGCATACTGCCCGCGTAGGGTGACCGCCCGCGTAGGGCGCCTGCGCGGGCGGGTGGCTGCGCGCACGGGTGGCTGCGCGCACGGGTGGCTGCGCGCACGGGTGGCTGCGCGCACGGGTGGCTGCGCGCACGGGTGGCGCGGACGGTGCGGGGCGGACCTCAGCGCAGGACGACGTCCTCCAGCCAGCGGCCGATGCGAGCGGCCACCCGGTCGCCGTCGTAGGTGCGGGCGTCGACGTTGTCGGCCTCGATCTCGACGACCGGGAAGCCCGCCGACTCCAGCGCCCGCGCGGTGAAGTAGCTGCCGCGCGGGTCGTCGGAGACCAGGTGCACCACCCCGTCGACGCCGTGCAGCCTGGCCTCCTTGACGTACCACTCGCTGGACCACGGCGGGGTGTAGAGCTGGTCGGTGAAGGCGGCGAAACGAGCGGCCAGGGCGCGCATCGGGTCGTCGCCGTGCCGGATGTAGCCGTCGGCGGCGATGGCCAGGTACATCGACCAGACGAAGACGGCGCCGTACTCGTCCTGGAAGCGCTGGTAGAAGCCCATGTCGTACCAGAGGCCGCGGCCGATCCACATCAGCCGGGCGCGCTCGCCCGGGCAGGCCGCGTGCCCGGCGGCCACGCGTTCGCGCACCTCGTCGTGGAAGCGGCGGGCGGCGTCGCGGGCCCATCCCGTGCCGCGGTGCCACTGCGGCAGCATGACGCCGGGGATGCCGTCGGCGACGGAGATCGGGGCGGGCCGCGTGCGGGCGATGAGGTCGCGGGTCCGCCTGTTCCACTCCTCCTGCTCGTTGGCCAGGGCCATCACCTCGCGGAAACGGGACTCGCGGAAGCGCCTGCCGGTGGTGGTCTCCAGGAACCTGACGAGGCTCTCCAGCTCGGCGGTGAGCAGGTCGAGCCGGGCCGGGCCGATGGCCTCCTCCCAGCGGTGCGGCATCAGCTCCCACCAGTCGGCCGGCACCTCGTTCTCGGCCGCGCTCTCCAGGGGGTAGAAGGTGACGCCGGGCTCGCCGCCCCAGAGGTCGAAGATCTTGCGGGTGACGTCGCCGGAGGCGTCGCCGACCACGATGGCGGGCTTGGGCAGACCGCCCCACGGGCCCTCCTCCGGGTCGAGGGCGGAGGCGAGGGTGAGCGCGTTGTACTGCTCGGAGTTGTCAGGCAGGCCGCGCCGCCGCAGCAGCTCCAGGTAGTGGCCGGAGCGCTGCTTGGCGGCGACGACCGAGGCCCACCACTGGCTGACGACGTACGGGATGTCCATGACGCGGAAGATCTCGTGCGGCACGTCGGCGTTGACCACGGCCAGCGGCTCTCCCGCCGCCACCCGCGCACGCAGGCCGGCGAACCACTCGCGCTGGTACCGGCTCGCCTCGGTGGCCGTCGCGAGCCTCTTCACGCGTCCTCCTTGCGCAGCGCGGCCAGGTCGGCGCGGCCGTACTCCTGGCGGTCCAGCAGCACGGCCGGGATGTCGAGCGCGGCCCGTTGCGCCGCGAAGTCCCAGGCCGGGGCGTCGTCGCCGGTCCTGGCGTAGGCGACGAACAGCTCGGCGCGGCAGCGGCGGACGGCCATGGCCGCGTGGGCGGCGCGTTGCGCGGCGGTCGCGCGGTGGGCGGTCGGGCCGTGCTCGTGATAGTGCTCGGCGAGCGCGTCCAGGCCACCGGCGCCGACGCGGCGCTCGGCCTGGAGGTCGCCGAACGAGTGGTCCTCGCCGACGATCACGTGACCGTCCGCCTCGATCGCCTCGTACACGTCCGGGGTGTCGTGGTCGGAGCCGCTGAGGAACACCCGCCGCCCGTGCCGCTCGGGCAGCCGGTCGGATTGAGCCAGCAGCTCCCGCAGCCGGGCGAGGTGCTCGGCGAGGGGAAGGGCGGCGTTGGCCGCGGCCAGGAACTCGGCGCCGGTCAGCCGGGCGGGCACGGCACGCCGCAACCCGGCGACGGCGGCCAGCAGGCGGCGGCGCTCATCGTGCGCCCCGATCGCGGCGGCAGGATCGACAGGACGGCCGGTCCACGCGCGCAGGCGGGCCGCGAACTCGCCGATCCTGCGCCGGTTGTAGCGGGCGGTGGTGCGGTGCGGCAGGTGCAGGACGTCCACCAGGTACGCCTCCGGCACCCCCGCCCCCGGCTCGATCCGCCGCAGCTCCCGCAGAGCGTAGAAGAGCCGCAGCGACGCCTCGCAGTCATGGGAGACGACGACCCGCTCCAGCTCGCCGAACGCCCCGGTCAGCAGCCGGGTGAGGATCGACCGGGCCATCGGGTCCACGCCCCGGCCCAGGTACCGGTCCCCGAGCGCGGAGTCGCCGCCCGGATCGCCGGTGAGCCGCACGGCGTGGAACCCGGCGGCGGTCAGCAACTCGACGGGCACATCCGCGCCGACGTAGCCCGCCACGGGCCCGCCGGGCTCGCGGTCCCCCGCTGGACCGCCACCGGCAGCGCCCGCAACGGACGCGACTCCACGAGCACCGGCAGCGCTCAAGCCGGGCGCGGCGCCCTGTCCGGAGGGGCGTCGCGGTCGGGCGTAGGCCGCCTGAAGTGCCGCCAGGGCCGGGACCACGTCAGATCACCCCGTCCTCGGCCAGCGCTTTCAGCTCGTCGTCGGTGTAGCCGAGCAGCCCGCCGTAGATCTCGGCGTTGTGCTCCCCGAGCCCGGGCGCGGGCCCGTCGAGCGCGGCCTCGGCGGCCGAGAAGCGGATCGGCACGCCGGTCCCCACCAGCCCCGCCACGTCCCCGTGACGCGGGTGCTCCAGGGGCACCACCTCCGCCCGTTCGAGCACGATCGGGTCGCGTACGGCGGCGACGGGGTCGCGGACCTCGGCGGCGGGCACCCCGTGCCGGGCGAGCAGGCCGAGGACCTCGGCGAGGGGCCGGTCGGCGGCCCAGGCCGCGACCGTCCCGTGCAGCTCGCCCGCGCCCGCCACGCGCGCGTCGCGGGTGGCGAAGCGCGGGTCGGCGGCCAGCTCGGGCCGGTCCATGGCGGCGAACAGGCCGCGCGCGAAGGCGTCGGTCGGCCCGCACAGCGCGAACCAGCCGTCCGCCGCCGGGAACGTGCCGAACGGCGCCAGCCGGGGCACGGTGGCGCCGGTGCGGGCGGGCAGGCCGAGCCGTTCGTAGGCGTCGAACGGCTCGCAGGCGACCAGCGAGGTGAGCGCGCCCAGCATGGAGACGTCCACGTGCTGCCCGCGCCCGGTGGCGTCGGCCTGGATGACGGCGGCCAGCGTGCCGATCACCGCGTAGAGCGGGGCGAGCAGGTCGCCCACGGGCAGCCCGAAGCGGACGGGCGGCTCGCCCGGCGCGCCGGCGGTCATCATCACGCCGCTGAGCGCCTGCACGATCGTGTCCATCGCCTTGCCCGAACCCGGCCCGCCCTGCGCGCCGAAGCCGCTGATGGAGGTGCACACGATGCGCGGGTTGATCGCGCTCGCCCAGTCGTGGCCGATGCCGAGCCGGGCCGTGACGCCCGCGCTGTAGTTGTCCACCATGACGTCGGCCGCCCGTACCAGCCCGGCGAGCACGTCCCGCGCCGCCGGGTGTTTCAGGTTGAGGGTGACGCCGTGCTTGTTGCGGCCGCGCAGCAGCATCGACACCGACATGTCGTCCGGCTCGCGCCTGACCGCGGTGAGGCCGTCCGCGCCGACGTACGGCGAGTTGCCGCGGGAGCTGTCGCCGCCGGTCAGCGGGTTCTCCACCTTGATGACGCGGGCGCCGAGCCCGGCCAGCAGGAGGGTGGCGTACGGTCCGGCGAGCGCGGTCGTGAGGTCGATCACCGTGCGTCCCGTCAGGGGCCCCTCAGCCACGCAGCACCACCTCGCCGCCCTCCCAGGCGAACCCGGTCGCCAGGCCGGCGCGCCGCGTGATGTCCTCGACGTACGCCGCCACCCGCCGCCCCCGCTCCGAGTCGCCGAGCGGCAGCGGACGGCCGGCGTCGTCGATCCAGCACGGCACGAACCCGGCCGAGACGAGGCCGCCGCGGTCGAAGCGGCAGACGGCGATGGCGGTGTTCCTGCTCTCCGGGTGGAAGGGGTAGAACGGCATGGCCGGGTCGGGGGCGAAGCCGTACAGCTCCTTGCGGCGGCGCGCCCAGTCGGCCCGCTCCCCCGCGTCGCCGGCAGCGGGCGTCAGGGCGTGGGTGACGGTGACGAAGTTTCCCAGGCCGTGATAGATGGGGCGGCCCCGGTACATCTCGATGCCGCGCATGATGTGCGCGTGGTGAGCGAACACGGCGTGCGCGCCGGCGTCGATCGCGGCGCGGGCGACGGGTTTCTCGTACATGGCCAGCGCGGCGGGGGTGTGGCCGACGCCCTTGTGCAGCGACACCAGCACGACGTCCGCCTCGGCCGACAGCGCGGCCACGTCGGCGGCCATGCGTTCCAGGTGGGCGGGGTCGGCGAAGGTGTAGACGGTGGGCGGGCCGCCGGGGCTGGCGTGGTCGAGCTCGTAGTGGGTGAGGACCTTGATGTACGCGCAGCCGGGCTTGCGGGTGGTGGCCCAGGACTCGCGCGGGCCGACGCAGTTGTAGCTGAGCACGCCGACGCGCAGCCCGCCGCGCTCGACCAGGGCGGGGCCGCGGGCCTCGTCGAGGGTGAGGCCCGCGCCGGTGGTGGCGAGTCCGGCCTCGGCGGCGTGCTTGACGGTGTCGGCCACGCCCTGGTCGCCGGCGTCGTAGACGTGGTTGCCCGCGAGGGTCACGACGTGGAAGCCGGCCTCGGCGATCGCGGCCAGGGCGGCGGGGTCGGCGGGCGGGGCGGGCACGTCGGTGCTGACCTGGGCCGTGGAGGTGCTGTGCGGCACCTCGACGTGGCCGATCACCACGTCGCCGCGCGCGAGGACGTCCCTGGCGGGGGCGAAGAAGGACGCGGGGCCGGGCTCGTCCACGACCAGGTCGCCGACGGACATCACGGTGACGGTCATCGGGCGTTCTCCTCCTGCAGCGTCCGTTCGTCCGGGACCTCTCGTACGCGTTCCTGCGAGAAGCGCGACAGGAAGGCGCGCAGGCGCGGCGACCCGGGACGGTCGAAGATCTCCTCGGGCGTGCCGGTCTCGACGACGCGCCCGTGCTCCATGAAGACGCAGCGGTCGGCGACCTCGCGGGCGAAGCTCATCTCGTGCGTGACGATGATCATGGTCATGCCGCCGGCGGCCAGGTCGCGGACGACGCTCAGCACCTCGTCCACCAGCTCGGGGTCCAGCGCGCTGGTCGGCTCGTCGAACAGCATGATCCGGGGGCCGGTGGCCAGGGCGCGGGCGATGGCGACACGCTGCTGCTGGCCGCCGGAGAGCTGCCCCGGATGGGCGTCCGCCTTGCCGGCCAGCCCCACCCGCTCCAGCAGGCGCAGCGCCTCCTCGCGGGCCCGGCCGGTCGTGCGGCCGTGCACGGCGACCTGCGCCTCGGTGAGGTTGCGCAGCACGCTCCAGTGGGCGAACAGGTTGAACTGCTGGAAGACCATGCCCATGCGGCCGCGCTGGGCCGCCACCCGCCGGTCCGGCAGGGGGCGCAGGTGGCCGCGGTGGAACTCGTGGCCGAGCAGCTCGCCGTCGAGGTACATGGCGCCGCCGTCGATCGCCTCGAGCTGGTGGACGCAGCGCACCAGGGTCGACTTGCCGGACCCGGACGGGCCGATCACGGTGACGACCTCGCCTTCGTGCACGTCCAGGCTCACCCCGTCGAGCGCCACGTGGTCGCCGAAGCGCTTGCGCACGTTCCGCACGCTGAGGACCGGCTTCACCGCCGCCCCCTTCCGAAGTGCCGCTCCAGGCGCCGCTGGCCGAGCGACAGGACGGTGACCACCGCCAGGTACCAGGCGCAGGCGACGATGAGCAGCGGCACGATCTGGTAAGTCCGGTTGTAGATCACCTGCACGGAGTAGAGCAGATCGGCCATCGCGATCACGCTGACCAGCGAGGTGCCCTTGAGCAGGCTGATGAACTGGCTGCCGGTGGGCGGGATGATCACGCGCATGGCCTGCAGGAGCACGACCTTGACGAAGCTCTGCCGCGCGGTGAAGCCCATCGCGCGGGCCGCGTCGCGCTGGCCGCCGTCCACGGCCAGGATCCCGGCGCGGACGATCTCGGCCATGTACGCCGCCTCGTGCAGCGTGAGCCCCAGGAGGG
This sequence comes from Nonomuraea thailandensis, assembly GCF_024172165.1. GTDB lineage: Bacteria > Actinomycetota > Actinomycetes > Streptosporangiales > Streptosporangiaceae > Nonomuraea > Nonomuraea thailandensis. The sequence goes on along the minus strand of NZ_JAMZEB010000002.1, from coordinate 2,145,820 downwards.
CGGCGGTCAGCGAGCCGATCACCGTGTTCGTCGGCCACGAGGCGAACGTCGGCCCGAACGGGATGCCGAGTGAGATGCGCGGCAGCAGGTAGCCGAGGTTGAACCAGAAGATGAGCTGCACCAGCGGCGGGATGCCGCGGAAGAACGCCACGTAGCCGCCGCACGCCCACGCGACCGGCTTGAACCCGCTGAGCCGCCCGGCGGCGAGCAGCACGCCCAGCCCGCCGCCCAGCGTCATGGCGATGACGGTGAGCAGCAGCGACACGCCGAGCCCCGCCAGGATGTTGGGGTCGAGCAGGTACTCGGCGACGACCGGCCACTCGAAGCGCGGGTTGCTGACCAGGAACCAGCCGAGCTGGGCGGCGAGCACGAGCAGGACGGCTCCGGCCAGCCAGCGCAGCGGGCGCACCCTCGGGCGGGCGGCGGCGACGTCGGCGAGCCCGCTCACCGGCCCGCTCACTGTGCCGCTCACTGGGCCGCTCACTGGGCCGCCGCGGTGTTCAGCCTGGGCTCGTCCACGGTCACGTTCTGCAGGCCGTACTTGTCGACGATCCGCTGGTACTCGCCGTTCCTGAAGATCTCCTTGAACGCCTCCAGCATGACCGGCCCCAGGCCGCTCGACTTGGGCACCAGCATGGCGAGCTGGTCGACGCCGGCGCCCTGCTCGTCGGTCTGCGTCACGTACGTGAAGGCGTCCTTCTCCTTGGCCATCGCGTCGATCGCGGCGCTCTCGGTCATGCCGGCGGCGTCGGCGCGGCCGGACTTGGCGGCCAGGATCGTGCCGTTGGTGTCGGCCAGGCCGACGAAGGCGAGAGCCGGTCTGCCCTGCCCCGCGCACCACTCGCTCAGGCGCTTGGCCTGGTCCTCCACGACGCTGCCCGCGGTGCCTGCGACGCGCTTGCCGCACAGGTCCGCGGAGCTCTTGACGGCGGCCGGGCCCGCCTTCGGGATGAGGTAGGAGGTGCGGCTGACCATCCAGACGATGGCGTCGAACTGCTTCTCGCGCTCGGCGGTGTCCTTGACGGGGCCGTTGAAGGCGTCGTAGCGGGAGGCGAGCATGCCGGACAGCGCGGCGGGCAGGCCGTTGACGATCGAGATCTCGGTGCGGACTCCCAGCACCTTGCCGAGGGCGTCCTGCAGATCCTTGTCGATGCCGGTCACCGTCTTCCCGTCGTTGCCGACGATTCGGTAGGGCGGGTGGGAATCCCCGGCGAATCGGATGACGCCCGCTTCCTTGATGGCATCGGGTAGGCGGCCGGAGAGGGCCGTTCCGCCGGCCGGTCCTGTCGTCTCGCCGCCGTTCCCGCCGCAGGCCGCGGCGGTGGCGAGGGTCAGGGCCGCCGTGGCCGCGCGGGTGATCCTGGGCAATCTCATGATGGTCCTCCGGAACCCGGATCATGCTGCAACAGGCGTTGCGATCGTGCGAATTAATGTCACATCTACGACTGCACGTCTGTCAAGGGGTCCCGGTGCGGAGAGGGGAAACGGGCACGCCTCGCTCACGAGCGCCCGCGGGCGCGCCGACGCGGCGGCGGGCCGCGGCTAGCGGGGGGAGAGGATCAGGCTGGTGCGGTGGTGGGCCACCAGCTCGGCCAGGCCGGGGTCGAACTCGGCGACGATCTGCCTGACGCGGAACTCCGCGAGCGTGCCCAGGGTGTCGTAGATCTCCACGAACACGTCCCTGGCCGCGCTCCTGGGCCAGCCGTCGGGCAGCAGCTCGGCGGGCAGGTCGGGGTCGTGGTTGGGGAACGTGCGCCAGGTGTCCATGATCCCCGTACGCGCCACCAGGGCCTCGGAGGCGCCCACCGTCCCGTTGCGGACGCGGGCCAGCAGCGGCGAGTACTGCGCCACGAACCCCTCGTAGGTGCGGCGGAGCTGGTCGAAGTCCCACGCCTCCTGCGGCGCCCGCATGCCGGCCAGGTCGAGGGCCTGGGCACGGAAGATCGTGGACGTGGGCACCTCCAGCTCGGCGAGCACGGCCGCGGCGTCGTCGGCGTCCGCCCTGGGGGAGACCCAGAGCCCGTCGTACAGGGGGGCGAAGCCGAGCCAGCGCAGCCGCGAACGCAGCGCGTGCCTCAGGTCGCGCTGCTCCTCCGAGATCGAGAACGCGGCGAGCACCCAGGTCCCGTCCCAGGCGCCCTGCTCCAGCCCGAACGACATGATCCGCTGCCGGCCGTCGAGCAGCACCGCGGCGGCCCGGTCGGTGAGCCGGTAGTAGGTGCGCCGCCCCACCTTGGACGACTCCAGCAGGTCCCGCCGCGCCAGCCGCGACAGCGCCGCGCGGGCGGCCACCGCCGACACGCCGAACTCCTCCGCCAGCCGCACCAGCGCCGCCGACGGGAGCTGCTCGGACCGGCTGATCCAGTAGTCGCCCAGCAACGTGGTGATCAGATGCTGCGGAGGCGCGCCCACCTGGAAACGCGGAAGGTCGACGCCGCCTGCCTCGGTCCATGCACCGTCAGTCACCGTAGGAGTATATGGATAACGCTTACGCATACGCACGCAATCGATTCGTCGTACATCTCAGGCCGGGCGGAGTCGTACGGGGACGGACACCGCGCCGATCTCGGGCATCCGCGCGCTCTCGACTGGGCCGTCGAGCTCGATCGCGGAGGTGCGCCGGAGCAGCTCCTCCAGGGCGAGGCGCATCGACAGCCGGGCCAGCGGCATGCCGGCGCAGGCGTGCCGGCCGCGCCCGAAGGCCAGGTGCGCCGCGATGTTGGGGCGTGCCAGGACGAACGCATCGGGGTCGGGGAAGACCGTCCCGTCCCGGTTCGCGGAGGCGTAGACGAGGGTGACCGGCTCGCCCGGGCGGATCCGCCGCCCGTGCAGCTCGATCTCCGCGCTGACCGTACGGGCGAAGCCGCGGTAGGGCGTGAACAGGCGCAGGAACTCCTCCAGCGCGGCCGGCAGCAACTCGGGGCGCGCCCGCAGCCCGGCCTGCAGCTCCGGGTGCCGCGCCAGGTGGGCGCAGACGGAGCCGAGCAGGACGGGCGGCGCGACCATGCCCACGACCAGGCACTGGCGCAGCGCGCCGACGATGTGCTCCTCCTCCAGCGGCCGTCCTTCCGGCCGTTCGGACAGCAGCGAGGCGGCCGGGTCCTCCTCCACCGGGCGCGGCGACGCGCGGCGGTCGCGCACCAGGTCGCGGGCCATCGCGTACATGCGCTCGCTGGTCTCGTCCACCACCTCGCGGTCCAGGGCGCGCCAGGCGCGCACCCAGCGGGCGGCGGTGGCGGCCAGCTCCGGGGCCAGGTCCGGGTCGAGGTTGAGCCACTCGGTGGTGACCCAGGCGGGGAACCGGGCGCCGAACCCCTGCGCGACGTCGCCGCCGCCGCGCTCGACGAGCGGGGTCAGCTCGCGGGCGGCGTGCGCGCGCAGCCGCGGCTCCAGGCGGGCGATGCGGGCGCGCTGGAGGGTGCGGTCGAGGGCTCTGCGGTACGGGGTGTGGGCGGGGGCGTCGTAGTTGAGCGGCGGGCGGCGCAGGCCCCGGGGGTCGCTCGGGACGACCGCGCGTACCGAGGAGATGAACGTCACCGGGTCGGCGGCCGCGGCGGCCACGTCGGCGTAGCGGGTCAGCGCCCAGAAGCCGCCGTACCTGCCGCTGCGGGCCAGGGGGCAGCAGGCGCGCAGCCGGGCGTACATCGCCAGGCTCTCCTCGGCGGAACCGGCCGCGGCGGGATCGAAGTCGTCCGGGACCTCGTGACCCGGCGACGGGCGGGAGGTCATCGGGGGGCCGCCGTGAAGCGCATCGGGACCGAGTTGGTGCCCCACTCGGCCCAGCTCGCCATCTTGATCTCGCCGCTCACCTCGAACGCCGACGTCCGCGCCAGCGCCTCCTCCAGCGTCGTGACCAGCATGAGGCGGGCCAGCGGGGCGCCGGGGCAGGTGTGCACGCCGGCGCCGAAGGCCAGGTGACGAGCCAGGTTCGGCCGGTCGAAGCGGAACGTCTCCCCGTCGGGGAAGACGCTCTCGTCCCGGTTGGCGGAGGTGTACACCAGTGCGATCGGCTCCCCCGCCTTGATGAGCCGGCCGCCGAACACCACGTCCCGCCGCGCGGTCCTGGCCATCCCCCGGTACGGCCCGTACAGCCGCAGGAACTCCTCCACCGCGGCCGGGATGCGGGACGGATCGGCGCGCAGCAGCCCGGCGAGCCCGGGATCGCCGCCGAGGTGCACGAACATGTTCCCGATGAAGACGCTCGGCGCCACCATCCCGGTCACCAGCAGCTGCCGGACGCAGCCGAGCACCATGTCCGGCGGCAGCGGCTCGCCCTCGTACTCGGCGGCCATGAGGGCGCTGGTGAGGTCCTGGCCGGGATCCATCGGGCGGGCCCGCCGCTCGTCGATCACCGCCTGCGCGATCTCGTACAGCCGGCGGCTCAGACGTACGACGTTATCCGTGTCGACGATCTGGATGGCCGCAACGTAAGCGGCGCTGATCTCCTTGATCAGCTCGGCCAGGTCGGTCGGCAGATTGAAGAACGCCGCGAACACGTGCGCCGGGAACTTCTGCGCGTAGGCGACCGAGACGTCACCCTCCCCCGCCTCGACGAGGGGCCGCAGCAACTGCACGGCGTACTCGCGCACCCGTGGCTCCAGCGCGGCGATCCTGTCCCGGGTGAAGAAGCGGTTGATGACCCGCCGGTAGGCCGTGTGCTCCGGCGGGTCGAGGTGCAGCGGCGGCCGGCGGCCGGTGAAGGCGAATCTCGGCACCGTGTTCTGCACGGACGTGGTGAACAGGTCACGGCCGTCGAGGACGCGCTTGACGTCGTCGTACCGGAACAGCGCCCAGAACCCGCCGTCGTAGGTGGTGCTGTGCGCGACCGGGCAGGACGAGCGCATCTCCCTGTACAGCGCGTGGGCGCTGGTGAAGGTCTCGGGGGCGCGGGGGTCGAAGTCGTGGGTGAGGTCGCGGTCGCGTCCGAGGTCCTGGTGTGGCGTGGTCATCACGGCCTTCCTCGCTCGTCAGAGGCTTCCTTGACCCTAGACATTTGTCATTACGTGCGTCAACGGAGCGACTAACTTCTCCATGCCCCGCGCCGGCCGGTCCCGCGCACAAGATGTGGTCATGCAGCCGCCGCCGATGATCACATCCGCCACCGTGGACGTGATCGAGGCCCTGACGGCCGACTGAACCCGCGCTGGGGGCTGAAGATCGTCAAGGCGACGGGCCGCTCCCCGGGGACCGTCTACCTCGTGCTCGACCGGCTGCTACGCGGCGGATGGGTGATCTCCACCTGGGAGGACGACTCCGCGCGCGCAGGGCCGCGCCGCCGCCTCTACCGGCTGAAGGAAGACGCCCTGCCCGCCGCGCGCCGCGCCGTCGCCCGGCGCGCCATCGCCCACCAGCCCGCCACCCAGCCGCTTCCCCACCCTGGCGTCTGAGACGAACCCGCTGACCAGAGGCCGGCCGACGGCGCGGGCGCGGCCGAGGCGGGGATCAGCCCGCTGTCCGTGGCGCTGGGCGCGCTCAGGGCCGCGCCGGCGACGAACCTGACCGGCCGTTCCGCCGCAGCGCTCGGCCTGACGCTCCCGGGGGCTGGGAGGACACCCTGGCAGCCGGGCAGGCGGGCCTGCCGAAGGGCCCGGCCCCCGAGCAGGGGCCGGGACGGAGGCGGCTGCTCGTGCCGGCCCTGCACGCCGTACGTGTGGTCCTGGCGGCGCTGCTGCTCCTCGTCCTGTTCAGGTGAGCGGCCCCGCCCTCTCCTGTCCCGATGGACGTCCTGGCCTAGACCCAGGCTCGGCGTTCCTCGCCGTGCGGGTCGTCCACCACGGCCCAGTCGGCGCCGATGCGCATGGTGGCGCGGCGGGCGGTGTCGTAGCGGGCCCAGCCGGGGTCGCCGGTGCGGGCGAAGGACACCCAGGCGGCGTGCATGCGGGGGGCCAGGTCCGCGGGCGGCTCGGCGGTTCCGAGCAGGGCCGCCGGGCCGCGTAGCCCGGGCAGAGCGGTCGCGTCGAAGACGAACGGCAGCTCGACGGCGTGGGCCGCGCCCAGCTCTCCGTTCAGGGCGTTCGAGCGCCACGCGAACGAGTACCGGTAGGTGGCGGCGTGCGCGGGTCCCGCCGCCGCGAGGTCGGCGTGTGCCGGCTGCGAGGCGTGCGCGCGTCGTGGACGCGCGGCCTGTGCGGCGTGTGCGTCGGCCAGGCGGTGGGTGCCCGTGCCGAACAGGGCGTCGCCCATGATGGCCGAGCGCAGCTCGCCGTGGGACGCCCCCGGGCGGGACCTGCGGTAGGTCTCGACGAGGCGGCCGGGGTCGGGGTGGGAGCGGGCCGCGGCGGCGTGCACGTCGGCGGCGGTCGAGGTGGACAGGCTCCCGAACGGGGCCAGGTAGAGGTTGCCCTCCTCGGTGTTCGTCCCGGCGAGCAGGTCCACGCCCGCGCCGCGCCCGGCGGCGACGGCGTCGGCGGGCTGCCGGTCGAGGACGACGCTGAACGGGCTGAGCCCGATGAGCGGGTCGCCGTGGGTCGCGGTCCGCAGGTCGATGCCCGACAATTCCGGCATGACCTCGACGAGCCGCTCGTCGGGGACACCCGCGAAGGCATCCGCGTGCGCCTCGATCCCCAGCGCCCGGGCCGCCGCGCGGGTCACGCGGGCGGCCTGCTCGGTGGTGAACGCCCCCAGCCCGCTGCCGCTCTGCACGATCGCCCGCCGGAACAGCCCTTCCGCCGCGGGATCCGCCAGCACGGCGCCGACGATCGTGGCGCCCGCGGACTGGCCGGACAACGTCACGTTGCCGGGGTCGCCGCCGAACGCGGCGATGTTCTCCCGCACCCAGCGCAGCGCGGCCAGCACGTCGAGCAGGCCCCGATTGCCGGGCGCGCCGGGGAGGTGCAGGAAGCCGGGGATGCCGAGCCGGTAGTTGAGGGTCACGAGGACGACGCCGTCGCGGGCGAAGGCGGCGCCGTCGTAGATCTCCGAACGGGTGGATCCCGCCACGAACCCGCCGCCGTGCACGAACACCATCACGGGCAGCCGCGCGCCGCCCGTCTCCGGCGTCCACACGTCGACGGTCAGGAAGTCCTCGCCGCGGACCCAGCCAGGCCCGAAGTACGGGCTCATGTCCACGTTGCCGAGCCGGCGCCCGGCCTGCGGCGCGGTGGGGCCCGGCGCGGTGGCGTCCCGCACGCCGTCCCACGGGTCGTGCGGGCGTGGGGCGGCGAACCGGGCGGCGCCGAGCGGCGGCGCGGCGTACGGGACGCCGAGGAAGGCCGTCGTCCCGTCGCCGCGCAGGCCACGCACGGCCCCCTTCGTGGTGGCGACGACGTCCGGCGTGCGGCGGTTCATCGGAGGTCCTTCCCGGCCGGTGCCGCGAACGGCGCCCAGCCCTTGACGGCGAACCCGCTCCCCTCGCGGGCCACCTCGGCGGCGCCGTGCCCGGCCAGGTGCGCCGGAACGACCAGGGCGCCGTGGTCGGCGGCCCAGCCGAGCACCTTGCGGCGGGTGGCGCGGGCGCCGGCGGGGTCCTCGCAGAAACAACTGTTCGTGTCCGGCTCCACGAACTGCACGGGCGTGTGCAGCATGTCGCCGACGAACACCGCGCGGTCCGCGCCCGATTCGAGCACGACCACGGCGGAGCCGGGCGTGTGCCCGGGCGCGGGCTCCAGGCGCAGGTTCGCGTCGATCCGGTACGCGTCCTCCCACAGCCTCGTCAGGCCCGCCTCGTGGACGGGGGCGACGCTGTCCTCGAACACGTTCTGGTTGCCCCGGCCGAGCAGCGGCTTGTGCTCGTTGGCCGGATTCCAGAAGTCGAAGTCGGCCCTGGAGATCAGGTAGGTGGCGTTGGGGAAGGTCGGCGTCCAGACGCGGCCGTCCAGGTAGGTGTTCCAGCCGACGTGGTCGACGTGGACGTGCGTGTTCACCACGATGTCCACGTCCTCGGGGCGGACGCCGGCGCGGGCCAGGTTGCCGAGGAAGTCGGTGTCGAGGTGGCTCCAGACCGGCGAGTACGGGCGCTCCTTGTGGTTGCCGACCCCTGTGTCGATGAGGATGTTCCTGCCCTCGCTGCGCAGCAGCCAGGTCTGGATCGCGGAGTTGACGATCCGCGTCTCCGGATCGACGAAGTGCGGCTCCAGCCAGGAGGAGTGCTCCTGCCAGGTCCGGGGTGAGCTGTCGGGGAAGAACGTGTCGGGCGTCAGGTCGACGGGGCCGCAGTACTCCCAGACGCGGGTGACGGTGACGTCACCGAGAGTGATCTGGTCGGGCGGTGAGGTGCCGAGGGGCATGAGGGTCCCTTCGTCGAAGAGTTTCGAGGGTTGCGGCCGCCCGTCCATGGTGCGGGGCCCGGGCGGGCCGGCGGTATGCGTCAGGTGACTGCATCCGGCGTCCCTGCTTGCGGGCCGGGCGGGCTGCTACTGTGACGCGAGGGGCACGGACCTGCGGCGACGCCCGCTTGTGTCCGGCCGGTCCGGTCAGGAGAGGCACGGTTCCTGGAGAGCTGTGGACGGGGGGAACGCCGCGTATCGGGCGGTCGGGCGGGATGGCGACGGCCGGGGCGCCGGAGACGTGGTCGTCGGGCGGGCTGCCGAGGTCGAGCGGATCTCCGGCCTGGTGGACGCCATCGCGGGTGGCGGCCGGCTGCTGGTGATCGCCGGTGCCGCCGGGGCAGGCAAGAGCACGCTGCTGGACGTCGCCGCGCGCGCTGCCGGGGCGGCGGCGTACCGCGTGCTGCGCGTGTCCGGGCGGGAGTCCGAGAGGGACCTGGCCTTCGCCGGGTTGCACCAGCTCCTGCGGCCGGTGCTGAGCGAGGCGGCCGCGCTGCCCGACCGGCAGCGGCGAGCCCTCCTGCACGCCCTCGGCTCGGAGCCGGACGCCGTCCCCGGCGCAACCCCGGAAACAGGCTACGGCGCAGGACCGGAAGCGGCGCTCGGCGGGCGGACCGCGTCCGGAGGCGGGCCTGATCTGCTGCTGGCCGGTGTCGCGGTGCTGTCGCTGCTGTCCAGGCTGGCCGGGCGGAGCCCGGTCATGGTCCTGGTGGACGACGCCCAGTGGCTCGACGCGGCCTCCGCCGACGTGCTCGCCTTCGCCGCCCGCAGGCTGGACGACGACCCTGTCGGCCTGCTGCTCGCCGTCCGCGACGGCGAGCCGCTGCCCGGCTTCGAGCCCGCGTACCCGACGCTCGCGCTGACGCCGCTGGGCGGCGAGGCGTCCGGGCGGCTGCTCGACCACCACGCGCCGGACCTGCCGCGCAGGGTGCGGGACCGGATCCTCGACCAGGCCGCGGGCAATCCGCTGGCGCTGCTCGAACTGGCGGAGACGGCGATCGCCGACCCCGGCGCCGTCCTCCGTGACGAGCACGGCCCGCTGCCGGTCGGCGAGCGTCTGGCCGCCCTGTACGCCGCCCGGCTGGCCGAGCTGCCGGAGGCCGGGCGGCGGGCCCTGCTGCTGCTGGCCGCCGCCGACGTGGCGGATCCCCCGGCCGCCGTCCTGGCGCTGCTGCCCGCCCCGGACCACACAGGCCCGGACCACACGGGCCTGGACGACAAGGTCCGGGTGGCCGTCGAGCAGTCCGGGCTGGTCCGCCGGACCGGCCGGGACCTGCGCTTCCGTCACCCCCTGATCCGCTCCGCCGTCTACCACGCCGTACCGCTCGACGCCCGCCTGGACGCGCACCGCGCCCTGGCCGGCGCCCTGCGCGGCGAGCCGGACCGCCGGGCCTGGCACCTGGCGGCGGCCACAGCTCGCCCGGACGCGGAGGTGGCGGCAGCCCTGGAGCGGACGGCGGGCAGGGCCATGCGCAGGGGCGGTCACGCCGCGGCGGCGAAGGCGCTGGCCCGCGCGGCGGAGCTGCACCCGGAGCCGGGCGACAGCGCGCGGCTGCTGGTCGCCGCCGCCGGCCTGGCCGTGCTCACCGGCGACCTGGACTGGGTGGAGGAGCTGGCCGGGCAGGCCCGCGCCCGTAGCGACGACCCGGCCGTGCACGCCGCCGCCGAGCTGCACGCGGGCCGGCTGGCCGCGCTGACCGGGCGGCACCCCGCCGTGTTCGCCGGGATGGCGCGGATCGCGGAGGACCTGGCGGGCACGCACCCGTCCATCGCCCTGGACGCGCTCACCACCGCCGCCGTGCTGCGCTTCTACTCGGGCGAGGAGTCCCAGCGGCGGGAGATCGACCGGATCCTGCCGCGCGTGGCCGTCGCCCCGGCGGACGAGCCGCTGCGCGACTGGGTGCGGATGGTGTCCGACCCGCTGGGCAGCAGGCGGGAGCTGGCCGCGCGGCTGCCGGCGATGATCGCCGCCGCCGCGGGCCGTCCGGAGCGGCTGACCGCGCTGGCCATCGCGGCCTGGCTGCTGGACGAGATCGCGCCGGCCGTGCGGGCCTTCGACGAGGCCGTACGCCTCTGGGAGGGCAGGGGGCCGCTGCCCGACGGCCTGGGCGGCGTCACGGCGCTGGCCTGGCTGGAGTACGGCCGGTGGGAGCAGGCCAGGGCGGTGTGCGCGGCCATCGCGGCCCTGCCCGCCACCGCCAGGAGCCTGCACCACGCGCGGGCGTGCGCGTACGCCGTCGACGCCATGGCCCTGGCCTTCCAGGGTGACGCGGCGGCGGCCCGCGAGCGTGCGGACGAGGCGCTGCGCCTGGTCGATCCGCTGGAGAGCCGGTCGGTCGCCGTGTACGCGCGACGCGCCCTGAGCGCCGCCGCGGCGGTCGAGGGCGACTACGAGACGGCCTACGAGCAGGTGCGGGCGGTCTTCGGCCACGACGGCGAGCCCGTCCACTACCACGCCTCCTATCCGGCGCTGCCGGAGCTCGCCGCCGCCGCGGCCCGCACCGGCCGCCGCGCCGAGGCCGCCGGGATCGTCGGGCGCGCGGCGCGGGCGCTCGCCCGGGACGGCTCACCGCGGCTGCGGGCGCTGGTACGGCGCAGCGCCGCGCTGCTCGCGGAGCCGGCGGACGCCGAGCCGGAGTTCCTGGCCGCGCTGGCCGGCCCCGCGCCGGAGCGCCGGCCGTTCGAGCACGCCCAGGCCCTGCTGGAGTACGCCGAGTGGCTGCGGCGGCGGCGCAGGATCGCCGAGGCGCGGCCCTTCCTCACGGCCGCGCACGACACCTTCCGGCGGCTGGGTGCGCGGCCATGGGCGGAACGCGCGCGGGCCGAGCTGCGGGCGGCCGGTCTGGACGTCAGCGCGGCGGAGCCGGCGGCCTTCGCCGAGCTGTCACCGCAACAGCAGCAGATCGTCAGGCTCGCCGCGCGCGGGCTGACCAACCGGGAGATCGGCGAGCGGCTCTTCCTCTCGCCGCGCACCGTCGGCTCCCACCTCTACCGCGCCTTTCCGAAACTGGGCGTCACCACCCGCGCGCAGCTTCGTGACCTGGTGGCGGCGGCGCCCCCGGATGAGCCTTTCGCCGGCCGTTACGGATGACCAAGAAAGGGCCGTTCAATTACGGAGCGGCACTGCCTGAATTCATTAAACAGTGATCTTTTCAGGAGGGTGCTGAAAGGGCCGGAAGAACGTCATGACGGCGAAGGGCGCGTTGAGCATGGCACGGGCCGGTACGCAGCCGCGCTCCGCGACGCGAATGGCGGCCGGGCGCCCGGCGGCCCCGCCGGGGCCGCGCACGGAAAGCCGCCTTATCAAGGCACGAAAGACCGCCTTTCGCCCTGGCCCTTTCAGGGATAAAAGCCCTTGCTGACAGGGGTTTCAGCCTCGCAACGGCTTTGGCGCAAACCCTGGCACAGAGGGCCCCCTCCTGTCTACAGTGTGGACAGCAAAAGTGGATTTCCCTGACATCTGATTACAGATCGGACAGACGACGATCTCAAGTTCGCAACAGTATGGACTCGGCTATTTGTCCGAAACGTTGGCCGGTGATCCTGTTGCGCATTAACCAGCAGCGCTGACCCTGATTCGGACACAAAGGAGAGCTGTCGTGACCCACAGGCGGAGACTTGGGAGATTCCTCACGGCGGTGACAGCAGGCGCGCTTCTGCTGTCCGCTTGCGGGCAGAGCGGCAACGAGGCGAGCAAACCGTCGACGCCGGCCACCACCGGCAGCGCCTCGGGGCAGACCATCACCTACGCCGGTGAGCAGGAGTTCAACTCCTACAACAGCATCGCCGTGAACAACCTGGTCAACAGCACGGCCATGCAGCGGGTGCTGCTCGGCTTCTGGTACTACGGCGAGAAGGGCGTGGTGACCCCCGACAAGGAGTTCGGCTCGTACACGAAGTCGTCGGACTCGCCGCTGACCGTCGACTACGAGTTCAACGCCCAGGGCGTCTGGTCCGACGGCAACCCGATCGACTGTGACGACGCCCTGCTGTACTGGGCGGCCAAGTCCGGCAAGATCAAGGGCTTCCAGGTCGACGGCACCACCGGCGTCGAGCTCGTCAAGGCCCCGGCGTGCAAGGCGGGCGACAAGAAGTTCACCTTCGAGTACTCCGAGCCGTTCGCCGACTGGGAGAGCAACGGCCCCGGCGCCGCCGACGTGCTGCCGGCCCACGTGGCGTACAAGGCCGCGGGCATGAGCGAGGCGGACTTCATCGCCGCGGTGCAGGCGGCGGACGCCGCGAAGCTCGAAGCGGTGATCAAGTTCTACAACGAGGGCTGGGTCATCGAGGGCGGCATCAAGGACATGTCCCTCTTCCCCGCCTCGGGCCCGTACAAGATCTCCGCCATGCAGGCGGGCCAGTCGCTGACCCTCAGCACCAACGACAAGTGGTGGGGCGCCAAGCCGGCGACGCCGACCATCGTCATGCGGGTCATCTCGCAGGAGGAGCAGGCCCAGGCCCTGCAGAACCGCGAGGTCAACCTGATCGAGCCGCAGCCGAACCCGGACCTGCTCGCCCAGCTCGAAGGCATGCAGGGCATCACCGTGAAGACCGGTGACGCCTACACCTACGAGCACCTGGACTTCAACTTCGACTCCAGCGACTTCAAGGACAAGACGCTGCGCGAGGCGTTCGCCAAGTGCGTGCCCCGGCAGCTCATCGTGGACAACCTGATCAAGCCGCTCGCGCCGCAGGCTCAGGTGCTGCAGGTTCGCAACACGCTGCCGTTCGAGGCCGACTACGCCACCGTCTCCCAGGGCAGCGGCTCGGAGGCCTACGCCCAGCCCGACATCGAGGGCGCCAAGGCGCTGCTGGAGAAGGCCGGCAAGGTCGGCATGGAAGTGAAGATCGGCCACAACCTGCCCAACCCGCGCCGTACGCAGGAGGTGCAGCTCATCGCCGACTCCTGCAACAAGGCGGGCTTCAAGATCACCGATGCCGGTGACGAGAAGTTCTTCGAGGCCGGCGGCCCCCTGGCCACCAACACCTACGACGTGGCGCTGTTCGCCTGGACCGGCTCGGCCGAGGTGAGCGGCTGGAGCTCGACCTACGCCACGGTCAAGGAGTGCAGCGAGGCCGGCAAGGAGAACAACAACGGCTGCTACTCCAACAAGGAGGTCGACGACCTCATCAAGAAGCTCAACGCCGAGGTCGACAAGAGCAAGCACCCGGCCATGATCGCCTCGATCGAGAAGGTGCTCTGGCAGGACCTGGCCACGATCCCGCTGTTCGCCCACCCGAACATGCTCGCCTGGGACGAGAAGCTGCAGAACATCGTGCCGAACCCGGCGCAGTCGTCCGTGACCTGGAACATGGACAAGTGGGCCCTGGCCCAGTAGCCGTCCGATCACTCTGAAACACCGGCGCGGAGCGGAGGACTCCCGGGTCCCCCGCTCCGCACCACTCTCGAACCAAGGGGGATAACGAGTGATCGCCTTCATCGCGCGAAGACTGATCGTCTCCTTCTTCGTGCTCCTGGCGGCCACCATGGTCATCTTCGGGCTGACGGCGCTCGCGGGCGACCCGCTGGAAGATCTGAGGGAGCTCCCGGGCCCGGACCGGGAGAGGAGGATGGCCGACCGCATCGAGCGGATGAACCTCGACGATCCCCTCCCGCTCAGGTACCTGTCCTGGCTCGGCAACCTGTTCCGCGGCGACCTCGGCGTCAACCGCGACGGCCAGGAGGTGGCGGTGCTGCTCGGCAGCGCCCTGTCGGCGACGCTGCAGCTCGTCGTGGCCGCCACCGTGCTCGCGGTCGTCATCGGCGTAATCGTGGGCATCGTCTCGGCGCTTCGGCAGTACAGCGCCTTCGACTACTCGGTCACCTTCACCGCCTTCGTCTGCTTCTCCCTCCCCCTCTTCTGGGTGGCGGTGATGCTGAAGCAGTACCTCGCGATCGAGTTCAACGACTGGCTGCGCGATCCCGTCATCCCGCCCGCCGTCATCGGCGTGGTCGCCCTGATCGGCGGGCTGATCTGGGGTGCGCTGTGGATCGGCGGCCGGCAGGCGCGGCTGGCCGCGTTCGGCCTCGGCGCCGCCGCCACCGCCCTGACGCTGACGCTGCTGTCGGTGACCCGCTGGTTCGCCGATCCCGGCATCGGCGTCGTCCTCCTGGCGGTCCTCGCGGGCGGCACGGCGGTCGGCATCACCGCGCTGATCTCCGGGCTGCGCTACCGCGATCCGCTCTACGCCGCCCTCTCGGCCGCGGGGATCGGCGTGATCCTCTCCCAGCTCCTGGATCCCGTGCTGGCCGATCCGAGCTGGCTGGAGATCTTCGGCCTGGCGCTGCTGACGGTGGCCGTCTGCGTGGGCCTCGGCTACGGCCTCGGCGGGCTCCTGCGCCGCCAGGCGATCCTGGCCTCCGTCCTGACGGGGCTGCTCACGGCCGGGCTGGTCTTCCTCGACCGCATGCTGCGCGGCTTCGCCGCCTACAGCGAGTACGTACGGGGCCGCCCGATCGCCACCATCGGCTCCAGCACCCCGAACTTCCAGGGTGACTTCTGGCAGACCAACCTGGACATGGCGGGCCACCTCCTGCTGCCGACCATGGCGCTGATCCTGATCTCGCTGGCCACCTACACGCGCTACAGCCGCTCCAGCATGCTCGAGGTGATGAACCTGGACTACGTGCGCACCGCGCGGGCCAAGGGGCTGCCCGAGCGCACGGTGGTCACCAAGCACGCCTTCCGCAACGGCATGATCCCGATCACCACGCTGATGGCCTTCGACTTCGCGGGCGTGATCGGCGGCGCGATCGTGACCGAGAACGTCTTCGGCTGGGAGGGCATGGGCAGCCTGTTCCTCCGGGGGCTGCAGGAGGTCGACCCGGCTCCGGTCATGGCGTTCTTCATCGTCTCCGGGAGCGCGATCGTGCTGTTCAACATGCTGGCCGACATCATCTACGCCTACCTCGACCCCCGGATCAGGCTGTCATGAG
Source organism: Nonomuraea thailandensis (assembly GCF_024172165.1). Lineage (GTDB taxonomy): Bacteria > Actinomycetota > Actinomycetes > Streptosporangiales > Streptosporangiaceae > Nonomuraea > Nonomuraea thailandensis. The sequence continues at coordinate 2,130,619 of NZ_JAMZEB010000002.1, read as the reverse complement.
CGGGCAGTACACACCCACAGGAGAACCACCCATGGCGATCAGCGCGCAGGTCCCGGGGGCCGCGCAGGGCATGACCGTCGTCGCCCGCACCCAGAGCCAGCTCGTCCGCCGCCGCTTCTTCCGGCACCGGGCGGCGCTCATCGGCATGCTGGTCTTCGGCTCCGTCGTCCTGCTGGCGTTCACCTCCATCGGGTTCGGGCCCGTTCCGGGCTGGTGGGACAAGAGCTATCTGGCCACCGGATCGGTGGTCGACCAGGGCAGGCCGACGCTCAGCCTGGTGCCGCAGTTCCTGGGCGGCGAGGGCATCCGCTGGGGCGAGCACCCGTTCGGGCAGGACAACATCGGCATCGACTACTTCGCGCTCACCATGCGCGGCACCCAGCAGTCGATCATCGTGGCGTTCATCGTCGGCATCGTGGCCACGACGGTCGGCACGCTGGCGGGCGCCTTCGCCGGATATTTCAGGAAAAAGGTTGAAGCGATCCTCATGCGGCTCACCGACGTGATGATCACCATCCCGGTCCTGATCATCGCCGCCATCGTCGGCCGGTCGTTCGGCGACTCGGGCATCGTCATCCTGGCCGTCTGCATCGGCCTGGTGACCTGGCCCACGCTGAGCCGGCTGATCCGCGGCGAGTTCCTGTCGCTGCGCGAGAAGGAGTTCGTCGAGGCCGCGCGGGCACTGGGCACCTCCTCCCGCCGCATCATCTTCCGGCACATCCTGCCGAACACGGTCGGCGTCATCATCGTCAGCGCGACCCTGGCGGTCGCCAACGCGGTGCTGCTGGAGTCGGCGCTGTCCTTCCTCGGCGTCGGCGTGCAGCCGCCCGACGTCTCGCTCGGCCAGCTCATCGACACCTACCGCAGCGCGATGACGACCCGGCCGTGGCTGTTCTGGTGGCCCGGCGTGTTCATCATCGCGATCGCGCTGTCCATCAACTTCATCGGCGACGGTCTGCGCGACGCGTTCGACCCTCGACAGACCAGGGTGCGTGCCTGACATGACGGAATACCCCACCGAGATCCTCCGGGTGGAGGACCTGGCCGTCGAGTTCCCCACCGAGGACGGCGTCGTCCAGGCCGTCCGCGGAATCTCCTACTCCCTGCACGAGCGCGAGGTGCTCGGGATCGTCGGCGAGTCCGGCTCGGGCAAGTCGGTCTCGTCGCTGGCCGTGATGGGGCTGCTCCCCCGCGGCGCCCGCGTCCGCGGCCGGATCCTCTACCGCGGCGACGACGTGCTGAAGCTGCCCGCCCGCAGGCGTCGCGGCCTGCGCGGACGCAAGATCGCCATGATCTTCCAGGACCCGATGACCGCGCTGAACCCGGTGCACACCGTCGGCGACCAGCTCGCCGAGGCCGTGCTCGCCCACGACCTCGTGCCGCGCAGGCAGGCGCTCGCCCGCGCCAAGGAGATGCTCGACCTGGTCGGCATCCCGCAGGCCGAGCAGCGGCTGCGCAGCTACCCGCACGAGTTCTCCGGCGGCATGCGGCAGCGCGCGATGATCGCCATGGCGGTCATCAACAACCCGGACGTCATCATCGCCGACGAGCCGACCACGGCGCTCGACGTGACCGTCCAGGCGCAGATCCTGGAGAAGCTCCTGGAGGTCAAGGACGCCGTCAACGCCGCGATCGTGCTCATCACGCACGACCTCGGCGTCGTCGCGGGCATCGCGCACCGGGTGCTCGTCATGTACGCCGGCAAGCCGGTCGAGGTCGGCGACACCGACACGATCTTCTACCGGCCGCGCATGCCGTACACCGCGGGGCTGCTCGGCTCGATGCCGTCGCTGGAGACGTCGGGAGGACGGCTGCGCCCGATCAAGGGCGCCCCGCCCTCGCTGATCAACCTGCCGTCCGGCTGCCCGTTCTCGCCGCGCTGCCCGCTGGCCGACACCCGCTGCCGCAGCGAGGAGCCCGCGCTCGTGGAGGTCGACGAGGGCGGGCACCACGCCGCCTGTCATCACTGGGACCAGCTGGCCGCGGTGGCGGATCCCACCGCGCTGTTCCGTACGGAGAGTGAGCCCGTCACATGAGCGTTCAGGTCACGCAGGAGCACCTCCTCGAGGTGGAGGACCTGGTGATGAGCTTCCCCGTACGCGGCGCGGGGTTCCTGCGCAAGGTGGCGGGCCACATCCAGGCGGTGAGCGGCGTGTCCATGCACGTCGACCAGGGCGAGACCCTCGGCGTCGTGGGCGAGTCGGGGTGCGGCAAGTCGACGACGGGCCGGGCCATCCTCCAGCTCCACAAGCCCACCTCGGGCTCGGTGCGCTTCGAGGGCGAGGAGCTGACGACGTTGCCGCCCAGGCGGCTGCGCGCGGTGCGGCGGGACATGCAGATCGTCTTCCAGGACCCCTACGCCTCGCTCAACCCGAAGCTGCCGGTGAACGACATCATCGCCGAGCCGCTGAAGGTGCACGACCGGTGGCGGGACACCGGTCCCAAGAAGGTGTCGGAGCTGCTGGAGCTGGTCGGGCTCAACCCCGAGCACGGCAACCGGTACCCGCACGAGTTCTCCGGCGGCCAGCGCCAGCGCGTCGGCATCGCCCGCGCGCTCGCGCTGGAGCCCAAGCTGCTCGTGCTGGACGAGCCGGTGTCGGCGCTGGACGTGTCGGTGCAGGCCGGGGTGATCAACCTGCTGGAGGACCTGCAGGACACCTTCGGGCTGTCCTACATCTTCATCGCGCACGACCTGTCCGTGGTCAGGCACATCTCCGACCGCGTCGCGGTGATGTACCTGGGCAAGATCGTGGAGAGCGGCCCGCGCGACGACGTCTACGACCGCCCTGTCCACCCCTACACGCAGGCGCTGCTGTCGGCGGCGCCGACGGCCAACCCGGAGGAGGAGCGTCGCAGGCAGCGGATCATCCTCACCGGCGAGGTGCCGAGCCCGCTGGATCCGCCGAGCGGCTGCCGGTTCCGCACGCGCTGCTGGAAGGCCCAGGAGATCTGCGCCACCGAGGAGCCCGCCCTCGTCGACCGGGGCACCGGGCATCCGGCCGCCTGCCACTTCCCCGAGGTGAACACCGAGGTGGTGTGATCCCGGGCGTCACCCCTTCCAGGTGATCGCGAACCGCAGGTCGGCGATCACCTGGAGGGTGACCGACCCGGCTTCGAAGCGCAGCTCCAGCCCCTGGTTCCCGTCGTCGCCGAACAGCCTGAAGTCGCTGAGCGTGCGCCCGACGGCGGCCGCCGCCCGCTCGCGTTCGTCGCGCAGGTACCAGATCACGTCGTCGGTCAGCAGGTACCCCTCCTCGCCGTCGTCGTCCACGATCCGGCACTCCTCGTACGGCTCGCCGGACCGCCCGTCCTCGAACCGCAGCCGCCCCTCGTACCCGGCCCAGATCTGGATCGAGTCGCCGTCGAGGAACAGCAGCTCCAGCAGCTGGTCCTCGGCAGGGCCGCCGTGCCGGCGGACGAATCCGCGCCACACGCCCGCCAGGCACTTGCCGCGCCGCCGCCAGATCTCCGCCGGCAGGTCCTCACCGCCCGGGTACGCGTGGCGCTCCATCGTCCGCAGGTACTCACCGGCGATGCGGCGGGCCGTGTGCCCCGTGCGGGGGTCGCGCTGGATGCTGAGGAGGTAGGCGGTCGCGTCGAGGCCGCCCGCCATCTCCAGGTGGGTCACCATGCCGTTCCCGTACTCGCCGAGGTTCGGGACGCTCGCGGCGAGCAGGGAGAAGTAGCGCCGGCGGTCGGCCGGCGTGCCGGCCGCGCCGAGCCGCTCGCGCAGCCAGCCGCTCACCTGGCCGGCGAGCACCGGCGGCAGCCCGTCCGCCCAGACGCGGGCCAGCTCGATGATCATCTCCGGCGACGGCTCCAAGCCCGCGCTCGCGCCCGAGCCCACGCCCGGGCCCGCTTCAGTGCCCGCTTCAGTGCCCGCTTCAGGGCCCGCTTCAGGGCCCGCCTCAGGGCCCGCTTCCGTGCCCGGCTCCGCGCGGGCGCCCTCTTCGGCCAGGGCCGCCACGCGGGAGCGGCGGATGTCGTCCAGCGTGGGCATCAGCTTCTCGAACCGATGCCACCACCGGCCCCACGAGTCGCCCATCGGCGCGAGCACCGGGGAGAGCACGACCTGGTCGTACACGCTCAGCGGGTGCGGGTGCGCGGCGGCCCAGCGCCGGCACCGGTCGAGGACGTCGAGGGCCTGCGCGATGGCGCCCGGCGTGCTCTCCTGGGCCCGCGCCGCGTCCCCTCGGGCCGGCGGCCCGGTCAGGCACCACGGCGGCCCGACGCCCTTCAGCTCCTCCGGAGCCAGCTCGTCCATGATCCAAACGCCTCCAGGTCGGCCACCCTACCGACCACGGGTCGCCCGCCGGAACCGTGCGGACATCATAGATACAAGCATGCATCCATACCTGATACGCTGCGCGCATGGCCGATCCCGCGAAGCGCCCGTCCGCCGCGCACACCGCCTACGCGGTGACCAAGGAGCTGATCCTGTCCGGCGAGCTGCCCGGCGGCAGCCTCATCAGCGAGGGCGAGATCGCCGAGCGGGTGCGGGTGAGCAGGACCCCGGTCAGGGAGGCGTTCCTGCGGCTGGAGTCGGAGGAGCTGCTGGCGCTGCATCCCAAACGCGGCGCGGTGGTGGTGCCGGTCCCGCCGGGAGAGGCGGCCGACGTGCTGGAGCTGCGGCTGGCGCTCGAACGGTCCGCGGCCGAGCGCATCGCGCGCACCGGCCTGCCGGACGAGCACCACGAGCGGATGCTGGAGCTGCTGTCACGCCAGCGGGCCCTCGCCGAGGCCGCGGACGTCACCGCGTTCGCCCACGCGGACGAGGCGTTCCACCGCTGCATCGTCGAGGCGTCGGGCAACCGGCTGGCCGGCCGGTTCTACGCCACGCTGGGCGACCGGCAGCGGCGGATGAGCATCTTCGCGCTGCGCCTGCGGCCGGAGCGGCTGCCCCTGCTGGCGGCCGAGCACGAGACCCTCCTCGGCCATCTCCGCGACGGCGACAACGCCGCCTTCTCCGCGGCCCTGCTCAGCCACCTCACGGCCACGCACGGCCCGGCCCGCTGAACCACGCTCCCCCGAGCCCGACCGACGAAAGCCCTGCTCCGACCATGCTCCACACCTCGCAGGCCGCGCCCGTGCCTGCCGCCGGGTCCCGCCCGAACGCCTGGCGCGGCGTCGCCGCGGCGATGTTCGCCTGCGGCTGGGGCGGCAACCAGTTCACGCCGCTGCTGCTGATGTACCGGCAGCAGGGCGGCTACTCGGCGCTCAGCGTCGACGCCTTCCTCGGCGCGTACGTCGTGGGGCTCGTGCCGGGGCTCCTGCTGGCCGGCCCCGTGTCCGACCGGCGCGGGCGGCGTCCCGTGCTGGTGGCGGGCACCGTCGCCTCGGCCCTGGCGAGCCTGGTGCTCTGCTTCGGCGGGCAGGGCGCCTGGCCGATCTACGCGGGCCGGCTCATCGCCGGCTTCGCGGTCGGCATCGCCATGGCCGTGGGCACCAGCTGGGTGAAGGAGCTGTCGGAGGGAGGCGACAGCGGGCTGCCGGCGCGCCGCGCCTCGCTCTGCCAGACGGCGGGGTTCGGGCTCGGAGCCGGAGTGGCGGGCGCGCTGGCGCAGTGGGGGCCGGCGCCCATGGTGACGCCGTACGTCGTGCACGTGCTGCTCACCGCGGCGATCCCGGTGCTGCTCCTGCGGGTGCCGGAGACCCGGCCGGCGCTGCCGATGCGCGGGCTGCTGCGCGCGCTGGCCGACGACCTGCGCGTCCCCACGCCTGCCCGCAGGCGGTTCCGGCTGGTGGTGCTGCCGATGGCTCCGTGGGTGTTCGGCGCGGCCGGGCTGGCGTACGCCGTCATGCCCCAGCTCGTCGACTCGCGCGTGGGCTCGTGGGGGCTGGCGTACGCGACCGGGCTGACCGTGCTGACGCTGGGCATGGGCGTGGCCGTGCAGCCCGTGGCCAAGAGGCTGCGCGGGGCCGCCCCCGTGGTGGCCATGAGCGTGATGCTGCTCGGCGCGGCGCTGTGCGCGGCCAACGCCGTGGTGCTGTCGCCCTGGCTCGCGGCCGGCGCCGCCGCCGTGCTGGGAGCCGCGTACGGCATCTCGGTGGTGTCGGGGCTGCTGGAGATCCAGCGCATGGCCGGGGCGGACGACCTGGCCGGGCTGACCGGGATCTACTACACGCTCGCCTACGCGGGCTTCCTGCTCCCCACCCTGCTGGCCACCCTGTCGGCCTGGCTGTCCTACCCGGTCATGCTGGCCGCGGTGGCCACCGCGGCGCTGGCCTGCCTCGCCCTCGTCGTGACCGGCTCCCGCCGCACGGCGCCGCTCCCCTGACCGGCCCCGTACCGGGCAGCAAAAGGAGCAAAACCCATCGGGGGGCGGACGCCGTGTCTACCGTAGGCAGGGCAAGGCGGTTTCTAGGACTTTCGGGGGGATGATCCTGTGACGTTCTCGATGATTCTGGCGGCGGTCTTCGTGCTCGCGTTCGTGGTCATCATCGTGAGCATGCTCGGCTCCCTGACCAGCCGGCCCTCCAGGCGGCGGCGGGGGTCCGGCCGCACCGGCATGTCGTACTCCAGCGGCATCGGCTGGGGCGGAGGCGACAGCGGCAGCAGCGACAGCGGTTCCTCGGGCGGTGACGGCGGCGGGGGCGGAGGCGGCGGCGACTGAGCCGGGAGAGAGCCCGGCCCGTGCCCCGGACGTGATCCGGCTACGGCATGATCGTCGTCATGAGGCGGATGATCACCGCTCTGGCGGTCTGTGCCGCGTTGCTGGTGGCGGGCGCTCCCGTGCCCGCCGAGGCCGAGGACGCCGTACGGGTGCTGAAGGCCGTCCTGGGGCCGGGGCGGGGCGTTCACTTCACCGAGACGGCCACCGTCCTGGACAACGCCGGGGAGCGAGCGGGACACCGGCGCTCGGGTGTCCTCGAGACCGGGGAGAAGGGCGGCGTCAAGGCCCTCGACGTCACCGTCACCGGGGGCGAGCACGGCCGCGAGCGCTCCATCGGCTTCAACCATGACGTCGGCGGCACCGCCTATCGATCCGGCGGCCTCGCCGCGACGCTGCTCCCGGAGAGATGGACCTGGTGGAAGAACGCGCACCAGTTCCATCTCTTCCACACCGAGCTCTTCGGCCACGACCAGCAGCTCGTCAATCCGGCGGAGCCCGCGACCCTGGCCGCCCTGCTGAAGAACGGCCAGGTGAGCGGGAACACGGTGACCGGCTCGATCACCTTCGATGAGCTGGAGGAGGTCTCCGCCTGGGCGCAGCACGCGAGCCCCGGCTGGAAGACCGGCACCGCGCTGTCCTACACCCTCACCCTGACCCCGGCGGGCCTGGTGAGCAGGGTGCGGAGCACCTACCAGGCCGACGGAAGTCCCGCGGTCAGGGACGTGTTGGGTGACCTGGCCGGCAGGACCGTGCGGGTCGACACCCGCTACAGCCGGTGGGGCGACAGGGTGTCGATCGAGCCACCCGATCCTCGCGCGACGACGACCGAGCTGTGTGCCGAGCCGATCTGCAGGCTGCGCCTGCCGGGCTGACGGGCGAGGGGGCGCTCCCTCAGGAGTGGAACGTTCCAGGGCGGAGCGCGGATTCGGTGATGAGGGCGACGACGGCCTGGGGGTCGTCGGTCATGCAGACGTGGCCGCAGCCGGGCAGCGACCCGACGCGGGTGCCGGCCGGGAGCTCGTCGAGGTGACGGGCTACGCCGGGCAGGAGGAGCAGGTCGCGGGAGCCGAACGCGACCGTCGTCGGCACGCTGAGCGGCGATCCCGCCAGGTAGCGGCGCTTGGCGGTGGCCTTGAGGGTGGCGGCGAAGCCGGGGCAGCGGCCCATGGCCCGGATGCTCGCGCGGGCCTGGTCGGGCGGCACCCGGGTGGGTCTGGCGTGGGTCTGGCCGAGGACGAGGACGCGGCCCAGGCGATGGTCGACCAGGCGGGACAGCAGGCCGGTGGCGTGCTCGGTGCCCCATCGGATCATGCGCAGGCTGGCGCGCTGGTAGAGCGGCGTGGCGCCGCGCCACAGGCCGGCCGGTGACACCAGGGTGAGCGAGGCGGCCGGGCGGATGGCGGCGAGTTCGAGTGCCACCCAACCGCCGAGCGAGTGGCCGGCGAGGTGCGGCGAGGTGATGCCGAGACCTTGCAGGAAGTCCGCCACGATCGCCGCCAGGGCGGCGGGCAACGGCTCGATGCGCTCGGGCAGCGGCTCCGACTCCCCGAAGCCGGGCAGGTCCACGGCCAGGACGTCGAACCGCTCGGCGAGGGCGGGGATGACGGGGCTCCAGGCGTCGCGCATGGAGCCGAGACCGTGCAGCAGCACGAGGGGCTCGCCCGCGCCCTGGCGGGTGTACGCGAGTGATGACATGTGCGTTCCTCCTTCAGTTGTGCCGGACCCGGCGGAGTTTGTCGGGGTTGACGACGAGGTCGAGCTCGGTGATCAGGGTGCCGGCCACGGTGAAGCCCATCACGCCGACGACGGCCCCGCCGGCTTCGAACACCAGGCCCGGCGAGCCGTTGACCGTGCTCGGCCGCGGCGTGACGGCGCGTCTGGCCGTGACGCCGAGCAGCAGCCGCGCGACGTTCAACGCGCCGGTGACGGGGCGGCGCGCCACCCCTGGCACCAGGCCGCCGCCGTCGGAGCGCAGCACCACCTTGGGGTCGAGGACGCGGACCAGGTCCTCGACGCCGCCGTGGAAGCACGCCTGGGCGAACGCCTCGACGGCGTCGGCGTGCTGGCCCTGGTCGGGGGTGAAGCGGGGCGCGCGGGCGCGGACGTGACCTCTGGCCCTGGCCACGAGCTGGCGGCAGGCCGCCTCGCTGCGGCCCACGGTCCGCGCGACCTCCGGGTAGGACAGGCCGAAGACGTCGCGCAGCACGAAGGCGGTCCGCTCCGCGGGGCTGAGCGATTCGAGCAGGACGAGCACCGCCATGCTGACCGACTCGTCCAGGGTCACCCGGTCCTCCGGGCCGGGCGCCGGTGAGGCGCCGACGAGCGGCTCGGGCAGCCACTGCCCGACGTAGCTCTCCCGCCTGGCCCTGGCGGATCCCAGCTCGTCCAGGCAGATCCGGGCGACCACCGTGGTCAGCCAGGCGCGTACGTCCCGCGGCTCGCTGCGGCGCGCGCGGGTGAGGCGCAGGTAGGCCTCCTGGACCGCGTCCTCGGCGTCGGTCAGCGTGCCGAGCATGCGGTAGGCGACCTCGGTGAGGTGCGGCCGGTACCGCTCGAACTCACGCGCGAGGTCCGCTGGGCCGGGGTCCGCTCTCCGCGACTGCATACCTGTTAGACGACGAAGCCTGCCGGCCTGTGACAAGAGGCAGCCTGGGCACGTCATCGCCCGGCCACCAGGGAAGCCGGAAATTTTCATGCAATCAGGATTGATGAAGAGAACTTTCGAGGATATCTTCACGATCAAGCCGCCCCTCCACCGGGGCGGAGAGATTGGGCGTTCGACCGTACCCCTCCACCCCCTGCTTCACGAGGTGAGCATGCCCAAGATCGGAACATTCGCCCTGCCCTCGGCGGCCCTCGCCCTCGCGGCCGCGCTGCTCCCCCAGCCCGCGTCCGCGGACCCCGTCGAGGCCCTGGCCACCACCCACAAGAGTCCTTTCACCTGCGGAAAGACGTTCAACGCGAACAACTGGACCCCCGATCACAGCCCTTCCGGCTCGCTCGACTGGCAGGACTACGGCGGCGACGACATCAACGGTGAGACCGTACGCGCCACCGCCGCCGGCACCGCGTACTTCTACGACGCGGGCAACACCAGCTACGGCAAGTGGATCGAGATCCGTCACGGTGACGGCAGCAGGACCCGCTACGCCCACCTCGCCACCATGGCGCGCGCGGCCGGCGGCTCGATGAGCGTCGGCCAGGGCACCACGATCGGCACGGTCGGCTCGACGGGCGGCTCCACCGCCCCGCACCTGCACTACGAGCAGCGGACCTCGACCGGAGCGGTGGACACCAGCCCCACCGTGGACGGCGTGACCGTCTCCCTGGGCCAGAAGAAGGCCGTCACCAGCACGAACGCGTGCGGCGGCAACCCGTACACGCCCGAGGAGGTCTGCGGCGACGGCTACGGCGTCATCGACTCGGCCGCCCTCACGGGCGGCCGGACCTACCTGCTCTACAACTCCGGCAACGGCAACAACTGCGTCGTGACCCTGAAGACCACGAACGTCGGATCACCGTCGTCGATGTCGGCCTTCCTCGAACCGCAGGGCGCCACCAGGACGACGAACGCGGGCAGTTTCAGCTACTACGCGGGGCCCGTCGTGCGGTCCGCTCCCGGCCAGTGCGTCAAGTGGGGCGGCTCCATCGGCAGCAGCTCCTACACCAGCCCCTTCGAGCACTGCGGCTAGCGCGAGAGCGTCATGGACGGTGCCGCGGGCGGGGGCGGGCCCCCGGCAGCGGCACCGGATCCACGCCGGCCACGACGGTGTTGCGGACGGCGCCGATGCCCTCGACCTCGATCTCGACCACGTCGCCCGGCCCGAGCGGCGGCGGGTCCTGCCTGCCGCGCAGGCCCCACAGCTCGGCCAGGCAGCCGCCGTTGCCGCAGGTGCCGGAGCCGAGCACGTCGCCCGGGCGAACCCAGGTGCCGCGCGAGGCGTAGGCGACGAGCTCCTCGAACGGCCAGCCCATGTTGGACAGCAGGTCGCGGCCGATCTCCGTGCCGTTGACGCTGACGGTGAGCGCCAGGCGCAGGAAACCGCCGGCGTCCCGGTACGGCTCCAGCTCGTCCGCGGTGACCAGCCACGGGCCGAGCGTGGTCGCGGTGTCCTTGCCCTTGGCGGGGCCCAGGTTGACCTGCATCTCGCGGCTCTGCAGGTCGCGGGCCGACCAGTCGTTCATGATCAGGTACCCGGCGATGTGGTCGCGGGCCTGCGCGGGGGTGAGGTCGCGGCCCGCCCTGCCGATGACGGCGGCCACCTCCAGCTCGAAGTCGAAGACCCGGCAGCCGGGCGGGATCGGCACGTCGTCGTGGGGACCGATGACGGCGTAGGGGTTGGTGAAGTAGAAGGCGGGGGCGTCGTACCAGGCGTCGGGCACTCCCGCTCGGCCGTCGATGCTCCTGCGCACGCCCTCGACGTGCTCCTCGAAGGCGACGAAGTCGCGGACGGTGGGCGGCTGGAACGGCGCGAGCAGCCGCACCTCCGCCAGCGGGACCGGCTCGCCCGTCACGGCGCCCTGGAGCGCGTCGAGCGGGCCGACCCCGTCGGGCAGCGGCCTGACCATGCCGCCGTCCACGAGGCCGGAGCGGGTGCGGCCCTGGTGGGTGAAGGTGGCGATCCTCATCAGACGGGCGGGGCGACGAACACGCCGCGGTCGACGTCGTTGAACGACTCCTTGGCGACCAGCTCGTTCATGGGGTTGGCGGTCCCCCACTGGTCGGTGACCTCCGGCTGGGAGAAGTCGTACACGTGCGGGTGCCAGGCGTCCTCGTCCAGCTCCTCCAGCTCGGTGGTGTACTCGACGGTGTTGCCGTGCGGGTCCATGAAGTAGGAGAAGGTGTTGTCGCCGGCCAGGTGGCGGCCGGGGCCCCAGATCATGCGGACGCCGGCGCGCAGCAGCCTGCCGGTGCCGTACATGTACTCGTCCAGGCCGCGCAGCTCGAAGCTGATGTGGTGCAGGCTGGCGTGCGGGCCGCGGGCGATGGCCATGCTGTGGTGCTGGGGGTTGCAGCGCATGAAGTGCATGACCTGGCCCATGTGCGGGTGGGCGAGGGTGTCGGACAGGGCGAAGCCGAGGTGGGTCTCGTACCAGGCACGGGTGGCGTCGATGTCGGGGGCGTTGAGCACGACGTGCGACAGGCGCACCGGGACGGACTCCTTGGCCTCCAGCCTGCGGTGCCTGCGGACGGCGACGTCGGCGGACACCTCGACGGTGCGGCCGTCGAGGTCGAAGAAGCGGAAGCCGTAGCCGCCGCCGGGGGTGTCGAGCTTGCCGGGCTCGGAGACGAGCCGCACCTCGGCGGCGCGCAGCCGCTCGGCCAGGGCGTCCACGTCGGCCGGGGTCGCCGCGCCGAAGGAGATCAGGTCGAGCCGCTTCTCCTCCGCCTTGCGCAGCCGGATGACGTACTGCTCGGGCGAGCCCTCGGCGGCCAGGAACGAGATCCCGCTGTCGCCTGCGACCTCGGTCAGGCCCCACACGCCGGAGTAGAAGTCGCGCTGCTTGCCGTAGTCGGGCACGGCCAGGTCCACGTGCCGCAGGTGCGTGATGAGTCTCATGAAGGATCCTTCAGGTCGAAGAGCCGGACGGCGTTGGCGCCGCGGACGGGGGTGTCCGCGAGCCCGGCCGCGCGCAGGGCGGCGAGCGGGTCGGGCTCGCCCATGTCGAAGGGGAAGTCGGAGCCGAGCAGCACCCGTTCGGGCCCGGCGACGCGGACCAGCTCGCGCAGCGCGGCCGGGTCGTGGGTGAGCGAGTCGAAGTGCAGGTCGCGCAGGTAGCTGCTGGGCTCGCGGGCGCAGCCGCGGGCGTCGGGCCGCACCCGCCGGCCGTGGTCCGAGCGGCCCAGGTAGTACGGCAGGTAGCCGCCGCCGTGCGCGGCCAGCAGCTTCAGCCCCGGATGCCGGTCGAGCACGCCGGAGAAGATCAGGTGCGACAGCGCGACGGCGTTCTCGACGGGCTGGCCGACGAGGTTGGACAGGTACCAGCGGTCCAGGCGCTCGTCCAGCGTGCAGCCGAACGGGTGCAGGAAGACGACCGCGCCCGTCTCGGCGGCACGCGCCCAGAACGGCTCGTAGGCCGGGTCGGACAGCTCCCGGCCGCGCGGGGAGGCGGCGTTCCCGGGCGCGTGGGAGGAGATCTCCACGCCCTTCAGCCCCAGCCGGAGCGCCTGGTCCAGGGCGGTGACCAGCAGCTCGGGGTGCTGGAGCGGAGCCAGGCCGAGCCCGTGCAGCCGGCCGGGGGCCTGCGCGACGTGTTCGGCGACGCCCTCGGCGGCCAGGCGGCACACCTCCGCGGCCAGGTCGTCGCCGGCCCAGTAGTGGTAGTGCGACGGCGACGGGGAGACGACCTGCGCGTCCACCCCGGCCGCGTCCATCGCCGCCAGCCGGTCGGCCACGCGGGTGAGCAGGCCGATCCGCTCGCCGATCATCGCGCCCGACACGGCGAGCGCGCCGGGGCCGTTGCGGCGGGCGTCCAGCTCCCGGTGGGCTTCCAGCCCCGGGCGGCCGGCCACGGCCTGCTCGATCGCGGGCAGCAGGACGTGCGCGTGCACGTCAACGGTGATCATGGGCGCTGGGTCACCGTTCCCGCGATCCTGGCCATCAGGCCGGGCACGTCCGCGTCGCGCACCCCGTCGAGCTGCCAGCGGGCGAGCTGCACCGACGCCTCGACGACGGCCTTGACCCGGTCGTGGCGGCGGTCCATGAACGCCTCGAACAGGTCCTGGCCGAGCCGGTCGGCGGCGAGCAGCAGCTCGGCGAGGACGGCGGCGTCCTCCAGGCACTGGGCGGCGCCCTGGGCCAGGGTGGGCGGGCAGGCGTGCGCGGCGTCGCCGATCAGCACGACCCGGCCGCGGTTCCACGGGCGGTCCACGAGCAGCGACTCGAACCAGGTGTAGTTGATGCGGCCGGGGTCGGTGATGTCGGCGCGGATCTCGTCCCAGGCGCCGCCGTAGCCTTCGGCCAGCGCGCGCATGTGGGCGGCCTTGTCGCCGACGGCCTCCCTGGGCCTGGCCTGCTCGACCAGGTACGCGTACATGGTGTCGGCGCTGGTCGGGCAGTAGCCGGCGATGAAGCAGGGGCCGCCGTAGATCAGGTCGGTGCGCTCGACGTCCTTGGGGCGGCGGGTGTGGATGCGCCAGATGCCCATGCCGACGGGCTCGGGCGCCGCGTCGACGCCGATCAGGCCGCGGACGTGCGAGCGGATGCCGTCCGCCCCGACGACCAGGTCGAAGCGTCCGGCGGTGCCATCGGAGAAGGTCACCTCGCCGGTGTCCGACACGGCGTGCACCGTCAGTCCGTACCTGACGCGCGCTCCGGCGTCGCGCACGGCGGCGGCCAGGATCGCGGCCAGTTCCGGGCGGTTCATGCCGAGCGTGGCGGGCAGGTCCGGGCCGCCGGTGCGCGCGTCGGGGATCTCGGCGAGCAGGTCACCGCCGGGCGTGCGCAGCCCGAGCGAGTCGAACGCGAACCCGGCCGCGCTCACCTGCTCCCACACGCCGAGGTCGCGCAGCACGCGCAGCGCGTTGCCCTGCAGCGTGATGCCCGACCCGAGCGCGGTCGGGCCCGGCTCGACCTCCGCGACGTCCACGGTGACGCCGGCGCGGGCGAGCAGGATGGCCAGGGCGGAGCCGGCGGTGCCGGCGCCGACGATCAGGACGTTCTCGATTGCGGGCATGGCCGCCTCACTTAAGCGCCAGGGGGTTGACGGGGGATCCGACCGCGCCGGTGATCGGCAGCGGCGGGGCGGTGAGGAAGAACTCGTGGACGCCGTCGGCGGCGCAGTCGGCGGCCAGCGCGTCCAGGTCCCACATCTCGCCGACGAGCAGGCCGAGGTGCGGGATGACGACCTGGTGCAGCGGCTGGAACGCGTTGTCGAACTCGTTGGGGCGCACCTCGAAGCCCCACGTGTCGGTGGCGATGGCGGCGATCTCGGTGCGGTGCAGCCAGCCCGCGCTCCAGAACGACAGGCCGGGCGCGGGGCCGCCCGCGTAGTCGCCCCAGCCCTCGCGCCTGGCCCTGGCGAGGCGGCCGGTGCGCACGCACACCAGGTCGCCGCGGCCGACGCGGACGCCGTACGCCTCGGCGGTGGCGGTCAGGTGCTCCTCGGTGATGGCGAAGCCGTCGGGCAATTCGCCGTACACGGCGGCGACGTCCAGCAGCACGCCGCGCCCGGCCACCGGGGCGGCCAGGTGCTCGATGCCGGTGACCCGGTCGCCCTCGCTGGTGACGACCTGGTCGGCGGGGCGGCCGTTCCAGGCCCGGCCGTGGTCGAAGATGTGGCCGAGGCCGTCCCACTGGGTGGAGCACTGCAGCGGCATGGCGATCACGTCGTCCGCGCCGCCGAACCCGTGCGGGAAGCCCTGGTCGCCGTGCACGGCGTCGAGACCGGTGTCGGTCATGGTGTGCACCGGGTTGGTACGGCGGCGCCAGCCCTTCTGCGGGCCGTCGGCGTCGAAGCGCTGCGACAGCGAGAACGCCTCGCCCCGCCGGACCAGCGCGGCGGCGGCGCGGCGCTCGGCCGGGCCGATGAAGTTGACCGTGCCCAGCACGTCGTCCGCACCCCAGCGGCCCCAGTTGGAGTACTTCGCCGCCGCCTCGGCGATGGCCTGCTCAGCGTTCATCGCGGCACCCGTTCCGCTGCGTGCCGAGGCCGGTGATCGTGCCCTCCATGACGTCGCCGTCGCGCAGCAGGCGGCCGTGGTGCAGGCCGTTGCCCGCCGGGCTGCCGGTCAGCACCAGGTCGCCGGGCAGCAGCTCGACGGTCTGGGAGGCGTAGGACACCAGGCGCGCCACGTCGAAGATCATGTCCTTGGTGGACTCGTCCTGCATGACCTCACCGTTCAGCTTGAGCGTCACCTTCAGGTCGCCGGGGTCGCCGGCGAAGGCGGCCGGCACCAGGTACGGGCCCAGCGGCGTGAAGGTCGGCGCGTTCTTGGCGCGCAGCCAGTCGGTGCCGATCTCCGGCATGTCGCGGCGGAACACCAGCTCGCGGGCGGTGATGTCGTTGGCGATCGTGTACGCCGCGACATGGTCGAGCGCCGACTCAGGGCCGACCCGGTGGGCCGGGCGGCCGATCACCGCGGCCAGCTCCAGCTCCCAGTCCGGCTTCGTGCACCACGACGGGATGACCACGTCGTCGTACGGGCCGGTGACCGAGGACGGCAGGCCGATGAACACGTACGGCTGGTCCTCGGCCGCGCGCCGGTCCATCATCGCCGCGACCTCGGCGCGCACCTGCTCGGCGGGCCGGCCGCCGGGCGGCTCGTGCGCCACGGCCAGGTCGATGACGTGGGTGCGGTAGTTGGCGCCGGACTGCAGGATCTGGCGCGGCTCGACCGGGGCGTGCACGCGCAGCTCTCCCAGCGGGCGCCACTCCCCCGCCGCGGCAGTGGC
Source organism: Nonomuraea thailandensis (assembly GCF_024172165.1). Classification (GTDB taxonomy): domain Bacteria; phylum Actinomycetota; class Actinomycetes; order Streptosporangiales; family Streptosporangiaceae; genus Nonomuraea; species Nonomuraea thailandensis. The sequence continues at coordinate 2,114,610 of NZ_JAMZEB010000002.1, read as the reverse complement.
GGCGTCGCGCAGCAGCGGCAGGACGTCGTCCCAGCGCTCCAGCAGCGCGCGCGTGGTGGGGGCGTGCTCGCTCAGGTCGAGCACCCGGTCGCCGGCGACGAGGCCGGGGAAGGCGGGGCCGGAGCCGGCCGAGAAGGTGCCGAGCGCGAACGGGCCGGCGAGGTGCGGGGATGTTTCCACGAGGTTTCCTCCGGAGGCGGTGCCTTAACCTTGAGCCATCCGGAGAGATCTGGGAAATCGATTCTTTGGATCCCTACCATCCATGACATGGATAGGCCTGTGAACCTCGCCAACCTCGACCTCAACCTCACGGTCGCCCTGCGCGCCCTGCTGGAGGAGCGCAACGTCACCCGCGCCGGCCTGCGCGTCGGGCTGAGCCAGCCCGCGATGAGCGCCGCCCTGGCCAGGCTGCGCCGCCACTTCGCCGACGACCTCCTGGTCAGGCAGGGCAACCGTTACGAGCTGACCCCGCTCGGCACCGCGCTGCGCGCGCCGGTGGCCAACGCCTGCGCGGTGCTGGAACGGCTCTTCACCAGCCGCGCCGGCTTCCAGCCCGGCGTGGAGCAGCGCGACTTCACGCTGCTCTCCTCCGACTACGCGATCGCCGTCTTCGGGGCGCGGCTGGCGCGCGTGCTGCACGAGGAGGCGCCGGGCGTGCGGCTGCACTTCCGGCACGTGCCGCGCGACCTCGTGGAGAACCCGGACGCCCTGCTGTCAGGCGTGGACGGCATGCTCATGCCGCACGGCGTCATCTCCGACATGCCCGCCGTCGAGCTCTACCGCGACGAGTGGGTGTGCCTGGTCTCCGACGACCACCCCGGCGACGTCACCATGGACGACCTGGCCCGGCTGCCGTGGGTGGTCTACCAGCGCACCTTCGACGCCCCCGTCACCCGGCAGCTCACCATGCTGGGGCTGGAGCCGGACGTGGAGGTGTCGGTGCAGAGCTTCCAGCTCCTGCCGGCGCTGGTCGCGGGCACGCGAAGGGTCGCGCTGGTGCAGCGGCGGCTGGCCGCGCTGCTGCGCGGGCTGGCTCCCGTACGCGCGCTGCCGTGCCCCTTCGAGGCCGTGCCGCTGCAGGAGGCGTTGTGGTGGCACCCGGTGCACAGCCACGACGCCGCCCACATCTGGCTGCGCGAGACCGCCGCCCGCGTGGCCGCCGAGCTCGACGGCCCGCCCCGCGCGTGACGCTCAGCGGCCCTCGAAGACGGGTTTGCGCTTGGCCAGGAACGCCTCCACGGCGGCGGCGTGGTCGGCGCTCAGGCCCAGCCGCGCCTGGGCCCGCGCCTCGGCCGCCAGCGTGGCCGCGAGGTCCCGCCCCCACGCCTGCGCGATGAGCCGCTTGGACTCCGCGTAGGCGGCGGTCGGCCCGGCCGCGAGCCTGGCCGCCAGCGCCCGGCCCTGCGTGCCGACCTCGTCGCGCGGCACCACGCGCCCCGAGATGCCCCACGCGACCGCCTCCTGCGCGCCGAACGGCTCGGCGAGCAGGACGAGCTCCCTGGCCCGCGCCTCGCCGACCGCCCGCGTGAGCGTCGCCGACAGCCCGGAGTCGCAGGTCAGGCCGATCGCGCTGAACGCCGTGGCGAAGACGGCGTCCTCGGCGAGCACCCGCACGTCGCAGGCCAGCGCGAGGGCCAGCCCAGCGCCCACGCAGGTGCCGCCGACGGCCGCGACGACCGGCTTGTCCATCGTGGCCAGCAGCCGGACGACGGGCGCGTAGTCCTCCTCCACGGTGTCGAACGCGTGCGCGGGATCGTCGCGCAGCGCCGCCGCGTGCTCCGCCAGGTCCTGCCCGGCGCAGAACGCGCCGCCCGCCCCGGTCAGCAACACGGCCCGGACGGCGGCGTCGGCGGCGACGTCCTCCAGCGCGCCGCGCAGCGCCGCCTTCGTCTTGCCGTCCAGCGCGTTGCGCCGCTCGGGACGGTTCAGCGTCACGACGGCCACGGCGCCGTCGCGCTCGACGACGACCGGAGCCCCGTTCACCGGGCGTCCCAGGTCTTGGCGACCAGGGTGAGCACGTCGTAGGTGGCGACCGGCTGGTCCTCCTGGTTGGTCACCACGGCGTCCCAGCGGACCTCGCCGTAGTCGGCGTTGCTGCGCGGGGTGATCTGCTTGACGGTCAGCGTCACGGCGATGGTGTCGCCGGCCTTGACCGGGGTGAGGAAGCGCAGCGAGTCGACGCCGAAGTTGGCCAGCACGGGGCCCGGCGCCGGGTCGACGAAGAGCCCGGCGGCCAGCGACACGACCAGGTAGCCGTGGGCGACGATGCCGCCGAACAGCGGGTTGCGTGCGGCGGCCTCGGGGTCGGTGTGCGCGTAGAACGTGTCGCCGGTGAACTCGGCGAAGTGGTCGATGTCGGCGAGCGACACCGTGCGCGGCGCGGAGGCGATCGTGTCGCCGATCCGCAGCTCGGCCAGCGACTTGCGGAACGGGTGCACGCCGGACTCGGCGCGTGCCGAGCCCGTCGTCCACCGCCCCGTGACGGCGGTGAGCTGGTCGGGGGACGCCTGGACGGCGGTGCGCTGCATGTGGTGCAGCACCCCGCGGATGCCGCCGAGCTCCTCGCCGCCGCCGGCCCGCCCAGGGCCGCCGTGCACGAGGACGGGCAGCGGGGAGCCGTGCCCGGTGGACTCCTTGGCGTCGTCCCTGTCGAGGACGAGCACGCGGCCGTGCCACGGCGCGAGCCCGAGCACGACGGAGCGGGCCACGCCGGGGTCGTGGGTGGCGACGGAGGCCACGAGGCTGCCCTTGCCCCTGGCGGCCAGCGCGATCGCCTCGTCCAGGCCGTCGTAGCCGATCACCGTGCTGACCGGCCCGAACGGCTCCACGTCGTGCGGCTCGACGGCTCCCGGCCGGGCGCGCAGCACGAGCGGGGTCATGAACGCGCCACGCTCGGGGTCGCCGTCGAGCAGGGCCGCGCCCTTGGGCTCGCCGAAGACGACCTCGGCGTTCGCGAGCAGCGCCTCGACGGCCTTGCGCACCTCCTCGCGCTGACCGAGGCTCGCCAGCGCGCCCATCCGCACGTCGGGGTTGCGCGGGTCGCCGACGCTCACCTTGCCGAGGCGGTCGGCGAGCGCGTCGATCACCTGGCCGGTCATCCCGGCGGGGACGAGCACCCGGCGGATGGCCGTGCACTTCTGCCCGGCCTTGACCGTCATCTCGGTGACGACGCCCTTGACGAACAGGTCGAACTCCGGATCGTCCGGCCGCACGTCGGGGCCGAGGATCGAGCAGTTGAGCGAGTCGGCCTCGACGTTGAGCGCCACGCCGTCGTCGAGCACGTTGGGGTGGCGGCGCAGGATGCCCGCCGTGTGCGCCGAGCCGGTGAAGGCCACGGAGTCCTGGATCGTCAGCTCGTCGAGCAGCCCGCCCGCCGAACCGGCCAGGAGCTGCAGCGTGCCCTCGGGCAGGATCCCCGACTCGATGATCTGCCGGACGGCCAGCTCGGTGAGGTAGGCGGTCTGGCTCGCGGGCTTGACGATCGTGGGCAGGCCGGCGAGGAAGGCGGGCGCGAGCTTCTCCAGCATGCCCCAGACGGGGAAGTTGAAGGCGTTGATCTGGACGGCCACGCCCGGCCGGGAGGTGTAGAGGTGCTGGCCGGCGAAGGTGCCGCCCTTGCCCAGGCGCTCCAGGCCGCCGTCGAGGACGACCGTGTCGTTCGGCAGCTCCCTGACGCCCTTGCTCCCGTAGCTGAACAGGGTGCCGATGCCGCCGTCGACGTCCACTGCGGTGTCGCGGGCGGTGGCGCCGGTGCGCACGGACAGCGCGTACAGCTCCTCCTTGCGCTCCAGCAGGTGCTTGGCCAGGGCCTTGAGCAGGGCCGCCCGCTCGTGGAAGGTCAGGGCGCGCACCGCGGGACCGCCGGTGTCCCTGGCGTGCCTGACCATGGCCGCGACGTCCAGGCCCCGGCTGGAGATCCGCGCGACCTCCTCGCCCGTGGCGGCGTCGAGCAGCGGTTCACCGTCGTCTGCCGCGCGGGACCATCGTCCGGCGGCGTAGCTCTCCAGCAGCGCGCTCACGCTGTCTCCTTTCCCCAGGGTCTCCGTTCCCCGGGACCTGTTGCGCGAAGACCCCGACCCGTGTCACCGTATTACTGACCGAGCGATAAGTAAATAAGAGTGATGTGTCTCGGAGGGAAGATGACGACGATCCCGGCGGAGCCGGAGCTGCAGGCCGCGTTCGACGCGACCATCGACCGCCATGACCGGATCGAGCCCCGGGACTGGATGCCGGACGCCTACCGCAGGACGCTCGTCCGCCAGATCGCCCAGCACGCGCACTCCGAGATCATCGGCATGCAGCCCGAGGGCAACTGGATCGGCCGCGCGCCGTCCCTGCGGCGCAAGGCGATCCTGCTGGCCAAGGTGCAGGACGAGGCGGGGCACGGGCTCTATCTGTACTCCGCCTGCGAGACCCTGGGCGTCTCCCGCGCCGAGCTGACCGAGCTGCTGCTCACCAGCAGGCAGAAATATTCCTCGATCTTCAACTACCCGACGCTGTCGTACGCCGACGTCGGCACGATCGGCTGGCTCGTGGACGGGGCCGCGATCTGCAACCAGGTGCCGCTCTGCCGCACCTCCTACGGCCCCTACGGCCGCGCGATGATCCGCATCTGCAAGGAGGAGTCGTTCCACCAGCGACAGGGGTACGAGCTGCTCATGACCATGATGCGCGGGACCGGCGAGCAGCGGGCCATGGTGCAGGAGTCCGTCGACCGGTTCTGGTGGCCGTCGCTGATGATGTTCGGGCCGCCTGACGCACAGTCGCCCAACAGCGAGCGGTCGATGGCGTGGGGCATCAAGCGCAACTCCAACGACGAGCTGCGCCAGAAGTTCGTGGACATGACCGTCCCGCAGGCCGACGCGCTCGGGGTGACGCTGCCGGACCCCGGCCTGCGCTGGAACGAGGAGCGCGGGCACTACGACTTCGGCGAGCCCGACTGGCGGGAGCTGGCCGCCGTCATCCGCGGTGACGGGCCGTGCAACGCGCAGCGGCTGGCGCACCGCAGGGCCGCCCACGAGGAGGGCGCCTGGGTACGCGAGGCCGCCACCGCCTTCGCCGCCCGTGAGAGCACTGTCCGCGAGAGCGCTGCTGGTGAGAGCGCTGTCCGCGAGAGCGCCGAGGCCGCCCGATGAGCGCCGACCGGCGGGAGTGGCCGCTCTACGAGGTGTTCGTGCGCGGCAAGCGCGGACTCAACCACGTGCACGTCGGATCGCTGCACGCCCCGGACGACACGATGGCCCTGCGCCACGCCCGCGACGTCTACACCCGCCGCAACGAGGGCGTCAGCATCTGGGTCGTCCGCGCCGACGCCATCACCGCCTCCAGCCCCGACGAAAAGGACCCGCTGTTCGGGCCGAACGGCGACAAGGTCTACCGGCACCCCACGTTCTACGACATCCCCGCCGACGTCCCGCACATGTGAGAAACGGACCGGACACCATGAGCGACGAACACGGCAGCGTCTTCGACGGCCTGCTCGGCGGCGACTCCTCCCAGTGGGCCTTCGGCACCGACTTCGAGGACCCGCTGGCCGGCGTCGACACCACGACGCCCGGCGGCGTGGACCCCGCCGAGCTGGCCGCGTACTGCCTGATGCTCGGCGACGACGCGCTGATCATCTCGCAGCGCCTGTCGGAGTGGTGCAGCCGCGCGCCCGACCTGGAAGAGGACATCGCGCTCGCGAACATGGCCCTCGACCTGCTCGGGCAGGCCCGCCTGCTCCTGGCCCGCGCGGCCGCCGCCGACCCCGGCGTCGTGCCCGCCCTGCCCGAGGGCTCGCCGGTGCCGCCGGAGGACGCCCTGGCCTTCTTCCGCGACGACCGCGACTTCAGGAACGTGCGGCTGGCCGAGGTGGCCAACGGGGACTTCGCGCACGTCGTGGTGCGGCTGCTGCTGTTCTCCACGGCCCGGCTGGCGCTGCTGGAGCGGTTGCGGACGAGCCGCGACCAGGTGCTGGCGGCCGTGGCGGCCAAGGGCGTCAAGGAGGTCGCCTACCACCGGGACTGGGCCGGGCGCTGGTTCCTCACGCTGGCGCGCGGCACCGAGGAGTCGCACCGCAGGCTCCTGGCCGCCCTCGACGAGCTGTGGCCGCTGCAGGGCGAGCTGGTCGCCGCGCACCCGCTGGAAGGGTCCCTGGCGGAGTCGGGCGTCGGCGTGGATCCCGCGTCGCTGCGCGAGGAGGTGGACGCCGTCCTCGACCAGGTGCTCACCGTCAGCGGCGTGCCCCGTCCCGAGCGGGCGCCGCTGGCGGGCGTCGGCGGGCGGACGGGCCGCGACGGCCTGCACACCGAGGCTCTGGGCCGCCTGCTCGCCGAGATGCAGGTGGTCGCCCGCGCCCACCCGAGCGGGCGCTGGTGAGCACCGACCGGCCCGCCCCCTCCCGGGCCTGCGAGGCGGCGGACGCCGGGCGGCGGGCGGTCGAGGCCACTGCCACCCGAGCGCCCGACGCCAGGCGGCGGGCGGTCGAGGCCGCCGGGGAGGTGCGCGATCCCGAGATGCCGATGCTCACCCTCGCCGACCTGGGCGTGCTGCGCGGGGTCGAGGTGGAACGGGACGCGGACGGCGGCGAGGTCGTCATCGCCTCGATCACGCCGACCTACACCGGCTGCCCCGCCATGGCGACCATGCGCGACGACCTCGTCCACCGGCTCAACGACGCGGGCTTCGACCGGGTCGAGGTGCGGGTCGTGCTCCACCCGGCCTGGTCCAGCGACTGGATCTCCGAACGGGGCCGCGCCGCCCTGCACGCCGCCGGGCTGTCCGCGCCCGGCCCCGCCCCCCGGCGGGCAGGCCCCGTGCTGCTCACGCTCAGCGGCCCGCCCCGGCCCGCGCCGCCCTGCCCCCGCTGCGGCTCGGCGGCCACCCGCCTCACCTCGGAGTTCGGCGCCACCGCCTGCAAGGCCCTCTACCGCTGCACCGACTGCCTCGAACCGTTCGAGCACGTCAAGGAGATCTGACCGATGACCACGCTCGCGCCCGCCCCGTCCAGGGCCGCCGTCTTCCATCCGCTGACCGTGGCGGCCGTGGACCGGCTGTGCGACGACGCCGCCGCGATCACCTTCGCCGTCCCCGGCGAGCTGCGCGACGCGTACGCCTTCAGGGCCGGCCAGTCGCTCACCCTGCGCCGCGTCATCGACGGCCGCGAGCACCGCCGCTCGTACTCGATCTGCGCCCCCGCCGGCGCCGCTCCGCGCATCGGCGTCAGGGAGATCCCCGGCGGCCTGTTCTCCTCCTGGCTGGTGCACGAGGTGCGGCCCGGCACCGTGATCGAGGTGCAGCCGCCCACCGGCTCCTGGCGGGCCGACCCCGGCCTGGGCGAGCGGCACCTGTGCGTCGCCGCCGGCTCCGGCATCACGCCGATGTTGTCGGTCGCCTCGACGGTCCTGACCCATCCCGGCGCCCACGTCTCGCTCCTGTACGGCAACCGCACCAGCCGCACCGTCATGTTCGCCGAGGAGCTCGGCGACCTGAAGAACCGCTACGGCCCGCGGCTCCAGGTCGTGCACACGCTCTCGCGGGAGCCGCGCGACGTCGAGCTGCTGTCGGGGCGGCTCGACGGCGACCGGCTGCGCCGGCTGCTGACCGGTCTCGTCCCGGTGGAGGTGTTCGACCACGTCTGGTTGTGCGGGCCGCTGCAGATGGTCGAGGAGGCCCGTACGGTGCTCGCCGGCCTGGGCGTGCCGCCGGAGCGCGTGCACGTCGAGCTCTTCTACGCCGACGCCCCTCCCCCGCCGCCCCGCCGCGCAGGGAACGAGCTCTCCGGCGCCACGACGGAGCTGACCACCGTGCTCGACGGCCTGCGGACCACCTCCACGGTCTCCCGCGAGACGACGCTGCTCGACGGCGCCCAGGCCGGCCGCGGTGACCTGCCGTTCGCCTGCAAGGGCGGGGTCTGCGGGACGTGCCGGGCCGTCGTGCGGGAAGGAGAGGCGGACATGCGCCGCAACTACGCGCTCGAACCGGCCGAGGTCGCCGCCGGGTTCGTGCTGACCTGCCAGACGTACCCGGTCGGCGAGCAGGTGACCATCGACTACGACGCCTGACCCGGGCCACGCCGGCCGTCCCGAACCGTTCACCGATCACAGGAGCTGCACGTGCCCGAATCCTTCGTCGTCTCCGGCGTGCGGACGCCGATAGGCCGTTACGGCGGCGCGCTCGCCCACGTCCGCCCCGACGACCTGGCCGCCCTCGTCGTACGGGAGGCCGTCGCCCGCGCCGGCATCGCCCCCGGCCTGGTGGACGAGGTGGTGCTGGGCGCGGCCAACCAGGCGGGCGAGGACAACCGCAACGTGGCCCGCATGGCCGCCCTCCTGGCGGGCCTGCCCGACTCGGTGCCCGGCTTCACCGTCAACCGGCTCTGCGCCTCCGGGCTCACCGCGGTCACCACCGCCCGCGCGCTCATCGCCGCCGGGGACGCCGACGTCGTCGTCGCGGGCGGCGTGGAGTCGATGACCCGGGCGCCGTGGGTGCTGGAGAAGCCGGCCAAGGCGTTCGCCAAGCCGGGCGCGTCCTTCGACACCTCGATCGGCTGGCGCTTCACCAACCCGCGCTTCGACACCGCCACGACCGCCTCGATGCCGCAGACCGCCGAGACCGTCGCCGAGCGGTGGGGGCTCACCCGCGACGAGCTCGACGCGTTCGCGCTCCGCTCCCACCAGCGGGCGGTCACGGCGGCCAAGGAGGGCCGGTTCGCGGACGAGATCGTCGCGGTGCCGGTCGGCAAGGGTGCGGCGCGGAAGGGCGCGCCCGGTGAGGGCGCGGTCGAGGAGCTGATCGAGGCCGACGAGGGGCCGCGGGCGGACACCAGCCTGGAGCGGCTGGCCCGCCTGCGCCCGATCCACGGCCCCGGCGGTGTCATCACCGCGGGCAACTCCAGCTCTCTCAACGACGGAGCCGCGGCCGTCGTCGTGGTGAGCGAGCGTTTCCTGGAGCGGCACGGCCTGACGCCTCGGGCCCGGCTCGTGGCCGCCGCGCATGCCGGGGTGCCGCCCGAGATCATGGGGATCGGCCCCGTGCCCGCGACCCGCAAGGCCCTCGAACGCGCCGGCTGGGACGTCGGCGACCTCGACGCCGTCGAGCTCAACGAGGCGTTCGCCGCCCAGTCGCTGGCCTGCGTCCGCGACCTCGGGCTCGACCTCGAACGGGTCAACGCCGACGGCGGCGCGATCGCCCTCGGCCACCCGCTCGGCGCCTCCGGCGCGCGCATCCTCGTCACGCTGCTCGGCCGCCTCGAACGCACGGGCGGCCGGCGCGGCCTGGCCACCCTCTGCGTGGGCGTCGGCCAGGGCAGCGCGCTCCTGGTGGAGCGGGCATGAGCGGCGGGCAGGAGCCGAACGGCGGGCCCGCCACGAACCGCGGATCGGGCAGGAGCCGCGAGCCCGCCGCGAACGGCGGGCCGGGTCTCCTCGTCGAGGAGGGCGAGGACCGGGTCGTGTGGCGGCTCAACCGTCCCGAGGTGCGCAACGCGATCGACCACGACCTGGTACGCGCCCTGCACGACGCCTGCGCCACCGTCGAGGCCGACCCGAAGGTCGTCCTGATCACCGGCGAGGGCACCACGTTCGCCGCCGGCGCGGACATCGCCCAGCTCCGCGAGCGGGGCCGCGACGACGCCCTGCGCGGCATCAACTCCAGGATCTTCGACCGGATCCACAAGCTCCCGATGCCCACCATCGGCCTGCTCGACGGTTACGCCCTCGGCGGCGGCGCCGAGCTCGCCTACGCCTGCGACTTCCGGATCGGCACCCCGCGCACCCGCATCGGCAACCCCGAGACGGGCCTCGGCATCCTGGCCGCCGCCGGCGCCGCCTGGCGGCTGGCCGAGCTCGTCGGGGAGCCGCTGGCCAAGGAGATCCTGCTCGCGGGCCGCGTGCTGACGGCGGAGGAGGCGCTGTCCGTGCAGTTGCTCAACGAGGTCGTGCAGCCGGACGACCTGCTCGCCACCGGCCACCTGCTGGCCGACCGGATCGCGGCGCAGGCGCCGCTGGCGACGCGGCTGATGAAGGCCGTCTTCCACGCCCCGCGCGGCGCGCACCCGTTCGTGGACGACGTGGCACAGGCGGTGCTGTTCGAGACCGAGGAGAAGCAGGCGCGCATGACGGCGTTCCTGGAGCGGCGCAACAGGAAGGAAGGCAAGCGATGAACGCTGACCTGCCCAGGACCGTGGGAGTCGTCGGCGGCGGGCGGATGGGGGCCGGCATCGCGCACGCGTTCCTCGTCGCGGGCGGCCACGTCGTCATCGTCGAGAGCTCCGCCGATACGGCCGGCGCGGCGCGCGACAGGGTGGGTGACAGCCTGGCCAAGGCCGCCGCGAAGGGCACGCTCACCGAGCCCGCGCAGGCGGCGGCCTCGCGGCTGCGGGCCACCGCCGATCCCGCCGGGCTGGCCGGCTGCGAGCTGGTGATCGAGGCCGTTCCCGAGGACGCGGCGCTGAAGGCGGAGGTGCTGGCCGTCGCCGAGAAGCAGGCGCCCGGGGCGGTGCTCGCCACCAACACCAGCAGCCTGTCGCTGGCGGGGCTCGCCGCCGGGCTGTCGGCGCCCGGCCGCTTCCTGGGCCTGCACTTCTTCAACCCCGTCCCGGTGAGCGACCTCGTGGAGATCGTCGCGGGGCCGCGTACGGAGCCCGAGTTGCTGACGCGGGCACAGGGCTGGGTGGCGGCGCTCGGCAAGACGCCGATCACCGTGACGGACTCGCCGGGGTTCGCCAGCAGCCGGCTCGGGGTGTGCCTGGCGCTGGAGGCGATGCGGATGCTGGAGGAGGGGGTGGCGAGCGCCGCCGACATCGACACCGCGATGACGCTCGGCTACCGCCACCCGGTCGGGCCGCTGCGCACCACCGACATCGTCGGCCTGGACGTGCGTCTGGCCATCGCCGAGCACCTGGCCCGCGAGCTCGGGCCCCGCTTCGAGCCGCCGCGCATCCTGCGCGACCTCGTCGCCGCCGGGCACCTGGGCCGCAAGACGGGACAGGGCTTCTACACCTGGTGAGCCGGGCCGGCCCCTGACCCCGCGGCGGTTCACGGCTCCGGGCGGCGCGAAGGCGCGTGGCGGGTGAGGCTCGTAGCGGGTCAGGGCTCGTGACGGGTCAGGGCTCGTGACGGGCGAGGCCGTCGAAGGCGATGGAGGTGATCGCGTCGGCCACCATCGCCTGGTCGTACGCCCCGTCCGGCCGGTACCACTCCACCAGCGAGTTCACCATGCCGAACAGCAGCCGGCTCACCAGCGCGGGCGGCACGTCGTCGCGCAGCGCGCCCTCGGCGACGGCGTCCGCCACGAGCGCGGCCAGCCGGTCGTCGAGCCAGCGCCGCCGTTCCAGCGCGGCCAGTTCGATCTCGCTGTTGCCGCGCACCCTCAGCAGCAGCGTGACGGACGGCTGGTGCGCGATGAGCACCTCCACGCTGCGCCGCACCACCTCGCGCAGCCGCTGGTACGCCCCGGTCCCCGGCTGCTCGCGCGACGCCTCGGTCACGACGGAGGTGAGCTCGTCGAGGGCGTCGTCGAGCGCCTGGCCGAGCAGTTGCTCCTTGCCGGTGACGTGGTGGTAGATGGCCGGCTTGGTCAGCCCGAGCTCCTTGGCCAGGTCGCCCATGCTCGTGGCGTCGTACCCGCGCCGGTTGAACAGCTCGACGGCGGCGCGCAGGATCGCCGACTGGTCATGGCCTGGACGGCCCCGCCTGCGGCGGGGGGCCGGCTCGGCCTGTTCAGTCGAGGTCATCCTGGCAGCATCTCACGCGCGCCGGACCACCCCGACCGCGCGGGGGCGGCTCAGCCTCCGGTGGCCGTGAGGACGTCGTGGTGCGTGACGGTGGTGTCGTAGGACAGCAGGACGGCCCGGGCCTCAGGCTCGACGACCGCCGTGCCGAGATCGTCCCCTGCGAAGCCCCTGATCGCGCCGAGGGACTCCCAGAGGGTGATGACCTGCAGCTCGACGTGGTCGTCGGTGACCCGCTGGAGCACGTACGCGCCTCGATGCCCGTCGGTCCTGCGCAGCTCGGGGAGGACGGCGCCGGTGAAGTGGCGCTGGTAGGCGTCGGCGCCGTCCGGGGTGGCGGTCGCGTGCCAGATTCTGGCGATCATCGTGGCTCCTCGGCGACGAGCGGAGGCAGGGATGGGGATGAGGATGGGGATGGGGCGTCGGCGACCGCGGGCTGCGCGGCCCGGCGCAGGGCGTAGGCGGCGGTGAGGAGGGCGAGGCCGAGCCAGATGGACGGCAGCCGCACCGCGCCGTCCAGGGGATCGCCGAAGAGCAGGAGGCGGATGATCTCGTCCCCCAGCACCCTGCCGAGAGCGTTGGCCAGGACGTTCACCGATCCGCCCGCGATCAGCACCCCGATCGCCACCCGGTTGAACCGGCGTCCACGCCATTTGCCCGTCAGCGCCACGAGCAGCGCGGGAATGGCGAATATCAGCAACAGGGAGTCGGCGACCTCCGGCACCGGGCTCCCGTCGAACACCTCCGCGACGAGGACGCTGAACCCCATACCGGCCTCTGAGCTGGTGATCCGGCAACTGCCCGGCGTGGTCACGGCCCAGCCGCACGGGGAGAACATCGTCGGCAGCAAGGCCAACACGACGCTGACTAATCGCCATGAATCCGGTCGCATTTTCCGCCTTTCAATAATTGTCGATCACGGCGGAGAAGTCTGCCACGGCGACGGGCTGGAAAGCACGAATTCACGATGCGCCGGAAACGGGCGCCTGCCAGATCGCGACGATCGCGTCGATCAGGCCGTCGGCGGTGGCGGACCAGGTGGGGCGGGAGGTGGGGGCGTGGGCGGCCAGGGCTCGTTCGCGCTCGGCGCACATCTGCACGACGAGGTGGCGGGCCATGACGCCGCGCTCGACGCGGACGCCGTCCGGCAGGCCGGGCAGGCAGCGGGCCAGGCCGTGGCGGAAGAGCCGCAGCACCGGGGCGGCGGTCAGGGCCTCGTCGACCATGATGGCGTTGAGCGCGGGGTCGGCCATGACCTGGGCGGTGAAGCGGGCGTACCAGGTGGGGCTGCCGAGGCTCTCCAGGTGCTCGGTGAGCGGGCGGACCAGGCAGGCGACCCAGTCGCGCAGGTCGGTGGAGCCGTCGATGCCGGCCATCATGCGGGTGCGGATGCCCTCCATCTGCTCGGCGTGCTTGCGGGCGATGGCGCGGATCAGGTCGGCCTTGGCGCCGAAGTGGTAGGTGACGGCGGCGTTGTTGCCCTGGCCCGCGGCCTCGCTGATCTGCCGGTTGCCGACGGCGTGCACCCCGCGCTCGGCGAACAGCCGCTCGGCGGCGGCCAGGAGCGCCTCCCGGGTCGCGCTGACCTGCTCGACCCGGGTCATCCTGCTGGTCATCGTCGTTCACCGCACCGGGGACTTCGCGCAGCCCGCGACGGCCCGCCCCACAGGGCGTCGCGGGTCCTCGGCCGTGCGGCGAGGTGTTCCGATGGCCCAGCCTACGCAAGACGGCCCGCCGGGGAGGCGGGCCGCGTCGTGCCTACGCCTGGTTGCCCACGTCGAGCACGAACCGGGCGAGCTCCAGCCGGTCCACGTCGGGCCCGAAGGCGGCGGCGTTGCCGAGGGCGAAGGGCGCCGTCCGCGGTGGTGAGGGTGAGCGGGGTGTACGGTGGCCGGCTCGCGCAGGCGCAGCCCGGCTGGGCCGCCGACCTCCACCTTCGAGATCCCGGCCGGAAGGTGCACCCGCAGGCGTGAGGCGCCGTCACCTGGCCGCGCCGCCCGCACGCCGGGGACCGCCCGCCCGACCTCGCGCACGTCGAGGTCGCCCGCCCTGTCGGAACGGTAGGACAGGGTCAGGTCGTGGTAGCCGTCCTCGCCTGCGGCGACGAAGAACGTCGCGCGGGCGCCGCCGCCGAGGGCGATGGCGGGGCCGCCGGACGGTCTCCCGGTGAGGTCGGCGTACCATTTGAGCAGCCACCAGCCGCCGTTGGCCTGGCGGGTGCGCACGCCGTGGTCGTCGAGGTCGCCGGCGTGGGTCCAGTACGCCAGGTCGGCGTCGACCTTGGTGTCCTCGAACATGGAGATCCACTGGATGAGCTGGCCGGGGACGGACATGTCGCGCCGGTTGCCGTACTCGTCGATGTTGACGGGCAGCGGGCCGATGCCGAGCTCGCGTTCCAGGGCGCGGTAGTGCTCGTGGTGGCCGCGGTAGCCGGGGTCGGTGCATGGGAGTCCTACCAGGTGTGTGACCGGTCACATAGCGGCGGAAAGCCCTTGTCACCGGATCGTCACGCGAGGACTCCGGGCACCGACACGGATACAGCAGCTGTTCACGAGAAGTTCGAGGCCCGGTTCTGCACTGGCGGGCTGCGCGGACTTCGATCATCCGGGAACCCTTCCAGACCTCCGGAGGTACTTGTGCGCAGCACCCGGCGGCCCGCGCGGGCCATCGCGGCCGCGGCGGCCCTCGCCCTGCTGGGCGCGGCCGTCCCCGCGGCCGGCGCGGCGACGTCAGAGCATTCCCCGCCCGGCGCCCGCTGCTCGGCCGACGTCTCCCTGCTCGGCTTCACCGACAGCCTGGACAAGACGACGTTCGAGGGCACGGCCGTCGGCGGCCTGTCCGCCCTCGCGCCCACCCGCTCGTCGCGGGCGCTGGCGCTGGTGGACAACGTCGGCACCACCCCCGCCCGCCTGTACGACGTCGAGCTCTCCGCCGGCCGGGGCAAGGGCCTGTCGGCCGGGATCCGCGGCATGACGACGCTGCGGCGGGCGGACGGCACGCCGTACACGGGGGCCGACTTCGACGGCGAGGGGCTCGTCGCCGAGCGCGGCGGGCGCAGCGTGCTGGCGAGTTCGGAGACCGAGCCGTCGATCCGGCGCTTCCGGCTCTCCGACGGCCGCCAGGTCGCCGAGTTGCAGGTGCCGGAGCGCTTCCGGGTGGCCCCGGCCGGCCAGGCCACCACCAACCAGACCTTCGAGGCGCTGACCGCCACGCCCGACGGCCGCGTGCTGTACGCCGGCATGGAGGGACCGCTGTCGGCCGACGGCCGCGACGCCGAGGGCCGCGGCCTGCAGCGGATCCTGCGCTACGAGGGCAGGGCGGGCGGCTCCTACACACCCGCCGCCCAGCACGCCTACCGCACCGACCCGGGGCTCGGGCTCGTGGAGCTGGTGGCGCCGGCCGACGGGCAACTGCTGTCGCTGGAGCGCGGCTTCACCGCCGGGGTGGGCAACACCGTGCGGGTCTACCGGGTCTCCGCCACCGGCGCCGCCGACGTGTCCGGCGTCGAGTCCCTGTCCGCCCTCACCGACCAGCGCTCCTGGCTCGGCAAGCACCTGCTCGCCGACCTCGCCGACTGCCCGCCGTCCGGCGCCACCGCCGAGCAGCCGCAGCCCAACCCGCTGCTGGACAACATCGAGGGCATGGCCCTGGGCGGGCGCCTGTCCGGTGACCGCCGCACGCTCCACCTCGTCTCCGACGACAACAACAACGCGGCGCAGACCACCCGCCTGTACGCGCTGAGCGTCCGCCTGCCGGACGAGGCCCGGCTGTCGGCGCGGGCGCTGCTGCCCGCCACCGACTACCAGCCCGGCCCCGCGTCGGGCACGCAGCTCCCGCCGGCCACCGTCAACGGGGTCACGCCGCCGTTCGCCGGCCAGCCGATCCCCGGCTTCTCCGCCGTGATCCCGGCCACGCCGCGCTCCCGCTCCGCCAGCCGCCTGCTCGCCATGCCGGACAACGGGTTCGGCGCCAGGAGCAACTCGGCCGACTTCCTGCTGCGGGCCTACGTCATCGAGACCGGCCACCGCTCCGGCGCGATCGAGGTGCGCTCGCACCTCGGCTTCCGCGACCCGGACCGCAAGGTGCCGTTCCCCATCGTCAACCAGGGCACCGCCGACCGGCTGCTGACCGGGGCCGACTTCGACGTCGAGTCGCTGGCCTGGGACGCGCGCGGCGACCTGTGGATCGGCGAGGAGTTCGGGCCGTACCTGGTGCGCACCGACCGCACCGGCAAGGTGCTGCAGGCGCCGATCCCGCTGCCGGACGGCACCAGGTCGCCGCAGTCGCCCGACCTGGCCGCCGGAGAGAGCCCCACGCTGCCGGCCAGCCGCGGGTTCGAGGCCATGGCGGCCAGCACGGACGGCTGGACGCTGTACCCGATCCTGGAGGGCGCCAGGAGCGGCGACCCCGACCAGCGGCGGCGCGTGGTCTACGAGTTCGACGTGCGCAAGGCCGCCTACACCGGCCGCACCTGGACCTTCCGGGTGGACGAGCCCGGGCTGCTCGTCGGCGACGCGGCGGTGCTCGACGGGCGGCGGCTGCTGCTGATCGAGCGGGACAACGAGATGGGGCCCGCCTCCCGGGTCAAGCGGCTGGTCGTCACCGACCTCGACGCCGCCGGGCAGGACGGGGTGCTGCCCCGCCGTACCGCCGTGGACCTGCTGCGCATCGCCGACCCGAAGGGCGTCTCCACGCCGGCCAGGCCCGGCGAGTACGGGGTCGGGCCGCTGTTCTCCTTCCCCCTGCAGTCGGTGGAGTCGGTGTTGCCGCTGGGCGGTGACCGGGTGGTGGTCGCCAACGACAACAACTTCCCGGGCAACGACGGCCGCATCCCCGGCCGGGCCGACGACACGGAGGTGATCGTCATCGACGTGCCCGGCCTGCGGGGCTGACCCGCGGGTTCTCCCGCTCCGGGGTGAGGAGCCCGCCGAGGACGGCGGCGAGCAGGGGCAGCGCGGCGGCCATGGCCGCGACCAGTGCCCACGGGGTCTCGAAGGGCGACCGCTCCGGGGTGTCCCACGAGGTGCGCATCGTCAACGGCCAGATCACCAGCATCCCGATAGGGGTTCCGGCGACCGCACCCAGCGCCGTCCCGCACAGCGCGCTGAGCCCCGTACGGGAGGCTGCGAACCACCGGAAGGCGGACGGCCCGCCCGTCACCCGCCTGAGCACCCCGGCCGGCCGGGGGCTCACCGTCCTTCCCCGGCCGGTGGCCAGCGCGCCGCCGACGGCGACGAGGAACGCCGCCACGGCGACGGCCGTCCAGCCCATCGACGGCTGGAACCCGCGCTCCACATAGGTGTCCGCGGTCACGCCGCTGAGCCGGCCCTCGACCCGCTCCTGCTCCTCCGGCGAGACCCGGCGCAGGGTGGGGTCGACGATCAGCTCGTCCGGTTCGAGCCGGTAGCCGAGGTCGCGGACGATCTTCGCGGGGACGAAGATGGCCTGCATCTTCGGGTCGACGGTCCTGGCGGTGCGCGCCGGGACCGTTCTGACCGTCGACGGGTCGTCGTCCCTCTTGTCCTCGGCGTAGTCGATCTCGGCCGATTCGATCTTCACGCCGGCGTTCGTGACCACCACGACCGTGTTCTCGTCATACGGCGTCGCTTGGTCGCCCGTGAGATACCGCAACACCTTCTCGTCGCCGATGACGTGGCGCCAGTAGACGACTCCGTCGGGCTGGTCGTACTCCTTCGCGTGCACGTGGAGGTACCGGAACTCATCGGAGACACGTTCGATCTGGGCGACGGGCGCCCCGGGTAACTCCCGCTGGATCGCCTCCCGCGCGGTGCCCGCGTCGGCCGCCGAGAAGTGGTGCACCAGCAGCGTGCCGGGCCGGGCCTGGGAGAGGTAGTGGGCTCTGCTCTGCCCGGTCATGCCGACCGCGACCACCGTCAGCGCGACGCCGAACGCGGTCGCGATCGTGACCACCGCGACCGCCGGCGCCGTGGACACGCGGCGACCGGCCAGGTCGCGTGCCGCGAGCCGGACGGGCAGCGGCAGCCGTCCGGCGAACCGGGCGAGCATCTCCAGCAGCCACGAGCCGGACGGGCCGAGCCCGGACACCAGCAGGCCCGCGCCGGCGAAGGCCAGCAGCACCATCCCGAACCATTCGATCGCGCCGTGGCGCGAATCGTCACGCCCGGACAACGCGCTGATCACCATCAGCAGGACGCCGGCCAACGACACGATCAATCCCCCGGCCACGTGGACCCGGCGGACACGCCCGTGGCGGTCGCGCGGGGCGGACAGCGCCGCGGCGGTGACAGCCGCGGACGCGATGCCCAGGGGAATCATCAGGAACGCGGCCATGAGGACGTAAGGCGCAAGATCGAGAAGCATGGCCGCATCGTAGTGAGCCGCACCCGGCGGGCGCCCGCGTTCACCTCACCACTCGCCCGGGAAAGGCGGCGCATACGCCCGTCGGCCTGCGCACCGCCCGACCGGGCCGTCCCGCAGGCGGTCCGCCAGGCCGGCTCGGCGGTGGGCCACCGGTGGGGGGCCGCTTGAGCGCGAGGCAGGCGAGCACCCGCTGCTCCTGGATGCCCAGGGTCACCCGGTGCGTCGCCGACGACGAGGCCGAAGCCGCCCGGCAGGGACAGCCGCGGCCGGGTGGAGCAGCGCAGAGCCCGGGTCATCCGTCCCGAACCCCCTTGGACGCCGGTCGTTCCTGGCAGTGTGCCGCGCCCTCGTTGCGCCATCGTCGCCGGAGCGGGCCGGCCGGGCGGGCGTCAGGCGGCGCCGAGCGCGGTCGGCTCCTGGGGGAACAGCCCGTCGAACACGGCGGCCCGGTCGAAG
Source organism: Nonomuraea thailandensis (assembly GCF_024172165.1). Taxonomy (GTDB): domain Bacteria; phylum Actinomycetota; class Actinomycetes; order Streptosporangiales; family Streptosporangiaceae; genus Nonomuraea; species Nonomuraea thailandensis. The sequence goes on along the minus strand of NZ_JAMZEB010000002.1, from coordinate 2,096,099 downwards.
GCCATCGCCCGGGTGCGGGCCCGCAGCTCCAGGTCGTGGCGCTCGGCGGCGGACAGCTCCAGGACCACCCGGTCCACGGCCCGCGCCAGGGCGGCGGCGTCGCCGGGCGGGACGATGACGGCGGTGTCGCCGACCGCCTCAAGCGTGCCGCCCGTCGGGGTGGTGACGATGGGCCCGCCGCCGGCCAGCATCTTCTCGGCCAGCGCGATGCCGAACGTCTCGACGAAGTCGGGCTCGGGCTTGGTCGGCAGCACGTACGCCGCGCAGCCCCGCATGAGCAGCGCCTTCTCGCGGTCGTCGACGTCGGTGAGGAAGACCACGCGCTCGTCGCCGCCCGCCATGGCCCGCGCCTGCTCCAGCATGGGCCCGGTGCCGGCGACGACCAGCCTCACCCGCGACCGGCAGCGCATCCGGCGGTAGGCGGCGAGCAGGTCGTCGATGCCCTTGGCCCTGGTCACCCTTGACAGGAACAGGATGTACCCGTCGCGCTCCAGGCCGCGCCGGTCGAGCACGGCCCGCATCGGCTCCGGGTCCAGGTCGAGGAAGGCGGCGGAGTCGATCGGCGGGTAACTGACGGTGACGCGGCGCCGGCACTGCTCGGCGAAGGTGGTGCCGCAGCCGGCGTCCACCTGCTCAGCCGAGGCGACGATCTCCTGCCGGGTGTAGTCGGAGACGGCGACGACCTCGTCGTTGGCCAGGAACGTGGTGAACAGCACGGTCGCCGCGCCGAACCGGCCCTCGCGCAGGCAGGACTTGATCACGTTGGTCACGTCGGAGCCGACCGCCTTGGCGACGGTGCGCACGGCGGGCGCGAACCCGGCCGCGCGGGCGGCGGCGACCGCGTCCACGACGACGGGCGTGTGCGGGGCCAGGTACATGGACAGGCAGACCGTGGCGTACGGCTCGGCCAGCAGCTCGACGAGCCGGCCGGTGAGCCCGGCCTGGTAGCGCCCGTCGGGCACCCGGTAGTCGCCGACGGGCTCCGGCCGCTCCACGGTGATCCCCTCGCTGTACGGCAGCAGCCGGTCCAGCGGCTTGAGCGGCAGCCCCGCCGCCCGCAGCGCCGGAACGGGCCAGGTCAGCAGCCGCACGTCGGCGAACCCGCGGGTCAGCGCGACCTCGGCGAGGTTGCGTGCCTCGCCGGAGTGGCCGCAGATGACCGGGTCGGCCCTGACCACGATGACGAGACGGCGGGGGAGGTGAGTCATCGCGTTTCCTCCGGGGTCGGGAACGGGTCGGACAGGGACGGCGGGCGGACGCCGCGCCCCCACGCGGACGGCTCCGGGCCCAGCCGCAGGCGCAGCAGCCCGCCCTGGTGCACGGTGGTGGCGCTGAGGTGCGCCGCGTGCAGGGGTTTGCCGTTGAGCGTGGCCTCCTGGACGTACTGCGCCGGCGGGTCACGGTCGAGGCCCTCCACGCCGATGGGGGTCTCGCGGTGCCCGCTGGTCTCGATGACGAACTCGTTGCCGCCAGCCCTGAGCACGGCACGCTCGAAGGCGGGCGCGTTGACGAGGAACAGGTTCTGTCCCGCGACGGGGAAGAGCCCCAGCGACGCCCAGACGTACCAGGAGCTGAGGCCGCCGGAGTCGTCGTTGCCGGGCAGGCCGCCGGGGCCGGTGCCGAACTGCCAGGTCAGCGCGGCGTGCACCACCTCGGCGGTGCGGTCGGGCCGGCCGGCGTAGTGGTAGGCCCACGGCGCCTCCATGTCCGGCTCGTTGTTGAGGCCCTCGAAGCGGTTGAGCGCGTAGCCGGCGGCCATCTCCGCCGGTCGCGGGCGGCGGCCGGGCCGGTCCACCGGCTCGGCGCCGTAGCCGAAGAACCGGTCGAGCCGGTCGGCGAAGGCGCGGTCGCCGCCGGCCAGGGCGATGCGCGCGGCCATGTCGTGCAGCAGCCGGAAGGAGTAGTTCCACTTGCCGCCCTCGTAGAACTCCGAGTCGCGCAGCAGGCCCGTGCCGGGGTCGAAGGCGTTGCGCCACTGCCGGCCGCGCTCCTCCAGGTCGTCGGCCAGGCCGCCGTCGTTGAGCGCGCGGGCGACCTGGGCGGTGCAGTGGTGGGCGTAGGCGAGGTCGAGGGTGTGGGTGATCGGGTGCACCACGCCGCGCTCGTAGAAGTCCTCGCCGTAGCCGCGGCGCAGGTCGCCCACCATGTGCACGAGCGCCCAGCTCCAGTCGAGGTCCGTCCCGCCGAGCGCGTGGGCGTCGGCGAGCGCGGTGTGCGCGAGCGCGCTGGCCTGGCGGAAGAACCGGTCGGCGCCGCGCGACATGCGGTAGCCGATGGGGAAATTGCCCTCCTCCTCGCAGACCCTGATCAGCGACTCCAGCAGGCCCGCGGCCCGGTCGGGGGCGATGGCGGCCAGCAGCGGGAGCTGGGTCTTGTAGATGTCCCACATGGTGCACACGTCGAACGCGAACGGGCCGGGGGTCGGCCAGAACGGGCTCTCGTCGTCGGCGAAGCACGGCTTGATCAGCGCGTGGTAGAGGGACGTGGCCAGCACCGTGCGGCGGGCGGGCGTGCCGCCGTCGACCTGCACGCGGCCGAGGTGGTCGGACCAGCGGGAGCGGGTGCGGGCGAGCACCGCGTCGAAGGCCTGCCCGGCCTGCCCGCACTCGCGCTCCAGGTTCTGGCGGGCCTGCTCGCAGCCGCGCAGCGAGAACCCCATCCGCACCTCGACGGCCTGCCCCGGCGCCGCCGGGCCCATGAAGAGCATGCCGAAGGGCCGCAGCGTGGTGTGCCGGATGCTGTCGAAGTCGAGCCGCGTGCCGCCGTCGATGAGGCGGCGGTCGTACCAGAGCATCTGCCGCCAGCCGGGGCTGTCGACCTCGACGTACACCGACAGCGGGACGCCCTCCATCACCACCGTGCCCTGGGCGCGGCCGTGCCCCATGCTCTCGACCTGGGCGCGCACCGGCACCGTCCGGCCGAGCTCGATGGCCAGGCCCCCGCAGGACAGGTCGATCACCACGCGGGCGCTGCTGTGCTCGGGGAAGGTGTAGCGGTGCACGGCGACCTTGGCGCCGACGGTGAGCTCGCAGCGGATGCCGGTGTCCAGGGTGGCGGCGTAGTAACCCGCCTTGGCGACCTCGTCGTACAGGGGCCAGGACTCGCCGAGCACGTCGAGCGGCTGCACCATCGGGGTGACGCGGACGTAGTTGTAGTACTTGCGGATGGCGCCGGTGCCGGACTGCTGGAAGTGGGTGAAGCCGGAGGCCTGCAGCCGCTCGAACATCTCCTCGGGCACGCCCTCGGTGTTCTTGGCGTACCTGCCGTACCCCGTCGGGTAGGCGCCGGAGTAGGCGCAGGCGGACACCATGCCGAGCGGTGACGTGGCGCCCGGGTGGGTGTTGCCCACCTGCGGTTTCGGCCACCACCAAGTGGCGGCCAGACCGCGCGCGCGGGGCAGGTCCGTGGCCGCCGTTCCGATGAAGGGATCAACGTTGTCGAGGATGGCGGGACTCTACCCAGCGAGCCGCCCCCGTAGGTTTCGGCCAGATGAACTCCTTGCACAGGAAGGCGGTCGCTTGACGATTCAATGGGTTGACCGGGGCAATGCGGTGTGCTGTCATGTGCCTGTCGCTTGTTGATCTCTGCCGCGTTCGGGGGCCTCTTCGCGAATCACCAGGTCGATCGACGTGGCGGCATGCAATCTCGCCTTGGGGGCTGCATCGTATGCCCAGGAGGATCGCGTTGTGGGATGACTACGACCAGGTGACCTTCCAGGTCGTGATCAACGCCCGCGGGCGGCAGTCCGCCTGGCCGGTGACGGCGCCGCTGCCGCCCGGCTGGACCGCGAAGGGCTTCACGGGCTCGCGGCGCGCGTGCCTGGAGGAGATCGGCGCCAGGTGGCAGGACCCGCCGCTCGACGACGGGTGGCAGGGCGGCACGGGCGGCGGCCGGGCCACGGGCGCCAGCGCGCTGCGCGGGCCCTTGCGCGCGGTGCCCGACACGTCCATGACCGCGCTGATCAGGGCGCAGGACCTGCCGCGCGACCGGCTGGCCGCGCGGTGCGGCACGGAGCGGGTGACGCGGGGCGAGCTGCTGGACGCCGCCGCCGCGTGGGCGCGCGTCCTGGTGGAGGCCGGATGCGGGCCGGAGGCGCCGGTCGCGGTGGTGCTGCCGCGCGGCGTCGAGGCGCTGGTGGCGATCGTGGCGGTGCTGGAGGCCGGCGGCGCGTACGTCCCGCTCTCGTGCGACGACCCGCCGGAGCGCCTGCGGGCGATCCTGGCCGACTGCGGCGCCGCGGTCACCGTGACCACCGTCGAGCTGGCGGAGCGGTTACGCGGGCACGGCGGCACCGTGCTGACGCCGTCGGACCTGAGACGGCGGGCCGGCTCCGCCGGCTCGCCGGTGGCCACGCCGCACCGGGCGTCGGCCGCGAGCCTGGCCTGCGTCCTCTACCCCTCCCGCTCGGACGGCGAGCCGATGGGCGTCGAGGGCACGCACCGGCAGCTCGTCAACCACGCCCTCTGGTGCCGTACGGCCTTCGCCCACCACCCGGGCGAGGTCACCTTCCTCAGCACCTCGCTGTTCCTCCCCGGCTCCCTGACCACGATCTTCACCCCGCTGCTGGCCGGCTGGCCCATCGTCATCGCTCCGGACGGCGCGACGGCCGACGCGCTGCTGGAGCTGTCGGGCACGGCCGCGGGCGGGCTGCTGGAGCTGACGCCCGCGCAGGTGCGCGTGATCACCGCCCGCGGCGTCCCGGGCGGCGGCCTGGCAAGGCAGCTCATGGTGGGCGGCGAGCCGCTGGCCTTCGGCCCCGAGCTGCGGGAGTGGATGCGGGCCGACCCCGACCGCGTGGTGGTCAACCACTACGGGGCTGCCGGGACGCACGGCTGCTTCTGCCACTGGCTGACGGGCGGCGAGGAGCTGGGCAGCACGGTGCCGGTCGGCAGGCCGATCGACAACGTCGAGGCCTACATCGTGGACCGCCACTGCGCGCTCGTCGAGGTGGGCGAGGTGGGCGAGCTGCTCGTCGGCGGGCCGTCGATCGGCCGCGGCTACCGCGGCCGGCCGATGCCGACCGCCGAGCGCTGGATCCCGCACCCGTGGGGCGACGGCGCCACGCTGCTGCGGACCGGTGACCTGGCGCGCCTGGAGCCCGACGGCGCCGTGACGGTCGTGGGCCGCGCCGGCCGGTAGGCCCGCGGGCGGCCACGCTGTTCATGTCCGATGCCGCCGCCGGTCATCCGGGCTTGGACCGGCGTTCATGAAAGATCACGACACTCCGCCACATGCACATCAAGACCCCGATTTGTCTGGCAGCGGCGAGTTTGTCGGTATTCGCCATGCTCACTCCCGCCTCCGCCTCCACCAAGCCGTCCGGCCTCGAGCTCTCCCTGCTCGGCCGCTACTCCGCCGGCGCCGTCGGGGCCGGGGCGGCGGAGATCACCGCGTACGACGCGAGGACCCGGCGCGTGTTCGTCGTCAACGCGGAGCAGGACACCGTGGACGTGCTCGACCTCCGCGATCCCCGCGCCCCGCGCAAGGTGACCACGCTCGCCACCCCCGGCGCCAACAGCGTGGCCGTGCACGACGGGCTGGTGGCCGTCGCGCAGCAGGCGGCCGGCAAGACGGGCGCGGGCAGCGTGGCGTTCTTCGACGCCCGCACCGGCGCCAAGAAGCGGCAGGTCACGGTGGGGGCGCTGCCCGACATGCTGACCTTCACCGCCGACGGGCGGCAGGTCGTCGTGGCGAACGAGGGCGAGGCGGCCTCGTACTGCGCCGGCGCCGTGGACGACCCGGAGGGGTCGGTCAGCGTGATCGACGTGCGGCGCGGCACCGTGCGCACCGCCGGGTTCCAGGCGTGGAACGGCAAGGAGGACGCGCTGCGCGCCAAGGGCGTGCGGATCAGCGGGCCGGGCGCGAGCGCGGCGCAGGACCTGGAGCCCGAGTACATCACCACCGACGGCGGCACCGCCTGGGTCACCCTCCAGGAGAACAACGCGCTGGCCGTCGTGGACCTGGCCAGGGCCACGGTGCGCGACATCGTGCCGCTCGGCCTCAAGGACCACGCGCAGCCGGCCGGCGCGCTGGACGCCTCGGACCGCGACGGCAAGATCGACATCCGCCCGCACCCGGTCAAGGGCGTGTACATGCCCGACGCGATCGCCCACTTCCGCGACCGCGGGCGCACGTACCTGGTGACCGCCAACGAGGGCGACAGCCGCGACTGGGAGTGCCACAGCGACGAGGTGCGGGTCAAGGACGCCGACCTGGCGCCGTCCGCGTTCCCGAACGCCGTGGAGCTGAAGAAGGACGCCGAGCTGGGCCGGCTGACCGTCCTGGCCGACTCGCCGAAGGACGCCGAGGGCAGGTACACGGAGCTGCGCGCGTTCGGCGGGCGGTCCGTCTCGGTGCGCGCCGCCGACGGCTCGCTGGTCTGGGACTCCGGCAACGAGCTGGAGCGGCTCGTCGCGCGCGAGCTGCCCGGCCGGTTCAACGCCGACAACGAGGAGAACGACTCCTTCGACTCCCGCAGCGACAACAAGGGCCCCGAGCCCGAGGGCGTCACGGTCGGGCAGGTACGGGGCCGCACGTACGCGTTCGCCGGCCTGGAGCGAGTGGGCGGCGTCGTCGCCTACGACCTGTCGGACCCGCGCCGCCCCCGCCTGGCCGGCTACGTCAACACCCGCGACTTCGCCGGCGACGTCGAGGCCGGCACGGCCGGGGACGTCGGCCCCGAGGGGGTGCTGTTCATCGACGCGCACGACAGCCCGACGCGCTCCCCGCTGCTGGTGGTGGGCAACGAGGTGAGCGGCACGACCGCCGTGTACGAGATCAGGTCGTAGCTCCGGATCCCCTTTCGAGGAGGACGAGCGCCTGGGTGACGCGAACGTGCTGTGGACCGCGCAGATCGACCGGGTCCCGGCGATCGCCCGCGCGGCGGCCCACGCCCGCGGCCGGCACCGGGCGTGGCTGGAGCGCGGTGGAACGCCTCCTCCAGGAGCCCTCCTACCAGCGCGAGGCCCGGCGGATGGCCGCCGAGATCGCCGCCGAGACGGCCACCGACCGGGCCGTGGCCGAGCTGGAGGCCCTCGCGGAAGGGACGCCGGCCCCGCGGCTCGGGCCGTGACCAGCGGCTCGGGCCGTGACTCGCGGCTCAGGCCGTGACTTGTTGCTCAGGCCGTGACTTGTTGCTCAAGCCGTGATCAGCGTGAGCCCGTAGGCGGACAGCGCCTCCCCCACCGGCTGGAAGTAGGTGGACCCGCCGGTGGCACAACTGCCCGTGCCGCCGGACGTGATGCCCTGCGCCTGGTCGCCGGAGAGGAACGGCGCGCCCCACGTGCCCGGCTCCGGGCACACACTGGTGCGCACCAGGCCGGTGACGGTGCCCTCGGGGTAGGTGACGGTGACGTTGCGCTGCTGGACCGTACCGCAGTGCCAGCCGGTGGCCGGCCCGGCCCGGCACACGGGCGAGCCGACGGCGGCGGGCGCCGAGCCGCGCACGGGGCGTTCGACGCCGTGGGCCACCACGGCGCCGCGCGGTGTCCAGCCGGGGTGGAGCGACACCCAGGCGTAGTCGTCGTTCGGGTAGGAGGAGGCTTCGAAGACGCCGATCGGCGTGCCGCCGTAACCGGTCAGGGCGATGTCGCCCCGCCGGCCGCAGCGCCCCGCGGTGAGGAACCCGCCGGTGGTGCCGCGCCGCACGGTGAACGCCACCGTGCAGCGTCCCTTGCCCTCCACCACGAAGGTGTCGCCACCACGGATGTCGCCGTACGCGGCGGGCGCGGGGTCGCCCCGTGCGGCGTCGGGCGCGGGGTCGGCCCGTGCGGCGTCGGGTGGGGCGCCGAGGACGAGGGCGGCGGTCAGGGCGAGCGTGGCGGCCGGGCGGAAGAACCTCATGAGAACCTCCCGCGGCCACCGTAACCGCCCCGCGCCGCCTCCGGCCCTACCACTTGAGCCGGGGGCACGGCGATATGACCGTACGAGTGATGACCCGGACCGTTACGTTAGGTACATGACCGCTCACGATAGCGGCTCGGCGGAGGCGCGTGCGGCGATGTTCGGCGCGCTGATCTCCGCGAGCCACACGTCCACCCTGGAGCAGATCCCCGGCCTGGTGGCCGAGCAGGCCGCCCGGGTGGGCCTGTCCGACGTGGTGATCTATCTGGCGGACCTGCAGCAGGAGGTGCTGTCACCGCTGATCTCCCGGCCCGCGCCGGCCGGGGCGCGCGAGAGCGGCGAGATCTGCATCGAGGGCACGGTGGCGGGCCGCGCGTTCCAGCACGGCAGGATCCTGCCCGCCTCGGTACGCGACCCGCGCCGATGGTGGGTGCCGCTGGTGGACGGCACCGACCGGCTCGGCGTCCTGCGGATCGGCGCACCGGAAGCCGACCCCGAAACCCTGCGGGACATGGAGCGCCTGGCCGGGCTGGTGGCCCTGCTCGTGGTCTCCAAGCGGCCGCTCAGCGACACCTACGCCAGGCTGGTGCGGCGCAGGCGGATGAGCGTGTCGGCGGAGATGGAGTGGCGGCTCATGCCGCAGCGCACGTTCGCCACCGACCGGTTCGTGATCAGCGCGGTGATGGAGCCCGCGTACGACGTCAGCGGCGACGTGTACGACTACGCCCTGGAGGGGTGTACCGCCCATCTGGCCATCTTCGACGCGATGGGGCACGACACCGCCGCCGGCCTGACCGCCAACCTCGCCCTGACGACTCTGCGCAACAGCCGCCACGAGGGAGAAGGGCTCGTCCGGGCGGCGAACCGGATCGACGAGGCGCTCATGGGGCAGTTCGGCGGCGAACGGTTCGCCACCGGCGTCCTGGCCGCCCTGGACATCTCCAACGGCGAGCTGGCCTGGGTCAACTGCGGCCACCACCCGCCCGTGATCGTCCGCAGGCGCGCCACCATCGAGCTCGACTGCGACCCGGCGCCGCCCGCGGGCACCGGCCTGCACCTGCCGGTGACGGAGTGTCACGCCCAGCTCCAGCCCGGGGACCGGCTGCTGCTCTACACCGACGGCATCACCGAGGCGCGCAACCGCCACGGCGAGGAGTTCGGCATGGAACGGTTCGCCGACTTCCTCATCCGGCACCAGGCGGACGAGCTGCCGGTGCCCGAGACGTTGCGGCGGCTGATCCACCACCACCTCGACTACCACGAGCGCCGGCTCCACGACGACGCCACCGTCCTGCTCGTCGAATGGCCCGGCACCCCGTACACCAGGAAGGAGGCCGAGGCCCTGACCGGCGTGCCCGAAGCCTTCGACACCCCGCCTCCCGGCTCCTAGCCCGGGCGCGTCACCGGCGTCCCGGCTGCCGGCCCCGGCGGTGCGCGGGCGGCGTCACCGCTGATCGGCGGCCGGTGGGGTGAAGCGGCCGCGGGCGACGAGCTCGACCGTGACCACGGTGGCGACGGCCTCGGCGGCCAGCAGCGCCACCAGCACCACGAGCTGGACGATGCCCGCCTCGATCGGGCTCGCCCCGCCGAGCAGCACCCCCACGAACGCCCCGGGCAGCGTGACCAGCCCCACGGTCCTCGTCTGGTCCAGGGCCGGCACCAGAGCCCCCGCGGCGGACGGCCGGCAGATCTCCATGGCCGCGTCCCGGGGCATGAACCCCAGCGCCAGGGCCGCCTCCACCTCTCCCCTGCGCTGCCGCAGCTCCTCCACCGCGCGCCGGCCCGCGAGCGCGGTGGCCGTCAGGCAGCCGCCCAGCAGGATCCCCGCGATCGGGATGATCACGATCCCGGACAGGGGCGTCACGCCGCTGCCCGCCAGGACCGCCAGCACGGGGGCGGTGCCCGCCGCGATCGGCAGCCCCGCCCACCACCATCCGGGCCCGCCCGCGGTGACGCGCCGGCCGGCGGTGAAGGCGGCGACGCCGTACATGAGCAGGATGAAGCCCGTCACCGCCGCGGAGTACGCGACCACCCAGGCGATCACCACGGACACGGCGCCGAGCTGCAGCGCGGCCCGCAGGCACGCCGTCACGACGGCCCTGCCGTGCCCCAGCCGCCCCAGCCACGCCACCGCGCCGCCCAGCGCGGCCAGCAGGAGGACGATCACGGGCAGCAGCGGGGTGACGGCGATCATGGACGAGGAGGACGAGGACACGGCAGCAGTCTGGCGGAGTCCCCGGGGCCACGCCGCCCCGGGGGCCGCTAAGCGATCATCCGCAGGCGGACGGGGCCGAACAGTCCGGTGGCGCGCTGGCCGGCGAAGACGAAGTGGGTGGGGCTGACCTCGTCCAGGTAGGGGGCCAGGGTGCCGAGGACGAGGATCTCGACGAGGTTGTCGCCGTCGTCCAGCTCGACGTCGAACACGTACGGGGAGCAGACGCGCACGCCGCAGGGCCGGCCGTTGACGCTCACCTCGGCGCTGCCCCTGACCCGGCCCAGGTCCAGCAGGCCTGGCCCGGAGGCGGCGGACACCGTGGTCCGGTAGCGCACGCCGCCGCTGTACCCGGCCAGCCCCTGCTCCTCCCAGTCGCCCAGCCGCATCCGGCCGGGCCCGCAGGTGAACCGGACGGGTCCGGTGAGGGCCGCACCGCCCTGCGCGCCAGGCTCGGTGTGCAGGACGAGCTCGATCGGCGCCGTACGCGCTGGGGGCTCGACCGGGCCGGCGGCCGGCACGGGCTCGGCCGCCCCGGTGCCCGGTGCGGGCTCGGCCGGGCCGGTGCGGGCTGCGGGCTCGACCGGCCATCGCACGTCGTACCGGCACCGGGCGTTCACCTCGACGCCGGTCGTTCCGGGGGGCGGGTCGAGCAGGAAGTGCTCGGTGCGCGGGCGGGCACCGGGGACCGCGAACCCGGCGGGCAGGGCGACGGGGCCGCCGTCCAGCCAGCCCGCCTCCGGCAGCGGGTGCGGCCGGGGCAGCAGCCACAGCGCGGCCGGGTCCCCGTGCTGACGCCGCCGTACGCGGGGCGCGGGCGACCAGCCGGGCCCGGAGACCGCGATGCCGTCCACCAGCACGTCTCCGCCGGATTCGACGCGTACGGTGTTGGGCCCCTCGCGCAGGAGGTGGGTGACGTCGTAGCGGCGCACGCGCGGGATGTCCGCCTCCGCGTACGGGTCGAAACCACCCTGCCTGCCCGCTTCGACGCCGTTCACCAGCACCCGGCAGAACGCGGTGGACGCCACCTGCAGCAAGGCGGGCCGTCCGGCCTCGGGCACGTGGACGACCGTCTCCAGCGGCGTGCCCGCGATCCACTCCGGGCGGATCGCGTCGGCGGGGTCGGCCACCAGGCAGGCGTACGCCCGCAGGTCGTGCTCCTCCTCCGGCACCAGCACCAGCTCCAGCAGGTGCTCGCCGGGCGTGAGCGGCGAACGCGCGACGGCGCAGTAGCCGCGGTCGTCGAGCGGTCGCTCCGCCCCGTCGATCCGGAGCGTCTTGGCCGCGCCGGCGCCGAGGGCGAGCCAGGCGCCGCCCGCCGGGACGGTGACGACCGTGCGGAAGCGGGCCTCCGCCCCCGCCGCGACCCGCCCGAAGGCCAGGAACTCGACCGGCACCCGCCCCTTGGGCCCGAGCGTCTCCCGGTGCACGGGGTCCTTGCGCAGCCCGCGCGAGGCCGACCAGACGGAAGGCGTCCACGGCCCGTCGCCGACCCGCTGCTCGCCGCGCGGCCCGAACGTCACGTCCACCGGCTCGCCGTCCGGCGTCCGCAACGTCCAGCACTCGACGCCGCCGCCATCGGTGCCGAAGTCGGACCAGGTGTCGTCCAGGGTGGGAACCAGCTCGACGTCCCATGCGTCGCCCAGATCGTGCTCCACCGGGTACGCGGGCCGCGGCGCGGGCTCGGCGTCGGTGCCGTCGAACGCCAGCAGCGCGGCGGGCCCGTCGTCGAAGGGCACGACCACCCGTACGGTGTCGCCCTCCCGGGTGTGCGGCAGCGGCACGGGGTCGCCGCCGGCGAAGGGGCGCAGCAGCAGCGGCGTGCCGCTGACGCCTCTCACGGTGACCGGCATCTCGCGGGCGTACCGGGCGGGCTCGAAGTCGATGACGGCGTCCAGCCAGCCCAGGTCCACGCCGCGTTCCTCGGGCCGGCCGACGTGGATGCGGCTGGCCATGGGGAAGGCCGCGGGCAGGAACACCAGCGTGGTCTCGCCGTGCTCGCGCACCAGCGCGGGCCCGGGCGCCTCGACCCGCCGCTCCAGCCCTTCCAGCGCCTCCCCCACCCGATCGGCGGAGGCCACGAAGCGCGCGCCCGCTACGGCAGCGGCCACGCCCGGCCCCGTAGCGCCCGGTTCCGGCGCGCCGACCGCGACGAGCAGCCCCCCGTGCTCGGCGAACTCCGCGAGCCGGGCGGCGACGTCCTCGTCCAGGGTCGTGACGGCGGGCAGGATGATCGCCCGGTAGGCCTCGGTGGCGACGGTCAGCCGCCCGTCCTTGACGACCGCGCGCCGCACCGAGTCCTCGTCGATGACGTCCGCGTCGAGCCCGAGCCGATCCAGCACCCCGGGCGAGGTGGCGAACCAGGCTATGTCGCCCACCAGCTCCCGGTACACCTCCTGCGCCCGCACCGCGGCCGCGTCGGCCTGCCCGTCGGCCCCGACGCCGGCCTGGGCGGTGGCGGTGGGCAGGAGGACGGCCACGTCGCAGGCGTGCCGGCCGAGCGACAGCGCCGCGCACAGCCGGGTGACCGCCTCGGCGAAGACCCGGTGGTGCCGCCAGTACGGCTGCCGCCAGTCGGTGGACGGCGGCGCCCACTCCCACCAGCCGCGCTTGGTCGTGTAGTAGACGGCGTGCGGGTTGTAGAGGGTGGCCCCGGCCCGCAGCCACGGCAGCAGCCAGTCGAACGTCTCCTCCAGCGTGCCGCCCCACCCGCTGGAGTGGAACGCCTCGATCCAGGTGCGCGGCCGCCCGTACAGGTGGGCGAGGGAGGAGTGCAGGCGGGCGTCGCCGTGGTGGTCGGAGCCGGGCGCGCCGAACCACCGGTGGGTGCGCGGGTAGTCGGCGTACAGCCGCACCCCGTCCACGGGATGCCCGCCGCGGGCCGGGTCCTGCTGGTCGCAGCCGTGCACCAGGCCGTGGCGTTCGTGCCACTCGGCCAGCGGCCGGAAGAACGCCTCCTCGGCCAGCTCGGCCCGGGTGAGCTGGTAGGCCCGCCGGTCCTCCGGCGAGTACGGCCGCCCCCTGCGTGCCAGGTGCTCCTCGGCGAAGCGGGCGGACCAGGTGGGCAGGGTCGGCAGCTCGTCCTGGAACGACCCGGCGATCACCTTGCCGAACCAGTGCCCGAGCCGCCGTTCGAACTCGCCGTGCACGCGGTCCAGCAGCACCGCGCACGCCTCGCGCGAGAGGTAGTCGAAGCCCCGCAGGCCGACCGACCCGTCGGGGGCCAGCCACTGCCCGGCGAACTCGGGCCGCTCCTGCACCAGCCGCGCCTGAAGGTCGGCGCCGGAGAAGCCGAGCTGGTCGTAGAACCACAGGTACGCGCCCAGCTCGCGGGCGTCGGCGCACACCCCGTCCAGCAGCTCCCACCACGGATCGGACAGGAAGGGCGGGTCGTCGGCGCCGGCCCCGAACATCGGCCCCGAGGGGGCGAGGTTGAGGATGACCAGGTTGTGCACGCCCCCGGCGACCAGCCGCTCCATCTGCCAGCGCAGCCGGTCGCGGCGCAGCGGCTCGCCGCTCCACCACCAGATGGCGGCCGGCGAGTAGGCCCGCGGCGGCTCCCGGAAGACGTCGTAGATCTCGCTCATCCCTTGAGTCCGCTCGCGAAGCCCTTGATGACGTAACGCTGCAGCACCAGGAACACCAGCACGATGGGCAGCGCGCCGAGCACGAGCCCGGCGAAGACGAGGCCGTGCTGGGAGACGTACTGGCCGACGTAGGCGAACACGCTGACCGGGACCGTCTCGAAGCCGGACCCGCCGAGGTAGACCAGCGGGGTGAAGAAGTCGTTCCAGATGAAGACGGCGTTGAGGATCAGCACGGTGCCGGTGATGGGCCGCAGCAGCGGGAAGACCACGCGGGTGAACGCCTTCAGGTGCGAGGCGCCGTCGATCTGCGCGGCGCTGGCGTACTCGCGGGGCAGCGCCCGGATGAAGCCGGTGTAGAGGAAGACGGTGAAGGGGAGCTGGATGCCGGTGTAGAAGAGGATCATCCCGGCGTGCGTGCCGATCAGGCCCAGGTCGTTGACCAGCTCGTACAGGGGGATCATGCCGAGCTGGAAGGGCAGCACGATGCCCAGCAGGAAGAGCACGTACAGGCCGTAGCCGAGGCGGGTCTGGACGCGGGCCAGGAAGTAGGCGGCGAACGAGCCGAGCGCGATGAGCGCGACCAGACTGGCCGCGGTGATCACCGTGCTGTTGACGAGCGAGGGGCCGAGCGCCGCCGCCGACCAGGCGCTGGTGAAGTTGTCCAGGGTGGGCGGGTTCGGCGGGGCCAGCGGCGAGCGCGCGATCTGCCCGGGGTCCTTGAGGGCGAGCGAGATCAGCGTGTAGACGGGGAACAGGAACGCCACCGCCACCACGATCATGACGATCTCGAGCACGAACGTCCTTCTCACGCCGTCACCTCCCGGCTGCGCAGGTAGTAGACCTGGACGAGGGACACCGCGGCCACGAACAGCGCCAGCACCAGCGCGACGGCGGTGCTGTAGCCGAACTTGCCGAAGACGAACGCCTGCTTGTACAGGACCGTGGACAGCGTCTCGGTGGCGTAGCCGGGGCCGCCGTTGGTGGCGGCGAAGACCTGGTCGAACAGCTTGAGCCCGCCGATCGTGGAGAGCATCAGGTTGATCGTCAGGGCGGGGGCCAGCAGCGGCCAGGTGACGTAGCGGAAGCGCTGCACGGTGCCCGCGCCGTCGATCATGGCGGCCTCGTGCAGCTCGCGCGGCACGCCTTCGAGCCCGGCCAGGAAGATGACCATGGAGTAGCCGGCGTTCTGCCACACGACCATGCCGGCGATCGACCAGAGCGCGATCGACGGGTCGCCGAGCCAGTCCACCTCCAGGCCCAGCAGCCCGTTGAGACCGGCCGACGGGTCGGGGTTGTAGATGTACTTCCACAGGAAGGCCACCATGACGGGGCTGACGACGACGGGCGCGAAGAAGACGACGCGCAGCAGGGCGCGGCTCTTGAGCTTGACGTGCACGCCGAGCGCGAGCAGCAGCCCGACGCCGTTCTGCACCACCACGATGGCCACGGTGAGCAGCAGGGTGTTGCCGATGGAGCCCATGGCCTGCTCGTCGGCCAGCAGGGTGCGGAAGTTCTCCAGGCCGACGAAGGACATGTCGCGGCCGATGCCGCTCCAGTCGGTGAAGGCGTAGATCACGCCGGCCACGGCCGGGTACAGCACGATCAGCGCGTACACGGCCAGGGCGGGCGCGGCGAACAGCCAGGAGGGGGAGGCCGCGGAGAAGCGCCGCCGCCGCCGGACGTGCGCGGGGCGGGCGCGGCCCGCGGTTACGGGAGTCACTTGCGGTACGCCTCGTCCATCTTCTTCAGCGCCTCGTCGATCGTGGAGTCGCCGGCCAGCAACTCCTGGACGACCGCGAAGTGCACGGGCTGGACCTCGGCGTTCGGCCAGCGCTGGTCCATGAACGGCACGGCGCGGTCCTTGGTGAAGGGCAGGAACGACTGGACGGCCGGGTCGATCGTGGAACTGGCGTCCTGGGTGAGCGGGATGGCGGCGATGGCCTTGGCCCAGGCGTTGAGGTTCTCCTGGCGGCCGAGGAAGTCGATGAACGCCTTGGCCTGCTCGGCGTTGCGGCCCTTGGCCGAGGCGCCGAGCCCGACGACGACGCCGGCCGGGATCCACACCTGGTTCGCGTCGTCGGCTCCCGGCAGGGGGAACATCGACAGGTCGTCGGGCGAGGAGGCGGCCTTGCGGAAGTCGGGCAGGACGGCGGAGACCTGGATGGCCATGGCGGCCTTGCCGGTGGCCACCATGGAGGTCTGCTGCTCGAACGTGGTGCCGTTCGGCTTGTCGTTGAAGTAGCCGCGTTTCTGCAGCTCCAGGTACATCTCCATGGCCTGGTGCCAGCCGGAGCCGGCGAAGGTGGCCTGCCCCGCGAGCTGCTTGTCGTCGAAGGTGGGGTCCTTGGCGTAGACGGTGGAGGGCACCAGCGCGTACGTGATGAGCTGGGTGACCCACGGCGTCTGGGCGCCCAGGGCGATGGGCGTCACCCCGGCCTTCTTCAGCTTGTCGCACACGGCCAGGAACTCGCTCCACGTGGTGGGCGGCGCGTCGATCCCGGCCTGCTGGAAGACCTTCTTGTTGTAGACGGCGCCGATGACCGACGACCCGGCCGAGAACAGGTAGGTCTTGCCGTCGAGCTGGAAGGCGGGCTTGAACCCGGCGGGGATCGTCTGCGTCCAGGGCTGCGCGGACAGGTCGGCCAGCAGCCCGGCCTGGGCGATCTGGGTCATCGACATCGCGCTGCCGTTGCCGGGGTAGACGACGTGCAGGTCGGGGGCGTTGCCCGCGCCGAGCTGGGTGCGCAGGGAGGTCTGCACCTGGTCGGTGGGGGCGTAGGACGCGGTCAGCCGGACGGTGGGCGTGGCCTTGGCGTAGGCGGCGGCCAGCTCGTCCATCGGCGTCTTCTGGTCGGCCACGCCGATGAACTTGAGCTCGGTGGTGGCCCCGCCGCCGCCACCGGTGGTGGCGGTGGTCTCCGGCCTGGTGGAGCAGGCCGTGGTGGCGAGGGTGGCCGCGGCCAGACCGCCCATCATGCGCAGGAACTGGCCGCGGCTGACCCTGGCGTGGTGCAGCAGGTCGGTCATGTCGCTGTCTCCTCGGTCGTGCGAAGTGCTGAGATCCCCCGAGAGCGCCCGGCGATCACAGGGCCGGACGCAATGCGAACGTTTTAATGATTGTTAAATTAACAGTCAAACGTGTTAAAAGTAGCGGTGGGTGGAGGGTACGAGTCGCCCGAGCGGGGTGTCAAGGGTAGGATGCGCAGCCGTCCGAACAGGGTGGAGACATTGGTGAATTCGCGTCAGCACACCTCCAGCAGGTCCACGCGATGGCAGGGCATGGCCGAGCACATCGTGCGCCAGGGCTCCGCCTCCGTGACCGAGCTCGCCGAGAGCTTCGGCGTGAGCCTGATGACCGTCCACCGCGACCTCGACGAGCTCGAGCGCCAGGGCATGGTGCGGAAGGTCAGGGGCGGCGCCACCGCCCAGGCCAGCAACGTCTGGGAGAGCAACATCGCCTACCGGCTCAAGGCCCACACGGCGGAGAAGGACGCGATCGCCAGGGTGGTGGCCGGCCTGATCGAGCCGGGCAGCTCGGTGATGCTCGACGACTCGACGACGGCTCTGGCCGTCGCCCGCCACCTGGGCGAGCTGGCCCCGCTGACCGTCGTGACGAACTTCCTGGAGGCGATCAGGCTGCTGGCCGCCGAGCGCGACCTCCGTCTCATCGCGCTGGGCGGTGAATATCACGCGACCCATGACTCGTTTCTCGGGCTCGGCTGCGTGGACGCGGTCGAGGCGGTGAACGTCGACCTGGTGGTGGTGTCCACCTCGGCGGTCACCGAGCAGTACGCCTACCACCAGGAGCAGGAGATCGTGCTGGTCAAGCGGGCGATGTTGCGCTCGGGATCGCGGCGGGTGCTGGCCGTGGACGGCTCCAAGCTGGCCCGCGTGGCGCTGCACCGGGTGGCGCCGCTGGACGACTTCGACGTGGTGGTGGTGGACGCGAACGCGCCGGCGGAGCTGCTCCAGCGGCTCCGGGACTCCCACGGGGACATCCGCGTGGCCGAGATGTAACGCCGAGAGGCGTTATTTGTAACTTGTATCTTGTTAAGAGCGTGCCTGCTTGCTAGAAAGTGAGGGCTTCGTCCCCCAGCTTAGGAAGCAGCATGCCGCACCCTTCACGCCGGGGCTTCCTCGGCTTAGGCAGCGCCGCCTTCGCCCTGGCCTTCACCACCGACCTGGCCGACCCCTGGACCGCGCCCGCCGCGGCCAGGACGGCCGACTACCCCTTCCAGCTCGGCGTCGCCTCCGGCGACCCGCTCCCCGACCGGGTGATCCTCTGGACGCGCCTGGCCCCCAAGCCGCTGGAGCCGCTCGGCGGCCTGCCGTTCAACCGCATCCGGGTGGACTGGGAGATCGCCGAGGACGAGGGTTTCGCCCGCCGCGTCCGCTCCGGCTCGGCCTGGGCCACGCCGGAGTACGGCCACTCCGTGCACGTGGACGCCAAGGGCCTGCGGCCCGGCCGCGAGTACTTCTACCGTTTCCGCTCCGGCGGCGAGCTCAGCCCCGCCGGCCGCACCAAGACCGCGCCGGCGCCGCGCAGCAGCCCCGACGCGCTGCGCCTGGCGTTCGCGTCGTGCGCCTCCTGGCAGGACGGCTACTACACCGCCTACCGCCACCTCGCCGACGAGAACCCCGACGTGGTCTTCCACCTGGGCGACTACATCTACGAGTACGGCATCGTCCCGATGGGCGGCAACCGCAACACCCCGGTGCCCGAGCAGTTCCGGGTGCAGTGCGACACGCTCGACCGCTACCGCGTGCAGTACGGCCTCTACAAGAGCGACCCCGACCTCCAGGCCGCGCACCAGCGCGCGCCGTGGATCGTCACCTGGGACGACCACGAGGTGCTCGACAACTGGGCCGGCCGCTTCGGCCCCGGCGGGGAGGTGACCGAGCAGGACTACCTGGTCATCCGCGCCAACGCCTTCCGCGCCTTCTGGGAGAACATGCCGGTCCGCGTCCCCTCCATGGAGGGCCCCGACGCGCGCATCTACCGCCGGTTCACCTTCGGCGACCTGGCCGAGTTCAACGTGCTCGACACCCGGCAGTACCGCGACGACCAGGTCTGCGGCGACGGCCAGCAGGTCGACTGCGCCGACCGGCTGGACCCGGCACGGCAGATGCTCGGCGCCGAGCAGGAGGCGTGGCTGCTCGAAGGCCTCGGCGCCTCCCGCGCCAAGTGGAACGTGCTGGCCCAGCAGATCGCCATGATGCAGCTCGACTACGACCCCGGCCCGGCTCAGCGGCTCAGCATGGACCTGTGGGACGGCTACAAGTCCGCCAAGGACCGCCTGCTCACCGGCATGGTCGAGCGCCAGGTGAGCAACCCGGTGGTGCTGACCGGCGACATCCACTACAACCTCGCCGGCGACCTCAGGACGAACTTCGACGACCCCGCCTCGCCCGCCGTCGGCGTCGAGTTCGTCTGCACCTCGATCAGCAGCGGCGGCAACGGCAACCCGAACACGGGCGTGCCGCCCGGCGGCTCCGACCCGGCCAACCCGCACCTGCGCTTCTCCAGCTACCAGCGCGGCTACGTCTCCTGCGAGGTCACCCGCGGCCAGTGGCGCTCGGACTTCAAGGTCGTCCCGTACGTGGACCGTCCAGGCGCTCCCGTCTCCACCCGCGCCAGCCTGGTCGCCCTCGACGGCGCGCCCGGCCTTCAGGTGCTCTAGGAAGGAGCCGATCATGCGTGTACTCGCCGCCGCCCTGGCCGTCGCCGCCACCGTGACCACCACCGCGGGCGCCCTCGACCCCGAGCCGCCCCCGCAGACGGCGTCGGTCAAGGTCGAGCCGGGCGTCTCCAAGGGCACCGGCAGGCTCACCCCGGTCGCCGGCGCGGACAGGCTCGTCGCGCCGCTCGGGGTGGACCCGGCCTGTCCCGCCAAGCTCAGGATCGGCATGCGCAGCGACGCGCGCAAGGCCGCGTACGCCACCATGAGGGTGGAGCTGGACCCGCCGCTGACGTCCTCCCGCGCGATGCTGACCAGCTACCTCCCGCCCGGCTACCAGGTCGGCGCGAACCTGCTGGTCGCCGTCCCGCCCGGCACCGCGCAGGGCACGTACGGCCTGCGCCTGCGCACCCCGGACCGCACGCTGGAGGTGCCGGTCGAGGTCGTGCCCGTGGACGGCCTCGACAACGGCGGCAACCTGGCCCTGCGCCGCCCCGTCACCGCCTCCTCCCAGCACACCAACGCCAACTACCCGCCGTGCAGCGTCGCCGACGGCGACCGCTCGTCCAACGGCTGGGCCGGCGGCAACGGCTGGAACGACGCCACCGCCAGGGCCTGGCCCGACACGCTGTCCATCGCGCTGGGCGGAGCCCGGCAGGTCTCCCGCGTGGACGTCTACACCCTGGACACCGAGCGCTACCCGGCCTCCAGGTACGGCGTGCGCGACTGGGACGTGCAGGCCCAGGTGGGCGGGCAGTGGCAGACGGTCGCGCAGGTGCGCGGCAACACCGCCGGAACGGCCCGCTCGGACTTCGCCCCCGTCACCGCGGACGCCGTCCGCATCGTCGCGCTGGCCTCGAACGGCGCGAACGACTACACGCGCGTCATCGAGGTCGAAGTGCGCTGACACTCATGAGGAGAAACCCGTGAACGACTTCCCCCGCATCACCCCGCCCCGCGTCAAGGTGGGCCTGGTCGCCGGCGGGCTGGGCGCCTACTGGCCGCAGTTCCCCGACCTGCTGCCCCAGCTCCAGCGCTCCGCCGAGCGGGTCTCGGAGCGCATGCGCGGCTTCGACGCGGAGATCGTGGACGTCGGCTTCATCTCCGACGCCCGCGAGGGGGACGAGGCGGCCGAGAAGCTGCGGGCCGCCGGCTGCGACCTGATCGTCGGGTTCCTGACGACGTACATGACGGCCACCATGCTGGTGCCGATCGCGCAGCGCAGCGGCGCGCCCGTGCTGCTGATCAACCTGCAGCCCACGGAGTCGATGGACCACGCCACCTTCGACACCGGCCAGTGGCTGGCCTACTGCGGCGCCTGCCCGCTGCCCGAGATGGCCAACGCCTTCGCCCGCTGCGGCATCCCGTTCCGCTCGGTCTCCGGCTACCTGGAGGACGAGCGGGCCTGGGAGCGGATCGGCCGCTGGATCCGGGCGGCGGGCGTGCGCGCCACGCTGCGCCACGGCCGGCACGGCCTGATGGGGCACCTCTACCCGGGCATGCTGGACGTGGCCACCGACCTGACGCTGGTGAGCGCCAACTTCGGCGGTCACGTGGAGGTGCTGGAGTTCGACGACCTGCGCGTGCGCACGGAGAAGGTCTCCGACGCCGAGACGGGCGAGCGGGTGAAGCTGGCGCGGGAGGTGTTCGAGCTGGCCGACTCGGTGAACGAGGAGGACCTGGCGTGGGCGGCCCGCGTGTCGGTGGGCCTGGACCGCCTCGTGGAGGACTTCGGGCTGGACAGCCTGGCCTACTACCACCGCGGCCTGGACGGCGAGGTGCACGAACGGCTGGGCGCCGGCATGATCCTCGGCGCCTCCCTGCTCACGGCCCGGGGCATCCCGGCCGCCGGAGAGTACGAGCTGCGCACCTCGCTGGCCATGCTCATCATGGACCGGCTGGGCGGCGGCGGCTCGTTCACCGAGCTGCAGGCGCTCGACTTCGCCCGCGGTCACGTCGAGATGGGCCACGACGGCCCCGCGCACCTGGCGATCAGCTCGCACCGGCCGCTGCTGCGCGGGCTGGGCGTCTACCACGGCAAACGCGGCTGGGGCGTGTCGGTGGAGTTCGACGTCAAGCGCGGCCCGGTGACCGCGTTCGGGCTGCGGCAGGCCAGGGACGGGAGCTTCGGCTTCGTCGTGTCGGAGGGCGAGGTCGTGGCGGGGCCGCTGCTGCAGATCGGGAACACCACCTCCCGGGTCGACTTCGGCTGCGACCCCGGCGAGTGGACGGACGCGTGGAGCGCCTCCGGCATCTCGCACCACTGGGCCCTGGGCACCGGGCGCCGCCTGGCCGACCTGCGGGCAGTGGCCGACCTGCTGGGGGTGGAGGTGACGCACGTCCAGCCCTGAGCCCTCCTCTCATGATCGCGGCCCGTGACCGGCCGGCTCCTGCGCCGGCGAGGTCACCACGAGGGCCGCGATCAGGACGGCCTCCCCCGCGTTGCCCAGGATGGGCACCGCGACGGCCGCGCCCGCGCTCGCCAGCAGCGCGGCGGCGCCCGCGGCGAGCCAGGGCGTCCGCCGGCGCACCCACAGCACGATCCCCGCGGCCAGCAGGACCACCGTGGTGGCCAGCGCCGCGACCGGTGGCCCCGGCGGGTCGGCGGAGACGAGCCGCAGGGTGCCCGCCCACCATCGCGGCTCCAGCCGCAGCTCCGCCAGGGCCACAACGTCCCAGACGATCAGCGCCCCGGCCAGGGCCCAGGCCGCGGCGAGGAGCCCACGGCGCGTCAGGGCGGCGGCGTGCACGATGAGCAGCGGGGTCAGGACGGCGTGAGCGGCGAACCGGCCGGTGCTGAGCACGTCCAGGGCCGGCCCTTCGCCGGTCAGCGCCCCGGCTCCGATGACCGCCGAGTCGTAGGCGACGCCCACCGCGACCGCGAACGGGATCCACTGGCCGGATCGCGCCAGTCGCACGGCCAGGGCGGCCTGGATCAGGGCGAGCAGGCCGTACAGGGCAGGGATCACAGCGTCCTCCTTTGGCATTTGCCTAATTCCTACCGCCCAGTGTTGCCATAGGGGAACCGGCGTTTCCAATATTCGGGTGACAGTGTCCCCGTGTGAAAGCTGGTGAAGCGTCATGCGCTCCTGGCCGATCAGGATCTGCGCGGCTCTGCTGACTCCCCTGCTGCTCCTCGCCTCCGCCCCCGCCGGGGCCGCCGTCGATCTGTCGGCGCCGGGCTCGTACGCCGCCGGCTACGCCGACGTCAGCGTCTCGGCCGCGGGCCGCTCCTTCGGCGCGCGGGTCTACTATCCGGCCACCTCGGCGGGAAGCGGCACGGCCGTCGCCACCGGGCGGTTCCCGGCGGTGTCCTTCGGCCACGGGTTCTTCCAGAGCATCGGCAAGTACGCCTCGCTGGGCCGCCACTGGGCCTCGTGGGGCACCATCACGATCATGCCCACCTCGCAGGGCGGCCTGCTGCCCAGCCACAGCGCCTTCGCCGACGACCTGAACGCCGCGCTGACCTGGATCGTGGCGCAGAACACCACCAGCGGGTCGCGGTTCAACGACCACGTCCGCGCCGACCGGCTGGGCCTGTCAGGCCACTCGATGGGCGGCGGCGCCTCCGTGCTGGCGGCCGCGCGCAACGCGTCGGTGCGGACGGTGACGAACCTCGCCGCCGCCGAGACCAACCCGTCCGCCAGGGCCGCCGCCGCGGCCGTGACCGTCCCCGTGCAGTTCGTGGCCGGCGCGAACGACAGCGTCGCGGGCCCGTCCGGCCACCAGATCCCCATCTACAACGCCAAGCCGGCCCCCAAGCAGCTGCGCACGATCGTCGGCGGCTTCCACTGCGGCTTCACCGACTCCGGCGGGCTCGGCTGCGACGCCGGCTCGATCAGCCGGGCCGCCCAGCAGGCCCTCACCCGCCGGGTGACCACCGCCTGGCTGCTGTACTACCTGCACGACGACGCCTCGCACTACGACGCGGTCTGGGGCGCCCCCGCCAGGACGGATCCCGCCGTGCAGTTCCTCGGCGTGCAGTGACCGCACGCCGGCCCGGTCAGCCCGGATCCCCGGGCAGGCGCATGGCGGGCGGCTGCGGGTCCGGCGGGTGCAGGGCAGGCGGCCACACGCCGGGCACGAACAACCCGAGGACGAACGCCCGTCCCGCCAGCGCCGACCGGCTCTCGGCGCCCAGCTTCGCCCGCAACCGCGCCAGGTGGTAGTCCACCGCCTGGCGGGTCAGGTACAGCCGGCGGGCGATCTGCGCGTTCGAGGCGCCCACGGCGACCAGCCGCAGCACCTCCCCCTGCACCGGCCCCAGCACGGGTGCGGCGCGGGAGATCTCGTCCAGGACGGCCACGGCCCGCCAGGGCAGGCCGTCCGCGCGGTGTTCCACGGAGGCGCTGACGCGGGCGCTGATCACGGTTCCGTTCCGGCGGACCAGCCGCAACCGGGCCTGGTAGGTGTCCATCCGGCCCAGGGCCAGCATCCGCCAGTAGGGCCGCTGGGCCTCGATCTCGCCGGGCGCGAGCAGCTCCTCCGCCAGGACGTGGTCCAGTTCCTCGGCGGTGCGGGCCACCACGGCGCGGAAGGCGGGGTTGCTCTCCCTGATCCGGCCGAGCCCGTCGACGGCCGCTATGGGGATGCGGGCACGTTCGAAGTACACCTGATACCGGCCCTTCATGACCGCACCATAGATCTCCTCCCCCGCGCGGTCCATGTGCGCGCCTGCGGTCACCTTCCTTCTCCGCGATCCGTCAGAGCGGTGACACACCACTGAGAATCCGGAAGGGAACCTCCTGACATGACCACGACGACCACCGACCAGTCGCGCCTGCCCAACCCCGGCAAGCTCGTGCCCGAGCTCGGCGAGGTGGGCAAGGCGCTCTACAGGGCCGCGGGCAACGGCGCGATCCCGCGGACCACGATCAGCCTCGTGCAGCTGCGCGCCGGCCAGCTCGTCGCCAACACGTACCTGACCGTGCTGCACACGGGCAACCTCCGCGCGGCCGGGGAGCCGGAGGAGCGCATCACCGCCGTGGCGTCCTGGCGCGACGCGCCGTACTTCACCGGCGCGGAGCGGGCCGCGCTGGCGCTGGTGGAGGCCGTGCTCACGCCGAACCCGGCCGGTCAGCGCGTCCCCGACGAGCTGTACGCCGAGGCGTCCGCGCACTACGACGACAAGGCGCTCGCCACTCTGTGCATGGCGATCGGCCAGGTCTGCTTCTTCATCCCCCTGGCCCTCATCGGCAGGCCGCTGCCCGGCGTGGCGCCCACCGAGCAGTGGCGGGACTGACGCGCGGGCGAACCCGGGCGGATCCGCTCACCCAGGGCGGATCCGCTCAAGCGGGACGAATCCCCCCAGGCAGGGCGGATCCGCTCAGGCCACCAGGGGCTGCTCGTCCAGCTCGGTCAGCGTCACGGTGCACAGCCCGCCGCGCTCGGCCCGCACGCCGGTCACCTCCAGCTGCGTGCCGGGCGCGAGGATGAACTCCTCCTCACCGGTGAACGCGGAGAACCTGCGGATCCCCACGGCCCTCCTCGGGCGCACCTCGAACAGCGTCCGCTTGCCGCGCCGCCCGAGGAACGCCTGCGCCACGCCGAGCTCCGACGTGCAGGAGGACACGCCCCACCACGTCACCGTCCGGCCGGGCGGGTACTGCGCCCGCAGGTCCAGCGACACCCCGCGCCACAGCGGCTCCGTACGGGCCGGCAGGCGCGACACCGCCGAGAACAGCAGCCGCAGGTACGGCAGGTAGGGCACGATCCGGCTGCGGTCGGGGTTGCGCAGGGTGGCGTTGATCTGGCGGTAGAAGGCCGATTCGCAGGTGTAGAGGTACAGGGCCGCGATCTCGTCGGCGGACAGGCCCGAGGTGGCGGCGGCGGGCAGGCTCTCACCGAACCGGTACGACTGCTCCACGTGCCGGTCGAGCCCGGACAACAGCTTGGCCACCGGGGCGACGGACTCGCGGAAGGGCATCAGCGGGCTGCCGAACACCCCGCTGATCGCCGGCAGCACCAGGCCCTCGTCCTTGACGCCGGCGAGCCGTTCCAGGTAGAGCTTGTGCAGCTCCATCGTCGAGGTGATGAACGCGCCCATGCGGTCGGCCGTGTCCGCGTCGGCCCCGCCGTTCCGGCCGGCGTCGTTCCAGCCCTTGCCGGGCAGCCAGTCGATCCCGTCGGCGCCGAGCGCGTCGAGCGCCGCGTTGACGTGGGCGAAGTGCTCGCCGTCGCAGAAGATGTCGCCCTGCGCCGCCGGGTTGGGGTGGTCGATGTGCCGGACCTCGACCTCGGGATACTTGCGCTGCAGCCGGAGCACGACCTCCTTGAGGCTGCGGGCGTGCACGCCCCACCACGCGAACACCACGCCGCGGTCCTGCTCGCCGGCGCTCTGCTTGGCCCGAAGGATCTCCTCGACGATCCGCTCGACGACCGGCCGCCAGAACGCCGTGTGCTGGTCGGTGGCCATGGCCCTGTCGCTGCTGGCGGTGAGGGCCGCGTTCAGCAGCAGCACGCCCTGCGTGAGCATCGCCTGGAACCACTCCGGCGGCTGCACGGTGTCGTGCTGCTTCAGCAGCGCGCGGATGTCGGCGATCGGCGTCTTCTTCGGGATGCCGTGCTTCCACATCGCCGCCGCCTTGATGATGCAGCGGATCGACACGGTCTTGCCGAACTGGCTGTCGGCCCAGTCGTGGAAGGTGTTGTCGAACATCGCGATGCCGGTCGCGCTCTCGGCCCGCGGATACGGGTTCTGGCCGAAGACGACGACCTTCCACTTGTGCGGCGGGTTGGGCTTGAGCGCCTGGAAGGTCAGCTCCCGCACGGGCACGACGCTGGGCCCGCGGTTCGCGCCGATGAACGTGGCCGCGGCCGGGTGCGCCTTGATGACCGGCTTCAGCAGCGGCAGCCAGGGCTCCCCGCCGCCGTCGAAGAGCTCGGCCAGGGCCAGCGGGTCGTTCGGGTCGGCGGGGGTGTTGTCGTCGCTCATGGTCGGCTTTCGGGTCGGACACAAGATCGGATTGGGGGGAATTGTGCCGCATGTGGTCCGCCGGCGCGACGTCGAGACGGAGATCGTCCGGGCCTCCTGCCAAGATCCGGAACTGTCGGTGCCGCGCGGTATCTTCGTGGCCTCTTGGAAGATCCGTACCACGCCCGGAGTGAGTTCATGACCCTCAAGCACGCGCAGCCGCCTCTCAAGGTCGTCCTGGTCGACGTCAACACGCAGGTGGTGCAGGAGTGGCTGGCGGCCTTCGCCGACACCCCCGAGGTCGAGATCCACAAGGGCTCGCTCCTCGACCAGCGCGTCGACGCCTGGGTCAGCCCCACCAACGCGCGCGGCCGCATGGACGGCGGCGTCGACGCGGCCGTCAAGCGCCACCTCGGCGCGGGCATCCAGCTCCGCGTCCAGCGGGCGATCCGCGACCGGTTCGGCGGCTCCCTGCCGGTGGGCAGCGCCGTGTGCGTGCCGTCGGGGGCGACCAACCCGCGCTTCCTGATCTCCACGCCGACCATGGTGCAGTCGGCGCAGGACGTCAGCGAGACGCTCAACGTGGCGATGGCCTGCGCGGCCGCCTTCCAGGCCGTCCACATGCAGAACGAGCGCGAGCCGGGCAGCATCGGGTCGGTCGCGCTGGTCGGCATGGGCGCGGCTACGGGCAAGGTGCCGCCGCGGGTGTGCGCCAACCTGATGTGGACCGGCTACACGCTCTTCAACGACCACTCCTTCGGCGACTACGACGAGCTGCGCGCCACGATCCGCGAGCAGCTCGACGACATCGACGACCGGCCGCAGGAGCGCGTCCGCATCAAGCCCCCCACCACCCGCTCCCGCGCCTGACGCCCCCACCCGGCACACCCGCCGGCCCGCACGGCAGGCGCCGCAAGGCGTCCGGCGCCGCAGGGCAGGCGCCGCAAGGCGTCCGGCGCCGCAGGGCCGACGCGAACAGTGGCGTCAGGCGAGCGGCGTCGTGAGGCGGGCGGTGCGGTGAGGCGGGTGGTGGCGTTCTCAGGCGGAGGTCAGCGTTGCCGGGTGCGGGCGGGCGGTGGTCCGCCGGCCAGCAGTCGCCGGGCCTCCGAGCGGTGGCCGGCGAGCTCGGCGAGGGCCTCGCCGGATGCCCGGGCGATGGCCGCACGCCCGCCGGCGCCGCCGAGCAGGGCGCGGGCGGTGGCCTTGAGCAGGCCGGGCAGGGCCAGGGTCTCACGGGGGTCGCGGAGGCGGGAGTAGACGTCGAGGACGCGGCGGACGCCGTCCGGCCCCTCGGTCAGCGCCCGCAGCAGCTCGAACTGCACGTGCGCCAGGCCGTCCCCCCGCCCGAGCAGGTTCGTCCAGTGGTAGGTGTGCACGCACTGCGCGTCGCGCGTGCGCTCCCACGCCCGGGTGGCCCGGTCGAGCGCCGCGGGATCGTCGAGCACGTCCGCGACCCGCTCCCCCAGCAGCCGCCCGAACCGTACGGCGTCGCGGATGCCCTGCGCCGTGACGGGATCCTTGAAGTGCCCCGCGTCACCGACCAGCGCCCACCCGGGGCCGGCCGAGCGGCGGAAGTACGACGGGTGCTCGGCGGAGCTGACGATCCTCGTCTGCCGGGCGCAGCCCTCCAGCCGCTCCGCCAGCCCGGGGACGAGCCCCACGGTCCGGTCGAACTCCGCCTCCAGGTTGCCGCGGAAGTCGGCCGCCCGCTCGACCGGCGGCATCAGCAGCACCAGCGTCAGCCCCGCGTCGCAGGGGAAGGCGTTGCCGAGCTCGCGGCCGGTCAGCCACATCGCGGCGGTGGTGCGCCAGCCGTCGTGCGGGTCGTCGTAGTAGGCGTAGTAGCAGGCCCGCCCGTTGGCGTGGGCGATGCGCGGGCGCTCGGCGCCGGCCAGGCGGGCGACGGTCGAGCGGCGGCCGTCCGCGCCGACGACCAGGCGGGCGCGGATCTCGTACTCCTGGCTCCCCTGCGTGCTCTGGTCGCGGACGCGGACGCCGGCGGCGCGGCCGTTCTCCCAGATCAGCCCGGTGACGCGATGGCCCTGCCTGATCTCGGCGCCGGCCTCCAGCGCGGTCTCGGCCAGCGCCTCGTCGAGGGGCGCGCGCCGGACGCACAGGCCGTAGTCGATGCCGTCGACCGGGGTGTAGGTGCCGGCCGCCGCGTGGCCCGGGCCGCCGATGAAGGCGCGGGAGAGGCGCGGGGCGCCGATCTTGGCGACGCGGTCGAGCGCGCCGATGCGCGCCAGCTCGGCGACGCCGCCGGCGAACAGCAGGTGGGTGGAGACGGTGGTGGCGGGGAACCGCGCCGGATCCACCGCGATCACCCGGCGCCCCGCCGCGGCGAGGGTGGCGGCCACCGCCGCGCCCGCGCAGCGTGCCCCGGCGATGACGACGTCGGCCCGCTCGGCCATCGGTCCACCTCCCGCTAACCGACGCGGATGTCGGTTACCAGGGACGGTAAGCGCCCGGAGGCCCCGCGTCAACGGGTAGGGTGCACGGCATGGCGAGCAAGGAGCTGAAGAAGCGCATGCCGGGCTCGGCCCGCCGGGCCTGCATCGTCGAGGCGGCTCTGGAGGTCTTCGCCGCGCGGGGATACCACGCCACGGCGATGGAGGAGATCGCCGCCGCCGCCGGAGTGACGCGATCGGTGCTCTACGACCACTTCAGCTCCAAGCGGGTGCTGCTGATCACCGTCCTCCAGGAGCAGAACGCCCTGCTGGTGGAGCACGTCGGCGCCCGGATCACCGGGTCGGGCTCTCCGGGCAGGCGGCTGCGCGCCACGCTGAACGCGTACTTCAGCTTCGCCGAGGGCAATCCCGCCGCGCGCCGCCTGCTGTTCGACCACACCGACGAGGACGATCCCGAGATCAAGGCCGTGCGCTGGGGCATCAGGGAGACCCGCACCCGCTCGGTGGCCGTGATGCTCGGCCGCGACCTGCGCCGGCTGGGCCTCGATCCCGAGAGCGAGGCTGCCCAGGCGGTGGTCGAGCTGCTGATCTCGGGCACCGACGGCCTGGCGCAGTGGTGGGCCAGGCATCCCTCGGTGTCGCGGGACGAGCTCGTCGACTCCGCGATGCTCGTGTTGTGGAACGGACTGTCCCGGCTCCCCGACGCTGAGTGAGCCTCACCTTCCCCTGTTGACAGACGTGAGCCACGCGTTCATCGTTCGCCTAACTGAACCAACAGCAGTGTCGGTTAGGCGGGAGGTTCCGTCGTGGACCAGTCAGACAATCGGAACGGGATCGGGCGCCGGAGTTTCGTGACAGGCGCGCTGGCGACCGCCGCCGGCGCGGCGAGCGGCCCGCTGTGGGGCACCGGGCCGGCCAACGCGGCGCCGTCGCTCGTCAGCGGCGCCGCGGGCAGGAGCGTGGCCGTCTTCGGCGCCGGGATGGGCGGCCTGAGCGCCGCTCAGGAGCTGGCAGAACGCGGCTTCCAGGTCACCGTGTACGAGCGCAAGGCCCTGGGTGGCAAGTCCCGCAGCATCCCCGTGCCGGGGACGGGCACCGGAGGCAGGCAGGACCTGCCCGGCGAGCACGGCTTCCGGTTCTTCCCCGGCTTCTACCAGAACCTCCCGGACACCATGAGCCGCATCCCGTACGGCAGCGGCACCGTGCGCGACAACCTGGTCCCGGCGAGCCTGGAGGTGATCGCGTACAAGGGCAAGGAGTTACGCATCCCCATCCCCGGCGACCTCGGCGGCGCCCTCACCCCCGAGGCGATCAGGGACTATCTGAACAGCGCCCTCGTCGCCGTCTCCACGGTCCCGCTGTCGCAGATCCAGTTCTTCGTCTCCAAGCTCGTCACGTTCATCACCAGCGGCCCGCGCCGGCGGCTCGGCCAGTGGGAGAACATGGGCTTCGCCGACTTCGTCAAGGCGGACCTCATGTCGCCGGAGTACCGCGAGCTGCTGGTCCACATGTTCACGGCGTCGCTGGTCGCGGCCCAGCCCGACAAGGCCAACAGCCGCACCATGGGGCTGATGTTCGAGGCGCTGATCTACAGCGGGATCGGCCTCGGCCCGTACGGGCCGCCCGACCAGGTGCTCAACGGCCCGTCCAGCGACGTGTGGATCACTCCCTGGATCGACCACCTGACCGGCCTCGGCGTGCAGTTCCGGCTCGGCTGGACCGCCACCGGCTTCGACTACTCGGGCGGCCGGATCACCGGCGTGCGGGTGAGCGATCCGAACGGGGCCGCCGGCACCGTCACCGCCGACCACTACGTGGCCGCCCTCCCCGTCGAACGGCTCCAGCCCCTGCTCACGACCGCCATGAAGGCGGCCGATCCCACCCTGGCCCGGCTGGACCGGCTGGAGACCGACTGGATGAACGGGGTGATGATCTACCTCAAGGAGCCCCGCCCGATCGCCAACGGCCACCTCATCTACGCGGCCACGCCGTGGGCCCTGACGTCGATCAGCCAGGCCCAGTTCTGGCAGGGAAGCTTCGCCGCGAAGTACGGGGACGGCACGGTCACCGACTGCCTGTCGCTCGACCTGTCCGACTGGAACACCCCGGGCATCCTGTTCGGCAGGACCGCCAAGCAGTGCACCCGGCCGCAGATCGTGCAGGAGGTGCTGGCCCAGGTGCGCTCGGCGCTGCCCGGCGGGGCCGCGCTGCTGCCCGACTCGATCGTACGGTCGTGGTTCGTGGACCCGGCGATCACCGGCGAGGGCACCGCGGCCGTGGCCAACGACGAGCCGCTGCTCATCAACACGCCCGGCTCCTGGTCCGACCGCCCGGCCGCCACCACCCGGATCCCGAACCTCTTCCTCGCCGCCGACTACGTGCGCAACAGCATCAACCTCGCCACGATGGAGGGCGGCAACGAGGCCGGGCGCATGGCGGCCAACGCCATCCTCGACGCCTCCGGCTCCTCCGCGTCCAGGGCCAGGCTCTTCGAGCTGTACGTGCCGCGCGAGTTCAAGCTGCTGCACGACACCGACGACGCGCGTTACCTGCTGGGCCTGCCGAACAAGTTCGACCTGTTCAGCCCGTACTGGCCGGGCCGGTGACTCCACCGCCCCTGGCCGGCGGCGGGGACGGCGCCAGGAGCGTCGAGCGGGCGGCCGGCGAGCAGGTCCGCGTGCGCCCGCCGCAGGTCGCGATTCGGCTCCACGCCCAGCTCGCGGGCGATGACGGCGCGGACGCGGCCGTACCAGCGCAGCGCCTCGGCCTGGCGCCCGCACCGGTCGAGCGCGACGAGCAGGCGCAGGCACAGGGATTCGCGCATCGGGTGGCGGCTGACCTGCTCGCTCAGGTCGGCCACCGCGTCGCCCGCGCGGCCGGCCAGGATGTCCAGCTCGGCGCGCCGTTCCAGGGCCGTGAGGTGACGCTCGGTCAGGCGGGGCGCCTGGATCTCCTCCAGCCAGCGGGAGCTCACGCCGTCGAACGGCTGGCCCCGCCACAGCGTCAGGGCGTCCTGGATCAGCTCGCGCTCGCGCGGGCATCCCCGCTCGGCGGCGGCGCGGTCCAGGGCCCGCTCGAAGCGCAGCGCGTCGACGGCGTCGGGCCCGGCGCGCAGCAGCAGGCCGTCCTGGCGGGTCTCGATCCACTCCCGCCCTAGCGCCTCGCGCAGCCGGGCCGCGTAGATCTGCAGGCAGCGGCGGCTGTGGCGGGGCTGGGCGTCCGACCAGACCGCCTCGGCCAGCCGCTTCATGGAGACGGTGGCCGAGGCCGACATGGCCAGCACGACCAGCAGCGTCCGCAGCTTGCCGGTGGTCAGCGGCACCGGCCGCCCGTCCACGGCCACCTCCAGCACCCCGAGCACCCCCACCGTCAGCCCGCCCCGCACCCCGGCCGCCCGCACCGGCCCCTGCCCGGCCGACGTCGCCTGCTCCGGGACCCGCTCGTGCTCGGGCGGTTCCCCGGCCGGTCGCTCGCCCGGGCCGGTCACCGTGTCACCGGGCGGCCGGGGCGGGCGGGGCCGGCGGGACGGCCGGGGCGGGCGGCGACGAGGACGGCCGCCGCCGCGGCCAGGACGAGGGCCGCGAGAGCCCCGGCGACCGCCAGCGTGAGCCCGTCGGGGCGGGTCAGCGGCTGGCCGCGCAGCGCCTGCCAGAGCGTCAGCCCGGTGAGGGCCGCGTACCCGGCGGCGGCCACGAGGACGAGCCGCGTCCTGACCCGCTCCCCGCGCACCAGGCGCACCCGCCCGGCCGACGCCGCCAGCAGGACGGCCAGCAGCGGCAGCGCCTGCAGCGCGTGGATGCCGACGAAGTGCGCCACCCGCAGGTCGCCCCCGGTGGTGCTCCAGCCCGTGACCGGCATGATCGGCCCGCCGTCCGTCACGCCCACGCTGTGCCTGCCGATGATCCCGGCGAACCCGCCCTCGCGCCTGGCGGCCCGCTGTTCCTCGGTCGGACGGGTCATCAGGAACGCCAGGCCGATGCCGAACAGCGAGATGACGGCCCCCGACCGGACCGCCCAGGTGAGCGGCCGGCCGCCGATCTCGCGGCGGATCAGGAAGACGGCGACCACGATGTTGGCGAGCCAGAGCACGGTGATCGAGGTGCCCATGATCCCCCACAGGACCCCGTCCAGCGGGGTGGCGACGTTGAAGTGGCTCTGGCGGCCCCTGATCACCTGGACGACGATGATCGCGTACTCGATCGCCAGGGCGGCCGCGATGACCGCCGCCGGCCACCGGACGAGCCGGCGCTGCGGCAGGCAGGCCACCAGCCACGACCAGGTCACCGCGTACAGCACGATCGACACCGCGAACTTGAACGGTTTGCCCCAGATCGGTGCGCCGACCAGCTCACGGCCGTCGAGTGCGAGGCCGGCGAGCGAGATCGCCACGAACGGCACGCTGACGGCCGCGACCAGCAGCAGCGGCCGGTGCCAGGTCCCCGGTCCCGGCCAGGTGGTTCGCTCGGACATCGTGAGTCACCCCCTGGTGTCGTCGTCCGCCGAGCGCGACGGGCATGCCAGCAGCATCGGTGCCCGGCCGGGCGGGGTGGTCGGGGCGGCGGGTGGCTCGTCCGTTCCTCTGGGGATCCTGTCCGTACCGCTCGGCCCTCGCGCGGCCTTACGGTGGTGCCATGGTGGAGCCGCTGATCGTCGTGGTGGCCTATGACGGCATCGAGCTCGTCGACGTCGCGTCCGTGACGTCCGGGTTCGACTATGCGAACCGGCTGGGGGCGAGCCCGGCGTACCGGGTGATGCTGGTGACCCCGCTCGGGCGGCCGGTGCGCTGCGACTCGGGGCTGGAGCTGCGCGGGCAGGGGCGGCTCGACGTCGTGGACGGCCCGATCGACACGCTGATCGTCTCGGGCGGGCAGGGGCACGAGGCCGCCGCCGCCAACCCCCGGCTGGTCGGCCAGGTCATGCGGCTGGCCGGGCTGTCGCGGCGGGTGGCGTCGGTGTGCACCGGGGCGACCGTGCTGGCCGCCGCCGGGCTGCTCGACAACCGCCGGGCCACCACCCACTGGTACGAGGCCGCCCGGTTCGCCGCACGCTTCCCGAAGGTGAACGTCGATCCGGCGCCGATCTTCGTCAGGGACGGCGAGGTCTCGACGTCGGGCGGGGTCACCGCGGCCCTCGACCTCACCCTGTCCTTCGTCGAGGAGGACCACGGGCCCGAGATCGCCCGCCGGGTGGCCATGGGCATGGTCACCTACCTGCAGCGGCCCGGCGGGCAGACGCAGCTCAGCCTGTTCACCAACCTGCCGCGTTCCGACCAGGCCGTGGTGCGGCGGGTCATCGACCACGTCATCGGCAACCTCGACGGCGATCTCGGCGTGGCCCGGCTGGCCGCGCTCGCCGGGGTGAGCGAGCGGCACCTCAACAGGCTGTTCGCCGAGCACGTCGGCAGGACTCCGTCGCGGCTGGTCCGCGACATGCGCATGGAGGTGGCCTCCCACCTGCTGACCAGGACGAGCGAGCCGATCGCCGCCATCGCGCGCCGGTGCGGCTTCGCCTCCGCCGAGACCTTCCGGCAGGCGTTCGTGGCCTGGGCAGGCGTCCCGCCGTCACAGTTCCGCGCGGCCGGGCGCTGACAGCGTGTGCGGGCAAGCGGCCGAGCGCTGAGAGCGCGTGTGCGGCTCCGGGCCCCGGGGCCGCACACGCGGGGCTCGGCTCAGTCCCCCGTGATCACGAAGGTCGAGCCCGGCTCCCTGACGATGTCGCCGGTGGCCGAGTTCGTGATGGTGACGCCGGTCAGGGTCGCGCTGCCGCGGGCGCTGCCCTGGGCCAGGATGCCGGCGCCGTTGCTGGACCTGTCGATGCGCACGTTCGTGATGGCGACGTTCGGCATGTTGCCGCCGCCGCCCTTGAACTGGATGCCGTCGTAGGTCGAGTCGTGGATCTCGGTGTCGCGGATGGTCACGCCGGTGATGTCCCGGTTCTGGGCGAAGAGCGTGATGGCGCCGAACTTCTGCGCCTCGCCCCAGAAGACGCCACCGCAGCGGTACAGCGCGTTGCCCGCGATCAGCGTCTGGCCGGAGAACGGCAGGGGGTTGTGGTCGGTGGCCAGCATGATGCCGGGGTAGTTCATCGTGTCGTGGATCAGGTTGTTCTCGATCCTGTTCCCGTAACCTCCGTAGATCGCGATGCCGTTGGCCCGCCACGGCAGCTGCACGGTGTTGTTGACGAACTGGTTGTCGTGGGCGATGTCCACCGACGGGTCCTTCACGTACGGGTTCGCCCAGACGGCCAGCGAGTCGTCACCCGTCGTGCGGAAGGAGGAGTTGAAGACCCGCGAGTTGCGGGTGCCGTTGCTGAAGTTGATGCCGTCGGCGTAGGTGTTGCGGATGCGCATGCCGCTGAACTGCAACCCGTCGGCCGGCCCCCACAGGTCGGGGATGTTGTCGTAGTCGCGGCCGACCCAGACGCCCACGTTGGCGTGCTCGATCCAGACGTTGGAGATCGTCGTGTTCCGGCCGAAGCGCCCGTTCAGCCCGACCCCGCCCTCGGCCCCGCCGGGGCCGCCGCGGATGCGGCCGGAGCCGAAGATGGCCAGGTCGGAGATCTGCACGTTGTTGTCGATGTCGAAGCCGAAGTTGCCCTCGTGCGGGTGGTTGATGCCGCCCGTCGCCAGGTGCGGCTCGGTCAGCGTGTAGAGCTGGGAGTGCCACATGCCCGCGCCGCGGATGGTGACGTCGCTGATGCCGACCTGGTTGTACGGGCCGCGGTTCAGCGGGTCGTCGGTGAGGATCTTCTTCTCCTGCCGCCACTGGCCCGGCGGGATCCACACGCAGTCGATGACGCCGTTCTGGTCGTCGGTGACCGCCCGCTGGATGGCGGCCGTGTCGTCGTTGCCGTCGCCGGGCACGGCGCCGTACTCGGTGATCGACGTGCACGCGGCGGGCTTGGCCGCCGGTGGCGCCACGTCCTCCAGGTCGATCAGGTCGATGATGTAGAAGGCGGCGCTGTCGCCGGCGTCCCGCTGGAGGCGGAACTTCGTGCCGGCCGGGTACGAGCGCGACAGCAGCGCGTGCGACTCGTCGAACAGCCTCCTGGCGTCGGCCTGCGGCGTGTTGGTCAGCGCCTCCGGGTCGTCGCTGGTGCCGTACAGCCAGCTGTGCTTGGAGGAGAGGGTGAGTTTGCGGGCGAACGTCCCGTCGATGTAGAGGCTGATCGTGGCGTCGATGCCGCCTCCACCCGGGGCGTCCGGGATCGAGTTGCGCACGACGATCGAGTTGGCGGCGTTGGCGGAGGTGAACTCGACGTACTGGCCGGTGTTGTCGAGCCGCACCGACTTCCTGCCCGAGGACTCGGTGGCGAAGTTGGTGTGGCCGAAGGTGCGCAGCGGGTCCGACTGGAGCAGGGTGCCCTGGTAGGCGGCGGATTCGGCCTCGTACTCGACGTACGGCACCGAGGCGCCGCGGCCGACGGTGATCGCCTGCGAGAGCGTGTTGTTGCTCTCGTCGGTCTCGGTGACGGCGCCGGTCGCGTCGGCGGTGGCGGTGATGGTGGCGCCGCCGGTGGTGGCGGTCCAGCCGCCGGTCATGGCCACGTTCGCCGTCGCGCCCGCGGCGATCGGGGCCGTGTCCGTGTTGAGGGTGGTGCCGCCCACGGCCACCCGGGTGACCGTGGTGGCGCCGGTCGTGGCCGTGCCGCGGTTCTTCACGGCCGCGGTGAACGTGACCCGCGTGCCGGCGGCGGGGTTCGGCGGGGTGGCGGCGATGCTCAGCACCTGGAGGTCGGGGCCGGGGGCTTCGGCGATCTCCAGGGAGGTGGGCGCGGTGAAGGCGTTGTTGGCCTCGTTCTGCTCGGGGACCTGGCCGTCCTCGTCCACCTTGGCCGAGACCTGGTACGTCCCCGCTCTCCTTGTCCCGATATTTGCGGACACGGTGGTGGATGCTCCGGCGGCCAGCGCGCCCACGGCGGCGCTGCCCGCCCTGGCCGTGCCCGCGTAGAGGTTCACCGAGGTCGCGGCGGAGGCTGCGGTGCCCGCGTTCCTGACCGTGGCCGACAGCGCGATCGCAGTCGTCGCGGTGGGCGAGGCGGGCGTCCAGGTGAGGCCGGTGACGACGAGGTCGGGGTTGGGCGCGGGGGTGCCGAAGATCTGGAACTCGGCGACCTGGCCGCTGGGGGCGCCGGAGTTGGCGGTGAACTGCAGCCGCACGTCGGCGGCCCTGCCGGTGACCGGGATGGTCACGGTGTTGCCCGTGGCCGGGTCGAAGGTGTAGGTCGCCTGGGCGGCCAGCGTGGTGAAGGCGGTGGCGCCCTGCTCGCGGCCGAGCACCTGGAGGGTCTGGGTACGGCGGCCCCAGACGCTGTCGGGGTTGAGCCTGAGCACGACGGAGGTCAGCTCGGCGTTGGCGCCGAGCGGCGCGGTCAGGGTGGCCGGGTAGGCGCCGCCTTCCCAGTAGGTGGCCGGGTTGTCGTCGTTGGCGTTGGCCGCGGCGTAGGTGTGGGTGTGGCCGGACTCGGTCAGCGTCTTGCCGAGCGCCAGGTTGGCGCCGCCGGGGCCGGGGCCGGGGTCGGTCTGCGTGGTGCCCCAGACTTCCAGCTCGGAGAGCTGGCCGGCGGGCCAGCCGGAGTTGGCGGTGATCTGCACCCTGACGTAGCGGGTGGTGGCGGCGAAGGCGATGGTGGCGGCCGGGCTGATGGTGTGGGTGGCCGAGGCGGCCAGGGTGGTGAAGGCGGAGCCGTTGGTGCTGCCCTGGACGCTCAGCGTCTCGGTGCGGGCCGGCCAGCCGGCGGGCAGTTTGAGCACCACCCTGCTCACGCCGGCGGTGGCGCCGAGGTCGACCTGGATCCACTGGGGGAAGGCGTTGCCGGCCGACTCCCAGTAGGTGGCCTGGTTGCCGTCGGTGACGTTGGCGGCTCGGTAGACGTCGGTGAAGCTGCTGGCGGTCGCGGCCTTGCCGGCGGCGAGATTGACCTCGGCCGCGGCGTGCGCGGCCGGTGGGACGAGGAATCCGGCGAGTAACGCAAGGGCGGCTAACAGTGCTCTCATGGGGGGTCGGCCCTTCGGGGAAGACGGATGGCCGAACCATAAGATGTCGAGCAGATAGCCGCAATATTTCGACGAGATTGCGCAAAGAAATAACTTCGCTGTCCCGGCGCAGGAGGGATCTTCGCCCTGGTGATGCCTGCGAGCAGGAGTGCGGGTGGCTCGTGGCGGAGCGCAAGCGGCTACGTCGGACCAGCGTAAGAAGACGCAAGACTTGCGCTGCGCGGCGGATCAGCTTGCGGAGCCGGACGTCAGGCTCCGCAAGTGACGCGCTACAGCCCCACGAGCGCGACGATCACGGAGGTCAGCGCGACCGGCCCCATCACGGCCACCGTCACGACGGTCGCGGTGTGGCCGGGCAGGAGCCGGGTCAGGATGCCCGAGGCGGCCCGCCGTACCGCGCCGGCGCCGGGCAGCACGAACAGCCCCAGCGTGAACGCGCCCGCGGCCAGCGACTCCGCGTGGCTGGTGCTCAGCCGCCCGGCCATGTGCAGCAGCCCCGCCGCGGCGATGCCGAAGGCCAGCGACAGCAGCAGGTGACCCATCGCCACCATCGCGGCCCTGGTCAGGTCCGGGCGTTCCTCGGCGAAGTAGTGGTCGCCGGCGCGCAGCGCCAGCGACAGCGCCGCCACCACCAGGCCCACGACGACCGGCATGACGACGGTCAGCGCCACCAGCGTGACCAGCGCGAGCACCCCGACGAACCCGCTGCTCTTCAGGAACCGCCGCAGCTCGAACGGCTCCGCGGGCGGGCGCGGCGGCGCCGGGCGGCGCTCCTGCGGCCGCTCGGCCTGGAGGGTGGGCGGCGGCGCCTCCTGCCCGCGCCCGCGGCCGTACTCGACCGGCGGGAGCAGGTCGGACAGGGTGTTCATGGCCACCGTGCGGCCTCCGCGCGCCTTGGGCCTGCGGCCTCCGGGGTCGAGCGCCCCGGCCGTCCGCAGCAGCTCGCCCGCGCTGGGCCGGGCCGACGGGTCGACCTGCAGCGCCCGGCTCAGCCAGTCGCGCAGCCAGCCAGGCGCCTTGTCGATCTGCGAGCGCCCCTCCATGGTGTTGAAGCAGACCGCCTCGAACGTCCCCGTGCCGAACGGCGGCAGCCCCGTGGCGGCGAAGAACACCGTCGAGGCCAGGGCGTGCACGTCGGCCGCCTGCGTGATCTGCGAGCCGCGGATGATCTCCGGCGCCAGGTAGCCCGGGGTGCCGACGAACATCCCGCTCTGCGTCAGCCTGGCCGCGTCCACCAGATGCGCGATGCCGAAGTCGATGACGAGGGGCCGCCCGTCGACCATCATGACGTTGGACGGCTTGAGGTCGCGGTGGATCACACCGGCCGCGTGGATGTCCACCAGCGCCTGGCACAGCCCCTGCGCGAGCCTGATGACCTCGTGCGGCTGCAGCGGGCCCCCGGACAGCACGGTGTCCTCCAGCGTGCGGCCGGGCGCGAACCGGGTCACGACGTACGGCCGGGCGCCGGACAGCT
Organism: Nonomuraea thailandensis; assembly: GCF_024172165.1. Lineage (GTDB taxonomy): Bacteria > Actinomycetota > Actinomycetes > Streptosporangiales > Streptosporangiaceae > Nonomuraea > Nonomuraea thailandensis. The sequence continues at coordinate 2,056,990 of NZ_JAMZEB010000002.1, read as the reverse complement.
CGGCGTCGAGCACCTCGGCGACGTACGAGCTGCGCACCCGGCGCATGGTCTCCACCTCGCGGAACAGCCGGTCGCGCGCCTTGAGGTCGGCGGCCACGTGCGGGTGCAGCACCTTGATCGCGACTTCCCGGCCCGCGCCGTCGAGACCGAGGTGGGCGACCCCCATGCCGCCCTCGCCGATCTTCCTGACCACCCGGTAAGGGCCTAGATGCTCGTACGTCTGAGTGCTCATTCCCGGCGTCATCCTCCGTTTTCCCCCGTGGCGCCGCGCTTTTCGTGTGCGTCGGCCCGGACATTCTCCCGCAGCACGTCCCCCAAATTGCACAGTAAGCGAAGATCTGTCCGAGTGCGGCGCCTCCCGGGTACGCAGGCGCCGCACCCGGCGCGCGTCAGATCTCCTCGACGCTGCTCGGCTCGCGCCGGGACAGGTCGATGCCCAGCTCCTCCGCCGCGCGGAAGACGTCCTCGTCGGTGTCGCGCATCTCGATGGACATGCCGTCGCTGGAGAGCACCTCGACGTTGAGGCACAGCGACTGCATCTCCTTGATGAGCACCTTGAAGGACTCGGGGATGCCCGGCTCGGGGATGTTCTCGCCCTTGACGATGGCCTCGTAGACCTTCACCCGGCCGAGAACGTCGTCGGACTTGATGGTCAGCAGCTCCTGCAGCGCGTACGCGGCGCCGTACGCCTCCATGGCCCACACCTCCATCTCACCGAAGCGCTGGCCGCCGAACTGGGCCTTACCGCCGAGCGGCTGCTGGGTGATCATGGAGTAGGGGCCGGTCGACCGGGCGTGGATCTTGTCGTCGACCAGGTGCAGCAGCTTGAGGATGTAGATGTAGCCGACCGCGATCGGGTACGGGAACGGCTCGCCCGAGCGCCCGTCGAAGAGCTGCGCCTTGCCGCTGCGCTGCACGAGCCGATCCCCGTCGCGCGTCGGGACGGTGTTGCCGAGGAGCCCGATGATCTCCTCTTCGTTCGCGCCGTCGAAGACCGGGGTGGCCATGTTGGTGCGCGGGGCGACCTGCTCGAAGCCCTTGTCACGCAGCCGCTCGGCCCAGGCCTCCTGGATGCCCGAGATGTCCCACCCGCGGGCGGCGATCCACCCGAGGTGGGTCTCCAGCACCTGGCCGACGTTCATCCGGCCCGGCACGCCGAGGGGGTTGAGGATGATGTCGACCGGGGTGCCGTCCTCCAGGAACGGCATGTCCTCGACCGGCAGGATCTTGGAGATGACGCCCTTGTTGCCGTGGCGGCCGGCCAGCTTGTCACCGTCGGTGATCTTACGCTTCTGCGCCACCAGGACGCGGACCAGCTCGTTCACCCCCGGCGGCAGCTCGTCCCCCTCGTCCCGCCTGAACACCTGCGTGTGGATCACCCTGCCGGACTCGCCGTGCGGCACCTTCAGGGAGGTGTCGCGGACCTCGCGCGCCTTCTCACCGAAGATCGCGCGCAGCAGCCGCTCCTCCGGGGTCAGCTCGGTCTCGCCCTTGGGCGTGACCTTGCCGACCAGGATGTCGCCGGGCACGACCTCGGCGCCGATGCGGATGATGCCGCGCTCGTCGAGGTCGGCCAGGACCTCCTCGGAGACGTTCGGGATGTCCCGGGTGATCTCCTCGGGGCCCAGCTTGGTGTCACGGGCGTCGACCTCGTGCTCCTCGATGTGGATCGAGGACAGGACGTCGTCCTGGACCAGCCGCTGGGACAGGATGATCGCGTCTTCGTAGTTGTGGCCCTCCCACGGCATGAACGCCACGAGCAGGTTCTTGCCCAGCGCCATCTCGCCCTGGTCCGTGCACGGACCGTCGGCGATGACCTGGTTGACCTCCACCCGGTCACCCTCGGCCACGATCGGCTTCTGGTTGAAGCTGGTGCCCTGGTTGGAGCGCCTGAACTTGGCCACCCGGTACGTCGTCCGGCTGCCGTCGTCGTTCATGACCGTGATGGAGTCGGCGGAGATCTCCTCCACCGCACCGGCCTTCTCCGCGCTGACCACGTCGCCGGTGTCGGCCGCCGCACGGTACTCCATGCCGGTGCCGACCAGCGGCGCCTCGCTCTTCAGCAGCGGCACCGACTGGCGTTGCATGTTCGCGCCCATCAGGGCCCGGTTGGCGTCGTCGTGCTCCAGGAAGGGGATCATCGCGGTGGCCACCGACACCATCTGGCGCGGCGACACGTCCATGTAGTCGACCTCGCCGGAGCGCACGTACTCGAACTCGCCGCCCTTGGTGCGCACCAGCACGCGGTGGTCGGCGAAGGCGCCGTCGGCCGTCAGCGGCGAGTTCGCCTGCGCGATGACGAACTGGTCCTCCTCGTCCGCCGTCAGGTAGTCGATCCGCTCGGTGACCCTGCCGTCGACGACCTTGCGGTAGGGCGTCTCGATGAAGCCGAAGGCGTTGAGGCGGCCGAAGCACGCGAGGTAGCCGATGAGGCCGATGTTGGGGCCTTCGGGGGTCTCGATCGGGCACATCCGGCCGTAGTGGGACGGGTGCACGTCGCGCACCTCCATCCCGGCCCGCTCGCGGGACAGGCCACCGGGGCCCAGCGCGTTCAGCCGCCGCTTGTTCGTCAGTCCGGCCAGCGGGTTGGTCTGGTCCATGAACTGCGAGAGCTGCGAGGTGCCGTAGAACTCCTTGATCGACGCCACGACCGGGCGGATGTTGATCAGGGTCTGAGGCGTGATGGCCTCGACGTCCTGCGTGGTCATGCGCTCGCGCACGACGCGCTCCATACGGGCCAGGCCCAGGCGGACCTGGTTCTGGATGAGCTCGCCGACGCTGCGCACCCGCCGGTTGCCGAAGTGGTCGATGTCGTCGACCTCCAGGGGCAGGCCCGTCGGCTCGTCGCCGGCGTGCAGCCGCACGAGGTACTCGACGGCGGCGACGATGTCGTCCTCGGTCAGGACGGTGACGTCGATGCCGAGGCCGACGCCGAGCTTCTTGTTGACCTTGTACCGGCCGACCTTGGCGAGGTCGTACCGCTTGGGGTTGAAGTAGAGGTTCTCCAGCAGGGTCTGCGCCGACTCCTTGGTCGGCGGCTCGCCCGGCCGCAGCTTGCGGTAGATGTCGAGCAGGGCGTCGTCCTGGCCGGCGGTGTGGTCCTTCTCCAGGGTGGCCCGCATCGACTCGTAGCGGCCGAAGCGCTCGAGGATCCGCTCGGCGGTCCAGCCGAGCGCCTTGAGCAGCACGGTGACGGGCTGCTTGCGCTTGCGGTCGATGCGAACACCGACGCTGTCGCGCTTGTCGATCTCGAACTCCAGCCAGGCGCCCCTCGACGGGATGACCTTGCAGCCGTACAGGTCCTTGTCGGTGGTCTTGTCGGCGGTGCGCTCGTAGTAGACGCCGGGCGAGCGGATGAGCTGCGAGGTCACCACCCGCTCGGTGCCGTTGACGATGAAGCTGCCCTTCGGCGTCATGAGCGGGAAGTCGCCCATGAACACCGTCTGGCTCTTGATCTCACCGGTGGTGTTGTTGATGAACTCCGCCGTCACGAACATCGGGGCGGAGAAGGTCATGTCCTTCTCCTTGCACTCGTCCACGGAGTACTTCGGCGGCTCGAACCGGTGGTCGCGGAACGACAGGGACATGGATCCCGAGAAGTCCTCGATCGGACTGATCTCTTCGAAGATCTCCTGGAGGCCCGACTGGGCCGGGACGTCCCTGCGCCCTGCCTGCCGAGCCGCCTCCACCCGGGCCTTCCACCGCTCGTTTCCGAGCAGCCAGTCGAACGACTCGGTCTGCAGGGCGAGCAGGTCGGGAACTTCGAGAGGCTCCTGGATGCGCGCGAAGGAGACGCGGCGGGGGCCGGCGGGAATGGGAGAGGCGTTGCGCGAGGCTGCCAACAGATGTCCTTCCGGAGGATACGAAGGCGAGGGAGGGCAGCATAACGCAATAGACAAACGGAAGTCCACACCTATTTATAGTGTCAACTCCATCTGCCGCCATCAATATCCCACACCCTCCGCGTCCTCGTCAAACCAGCGCCCGATCGTCCCTACAGATGCAATTTGCTGGCAATTGCGGGCTATGTGCACAATGGTCACGATCGTCCAACCTTCACCACCGGAGACCTCGCTACATGAGCCGCCTGCTCCGCACCGTCCCAGCCATGCCGATCACCAGCGAGAAGGCGGTGGCCGGATCATGAGAAGGTTGCTCGCCCTGGTGGCGGCCCTGACGCTGGCCGCCTGCGGCCAGGCCCCGGCTCCCCGGCAGCAGACGGAGACCGCCTCCGCGCCGCAGGCCGGCTTCCCTGTCACGATCGAGAACTGCGGACGCAAGCTGACCTTCGACCAGCCGCCGTCCAAGGTGGTGACCGGTTACCACCCGTCGCTGGAGACGCTGCTCGCCCTGGGTCTGGGCGACCGGGTCGCCGGGCGCACCTTCTTCGGCGAGAGCGCGTTCCTGCCCGGCCAGAAGGAGCAGTACGACAAGATCCCGCAGATCTCCGAGACGATCATGCTGCCGCAGAAGGAGGTCATGCTCGCCCAGGGCGCGGACTTCGTCCTGGACAACGCGATGGCCGGCTTCGACGCCGCCGGCGGCTACGCCGGCGTGGAGGAACTGCACGCCGCGGGCTCGCCGGTCTACATCCTGGGCGGCTGGTGCAGCCCCGAGGAGACCCTCCAGTACACCCTGGACAAGACCTTCACCGACATCCAGAACCTCGGGAAGATCTTCGGCGTCTCCGACCGCGCCGACAAGCTGGTCAGCGAGCTGCGGAGCAGCCTGGCCGACGTCAAGAAGCGCGTCGAGGGCCGCACCCCGGTCAAGGTGCTGGCCACCGACGGTGGCAAGGGCCCGGTCAACGCCTACGGCGGCTCCGGCATCACCCAGCAGATGATCACCGCGGCCGGCGGCGAGAACGTCCTCAAGGACGTCAAGGGCGACTACACCGAGGTCAGCGTCGAGCAGGTCAGCGCCGCCCAGCCCGAGGCGGTGCTGGTCAGCGACTACGCCACGCTGCGCGGCGAGGACATGCCCAGCTCCCCGGCCAAGGCCGAGGAGGCGTTCGCCGTCGCGAAGAACAGCCCGGCCGCCAAGGACAGGCGCTACCTCGCCCTGCCCGTGGCCGCCCAGCACCCCGGCTACCGCAACATCCTGGCCATCACCGACATCGCCAGGTTCCTGCACCCGGACGCCTTCGCGCAATGACCGCCCAGGACGTGGCGCCCGCCCGGGCGGTGAGCGCCGGACCGGCCCGCCGGCGCGGCCGCCGGTTCACCCTGCTCGTCGCCGCGCTCGCCGTGGCCGCGCTCGCCTCGACCTGGCTGGCGGTGAGCATCGGCGCGGTGCACGTCGCGCTGCCGCAGGCGTGGGGCATCGTCGCCGACCGCCTCGTCCCCGGCCTGGTGCCGCGCACCTGGACGCCGGTGCAGGAGCAGATCGTGTGGGAGTTCCGCCTCCCTCGTGCGCTGCTGGCGCTGCTCGTCGGGGCCGGGCTGGCGGTGGTCGGCGCGGTGCTGCAGGCCCTGGTGCGCAACCCCCTCGCCGACCCGTTCCTGCTCGGGATCTCCTCCGGGGCCTCGTTCGGCGCGGTGTGCGTGTTCATCCTGGGCACCTCCGCGCTCGGCGGGCTGTCGCTGTCGGCCGCCGCCTTCGCCGGCTCGCTGCTCGCCCTCGGCCTGGTGTACGCGCTGGCGCAGCGCTCCGGCCGGCTCACCCCGTCGCGGCTGGTGCTGGCCGGGGTGGCGCTGGCCTACCTCTTCCAGGCCGCCTACAGCTACGTGCTGCAGGCCGCGCAGAGCGGGCGGGCCGCGCAGCAGGTGCTGTTCTGGCTGATGGGCAGCCTGGGCGGGGCCCGGTGGCACATGCTGCCGCTGCCGGCCGTCGTCCTCGCGGCCGGGGTGACGTACCTGCTGCTGCAGCACCGCCCGCTGAACGCGATCGCCGCCGGGGAGGAGACCGCCGTCTCGCTCGGCGTGAACGTCGGCCGCTTCCGGCTGATCCTGTTCGTGCTGACCTCGCTGCTGGTCGGCGTGCTGGTGGCCACCAGCGGCGCGATCGCGTTCGTCGGCCTGATCGTGCCGCACGCCGCCCAGCTGCTCGTCGGCGCCGACCACCGCCGGGTGCTGCCCGTCACCGCCCTGCTCGGCGCCGTCTTCCTGCAGCTCGTGGACATCGCCGCGCGCACCGTCAACGCCCCGCAGGAGCTCGCGCTCAGCATCGTCACCGCCCTGTTCGGCGTGCCGTTCTTCCTCTGGCTGCTGCGCCGCCGCTCGGTGGACCGGGCGGTGAGCGTCCAGTGAAGCTCGACCTCCGAGGAGTGTCCGTCGGCCTCGACGGCCATGCCATCGTGCACGAGGCCGACCTGGTGGTGGACGACGGTGAGTTCGTCGGCCTGGTCGGGCCGAACGGCTGCGGCAAGTCCACGCTGCTGCGCAGCGTCTACCGGGCGCTGCGCCCCAGCGCCGGGCTCATCGCCGTGGACGGCGGCGACGTGCACCGGCTGCCCGCCCGCCAGGCCGCCCAGCGCATCGCCGTCGTCGCCCAGGAGATCCCGGCGGACCTCGACTTCACCGTGACCGAGATCGTCTCCATGGGCCGCACCCCGTACCGGCCGGACGCCGCCGCCGACGAGGAGCGGTACGCGCGGGCGCTGGAGCGCGTCGGCCTGGCGGGGGCCGCCGAGCGGGTCTTCGCCACCCTGTCCGGCGGCGAGAAGCAGCGCGCCCTGCTCGCCCGCGCCCTGGTGCAGGAGACCCGCCTGCTCCTGCTCGACGAGCCCACCTCCCACCTCGACATCCGCCACCAGCTCGAAATCCTGCACCTGGTACGCGAGCTCGGGATCGCCACGCTGGCGGTGCTGCACGACCTCAACCAGGCCGCCGCCTTCTGCGACCGGCTCTACGTGATGAACGCCGGCCGCATCGTCGCCGGCGGCCCGCCCGACCATGTCCTGACCCCCGAGCTGATCTCCCAGGTGTACGGCGTGCGCGCCGTCCGGCGCACCCAGCTCGTCTTCGAGCGGCTCAAGGAAGAGGGGTGACGGTCAGGTCCCGGCCCTGGGCGTGCGCGGGAGGACGGGCGCCGAGCAGCGCCGCGATGGTCGGGGCGACGTCGATCAGCCGGGCGCCGCGCGGGCGGGCGCCGGGCCGGATCCCCGCGCCGGACAGCAGCAGGGGGACCTTGCTCTCGGCGAGGCTGCCGTGAGCTCCGCGCCACTGCCCGGCCGGGGGCTCGGGCAGGGCGAAGCCGTACGGGGGCCTGGCCTCGGCGACCAGGTCGCCCAGCTTGTCGCCGGCGTGCAGGGCGCGCAGCGCGCGTTCGTCGAGCACCCGGCCGATCTCCGGGAGCCTGCGCAGCGCGGCCCTGATCCTGTCGCGGGCGGCCGGGCCGGCGGCGGCGCCGCGCAGCGTGAGGTCGCCCAGGCGGACCGCGTTGGGCACGATGACGACCTCCGTGCCGGCGGCCGGTGCCGAGCCTGAGGGCACGACCTCGACGCTGTGGCCGAGCGCCTGGACGGCGCCGACGACCTGCGGGAGCAGGGTGCGGTTCCAGGCCGTCATGCCGTGATCGCTGGTCAGCAGAAACGCCGTGTCCCGATATATGCCGACATCCTTGGTGGCCTGGACGAGGCGGCCGAGCTGGTGGTCGTGCTCGGCGAGCAGCGGGCCGAGGTTCGGGCTGTCGGGGCCCTCGTTGTGGCCGAGCCCGTCGAGGTCGGAGCTGTAGACGGCGAGCAGGTCGGGGATCCTCGGGACGGTCACCGGCTGCCCGCCGGAGTCCACCGGCCGCAGGTTGAGCAGGTCGATCGCCACGTCCACGCGCTGCCCGAACCCGCCGCCGGGCTGGACGTACAGGTGCTCGGGGTCGCCGTACCGCACGCCATGGTCCTGCACCATGTACCACTGCACGGAGGCGACGGTGCGGCCCTCGGCCGCCAGCGACTCGGCGATGGTCTCGGCCGCCAGGAACCGGCTCTGCCCCTGCGCCCTGCCGCTCGCCGCGTCGTAGACGTACGCGACGTTGCCGTGCACCTCCGGGTACACGCCCGTGCTCATGGACGCGCGGCAGGGGTTGGAGACGGTGTGGAAGGTGGCGTCGGCGACCGTGAGGACGCCCCTGGCCGCCAGCCGGTCGAGGTTGGGGGTGGGGACGCGGCCGAGGTAGGCGGGGTCGAAGCCGTCCCAGTCGACGAGGACGACGTGCTGGGCTCTGCGCCGCCGGCCGGTCCGCGCCGCGGCGGCCGCGGGCGTCGCGCCCGCGATCGTGCCGGCCGTGGCAAGGGCGCCGAGCATGGTGCGCCGAGAAATCGACATGGACGATCCTCGCCTTCTCGGCCGCCGCCGCGACGGCCCCGACCAACGTAGAGGACGCCGGGCGGCGACCACACCGGCTTCGGGTGACAACCGCGTGAACGCCACTACCGTGTGAAGATCGACCGCTGCGTACGACGAGGAGAACACGCCTGTGACCTGGGACCCCTTCGGCACGCTGGGCCGCGCGCTGTGGATCGGCGGCGGGCAGTGGGCCGGCAAGTCGACCGTGGCCAGGCTGCTGGCCCTGCGCCACGGGCTGACCGCCTACCACTACGACCACCACGACGCCCGCGGCCACGACGACCGCCGCGTCGCCCGCCGCGTCAGGCTCGGCGAGCCGCCCGCCGGGCCGGACCCCGACACCATGTGGCTGAGCGGCACCCCGGCCGACCTGGCCGCGCGGACGCTGGCCGGCTTCCCCGTCCGGTTCGAGTGGGCCCTGGACGACCTGCGCGGGCTCGTCTCCGGGCGGCCGATCGTCGCCGAGGGCTGGGGGCTGCGGCCCGAGCTGGTCGCGCCGATCGTCGACTCGCCCCGGCGGATGGTCGTCATGGTGCCCACCGCGGAGTTCCGCGACCGGCAGGCGCGCGAGCTGCCCCGGGCCGCCGCCGTCGGGGCCGGGGTGAGCGACCCGGACCTGGCCCAGCGCAACCGGCTCGAACGCGACCGCCTCGTCGCCGACGACGCCGTACGCTCCGCGCGCCGCCTGGGCATCCGCGTGCTCGAGATCGACGGCACGCTCGACGCCGAGGCCGTCGCGGGCCTGCTCGCCGGCCACTTCGGCCCGTACCTGCCGCCGGAGGAGTCATGACCGGGCGCTCCCGGGCGCGGGCGCTCGGCGTGCTCGTCGGCCCGCTGCCGACCGGGCCGCTGAACGCGATCACCGACGTCGAGGGCGTCCTGGTGGGGCACACCACGATCGACGACGGCGCCGGCCTCCACACAGGGGTCACCGCGATCGTTCCCCGGCCCATGAGAGCGCTGCCCGCCGCCGTGCACACCGGCAACGGGTACGGCAAGCTGGTCGGCTCGACCCAGGTGGACGAGCTGGGCGTGCTGGAGTCGCCCATCGTGCTGACCGGCACGCTGTCGGTGTTCAGGGCGGCCGACGCGGTGCTCACGTACCTGATGGAGCTGCACCCCGGCGGGCTGTCCTTCAACCCGCTCGTCGGGGAGACCAACGACGGTTTCCTGTCCGACATCCGGCGCCGCCCGATCACCGAGCGCCACGTCCTCGACGCGCTGGAGGGCGCGTCGGGCGGTCTGCCCGCGGAGGGATGCGCGGGCGCGGGCACCGGGACGACGGCCCTGGGGTTCAAGGCCGGCATCGGCACCTCCTCCAGGCTGCAGGTGGTGGAGGGCGTTCCTGTCACGGTGGGGGTGCTCGTGCAGGCCAACTTCGGCGGCGTACTGACCGTGCGGGGCGTGGCGATGCCGGTGGAGGAGCTCGTCCCGGGGGCGGGCCGCGTGGAGCCGCCGGGCAACTCGTGCATGATCGTGGTGGCCACCGACGCGCCGCTCGACGCCCGGCAGCTCGGCCGGCTCGCCCGGCGGGCGATCTTCGCGATGGGGCGGGTGGGGGCGTCGTACTCGCACGGGAGCGGTGACTACGCGATCGCGTTCAGCACGGCCTCCCGGTCGCCGGTCCTGCCCGACGCCGCGCTGGATCCGGTGTTCGCGGCGGTCATGGACGCGGTGGAGGAGGCGCTGCTCAACTCCCTGTTCATGGCGACGACCACGACGGGGGTGCACGGGCACACGAGTCACGCGGTGCCGTACGACCGGCTGGGTATCTGAACCGGTTTAGCTGCTCATCACATCGCATGGGGCAGGCCGATTTCGCTTCGTTGACATCGTTGTCGTAGCGGTTCTATGGTCAGGGCACTTATCCGGTAAAGCAAGTCTGCCGAGAAAGGTGCCCGCGATGCGATCCCGCACCTGGGCGAGCCTGGCCGCGCTGGTCCTGGCCGTCTTCTCAGCCCCGCCCGTCCACGCCGATCCCTCGGCGAGCAGCCGGTTCGTGACCCGTAGCGAGTCGCGGCTCGTCCTCGACGGCCGGCCGTTCCGCTTCGCCGGCACCAACATCTACTGGCTCGGCCTGGACGAGAACGTCGGCGGCGTCGGCTACCCGACGTTCTTCCGCATCCGCGACGCGCTCGACACCGCCAGGGCCATGGGCATGACCGTGGTCCGCTCCCACATGCTGGCCTCCACCGGCAACGAGCTGTCGATCCTGCCCTCCAAGGAGGCGGGCTTCAACGAAGAGGCGTTCGCCACCGTGGACTACGCGATCGCCCACGCCAGGGCGATCGGCCTGCGGCTGATCCTGCCGCTGACCGACGAGTGGTCGTACTACCACGGGGGGCACCGCGACTTCACCGGCACGTACGGGCTGCCGTCCCCGGCGTTCTACACCGACGAGCGGGTGATCGCCGACTACCAGGCCTACGTCCGCCACGTCATGCACCGGGTGAACCCGCTGACCGGCCTGGCCTACAACGCCGACCCGACGATCATGGCGTGGGAGTTCGGCAACGAGCTGGAGGGCATGACGCTCGACTGGCTCAACCGCAACGCCGCCGCGTTCCGGCAGTGGGCGCCGCGCCAGCTCATCGCGGCCGGGCGCCGCTTCGACATCGATCCCGACACGCTGGCGGCGCCCGGCGTGGACATCGTGGACGTGCACTACTACCCGCCGGCCGCCGAGCGGGTGCGGGCCGACGCGGCGACCGTGACGGCGGCGGGCAAGGTGTACATCGGCGGCGAGTACGCCTCCACCGCGGCCACGAAGGACCTGCTCACCCCGCTGGCCGAGGACCCGGACGTCACCGGCATGCTGTCGTGGTCGCTGTTCGGCCACCACGACCGCAACGGCTTCGTCCAGCACGACGACGGCTTCACCCTGCACTTCCCCGGCGACGACGAGCGGATGCGGGCCTCGGTCGAGGCGCAGATCGCCTTCGCCGGGCACCTCTCCCCCGGCCGGAGCGTCCCGCGCGCGGGGCCTGCGCTGATCACGCAGGTGGACAAGCGCGGCGGGCTCAACGAGCTGCGCTGGCGCGGCGCGGCGGGCGCGAGCGGCTACATCGTGGAGCGTTCGGCACGGGGGCGCTGGGTGCGGGCGCACGAGGGCCTGCTGACCGACGACCGGACGCCGTGGCTGGACGCCGGGGCGCGCGGGGACGTCACGTACCGGGTGGTCCCGGTCGACCGGCTGGGGCGGCGCGGCGCCGCCTCCGAGCCGGTGCGCGCCGGCGCCGCGCAGACCGTGCTCACCGACCCGCTGGAGACGACCGGCCTGGCCAGTGGGCACGCGAACGTCACCATCGTCCCCGGCGACGGCACGGCCGTGGCCCGCGCGGACGGGCAGGCGTGGATGTCGTGGAGCCGTCCCGGCCTCCAGCGGGTGCTGGCCGGCGTGACAGGCCGGCCGCGCGTGCGGGTGCAGGTCTCCGACGACGGCCGCGCCTGGCGGACGGTGCGGCACGAGACGGGTGACGGGCAGGTGACGGCCGACGCCGGCGGCGCCGGCCACGTACGCGTGCTGTGGAACGGCGACTGCGGGGCCACGGCGTGCGCGGCGGAACGCCAGGCGTGCGAACGTGACGCGGAACGCCAGGCGTGCGCGCCCGACGCAGGCGCCGCCGCGGCGGGCCCGGTGGGCGGGCGGGTGGCCGGGCTGACGCGGGTCACCCTGTGGTCGGCCGACCCGGCCCCGGTCACCGCTCCTCCGGCCTCCTTCGCCCCGCTGGCCCCCGCCTCCGGAGCCCAGGACGTGCTCGGCACGCCGGCGTTCACCTGGGGCCCGGCGGCCGGCGCGGCCTTCTACACGCTCGCCGTCTCCGAACGGGCGGACCTGAGCGACCCCGTGCTCCAGGCCACCGGCATCACGGGCACCGCGCACACGCCGTCCGGCGAGCTGGAGCCGGGCACCACGTACCACTGGCGGATCACCGCCGTCAACGCCGCGGGCCGCACCGGCAGCGCCGTGGCCTCCTTCAGCACCCGCCCGCTCCCCACCGCCCCCGCCGTCGTGGACGACTTCGAGACGTTCGCCGACTCGGCGCAGCTCGCCGCCGCCTACGTCCGCAACCCGGGCGGTGACCTGATCGTGCCGGAGCTGGTGCCGGGGCAGGCCATGCGGCTGGACTACACGCTCGGCGGCGCCGGCTACGCGGGCGTCACCCGCACCTTCTCCCCCGCCCTCGACGTCTGGGGCCGGCAGGGCCTGGAGCTGCGGCTCGGCCGGACGGGCGCGCCCGCGAAGGTGACCGTCCAGTTCGTCACGGGCGGCGTCTACTTCGAGCACACCCTCGACGCGGCGCCGGACGGGACGGTGCGCATCCCGTTCGCCGGCTTCGCCCATCCGAGCTGGGCCGGCGCGGGCCCGCTCGACCTGACGCGCTTCGAGCAACTGTCGTTCTACGTCGGCGGCGGCCCCGGCACCGGCACGCTGACCGTCGACGAGGTCACCGCCTATCCCCAGGAAGGATGATCATGCGCACCCCCCGCCCCCGCCATGGCTGGTGGAGCCTCGTGCTCGTGCTGGCCGCCGTGCTCGGCCTCGCGCCGCCCGCCCACGCCTTTCCTGCCGCCTCCCGTACCGACCTGATCAACTACCTGACCGGCATCTCCGGCCGCTCCACCCTGTCCGGCCAGCACAACCGCGAGCCCAACAGCGACCCCACCAGGTACACCCGCCTCGCCCAGGGCATCACCGGCCAGACGCCGGGGCTGTGGGGCGGCGACTTCCTGTTCTCCTCCGCCGACGTCGCCAACCGGCAGACCATGGTCAGCGAGGCCATCCGGCAGTGGCAGGGCGGCTCCGTCGTGGCGCTGACCTGGCACATGTGCCCGCCCACCACCGGCTCCACCTGCGGCTGGGACTCGGCCGGCGTGCTCAGCCGGCTGTCCGACAACCAGTGGAGCCAGCTCGTCACGAACGGCACGAGCCTCAACAACGCCTACAAGAGCCGGCTCGCCGAGGCGCTGCCCCACCTGCGCCGGCTCCAGAGCGCCGGCGTGCCGGTGCTCTGGCGGCCCGTGCACGAGATGAACGACGGCTGGTCGTGGTGGGGCGGCAGGCCCGGCGCGAACGGCAGCCGCAAGCTCTACCAGATCGCCTACGACTACTACACGGCCCAGGGCCTGACGAACCTCGTCTGGGTCTGGAACGTCAAGGACCTCGACATGGGCTCGATCGGCCAGTACTGGCCGGGCGGGGCCTACGCCGACGTGGCCTCGCTCGACGTCTGGGTCAAGCTGGAGCCCTCCGCCTCCGACTACCAGGCGATGCTCGGCGTCGCGGGCGGCAAGCCGATCTCCCTGGCCGAGGTCGGCCGCGCGCCCAGCCCCGCGCTGCTCGACGCCCAGCCGCGCTGGACCTGGTTCATGGTCTGGGCCGAGTGGCTGATCGACCCGGCGTACAACACCAACGCGAGCGTGCAGGCCAGCTACTTCGGGCCGCGCGTGCTCAACCGGGGCGAGTTCACGATCGGCGACGGCGGCGGCGTCACTCGTACGGGGAAGATCAGGGGGCTCGGCGGCAGGTGCGTGGACGTGCGCGGCGGCGTGAACGCCGACGGCACACCGCCGCAGATCTGGGCCTGCACCGCCAACGCCAACCAGAAGTGGACGCTGCCCGCGTGAGCCTCCCGGCCTCCTGGCCCGCGCTCACCGGTCACTGACGGCGGCCGGTGCGGTGTCGCCGGCCGCCGCACCGCTGCCGAACGCCGCCCGGTCCGCTCCGCTGCCGAACGCCGCCGGGTCCGCTCCGCTGCCGAACCGCTCGGCGAACGCCCGCTCGGTCAGCGCCCGCCGGATCCGCTCGCCCGCGCCGGGGTCGCGGCGCAGCACCTGCCCGGCGTCGGGCGCCGGCGAGGTGAGGAACGAGACGAGGTACGGCTCGGCCAGCAGCCGGCCGTTCTCGCCCCGGTGCACCGGCACGCCCGGCGGCCGACCTCGACGGTCGTGCCGTCGGCTGCCGGGTAGCGGCCGTCGGCGGCGATCCGCTCGTTGTCGGCCGCGATCCGGCGCAATCTTCCACTCACGCGTCCTGATCGTAAAGGGCGGGACGTGGTGTCCGCCGGTCCCCTGCCCGTTGACACGACATGTTATACAAGATGGGGATTTGTCATACAGGTTGTGGAGGACGACAGGTGATCGCCCAGGACGGACGGGCCGACTACGACGTGGTGCTGGTGGGTGGCGGCATCATGAGCGCCACCCTCGGCGCGCTGCTGCGCCGCGTGCGGCCGGACTGGTCGGTCCTGGTGCTCGAACGGCTCGACGGCCTCGGCCTGGAGAGCTCGTCGGCCTGGAACAACGCGGGCACCGGCCACGCCGGGCTCTGCGAGTTCAACTACACGCCGCTGACCGCCGCCGGCTCGATCGACGTGAGCAGCGCCATCGCGGTCAACGACCAGTTCCAGCTCTCCCGGCAGCTCTGGGCGCGCCTGGCCGAGGAGGGCGCGCTCGGCGACCCGGCGGGTTTCATCCGGACGGTCCCCCACTACGCCTTCGCGCACGGCGCCGCCGGGGTGGAGCACCTGCGGCTGCGCCACGCGGCGTTGCGCGCGCACCCCCTGTTCGAGGGGATGGAGCTCACCACCGACCGGGACGTCATGGCGCGGTGGCTCCCGCTGATGTTCGCCGGCCGCACCAGGCGTGGGCCGGTGGCGCTCTGCCGCACCCCTGGCGGCACGGACGTGGACTACGGGGTGCTCACCCGGCGGCTGTTCGCCGCCCTGGCGGGTGACGGCGCCGACGTGCGGACCGGCCACGAGGTGCGGTCGCTGCGGCGGGACGGGCGCTCCTGGCGGCTGCGGGTGCGCGACCTGCACGGCGCCCGCGACTTCCCCGTTCGCGCGCCGTTCGTGTTCCTCGGCGCGGGCGGCGGGACGTTGCCCCTGCTCCAGAGCGCCGGCGTGCCGGAGACGCGGGAGTACGGCGGTTTCCCCATCAGCGGCCGGTTCCTCCGCACGGCCGACCCCGGGCTGCTGGCCCGCCACCACGCCAAGGTCTACAGCCACGCCGAGCCGGGCGCGCCGTCGCTGTCGGTGCCGCACCTGGACACCCGGGTGGTGGACGGCCGCCCGTATCTCATGTTCGGGCCCTTCGCCGCGTTCTCGCCGCGGTTCCTCAAGCACGGCCGGCTGTCCGACCTGCCGCGGTCGGTGACCCCGCGCAACGCCGGCACGCTGCTGGGCGCGGCCCGCGAGAACCGCGACCTCCTGCGCTACCTCGTCGGGCAGGTCGCGCAGACCCGCGGCGGCCGGTTGCGGGCGCTGCGCCGGTTCGTCCCCGACGCGCGGCCGCAGGACTGGGAGCTCGTCACGGCCGGGCAGCGGGTGCAGGTGGTCAAGCGGGTGAACGGGCGGGGCTCGATCGCGGGCTTCGGCACCGAGGTCGTGACGTCGTCCCACGGCGGCCTCGCCGCCCTGCTCGGCGCCTCCCCCGGCGCCTCCGCCTCCGTGGCGATCATGCTCGACGTGCTCGAACGCGCCTTCCCCGGCCACCTGCCCGGCTGGCGGCCCGCGCTGCGCGACCTCCTCCCCTCCTACGGCCTCTCCCTGTCCGGGCAGCCCGAGCTGCTCAGGGAGCTCACCGCCCGCACCGCCGAGGCCCTGGGTCTCGACCATGGCTGACGAGTACGGCGCGAGCCTCGCCGACCGGGTGGAGGGCGAGCTGCGGCGCGGCATCGGGAGCGGCGAATGGCAGCCCGGCGCGTTGCTGCCGTCGGAGGGCGAGCTCGCCGTCCGCTTCGACGTCAGCCGCACCGTCGTACGCGAGGCCGTCTCGCGGCTGCGCGCGGCGGGGCTGGTCGAGACGCGGCGCGGGCGCGGCTCCTCCGTGCTGGCCAGGCCGGCGGCGCAGGACTTCACCCACTCGCTCGGCACGGTGCGCGACCCGCAGGACCGGCTGCACCTGCTGGAGCTGCGGCGCGGCATCGAGGTGGAGGCCGCCGCGCTCGCCGCCGCCCGCCGCACGCCGGCCGCGCTGGCCGCCGTGGACGCCGCGCTGCGCCGCACGGCCGCGGTGCGGGGCGGTGCCAGCGACGCCGTCGAGGCCGACTTCGCCTTCCACCGCGCCATCGCCGCCGCCACGGCCAACCGTTTCTACCTCGACCTGCTCGACACGCTGGGCGCCGGCGCGATCACCCGCCCGTACGCCGGGCCCGAGCCCGACCCCGGCCATCTCGACCAGGTGCTCGGCGAGCACCGCCGGATCCGCGACGCGATCGCGTCGGGCGACGCCATGGGGGCCGCCGCCGCCATGCGCACCCACCTCGACGCCTCCATGGCACGGCTCAGGGGCCGCCCCTACGAACGCTGACCGGCCGGGACGGGACGCTCCGTCCCGGAGTCCTCGGCCGAGGTCTCCGACGGAGATCGTCTGTGCAGCAGGAGCGCTGTCAGGCCGCCCGCGACCAGGCCCCAGAACGCCGCGCCGATGCTCAGGATCGTCATCCCCGAAGCGGTGACCACGAAGGTGACCACCGCGGCCTCCCGTCCCTCCGGCTCGGTCACCGCGCCGGCCAGCGAGGAGCCGAGCGCCGACAACAACGCCAGACCGGCCACCGCGGTGACCAGCACGGGCGGGGACAGCAGCACCAGGGCCATGGCCAGGCCGGCGCCGAGGCCGAGCGCCAGTTGCCCGGCGCCGAGGGCCACCGTCGCGATCCACCGGCGGCCGGGGTCGGGGTGGGTGTCCGGGCCCGCGGTCAGCGCCGCGGTGATCGCGGCCAGGTTGACGGCGTGACCGCCGAACGGCGCCGCCGCCGCGCTCGCCAGACCGGTCGCGACGAGGATCGGGCGCAGGGGCGGCGCGTACCCGTAGGTCGCCATGACCGCCATGCCGGGGACGTTCTGCGCGGCCATGGTGACGAGGAAGAGCGGGATGGCGATGCTCACCACCGCGGACAGGCTCAGCGTCGGGGCGGTCAGCTCGACCGCGGGCCGCAGCGCCGCGCCGGACAGGCCGTCGGCGGGCCCGTGCACCGCGATGGCGACGACCGCCACGGCCAGCGCGCCGGGAACGGACCAGCGCCGCGCGTACCGCTGCAAGACCGCCCAGGTCAGGACGACGGGCACGGCCAGCAGCGGGACGTCGACGACGGCGCGGACCGGCGCGGTGCACAGGCTCAGGATGACGCCGGCCAGCATGGCGCCGGCGATCGGGCGCGGGATGGCGGCGATCGCCCGGGCGGGCCAGGGCGACAGACCGGCGAGCAGGAGCAGCCCGGCGCAGACGATGAACGCGCCGACCGCGGCCGGGAAACCGCCGGGCACGGGACCCGTCGCCACCAGCAGCGCCGCGCCGGGGGTGGACCAGGCGATGCTGATCGGCATGCGGTGGCGCAG
Organism: Nonomuraea thailandensis; assembly: GCF_024172165.1. Taxonomy (GTDB): domain Bacteria; phylum Actinomycetota; class Actinomycetes; order Streptosporangiales; family Streptosporangiaceae; genus Nonomuraea; species Nonomuraea thailandensis. The sequence continues at coordinate 2,039,367 of NZ_JAMZEB010000002.1, read as the reverse complement.
CCCGAGGTAGATCGCCGCCGCGCCGATGCCGCAGCACAGGGCCAGCAGGCCGGACGCGGCCTGCCCCGGTGTCGCTCCGACGGCGCGCAGGCCGGCGAGCACGACGGTGAACGAGCTCGCGTACCCGACCACCGCGCTGACCAGCCCCGCCATGACCGCCTGCACCCGCACGCCCGCTCCCCCGATGCCGTCGTTCCACATACGGAACGAACCATAGTCACACGGTCATCACCGGACAAGCCCGGTGCCGGAGGGCGGGATGACATGCTGAGGTCTCATGGACGTCCAGATTCGACCCGTACGGGAAGAGGATCGCCACGCCGTCATGGAGCTCGTCTCCCAGCTCACCGAAGGCGTGGCCGAATGGCGCGACCCCGACGCCGTCGTGGAGGCGGCCCGGCAGTGGCTCGCCGGGTACTTCACCCCGGCTCCGGAGCAGAGCGGGGCCGTGTTCGTGGCCACGGCCGGCGGGGAGGTCGTCGGCATGGTCTCCGTCAACACCCACCGGCACTTCACCGGGCCTGAGGAGGCTTACATCGGCGAGCTGGCCGTCGCGCCGCACGCCGTCCGCATGGGGCTGGGCCGGCGGCTGCTGGGCACGGCGGAGGACTGGGCGCGACGGCAGGGTCTGCGCCATCTGACGCTGGAGACGGCGGCGGGCAACACGACCGCCCAGCGGTTCTACGCCGCCGTGGGGTACCGGGAGGAGGCGGTGCGGTTCACCCGCGTGCTCGAATGACGCGGCGCGAGTCGCACGCACGGCGTGGCGCATGGGGAATCAGGCGCTCGGCGCGGCGCGGGCCGCGCCGAGCGCGGCCCGCGCCGGCCGAGCTCGGCCCGTGCCCGAGCACCGTGGGGCAGCCCGTGCGCCGCGCCGCACGCCCCGCGTCCGGCCGGCGTGGCCGCCTTCAGGTGGCGGTCGGCGTCAGATGTCCGTGCCGAGGTCGAGGTCGTCGATGGTGACGGGCCCGCCGGTGAGGAGCGACCGGTTGGCGGCGATCCCGACGGCGACCGCGCGCAGGCCGTCGCGGTAGTCGGCCGCCCGGGCGAGGGGGTCGGGGCCGATGCGCAGGTCGCGGCGGAAGACGTCCTTGAGGAGGATGGCGTCGCCGCCGCCGTGGCCGCCGATGCCGGCGGGGATCGGGACCTCCTCGGGCCGCTCCCAGTGCCGCTGCACGATGAGGCGCTCGCCCTCGGGACGCAGGGGGTCGCGCGCGCCGAGCGGGGTGGCCGACGGGTCGAGCACCGCGTTGCCGCTCGGGTCGAGCTCGATGAAGCCGCGCTCGACGACCTCCAGCTCGGCGCGGCCGGCGGTGCCGTTGACCGTGACGCGGTAGCCCTCCCAGGGGCTGTGCGCGTTGAGCGAGTAGCTCAGCCGCGCGCCCCGGCGGTAGTCGACGAGGACGGCCATGTTGTCCTCGATCGTGACGCCCGGCGCGAACGGGTCCTGGTCGCGGCGGTAGCCGTCGTGCTGCTCGGCCTGCAGGTAGAGGGCGTCCAGGCGGGGGTCGGCGCGCAGGTCGAGGGAGAACGGGTCGCCGTGGGCGCCGGTGCCGCGCTCGGGACGCTCGCCCAGGCCGCGCTCGGCGGCGTTCTGGTCGCCGTAGAAACGCAGCGCCCCGGAGGCGTAGACCCTGGCGGGGGTGTCGCCGAGCCACCAGTTGATCAGGTCGAAGTGGTGGCTGGCCTTGTGGATCAGGAGGCCGCCCGAGTTGGCCTTGTCGCGGTGCCAGCGGCGGAAGTAGTCGGCGCCGTGGACGGTGTCCAGCGCCCACTCGAAGTGCACGCTGGTCACCTCGCCGATCGCGCCCGAGGTGATGATCTGGCGCAGCGTCGAGTTGCGCGGCGCGTAGCGGTAGTTGAACGTCATCACGACGTCGCGGCCGGTGTCGGCGACGGCCCTGGTGATGCGGCGGCAGCCGTCGGCGTCGATCGTCAGCGGCTTCTCCACCACGACGTCCGCGCCGGCCCGCAGCGCCCGGTCGACCAGGTCGGCGTGGGTGCGGTCCAGGCTGGTGACGATCACGACGTCCACGCGCTGCTCGGCGACCATGCGCTCCAGGCCGTCGGGAGCGTGACGCGGCAGCCCGGCGGGGCCGCCGAGGCCCAGCTCGGCCCCCACCTGGGCGTCGTAGTAGCCGATGCGCGCCGGGTTCGGGTCCAGCCAGGCGACGATCTCGCCCACGTCGGCGTGCTCGCCGGTCAGCGCCGCGACGTACATGCCGGCCCGGTGCCCCGTGCCGGCCACCGCGTAGCGGCGGCGGGCGCGCGACGGTGGCGGGGCGGCGAACTGCGGCACCACACCGGCGCCCGGCTCGGTGCTGGTGTGGGACGCGGGGGCGGGGGCGGTGGGGTTCTGATCCACGGGGTGGGTCACGAAGGTCCTTCTCGCTGGGGACGCTCGGCATGGGTGAGCGTGACTAAAGTGAACGTTCATCTCGAAACGCTAGTGAACGAACACGCCGAGGGTCAAGAAGGTGCTCTTCCGGAAGCAAGTCATCAAAGTGAACGTTCATGTGTTGTCATGGGTGAACGAACACTTCCCGGACCCCCGGTACGCTGAACCCGCGTACCGGCCGAGCGAGGAGCACCACGTGAGCGAGGGAGCGGCGGCGAAGCGGCCGACCATCATGGAGGTCGCGAGGCTCGCCGGCGTCTCCCACCAGACGGTGTCGCGCTACCTCAAGTTCAACGGCGACGGCATGAAGCCGGCCACCACCGAGCGCATCAGGACGGCGATCGAGCAGCTCGACTACCGTCCCAACCTCGTCGCCCGCGCCATGCGCAACCGCCGCACCGGCCGGCTGGCGATGCTCCTGCCCGCGGGCACCGCCGTCAGCGCCCTGGAGTTGCTGGCCGGCGCCACCGCGGCGGCCCACGAGGCGGGCTACGTGGTCGAGGTCGTCACCCTCGGCGGATCCCCGCAGACGTGGCCGCAGCGCGCCCTGGAGCTGTCCGATTCCGGGTTGTTCGAGGGCATCCTGTCGCTGACCCGGATGCCGCTGCCCACCCAGCGCGCGGGCAGCGTGCCGATCGTCGTCTCCCCCGACTACGACGACCACATGCGCGGGGTCGGTGAGCTCGCCGACGCCTCCCACATGGCCGAGATCGTCGAGGGTCTGGCCGCGTACGGGCACCGGCGGTTCCTGCACGTGGCAGGCGACTACGCGCACGCCTCCGCACGCCAGCGCAGGCAGGTCTACCTCGACGCCCTCCGGCGGCTCGGGCTGGAGTCCCACGCGGTCGCCGACTGCCGCTGGTCGGCGCAGGCGGCCCGGCAGGCGGTGCTGGACCTGCCGCCCGGCAGCGGCGTCACCGCGGTCATCGGCGCCAACGACCTGGTGGCCGCGGGGGCGATGCGGGGGGCCTGGGAGCGCGGCTGGAAGGTGCCGGAGGATCTGAGCGTCACGGGGTGGGACAACAACCCGGTGACCGCGTTCCTCCCGCCGTCGCTCACGACCGTCGACGTCGATCACGAGAGGCTGGGGCGTCGCGTGCTGGCCCGGCTGCTGGCCGCGCTGCGCGGCGAGCCCGCGCCCGAGGAGGACGAGCCGATCACCCAGGTGATCTGGCGCGAGTCGACCGGGCCGGCTCCTGAGCGGGCGCGCTGAGCGGACGTGCGGAGCGGGTGCGCTGAGCCGGGGCCGTCGTGATCAGAGGGGCAGGGTCGCGGCCAGCGGTGCGCCGAGCTGGATGTCGAGGTAGGCCACGAGATCCTCTCCGTCGACGGCGCCCCGCCTCGCGTCGATGATCACGATCGTCCCGGCCACGATGCCGGCGAAGCTCGTCCCGGACCGGCGGGCCAGCTCGATGCGCTCGGTGACCGGACGGCGGACCGCCTCGGTCAGGAAGGTCAGCCCGTGCGGGAACTCCTCGGTCAGCGGGTGCCGCTGCCTGCCCGACTCGATCAGGCTCCCGATGCCGAACTTCGCCGTCACGATCTGGTCGTCGCGGAGCGTCACGTCGAAGTAGCCGTTCGACTGCACGCGGGTGCACGACTGCTGAGGCGGGTAGAAGCAGTCGTACCCGCCGGCCCGGAGATCGTCCACGGTGGAGCTCATCGTGGTCGCGTAGTGCTCGGCGCCGAACGGCCAGCGCCGGACGGTGGCGTCCCTGGCGGTCACGAGCAGGCCGTCGAGGTCGGAGAAGCGGTAGTCGGCGTGCTCGTCCCGCCACGCGGACTTGGGGAGCTCGTCACTCCGTCTCACCATCGGGTCGCCCGAGTCGCGCACGAAATCGTCGATCTCCTGGCGGGTGCGATCGCCGGCGCCCGGCCAGACGGCGGCGAGCGCGGGCGCCGCGGCGTCCGCGATCCGCGGGTCGTCACCCTGCTCGTACGTGCCCGCCCCGGCAGGCGGGAACCAGGCCCAGGCGAGCCGGTCGTGGTGGTCCAGCAGGAACTGCGCGACCTGGGGTTGCACCGTGTCCGCGTCGTCGTGGTGAGCGATCCGGCACCACAGGACCCGGCCGTCCGCGTTGCCGCGGACCTGGGCGCAGAACCAGCCGGCGTCCGTCAGCGGCCGGGTGAGGGCCGCGGCCGTGCCGCCGGCGGGGACGGGGACGGCCGCGGAGTTCTCGGCCGCCGCGGCGTGCTCGTACACCTTGGCGGGAGGCAGCCCGGGCGGCTCGGCCGATGGAGCGCAGCCGGTCAGCAGCCACGAGCCGAGGATCGCGGCCAGCGAGGCGGTCATCGCGCCTTTGATGTCGAGCACGGACGAGGAGTCTACGAGAGCCGCCGGGCCGCCGGCACGGCCGCGACGTCCGCGGCCGGGCCGGCGCGCCCGCAGCCGGGCCGGGGCCGGGTCACCAGGTCTTGCCGGCCTGCTCCCGGGTCGCGCGGTTGATCCGGTTGAAGAAGTTGGTCATCGCGACCACCGTGAGGATCGAGGACAGCTGCTGGTCGTCGAAGTGGCCGGCCGCCTGCTCCCAGATCTCGTCGGTCACCCCCGGCGCGCCGTCCTGGATCCGGGTGGCGGCCTCGGACAGCGCGAGCGCCGCCCGCTCCGCCTCGGTGAAGAACGGCGTCTCGCGCCAGGTCACCACGTTGTGCAGCCGCTCGTCGGTCTCCCCGCGCTGCTTCGCCGAGTGCACGCCGCCGAACACGCACGGGCTGCAGCCGTTGATCTGGCTGACCCGCAGGTGGATCAGGTCGAGCAGGAGCGGGTCCACTCCCCCCGAGTGGATCGCCTTGTACAGGTGCTGGATCGCGGTGGTCACGTCGGCGTTCGGCCGGCTCTTCAGACGTGCTTGCATCGTTGTTGCTCCTTCATCGGTTACCCGAGCCCGTCCGGGCCCGTCATCACCCATGACGGAGCAGTTCGGAGGAAGGTAACAAGATGTCCGACACCGGCCCGGCGGATCCGGTCGCCGAGGCGTTCGAGGCGCAGCGCGACCGGCTGCGCGCGGTCGCCTACCGCATGCTCGGCTCGCACGCCGACGCCGACGACGTGGTGCAGGAGGCCTGGCTGCGGCTCTCCCGGCAGGACGCGGCGACGATCGACAACCTCGCCGGCTGGCTGACCACCGTGGTCGGCCGGATCAGCCTGGACGTCCTGCGCTCGCGGCAGGCCCGCCCCGAGGCGTCCTACGACGACCGGCTGCCCGAGCTCGTGGTCACGGTCGACGACGGCCTCGCGCCGGAGGACGACGTGGCGCTCGCCGACTCGGTCGGGCTGGCGCTGCTCGTCGTGCTGGAGTCGCTGGGGCCGCGTGAGCGGCTGGCGTTCGTGCTGCACGACCTGTTCGCGGTGCCGTTCGGCGAGATCGGCCAGATCCTCGGCAGCTCGGCGGACGCGGCCAAGATGCTCGCCAGCCGCGCCCGCAGGAAGGTGCGGGCGACCGGCCGGCCGCCGGGCGGCGGGCCGGAGCAGCGGGAGGTGGTCCGGGCCTTCCTGGCGGCGGCGCGCCGGGGCGACTTCGAGGAGTTGCTGCGCGTGCTCGACCCCGAGGTGCGGCTGACGATCGACACGCCCGGCGGGGTGGTCGTGGTCCTCGGCGCCACCAAGGTCGCCTCCGGCACCCGGGTGGGCACCGGCGCGGCCTCGCAGGGGCGGGAAGTGCTGGTCAACGGCCTTCCCGGATTCGTGGCGTGGCGCGAGGACGGCACTCCGCTGTCGCTCCTGGCCTTCACCGTCGCCGACGGCCGGATCGCCCGCATCACGGCCGTGGTCGATCCCGCCCGGCTCGCGTCACTGGATCTGCCCGACGCGGGGTGAGGCGCGGGGTGAGCACGGGGTGAGCACGGGGTGAGCACGGGGTGAGCACGGGGTGAGCACGGGGTGAGCGCAGGGTGAGGCGCGGGCCGGGGAGAACGCCGGCCAGGGAACGGCGAACGGCCGCCGGGGTCCGGGCCCCGGCGGCCGTCCGCGTCCTGTCCCCGTTCACGCCATCCGGTCCCGGGCCGGGACCAGGCGGGCGCCGAGGGCGCGGGCCCCGATCACCATGGCCGCCGCCGCCAGGACGATGTCCTTGAAGATGTACTGCGCCTCGAGCGTCGGGGCGCCGGGGAACAGGTTCGTGAAGAAGAACACGTACGGCGCGAAGAAGCCCGCCAGCGCGCCCGTCATCACCACGAGCCCCGTCTTCAGCAGCTTGCCGGTCACCAGGGCGAGGCCGATGAAGACCTCCATCGCGGCGATCACGGCCTGCGCCGCGTAGCCCGACAGCATGCCCAGGGACAGCTTCTCCAGCGTGGCCACCGACAGCGCCTCCGCCGGGCTCACCCCCGGGAAGAACTTCAGCGTGCCGAAGGCCACGAAGACCAGCCCGAGGCTGACCCGCAGGACGTCGATGCTGTGCCGGGCCAGCCAGCCGGACAGCCTGGAGATCATCGTTTCGATGGTGGCGGTCATGTCGTGCTCCCTCGTCGAGGATGTCGTTTCCGTCTGCGTTCAGACTCGCGAACTCGGCGGCCGGGAGCGTCGGGCCGGGGGAGACACCTGTTGTACGTCGTCGCACGTACGCCGGGGTCCCCGCGTACTGCCGGAGGCCTCAGGGGTTCGCCCTAGGGGATGGCGATCTCCAGGTCGGTGCGTACGCCGGCGGTGGTATCACGGTCGTTCAGGCGATGATCAGCGGTTCGCCGTTCGCCAGGACGTTCTCCAGGACGAGGCTCTCGACGTGCTCGACGACGCTCGGCGTCGCGATGGCGCCGAAGTCCACGTCGGTCAGCCTGACGCCGCGGATCGGCGCGTCGGCGTAACCGCGCAGGTTGAGCGCCCGGTTGGCGGTCCGTACGGTCATGTCGCGCACGTCGATCCCGCCCACCACGGGGTTGAAGCCGTGCCCCGGCCCCTCCTCGTAGTTGAAGTTGATGTCGATGACCGAGCCGCCGACCTGGCCGATCTCCAGGTTCCTGGCGTGGAAGCCCTCGACGAAGCCGCCCCGCACGGAGTTGGTCTTGAAGCGCAGCGCGATGTCGAGATTCGGGCTGGACATCGTGCAGTCCCTGATGAACACCTCGCGCACGCCGCCGGACATCTCGCTGCCGATCGTCATGCCGCCGTGCCCCTCGCGGAACGTGCAGCCCTCGACCAGGATGTGCTCGCTCGGCACGTTGACGCGGCGGCCGTCGGCGTTGCGGCCCGACTTGATCGCGATGCAGTCGTCGCCGGTGTCGAACGTGCAGTCCCGGATCACCACCATCCGGCTGGACTCGGGGTTGCAGCCGTCGTTGTTCGGGCCGTGGGTGCGGACCGTGACGCCGCGCACGAGCACGTTCTCCGACAGCGTGGGGTGGATCTCCCACATCGGCGAGTTGACGATGGTGACGCCCTCGATGAGCACGTCGCGGCAGCGGTAGGGCTGGACGAAGGACGGGCGCAGGTAGCCGCCCTCGCCGTACACCCGCCGCTCGACCGGCACGCCCTGCTCGGCCTGGTCGAACAGGGCGGCCCTGGCCTCGGCCTGGCGCGGCTGCCCCGGCTCCCAGCCGTGGTCCCCCGAGCCCTTCCACGGCCACCAGTGGTCGTCGTCGGCCTGCCCGTCGAGCACGCCCGCCCCGGTCACCGCGATGTCGTGCTGCCCGTAGGCGTAGATCAGCGGCGAGTAGTTGAACAGCTCGACGCCCTCGAACCTGGTCAGCACCAGCGGCAGGTACGCCTTGGGGTCGGTGCTGAACAGCAGCGTGGCACCCTCGGCCACGTGCAGGTCCACGTTGCTCAGCAGGTGCACGGCGCCGGTCAGGAACCGCCCCTCGGGCACGTCCACGTGCCCGCCGCCCGCCGCGTGACAGGCCCTGATCGCGGTACGGATGGCGGCCGTGCAGTCCGTCACCCCGTCCCCTACGGCACCATATTTCCGGATATCGAAGCGACGGTGCGGGAACCTCGGCCCGCGCACCTTCGCCGCGATGCGGTTGGCCCGCGCCCACGGATCGGATAACGCCAGCGCGGCCGGCGCGTCCAGGCTCATCGGGACGGCGAAGGCCGACACGGCTGCGGACACGGCCATGGCGCGCATCGCATCGCGACGGCTCCAGGAACGACCTCGGGAACGGTTCGGCATGGACGGGCCTCCCTCGCCGGGACCTGCGCCGGACATCCCGGATGCTATGTCAACCCCTTGCACTGATCCAGACGTGATGAGCACATCACCCCAGGATCCGAGGTGCAACCGTTTGCAGGATCTGGCCAGGGCAGGATCACTTGCCCCGTGCAGGATCTGGTCAGCGCAGGATCACGTCCCCCCTCGGGGTGCCGATGACGGCGCGCAACGCCGGCGCCGGCCCGTCGGCGACGTCGAGCCGGACGCCGAGCGCGGCCAGGTCACGCCGGAGCGCCTCGGAGCGGGGATGCGCGGCGGAGAAGGCGATCAGGCTGACCAGCGGCAGGTCCGAGTCGGCGGGGTGGCGGGTCGCGCCCCAGTCGATGAGGAACGGTACCGGCACGACCTCCGCGGGGTCCTCGCGCCGCGTGAGCCGCCACTCCAGCAGCTCTCCCGCCGGGGTGCGGCGGGAGAGGGGCTGCACGTCGCCGGGGTCGTAGCCCTGCTCGCGGGCCCGCCGTACCGACGTGTCCAGGTCGTCCGGCCGCACGGCCCACGCGGCGAGCCGGGGCTCGGCCAGCGTCTCCAGGCCGAACGCCCGCGGCCGGACGGTGGCCGCCGGGTCGGGGCCGATGATCTCCAGGTATGACGAAGGCCCGAAGCGGACGAGGTGGTTGGCGGTGCCTCCGGGATGGCTGCCGCCGGGCGCCGGGCTGATCCCCGTGCGCTCGGCGAACTCGGCGACCCCGGCGGCGAGGTCGGGCACCGCGTAGACGAGATGGTCGAGCCGCGGGTGCGTCACCGCTCCTCCGGGCCGGTCGAGCCGCGAGCGGGTCACGTCTCCTCCGGGCTGGTCGAGGCGGGTCGCTTGTTCTCCCGTGTGGGCTCGCCGAGTGAGAGCATCAGCCGGTTCGCCCAGCCGAAGAACGCGCCGGCGTGCACGGCGTCGCTGATCGCCAGGTCGTCGAGCCCGGCCGCGCGCAGCGCCGCGATGTGCTCCGCGCCGAGCCGGGACGGGGTGTCGGCCAGCGCCACGGCGGCGTCGATGATGGCCCGCCACCTGTCGTCCTGCCGCGCGCCCACCCCCTCGTCCAGCAGCCGGCGCACGTCGCCGGGCCGCTTGGAGTAGTGACCGGCGAAGCGCGCGTGCACCGAGGCGCAGAAGACGCAGCCGTTGCGGCGGGAGGTGGCGGTGGCGGCCAGCTCCCGTTCGGCGCGCGGCAGGCCGCCGTCGGGGTTGTAGAAGATGTCCTGGTCGGTCTTGGTGCGGGCGTGCAGGATGCCGGGGTCGCGGGCGAGCAGCAGGAAGTACGGCGAGGCGGCGCGGGCGCTGTCCACCAGCGCCTCGTGGTGGGCGTCGGTCAGCTCCTCCTCCGTCAGCGGCGCCAGCCACGGCCGCCAGCCGAGCCGCTCGGTGGTGAAGCCCGTCATGCCCCGATGTCCTTCCGTGTGGCGAGGCCGGTCATGCCCCCGATGTCCTTCCGTGTGGTGAGGCCGGTCATGCTGTGACCCCTTCCTGGTTGAGCAGCCGCAGGCCGGTGATCACCCGTACCTGGAAGCTGAGGAACGCGACGAGCTGCGACAGCGTGACGATCCCCGTCTCGCTCCAGCCCGCGCGGCGCAGCGCCGCCGGCGCGTCCCTGCCGGCCTCGCGCGGCCGGAACACGAGCAGGTGGGCGTGCTCGAACGCGGCGGCGAGCCGGACCCCGAGCACGGCCGGGTCGCTCACCCGGTAACGCGGCCCCTCCTCGCTCTCCGCCGCCAGGGCTCCCGTGTAGACGCCGTAGGGCCCGGTGGCGCGGCCGGCCTCGATCTCGGCCTCGACGGCCTTGAGCAGGCCGGGCGAGAGCTCGGCGAGGCGGCCGGCGTAGAAGCCGGCGACCGTGAGGTCCTGGTGCAGGCCGGTGACGAAGGCCGCGACCGCGTCACGCTCGACGAGCGTGACCTCGCCCTCGTCGTCGGGGGTGAAGAGCGCGTCGTAGCTGCGCTGGGCGTGCTCGCGGGCGTCGGGCCGCCGGTCGCGCAGCCGGTCGAGGGAGGAGCCGGGGGCGATCCCGGCCAGGTGGTCGATGACGTCAGTGATCATTTCTTGCTCGTTTCCGTGACGGGGCGCCGGCCGAGCGCGGGCGCGACCTCGGTCGCCAGCAGCTCGATGGAGCGCAGGACCAGAGGGTGCGGCGGGTCCACCGAGTGCACCTGGAAGACCAGGTCGGTCGCCTGCCGCAGGGTGGGATCGGCGCTCAGGCTCTCGATGACGTCCTGCGGCGTGCCGAGGTGCACGTCGTAGGCGGTGATCCGGCTGTCGAGGTCGCTGCCGGGCAGCTCGAAGGGCAGGGTGCGCCGGCCGAGGCCGATCTCGGCGTACCGCAGCGCCTCGGCGCGGCTGTCGGCCACGAACGCGGTCCGCGACGCCATGATGCGCGGCCCGGCGCCGGGCGGCAGGCTCTCGTGGTACGCCTCGACGATCGGGAGCTGCAGGTCCGCCAGCGTGGCCTGCGGGCGCTCGGCGGGCCGCGGCTGGGTGCGCGACAACATCAGCCCGTGGCCCGCCCGCCCCGCCCTGGCCCCGCCGGCGACCGAGAACGTGGCCTCCCACACGGCGTCGAGCAGCCGCGGCGCGGGCGGGTAGAGCCGGCTGCCCCCGCCGAGGTCCTCGCCCGCCCAGGCGCGGCGCAGCACCCACAGGTGCTCGGCGTACAGGGCCGCGCGGTCGGCGGGGTCGTGCCCGAAGGGCCCGAACGCCGACGGCGTGCCGCCGCCGCCCACCCCCACCTCCAGCCGCCCGCCGGTCAGCAGGTCGAGCACGGCGGTGTCCTCCGCCACCCGCAGCGGCTGCTCCAGCGGCAGCGTGATGATGCCGGTGCCGAGCCTGATGTGCTCGGTCATGGCCGCGACGTGGGCGAGGAACACCAGGGGCGCGGGCAGCCCGCCCTCCTCGCCGTCGAAGTGGTGCTGCGCCACCCACGCCGTGTCGAACCCGTACGCCTCGGCGTGCCGGATCTGCTCGGCGGCCAGCCGGTACCGCTCACCGGGCGGCGCGTCGTCCAGCAACCGGGTGAAGAAACCGAGTCTCATCGCACCCGCTCCGGGATGGCGGCCAGCAGTTCGCGGGTGTAGTCGTGCCGGGGTTCGCTGAAGACCTGGCGGGTGGTTCCGGTTTCCACGATGCGTCCTTTGCTCATGACGGAGACGGTGTGGGAGATCTGGCGCACCACGGCCAGATCGTGCGAGATGAACAGGTAGGTCAGGCCCAGCTCGCGCTGGAGCCGTTCGAGCAGCTCGAGGATCTGCGCCTGCACGGTGACGTCGAGGGCCGAGACCGCCTCGTCGAGCACGAGCACCTCCGGCTCGACGGCCAGCGCGCGGGCGATGGCCACCCGCTGCCGCTGCCCGCCGGACAGCTCACGCGGCCGGCGCGCGCGTACCTCGCCCGGCAGCGCCACCCGCTCCAGCAGGTCGGCGATGCGCGCCTGGCGCGCCTGGCGGTCGCCGAGCCCGAAGTTGCGCAGCGGCTCCCCGATGATCTCTCCGATGGACTGGCGCGGGTCGAGCGACCCGTACGGGTTCTGGTAGACGAGCTGTACGTGGCGGCGGAAGCGCCGGCCGTCAGGCGCCCCCGCGATGCTGATCGTTCCCGACGTGGGCGGGGCGAACCGCGCGACCATCCTGGCCGTGGTGGTCTTGCCCGAGCCCGACTCGCCCACCAGCGCGTGCGTGGTGCCGCGCGCCACCTCGAAGGACACGCCGTCCACGGCGCGGAACGGGCGCCGCCCGACGCGGAAGTCCTTGACCAGGTCACGCACCACGATGGCCGGCTCCCCTCGGCCGGGCTCCCGGAAGGGCCGCGCCGACAGGGCGGGGGCGTCGTTCAGCAGCCGCTTCGTGTAATCCTCCCGGGGCGCGGCCAGGAGCCCGGCCGTCGTGCCCTGCTCGACGACGCGGCCGTCCCTCATCACGACCAGGCGGTCCGAGCGGCCCGCCGCCACGCCGAGGTCGTGGGTCACCAGCAGGACGGCCGTGCCGTACTCCTCGCGCAGGTCGTCGACGAGGTCGAGGATGCGCCGCTGCACGGTGACGTCGAGCGCGCTGGTCGGCTCGTCGGCGATGATCAGGCGGGGCCGCAGGGCGATCGCGGCGGCGATGAGCACGCGCTGGCGCATGCCGCCCGACAGCTCGTGCGGGTACTGGCGGGCCCTCGTCTCCGGGTCCGGCAGGCCGACGCGGGCGAGCAGGTCGAGCACCCTCGCGCGGATCGCGCGCCGGTCGCGCTCCCCGTGGATGCGCAGCACCTCGCCGATCTGGGCGCCGACGGTCTGGACGGGGTCGAGGGAGTTGGCGGGGTCCTGCGGGACCAGGCCGATCTGGCTGCCGCGTACGGAACGCAGGCGGCGCTGCGACCAGCCGGCCAGGTCGTTCCCGCCGAACAGGATCCGGCCCGCGTCCAGGGTGGCGTTGCCCGGCAGCAGGCCGATGAGGGCGTGCGCCGTGGTGGACTTGCCCGACCCCGACTCGCCGACGACGGCCACGACCTCGCCCGGCTCGACCGACAGGGACACGCCGTGCAGCGCCGGGCGGCCGTCGTACGAGACCGCGAGGTCGCGCACCTCCAGCAGGCTCATGCGTGTTCCCTTCCGATCGAGCGGCTGATGCGTCCGGCGGCCAGCACCACGGCGACCACGACGGCGCCGGGCAGCGTGGTCAGCCACCACGAGGTGGCCAGGTAGTTGCGCCCCTCCGCGATGAGCAGCCCCCATTCGGGGGTGGGCGGCTCGGCGCCGTAGCCGAGGAAGCCGAGCGTCGAGATGGCCAGGATGGCGGCGCCGAACTGCAGGGCGGCCAGCGCGATGACGGGGCCCAGGGAGTTGGGCAGCACGTGCCGCCACAACACCGCGGGGAACCGGCCGCCGCTGCCGAACGCGGCCTCCACGTAGTCGGTGCGGCGCACCCGTACGACCTCGGCGCGGGCCAGGCGGGCGAAGGCCGCCACCGAGCCGATGCCGACGGCGATGGCCACGTTCACCGTGCCGGGGCCGAGCAGGATGATCACGGTCAGGGCGAGGAGCAGGCCGGGCACCGACGGCAGCACGTCCACGACGCGCATGACGGCCGCGTCCGCCACCCCGCCCGCGGCGCCGGCCAGCGTGCCGAGCAGCGTGCCGAGCAGCAGGCCCACCCCGACGGCGACGAGCGCCCCGGACAGCGAGTGCACCGAGCCGTGCACCACGCGGGCGAAGACGTCCCGCCCGACCGCGTCGGTGCCGAACAGGTGGTCAGCGCCCGGTGGCCGGAGCTTGTCGGCGGGCACGCCGGCGATCGGGTCGTACGCGGTGAACAGGCCCGGCACGGCCGCCCAGAGCAGCACGAGCGCGACGACCAGCCAGGCCAGGACCAGCCCGACCGGCATCCGGCCGAGCCAAGCGCGGCCCATCCTGCCGCGCCCGGGCCTCGCGGCCTCGGCCGGGCGGCCGTCGACCCCAGCGGCCTGGCTGCCGTTCGCCACAGCGGCCGGGCGGCCGTTCGACTCCTCGGCCGGGCTCGGTGCGCCTGTCATGCCGCCGCTCCCTTCAGGCGCGGGTCCAGGATCGGGAACAGCACGTCCACCACCAGGTTGACCAGCACGAACACGGCGGCGGCGAGCACCACGACGGCCAGCATGACCGGCGTGTCCTGCGCGTTGACGGCCTGCTCGGTGAGCCGGCCGATCCCGGCCCGGCCGAAGACGGTCTCGGTCACGACCGAGCCCGCGATCAGCTCGCCGAACGTCAGCCCGGCCACGGTGAGCGTCGGCAGCACGGCGTTGCGGGCCACGTGCCGCCACAGGATCCACCAGCGCGTGGCGCCCCTGGCCGCGATCACCGGCACGAACGGCTGCGCGTACACCTGGTCGATGGCGCGCGCGAGCACCTGCGCGATCGGCGCCGAGATCGGCACGGCCAGGGTCAGCACGGGCAGGACGAGCTGCTGCGCTTCGCTGCCGCCGATCACCGGCACCAGCCCCAGCCGGAACGAGAAGACCTGGATCAGCAGGATCCCCAGCCAGAACGCCGGCACCGAGACGAACAGCGACGGCACCGACAGCAGCGCCCCGCGCAGCCAGGAGGTCGTGCTGTAGCTCGCCGCGAACGCGATCGCCACGGCGATCAGCACGGCCAGCAGGAACGCGGCCGACGCCAGCCGGGCGGTCTCGGGCACCGCCTCGGCCAGCCGCTCGACCACGGGGGCGCCGGTGTCGATCGAGTAGCCGAGGCTGCCGGTCAGGAAGCCCAGCAGGGTCTGGACGTAGTCGGCGAGGGGCGAGCCGCCGGCGTAGTGGGCGCGGATCTCGGCGATCTGCTGAGGTGACAGGCCGAGCTCCGGGTTCTGGAACTTGATCAGGATCGAGTCGCCGGGCAGGAGCTGCAGGAGCACGTAGCTCGCCGTGAAGGCGGCCCAGAGCACGAGCGCCGCCTGCCCGGCCCGCGACAGCAGGTACCTGGTCACGGCTGCGACTTCCACACCGAGTAGAACCACGGCCGGGCGACCGCCTCGAAGGCCACGCCGTGCACGTGCGGCGCGGCGCCGTACACCTGGGGCTCCTCGAACAGCGGGATCGCGTAGCCCTGCTCGATCACGTACCGCTGGATCTCGGCGACCTTGGCGTTGCGCGCGGCCGTGCCGGGCTCGGCGGACTCCTCCTCCAGCAGCCGGTCCAGCTTCTCGTCGTCGGAGAGGATGACGTCGCGGTTCTCGCTGTGGAAGTGGCTCTTGATCACGTCCTGGTCGGCGCGGCCGACCATGCTGTGCTGGATGGCGGTCTTCTCGGCGTCCTTGATGTCCACGGCCTGGGTGCCGGCGTCGGCGGGGCGGATCTCCAGCTTGACGCCGAGCTTCGTCCACTGCTGGGCGACGAGTTCGAGGGTCTGCTTCGACAGCGGCTGCGGGCCGGAGACGAACACGCCGAGCGCGAGCCGCCTGCCGTCCTTGACGCGGACGCCGTCGGGGCCGCGCGTCCAGCCCGCCGCGTCGAGCAGCTCGCCGGCCCTGGCCGGGTCGTAGGCGAGCTCCCCGGACAGGTCCACGTACCCCTGGGCGAGGTGGCTGAGCACGGAGGTGGCGACCGGGTAGCTCTCGGTGAACAGGGTGTCGGCGATCTCCTTGGCGTTCGTGCCGAGGCGCAGCGCCGTGCGTACGTCACGGTCCTTGAGCAGGCTGTTGCCCGGCCGCAGGTACAGGCCGTTGTTCACGCCGCGGGTGGGCTCGGCGTAGATGCGGAAGCCGGCGTCCTTGACGGTCTGCTCGTCGTAGGCCTGCACGTACCGCACCATGTCGGCCTGGCCGGAGGTGAGCGCGCCGACGCGCACGTTGTCCTCCGGCGTGACGATGATCTTGATCTCGTCGAGGTACGCGCGGCCCTGGTGCGGCGACGACGGCGGTGCCCAGTTGTAGTCCTCGCGGGCTACGAGGTGGACCTCCTTGTCGAGGATCTGCTTCTTGAGCGTGAAGGGGCCGGAGCCGATGATGTTCTCCAGCCGGCACTGCTGCTCGTACGGCAGCGAGATCGTCTTCTTCGACACCAGGCCGGCGCCGATCACCGAGGTGCCCTGGAGGAAGCCGGGCGACGGCCGGTCGAAGTGGAAGCGCACGGTGCGCGGGTCGATCACCTCGCTGCGCTCGTAGTTGTTGACGAACTCGGCGACGGGCAGCTTGAGCTTCTCGTCGCCGAGGCCGTAGACGTCGAAGTTGGCCGCGACGGCGGCGGCGTCCAGCGGGGTGCCGTCGCTGAACGTCACGCCGTCGCGCAGGTGGAAGGTGTACTCGGTGGCGTCCTCGTTGATCTCCCACTTGGTGGCGATCCACGGCTCGATCTCGAGCGTGCGCGGGTTCTGCCAGGTCAGCTTGTCGGTGATCTGGTTGAGGAGGCCGCCGTTGGGATAGAAGCCGGCGGCGGGCAGGTAGAGGCAGGTCGGCGGCTGATGCTCCAGATAGGTCAGGGTGCCGCCCTGCACGGGCTTGCCGTCGCCGGGCGCCGGCCCGCCAGTGCCCCCGCCGCCGCCACAGGCGCCGAGGAGGCCCACGAGGGTGAGCGTGACGACGATGCGCAGCGGCCTGGTTGGCGACATGGGGAACTGCCCTTTCATGAACGTTCGGAAGCTAAACCAGCATAACCTACCTAAATAGTAGAAAATCAAGCCGTGGGGGTGGAGTGGCGCCCGCCAGTCGGGAGCTAGGCGCTCAGGACCTTGCGGAGCAACTCGCCGAACTCGGCGGGGTGCGTGGTCAGCCCCACGTGCCCGCCCGGGAAGTGCACGAGCTCCGTGCCGAACCGCTCGGCCAGGAAGGCCGCGGGGCGGTAGGGCAGCTCGCCGCGCGAGTCCTCGCCCGCCGCGAGCACCAGGCGGTCCGACAGGGTCCGGAGCCTTGCCAGGTCGGGGGTGTAGGCCATGAAGCTCGGCACGATCCGCCCGAGGAAGTACGGCAGGCCCGCCATCGTGCGCTCCGCCCGGGCCGCCGCCTCTGGTGGAAGCTCGGTGGCGGCGGAGGTTTCGGCGGCATCGCCGGGCCTGCCCCGTTTGGGGTCTTCGGCGTCGGGGCGTTTGAGGCCTTGCGCGAACACGGCCGCCGCGGGCATCAGCCCCTCGCGGCGGAACGTCTCGTCGACGCGGGCGAGCAGCGCGCGGTGCTCGGCGGCGTCCGGCAGCACCTCGACCACCGGCGGCTCGTGCGCCACGACGCGCTCGACCCGCCCGGGGTGGGCGGCGAGCAGGTGCAGCGCGACGATCGCGCCCGAGCTGGTCCCGGCCACGCGCGCGGGCGCGCCCGGCGACAGCAGCTCCAGCAGCCGGAACGCGTCGTCGGCGTGCTGCTCGACCGACTGCCGGGCCTCGGGGTCGGCCAGCGGGCTGCGGGACAGGCCGCGCGGGTCGTAGGAGACGACGGTGTACTCGCGGGCCAGGCCGGCCGCGACGCCGTCGAACGCGGCGGCGCCGCCCGTGCCGCCGGGGATCAGCAGCAGCAGCGGGCCGCTGCCGCGCACCTCGTAGCGCAGGTTCGCGCCGGCCACGCGCAGGTGGCCGATGGTGGGGGTGGTCATTCCGGTTCTCCTTCGTGTTCGTGTTCCGGCCAGTGCTCCAGGAGGGTGTGCAGGGCGTCGAGGCAGCGCAGCCAGGTGGCCTGCGCCGGGCGCGCGTGCGCGAAACCGCCCGCGGCCTCGAGGCTGACGAAGCCGTGCAGCGTGCTGCGCATCAGCCGGACCGCGTCGGTCAGGTCGGGCTCCTCCAGCCGGTAGGCGCGCAGCATGCTGTACGTCAGCTCGATCGCGCGCCGCGGCCCGGCCGCCCGGGCCGCGAGCTCGGGGTCGATCTGCATCGGGGTCTGCGTGGCGGTGTAGCGGCCCGGGTGGTCGTGGGCGTAACCGCGCCACGCGTCCGCGTAGGCCACCAGCGCGTCCCTGCCCGACCGGCCGGCGGTGGCCTCCGCGATGCGGATGGTCTTCTCGTCCGCCGCCAGCAGCGCGATCCGCCCTCGCAGGTCGTCGAGGTTGCGGACGTGCGCGTACAGGCTGGCGTCCTTCACCCCGAGCCGGCGCGCCACCGCCGACATGGTCACGTGCTCCAGCCCGACCTCGTCCGCCAGCTCGGCCCCGACCAGCGTTACGCGCTCTGCCGTCAGCCCCATCCGTGCCATGCACGTCACCTCTTTCCTAGAGGAATTAGGTTATACCTAATACTCCTAGGAAGCGGCAATGCGCCTTAACCGAGACAGCAAGTTTCGGAACACTTCTGAAATTTTCACCTCTGCCGACCCCGGGCCGCACCTAGCCCTCACCAGGTCGATTGCCCGCCACCTCACTCCGCTCCCAGCAGTCCCCTCACCTCCTGACCGGAAACATTGACAACTCCGCACAACACATCCGATACTTTCGCCACCGTTCCGATAGTTTCGACGATGCCCCTTCACGAGAAGGAAGCACGCACATGAACGACGCACCCCACCCCCCACAGAGCCGCAGACGCGGCCGCCTCGCGCGGCTCGCAGGCCGGGCCTGCGCCGTGGTCGCGACGCTGGCCGTGGCGATGCTGCCGAGCGTCGCGCACGCGGCCATCACCACCAACCAGACCGGCACCAACAACGGCTACTTCTACTCGTTCTGGACCGACAGCCAGGGCACGGTCTCCATGGAGCTGGGATCAGGCGGCAACTACAGCACCTCCTGGCGCAACACCGGGAACTTCGTGGCCGGCAAGGGCTGGAACCCCGGCGGGCGCAGGACGGTCAGCTACTCGGGCAGCTTCAACCCCTCGGGCAACGCCTACCTGACCCTGTACGGGTGGACCAGGAACCCGCTCGTCGAGTACTACATCGTCGACAACTGGGGCACCTACCGGCCGACCGGCACGTACAAGGGCACGGTGACCAGCGACGGCGGCACGTACGACATCTACCAGACGACGCGCTACAACGCGCCGTCCATCGAGGGCACCCGGACCTTCAACCAGTACTGGAGCGTGCGCCAGTCGAAGAAGACCGGCGGCACCATCACGGCCGGCAACCACTTCGACGCCTGGGCCCGCAACGGCATGAGCCTGGGCAGCCATGACTACCAGATCCTCGCCACCGAGGGTTACCAGAGCAGCGGCAGCTCCAACATCACGGTCGGCGGCTCCTCCGGCGGAGGCGGCGGCGGTGGCGGTGGCGGCGGCGGTGGTGGCGGCGGCGGGGGTTGCACCGCCACGCTGTCCGCGGGCCAGCAGTGGAGCGACCGCTACAACCTCAACGTGTCGGTCAGCGGCTCCAGCAACTGGACCGTCACGATGAACGTGCCCTCCCCCGCGAAGATCCTGTCCACCTGGAACATCAGCGCCAGCTACCCCAGCGCCCAGGTGCTGACCGCCAGGCCCAACGGCAGCGGCAACAACTGGGGCGTGACCGTCCAGCACAACGGCAACTACACCTGGCCGACGGTCTCCTGCAGCGCGAGCTGACCTTCGGGCACCCCGGCGCGGCGGCACCCCTGCCGCCGCGCCACACCGCGTGAGCGGGCGCCGCGCCTCACGAGGCGGTCTTGCGCCAGACCGAGACGTGGCTCCTGCTGTCGCCCGTGAACGGCTCGCGCCCCCACCCGGCCCAGCGCTCGTGCAGGGTCATCCCGGCCAGGCGCGCCATGAGGTCCAGCTCGGCCGGCCACACGTAGCGGTGGGTCGAGGAGTACGTCTCGACCTGCCCGTCCGTCGTCCAGTAATGGTGGGAGACGGCGAGTTGCGCGGCGACGTCGTACTCCTCGAACCCCAGGTGCGCCGGCGTCACCGCGAACGGGTGGACGGTCTGGCCGGGCGGCAGCCGCCGCAGCTCCGGGACGTACACCTCGATGACGAAGCAGCCGCCCGGGCCGAGGTGTGCCGCCGCGTTGCGGAAGCACTCGACCTGCTCGTCCTGCGTGGTCAGGTTGGTGATCGTGTTGCGCACCAGGTACGCGAGGGCGAACGTGCCGTCCACCCGTGTGGTGGCGAAGTCGCCGCTGGTCACGCCGACGCGCTCCGCGCCGGGCTTGGTGCGGAGCTGCGCGAGCATGGCGGCCGACAGGTCGATGCCGTGCACGCGTACGCCCCGCCGGCTGAGCGGGAGGGCGAGGCGGCCGGTGCCGACGCCGAGCTCCAGCGCGGCGCCCGGGCCCGCCAGCGCGGCGAGGAAGTCGACCGCCGGGTCGACCACCGCGGGGTCGAACAGCTCGGGCCATTTCGCCTCGTAGGTCTCGGCCAGGCGCGCGTCGAAGGTGTTCTGCGGCATGGGGCCACTGTGGGCACACGCGCGCCGTGACCGCCACCGGATAAACCGGACGCGTACATCGTCATCGGGTTGCGAACGCTATGCCGATATGCGTACAGTGTTCCCCATGCAAGAACGCCGCACACTCCTGGAGGACGCATGCCCGACACCCATGGGCTCCCCCTCACCCGCGCCCCCGGCTGTCCCTTCGACCCGCCGCCGGAGCTGGCCGGGATCCGGGAGCAGGCGCCGATCAGCCCGCTGACCTTCCCCGACGGGCACGCGGGCTGGCTGGTCACCGGCCACGCCCTGGCCCGCGCGGTGCTGGGCGACCCCCGCTTCAGCTCGCGGCCCGAGCTCATGCACCACCCGCTGCCGGGGGTGACCTTCGGCGAGACGCCTCCGGCCGCCATCGGCGACCTCACCGGGATCGACGCTCCCGAGCACACCCGCTACCGCCGGCTGCTGATCGGCAGGTTCACCGTGCGCCGCATGAGGCTGCTCACCGAGCGCGTCCAGGAGATCACCGCCGCGCAGCTGGACGTCCTGGCCGAGCACGGCCCGCCCGCGGACCTGGTGCGGCTCTTCGCCCAGCCGGTGCCCGCGCTGGTGATCTGCGAGCTGCTCGGGGTCCCGTACGCCGACCGCGAGACGTTCCAGCGGCACGCCGCGGTGCTGGCCGGCGGCGACCACGGCCCGGAGGAGCAGCACGCGGCCTTCGGCGAGCTGAGCGAGTACCTGCACGGGCTGGTCCTGACCAAGCGTTCTCACCCCACCGACGACCTGCTCAGCGACCTGGCCGGCACCGGCCTCGACGACCAGGAGCTGGCGGGCATCGGCGCCTTCCTGCTCGGCGCCGGGCTCGACACCACCGCGAACATGATCGCGCTGGGCACCTTCGCCCTGCTGAGTCATCCCGCCCAGCTCGCGGCCCTGCGCGAGGAGCCGGAGCTCGCCGACCAGGCCGTCGAGGAGCTGTTGCGCTACCTGAGCATCGCCCACACCGGCCAGCGGGCGGCGCTGGAGGACGTCGAGCTGGGCGGCCGGCTCGTCAGGGCCGGGGAGACGGTCGTCGTCTCGGTGCAGTCGGCCAACCGCGACCCCGACAGGTTCGCCGACCCGGACAGGCTCGACCTGCGCCGGCCCGCCGTGGGGCACCTGGCCTTCGGCCACGGCCCGCACCAGTGCCTGGGCCAGCAGCTCGCCCGGGTCGAGCTGCGTGTCGCGCTGCCCGCGCTGATCGGCCGCTTCCCGGAGCTGCGGCTGGCCGTGCCCGCCGGCGAGGTGCCGCTGCGCGGCGGCCTGGACATCTACGGCGCGCTGCGGCTGCCGGTCGCCTGGGGGGCCTGAGCCCGGCTCGACCTGAGGTAGGCGATGCCGAGGTCGAGGGCGGACTCCAGGTGGGTGGTCTGCCCGGTGGACATCTGGATCAGCACGCCGCCCTGGATGCCGGCGAGGATCGCGGCGGCCGCCCGTTCGGGGTCGAGGCCGGGGTCGATCTCGCCGGCGGCCTGCATGTGCCGCACGCCGGCGGCGATCTCGGACTGCCAGCGCCCCATCAGCTCGGTGACCACCGCCTGGGCTCCGGGCGTGCGGTCGCCGAGGTGCGAGGTGACGGCGTTGAGCGGGCACAGGCGGCCCTGCCGCCGGTAGCGGTCGACGACCTTGTCGCGCCAGGCGTCCCAGGCCGGCCAGGAGGTCAGCTCGTCGAGCTGCGGCCGCTGGTCCTCCAGCACCCGGCCGGCCTCGAACCGGGCCACGGCCAGCAGCAGCTCCTCCCGCCCGCCGGGGAAGTAGTGGAAGAGCTGGCTCTTGCTGGTCGAGGTCGCGGACAGCACGTCGTCGAGGGTCGTGGCGGCCACGCCGTGCTCGCGGATGAGCTCGCCCGCGCCTTCGAGGATGCGCTGCCGCGTCGCGGCTCCCTTGCGGGTCAGCGTCTGCATGGTCGGCCTCCGCCCCTGATCGGACTCGTGTGACCCACCCTACCCACTTTTGGACTTGCGGGTCCATTTTTCCGGGCGCAAGCTGACCGCATGTCCATGGATCAGTACTTCCTGCTGGGCCGCTCCGGCCTGCGCGTCAGCCGCCTCGCCCTCGGCACGATGAACTTCGGCACCGGCGGCTTCCACGCCGCGTACGGCAGGACCGAGGACGAGGCCCGCCCCATATTCCGCCGCTACCTCGAAGCCGGGGGCAACTTCATCGACACCGCCGACTTCTACACCGCCGGGGAGAGCGAGACCATCCTCGGCAACCTCGTCGCCGAGGCCGGGGTGCGTGACCGCGTGGTGCTCGCCACCAAGTTCACCAACAGCGTGGACCCCGGCGATCCGAACGCCGGGGGCAACGGCCGCAAGCACATGATCAGGGCGCTCGAGGCGTCGCTCCGCCGCCTGCGCACCGATCACGTCGATCTGTTCCTGCTGCACACCTGGGACCGGATCACCCCGGTCGAGGAGGTCATGCGCACGTTCGACGACCTCACCAGAGCCGGCAAGATCCGGTACGCGGGCCTGTCGGACGTGCCGGGCTGGTACGCGGCCCGGGCCCAGACCCTGGCCGAGGCGCACGCGCTCGCCCCGCTGGTCAGCCTGCAGCTCCCCTACTCCCTGGTGGACCGGGCGATCGAGCGCGAGCACGTCCCCATGGGCCAGACCCTGGGCCTCGGCATCACCGCGTGGAGCCCGCTCGGCAGCGGCTTCCTCACCGGCAAGTACCGCCGGTCCGGCCAGGGCGTGACCGGCGAGGGCCGGCTGAGCGGCGCGGGCGGCGCGTGGACCGACAGGGAATGGCGGCTCCTGGCGACCCTGGAGCAGGTCGCCGCCGAGACCGGCAGGCCGATGGCCCAGGTCGCGCTCAACTGGGTCGCCACCCGGCCCGGCGTGGCCTCGGCGATCATGGGGGCGAGCAGCGTCGGCCAGCTCGACGCCAACCTGTCGGCCCTCGACTTCGAGCTGCCCGCCGGGCTGCGCGCCCGGCTGGACGAGGCGAGCGAGGTGCCCGCGGAGTCGGTGTACCGGATGTTCACCCCGGGTTACCAGAGCCGGCTGGTCAACCCGGGCGCCAAGGTCGCCGACAAGCCCGCCGGGTACGTCCCCGCCGTACGGAACTGGGCGGCCTGACCCCGAAGTACCGAAGTGCCCTTTGTGGGGTTCTGGGCTATGGTCGCCCGTATGACGGGACCGTGGAGAACACCACGAAGGTCCATCGCGTTCTCCGGCGTGATGGGCCTGGTCCTGCTGTCCCTGCTGCTCGTCGGAGCCTCATGGGGCTCCGGCAGCGGGGGCGCCGGCCTGCGGGCCGGCATGCCGTACTGGCCGGCGTGGAGCCTGGACGACCCGGGCGCCGAGCTCTCCACCCTGCCGCCCCAGGCCACCGGCGTGCGCGAGCACCACGTGCTGTCGCTGTGGCCGCCGCTGCGGGGCGAGCGGCAGGCCGAAGCCGGCCATCTGGCGCTGCTGCCGTCGCCCGGCCACGACGAGGCCGCGATCCGCGACCCTCAGCAGTTCGCCCACCTCGCCACGGGGTCACGCAGCCCGCCGCTGATCTAGCCGCCGCCTTTCACCACCCCAGGAGCTCTACGGCCGTGCCGTGGGGCCTTGCCGCGCGCGTCCGCCTTCCCGGCGATGCCATCGCGCGCCCGGCGGCCAGCCATGACGACCGGTCCGGTGTGTGCCGGTCGTCCCGTCAGCGTGCTCATCCCCGACAAAGGATCTCTGATCATGACCGACACCCACGGAGCCTCACACCTCAGCACCGTCCAGCTCCAGACCCTCCGCCAGGACCTCCAGGAGCAGCTCGAACGGCGCAGCCGCCACCTGCTCGGCCTCCAGGACGAGGCGCGGCAGAGCACCGGCGCGGACGACACGTGGCAGGAGCTGCTCGTCTCCCTGACCACCGCCGACCGCGCCATCGCCGAGCTCACCCAGGCCCTCGACCGGCTCGACACCGGCGGCTACGGCCGCTGCGGGCACTGCGAGGCGGGCATCCCGTTCGAACGGCTCAAGATCCGCCCGCTGGCCCGCTACTGCATCGGCTGCCAGCGCCGGTTCGAGGCGGCCTAGCCGCTTCGGATCACGCACCCGTCCTCACGCAGGCCCCGCAGGCCGGCGGCGCCCTCGACGATGCGCCGGTAGGACGGGCACTGCGTGAAGTCCTCGGCGGTGCACTCCATGAGGTGCTCGATCAGCCGCTTGGACGCCGTGATCTCCTCCAGCCGCCGCTCGAGGTCCGCGTGATGTCGTTCGAGGAGTGCTCGGCGCTCGGCCTGGCCGGCCGCGCCGAGCACGTCCCTGATCTGGTCGAGGCTCATCCCGCCGCCCTTGGCCCGGATGATCGTCATGACCCGTACGACATGGTCGCGGGTGTAACGGCGGCGGCCGTTCACCCGGGTGGCGGGGGTCAGCAGGCCCATGGCCTCCCAGTGGCGCAGCACGTGCGGCGCCAGGTCGAACCGTTCGGCCAGCTCGCCGATGCGCATCGAGTCGCTCGACTTCATGTTCACATTAACTTGCGGATGCGCCCCGGACGTCAAGGCGGCGACGGGCAGCCGCTACGTCGTCACCTCGTACACGCGCGTGGTGCCGAACACGCCCGTGTCCCTGCGCCGCCGGGGCGTCACCGTGCGGAGGTGGCGGAAACGGCCGGTGCCCAGCAGGTGCGCCTCCTCGACCGGGTTGAAGTAGATCAGCGTGATCGGGCGCGGGTTCCTGTCGGCCGAGCCCAGCAATCGTTCCATGGCGGCGGCGAACGTCCGCCCCCTGAACGGGTTGTTGAGGAACACCACGCTGACGTCGTCGGGAATGTCGTAGTCGAGCACGTCCGACTGCACGAACCGCACCTCACGCGCGCGCAGCCGCAGCCTCGTGGCGGCCAGGTTGGCCCTGGCCACCTCGGTCAGCTCGGCCGACAGCTCGACGCCGATCACCTGCTTGAACGGGTACGCGCCCGCCGCCTCCAGCACCATCCTGCCCTTGCCCGCCCCGAGGTCGAGGAACACGTCCTGGCCTCCGACGTCCCTGACGGGCAGCGCCCGGCGCAGGGTGCCCCAGTGGGCGGGCGAGTAGTAGACGCGTTCCGGGTGGTCGAGGCCGAACTCCGCGAGGTCGGCGAAGTCCGCGGTGCTCACGCCGTACCGCTGGTCGTACAGGAGCCTGGCCAGCCGGCGGCGCAGGGAGCGCAGCCGTACGGGCAGGCCGCCGCCCATCATGAGGACCTCTTCCGCCTGCAGCACCGCCTCGCACCCCAGGGCGATCGGCGCGCCCGTCACGAGGGCGCCGAGCAGCAGCGGCATCCTCTCCCGTACGGCCGTGCGAGGGCTGCCGGGCGGCGGGGCGGCCAGGTCGTCGATCACAGTCACAGGCGTCTCCTCGGAAGGTGGCCGGCGCTGACGGTGGCCGGCTACGGCCCGAGTGTGACAAGTCAGGGCGGGGTCAGGACAGCCCTTGACAAGCCGCCCTACCGCCACAGGTGGGCGGTGCGGCGGCGGTAGGCCGGGCGGGCGAGGGCGGCCACGGCCCGCATGCCCAGCGGTGACCTGCCGCGCAGCTCGTCCAGCGCGGCGGCGGGCAGCCCGTCCAGGAGCCAGCCGACCAGGGTGAACATCTGGCGCGGGCCGTACTGGCGGCGCACGTCGTCGTGTCCTCTGGCGTCCTCCGCCGCAGTGATGTGCGCCTGCATGAGCGGGATCGCCATCGTCTCCTCGTGGGCCAGGTGGGCGCCGATCGTGGCGGCGAGCGCGCGCAGGGCCTCGGCCAGGCGTTCGCGGGCGGGCTCGGCCGGGTCGGCGGCGAACGCGTCGAACGCCTGCTCGCTGCGGGCGATCCCCTCGGCCGCCGCCGCGTGCTCCGCCTCCATCACGTCCATGATCTCGGCCGCCTCGGGAGCGCGCTCGCGCAGGACGGGCCAGACGGTGTCGTCCTCGGCCGTGTGGTGGTGGTGCAGGACGAGGAGCACCCAGGACAGGTGGCGGCGCAGGCCGGTGATCCTGCGCCGGTCGCCCGCGCTCACCTCGCACACCGCCGTGATCAGGCGGCCGAGGTCGCGGCGGAAGCCGTGGTGGGCGAGGTACATGTTGGTCATGTCCAAGGGGCCGGGGGCCGCGGCGGCCTGGCCGGGGAGGTGGATCTGCGGGACGTCCATGGGGGGAGGGTGGGCGGGGGTGATTGGGAATCGCTTGGAGGCCCCGGGGCGGAGGCCCTGTGCCGGGGCCGGGGTCGGAGGCCGGGTTGGAGGCGGGCCGGGGGCGGGCGGGGGCGCCGTCCAAGCGGGGTCCAACGCGGACGGGGCACCGTGGGGCTTCCCTCTGGAAGGAGTCTCGTGCGCAAGATCCTGATCGTTCTGGCCGCCCTGCAGGTGGGAGCGGTGCTCGTGCAGTTCTACCTGGCGACGTTCGGCGCGTTCCACCGGCCGCAGCCGGCGCCGATGGCCGGGCCCATCGTGCCGCACATCATCAACGGCACCATCGTGATTCCCGTCCTCGCGCTGGTGGTCACCCTCGTCGCGGCGCTCGCCCGGGCGGGGGGCAGGCTCGTCGGGCTCGCCCTCGTGCCCGTCGGCGTCGTCGTGGCGCAGTTGTTCGTCGTCTTCCCGCTGGCCGGGATGTTCGGGGAGCCCGGGGTGTCCACCACGGGGAGCAACGCGGTCCTGGGCTTTCACGCCGTGCTGGGGCTGGTGTTGTTGTGGGCGGTCGTGGCGGAGTACCGCGGGGCGCGGGCGCTGCTCCGGCACGCGGGCGCCGAGGCCGCCGCCGTGGCGCCGGTCGGGCGCTGACCGTGTCGACCGGGCGGCTGCTGGCCCTGGACGACGTCGTCCTCGCCGCCGTCGCGGCCTGCTGGGTCGCGGCGGCCATCGCCGCGCTGGCCGCCTCGCGGACCGCCTCGCGGACCGCCTCGCGGACCTCCTCGCCGGTG
Organism: Nonomuraea thailandensis; assembly: GCF_024172165.1. Classification (GTDB taxonomy): domain Bacteria; phylum Actinomycetota; class Actinomycetes; order Streptosporangiales; family Streptosporangiaceae; genus Nonomuraea; species Nonomuraea thailandensis. The sequence continues at coordinate 2,012,230 of NZ_JAMZEB010000002.1, read as the reverse complement.
ACGCTCACAGGAGGCGGCCCCTCCCGAACGGCGGGCGCCTCCTCGGTCACGCCCTCGCGGGACAGCTCGTCCCGTACGGCGTGGGTCGCGGCGGGGCTGCTCGGGCTGGCGTTGCTGGTGACGGCGCTGCGGGTGGTGCTGGTGGTGGCGCTGGCCCAGGCGGGCTGGTGGTTCGCCGCCGATCGGCTGCTCGTGGCGCTGCCGATGGTGGCCGGCCCGGGGCTGGTGGCCGCGATCGTCACCCTGCCACGCCCGCTCCGCCTCGCCTCGACCGCCCGGGCCTCGACCGCTCACCCCTCCGCCGCTCACCCCTCCGCCGCTCACCCCTCCGCTGCTCACGCCTCCGTAGGTGGGGTCTCCTCAGGTGGGGTCTCCGTCGGTGAGGACTCCGCCGATGCGGCCGCCTTTCCCGGTCGCGTCGCTGGGGAGCGCGCTGTCGGGCCGGTCATCGTGGCCGGCTATGGCGGCCTCGGCGGCGTTCTGGTGGCGATGACCGTGTCCTACCCGGTGCCTCCGGTGGCGGCGGGCCTGATCGCCGCGCTGGTGGCCGGGGCCTCCGCCGCGACCTTGCGGTTGAGCGCAGGCAGGCACGCGGGTGCGGTCGGCGGGCCGCTGAGCGCGGGTGGCGAGCCGACCGGCGCAGACGGCGGGCCGCTGGACTCGGTCGGCCCTCGGGTGAGTACGGGCGGCCCTCGGGTGAGTACGGGCGGTGGGCGGGTGAGTGCGGTCGGCGGGGTCGTCGTGCTGTGCTTCGCGCTGGTCTGGGGTGGCGCGTCCATGTGGTCGAGCCGCCTGCCCGCCCACCTCCACCTGGGCGCCCCCGGCGATGCCCGGGCGGCCGGGGTCGCCGTGACCGAGCTGCGCGAGAGCGGCCGGCCCGACCGTACGTTCACGCTGACCGCCCGCCCCGCCACTGTCACGCTCGCCTCCGGCCGGAAGGTGGAGGCGTGGACGTTCGACGGCCGGGTGCCGGGGCCGACCCTGCGCGTCCGGCAGGGCGAGCTGGTCGAGGTGCGCCTGCGCAACCGGATGCCCGACCTGGCCGTCACCCTGCACTGGCACGGCTACCACGTGCCCGCGGGCGACGACGGCGTGGCGGGAGTGACCCAGGACGCGGTGCGGCCGGGCGGCGAGTTCGCCTACCGCTTCCGCGCCGACCGGCAGGGCAGTTACTGGTATCACAGCCATGACATGTCGGATCCGGCGGTCCGGATGGGCCTGTTCGGCATGTTCGTCGTGGACCCGCCCACCGGCCCGGTCTCCCCTGGTGACTCGACGGCCGAGAACGTGACCGGCCATGACGGCGCCGATCACACGGTGGCGGTGCACACGCTGGGCGGCGTGCCGACCGTGGCCGTGGACGACCGGCCGCCCGCCGACGGCCTGGCCCGCCTGCCCACCGCCCCCGGCACCTCCGTACGGCTCCGGATCGCCGCCACCGACAACACGCCCGTCACCCTCGCCCTGACGGGCACCCCGTACCGGCTGGCCGCGGTGGACGGCCACGACCTGGAGCGGCCCGGCGCCCTGCGCGGAAGGCGGTTGCGCCTGGCGGCGGGAGGCCGTTACGACCTGACGTTCACCATGCCCGCCCGGCCCGTCCTGCTGACCGTCAACGACCGTCCCGACCTGGGCCTGATGCTGGGCGACGGGCCACCGCCCGCGCCCCAACGCGGCCCGCTGCTCGACATCACCGCCTACGGCGCCGCCCGCCCGCTCCCCCAGGCGTTCGACCAGCGGCTCACGTGGGTGCTGGACCGCAGGCTCGCGCTGCTCGACGGCGCCCCCGCGATGGCGCACACGGTCAACGGCCAGGTGTGGCCGGGCATCGAGACCCCCGTCGTACGCCGCGGCGACCTCATCAAGATCACCTTGGTGAACCGGGGCAAGGAGACCCATCCCATGCACCCGCACGGCCACCACGTGCTCGTGCTGTCCCGCGACGGCCGCCCCGCCACGGGCCCGCTCTGGATGGACTCCTTCGACGTGGCCCCGGGCGAGGTGTGGGAGGTGGCCTTGCCCGCGGACAACCCCGGCATCTGGATGTCGCACTGCCACGACCTCGGCCACGCCGCCCTCGGCATGACCTTCCACCTGGCCTACGAGGGGGTGACCACGCCGTTCGACGCGGGGGCCGACTCCGGCAACCATCCGGAATGAGCCGCCCTGCCAACCCGGGACGAGCCTCCGGCTACCGGGGTGAGCCGCCCTGCCAACCCGGGACGAGCCCCCGGCTACCCGGGGCGAGCCGCCCTGGCGCTCACGCGGGCGGCGGCCCGCGCGGCGATCGTGCGCAGCCCGGCGGCCCGCCCGGTCTCACCGCGCTCCTCGCAGGTCCCGGCCAGCTCGCCGGCGATGAGGGTGATCAGGCTGTCGGCCCCGAGCGCCGTGGCCGTCTCCAGGGCGTGCTCGCCGTGCAGCACGGCCGCGTCCAGGTCGCCGAGCGCGCGGGCGAGCTGGGCCAGCGAACGGCTGAGCGGCCACAACGGCAGGCCGACGCCCGCCATGGACAGGCGGCCCGCGTACGGGAGGATCATCGTGTACAGGTCGGCGCAGGCACGGCGGTCGCCGAGCCGGGACCAGACGTCGGCACGCAGCGCCACCTCGTGCGGCCACAGGAAGCCGCGGGCGATCGACTCCGGCCCCGTCCACGGGCCGATCAGGGCGAGCGCCTCGTCGTGCCGCCCGGCAGCGGCGAGGAACGGCGCCGCCCACTGGCCGCTGCCCGCCTCTCCCCCGTACGCGGTGAACCCTGTCAGCACGTCCAGGTCCAGCCGCCCGTGCCGCTGGTCGTGCAGCGCGAGCAGCAGCATGCCGCCGAGCACGCTCTCCTCCGCTCCCCACATCGAGGTGAGGCGGTGCTGCTGGGCGGTGGCGTGGAAGAGCCGTTCCGCGGCCGGCCGGTCGCCGGCGAGCAGCGCGAGGCCCAGCCGCAACCAGCCGATCATCACGCTCACGAACGGCGTGCGCAGCCGCTCCGCCAGCGCGGCGGCCTCCTCCACCAGAGCCAGCGCCTTCGGGGACGGGTCGGCTTCGAGCAGCGCGGCGCCCAGGTAGGTCAGCCCGACGGTCAGCATCTCGTCGTCGCCGGCCTCCCTGCCGGTGCGAACGATCTCCTCGGCGGCGGCCAGCCGGTGGCCGAGCGCGTCAGGCGCGTACAGGGCGACGTAGCGGGTGTTCAGCGCCCAGGCGAGCAGCTCGGGGTCGCCGTCGCGGCGGGCGCACGCGACGGATTCGCGGGTCAGCCGCTCGCGTTCCGCGAGCTCGGAGCCCGGCCGATGGTACGACTCCGCGGCCAGGCTGCCCAGCACCCTGGCGCGTTCGGCGTCGCTGAGGCCGGGGTCGGCGGCCAGGGCGCGCAGGTCGCGGGTCAGGTCGGGGTCGTAGGCGTCGGGCGGGCCCCACGGGCGGATGATGCGCCCGCCGTAGCCCGTGGCCGCCGCGATGAGGCGCGGCCGGTCGTCCGCCTCGCGGGCCAGCCGCCTGGCGCGGTCGAGCGTCTCCACCTGCCCGCGCAGGTCGCCGGCGCCGATGAGCGCGTCCGCCAGGGCCAGCAGCAGGTCCACGCGCTCGGACGGCGCCACGTCCGGATCGGCGTCGGCCACCTCGGCGGCGCGGGTGAGCAGGCCGGCGGCCACGTCGTGGGCGCGCAACCGCACGGCCTGGCGCGCGGCGGCGGCAGCGGCCTGCCAGGCGCGGCGCGCGTGCCCGGCCGGCGCGGCGAGCAGCCAGTGGTGCGCGGCCGTGGCCAGCCGGTCCGCGGCGGGCACGTGGCCGCGGGCCTCCACCGCCGCGGCGACGGCGGCGTGCAGCCTGGCCCTGCGCATCGGGGTGAGCGCGTCACTGAGCGCCTCCTGCACCAGCGCGTGCGCGAACCTGAGCCGCCCCGGCCGCCCCTCCACGAGCAGCGACGTGCGCACGGCCGGCTCCAGGACGTCCAGTGTCTCGTCCAGGGAGAGCCCGGCCGCCTCCGCGGTGACCGCGGCGTCGAACTCCCGTCCCGCCACGGCCGCCACGCGCAGCAGCTCGCCGGTCGCGGCGGGCAGGCGGCCCACCCGGCCGAGCACCACGTCCTTGACGCCCAGCGGCAGGGCCTCGCGGGGGTCGGCGCCGCCGATCATGAGGCGTACCAGTTCGGTCACGAAGAACGGGTTGCCGCCTGTCCTGTCCCGCAGCACGCGCAGGATCTGCGGCGAGGCCACCTCCCGCGGCACCAGTCCGGCCAGCTCGCCGAGATCGAGGCCGGTCAGCGCCAGCCGCACGGCCCCGCGCCGCGACAGGGCCGCGAACGTGTCGGTCAACGTCGCGTCGGACGCCGTCTCGCGGGCCGTGCAGATCATCAGGACCGGGCCCTCGATCAGGACCTCGGCCAGGTAGGCGAGCAGCCGCAGCGAGGAGTGGTCCGCCCACTGCAGGTCGTCCAGGGCGATGGCGACCGGCCCCCTGGCCGACGCTGCCGACAGGACCTCGGCCGTGGCCCGGTAGGCGCGGAAGCGCGCGCCCTCGGGGTCCGCCCGCTCGCCCATGCCGGCGCCGGGCAGGTCGTCGCGCACGTCGGCGGGGACGGCGGGCAGGGCGGCGGTCAGTCGTTCCAGCAGGGTCGTCCAGGGCCAGAACGCGGGCGCGCCCTCGATCGCGGCGCACCGCCCGACGGCCACCTCGAAACCTCGCGCCTGCGCGCGGGCCACGGCCTCCTCGGCGAGTCGCGTTTTGCCGACGCCCGGTTCGCCGGTGATCAGCAGGAACCCCGGACGTCCTCCGGCCACCTGGCCGAGCGCCTCCTCGACGGCGGCCAGCTCGGCGGCCCGCCCGGCGAGCGCCGGACGGGTGAAGGCAGCCGACGGGCCAGCGGAAGGGGGCGGGCCGACGGGAGCGGGCGAGCCGATGGGAGCGGGCGGGCCGGCGGCGGGCTCGGACGAGCCGGTGGCGGCAAGCCCGGCGGTGGGCTCGCGCCGGGCGGAAGCGGGTCCGTCCGCGACAGCGGGGCCCGCCTCGGGAGCGGCCTGGGCGGCGGAGGAGTGCGCCGGACGCGGGGGCGTGTCGTCGGCGTGCGATGCCCCGGACGCGGGCGCGGCCACCGTGTGCGCCGACGCAATGCCCGGTGGAGGCGGTGTCGCGGCGGACGGATGACGAGGTGCGGCGGCAGCCGGCGGGCCCGGCGCCGTGGTGGCCGGGTGCGGCGGTACCAGAGCGGGCGGCGGGCCCGGGTGAGGGGCGGTGGCGGGATGACGCGGTGCCGTGGCGGGCGGCGGGCCCGGGTGAGGCGTGGTGGCCGGGTGGGGCGGCGGTGGGGTGGGGGGTGTGGGTGGGCGTAAGGCGGGTGATTGGGTGAGGATGTCGCGTTCCAAGGCGCGCAGTTCGTCGCCGGGGTCGATGCCGAGCTCCTCGGCCAGCACGCGGCGGGCGGTGCGCAGCGCGTCGAGCGCGTCGCCCTGCCGGCCGCTGCGGTACAGGGCGAGCGCGCGCAGGCTCCACAGCCGTTCGCGCAGCGGATGCTCGCGGGTCAGCGCCTCCAGCTCGCCCAGCATCTCGGCATGCCGCCCCTGCTCCATGCCCGCCGTGATGAGCAGCTCGCGCGCCCGGTCCCGGAGCTCGACCACGCGGGCCTGCGCCGCCATCGCGTACTCGCGCCCGTCGAGCTCCGCGTACGGCTCGCCGCGCCACAGCGACAGCGCCCCGGCCGCCGCCCGCTCGGCCTCCCCCGGCTCCCCGCCGCCGAGGGCGCGCTCGGCCCGTGTCACCAGCCGGGCGAAGCGGGTGACGTCCACGGTGTCGGGGGCGATGGCGAGCCGGTAACCGGCGGTCCCGTGGCTGAGCAGGCTGGGGGTGCGCGGCCTGCGTTCCGGCTCCAGGGCGCGGCGCAGGTTGGACACGTACGCCCGCAACGAGACGAGCGGCTCCGGCGGCGGGTCGTCGCCCCACAGCCGGTCGACCAGCACGTGCGGCGAGACGGCCCGGCGGTCGGCCAGCACCAGCAGGCACAGGAGCGTGCGCTCCTTGAGCGGCCCCAGCTTGCGTGGCCGCCCCGCCTCCACGACCTCCACCGGCCCCAGCACGCGGATCTCCACGGGCTCAGTATGAGGTCCGGCGATCACGTCAGCCACCCAGGACGGCGATCACGTCAGCCACCCAGGCCGGCGTCGCGGGCGCGGGCCACGGCTGCGGCCCTGTCGGAGACGCCGAGCTTGGCGAAGATGTTGGTGACGTGGTTGCGCACGGTCTTCTCACTGAGGAACAGCCGCTGGGCGATGGCGGTGTTGGTGAGGCCGGTGGCCAGCAGGCCCAGCACCTCCAGCTCGCGGTCGGTCAGCTCGGGCAGCGGCCGGGGCCGTACGTGCGGGGACGCCAGCGCGTCGAGGACACGGCTGCCGGCCGCGGCGCTGAAGACCACCTGCCCGTCCGCCACGGCCTCCAGGGAGCGGGCGATCTCGGCGGGCGTGGCCTCCTTGAGCAGGTAGCCGCGGGCGCCGGCGCGCAGGGCGGCCAGGACCGTGGCGTCGTCCGACATCATGGTCAGCGCCAGCACGGCCACGCGCGGGTGGACGGCGGTGATACGGGCGGTGGCCTCGACGCCGTCCATGCCGGGCAGGCGCAGGTCCATCAGCACGACGTCGGGCAGGGTACGGGCGACCAGCTCCACGGCGGCCTCGCCGGTGGCGGCCACGCCGGCGACCTCCACGCCGGGCAGGTCGGTGAGCAGCGCGACGAGCCCTTCGGCGAAGACGGGATGGTCCTCGACCACCACGACGCGGGTCACCGGGCGTCGTCCCGCGGGAGGCGGGCGTTCTCCCGCGAAGGGCGGGCGCCGGCGGGCCTCAGCGGGCCGGAACCGGGGCTGGGACCGGGGCCGGAGCCAAAGCCAGCGCCGGAGCCGCCGGGCGACAGGGGGATCAGGACGCGCACGCTGGTGCCCGCGCCGCCCGTGACGAGGTCGAACGTGCCGTTCAGCTCCTCGGCGCGGCGCCGCATCGAGGTCAGGCCGAACCCGCGGCGGGCCGGCGAGCCCACGCCTGCTCCGTCGTCGTCCACGGTCAGCTCCAGGTCGTCGTGCGCGCGCAACCGTACCGTACAGAGGGTGGCGCGGGCGTGCCTGGCCGCGTTGGTGAGCGCCTCGGCGGTGATGCGGTACGCGGCCAGCTCCACCGCCGCGGGCAGCTCGGGCAGGTCGGGCGGCGCGTCGAGCTCGACCGTCAGGTGGCCGGCGAAGGTGTTCCCGAGCTCGGCCAGCGCGCCGGTCAGGCCGAGCTCGTCCAGCGGCGGCGGGGCCAGGTCGTGCACGATCGCGCGGACGGTGTCCACGGTGCTCCGGGTACGGGACGCCAGGTCGCCGAGCAGCTCCTTGGCCTGGGCGGGATCGGTGTCCACGAGGCGGCGGCCCTTGTCGATGTGCAGGGCGAGCGCGGCCAGGGTGGGCCCGAGGCCGTCGTGCAGCTCGTACATCAGGCGGTCCCGCTCCTCCTGGCGGGCGGCCAGCAGGCGGCGGTGCGAGCGTTCGAGGTCGGCGTCGAGGCGGTGGGCGTGCACGGCCACCGCCAGGTGCGGGGCCAGCTCGGCGAGCCTGGCGCGGTCGGCGGGGCGCAGCCGCTCGCCCACCAGCAGCGTGCCGACCTGCTCGCCCGCGTGGTGCAGGGGAACGGCCTCCGCGTCGGCGCCGGGCTCGCCCCATCTCGCCACGATCACCCCGGACTCCTCCACGGCGACGTGGTGCACGCGCAGGCTGCGGGCCAGCTCGGCGGCCATGCGGTCGAGCAGCCGGCCGGGCGGCTCCGCGCCTGCCAGGCGGGCGCCCAGCCGGCGCAACGTCTGGCCGGGGTCGTCGCGGTCGCCGTAGACGAGCTGGTTGGCCTTGGCGCGGGCGCGGGCGTACAGGGGATGGACGGCGAAGGCCGCGAGCGCGGCGCCGGCCGTGGCGCCGACCACCCGGCCGAGCGCGAAGACCGCCACCGCGTACGCGGCCAGCAGCAGCGCGCTGACGCCGGCGAAGGCCAGCGCGCGGGAGAGCAGCAGGTCGAGGTCCCACAGGCGGTGCGCCACCACGGCGATGGCCACGGCCACGGGCAGCGGCACGGGGGTGAGCGCGACCAGCAGCGGCCCGCCCACCGGCAGCACCTGGCCCGCGGCCAGCAGCACCGCGGTCACCAGCGCCGCCGCCAGCACCCACTGCAGCTGGCGGCGCTCCGCCTCCTGCGCCCGCCGCTCACTGGCGGCGAGAGAAACCCCTCGGTCACTGACCGCTTGGAGATCCCCCTGGTCACCGCCCGTGGGGGAAGGCCTCCGGTCACTGGCCGGGGCGTGGACACCCTGGCCACCGGCCGCCGGAAGGGCGCCCGGGCCACCGGCCGCCGGGAAGGCGCCCTGGCCACCGGCGGCGGGAAAGGCGCCCTGGTCGCCGGCCGCCGGAGGGACGCTCTGGGTGCGGGCCGCGAGGGAGGCGCGCCGGTAGCGGACCGCGAGGGAGGCGACGGCCAGCGCGGCGGCGACGGCGGCGCACGCGATGCCCGCCACGCGCAGCGCGGGCGGGAACGGCGGCAGCCCGGCCAGCACCCCGGTGTAGCCGGGCGGGTAGAGCCCGGCGATGTCCACGACGGTGACGGGCCGCCATGCCCAGTCGGCGGTGTTGACGGCGATGCCGGCCAGGGCCAGGGCCGCGACGGGCCGCCAGCGCCGCGACGGCAGCCGCCCGTCCGGGAAGATCAGCGGGAACAGGGCCGGCACCGCCAGGTAGGCGGGCATCCACAACCAGTTCGACAGCCACATCGCCCAGTCGTCGCCCGGCAGGCCCCGATCGTTGATGCCCAGCAGCCCGTACGCCGACAGCGCCACGCCCACGGCCTGCGCCGCGCCCACCGCCGCCATCAGCAGCCCGACACGGGAGGCGGGCCGCTGCGCCAGCACGAACACGCCGGGCAGCCCGAAGGCCAGCCCCGCCACCGCCCGGAAGCCGTCGAACCGCTCCACCAGCCCGGTCACGCCCAGCTCGCGGAGCCGGGGCTCGGCCGCGAGCGCGCCCGCCACCAGGCACAGCAGAGCGATCCCGGCGGTGGTGGCCCATCGGATCGAGGTACGCGTCACGCCAGGAATGGTGCCATCGGCGATGTCCCGCGGTCATGGGGCTATATGTCCCGGATTTCGGGTGACCTGCGCATCATGACGCCCGGCCGGCCCGCCGGTGATGGTGTCCGTCATGAGAAGAACCGTTTCACCGTACGTGACCCTGTACGCGACCCTGGCGGTCGCCAGTGCCGCCGGCTGGGCGGCGCTCGCCGTGGAGTCGTTCCTCACGCCGCCGCCGCGCGACTACCGGGACGCGCTCGTCCTCGTCCCCTGGACGCTGTACGCGGTCGTCGTCGCCGGAGTGCACCGGATCCAGCGCGAGCGCACCGGCGCCCTCGCCACCGCCGGGCTGGCCGGCACCCTGGCGGGCATGGCCGTCTCGGCCGCCGGCAACCTCGGGGTCCTGCTGGGCGGCGACGCGATGGTGGCCATCGCCTTCCCGGTGGGGCCGGGCCTGTTCTCGCTCGGGCTGCTGCTGTTCGGCGTGGCCACCGCGCGGGCGGGGGTACTGCCCCGTTACGCGGGGGTCGCGCTGGCCCTGTCGCAGCCGATGGCGATCGCGATCGGGCTCTCCCTGTCCTGGCACGTGCCGGTGCACCCGCACGGCAGCTACACCGGCGGCCTCGGCCACGGCATCGCCGTGCTCGCGCTGGCCGCGGGGCTGGCCGCCACGCGGCGCACCGACCGGCTCCCGTCCGGATGACAGGCGATACATTCGGCAGGGCAACCCTTGCGGAGCGCACGACACACGCGTTGGGAGCCGATCATGGCCGATGGCGACCCGCCCGTACGACGGGCCCTGTTCCTGCACGCGCCACTCCGGCGCAGGCCCCGCGCGGTGCTGGAGCGGATGCTGGAGCTGGTGGACGACGACACCCCGCCGGACGGCCCCGACGGCCCGGTCGCCGTGCTGGAGCGGCGCCTGGCCGGGCTGCTCGGCAAGGAGCGCGCGCTGTTCTTCCCGAGCGGGACGATGGCGCAGCAGGCGGTGCTGCGCGTGTACGCCGACCGCAGCGGGCGCCGCACCTTCGCCGGGCACCCGTTCACGCATCTGGACGTGTGGGAGGAGCAGGGCTACAACGCCGTCCACGGGCTGGGCTTCCGCCGCACCGGTGACATGCACGAGCTGATGACGGCACGAGACCTGACCGCGATCGGCGAGCCGCTGGCGGCGGTGGTGTGGGAGCTGCCGCAGCGTGACCTCGGCGGCCTGCTCCCGGAGTGGGACGAGCTGGGCGAGCAGGTCGGGCTGATGCGGGCCACCGGCGCCGCCGCGCACCTCGACGGGGCGCGGCTGTGGGAGGCCCAGACGTACTACCGGCGGCCGCTCGACGAGATCGCCGGCCTGTTCGACTCCGTGTACGTCTCGCTCTACAAGAGCCTGCAGGGCGTACGGGGCGCCGTGCTCGCCGCCGACGCGGGCACCGTGGCCGCGGCGGCGGTGTGGCGGCAGCGGCTCGGCGGCGGCATCGCCGACGCGTGGCCGCTCGCCCTGGCCGCCCTGACCGGCCTCGACACGGTCGCGGAGCGGATGCCCGCCTACCGCGAGCACGCGATCGCCATCGCGGCCGCCGTCAACGCCGACGGCGCCGCCCGCACCCGCCCGGACCCGCCGCAGACGCCGCTGTTCCACGTGCACCTGCCCGCGTCCCGGCGGGCCGTCGAGCAGGCCGGCCGGGCGTTGCTGGAGGAGCAGGGCGTGCAGCTCTGGGGCCGGGTGCGCAGCGGGCCCGACCCGTCCCGCTGCAGCTTCGAGGTCACCGTCGGCGAGAACGCGATGGACTTCACCCCCGAGGAGGTGGCCGCCCTCATCCGCGACGTGCTGACCCGCACCGCCGAGTAGCCGTCCGGCGGACGGCGGCGCGGAGCCCCGCGGCGGTGCCCGGGCGGACGGCGGCGCGGAGCCCCGCGGCGGCGCCCGCGCGGAGAGTGCCTAGAATGCCCGGGATGGAGCTGAGCCCTCGTCTGGAGCAGGAGTGGGAGCTGCATCGGCCGGCCGTGTTCGGCGCGGCGTACCGGCTGCTCGGCAGCGTGGCCGAGGCCGAGGACGTGGTGCAGGAGGTCTGGCTGCGGGCGGCGGGCGCCGATGATCTGGCGCGGGTGGCGGACCTGCGGGCGTGGCTGATCACGGTGGCGGCGCGCACGTCGTACAACGTGCTGAAGTCGGCCAGGGTGCGGCGCGAGGACTACGTCGGGCCGTGGCTGCCCGAGCCGCTGCTGACCGGGCCCGACGCGGCCGGGCCGGTGCTGGTGGACGAGTCGGTGGGCACGGCGATGATGGTGGTGATGCGGGAGCTGGCGCCGCCTGAGCGGGTGGCGTTCGTCCTGCACGACGTGTTCGGGCTGCCGTTCGAGCGGATCGCCGAGGTGCTCGGCAGGTCCGTGCCGGCCGCGCGCAAGCTGGCCTCCCGGGCGCGCGGGCGGGTGGCGGCCGCCCGCGGCAGGGAGCCGGAGATCGCGCGCGGCGAGCGCGAGCGGGTGGTGGCCGCCTTCCGCGCCGCCTCGCAGGCCGGTGACCTGGCCCGGCTGGTGGCGGTGCTGGATCCGGACGTGGTGTACGTCGCCGACGGCGGCGGCAGGACGAAGGCCGCCCGCGTGCCGGTCCGCGGACGCGACCGGCTGGCGCCGATGCTGGCGTGGATCGAGGGGCGGCGCCCGGCCGAGCGGATCGAGCCGATCGAGGTGGGCGGGCAGCCGGCGCTGATCACCTACCGGGACGGCGTGCCGGCGTGGGTGGACACGTTCGAGATCCGCGACGGCAGGGTCGTCACCATCTGGCGGGTGGTGAATCCAGAAAAGATCCGGCATCTCGGTCACCTTTGAGCGGGCTGTGTTGTCTGCCTGGCGTACGGGAGCACGTCACAGACTGAGGAGACACACATGCCGCACATCGTGATCATCGGTGGGGGTTTCGCGGGGGTGTGGGCGGCCGCCGCCGCCGCGCGCGTACGCGGCGGCGCCGACCTGGACGTCACGCTGATCTCGCCGGACGACGACCTCGTGCTGCGCCCGCGGATGTACGAGGCCGAGCCGGACCGCGCGACCGTCCCGCTGGCCGGGCTGCTCAAGCCCATCGGCGTCCGCCACCGCCGCGCCTGGGCCGAGCACATCGACGTGGCCGCCCGCCGGGTGCACGCCGGCGGAGACGTGATCGGCTACGACCGGCTGGTGCTGGCGACGGGCAGCCGGCTGGTGCGGCCCGACCTGCCGGGCGCCGGCCTGCTGTTCGACGTGGACACGCTGGCGGGCGCGCGGCGGCTGGCCGGGCACCTGCGGGGCAGGGAGGGGTTCACGGCCGTGGTGGTCGGGGCCGGGTTCACCGGCCTGGAGGTGGCCACCGAGCTGGCCGGGCGCGGCCGGGTGGTGCTCGTGGACCAGGCCGACGTCGTCGGGCCGGACCTCGGGCCCGCGCCGCGGCCGTACATCGAGGACGCCCTGGACCGGCTGGGCGTCGAGCTGCGGCTGGGCACCGGCCTGCGGGCCGTCGAGCCCGGCGGGGCGGTGCTGTCCGGCGGGACGCGGGTCGCCGCCGACGCGGTCGTCTGGACGGCCGGGGTGCGGGCCGACGCACTTACCGAGCAGATCCCGGGGCGGCGTGACCGGCTCGGCCGGCTGGCCGTCGACCGGTGGATGCGGGTCGAGGAGCCGTCCGGAGCCGTGTTCGCCGCCGGGGACGTGGCGGCGGCCCGCTTCGACGACGACCACGCCGTCATGCAGGCCTGCCAGCACGCGACCCCGATGGGCAAGACGGCCGGGCACAACGCCGCCGCCGACCTGCTCGGGCTGCCGCCGCTCGACTTCGCGCCCGCGCCGTACGTGACCTGCCTGGACCTGGGGGCCGCCGGCGGGCTCTACACGAAGGGCTGGGACCGGGAGGTCGCGCTCGCCGGGGAGCGGGGCAAGGAGGTCAAGCAGTGGATCATGCGGCGGATCCAGCCGCCGGTCGACGACGCCGATCAGCTCCTCGCCCTGGCCGGGATGGTGCGCCTGCCGATCCCGTTCTGACCCGCCGCGCCGCCCTGAGCGCGCGCTCGGCTGGTGGCCGCGCCGTCGTGGGCGGACATCAGGCGGTCGGGGCGAGGTGGACGGAGGTGGGGCGGGTGGCGGCGTCGTAGGCGGCGCGGGCTCCCGTGGCGCCCATGCCGCTGTCGCCCGCCGGCTCGTAGAGCCGCTCGGGGCCGCCGCCCTGCCACTGGTTCACCCAGACGACGCCGGCCGGGATGCGGCGCGCCGCGGCGACGTGTGCCGGGTCGGCGGTGTAGACGGTGGCGGCCAGGCCGTACCGGGTGGCGCTCGCCCGCTCCACGCCCTCCTCGAAGGAGGAGACGACGGCGACGGGGGCGACCGGCCCGAACGTCTCCTCCGTCATGATCAGCATGGACTCGTCCACGTCCGTGAGCACGGTGGCGGGGTAGTAGAAGCCCTTGCCCTCGGGCACCACCCCGCCGGCGCGGACGGTCGCGCCGCGCTCGACGGCGTCGGTGACGTGCCGGACGACGACGTCCCGCTGCCGCCGGTCCACCAGAGGCCCGAGCACGTCGCCGGCCGGGTACGCTCCGGCGGCCTCGACGAGCGCGGCGATGAACGGCTCGGCGACGTCCCGGTGCACGTAGACGCGTTCCATGGAGGTGCAGATCTGCCCGGTGTTGGCGAACGCGCCGAACGCGACCGCGGCGGCCGTCGCCACCGGGTCCACGCCCGCGTCCACGATGACGGGGTCCTTGCCGCCGAGCTCCAGGATCGAGCGGTGCAGCAGCCCCCCGCTCCGCGCGCCGACCTCGCGTCCCGCCTCGACGGAGCCGGTGAAGTGCACGAGGCCGATCCGCTCGTCGGCGGTCAGCGGCGCGCCGGCCCGCGAGTCGCCGAGGACCAGGTTGACCACGCCGGCCGGCAGGTCCATGAGCTCCAGCAGCCGCACCGCCGACAGCGGCGAGCGCTCGGACGGCTTGAGCACGACGGTGTTCCCGGCTGCTAGCAGCGGGCCGAGCGCGCCGAGGGTCATCGGCACGGGGAAGTTCCACGGCACGATGACGGCGGTGGCGCCGAGCGGGTGGCGCACGATCGTGGTGCTGCCGCCGTCCTGGCCCGCGATCGTCTCCTCGAACGGGTAGTCCAGGGCCTCGGCCACCGCGACCTTGAACGCCTGCGCGGCGCCGCCGATGAACGCGGCGCCGAGGGCGACCGGCTTGCCCATCTCAAGGCACTCGGCCTCGGCCAGCTCCCCGGCGTGCGCGGCGACCGTGTCGGCCCAGCGGGTCAGGCGGGCCACGCGGTCGGCGACGGGGAGCGCGGCCCAGGCGGGCTGCGCCGCCACGGCGGCGTCCACGGCCAGGCGCGCGTCCTCGGCCGAGCCGCTGGGGCAGCGGGCGACGGCCTCCTCGGTCGCCGGGTTCACCACGTCGTGGAAGCGGGTGCCGCGGGCGTCCTGCCAGACGCCGCCGATCAGGTTCTGCAGGGTCTTCAAGGGGTCCTCCTAGAGGCGGTCGGCCATGAGCTCGCCGGCCATGATCGCTGTCAGGTTCGTGTTGGCCCGCGGCACGGACGGGAAGATCGAGGCGTCCACCACGCGCAGCCCGTCGAGCCCGAGGACGCGGCACGCCGGGTCGACCACGGTGGTGGCGTCGCCCGGGTCGCCCATGCGGCAGGTGCTGGTGCCGTGCTGGGCGTCCATGGCGGTGGCCAGGAGGTGCTCGCCGAGCGCGGCGTCGTCGTCCAGCACCTCGAACAGCCGGGCGTTGGCGGCCTCGGCGGAGGCGGCCAGGATGCGGGCGACCTCGGGCCCGCGGGCGAGCTCGGCCAGGGCGCGCACGCCCAGGCGCAGGCGCTCCAGGTCGCGCGCGTCCGACAACATGCGCTCGCGCACCTCGGGCTGCGCCTCGGGGTCGGCGGAGCGGAGGGTCAGCACGCCGCGCGAGTGGTTCTGGTTGAGCCACACGCCCACGCCGCCGGCGGGCAGCCGCTTGTCGGCGGCCTCCATAGACAGCACGTTCTGGTTCAGCGAGACGAACATCATGTCGTGCGGCAGGCCGCCGGGGCCGCTGGTGTAGCGGACGCAGACGTTGGTGTGGCGGTCGTCGGCGGTGCGGATGGCGGCGTGTTCCGCGAGGAGCAGGCTGATGACGATCATCGGGTGGTCCTGCATGCCGTGGCCGACGGGCAGGTCCTGCCGGACCTCGATGCCGAGCCGTCCGAGGTCGGCCGCGGGCCCCACGCCGGAGCGCAGCAGGATGGCCGGGGAGTGGATGACGCCGGCGCTGAGCACGATCTCGGCGGCGTGCTCGGTGGTGACCGTGCCGTCCTCGACGACCCGTACGCCGACGGCCCGGTTCCCGGCGAACAGCACCCGGTCGACCAGGGCTCCGCCGCGTACGGTGAGGCCGGGCAGGGATCGGGCGGGCTCCAGGTAGCCGTCGTTGACCGACACCCTGCGCCCGTCGCGGGAGTTGATCGGGTACGGCGAGACGCCGCTCGCGCCCGGCGCGTTGACGTCGGGCGCCCAGGGGTGCCCGGCGGCCAGCGCGGCGTCGCACAGGGCGGAGTCCACCGAGCCCCACCGCTCGCGCGGCGTGCGGAAGATCGGGGTGGGGCCGCCGCGCCCGTGGTAGGGCTCGTCGCCGAACTCCTCGTCGTCCTCCAGCCTGGCGAAGTACGGCAGCACGTCCTGCCAGGACCAGCCGGCGCAGCCCGCGGCGGCCCAGTCCTCGAAGTCCTCGGCCGGCGGGCGGATCGCGATCTGCCCGTTGATCGAGGAGCTGCCGCCCACGCCCCTGCCACGCCAGTACGGGGCCTGCGCCTGCCGGTCGGTGCGCGAGGACTCGACGCCCGGCCAGACCATGCCCTCGACCGCGGCGGGGTCGAGCAGGGCGCGGACCGGGTTCGGCGAGCGCCACGCCTCGTGCGTCTGCGCCGATCGGAAGTCGGGGCCCGCTTCCAGGAGGAGGACGCGCCTGCCTCGTCCGGCGGCGCGGGCGGCGAGCGCCGCGCCGGCGGAGCCCGCGCCCACGACGATGATGTCCCAGCCCGTGTCTGTCACGGCGAACCTCCTGCTCAGGGCGGCCGGAAAAGTCCGGACCGCGGCTAGCCGGTAGACTGCCGTGAGCAAAAAGTTCAGTCAAGAGTGAAAGTTCATTTTTTTCTGACCGTTGGGAGACGGGTGGTGTCCAGCCTGGCCGGCGACCTGAGCCCCTTGATCGACGACTTCGGCCTGCGCATCGGCCGTGCCATGGGCTGGCCGCCCATGGCGGGGCGCGCCGCAGGCGTGCTGATGCTCAGCCCCCGGCCCATGACGACGGCGGAGCTGCAGAGCGCGCTCGACGCGAGCAAGGGCTCGGTCTCCGAGATCACCCGCCTGCTGGTCGACAGCGGCACCGTGCGGCGCTTCAAGGAGCCCGGCTCTCGCCAGTACGGCTACGAGTGGCGCCACGACGCCTGGATCGGCTGCCTGCAGCACGTGCTGGAGCAGATGAAGGAGCTGCTGGCCCTCGCGGAGCACGCGCGGTCGCGCGGCGACGAGCTCCCCGAGCCGCAGCGCGGGCGGCTGCACGAGATGCACGAGTACTACACGTTCATGGTCCGGCACATCGAGGCCGTCTTCGAGGAGTACCGGACCCTCAAGTCCTAGTCCGGCGCCCCCCACTGCGCGCCACTGCCCCGCGCCTCGTCGAACACCAGCCACGTGCGCGTGGACAGCACGCCCGGCACGTCCTGCACGCGCTCCAGCACCACGTGCCGCAGCGTCTCGTTGTCCGGTGTCCTGACCAGGACCAGGATGTCGTAGTCGCCGCCGACCATGGCGAAGTGCTCGACGAACGGGATCTCCCTGAGCTGGGCCAGCACCGCGCGCCAGGAGTTCTGCTCGATGGTCACCGACACGTACGCGCTGGTGCCCAGGCCGGCCTTGTGCGGGGCGAGCTCGACGGTGAAGCCCGTGATCACGCCGTCGTCCACCAGCCGGGTCAGGCGGGCGTAGGCGTTGGCCCGCGAGATGTGCACCCGCTCGGCGAGCGTGCGCACCGACATCCGGCCGTCGCGCAGGAGCTCGGCGATGATCGCGCGGTCCACCGCGTCCAGCCCGGTGGCCGAACGTCCCGGCCAGCCGTTCCCAGGGGCCTCTTCAGACGACAATTGGCCCTCCAAGAGCCGGTTTCGAACCATTTGTCGCTCATTATCCATCGTGTCTTGAACGGATGGCCAGCTGGACGGACGCTTTCTGTGACAAATGTCCGCAGGAAGGATCGCCGATGGTGCACGTCCGTTCGTCGCTGGCCGGGCTCCGGTCGTACGTGCCGGGCAGGAAGGTGCCCGGAGCGGCGGTCCTGGCCAGCAACGAGTCGCCGTACGGGCTGCTGCCCGGCGTGGCCGCCCGGCTGGCCGAGCTCGCCGGCGGCCTGGCGCGCTACCCGGACATGGGCGCCGGCCGGCTCGTCGACGCGCTCGCCGCACACCACGGCGTGGCCGCGGGGCGGATCGCGGTGGGCGCGGGCTCCTCGGAGGTCTGCGCGCAGCTTCTGCACACGGTGGTCGATCCGGGGTCGGAGGTGGTCTTCGGCTGGCGCTCGTTCGAGGCGTACCCGATCCTCACCGCCGTCGCGGGCGGCGTCGCCGTACGGGTGCCGCTGCGTGACCACGCGCAGGACCTGCCCGCGATGGCGGCGGCGGTCACCGGCCGGACGCGCCTGATCTTCGTCTGCAACCCCAACAACCCGACCTCGACCGCCGTCGGGGCGCGCGCCCTGCGCGACTTCGCCGACCGGGTGCCCGAGCACGTGCTGATCGTCGTCGACGAGGCCTACCGCGAGTACGCGGACCCGGCCGCGGACGCGCTGGACCTGCTCGGCGACCGGCCCAACGTCGCCGTCGTGCGGACGTTCTCCAAGGCGTACGCGCTGGCCGGGCTGCGCGTCGGCTACTGCGTCGGCCCCGCGGACGTCATCGCGCAGGCGCGCAAGACGCAGATCCCCTTCAGCGTCACCGCCCTCGCCCAGGAGGCCGCCGTCGCCGCGCTCCTCGACCGGGCCGAGGTGGCCAGGCGCTGCGCCCTCACCGTCGCCGAGCGCGAGCGCGTCACCCGCGAGCTGCGCGCCCTCGGCCATGACCTGCCCAGCTCGCAGGCCAACTTCGTCTGGCTCCCCCTCGGCCGGGACAGCGACGCCTTCGCCGCCCACTGCCTCGGCGAGGGCGTGGTGGTGCGCGCGTTCCCCGGCGAGGGCGTGCGCGTGACCATCGGCCTGCCGGAGGAGAACTCCGCCTTCCTCGCCCTGGCCGAAGCCTGGGCGAGCGCTCCGACCAGCAGAAAGTGAGTGTCTTCATGTCCACGAAGACGTCGGCGAAAGCCGTGCGGGAGCTGCTGCCCTCGCAGGCGCCCATCCGGTTCGTCGATGAGGACGGCTCCGCCGTCAAGGCGCCCGCGGGGTACGCGGCGCCACCGGACGACCTGCTACGCGCGGCGTACCGGTGGATGGTCGTGGGACGGCGCTTCGACACCCAGGCGACGGCGCTGACCAAGCAGGGCCGGCTCGCCGTCTACCCGTCCAGCCGCGGCCAGGAGGCCTGCCAGGTCGCGGGCGTGCTGGCGCTGCGCGAGCGGGACTGGCTGTTCCCCACCTACCGCGACTCGGTGGCGCTGGTGGCGCGCGGCCTCGACCCGGTCGAGGTGCTGACGCTGCTGCGCGGCGACTGGCACTGCGGCTACGACCCGGCCGCGACCCGGGTGGCGCCGCAGTGCACGCCGCTGGCCACGCAGGTGCTGCACGCCACCGGCATGGCCGAGGCGATGCGCCGCAAGGGCGAGGACGGCGTGGTGATGGCCTTCATCGGGGACGGTGGCACCAGCGAGGGCGACTTCCACGAGGCGCTCAACTTCGCCGCCGTGCTCAAGGCGCCGGTCGTCTTCTTCGTGCAGAACAACAAGTACGCCATCTCCGTGCCGCTGGCCAAGCAGAGCGCGGCGCCGGCGCTGGCGTACAAGGGCGTCGGGTACGGCGTGCCCGCCGAGCAGGTGGACGGCAACGACCTCGTGGCGGTGCTGTCCGTGCTGGGCGCGGCCGTCGAGCACGCGCGCTCCGGGAAGGGCCCGTTCCTCGTCGAGGCGCACACGTACCGGATGGACGCGCACACCAACGCCGACGACGCCACCCGCTACCGCGACGACGACGAGGTGCGGCGCTGGAGCGCGGCCGACCCGCTGCCGCGGCTGGAGGCGTACCTGCGCGGGCGCGGCCTGCTCACCGACGAGGACGTCGAGTCCGCCCGCGCCCAGGGCGAGTCGTTCGCCGCGGACCTGCGGGCGCGGATGAACGCCGACACGGAGCCCGACCTCCTCGAGATCTTCGACCACGTCTACGCCGAGCCCACCCCCCAGCTCCTCGAACAGCGCGAGCAGCTGCGGGCCGAGCTGAACGCACAGGAGAGCTGACATGCCCACCCTCTCGATGGCGCAGGCCCTGAACACCGCCCTGCGCGACGCGCTGCGCGACGACGAGCGCGTGCTGGTCTTCGGCGAGGACGTCGGGCCGCTCGGCGGCGTCTTCCGCATCACCGACGGGCTGACCAGGGACTTCGGCGAGGAACGCTGCTTCGACACGCCGCTGGCCGAGTCGGGCATCGTCGGCCTGGCGGTCGGCATGGCGATGGGCGGCTACCGGCCGGTGGTCGAGATGCAGTTCGACGCCTTCGCCTATCCGGCGTTCGAGCAGATCGCCTCGCACGTCGCCAAGCTGCGCAACCGCACCCGGGGCAGGCTGTCGCTGCCGATGGTGATCCGGGTGCCGTACGCGGGTGGCATCGGCGGGGTCGAGCACCACTGCGACTCCAGCGAGGCGTACTACGCGCACACGCCCGGGCTGAAGGTCGTCACCCCGGCCACCGTCGAGGACGCCTACTGGCTGTTGCGCGACGCCATCGCCGACCCCGATCCGGTGGTGTTCCTGGAGCCGAAGAAGCTGTACTGGGCCAAGGCGGAGGCCGCGCTGGAGCGGCGCGCGGCGGCGCCGTTCGGGCGGGCCATGATCAGGCGGCCCGGCCGTGACGCCACCCTGGTCGCCTACGGGCCCTCGGTGCCCGTCGCGCTGGAGGCCGCCTCCGCCGCCGCCGAGGACGGGCTGGACCTGGAGGTCGTGGACCTGCGGACGATCGTGCCGCTCGACGACGAGACCGTGGTCGAGTCGGTGCGGCGCACCGGGCGGTGCGTGGTCGTGCAGGAGGCGCAGGGGTTCGCGGGGGTGGGGGCCGAGATCGCGGCGCGGGTGCAGGAGCGGTGCTTCCACTCGCTGGCCGCGCCCGTGCTGCGGGTGGCCGGCTTCGACATCCCCTACCCGCCGCCGAAGCTGGAGCACGCGCATCTGCCCGGGGTGGACCGGGTGCTGGACGCCGTCGACCGGCTCCAGTTCGACGACCGGCCCGACGTGCGGCACCTGACCAGGGGGGCGGCGTGAACACCCTTGAGGCGCAGCTCTTCCGGCTGCCCGACCTCGGCGAGGGGCTGACCGAGGCGGAGGTGGTGATCTGGAAGGTCGCCGCCGGGGACACCGTGGAGATCGACCAGATCGTGGTGGAGGTGGAGACGGCCAAGGCGGCCGTGGAGGTGCCCGTTCCCTACGCGGGCACCGTGCTGGAGCTGCACGCCGAGGCGGGGACGACCCTGTCGGTGGGCGATCCGCTCATCTCGGTCGGCGCGAGCGCCCCCGTCCCCGATCGGGGTCCTGGCACGGCAGCGGAGGCCGGGCCGGACGTGGCGGCGGAGCGTTACCGGGAGGAGGAGCGGGCCGGATCCGGCAACGTGCTGATCGGCTACGGCACCGGCCACCTTCCGGGGCAGCGCCGCCGGCGCCGGGGCCGCCCCGGCACGGCCTCGTCGCACACCGCCGCCCGCGCGGAGGCGGCCCCGGTCGCCGCCCGCGTGGAGGCTGGCTCGGCCGGGACCGGCCGCCTCGGTGTGGCCGTTCCGCCGGTCGCGGTCCCGGCTGCCGGGACCGGCCGCGGGCAGGCGCCTCGCGTCATCTCGCCGCTGGTCCGCAGGCTGGCGCAGGAGAACGGCGTCGACCTGGCCGGTGTCACCCCCAGCGGGCCCAACCGGGTCATCCTGCGCCGCGACGTCGAGCGCGCCATCGCGGAGCCCCGCGAGCCGGCCGCTGAGCCGCGCCCCGGCAGGCCCGCCGCCATCACCGGCCGCACGCCGCAACCCGACCCGCCCGCCCCCTCCCCGCAACCCGACCCGCCCGCCCTCTCCCCGCGCCACGGCGCGCCCGCCGCCGCGGCCTCGGCCCAGGAACCGGAGCGGATCCCGCTGCGCGGGCTGCGCCGGGCGGTGGCCGAGAAGCTGTCCCGGAGCAGGAGCGAGATCCCCGACGCCACCACCTGGGTGGACGTGGACGCCACCGCCCTGCTGGAGACCAAGGACGCGCTGCGCGCCGCCGTCCCCGACCGGCGCATCGGCCTGCTGGCGCTGCTGGCCCGCATCTGCGTCGCCGGCCTGCGCCGCTACCCGGAGCTGAACTCCACGGTCGACCTGGAACGTGCCGAGATCGTCCGCTACCCGTGGATTCACCTGGGCTTCGCCGCCCAGACGGAGCGCGGCCTGGTCGTCCCGGTCGTCCGCGACGCCCACCGCATGACGCTGACGGAGCTGGCGGCGGAGCTGGCCCGACTGACGGCCCTGGCCCGCGAGGGCGCCCTGCCCCCGCAGGCCCTGACGGGAGGCACCTTCACGCTGAACAACTACGGCGTGTTCGGCGTGGACGGCTCCACCCCGATCATCAACCATCCGGAGGCCGCCCTCCTGGGCATCGGCCGCATCATCGACAGGCCGTGGGCGGTGGACGGCGCCCTGGCCGTCCGGAAGATCACCCAGCTCTCGTTCACGTTCGATCACCGCGTCTGCGACGGCGGCGTCGCCGGAGGCTTCCTCCGTTACGTGGCCGACTGCGTGGAGCGCCCGGCGACCCTGCTGGCCGACCTCTGAACGGGCGGTCAGCCGAGCGGCGACCCGACGCGGTGCAGGGTCCCGTCGGGATCGACGTAGGCGAACTCGCGCAGCCCGTACTCGGTGTCCTGGGGCCGTCCGAGCCGCCCCGGGACGCCGGCGGCCGCCCACTCGGCGTGCACCGCGCCCGCGTCGGAGACGTACAGGTAGACGACCGCGCCGGTGCGGCCGGGATCGTGCTCGGCCCACTCGTTCAGGTGCAGCGACACGCCGCCGCGCTCGACGAAGGCGTAACGCGCGCCGCCCTCGTAGGCGCGCACGCCGAAGCCGAGCCGGCGATAGCGTTCCATCGCCGCGTCCAGGTCCAGCACCGGCACCACCGGCGCCACGCTCTCGAACACCACCCCGTCCGCCACCGCGAACCTCCTCCTCCGGCCCTCCCCCCATGATGCCCCCGGTTTCCGGATAAACTACGTCCATGCATCTGTACTTCCTGTGAGGACGACCGCCTCGCCCCGCCCGTCACGGGCGCGGCCGGGCGCCTTCGCCGTCGTCTCTCACCCTCAGGTTCCCCGCCCCACGTCCCGGGGCGCGCGCGAGCCTGTCTTCGACAGGAAGCACATGTCTGCCATCGTCATGCCATCCGCTCGTTCGCGAGCCCATCTCAACGCCACCGGCCTGCACCTGTCGCGCGGCGGCCGGCCGGTCCTGACCGGCGTGGACCTCATCGTCTCCCCCGGCGACCGCCTCGGCGTGGCCGGCGAGAACGGCCGCGGGAAGACCACCCTGCTGCAGGTGCTCGCCGGCACGCTGACCCCCGACTCGGGAACCGTGCACCGGGCCGGCACGCTGGGCGTCGCCGACCAGGAGATGCCGGTCTCCGCCGACGGCACGGTCGGCGATCTCATCGACGTCGAGCTGGCCCAGGTGCGCGCGGTGCTGCGCGCGTTCGAGTCGGCCGCGCTCGACCTGGTCGAGGAGCGTCCCGGCGCCGGGGAGGCGTACGCCGAGGCGCTGGCCGCCGCCGAGTCCATCGGCGCCTGGGAGGCCGACCACCGGGTCGACGTCTCGCTCGCCGCGCTCAGCGCGGTCGGCGACCGTTCCGTGCCGCTGGCGGAGCTGTCCGTCGGGCAGCGCTACCGGATCCGGCTGGCCTGCCTGCTGGGCGCCGGCCACGACCTGCTGCTGCTCGACGAGCCCACCAACCATCTCGACGCCGGCGGCCTGGACCACCTGACCGCCGCGCTCCGGGCGCATCCCGGCGGCGTGGTGCTGGTCAGCCACGACCGGGCCCTGCTGTCGGACGTGGCGACCGCGGTGCTGGACCTCGATCCGACCAGCGACGGGCGTCCCCGCACGTACGGCGGCGGGTACGCGGGCTACCAGGAGGGCCGGCGGGCCGAGCGCGAGCGCTGGGAGACCGCCTACCGGGACCAGCAGCTCGAACACCGGCGCCTCGCCCAGGACCTCTCCGCCGCCCGGAACCGGCTGTCCACCGGCTGGCGTCCGGACAAGGGCACCGGCAAGCACACCCGCGCCACCCGCGCGCCGGCCCTGGTGCGGGCGGTGCACCGGCGGCAGGAGGAGCTGGATGCGCACCTCGTGGACGTGCCGGAGCCGCCGCTGCGCTTCCAGCCGCCGCGCCTGGACGCCCCCGCCGGGGTCACGCTGCTGCGCGCCGACGGCGTGACCGTCCGGGGCCGCTTCGACGCCCCTCAGTCGGTGCTGCTGCGCGCGGGCGACCGCCTGGTGGTGACCGGCCCGAACGGGTCGGGCAAGTCGAGCCTCCTGCACGTGCTCGCGGGCCGGCTCGCTCCCGACTCGGGCGCCGTGCAGGGCAGGCGGGGAGCGCGCGTCGGCCTGCTCGCCCAGGAGTCGCCGCCGCCGTCGCGGCGCCGCGCCTTCGAGGTGTACGAGGCCGCCGTGGGCAGGCTCGTCAGCTCGGGCGAGCTCGGCGAGCCGGCCCCGGTCGGGCTCGGCGAGCCGGCCGCCGTCGGACTCGGCAGGCTCGGCCTGCTCCCGTCGGAGGCCCTGCACCGGCCGGTCGCCGAGCTGTCGGTCGGGCAGCGGCGCCGGCTCGACCTGGCGCTCCTCCTGGCCTCCCGGCCGCAGGTGGTGCTGCTGGACGAGCCGACCAACCACCTGTCCATGGTCCTGATGGAGGAGCTGACGCAGGCGCTGGCCACGATGGGGGCCGCGGTGGTGCTGGCCACCCACGACCGCCGCCTCCTGCGCGACACGGAGTCGTGGCCCCGGCTCCGGCTCTGACGCCGCACGGCCACACCGCTCGCATGATCCGGCGTGTGTCCCGTGCGCTGCCGGGACGGGCGGCTTGTCCGAGTACGCGACAATACCGGGTGTGATAGTGGACCAGGCGATCTACTGCGGCGGCGTGCGTGAGACGATCACGGGAGACATCAGCGACGCGTTCAACGCGGCGCGGGCCAGGGGCGACTGCTTCCTGTGGATCGGTCTGCACGACCCGTCGCAGGAGGAGTTCGACCTGATCAGCCACGAGGTCAAGCTGCACCCGCTGGCGGTCGAGGACGCGATCCACGCCCACCAGCGGGCCAAGCTCGAACGCTACGACGACACCCTGTTCGTGGTGCTCAAGCCGCTGCTGTACGCGGACGAGACCTCCGACATCGAGGTCGGCGAGATCAACCTGTTCCTCAGCCCGGACTTCGTGATCAGCGTCCGGCACGGCCAGGCGGCGCCGCTCGCCGCGGTGCGGCGCCGCCTGGAGTCCGACCCCGACCTGCTCGCCGCGGGCCCGTCGGGGGTGCTGTACGCGATCTGCGACCAGGTCGTCGACGACTACGGCCGCATCACGCACGAGATCGAGAGCGACCTGATCGCGCTGGAGCGCCGGGTGTTCAGCGGCGAGTACGCCGACGCCACCGAGGACATCTACTCGCTCAAGCGGGAGGTCCTGGAGTTCCGCACCGCCCAGGACCCGCTGATCCCGGTGCTGGAGGAGATCGTCAAGGGCCGGGTGGAGCTGTGCACCGCCACCCGGGAGCAGTTCCGCGACGTGCTCGACCACCTGCTGCGCGTGGACTCGGCGGTGGACGAGCACAACGAACTGCTCACCAGCGCCCTGACCGCCCACCTGGCGCTGACGGGGCGGGAGCAGAACAAGGTGGCCATGCAGCAGAACGCCGACATGCGCAAGATCTCGTCGTGGGCGGCGCTCATCGCCGTCCCCACGATGATCGCCGGCATCTACGGCATGAACTTCGACCACATGCCCGAGCTGCACTGGGCGTTCGGCTACCCTCTCACGCTGGGCGTCATGGTCGTCGCCGTGATCGTGGTGTTCCGGCTGCTGCGCAGGAGCGGCTGGCTATGACGGGCCGCGCTCACCAGGTGCGCGGCAGCGGGAAGCGGGCGCGCACCGCGAAGCCGCCGTCCGGCTCCGGGCCGGTCTGCAGGCTGCCCTGCACCATCGCCAGCCGCTCGCGCATGCCGACCAGCCCGTGGCCCGGCCGCCTGCCCGTTTCGGCCGTGCCGGTCGTGGCGGGCCTGCCGCCGGTCGCGGGCGCGTTGCGCACCTCCAGCGTGAGCGCCTGCTCGGTGTAGCCGATGGCGACCGCCGTCGGGGCGGCGCCGGCGTGCCGCAGCACGTTCGTCAGGGCCTCCTGCAGCACCCGGTACGCGGTGACGTCCAGCACGGGCGGCAGCGGGGGCAGGTCGGCGGGGGCGTCCAGCGTCACGGCCAGGCCGGCCGCGCGCACGTCCGCGATCAGCTCGTCCAGCCGCACCAGCGACGACATCGGCGCCACCTGCTCGCCCTCGACGCGCTCGCGCAGCAGGCTGACCAGGCCGCGCATCTCCTCCACGGTCTGCCGCCCCAGCCGCTCCAGCCCGGCCACGACCTCCTGCTCGGCCGGCCGGTCACCGAGCAGCCGGCGCAGCGCGCCCAGTTGCAGGGTCATCACGCTGACGGAGTGCGCGACCGCGTCGTGCACCTCCCTGGCGATGTGCGTGCGCTCCTGGGCGACCGCCGCCTGGGCGCCTGCCTCGCGCTCGGCGTCGAGCGCGGCGGCCAGCTCCGCGAACTGTGCCGCCCGCTCCTCGCTGCGCCGCGCCAGCAGGCCCATGGACCAGCACGGCAGCAGGACCGCCGGGACGAACAGCAGCTCCCACGCCGACGCTTCGGACGGCGTCGTGACGGCGAACGACAGGGCGGCCAGGCCCAGCGCCAGGGCGGAGCGGCGGAGCGGCTCGCGCCAGCCGGCCCAGCTCACCGCCCCGATCATGCCGACCACCGCCGCGCCGGCGATCCCGGGGGCGCCGAAGAGCAGCATGCCCGCGGGCAGGCAGAGCGCCGCGACCAGGGTGCCGGCGAGCGGGTACCAGGCGGCGAGCGTCAGGCCGGCGCCCATCACGACCCCCGACACCCAGGTGGCCGTGGCGGCGGCGCCGAAGAAGTCGTCGAGCCGGGTCTCGGCCACGGCCAGCACGGCGACCAGAGGTCCGAACACCATGGGTATGAGGCGTACGTCCCTCAGCCGCGTCCACGTCATAGCCACCGATCGTAGGTGTGGAACCCGCGCGCCCGACTCCGCCCAACGGGGGATCCTGACAGCTCATCACCTCCCCCTGACAGTGGATCCGGGGCGCGCGGTGAACCGTTCGGCGGCCTCCCGGAGCGGCGGCCGGGCCCGGCGCGGGTCAGCTCGTGACGGTCACGTCCCGCAGCAGGAAGTAGCTCATGGCGTCGGCCTGGAGGTACAGGTGGAACTTGTCCGCCCTGGGCTTGGCCGTCCTGTCGGCGGTGACGATCGTGGCGATCACGTAGTTCTTGGCGACGTTGGCGCGGATCTGCCCGTACGCGAACGTGTCGAGGGTCATGTCGCTGCGGATGTTCACGGCGTTCGAGTCGAGCTTGGCCAGGCGCGTGGCGGCGGCCTTGGCCGCCTTGGCGGTCGGGAACGCCATCGTCACCTGCACCGCCCTGAGGTGCCCGCGGTACGCCGAGTAGGCGACCTGAATGGCGCGTTCGCACTTGTTCCTGGCCAGGACGCCCTCGCCGTCCACCGGGTCGCACGTGTCGTAGGACCAGCCGCCGACCTTGTTCGCCGAGAACCTGACGCTCTCGAAGCGGAAGTTCCAGTCGCCGAACTCGCTGTGCTGGATCGGCGATCCCGCCGCGGCCCGTGACGAGCCGGGGGTGGTGTCGGAGGGTTCGCCGGCCGAGTCCGTGGGCTCCTCCGCCGGCTCTCCCGACGGCTCTTCCGTCGGCTCTTCCGACGGTTCTTCCGACGGTTCTTCCGACGGCTCGGACGACGGGGGCTCCAGGGGCGCCGTCGTGGGGCCGGACGTGCCCGTGCCGGACAGGCCGGCGGCGGGCTGGGTGCGGGAGGCGTTGAAGTAGGCGACCGCGCCGGCCGTGCCGCCGAGGAGGAGGATCACGCCCAGGCCGGCGGACAGGCCGATGATCAGGGTGTTGTGGCGCTTGGGGGGCAGGCCGCCGAACTCGTACTGGCTCTGGGGCAGGCCGTAGGGGTCGTCCTGGTTCGCGTAGGTGGTCTGGAGCTCCGGACGGGAGGCGTAGGGGCCGGAGGACGGGCCGTAGCCGGGGCGGCGGCCCTGGGCGGGTAACGGGCCGTAGTCGGGGCGGCGGCCGTAGTCGGGGGGCGGGCCTCCCTGGCGGGGCTGGGGGCCGGGTTCGGGGCGGCCGGAGCCCTGGTCGTGGCCGGCGCCGCCCCATGCGCCGTACCCGGGAGGCGGGGTGGCCGGGCCGTACCCGGGCCTGCCGTCGGCGTGCGGTGCCTGCTGCCGGCCCCACGGGTCATCGGGGTGCGGCGGGGAAGGGTAGCTCATTGGCCCATTGTGGGGCGGCCCGAAGCCCTCGCCCGGGGCGCACCGCCAAGGGGCATGAGAGTGAACCGGGGCCGCGCGCCCGTACGTACCAGACGAAGGCCGCCGCGCCCGTGACTTCCCGGGACGGTCAGGAGAACTCTTCGACGTACTCCTCCGCCGGTCCGAGTTCCGGCCGGTCGCGCAGCTCCAGGACGTCGCCGAGCCGTTCCAGCTCCAGCACCGTCACCGTGTTCACGCCCGCGCGCAGCAGCGGCGCCGGGCAGTACAGCGTGACCTGGGGGCCGATCTCCCAGTGGCGGCCGAGCAGGAAGCCGTTGACCCAGACGAGACCGCGGCCGGATCCGGGCAGGGCGAGGTAGGTGTCCGCGGGTGTCTCGACCCGCAGGGTCGCGACGGCGAATCCACCAGGTACGGAACCCGGCGCGGGGGCGGTCGCGCGGGCGAGCTCGGTCTGCGTCCACTCCTGGAGCGCGATCGGCGTGCTGTCCCAGCCCTGCACCATGCGCCGATCCACCAGTACGGGACCGAGCAGGCCCTTGTGCCCGCCGACGCCGGGCCCGTAGTTGACCCGGCCGAGGCTCTCGACCAGGACCTCCAGGCGGACGACCGCGCCGGTCCCGCGTACCGTGAGCTCCGGCTCCCCGGGCCCGGCGACGCCGAGGAACGCGCCGTCGGCGAAGACCAGCGCCCGGTCGCGCACGTCGGTGAGGACCAGCCGGTGCTCGCCCGCCGGGACGCGCGGGTGAGCGGTGTGCAGCACCATGCCCGACTCCAGCCCGAGCCGCTCGAACGAGGCCGGGCGCGGCCCGGTGGAGGTGGGCGCGGGCACGGCCCGCAGGCCGGCGAGCAGGCCGGCGCGCGGGACGAGCGGCACGCGCGCGGGCGGCAGCACCGGCGGGCGTTCCGGCACCCGGAGGGGCCCGCGCGCTCCGAGCACCTCGCGCATGGCGTGGAACTTGGCGGTCAGCGTGCCGTCCTCGGCGACGGGC
This sequence comes from Nonomuraea thailandensis, assembly GCF_024172165.1. Taxonomy (GTDB): domain Bacteria; phylum Actinomycetota; class Actinomycetes; order Streptosporangiales; family Streptosporangiaceae; genus Nonomuraea; species Nonomuraea thailandensis. Next base: position 1,983,439 of record NZ_JAMZEB010000002.1, on the reverse strand, counting down.
GCGTCGGAGTCGTAGCTGGTCACGGTGGGTTGCAGGCGGCCGTCCGCCTCGTTGGCGCCCGCCCAGAGGCCGAAGTTGGTGCCGCCGTGCGCCATGTAGAGGCTGACGCTGCCGCCGTCGGCGACGATGCCCTCCAGGGTGCGCACCGCGCTGTCCACCCCGCGGACGTGGTGCCGCTCGCCCCAGTGGTCGAACCAGCCGTTCCAGAACTCGGCCACCACGAACGGCTCGTCCGGGCGGCGGGAGGCGAGCAGCCGCCGGGCGGCGCCGGGCTTGGAGCCGAGGGTGACGGCCGTCAGGGTGCCGGGCACGGTGCCGCCGTCCAGCATCAGCTCGGTGGGGCCGTCGGCGGTGAACAGCAGCTCGGTGATGCCGCGGGCGGTCAGGGCGTCGCGGTTCCAGCGCACGTAGGCGTGGTCGTCGCCGAAGCTGCCGAACTCGTTCTCCACCTGCACGGCCACGATGGGCCCGCCGCGGGCGGCCTGGAGCGCGGCCAGGCGCGGGACGAGCTCGTCGAACCAGTCGCCGACCGGCCCGGTGAAGGCGGGGTCGGAGCTGCGGACGGCGACGTCGCGGCCGGTGAGCCAGCTCGGCAGGCCGCCGTTCGACCACTCGGCGCAGATGTACGGCCCCGGCCTGACGATGACGTCGAGCCCCTCCTCGCCCACCATGCGGATGAACCGCTCGACGTCACGCCAGCCGTCGAAGCGGGGCGGCTCGTCCTGGCGGGGCTGGTGGAAGTTCCAGGCTATGTAGGTGTCGATCGTGTTGAGCCCGAGGTCGGCGAGCCTGCGGATCCGGTCGCGCCACAGGCCGGGGTGGACGCGGAAGTAGTGCAGCGCGCCTGACAGGATCTGGTGGGGTGCGCCGCGCCGGTACAGGCGGCGGCCGCCCCACGTGAGCGCGGGGGACTCGCTGGGCTGTGCCGGGGACGCGTCCGGCGCGGGGAGCTCGATCACGGGGCGAGAGCTTATGTTATCGATGCCATGTGTAACAAGCGCGCTATGATCCAGGTCAGAACGAGAGGAGCGCCATGACCAAAGCCACCGAGCGGCCCGCGAGACAGCCCAGCATGGCTGACGTGGCCAGGACCGCCGGGGTCTCGGCGCAGACCGTCTCGCGCGCGCTGCGCGACTCGCCCAACGTCAACCCCGAGACGAAGAAGCGCGTGCTCGCGGCGGTGGAGCAGCTCGGCTACCGGTTCAACGCCGCGGCCAAGATGCTCTCCTCGGGCCGCAGCCACACCATCGGCCTGGTGCTGCTGCAGTCGGGCGGCTACTACTCCCGCTCGGCGGTGACCGCCGGCGTCGAGGCCGCCGCCGGCGAGGCCGGGTACGCGGTGAGCATCGCGACCATCGCCGGGCTCGACACCGGGCTGATGGAGCGGTCCCTGTCGAAGCTGGCCGACCAGGGCGTGGACGGCATCGTCATCGCGGTGCCGCTGATCTCGGTGACCCAGAAGATGGAGGACATCACCAGGGACATCCCCACCGTGACGCTCGACGGCTCGCGCACCGCCAGCGCCCGCGTGCTGGGCATCGACCAGAAGGAGGCGGGCCGGATCGCCACGCAGCACCTGCTCGACCTCGGTCACCACCAGGTGTGGCACGTCTCGGGCCCCGACGAGTGGATCGAGGCCCGGCAGCGCCGCCAGGGCTGGCAGGAGTGCCTGGCCGCGGCCGGCGTGGCGGCGCCGCCGCCGCTGGAGGGCGACTGGTCGCCCGACTCCGGCTACCGGCAGGGGCAGGTCCTGGCGATGATCCCGGACGTCACCGCGGTCTTCGCCGCCAGCGACGAGATGGCCTTCGGGGTGATCCGCGCGCTGCGCGAGCGCGGCAGGTCGGTGCCGGACGACGTGTCCATCGTCAGCGTCGACGACATCGCGCTGGCCGCCTACTGCAGCCCTCCCCTGACCACCGTCCGCCAGGACTTCTACCGATCCGGCGCGGCGGCGGTCGCGCTCCTGCTCGACGGGGCCGCCGACGGCGGATCCCTCGTCACCGCGTCGCTGTCGGTGCGCGCCTCCACCGCGCCGCCGCGCGTTTCCTGAGGCCCCATGGACGGCCGTTTGTGAAGTGCCACTTGCGCCGCTCATGTTATCGATGCCATCGTAACAACGCCCGCATCCAGGTGGGCAGTCGTCGGAAGGACCCAGAACCCATGAGGAGATCGCTCATCCTCGCGAGCGCCGTCACGGCGCTCGGACTGCTCACCGCCTGTGGGGCCGACGGGGGCGGCTCGGACGCCGGCTCCGGCAAGACGACCCTGAGCGTCGCCGCCCTCGAAGGCGGCTACGGCCGGGACATGTACACGCAGGTCATCCAGGCGTACGAGGCCAAGCACCCGGACGTCGACGTGCAGCTGCAGATCTCCAAGAGCATCGAGGACGAGATCACGCCGAACATGAAGGCCGGGCGCTTCCCGGACGTCGTGGTGCTCGGCCAGGGCCGCAAGGCCGCGCTCACCGAGACGCTGATCAAGGACAAGGCCCTCGAGGACCTCACGCCGGTGCTGCAGGCCAAGGTGCCGGGCGAGGACAAGACCGTGGGCGGCAAGCTCATCGACGGCATCGTGGGCAACCTCAACACCAACCCGTACGGCGACGGCAAGACGTACACGATGCCGATGTACTACGCGCCGACCGGGCTGTTCTACAACAAGGGCCTGTTCGACCAGAAGGGCTGGAAGGTCCCGGCGACCTGGGACGAGATGTTCGCGCTGGGCGAGACGGCCAAGAAGGACGGGATCTCGCTGTTCACGTACCCGACGGCCGGGTACCTCGACTCGTACTTCTTCGCGCTGCTGGCCGACGTCGGCGGCGAGCAGTTCTACACCGACGTCATGACGTACAAGCAGGGCGTGTGGCAGACGCCGCAGGCGCGGCAGGCGCTCGACCTCACCACCAAGCTGCTGAAGTACGCGGCCCCGACCACGGTCGGCTACGCCAACGAGCAGGACTTCACCAAGAACCAGCAGTCGATCCTCGACAACAAGACGTTGTTCATGCCGAACGGCACGTGGATCGTCGGCGAGATGAAGGACGCCCCGCGCGCCGACGGCTTCGCCTGGGGCCTGACGCCGCTGCCGGCGGTCACGGCGGGCGGCAAGCGCTACATCGCCACCTCCGTCGAGTCGGTCTGGGTGCCGAGCGGCGCCAGGAACAAGGACGCCGCCAAGGAGTTCGTCGCCTACCTGTACTCCGACGAGGCGGCGAAGATCTTCGCCAAGGCGAACGCGATCCAGCCGATCCAGGGCATCGCGAGCAGCCTGACCGAGGAGAACGCCGAGTTCTACCAGGTCTACGAGGACGCGTCGGTGACCGCGCTGGTCGGCGGGTTCGCCAGCACCGCGCCGGTCGAGGGCGTCGACATCAAGGCCACGCTCTTCGACACCGCCAACAGCATCATCAGCGGCGACAAGACCGGGGACCAGTGGCAGGCCGCGCTCGACGACGCCAGCGAGAAGCTGCGCCAGGCGGGGAGCTGAGCCGTGGCCAGACCCGCGGAACGGGGCAGGCGCGGCAACGGCCTGTTCGTGCTCGCCTGCCTCCTGCCCGCGCTCGTGCTGTTCGTCGTCTTCATGATCGTCCCGACCGTGAACGTGTTCCGGATGTCGTTCTACACCTGGAGCGGCTTCTCCCCGGACATGCGGTTCGTGGGGCTGGACAACTTCACCCGGCTCCTCGACGACGAGCAGTTCGTGCGCGCGTTCCAGAACACGGTGGCGCTCCTCGTCGTCGTGACGGTCGTGACGATGGGCATGGCCCTGTTCCTTGCCGCGATCATGACGAGGCAGAAGCTGCGGGGCCGGCCGTTGTACCGGTTCGTCCTGTACGTGCCGAGCGTGCTCTCCGTGGTCGTGATCGCGGCGGTCTTCTCCGCCCTCTACGACCAGGAGAACGGCCTGATCAACGGCACGCTGCAGGCGCTGTCGCTGGACGGCCTGCGGCAGGTCTGGCTGGGTGACCAGCAGCTCGTCCTCTGGTCCGTCGCGATCGCGATGATCTGGCAGTCGCTCGGCTACTACATGGTCCTCTACATGTCCGGCATGTCGAGCATCCCGGAGTCCCTCTACGAGGCCTCCGCGCTCGACGGCGCCTCCGCCGGACGGCAGTTCTTCGCCATCACGCTGCCTCTCATCTGGCAGAACCTGCGCACGACGCTGACGTTCTTCGTGATGAGCGCGGTCAACCTCAGCTTCGTCCTCGTCCGCGCGATGACCGGCGGCGGGCCCGACGGCTCCTCCGAGGTGCTGCTGAGCTACATGTACAAGCAGGCGTACACGAACTCGTCGTACGGCTACGGCATGGCCATCGGCGTCGTCATCTTCGCGTTCTCGTTCCTCGTGTCGCTGCTGGTCAGCCGTGCGACGCGGCGCGAGCCACTCCAGTTCTGAGGGCACTGCCATGACCAAGACACCGCGCGCCGGCCGGGCGCTGACCTACCTCCTCGTCACCGCGATCGCGCTGGCCATCGCGGTGCCGGTGGGCTGGGTGCTGCTGGCCTCGCTGAAGCAGAAGGGCGAGTTCTACGGCAGCCCGTGGACGCTGCCCGAGGGCCTGCACCTGCAGAACTACGTGGACGCCTTCGTCACCGCGCGCATGGGGCAGTACTTCTTCACCTCGGTGCTGGTGACCGTGCTCGGGCTGGTGTTCGTCATCGCGGTGTCGGTGCCGGCGGCGTACGTCATCGCCCGGTACGACTTCCGCGGGCGCGGCCTGGTGGAGGTCGCGCTGCTGGCCGGGCTGTTCGTCAACGTCAACTACATCGTGGTGCCGATCTTCCTCATGCTGGTGGGCTGGGACCGCGCGCTCGTGGACGTCTTCCCCGGCGGGTTCTTCATCGACAACCCCGGCGTGCTGTCGCTGGTGTACGCGGCCACGTCGATCCCGTTCACCATCTACCTGCTGGCGGCGTACTTCCGGTCGATCCCCGCCGACTACGAGGAGGCGGCGGCGCTGGACGGCGCGTCCCGCTTCCAGGTGATGACCAGGGTGATGCTGCCGATGGCGCGGCCCGCGCTGACCACCGTGATCCTGTTCAACTTCCTGGCCTACTGGAACGACTTCATCATCGCGCTCACCCTGCTCCCGGGGGAGGGCAAGACGCTGCAGGTGGGCCTGCTCAACCTGATGACCGCGCAGAAGGCGGCGGCCGACTACGGCCGCCTGTACGCCGGCATGGTCATCGTCATCGTCCCCGTCCTCATCTTCTACGCGTTCATCCAGCGCCGGCTCATCGAGGGCATGGCGTCCGGCGGCGTGAAGGGCTGATGCACACATGAAGGACTCGACGCGCGGTGCGCTGGTCGTCACCGCCCGGACGCTGGTCGCGGCGGTCTGCGTGGCCGTCGTGATCTCCGCCCGCACCCCGGTCGGGTGGGGCAACCTCGCGATCATGCTCGCCGGCCTGGCCGGGCTCCTGGCCGTGCTGGCCTCCTACAACCGGAAGTGGCGATGAACGGCAAGGCTCTGGCCCAGGTACGGCCGAGCGCGCGGCAGCTCGCGTGGCAGGCGATGGAGTTCTACGGGTTCATCCACTTCGGCATGAACACGATGACCGACCGGGAGTGGGGCCCCGGGCACGACGACCCCGCCCTGTTCGACCCGGCCGCGCTGGACGCCGACCAGTGGGTCGCGGCGCTCAAGGCGGCCGGGATGACCGGAGTGATCCTCACCTGCAAGCATCACGACGGGTTCTGCCTGTGGCCGAGCGACGTGACCTCGTACACGGTGGCGGCCTCGCCGTGGCGCGGCGGCCAGGGTGACGTGGTCGCCGAGGTGGCTCAGGCGGCGCGGCGGCACGGGCTCAGGTTCGGCGTCTACCTGTCGCCGTGGGACCGTACCGAGGCGTCGTACGGCGGCGGCGCCGCCTACGACGACTTCTACGTCGCGCAGCTCACCGAGCTGCTCACCCGGTACGGGCCCGTCTTCTCCGTCTGGCTGGACGGCGCGAACGGCGAGGGCCCGAACGGCAGGCGGCAGACCTACGACTGGGAGCGCTACTACGCGGTGGTCCGCGAGCTGCAGCCGGACGCGGTCATCAACGTGTGCGGGCCCGACGTGCGGTGGTGCGGCAACGAGGCCGGCGACACCCGGCCGGACGAGTGGAGCGTGGTGCCGCGGGCGCTGCGGGACGCCGAGCGGATCGCGGACCGGTCGCAGCAGGCGGACGACGGCGCCTTCGCGCGGCAGGCGATCCGCAGCGACGAGCGCGACCTGGGCAGCCGGGCCGCGCTGGCCGGGCACGAGGACGACCTGGTCTGGTACCCGGCCGAGGTGAACACCTCGATCCGGCCCGGCTGGTTCCACCATCCGGCGGAGGACGGGGCGGTGCGGCCGGTGGAGGAGCTGTTCTCCATCTACCTGCGGTCCGTCGGCGGCAACTCGTGTTTCCTGCTCAACGTGCCGCCGGCCCGTGACGGGCGGCTGCGGGAGGCCGACGTGGCGGTCCTGGAGGGGCTGGGGCGGCGCATCTCGGACTTCCGGGCGCGGCGCGTGAAGGCGGCCGTGACGGTGTCGTCGGGGTCGGCGGGCGACCTCGCCACGGCCTGGCCAGGCGACGCCACCTGGCCGGGCGACGCCGCCTGGTCCTGGGACACCACCCGGCCAGGGGACGCAGCCGCCTCGCGAGGTGCGGCCCCGCGGGCGTGGCGGCCTGACGCGGCCGATCCCCTGCCGCGGGCGACGCTGGAGTTCGACCGGCCGCGCCGGATCGAGGCGGTCTGCGTCGGCGAGGACATCACGCAGGGACAGCGCGTCGAGCACGTCGTCGTGCGCGGGCGGCTCGGGGACGGCCGGTGGGCGGCGCTCGGCGAGGCGAACGCGGTGGGCTACCAGCGCATCCTGACGTTCGAGCCGGTGGAGGTGGACGCCGTGCGGGTCGAGGTGCCCGAGACCCGGGACACGCCGGTCATCGCCCGCCTGGCGGCGATCGAGGCGACCTCGTGAAGCGCACCGCCGCGAAGCGCACCGCCGCGAAGCCCGCCGCCGCGAAGCCCGCCGCCGCGAAGCCCGCCGGGCGCGGCCCGTCGCGCCGGGCGCTCGCCCTGATCGCGGGCATCGTGACGGCCCTCGCCGCCGTGGTCGGCGCCGGCGTGGCGCTGGCCCGTCCCGACCGGGTCGCCGCCGTCGACGGCCACCCCGTCACCCGCGACGAGCTGCTCTTCCACCTGCACCGCCTCGCCCCTGCCGTCCAGAACGAGTTACGCAACCAGTACCACCTCCAGGGCGCCATCGACTGGACCGCCAGGACCGGCGACCGGACCGCGTTCCAGCGGCTCACCCGGCGCGCCCTCGACGAGATCCACCGCGACAAGGCCACGCTGATCCTCGCCCGGGACAAGGGCCTGATCGACTCCCCCGACCACGCGGACTTCCTCGCGGACCTGGACGCCGAGAACGCCCGCCGCGCCGACGCCATCGCCAGGGGCGAGGTCGTCTACGGCCTGGCCGAGTTCTCCCCCGAGGAGTACTACTCGCACCGCCTCACCGAGATCACGACGGCGCTGAGGCAACGCCTGGAACCCGAGCTCGGCGTCACCGACGCCGAGGTGCGGCAGGCGTTCGACGCCGACAGGGAGGCGTGGAGCGCCAACGCCACGACGTACACGTACTCCAAGCTCGTCGTGCCCGTCCCGGACGGCGCGCCGGCCGCCTACGGACAGGCCCTGCGACGGCGGGTGGCCGAGGCGGGCGGCCTGGCCGAGGTCGCCGAGCGCGAGCCGGGCGCCACGCTCACGACCGCCACCTACCAGGGCGGCGGCCCGGCCGCCCACGACCGGGACCTCACGGCGGTGCTCGGCGGGCTCAACGAGGGCCAGATCTCCGCCCCGGTGCCGGGCACAGGACAGATCACCTACTACGAGCTCGACGGCAGGACCGTCGACGAGCAGGCCGCGTTCGCCGGGTACGCGCGGCGGATCCGGCAGTCGCTCATCGAGGAGAAGTTCACCCAGTTCCTCCAGCGCCGCGTGGCCGACGGCCACGTCGAGGTCGACGCGGCGGCGGTGGACACCATCAACGCAGAGGATGCACGACTTTGACACGTACCGCACCCCCCGTCGCGCGGGCGCTGCGGCTGGGCCTGACGGCCCTGCTGGCCGCGCTGCTCGCGGGATCGCTCGCCCCGGCCCCCGCCACGGCCGCGGCGCACTCCCCCGCCGCCGCGCGGAAGGACCTGCCGGGCAACTCGCCGAACAGGACCGGCGGCAAGGACTACTACCTCGACGCCACGAACGGCCGCGACGACGCCGCGGGCACCTCGCCGAGGACCGCCTGGCGCACGCTGGCCAGGGCGAACGCGACCGCGTTCGCGCCGGGCGACCGCATCCTGCTCAAGGCCGGCGAGCAGTGGCACGACGAGCAGCTCTGGCCGAAGGGCTCGGGCAGCGCGGGCCGGCCGATCACCATCTCGGCGTACGGTGACCCGAGCGCCCGCCGCCCGTACATCGCGACCAACGGCAAGGTGCCGAGCCCGTTCAAGGCGGACGGCACGAAGAACCCCGAGACGGTCGGCCTGACCGGCGCGATCGTGCTGCGCAACCAGCAGTACTTCGAGATCGACCACGTCGAGCTGTCCAACGACGACGACTTCGCCACGGACATCACCACGGGCTCGTACGTGCGCGACGGCATCGCCGTCTCCATCAACGCCGACCTGCTGGAGCCGGGCGCGGACAGCGTCATGGACCACTTCCGCGTCACCGACGTGCACGTGCACGACCTCGACGGCCCGAGCACCTGGCAGAAGATCCACTACGGCGGCGTCAACTTCCAGGTCTTCGGCTCCAGGAGCTACAAGGAGTACGGCACCGGCGGCCACCACTTCCGGGACGTCAGGATCGAGCACAACACGTTCGTGAACGTCGAGCTGCACGCGGTGCAGTTCGCGTTCAACTGGTTCGCCGCCGACGGCAGGGACGCCGGCCAGTACGACGAGAGCGGCAAGTTCCATGAGGGCTGGGAGCAGCTCTGGGTGCGCACCCGCGACCTCTACAGCCGCGACGTCCACATCAGCCACAACTACGCCGAGAGCATCGGCCAGGGCGCGTTCCAGTTCGCCAACAGCAAGCACATGACGGCCGAGTACAACGAGGTCAACGGCTTCCTGGAGCGGTACGACGCGGTGTCGTGCGGGCTCTACCTGTGGGCCGGCGCCGACTCGGTCATGCAGTACAACGAGGTGTACGGCGGCCCGGACAACGAGTACGACGGCACCCCGTGGGACCTGGAGTACACCAACTTCAACGTCACCTACCAGTTCAACTACTCGCACGACAACGCGGCGGGCTGGATGGCCTACATGGGCAACAGCTCCAACTCGGTCGCCCGCTACAACCTGAGCGTCAACGACAACGGCGTGCTGGTGAAGAACATGTTGTCGACGAACTACTCGCCGACGTACTTCGTGAACAACACGTTCGTCTACGACGGCGCGGACCTCGACCACGTGCACGACGAGACGTTCCTGAGCCGGGTCTACTTCCTGAACAACATCTTCTACAACACCTCCAAGACCGAGCCGACGCCGTGGTACCGCCGCACGGGGGCGCTGCGGCAGGCGGTCTTCTCCAACAACGACTACTTCGAGGCGGGCGGTGTGCACTCCGGCCAGGAGCCGGCCGACAAGGCGGGGCTGCGCGCGGACCCGAGGTTCGCCGGCGACCCGGCGAAGTACGTCACCGGCGCGGGCGTGGACCGGATCAGGAAGTCCGCGGCGCACTTCGCCCTGCGCGCGGACTCGCCGCTGATCGACGCCGGCCGCTACAACCCGCACCTGGGCACGGAGGACTTCCTCGGCACCCACGTCTACCATGGCGAGGCGCCGGACATCGGCATGGCGGAGCGCCGGGCCGGCAAGAAGGTCAGGAACCCGGTGGACATCGACCCCATCGAGGAGGAGGGCGACGGGCGGGTCAACCTGGCCCTCGGCAAGCCGGCCACGGCGAGCTCGACGCACCCGGGCGCGAACGGCACGCTCGGCGCGGTGAACCTGACCGACGGCGACCCGGCGACCCGCTGGGCGGCGGCGGACGACGCGGCGTACCCGATCACGCTGGACGTCGACTTCGGCGCGGACACCACGTTCGACGAGGTGTACCTGGACGAGTACACGGACTCGGGCACCAACCCGCGGGTCAGGACGTTCGAGCTGCAGCGGTGGGACGCCGGGGCAGGGGCGTGGGCGACGTTCGCGAGCGGCGCCGACGGCATCGGGCACGACCTGTCGGTGACCGGGTTCGGCGCCGTGACGACCGCCAGGCTCAGGGTGGCGCTCACAGGTCAGCAGCCGTCCGAGGTCTACACGCCGACGCTCACGGAGGTCGCCGTCTACCGCGGCGGCGCGTGACCGGCTGAGGGGGCGCGCGGGCGCCCGCGCGTGACCGGCCGAGGGGCGGGCGCCTGGGCGCCCGCCCCTTTCCGGTTCACTGCACGCGGTTCACTGCACGCGGTTCACCTCGACGGGGTCGTTGTCGAAGGCGTGCAGCAGGAGGTGGGCCATGGTGAACCGGCCCGACGGCGAGAGCAGGTCCGGCTTCCAGTCGGGCCGGCGGACGATCGAGTGCCGGCTGCCCTCCATGGCGCGGTGCATGACCTCGGCGACGATCCGGCCGCCGACGCCGGTCAGCACCCCGTTGTTGAGCTCCGCCTCGCGCAGGACGTAGAACCACAGCGGCGTGTGGTCGACGATCCGGCTCTTCTCGCCGTCGCTGAGCCCGCCGAGGTCGGCGCCCCCTTCGCCGGTGAGGATGTCCCGGGTGCTCAGCGGGCTGAGCTTGGTGAACTGCTGGATGAACTGCGCCGCCTGCTGACCGCTGGCGAGCCGCACCATGTCGGCTCTGACCAGGTTGCGGAAGGCCAGGTTCCGCTGGAGGCCCGGCGGGATGCCGTCCGTGAGCCGGCCGCCGAACGTGCCGGGCGGGAGCTCGCCGAGGAAGTGGCCCAGCAGCGTGTCGATGCGCTTGGCGCGGTTGAGGCCGCTCGCCGGGGGCGCGAACGCGGGCCCGGCTTCGCCGTCCCCGGCCAGGTCGAACAGCCGCCGCCAGTCCGGGATCCAGTTGGACGGCAGCCGGTTGTCGCCGTTCAGGTCGCCGCCGGTGCCGGAGAACGTGAAGAGCAGCTCCAGGGTCGCCGGGATCCCGGCCGAGTTGAAGACGCTGTTCCACTCGTAGGTGTCGCGCACCATGCTGTGCCCGAGCCGGAACGCCGCGATCGAGAACTCGATCGGCATCGTGGGCAGCCGTCCCGGCACCACGGTGGCGTACCGGTTGCCGTTCGCGCCGCCGTTGCCGTACGCGTCGTGGTACGGGTCGACCGGGACCTCGAAGATCTGGCGGCCGCGGGTGAAGACCTCGTCGACGATGGCGGGGTCCACGATCCTCGGCAGGTAGTCGTGGCGCAGCACCCACTGGTAGTGCAGGACGACCTTCTCCCGCGCCTTGTCGAACAGCAGCGCGCTGGAGGTGCCCCGCCGGACCAGGTCGTCCACGATCCGGTTGTGGAAGCGGATGAAGGCCAGGTGGATCTGCGCCACCGCGAGGTTCTCGTCGTTGCGCGGGTCCGGGATCAGCGCCTCGTCGCTGCCCTGCATCCTCGCCAGGTCGAACCCGTCGAAGTCCCGCAGGTCGCCCACGCCGGCGGTGGGGCCGGTGCGCAGCCGCATGCCGTCCGGCTCGTAGCACCTGACGCTGTCGGGGTGGCCGGGGCCGAAGCCGTACAGGGAGTCCAGGTCGAGAGCCGGCGAGCGGCCCTGCATGAGCTGCTCGACGGTGACCTGCTCACCGAGGAGCCTGTCGGTCCGGTCCATGGTGAGGTCGTGGTCGACGAACTGGCCGAGGTAGGTGTAGCCGGCGGGGATCTCGGAGTCCGGCTGCCCGGTCTCGCCGGCCGGGACCATGGCCGCGGCGATCCGCCCGGCCAGCGACGTGTCCACGGTGCCGCCGGCCGGAGGGGCGCCGTCCTGGGGCACGAGACGGGAGAAGCGGAAGTGCCGCAGCTCCTCCCACGTCGAGGGCCGCCGGCGGCCTGCCCCCGCGTCCGGCTGGTAGATGCCCTCGTCGGTGAGGTAGTACTCGGTGCGCTGGTGACGGTTCATGTGCGGTCGGCTCCTTCTGAAGGTCGCGGTCGCGAGCGCCTAACCCGCACCAGAGCGAACGGGTGCCACCTTGATACCGGCGGTCAGGACGGCAGGGTCGTGTCCGCCCCCATGCAGACGAACCCGGCCGCCACGGCGTAGGCCGCCAGGTCCTCCCCCGCCACCTGCTGCTGCGCCTGCGCGAGCGCGGCGGCCGTGGAGTGACCGGCGGCCAGCAGCTTGTGCAGGGCGATCATGAGGGTGGTGCTCTCGAGATCCAGGATCGACAGGACGGGGGCCACGATGGTGCGGGTGCCCAGGGCCAGGAACGTGGCGCTGAGCCCGAGCAGCTCGTCCCCGGGGCGGACGACGAAGCGGCCGCTGTCGCAGGCCGCCAGGATCACGATCTCCGGCGGGTGGCGCAGGCGTTCCACGTCGTAGACGGTGAGCGGGCCGTCGGCCAGGCGGAGGGAGGAGAACAGGGGGTTGGTGGGGTGGACGTGGCCATGCGCGGCGATGTGCGCCAGCCTGGCGCCGTCCAGCGCGGCCAGCACCGCCTCCGTGCCGGCGGCCGCGTCGACCAGGGCGGGCACGGAGTGGATGGAGGCGACCCCCTCGGCCTCCGCACGGGCGCCGGGCAGCCCGGGCCCGGCCGCCGCCAGCACCCGCCCCGGCCCCCGCACCCCGGCGCCCGCCTGCCCTCCAGCCGGCCTCGGCATCTCACCTGCGTGGTCTCCACCCGGCCTCGGCGCCTCACCTGCCTGTTCCCCGGCGAGCCGCGGGGTCCCGCCCGCCTGGTTTCCGGCGTGCCACAGGGTCGCCGAGGGTGACAGGCACAGGGGGCGGCCCGCGCACGACGGCAGCACCGACCACGGCAGCGCCTGGACGGGACCGCTCGGCACCAGCACCAGCGGCCGGTCCCCCACGTCGGCGGCGAGGGGCCGCATCAGCAGCGCGTCGAGCCGCTCCGCGCTGGCACGCAGCAGCAGCTCCGCGGCGTCCTGGCTACCTGGGAGCGACTGCCGCCTGGCCATCCGGCGCAGGGCGAACGGCACGCGTTCGACGAGCGCGCGGATCGGCCCCAGCGGCCCGAGCTCCCGCAGCCGGACCCGGCCGTCCACCACCGTGATGGCGTGCACCACCTCGTCGACGTGCACGAACTCGACGAGCGCCCGCTCCCCCAGCGCCCGCCCCAGCTCGCGGTGCGGCACCGGCGCGGCCAGCGCGGCCCCTTCGGCGTGGTGGCGGCAGTAGTCGCGGATCTCCCGCTCCAGCTTCACCTGCCGCTCGGTCAGGGCGGCGAAGTCCTCACCGGCGCCGCGCCGCCTGGCGATGTCGGCGACCACGATCCGGAGCTCGGCCAGCGCCCCGGCCAGCCGCGGGTCGTTCGGCGGCCGGGCCGGCTTCATCAGCAGGTGCCTGGCCCGGCCCTGCTCCGCCCAGGCCAGCACCTCCTCCGGCCGGCCGTCGCTCAGCGCCATCCGCAGGCCCAGCTCGGCCGCCTCGACCCGGAACCCGGACGCGTGCGCCCGCAGATCGGTCGCCCCCAGCGTGGCCCGGTGCTCGTCGTGCACGCGTAACGCGGTGCGCAGCGCGCTCCTGGCGCCGCGCCGGTTGCCCCGCGCGAGCCGTACCAGCGCCTCGGCGTGCCAGGCGGGCACGCGCTGGATGGCGGGCCCCCGCAGCCGCCGCCGCGCCGCGAGCTCGAGCTGCCGCTGGGCCCGCTCGTCCCAGCCGCGCTCCATCGCCAGGCTCGCGGCCAGCATGCGGGCCTCCACCTCGGAGGAGAGCAGGCGGGCCGCGGCCAGCTCGGCGGCGCACCGCTCCACCCGCTCCACGCTCACCCGGGGAGTGCCCGCCGCGGCCGACGACCTCAGCGCCACGAACCTGGCCGCCACCGCCCACTCCGGCCGGTGCTGCCGGCCGAAGCCGAGCGCCGCGCGGCGGGCCTCGCGGACCGCCTGCTCGTGGTCGCCTTCGAGGTAGGCCGTGCGCGCGAGCAGCAGCCGGGCCTCGGGCACGCCCACCGTGCGCTTGCGCCGCCCGAACTCGGCCAGCGTCTCCTCGGCCGCCTCCCTGGCCTCCGCGATGAGCCCGGCCGACAGCAGCAGCTCGGTCCTGTCGGCCAGCGTCCAGCAGAGCTGGTGCGTGTCGAGCCCGCGGAAGCGCTGCTCGGCCATGTCGAGGTAGCGCAGCGCGGCCGGCACCTCGCCGCGCAGGGCGCTGAGCCAGCCGAGGTTCTGCCAGGCGATGGCCAGGGACAGGTCCAGGCCCAGCCGGCGGCACAGCCGCTCCGCCTCGTGCAGGTCGTGCTCCGCCGCGCCGAACTCGTTGCGGAAGCCGTGCACGATCCCGCGGTTCGACAGCACCCGCTGCAACCACAGGTGGTCCCCGGCCTGGAGCAGCGCGGGCACCGCGAGGCGGTAGGCGGCCAGCGCCTCGTCGGGCCTGCGCAGATGGTTGTAGATCACGGCCCGCTGGGCCTCCGCCCTGGCCCTGCCCGCGCCGCGCAGGTCGCGCAGCGCCCGGTCCACCTCGTCCAGCGCCTGCTCCATGCGCCCGCGTACGCACCAGACGAAGGACAGGCGCAACCGCGCCTCCGCGGCCAGCTCCGGCGACCCGGCCCGCTGGGCGAGCCGGATGGACTCACGCAGGTGCCGGGCGGCGACGTGCAGATCCGTCACGTGCAGCGCCGCGATGCCCAGGGCGCGCGCCGCCACGGAGGCGAGCGCGAGGTCGCCTTCGTCCCGCGCGCGCCGCGCCGCGCCGGCGGCCACGACCATCAGGCGGGCAGGGTCGGACTCGGCGAGCCGCAGCAGCTCCGCGCCCGGATCGGAAGGGCTCTGACTCACTCACGGGAGTGTGCCGCGAAATCGGCCCCGTGTGATGTATCAACCCGGCGACAACTGCTCTCTGTTTTTCGGCGCGCGCTATCACCACACCCCAAGGAGACAGCGATGGCCGACTACAACGTGGTCAGGCGCCGGATCGAGGCGTTCCGCAGCGACGAGATCGTGCTCGACCCGAAGGACCTGCGACAGGTGCGTCAGAGGCTCGACGCGCTCCGGATCACGATGACGCCCCTCGCCACCAGCACGCGGCTCGGCCTGCACCGGTACAGGCTGGGCGGGCTCGCCACGGGCGTCGAGTCGCTCGATCCCGGTCTCGTGGCGCGGGTCAGGGCGGCGGCCGCGGGCACGTACATGGAGGGCGAGACGCCCGCTCCCCTGGACCTGCTGCTGTTCCATCTCCGTGAGGCGTCGGCCGCCGGGCACCGGGGCTACCAGCCGGTGGTGGCGAAGGTCCGGGTCTACGAGAACATCGAGGGCTCGCCGTACAGCGGGGGCAGCGCCGGCGATCCGCAGCCCATCCCCGCGTTCGAGCTGCGCCCGCCGTCGGAGAGCACCCGGCGGCGGCCCCGCATCGGCATCCTCGACACTCCGCTCCATCCGCACCCGCAGCTCGCCGGGCGGTACCTGCTCGGGACCCCCGACGCGCTGCTCCCGGAGCAGGAGCAGCAGGTGTCCTTCAGCGGGCACGCCCTCTTCGTCGCCTCGGTGGCGGCGCGGCAGGCGCCGGACGCCGAGTTCGTCATCTATCCCGTGCTGGACGCCAAGACGCTGACCACGGGCTCCTGGGAGCTGGCCACCACGATGGTCGGCACGCTGGACGACGACCTGGACATGATGATCATCGCGCTGGGCGGCGCCACGGCCGACGGACGGGAGCCGCTGGTCCTGGCCCGCGCCTGCGAGCGCACGAGCGGCATCGTCAAGGTCGCCGCCCTGGGCAACAACGGCCAGAACAGGGCCGCGGCGCCCGAGGGCACCCAGTTCTCCGAGCTGCCCCCGAACACGCCGATCTGGCCGGCCGCCAGCTCCACGGTGATCGCGGTCGGCGCCCGGAACGAGGCGGGCGACGCGGCGGCGTACTTCTCCCCGACACTGGAGGAGGCGCCCTGGACCGACTGCACCGCGCCCGGCATGCACCTGCCCGGGCTGTTCCTGCCCGGCAGGGTGTGGATGGCCGACCTCGACGTGGTGGCGGGGGTGGTCAAGGTGACGGACCGGTGGGCCGACTTCCCCGCCCCGGGGCACGCCACGTGGAGCGGCACCTCGTTCGCGGCCGCGTACGCCGGCGGCGCCATCGCCCAGAAGGCCTACGAACAGGGAGTGTCCGTCCGGGAGCTGGCGGACGAGCTGTTCTGGGAGGACCCTGATAGGGCCCCGACAACGTTCGACTCCGCCGCACCCGCCGGCATCGACATCGTGCGGTTCATGAAGTGACGGCGGAGGCGTCTGCGAAGGACCTGCCCATGCCGGAGGATTTCGCGGTGGACGCCCTGGTCGTCCGCGCCCGCTCGGGTGACCAGCGGGCGTGGGACCGGCTCGTCGAGCGGTACGCGCCCATGCTCTGGTCGATCTGCAAGGCGTACGGCCTGGACCGGCGGGACATCGACGACGTCGCCCAGCACGTGTGGATGCGGGCCGTGGAACACCTGTCGCGGTTGCGGGACCCGGAGCGGCTGGGCTCCTGGCTGGCCACCACGACGAAACGCGAGTGCGTCCGCGTACGCAGGGCCAGGCGCAGGCAGGACACCGCCGAGTACCCGCTCGACACCGCCACCACCGCGGACGACCAGGGCGACGACATCACGCGGGCGGTGGAGGAGGCCGAGCGCAACGCCGTGCTGCGCGCGGCCTTCGCCGAGCTGCCGCCCGGCTGCCAGCGGCTGCTGGCGCTGCTCATGCTGGAGATCCCCTATGCGGAGATCTCCGCGCGGCTCGGCATGGCCGTGGGCAGCATCGGCCCCACCCGGTCGCGCTGCCTGGCGAGGTTGCGCGCCAACGCGGCGCTGTCCGCCCTGATGGGGGCCGACATGGATGTGCGGGAAGGTGATAGCCATGTCTGAGGCGTGGGACGACCACGAGCTTGTTTCCCGGCTCCGCGCGGCCATCAGGGCCGCCGAAGCCGTCCCACGCGATTTCGTCGAGGCGGGGAAGTCGGCGTTCGCCTGGCGTGACCTCGATCTCGACGTGGAGCTGGCCGAGCTGACCTACGACTCGGCCATGCACCGCGAGGAGGAGGCGGCGGCGCTGCGCGCGGACTCCGCCGTCCTGCGCGCGCTCACGTTCGCCGCCCACCAGCTCACCATCGAGCTGGAGATCACCGAGGGCGCCCTGCTCGGCCAGGTGGTGCCGCCGCAGGCGGGAGAGATCCGCGTGCAGGGCGGGTCGGGGAACGGGGGGCCGCTGGAGATCGACGACATGGGGGTGTTCGTCATCCGCGGCAAGCCGGACGGCCCGTTCCGCCTGCACTGCCGCACCCACACGGGGCTGGACGTGACGACGAGCTGGTTCACGCTGTAGGCCGTCCCTGCCCGCGCGGAGGTCAGGCGGGCAGGCCGGGCTCCTCGCGGTAGAGCGCCACGAGCAGCGGGCGGGTCAGGGCGGCCATCTCGGCGGGCGGGCAGGGGCAGCCGCGCCGGAGCCAGTCGGTGGCGACGCTGAGCAGGGCGCCCGCCGTGAAGGCGGCCGGGACGTCGTGGGGGATGTCCGCGGCGCGGTCGGGGAGGCCGGCGCCGGTGCGGTTGGCGTAGACGGTCGCGGTGGCGCGGTGGCGGAGGTGGTCCATGACGCGGGCGCTGCCCTGCGGGCCGAGCACGCTGCGGTAGAGGCCGGCGTGCTCGGCGAGGTGCGCGAAGAAGGTCAGCAGCGTGTCGGGCGACGCCCCGGCCGAGCCCGTCCCGTCGCGGCCGGGGATGGCGTCGATGAGCTCGTCGATCATGGCGGTGCAGGCGGCCGCGGCCAGCTCGTGCACGTCGCGGTAGTGGTCGTAGAAGGTGGAGCGGCTGATCCCGGCCCGCTCGGCGACGTCGGCCACGCTGATCCTCGACAGGTCCCGGTGCTGGACGAGCTCGATCAGGGTGGCCCGCAGGGCCGCCTTGGTGCGACGCACCCTCGGGTCGGCCTGATCCTCACCGCGGTCTCTGGTGCTCGTCGTCACGCATGTCAGTGTAGTGTCCCGGACAATTGAAGGTTAGGCTACAGGTGTAGGGAAGTTGTGCTGTTGGACACCATGGTGATGGGAGAGCCTTGACCACTGATTCCACCGCGACGCTCCAGACCGCCCGCGGCTGCCCGTTCGCACCGCCGGATCAGCACCTGCGGTTCCTGCGCGAGCAGCCCGTCGCCAAGGTCGCGCTGGCCACGGGGCGGGAGGCCTGGGTGGCCACGCGCTACGAGGACATCCGGAAGATCCTGAGCGACCCGCGTTTCAGCGCGGACCGCCGCCACCCCAACGCGCCGCGGCTGAGCAGCGCCGACGGGCAGATGGCCGACTCGCCGCTGCCGAAGATGTTGCTGGAGATGGACCCGCCCGAGCACACCCAGGCCCGCCGCATGGTGATCGGCGAGTTCACCGTCCGCCGCATGGCCGCGCTGCGGCCGCGCATCCAGCAGATCGTGGACGAGCACCTCGACGCCATGCTCGACGGCCCGCGCCCCGCCGACCTCGTGACGGCGCTGGCGCTGCCGGTGCCGTCGCTGGTGATCTGCGAGCTGCTCGGCGTGCCGTACTCCGACCACGACTTCTTCCAGGTCCACTCGGCGCAGCTGCTCAACCGCGCGGCCACCGAGCAGGAGCGGCAGCACGCCGTGATGGAGCTGGTCGTCTACCTCGACAAGCTGATCACGGCCAAGGAGCAGGAGCCCACCGACGATCTGCTCGGGCGCCAGATCGTCAAGCAGCGCGAGAACGGCGAGGCCGACCACCTGGCGCTGCTCAGCCTGGCCTTCCTGCTGCTGATCGCGGGGCACGAGACCACGGCGAACATGATCTCGCTGGGCACGTACATGCTGCTGCGGCACCCGGAGTCGCTCGACGCGCTGCGCGCCGACCCGGACAAGGTCGGCAACGCCGTGGAGGAGCTGCTGCGGTACTTCACCATCGCCGAGCTGGCGATGGCGCGGGTGGCGCTGGAGGACGTCGAGCTCAGCGGCACCGTGATCCCCGCCGGGTCCGGCGTCCTCATGCTGGCCAACGCCGGCGACCGCGACCCCGAGGCGTTCGAGGACCCCGAGCGGTTCGACATCGACCGTGACGCCCGCAGCCACCTCGCCTTCGGCTTCGGCCCGCACCAGTGCCTGGGGCAGAGCCTGGCCCGGGTGGAGCTGGAGATCGTCTTCACCACGTTGTTCCGGCGCGTGCCCGGGCTGCGGCTGGCGGTGCCCGCCGAGGAGCTGTCGTTCAAGGACGACTCCACCGTGTACGGCATGAACGAGCTGCCCGTCACCTGGTAACGCCGTCCGTCCACCCGGAGCCCGCCCCGCTGTCACCGAGCCGGGCGGGCTCGCCCGGCTCGGTGACAGCCTCGCCGCCTCGGCGGGCGACCGCCAGCACGGCGCCGCACGCCAAGGTGGTGAGGCCGGCCAGCAGGGCGGCGGCGCCCAGGGTCAGCAGGTCGGGGCTGGTGAGGGGCTGGGCGCGGAAGGCCTGCCAGGTGACCAGGGCGACGAGGCCGGCGTACCCCAGGGCGGCGACGCCGATCAGGCGGGCCCGGGTGCGCTCGTCGCGCAGGATCGGGTGGCGGGCGGCCAGCCAGGCCAGCAGGAGCGCGAGGAGCAGCATCGCCTGGAAGCCGTGCAGGGCGACGAAGTGGGGGACGCGCAGATCCCCGCCGGTGGTGCTCCACTGGGTGATCGGCAGGCCGGTGCCGCCGTCCGGCACGCCCACGCTGTGGCCGCTCGTCAGCGGCACCGGCAGGCCGCCGGTCGTCAGCCCCGTGTGGGGCTTGCCCTGGAACGGGATGAGGAAGCCGAGGAACATGCCGGCGACGGCCAGCGCGAGCCCCGTGTGGATGGCGCGGCTCGCCGCCCGGTCGGGCCCCACCCGCTGGACGGTCAGGACGATCGCGAGCACCAGGTTGGCCAGCATCATGCTCATCACGCCCATGCCGAAGACGCGCTGGATCGCCTCCTCGAAGGGCTCCGTCGAGTCGTTGAAGTGGCTGAACGTGCCGCGCGCGGCCTGCACCGCCACGATCCCGACGTCGACGAACGCGGCGACCGCGAAGAGCGTGGCCATCCCCGAGGTCCACCGCCTGCCCCGGTGCGGCAGGGACAACATCCAGGCCAGGGTGGTCCCGTAGACGGCCAGCGACACCGCGAACTTCAACGGCTTGAGCCAGACGGGCGCGCCCTGCAGCACCCGGTCGTCGAGCACGAGCCCGGCCAGCGAGACGACGAGCAGGGCCAGCATCGAGGCCACCATGAGCATCAGCGGCCGGTGCCACTGCGTCACCCGGCGGCGCAGCTCGAACGGTGCGGCGGACATGGGGGCCTCCTGGGGGGCGCGGTGATGTCCGCTCCAGGGTCCGGCTCAGGGTGCCGCGGTCACATTCCCGCGCGCACCCCAGATCGTACGGGGGTCAGCACCACCATGATGTTGACGCGAACCGGATGAAAGGATACGTTCCGGTAGATTTCACGGTTGTCCAAGGGAAATCCGGTGAGATGCCGGTGCGGACGCGCCACTGTATCCGGGACGTAGATCCCGGGAGCCAGGTCGCTTGGTGGCCGTGACCTCGCTGAATGGGACGCGTCAACCCTGAGGAGGATCAGATGAGTGGACTCACCACTCCTTCCGCCGCCATTCCCTTTCCGCGCCTGCGCCTCTGGCTGCCGGCCGTGCCCGTGCTGCTGCTCGTCGCGTACCTCGTCCTGATGGACAACGGCGCCGTCTCCCAGACGGGGGCGTTCCTGCACGAGCTGATGCACGACGGGCGTCATCTGCTCGGCGTGCCCTGCCACTAGAGGGCGGGCGCATGGTACGCACCCTGCTGGTCAGGGGCCTGTGGGTGGGCCTGCTGGCCGGACTGGTCGCGGGCGGCTTCGCCTTCGTCTTCGGCGAGCCGCACGTGGACAGCGCGATCACCCTCGAAGAGGCGGCGGCTCCGGCCGCGCCCGGCCCGGGCCCGGCCGCCGCGCCCGGATCGGGCTCGCCCGCCGGGCACGCGTCCGGCGAGCCCGGCGGGCATGCGTCCGGCCAGGCGGACGGGCACGGCGAGGCGGCACCGCATGCTCATGGACATGATCACGGCGAGGAGGCCACGGTCTCCAGGCCGGTGCAGAAGGCCGGGATCTTTCTCGCCACCGGCCTGTACGGGCTGGCCATGGGCGGTGTCTTCGCGCTCGCGTTCGCGGGCCTGCGGGGACGGGTCGGGCCGCGCCCGGACGGGCGGCTGGCCCTGGCCACCGCCGGGGCGGCCTTCACCGCCGTCGTCCTCGTACCGTTCCTGAAATATCCCCCTAATCCACCCGGCGTGGGAGATCCCGGGACGATCAACGACCGCACGCTCCTGTACGTGGTGATCGTGCTGGTCGGGCTGGCCGCCACGGCGATCGGCGTGGCGACCGCCCGGCGCGTCTCCTCGGCGGACCCCTGGATCCGGTGGGCGTCGGCCGCGGGCGGCTTCCTCGTGCCGGTGGTCGCGGCGTGGGTGCTGCTGCCCACGGTCGACGAGGTTCCCGGCGGGTTTCCCGCGACGCTGTTGTGGGAGTTCCGGATCGCCTCGCTCGGGACGCAGCTCGTGTTCTGGGCGGCCTTCGGGGTGCTGTTCGGCTGGGTGAGCGACCGGGCAGCGGCCCGGCAGGCGACGGCCGCGCCAGCGCCGCCACCGCTTCCGGTCCCGCCCACGTCTCCGCCTCCGCCCACGTCTCCATCTCCGCCCACGTCTCCGTCTCCGGCCTCGCCGGGCTGAGCCGGGTGTTGTTCATCCGGCACGCGACGACACCTGTCATGCGCGCGGCCTGTTTCCCCGGCGACGTGGACGCGGATCCCGCGAGCCTGGCCAGGGCCGCCGCCCTGCGCCCGCTGTTCGCGGGCCGGGCGGCGTGGGTCTCCCCCGCCGGGGCGGCACGGCGGACCGCCCTGGCCATGGGGTTGGAGCCACGGGTGTGCGCCGCGCTCGGGGAGGCGGACTGCGGGCGGTGGCGCGGCCTGCCGTACGAGCGGGTCGCGCTGGAGGAGCCGGAGGCGCTGGCACGCTGGCTGTCCGACCCGCACGCCGCCCCTCACGGCGGCGAGAGCCTGGCCGCGCTCACGTACCGGGTGGCGGCCTGGCTCGACGCGACCCGAGAACCGGCCCGGCACGTCGCCTCCGCCTCCGCATCCTCATTCGCATCCTCATTCGCATCCGCCGGGCGGCATGCCCCTGCCTCCGTGCCGGCCGGACAGCATGTCCCCGTGCCGGGAGTCGTGGTCTGTGACGTCGGGGTCATCAGGGCGGCGCTCGGGCATGCACTGGGCCTGGACCCCGTGGCCGCCGCTCGCTTCGATCTCGCGCCCCTGTCCGCCACCGAGCTGATCGCCGCGCAGGACGGCTGGCGGATCGCGTACGTCAACCGAAAGGTCTGAGTCTTGATCGTCACCTATCCGTTCAGCGCCGTGGTCGGCCTCGACGACCTGAAGCTGGCGCTGGTGCTCAACGCCGTCTCCCCCCGGGCGGGCGGGGTGCTCGTGCGCGGCGAGAAGGGCACCGCCAAGTCCACGATCGTGCGGGCGCTCGCGGCCCAGTTGCCCGCCGTGGACGCGGTGCCCGGCTGCCGGTTCGCCTGCGACCCGGCGGCGCCAGCGCCCGAGTGCCCCGACGGCCCGCACGACGCCGGGGCCGAGGGGGTCAGCCGGCCGGCCGCGCTGGTGGAGCTGCCGGTCGGCGCGTCGGAGGACCGGCTGGTCGGCTCTCTCGACGTGGAGCGGGCGCTGACGGAAGGGGTGAAGGCGTTCGAGCCGGGCCTGCTGGCCGCCGCGCATCGCGGCGTGCTGTACGTGGACGAGGTGAACCTCCTCCACGACCACCTCGTCGACCTGCTGCTCGACGCCGCCGCGCTGGGGACGTGCTACGTCGAGCGCGAGTCCGTGTCCGTACGCCACGCGGCCCGCTTCCTGCTCGTGGGCACCATGAACCCGGAGGAGGGCGAGCTGCGCCCTCAGCTCCTCGACCGCTTCGGGCTGACGGTCGAGGTGAAGGCCTCCCGCGACCCCGCCGAACGCGCCGAGGTGGTGCGGCGGCGGCTCGCGTTCGACCTCGACCCCGGGGCGTTCGCGGCGCGGTGGGCCGGTGAGGAGGCGGCGCTGGCCCGGCGGATCGCGGCCGCCAGGGCCCGGGTGGCGGAGGTGCGGCTGCCGGACGCGCGGTTGCGGCAGATCGCGACGGTGTGCGCGGCGTTCGAGGTGGACGGGCTGCGGGCCGACCTCGTCACGGCGAACGCCGCCATCGCCCACGCCGCCTGGCAGGGCCGGGACAGGGTCACCACCGAGGACGTACGCGCCGCCGCCCGGCTGTCGCTGCCGCACCGGAGGCGGCGGGACCCGTTCGACGCTCCGGGGCTGGACGAGGCTTTGCTTGAGGAGTTGCTGGAGCGGACCTCCGGCGACGATGACGACCCGGACGGGCCTGATGGCGGCCCGGACCGGCCCTCAGGACCGGACGGCCCGGACCGGGCCTCCGGACCGGACGGCGGGCAGGAGGACGCTTCCTCGCCTGACGGCAGGCGGGGCCAGGCTTCCGGGCCCGACGGCGCGCGGAGCCAGGCTTCCCGGGCTGACGGCGGCTGGAGCGATGGGTCGGGCGGCCAGGCGGGCGATGATCGCCGGCACGGCTCCGGACAGGACGACCGCGCGGATGACGGGCGGCGAGAGCGTGCCCGCGGCCAGTCGGACGACCGCCGACGGCCCCGATCCGGCGCGCCGGACCGGGCGTGGGACGGCGCCGGCCGAGTCCCGCCCGGCGGCAGCGCGCCAGAGGGAGCGGCCGGCGAGCGGCGGGGGGACGGCGGCTTGGACGCGGTGCGAGCGGACGGCGGGGCCGGGAAGAACGGGGCCGGGGAGGGCCGCGCAGGGGAGGGTGGTCTGCGGGTGGCCGGGGTGGCGCAGCCGTTCCGGGTGCCGTTGCTGGAGGTGCCGGGGATCGGTGAAGGGGCGGCCGGGCGGCGGTCCAGGTCGCGGGCGTCGCAGGGGCGGGGCACGGGGGCGCGCCGCCCGTCGGGGCGGGTGCGTGACCTGCACGTGGCCGCGACGATGCGGGCCGCGGCGCCGTACCAGAGGGAGCGCGGGCGCAGCGGCCCCGGACTGGTGCTGCGCGGGGACGACCTGCGCGAAGTGGTGCGGGAAGGCAGGGAGGGCAACCTCGTGCTGTTCGTGGTGGACGCGAGCGGCTCGATGGCGGCGCGCAAGCGGATGACCGCGGTCAAGACGGCCGTGCTGAGCCTGCTGCTGGACGCGTACCAGCGGCGCGACAAGGTGGGGCTGGTCACGTTCAGGGGCGCGGGGGCCGAGGTGGCGTTGCCGCCGACGTCGTCGGTGGAGGTGGGGGCGGCGCGGCTGCGCACGCTGGCCACGGGCGGGCGCACGCCGCTGGCGGCGGGGCTGGTGCGGGCGGCGGAGGTGCTGCGCGTCGAACGGCTGCGCGATCCCGCCAGGCGGCCGCTGCTGGTCCTGGTGACCGACGGGCGCGCCACCGCGGGCGGTTCCGTGGAACGGGCGGCGTCCCTGCTGGACGGCACGGCCGCGGTCGTCGTGGACTGCGAGAGCGGGCCGGTGCGGCTCGGCCTGGCCGTACGGCTGGCGGCTCGCCTGCGGGCGCGGCTCGTACCTCTCGACTCGCTGACCGACCTCGGGTCGGTCGTCCACGACCACAGGACACGGGACCCCAGGACACGGGATCCGAGAACACGGGACCCGAGAACGCGCGATCGCGAGGTGCGGGACCCCAGGACGCGTGACCGCGAGGTGCGGGATCGCAGGAAGGCGGGTTGATCGTGCCGCAGGGCAAGCCGACCGTCGTGCCCGACGACGGCCTCACCACCCGGCAGCGCCGCACCAGGCCGCTGCTGATCGTGCACACCGGCCCCGGCAAGGGCAAGTCCACGGCCGCGTTCGGGATGGCGTTGCGGGCGTGGAACCAGGGGTGGCCGGTCGGGGTGTTCCAGTTCGTGAAGTCGGCGAAGTGGCGCATCGGCGAGGAGCGGGCGCTCAAGGTGCTCGGGGACAGCGGCGAGGGCGGCCCCGTCACCTGGCACAAAATGGGCGAGGGCTGGTCGTGGATCCAGCGGCCGGGCGCCGAGGACGACCACGCGGCCGACGCCCGGGAGGGCTGGGAGCAGATCAAGCGGGATCTGGCGGCCGAGACGTACCGGTTCTACGTGCTGGACGAGTTCACCTACCCGCTGAAGTGGGGGTGGCTGGACCTGGACGACGTGCTGGCGGCGCTCACCGGGCGGCCGGGGAACCAGCACGTCGTGATCACCGGGCGGGACGCGCCCGAGCGGCTGGTCGAGGCCGCGGATCTGGTGACGGAGATGGGCAAGGTACGCCATCCCATGGACGCCGGGCAGAAGGGCCAGAAGGGCATCGAGTGGTGACGATCCCGCGGCTGGTCGTCGCGGCGCCGTCGTCGGGCAGCGGGAAGACGACCTTGGCCACCGGGCTCATGGCGGCGCTGCGGGCGCGCGGCCTGCGGGTCTCGCCGCACAAGGTGGGGCCCGACTACATCGACCCCGGCTATCACGCGCTGGCCACCGGGCGGCCCGGGCGGAACCTGGATCCGTGGCTGCAGGGTGAGGAGCGGGTGGTGCCGCTGTTCCTGCACGGGGCGGCCGGGTGTGAGGTCGCGGTGGTCGAGGGGGTGATGGGGCTGTTCGACGGCAGGGGTGACACCGACTTCGCGTCCACCGCGCACGTCGCCCGGCTGCTGGACGCGCCCGTGGTGCTGGTGGTGGACGCGGCCCGGCAGAGCCGGTCGGTGGCGGCGGTGGTGCACGGGTTCGCCACGTTCGATCCGCGGGTGCGGGTGGGCGGGGTGGTGCTCAACCGGATCGGGTCCGATCGGCACGAGGAGTTGTGCCGTTCCGCGCTGGCCGGGGTGGGGGTGCCGGTGCTGGGGGCGGTGCGGCGGGACGACGCCGTGTTCACGCCGTCCCGGCATCTGGGGCTGGTGCCGGCGGCCGAGCGGCAGGACGAGGCGGTGGACGCGGTGGATCGGCTGGCCGCGTTGGTGTCCCGGTCGTGCGATCTGGACGGGCTGCTGCGGCTGGCCAGGTCGGCGCCTCCGCTGAACGCGACCCCTTGGGACGCGGGCGCCGCCGTGGCGGACGAGGCCGGCGGCGCGCCGGGGATGCGGCCCGTGGTGGCGGGCGGGGCGGGGATGCGGCCCGTGGTGGCGGTGGCGGGCGGGGCGGCGTTCACGTTCGGGTACGCCGAGCACGTGGAGCTGCTGCGGGCGGCGGGCGCGGACGTCGTGACCTTCGACCCGCTGCGTGACGAGCGCCTGCCCGACGGCGCCGGCGCGCTGGTGATCGGCGGCGGCTTCCCCGAGGTGTACGCCGCGGAGCTGGCCGCCAACGAGCCCCTGCGCGCCCGGGTGGCGGCCTTCGACGGGCCGATCGCGGCCGAGTGCGCGGGGCTGCTGTACCTGTGCGACGAGCTGGACGGGCGGCGCATGTGCGGCCGCGTGCCCGGCCGGGCCTCGATGACGTCCCGGCTGACGCTCGGTTACCGGGCGGCGGTCGCGCTCGCGCGTACGCCGCTGACCAGGCCGGGCGAGCGTTTCCGAGGGCACGAGTTCCACCGCACCACGGTCGAGTACGCGGCCCGGCCGCTGTTCCGCTGGGACGACCACCCCCGCCTTACCGGCACAGGCAGGAGCGGCGCCGACGGGTACGGCGACGCTCTGGTGACGGCCTCCTACCTGCACCTGCACTGGGCCGGCACGCCGGGAACGGCTCAGCGGCTGGTGTCGTCCTCCAGGTCTCCCTCGGTCTTGAGGTAGACCTCCTGCAGCCCGCGCAGCACCTCGGGGTCCGGCCGCTCCCACATGCCGCGCTCGGCGGCCTCGAGGAGGCGCTCGGCGATGCCATGCAGGGCCCACGGGTTCGACTCGGCCATGAACGCCTGGTTCTCCGGGTCGAGCACGTACGTCTCGGTCAGCTTGTCGTACATCCAGTCGGCGACCACCCCGGTGGTGGCGTCGTAACCGAACAGGTAGTCGACGGTGGCGGCGAGCTCGAACGCGCCCTTGTACCCGTGCCGCCGCATCGCGGCCAGCCAGCGCGGGTTGACGACCCTGGCGCGGAAGATGCGGGCGGTCTCCTCCGAGAGCGTCCTGGTGCGTACGGCGTCGGGACGGGTGCTGTCGCCGACGTACGCGGCCGGGGCCCTGCCGGTGAGGGCGCGGACGGTGGCGATCATGCCGCCGTGGTACTGGAAGTAGTCGTCGGAGTCGGCGATGTCGTGCTCGCGGCTGTCGACGTTCTTGGCCGCTACGGCGATGCGGCGGTAGGCGTCCTCCATCTGCGGGCGGGCGGCCACGCCGTCGAGGTCACGGCCGTAGGCGAAGCCTCCCCAGACCGCGTACACCTCGGCCAGGTCGGCGTCGTCGCGCCAGCTGCGGCTGTCGATCAGCGGCAGCAGCCCCGCGCCGTACGCGCCGGGCGCGGAACCGAAGATGCGCATCGTGGCCTGCCGCTCGTCGCCCGCACCCCCCGCGGTCTCGTCCGTGGTCCGGGCCCCGCCCGCGCCCCCGGACCCTGTCTCACCCGTGGACCCTGTCTCACCCGTGGACCCTGTCTCGCCCGTGGACCCTGTCTCGCCCGTGGTCCTGGCCACCGTCTCGGCCACGTGGGCGCGCACGTAGTTGTGCTCGTGCGGCTCGTCCAGGGCGGCGACCAGGCGTACGGCGTCGTCGAGCATCGCCACCACGTGCGGGAACGCGTCCCGGAAGAAACCGCTGATCCGGACCGTCACGTCGATCCTGGGCCGGGCCAGCTCGGCGAGCGGGATCGGCTCCAGGCGGGTGACGCGGCGGGAGGCCTCGTCCCATTCGGGGCGGACGCCGAGCAGCGCCAGCACCTCCGCCACGTCGTCGCCCGCCGTCCGCATGGCGCTGGTGCCCCAGACGGACAGGCCCACGGAGCGCGGCCACTCCCCCGTGTCGGCGCGGTAGCGCTCCAGCAGCGACTCGGCCATCGCCTGCCCGGTCTCCCAGGCCAGCCTGCTGGGCACCGCGCGGGGGTCCACGGAGTAGAAGTTGCGGCCCGTCGGCAACACGTTGACCAGCCCGCGCAGCGGTGACCCGCTGGGGCCGGCGGGGACGTACCCGCCGTTCAGGGCGTGCAGGACGTGGCCCAGCTCGTCGGTGGTGCGTGCCAGCCGGGGGACGACCTCGGTGGCGGCGAAGGTGAGGATGCGGGTGACCAGGTCGGGGTCGGCACCCTCGCCCACGACTCGCGCGGGCGCGCCTGAGGCCCCGGACGCCCCCGAGGCCCTGGGCGCCCCGGACGCCCCGGACGCCCCGGACGCCCCGGACGCCCCGGAGGCATCGAAGACCCCGGACGCCCCGGATGCCCTGTCAACGGGCGCACGCAACGATGCATCGGGCGCCGCCGACACGACCTCCGGCGCCGCGGCGGCGAGGACCGCACGGGCGACCTCAGGGGCCGCCTCGGGGGCCCAGCCGCGTTCCTCCATCCCCTCCACCAGCGCACGCGCGACCGCCTCGGCCCGATCCACGGCCGTCAGCCCCGCCGTACCGTCCTCGACCAGCCCGAGCGCCTCACGCAACCCCGGTAGCGTCTCGCGCCCGGCCCACAACTGCCGCGCCCGCAGCATGGCCAGCACCAGATCGACCCGCACCGGCCCCACCGGGGCCTGCCCCAGCACGTGCAGCCCGTCACGGATCTGCGCGTCCTTCACCTCGCACAACCACCCGTCCACATGCAGCAGGAAGTCGTCGAACTCGCTGTCGTGCGGCCGGTCCGCCAGCCCCAGGTCGTGGTCGAGCCGGGCGGCCTGGATGAGCGTCCAGATCTGCGCCCGGATCGCGGGCAGCTTGGCCGGGTCCATGGCGGCGATGGTGGCGTGCTCGTCCAGG
Source organism: Nonomuraea thailandensis (assembly GCF_024172165.1). GTDB lineage: Bacteria > Actinomycetota > Actinomycetes > Streptosporangiales > Streptosporangiaceae > Nonomuraea > Nonomuraea thailandensis. The sequence continues at coordinate 1,954,438 of NZ_JAMZEB010000002.1, read as the reverse complement.
AGCTGCTCCAGCCGCGCGATGTCCCCGTACGTGTCGGCCCTGGCCATCGGCGGCACCAGGTGGTCCACCAGCACGGCGTGCGCCCGCCGCTTGGCCTGGGTGCCCTCGCCGGGGTCGTTCACCAGGAACGGGTAGACCAGCGGCAGGTCCCCGATCGCCGCGTCGGTGGCGCACGCGGCGGACATCCCCGCCGACTTGCCCGGCAGCCATTCCAGGTTGCCGTGCTTGCCCACGTGCACCATCGCGTGCGCGCCGAACTCGGCCGACAGCCAGCGGTACGCGGCCAGGTAGTGGTGGCTGGGCGGCAGGTCGGGGTCGTGGTAGATGGCGATCGGGTTCTCGCCGAAACCGCGCGGCGGCTGCACCATGACGACCAGGTTCCCGGCGCGCAGCGCGGCCAGCACGATGTCCCCGTCGTGGACGAACAGCTCGCCGGGCGGCGGGCCCCAGTGCCGCTCCGTCGCGGCCCGCAGGTCCTCGGGCAGCGTGCGGTACCACTGCTCGTACGAGGCGGTGGAGATGCGTACCGGGTTGCCCGCGAGGTGTTCCTCCGTCAGCCAGTCCTGGTCCTGGCCGCCGGCCGCGATCAGGGCGTGGATGAGCGCGTCGCCGTCCTGCTCGGCCACGCCGGGGAAGCCGTCGCCCAGGTCGTACCCGGCCTCGGCGAGCGTGGCGAGCAGCCGCACGGTGCTGGCCGGGGTGTCCAGGCCGACGGCGTTGCCGACGCGGGAGTGCTTGGTCGGGTACGCCGACAACATCACGACCAGGCGCCGCCCGGCGGGCGGGACGTGGCGCAGCAGGCCGTGCCGTACCGCGATGCCGGCCACCCGGGCGGCCCGCTCCGGGTCGGCGGCGTAGACGGTCAGCCCGTCCTCGTCGATCTCCTTGAACGAGAACGGCACCGTGATGATCCGCCCGTCGAACTCGGGGATCGCCACCTGCGAGGCGGCGTCCAGCGGCGACAGGCCGTCGTCGTTCTCCTCCCACGCCTGCCTGCTGGTGGTCAGGCAGAGGCCCTGCAGGATCGGCACGTCGAGCGCGGCCAGCGCGCCCACGTCCCAGGCCTCGTCGTCGCCGCCCGCCCCGGCGGTGGCGGGGCGCGCGCCGCCCGCGGCCAGCACCGTCACGACCAGCACGTCCGCGGCCCGCAGGGCGTCGAGCAGGTCGGGCTCGGCGGTGCGCAGTGACGAGCAGAAGATCGGCATCGGTCGGCCGCCCGCGTCCTCGATCGCCGAGCAGAGCGCCTCCACGAACGCGGTGTTGCCCGCCAGGTGGTGCGCCCGGTAGTAGAGCACCCCCACCACGGGCTCACGCCCCGGCGCCCCGGAACGCTCCGCGACGAGCCGGCCCGCGGCAGGCCGGCCTCCACCGGACCGACCCGCGCCAGGCCGACCCGCGCCGGGCCGGTCAGCGCCGGGAGCTTCTGCAGCGGGGTGGTGCGCGCCGCTGCCGGGCGCGGCGGACGCGGCACCGCTGCCCGTCCCGGCCTCCCGTTCCAGCCTCCCCCAGGACGGCGTCCGCGCGGGCGGCGCGAACCCGTGCCCGGTCAGCAGCACGGTGTCCGACAGGAAGGCGTGCAGCTCGGCCAGGTTCGCCGGCCCGCCGTGGGCCAGGTACGCGTGCGCCTCGGCGCAGACGCCGCCGCTGACCGTGGACAGCTCCATCAGCTCGGCGTCCGGCGCCTGCTCCCCGCCCAGCACCACCACGGGCCGGGGCCCTGCCAGCAACGCGTCGAGCCCCTCCGCCCAGGCGCGCCGCCCGCCGAGCAGGCGTACCACGACCAGGTCCGCCCCCTCCACCAGCGCGGGCAGGTCGTCGGGGATCAGCCTGGCGGGGTTGGCCAGCCGGTAGGGAGCGGCGCTCGCGCGGGCGCTCAGCAGGTCGGTGTCCGATGTCGAGAGCAGCAGGACGGTACGGCTGTCGCCAGGCACGGCGCATTCCTCCCTCGGGGTCCTCGCCCCGGTCGCGGGTGATGCGACGGCAGGAGTCTCCTGGCTCCCGGATCAGCGCTCACCCCGGCCTTCCCACCCGTCTCCGGGCAGTGGCCTGCGGTGGGGTTCGCTCCCCGGTCACAGTGGCGGGACCGCGCCGGTTTCGCACCGGCTTCCTCCCATTGCCATCGCCTACCAGGAGCGTACGGCAAGACCGACCTCCACCAGAACTGGCGTTACCATCCTCTTCGTGTCCATAGCCGACTTTTCCGGACGGATCCGTCCCGACGCCTGTCCGGGCGCGCTACAGGTACACGAGGCCGCGGACGGCCCGCTGGCCAGGGTCCGCCTGCCCGGCGGCGCGGCCTCCGCCGCCCAGCTCCACGCGCTCGCGGACTGCGCCGAGACCTTCGGATCGGGCGTGATCGAGCTCACCTCACGCGCGAACGTCCAGGTGCGCGGCCTCCACTCACCCGCCGCCTTCGCCCAGCACCTCGCCGCGGCGGGGCTGCTGCCGTCGGCCGGGCACGAGCGCGTCCGCAACATCGTCGCCTCGCCCCTCAGCGGCCGGGGGGACGGCGGGGTGCTGGACGTGGTCGCGCTGGTGGAGGAGCTGGACCGGGCGTTGTGCGCACGTCCGCGGCTGGCGGAGCTGCCGGGGCGGTTCCTGTTCGCGCTGGACGACGGCTCGGGGGACGTGGCCGGGCTCGGGGCCGACGTGACGTACGCGGGTGAGGACTCCCGCGGCGGGCGGCTGTTGCTGGCCGGGGAGGACATGGGCCTGCGCTGCGGCCCGGAGGCTGCGGTGCCTCTCATGATCGCCGCCGCGGAGGCGTTCCTCGACGAACGCTCCGGCGACGCTCCCCGCGCCTGGCGCATCCACGAGCTGGAGAACGGCCCCTCCCGCATCACCACCCGCCTGACCACCGACCTGGACACCAGATCAACAGTCCGGCGGCCGACCGCCGACCCGGTCACCGGATCAGCGGTCCACCACGAGCCGGCGTTGCCGGAGCGTGTCGGCGTGGCGGCGCGGCGGGCCGGGCGGCGCGTGCAGCGGGACGGGCGGGTGGCGCTTGAGGTGCTGGTGCCGCTCGGCAGGCTGACCCCTGCCCAGCTCCGAGCCCTCGCCGACACCGGCCCCACCGTACGGCTCACCCCGTGGCGGACCGCCGTGTCGCTGGACCTCTCCCCCGCCGAGGCGGACCGCGCGGAGCGGGCGCTCTCCGGTGCCGGCCTGATCACGGACCCGGCGTCCCCGTGGGCCGGAGTCACCGCCTGCACCGGCCGGCCCGGGTGCGGAAAGGCGCTGGCGGACGTGCAGGCGGACGCGCGGCGCTGGGTGGAGGGCCTGACCCCTCCGGCCCTCGCCGTGAAGGGCACGACCCCTCCGATCCCCGGCGTGGAGGGTCTGGTCCCTCCTAACTTCGGCGTGGAGGCCACGGCCCCTCCGGACCCCGCCGTGGACGGCCTCGACCGCATCCCCGGTACACCCGTCCACTGGGCCGGTTGCGAACGGCGCTGCGGCCTGCCCCGCGGCCGGGTCGTCGAGCTGATCGCCACCGGCGACGGCTACCGGCGGCAACCCGAGTGATCACCACCGGCAGCGGCCACCAGGCAAGGCGACCGTGATGACCCAGCCACCGAGAAAGGCACCCGTGACCGACTACATCCGCGACGGCGCCGAGATCTACCGGCGCTCGTTCGCGACCATCCGCGCCGAGACCGACCTCACCGGCCTACCCCCCGAGGTGGCCCAGGTGGCGGTGCGGATGATTCACGCCTGCGGCATGACCGACCTGGTCACCGACCTGGCCTGGTCCCCCGGAGTGGTGGTACGGGCACGCGAGGCGCTGCGCCGGGGCGCACCCGTGTTGTGCGACGCCATGATGGTCGCCTCGGGCGTGACCAGGCGCAGGCTGCCCGCCGGCAACGAGGTGCTGTGCACCCTGCCCGACCCTCGCGTCCCGGGCCTGGCGGAGAAGCTGGGCACCACGCGCAGCGCCGCCGCCCTGGAGTTGTGGCGTGATCGTCTGGACGGCGCGGTGGTGGCCATCGGCAACGCCCCGACCGCCCTGTTCCGGCTGCTGGAGCTGGTCGGGGAGGGCGCGGGGCGGCCGGCGGCGGTGCTGGGGATCCCGGTGGGGTTCATCGGCGCGGCCGAGTCCAAGCAGGCGCTGGCCGGCAGCGACCTGGAACACCTGGTGGTGCACGGCCGCCGCGGCGGCAGTGCGATGACGGCGGCGGCGATCAACGCCATCGCGGACGAGACGGAGTGAGCGCGTTGCAGGGACGCCTGTACGGGGTCGGCCTCGGCCCCGGTGACCCGGAGCTGGTCACGGTCAAGACGGCCAGGCTGATCGGCGAGGCGGACGTGATCGCGTACCACGCCGCCAGGCACGGCCGCAGCATCGCCCGCTCCATCGCCCTGCCGTACATGCGGGAGGGCCAGATCGAGGAGCTGCTCCTCTACCCCCTGACCACGGAGACCACCGACCACCCCGGCGGCTACCAGGGCGCGCTCGACGACTTCTACGCCGACTGCGCGCAGCGGCTGGCCGCGCACCTGGACGCGGGACGGACCGTGGTGGTGCTGGCCGAGGGCGATCCGCTGTTCTACGGCTCGTACATGCACATGCACAAGCGGCTCGCCCACCGCTACGAGACCGAGGTGGTGCCGGGTGTGACGTCGGTCAGCGCCGCGTCCGCGGTGCTCGGCCGCCCGCTGGTGGAGCGGGACGAGGTGCTGACCGTGCTGCCCGGCACGTTGCCGGCGGACGTGCTGGCCGACCGGCTGCGGGAGACGGACTCGGCGGCGGTGCTCAAGCTGGGCAGGACGTTCGAGAAGGTGCGTGAGGCGCTGGCCGAGGCCGGGCGGCTGGACGACGCCTGGTACGTCGAGCGCGCCACGATGGGCGCCGAGCGGGTGGCGCCGCTGAAGGACGTGGACGCCGGCGGCGTGCCGTACTTCTCGCTGGCCCTGCTGACCAGCCCGGCCGAGCGCACGTTCGTGCCGGAACGTCCGGCGGCCGAGACGCCGGGCGCGGGGCCGGGCGCGGGGCCCGGCGAGGTGGCCGTGGTGGGGCTGGGGCCGGCCGGGCGGCCGTGGCTGACGCCCGAGGCGCAGGAGGCGCTGGCCGCCGCCACCGACCTCGTCGGGTACGGCCCGTACGTGGACCGGGTGGCGCCGAACCCGCGCCAGCGCCGCCACCGCACCGACAACCGGGTGGAGGCCGAACGCGCCAGGCACGCGCTGGAGCTGGCCCGCGACGGCGCGCGGGTGGCGGTGGTGTCGTCGGGGGATCCCGGCGTGTTCGCCATGGCCAGCGCGGTGATGGAGGCGGCGGCGGACTTCCCGGACGTGCCGGTGCGGATCGTGCCGGGACTGACGGCCGCGCAGGCGGTGGCCGGCCGCGTGGGGGCGCCGCTGGGGCACGACTACTGCGTGGTTTCGCTGTCCGACCTGCTCAAGCCGTGGGAGGTGGTGGCCGGCCGGCTCACGGCGGCGGCCTCGGCCGACCTGGTGCTGGCGATCTACAACCCGGCCTCCCGCAGCCGTACGTGGCAGCTCGCCGCGGCCCGTGACCTGCTGCTGGAGCACCGGGACGCCGCCACCCCCGTGGTGATCGGGCGGGACGTGGGCGGCGAGCAGGAGAGCGTGACCGTCACGACGCTGGGCGACCTGGATCCGGGGCAGGTGGACATGCGCTGCCTGCTGATCGTCGGCTCCTCGACCACCCGGGTCACCGACCGCGGCCTGGTCTACACGCCCCGCCGCTATCCCTGAGCCGCCGCCCAGGCCGTCGCCGCCGCCACGGTGTCCACCAGGCGAACGCCGGGCGGGAGTGGCGGGCGGTCGACCATGATGACCGGCAGGCCGAGCTCGCGGGCGGCGGTGAGCTTGGCTGCGGTCAGTTGTCCGCCGCTGTCCTTGGTGACCAGCACGTTCAGGCGGTGCTCGCGGATGAGGGCGCGTTCTCCCTCGACTGTGTACGGGCCTCGGCCGAGCAGCACGTGCACGTGAGGGGGCACGGGCGGCTCCGGCGGGTCCACCGACCTGGCCAGCAGCCACACCCCGGGCAGGCCGGTGAAGAGCGGGAGGCTCCTGCGGCCCGTGGTGAGGAACACCCGTGCCTCCGCGGCACGCACCCCACCGGCCCGGCCCCGCGCGGGCCCGGCCGTGCTTGACGCTGGCCCGGCCGTGCTTGGGGCGGCCCCGGCCGTGCCTGGGGCGGCCGTGCTTGACGCGGAACCGGCCGTGCCTGGCGCGGCAGCGGTTGTGCTCAGCGGGGCCGCGCTCGTAGCGGGTGCGGCCGTGGTCGGCGCGGCGGCCGGCCAGGCAGCGGTGGGGAGCAGGGCGGCGGCGTCGTGCAGGGAGGGCACCCGCTGCCAGGCGTCGCCCGGCCCCTCCCGCCAGCCCGGCCGCCGCAGGACCAGCAGCGGCACTCCGGTGGCGGACGAGGCGGCGGCCGCCGACGCGGTCATCCGCTCGGCGAACGGATGGGTCGCGTCCACCAGCGCGTCGATGCGCTCCCCGGCCAGGTAGGCGGCCAGGCCCCCGGCTCCGCCGAACCCGCCTTCCCGCACCTCCCCGACCGGCAGGCGGGGGTTGCTCACCCGCCCGGCCAGCGACGAAACGACCCGCAGGCCGGGACGGGCGGCGAGCTCGGCCGCCAGCGCCCGCGCCTCGGCCGTGCCACCCAGGATCAGGACGCGCCGCATGCCCGCCCCCGGTCCGCGCCACCGCCCAGGCCCACGACCGGCCGAAGGCCCCAGACCGTGCCACCCCTCATGCCCAGGACCGGACGCAGGCCCCGGTCCGCGCGGCCGCTCCCGGTCAGGACCCGTCGCACGAACGCTCCCGATCCACGCTGTAGAGATGGCTGTCGGGAAACTGCGTGGCCGACAGCACACGTCCGACGACGATCACCGCGGTGCGCCGGATGCCGGCCGCGTGCACCCGCTCCCCGATGTCCGCCAGCGTCCCCCGGAGGATCACCTCATCGGCCCTGCTGGCCCGCGCCACCACCGCGACGGGACAGTCGGCCCCGTACGAGGGCAGCAGCTCGGCCACCACCTCGTCGATCCGCTGCACCGCCAGATGCAGCACCATCGTGGCCCCGCTGGCCCCCAGCGTCGTGAGGTCCTCGCCCTCGGGCATCGGCGTGGCCCGCGCGGAGGTGCGGGTCAGGATGATCGTCTGGCCGACGCCGGGCACGGTCAGCTCCCGGCCCAGCGCGGCCGCCGCCGCCGCGAACGCGGGAACGCCCGGCACCACCTCGTACGGCACGCCGAGCGCGTCCAGCCGCCGCATCTGCTCGGCCACGGCGCTGAAGACGGACGGATCGCCGGAGTGCAGGCGGGCGACGTCGAGCCCGTCGCGGTGGGCGGCGAGCAGTTCGGCGACGATCTCGTCGAGGGTGAGGTTCGCGGTGTCGACGAGCCGGGTGCCGGGCGGGCAGGAGTCGAGCAGCTCGCGGGGCACCAGCGACCCCGCGTACAGGCACACCGGAGCCGTCTGCAGCCGGCGCAGCCCGCGCAGGGTGATCAGGTCGGCGGCGCCGGGGCCGGCACCGACGAAGTACACGGTCACGTGTCGTCCTTCCTGGTCAGGGACCATACGGTCACGGGCATCGCCGGCCGCCATCCGGTGAATCCGCCCACGGGCGAGGCCCGCTGCACGGCCAGGCGGACGAGGTCGCCGCCGAGCCGGCCGTACCACTGGCCGACGAGGGCCTCGGATTCGAGGGTGACGGCGTTGACGACGAGCCTGCCGCCGGGGCGCAGCTGCGACCAGCAGCGTTCGAGCACGCCGGGCGCGGTGACGCCGCCGCCGACGAACACCGCGTCCGGCGCGGGCAGGTCGTCCAGGGCCGCCGGGGCCTTGCCCTCGACGACGCGCAACGCCGGCACGCCGAGCCGGCCGGCGTTGCGGCGGATGGCGGCGGCCCGGTCGGGCCTGCTCTCGACGGCCACGGCGGCGCACGACGGGTGGCTGCGCATCCATTCGACGGCGATGCTGCCCGCGCCCGCGCCGACGTCCCACAGCAGCTCGCCGGGGCACGGGGCGAGCCGCGACAGGGTGACCGCGCGGACCTCGCGCTTGGTGAGCTGGCCGTCGTGCTCGTACGCGGTGTCGGGCAGCCCCGGCACGAGGGCCAGCGGCTCGGCGCCGGGGCCGGGCACGCACTCGACGGCGATCACGTTGAGCGGGGACGCGGCGGGTCCGGCCCACGCTTCGGCCGTGCCGTGCTGGGCCGTCTCGGTGGCCGCGCCCAGGTCCGACAGGGCCGTCATGGGGCTGGGGCCGTACCCGCGAGTGGTCAGCAGCGCGGCTACCTGGGACGGGGCGTCGCGGCCCGCGCCGAGCACGACGATCCGGCGGCCGGGGAGCGCGAGGGCGTTGAGCGTCTCGGGCGGGCGGCCGACGAGGCTGACCGTCTCGACCTGCTCGACCGGCCAGCCGAGGCGGGCGCACGCCAGGGACAGCGACGACACGTGCGGCAGCACGCGCACGTTCGGCGCGCCGAGGAGCCGGACCAGCGTGGAGCCGATGCCGTAGAACATGGGGTCGCCGCTGGCCAGCACGCACGCCTCGCGGCCGGCGTGCCGTTCCACGAGCGCGGGCAGCTCCGGCAGCAGCGGCGAGGGCCAGCGCACGCGCTCCGCCGCGGCCGACGCGGGCAGGAGCTCCAGCTGCCGGGGGCCGCCCATGACGACCTCGGCGGCCTCCAGCGCGCGCCGCGACGTCTCGGGCAGTCCGTCCCAGCCGTCCGCGCCGATGCCGACGACGGTGATCACACGTTGCCCAGGACGCGGGTCACCTGGATCTCGATGACCACGCGGGCCGGGTTCGCGCGGGGCGGCTTGTAGCGGGCCGTGTAGCGGCGCTCGGCGTCGGCCACCTCGTCCGGCGAGGTGCGTACGACGGCCCGTCCTTCCAGCGTGGACCACCGCCGGCCGTCCACCTGGCAGAGCGCGACGGGGGCGCCGCCGGACGCGGCGATGAGCCTGGCCTTGGCCGAGGTCCCGGAGGTGATCACCCGGGCGATGCCGGTCTCCAGGTCCAGCGTCGCGCCCACCGGCACCACGTGCGGCGGGGCGTCGGGGCGGGCGGTGGAGAGCGTGCACAGGTGCCGCTCCTGCCAGAAGGCGGCGAAAGCGCTGCCCTGCTCGGCCAGGTTCACGATCCTCCTCGGGTGATTTGTGCCAGGCAATCGTATATCGCGCCCTTTGCCGTGGCGGGGCGCCAGGTTGCGCGGGTGGTCGTCCTCGCGCTCACCGCGGAGGGTCGTCCGGGGCGGTGAGGATGGCGAGGGCGGTGCGGCGCAGGTCGGCCACGGCCGCGACGGCCTCGGCCTCGCCGAAGACCGCCTCGTCGGGATCCGGCCCGCCGCCGTCCGGCGCCGCCGATTCCGGCTCATCGGACGCGTGCGTCTCGGACGCGGGCGTACCGGACTCACGCGCGGACGCGGGTACGCCGGACTCGGGTGTGCCGGACTCGGGTGTGCCGAGCCGCTGCTCGATGTCGGCCAGGACCACGACGACGTGCAGGCTGAGAACCCTGAGCCGTTCCTTCGTCAGGGCGGGCAGGCACGCGAAGAGCAGCCCCACGACCTCGTTGACCCCGGGATGGTGCTCCCTGGAGTAGGGCCAGGACCGGTAGCTGCCCGACAGCACGTACCGGCTGGTGAAACGCACGTACCAGCTCGCCCCCCGGTGAGCGAGCACGTGCTCGGCCAACGGCGCCACGTAGGCCTCGACGAGGGCGGGCAGGTCCCGTTCCAGGCCGTGCGCGCGCAGGTCCTCGATCAGCTCGCGGCGCCGCCGGTCGAGCGGCGTGATGCGGTACTCGTACAGGGCGTCGATGAGCCCCGCCTTGTCCCCGAAGTGGTACTGCACCGCCGAGTGGTTGCGCTGGTCCGCCGCGACGGCGATCTCCCGCAGGGACACCCCGAAGCCGCGTTCGGCGAAGAGCCGCTCGGCGGCGAGAAGGATCTTCTCCTTCGCCCGCATTCTTGTCTATCCCTACCAATTCGCCATAGAATCGCCCGGATTAAGACACCTTGCCTTAATCCGTTCCATCGTAGTAAGGAGAGCACCGTTGCTCACGGTCTCCGAAGGGATCGGCGCGTGAACGGAGCCATGCTGCTCGTCGTCGCCTCGCCCGGCGGCCCGCTCGCCGGCATGCACTCCCCGCTCTTCGCCGGCGACGTGGCCTTCAACCTGACGCTCACCACCGTCGGCTCCGTGCTGTCGGTCGTCACCCTGACGGTGATCACCAACCTGTCGCCGGCGCACTTCCTGCCCGCCCAGGAGGGCATCGGACTGCAGGGCGGGGAGATCGACGACCTCACGTCGGTGCTCCCGGCCGTCGTCCTGTTCGCCCCGGCCAGCCTCACCGGGCATCCACGGCCTCACCATCATGATCGTCGCAGCGGGCTTCGGCCTCCTGCTCAACCGTGTCCTCGCCCCGCGCGCCGTCACGCCCACGCCGGCCGCGAGCTGAAATCCTGGAGTGACCGCCATGACCGCCGAACCGATCTTCCGCAGCGCCGCCCGCCCGCCCGACGCGGCGCCCAACGTCCTGGCCATCGTCCTGGACGACACCGGCTTCGCCCAGCTCGGCTGCTTCGGCTCCGACATCGCCACACCCAACATCGACCGGCTGGCCGCCGGCGGGCTGCGTTACAACCGCTTCCACGTCACCGCCCTGTGCTCCCCGTCGCGGGCCTCGTTCCTCACCGGCCGCAACCATCACGCCGTCGGCATGGGCTTCCTCGCCGACATCCCCCTCGACCACCACGGCTACACCGCCCGCATCCCGCGCTCGGCCGCCACCCTGCCACGGATCCTGCGCGACCACGGCTACTCCACCCTGGCCGTCGGCAAGTGGCACCTCACCCCGCGCTTCGAACGCTCCGCGGCGGGCCCGTTCGGCCACTGGCCCCTCGGCCTCGGCTTCGAGCGCTACTACGGCTTCCTCCAGGGCGACGCCAACCACTACGCGCCCAACCTCGTCGAGGACAACCACTACGTCGACCCGCCCGCCACCCCCGAGGAGGGCTACCACCTCACCGAGGACCTGACCGGCCGCGCCATCCGCTACCTGGACGACCAGCGCCACGCCGCTCCCGGCAAGCCCTTCTTCCTGTACGTCGGCCTCGGCGCCACGCACTCACCGCACCACGTGACCCCGGAATGGGCCGAGCCCTACCACGGCCGCTTCGACCACGGCTGGGACGCCTGGCGGGAGGAGATCTTCCAGCGCCAGCTCGACGCCGGCCTCGTCCCGCCCGGCACCACCCTCACGCCGCGCCCCGGCTGGGTGCGCGCCTGGGACGACCTCACCGCCGACGAACGCCGCCTGTACGCCCGCCAGCAGGAGGTCTTCGCCGGCTTCCTCACCCACACCGACGCCCAGATCGGCCGCCTGCTCGACCACCTGGAGGAGACGGGCCGGCTCGACGACACGATCGTCGTGCTGTTCTCCGACAACGGGGCCAGCGCCGAGGGCGGCGTGCACGGCAGCGTCAACGAGCACCGCTTCTCCTCGGCCATCCCCGAGTCCCTGGAGGACAACCTCGCCCACTACGACGACTGGGGCGGCCCCGCCACCTACAACCACTACGCGTGGGGCTGGGCGTGGGCCGGCAACACGCCGTTCCGCCTGTGGAAGCGCTACACCTGGCTCGGCGGCACGCGTACCCCGCTGATCGTGCACTGGCCCGCCGGGATCCGCGCGCGCGGCGCGGTCCGCGACCCCGTCCTGCACGTCAACGACCTGTTCCCCACGCTGCTGGACACGATCGGCGTCGAGGCGCCGGACGTCGTGGACGGCGTCGAGCAGCAGCGGATCGACGGAGCCAGCTTCCGCGCCACCTTCGACGACCCCGGGGCGCCCGCGCCGCGCGAGACGCAGTACTTCGAGATGCTGGGCTCCCGCTCCCTCATCCACGGGCGCTGGAAGGCCACCACCGACCACGTCTCCACCGGCATCCTCGACGAGCAGGAGCTCCTCACCGGGAGCCGCGCCTTCGACGACGACCACTGGGCGCTGTTCGACCTGTCCGCCGACTTCTCCGAGGCCACCGACGTGTCGGCCGGGCATCCGGAGGTCGTCGCGGAGCTGCGGCGCCTGTGGGACGAGGAGGCCGGGCGCAACCACGTCCTGCCGCTCTACGACAACCTGGTGGACCGCATCGGCGCCCTCATCGGGCCGGCCTGGCCGCCGGGCGACGACCGCACCTACCGGCCCGGCGCCTCACCGATCTGCGACGAGTCCCTGCCCCTGCTCTTCGGCGGCTTCCGCATCACGGCCGAGGTGGAGGCGGGCGACGCGCCGGACGGGGTGCTGCTCGCCCTGGGCGACCTGCACGGCGGCCTGGCGCTCCACGTCGCGGACGGCCGGCTGGTGTTCACCTTCTCCCGGGCCGGGGAGATCCTGGAGGTGGTCGCGGACCGTCCCGTACGGCCCGGCCGCCAGGCCCTGGGCGTCGCCCACCTCACCGGGCCGGACGGCTCGGCCTTCCATCTCCTGTACGACGCCGCCGTGGCCGGCTCCCTGGCCTTCGACGGCATCCTGCCCGTCGCCCTCCAGCACGGCGGCGCCGGGCTGCGGCTGGGGCACGACGCCGGGTTGCCCGTGTCGGACCGTTATCGCGTCCCGGCCGCCTGGAACGGCCGGCTGGTCTCCGTCCGCGTCCAGACACCGGGCTACGCCGAACCGGACCCGCTCGCCGACCTCAGGACCGCCCTGCACGCCGACTGACCGCACGACCGCCGACGGCAGCCCGGCCGTGCGACCGCTCGTGGCCCGGCCGAGCCGCCGCCGGCCACCCAGCCGTATGACCGCCGGCGGCCTGACCGCGCGGCGGTCAGCGGCAGAAGGGGGCCATGCCGAGCACGGACTTGACGCCGCCCAGCAGGTGCTGCACGAAGTACTGGTCGCCTTCCATGGGCTCGTCCGTCCAGGCCTTGACGTCGTGGCCGAGGGTGGTCAGCCAGGCCTTGCCGCCGTCGTAGTACTGGCACCAGCTCACCGGGTGGTGCTCGCCGTGGCCGGGGTGGCCGAGGTTGCCGCGCACGCCCTGGGGCAGGGTGCGCTCGTCCACCTCGGCCAGGACGCGGACGCGGGTGGGCGCGGGGATGAGGTTGTACCACTCGTCGGAGAAGGCCCAGGTCCTGGGCAGGCCCTGGGTGGAGGCGTCGCGGCGGTTCACGGTGACGACGGTGCCGGGCTGGTTGGCGCCGTGGTCGTAGAAGTTGGCGTTGCCGAGCAGGCCTTCGTACCAGGGCCAGTTGTACTCGGTGCCGAAGGCGTTGTGCACGCCGACGAAGCCGCCGCCTGCGCGGATGTACTGGCGCAGCGCGGTCTGCGCGGCGTCGTCGAGGGTGTCGCGGGTGGTGCTGAGGAACATCACGGCGTTGTAGTTGAGCAGCCGTCCGGCCGAGGAGAGCTGGGTGACGTCCTCGGTGTAGTCGACGGTGAAACCGTTCTCCTGGCCCAGCTTGAGGACCGCCTTGACGGCGACGTTGTTGTCGTTGAGCGGCGGGTTGAGGCCGGGGCCGAGCGGGGTGCCGAGGTGGGCGTGGCGGGGGCCGGCGGTACGGCTGTAGACGAGCAGCTTGTAGCCCTCGGCGGGGTCGAAGTTGCCCCAGTCGTGGTAGCAGCGGGGGTCGGTGCCCCGGCAGACGCCGTAGTCGGGGTCGCCGAGGTTCCTGGCCGGTTCCGGGGAGGCGGCGGAGCTGGGTGCGGTGGCGGTGAGCAGCAGGAGCGCTGCTCCGGTGGCTGCGGCGATGGACAGTTTGCTGCGCATGGGCACCTCGCGAAGGGGTCCACTAGGTGGACTGCATGGTCCACTCGGGGGATTGAGCGTAACTGCGGATCTTCGTGGCGACAAGCTCTCGCCTATCGCCTGCGGGGCCCCGCCGTCCGGCGGGGTCTTCTCACAACCAGGTCGGCAGGATGGACGGTGGGATCGGGCCCTTGTTGCGCCGGCCCTGGCCGGTCTCCTCCCAGGCGTGGGCCAGGATCCCGACGGAGCGGCTGAGCACGAACAGGCCACGCGCGAGCGGCGCGGGGAAGCCGAGCTCGGCGTAGACGACGGCGGTCGCGCCGTCGATGTTCATGGGCACCGGGGCGATCAGGCGCTCGACCTCCAGCGCGGCCCGCAGGTGCGCGCCCGCCACCACCCCGTCGCGGGCCGCCTCCGCCACGAGGCCGAGCAGCGGATCACGGCGCGGATCGCGGGTGTGGAAGCGGTGCCCGAAGCCGGGCAGGTAGCGGTCCCGCGCCCGCCAGCGGGCGACCACGGCAGCGGCATCCACGTCGCCACCCGGGTCACCGCTCGCATCACCGCCCGGGGCACCCCCGGCGTCGCCGCGCGGGCCGTGGCCGGCGACCACCTCCTCCAGCAGCCTGACGCACTGCTCGCCCGCGCCCCCGTGCACGTCGCCGAGCAGGTTGACCCCGGTGGCCACGGCGTTGTTGAGGCCGACGCCGCAGGTGACCGCCATGCGGGCGACGGCGATGGACGGCGCGTGCGGCCCGTGATCGACGGAGGAGACCAGGGCCGCCTCCAGCAGCGCGGCCCGGCGCGGGTCGGGGCGCTCGCCGCGGAGCATCAGCCAGATCATCTCGGCGAGGCCGATCCGCCCGATGAGCTCCTGGACCGGCTGCCCGCGCAGCTCGATGACGTCGGGCTCGACCTTCGAGACGCCGGTGGCCCACCAGTCGGCCGCGGCACTCGCGACCGGATCGTGCCCGCTCGCGGCCCCTGCCGCCGCCCCTGCCGCCGCCCTTGCCGCCGCCTCGGCATCACGCCCGCTCATGGCCTGGGCCGCATTCTCGGCATCACGCCCGCTCATGGCGCCGCCTCGATCTCGGTGTTGTGCTCCCCGAGCAGCGGCGCGGGCCCGCGTGGGCGCAGCGCGGCGCCGTCCACCATCACGCCGTTCCCGGTGACGGTGACCTGCCGCTCCCCCGCCCCCGGGAACGGCAGCTCGGTGAGGAAGCCGCGATGGCGTACCTGGTCGAGGGCGAGCGCCTGCGGGACGGTGAGGATGCGGGCGGCGGGCACGCCCCCGGCGGCGAGCATCTCCTCCCACTCCAGCGCGGTCTTGGCCCGCAGCGCCGAGTTGAGCTCCTGGTTGAGCTCGTGCCGGTGGGTCTTGCGCGACTCGCGCCCGGCGAAGCGCGGGTCGGCGGGCAGGTCGGGCCGCCCGACGAGCCGGCACAGCGTCTCGAACTGGGCCTGCTGGTTGGCGGCGATGTTGAGCGGCCCGTCGGCGGTCTCGAAGGTGCCGGACGGGGCGGCGGTGGCGTTCTGGTCCCCCATCGGCTCCGGCTCGACCCCGCTGACCAGGTAGTTGGAGACGGTCCAGCCCATCGCGGAGATCGACGCCTCCAGCATGGACAGGTCCAGGTAGCAGCCGCGCCCGGTGCGGTGCCGTCCGGCCAGCGCGGCGGAGACCGCCAGGGCGGCCATCAGCCCGCCGACGGTGTCGCAGATGGGGAAGCCCACGCGCAGCGGGGCGGTGTCGGGGGTGCCGGTGACGCTCATCATGCCGGACAGCCCCTGGATGATCTGGTCGTAGGCGGGCGCGCCGCTCATCGGGCCGCTCTGCCCGAAGCCGGAGATGGCGCAGCAGACGAGGCCGGGGTTGAGCTCGCGCAGGCGGTCCCAGCCGTAGCCGAGCCTGGCCAGCACGCCGGCTCTGAAGTTCTCCAGCAGGACGTCGGCGCCGGCGATCATCGACTCGAACGCGGCCCGCCCGTCCCGGCTCTTCAGGTCCAGCTCGACCGACTTCTTGCCGGCGTTCTGGGCCAGGAAGGAAGCACCCATCCGGGCCTCGTTGAGCTCGGGGTCGGGGCCGAGCCGCCGGGCGAGGTCCCCGGTGCCGGGCAGCTCGACCTTGACCACCTCCGCGCCGAACAACATCAGCTGGTAACTGCAGTACGGCCCGGCCAGCACGTTGGTCAGGTCCACGACCTTGACGCCGTCCAGTGGCAACTGCTGCATGCACGCTCCATTGAGTCAAGTCAGAGGGTGGTCGAACCCGCGCTCGGACATCCGCTCGGCCGCCTCGCGCAGGTCCGCGGCGAACTCCCGGACCCGGTCCCCGGTGAAGCGGACGGTGGGGCCGCTCAGCGTCAGCGCCGCCACGGTCGCCCGCGTGCCGCCGCCGGCGAACCCGGTGATCGGGCCGTTGATCGGAACGGCCACGGCGGACAGGCCGGGCTCGCGCTCGCCGTGGCTGGCCGCGTGCCCGTCGTGCGCCGCCTGGCCGATCCAGGCCCGCAGCGTCGCCACGTGGGCCTCGCCGTACGGGGAGGAGCGGGCCACCCTGACGAGCAGCGGCTCCGGCGCCCCGATCAGCAGCACCTTCGAGGAGGCGCCGGCCCACAGGGGCAGCTCGTCACCGACGCGCACCACGTGGCGCAGCGGTTGCGGGCTCTCCTGCTGGGCGACGCAGACGCGGCGCACGTCGCGCGGCACGTAGAGGTTGACGGTCTCCCGGTGCCGCGCCCCCAGCTCGCGCATGAGCTGGACGGTCTCCGGCGGCAGCTCCCACGCCGAGCGCGCCAGGTGCGCCCAGCGCCACAGCGCCGGACCGGCCGCGAACCCCTGCGGCGTGGCCCACAGCAGCCCCATGTGCTCCAGGCTCTGCAGCAGGCGCAGCGCCGTGGTCTTGGCCAGGCCGGTCTCGTCGACGACCTCGCGGATCGTCAGCGTCCGCCGGTCCTCGGAGAGCAGCGAGAGGATGCCGAACGCGCGCTGGACGCTGCGTACGCCCCCGCCCTCCCCAATGTTCGAAGGCATGGCCGCACGCTAACATCGAGTCCGCTTGGTGGTCCATACGCTCCGCCAAGCGGTTTATGCGACACCCTTGCCATAACGTTCGCCCGGCTCATACCGTGAGGGCAATCCACACTGCGGATTATCAGAACCGCTGAGCGGATCCAGTGGGAGTCATCATGAACACCATCCACGAAGCCGGGTCCCTGGTCGCCGGGCAGTGGCTGACCGGAGGCCCGCATGCCGACCGCATCGGCCCCTACCTGCGCGAGCCGGTCAGCCGGGCCCGCACCGCACAGGACGAGGACGTCACCGCCGCGCTCGCCTACGCCCGGCGGTCCGCCAAGCGGATCGCCCGCCTGGCGCCGGCCACCCGGGCCGACGTCCTGGAGCGGGCCGCCGCCGCGGTGACCGCGCAGGGCGACCGGCTGGCCCGGCTGCTGGCGCTGGAGCTGGGCAAGCCGCTCAAGGACGGGCGCGGCGAGGTGTTACGGGTCGCCGACACCCTGGCCGTCGCCGCCGCCGAGGCGCGGATGATCGGCGGCGAGGTGCTGCCGGTGGCCGGCTGGGGCCGCGGGGTCGGCAACACCGCGATCACGCAGCGCGCCCCGGCCGGCCCGGTGCTGGCCATCACCCCGTTCAACGCTCCGGCGAACCTGCTGGCCCACAAGCTCGCCGCCTCCTTCGCGGCCGGCAACACCACGATCGTCAAGCCTCCGCCGCAGGCGCCCGCGGTCTCCACCGCGCTGGTGGAGCTGCTGCTCGAGGCCGGGATGCCGGTGGAGGCGGTGCAGGTGCTGCACGGCGGCGGCGAGGTGGGCGCGCGGCTGTGCGCCGCCCCGGAGATCGCCGTCGTCAGCTTCACCGGCGGCGTCCCGGCCGGTCACGCCGTCGCCCGCGCCGCCGGGCCGAAGCGGGTCATGCTGGAGCTCGGCGGGAACGCCGCCACCATCGTCTGCGAGGACGCCGACATCGCGCGGGCGGCGCTCGCGTGCGCCCGCACCGGCTACAGCAACTCCGGGCAGAGCTGCATCTCCGTCCAGCGCGTCTACGTGCACCGCAGCCGCTTCGAGGAGTTCGCGCAGGAGCTGACCGCGCACGTCAAGGGCCTGGTCGTGGGCGACCCCCTGGATCCGGCGACCGACGTGGGCTCCATGGTGGACGACGACGCGGCCGAGCGGGTGGTCCGCTGGACGGCCGAGGCCGCCGGCCAGGGCGCCCAGGTGACGGCGGGCGGCACCCGCGAGGGCGCGGTGATGGCGCCGACCGTCGTCGTCGCGCCGCCCGCCGAGGCCAGGGTCGTGCGCGAGGAGGTGTTCGGCGCGCTGGTGGCCGTGCTGCCCTACGACGGCTTCGACGAGGTGCTGGAGGAGTGCAACCGCAGCTCGTACGGGCTGCAGGCCGGGCTGTTCACCCACGACGTGCGCCGCATCGTCACCGCCTGGCGCGAGCTGGAGGTCGGCGGCCTGATCGTGAACGGCTCGTCCAACTTCCGCCTCGACCACGTGCCGTTCGGCGGCGTGAAGGACTCCGGCATCGGCCGCGAGTCGCCGCGCTGGATGATCGAGGACTTCACCGTGACCAAGACCCTCATGCTCAAGGGCCTGACCATCTGGGGAGACGAGTGACCAGGACCGCCGCCCACGCCCTTGTCGAGCAGCTCGAACAGCTCGGCGTCGAGTACGTCTTCGGCACCTGCGGCCACACCAACATCGCCGTCCTGGACGCGCTGGCCGACAGCCGGATCCGCTTCGTCATCGCCCGCCACGAGCAGGCCGCCGCGCACGCCGCCGACGGCTACGCCCGCGCCTCCGGCAGGCCGGGGGTGCTGCTCGTGCACGTGGGCCCCGGCCTGACCAACGCCGCGACCGGTGTCATGACGGCCGCGCTGGACTCGGTGCCGCTGGTGGTGATCTCCGGCGACATCCCGTCCTACTACCACGGCCGGCACCCGCACCAGGAGATCAACCTGCACGCCGACGCCGACCAGGCGAGCGTGTTCAGGCCGTTCGTCAAGCGGGCCTGGAACGTGCACCGGGCCCAGGACCTGGGCCGCTTCGTCGAGCGCGCGTTCTGGACGGCCACCTCGGGCCGCCCGGGCGCGGTGCTGGTCAACGTGCCGATGGACGTCTTCTCGCGGCCCGCGGCGCCGTACCCGCCGCTCAGCCACGCGGCCCCGCCGGGGCTGCCGGAGAGCACCGCGGAGCTGATCGCCGCCCGGCTGGCCGGCGCCGAGCGCCCGCTGATCTACGTGGGCGGCGGCCTGCGCGAGGACCCCGGGCCGCTGATCCGCCTGGCCGAGCACCTCGACATCCCGATCGCGCACTCGCTGATGGCCAAGGGCACGGTCCCGGACGCGCATCCGCTGGTCATCGGGATGCCGGGCTTCTGGGGGCTGGAGCTCACCAACGCCTGCGCGCGGGAGGCGGACGTGGTGCTGGCGCTGGCCACCCGGTTCGCCGAGACGGACGCCAGCTCCTGGGATCCGCGCTTCACCTGGGACCTGTCCGGCAGCACGCTGATCCAGATCGACATCGACCCGGCCGAGATCGGCCGCAACTACCCGGCGGAGATCGGCGCCGTCGCCGACGTGCGGCTCGCGGTCGAGGCGATCGCCGACGCGGCGGCGGCCCACCCCGCCCGCGACAGGACCGGCCTGCGCAAGCAGATCCTGGAGGCGCGGACGGAGCTGTTCGCGGCCAGCCGGGAGCGGGGCCGGAGCGAGGACTTCCCGCTGCGCCCCGAGCGCATCCTGAAGGACCTGCGCGACGCGCTGCCGCCGGACACGGTCCTGGTGACCGACGTGGGGTGGAACAAGAACGGCGTCGCGCAGTGCTACGAGCTGCCGGCCGGGGGCCGCTTCATCACCCCGGGCGGGGCCTCCACCATGGGATTCGGGCCGGCCGCGGCCGTCGGCGTGCAGCTCGCGCAGCCCGGCAGGACGGTGGTGGCGCTGATCGGCGACGGCGGGATGAGCGCCCAACTGCCCGCCGTGCCGCTCGCCGTCGAGCAGGGCGCCGCGGTGATCTTCGTGGTGATGAACAACCGCGCCCACGGCACGATCTCCGACCTGCAGTCGGCGCACTTCGGCCGCAGCCACGGCTGCGACTTCACCGACCCCGCGGGCCGGCCCTACAGCCCCGACTTCGCCGCGCTCGCCAGGGCGTGCGGCGCCGACGGCCACACCGTCACCGCGCCGGCCGAGCTGGGCACGGCACTGCGCGAGGCCGTCGCGAACCGGCGCCCCGCGGTGATCGACGTGCCGATGGTCAACGAGCCGGTGCCGACCCCCGGTCACTGGAACATCAAGGACATCTACCAGGGTCTGTTCACCGACTGATCCCGGGCGGAAACCGTTGCACGTTCGAGATTCCCTCAGCCTGTCCCGTCGCTTATAACGAACGTACTAGTCCGTGAATTAACCTCACCCACCCCCCTAGAGGTGAACCCGTGCATTTCACGAGATTCTCCATCGCGGCCGCCGCCCTGATAGCGCTCGCCGCCTGTGCCCCTCCCGGCCAGCAGGCCGAGTCCGGCGCCACCGCCACCGGCCCCATCAAGATCGCGAACGTCAACGCGCAGAGCGGCCAGCTCAGCTCGCTCGGCCAGTGGGAGCACAAGGGCGTCAAGCTCGCCATCGAGGAGGCCAACAAGGCCGGCGGCGTGGGCGGCCGGCAGATCCAGCTCGACCTCTTCGACAGCCAGGGCGACCCGACCGTCGGCACCAACGTGGCCAGGAAGATCTCCGCCGAGGGCTACGTCGCGATGCTCGGCACCGCCGAGAGCGCGGTCACCCTCGCCATGGCGCCCATCCTCAAGGACGCCAAGATCCCGAACATCACCTCCGGCCAGTCGCCCAAGCTCGCCGAGCTGAAGAGCCCGTTCCTCTTCCTGAACGCGCCGACCAGCGTCACCTTCGACGAGACGCTCGCCAAGTACCTCGTCGACGACAAGGGCATGAAGAAGATCGCGCTGATCAGCAACAACGGCGCCTACGGCTCCGGCGAGCACGACGCGTTCCTCAACTCGCTCAAGACCAGGAACGTCACCCCGTCCGCCGACGAGATCGTCACCCCCGACCAGAAGGACTTCAACTCCAACCTGGCCAAGATCCGCGAGCAGGACCCGGAGGTGCTGTTCATCGGCGCCGAGGAGGTCCAGTCAGGGCTGATCGCCAAGCAGGCGCGCGAGCTCGGCATCAAGGCCGTCTTCGCCGGCGGCGCCCCCGTGGGCACCGACGTGTACGCCACCACCGCCGGCCTGGACAACGCCGAGGGCACCATCGTCAGCTCCCCCTACCTGAGCAACGAGGCCACCCCGGAGATCAAGGAGTTCGCCGCCAAGTACAAGGCCGCCTACAACGAGGACGCCCGCATGCACGTCGCCAAGGCCTACGACGGGGCGTCCATCCTCATCGAGGCGCTCAAGCAGACCAACGGCGAGGGCGGCCAGAAGCTGGCCGACGCCATCCGCGGGGTCAAGCGCGCCGGGCTGCTCGGCAGCTACAACTACGACGCCAACGGCGTCGGCATCCACGAAACCAAGATCGGCCTGGTCAAGGACGGCAAGGTCGTGCCCGAGGCCGCGAGCTGACGTGCAGGTCTTCCTTCAGACCCTGATCGGCGGGGTCACGTTCGGAGCGGTGTACGCGCTGGTGGCGATGGGGTTCTCGATCGTCTACCGCACCATGGGCCTGGTCAACTTCGCCCACGGCAGCGTCGTGATGATCGGCGCGTACGCCGCCTCCACCTTCTACATGGCCAGCAAGCTGCCCTTCGCGGTGGCCGTCGTGGTCGCGATCGCGGTCACCGCGCTGATCGGCCTGGTCATCGAGCGGTTCCTGCGCCCGCTGGAGAACAAGGACTTCACGCTGATGCTGATCGGCACCATCGGCTTCGGCGCGGTGCTGGAGGCGGGCGCGGTCCTGGTCTGGGGGGCGACCGGGCACGCGGTGCCGTCGCCGGTCGCCACGGGGCCGATCGACGTGGCCGGGATCCGCATCCCCACCTACAGCCTGCTGGTGATCGCCGTGGCCGCCGCCGCGACCGGGCTGCTGGCGCTGTTCCTGCAGCGCACGAAGCGGGGCGCGGCCATGCAGGCGGTCGCCATGGACCACCAGGCCGCCACCGCGGTCGGCATCCACGTCGGCCGCAGCAACGCCATGGCCTTCGCCATCGGCGCCGGCCTGGCCGCGCTGGCGGGCAGCCTCATCGGCCCCATGCTGTACGTGAACCCGACCATGGGCGGCACCCTGGGCATCAAGGGCTTCGCCGCGGCCATGCTGGGCGGCTTCGGCAGCATGCCCGGCGCGATCGTCGGCGGCCTGGCCTTCGGGCTGCTCGACTCCTTCGCCGCGGGCAACTTCCAGGAGTACTCCGAGCTGGTCACGTTCCTGGTCTTCGCCGTCATCGTCATGATCCGCCCCACCGGCATCTTCGGAGAGGCAACGGTGAACCGCGCATGAAACGAGTGGCGCTCATCGCCATCGCCGCGATCGCGGCCTGGCTGCTGCCCTACGGCCTGGGCGGGTACGCCATCCACGTCGCCGACGTCGCGATCATCTTCGCGATCCTGGCCATCGGGCTCGGCCTGACCATGGGCGTGGCCGGGCAGATCAACCTGGCCCAGGTCGCCTTCTTCGGCGTCGGCGCGTACACGGTGGCCATCCTCACCACGGAGGCCGGCTTCGGCTTCTGGACCGCCTCCGTGCTGGCCGTCCTCACCGCCGTGGTGTTCGGCGTGCTGGTCGGCATCCCCGCGCTGCGCATGCAGTCGCACTATCTCGGCATCGTCACGCTGGGGCTGGCGCTGGCGTTCACCAACTGGGTGACCAACGCGCACATCGCCGGGCGGGCCGAGGGCATCAGCGACATCCCGGTGCCGCCGATGTTCGGCATCGACCTGTCCAGCGGTTACCTGTTCTACTACGTCGAGCTGATCGTCTTCGCGATCGCGCTGGCGTTCGCGCTGCTGGTCACCCGCTCGCCGCTGGGCCGCCGGCTGCGCGCGATGCGGGACGACGACCTGGCGGCCGGGGCCCTGGGCGCGGAGATCCCGCTGCTGCGGATGACCGCGTTCGTGCTGTCCGGCCTGTACGGCGGCCTGGCCGGCATCCTGTACGCGGGGCTGATCCGGTTCGTCGCCCCCGAGTCCTTCAACATCGCCAACATGTTCCTGCTGCTCGCCATGGTGATCATCGGCGGGCGGAGCAGCATCCTGGGCTGCGTCGTCGGCGCGATCGCGCTGGCGCTGGTCAGGGAGGCGCTGCTGGACGCCTCGGGTTACGCGCAGCTCGGCTACGGGCTCGTCGTGGTGCTCGTGGTGGTGTTCGCGCCCAAGGGGCTGGCGGGCCTGCCCGGGCAGCTCCGGGCGCTGCTGCGCCGGCGGACCGGCGGCTCGCGAGCCCAGCTCGGCGCGTTCCGGCCCTACGACCCCGCGCCCGCCTCCGCCGAGGAGGTCGCGCTGGACGTGCGGGAGGTGACCAAGCGGTTCAAGGGCCTGGTGGCGCTCGACAAGGTGTCGCTCACCGTGCCCACGGGCCAGATCCGCGGCATCGTGGGGCCGAACGGCTCCGGCAAGACGACGTTGTTCAACGTGATCAGCGGCTTCTACGACCCCACCGAGGGATCCGTGGTCCTGGCCGGGCGGGAGGCGACCGGGATGGCGCCGTACCGGCTCTCGCTGCGCGGCGTGGCCCGCACGTTCCAGAACCTGCGCCTGTTCGAGGATCTCAGCGTGCGCGAGAACCTCCTGCTCGCGCTGGACCGCACCCGCACCACCTGGATCTGGCGCTACGCCGTCCTGCCGTGGAAGGTGCTGGGCTACGAGCGGGCGCTGCACCGGCGGACCGCGGAGCTGCTCGAACGCTTCGGGCTGGCCGAGGTCGCCGACGCCGAGCCGCGCTCGCTGCCCTACGGCATCCAGCGCCGCATCGAGCTGGCCCGCGCCATGGCCATGTCCCCCGCCCTGCTGCTGCTGGACGAGCCCGCCGCCGGGCTCAACGGGGAGGAGGTGCGCCAGCTCGCCGACATCGTCCGCTCGATCAGGGACTCGGGCGTCACCGTGATCATCATCGAGCACAACATGGGCCTGGTCATGTCCCTGTGCGACCAGGTGACCGTGCTGTCCAGCGGCAGGGTGATCGCCGACGGCCCGCCCGCCGAGGTCGCGGTGCACCCGGACGTCGTCGCCGCCTACCTGGGCGACTCGATGGCCGCGCCGACCGAGGAGACCGCCGAGGCCGCTGTCGAGGAGGCGACCCGATGACCACCCTGACCGTCGAGGGGCTGTCGGTGCACTACGGCGGCGTCCGCGCCGCCCACGACGTGTCCTTCACCGTGGAGCCGGGCCAGTCGCTGGGCATCATCGGCGCGAACGGCGCCGGCAAGTCCTCCACCCTCAAGGCGATCATGGGGCTGGCGCCCCGGCAGGCCGAGGCGATCCGGTTCGGCGAGCGCGACCTGCTGCGCGCGCCCGCGCACACGCTGGTCCGGCACGGCATCGGCTACGTGCCCGAGGGCCGGCACGTCTTCCCCGGGCTCACGGTGGAGAAGAACCTGCTGCTCGGCGCGTACACCAGCAGCTGGAAGCGCACCCCGATCGACGAGGTGTACGAGCTGTTCCCGGTGCTGGGCGAGATGCGCGGCCGGCTGGCCGGCGCGCTGTCCGGCGGGCAGCAGCAGATGCTGGCCGTCGGCCGCGCCATGATGTGCCGGCCCAAGGTGATGCTGCTGGACGAGCCGTCCATGGGGTTGTCGCCGAAGCTCGTCGGCGACATCGCCGGCGTGCTGAAGAAGCTCAACGC
Organism: Nonomuraea thailandensis; assembly: GCF_024172165.1. Lineage (GTDB taxonomy): Bacteria > Actinomycetota > Actinomycetes > Streptosporangiales > Streptosporangiaceae > Nonomuraea > Nonomuraea thailandensis. The sequence continues at coordinate 1,929,902 of NZ_JAMZEB010000002.1, read as the reverse complement.
GGGCGGCCTGGCCATCCTGCTCGTCGAGCAGAACGCCAAGCTCACCTTCGACGTCACCACCACCTGTCTGGTCATGGAGAACGGCGAGATCGCCGCCAGCGGCACCTCCGCGGAGCTCCGCGACGACCCCCAGGTCCGACGCATCTATCTCGGCCTCTAGAGAAAGGACGGTCCATGGTCCGTCGCAGAGAGTTACTCGCGGGCGCGGTCGCGGCGGTCGCGCTCGCCGGAGCAGGTCAGAGCCCCGCCGCCGCGGTCACCCGGCGTGCCGATCGGAACTTCCCGAAGGTCGGCGGGAACCTGGCGAACCAGAACTACACGGCGCTGCGCGGCCTGCACCGCGGCAACGTCAGGCGGCTGCGGGCCGCGTGGGTGAACCACATCGAGGGCGGGCTGATGGCGGGCAACAGCCAGAGCACCGCCGTGGCCGTGGACGGCGTCCTGTTCGTCGAGTCGGCCCTGGGCAACGTCGTGGCGGTGGACGGCCGTACCGGGGCGACGATCTGGAAGTACGAGCAGACGCGCGGGGCGGTCACCCGCCGCGGCGTCGCGGTCGGCGACGGCCGGGTCTACACCTGCGCCAACGACAACTGGCTGATCGCCCTCGACCAGCGCACGGGGCAGGTGGTCTGGGAGCGGCAGCACAACGGGTACGGCAACCTGGAGAAGGTCGCGGTCACCTACCACGACGGCATGCTCTACTGCGGCACCAACGACGGCCCGCGCGGCGCCGCGCTCGCCTTCGACGCCGCGACCGGTGACCTGGCGTGGCACTTCTGGGGCACGGCCGCCCCCGGCGAGATCGGCGGCGACACCTGGGAGGGCGACTCCTGGCAGGTCGGCGGGGCCACGCCGTGGATGCACTGCGCGATCGACGCGGAGCTGGGGCTGGTCTACTGGACGTTCGGCAACGCCCGGGGCAGCAAGTCCTCGCAGGACGGGTCGGAACGCGGCGGCCAGAACCTGTTCGCCAACTCGATCGTGGCCATGGACCTGAAGACCGGCGCCTACCGGTGGCACTTCCAGTCCGTCCACCACGACATCTGGGACATGGACAACGTCATGGCGCCCGTGCTGGTCGACGCCCGCGTGCGCGGCCGGCAGCGCAAGCTCGTCGTGTACGGCAGCAAGACCGGCATGTACTACATCCTCGACCGCGCCGACGGCTCGGCCCCGCTGGGCATCGACGAGGTGCCCGTGCCGCAGGAGCCCCGGCAGAAGACGTGGCCGACGCAGCCGTTCCCGCGCCAGGGCGGCTGGACCGAGCTGCGGCCGGTGGCGCAGCCGCTGGGCACCGAGGTGCCCGGCCTGCCGCACCGGGCCGTGCCGAACTACACGATCGGCTCCCTCTACACGCCGCACTGGGACGAGCCGATCCTCACCATCCCCGGCCACGGCGGCGGCGCCGACTGGAACCACCAGTCCTACAGCCACAGCACCCGCCTGGTGTACACGGGCTTCGGCTACGTGGCCGCCGCCCACTCGCTGACCGAGTCGTCGAACGGGCTGCGCCCGCCCGGCGAGTACATGACCGGGGGCGTGGTGGCCGTGGACCCCTCGACGAACCGGGTGCGGTGGAAGCGGAACCTGCCGTACTCGCTGGCCCACGGCAACGGCATCCTGACCACGGCCTCCGACCTGCTGTTCATCGGCCAGCCCGACGGCAACCTGCTCTGCCTGGACGCCCGCGGCGGGCGCGAGCTGTGGCGCTGGCAGACGGGCGCCGGCGTCAGCAGCAGCCCCATCGCCTACGAGGTCGACGGCGAGCAGTACGTCGCGGTCTACGCGGGCGGCACCGGCATCCCGTACGGCAACTCGGCGCCGCGCGGCGACCACCTGTGGGCCTTCAAGCTCGGCGGCGCCGTCCCCCCGGCGCCCGCCCCGCCCCCGCCGGTGGTCCGCCGCCCGGTCTCCGGCCAGCCGGTGGACGGCGCGACGGTGAACAACACGGTCGTGCTCGCCCGGGTGTACGAGAACGGGCAGGTCGGCGCGGTGGAGTCCACCGCCGTCAACGCCATGGCCCCCACCCATCTGCGGGTGCCGGTGGGGACCACGGTGACGTTCGTCAACCCGCCCGGCAACGTGCACGTGCACGGGGCCACCCAGTTCTTCGAGGGCCTGTTCGACGTCAGGCTGAAGCCGGGCGAGTCCTTCCAGTACACGTTCACCAAGCCGGGCGAGTACTTCTTCAACGACTCCTACAGCCCGCGGCCCACGGGCAAGATCGAGGTCACGGGCTGATCACCGCGACGTCGGGGGTGCGGAGCGGGAACCGTTCGAGCACCAGCGGGTCATGGCCGGCGACCACGAGCCCGGGGCCGCCGGCCAGCTCCTTGATGCGGTCGAAGGCGCCGTACATGCCGGTCATGCTGTGCAGGATCGGGAAGGGGCGGTCGCTCTCGATGTTCTCGTAGAAGTGGCTGGCGTCGGAGGCGAGCACGACGGGGCCGCGGGCCGTCTCGACCCGCACGACCTGCATGCCGGCCGTGTGCCCGCCGACGAGGTGCACGCTCAGGCCGGGCAGCAGGGCCGCGTCGCCGTTCAGCACGAGCGCCCGCCCGTCCTTCGTGGCGGCGGTCAGGTGGGCGAGGTCGTCGTCCTCGAGCAGCCAGCGCTCGCGGGTGATCCGCTCCGCCCAGGGGCCCGTCCAGTAGTCCAGCTCGGCCTGCTGCACCACGTAGCGGGCGCGGGGGAAGTCGCGGGCGGTGCCGGTGTGGTCGTAGTGCAGGTGGGTGAGCACCACGTGGCCGACCGAGTCGGCGGCGATGCCCAGCTCGGCCAGGGCCTCGACGGGCGAGCAGCGGTAGTCGAGGCCCTGGACGCGAGCCGCCCGCTCCGGCGCGATGCCGGTGTCGACGACGACCGTGTGCTGCGCGGAGACGGCCGCCCAGACGTAGTAGGAGGTGGGGTGGGAGCTCTCCCCGCCGGGCTCGTAGCCGTGGAAGTGCTCGCCGCGCCGGGCGTCGCGCTGCGCGTAGCGCACGGCGTAGACGGTGTAACGGGGGTGTGTGCTCACACCTTCACCCGTCCGTCGAGCGGCTTGAGCCCGAGCTGGTCGGTCGGCACCTTGTACGTCTCCCTGGCGGTCGCGACGGCGGCCACGTTGATCAGGCAGACGACCGCGGTGATGACCGAGACGCCGAGCCAGCTCTCGGGGCCGGTGCCGGCCACCGCGGTGGCCACGGTGGGCGCGAACCCGGCGATGGCGAAACCGATCTGGGTGCCGATCGCCATGCCGGACAGGCGGACGCGGGTGGTGAACATCTCGCCGTAGAAGGAGGGCCACACGGCGCTGGTGGCGCTGTGCACCACGCCGAACATCAGGATGCCGGCCAGGAAGATCAGGAAGTAGTTGCCGGCGGAGATCGACCACAGGTAGGCGAACATCAGCACCGCGCAGCCGAGCGAGCCGCCGATGAAGACCGGCTTGCGGCCGACCCGGTCCGACAGCTTGCCCCACAGCGGGATCGTGATCACGGCGGCGACGTTGGCCAGCACGCCGACCCACAGCATCGGGCTGCGTTCCAGGCCCATCGTGTTGACCGCGTACGACAGGGCGTGCACGGTGAAGATCGTGCTGACCGAGGCGATGACCGCCGCGACGACGACGCGCAGCACGTCGCGCCACTGCTCGCGGAAGAGCACGGCGAGCGGCATCTTCGCCACGGTGTTGGTGGCGACCTCCTGCTCGAACGCGGGGGTCTCCTCCAGCGTGCGGCGGATGACGACCCCGACGACGGCCACGAAGACGCTCAGCCAGAACGGCACCCGCCAGCCCCAGCTCAGCAGCTGCTCCTCGGGGAGGGCCGCGATGGGCAGGAAGATCGCGGTGGCGATGATCTGGCCGGCCTGAGTGCCGTTGAGGGTGAAGCTGGTGTAGTAGGCGCGCCGGCCTTCGGGCGCGTGCTCCAGCGTCATGGAGTTGGCGCCGGCCTGCTCGCCCGAGACGGAGAAGCCCTGCAGCAGGCGGAGCACCACGAGCAGGATGGGCGCGAGCACGCCGACCTGGTCGTAGGTGGGCAGGCAGCCGACCAGGAAGGTGGAGCCGCCCATCAGCAGCAACGTGGTGACCAGCACGCGCTTGCGGCCGAACTTGTCACCGATGTGCCCGAGGACGAACGCGCCCACGGGCCTGGCGAGGTAGCCGACGCCGAACGTGGCCAGCGCGAGCAGCGTCCCCGTGGCGGGCGAGGAGGACGGGAAGAAAATCTTGTTGAAGACCAGCGCGGCGGCCGTGCCGTAGATGAAGAAGTCGTAATACTCCAAGGCACTGCCTATCCAGGCAGCAACGGCCGCTTTACGCGGTTTGCCCTGCACCGTCACAATTTTGCTCCTCACGGTGACGTCGGGGGGTAGTGCGGTGACAGGAAACTAACTCACCGGTTCGTACATTACAAGGGTGTTGCCGCAGGATTAAGCACCCGCGTGCTGGACGGCGAGCCGGATGGGGGCGTTGCCGGCCCCGTAACCCTGGTACCCGCCGATCCGCTGGACGAGCTCGAAGAACACCCGGCCCGCGGTGACCGTGTACAGGTGCAGGAACTCGCCGCCGTGCCCGTCGCGGTCGTAGAGCACGCCGAGGTGGCGCAGCTCGGGATCGACCTCGTAGCGGGCCTCCAGGTCGTCGTAGTAGTTGTCCGGGATGGGCAGCAGCAGGTCCGGGTGCTCATCCCGGAGCCTGCGGGCCACGGCCACGACGTCGTCGCAGGCCAGCGCGAGGTGTTGCCAGGGGTGCTGGCCGGCGCCGACCTGGGCGATGTTCACCACCATGCGGACCGCGCCGTCGGGGGCCGACATCGCCTTGCTGCGCAGCAGGCCGTACGGGTCCGGCAGCTCCAGGCTCTCCTGCGGGCGCAGGCCGAGCACGCTGCGGTAGAACAGGGCGGCCTCGTCGAAGTAGTGCAGCGGCTGGGTGAGCGCCACGTGGTCGATGCGGGTGATCCCGCCGTCGGCGGGCGCGCCCTGGCCGGGGCCGGCTACGGCGGGTGCGCCCTGGGCGAAGTCGGCGAGCCAGGCGGTGTCGCAGAAGAAGATCTCGGTGCCGTCGGGGGCGGCGATCGCGTCCAGCGGCGCGTCCTCCGGGGCGCGCTCGCGGGGCAGGACGGGTGACAGCAGCGAGCCGGCGTGCTTGACGGCGCCACCGGGGTCGGGGCTGTCCAGGCCGATCGCGACCAGGGCCGGGCCCTCGTGGGAGGCCTGGCCGCCGGCGTTGAGCAGGATCCTGGCCTCCCCCTGCGACCACAGCTCGACCGGCTTGCTCGCGTGCGCGCCCGCCCGGGCGAAGCCGAGCGCGCTCAGCAGCCCGCCGAGGGTGCCGGTGTCGGCCAGCTCGGCGAAGGCGAAGCCGGCGGGCACGGCGGGGTGGCTCACGCCGTCCAGGCTCTGCTCCAGCGCGATGAGCGAGCGCATGCCGTCCAGCGCGGTACGCTCCACGGACGCCTGGCGGAAGACGTCGTTGAACACCTCCAGCGACAGCGGCCCCGTGTATCCCGCCCGCAGCACGCTGGCGGTCAGCCCGGCCAGGTCGAAGTTGCCCTGCCCGGGGAAGCAGCGGTAGTGGCGGCTCCACTGCAGCACGTCCATGGCCAGCAGCGGCGCGTCAGCGAGCTGCAGGAAGAAGATCTTCTCCCCCGGGATGGCCTCGATGCCGATCGGGTCGGAGCCGCGCGACAGGATGTGGAAGCTGTCCAGGCAGGTGCCCAGGCCCGGGTGGTCGGCCATGCGCACGATGCGCCAGGCGTGCAGGTACTCGTTGACGTGCCGGCCCCAGGCCAGCGCCTCGTAGGCGATGCGCACGCCGTGCTCGGCGGCCCGCTCGGCCAGCAGCCGGAGCTGCTCGGCGGCCAGCTCGTCGTCGCCGATCGCGCCCGGCGAGACGTTCGAGCAGACCAGCAGCAGGTCCGCGCCGAGCCGCTCCATCACCCTGAACTTGCGCTCGGCCCGGCGCAGGTTGCCCGCGAGCACGTCGGCAGGCACCGCCTCGAAGTCGCGGAACGGCTGGTAGAGGTCGATGCCGAGGCCGAGGTCGGCGGCCCTGGCCCGGACCTCCTCGGGCGAGAGCGGGCAGGCCAGCAGGTCGTTCTCGAAGATCTCCACCCCGTCGAACCCGGCGGCGGCGATCGCCTCCAGTTTCTCCGCGAGAGTGCCGCTCACCGACACGGTGGCGATGGACTTACGCACGATTCCTCCTTGGACGGCGCTTCGGGACGGTGATGTCAGACGGCGATGAGATCGGTCAGGTGGGCGAACATCCGCTCGGCGTCCGGCTCGCGGCCGGTGAACAACCTGAACGCGTGCACGGCCTGGAAGACGACCATGCCGCCGCCGTCCAGCGTCCGGCAGCCGATCGCCCGCGCCTGCCTGAGCAGCTCGGTCTCCAGCGGCCGGTAGACGATGTCGGCCACCCACAGGCCGGGGTGGAGCAGCTCGGCGGGCAGCGGCAGGCCCGGATGGTGGGCCATGCCGGTCGGGGTCGCGTGCACCAGCCCGTCGGCACCGGCCAGCAGCCCGGGCAGCTCGTCCGTGCCGGCGGGGCGGGCCCGGCCCGCGCCGAAGCGGGCGGCCAGCTCGCCGGCGAGCGCGCCCGCCCGCGCCGGATCGGCGTCGACCAGGGTGATCCGGTCGGCGCCCATCGTGAGCAGCGCGTGCGCGACCGCGGCTCCCGCGCCGCCGGCGCCGAGCTGCACGATCCTGCGGGTGGGCACGTCCGGCAGGCCCCGCGCGAACGACTCGGCGAAGCCCGTCCAGTCCGTGTTGTGGCCGACGGCCCGCTCGCCGTCGAACACCACGGTGTTGACCGCGCCGAGCATGCGGGCGTCCGGTGACAACTCGTCCAGGTGCGGGATGACGGCCTGCTTGCAGGGGTGGGTGATGTTGAGCCCGTCGTAGCCGAACCTGCGCGCCGTGCGGACCAGCTCCCCCACCTCGCCGCCCATCCGGTCGGTGTCGAGCAGCCGGTAGACGTAGTGCAGCCCGTGGTGCACGGCCTCCTGCTCGTGCAACGGCGGGCTCCAGGAGGGCCCGATGCCCGAGCCGATCAGCCCGACCAGGAATGAGTGCATCACATCGTCCTTTCAAGCAGGTGCTGCGGTTTTCTTAATGTACGTACTAGTGAGTTAGCTGGCTAGACATGACTCTTGACTTCACGGCGCCGCGCGTGGAGCCTTGTGGACTATCTAGTCCGTACTCTAGGACGGAGCACGGTTGTCACTGGTGAGCGAGGGCGGGCCGGCCGTGGGCCGCCCTCTGACCCTGGGTCCCGTACGGCTGCGCAACCGGTTCGTCGCGGCCCCCATGGAGCGCAACTACTGCGAGCCCGACGGCGCCGTCACCGGCCGCTACACCGCCTACCTCGCCCGGCGGGCGCGGGGTGGCGCGGCACTGGTGTTCGCCGAGGCCGCCTACGTCCGCGCGGACGGCAAGGGACGGCTGCGGCAGCTCGGCGTGGACACGGACGCGTGCGTCCCCGGGCTCGCCCGGCTGGCCGGGGCCGTGCACGACGGCGGCGCCCTGCTCGGCGTCGAGCTCAACCACGGCGGCCGCACCGCCCAGAGCGCGGTCAGCGGCTTCCAGCCGGTCGCGCCCTCCCCCGTCCCGTGCCTGCCCGCCGGCGGCGAGCTGCCGCGGGAGGCGCCGGCCGCCGAGGTGTACGAGCTGGCCGCCGCCTACGGGCAGGCCGCGCGGCGCTGCCGTGAGGCGGGGGTGGACGTGATCTCGATCCACGGGGCGCACGGATACCTCGTCCACCAGTTCCTCTCCCCCGCGTTCAACCTGCGTGCCGACGAGTTCGCCCACCCTCTCCGCTTCCTCGGGCTGGTCGTCGAGGCCGTCCGCGAGCAGGCCGGCCCCGGGGTGGCCGTCGGCCTGCGGCTGTCCGCGCACGAGGGGTTCGAGGGCGGGCTGACCGCGGGGCGCACGTTCGAGCTGATCTCACGCACCCGCCTGGACCTGCTGGACTTCCTCGACGTCTCGGCCGGGTCGTACGAGGCGGGGCAGTGGAGCATCCAGCCCGCCGAGTGGGAGCCCGGGCTGCTCGCCCCGTACGCCGGGCGGTACCGGGCGCTCGGGCTGCCGGTGGGGGTCGCCGGGCGGATCAACACGCCGGAGAGCGCCGAGGCCGTCGTGGCGGGCGGGCTGGCCGACTTCGTCTCCCTGGCCCGCGCCCTGCACGCCGATCCCGACTTCCCCCGCCACGCCCTCGCCGGCCGCGGCTACCGGCCGTGCATCGCCTGCAACCTGTGCATCGACCGGCTCGGCACCGGGGAGCCGATCCCGTGCGCGGTCAACGTGCGGGCGGGGCGCGAGTACCTGGGCCCGGTCACCGCGCCCGCGAGGCGGGATGTGGCGCCCGCCCTGCCCGCGCCGCCGGACGCGCCGCCCGACACACCCGCGGACCACGGCGCGCCCCTCAGGCGGGGCACGCCGCCCACCACGGCTTCCGGCCAGGGCGCGGTGCTGGTGATCGGCGCGGGACCGGCCGGGCTGGAAGCGGCACGGTTGCTGGCCGGGCCGGGGTATCGCGTCCAGGTGGTGGAGCGCGAGGAGCGGGTCGGCGGGCGGCTGGCGCTCGCCGGGCGGCTGCGCGCGTACCCGGAGCATCGCCGCCTGCTGCAGTGGTACGTCGCCGAGCTGGACCGGCTCGGCGTGAGCGTGCGCACCGGCGTCGAGGCCGCCCGCGGCAGGCTCGCGCCCACCGCCTACCTGCCCGAGGCGGACGCGATCGTGGTGGCCACCGGCGGCGTCGGCCGGATGCCCGACGTTCCCGGTGTCCGGTCGCCGCACGTCCACGACGTGCGCGACTGGCTCACGCTGGGCCTGGAGGCGCCCCGCTCCTGCGTCGTGTGGGGCGCCGACCGCGAGGGCGTCGCCGTGGCGGACCACCTCGCCGCCGGCGGGGCGGAGGTGCTGATCATCGGCTCCCAGCCGAGCCTGGCCCCGGAGGTCGGCCGCCGCGCCAAGATCCTCCTGGTGCCGCGGCTCACGGAGAACCCCAGGGTGCGCATCCTGCTGGAGTCCACGATCTCGGCCATCGAGCCCGAGCGCCTGCTCGTACGCTCGGGAGACCACGCGGAATGGCTGCCCCTGCCGGGCCCGCTGCCGGGCCCGCTGCTGGTCTCCCACGGTGTCGTCCCGCCCTCCCGCCCGCTCTCCACCCTGCTCGCGGCCTTCGAGGAACTGCGGCCACGCCTCGGGGTGCACGTGATCGGGGACGCGGGAGACAGCGGCGGCTCGCTCCATCGGTGCCTCGTCGCGGCGGAGGAGGCGGCCGGCGCCATCGCGCGGGCATCCGCTCGTCCCCGGTGATCGGCGAGCGACCTCGCCACGCCTCAGGCCGGGCGGGCCCCGTCACGGCCCGAGGCCGGGCGGTCCCGGCAGCCCCGGGCCGGACGGGCCCGCCGCAGCTCAGGCCGGGCGGGTCGTGGCCTGCGCGCGGCGTCCCACCTTCGCGAGCAGCTCCGTGAACGCCTTCCGCGTGCTCCCGGCGAACCCCACGAACATCCGGTTGGCCGGCGGCACCGCCCACCGCATCCACCGCGCCACGTTGAACACCCGGTGCACGACCAGCGCCCCGTGGGGATGCGGCTCGACGCTCCACTCGCCGCGGTACCACCAGCCGCCCTGGATGGCGATCGTGTGTCCGGCCACCTCCACGGTGGAGGTGTGCCCGGGGGCGTCCTCGACGGTGAAGCGGCCGGAGCGGCGGCCTCCGGGCAGCAGCTCCTCGGCCAGGGCGTCCCACACCCGGGGCGCGGGCGCCTCGACGATCCCGGCCGCCTCGGCGATCAGCTTCCTCATGACGCCACCCGGGTGTTCTGGAAGGAGGCGAAGCGCCAGCCCTCGGGGGTGCGGACGGCGGTGAAGGAGACGATGGAGGCGCGCTGCCGGCCGTCCACCGTGGTGCCGCCGGCGGCGATCACCAGGACCGCGCCGTCGGCCAGCGCTTTGACCGTGTGGTCGCCGCCGGTGGCCATGGTGGAGCCCTTGAGCGGGCCTTCGAAGAGCCACCGGTGCATGGACTCGACGGCCTGACGTCCCCGGGTGTGGGTGCCGTCGAAGGTGATGTAGTCGGCGTCCTCGGTGAAGAGGGCGGCGTAGGCGGCGGCGTCGCCGCGGTTCCAGGCCTCGGCGAGGCCGGCCAGCAGCTCGGCGATCTCGGACATGGCGCAACTCCTCGTGGTCGCGGCGCCTATCCTGGGTGTGCGACTCCAGGCAGGGCAGGCGCCTTGTTCTCGGATGTCCGGCTGCCAGGGTGTTGGCGCACCCTGGCAGCCGCTTCTCACCTCACGGCTCGCCGAGCATCCCTTCCAGGAGCTCCCGTCTGACGGTGCTCGGCCAGTCGAGCTCGCCCGACTCCAGCCGGGCGATGAGTTTCCTGAGCCAGGCCAGCTCGGTCTCGCTCAGGGCCCGCTCGTAGTCGACCTCGATCATCAGGACGTCGGGCAGGCCGTTCTCCCGCAGCGCCTTGAGGTGGGCGTTCATGGAGGCCAGTGATCCTTCGATGGAGGCCGCCCTGGTGCGCAGCGCCCGCAGCGCGTCGGGCACCGGCAGGACGCCCATCAGCGAGACGGCCGCGGTGAACGTGCGGCGCTCGGCTCCCGGGCTCTCCAGCAGCGCCCGGAGCCTGGTCGCCAGCTCGCGGCGGCCCTCGTCGGTGATCTCGTAGACCGTGCGCTCCGGGCGCCGGCCCTCCCTGCTGGTCTCGACCGGCACGATCAGCTCCTCGCCCGCCAGCCTCTCGACCGCGTGGTAGAGGCTTCTGGGCAGCCCCGTCACGTAGTCCTTGTGCGTGTCGACGATGAAGCGGTGCAGCTCGTACGGATGGCCGGGACGTACCGACAGCATGGCCAGCACGGTGAGGCCGACCAGGTCAGGACGCCGCGCCATGAATCTCCCTCCCCTAGTGCAGTTCGCACTATAGCCGAGAAGCCGTGCGAAAGCAGCTCGCTATAGTGCAGACTGCAATATAGAAGGAGGCATCATCATGAAGATCTTGGTCATCGGTTCGACCGGCCGCACCGGCCGGCACGTGCTCACGCAGGGCGTCCGGCGGGGGCACGAGATCACCGCGTTCGCCCGCCGCCCCGAGCTCCTCCCCGGCGGCGCCGGCCTGGCAGCCGTGCACCAGGGCGACGCCTGCGACCTGGCCGCCGTCCGCGCGGCGGTGCGCGGCCAGGACGCCGTCATCGCCGCCGTCGGCGGCAGCGAGATCGCCCGCACCCTCATCGCCGCGATGCGCGAGAGCGGGGTGCGGCGGCTGGTGATGACCAGCAGCCGCTCGGTCTCCGCCACCCGCCCGCGCCTGCCGGTCACCCTGGCCTGGCTGTTCTTCCGCGACGCCTACGCGGACCTGGCCAGGGCCGAGGGCATGCTCCAGGTCAGCGGCCTCGACTGGAGCATCGCCCGCGGCACCATGCTGACCGACAAGCCGGGGGCCGGGCGGGTGCACATCGACTTCGAGGCCAACGCGACGGGCGGGGCCATGCGGCTCTCACGTGCCGACTACGCGATGGCCCTCCTCGACACCGCCGAGGAGCCGTCGCTGATCGGCAGGGCCCTCGGCGTCTGCGGCCCGAAGTAGCGCGCGGGCCGGCCGCGCCTACGGGGTGCCGAAGGCGAGGTCGGCGTCGCTGAAGACGGGATGCGGCGGGTTCACGTCCGTCTCGCCGCCTCCGCCGTCGCACCGCCGGTCCGGGTTGAACATCAGGTACGTCCCGGCCCCGCAGGCCGTGGCCGGTTCGGCGTCACCGCCAACGACGACGCTGCCGCTGAGATTGGCCCCTCCCTGGACGAGCGCGTTGTTCCTGACCACGGCGTTGCCGGTGACGGTGGCGCCGCTGTTCACCCAGGCCAGGTCCTCGATGCGGGCGTTGCCGCCGACCGTGCTGTTGCCGTACACGGCCGCCCGGGGGCCGACGTAGGCGGTGGCGGCCACGTTCGCCCGGTTGTCGACCCAGCCGCCGCCGTTCGCGTGCCAGTGCCCGTTGCCGGGCGCTGCCGGACGTACGTGGCCGGGCTCGAAGCCCCACGGCGTGGCGCCCTGGAGGCGGAAACTGGTACGGGTAGCGGTGGTTGCGCGGGTAGCCGTCGAGGTAGGCGTACTTGTGCACGGTGCCGGGCGCGCCGAGGACCACCAGGTAGACGTCCTTCTCGCCGGGCTGGGTCTGGAAGGTCACCTCGCCGTTGGCGGAGCTGTGCACGGGCCCGTAGCGGGGGACCCCGTTCCTGACCGCGACGAAGCCGTACGACCAGCCCGATTGCGCGGCGGCGTTGACGTGGCCCCTGAAGCGCATCCGGATGAGGGCGCCGTCGCTGCCGGGGACGAGCCGGATCTTGTTGTAGCCGTAGTCGGAGGGAGCGAGAGCGTCGGAGATGCGGAAGTGGCCGGCGGCGGCGTTCACCGGCACCACCGCGACGCCGTTGTAGGCGGTGACGAACGGATAGAGGCTGTTGACGAACGGCATGAAGTCGGCGCGGTTGGAGTAGTCCCAGGTGACGTTGCGCTGGGCGTACTCGCCGAGGCGCCGGTTGAGCTCGGCCTGGTCGATGCCGGCGATCCGGCGGTAGACCTCGAGCGGGTGCTCGGTGTTCCTGGCCTCGTTCCAGATGCGGTTGAACATGGCGAGCCCGTCGCGGTCCTTGATGTACTGCAGCAGCATCCAGGCGCCGTAGTGGTGGCGGCTGCTGCTGTAGGCGAGGTTCTCCGTGCGGATGAACCGGGTCAGGTCCCCGGCGGCGGTCCTCGGGTAGACCTGCATGGCCATGAACTCGGCGCTCGCCTCCCAGAACGTCCCGGCGCCCGGATGCGTGAAGCCGTAGCCGGGCCTGCCGAGGAACGTGTAGTTCTGGAACACGTGGCCCAGCTCGTGCGCCAGCCCCCAGGAGCCGGGGCGCGCGGCGGCGGGGGCGATGTTGATGACGCCCACCCTGCCGTCCGTCGAGCCGCCCGTCGCCCAGGCGTCGAGCGGCGCGTTCGACCAGGTCGTGGTGATGATCACGATGATCTTGTGCTGGGCGAGGAGGCCGGTCTCCGGCGTGAACCGCATGGTGCCGATGTAGAAGGAGTAGAGGCTTTCGAGCTGCCCGAGGATGTTGTCGGGGTCGAAGCGGTACTGCGAGGGCGCGCTCCTGGGGTCCGTGCCGGATCGATCGCCCCACAGCAGGATGAAGTTGGCCGATTCCTTCGTCCGCGCGGGCACCCACGGCACCTCGCCGGTGGTGGCCCAGCGCGCGGGGATGTACACGGTCTTGGCCGCCGCGGTCGCGGGCGCCTGCCCGGCGAGCAGGGCGGTGAGCAGCAGTAACAGGGCGACGAGGGCCGCCCGCGTTCGTTTCATCCGGTCACCTCGGAGTGTTAGCGTTAACAGCCGGTGCCGCCCGATCGGGTGGCGACCGTGCCGGAGCCGCACGAGTGTTGGCGTCCCGACAGATGGCTGTCAAGACCGTCCGGATGGCGGGTGAGGCCGTGCGGTCACCCCGCGCGGGCCTCACCGGCGTCCTGCTCCCGGACGTCCCGCCCGCGCCGCGTCCGGGGCGGTGAAAGTTTCACCCGTCGGCGCGCGCGAGATCCCGGACGGCGGGGACGGCGAGCAGCAGGGCGGCGACGACCAGGACCATGGCCGAGGCCGCGAACAGCAGCGGCACCGTGCCCAGCACCAGGGCGAGGGGCCCCGCCAGCGCCTGGCCGACGGGTTTCATGACGAGCGAGCCGGCGGCGTCGTAGGCGTGCACCCGGCCGAGGAACTCCTGGGGGACGTGGGTCTGCACGCTCGTGTGGAACATGACCACCCAGAAGGTCATGCCCATGCCGCCGATCGCGTAGCACACGGCCAGCGCGACGGGCGGCCAGCCGAGCGCCACGCCGAGCGGCATGAGCGTGCCGCACGTCAGGGCGACGGCGCCGGCCCGCAGCGGACGTCCCGGTTTGATCCGCATCGCGGCGAGCCCGCCGAGCAGGTTCCCCACGCCGAGGGCGGACATGATGAGGCCGAGCGCGGACGCGCCGTACAGGGTGATGATCGTGCTGTGACCCAGGGTCAGCGTCGGGCCCGACGAGGTGACCTGCCAGACGAACCAGATCACGATCACGGCCCACAGCCAGGTCCGCGACCTGAACTCCCGCCACCCCACCACCAGGTCGAGCCGGAAGGTCGAGCCCCGCACCCGGGCCCCGCCCCCCGGGAGGCGGAGCAGGAACAGGCAGGCGCCGCTGGCCGCGAACGTCGCCGCGTCGATCGCGAAGACCGTCCACGGCTCGGAGACGGCCAGGAGCAGCCCCGCCAGGGAGGGCGCGACCACACTCATGATCGACTCGGAGACGCGCAGCGTGGCGTTGGCCCGCTGCACGTCCCTGGCGATCTGCGGGGTGATGCTGGCGACCCCGGGCTGGAAGGTGGCGCCGCCGGCGCCGACCAGCGCCAGGAGCACGAGCACCTGCCACAGCTCGGGCGCGCCCAGAGCGAAGAGCAGGGCGAGCAGCGACTGGAAGACCAGGCGCACGACGTCGGAAATGATCATCATGCGCCGTGCGCCGAACCGGTCCGACAGGACCCCGCCGAAGATCATCAAGATGGCGAAGGGCGCCAGATGGGCGGCCAGCGCGTAGCCGACCCCGCTGAGGCCGTACCCGCCGTGGATCATCGCCGCCGAGATGACGACCGGCAGCATGTGGTCACCCAGCAGGGACGTGCTGCGAGCCGCGAAGAACAGGCTGAACCCGCGGGTCCAGAGCCGTTGCCCGCCCCGCTCCTCTAACACGGCGACCCGCTCGCCCGGCAGGTGGCCGCCCCCGTTTCCCCCATCTGCCCAAATGATCACAGCCGGGACGACGGTGTCAAACCTCGCCCGCCCGGCCGCCGGCTCAGCGAGGCGCGGGCAGGAAGTGATGGGCGTGCTCGGCCGCCCACTGGGCGAACGTGCGCGGGGGGCGGCCGATGATCTTCTCCACCTGGTCGGTGAGCATGGTGCCGTACTCGTTGGGGGTGCCGTACATCTGCAGCAGGATCTCCACCAGGTCGGCCTCGCCGAAGCCGGCCGCCTGCGCGAACGCGTCGAAGATCGACAGCGGCGGCCTGCCCCCGGGAACGCTCCATTCGCGGCGCACCTGCTCGGGAGTGAGCTCCTCGAAGCGCAGGTCGCGGCCGGTCACCTCGGCGATGATCCCGACCATCCGGCGCGCGGTGAGCACCTCGGGGCCGGTGAGGTGGTAGGACCGGCCGCCGTGGCCGTCCTGGGTCAGCACCGTGGCGGCGACGGCGCCGATGTCGTGCTCGTCGACCGGCGGGCTCTGGCGATCGCCGTACGGCTCCCGCACCCGGCCGGTGGTGCGCAGCGGCTCGCCCCAGTCGGCCAGGAAGTTGGCCATGAACTGCACGGGCTCCAGGAACGTCCACTCCAGGCCGCCGCTCGCCCTGACGGCAGGCTCCAGCGTGCCCTCCTGCCAGCCGGCCAGCACGGTCACCTTGCCGACCCCCGCCCGTTCCGCCAGGTCCACCAGGTCGCGGCCGTTGGCCAGCGGCCGGTAGCCCTCGCCGAAGGTGATCAGGTGGGCGGCGGTGGCGCCGTCGAAGGCCGCCTCCAGCCCGCCGGCGTCGGCGAGGTCGCCCCGGATCACCTCGACGTCTTCCGGCAGGTCCGCGCGGGCGGGGTCGCGGGTCAGCGCGCGCACCTTCCGGCCGCGGTCGAGCAGGCTCCGGACGACCTGCCGGCCGACGGTGCCGGTCGCTCCGGTGACGAGAACGGTCATGATGTTCCTCCCTTGGTCATGCCTCCTGAGAGGCACGGCGGGAGCGGGAACGTGACGTGCCGCCGGACGATGTGGCGCACGCCTCAGCCCGTTCCAGGCGGTTGTAACCTTTTCGTGACCCAGAACAGGTGAATACCTGAAATTTACGGGCATTTTCGATCTCGAAGTCCAGCAGAGGGCTTCGTCTCACGCGAATCACCGAAGCGTGCCTCTGCCTGGGCTTTTTGTCATGGGCGGGGCCGCTGGCACCTTTGGAGCAGCAACATGCCTGTCCTGAACCTCGCTTTCGAGCAGCTCACCGCCGAGGACCTGCTGGCCGAGCTCGCCGATCCGCAGATCTCGGAGATGCATGCCGTCCGCATTCGCGAGCGCCTGGTGGAGATGCACGACGGGCTGGTGACCGAGGTCACCCGCCGCTACCGGTACCGAGGCGAGCCCATGGAGGACCTGCGCCAGGCCGCGTACGTCGGGCTGATGAAGGCCGTCAACGGCTACGACCCCGAGCTCGGGCACGAGTTCAGGGGCTACGCCATGATCACCATGATGGGCGAGGTCAAGCGCCACTTCCGCGACCGCACCTGGGCGATCCGGGTGCCGCGCGTCTACCAGGAGCGGCGCATCGAGCTCAACAAGGCGACCGCCGAGCTCACCCAGAAGCTGGGCCACTCGCCGACCGTGGCCGAGCTGGCCGAGAAGATGGGCATCTCCGAGGAGGACGTCCTGCTCGCCCTGGAGGCCTCCACCGCCTACAGCACGCTCTCGCTGGACGCCCCCGTCAGCAGCGGCGACGACGACGCCGCCGAGCTGAGCGACTTCATCGCCGACCAGGACGGCTCGCTCGACACGCTGGTCGACAGGCACGCGGTCAAGCCCCTCATCGACGCCCTGCCGCCGCGCGAGAAGAACATCCTGCTCATGCGGTTCTACGGGAACATGACCCAGTCGGAGATCGCCCAGGAGTTCGGCATCTCGCAGATGCACGTCTCCCGCATCCTGCGCGCGGTCCTCACCAAGCTCCGCACCGCCCTGTCGGAGTGACGGCCGGGGGGTGACGGCCGGGGTGACGCCGGCGCCGCGCACCGCTCTGGCAGACTTCCACGGGTGAAGCGGCTACTCCTCATCGGCATCGGCGCCGGCCATCCCGACCATCTCACCCTCCAGGCGGTCAAGGCCATCGGCGCCACGGACGTGTTCTTCATCGTGGACAAGGGCGAGGTCAAGCACGACCTCGTCCAGCTCCGGCTGGACATGATCGCCGAGCACGGGCGGGCGCCGTACCGGATCGCCGAGGCGCGGGATCCGGAGCGCGACCGCGACGCCGCCGCGTACCCGGCCGCCGTGGACGACTGGCGCTCGCGGCGGGCGCTGGCCTGCGAGGCGCTCGTCCGCGACGAGCTGGCCGACGGCGAGACCGGGGCGTTCCTGGTGTGGGGCGACCCCGGCGTGTACGACAGCACGCTGGCCGTCGTCGAGGAGATCCTCCAGCGGGGGAACGTCCGCTTCGACTACGAGGTCGTCCCCGGGATCAGCAGCGTGGCCGCGCTGACGGCCGCCCACCGCACCAGCCTGACGCGGGTCGGGCGGCCGGTGCACCTGACGACGGGCCGCCGCCTGGCCGAGGGCGGCCCGACGGCCGACGACGTGATGGTGATGCTCGACGCCCACTGCTCGTTCGCCGGCCTGGACGGTTACGCGATCCACTGGGGCGCCTACGTGGGCACCGCCGACGAGATCCTGGTGTCGGGGCCGGTGGCGGAGGTGGGCGAGCGCATCAGGCAGGTCCGGGCCGAGGCGCGGGCCCGCAAGGGGTGGATCATGGACTCGTACCTGCTGCGGCGCCTGTGACCCGGCGGGCGGGCCGGCGCCGCTAGCCCCGGGCGCGCAGGGCGGCGAGCCGTGCCTGCCACTTCTCCAGCAGGATCGGGATCTCCTCGCGCATGAGCTGCAGGAACTCCCACGTCTCGCGCAGCCGGGCCGCCGCCTGGCTGTCCTCGCCGACGGCTTCGAGGCCCTCGCGCAGGGTCCGCTCCCACTGCGTGATCAGCGCGTCCTGCTGGAGGATCGCCTGGTACCACTGGTCCGCGGTGACCCGGTAGTGGTCGCGGCGCGCGCCCGGCTCGCGTTCGCGGGTGATCAGGGCCACCTGCGTCAGATACCGTACGGCGCCCGACACGGCGGCCGGGCTCACCCGCAGGAACTCCGCCAGGTCGGCCGCGGTGCCGCGGCCCTCGTCCGCCACCAGGAGGGCCGCGTAGATCCGGGCCGGCATCCGCGGGATGCCGGTGGCCACCAGGTCGAGGGCGAGGCGCTCCACGAAGCGGCGCACCGCCTCCTCGTCGCGCCCCCGGTCGATCTTCCTCTGCACCCGGCTCATCCTACGGTATTCATAACTTTCACGAAGTTGTGAAATCTGTGTAGTCTGCTGGCCATGGAACGCGAGAAGGTCGAACTCACCACCGTTCAGGGGACGATGCTCGCCACCCTGTACGCCAGGGCGCTGGACAGCCGCGCCCCGTACTCCATCCTCGGCGACCGCACCGCCGACGAGGTGGTCAGGCGCCTGGACCACGACTGGCGCAGGACCGGCACGCGGGCGCCGTGGGACGCCGCCACCCTGGCGCTGCGCGGGCGCGAGCTGGACCGGTGGACCGGCGAGTTCCTGACCGCCCGTCCCGGCGAGGTCACCGTCCTGCACCTGGCTTGCGGGCTCGACACCCGGGTGCACCGGCTCGGCCCGCCGCCACGGGTGCGGTGGGTGGACGTCGACTTCCCCGACGTCATCGAGCTGCGGCGGCGGCTGCTGCCGGAGCCCGGCGGGGACTACCGGATGATCGGCGCCTCGGTGACCGAGGAAGAGTGGCCGGCGGAGGTCCCCGGTGACCGGCCGGTCGTGGTCGTGGCCGAGGGGCTGACCATGTACCTGCACGAGGAGGAGGGGCGGCGGCTCGTCCAGCGGATCTGCGGGCACTTCCCCGGCGGGCAGCTCCTGTTCGACTGCTTCAGCAAGCGGCTCGTCCGGCTGGCGCGGAAGATGAGCTGGATGGGGATGGGCATCGCGCCACGGGCCGTGCTGGAGAGCTGGCACTGGGGGATCGACGATCCGCGCGAGCTGGAGCGGTGGCAGGACGGGCTGGAGTTCGTGGACGACCTGTACGTCGTGGACGTGCCCGACCTGGACAGGCTGCCGGCGGCGGCACGGATCGGGCTGCGGCTGGGGGCGCGCCTGCCCGGCGGGCGGGACTCCGGGCGGTTGCTGCGGTACCGGTTCTGAACGGGACGCCTCGGCGTTTCGCTAGGGTGAGGCGTTCGAATCCGATCTTGCCCCCCAGGAAGTGTCCCGTGCCCCGTCATCACCGATTAGGCGTCCCCGCGCTGACCGTCACGGCCCTGTACGCCGCCGCGCTCCTCATCACCGCCGCCATCGCCCTGACCACCGGCGACGTCGCCCCGCTGTGGCGGATCACGGCGTTCGCGGAGGTGGAGGAGACCGTCGAGGCGACCCCGGCGAACGTGGCCACCCTCGTCCTGATCGGCCTGCCCTGGGCCTGCGCGCTGTGGGAGTGCCTGCGCGGGCCGCGCGCCGGGCGGCCTCCCGAGCTGACCGCGCAGGAGCGGCGGCTGCGCGTGGCGCTGTACGCGGCGGCGGCCTCCTGGCTCCTCTACCCCCTCGTGCCGGACCGGCCATGGTGGTCGCTCGTGCTCGACTCCCTGCTGATGCTCGCGGTCGCGGTGCTGTTCCAGCCCGTGCTGGGAGAGAGCCTGGAGTACGCGGGCCTGGGGCTGGCCGCCGGCGTGCTGGCGTTCGGAGGCGGCGCGGTCGTCGCGGTGTCCGACGAGTTCGACCTGGGCATGCCCGGCGGGCTCACCCTGATCTGCGCGGTCGGCCAGCTCGTGTGGATGGTGCTGGTCCTGCGCGCGCAGCGGTGGGACGACCGCTGGCCGTTCGTCACCTACCTGTACGGCATCACATCCCTGGTGCTGCCGATGCTGGTCATCGCGCTGGGCTGGCTGCTCGTCGACACCGGCAGCCTCTTCTACAGCCTCTCCGCCGCCACCGGCGTGCTGTCGGCCGCCTGGCTGGCCCGCTCCGCCCACGACCTCGCCGCCCCGCGCGCCCGGCCGGTCACGCCCGTGCCGCTGCCGACGGAGCCGGGAACGCCGTGAGGCGTTCTGGCGTTCCGGCGGTCCGCTCGACGCCCCACGTGCACCGGCAGTCCGACTGACGCCTCACGCACGCCATCGGTCCGCCTGACGCCTCACGCGCACCGCCGGTCCGCCCCCAGGAACGTGCCGGTGCGTCGCGCGCTGCCGTAGCCGGCGGCGAAGGCGCCGCGCTCGAAGACCGGCTCGCCCGCCACGCACACCGCCCTGACGGCGGCGTCGCTGCGGTTCACCATGCGCCGCACGCCGCCGAAGTCCGGCATGGGCGCCTCGTGGTAGCCGGCCAGCCGGTCGTCGAGCCCGGCCGGGTCGACCACCACCAGGTCGGCCCGGTCACCCGCCCGCAGCGTGCCCGCCCGCAGCCCGAACCAGTCGGCCAGCTCGCCGGTCAGCCGGTGCACCGCCCGCTCCACCGTCATGAACGGACGGCCGTCCGCCTGCGCGGCCACCACGCGCTGCAGCAGCCGCAGCGGGAAGTTGTAGCAGGCCATGTTGCGCAGGTGCGCCCCCGACTCGGCGAACCCCAGGAGCACCGCCGGATCCCCGGCCAGCCGGTCCAGCACGTGCGGCCGCCCGCCCGCGACCGTCGTGCGCCAGCGCAGCCGCGAACCGTAGGCGACCACGAGATCGAGGAACGTCTCGGCCGGATGCCGTCCGCGCGCGTGCGCCACCTCCCCGAACGAGCGGCCCACCACCCCCTCGTCGGGGCAGGCCAGGATGTCGGCGTCGTACAGGTGCCGGAACCGGCTGTCGTAGTCGCGGCGGAACCACCGCCGGTACGCCCGCCTCGACAGCAGCCGCGCCCGCTCGGCCTCCTGCCGCAGGTGCAGCGCGGCCGCCGTGGCGCCGAACCCCTCGAAGATGGCCAGATCGATGCCGTCGGCGTACAGCTCGTACGGGATCGGCAGGTGCTGCCGGCGCACCTCTGCCCCCAGCAGCCGGTTGACCGGCGTGGTCAGGCGCGCCACCACGGGCGAGGCGCCGGAGTCGAGCGCCGGCAGCAGCGACGTCTTCAGCCGAGGCCGCACCCCCAGCCCGGCGCTGGCCAGGAAGAACAGCAGGCTGTCCCCCGGCCTGGCCGGGTCGGGGGCGCTCTGCAGCACCCGGCCGCGGGCACGCAGCACCCGGTGCAGCGCCCGGTACTCGCGCCAGCCCGCGAACGTGGACGGCAGCCGCGCCGAGCGGAACCGCTCGCCGTCGAGACGGCAGTGCGTGCTGGTCACCGTGGACAGGCCGAGGAAACCCGCGTCCAGGGCACGGCCGAGCAGCGCCGTCATCCGGTCGAGGTCCCTGCCCGACGCCGGATCGGCGCCCACCGCCCGGCCCAGCCCCATCACGTACGCGCGCAGGTCGGAATGGCCGAGGAAGGCGGCCACGTTCGGGCCGAGCGGGCGGGCCAGCAGCGCCCGCACGTACTCGTCGGCGCCCGACCAGCTCCGGTGCCGCTTCAGGGCGTCGAGCACGGCGGCGTGCGGCAGCGCCTCCACCCGGCTGAACAGGTCGGCCACGTCGTCGGCCGCGCAGTAGACGGCCGACAGCGAGCAGTTGCCGAGCACGACCGTGGTGACGCCGTGCCGGACGGACTCGGGCAGCCCGGGAGACAGCAGCACCTCGATGTCGTAGTGGGTGTGCACGTCCAGGAAGCCCGGCAGCACCCAGCAGCCGCCCGCGTCGAGCACCCGGCGGCAGCCCGCCTGCGGCAGCGGCTCGGCCGAGACGGCCGCCACCCGCCCGGCCCGCACCCCCAGGTCGCGCAGCGCTGACGGGCTTCCCGCGCCGTCGAACCAGCGGCCCCCCTTGATGATCAAGTCGAACATCGTGTCCTTCGGCTGTCGCGTACGGTGGGCGATCGTGCGATCACCCTACGACATGGGGCGGCGGCCGGACCGCGGCACGCCAGGCGTGTCCGGCCGCCGCCCCTCAGTCGACCTCCGCGACGGCCTGGGCGAACTGGGCCGAGTACAGCCGGGCGTAGGCGCCGCCCGCGGCCAGCAGCGACTCGTGCGTGCCCTGCTCGACGATCCGCCCGTCCTCCATCACCAGGATCAGGCCGGCGTCGCGGATCGTGGACAGCCGGTGGGCGATGACGAAGCTCGTCCGCCCCTCGCGCAACGAGCGCATCGCCCGCTGGATGAGCACCTCGGTCCGGGTGTCGACCGAGCTGGTCGCCTCGTCCAGGATCAGGATCGCCGGCTCCGACAGGAACGCCCGCGCGATCGTGATGAGCTGCTTCTCCCCCGCGCTGACCGCCGCGCCCTCCTCGTCGATCACCGTGTCGTAACCGTCGGGCAGCGTGTGCGCGATGCGGTCCACGTGCGCGGCCCGGGCGGCGGCCTCGATCCGCTCGCGCGTGGCGCCCTCCGCGCCGTAGCCGATGTTCTCCGCGATCGTGCCGCCGAACAGCCACGTGTCCTGCAGCACCATGCCGATGTCGGCGCGCAGCTCCTCCCGCGACATCCGCGCGATGTCGGCCCCGTCGAGCGTGATGCGGCCGCCCGTCACCTCGTAGAACCGCATGATCAGGTTGACCAGCGTCGTCTTGCCGGCTCCGGTGGGGCCCACGATGGCCACCGTCTGGCCGGGCTCCACGGTCAGCGACAGGTTCTCAATCAGCGGCCGGTCCTCGGCGTACCTGAAGGACACGTTCTCGAACGCCACCCGCCCCCTGACCGCCTCCGGCCGCACGGGCTCGGCCGGCTCGGCCGACTGCTCGGGCGCCTTCAGCAGCTCGAAGACCCGCTCGGCCGAGGCGGCGCCCGACTGCACGAGGCCCGCCATGCCGGCCAGCTGCGTCAGCGGCTGGCTGAACTGCCGCGAGTACTGCACGAACGCCTGCACGTCGCCCAGCGAGATCGAGCCCGAGGCCACCTTCAGCCCGCCCACCACGGCGACCAGCACGTAGTTGAGGTTGCCGATGAACATCATGGCCGGCTGGATGACGCCGGAGATGAACTGGGCGCGGAAGCTGGAGGCGAACAGGGCCTGGTTGTGCTCCTCGAAGGTCCCGGCCGCCTCCTTCTGCCTGCCGAACACCTTGACCAGCGTGTGCCCGCCGTACATCTCCTCGATGTGGCCGTTCAGCTTGCCCGTCGAGGACCACTGCTTGACGAACTGCGGCTGCGCCCGCTTGCCGACGGCCGCCGTCACGTACACCGACACCGGCACCGTCACCAGCGCGATCAGCGCCAGCACCGGCGAGATCCAGAACATCACCACCAGCACCGCCACGACCGTCAGCACCGACGAGACGAGCTGGCTCATCGTCTGCTGCAACGTCTGCGCGATGTTGTCGGTGTCGTTCGTGGCGCGGCTGAGGATCTCACCGCGCGGCTGGCCGTCGAGGTAGCTCAGCGGCAGCCGCGCCAGCTTGTCCTCGATCCGCTCGCGCAGCCGGGCCGCCGCCCGCTGCACCACCACCGTCGTCATCCGGAACTGCACGATCCCCAGCAGCGCCGCCACCAGGTAGAGCGCCAGAACCCAGCCCAGCACCTGGGCCAGGGCGGTGAAGTCGATGCCGCGGCCCGGCACGACGCTCATCGACGCCACCATGTCGGCGAAGGTGTCCTGGCCGCCGGCCCGCAGCCCCGCCACGGCCTGCTCCTTGCTGGCCCCCGCGGGCAGCTGCTCCCCGATGATGCCGGTGAAGATCAGGTCCGTGGCGTGGCCGAGGAGCTTGGGGCCGGCCACGGTCAGCGCCACCCCGGCCGTGCCCAGCGCCAGGATGACGATCAGCATCGCCCGCTCGGGACGCAGCAGCCGCATCAGCTCGCGCAGCGTGCCGCCGAAGTCGTGCGCCTTCTCGGCCGGCCCCGCCATCATCCGCCCGGGGCCGAACCCGGGCTGCGGGCGCCGCGCCGGCGCCTGTGTCGTCACGCTGCCGCCTCCTGTTCCGTGAGCTGCGACAGCACGATCTCCCGGTACGTCGGGCAGCCGTCCATCAGCTCCGCATGGGTGCCGCTGCCGGCCACGCGACCGTCCTCCAGGACGATGATGCGGTCGGCGTCGCGGATCGTGCTCACCCGCTGGGCCACGATCACGATCGTGGCGTCGGCGATCTCCGCGGCCAGCGCGGCCCGCAGCCGCGCGTCGGTGGCGTAGTCGAGCGCCGAGAACGAGTCGTCGAACAGGTAGATCTCCGGCCGGTGCACCAGCGTCCGGGCGATGGCCAGGCGCTGGCGCTGGCCGCCCGACACGTTCGTGCCGCCCTGGGAGATCGGCTCCTCCAGCCCGCCCGGCATCGCCTCCACGAACGCGCGGGCCTGCGCCACCTCCAGCGCCCGCCACAGCTCCTCGTCCGTCGCGTCCGGCCGGCCGTAACGGAGGTTCGAGGCGACCGTGCCGGTGAACAGGTACGGCGACTGCGGCACCAGGCCGACCGCCCGCGACAGCGCGGCCTGGTCGAGGTCGCGCACGTTCACGCCGTCCACCAGCACCTCCCCCGCGCTCGTGTCGAACAGCCGCGGGATCAGGTTGAGCAGCGTGGTCTTCCCGCTGCCCGTGCTCCCGATGATCGCCGTGGTACGGCCGGGCCGCGCCGCGAAGCTCACGCCGCAGAGCACCGGCTCCTCCGCGCCCGGGTAGCGGAAGTCCACCGACCGCAGCTCCAGCTCGCCGTCATGGCGCTCCGGCACGACGGGATCCGCCGGCCGGTGCACGGTCGGCTCGGTCGCCAGCACCTCCTCGATGCGCTCGGCGCACACCTCGGCCCGCGGGATCATCATGAACATGAACATCGCCATCATCACCGACATGAGGATCTGCATGAGGTAGGAGATGACGGCGGTGAGCGCGCCCACCTCCATGGCCCCGTCGGCGATGCGATGGCCGCCGAACCACACCACCGCGACGCTGGAGACGTTCACCACCAGCATGACCGTGGGGAACATCAGCGCCATCAGCCGCCCCACCCGCAGCGACACCTCGGTCAGCCGGTCGTTGTCCGCGGCGAACCGCTCGCGCTCGTACCGGTCGCGGACGAACGCCCTGATGACCCGGATGCCGGTGATCTGCTCGCGCAGCACCTGGTTGATGCGGTCGATGCGCTCCTGCATCGTCCGGAAGAGCGGCCGCATCCGCACGACGATCACCGCGACCACGACGATCATCACCGGCAGCGCCACCAGCAGCAGCGACGACAGCGTCACGTCCTGCCGCAGCGCCAGCACGATGCCGCCGACGCACATGATCGGCGCGGCCACCATCATGGTGAACGCCATCAGCACGAGCATCTGGATCTGCTGCACGTCGTTGGTGGTCCGGGTGATCAGCGACGGCGCGCCGAACCTGCCGACCTCCTGCGCGGAGAAGTCCTGCACCCGGTGGAAGATCGCGGCCCGCAGGTCCCTGCCCAGGGCCATCGAGGTACGGGCGCCGTAGTAGACCGCCACGGTCGCGCAGGCGATCTGGACGAGCGTCACACCGAGCATCACCAGCCCGATGCGCATGATGTAACCGGTGTCGCCCTTGACGACGCCGTCGTCGATGATGTCGGCGTTGAGTGCGGGGAGATAGAGCGTGGCCAGCGTCTGCACGAACTGGAAGAGCACGACGAGCGTGATCTCTCTCCGGTACGGCCTGAGCTGGACCCGCAGCAGACGGAGCAGCATCAGCAGGGGCTTTCTCGGTGGGGGTCTGGTAAGGGCCTGACGAGCAGCCCGTCGAGCAGCACGGAGACGATCTCCTCGTCCTCCATGTCCGCGAAGTCGCCGCCCTGGTCGAAACCGCGGTGCACGGACACCGCGGTCAGCATGAGCAGCAGCTGCGCCGCGGCCTCGGGCGAGCGCCGCAACCGGTCGCCGTCGGGCTCCATCAGGGCGGCCAGCGCGGTCTTGATACGGCGCCGGCCCTCCATCATCCGCTGCCCGAACTCGGCGTCCTCGGCCATCAGCTCCCGGGGCACGGCGAAGAGGTTGGCGTTGGCCGTCATCCCCGCCCGGAGCGTCGCGACCGCCTCGCGCAGCCGCTCCCGCAGCCCGGCCCGCGTGCCGATGGCCCGCAGCGCGTCCACGGCGTGCCGCGGGTCGAAGGCGCTCATCAGCGCCGCCCGCAGCAGCGTCGCCTTGTCGGGGAAGACGCCGAAGATCGTGCCCTCGGCCACGCCCGCGGCCTCGGCGATCTGACGGGTGCTCACCGCGGCGCCGTACTCCCGCAGCAGCGGGATGGTGGCGGCGATGAGCGCGGCCCGGCGGTCTTCCGGTGCCATCGCCGGCACCCTCCGCCTCTTGTTCATGCCCCGGAGCGTAATGAGCGAGTACTCACTCATTCAAGTGGTTTTATGGCGAGGACAGCGGGCGGGAATGTGGCCCTTTGGGCACGCACAGTAGTCATATGCGTTGCGAACTCGAGGCCGAGCAGCCGCCGACGATCACCCTGGGCCGCACCCGGCTCCGCGCCGCCCCGTACGCACCGGGCGGGGACGAGACGTGCGCGCTGCCCATGCCCGGCGTGATCCTCGCCCGCGCCGGCGAGCAGATCGAGCGGATCCGCGCGGCCTGGCGTGCCTCCCGCTACGAACGCTACCTCCCGGAGGCCCGCCACGCCCTGCTGCACCGCTTCTCCGCCGCCCTCACCCGCCTGCTCCCCGCCGCGGCCACCACCCCGTTCACCCTGGACGACCTCATCGGCGCCGGCGTCCAGCCCCGGCACCGCCGCCTCGTCACCACCCTCCTGCGCCTCCTGCACGAACACGACCTGGCCCGCCCCTGCCCGCCGGACAGGTGGCGTCTGACCGAACCGGCCGACCCCGACGAGCTCACCCGCGTCCTCCTCCAGCGGCACCCCGCCCACCTCGCCGAAGTGGTGCTCGGCGCCCGCGCCGGACGCCACCTGCCCGCCGTCCTCCGCGGCGAGCGCGACCCCCTCGACCTGCTCGGCGACGGCCTCCCGCAGCACCTGTACGACGTCGCGCCGGTGTGCCGCTTCACCAACCGCGTCGCGCGGGCCCTGCTCGCCCAGATCATCGCCGCCTGGCCCGGCGACCGCCCGCTGCGGGTGCTGGAAGTGGGCGCGGGCACCGGCGGCACCACCGCCGCCCTGCTCCCGCTCCTGCCACCCCACCTCACCCGCTACACCTCCACCGACCCCAGCCCCCTCGCCTGCGCCGCCGCCCGGCGCCGCTTCCCCGGCCACGACTTCCTCGACCACCATCGGCTCGACCTCGACGCCGACCCCACCTCCCAGGGCCTCACCACCGGCGGCCACGACGTCGTGATCGCCGCCAACGCCCTGCACACCGCCCGGGACCTGCCCGCCGCCCTGGACCGCGTACGCAGCCTGCTCGCACCCGGCGGGCACCTGCTGGCCGTCGAGACCCACGAACCCGGCCTGCTGCTCGGCGCCTTCGGCACGCTGGAGCACGCCTGGCCCGCCGAGGACGACCCCCTGCGGCCCCACACCATGCTGCTGCGCCGCGAGCAGTGGCCGCCGCTGCTGCGCGAGTGCGGCTTCACCCACATCGCCCGGGCCGGCGACGACACCCGGCCCGGCCGGGACACCTTCTCCGTCCTCCTGGCCGCCCGCCCCCGCGCCCGCACCCGTCCCCGCCCGCTCCCGGCCGCCGCCGCGAGGACCCGCTGGATCATCGCCGCGGAATCCGAGGACGAGCTTCCCCTGGCCGACGCGGTCGCCCGCCTCCTGACCGCACCGGACCTGGCCGCCGTCCCTGCCGAACCCGCCGCCACCGCCGCGACCGGCACCACCGGAGGGGGCACGGGCAACGCGGCCGGAAGCGGCACGGGCAGCACGGGGCGGGCGGTCGCGGTGCTCGCCGGGCAGGGGCCGGAACGGTGGAAGGAGCTGGTGTCCGGCCGACCGGCCGACGAGAGGGTGGCCGTCACGTTCGTGCCCGCCGAACGTGCCTCACACGCCGACGCCCAGCCACCTCACACGCCCACGAACGCAGGCGCAGATCCGAGTGCAGGCGCGGACGCGGACGCAGGCGCCGGCTCGGGCTCGGGCTCGGGCGCGCTGAGGGCCATCGCACGGGCCTTCGACGTGCTCCCCGCATCCGTCAGGCGCTCCCTGTACGTCGTGACCCGCCCTTCCACCGCCGGACGACCCCACGCCCCCGCCGACACCACCATCCACGAGGCCGCCACATCCATCGCCCGCGACCATCCCGCCCTCCATCTCCCCCGCATCACCCTCCACCCCGGAGACACCCTCGCCGCCGACGCCCGCAGGCTCGCCCACGAACTCCTCCACCCCACCCCGGACGAGCACGAGATCGTCCTGACCCCAAGAGGCCGCTTCGTCATCCGCGAGGTGCCCCACACCCCTCCCACCCCCTACGTCCTCGACCTCGAACCCGCGGGCCCCGCATGGACCCGCACCACCCCACCCCCACCCCCCGGCCCCGGCATGGTCGCCCTCGAAGTACGCGCCGCCACCCTGCCCCGCCCCCCGGGAAACAGGCCGCGGCGAACCGGACCCCCGCACGGCTGGTGGTCCTGCGCCGGCCTGGTCACCGCCGTGGGCGCCGGCGTGTCCGGCATCAGACCCGGCGACCGCGTGGCCGGGCTCGCTCCCGGCGCGCCCGCCTCCCACGTCCTCACCTCAGCACGCCTCCTGACCACCGTCCCCGCGGGCACGACCGACGCCGAGGCCGCCACCACCCCCCTGCCGAACCTGCACGCCCACCTGGCCCTGACCATCGAGGCCAAGCTCTCACCGGACGAAACCCTGCTCCTGCACGACGACGCCACCGGCCTCGGCCTGGCCGCCCTGCGGCACGCCCGCCACTGCGGCGCCCGCGTCGTAGCCGCCGCCCGGACCCCGGCCCAGCGCGACCTCCTGCTCACCTTCGGCGCGTGGCACGTGCTCGACGCCCTGGCCCCCGACGCACCCCGCCGGATGCTGGAGCTGACGGGCGGCCGGGGCGCCGAGGTGATGGCGGGGCCCGCTCCGTCCGGCTGGGACCGCGCGCTGTCCCCGGACGGGCGGTACGTGGAGCCCGGCGCCGCGAATCCCTCTGATCCGGACGTGTTCGCCGAGGTCATGACCGGAACGGCGCAGGACTGGTGTCGGCCGCTGCCGTACGGCGCCTACCCCGCGGCCCGCGTACGGGATGCCCTGGCGTCGATGCGAGACGGGGCGGCCCTCGGCGAGGTCGTGCTCTGCTTCGACCTGGCGGACGGCCCTGTTCCCACCCGGCCCGCGCCCTTTACAAAGTAGATCAACAGAATGCCCCTGTCTGATCAAGGGCCCGGATTTGTCTAGCATGGGCAGGGTTCGTGCGCGGAGGGAGGCCTGTGGAAGAGAGCGCGGCGCTGGCCCAGCTCGCCCGGCGGCTCGAAGAGGTGGTGAACGACCTGCGGGGGCTCCCCGTGGACGTCGAACGGCTGGCGGACAGCCCGCTCGTCCGGCAGCGCATCTCCGAGGCCGCCGCCTCAGCCGACGAGTTGCGCGCCATGCAGCCGGTGGGGCTGGCCGACACGGCGCGCGACGAGCGCACCACCCGGCGCGAGAACCTGGACGCCCTGGAGCGCGGCATGCGGATGCGGACGATCGTGCACGCCGACGTGCTGGCCAAGCCGCTCCACGCCGCGCGGATCAGGCAGTTGCACGCCGCCGGCGACCTGCATCGCGTGGTCGACGAGCCGATCCAGCAGCTGGTCATCTTCGACCGCACGGTGGCCTTCCTCCGGCCCACCCCCGTCGCCTACGCTCCCGGCGCGCTGCTGATCAGGCAGCAGAGCCTGATCACCGCCCTGATCGACCTGTTCGAGCGGACATGGGCCAGGGCCAGGGAGGTCACCGAGCCGACGCACCGGCTGACCGCGAGGGAGCACGAGGTCCTCGCGCTGATCGCCGAAGGACGCTCCAACAGCGCCGTCGCCCGCGCGCTGTCGATCACGGAGGCGGCCGTGGGCAAGCACGTGGCCAGCCTGTTCGCCAAGCTGGAGATCCCGGCCACGGCCGACGACAACCGGCGCGTGCTGGCGGTGCTCGCCTACCTGCGGGGAACGGCCAGATGAGCCCGCCCGGCGTGGCGGGCTCGTCCTCGCGCCGACGCCACCGGCCCCCGGGAAGCCTTGCGCCACCTGCCGGCCCGGCCGGCGCCCCGAACGTCAGCAGGCCGCTGCCGCGTGGCGCATCAGGGGCTCGGCGGCGCCGCGCAACTCGTCGCTGAACGGGGTGGGCCGCAGCGTGGCCGGATCGAGGTTGACGTTCACCCGGTAACCATCGGCGTGCACCACCTCCCGGTCCGGGGACAACACGCGGAACCCGTACACCCCGCTGGTACGGCCCAGCCGTTCGATCCAGAAGTGCACCAGAGGCTCGCCCGCCCCCACGATCGGCGCGTGGTAGGTCACCTTGAACTCCCGCACCGCCAGGAACACGTCCTTGAACACCGACCGAGCCGCGTCGGGCGACCAGCCGAGCCGCTGCCAGTACGCCCCGATGGCCCGCTCGACGAGCAACGCGTACCGGGAGTTGTGCAACAGGCCCATGGCGTCGAGATCGTCGAAATGCACCTGGACGGGCTCGTGCACGCCGTCTTCCATCATCATGATCAATCCTCCGGGAGAAGTGCGGGCTCAGGGCAGAGCGCGCGCAGCCGCTGCAGGACGGCGCGGCGGGCGTGGCCGAGGGCGGCGGGCCCGTCATGCAGGCGGGAGTGGATGATCACCATCTCCCCGAGCGCGTCGATCTCGTACGCGAGCTGCGCCGGATCCGCGCCGTCCACCAGCTCGCCCAGCTCCTTGGCCTGCGTCACCAGCCGCTGGATGAACTCCTGCCACTCGCGCATGGCCCGCGCGACGCGGTCGTGCACGGCTCCCGGCCGGTCGTCGAACTCGGCCTGCACGGTGAAGAAGAAGCACCCGCCCGGCAGCACGCCGTCGCCGTAGAACCGCAGCCGCGCCTCGTGCAGCGCGAACAGCCGCCGTACCCCGGCGGGAGCGCTCATGGCGGGGGCCACGACGTGCTCCTTCCACTGGCGGGCGGCCCATTCCACGGCGTCGAGCTGCAACTGCTCCTTGTCGCGCCAATGAGCGAAAAATCCGGACTTGCTGGTGCCAGTGGCCGTCGCCAGCCGCCCCAGCGAGAGCCCGTCCAGCCCTTCGACCGAGGCCAGGCCCACCGTCCGCTCGAGAATCGCCTCCCGGCTGCGCAACCCGCGCAGCCGCCGGCCGTCCTGCGTCATGTCGCCAAACTATACGAACGATCGGTCGTTTGCATAGTTGGGAGCGGCGATGCGCACCTCACCCGCCCTTGATCTGCCTGAGGATGCTCTCGTCGGTGATCTCCGTGTCCCTGGCCAGGAGGAGGGCCTTGCTGAGGATGAGCGCCAGCCGGTCGTCCTCCTCGAACGGCAGGAACAGCCGCTCGTCCCGCCCCCGCTCGGGCACGATGCACAGGTAGACGTCGCCCGGGTCCATGAGGACGTTCGCGCTGCCCACGTGGATCTTGTACGTGCGCAGGTCGCCGCGCACGACCAGGAACCGGTCCGTGAGCGTGCAGCGACCGCCGATGGCCGTGCGCGGCAGGATGCGCGCCAGGGCGTCGCGGCGCACCTCGCCCGAGGGCTGCAGCGGGCCGGCGGAGGTGTCGCGCCAGTAGGCCAGGTGGCGGTCGTGCCCGCGGTCGGCCCAGCCGGGGTCGCCCGCGATCGAGGTCACCGCCACGAACAGGTCCACGTCCCGCATGGCCTCGCTGAACACCAGCGGCGGCACCTCGGCCAGCGGCGCCTCCCGCCAGGCGCCCTCGTCGCCGCGCCGGTGGAAGCGCACCTGGTCGGTGCCGGCGTACTCGCCCGGCTCGTCGTAGAGGTAGTCGTGGTGGAACGACACCCGCCAGCGGCCCTCCGCCAGCACGCGGGTGGCGGCGTCCGTGTCGCCGCCGTCCCACGGGCCGAGCATCTTGGACTCCCAGTTCCTGGAGCGGAACATCGCGTACAGCCGCCGGTAGTCGACGACGTGCGCGGCGAAGCGGTCGGAGTAGGCGGCGGTCTCCTCCTCGGCCGGAGTCAGCGGGTAGACCTCGCGGAACGCCTGCTTGAACGGCTGCCTGACCCGCCCCTCGGTCACGGCCTCCCGCCGGCGGGCCACCTCCTCGGCGCCCGCCCGCGCCGGATGCCACAACCGCACCCGCCGCCCCTCACCCTCCGGCCCGCCCGGCCCGCCGAGCTCGCCCAGCCCGTCGAGCCCGTCGAGCCCGTCGAGCCCGTCGAGGCCGGCTTCCGGCGCGAACGCGGGCGGCAGGGCCCGCCACTCGCCGGGAGCGGTCTCCACCTCCCAGATCAACCGGGCCACCACCGTGCCCGCGATCGGGTGCCCGGCGACCTGCTCGCGCCACGTCCCGTACGGCCACGACATCTCCCCCGCGAACCCGGCCTCCAGCGCCCGGCACAGCGTCGTCACCTGCCGCCGCACCTGCTTGACCAGCTCGCGCAGCCGCTTGACCTCCTCGGGATGCTCCCTGCGCACCGCCGCCGGCACGCTCTTGAGCGCCTTGCCGCCCTGCCACCAGCCCAGCTCGAACTCACCGCCCGCGCCGGGCGCGATCACCGCCGTGTGCTCCCCCAGCGGCACCTCCAGCCGCCCTCCGGGCCCGAACCCCAGGTCCGGCATGCGGAAGGCCACCTCGACCCGGTCGGCCAGCCCCGGCTCGGCCTTCTTGATCATGCGGTCGAGCTGCTTGACCACCCCGGCGTGCCGGGTCGCGGCGCGGGCCGCGCGCAGCGCCGTGACGGCCTCGGGCGTCGGGAAGCGCCCGACCGCCCTGCCGAGCTCGAACAGCAGCGCCTGCGACGGCAGCGTCTTGGCCTTCGTCGGCGCGACGGCCACCCGGGCCAGCAGGCTGCCGAGCAGCTCGGGCAGCCACGGCGCGTCGCAGTGCAGCGCCAGCCGCGCGGCCCGGCCGAGCGCCGGCACCTCGGCCGCGCTGAACGCCTTGTCGGCCCGGTACGGCAGCTCCCCCGCGTGGATCGCGGCCAGCCGCGCCTCGGCCGCCTCCAGCGCGGAACGGGCGAAGCCGGCGTACGGCCTCAGCGCCGCCAGCCGCTCCCAGACGCCGGGCAGCTCGGGCGGCGACCCGTACGAGCGCGGCCCCACCTCGGCCACCAGCGCCCGGCCCGCCGGATCGAGCCCCAGCACCACCTCCCGCTCGGCCACCGCCAGCGACCCCGGCGCCTCGTCCATCGGCTCGCCCTCCACGTCCATCCCGGCGACCGCGGCCACGGCCAGCAGCGCGTACGGCGCCTCGAATCGCGAGTGCGCCACCATGAACCCGGTCAGCACCCGCGCGATCCCGGCCAGCTCCGCCCGCGGCGCCCCGCCGGGGCAGCGCAGCAGCGCGCCCGCCGCCAGGCACACGTCGGCCCACCGGCGCCTGCCCAGCCCGTCGGCCAGCGCCTCGTAGAGCGCGAGGCAGGACTCGGGGGTGAACTCCGGCTGCCGCCGCCTGACCTCGTCCTCGACGGCGCACCGCATGGAGAAGGCGGGGCCCGTGCCCCTGGTCCGGTAGGCGAGCGGCAGCAGATGCCCCAGGTCGGCCGCCGTCAGCCGGGACGCGTCAGGCCACGGGTCGGGGTAGCCGATGCCGGGCTCGGTCAGGTGGCGGTGGAGGTGCCGGGCCTCCGGGGAGAGCAGGTCGATCACGTTCACGGGTCAGCAGAGTGCCGCACCGGACCGACAAAAGCACATCGCCGCAGGCCGCGCGCGGTCCCGCGCTCCGCGCGGCTCTCTTCCTCATCGGCTCCTGCCCGGCTCGAAGCGATCCCCGGGTCAGGACTCGGGCCGGCAGACGGTGCCCGGCGGCGGCAGCGCGCCGCCGGGCTCGACGGTGTTGCGCGGCGCGAGGCTCACCACGTCGAACCGGTCGCGCAGCCGCGCGAACCGCCCGTGGAACTGCTTCAGGTCGTCGATCCCGGACGCCCCTGGGCCGCCCGGGATCGAGAGGACCGTGCCGATGCGGCGTTCCGCGCCCGAGGCAGGGAGCAGGCCCAGCGGGAATGGTGATCTTCCCAGGCAGGCCCGTCGTCCGCGAGCCGCCGCGCGTAGCGGGCGCCGTCCCGCAGTCCGCCCCGTCCGCGGGGCGTCGCACGTGGCGGGCGCCGTTCACCCGGCGCCGGGGCGCGGGGCCTGGAAACGCTCGTGGTTGGCGACGGTGGACAACGAGCGCGGCTCGGCCCGGTCGAGGTACAGGACGCCGTTCAGGTGGTCGGTCTCGTGCTGGGCGATGCGGGCCGGCCAGCCGGACAGCTCCAGCTCGTACGGCCGCCCGCCGCCGTCGGCGGCCGACAGCCGGACCAGCGCATGCCGCGCGACGACGGCGGTCAGCCCCTCGACGCTCAGGCACCCCTCGTAGAAGGCGCGGTAACGCGACCCGAGAGGGGTCACGACGGGGTTGACGAGCTCCAGCCGCGGTTGCGGCGCGCGCTCCCGCTCGGCGGCGATCTCCGCCGGCACCTCGGCGGGGTCCTCGATGACCGCCAGCGCCAGGGGGATGCCGACCTGCGGAGCGGCCAGCCCCACGCCCACGCCCGGCAGGTGCCGGAACATCGCGTCGAGCAGCTCGCGCAGCAGGGCGTCGGGGAGCTGGCCGTCGTACGGCTCGGCCGGGCGGCGCAGCACCGGGTCGCCGACCTGCGTGACGGACCAGGGTCTGGGCGCCGCCAGGAGGGCCTGCACCTGCTCGACCAGCTTCGCCGCGCCGCTCATCGCACGCCTCCCGCCGTGTGCTCGTGTTCCATGCGAGAGAGTCCTTCCGCGCGGTGGGCGTTCATCGGTCGCTCAGCAGACGGTAGAGCATGGGTGCGCCATGGCGCACCACCCCCTGCCCCTTCGGCTCCCGCTCACGGGGCGGGCTCGGCGGCCTCGGGCGGTGAGCCCGTCAGCGGCGTGGTGTCGTGGTACCTGACCCCTCGATCCGGATGACGCCCGGATGCGTCGTCTGCACCAGGAACTCCACGAAGCCCGGCACCCGCCGCCCCCACGCGCGGATCTCCTCGGGCCCGGCGAGCTCGGCCGGGATGTCGGGCATCCGCAGCACGCCGTCCGGCGTGAACAGCGACGCCAGGCGGTCGTAGTCACGCATCATCGCCGCATCGGTGAACTCGCCGCGCAGCGCCTCGATCTCGACGCGGTCGGCGATGGCCTGAAAATCGTTCATCGGTTTCCTGCTCGCTGGATGGGGTGTCCTTCTCGGCAGTACGACGAGGCGGCGCCGCGAATTGTGACGCGGCCAGGCGCGCGGTGCCGCCGGTTGTGGGAGCCTTTGCCCCATGCTCCCGAGCGAGGTGGAACGTGCGGTCTCCCGCTACCTGTCCGTGGCCGACCGGCTGCTCCCGGGGCGGATCCGCGGCTTCTACGTCGTCGGCTCGGTCGCGCTGGGCGCCTGGCAGGCAGGCCGCAGCGACATCGACTTCGTCGCCACGGTGGACGACGACCTCGGCGAGCGTGACCTGCGGCGGCTGTCCCTGCTGCACAAGGCCGGCAACGTGCCGGCGGCCTGGCAGGCCCTGACCCGGGCCCGGCCGGCCATCCCGGGCACGCTGAACGGCGTCTTCGTCGCAGCGGGCGACCTGGGCGAGCCGGTCACGCGCATCCGGCCGGTCGCCTCGCACAGCGGCCCGTCCTTCAGGCGAGGGCGGGGGTTCGAGGCGAACCCGGTGGTGTGGAAGGTGCTCCTGGACCAGGGCGTCACCGTACGCGGCCCCGCCCCGGGCGAGCTCGGCCTCGACCCCGAGCCTGGGCGGCTGCGCGAGTGGAGCCTGCGGCAGTTGCGCGGTCACTTCAGCGCGTGGGCCGGCAGAGCGCTGTCGAGCAGGCCGCCGCGCAAGCCGCTGCAGCCGGCGCATCGGGTGGCGATCGCCGCCGTGCTGTCCCCGCCCCGGCTGCACCACACGGTCGTGACGGGCGAGGTGATCTCGAAGGAGGCCGCGGCGGCGTACGCGCTGGACACCTTCGGGGCGCGCTGGCATCCGCTGATCCGCCTCGCGCTGGCCCGGCGGCTCGGGCTGCCGGCGCCCGCCGGCGGCGGCACGGCCCTGAGCGATCGGCGTGCGCTGCCTCGTCTGGCGGGCGAGTTCACGCGCGAGGTGATCGCGAGCGCGGGCTCCAGAGTGTGATCGCCCTGCGCGGGACCGGGCTCACGGCTCCTGCCCGGCGCAGCCGGCGAACAGGCCCGGCAGGAAGTGCTCGCGGTCCCCGATCTTCCAAGGCCGCCCGCTCGGCGGAGAGCCCGGACGGGAACGCCCGGGCGGGCGTCGTCAATGTCACGGGCCAGGATGGGGAACGGCCGAAGGGCCCCATTGAAATGGCTCGCCCCCGGCGGCTGCGCGCTTTATCCTCCGCGTATGCCTGGTCTCCTAAAGTCCGCGTGCCGCGGGCATGAGGAAAGGCCCCCTATTGAAGAGGCCTTTCCCGGGCCAATCTAGTGCGCGGCCTCGTACTTCTGGATCACAGAAGAGGCGATGCGGCCGCGTTCGCTGACCGGCAGACCGTGCGCCTTCGCCCACTGCCGGATCTCCTGGCTCTTCTCCTTGCTCATGGCCCGCGTCGCGCCGCCGGCGGTGCGGCGGCCGCGCGGCCGCGACGTGGCAGTTGTCTCGTCGCGCCGCGCCTTCGCGATGAAGGGCGCCAGGGCCGCGCGTAGCCTGTCCTCGTTCTCGGGCTTCAGATCCATGACGAACCGGTCACCCTTGATGCTGAAGGAGACGGGGTTCTCGTCCTCCATGGGGGAGCCGTCGAAGTCGTCCGTGATCGTTTCAATCAACCTCTTGGCCATGCTGGCACTCCAATTCAGCCCCAGGTTGTGCGGTACTGTAGCGCTCTGCGCGATGCCGTCAAGCCGTATCGAGATTTACCGGAAATTTTCTGTGCGCGGACAGGCGGACCAGCATGAGTTCGCCTTGGTCATTCTACCTAAATAAATCTCCGCACCGGAAGATTCAGACTTCAACCGTGCCGCATTGCGCCGCCGGTCGTTTCATTGGAACCCCGGCCGCCCCTGCTCCGAAGGTCTCCCGGCCCGGCTTTTCGGGTATGTCAATTTGGACATTTCGACCGCTCAGCCACTGTGATGAATGCGGCGGGCGAAGTAATTTGCAGCCATGCACAGGTCATGGGGCGCAAGTGCCCTGCCGCGAAAGACCGCTCGCCTGTCCGTCGCCGCCGCCGTTCTCGTCGCCGCCGTTCTCGCCGCCGTCTGGGCCGGCCCGCCCGCCGGGTACGCGGCCGACGGCGCGCCCACGAGTCCCGATCCGGTCGTCGTCTGGGACAGGAACGCCCAGACGGCCATCTACGAGGTCGCCGGCCAGCCGCCGCAGGTCACCGCGCGCAGCTTCGCGATGGTGCACGGGGCCGTCTACGACGCGGTGAACGCGATCGCGGGCGCCCCGTACGAGCCATATCTGGTCGCGCCGCGCGCCAGCGGGCGCGAGTCCACGAGCGCGGCCGTCGCCACCGCGGGCCACCTCGTGCTGGACGCCCTCTTCCCCGCCCAGCGCGACCGGCTGCGGGCCCAGTACGACGAGGCCCTGGCACAGATCCCCGACGGCAGCGCCAAGCAGCAGGGCATCGCCATCGGCACACGCACGGCCGGTGCGATGATCGCCGCGCGGAAGGACGACGGGGCGTTCGGCGGCCAGACCTGGCCCGTGGGCACGCAGCCGGGGCAGTGGCGGCCCACGCCTCCCGCCTTCGCCTCGGACGGCGCCTGGGTCGGGCAGGTCAGGCCGTTCGTCATCCCCAGCGCGTCCATGTTCCGGACCTCTGGGCCACCCGCGCTCACCGGCCGCCGCTACGCCCGCGACCTGAACGAGGTCAAGACGGTCGGCTCGGCCACCAGCACCGTCCGCACGGCCGACCAGACGCAGGCCGCCATCTGGTGGCACGACCGGCGGCTGACCGAGTGGGAGATCAAGCGGCAGCTCGCGGCGTCCCAGCGGCTGGACACGCTGCGGACGGCGCGCATGTTCGCGATGACGAACCTGGCCGAGGCCGACGCCACCATCGCCTGCTTCAACGAGAAGGCGGCGTGGAACTTCTGGCGGCCCGTCACCGCGATCCGGCTCGCCGGCGACGACGGCAACCCGGCGACGGCCCCCGACCCCGAGTGGACGCCGCTGCTCGTCACGCCGCCGCACCCCGACTACACCTCCGGGCACGCCTGCTTCACCGCGGCGAGCATGTCGGCGCTGACCCACTTCTTCGGGCGCGACGACCTCCCGTTCAGCGGCTACAGCGCCGACTCGGGGACCACGCGGCACTTCCGCGGCTTCTCGCACGCGCTCGCCGAGGTGATCGAGGCCCGGGTGTGGGGCGGCATCCACACGCGGTCGGCGGACGTGGCGGGGGCCGGGATCGGGAGGAACGTCACGGCCTACGTGGTCGCCCACGAGCTCCGGCCGAGGCGCTGACACCCCCGTGGCCGCGCACCGGCGCCGGTGCGCGGCCACGGGTCACCTTCCGGCTTCCTGCCCCGGGCTCATCCGGCGAAGTCGACGTCCTTCGTCTCGACCGTCCCGCCCGTGCGGCCCGGCGCCGCCTGGTACTTCCAGTAGAGGTTGGTGTGCGCGATCACCAGGTCGGGCGTGGGCGCGCCCCACTTCGACATGTCCTCGGTCGTGTGGGCGTCGCTGACGAGGATCGCGTCGTACCCCCTGACGAGCGCGCCGTGCAGCGTCGAGCGGATGCAGACGTCGGTCTGCGCGCCGGCGACCACCAGCCGCCCGACCTCGAGCCCCGCCAGCACGCTCTCCAGCGTGGTGTCCTCGAAGGAGTCGGGGTAGCTCTTCTCGACCAGCGGCTCGTCGTCCGACCTGCCCAGCTCGGGGACGATCCGCCACTCCTCGCTCTCCCGCTGGAGCTCCTCGTCGTTGTGCTGCACCCAGACGACGGGGACCTGCTCGACCCGGGCCTTGTCGACCAGGCTCGCCACGTTGGCGACCACCGCGTCGCGCTCGTGTGCCTGCCCCACGACGCCGTTCTGCACATCGATGACGATGAGCGCGGTCTTCGGCCGGTTCTCCAGTGTGGTCATGTTGCCCCCTTAATCGTGCTTTGTCGTGCACGACCGTACCGCTGGGGCTCCGCGTACCGGAAGTGCGCGGCCGGCCTCGGGGACGTCGCGCCTGCCCGCCGGAACTACCGGCTCGGACGAGCCGTTCAGCCGGTATGAGCACTGAGTCGAAGATCGATCGGTTCCGGCACCTTCCGGAGCGGCCCGACCCGGCCGCCTGGCAGGCCGGGCGGGACGAGGGGCCGTTGCCGCAGGCGATCGCCGAGCCGGTGGAGATCGGCGACACGGGCATGCGGTGGGTGGCGCCCGAGCTGGAGGCGGCCCGCCGGATCAGCGACGCGATCGTACGCCGCGCCCGCTGACCCGGCGGGCGGGCACGTGATCGGCTCTGCCGCGGCTTCCAGCACATCGCCGAGCTCGTCGGCCGCCGCTGGACCAGCGCGATCCTGCTCGCCGGGCAGCGCGGCGCCCGCCGCTTCAGCGAGTACCACCTGTCGGTGCCCGGCATCTCCGACCGGCTCCTCGCGCAGCGGCTGAAGGAGGTCGGCGGGGGCTTGCGGCGCAGCGGCGCAGCGCCGCCGGCCGGTCACCTTCCTGACCTGCGGTTACCAGCCGCCGCGGGCCCCTGACCGCGCACGCCCGCGCGACATACCGGCGGCATACCGGCGCGCCGTAGTGTGGCGTACCGCACCCATCGGCTGCGGGAGTGGGGAGCACGACGGTGGCCCCGGCGTACCAGTTCCTACGAGCCGTTCCAGTCGAGCGGCCCGTAGATGGACGCGGGGGCGCCCGTCGTGAGCGCCCAGTACCTGTCGCCGTAGGACCAGTGCCACCACTCGGTCGGATAGTTGATGAACCCTGCCGCGCTCATGGCCCGAGCGAGCAGGCGCCTGTTGGCTCGCGGCCGGGAGGAGACCGCCGGATGATGCGTGTAGCAGGCGCCGCCGCTCTCCTCCGGGCCGGCGTTGACGGGGGTGCCCATGTCGAGCTCGGCGCCGTCGGCGTCGATCAGTGTGAGGTCGACGGCGGCCCCGCACACGTGGGGCGCCACCTCGGGCGGCGCGAGCGAGCGGCCGGCCTGGACGTGGACGCGTTCCTCGGGCCACGAAGGGTTGGCGTCGCGGAGCTCGGCGGCGTACCGGTCGAAGTAGTGCCGCTGCAGTGTCAGCGGCCGGTAGCCCTCGACGATCAGCAGCCGGTGTTCCCCGGGCAGGTGTTCCTGTGCCGACAGCAGCCGATCGACGAGGCCGATGCGCAGCCGGGCGTACGCGCCGGCGTCGTCGGCCTGGCGGCCGTCGAGCGCCAGCTCCGGCACCCTGCGCAGGTCGAACAGCGGTTCACCGCACTCCATCACCGGAATGGCCAGGAGCCGGCGATCCGACATCAGCACGATGGATTCATCTGTCATGTGCAACGGTCCTTCGCTCGCCTTTCTCATCGAGCATGAGGGGGCCCGCTGTAAGTTCGCTGCAATTCCACGGATGCGAGGCTGTCGATGGAATTTCGCCTGCTCGGGCCCGTCGAGGTGTGGGACGGAACGCAACGGGTGCCGCTGGGCGGGCCCAAACCGCGGGCGCTCCTCGCCTCGCTGCTCCTCAGCCCCGGGCGCGTGGTGTCGGTCGACCGGCTGGTGGACCTGATCTGGAGCGACCGTGTTCCCGGCACCGCCAGGGAGCTCGTCCAGACGTACGTCTCCGCGCTGCGGCGCAGGCTGCGGACCGAGGTGATCGTGACCCGTCCCCCCGGTTACCTGCTGCACCTGGACGGCGAGCGGTTGGACCTCCAGGTGTTCGAGCGATTGGCCGCGGACGGCCGGCTGGCCGCGCAGCAGGGCAGGCATGAGGACGCCGAGCAGGCGCTGCGCGCCGCCGAGGCGCTGTGGCGCGGCCCCGCGCTGAGCGGGATCGGCGAGACGCTCCGGGCGGAGGCGGCCCGCCTGGAGGAGCTTCGCACAGCCGTCATCGAGGAGCGCATCGCCGCCGAGCTGCTCCTGGACCGCCACAGCGACCTGGTGGCGGAGCTCACCGCGCTGGTCGCCGCGCACCCGACGCGGGAGCGGATCCGCGGCCAGCTCATGACGACGCTGTACCGGCTGGGCCGCTCGGCCGAGGCCCTGGCGGTCTTCGACGACGGGCGGGTGAGGCTGGCGGAGGAGCTGGGCCTCGATCCGGGCCCGGAGTTACGCGCGTTGCAGGAGGCCGTCCTGCGTGGTGATCCGTCGCTGTCCGGGGCGGCGCCGCCGTACCTCAGGCGGCAGTTCGTGCCCGAGCAGCTTCCGCCGGACGTGCCGGACTTCACGGGCCGGGCGGAGGTCATCGGCGAGCTGACGCCGATGCTGGCCGGGAGCCGCACGGCGCCGCCCGTGGTGATCATCTCGGGGAAGGGCGGGGTGGGCAAGAGCGCCGTGGCGGTCCACCTGGCGCACCGGGTCGCCGAGCGTCATCCGGACGGCCAGCTCTTCGCCGACCTTCGCGGTACGAGCGGCACCCCGGCCACCGCCCAGGAGGTGCTCGGCCGTTTCCTGCGCGCGCTCGGCGTCGAGCACGAGGCCCAGCCCGAGTCACCGGCGGAGCGGGCCGCCCTGTACCGCAGCCTGCTGGCGCAGCGGCAGGTGCTGGTCGTGCTGGACGACGCCCGCAGCGAGCAGCAGATCAGGCCGCTGCTGCCCGGCGGGGCCGGCTGCGCGGTGCTGGTCACCTCACGCGCGCGGCTCGCCGGTCTGGCGGGCGCGCAACTGGCCGACCTCGACCTGCTCGACGGCGAGGCCGCGCTCACACTCCTCGGGGCCGTCGCCGGGGACGACCGCGTCGCCGCCGAGCCGGAGGCCGCCCGTGAGATCGTCCGGCTGTGCGGCCTGCTGCCCCTCGCGGTGCGGACCGTGGGCGCGCGGCTGGCCACGCGCCGGCACTGGCCCCTGGCCACCATGGCCGCCAGGCTCACCGACGAGCGCCGCAGGCTGGACGAGCTCACCGCCGGGGACGTGGAGGTCCGCGCCAGTGTCAGCCTGAGCTACCGGCTGCTGGACGAGCAGGACAGGAAGGCCTTTCGCCGGCTCGGCCTCCTGGGGGTGCCCGACTTCGCGCCGTGGATCATCGCCCCGCTGCTCGACGTGCCGGCGACGGACGCCGATGACATCGCCGAGCGCCTGGTGGACGCCCAGCTCGTGGACTTCGCCGCGATCGACGCCACCGGGCAGCCCCGCTACCGGCTGCACGATCTCCTGCGGGTCTTCGCCGCGGAACGCGCCGAGGCGGACGACACCGCGGACGAGCGCGCGGCGGCCGTCGCGCGCACCCTCGGCGGCTGGCTCTGGCTGATCGACAGGATCGACTCCCGGACGCCGTCCGGGGAGGTCGTCCTGCGCGGCGGCTACGCCTCGGCCCGCCCGGTCGACGACCTCGTCGCCGGCCGGGCGGCGGCGGATCCCGCGGCCTGGCTGGACGCCGAGGCGCCCTGCCTCATCGTGGCCGTGTCGCGCGCCGCGGCGCTGAACCTGGACGCCGCCGCCTGCGACCTGGCCGCGGCGCTGTCCTTCTCGCACGTCTTCAACGCCAACCGGCTGAGCGAGTGGCGCGCCAGCCACGAGGCCGCGCTGGCGGCCGCCCGGCGCGCCGGGAACCGGGCCGGCGAAGCGGTCCTGCTGGCCGGGCTGGGCCACCTCCACTACAAGCTGGACCGCTTCGACCAGGTGCACGAGCACCTGTCGGCGGCCCTGCCGCTGTTCGCGGAGACCGGGAACGTCAGGGGCGAGGCCGTCGCCCTGGCGGGCATGGGCACCGCCTGCCGCGAGCAGTGCCGGATGCGCGAGGGGCTCGCGTACCTGACCGGCTCCGCGGCGATCTTCCGGCGGCTGGGCGACCACGCCGCGATCGGCGCGACCTCGCGGATGGCCGCCGCCATCCATCTCGAGCTCGGCGAGTACGAGGCCACGTGGCCGCTGCTCGATGAGGCCCTGGACGCCTACCGCCGGGCGGGCAGCCGGCGCGGTGAGGCCCTCACGCTGCGCACCACGAGCCTCGTGCATCGCGCCCTGGGCCGTTACGCCGAGGCCGCCGAGCTGAGCACCCGGGCGCTGGACATGTTCCGCGCCGTCGGCGACCCGCTCATGGCCGCCTTCGCGGTGCAGTCCCTCGTCAAGGCGCGGATCCGGCAGGGCGACGGAGGCGGCCTGCCGCTCCTCCTCGACGCTCTGGAGGTGTGCACGAACCACTTCGACCGGTTCGGCCAGGCGCTCATGCAGCGCACCATCGGCGAGCTCCATCTGGTGAACGGCCAGCTGGATCTCGCCGAGGCCCATCTCCTGCGGTCGATCGCCCTGTCCGAGGAGATCAGGACGCCGCTCCCCGTGGCGCGGGCCAGGCGCGACCTGGCGGCGGTGCTGGAGGCGCGCGGCGACACGGCGGGGGCGGAGCTCCTGATCGCCGAGGTGTCGGCCGTCTTCGCCCGCCACGGCGCTCGGGAGAGCGACGAGCTCGGGCACCTTCGAGGGGTGACGAGCTCGGGGTCGTCTGGTCCGGGCATGCGGAAGGGCCGGATCCCGGGGACCCGGCCCTTCGGTCGTCAGGATCAGAAGTAGGGGCTCCAGCCGGGGCCGATGGGGGTGGCCGGGCCGAACTCGTTGCCGCCCTCGCCGTTCCAGACGTGCAGGGTGCCGTCGGTCACGGCGGCGATGTCGTCATGACCATCGCGGTTGACATCACCGATCGAGGTCAGCGTGCCGTCGAAGCGCGCCCAGCCGGCCCCGATCTCGACGGCCGGGCCGAACCGGTTGCCGCCCGTGCCGTTCCAGACGTGCAGCGCGCTGCCGTCCTTGATCGCGGCCAGGTCACCGATGCCGTCGTTGTTGAAGTCACCACCGACCGGCTTGCTGAAGGCTGACCAGCCGCCCCCGATCTCGACCGCCGGGCCGAACCGGTTACCGCCCATGCCGTTCCAGACATGCAGCGCGCTGCCGTCCTTGATCGCCGCGATGTCGTCATGACCGTCACGGTTGACATCACCGATCGAGGTCAGCGTGCCGTCGAACGGCCCCCAGCCGGCCCCCACCTCGACCGCCGGACCGAACTCGTTGCCGCCCTCACCGTTCCAGACATACAGCGTGCTACCGCCCTTGACCGCGGCCAGATCGCTGATCCCGTCGTCGTTGAAGTCACCCGCCACCGGCTTGCCGAAAGCCGACCAGCCGCCCCCCACCTCCACCCGCGTGGCGAAGTTGTTGCCGCCCCTGCCGTTCCACACGTTCAACGTGCCGGTCGCCGCCGAGAAGATGTCCCCGACACCGTCACCGTTGAAGTCCGCGCCGTGTACGGACGCGTGGTCGTCGACGATGTTCTTGTACCGGATGGGCGTGTAGTCCTGCATGCTCGCCCACGACTCGTCCCCGCGTTCGCCGTGGGAGTTGACCGACGGGCCCTTGGCCCAGTCGTTCTGCCATCCGTCGCCGTCGGGATCGCTGCCGCCGTTGAGCGAGTAGGTCCACGCGCCCTGGGTGTGGTCCTGCTCGTTCTTCCACCGGGCGAACAGCTCCATGTGGCCGCTCTTGAGGATCGCGTCGCCCGGCTTGAGGTCGTGGAGACTGCCCAGGTTGATCTTTCCGGAGTAGCCGGCGAAGTCGACCGTGCTGTTGCCGCCCTTGCCGGAGTTGGCCGTGATGTGCCAGGCCATGGAGACCAGGCCGGAGCAGTCCGGCCCGTACTTGTCGTCCCCCTCCGCGTCCGTGACCAGGGTGTTGGACCGGCGCGTCAGGTTGTAGCGGACGTTGCGGTCGACCCAGTTCTGGGCGCGTGCCAGCACCTCCGAGCGGGTGATCCTGCCGTCCGGGGAGCTAGCGGCCTGTGCGGCCCGGGGCGTGACCGTGGCGTCCAGGGCGGTGAAGGAGAACGTCGCGGCGATGAACGCGAGGCCGGCCAGGAGGCGGGCGGGGGCTGACGTGCTCGGCATGGGATTTCCTCCGGGTGAGGGGGCCGGTGTTCCGGCCCCGGG
This sequence comes from Nonomuraea thailandensis, assembly GCF_024172165.1. Lineage (GTDB taxonomy): Bacteria > Actinomycetota > Actinomycetes > Streptosporangiales > Streptosporangiaceae > Nonomuraea > Nonomuraea thailandensis. The sequence goes on along the minus strand of NZ_JAMZEB010000002.1, from coordinate 1,885,051 downwards.
CAACGCCAGAGTGCCGAGCGGTGCTGGAAATCCCCTGCAATGCTTTTTCAGCGCCTTTCATCCGGCGCGCCGCCGTGCCCGCGGGTACCGCGCGGCCGGGGTGTGCCGTCCGGCACGAGCTCGCCGCAGGGGCCGGAGGAGCCCGTACGGGGCCGGACATGGGTCGGGCCCGCACCCGGTGGCGGGTGCGGGCCCGGACTCAAGGCCGCGTCAGATCAGGCGGGGACGATGTTCTCCGCCTGCGGGCCCTTCTGGCCCTGGACGATGTCGAAGGACACCTTCTGGCCCTCGTGCAGCTCGCGGTAGCCGCCGTTGGAGACGATGTTGGAGTAGTGAGCGAAGACGTCGGCGCCGCCGCCGTCCTGCTCGATGAAGCCGAAGCCCTTTTCCGAGTTGAACCACTTGACGGTTCCGGATGCCATGGCGATCTCCTTAGAAGAGATGTGGAGTGACGCTATTCGCACCGTGCGAATTGCGGTGTCGCCGTGATGAAAGCCCATCCGGAGATGACCGGAAACACAAAACGCACCTGGGGGATCGATCTGCCAGGTGCGTACGAAGTCTTTTATGGGTACAACAACTGCAACACTGACCAGTCTAGCACAGGCTTTCCGGCCATCCGACCGGCCCCGCCCGTCACCGCGAAAGCCGGGGCCGGGGCGGTGGCGGGCGGGGCGGTGTCAGGCCTCCTCGGGCGCGAGGGCCCGTACGGACGCCCGCCGCGTGGACAGGGCCCAGCGGCCGGGCCCGAAGACGGCGATGAGCAGGAAGCCCCAGCAGAAGAGGGCGGCCTTCTCGCCCCCGTTCTCGATCGGGAACAGCGCCTGGGGCTGGTGGACGACGAAGTAGGCGTAGGCCATGGTGCCCGAGCAGATGACGGCGGCGGCGCGGGTGGCCACCCCGAGGACGACGAGGGTGCCGGCGACCAGCTCGATGACGGCGGCCCACCACCCGGGCCACTGCCCGAAACCGGGCGCCGGGCCCTGGGGGCCGCCCATCACGTCGAAGAGGGTCGCCGCGCCGTGGCAGGCGAACAGCAGCCCCACCACGAAGCGGTAGAAGGCCAGGAACAGCCCCTGCTGTCTGAGCAGCGCATCCACGACGACGTCCTTTCTATCGAGGCGAATCCGGGGTTGCTGACCGGCGCGGCGCACCGGCCGCCTGGCCGGCAAGGCTTTGCGTTGAGTTGTCATACCAGGTCTTGTTTCCTGAACGGCGGAAAAATGTATGGGAGCGCTCCCATGAGCATCAAGAGTTGGACCCGGGAATGTCAAACATGAGCCACCCGCAAAACACCGGCCCATAAACATCCCGGGCGTGCTCACATGGCCGGACACCGATTCGCCAAAACTTTCTTGACCATGAAATTTTCACCGGAACGGCCGCCCCGGCATCAGGGATGCGGGGGCGCCGTCAGGCCCGCGGTGATGAAGGCGATCACGGTGGCGGTCTCGGGCAGCGGCGCGGCGGCGGCCGGGGCGGGGGCGACCGACCGGCCGTAGACCTCCAGCAGCAGCGTGAACGCCAGCCGCCACCGGTCGCCCACCTCCCGCACGGGCAGCCGGGGCAGCGCCCGGCCGAGCATGACCTCGAAGGGCGTGGTGCCGAACCAGGCCGAGACGTTGACCAGCCGCCCGCTGCGCAGCGCCGAGCGGGCCAGCAGATGGCAGAGCATGCGCCCCTTCTCGCCGCGCGACAGCTCCTCGAACGGCTCCACGATGGCCGCCACCAGGTCACGTACCTCGAACGGCTGCCCCTCCCCCTGGGAGCGGCGGGAGAGATCGTCCAGCCGATCGGCCCACAACGGCGCCAGCTCCTGCTCCAGCAGCGCCGCGATCAGCCCCTCGCGGGAGCCGAAGTGGTAGTGCACGGCGCCGGGGTTGAGCCCGGCCTCGGCGTTGATCGCCCGCACCGAGACCTGCTCGAAGCCCCTGTCGAGGAACAGCCGCTCGGCCGCGGCCAGCAGCCGGGCCCGGGTGGAAAGAGCGTCCTCCGTCATGTTCGCATCGTATTCAATCAGTGATTGGATGATGTCACACCGGATGACCAGGAGCCCGACATGGACGTGTTCGGCCAGGCCAGACTCGGCCCGCTCACCCTGCGCAACCGCATCATCAAGGCCGCGACCTTCGAGGGCATGTCCAGAGGCGCCCTCGTCAGCGACGACCTCATCGCCTTCCACCGCGCCCACGCGGCCGGCGGCGCCGCCATGACCACCGTCGCCTACTGCGCCGTCGCCCCCGAGGGCCGCACCCAGCGCAGCCAGCTCTGGATGCGCCCCGAAGCCCTGCCCGGCCTGCGCCGCCTCACCGACGCCGTGCACGCCGAGGGCGCCGCCGTCTCCGCCCAGATCGGGCACGCCGGCCCCGTCGCCAACAGCAGGTCCAACCGCCTGCCCGCGTTAGCCCCGTCGGCCTCGTTCAACCCGCAGGCCATGACCATGACCCGGCGCGCCACCGCCGCCGACATCGAGCGCGTCATCGCCGCCCACGCCACCGCCGCCGAGCTGGCCGTCGAGGCGGGCTTCGACGCCGTGGAGATCCACCTGGGCCACAACTACTTCGCCAGCTCGTTCCTCTCCCCCAGGCTCAACAGGCGCCGCGACGAGTACGGCGGATCGCCGGCCGCCCGCGCCAGGGTCGCCCTCGGCGCGGCCCGCGCCGTCCGCGACGCCGTCGGCGACCGCATCGCCATCCTGGCCAAGCTCAACATGGACGACGGCGTCCCCGGCGGCCTCTGGCTGGACGAGAGCCTTCAGGTGGCCCGGTGGCTGGAGCGCGACGGCAGCCTCGACGCCCTGGAGCTGACCGCCGGCAGCTCCCTGCTCAACCCGATGTACCTCTTCCGCGGTGACGCGCCCCTGCGCGAGTTCGCCGCCGCCTTCAGGCAACCCGCGCGCCTGGGCATCAGGCTCGCGGGCGACCGGTTCATCCGCGCCTACCCCTACAGGGAGGCGTACCTGCTGGACTCCGCCCGCCAGTTCCGCGCCGCGCTGAGGCTGCCGCTCGTCCTGCTCGGCGGCATCAGCCAGCGCGCCACCCTGGACCTGGCCATGGACGAGGGCTTCGAGTTCGTCGCGATGGCCCGCGCCCTGCTGCGCGAGCCCGACCTGGTCAACCGCATGCGCAAGGACGCCGGCACCCGCTCATTGTGCGTCCACTGCAACAAGTGCATGCCGACGATCTTCACCGGCACCCACTGCGTCCTGGCCTGAACGGGACGCCGGCCGATGACTTTCGCCGGGGTCCGCAGTCTGTATCGGCACATGCATCGACCGTACGCGAGGAGGGCCTCATGACCGCCACCTACACCTTCGACGTCTTCTCCAGCCTCGACGGCTTCGGCGCCGCCGGCGGCAACTGGACCGGCTACTGGGGCAAGCAGGGCCCCGAGCTGCTCGGCCACCGGCTCGCCGTGTACGAGCAGGAGCAGCGGATGGTCTTCGGGGCGAACACGTACCGGGCGTTCACCCGGATGCTGGCCGAGAGCCCCGAGGGGGCCGACGTGCGCGACCCCTGGGTGAAACGGATGCGGAACCTGCCGGCGACGGTGGTCTCGAACACGCTGGACGAGCCCCTCGACTGGCCGGACGGGACCGTCGTGCGCGGCGACGCCGTCGAGGCCGTCGCCCGGCTCAAGGAGGAGTCCAAGGTGCCGTTGCGCTCGCATGGCAGCCTGTCGCTGAACCGGGCGCTGATGGCGGCCGGTCTGGTGGATCTCGTCCAGGTGACGCTGTTCCCCGTGATCACCGGACGGACCGGGCTGGACCCGATCTTCCACGGCGGGGCCGACTTCGACCTCGAACTCGTCGAGCGCCGGACGCTGGACGGCCACATCCAGGAGCTCGTCTACCGGCCTGCCCTGCATCTCTGAGCCGGGCTCGTCTAGCCGAGCTGTTCGGCCAGCCCGACGATAAGGCCCTCGGGGCCGCGCACGTAGCAGAGCCGGTAGCTGTCCTCGAACCGCGACAGCTCGCCGACCAGCTCCGCGCCACGGGCGCGCAGGCGGGCGACGACGTCCTCGATGTCGTCGACGGCGAACATGATGCGGCGGATGCCCAGCGTGTTCACCGGCGCGTCCTCCGGCGCCGGGCTGATCGCCCGCGGCGTGTGGAACCTCGCCAGCTCGATCCGCCCGTGCCCGTCAGGGGTGCGCAGCATGGCCACGTCCTGCCGGACGCCGTCGATCCCGATGATCCGCTCCACCCACCGCCCCTCGACGGGCCCCCTGCCCTCCAGCTCCATGCCGAGCTCGACGAAGAACGCGATGACCGCGTCGAGGTCGTCGACCACGATGAGGACGTTGTCCATCCGCTGGATCGTCATGCCGGTCCTCCTTGTCCGGTGCGGCCACGGTGACCCGCATCTGCCCCTGGGACGGAGCCGCCGGGCCGTTCTCGACATCACGGCGAGCGGCATGCCGGCCCGCCGTCACCGCCCCGTCACCGCCCCGTGGCCGTCATCGCGGTCTTCAGCAGCGTGCGCAGTGTCCCCAGCGCCCGGTCCGGGTCGACCAGGGCGGGCGCCAGCAGCCACTGCTGGTGAACGCCGATCCCGGCCCCGATGATCACCGCGGAGAGCGCGTCGGCGGGCAGCTCCGGCGGCAGCGGCAGCCGTTCCAGTGACCGCCTGCAGTGCTCGCGCAGGGTCTTGTGGATCTCGACGTACCGGCCCTGGATCGGCGAGCCCGGCTCCAGCGCCTCCACCAGCAGGGTCACGAACAGCTTGGTGGTGGGCAGCGTGAACAGGGCGGCCACGGCCTCCGCCATCCGGTCGAGGCCCTCCTCCCCGCTCCGGCCCGGATCCTCCTCGCTCTCGCCCGGCTCGTCGCCGAGGCGCGCGCGGATCAGGCCCGTCGAACGTTCGAGCACGGCCAGCAGCAGGCCCTCCTTACTGCCGAAATGCCACGGAATCGACCCTCTGCTGATGCCGGACCGCTCCGCCACGTCCGCGAACGTGGTCTGCCGATACCCCTTGGCGGCGAAGAGGTCGGCCGCCGCGGCCAGGATCAGCTCGCGGCTCTCCTGGCTGGTCTGCTCTCGTCGTGTTGTCACACCATCGCCTCCTATGCTAGCAATCATAATCTATGCTGGCCAACACAGGAGGCCGAGGAGAGATGAGACTTCCCGACACCGCGCACACCACCCGCCCCTGGCGGATCCACGCGCTGACCGGCGACTTCCGGGTCGAGGACGTGTGGGCGCTGCCCACCCCCGGCGGCCCCGGCGACCTGACCCTGCTGGTGCGGCAGATGTCGACCCGCGAGGGCGGCTTCTCCGGCGCCGCCCGCGCGCTGTTCGCGCTGCGCTGGAGGATCGGCCGGCTGTACGGCTGGGACGGCCCGCGCACCGGCGTCGGCGCGCGGGTGCGCAGCCTGCGCGAGCGGCTGCCCGCCGACCTGCGTGACGGCGACCGCGGGCCGGACCTGCGTGCCGTCCCGCTGACCTCGGTCTTCCTGACCGGCGACGAGTGGGTGACCGAGACGGCCAACCGGACCGTGCACACGATCATGCACATCGGCTGGGTCCCGGACGGCTCCGGCGGCCACAGCGCGCAGATGGCCGTGCTGGTCAAGCCGAACGGGCTGTTCGGCACCGCGTACATGGCCGCGATCAGGCCGTTCCGTCACCTGATCGTCGACCCGGCGCTGGTACGGCTGATCGGGCGCGGCTGGCGGGACCGCTCCGGCGAGCCCGGCCCCGCCTGACCCTCCCGGCACATGCCGGCCGAGACCTGGCTGACCGGCGAGGCGGTGGTCTCGTGCGGTGGGAGCCGGAGGAGGCGCCCGCCGCCTCGCTGACGGCCGTCAGGCCGGGTGGCGATCTCCCGTGCCGGGATCTGCCTGCCGGTGCCCAGCCACCAGGTGATGGACCGCAGGAACATGCCGCCCAGGAGGGCCGGCACCAGGTCGCCCGGCTGCTGGGGCGTGCGGGTGCGCCGGACCCGGACGTTCTCCCGGGACATGCCGAGCCTCCTGTCCCCTGGAGTGCGGACAGTGCGTCCGTCGAAAGACGGCATGTCTCGCGCGTCCGTCCAGGCGGCCTGTCCCCCGTGCGAGCTACCCGCGAATGCCCTCTGGATGGTGACGCTTCCGGAACCGCCGATTCCATAGCGTTACGACCTGGCCGCCGGGCACCCCGCCGGGCAATCGGCCCCCCTCGTTCCCTGGAGGACATCGTGCTCCGCAAGCGCAAGGCATTCCTGGCGGCCGCACTGTGCGGCACCGTCATCGGCGTCTCCGGCTGCAACGCCGACTCGCTGGAGAACTGGGACCCCCTCGCCCCCGCGTCGAGCACCCCCGACGCGAGCCCGATCACCGGCGCCCGGAAGATCGACGTCGCGGGCCGGTCGGTGAACGTGTCCTGTTCGGGCGAGCCGGCGAAGGGCGAGCCGGTCGTCATGCTGATGCACGGAGGCGGTGACGGGCTCGACAAGCTGGCCGCCCTCCAGAAGACGCTGAGCGAGCAGCACCGCGTCTGCTCCTACGACCGGCTCGGCGCGGGCGCGAGCGACCAGCCGCAGGGCCCGCAGGACTTCGCCGCCGCCGGCCGGACCCTGACCGGGGTGCTCGACCGCGTCGCCGGCGACAGCCCGGTCGTGCTGGCCGGGCACTCGCTGGGCGGGCTGCTCGCCGCCAGGTACGCCCCCGGCCACCAGGACAGGGTCAAGGGGCTGGTCCTGATGGACGCCACCCCGCCCACCATGGCGGCGGACATCGCCAGGACGATCCCCGAGTCCGCCACCGGCCCGGCGGCCGAGCTGCGCGCCCAGAACCTCGCGATGTTCCAGGGCCAGAACCCGGAGAAGCTGGTCATCGCCGACGGGAAGGTGCTGTCCGCCGGGGACATCCCGGTGGAGGTGATCCAGCACGGCAAGCCGTACCTGGCGGCCGTCCCCACGTACGGGGCGCGCCTGGAGAAGGCGTGGGCCGCGGGCCAGCGCAAGTGGCTCGCGCTGTCCAGCGGCAGCAAGCTGAGCACGGCCGCGAACAGCGGCCACTACATCTACCTGGACCAGCCCGAGGTCGCCGCGCAGGCCGTCGCGCGCGTCACCGCGCAGGCCGCGCGTCAGGGCCGGTGACCGGCCCGCCCGGCGGTGACCCTCCGGAGGGCGGCTCACGGAGCGGGACGGCAGCGGTTGCCTTCACCCGGAGCCGGTCCCTACTCTGAAGGGAGCGTGCGAGGGCGCTGCCAGTCCGCGGGCAGGGATCTTCCCACCTCGAGCGGCACCTCGACGCACTGGACGAGTCCAACCTCTTTCCGGCCGGGCCAGCGGACCTCGGCGACGAAGGAGGTTGCCATGCGCGATCGCCATTTCGAGCTGCCGTCCCGTCCGAGCCTGGAGTACTACCGCAAGCAGGCCAAGCACCTGCGGCACGCGTACGCGGCGGGCGACCCCGCGGCCGGAGCCCGGGTCGCCGACGTGCTGAGCGACCGGGCCGCCGAGCGGTTCCTGCTCGGTGACGCCCAGTTCGTGCTCGCGCAGGAGCACGGGTTCCGGACCTGGGCCGACTTCCGCGCCTACGTCGAAGGCCGCGGCGCCACCGCCGAACGGCCGGTCTCCCGGCTGATGGGCGTCAGGCCGGGCGTCTACGCCTCGATGGCGGGCGCCCTTCTCGCCGAGTTGCGCCGCGACGAGCCCGGCGCGCTGCGGCGGCTGCGGGCGTACGTGCCCCGGCACGCCACCGCGACCTCCGCCGCGACGGCGGAGCTGCGCGACGCGCGGCTGGTCATCGCGCGGGAGCTCGGTTTCCCGACCTGGCGGGAGCTCGTGTCCTTCACCGAGAAGTCCCGGCGCGACCTCGGCGAACGCCGGGAGGAGCGGCGGCGGCTGCACCGCGAGGCCGAGGCCCTGCTGGCGGGCGACGGCGACCGGCTGGCCGCACTGACGGCCGCGCAGGCCGGCACCCTGCTGCAGATGCTCGCGCGCCCCGAGCCGATCCCCGGCGTCCGGCTCGGGCGGGAGCTCGGCGTGCCGCGCGCCGCGGTCGAGGTCCTGCTCGGCAAGGCCACCGACCTGGATCTGCCGCTCCTCTGGGCCGCCCGCTCCGGCCGGGTCGCGTACGCGCGCCTGCTGCTGGACGCCGGCGCCGACCCCGGCGCCCGGACCTGGGGCGGCACCCCGCTGGAGAACGCGATCCACCACGACGACACCGAGGTCGTCGACCTGCTCGCCGCGCGCGCGATCGTCCCGCGGGCGTTGTGGACGTTCGCGGCGTGCGGCCGGCTGGATCTGGTGCGGGCCTGCTTCGGCGCGGACGGCGCTCTCCGGCCGGACGCCGCGCCGGCGCGCCCCGACCTCGCCGACACCGGCGCCGGCTTCCCGTCCCGGCTGCCGCCGTCCGATGATCCGGCGGAGATCGTGGGCGAGGCGTTCGTGCACGCCTGCCAGCACGGCCGGATCGAGGTGGTGCGCTGGTTCCTCGATCGCGGCGTGCATCCCGACGTCGCGCCCTACCTCGGGCGGACCGGCCTGCACTGGGCCGTCCGGGGCGGCCGTCCGCACGTGGTGCGCCTGCTGCTGGAGCGTGGCGCCGACCCGTCGGCCCGGGACGATCTGCTCCGGGCCGACGCCGGCGGCTGGTTGCGCATCGCCTTCGCCGCCCGCCCGCACGATCCCGTGGCCCGGCGGATCCGCGCCCTGATCGGGTCAGAACCGGCCCCCGCCGTCCGATGAGGGGTAGAGGTGTACGCCGACATCGCGTGCCCGTGGTGCCGTCTGGGCACGCACCGGTTCCGCCGCGCGGTGGCGTCAACACCCTGACCGCGCACCGGCTGCTGTGGCCGGGCCCTGCGCGTAGGCGGCGCCGGGGTGCAGGCCCAGCTGGCGACCGCCCTCTTCGAGGCGTACTTCCGCGACGGCGTGAACGTCGCCGACCACGCACGGCTGACCGAGCCGGCCGAGCGGGCCGGCCTGGACGGCGGCCGGGTGCGGGGCTTTCTCGCCGGGACCCCGTGGCGGACGACGGGTGGGTGTCAGGGTGCGGCGGTCTGGCTGCGGTCGATGAGGTCCAGGACGGCGTCGCGGATCTCGCGGAAGATCGCCAGGGTCTCCTCGGCGGCCGCCTCGACGGCCGCCTCGCCTGGCGCCTGCGCCGGTTCGAGCAGCAGCGCCACGGTGTCGGCGAGCACCGCGTCCGGGTCGTCGACCCCGGCAGGGGCGGTCTCCGGGTGGTAGACGGCGGTGGAGAACCCGTCGAGCAGGGCGTGCAGGGCGTAGGCCTGGCTGGGCAGCGGGCGGTCGTCGCGGATGAGGCCGTGGCGGCGCAGGATCGGCATGACCGCGTTGCACATGGCGGCCGGCCTGGTCCGGGCGTACAGCTCGCGGTCGCCGGCGTCCTGCATGAGCAGCCGCAGCAGCTCCGGGTCGCCGCTGTACAGGCGGCGCCCCAGCGGCAGCCGCAGCCCGGTGCGGACGACGAGCGGCGCCAGGCGGCGCGGCCGGACCATGCCGGCATCGGCGCTGATGCGGGCGATGCCCTCCTCCAGCAGGGCCAGCAGGTCACGGGCGAACAGCCCGCGGATGAGATCCTCCTTGCTCGGCCAGTACAGGTAGACGGTGCCCTTGCCGACGCCGGCCGCCCGGCTGATCTCCGACACGGTCACCTTGCCCGCGCCGTGGTCGAGCACCAGCCCGCGCGCGCTTTCCAGGATGCGGGCGGCCTTGCGCGAGTGGAGTTCGACCAACTGGCTCACCGGGATTCGTCCTCTCTGGCGCTCAGGCAGCGGCGACGTCGACGTTCTTGGCCTGCATGTCCTTGGCCATTATCCTGCCCAGCGCCTTGCCGATGCCCGGAGCCCGCATCAGGCGCAACATGCCGGTGCGCAGAACCTGCTCCCTGCGGTCGTCGGGGGTGAACAGGCGGCGCATCGACAGGATGTTGTCCTGCTGGTGGCCGATGAACGGCCGCATCTGCGCCTCCCAGGCCCGCAGCGCGCCGGGCAGGTCGTCGCCGTGGCGCCGCAGCATGGTGCCGAGCAGCTCTCCGCCGGCGATGCCGCTGGAGGCGCCCATGCCGGAGTAGAGCGTCAGGCACCAGGCGGCGTCCCCCATCAGGACGACCCGGCCGCGGTGCCAGCGCGGCATCTTGACCTGGTGCACCGAGTCGAACAGGAACTCCGGGGCCTGCTCGAAGCGCGCCAGCAGGCTCTCCAGCAGGGGGCCGGTGGGCTCGGGGCCGTAGGCGGCGCGGACGGACTCGATCGGCGGCCTGGCGAACTCGGCGTCGATGTCGGCGGTGCGGTAGGAGAACAGCAGGCCGGGCGCGTGGTCGGCGAAGGGGAAGGTCCACACGGAACGGCCCGGCTCGGCCAGCACCAGCCCTTCGTGCCGGCCGAAGCCGTCGACCGGCGCGTCCAGGACGGTGGCGGCGATCATGTAGTTCAGCGGGTGCAGGTACTCCTCGGGGCCGAAGGCCAGCCTGCGCACCGTCGAGCGCATGCCGTCGGCGCCGACCACCAGGTCGAAGCGCTCGGTGACGGTGGTGCCGGCCGCCGTGTCGTGCAGGGTCACGTCCGCTCCGGCGTCGTCCTGGGCGATGTGGGACGGCACGGTGGAGTAGCGGATCTCCACGTCGTCCGGCAGAGACGCGAACAGGCCGCGCTCGATGTCGCTGCGCAGCAGCTGACGGGGGCCGCCGGGGAGGGCGGCCGGGCTCATTCCCGGACGGCGGCGCCCGGCCCGGTCGATCTCGTGCATCGTGAGGCCGGCGTTGCTGCGGTCGCCGATCGCGTCCAGCACGCCCAGCCGTCGCGCGGAGGCCACGCCGGTGCCGAACAGCATGACGAAGTACCCGTTCGAGCGGCGCCCAGGCGACCGCTCCACCAGGACCGGCTCCCACCCGACCTGCCGCAGCCGCAGGGCGGTGGCGATGCCCGCGATGCCCAGCCCGACCACCAGCGCCTTGCGTGTGTCTGTCATGACGGCTCCTTCTCTAGGCTCGCCACCAGACTATGGTACTTACTGACCAAATTGGTTCTGCTGGTCAGTTCGGATACGGCAGACCACAGGAAGCAAAGGATCTTGATGGCCGCGGCAAAGATCGGTTCTGAGCGGCCGGACGGGCGGCGGACGAATCTAGACTCGGACCAGTGAACCCATCGAAAACGCCTGGTAGACGGCGTACGGAGCCATCACAGTGATCACGATCATCGTCTTCGCGCTCGCGGCGGTCTGCGCCGTGGAGGCCGTGCTGGGCCTGGTGCTGCTCGGCTGGGCCGTCGTGGAGCTCGCCACCTTCCTCCGCCGGCACCCGGAGGGCCTCGCCGGCGGCCTGCGGGACCTGGTGACGGGTGCGCGGCGGGTCTGGCCCGCCGCCAGGGCCTCCTCACGCAGCACCGGGCGGCGCGTGCTGCGGAGCCGGCCCGGCCGGTGGGTGCTGCGAAGCCGGACCGGCCGGTGGGTGCTGCGGGCCGGCCGGACGTCGGCCACGGGCGCCCGCGCGGTGGCGGCCGGGCGGGGCCGCCGGGACGCTTTGAGAGCGTCCCGGCGCAGGACCGGCGGGCCTGGTGCGAGCCGGCCGCGCGCGGCGCGGCGGGAGCGGACGCGCGGCTGACCCGGCCGGCCGCGTGTGCGGCACGGCGGGCGGAGACGGGGGTGGCCTGGGCGGGCCGCCCGTGAGGTCGCCGCAGGTGGGCGGGTGTGCGTGCGTATCGCGGCCTCCGCTGGGCAGGGGTTGCGGTGATGGACGAGCTGCCTAAGGGGACGATCGACGTGTTGCCAGGGTTCCGGTTGGCGTGGCCGATCTCGGATGATCTCGCCACGCTGCGGGCGGCCGTACGGGCCTTCGGCACCGGCGCCGGGCTGGCCGACAGCCGGCTGATGGATCTGGTGATCACGGCGAGCGAGGCCGCTGCCAAGGTGCTGGAGCACGGCGGCGGCGGCACCCTGATCGCCTGGAGCGACCAGGACGGGGTGAGCCTGGAGCTCGTGGACGTAGCCGGCGTGCTCTCCACGGCGTACTGGGCCACCGGCCGGGAGCCGGCCCCCGTCACCGGTCAGGACGTCAGCCGCCGCCTGATGCGCCGGCTGTGCGACGAGATCGTCCTCGACGACAGCGACGGCACCGCGCGCCTGCATCTGCGCTTCCATCACCGAGGCCGGCGCCGGACGCACCTCACGCCGGCGTAGGAACGCCGGGCCGCCCGCCCCTCTCCCAGGCCGGAGCTCGACGGCAATGACCGCGCGGCTACTGTTGCCTTCATTCTTTCTTGCCTAGGGCAAGAGACTGCTATCGTCGGCCGAAAGCAGACCCTTCGCTCCCGTGGTCGATGACAACGGCCGGAGAGCCGGTCGGCGGCAGCGCCTCGGCCCGATCGCCCGCGCGTGCCGGTCGGCATGTCCCCGCACGCCGAGGTAGGAACGCCATGAGCCAGTCGCCCGGGCCTTCCCCCGCGGGAGGCCGTCCCGCCTTCCGCATCGAACGGTGGCTGTGCGGGCCGGTCACGGTCATGAGCCTGATCGGCGCCTTCAACCAGCCGGCCGCCGGCCGGGTGTACCCGCTGCTCGTGCAGGCGCTGATCGCGCGCGTGCCGCCCTATCTCGTCCTGGACCTGCGCCGGATCACCGAGCTGACCCTGTGCACGTGCCTCATGCTGCTGCTCGTCGAGCGGCACGCGCGGGAGGCGGGCGGTCGCCTGGTGGTGGTGTGCGACAGGAAGGAGCTCGCCTGGGCCGGCGGCGTCGCCCGTGCGGGCACCATCGAGCAGGCGCTGGCCGAGCTGGCCGCCCGCGATCGGGACCACCGGCTGGGCCTGCTGCGCCACAAGAGGAGCCGGACGGCCGGCCAGCAGGCCGGCATCCCGGTCAGCGGTGCTCCTCCGGCCAGCCGAGCGGGTGCACCGGCGTGGCGACCGACTCCTCCCCCGCCTGGTTGAAGACCGTCAGCGCCTCGATCACGGCACGGCGCTGCTCGGAGGTCATCCGCGAGACGATGGCGGCGACCTCGGCCTGGCGGCGGGCCATCACCTTGGCGACGAGCCGGCGGCCCTGCGAGGTCAGATTCATGATCGATTCGCGCCGGCTGTGCGGGCTGACCTCGCGGACGACCAGCTGGGCCAGGACGAGCCGATCGGCCATCCGCATCGCCGTGGGAGAGGTGACGCCCAGGAGCCCGGCCATGGTCACCAGGTTGGTGGGCCCCTGCTCGTTGAGCACCACCAGCATGCGGAACTGCGGCAACGTCACCTTGCCCTCGACCTCCGCCAGCGACCGGACGGCGATCCCCACCAGCAGCCGGGAGGCCGCCACCACCGCCGACGTGACCGCCAGGAGATCGGCGCCGTCAGCTTCGTGCGAACCGCTCTGCGTCATACGTCTCTTCTACAGCGCCCCCGCCGGTCATGCCGGGGAAGAGAGAATGATCAGGCGAGGTCGGCCAGGTCCTGCTCGGTGAGGCGGATCGACCGGGCGGCCAGGTTCTCCTCCAGGTGGGCCACGGAGCCGGTGCCCGGGATGGCCAGCGTCGCGGGGGAGACGGCCAGCAGCCAGGCCAGGGCGATCTGGTGGGCGGTGGCGCCGTGCCGTCCGGCGACCTTGACCAGGGCGGGGTCGTCGATGTCGGCCCTGCCGCCGCCCAGCGGGAAGAAGGGCACGAACGCGATGCCGGCCTGCTCGCAGGCGTCGAGAACGGCCCTCTCGGCCCGGTTGGCGATGTGGAAGTGGTTCTGGACGGCCGCGACGGGAGCGATCGCGCGGGCCTCGGCGAGGTGGCCGGTGTCGACGTTGCTGAGGCCCAGGTGGCGGATCAGGCCCTCCTCGCGCAGCGCGGCCAGCGCCTCGAAGCGCTCGGCCAGCGACTCGCCGCGCGGCGGGTCCGTCTTGCCGATGCGCAGGTAGACCAGGTCGAGGCGGTCCAGGCCCAGGCTCTCCAGGTCGGCTTCGACCTGTGGCCGGAGCTCGGCGGCGCTCGCCTGGCGCAGGCCGCCGGGGCCGAAGACCGGGCCGGCCTTGGAGGCGATGACCAGGGTGTCCGGGTACGGGGCCAGGGCCTCGCGGATCAGCGCGTTGGCGCTCGTCGAGCCGTCCGGGCCGCGGTAGAAGCCGGCGGTGTCGAGGTGGTTCACGCCGAGCTCGACGGCGCGGCGCAGGACGGCGCGCCCGGACTCGGCGTCCCGGGCGGGGCCGCCCGGGTGGCTCTGGCACAGGCGCATGGCGCCGAACCCCAGCCGGTCGATCGTCAGGTCGTGGCCGAGGCGGAACTGGTCGGTCATGTCTCTCCCCGTGAGGTGAGGTGGCGTCGGAGCAGGGCTCCTCTGGTTCAGGAGCGGGACCGCTGGTCCAGGCGCAGACGCCCGCCGGGCCAGGCCACGGTCCAGTGCGGCCCGCCGTCGCGGAGGTCCCGGCCCGTGATCCGCCCGAAGGGGCGGAACGAGCGCGGCGGCGTGCGCGGGCGGTTCCGGCGCAGCGGCCGTCCGGTCGTGAGCCTGATCGGCACCCGGCTGCGGCAGCCGCTGCGGCGCGCGAACACCACCGGCACGTCGTGCGCGTCCGCGGGCCCGGCGCCGGTCACGAACGTGACCGTCTCGTCGAGCGGCGCCCGCCCCGTACGGCCGTAGTCGGCCTTGACGTCCTCGAAACCGATCGACATGCCGCAGAACAGCATGAGCTCGTCCGGCGGACGCAGGACGTCCGCGACGCTCTCGCGGTACACCGACCACGCCATCTGCGGGCAGCTGTGCAGCCCCTCCTCGCGGAGCAGCAGCATGACCGTCTGCAGGTACATGCCGAAGTCGGCCCACTGGGGCAGGCCCATGTCGCGGTCGATGTAGCAGAACAGGGCGACGGGCGCGCCGAAGCACTCCCAGTTCCCCGCCGCGGCGCGCTGGCGCGCCTCCCAGTCCTCGCGGGCGATGCCGAGCCCGCCGTAGCGCTCCCGCCCGAAGGCGGACCGGCGCTCCCGGTACGGGGACTTCAGGTCGGCCGGGTACATCTCGTACTCGCGCTCGTCCCAGGCGTCGCCCGAGGCGAGCCGCTCACCGGCGCGCCTCTTGATCTCGGCGAGCGGCTCGCCGGTCACCACGTAGACGTGCCACGGCTGAAGGTTCGACCCGGACGGCGCCCAGGCCGCGGCCGACAGCACGCGCTTCAGCACCTCCATGGGAACGGGTCGGCCGGTGAATCCGCGTACCGCCCGGCGGCTCGTGACTGCCTCGTAGACATTCATGATCGTTACCTCCTGCCCGCACTCCTCATCTATCTGTTGACAGTTAGATCGTATCAGATGCGACCGTATCATTCAATACGACCTTAGGTCAGAAAGGCACCATGACCTGGCAAAACGTGCAGATTACGTGTCGCCGTCGGCGGGATAGGCGACCCGGGTCAGCAGCTCCTTCAATCGCTCGGTCTCATCGGGGCCCAGCCCGGCGGCCAGGCGCGCGGCCTGCGGCTCGGCCGCCACGTGGGCCGCGTCGAACAGCTCGACGCCCTGCGGGGTGATCTCCACCACCCGCACCCGGCGGTCGCCGGGAACCGCCTTGCGCACGGCCAGCCCCTTGCCCTCCAGGTCGTCCACGACCCGCATGACGCCCGCCTTGTCCGAGCCCGTCGCCGCCGCCAGGTCCCGCTGCACCGTGGGCCCGCGGTCCATCAGCACGATCAGCACGGCGAAGTGCCGCAGCTCGATGCCGAGCGGCCGCAGCGCCTCCGTCATCACCGAGGCCGCGCGCCAGTGCGCCTGGCGCAGCAGCAGCCCGAGGGCGAAGGGCGAGGTGTCCCCCGGGCGGGCGGTCGCCCGCGCGGTGGCGGCACGGTCCGGGACGTCGGCGTTCATGACGTCATGGTACCGAGCACCCTTCATCCGAAACTGTTTCATTCGCAACGAGATCCGTGACGAGAGTGACGCCTGTCACGATCCCTCGGGGCCGTCCGGTCTCAGGAGGGTGAGCGAAACCAGGACGCCGCACCACCGGCCGGCAGAGGGTGACCACCTGATCGAGCCGGATCGCACACCGTGGCACGCGCTGCCGGCAGGCGAGGTCGCCGCCCTGCTCCAGGCGGCCCCGGAGCAGGGCCTGTCGGCCGGCGAGGCGGCGCGGCGGCTCGGCCGCCACGGCCCCGACCGCCTGCGGGAGGCGGCCCGCGAGCGGGTGCCGGCGGACGGCCGGCTGCTGTCGGCGGCCTCCCTGGAGGTGCGCGAGTCGGAGCTGACCGGTGAGGCGCAGCCGGTCGCCAAGTCCGCCACCGGCCGCGTCGAGGAGGAGGCGCCGCCGGCCGACCGTGCGAACGCGTTGTTCATGAACACCTCGGTCACCCGCGGCCGGGGCGAGATGCTCGTCACGGCCACCGGCATGGCGACCGAGACCGGGCGGATCGCCGGCCTGCTCGCCTCGGCCAAGCCCGCCCCGACCCCGTTACAACGGCAGATCAGCACGCTCAGCAGAACCCTGGCGCTCATCTCCGCCGTGGTGGTGGCGGTCGTGGGGGCACCGACCGGCTCGCCCGCCGCGGCGCCATCGTCAAGCGGCTGTCCTCGGTGGAGACCCTCGGCAGCACCTCGCAGATCTGCACCGACAAGACCGG
The DNA here is from genome assembly GCF_024172165.1 of Nonomuraea thailandensis. Classification (GTDB taxonomy): domain Bacteria; phylum Actinomycetota; class Actinomycetes; order Streptosporangiales; family Streptosporangiaceae; genus Nonomuraea; species Nonomuraea thailandensis. The sequence continues at coordinate 1,868,531 of NZ_JAMZEB010000002.1, read as the reverse complement.
CACGCTGACCCTCAACCAGATGACCGCCCGGGAGATCTTCCTCGCGCGGCGGCGCTTCACCGTCTCCGGTCACGGATACACCGCCGACGGGCGCATCCGCTCCACCGACGGCCGCCCGCCGCCGGACACCCTGGACGAGGCGCTGACCGCGATGGCGCTGTGCACCGACGCGGTGTTCCGCGACGAGGAGGAGGCGGCGGTGGTCGGCGACCCCACCGAGGCCGCCCTGGTCGTGCCGGCCGAGAAGGGCGACATCGACGTCACGGCGCTGCGCCGGCGACGCCCGCGCGTGGCGGAGGTCCCGTTCGACGCCGACCACAGGTTCATGGCCACCTTCCACCGCTGGACCGGCGACGACGGCCGGCCGATCGTGCGCTGTTTCGTCAAGGGCGCGCCGGACGTGCTGGCCGCGCGGGCCACCCACTACCTGGGCCCGGACGGCGTCACCGCGCTGGACCCGCAGGAGCGGCGGCACTACGACGAGGCGAACGCGACCCTGGCCGGACAGGGCCGGCGGGTGCTGGCCGTGGCCCGCAAGGACTTCCCCGACGGCTTCGACGGCGACGGTGGCAGCGGCGGCGACGTCAAGGAGCTCCTTGACCGGATCGTCCTGATCGCCCTGGTCGGCATCGTCGACCCGCCGAGGCCGGAGGCGCGGCAGGCCATCGAGCAGTGCCGCGAGGCGGGCATCCGCGTCCGCATGATCACCGGCGACCACGCGGTGACGGCCGCGGCCATCGCCCGCGACCTCGGCATCCCCGGCCGGGCCGTCACCGGCGCCGAGCTCGATCTGTCCGCCGGCGACGCCGGCCTGGCGCGCCGCCTGGACGACATCGGCGTCGTCGCCCGGGTCTCGCCCGAGCACAAGCTCCGCATCGTCGGCGCGCTCCAGGCCCGCGGCGACGTGGTCGCGATGACCGGCGACGGTGTCAACGACGCCCCCCGCGCTGCGCAAGGCGGACATCGGCGTCGCCATGGGCCTGACCGGGACGGAGGTGACCAAGGAAGCGGCGACCATGGTGCTCACCGACGACGACTTCGCCACCATCGTGGGAGCCGTCAGGGAAGGGCGCGGCACCTACGACAACATCGTCAAGTTCACCCGCTTCCAGGTCCCGCCCGGCGCGCGAGCCCGTCCTCACCGGGGAACGGCTCATCCGCATCCTGCTGACCAGCACGATCATGGCGGCCGGCACCGCCGCCGTCCTCGCCTGGGCGCCGGGCCCCGCCGCCGCCGTCGGCCAGGCCACCGTCGCGGGCACGATGGCGCTCGTCACGTTCGTCTTCTTCCAGGCGTTCAACCTGCTCACCGTCCGCCACCCCACCCGCAGCCTGTTCCACCGCGAGAGCCTGCACCACCCGAACCCGCTGGTCGCCACCCTCGCGGTGGTCGTCCTGCTGGGGATCATCGTGGAGGTGGACGCCCTGCACGGCTTCTTCACCACCATCGATCTCAGCCTCGGCCAGTGGCTGGCCTGCGTGGCGGTCGGCTCGGCCATCCTGTGGGCGGGCGAGCTCGTCCAGGCCCTGCTCCGCGCCCGTGACCGCCGCCGGGGCGGCCACGGCGCGTGAACGGCCGGGCGTCAGACGGTCTCGTCCCTGCCTTCCAGCAGCGTGGCGCGGATCTGCTTGCGGGAGACGATGCCGAGCTTCACGAAGATCTTGCGCAGGTGCCATTCGACGGTGTGGGGGCTGATGAAGAGCTGGGCGCCGATCTCGGAGTTCGTCAGCCCGTCGCCGGCTAACTGCGCGATCTGCGCCTCCTGGGCGGTGAGCGTGGCGCGCACCTCGACGGGGCGCTTGCGCACCGTCTCGCCGGTGGCCTGCAGCTCACGCCGGGCGCGGTCAGCGAACGCCTCGGCCCCCATCTGCCCGAGCAGCTCGTACGCGGCGCCCAGCTGCTCCCGGGCCTCGGCGCGGCGGTTCTCCCTGCGCAGCCATTCGCCGTGGAGCAGCCGGCTGCGGGCGCCGGCCACGCCGACCTCGGTGCGACCGAGCCGCTCGATCGCCTCCCGGTAGAGGGCGTCGGCGGCCGGTCCGCCGCTCACCTGGGCACGCACCAGGGCGGAGGTGCCGAGGGCCCAGTCGGTGCCGGCGGCCTGGGCCATCTCGTCGATGTGCAGGGCGGCGGCAGCGGCGCGGGCCGGGCGCCCGCTCCGGGTGGCGGCCTCGACGAGCTCGACCATCGAGGAGATGGCCAGCCCGAGCTCCTGCGGGTTCTCGCAGCCGCGCTCGGCCGCGACGTACGCCTCCTCGTAGCGGGCCAGGCCGTTGCAGAGCACCGCGCTCGCCCAGTGGGTCGCGGTCAGCACCTTCCCCTCTCCTTGGAGGGCCAGGTCGCGGGTGATCGCTTCGATCGCCTGACGGGTGGCGGCCTCCCTGCCCCGCCACGGCTCGATCACCAGGGCGCAGTACTGGGCGAAGAAGCGGCTGCCCGTGGCCTCGCCGATCGTCACCGCCTCGGCGACGAGCGATTCCGCGACGGCGAGCTGGCCCGCGTGGGCCCGGTTCGGCACGAGCAGCAGCAGGGCGGGCGGCAGGATCGACATGGCACCCGTCTCGCGCGCGAGCTCGACCAGCTTGGCCGAGAGCGTCGACCAGCCGTCGAAGTCCCAGACGTTGTAGGCCATGCGGGAGGCGAGCGGGAGCCAGCCGAGGCCCTCCTCCCTGGAGACGCCTTCGGTGCGGAAGGCGTCCAGGGCCCGCCGGACCATCGGCACGCCTGCCGCGTACCCCTCGGTGACCATGGCCGCCACGCCGTTCATGAGCAGGTCGTTGCGCTCCGGCAGCGGCCCGGGCGGTGCGGCGAGCGCCGCCGCCGCCACGTCCGCGAGCTGGGCGCCGTCCGGCAGGCGGCCGGCGGTGAAGGCCGCGTACAGGGCGTCACGGTAGGTCTCGCGGGCCAGCCCGGCGTCCAGCGGCTCCAGCCGCTTGGCGGCCTTGAGCAGCAGCGGCAGGCCGGCGCCCGCGCTCCTGGAGGCGAACATGATCTGGCCGCGCAGCAGGTCGGCCTGGGCGAGGTCGCGTTCGTCCAGGGGGCTGAGCCCGGCCGCGTCCAGCAGCTCCAGCGCGGCGTCGTAGCCGCCGGCGCGGTGCTTGGCCCGGGCCGCCGCCAGCGCCCTGGCGCCGCGGCGGGCGGAGTCGGGGGTCAGCTCGGCCGCCCGCTCCAGGAACGCCGCCGCCGCCGCGACCCCGCCGCGGGCCTGCGCCCGGCCGGCGGACCGCTCCAGCTCGGCGGCCACCGCCTCGTCGGGGGCGGGGGCGGCGTTGGCCAGGTGCCAGGCCCGGCGGTCGGGGTCCGCCCGCGGGTCGGTCGCGTCGGCCAGCGCGCGGTGCACGCCCTGCCGGTCCTCGGGGGACGCCACGCGGTAGGCCGCCGAGCGGACGAGGGGATGGCGGAACCGTACGCGGGTGCCGAGCGTGATCAGACCCGCCGATTCGGCCGGCGCCGCGGCGGCCGCATCGATGCCCAGCAGGTCGGCCGCCCGCGCCAGCAGGCTCACATCGCCTACCGGCTCGGCCGCCGCGATGAGCAGCAGGCGCTGGGTCTCGGCCGGCAGCGACTGGACCCGCCGCAGGAAGCTCTGCTCGATCTGGCCGGCCAGCGACCGCGCGTCGGGCCGCCCGAACCCGCCCGCCAGCTCCGCGGGCGTCAGCCCCCGGGGCAGCTCCAGCAGGGCCAGCGGGTTGCCCTGCGTCTCGGCGACGATGCGGTCCCGTACGCGCGCGTCGAGCCGCCCTGGCACCACGGAGTCCAGCAGTGCGCGGGCGTCGCCGTCGCTCAGGCGCCCGACCTCGAGCTGCGGCAGCCCCGTCAGGTCGTCCTCCAGGCGGGGCTCGCGCACCGCGAACACCAGCCCGATCCGCTCGGCGAGCAGGCGCCGCGCCACGAAGGCGAGCGTCTGCGCGGAGACCCGGTCGAGCCACTGGGCGTCATCGACGAGGCAGACCAGCGGCTCCTTGTCGGCCACGTCGGCGAGCAGGCTGAGCACCGCGAGCCCGACCAGGAAGCGGTCCGGCGGGGCTCCCGCGCTCAGCCTGAACGCGGTGGCCAGCGCCTCGCGCTGCGGGGGCGGCAGGTGCGCGAGGTGGCCCAGGAACGGGGCGCAGAGCTGGTGCAGCCCGCCGAAGGCCAGCTCCATCTCCGACTCCACGCCCGCCGCCCTGGCGATCCGGCAGCCCGAGGCCGCCGCGCGCGCGTACTCCAGCAGGGCCGTCTTGCCGATGCCCGCCTCGCCGCGCACCACCAGGACCGCGCTGTGGCCGGACTGCACCGTGGCCACGAGCTGGTCCAGCGTCTCGCACTCGCCCTGCCTGCCGCGCAGCCGCTCCTTGGGATCCCTGCTCGCCATGCCATCGCCTCCACCGGCCGTGTGCCCGGCGATGGAAGGCGGGAGCCGATCGCCCTGATTCGGCAGGTAGCCTATCGTTCCGGTCCAGATCACGGCAAAGAGCTCGTCGCCGCTGGTGGAGGGGCCGTGGCCGCGGCTGTCACGGTTGTCCTGCCCGGCAGTGGGCGCGGATGAGGTCGATGACGGTGCCGGCGGTGCGCTCCAGGTGGCTGCGGCCGTCGGGCAGCCGCGCCTCCGGGCTGATGTAGCTGTTGCGCCCGACGTGGGTGGCCGGGTCGAGCCTCCGGGTGGTGATCTTGCCGTCGCGGCGGGCCCGGTTCCACGCGCTGCGGCGCCACACCCGCCAGCGCTGCGGGAAGAGCCAGGTGCCGGCCCACTCGATCCAGTCGTGGTCGCTGGTGAGCTGGTAGAGGTGGTCGGCGTGGCTGAGGTCGTTGGCGCCGTTGTGGAACCCGCCGAGGGTGATCAGCAGCAGCGGCGCGCGCAACCCGGCGTGCAGCGCCGGGACCGCGCCGATGGCGACCTGGGCGCCGCCGCTGTAGCTGACCAGCACCACGGGTATGCCGCTGCCGGGCCGGTAGCCGGCCCGGCGCAGCTGGTCGGCGATCTGGGCGCCCACGGCGCGGTTGTACAGCGGGCGGTAGCGGTGGTCGGCGGCGACGAAGATCTGCATGACGTTGTGCAGGAACAGCAGCAGCGCGACGTGGTGGCGCAGCCACTCCCACACGGGCCGGTCGACCAGCGGGGCGGCCAGCGGGGAGTACGGCTGCACCTGCCCCAGCACGCGCAGCTCCGGCGCCCCACCGATCAGGGCCTCGACCAGCTTGCCCCCGTCGCGGGTGTCGCGGAAGCGGCGTTTGCCGATGCCGTCCAGGTACACCAGGTACGCCTCCGGCGGCCGGTCCGGGTCCGCGCCCCTGGCGTAGGGCATGTCCTGCGGCAGCTCGGTGGTGGGCGCCCGCCAGCCGGCGGCGTAGGCGAGCACCTCGTACCGGGCGAGCAGCGCCTCGGCGAGCAGGACCGGGCCGAGCACCAGGACCAGCAGCGGGAACTCGCTCATGTGGCCGGCCCCCGCACCCCGGTGATGGCGCTGGCCGTGACCACCAGCCGGCGGACGACCTCGACGGCGATGCCGAGCCCGAATCCGGCGACGGCCACGCAGCCCGCGGCGGCCCACCAGCCCAGCCCGGTCGCCGCGGCGAGCGGGGCCACCAGGCCGGCCCCGACCGCCACCAGCAGCAGCAGGTGCAGCAGCGGCCCGAGCAGCGGGAACGCCAGGACGGCGGCGAGCAGCAGCGGGGCGGCCAGGTCGGGCGTCCAGGTGAACGCGGCGTCGCCGGGCAGGGGCGCGGAGCGCATCAGCCCGGCGAGCGTCCACGCGGTCAGCGGCCACAGCGCGAACACCGCGCCCTCGACGACGGCGCCGATCAGCACCAGCGGGATCAGCAGCGGCCGCGACGTGCGGGGCCGGCGGGCGAGCAGGGGCAGGAGGCGGCCCGCGGCCTCGGACAGCCCGGCCAGCAGCAGCAGGATGATCACGAGAGACGACATGGGTCACCGCTCCCGCGGCGAGTCGGCCGGGGCGGGCCGGCCGCTGCGGCGCAGGTGGCGTTCGAGCTCGTCGGCGGCGCGCACGTAGCCGCCGGCCTCGCGCTGCGCGACCTGAAGGCGGTCCGCCGCGGCCATGAAGCGCGGCTCGTCGAGCAGCCGCCGGGCCAGGGCGTGCACGAGCCCGGGACCCGCGTCGCGGGGGCTGATCGCCAGGCCGGCGCCGAGCTGGACGACCCGGCGGGCCACGAGCGGCTGATCGGCGCCCTGGGGGATCACCAGCATCGGGACGCCGGCGTACATGGCCTCGTTGACGCTGTTCATGCCGCCGTGCGTGACGAACAGCGCGGCCCGCTCCAGCACCTCGGTCTGCGGGACGAAGCGGCGCGCGATCACGTTGTCCGGCAGCGGGTCCAGCGCGGCCGGGTCGGTCCCGCCGGTGGCGAGGACCACGGTGCCGCCCAGCGGGGCGAGCGCGATGACCAGGTTGCGCAGGAGCTGCGGGCCGACGTTGAACACGGTGCCGAGGGAGGCGTACAGGACGGGGGCGCGCAGGCGGCCGGCCGGGAACGACGGGTCGGGCGGGCGGGAGCCCAGGCTGGGGCCGACGAACTGGAACGACTCGCCGAGGGTGCCGGCGCCCGGCTGGAAGTCGCGCGAGGTGAAGACCAGGTTGAGCGGCTCGCGCACGTTCGGGAAGTCGAAGCGCGGCAGGCCGCTCGTGTCGTAGCGGCGGCGGAGCCTGCGCCGCCACCGCAGGAAGTCGCGGGCGTTGCGGGGATGGGCCGCCGCCTCGGCCAGCAGCCTCCACGACAGGCGGGTGGGGCTGGGCGCGTGGCGGCTGTACGCGAACGTGGTGAACAGCGACACCGCGGGCACGCCGAGCTCGCGGGCGGCGACCGCGGCCCACATGCAGGCGGAGTCGTGCACGATCAGGTCGGGCCGGATGTCGCGCAGCTCGGCGAGCACCCGGGGCAGCAGGCCGACGGTGGTGCGCGCGAGCCCGTCCAGCATCGTGATCGGCATCGGCGGGTCGGCGAGCGGCCGGTCGGCCTCGGGGTAGAGGCACACGGTCGCGCCGGTGGCCTCGATCTCCGCCGAGAACGGGGCGGAGATGTGATAGGTGACGGTGTGGCCGCGCCGGACGAGCTCGGCCACGACGGGCAGCGTCGGGTTGACGTGCCCGTGCATCGGGATGTTGAGGAAGGCGATGGTGCTCATCGGCTCGCCTCCGCCGCCGTGCCCGCTGGATGGCAGCTCACCCCGTAGAGGCCGGGCCCGTCGACCCGCAGCCCGTCGAGGAAGCGGCCCGCCGTGCGGGCGGCGGTGCTGATGAGCCGCTGGGCGTGCCGGAAGTCCCACGGGGCGGGCCAGGCCTCGATGCCGGTCGGCAGCACGACGGTCGGGACCCGGGTGGCGACCTCGCGCAGGTCGCGCTCGATCTGGCGGTGTCCCAGCAGCAGCGCCGCCCTGGCGGCGACCGCGCCGGCCCGCCTGGGTGGCAGGGCCGGGCTCAGCGGCCATTCCGGCCCGGCCGACAGCACCACCACGCTGGCCGCGCCCGCCTCCCGCGCCGCCCGTACGGGGACGTAGGCGATCACGCCGCCGTCGATGAGCGTGCGGCCCTCCCGTTCCACCGGGGGCAGCACGCCCGGGATGGCCGCGCTGGCCAGCAGCGCGGACACGAGGTCGCCCTCGCTGAGCAACGCCTCGGCGCCGGTGGACAGGTCCGTGGCCACCGCGGTGAAGGGGATGCTCAGCTGTTCGATGCGCTCCGGCAGGTCCGCCCCGGCGATCAGCCTGCGCAGGCCGTGGTCGGCGACGATGCTGACCCGGGAGGCCAGGAAGCCCAGCGGGTACACCTCGCGGCGGCGCACCCGGCTCCAGACGTGGTCCAGCCGCGCGGCGGCCGTGCCGGGGTGGGCGGCCACGATGGCGCCGTTGAGGGCCCCGACCGAGGTCCCGATGATCATGTCGGGGGCGAATCCGCGCTGTTCCAGCGCGTACCCGATGCCGACCTGCGCGGCTCCGAGCACTCCCCCGCCGCCGATCACCGCCGCCACGGGGCGGGGCAGGGCGCTCAGGCCCGGCAAGGGAGCGTGCGTCCCCTCATCGCGGGTCATGACCTGGCGCCTTCCATGGCCGGGACCGCCCGGCCGGAAGCCGTGGAGGGCCGGCGAGGCCGGCCTCCTGCGATGTGTCACCCACATGATCCGCCCTTCTCACCAGCGCGCCGAATCGGACAGGTGTCACAGCTATGACAAGACGGCCCCCCGGACCCGTGACACCCGCGGCGGCTTTTCCCGGTGGCCGGGGACGGACGTCACGCGGCGGGCCGGCGTCCGGTCTTACCAGCACGAGCCGGGCGGTACGGCCCCGGCCGCGGCTCCGGCGTGACCGTCTCCGCTCTCCCGTCCGCCGGAGCCGCCCCTCTCACACGGAACAGGACCAGCCATGATCAGTCCCACCATGAGACGGCCCCGCACCGCGGCGGCCCTGCTCGCCGCGGCGGCCCTCATCCTGGCCGGCGTCAGCCCGGCGCCGGGCGCCGCCGCCCAGGACGGCCGCTCGCGTGGCGCCAGGCCCACCGTCGTGCTCGTGCACGGAGCCTGGGCGGACGCCTCGAGCTGGAGCGGGGTCGTCGCCAGGCTCCAGGCCGACGGCTACCCGGTCAGGGCGATCGCCAACCCGCTGCGCTCGCTGACGGGCGACGCCGCGTCCGTGAAGACCTTCCTGGCGACGCTGACGGGGCCGGTCGTGCTCGTCGGCCACTCCTACGGCGGGGCTGTGATCACCAACGCGGCCACCGGGAACCCCGCCGTCAAGGCGCTCGTCTACGTCAACGCCTTCGCGCCCGACGCCGGCGAGTCCGCGACCCAGCTCGCGGGGCCGGACTCCGCCCTGTCGGTGCCGGACCCGGCGACCGTGTTCGACCTCGTTCCCCCGGCCCTCCCGCCTGCCGCGGACACCGACCTGTACCTGAAGAAGGCGACCGTCGTGACGTCGTTCGCGAGCGGCCTGAGCCTCGACGACAAGGCGATCGTGGCCGCCACCCAGCGGCCGGCCACGGTGGGGGCGCTCAACGAGCCGTCCGGCGCCCCAGCCTGGCGGTCGATCCCGTCGTGGTACGTCATCGGCGCCAAGGACCGGATCATCCCGCCCGGCGCGCAACGCGCCATGGCCGAGCGGGCCGGCTCCACCGTCGTCGAGTACGACGCCGGGCATGTCGGCCTGATGACGGCGCCCAGGACCGTCACCCAGGTGATCGAGCAGGCCGCGCGGGCGAGTACGCGATAGCGGGACCGGACGTGACGAGGGCACCGGCCGTGACAGGCCGGTGCCCTCGTCACGTGTGGCCTGCTCAGCCGGCGAAGTCGATCGTGGCGGGGATGCCCTGGCGGGCCATCTTGGCGTACGGGCACAGCGCGGTCGCCTGGGCGAGCAGCGGGGCGGCCTGGTCGCGGTCCACCCCCGGCCAGGTCACGACGAGGTCGGCGCGCAGCCGGTAGCCGCCGTCGGCCGGGTCGCGGCCGAGCGGGCCCGGCCGGTGGCGCGCGCGTGGCCGGAGCCGCCGCCGGTCACGGCGACGCGCGTGACGTAGAGCGGTTCGAAACCGCTGTGGTCGTGCTCGGTGGCTGGGGTGTGCTCGTTCATGAAGACGCCTTTCAACGGATCACCATCCGGTCGCCGGCCAAGACCGGAGAGCCTCCGGCCTCCGTGACAGCTCCGCGGGCCCCCTAGTCGCCGCCGAGCTCGGTGTCCGGCAGGCGGAGCTGCCTGCGTGAGGTGATGCCGAGCTTGCTGAAGACCTTGCTCAGGTGCCACTCCACGGTGTGCGGGCTGAGCAGGAGCCGGGCGCCGATCTCGGCGTTGGTCAGCCCGTTGCCGGCGAGCCTGGCGATGTGGGTCTCGCGCGGGGTCAGGGTGTCGCGGGGGCGGGTGGCGCGCTCGGTGACCGGCTCGCCGGCGGCGGCCAGCTCGTGGCGGGCCCGGTCGGCGAACGCGTCGGCGCCGGCCGCCGTGAGCAGGTCGTAGGCGATGCGGAGCTGGCCGCGCGCCTCCCGGAGGCGGTTCTCCCGCCGCAGCCACTCGCCGTACATCAGGCGGGCGCGGGCCAGCTCCATCCGGATCCGGGTCCGGCCGAGGTGGTCGATCGCCTGCCGGTACAGGTCCTCCGCCGTGCGGCCTGCCGCCAGCAGGGCCTCGGCCCGGGCCAGCACGCCGAGCGCCCAGTCGGTCCCGGCGACCCGGGCCGTCGCGGCGAGGCGGTCGCGGGCGGCGGCCGCGAGCTCGGCCTGCCCGCTGCGTACGGCGGCTTCGACCAGCTCCGACAGCGCCCAGTAGACGACGGCGGACTCGACCGGGTGCTCGGTCGCGGCGCGGGCCGCCGTGACGGCCTCCTGGTGCCGGGCCAGCCCGTTCAGCATCAGTGCCCGCGCCCAGCAGGTGACCAGGACTCCGCTGTCCTCGCCGCGGGCCATCACGTCGGCCGTGCTCGCCTCGATCAGCGGGGCGGCGGCGCTCTCGTCGCCGTGCCAGGCCGCCAGCACCAGCGCGCCGTACGGGGCCAGCGCTCCCCCGGTCGCCTCCGCGATCGCCTGGATCTCCGCGACCAGGGAGACGGCCGCCGCGCGCTCGCCGGAGAAGAGCCGCACGACCGCGAGCGAGTTGAGGGTGAGCGGCAGGACGCTGAGATCGCCGACGTCGCGGGCCACGCGGACGTGCCGCTCGGTGAGGATCACCCAGCTCTCGTCATCCCACATGTCGGCGGCGGTGACCCCCGCCAGCCACAACCAGGGCTGTTCGTTCGCGCCGGACTTGTCCTCGGCCCGGAAGGCCAGCAGGGCCTCCCGCGCCGGCGGCACGGCGGCCGGATATCCATCGGCGTACAGCGCGGCGAGGCTGTCCAGCAGCAGGTCGCCGGGGCGGTGCCGGGCCGGTTTCGGCGCCGCGCGCACCGCGCCCGCCACCGCGAGCACGCCGCCGCCCTCGGCGAACCCGCCGGCGAGCAGGGCCGCGCCCATGGCGTCGCGGTAGGTGTCGCGGGCGAGCTCGATGTCCAGCGGCTCCAGCCGGCGGCCCGCTTCGAGGAGCAGCCGCGGCGCGGCCATGTCGTGACCGGAGGCGAAGGCGACCCGCGCCCGCATCAGCTCCACCCGTGCCCGATGGAGCTCGTCGGCCGGCGCCTCGTCCGCCATGTGCAGCAGCCGCAGCGCGATGTCGAAGGCGCCGCAGCGCAGCGCCGCCTCTGCGGCGGACAGGGCGCGGAGCGCGCGCGTGGCCGCGTCCGGGGTCAGCTCGGTCGCGCGCCGCAGGAACTCGGCCACGGCCGCGACGCCGCCGCGGCGCTGCGCCCGGTCGGCGGAGCTGACCAGCTCGGCGGCGACCTCCTCGTCGGCGCCGGCCGCCGCGTGCGCCCGGTGCCAGGCGCGCCGGTCGGGGTCGGCGGCCGGGTCGATCGCCTCGGCGAGGGCCCGGTGCACGGCGCGGCGGTCGGCGGGCCCGGCCGCGCGGTAGATCGCCGTGCGCACCAGCGGATGCCGGAACCGCACCCGGGAGCCCAGCTCGATCAGCCCGGCCTCCTCGGCCGGCGCGCCCGCGCTCATCGGGAGGTCCAGCAGCCGGCTCGCGCGCAGCAGCAACGTCATGTCGCCGAGCGGCTCGGCCGCCGCCGTGAGCAGCAGCCGCTGCGTGGGCTCGGGCAGCGAGCGCACCCGCCGGGCGAAGCTGTGCTCGATCCGGCTCACCAGCGGCTGCGCGTCGGGCCGCCAGAACCCGCCTGCCAGCTCCGCCGCCGTCAGCCCGCGCGGCAGCTCCAGCAGGGCCAGCGGGTTGCCGCGCGTCTCGGCCACGATGCGGTCCCGCACCCGTTCGTCGAGCCGCCCGGGAACGGCCGAGTCCAGCAGCGCGCGGGCGTCGTCCTCGGGCAGGCCGCCGACCGCCAGCTCGGGCAGGCCGCGCCACTCGGGCCCGGCCGCCGGCTCGCGCACGGAGAAGACCACGCCGATCCGCTCGGCGAACAGGCGCCGCGAGACGAACGTCAGCGTCTGCGTCGAGGCCTGGTCCAGCCACTGGCCGTCGTCGATCACGCACAGGAGCGGCTGGTCCTCCGAGGCCGCCGCCAGCAGGCTCAGGACGGCCACCCCGATCAGGAACCTGTCCGGCGGGCTTCCCGCGCTGTGGCCGAACGCGACGGCCAGTGCCTCGCTCTGCGGGCCCGGGATGCGGTCGCGCCGGTCCAGCATCGGCGCGCACAACTGGTGCAGGCCGGCGAACGGCAGCTCCATCTCGGACTCGACGCCTGCCGCGCGCACGACCTTGCAGCCGGCCGAGCGGCCCACGAGGTAGTCGAGCAACGCCGACTTCCCGACGCCCGCCTCGCCCCGGAGCAGCAGGGCCCGCCCCGGGCCGGAGCGCACGTCGGCGAGCACCCCGTCCAGCACCGCGCACTCCACGCGCCGATCACGGAGCTCGAACGCCCCCGCACCACCACTCGTCATGGCTCCACCACCCCGACAGGAGAGTAGAGCCATGGACGATTCAGGACGCAGGCGGGGTCTACCGGCCGGCAGCCGTGACAGCGCCGGCGCGCGCGGCGGGCCATGTGCCGTCCGTGATGGTGGTCCCGGCGGTGCCGGCGAGCACGGCGGGCGCGTCCCGCAGCGCCCCGATCACCGCCTGCCGGCCGGTCGCGGTGACGAACCGGACGCAGGCCTCGACCTTCGGCCCCATCGATCCGGCGGGGAAGCGCATGGCGCGCAGCTCGGCGGCGTCCGCCGAGGGCAGCGGCCGCTCCCGCGGGGTGCCGAAGTCCTTCCGGACGGCGTCCACGTCGGTGAGCACCACGAGCCGGTCCGCCTTCAGCTCGACGCCCAGCAGGGCGGCCGTGAGGTCCTTGTCGACGACGGCCTGCGCCCCCTCGTACCGGCCGCCGTCCCCGGCGAGCACCGGCACCCCGCCCCCGCCGCCGCAGATCACGGTCGTGCCGCCGTTCACGAGCCGCCGGATCGTCGGCAGCTCGACGATCCGGCGGGGCGCCGGGGAGGCGACGACCCGCCGCCAGGCCCGGCCGTCCCTGGCGACGGTCCACCCGTGCTCCGGCGCCAGCCTCCGGGCCACCGGCTCCGGGTAGCCCTGGCCGACGAACTTGGCGGGGGCGCGGAAGGCCGGGTCGCCGGGGTCGACCTCGGTCCGCGTGACGATCGTGACGGCCGGGCCGGCCAGGCCCGCGTTGCCGAGCTCCTGCGCCAGCCAGTATCCGATCATGCCCTGGGTCTGGGCGCCGAGCGTGTCGAGCGGGAACGGGTGGGTCAGGGCCGGGTCGTTCTCGCTCTCCAGGGCCAGCATGCCGATCTGCGGCCCGTTGCCGTGGCACAGCACCAGCGTGTGCTCGGCGGCGAGCGGGGCCAGCGCCAGGGCGGCGGCGCGCACGTGCCGCCGCTGCACCTGCGCGTCCGGGCGTTCCCCGCGTTCGAGCAGGGCGTTGCCGCCCAGGGCGACGACGAGCAGCATGTCACTCCCCCAGCGCCGTGACGAGCAGGGCCTTGATGGTGTGCATCCGGTTCTCCGCCTGCTGGAAGACCACGGAGGCGGCGGAGGCGAACACCTCGTCGCTGACCTCGGCCCCGGCCGGCCCGTAGCGCCGGTGGATCCGCCGCCCCAGCTCGGTGGTGGTGTCGTGCACCGCCGGGAGGCAGTGCAGGAAGCGGGTGCCGGGCCGGCCGGTGGCGGCCATCACCTCCGGCGTCACCCGGTAGGGGGTGAGCAGCGGGACGCGCCGGTCCCACTCGGCGTCGGCCTCGCCCATGCTGACCCACACGTCGGTGTAGACGAAGTCGGCGCCGTCGAGCGCCGCCGGCAGGTCGCCGGTGACCGTCACCCGGGCGCCGCTGGAGCGGGCCGCGTGCTCGGCCTCCTTCACCAGCGCCTCCGGAGGGCGCAGCCCGGCGGGTGCGGCGATGCGCACGTCCATGCCGAGCATGGCGCCGGTGACGAGCAGCGAGCGGGCGATGTTGCCGCGCCCGTCGCCGACGAAGCAGCAGCTGATCGCCTCGATCCCGCCGGGCCGGTGCTCCCGCATGGTGAGCACGTCGGCGAGCATCTGGGTCGGGTGCCACTCGTCGGTGAGGCCGTTCCAGACCGGTACGCCGGCGTGCCGGGCCAGCTCCTCGACCGTCTCCTGGGCCAACCCGCGGAACTCGATCCCGTCGTACAGCGCGCCCAGCACCCGCGCGGTGTCCGCGACGCTCTCCTCCTTGCCGAGGTGCGACCCCGACGGCCCGAGGTAGGTGACGTGCGCGCCCTGGTCGTAGGCGGCCACCTCGAACGCGCACCGGGTGCGGGTGGAGTTCTTCTCGAACACCAGGGCGATGTTGCGGCCGGTCAGCGCGGGTCGTTCGCGCCCCGCCCGCTTGGCCTCCTTGGGCTCCGCGGCGAGATCGAGCATCGCCAGGAAACCCGCGCGGCCCAGGCCGGTCGGGGTGAGCAGCGAGCCGGGCGCGGTCGCGAATGTCATGACGACTCCTTCGGGGCGGGCGACACGGGGTCACGCAGGATGGGGCAGGTCATGCAGCGGGCGCCGCCGCGACCACGGCCGAGCTCGCCGCCCGCCAGCGGGATGACATTCGCGACCGCGCCCGTCGGGGGTGAGCAGCCAGACCCGGGCGGCGGCCTGGTCGAAGTAGGGGTAGGCGACGAAGGTGGCGACGTCGACCATCGTCAGCACGGTGTCCAGGTGCATCGTCGAGCGCGCCTTGGGCAGCTCGACGGCCAGGACGCGGCGGGCGTGGCCGCCTTCGAAGAGCCGCCGGGCCAGCGCCTCCATGCCCATCGGCGTGGTGCGCTCGCCCATCCCGACCATGGCGACGCCGTCGCCGATGACGTGGATGTCGCCGCCCTCCAGCGTGGCCGGGGCGTGGTCGAGGTCGTCGTCCCCGTAGACGATCTCGAAGCCGGCGCCGGCGAACAGCGGATGGTGGCGGTAGACGGTCCTGGTGTTGATCGACTCGCGGCTCCTGGCCGCTCTGGCCATCGGGTTGACCGCGACGGCCCGCCCGATCCAGGCCGCGTTGTCCCGCTGGAACAGCGTGTTGGGCAGCGGGGCGAGCACGAAGTCGTCGGCGCCGAGGCTCTGCCACGCCACGCTGCCCCCGCCGAGCGTGCCGAGGTCCGACTTCACCACCCCGCCGATCAGGTAACCGGCCAGCAGCGCCGGGTCGGTGTCCAGGAACAGCGCCCGCAGCTCCCTGGCCAGGGCGGCGCCGAAGCGCCGGCCGGTGCACACCCGCTCCACGGCGAAGCTCCGGCCGCCGTCCGTCGCGAGCGCCTGCGCCAGCAGCTCCTCGAACAGGTGCACCCGTACGCCGTGGCCCCTCATCACCCCGGCGAACTCGTCGTGCTCGCGGCGGGCGCGCTCCGCCCACAGGACGTCGTCGAAGAGCAGGCCGGCGGCGTTGTCCGGGGTCAGCCGGTCCAGCTCGCGTCCCGGCCGGTGCACGACGACCTCGCGCAACCTGCCGATCTCGGAGTGGATGCCGGCCCGCAGCGTGAGGTCCTGGCTCGTGGTCATCGCGCCACCGCCGGGCTCTGCCCGTAGGCGCCGCGGCGGGCCTTGACCCACACGTACACCGGCACGCCGAGCAGCAGGCAGAACGTGCCGTAGTAGACGGCCTGGTAGCCGCTGCCCGCCAGCGCCCAGAACCCGAAGGCCAGCGCGAGCGCCGAGACGGTGACGTCGCGCGCCAGGTGGCCGGCGCGCAGCCGCCTGCCCTCGGTGCACAGCCAGTAGAGCTGGGCCGCGGCGGCCAGCACGTACGGGACGACCGAGGTGAGCACCGACAGCAGCACCACGGTGATGAACACCTGCTCGAAGCTGGTGTAGCTGACGACGGTGAGCCCCGCCGCCAGCAGCGTGGACACGACGATGCCGGACGCGGGCACCCCGGCCCTGGTCTGCCGGGCGAAGGCGGCGGGGAACAACCCGTCCCGTGCCGCCGCCCGGGGCATCTCGGCCACGATCAGCGTCCAGCCGACCAGCGCCCCGAAGCCGGACACGACGGCCGCCGCCGCGACCGTGGCGCCCGCCCACTCGCCGCCGAAGATGGCGTTGGCCGAGTCGGTGAAGGGGGCGGTGCCCGACGAGATCGCCGTGCGCCACGGTGCCGAAGACGGTGCCGAGGACGTAGACGACGGCGCAGGCCAGGGTGCCCAGGACGGTGGCCCGGCCGACGTTCCGCCTCGGGTCGCGGACCCGGGCGGCGGCCACCGACGCGGTCTCGACGCCCAGGTAGCTGAACAGCGCGATGGCGCCCGCGGCGCTGATCGCGCCAAGCCAGGACGTGCCGCCGGCGTTGAACTCGCCGAAGTTCGCCGTGTCGACGAACAGCAGGCCGACCGTCGCCATGAACAGCAGCGGGATGAACTTCAGCACCGTCGCGACGATCTGGAACGCGGCGAAGCTGCGCAGCCCCATGAGGTTGACCAGCGCCGGCAGGAGCAGCCCTGTCAGCGCGATGACGATCGACCATCCCACGTCGTGGCCGGTGTTCCAGAACACCTCCACGTAGCCGACCCAGGCCACCACGATCGCCGCGTTCCCCGCCCACGCGGTGATCCAGTAGCTCCAGGCGATGAGGAATCCGGCGAACTCGCCGAACGCCTCGCGGGCGTAGACGTACGGGCCGCCCGCGCCGGGCAGCCGCACCGCCAGGGCGCGGAACGTCAGCGCCAGCGCGATCGCGCCGATCGTGACGAGCCCGAACGCCACCAGCGAGATCGGCCCGAAGACCGCCAGTGCGGACGGCAGCGCGAACACCCCGGTCCCGATGACCGAGCCGACCACCAGCGCCGACGCCGTACCGAGCCCGAAGCGGCCCCCACCCGGCTCCGCTCCCGCCTCGGCGGGCCCGCCCGGCTCCGCGCCGGCCTCCAGGCGCCCGCCCGCCTTCGCGCCGGCCTCCAGGCGCCCGCCCGGCTGCGCGCCGGGCTCCGCGGGCCCGGCCGGGGCCGTGGGGGGCGCCTCCGGAGGCCGGGCGCCGCTGTCAGGGGCCTCGTCCCGGCCTGGGGCGCCGGGTCGCGCCCAGGGGGCCGGTGTTCGGCGACGGGAAACCCGCATGATCCACCTCTCTCATCGCGGACGGTGATCGCTTCGCTCACTTGGACCCGGCGGCCGCCGCGTCCGTGACAACGAGCCAGCGTGATCGCGGGAAGCTCTACCGGGCGGCCCCGAACGGCCGCCGGGCACGGCGGACCCCGGAGCCCGGCGCCGCCTCGCGCGCGGGACTCGCGGCGATCGTGATCGCGACCGCCAGGACGCAGACCGCGGCGATGCCCGTGGCCACGCCGTGCACGCCGATCCACGGCACCGCGAGCGGCAGCGCCAGCACGACGGCGGCGCACCCAGAGATCACGGCGGGATGGATGACGGACTCCGGCTCGATCGGCGTGTGCACCGTCCACAGCAGCAGGAGGAACACGCCGACGGGGATCGCGACGGCGTAGGCGACGGTGAGCGGGGCGGCGGCGATCGGGTGCCCGCTCTGCTCGACGGCGACCTCCAGGCCGGCGCCGAGCGCGGCCAGGGCCGCGAAGATGCCGTAGTGCCCGTATCCCCACCGGTAGGAACGGTCCCGGCGCCCGCTGAGCCCATCACCTGCCTCCACCAGGAAGTACAGCCACCACAGGGCGAACAGCACCACCAGGCCGGAGACGGCGATCATGACGAAGGGGCTGCTGATCGCGCTCGTCCCCAGCGCCCTGGCGACGCCTCTGGAGGCGGCGAGCACGCTCTCGCCGAGCAGGATGATCGTGAACAGGCCGTAACGCTCGGCGATGTGGTGGGGGTGCCAGGTGGTGGGCTCGGCCCGCTCCGCCCACAGCGGCACGGCCAGCTCCAGGGCGGCGAGCAGCAGGAAGAGCGGCAGCTCGATGCTCAGGGGCGCGACCCACGAGTGGTACATCCAGCCCGCGGTCAGGACGGAGATGCCGGTGGCGTAACGCAGCGCGGTGCGCCGGCGCGCCGGATCCTCGAAGGCGACCCGCAGCCACTGGGCGACGAGCCCGATCCGCATGATGACGTAGCCGAGCGTGACGAAGCCGTAGTCGGTGTGCTCGCCCGCGGCCGGCACCCCGGCGGCCAGGACCAGCACGCCGGCCATCTGGACCATGGTCAGCACCCGGTAGGCGACGTCGTCGGTGTCGTAGGACGAGGCGAACCAGGTGAAGTTCATCCACGCCCACCAGATCGCGAAGAAGACCTGGAGGAACGGGACGATGCCGGCCAGCGCGTGCCCCTCGACGATGTGGTGCGCGAGCTGGGCGGTGACGGCCGCGACCGCGACCACGAACGTGAGGTCGAACAGCAGCTCCAGCTGGCTGGCGACGCGGTGCGGCTCGTCGATGGGGCGCGCGCTCATGCGGATGCGGATGCGGATTCTGGCGGGTGGCAAGCTGGCGCTCCTGTCGCGTGCGTGAGGCGGTCCTGGCGCTGGGACAGGACAGCGGCCCCGATTCGTGACAGGTCTTCGCGAAAACTATGAGAGAGCGCTCTCTTTACAGGCATGCTCACCTTGCCGGAGTGTTTCCGTAAACTCTCACCCGATGAGGTGACTCACATGGCACGCACCCCCCGTTCCAGCACGCTGCTCGCCGTCGGAAGCGCTCTCGCCGTCATCATCGCGCTGATCGTCCCCCTGGCCGGCACGGCCGCCGCGGCTCCCGCCCCCGGCCCCCTGGTCTGGTCCGACGAGTTCAACGGCGCCGCCGGCAGCGCCGTCGACCAGTCGAAGTGGCGCTTCGACATCGGCGGCAGCGGCTGGGGCAACAACGAGCAGCAGTACTACACCAGCAGCACCCGCAACGCCGCCATGGACGGCGCGGGCAACCTGGTCATCACCGCCCGCCGCGAGAACCCGGCCAACTACCAGTGCCACTACGGCACCTGCCAGTACACCTCGGCCCGCCTGCTCACCTCCGCCACCTTCACCCGGGCCTACGGCCGGTTCGAGGCGCGCATGAGACTGCCGCGCGGCCAGGGCATCTGGCCCGCCTTCTGGATGCTCGGCAACGACATCGGGACGGTCGGCTGGCCCAACAGCGGCGAGATCGACATCATGGAGAACATCGGCCGGGAGCCCAACACCGTGCACGGCACCCTGCACGGGCCCGGCTACTCCGGCGGCGGCGGCATCGGCGCCGGCCACACCATCGGCAGCCCGTTCGCCGACGCGTTCCACACCTTCGCCGTGGACTGGTCGCCGAACCTGATCATCTGGTACGTCGACGGCGTCGAGTACCAGCGCCGCACCCCGTCCGACCTGGGCGGCAACCGGTGGGTCTTCGACCACCCGTTCTTCATGATCATGAATGTGGCGGTGGGCGGCCACTGGCCGGGCTACCCGGACGCCACCACCACGTTCCCGCAGGCCCTGACCGTCGACTACGTGCGCGTCTACGCCCCGCCCACCAGCGGCTCCGGCGGCCGGATCACCGGCTACGGCGGCAAGTGCGTGGACGTCGCCGGCGCGAGCACCGCCAACGGCACGGCCGTCCAGCTCTGGGACTGCAACGGCACCGCCGCCCAGAGCTGGACGTGGAACGCCGACGGCTCCGTACGGGCACTCGGCAAGTGCATGGACGTGACCGGCGGCGCCACGGCGAACGGCGCTCAGGCGCAGCTCTACGACTGCAACGGCACCGGCGCGCAACGCTGGACCTTCGACGCGGGCACGGGCCGGATCGTCAACCCGCAGTCCGGCAGGTGTCTCGACGCGACAGGCGTCAGCTCGGCCAACGGCACCCGGCTGCAGATCTGGGACTGCTCGGGCGGAGCCAACCAGCGGTGGGCCCGCTCCTGACCCGTACCGCCCGCACGTCCTGACGTTCCCCTTGACGTTCCCCGCCCGAGCGGCGACGGTCGAGAGCGAGTCCCACCGATCTCACCATGAGGTAGGCGGCGATGCTGCACAGACTCCTGACCCTCGCGCTCGTGGCGGCGGGCCTGACCGCCGCCCCCGCGGATCCGGCCTACGACGTGCTGGTCTTCTCCAAGACCGCCGGCTTCCGGCACGACTCCATCCCCGCGGGCATCCAGGCGATCCGCGACCTCGGCGCCGCCCACGGCTTCACCGTGACCGCCACCGAGGACGCCCGCGCCTTCACGAACCTGTCCGCCTACGAAGCCGTCATCTTCCTCAACACCACCGGCGACGTGCTCGACGACACCCAGCAGAACGCCTTCCAGGCCTACCTGGACACCGGCGGCGGCTACGTGGGCGTGCACGCCGCCGCCGACACCGAATACGGCTGGCCCTACTACGAGAAACTCGCCGGCGCCTACTTCCGCAACCACCCCGCCATCCAGCAGGCCACCGTCCGCACCGGCAACCGCGCCCACCCCGCCACCGCCCACCTCGCCCCCGCCTGGACCCGCACGGACGAGTGGTACAACTACCGCACCAACCCACGCCCCACGGTCCGCGTCCTGCAGTCCCTGGACGAGACCACCTACACCGGCGGCGACATGGGCGACCACCCCATCACCTGGTGCCACCCCCAAGGGCAGGGCCGCGCCTTCTACACCGGCCTCGGCCACACCATCGACTCCTACGCCGACCCCGCCTTCCGCGCCGTCCTGCTCGGCGGCATCCGCTACGCCGCCGCAGCGGCCCAGGCCGACTGCCGCCCCGAGAACGGCTACACCCCGCTCTACAACGGCTCCACCACCGGCTGGTCCCAGGCCGGCCCCGGCGGCTTCACCGGCACCGACGCCACCCTCACCTCCCACGGCGGGCTCGGCCTGCTCTGGTACTCCGCCGAGGAGTTCGGCGCGTACTCGCTGAAGCTGGACTGGAAGCTGACCGGCGACAGCAACTCCGGCGTCTTCGTCGGCTTCCCTGCCTCCGCCGATCCGTGGTCGGCGGTCGACCACGGCTTCGAGGTGCAGATCGACGCCACCGACACCCCCGACCGCACGACCGGGTCGATCTACGGCTTCCAAGCCGCCGACCAGGCCGCCCGCGACGCCGCGCTGAACCCGCCCGGCTCCTGGAACACCTACGAACTGCTCGTGGAGGGCGAACGGCTGCGCGTCCACCTCAACGGCGTGCTCATCAACGACTTCACCAACACCGACCCGCGCCGCTCCCTGCGCCAGGGCCACATCGGCATCCAGAACCACGGCGACGCCGACCAGGTGTCCTTCCGCGACATCCGCGTCAAGCGGCTGAGCATCGCCGTGGAGGGCGAGGCGTGCACGTCGGGCCGCGGGGTGCGGGTGGTGCAGCGCGCCTCGGCCGGCGGCGGCGCGGTGCTCGGCCATCTCGGCGACGGCGACCGGGCGGGCTACGGGCGCGTCTCCACGCAGGGCGCCGCCTCCGGTCCCGTCCACCTGGTCTTCGAGGGCCGCCCGGGCCGCCTGTTCGACCTCGACGCCTTCACCCTGCAGTACGCCCGCTGAACCCCGGTGCGAACGGGCCCCGGCATGGCATCCTGTTGGCCACGGACGACCTGCGAGGCCCGCCATGCCGGAGATTGCGCCGCTGGAGCCAGGAGATCCCCCCAGCCTGGGCGATATCACCCTGCGAGGGCGGCTGGAAGCCTCCGGCGCAGGCCCGGTCTTCCTCGGCGCGACGGCGTCCGGTGAGGCGGTGTCCGTGCGGGTCGCCCCATCCGGGTCGGACGCGTTGCGGAGGATCGCCCGCGAGCTCCAGCGCCTCCCCGGGATCGGCGTCGCCCCCGTCATCAGGGCGGGAGAGGACGGCGGCCTGGCCTACCTCGCCGCCCGGCACATCGAGGGCCCCACGCTCCACGAGGCCGTCAGGCGCGACGGGCCTCTCGACGGCGAGGAGCTGCGCAGGCTCGCGACCGGCATCGCGACCGGGTTGCGCACCCTTCATGACGCGGGGCTCGCGCACCGGGCCCTGAGCCCGCACACGGTCGTGCTCTCCCCGGACGGACCCGTGGTGACGGACCTCGGGCTGGCCGCGACCGTCCCGGAGGTGGCGACGACCGCGCTGACGTCCTCCGCGAGCCTCACGCACCCGTCGTCCCTGGCTCCCGAACAGGCGCGAGGCGACGACGCCGGGCCGGCGGCCGACGTGTTCGCCTGGGGCACGGCGGTGGCGTTCGCGGCGGCCGGGGAGCACCCCTTCGGCACCGGGCCGACGGAGGCGGTGCTGCGCCGGGTCATGTTCGGCGAGCCCGACCTGCGTCACGTGCCCGAGCCGCTGCGCGGCCTGGTGGCGCGGGCGCTGGCCAAGGATCCCGCCGGACGGCCGACGGCCGGGCAGCTCGTGCTGGAGCTGCGCGCGGCCCTGGAAGCGCCACCGCCGCAGGGCGGCTACGGGCCGCCCTCGGCCGGGCAGGCATACCCCCCGTATCTCGCCCAGCTGTCCCCGCCGTACGGCTACCAAGGGTCCGGCCCCCTGCCCGCCGGCACGTCCCTGTCCTGGGCGCCTCCCCGGATCGGCCACCCGCGCCGCCTGGTGCCCGCGCTGATGGCCGACGCGGTCATCGTGTGCCTCGCGCTCGCCGTCGCGTCGATCCTGCGCTGGTTCGGCCCGTCGTCCACGACGGTGCTGGTCGTCGCACTGGTGACGGCCCTCGCGGCATGGCTGGGCCGCAGGTGGCTGAGGCGGCCGGCGGCCGTCGCCCGCTGGGCGGCCCGGCGCGGGCGCAGGCTCCTGGCGCAGGGGCGGCCGGACGCGGCGCTGGACGCGCTGTCCCTCGCGGCCGGGAGCGCCACGGGCAGGACGCGGCTGGTCGCCCGGGCCAACCTCGCGCTGGCCCACCGCGAGAAGGGCAACCTGGGCGAGGCGCGCTGGTTGCTCGCCGGCCTCCTGCCGGAGCTGACCGCCGAGTTCGGCGCCGCGCACCCGGAGGTGCTCACCGCCCGGGCCGGCCTGGCCGCCGTCCTGCGTGACCTCGGCCATGCCGGCCAGGCGGCCACCGAGCTGCGGGAGGTGGCCCGCCACACCGAGCAGGCCCTCGGCGCCGACCATCCGCAGACCCTGCGGGCCCGCGCCAACCAGGCCGTCGCGCTGGACGACGCGGGCGACCCCGAGGGCGCGCTGCGGCTGCTGCGCGACCTGCTGCCCCGCATG
Organism: Nonomuraea thailandensis; assembly: GCF_024172165.1. Taxonomy (GTDB): domain Bacteria; phylum Actinomycetota; class Actinomycetes; order Streptosporangiales; family Streptosporangiaceae; genus Nonomuraea; species Nonomuraea thailandensis. Next base: position 1,845,532 of record NZ_JAMZEB010000002.1, on the reverse strand, counting down.
GAGCGGGTCCTCGGCCGCCATCATCGCGACGTCCTGGCGACCAGGGCGAACGCGGCCGCGCTGGAGGAGCCGGGCCGGGCCGCCGAGTCGCTGCGCCTGGTGCTGCGGCGGCAGCGGCGCGAGCTGGGCCCCGGCCATCCCGACACGCTGCGCACCTCGACGAACCTCGGCTACCTGCTGCTGCGCGACGGCGACCGGGAGGCGGCGCTGGCGCTGTTCGACGAGGTGGCCGGCCTGGCGGGCGACACGCTGGGCCGCGGCCATCCGCTGGAGCGGCGGGCCAGGGCGGGCGCGGCGAGCGCGCGCGGAGGCGAGCGGTGATCGCCCGGCGCCACACCCGGGCGCTGCTGACCGCGGCCGTCGCCGCGGCGCTGGGCGTCGTCATCAACGTGGCCACCGACCTCGGCGACAACGTGTGGGCCTGGGCGTCGGTGCTCGCGCTCACGCTGGTCTCCGGCACGGTCGCCGCCGCCGTGGAGGGCCGCCCGGCCGGGGGCGGCAGGACGGTCGTCATCCGGACGGGCGGCTGGCGGTCCTGGCTGTCCGGCACCAGGCAGCGTACGGAGATCGAGGGCATCGTCCTGGTCATCGAGGTGGAGACCCGCCCGGACGGATCCCGGCTCAAGCGGACCACGGTCTACTCGGAGGAGGTCGCGATGAAGCTGACCGGACTCGGGGAACGGGAGACGGAGGGCTGACGCGCCCCGCCCCGGCGGCCGGCGCCGGAGCTCCGGGGACGCGCCGCACGCGGGGGAGCGCGAGGGCCGGCGGTCAGGGGACGCGCCGCACGCGGATGCCGTGGGCGTCGGCGCGCTGGACGCCTCCCGCGTCCACGTTCGTGATGGGGATCAGGCCCCGCACCTGTCCCGAGCGCCCGTCGTCGGTCATGCGCACGATCAGCATGCCGGGGTCGTGGCCGTGGGAGGAGTGCGGGTCGCCGGAGAGCGGGTTGGGGCCGCGGGTCGAGGCGAACACCCAGCCGTGGTCCGGCGAGGAGGCGAACAGGTCCACGGTCGGATCGGCGCTGTACGGGGAGGTCAGCGGCACCGTGTTGACCCGGGCCCCGGTGCGCCCGTCGAAGACCTCCACCACGTTGGCGTCCCGGTCACCCACCCAGACGTGCCGCTCGCGGGGGCCGGCGGCGGTGCCGTGCGCGTCGCGTTCCGGGGTGTCGTCGTCGAAGAGCCGCTCGACGGGGGGCGTGTTCGGCGGATTGGCGGCCGAGTAGCCGCCGCGGGGCATCCGGAAGACGCTGAACTGGTCGAGGTTGGCCGGGGTGCCGCCGCCCCCGTCGCCGTAGACGGCGCCCTTCGCCTCGATGAACCCGCAGCCGTTGGCGGGCACGTGCGCGGCGTCGTACTCGCCCGCGATCGCCATCGGCGTGGCCCGCCAGTCCACGACGAACATGCCGCCGCCGCGCAGGCTGACGAAGACCGGGCCGTTGTCGGAGGCGATGAACGGGCAGATCGGCGCGTTGTCGGGGCGCAGGCCGGGGGCCTGGCAGGGCGCGCCGCCCGGCGTGGTGCAGCCGGCCAGGTCGAGCGTCGCCGCGGGCTCCTGGGTGAACGTGCCGGACGCGTAGTCGGTGCGGAGGCGCTCCAGCTTCTTGCCGTTCTGGTTGGCGATGACGAGGTAGCGGTCGTCGCCGGTGGGCCACAGGGCGTGCGCCTGGCGTGCGCCGCCCGCTCCCGGCTCGGTCTCGACGCAGGCGAGCGGGCGGCGGGAGCCGGCGTCGAAGATCACGACGTGGCCGCTGGCGACGAAGGCGAGGGCCGCGTGCGTCCCGGCCTGGTTGAAGACGATCATGTGCGGCCTGACCGGGTTCCTGCCGGTGGCGGCCAGGCACAGGGACGAGGCGGCGCCCGCGAGGTCGATCACGGCGGCCGGGCGGGCGGCGGACAGCCGCCTGGTGACCTCGCCGCCGTCGTAGACGTGCACGTGACCGCCGTAGGCCCGGCCGTCGCTGTCGGACTGGTCCACCAGCCAGATCTCGTACGCCTCACGCTCGGGCGCGGCCTGCGCGGCCCCCAGGGTGAGCGTCATCAGCAGCGCGGCGATCATGGCACGCCATTTCACGGCGCCTCCCGGGGGCGTCTCCAGCACTGATCGTCGCCTGCAGTGTCTCCGCGATCCCCCGTCAGGACAAGGGCCGGTCCACGAGGTCGGCCAGGGGGCGGCGGACGGCGCTCGTGCCGTCGAAGGTGACGCCCAGCCGCATGATCATCTGCGGGTGCTCGCCGGAGCAGAGCTCGCGGCGCAGGAACGCGCGCAGCGGGTCCATCTCCAGCGCCTGCGTGTGGAAGGCGGCGCTGACGCCGTGCGCGGCGGCCAGCAGCAGCACGTGCTGCAGCGCCTGCCCGCAGGCGATCCACTCCTGCCGGCCGTCACCCGCCGTGGTGAGCAGCGCGGGCACGCCGATCGACGTGCCCGCGCCGCCGTCGCCGCCCCAGTCGTGGCGCCAGGCGTAGTCGCGCTGCGGGAAGCCGGGCTCGGTGGGCGCCGCGCGGCGCGGGTAGCCGTCGGCGGGCACGCCGTCCTTGCGGCTGCTGCCCGGCGGACGCGCCCAGCGGATCACCTCCAGGCTCCAGCGCCGGTCGCCCGCCTGCACGCCCTGCGCCGCCCGGGTGAGCCCGGCGAGCACGCCCACCGCCTCGGGCGCGCGCACGGGGGTGAGCCTGGCGCCCCCGGCCGCTGCCGCCGCCACCAGCCGGTCGACGAGCCGGTCCGGCACGGGCAGCCCGGTGAATCCGGCGCGGTGGGTGCGCCGCCGCTCGATCTGCTCGCCGAGCAGCGCGGTCGCCTCGTCGGCCTCGGTCGCGGCGCCGGGTCTGACGGTGGCGATCAGCGACGGGCGGTCGGGGTCCGGCAGGACGTGCACGACGGGCTCGTAGCCGTGGCAGCGGATCGCCGTCCGCATGGTGAACAGCGCGGCGCCGCAGCTGATCAGCAGCTCGCGGCCGGACGCGTCGCCGACCCGCAGCCTCCTGCCGGCGTCGGCGCGCAGGCCGATCTCCTCCCCCGTCACCGAGAACGTCCAGGGCTGGGTGTTGTGCACCGACGGCGCCCAGCGGGCCGCCTCCAGAGCGGCGTCCAGCGCGTGCTTCTCCGAACGATCGATCATGGCCTCGTCCCTCCACCTCACGGTACGTCCAGCGCACCACGAGGCGGGCGGCCCGGATCAGGGCCGAAGGTCCCGCGTCCGGGGGCCGGTCGGCCCGGATCAGGGCCGAGGGTCCTGTGTCGCGGGTCCGGATCGCAGGGGGACCTGCCAGCGCACGCGGGTGCCGCCACCGTCGGGGGCGTCGAGGCCGGCGGTGCCGCCGAGCCCGCGGGCCCGCTCCTCGATGTTGCGCAGCCCGCTGCGCCGCCCGGCCTCCCCGACGCCGACGCCGTTGTCGGTCACCACCAGCGTGAGCCGCTCGCCCGCCTCGACCGACACCTCCGCGCGGCCGGCGCGGGAGTGGCGCACCACGTTCGACAGCGCCTCGCGCAGCACGGCCAGCAGGTGCTCGGCGACCGGCTCGGGCACGACGGTGTCGATCTGGCCCTCCATGCGCAGGCCCGGCATGAAGCCGAGATGGCTGCCCGCCCCCTCGACCAGCTCCACGATCCGCCCGCGCAGCCCGGGCGCGACCTCGTCGACCGGCCCCTGCAGAGCGAAGATCGACGACCGGATCTGCCGGATCGTCTCGTCCAGTTCGTCGATCGCGTGCTGCAGCCGCTTGGCCGCCTGCGGATGCTCCACCAGCCGCACCGTGCTCATCAGCGTCATCGCCGTCGCGAACAGCCGCTGGATGACCACGTCGTGCAGGTCCTTGGCGATGCGGTCGCGGTCCTCCAGCAGGCCCAGCCGCTCGGCGTCGCGCCGCGCCTCCGCCAGCTCCAGCGCCAGCGCCGCCTGCCCCGCGAACGCCTGCAGCATCTGCCGGTCCGCCCCGCTGAACGGCAACCGGCCGCTCCGCTTGGCCAGCATCAGCACGCCCCGCACGCCCGGCGCCGCGCCCAGCGGCACGAGCAGCGCCGGCCGGCCCTCCGACTCGCAGATCGGCTCGCCCCGGCTGAACACCTCGCCGGCCGGCGTGCCGTCGATCTCGCAGGCCGAGCCCAGCAGCTCGCGCGCGCCCTCGCCCTCGGCTGCCGCCACCCGCAGCGCCGGCCCCTCCGGCAACAGCACCTGCGCGAGGTCCGCGTCGCTCATCTGCCGGGCGCGGGCGGCCACCACCGACAGCACCTGGCGGGGGTCGGCCCCGGACAGCAGGTTCGTGGTCACGTCGGCGGACGCCTGGAGCCACCTCTCGCGCCGCCGCGACTCCTCGTAGAGGCGGGCGTTCTCCACCGCGACGCCGGCGGCGGTGGCCAGCGCGATCACGACGGCCTCGTCCTCCTCGTCGAAGTCGCCGCCGCCGCGCTTCTCGGTCAGGTACAGGTTGCCGAACACCTCGTCGCGCACGCGTACGGGCACGCCGAGGAAGGTGCCCATCGGCGGGTGGCCGGGCGGGAAACCGTACGACTCGGGGTGGTCGGAGATGCGGCCGAGCCGCAGCGGCCGCGCGTCCTTGATCAGCAGGCCGAGCAGGCCCAGCCCGTGCGGCCAGTGCTCGATCCTGGCGATCTCCTCCTCGCTCAGCCCCACCGGGATGAACTGGATGAGCGTGTCGTCCTCGCCGACCACGCCCAGCGCGCCGTAGCCGGCGTCCACCAGCGTGGTCGCGGTCTCCACGATGCGGCGCAGGACCGTCTCCAGGTCGAGGTCGCTGCCGATGGAGACCACGGCCTCCAGCAGCGCATGGACGCGGTCCCGCGTCGCCAGCACGGCGTTCAGCCGCACCTGCAGCTCCGCCAGCAGCTCATCGAGGCGCATCTGCGGCATCAACGGACGGTGCTCGCTCTCCACACCGGTCAGTCTGGCACGCGGGGGGCGCGGCCCGCTCCCTAGGTCGCGGGCAGCGCTGCCGCGAGCAGCACCACGCCCAGCGAGCCCACCAGCGACGCGATCGCCATGCTCCTGGCCAGCAGGGGACGGCCCGCGCCGCTGGCCCAGCCGTGCGCCCCGGCCAGAGCCATGACGGCGCAGAACAGCAGCAGCTTGGCCGCCAGGATCCGGCCGTAGCCGGGCTCGGCCAGCGTGGCCCACGTGACGCCCTTGTGCCAGGCGATGGCCACGCCGGTGGCGAGCTGGAGCGGCAGGAACACCGCGACGGTGAGCAGCCCGAAGCGCCGGCCCACGGCGGTCAGCACCTGGCCGCGCCGCTCGGCGTCGAGCAGCCGCCGGGCCAGCGGCAGCACCACCAGCGACACCGTGAGCTGCCCGCCGACCCACAGCGCCGCCCCGAGCACGTGCAGGAACCGCACCACCGACCACCACGTCATGACCGTCTCCGCCCTCCTCACCCGTCCCGGAGCCCGATCAGGCTACCGGCCGGGCCGGCCGCCGCCGCAGGGTCCTCCTGCCGGCGAAGAAGGGACTTTGGTCCCTGTTCCCGGGCGGGACGGGGTCGGCAGGCTGTGATGGTGATGTACCAGAACGGGATGGGCGCCCGGCGGCTGCGGGAGCTGCCCGCCGACGAGGCGCTGCGCCTGCTGGCCGGCGTGCCGTTCGGCCGGATCGTATTCACCCGCCACGCGTTGCCCGCGATCCGGCCGGTGAACCACGTCGTGGTGGACGGCGCGATCGTCATCCGGTCCAGCCCCGGCACGATCCTCAGCTCCCACCTCAGCTCGTACGTCGAGCCGGTAGAGGCCGTGGTGGCGTACGAGGCCGACGACCTGGACGGCTACGAGCGCCTGGGCTGGAGCGTGATCATCACAGGGGTGGCGCGCCTGGTGGCGGAGCCCGGCGAGGCGGCGCGGCTCCGGGACCTGCTGACCCCCTGGGTGGCGGGCGAGATGGAGCAGGTGATCCGCATCCAGCCGGAGATCGTCACCGGGTTCGAGCTCGTGCCCGTGGCGGTCACGGCGTAGCGGGCGTACAAAGATCGGTCCGCCGGGATAGTGGGCGCGGCGCGGCCCCATGGGGAACGCTGCCCGTGGACAGGACGGACGCAGCCCCCAAACTCGGGAGAACCCCATGGACCATGCCGGTGCACGCCCGTTCGTCATCGATCCCGCGGGCCGCGACGTCCACGGCGAGGCCGAGCACATCCGCGCGCTCGGGCCCGCCACGCGCGTCGAGCTGCCCGGCGGCGTCCTGGCGTGGGCGGTGAGCGACCAGGCCCTGCTCAGGCGGCTGCTCACCGACCCCCGGGTGTCCAAGGACGCCTACCTGCACTGGCCCGCCTGGATCAAGGGGGAGATCTCCCCCGAGTGGCCGCTGTTCGCGTGGGTGGCCGTGCGCAACATGCTCACCGCGTACGGGCCGGACCACCGGCGGCTGCGCGGGCTGGTCTCCAGCGCCTTCACCGTCCGCCGCACCGCCGCGCTGCGCCCGCGCATCGAGGCGATCACCGCGGAGCTGCTCGACGAGCTGGCCGAGGTGCCGCCGGGAACGGTCGTCGACCTGCGCGAGCGGTACGCCTACCCGCTGCCGATCAGAGTCATCTGCGAGCTGTTCGGCGTCGGCGACGAGGCCACCCGCGAGGAGGTGCGCCACTGCGCGGACTCCTTCTTCCAGATCGGCCGGCCCGACGCCCCGGACACCGCCGAGGTCCTGGCCCGGCTGCAGGCCGTGCTGCGCGGGCTCGTCGCGGAGAAGCGCGCGAACCCCGGCGACGACCTGTCCTCGGCCCTGATCGCCGCCCGCGACGAGGAGAACGCGCCGCTGGAGGAGCACGAGCTGGTCGACACGCTCATCCTGTTCCTGAGCGCGGGTCACGAGACCACGGTCAACCTGCTCGACAACGCCATCTGCGCCCTGCTCACCCATCCCGGCCAGCTCGCCCTCGTCCGCTCCGGGCGCGTGAGCTGGGACGACGTCGTGGAGGAGACGCTGCGCAGCCAGGGCCCGATCGCGAACCTGCCGCTCCGCTTCGCCGTCGAGGACATCGACCTAGGCGACGGCCTCGTGCTGCCCGCGGGCGAGCCGATTCTCCACTGCTACGGGGCCGCCGGGCGCGACCCGCTCGTGCACGGGCAGGACGCCGGCGCGTTCGACGTCACCCGCGCCTCGAAGGAGCACCTGGCCTTCGGGTACGGCGTGCACCGCTGCCTCGGCGCGCCGCTGGCCACGCTGGAGGCCACGAGCGCGCTGCCCGCCCTGTTCGACCGCTTCCCCGGCCTGCGGCTGGCCGGGGCGCCGGGCGAGCTGCTGCCGCTGGAGTCGTTCATCTCCAACGGGCACCGCGCGCTGCCCGTCCTGCTGTCGGCCTGACCTTGATCCCGTCAGTTCGCACGGCGAAGGAACGCGCATGGCCGGGGGTCCTGTGGAGATCGTCGAGCAGGCCCCGCGCGGGCCGCGATGGGCGGGGACGGCGGCGCTGCTCGCGCTCCTGGCGACCGGCGTGACGCCGAACGACGTCTACCCGGCGGCGCGCGTCTCGGGCGGCACCGGCACGATACGGGTCACGTTTCCCGACGGGTCGCGGGCGGAGATCAGCTACCCGGCCGGCCTGAGCCTGGCCTCGCTCGGCGCGCGGCCGTACACGGGCGGCACGCTGGCCGCCGCCGGCGGCGAGGAGTTCCGCGTGCTCACCGCGCCGCTCTACGGCGAGGCGGAGACGGCCGCGGGGATGACGTTCGAGCAGCGGCTGGCCTGGGCCGGCAACCTGCGCGGCACGCTCGGCCCCGACGGCTTCCTCACCCTGTCGGCCGGCGGCCCGCTGCGGCTGTCGCGGCCGGGCGAGATCCGCGACGGCCGGCTCGTGGGGCCGCAGTTGTGGCTGGGCGGGCTGAGCCGCTGCATGCTGGTGGTGGCGCCGGTGCCCGGCTGCGCGCGGCTGGGCGGGACGCCGGTCGTCCTCGACGCCCGGCACGCCATCGCGGGCAGCGCCTGCCGGGACGGCTACTACCTGGCCGCGGCCGGCGACCGCGGCTTCGTGCGCGAGGCGATCGGCGGTGTCCGCGTCCGTCCGGCCTGACACCATGAATCGGCCTCGCATTGTTCACCCTCCCTTGGCGCTGCCGCCCTTCCTTGACAAGACGTGAAAGGCGATCATGACGGTGTCCGTCACACCTTCCGCAAGGAGGCTTCGTGCACGCTCCGCCGCGTCCCCGCCCGTCCTGGCCGGTACGGCTCGCCGTCATCCTGTCCGCCCTCGTCTCCCTCGCCGGGCTGGCCGGGGTCGCTCCCGCCGACGCCGCGGTCTACGGCTCCTGCACCATCTCCCGCTGCGCCGACGCCCGCTCAGCCAGGACGATCTGGGCCTCCAAGGGCTACCCCACCACCGCCGGCTGGTACTCCTGGCCCGACGGCAGGTACAACTACACCGGCGGACGCCACTACAACCGCGAGGGGCAGCTGCCCGCCGGCGCCACCTACTACGAGTACGACGTGTACTCCCGTGCCCGGGGCGCCGCGCGTGACGCGTACCGGATCGTCGTCAACCGCAGCACCGGCGCGGCCTGGTTCTCGCCCGACCACTACACCGACTTCTACCGCCTCTAGGGAACGTTCATGACCTCTGCCCCGCGTCCGCTGCCCGCGTGGCTGACCGTGTCCACCGGCCGGGTCGTGGACGGGCGGGCCTGCCGGACCCGCGCCGCCTTCTTCGAGGAGGTGGCGCGGGTGCTGCGCTTCCCCGGCTACTTCGGCCGCAACTGGGACGCGCTGACCGACTGCCTGCGCGACATCGGAGCCGTCACGCTCGTCGTCGGCCGCGCCGAGGAGCTGCTGGCCGACGAGCCCGCCGAGCAGCTCGCCACCTTGCTGACCGTGCTCGCCGACGCCTCCCACGACGGGCTCACCGTGACGCTGTGCGCGGACGCGGGGCACGACGCCGCGCTGCGCGAGCGCGTCGCCGCCGCGCTGCGCTGACCCGTCACCCCTGGAGGTAGCGCAGGACGGCCAGCACGCGGCGGTGGTCGTTGTCGGACGGGCCCAGGCCGAGCTTGGTGAAGATCTGCGTGACGTGCTTCTCCACCGACCCGTACGACAGGAACAGGGTCTCGGCGATGGCGCTGTTGGAGCGGCCCTGCGCCATCATGGCCAGCACCTCGCGCTCGCGCGGCGTCAGCAGCGCCAGCGCGTCGCCGCGGCGGCTGGCGCCCATGAGCTGCGTGACGACCTCGGGGTCGAGCACGGTCTCCCCCGCCGCGATGCGGTCGAGGGCCGACAGGAAGTCCTTCACGTCGGCCACCCGCTCCTTGAGCAGGTAGCCGATCCCGCGCGCGCCGCCGGCGAGGAGCTGGGCGGCGTAGCGGGTCTCGATGTACTGCGAGAACACCAGCAGGCCCAGCCCGGGATGGTCGCGGCGGACCCGGATCGCGGCCCGCAGCCCCTCGTCGGTGTGCGTGGGCGGCATGCGCACGTCCACCACGGCCACGTCGGGGCGGTGCTCGGCCACGGCCGCCACCAGCGCGTCGCCGTCGCCCACGGCGGCCGCCACCTCGTGGCCGCGCGTGGTGAGCAGCAGGCACAGGCCGTCGCGGAGCACCACGGCGTCCTCGGCGATCACGATGCGCATGGGCCGTCCGATCATGCACGCAGGGGCAGGTCCACGGTGACCACCGTAGGGCCTCCGGCGGGGCTGTGGATCGCGAGCTCGCCGTCCACCACCCGCACGCGGCCGGTCAGGCCGCGCAGCCCGGACCCGGCGGCGGGCTCCCCGTCCGCCACGACGGCGCCGCCCTCGCCGTCGTCCCACACCCGCAGGCGCAGCCGCCCGCCCTGCGCGCGCAGCCGGATCGCGGCCTGCCGGGCGCCGCTGTGCTTGGCGACGTTGGCGAGCAGCTCGGCGGTGCAGAAGAACGCGATCGTCTCGACGGCGGGCGAGGGCCGCTCGGCCAGCTCGGCGTCGAGGTCCACGGGCAGCGGGCTGCGGGCGGCGAGCGTGGCCAGGGCCACCTCCAGGCCCTTGTCCAGGGCGGGCGGGTGGATGCCGCGGATCAGGTCGGTCAGCTCCGACAGGGTCTCCTTGGCGCCGCGATGGGCGCCGTCGATCAGGGCGCGGGCGCGTTCCAGCCGCTCGGGGTCGGCTGCCCCGGCCAGCTCCTCCCTGGCCATGCTGAGGCTCATGGCCAGCGCCGTCAGCCGGGCCGCCGTGCCGTCGTGCAGGTCGCGCTCCACGCGGCGCAGCGCGGCGGCGGCGTCCTCCACGGCCAGCGCCCTGGTCTCCTCCAGCGTACGGATGCGGGCCTGGGCGGGCGGCGGGCCGAGCAGCTTGCGCACCAGCATCCGCTCCGGCCCGAGCGCGAGGTGCACGACCATGGGGGCCAGCAGCAGCAGCCCCAGCCCCAGCACGCTCAGCAGCAGCGCGCCCGCCCAGCCGCCGGGGGCCGGCAGGCCGGGGACCTGCCACCACAGCGGGCACGTCAGCAGCACCAGGCCGAGCCCCCACGTCCCGGCGGCCGAGGCGAAGGCGAGCGCCGCGGCGGGCAGGCGGACCACGGCGTGGATGATCGCCCGCCAGCCGGCGACGTCGCCGAGCGCCGCGCCCATGCGGTTCAGCAGGCCCCGGCCCTGGCGGTGGGGCGCGGGCGCCGGCACGTCCGTCTCCGCCAGCGTCCGCGCCAGCCCCCGGTTGGCCGCCCCGAGCCGTCTGGCGCCCACCACGCATCCCGCCAGCAGCGGCAGGCCGACCACGTAGGTGGAGGCCAGCACGCCCGTCAGCACGACCAGCAGGTGGACCAGGCCGAGCGCGGCCATCAGGGGCACCGTCACCGTGTAGCCGAGCTCGCGCCAGATCCGCACCGGCCCGCTCCCTTCTCCTCGCCTTCCAGGCTGACGGACCCGGACCTGCACGGCCACCCGGCGATCCCCCCGGGGTTGTCCCCCGTCCTGTTCGGCGGAGGGCCCCGTGGTGCGCGGCGGGGGCGCGGGCGAGGGTGGCGCTGTGGGTGATCGATCGGACAGCCGGTGGATCGAGGAGAGGAGTCATGACATGTTCCGCAAGTCCGCGGGCCTGGCTGCCGGGCTGGCGCTGGCGACCACGGTGACGGGGCTGGTGGCGCTGACGCCGCCGACAGTGGCCCACGCTACGGCGACGGCGGCCGAGGCTGCAGCGCCCCACGCGGGAGTGGCCTCGGCGGCGGCGGTCGCGGCTGCTGCGCCGATCCTGTGGCGGGCGTGCGCCGGTGAGGGCGTTCCCGCCGGGATGGAGTGCGGCGCGCTCGACGTGCCGGTGGACTGGTCGAGGCCGCGCGGCAAGCAGGTCAGGCTGGAGCTGGTCAGGCTGCCGGCCACCGAGCCGGCCCGCCGCATCGGCAGCGTGCTCGGCGTCCCCGGCGGCCCCGGCGGCAGCGGCGTGGAGGACCTCAAGCGGGCGGCCCCCGACCTGACCGAGCTGCGCCGCCGCTTCGACCTCGTCGGCTACCGGCCGCGCACCACCGTCTGGGGCACCACCGCGGCCGAGCCGTGCTGGAAGCCCGGCGTCGCCCTGCGCGACCCGCGCGACCGCCGGGACTTCGAGGCCATGGCGGGGGCGATGGCCAAGGCGTTCGAGGTCTGCCGCGAGGCCGACACGACGGGCCTGTTCTCCCACCTGGACTCGCTGTCCGTCGCCAGGGACATGGAGGCCGTGCGCCGGGCGCTCGGCGAGGAGCGGCTGAGCTTCATGGCCAACTCCTACGGCGGGGTGGCCGCGGCCGCGTACATCAGGCTGTTCCCGCAGCGCATCAGGGCCATGTACCTGGACGGGGTGGTCGACCAGACCGAGGGCTGGTCGACGGTGAACCTGGTGGCACGCGCAGGCGTGGAGGGGGCGCTGGCGCGGTTCGGCCGCTGGTGCGCGGCGACGCCCGCGTGCGCGCTGCACGGCGAGGACGCCGCGGAGGTATGGCGAGAGCTGACCCGCGACGCCGACCGGGAGCCGATCCGGGTCACGTCGCAGCAGTACGGCGAGGGCGAGCTGACCGGCTGGCGCCTGCGCAACTTCGGCTTCGTCCCGGACCCCGGCCCCGGCCACGCCCGGTGGGCGGCGCTGGCGGAGTGGGTGGACAAGGCGCGGAACGGTGACGGGTCGGGGTTCGCCGACTTCGTCCTGGGCAACACGCGGGCGTGGGCCATGCCCGCGCTGCTGGCGATGACCTGCGGCGACGAACGCGGTTACACCGGCTGGGCCGAGCTCCGGAAGTTCCGCCGCGACATCCGCGAGGCCGCGCCGAGCTTCCCGGGGGCGGCGTTCGACCAGGTGGGGTGCATCGGCTGGCCGGAGCCGGTGGCGAACCCGGCGCGTCCGCTGGAGGTGGGCGGGCTGCCGCCGATGCTCGGCGCCGGCACCCTGGAAGGGGACTTCCCGTGGGTCGAGCGGTTCATCCGGAAGGTGCCGGGCTCGGTGACCCTTGGTTACGACGGGCCGGGGCACGTCCTCTACTTGTCGGGCAAGAGGTGCCCGATCGCGCATGCCACCGCGTACCTGACCGGCCTGAAGCTGCCCGCGGCGGGCACCGTCTGCCCCGCCGAATGATCTGAGGCTCGCCTCGCGCCGTCGTGGGGGCGCTCGGCAGGTCTCTCATCGGGCGAGGCGCGTGACGTCCTTGATGTGGGCGTTGCGCAGGAGGATCAGCCTGGTCAGGTAACGCTTCAGGACCAGGAACTCGGCGAGCGTGCCCAGCGGGGGCAGGGGGGCGGCGAAGTCGACGACGTCCGTCATGAGCGTGGCCGCGCCGTCGTTCGCCGGCTCGAAGGTGTGGGCGTGGTGCCAGCGCCTGAACGGGCCGGTGACCTGCTCGTCCACGAAGTACGAGGGGCGGGTGCAGGCGCTGATGGTCGTGGTCAGATGCCAGGTGAGGCCGAAGTGGCGGGCGCGCCACGTGACCTGGTCGCCCAGGGCGAGCTGCCCGGACGTGACGCCTGCCACCGCCCGCTCGGCTGTGTGGCCCATCGAGGACGTGTGCACGTCCACCGACAGGGACGCGTCGAAGACGACCGGCGGCGGCGCCAGGACCAGCGTGGTCACCTCGAATCGCGACATGCGCGGATCCTAGCCCTCCTCACCCGCCCCGCCCTCCGCCAGCCCCGCCGCCCACCAGCCCGGCTGCCCCGCCGCCGCACGGGCAGCCCTCACCACCGCAACCCCGCAGGCCGCAGGCGGGGTCACAGGGCCGCGAGTGGCAGTCCCCGCAAGCCGCAGGGCCACGGACGGTGGTCGCCCGATCGCGGGCGGCGGTCTCGGGGGGCAGGCCCCGCAGGGCTCAGGGCCGCAGACGGCAGGCGGCGTCGCTCGTCAGCGCGCGCAGGCGGCACCCCTCGCGGCGGCAACCCCCGCAGGACCATGAGCCGCAGACGGCGTCCGCAGACGGTAGGCCCGCAGGTCGCACGGCCGCGGGTGGTGGGTGACCGGTGGTGGCGGCCGGTGGTGGGCGGCCGGTGGTGGGCGGCCGGTGGTGGGCGGCCGGTGGTGGGCGGCCGGTGGTGGGCGGCCGGTGGTGGGCGGCCGGTGGTGGGCGGCAGTGGCGGTGGTGGGTGGTGGGTCAGTGGTCGTCGGTGAGGCGGTGAAGCAGTTCGTCGGCGACGGCGAAGCCGGCGACGACGTCGGCCGCCGTGAGCTGCCGCCGCACCATGCCCACCGCCTGCCCCGCGTACACGTAGGCGGTGTCGAAGTCGCCCGCCGCGCGCCCGGCCTCCAGTTCCGCCCGCGCCGCCTCGTCGCCGGCCAGCTCCTCCTCCCGCCCGTGCCACCGCTCGAAGAACGCGTTCCGCAGCGCGCGCCCGCCGAACTCCGGTGGCCAGGCCAGCCGCTGCGCGACGTCGAAGACCCGCCCGTACGCCGTGCCGGTCTCCCCGGTGGCCAGCACGCGCGCCCGCGCGGCCTCGGACAGCATGGTCTCGGCGCAGCCCAGGAACGCCGTCCCGGCCCAGGCGCCCGCCGCGCCGGCGGCCAGCACGGCGGCCAGACCCCGGGCCGTGGCGATCCCCCCGGCGGCCAGCACCGGGACGGTCACCTCCTCCAGCACGCCCTGCAGCAGCGGCAGCGTGGCCACCTCGTCACGGCCGTGGCCGCCGCCCTCGCCGCCTCTGGCCACCACGACGTCCGCGCCGGACTGCTCGGCCTCCCGCGCCTCCCGGGTGGTACCCGCCTGGACGGCGACGGTGATGCCGGCGCGGCGCAGCGGCTCGACGTACGGGGCGAAGTCCCCGAAACTCACCGATACCAGCGCCGGTCTGGCCTCGAGGACGGCGTCGAGCTGGTCGGGGTGGTGCTCCAGCGCCCACGCCATCAGCCCGATCCCGTACGGCCGCCCGCCCGCGGCGGCGACCGCGGCCTGCTCGGTGATCCACGAGGCCGGCGCGGGGCCGGGGACCCCGATCATGCCCAGCCCGCCGGCCGCGGAGACGGCCGCGGCCAGCCGCCCGTCCCCGACGCCCGCCATCGGCGCGCCGACCAGCGGCACGTCCAGCCCGAAACGGTCGGTCAGCCAGGTACGCGGCATTCGTCGCTCCTCATCAGCACAAGCTCGTCACGAAACTCATCAGCATGGCCTCATCGCCAGAGGTCTCGAAGCCGGAAACCTCGTCACAGCGGCCCCCGTCACGGCGGGCCTCATCACAGCGGGCCCCGCCACAGTGGGCCCCGCCACAGCGAGTCCCGCCACAGCGGGCCTCGTCACTGCAGGTAGCCTTCGACCTGCGCGACCGGCGCCACCTCGGCGTCATCGGGGTCCAGCCCGGCCGACTGCCGGGCACGGCGGCGCCGCAGCAGGTCCCAGCACTGGTCGAGGGTCTCCTCCAGGTGGGTGATCCGGGCGTGCTGCTCCGGCCCGGCGGACTCGCGCCGGGAGAGCAGGTCGTGCTCCTCCTCCACGAGGGCGTGGATGCGCTGGAGGATCTGCTGGTCGTCCATCACTCGGTCCTGTGCCTTTCCTGTGCGTGCATGCCGATCGGGACCCACCATGCCAGGGGGACGATCCACCGTACATCGCACGAATGTGTGATCTTGACCGCCTTGCCGCCCGGCCGGGGAAAGGACGCGCCGCACCGGCCGAGACGAATTTCTCGCACCTCGCATATCGATGCGGCAATAAATTTCAACAGGCCCGGAACCGCCCCCGGCCGCACCGGCCGGATTTTCCGCACGCGTAATCTTCTTATGCCGTTCCAGGAAGTACCGTTCCAAGGTCGCTTCCGCCGATCATTGGTCGCGGCAAATCAAGATCCGTGTAATCGTACGGTCCTGTTGGGGAAAAGCCGCGCGCTGCAGGGTGGTCATATGGATTTCAAGATCCTCGGCCCGATCGAGGTTCGTACCTCTCTCGGAAGACCGATCGCGCTCGGACGCCGAAAACAGCGCGTGCTGCTGGCCGCCCTGCTGCTCAACACCGGAAAGGCGATCCCCAGCCGGCGCATGCTCGACTGGCTGTGGGGCGAGCGCGCCCCGGCCACCGCGGAGTCGAACCTCTACACCTACATCTCCGCCCTGCGCAAGGTGCTCGGCTCCCCCTCCCGCATCGAGGCGGGCTCCAACGGCTACATGCTGCGCGTCACGCCCGGCGAGGTCGATGTCATGCTGTTCGAGGACCTCGCCGCGCAGGGGCAGCTGGCGCTGTCCGCCGGACGCCACGACGTCGCGCTCGAACGGCTGACCCGCGCCCTGTGCTTGTGGCGCGGCGAGTCCGTCCTGGAGGAGCTGCCCCTGCCGGCGTCGCTGCGTTGCGAGGCGGCGCGGCTGGAGCGGCTGCGGGCGACCGTCGTGGACGCCTCGCTGGAGGCCAGGCTGGCGCTCGGCCGGCACGGCGAGATGCTCGCCGAGCTGGAGGCGCTGACCCGCAGGGACCCGCTGAACGAGCGGCTCAGGGCGCAGCTCATGCTGGCCTTGTACCGTTCCGGCCGCAGGGCCGACGCGCTGACCGTCTACCAGAGCACGCGGATGACGCTGGCCGCGGAGGTCGGCATCGACCCCGGCCCCGACCTGGTCCGCATGCACCAGCGCATCCTCGCGGACGACCCCGCGCTGACGCCGCCGCCGGCGGTCGCCGCCCGCAGGGCCCCGGCCGAGCTGCCCATCGGCTCGGCCGCCTTCACCGGCCGGACCACCGAGATCTCGCGCCTGTGCACGATGCTGACCGCCGGCTCGGGCGCGACCGCCATCTCGGCGATCACGGGCGCCGCGGGGGTGGGCAAGTCGGCGCTGGCCGTGCACGTCGCCCACCAGGTCGCGGGGCATTTCCCGGACGGCCGGCTCTACGTGGACCTGCACGGCTCCACCCCGGGCGTCGCGCCGCTGAACCCGGCCGACGTCCTGGCCCGCCTGCTGCGCTCGCTCGGCGACGGCACGGTCGCGGGGCCCGGCGGCCGGTTCGACGTGGACGAGGCCGCGGCCCGCTTCCGTTCGCTGACCGACGGCAGGCGCCTGCTGCTCCTGCTCGACAACGCCCGCGACGCCGCGCAGGTGCGCCCGCTGCTGCCCGCGAGCCCCACCTGCCGCGTGCTGGTCACGGCGCGCAGGATGCTCACCTCGCTGGACGCGGCGTCGCACTTTCGCCTCGGCGTCATGGCCGAGGACGAGACGGCCACGCTGCTCGGCCGCCTGATCGGGGAGGAGCGCGTGGGCGCCGAGCAGCGGTCGGCGCGGGCGATCGTGCGGCTGTGCGCCGGGCTGCCGCTGGCGATCAGGATCGCCGCCGCCCGGCTGATCGCCCGGCCGGGGCTGTCGCTGCGTGCCCTGGCCGACCGTCTGGCGGTCGAGGACCACCGCCTGTCCGAGCTCCAGGCCGACGACCAGGCCGTACGGGCGTGCTTCATGATGAGCTACCGGAGCCTGGACGCCGAGTCGTCCCGGATGTTCCGGCTGCTGAGCCTGCTCGGCGGCGGCGCCATCAGCGTCGCGGCCGCCGCGGCTCTGGCCGGCCGGCCCGAACCGCGCACCGCCGACCTGCTGGACCACCTCGCGGAGGCCCAGCTGCTGGAGTCGTGCGGCCACGACCGCTACCGCATGCACGACCTGCTCGGCCTGTTCGCCCGCGAGCGGGCCAGGGAGGAGGACACCGAGGAGGATCAGGCGCAGGCCGCCCGCCGGGCGCGGCGCGACGTCCCGTCGCCGGCCCAGCCGGTCACCTACATGACCGTGAGGGGCTGAGGCCGGCCCGCCCGCGGGAAATCATCCGCATTCACCGTGGTCTCGGATCGATAAACGCGCGGCGATCCGCTCCCGGCCGCCTTTTCTTCTCCGCCCACTCGCGCGGGCCGCCGACCTACACACATTTGTATGGCACGGGGCATAGCCGGATTCGACATTGTTGACGCCGGGTCTCACCTTTTCTCACCGCCGAGAAGAAGGCCGGGCACCAGCGGAATTCACGCGAACCGGGAAGGGCGGACGTGTCTGAACTCATCGGCGTGGACGAGTGTGAAAGTTTCACGGTGAAACAGGTCCAGGACTTGTACAGAAGGTACGTCAGCCGCAGCCAGGTCAACCTCATGACCTCCTTCGGCTTCGGCCGGGAACTGGTCGAGAGCGCCGAGGGCGCCCGGATCAGGACCCGCGACGGCCGCGAGGTCCTTGACGTCACCGGCGGGGTCGGCGTACTGAACCACGGCCACAACCACCCCCGCATCCTGGAGGCCCGCCGCCGCTTCGCCGACCGCCGGCGCATGGAGGTGCACAAGGCGTTCTTCTCGCCGTACGTGGCCGCCCTCAGCCACAACATCGCCACCCTGCTGCCGGGCGACCTGAACATCTCCTACTTCCCGAACTCCGGCGCCGAGGCCAACGAGGGCGCCGTCAAGATGGCGTACAAGTACCACGGGGGGCGCCGCAACACGATCCTGCGCTCCGACATCAGCTTCCACGGCAAGACCCTCGGCGCGGGCAGCCTGACCGGATCGTCGGAGAACTCCTTCCGCTTCCCCGGCCTTCCGGGCATCGTCGTGCACCCGTACGGCGACCTCGCGGCCGTCCGCGCGGCGGTCGAGGCCGCCCGCACCCCGGACGGCGGCTGCGACGTCTACGCCATCATGGCCGAGCCGTTCAGCGCGTCGAGCATGCGCTGCTGGTCGGAGAGCGACCTGTACGAGCTGCGGCGGCTCTGCGACGCCCACGACATCATGCTGATCTTCGACGAGGTCTACACGGGCTGGGGCAAGACGGGCAGCCTCTTCTACTTCATGCGCTACCCCGACCTGCTGCCCGACCTGCTCGTCTACTCCAAGTCCCTCGGCGGCGGCAAGGCGTCGATCGCCGGCTACACCGCCCGCGAGCGCGTCTTCCGCAAGGCGTACGACCGGCTCTCGGACGTCATCCTGCACAGCACCACCTACTACGGCTTCGGCGAGGAGACCGTCACCGCCATCGAGGCCGTCAACATCGTCGTCGAGGACGACTACCCCGCCAGGGCCCGGCAGATCGAGCGCATCCTGGGCCCCGGCCTGCAGAACATCCACAAGCGCCACCCCGACGTGGTCGGCCGGGTGAGCGGGGTGGGCGCGCTGTGGGGCGTGTTCCTCGCCGGCGGGCCCAGGGTGCTCGACCTGGCGGCCAGGCTCGCGCCCGGCTTCTCCGGCGACCCGCAGTTCCGCACCAAGCTGATCGCGCTCTCGGTCATCGCCGACCTCTACCGCGAGCACGGCATCGTCTCCTACTACAGCCCGAACGCCGACAACCCGCTCGTCGTCGCGCCGACCCTGGCCATCGAGCCGGAGGACGTCGAGTACTTCCTGGCCAGCCTCGACAAGACGCTGTCGAAGGGGCTGCCGCGGTTGCTCGCCGCCTTCGTGCGGGAGAAGGTGGGGTCGCGATGGCCCGCCGGGTCGTAGTCACCGGCAGCGCCGGGATGCTCGGCGGCCACCTGGCCCGCCGGCTCGTGCTCGACGGCCACGACGTGCTCGGGGTGGACGTGCGTCCCCAGCCGGACCCGCTGCTGGCGGCGGGGCACCGGATCGGCGACGTGCGCGACCTGCCGCTGATGACCGAGGCCATGACGGGCGCGGACGCGGTCGTGCACTGCGCCGGCGCGCTGCCGAGCTATCCGGCCGAGCAGATCCACGACCTGATCGTCACGGGGACCGGCACGGTCCTGGAGGCCGGGCGCCGGGCCGGCGTGGAGCGGCTGGTGCACATCTCCTCCACCGCCGTGTACGGGCTGCCGTCGCTCGTGCCCACCCCTGAGGACCATCCGCGCGCCCCGGTCGACCCCTACACCAGGGCGAAGGCCGAGGCGGAGGAGCTGGCGGAGAAGTACCGGGCCGACGGCATGTGCGTGCCCGTCCTGCGCCCCAAGACGTTCCTCGGCCCCGGCCGGATGGGCCTGTTCGCGATGCTCTTCGAGTGGGCCGAGGAGGGCCGCAACTTCCCGGTGCTCGGCCGCGGCGACAAGCGCATCCAGATGTTCGCGATCGAGGACCTGGTGGACGCGGTCGCCCTCGTGCTCGACGCGCCCGCCGGCGTCGCCGGCGACACCTACAATCTGGCCGCCGCCGAGTTCGGCACGCTGCGCGAGGACTTCCAGGCGGTGCTGGACGCGGCCGGCCACGGCAAGCGGGTCGTCTCGCTGCCCGCGGGACCGGCCGTGGCCGGGCTGCGGCTGCTGGAGCGCAGCAGGCTGTCCCCGGTGTACGGGCGGCTGGCGCGCAAGCTGCTCGCCGACTCCTACGTCAGCATCGACAAGGCCCGTGAACGGCTCGGCTTCCGGCCGCGGCTGTCCAACCGGGACGCGATCCTGCGCACGTACGCATGGTGGCGGGAACACCGCGCGACCGGTCCGTCCGCCGGCGGATCCGGCGGCGCGACGAGCCGGGACGCGTGGCGGCAGGGCGCGCTGTCGCTGGCGAAGGTCTTCTTCTGAGCTATCGGGGTGAAGCATGCGCCTTGTCGAATCGGCAGACGTTCCAGAGAGCCCGCAGCGCCAGGAAGCGGCGCAGGACCGGGTCGTGCAGACCCGCAGGCGACCGGTCGCGGACCTGGCCGCCCTGATCCGCCCCTCCCACGCGGCCAAGGCGATCCTGCTCGTGCCCGTGGCGCTCGTCGGAGCGGCCCCGCCGAGCCTGGCCGAGGTGGCCGGGGTCGCCTGGGCCACGGTGGCGTTCATGGTGGCCTCCGCCGCCGTCTACATCGGCAACGACATCGCCGACCGGCACCGCGACCGCCTCCATCCGGTGAAGTGCGCCCGCCCCGTCGCGGCCGGCCGGGTGGGGGTGCTGACGGCGGGCGTCTGCTGCGCCGTGCTGCTGGCGGTGCTGGCGGCCATCGTCGCGCGGGCGCCGGCGGCCTCCTGGCCGGTGCTGGTGTACCTGGTGCTCAACATCGCCTACAGCCGCGGGCTCAAGCACGTTCCGCTGGTGGACGTGGGGGTGGTGGCGGCCGGCTTCGTCCTGCGCGTCGTCCAGGGGTACGAGGTGACCGGGGACCGGGTGCCCTCCTGGCTGCTGATCACGGTGTTCTCGATGTCCCTGCTGCTGCTCATCGGCAAGCGCCGCCAGGAGCTGCTGGAGGCCGGGGCCGTGCACCGGCCCGCGCTGCGCGGCTACTCGATGGAGCTGACGAACTGGCTGCTGCAGATCGCCTCCGTGCTCGCCCTGGTCTCGGGCCTGATGTACCTGCGTGAGGAGGGGCCGTTCGGCCCGGAGCACGGCCAGACGGCCATGATGCTGTCCACCCCCTTCGCGCTGTTCGCCCTCTTCCGGTACCTGCAGATGCAGCTCGTGCACAAGCAGGGCGGTGACCCGGTGCGCGTGCTGCTGCGCGACCGCGTCATGGTCGCGAACTCGATGTTGTGGGCCGCCGCCCTCGGCGTGACGCTCGTGCTCGTCCACCTGTGAGGACGCCCAGTGAGAACGCCCAGTGAGAACGCCCAGTGAGAACGCCCAGTGAGAACGCTCTGTGGAACGCCTGTGAGAACAACTGTGAGAGGAAGGCGATGGACGTCCGCATTCTGGGACCGGTCGAGGTGACCTCCGGTGACCGCGGGGTGCCTCTGGGACCACCTCAGCGACGCGCGGTGCTGGCCGCGTTGGCGATCGACGCCGACCGGCCCGTCTCGCTCGGCACGCTGATCGAGCGGGTCTGGGACGACCCGCCGGACCGGGCGGCCGACTCGCTGTACGCCCACATCGCCCGCCTGCGGCAGGCGCTGACCGCGACCGGCGTCCGCATCGAACGCCGCGACGGCGGCTACACGCTGGAGGTGGACCCCGATCGGGTGGACGCCTACCGGTTCCGGCGGCTGGCCAAGCAGGCGCAGCTGCGCGCCCGCGACGACTTCGCCCGGACCCGGCTGCTGGGCGAGGCGATGGAGCTGTGGCGCGGCGCGCCGCTGACCGGCATCCCGGGCGAGTGGGCCGCCCGCATGCGGTACGGCATCGAGCAGCAGTACGTGGGCGCACTCGTCACCTGGGCCCAGGCGCACCTGCGGCTGGGCCACCCCGACCTCGTGGTCACCGAGCTGACGCCGCTGGTGCCGCGTTACCCGCTCGCGGAGCCGCTGGCGAGCATGCTGATGCGCGGCCTGTGCGCGCTGGGACGCGGCGCGGAGGCGGTGGCCCTGTACGCCCGCCTGCGCGGGTACCTCGCCGACCACCTGGGCGTCGAGCCGGGGCCGGAGCTGCGTGCGCTGCACCTGCGGATGCTGCGTGCGGGCACGGCCCCGGCGCCCCGGCCGGCCCTGCTGCTCGCCCAGGTCCCCGGCTGAGCGGGACAGGCGGGCTCAACCAGGCGGGCTCAACCGGGCGGGCTCAACCGGGCGGGCTCAACCGGGCGGGCTCACCCGGCGGGCTCACCGGGCGAGCGAGACGACCAGCCGCTGCCCGCTGTGGTCGGACAGGCCGTTCGAGCGGACCAGCCGGTATTCGTGCACGGCGATCTCCGGCGTGGTGTACGCCCAGTCGATGCGCCACAGCGACAGCAGGGGCCGCCGTTCGTCCCAGGTGGCGGGGTAGAGCGAGCGCAGCGCCGGGGAGGCGTCGGTCATCCGCTCCGGCACCAGGCGCAGCAGGCCCATCGCGGGCGAGGCGTTGAAGTCGCCGGCCAGGACGGCGGGCAGCGGGTTGGCCCGGATGTCGGCGGCGAGCGCGCGCAGGTTGGCCTCGCGGGCGTCGTGCTGGGCGCGGCTGAGGCCGCCGGAGGCGACGGGCGAGTTGATGTGGGAGTTGTAGAACGAGACCGTGCCGCCGCCGACGCGCAGGTCCGTGCGCAGCGTCTTCACGGCGTGGAAGGCCGGCCAGCCGGAGCCGGGCGGCACGTGGGCGTCTCCCGCCCCGAGGCCGCGCTCCAGGACGACGGGGAAGCGCGACAGCGTCACCATCTCGCTCGCCGTGGCGATGTGGTACCCGGGGAACTCGCGGCGCAGCCGGTCCAGGTCGTTCACCCGGATCGGCCGGGAGTCCGCGCCGAAGTAGACGTACTCCTGCAGCAGCAGCACGTCGGCGTCCTGGGCGCGCAGGTGGCGGTAGAAGGCGGCGACGTCACGCGGCGGCGTCCCGCCCGGCGGGGGCGCCATGCCGCTGATCGGCTGGTCCCAGTACCAGGTGTTCCAGGAGAACATCTTGATCGCGTCCGGCGGGGCGGGAGTGGCGCGGTGCCACAGCGCGGCGGGGTTGAGCCCGCTCGCGCCCCCGCCCAGCGCCAGGGACAGCAGCGCCACCGCGGCGGCCGCCCGGCGCGCGCGGCGCGCCACCACCAGGGCGGCGGCGAGCAGCAGCACGGGAACGGCCGCGAACGCCAGCGGCGGGACGAGCTCGGGGCCCTGCCACCACCACACCCGCCCGGACAGGACGCGGTGCAGCACCACGAACACCGCCCAGGCGACGGCCGCGCACAACACCAGCGCAATCCTCCGGCGGGCCCCCGGCGCGCGCCGGGAGCCGCGAAGGGGCGCCCCGGCCTGGGGACCGGGCGTGCGGGCGCGGCGGACCGGGCCGAGGAGCGCCCGCAGCGGAGCCGTCACGTGGCCGCCTGCCCGGGGATCCCCATCGTCACGTCGGGGTCGTAGAGCCGGCGGAACCTCGCCGAGCAGAGCCACCGCGCGACCCCGGCCGCCACCCCGGCGGCGATGGTCACGTTCACCAGGAAGTGCACGGCGCCGAAGTACAGCAGGAACAGCGGCCCGCGCCGGCGCAGCACGAAGCGGTACATGCCGAGGTCGGCCAGCAGCGACACGGCCAGGGCCAGGGCCGCGAGCCCGGCGCCGGCCGCGCCGAACGGGATCGCCAGGGGCGCCGCGGCCAGGGCGGCCAGGGCGGCGAGGCTGCCGCCGGCCCGGCTGGAGGTCTCGAAGCCGCGGGCGAAGCGCCGCCGGCGGGCGTACAGCGGCACCCTGGCGCGCCCGCGCCGGTACAGCTTGCGCAGCAGCTTGACCAGCTTGTCGTCGTGGTCGTGCCGCGAGCGCACCGCGGTGGTGAGCAGCATCTCGTAGCGCTGGGTGAGCCGGTGGCCGTAGTCGACCTCCTCGGTCTCGCGCAGGCGTGGGTTGAACGGCCCGATCTCGTCGAACACCCGGCGCGGCATCGCCATCAGCGCCGAGAACAGGAACGAGACGGGCCCCTCGGAGCTGACCGTCCAGTAGTGGTACTGCAGCGCCCGGTACTCCTCGACGAGGCTGTCGCGGATCAGCGGCTCGGGGTCGTGGACGCTGGACACCACGCCGAGCCCCGGATCGGCGGCGAGCAGGCCGACCGCCACCTCGATCGCGTCGGGGTAGGCGGCCACGTCGGAGTCCACGAACATCAGGATCTCACCGGCGGCGTGGGCGGCGCCGAGATTCCGCGCGGCTCCCGGGCCCAGGTTCCGCTCGGTGCGGATCACCCGCACGCCGAGCCGCCGCGCGACCGCGGCTGAATCGTCGGTGCTGCCGTCGTCCACGACGATCAGCTCGACCGGCCGGTACGTCTGCGCCCGCAGGGCGCGCAGGCACAGCTCCAGCGAGGCGGCGTAGTTGTAGTTCGGCACGATCACCGACACGAGAGGCCCTGACCCGGTCATCGCTCACACCTCCGCGGGAAGGTCGTACGTGCGCCGGAACCGGCTGGACACCACGCACTGGGCGGCCCCGGCGAACACCGCCACCGCGACGGTGACGTTCACCAGGAAGTGCACCGCGGTGAAGTACAGGGCGAAGGGCGTGCCCGCGTACCGCCGGACGAAGCGGTACATGCCCAGGTCCGCCGCGATCGAGCCGGCCAGCAGCACGACCGGAGCGGCCAGCCAGGCCGGGCCGAGCAGGACCGGCAGCGGCGCGGCCAGCACGGCGAACAGGGCGGCGAGCGAGCCCCAGCCGCGGCTGCTGTTGGCCGGGCCGCCGTTGAAGTCGGGGCGGCGCAGGTACAGCGGGATGTGCAGGCGCGCGCGGTGGAAGAACTTCGACAGCACCACCGAAAGGCGGTCGTCGTGGTCGTGCCTGCCCCTGATCCGGTTGTCCAGCACGATGCGGTACCGCTGGGTGACGCGGTGGCCGTACTCGGCGTTCTCGCTGTGGCGCAGCGCCGGGTTCAGCGGGCCCACCTCGTGGAAGACCTCCGCCCGCATGGCGAACAGCGCGGAGTAGATCGTGCTGATCTCGCCCTCGTCGCCGGAGATCCAGTAGTGCAGCTGGAGGCTGCGGTAGCGCTCGACGAGGCTGTCGGGGATGAGCGGCTCGGGGTCGTAGGTGCCGCACACCACCCCCAGGGTGGGATCGGCGGTGAGCAGGTCCACCGCGTGCTCGACCACGTCCTCGGCCAGCGCGAGGTCGGAGTCGAGGAAGAACAGCACCTCGCCGCGGGCGTGGCCGGCGCCGAGGTTGCGGGCGGCCGGGGCACCGATGTTGGTGTCGGTGACCACGACCCGCACCCCGTGCCGGTGGGCGACCGCCACGGAGTCGTCGGTGCTGCGGTCGTCCACGACGATCACCTCGATGCGCGGGTACGTCTGCCGCTCCAGCGCGCTCAGGCACAGCTCCAGGGTGCGGGCGTAGTTGTAGTTCGGCACGATCACCGAGACCAGCGGCCTCATCGGGAATCCCTTCGCCCGGTCCGGCGCAGCAGCAGCGGCAGGGGCCTGCCGAGGCCGCTCCTGGTGAAGTCGGAGGAGTTGTTGACCCGGGGGTAGGGCTCGTCCGGGACCGGGACTTCGAGGAACTCGCACAGCGGGCCCCAGCCGGCGCCGGCGTCGAAGACGAGCAGCCGCCCGGCGGGGATGGCCGCGCTCACCCTGGCCGTGTGCTCCTGGAACAGCTTGATCGCCCGTCCGGGCTCCCGGTCGGCGGCCGTCGCGAAGGTGCGCGCGTCGAGGGTCGTGTCGACCATCCTGACGAACGCGGCGAGGTCGGTGCCGAGCAGCGACGACAGCAGGACGGCGGCCCGGCCGGGCAGCGACTCGATGCGCCGCCGCTGGGCGAACAGGGTGCGCTGCATGCTGGCCAGCCAGCGCTCCGGGTCACGCGTGGTGAGGACGACCTTGGCCTTCGGGTAGTGGTCGGCGAGCTGCCGCCAGTAGGCGGAGGTGGGGCCGTCCACGCACGACTCGTACCCGACGAGCAGCCGGTCCCAGTCGGGCTCGCGGGCCGTGGCGGCGGACAGCCAGGGCCTGATCTGCCTCGGGTGGGCGAACACGTCGACCATGTGGTGGCACGGCCCGAAGCCGAGCCGTTCCAGCGCCGTCTTGAGCGAGAGCGTCCCCGTGCGGCCGAAGCCGGTGCCGATGACCTGCACGGCCGCTCAGTCCTGCGCCGCGAGACGGGCGAGCTTCTCCAGGCGGGACACCGCGAACCGCTGCGTCACGCCCACCGCCCCGCCGAGGGCGCCGGTGAAGGTGACGGCGAGGTGCACGCCGGAGAAGTACAGGCCGAACGCGGCGCCGCGCTGCTGGTAGGCGAAGCGGTGGGTGCCCGCGTCCAGAGCCATGGCGGCGGCCACCAGCGCGGGCGGGACGAGCGCGCCCGCGCGGCGCGCCCGCGCGGGCAGGACGCGCGGCAGGGCGAGCGCCGGGACGGCGGCGAGCAGCAGCACGCCGCCGACCGCGCGCGGCACGGAGTCGCCCGGCGTCTCCCCCTCGCGCCAGTCCAGCGCGCTGAGGCGGGCGCGGCGGAAGACCTTGCGCAGGATCGTCCTCACGGTGGCGTCGTGGTCCTTGCGGCCGCGGATCGCCTCGCTCAGCTTCACCTCGTACGAGCGCGTCACGCGCACGCGGTAGTCGGAGGAGACGGTCTCGCGCAGCCGCGGGTCGAAGGGGCCGATCTCGGCGAACACCTTGGCGGGCACCGCCAGCACGGACGCGTGCAGTTCGAGCGTCGGCCGGTGGGCGGGCATCCACCAGCGGTGCATCTGCAGGGCGCGGTACTGGGCGGCCAGGCTCTGGGAGACCAGCGACTCGGGCAGCAGGATGCCGCCCAGGGCGCCGATCTCCGGGTGGTCGCGCAGGGTCCGCACCGCGTTCGCCACCGCGTCGGGTTCGAGGGCGATGTCGGCGTCGAGGAAGAACAGGATCTCCCCGGTGGCGTGCTCGGCGCCGAGGTTGCGGGCGGGGGTCGGGCCGCCGTTGACCCTGGTGCGCACCACCTTGGCGCCCATGGACGCGGCCACCCGCGCCGCCTCCCCGGTGCCGCAGTCGTCCACCACGATGGTCTCGACGTGCGGATGGGTCTGCGCTCTCACCGCGTCCAGGCAGAGCCGTAACACCTCGGACCGGTTGTAGCTGGGGATGATGACCGAGACTAGCGGGTGCTCCCGACTCATGATGTGTGCTCCAGCCGTGTCAGACCTCAGGTCCGGATCACGCTAGGCACGGCGCCTTGTCCCGTTCTTGTCGGGTCCGTTCTTGTCGTGGCGGGCGCGCCCGCCACGACAAGAACGGGACAAGGACCGCCCGGTACGTTCGGCGCCGTGATCGAGCAGCATCTGGCCGCCACCACTCCCCGGCCGGAAAGATCCTTCGCGGAGCGGGTCAGGCGGTTCGCCCGCCCGCGCAGGCGCTGGTGCTGGGGCACCAGGCTGGTCGTGACCGCCGCGGTGGCGTGGCTGCTCTTCGTGCTCTGCCACCTGGCGGCCAGCGGGCGCACCCACCTGTGGGCCCCGCTGGAGCTGGTCCCGCCGCTGCTGTTCCTGCTGGTCCCCGCGCTGCTGCTGATCGTGGCGCCGCTCGCCCGCCCGGTGCGCCGGCGCGTCGTCCCGCTGCTGGTGGTCACCGCGGTGCTGGGCGCCGGGCACAGCGGGATCAACTACGCCACCCTCTGGCACACCCCGCCGCCCGCGGGCCCCGGAGCCGTCACCGTGGCCGCCTGGAACACCCAGTTCTGGGACCAGGACTGGGTCACCGCCGGCGGCGACCGGTACTCCCCCGGGTTCTACGCCTACCTGCACGCGCTGGACGCCGACGTCTACCTGCTGACGGAGTACCTGTACGTGGACACCCGGGCCGGCGACCCGCGCTCCGGGCGCTGGACCGCCGACCTGGCGATGCGCATCGACAAGCTGGCCGAGCTGCGCCGCGAGTTCCCCGGCTACGACGTGGCGGCGTCCGGCGAGCAGATCACGCTCTCGCGGTTCCCGATCATCGGGCACCGCGGCCTGGACCTGCGCCCGTGGCTGCCGCCGGACCAGAGGGAGATCCCCGGGGCGCTGCGCGACTGGCCGGAGGGCTACACGGTCGAGACGCTGCGCACCGACCTCGACGTCAACGGCACGATCGTCTCCTTCTACGCCGCCCAGGTCTCACAGCCGCCGCTCGAATGGCGGCTGTACGACGCCGGGTCCCGTGACGCCGCCGCCGGCGCGACCCTGCGGCGGGAGGCGAGCTTCCGGGCCATCGGCGCGGACGTCGCGGCCAACCCCCATCCCGTCGTGCTCGCCGGCGACCTGAACACCTCCCCGGCGATGGGCGTCCGCCGCCTGCTGCCCGAGCGGCTGATCGACCGGACGCCCGCGCTCTCGTCCCTGTATCCGGCGACCTACCTGGCCGGGACCGCCGAGCTGTGGCGGATCGACTGGCTCTACACCAGCGCCGACGTGACCGTGCACAGCTACGAGCTGCCCGGCGCCGAGGGGCTGTCCGACCATCGGGCCCAGCGCATGGTCGTGTCGGTGTCCTGACCGGCGCGGCTCCACCGACGAAAGGAACGACCCATGCCCGACGAGGTGGCCTGGCGCGGTGACGTCGCGGTCATCGTGCCGAACTACAACAAGCGCAAGACCCTGCGGGCGTGCCTGGAGTCGGTGTACGCGCAGACGTACCGGCCGGCCGAGGTCGTCGTCGTCGACGACGTCAGCACCGACGGCTCGCTGGAGATCGCCCGGCGGTTCCCGTGCGCGATCGTGCAGTCGCCGCGCAACCAGGGGCCGGCGGGCGCGCGCAACCTCGGGGTGGCGAGCAGCTCGGCACCGCTGCTGTTCTTCGTCGACTCCGACACGGCGCTGGCCCCCGACGCGATCCGGAACGCGGTCGAGGCGTACCGCCAGACGCCGGACTGCGGCATGGTCCAGGGAATCTACGACATCGAGCCGCTGTACGACGACGGGCCCGTCGAGCGCTACCGCGTCCTGTGCGAGCACTACGAGCGCAGCCGGACGACGGCGACGTTCCTGTCCTGCACGCTGATCCCGCGCCACGTCTTCGCGGAGGCGGGCGGGCTGGACGAACGGCTGCGCGACGGCGAGGACTTCGAGTTCGGCACCCGCATCCCGGCCCGTTACCGGCGGGTCGTGACCACCTCCGTGGTCACCAGGGCCGACGACGAGGACCGGTTCTGGGGGTGCCTGGCGGAGCGCTTCGTGCGGTCCACGACCCTGCCGGTGATCATGGTGCGGGCGCGGCGGCTCCGCGGTGAGGACAGGGCCGGCTTCCAGCTCGACATGATCGGGACGGGCCGGCACAAGCGCCGCAAGGGGCCCCGGCTCTCCTCCGCCTCGGCGACGGCCACGTTCCTCACCCTGCCGCTCGCGCTGCTCAGCCCCTGGCTCCTGGCCGTGCCGGCGGCGGCGCTGGCGGTGTTCCTGTTCAGGAACCGGGTGTTCATCGGCTTCGCCCGCCGCCACCGGGGCGTGCGCTTCGCCGCGTGGGTGGCCTGGATGCAGCTCTGCTTCCACGCGGCCTTCTTCCTGGGCGCGTGCGTGGGGCTGCTGCGCGTCGCCTACGAGCTGGGCCGCCGGCGGGGCGAGCCGATCAGGACGGGCCCGTCCCCGGTGCCGTCGGCCGGGGCGCGCGAGTGAGACCGGCCGGCCCGTCCCGCCGTCTCAGGATGCCCGGCCTGCCGCGCCCGCCCCACCTCCCGCGCCTGCCGCGCCTGCCGCGCCTGCCTCGTCCGCTGGCGCGGGCGCTGGCCGCCGCGTTCGCCGTCGCCGTCCTGGCCGCGATCGTCTGGACGATGTCGCGGCTGGACTGGAGCGTGGTCGGCATCCTGTTCACCCGGCGCGACGCCGGTGAGATCGCCCTGCTGCTCGGCGGCTCGCTGCTGGCGAGCACGGCGGGGCTGTCGCTCGGGTTCCTCGCCTGGCGCGTCGTGCTGCTGGAGCTGGGCCCGCCGGTCAGCGGTCCGCGGGTGGTGCGGATCTTCTTCGTCGGCTTCCTGTCCAAGTACCTGCCCGGACGGGTGCCCGGCATGATCGCCACCGCCAAGGTCGCCACGGTCAACGGCATCACCTTCGGCAGGCTGATGACCACGGCGGCGCTCGTCATGAGCCTGGTGCTGCTGAGCGGGTTCACGGTCGGGCTGCTGGCGGGGGTGCAGATGCTGGGGGCGCGAGCGGCGTGGCTGGCCGTGGCCGCCGTGCTGATCGTGCTCGTCCTGGTGCGCCCGCAACTCGTCAACCAGAGCTCCGCGCTGCTGCTGCGGCTGCTGCGCCGGCCCGCGGCGGCCCGGGCCGCCTCCGTGCGGGGGGTGCGGCTCGCGGTCACCTGGCAGAGCCTGTCGTGGGTGGTCACGGGGCTGCACCTGTGGCCGCTGGCCATCGCGATGGGCGCGCCCGCGTCCCGGTCCCTGCTGCTGTGCGTCGGCGCGTTCACGCTCGCCACCTCGGTGGGCATCGCGGCCGTGTTCATCCCGGACGGGATCGGCGTCCGGGAGGCGGTGCTCACGGCCGCGCTGAGCGTGGTGCTGCCCACCCCGGCCGCCGCGGTGGTGGCCCTGGCCAGCCGGCTGGTCTCCACCGTCAGCGAGGTGCTGCTCGGCGCGGCCGCCCTCGCGATCGCCGAGTACCTCGTCCGCCGCGGCCGGGCCGATCCGCAGGAGGCGCCCCTGCCCGCGGTGTCGCCCCGGCACGGCGGCGGGTGATCGCCGGAACGTGCCGCGCGCCGGCTTCCGCCGCGGTCGCGCGCCCGCCTCCAGCCGCGTGCCGCGCACCGGCCTCCGCCGCGTACAGCATGCCGGCCGAACAGGTCGTGATCTCCGATGCTGTTCACCTGGGTGCTTCGCGGGCAGCGCCCGCCGTTCATCGGCGGGCCCTTGACTGCCCTGGCAGACAGATCGCACTTGGACCGAGGACGTACATGCACCGCAACACCCTCTCCGCCGTCGCGGCGGCCGTGACCCTGCTGGCCGCGGGCGCGACGCCGGCCACAGCGGCGGCCACAGCGGCGGCCACAGCGGCGGCCACGCCGCCCGGCTCCTTCTTCGGCGGGAAGCTGCCGCTGAGCGCCCCGCCGGTGACCACGACGGTGGCGCCCGGCGTGACCCTGACCTCGATGTCGCTCGGCGCCAAGGACGCCGGCGACCACTGGACCGTGCACGTGTACCTGCCGGGCACGATCGACGGGCCGCTCAACACGGCCGGCACCGCCCTGGGCGCGAGGGAGATCGCCGACCGGGTGGCGGCGGCGGTGCGGGAGAAGGGCTTCGAGCCGCGCACCGAGGAGGTCACCACGGCCGCGTTCGCCGACCGCCCCGCCGGGACGCTCGGCTGGACCGTCCGCGTCGGTCAGTACGCCACCAGCGCCGAGGCCGCCACCGCGCTGTCGGCGATCAGGGCGGCCGGCTTCGCGGGCGGCACCCGCTACACCGCCCAGGACGGCACCGACCCGGGGGCCCCGCAGAAGGTGCACGTGCTCCGGGTGGACTTCCGGCAGTTCCGCGGCACGGTCGGCACCGACTTCGGCGCCACGCTGAACGGCACGGAGAAGCTGACCGACCTGGCCGCCGCGGCGGGCGCGCTGGCCGGGATCAACGCGCAGTGGTTCTACAACAGCGCGCCGGGCGGCATGTACGTCAAGGACGGCAGGCTGATCGGCTCCGCCACCCAGGGCCGCGCCGGGATCAAGATCACCAAGGGTGGGCGCGCGGTGGACGTGGACACGTACACGGCCCGCGTCACCCTGCGGGCCGGCCGGGACAGCGTCGAGATCGACGGCGTGAACCGGGTGCCCGGCGAGATCTGGAACTGCGGCGGAGTGGGCGGCGACCTGCCCACCGAGAAGCCGCAGCACGACCTCAAGTGCACGGACGCGAGCGAGCTCGTGCTGTTCACCCCCGAGTGGGGCACGCCGCCCGCCGGCGCGGGAGCCGAGGCCGTGCTGGACGCCCGCGGCACGGTCACCGCGGTGAACCCCTCGCGCGGCACCGCCGTGCCCGCCGGCGGCTCCGTCGTCCAGGCCATCGGCGACAGCGCGGCATGGCTGCTGGAGCACGCCGAGGCGGGCGAGCGGCTCAAGGTGAGCGAGCGCGTCGAGGACGGCAGGGGCCGGCGGGTGGCGCTGACCCCCGACACCACGATCCTCCAGGTCGGCCCCTCCCTCGTACGGGACGGCCGGGTGTCGGTGAACGCGGCGGCCGACGGCGTGATCCGGGAGGGCAGCGATCAGACGTTCACCTACAACTGGACCGTCCGCGCCAACCCCCGCTCCATGATCGGGATGGACTCCCGGGGGCGGCTCATGCTGGTGGTCGTGGACGGGCGGCAGGACGGGTACAGCGAAGGGCTCGGGGTGGCGCAGACGGCCGAGCTGATGAAGCTGCTCGGGGCCCGGGAGGCGATGAACCTCGACGGTGGCGGGTCGAGTGTCATGGTCACGTCGGGCGGCGGGATCGTGAACAGGCCGTCGGACGCGGCGGGCCAGCGGTCCCTGGGGAACGTCATCCTGGTCAGGCCGTAACCGCACAGGGCCGGCAGGCCGCACGCTGGAGGACCTTGCTGTGAGCGGGGTCCTCCCTTCGCGTTGCATGACAGCGCTGTCTTGACAGCGGGTCCCCCGGGTGAAACTTTCGTACCAGATCGGGGTTGACAACGTTGTCAGATTATTGGTACTGGCCTGCCGACCTGCGGAAAGGTCCCCGATGAAGCGATCCGTCCTGACAGCACTCTTATCCCCTCTCCTCGCCCTCGCCCTCGCGGCTCCCGCCACCGCCGCACTCACCGCGCAGAAAGGTCCGGAGCCCATTCCCAACCCAGGCCCTTCGGGCACCCCCTCCCCCGGCCCGTCCTACAGCCCGCCGCCCGGCCCGGAAGCGGCCGAGCCGGCTCCGCCCGCCGGTGAGGCGCGCAGGGCCGCGCGTGACGGCCAGGAACTGGCCAGAGCGGAAGGCGCGGCCTTCGCCACCTCCTTCGAGGACGGCGACCCGCAGCCGACCTGGCTCAACACCGCCGAGAAGGCCCAGAACGTCACCGGGACCCTGCCCGGCGGCATCGAGGGCAGCGTCACCGACAAGATCGCCCAGGTGCGGGCGAGCGGCGAGCACGCGGCCGCGGGCGAGGTGAAGGAGAACCTGGCCGACACCGACGCCAACACCAAGTGGCTGGTGTTCACCGGCACCGGCTGGGCGCGGTACGACCTGTCCGAGCCCGTCGCGGTCGTGCACTACGCGCTGACCTCCGCCGACGACGCCCCCGAGCGCGACCCGCGCGACTGGGAGCTGCAGGGCTCGCACGACGGCCAGGCCTGGACCACCCTCGACGCCCGCGCCGGCGAGACCTTCACCGCCCGCCACCAGCGCAAGGAGTACCGCTTCGGCAACACCACCGCGTACGCCCACTACCGGCTGAACGTCACCCGCATCGGCGAAGGCTCGACCCTGCAGCTCGCCGAGTGGGAGCTGTCGGACGGCGGCAGCGGCCCCCGCCCGCCCAGCGACATGCGCAGCCAGGTGGGCACGGGCCCGACGGGCGGATACGTCTCCAAGCCGCGCGCCGGCTTCACGGGGCTGCGGGCCCTGCAGTACGCGGGCGCCACCACCTCCGCGTCCGGCGGCCGTTCCCTGAACAAGGTGTTCGAGGTGGACCTGCCGGTGACGTCCACCACGGAGCTGTCGTACCTGGTCTTCCCCGAGTTCACGGCGGCCGACCTGCGCTATCCCAGCACGTACGTCTCGGTGGACCTGGCCTTCGACGACGGCACCCGCCTGAGCGACCTGAAGGCGGTGGACCAGCACGGCGTCCGGCTGGCCGCGCGGCAGCAGGGCGAGTCCAGGACCCTCTACGCCGGCCAGTGGAACTTCAAGCGCGCCGAGATCGGCCGGGTGGCCAGGGGCAAGCGGATCACCCGCATCCTGGTGTCCTACGACAGCCCGGCGGGCATGGCCGGGTTCCGGGGCTGGGTGGACGACATCAGGATCGTCTCCGAGCGCAGGCGGCAGCCGTACGAGGGGCGCGCGCCGCACAGAAGCCTCTCCGACCACGTGGTCACCACCCGGGGAACGCACTCCACCGGCGGCTTCTCCCGGGGCAACAACTTCCCGGCCACCGCGGTCCCGCACGGGTTCAACTTCTGGACCCCGATGACCGACGCGGGCTCGACGAGCTGGCTGTACGAGTACCACCGCGCCAACAACGCCGCCAACCAGCCGGAGATCCAGGCGTTCACCGCCAGCCACGAGCCGAGCCCGTGGATGGGCGACCGGCAGACGTTCCAGTTCATGCCGTCGGCGGCCGAGGGCGCGCCGGACCCGTCGCGCACCGCCCGCGCGCTGCCCTTCCGGCACGAGCGCGAGGTCGCGCGCCCGCACCTGTACGCGGTCACGTTCGACAACGGGATCACGACCGAGCTCGCCCCGGCCGACCACGCGGCGCTGGCCCGCTTCACGTTCCCGGGCTCCTCGGCGAAACTGATCTTCGACAACGTGAACAACAGCGGCGGCCTCACGCTCGACGTCGCCGCCGGGGTGGTCACCGGCTACTCCGACGTACGCAGCGACCTGTCCACGGGCGCCACCCGGATGTTCTTCCACGCCGTCTTCGACCGCCCGGTCACCGGCGGCGGCAGGCTCACCGGGCAGGGCCGCGACAACGTGCTCGGCTACCTCGCCTTCGACGCCGGCCCGTCGCGCACGGTGTCCATGCGCATCGCCTCCTCGCTGATCAGCGTGGAGCAGGCGCGCAGGAACCTGGAGCTGGAGATCGCCGCCTCCGACACGCTGGAGTCGGTCAGCGAGCGGGCGCGCCGGGCGTGGGACGCCAAGCTCGGCGTCATCGAGGTGGAGGGGGCGAGCAGGGACCAGCTCGTCACGCTCTACTCCAACCTGTACCGGCTGTTCCTGTATCCGAACTCGGGCTTCGAGAACACCGGCACGGCCGCCGCGCCGGTGTACCGGCACGCCGTGCAGTCGGCGACCGCCACCCCGCCCAGCACGCCGGCCGAGACGGGCGCGCGGGTGGCGGACGGGAAGGTGTACGTCAACAACGGCTTCTGGGACACCTACCGGACGACGTGGCCGGCGTACGCGCTGCTCACGCCGCGGGCCGCCGGTGAGATGGCGGCCGGGTTCGTCCAGCAGTACCTGGACGGCGGCTGGATCTCGCGCTGGTCGTCGCCGGGGTACGCCGACCTGATGGTCGGCACCAGCTCCGACGTGGCCTTCGCCGACGCGTACCTGAAGGGGGTGCCGGGGTTCGACGCCGAGGCCGCGTACGCCGCCGCGGTCAAGAACGCCACGGTCGTGCCGCCCAGCCGGAACGTGGGCCGCAAGGGCCTGGCCACGTCCGCGTTCCTCGGGTACACGACCGTCCAGTCCACCGGCGAGGCGATGTCGTGGGCGATGGACGGCTACATCAACGACTTCGGCATCGCGAACATGGCCAGGGCCCTGGCCGGGCGCTCCACGGGCGCGAAACGGGCCCGCTACCTGGAGGAGTACGAATACTTCCGGGACCGGGCGCTCAACTACGTGCACCTGTTCGACCCGGCGACGGGCTTCTTCCAGGGCAGGAACGCCGACGGGTCGTTCCGCCGCAAGCCGGGCGCGTACGACCCGCGTACGTGGGGCTTCGACTACACCGAGACGAACGGCTGGAACATGGCCTTCCACGTCCCCCAGGACGGCCGCGGCCTGGCCAACCTGTACGGCGGCGCCGGCAGGCTGGCGGACAAGCTGGACACGTTCTTCGCCACGCAGGAGACGGCGCTGTTCCCCGGCTCGTACGGCGGCGTCATCCACGAGATGCGCGAGGCCAGGGACGTGCGCATGGGCCAGTACGGGCACAGCAACCAGCCCTCGCACCACATCGCCTACATGTACGACTACGCCGGCCAGCCGTGGAAGACGCAGGCCAGGGTGCGCGAGGCGCTGTCGCGGCTGTACCTGGGCAGCGAGATCGGCCAGGGCTACCCGGGCGACGAGGACAACGGGGAGATGTCGGCGTGGCAGGTGTTCGGCGCGCTGGGCTTCTACCCGCTGCAGATGGGCAGCCCGTACTACGCGATCGGCTCGCCGCTGTTCGAGAAGGCGACGGTGCGGCTGGAGAACGGCAGGAAGCTGGTCGTCAGGGCGCCGGGCAACAGCGAGCGCAACGTCTACGTGCAGGGGCTGAAAATCAACGGCAGGCCGTACGGCAGGACGTACCTGCCGCACGACCTGATCGCCGAAGGCGGCGAGCTGGTGTTCGAGATGGGGCCGAGGCCGTCGCGATGGGGCACCGGCCCCGACGCCGCGCCGCCCTCGATCACCCGCGACGACCGCGTCCCCGCGCCGCTGCGCGACGTCACGGGCCCGGGCCGCGGCACGGCGTCCGGCGCGGGCGGCGCCGACGTGGGCGCGCTGTTCGACGACAGCTCGGCCACCCGGGCGGCGCTGCCCGAGTGGGTCCGCTACGACCTGCCCGCCGAGCGGCGGGTGAGCTTCTACACGCTCACCTCGGGCGCGCAGGAGGGCCAGGACCCGGCGGGCTGGGTGCTGGAGGGCTCCAAGGACGGCCAGGCGTGGCAGGTGCTCGACGAGCGATCCGGCGAGAGCTTCCCGTGGCGGTTGCAGACCCGGCCGTTCAGGATCGCCAAGCCGGGGGCGTACGAGCACTACCGGGTCAGGTTCACCGGCGCCGGCGGGGCGTCGCTGGCCGAGATCGAGCTGCTCGCCCCGGCGCGGGCGGAGACGTCTCCGCTGGTCGTCGATGCCGAGGGGGCGTTCGCCGCGCCCGGGGAGACCGTGACGCTGCCGGTGACGGTGGCCAACCACGCCGATCGGCCCGCCGGCGGCGAGCTGACCGCGACGGGGCCGCAGGGCTGGGCCGTCCAGCCGGGCTCCGCCCCGTTCGGGCCGCTCGCGGCCGGCGCGTCGCAGGTGGTGCCGTTCCAGGTGACGGTGCCGGCCGCGGCGGCTCCCGGCAGCCATCCGGTACGGCTGTCGGCGGTCTCCGGGCTGGGCACGACGAGCGGGCAGGTGGCGGTCACGGTGGTGGGCGACACCGTGGAGTTCACGCCCGGCACCCCGGCCGAGGAGCCCTGGCTGTTCGACGAGGACGGCTCGCAGCTCGACGGCACGGTCCACGACGGGCGGGCCCGCTTCACCGACGGCGACAGCCACGCCGTCTACCGGTTCGAGCTGCCGGCCGGGGCGAGCGCGGGCTCGCTGACGCTGGACATCGGCAACCAGTTCCTGGTGCAGGTCTCGCCTGACAACCAGAGCTGGCGGACGGTGCTGCGGGAGGACGCGAACGTGCGCGACCTGTCCAACCGGCAGCAGCGGACCGTCGAGGTCGGCGGCGGGCGCACGTTCTACCTGCGCCTCGCGGACAGCCGGCCGCAGGACGGCTGGGGCGCCTGGCTGGCCAGAGTACGCCTGGAGGTGCAACGCCCGGCCGGCTGACCCCTACGGCGCCCGGCCGGCTGACCCTTGTAGCGCCCGGCCGGGTGCCCCTCAAGGCGCCCGGCCACCTGGCCTGATGTTGCCCTGGGCGCTCTCGTGGCCCAAGGGCGGCACCGCGCGTGCGGTCATGCCAGCCGCTCGCCGATCTCCTTCAGCTCCGCGTTCTGCACCTGGATGATCTTCCCGGCCAGCTCCAGCGTGGGCCCGTGCCTGCCGGACTTCCGCACGGTCTCGGCCATCATCACGCCGTGGTGCAGGTGCTCCGACAGCGCCCTGAGCCACGCGCCGTCGAAGGCGTCGCCCTCGGGCAGGTCCGCCCCCATGGCGGCGACCGGTTTCACCGGCACCGTCTCGTTCCAGGACCGCAGCCAGGACTCCATCATCGCGATGTCCGCCCGCTCCTCCGGGATGAGCTTCCCGGCGAGGTCGCGCACGTACGAGCTGCCCGCCCGCCCGGCCGCCGCCTCGGCGAGCTGGATCGTCTGCTGGTGATGCGTGATCATCTCCTGGTTGAAGGTCACGTCCGCCTGCGCGTACGCCTTCTCCGTCTCCGCCGCCGCGGCGCAGCCCGCCGCCAGCAGCAGGCCGAGCAGCGCCACCCTTGCCGTCTTCCACCGCATGTGGTGAGGTACGCACGCCACCTTCCGGCGGTTCGGCC
Source organism: Nonomuraea thailandensis (assembly GCF_024172165.1). Taxonomy (GTDB): domain Bacteria; phylum Actinomycetota; class Actinomycetes; order Streptosporangiales; family Streptosporangiaceae; genus Nonomuraea; species Nonomuraea thailandensis. The sequence continues at coordinate 1,807,944 of NZ_JAMZEB010000002.1, read as the reverse complement.
GGACACTCTCTGTAGCCATATGATTGCCCGATGTCACCTCTCTGGCGGGGCGCGATCCTGCCGATCCTCCTCACCGGGGCGCTCCTGCCCGCCTCCCCCGCCCGGGCCACGACCGGGCCCGGGGGCTACGCCGTGCACGGCATCGACATCTCCGGGCACAACCATCCGGGGGAGCAGCCGATCGACTGGCGGGCGCTGGCGGCGAGCGGGCAGAAGTTCGTCTCCATCAAGGCCACCGAGGGCCATCGGAGCAAGTGGGTGAACCCCTGGTTCGCCCGCGATCTGGCCGGCGCGCGCCGCGTGCGGCTGATCCGCACCGCCTACCACTACTTCCTGCACCACCAGGACGGCGTCGCGCAGGCCGATCACTTCCTGAGCACGGTGCGCGGGCACGGCCTCGACGGCACTCATCCGTACGAGCTGCCGCTGGAGGTGGACGTGGAGGGCGCGTGCGGCGCCGAGCCCGCCGTCCTGGTCAAGCGGGTGCTGGCCTTCATCGGCCGGGTCGAGAGCGTGACCGGCGTCGCGCCCACCGTGTACACGCAGAGGAGCTTCGTCGACCGGTGCATGGCGGGCAGCACCGCGCTCGGACGGCACCGCGTCCGGCTGGCCCGCTACGGCCGGACCCCGCCGGCGCCTCTCCCCGGCGCGACGGGCTGGGACTTCTGGCAGTTCACCAGCTCCGCCAGGGTGGCGGGGCTGCCGGACCACGACGTGGACGAGAACGTGTTCGCGGGCGACCTGGCGGCCCTCGAACGCCTGGCCAACCTCGCCCCCTGACGCGCTCGCCGCCCAAGGAGCCGTCATCGGGTAGACCGCGATCATGGCGGCCACGTCGCGCTCTCCGGCACCCGTGCCCGGGTGACCGCCCGCGCCGCCTGCACCGAGCGGCTGCCCGGCGACCGCTTCGAGCAGCACGTGGCGCCGGACGAGCGGGCGACACGCGATGCCCTCCACTGCCGCAACACTACCGACTGCTACTCTCCGTTATAGATTGCTCACTTTTCGTATAGCGGGGAGCTCTTGTGAAGGTCGCGTGCGTCGGCGGCGGGCCCGCCAGCCTGTACTTCTCGATCCTGATGAAACGGGTGGACCCCGCCCACGACATCACCGTGTACGAACGCAACCCGGCCGGCTCGACGTACGGCTGGGGCGTGACGTACTGGGACGAACTGTTCGGCTACCTGCACGACGTCGATCCCGAGTCGGCCCGCGAGATCAGCGCGAGCTCGGCCCGCTGGGACAGCTGGGTCGTGCACCTGCACGAGCGCGCCACCGTCACGGTGGGGCACGGCGACAAGGGGTTCGGCATCAGCCGGCGGCGGCTGCTCGCCATCCTCGCCGAGCGGGCCGAGTCCCTCGGCGTGCGCGTCGAGTACGAGCACGAGATCGCCGCCGAGGAGGACGTGGCCGACGCCGACCTGATCGTGGCCGGGGACGGCGTCAACAGCCGGCTGCGCGAGCGGCACGCCGAGCACTTCGGCACCGAGGTCGCGGTCGGGCGCAACCCGTACGTGTGGCTCGGCACCACCAAGGTGCTCGACTCCTTCACCTTCGCCTTCGTCGAGACGGAGCACGGCTGGATCTGGTGCTACGGCTATCCGTACAGCGGGGAGCACAGCACGTTCATCGTCGAGTGCGCGCCCGACACGTGGCGGGGGCTCGAGCTCGACGTGGCGAACGAGGCCGACGGCCTGGCCCACCTGGAGAAGCTCTTCGCGGAGGTGCTGGACGGGCATGCGCTGATCGGCCGCACGCAGGCCGACGGCGGCCCGCACTGGCAGCACTTCCGCACCCTGACCAACCGCACCTGGCACCGCGGCAACCTCGTCCTGCTCGGGGACTCCGCGCACACCACCCACTACTCGATCGGCGCCGGCACCGCGCTGGCGCTGGGCGATGCCGCCTACCTGGTGGACGCGCTGCACGCGGAGCCGGAGCTGGAGGACGCCCTGGCCGGGTACGAACACGAGCGCATGACCGCGATCCGGCCCTCCCAGCGGGCGGCCCGGCGCAGCTCCCAGTGGTACGAGCACGTCCCCAGGTACGTCGACCGGCCGCCCAGGGAGATGATCGCGCTGCTGAACCAGCGGCACTCCGCGCTGCTCCCGCATGTGCCGCCGCGCCTGTACTACTGGGTCGGCAGCACCGCCGCCACGATCTCCGGGCTCGGCTCGCGGCTGTTCAGGCGGGGCTGAGACCGCGCCTCACGACGGCTCAGCCGGGCGTGGCGCGCCCGCGCTCCGCTCCCGGCTCGGGCGGTGGCACGCCGCCCGGCGGCGGCGCGGCGGTGTGGTGATCGGCCGCGGCGGCCTGACCTGGGGGAACGGACTGGACCAGCTCCTGCCGGGCGATGAACGTGTCGATCAGCGAGAGCAGCATGGCCACCACCGGCACGGCCAGCAGCGCCCCCACCGCCCCGAACAGCGACGCCCCCAGGATCACGCCCGCGAACGCCACCCCGGGATGGATGTCCACCGACCTGCCGCTGATCCGCGGCTCCAGCGTCAGGTTCTCCACCTGCTGGTACAGCACGCCCCAGCCGAGCGCGGCCAGCCCGATCCACGGCCGGGGCGACACGAGCCCGACCACGACGGGCAGCACGATGGCGATGTAGGTGCCGATGGTGGGCACGAACTGCGCCACCAGCCCCGTCCACAGCCCGAGCGCGAGCCACGACGGCATGCCGAGCGCCAGGAACACCACGGTGGACGCGACGGCGTTGACGGTGGCCAGCAGGAGCCTGGCCCACACGTACCCGCCGGTCTTGACCAGCGACACGTCCCAGACGGTGAGGAAGACGCGCTGGAGGTTCGCGGGCATGAGCCGGGCGAGCCACACGCGCAGCCGGGGCCCGTCGGCGGAGAGGTAGAAGATCAGCAGCAGCAGCGTGAACAGGTTGACGATCGCGCCGGTGAGGGTGCCGAGCAGGCCCAGGACGTTGCCGAGCACGTCCTGGGCGTACTGGGCGGCCTGCTGCGGGGTGAGGTTGAGCGAGGAGAGGATGTCGGCGATCTGGTAGTTGGTGCCGAACCGCTCGTTCACCCAGGCGACGGCGCCGGTGAGGATGTCGGGCAGCTCCCGCACCAGGACGGCGACCTGCTCCGCCAGCAGGCTCCCGAACAGGTACAGGAAGATCGCCGAGACGAGCAGGAACGCCACCATCACCAGCAGCGCCGCCGCGCCGCGGCGCATGTGGCGGGCCAGCCGGCCCACGGCGGGCTCCATGGCCAGGGAGATGAACCAGGCCATCACCACCACGACGATCAGCCCGCCCGCGTCGGCCAGCACGAAGCGGGCGAAGAGCACCACGGCGATGACCGCGACGACGGCGAGCGCGGCCCGCCACACGTTCGCGGGTGAGAGCAGCACCCGCACGACGTGGGGCTCTTGCTGCTGCGTCATGTGCCCTCCCGGTGCCGGGGCGATCAGCGACAGGTACGTGGCCCTGCGCAGCGTACGCGGTGGACCAGGGGACTGCCCAGTCTTGATCGGAATGAACCCGGCGGCGGCTCAGGCGGCGAGGAAGTCGTCGATCATGGAGGCGAGCCATTCCGCGCGGTGCACGAGCGTGACGTGAGTGGTGCCGGGCAGCACGGCCAGCCGCGCGGCCGGCAGCCCCGCCTGGTCGCCGGCCACCCCGCCGCCCCGCAGGCGGAACGTCTCCACGGCGTGCTCGGGGCGGATGATGTCGGAGTCTCCGATGACCACCATCGTGGGCGCCTCGATCGAGCGCACCTCCCCGGCCGTGGGCTCGACGAGGTCGCGCATGAGGGCGCTCACCTTCTCGCACAGCACGGGGAAGTCCTCGGGCCGGGGCGCGAGCTGCAGGTACTCGTCGTGGAAGGGCGAGCCGTGCAGGTGCTCGGGCCGGATGCTCCCGAAGCCCTCGGACAGGCCGGGGTGCAGGCCCTCCGGGGTGAAGGAGAACGAGGCCAGGATGAGCTTGCGGACGAGGTCCGGCCGCTCCTGCGCGACGTGGAAGGCGATGCTGGAGCCCAGGCTGTAGCCGAGCAGGTCGGCCCGCTCGACGCCGAGGTGGCCGAGGAGCGCGGCCACGTCGCCGGCGAGGAGCTGGGGCGACAGGGGGCGGTCGATGTCGGCGGTGCGGCCGTGGCCCTGGATCTCGACGGCGATCACCTTACGGCTCTTGGCCAGGTGCGGCAGCAGCATGCCGAACGAGGTGCCGATGCCGGAGAAGGAGCCGTGGATGAGGACCAGCGGGTCGCCGGCGCCGTGGACCTCGTAGTACATGTCCAGGCCGTTGACGGGGGCGTAACCGCTCGTGTGGTTCGTCATGTGCCCATGGTGGGCGGCCGCGCTTACGCTCTTCTTCTGGTTCCCTTCCGCTCGTCATAGTAGAACGGAACCCTACGTTCCCTTACAATGCGGAGTATGAGCAGCGCACCCATGAGCGGCCGCAAGGCGCAGGCGGCACGCAACGACGAGTTGATCCTCCAGGCGGCGCGGGCGGTCTTCACCGCCGAGCCCGGCGCCCCCATCGCGGCCGTGGCCGAGAAGGCGGGCGTCGGGATCAGCGCGCTGTATCGCCGCTACCCCAGCAAGGAGGCGCTGCTGCAGAAGCTGTGCGGCGACGGGCTACGGCTCTACGTCGAGGTCAGCGAGCGGTCGCTGACCGACGGCGGGGACCCGTGGGAGGCGTTCGCCGGATATCTGCGCGGCATCGTGGACGCCGACTCCAGCTCGCTGACGATCAAGCTGGCGGGCACGTTCACGCCGACGGAGGAGCTGCACACGCTCGCCGCCAGGGCCTCGGCCCTGGCGGTCGAGGTGCACGGCCGGGCGGTGGCGGCGGGCGTGCTGCGGCCGGACGTGACGGTGGCCGACATCGCGCTGCTGTTCGAGCAGCTCGCCTCGATCAAGCTGGGCGGCGAGGAACGCGCCTCCCAGCTCCGCCACCGTTACCTGACGCTGATGATGGACTCCATGCGCGTCCCCCCGGCCCACCGCGAGCTGCCCGGCCCCGCGCCGCGGGACGAGGAGCTCGGCGTCCGCTGGGTGCCGCACGGCTAGTCCTCGCCGGCCTTCCAGTGGAACAGGTACGACATCAGGAAGCCGAGCAGCCCGGCCACCCCGGCCGACACGGTCATCGCCGTGCCGAGCGCCGACACCGCGCCGGAGACCAGGCCGGGGCTGCCGGCGGCCAGGCCGACGGCCTGGGTGAGCACCAGGGCGACGCCGAGCGCGAGGAACAGCACGAGGCCGATCTTGAACAGGACCATGGTGAGGCTCTTCATGACGGGGGCTCCTCTCAGATCGGCAGCACGCCGGTGGCGACCAGCACGCCGAGGACCAGGGTCGGGATGACGAACCAGACGATCAGCCGGCCGAACGTCCTGGCCGGGTCCACCTGGGCGATGCCGCTGGCGATGTAGATCGGGGCCGCTCCCGGCGGGGACGCACCCTCGGTCGAGGCGAAGATCATGATGGCGGTGGCCGCGGCGGCAGGGGCGACCCCGGCCGCGGTCAGCGCGCTGAACGCCACCCCGCCGACGGCGGCGATCGTGGCGGTGCCGGTCAGCGGCGCGGCGATGACGACGAGCAGCAGGCCGACCAGGGTGGCGATGACCACGGCGGGCGCGTCCAGCCCCTGCAGGATCGCGGTGAGCTGGTCGACCAGGCCCAGCTCGCCCAGGCTGGCCGCGGCGGCGAAGGCGAAGAACAGGGTCGCGCCGATGACGGCGTACCTGGGGGCCATCTCGCCGAGCAGCTCGCTCCAGGCGCGGCCGGTGCGCGGCAGCCGCTTCCACGCCACCGCGAACGTGGCCAGCACGGTCAGCACCGGGATCCACACGATGATGCTGATGTCGCCGGCCGCCTCGCCGACCCGCGACTCCATCAGCGCCACCCCGAAGTCCAGCGTCATCAGCACCGGCACGAGGATGCCCGCGTACACCAGCAGCGACGTCCACCCGGCGCGCAGCGCGGCCCGCAGCGGCACGATGTCGGCGGCGTCGGTGGCGGCGATGCCGTGCCTGCGCACCCACACGAACACCACCACGAAGCGGTAGGCCACCGTCCACAACCCGCCGATGAGGGCGGGCACGAAGAGCTGGTCGGCGGTCAGCACGGGCGCCACGGCGGCCGAGCCGAGCAGCAGGAACATCGACGAGCTCGGCGGGATCGAGATGCCCAGCCCGGCGTTGCCCGCCACCAGCGAGGCGGCCAGGTCGGGGCGCCAGTTCGAGCGGATCATCCAGGGGATGGTGACGGAGCCGACGGAGGCGGAGATGCCGGAGCCCGACCCGGAGGGGCCGCCCAGCAGCGCGGAGGCCGAGGTCGAGACGTACCCCGCGCCGCCGCGCAGCCTTCCGAAGATCGAGTTCAGTACGGCGACCTGCTCCTGGATGAGGCCCAGCCTGGTGAGCAGGTAGCCCATGAAGACGAAGGCCAGGGCGGCGAAGACGACCTCCTCGGCCATCGCGTCGGCGATGCCCGCCCACGCCAGGTCGAGGAAGCTCGTGCCGCCGAAGAGGCACACGCCCGCGAAACCGATGAGCATCGCCTCACCGATGTTGCGTTTCAGCACGCCGTTCCAGACGACGATGATGGTGATGTAGGCGATGAGCGCCCATACGGCGATTCCCATGGCGAATGACCTCCAATGGGGGGTTGTGCTGGGGGTGAACGGCCTGCCGGCCGGTGGTCAGGCGCCGGTTTCCGGCGGGGGCTGGGACGGGCCGGCCAGGCGGCGGGCCAGCTCGACGGTGCGGCGGGCCCTGACGACGATCGGGGCGTCCACGAACCGGCCGTCGGGCAGCGCCACCGCGCCGACGCCCGCCTGCTCGGCCCGCTCGGCCGCGGCCACGATCTCGGCGGCCCTGGCGGCCTCCTCCTCCGTCGGCCGGAACGCCCGCCTGATCACGGGGATCTGGCGCGGGTGGATGGCGGTCCTGCCGAACAGCCCGAGCGCGCGGCCCGCCCGGCAGGAGGCGAGCAGCCCGGCCTCGTCCTTGACGTCGGGGTAGACGGACATGGGCACCGGCGGCAGCCCGGCCGCGGCGGCGGCCAGGACGACCTGGAGCCTGAGGTGGTTCATGGCCTGCTCGTCGGTGATGGCCAGCTCGGCGGCCAGGTCCTGCTCGCCGAGCGCGACCCCCGCCACGCGCGGGTGCGCGGCGATCTGCCCGGCCGCGACGATCCCGGCCGCCGACTCCAGCAGCGCGTACGCGGGCGCGCCGGTGAGCGCGTCGAGCACGGCCGCCGACTCGACCTTCGGCAGCCGTACGGCGTCGGCCAGGTCCCCGACGGCGGCCAGGTCGTCGCGCCCGCGGTCCGTGGCGGGATCGTTGACCCGCACGTGCACCTCGGCGCCACCGCCGCCGCGGCGCTCGCGCAGGTAGGCGACCGCGTTCCGGCGGGCCTCGTCCTTCCTCACGGGCGCGACGGCGTCCTCCAGGTCGATGATGACCACGTCGGCGCCGGACGCCATCGCCTTGCCGAACCGCTCGGGCCGGTCGCCGGGCACGTACAGCCAGGTCACGGGCGGCAGCGGGCTCACGCGATCACCCCGTCCTCGCGCAGGGCGGCGATCCGCTCGGCGGGGTAGTCCAGCTCGCCGAGCACCTCGTCGGTGTCCCGGCCGAGAGCCCGGCCCGGCCACCGGATCTCGCCGGGCGTGGCGGACAGGCGGAACATGACGTTCTGCATGGTGAGGGTGCCGAACTCGTCGTCGGGCACCTCCACGAACGTGTCGAGCGCCGCGTACTGGGGGTCCTCGGCCAGGTCGGTGACGTCGTAGATGGGCGCGACCGCGGCCTGCACCTCCTCGAACCTGGCGATGACCTCCGCGGCGTCCCGTTCGGCGATCCAGGAGGCGACCGCCTCGTCCAGCTCGTCCACGTGCTGCACCCGGCCGTGCCCGCTGGCGAACCACGGCTGCTCGACCAGGTCGGGCCGCCCGACGAGGGTGACCACGCGCTCGGCGATGGGCTGCGCGCTGGTGGAGATGGCCAGCCAGCGGCCGTCGCGGGTGCGATAGGTGTTGCGCGGCGCGTTGCTGCTGGAGCGGTTGCCGGTGCGCTGCTGCACGATGCCGAGCGCCTTGTAGATGCTCATCTGCGGCCCGAGCAGCCCGAGGATCGGCTCGATGATCGCCATGTCGATGACCTGCCCGCGCCCGGTCTGCTCGCGGGCGTGCAGGGCGACCATGACGGCGTACGACATGGCCAGGCCCGCGATGCCGTCGGCCAGGGCCAGCGGCGGCAGCGTGGGCGGCCCGTCGGGCTCGCCCGTCATGGCCGCGAAGCCGCTCATGGCCTCGGCCAGCGTGCCGAAGCCGGGCCGCTTGGCCATCGGCCCGAACTGCCCGAAGCCGGTCATCCGCGCCACGATCAGTCGCGGGTTGAGCTCCAGGAGGTCCCTCGGGTCGAGGTTCCAGCGTTCGAGGGTGCCGGGGCGGAAGTTCTCGATCAGCACGTCGGACCGCTCGGCCAGGCGGCGCAGGATCTCCTGCCCCTCGGCCCGCGACAGGTCCACGGCCGCGGCGCGCTTGTTGCGCGACAGCGTCTTCCACCACAGGCCGGCGGCGCCGTGCCCGCGTGAGGGGTCGCCCCGGCGCGGGTGCTCGATCTTGATCACGTCGGCGCCGAAGTCGCCCAGCATCATGGCGGCGGAGGGACCGGCGAACAGCGTCGCCGCGTCGATGACCCGCAGGTCAGCGAGGCTCGTCATGGGTATGTAACTTATAAGAAATATGTCATAGGTCAAGAGCGTGGCCGTTCTGCGAGACACTTGAGGACATGTCACCCACCGAGCCCCGGCCGCCCATGAGCAAGGCCGAGTACGTCTACAGCGTGCTGCTGGAGGAGATCCGCTCCGGCCGGATCCCCGGGGGCACCGCCCTGCGCGCCGGGGAGGTCGCCAAGCGGCTGGGGGTGTCGGTCACGCCCGTGCGCGAGGCGCTGCGCAGGCTCGAGAAAGACCGGCTGATCAGCTACGAGGCCCACCACGGCGCGACCGTGGTGGACCTGGGCGACGAGGCGCTGGCCGAGTACTACGGGGTGCGCGCGGTCGTCGAGGGCCTGGGGGCGCGGCTGGCGGCGGCCAGGATCACCGCGCAGGAGCTGGCGGAGCTGCGCGAGCTGCACGCCTCGATGGCCGAGGACGCCGCGCGGGGCAGGCACGACCGGCTCGGCGAGCAGAGCAGGCGCTTGCACCTGCGCATCGTCGACATCGGCGGCCCCGCCTTCCTGGGCGCGCACGCCCGGTCGGTGCGCAACAGCTTCCCCGTGCCCGCCGAGGCGTCACTGTGGCTGGACGAGACGCAGGTCAAGGCGCAGCTGGAGGCGCACGAAGGCATCCTGACGGCACTGGAGTCGGGCGACGCGGAGACGGCCGAACGCATCATGATCGACCACGTGCGCCGCGCCGGGGAGTTCCGCCAGCACCACTGAGCGGTCAGTGCGGCAGCGTGGCGCGGACCCCGTCGAGCACGTCGGGGGTGGACTCCACGGGCAGCGCCGACAGCGACAGCCGCGCGAACGCCTGCTGGTGCTCCTCGACCCGCCGCCGGTCCTCGACGACGATCGGGGCGTGCAGCAGGTGCAGCACCAGCGCGTCCGGCCGCTCCTGCTGGGGGAAGCGCAGCAGCGTGAACGGCGGCCCCTGGTAGAGGTAGCCGCTCTCGCTGACGGGCCGGGCGACCTGCACGGCCAGGTGCGGCTGCCTGGCGGCCTTGGTGAGCGCGTCGAGCTGGGCCAGCCGGTCCTCCGTCCGGCCCAGCGGCGGGTCGCTCAGCGCCGCCCGGTCGAGCACCGCCCACAGGTGCGGCCCCTGGTGCCGGTCGAGCACCCGCTGCCGCACCGCCACCAGCTCGGCCGCGCCGGCCGCCTGCTCGTACGTGGCTCCGGCGGGCAGCCCGGCCAGCGCGGCGGACAGCGCGTACGCCGGGGTCTGCAGCAGCGCGGGCACCTGCATCGGGCAGTACGTGTAGATGATCTGCGCCTGGTCCTCCATCTCCAGGAACGCCGACAGCGCCAGCGGCACGCCAGGGGCGTCGTACCAGCCGGGCACCCGCTCCTCCCGCAGCAGCGACAGCAGCCGCGGCGAGTGCTCGCCGTGGCCGTACAGCTCCAGGAGCGTGCGCACGGTGGCCTCGCGCGGCGCCACCAGGCCGTGCTCGATCCGGAAGATCGTGGAGGTGTTGAGCCCCGCGGCGTCCGCCGCGGACTTCATCGACAGCCTGGCCGCGGCGCGCAGGGAGCACAGCCGGGCCGCGACAACGCTTAACTGCATACGTCTGTCACAACCATCGATGACAAATATCAGCGTTTACACCTGGTCTATTGAAACCGAGTGACGGGTGTTGCACGATGGCCACTCTAGTGCTCGGACACGTCGTGCATACGCCAATCGGAAAGGCAGAGAAACTGTGGCGGACGCGTGGATACTCCATCCCGACTACCGGACTCCTCCGGCCCCCACAGACCTCGGCCTCACCCCCGGACCATGGCGGCACCCTGACGGGGGCCAGATCATGAACGGCACCTACGAGCGGCCCCTGGCCAAGCGCCGGGTCGAGGTCGTGACCGTCTGGTACGGCCACGCGCTGAGCCACTGGCGCGGCCCCCGCATGCCGCGCTTCAGCAGCCCGATGGTGTCGGCCTGGAACCCGGTGCTGGCACAGGGCCTGTCCGTCGATCCGCACGCCCCGGCGCCCTACCGCGACGAGCTGTGGTGCGACCGGTGGATAGCCGAGGCGCTGCTGTACGCGCGCAAGCCGTACGGGGCCTTCACGCTGCCCGCCGACGAGGCGATGCGCTGGTTCGCCAAGAGCGGCGGCACGAACCTGGTCTACCACGCCCAGCTCGACGGCGAGCTGGTGCGGGTGGTGGCGGGCACGTCGGAGAAGTACGCGCAGCTCTTCGACCTCGACGCGCTGATCGCCGACTACCGCGAGGCGCTGCCGAAGGAGCTGGCGGAGCGGGAGGCGCAGGCCCTGGACGAGCACCGCGCCTGCTCCCCCGCGCTGAACTACGTGCTCACCGAGAACGCCGAGGCGCTGTTCGCGCAGGCCTCCCTGTCGGTGCGCGGCCTCACGCTCGGCTACCCGCCGCGGGAGACGGCGGCCCGGATCATCTCGGAAGCCGCCCAGTGAGCGAGCCCGGGATCAAGGGCATCCTGTTCGACCTCGACGGCACCCTGTTCGACCATCGCGGCGCCGCCGACGCCGGCATCACGGCGTGGGTGGCGGGCCGGTTCCCCGGCCATCCGCGGCTGGCCGAGGCGCCGGCGATCTGGGCCGCGCTGGAGGGGCCGTACCTGGCGATGTGGCAGGCGGGGCGGTGCTCGGTGCAGGAGCAGCGGCGGCTGCGGCTGGCCGCGCTGTGCGCGGAGCTGGCCGTGCCCGTGCCCGGCGACCTGGACGCCGCGTACGCGGGCTTCACCGAGCTGTACCGGCGGCACTGGGCGGCGTTCCCGGACGTGACCGCGGCGCTGGCGGGGCTGGACGGGTTCGCGCTCGGGGTGCTGACCAACGGCACGCTGCCGATGCAGGAGGCGAAGGTGCGTGCGATCGGGCTGGCGGGGCTGGTCGGGCCGGTGCTGACGGGCGAGGTCCTGGGCGGGCACTTCAAGCCCGCGCCCGCCTGCTACACCGGGGCCGCGGCGGCGCTGGGGCTGGCGCCGGAGGAGGTGCTGCTGGTGGGCGACGACGTGGAGAACGACGTGACGGGGCCCGCGGTGACCGGGATGCGCTCGGTCTGGCTGGACCGGCTCGCCTCCGGGCCGACCCCGCCCGCGGGTTTCCCCCGCATCACGTCGCTGACGGAGCTGCCGCCGCTCGTCGCGCGCTGACCGCCATCACCTCACCGGCCGATCCGCCGCGGCTCGTCGCGCGCTGACCGCCATCACCGCGAGGGCGGCCAGGACGAGGGCGGCGCCGGCGTACAGGGGCGCGGTGTAGCCGAGACCGGCGCTGATGGCCAGGCCGCCGAGCCAGGCCCCCAGCGCGTTGCCGACGTTGGAGGCCGACACGTTGGCGCTGGCGGCGAGCGGGACGCCGCCCGCGTAGTCGGTCACCCGGGTGATCATGCCGGGGACGCCGGCGAAGCCGAACAGGCCCAGCAGGAAGACCAGCACCACCGCCGCGGCGGCGTAGGCGGCCAGCGCCCCGAACGCGATCAGCGTCACGGCGAGCCCGGCCAGGGAGCCGATCAGCGTGCGGTCCCGGTCGCCGTCCGCGGCCCGCCCGCCGGCCAGGTTCCCGATCACCAGGCCGGTGCCGTACACGACGAGCAGCCAGGCGACGTCGGCGGCGGCGAAGCCGGTGACGTGCGTGAAGGTGTAGGCGATGTAGCTGAACGCGCCGAACATGCCGCCGTACCCCAGCGCGGTGGCCGCCAGCGTCAGCCACACCTGCCCGGAGCGGAACGCGTGGAGCTGCGCCCGCAGCCCGCGCAGGCCGGTCGCCGCCGCGGGATGCGTGCGGTCGGCAGCGCCCGCCCAGCCCGGCACCAGCGCCGCGATGGCCACCAGGGCGACGACCCCGATCGCGGTGATCGCCCAGAACGTGGCCCGCCAGGTCCAGCGCTCGCCGATCAGCGCGCCGAACGGCACGCCCAGGACGTTGGCGAGCGTCAGCCCGGCGAACATCACCGCCACCGCCCGCGACGCCCGCTCCGGCGGCACCATGCGCCGGGCGACGAGCGAGCCGATGCCGAAGAACGAGCCGTGGCACAGGGCGGCGACGACGCGCCCGAGCAGCATCATCGGATACCCGGCCGCGACGGCGGACAGCAGGTTGCCGGCGACGAACAGCGCCACCAGCCCGACGAGGACCGGCTTGCGGGGCAGCCCGCCGGTGGCGGCGGTCACCACGATCGCGCCGGCGGCGACGCTCAGCGCGTACCCGGAGATCAGCCATCCGGCCGCGGCCTCGGAGACGTCCAGGCTCCGGCTCACCTGCGGCAGCAGGCCCGCGATCACGAACTCGGTCAGGCCGATCCCGAAACTGCCGAGGGTCAGTGCGATGAGCCCGGCGGGCATGCGTCCGGTGCCGTTCGCCCGATTCGTCATCCGGACATCATCCAGCAGCGGACCGGGTGGCCTGATCGCGGGGCGCTTGATCGTCTTCACGTCGGCTCGCAACCATGGAGTATCCGGGCCGGGGCGACAAGGTGGTCACCTATCGCGCGCCCCGCTGACGCGGCTATCTTCGGGTACAGCGGTCCCGCGCCCGGAGGTGCCCGATGGTGGTGATCGTCGCGGTCGTGCTCGCCCTCGGCCTGGTGGCCGTCGTGGTGCTCGTCCTGCTGGAGTGCCTGGTGCGCCGGCCGCTCCGGCACGGGGAGAAGGGCGCGATCACCGGTGGCGCGTACGAGCTGGCGGTGCTGATCAAGGGGCGCCGGTCGCTGGCCGAGACGGCGATCACCGCGCTGGTCAGGCGCAACGCCGTCCGCGAGTCCCGGTCGGGCCTGTGCGCCGCGGTCCCCGGGGCCGCCGCCGTGCATCCGGCCGAACGCCTCGTGCTCGGCTTCCTGGCCGGCCGGGCGGGCCGCGCCACCCGCCGGGAGATCGCGGAGGCGCCGGGCTGGCCGCCGCTGGAGAGCCGGATGCGCGCCGAGCTCGGGCGGCGCGGGCTGCTGCGTCCCGGCTGGATGTCGTGGCCGCTCACGCTGTCGGCGTTGACGTTCCTGCCGGTGTTGTGCGCGAACGTCGCCACGTTGATGCTCGCGCTGGACACGGCCGGTGACCTGCTGACAGGAAAGCCGGCGGCGGCGTGGGCGCGGCTCGGGCAGTGGTGGCCTGCGCTGGTCGCGCCGCCGCTCACCGTGGTGTTCTGGATGGTCATCGAGTGGATGTGGACGCCTCACGGTGGCACGACGCGGGCGGGCGAGGCGGCCTATCGCGAGGTCCTGGCCGCGCATCCGGACCATGACGGCAGCCTGGAGTCGTACGTGATCCGGGGCGAGCGCCCGCCCGAGACCGTGCCGGCGCCCGCCCCGGTACGCGGCGGGGCGGACGACGACGGCGACGCCGACACGGGCGGCGACGGCGGGTGCGGATGCGGCGGCGGGGACGCCTGAGACCCCACCCATGACTCATTTGTCAGGACATTCTGACGTCGGTTAAGCTGATCAGCATGACCGCGAACCTGGCCATCGACCTGGACCGGTCCAGTCCCGTGCCGCTCTATTTCCAGGTGGCCGAGCAGATCGCGGAGGCGATCCGCCGCGGCGACCTGGCCCCCGGCTCGCGGCTGGACAACGAGATCCTGCTGGCCGACAAGCTCGGCCTGTCGCGGCCCACGATCCGCCAGGCGATCCAGTACCTGGTGGACAAGGGCCTGCTGGTGCGCAAGCGCGGCGTCGGCACCCAGGTGGTGCACGGCCAGGTCAAGCGCTCGGTCGAGCTGACGAGCCTCTACGACGACCTGCGCCGCTCGGGTCAGGAGCCGGCCACGCAGGTGCTGGCGCTGGAGCCGCGGCCGGCGGAGGAGGAGATCGCGCCGATCCTGGGCGTGGAGCCGGGCGCACAGATCCTCTACCTGGAGCGGGTGCGGTTCGCGGCCGGTGAGCCGCTCGCCGTCCTGCACAACTGGCTGCCGCAGGGCCTGGCCCCGCTCACGCCCGCCGACCTGGAGGGGCGCGGCCTGTACGAGCTGCTGCGCGGCGCGGGGGTGCGCATGCGCGTCGCCAACCAGCGCATCGGCGCCAGGGCCGCCACCCAGGCCGAGGCCCGGCTGCTGGAGGAGCGCCGCGGGGCGCCGCTGCTGACGATGGTCCGCACCACCTACGACGACCAGGGGCGCGCCGTCGAGCACGGCTCGCACGTCTACCGCGCCTCCCACTACTCCCTGGAGGTCACGCTCATCGAGCGCTGATCCCCGCCTTCACCGGCGGGCACGCGGCCGGTCAGGTGATCGGGGCCGCCGCGTGCCCGGCCGCCGCGAGCGGGCCGGCGGTTCACGGGGCGCCGGGCCCCAGCAGCCTCTCGGCGTCGGCCCGGGACGCGATGCGGACGAACGTCAGGTGCTCGTTCCCCGGATCGGCGGCGGCCTGGCGGTAGCGCTCGCGGTAGTGATCGTGCCGGGTCCAGGCCCAGCGGACGATCGACTCGTCCTTGGTGAACAGGAAGCGGAAGGACTCCCTGTTGCCGTTCCACAGCTCGGCGCCGGTGGCCATCCGCCGCAGCGTCCTGGGCAGCAGCCGGCGCATCACCGTGCGCCTGGGCAGGTCGAACCAGACCACGGTGTCGGCCCGCTGCCACACCAGGTCGCGCACGGCGGAGTAGTTGCCGTCCACCACCCACCCGTCGGCGGCGGTGAACCGATCGACCTCGGCCAGGAACTCCGGCTCAGGCCGCGGCGTCCAGCCCGGCATGTGGAAGATCGAGTCGAGCTCCAGCCAGGGCACGCCGAGGCGCGCCGCCAGACCGGCCGCCAGCGTGGACTTTCCCGAGCCGGTGTTGCCCACCACGGATACGCGTCGCACCGCGCCACTGTAGTCGTCCGGGCGCTCCGTCCCAGATTCCGGACACGTTACTTTCTCTTTTCGTCACCTCCGCAACCCTTGGCAACACACCTCCCGGACACCTATGGTTCAGTGCAATGCCACACATTACTGGGAAGGTTCATGACGTCTAAGCAGGTCAAGCCCCTGTCCGGTGCCGTACGCACGTCCGCCGGGGCCGTACGGCCGCTTCCGGGAGTGCGCATCACCGGTGGTCTGCTGCACCACTGGCAGCGCCGGAACGGCGCGGCCACGATCCCGCACACCATCGAGCAGCTCCGCGCGGCGGGCAACGTCGCCAACCTGAGCCGCCTCCTGGAGCAGGACCCGGCGCCGTACCGCGGCCGCTACCCGTTCCTGGACACCGACCTGTACAAGACCCTGGAGGGGCTGGCCTACGAGCTGGGCGACGGCCGCGCGCGGGAGCCCGTACGGGAGTTCTTCGAGGAGGTCGTCGGCCTCCTGGAGCGGGTCCAGGCCGAGGACGGCTACCTCAACTCCTTCTTCCAGGACCCGGCCGCCACGAAGAAGCCGTGGGAGGACCTGTCCTGGGGGCACGAGCTGTACAACCTGGGTCACCTCATCCAGGCCGCCGTCGCCGCGGCGCGCCGGATGGGCGACGAGCGGCTGCTGCGGGTGGCGGAGCGGTTCGCGGACCTGGTGGTGGAGCGGTTCGCGCACGAGGGGGTGTGCGGCCATCCCGAGGTGGAGATGGCGCTGGTCGAGCTGTTCAGGCAGACGGGGCTGCGCGCCTACCTCGACCTGGCCGCCGCGTTCGTGGACCGGCGCGGCTCGGGGCAGCTCAAGCACAGCATCTTCGCCGGCGACTACTTCCAGGACCACGTGCCGTTCAGGGAGCTGCCGTCGGTGACCGGGCACGCGGTGCGGATGGCGTACCTGGCGGCCGGCGCGGCCGACGTCCACCTGGAGACCGGCGACCGGTCGCTGTTCGAGACGCTGGAGCGGCTCTGGGACGACATGGTGGCGACCAAGCTGTACGTCACCGGCGGGCTCGGCAGCCGGCACTCCGACGAGGCGATCGGCGACCGGTACGAGCTGCCGTCCGAGCGCGCCTACAGCGAGACCTGCGCGGCCATCGCCGTCATGCAGTGGGCCTGGCGGATGTTCCTGGCCACGGGCGGCGCCAAGTACCTCGACGTGTTCGAGCGCGTGCTCTACAACGCCTACGCCGTGGGCCTGTCGGCGGACGGCAAGGCGTTCTTCTACGACAACCCGCTGCAGCGCCGCCCCGACCACGAGCAGCGCAGCGGCGCCGAGGCCGGCGGCGAGCCGCTGCGCCGGGCCTGGTTCACCTGCCCGTGCTGCCCGCCGAACATCGTGCGCTGGATGGCGCAGCTCGCCGACTACGTGGCGGCCGAGCGGGACGGCGCGCTGCTCGTCGCCGCCTACGCCGAAGGCAGGATCGAGGGCACGGAGCTGGACCTCGCGGTGGAGACGGCCTACCCGTGGGACGGCGACGTGCGGCTCACGGTCGAGCGCGCGCCGGACGGCCCGTACGGGCTCCTCCTGCGCGTCCCGGGCTGGGCCCGCGGCGCGACGGTCACGGTCAACGGCCGCCCGCACGAGGCGGAGACGACGGCCAAGGCCGGCGGCGGACCGCGCGAGGCCGGGCCGCGGGACGGCTGGCTGGGCGTCGAGCGCCGCTGGCAGGTGGGCGACGAGGTGCGGCTCACGCTGCCGATGCCCGTCAGGGCGCACGGCTCGCACCCCCACCTCGACGCCACCAGGGGCGCGGTCAGCCTGGCGCGCGGCCCGCTGGTCTACTGCGTGGAGCAGCAGGACAGCCCGGACGCCGCCGTGGACGACCTGCTGATCGGCGTGCCCGAGATTGTTAACGCGAACATCGAGCGGCGGGACGACGCCGTGGTGCTGACCCTCACCACCGCCGCCGCTCCCCCGCCCTCCCCCGAGCTCTACCCCGAGCTCCCGCTGGAGCAGGCACTCCCGGAGACGACGGTCACGGCGACCTTCGTCCCCTACTTCCTCTGGGGCAACCGCGACCCCGAAGCCATGCGGGTCTGGGTCAGGACCCTCGACGCAACCAACGGAAAGAAGGCGAAATGAGGAGATCGGCGGCGCTCACGAGCGTCACGATGACCGCCGTGCTGGCACTGTCGGCGTGCGGCGGTGGTGGCGGCGCGGCCCAGGGCCCAGGCACCGGCACCGGCACCGGCGCGTCCGGCTCGTCGGCGGCCCCCGCGACGGGCGGCACGGTGCGCATCCTGGCCAACGCGGACTTCTCCCACCTGGACCCGGTGCGCGGCTTCGACGGCGGCGTGAACAACTTCTACCGGCTCATCTACCGGGGGCTGACGACGTTCGGCGCCGGGCCGGGCGCCGAGGGCACGAAGATCGTGCCCGACCTCGCGACCGACACGGGCACGCCGTCCAACGACGCCAAGACGTGGACGTTCACGCTGAAGGACAACCTCTTCTTCGAGGACGGCACGCCGATCACCAGCGAGGCGGTCAAGTTCGGCTTCTCGCGGGCCTTCGACCCGGAGGCGGGCATCGGCTCGCCGTACGGCAAGCTGCTGCTCGACGCGCCCAAGGACTACAAGGGCCCGTACCTGTCGGGCGACCTGGACACGATCGAGACGCCGGACGACAAGACGGTCGTCATCCACCTCAAGAAGCCGTTCGCCGACTTCCCGAGCGCGCTGGCGCTGGCGAACTTCACCCCGTTCCCCAAGGGCACCGGGGCGGGCGCGGCGTTCGACAGCAAGCCGATCGCGAGCGGGCCGTACAAGGTGGCCTCCTACCAGCGCAACGCGTCGCTGAAGCTGGAGCGCAACCCGCAGTGGAAGCAGGAGACCGACCAGGTGCGCACGGCCAAGCCGGACGCGTTCGAGTGGACGTTCGGCCTGGCCGCGGCCACGATCGACGAGCGCATGCTGGCCGGGCAGGGCACCGACGCCGACGCGCTCGGCCAGAGCATCCAGGCGGCGACCGTGGCCCGGGTGCAGACGCCGCAGATCAAGGCGCGCACGCTGTCCGGGCTCAACGGCTGCACGACCTACATGGGCCTGAACACCACCAAGAAGCCCCTGAACGACGTGCGCGTGCGCCAGGCGATCAACCACGCGATCGACAAGGACACCATCGTGGCGGCGATGGGCGGGTCGCTGCTGGCGCAGAAGGGCACCTCGATCCAGCCGCCCACGGTCGCCGGCCGGGTGGACTACGACCCGTACCCGCACAACGTCGAGCAGGCCAGGAAGCTGCTGGCCGAGGCGGGCCTGTCGGGCGGGTTCTCGCTGACGCTGGACACCAGGGCGCAGCCGAAGATGGCGGCGGTCTCGGTCGCCGTCCAGGAGGCGCTCAAGCAGGTCGGCATCGAGGTCAAGATCAACAACATCGACGCCTCGACGTACTACGAGGTCATCGGCACCCCGGCCAAGCAGAACGACATGGCCGTCACCGGCTGGTGCCCCGACTGGGCCTCCGGCGCGACGTTCCTGCCGCCGCTGTTCGACGGCCGCAACATCACCGCCAAGGGCAACTCCAACCTCGCCCAGCTCAACGACGAGGACGTCAACGCCAAGATCGACGAGATCGCCGCGATGACCGACGTCGAGCAGGCCAACGCGGCCTACGGCGAGCTGGACAAGCAGATCATGGAGCTGGCGCCGGTCGTGCCGCTGGCCTACGAGAAGCTGATCCTGGTCAACGGCGCGAACATCGCGGGCGCCTACCAGTCCGACTCCTACTCCGGCGGCGTCGACCTGGTCTCCGTCGGGCTGGCGAAGCCGACGAAGTAGATGACGGTCGCAGCGCATCCAGAGCAGGTGGCGGGCGGCGCGCCCGCCACCTCGGGCCGGCGCGTTCTCCGCGTGCTGCTGCGTGATCGGGGCGCCGTGGTCAGCGGCGCCTACCTCGCGCTGATCGTGCTGATGGCGATCGGCGCACCGCTGATCAGCGCGCTCACCGGGCACGGCCCCAACGACTTCGACACGGCCGCGGTCAACACCGACCTGGGCGGGGTGCCCTACGGTTCGCTCGGCGGGATCAGCGCCGACCACCTGCTGGGCGTCGAGCCGCAGAACGGCCGCGACATCCTGGCCCGCATCGCGTACGGCGCCCGGGTCTCCCTGATCATCGCGCTGTCCGCCACGGCACTCACCACGCTGCTCGGGGTGGTGCTGGGCATGCTGGCCGGGTTCTACCAGGGCTGGGTGGACCAGGTGATCTGCCGGGTCATGGACTTCCTGATGGCGTTCCCCGCGCTCATCTTCATGATCGCGATCCTGTCCGCGCTGCCGCAGGGCAACCGGCCGGTGCTGCTGGTCGTGGTGATCAGCGTGTTCGGCTGGCCGTACCTGGCCCGGGTGGTGCGCGGGCAGACGCTCACGCTGGTGAACCGGGAGTTCGTGGAGGCCGCGCGGGCCTCGGGCGCCTCGACGGGCCAGCTCGTGTTCAAGGAGATCCTGCCGAACCTGCGCAGCTCCCTGATCGTGATGACCACCCTGGCCGTGCCCGGCTACGTCGGGACCGAGGCGGGGCTGTCGTTCCTGGGCGTCGGCGTCACGCCGCCCACCCCGTCGTGGGGCCAGATGATCTCCAGCTCGGTCGGATGGTACGCCGTCGACCCGATGTACTTCGTCATCCCCGGCGCGTTCCTGTTCCTCACGGTGCTGTCGCTGACGGTGCTGGGCGACAGGATCCGGGCCGCCTTCGACGCGGGGGACGCCTCATGATGGCGCGCTACGTGATCGGACGCCTGGCCGGCGTCGTGGTGATCCTCTTCCTGGTGTGCCTGTTCACGTTCGTGCTGTTCTTCACCCTGCAGCCGGACCCTGCGGTGATGATCTGCGGGAAGACGTGCACGCCGGAGCGCATCGACCAGATCCGCGACATGCTGGGGCTCAACCAGCCGTTCCTGACGCAGTTCTTCGGCTTCCTCGGCGGCATCTTCGCCGGGCGCGACTACGGCGAGGGCGCGAACCTCGTGCACTGCGCGGCGCCGTGCCTGGGCTACAGCTTCCAGACCAACCAGTCCGTGATGGACATGGTGGTGGAGCGGCTGCCGGTCAGCGCGACGGTCGCGATCGGCGCTGCCGTGCTGTGGCTGCTCGTCGGGATCGCCGCGGGGCTGCTCAGCGCCGTCAAGGAGGGCACCTGGTGGGACCGCACCGCGATGGGGCTGGCCCTCGGCGGCTCCAGCATCCCCAACTACGTGCTGGCGCTGGCCCTGCAGTACGTGCTCGTCGTGCAGCTCCAGGTGCTGCCGTTCCCGCAGGCCGTGGCGTTCTCCGACGACCCGGTGCTGTGGTTCCAGTCGTACCTGATGCCGTGGATCGTGCTCGCCACCGGCTACGCGTGCCTGTACGCCCGGCTCACCCGCGCCAACGTGATCGACACCCTGGCGGAGAACTTCATGCGCACGGCCAGGTCGAAGGGCCTCAGCCCGGCGCTGACCATGCGCAGGCACGCGCTGCGCCCGGCCCTGACGCCGATCGCGACGATCTTCGGCATGGACTTCGCCGCGCTGCTCGGCGGCGCGCTGATCACCGAGACCGTGTTCGGGCTGAACGGCGTCGGCAAGATGGCCGCCGACTCGATCGCCAAGAACGACCAGCCGGTCATCATGGCGGTCACGTTGCTGGCGGCGTTCTTCGTGGTGATCGGCAACGTGGTGGTGGACCTCGTCTACACCAGACTGGACCCGAGAGTGAGGATCACGTCGCCATGAGCGAGTTGCTTGTCGTGGAGGACCTCACCGTCACCTTCCCGACCACCCGCGGCCCCGTGGACGTGGTCAAGGGCGTGTCGTTCACGGTCGGCAGGGACGAGACGGTCGGCATCGTCGGCGAGTCGGGCTCCGGCAAGTCGATGACCAGCCTGGCGGTCATGGGCCTGCTGCCCAAGGGCGCGCGGACCAGCGGCAGCATCCGGCTGGACGGCGCCGAGCTGCTCGGCCGCTCCGACCGGGAGCTGCGGAGGCTGCGCGGCGACCGGATGTCGATGGTCTTCCAGGACCCGCTGTCGTCGCTGAACCCGTACTACACGGTGGGCCTGCAGATCGAGGAGATGTACCGGGCGCACCGCGGCGGCTCCCGCAGGGCCGCGCGCCAGGTCGCCGTCGAGGTGCTCGGGCACGTCGGCCTGCCCGAGCCGGAGCGCCGCGTGAACTACTACCCGCACCAGTTCTCCGGCGGCCAGCGGCAGCGCGTCATGATCGCGATGGCGCTGGTGTGCGAGCCGGCGCTGCTGATCGCCGACGAGCCGACCACGGCGCTGGACGTGACCGTGCAGGCGCAGATCCTGCGCCTGCTGGCCTCCCTGCAACGGGAGAGCGGCACCGGCATGGTGTTCATCACCCACGACCTGGCCGTGATCAGCTCGATCGCGACCCGCGTCCTGGTGATGCGGCGCGGCGAGCAGGTCGAGTACGGCACCGCCGAGCAGGTCTTCGCCGAGCCGGAGCACGAGTACACCCGGATGTTGCTGGAGAGCATCCCGCGCATCGACGATGAGGTGGTCCTATGACGTTGCTGCGCGCCGAGGGCCTGACCAAGCGGTTCGTCTCGCGCGGCCCGCTGGGCGCCAGGGCCGAGTTCACCGCGGTGGACCAGGTCGGCTTCGAGGTGAGCCTGGGCGAGACGCTGGCCGTCGTCGGCGAGTCCGGCAGCGGCAAGTCCACCACCGCCCGTATGATCGCCAAGCTGATGGACCCGAGCGGGGGCACCCTGGAGTTCGAGGGCGAGGACGTCACGCACGCCACGGGCGCGGCGCTGGCCCGCTTCCGCGCGAACGTGCAGGTCGTCTTCCAGGACCCGTTCTCCTCGCTCAACCCCCGCCACACCGTGGAGCGCATCCTCATGGCGCCGCTGGTCTACCAGGGCATCGCGCCCAGGGGCAGCCGCCGCGAGCACGCCAAGGAGCTGATGGAGCGGGTCGGGCTCAACCCCGACCACTCGCTGCGCTACCCGGCGCAGTTCTCCGGCGGGCAGGCGCAGCGCATCGGCATCGCCCGCGCGCTGGCCGTCAACCCCAAGCTGGTGATCTGCGACGAGGCCGTGTCGGCGCTGGACGTGTCGGTGCAGGCCCAGGTGATCGAGCTGCTGCGGCGGCTGCAGCGCGAGAGCGGCTTCAGCTACGTGTTCATCGCCCACGACCTGGCCGTGGTGCGGCAGATCGCGCACCGGGTGGCGGTCATGAGCAAGGGGCGGATCGTCGAGCTCGGGCCCGCCGAGCAGGTCTTCCGCGATCCGCAGGACGAGTACACGCGCACGCTGCTGGCGGCCATCCCCCGGATCGATCCGGAGTGGGACCGCCGCAGGAGGGAGA
Organism: Nonomuraea thailandensis; assembly: GCF_024172165.1. Classification (GTDB taxonomy): domain Bacteria; phylum Actinomycetota; class Actinomycetes; order Streptosporangiales; family Streptosporangiaceae; genus Nonomuraea; species Nonomuraea thailandensis. The sequence continues at coordinate 1,785,160 of NZ_JAMZEB010000002.1, read as the reverse complement.
GGTCTTGATCACCGCGACGTACACCATTCCCGGGATGCGGGTGCGCGACCACGTCGAACAGGTGCCCCTGGACTGGTCCGGCCCGGAGGCGACCATCACGGTGTTCGCCCGCGAGCTGGTGGACCCGGCCCGCGACGGGGAGGACCTGCCGTGCCTGCTCTACCTTCAGGGCGGGCCCGGCGGCAAGGGGCCCCGCCCGGTCGGCATGTCCGGCTGGCTGGGGCGGGCGCTGGAGACGTACCGGGTGGTCCTGCTCGACCAGCGGGGCACGGGCCGCAGCTCGCGCATCGACGGCCGGGTGATGAGCGCGCTCGGCGCGCGGGAGGGCGCCGACTACCTGGCGCGCTTCCGCGCCGACTCGATCGTGGCCGACGCCGAGCACCTGCGCACGACCGTCTTCGGCGGGCGGCGCTGGTCGACGCTGGGGCAGAGCTACGGGGGTTTCCTGACGCTCACGTACCTGTCGAACGCGCCCGAGGGGCTCAGCGCCTGCTACGTGGCGGGCGGCCTGCCGTCGCTCGACCCGGACGCCGCCGAGGTCTACCGGCGCACGTACCCGCGGGTGGCGGCCAAGAACGCCGAGTTCTACCGCCGCTACCCGCACCACGCCGAGACGACGGCGCGGCTGGCCGACCGGCTGGCCGAGGGCGACGTGCTGCTGCCCGACGGCGACACGCTGACCGTTCGCCGGCTGCAGTCGCTGGGCATCGACTTCGGCATGAAGCCCGGCTACGAGCGCATGCACTGGCTGCTGGACGAGGCCCGGCCGGACGACGGCGGGGGGTTGCCCGAGACGTTCCTGCACCAGGTGCTGGCCCGCTCCTCCTACGCCGACAACCCGCTGTTCGCCGCGCTGCAGGAGAGCATCTACGGGCACGGGGCCGGCGCGACCGCGTGGGCGGCGCAGCGCGAGCGCGCCTGCCACCCCGCCTTCGCCGAGGACGCCAGGCCGCTGCTGTTCACCGGAGAGATGATCTATCCCTGGATGTTCGAGGAGATCCGCGCCCTGCGCCCCTTCCGCGGCGCCGTCGAGCTGCTCGCCGAGCGGGACGACTGGCCGCCGCTGTACGACCTGGACCGGCTGGCCGCCAACGACGTGCCGGTGGCGGCCGCCGTCTACTTCGACGACATGTACGTCGACTCGGGCCTGCAACTGGACACCGCCTCCCGGGTGGGGAACGCGCAGGCCTGGGTCACCAACGAGTACGAGCACGACGGCATCGGCGAGGAACGCGTCTTCGCCCGCCTGACACAGCTGGTCCGCGACCTTGGAGGAGGACTCACCGATGGGTGACGGCAAGCTGCCCAAGCTGATCGACATCCCCGCGTTCACCCAGTACATCGCCCAGGGCTGGGACTCCCCCGCCCGCACCCCCGACCTGGTCCCGGGCGCGGCGGAGGCCGCCGCCGCCCACCGGGCCAGGCTCGCCGGGGCGCTGCCCGGCCGGACCGTCGTGGTGAGGGCCGGCCACGCGCCCACCCGCAGCAACGACACCGCCTACGACTTCCGCGTGGACAGCGACTTCTACTGGCTGACCGGCTGCGCGGTGGAGCACGCGGTGGCCGTCGTCCGTGACGGCGCGGCCACCCTGTACCTGCCGCCGCCCGCCCGCCCCGGCGAGACCGGCTTCTTCGCCGACGCCGCCTACGGCGAGCTGTGGGTCGGCCCGTCGCCGTCGCTCGCCGAGTGGTCGGCCGCGCTCGGCGTCGAGGTGCTGCCGCTGGCGGACTTCACCGACCCCGGCGTGCCCGGCGACGACGTCGGCCGGGTGCTGGCCGAGCTGCGCATGATCAAGGACGCGTGGGAGGTCGGGCAGCTCCGCGAGGCCGTGGACCGCACGGTCGAGGGCTTCGCCGCCGTGCTCGCCGAGGTGCCCGCCGCCGTGGCGGGCGGGGGCGAGCGGTGGCTGCAGGGCACGTTCGACCGGTACGCCAGGACGTACGGCAACGGCCCCGGCTACGCCTCCATCGTGGGCAGCGGCCCGCACGCCCCCACCCTGCACTGGGTGCGCTGCGACGGGCCCGTCCGCGAGGGCGACGCGCTGCTGCTCGACATGGGCGTGGAGACGCGCTCCCACTACACCGCCGACGTCACCCGCACCTTCCCCGTCTCCGGCGCGTTCAGCCCGGCGCAGCGGCAGGTGCACGACCTGGTGGAGCGGGCGCACCGGGCCGGGCTCGCGCAGGTCGCGCCGGGCCGCCCGTTCACCGCCTTCCACCACGCGGCCATGGAGGTCGTCGCGCGTGGCCTGCACGACTGGGGGCTGCTGCCGGTGTCGGTGGACGAGGCCCTGTCGGACGCCGGCCAGCACCACCGCCGCTACCTGATCTGCGGCATCGGCCACCATCTGGGCCTGGACGTGCACGACTGCGCGCGCTCGCGCCCGGAGGCGTACCACGGGGCGCGGATGGCGCCCGGCATGGTGCTGACCGTGGAGCCCGGGCTGTACTTCCACGCCCATGACCGCACGGTTCCGCCGGAGCTGCGCGGCATCGGCGTGCGTATCGAGGACGACCTGCTGGTGACGGAGGACGGCGCGGAGAACCTGTCCGCCGCGCTGCCCCTCGACGCGAGCGGGCTGGAGAACTGGACCAAGGAGAAGAACGTATGACCGCCCCTGTGTGGCACGGCGTGCACGTCGCGACCGCCCTCCCCTTCCACGACGACCTGTCGGTCGACTACGACGCCTACGCCGAGCACGTGCGCTTCCTGGCCGAGGGCGGCTGCCACGGCGTGTGCCCCAACGGCTCGCTCGGCGAGTACCAGACGCTGACCGACGAGGAGCGCGCCCGCGTGGTGCGCACCGCCGTCGAGGCCGCGCCCGACGGCTTCCACGTCATGCCCGGCGTGGCCGCGTACGGGGCCGCCGAGTCGCGGCGCTGGGCCGAGCAGGCGGCCGAGGCGGGGGCGTCGTCGGTGCTGCTGCTGCCGCCGAACGCCTACCGTGCCGACCGCGCGGCCGTCGTCGCCCACTACCGCGAGGTGGCCAAGGCGGGGCTGCCGGTGGTGGCCTACAACAACCCGATCGACACCAAGGTGGACCTGACCCCCTCGCTGCTGGCCGAGCTGCACCAGGAGGGGCTGATCGTGGGGGTGAAGGAGTTCACCGGGGACGTGCGCAGGGCGTACGAGATCGCCGAGCTCGCACCCGGGCTGGACGTGCTGATCGGGTCGGACGACGTGCTGCTGGAGCTGGGCATCGCCGGCGCGGTCGGCTGGATCGCCGGCTACCCGAACATGATCCCCCGCGCCACCGTGGAGCTCTACCACCTGGCGGTGGCGGGCGACGTGGCCAAGGCCCTGCCCATCTACCGGGACCTGCACCCGCTGCTGCGGTGGGACTCCAAGACCGAGTTCGTGCAGTCGATCAAGCTGTCGATGGACCTGGCCGGGCGCAAGGGCGGCGCCTGCCGGCCGCCGCGCCTCGCCCTCGCGCCCGAGCTCGCGGACCGGATCACCCGTGACACGGAGGCGGTCCTGGCCAAGGGCTACCGCTGATCACCGGCCCGCCGGCGGCATCGTCCCAGGCGCGGGCGCGCTTGTCGCCGGGCCTCCCCTCCCCTGAAAGGGACCCCGGCCGAGGTACGGCCGGGTAGGGGCGGTCAGGGTGCGGTGTAGCGGGCGTGGGTGGCGGCGGCCGTCAGGGCCGCCGCCCGGGCCGCCTCCGTCGGGGTGAACGCAAGCTCGGGCCGCCGCACGAGCAGCGCCCGGTCCGGGTTCACCGAGACGACCATGGTGGTGTTGAGCTCGGCGCCCTCGTCCACGGTGTCGCCGGGCCGGCGCCACTCGACGTGCGGGACCCGCAGCAGTTCGGCCATCGCCTCGGGCAGCCGGTCCGGGTCGTCGCTGACGCGCTGCGCCAGCACCAGAGCCTGGACGCCGGGGTCGGTGAGATCCTTCACCCGCGCGGGCACGATCACCACGTCCTGCCCGCCGGCCTCGGCCAGCGCCCCGGCCAGCACGTCCAGCGCGAGCTCGCGGGGCGCCTCGATGACGAACTCGTCGAGCGCGTCGCACCCGGCCGGGGTGATGGCGCTGCCGCCGGTCGGCGCGATGTGCAGCGCCAGGATGTTGCACCCCAGCCGCCCGAACGCCCCCGCCACGGTGGCGAGCCGGCCCGGCCGCTCCACCACCCGCATGCGGATCCGCCACAACGCCATGGGCCCGCCCGCCCCGCCCTCGACAGGCAGCGGCGCCGTCTCACGACCGGCACGGGCCCAGGGGCGGAACCGGCCCGGCAGACCACCCCTGCCCCCGGCACCGGAACGGCGGCCGGAGCCCGCGGGGCGGCGGCCGAGCCGCTTGTGGATCGCGGCGCCGGCGATCAGCGCCACCCCCAGCCCGATCAGGACGACAGGTCCGGGCTCCTGGTGGCCGAGCAGGGTCGCGAGCAGGTGCGCCAAGCCGACCGCGAGGAACAGCGCGGCGAGCTCGCCGGCCTCCCGCCCCCAGGAACGGCCGTGTCCGGTACGTGCGTCAACTACCTTCGGTGCATCGCTCATGACCCCCAGTCTGCGCGAGCAGTGTTTCGTGATCCCCGTTCTCAGGGTTGCGGCGGCATTAAACCCGGTTCACCACCCGGCCCGAATCTGCCGCCGTCTTACCGCCGGTTGTCCTGCCTGCGTCAGGCGACCCTGGCGGAGGAGGCCGTCCAGGTGTTGCACGCCGCGGGCGAGACGGCCTCGAAGCCCCTGTCCAGCCAGGCATACTAGGACAGCTCGGCCCGCTCCGGGAGCTCCGGAAAGCCCTGCTGATCTCGGGGTTCGCCTGCCGTGGGAGACTGCCCCGGTCGTGAAGCCGAGTCGTGGAGTGCCCTCCCCCGTGCGTATCAGCGTTGCCGTCGCCGTCCCGCTCCTGCTCTGCCTGGCCGCCTGCGGCCCCGCGCCGCTCGCCCCGCCGCCGGCGCCGCCCACCTCTCCCGCCGCTCCGGAGCCCTCCCCCGCCGCTCCGGAGCCCTCTGCCGGCGCCCCGGGGCCCAGTGCCGCTCCGAAGCGGTCCGCGAGCAGCGGCAGCCGCCTGGCGGGTCCGGGGACGGTGTGCGGGGAGGCCGAGGCCGCGAACGGGTCCCTGGCGGCCGTCGCCGTGCATCGGGGGCGCGCCGACTGCGCGCAGGCCCTGCGCGTGCTGCGCGCCTACTACCGGCCGCAGACCCCCAAGCAGGGCAGCGCCGGGGTCGCCACGGTCGCGGGCTGGGAGTGCGTCAGCAACACGGCGGCCGAGAGCATGCGGACGGGCAGGCTGACGTCGTGCCGCAAGGGCGGCGCCACGATCGTGGCCGACGTCATCCCGTAGCGCCGCACGCGCCGCCTTGAACGCCCAGGTCGCGCACGGGGCGCCCGAGGAGAGAGGCCGATTCTCGGGCGGCCGGTCGTGAACGGCGAATGAATTCTGCCGTACGTTCGCCTTCTCCCCCGCGCGGCCCCCGCTGATGCCATCCCATAATTCCGCCATGGGGGTTATTTCAAGAAACGGGATGCAATGAAGCGGTGGGTCGGCGTCATTCTGGCGGCGGTTCTGGCCGGGGTGGCGGTGGTCGCGATCGTCACCGGGAACCAGGGGGGCGACGAGCCCGAGGTGGCGGTCGTCCGGGGGGTCATCGGGTCGGAGAAGAAGCCGTTCTTCGACGACCCGCGCGTCAAGGCGGCCCTCGCCGGGCACGGGCTGCGCGTCGAGGTGGACACCGCCGGCTCCCGGCAGATCGTCACCGACGTGGACCTGAGCCGGTACGCCTTCGCCTTCCCCTCCAGCGTTCCGGCCGCCGAGCGGATCAAGCGCGACCGCGGCGCGACCGTGACGTACTCGCCGTTCTACTCGCCGATGGCGGTGGCCACGTTCGAGCCGATCGCGGAGCTGCTGACGAAGGCCGGCGTCCTCAGCAATTCCGGCAAAGGCCACCAAATCTTCGATATTAAGAAATATCTGGATCTAGTAGCCAAGGGCACCCGCTGGGACGAAATTCCGGATAATTCGACTTATAAGGCGCGTAAGCGGGTGCTGCTGACGACGACCGACATCCGCACCTCGAACTCCGCCGCCATGTACCTGTCGGCGATCGGTTACGTGGCCAACGGCGAGGACGTCATCACCTCCGACGCCCAGGTCGCCGAGATCGCGCCCGTCCTCGCGCCTACCGTCCTCGACCAGGGCTTCTCCGAGTCCACCAGCGAGGCGTCCTTCGACGACTACCTCGCGCTGGGCGCCGGCAAGACGCCGATGCTGGTCGTCTACGAGGCGCAGTACCTGGCGCACGTCTTCGCCGGCGACGGCGCGATCAAGCCTGACATGCGGCTGGTCTACCCGTCGCCCACCGTGCTCAGCAAGCACACCCTCGTCCCCCTGTCGGCGGACGGCAACCGGGTCGGCGAGCTGCTCACCAAGGACCCGCGGCTGCAGTCGCTGGCCGCGCAGTACGGCTTCCGCACCACCGACCCGCAGGCGTTCGCCGGCCTCGTCGCCAGGACGCAGGCGCCGGCCGCCGCCGACCTGGTGGACGTCGTCGAACCGCCCACGTACGAGCGGCTGGACCGGCTCATCACCACCATCGACGCCGCACGGCCCTAGCAAGGAGATCCCGCACGTGTCCGATCTGGTGCTCACGCCGCCCGCGCCGGTCACCCCGGTCCCGGCCGAGACGGCGGCCACCATGCTGCCGATGACCGACGAGCGCGCGGCCGAGCTGGCCGCCAAGGCGCGCGAGTTCGCCGGCGAGCTGGGCGGCATCGACCCGCGCTCGCCGGAGTTCACCCGCAAGGTCCATGACATCGCCTCGATGGGCGACACCGAGATCAGGTCCGCCTCGCAGGTGGCCAACCGCATGCTGAAGCGGCCGGTCGCGGCGCTCGACGCGGCCAGGGGCGAGGGCGCCGACGCCCAGGGCCGGGTGGCGAGCGGCCTGGTCGCGCTGCGCCGTACCGTGGTGGACCTGGACCCGAAGCAGGCGGCGAGCGGGCCGCGCAGGCTGCTCGGGCTCATCCCGTTCGGCGACCGGCTGCGCGACTACTTCGCCAGGTTCCACTCCGCGCAGAAGCACCTCGACGACATCATCCGCGCGCTCAGGTCCGGCCAGGACGAGCTGCTGCGCGACAACGCCGCCATCGAGGGCGAGAAGGCGAACCTGTGGGAGGCGATGACGCGGCTGCAGGAGTACGCGGTCATGGCCAAGGCCATGGACGCGGCCCTGGAGGAGCGCATCGCGGTGGCCGACGAGACGCAGGCCACGGTGCTGCGCTCGGACGCGCTGTTCGCCGTCCGCCAGAAGCACCAGGACCTGCTCACCCAGCTGGCCGTGTCCGCCCAGGGCTACCTGGCCCTCGACCTGGTACGCAAGAACAACCTGGAGCTCAGCAAGGGCGTGGACCGCGCCACCACGACCACCGTCGCCGCCCTGCGCACGGCGGTGACGGTCGCGCAGGCGCTGGCGAACCAGAAGCTCGTGCTCGACCAGATCACCGCGCTGAACGCGACGACCAGCGACCTCATCCTGGCCACCAGCGAGATGCTGCGCACGCAGGCCGGCGCCATCCAGAACCAGGCCGCCGCCACGACCGTGGACCTGGACACGCTGCGCCAGGCGTTCGACAACGTCTACGCCACGATGGACCTGATCGACTCCTTCCGCGCCAAGGCCGTGGACAACATGGCCGTCACGGTGGACAGCCTGTCCTCGGAGCTGGAGCACGCCAGGACCTACCTGGACCGCGCCAAGGAGGCCTCCGCATGAGACGACGCCTCCCGGCCGCGCTCCTGCTGCCCGTCCTGCTGCCCGCCCTGCTCCTGACGGCCGCCTGCGCGGGCGACAGCGACGGGCTCACCGACGGGCCCGACGTGCTGCGCGTCCTGGCCGGCAGCGAGATCAGGGACCTGGAGCCGCTGCTCGAACGGGCCGGGAGCGAGGCCGGGGTCCAGGTGAAGCTCACCTACACCGGCACGCTCGACGGCGCCGACCAGGTCGCGAGCGGCCGCGCCGACGGCAGGCTGGACGCCATCTGGTTCTCCTCCAACCGCTACCTGTCCCTGCTGGACGGCGCCCAGGCCAAGCTGTCCACCCAGACCAAGATCATGGTCTCGCCGGTGGTGCTCGGGCTCAAGCCCGCCAAGGCCGCCGAGCTCGGCTGGGACGGCAGGCAGGTCACGTGGGCCGACATCGCCGCCGCGGCCAGGGACGGCAGGTTCGGCTTCGGCATGACCAACCCCGCCTCCTCCAACTCCGGCTTCTCCGCGCTGGTCGGCGTGGCCGCCGCGCTGTCGGACGCCGACGGGGCGCTCAGCGCCGAGCAGGTCGCCGCGGTGACGCCCCGGCTGAAGGAGTTCTTCTCCGCGCAGCGGCTGACGGCCGGCTCGTCGGGCTGGCTGGCCGACGCCTACGCCCGCAACCCCGGCGTGGACGGCATGGTCAACTACGAGTCGGTGCTGCTGGGCGCCCGCGAGCCGCTCACGATCGTCTATCCGGGCGACGGCGTGGTCAGCGCCGACTACCCGCTCACGCTGCTGGCCTCCGCCCCGGAGGAGAAGAAGGTCCTGTACGGCAAGCTCGCCGCCTGGCTGCGCACCCCGGCCGTGCAGAAGGAGATCATGACGGGCACGCACCGCCGGCCGATCACGGGCGGCGTCCCGCTCGACTCCCGGTTCGGCCCCCGCTCAGGCGCCGCGCAGCTCATCGAGCTGCCCTTCCCCAACCGGCGCAGCACGGCCGACGAGCTGATCGCCACCTACCTCAACCAGGTGCGCGTCCCGGCGCAGGCCACGTTCGTGCTGGACACGTCCGGCTCGATGAAGGGCGGCAGGATCGACGCGCTGCGGCAGGCGCTGGTGGCGCTGACCGGCGCGGACACCACCGCCTCCGGCGCCTTCACCCGCTTCAGCAACCGCGAGACCGTGACGATGATCCCGTTCAGCGGCTCGCCGCGGCAGCCGGTGCCGTTCACCGTCCCCGAGCGGAACCCCGAGACCGTGCTCGCCGGGATCAGGAGCTTCGCCGAGGGGCTGAGCGCCGCCGGCGGCACCGCGATCTACGACAGCCTCAAGGCCGCCTACGACCGCCCGGCCGAGGCCGGGCACTACGGCTCGATCGTGCTCATGACGGACGGCGAGAACACCGACGGCTCCGACTACGCCGCCTTCGAGAGCCACTACCGGTCCCTGCCGGAGGACAGGCGCCGCGTGCCGACGTTCGTGGTGCTGTTCGGGGAGAGCGACGCCGAGGAGATGCGCCAGGTGGCCGAGCTGACCGGCGGAGCCGTGTTCGACGCCCGCGAGACGTCGCTGACCAGCGCGTTCAAGGAGATCCGTGGCTACCAGTGAGCGGGCCCTGCGGTATCTGGGCTCGACCAGGAACATCGTCGGCTCCTGCCTGGCGCTGCTCGGCCTGGTGGCCCACTTCCTGGGGCTCGCGGGCGCGTACTGGCCGGTCGTGGTGGTCGCGCTGTACGGGGCGGGCGCGCTGCTCGCCCCGCCCGACCGGGTCCGGCTGACGATCTCCCACGCCGAGGTCGAGACGCGGGCGCTGCGCGCGGACCTGGACGGGCTGCTGGGCCGCGTGGACCGGCGCTTCCCCGAGGACGTGCGGGCCGCCGTGCACGCGCTGGCCGAGGTGATCGGCGGCGTGCTGGCCAGGGCCGAGCAGCTCACCGCCTCCCCCGACCAGCTCCACGTGGTCTCGCAGACCGTCCGCCGCTACCTGCCCGCCAGCCTGGAGGCGTACGCGAACCTGCCCCGCCGCTACGCCCTGGCCCGGCGGGCCGGGCGGGAGCGCAGCGCCCACGAGGAGCTGCTGGAACAGCTCGCCCTGCTCGACGCCCAGATGGGCAAGGTCGCCGAGGCGATGCACCGGGGCGACGAGCAGGCGCTGCGCGACCAGGGGCGGTTCCTGCGCGACCGGTTCGGCGGCTCGGACCTCGATCTGGGCTGACCGGTTCGAGCTCCCGCGATCAGCGCGGACGCGGGGGCTAGACCCGTTCGAGCTCCACGATCAGCGCGGACGCGGGCCGCAGCGCCGGGGCGGGCAGCCCCAGCTCGCCCAGCACGGCGCCGGGCAGCCGCACCGGCTCGGCCGTCCACTGCGGCATCGCCGCGCCCTCGGGGGCGGGCCCGGCGACGCGCACCTCGTACACGGCCTCCGGGTCGAGGCCGGGCAGCCGCAGCGGGCCGGGCGCGATCTCAAGCCTGGAGCTGAGCTGCGCGTACGCGTACACGGCCCGCTCGGGCAGCACCACGCCGTGCAGCAGCGCCGACGGGTCCGGGTGGTCGGCGCGCACCACGCGCCCGGCGTGCAGCACGGGCCGCAGCCGCTTGTGCAGCGCGATCCACGTGGCCAGCTCGTCCAGCTCCTCCTGGCTCGCCGCGGTCAGGTCCCACTCCACGCCCATGTGGCCGAACAGCGCGGTCGCGGCGCGGAAGGCCAGCGGCAGCGCGCGGCCGGTGACGTGGTCGCGCGGCGCGCCGACGTGGCAGCCCATCCGCTCCGGCGGCACCAGCAGCCCCGTCCAGCGCTGGATCTGCTGCCGGTCGAGCGCGTCGTTGCTGTCGGAGGTCCACACCCGGTCGGTGCGGGCCAGGATGCCGTAGTCGACACGCGCGCCGCCCGACGAGCACGACTCGATCTCCAGCCCGGGGTGGCGGGCGCGCAGCTCGTCCAGCAGCCGGTACGTGGCCAGCGTCTGCGCGTGCACGCCCGGCACGCCGTCGTGCACCGGCTCGGCGATGTCGCGGTTGTGGTCCCACTTGATGTAGTCCAGCGCGTACTCGCCGACCAGCGTGTCCAGCCGTTCCAGCAGGTACGCGTACGCCTCCGGTCTGGCCAGGTCGAGGACCTGCTGGTGACGCTGCGGCGGCGGCAGGCGCTCGGCGTGCCCCAGGATCCAGTCGGGGTGCTCGCGGGCCAGGTCGGAGTCGGGGTTGACCATCTCGGGCTCGAACCAGAGGCCGAACTGCATGCCCAGCTTGCGCACGCGGTCGGCCAGCGGGTGCAGGCCGTCCGGCCAGACGCCCTCGTCCACGTACCAGTCGCCGAGGCCGGCCCGGTCGTGGCGGCGGTGGCGGAACCAGCCGTCGTCGAGCACGAACCGCTCGATCCCGGCCGCGGCGGCCCGCTCGGCCAGCTCCAGCAGCCGGTCCAGGCCGTGGTCGAAGTAGGTGGCCTCCCAGTTGTTCAGCGTGACGGGACGCACCGGCAGCGGGCGTGAGCGCAGGTGCGCGTGCAGCCGCGCGCTCACCTCGTCCAGGCCGCCGCCCGACCAGGCGAAGTACACCCACGGCGTGCTGTAGCCCGCCCCCTCGGCCAGCACGACCTCGCCGGGTTCGAGCAGCTCGCCCGCGCCCAGCAGCGCCACGCCCTCGGCCAGCCGCTCGGCGTAGTGCACGTGGCCGCCGCTCCAGCCCGCGTGCACCGCCCACACCTCGCCGCGGCCGAACCCGAACCCCGGCGTGCCGGCGGCCAGCAGCCCGGTGGCGTCGTGCCCGGTGCGGCCCCGGCGGTTCTCCCTCGACCACGCGCCCTGCCCGAACGCGGCTCGCTGCGGCACCTTCTCCAGCGCCCACCGGCCGGTGAAGTCCAGCAGCTCGCCGGCCCGTGCCGGCACGGGCAGCACGCACACCAGCCCCGCCACCCGATAGGGCGATATTTCGGCGTTCGCCACCGTGTGCCGCATCCGCACCAGCCCGCCGCCGTCCATGACCAGCTCGCTCACCAGCCGCAGGCCCGCCCTGGCATCGGACGCCGTCACGGTCACCGACCCGCCGGAGCCCGGCTCGGCCGACACGTCGATCCCGTCCACCGTCCACCGGACCGGCCAGTGCTCGCCGTCCCTGCCACCTGACAGGCCGGGGCGGCCGTACCAGCCGTCACCCTGGGCGGGCAGCAACGGCGGGGCCGGGGCCGCCAGCGCCGGCAGCAGGCCGGGCCCGGCCACGGGCCCGAGCCCGGCGCCGAAGTGCCGCACCCGCGGCAGGCCGGGGCCGGAGTCGTCGAGCACCAGCGCGACGCCCGCCGCGGAGAGGATCACAGGAGACAAGTCGGGCTCCTTAGTCAGGGAGGGGGACACCTGTTCAGCGCTACGACGCTACCTCCCCCGCTTGCGCCGGCGCACGACGAGGCCCCTCCGGCGGGCGGGCGCCGGAGGGGCCGGGGAGAAGGCCTCAGACGGAGATGCGCCCGGCGCCCGCGCCCGCCGTCACGATCGACTTGACGCCGGAGGCGCTGTCGAGCGAGTACGAGTACGGGATGGAGGCGACGCTGCCGCCGCTCTGCCCGCTGCCGGAGTTGACGAAGTGGTTGTTGCGCGCGACCAGGGTGCCCGGCCCCGAGTCACCCTCGCCGAGGTGGAACGGGTCGTCGGTGTTCTCGAAGTAGTTGCCCTCCACGAGCACGCCCGCGCCCTCGGTGGAGGCCACGCCGTAGCCGCCGACGCTGCCGTAGTAGTTGTTGTAGACGTGCACCGGGTTGCCGAACCGCACGCGCGGGTGGCGCTGGTTGGTGCCGTCGAACCAGTTGTGGTGGTAGGTCACGCGCAGGTGGCCGCGGTCCTCGCTGCCGTTGCCGTCGTCGTGGCCGAGCAGCATGACCTTGTCGTGGCCGGTGACCTTGTTCCAGGAGATGGTGACGTAGTCGCTGGCCCGCTTGACGTCCACGGCGCCGTCGTAGCCGTCGGTGAAGGTGTTGTGGTCGATGAAGACGCGGGTCGAGTACTGCACGTTGATCGCGTCGTCGTTCCAGCCGCGGAAGGTGAGGTTGCGCACGATCACGTTCGAGGCCTCGGAGATGTTGAACCCGCAGCCGGAGATCACCGCGCCCGAGTTGCCCAGCACGGTCTTGTTGGAGGCCACGCGCAGCATGCCGGAGCAGGAGATCGTGCCCGACACCCTGATCACCGCGGCGCTGCTGGACGACAGCGCGCTGGTCAGGGCCGAGGCGCTGGTGACGGTGGTCGGCGAGGCGTTGCCGCCGCCGGTGGTGCCGCCGCCCTGGGTGGCCCAGCCGACCATGCCGGTCGGGGGGTTGGGAGGAGGCGTGGTGGGCGGGTCGGTCGGGTCCGGCGGGTCGGTGGGGTCGCCGCCGGCCGGGACGAGCCGCCACTGCTTGGTCGCGACGGAGTCGCACGAGTTCTGCTGCACCAGGGCGCCGGACGCGGTCGAGTTGTCCTTGGTGTTGAGGCACTTGCCGCCGTTGGCGTTGACGACCCGGACGGTGGAGCCCGACTCGGGCAGCGTCCACGTCTGGGACGAGGCGCCGGTGCAGCTCTCCTGCTGAACGGCCTTGCCCGCCGAGGTGCTGGCGTCCCTGACGCCCGCGCACTTGCCGCTGTGGGCGGCCCTGAGCGTGTAGCCGCCGCCGCTCGCCGCCAGCGTCCAGGTCTGCGCGGCGCCGCCGCAGCCGGTCTGCGTGAGCTGCACGGCGTCCGACGTGCTGGCCCCCGGCACGGTGAGGCACAGGCCGCTGCCGTTGTTCACCACCGTGTACGTCCCCGGCGCCGGTGCGGCGGCGGCCGACGAGGCGGCTGCGACGCCGGCCACCGTGACGCCGGCCAGGGACAGGACGATCGCGGTGAGAGCAGCAGCGCTGCCGTTGATTCTCTGTCGCACGATCCACGCTCCTTGCTGTGGCCTCGAGCAGGTCCTGTGCGGCCTGCTGCCTGGTGTCCCCCCAGCGAGCATTCGTCCACGTATGTGACAGCCGTACGTGTGAGCGAACAGCCCACAACATAGGTAAGCGCTTTCCCGCTGTCAATCGACCGTGAAACTTTCATCACACCGCCCATTTCGCGCTGTGCGCACCGTCGCGACCTGCGCACATCCACCCATCGCGACATGCCGATCACCAAGGGCGATCGATCGCGAGTGGCATGAATCGTCACGATCGTTTAGGTTAGGCTCACCTAATCTAGATCGGAGATCTCGGGGATGAGCGAGCCCTATCACATGTTCCACGTACGGGTGGACCGGCTCGAACGGCTGAGCCCGTCGTTCCTGCGGGTGACCTTCACCGGCGAGGACCTGCACCACTTCGCGGACAACGGCTTCGACCAGCGGCTCAAGCTCCTCCTCCCGGTCCCCGAGCACGGCATGGCCCACCTGCCCACCGGCCAGGACTGGTTCCTGCGCTGGCGCGAGCTGGACGAGGCCAGGCGCAACCCGATGCGCACGTACACGGCCAGGCTGGTCCGCCCCGAAGCCGGCGAGGTCGACGTGGACGTCGTCATGCACCCCGACGGCGGCCCCGTCGCGCGCTGGGCCGAAGGCGTGCGGCCCGGCGACGTCGCCGCCCTCTACGGCCCGACCTCCCGCTTCGAAGGCCGCCACGGCGGGCTGGAGTTCCATCCGCCCGCCGGCACGGGCTGCGTGCTCATCGCCGGCGACGAGACCGCCGTCCCCGCCATCTGCGGCATCCTGGAGCGCCTGCCCGCCCACCTGAACGGCGAGGTGCTCATGGAGGTGCCCTGCGACGACGACGCCCTGCCCGTCGAGACCCCCGCCTCGGTCAAGGTCACCTGGCTGGCCAGGAACGGCGGCGAGCGCGGCGCCCGGCTCGTCCCCGCCGTCCGCGCCGCCGCCGGCCGCCTGCTCCCCTCCTCCCCCGCCGCCTCACCCGCTCCGGCGTCCGCCGACTTCGTGGACGTGGACGTGGACGCCGAGGAGCTGTGGGAGGTGCCGCCGGAGGAGGACGTCGACTACGGGCCGCTGTACGCGTGGCTGGCCGGCGAGGCGTCCGTGATCAAGACGCTCCGCCGGCACCTCGTCGCCGAGCGCGGCATGGACCGGCGCTCGGTGGCGTTCATGGGCTACTGGCGCAACGGCCGCGCGGAGAACTAGCCCGTCACGGCGTGCGCGACGGCGCCGGGGACGACTCCACGGCCGGCCCGCTGGGCAGCGGCGCGATCACGTTGCTGACCAGCGCGGTCGCCGCCGTCGTCGCGATGGCGATGGCCACCGCGGCCAGCGGCGCGGCCAGGGCGCGCAGCGTGCGCACGTCCCTGATGCGGCCCCACGGCTCGCCCGCCAGCCACATGAGCCGCCACTCCCACCACAGGCCCAGCCCGATGCTGACCACGGCGATGTTGCCCACCGCCACGAGCACGCCGACGAGCGCCTCGTCGGTGGTGGGCAGCTCCAGCACCGGCAGGTCGCTCTGCGCGATGGTGGCCATGACGAGCGTGTACCCGTACGTGGGCAGCTCGACGAGCAGAGCCGTCAGGAAGAACGCCAGGGACTTGGCGATCGGATGCGTGCCGCGCACGCGCGGGTAGAAGTAGCCGAACACCATGCTCAGCACGGGCAGCGACAGCAGCGCCAGCACGGCGGCGGCCAGCTCGGTGGCGCTGCTCTGCTGGCCGCGCACCGATTCCGCGATCCGCACCACCGAGTACGGCAGCGACAGCACCGCCCCCACCCCCAGCGAGGCCAGCCCGTTCTGCCAGGGGGTGCGCCCGGCCAGGGTGGTGAGCGCGAGGTCGGGGTCGAGCGGCCCGTCGCGCTCGTCGCCCGCCTGCTCCAGCGCCTGCCGCCGCTGCTCGAAGTCGTCGCCCTCACCCGGATCCCGCAGCAGCGCCGTCAGCGCGGCGCGGGCCGACCGGCGTTTGATCAGATCGCGGACGAGCAGCCGGTGCTCCTCCGGCTGGACCGGCCGCAGCAGCTCCGCCCGCGGCGGCGGCAGCAGGACGAACACGCCCGCCCACACCAGCAGCACCAGCAGGCCCGAGGCGGGGCCGCCGGCCTGGACGCGCATGAGCAGCAGGAAGAACATCGCCGTGTGGAAGGCGGCCGGCTCGGTGAGGCCGGCGGGGCCCTGGCCGAGGCGGCGCACGCGTACGACGAGCATCACCAGCGCCAGCAGGGGCACGCCCATGAACGCCACCGTCCCGGCGACGCCCAGCAGGTCGTCCCACTCCAGGGTCATCCAGCTGCTGCGCGAGTCCAGCATGATCGTGGCGTAGACCTGCACGCCCAGCACCACCGACGCCGCCACCACCCACCGGACCGCGCTCGCCGCCGACCACCGGTGACTCGCCTCGCTCACCCAGCCGAACACCAGGGCGGCCCAGCCGAGCACCAGCAGCCCCTGCCACAGGAGATGCGGCGGGGTGAGCCCCGACAGCACCGCCATGCCGGACAGCATCGCCCCGGCGGCCAGCAGCGTCAGGCCGGCCAGGGGCAGGCGGCGGCGCTGCCCGGGCACGGCGACCGTCACCCCCGCGGCCCCCGCCGCGACGGCCAGCACCCCGGCCGCGGGCCAGGCGCCGAAGGAGGCCGCCAGCGGCCACGCCGCCAGGACGAGGCCCGCCAGCGCCCCGAACAACGCCGCCGCCTGCACCGGCAGGTCACTGTGCCCCCGCGCGGCGCGGTACGTCGAGTGCAGGGCCAGCGCCGGGACGCCCGCCACGATCGCCAGTGCCGCACCCTCCACGCTCACGGCCTCGGAGCCGAACCAGGACACGCCGGACCCGCCCACCACCAGGGCCGCGAGCACCCCGTTGCGGGGGCGGCGCCACCACGCGCCACCGAGCGCGCGGGCCAGGGAGTAGAGGAGGGTCAGCCCGGCCGCAACCAGCCCCACCGTGAGCAACGCCTTCCAGACCCGGCCCAGGAAGGTGAAGGGCTCCTCCGTCCACCAGTCGTCCGGCGCGGGCGCGTCATGGAGCTCGGCCTCGTACTCCTCCGAGTCGCTGCCTTCCAGGTGCGCGGCGATCCCCCCGTCCTGCGTGACGTAGTGGGCCACGGACGCGTTCCGCCCGTCCTCGGCGAAGGCCACCTTGATGTGACTGTCGCCACCGTTGAGACGCAGCAGGTGCGCGTCCTGCGCCAGCGGAGGCGGGCCGCTCACCCCCGCCACCGTCCAGCCGGTGGCGGTCAGGACGATCTCGTGGGCGGTCGGCCGGGGAGCGGTCCCGCCTTCTGGCGGCCGGTACTCGACGCCGACGGCGCGGTTGGTGTTGGCGGACAGGGCACCGTAGTAGAGGCCGGTGTAGGTGATGACCGCCTCGCGCGAGCCGCTCTCCGTCCTGACGACCGGTGTGGCGTACGCCAGTTGCAGCAGGAACTCGGACGCCACCACCTCGAAGACGCCCAGCCGCTCGGCGACGAACCAGCCCGGGTCACGACCGGCCGCGCCCGCGCGCACGGCCGCCACCTCGGGATCGTCGGCGGGCACCCGCACCTCGTGGGTGATCTGGACCCGCACGAGGGTCGAGCCCGGATCGAGCGGGGTGCCGGCCGGCTCGCCGTCCGGGTGGTCGCGCCAGTCCCCCGGACGGGCCGGGGCGAGCGCGATCCGCGTCGTGGCGGAGCGCTCCGGCCCCGAGCGCTCCGGACGGCCCCGGCCCGGTGAGATCTCCAGCTCGGCGGCGCCGAACCGGGTGCCGCACCTGGCGAACACGTGATGCCTGCCGGGCGGGAGCGCGGGATCCAGCGTCGCGTCGGCGGACATGGCCGCGCCCGACGGGCTCCGGGCGAAGCCCCGGATGTCGGCGAAGGCGCCGGACTGGGCGGCGACCTCGCCGGCGGGCGCGGTGCACATGGCTGTCACCCGCACCTCCCGCGTCCCGGCGGGCACGCGGCGCGGCTCGACGGTGACCTGGAGCGGCTCCTCCTCCGGGGTCTCCCCGGCGGGCTCGGCAGTGGGCTCCGCCCGCGGCGGGGCGGTGGCCGGGTCGATCCGCGAGACCGTCCACAGCCCCGCCCCGAAGACCGCCAGCATGGCCACCGCGGCCAGCGAGCCGCGCAGCACCCGTGAACTCCGCCCGGCCATCAGCGCAGCTCCGGTGTGCTCCCCAGCACGGTGCGCAGCTCACCCGGTCCCGGCGGTCTCGTCCAGGTCACGCCGGGGCCGGAGGAGGCGATCAGCCGGGGGACGGTCTCGCGCAGCAGCGTCTGCGCCTCGGCGTCCGGCCGCTGGGCGCGGGCCTCCTGGTAGAGGTCGAGCACCCGGGCCAGGTCCAGCATCAGCGTGTTCGCCTCGTGGACGCTCCTCCCGGTGACGCTCTCCTCGGTGGCACCTCCCTCGCCGGCCTTCGCGTCGCCGACCCCCGCGCCGCCGTCCGGCGCACTGGCGTCCTGCACACCGCCGTCCTGCACACCGCCGTCCTGCACACCGCCGTCCTGCACACCGCCGTCCGGCGCACTGGCGTCCGGCGCACTGGCGTCCGGCGCACTGGCGTCCGGCGCCTTGCCGCCCGCCTTCGTGGCGGCGGCCTTGGTGGCGGCGAGTTGCTTGATCGGCGTGCCGTTGACGTGCGTGAGCGCCCTGTCACCGCTTCCCGGCCCGGCCTCCCCGGCCGTTGCGTCCTCGCCGGCGTCCCCCGTGCTCGCTCCGGCCTCGTCGCCGGGCACGGTGATCTGCAACGCTCCAAGGCGCGCGTCGGCCGTCCAGCCGCCCGGTCGTACGGCCTCGCCCACGGCCGCGGCGAAGCGGACGGCGTCCATGCCGTCCACCTCCCCCTCCAGCCATCCGGCCCGCAGGTGCAGCACCCCCGGCCGCTCGGCGGCGGCCAGCCGCTCCAGCAGCGTCTCCACCGTCCCCTGCGGGTCGTGCAGGGCCGCGTCCCCCCGGGCGGCGAAGGCGTCGGCGAGCAGGTGCAGGGAGATGAGCCGCGGCGGCTCGTACGTGCTGAGCACCCCCTGCTCCGCGCCCACCCGCAACGCCCCTCCCGCCTCGTGGTAGGCCCGCAGGCCCTCCATGAACGCCGCCTCGGCCTCGGATGTCAGCAGCAGCTCCCATCCCCGTCTCGGCCCTGGCTCGGGCGTGCCCGGGCCCTCACCGCTCGCCGGGTCCCCGTCGGAGGCCCCGTTCCGGCGGAGCCACCAGGCCACCGCGCCCACCACGGCGGCGGCCAGTACTGCGACTGCGATTAACACGATCTTGGTTCGCTTTCCCCTCGTATTCCGACAGGGCTAGCAGCGTAGTGATCGCTCCCGACAAATACCGATATTTCCGTGAATTGAGATCAGCGTGGCGGCGCTGTTCACATCCGGCCGGACCACAGCACGGAGGGCCGATCCGTCCGTCCCATGTCCAAAGGATGAACTTTCTTCTATCTGGTAACCGGAATTGTTTTCCTGAGGAATTCTCCTGTCTACCCGAATCGCAGCCGCCCTCTCGACGTGCGCGTACAGGCATGTACACTCCAAACCGGAAGCACACAGTCGCTCTATGTGACGTATTCATGACATCTGGTGCCAAAGGGCGGGTCCGCGCTACCGACGGGATGATCCCGGCCCTGAGAGAGCGCGGAGCCGGATATGGATCCACTACACCTGACCACCAGCCGCCGCAAGGGGACTCTCACCGTGAGCGTGGCCGGTGAGCTCGACATCGCCACCACCGAGCAGTTCCGCAGCCACCTGCTCGCGCTGCTGCAGGAGGCGGGCCGCTCGCGCCGCGCCGACACCGAGCTGGTCATCGAGATGAGCCGCCTGTCGTTCATCGACGCGGCCGGGCTCGGCATCCTCGTCTCCGTCCAGAACCAGGCCGTCAACCAGCGCACCCGGCTGCACATCCAGGGCGTGCCGCCGAACATGCGCCGCCTGCTCCGCATCACCGGCCTGGACCAGCACCTCAGCTGACCCCTCCGCTCGCGCGCCTGTAGGTTGTCACGCGTGCCTACGATTCAGGTTCCCGATCAGATACCCCTCAAGCTGGAGGACGGGTTCGAAAGGATCAGGCGGGAGCTGAAGCTGCCCGGCGGCTTCCCCCGCGCCGTGCTCGACGAGGCCGCCTGGGTGGCCAAGGTGCCGCGGCTGGACGCCGAGGACATGACGGACGTCCCGTTCGTGACCATCGACCCGCCCGGCTCGATGGACCTCGACCAGGCCGTGCACCTGGAGCGGCTGCGTGCCGGCTACCGCGTCTGGTACGCCATCGCCGACGTCGGCGCGTTCCTGCGCCCGGGCGGCGTGCTCGACGCCGAGGCCCGCACCCGGGGCGAGACCGTCTACCTGCCGGCGGGCAAGGTGCCGCTGCACCCGCCGGCGCTGTCGGAGGACGCGGCCAGCCTGCTGCCCGGCGCGCTGCGGCCCGCGGTGGTGTGGCGGATCGACCTCGACTCCGACGGCCGCACCGTGGGCGCCGACGTCCAGCGCGCCCTCGTCCGCAGCCGCGAGCGCTACGACTACGACTACGTGCAGGCGGTCCACGACACCGGCACCGCCGACGGCGTCCTGGAGCTGCTGGCCGAGATCGGCGAGCTGCGGCTGGCGCTGGAACGCGAGCGCGGCGGCGTCACCCTGCCCACGCCCGACCAGGAGGTGGTGCACGACGACGGCGGCTACCGCCTGGAGTTCCGGCTGCCGCTGCCCGCCGAGGCGTGGAACGCGCAGATCTCCCTGCTGACCGGCATGGCGGCGGCCACGATGATGCTCGACGCCGAGATCGGCGTGCTGCGCGTGCTGCCGGGCCCGCAGCGGGGCGACCTGGCCAAGGTGCGCCGCGTGGCGCAGGCGCTCGACGTGCCGTGGCCGGAGGGAGCCGGGTACGGCGCCGTCGTGCACGGGCTGGACCCGAAGGCGGGGCGGCACGCGGCGTTCCTGCACGAGTCGAAGGTGCTGCTGCGCGGGGCCGCCTACGTGGCCTTCGACGGCGCGCCGCCCCGGCTGGCCGAGCACTCGGCGGTCGCGGCCCCGTACGCGCACGTCACGGCCCCGCTGCGGCGCCTGGTCGACCGGTACGCGACCGAGGTGTGCCTGGCGGTCGCGGCGGGCGAGCCGGTCCCGGCCTCCGTGCGGGCCGCGCTCCCGCTCCTACCGGACCTCATGGCGGCTTCCGGGCGGCGCGCGGGGGCGGTGGAACGGGCGTGCGTGGACCTCGTGGAGGCGTTCCTGCTGCGCGATCGGATCGGGCAGGCGTTCGAGGCGGTGGTGATCGACGTGGACGAACGGCGCGGCGGCGGGCAGGTGCAGCTCGTGGACCCGGCGGTCATCGCCCGCTGCGACGGCGCGCTCCCGCTCGGCGAGCAGGTCACGGTACGGCTCACCCAGTCCGACCCGTCCACCCGCGAGGTCCGCTTCACCCTCGCCCCCTGACCCGCCCCGGCTCGCGATCAGAAGGTCGGCGGCGGTGAGGAGGACTTCGCGCGCATGCCCTCGCAGATGACCTCCGCCATCCGCACCGCCCCGCCCCTGGCGCGGGCGCGGCGCTCGGCGGCCAGGCAGCCGCGCAGCAGGTCGTGGACGTCCCGCGCCTGCAGGTCGCCCCGCACCGCCCCGACCCGCTGGGCCCGGGCCAGCAGCCTGGCCAGCGCCGCGGCGAAGTCGTCGGCCAGCGTGGAGCCCGGCCGCAGCGCCATCCCGGAGCCGCTCTCCAGCATGTCGCACAGCGCCTGGTTGGCCGCGGCCTGCTCGACCACGGTCGTGAACCAGCCGAAGAACGCCCGCCCCGCGTCCTCGGCGGTGGCCAGCGCCCTGGCGTCGGCCACGAACCGTTCGATCCGCCCCAGCAGCACCGCCTCGACCAGCGCCTCCTTGGTGGGGAAGTGCCGGTAGACCGTGCCGACCCCGAACCCGGCCCGCCTGGCGATCTCGTCGAAGGAGATGGTCAGCCCGTCGCTGGCCAGGGCCTCCTGCGCGATCTGCAGGACCCGCTCGCGGTTGCGGCGGGCGTCGGCGCGCAGCGGCCTGGCGGCGCTGTGATCGTCGCCCATGACCTCGACCTGCCTTCACGACAAACGGAGAGAGCTCTCCGATTCTACCGAGGACCTTCCCACCCATACCACCCAGGAACCCCGCTTCCCGCGACCTCCACCACCCAAGCCCGCCCACCCCTGGCCACCACCTGTGCCGCTTGCCTGCGCCCCCTGTGCCGGCCACCTCTGACCGCTCGCCTGTGCCCGCCGACCGACAAACCGCCCGCACCCGTCCCTCACAGGACGGCGCCCGCCCCACCGCAGTGGGACGGGCGCCGCGCGTGACAGGCGATGCGTCACGAGGGCCCGGGTGACGCCGACGCTCCCTCGCAACCGGACGCCGCCGAGCAGCCGGATGTCTCCGAACGACCGGAAGCCGCCGAACGAGCGGCAGCGGCCGAACGACCGGAAGCCGCAGGCCGGCCGGGTACCGCCAGCCGTTGAGGCACCACCGGACGGCCGGATGCGCCCGAGCTGTCGGATGCCGCCGGGCGGTCGGATGCCGCCGGACGGTCGGGCGCCGGGGAGCGGGGCCCGCGGGGCGGCATGCCGACCCGCTTGAGCCGGATCCGCTCCTCCCGAGGCACCGGCTCCAGCGCCACCACGCGCGCCCTGTCCGGCAGATGCCGCAGGTCGTGCGTGATGAGCAGCGTCGTCCGCCCGGCCATGAGCCGCTCCAGCGGCCGCATCACCTGGGCGGCCGTGGCGTCGTCGAGCCCGCTGGTGGGCTCGTCGAGCACCAGCACCGGCGTGTCGCGCAGGATGGCCCTGGCGATCGCGATCCGCTGCCGCTGCCCGCCGGACAGCAGGCGGCCCCGCTGCCCGACCGGCGTGTCGTACCCGTGGGGCAGCACCTTGACGAAGTCGTGCACCCCGGCCGCCTCCGCCGCCCTGATCACCTCGTCGAGCGTGGCTCCTGGCCGGCCGTAGGCGATGTTCTCGCGTACGGAGCCGGAGAACAGCAGCGTCTCCTGGTGCAGGATCGTCACGTTGTCCCGCAGCGACTCCCGCGTCAGGCACCGCAGGTCGGTGCCGTCGAGCAGGATGCGTCCCTCGTCCGGGTCGTAGAAGCGCAGCAGCAGCTTGGCCACGGTGGACTTGCCCGCCCCGCTGGGCCCGGCCAGGACGACGACGTCGCCGGGCTCGGCGGCGAACGACAGGTCGCGCAGCACCGGCCGCCCGCGGCCCGGGTAGGCGAAGCCGACCCGCTCGAAGGCGATGCGGCCCCGGCCGCGGCCGGCGGGCGCGGCGTCGCGCGCGTCGGTCACGGCCGGCCCGGTCCGCAGGATCTCGATGACCCTGTCGGAGCCGGCCGCCGCCTCCGAGACCGTCAGGGCCAGCTCTCCCAGGCTCTGGACTGCCGGGTAGAGCAGGGCCAGGTAGGCCGCGAAGGCGAGCAGCCCGCCGAGGGTCAGCCGGCCGGCGGCGATCTCCCACGCGCCGAACCCGAGGATGACGATCAGGCAGACGGTCTCGATGACCTGGACGACCGGGCTGTAGAGGCCGGCCAGCCAGGCCTGGGCCATGTTGGCGCGCAGCCAGCCGCGGCCCTCGCGGTGCAGCCGGCGGGACTCGGCGTCCTGCCGGTTGTAGGCCTGCACGAGCGGCTGGTTGGCCAGCCCCTCCTCCAGGACGCTGTTCATCGCGCCGTTGCTGGCGCGCTCGAGCGCCGCCGCGGACCTGAACCGGCCCGCGAACACCTTCGAGACCACCAGGAACAGCGGGATCAGCGCCATGGTCAGCAGCGCGAGGTCCCATCGGATGAGGAACGCCGCCCCGGCGAAGAAGATCACGCCGGCGACCGTGGTGATGAGCTTCACGAGCCCGGACCCGACGAGCTCCTCGATGGCCTCGATGTCGTCCGTCAGGCGGGCCATCAGGTCGCCCAGCCGCCGCTTCTCGGAGAAGTCGGGGGCGAGCGTCTGCACGTGCGCGTAGACGCGGTCGCGCAGGGCCAGCAGGAAGCGTTCGGCGCCCAGCGCGGTGGCGTAGGCCCCCGCGAAGGACGTCACCCCGGCGAGCGCCGCGAGCCCGAGCCACCAGATGGCGGGCACCCAGAAGGCGCCCAGCTCGCGGGTCGTCAGCACTTCGTCGGTGATGTGCCCGAACAGGCGGATCGCGGCTACCTCGCAGAGCGCGGCCAGAATGGCGAACACCACCCCGGCCGCGAACAGCTTCCGCAATCCGCGGGTGTCCGGCCAGAATTCGCGAAAGGTGCGGCGAATGGAAATCGCCGGCGCGAGCTCACGGCCGGAGGCGCGCAATGAGAGCCGGCGGCTGAGCCGCCGGCTCTCAACGGGGCGCTCTAGCACCCCCACCACCGGCGGCGGTTGCAGCAGTTCCACCTGCGGTAGCAGCGGCGCCTACGACGGCAGCCCCAGCCTTGCCGGTATCCGGCCTGAGACAGTTGCGTGTTCGCCATGATTCCTCCCCCGTTGGCTGAACACTGACAAATCGGACGCTAGCACCCGAAATGCGATAAATCAGCAGAAATTCGGCGATTTCAAGCAGTCTTGACTGGTAAAACCAGGCCGGAAAGGCGCTCGCGACAGCGACGTAAAGCCGCCCGCCGACAGGTAAAACGGCAACGCAGCGGCAAAGCCGCAACAAAAGATGCTCCCGAGAACCAGTTCTCGGGAGCATCCTCGAAGGGGTCGGATCAGGTGAGCGACGAGTACGCCACCACACCCCGCCGCATCGCGTCCATCGCCTTCACCGCGGTCTGCTTGATCTTGCTCCCGGGCGGCGCCGCGTTCCCCAGCTGGCCGAGCAGGTCCATCAGCTGCTTGATCCACCGCACGAAGTCACCGGCGGCCAGCTCGTTGCCGTTGACGCCCTCCATCAGCACCGCGTCGAGGCTGTGCCCCTTCGTCCACCGGAACGCCGCCCACGCGAACCCCAGATCGGGCTCCCTGATCGTGGACAGCCCGTGGTCGGACTCGATGCCCTCCAGCTCGCCCCACAGCCGGATCATCGCCGACAGCGCGTCCTGGGCCCGCCCCGCCGGGATCTTCGGCCGGCGGGTGTCGTCGGAGGCCCGCGACTCGAACACCAGCGCCGACACGCACGCCGCCAGCTCCGCCGGGTCCAGCTCCTCCCACAGCCCCTTGCGCAGCGACTCCGCGGTCAGCAGGTCCAGCTCGGTGTAGAGGCGGCCCAGCCGCCGCCCCTCGTCGGTGACGGCCTCGCCGTCGAGGTAACCGAGCTGCTCCAGCACCGAGCAGATGCGGTCGAACGTGCGCGAGATGACGTGCGAGCGCCCCTCGACCCTGCGCCGCAGACCCTCGGTCTCCCGCAGCAGCTTGTAGTACCGCTCGGCCCAGCGCGCGTGGTCCTCGCGCTCGTCGCAGCCGTGGCACGGATGCTGGCGGATGCGCCGGCGCAGCTCGTTGACCTCGTCGTCCTCCACCGTGTGGTCGCGCGCCCTGACCGGCTTGCCCAGGTCGCGGTCGCCGATCTTGGCCAGCAGCGTGGAGACGAGGTTGGCCCGCTCCTTCGGCGAGCGGCCGTTGAAGTTCTTCGGGATGCGCAGCTTCTCCAGCGGCTCCACCGGCACCGGGAAGTCGGCCGGGTCGAGCTTCTTGATCTGCTTGCCGATCGTCAGCACCAGCGGGCTCGGACCGGTGCCGCGCGGGTTGCGGCCCGGGTCCAGCACGATCGCCAGCCCCGCCCGCCGCCCTCCCGGCACCCGGATGACGTCACCGGGCTGCAGCGCCTCCAGCGACCGCACCGCCGCCGCCCGGCGCGCGGCGCCCCGCTGGCGCGACAGCTCCGCCTCCCGGTCCGACAGGCGCCGCCGCAGCGCCGCGTACTCGGGGAAGTCGCCCAGGTGGCACGTCATCGCCTCCTGGTAGCCCTCCAGCGCCTCCTCGTGCTTGCGCAGCTGCTTGGCCAGCCCCACGACCGCCCGGTCCGCCTGGAACTGGGCGAACGACTCCTCCAGCAGCGTCCTGGCACGCTCCCGGCCGAACTGGCCGACCAGGTTGACCGCCATGTTGTACGACGGCTGGAAGCTGGAGCGCAGCGGATACGTACGGGTGCCCGCGAGCCCTGCCACCGACAGCGGATCCATGCCCGGCTGCCACAGCACCACCGCGTGGCCCTCGACGTCGATGCCGCGCCGCCCGGCCCGGCCGGTGAGCTGGGTGTACTCCCCCGGCGTGAGATCGGCGTGGGTCTCGCCGTTCCACTTGTCGAGCTTCTCGATCACCACGCTGCGGGCCGGCATGTTGATGCCCAGCGCCAGCGTCTCGGTGGCGAACACCGCCTTGACCAGGCCGCGCGTGAACAGCTCCTCCACGACCTCCTTGAACGCCGGCAGCATGCCCGCGTGATGGGCCGCCAGCCCCCGCTCCAGGCAGTCGCGCCACTCCAGGTAGCCCAGCACCGCCAGGTCCTCGTCGGGCAGGTGCGCGGTGCGCTCGTCCACGAGCTGCCTGATCTCGTGCCGCTCGCGGTCGGTGGTCAGCCGGATGCCCGCGTACAGGCACTGCTGCACCGCCGCCTGGCAGCCCGCCCGCGAGAAGATGAACGTGATCGCCGGCAGCAGCCCCTCGGAGTCCAGCTTCTCGATCACCTGCACCCGGTCCGGCGGGCGCGAGCGCTGCGGCCTGCCGTAGCCCCGCCGGCCCCGTCCCGCCGTCAGCCGCTCGGCGTCACGCGTCACCCGCATCAGCGTCGGGTTGATGCGCGGCGTCAGGTCGTCGGTCATGAACAGGTCGTAGACGCGGTTGCCGACCATCATGTGCTGCCACAGCGGCACCGGCCGGTGCTCGTCGACGATCACCGTGGTGTCGCCGCGCACCTCGCCCATCCACTCGCCGAACTCCTCGGCGTTGCTCACCGTCGCCGACAGCGCCACCAGCCGCACCGAGTCGGGCAGGTGGATGATGACCTCTTCCCACACCGCGCCCCTGAACCGGTCGGCCAGGTAGTGCACCTCGTCCATCACGGCGAACCCGAGCCCGGCCAGCGTCGCCGAGCCGGCGTAGAGCATGTTGCGCAGCACCTCGGTCGTCATGACCACGATGGGCGCCTCGCCGTTGACGCTGTTGTCGCCGGTCAGCAGGCCGACCTTGGCGGTGCCGTACCGCTTGACCAGGTCGTTGTACTTCTGGTTGGACAGCGCCTTGATCGGCGTCGTGTAGAAGCACTTGCGGCCCTGCTCCAGGGCGAGGTGGACGGCGAACTCCCCGACGACCGTCTTGCCCGAGCCCGTGGGCGCCGCCACCAGGACCCCGTCTCCGGCCTCCAGGGCCCGGCAGGCGTCCAGCTGGAAGTCGTCCAGCTCGAAGTCGTAGAGACCTCGGAACGATCTCAGAGCGGCCCCGTCGTCCCCGTGCTTCTGACGGAAGGCCGCGTAGCGTTCCGCTGGCGTTGTCATACCCGTCAGCCTACCGAAATCGCCATTCCGGTCCGTCCCGCCTGTTACGGCCCTCGCGGCGCCCGCGGGTGTGTTCATCGCCGGCGCCGCGCCGTTCAGGCCAAGCGCCTTTACAAAGTAGATCTCATACGATGACGCGCAGCGCCCCTGGCCGGACCTCGCACTCCACCGGCACTGCTCCCACCCGTTCGCCGTCGGCGTAGGCGATCAGGTCCTCGGCCTCGACCCGCACGCTGCGCACGCGCCACACCGACACGGCGGGATGCGTCACGTGCCTGCCCCGGTACACGCCGGGGAACACCCGCAGGAACTCCCCCTTGGTCACGGCGCCGATCATCACCACGTCCAGCAGCCCGTCGTCGGGCCGGGCGTCCGGGCAGACCCGCATGCCCGCCCCGTACGAGCGCGTGTTGGCGATCGCCACCAGCATGGCCTCCCGCTCGACCACCTCGCCGCCGTCCAGCGTGAGGCGGAAGGGGACCGGCCGGAACGAGCGCAGCTCGCGCGCCGTGGCCACCATGTACCGGGCCATCCCCGGCGGCCAGGTGAGCCGGTTGGCCCGTTCGTTGACGCGGGAGTCGAACCCGCAGCACGCGACCCCGGCGAACAGTTCCTCGGCCGTCCCCGCGCGGATGCGGGCGGCGTCGACGCGGCGCGACTTCATGCGCAGCACGGTGCCCGCGGCGGCGACGAGGTCGTGGCGGGGCAGGCCGAGCGCGGCGGCGAAGTCGTTGCCGGTGCCCGCGGGGATGATGCCGAGCGGCACGTCCGTGCCGGCCACCGCCTGCACGGCCAGGTGCACCAGGCCGTCGCCGCCGAAGGCCACCAGGGCGTCGGGGCGCTCGGACACGGCGGTGCAGGCACGCTCCAGCGCGTCGGTGGCGTCGTCACCGACGATCACCGTCAGCTCGGCCCCTCCGGCACGCAGCCGGCGCGCCACGGGCTCGAGCAGGCGCAGCGTACGCCCGCCGCGCGCGGCGGGGTTGACCAGCAGGGCGAGTTGCGGGGAGGAGGACACGCCCGGAATGTATCGCCTGACGGGCGAGACCGGAATGCCCTCAACGCTTGTCCGCCGCGGGCGGCTCCTCGTCGAGAGGCGTGGGGTCGTCGTCAAGGGACGAGGTGTCCTCGGCCAGCGGCGAGGCCTCGTCGTCGGACAGGTGGGAGAAGTTCTCCGTGTTCGGCATGCGCCGCTCGCGGAGGTACATGACGCCCTCGGCCACGAAGTAGAGCACGACCATCGGCATGGCCAGCGCCATCATCGTCAGCGGGTCTCCGCCCGGCGTGATGACCGCGCCGAAGATGAACATGACGAAGATGACGGTGCGGCGGTGCTTCTTGACCGTGGCGTGGGACAGGACGCCGACGATGTTCAGGAACACCAGCAGCAGCGGCAGCTCGAACGAGATGCCGAAGATCACCAGCATGATGAGCACGTAGCTCACGTACTCGTCGATCTGGATGGCCGCCACGGAGTCGGTCGGCGCGAACCCCAGCAGGATCGCCAGGCTGGTGTCCATGATGAAGTACGCCAGCGCGGTGCCGAGCAGGAACAGCGGGACCGCGATCCCGAGGAAGGCGAAGGAGTACCGCTTCTCGTTGCGGTAGAGCGCGGGCGTGACGAACGCCCAGATCTGGTACAGCCAGACCGGTGAGGACACCACGATGCCGACCAGCGCCGACACCTTCAGCGTCAGGAAGAACGACTGGAAGATGCCGCCGAAGATCAGCGTGCACTCGCCGGGGCGGAGCTGACCGGCCTGTGGCGTCTCACAGAACGGTTCCTTGATGAACGCCCACACCGGGTCGAAGACGATGAAGCCCACCACGACGCCGACGAGCACGGCGGCCAGCGCGATCACCAGGCGGTTGCGCAGCTCCCGCAGATGCTCCATCAGCGGCATGCGACCCTCGGGGTCGGGTGCCGTATTGCTCGACCGTTTGAGCAGCGCCATCTAGCAGTCCAGGTGACGAGGAGGGATGGGGATCAGGCGTGCTTGTCGGCCTGCGAGGCGGCGCCCGCGCGCAACCTGGCGGCCTGCTCCTCGAGCTGGCGGGCCTGCTCCTCGGCCGACAGCGGCGCGGCAGGGGCCGGGGCGGGCGCCGGGGCCGGGATCTGCTGGGGCTGCACGGGCTGAGGCTGCGGCTGGGCCTGAGCCTGCGTCGGGGCCTGCTGCACCGTGTGCTGAGGCTCGTCGTCGTCATCGCGCAGCTTGGCGGTCTCCGACTTGAAGATCCGCAGCGACCGGCCGATGCCGCGAGCCATGTCAGGCAGCTTCTTGGCACCGAACAGCAGCACGAGCGCCAGGAGGATGATCAGGAGTTCGGGCACTCCGAGGTTCGGCATGAAACGCCCTTTCTAGCGAGTTGCCTGTTTCAGCCACGATCGTACGCTGCCTGGGGCGCGGTCTCACCCCCCTGGCCCGCCAATCTGGCCCGCCTCGGCTCAAGCTGCGCATGTGCCGCGGCGATTTCCCTTCTCAGAGTACGTGCCGCCGACACGACACGGGCACCTGCGATGCCGAGCACGACCAGCCCGGCCACGCCCAGCCCCACCGACAGGAAGATCCAGGTCATGAGTGGTGAGCGTACAGGGACAGGGCCCGCTCGGCCTCCTGGCGCACGGTCTCGGCCATGTCGGGCGGCGAGACCACCCGGCCGGTGTCGCCCAGGCGCAGCGCCAGCTTGAGTATCCAGTCCTCGTCGCGGGCCCGCAGCGCCACCCGCAGCCGCCCCTCGCCGAGCTCGGTGACCTGCTCGCACGGGTAGTACTCGGCCACCCACCGCCCGGCCGCGCTCAGCTCCAGCTCGACCAGCTCGTCGGTCGGGGACGGGCGGAACACGCCGGCGGTGACGTCGCGCGGCTCGGCCTCGGCGGGCGGGTCGGCGGGCACGTCGAGCACGTCCACGCCGAGCACCCGGTCGAGCCGGAACAGCCGCATCGCCTCAGCCCGGTAGCACCAGCCCTCCAGGTAGGCGCGGCCGTCCACGACCACGACCCGCATCGGGTCCACCTCGCGCGGCGTCACCTCGTCGCGGCCCTGCACGTAGTAGCGCAGCGACAGCCGCCGGCCCCTGGTCAGGCCCTCGCGCACGCGCGGCAGCGCGTCGGGGGCGGCGTCGACGTCCACGGCGACCTGGGTGCTGACGGTGGCGGCGCCCTCGCCCGCGGCCCGCTCCAGCTTGGCCGTCACGCGCGGCAGCGCGTCACCCGGCACCCCGGTGATCGGCAGGGCCAGCTCGGGGGTGGCCGCCAGCATGCGCAGCGCGACCAGCAGGGCACTGGCCTCGTCGATGCCCAGCCGCAGCGGCCTGGCGATGGTGTCGGCGTTGTCGATGAGGATCTCGCCGCCGTCCCAGGAGACGTCGATGAGGTCGCCGGGGGTGTGCCCGGGCAGGCCGCACATCCAGACGAGCTGCAGGTCGTCGATGAGCTGCTTCTCGCTCAGCCCGAACACCGCGGCCACCTCGCCGACCTGCGCCCCCGGATGGGACATCAGGTACGGCACCAGCGCCAGCAGCCTCGGCAGCCTGTCAGCCGACCCGCTCATGCGCCCTCCTTCGCCGGCCGCGTGCGCGGACCGCTGCTGCGTCCGACGGTTGGCTCGCTACGGTCCCTCACGCAATGGCCCCCTTCAAACGCCTGATGACGGCCTCGCGGGCGTCCGGCGGCTCGACCACCTCGACGTCGGCGCCGAGGCTGGCCATCCACCCGGCCAGCCGCTCGGGGTCGGTGAAGGCCAGCTCGGCCTCGTCCCACCCGTCGGTGCCGGGGTGCACGGCCCTGGCGAGCTGCCGCAGCCCCTCGCACGCCCCCTGGCGCACGCGGACGACGGCGACCCGCTCGTCGGTCGTCTCGTCGGGGAAGCCCACCATGGCCCGCAGGTCGATGCCCTCGGGCACCTCGACGGCGCCCGGCCTGCCGACCGTGGCGACCTGCCCGGTGATGCGGCTCAGCCGGAAGGCGCGCGGCGCGTCCCTGTCGCGATCGTACCCGGCCAGGTACCAGCGGCCGCGCCGGCTGACCACGCCCCACGGCTCCACGGTGCGGCTGCGGACGCTCTCGCTGCCGGCGCCGCGGTAGTCGAAGCGGACCACGCGCCGGTCGCGCACAGCGTCCCACAGCGCGGGGAAGGCCGGGTCGCGGGTGTCGACCCGCAGCTCCAGCGCGCCCGTGCCGACGGGCTGGTCGGTGGCCACGCCGCCGGCCCGCAGCTTCAGCAGCGCCCCGGAGGCGGCCTCGGCCAGGCTGGCGCGCTGCCACACCTGGGCGGCCAGGCCCAGCACGGCGGCCTCGTCGGGCTCCAGGGTGATCTCGGGCAGCTCGTACGACTCCCGCTCGATCCGGTAGCCCGGCTCGTCCTCCCACGGGTCGCGCACGACGTCGATGGGGATACCGATCTCACGCAGCTCGTTCTTGTCCCGCTCGAACATCCGCTGGAACGCCTCGTCGCCGTCGCGGTCGTAACCGGGGACGGCCTGGCGGATCTGCTCTGCCGACAGCGGGCGCCGGGTGGCGAGCAGGCAGATCACCAGATTGAGCAACCGTTCTGTCTTCCGGCGCGACATCTGCCTCACTCCTCCTTCATCGACGCTACCCTGCCCCCGTGATCAGATGGCGCAAGGGCGAGGTCGTACGGATCCGACGCGAGTGGCCGGGAGCGGTGGAGCTGGACGTCACCGTCCCCGAGGGGGAGTGCCGGGCGCTGGCGTATCCACCGTTGGTGGGGCGCCCGGAACCCGGCGATGAGGTGCTGCTCAACACGACCGCGCTCGCGATGGGTCTCGGTACGGGAGGTTACGCCATGGTGGTGGCCGTCCCGAACCGTTTGCCGGAAGATCCCGAGGGTCCGGGCCACCTGGTGAAGGCCAGGTACACGCCGCTGCAGGCCACGGTGCAGGGCGCCGACGAGCAGGATTCCCCGCATCACGGGAAATTGCAGGAGGCCGACTCCCTCGACGGCATGCCGGTGATCGTGGCCGATCTGCACTCGGCGCTCGCGCCGATCCTGTGCGGCCTGTACGCCGCTGGGCAGGGCGTGCGGGTGGCGTACGTGATGCAGGACGGCGGGGCGCTGCCCGTCTGGTTCTCGATGGCGGCGGCCCGGCTGCGGGAGGTCGGCTGGCTGGCCGGCGTGGTGACGGTGGGCCAGTCGTTCGGCGGCGACCTGGAGGCGGTCACCGTGCACACGGGGCTGCTGGCGGCCAGGCACGTGCTGGAGGCCGAGGTGGCGATCGTCACGCAGGGGCCTGGCAACCTGGGCACGGGCACCCGGTGGGGCTTCTCGGGTGTGGCGGCGGGCGAGGCGGTCAACGCGGCGGGCGTGCTGCGGGGGGTGCCGGTGGCGGCGCTGCGGGTCAGCGAGGGCGACCGGCGCGAGCGCCACTACGGCGTCTCGCACCACTCGCTGACCGCCTACGGCCGGGTCGCGCTGTCGCCCGCGCAGGTGCCGGTGCCGGACCTGCCGGGCGAGTTCGGGGTGCGGGTCAGGGACCAGGCCGAGCTGCTGGCCGTACGGCACCGGCTGGTCTCCGTCCCCGTGGACGGCCTGCGCCAGGCGCTGGAGACGTCGCCGGTGCGGCTGTCGACGATGGGCCGGGGGCTGGAGGAGGACCTGGCCTACTTCCTGGCCTCGGCGGCGGCGGGCAGGCTGGCGGCCTCGCTGCTGTCGTAGGCGTCCTTGAACGTGAACGCCTCGGGGCTCGGGCCCTGGCTCCTGAGGCGTTCCAGCCGCCGCATCCCCTCGGCCAGCGTGGGGATCTCACCGGCGGGCACCCACCACATCACCATGTAGGGCTCCATCATGCGCAGGAACCACTCCCTGCGCCGCCGCAGCACGGCCAGGTGCTCGCTGCGGTAGGTGAAGTTCCACAGCGACTCCAGCGACTCCCACACCGAGAAGTTGGTCACCAGATGGTCGCCGTAGTCGTGCACGACGAGGGCGGTGGGGTCGCTCTCGCTCTCCTTCAGCCGCCACACGAACCCCGGCGCCGTGTCGGCGACGGCGTTGACGGGCTCCAGCAGGGCGATGAACTCGGCGAGCTCGGGGCTGTCGGCGGGCGCGCGCAGGTGGGCGATGTTGAGCTCGGCGAGATGCAGGGCAGGCGGGTTCATGGGAGCCAGCACACCATCACCCGCCTTCTATGTCAATATCCGTTTGCTTTAGAGAGACGCAGCACTCCCCCGGCCGCGGATCCAGCGCGGCCCGCCCGGGATCGTCGCCGAGCCCCTCCAGCAGCCCCTGGCACAGCGCCAGGTTCATGGAGCACACCAGCAGCGGCTGCTCCTCGGCCAGCACGTGGAACGGGCAGTTGCGCAGCCGCACCCTGCCGCCCTCGGCGTACGGCTCGTAGCCGCGCTCGCTCAGCACCCGCTCCACCGGCTCGCCCCGGTGGCTCCTGGCGATCCTGGCCCCCGCGCCGCGCGCCACCTGCTCGGCCTGCTCCTCGGCACCGAGCACCTCCACCACGTCGGCCAGCACCGAGGCGAGCGTGGCGTAGTCGCGCGGCGGCAGGCTCACCGACCGCTCGCCCCTGGCCCGGCGGTAGACCTTCGCCGGCCGGCCGCTGCCCGGCCCCTTCTTCTCCTGCTGCCGGAACCCGCTCTCCAGCAGCCCCGCCTCCACCAGCTTGTCGAGGTGGTGCCCGGCCAGCGTCCTGGACACGCCCGCCGCCTCGGCGGCCTCCCCCCGGCCGACGTCGCCGCCCCGGGAGGCGACGACGTCGTACAGGCTGCGGCGGACGGGGTCGTGCAACAGGGCCAGCGCCTCGAGGTCGTCGCTACTCACAGCGGGAGTCTATGAAAGCTCGCGCTCCACTCGCTTGTACGTGCAGGCGCTGCTCGCCTCCACCTTGCCCGAGCCGTACCTGCGCCAGCACGCCCCCTTCCTGACCACCCGGATGTCGATCCACTCCGGCGCCCCGTACTGCCGGTGCACGGCCTTGGCGTTGCGCAGCAGCCTGGCGGCCGTCCTGCGGGCCTTGGACGAGGAGGAGGCGGAGGCGAGCACCCAGGTGACACCGGCGTCGCCGCCGATCACGCAGGGCTTGACGCCCTTGCAGAACGGCGGGTTCGCACTCGCGGCGGGGCTCGCACTCGCGGTCGCGGCCGGCGCCCCCGCGGCCAGCACGGCCAGGGCGGACGTTGTGATGATTAATGCGCGGATCATGGCCTTCATCCTGCCTCAGTAGGCGGCGATGAGGTCCACGACGAAGACGAGCGTGTCCGAGCCCTTGATCCCGTACGCCGGGTTGCCGGCGCGGCCGTAGCCGTCGGCGGGCGGGACGATCATCAGCACGCGGCTCCCGGCGGGCACGCCGGCCAGCGCCTTGTCCCATGCCCTGATCACGGTGCCGTCGCCCAGCTTGAACGCCTTCGGCCCGCCGCTCGCCCAGGTCGCCTCGAAGACCCGGCGGCGGCTCCAGACGGCGGCCTCGTACTGGGTGACGACGAGCTGCCCCGGCCGCGCCGCGGGCCCCTCTCCCCTGGCCAGCACCTTGGCCGCGAACCTGGCCGGCGGCGGGCCCGCGGGCACGGCCAGCGCCGGCCTGGCGCCGCCGCCCACCCTCACCCCGGCCAGCGTGCCGCCCTCCGACTCGACCGAGGCGCCCCTGGGGTGCGCGCCGAGGATGTCGACGACGTAGAACAGCTCCTCGCCGGCGGCCACGCCCTGCGGCGGGTTCGCGCCGAACCCGTCCTGCGGCGGGATCGCGGCGATCACGCGGCTGCCCACCCTGCGGCCCTTCAGCGCCCGCTCCAGGCCGGGCAGCAGCTCCCCGACCGGGAACGCCGCCGGGGTGCCCCGGTTGAAGCTGGAGTCCACCAGGCGGTTGCCCCGGCCGTCCCACACGTGCGCGGTGTACTGGACGATCGCCACGTCGTCCGCGCCGAGCCGCTCGCCCTTGCCCGTGGCCAGCTCGTCCACCTGCAGCCCGGCCGCCGGCCCGCCGTCGGGGAAGTCGATCGTGGGGCGGGCGCCGAACGCGCCGCCCACCCGCAGGTCCAGGTCCCCGGCCGCCTCGCCGGTGCAGCCGGCCAGCAGCAGGGGCGCCAGCAGCAGTGCGGCGGCACGGCGCATCGGTCCTCCCAGCACGCGACGGCCCGGCGGATCGCCCGTGAAGGGGCGCGCCGCCGGGCTCGCGATGCTACCGCGACACGAGACCGCCCGTCAGCACACCGGCGGGCGGCCGGCGCTCATGTCAGTAGGCGCCCAGGACGTCCACCACGAACACCAGCGTGCTGTTGGCGGGAATGCCCTGCTGCGCCTGGCTGCCGTAACCGAGGTCCGGCGGGATGCTCATCACGACGCGGCTGCCGACCGGCACCCCGGCCAGGCCCTTCTGCCAGCCCTGGATCACCTGCGCGAGCGGGAACTCGGCCGGCTGGCCCCGCTCCCAGCTCGAGTCGAACTGCTGGTCGGTGCCCCAGATCTTGCCGGTGTAGTGGACCACGAGCGTCTGGTTGGCCTGCGCCTTCGCGCCGGTGCCCTGGATGATCGTCTTGACGACGAGCTCCTTGGACGCCTTCTCGTCCGTCTTCGTGGTCAGCGTGGGCGCCTTCTCACCGCCCGGGTTGTCCACCTTGACGCCCTTGATCGACTCGCCGGTCTCCTTGCCGGTGGCCGCCTTCAGCGCCGCGGGCTGGGTGCCGACCACGTCGAACACGAACACCTTGGTCGGCTCGGCCGGCGTCGTCGCCTGCTGCTGGGCGACGGAGTCGTTGGCCAGCACGGCCAGCAGCCTGCCGCCGTGCTTGACCTTGGTGAAGCCCTCCTGCAGCACCTGCGGCAGCTGCTCGTTGACCGCGATCGTCTCCGGCGCCTTGGTGTCGTAGGAGGAGCCCGCCACGGCGTTGCCCTTGCCGTCCCAGTTGTAGACGGTCAGGTTGACGATCACGCGGTCGCCGGCCTTGACGCCGGTGCCGTCGCCCGCCTGGATCACCTCGTAGGACGACTTCGTGGCGGGCGAGCCGGAGGGGAAGGTCACCGTGGGCTTGGCGCCCACGTTCCCGGTGACCTTGACGCCCGACGGCGCGCCGGCGGCGGTGCTCGCGGAGGCGCTGGTGGTGGCGCCGGTGGTGGCACCCGGGGTGGCGCCGTTGTCGGAGCCGCACGCTGCGGCGAACAAGATCAATGGCACGGCGGCCAGTACGGCCTGAGCGCGGCGCATGGATTTCCCTCGGAAAGACGTCAGATTCGCGCCACACTACCCGACATGCCGGTAGGGCCGAGGTAAACGGAGCCCCACGTTCCGCGTTACCCGGCCCCGCGCCGGGCCCCGCGGCCGGGCCCCGCGGCGATCCGCGGCCCGGCCGTCGTCTCCCCGCCTCACATGCCGGCGATCAGCTTGTCCACCCGCTCGTCCACGCTGCGGAACGGGTCTTTGCACAGCACCGTGCGCTGCGCCTGGTCGTTCAGCTTGAGGTGCACCCAGTCGACGGTGAAGTCGCGCCGCTTCTCCTGCGCCTTGCGGATGAACTCGCCGCGCAGCCGCGCCCTGGTCGTCTGCGGCGGCACCGACTTGGCCTCGAAGATCTTCAGGTCGGAGGCCACCCGCTCCACCGAGCCGCGCTTCTGCAGCAGGTAGTACAGGCCGCGCTTGCGGTGCACGTCGTGGTAGGCCAGGTCGAGCTGGGCCACCCGCGGCGAGGACAGCGGCAGGTCGTACTTCTTCCGGTAGCGCTCGATGAGCTGGTACTTCGTCACCCAGTCGATCTCCCGCGAGACCAGGTCGAGGTTGCCCGTGTCGACCGCGGTGAGCGTGCGCTCCCACAGCTCCAGCACCCGGTGGGCGATCTCGTCGCCGCCGCGGCGGTCCACGAAGTCCTTCGCCTTCGACAGGTACTCCTGCTGGATCTCCAGGCTCGACGCCTCGCGCCCGTTGGCCAGCCGCACCCGGCGGCGCCCGGTCATGTCGTGGGAGACCTCGCGGATCGCCCTGATCGGGTTCTCCAGCGACAGGTCGCGCATCACCGTGCCGGACTCGATCATGCGCAGCACCAGGTCGGTGGCGCCGACCTTGAGCAGCATCGTGGTCTCGCTCATGTTGGAGTCGCCCACGATGACGTGCAGGCGGCGGAACCGCTCCGCGTCGGCGTGCGGCTCGTCACGGGTGTTGATGATCGGCCGCGAGCGGGTGGTGGCGCTGGAGACGCCCTCCCAGATGTGCTCCGCTCGCTGCGAGACGCAGTAGACGGCACCGCGCGGCGTCTGCAGCACCTTGCCCGCCCCGCACACGATCTGCCGCGTCACCAGGAAGGGGATCAGCACGTCCGCCAGCCGGCCGAACTCCCCATGCCTGCCGACCAGGTAGTTCTCGTGGCAGCCGTAGGAGTTGCCGGCCGAGTCGGTGTTGTTCTTGAACAGGTAGATGTCACCCGCGATGCCCTCTTCGCGCAGCCGCTTCTCGGCGTCCACGAGCAGGCCCTCAAGGATGCGCTCGCCCGCCTTGTCGTGGGTGACGAGCTCGATGACGTTGTCACACTCGGGTGTTGCGTATTCAGGATGGCTGCCCACGTCCAGGTACAGACGCGCGCCGTTGCGGAGGAAGACGTTGCTCGATCGGCCCCAGGACACGACTCGCCGGAACAGGTAGCGCGCGACCTCGTCCGGGGACAACCTGCGCTGGCCCCTGAACGTGCAGGTCACACCGTACTCGTTCTCCAGCCCGAAGATGCGACGATCCATCACCTCACACTATGCCCACGGATCGGCGAGCGGGAGAGATCTTCGCAGGTGTTTTCCCTCCGGCACCGCCGATGTCCGCTTTCGCCCCGCTTCGACCCCCGTGCCCGCCCCCACGGGGCGCGGGTGCCGCGGCGCGCCGTCTCAGGGGGTGTAGATCTCCTGCACCTGGACGATCTTCCCCTTGTGGACGGTGATGAGGGCCGGGTGGCCCGCCTTGCCGTGCCGCTTGATCAGCGTCGCCCTGGAGCAGCGCTTGGCGCCCAGGCCCGTCTTGCGGCTGACGGTCAGGTCGGAGCCGGACGTCCTGCAGCCGTACGCCGACAGGAAGATCACGTCCTTGGCGATGGGCGAGGCGTACGCCCTGACGTCGCCCTCGGGCGGGCCCTCGAAGTTGCCCTCGGTGTGGGTGCCCTTCTTCCACCTGATCGGCTCGTACTCGGCCACGCCGTCCCGCACGTAGGTGAACCAGCCGCGCAGGATGCCGTCGTGGCGGGAGTGGATGCGCTTGGTGAAGTCGTGCTTCGGGTCCGCCTGGAACGTGGTGCCGAAGATCTTCGGCGCCTTGTACCTGGGGAACGCGGTGGCCGCCTCAGCCGCCACGCCGGAGGTGAGCATCACGGCCGTGGCGGCGCCCGCCGCGAGAAGGCCACGCAAGGGAGTGTTCACGGATCATAAGATCCGCGATCAGCGGGAGGAGTTCGGGCGCCTCCGAGTGAAACAGGTCACACCGGAACCTCTCCCCCTTTCCGCCCCACCACTTACTCCACCCGCCACCCGGCACCACCGGCCCCGCCGGTCCTACCTCGCCCGGCCGACACCACCGGCCGCCCGCGCCTTGCCCACCGGCCGCCCGCCCCTTGCCCATGGGCCGACGCCATCGACCCTGCCACCCGCTCAACCACCGACCGGCGCCCAGCCCGGCAGCACACGCCTGGCTCCGCAACCCGCCCTGGCCCCGCAACACCGGGCCGGGCAACATCCGGCTCAACGCCGGACGGCCGAGGCCGGGCAGCGCCGGCCCGGCCGCGAACGGCGACGGGGACCGCCGTGGCGGTCCCCGTCGTGATGTCCCGTGCCCGCCCTACAGCGGCGAGGAGCCGTCGTCCACGTCTCCCTCGGGCCCCGTGGGCGGCGGCGTGTCACCGGAGTCCTGAGGCGGCGTGGCGGGCGGTGCGGCGGGCGCGGACGGCGGGTTGCTGGTCTGGGCCAGCAGCCGCTCCAGCCGCGCCCCCGTCAGCCGCAGGAACTTGCGGTGCTCCCGGTTGCGGTCGAGCACCGCCACCTCGAGCTGCCCCACCGGCGGACGCTCCCCGCCCGGCTCGGTCAGCGCCGTCAGCGCCACCTCCAGCGCGTCGGCCAGCGACATCGACTCGCGGTAACGCTCCTTCAGCCGGCTCGCCACCGCCTCGGCCTGCCCGCCCATGGCCGCGAAGCCGTGCTCGTCGAAGACCGACCCGTCGAAGGTCAGCCGGTAGATGGCGTCGCCCTCCTTGGTGTCGCCCACCTCGGCGACGACGACCTCCACCTCCAGCGACTTGATCGACTCGGTGAAGATGCGGCCCAGGTTGGAGGCGTACAGGTTGGCCAGGCCTCGCCCGGTCACGTCGGAGCGGTCGTAGGTGTAGCCGTTGATGTCGGCGTAGCGGATGCCGCCGAGCCGCAGCTCCTCGAACTCGTTGTAGCGGCCCACGGCCGCGAAGCCGATGCGGTCGTAGATCTCGCTGATCTTGTGCAGCGCCCGGGACGGGTTGGGCGCGACGAACAGGATGCCGTCCACGTACTGCAGCACCACGACGGAACGGCCCCGCGCGATGCCCTTGCGGGCGTAGTCGGCCTTGTCCCGCATGATCTGCTCGGGGGAGGCATATCCGAAAGGCATGGACACGTGTGGAGGTCCTTTCTAGCGCAGCGGGGCGATGGGGCCGTCGGGCGAGATCAGGCGGGCGTCGAGCATCTGCTGGACGTAGCCGGAGACCTCCTCCTCCGACAGGCGGCGGAAACCGTCGGCGTCGATCACGGACACGATGGGCCAGATCTTCCTCGTCACGTCGGGCCCGCCGGTCGCCGAGTCGTCGTCGGCGGCGTCGTACAGCGCCTGGATCAGCGTCATCACCATGTCGTCGGCCGACGCGCCGTCGCGGTACAGCTTCTTCAGCGACCCGCGCGCGAAGATCGAGCCGGACCCGATCGCGTCGTACCTCTCCCGCTCGTACGGCCCGCCCGCCACGTCGTAGCTGAAGATGCGCCCCTCGTCCTTGTCAGGGTCGTAGGCGGCGAACAGCGGCACCACCACCAGCCCCTGCATCGCCATCGCGAGGTTGCCGCGGATCATGGTCGCGAGCCGGTTGGCCTTGCCCTGGACCGACATCGTGCGGCCCTCGAGCTTCTCGTAGTGCTCCAGCTCCACCCGGTACAGCCGGGCGAACTCGATGCCCGTGCTGGCCGTGCCCGCGATGCCCATGCAGGAGTAGTCGTCGGCGCGGAACACCTTCTGCACGTCACGCTGCGAGATGATGTTGCCCGACGTCGCCCGCCTGTCACCCGCCATGACCACGCCGCCGGCGAACGTGGCGGCCACGATCGTGGTCGCGTGCGGAACCTGGTCACCGATCGGCGTGGCCAGCACCTCACCCCGCCGCGGCAGCAACTCAGGCGCGTACGAGCCGACAAACTCCGTGAACGAGGAACTTCCGGTGTTCTGGAAGAGCTGGTTCACCAAGCCGACGGGCAGATCCCTGTGCGATGCCACGCGACTCCCTCCAAACGTTCAGTGTTCCTAGGGCGACCCTACTCATGTTGTGTTGCTGTCTGCACTTCCCACGATCAGCTCACGGCGAACCACCCGTCACAGGGCGCCGGAAAGGCCCTATAAGCCACTCCGAGCGCCA
Organism: Nonomuraea thailandensis; assembly: GCF_024172165.1. GTDB lineage: Bacteria > Actinomycetota > Actinomycetes > Streptosporangiales > Streptosporangiaceae > Nonomuraea > Nonomuraea thailandensis. The sequence goes on along the minus strand of NZ_JAMZEB010000002.1, from coordinate 1,744,601 downwards.
AAGGTCCGTGTTCGGATCGTTTCTTTACGGCCGCCACCGCCCATGCGACTGTCGGTATGTCTGCACGTCCTGAACAGGAGGCCGACAATGCGACTCCCCAGCCGACCCGCGCTGATCGGGATCATCGCCGCACTCGCCCTCACCTCCTGCGGCACCGGCGGCGGCTCCGACGAGAGCAGCGTCACCCTCACCATCGCCGCCAACTCCATCGAGGGCGGCAAGAACTCCGAATCCGCCCAGTGGATCAAGCAGTGGGTGATCCCCGAGTTCGAGAAGACCCACCCCAACGTCAAGGTCCTGTTCCAGCCCAGCGGCGTCGACGACGAACAGTACAAGACCAAGATCGCGCTCGACCTCAAGTCCAGGGCCGGCGCCGACGTGATCGACCTCGACGGCATCTGGGTCGGGGAGTTCGCCCAGGCCGGCTACGTCAAGCCGCTCACCGAGGTCGGCGGCGCCACCGTCGAGCAATGGGAGGGCTGGGCCCAGATCCCCCAGGCCGTGCAGGGCCTGGGCATCTTCGACGGCAAGAAGTACGGCCTGCCCCAGGGCACCGACGGCCGCGTCCTGTTCTACAACAGGACCCTCTTCGCCAAGGCCGGCCTGCCCGACCCCTGGCAGCCCGCGAGCTGGCAGGACATCATCGACGCCGGCGCCAAGCTCAAGGCCGCCGGCGTCCCCACCCCCATCCAGCTCAACGCCGGCACCGCCATGGGCGAGGCCACCACCATGCAGGGCCTGCTCCCCCTCCTCGCCGGCGCGGGAGCCGAGATCTACACCACCGGCAAGTGGACCGGCGCCTCACAACCCCTGAAGGACGCCCTCGGCCTCTACCAGCAGATCTACGGCGGCAGCGGCCTCGGCGACCCCAAGCTGCAGCAGGAGGCCAAGGGCCGCGACAAGTCCTTCGCCCAGTTCGCCGAAGGCAGGATCGGCATCCTCGCCGAGAGCGACTACTTCTGGCGCTCCGTCATCGAGCCCCAGGCCGGCGTCGCCCCCATGAAGGACCGCGACCAGGCCGTCGGCTACGCCAAGATCCCCGCCAAACAGCCCGGCGCCGGCATCCGCGGCCAGGACTTCGTCAGCATGTCGGGCGGCGCCGTACGCGTGCTCAACCCGTTCTCCAAGAACCCCGGGCTCGCCTGGGACCTGCTCGCCTTCATGCACTCCGCCGCCGCCACCAAGTCGCAGCTCGCCGGGCAGGTCCGCATCAGCGCCCGCACCGACGTCAACGACGAGGTGCTCACCACCGACCCCATGCTCAAGTACATCGCCGACGAGGTGCTCCCCCTGACCGCCTACCGGCCAGGCGTCGCGGTCTACCCGCAGGTCTCCACCGCCCTGCAGGAAGCCACCGCCGCCGTCGTCAGCGGCACGCCCGCCGACCAGGCCGCCACCGCCTACCAGAGCGCACTCGAGGACATCGTCGGTGGCGCGGCCAACATCAGCGGCTGACGCCGCCGGGCTCGGCACGGGCAGGGCGATCGCGTTCGTCCTGCCCGCCCTCACCCTCATCGCCGTCTTCCTCGTCTTCCCCGCCCTGTGGACCATCTACCTCGGCCTCACCGACTACCGCCTCACCGGCCTGGCCGCCGCCGACCCCCGGCTCGTCGGCGCCGACAACTACACCGGCGCCCTCACCGACCCCCGCTTCCTGTCCTCGTTGTGGCTGACCCTCCTGTACGTCGGCGGCTCCGCCATCCTCGGCCAGGCCGGGCTCGGCTTCACCCTCGCCTGGATCCTGCGCGGGCGCACCGGCCCCCTGCGCCGCACCGTCGAAGGCGTCGTCCTGCTGTCGTGGATCCTGCCCAGCACCGTCGTCGGCTTCCTCTGGTTCGCCCTGCTCGACCGCGACGACGGCACGCTCAACGCCCTCCTGCACACCCCCGGCTTCGCCTGGCTCCTCGACCACCCGCTGCTGTCGATCATCGTCTTCAACGTGTGGCGCGGCACCGCCTTCAGCATGATGCTCTACTCCGCCGCGCTGGAGAACGTGCCGCCCTCCCACCTCGAGACCGCCCGCCTCGCCGGCGCCGGAGTCCTGCAGCAGCTCCGCGACGTCGTCCTGCCCCTCATCCGCCGCCACATCCTGACGAACCTCCTGCTCATCAGCCTGTGGACGTTCAACGACTTCACGCCGTTCGTCCTGACCGGGGGCGGCCCTGAAGGCCGCTCGGAGATCCTGCCCGTGTACGTCTACCGCGTCGCGCTCAGAGACGGCCAGCTCGGCGCCGGAGCCGCCATCTCCTTCCTCATCCTGCTGATCAACCTGGTCTTCGCCCTGGCCTACCTGCGGCTCGTGCGCGGCCGTCGCCGCCACCAGGATCCCGCCGTCACCACAGGCCCGCCCGCATGACCACCCGCATGACCACCCGTATGACCACCCGCATGACCGCCCGCATGACCGCCGGCACCCGGGAGCCCGTCAGATGATCCGCCACACCGTCGGCCGGCTCGCCGCCACCGTCTTCATCGCCGTCGTCCTGGCCTTCTTCACCCTCCCCATGCTCTGGCTGGCCAGCGCCCCCTTCGACGACACCCCCGCCATCACCACCTCCATCCCCGAGTTCACCCTGCGCAACTTCTCCGCCATCCTCGACAACCCCTACGCCCTCGGCTCCATCCGCAACTCCCTCATCCAGGGCGGAGGCGCCGCCGTCCTCGTCGTCGTCCTCGCCGCGCTCGCCGCCTACGCGCTCTCCCGCGTCCGCGTGCCCGGCCGCGACGCCCTGCTCTACCTGCTCCTCCTGCTGTCATCCGTCGTCACCGGCACCGCCGCCATGGTGCCGATCTTCGAGCTCGCCACCCGCCTCGACCTCATCGACACCCACCTCGGCGTCATCCTCGTCGTCTCCGGCGGCCTGCTGCCCGCCGCCATCTTCATCCTCAAGGACTTCATGGACGACACCCCCACCTCCTACGAGGAGTCGGCCCGCGTCTTCGGCGCCACCCCCCTGCAGATCCTGCGCCACATCGTCGTCCCCCTCGTCAGGCCAGGGCTGGCCACCATCGCCGTCTGGGCCCTCGCCAGCGTCTGGGGCGGTTTCCTGTTCCAGTTCATCCTGCTGCGAGACCCCGGCAAGGCCCCCGGCTCCGTCATCCTCTACACCCTCTACACCGAGGGCGGCGCGCCCAGGCTCGACCTCATCTCCACCTTCTCCCTGCTCTACTCCCTGCCCGTCGTCGCCATGTACCTCTTCGTCTCCCAGCGCTACGGCTTCCGCTTCCACGGAGGGATCAAACGGTGATCACCCTGCACGCCCTCACCAAGATCTTCCCCGGCGGGGTCCACGCCCTCGACGCCATCGAGCTCACCATCGCCGACGGCGAGTTCTTCGCCCTCCTCGGCCCCTCCGGCTGCGGCAAGACCACCCTCCTGCGCACCATCGCCGGGCTCGAGACCCCCACCCGCGGAACCGTCCGCATCGACGGCAAGGACGTCACCGCCCTCCCCCCAGGAGAGCGCGACGTCGCCATGGTCTTCCAGGACTACGCGATCTTCCCCCACATGGACGTCACCGCCAACATCGCCTACCCCCTGCGGATCAGGAAGGTCCCCCGCGCCGAACGCACCGCCAAGGCCGCCGGCGTCGCCGCCCGCCTCAGCCTCACCGAACTCCTCCACCGCCGCCCCGCCGAGCTCTCCGGCGGCCAGCAACAACGCGTCGCGCTCGCCCGCGCCATCGCCTGCCACCCCGCCGCCTTCCTCTTCGACGAGCCCCTGTCCAACCTCGACGCCCGGCTCCGCCTCGAAGCCCGCACCTTCCTCAAACGGCTCCAGCGCGAGCTCGCCGTCACCACCGTCTTCGTCACCCACGACCAGGCGGAAGCCCTCGCACTCGCCGACCGCATCGCCGTCATGTCAGACGGCCGCATGATCCAGGTCGCCACCCCCGCCGAGATCTTCCACCGCCCCGCCACCACCTTCGTCGCCGCCTTCATCGGCTCCACCCCCATGAACCTCCTGCCCGCCCACGCCACCCCGGGCGGCCTCCACGTCGCCGGCGCCACCCTCCCCCTGCCCGGCGGCGTCACCCCCGGCGACCACCTCACCTACGGCGTACGCCCCGAGTACATGACCCTCTCCCCCGCCGAACGCCCCGACGCCTTCCCCGGCGCCGTCACCGTCCTGGAGAACCTCGGCACCCACACCCTCGTCACCCTCGAAACCCCCGGCGCCCTCATCCAGACCGTCGTCCCGGAAGGCCACGAACCACCCCTCGGCACCCCCGTCTGGGCCACCCCCCACCGCGCCCTCCTCTACCGCGGCGACACCCTCCTCACCACCCGGTAGGACCCCGCCATACTGGACACATGGCCACCAGGAACTGGATCCTGCACCTCGACCTCGACCAGTTCATCGCGGCCGTCGAGCTCCTGCGGCACCCCGAGCTCCGCGGCAGGCCCGTCGTCGTCGGCGGCACGGGCGACCCCACCCAGCCGCGCACCGTGGCCGCCACCGCCACCTACGAGGCCCGCGAGCACGGCGTCCACTCCGGCATGCCGCTCCGCACCGCCCTGCGCCGCTGCCCCGACGCCGTCTTCCTGCCCAGCGACCCGCCCGCCTACGAGGCCGCCTCGGAACGCGTCATGGCCGTCCTGCGCGAGTTCCCCGTCCTCGTCGAGATCTGGGGGTGGGACGAAGCCTTCCTCGGCGCCACCACCGACGACCCGGAAACCCTCGCCGCCGACCTCCAGCACGCCGTACGCACCCGCACCCGCCTCGACTGCTCCATCGGCATCGGCGACAACAAGCACCAGGCCAAACTCGCCTCAGCTCTCGCCAAGCCCGCCGGCGTCCGCCGCCTCACCACCGCGAACTGGGCCGAGACCATGAACCACCGCCCCACCGACGCGCTGTGGGGCATCGGCGCCCGGATCTCCAAGAGACTCGCCGCCCTCGGCTACCACACCGTCGCCCAGCTGGCCGCCGCCGACCCCGCCGAGCTGGCCCGCCACTTCGGCCCCACCAACGGCCCGTGGTACCGCTACCTCGCCCTCGGCAAGGGCGAAGCCGAGGTCGTCACCACACCCTGGATCGCCCGCGGCCACAGCCGCGAGACCACCTTCCCCCAGGACCTCACCGACAGAGCCGACCTCGCCCGCCACCTGACCGCCCTCGCCGGACACGTCACCCAGGACGCCGTCGACGCCGGTCGCGAGATCACCCGTGTCTCCGTCAAGGTCCGCACCACGCCGTTCCTGACCCGCACCCGCCAGTCGAAACTGCCCGCCCCCACCACCGACCCGGCTCTGGTCACCCGCACAGCCCTCGACATCCTCGACCGCCACGACCTCACCCACCCTGTCCGCCTCATCGGCGTGGCCGTCGAGTACACGATGCCGAAGGAGTAGAACTCACCCCACCCAGGTCACCGCCCCGTGGAACTCCCGCCGGAGCTCCTCCTCGCCCCGGCCGGCTCCGCCCGCCCCGCACCTGCCCGGTCGCGTGACAGTGATCCGCGAATGTGCCCGGGACGACCTGCCGGACGGCGCAGAGCCCGCCCTGACGGGCGAGCATGCGCGCGGAGCCGTCCTCTTCACATCGGCGGGCGATTCCACCCGATTCCCCTCGGCCGTTTTGCTCTACTCTCCGCCCTTCTGGACGTAGCTGCGCACGAACTCCTCCGCGTTCTCTTCGAGAACTTCGTCGATCTCGTCCAGAATCGCGTCGACATCGTCCGTGAGCTTCTCCTGCCGCTCCTGGACGTCCGGCGCCGCCGACGCCTCGGTCTCCTCGACTTCGGACTCGCGCCGCCCGGTCTGCTTCTGACCACCGGTGTCCTTGGTTGCCATGTCCTACCTCCGCTTGGGGGACTGCCTCTAGGCATATCTTCCCCGAACGAGCCGACATTTCGCGCCGAACGCCCAGCGATCTTGCGGGGTTGACTAGATAGCATTCCTATCTAACAATGAATCCCCGTACCCAGAGGAGGTTCAGATGTCCCCTTCGTCCTTGAGCACCGCGGGTGTGCTCCTCATCACAGTCCCCGGCGTGGCCTACGGCGGCGTGACGCTGCTGTCGGCCCTGATGAAGAACGTCCCCGGCTACCTGGACAACCCGGTCCGCCGCGGCCTGTGGCGGGCGGGGCACGCGCACGCGGGCGTGCTGGTGCTGTTCGCGCTGGTGGCGATGCTGTACGTGGATCAGTCGGGCCTGCCGGACGCGCTGAAGGCGCTCACGCGGACGCTGATCGTGGCGGCGCCGATCCTGATGCCGCTGGGCTTCTTCCTGTCGGTGGTACGCCCGGGTGACACGAAGCCGAACAAGCTCATCTACCTGACGGTGGCGGGCGGGGTCTGCCTGGCGGCGGGCACGCTGATGCTGGGGATCGGCCTCCTGTTGTGAGGGGCCGATCCCGCGCCTGCCAGGTGGGTCACTCGCCGCCGGTGAGCGCGGAGACGAGGTCCGCGGCGGTGTTGCAGCGGTCGAAGAGCTCGCCGACGTGGGCCTTGGTGCCGCGCAGCGGTTCGAGGGTCGGGACGCGCTGGAGCGATTCGCGGCCGGGGATGTCGAAGATGACGGAGTCCCAGGAGGCCGCGGCGACGGATTCGCTGTACTGGCTCAGGCAGCGTCCGCGGAAGTAGGCGCGGGTGTCGGTGGGCGGGCTCTCGACGGCGCGCTGGACTTCGTCCTCGGTGACGAGTCGTTGCATGCGTCCGCGGGCGACGAGGCGGTTGTAGAGGCCGCGGTCGGGGCGGATGTCGGAGTACTGCAGGTCGACGAGCTGGAGGCGGGGGTGGGACCAGGTGAGGCCGTCGCGGCTGCGGTAGCCCTCGAGCAGCTCGAGCTTGGCGACCCAGTCGAGCTCGCGGGCGAGCTGCATGGGGTCTTCCGCGAGGCGGGTGAGGACGGATTCCCAGCGGTCGAGGATGTCCTTGTTCATCTCGTCCTGGGCGGTGCCGCGCTCTTCGACGTACTTGCGGGCTTGCTCGAGGTATTCCATCTGGAGCTGGACGGCGGTGAGCTTACGGCCGTCGCGCATGGCGATCTCGTAGCGGCAGGAGGGGTCGTGGGAGACGGCCCGCAGGGCCTGCACGGGGTTCTCGACGGCCAGGTCGCGGGTCAGGAAGCCTTCTTCGATCATCGCCAGGACGAGAGCGGTGGTGCCGAGCTTCAGGTAGGTGGAGATCTCGGACATGTTGGCGTCGCCGATGATCACGTGGAGGCGGCGGTACTTCTCGGGGTCCGCGTGGGGTTCGTCGCGGGTGTTGATGATGGGCCGCTTGAGCGTGGTCTCCAGGCCTACTTCGACTTCGAAGAAGTCGGCGCGCTGGCTGATCTGGAAGCCTTCGCCGCGGGAGTCCTGGCCGATGCCGACCTTGCCGGCGCCGACGACGACCTGCCGCGAGACGAAGAAGGGGGTGAGGTGCCTGACGATGTCGGCGAAGGGGGTGGCGCGCCGCATGAGGTAGTTCTCGTGGCAGCCGTAGGAGGCGCCCTTGGCGTCGGTGTTGTTCTTGTAGAGCTGGATGGGGGCGTTGGAGGGGATGGCGGACGCGCGGGTGGCGGCGTCGTACATCACTCGTTCGCCGGCTTTGTCCCAGATGACGGCTGCCCGGGGGTTGGTGCACTCGGGCGAGCTGTATTCGGGGTGGGCGTGGTCGACGTAGAGCCTGGCTCCGTTGGTGAGGATGACGTTGGCCAGGCCGAGATCCTCGTCGGTGAGCTGGCTGGGGTCCGCCACCTCCCTGGCCAGGTCGAAGCCGCGCGCGTCGCGGAGCGGGTTCTCCTCCTCGAAGTCCCACCGTGCTCTGCGCGCGCGGGCCGCCGAGGCGGCCAGGTAGGCGTTCACGACCTGTGAGGAGGTCACCATCGCGTTGGCGCCTGGCTGGCCGGGTACGGAGATGCCGTACTCGGTCTCGATGCCCATCACCCGACGCACCGTCATGCAACACCCTCTGTTCGTCCGGGTCTGTCTATCCGCCGTTTATATGCCCGAGCCTATGCCCTTCACAGTGCCCCAGGGCCACAGAGTTATGGCACCGACGTCTTTTCCATCTGTACGGCGGGAGCTGATGTGGTTTGTGTAGGTCTGCGGGGCTTGAGTAGCCGCTGGATGGGGCGTTCGGCAAAGGAGTAGACCAAATACGACACGAGAATCGACACGAGTGTCGTGATCGTGGCGACGGCCCAGGGGGGCAGGTCGCCGGTGAGCAGCGGGATGAGGGCCACGGCGATGACGCTATGGAAGAGGTAAAGCGGGTATGTGGTGCCGCCGAGCGCGGTCAGGATCCGCGAGCTTCGCATCCGCAACATCCCGAGTGCCATGAGGGCCATCACGGCGAAGATCAGCGTCAGGGTGATGATCACGCTGAGGTCGGTGACGGGCATGTTCTTGAACCCGGCGAGCTCGATGCGGCCGTGCACGCGGCCGAGGGCCGAGTGGAGGGAAAGCCCGTAGGAGACGGCGATGTAGAGCCAGGGCAGCCAGCCGCCGCCGCGCTTGTGCACGAGGTAGAGGGCCATGCCGGCGACGAAGTACCCGGCGTAGCCGGGCATGACGATCTCGCGGACGAGCTCGGGCACGGCGAGGTCGTTGTCCTCGAGGAGTTTGACGCCGAGGGCGGCGGCGAGCCAGATACCGCAGAAGGTCAGGACGCGCCCGCGCGTGACGCCGATGATCACGAGGATGGCGATCAGCAGGTAGAAGCGGAGCTCCGCCCAGAGCGACCAGTAGACGCCGCTGGCGTCGGTGACCTTGAACAGCCGCTGGAACATGCTGGCGTTCAGCAGGTATTCACCTGGGGAAAGTTTTGGGTCGAGCGCCTTGGCGCCGGTGAGTGCGTAGAGGGCGGCGATGGCGGCCAGGCTGAGCCAGTACGCGGGGTAGAGGCGGACGAGCCGGGAGCGGGCGAACGCGCCGAGCCCGCGCCCCCACACGGTCATGAGGATGACGAAGCCGCTGATGATGAAGAACAGCTCGACGCCGAGGATGCCGAGCCCGGCGATGGGCGCCAGCGCGGGGAACAGCTCGGCGGGCCGGTCTCCCCAGACGGAGGCGTAGGCGACCAGGTAGTGGAAGGCCACGACGGCGAGGGCGGCGAGGAACCGCAGGAGGTCGAGCTCGGCCAACCGGCCGTCTCCGCGGGCGTGTCTGGATCGGGACCGGTTGGGTGGTTGCACGCCCCTTTGACGTCACTCTGATCACTTTGGTTCCACGGGTCCTTCTGTTCCCACGAGCAACACGCGTGCGGTGTGGTCGAGGCCGAGCCGTTCACGGGCGCCGGGGGTGAGGGCGAGCAGCCCGGCGGCTCCGGCGGCGCCGCAGTCGGACAGGCGGACGCCGTGGGCGGCGAGCAGGCTGGTGGCCGCGGCGGCCTGCTCGTCGCTGATGGTGAGGTAGAGGTCGGCCAGGTGGGACAGGAGGCGGTGGGCCAGGAGGGAGGGCTCGCGGCAGTCGAGCCGGCCGAGGGTGGTGGGGTGGCCGCTGACGCGGACGGGCCCGCCGGCGCGGGCGCTCTCGAGAAGGCAGGGGGCGCCGTCCGGCTCGACGACGACGATCCTGGGCCGCTCGCCCCACCGGTCGCGTACGTATCCGGCCGCGGCGGCGGCGAGCCCGCCGACGCCGGCCTGGACGAACACGTGGGTGGGCCCCGTCGCCTGATGCCCGCTATCAGCCTCTGTGGGCTCTTCTGCGGGCGGGAACGCGCCGGGGTCGGACAGTTCGTCGAACAGGACGCTGTAGCCGCGCATGACGTCCAGGGGGACGCCGGTATAGCCGTCCCACGAGGTGTCGGCCACCAGGCGCCAGCCGTGCTCCTGGGCGTCGGCCATCGCGGCGGTCATGCTCGCCTCGTAGTCGTGCCCGGCGCGCCGCACCTCGGCGCCGAGCGCGCGCAGCCGTTGCGCGAACGCCTCGGGCACGCCTTCGCTGAGGTGGACGACGCACGGCACGCCCACCTCCGCCGCGCCGGCGGCGACGGAGATGCCGTGGTTGCCGGCGCTGGCGCAGACGAACGGCGCGCCGCCGCCTTCGCGTTCGGCGAGCAGGTGCACGGCGTACGCGCCGCCGAGCGCCTTGAAGCTGCCCAGCCGCATGCGGCCGCTCTCGTCCTTGACGTAGGCGACGCCGGCCCCGCCGAGGCCGGGGACGGCGTGGACGGGCGTGGGCCGGTAGTCGGGGTGGCGCGCGAAGCGGGCGCGGGCCTGGCGGGCGTGCTCGACGCCGATGAGCGCGCGGTCGTGCTCGGTGTACGGGGTGCGGGCCGGGTTGAGGTATTCCATGATCGCCATGCTAGGCGCGGTCCTGCCGCCCACCGGGGACGGCGAACCGCAGCGCCGCACCGGGTCGCGCGGACGAGCGGGAGCGGCCACCGTCGCCACGCGCCATCCGCGCCGCACGCCATCCGCGCCACGCGGCAACCCGCACCACGTGAGCGACCTGCCACGTGAGCAATCTGCGCCACGCCCGCAAGGCGAGGGCCTCGCGCAGGGCCGCCTCGCTCGTGCGCACCGACGAGCCACCGCTCGGGGGCGAGCGAGGCGGTCGAGAGCAGGCCGGTGGCCTCGCCCCCGTCCGGAGGGCCGGGCCGTTACGTGCGGTCGCGGGTGGCCGCAGCGACGGAGGCCTGGCCGAGGCTGAGGCCGCCGTCGTTGGGCGGCACGCGTACGTGCTTGAGCACCCGGAAGCCGGCCGCGCGCAGCCGCTGGACGGTGCGGTCGAGCAGGAGGGCGTTCTGGAAGACGCCGCCCGAGAGGGCGACGGCGGTCAGGCCGGTGCTCTGCCGGAGGGCGACGCAGGTGCGGGTGATGGCGGCGGCGACGCCGTTGTGGAAGCGGCCGGCGATGACGCCGGGATCGGCGCCCGCGGAGAGGTCGGCGGCGGCGGCGCGGACGAGGTCGCCGCCTTCGACGATCAGGGGGCCGGAGGCGGGGGTGGTGACGGCGGCGGGGTAGGCGCCGGTTTCGGCGGGCTCGGCGCGCTGTTCGAGCTCGATGGCGGCCTGCCCGTCGTAGGTGATCTTGTCGCGGACGCCGAGCAGCGCCGCGACGGCGTCGAACAGGCGGCCGGCGCTGGAGGTGAGCGGCGAGTCGAGCCCGGTGGCGGCGAGGTGGAGGGCGTCGTCCCAGCGTTCGGCGTTGCGCCGGGCGACGTCGAGCCCGGGGTGGTCGTCGCGCAGGTAGGCGGCGGTCATGCGCCAGGGCTGCCTGATGGCGGCGGCGCCGCCGGGCATGGGCACCTGGGCGAGGTGGCCGAGGCGTTCGTAGCCGGCCAGGTCGGCGCGGAGGAACTCGCCGCCCCACAGGGTGCCGTCGGCGCCGTGGCCGAGCCCGTCGAAGGCGACGCCGATCACGGGCCCCGGGTCACCGTTGTCGGCCAGGCAGGCGGCGATGTGGGCGTGGTGGTGCTGGACGCCGACGTGTTCGACGCCGGTGATCTCCAGGGCGTGCCTGGTGGAGAGGTAGCCGGGGTGCAGGTCGTGGGCGACGATCTCCGGGCGGATGCCGAACAGGCGGCAGTAGTGGTCGATGCTCTCCGCGAAGGCGCGCAGGGTGTCGTGGTTCTCCAGGTCGCCGATGTGCTGGGAGACGAACGCGCGCCGCCCTTGGGCCAGGCAGAAGGTGCTCTTGAGCTCGGCGCCGCAGGCCAGGACGGGTGCGGAGACGGGCCGGCGCAGGGCGAGCGGCTCGGGGGCGTAGCCGCGGGCGCGGCGCAGCATGGTGATGGCGCCGGGCAGGGGGCGGATCACGGAGTCGTCGGTGCGCTGGTGGATGGCGCGGTCGTGGGTGAGGAAGGCGTCGGCGATGCCGCCGAGGCGGGTGAGCGCGTCGTCGTCCTCGTACGCGATGGGTTCGTCGGAGACGTTGCCGCTGGTCAGGACGATCGGTTCGGCGAGCTCGGCGAGCAGGAGGTGGTGCAGGGCGGTGTAGGGCAGCATGAGGCCGAGGCTGCGGTTGCCCGGCGCGACGGACGGGGCGACGGACGGGACGACGGACGGGGCGACGGCGAGCGGGCCCGCGGGAGCGCCTGTGGGGACGCCGGCGGGGGCGGCGTCGCGGCGGGGCAGCAGCACGATGGGGCGGGCGCGGCCGGTGAGGAGCGCGGCGGCGGTGTCGTCGATCTCGGCGAGCAGGCGGGCCTGGGCGAGGTCGGCGGCCATGACGGCGAACGGCTTTTCCTCTCGGTGCTTGCGGCCGCGCAGGGCGGCGGCGGCGCGTTCGTCGGAGGCGGTGACGGCGAGGTGGTAGCCGCCGAGGCCCTTGACGGCGACGACGCGGCCGGCCCGCAGCAGGACGGCGGCGCAGGCGATGGGGTCGCCGCACAGCTCGGTGCCGCGCGGGTCGCGCAGGCTGAGCCGGGGCCCGCAGGCCGGGCAGCAGGTGGGCTGGGCGTGGTAGCGGCGGTCGCCGGGGTCGTGGTACTCGCGGGCGCAGTCGTCGCACATGCCGAAGGCGGCCATGGTGGTCGTGGGCCGGTCGTAGGGAACGCCGCGGACGATGGTGAAGCGGGGGCCGCAGTTGGTGCAGTTGATGAACGGGTAGCGGTGGCGGCGGTCGGCCGGGTCGGCGAGCTCGCGCAGGCAGTCGTCGCAGGTGGCGGTGTCGGCGGAGACGAGGGCACGGCGGGGGCCTGCGGGGTCGCTGGTGGCGATGGTGAAACCGCGGTGGCCGGCGGGCTCGCCGCTGACGACGGTGACGCGTTCGATGGCGGACAGGGCGGGGGCGTCGCGTTCGAGCGCGGTGAGGAACTCCTCGACGCCGGCGAGTGCTCCTTCGACCTCGATGTGGACGCCGTTGACGTCGTTGTGCACGCGTCCGGCGAGGCCGAGCCGGTTGGCGAGCGAGTAGACGAAGGGCCGGAAGCCGACCCCTTGGACGATGCCTTCGACGTGCACGTCTACTCGTTTGAACGTGGTCACAGGGCCAGTGTGCGCCTCATCGGGGAGGTGTGCATGCGTATCGGCCGTGTCGCCGCACGTTCGGCGGGTCCTCGCGGTCGCCGGGCGTGGCGGCGGACGGGCCCGGACAGGCGGCAGGGCCGGGCGGGGAGTCCCGCTCGGCCCTGCCGTCCAGGGGTTTACAGGTACTGGCCGGTGTTGGCGACGGTGTCGATGGACCGGCCGGCTTCGGTGCCCTGCTTGCCGGAGACGAGCGTGCGGATGTAGACGATCCGCTCGCCCTTCTTGCCGGAGATGCGGGCCCAGTCGTCGGGGTTGGTGGTGTTGGGCAGGTCCTCGTTCTCGGAGAACTCGTCCACGCAGGCCGAGAGCAGGTGCTGCACCCGCAGGCCCTTCTGGCCGCTTTCGAGGAACTGCTTGATGGCCATCTTCTTGCCCCGGTCGACGATGTTCTGGATCATCGCGCCGGAGTTGAAGTCCTTGAAGTAGAGGACTTCCTTGTCGCCGTTGGCGTAGGTCACCTCGAGGAAGCGGTTCTCTTCGCTCTCGGTGTACATGCGCTCGACGACGCTCTGGATCATGCCCTGGATGGTGGCCGCGCGGGAGTCGGAGTGCTCCGCGAGGTCATCGGGATGCAGGGGCAGGTCGGAGACGAGGTACTTGGAGAAGATGTCCTTGGCCGCCTCGGCGTCCGGCCGCTCGATCTTGATCTTGACGTCCAGGCGGCCGGGCCGCAGGATCGCCGGGTCGATCATGTCCTCGCGGTTGGAGGCGCCGATGACGATGACGTTCTCCAGGCCCTCGACGCCGTCGATCTCCGAGAGCAGCTGGGGGACGATGGTGTTCTCCACGTCGGAGGACACGCCGGAGCCTCGGGTCCGGAAGATCGAGTCCATCTCGTCGAAGAACACGATCACCGGGGTGCCCTCTGAGGCCTTCTCGCGGGCCCGCTGGAAGACCAGGCGGATGTGCCGCTCGGTCTCGCCGACGTACTTGTTGAGCAGCTCCGGGCCCTTGATGTTGAGGAAGAAGCTCTTGCCGGACTGGCCGGTCTTCTCCGCGACCTGCTTGGCCAGGGAGTTGGCGACGGCCTTGGCGATGAGCGTCTTGCCGCATCCGGGCGGCCCGTACAGCAGCACGCCCTTGGGGGGACGGAGCTTGTGCTCGCGGAACAGGTCGGCGTGCAGGTAGGGCAGCTCGATGGCGTCCCTGATCTGCTCGATCTGCCGCATGAGGCCGCCGATCTCCTCGTAGGAGATGTCGGGGACCTCTTCGAGCACGAGCTCTTCGACTTCGGACTTGGGTATGCGCTCGTAGACGTAGCCGGAGCGAGGTTCGAGCAGGAGCGAGTCTCCTGCCCTGATGGGCTGGCCGACCAGCGACTCGGCCAGTCGCACGACGCGCTCTTCGTCGGCGTGCGAGATCACCAGGGCGCGCTTGCCCTCGTCGAGCAGTTCCTTGAGCATCACGATCTCGCCGACCTCTTCGTAGCCGAGTGCTTCGACCACGTTGAGCGCCTCGTTGAGCATGACCTCCTGGCCACGCCTCAGCGAGTCGACGTCGACGGCCGGGCTGACGTTCACGCGGAGCTTGCGCCCTCCGGTGAACACCTCGATCGTGCCGTCTTCTCTGGCCTCGAGGAAGGTGCCGAAGCCGGATGGCGGCTGCGCCAGCCGGTCGACCTCCTCCTTGAGTGCGACGATTTGGTCCCTGGCCTCCTTGAGGGTTGCCACCAGACGCTCGTTCTGGCCTGTCACGGCCGCGAGATTCGCCTGTGCCTCATGGAGACGCTCTTCGAGGACCCTGGCCTGACGGGGTGACTCGGCCAGCTTCCGCCTCAGCGCGGTGATCTCCTCCTGGAGGAAGGAGACCTGTGTTGAAAGATCAGCGACCTCCCGTTCGCGCTGCGCGGCTCGAGCCTCAGCATCATCGCGAGCTGCCACGCCCCGTCACCTCCTTCCCAGTCGAGGGCGACTACTAAGGACCTTACCTATCTCGGGCCCCTCCGTAACCTGGCCGGGCAGTGTTCGTAGAGTGACATTCAGTATTCGTTGAATAATCCCCAATAGTGCGTTTAATACTCCCAGCATATGAACACGGCGATCTGTTCCCGTGTCACGCACCAACGCACCCTCGTGGCCAAATTGTCATAGTTCTTCAGTGGTCCCCTTCGGTCGACGACGGCGCGGCGGCGGGGTCACGCCGTCGGCCATGCGCCGGGCGATGACGAGGAACCCGGTGTGGCCGATCATCCGGTGATCGGGCCGTACGGCGAGCCCTTCGACATGCCAGTCGCGAACCAGGGTCTCCCACGCATGCGGCTCGGTGAAACACCCGTGATCGCGAATCGCCTCGACCGTCTTGGACATCTGGGTCGTCGTGGCCACGTAACAGCAGATCACGCCGCCGGGCGTGAGCGCCTTCGCGGCCGCGTCGACGCACTCCCAGGGGGCCAGCATGTCGAGGATGACGCGGTCGACGTCCACCTCGTCGATGGAGGCGACCAGGTCGCCGACGACCAGGCGCCAGTTGTCGTCCATGGGCCCGCCGTAGAACTTCTCCACGTTCTTGCGCGCCACGTCGGCGAACTCCTCGCGCCGCTCGTAGGAGGTGACGTGCCCCTCGGGGCCGACGGCGCGCAGCAGGAAGCAGGTCAGGGCGCCGGAGCCGACGCCGGCCTCGATGACGCGGGCGCCGGGGAAGATGTCGGCCATGCCGACGATCATCGAGGCGTCCTTGGGGTAGATGACGGCCGCGCCGCGCGGCATGGCGAGCGTGTAGTCCTGCAGGAGGTGGCGGAAGGCGAGGTACTGGGTGCCGCCGGAGGAGCGCACGACGGAGCCTTCAGGCTGCCCGATCAGGTCGCTGTGGGGGATGGCGCCCTTGTGGGTGTGGAAGACGCCGTCCTCCTTGAGCGTGATCGTGTGGCGCTTGTTCTTGGGGTCGGTGAGCTGCACCTGATCCCCTGCCTGGAATGGCCCATGCCTGCGGAAACCCATGGCGGCAAGGTTATAGGGCTTTCGAGCCCGTCCGGACGCGCGATATCTATGGGGGATGCTCCCGCGTGACGTGATCTCGTCCGGCTCCCTGATCCTCCGGCCTCCGGCGGAGGACGACGCCGAGGCGATCGTGAAGATGTGCGACGACCCGGTGACGGCCAGGTTCGTGCCGTCGTTGCCGCAGCCGTACGAGGCGGGTCACGCCCTCGACCACGTACGCCGCTCGGCGGGCGCCTGGCAGGACGGCGGTGCGCGGTACGCCGTCACGGAGGGCGGCCGGTTCGCCGGGCTCGTCTGGCTGGAGCCGCCGGACCGCTGGGACGTCTCGGGCGTGGGCTTCATGGTGGCGCCGTGGGCGCGCGGCAGGGGCGTGGCGGCGACGGCGGTGCGGGCGCTGACCGACTGGGCGCTCGACCACGGGGTGCGCAGGGTGGAGCTGCAGGCCGAGGTGGAGAACGTGGCGTGCCTGCGGGCCGCGTACCGGGCGGGTTTCCGCGAGGAGGGGCTGCGGCGGGAGGCCAGGCGGCTGCGCGACGGGCGCTTCGCGGACTACGTGGTGTTCGCCAGGCTCAGGGGGGAGGCGGCGCCGGCGGTGGAGCCGTTCCTGCCACTGCTGGAGGGCGGGGCGCTGGACGACGGCGTGGTGCGGCTGGAGCCGATGGCGCCCGGCGACGCCGCCGACTACCACCGGATGATGGCCGAGCCGAGCGTGGCGGCGTACTCGGTCACGCCGCCCGCCTCGCTGGAGGACGCCGAACGGCGCTGCCGGTACACCGGCTACTGGTGGCTGTCGGGGCAGCGGGCGGAGATGGCGGTCAGGGACGCGGGCTCGGGGGCGTTCGCCGGGCACATCCAGCTCATGCAGGTGGTGCCGGCGCTGGGCCAGGCCATGGTCGGCTACTCGCTGCTGCCCGGCTTCCGCGGGCGCGGCTTCATGACGCGGGCGGTCGGGCTGGTGGTGGACTGGGCGTTCGCGCGTACGGCCCTGCACCGGATCGTGGCGGGCACCGACGCGGACAACACGGCCTCGCACGCGGTGCTGGAACGATCGGGGTTCCTGCGGGAGGGCGTGCACCGGGAGCTGCTGCCGCGGCCGGACGGCACGCGGGCCGACGACGTCCAGTGGGCGCGGCTGCGGCCGGCGTAGCCCGCGGGGCGGGCGCCCGCCCCGGGGGCGCGTTGGGCCCCGCTGGGGCGCGATCGCCGTCGTGGGAACGCTGTGGCCCGCCGGAGGATCACGGCGGTGTTGCGGCGGGACGGACGGCTGGTCCGAAATTGGCAAAAATCCTGATTTCCTGTTGAGGGGTAGTCAAGGGCCGCGTCGAGGGCGATAGTCAGGGCACCCGCTGGCGAGTTTCGCGCGATCGGGCTGCGCGATCTCGCCCCCTCCGCCTCCGAGGGGATCTCGCGATGCCATACAACCGTGTCGACGTCGCCATGCGCGAACTCCTCTCCGCGTTCTCCTGCCTGCAGGCCGCGGAGCTGACCGACCGGCTGGCGCGCACCGCCGCCGCCGTCGCGGGCACCGCCTATGCCGGGTTCGTCCGGGTGGACGCGCTGCGGCAGGAGGCGTGCCCGGTGCACGTGCACACACCGCCCGGAGACCCGCTGCGCCTGCGGCAGTGGCTGGTGGAGTCGGGGGTGCTGAAGGAGCTGGCCGCGTCCTGCGAGGCGGTGCGGCTGCCGCCGGACGTCTCGATGGGCGAGCCGGGCTTCCTGGCCACGCCGGTGCCGGTGGCGGCGCGGGACCACACGTTCGTGTGGGTGGCGGGGCGGGGGTTCTGCGACGGGGACGAGCATCTGCTGGGGCGGTTCGCGACGGCGGCGGGGCGGGCGATGGAGGCGGCCAGCGGGTGTGAGGCGGCGGTGCGTCTGTTGCGGGGCGTACGGGCTTTCCGACCGGTCCCGCCGTGATCGCCCGGTTTCGAGGCAGGCCGGATCCCGGGGAATGGGGCGGCCGGTACGAGGGCGCGTTGACGCCTTCTCCGGCACCATTCCACGCTCCAGATATCCGAAGGATCTTCACGATTTAGTGGGCCGGGCGAAATATTGCCGACATTTCACGATTAGGCGGAATACAACCTCCGCCGCCTCTTCCCCGCCGCCCACACCCCTGCCGGAAACCGCGGTTCCGGGCCTTCGCCCGCGACGAGCCCCCCTGCGCCGCACTCCGGAAACGCCTCACCCACCTCGCCTCGCGCACGCCCGGCCGCGTGACGACGGGGCCTCACACGCGGACGCGTCACGTCATCGCCGGACACCTCATCGGGATCGATGGACACCTCATCGGGCCGGCTCGCACCTCCCGCACAACCTCCTTATGGCCCTTTGTCGCCTTTCTGCCTAAATGCCGCGAGAAGCTCAGTAAGTGATCACCGTCTGGATTCCGCGGCGAGCTCCGGTAACGTGGCCGGTCGTGAAGATGCTGATCGTGGGCGGGAGCGGGTTCCTCGGCGGCGAGCTCGTACGGCGCTGCGCCGCCGAGGGCCACGACGTGGCGGCGACCTGTCTGAGCCGGCCCGGAGAGCGCGCACAGGCGACGTGGCTGCGCGTGGACGTGCGGGAGAGGCGGGACGTGGCCGCCGCGATCGACACGTTCCGGCCGGAGGTGACGATCAACGCCGCCTACCGCCAGGGCGACTGGGCGATCACGGCGGAGGGCGCCGCGAACGTGGCTGCGGGGGTGGCTCGCGTGGGCGGGCGGCTGGTGCAGGTCTCCAGCGACGTGGTCTTCTCCGGGGCCGCGAAATGGTACGACGAGACGTGCCCGCCCGACCCGATCACCCCGTACGGGGCGGCCAAGGCGGCGGCGGAGACGGCCGTGCGCGCCGTGCTGCCCGAGGCCGCGATCGCCAGGACGTCCCTGATCCTCGGGCACGGCCGATCGGGGCACGAGGCGCTGGTGCGCTCGCTCGCGACGGGGGCGGGTGAGGGGGTGCTGTTCACCGATGACGTGCGCTGTCCCGTCCACGTCGGCGACCTGGCGGCGGCGCTGGTGGAGGCGGCGGTGGGCGGCCTGTCCGGCGTGCTGCACGTGGCGGGCGCCGACGCGGTGAGCCGGTACGAGCTGGGCGTGCTCGTCGCCCGCCGCGACGGCCTGGACGCGGCCCGCCTGCGCACCGGCCGCCGGGCAGGCTCCGGGGTGCCGGGGCCGCTGGAACTGCGGCTGGACTGCTCGGCGACGCAGCAGCGGCTGAGCACCCGGCTCCGGGGCGCCCGCGAGTTCCTGGCACCGTCCGACGCCCCCTGAGCACCACCGCGCCGAGCCGGCGGCACCGTACCAACCGGGGCACCGCACGACAGCAGGACCGCACGACAGCAGGACCGCACGACGGGCGCGGCGAGCGCGGCGAGAGGCCAGGCGGCCGACGGCGGGCAAGGGCGCAACCTACCGGGGCCGCGGCGAGCGCGGCCGCACGACGGGCGCGGCGGAGCGGCATGCGGCCGTCCTGCCGCTCCTTCCGCGGCCGCCCGCGCCCCACCTCCGGGACGCGGGCGAGGCGAAGCTATCCCCGGTGCGCCTCGAAGCGGAGCGTCCGGGACACCCCGACGCGGACCGTGGTCCCCGGGGCGATCGTGACGGGCTCGTTCGGCGGGATGTCGTAGAAGTTGGGGTCGCCGGGCGGCTGGATCTGGGTGCCGTTGACGGAGCCCAGGTCCACCAGGTTGACGTCCCACCCGTCGAGCGCCACCCGCAGGTGGCGGCGCGAGACAGAGCCGTCGGGGCTGGTGACCTTGGCGGGCCTGGCGGTGCCGCCGGCCACCTCAGGCGCCCGCTCGGGGTCGCGGCCGAGGAGGTAGTCGCTCTCCAGGGGCAGCGCGGTGCCGTCGTCGAGGATGAGCACGCCGAGCGAGGGCCGCGGCCCCTTGTAGGGGACGAGCGTGCGCTGCACCAGCGCGATGCCGCAGACGGCGCAGTAGGGCACGCGGGGGTCGTTGAAGTGGTCGTTCTTGCAGTCGACGCCGTAGACCAGCGGCCGCTCGCCGTGGTCGGGGTGCTGCTCCTGCTGCGGCGGGCCCGGCTGGTCGTAGTGGTCGGGCGGGCCGAGCACGGGCGGCGCGGGCGGGTCGTAGTGGTCGGGCGGGCCCATGTGCTGACCGACCGGCTCGCCGATGCCGTTGCCGGACAGGGGAGGCTCGTCGTAGGAGGGGAACTGCTGCTGCTCGGGCAGCGGCGGCGGCTGCTCCTGCGCGGGCTGGTAGAGCGGCTCCTGCGGCGGCAGGTAGGGCGGCGGCTCCTGCGGCGTGTGGTAGGCGGGCGGCTCCATCGGCTGGGGGCCGGAGGGCGGGCCGGGCACGATGGGCGGCTGGTCGGCCATCGGGTACGGCGGGCGCTCGACGGGCTGCTGCTGCTGGGGCTGCTGGGGCTGGGGCTGGACGAGGTCGGGCTCGAGGTGGAAGCCGGTGGCGGGCAGCTCGCTGGTGAGCAGCCTGGGCTCGGCGGGGGCGGCGGGCCGGGCGGCGAACTCGCCGGTGAGGTCGCCGACGAGGCCGCCGCCGTGCACGATGCCGCCGGCGAAGCGGACGGCGGGGTGGGGGCTGCCGGCACCGGGAAGGCTGAGCTCGACGCGCTCGACCGGGCCGCTGACGAGGCGGTCGGCCCAGGTGAGGGAGTCGCTGCCGGCCAGGCGGGTCTCGCCGCCGGAGGTGACGATGGTGGCCGAGGCGGAGCCGCTGACCAGGACGGCGACGCCGCCGCCGACGGGGCCGGCGACCGCGCAGGTGGCGGGGTCGGAGGCCATGTTGGCGGCGAGCACCTGCGCGGCGCGGCGGGCCAGCGCCCGGCCGTCGCCGCCGGAGGCGGCGGTCTCGCGCAGCGCCTCGATCAGGGCGTCGGCGGCCGACTCGGCCGAGTCGCACACCAGCAGCAGCCCGCCCTCGTAGGCGACAAGCCCGTTTCCAGGAAGCGGACGCACCACTCCGAAGCCTTGGTCGGTCATGCGTCCTCCCTCATGACGACCGTGCTGCGCTCATCGGTGCCCTCGCTGCGCTCGGTCACTCAACTCTCCTCCCCGGAAGCCGGCGTTGTTACGGCACCCGCACTGCCGTGCCGGCCACCAGCCATACGCATACCCAGCCGACGAGGCCGTGTCGCGGCCCCCTCGTCTCGATTCGGTGAACCGGTGGACCCGCAACAAACCCCTCAACTGTGCAAGTTTGGCCAAACAGAACACTATCGGCCAGGCGTGGCATCGCAGAAATCGCGGGGGTTGGCTCCGGCCACCCGAAACTGCTGGACACGACCCTATCGAGGGGCCGACGGTTAAACGAGTGGGACATATCAGACGCCGGTGAAAACCCTGTTCACGTCGGCCGTGGACAGCACGCCGTAGATCTCCCCGCCGTCCTCGACCAGCAGGTACTCGCTGCCGGGAGCCTCGCGCATGGCGTCGATGAGCGGCTCCCCGGTCAGGCCGGCGGCGAGCACCATCTGGGGCTCTAGGGACTTGGCCAGGGAGCCGACGTTCACCCAGGGGCGGCGGTGCTCGGGAGTGGCCTGGACGGCGGCCTCGCTGACGATGGCCAGCGGCCTGCCGTCGTGGTCGACGACGACGAGCGCGCCCGCCCGCTGCTCGGTGGCCTGCCGCAGCGCCTCCGACAGCGGCGTCTCGGCCGTCACCGGGATCGCCCTGCGGGCCAGGGCGCGCGCGTTGACCTGCGGGATCCTGGCCCTGATCTTGGCGACGCGCAGCGACTGGCTGGCGCCCATCCAGATGAACGAGGCCAGCACCAGCGGCCAGATGACGTTGGTGAAGTCGAGCTCCCGCCCGCTGGACAGCATGCTCACGATCGGGAACGCCACCAGCAGCACGGCCAGGACGCGCCCGCCCCAGGCCGCCACGACGGTGCCGGAGCCGGGGTTGCGGGTGACCTTCCACACGCCGGCGCGCAGCATCCTGCCGCCGTCGAGCGGCAGCCCTGGCAGCAGGTTGAACACGCCGACGATGAGGTTGGCGAACCACAGCTGCCAGGTGAGCACCTCGAGGATGCCGCCGTCGTTGATCAGGTAGACGTCGGCGACGAGGCCGATCCCGGCCAGGCCGAGCGAGAGCGCCGGGCCCGCGGCGGCGACCATGAACTCCTTGCCCGGCGTGGGCGGCTCCTTCTCGATCTCCGACACGCCGCCGAGCAGGTAGAGGGTGATCCTGCGCACCGGCAGGCCGTACGCCTTGGCCAGCACGCTGTGGGCCAGCTCGTGCAGCAGCACCGAGACGTACAGCAGCACCGCGAACAGGAACGCCACCCCGTAGGCGGCGAAGTCGTCGAGCTGGGGCAGCATCTGACGCATCTGCGGCCCGAACATGACGGTGATGAAGGCCGCCACGAGGAACCAGGTCCATGAGACGTACACCGGAATGCCGAACGGCTTCCCCATCCGGATGCCTGAGGACTCCTGCCGCGGGCTCTGCTCGCTCACCGCACTCCTTGAACGTCCATTACGTGCTGTTGCTGCCTTGATGCTACGCGCCCGATCACGTGATCCTCGTTCCGCGGCGGTTATTCTGTCGGGGTCTTGACCTAGAGTGCGGTGCATGACGTTGACCGAGCCGGTGATCATCGGAGCTCTCTCCCCGTCCCGGGCGGGCGATTTCATGACGTGTCCGCTGCTCTATCGCTTCCGGGTGATCGACCAGCTCCCGGAGAAGCCGTCGCAGGCGGCGGTGCGGGGCACGGTGGTGCACGCGGTGCTGGAGCGGCTCTACGACCTGCCGGCGCCGGGCCGCTCGGTGGAGGCGGCGCTGGAGCTGCTGGAGCCGCAGTGGGAGCGGCTGCTGGCCGACGACCCGCAGTACGCGCGGATGTTCGCCGACGAGGCGGAGCAGGCGCAGTGGCTGGGGCAGGCGCGGGAGATGCTGCGGCGCTACTTCACGCTGGAGGATCCGACGCGGCTGGAGCCGGCCGAGCGGGAGCTGTACGTGGAGGCGGTGCTCGACGGGGGGCTGATGCTGCGGGGTTACGTCGACCGGCTCGACGTGGCGCCGACGGGCGAGGTCCGGGTGGTCGACTACAAGACGGGCAGCGCGCCGGGGCCCGACTTCGAGGCCAAGGCGCTGTTCCAGATGAAGTTCTACGCGCTGGTGCTGTGGCGGCTGCGCGGCAGCGTGCCGCGGCTGCTGCAGCTCGTCTACCTGGGCGGGCAGGGAGAGGTGCTGCGGTACGCGCCGGACGAGGCCGACCTGCTGGCCACCGAGCGCAAGGTGATGGCGCTGTGGGCGGCGATCGAGCGCTCGCTGGTGACGGGCGAGTGGCGGGCGCGGCGCAGCCGCCTGTGCGACTGGTGCGACCATCAGGCGCTGTGCCCGGAGTTCGGGGGCACGCCGCCGCCGGTGCCCGACCGTCAGCCGGGCGACACGGTGCGCAGCAGCCGCCGCTCGGCCACGGACGAGCTGTAGGCCGCGCCCGCCCTTCAGAGCGCACGTCCGCAAAAGGCGCACGTCCGCGAAGCGCTGGTCCGCGAGCGCCCGCCCTCCGAGTGCTCGTCCTCCTGGAGGGCTGGTCCTCCAGGAGTGCTAATCCTCCCGGAGTAGGAGGTTCCAGGCTCTCACCTGGTCTTACAGTGAAGCGGTGCGCATAGATCGGAGCAGGCTCCACGACACGGTGCTCGCCGGGGTGGTGGCAGTGGCCTCCGTGGCGCTGTACGCGCTGTACGGGCCCGATCGGCTGCAGGCCGAGGGGATTCCGGTCGAGGGCATGCGGCATCCGGACGTGTTCGGGGCGCTGCTGCTGGTGGCGGCGTCGGCGCCGGTGGCGGTGCGCCGCCGCTGGCCGCTGTCGGCGCTGTGCGCGGGGCTGGTGCCGGAGACGCTGCTCAACGGGCTCGGCTACGGCACGGGCATGTCGAGCCTGGCGGGGATCGTGCTGCTGTATTCGGTGGCGTCCTACCGAGGGCTGGCGATCGCGCTGGCGGGGCTGCTGCTGTCGCTGGTGACGTACCTGGCGGGCGCGGTGTCGAGCCCGGTCAGGGTGGGCAGCGCCAGCGAGTACGTGGTGACCGCCGTGGTGCTGGTGGCGGTGTGGGGAGCGGGCCGGAGCCTGCGGTTGCGCAGGGCGTACCTGGAGGAGCTGAAGGACCGGGCGGCGCGGCTGGAGCGGGCGCACGCGGCCGACACGCGGGCGGCACGGGCGGAGGAGCGGTCGCGGATCGCGCGTGAGCTGCACGACGTGGTGGCCCACCACGTGAGCGTGATGACGGTGCAGGCGGCGGCCGCGCGGCGGGTGCTGGCCTCGGACCCCGATCTGGCGCGGGAGGCGCTGTCGGCGATCGAGCACACGGGGCGGCTGGCGATGACGGAGATGCGTAACATCGTGGGCGTGCTGCGTACCGACACCAGGGCCGACGCGCGGGCGGAGCTGGGGCCGCAGCCGGGGGTGCGGGATCTGCCGTCGCTGGTGGAGCAGATGCGGGAGGCGGGGCTGCCGACGCGGCTGCGGGTGGAGGGCGAGCCGGTGGTGCTGCCCGCCGGGGTGGACCTGGCGGCGTACCGGCTGGTCCAGGAGGGGCTGACCAACAGCCTGCGGCACGCGGGCGCGGGGGCGGAGGCGGTGGTGACGATCCGGTACGAGCCGTACGAGCTGGACGTGCGGGTGGAGGACGACGGAAAGGGGGCGGCGCAGGAGATGGAGCTGTCGTCGCCGTCAGGGCATGGTTTGGTGGGCATTCGTGAGCGGGTGGCCCTCTATGGTGGAATCCTGAACATCGGTCCGCTACCGGGGGGCGGTTTCGAGGTGCGGGCGAGGCTCCCGTTGAAGGACGGCCAATGACGATCAGAGTGCTGCTGGTGGACGACCAGCCGCTGCTGCGTACCGGTTTCCGCCTGATACTCGAGGCCGAGCCCGACATCACGGTGGTGGGGCAGGCGGGCGACGGCAAGGACGCGCAGGAGCAGACACGGGCGCTGCTGCCCGACGTGGTGCTGATGGACATCCGGATGCCCGGGGTCGACGGCATCGAGGCGACCCGCAGGATCGTGCGGGAGGCGGCGCCGTCGGCGCACGTGCCGAAGGTGCTGGTGCTGACGACGTTCGACCTCGACGAGTACATCGTGGAGGCGCTGCGCTCGGGGGCGTCGGGGTTCCTGCTCAAGGACGTGCCGCCGGACGAGCTGGTGCAGGCGATCCGGGTGGTCGCGGCGGGCGACGCGATCGTGGCGCCGAGCGTGACGCGGCGGCTGCTCGACAGGTTCGCCACGCGGCTGCCCTCGGCGTACGAGCAGGCGGCGCCGGCGCGGCTGGACCGGCTGACGGAGCGGGAGCTCGAGGTGCTGCGGCTCATCGCCAAGGGCATGTCGAACGCGGAGATCGCGGCCAAGCTCGTGGTGAGCGAGACGACGGTCAAGACGCACGTCGGCAACGTGCTGACCAAGCTGGGCCTGCGTGACCGCGTGCAGGCGGTGGTGCTGGCCTACGAGACGGGCCTGATCACGCCGGGCGCCATCTCCTAGAGGACGCCCGGCGCGGCGGGGTTCAGCCGGTCGTGACGGCGGGGGTGCTCGGCGCCTGCTCGGGGGCGTTCTCCGGGAAGTGGCAGGCCACCCGGTGGCCGTCGGCCAGCTGAGCCAGCGGCGGCTCGACCTGCTTGCAGATGTCCTGAGCCTTCCAGCAACGGGTGTGGAAGCGGCAGGCGGGCGGCGGGTTGAGCGGGCTGGGCACGTCGCCGACGAGGCGGATGCGCTCGCGATCCTTGCGCGACTTCGGGTCGGGCACCGGCACGGCGGACAGCAGCGCGTTGGTGTACGGGTGCATGGGCGACTCGTACAGCCGCTTGCGGTCGGCGATCTCGACGATCTTGCCGAGGTACATGACGGCGACGCGGTCGCTGATGTGCCGCACCACCGACAGGTCGTGGGCGATGACGACGTAGGTCAGGTCCAGCTCGTTCTGCAGGTCTTCGAGCAGGTTGACGACCTGGGCCTGGATGGACACGTCGAGCGCGGAGACGGGCTCGTCGGCGATGATCAGCTTGGGCTTGAGCGCGAGGGTGCGGGCGATGCCGATGCGCTGGCGCTGCCCGCCGGAGAACTCGTGCGGGTAGCGGTTGTAGTGCTCGGGGTTGAGCCCGACCAGCTCCAGGATGTCCTGGACGGCCTTCTTGATGCCGTTCTCGGTCTTGACGCCCTGGATGCGGAAGGGCGCGCCGACGATCGCGCCGACCGTGTGCCGCGGGTTGAGCGACGAGTAGGGGTCCTGGAAGATCATCTGCATGTCGCGGCGCAGCGGCCTGAGCCGGCCCTGCGACATGTGCGTGATGTCCTCGCCCTCGAAGACGATCTTGCCGGCGGTGGGCTCGAGGAGCCGGGTCACCAGCCGCCCGGTGGTGGACTTGCCGCAGCCGGACTCCCCCACCAGGCCGAGCGTCTCGCCCTTGAACACCTCGAAGTCGATGCCGTCGACCGCCTTGACGGCGCCGACCTGCCTTTTGAGCAGGCCCTTGGTGACGGGGAAGTGCTTCTCCATGTTGTGCACGGAAAGAAGCGGCTCGTTGTCGCTCACTGAGTCTCCAGCGCTGGCTTGATCTCGTTCTCCCACAGGTCCCGCCGTTCGGCCCGGTCGAGGTGGCAGCGCACCAGGTGGCCGCCCTCGGTCTCGGCCAGCACGGGCACCTCGGTCCTGTCCTTGCCGCCGGTCTTCTCCGCGTACGGGCAGCGCGGGTGGAAGGCGCAGCCCGGCGGCACGTTGATCAGCGACGGCGGGGAGCCCTTGATCGGCAAGAGGCGGTCGGTGGGCTCGCGGTCGAGGCGGGGCATCGAGCCCAGCAGACCCCACGTGTAGGGGTGCTCGGGGCGGTAGAAGATGTCCTCGGTGGTGCCGTACTCGACGCACTTGCCGCCGTACATGACGAGGATGTCGTCGGACAGCTCGGCGACGACGCCCAGGTCGTGGGTGATGATGATGAGCGCGGAGTTGAACTCGCGCTGCAGGTCGCGCATGAGGTCGAGGATCTGCGCCTGCACGGTCACGTCGAGCGCGGTGGTCGGCTCGTCGGCGATGAGCAGCTCGGGGTCGCACGACAGCGCCATGGCGATCATGGCGCGCTGGCGCATGCCGCCCGAGAACTCGTGCGGGTAGGCGTCGACCCGGCGCTGCGGCTCGGGGATGCCGACCCGGCCGAGCATGTCGATGGCGTGCTTGCGGGCGACCTGCTTGGAGACGTTGTTGTGGATCCGGTACGCCTCGATGATCTGGTGGCCGACCGTGTAGAACGGGTGCATCGACGACAGCGGATCCTGGAAGATCATCGCCATCTTCTTGCCGCGCAGCCTGCGCACGTGCTCGGCGGAGGCGCCGACGAGCTCCTCGCCGTCGAGCCAGATCTCGCCGGAGACCCTGGCGCGGCCGCCCTTGTGCAGGCCGAGCACGCCGAGGCTGGTCACGCTCTTGCCGGAGCCCGACTCGCCCACGATGCCGAGGGTCTTGCCGCGCTCGACGCTGAACGACAGGCCGTCCACGGACTTGACCAGACCGTCGTCGGTCGGAAAATGGATCTTCAGGTCCTTGACGTCAAGGAAGCTCATGACAACCTCACCCTCGGGTCGACCACGGCGTACAGAAGGTCGACGACCAGGCTCGCGACCACCACGAAGATGGCGGCGACGAGCACGACACCCATGACCTGGGGCAGGTCCTGATTCCTGATGGCCAGAATGGCGAACTGGCCGAGCCCGGGCAGAGTATAGGTGGTCTCGGTGAGGATGGCGCCGCCGATGAGCAGGCCGAAGTCGATGCCGAACAGGGTCAGGATCGGCGTGAGCGCGGCGCGCAGGCCGTGCTTGGTCACGACCTGGTTCTCGCGCAGGCCCTTGGCCCTGGCGGTGCGGATGTAGTCCTCGCCCATCGTCTCCAGCATGCCCGCGCGGGTCAGCCGCGCGTAGGTCGCGGCGAACAGGAACGCCAGCGTGATCCAGGGCAGCAGCAGGTTGTAGGCCCACTGGGCGGGGTTGACGGTGAAGTCCGTCCAGGCGCCGCCCGGCGGGGTCCAGCCCAGGCCGTAGCTGAAGACGACCAGGGAGATCATGCCGGTGAAGAAGATCGGCAGGGACACGCCGGCGAGGGCGGTGCCCATCGAGATCCGGTCGAAGATGCTGCCTCTGCGCAGCGCGGACAGCACGCCGACGCTGACGCCGCCCAGCACCCAGAGGATCGCGGCGCCGATGGCCAGGGAGAAGGTCACCGGCATGCGGTCCACCAGGTCGGGCCAGACGGGCTGGCCGCTGATGAAGGAGTAGCCGAAGCAGGGCGCGGGGCACTGCTCGACGCCGGCGCCGTAGTCGTACTCGGCTCCGGTGAACAGGCCCTTGACGAACCTGCCGTACTGCACGACCACCGGGTCGTTGAAGCCGAGCCGCTCCGCGACCAGCGCCACGGTCTCCGGCGTGGCCGCGCGCCCGACGTAACGCGAGGCGAGGGCCTCGGGTGTCGCCCCCGCCCACTGCGGCACCACGAAGAAGATGCCGAAGGTGACCATGCTGATCACGATCAGCATGGCGAAGGCGCCGATCAGACGCCTGATGATGTATGTGACCACCGCTGTCGGCCGAGTGGCCCGCCCGCCGCGGGCGGGCCACTCCTGCCTTCACCTGCCTTCGCTAGATCCCCGAACCTGGTTCAGTGATGGAACGCGTCACTGAACGCCGAGCATGACGTAGTCGTACATGCTCTGGCCTTCGTTGTAGGCGAGGTTCGTCACGCCCTGACCGCGCATCAGCAGCGACTTGGCCCACACCACCGGAAGGATGGAGGCGTCCTCCATGACCTTCTTGTCG
The DNA here is from genome assembly GCF_024172165.1 of Nonomuraea thailandensis. Taxonomy (GTDB): domain Bacteria; phylum Actinomycetota; class Actinomycetes; order Streptosporangiales; family Streptosporangiaceae; genus Nonomuraea; species Nonomuraea thailandensis. The sequence goes on along the minus strand of NZ_JAMZEB010000002.1, from coordinate 1,715,998 downwards.
ACCTCGACCCACAGCTTGGCGCGGGCCGCGGCGTCGAGCTCGGCGGAGGCCTGGTCGATCAGCTTGTCGACCTCGGGGTTCTTGACGCTGAGGTTGTAGTTGCCGGCGTCGCGGATGGTGCGGCTGTCGACGATGGCCTGCATGAAGCCGTAGCCGTCGGGCCAGTCGGAGCCCCAGCCGTGGGTGGCCAGGCCGATGCCGTTCTCCTTGACGTAGTTGACGTTACCCGCGTAGTCGGAGAAGTAGCTGGAGGCCGGGAAGCCCTTCAGCTCCAGCTTGATGCCGACGCGGGCCAGCGCCTGCTGCATTGCCTCGGCCAGCGCCTTCTCGCGCGGGCGGTCGGAGCGGAACGACATGTTGGTCGTGAAGCCGTTCGGCTGGCCACAGGCGGCGAGCGCCTCCTTGGCCTTGGCGACGTCGCCCTTGTTCTCGGGGCTGGCGTACAGGTCGAACTTCTCCTGGCCGACGATGGGCGGCGGCATCACGTTCGTGGCGATGTCGCCACCGGCCACCGGGCCGCCGAAGGCGGTCTGGTTGGCGACGCGGTCGGCGGCCCACATGACGGCCTTGCGGCAGTCGACGTTGTCCAGCGGCTTGGTGTCGGGGATGACCGACACGTACCAGAGCCTCGGGATCGTCGGGTTGTCCGTACGAGCCTTCAGCGTCGGGTCCGGCAGCACCTTGCCGAGTGCGGCGGGCTGCATGCCGGTGCCGGGGATGTCGAGCTGGACGCTGCCCGAGATGAGCTGGTTGTCCAGGTCGTCGGCGTTGACGTTGAGCTGGACCTCGATGCGGTCCGGCAGCGCGGGACGGTTCGGGTCCGTCGCCGGGTCCCACTGGTCGTTGCGGACCAGCGCGAAGCGCTTGCCGATCTCGTTCGTCTCGAACTTGTACGGGCCGGAGGAGACGACCTTCTCCTTGTACTTGGCGCCCGTGTCCTTGTCCTTCGGCACCGGGGCCGTCATCGGCATCTGGACGACGTAGTCCATCGACGCGAACGGCTTCTTCAGGTGGAAGACGACCGTGGTGTCGTCGGTGGCCTCGACCGCCGACTTGTAGTCCACGTCAGGGGTCTCGTAGACGCCCTTGAAGTCCTCCGGCCAGGCGAGCAGCTCGTTGAGGTAGGAGGGGCCGTGCGTGAAGGTCTTCTTGTCGAAGGAGCGGGCCACCGCGTACGCCACGTCCTTGGCGGTGATCGGCGTGCCGTCCTCGAACTTCAGGCCGCTCTTGAGCTTGTACGTCCAGGTCTTGCCGTCGGGGCTGGGCTGGCCGAGCCCCTCCGCCAGGTCGGGGACGACCGTGTTGCCCTCGGGGCCGGGACCCGGCTTGTACATCGTCAGCGTCCGCCAGTAGAACCGGCCGAAGTTGAACGAGTAGCCGTAGTAGGTGTCGGCCGGGTCGAGGCTGTCCCAGTCGGAGGAGTGGGCCGCCTTGAGCGTCCCGCCCTTCTTCGTGGACGGGTTGTACACCTGCGTCAGAGCGACGTTCGCCGCGGGTTGCGCGGCGCCGCCCGCCGCCGACTGGGCGGGCTGGCTGGGAGTGCCGCCACCTCCGCCGCCACAGGCGGAGAGCACCAAGGCGAGCGCCGCTGTCGCGGCTCCTGCCAGTGCGTGTTTCCTTCTCATTGACTAACCCCTTGATGAGTGGGATGCGGGGGATGAAGCGTTGGCGGGCTCAGTGCGCCCGCGGGTCGAAGGCGTCCCTCAGCCCGTCGCCGAACAGGTTGAACGCCAGGACGGTGATGAAGATCGCCAGACCCGGGAAGAGCACGAAGTGGGGCAGCGTGTAGAAGCGGACCGCCTCGGAGAGCATGCCGCCCCAGGTCGGGGTGGGCGGGTTGATGCCGACTCCGAGGAAGGACAGCGCGGCCTCGAACAGGATGTTGGTCGGGATGAGCAGGGTCGCGTACACCAGGATCGGCGCCACCAGGTTCGGCAGCACCTCGCGGAACAGGATGTAGCCGTGGCGCGCGCCGAGGCTCCTGGCGGCGTCGACGAACTCGCGTTCACGCAGCGAGAGCGTCTGGCCGCGGACGATGCGGCCGATGCTGGGCCAGCTGAAGAACCCGATGATGAAGATCAGCATGGCGATGCGCAGGCCGTCGCCCTGGAGCCCGAACCCCTCGTTGGGCATGACGCCCACCAGCGCGATCGCGAAGACCAGCAGGGGGAAGGCCAGGAAGACGTCCATGATGCGGCCGATGACCTGGTCCACCCAGCCGCCGAAGTAGCCGGCGACGACGCCCATGACGGTCCCGATGATGACCGAGACCATGGTGGCCAGGAAGCCGATCAGCAGCGAGATCCAGGCGCCGGCGACGATCCGGCTGAAGATGTCGCGGCCGTTGACCGGCTCGACTCCGAGCAGGTACTCGCCGCTCATGCCGCCGAAGCTGCCCGCGGGCAGGAGCGTGTTCGGGTCGATCTTGTCCTGGTGGAACTCCAGCGGCGGGTGCCCGAACAGGGAGATGATCGGTGTGGAGAAGATCGCCACAAGGATCAGCAGGAGCACGACGACGCCACCGCCGAGTGCCACCTTGTCGCGGCGCAGGCGCATCCACGCGATCCTCGTCAGCGATCGGCCCTGGATGGCCTTGCCCGCTCCCTTGAGCACCGACTCCGGATGTGCCTCCGCCGCGGAACCGGAAACGTCTAGCGGTGCGGTCATGCCGAGATGCCCCCTGGTACAAGACAACGCTGTCTTAACGCGTGGTTACTGTAGACCCGACTCGCGGACCTCAGGAGGCAGAATCTATGGCCTGAGCTGCTATGACTAGTCCCTCAGACCGCTATGTGGCTAATCTGTGATTGTTGCGAAACTCATTCGTATCGATCTTGAACGAATGTCGTGAACAGATCCCGGTTGCGTCTCGGAACCGTGACACAAAGACCCCCGGCGAGTGGATCAGCTGATGCCGCGCCGCTTGAGGAGCTCCTCGATGTCGCTGAAGTCGTCGTCGCCCTTGCTCGCCGGCTTCTGGGAGACGGCCGGCCGCTGCGGCTGACCGGCGGCCTGCTGCGGCTTGCCGGCGGCGGGCGCCTGCCCGGCCGGGCCGCCCTGCGCGGGCGCGCCGGCGGTGTCGCTCTTCTTCTTGCGGTTGCGGCCGAGCGACAGCTTCCTGCCGCGCATCACGCCGGACACCACGAACAGCACCGCCGACAGCCCCGCCACGGCCACGCCGGCCCACACGGACGGGTTGAACACCAGGCCGGTCACGAAGCCGACCACCGTGGTGCCGATCCTCCACAGGGCCTGCAGCGCGTCCGTGAGAAAGGCCGCGACCGGCAGCAGCGCCCACGCCGTCACCCTCAGGCCCGCGGCCGCTCCCCTGCGCCTGAAGGCCAGGAACGCCAGTGCCAGCCCGGCGATGGTCACGCCGGCGCACAGCGGCAGCCAGGCGATCGCCTCGAAGTTACCCATCTCGCCGCCCCCTCGTCATCGCTCGCTCGTGCCCTCCATCCTGGCACGCGGAGGCTGGACCGCCTCCTCCGCGAGAACCACATTTCCCTTAGGGGTAACGCGTCAGGACGGCAGAAGATCCCTGAGATCGGCGACCCCGACCTCCGTCAGGGACGAGACCACCAGGCGGCCGGGCGCCGGCTCGATGGGCAGCAGGCTCGGCACGGCCACGACGGCGCAGCCGGCCGCGGTCGCGGCGGCCACGCCGTTCGGGGAGTCCTCCAGGACCACGCACCGCACGGGCTGCACGCCGAGCAGCCGGGCGGCCGTCAGGTACGGCTCCGGGTCGGGCTTGGTGCGGGTGACGTCGTCGGCGGTGACCACGACGTCGAACCGGTCCCTGCCGACGCTCTTGAGCACCGCGTCGGCGATGTCCTTGAGCGAGGAGGTGACCAGCCCCACCGGCACCCCTTCGGCGCGCAGCGCGTCGAGCAGCTCGGAGGCGCCGGGCATGACGTGCACCCCGGCCGTCAGCCGGCTCACCATGCCGGTGACCATCCACTCGCGCACGGTCCGCGGCGGCACGTCCGCGCCCGACACGGCCAGCATGTAGTCGACGGTGCGCTCCATCGAGCCGCCGACGAGGTGGACCTGGTGCTCGGGCGTCCACTCGGCGCCGAGCCTGGCCATCACCTCGGTCTCGATGCGCAGCCAGACGCGCTCGCTGTCGACCAGCAGGCCGTCCATGTCGAAGAAAACCGCTTGCATTCCTGCCCCCGATCGGTGCTGTCACCCGCCATGGTGGGTGTCCGGGCTGAACGGCGGGCGGAATCGTGCCCGCCCGCGCGTGAACGGCGGGCGGGCGGGACGTCTGCTGTCAGACGTTGAAGTACTTGGCCTCCGGGTGGTGGGCCACCAGCGCCGAGGTGGCCTGCTCCGGGTGGAGCTGGAACTCCTCCGACAGCGTCACCCCGATGCGCTCGGGCGCGAGCAGCTCGAACAGCTGCTTCTGGTCCTCCAGGTTCGGGCAGGCCGGGTAGCCGAAGGAGTAGCGGCAGCCCTGGATGTTGACCTTCAGCATGTCGTCGAGCGACTCGTCGCCGCCGATCCCCCACTCCGAGCGCACCCGGGCGTGCCAGTACTCGGCCAGCGCCTCGGTGAGCTGCACCGACAGGCCGTGCAGCTCCAGGTAGTCGCGGTAGGCGTCCTTGGCGAACAGCTCGGCCGTGGCCTGGGAGATCTTCGAGCCCATGGTGGCCACCTGGAAGCCGACCATGTCGACCTCGCCGGAGTCCTTGCCGCGGAAGAAGTCGGACAGGCACAGGTGCCGGTCGCGGCGCTGGCGCGGGAAGGTGAAGCGGGTGCGCTCGCCGCCGTCGTCGTCGAGGATGATCAGCGAGTCGCCGTCGGCGACGCACGGGAAGTAGCCGTAGACGACGGCCGCCTCCAGCAGGCCCTCGGTCTGCATGCGCTCCAGCCACATGCGCAGCCGCGGCCGGCCCTCGGTCTCGACCAGCTCCTCGTAGCCGGGCCCGTCGCCGCCCCTGGTGGGCTTGAGGCCCCACTGGCCGAGGAACAGGGCCCGCTCGTCGAGGAAGGCGGCGTACTCGTTCAGCGAGATGCCCTTGACCACCCGGTCGCCGTGGAACGGCGCGAGCGGCAGGGGGTTGTCGGCGGCCACGTCGGAGCGGGCGGGCAGCTCCTCGACGGGCGTGCGGACCAGCGTCGCGCCGGTCTTGACGCGCCGCTCGCGCAGCGGCGGCAGCGTCGCGCCCTTCACGCCGCGCTTGACGGCCATGAACGCGTCCATCAGCCGCAGCCCCTCGAACGCGTCGCGGGCGTAGCGCACCTCGCCCTCGAACAAACCGGCCAGGTCCTGCTCGACGTAGGCGCGGGTCAGGGCGGCGCCGCCGAGCAGCACCGGGTACTTCTCGGAAAGGCCCCTGGAGTTCATCTCCTCCAGGTTCTCCTTCATGATGACCGTCGACTTCACCAGCAGCCCGGACATGCCGATGACGTCGGCCTTCTGCTCGTCGGCGGCCTCGAGGATGGCCGAGACGGGCTGCTTGATGCCGAGGTTGACGACCTGGTAGCCGTTGTTGGACAGGATGATGTCGACGAGGTTCTTGCCGATGTCGTGCACGTCGCCCTTGACGGTGGCCAGCACGATGCGGCCCTTGGTCTCGCCCTCGACGCGCTCCATGTGGGGCTCGAGGTAGGCGACGGCGGTCTTCATCACCTCGGCCGACTGCAGCACGAACGGCAGCTGCATCTGGCCGGAGCCGAACAGCTCGCCGACCGTCTTCATGCCGTCGAGCAGCACGTCGTTGATGATCTCCAGGGCGGGCCGCTGGTCGAGCGCGGTGTCGAGGTCGGCCTCCAGGCCCTTGCGCTCGCCGTCGATGATGCGCCGCTTGAGTCGCTCCCACAGCGGCAGCGCGGCCAGCTCCTCGGCCTTGCCTGCGCGCATGGCGGCGGCGTCCACGCCCTCGAACAGCTCCATGAACCGCTGCAGCGGGTCGTAGCCCTCGCGGCGCCGGTCGTAGACCATGTCGAGCGCGACCTGGCGCTGCTCGTCGGGGATGCGCGCCATGGGCAGGATCTTGGAGGCGTGCACGATGGCCGAGTCGAGCCCGGCGTTGACGCACTCGTTGAGGAAGACCGAGTTGAGCACCATGCGGGCGGCCGGGTTGAGGCCGAAGCTGATGTTGGACAGGCCCAGCGTGGTCTGCACGCCCGGGTAGCGGCGCTTGAGCTCGCGGATGGCCTCGATGGTCTCCAGGCCGTCGCGCCTGGTCTCCTCCTGGCCGGTGGCGATGGGGAAGGTCAGGCAGTCGACGATGATGTCCTCGACGCGCATGCCCCAGTTGGTGGTCAGGTCCTCCACCAGGCGGGTGGCCACGCGCAGCTTGTGGTCGGCGGTGCGGGCCTGGCCCTCCTCGTCGATGGTCAGCGCGACCACGGCCGAGCCGTGCTCGCGGACCAGGCGCATGATCTTCTGGTAGCGGGAGTCGGGGCCGTCGCCGTCCTCGTAGTTGACCGAGTTGACCGCGGCGCGCCCGCCCAGCATCTCGAGGCCGGCCTGCAGCACCGCGGGCTCGGTCGAGTCGAGCATGATCGGCAGCGTGGAGGCGGTGGCGAAGCGGAAGGCCAGCTCCTTCATGTCGGCCACGCCGTCGCGGCCGACGTAGTCGACGCACAGGTCGAGCATGTGGGCGCCGTCGCGGGCCTGGTCGCGGGCCGTCTCGACGCAGTCGTCCCAGCGGCCCTCCAGCATGGCCTCGCGGAAGGCCTTGGAGCCGTTGGTGTTGCAGCGCTCGCCGATGGCCAGGTAGGAGGTGTCCTGCCGGAACGGGACGGTCTGGTAGAGCGAGGAGGCGCCCGGCTCGGGGTGCGGGCGGCGCTGGGCGACCTCGTTGCCGCGCACCCGCTCGACGACCTGGCGCAGGTGCTCGGGGGTGGTGCCGCAGCAGCCGCCGACCAGGGACAGGCCGTAGTCGCGGGCGAAGGTCTGGTGGGCGTCGGCCAGCTCCTGCGCCGACAGCGGGTAGTAGGCGCCGTCGGAGGTCAGCACGGGCAGGCCGGCGTTGGGCATGCAGGACAGCTTGAGCCGCGAGTGGCGGGCCAGGTAGCGCAGGTGCTCGCTCATCTCGGCCGGGCCCGTGGCGCAGTTGAGGCCGACGATGTCGACGCCGAGCGGCTCGATCGCCGTCAGCGCGGCGCCGATCTCGGAGCCGAGCAGCATCGCGCCGTTGGTCTCGATCGTCACCTGCGCGATGATCACGATGTCGCGGCCGGCGGCGTCGATGGCCTGCCTGGCGCCGACGACGGCGGCCTTGACCTGCAGCAGGTCCTGGCAGGTCTCGATGATCAGCGCGTCGGCGCCGCCCGCGATCAGGCCGGCCGCGTTGTCGCGGTAGGCGTCGCGCAGGCTCGCGTACGGCAGGTGGCCGAGCGTGGGCAGCTTGGTGCCGGGGCCCATGGAGCCGAGCACGAAGCGCGGCCGGTCGGGCGTGGCCCAGTGGTCGGCGGCCTCGCGGGCGATCCTGGCGCCGGCCTCCGAATACTCGAAGACGCGGTCGGAGATGTCGTACTCGCCCAGCGCCGCCAGGTTGGCGCCGAAGGTGTTGGTCTCCACGCAGTCGACGCCGACGGCGAAGTAGGCGTCGTGCACGCCGCGCACGATGTCGGGGCGGGTGACGTTGAGCACCTCGTTGCAGCCCTCGTGCCCGTGGAAGTCGTCGAGCGTCGGGTCCTGGGCCTGGAGCATCGTGCCCATCGCCCCGTCGGCGACGATCACACGCTGGGCCAACACTTCTCTGAAGGTCGGGGAGATGCTCATGAGGTGAAGCTTATCGGGTGCGCCTCGAGCGCTGCTCGGGCGCGGGCGGTGGCGGCCCTTTTCCCGCATCCTGCGAGAAACGCTATCGTACGAGACGTCAATTGTACGCGGCGTCCAATTGGAGGCTCGTATGGCCTACCGCACCGTCCTCGTCGGCACCGACGGCTCCGCCTCCTCCTTCCGCGCCGTCTCGGCCGCCGCCGCCCTGGCCGGGGCCACCGGCGCCACGCTCGTGCTGGCGTGCGCGTACCTGCCCATGCGGGAGAGCACCCGGGCCGCCGCCGCCGACCGGCTCGGGGAGCTGGCGTACAAGGTGAGCGGCTCCACCCCCGCCGACGACGCGCTGCGGGCGGCCCGCGAGCACGCCGTGGCGGCGGGCGCGCCGGACGTGGTGCTGGCGGCCGAGCAGGGGGAGGCGGTGGACGTGCTGGTGTCGCTGGCGGCCCGGCACGGGGCCGATCTGCTCGTGGTGGGCAACCGGGGGCTCAACAGCCTGGCGGGGCGGCTGCTCGGGTCGGTGCCGTCGGGGGTGACGCACCGGGCCTCGTGCGACGTCCTCATCGTCCACACGACGGACGGGGGCCGCTGACGGCCGTGTTCCCCCGGCCGCTGCGTACGCCCGGCACGCGGGTGCCAGGCACGTCACCGCGTCCGCCGGCCGGCTGTCCAGCACGTCCTGCGGGGCCCCGCCGGTTGTTCGCCGACGCGGGGCGGAGTTCGCGGGGCGCGAACGCCCGGCGGCGCCGGGCGCGTGGCGGGAGCGGAGGGGGCGCGGCGCGGCGGCCGTCCGACACGCCCGCGCGGGGACGAGCGGGCGCGCCGAGCCCGCCCCCCACGGGCCCTCCACCAGCCGTTACACGGCGTTCAAACCCGTACGCAACCGCCGGCCCCGCCATCGCGCACCGCTCACCCGCCCGGCTCCCCCGCCACCCCGCACACCCCGGGTGCCGGCGCCGGGCGGCGTTCGGGGGGAGATCGGTGACGGCGATGCCTCCTTACCGCATAGGCTTAGCGGGACGATGGAGAGAGGAGGCGACACGTGATAGAGCTCGAAGGGCTCCCCGAGCTCGTCGACCCGGTGCTCATTGCCGCGTTCGAGGGGTGGAACGACGCGGGCGAGGCTTCCAGCGGTGTGATCGCCCACCTCGAATCGGCCTGGAAGGCCGAGCCGCTCATCGCGCTCGACCCCGACGACTACTACGACTTCCAGGTCACCCGGCCGGTGGTCGAGATGAGCGACGGCCTGGCCCAGTCCATCGTGTGGCCCACCACGCGGCTGCTGCGCGCCCGCCCTCCGGGCGTGGAGCGCGACGTCGTGCTGCTGCGCGGCATCGAGCCCAACATGCGCTGGCGCTCGTTCTGCGACGACATCATCTACATCTGCCGCGAGCTGGGCGTCGAGCTGGCCGTGATGCTCGGCGCGCTGCTCAACGACTCGCCCCACACCCGGCCCGTGCCGATCCTGGGCGGGGCGACCAACGAGGGCCTGGCCCGCTCGACGAATCTGGAGCTGAGCCGCTACGAGGGCCCGACGGGCATCGTGGGGGTGCTGCAGCACTCGTTCGGCAAGGCCGGGCTCGACGCGATCTCGCTGTGGGCGTCGGTGCCGCACTACGTGGCCCAGCCGCCCAACCCCAAGGCCACGCTGGCGCTGCTGCGCCGGCTGGAGGACGTGCTGGAGATCCCGATGCCGCTGGGCGACCTCGACGAGGAGGCCCGGGCGTGGGAGCGCGGCGTGGACGAGCTGGCCTCCCAGGACAGCGAGGTGGCCGAGTACGTCAAGGAGCTGGAGGAGCGCAAGGACGCGGCCGAGCTGCCGGAGGCCAGCGGCGATGCGATCGCGGCCGAGTTCGAGCGCTATCTGCGGCGCAGAGATCGCGACACTGACAGCTAACCCTCAGGATTCAGGCTCGACATCTTTTCCGGCTTTCGGGTAATAATCGGGGACCCGTAGAAGTTTGCACCATGTTGGGACCCCAGATTTAAGCATCCATAAATCCCGGCACCGTCCGGGACATCGGCTTCGCACGTGATGCCTGCTCAACTGACCGCGCACGTTAGGCATGCCATGGCGACACCTCACGTAGACCCGCACCACAGGAGCCAGGACACCAGGCAGCGGGTCCTCCAGATGGCCGTCTCACTCAGGGAGGACCGCGGCGGCGGCTCGGTGGACTACTTCCTCGCCCTGCTGCAGGACCGGCTCCCCTTCTGGCTGAGCATTCTTCACGATCTCTCCCATCGCACCGGCAAGGGGTCCGTTTCGGACAACCTTCTGCCGATCGCTCGTGCGGGGATTGATTACTACATAGATGTGCAAAGTGCGGCGCTGCCCGCCTTCACCTCCCCGAACGTGACCGTCCGCTTCCGCCAGGCCATCCGCGACAACGGGCTCGGGCCGCACACGGAGACCGCGCCGCTGGCCGCCTACCTGGCGGCCGAGCAGCGGCTCGGGCGGGTGCGGCCCGACGTGGACCCGGAGGCGAGCGCGCGACTGCTGGTCGCGGGCTGCTTCCACCGGGCCTACATCGAGATGTTCGTCGGCGCGGACGCCGGGCCCGCACGTGAGGCCAGCGCCCGCGAGATCGTACGGGAGCTGCGGCTGGAGCCCGTCCCCCAGCCCGCCTGACCAGGAGGCCGCCCGCCCAGGGAACCCTGGCCGGGCCGGTTCAGGCATGGCGCAAGGGCTGGGGCTGCGTGGTGGTGTGGTGGCGGTGCAGGGCCTGGTCGTAGCGGTGCCAGATGAGGGCCGCCACGTCCGGGTCCGCTCCCAGCGGCTCGCTGACCAGGCCGGCGCCGGCCGAGGCGAGGCGGTCGTGGAAGAAGCCGGGCGCCAGTACGTACGAGGCGATGGCCACACGGGCGGCCGGGGTCGAGCCGAGCCGTTCCATGGCCTCCTCCAGCGACGGCGTGCCCGCCGAGGCGAAGGCCGCCGTGACCGGGCGCGCCAGGCGTACGGCGAGCCCGTGAGCGGCGGCGCGCACGTCGGCCAGCGCCGAGGGGTCGGAGGAGCCGGCCGCGCCGAGCAGCACGGCGTCCGTGGAGCGCAGGCCCGCCCGCGCCAGCTTGCGCGCCAGCGCCGAGGTCAGGAGCCGGTGCGGGCCGAGCCAGCCGGCCACCACCGCGTCAGGGCGGTGCTCGGCGATGACCTCGGGCAGGTCGATGTGCACGTGGTAACCGCCCGCCAGCAGCAGCGGCACCACGACCACCGGGCCGCGGACCTCGGGAAGCACCTCCGCCAGGAGGGGCGAGCTGATCTCCAGGTAGCTCAGCTCCACGCGCTGCCCCGGGCGGGCCCTGCGGGCCGTCTCCGCCAGCGCCGACAGGGTCCGCTCCCCCTCGGCGCTGCGCGTTCCGTGTGCGGCCAGGACGAGTGCGGGCGTCACCGGCTCCCTCCGGCGCGCCTGCCGCGGCCGGAGCACGGGGTGCCCCAGGGCATGGTGTTCTCCTCGTGACGGTGGTGAAGGGGGATCAAAGGCCGGCCTCGTACAGGCAGGCGAGCCGGTAGCCGCGCTTGACCACGGTCTCGACGATGCCGCTGGGCCCGAGGGCGCGGCGCAGCCGGGTGATGGCCATCTCGACGGCGTGCTCGGCCGAGTCGCGCGCGACGCTGCCCGGCAGCACGGTGCGCAGCTCGGCCCGCGACACCACGTGCCCCGGCTTGTCGGCCAGGCGTTTGAGCACCGCCATCGGGGCGGGCGGCAGCGGGCGCAGCTCGCCGTCCACGACCACGGCGTGGCCGCGGATCTCGAGCCGGTGGTCGCCGGCCGTGAGGCGGGTGACGCCGTGCTCGGGCAGGTGGCGGGCCAGGGCGCGGGCCAGCGCGCCGAGGCGGGAGCGGTCCGGCTGGAGGGTGGGGACGCCGCGCGAGGCGAGCGGCTCGGCGGTGACGGGCCCGACGCAGGCGGCCACGACCGATCCGCTGAACGCGGCCAGCAGTGCCTCCTCCAGCCCTTCCGACCTGGCGGCGCCGAGCATGGCGTGCACGGCGGGCGCGCTGGTGAAGGCGACCGCGTCCACCGAGCCGGAGATGGTCTGGCTGATCAGGCGGCGCAGCGGCGAGATGTCGCGGTACGGCAGCCACCGGTAGACCGGGATCTCGATCACCTCGGCCCCGGCCTCGCGCAGCGCGGCCACGAAGTCGCTGAGCGGCTCGCCGTGCTGCTGCACCGCGATGCGCCGCCCGTGCAGGTCCTGGGCCAGGAGGTACTCCTTGACCTCGTTGCACGACTCGGTCGAGGGGGTCCAGTGGTCGTTGAGGCCGGCGGCGCGCACCGCCCCCCTGGCCTTGGGGCCGCGGGTGAGCAGGCGGGCTCCGGCCAGGTGCTCGCCCAGGTCGGCGGACAGGCCCCAGCCCTCGGCGGCGGCCATCCAGCCGCGGAAGCCGACGCCGGTGGTGACCACGACGTCGTCGAGCGGCTCCTCCAGGCTCTGCCGGGTGGCGGCGAGCAGGTCGGCGTCCTCGGCCAGCGGGACGAGCCGGATGGCGGGGGCGCTGACCACGCGGGCGCCGCGGCGCTCCAGGAGCGCTCCGAACTCCTCGCGCCGTCTCGTCGCGGTGACGCCGACGGTGAAGCCCGCCAGGGCGTCGGGCGCCGTCTCCGGGGACGAGCCGCCCTCTAGGGGAAGCGCGCTCATGCCTGCACCTCCAGGTAGTCGAAGATGCCTGGCCGGGCCCCGAGCACCCGGCCAGGCATCACAGGCGCGTGTGACGCAAGTGAGATCACCCTCCGATACTGCTTTCGGGTGGTTTCGCCGCTGGGTCTCTTCTGTTACCGCTGTGCTACAAGGCATGACCTTCGCGGTTGGCGGGGCGCACTCCAGGGAAGCGTTCATCGTGACGATCGCGGCCTATCGGGGAGTTGCGGGTGACGGTCCGGCCTATTCGACTGTTCGACGATCCGGTGCTGCGCGCGGAGTCGGCGCCGATCCAGGATTTCGATCGGGAGCTGAGACAGCTGGTCAAGTCGCTGACCGCGACCATGCGGGCGGCGTCGGGGCGGGCCGGGCTGGCGGCTGCGCAGATCGGGGAGCCGGTGCGGGTGGTGGTCTACTCCTACGACGGCAGGTCCGGCCACCTGGTCAACCCGCGGCTGGAGCTGTCGGAGCGCAAGGTCACCGCCGACGAGGCGTGCCTGTCGGCGCCCGGCGTGTGGTGGCCACTGGAACGCTCCTACATGGTCACGGCGCGTGGCCGCGACATGTTCGGCAAGCAGGTCACGGTGCGGGCGCTCGGGGTGCTGGCCAGGGTGTTGCAGCACGAGGTCGACCATCTCGACGGGGTGCTGTTCAGCGACCACCTGGAGGCGGCCGAGCGCGAGCGGTTCCTGGCGGAGGCCCTGCCCGCCGGCCGCTGAGCGGCGCCACGGCGCACCTCCGGCAGCCGGGCCTGTCAGCGGCCGGTCCTGCCGGCGGGCGGCGTCAGGGGCAGGTCCGGCGGTAGGGCAGCTCCGGGATGTGCCGCCGCCACTCGGCCGGGGTCAGGGCGCCGTCACGGCGGCAGATCGAGGCGGCGGCGGTGCCGGGATCCACGGTGATCTCCCGTAGGGCGCCGTCGCCGGAGGAGATGAGCAGAGCGGTCCGGTTGAACGCCACGGCCGGCACGGACGGGGTGTGGTAGCTGATGGGGTAGGCGATGGGCAGGTATCCCCGCCAGTCCCAGAGCTGGATGCCCAGCTCCCCCTCGCCGCCGACGGTGGCGAGCAGCCCGCCCCGCGGGTAGGAGGCGAGCGCGGCGACCGATGTCGTGTACGAGGTCTGCGGCGGGGCCAGCGGCGTGCGCAACCCCTTGTCCCAGAACGTCAGGCGCCCGTCCCTGTCGCCGACCGCGGCCGTGTCGCCCGCGAAGAGGATCTTCCCCTGGGCGCGGGCGTCGGAGGAGTGCGGGCGGACCTCCCCGGTGGCCGTGTCGACCAGGACCCGCCCCTTGGTGGATCCGTCCACGAGCAGCCGGCGCCCGTCCGGCTCGAAGACCATGAGCTGTGCTCCCGCGTCGGGGACGGTGCGCAGCCGCCTCCTGGCTCGCACGTCCCACAGCTCCAGATCGCCGATGAGCAGGCGGCCGGGCTCCTTCCCGCCGCCGGGTTCGGCTGTGAGGAGGGCGATCGCGACGGTCCCGCCGTCGGGCGAGAAGGCCGCGGACAGGACTCCGGCCGCGGGGCCGCCGGCACGCAGCGCGCCGAGGTGGCGGCCGTTCGCGGCGTCCCACAGGCTCACCACGGGGGACGCGGGGTGGGTGAGCGCGAGCGTGCGCCCGTCGGGGCTGAACACCGGCGAGTACGCCGTCTCCCGGGGAGGATCGCCGGCGGGCAGCGGGCCGCTCACGGGCCGGCGCGCGGCGACGTCCCACACGCGCACCTCCCGCTGATCGGCCGTCACCAGGAAGCGGCCGTCGGCGCTGAACAGCCGCTCGCCGCCGCCCGGCGCAAGGGTCTCCGGGTGGGTGTAGGGGGAGATGTCCAGGACGTTCACCGTGCCGTACCGGCCGGGCACCCGGAGCAGCCGGGCGTCCGGCGAGAACCGGGGCCCGGCTCCGCCCGTGTCCGCGTGGACCGAGGTGTTCAGCAGCAGGGTCCCGTCGTCCACCCGCCACAGGGCCACCCATCCCTCACGCCACACCCCGGCCAGGAACCGGCCGTCGGGGCTGAACTCGACCCGTTCCGCGGGCGGGACGAGCTGGTCGTGGATCTCCTTGCCCGAGGGGACGTCCCACAGCCGGACGCCGTCGGCCGTCGCGACGGCCACGTGCCTCCCGTCCGGGCTGAACTCGCCCCCGACGGCCGTTCCCCGCAGCGAGGGCGCCCGGATCGGCTCGCGCCGCTCCAGGTCCCAGAGCCGCACCCGGCCTGACCCGGCCGGCGGGACGACCAGGGCCAGCCGGCCGTCCGGGCTGACGGCGGCGACCGGCTCGTCGAGCACGCGCGTGCGGCCGGCGTGGTTCCAGGCCTCGTAGGCCCCGTCGCGAACCCCGATGAGGACCCGCCCGTCCGGGCTGAATCCGGTGGGATCGAGGTGGGGAAAGGCCACGCCGAGGTCCGTCAGGCCGCCGGCGCCGACGGCCCACACCTGGGCGTTGGTCCCGTCGTGCACGGCCAGCGTGCGGCCGTCGGGGCTCCACACCACCTCCGAGACGGGCGGTCCCGTCCAACTGGCGCTCGCGATCTCCTTCTTCGTGGCCAGGTCGAGCACGCGCAGCGCGCCCGGCTCGGAGGGCGCGCCGCGCGTGTAGACGGCCAGCCTGGCGCCGTCCGCGCTGAGCCCGTGCACCAGGTCCGCCGGATCGTACGGGGCGGTGACGACGTCCACCAGGGGCAGCGCCATGGAGTCGATCAGCTCGCCCCTGACCTCGGGAACCGAGGCGATGCGCCAGGCGGCGGCGCTCAGCCGGCGGGCCAGCTCCGGGTCGCTCGTGCGCAGGGTGGACGCGCGCCTGGCGGCCAGCCGGGCCGTCGCCTCCTCCAGCCGGTCGTCGGCCACGCCGGCCTGCCGGACGGCGACTCCCGCCGCGATCATGGAGGCGACCAGCAGGGCCGCCAGGACGGCGGAGACGGCGACCCGCGTCCGGGAGGCGCGCCGGGCCAGTGCCGCGCCGGCGTCGAGGAAGCTCCGCTCCGCGGGCGTGAGGTCGCCCGGCTCGGCGAGCAGCTTCCCGGCGGCGGCCAGGCGGGCGCCGCGGTAGAGGAGCCCGGCGTCCCGGCCGTGCGCCTCCCAGGCCTCGGCCGCGTCGGTGAGCTGCCGGTGGGCGCGCAGGCGGTCGCGGCCGTCCTCCACCCAGCCGCGCAGCCGCGGCCACGACTCGATCAGGGCCTCGTGGGCGAGCTCCACCGTGTCCTGGTGCAGCGTCAGCAGCCGGGCTCCGGCCAGCCGCTCGACGACCAGCGCGGTGTCCGCCCCGCCGTGCGGGTCCAGCTCCGCCCTGGCGGCGGGGCGGCGGGTCGCCTGGGCCTGCTCGCCCGGGTCGATCAGCCGCAGCAGGATCCGCCGGGCGATCCTCGCCTGCGCCGGCGACAGCCCCGCGTACAGCTCCTCCGCGGTGTGGCTGATGGCCCCGTGGACCCTGCCCACGCTCTCGTAGGCGTCCAGGGTCAGCAGCTTGCCGGTGCGGCGGCGCCAGACCTCCCGGAGGGCGTGCGACATCAGCGGCAGCGCCCCGGGCTCGCCGGCGACGTCGGCGACGATCGCGACCGTCAGCGCCCGCTCCACGGTCACGCCCTCGGCCGCGGCGGGGCGGACGATCGCCTCCCTGAGCTCGTCCTGGTGCATCGGCCCGACCAGCAGGTTGGCCTCGCGCAGGGCCGCGGTGAGCTCGCGGTGCTCGGCGCACCGCCCGTAGAAGTCGGCGCGCACCGCGATGACCACGCCGGCCCGGCCGCGCGCGCCGAGCAGCAGGTCGATGAACTGCTCGCGCTCGCGCTGGTCCTGGCAGAGGGTGAACACCTCCTCGAACTGGTCGACCACGATCAGTGTGCCGCCGCCGCCCTCGCCGGTCGGGATCCGGCCGGCGAGCCGCATCGGATGCTCTCCCGGGGTGAGCATCAGGCACTCCCGCCCGTCCTGTACGGCGGGCACGAGCCCGGCGCGCAGCAGGGACGACTTGCCGCTGCCCGAGGAGCCGAACACCGCGGCGAACCGGTGCCGCGCCAGCAGCTCGCGCAGCTCCCCGACGAGCCGGTCCCGCCCGAAGAACCGACCGGCGTCGCGGGTGTCGTAGGAGGCCAGGCCGGGGTACGGCCCGGCGTCGCCGTCCTCGCCGGCCCTCTCGCGGGCCAGCTCCCCTGCGACCCGCCGCCAGTCTCGCTCCCACGCGGAGACGTCCCCGCCGCAGGCCCGCACGAAGGCGAGGACGACGGGCAGCGACGCCAGCCGCTCCCCCGCCGCCGCCTGGGACAGCGTGGTGACCGAGTAGCCGGCGCGCCCGGCCATGGCCCGGTAGGTGAGGCCGCCCGCTTCCTGGCGCAGCTTGCGCAGCTCGAAGGCGAAGCGTTGCACCGGCCCTGCGGCCGGGTCCACCGGGCTCTCGCGACGGCCCACCACCGTTACGGAGCTCCCGCGAAGGAGTCGTGCGCCGGGAAGAGCATTGTTTGCCTGCCTGATGAGGGATGCCGAACAATTGTGCCGCCATGATCCTGGTGCCAACGGGGCCTCAGCGGCAAGCGGCCGGTCTCGTGACCTTGTCGGCAGGAAGGATCTTCATGCGTACGAACAGCGAGAGCGCCGGACGGGCGGCCAGGCGCGGCATCACGCTCCTGGGGCTCGTCACGGCCGCGACCGTGGCGCTGGCCACGGTGAGCGCGACCCCCGCCGCGGCGCTCACCGGCTGCACGTCCTACGGCTGCTCCGGCGGCTGGGGCACCGGCTACGGCTACTGGGCCGCCGACGGCGACAAGATGACGGTCTGCGACGAGTACGCCGACGGGTACTCGGTCGTCGTCATGGCCGACATCGGCACCCGCCCCCACCCGGACAAGTGGCACACCGGCGGCGCCGGCAGGTGCACCGAGCGGTCCTACGGCGACGTCGCGGAGCGTCAGACCATCTACTTCCACACGTGCCTGGGCAAGCAGAGCACCGGCTACATCCTCCCGGGCTCGTGCGGTCGTGTCGTCTCCGGCACCACCTGACCGGCGGTTCACCGTGGGGGGAGCCGGGGAGGAGGGCAGGCGGGCGCGGTGGCTCATGGAGCGGGTGCACCTCGGGGAGTGGGGGCACGCGGCCGAGGCGCTGGAGGCCGAGCGCGAGGCGATCGCCATCTACCGGCGGCTGGCCGCCGGCTCCCCCGGGGCCTGCCTGCCCGAGCTCGCCACCTGCCTGACCAGTCTCGGCGTGACCCTCTCGGAGCTCGGCAGGCACGGTGAGGCGCTGGAGGCCGAGCGGGAGGCGGTGGCCGTCCACCGGCGGCTGGCCGCCGAGTCCCCCGGCCGCTACCTGGCCGACCTCGCCGACACTTTGATCAACCTGGGGACGACCCTGGCGGAGCTGGGCCGGCGGGACGAGGCGCTGGAGGCCGAGCGGGAGGCGGTGGCCGTCTACCGGCGGCTGGCCGCCAAGTCCCCCGGCCGCTACCTGGCCGACCTCGCGGCCGTGCTGGTCGATCTGGGAACGACCCTGACCGGGCGCGGCCTGCCGGTCGAGGCGCTGCCCCTGGTGGTGGAGGCGGTCACCATCCGGCGGGATCTGGCCGCGGCCTGCCCCGAGCGGCACCGAGCGGCCCTCGGCCGGGCCCAGGACTGCCTGGGCACGATCCTGTCGGCACTCGGCCGCCCGGCGAAACCCTGAGCCTCTAGCGCCGTGCGGCCGCCTCGGCTCGCAGGCCGAGCTCGCGCCGCTGGCCGGGGTCGGTGCCGCCCCAGACGCCGTACGCCTGCCTGGTGTCCAGCGCGTACGCCAGGCACGGCTCCCGTACGGGACAGCCGTCACACACGTGTTTGGCCCGCTCGACCTGCGACTGGCTCGGACCTTCCATGGAGATCGGGAAGAACAATTCCGGGTCCAGGTCGAGGCAGGCGGCCCTGCGGGTCCAGTCGAGCATCATCATCATGCTCTTCGCGCCTACCCATCGCCCCGGGCGTCATACCTCGCTGAGCAGCACATCCCAATCGGCGAGGAACCGGCCGAGCCCGTAGCGTGACAGAGCGGCGGCCCTGGCGGCCTTGCCGGCCTGGCTCGCGCGCTCCGGATCCCGGGCGAAATCGTGCAGCGCGTCGGCCAGCACGTGCACCTTCGTGGACAGCACGCCCGCCTCCGGCGGCACCGCCTCGATCGCCTCGGTGGCCGCGAGCGCGACCACGGGCATGCCGAGCGTCATGGCCTCGATGAGCGCCAGGCCCAGCGAGGTCCACCGGTAGGGGTGCAGGTAGACGCGCCTGCGGGCCAGCTCGGCGTGCATGACGTGCTGCGGCAGGTCCTCGTGGGTGCCGTACGGCAGCTCGCGGACCTTCATCCCGAACACGTCGAGCGGCACCCGCTCGGCGAAGCGGGGCAGCAGGTCGGTCCCGGCGACCCTGGTGCGGCGCACCGGCTCGTTGACCACCACGCCGGCCCTGGGCAGCTCGCCCGTGTAGAGGTGGCCGGGGTCGGGGATGCCGTGCTCGACGACGCGGGTGCGGGCGCGGCCGTTGTCCCAGTACAGCTCGTTGAAGTGGGTGACGTGCACGAGCGTGATGTCGCTCCGGCCGGCGAGCCAGTGGCGGGTGCGGGGCACGTCGCCCGCGGGCGCGTTGTGCTCGACGTACAGGCCGGGCACGTCGCGGCCGAGCCACTCGCGGGCCAGGTCCAGCTCGTGCGGGCGCTGGTAGACCACGACGTCCACGGGCTCGTCGCGCAGCCGGTCCCAGGGTACCTCGCGGGCGCGTTCGGGCCAGTCGTAGGTGGCCGCCCGCCCCCGGCCATCGGGACCACGGCCGGGAACGAGCGGCAGCAGGTACTCGTGGGACCCCCTGATGAACGCGCTGGTCCACGAGCCGTGCACGTGCCAGATGAGGATCCTCACCAGCGGCTCCAGCCCATGGCGCGGGCCCAGGGCGCCGCCGCGGCCGGCACGGGACCCTCGGCGTCGCTCAGCACGCGGTCCACGACGTCGATGAGGTCGTCGGCGACCTCGGCGGCCTGCCGGATCTCCTCCCGCAGCGTCTCCTGGGTCGGGACGAGGATGCCCCTGGCGCCGGCGGCCCTGGCGGCCTCCATGTCGCGGCCGATGTCGCCCACGACCACGCAGTCGCGGGGGCTGACGTCGAGCACGGCGGCGGCTCTGATCACGAGCCCGGGCGCGGGTTTGCGGCAGGTGCAGCCGTCGGCGTCGTCGTGCACGCAGATCGCCCACGCGTCGAACGGGCCGAGCAGCTCCTCCACCTTGGCGTTCACCTGATCCATCTCGTCAGGGGTCAGCAGGCCCTTGGCGACACCCGACTGGTTGGTGACCACGGCCACCGGGACGTCGGCGCGTCTGAGCCTGCCCAGCGCCTCGAGCGCGCCCGGCATGGGCTCCACGCGGTCCGGATCGCCGTTGTACGGCACATCCCTGATCAAGGTTCCGTCCCGGTCGAAGAGCACGGCGCCGGGACGTCGCTTTTCGAACACCTTTCACCTCCGTCGCGTGTCCGGCAGCTACCCGGGGCCTCACCTGGCAAACAACTACTTGGAGTGACCAAGTGCAGGAGCCAGCGCCTGTTTCCGCATCTCGCGGCATCACCCGATGTTTGGGAACCGCTTCTCTCGGTAGCGGTTCTCGACATCCTTAGGGGGAGGAAGCATGAAGTTTCTCGGCATCAACGCGATCTTCCACGACCCGGCCGCCGCCCTGGTGGTCGACGGGAAGATCGTGGCAGCGGCGGAGGAAGAGCGCTTCAGCCGCCGCAAGCACGGCAAGAGGCCGCTGGCCTTCTCCGCGTGGGAGCTGCCCGAACAGGCCGCCGCGTGGTGCCTGCACGAGGCGGGGCTGTCCCCCGAGGACATCGACGCTGTGGCCTACTCCTACGACCCGTCGCTGGTCGTGGGGAAGCCGGAGGGCGACTGGGAGGACCTGCGGACCAGGTACGCGGTGCGCGCCCCGGCCTTCCTCGCCACGGCCCTGCCCGGCCTGGACCCCGGCCAGGTGAGCTACGTGCCGCACCACGTGGCGCACGCCGCCTCGGCGGGCCTGGCCGCCCCGTGGCGCGACTGCGCGGTGCTGGTCGCCGACGGCCGCGGCGAGAACGTCTCCCACCTGGCGGGCCGCTACCGGGGCGGCGAGCTGGAGGTGCTGGCGGCGCAGGAGCTGCCGCACTCCCTCGGCCTCATGTACGAGGACGTCACCGAGCATCTGGGTTTCCTGCGCTCCAGCGACGAGTACAAGGTGATGGCGATGGCCTCCTACGGCCGGCCCCGCCACCTGGAGGCGCTGCGCGAGCTGATCTACACGACCGGCGACGGCGGCTTCCGCGTCGAGCCGATCGACTGGAGCGGCTACGCCAAGGCGCTGAAGAAGGGCGCCCCGTGGACCTCCGACCACGCCGACCTGGCCGCCAGCGTGCAGGCCAGGCTGGAGGAGGTGCTGCTAGAGCTGGTGCGCTGGCTGCACGAGCGGACCGGCGAGCGGCGGCTGGCGCTGGCGGGCGGCGTCGCCCTGAACTGCGTGGCCAACACGAGGCTGCAGGACGAGGGCCCGTTCGAGGAGATCTGGGTCCAGCCCGCGGCGGGCGACTCCGGCACCGCGCTCGGCGGGGCGCTGCACCTGGCGCAGTCGTACGGCGAGCCGGCCGCGCCCATGCCGGACGCGGCGCTCGGGCGCGGGTTCACCGACGAGGAGCTCGGGGCGTGGCTGGACGTGGCCCGCGTGCCGTACACGCGCCCCGCGGACCTGGCCGCCGCCGTGGCCGCCGAGCTGGCGGCCGACCGGATCGTGGCCTGGTTCCAGGGGCGGGCCGAGTACGGGCCGCGGGCGCTGGGGCAGCGGTCGCTGCTGGCGCATCCGGGGCACGCCCGCAACACCGAGCGGCTCAACGACGTCAAGGGGCGCGAGCAGTTCCGGCCGATCGCGCCGATGGTGCTGGAGTCGCGGGCCCGCGAGATCTTCGGGCGGGGGCCGGTGCCGTCGCCGTACATGCTGTTCGTCCACGACGTGCACCCGGACTGGGCGGGGCGGATCCCCGCGGTCGTGCACGTGGACGGGACGGCCAGGATCCAGACGATCTCGCCGCGGGAGCAGCCGCTGATGGCGCGGGTGCTGAGCGAGTTCGAGGCGCGCACGGGGCTGCCGGTGGTGGTCAACACGAGCCTCAACACCGCCGGGCGGCCCATGGTGGACGATCCGCGTGACGCGCTGGAGTGCTTCGGTTCCTCGCCGGTGGACGTGCTGGTGCTGGGGCCGTACGTGGTGCGACGGGGGGAGGTGTTCGCTTCGTGATCACCGTGGTGATCCCCACCATCGGGCGGCCCACGCTGCGCGACACGCTGGCGGCGGTGGGGCCGGGTGTGCCGGTGGTCGTGGTGGACGACAGGACGGGCGGTCCTCCCGCGCTGGGGCCGCTGCCGGGGAACGCGCGCGTCGTCCGGTCGGGCGGCCGCGGGCCCGCGGCGGCGCGCAACGCCGGGTGGCGGGCCGCGGACACGCCGTGGGTGGTGTTCCTCGACGACGACGTGGTCCCCGCGCCGGGGTGGGCCGAGGCGGTCTGGAAGGACCTGGTGGACCTGCCCGACGACGTGGCCGGCAGCCAGGGGCGCATCGTGGTGCCGCTGCCCGCGGGGCGGCGGCCCACCGACGGCGAGCGGCACACCGCCGGGCTGGCCGACGCGCTGTGGGTGACGGCCGACATGGCCTACCGGCGGGCCGCCCTGGAGGCCGCCGGCGGGTTCGACGAGCGGTTCCCGCGGGCGTACCGGGAGGACGCGGACCTGGCGCTGCGGGTGACGCGGGCCGGGCACCGGCTGGTCAGGGGCGAGCGCGTGACGGAGCATCCGGTCCGGGCCGACGGGTTCTGGGCGAGCGTGCGCTTCCAGCGGGGCAACGCCGACGACGCGCTGATGCGCCGCCTGCACGGCCCGTCGTGGCGCGCCGGCATCGGCGGCGGCCGGGGGCGGCTGCGCCTGCACGCCCTGACGACCGCCGCGGGCCTCGCGGCCGTGCTGCTCGGCACCGCGGCCGTCGCGGCCCGGCCCGGCGCCCGGGTGGCGGCGTGGGGTGCGGGGGCGGCGTGGGCGGCGTTGACCGTGGACTTCGCGTGGCGGCGGATCGCGCCGGGCCCGCGTACCCCGCAGGAGGTGCTGCGGATGGCCGTCACGAGCGTGCTGATCCCGCCGGTCGCCTGTGCGCACCGGATTCGGGGGGAATGGAGGGTGCGGCGATGACCAGGGGCCGGCAGGAACGTTCCGCCAAGGACAGGACCGTGAGAGACCGGGGGCGCGTGCTCGTGGCGCGGCTGGACGACGCCGGCGACGTGCTGCTGGCGGGGCCGGCCGTGCGGGCGGTCCGTACGAGGGCCCGCGAGGTGGTCTTCCTGGCCGGCCCGAACGGCAGGGCGGCGGCCGAGGTGCTGCCCGGCGTGGACCGGGTGATCGTGTGGCGGGCGCCGTGGATCGACCACACCCCGCCGCCCGTCACCGGCGAGGGGGTCGAGGAGCTGGTCGAGGCGGCCGGCGGGATCGACGAGGCGGTGCTGCTGACGTCGTTCCACCAGTCGGCGCTGCCGCTGGCGCTGCTGCTGAGGCTGGCCGGGGTGAAGCGGATCACCGCGATCAGCAACGACTACCCGGGCTCCCTGCTCGACGTGCG
The DNA here is from genome assembly GCF_024172165.1 of Nonomuraea thailandensis. GTDB lineage: Bacteria > Actinomycetota > Actinomycetes > Streptosporangiales > Streptosporangiaceae > Nonomuraea > Nonomuraea thailandensis. Next base: position 1,693,013 of record NZ_JAMZEB010000002.1, on the reverse strand, counting down.
GCACGTGGTGGACGAGAGCGTCGACGTGCCGGAGGCGGAGCGCATGCTGGCCGTGGCGGAGGCGGCCGGATTCGCGCTGCCGGAGGGCGATGACGGGAAACTGGCTGTTCAACGACCGTTGCCGGATATAGGGAAATTTACGGGGCACTGTGTAGGCGTCGGCGGTGTAGCCGACAAAGGCGCGTATGTCGTGGTGCACCCCGGGACATCGGCCCCCGCCCGCACGTGGCCTGCCGAAAGGCACCGGCAGACCGTGCGGGAGCTGGCCGACGATGGGCACCAGGTCGTCGTGACCGGCACAGAACGGGATCTCACCGCCTACGTGGCCAGCGACGTCGCGGTCGACCTGGGCGGCGTGACCACATTCGCAGAACTGGCTGCCGTGATCGAGCGGGCCGGTGTGCTCGTGGCGGGCAACACCGGCCCCGCGCACCTCGCCGCGGCTGTCGGAACGCCGGTCGTGAGCCTGTTCGCCCCCGTTGTCCCTGCGGTGCGGTGGGCCCCGTACGGCGTGCCCGCGGTGCTTCTGGGCGACCAGGAAGCGCCCTGCCGTGGAAGCAGGGCGCGCGTCTGCCCGGTGCCGGGGCACCCGTGCCTGTCCCAGGTGACTAGTGAGCAGGTGGTCAAGGCAGTGAGGGAGCTGACGCAGTGAAGGTCGATCTCATCTCGGAGCACGCGGACCCGCTGGCAGCGGTCGGCGGCGTCGACTCCGGCGGCCAGAACGTCCACGTCGCCGCGCTGGCCGTGGCCCTGGCCGGGCGGGGGCACACCGTCGTCGTCCACACCCGTCGTTCCTCCGAGTCACAGCCGGAGTCGGTGAGCCTGGCGCCGGGCGTCACGGTCGAGTACGTGCCCGCGGGCCCCGCGGCTCCCGTTCCCAAGGACGAGCTGCCGCCGTTCATGCCGGAGTTCACCGAGTGGCTGGCCGCGCGCTGGGCCGCCCGCCCGCCGGACGTCGCGCACGCCCACTTCTGGATGAGCGGGCAGGCGGCGCTGCGGGCCGCGGCGGCCGCCCACGTGCCCGTGGTGCAGACGTTCCACGCGCTGGGCACGGTCAAGCGGCGCTGGCAGGGCGCGGCCGACACCAGCCCCGCGCACCGTGTCGACACCGAGCGCGAGATCGCCCTGCGGGCCGACATGGTGCTGGCCACCTGCAGCGACGAGGTGAACGAGCTGTGCTCGATGGGGGTGCCCGAGCACCGCGTCGCGGTCGTGCCGTGCGGGGTGGACCTGTCGGCCTTCTGCCCGGAGGGGCCGGTGGCCCCGCGCGCGGACGGCCCGATCGTGCTCAGCATCGGCCGGATGGTGCCGCGCAAGGGCGTGGACACCGTGATCGCGGCGCTGCGCCAGGTCCCCGGGGCGAACCTGGTGATCGCCGGCGGCAGCCAGGACGACGAGGAGGCGCTCAGGCTGCGCGAGCTGGCCGAGGGGTACGGGCTCGCGGACCGGGTGCACGTCATCGGCTCCGTGCCGCGGCAGCACGTGCCGGCGCTGATGCGCTCGGCCGACGTCGTGGTGACGGTGCCCTGGTACGAGCCGTTCGGCATGGTGCCCGTGGAGGCCATGGCGTGCGGCACGCCGGTCGTCGCCTCGGCCGTCGGCGGCCACCTGGACACGGTGGCGGGCTGCGGCGTGCTCGTGCCGCCGCGCCGCCCGCGCGCGCTGGCCAGGGCGCTCAAGGACGTGCTCGGCGACCCGGACAGGCGCGGCGCGCTCGGCGCGGCCGGCGCCCGCCGGGCCAGGGAGCGGTACGGCTGGCCCCGCGTGGCCGAGCTGACCGAGGCCGTGTACACGCAGGTCATCGACGGAAAGGTCTGCCGTCTGGCGGCCCTGGGGGGTTGATCGTGGACGCTCATCTGGAGAAGCTCTGGAACACCCTGGAGAAGGTCGATGACCACGCGGTCACCGTCCGGGCCTGGGGAGGCAAGCTGGCCGGCGTGCTGGCCGCCGGGGGCAGGCTGCTGGCCTGCGGCAACGGCGGGTCGGCGGCCGAGGCGCAGCACCTGACGGCCGAGCTGGTCGGCCGGTTCAGGGACGACAGGCAGCCGTACGCGGCGATCCCGCTGCACGCGGACGGCTCGTCGCTGACGGCGATCGCCAACGACTTCGGCGCCGATGAGATCTACGCCCGCCAGGTGCGCGCGCACGGCCGTACCGGAGACGTGCTGCTGTGCCTGTCCACCAGCGGAGGCAGCCCGAACGTGCTGGCCGCGGCCAGGGCGGCGCAGGAGGCCGGGCTCGTGGCCTGGGCCATGACCGGCCCCGCCCCGAACCCGCTGGCCGGCCTGTGCGACGAGGCGGTCACCATCCCGGGTGAGACCGCCACCGTGCAAGAGGTGCACCTGGCGCTGATCCACCTGCTGTGCGACGCGGTCGAGGAGGCGCTGTGACGGAGAGGCCACTGGTCGTCATCGGTGACACGCTGCTCGACGTGGACGTCGAGGGCGAGGCCGACCGGCTCTGCCCGGACGCGCCCGTGCCGGTGGTCGACGTCTCCACCGAGCAGGCCCGCCCCGGCGGGGCCGGGCTGGCGGCGCTGCTGGCCGCCCGCGACGGCGCCGGCGTCGTGCTGATCACCGCGGTCGGCGACGACCCCGACGGGCAACGCCTGTGCGGGCTGCTGTCGGAGGAGCTCGACCTGGTACGGCTGCCGCTGCGTGGCGGCACCGTGCGCAAGACCAGGGTCAGGGCTCGCGGCCAGACGCTGGTCAGGCTGGACACCGGCGACGGCACGGCCAGGTACTCCCCCGCCGCGGAGGCGATCGAGGCGATCAGGAGTGCCGGCGCGGTGCTGGTCTCCGACTACGGCAGGGGCGTGGCCAGGATGGCTCGCGAGCTGCTGCGTGACGTGGACGTGCCGGTGGTGTGGGATCCTCACCCGCGCGGTGAGCAGCCGATGCCCGGCTGCGCGCTGCTGACGCCCAGCGAGGCGGAGGCGCGGATGCTCTGCCCGTCCGGCTACCACGGCCCCGACCAGGCGGCCCGCCGGCTGGTGCGGGCGCTGCGGGCCAGGGCGGTGGCGGTCACGACCGGCGAGCGCGGGGCCGCGCTCGCCATCGAGGGCGGCCCGCTGACCAAGGTGCCGCCACCCGTGCGGGCGGGCGGCCCCATCGTGGTCGGCGTGGACGCGTGCGGCGCGGGCGACAGGCTCGCCGGGGCCGCCGCGCTGGCCCTGCGCGACGGCGCGGACGTGGAGGAGGCGGTCACGATCGGCGTGGGCGAGGCCTCCCGCTTCGTCGAGCGCGGCGGGGCCGCCACCGTGAAGGTGCAGGAGCAGCGGCTCGGCGACCGGCCGCGCACGGCGCTGGAGGTCGCCAGGCTCACCCGGGCCTACGGCGGCCGGCTGATCGCCACCGGCGGCTGCTTCGACCTGCTGCACGCGGGCCACGTGAGCCTGCTGCGGCGGGCCAGGGCGCTGGGCGACGCGCTGGTCGTCTGCGTCAACTCCGACGACTCGGTACGCCGGCTGAAGGGCCCGTCCAGGCCCATCGTGGACGTGCGCGACCGGGTCGAGGTGCTGCGGGCGCTGAGCTGCGTGGACGCGGTGCTGGTGTTCGACGACGACACCCCGGCCGCCGCCATCGAGCAGCTGCGCCCGAGCGTGTGGGTGAAGGGCGGCGACTACGAGGGGGAAGTGCTGCCCGAATCCGAGGTCCTCGGCAGGCTCGGCGCGGAGATCGTCGTGCTGAGCACCCTGCCGGGGCGTTCGACAACCAACCTGATCAGGGAGATCCAGTGAACGTATTGATCACCGGGGGCGCGTCCGGGCTCGGCCTGGCCACCGCCGAGGCCGTGGAGAAGGAGGGCTGGAAGGCCCTCGTCGTGGACGTGCGAGCGCCCGACCAGCGCTTCGAGCACGTGACGGCGGACCTGGCCGATCGGGCGCAGGCCGAGCGCGCGGTGCGCGAGCTGGCCGAGCGGGCCGGCGGCCTGGACGCCGTCGTGACGGCCGCGGGCATCGACGCGTGCGGGCGGCTGGAGGACGTGCCCGCCGACGACTGGGAGCGGGTCATCAAGGTGAACCTGCTGGGCACGGCCTCGGTCGTGCGGGCGGCGCTGCCGTACCTGAAGCACACCCGCGGCAAGGTCGTCACCTGCGCCTCGACGCTGGGGCTGCGGCCGCTGAGCGACGCGTCGGCGTACTCGGCCTCGAAGTTCGGCGTCGTCGGCTTCACGCGGGGGCTGGCGATCGAGACGCGCGGGGAGATCGGGGTGACCCTGCTGATCCCCGGCGGCATGCGGACGGGCTTCTTCGACGGCCGTCCCGAGCAGTACAAGCCGGGTCCTGAAGCGGGCCTGAACGATCCGGCCGACGTGGCCCAGGCGGTCGTCTTCGCGCTTCGGCAGCCCGCCGGATGCGAGGTGAGAGAGCTCGTCGTGTGCCCGTCCACGGAGACGTCATGGCCCTAGAACTCCTCGCGCTGCGCGGGCTCGGCCTGGGCGACCTGCTCACGGCCGTGCCCGCCCTGCGCTCGCTGCGCCAGGCCTTTCCCGCGCACCGGATCACGCTGGCCGCCCCGCGCTACCTGGAGGCCCTGCTGCCGCTGATCGGCGCGGTGGACGACCAGGTGGACGTGTCGGGGCCGGGCCCGATCCCGGCGCGGGCCCTGCCGTTCGAACGCCCGGACGTCGCGGTCAACCTGCACGGGCGGGGGCCGCAGAGCATCGAGGCGCTGCGGCGCACGGACCCGGGCCGGCTGATCAGCTTCGGCACCGGGCCTCCGTGGCCGGAGGGGGTGCACGAGGTTCGGCGATGGTGCGACCTGCTGGAGTGGCACGGCATCCCCGCCGATCCCGGTGACCTGACGCTGGGCATCTCCGACCGTACGGGGCCGGCGATCGTGCATCCCGGCGCCGCCTTTCCCGCGCGGCGCTGGCCGCCGGACCGCTTCGCCGAGGTGGCCGCGGCGCTGGACGACGTGATCGTGACGGGCAACGCGGAGGAGGTGCCGATCGCCGCGCGCGTCGCCGAGCTGGCGGGGTTGCCCCCGGAGCGGATGCTGGCCGGGCGCACCTGCCTGGCCGACCTGATCGACCTGGTCAGCAGGGCGAAGCTGGTGGTCTGCGGCGACACGGGCGTGGCCCACCTGGCGACGGCGTTCTGCGTGCCGTCGGTGGTGCTGTTCGGCCCGGTCTCGCCGAAGCTGTGGGGCCCGCCGCCCGGCTGGCGCCACGTGGCGCTGTGGGCCGGGCAGAACGGTGATCCGCACGGCGAGCGGCCGGATCCCGGGCTGCTGAGGATCGAGGTTTCCGAAGTCGTCGACGCTGCCATGGAGGTCATCTCATGAGGGCTCTGGTCACCGGAGGCGCCGGGTTCCTCGGCTCCTACCTGTGCGAGCGGCTGCTGGAGGAGGGTGCGGAGGTGGTCTGCATGGACAGCTTCCTCACCGGGGGGCCGCGCAACGTGGAGCATCTCCTCGAACGGCCCGAGTTCCGGCTCATCGAGTGCGATCTGACCGGGTACGTGCATGTGCCCGACCGGCTGGATCTCGTGCTGCACTTCGCCTCGGCCGCCTCGCCGGCCGACTACCTGCGCTATCCGATCGAGACGCTGCGCGTGGGCAGCGTCGGCACGCTGCACGCGCTGGGGCTGGCCAGGGAGAAGGGGGCCAGGTTCGTGCTGGCCTCGACCAGCGAGGTGTACGGCGACCCGCTTGAGCATCCGCAGAAGGAGACGTACTGGGGCAACGTCAACCCGGTCGGGCCCCGCAGCGTGTACGACGAGGCCAAGCGCTTCGCCGAGTCGCTGACCACCGCCTACCGGCAGTCGCGTGCCACCGACACGGGGATCGTGCGCATCTTCAACACCTATGGCCCGCGCATGCGCCCGTTCGACGGGCGGGCGATCCCGACGTTCATCCGGCAGGCGCTGACCGGCGAGCCGATCACGATCACCGGTGACGGCTCGCAGACGCGCTCCGTCTGCTACGTCGACGACACCGTCACCGGCATCCTGGCCATGGCCCGCAGCGACTTCGCCGGGCCCGTGAACATCGGCAACCCCGACGAGCTGACCATGCTGGAGCTGGCCACGCTCATCAAGGACCTGACGGGCACGTCGTCGGAGATCCGGTTCATCGACCGGCCGGCCGACGATCCGAAGGTCCGGCGGCCCGACACCTCGCTGGCCGCCGAGCGGCTGGGCTGGCGGGCCGCGGTGCCCGCCGAGGAGGGGCTGCGCCGCACGATCGAGTGGTTCTCGGCCGAGCTCGCCGCGATCGAGCAGCTCGAACGCCTCCAGGTCTGACCCGCCTTCAGTGAGGCCGCAGCACGACGTGGCCCCCGCCGGAGCGCCGGCGGGGGTCGCCGCCGTCTAGCGCTCGTTGCCCGCGCGCAGCCACTCCAGGTACTCGGCGACCGCCCGCTCGGTGTCGTAGGCGGGCTCGAACCCGGTGTCCTCGCGCAGCCGCGTGATGTCGAGGGGGTTGCCGACGGGGCCGGGAGCGCTCCCTTCCGGCAGCTCCACGCGCGCGCCGGGCACGAGCTTCGTGATCGCCGCGATCAGGTCGCCGTTGGTGGTGATCCGCCCCGACGCCACGTTGTAGGTGCGGTGCCGCAGCCGCCCGGCCGTCTGCAGCAGCGCGAGCGCCCGCCCGCAGTCCTTGACGTAGCACACGTCTAGCCCGTCGCCCGCGCGGGCCCCGCCCGGCAACGCGGACAGGTCGGGCTCGGCGCCTCGGGCGGCGGCGTGCACGAGCTGCGGCGCCGGGAAGAACGGGTCCGGGTTGTGCCCGAGCGGCCCCCAGATGCCCCCGATGCGGTAGTTGACCGCCTCGACGTCGTCGAGGACCTCGTTCAGGTGGTCGGCCAGCAGCTCGCCGATCTTCTTGAAGCGGGGGATCACGTGCGGGGCGTTCATCGTCAGCGGCAGGTCCTCGCCGAGCGGCCCGTCGGCGGTGATCCCGGCGTACACGCCGATCGTGCTGGCCAGGCCGAGCCTGCGGACCTGCCAGGCGCGGGCGGCGCGGAACAGGGTGAGCAGGCTGCGCACCGCCCGCTCGGTGTGCTCGATCGGCTCGTACGCCCCGGCCGGCCAGGGCATGGAGCCGGCCAGGTGCAGGATGCCGGTGATCTTGTGCCGGTCGCCGATGTCGAGCAGGGCCCGCTCGTCGGCGACGTCGGCCCGTTCGACGAAGAGCCGCTCGCCGGTCTCGGCCGCGAAGGCCGCGGGGATCTCGGCGGGGCGGCGCTGGACCAGCACGCAGGACTCCCCCAGGTCCAGGAGGGCGCGGGTGGTGTGCGTGCCGATGAAGCCCAGGCCGCCGGTGACCAGAATCATGTACATGCTCCCTGATAATCAGCTCTACTGATAATCAGAGTATCTCTCTGCTGGTGCCTCCGCAACGAAGAAAGCGGCCGCCCTGGTCGGGCGGCCGCTCGGGTGAGGGGCGGGTCTCTCGTGACCCGCCCCTGACAGGCGGGGTGTGGGGATCGTGGCCGAGCCGGGGACCGGCCCCCGACCGGATCAGCGGAGGGCGACTCCCAGGAGGGCGTCGGCGAGGTCGCGGACGAGGCCGGGGGCCGACTCGTCCAGGCCGCCGCCCGCGAGGGCCTGCTCGGCCCAGGCGTCCACGGCGGCCAGCGCGCCCGGAGAGTCGAGGTCGTCGGCCAGCCGCTCGCGCACCTTCGCCAGCAGCTCGCCGGCGGGCGGCCCCGCCGCGAGCGCGGCGGCCGAGCGCCACAGCTCCAGCCGCCGCTCGGCCCGCTCCATCAGCTCCGGCACGTACTCCCAGTCGGCCCGGTAGTGGTGGGCCAGCAGCACGAGCCTGATCGCCATCGGGTCGTGCTCGCGGCGCAGCCTGGAGACGAAGACCAGGTTGCCCTTGGACTTCGACATCTTCTCGCCGTCGAGCGCCACCATGCCGGCGTGCGTGTAGAACTTCGCGAACGGCCACTCGCCGGTCGCGGCGTGCCCCTCGGAGGCGCCGCACTCGTGGTGCGGGAAGATCAGGTCGGAGCCGCCGCCGGCCACGTCGTAGCCGGCGCCCAGGTGGTCGAGGGCGATCGCGGTGCACTCGATGTGCCAGCCCGGACGGCCCCGGCCCAGCGGCGAGTCCCAGGCCGGCTCGCCGGGCCGCTCGGCCCGCCACAGCAGCCAGTCGAGCGGGTCGCGCTTGCCCTCCCGGCCGGGGTCGCCGCCGCGCTCGGCGAACAGGGCCAGCATCTCCTGCTCGCTGTAGCCGGACACCTGGCCGAACTTGGGGGCGTCGGCCACGCTGAAGTAGACGTCGCCGTCGAGGTCGTAGGTGACGCCCTTGGCGGCCAGCTCGGCGATCAGCTCAGCCACCTGGCCGACGACCTCGGTGACGCCGACGTACTCGCGGGGCGGCACGATCCGCAGCGCCTCCATGTCGCCGCGGAACAGCTCGATCTCCCGCTCGGCCAGCTCCTGCCAGTCGATGCCGGTCTGGGTGGCCCGCTCCAGCAACGGGTCGTCCACGTCGGTGGCGTTCTGCGTGTAGTGCACCTCGTGGCCGGCGTCGCGCCACACCCGGCCGACGAGGTCGAAGGCGTGGTAGGTGTTGGCGTGGCCGAGGTGGGTGGCGTCGTAAGGGGTGATGCCGCAGACGTACATCCTGGCGGTGGGGCCGGGGTCGGTCTGCCGCACCTGCTTGGCCGAGGTGTCGTAGAGACTGAGCGGAATGCTCTCACCTGGGAGTCTGGGAACGTTCGGGGCAGACCACGATCTCATGCCTTTGAGCCTATCCGTCCCGATCGGCGGTCAGGTCGGTGAAGTCGTAGGTCACGCCTTCCCGCGCGATCGCGACCTCCATCACCGACAGGGAGGCGAAGACGCGGCCGTCGGGCAGCTCGTGCCGGACGATGAGCGCCCCGGGGTCGCAGGACGGCTCGGCCGTGATCAGCTCGCCCCATCGCTCGGAGTCCCTGAAGCGGGGCAGGTACGCGACGACCCGCTCGCTGTCGGGGTCGAGGCCGGTGTTGACGACCATGCTGGTGCCCTGGGGCAGCTCCGACACGGCCGCGCGCTCGCCGTCCCAGCTCAGCAGCCGCACCCGCGACAGGCCGGCCAGCACGAGGTGGAAGGGGTCGTAGTCGCCCAGCCCGGCCTCGGCGGGGAGCTCCCCCGTGTACGCGGCCCGCAGCGCCAGGTCGCCCCGCGAGACCCTGGTCCTGTCGTCGGCGGCCCGGCCGCGGCCGTTGAGCAGCGCCGCCGCGCGCCGGCCCGCCGGGTCGACCGCCAGCCAGGTGCCGCCGGCCTTGAGGTCACGCCCCCCGATCACGCCTGGATACTCGGGCCAGTGCTCCCCCGGCCCTTCCCAGGGCCGGTCGGTGAGCTCGTCCCGGACGCCCATGAGGCTCAGCCGCCGCCCGGTTCTCACGATCAGCGTGCACATGGGCAAAGGGTATTAAACGGCTCCCCGGTCTTTCATATGGGGGGCCAGGGTATGGCCGGCCAGCCCTCTGACGGGTACGGATGCACGCCGGTGTCGAGCAGCCGCCTGACCCGCTGCCAGGTGGCCTCCACCTCCGCCAGCGTCAGCAGCTCGCGCAGCCTGCGCCCGAGCGAGCCCGACTCGATGTCGCGCTCCAGCTTGGCCAGCACCGCCACCGCCTCGCGGGCCAGCGGCTTGCCGCGCCACTGCCACAGGACCGTGCGGAGTTTGTCCTCCACGGAGAAGCAGACGCCGTGGTCGACGCCGTACACGTGGCCCGTGGGCAGCGGCAGCAGGTGCCCGCCCTTGCGGTCGGCGTTGTTGACCACCGCGTCGAAGACCGCCATCCGCCGCACGACCGGGTTGCGGCTCTTGACCAGCCGCATGAGGTCGATCTCGCGCTCGGTGTCGATCCAGAGCTGGCACATGCCGGGGCCGAAGGGCCCGTCGCGGTAGACGGTGGGCGGGACGATGCGCCAGCCGGTGGCCTGGGAGACCTCGAACGCGGCCACCTCGCGGGCGGCGAGGGTGCCGTCGGGGAAGTCCCACAGGGGGCGCTCGCCGCGTACGGGCTTGTAGACGCACGCCGCCGATCTGTCGCCCAGCTTGACCGAGCAGTAGAGCGTCATGTTGGTCGCCTCGACGAGGCGGCCCGCGACCTCCAGCGTGCCGTCGCGCAGCAGGGCGAGCGCGTCCTCGTCATGCAGGGACGGCGGAGGGGAGGGGGGCTTGATGGCCGGTTCGCTCTCGGGAGCGGTCATGAAGCCGCCTCACCCCCGCGATAGCCGTTGAGACGGACGCAGACGTGACCGGCGGCGTCGAGCGGCTGCCCGCACAGAGGGCACGGCGGTCGGCCCGCCGCGACGATCTGGAGGGCCCGCTGGGTGAACGCGCGGGCCGCGCCGGCGCTGATGCGCACGCGCAGCACCGCGGGATCGGGCCTGTCGAGATCGTCCTCGTCGATGACCTCCTGCGCCTCTATCACCACCTGCGCCTTCTCGGCATCCCAGGTCAGCGCCATGGTGCCGACGCGGAAGTCCTCCGCGACCGGCGTGTCGAGAGGAGCGTCGTCGGACAGGTCGGACGGGGCCAGTGCGGGCACCTGGGCGGTGCCCCCGCTGAGCCGCAGCACCTCGTCGAGCAGCTCGTCGAGCCTGCCCGCGAGCGCGGCGACCTGCAACTTCTCCAGCGCCACCGTGGTCAGTCTGCCCTCGGCCCTGGCCTGCAGAAAAAAGACCCGCGCGCCCGGCTGCCCCAAGGCACCGGCGACGAACCTCTCTGGTGGGTCGTAGTCGAAGACCGGCATAGCCTGACCTTACGTGGTTCCGGGTCCGCCGCCGACGGCGGCATCGCTCCCGGTGATGTTTTCTCCCCCGTCTTTCTCCTCCGAATCCTCAGGAAGCCGCAATTCCCCCATATCGTTGAGCCTGAGAACAAAGGGACGCAAGGGGGCATAGCGAATGACGGTGAGCGCCGCCGGATCGGCCGTTATCCGCTGAAACTGATCGAGGTGAAGGCCCAGGGCGTCCGCGACGATCGCCTTGATCACGTCGCCGTGGCTGCAAACCAGGTAGACACCCTTACTCCCGAGGGTTCGATTCCACTCCCGGACCGCCGCGACGGCCCGCTGCTGCATCGCGGCCAGCGACTCCCCCCCGGGGAACGTCACCGCGCTCGGATGCGCCTGCACCACCTGCCACAACGGCTCCTTCGCGAGCTCGGCCAGGGGCCGCCCGGTCCACTCCCCGTAACCGCACTCGATGAACCGGTCGTCGACCCGCACGTCCGTTTCCCGGCCTTGAGCGACCGCTTCCGCCGTTTCCCGGCAGCGCTCCAGCGGACTGGAGACAATGGCGTCGAGCCTGACGCCCGCGACGCGCCCGGCGAGCGCGGCGGCCTGCGCCCTTCCCGCCTCGCTCAGATGCACCCCCGGGGTGCGGCCGGCCAGCACCGGCCCGGTGAGGTCCGTCAGCCCGTGCCGGGCCAGAAGCAGCGTGGTCATCCAGCAAGTGTCGCAGGCGTCGATCACAACGTTTCATCGGCCTGGACGGTAACCTGGCGGGATCATGGAGCAGCGCTATGTCGGCCACAGCGGCCTGTCGGTGTCCCGACTGGGGCTCGGCACGATGACCTGGGGTCGTGACACCGACGCGGACGACGCCGCGGCCCAGCTGCGCACGTTCATGGACGCGGGCGGCACCCTGGTCGACACGGCCGACGTCTACACCGGCGGCGACGCCGAGCGGCTGCTGGGGCGGATGCTGCGCGACTCGGTGCCGCGCGCGGAGCTGGTGATCTCCACCAAGGCCGTCGTGACGCCGGCGGGCCGCCGCCCGCGCGACGCCTCCAGGCGCCACCTGATCGCCGCGGTGGACGACTCGCTCAACCGGCTCGGGCTCGACTACGTCGACCTGTGGCAGCTGCACACCTACGACGCCGAGGTGCCCCTGGAGGAGACCCTGGCCGCGCTCGACGCCATCGTCTCCTCCGGGCGCGCCGTCTACGCGGGCGTCTGCGACTACACCGGCTGGCAGCTCGCCACCGCCGCCGTGACGCAGAAGATGATCCCGGGCCGCATCCCGATCACCTCGGCCCAGGCCGAGTACTCCCTGCTGGCCCGCGAGCCGGAGCGCGAGCTGCTGCCCGCCGCCGCGCACCTGGGGGTGGGCGTGCTGGCCTGGTCGCCGCTGGGGCGGGGGGTGCTCACGGGCAAGTACCGCACCGGCATCCCGGGCGACTCGCGCGCCGCCACCCCGCACTTCGCCGACTTCGTCCGCCCCTATCTGGACGAGCGCAGCAGGAGGGTCGTGGAGTCCGTGATGACAGCCGCCGACGGGCTGGGCGTGTCGCCCCTGGCCGTGGCCCTGTCGTGGGTGCGGGACCAGCCCTGCGTGGCCTCCGCCATCGTGGGAGCCCGTACGCACGCGCAGTTGAAGGGCGTCCTGCCCGCCGAGGACGTCGTCCTGCCGATAGAGATCCGCGAGGCCCTCGATGACGTGTCGTCCCTCGACTGACCGGCCGCGCGAGCGCCGCGACATGGAACGAGAGACCTTCTCGCGTATCACTACTCGATACCGAATCGCAACTTTACCCGGCAAACGCCTGCGTCCGGCGGCCGGAGTCCATAAAGATTTCCCCCGGAAGCGACGCAGGAGGGGACGGATGGGGAGCAGGACCGCGATCTCGGCTGGAGTTCTCGCGGTGGCGCTGGTGGCCGTCCCGGTGGGTGCGCCTGCCGCCTCGGCCGCCGCCCAGGACTGCACGCGCGACGGGGGCCTGCTCTCGGGGGTGACCAACACGCTGTGCGACGTGGTGGAGGCCGTCACCGGCACCGTCGACACGCTGACCGGCGGCGCCACCGACCCGGTGACCGACGGCGTGGACAAGGTCACCGACGAGGTGCTCGGCCGGGTCGGTGAGGCGGCGCCCACCACCAGGGCCACCCCCTCCACGACCTCCCCCGTCAGACCGTCCACCACCTCGCCCGCCACGCCGAGGCCCAGCAGGACGGGGCTGGTGCCGGAGACGCTCGGCGAGGTGTGCCTGCCGGTGCTCGCGTGCGAGGGCCAGGACACCACCGGCCGGCCGTCCGCCCGATCCACGCCCTCGGCCACGCCGACGGAGGTCCGTACGGGGCGGGGCTGGGAGAGCGACGCCTCGGCCGCCCCGTCCGTGCCCCGCACCACTCCCCCCCAGAGCCGGCCGCAGACCGTCGGCACGGGCACGCCGGTCGAGGAGAAGAAGACCGCCCACGCGGAGGAGCCCCGGGTCGACCTGCTGTGGCCGAACCCGTTCGTGCACGAGCTCGCGGTGCCCATGCAGGACCAGCGGGTGGTACGGCCCACCCCGCCCGCCTCCGACGTGCTGGGGACGGCGCTGACGATCGCGCTGCTGGGCTCGGCGGTGCTGGCCACCCGGATCGTGCAGCAGCGGCGGCAGCGCACGGAGCCCACGGAGTCGATCCCGTTCGAGCCGGCGCGGGCCGGGAACGGGCGGCACCGCCTGGCGTGACGCGATGTGTTGCATCGGACACGATGAGGTCTATCGTGGTGATCGGGCGCGCCGATGGTCCCGATGGCGGAGTGATGAGGTCACCGCCGCTGTGGGGGGCGCACTCGTGGGAGGAGCCGCCATGTCCGCCCTGGAGCACCCTTCGCTGGACCGCCACGGACGGCCTGACACGCGGCCGGAAGTGAGCGGGGGGTTCCTGCGGCTGGCGAAGGCGGCGGCCGAGCGGGCCGCACGAGCCGCGGAGCGGGCCCGCCGGGCGGACGTCCGGTTGCGGCACCTGCGAGCCGGCCTGCCGCCCGCCCGCCTCGGCTCCGGCCCCGTTCCCGTGCCGTTGCGGGCCGAGCTCGACCGGTCCCTGAGCTACCACGTCCTGATCGCCGTGCACGAACGGGCGGCGCGCCACTTCGAGGCGCTGGCGGAGCGCGGCTTCGGCGACACCGCCCGCCACCGCGAACGTGCCGCCTGGCACGGCGCCGCCGCCTCGCGGGCCCGCGAGGCCGGGGCCGCCTGGGCGGCCTCGTTCCGCGCCTCCTCCTGATCTTCTGCTCCGCCGGATGAAAGTCGCCTCAGCGGGCAGGGTGGAGTCACCCCCATCCATGCCGAGACAGTGGAACGATCAGGGGTCGTGGCGGAACGCCGGGATGTTCCGGACTTCAGACGCGCCTGGGCGATCATCGCCCTGAGCGGAAGCCTTGACGACGCCACCGTGGACCAGGTCGAGCAGGAGATCCAGCAACTGAGCGGCCAGGGAGCGCGGCTGATCGTCGACGTGAGCGAGCTGCACTTCCTCGACGACTTCGGGGTGGACATGCTGGTGCTGCTCGCTCACCACATGCGGCGGCAGGGCGGCCTGATGGCGCTGGCCGACCGGCGCGGCCACGTCCGGCAGGTGCTGGGGGAGGCCGGGCTGGAGGACCTGCTGCCGCTGTTCGGCAGCGTGGCCGAGGCCGTGCGCGGCCTGGAGGGCGAGGCCTCCGGCTGAGCGCCTCAGAACGGATGCCCCGGCTTGGCCCTGCCGTGCTCGCGGCGCAGCACCTCCTGCCCCCGCTCCACCGTCTCCAGCGCCCGCGGGCAGCCCTTCAGCCCGGCGGCGATCAGGTCCAGGGCCGGGAGGAGGGTCTCCTCCGGTACGCCGCGGGCGGTGAGCACGCCCGCCATCCAGAGGAGGAACCGGGAGAACAGGACGGGGTCGCCCACGTACGACGAGATCGCCAGGTGGTCGAGGAGGTGGGTGATGTCCTCTCTGGTGTGTTCGAGCTGCCGGTCGTTGTAGGCGGCCATCGCGGGGATCCGCTCCCCCAGCCGCCACATCACGGAGTCGACCAGGCTCTGCGTCATTCCGATGAGATGGCCGTACTCCTGGTCGGGTGGAGCCTGCTGCCCTCCGCTTCCCACACCGCCCGGCCCGGCACCCTGCCCGGCACCCTGCCCGGCACCCTGACCCGCGCCCGGCTCGGCCCCCTGCCCAGCGCCCTGACCCGCGCCTGGCTCGGCTCCCTGCCCGGCAATCGGCTCGGGCCCCTGACCGGCGACCGGGCCGACGGTGCTTCGCCCGGGAGTGGCTGTGCCCGCACTGGTGTCCAGCCCGTCGGATGCCCGGCCGTCCGGAGTTCGGCCGTCGGGAGTTCTGCCTGCGGTGCCCGGCAGGCGCGTGTACGGAGGGCCGTCGCTCAGGCGCTCGGCCGTACGCCGCCCGTCCGGGGCCCAGCCGTCGGCGCCCAGCAGACGCGCGTACCGGCCGTCAGCGCCGAAGGCGGCGCCGCCCGCCAGCACCGGCCTGCCCACCTGGCGGCAGGCCGCGATGGCCTGGTGGGCGGCCGGCAGCCGCGTGGGCAGCGACGCCGACAACAGCACCACGTCCGTGCCCGACTCGCGCGCGTGGATGGGCAGGAACGGGGTTGGCACGTGCGGGCCCAGGTAGTCGACCCGCCAGCCGTCCAGGCGCAGCACCTCGGCCAGCAGCCGGGCCGGGAAGGCATGCCACTCGCCGTCCACGCACGCCACCGCGGCCCGTCCCTTGCCACCGGCGTGGCGGGCGCGCGCGGCCGGGTGCCGGGCCGCGGCGGCCAGCACCCGCTCGCTCACGGCGGTCACGATGTGCTCCTGGGCGACGGTCACAGCGTTGGCGGCCCAGGCGTCCCCGACCCGCAGCTGGACGGGCGCCAGCACGTTCAGAAGCAGCTCCTCCACGGGGAGGCCGTCGTCGAGCGCCGCCAGCGCGACATCGGCCGCGCCGTGGTCGTCTCCGTCCAGGGCCGCGGTCCAGATCCGGCCTCTGAGGTCTTCGAGGTTGTCCGCCATGCGGGCGCCTCCTCGTCACGGACGACTCCAGGCCAACATCGCGCGCCGGGAAGCCGCGGTCAAGCCACCTCCCCCGACCCGACGTGAACGCCACCCGCCTCACCCCGTCCGCGCGCCGGTGCATGGCACAGCACGGCCGTGGGCAGTGGTCCGGCCGTGGCCGTGCATGGCGCGGCGCAGCATGGCGGTATGCGCGGGTGCGTGGCGGGCGTGGCGTGGACGCTGCCTGGCACGGCGGTGCGTGGCTGGCACGGCACGGCGAGGGGCACGGCGAGGGGCACGGCGAGGGGCACGGCGGTGCGGCGATGCATGCGCCGCTGGACTGGGCCGGCGTCACGGACCGCCGCGTCGCCTCGGGCATCGCCGTGCCGGGCGCCGGCCGTGGGTACGGCCGGGCCGGCCGTCGCCGCCTCACCGGGGCCGTACGCCCGCAGGTGATCGTTGGCACGCCGACGGCCCACGATGCGCACGTAGCGGCGCCCGGCCCCGTGAACCGGAGGAGCGTTTTCCTGGACGGGGCCCGGCCATGTGCGGCGGGTGGCGTGCCGTTGGCTGTGCCGTAAGGGATGAAGCTACGAAAGGGGGTCAGCCACCGATGGCGTGGGCGCCGCCGTCCACGTGGACGATGTCGCCGGTGGTGGCGGGGAACCAGTCGGACATCAGGGCCACGCAGGCGCGGGCCGCCGGCAACATGTCGGTCAGGTCCCACCCCAGCGGCGCCCGGTCCGGCCAGCTGTCCTCGAACTCCTTGAAGCCCGGGATGGACTTGGCCGCCATCGTGCGCAGCGGGCCCGCCGCCACGAGGTTGACGCGGATGTTGTGCTTGCCCAGGTCGCGTGCCAGGTAGCGGTTGCAGGACTCCAGGCCGGCCTTGGCGACGCCCATCCAGTCGTAGACCGGCCACGCCTTGGAGGCGTCGAAGTCGAGGCCGACCACCGCGCCGCCCTCCTTCATGAGCGGCAGGCAGGCCACGGCCAGGGACTTGTACGAGAACGTCGACACCTGCAGCGCCGTGGCGACGTCCTCCCAGGAGGTGTTGAGGAAGTTTCCGCCCAGGGCGCTCTGCGGGGCGAAGCCGATCGAGTGCACGACGCCGTCGAGGCCGTCGACGTGCTCGCCCACGCGGGCGGCGAGGGTGTCGAGGTGCTCGTTGTTCTGGACGTCGAGCTCCAGGACGGGCGCCGGGGAGGGCAGGCGCTTGGCGATGCGCTCCACGAGGCTGAGGCGGCCGAAGCCGGTCAGGACGACGGTGGCGCCCTCCTGCTGGGCCAGCTTGGCCACCGAGAACGCGATGGAGGCGTCGGTCAGGACACCGGTCACCAGGATGCGCTTGCCTTCGAGAATGCCCATGTCAGTGCCCCATTCCGAGTCCGCCGTCGACGGGGATCACGGCCCCGGTGATGTAGGAGGCGTCGTCGCTCGACAGGAAGCGGACGACGCGCGCGATCTCCTCGGGGGCAGCCTGCCGCCCGAGGGGGATGTTGGCCAGGATCGCCTCCTGGTCGAGCTCGGCCGTCATGTCGGTGGCGACGAAGCCGGGCGAGACGACGTTGACCGTGATGTTGCGCGAGCCGTACTCGCGGGCCAGGGAGCGGGCGAAGCCGACGAGGCCGGCCTTGGAGGCGGCGTAGTTGGCCTGGCCCGCCTGACCGGACAGGCCGACGACGGAGGAGATGAGGATGATCCGGCCGCGCTTGAGCCGCATCATGGGCCTGATGGCCCGCTTGGCGACGCGGTAGGCGCCGGTGAGGTTGGCGTCGATGACGTCGGTGAAGGTCTCCTCCTTCATCATCGCCAGCAGGGTGTCCTTGGTGATGCCGGCGTTGGAGACCAGGACCTCGACCGGGCCGTGCTCGGCCTCGGCCTTGTCGAAGGCGGCCTCGACGTCGGCGGTGCTGGTGACGTCGCAGCGCACGCCGAACAGGCCCTCGGGCGGCTCCCCCGATCGGTAGGTGACCGCGACGGCGTCGCCTGCCGCGGCGAGTTCACGGGCGATCGCGAGGCCTATGCCGCGATTGCCCCCGGTGACGAGTACAGAGCGTGCCATGAGACCTGACGCTATCTCGTACCGGCGAGTTTCGGCTTGTCCGGGTGGTACAAGATCACAGGGTTAGGATCGTGGACATGCGCCAGATCGACCCCGATTTCCTGGAGCTGCCTCTGCGGCAGCTGGCGGACGCCGCCCTGCAACGTGCTCGCGAGCTCGGCGCGCAGCACGCCGACTTCCGGCTCGAACGCGTCAGAGCGGAGACGCTGAGCCTCTACGACACCCGGCTCGAAGGCGCCATGGACGCCGACGATCTGGGCTACGCCGTCCGGGTCGTCAAGGACGGCACCTGGGGGTTCGCCGCCGGCATCCACCTGACGCCCGAGGCCGCCGCCGTGGTGGCCGAGCAGGCGGTGCGGGTGGCGGAGGTGAGCGCCCCGATCAACCGGGAGCCCATCGAGCTGGCCGCGGAGCCGGTGCACGCCGACGCCGTGTGGGTGTCGGCCTACGACGTGGACCCGTTCGAGGTGCCCGCGGCCGACAAGGTGAGCCTGCTGGCAGAGTGGTCGGCCGGGCTGCTGAAGGGCGCCGACCACGTGTCGGCGCGGCTGCTGCAGGTCAAGGAGCAGAAGTTCTACGCCGACACGGCCGGCTCGGTGACCACGCAGCAGCGGGTGCGCGTGTATCCGAAGCTCAACGCCATGAAGGCGACCGGGAGCGGCTTCGACGACATGTCGACGATCGCGCCGCCGGTCGGCCGCGGCTACGAGTACCTGACCGGCACGGGCTGGGACTGGCAGGGCGAGCTGGCCAGGCTGCCGGAGCTGCTGGCGGAGAAGCTGGCCGCGCCGTCGGTCGAGGCGGGCGACTACGACCTGGTGATCGACCCGTCCAATCTGTGGCTGACGATCCACGAGTCGATCGGCCACGCCACGGAGCTGGACCGGGCGCTCGGCTACGAGGCGGCCTACGCGGGCACCAGCTTCGCCACGTTCGACCAGCTCGGAGAGCTGGTCTACGGCTCGCCGGCGATGAACGTGACGGGCGACCGCACCGTCACCCACGGCCTGGCCACGATCGGGTACGACGACGAGGGCGTGCAGGGCCAGAGCTTCGACATCGTCAGGGACGGCATCCTGGTCGGCTACCAGCTCGACCGGCGGATGGCGCTGATGAAGGACCTCGGCCGCTCCAACGGGTGCGCCTTCGCCGACTCGCCCGGCCACATGCCGATCCAGCGCATGGCGAACGTGTCGCTGGCGGCGGCGCCCGGCGGGCCCTCGACGGAGGAGCTGATCGCGGGCGTGGAACGCGGCATCTACATCGTCGGCGACAAGAGCTGGTCGATCGACATGCAGCGCTACAACTTCCAGTTCACCGGGCAGCGGGCGTACCGGATCTCGCACGGGAAGCTGGACGGGCAGGTCAGGGACTTCGCCTACCAGGCGACCACGACGGACTTCTGGCAGTCGATGGAGGCGGTCGGCGGGCCCGGGACGTACGTGCTGGGCGGGGCGTTCAACTGCGGCAAGGGGCAGCCGGGGCAGGTCGCGCCGGTCAGCCACGGGTGCCCGTCGGCGCTGTTCAGGGGCGTGCGGATCCTCAACACCGTGCAGGAGGGCGGGAAGTGACAACTCCTCAGGAGATGGTGGAGAGGACTCTGGAGCTCTCCGGCAACGACGGCTGCGTGGTGCTCGTGGACGAGGGCTCCACGGCGAACCTGCGGTTCGCGGGCAACACGCTGACCACGAACGGCGTCGCCCGCTCCGCCCGGCTGACCGTGATCTCGATCGCGGGGCAGGGCGTGGGCGTGGTGTCGCGGGCGGCCGTACGCGACGACCAGCTCGCCGACGTGGTGGCGGCGGCCGACGCGGCGGCCCGCGACGCGCAGCCGGCCGAGGACGCCCGCGCGCTCGTCGAGGCCGGCCCCGCCTCGCCGCACTGGGAGGAGGAGGTGCGGCCGACCGACATCGGGGTGTTCGAGGGGTTCGCGCCGGCGCTGGGCGAGGCGTTCGCGGCGG
The DNA here is from genome assembly GCF_024172165.1 of Nonomuraea thailandensis. Classification (GTDB taxonomy): domain Bacteria; phylum Actinomycetota; class Actinomycetes; order Streptosporangiales; family Streptosporangiaceae; genus Nonomuraea; species Nonomuraea thailandensis. The sequence goes on along the minus strand of NZ_JAMZEB010000002.1, from coordinate 1,673,298 downwards.
CCGAGGCGGGCGGCAGGAGGCTGTACGGGTTCGCGGAGCACTCGCTGACCTCGACGTTCCTCGGCACCTCCACGGGCGTGCGGCTGCGGCACGACCAGCCGACCGGACGGCTGGAGCTGAACGCCAAGTCGGGCGACCTGAAGCGGTCGGCGTGGACGGGCGTGTCCACGGAGAACTTCGCGGACGTCGACGTGGCGGCGCTCGGCTCCTCGCTGGCGCAGCGGCTGGAGTGGGCCAAGACGCGGGTCGACCTGCCGGCCGGCCGGTACGAGACGCTGCTGCCGCCGAGCGCGGTGGCCGACCTGATGATCTACCTGTTCTGGTCGTCGGGGGCGCGGGACGCGCTGGACGGGCGCTCGGTGTTCGCCAAGCCCGGCGGGGGCACGCGCGTGGGCGAGCAGCTCGCCACGCTGCCCGTCTCGCTGTCGAGCGATCCGGGGGCGGCGGGCATCGCCTGCGCGCCGTTCGTGACGGCGCACGCCTCCAGCAGGGAGAGCTCGGTGTTCGACAACGGGCTGCCGCTGGAGCGCACCGACTGGATCAGGGACGGGCGGCTGGAGGCGCTGATGCAGACCCGCTACTCGGCCGAGCTGAGCGGGCTGCCGGTGACGCCCGGCGTCGACAACCTCATCATGTCCGGGCCGGCGGGCGGGCCGGCGCCGTCGCTGGAGGAGATGATCGCCTCCACGCGGCGAGGGCTGCTGGTGACCTGCCTGTGGTACATCCGCGAGGTGGACCCGCAGACGCTGCTGCTGACCGGGCTGACCCGCGACGGGGTGTACCTGGTGGAGCACGGTGAGGTCGTGGGCGAGGTGAACAACTTCCGGTTCAACGAGAGCCCGGTCGACCTGCTGGGGCGGCTGGCGGAGGTGGGCGGGAGCACGCAGACGCTGCCGCGCGAGTGGAACGACTACTTCCAGCGGACCATCATGCCGGCGGTCCGGGTGCCGGACTTCAACATGTCCACGGTGAGCCAGGCGAGCTGATTCCGCCTCGTGCCCGGTCGCCAGGCGGCCGGGCACGCCGGCTGTGCGGCGCGCTCCGGGCTTTTCAGCGCTTGGAGGGCTTCCGTGGCCTCCGGGCCCTCGGGCGGCCTTCCATGGGTCAGCGGGGGCCCAGCAGGGCGGCCAGGGCGTGGCTGAGGGACTCTCCGAGCGTCTTGGCGCACACCTCGTAGCCCTCCGGCGGGCCGCCGTACGGGTCGTACACCTCCAGGGGCCGCCGCTCGGCGCGGCGCTCGGCGGCCGACCGCACGATCGCCCTGGCCCGGTCCACCGTGTCGGAGCGGTAGCGGCGCTGGCCCGCGCCCGCCGCGAGGTGGGCGAACTCGGGCAGCGTGAACGTCTTGGCCGCCGCCCGCGGGTCCAGGCGGACGGCGATCGCGCGGTGCGCGTCCTCCATGGTGAGCAGCAGGTCGGACGAGCTGATCAGGTCGTGGTCCAGCAGCCTGGCCCGGTGGGCCCTGCCGTTCAGGCCCAGGCGGTCGAGGGCGGTGACCGCGTGCGGGGCCATGGGGTGGCCGACCATCGCCCGTACGCCCGCGCTGCCCGTGGTCACGGGCAGGGCCGCGGAGTGGAGCATCGCCTGGGCGATCACCTCGGCCATGGCGGAGCGGCAGATGTTGGCCGTGCAGACGAGCAGGATGCGGAACTCGCCTCGTCCGGGTGCCGCGTCGCTCGCGGCGGGAGGAATGGCCGTCATGTGCGCTCCCCGTGGGTCAAGGCCAATCTAACCGCTCAGGGCCCGCCGGGCGCGGCGGTTCTCACAGCGGCCCCCAGGGCGCCCGGGGCCGGCCGTCGGGGGGCCCGCACGGGGAACTGCTGGGCCGCCGCATGGGAAGGTGCTGGGCGGCGCGTGGAGGAGGCGCTGGGCGTGCGGCGGGCGCGGCCCCCGCCAAGGCCGCCGCACGCCGTGCCCGGCGGCTTCAGGAGTCCTCTAGGCGGAAGCCCACCTTCATGCCGACCTGGTAGTGCGCGATCTCCCCCGCGTCGATGTGCCCCCGGATCTCCGTCACCTCGAACCAGTCGAGGTGACGCAGCGTCTGCGAGGCCCTCATGATGCCGTTGCGGATGGCCTGGTCGAGGCTCTCCCCCGAGGTGCCGACGATCTCCGTGACCCGGTACGTGCGATCCGTCATCTCCACATCCTCCTTACTCGAAGGCCATGATCGCATGACCCCCGCGCCCGCGCCGGGCTGCCGTCGCCACCGGGTCCTCCTGGGGCTACCGTGGAAGGTATGAAGGGGTGGCGCAGGAAACCAGCCGTCCACCAGGTCACCGACGCCCAGCCGTCGCTGACCGCGGACATCCGTAAGCGTGAGATCAGCTACCTCATCAAGATGGGGATCCGCACGATCTGCCTGATCCTGGCGGTCGTGGTGCCGGTGCCGTGGCCGTACCGGCTGCTGTTCATCGCCGCTGCGGTCTTTTTGCCATACATAGCGGTAATCGGGGCCAATGAGAGGTCCAACGGTGCCCCACCGCCTACCTTTCAGTCCCCTGAAGCTAACCAAAGCGAGATACCGCTGCATCGACGCGAGATCGGGTCGTGACTAAGTCTTGACGCATCCCACGGGTTGTAGGTGTACGCTTTAGCCAAGCGCTCCGGTCCCCCGTCGGAGTGCTGGTGCCGGCGTTCCGGGCCCCCGTCGGAACGCCGATGAAGCGACGCCGGGTGGTTTGCCCCCGTAACCACCCGGCGTCGCCCTTTTCCCGGCCAGTTCTGGATCAGTGCGCGCCGGCGCCGCAGTCGGATAGGGCGGCTTTCCCGAAATCGTTTACACGCGCCCTCGCCTCGTTATTCACAGGAAATCTTCAGGCGGGGCGCGCTTGACTTCAAGAGTTCGTTCGAGTGTCAGCCGTCTGTAAGCGTCTCAGTGGTCGCTTGGCCCCAGTTCTTCGCCAATGTGGTCAGGCGGGCCACGGCGTCCTCGGGCGCGGTGCCCGCGCCCTGAGCGAGGCCGAGCAGGTACGCCGTCAGCGGCGCGGCGGGCCTGGCGACGCCGTGGGCGACCTCCTTGGTCAGGTCGAGTATCTGGTCGCGGTCCACGGTGGCCGGGTCGATCCCCAGCTCCTTGCAGGCCAGCGCGGTCCATTCGTTGAGCACGTGCATGCGAGCCTCCTCCAGGTCGTCCATTGTGTCGCAGCCGCGCCACGGATGGCCGGGCTGTGCTGGGAGCGGGCGTGTCCGGGCGCGCCGGATCCGTCCGAAGCGGTCAGCCGCCGATGGCGGACATGGGGCGGGACGGCTGCAGGAACGACGGGTCGTCGATGCCGTGGCCGGCCCGCTTGCGCAACACCGCCGCCATCCACCGCTCGGCCAGCTCCTCGTCGGAGGCGCCGCCGCGCATCGCCGTCTTCAGGTCGGACTCCTCGGTGGCGAACAGGCAGTTGCGGACCTGGCCGTCGGCGGTCAGCCTGACCCGGTCGCACGCTCCGCAGAACGGCCGCGTCACCGAGCCGATCACCCCGACCCTGGCGGGGCCGCCGTCCACGAGGAACCGCTCGGCGGGGGCGCTGCCGCGCTCCTCCAGGTCGTCGGGGGTCAGGTCGAAGGAGGCCGACAGGAGCTTGAGGATCTCGTCGGCGGTGACCATGTCCTCGCGGCTCCAGCCGTGCTGGGCGTCGAGCGGCATCTGCTCGATGAAGCGCAGCTCGTACCCCTGGTCGAGGCACCAGCGCAGCAGCGGGACGGCCTCGTGGTCGTTGATGCCGCGCATCAGCACGGCGTTCACCTTGACGGGGCGCAGGCCCGCGGCGTCGGCGGCGGCCAGCCCGGCGATCACGTCGGCGTGCCTGTCGCGGTGCGCGAGCCGCTTGAACGTGGCGGCGTCGAGGGTGTCGAGGGAGACGTTCACCCGGTCCAGCCCCGCGGCGGCCAGCGGCCCGGCGAGGCGGGCCAGGCCGATGCCGTTCGTGGTCAGGGAGACCTGGGGCCTGGGGGTCAGCGTGGTGGTGCGGCCGACGATGTCCACCAGCTCACGCCGGAGCAGGGGCTCGCCGCCGGTGTAGCGCACCTCGGTGATGCCGAGGCGTTCGACGCCGATCGTCACCAGGCGGACGATCTCGTCGGCCGTCAGGAGCTTGGCGCTCGGAAGCCAGTCGAGACCCTCGGGTGGCATGCAGTACGTGCAGCGCAGGTTGCACTTGTCCGTGAGGGACACCCGCAGATCCGTCGCCACCCGTCCGAACGAGTCTCGCAACATGGGGCGTCACCTCCTGTTCGCTCACCCAGGGGGCCAGACTACGACGGGTGTCGGCCCACCCCCAAAATCCGCCGCTTCACCGCACGACAACACATTCTTCCCTAGATCGATTCCGGCCTCACGCCCGGAGGGGGCGGGGCGGTCCCGGGCGTGCCGCCGGGTCACGAGGCGGCGAACCAGGCGTCGCGGGCGCGCATCAGCTCGGACAGGTGCTTGCGGGACCACTCGCAGCCGGCGTTCATCGGCTCGATGAGGCTGCGGCCGAGCTCCGTGAGCTCGTACTCGACGCGCGGCGGGATCTCGTCGTACGCGGTGCGGGTGAGCAGGCCGTCGCGTTCCATGGCGCGCAGCGACTCGGTGAGCACCTTCGGGGTGATGCCGCGCAGCGGGGCCTGGAGCTCGGTGAAACGGCGCGGCCCCCGCTCCAGGCAGCGGATGATCTTGGCGGTCCATTTGTCGCCGACGCGGATCGGCGCGGCGACCGGCGGGCAGCCGGTGAACATGTCCGGATCGAGTGGCTCTGCCATGGCGCCATCGTAGGTAACTATCGTTGCGGTAAGCGACGTCCCGCCCTCTACCGTCTGCGCATGGGCGGCCGGACGGACCGGCCGCCGGTCAGTGGCGTGGTGGAGGCAGCGGTGAGCAGGATCGTGGTGTTCGGGGCCGGCGGGCGGGCCGGGACGCGGGTGGTCGCGGAGGCGGCCGGGCGCGGGCACGAGGTGACGGCCGTGGTGCGCGATCCCGGCAGGCACCCGGAGCTGGGCGGCGCGGGGGTGAAGGTGGTCACGGGGGACGTCACCGACGGCGGCAGCGTGGCGGCGGTGGCCGCGGGCCACGACGTGGCGCTGCAGGTGGCGGCGCGGCTGGACCTGCCGTCGGAGGAGTTCTACGCCGCCGCCACGCGGGCGCTGGTGGACGGGCTGGGGCGGGCCGGGGTGCCGCGCCTGGTGGCGCTGGGCATCGGGAGCCTGCTGGAGGTCTCCCCCGGCGTGCGGCTCATCGACACTCCCGGTTTCCCGGCCGAGGCGCGGGCGTTCTCGCTGGGGCACGCGGCCGAGCTGGAGCTGCTGGAGGCGTCGGCGCTCGACTGGGTGGTGATCGCGCCGCCGCCCGTCTTCCTGGACGCGGAGGCGGCCAGGACGGGACGGTACCGGTTCGGGGACGGGCGGGTGCCGGAGGCCGGGGAGGGGGATCCGGCGTTCTCGTACGCGGATCTGGCGGTGGCCCTGGTGGACGAGGCGGAGGCCGCCGGGCACCGGAGGGTCCAGGTGGCCGTCTCCTACTGAGGTGCCCTGGCATGGCGAACGCCCGGCCGGTGCGGCCGGGCGTTCGAGGTGGCGGCTCGTCAGTGACGGCCGATGACCTTCACCCAGTCCGTGCCCTCCGAGGGGGCCAGGTGCCCGCTGCCCTCGAAGACCGCGCGCCACGTGCCCGACTCGCGGGCGGGCACCCGCAGGCCGAAGTAGCCCCTGCCGCTGGTGCGGACGGTGTCCACGTGCTCCCAGCGGCCGCCGCGGTCCGCCCGGAAGAGGATCACGACGCGCTTGTGCGCCAGGCGGTGCCAGCGCTCCTGCTTCTTGCAGTGGTCGGCGTGGTGCACCGAGACGAAGCCGCTGATGTAGTCCTCGTCGCACTGCACGGAGAGCTTGCCCTCGATGGAGAGGGGCTTGCCGCGCCAGGCGGGCTCGGGGTTCACGTCGAGCTTGAGGCTGGTGTGGCCGCCGGCGACATCCGGGTCGAGGCCCGGGTCGTCCGCGAGCGCGGGCGAGGCGGCGGTGGCCACCACGGTCGCGCCCAGGGCCGCAGCCGCCAGGCCGGCGGCTAGACGTCGCATCTTCAAAACAGAAATCCTTCCCCGTCCGAATGGACGCACCCGGACGGGCACGTCAAATGCCAATGACGCGTATGGGTAAGGAAAAGTTGCGACAAAGTTGATCACATTTCCGCAACGGCGGACGGCCCGCCCATCCAGAGCGATGACCTTATGTGACCTGTTGCGTTATTTGTCGGGATTTTGAGAGATCGGGCGCGTAGTGCCCGGTTCCGGAGTAGCGCACGCGCCAGTATCCCTCCGTACGGCCGGGCACCGAGCCGACGAACGCGCCCGCCGCGTCCGTCATCACCTGGCCCACCGGCTGCCAGGCCGAGGACTCGTCAGGACGCCACAGGACCTCCAGGCGCTGCTTGGCGAACGGGCCGTAGTCCGTGAGGCCGCGCGGGTCGACGCGGGTCAGCGAGCCGCGCAGCCGGACGCCGTCCGTGCGGGCCGACCTCTCCGCCCGCACGGCGGTCAGCCTGGTCTCGCGCTTGAGCTCGAACGAGGCGTACTGGGTGATCGTCCGCCCGTTCGCACCCCTGGCGGTGGCGGTGATCGTCCAGGTGCCCGCCGGGTAGAAGCGGTTGAGCTTCTTGTCCGGCAGGAAGCGCCAGGTCTGCCAGTCGTCCGTCATGCGCGCCGCTCCCCCGGCGAGGCCGCCCGGAGGGGTTCCCTGCGCCAGGCGCCACACCAGGCGAGGAAGCGGCATCGGGCGGTTCCCGGTGACGCCCTCCTTGGGGGCGGCGGCCGAGCCTGAGTAGTGGTCGATCAGGGGTCGCGTGCCGGGCGGCAGTGCCTGCTCCGCGTCGTCCTGCGGCGCCGCGCCGCCGGCGGGGCCGGGGCTCGCGACGATCGCGGGTGCCGCCGCCGACGCCTTCACGGGGGTGAGCGCCCCGTTCTGGGCCGCGGGGGCCTGGTCGGGCAGCACGGCCGGTCCCAGCACGGGCAGCGCGGCGGTCGCCTTGCCCGGCTGCTGGGCGGGCGCCAGAGCGGACCCACCGCCCTGGACGGATCCGCCGCCCTGGACGGATCCGCCGCCCTGCATGGACCCGCCGCCCTGGGCGGGCGCCTGGACCGGAGCCTGGGCGGGCGTTTCCACCGGCCCCTGAGCAGGCCCCTGAGCAGGCCCCTGAACGGGGGCCTGGGCAGGCGGCTTGGCGGGCGCGTGCGCGGGCGGCCGGGCAGGTGACTGCGCCGGCGGCTGCTCGGGCTGGTAAGGGGGCTGGTGGGCGGGCGGCTGTGCGGGTTGCGGTCCGGGTTGCTGTGCGGGTTGCTGGACAGGCGCGTGGCCGGGGTGCTGGGCGGGCGGGCGGACAGGCGGCCGGACGGGCGAGCCCCCGGGCGGGGCCACCACGACGGGCCGGGGCTCGGGAGCCTGGGCGGGCGGCGCGCCGGGCTCGACCTTGACGGTGACACCGTCCTTGCCGCGCACCACCCCCTTGGCGATCACGTCGATCACCAGGCGGACGGACCCCTGCGCCCCGACCACGGGAGCCGCTGGGCGTACGGTGATGGCACGGATGGCGGGCTCGATCGCGGCGGAGGCAGCCGGTGCGGGCACCGTGAGCGACCCCGCCGCGAGCGAGACGAGAAGAACACTTCTGGTCATGATCGAGACGGTAGGAACCGTCCGGTAATGGACCCGACCACAACACACGCCCCGAATGGCAAAAACCTCACCCGGGCTGGCCGTAGAGCCCTTCGATGATGTCGGCGTACTTGGTGTGGATGATCCGCCGCTTCAGCTTCAGGCTGGGGGTCAGCTCCTCGGTCTCGGCCGTCCACTCCACGCCGAGCAGCGCCCACTTCTTCACCTGCTGCACCCTGGCCAGCCTGGCGTTGGCGGCCCGCACGGCGGAGTCCACCTCCGCCAGCACGTCAGGGTGCTCGGCCAGCTCCGCCAGCGAGCCGAACGTGATGCCGCGCGCCTGTGCCCAGCCCGGCGCCACCTCGGCGTCCAGCGTCAGCACAGCCACCGGGTGCGGCCGGTTGTCGCCGTAGGCGAGAGCCTGGCCGATGAGGCTGTGCTGCTTGAGGTGGTTCTCGATCTCGGCGGGTGAGATGTTCTCGCCGCCCGCGGTGATGATCAGCTCCTTCTTGCGGTCCACGACCCGGTAGAAGCCGTCGTCGTCGACTGTGCCGATGTCGCCGGTGTGCAGCCAGCCGTCGGCGTCGACGAGCTCGGCGGTGGCCTCGGGACGGTTGAGGTAGCCGGCGGTGTTGAGGGGGCTGCGGGTGAGGATCTCACCGTCGCCGGCGATGCGGATCTCGACGCCGGGCTCGGCCCTGCCGACGGTGCCCAGGCGGTAGCAGGCGGGGCTGTTGCCGGTGAAGGCGCCGGTCGTCTCCGTCATGCCGTACACGTCGATGACCTTGAGGCCGAGGCCGGCGTAGAAGTGCTGCACCTCGTCGGGCAGCGGCGCGGCGCCGGTGGCGGTCCATTCCGCGCGGTCGAAGCCGATCATGCCGCGGATGATCGACAGCAGCGAGGCGTCGGCCTTGTCGTAGGCGGCCTGGATCTCGGGGGTGATCGTGTGGCCGTACTGGCCGGCCTCGACGTACGCGGCGCCGGCCGCCATGGCCTCGCGTACGGCGGCCTGCTGCTCCTCGGGCTGGGTGGCGAGGACGGCGAGCAGGCGGGCCATCATCTTCTCCCACACGCGCGGCACGCCGAAGAACATCATCGGCCTGACCTGCCCGAGCGTGGTGCCCAGGTTGGCCAGGTCGGTGCAGAAGTGCACGTGGGAGACCTTGACCAGGGGCAGGTAGAGGCTGAGGATGCGCTCGGCGATGTGCGCGTAGGTGAGGTAGGAGATCTGGGTGCCGCGCGTGGGCAGCGAGGTGAGGCGGTCGGTGGCGGCGACCTCGTAGAAGATGTTCGCGTGGGTGAGGGGCACGCCCTTGGGGGTGCCGGTGGTGCCCGAGGTGTACAGGACGGTGGCGACGTCGCCGGGGGTGACGGCGCGCCAGCGGGCCTCGACCTGGCCGGGGTCGGCGGCCAGGCGCTCGCGGCCGAGGGCGAGGAAGTCGGCCCAGCTCATGAACCGGTCGCCGGCCGGCGCCTCCTCCAGCATGATGATCCTTCGCAGGCCGTCCAGCCGGTCGAGCACCGGCTCCCAGCGGGCCAGGTCGGCGGGGCCGCCGAGCACCGCGTACCTGGCTCCCACGTTGTCGGCCACGAAGGCGATCTGGTCGGGCGCGAACGTCGAGTAGACCGTGCAGCCGACACCGCCCGCGTGCACCGCGCCGAGATCGGCCAGGACGTGCTCACTGCGGTTGATCATCATGAGGGCCACGGCCTCGCCGGGCTCGAGCCCGAGCGCGACGAACGCGGCGGCGATCTCCAGGACCCGCTCGCGCGCCTGCCCGTAACTCAGCGTGCTCCAGCCCTCCCCTTCGGGGTCGGAGTAGGCGGGTGCGTCGTGGTGTTGTTCGGCCGCCAGCCGGAGCTGTTCACACACGGTACGGCCGGAGATCTGCCGCTCGATCTCGGCCCGGACTTCGAGGACTTCGCCCATGGCACCCGCCTCCAGTCAGTAATCACTTGCATGATTGGCATGCATCGCACCACACCCCCGGGACAGCGGCAAGAGCTTGCGCGGAAACACCCTCGTCCGTCACGTAAAGTGATCGTGACAGTGCGCGGAGTATGGGGGCGTGGATGAGCGACAGGACATTCTTCGGGCATCCGTGGGGCCTCGCGACGCTGTTCGGCACCGAGATGTGGGAGCGGTTCTCCTGGTACGGCCTGCGGGCGATCCTGGCCACGTTCATGGCCGCCTCGCCGGCGCACGCGGGTCTCGGGCTGTCGCAGGAGACGTCCCAGGCGGTGGTGGGCGTCTACGGTGCGCTCATCTACCTGGTGGCGCTGCCGGGCGGGTGGATCGCGGACCGCATCCTGGGGGCTCGCAGGTCGGTGTTCTGGGGCGGGTTCGTCATCATGCTCGGGCACATCAGCATGGCGATCCCCGTGACGTCGGCGTTCTTCGTCTGGCTGGGGCTGCTGCTGATCATCGTCGGCACCGGCCTGCTCAAGCCGAACATCTCGGTCATGGTCGGCCGGCTCTACCCCGAGGAGGACGACGGGCGCAGGGACGCCGGGTTCTCGCTGTTCTACCTGGGCATCAACCTCGGCGCCTTCTTCGCGCCCCTGGTGGTGGGCTGGCTGGCCGGGGGCGACCGGTGGCACCTGGGGTTCGGCGCGGCGGCGGTGGGCATGGCGCTGGGCCTCGTCCAGTACGTCCTGGGCGGCCGGAGCCTGCGCGGCGTCGGCGAGCGCCCCGGCATGCGGCTGACCCCGCGCGAGCGCCGCCACTTCGGCCGCCTCGTGGCGCTCGGCGTGGTGCTGACGGCGGTCGCGCTGGGCGCGTGGGCGGCGACCGGCACGCTCACGATCGACCGGTTCACGGTCGCGCTCACGCTGGTCATCCTGATCGTGCCGGTCGCGTACTTCGGTTACATCATGTTCGGCAGCCACGACCTGACCGAGGACGAGCGGATCCGGATGAAGGCCTACATCTGGCTGTTCGTGGCGGCGGCCATCTTCTGGATGATCTACGACCTGGCGCCGAGCAAGCTGCTGTTCTTCGCCCAGGACCACACCGACCTGTCGCTGTTCGGCGTCAGGATCAACCAGGCCACGACGCAGTCGTTCAACCCGCTGTTCATCATGATCTTCGTGCCGGTGTTCGCGGCGCTGTGGGTGAAGCTCGGCACGCGGGTGAGCACGCCGCAGAAGTTCGGGTTCGCGCTGGTCATGGTGGGGCTGAGCTTCGTGGTGATGGCCGTGGCCGCCGGGCTGGCCGGCGCGGGGCGGGTCTCGGTGTGGTGGCTGGTGCTGGTCTACCTGATCCAGGTGTTCGGCGAGCTGTCGCTGAGCCCGGTCGGGCTGTCGGTGACGACGAAGCTGGCGCCGGAGGCGTTCAAGGGGCAGATGCTGGGGATCTGGTTCATCGCGGTGTCGGTGGGCGACGCGGTCGGCGGGCAGACGGGGCGGCTCGGCCGGGTGATGTCCGAGCCGATGTACTACCTGGTGCTGGCGGCGATGGCGATCGTGGCCGGGCTGGCGCTGTTCCTGTTCACACGGAGCCTGCGCGTGATGATGGCGGAGCACCATGAGCCCGCCATGCGGTAGACATTCCGAACGTGTCTGAACTTCTCGATCTCGTCGGCATCTTCGTCTTCGCACTGTCGGGCGCGCTCATGGGGGTGCGCAAGCGGCTCGACGTGGTCGGGATGGCGGTGCTGGCCGAGATCACCGCGCTCGGCGGCGGCGTGGTGCGCGACCTCATCCTGAACGTGCGGCCGATCGCCTTCCAGAGCCTCGGGTACGTGCTGGTGCCGGTGGCGGCCACGGTGATCGTCTTCTTCTGGCATCCGCACGTGGCCCGGGTGATGCCGGCGATCCTGGTGCTGGACGCGGCCGGGCTCGGGCTGTTCTGCGCGGTCGGCACGGAGAAGGCCATGGAGTACGGGCTCAGCCCGCTGCACGCGGCGCTCCTGGGGGTCACGACGGCCGTCGGCGGGGGCATGCTGCGCGACGTGCTGGCCGGGGAGATCCCCACGCTGCTGTACGACCGGCAGCTCTACGCGCTGCCCGCGCTGCTGGGGTCGGCGGTGATGGCGGGGCTGTCGTACCACGGGATGCACGGCTGGCCGGCCACGCTGGCGGCGGCGCTGCTGGCGTTCGGGCTGCGGATCGCGGCGATGCGCTACAAGTGGCGCGCACCCCTGGCCAAGGGCATCGGCGAGTGAGCCTCACACCATCGCGATGAGCTGGTCCGAGGGGCGCGGGGCGCCGGTGGGGCCGTGGTCGCGGGCGGCGCGCAGGCGGGTGACGGCGTCCGCGAGCAGGCAGGGCGGCTGGGTGTAGGGCAGGCGGAGGTAGCCCTCCAGGGTGCCTTCGAGGCCGAACCAGGGGCCGGGCGCCAGGCGTACGCCGTGGGAGAGCGCGGCCTCGGCGAGCGGGGTGGAGCCGGCGCCGTCCAGGCGGACCCAGAGGGCGCCGCCGCCGCGCGGCGGCTCGAAGGACCATTCGGGCAGGTGGGTGCGCAGCTCCGCGGCCAGGGTGTCGCGTGAGGCGCGCAGCGTGCGGCGGCGCTCGGCGCGGGTCTCCTCCAGCCGGTCGAACAGCCGCGCCACGACGAGCTGCTCCAGCACCGGGCTGGCGATGTCCACCGACGAGCGGAACGTGGTGAGCCGCCTGGCCAGGGCGGCCGTGGCGCGGATCCAGCCGATGCGCAGCCCGCCCCACCACAGCTTGGAGGCCGAGCCGATGCTGATGACGCGCTCGTCGGTGTCGAAGGCCGCCATCGGCGAGGTGCGCGGCACCTCGTCCAGGGCCAGCTCCGACCAGGTCTCGTCCACCAGCAGCAGCGTGCCTGCGCGGCGGGCGGCGCCGGCGACGGCCGCGCGGACGGGGTCCTCCATGAGGGCGCCCGTCGGGTTCTGGAAGTCGGGCATGAGGTAGGCCAGGCGCGCGCCCGACTGGAGCATGGCGCCGGCGACGACGTCGGGCTGCCAGCCGTCGTGGGCGACGCCGACCGGCACGATGCGGGCGCCGCGCCGGCGGGCGGCGTCGATGGCGTGCGGGTACGTCGGCGACTCCACGATCACCGGGTCGCCGGGGCCGGTCAGCAGGCCCATGACCAGGTGGATGGCGTTCTGGGCGCCGGTGGTGACGACGATCTGCTCCGGCCTGGTGGCCACGCCCCTGGCGGTGTAGCGGGCGGCGATGCGCTCCCTGAGCGAGGGCAGGCCCATGGGGTCGTAACCGTTGCCCATGCCGTACCTGGGCAGGTCCTCCACGGCCGCCGTCATGGCGGTGAGCAGGGCCCCGGGGGCGGCCGGGGCGGCGGTGTGGAGCTGGATGAGGCCGTCGCGGTCGGTGCCGAGCCACGGGTTGTCGGGCCAGACGGCCGGGTCGGGCAGGGCGGTCCAGCTTCCCGAGCCCTGCCGGCTCTCCAGGTAGCCGCCCTCGCGCAGCAGGTCGTAGGCGGCGGTGACGGTGGTGCGGCTGACCTTGAGGGTCTCGGCGAGGTGGCGCTCGGCGGGCATGCGCACGCGTACCGGGATCTGGCCGTCCATGACCAGCGTGCGGACGCCGTCGGCGAGGGCGCGGTAGTACGGGCGCGCCGCAGGATCGACGTCGAGGAGCCGGGCCACCTGCATGGCTGACATATGCCGCATAAGGCCACTTTTCGTGATTGGCCCTGTTTTGGCAAATCGGAAGATGCCAATCTGGAGGCCATCATGAGCGAATCGACCATCCCGCTGCCGAGTTCACTGCCCGCCCGCCTCGTCCGCCTCTACGGCGGCCTGGCCCTGTACGGGCTCGGCATCGCCCTGCAGGTGAAGTCCGGGCTCGGCAACGGCCCGTGGAACGTCTTCCACGAGGGCGCGGCCCTGCGCACCGGCCTGTCCATCGGCACCGTCATCCTCGCGGTGGGCGCGCTGGTGATGCTGCTGTGGATCCCGATGAAGCAGCGGCCCGGGCTCGGCACGATCAGCAACGTGCTGCTCGTCGGCCCGTTCGCGGACGCGGCGATCTTCCTGCTGCCCAGCACCGAGCACCTGGCGCTCCAGACCTTCTACCTCGTCATGGGCGTCGTCGTCATCGCCCTGTCCACCCTGCTCTACATCGGCGCCGGCCTCGGCCCCGGCCCCCGCGACGGCATCATGACGGGGCTGGTGCGGCTGGGCATGTCGGTCCGGCTGGCCCGCCTGTCCATCGAGGTCGCCGTGCTGATCGCGGGCTGGCTGCTGGGCGGCACCGTGGGTCTGGGGACCGTGGTGTTCGCGCTGGCGATCGGGCCGTTGACGCAGGCGTTCACCCGCTGGTTCCCTCTGACTGATCCCGTGGCCCGGGGCGGGCATGACGCGACATGATCGACCCGGCCACGGGATCACTCTTCTCCGAGTAGCGTCTAGGCATGCGGATCGAGGATTACGCGCTGATCGGAGACATGCAGTCCGCCGCGCTCGTGGGGCGTGACGGCTCGATCGACTGGCTCTGCCTGCCCAGGTTCGACTCGCCGTCGTGTTTCGCGGCCCTGCTCGGCAGCGAGCGCAACGGGCACTGGTGGCTCGGGCCCACCGGCAGGAAACCCGCCACCCGGCGGCGCTACCGCCCCGACACGCTGATCCTGGAGAGCGAGTGGGACACCCCCACGGGCACCGTCCGCGTGACCGACTTCATGCCGCCGCGTGACCGCAACCCCGACGTCGTGCGCATCGTCGAGGGCGTGTCCGGCTCCGTCCAGGTCTCCACGCAGCTGCGCGTGCGCTTCGACTACGGCCGCATCGTGCCGTGGGTGCGCCGCACCAACGGCCACCTGCAGGCCATCGGCGGGCCCGACTCGGTCTGGCTGCACTCCCCCGTGCCGCTCAAGGGCGGCGACTACGCCCACCGGGCCACGTTCACCGTGAACGAGGGCGACCGGCTGCCGTTCGTGTTCACCTGGCATCCCTCGCACGAGCCGATGCCGCCGCAGATCGACTGCCACAGCCAGCTCGACGAGACCGAGGCGTTCTGGGCGGAGTGGGTGGGCAAGTGCACCTACTCGGGCCCGTACCGCGAGGCCGTGGTCCGGTCGCTGATCACGCTGAAGGGCCTGACGTACGCGCCGACGGGCGGCATCGTCGCCGCGCCCACCACGTCCCTGCCGGAGGACCTGGGCGGCGTGCGCAACTGGGACTACCGCTTCTGCTGGCTGCGCGACGCCACGCTGACGCTCGACGCGCTGATCAGCTCCGGCTACCTGGAGGAGGCGGCCGACTGGCGGGCCTGGCTGCTGCGCGCGATCGCCGGCCGCCCGCAGGACCTCCAGATCATGTACGGCGTCGCGGGCGAGCGCCGCCTGCCCGAGCTGCGCCTCGACTGGCTCGACGGCTACGAGGACTCCCGCCCGGTGCGCATCGGCAACGAGGCGGTCAAGCAGCTCCAGCTCGACGTCTACGGCGAGGTGATGAACTGCCTGTACGTCTCGCGCACCCGCGGCCTGTCGGCCGACGACCGGGCGTGGACCATCCAGCGGCAGCTCCTCGACTACGTGGAGGACCACTGGGACGAGCCGGACGAGGGCCTGTGGGAGGTACGCGGCCCGCGCCGGCACTTCGTGCACTCCAAGGTGATGTGCTGGGCGGCACTCGACCGGGCCGTCAAGTACGTCGAGGGCTTCGGCCGCACCGGGCCGGTGGACAAGTGGCGGGCGCTGCGCGACGTCATCCACGCCGAGATCTGCGACAAGGGATTCGACGCCCAGCGCAACACCTTCACCCAGTCGTACGGCTCGTCGGAGCTGGACGCGGCGCTGCTGATGATCCCCATGGTCGGTTTCCTGCCGGTCGACGACCCGCGCGTGGCGGGCACGGTGGCGGCGATCGAGAAGGAGCTCATGGCCGACGGGTTCGTGCTGCGTTACCCGATCGCCGAGGACAACGACGTCGACGGGCTGCAGGGCGGGGAGGGCGCGTTCCTGGCGTGCAGCTTCTGGCTGGTGGAGGTCATGGCGATGCAGGGACGCAAGGACGAGGCCAAGGACCTGTTCGAGCGGCTGCTGACGCTGCGCAACGACGTGGGGCTGCTGGCGGAGGAGTACGACCCCCGCTACGGGCGGCTGGTGGGCAACTTCCCGCAGGCCTTCAGCCACGTTCCCCTGGTGCACGCGGCCCGCGCCCTCTCGTAGCGCGGGGTCGTGATCGAGTCGGCATTTACCGCTCTCTTGGCGTTCATGTCCGATTCATCCGGTTCCGCAACGCTCCCGCCGTAGCCGGCGCACCCTTTCCGGCGGGACGGAGAAACACCCCCATGGGCCACGGGCACCATCACCATGATCACGATCACGACCACGCGCACGAGCGGCCCGGAGACACCGAGGCCGCCGCGGCGCGGGACCTCGCGGTACCCGACGGCGAGCTGTCGCCGGGGCAGCTCTCGCGCCGGCGCATGTTCCGGCGGGCCGGGCTGCTCGGCGCCGGCCTGACCGCCGCCGGCGTGCTGGGCGGCGAGGGGCAGGCCGCCGCCACCGCCACCGCCGCCACCAGGGACGAGGGGCGCGGGCGGGAGCCCAGGGACGGCTACCAGTGGCTGGCCGGCGACCACCACATCCACACCCAGTACAGCTCCGACGGCATCTACCGGGTCATCGACCACGTGCGCCACGCCAACGCCTTCGGGCTGGGCTGGATGGTCATCACCGACCACGGCGGCGCCGCGCACGCCAAGATCGGCGTCGAGAAGGTCAACCCGGACATCGTGGCGGCCCGCGAGGCGGTCAAGGACACGCTGGTCTTCCAGGGCCTGGAGTGGAACATCCCGGCCGCCGAGCACGGCACCGTGTTCGTCGCCCCCGGCCGGGGCGAGGTCGCGACGCTCAAGGAGTTCGAGAGCTCCTTCGACGGGTCGGTGAAGGGCGCGAGCTCCAACACGCCGCAGAACGAGGCGCTGGCCATCGCCGGCCTGAACTTCCTGGCCGACGCGGTCAGGAAGCGCCGCGTGCCGGACGCGCTGTTCCTGGCCAACCACCCCTCCAGGAAGGGCATCGACTCCCCGCACGAGATCCGCGGCTGGCGCGACGCGCAGCCGTCGATCGCGGTCGGCATGGAGGGCGCGCCCGGCCACCAGGCCGCGGGCATCCCCAAGCCGAACGGCCCCGGCGGCGGGCGCGGCTACTACGACGGCGGCCCCGGCGCCGACTCCTTCGCCGGTTACCCGGCCGAGAGCTACAAGACCTTCGGCGGGTTCGACTGGATGACCTCGACCGTGGGCGGCCTGTGGGACAGCCTGCTGGCCGAGGGCAAGCCGTGGTGGATCACCGCCAACTCCGACGCGCACTGGGTGCACGGCGACACCAGCGACCGCGGCCCGGGCAGCGACTTCAACGCCAACGGCCGCTACGAGGACCCCGTCTACAAGGGCGTGGCCAACTTCGGCTCCGGCGACTTCTGGCCCGGCTTCTACAGCAGGACGCACGTCGGCGCCCAGGACTTCTCCTACCGCGCGGTCATGGACGCCCTGCGCGCCGGCCGGATCTGGGTGGACCACGGCGGCCTGATCAGCGGCCTGGTGGTGCGGGCCCGCGCGGCCGGCACCGGCCAGCGTGGCGTGACGCTCGGCGACACCCTGCACGTACGGCAGGGTGCCCGCGTCGAGCTGGCCATCGAGCTCACCCTGGCCGGGCGGCCGAACTGGGCGCAGTTCGTGCCCACGCTGGCCCAGGTGGACGTCATCCAGGGCGACGTCACCGGCCCCGTCTCCGACAAGGACGCCTTCACCACGCCGAACACGAAGGTCGTGCAGTCGTACGAGGTGAACAGGAACAGCGGCACCGTCACCTTCACCTACCAGCTCGGCGCCGTCGACCGCCCCGTGTACGTGCGGCTGCGCGGCACCGACGGCAAGCGCAGCGCGCCCGGCCTGCTGGGCGCGGCCGTGGACCCGCACGGCCCGCAGATCGACGTGTACGGCGACGCCGACCCGTGGAACGACCTGTGGTTCTACAGCAACCCGATCTGGGTGCTGCCGCGCCGATGATCCTCGGATTCGACGCGGGCAGCCGCACGTTGCCCGAGGCCGAGCACCTGCTCCACACCGTGGTGCGGGCGCTCGGCCTGCCGGGCGAGCCGGTCGGGTGCACCCACTTCGTCCCGGCCGGGCAGGCGGGGGACGAGCCGCACGTCGCCTGCTCGCTGGCCGTCCCCGGCACCGTGACGGCCGCGGCCCTTCCTGCGGCCCTTCCTGCGGCCCTTCCTGCGGCGCTGGACGAGCCGCCGGTCGCCGTGTCGTGGGCGCTGGGCGGGGAGCGCGCCGGGCCGCTGGCGGCCGGGGCGGCGCTGGCGGCGGCCGAGCACGAGGCCGGGCGGAGCGGCCGGGTCGTCACCTTCCCCGGCCGTGACCTGCTCACCGGCACCCTCAGCGCGGGTGAGCTGCGCGCCGGCTCGGCGATCGACCTGGTGCTGCTGCTCGCCTCTCCCGGGCCGCCGCCCGACGACGTGGAGATCGTCACGAACGACCACGTCAGGCCCGTCTGGCGGGACGGCCTCATGACCCTGCTCACCATGCCGGCCGCCGGCGGCCGGATCACCCCGGCCGAGGTGCCGAACCCCACGCCCTGCTGCGCCGACCACACCTGACCGGCCGGGAGGGGCGGCGCCCGGCCCGCTCGTCCTACGGGCCGGTCAGGCGGCGCTCCCCCGCCGTGGTGATCACGTACACCTGCCAGTTGTAGTACGCGTAGTAGGCGCGCGGGTCGCGCTTGATCTGGCGGGAGTGCAGCAGGATGGCGTCCACGTACGCCTGGGACGGGTTGTAGGCGTGCAGGGCGCGCTGGTAGTCGCGGGGCGCGCCGCTGGCCTTGAGGTAGTTGGCCGCGCCCATGACCGCGTCGCGCGGGTCGCGCACGTCGCCGCCCATCCCGTACGCCTTCCACGTGGCGGGCATGAACTGCATGGGGCCCTGGGCCCCGACGTGGCTGTCGGCCCGCACCCGGCCGAACTTCGTCTCCGCGAACATCACCGCCGCCAGCACCTCCCACTCCACCCCGAACCTGCGCTCGGCCTTCTTGAAGTGGCCGAGCAGCTCGCCGGCGGGGCGGGGCTGCTGCGTCCTGAAGACGGCGTCCGGCTTGATGGGGTGGGCCAGGGCGAGCAGCTCGCCGATGGCGGCGGTGTTGTCCCTGGCCTGCGCGGCCAGGGCGGCGGGCAGGCGGGCGAAGGCCTTGGCGGCGAGCCGGGGGTGGCGGGCGGCGTGGCGGTAGATCCGCTGCTGGTGCAGGGCCAGCAGCTCGACGTCCTCGGGTGGCCGGCCGGGCGCCGGGGCGCCGCCCTCCGTCCAGGCGTCGATGGACTCGTTGAGCGCCGCCGTGGTCTCCTTCAGGGCCGCGGCCAGCTTCGCGGCGCTGCTGGGGAGCTTCTCGTCGGGGGCGGGGAGCTTCTTCTCGGGCGGCGGCGTCGTGGCCGCCGGTGCCGAGGGCGCGGCCGTGGACGGCGGGCCGGCAGGCTGGCCGTCCGGCGGGCTCGCCGGGGCCGCTCCGCACGCCGCCGCGCAGGCGAGCACGGCCGCGCCCCAGGCGAGCCGTCGTGGCCGGATGTGCTTCGGGCGTGCCTCCATGGAGGGCCAACCTACCCGCCCTCGAACGGCTCCGGCAGCTTGGCCGCCGCCGGCGGTCAGCCACGCTCCTTCGCCGCTCCGTCGAGACGGTCGCGGAGCGTGTCCACGTGGTTCATCGCCGGGGTGGCGGTGACGCCGTGCAGCACGACCGAGGCCAGGACGGTGAAGCCGGTGACCGCCCACAGCTCCCGCGCCGGCACGCCGAAGTCGGCCTCCCCCAGCGCGTACGCCAGGTAGAACAGCGACCCGATCCCCCTGATGCCGAAGAACGAGATCGCCAGCCGTTCCCTCGGCCCCGCCCGGCCGCGCCACTGGACCAGCCAGCCGGCCAGCGGCCGGATGACGAGCAGCAGCAGGAGGCCGACCGCGGCACCGCGCCAGGTGAGCGCCGCCAGGCCGCCGGTGGCGACGAAGCCGCCGAGCAGGAGCAGCAGCCAGGCCGTGAGCAGCCGCTCGATCTGCTCCACGAAGCCGTGCAGCACGTTGTTGTAGCCGTGGCCGTGCTCGGCGCTCCTGATGGCGCACGCGGTGACGAACACCGCGACGAACCCGTAGCCGTGGGCCAGCTCCGTCACCCCGTACGCGAGGAACGTGCAGGCCAGCGCGACGAACCCGTCACGGCGCTCCGACAGGCGCAGCCCGTCGGACCTGGCGCGGAAGAACAGCCGGCCGAGCAGGCGGCCGATCAGCAGCCCGAGTACGGCGCCGGCGGCGGTGCGGTAGAGCACGTCCACCAGGGCCCATTCCCCCCACGTGACGGAACCGGCGGCCACGGCGATGGCGGCGTACACGATGGGGAAGGCCAGCCCGTCGTTGAGGCCCGCCTCGGAGGTCAGCGCGAAGCGGACCTCGTCGTCGGCGTTCTGGGCGTCCACGGGCTCGCCCACGTGCACGTCCGAGGCGAGCACCGGATCGGTGGGCGCGAGCACGGCCCCGAGCAGCAGCGCGGCGGCGAGCGGCCAGCCAGGCAGGGCGAGGGCCGCGGCGGCGACGCCGGCCACGGTCAGCGGCATGCCCAGGGCGAGCAGCCGCCAGGTGGTGGACCAGCCGCGCGGCCCGGTGCGGCGGTTGATCGCCAGGCCCGCGCCCATGAGGGAGATGACCACGCACAGCTCGGTGATGTGCTCCAGGGCCGCGCGATGGGCGATCGGGTCGGGGTCGGGTAAGCCGATGGGCAGGGTGAACAGGAGCACGCCCGCCAGCAGGTAGACCAGGGGCAGGGACAGGGCGCGGCGGGCGAGGAACTCGGGGAGGATCGCGGCGAGCAGCGCGGCGGCGCCGCCGAGGGCCAGGACGAGGTCGAGGGTGGACATCGCCGGAGCACCTGCCCGGAAGATCGCGAAATATCCCTTTTTGGGCGGAGGAGGCGGCGATGCCTGGCGGTCTCACCGCAGGAGGGTGAGACCGCCAGGGCGGGTCAGGCTGAGCGGAGCCGTTCGATCAGCGCGTTCGCGTCGCGGACCAGGGCCGATCTGACCGCCGCGTCCCGCACGTTGCCGCGCTTCTCCGCGACCTTGACGAACCGTTCGAGCGCCGCGACCGCCAGCGCCCGCTTGCCCTTCTTCTCGTGCCGCTCCGCCGACGCCAGGTGCTCCTGCAGGTCCGCGGCGGCCCTCAAGGTGATCGCCCCCGTCTGCCGGAAGCGCGAGACGAGCGCCCGCACGTCGGCGTAGGAGGTGGTGGTCCGGAACGTCACGGAGGCGGTGGCGGTCCTGCCCGCCTGGTCCGTGACGGTGCCGGTGAGCAGGTGCTCGCCGAGCGGCAGCGCCCACAGCGGCACCGGTTCGCCGGACGCGACCGCCTCGCCGTCGAGCGAGGCCGTCACCCCGGCCACGCCGGACACCGCGTCGGCCCCGGTCAGGACGGGGGTGACGGTGGCCGAGTCGCCGTGGGCGCCGGGCTCGACACCGCTGATCGTCAGCGTCGGGTCCGACTTGTCGATCTTCACGGTGCGGGTGCCGACCGGGGAGACGTTGCCGCCGTTGTCGGTGGCCCGGAAGCGGACCTCCTTGGCTCCCTCGGCGCTGAGCGTGACGGGGTTGTTGGCGTTGGACCAGGTGGTGCCGTCCAGGGAGTACTGGCGCGAGGCCACGGTGCCGTTGTCGGTGGCGGTGACGGCGAGCGTGACGTTGCCGGTGTACCAGCCGTTCGTGCCGTCCGGCTGGGCGGGGGTGAGGGTGGCGGTGACGGCCGGCGGGGTGGTGTCGGCGACGCCGCCGCCCTGGAAGGTGAACGCGTCCAGGTCCACGCCGCCCGAGGAGGTGACGTATAGGCGGCCGGTGCCCTCCGGCAGGTCGCCGAGCGGCGTGGTGACCGTCTGCCAGCCGTCGCCCGCGGGGACGGTCACGGTGGCGAACGGCTCGGCCGCCGGCGAGTTCCAGCGCAGCGACAGCGTGCCCGCGCCGGACGCCCTGGTCCGGACCCCGGTGATGCCGGCGAAGTGCACCGGGTCGTAGGCGATCCAGTCACCCGGGTCGAACGAGGTGACCTTGGCCTTGGCCGAGGCCGCGTCGTCGGGGGTCTCCGTGACGCCGCTGCTCTCGTCGGCGTGCTCGGCC
The DNA here is from genome assembly GCF_024172165.1 of Nonomuraea thailandensis. Taxonomy (GTDB): domain Bacteria; phylum Actinomycetota; class Actinomycetes; order Streptosporangiales; family Streptosporangiaceae; genus Nonomuraea; species Nonomuraea thailandensis. The sequence continues at coordinate 1,651,612 of NZ_JAMZEB010000002.1, read as the reverse complement.
TGCGCCAGCTTGGGGTTGAGGGTGAGCGCGGCCTCGCCGAGCGCGCCGGGGATGGAGCCGGCGCCGTTGTCGCGGTAGCTGACGACGACCACGCCGTAGATGTTCTCGGTCTCCCCGTGCTCGGGCGCGCTGGCCGGGGTCGGCCAGGCCCCGGAGCAGCCCGTGCCGAGCGTCTCGGGATGCGCGTGCGTGTCGTGCCCGAGGCCGAACGTCCACTGCACCCGCGAGCACACCGGGTTGTCGCCGTCCTCGGCGTCGGACACCCCGATCTGGTACGGCAGCGCGTTCCCCCAGTCGAAGAACCCGCCGTTCGGCGGCGTCCTGACCGTCACCACGGGCGCGGTGTTGCCCACAGTGATCTCGACGGAGGTGAGCCCGGCCCTGCCGCCGGAGTCGGTGACGCGCAGCCGGGCCGCGTACTGGCCCAGCTCGGTGTAGGTGTGGGTGGCGGTGACGCCGGTGGCGTCGAAGTCTCCGTCGCCGTCGAAGTCCCATTCGTAGGTCAGCGTGCCCGCCTCGGTGTCGCTGGAGGCGCCGGCGTCGAAGGCGACGGTGAGCGGCGCGGCGCTGCTGGAGGTCCGGTCCGCCGCGATCCTGGCCTGCGGGGTCTTGTTGGCCGGGGTGTAGTCGATGCGGTAGAGGCCGGCGTCCGGGTTGGCGCGGAAGAAGCCGTCGCCGTAGTCCAGCACGTACAGGGAGCCGTCGGGGCCGAACTCGATGTCCATCGGGCTGTCGGTGACGGGCTGCGCGGCGGTGCGCAGCGCGCTGTTGGGCAGGAAGTGCTCGATCGCGGTGACCGGCCCGTCGGCGCCGGTGAAGGTGAAGGCCGCCAGGTAGTCCTGGGAGAACTCGGCGAAGAACGCCTTGCCGTCCCAGTGCTCGGGGAGCTTGCCGGGCGCGGGGTTGTCCGGGTCGTAGTGGTAGACCGGCCCGCCCATCGGGCCCTGGCCGCCCTGCGGGTCGAAGTCGGTGAGCCCGGCCCACGCGGCGGGCTGGTGGGTGTTGTTGTCGCCGTAGTACAGGTCGGCGGGCACGGCGGCCGGGAGCCGGGCCAGGCCGGTGTTCCAGCGTGAGGTGTTGGCGGGGCCGGCCGCGCAGTCGAACCACGGGCCGGGCCGGGCGGTCTCGAAGTCCCAGTCGTTGTAGTTGAAGTTGTCGCCCGTGCAGTACGGCCAGCCGCTGTTCATCGGCTTGGTGAGCGGGGTGATGTTCCACTCGACGTACCCCATGGGGCCCCTGGCGGGGTCGCCGGTGCCGGCGTCGGGGCCGTAGTCGGCCCAGGACAGGGTGCCGGTCTCGGCGTCCACGTCCATCCTGAACGGGTTGCGCACGCCGGTCACGAAGATCTCCGGCCTGGCGCCGGCCGTGCCGGGCGCGAACAGGTTGCCCGCGGGAACCGTGTACGTGCCGTCCGCGGCCACCTTGATCCGCAGGATCTTGCCGCGCAGGTCGTTGCTGTTGCCCGCGCCGCGCCGGGCGTCCAGGCCCGGGTTCATGCCGGGCGCGTCGTTGTTGGGCGCCATGCCGTTGGCGCCCGGCGTGCCGGCGGGGGTGTTGTCGCCGGTGGCGAGGTACAGGTTGCCGTCGGCGTCCCAGTCGACGTCGCCGGCGACGTGGCAGCACTGGCCGCGCTGCGCCTCGACCTTGATGATGACCTGCTCGGTGGACAGGTCGAGCGCGCTGCCCGTCCACTTGAAGCGGGAGAGCTGGTTGTAGCCCTTCCACTGGTTCCAGTACGTCTCGTCCGCCCCGGCGGGCAGCGTGTTCGGCGCGGATCCGGCCGGGGTGCCCGGCGGGTAGGGCGCCGTCATCGTCCTCGGCGCGTAGTAGAGGTAGACCCACTTGTTCTGGTCGAACTCCGGGTCGAGGGAGATCGTCTGCAGGCCGTCCTCGGAGTTGGCGTAGACCGGGACGGTGTTGATGACCCTGGTGACGCCGGTGGCGGGGTCGGTCAGCCGGATGTCGCCGTTGCGGGCCGTGTGCAGCACCCGCCGGTCGGGCAGGACGGCCAGGTCGATCGGCTCGCCGACGTTCTTGGTCAGGGTGATCTTCTCGTAGCTGGACCACGTGGTGGCCGGGTCGTGTGCCCGGGCGGGTAAGGACAGGCAGGCGCCGGCCAGCACGAGGCCGCCGAGCACCGCGAGGGTACGCTGCATGGTGATGCCGCTCCTAGGACGAGGAGTGTCAGATGCCGGACCGCCACGCCTGCCGGGCCAACGGCAGGGTGCTTCGTGGCGGTCCGGTTCCGTGTCAGGGCCGCTTCAGGACCGTTTCAGGGCCGCTTCTGGGCCGCTTCTGGGCCGCTTCAGCCGCGCAGGGCGGCCATGTTGCGGTAGCTGAGCTCGGCGAGCTGGAGTGACTGCGCCGGGTCGGCGCCGGGGGCGTTGTCCTGCTCGTACATCGGGTTGTGGTAGCCGGGGTGGCGCAGGCGGGAGAAGAACCGCCGGTAGTCGATGTCGCCGGTGCCGAACGGCACCATGTCGTAGCCGTTGGGGACGGCCGGGTTCGACGCGCCGTCCTTGGCGTGGAAGAGGGGGAAGCGCTTCTCCTGGGCCCTGACGGTGCGCAGCGGGTCGAAGACGTCGGTGCGCGCCGAGCCGTCGGGCGCGGTGTAGGTCCGGTGCTTGTACTGCGCGACGTGCGCCCAGTAGATGTCCATCTCGAAGTGCACGAGCCGGGGGTCGCTGATCCCGAAGAAGTACTCGAGCTTGCGGATGCCGGACGAGCGCGTCGGCCGGCCCTGCTCGTCGGGCGGGCCACTGTCGAGCAGGAACGCGTAGGCCGCGTCGTGGTTGTGCGTGTACAGCTTGATCCCGGCGTCGCGGGCGATCGCGCCGAGCGCGTTCCACTTGTCCGCCGCCACGTCCCAGTCCGCCTTGTACGCGCTGCCGGTCGGGTCGGAGCCGGTGCCCATGTGCTCCAGGCCCAGGATGTTCGCGATCTCCAGCGCCAGCTTGAACCGGTCGAGATCGGCGGTCGTCAGCGGCCAGGAGCCGGGGATGAACCCGTGGTTGCCCTGGGCGCGCAGCCCGTAGGCGTCCAGCCAGCCGCGCAGCAGCCGGGCGCCCTCGACGCTGTCCAGGCTCGCGCCGCCCTCGGCGTTCGCGTGCTGCCGGTAGCCGGCGAACTCGACCTGCCGGTACCCGATGGCCGACAGCGCCTCCAGGACGCGGCGGAAGCCCGTCGGCGAGGTGGTGGAGGCCGGGTCGCGGGTGATCGCGTCACGGACGGTGTAGAGGATGATGCCGCGCTTGCCCGGCGGGACGAGCACCCGGCGGGTGCCTGCCGCGGCGGGCTGGGCGAGGGGGATCGCGGCGGCGGCGGCCAGGCCGGTGGTGGCGGCGAAGAGGCGGCGGCGGCTCAGCCCCAGCCGGTGGCGGAGCGTCTCGGCGCGCTCCCGCTCCTCGTTCACGTGGTCGGGCAAGGCGTCGTCAGGTAAGGCATGGCGAGGGCTCACGCGAGGGTTCCCTTCCTTGAGGGACGCGTGCGCCGACCACGTCGCAGCGGATCCGTGCCCGTTCCCCGCGGGCATGCCACCGCCCCGGTTCCCGGACGATCACCATTGTTACGCCGCCGTCGTGAAAGGGTCAATGGCGCTCATCCCGGCGCCTGCCTCCCGGCGATCCGGTCGATGCTGCCGGGCGCGAGCACGTGCTCGACCGCCATGACGGCGGCGCCGACGACCCCAGCCCGGTCGCCGAGCTCGCCCGCCCTGATGCCGAGATGCTGCGTGGCCAGCGGCAACGACCGGCTGTAGATCGTCTCCCGCACGCCCGCCAGGACCTGCTCGCCCGCCGCGGCGACGTCGCCGCCGATCAGGATGACGGAGGGGTTGAAGAAGTTGACGATGGCGGCCATCACCGTGCCCACCTCGCGCCCGGCCTGCCTGACCAGGCGGGTGGCCCGCGGGTCGCCCGCGCGCATGAGCGCGACCACGTCCCTGCTGCCGCGCGCCTCGACCCCGGCGCCGCGCAGCGCGGCGGCCATCGAGGCGCCGCCCGCGATCGCCTCCAGGCAGCCGGTGTTGCCGCACCGGCACGGCGCGTCCGAGGCGGGCACCCGGATGTGGCCGACGTCGCCGGCGGCGCCCCGCGCGCCGCGGTGCAGCCTGCCGCCCGAGATGATGCCGCAGCCGATGCCAGTGCCGATCTTGATGTAGATCAGGTGGTCCACGGCGGGGCGGGCGGCCCAGTGCTCGCCCAGCGCCATGACGTTCACGTCGTTGTCGACCAGGACGGGCGCCGCCAGCCGCTCCCCCAGCCACTCGGGCACCGCGAAGCCGTCCCAGCCCGGCATGATCGGCGGGTTCACCGGCCGTCCCGTGCGGTGCTCGACCGGGCCCGGCAGCCCCACCCCGACGCCGCACACCTGCTCGGGGCCGCGACCGGTCGCGGCCAGCAGCTCGCCGAACGCCTCGGCCACCCCGCCCAGCACCGCCTCGGGGCCGAGCTCCACCGGCAGCGCCTCGACGCGCTCGGCCAGCACGTCCAGGCCGAGGTCGAGGACGGCCAGGCGGGCCCGGGTGGCGCCCACGTCGGCGGCGAGCACGACGCGCGCGCCGCCGTTGAACGCGAACACCGCCGCCGGCCGGCCCCCGGAGGAGATCGAGCCCTCGCCCTCGACGACCCAGCGGGAGCCGACCAGCCCGTCCAGCCGCTGCGAGACGGTGGATCTGGACAGGCCGGTGAGCCGGGCCAGCTCGCCCCGCGTCCTGGCCCGCCCGTCCCGGAGGATCGCCAACAGCGCCCCCGCCCCCGCCGCGTGCTGGCCGTAGGTTGGCATGGATCTACCTTACTTCGAAAATCGACTGACTTATGTTGACAAGAATTAAAAGTCAGATCTATCGTCCGGAAATATCACGGACATATGCGGTGCTCGGGCGAAATTTCCGAGGATGTCCGGCGTTTTACGAGCTCCTCGCGTTGCGAGGGTCCGGCCCGGTCCACACCCGCCGTCGCGCCGAGACGTGCGGGCCCAGGGAATGCCACCCGGGCCGGATTCGTCATGCGGGGTTCGCCGGGAAATCTGTCGGCCAAGTGCGCTGATGGCTATAGTTGGCGCGAATCCGGCGGCCCGTGAAACGGAGTGGTCCGTGGCTGGTCAGGCGTTCGAACCCCTGCACGGCGACGACCCGCGCACCCTGGGCGGCTACGCGCTGCGCGCCCGGATCGGCGCCGGCGGGATGGGGCGGGTCTTCCTGTCCTTCAGCCCGGGCGGCCGGCCGGTGGCCGTCAAGATGGTGCGGGCCGAGTTCGCCGACGACAGCGAGTTCCGCGCCCGCTTCGCGCAGGAGGTCAGGGCCGCCCAGCAGGTCAACGGCATCCACATCGCCCAGCTCCTCGACGCCGACGCCGGCGCGCCGACGCCCTGGCTGGCCACCGCCTACATCCCGGGCCCCTCGCTCAGCGAGGCCGTGCGCCTGGCGGGGCCGCTGCCGGTGCCGGTGGTCGCGGGCCTGACCGTCGCCGTGGCCAGGGCGCTGCAGGCCGTGCACGCGGCCGGGATCATCCACCGCGACCTCAAGCCGAGCAACGTGGTGCTGGGCGGCGACGGCCCGCGGGTCATCGACTTCGGCGTCGCGCGCGCCACCGACGCCACCAGCCTGACGCTCAGCGGCGTACGCGTGGGCTCCCCACAGTACTCCTCCCCCGAGCAGGTGCTCGGCCAGCCGGCGACCCCGGCGGGCGACGTGTTCGCGCTGGGCTCGCTCATCTACTTCGCGGCCACGAGCCGGCCGGCCTTCGGCGAGGGGCCGGAGTTCGGCATCGTGTTCCGCATCGCCAACGAGCAGCCGCCGCTGACGGGGTGCCCGCCGCCGCTGCGCGAGATCGTCACCGCCTGCCTGGCCAAGGAGCCGGCGGCCCGGCCGACCCTGGACGAGGTGGTCGCGGCCTGCACGATGCCCGGCGGGCCGTTGCCGCCGGCGATCGGCAGGGAGATCCAGATCCGGCAGGCCGCCGTGGCCGAGCTGGCCGCCGCACCCCCGGCCCTGCCCGCCGGCGGACCCAGCGGCGGGCCCTCCCATGGACCCGCCCATGGACCCACCGGCGAGCCCGCGGGCAGGCCTGCCGGGTTCGCGGCCGGGTTCGCGGCCGGGTTCGCGGACGGGGACGAGCCCGACACCCCGGCGTCGCGGACGGTCCGGCCGCGGCGCAGGTGGCGGCTGCCGGTGGCGGCGGCCGTGGTGCTGCTGGCCCTCGGAGGTGCGGGCGGATGGCGGCTGACCACCTGGCTCTCCGGCGATCCCGCCGGGCAGGCGCAGGGCGGGCAGTCCACGCCGCCGGTCGCGCGGCAGGGCTCTTCCACGGGCGCGCCCACCACCGCCGCCGAGCCCACCACTGAGCCCACCACTGAGCCCACCACTGAGCCCACCGATGAGCCCACCACTGACCTCACCACCGAGGCGCCGTCCACGGCCGAGTCCGGCACCGTGCCGAGCGAGAGCCCGGCGGAGAGCGAGACCCAGCCCGGCACCTCGACGGAGGTGCAGTGGAGCGGCAAGGTCCGCTTCGACGGCGAGGGCATCGACCTCGACGCCTCGCCGCCCGCGGTCGCCCCCGCCTCCTCCTCCGACGAGGACGTGCGACAGTACTCCGACCCGCCCAGCTTCGCGCTCGACGCCACCAGCGGCGGCGACGAGGCCCGGTTCTGGTTCTGGACGGAGGCGGGTGAGCCCACCCAGCAGCGGTGCTACGAGCTCGTCCGCACCCAGGGCAGCCAGAAGCTCGCCGTCAAGCAGGGCCAGCGCGTCTGCGCCATCACCAGCGACAGGCGCGTCGCGACGCTGACCCTCAGGAAGATCCACGCCAACGACGGCGTGTTCGCCGACGTCACGGTCTGGGCCGCCCCCGAGTGACCCCACCCGGCCTCACGCCGCGGCCTGCCCTCGTGGTCCCGCGCGACCTCACACCGCGGGCCCGCCCCGTGGCCCCGCGCGGTGTCACGTCGCGGGCCCGCCCCGTACGATCTCGGCGAACGTGACGACCTGCCGCGTCACCTCGTGCTCGGGGCCCAGCCCGGTGCGGGCCCGGACGATCAGCCTGACCAGGCGCATCCCCGCCTCGGCCCCGCGCCCGGTCTGCAGCTTGACCCGGATGCGATCGAGCTCCGCCTGCACCTCGGCCTCCACGTTCGCCCCGGTCTTCGCGGCGCCGGCCATCGCCGTGAGCGCCGCGTGCACCTGCCCGGCGTCCGGCCGGCTCTCCGGCCGCTTGGCCAGCGTGGCGTGCACCAGCTCGGCCAGCTCCGGCCACACGCCGGGGCGGCGCTCCCCGACCGGCGGCGGCGTCCGGCCCACCACCTGCATCGCGTACGCCTGCAGCCCGTTCTCCACCGAGAACGGCAGCCCGCCGGTGAGCAGCTCGTACAGCACCACGCCGAAGGAGTACACGTCGGTCGGCGGCCCCACCTCGAACGCGTTGCACTGCTCGGGCGACATGTAGACGACGGTGCCGAGGCGCGCGCCGGTGCCGGTGTAGCGGGTCAGGTCGAGGGTCGGCAGCCGGGCGATGCCGAAGTCGCACAGCTTGAGCACGCCGCCCAGGTCGAGCACGAGGTTCTGCGGTTTGACGTCGCGGTGCACGACCGGGGCCGCCTCCTGGTGCAGGCGGGCCAGGGCGGCGGCGATCTGCGCGCCGTACTCCACCACCCAGGAGACCGGCAGCGGCTGCTGCTGGCGGACGATCTCGCCCAGGTCGGGGCCGGGCAGCAGCTCCATGACGAGGAACGGGGTGCCGTCGTGCTCGCCCACGTCGTGGACCACCACGATGTTGGGGTGGCGGAGCATCGCCATCACGCGCGCCTCGCGCCTGAACCTGGCCGGCCACTCCTGGTCACCGCCGCCGGCGTCGAGCAGCTTGACCGCCACCTCGCGGCCCAGCTCCTCGTCGCGGCCCGCCCAGACGGTGCCCATGCCGCCCTTGCCGAGCCGGCGCAGCAGCGCGTAGCGGCCGCGCAGGACGTCACCCTCGCCGGGCATCCGGCCTCCTCATCGCCGACGCGTGGCACGAAGGTACCGCAGGCGGGTTGCGTGTGCCCGGTGATGTGTGATGTGGTGCCGCTCCTGGTCCCCTCTCCGGCTCTAGGAGGCTCTGTCATGCCGTTCATTGTGGATTTGACCAGCGGAAACGTGGAGAAGGAGTATCGATCTTCGGAGAAGGGGCACTACGGCGGGTCCCTTCTGGGGCTGCGGCTGATGCGGGAGCGGACGGCGGCGGGGCTGGATCCGTACGATCCGGCGGCGCTGCTGTACGTGGCGGCCGGGATGCTCGGCGGGACGGCGGCTCCCGGGCTGGCCAAGGCGGTGTTCCTGGCCAAGTCGCCGCTGACGGGGGTGGCCGGGGAGGCGCACGCGCTCGGGCCGTTCGCGGCGGGGATGCGCGGGGCGGGCGCCAAGGCGCTGGCCGTGCTGGGCAGGGCGCCGCGGCTGTCGTACCTGCTGGTGGAGGGCGGGCAGGTGAGCCTGCACGACGCCGGCGACCTGCGCGGGCTCGGCACCGCCGCCACGACCGACGCGTTGCGCGCCCGGCACGGCGCCGCGGCCTCGGTCGCGGCGATCGGGCCCGCCGGGGAGAACCTGGTGCGGTACGCGAGCGTGGTGACCGACCGCGCCTTCGCCGCCGGCCGGTACGGGCTCGGCGCGGTCTTCGGCGCCAAGAACCTCAAGGCCGTTGTCTGCGCGGGGGACGCGCCCGCCGAGGTGGCCGACGGGGAGGCGATCGCCGCGCTGGGCGCCTACTACCGCGAGTCCCTGGCCACGAACCCGCTCGCCGCCCTCCAGGCGGGCCTGCCCGGCTTCGCGGGCTGGGCGGACGACCCCATCGCCCCCGGCTACGCGTCGGTCCGCAACTTCTCGGTCCCCGGCGCGCCCGGCCTGCGGGTCCCCTCGGCCCGTGACTACGACGGCCGCGCGGTCTCGGTCACAGGCTCCTGCCCGGGCTGCCCGAACGACTGCCTCAAGGTGTACGGGGATCGGTCCGGCGGGCTCGGGCAGGAGGCGTTCCTGTCGCTGGGGTGGAATCTCGGCATCGACGATCTCGGCACGATCCTGGCCGCCAACGCCCGCTGCAACGACCTCGGCCTCGACGTGGTCTCGCTGGGCGGCACGATCGCGTTCGCCATGGAGTGCGCCGAACACGGCCTGCTTCCGGGCGGGCCGGCGTTCGGCGACGCGGCGGCGCTGCCGGGCCTGATCGAGGACGTGGCCACCCGGTCGGGCGCGCTGGGCGACCTGCTGGCGGAGGGCTCGGCCAGGGCCGCGCGGCGGATCGGGCGGGACGCGCGGGCGTACGCGATGACGGTGAAGGGCGCGGAGCTGCCCTGCTTCGACCCGCGCCCGCAGCCCGGCGTCGGGCTCGGCTACGCGCTGGCCCCCGGCGGCCCCCGGTACGACGCCCTGGAGCACGACCTCGACTTCGACCCGGTCGCCGGGCTGGCCTACTGCTTCCCCGAAGCCGCGCGCGCCGGCGCGCTCCCCGCTCCGGCGCACGAGCTGGACGAGGAGCGGGGCCGGCGCAGCGCGCGGCTGCTGCGGTTGTGGAGCGGCCTGGACGCGCTCAACCTGTGCGTCTTCGCCTCCACCCCGACCCGCCCGCTGACCGTCGACCATCTGACCGCCCTGGTCACGGCCGTCCTGGGCGAGCCGTTCACGCTGGATGACCTGCTGGCGGCCGGCCAGGCGCGCCTGGACGAGCTGCGCGCCTACGCGGTGCGCGAGACCGGCGGCCCGCTCGACGAGGAACTGCCCGCGCGCCTGCACGACGAGCCGATCACCGAGGGCCCGCACCGGGGCGCCGTCCTCGGCCGGGCGGCGTTCGGACGGGCCCGTGCGGCCTTCTACGCCGAGCTCGGCTGGACCCCCGTTAAAGGTGGGGAAATTTCCTAATAAAAACGATTGACCTCCCTCTTGTTCGGTTTGTGAGCCAGTTGCTAGGGTCAGGTCAATCGTTTGACCAGAGCAGAGGGAGGCCATCGAGGATGGCGGTCACGATCGACCTGACGGGCCGCACCGCGCTCGTCACGGGCGGTGCGGGAGGTCTCGGTCTCGCCTGCGCCCGCGCGCTGGCCGACGCCGGAGCGGATGTCGTGCTCTCCGACCTGGAGGGCCCGCGGCTCGACGAGGCGGCGGCCGGGCTGGGCGTGGCGAAGCGCGGAGCCGACCTCACCGACCGGGCCCAGGCCAGGGCCCTGGTGGACGGGCTGGACCGGATCGACGTGCTGGTGAACTGCGCCGGGATCATGCGCACCACTCCCCTGCTCGACATCGAGCCCGAGGAGTGGCTGCGGATCGTGGACGTCAACCTCAACGCCACGTTCTGGCTGACCCAGGCGGCCGGGCGGCGCATGGCCGGGCAGGGCGGGGGCTCGATCGTGACGCTGGCCTCGGTGGCCGCCCGCTCCGGCCGGCCCAACGCCGCCCACTACTCGGCCACCAAGACGGCGCTGCTGTCGCTGACCAAGTCCGCGGCCGAGGCGCTGGCGCCCGTGCGGGTGAACGCGGTCTGCCCCGGCGTCTTCCTCACCGCCATGTGGGACGACATCATCAGCGACCGCGACGCCCGCTTCGGCCCCGAGGCGGGCGCCGGCTACCTCAGGGAGGTCAGCGAGCGCTCGCCGCTCAAGCGCCCCGGGCGGCCCGAGGAGGTCGCCTCGGCGGTGTTGTTCCTGGCCAGCGACCTGGCGTCCTTCGTGACGGGCCAGGCGCTGAACGTCGACGGCGGACTGGAGATGAACTGACCTTGAACAGGCAGACGTTCAAGCTGCTGCCCGAGCTGTTCGGCGACGCCGTGATGGCCGAGATCTTCTCCGCCGAGCGCACGGTGCTGGCGTGGCTGCGTACCGAGGAGGCGCTGGCCAGGGCGCAGGCGCAGGCGGGCGTGATCGAGCCCGGCGACGCCGCGGCCATCGCGGCGGCGTGCGTGCCCGCCAACATCGACCTGCCGCGCCTGTGGTCGGAGGCGGTGAACGTGGGCTACCCGATCCTCCCCCTGGTACGGATGATCTCGGCGGCCCTGCCCGAGGGCCCGAACGGCCGCGTGCACTACGGCGCGACCACGCAGGACATCATGGACACCGGCCTGGCCCTGCAGCTCGGCGAGGCGCTCGACCGGCTGGCCGAGCTGCTCGGCGCGTTCGGCGACGCGGTGGCCGGGCTGGTGGCGGGGCACGCCGGCACGGTCGTCGCCGCCCGTACGCACGCGCAGCAGGCGGTGCCGACGACGTTCGGCGCGAAGATGGCGGTGCTGCTGGCGGAGGTGACGCGGCAGCGCGAGCGGGTGGCCGCCACCGCCCGGGAGGTGCGGGTGGTGTCGCTGTTCGGTGCGGGCGGCACCTCGGCCGCCATGGGCGAGCGCTCCTCGGACGTGCGGGCGGCGATGGCGGTGGCGCTGGGCCTGCGCACGACCCTGGTCCCGTGGCACGTGGCCAGGGACGGCGTGGCGGAGTTCGGCGTGACGTGCGCGTCGCTGGCGGCGACCGCGGCCCGCTTCGCCCGCGAGGTCGTGGACCTGTCCAGGACCGAGGTGGGCGAGGTGCGCGAGGCGGGCGGCCACCACCGCGGCGCCTCCTCGACCATGCCGCAGAAGGCCAACCCGATCGGCTGCGAGGCCGTGATCGGCATGTCCGGCACGGCGGGCGCGCTCAGCTCGGGCCTGTTCCGCGCGATGGAGGCCGGGCACGAGCGGGCGGCCGGCGAGTGGCAGGTGGAGTGGTACGTCGTGCCGCTGCTGGCCGAGCTGGCCGCGGGCGCGCTGGCCACGGCCGCCGACGTCGCGGCCGGCCTGCGGGTCTTCCCGGAGGCCATGCGCGCCAACCTGGACGCGGAGGGCGGCCTGATCATGGCGGAGGCGTACATGATGCGGCTGGCCCCGGCGCTGGGCCGGGAGCGGGCCCACGATCTGGTCTACAAGGCGGCGCACGAGGCCCGCGAGGGCGGGCGGGCGCTGGCCGACGCGCTGCTGGAGGTGGCGGGGCCGGGCGATCTGGAGAGCCTGGGGTCGCTGCCCATCCCGCCGGAGTCCTACGTCGGCGACGCCGAGGCCGTCTGCGCCGCGGCGCTGGAGGCGTGGCGGGCCGGAGCGGGGGCGGCACGAGAGGAAGCGGTACTGGAGGAGTCGGCATGAGTGAGAGACGGCTGGCGGACCTGCTGGCCATGTGGCGGATCCGCGCGTTCGAGGAGAAGGTGCGCGACCTGCGGGCGGAGGGCCCGATCGTCGGCTCGGTGCACCTGTGCGTCGGGCAGGAGGCGATCCCGGCCGGGGCGTGCGGCGAGCTGGAGCCGCAGGACGCGCTGTTCGCCACCTACCGGGGCCACGGGTGGGCGCTGGCCAGGGGCGTTCCGGCGGAGCCGCTGTTCGCCGAGCTGATGGGCCGGGCGAGCGGGGTCAACGGCGGGCGCGGCGGGTCGGCGTACTTCACCGCCGCCGAGTACGGCTTCCACGGCGAGAACTCGATCGTCGGCGCGGGCGCGCCCATCGCGTGCGGCGCGGCGCTGGCGGGCCGGCACGACGGCTCGAACCGGGTCGCGGTGAGCGTGTTCGGCGACGGCGCGATGAACCAGGGCGCGGTGCACGAGGCGATGAACTTCGCCGCCGCGTTCAGCCTGCCGGTGGTGTTCGTGTGCGAGAACAACCGCTACTCCGAGCTGACGCCGATCGCCGACATGGTGCGCAGCCCGCGCCTGGCCGACCGCGCCGCCGCGTACGGCATGCCGGGCCACCGGATCGACGGCAACGACGCCGAGGCGGTGCGCTTCCACGTGCGCGACGCGCTGGAGGTGGCCCGCGAGGGCGGCGGCCCGACGCTGCTGGAGTGCATGACCGAGCGGCTGGTCGGCCACTACATCGGCGACGCCGAGACCTACCGGCAGCCCGGCGAGCTGGAGCGGATCGGGCGCAGGGAGCCGATCGCCCGGCTGCGGGCGGGCCTGCTGGCCGACGGCGTGCCGGAGCAGGAGATCGACGCGGTGGAGCGCCGGGCGCGCACCGAGATGGACGCCGCCGCCGGGGCCGCGCGGCAGGCGCCCCCGGCCGACCCCGCCACAGCGATGGAGCACCTGTATGCGTGAGATGACCTGCCGTGATCTGTCCTACGGGGAGGCCGTGAACGCGGCCCTGCACCGCCTGATGGAGGAGCTGCCGGAGACCCTGGTCTACGGCGAGGACGTGGGCGTGCCCGGCGGCGTGTTCGGGGTGACGCGGGGGCTGCGCAAGCAGTACGGCGAGCGCGCCTTCGACACCCCGATCAGCGAGTCGGCCATCCTGGGCAGCGCGGTGGGCGCGGCGATGTTCGGCCGCCGCCCCATCGTGGAGATCATGTGGGCCGACTTCTCGCTGGTCGCGCTGGACCAGATCGTCAACCAGGCGGCCAACGTGCGTTACGTCTCGGGCGGACGGCTGAAGGCGCCGCTGACGATCCGCACGCAGCAGGGCAACGCGCCGGGAGCGTGCGCGCAGCACTCGCAGTGCCTGGAGGCGCTGTTCCTGCACGTCCCCGGCCTGCGGGTGTGCATGCCGAGCACGCCGCAGGACGCCTACGACCTGCTGGTGACGGCCGTGCACTGCGACGACCCGGTGCTGGTGATCGAGAACCGCACCCTGTACTTCGGCCGCAAGGAGCCCGTCGAGACGGGCGGCCCGGTGCGGCCGATGGGCGGGGCGCGGACCCGCAGGGAGGGCTCCGACGTCACGATCGTGACCTGGGGCGCGATGACGCAGCGCGTGCTGGAGGCGGCGCAGGCGCTGGCCGGCGACGGGATCGAGGCCGAGGTGCTGGAGACGCCGTGGCTCAACCCGTTCGACACCGGCGCGGTCGTCGCGAGCGCGGCCAGGACGGGCAGGCTGGCGGTCGTGCACGAGGCGAACGTCACGGGGGGATTCGGCGCGGAGGTCGTCGCCCGCGTCGCGGGGGCGGGGGTGCCCCTGCTCGCGCCGCCGATCCGGATCGGCACGCCGGACGTGCGGATGCCGGCCGCGCCGGCGCTGGCCCAGGCTCTGGTGCCGGACGCCGCGCGCATCACCGGGGACATACGGGGTTTGGTCAAGGGCTGAGTGCCCATTAGTCAAACGATTGACCTCGCAGGAGAGAGCAATGAAGAAGTCCATCCTCGTCGCCGCCGCCCTCATCGTCGGCGCGACGGCCTGCGGCTCCACGAGCGCGGCCGGCGACGGTAACAAGCAGTACACCATCGGCGTCTCCAACCTGGGCCTGAGCTTCCCCTTCCCCGCCGCCATCGGCAAGGGCATCAAGGAGGAGGCGGACAAGCTCGGCATCAAGATCGTCGAGCTGGACGCCCAGGGCAAGGCCGACAAGCAGAGCAACGACGTCCAGGACCTCATCGCCCAGCAGCCCGACGGCGTGCTCATCCTGCCCGTCGACTCGGGCGTGGCCCAGGGCCTGGCCGACCGGCTCAAGGCCTCGAACATCCCCACCGTGGCCGTCGCCTCGCAGGTCGGCGACCCGAAGCAGCGCCAGCTCAAGGACGTCTACCCCGGCCTGGTCGCCCTGGTCACGCAGGACGAGTACGCCGCCGGCGGCAAGGCCGGCGAGATCGCCGCGAGCGTCGTCCCCGGCGGCGGCAAGATGGCGATCGTCGAGGGTCAGGCCGGTTTCGCCGAGGTGGTCCAGCGCTACCAGGAGTTCCCGAAGTCGGCGGCGGCCAAGGGCGCCACGTACGAGGTCGTGGCCCGCCAGCCCGGCGACTGGGTGCAGGACAAGGCGCAGTCGGCCTGCCAGAACATGCTCTCGTCCAACCCCGACACCCAGCTCTTCTACGCCCAGTCCGACGACATGGCGGCGGGCTGCGCCAAGGCGGTCGCCGCGGCCGGCTCCAAGGCGAAGGTCGTCGGCATCGGCGGCAGCAAGCTCGGCATCGACGCCGTCAAGTCGGGCGCGATCGCCGGCACCGTCTGCTACAAGCCCGAGGACCTCGGCAAGCTCGCCCTCACCACGCTCCACCAGCACCTGACCGGGCAGAAGAAGCAGGACGCGGCGTTCGTCACCTACGACACCCCGGCCATCACCAAGGACAACCTCGCCGATTGCACGCCGCAATGGTGACGCCACTGCTGTCCCTGACGGGCATCGGCAAGGAGTTCCCCAACGGCACGGTCGCGCTCAGCGACGCCCGCCTGACCGTTCAGCCGGGCAGCGTGCACGGCCTGGTCGGCGCGAACGGCGCGGGCAAGTCCACGATGATCAAGGTGATCGCCGGCGCGCACGCGCCGACGTCGGGGGTCATGCGCTGGAAGGGCGAGCAGGTCGTCTGGCGCACGCCGGGTGCCGCCAACAGGGCGGGCGTGGCCACGATCATGCAGCACGTGCCGCTCGCGCCCACGCTCACCGTGCTGGAGAACGTCTTCCTCGGCACCCCCGGCCCCTGGCGGCTGCCGCGGGCCCGCCGCGCCGAGTTCGCCCGGCTGCTGGAGCGGGTCGGCTACGCCATCGACCCCGACGCCGAGGTGGCCGGCCTGGCCATCGGCGAGCGGCAGATGGTGGCGATCCTGCAGGCGCTGGCCACCGGCGCGGAGCTGGTCGTGATGGACGAGCCGACCGCCTCGCTCGCCGAGGGCGAGCGGCAGGTGGTCTTCGACGTCGTGCGCAGGCTCTCCGCCCAGGGCACGGCCTTCCTGTACGTCTCGCACTTCCTGGACGAGGTGCTGTCCCTGACCGACCGGGTCACCGTGCTGCGGGACGGCACGGTCGTGGAGGAGGGCGCCACCGGCGACTACGACGAGGACCGCCTCGTCCAGGTCATCGTGGGCCGCGACCTCCTGGAGGCCGAGCGGCGCCGCGCCGGGCCGGTCCCCGAGGACGCCCCGGTGCTGCTGTCGGTGCGCGGCCTCCGCTCGCCGTCGGGCGTGCGGGACGTGGCGTTCGAGGCCAGGGCGGGCGAGGTGATCGGGCTGGCCGGGCTGCTCGGCTCCGGCCGCTCCGAGATCCTGCACGCCGTCTACGGCGCCGACCCGCGCGCCACCGGCGAGGTGCTGGTCGAGGGCCGCCCGGTCCGCCGCAACCCGCGCGCCGCCGTGGCCGCGGGCATGGCGCTCGTGCCCGAGGACCGCGGCTCCCAGGGCCTGGTGGGCACGTTCCCGATCTGGAAGAACATCTCGCTGCCCGACGTGGCGTCCCTGTCGTCGGGCCGGTCGCTGCCGCGCGAGCCCGCCGAGCACGAGCGCGCCGAACGCGCGATCGCCGACCTCGGCATCGTCTGCCCGGGCCCGGACGCGCTGCCGACCGAGCTGTCCGGCGGCAACGCGCAGAAGGTCGTGTTCGGCAAGTGGCTGTACGGCGGCGCCCGCGTCTTCATGCTCGACGAGCCCACCGCCGGCGTGGACGTCGGCGCCAAGGCCGACATCCTGGAGCTGGTCCGCCGCTTCGCCGCGGGCGGCGGCTCGGGCGGCGGCTCGGGCAGCGGCTCGGGCGGCAACGTCGTGCTCGTGGTGAGCAGCGAGTTCGAGGAGATCCTCGCGGTGGCGACCCGGGTGCTGGTCGTGCGCGAGGGCCGCATCGTCGCCGAACGGGCGGCACACGAGACATCCGAGGAGGAGTTGCTGATGCTGGCGAACGGCTTCGGCGAGGGAGGTGCGAACCATGCCGCGTAAGGATCTGCGCTCACGGCTGGCCGCCGCGCTGCGGCCGGGCAACGCGGGCGTGGTCTACGCCCTGTTGCTGATCGTCGCCGTGCTGACGCTGCTGACGGCGCAGCTCGGCCGCCCGCCGTACCTGTCGGCGACGAACGTCATCAACATCCTGGACCAGTCGTCGCTGATCGCCATCCTCGCCGTGTTCACCACGGTCGTCCTGATCAGCGGGAACTTCGACCTGTCGGTGGCCTCGGTGGCGGCCTTCTCGGCGGCCACCGTGCTCAGCCTGGTGGCGCCGCTCGGGCTGCCGGTCGCGATGGCGATCGCGCTGGGCGCGGGGCTGGTGTGCGGGGCGGTGAACGGGCTGATCGTGCAGCTCGTCGGCATCAACGCGTTCATCGTCACGCTGGGCACGATGACGGCCGTGCGGGGGCTGGTGCTCATCCTCACCGACGGCCGCACGATCACCGCCTCCGACCCGGACGCGCAGAGCTCGCTGATCGCTCTGCAGGCCGGATACTGGACGGTCCCGCACATCCTGGCGATCCTCGGGGCGGCGGCCGCCGCGGCAGGCGTGTTCGTCCTGCTGCGCCGCTCCCGTCCCGCGGGGATCGCGCTGCTCGCCGCCGGGGCGGTGGCAATCGTGCTCAGCCCGGTGCTCGGGTTCGAGCTGCGGCTGAGCAAGCCGACGTACTACCTGATCGTGATCGCCGGGATCACCTGGGCGGTGCTGCGGTACACGGTGATCGGCCGCCGCCTGTACGCGGTGGGCGCGAACGCCGAGGCGGCGCGCCTGTCCGGCATCAACGTCAACCGCTACAGGATCGGCGCGTTCGTGCTGAACGGGCTCGGCTCCGGCTTCGTCGGCATCCTGTTCGCCGCCAAGCTCCTGGCGATCAACCCGACGGGCCTGCAGGGCACCGAGCTGACCGTGCTGGCCGCGGCCATCCTCGGCGGCACCTCGCTCTTCGGCGGCCTGGGCAGCGTGCTGAAGTCGGTGGTGGGGGCGCTCATCCTGTTCACCCTGGACAACGGCTTCAACGTGCTCAACCTCGGCGCGAACTACCAGGGCGTCATCGTCGGCACGGTCGTCGTCGTGGCCGCCGCCATCTACACCGTCGCCGGCCGCCAGCGGCAGGTCAAACGGGTAAGGGAATCGTCGAAACCACAGGTACAGGTCAGACAGGAGGCGCTGCGATGAGAGGCGTCTGGCACTTCTCGTTCACCGTCGCCGATCTCGACAGGTCCGTGGAGTTCTACCGCGACCTGCTCGGCTTCACGCTGGTGCACCGGCAGGAGCAGGACAACGACTACACCCGCAGGCTCGTCGGCTACCCCGACGCGGTGCTGCGCGTGGCGCAGCTCGCCGTGCCCGGCCAGCCGCGCGGCCTGTCCACCCACGACCTGGAGCTGGTCGAGTACGTGCAGCCGCGCGGCGAGGCCCGCGACCCCGCCCGCCACCTGCCGGGCGCCGCGCACCTGGCCCTCACGGTCGAGGACGCCCGCGCCGAGCACGCCCGGCTGGCGGCGGCCGGGGTACGGTTCGTCAACCCGCCAGGGGAGATCACGGCCGGGGTGAACAAGGGCGGTTACGCCTGCTACTTCCTGGACCCGGATGAGATCACGCTGGAACTCGTCCAGCCTCCTGCTATTTTGTTGCGCTCAAACGATTGATCATGGGAGGAGGGGCCGGATGCCCGTCGTCGACGCCCACCAGCACTTCTGGAACCTGGAGACGGGTTCGTACCCCTGGCTGACGCCCGAGGCCGGGCCGATCTTCCGCACGTTCGAGCCGGAGGAGCTCATCCCCCAGCTCGCCGCGGCGGGAGTGGACCGCACCGTCCTGGTGCAGTCGATGGACTCCTACGCCGACACCGACGCCATGCTGGCGCAGGCCGACGCGCACGACTTCGTCGGCGCGGTGGTGGGCTGGGTGCCGCTGCAGCGGCCCGAGGAGGCGGCGCAGGCGCTGGAGCGCTACCTGCGGCACCCGAAGTTCGCCGGGATCAGGCATCTGATCCACGACGAGCCCGACCCCGACTGGGTGCTCCAGGAGCCCGTCATCGAGGGGCTGAAGCTGCTGGCGGCGGCCGGGGTGCCGTTCGACGTGGTGGCGGTGCTGCCCCGGCATCTGGAGCACGTGCCGGTGCTGGCCGAGCGGGTGCCCGGGCTGCGGATGGTGATCGACCACATGGCCAAGCCGCCGATCAGGGACAAGGGCTGGGAGCCGTGGGCGTCGCTGCTGGCCCGCGCGGCCGGGTGCCCCGGCGTGTACGCCAAGGTGTCCGGGCTCAACACCGCCGCCGACGCCGCGACCTGGACCGGCGAGGACCTGCGTCCGTACGTCGAGCACGCGCTGGAGCTGTTCGGGCCCGGGCGGCTGATGTTCGGCAGCGACTGGCCGGTGGCCACGCTGGCCGGCGACTACGCCAGGGTGTGGCGGGAGACGCGGGTGGCGCTGTCGGGGCTGGACGAGGCCGGGCTGGGGATGGTGCTCGGCGGCACCGCCGCCCACTTCTACCGGATGGAGGAGCGTTGATCGACGTGTTCGCGCCCATCGCGGCCGCCGCCGACCTCACGATCCCGGCGGAGCACCGCCGGCCGGTCGCGATCGTCGGCGCCGGGGCGATCGTGGACGTGGCCCACCTGCCCGCCTACCGGCAGGCGGGGCTGGAGGTGACCGGGCTGTTCGACCTCGACGCGGGGCGCGCCGCCGAGGTGGCCGCCCGTCATGGGGTGCCCAGGACGTACGCGTCGCTGGAGGAGCTGCTGGCCGACGAGCGGGTCGCGGTCGTGGACATCGCGGTCGCGCCGCAGGCGCAGCCCGCCGTCGCGCGGCAGGCGCTGGCGGCGGGCAAGCACCTGCTGTGCCAGAAGCCGTTCGCGCCGGACGTGGCCACCGGCCAGGGGATCGTGGACCTGGCGGCGGCCACCGGGCGCAAGGTCGCGGTCAACCAGCAGCTCCGCTTCGACGAGGGCATCGCCGCCGCCCGCGCCATGGTCCGCGCCGGGTGGATCGGGCAGCCGACGGCGATGACGTTCACCGTGAACATCCACACCGACTGGAGCGCCTGGGACTGGCTGGTCGCCACCGACCGGCTGGAGATCATCTACCACTCCATCCACTACCTGGACGCGATCCGCTCGGTCCTCGGGGACCCCGAGCTGGTGTTCTGCACCGGCAGCCGGACGCCCGGCCAGCTCGCCAAGGGCGAGACGCGCACGATGAGCACGCTGGTCTACCCGGGCGACGTGCGGGCGCTGGTGCACGCCACGCACGAGAACCGCACCGGCGACGGGGAGGCGTCCTTCCGCGTCGACGGCACCGAGGGCGCGATCAAGGGCACGCTCGGCCTGCTGTACGACTACCCGCACGGCCGCCCCGACACCCTGGAGGTCAGCAGCCGGGTGCTGCCGACGGACGGCTGGCTGCCGTACCCGGTGACGCGGCGCTGGCTGCCCGACGCGGTGGCCGGGCCGATGGGATCGCTGCTGAGGGCGATCGCCGAGGGCGGCGAGCCGGAGACGTCGGGCCGCGACAACCTCGGCACGCTGCGGCTGCTCGACGCCCTCTACCGGTCGATGGACAGCGGGCAGAGCGTGCGTCCAGGATCGACCGCATGAAGCGTTCCCGCGTGACGCTCGCCGACGTCGCCGCGATGGCCCGGGTGGACCGGGCCGTCGTCTCGCGCGTGGTCAACAAGGACCCGACGCTCAACATCCGCCAGGAGACGCGCGAGCGGGTGCTGGCGGCCATCGACGAGCTGGGTTACCGGCCGAACGTGGCCGCGCGCAGCCTGCGGACGTCGCGGGCGCACATGTTCGGCCTGTTCATCCCCGACTTCGCCAACCCCGTCTACGCCGAGATCATCAAGGGCGCGGAGGCGGAGGCGGCGGCGCAGGGCTACGTGCTGGTCACCGGCAGCGCGACCGGGGCCGGGCTCGGCGAGTACATGGACCGCATCGGGCAGGGCCGCATCGACGGGCTGCTGCTGGCCGGCACCGGCGACGACACCTCGCTCACCCGGCAGCTCGACCAGGCCGCCATCCCCTGGCTGATGCTGAACAACCGCAGCAGGGGCGTCAAGCGGTACGTCATCCTGGACGACCAGCGGGCCGCCGCCCTGGCCGTGGAGCACCTGGTGCGCCTCGGCCACCGCCGCATCGCCCACCTCGCGGGCCCGTCGCGGGCCGACACCGCCGCGCGCCGGTCGGTCGGCTACTCGGCGGCGATGCGCGATGCGGGCCTGCCGGAGGGCCCGATCGTGGCGGCCGACTACACGCCCGCGGGCGGGGCGGCGGCCATGGCGCGGCTGCTGGCCGTGCCCGAGCCGCCGACCGCGGTCTTCGTGGCGAACGTGGCCTCGGCCATCGGGGCGATGGAGGGGGTGCGGGCGGCCGGGCTGGAGATCCCGCGGGACGTGTCGATCGTGGCCGTGCACGACCTCGACCTGGCCAGCTACCTCTTCCCGGCGCTGACCACGGTGCGGATGCCGCTGGCGGAGCTGGGCAGGCGCGGCGTGACGCTGCTGGGCAGCCTGAAGCCGGACGACACGGTGGCCGAGGTGCTGGCCGGGCCGATCGAGCTGATCCAGCGCCGCTCCACCGCTCCTCCTGGACGATGACTTCCGGCGTGCGCGATCGTCTACAGGTCATGAGCAAACTGCTGTACTCGGTGACCATGTCGGCGGACGGCTTCATCGCGGGGCCGGGCGGCGACATGTCGTGGCTGGTCCCGCACCTCGGGCCGAACCCGCTGGCGGACGACCTCGTCGGCCGGATCGGCGCGCTGCTGGTGGGCCACCGCACCTTCCGCGGTGACGACCCGAACGAGGGCACGGAGAAGGAGGGCGCGTTCGAAGGCGCCTGGCAGGGACCGCAGATCGTGCTGACCCACCACATCCCGGACACTCCGGTGCCCGGCGTCGAGTTCGCCGGCAACCTGCCCGACGCCGTCGCGGCGGCGAAGGCCGCGGCGGGCGGCAAGTACGTCAACGTCCTCGGCGCGGACGTCGCCCGGCAGTGCCTGGAAGCGGGCGTGCTGGACGAGGTGCTGACGATGGTGGCGCCGGTGTTCCTCGGCGACGGCGTGCGCCTGTTCGAGCACCCGGGCGGCACGAACGTCAGGCTCGACCGCCTCAGCGTCGGCCACGCGCCGCACGCCGTGAACATCTGGTATCGCGTGCCGGGCTGAACCTCCCGTGCCGGAGAACCGGCCGGGCCGAGCGGTCCGGCCGGGAAGGGTGACGCGGCGCAGCCTCCGGAAGCGATGATGTTAGCGTTAACACCACGAACGAAAGCGGCCTGAACCTACGAACGCTGACACCTCCTGTCAAGAGCGGATCGCCCGCTTCCGCAATCGCCGCAGCTCGGCAGGTCACGGGCATGTAAGTTTCACAGCCGGGTTGACGGCGGCGGAAATCCGCGCCTACATTGCGTGCGACGCACCGGCGCAGCGTCCGGCCCACCCGAGGAGGACTCTTGCGCCGCCTGTTCCGTCTCACCGCCACCGCCGCCTGCGCGCTGGCGCTCATGGGCGCCTCGTTCGCCTATCCCAATCCCGGCCGGGTCACCGGTGACGTCGTCGTGCACGACCCCACCATGATCCGCACCTCGTCGAACTACGTGCTCTACTCCACCCACGGCTACCTGGAGGCCCGCACCTCCACCGACCGGATCAACTTCACCCGGGCCGGCTCGGCCTTCCGCACGCCGCCGTCGTGGTGGCGGACGTACTCCTCCGGCAACGACCCGTGGGCGCCGGACATCTCCCAGCAGGGCGGGAGATACCTGATGTACTACGCGGTCTCCAGCTTCGGCTCCAACAACTCCGCGATCGGCCTGGCCACCAGCTCCACCGGCCAGCCGGGCACGTGGAGCGACCAGGGCGTCGTCTACGCCACCACGACGAGCAACGACCACAACGCCATCGACCCGAACCTCCTGGTGGACGCCTCGGGCCGGTGGTGGCTGAGCTTCGGCTCGTACTGGACGGGCATCCGCATGGTCCGGCTCGACCCCGCGACCGGCAAGCGGCACTCCTCCGACCGCACGCTCCACCACCTGGCCACCCGCCCCGACGCCCCGTACGCGGTCGAGGCCCCGGACATCATCCGGCACGGCAGCCACTACTACCTGTTCGCCTCCTACGACCGGTGCTGCGCGGGCCTCGACAGCACGTACAAGATCAAGGTCGGCCGCTCGACCAGCCCCACGGGGCCCTACACCGACCGCTCGGGCCGGTCGATGCTGAGCGGCGGCGGCACGATGGTGCTGGAGACCCACGGCAGCATCGTCGGGCCCGGCGGGCAGAGCGTCATGTCGGACGTGGACGGCGACCTGCTCGTCTACCACTACTACGACGGCAACGCGAACGGCACGCCCAAGCTGGGGGTCAACCTCATCGGCTGGGACTCGGCCGGCTGGCCGTACGTGTACTAGCGGACGTAGGTGCCGCAGGCCTGCCCGAGCACGAGTTGCTCGGGCGCCCACCGCTTCGCGGCCGGCTTCGCGGCGGGGTTCGTGTGGATGAACGGCGGGGCCGGATCCGGCCACCAGGTGGCGGCGCCATTGTCGGCGTCTGAAGATTTTCGTACATTCCGAGTGCCGCCGCGCCGTTCCGCTCCCCCACGGGAGGTAGCCGTGAGGCCACCGCTGCTCATGCGATTCCCCGCCCTCCGGGCCTCCGGCGGCTCCACGCCGGTGATCCCGCCGCACCGCAGACCGGCCTACCCCGAGCTGGCCGACGACTTCGCCTTCCTCGACCGCGAGCTCGCCCCGGCCTTCTCCGAGTACGACGGCCAGGCCAGGCGGGACCAGAACAGTTACCGCCGCCAGCAGGTCCTGATCCTGCTGGGCTCGGCCCTCATCACCGGCCTGGGCGGGCTCCAGGCGGTGCTGCCCAGCCATCAGTGGCCGGCCATCCTCCTCACGATCATCGGGGTCGCGCTGGCCGCCAGCACCAGGTACGCCAGGGAGAGCGAGACCCTGGACCGCTACATGGCGGCGCGGGCCAAGGCCGAGCGGCTGCGGGCCCTGTACTTCCACTACCTGTCCAGGACCGGCCCCTACGCGGGCCGGGACCGTGATCTCGCGCTGAGCCGCGCGGTCCTGGCGATCAGAGCCGACAAGGAGCCGGAATGAGCGACCGGGAGGCGCAGTTCCGCGCCCTCTACCGGGAGCTGCGCATCGGCGACCAGAGCACGTTCTACGAGGAGCGGCGCCGCGAGTACGACCGCGCGCACCACCAGGCGATCGTGGTGCGCAACGTGCTGCTCCTGCTCTCGGCGCTGCTCGGCGTGGCCGGGCAGCTCACCTCGGGCACGGCACGGGCGGGCTGCGGCGTCGCCGCCGCCGTCATCGCCGCGCTGGCGGGCGCCGTGACGGCGTTCGAGGCGCTGATCGGCTTCGCGCAGCTGCGCAAACTGTACGGCGACACGGCGTTCAACCTCCGCACGGCGGCCCTCGACTGGGACGCCGCCCCCGCCGATCAGAGCGTGGGCGGGCAGATCGAACGGATCGAGCAGATCTTCCGCACGGAGAACGGCCAATGGGGCCAGCTCATGGTCCAGCGGCAGGAGCTGCCGCTGGAGGCCCAGGCGGCCCGCGAGGAACGAGCCTGACCGATGTCCGTGGTCGCCTGGAGGTAGCGATGGACAAACCCGTGGCATTCATGGTGATGCCGTTCAGCAAGAAGCGCACGGGAAGGACCGAGGAGGGCGTGCCGGCGGAGGTGGACTTCGACGCCCTCTGGGAGCGGGTGTACGAGCCGCTGCTGACCGAGCTCGGCTACAACGCCGTCAGGGCCGACGCCGAACTCGGCGCGCTGGTGATCGTGCAGATGATCCAGCGGCTGACCCTGTCGGACGTCGTGGTGGCGGACGTCTCGCTGCCGAACTCGAACGTCTACTACGAGGTGGGCATCCGCCACGCCGCGCAACGGACCGGCTGCGCCCTCGTGGCGGCGAAGTGGGCGAAGCAGGTCTTCGACCTCGACCAGATCCGGCGGCTGGAATACCCGCTGTCGGACGGCGACTGCGGCGAGAGCGCCGCCGCGCAGGCGCGGGACGCCATGCGGCACCGGCTGGACGAGCTGCTGAAGGGGTCGTCACCGGTGTTCGACGCCGTGCCGGGCTATCCGGCCACGGACGGGGTGTCGATGACGCCGTACAGCAGCGCCATCACCACGCTCTCGCAGTTCCAGGAGGAGGTCCGCGCCATCCAGCTGTCCGCGCCCGGGCAGCGCGCGGCCAGGACGCGCGAGCTGGTCACCCGGTTCGGCGACAGGCCCGTCATCCGCGAGTCCGTGGTCCTCGAACTGCTCAAGCTGATCGAGGACCACCTCGAGTGGGAGGACGTGCTCGGCTACATCGACACGCTGCAGCCCAGCCTGCGGGGGCATCCGCTCGTGGTCGAGCGCAAGCAGCTCGCGCTGGCCAGGACCGGCAGGGCCGCCGAGTCCGCCGCCGCGCTGGAGCAGCTCATCGAGCGGGAGGGCGAGTCGTCGGAGCGGCTGGGCCTGCTGGGCGGCAGGTACAAGGACCTCATGCACGAGGCCAGGCAGGCGGGCGCTCCCTTCCAGGGGCACCTGGCCAGGGCGATCGCGGCCTACGAGCGCGGCATGGCGCTCGACCTCAACAACTACTACCCGTCCTCGAACCTGCCCCGGCTCTACCGGCTGCGCGCCCGCAAGGGCGACGAGGAGCGGGCGGTCAGGGTCACGACCGTGGTGGTGGCGGCGTGCGAGGCCAGCCTCGCCCGTAACGGCCTGGACGTCTGGATCCTGCCCACCAGGCTGGGCACAGCGTTCGACCTGGGCGAGGTGGAGCAGGCACGCGAGCTGGTTTCGGAGATGCACGCGGCGGACATCACCGGCAAGCAGCTCGACACCACGATCCGGGATCTGGAGATCAGCGTGGAGGTGCAGCGGGAGTGGGAGATCAAGGCGGGTCTTCGGGAGGTTCTCGACCTCGTCCGGGCGCTGAGGAGGGGCTGAGGCGCGCCCTGCTCGTCAGCGGGCACCTCGTCGACCGGCCCGGCCGGGAGCCGCCGCGCTTCCCGCAGCACCGGGTGGGCGCGGTGACGGCCGCGATCGGCGAGGTGCTCGGCGAGTGGGACGTCGGCCCGGAGACGACCGTGATCTGCGGCGGCGCCCGCGGCGCCGACCTCATCGGCGCCGAGCTGGCGCTGCGCCGCAAGGCCGCGGTGCGCCTGTGCCTGGCGCTGCCCGCCGAGGAGTTCGCCCGCCAGTCCGTCGACCTTCCCGGCACCGACTGGCACGACCGGTTCGAGGAGGTACGCCGCCAGGCGGACGTCCGCCTGCTCCAGAGCGCGGCGGAAGGGGACGAGGTGTTCGCGCGCGCGAACGCGTGGATGGTCGGGGAGGCACTCGCGCTGGACGCCTCCCCGAGGGCGATCGTGGTCTGGAACGGCGAGCGGGGCGACGGGCCGGGCGGGACGGACGATCTCGTCGCCCGCCTCGGCTATGCCCTGGACGACCCCCGGCTGCGCGTCATCCACCCTGCCATCGGGATGGCGGGGACCTGACACCTTCCTAGGGTGATTCCTAGGCCCGGCCCTAGTGGCCCCGCGGCCGGGCCCGCTCTAGTCTCTGAGGTATCGGGGAGGAACGGGGCTCGGTGGCAGGGCACTGCCACGGGCCGGCACATGCGCGCCGCGATCCGCTCGATTCTGAACGGCGAGGACCATGGACCCTCTGCTCGTCTTCATCTCCTTCACGCACGACGGCGAGGCGTTCGCCCACGACCTCAACGAGCGGCTCAACCAGGTGCCCTTCGTGACGTCATGGATCTACACCGAACGCAACCTCGGCTACCCCTTCTACCCCGAGTTGATGAAGCACCTCCAGCCGGCCGAGCTGATCCTCTTCCTCGTGACCAGGCAGAGCCCGCACAGCGACTGGTGCACCAGCGAGCTCCAGTACGCGAAGGACACCGGTAAGCGCATCATTCCGCTGATCGTGCATCCGGGCGTGGACTTCTCGCTCCTCCTGCAGGGGTATCAGCCGCTCCACTGCACGACGGGCGTCGAGGAGATCTGGGACGAGCTGCGCCGGGAGGTCGACAAGCTGATGAGCCCCCAGGCGAAGTTCGAGGTGCTCGACGAGAAGCTGCGCCTGGCGCGGCGCGCCCTGGAGCGGGCGCCGGAGCAGGACCGGCCGCGGCACGAGACCGAGGTGCGGGCGATCGAGGACCGGTGGCGTGAGGCGGAACGACGCGCGCGGGATCCTCAGGGCTCCCTGCTTCGTCAGGAGGCCGAGATCAAGCGCGGTCAGGAGCGGGAGCGCGCGGGCGTGGCCGAGCCCGACGACTCCTCCGGCCTGCGCTGCGTGAACCATCCGCCGCCGATGATGCGCAACCGCTTCAGGAACCGGTCCCCGCAGATCCGCTTCCTGCAGGACCGGCTGCGTGATCCGAAGGTGCGGCTCGTGGCCATCGCGGGCCGCAGCGGCAACGGCAAGACCGCCATGATCTCCCAGTGGCGGGAGAACCTGCGGGGCAGCGAGCTCGAACCGCGCATCGGCGCCTTCGTCTACCTGCCCGCGTACGGGACCCGCCCCATCACCGCGTCGGTCCTGCTGGAGGAGCTCGGCAGGGCGGTGGTGGACCCGGCGGCCCGCGCCCGGCTGGAGAGTCCGGAGACAGGGCTGAGCAACCCTTCACGTACCGTCTACGACAAGCTGGAAGAGGTCCTGGCGGCGCTGGCCGGGCTGACCGTCGTGGTGATCGACGATGCCGGGGCGCTGCTCGACGCCGCCGGCCGGATCCGCGATCCGGAGCTGGCCGAGATCGTCGACACGCTGCTGCGCCGGAGCAACCACCGCGTGAAGCTGATCCTGGTCGCCCAGGACCTGCCGGAGCTGCTGCTGGCCGCCAATCCGACCTCCGCGGTCGGGCTCCAGCTCGACAAGGGGCTCCCCCTGGAGGACAGCCGCAGCTTCCTGCGCGCGCTCGACGAGGACGGCGCCTGCGGGCTGAGCTCGGCGCCGGAAGAGCATCTGACGCGCGTCTGGCGGCTCACCGGCGGCAGCCCGCGCGCGCTGGAGGCCATCGCGACGATCCTGCGCGAGGGCCGGACGCCGTCCCTGCTGAAGCTGCTGGACGACCTGACGGGGGCCCAGGATGTCCTGGAGGTGCTGATCGGGCTCGTGTTCAACGGGCTCGAAGCCGCCGACCAGCGGATCCTGCAGGTGCTCGCCGCCTACGAGCACCCCGTCCTGCCCTCGGCGGTGGACTTCGTGCTGGAGGACTACCTCCCGGGCTTCGTCAGCGAGCCGGCGTTGCGGCGGCTGGCGGGCAGACAGCTCATCCGCCAGTACGGCGAGCGCTTCTACCTGCCGCCGTCGCCGGACGGCGAGTTCATCCTGGCCGGCATCCCGCCGGGCGGCCCCGGGGAGGGCGAGGAGAGCGGCACCCCGAAGGTGACCAGGCTGGCCCTGTGCCGGCGGGCGGCGCAGTACTTCGTCGGAACCCGCAAGCGCGTCGTGGGCTCCATCGACGACCTGCACGCCGAGTTCGCCGAGATCCGCCTGCTGATGCGGGCGGGCGACCTGCAGGCCGCCAACAAGCTGATCGACGCGGTGGACGAGGAGCGGCTGAGCCGCTGGGGCTACAGCAGCGTGCTGAGCAACTGGCGGCAGGAGCTGGAGGGCAGGCTCGGCGCGCCGCGCCTGGAGATGAACAACTATCTCGGGCTCGCGGACGCCCACACGCAGCAGGGCCGCGCGCGGCAGGCGCTCGCCGCGCTGGAGTCGGCGCAGGAACTGGCCGCGGCCTCGCCGCAGCCGGAGGCGCGGATCATCGTGGGCATCAACCTCGGCACCGTCCGTCAGGAGCTGGGGCTGACGGAGGCGGCCATCGGCGACTACACGCGCGCGCAGCAGGAGGCGCGCGAGCGGCGGCTCTTCCCCCAGGAGGTGATGGCCGCCCTCGGCCACGCTCGCTGCCTGTCCAGGAAGGGCCTGCTCGACGAGGCCGTCAAACAGTACGAAGAGCTCCTCGCCCGCATGCCGCAGGAGGGTCCGGACCGCCGGCTCGAAGCGCAGCTGCACCTGAACCTGGCCGTGCAGCTGACCGCGCTCGGCCGCGGCGTCGAGGCTCTGGAGCACGTGGCGCGAGGCCTGGCCGTCGTGCCGTCCGACGAGTACGTCCTGCGCGGGCACCTGTTCGGCGAGCAGGCCGAGGTGCACATCGCCGGCGACGGCTGGGAACGGGCCCTGAAACCGGCGGGCGAGGCCGCCGAGCTGGCGACCCAGACGCGTGACGTCCAGCTGACGTGCGAGGCCAACAGGACGCTGGCACTGGCCCACCTGTGCGGCGCGCAGCTCGAGAAGGCGTGGCACGCCGCCGACACAGCCGTCCACTACGGGCTGGGCCTGGGCTCGATGACCGCGTTCGCGGTGAAGGGCATCACCGCCTACCGGCTCGGTGAGAACCGTGACGCGCGTGAGGCGTTCCTGGAGGCCCATCTGCGGGCGCGCACGCTGCTGGAGCGGGAGAGCGAGGCCTTCCAGGTGCTGGAGACGGAGGGTCTCGTGCTGTACGGGCTCACCCGGTGCGGCGGGCCGGACCAGACCGACCTCGCCATCGCCGCCTACCAGGCGGCCCGGCGGATCACCCGCGCCCGCGGCGCCGTGCAGCGCAGTCTGCTCCTGCTGGACAAGCTGGCCATCGACGCGCGCGCCGACGGGTATGCGGAGATCCGCCGGGCGGCCGCCGGCCTTTGAAGGCCGTGGCGATCCTCTCCTCAGGCGGCTCCTACGTGGTGATGACGCGCAGGATCGGCGCCACGGCGGCCAGCGACATCAGGCCGGCCATGAGCAGGCAGCCGACGGGCGCCCCCTTCCTGCGTTCCTCCTCCTCCCGTTCCCGCTGCTGCTCCGGCGTCTCCTGCTGCGGCCGGTGCGGCTGCTCCTCCGGCACCCTGGAACGATCCCAAGGAGGCCTGTCGTGGCCATCGACCATGTCCGTTCCCCCTCCTGCGGAGCTTCGCCCGAAGCTCCCCGCCCTGCACGGTAAAAGCCCAGGTCGGGCAGGTCTATGACGGAGTTGGGCGGCGGGATCCCGTCACATGACGTCACGTTCAGCACGAACATGACCGCATTGTGCGGGCCGCGTCGTGATCGTCTGGCAGACTCGACGATCGCGGTATGGGACACGTCGGCACGGCAGGCCAGGAGGCGCTCACGGTCATGTCGATCCGGATCGCCGTCTCAGATCCGCTGCCCGTCTTCCGGCGCGGACTCAAGGCGACCCTGGACGGCGACGGGCGCCGCGTGGACGAGCCCGACGACCTGCTCACCTGGGCCCGGGGCAAGGAGCGGCCGGCCGCCGTCCTGCTGACGCTCGGCTCGGCCGCGGACTGGTCGCTGCTGTCCCAGCTCGTCGAGGCCGAGCCCGGCCTGCTCGTGATCGCGGTCCTCGACGAGGCCGGCGAGGAGACGTACGTGAACGCGCTCACCGCGGGCGCCGTGGGAGCGGTGCCGCGCGACGCGCGGCCGGAGGCGGTGCGCCAGGTGGTCGAGGCGGCCGTGCGGGGCACGAGCCTGCTGCCGGCCGGGGTCGTGCGGGCACTGGTGGCGCGGGCGGCCGGAGGGCGGGCCGGGGGTGTGCCGTCCGCGCGGGAGATCGAGTGGCTGCGCAGGCTCTCCCAGGGCACGACCGTGGGCCGGCTCGCGGACGAGGTCGGCTACTCGGAGCGGGCGATGTTCAGGCAGCTCAGCGACCTGTACGCGAAGCTGCATGTGAAGAACCGCATGGAAGCCCTCATGTACGGCCGCGAGCGCGGCTGGTTGTGACCGATCGGTAGTTTCCGGTCATCCGAATCCATCCCATTGACATCCCAATAAAACGGACTTTAGCGTGGTGCGAAACGTTTCGACTCGCCAAAACGGTCCCCGGAGCCTCATGACCTCTCTGCGTGACGTGGCCGAGCGTGCCGGGGTCGCCGTGAGCACCGCGTCCGCCGCGCTCAACGGCACCCGCCCCGTGGCCGCGGCCACCAGGCGTCGGGTCGAGCGGGCCGCCACCGAGCTCGGGTACCGGCCCAACGTGCTGGCCCGCGGCCTGCAGAGCAAGCGCACCCGCATCCTGGCCCTGCTGTTCCCCGCCCCGCGCAGCGGGTTCGGGCTGACCGAGATGCAGTTCGCCACCGGCGCCGCCGAGGCGGCCAGCGAGCTGGGGTATCACCTGCTGCTGTCCCCGGAGAGCGCCGACCCCATCGAGGAGCTGCGGCACCTCACCGGCCTGGGGCTGGTGGACGGGGTGCTGCTGATGGAGGTCGGGCTGGACGACGAGCGGCCGGCGTTCCTGGCGGGGTCGGGCGTGCCGTTCGCGATGATCGGGCGGACGCGCGAGCCGGGTGAGACCGACTACGCCGACATCGACTTCGCCGCGACGGCCAGGGACGCGGTGGCGCACGTGGCCGGGCTGGGGCATCGCAAGCTGGCCTTCTTCAACCTCTCCGAGGACACGCACGCCGCCCGGTACGGGCCCGCGATCCGCGCCGGCGCGGAGTTCGAGCGGGCCGCGCGGGAGGCCGGCCTCGCGTACGTGGGCGGATACCGCCCCGGCTCGGCCGAGGACGGCGGCAAGGCGTTCGAGGACCTGGTCGGCGCCCACCCGGACGTGACGGCGCTGGCCGTGATGGACGACCACGCGGCGGTCGGCGTGATCGCGGCCGTGGCGCGGCACGGCCGGCGCATCCCGGAGGATCTGACGCTGCTGCTGGTGCTGTCGTCGGCGCGGGTGGCCGGGATGTTCCATCCCCGCCTCACGACGCTGGAGCCGCCCAGCGCCGAGCTGGGGCGGCTGGGCGCCCGCATGCTCATCGACCGGTTGCAGGAGGAGTCGCAGGGCGGGCCGCAGCGGCGGTTGCTGCCCTGCCGTCTGGTGGTCGGGGACAGCTCCGCGCCACCGCGTGAAGGGGGCACATGGTGAGGCCGGGGATGCACACGCTGACCGAGGGCCGCGGGCTGCTGTTCGGCGGCGACTACAACCCGGAGCAGTGGCCGGAGGAGGTGTGGAAGCAGGACGCCGAGCTGATGCGGGCCGCCGGGGTCAACCTGGTCACGGTCGGCGTGTTCAGCTGGGCGCGGCTGGAGCCGGAGCCGGGCAGGCACGACTTCGGCTGGCTGGACCGGGTGCTCGACCTCATGGCCGAGCACGGGATCGCCGTGGACCTGGCCGTCCCGACGGCCTCGCCGCCGCCGTGGCTGGGCCACCGCTGGCCGCAGACGCTGCCCGTGGACGAGGGCGGGCACCGGCTCTGGTACGGCTCCCGCAACCAGTTCTGCCCTTCTTCGGGCCTGTATCGGGAGCGCTCCCAGTCGATCACGACGGCCCTGGCCGACCGGTACGCCGCCCATCCGGCGCTGGCGATGTGGCACGTGGGCAACGAGTACGGCGAGGTCTGCCACTGCGACGAGTCCGCCGGGGCGTTCCGCGCCTGGCTGCGCGAGCGCTACGGCGACCTGGCCACGCTCAACGAGGCGTGGGGCACCACGTTCTGGAGCCAGGGGTACGGCGACTGGGCCGAGGTGGTGCCGCCGCGCCGCGCCCCGTACATCATCAACCCCACCCAGCGCCTCGACTGGTGGCGCTTCTGCTCGGGCGAGTTGCTCGCCCACTTCCGCGAGCAGCGCGACATTTTGCGCGCCCGCACCCCGGACGTCCCCGTCACCACGAACTTCATGGGCTTCTTCAAGCGGGTGGACTACTGGTCGTTCGCCGGCGAGCAGGACGTGGTCTCCAACGACTGCTACCCGGAGCCGGGCCACCCGCTCACCCCCGCCAGGACGGCGCTCACCCACGACCTCATGCGCGGCCTGGCGGGCGGGCGGCCGTGGCTGCTGATGGAGCAGTCGACGAGCGCCGTCAACTGGCGTGAGCACAACCTGCCCAAGCCGCCCGGCCAGTTCCGGCTGGAGTCGCTGCAGGCGGTCGCGCGGGGCGCGGACGGGCTGTGCTACTTCCAGTGGCGGGCCTCCCGGTTCGGCGCCGAGCGCTTCCACGCCGCGATGGTGCCGCACGCGGGCGCGGACACGCAGCTGCACGCCGCGGTGCGGGAGCACGGGCAGGAGCTGCGCCGCCTCGCCGGGGTCGCGGGCGAGCCGGTGCCGGCGCGGGTGGCGATGGTGTTCGGCTGGGAGAGCTGGTGGGCGCTGGAGGACCGCGGGCGGCCGAGCGACCGGCTCAACGCCGTGGACCAGCTCCTGAGCTACTACGTGCCGTTCTTCGAGCGCGGGGTGAGCGTGGACGTGGTGCCGCCGGACGCGGACCTGTCGGCGTACGCGCTGGTCGTGGTGCCGAACCTGTTCCTCGTCGGCGACCGGGACGCCGCGGCGCTGACCGCGTACGTGAACGGCGGCGGCGTGCTGGTGGTCGGCCCGTTCTCCGGCGTCGTGGACCCGAACGCGCACATCAGGACCGGGCGGTTCCCGGCCCCGTTGCGTGAGGTGCTGGGCGCCTCCGGCGAGGAGTGGCTGCCCGCGTCCGGTCCGGTGGCCTGCCGGTGGGACGGCGGGGCCGCCTTCCAGGCGGAGAGCTGGACCGAGCTGCTGCGCTCCGACGGCGCCGAGGTGGTGGCCGAGTTCGCCGGCGGCGACCTGGCGGGCGAGCCGGCGATCCTGCGGCACCGCTCCGGGGAGGGCGTCGCCTGGTACGTGGGCACGATGCCCGGGCCGGACGCGCTGGCGAGCCTCGCCGGGCGGGTGCTGGCCGACGCGGGCGTGTCCGGCGTGCTGGACGAGCTGCCGCCGGGCGTCGAGGCGGTGCGCCGGGGAGAGGTGCTGTTCCTGCTCAACCACGGCGCCACCACCGTGCGGGTGCCGATCCCCGATCCGGGCGTGGACCTGCTGACCGGCTCCCCCGCCGAGGGCCACGTCACGCTGGCGCCCCGCGCGGTCGCCGCCCTGCGCCCGGAGGTCGCCCTCGCATGAAGTTCAAGGACGGCTACTGGCGCATGCGCCCCGGCGTGCGCGGCGAGCACGCCACCGCCGCCTACGACGTGACCGCGCGGGACGGCTCGCTGCGCGTCCTGGCGCCCACGCGGGAGATCACCCGCCGCGGCGGCACCATCGACGGGCCGGTCCTGCGGGTGGACCTGTCGTCTCCGATGCCGGACGTGATCCGCGTCCGCACGGTGCACTTCGCCGGGTCCGTGCCGGACTCCCCCGCCTTCGCCGTACGGGACGACCGGCCCGGGGTGAAGATCTCCGTGGACGCCGCGGAGGCCGCCCTGACCAGCGGCGACCTGACCGTCCGGGTCCGCAGGGACGCGCCCTGGGAGATGACGTTCAGCGCGGGCGGGCGGGAGCTGACCCGCAGCTCCGGCAAGAGCCTGGGCGTCATGCGCGACCCCGCCGACCGGCACTTCATGATCGAGCAGCTCCGCCTGAGCGCCGGCGAGCTCGTGTACGGCCTCGGCGAGCGCTTCGGCCCCCTCGTCCGCAACGGCCAGTCGGTCGACATCTGGAACGAGGACGGCGGCACGAGCAGCGAGATCGCCTACAAGAACGTGCCCTTCTACCTCACCAACCGGGGTTACGGCGTGTTCGTCAACCATCCCGGCCGGGTGTCGTTCGAGGTCGGCTCGGAGACCGTGTCGCGGGTGCAGTTCAGCGCCGAGGGGCACGACCTGGAGTACCTGATCGTCCACGGGCCGACGCCAGCCGACATCCTGCGCCGCTACACGGCGCTGACCGGCCGCCCGGCGCTGCCGCCCGCCTGGTCGTTCGGGCTGTGGTTGTCCACCTCGTTCACCACGGACTACGACGAGGCCACGGTGACGTCGTTCGTGGACGGCATGGCCGAGCGGGACCTGCCGCTGAGCGTGTTCCACTTCGACTGCTTCTGGATGCGGCAGTTCCGGTGGTGCGACTTCGAGTGGGACCCGGCGGTGTTCCCCGATCCGGAGGGCATGCTGCGGCGGCTCAAGGAGCGGGGGCTGCGGGTGTGCCTGTGGATCAACCCCTACATCGGGCAGGCGTCGGCCCTGTTCGAGGAGGGGGCGGCGGCCGGTCACCTGCTGCGCCGGCCGGACGGCACGATCTGGCAGGATGATCACTGGCAGGCCGGGCGGGCGCTGGTCGACTTCACCTCCCCCGCCGCCCGCGAGTGGTACGCGGGCAAGCTGCGCGGGCTGCTCGACATGGGGGTGGACGCGTTCAAGACCGACTTCGGCGAGCGCATCCCCACCGACGTGGTCTACGCCGACGGCTCCGACCCCGAGCGGATGCACAACTACTACAGCCTCGTCTACAACCAGACCGTCCACGACGTGCTGGCCGAGCGGCGCGGGCCGGGCGAGGCGGTGCTGTTCGCGCGCTCGGCCACGGTCGGCGGGCAGCGGCTGCCGGTGCACTGGGGCGGCGACTGCGAGTCGACGTTCGAGGCCATGGCCGAGTCGCTGCGCGGCGGGCTGTCGCTGGGGCTGGGCGGCTTCGGGTTCTGGAGCCACGACATCGGCGGCTTCGAGGGGCGGCCCGATCCGGCCGTGTTCAAGCGGTGGGTGGCGTTCGGGCTGCTGTCGTCGCACAGCCGCCTGCACGGGAGCGGCTCCTACCGGGTGCCGTGGCTGTTCGACGAGGAGTCCGTGGACGTGCTGCGCGCGTTCACGCGGCTCAAGGCGCGGCTGATGCCCTACCTGTACGGCGCCGCCGTACAGGCCGCGACCGAGGGCGTGCCGATGATGCGGGCCATGCACCTGGAGTTCCCCCGGGACCGGGCCTGCGACCACCTGGACGCCCAGTACATGCTGGGCCCCGACCTGCTGGTGGCCCCCGTGCTGTCAGCGGACGGGGAAATCTCGTACTACGTCCCGGAGGGGGTGTGGACCCGGCTGCTCGACGGGGAGAGCGTCACGGGGCCCGGCTGGCGTACCGAGCGGCACGGCTTCGACAGCCTGCCGCTGCTGGTGCGGCCGGGCGCGGTGATCCCGACCGGCGCCCGCGACGACCGGCCCGACTACGACTACGCCGACGGAGTCACCCTCGACGTCCGCCGGTTCGACGACGGCGCCACCCGCACCGTCACCGTCCCCGCGCCCGACGGCGGCCCGGCGGCCGTCTTCGAGGTGTCCCGCCGGGGCGACCGGCTGCGCGCCCGCCGGATCAGCGGCGCGCCGGCCCCCTGGAACCTCCGCCATGCCGGGGCGCACGCCGCCGCGGCCCCCGAGATCGACCACATCGAGATCACGCTCAGCGTCAAGGAGTGACATGTCTGCCTTCCCCGAGAACTTCCTGTGGGGCACCGCCACCGCCGCCTATCAGGTCGAGGGAGCCTGGAACGAGGACGGCCGCGGCCCGTCGATCTGGGACACCTTCTCCCACACCCCCGGCCTCGTCACGAACGGCGACACCGGCGACGTGGCCTGCGACCACTACCACCGCCTGGAGGAGGACCTCGACATCCTGGCCGGGCTGGGCGTCGGCGCGTACCGCTTCTCCATCTCCTGGCCGCGCGTGCAGCCGGGCGGGCGCGGCGCGCTCAACCGGCCGGGCGCCGACTTCTACGACCGGCTCGTGGACGGGCTGCTGGCCAGGGACATCGCCCCGGTGGCCACGCTCTACCACTGGGACCTGCCGCAGGAGCTGGAGGACGCGGGCGGCTGGCCGGAGCGCGAGACCGCGCTGCGCTTCGCCGACTACGCCGAGCTCATGGGCGAGACGCTCGGCGACCGCGTCCGCACCTGGATCACGCTGAACGAGCCGTGGTGCTCGGCCTACCTGGGCTACGCCTCCGGCGTGCACGCCCCGGCCCGCACCGACGCCGCCGCCGCGCTGGCCGCCGTGCACCACCTGAACCTGGGCCACGGCCTGGCCGTGCAGGCGCTGCGCTCGACCGCCGCCAAGGACGCGCAGATGTCGGTCACGCTCAACCTGCACCACGTGCGCGGCGTGTCCGAGCGCGACGCGGACGCGGTGCGGCGCGCGGACGGGCTGTCCAACCGGGCCTTCCTCGGCCCGATGCTGGAGGGCGCCTACCCGCGCGACCTGATCGCCGACACCGCCAAGGTGACCGACTGGTCGTTCGTGCGCGACGGCGACGAGGCCACCGCCTGCCAGCCGCTGGACGTGCTCGGGGTCAACTACTACAACCCGACCCTGGTGCGCCAGTGGGACGGGGCGAGCGCCAAGGAGACCGCCGACGGGCACCAGGACGGGGCCGCCTCGCCCTGGATCGCCTGCGAGGACATCGAGTTCGTCAAGCAGCCGGGCCCGTACACCGAGATGGGCTGGAACATCGACGAGAGCGGCCTGACCGAGCTGCTGCTGCGCCTGCACCGCGACTACCCGGACCTGCCGCTGATGATCACGGAGAACGGCGCCGCGTTCCCCGACCCGGTCTCCGCCGACGGGGTCGTGCACGACGCCGACCGGGTCGACTACCTGCACCGCCACCTGACGGCCGTCAGCGAGGCCATCGCGGGCGGCGCGGACGTGCGCGGCTACTTCGTGTGGTCGCTGATGGACAACTTCGAGTGGGCGCACGGCTACGCCAAGCGCTTCGGCATCGTCCGCGTGGACCGCGAGACGATGGAGCGCACCTGGAAGGACAGCGCCCACTGGTACCGCGAGGTGGTCGCCACCGGCAAGCTGCCGGTGGCCTGACCCGCCGGTCTACGGCTTGCGCGCCACGCCTCCGACGAAGGTGTGGTAGGTGATGCCGGGCGCGGCCTGGTGGTCCCCGGTCTCCGGACGCCACTCCGGGAGCGGCACCAGGCCGGGCTCCAGCAGCTCGAGCCCGTTGAAGAAGGCCAGGATCTCCTCGTGGGTGCGCCACCGGCCGGTGCCGAGGTGCTCGTTGAAGAGCTTCTCGGCCGTGAAGGCCTGCTGCGACACCTCGGGGTGGGCCTGCATCGGGTTGTGGAAGTGCGAGATCACCACGTGGCTGCCCGTGGGCAGCGGGCGCAGCAGCCTGGCCGCGAGGCCGGCCGGGTCCTCCTCGTCCTTCAGGTGGTGCAGGATGGCGAACAGCAGCAGCCCGACCGGCTCGCCGAAGTCGATGAGGGCGCGGGTGCGCGGGTCGTCGAGGATCTTCTCGGGCTCGCGGAGGTCGGCGTCGATGATCGCGGTGGTCTCGTCCACGGCCAGCAGGGCCCGGCCGTGGGCGAGCACGATGGGGTCGTGGTCGACGTACACGACGTGCGCGCCGGGGGTGACGTCCTGGGCGACCTCGTGCACGTTGCCCTGCGTGGGCAGGCCGGAACCGACGTCCAGGAACTGCCGGATGCCCGCCTCGGCGGCCAGGTACCGCACCGTGCGGCGCAGGAACTCCCGGTTGGCCTGGGCGGCCTCGGGAGCGTCCGGCGCGATCCGCAACGCGGCCTGCGCCACGTGGCGGTCGACCTCGTAGTTGTCCTTGCCGCCGAGCATGTAGTCGTAGACGCGGGCGACACTCGGCTTGGTGGTGTCTATCCCGCTGGGCGCGCTCTCCTGCTCGCTTCCTGGCACTCCGGGCTCCTATGGGATCAGGGGGTCAGCGCCATGATCCTAAAGCGGAGCACCTGGTCCAGGCGGGAAATTCATCAGGAATTATCGTGATCCGCCCAGTTCCTCCCTCAGCAGGCGGGCGGCGCCCGCCATGGCCCGCATCTTGCCCTCCGCCGACGGCCTGGGCAGGTACTTCATCCCGCAGTCCGTGGCGATGACGATCCGCTCGGGCGGCATCCGCTCGAACGCCCTGCGCACCCGCCCCGCCACCACCTCGACGGGCTCCACCTCCGGCGTGGACAGGTCGATCACGCCGAGGATGACCGTCTTGTCCTTCAGGTCGGACAGCACCCCGAGGTCCAGCCCCGACTGCGCGGTCTCGATCGACACCTGCCGCACCGGGCAGCCGGCCAGCTCCGGCAGGAACGAGTACGCCTCGGGCCGCTCGTGGATGATCGCCGCGTAGCCGAAGCAGATGTGCACGGCCGTCATGCCGGTGATCCCGTCGAGGGCGGCGTTCAGCGCGGCCAGCCCGTACGCGCGCGCCGCGTCCGGCCTGGCCTGCATGTACGGCTCGTCGACCTGCACGATGTCCGCCCCCGCGGCGAACAGGTCGCGGATCTCGGCGTTGACCGCGGCCGCGTAGTCCATGGCCGCGGCCTCGGCGTCGGGGTAGTGGTCGTTCTGCGCCTGCTGGCTCATCGTGAACGGCCCCGGCACCGTCATCTTCACCACGCGGCCGGTGTGCGCGCGCAGGAACAGCAGGTCGTCCACCTCGACCGGGCGGGTCCGCCGGATGGGGCCGGCGATGCGCGGCACCGGGTTGGGATGGCCGCTGCGGTCGAGGGCGGTGCCCGGATTGTCCAGGTCGATGCCCTCCAGGGCGGTCGCGAAGTGGTTGGAGTAACTCTCGCGGCGCATCTCGCCGTCGGTGACGATGTCCAGCCCGGCCCGCTCCTGCGCCCTGATCGCCAGCTCGGTGGCGTCGTCCTGGGCCTGGCCGAGCAGCTCCGGCGGGATCCGCCACAGCTCGCGGGCCCGTACGCGCGGCGGGAACCGCCCGGCCAGCCTGGCACGGTCGATCAGCCAGTCCGGCTGGGCGTAGCTCCCGACCAGCGACGTCGGCAGCAGCGGCAAGGAGATCACGGGGCCCTCCCTCACGTCGGTCGTGACCTCCACTGTGCGCGCGCCGCGCCGGTGTTACCAGTGATCGACGTGCAGCACCTCGTCCAGCGGCTGGCGCTTGGCCGGGCGGAAGGTCTCACCGGTGTAGTACGCGGTGGGCAGCAGCACGCCCTGCCGCACGTTCGCCGGCAATCCGAGCAGCTCGGCCACCTCGCTCTCGTAGGCCAGGTGCAGCGTCGTCCACGCCGTGCCGAGCCCCCTGGCGCGGGCGGCCAGCATGAAGCTCCACGCGGCCGGCAGCAGCGAGCCCCACAGCCCGGCCTGGTTGCCCTCGGGCAGCCCGCCGGGCACGGTCGTGCAGCCGATCACGTGCACCGGCACCTCGCCCAGGTGCTCGGCCAGGTACGCGGCGCTGTCGGAGACCCGCTCCTGGGCCGCCGCGCGCACCGGGTCGTCCCTGAACAGCGACCTGGCCGAGGAGCCGGAGCCGTAGTAGGCGTTCCACGAGCGCGCGTAGTAGTCGCCGATCGCCTTGCGCTTGCCGGGATCGGTGACCACGACCCAGTGCCAGAGCTGCGCGTTGCCGCCGGTGGGCGCCTGGAGGGCGATGTCCAGGCACTCCCTGACCAGCTCCATGGGGACGGGACGGGTGAGGTCGAGTCGCTTGCGTACGCTGCGGGTCGTGGTGAGCAGCTCGTCCGCTGAGATCGTCATGCGGCCATCATGCCCTCAGGCGGCGCCCAGCCAAAGGTCCGGCCCGAACACCTCGTAGTGGATGTCACGCGGCGCGACCCCGGCCGCGATGAGCCCGGCCCGCGCGGCCCGCATGAACTCCACCGGCCCGCACATGTAGGCGACCGCGCCCTCGGGGATCTCGACCCCGTCCAGGTCCATGCGCCCGGCGCGGGCGTCCTCGCCGTCGGCGGACTCGTACCAGAAGATGCGCTCCGCGCCGGGGAGGGCGTCGGTGTGACGCTCCATCTGCTCGCGCAGCGCGTGGTGGGACCTGGCGCGGTCGGCGTGCAGCACCAGCACCCGGCGCCCGGAGCCGGCCTCGGCCAGATGGCTCAGCATCGCGGCGATCGGGGTGCAGCCGATGCCCGCCGACACCAGCACGAGCGGCGCGTCGCCGTCGTCGAGCGCGACGTCGCCGAACGGCGCGGACAGGGTCAGCTCGTCGCCCTCGCGCACCGTGTCGTGCAGCAGCGTGGACACCTCGCCCTCGGGCCGCTCGCCGGCGCGCACCCGCTTGACCGTGATGCTGCGGCGGCCGTCCGCGCCGTGCCCGGACACCGAGTACTGGCGGAGCTGGCGCACGCCGTCGGGCATGGTCACGCGGACGCTGACGTACTGGCCGGGGCGGGCGGGCGGGACGGGGTCGTCGCCGAGCGGGTGGAGCACCAGCGACATCGCGTCCGCCGTCTCCTCGCGCCGCTCGACCACCCGCCAGGGCCGCCAGGTCGCGCCGTCACGCGCTCCCGCCTCGGCGTAGATGCGGGCCTCCATGGCGATCAGCGCGCCGGCCATCAGCCAGTAGACCTCGTCCCAGGCCGCCGCGACCTCGGGCGTGACGGCCTCGCCGAGCACCTCGGCGATGGCGCCGAACAGGTACTTGTGCACGATGACGTACTGGTCGTCGGTGACGCCCACGGCGGCGTGCTTGTGCGCGATGCGCGCCAGCAGCGCGTCGGGGCGCTCGCCGGGGTTGTCCAGCAGCGCGACCGCGAAGGCCGCGACGGCGCCCGCCAGCGCCTTGCGCTGCTCGCCGCTGCGCTGGTTGCCGCGGTTGAACAGCCCGTCCAGCAGCTCGGGGTGGTCGGCGAACATGGTGTCGTAGAACCGCGCGGTGATGGTCTCCAGCTCGGCTCCGACGGCGGGAAGGGTGGCGCGCACGAGCTCCGCGGCGTTGGCGGACAGCATGGGGGAACCTCCAGACAAGGGGGAAAGGCGTCTGGGATTCATACGGTGGGGAGAGCGTCGCGGACGTGCTCCGCGGGCGGCGAGCAGCATGAGTTCCAGACACTTAAATTAGCATCTGAGATTCATATTATGCGCCCGCTCGGCCGGTCCTGATTCCGGGGGGCCAGCGACAGCAGGACGGGCCCGGTCGGCGCGTCCACCAATGAGGCGACGGTGACCCCGTCGAGGGAGGCGAAGAAGGCCTCCTGCGCCTGGCGCAGCGCCGAGCGCAGCCGGCAGGCCGCCCGCAGCGGGCAGGGCGGGTCGTCCTCGCAGCCCACGACGTCGCCGGCGCCCTCCAGCTCGCGGACGAGGGCGCCGACGGTCGTGCCGCGCCCCGCCTCGGTGAGCTGCATCCCGCCGCCCCTGCCGCGCCTGGCCTCCACCACGCCCAGCTCGCTCAGCCGGGCCACGGCCTTGGCCGCGTGGGTGTAGGGGACGGCGAGCATGTCGGCCGCGGCGCGGGTGGTGAGCAGGTCGTCCGGCCGCGCCACGGCCAGGCGCATGACGATGCGCAGCGCGATGTCGGTGAAGGCGGTCAGCCGCATACCTTTACGGTAGGGGCCGCCCGGGGGTCGTCGGGTCAGAGGCGGCCGAGCACCGACATGGCCGGCAACGCGCGGTCGTTGTAGTCGAACAGGGCCTGGTTCTCCCAGCCGTTGCCCGAGGCCGGGTCGGCCGGGTCCCAGCCGTTGCCCCTGACGCCCGTCCAGGTGGCCTCCCAGGTGAACAGGCCGAGGCCC
Source organism: Nonomuraea thailandensis (assembly GCF_024172165.1). Lineage (GTDB taxonomy): Bacteria > Actinomycetota > Actinomycetes > Streptosporangiales > Streptosporangiaceae > Nonomuraea > Nonomuraea thailandensis. The sequence continues at coordinate 1,609,754 of NZ_JAMZEB010000002.1, read as the reverse complement.
AGTCCGTTCGGCACGGCGCGGACGATGTCGGCCACCCGGGTGAGCATCGCCGACTGGCCCTGCGGGGTGGCCCGGTAGCCGGGGTACGGCTCGGCGGAGGTGATGATGTTCTCCCAGCCGTCGTCGTCGGCCGTGGTGAACGGGTAGGCGGTCTCCACCAGGACCACGGGCTTGCCGTACCGGGTGGCCACGTCGTTGAGGTTGGCCTGGAAGGCCTCCGGCGTGCCGTGCCAGTAGGAGTAGTACGACAGGCCGATCACGTCGTGGCGGATGCCATGGGCCCTGGCGTTGTCGAACCACCACCGGTACAGGCCGTTGTCGCCGCCGTTGGCCAGGTGCAGCACCACCTTGGTCGAGCCGGAGACCGCCTTGACGGCGTCGTGTCCCGCGTTCAGCAGCGCCGCCGTGTTCGCCCAGTTGGAGTTGGAGCCGTCCGGCCAGAGCAGTCCGCCGTTGATCTCGTTGCCGACCTGCGCCATGTCGGCCGTGGTGCCCTGGTCGCGCAACGCGTCGAGCACGTCGTAGGTGTGGTCGTACACGGCCTGCCGCAGTTGCTCGAACGGCAGCGCCTCCCACGCCGCGGGCTTGTACTGCTTGCCCGGGTCGGCCCAGGTGTCGGAGTAGTGGAAGTCGATGAGCAGGCCCATGCCGAGCGCCTTGACCCGCTTGGCCACCGCCAGCACCTGGGTCTTGGTGTTGTAGCCGTCGGCGGGGTTCACCCAGACCTTGAGCCTCATGTAGTTGAGCCCGGCCTGCGACAGGATGGCCAGCGCGTCGCCCCTGCGCCCGCGGGCGTCGCGGTAGACGCCGCCGAGCGCCTCCGACTTGGCGAGGCTGGACACGTCCGCGCCCCTGATCTGGAGGCGGCCGGGCCCGGCCTGCGCGTGCGCCGGAGCGGCGAGGGCCGTGAGTAACAGCAGCGCGGTGAGGATGATGCGTTTCATCGGGTCTCCCTAGGGTTGGGGGGGTTGCGCCACGACGGTCACCGCTCCGGCCGGGACGGTGACCGGCCCGTCGTGCCGTACGCCGTCGAACACGCTCACGCCGCTCACCCCCTCGACCGTCACCGGCTGGTCGCCGTGGTTGATCAGGAAGACGTGGCCGCCCCTGCGCACCAGCTCCAGGGTGTCGGGCAGGCCGTGCGGGCGGGAGACGCCCGCGTGGTCGAGCACCTGGACGAGCAGCTCACGCAGGCCGGTGACGGGGGCCGTGGCGAGGTACCAGGCGGTGCCGGCGCCGAGGTCGTGGCGGGTGACGGCGGGGTGCCCCGCGTCCGGGCCCTCGGCGAAGCTCCGGACCGCGACCGCGCCCGCCGGGCGGACCCGCTCCGACCAGACGCGCGCGACGATCGGGGCGCCGGCTTCGGGGGTGCCGGCCCCGGGGCCACCGGTCAGTGTGACCGTCTCGTGCTCGCGCAGGGGGTGGAACTCCTCGATCGACAGGCCGAGCAGCTCGCGCAGCGCGCCGGGGTGGGCGCCCGGGTGGATGGTGTCGTGCTCGTCCACGATGCCGGAGAAGTACGACACGAGCAGGTGGCCGCCCGCTTCGACGTACCGGTGCAGGTTCTTGGCGGACGCCTCGGTCAGCAGGTACGAGCTGGGCGCCACCACCACCCGATATCCCGAAATATCAGCGGAAGGGTGGACGAAGTCCACCGTGACGTGCTCCCGCCACAGCGCCTCGTAGAAGGCGTCCACCCGCTCCCTGAACCCCAGGTCCACCGACGGCCGCCAGTCCAGCTCCAGCGCCCAGTACGACTCCCAGTCCCACACGACCGCCACCTCGGCCCGCACCCTGCCACCCCTGACGCCGGCGAGTTCGCGCAGGTCGGCGCCCAGCCGCACCACCTCGCGCCACTGCTCGGAGTCGGTCCCGGCGTGCGGCACCATCCCGGAGTGGAACTTCTCGGCCCCGAACCGCGAGGCCCTGAACTGGAAGAACAGCACGCTGTCGGAGCCCCGGGCCACGTGCGCGAGGCTGTTGCGGCGCATCTCCCCCGGGCGCTTGGCGAGGTTGCGCGGCTGCCAGTTGACCGCGCCCGCCGAGTGCTCCATGAGCATCCACGGCGCGCCGCCCGCCACCGACCGCGCCAGGTCGGCGGACATGGCCAGGTCGATGTGGTTGTCGGGCCGCTCGGCCTGGAGGTAGTGGTCGTTGGCGATCACGTCGAGCTCGCGCGCCCACTGCCACAGGTCGGTGGACTTGCAGTTGACGGTGCCGGCGAAGTTCGTGGTCACGGGGAGGCCGGGGGTCAGCTCCCGCAGGATGTCGCGCTGCAGCGCGTAGTGCTCGCGGTGCTGGCCGTCGCTGAAGCGGGCGTAGTCGAGGCGCTGGGCCGGGTTGACGGCCGTGTGGTTGGCGCGCGGGGCGTCGATCTCGGACCAGTCGGAGTAGGTCTGGCCCCAGAACGTGGTGCCCCAGGCGTCGTTCAGCGTGGAGACGTCCCGATAGGTCTGGCGCAGCCAGGCGCGCCAGGCGGCCACGCTGTGCTCGCAGTAGCACTCGCCGAGCGGCGCGCCGTACTCGTTGTGCACGTGCCACATGACCACGGCCGGATGGCCGCGGTAGTGCTCGCCCAGCGCCCGCACCAGCCGCGCGGTCGCCTCGCGGAAGGCCGGGGCGCTGGAGCAGGCGCTCTGCCTGCCGCCGAACCCGATCCGCACGCCCTCCCTGTTCACCGGCAGCACGTCGGGGTGCCGGGCCACGAACCAGGCGGGCGGGGCGGCGGTCGGCGTGGCCAGGTCGACGGCGACGCCGCCCGCGTGCAGCCGGTCGATGATCTCGTCCAGCCAGCCGAACTCGAAACGCCCCTGCGCGGGCTCCAGCAGCGCCCACGAGAACAGGCCCAGGCTGACCAGGTTCACCCCGGCCTCGCGCATCAGGGCCACGTCCTCTTCCAGGACCTCGCGCGGCCACTGCTCCGGGTTGTAGTCGCCGCCATAGGCGATCCCGGCAGGACGCTCCGGATACATCCATCCCCCTCGAAAAGCTTCTGTGAACGTGCACAGTAGGACGCTCGACAGCCCGAAGGGAACAGTTATCTCCAAATTTCATGCTCTTGCAGGACGTTAACGAGAACGTAACGACCCCTTGACGGCCGTTTCGGCACTGCCTCAGTCTGTGCACGTTCACAGAACCCCCCTGGAGGTACGCAATGCGCGCCAACCGCCTTGGAGCAGCCCTGGCCGTCGCCCTCACGGCCACCCTCGCGAGCTGCGGCTCCAGCGAGCCCACCGAGAGCCCCGAGGCGGCGCAGAGCCGGCCCGCCTCCGCCCAGGGTCCGGTCAAGCTCACGTACTGGACCTGGGCCCCCAACATGGACAAGATCGTCGATGTCTGGAACAAGGCTCACCCCGACATCCAGGTGACGGTCAGCAAGCAGGCCGGCGGCGACGACGCGGCGGCCAAGTTCCTCACCGCGGCCAAGGCCGGCAACCCTCCGGACCTGGTGCAGGCCGAGTACCAGCACCTTCCCTCGTTCATCGCCGCCGACGCGGTCGCCGACATCAAGGCCGAGACGGCCGCCGTCAAGGGCGAGTTCTCCGAGGGCCTGTGGGGCCTGGTCACGCTCGGCACCGAGGCCGTCTACGGCGTCCCCCAGGACAGCGGCCCGATGATGCTCTTCTACCGCCAGGACCTGTTCGACAAGTACGGCATCGCCGTGCCCAAGACCTGGCAGGAGTACGGCGAGGCGGCCCGCACGGTCAGGAAGAAGGACCCGAAGGCGTATCTCGGCACGTTCTCCAGCAAGGACCCGGGAGCGTTCACAGGGCTGGCGCAGCAGGCGGGCGCGCAGTGGTGGTCGATCAGCGGCGAGTCGTGGAAGGTGAACATCGCCGACGAGCCCACCAGGAAGGTCGCCGACTTCTGGGGCGCGCTGGTCAAGGAGGGCGCCATCGACGACATGCCGTACTTCACCCCCGAGTGGAACAAGGCGCTCAACGACGGCAAGCTGCTGACCTGGCCGTCCGCGGTGTGGGCGCCGGGCGTGCTGTCGAGCAACGCGCCGAAGGCCAAGGGCAAGTGGGCCGTCGCGCCGCTGCCGCAGTGGAACGCCGGTGAGAGCTTCAGCGGCTTCTGGGGCGGCTCGTCCACCGCCGTGTCGGCCAAGACCGCGAACAAGGCCGCCGCAACGCAGTTCGCCACCTGGCTCAACACCGATCCGGCCGCCGTCGAGCTGCTGGTCAAGGAGGCTGCCATCTACCCGGCCGCCACCAAGGCGCAGTCGGCGCTCGGCCAGGCGCCCGAGTACTTCGCCAACCAGCCCGACTTCTGGCAGCAGGCAGCCGCCGTCTCCGCCGGCGCCCGCGGCTTCACCTTCGGCCCGAACGTCGGCGTGACCTACAACGCCTTCAAGGACGGCTTCGACAAGGCCCTGCAGGCCGGCACCCCGTTCACCGAGGCCGTGCAGGGCATGCAGGACGCCACGGTCGCCGACATGCGCAAGTCCGGCTTCACGATCGCCTCATGAAGCGGTCGGAGAGGGGGCCCTGGCCCTACCTGTTCCTGACCCCCGCGATCGTGCTGTTCACGCTGTTCCTCGCGGTGCCCATCGGCTACACCGTCCACCTGGCGATGCGCCGTACCAAGGTGTCGGGGCTGGGGCTGGGCAGGGGCGCGCGGCGGGAGGTGTTCGTCGGGTTCGACAACTTCGCCGCCGCCCTGGCTGACGCCGAGCTGTGGAACGGGTGGCTGCGCGTGCTCGGGTACGGCGCGCTGGTGCTGGTCGTCATGCTGGGGCTGGCGCTGCTGTTCGCGCTGCTGCTGGACTCGGCCCGGGTGCGGCTGGCGCGGTTCTCCCGGATCGCGATCTTCCTGCCGTACGCGGTGCCGGGCGTGGCCGCCACCCTGCTGTGGGGCTTCCTCTACCTGCCCTCGCTCAGCCCGATCAGAGACGTCCTGGACGTCGACTTCCTGAGCGCCACCACCGTCACGTACTCCATGGCGAACGTGGCGGTGTGGGGCGGGGTCGGCTTCAACATGCTGGTGCTCTACACTACGCTGCGGGCCATCCCCCGCGACCTGTACGAGGCCGCGCGGCTCGACGGCGCCTCCGAGTTCCAGATCGCCGTCCGGGTCAAGATCCCGATCCTGGCGCCGGCGATCGTCCTGACCACCGTGTTCTCCATCATCGCGACGATCCAGGTGTTCACGGAGCCGACCGCCCTGCGCCCGCTGACCAACACGATCAGCTCCACGTGGAGCCCGCTGATGAAGGTCTACCGCGACGCGTTCGTCACCGGCGACCTGTACTCGGCCGCCGCCACCTCGATCGTCATCGCGGCGATCTCGCTCGTCCTGTCGTTCGGCTTCCTGCGCGTGGTCCGCAACCACGCCTTCAGGGAGGGCTGATGATTTCCGCACCTCCGGGGACAACCGATGACCTCCGCACCTCCGGGGAGAACCGATGACCTCCGCCCGCACCTCCGGGGAGAATTGATGGCCACGGCCACCGCGACCACCTCGCATCGCCGCAGCCGCGCGGGCTCCGGCCGCACGACCGGCGTCGTGCCCACCGCGCTGCTGCTGATCGGCGCGATCTACTGCCTCTTCCCGGTCTTCTGGGTGCTGATCGCGGCCACCAAGTCGCCGGGCGAGCTGTTCAGCACCGCCACCCTCTCCTTCGGGACGGGCTTGTTCGACAATGTGGCCGAGCTGTTCGCCTACCGCGACGGCGTGTTCTGGCTGTGGGCCGCCAACACGCTGCTCTACGCGGGCGGCGGGGCGCTGCTGTCCACCGCCGTCTCCGCGGTCTCCGGGTACGCGCTGGCGAAGTACCGCTTCCCGGGCCGCGACGCCATCTTCAACCTGCTCATCGGCGGCATCCTGGTGCCGGCCGTGGTGCTGGCCGTCCCGCAGTACCTGCTGTTCTCCAAGATCGGCCTGGCCGACAGCCACTGGGCCGTGCTGCTGCCGCAGATCCTGCACCCGTACAGCATCTACCTGGCCCGCATCTACGCCGCCGCGGCGATCCCCGACTCGCTGCTGGAGGCCGGCCGCATCGACGGGGCCGGCGAGTGGCGGCTGATGTCGCGGGTGGCGATGCCGCTGATGGTGCCGGGCATGGTGACGATCTTCCTGTTCCAGTTCGTGGCGATCTGGAACAACTTCCTGCTGCCGTTCATCATGCTCGGCGACGACGGCAAGTTCCCGCTCACGGTCGGCCTCTACACGCTGCTGGCCGCGGGCGCGAACCAGCCCGCCCTGTACAACCTGATCCTGACCGGCGCCTTCCTGTCGATCGTGCCCTTGATCGCGCTCTTCCTCACCATGCAGCGATACTGGAAGACCGATCTGTCCTCGGGAGCCGTGAAGTGAAACGCCCTACGATCCACGACGTCGCCGCCGCCGCGGGGGTCTCCCGCGGCACGGTCTCCCGCCTGCTGAACGGGGACAAGTACGTGAGCCCGGCGGCGCGCGTGGCCATCGAGAGGGCCATCTCCGAAACCGGTTACGTGGTCAACCGCGCCGCCCGCAGCCTGGTCACGCAGCGTACGGGGTCGGTCGTGATGGTCCTGTCGGAGCCGCACGAGAAGCTGTTCGAGGACCCCAACTACAGCACGCTCATCCGGGTGGCCATCAGGATGCTGGCCGAGCGGGACCTGTCGCTGGTGATGATGCTGGCGGGCGACGAGGGCGACAGGGAGCGGGTGGTGCGCTACGTCCGCGGCGGCCACGCCGACGGGGTGCTGCTCGTCTCGACACACGCCGGTGACCCGCTGCTGGACGCGCTGGGCGGCGGCCCGCCCGCCGTCTCCTGCGGCGCGGTCATCGGGCGCGAGACCGTCATCCCGTACGCCGCCGCCGACGACCGGCTCGGGGCCCGCCAGATGACCGAGTACTTCGTCGGCCTCGGCCGCAGGCGCATCGCGATGATCACCGGCCCCATGGACACGCCGGGCGGCATCCAGCGCCTGGAGGGCTTCGCCGACGTGCTCGGCCGCAAGGCCACCCAGCGGCTGATCGCGCACGGCGACTGGACGCAGGCCAGCGGCGAGCGGGCCATGACGGAGCTGCTGGAGCGCGCTCCCGACCTCGACGCCGTCTTCGTCGCCTCCGACCTCATGGCGGCGGGCGCCCTCGCGGCGCTGCGCGCGGCGGGGCGGCGGGTGCCGGAGGACGTGGCGGTGGGCGGGTTCGACGACTCGTCGGTCGCGGTCTCGACGCATCCGCCGCTGACGACCATCCGGCAGCCGCTGGCCGAGATGGCCCAGCAGACGGTGCGCCTGCTGCTGGCGCTCATCGACGGGGCCGGGCACGTGGAGCCGGTGATACTGCCCACGGAGCTGGTGATCCGCGAGTCGGCCTGACCCGGCCCGGGCCGTCCTGGCCCGATCGAGGGCCGTCACGCCCGGGACACACCGCGCCGCCACCCGGCCCAGGCCGTCCTAGCCCGATCGAGGGCTGTCGCGCCCCGGACGCACTGTGCCGCGACGCGGCCCAGGCGGTCGCGATCCCAGACGCAGGCTCAGCGCGCCCCGGCCCCAGGCACCGACCGGCGGCCCGATTCGGGTGCCGCAGCGTGGGCCCGGCAGGCGGCCTGGACACCGCCAAGCGCGGCCCTTCGCCTCCCAGCGCAGCCCCACGTGCACAGCGCGCCCCCGCGTGGCTCAGCGCGGCTGGGCGCAGGCCCCGCCGCCCCGCCGCAAGCCGGACGCGCGCCCCCGCTGGCCGCGCAGCCGCGAGCCGGGCGCGAGCCCCCCGCTGGCCGCGCAGCCGCGGGCCGGGCGTGAGCCGGGCGCAGGCCGCCATCGCCCTGCCGCGAGCCGGGCGCGGGCCGCTGCCCGCCCTGGGAGGGCCGGGCTGGGCTTGCGATGGGGCTTGCGATGAGGCTTCCGCCGGGTGGGCAATTGCGTGGACTTTCCCGAAATATCGCCGTTTGGGAAGTACGATCGCCTGAGTTGACGCACCCGAAGGAGCCCACAGTGGCCGACGGCGAGCGGGAGCAGGCGCCGAAGGGCATCGACACCACCAAGCCCAACGTCTCCCGCGTCTACGACTTCATGCTCGGCGGCAAGGACAACTACGAGGCCGACCGGCAGATGGCGCACCGCGCACTGGAGATCGCCCCGGACGCCCCCGAGGCCGCCCGCGCCAACCGCGAGTTCCTGGGCCGGGTGGTCCGGTTCCTGGCCGCCGAGGCAGGCGTCCGCCAGTTCCTGGACATCGGCTCCGGCCTGCCCACCCAGGGCAACGTGCACGAGATCGCCCAGTCGGCCGCCCCCGGCACCCGGGTCGTCTACGTGGACAACGACCCGATCGTCCTGGTGCACGGCCGGGCCCTGCTCGCCGTGGACGAGGGCAGCACGACGGTCGTGGAGGCCGACCTGCGCGAACCTGACCGGATCATCGACCACCCCGAGGTGCGGCGGCTGATCGACTTCGACCGCCCGGTGGGGCTGCTGATGTTCGCCATCCTGCACCACCTGACCGACGACGAGGACCCGGCCGGCATCGCCGCCCGCATGGTGGACCGCCTGGCCCCGGGCAGCCACCTGGCCGTCTCCCACTTCCACAACCCGGGCCTGGCCTACCCGGAGGTCTCCAGGCAGGCGTTCGCGGCCGAGAAGATCTTCAACGAGACGCTGGGCACCGGACGCTGGCGTACGCGCGAGGAGATCCTGGCCTACTTCGACGGCCTGGACCTGCTGGAGCCCGGCCTGGTCCCGCTGCCCGAATGGCGCCCCGGCTCCGGCGACCGGGCCGTACCAGGCATCACGTACCACACGTTCGTCGGAGCCGTCGCCCGCAAACCCTAGCCCCGGCCGAAAACTAATCGGGGTTTTGGCGCCGTCCGTTTACGGCCCATTTCCCAGCTGAATGGCGATAACCGCGGCGGGTGTCCGACGAGGCATGGCACGATGGGCCCCGATTCTTGATCGGGGTATTCCGGTGCGTGTTGCCTGCCATGGAGGCTCGCTCGTGAACGGGTCACATCACGTCGATCGAAAAACACCGCGGCGCCGGCCCGGCCTGGCCGCGCTGGTGGCCGGCGTCCTGGCCGGAGGGCTCGTGATCATGAACCCCGCCGCGGCGATGCCGGGAACCCCGGGGACGGGCACGACGCAGGAGAGCTTCTTCTCCGCCTCCGGCCCGCTGTCACCGCGGCTGTCGAACGGGCGGCGCCCCGTGGAGCTGGGCATGCGTTTCACCACCTCCCGGGCGGGCGCCGTGACGGCGCTGCGCTTCTACAAGCACCCCAGGAGCTCGGACGGCCACACCGCCAGCCTCTGGGACGACCGGGGCAACCGCCTGGCGAAGGCCGCGTCCACGGTGGAGAGCGGCCAGGGCTGGCAGGAGGTGCGCCTGCCCAAGGCGGTGGCGCTCGCGCCCGGCAGGACCTACACGGTGTCGTATTTCAGCGCCGACGGCCGATACGCCGTCGTACCGCGTTACTTCACGCGCAATTCACCGCGCACCGATTCCCTGCGCGCGCAGTCGCGCAATGGCGTGTATCTCTACGGCTCCAGCGCCTTCCCGAGGAGAACGAGCGCCGGGCACAACTATCTGGTGGACGTGGCCTTCCAAGCGGCGACGACCTCACCGTCACCGACCCCTTCACCGACCGCTTCACCGACCGCTTCACCGACCGCTTCACCGACGCGGACGCCGACGCGCACCCCGACCGCCACTCCCACACCGACCGTCACGCCCACTGTCACCCCGACCGTCACCCCGACCGTCACCCCGACGCCGTCCGTGACACCCACCGTCACGCCGACGCCCTCGACCCCGGGCAGACCCGACTGCGACCTTCCCAGGCACCCCCGCCCGTCCTGCACCGGCGTGCCGCCCGGCACCCGGCTCACGACCGTCAAGGGCGACGTCACCGCCGCCAGGAACGGCCAGGTCATCGACGGCCAGCACATCACCGGCGACCTCATCATCACCGCGAACGACGTGGTGATCAGGAACAGCCAGATCGACGGCCTGATCACGAACTGGGAGACGGGCGGCTCGTTCACCATCACCGACTCCACGGTCGGCCCGCCCAGCGGCTGCGTCATCAACCAGGGCGTCGGCGAGAAGAACTTCAGGGCCGAGCGCATCAGCGTGCGCGGGTTCGACGACGGCTTCCGCATGTCGGGCAGGAACGTCGTCGTCCGCGACTCCTACGTGAAGCTGTGCGGGCCGCCGACCAGCCACTCCGACGGCATCCAGGCGTACTGCCCCGGCAAGATCGTCTGCAGCGGCCTGGTGTTCGACCACAACACGATCGACCAGCGGCAGGCCCCGGAGCATTCCGACCCCATCAACCTGGTGGACAAGAACCTCAGCGCCGTGACCGTCACCGACAACCTCGTGGCCGGCGGCAACTACAGCCTCCTGCTGAAATGGCACTCGGGGCCGAGGTGGAAGGTCTCCGGCAACAAGATCGTCCACGGGGCGTGGGACTTCGGCGCCGTCAGCTCCGAGGACACCTGCGAGAACATCGACTGGGGCCCCGGCAACGCCGTCGTCACCATCGACCACGACTACCGGATCACCAAGACGGTGCAGCCCCTGACGCACTGCGTCGAGTGACGGCCCGCTAGCCGCCGAGGGCTCCCGCGTAGACCCAGCGGCCGTCGAGGCGTACGAACCTGCTGTGCTCCTCCATCTCGCCCGGCTTCCCGCGCTCCACGTAGTGGGCGCGGAAGCGGACGGTGCCCTCGGTGTGCACGACGCTGCCGCCGGTGCTCTCCAGCACCTCCAGCCGCACCCATCTGACCCGCTTGTCCAGGTCGAGCCGGGGCGGGCGGGCGGCGGGATGCCAGGTGCGCAGCAGGTACGCTTCGTCCCCCACGCCGAACGCGCTGAACCGGGAGCGCATGAGCTGCTCGGCGGTGGCCGGCGCGGCCTCGCCCCGGTGGAAGCGGCCACAGCAGTCCTGGTAGGGGGCGGGCAGGCCGCACAGGCACGTACGAGGAGGCATGCGCTCCATTCTGCCGCGCCCGCGACAGTGCGACCGCCGCGCAGAAAACGCCCCGCCCGGCGGGCCCATGCGCGGCGGGCCCATGCGCGGCGGGCCACCGCCCGGCAGACCACCACCCGGCAGGGCGTCGCGTTCAGAGCTGGGCGGCGAGATCGGTCAGCGTGGGACCGAGCGGGGCGTCCAGGGTGAGCGTGGCGTCGGCGTCGCCGCCGGTCGGGCCCTGGTTGACGATGGCGATGGGGATGCCGAGCCCGGCGGCCTTCGTCACGAACCGCAGCCCCGACTTGATCGCCAGCGACGACCCGAGCACGAGCAGCGCCCGGGCCCCGCCCACGACGGCGAAGCACTCGTCCACGCGCGGCCTGGGCACGTTCTCGCCGAAGAACACCACGTCGGGTTTGAGCAGGCCGCCGCAGCCCGCGCAGCCGACCACACGGAACCCGGCCACCTGCTCGTCGGTGAGCACGGCGTCGCCGTCGGGGTTGATCCGGCCGCTGGCCTCCCAGCCCGGGTTGGCCTCGCGCAGCCGGCGCTCCAGCTCCGCACGCGGGGTGCGCTCCCTGCACGACAGGCAGACGACGCGGTCGAGCCCGCCGTGCAGCTCGATCACCCGCCGCGCGCCGGCCGCCTGGTGCAGGCCGTCCACGTTCTGGGTGACGATGCCGGCCAGCAGCCCGCGCCGCTCCAGCTCGGCCACGGCGCGGTGCCCGGCGTTGGGCCTGGCCGCGCCGATCTGCCGCCAGCCGACGTGGCTGCGCGCCCAGTATCGCCGGCGGGCCTCGGCACTGCCGACGAACCGCTGGTACGTCATCGGCTCGGCCCGCCTGGCCCGGCCGGTCGGGCCCCGGTAGTCGGGGATGCCCGACTCGGTCGACAGGCCGGCCCCGCTGAGCACGGCCACCCGTCCGGGGGCGACCAGCTCGGCCAGCTCCGCCACGCTCGTGGTGCTCGGTGTCACCCTTCCATGGTGCCTCAACCGCCGGTCTGCTCCTCCGCCTCCGCGATCAGCTCCGCGTGCCACAGCCGCCGCATCTCGGGGCAGCTCTCCAGCAGCTCCTCCAGCCGCCCGCGCCCGGCGACGCGGCCCCGGTCGAGGACGATCACCTGGTCGGCGCGTTCGAGCGCGGCCTGCCTGTGGGAGACGACCAGGACGGTGCCGGGGCCGCGCCCGGCGATCCGCTCCCACAGGAGCTGCTCGGTCTCGACGTCCAGCGCGGACGACAGGTCGTCCACCACCAGCAGGTCGGGCTCGCGGACGAGGGCGCGGGCGGCGGTGGCGCGCTGCACCTGTCCGCCGGACAGCCGCACCCCGCGCGGCCCGACGACCGTGCCGAGCCCGTCCGGCATCCCGGCCAGGTCCTGCTCGAACGCCGCCAGCTCCAGCGCCCGGCGGGCGTCGTCGTCGCCGGCGGGCAGGCCGAGCAGCAGGTTCTCCCGCAGCGTCGCCGAGAACAGGCGCGGCACCTGGCTCGCGTACGCCGTGCGGCCGGGGACGAGGAACGTGCCCGGATCCCCGACGGGGGCGCCGTTCCACGAGAGCGTGCCTTCGTCCAGCGGCAGGAGGCCGAGCAGGGCGCGGACCAGCGTGGTCTTGCCCGCCCCCACGGCCCCCGTGATCACCGTGAACGAGCCGCGTTCGACCCGCAGGTCGACGCCGTGCAGGACGCCGCGCACGCTGAGCCCGCGCGCTTCGAGCACCCGCAGCGGATCGGCGTGCCGGGGCGGCGGCGCGGCGGGCGGCGGGTCGCGGTGCAGCCAGACCTCGGCGCCGCCCGACAGGGTGCCGGCGTCCTCGTGCGGCGCCAGGAGCCCGGTGAGCCGTTCGGTGGCGACCGCCGCCTGGGGCAGCCGGTAGAGGATGGTGCCGATCGAGCGGGGCAGCGCGGTGAGCCAGCCGATGTAGCTGGTGAACAGCGCCAGGTCGCCGACGGTGAACTCGCCGCCGCGCATGGCGGGCGCGGCCAGGAGCAGCACCAGCCCGATGCTGAGCTCGATCGTGGTGGTGGTCGCGGCGCCCAGCAGGTCGGTCGCCATGCGGTCCCTGACGGCCGCGTCACGCCGCCGCCGGTTGTGCTCGCGCAGCCGTTCCAGGGCCGCCGCCTCGGCGCCGGCCGTCTTGAGCGCGAGCACGCCGCCGAACACCTCGCCCACATACGCCGTCACGGCCGCGCCGAGCCGCCTGGAGCGCCGGTGCAGCCGCGCCACCGTCCGGCGCATCGTCCTGCTCAGCACCCCGATCGCGATCATCGGCAGGGCCAGCACCAGCGTGATCACGGGGTCGACGGACGCCAAGACGGGCAGGGCCGCGGCGGCGAACAACGTCGTGCCGGCCAGGGTGACGCTCTCGTCGGTGAAGTCGACCGCGTCGGCCACGTCGTCCCGCAGCCGGGCGACGGCCTCGCCCGAGGAGTGCGGCACCCGCGTGGCGACCGGCCCGCGCGCGGTCAGCACGGAGCGCAGCACGTTGGCGCGCAGCAGGGTCGCCGCCGCGCTCCACCAGTACACGCCGTACGTCCACGCGACGACGATCACCAGCCCGCGGACGAGCTCGACGCCCACGAACGCCGCGCACCACCACAGCGTGCCCCGCAGGGCGGCCGGCTGGTGCCCGCTGATCTGGTCGAAGACCTGCTGCAGGACGAGCCCGCCGGCCAGCGGGATGACGTGGACGGGCAGCCACAGCAGCGCTCCGACGAGATACCGGCGCAGGTCGAACGTGGCCAGCCGGGTGGCCACCAGCATCACCGGCCTCATCGGCCCACCCCCGCCAGGTCGAGCAGCCGGCCGAACCTGCTGCCCGGGTCCGCGGCGAGCTCGTCGCGGCGGCCGTACTCGACGATCTTGCCGCGGTGCAGCACCGCGATCTTGTCCACCCGGGACAGGGACGACAGGCGGTGCGCGATGATCACGCCGGTCCTGCCTTCGAGCAGCCGCGCGACGCTGTCCTCGATGCGCCGCTCGGTGGCCGGGTCGAGGCGGCTGGACGCCTCGTCCAGGACGACGAGCCCGGGATCGGCGAGGAACGCCCGCGCGAACGCCAGGAGCTGCGCCTGCCCCGCCGACAGGCCGCGCAGCTCGGTGCCGAGCCCGTCGGGCAGCCCGGCCGCCCACTCGCCGAGCCCGACCCCGTGCAGCGCCTCCATCAGCCGTTCGTCGCCCGGCGACGGCCTGAACAGCGTCAGGTTGTCCCGCACGCTCGCCGCGAAGAGCTGCACGTCCTGGGTGACCACGCCGATCCTGGCGCGCAGCGAGCACGGGTCGGCCTCGCGCAGGTCCACGCCGCCCACGCGCACGACGCCCTCCACGGGGTCGTGCAGCCGCAGCACCAGCCTGGCCAGGGTGGTCTTCCCGCTGCCCGTGCGCCCCACCAGGCCCAGCGTCTCGCCGGGCGCCAGCGTGACGTCGATGCCGGACAGCACCTGCTCGTCGTCGTCCGGGTAGGAGAACGCGACGCCTTCGAGGCGCAGGCCGAGCGGCCTGCCGCCGGGCAGCGGACGGGTGCCGGGCGTCAGCGCGGGCCGCTCGGCCAGCAGGGCGGCGATGCGGGCCAGGCCGGCCAGGGCCGCCTGGTACTGCCTGATCTGGTCGATCAGCCGCTCGAACGGCGTCCGCACCATGAGCGTGTACTGGAAGATCAGCACGGCGGTGCCCACCGTGATCGCGCCCGCCTCGACGGTCCACGCGGCCAGCCCCAGCATGATGGCCGTGCCGGCGGCGAAGGCCACCGAGGTGCCGGCGAGCAGCGCGGTGCCGATGCGGGCGTCGCGGTTCTCGGCGCGGAAGAGGGCGGCGGCGACCTGGTGGAAGCGGCGCACGGTGTGCTCGCCCGCGCCGTTGGCCCTGACGTCCTCGGCGCCGGCGAAGCGCTCTTCGAGGGCGCCGAACAGCGTGGCGCTCGCGGCGCGGGAGCGGGCCGCCGACGGCACGGCCAGCCGCTGGGCGCGGGCCATGCCATATCCGATGAGCAGGCAGTACGCCAGCAGCGCGCCCCCGATGCGCCAGTCGGCGGCGAACACGACGACGACCACACCGGCCAGGAGCAGCACACTGGCCACGACGTCCAGCAGGAACGCCACGACGAAGTCGGCGACCGCCACGACGTCGCCGTCCACCCGCTCGATCAGCTCGCCGGGCGTGTGGCGGCCGTGGAAGGCCAGGTCGAGGCCGAGCGCGTGGCCGGTCAGGCGCTCGCGCAGGCGGTTGGTGCCGTCCCAGGCGAGCCTGCCGGCCAGCCACGCGGTCACCATCCTGGCCGCCTGGCCCGCCACGGCGAGCGCGAGGTAGCCGAGGGCGACCAGCGTCAGGTGCCGGATGCTCGCGCCGCCGATGGCGTCGTCGACGAAGCGCCGGGTCACCTGCGGCGCGGCCAGCGGCAACGCGGTCGCGGCGGCGACGGCGGCGGTCAGGGCCGCGGTGGCGCGCGGCCCGGGGCGCAGCAGCCGGAGGACGGCGGAGCTAGCTGATGATGAGGGGGTCTCCGGATCGAACGATCTCAAGAAGCGTCATGCCCTTTGCGTCGCGGGAGTCACTGAGCTGAGGGATCACGAACGCTTCAGCCATCGTGGGGCCTCCTCGCGGTGGTAGGGCCGGTCTTCCGTCCGGGAGTACACCAGGCCGGGGCGCGGCCGGGCAACCGAATTATCGGGCCGCGGGCCGTACGACGCAGCCCAGCCGCAGCTCCGCGCACTGCTCCCGGCCGTCCACCCGCCACCAGAGCTGCCCCGGGGCGGGCAGCATCTCGGTGATCAGCACCTCGGCCGGGTCGTGCCTGGCCAGCTCCTCGACCGCGAACGGGTCGCAGAAGTCGACGTAGCCGGGGCGGGGGCCGGCGGGGTGGTGGACGAAGACGTGGCGGGGCAGGGACCGTTCGCGGCGCAGGCGGTGGAGGGCGAGCCAGCGGTCGAAGGCGTCCGCGCCGCGTTCCCGCGGGAGGGGGACGCGCCAGCGGGCCCGCTGGTAAATCACGTCGCCGATCAGGACGCGGGGGGTGTGGGGGCCGAGGTCGATCTCGGGCAGCCGGCCGTGTCCCGGCTCCGGCTCGAACGCGGTCGCGGGCGCGGTCATGGGCGCGGTCATGGGGGCGGTCGCGGGGGCGGGCGCGGGGAAGCCGTCGTGGAGCGTGTGGGGTGCGGAGTGCAGCCTGGTGTGGAGGCCTTCGTACAGGGATCGGCAGTCGTCCCGGACTCCGCACAGCAGCCACGTCGCCTCGTCCAGGTGCGGGCCGACGGCCATCAGCTCCGGGCCGGGGAAGCGGAGTGCGGGGTGCTCCGGCGCGAGGTCCCACAGGCCGGCGGTGGCGCGGGCCACGTCCTGGATGGTCAGCCGGATGGTGTCCTGGCCGGGCTCCCGGCCGTGCGCCTCGGCCGCGAGCCCGGCCAGGGCGGCGGTGAGCGCGGACGTGCGGGCGGGGTCGCCGGCGAGCAGCGTGGCCAGGCGCCACAGCGGCAGCACCGCCGTGAGCGCTTCCCGCAGGCTCGCCAGCGCTCCGCCGCCGATCGTGACGCGCTCGCTGTACGGGCTGGACCGCTCCTCGCGGAAGACCTCGTGACGCTGCGGCCCTCGCCCTCCGCCCCTGCCCGGCCACCCGTGCGGATGAGGCCGCCCGTCCGCCGCGGCCCACCGGCCGGGCAGCCCGCCCGCTCCCGGATCGGCTGAGCCGGCCCGATCGCCGGAACGGGGCCGATCGCCGGAACGGGGCCGATCGGCGGGGTCGAGTGCGGCGAGACGGGCGGCTTCGTGGTGCTCGGCGCGCTGGGGCCAGGGCGTGCTCGCGTACCGGGCGCGGAGCTCCTCCGCCCGGCTCGCGTCCCCGAGGTGCCGGGTCAGCCAATCACCGGCCTCGACGATCACCCGCTCGGGGCCCGGCTCCCCCACGCGCAGCGCCTCCCCGCCGCTGCCGGGCTCGAACCGCGCGTACAGGACCGGCCCGCCACCCCAGCCACCCACCGTTAAGCGCCGCAGTTGCCGGTGAGCGGTCGCGGTGAGCAGGCGGGACCGCCTCGCCGTGCCGTCTCCCGGCCTGCGGGCCAGCGGACGCCGCACGATCGCCTGATAGAAGGCGGGGTCGGCGAGGAAGGCGGCGTGCCGTACGGACTCGTCGTCGTAGGCCTCGGCGACCTTGCGCCGGGTCGCGAGCCGGGCGGCCGCGTAGGCGCTCCTGGCCGCCGCCCTCGCCGCGCCGGTCACGACGACGGCGGACTGCCACCGCCGCGCCCACTCCCCCAGCCCGAGCGACTCCACCAGCCCCAGCTCGTCCCCGGTCAGCGGCATTCCGGCGCGTACGCTCCTGATGCAGCGCCTGGCCTGGGCCCGCCGCTCGGGGGTGAGCCGCAGGACGCTGCCGCGCAGGGGAGCGGCGAGCCGTTCGAAGCAGCGCCGCTCGGCGGCCAGCCGGCGTTCGGCGGCGAGCAGCCGTTCGCTGAGCCGCCGCAGGCCGGGATGACCGAACCCGTCGAGCAGCGTCACCGGCAACCCGGTGGTGCGCAGCAGGAACCACGGACGCAGCTCCACGACCAGCTCCCCCCGCCCGGCGGGAACCCTCCAGGACATCACCGGCGCCCCGCCACCGCGGCTCCGGTCCGAGGCCCGCTCCCCCGCCCGCGGGGGCCCGTCCGCGTCGTCCCTCGGTCGCGCGCCGACGTCGTCCCGCGAGCTCGCGCCCGCGTCGTCCCACGGGCACACGCCCGCGTCGTCCCTCGGATGCCGCCCGCGTTGTACCGCAGGTACGCGCCCGGCCGCCTCGGGCCGCTCACCCGCGCTCCATCGGCGCCCCGGCCCCGCACGGAGCCTCCGTGGCCGCCGGAGTCCGCGCGGTGACGGTGCAGGCGGCGAGCCGGCCGGGCGGGAGGCCGTGCAGCCGGTCGCGCCAGGTCCTGATCGTCCTGGCCACCTCCCACTCGCGCATGGTCTCGGGCGCGTCGAACTCGATCCAGCGGGTCAGGTCGTGCCCCGCGCGCGGCGGGAAACGCACGCTGTGCCCGGCCCAGACCGTACGGATGCCCATCCGGTACGGCCGCAGCCCGCCGAGCCGCACCCCGCCGGGCCCGTCGGCGAGCAGTTCCAGCGACTCCCCCACCATGCCGGCGTCGATCCCCGGCGCCCCCACCGCCAGCTCGCACGTCACCGGCGCCGCCACCGGGATCGCGGCCAGCAGGCGGCGCAGGTTGACGGTCATGCCGTTCAGCCCGGTCACGGCGGCCAGGAAGTCGATGCGCGTCACGATGATCGTCAGCCCGCGGCAGCGGGCCAGCGCGTCGAGCGGGAACGCCGCCACCCGCACCGCGTCCAGCCGTCCCGCCCACGGCCCGCTCACGGGCGGCACGTCCGCCCCGGTCAACCAGCGCACAGGGGCGCCGGACCCGTCCTCCCAGCGAGCGGCGGTGTCCGGCGCGGTCACCCCGCGAGCGGGACCCTGCCCGGTCGTCCCATGGGCGAGGGCGTCCGGATCGGCCGTCCGGCGGGCGCGGGAGCCGTCCGCGTACCAGCTCTGGCGGATCACGCGCCCGGGTGACCAGTCCAGCCACTCGGCCCCCGCCAGCTCCGGGACGCGCCGCAGCGCCGCCACCTGCTCGGTCACGAGCCGCCCGCACAGCGTCACCCGCTCCGCCCCCAGCGCCCGCACCAGCGCGAACGCGGCGGGAAGCTGCCGCTCGCCGTCCACCACGACGTGCACGCGCCGTTCCTTGGCCGCCTCCACGGCCTGGTCCACCTCGTGCCGGAACAGCTCGCACCTGGCGGCGGCGACGAGCACGTCGCGGCTGCTCTGCGTGCTGCCCTCGGCCAGTTCGAGGCCGTCGAGGCTGAGCCGGAGCGCGGGGTCGGCCGCCAGGCGCAGCGCCGTGCCGACGGCTCGCAGGTGCGCGTCGTCGTGGCCCGCCCGCTCGATGACGGCCGCCGCCCGCCCGGCCAGGACGGTGTGCGGGCCGTCCCGGCGGCGCTCGCCGGCGGCGCGCAGGCGGGCGGGGTCGGTGAGGCGCTCGACGATGCCGGCTCCCAGGTCGAGCACCTCGGCCCCGGGCGGCGGGACGATCTCGGTGGTGAAGTCGGTGAACGGGGGGATGACGAGGAGTTCCATCAACCGCTCTCTCCGGGCCAGGGGTAGGGGTGCGACTGCTGAACGGGCCCCAGGGGCTGCTGTACGACGAGCCCGTGCGGCTGCTGGATCCGCTGCGCGGACCCATGGGACTGCTGGACGGGGCCGTGCAGCTGCTGGACGGGGCCGTAGAACTGCTGGACGAAGCGGTTCGGCTGCCGGGCGGCCCGGCTCGCCTGCTGGCCGGGGCCGGTGCGGGACACCGCGCCCGGCCGCGAACCGGCCCGCGCCTGCCCGGCCCCTGACCGTGGGCCCCCCGCCTGCGCGGCTCCGGACTGCGTGACGTGGCCGCCCGGCGCCGACGAGCCCGCCGGCCGCAGGTAGACGCAGCGCAGCTCGGCCGCGTACCGCCGCTCACCCTCCCGCAGCCAGCAGCCCTCCGGCCCCGGCAGCACCTCCGTCACCGTGACGAGCTCGGCGCAGGCGGCCAGCCGGGCCAGCCCTTCGAGCAGCGCGGGCGAGCGCGTGTCCACGTAGAGCGACCGGCGCTCCCTGGGCGTCGAGGCGAAGAACGCGACCGGCAGCTCGTGGACCTCCCGCAGGCGCGCCATCGCCACCAGCAGCTCGCGGTCGCTCCCGGCCTGCCCGAGCGCATCGAAGGAGGACCGCCCCAGCCGCCACCGCCGTCGCGAGACGACCACGTTGTCCCAGGTCAGCCGGGGCACCCGGGCGAGTTCGCCGAGCCGCGGCAGCCGTACTCTGGGCAGCGCGAACGCCGTGTGCAGCGCCGTGTCGTGCTCGCCGTTGTGCAGCAGCAACGGCTCCTCCATCCCCTTGGCGTGCAGGACGGCGCGCTGCCCGTCGCTGTGCACGTACAGCTCGTCGAGCCCGATCCGCCGCCGGCGCGGGTCGGCCGCCACCCCGCCGAGCTCCAGCACGGGCCCGGGCAGCTCCAGCGGCGGCACGCCGTTGGAGCGGCGGGAGATGACGTTCAGCACGGTGAAGCCGGACAGCGCCCGCCTGATCCCGCTGTCACGCTCGGCCAGGCAGGCGGCGCCTTCCTCGTGGAACTGCAGCGCCCACGGCGTCAGCAGCACCGCGTCGTGGAGGCGGCTGAGGACCAGCGGGGTCACGCCCGTCTCGTACGCCTCCAGCGCGGGCGCGGCCACCATCACGTCGGCCGAGCAGAGAACGGGGGCGGCGGGCGGGGCGGGCTCGCCGAGCAGGCCGGCCAGGTTCAGCTCGGTGGCGTCGGCGGGGGCCTCGCAGACGAGGGCGGCGATGCGCGCGGCCAGCCGGTCGCCGTGCTCGATCTCCAGGTCGCCGGTCGAGCGCAGGACCTCGGCCAGCTCGTACGTGCCTGGCCCGAGCCGCCCGGCCAGCAGCCGGTTGGTGCGCTGCCTGGTCAGCTCGGCCTCCTCGGCGAGCAGGTCGAGCACCCTGGGCACGCGGCCCCGCAGGTCGGCGGCGAGCCTGTCGCCGACCGTGACGTGCAGCGTGCCTGCGGCGGCCTCGTGCACGATCGCCCGGTCGTCGCGGCTGCCGCCTCCGGCCAGCGCCTCGATCCGCCGCTGGACGGCCAGTTTCACGTCGGGCGAGGCGCCGGGGTACTGCGCGAGCAGCTCGCTGATCTCGCCGACGCGCCGGCCGAGCGGCAGGTCGGCGTCCTGGGCCGGGCGCGCGCCGATGATCGCCCGCACGCGCTGCGCCGGCACGCCGGCCCGGGCCGCGAACGCCCGCCCGGGCCCGCCCGGCGCCGGCATCCTGCGCGCCCGCGCGCCGTCGCTCTCATCACCTCCGGCCTCGCCACCTCCGGCTTCACCACCCCCGGCGCGGCCTCGCCGGGTACGTCCCTCCACCTCGGCACCCCCGCACTCGCAGCTCCCCGGAGCAGCGGCCCGCCCGCGCCCGGCAGCGCCGGGATCCACCGCGAGCTCACCACCACCCGCCGCCGCTCCGCCGTCCCGGGCACCCGACGCCACCCGCACCCCTCGGGCGATCAGCCGCTCGCGCAGCCAGCCCAGGGTGTCGCAGACGGTGGCGGGCGGGCACAGGTCGTGGGTGAGCAGGCCGCGCCGCACCGCCACGGCCAGCGCCGCCGCCGAACGCTCGACGCCCGTGCCGGTCGCGGCCGCGATCTCGGCCAGCGTGCGCCCTCCGTCGCAGTGCCCCACGAACGCGGCCCCGTCGAGCACCTCCCCCGTCCACGTCTTGCGCCGCGGCACCAGCCCGGCGACGAGCGCGGGCTCGGCCAGCACGCGCTGCTGCAGCGCCTCGCCCACCCGCGCGGCCGGGAACGCCACCCGCCGCGAGCACTCGCCGGCCCCGGCCCAGGTGTAGCCTCCGCGTTGCCCGGCGGCGACGGCCCCGTAGTTGACGGGCCCGTAGCAGCCCGCCGTCTCGCACGACGCCGAAAGCCGCTGCACCTGCTCGGCGAGCTCGCGGCGGGTCTTGCCGCCCTTGGCCCCGTGCCGCAGGTCGCGGTAGAGGGCGGGTGAGGAGCCCACGAGCGCGTCGAGGAACCGTTCGTCGGCCACGATCCCGGCCACGGCGGCCCTGCCGAGCGCGGCGTCGCCGGAGACCAGGCCGGCCAGCGTGAGCCTGGCCTCCTCCAGCCGCCCGGTCACGTCGTTCCACGCTGTCAGCCAGCCCGCGGGGCCGGGCGCGCCGTCCGGCAGGGGCCGCAGGTCGCGCAGGCGGCTGCGCAGGCCTCGGCGCAGCCGCCCGCTTCCCGCCCGTCCGGTGGGCGCTGCGGACGGGCGGGCGTCGGTGCCGCGGCCGGGCGCCTCGGCGAGCAGGTCGAGTGCCCGCCGCTCCAGCCGTACGACCGCCGCGGCCGCCTCCGCCGCCCTGGGGTGGACGAGGGACTGGACGAGCTCCCAGGGGAATCCGGCGCTCCGGACGACCACGGCCGGCAGCAGGGTCCAGTCGTGCTCGGTGTCCATATGGGCCTCTCCCATTCCAGGCATGAATTCGTCGTTCCGCGTCTTAACTCAGATATTTACAAGATCATTTTCTTGTGTCAATGAGTTCACGGATTAGAAGAAAATGAGAACCGGGCACCTCGGCCACAAAGCCCCGAGGATAATTACCGGCCAACGCCGGCAAACCGTTCCATACAGGGCAGCGCTGTTTACTTTCCGTAGCCACCCGTCCTATCCTTGCAGTACAGAGCGTCAACGCCACGCTTCCGGCGCCTCGTTGAAATGACAACGAGCACGAATTTCGGCGTGGCCGTCCGGGCGTTGATTTATCAGCCATTCAAAACGCGACGGCCCGCCTTCGGATAATCATGCCGACATGCCGGGGGCGTTCTCATTCGCATGCCAGGGCAAGGTGCGGTCAAGCGTGCGCGCCTGCGCACCGGAGAGGAGAAACGGACTGATAGAAGGTGACATGGGGGGTGAAGGGAACCGTGACGGACGACGGGAGACCGCGGCGCCGCGACGGGCCGCGACTGAGCACGCCGGTGCTGGTGCTGGCAGGCATCCTGGTCACGGTCCTGGTGGTCGCGCTGGACTTGTCCACGGGCACGGCGGTGCGGCTGTTCCCGCTGCTGATCTTCTTGCCGGCCATCGTCTCGGGGCTCGGCGAGGTGTGGCAGACGGTGCTGGCCTCGCTCTGGGTGATCCTGGTGGAGATCGTCCTCGGCCTGTACATCGGCGCCGAGACCGACGACATCCTGCTGGCGGCCGGGTTCATGGTGGTGTTCGGAACGCTGAGCGCGCTCGGCTGCGGCTACCGGGTGCGGCGCGAGGAGGAGGTGTCCCGGCTGCGCTCGGCCGCTGCGGCGCTGCAGCGGCTGATCGTGCGCCCGCTGCCCCTGCGCACGGCCGACGTGGTCGTCAACGGCCTCTACCAGCCGGTGGAGGAGGACGCGATGGTGGGCGGCGACATGTACGAGGTGGCCGCCTCCCGACACGGCACCCGCGTGCTGATCGCGGACGTCCAGGGCAAGGGCCTGCCCGCGATCGGCACGGCGCTGGCGGTGCTCGGCTCGTTCAGGGAGGCCGCCTACCGCGAGCCCACGCTGACCGGCGTCGTGGCCGCCCTGGAGAACTCCGTGGTCAGGCAGAACGCCTTCGCCGCGCAGACCGGCGAGCCCGAGCGGCTGGTCACCGCCCTCGTGCTCGACATCGGCAGGGAGCCCGTGGTCGAGGCCGTCAACTGCGGCCACATCGCCCCGTTCGTCATCCGCGACGGCGCCGTGACCCAGGTGGACCTGGGCGATCCCGCCGTGCCGCTCGGGCTGGCGGCGCTGTCGTCGACGCCCAGGAAGGGCGCGCGGTTCACGTTCCCGGCCGGCGCGACGATGCTGCTGTGCACCGACGGGGTCACCGAGGCCCGCGATCCGCGCGGCGCCTTCTACCCGCTGGAGGCGCGGCTGCGCGCCTACGCCCGCGCCCCGTCCGGCGGGCTGGCCGCCAGGCTCGAAACCGACCTTCGCGACTTCACCCGCGCCGCCCCGCGCGACGACGTCGCGATCCTCACGCTCCGCAGAACCGAGCCGTCACCATGAACCACTGAGCACACCCGCGCGTACCTACACACATCGGACACGTGGTCCATGGAGGTGTCGTGGAGCTCAGTCTCTTGCGGGCGCAAGCGCACAGCCCGTCGTACTTCTCACTCCTGCGCAGCTCGTCGGGAGAGCGCGCCCCGGTGGACTTCTGCATCCCTTGCAACCCCTATTTCCCCACACCGGAGATCTTCGAGCACCTCGGGAGAAATCTGGAGACGATACTCAAGTTCTATCCGAGCGACGCGGGCACGATCACCGAGGAGCTCTGCTCCACGCTCGGGCTCCACCCCAAGACGGTCGCGATGGGCAACGGCTCCACGGAGCTGATCACCTGGATCGACCACCTGCTGGTCCGCGAGAGCCTCGCGGTGCCGATCCCGACCTTCGGCCGCTGGACGGACCAGCCGCTGGAGACGGGCAAACGGGTGGACATGTATCCGTTGCAGGAGAGCCGCAACTTCACGCTCGACGTGAACGACTACGTCTCGTTCATCCGTACGCGCGGCTCGCGGGTGGCGGTGATCTGCAACCCCAACAACCCCGACGGGGGTTACCTGCCCAAGCACGAGGTGCTGCGCCTGCTCGACCAGCTCATCGACCTCGATCTGGTGATCGTGGACGAGTCGTTCGGCGACTTCGTGGACGCCGAGCCGTACCCGGGCATCGCGGCGGAGGCGGCCGTGCGGCCGAACGTGATCGTGCTGCGCAGCCTCGGCAAGAACTTCGGCCTGCACGGCATCCGCTTCGGCTACATGGTGGCCAACCCGGCGCTGGCCGGGCGGGTCAGGGACGCGCTGCCCAAGTGGAACCTCAACTCCTTCGCCGAGGTCGTGGTGTTCATGATGCGGCAGTTCATGCCCGAGTACCAGGACAGCCTCAGGCGGCTGGGCAACGACAGGAGGGCGATGTTCCAGCAGCTCAGCACGATGCCGGGGCTGTCGGTGTTCGCCTCGCAGGGCAACTTCCTGCTGGTGAAGCTGCCGCCGGGCCACGACGGGGTGCCGCTGCGCGACCACCTGCTGGCCGAGCACGGCGTGTACGTGCGCGAGTGCGGCAACAAGCTCGGCACGACGAGCCAGTTCCTGCGGCTCGTCGTACGCCCCCAGGAGGACGTACGACGGCTGCTGATCGGCATGACGCAGTTCCTGTATTCGGGCAGCCTGCACGAGATCCCGGTGATCGGCCTGCACCACAGGGCCGTCAACCCGATCTCCGCATGAGGCCGGCGCGTTACCGCCCGCCCTCCTGCCCGTGCCCGTCCTGCCCGTGCCCGTCCTGCCCGCGCAGGTGGTAGCGCTTGGGCAGCTTGAGCCCGCGCGTGTCCATGACCTGCCGCAGGCGGTCGGGGTAGTCGGTGATGAGGCCGTCGACGCCGTCGTCGACGAGCTTGTTCATGGTCGCCTCGTCGTCCACCGTCCACGGGATCACCTTGATCCCGAGGGCGTGGGCCCGGTCCACCATGTCCTTGGTGACGTACGGCTGGTAGTTCGCGTCGGTGATCCTGCCGCTCTGCGGGAACCCGTGGACCGGCGAGAACGCCTGCGCGCCGAACGACTTGACCGCCCTGAGCGGGTCGCCGCCGAAGTCGTCGATGTCGAGGCCGCCCAGCCAGGGCGAGGCGCCGGGCTGCCCGGTCTGCAGGAAGTCGCGGTTGGTGAGGGCGACGAGCGGCAGGCGCGGCTCCAGCTCGCGCGTCCGCATGAGCGCGCCCCAGTCGAAGCTCTGGATGGTCACCTGCCGCAGCAGCCCGGCCCGGCGGATCTCGTCCAGCGTCACCCGCACGAACTGCTCCCTCGGCGCCGTCTCGCTG
This sequence comes from Nonomuraea thailandensis, assembly GCF_024172165.1. Lineage (GTDB taxonomy): Bacteria > Actinomycetota > Actinomycetes > Streptosporangiales > Streptosporangiaceae > Nonomuraea > Nonomuraea thailandensis. The sequence goes on along the minus strand of NZ_JAMZEB010000002.1, from coordinate 1,584,475 downwards.
GGCGCCCCGGCCTCCACCTTGGTCTCGACGTTCAGCTTGACGCCGCGCGCCCGGTAGCGGCGCACCAGGTCGAACACCTCCCGCAGCGTGGCCATCGGCGCGCCGGGCACGGCCCGCTGCCCGGGGAACTCCGCGAGCGTGGACGTGCCGCAGTCCATGGTCCTGACCTGCTGGAGGGTGAGCGTGTTGAGGTACTTGCCGACGTAGGGGAACTCGAGGTCGCCCGCGACGGCCGGCGCGGTGTCGCGGCACTTCCTGCCGCTGATCCTGCGGTCGTGCGTCACGACGGCCTGGCCGTCCTCGGTGATCTGCACGTCCAGCTCCAGCGTGCTCACGCCGAGCTCCAGCGCGTTCGCGAACGCGGGAGCGAGCTCTCCACCACCAGCCCGAGCCCGCCGCGGTGCGCCTGCAGGTCGAAGTACCGGTGCCGCCCGGCGTCGGCGGCGGCCGTACCGGGCAGGGCCGCGAGCGCCAGGGCCGCCGACGCCGCGAGCGCGTGCCATCTCTTCATGTCTTCGTCCGTCCCCGTAGAGGTGCTGGTCTCGCGACAAGATCGGGCATGCCGGGGACGGGCGGGCGTACGCGGGGTGAGCACCGGGCGAAGCCTGCGCGATCAGCCGAGTGAGGACGGACGCCGGGTGGGGAGGCCGTCCGCGGGCCGGGGCCGTCAGGCCGGGAGGTCGTCCGCCATGACGGCGTCGATGGCCTGCCGGCACGCCTGCCGCAGCACCGGTGGCGGCGCGGCGCCCGTCGCCAGCGTCTCGGCCAGCGCCGCCGCGATCAGGCCGTACTGCAGCAGCGTGACGCCCTTGCGGGCGAGCACGACGCCGGCGCGGGCCTTCAGCTCCAGCCCCGCGACCCGGGCGTCCGCGCCGGGCCGCTCGTCGTGGCCGTCGCCCAGCCGCACCAGGGCGTCCTCGTCGCCGTCGGGAAAGGGCCGGCCGAGGAACGCCTCCACGGCCGCCAGCGCGGCGGGCAGCTCCAGACTCATGACCTCACACCGCCTCCTGCACGTCGTCCCCGACCGCGTCGGCCGCCCTGACCTCGTCCATCATCGCCGCCATGTCCCGCGCGTACGCGCGCATCCGCAGCACGCCGAGCCGCCGTAGCTCCTCCACCCCCGCCATGATCCGCTCGGTGCCCGCCCCGGCCTCGGCACGCCGCCGCAGCAGCCCGTACCGCAGGTCGTCCAGGGCGGTGTTGACCCCGTCCACCACGCGCTCCCCCAGCACCCGCGAGCCGCCGAACAGGGCGCGCGGCGTCACGCTCAGCGCGACCAGGCGCGGCCCCGGAGCGCACACCGCGCTCACCGGGCCCTCCGACGTGCCGCGCACGTCCCCGTCGGGCACGCCGCCGATCGTCTCCAGCATCGCGATCAGCCGGTCGAACAGCTCGCCGAAGCCCATCAGCGGCACCCCGGCCCCGGCCCGCAGCGCCGCCGCGCTCACCTCGACCGACGCGGTCACCCGCGCCATCCGCGCTTCCAGGTCGGCCCGTACGGCGCGCAGCTCGCGCGCCAGGGCCAGCGGCTCGACGAACGGCACGGCGGCGTCGGCCGGCGGCTCCCCGGCGAAGGCGGCGTCCACCGCCTCGGCCACCAGGGCGGCCACGATCTCCGGAGGCTCGCGCGTCAGCCAGGAGTCGATCCCGACCGAGACGAGCCTTCCCCCCGCAAGGACGGCGCGCACGCCGGGCTCCCGATGATTCCTTCGCAAATCGACGTACTCCGACGGATTCTGGCTGGTGGCGCCTGCCACGCTAACCCGCTGCGGCACGCCCTGAGCAGGGCGTCGCTCCGAGTTCACGACATGTTCGCCCGCCCGCAGACGTGCTCCGCCCGCTCCCGGGCCGGGGTAAGCTGTCCCGGCATCTCTTTACACCATAAATAGTCAGCCGACGATGGAAGGGTTCCGTGCTCTCCAGTCACCAGGCAAGCACCGTCCAGACCCGTGACCACACCGCCGCGGACAGCCACGACAACATCCAGGTCCGCGGCGCCAGGGAGAACAACCTCAAGGGCGTCTCCCTCGACATCCCCAAGCGGCGCCTCACGGTCTTCACCGGCGTGTCCGGCTCCGGCAAGTCCTCGCTCGTGTTCGACACGATCGCCGCGGAGTCCCGGCGGCTGATCGACGAGACGTACACGGCGTTCATCCAGGCGTTCATGCCGAGCCTGTCCCGTCCCGACGTGGACGCCCTGCGCAACCTGAGCGCGGCGATCATCGTGGACCAGGAGCGGATGGGCGCCAACGCCCGCTCCACCGTGGGCACCGCCACCGACGCGCACACCATGCTGCGGATCATCTTCAGCCGCGTCGCCGAGCCGCACGTCGGCTCCGCCTCCGCCTTCAGCTTCAACATGGCCGAAGGCATGTGCCCCGATTGCGAGGGGCTGGGCAAGGCGACCGACATCGACGTGGACGAGGTGGTCGACAGGGAGCTGTCGCTGAACGAGGGCGCGATCAAGGCCCCCGGGTACGCGGTGGACAGCTGGCCCTGGCAGATCGTGGCCGGCTCCGGCCTGTTCGACCCCGACGCCAAGCTGAAGGACTACACCGAGCAGCAGTGGGCCGACCTGCTGCACAAGCCCGCCACGAAGCTCAAGTACGCCAGCAACAACTTCACCTACGAGGGCCTGCTCGTCCGGGTCAGGCGCAGCGTCCTGGGCAAGGACCGGGAGTCGATGCAGCCGGCGGCGCGGGCGTTCGCCGACCGGGCGATCAGGCTGGCCCCCTGCCCCGCCTGCGACGGCACCCGGCTGAACGAGGCCGCCCGCTCGGCGCGGATCGACGGCAGGAACATCGCCGACTGCTCGGCCATGCAGGTCAACGACCTGGCCGACTTCGTCCGCGGCATCGACGACCCGCGGATCGGGCCGGTGCTGGAGGGGCTGCGCTCGACGCTCGACTCGCTGGTCGAGATCGGCCTGGGCTACCTGAGCCTGAACCGGGAGTCGTCCACGCTGTCGGGCGGCGAGGCGCAGCGCGTGAAGATGGTGCGCCACCTCAACTCCAGCCTCACCGACGTCACCTACGTCTTCGACGAGCCCACCGCCGGGCTGCACCCGCACGACATCCAGCGCATGAACCGGCTGCTGCTGGCGCTGTGCGACAAGGGCAACACGGTGCTGGTGGTCGAGCACAAGCCGGAGACCATCGCCATCGCCGACCACGTCGTGGACCTCGGCCCCGGCGCGGGCACGGCGGGCGGCCAGGTCTGCTACTCCGGCCACCTGACGGGGCTGCGCGCCTCAGGCACGCTGACCGGCCGCTACCTCGACCACCGCGTACGGCTGCGCGAGAGCTTCCGCGAGCCCGCCGGGCGGCTCCCGATCAGGAACGCCACCCTGCACAACCTGCGTGACGTGAGCGTGGACATCCCGCTCGGCGTGCTGACCGTGGTCACCGGCGTGGCCGGCTCCGGCAAGAGCTCCCTCATCCACGGCCACGTGGCGGGCGGGGACGGCGTGGTGGTGGCCGACCAGTCGCCGATCCGCGGGTCGCGCAGGAGCAACCCGGCCACCTACACGGGGGTGCTCGATCCGATCCGCACCGCCTTCGCCAAGGCCAACGGGGTCAAGGCGGGGCTGTTCAGCGCCAACTCCGAGGGGGCGTGCCCGGCCTGCAAGGGCATCGGCCTCATCTACACCGACCTGGCGATGATGGCCGAGGTGGCGTCGGTGTGCGAGACGTGCGAGGGCAAGCGGTTCACGCCGGAGGTGCTGACGTACCGGCTGCGCGGCAAGAACATCAGCGAGGTGCTGGAGATGCCGATCTCCGAGGCCCGCGACTTCTTCCCCACCGGCCAGGCCGGCACCATCCTCGACCGCCTGGTCGCCGTCGGCCTCGGCTACCTGGGTCTCGGCCAGCCCCTCACCACCCTGTCGGGCGGCGAGCGCCAGCGGCTCAAGCTCGCGATCAACATGGCCAAGAACGGCACCACGTACGTGCTGGACGAGCCCACGACGGGCCTCCACCTCGCGGACGTGGACCAGCTCCTGGCCCTGCTCGACCGCCTCGTGGACGGCGGCAACTCGGTCATCGTCATCGAGCACCACCAGGCCGTCATGGCCCACGCCGACTGGATCATCGACCTCGGCCCGGGCGCCGGCCACGACGGCGGTCAGGTGGTCTTCTCCGGCACCCCGGCCGACCTGGTGGCGAACGGCACCTCCCTGACGGCCATCCACCTGCGCGACTACGTCAACCGCCCCTGACCTCCGGCCCCTCGCCTCCTGCCGAGCCCGGCCGGAGGCGAGGGCGGGCCGCGGAAAACGCTTCAGACGACCGGCCGGCCCCGGAGCGGCAGGCTCTCAGACAGCCAGCCGGGCCAGGACGCGGGCGAAGTCCGGCGGCGGCGCCACGACGAGCCTGGTCTGCCCGTCCCTGGTCACGATGTCGGCCCTGATCAACGTCAGCCGCCCCGCGTGCCACCAGTGCACCTGCGAGCTGAGCCCGTCGGTGCGAGCGGCATGCACCCGCAGCCGCTCGATGGCCCGCACCACCCCGATCCCGTCCACCGGATGCACCAGCAACGTGTACGGATCCGGCAGCACCACGAGCACCCCGTCGGCGGGCACCGCCAGGTAGTCGGCCAGCCACCGCAGATGCGTGGCGGCCGACGGGCTGGAGGCGGTCAGCCGGGTGACGGGCGTGCCCGACAGCTCGATGTACTCCACCCGCAGCCGCTCCTGCCCCCGCACGTTGGCCACGGCCAGGTCGAGGGCCTGCCCGGTGGGCACGGGCCAGCATCCGGACTCCTCCGGGCGCACCGGACGGGAGCCGACGGTCAGCAACTCGACGAGGTCGGCGCTGAGGTGGCGGCCGACGACGCGGGTCAGGTCGGGGACCTCGTCCACGGCCTCCACGCGGGTGCGCATCAGCGGGCGCACCTGGTCGAGGTCGCACACGTCCAGCCGCTCGCCGGCGGTGGCCACGGCGTGCGCGAGGTGCTCGGAGACCAGCACGGGCCAGTCTTCCCTGGCCCTGCGCCCTGCCTCGCGCCGCAGCCCGGTGAGCCTGACGACGAGCGCGCCCGGCGCTCCACCGAGCGTCACGGCGGAGCCGTCATGGGCGAACTCGAAGGTGTATCCGAGGGACTCCGCGACGAGCGCGAGCAACGAGTCGAGATCGACGTCCTCGACCGGCCGGCGAGAGGGCTCACGCCTGAACAAGTTCACGCGTCGTGTCCCTTTCTGTCGGATTCGTCCCTCCTACCTTGCCTGCTCCTCATTCCGCATCATGCCAGTTAGGGAGCACGATTCGGTATCGATACCACCAAGTGCGCCAAGCCAGACACTGTGCTGTGGCGACCCGTGCCCGACGGGCAGCCCGGCCACGATCGGCACCCCGAGCGGCGCCAGCCGATCCTCCAGAACGGGGTACGGATCCCCGCATCCCACCCACGACCCGAGCGCGATCCCGCGCACCCCGTCGAACACGCCCGCCTGCAGCAGCTGGGTGAGCATGCGGTCGATCCGGTACGGATCCTCGCCCACGTCCTCCAGGAACGCGATCGCCCCGTCGAAGGACGGCTGCCACCGCGTGCCGCACATCGAGGCGACCAGCGACAGGTTCCCGCCGCGCAGCACGCCCTCGGCCCGACCGGGCGCCAGCACCCGATCGCCCGCCACCGTGGTGGTGGCCGCGCCGAAGAGCGCCTCGCGCAGGCTCTCCCACGTCTCCGGCTCGGGCCCGCTCTCGTCGCCCGCGATCACGTCGCAGGCGGCCATCGGCCCGTGCAGCGTGGGCACCCCCAGCTCGATGGCGAACGCGTTGTGCAGCGCCGTGATGTCGCTCGACCCGAGCAGCACCTTGGGTCCGGCCTCGCGCATCAGGCCCCAGTCGAGCAGGCCGAGCAGCCGCCCGGCGCCGTACCCGCCCCGGCAGCAGAACACCCCGGAGACGGCCGGATCGCACCAGGCCGACTGCAGGTCGGCGGCCCTGGCGGCGTCCTCGCCCGCCAGGTAGTCGAGGCCCTGGCGGTCGAGCACGTGCTCGCCCACGACCACCTTCAGCCCCAGCGACTCCAGCCGCTGGACGCCGCGCTTGAGCAGCACGGCGCTGGGCGGTCCTGAGGGGGCAACAACGGCGACGGTGTCACCTGGCCGCATCGATCAGCTCCTTGACGAGCGCGGGTAGTGCCTGGCCGATCGGCTCGTTGACGACTCGGTCGGCGAACGGATCATACGGCGTGGGCTGGGCGTTCACGATCACGAGCCGGGCGCCGGCGTCGAGCGCCTCGCCGCACAGCCCGGCCGCGGGATGCACGGTCAGCGAGGTGCCGATCGCCACGAACAGGTCGCAGGAGCGGGCCGCGCCGAGCGCCGCGTCGATCACCTCGGCCTTGAGGTTCTGCCCGAACGAGATCGTGTTGGACTTCTGGATGCCGCCGCAGCGGGGGCAGGGCGGGTCCTCCTCGCCCGCGGCCACCCTGGCGAGCACCTCCTCCATGGGCGTGATCAGGTCGCAGGACAGGCACTCGGCGCGGCGCATGGTGCCGTGCAGCTCGATGACCTTCTCCGGCGAGGAGCCGGCGCGCTGGTGCAGCTCGTCGATGTTCTGCGTGATCAGGGCCCGCAGCAGGCCGGCGTGCTCCAGCTCGACCAGCGCGTGGTGGGCGGGGTTCGGCTGGGCCCGCCAGGCCGGGGACTCCAGCCTGGCCTGCCACGTGGCGCGCCTGACGTCGGGGTCCGCCAGGTAGCGGTCGATCGTGGCGTTGGCCTCGGCCTGCGGATTCTTCGTCCAGACCCCCTGCGGCCCCCGGAAGTCGGGGATCCCCGAGTCGGTGGAGATGCCCGCACCGGTCAGCACCGACACTGACGATGGCTCGTTCACGTGGCAAACGGTGTCACACTTGCTTTCCGTATGCGACTTCCGCCCCACATCCTCGTGGTCAACGGCATCAAGGTCCGCCGGCCGGTCTTCCTGCTCGGAGCTCCGCATTCCGGCGTGGATCTGCTGGCCCGCGCCCTGAAACGCTCGCCGGGCTTCCACGTGACGATGGGCCGCGCGAGCGTGGCGCACGTGGTGTACGCCTTCGCCCGCAAGCCGTCCATCGCCCGCACGTCCGGCGCGGTTCGCGTCATGCGCGACGCGCTCGCCGAGTCGTGGCAGGTGCTGCCCCGCTCCTGCGGCGAGTGCGCCGAGCCGTGCCGCGAGGCGGGCGGCGTCACGGGCCTGGGCCCCTGCGTCTCGGCCGGTGACGTCACCCGCTTCGGCGACGGCAGCCCCGACCTGCTCTACAGCGCGCCCGTGCTGCTGCAGGCCTTCCCCGACGCCCGGTTCGTGCAGCTCATCCGCGACGGCCGCGACGTCGTGGCCGGCATGCTGGGCGACCCGGCCTGCCTGGCCTGGTTCAAGCCGGCGATGCTGAGCGAGCAGACCGAGTTTCCCAACGCGTTCCTGGGCGTCAACAAGGACGAGCACCTGGAGCGCTGGAAGACCATGCCGGCCGCGGGCAAGAGCGCGCTGCGCTGGCGCGGCGCCGTGCGGATGAGCGCCGAGCTGCGCCGCACGCTGCCCGAGCCGCAGCTGCTCACCCTGCGCTACGAGGACCTGGTCGACAGGCCGCCCCAGTCGGTGGCCACACTGTCGGAGTTCCTGGAGACGCGGGTGTCCAAGGTCGTGCTGTACGACACCGCGGTGCCCAAGGTCGGCGCCTGGCGCACCCGGCTGCGCCGCGACGACCTGGAGCTGGTGAGCAAGGTCGCCAGGGAGGAGCTCAGGCGGCTGGGCTACCAGCAGGGCTGAGCCGTGCGCTCATGAGGCCGGGCTGCCCGAGGAGCTGAACTGGGTGCGGTAGAGCTCGGCGTACAGCCCGCCGCGCGCCAGCAGTTCCTCGTGCCCGCCGCGCTCGGCGACCCGGCCGTCGTGGATGACGAGGATCTCGTCGGCCTCCCTGATCGTCGAGAGCCGGTGCGCGATGACCAGCGACGTGCGGCCCTCCAGCGCGGTCTTCAGCGCCACCTGCACGGCGGCCTCCGACTCGGAGTCGAGGTGGGCGGTGGCCTCGTCGAGCACGACCACGCGCGGCGCCTTCAGCAGCAGCCTGGCCAGCGCCAGCCGCTGCTTCTCTCCTCCGGACAGCCGGTAGCCGCGGTCGCCCACCACGGTGTCCAGCCCGTCGGGCAGGCTCTCGACCAGCTCGCCGATCTGCGCGGCGCGCAGCGCCTCGCGGATCTCCTCGTCGGTCGCCTCCGGCCTGGCGTAGCGGAGGTTGGCGCCGATGGTGTCGTGGAACAGGTGGGCGTCCTGCATGACCACGCCCACCGTGTCGCGCAGCGAGTCGAGCGTGGCGTCGCGCACGTCGATCCCGTTGATCCGGACCGCGCCCTCGTTGACGTCGTACAGCCGGGACACCAGCGAGGTGATCGTGGTCTTGCCCGCGCCGCTGTGGCCGACGAGCGCGATGAGCCGGCCCGGCCCGGCCGTGAACGACACGCCCTTCAGCACCGGGTACGACGGGCCCGTGTCCTGCCTGGCCACCGACTCCAGCGAGGCCAGCGAGACCTCGTCGGCGGCCGGGTAGCGGAAGCTCACGTCGTCGAACTCGATCGTCACGGGCCCCCCGGGCACCGGCACGGCGTCCGGCTTCTGCGCCACCATGGGCTTGAGGTCGAGGATCTCGAAGACCCGGTCGAAGCTGACGAGCGCGGTCATCACGTCCACGTGCACGTTCGACAGGGACGTGAGGGGGCCGTACAGGCGCATGAGCAGGGCGGCCAGGGCCACCAGCGTGCCGAGCTCGAAGGCGCCGGAGACGGACAGCACGCCGCCGATGCCGTAGACGAGGGCGGTGGCCAGCGCCGCGATCAGGCCGAGCGCGACCCGGAAGACGGTGCCGTACATGCCGACGGTCACGCCGACGTCCCGCACCCTGGCCGCGCGCCTGCCGAACACCTCGGCGTCGTCCTCGGGCCTGCCGTACAGCTTGGCGACCATGGCGCCGGCCACGTTGAAGCGCTCGGTGGTGACGGAGCTCATCTCGGCGTCGAGCTGCATCTGCTCGCGGGTCAGCGCCGACATGCGGCGGCCGACGTACTTGGCGGGCACGATGAAGATCGGCAGCAGCACCAGCGCGACCAGCGTCACCTGCCACGACAGCGCCAGCATCGCGCCCAGCACCAGGACCAGGCTGACCACGTTGGACACGACGGAGGACAGGGTGCTGGTCAGGGCGCGCTGGGCGCCGATCACGTCGGTGTTCAGCCTGCTGACCAGCGCGCCGGTCTGGGCGCGCATGAAGAACGCGACCGGCATGCGCTGCACGTGGTCGAACACCTCGGTGCGCAGGTCGTAGATCAGGCCCTCGCCGATGCGCGCGGAGAACCACCGCTGCACCAGCGTCAGCCCGGCGTCCACCACCGCGAGCGCGGCGATCGCCACCGCCAGCCCGATCACCACGCCGGTCTGCTTCAGCAGGATGCCGTCGTCGATGATCGCCTTCATCAGCAGCGGGTTGGCGACCACGATCACCGCGCCCGCCACGACGAGCAGCAGGAACGCCGTGATCTGCCGGGTGTACGGCCGGGCGTAGCGCGCGATGCGCCGGACCGTGCCGGGACGCAGCCGCTGCTTGGTGACCGAGCCGTCGCGCCGCAGGGACGTCATCATGCCGGGGCCGAAGCCCCCACCCATCATCGCCATCCGGGGGATCCCTCCTCCTCCGCCGGAGACAGCGCCGCCGGAGCGGCCGGGGATTCCCGTCTCAGCTCAGCGCGAAACTCCGCACCCACACGCAGCCGCCCCCATATGCGGCCGCACCCACGCGCGACCGCCCCGCACACGCCGCCGTCCCCGCACGGCGGCCGGACGCCGCATACCTCTCAGCGTCCCCCGAAGCCCCCTCTGAGCGCCACCGGGGCCGCATCCCACATAGGTGCCCCAATCACCCGCATGCGGACGGCACAGCCCCCTCACGGCCCGGCGGCAGGCGAAAGGCGCTCACCGCCGACGCACGTCAACCGCGAATTTCTTGACCGTTCAATCAGCCGAACAGCGCCTTGATCCGCGCCGCCTGCTCGATCCCCTCGGCCACACTCTGCTCCTCCAGGGTGCGTGCCTGCGCCCCCTGGAGGAGCCGCTTGGTCGCCACGGCCGCGTCCCGGTTGGTGGACAGCAACTGCGCGACCTTCTCACGTACCGCTTGATCCAGGTCGCCCCCGGCGACCACTCTCTCCGCGAGGCCGATGCGCATGGCCTCATCGGCGTGCACGGTCCTGGCGGTCAGGCAGATGTCGATCGCCTTGGCCAGGCCCACCAGCTCGACCAGGGGCTTGGTCCCCGTCAGGTCGGGCACCAGGCCCAGTGCGGGCTCTTTCATGCAGAACGAGACGTCGTCGGCCACGATCCGCAGGTCACAGGAGAGCGCGAGCTGGAACCCCGCCCCGATCGCGTGCCCCTGCACCGCGGCGATGGAGACGATCTCCGGGCGGCGCAGCCACAGGAACCCCGCTTGGGCCTGTCTGATGCGCTGCTCGAAATCGGCGCCGTCGCTCTTGGCCGCCGAGCCGAACGAGCCCTGTCCGGGCACCCCCTCAGGTGTGAACATTCGCAGGTCGATGCCTGCCGAGAAGGACGGTCCCTCACCTTTCACGACGACGACGCGCACCTGCTCGGGCAGGCTCTCGCCGATGCGAGCCAGTGCCGACCATGTCGCGAACGTCTGTGCGTTGCGCTTTTCCGGCCGGGCCAGCGTGATCGTCGCTATCTCACCGTCCACCTCGAGGCGAACTCCGCCCTCTGCCGTGGCAGGGCCGTCGTCCGCATACCCCCCGCGCTGTTGCGCCTGCGCTTCCGCCATCGCCCGCTCCTTGTCGTCGGACTGCTGCTGACCGTCGCGCCCGAGCCTACAGAATATCGTTCTGGCTCGGGCGCGACGGCGGCTGACTAGGGACGGGCGGCTGCGGTCGCACGTTCCGAGGCGGCCGTCAGCGCTTGGACTTGCCTCGGGTCGCCCCGCCGCGTCCGCGCAGAGTCACACCGGACTCGCTGAGGATGCGGTGGATGAACCCGTAAGACCGACCGGTCGAAGCGGCCAGCGCACGGATGCTTTCGCCCGCGGCGTAGCGCTTCTTGAGATCGCCGGCCAGTTTTTCCCGGTCGGCCCCGGTGACCCGGGTGCCCTTCTTCAGTGTCTCGGCCACGAGTACCTCCTGTAGTGCCGGACTTCCGCAGCGTTACTCCGCCATGATCAGTCATTTCAGCGGGATCGGCTACCTACTCCACGGGAAAAGATCCGTACCCACTCAAATTAAGATCAGGCAAGTGCCACAAGATCGGAAAATTCGTCGCTCCACGCGTCTTCAGTTCCGTCAGGTAGCAAGATCACCCTATCCGGTGACAGGGCGTCAACGGCACCCTCGTCATGTGTGACTAGGACGATTGCTCCTGAATACGACCTCAGAGCGTTGAGAACCTGCTCGCGGCTGACCGGATCGAGGTTGTTCGTGGGCTCGTCGAGAAGGAGGACATTGGCACTGGAGAGCACCAAGATCGCTAGTGCGAGCCTGGTCTTCTCACCACCGGACAGAACGCCGGCGGGCTTGTCGACGTCGTCACCGGTGAACAGGAACGAGCCGAGCACCTTGCGCAACTCGGTGTCGGTGAATTCGCCGCCGGCCGAGCGCATGTTCTCCAGCAGCGTACGGTCGGCGTCGAGCGTCTCGTGCTCCTGGGCGTAGTAGCCGACCTTGAGGCCGTGGCCCGGCTTCAGCGCTCCGGTGTCGGGCTCCTCCATGCCGCCGAGTATGCGCAGCAGCGTCGTCTTGCCCGCGCCGTTCAGGCCGAGGATGACGACTCGGTGACCTCGGTCGATGGCCACGTCGACGTCGGTGAACACCTCCAGCGACCCGTACGACTTGGACAGCCCTTCGGCCGTCAGCGGCGTGCGCCCGCACGGCTGCGGCTCGGGGAAGCGCAGCCGCGCCACCTTGTCGCTCTGCCGCTCCTCCTCGGTGCCGGCCAGCAGGCGGTGCGCCCGGCGCATCATGTCCTGGGCGGCCTTGGCCTTGGTGGCCTTGGCGCGCATCTTGTCGGCCTGCGCCAGCAGCGCGCCGGCCTGTTTCTCGGCGTTGGCCCGCTCGCGCTTCCTGCGCTTCTCGTCGGTCTCGCGCTGGGCCAGGTAGGCCTTCCAGCCGACGTTGTAGTGATCGATCACCGACCGGTTGGCGTCCAGGTGCAGGACCTTGTTGACCGTCGCTTCAAGAAGGCCGACATCGTGGCTGATGATCACCAAGCCACCTTGATGACTGCGCAAAAAATCACGAAGCCACCCGATTGAGTCCGCATCTAGGTGGTTTGTGGGCTCGTCGAGAAGGAGAGTTTCCGCCCCGCTGAAAAGAATTCGCGCCAATTCCACGCGCCTGCGCTGGCCGCCGGAAAGCGTTTGCAGCGGCTGCCCGAGCACCCGGTCGGGCAGGCCCAGACTGGAGGCGATGGAGGCGGCCTCCGACTCGGCGGCGTATCCGCCCAGGACGTGCATCTGATCTTCGAGCCGCCCGTACCGCCTGACGGCCTTCTCCCTGGTGCGGTCGTCGGCGGAGGACATGCCGAGCTCGGCCTCGCGCAGCTTGCGGATGACCTCGTCGAGCCCGCGCGCCGACAGGATGCGGTCGCGGGCGAGCACCTGCAGGTCGCCGGTGCGCGGGTCCTGCGGCAGGTAGCCGACGCTGCCCGTGGTGGCGACGGTGCCGGCGGCGGGTATGCCCTCGCCCGCCAGCACCTTGGTCAGCGTCGTCTTGCCCGCGCCGTTGCGGCCGACGAGCCCGATCTTGTCACCGGGATTGACCCGGAACGAGGCTTTCTCGATGAGCAGGCGCGCGCCCGCGCGCAGCTCGATGTCATTGGCGATGATCATGGTGACCGGAACACTCCCGAGCTAGGAAACAAGGATTGGGCGTGCGCCGCCGGTCAATCGGGAGTATGCATACCGATCAGTGTAGGGCTCCTTGCGGGAGCCCTACCTCCTGTCAGCCCTTGGTCAGATGTTCGCCGATCAGCACCAGGTTGTGAATGGCGGCCAGGCCGTACTGCGCGGCGCTGTTGGTGCTGACGAACGGCGCCTCGTGCACCGGGTGCGGCACCTCGGGCCCGTCCACCAGGGTCAGCTCCCACTTCTCCTGATGTTGCAGCGGGTTGCGGTTGAGCTGGTCGCCCTCCCCCAGGCGGAACTTGCGCCAGGCCCACGCGGCCAGCTCGGCGTCCCCGGTACGGGCCGCCGCGTACGCCGTGAGCCGGCTGTGCGCCTGGATCAGCGAGATTCCGCTCAGCCGCTGCCCCACCTCGGCCTCCTGCTGCTCCGGCGGCGCGAGATAGAGCCGGCAGTACTCCAGCCACGCCTCCTCGAACCCGGGCACGCCCAGGTCGAGCGCGATCAGCTCCGCGCACATCTCCGGCAGCCCGAACAGCGACGACAGGTGCGAGATGGAGATCCGGTCACGGGAGGTGTCGAAGCGGCCGGTCTCCAGGTCGAGGCGGCCCTCCCCGGTCAGGAAGCGGCGCGGCATCGCGCCGATGTCGGCCATCGTGCCGAGCAGCCGGTCCCTGGCGCGCTCGTCGCCGTGCCGCTCCCACCTGGTCAGCCACGCCGCCGCCAGCGAGCCCCAGTCGGTGCCGAGCCCGACCGACAGCGCGGACGGGTCGGGCGTGTAGACGTCCTCGCGGACCTTGCGCAGCGGGTCGATCGCCAGGAACGTCTCCTCGGGCACGCTGAGCTCGTCCATGAGGTCGCCGGTGCGCTCGTCGGCCGTCAGGTAGTAGTAGAAGCGCCGGTAGGCGGCGTTGGAGATGCGCAACTGCTTGCAGCTGCAGCCCCAGTGCTGCACGTTGTGGCGGCTGCCCAGGCCCTTCCACCTGCCGAGGTGGTAGACGTCCACCTCGCCGGTGTGGCGGGTCATGGACTCGGCGAAGCGGAAGACGTCGGCGCGGCCGGTGCGCAGGTACTGCAGCCACAGCCACAGGTCGGGTGACAGCTCCGAGTTGTCCCAGGCGTAGCCGCCGACGTCGTAACGCCAGGTGTGCCGGTCCTCGTCGTAGGTGTGCATGACGTCGCCGTAGTCCCAGAACCCGTACCAGCGGCGCTGCTCGCGCTCGCGCACGTACAGGTCGAAGAGGAAGTCGAGGCGGTCCTCGATCTCGGCGTGCGCGGGGGTGGCGCGGTCGGGCAGGCCCCAGACGCCGAACACGCCCGCCTCGCGCACCCGCTCGGGGCTCGCGACCAGCAGCCCGGGCTCGTTCATGGCGGCGGCGTGCGCGGCCAGCTCGGCCGCGGCGGGCGTGGCGTCGTGGACGCGCAGGCTCAGCTCGTGCGTACGGGCGATGCCGCGCGGATCGCCGAACCCCGGCTCGTAGTCCTCGTAGGTGACCTCCAGGCCTTCGAGCTGCTCCTCGAAGGTGTCCTGGCCCATGCCGTCGTGGTAGAAGCGCAGGTCCATGGCGGGCGCGGACGGCGACCACAGCCAGATGGTGGCGGTGGCGACGTCGGTGGCCGCGTTCCTGACGTCGAGGCGGGTGGGGTGCAGGCGCCAGAAGTCGCGCAGCCCGAAGCCGAGCCCGCCGCTGACGCCGCCGACGTAGCCGTACCCGTTCGAGCGGCCGCCGGCCGGGACGGTCACCCAGGCGTGGCCGTCCTTGGTGCGTTTGCGCAGCGTGTAGCCGTCGGCCGAGGTCTGGTCGAGCGTGTGGTCGTTCCAGGCGGGGATGAGGTGCAGGCGGCTCGCCACCTCGGGGGCGAGCTCGCCGGCCGGGCGGCCCTCGACCTGGGCGCGGCGGGCGGCCTGGCCGGGATCGAGGCGCAGGCCGGTCAGCCCGCGCACGGCCTCGGTGAGGAAGCCCTCGCCGCCGGCCAGGCGCACGTGCCGGTCGTGCGGCTCGTCGCGCATGACGACGTCGGCGCGCAGGCCGAGCCCGGCCAGGAAGTCGCGCTCGGGGTCGCCGTCCCAGACGAAGGTGTGCAGGACGCGCACGTGCTCGGCGCCCGCGTAGAAGTACAGGCGCACGGTGAACGGCAGCCGGCCGCCGTGCCGGCCCTCCAGCCGGACTACCGCGCGCAGCGGCCCTTCCTGCTCGGCCGTGACGCTCTCGACGACGCCCTCGGCCTGCTCGCGCGAGACGTGGCCGCCCTCGTCGGGGGTGGGCCCGTCCTGGCGCAGGCTGATCAGGCGCACGTTCGTGGCGATCTCGCGGCTCCCGCGCGAGATCGACCGCGCCACCGAGCCGCCGCCGATCCGCCAGGTGATGACGCCCGTGCTCACCACCAGGTCATGCCCCTCGCGGGTGACGGTGACGGCGGTACCGGCGGCGGCGGGCTCCCTGCCGGGCTCCAGCCGGTACGTCCCGGACGGCTGCCCGGCGCCGATGGCGTGCGCCGTCCACTTGACCGAGCCGTCCGGCCAGGTGGCGGTCACCCAGCTCTGCACCGGCACCTCGTTCCCGCCGGCGTCGGCCAGCGCGAACGGCGTGCCCCGCCCGACCGTGCCGCGTGGCCACGGGACTCCCCAGGTCACCCCCTGCTCTCCCGGCCGGTCCAGCCAGCGCAGCTCCGTCATGCGATCTCCTTCAGTCGCTCGGCGACGATGGCGGCCACCTCGTCGGCGCCGCGGAAACAGAAGTGGGTGTCGTCGGCCACGCCGTCCGGGTGGAGCGGATGCGTGCCGGGCGGGAAGTGGGTGAACAGGGCCTTGGAGCCTTCGGGGCCGAGGCGTTCGTACAGCTCGGTGGTGGCCCGCGTCAGGTCGATGAGCGGTACGCGCTCGGCGGCGGCCAGGTCGCGCACGCGGTCGGGGTAGTCGCCGTGCGTGGGCACCAGCCGCGCGCCCTCGAACCTGCGCCGCTGCACCGGCGTGCACAACACCGCGAGCGCGCCCGCCCCGCGCGCCTCCTCGACGAAGGCGCGCAGGTTCTCCCGGTACGGCAGCTCCGGCTCCTTCTGGTCGTTGTGCCCGAACTGGATCACCACGACGTCGCCGGGCGAGGTCTCGCGCAGCAGCGCCGACCACAGGCCCTCGGCGCGATGGCTGGCCGTGGTGGCGCCGCCCTTGGCGAGGTTGCGCACCGGGCCGCCGGCGTAGGCTCCGAGCTGCGCTCCCCATCCGGACATCGGCGCCTCGAAGGCCGGGCAGGCGGCGACCGTGGAGTCCCCCGCCAGCAGCACGGTGCGCGTGCTCACTCCTTGACGCCCCCGATCAGCACGCCCTTGGCGAAGTGCTTCTGCAGGAACGGGTAGAAGAACAGGATCGGCAGCGTCGCGATCACGATGATCGCGAACTTCACCCCCTGCTCCGGCGGCACCCAGGTGCGGTCCATCTGCGACAGGGCGGCCGCGGGGTCGGTGGCCACGAGCTGGCGGACGAGGATCTGCAGCGTCCACTTGTCCGGATCGGTGATGTACAGCAGCGGCGACATGTAGTCGTTCCAGATCGCCACCGCGTAGAACAGCGCGAACGTCGCGATGATCGGCTTGGACAGCGGGAGGACGATCTTGAAGAAGACGCCCATCTCGTTGCAGCCGTCGATCCTGGCCGCCTCCTCCAGCGCCTGCGGCAGCTCCTGGAAGAAGCTCTTGACGATGATCAGGTAGAACGGGTTGATCGCCAGCGGCAGGATGAGCGCCCAGTAGCTGTCGAGCATCCCCAGGTCGCGCACCACCAGGTAGGTGGGGATCATGCCGCCGGTGAAGACCATCGTGAAGATGACCAGGTTCAGCACCAGGGTGCGGCCCGGCAGGTACCGCTTGGCCAGCGGGTAGGCCATGGTGAAGGTCAGCATGACCTGGATCACCATCCCGACCGCCGTCACGACGACGGTCGTGAGCAGGGACCGGATGAAGGTGGGGGTGGCGAAGATGTACTCGTACGCCTCGGTGACGATCTTCTCCGGCCACAGGAAGAACGGCCTGGCGGCGATCTCCGGCTCGGTGGCGAACGACGCGGCCAGCACGTAGATCAGCGGCAGCACCGTGATCAGCGCCAGGCCGGCGAGCGCGACGACGTTGAGGACGTCGAAGACGCGGCTGCCGACGGAGTTGTGGTTGTTGACCGCGAGCTTCTTGGGCTTGGTCTCAGTCATGGTGGTCATGCCGGGGCCCCCTAGAACAGTCCCCGCTGGCCCATGCGCTTGGCCAGCCAGTTGGAGCCGAAGATCAGGATGACGCCGGCCACGCCCTTGAACAGGCCGACGGCGGTGGAGTAGCTGAAGTTCCCGTTCTGGACGCCGGCGTAGTAGACGTAGGTGTCGAACACCTCGGCGACCCCGCGGTTCAGCGAGGTGGTCATCAGCCAGATCTGCTCGAAGCCGGAGTCCAGCAGGTTTCCGGAGGCGAGGATGGCCATGACGACGACCGTCGGGCGGATCGCGGGCAGCGTGACGTGCCAGAGCTGGCGGAAGCGGCCGGCGCCGTCCATGCGGGCGGCCTCGTACAGGTTGGGGTCCACCCCGGCCAGCGCGGCCAGGTAGATGATCGTGCCCCAGCCCGTCATCTTCCAGAGCTGCTGCAGGATGACGATCTCACGGAACCACTGTTCCTGCGCCATGTAGTCGATCTTGGTGGTGTCGCCCAGCAGGTCGCGCATCCAGGTGGCGATCACGCCGAAGTCGGCCGCGAACAGCACGTACGTCAGCGCCGCGACGATGGTCCACGACAGGAAGTGCGGGATGTAGATGAGCGACTGGATCGAGCGCTTGAGGATGTTGACCCGCAGCTCGTTCAGCATCAGCGCGACGATGACCGGCGCGGTGAAGACGAACAGGATGTGCAGCGCCGCCAGGATCAGCGTGTTGGCCAGCAGCCGGGCGAAGTCAGGCCCGGAGAAGAGCTGCTCGAAGTGCTTGAATCCGACCCAGGGGCTGCCCGAGTAGCCGAGGAACGGCAGGTAGTCCTGGAACGCGATCGTCACGCCGTACATCGGCAGGTACTTGAAGATCACGAAGTAGGCGACGCCCGGCAGGAGCATCAGGTAGAGCCAGCGATAACGCAGCACCGCGGTGCCCAGCGGCACCTTGTCGGCCCTCTTCGGCTTCTTCGCCTTGGGCGCCGCCTTCGGAGGCGTCGCCAGGTCGGTGGCCACAGCGGCCTCCTTTCGATGTGAGGGGCCCGGAGGGAGCCGGGCCCCTCACGCGGGGGGTCGTCCTACTTGGGGAGCTTGGCGAGCAGGTCGTTGACCTCGGTGATGATCTGGTCGCCGCCGCCGTCGTGCCACTTCTGGATCTCGGCCTTCAGGCCCGCCTCGTCGATCGCGCCCGAGAGGAACTTGACCCGCGCGTCGCCGATGATCTTGTCGATCTGCGGGCCCTTCTCGATCTGCGCGGGGGCCACGACGGGCAGCGCGGCGTTGTGCACCGCCGTCTTGAGGTCCTCCTCCACCAGTTCCTTCTGCTTGGCGATGATGTCCCGGTACGGCTGGCCCGGCGGGATGCGCTGGTAGGCGATGCCGCCGATGTCCATCGTGCCCTTGGTGCTGAGCTGGGTGAACGCGTCGTCCACGTTGTCCTGGACGGTCCGGACGGCGGGGTCGTCCACGTTGATCAGCGTGGCGGTGTCACCGTTCTCGACCTTGAAGTTGCGGCCCTCGATGCCGTTCTGCAGCAGGACCTGGCCTTCCTTGGTGGCCAGCTTGTCCAGCGTCTTCAGCACGTTGTCCAGCTCGGCCTCGGTGCGCACGCTCTGCTTGGAGATGGCCAGGGAGTCGGCGTAGCCGGTGAACGGGTAGGAGAACTTCTTGCCGTCGGAGCGCGCCAGGTTGCCGACCATGGTGACCTTGTCACCGTAGTTCTGGTCGCCGTCCTCCCTGAACAGGTCGAGGACCTGGCGGGAGCGGATGTTGACGTCGATGATCATGCCGCCCCTGCCGAAGAAGAACGGCTCGTTCCACTTGGCGGTGTCGAGGGTGGCGAAGTCGGGGTTGATCAGGCCCTCGTCGACCATCTTCTTGAGGAACTTGTTGGCCTCGATGAACTCGGGGGTGTCGAAGCCGGGCACGACCTTGCCGTCGCGCTCGCCCCAGCCGGTCGGGGCGCCGAACCAGGTCTCGACCACGTCGTACGGGCTGGCGCTGGCGTAGGAGCTGGACGGCCACTTCGGGATGATGAGGCCGTAGGTGTCCTTCTTGCCGTTGCCGTCCGGGTCCTTCTCGGTGAAGGCCTTGGCGACCTCGTAGAACTCGTCGATCGTCGTCGGCTCCTTGAGGCCGACCTTGTCCAGCCAGTCCTTGCGGATCACGACCGCCGAGCGCAGCAGGGGGCGCATGCGGTAGAGGCCGTAGATCTTGCCGTTGACGGAGGCGTTGAGCGCGGTCCGCTCGTCCGCCGGCTTGAGGTTCGGATACTTGTCCAGCTTGTCGGTCAGGTCCCAGAACGCTCCGGCCTGGGCGGACTTCACGAACGCCGGCATCTTCGGGTCCACGACCACGACCTGCGGAATGCTGTCCGAGGCCAGCGTGACGTTCATCTTCTCGGTGTACTCGGCGTTGGGGACCCAGGTGACCTTGATCTTCTTGCCGAGGAACTTCTCGATGGCCTGGTGCAGCTCGCCGGTGGGCTCGGGCGCGGTGCCGAACAGCTTCGCCATGAACGTGACCGTGTTCGGGTCGGACTGGGCCGCGTCGCCACCTCCAGAGCAGGCCGAGGCGGTGAGAGCAGCCGTTAGCGTTAACACACCGGCGAGAAGCCGCCGACGACGGGATGCGCTCATGAGTTCCCTTTCGAATGCAAGCGCGCCTCGTTCTCCTGGAAGAAGCGCTGGCAGAGCCACGTGTTGAGATAGATCCACGCGCCGAAGCTGATCAGCGCCGCCAGGATGGGCAGCGCCGAGGTCGCGTAGGCGATGGCTGAGAGCGCTAGCAGCAAGATCACGGACGACGCCGGACGCAGCAGCGCTAGCTGGACCGCCTTGGGCCAGTAGGCCCAGAGCGGCAGGTCGTAGTGCGCGTAGAGCGGCCCTACTTGTGCCCCCACACCCGCCAGCACGATGAGTGCCACGAGACTGGCGATCCGCGGCGCCCCATGGTCGGGCCCCAGGGCGGAGAAGTAGAGGTAGTTGCCGGCCAGCACGATGGCGACGAGCACCGCGGGCAGGACCAGCAACGAGGCCCGGACGAACTCCCGTCGGTAGACGGTCCAGAATTCGCTCCAAGCCTGAAACGTTTCATTCCGGGCATGCCTCCGAGCCAGGGTGTAGGCGGCTACGGTGGCGGGCCCGAGCCCGAGAATCACGCCTCCCGCGAGGGTGAACACGAGCCAGATCAGGTTCAGGCGGGCCGCCCAGATGACCTCTGAGCAGGCAGCTTGAATCCTGATCGACATGGCGGGATGGTTCATCCGGCACCACCTTCTCGTGGCATGTGCACGGATACGGGGGTGGAGTATTGCACCGTGGTTCCTGCCCAGTTACAAGCGAGTGAACGGCGGTTGGTGCGAAATTAGTGTTGAATCGACTCAAAGTCAATGACGAGATACGCGGAGATTTGCGTACTCCCCGATGAGCGGAGCCATCTGCCGGAACCCGATCTTGCCTCCTGCCAGGGCAGGACCGCCGATCGACCCGTCATCCTCCCAGCGGAACGAGACCAAATCGTTGATTGAGAAGGTCACCGCCGCCCCCTTGACGTCGATCCGGATCGCGTAGGGGCCGTCGGCGTCCAGCACGGCCGGCAACGGGTCAGGGCCCTGCGCGACCAGGTGGAAGCCGTGGCTCTTGCGCAGGTTGCAGGTGTGCAAGGCGCGCTCGGAGGGCCACATACGGCGGAAATAGGAGACGTGGTAGGCGTCGAGGTCGCCGTGGTGGTACTGGTCGTAGGGGCCGTTGCGCGCGGCCAGGGCCGGGTCGAACAGGTCCTCGCCGTTCCTTCCCCGCGCGTGGAAGAACGTGATCGCCAGCCCCGGCTCCCTGACGGGCCAGAAGTCCCACTCGAGGCGGATGTCCCGCGGGAAGTCCTCCGGACACCAGAGGACCAGGTTGGCCGCCTGCCCGTCGGAGGGCGGCCTGAGACTCTCCAGCCTGAGCCTGCCCTGGGGGAAGGACATGGCCCCCTCACCTTCCATCCTGAAGTCGGCGAGGTCGTGGGGGGTGGACAGGGGGTTGGTGTAGAGGGTTTCCATGGGAGTGCTCCTTGTGTTCTCCGGCTGGCGGACGGCTGAACGACCGCGCGCGGGCCTCGGGGGCGCCACGGGCGGCGTCCCACGCCGGCGCGCGAAGCCGCAGGTGAGCGCTGCGAACGGGTGCAGCGCAAGGAACGCGGACGCGAACGAGGCGAGCGCGAGCAACACGCGCACGCCCGCGCGCGGATCGAGCACGTCCAGGCGGGCGAACCGCAGGCACGCGCACGCACGCGGCCGCCGCAGGCGGGCGACGCGCGGGCCGACGACGCGCAGGCGGGCGACGCGGGTGCGAGCTCCGGCCTGCGGCTTCGCCCCTGGCGCGCCGCGGCGGCGAGCAGGTGTACGGCGGGGCCCGGCGCACTCGTACGGCGGCCGGCGCGCAACACCCGCACCCTGGCAGACCACCACCAGGAGCAGCCCCGCAGAGCGAGAACCCGGATGTCAGGCGTCGCGCCGCAACGCGCTGGACTCCCGGATCACCAGGTCAGGCTGGAAGATGACCTGCCGATGCCGATGCTGCTCAGGATCGGCCACCTCCTCCAGCAACAGATCGATCGCGGTCCGCCCCAGCAACTCCCGGGGCTGCCGGATCGACGACAGAGGCACGGCCGCCGCAGCCGCGAAGTCGATGTCGTCGTACCCGATGATCGCCAGATCCTCGGGCACGCGAAGCCCGTGCGACGCCATGGCCTGTAAGAACCCCAGCGCCATCATGTCGTTGGCGCAGAAGGCGGCGGTGGGCCGTTCGTCGGGAGGCAGCGCCGCCACCCGTTCGCCGATGGCCCGCCCTTCGGCCACCGTGAGCGTGTGCGCGCTGGAGGTGAGCAGCTCGACGGCGCCGTCGGCGGCGGCGACGGCGCTGGTCACGCCCGCGTGCCGGTCGGCCACCTGTTTGATGGACATCGGCCCGCCGACGAACATGATCCGCCGGTGCCCGCGTTCGATGAGGTGGGCGCCGGCGATCTGCCCGCCCAGCCGGTCGTCGACGGCGACCGAGCACTGCAGCCCGGTCGCCGGGCTGTCGACCAGCACGACGGGGGTGCCGCGGGCGATGAGCTCCTCCACCCAGGGGCTCTCCGTCTCGACAGGGGTGATCAGTATGCCCATCACCCGCTGCTGTTCGAGCTGGTCGAGGTGGCGGCGCTCGCGGCCCGTGTCGCCGGCGCTGTTGCAGAGCACCACCATCGAGTCGTGGTCGTCGGCCACGGCTTCCGCGCCCTGGGCCACGTCCACGAAGAACGGGTTGGACACGTCGAGCACGACGAGCCCGACCGTCCTGCTGCGGCCCACCCGCAGGTGGCGGGCCACCTCATTGCGGACGAAGCCAAGTTTCTTGATCGCTTCGAAGACGCGTTCGCGTGTGGCGGGGGACACGATCTCCGGGCGGTTGAGTACATTGCTCACCGTTCCCACTGAGACGCGCGCCAGCTGCGCGACCTCCTTGATGTTCCTGGTCGCCATCGATCCTCACGAGGCCGTGCTGCTGAAAGAACGGTATCCAGACTGGTAAGAGCGCAGGATCCGTCGCGTACGGAGAACCGCCGACCGCGGTTCACCGTGAACTTCGGCTCATCATAGCGGCATTCAAGATTCTTTTGAATCGTCTCAAAGACTCGGGGTGGTCACGCTCCGGAAGGCGTGGCGGCGCCAGACTTCATGCCGTCGAGCATCAGGCGCAGGTACCGCCCCGGATCGGCGGCCACCGGCGCGGGGAGCTGCTCGGGGTGACAGGTGAAGACGTTCAGCAGGTGGATGAGGTCCTCCACGCCGACGTCGGGCCGCATCGAGCCCTCGGCCTGCGCCTGCCGTACGAGGCCGGCGAACCGCTCCACCCAGCCCGCCCGCACCCGCGCGAACTCGGCCCGGTCGACGATCGCCTCCTCCGGCAGCACCGCCAGTGCGGTGGAGAGCGCGGCGCGGCCCGGCTCGGCGACCCAGCAGACGAAGTCCCAGATGGCGCTCCAGGCGTCGGCGGAGCTGCCGGCCGCGGCGTCCAGCGCCTCCGCCATCGTGTGGATGTAGTGATCGCCGACCGCCGCGATGAGCGCGGCGCGGTCGGGGAAGCGGCGGTAGAGCGTGCCGATGCCGACGCCGGCACGCTTGGCGATGGCCTCCATGGGGGCGTTGACGCCGCGCTCGGCGACGACCTCCGCGGCCGCCTCGACGATCTTGCCCAGGTTCCGCCTGGCATCCGCGCGCACGTACGACCTCCAAGTGGACGACTGCATTCCGCTTAGTGTACCGTCCGAGCAACCGGAACCCGAGATTCCGCTTAGCAGGAGGTCCCCATGATCGTGATCACCGGTGCCACCGGCAACATCGGCCGGGCTCTCGTCCGGCGGCTGCACGGCCACGACCGGCTCGCCGTCGTCCGCCGCCCCGCCGACGACCTCGGCAGCCCGTACGCGACGGCCGACTTCGACGAGCCGGAGACGATCGGCGGGCTGCTCTCCCCCGGCGACCGCCTGTTCCTCAACAGCGGGATCTGGCCCGGCTTCGTGGACGCCCACCGCGCCGTCATCGACCTGGCCTCCGCGGCGGGGGTCGCGCAGATCGTCGCGGTGTCGGTACGCGACGCCGCCGTCGGCGCCAGGCTCGGCATGGGCCTGCACGGCCAGGTCGACGCCCACCTCAGGAAGTCGGGCGTGCCGTACGCGATCCTCCAGCCCAGCGGCTTCATGCAGACCCTGCCGCGCGACGTCCGCGACGGCACCATGTACGGCTCGTACGGCTCCGCGGGGGTGAACTACATCGACACCCGCGACATCGCCGACGTGGCCGCCGCCCTGCTGACCGGCCCTGTGGGCCCCGACCGGGAGTACCTGCTGACGGGCCCGCCGTCCCTGTCGCACGAGGAGATCGCCGCGGAGATCGGCACGGCGCTGGGCCGGGAGGTCCGGTACGTGAACCTGTCCGTCGCCGAGATGACCGGCCACCTGGAGCGCCAGGGCGTTCCGCAGCCGTTCGCGGGCGAGCTGGCCGAGCTCCAGGCCGAGACCGGTAACGGGAGCTGGGAGCCGGCCACGACGGTGGTGGCCGAGCTCACCGGCCACGCGCCCCGCTCCTGGCAGGACTTCCTGGCCGACCACAAGGACGCGTTCGCCTGAACACCCGGACGGGGTGACGGGTGAGCGCTCCAGGACATTCCGCCCAGCGAGCCCGGGACCGGTCCCGCCCGAACGTCTTCGGCCGGTTCCGCGTGAGCGCCCGGGGCGGTTGGGGCGGTTCCGGGCGGTTCCGGGCGGTTCCGGGAGATGGTCTCAGGCGGGGTCGACGATGCGCACGCGGACCGCCCTGAACAGGGCGGGCGTGTCGCGCAGCACCGCCAGGCGCGGGTCCGGCACCACCAGGAAGGGCTCGGTCTCCAGCGCCAGCAGCGGCGCCAGCCGCCGGTCGGGCCGCAGCGCGTCCATCGCCCTGCGATCGCCGCCGAGCACGACCCCGTCCAACTCGCCCAGGTACGGCGTCAGCACCCGCACCGCCGTCTCCACCGCGTCGTCGAACGCCTGGGCCGCCTGGTTCCTGCGCCGCCTGGCGAAGCGCTGCTGCGACCACCCGCCGGCCGCCGTGCGCCCCTGCACCAGCCGCGACCCCACCTTGGACGCCACCAGCGAGCCACCGTGGAAGATCCCCGCCGCGTACCCGCCGAGCCGCACCAGGAACACCCCGACCCGCCGCTCCCTACCGGCGTGCGCGACGAGTCCGGTCACGTGCGGCGGCCCCGGCGGTGTCATGGGCGGGAACGGCACGTGCAGCTCGGCCACCGCCCCGTCATCGGCCAGCAGCCGCACGACCCGCTCGTCCCCGCTCGCCGAGAAGGGCCCGTGACGCTCGGCGAACCCGTCGATCCACGGATGCAGGCGCTCCGGCGGCACGGTGACCCACCGCCCGCCGCCCCTCGCCGGACGCGCGCTCATGACCCGCAGGCTAGCGGACCCCGCCCGAACTCCCCACGCGTCCCCGGCACGCAGGCCGCTCCGCACCCGGCACCCCGCACCTCGCGCCGGGCGCCACGCACGCGGGAACCAAAGCGGAAATGTCGGTAAATTTTGTTTCGCGGGGCTTCTGATGCCGCTGTGGCAGGAGCACCATCTGTACGTGTCCTCCCTGCTCACGAGTCCCATGGTGGATCTCGACACCGGGGCCGTCATCGCGCACCCCGCCATCGTGGACCCCAACGGCGCCCTCCGGGCCGCGCCGTTGCCCATGGTGCTCGAACTGCCCATTCGGGTGGTGCTGTCGGGCGCGGGTGCCCTGGCGCCCCTGCACGAGGCGCTGAGAAGGGCGGGCAGGCATCCGCGCGAGGCGATCCTGCTGCTCACTGGACCGTGCCACGAGCAGGACAGGCCGCTGCTCAAGGTGGGCCTCGACGGCCTGCGCACGATCGGTTACCTGCTCGGCTTCGGCGACGTGGGCAGCGGGGGCGCGGCCCTGGACCTGATCACCGACTCCTCCCCGTACCTGCTGGCCCTCGACCCGGAAGTGGTGGCGCGCATCCCGGGCGACCACCGGGCGATCGCGGTGGCGCGGGCGGTGGTGACGCTGGCCCGCGGCATCGGCGCCCACGTCATGGCGCCGGGCGTGGAGCGCGAGGCGCAGGTGGCCACGGTCCGCGGTCTGGGCGTGCGTCTGGCGCACGGCCCGCTGCTGGCGCCGGGCCCCGACGGCAAGGTACGGGTGCCGCTGCCGGTCGCCGACGAGTCCCCCGCCTCGGTCATGCTCGGCCCCCGCGTGCAGGAGCTGCTGTTGCCGGCCGTGACGCTGCCGGTGGAGGCGAAGGCGGAGGAGGCCGTGGCGGCGTTCGGGCACGAGCCGACGATCACCAGCGTGATCCTGGTGGACGAGTTCCAGCGGCCCAGGGGCAGCCTGGACCGCAGCCGGTTCCTGCTGTCGTTCGCGGCCCGCTACGGGCACGCGCTGCACGGGCAGAAGCCGGCGCAGCGGCTGGCCGACCCGCCGCGCACGGTGCCGCGCACCACTCCGGCCATCGCCGCCATGCAGGCGGCGGGCAGGGACGCGGCCCGCGTCTACGACGACCTGGTGGTCACCGACGAGCTGAACCGCTGCCTGGGCATCGTCCGCGTCTCCGACCTGATCAGGCAGGTCTCCGCGCTCAGAGGCTGACCCCGGCGAGCCGGGACCCCGCGTTCCGAGCAGGCGCGGGCAGGGAAAATCCGCATGCCGAACGGACGCCGGCGGGTAGGAAGCAGAGCATGCTGAACAGACGTGCCCTGCTCGGCGCCGGCCTGCTCGCCGGCGTGCCGGTCGGGGCGTCGGCGTGCACCGCCGCATCTCCGCCGCCCAGAGGCTTCGACCCGGCCGACTGGGCGTCGGTGCGCTCCCAGTTCGCGCTGGACCCGGCGTACGGGCAGTTCGCCGCGTTCGTCCTGGCCCCCGCGCCGGCGCAGGTACGGGAGGCGATCAGGACGCACCGCGACGCGCTGGACGCCGACCCCGACTACACGCCGCCCGGCGGCGCCTCCCCCGACCAGGCCGTACGCGAGGCCGCCGCCCGCTACCTGGGCGCGGAGCCGGGCGCGATCGCGCTGACCGACAGCACCACGATGGGCCTGGCGCTGCTCTACTCCGGCCTGGTCCTGCGCCCCGGCCAGGACGTGCTGACCACCGAGCACGACTTCCTGGCCACCCACGAGGGCCTGCGGCTGCTGGCGGGACGCACGGGCGCGAAGGTGCGCAGGGTCAAGCTGTACGACGACCCGGCCCGCGCCTCGGCCGACCGCATGGTCTCGGCGATCAAGGACGGCCTCGGCCCGCGCACCCGCGTGGTCGCGGTCACCTGGGTGCACTCCAGCACCGGCGTGCGTGTGCCGGTCCGGGCGATCGCCGACATGCTGGCCGAGGCGAACAGGGGCCGCGCCGCGCACGACAGGGCGCTGCTGTGCGTGGACGGGGTGCACGGGTTCGGCGCGATGGCCGACGGCGTGGCGGACCTGGGCTGCGACTTCCTGGCCAGCGGCACGCACAAATGGCTGTTCGGGCCGCGCGGCACCGGCATCGTGTGGGGCCGCGCCTGGGACGCGGTGGCCCCGATCGTGCCCAGCTTCAGTCAGGCCGCCTTCGCCGCCTGGCAGAACGGCGGATCCCCCGGCGCCACCACGGCGGAGCTGGTCACGCCGGGCGGGTACAAGGCGTTCGAGCACCGGTGGGCGATGCCGCAGGCGTTCGCGTTCATGACGGCGATCGGCAAGGACCGGGTGCGGGCGCGCACCCAGGAGCTGGCCACCCGGCTGAAGGCGGGCCTGGCCGAGATCCCGCACGTCAGGCTCGCCACGCCGCGGGCGCCCGAGCTGTCGGCGGGGCTGGTGTGCTGCTCGGTGGCCGGCATGGAGCCGTTCGAGGCGGTGGAGCGGCTGCGGGAGCGCAAGGTGATCACGAGCGTGACTCCGTACAACCCCTCGCTGCTGCGCTTCGGCACGAGTATCGTGACCAGCCCCGAGCAGGTGGATCAGGCGGTCAAGGCGGTGGAGGGGCTGGGATGACCTGGCAGGAGCCATACGGGCCGCTGATCGGGACCGGCGTGCGCGTGCTGACCTGGAACGTGTGGGGCGAGGAGGGCCCGTACGCCCAGCGGGCGGGGCGCATCGAGAAAGTGGTGCGCGGCCTGGCGCCCGACGTGGTGGCGTTACAGGAGTGGGCGGGCCAGCGGCTCGGCTACGAGCACGTCGCGGCCGGCCCGGCGCAGGCGCCGGTCGCCGTGCTGTCCCGCTGGCCGGTCGTCCGGCAGGAGGACCGGCCGCTGCCGGGCGGGCCGCCGCCGCGGGAGAAGGGCGGCGTGCTGCCGGGCCGCGCGCTGTTCTGCGAGCTGGACGGGCCGCGCGGGCCGTTACAGGTGCTCAGCGTGATGATCGGGGCCTACCGCGGATGCTGACCGGGCGCAGCGCCACCTCGGTGCCGGGGCTGGTCTTCTACGACGCGTGGGAGGTCGCCGGCGACGGCGGCCCCGGCCACACGTGGAGCAACGCCAACCCGTGGGCCCGGCCCGCCCTGTATCCCGACCGGCGCTTCGACTACGTGCTGAGCGCCTGGCCGAGGGCGGGCGGCGCCGGGCACCCGGTGCGCTGCGAGGTGGTCGGTGACGGCCCCGAGCCCGCCTCCGACCACTACGGTGTGCTGGCGGAGCTGCGCTACTGATTCTCGTGCCCGGGACGTGTCAGCTCACGCGGCTCACCAGCCCCGTGTCCAGGCTGTAGTAGGCGCCGATGACGGTGGCGCTGCCGTGCAGGAGGGGGTCGGCTCTCAGGTGCGAGACGGTCCGGCGGATGTGGGCGTGGACCATGGGCTCGACCCGGCCGTTGGAGGTGGCGTAGGCGGGTTCGAGCGCCGCGACGATGGCGGGCAGCTCACCGGGCAGGACGACCCGCCTGCGTAACGCCCGGGCGGCCGCCGTGACCGCGCCGCAGCGCTGGTGGCCCAGGACGACGACGAGGCTGGCCCGCAGGTCCTGCGGGCCGTACTGGACGGCGGCCGTGACGAGGGAGTCGAGGGTGTGGGCGGCGGTGCGGACGACCAGCAGGTCGCCGAGGCCGACGTCGAAGACCACCTCGGGCGGCACCCGGGAGTCGATGCACGACAGCACGACCGCCCGGGGCTGCTGCCCGGAGGCGACCTGCCTCCGGCGTCGCGGGTCCTGGTGCGGGTGGGCGGACTTGCCCGCCGCCCAGCGCCGGTTGCCCTGTTCGAGTAAGGACCACATCTGCCTGGCACAACCACGCCAGGCGACCGCTTCGTTACGCACGGCTGCGATATGCCCGCCGGCCCCGTGACCTAGCGGGCAGATCTCACAGGCGGCAGGCGTAGATGTCGGTGACCAGGATGGCCCTTGCGCCGATGTCCCACAGCTGATCCATCACCTGCTGGTGACCCTTGCGCCGGACCATGGCGCGCACGGCGACCCAGCCCTCGCGGTGCAGCGGAGAGACCGTGGGGCCCTCCATGCCGGGCGTCAGGGTGATGGCCTCCTCGATGCGCTCGGCGCGGATGTCGTAGTCCATCATGACGAAGTCGCGGGCCTGCACGACGCCCTGGAAGCGGCGGACGAGCTGGCCGACACCCGGTGTGTCGGGCCCGCTGTGCCGCTTGATCAGCACGGCCTCCGACTTCATGATCGGGTCGCCGAACACCTCCAGGCCGACGTTGCGCAGCGTGGTGCCGGTCTCGACGACGTCGGCCACGGCGTCGGCCACGCCGAGCCTGATGGCCGTCTCGACGGCCCCGTCGAGCTTGATCACGCGGGCGTCGACGCCCTGGTCGGAGAGGTACTTGTCGAGCAGGCCGGCGTAGGAGGTGGCGATGCGCCTGCCGTTGAGGTCGTGCACCGACCCCATCGTCCCGGCTGCGGCGGCCAGCCGGAAGGTGGAGGCGCCGAAGCCGAGCGACATGATCTCCTCGACCGGCGCGCCGGAGTCGATCAGCATGTCCCTGCCGGTGATGCCCACGTCGAGGGTGCCCTCGCCGACGTAGACCGCGATGTCGCGGGGCCGCAGGAAGAACAGCTCCCAGCCGTTGGCGTCGTCGACGACGACGAGCTCCTTGCTGTCCCTGCGTGACCGGTAGCCGGCCTCCTTGAGCATGGCCTGGGCGGCCTCGCTGAGCGAGCCCTTGTTCGGTACTGCCAGACGCAGCATGTCTTCAGGTCCTTACGTGTGTCTGCCTTCCGCTATCTCCTGGTGGCGGGCGCGCGCGGCGCCCTAGAGATGCTTGTAGACCTGGTCGAGGCCGATGCCTTTGGCGATCATCAGCACCTGCACGTGGTAGAGGAGCTGGGAGATCTCCTCCGCGGCCCTGTCGTCTGACTCGTACTCGGCGGCCATCCAGCTCTCGGCGGCCTCCTCGACGACCTTCTTGCCGATGGCATGGACGCCGGCGTCGAGCGCGGCCACGGTGCCCGAGCCCGCGGGCCGGGTGGTGGCCTTCTCTGACAGCTCGGCGAACAGCTCTTCGAAGGTCTTCATGGTCTCTCTCGTCGGTCGGATGACGTGCCTGTTAAGCCTAGTCTGCGTCATGGGGTGACGCCGCCCCGCGTCCGCCACGCGAGACGGCGCCATCCACTGTTCACCCCAGCGCCTTCTTCGCCCTGGTCACCCGCTCCATGACGTGCGCCGACTCGCCGCCCTCGTGCCCGTTGTACGGGTACACCCTGATGTCCTTGTCCCCCGCGTAGTGGTTGTAGGCGGCGAACACCGTGGACGGCGGCGTGATCCCGTCCTGCAGCCCCACGGAGAACAGCGCGGGCGTGCGGGCCCTGGCGGCGAAGTTCATCCCGTCGAAGTAGGCCAGCGTCTCGAAGACCCGCTCCACCTGGTCCTTGAACGCCCGGCAGTAGGCCGCGAGCTCCGCGTACGGGTGCTCGGGCGTGATCTGCGTGGCGTGCCTGATGTGGCACATGAACGGCACGTCCACCAGCGCGCAGGCCAGGCCGGGCGCCAGCGCCGACACGGCCAGCGCGATCGCCCCGCCCTGGCTGGCGCCGCCGACCGCGATCTCCCCGATCCCCGGATGCGCCCTGGCGGCCTCGACCGCGCGTACGGCGTCGGTGTAGAGCCGCCGGTAGTAGTAGGCGTGGGGGTCGTGGACGCCGCTGGTCATGACGCCGGGCGTCTGCGGCCCCGTGCCGGGGTAGGGGTCGGCGGTGTCGCCGCGCCGCCACCCGCCGGCTCCCTGGCCCCGGCTGTCCATGGCGAGCACGGCGTAGCCGAAGCTCGGCCACAGCAGCCAGTCGATCGGCAGCCCGCGCCCGCCGCCGTACCCCTGGTACTCGATCACGCACGGCACCGGCCCCGTGACGTGGCGGGGCAGCAGCAGCCAGCCCTTGATCGGGTGCCCGCCGAACCCCGCGAACGTCACGTCGAACACGTCGGCCACGGTCAGCTCGCTCGGGACAGGGGTGAACTCGGGGGCGAGGTCGTGGGCGCGGGCCTCGCCGAGCGTCCGCTGCCAGAACGCGTCGAAGTCGGCGGGCTCGGCCCGCTCGGGACGGTATTGGCGCAGTTGCGGCAGGGGCAGGTCGACGAACACGGAGGGCTCCTTCCGGGGGCAGGGTGCTCGTCACGGTACGCGGTAAGCTGCCCCCGGCACGAGCCCGTCAGGGGCCGGCGGCGAGCTTCGCGGCCATCGGTCTCAGCTTCTCCGCGATGGTGACCAGCTCACGCTGCGTCAGGTCCACGCCGATGATCTCGAAGGTGAAGCCGGCGTCGGCGAGCTCCTTCTCGATGAGCGCGGACCTGACGTCGCGGGGCAGCACGCCGAAGAACTTCGTCCGGGTCGGCGACAGCAGGACGGGCACCGTCTCCTCCCCGATCCTGATCGACACCGTGCGCGCGCCGCCGCCCGGCGACAGGCGCTCGATGTCCCGCCTGACCTGGCCGCCGGTCTCGCTGAGCGCGATCTCCTTCTGGACGTCGTCCAGCGACCTGGTGTACTTCTGGCCGGCTTTCACGGCGGCGGCGCGCTGCTCGCGCAGCACGTCCTTGGCGTAGGCACGCAGCTCGGCCCGTTCGGCGTCGTTCAGGGCCGACAGGCCGCCCCTGGCCGCGCTCAGCTCGCGGGCGGCCTGCCGGCCGGCCTTGGCCTCGAACACGGCCAGGATCTCCAGCACTCCCCCGTTGCGCACGCCGAGGATGCCGTCGGTGATCTGCCGCCCGGACAGGTCCCGCACGAGATGCCCGGGGACGAACTCCAGCGGCCTGCCTCCCGTCCGCAGCCCCAGGGCGAACGATCCGGCCCGCTGAGCGAGCCACGGCACGACCTGCGACTCCAGCACCTCCTCCAGCACCTGGCCCTTGAGGTGGTCCACGTTCGGCCCCTTCTCCAGGATGCGCAGCATGGCGGGCCCGTCCAGCGTGGCCAGCGCCCGGTGCGTGCCGGCCAGCTCGCGGAACAGATCCAGCACCGCCTGCTCCGGCATGGCCGCCACGCCCGGGCCGCGCACGACCCGCGGCAGGGCCCGCGCCGCCTCCCTGGCCACCGCCGTGCCGATCTTCTTGTCGACGCGCAGCGCCACCTCGGCCTGCTCGACCACGCGCACCGCGGGAGAGTTGGCCGACAGGCGGCCGCCGGCGGTCACGGCGCGCGACCACTGGGCCGCGTCCCGGCCGTACAGGGCGACCAGGCGCGCCTCGGTGTAGAGCACGCGCCCGCCCTTGACCAGCCGTCCGGCCAGCGGCAGCAGCACCGTGGCCGCCAGCACGCCCCGCTCCACGTCGCTGAGCCGGTAGCCGAACAGGTCCCGCCCGCTGTACGCCTCGTAGGCCGCCACCACGTTGCCCACGACCGGCACCAGGCCGATGGCCAGCTCGACCGCCTCGACGACCGCCGGCCGTTCGATGGGGATCTCGCTGATCTCCACGTCGGCCGGCAGCGTCTGCGCCAGGCGGAGCAACGCCACCATGTCGGGCCGCTCGGCCAGGAAGTCGGCCAGCCCCGACTCCGCCCGCCGCGTCAGGAACGCCTGATCGACGGGGCGGCGGCGGACCCAGCTCATGAGCTCGGAGGCGATCACCGACATGATCCGCGGGATCAGCGGGTTGTCCTGGATCAGGTAGCTCCTGCCGTTCTGCCGGTCGATCACGGCCTGCTGCCGCAGGCGGACCTGGGTCACCAGCCGCAGCCCCAGGTCCAGGTACTCCTGCTCCTTGCGGACGTACGCCTGCTGGGCCTGCTCGCTCGCCAGCTCCGGGTGGATCTCGTCGGAGGCCCTGCGCAGGCAGTCGATGGTCCACTGCTCGGGCCCCTTCAGGCCGGTCCTCGGGTCGGGCGGGCGCCGGTCGTAGCCCAGCACGTGGTCGGGGCTCGCGGCGAGCTGCGCCTTCATGATCTCCGCGGCGCGGCGGACGTTCGCGATCTCGTCCGCGCTCGCCCTCCCGGAGGCCAGGTGCCGGCGCAGCAGCCCTTCTGCCCGCCCGATCGCGGCCTGGTAGGGGGCCAGGTCACGGCCCATGTCAGGCTTCGACCCACTGGCCGGCGGCGTTCTTCTTCCAGGCTGGCAGCCTGCCGTCGACCCTGAGCTTGACCAGCGTCGTCGGGATGCGGACGAGCCACGGCTCGCCCTGCGGCACTTCGGGGCCCGGCCGGTCGAGCTGCTCGGCGATCTCGTCGGCGATCGGCACGTAGAGCGGGCTGGAGATGGGCGGCAGCGGCCCGCCGTTCCACACCTCGCCGAACGTCATGAAGTGGTCGATGGCGCCCTCGAACCCGGGCCTGGCCGGCACGGCGACCCGGCAGAAGCCGGCCCGCAGGAACTGGTTGAACACCGGGTCCGGGTCCTCGTAGCTCACCCGGTCGTCCCACATGCTCTTGCGGCCCCAGAAGTAGGGGTAGGCGATCCAGGTCAGGTGCTCCCACTCGAAGGCCTGCTCGAAGAAGCGCACGTACGCGCCCTCCGCGGCGGCCTCCGACACGTCGATCTCCGCCACGCCGAGCCCGCCGCCGTCGATCGCGTCGAACATGTCGAAGTGCTGGTCGGTCAGCACGCTGATGCAGTTCTTGCGCAGCTCGTCGGAGATGAGCTCCAGGTTGGCGACCGGGTTGCGCCCGTGGATGGTGACGCCGGCCTGCGCCTCCAGCGCCGCCAGCCGCTCCTCGTACTCCGCCACCCTGGCCTGGTAGGCGGTGGTCAGCTTGGCGTGGGTGTCCAGGCGCCACTTCTCCATGGCCCGGTCCGTCCGGCGGCACTTGACCTCGATGGCGACCGCCACCTGCGAGAGCCGGAAGGTGTCGAGCGCCACCGGGACGGAGTCGCGTTCCTCGTCCAGCGACGTGATCCACACCCAGTCTCCGGCGGCGAAGCGGTGGGTCCTGCGTCCCACGACCACGTCGAGCGTGTGGTTGGCCTCCCACATGTTCGCCACCATGCCGACGGACCCCTGCACGGCGCAGTAGCCGTCGTCGATGGTGATCTGGCCGGAGTGGTTGTAGTTGGTCCTGGTGTCGCCGCCGCCGGCCTTGAAGTCGAGCGACTTGGTCCGGTAGAGCTCCGGCGGCGGGGAGACGTCGGTGGCCTTGAAGGCCTGCACCCAGTAGGGGTAGTTCAGCTCCGTGAGGTCGCTGGGCTTGAGCGTGAAGTCCGGCGGCTTGACCAGGTGCACCGCGCTGGCGTGCGCCGACTGCAGCGCCCCGATGAGGTACGCCGCGGGCTCGGGGATCATGAACTCGAACATGGTGCGCAGGCCGTAGTTGAACATCTGCGCCTCGTACACCTTGTTGACCCACTGGTACACGCCGGCGATGTTGCCGTCGCCGCCCACGTTGTTCAGCTCGTGCAGGTTCTTGTCGATGACCTCGTTCGTGGTCCGCAGCGCGGTGCGTTCCAGCACCCGCTCGGCGATCTTGGAGGCGCTGCGCTGGGTGACGTCCTGGGAGAACGAGGCCGCCGACTTGGTGGCCGCCTCCTTCGAGCGCGAGACCGACCCCTCGGCGGAGACGGCGAACTCGACGGTCGGGCCGTACTTGCCGGAGATGCTCACCCCGGCCTTCAGCGACGCGTCCTCCTTGATCGTCTCGCTGCTCTCCCTGGTCATCTCGAACCGGTCGGTGGACTCCAGCTCGCGCTCCTCCGCCGTGACGACCTCCGTCTCGGTGAAGGTGATCTGCTCGGTCTCCTCGCGGCGGGTGTGCTCGCGCTGCTTGCGCTCGCCCTTGAGGACGTTCTCGATGTGCGCCACGTCGGCGGCCTCGTAGCCGACGAGCTGCTGGCGCACCAGCAGCAGGTCCGCGACGCCGGACGGGCTGACCTTGCCGCGCGTGGCGGGCACGCTCTGCGGCGCCATCGGGGTGAGCGCGCCGGGCTGGTGCAGGCCGACCGCCAGCTCCGTCCACGGCGAGGGCAGCGGCGTGGTGATGCTGACCAGCGCGTTCCCGACCCGCTTGACGCTCTGCCGGACCGGCGTGCCGAACAGCTCGTCGAGCCTGAGCGCGGTCCTGTCGAGCTCCACCTGAAGGCCCTCGACGATCCGGTCGAGGGGCTGCTGGGCGGGCTGCACGCCCCGGTCGGCCAGCAGGGTCCTGGTGCTCTCCGTCAGGTTCTCCACCGCGGCGCCCGTGAGCCTGAACGAGACCGCGCCGAGCGCGGCCGGCTGGAACGGGGGCGTGCCGGCGAGCAGCGACGGGCTCGTGCCCAGCAGCTTCTCCGCCAGTGTCGTGGTGCCCGTGCCGACCGCCGGCTCGGGCTCGGCCGCCTTGACGTGGCCGTTGCCTCCCGGCGGGGCCAGCAGGAGCAGGTTGGCCTCGGCGACCTTGCGCTGGAAGGCGACCGCGCGGGCCAGCTCCGCCGTCGGCACGAACTCGGAGTCGGGCACGACGGCCTCCGACGCCGACTGCGGCGTGGCCTGCAACTGCTCGCCCCGGCCCACGGTCGCCAGCTCGTGCACCGCTCCGCGCAGCCGCCGGTGGGCCTGCAGCAGTTCCTCGGCCTGCCGGCGCCGTTCGGCCGCCGCCCTGGCGTCCTTCTCCCTGCGCTCGCGCTCCTTGCGTGACATGGACAGCACCGATCCCAGGTTCGTCGCCACCGGCAGGCGCAGCGAGCGCCTGCGGGCTCGGCGTACGGCGGACGCCCCGGAGGGGAAGTTCCTGTCCTCGGCCAGCCGCGCGACGATCGTCAGGTGGCGGAGCTGGTTGGTCAGCTCCTCGATCGGCCTGGCGTGCTCCTCCGGCACGTACTTGATCGCGATGATGCTGTCGGCCAGCCGGGTCACGGACGTCCTGTACGCCTCGCCGCCCACGACCACGCCGGGATCGGCGCCGAACGCCTTCTTGACCGCCTGGATCATGTTCTCCCGGTTGACCCGGTTGCCGTCGAGGAGCTGGTCGACCTGGGCGCTGAAGGCCGTCGCCTCGTCGCCGAGCGGAGCGGCACGGGTGTCGCCGGCGAACTGGTCACCGCCGATGTACTCGCGGGCGACCCTGAGCT
The DNA here is from genome assembly GCF_024172165.1 of Nonomuraea thailandensis. Taxonomy (GTDB): domain Bacteria; phylum Actinomycetota; class Actinomycetes; order Streptosporangiales; family Streptosporangiaceae; genus Nonomuraea; species Nonomuraea thailandensis. Next base: position 1,548,460 of record NZ_JAMZEB010000002.1, on the reverse strand, counting down.
GGTTCTCCCGGGGTTCGCCGGAGCCGGCCGCGGCGGCCAGCGCGTTCTGGAACTCGGTGGGCTGGCTGAGGTCGATGCTGGGGGTGGCCGGGTCCTGGCTCACGGGCGGCCGGACGAGGACGAGGCGGAACAGCGGTTCCATGCGTCACGCTCCTGGACGACGACAGGTGCCCCGCACGCTAGGTGGCCGCGGCGGGCAGGCGCGTCCGAGAGTGACCTGGGGAAATCCCTAACCGGCGACGCCCCTGAACCGGGAAAGCACCTCGCCCACAGAGTCTGTATCGTGCCAAAACCGCATCTCCACATGCCAGAGCCGTGCCCTCCGACAGGCCGTGAAACTTACATGACTCGGAGTTGTCACTTACCCGCTTAAGTGATGTGATCCGCTCAACAGGCGGCGAGAGATCGGATGGCTCCTCATGCGACGTACGACGGCGGCATGCAGCACGGTCCTGCTCGCGCTCGTGAGCGCGGCCTGCGCCACGAGCGGCCAGGCCCCGGCCGAGCAGGCGGATCGCGGCGCGCCCGCGACCCTGTCCTTCTGGTCCACGGGCGGCGACGACGAGACCGCGATCTTCCAGAAGGCGGCCGACCTCTACCACCAGCGGAACCCGGACGTGACGGTCAAGGTGCAGACCCTGTCGTGGGACGACGCGTACGCCAAGCTCCTGGCGGCGGCCACCAGCCGCAGCGGCCCCGACGTCATCTCCGGCGGCATGACGTGGACCATCCAGTTCGGCGCCCGCGGCGCCATGGTGGACCTGCGCGAGCACGGCCTGGATTCGCTCAAGGCGCAGGCCCAGCCCGCGCAGTGGGAGTCGGCGATCTCGCCCGACGGCTCGGTGTACGGCGTGCCGCTGGACATGTCCACGCTCGCCCTCTACTACCGCACCGACCTGCTGGCCGAGGCCGGTCTCGACGCCCCGCCGAAGACGTGGGACGAGCTCACCGCGGCCATCGGAGAGCTGAAGGCGGCAGGGGTGAGCAAGCCGTACAGCCAGGACTGGGGCAACCTCGACTGGATCGGCTACTTCAACTACCTCTACCAGGCCGGCGGCACGTTCTACACGCCTGACTGCAAGCCCTCGCTGAACACCCCGCAGGCCGAGCAGGCGCTGGCGTTCTGGGTGGACCTCTACCGCGAGCACGGCGCGCCCACCGCCGGCGTGGAGGCCTCCGACGCGCTCGACACCGGCACCGCGCTCGTGGTGGGCGGCAACTGGATCGCCAAGGGCATCGACGTCAACAAGCCGGAGCTGAAGGGCAAGTGGGCGATGACCACGCTGCCCGCCGGCCCCGCCGGGCCGACCACGTTCATCGGCGGGCGCGCGATCGGCGTGACCTCCTTCAGCAGGCACGCCCGCACAGGGGCGGACTTCGTGAGGTTCATGTACAGCGACGAGGCCATCGCCGCCATCGTGGAGGAGGCCAGGAAGCGGAACCTGCCCTGCATCCCGCCGCGCCCCGACAAGGTGGTGGACTCCTCGTCGTTCGCGCCGGAGCAGGCCCGGGTGTTCGAGCAGGCGTTCAGCACGGGCAGGGCCGCGCCCGGCTGCCCCGGCTGGGACGAGAGCGCGCCGGACGTCTCCAAGCACCTGCAGTCGGCCATCCTCGGCAGGACGGACGTCAGGACGGCGCTGGCCGAGGCCGCCAAGGTGATGGAGCGCAATGCCGGCTGACAGGAGTCCCGACATGGCGAGCGCCGCTCCGCTGCGCAGCAGGCTGCGCCGCTACGGCACCTCGTACGCGATGCTGCTGCCCTTCCTGGGGCTGTTCGCGGCGTTCCTGATCTGGCCGCTGGCCAACTCGCTCTACCTGAGCTTCACCACGTTCGACGGGATCAACCCGGCCGCCTTCACCGGCCTTGACAACTTCCGCGACCTGACGCAGGACGCCAGGTTCCTGCACGCGCTGCGCAACACGACCCTGTACGTGGTGGCGTCCGTCCTCCTCGGCACCCTGCTGTCACTGGGGCTGGCGCTGGCCTTCGGCGGCCCGGGATGGGGGCACCGCATCCTGCGCACCGTCTTCTTCCTGCCGTCCGTGACCTCCTCCATCGCGCTCATGCTCATGTGGAAGTGGGTGCTGTTCCCCAGCGACGTGGGCCTGGCCAACACGATCGCGCGCTGGTTCGGCGGCACGGCCGTCGCCTGGCTGGCCACGCCGGGGCTGACGATCCCGATCCTGGTGCTGATGTCGGTGTGGGGCGGCATGGGCTACGGCATGGTGCTGTACGTCGCCGGGCTCGGCTCGATCCCGCGGGAGTACTACGAGGCGGCCGAGATCGACGGCGCCTCGGCCTGGCAGCGCTTCCGGCGCATCACGCTGCCGCTGCTGCGCCCCGTCACCACGTACGTGGTCGTGACCGGGCTGATCGGCGCGTTCCAGGTGTTCGAGGCGGTCTACATCGTCTTCCGCGGCACCAACAACGTCGGCGGCGTGCTCGACTCCGGGCTGATGATCGTCCCCTACCTCTACGACCAGGGGTTCACCCACTTCAAGCTGGGCTACGCCTCGGCGATCGCCTGGGTGCTCTTCCTGATCATCTTCGTGCTCAGCCTCGTCAACCTGCGCCTGGGCCGCGCGCTGAAGGAGCTGTGATGGCCCGGCTCAACGGGCACCTGCTGCGCCTGCCGTTCTACCTGCTGTCGCTGACCATGGTGATCCCGTTCTACTGGCTGCTCATCACGGTCTTCAAGCCGCCGTCCGAGCTGGCCAGGACTCCCCCGTCGTTCGTGCCGCAGTCGCCCACCCTGGCCAACTTCTACGACGCCGCGTGGTCGCCCGAGCGGATCAACCCCGGCCATCTCCAGGGCATCTTCCAGCGGTTCCAGGTGGACTTCGGGTTCTGGCGGTTCCTGTTCAACAGCCTCTTCATCACCGGCGCCGTCACCGTGGGGTCGCTGCTGATCTGCTCGCTGGCCGCGTACGTGATCGCCAAGCACGACATCAAGGGCCGCAGGACCGTCTTCCTGCTCATCATCGCCTCGATGATGGTGCCCTGGCAGACCACGCTGATCCCGAACTACGTGATCATGCGGAACCTGGGCTGGCTGGACAGCTACACCGGCTACATCGTGCCGGCGCTGGCCAAGGCGTTCGTGCTGTTCTTCCTGGTGCAGTTCCTGCAGTCGCTGCCGGACGAGCTGATCCAGGCCGCCAGGGTGGACGGCGCCGGGGAGTGGCGCATCTGGTGGCGGATCGTGCTGCCGCTGCTGCGTCCGGCGCTCGCCGCGATGTCGATCTTCATCGTGCTCGCGGAGTGGAACAACTTCCTGTGGCCGCTCATCATCGTGCAGAGCGACGAGATGGCCAACCTGCCGGTCGCGCTGGCCCGGCTGAACTCGTACTACGCCGGGCCGGACCACCAGGGGGCGATCATGGCGGGCGGGCTGCTGGCGTCGGTGCCGACGATCGTCTTCTTCCTGATCTTCCAGCGCTACTTCGTCCGGGGCATCGCGCTCAGCGGGCTGAAGGGCTGATGAAACGGCGCTGCCCGCCGCACCTTCACAGGTGCGGCGGGCAGCGAGGAGATCAGCCGGTCAGCGCTCGTAGCGGCGGCCGCCCGAGTTGCGGCGGAAGCCGCCGTTGCCGCGCTCGTCGGAACGGCCGGCGCCGGAGCGGTAGCCGTCACGCGCCGGACGGTCGCCAGCACGGAAACCGTCACGCGCGGGGCGGTCGCCCGAGCGGAAGCCGTCGCGCGCCGGACGGTCGTCCGCGCGGTAACCGCGGTCGCGGTCGCCCGAGAACGGGCGGCCACGGTCGGAGTTGTAGCGCGGGCCGCGGTCGCCGCCGCGGTCGTCCTGCCGGAACGGGCGGTCGTCCTGGCGGAACGGGCGGTCGTCGGAGCGGTAGCCACCGCGTCCCTGGCCGCCGTCACGCCGGCGGTCGTCACCGAACGTGCGCGGCTCCTGCGAGCGCCCGAACGGCCGCTCGCCCTCGGTGTGCCTGCGCGGACGGCGGTCCTCACCGGCGCTGAAGGGACGCTCGCCGTCCTCGTGCCTGCGCGGCCGGCGGTCGTCGAACTGCCGCTGGCCGTCCTCGTGCCTGCGCGGGCGACGGTCGTCGAACTGGCGCTCGCCGTCCTCGTGGCGGCGCGGGCGGCGCTCGCCGTCGAAGTCGCGGCGGCCACGGCGGCCACGGCGCTCGGAGGCGCCGCCTTCGCGGCGCGGACGCAGCGGCTTGCGCACGTCCGGCTCCCACACGGGGATGGCCTCGCCGCTCGGCGTGCGGGCCCCGGTCACCTCGGCGACCCGGGGGTGGCCCGGCGTGGCCTTCAGGCGGAACGGGTGGATGCCGGCCCGGCGGGTCAGCGCGTCGGTCGAGCGGCGCTCGTTCGGCAGCACCAGCGTGACGACCGTGCCCTTCTCGCCGGCGCGGGCGGTGCGGCCGCCCCTGTGCAGGTAGCTCTTGTGGTCCTGCGGCGGGTCGACGTGCAGCACCAGGCTGATGTTGTCGACGTGGATGCCGCGCGCCGCGACGTCCGTGCAGACCAGCACGTTGATGGAGCCCTCGCGGAACTCCGACAGGATGCGGGTGCGCTGGTTCTGGCGCTTGCCGCCGTGCAGGCCGCCCGACTTGACGCCGACCCGGGCCAGCTGCTTGCACAGCCGGTCCACGCCGTGCTGGGTGCGCACGAAGATGATGGTGCGGCCCTCACGGTTGGCGATCTCGGCGATCACGTCGAACTTGTCGTCACGCGTGACCTGCATCACGTGGTGCTCCATGGTGTCGACCGGCGAGGTCGCCGGCGCCACGGAGTGCGTGATCGGGTCCTTGAGGAAGCGCTGCACCAGCTTGTCGACGTCGCCGTCGAGCGTGGCGGAGAACAGCAGCCGCTGCCCGTCGGCCGGGGTCTGCGCGAGCAGGTCGGTGACGACGGGGAAGAACCCGAGGTCGCACATGTGGTCGGCCTCGTCGAGCACGGAGACCTCGACGTCGCCGAGCGAGCACTCGCCCTGCCTGATCAGGTCGCCGAGGCGGCCCGGGGTGGCGATGACGACGTCGACCCCGCGCCGCAGCGCCTCGATCTGCTTGCCCATGGACATGCCGCCGACGACGACCTTCATGCGCAGCCCGAGGCCGCGGCCGAGGGGCTCGAGGGCGTCGTGCACCTGGAGGGCGAGCTCACGGGTGGGCACCAGGATCATCGCGCGCGGGCGGCCGGGAGCGGGCCTCACACCGGCGATGCGCGCCATGGTGGGCAGGCCGAACGCGAGCGTCTTGCCGGAGCCGGTCTGGCCGCGGCCGAGCACGTCGTTGCCGGCGAGCACGTCGGGGATCGTCGCGCTCTGAATGGGGAACGGGCTGTCGAAGCCCAGCTTGGCCAGCCCGTTCACGAGCGGCTTGGGCAGGCCGAGCAGCTCGAACTCGGACGGGCCCGGCTCGGCGGCGGGGATTTCCGCTGCGTCGTCCACAGCAGCGGAGGTGTCGCCGAGCGAGGGCATGACAGCGTCAAGCATGGTCACGAAAGTCGTGCCTTTCCGTCGAAGTGGCGCGTCACTTCTGCGAAAGGACGAGCCAGGATGTGCGGCCCCGGAGGCCGCACCAGGTTCAAGGGCACCCGCCGCTATGAGGGCGGGGTGAAGATGAGGGGGGACACACCCGGGCACCGGCCGCAGGCGATGCGAGACGCGTGATGAGACGTCAGGTGTTCCTGTAACTCAACGCCGGGGATGTTATCGGATATTCCCCGGCCGTGGCTCCGGACTTTCCGAAACCGCGATGCATGCCAAACCCCTGACGTTTACCGTCAGGGGTGACAGCAGAAAGATCAGACGTTGAAGCCTAGCATACGGAGCTGCTCGCGCCCCTCGTCGGTGATCTTGTCGGGGCCCCACGGCGGCAGCCAGACCCAGTTGATCTTCACGTCGGAGACCATGCCGTCCAGCGCCGAGTGCGCCTGGTCCTCGATCACGTCGGTCAGCGGGCAGGCCGCGCTGGTCAGCGTCATGTCGATGGTGCACACGGGCTGCCCGCCGTCGGCGGGGTCGAGGTTGAGCCCGTAGACCAGGCCCAGGTCCACGACGTTGATGCCGAGCTCGGGGTCCACGACGTCCTTGAGCGCCTCCATGACCTCATCGACGGTCGTGTCACCGTCGTAGCCGGTAGGCGTCTCCGTCGGCTTGCTCATTGCCCAGCACTCCTCACAACAGCGTCCTTGTAGGCCATCCACGAAAGCAGCGCGCATTTGACGCGCGCCGGGAACTTGGCCACGCCCGAGAACGCGACCGCGTCGCCGAGGACGTCCTCGTCGGCCTCCACCTGTCCCCTGCCCTGCATCAGCCGGGTGAACTCGTCGACGACCGAGAGCGTCTCGTCCACCGTGGAACCGGTGGCCAGCTCGTGCAGCACCGAGGCGGCGGCCTGGCTGATCGAACAGCCCTGCCCCTCGTAGGACACGTCCAGGATCTTGCCGGCGTCGCCCACCTTGACCCTGAGCGTGATCTCGTCGCCGCACGTCGGGTTCACGTGGTGAACCTCGGCGTCGTACGGCTCGCGCAGCCCCCGCCCCTGCGGGTGCTTGTAGTGCTCCAGGATCAGCTCCTGGTACATCGACTCGCCGATCATGGCTATGCGAACACCTTCTGAACGTGATGCAGGCCGCGAACCAGGGCATCGATCTCGCCCGTGGTGTTGTACAGGTAGAACGACGCCCGCGTGGTCGCGGGTATTCCGAACCGCAGGTGCAGCGGGCGCGCGCAGTGGTGCCCGACGCGTACGGCCACGCCGAACTGGTCGTCCAGGATCTGCCCGACGTCGTGCGGGTGGATGCCCTCCAGGGTGAAGGACACCGTGCCCCCGCGCTGCTCCAGCGTATCCGGCCCGATCACGCGCAGCGCAGGCACCCCCCGCAGGGCCTCCAGCGCGTACGCCGTCAGCTCCCGCTCATGCGCCTCGATGGCGTCGAGCCCGATCTCGGTGAGGTAGTCGACCGCCGCGCCGAGCCCGATGGCCTCGACGATCGGCGGCGTGCCCGCCTCGAACTTGTGCGGGATCGGCGCGTAGGTCGAGCGGTCCATCCAGACCGCCTCGATCATCTCGCCGCCGCCCAGGAACGGAGGCATGGCCTCCAGCAGCTCGGCCCGCCCCCACAGCACGCCGATGCCGGAGGGACCGACCATCTTGTGGCCGGTGAAGGCCACGAAGTCGGCGCCCAGCTCGGTCACGTTCACCGGGTGGTGCGGCACGGACTGGGAGGCGTCGAGCGCGATGAGCGCCCCGACCTCGTGCGCCCGTGCGGCGATCGCGGCCACCGGGTTGACCGTGCCCAGCACGTTCGACTGGTGGGCGATCGAGACGATCTTCGTCCGCTCGGTGATCACGGCGGGGTCGTAGTCGAGCCGTCCCTCGTCGGTGACGCCGAACCACTTCAGGCTCGCTCCGGTGCGCTGCGCGAGCAGCTGCCACGGCACGATGTTGGAGTGGTGCTCCATCTCGGAGATGACGATCTCGTCACCGGGGCCGAGGGTGAAGCGTGGGTCGGTGTTGGCGCGGTTGCCGAAGGAGTAGGCCAGCAGGTTGAGGGCCTCGGAGGCGTTCTTGGTGAAGATCACCTCGTCGCGCGACGGCGCCCCCACGAAGCCCGCGACCTTGTCGCGGGCGTTCTCGAAGGCGTCGGTCGACTCGGCGCCGAGCACGTGCATGGCGCGCCCGACGTTGCTGTAGTGCAGCGCCAGGTGCTCCCGCATGGTCTCGATGACCTGGGTGGGCTTCTGCGAGGAGTTGCCCGAGTCGAGATAGACGAGCGGTCGCCCGTCGGGCAGCTCGCGGGAGAAGACCGGGAAATCCTTCCTGATCTTCTCCACATCGAAGCTGGTGGAAGTCATGCAGATGCCTTCGTGTACTGCTCGTAGCCCTCGGCCTCGAGCTTCTCGGCCAGTTCGGGGCCGCCCTGCTCGACGATCCGGCCGGCGGCGAAGACGTGCACGAAGTCCGGCTTCACGTAACGCAGGATGCGGGTGTAGTGCGTGATCAGCAGCACGCCGGTCTCGCCGGTGGCACGGAAGCGGTTGATGCCCTCCGACACCACGCGCAGCGCGTCGACGTCGAGGCCGGAGTCGGTCTCGTCGAGCACCGCGATCTTCGGCTTGAGCAGCTCCATCTGGAGGATCTCGTGGCGCTTCTTCTCGCCGCCGGAGAAGCCCTCGTTCAGGTTGCGCTGGGCGAAGGCGGGGTCGATGGACAGGGCGTCCATGCCGCTCTTGAGGTCCTTGGCGAACTCGCGCAGCTTCGGCGCCTCGCCGCGGACGGCGGTGACGGCCGAGCGCAGGAAGTTGGACACCGAGACGCCGGGCACCTCGACGGGGTACTGCATGGCCAGGAACAGGCCGGCGCGGGCGCGCTCGTCGACGGACAGCTCAAGCAGGTCCACGCCGTCGAGCAGCACCTGGCCGCCGGTGATCGTGTATTTGGGATGACCGGCGATCGCGTAGGCGAGCGTCGACTTGCCCGAGCCGTTCGGGCCCATGATGGCGTGGGTCTGCCCGGCCTTCACGGTCAGGTTGACGCCGCGCAGGATTTCCTTGTCCTCGACGGCGACCTGGAGGTCACGGATCTCAAGGGTGGACATGTGCTTAGGACTCCTTCGAGAGCGAGACGAGGACGTCATCGCCGTCGATCTTCACTGTGTAGACGTTCACGGGTTGGGTGGCGGGCGGCCCGGTGGGCTTGCCGGTGTGGATGTCGAAGCACGAGCCGTGCAGCCAGCACTCCAGGGTGCCGTCGTACACCTCGCCCTCGCTGAGCTTGACCTCGGCGTGGGAGCAGACGTCGTGCAGGGCGAAGACCTCCTCGCCCTTGCGGACCAGCGCCACCGGGGTCTCGCCGGAGCCGACCTCGACGCCGATGACACCCCCGTCGGGGATGTCCGCGACCTTGCACACCTTCTCGAACGCGCTCACCGGGACAGCTCCGCCTCCAGCGCGTCCATGACGCGCTCGCGGATCTCCTCGATCTGGATCTTCTCGACGAGCTGGCCGAGGAAGCCCCGCACGACCAGGCGGCGCGCCTCGTCGTAGGGGATGCCGCGGGCCTGGAGGTAGAAGATGTGCTCGTCGTCGAGGCGGCCGGAGGCGGAGGCGTGCCCCGCTCCCGCGACCTCGCCGGTGAGGATCTCCAGGTTGGGCACCGAGTCGGCGCGGGCGCCGTCGGTGAGGATGAGGTTGCGGTTGAGCTCGTAGGTGTCGGTGCCCTCGGCCTCGACCCTGATGATCACGTCGCCGATCCAGACGGCGTGCGCGGCCTCGCCCTGCAGCGCGCCGCGGTAGTCGACGTTGCTCTTGCAGTTGGGCTGCGAGTGGTCGACCAGCAGGCGGTGCTCCAGGTGCTGCCCGGCGTCCACGAAGTAGACGCCCGACATGTCGGCGTCGCCGCCCGGCGCGGTGTAGGTGACGCTGGGCGCCAGGCGTACCAGGTCGCCGCCGAGCGTCACCACGAAGCTGCGGAAGGTGGCGTCCTTGGCGAGCTGCGCGTGGTGGTGGGAGACGTGGACCGCGTCGTCCTCCCAGTCCTGGAGGCTGACGACCCGCAGGCTGGCCCCGTCGCCGACGACGAACTCGATGTTGTCGGCGTAGACGGCGCTGCCCTTGTGATCGAGCACGATCACGGCCTCGGCCATCGGCTCCACCTTGACCACGATGTGGCCGTAGGTGGCGCCGTCGCCCTCGCCGGTCAGCGTGAGCACGGTCGGCTTGGAGGTGACGGCCTCGCGCGGCACCGTGATCACGGTGGCCTTCTCGAAGCTGTTCCAGGCCTGGGCGCTCACCCGGTCGGTCGGCATGAACGACTTGCCCACGCGGGCGTCGTCGCGGCCGACCGTCTCGACGGTGACCTCGGGGGCGGCGTCCACGTCCACGCGGACGTGCCCGACCGGGTCGGCCTTGCCGTTGTGCAGGCCCTTCAGGCGGGACAGCGGCGTGAAGCGCCACGCCTCCTCGCGCCCGGTCGGGACCTCGAAGTCGCCCAGCTCGTAGGACGCCTTCTCGTGCAGGGTCGACAGGGGCTTCTCGTTCAGGCCCATCAGCCGACGGCTCCTTCCATCTGCAGCTCGATCAGCCGGTTCAGCTCGAGCGCGTACTCCATGGGCAGCTCACGCGCGATCGGCTCCACGAAGCCGCGCACGATCATCGCCATCGCCTCGTCCTCGTCGAGCCCGCGGCTCATGAGGTAGAACAGCTGGTCCTCGCTGACCTTGGAGACCGTGGCCTCGTGGCCCATCGAGACGTCGTCCTCGCGGACGTCGACGTAGGGGTAGGTGTCGGAGCGGCTGATCTGGTCGACCAGCAGGGCGTCGCACTTGACGGTGCTGGCGCTGCCGTGGGCGCCCTCCTCGATCTGCACCAGACCGCGGTAGGAGGTGCGGCCGCCGCCGCGCGCCACCGACTTGGAGATGACGCTGGAGCTGGTGTTGGGCGCCAGGTGCACCATCTTGGAGCCGGCGTCCTGGTGCTGGCCCTCGCCGGCGAACGCGACGCTCAGCGTCTCGCCCTTGGCGTGCTCGCCCATGAGGTAGACGGCCGGGTACTTCATCGTGACCTTGGAGCCGATGTTGCCGTCGATCCACTCCATGGTCGCGCCCTCGTAGGCGACGGCGCGCTTGGTGACCAGGTTGTAGACGTTGTTCGACCAGTTCTGGATGGTCGTGTAACGGCAGCGGGCGTTCTTCTTCACGATAATCTCGACGACCGCGCTGTGCAGCGAGTCGGAGGAGTAGATCGGCGCGGTACAGCCCTCGACGTAGTGCACGTAGCTGTTCTCGTCGACGATGATCAGGGTCCGCTCGAACTGGCCCATGTTCTCGGTGTTGATCCGGAAGTAGGCCTGCAGCGGGATCTCGACCTCGACGTTCGGCGGCACGTAGATGAACGAGCCACCGGACCACACGGCGGTGTTGAGGGCGGCGAACTTGTTGTCGCCCACCGGGATCACCGAGCCGAAGTACTCCTTGAAGAGCTCCTCGTGCTCCTTCAGGCCCGTGTCGGTGTCGACGAAGATGACACCCTTCTCCTCGAGGTCCTCACGGATCTTGTGATAGACGACCTCGGACTCGTACTGGGCCGCGACGCCGGCGATGAGGCGCTGCTTCTCCGCCTCGGGGATGCCGAGCTTGTCGTAGGTGTTCTTGATGTCGGCGGGCAGCTCGTCCCAGGAAGCGGCCTGCTTCTCGGTCGAGCGCACGAAGTACTTGATGTTGTCGAAGTCGATGCCGGTGAGGTCGGAGCCCCAGGTGGGCAGCGGCTTCTTGTCGAACAGGCGGAGGCCCTTCAGGCGAAGGTCGAGCATCCACTCCGGCTCGTTCTTGAGCGCGGAGATGTTGCGGACGACCTCCTCGGACAGGCCGCGCTTGGCCGCCGCGCCCGCGGCATCCGGGTCGGCCCAGCCGAACTTGTAATTCCCGAGGCCTTCCAGCTCCGGGCGGTCGGTGACAGTCACCTTCCGGTCTCCTTGCTCTTGTCTCTATGTGCGGAATCGGCCAAGGACTGCGGGGACACGTGCGTCGTGCACACCCCGTCGCCGTGGGCGATCGTGGCCAGGCGCTGCACCGGGGTGCCGAGCAGCTGCGCGAACGCCTCCGTCTCGGCCTCACACAGCTGCGGGAACTCCGCGGCCGCGTGCGCCACCGGGCAGTGGTGCTGGCAGAGCTGGTCGCCGCCCGACTTGGCCTTGCTGGCCGAGGCGGCGTACCCCTCTGCCGACAGCGCCTGCGCCAGCACCTGTACGCGCTGGTCCGCGGGCACCGTCGCCATGACCGGCTCCAGCCGCTTGAGCAGGCTCGACACCTGCTCGCGGGCGAAGTCGGCCACGGCTTCTCGCCCCAAACGCTCGGCCAGGAAGCGCAGCGCGCTGCCGGCCAGGTCGTCATAGGCGTGCTCGAAAGCACTGCGCCCCGCGTCGGTGATCGCGAACAGCTTGGCCGGCCGTCCGCGCCCGCGCTGCTGTCCGCGCGGGCGGACCGTGCGAGGCTCGATCATCCCGTCGGCCAGCAGCGCGTCGAGGTGACGCCGTACGGCGGCGGGCGTGAGCCCGAGCCGCTCGCCGAGTGCCGCGGCCGCGACAGGACCATGCTCAAGAATCAGCCTGGCGACGCGGGCGCGGGTGCCGCGCTCACCACCGGGCTCCATCGTGGGCATGTTTTTCACAACATCAGTGTGCCGTAATTCCTTCCCGCATCACAAACGGATCTGAGCAGGGGCGGGAATGGAATTTGTCACGCAGTGTAGCCTTACCTAACTTTTGCCCGGCCCAGGATCGAGAACGTCAGGGCCGAGCAGATGAAGAGCCCGAGCATGACACATGCCATGGGCACCGCGGAGCCCGTTCCGGCAAGTCCGACCAGCGGGGCCGCGGCCGCGCCGAGCGCGAACTGCAGCACGCCCGTCAGCGCCGAGGCGCTGCCCGCGACCTGCGCGGGCTGGGAGCCGAGCGCCAGCGCGCCGGTACCGGGCAGGACGAGGCCCTGCCCCAGCATGATGACGACCAGCCCGCTCACGATGCCCCCCAGGCCGAGGTCGGCCAGCGCCGCGATCATCAGCAGGACGGCGCCGGCCAGGGCCACGCCGAGCCCGGCGCGCACGAGCAGGACGGGCCGCACCCGCCCCGACAGCCGGCCGCCGACCTGGGAGGTGGCGATCAGGGCCAGGGCGTTCACGGCGAAGATGAGGGAGTACTGCTGGGGCGTGGCGCCGTACACGTCCTGGAGCACGAACGGCGAGCCCGAGATGTAGCCGAACATGGCCGCGAACGACAGGCCGCCGGTCAGGGCGAAGCCCATGAACGAGCGGTCGCGCAGGAGGTGCCAGAACGTGCTCACGGTGTGCCTGAGCCCGCCGCTCTCTCGCTCCCCGGCGGGCAGCGTCTCGCGCACGCCCGCCACCACGGCCAGCAGCAGCACGATCCCCGCGATGCTGAGCGCCACAAACACGCCCCGCCACGAGGTGAACGTCAGCAGCTGCGCGCCCGCGATGGGCGCCAGGATCGGGGCCAGGCCGCTGACCAGCATCAGCGTGGCGAAGATGCGCGCGATGGCGGCGCCGTCGTACAGGTCGCGGACGACGGCCCGCACGATGACCAGCGCCGCGCCGCCCAGCATGCCCTGCAGCAGGCGGAAGGCGATGAGCATCGGCACCGAGGGCGCGAAGGCGCACAGCAGCGAGGCCACCATGAACCCGGCCACGCCGACCATCAGCGGCACCCGCCGGCCGCGCACGTCGCTGAGCGGGCCGGCGATCACCTGGCCGAGCGACACGCCGATGAGACAGGCCGTGAGGGTGAGCTGGACCTGCGCCTCACCGCTGAGCATCTCGGCGGTGATGGACGGCAGGGCGGGAAGGTACATGTCGATGGACAGCGGCCCGATCGCCGACAGCGCGCCGAGGATCAGCAGCAACAGTCCGCGGCGGCTCTTCTGACTCTGCTGGACGGCGGCGGGCGTGGCGATCTCTGCCACGGACATGCGTGAACCCCTCTCCCTCGTAGGTCTGCGGCGGTCTGAGGCCCACGAGGGCCGGAAGCTCAAACCAGGTTCCGGTCCTCCGAATTCCCGGTCATCAGATATTTCCTGAAACTTCCTAGGACAGGGTGTCGGACCTGGCCAGAACGCTCCGGCTCACCTGCGGCCCGGACCGCCTGCCGGAGTCCCTAAACTCGTGGCCATGGATTCCCCAGCCGTCGAGATCGTCGACCTGGTCAAACGTTACGGCGGCAGCACCGCCGTCGACGGCCTCACCTTCCGCGCCGAACGCGGCGCGGTCACCGCGGTCCTCGGTCCCAACGGCGCGGGCAAGACGTCCACGGTGGAGATCTGCGAGGGGTTCCGCAAGGCCGACGCCGGCACGGTCAGGGTCCTGGGGCTGGCGCCCGCGCTGCCCGAGCTGCGCGCGCGGGTGGGGGTCATGCTCCAGGCGGGCGGCGTGCCCCCGGCGATGCGCTGCGCCGAGTGGCTGCGGCTGGTCTCGCGCTTCTACGCGCACCCGCTCGACCCGGGCGTGCTGCTGGAGCGGCTGGGGCTGACCGATCACGTACGCACCCCGTACCGCAGGCTGTCGGGCGGGCAGCAGCAGCGGCTGTCACTGGCGGCGGCCGTCGTCGGCAGGCCCGAGCTGGTCTTCCTCGACGAGCCGACGGCCGGCCTCGACCCGCAGGCCAGGCACGCCTGCTGGGAGCTGGTGGGCGAGCTGCGCGCGGCCGGGGTGTCGGTGATGCTGACCACCCACCACATGGACGAGGCCGAGCGGCTGGCCGACCACGTCGTGATCATCGACAGGGGGCGCGTGGTGGCCGAGGGCAGCCCCGCCTCGCTGACCGGGGCCGAGCGGCAGCTCAGGTTCAGGGCGCGGCCGGGGCTGGCGCTGGAGGAGCTGCTCAACGCGCTCCCGGCCGGCAGCGCGGCCAAGGAGTCGCCGGCCGGGCACTACATCATCGAGGGCCTGGTGGGGCCTGAGCTGCTGGCCACGGTGACGGCCTGGTGCGCGGCCGAGGGCGTCACGGCCGACGACCTGCGCATCGAGCGCCGCACCCTCGAAGACGTCTTCCTCGAGCTGACCGGCAGGGAGCTGCGATGACCGCGCTCGACTTCAGCCCCGCTCCCGGTGCGGCGCCGTTCCCGCGCATGGTGCTGGCGCAGGCGGGCGCGGAGATCCGCGCGATGCTGCGCAACGGCGAGCAGCTCCTGCTCACCCTGATCATCCCGGTGCTGCTGCTGACCGGGTTCTCGCTGGCGCCGCTGATCGACGTCGGCGGCGGCCGGCGCGTCGACTTCCTGGCGCCTGGCGTGCTCGCGCTGGCCGTGATGTCCACGGCCTTCACCGGGCAGGCCATCGCCACGGGTTTCGAGCGCCGCTACGGGGTGCTCAAGCGGCTGGGCGCCACCCCGCTGTCCAGGAGCGGGCTCATGCTGGCCAAGACGGCCGCGGTCGCCGCCGTGGAGATCATCCAGGCCGTGGTCATCGTGGCCGTGGGGCTGGCCCTGGGGTGGCGGCCGCAGGGCTCGTTCCTGGCCGCGGCGCTGCTGGTCGTGCTGGGCACCGCGGCCTTCAGCGGGCTGGGCCTGCTCATGGCCGGCACGCTGCGCGCCGAGGCCACGCTGGCGGGGGCCAACCTGGTCTACCTGGTGCTGCTCGGGGCGGGCGGGGTGATGTTCCCGCTGAGCAAGTTCCCCGAAGGGGTGCGGCCCGTGCTGGAGGCGCTGCCCATCTCCGCGCTGACCGGCGGCCTGCGCGCGGTGCTCGCCGAGGGCGCGGCGCTCCCGCTGGTCCCGGTGGCCGTGCTCGCGGCCTGGGCGGTGGTGTCGCTGGCGCTGGTCTCGCGCACGTTCCGCTGGGAGTGAGGGCTCACTCCGGGCGTGGCGGCTCGGCCCGCAGGGCGCCGTAGCGGCTGCGGGTGAGGGCGGCCACCGCCGTCAGGGGGATGGCCGCGCCGGCCGCCAGGCCGAACAGCAGCCCGTACCGGCCGTCCTGCGCCAGCGGCCCGGCGGCCCACGAGGCGACCGCGCTGCCCACGAACAGCGCGCAGGCGAAGAAGGCGATCGTGGTCCCCCGGGCCTCGGGCACGACCGAGGTGGCCCAGGTCTGCAGCGAGGAGTGCAGGAACGACCAGCCACCGCCCAGCAGCAGCGCCGTGACGGCCACGGCCGGCACGCTGATGTGCACGGTGACGATCGCGAACCCGGCGCAGAGCTGCGCGCCGCCCACGACCATCAGCAGCGGCGCGGGCCAGCGGCCCGACAGGCGTTTGACGAGCTTGGCGAAGCCCCACAGCCCCAGCCCGTACGCGGTGATCGACAGCCCCGCCACGGCGGCGGCCAGCCCCGTGTGCTGCAGCGCCGGAGCCAGGAACGGCATGGCGCCCAGCATGATCGCCCCCTCGGTGAAGGCGAGCGCGAACACCAGCAGCGCCCACCGCTGCCCGAGCACCCTCCCCAGGTGGCCCAGCACCCCGTTCCCCGCGCTCTCGTGGCGGGGCGGCTCGGGCAGCGTGCGCAGCGACAGCGCGCAGGCCAGGGCGCAGGCGGCGGGCACGGTGAAGGCCACCCGCCAGTCGATCAGGCCGGCGACGACGCCGCCCAGGCCCGTGGCCAGCGCCGTGCCGAGGGCTGCGGCGGCCATGAGGTCGGTGAGGGCGCGCTGGCGTGCCGAGGGCTGGACGGTGTCGCCCACGTACGTCAGCCCCGTGGGGATCACCGCGCCGAAGCAGGCGCCCGTGACGACCCTGGCCACGACGAGCGCCCACAGCACCGGCATCAGGGCCGAGACCGCACCCGCCAGCGCCGCGCCGAACAGGGCCCAGCGCATCACGCGCACGCGGCCGAAGCGGTCGGACAGCAGGCCCCACAGCGGCTGGGTCAGCCCGTAGGCCAGGTAGTAACCGCTGGCGGCGGCGACCGCGGCCGACAGCGAGGCGTCCAGGTCGGCGGCGATGAGCACGAGCATGGGGCTCACCGCGAAGCGGTCGAAGCTGCTGACGAATCCGGACACGGACAGGGCCAGCGGGGGGCGGGCGAGGCTCACGGGAGGCGCGGGGGCTTTCATACGTCCATGGTGGTTATGTCCGGAAATATGATCCAGTCGGCAGTAGTACCACCTTAGTGCGGGTGATGTCGGTCGCGTTGAGTAGGCTCTGACGGTTGCTCTTCCTGTACCTGACGAGGAGTCCCGTGACCGCGTTCGCGCTCGACGACCCCATCGGCCGGGGTCCTGGCCTGCCCCGGCCGGGGAACCTGCTCCGCACCGCGGCCGACTCCATCCCGCCCTCGGGGCTCGTGCTGCTCGGGATCCTGTCGGTGCAGCTCGGCGCGGGGTTCGCCAAGGAGCTGTTCGCCCTGCTGCCGCCGAGCGCGGTGGTGTTCCTGCGCATCGCCGCCGGGGCGCTCATCATGGGGGCCATCGCCCGGCCCAGGCTGAGAGGGCTTGCCTGGCGCGACTGGGCGGTGGGCATCGGCTTCGGCCTGACGCTCGCCGTGATGAACCTGACCTTCTACGAGGCCCTGGCGCGGCTGCCGATGGGGATCGCGGTGGCCATCGAGTTCCTCGGGCCCCTCGGCGTGGCGGTGGCCGCCTCCCGGCGGCGGATCGACCTGCTGTGGATCGGGCTGGCCGGGATGGGCGTGGTGCTGCTGGCCCCGTGGGGCGACTCGTCGTCGGTGAGCTGGGTGGGCATCGGGTTCGCCATGGTGGCCGGGGCCTGCTGGGCGGCGTACATCCTGCTGTCGGCGGCGGCCGGGCGGCGCTTCCCCGGCACGAGCGGGCTGTCGTTCGCGATGATCGTCTCGGCGGTGGCGATCCTGCCGATCGGGGTCACGACCGGCGGCGCCGACCTGCTGCAGCCCGAGCTGCTGCTCATCGGGCTGGGGGTGGGGCTGCTGTCGTCGGTGATCCCGTACTCGCTGGAACTGCAGGCGCTGCGGCGCATGCCCAAGCACGTGTTCGGCATCCTGATGAGCATGGAGCCCGCCGCCGCGGCGCTGATCGGGGTGCTGCTGCTCGGCGAGATCCTGCACGCGCAGCAGTGGGCGGCGATCATCTGCATCGTGGCCGCCAGCCTGGGCTCGACCCGCAGGCGGAGATGAGGGCCGCCGCGCGCCCGTGGGATGGGGTCTCGGGCGCGCGGCGGAGGGCTCGGCTCGGTGGGCGGGATGTGCCGAGCCCGTGAAGGTCAGCGGAGTGCGGGAGTCCGCTTGACCAGGTATGTGCCGGAATCAGCCGGTCCGTCGCGGACCGGGAACGGCGGAACCGGCGGCGCTCGCGCGAGGCGTCGCCCGGCCGGCTCGCAACGAGATTACCGCCATCGGGGAGTGCCTGATCCCCGAATGTCAGAACTTAACGCTCAGTGCTCGGCCCAAATACCACGAACGTGGCCGATGTGCTCCGCCATGAGGTGGCCGACAGCGGCGCCGTCGCCGCTCTTGAGCCCGTCGAGCAGCTCCAGGTGCTCCCTGGCGGAGCCGCCCAGCGTGCCGCGCTCGGAGAGCTGGGACAGGCCGTAGAGCCGGGCCCTGTTGCGCAGGTCGCGCACCACCGAGACCAGATGGGCGTTGCCGCACAGCGACAGCAGCTCGACGTGGAAGCGCAGGTCGGCGTCCACGTACGCGAGCAGGTCGCCCCGCTCGCTGGCCGCGACGATCTCCTCGGCGATGGGCCGCAGCCGCTCGAACTCCTCGGCCCGCGAGCTGTCGGCCAGCCTGGCCACCGTGGGCACCTCGATGAGCTGGCGGATCTCGGTCAGCTCGTCGAGGTCGCGGTCGGACAGCTCGGTCACCCGGAAGCCCTTGTTGCGCACGGCCTCGACCAGGCCCTCCTTGGCCAGGTCGAGCATGGCCTCGCGCACGGGCGTGGCCGAGACGCCGAACTGGGCGGCGAGCACCGGCGCGGAGTAGACCACCCCCGGCCGCATCTCACCGGTGATCAGCGCGGCACGCAGCGCGTGCGCGACCTGCTCGCGCAGGCTCTGCCGCTCCCCCACCATCGGCAGGTCGAGCCGGTCCTCGGCAGCCATCGGCCCATCCCCTTCTCTGTCCGCACTCATGCCTACGCCCTCATTCGGGACTCGTAGGCGGCAGCCGCGACCACGAGGTCCTCCCACGCCATGCCCGTGCTCTTGAACACGCGCGGCCCCGGACCGGCGACCACCCTTCCGGCGATCAGGTCGGCGAGGTTACCGGCGAGATGATGAGAGGTGATCGTACCCTGGCGGATCGGGACGACGACGTCGCCCGCCTCCTCCAGGGCGGCCGCCCTGGCCTCGACGACCACGGTGGCGCGGGCGATCAGGTCGCCGTCGAGCTCGCGGGCGTCGGGCTCGTGCGAGCCGACCGCGACGACGGTGACGCCGTCGCGGGCGAGCTTACCGGGGAACAGGGGCTGCCTGGCCGTGGTGCAGCACGCGATCAGATCGGCCTCCGCCACCGCCTCCGACACCGCCTCCGACACCGCCTCTTTCACCCGCTCCGCCACCGCCTCTGTCACCCGCTCCGTCACCTCGCCGCTCTCCGGCCGGGCGGAAGGCGGCTGGTCGGAACGCGGCGGGGCGGCCGGTGGCGGGGCGGACGGCGGCGGGGCGGCCGGCAGGGCGCGGGCGGTCAGGCCGAGCGCGCGGCAGCGGGCGGCCAGTTCCCCGGCCCGGCCCGCGTCGCGGCCCACCACGGTGACCTCCCGCACCGGCCGCACCTCCCGCAGCGCCAGCACGTGCCCGTACGCCTGCGGCCCGCTCCCGAACACGACCAGCCGCCGCGCGCCGGGAGCGGCGAGATGGCGGACGGCGAGGGCGGAGACGGCGGGCGTGCGCAGCGAGGTGAGCGCGAGCCCGTCCAGCGCCGCCAGCGGGGCCAGGGTGTCGCCGTCGAACAGCAGGTACGTGCCCTGGATCCGGGGCAGCCCCCGCTCCGGGTTCCGCGGCGCGATGCTGACGGCCTTGACGCCCGCGTACCGCCGGGTGGAGGCGGGCATGAGCAGCAGTTGCCCGGCGGGCAGGTCCACGATCGGCCGCCGCGGGGTCGTCTCGGGGTCGAGCCCCGCCCGCAGCGCCTCCTCCAGGACGTCCACGGCCCGGCCCATCGGCACCAGCCGCTCCACGGCGGCGGCGTCGAGGTACGGCAGCCCGCTCATCGCAGCGTGAACCCGGCCGGGAACGGGTCGGCGGGGTCGAGCTCGAAGGTGTGCCGCCCGGTGCGGTACGCCATGCCGTCGATCTCCACGATCACGCCCTCGTCCGTCTCCTCCCGCACGCGGGCGGTGAACACGCTGCCCACGACGCTCTCGTGCACCAGCTCGCCCGTCTTGTCCGCGTCGTGCAGCAGCGCCATCCTGGCGGCGGTGCCGGAGCCGCACGGCGAGCGGTCCACCTCGCCGTCGGCGAACACGGTGACGTTGCGCTGCCGCCTGATCCCGTCCAGGTCCGGCAGCTCCTCGTAGAAGATCACCCCGTACACGCCGGACAGCCGCTCGTCTGACGGGTGGACGGCGGCCGGGTGCCCCGACAGTTCGGCCTTGATCCGCCGGGCGTGCTCGATGAGGGCGTTCAGGTGCCGGGGCTCCACCCGCAGCCCGACGTCGGAGGCACGAACCGAGGCGTAGATGGCGCCGCCGTAGGAGACGCCGGCGCGCAGGCCCGCGACGGGCACGTCGCGGGCGATCACGAACGAGGGCACGTTGACGAACGTGACGCCCTCGATCCGGCCTCCGGACAGCCGCACCCTGGCCCGGACGCGGCCCGAGGGCACGTCGATGACGACGTCCGTCACGCCGTCCGGGGCGGCCTCGACCAGGCCCTCGCGCACGGCGTGCACGCCCAGTGCGATGGTGCCGTGCCCGCAGGCGGTGGAGAAGCCGTCCTTGTGCCAGAACAGCGCTCCGAAACGCGCCCCCGGGTCGTCCGGGGGCACCAGGAAGCAGCCGTACATGTCGGCGTGCCCGCGCGGCTCGTTGCACAGCAGCCGCCGCACGCCGTCCAGCTCCGCCATCGCGGTGGTGCGGCGGTCGAGCACGCTGGAGCCGGGGATCGCGGGCACCCCGCCCGTCACGATCCTGAACGGCTCCCCCGCCGTGTGGTAGTCGACCGTCGTCAGCATCAGAGCTCGAACCCCGCCGGGAACGGGTCGCGCGGGTCGAGGAAGTACTGGGCGGTGCCGGTGATCCAGGCCCGCCCGGTGATCGACGGCAGGACCGCCGGCCGGCCGCCCACCGTGGTCTCCTCCAGCAGCCGCCCGATGAAGCGGGTGCCGATGAACGACTCGTTCGTGAAGTCCTGGCCGAGCGGCAGCTCGCCCCTGGCGTGCAGCTGGGCCATGCGGGCGCTGGTGCCGGTGCCGCAGGGCGAGCGGTCGAACCAGCCCGGGTGGATGGCCATGGCGTGCCGCGAGTGGTGGGCGTCGGAGCCGGGGGCGGCGAAGTAGACGTGGTGGCAGCCGCGGATGCGGGAGTCCTCCGCGTGCACGGGCTCGTCGGCGGCGTTGATGGCCTCCATGGTGGCCAGGCCGGCCGCGATGATCTCGTTCTTGGCCTTGCGGTCGAAGGGCAGGCCGTAGTGGTCGAGGTTCACGACGGCGTAGAAGTTGCCGCCGTACGCGAGGTCGTACGGGATCTCCCCGAACCCCGGGACGGTCACCGTGGCGTCCAGCCGGTCGCAGTAGGACGGCACGTTGCGCAGCGTCACCGACATGGCCATGCCGTCCTCGACGGCCACGTCCACCTCGACGAGCCCGGCGGGCACCTCCAGGCGCACGGTCGTGACGGGCTCGACCACCTCCACCATGCCGGTCTCGACCAGCACGGTGGCCACGCCGATCGTGCCGTGCCCGCACATCGGCAGCAGCCCGGACACCTCGATGAACAGCACGCCGTAGTCGGCGTCCGGCCTGGTCGGCGGCTGGAGGATGGCGCCGCTCATGGCCGAGTGGCCGCGCGGCTCCGTCATCAGCAGGGTGCGGATGTGGTCGAGATGGTCGCGGAAGTACACGCGCCGCTCCGCCATGCTCGCGCCGGGGATCACGCCGATGCCGCCGGTGATCACCCGGGTGGGCATGCCCTCGGTGTGGGAGTCGACGGCGTGGAATACGCGCTTGGTCCTCATCGCAGCCCCTCTGCCAGTGCCTTCTCGGTCGCCGCACGCACGATAGCGGCCTGCTCGTCCGTCAGCGGCTGCCTGGGGTGCCTGCACGGGCCGCCGTGACGGCCGGCCAGGTCCATGGACAGCTTGATGGCCTGCACGAACTCGGTCTTGGAATCCCAGCGCAGCAGCGGGTGCAGGGCCCGGTACAGCGGCAACGCCGTCTCCAGGTCGCCCGCCACCGCCGCGCGGTAGAGGGCGCTGCTGGAGACGGGCAGCGCGTTGGGGTAGCCGGCGATCCAGCCGACCGCGCCGGCCACGGCCAGCTCCAGCAGCACGTCGTCGGAGCCGACCAGCAGGTCCAGCTCGGGCGCCAGCTCGGCCAGCTCGTACGCCCTGCGCACGTCGCCGCTGAACTCCTTGACCGCCACGATCAGCCCCTCCTCGTGCAGCCTGGCCAGCAGCGCGGGGGTCAGGTCCACCTTGGTGTCGTAGGGGTTGTTGTAGGCCACGATCGGCACGCCGGCCTTGGCGACCTCCCGGTAGTGCGCCACGACGGCCCGCTCGTCGGCCCGGTAGGCGTTGGGCGGCAGCAGCAGGACCGAGCCGCAGCCCGCCTCGCCCGCCTGCTCGGCCCAGCGGCGGGACTCGGCGGCGCCGTACGCGCCCGCCCCGGCCATCACGTTGCCGCCGCCGACGGCCGCGACGGCGGTCTCGATCACCTTCGTGCGCTCCTGCGCGGTGAGCGTCTGGTACTCGCCGAGCGAGCCGTTGGGCACGACGCCGTCGCTGCCGTTGCCGACCAGCCAGCGGCAGTGCTCCGCGTAGCCGTCGTAGTCGACGGACAGGTCGTCGCGCAGGGGCAGCGCGGTGGCGACCATGACGCCCTGCCAGGGCTTGCCGCGGTGTTCCATGGGGAGGTCCTCCAGGTGTCGGGGGGTTTCAGTGAGCGAGGTCGTCGTCGGGCGTCGCGGCCGTGCCGGTGGCGCGACCGGAGCCGCCGCCGTCGGAGCCGCCGCCGGAGCCGCCGTCGGGCGCCGTGAGTGAGGCCAGCGCGCCGAGGGTGACGGGCTGGGCGACCGGGCGGCGGGGCGGCTGGGGCCGCTCTCCCGCCAGGCAGGAGACGGCGTAGCCGCAGATACGGCCCTGGCACCAGCCCATGCCGGGGCGGGCCAGCAGCTTGATCGCGCGCGCGTCGGTGGCGCCGAGCGCCTGCGCCTCACGTACGCGGGCCAGTGGCACCTCCTCGCACCGGCACACGAGCGTGTCGTCACGCAGCCACCCCTGCCAGCCGGGCTGGACCGGGTACGCGCGCTGCAGCGCCTCCCCGAACGCCCGCCACCGCTTCCGCCTGCGCGCGAACAACGGCGGCACGACCGCCCCCGCGCCACCGGCGACCGGCACGCTCTCCACCCCGGCACGGCCCTCTGTCGCCGCACCCGAGCGGGCGTCGTCCGGCGCACCCGCACGCACGCCCTCCACCACGCCCGAGCGGGCGGCGTCCGGCACACCCGCACGCACGCCCTCCACCGCGCCCGAGCGGGCGTCGGCCACGATGGCGCGGCCGGCGAGGCGGCCCTCCAGTTCGGCCAGCCGCCAGCCGCCCACCCCGACGGGCTCGCCCGCCGCCCACACCCTGGGCACGGTGGTGCGGAGGGCGGCGTCCACGCTCAGCACCGGGCTGCCGTCCACGTCGTGGCGGACCCCGCAGCCGAGCTGCGTCCCGAGCTCGATCTGCGGCACGAAGCCGTAGCCCACGGCCACGGTGTCGCACTGGACGACGTGGGTCGCCGTGACGTTCCAGTCGCGGTCGAGGCGGGCGATGGTGACGGCCTCCACCTCGCGCTCCCCGTGGGCGGCGACGACCGCCTGGCGCGTCCGGTACGGCACCCGATGCCTGGCCAGAGCGGCCGCGTACCCCGCCGCCTCCCCCGCCTTGCCCAGGGCCAGCACCGGGTTCCCGGCCAGCCCGAGCCCGCCGTTGGCCTCGTACACGCCGAGCACCCGCGCCCCGGCCCCGGCCAGCCCCGAGGCGACGGGCAGCAGGAACGGCCCGGTGCCGGACACCACGATCCGCCGCCCCGCCACGACCCCGCCGCCCTTGAGCAGCGCCTGCGCTCCACCGGCGGTGAGCACCCCGGGCAGGTCCCAGCCGGGGAACGGCAGCGGCCGGTCGTGCGCCCCGGTCGCGATCAGCAACCGCCCCGCCCGCAAGACCACGGCCCGCTCACCACGCCGGCCATCCGCTCCACCATCCGCGCCGCCACCCGCGCCACCATCCGCGCCGCCGCCCGCACCGCCGTCCGCGCCGCCGCCCTGTGCCGCCGCCGCGTCCCTGGTGGCGCAGTGCACCAGCAGGTCGCCGTCCGGCTCGCGGGAAACGGCCCACACCTGGTGCCGCAGCAGCACGTCGGCACGCGCGTCGAGCGCCCGCGCCTGCCGCAGGAACCGTTCGAGCCCGGGCGCCGGCCTGGGTTCGGCGGCGTGCCGGAAGTACTGGCCGCCGAGCCGCAGGCCCGAGTCCACGAGCGCCACCCGCAGCCCGGCCAGCGCCGCCGTGAGCGCGCCCGCCACGCCGGCGGGCCCGCCGCCGACCACCACGAGGTCGTACCTCACGCCGTCGCCACCTCGTCCCCCGGCTCGGCCTCCAGCAGGCAGGCCCGCTCGGGCGGCCGCCCGTTCACCGAGATCAGGCAGTCGAAGCAGACCCCGATCCCGCAGAACAGGCCGCGCGGCCGCCCGCCGAAGCGGGTGGAGCGCCACGAGCGCACCCCGGCCGCGTGCAGGGCCGCGCCGATGGTCTGCCCCGGCACGACCGGCACGGAGCGGCCGTCGACGGTGATGTGGAAGGTCACAGGGCCTCCTCAGGCGTGGGGAAGCGGTCGGGGCGGAAGGGCTGAAGGTCGAGGTCGGGCCGCTGTCCGGCGAGGAGCTGGGCGAGCAGGTGACCGGTGGCCGGGGCGAGCCCGATGCCGGCTCCTTCGTGCCCGCACGCGTGATACAGCCCGGACACGCGCGGATCGGCCCCGATGACGGGCAGGTGATCGGGGCAGTACGGCCGGAACCCGCAGTAGGACCGGATGGCGCGGACGTCCCGCAGCGCGGGGAAGAGCGCGACCGCCTGCTCGGCCAGCCGCGCGAGCACCGGCACGGACGTCGTCCTGTCGAACCCGACGCGCTCCCTGCTGGCGCCGATGAGCACGGTCCCGGCGGGGGTGCCCTCCACCACGGCCGAGGTCTCCAGGCCGGCGGAGTCGCTGGCCACGTTCGTCACGTAGGCGGCGGTGTAGACCTTGTGCCTGATCAGCGGCGCCGTCAGCGGCTCGGTGACGAGGATGAAGCCCCTCCGGGGCAGCACGGGCAGGTGCACGCCCGCCAGCGCGGCCACCTCGCCGCCCCAGGTGCCCGCCGCGTTGACGACGGCGTCGCCGAGCACGTCGCCCTGGGAGGTGCGCACGCCCGTGACGCGGTCGCCCGAGCGGATGATCCCGGTCACGGTGGCGCCCAGCCGCAGCCGCAGCGTGCCGTGGCCGAAGCTCTCCGCGCCGTGCCTGAGCAGGGTGGCGGCGGCGAGCATGGGCTGCACCTGGGCGTCCTGCGGATAGAACACGCCTCCCGCCAGGCCCTCGGCCAGGTGCGGCTCGTAGTCGCGCAGCTCCGGAGGCGGCACCAGGGTGTGCTCGACACCCTGCTTGCCTGCCAGCTCGGTGAGCTGCCGCTGGACCTCCTCGGTCTCGGCGACGACCAGCCCGCCCTTCGGCTCGAACTCGAACCCGCCGAGCTCGCCCAGCGAGCGCCACAGCCGGTTCGACAGCACGGCCAGCTCCAGCTCGGGGCCCGGCTCCTTGTCGGACACCAGCACGTTGCCCTCGCCCGAGCCCGTCGTGCCGCCGGCCACCGGGCCACGGTCGATCACGGTCACGTCGAGGCCCGCGCGCGCGGCATAGTAGGCGCAGGCCGCCCCCACCACACCCGCGCCGACGACGATCACGTCGGACATCACCACCTCCTCTCAGTAATATGTCACATACCTTGCGGCTTGAGAAGCCCGGCCCCCGCGAAGCCGGTTCCCGATGGCGGGACCGGCCAACGGGGCCCCTACCATCGATGACGTGAAGCTACCCACGGACAATCCCCACCTCTTCGCGCGTTTCATCCGGTCCTTCTGGGCACCGACAGCACGCTCGATGCGTGGCTGGGCGCTGGCGTCCGTGGTGGTCAACGCCGGCATCACGGTGACGGGCGCGGGGGTGCGCGTGACGGAGTCGGGGCTCGGCTGCCCGACCTGGCCGAGGTGCACGCCCACCAGCTTCATCCCGGTCGCGCATCCCGAGGTCTCGCCGCTGCACATGGCGGTCGAGTTCGGCAACCGGCTGCTCACGTTCCTGGTGCTGGCGGTGGGCATCGCCTGCTGGCTGGCCGCCGTGCGGATGCGGCCCCGCCGGGTCTCCCTGATCCGCCTGGCCTGGCTGCAGCCGATCGGGATCATCGCGCAGGCCCTGTGGGGCGGGCTGGTGGTCAGCACGATGCTCAACCCGCTCACCGTCGGCATGCACTACCTCCTGTCCAGCGGGCTGATCGCCGCCTGCTGGATGTTGTACGCGCGCGCGGGCGAGGGCGACGGCCCCGTGCGCAGGATCACCCACCGCGACGTCCGCAGGCTCGGCCACGCACTGCTGGCGGCCGTGTTCGTGCTGCTGGTGGCCGGGGTCGTGGTCAGCGGCACCGGGCCGCACTCGGGTGACGAGATGGCCTCGCGCTTCGACCTCGACATCGAGGCCGTCGCCAGGCTGCACGCCGACATCGCCTACGTGGTGGTCGGGCTCACGTTCGCGCTGCTGTTCGCCCTGCACGTGAGCAACGCCCCGCGCACCGCCCGCCGGGCCGCGCTGGCCCTGCTGGGCGTGGAGCTGCTGCAGGGCGTGATCGGCTACACGCAGTGGTTCCTGGCCGTCCCGGCCCTGCTGGTGCTGCTGCACGTCCTCGGCTCGACCCTGGTCTGGATCGCCGCGCTGCGGGTCGTCACGTCGCTGCGCTCCCGCGACCCCGAGCCTTCCTCCGTGCACCACTCCCCCACCGAAGCAGCCGCCGTCGTCTGAGCGGATATGCCAGGGTATGTGGTGTTAGATGCGCCACTCCCCCGGCCCGGAAGAGGTGTGCTTTGCGGGGAAAAGTCCGCCTCTCGCGGAAGGTGCTGCGCCGCTCGTACCAGGGGCTGGTGCTGGCCAGCGTGCTCGCGCTGGCGCCCATGACGTGGGCCTGGCTCGGCAGCTCCGGGCACCGGACGACGGCCGAGGACGAGGGCTGGGTCCGGCGGGTGCCCGAGACGCAGGCCGCGCTGGTGCTCGGCGCCGGCCTGTTCGCCGGGCGGCCCTCCCCGATGCTGGCCCGCAGGCTCGACATCGCCGCCGAGCTGTACCTGTCGGGCAAGGTGAAGGCGCTGCTGCTGTCAGGCGACAACAGCCGCAAGGAGTACGACGAGCCCACCGCCATGCGCGACTACCTGCGCGCCAAGGGCGTCCCCGACGCGGTGATGGTGCTGGACTACGCCGGGTTCGACACGTGGGACTCCTGCGTGCGGGCGCGCAAGGTGTTCGGGGCCGAGCGGGTGACGGTGGTGACCCAGGAGTTCCACCTCCCCAGGGCCGTGACGTTGTGCAGGACTGCGGGGCTGGAGGCGTTCGGGGCGGGTGACGACTCGGCCAGGCGCTGGGCCGTGACCACGTACGCCTCCGCCGCCCGTGAGCTGTTCGCCACCGCCAAGGCGTTCGCCGACGCCATGATCCTGCACTCCGACCCCGTCTACCCGGGCCCGCGCGAGGTCTCGCTCACCCGCATCCTCGCGGGGCCCTGAGCCCTTCGAGTACCAAGCCCCCGAGGGCCGGGCACGGGCCTCAGCCGGGTGCGCCGGGCGCGTAACCGGGCGGGGGCGACCCCCTGGCCACCGATCGGGCGTGCATCTCCGGCACCGGGAAGTCGGCGCGGGCGGTGCTCATGCACTCCAGCAGCGCCCGCTGCTCCTCGTGGAAGGTGTGCTCGTCGACCATGTGGCGGGCCGCCCGCTCGTGCAGCAGGCCCAGCTCCGTCGCGGCGAGCTGGTAGTCGCGCATCGCCCGCAGCCCCGGCTTGCCGCCGTGCGCGCGGGCCCACTGCCGGGCCTGGCGGCGGCGGGCGAAGGCCGAGAGCATGAAGATGTCGGCCTGGGTGACGAGCTTGGTCGGCTCGTACGCCGGCAGGTACCGCTGGATGAGCGCCACGATGCGCCGCCGGTCCCTGAACACCACGCCGATCAGCACCACCAGCACCACCAGCAGCGTCAGGTAGGCCACCACGAGCCCGGGGAACCCGCCGTAGGAGGCCAGGCCGTTCCACAGGCCGTGCAGGATCATCGCCGCCGTCCAGCCCACCAGCACGTACGTGCTGCGCTCGGAGCCCTGCCGCTGGGCCGCGTACGCCACGGCCACCCCGATCATGGAGCTGAACAGCGGATGCGCCAGCGGCGACAGGATGCCGCGCAGCACCACCGTGACGGCCAGCCCCTTGACGCCCGAGGTGGACAGCGCGCCGAGGTAGTAGCTGACGTTCTCGCTCATGGCGAAGCCGAGGCCGACCATGCTGGCGTAGATGATGCCGTCGGTGGGCCCGTCGAGCTCGGCCCTGCGGAACTTGAGCAGGCCCAGCAGCACCAGGCCCTTCATCGTCTCCTCCACCACCGGCGCGCCGAACGTGGCCGCGAGGTTGCGGGCGCTGGCCTCCGACAGCTTGGCGGTGTCGATGATGTAGTGCAGGTTGAGCGAGTTGATCACGCCGGCCACGAGCACGGCGACGCCGGCGCCCCAGGCGAAGGCGAAGATGAGGTTGCTGCGCGGCTCCGGCTCCATGCGGTCCAGCGCCAGCACGGCCGCCAGCAGCAGCGGTACCGGCGCCAGCGCCAGCGCCAGCGCGATGAAGAACTGCACCGGCGCGCCGTTGAACACGTCGAAGGAGAACGAGACGAGGGCGCAGATGCCGGTGAGGACCAGCCCGATGATCAACGCGAATGACGGGCGGTCCTTCAACACCCAGCGTGGATCACGGGTCGCCATAGGGTGACTTTAACGGATCAGAGTGCCGGGGTCCGTGCGGGACCGCGCGGCGCCGGTCGAGGCCGGGGGCGCGGCGGCCGGCCCGCGGGGAGGTGCGGCCCAGGTGGGGCCGTTCGTGCAGCAGGTCGGCGGGCCGCGTGCGCACCCGCCGGCGGCCGGCGCCCCGCGCCGGGACCGCGGGCGCCGCCAGGGGCCGGATAGCCACTCGTCACCGTCCAGACATGAAGGTCCCGCTCGTCCCGCGGAGCGCCGCGGCCGGGATCAGGCGAGCAGCGGGTCGATGGCCACGGCCAGGAACAGCAGCGCCAGGTAGGCGTTCGACCAGTGGAAGAAGCGCATGGGCCGCAGGTCGACCCCGCTCTTGCCGGCGTTGAGCCGGGCCAGCAGGCGGTGCGCCTCCACCAGGCACATGACGCCTAGCGCGGCGGCCACGACCGGGTAGAACAGCGTGGTGCCGGCCACCGGCCACAGCGCCAGCGAGCAGAGCACGGTGGCCCAGGTGTAGGCGATGGACTCCAGGATGACCCGCCGCTCGGTGGCCACCACGGGCAGCATCGGCACCTTGGCCGCCGCGTAGTCCTCCTTGTAGCGCATGGCCAGCGTCCAGGTGTGCGGCGGCGTCCAGAAGAACACCACGCCGAACAGCACCAGCGGCGCCCAGTCGAGCCGCTCGGTGATGCCGGCCCAGCCGATCATCACCGGCATGCAGCCCGCGATGCCGCCCCACACGATGTTCTGGGCCGTGCGCCGCTTGAGTATCAGCGAGTAGACCAGCACGTAGAACAGGATCGCGCCGAGCGACAACATCGCCGCCAGCCAGTTGGTGGCCACCCACAGACCGACCGTGGAGATGACCCCCAGCACGAGGCCGAAGACCAGCGCCGCACGCGGCGAGACCTGGTGCCTGGCCAGCGGCCTGCGCCGGGTGCGGCGCATCTTCTGGTCGATGTCGCGGTCGATGTAGCAGTTGAGCGCGTTGGCGCTGCCTGCCGATAGGGTGCCGAACACCATGACCCAGATCGACTCCCACAGGGGCGGCAGGCCGCCCGCTGCGAGGAACATCACCGGCAGTGTCGTGATCAGCAGCAGCTCGATGACCCGCGGCTTGGTGAGCGCGATGTAGGCCTTGACGATCATGCCGATCGAGCGCGGCGGCTCCACCTGCCGTGATGGGGCCGTCGCCTGCCTGTTGGTCAGCACCGTCAAGGCGCTTCCAGCCTGTCGGAAGTCAACGCGTAACCTCTGATAAGAGCGGATCCATGGGCGGGCGCCGGTGACGCCCCTGCGAACAAACAAACTGTAGTCGCAGGGGCGGCCGGTCCGGCCAATGGGGGGCTTGCGCCGTACCTGGACACGCGAGGGTGGAATGGGAATCGATCACCAGCCCCACTCGGTTAGGGTCCGGTGTAGGCGCGGGCGCGCAACCTGCGGCAGGCCGCCGCGACGCGGCCGGCCTCGGGCGGGACAGCCAAATCAATGACAACTAGATTCCGGAGATCGAGCACTTGAGCACCGAACTCGTGCCAGCCCTTGAATGGACCGACCTGGACAAGCAGGCGGTCGATGTCGTTCGAGCCCTGGCGATGGACGCAGTGGAGAAGGCGGGCTCGGGTCACCCCGGCACCGCCATGAGTCTGGCCCCCGCCGCATACCTGCTCTTCCAGCGAGTGATGCGCCACGACCCGACCGACCCCGGCTGGCTCGGGCGTGACCGGTTCGTGTTGTCGTGCGGCCACAGCAGCCTGACGCTCTACATCCAGCTCTACCTTTCCGGTTACGGCCTGACCCTGGACGACCTCAGGCGCCTGCGCCAGTGGGACAGCCTCACGCCGGGTCACCCCGAGCACGGGCACACCGCCGGCGTGGAGACCACGACGGGCCCGCTGGGCCAGGGCATCGCCAACGCGGTCGGCATGGCCATGGCGGCCCGCCGCGAGCGCGGCCTGTTCGACCCCGAGGCCGAGGACGGCACCTCCCCGTTCGACCACAACATCTGGTGCATCGTCAGCGACGGCGACATCGAGGAGGGCATCAGCCACGAGGCCAGCTCCCTGGCCGGCCACCAGAAGCTGGGCAACCTCGTCGTCGTCTACGACGACAACCACATCTCCATCGAGGACGACACGCAGATCGCCCTGTCCGAGGACGTGGTCAAGCGCTACGAGGCCTACGGCTGGCACACCCAGAGCGTCGACTGGACCGAGTCCGGCGAGTACGTCGAGGACGTCCAGGCCCTCTACGACGCCCTTCAGGCGGCCCGGGCGGAGACCGACCGGCCGTCGTTCATCCGGCTGCGCACGATCATCGGCTACCCCGCGCCGAACAAGCAGAACACCGGCAAGATCCACGGCTCGGCCCTGGGCGAGGCCGAGGTGGCCGCCACCAAGGAAGTGCTGGGCATGGACCCGGCCAAGACCTTCGACGTGCCGGCCGCGGTGCTGGAGCACGCCCGTAACGTCGCCCAGCGCGGCCGCGCCGACCACGCCGAGTGGGAGAAGTCCTACGCCGAGTGGCGCCTGGCCAACGGCGAGCGCGCCGCCGAGCTCGACCGCATCTCCCGGCGCGAGCTGCCGGCCGGCTGGGCCACCGCGCTGCCGTCGTTCGAGAAGGGCTCCTCCGTCGCCACGCGCAAGGCGTCCGGCGAGGTGCTCAACGCGCTGGCCCCGGTGCTGCCCGAGCTGTGGGGCGGCTCGGCCGACCTGGCCGAGTCCAACCTCACCACGATGAAGGGCGAGCCGTCCTTCATCCCCGAGGAGTTCCAGACCAAGGACTTCAAGGGCAACCGCTTCGGCCGCACACTGCACTTCGGCATCCGCGAGCACGCCATGGGCGCCATCCTGAACGGCATCGCGCTGCACGGCGGCACCCGCCCGTACGGCGGCACGTTCCTGGTCTTCTCCGACTACATGCGGCCCGCGGTGCGTCTGGCCGCGCTGATGAAGCTGCCGGTCACGTACGTGTGGACGCACGACTCGATCGGCCTCGGCGAGGACGGCCCCACCCACCAGCCGATCGAGCACCTGTGGGCGCTGCGCGCGATCCCCGGCCTCGACGTGGTGCGCCCGGCCGACGCCAACGAGACGGCCTACGCGTGGAAGGCCGTGCTGGAGCACACCGACCGCCCCGCCGCCCTGGCCCTGACCAGGCAGAACCTGCCGGTCGTCGAGGGCACCAGCGCCGAGGGCGTGGCCCGCGGCGGCTACGTGCTGCGCGAGGCGTCCGACGGCCAGCCGAGGGTCATCGTCATCGCCACGGGCAGCGAGGTCGAGATCGCGCTGAACGGCCGGGAGCTGCTGGAGTCGCAGGGCATCCCCACGCGGGTGGTCTCGATGCCGTGTGTCGAGTGGTTCAACGGGCAGGACACCGCATATAAGCAGACGGTTCTGCCCTCGTCGATCAGGGCTCGGGTGGCGGTCGAGGCGGGCATCGCGCTCGGCTGGCACGAGTACGTCGGCGAGTGCGGCGAGGTGGTCAGCCTCGAACACTTCGGTGCCTCTGCGCCGTACAAGACTCTGTACGAGCAGTTCGGGCTGACGGCTGAGCGCGTGGCGGCGGCGGCCAGGGCGAGCCTGGCCAAGCTGGGTCAGGACAAGGGCGAGACGACGGGAAACTGAAGAACAGATGAGCGAGATCCTCAACAAGCTGTCCGGCCAGGGCGTAGCCATCTGGCTCGACGACATCAGCCGTGAGCGCCTGCGCACCGGCAACCTCGAACAGCTGATCCGCGAGAAGAACGTGGTCGGGGTCACCTCCAACCCGACGATCTTCGCCAACGCGCTCAGCAAGGGCGACGCGTACAACACCCAGCTCCACGACCTGGCCGTGCGCGGCGTCGAGGTGGGCGAGGCCGTACGCGCCATCACCGCCTACGACATCCGCTGGGCCGCCGACGTGCTGCGCCCGGTCTACGACGCCAGCGGCGGCGTGGACGGCCGCGTGTCGCTGGAGGTCGACCCGCGCCTGGCCCGCGAGAGCGAGAAGACGATCGCCGAGGCCCGCGCGCTGTGGTGGCTGGTCGACCGGCCGAACCTCATGATCAAGATCCCGGCCACGGTCGAGGGCCTGCCCGCGATCACGCAGGCGCTGTCCGAGGGCATCAGCGTCAACGTCACGCTGATCTTCTCCCTCGAGCGCTACCGCGCGGTCATGGACGCCTGGCTCGCCGGCCTGGAGGCCGCGCAGGCCAAGGGCCTGAACCTGGCCTCGATCGAGTCGGTGGCCTCGTTCTTCGTCAGCCGCGTCGACACCGAGATCGACAAGCGCCTGGACAAGCTCGGCAAGCCGGAGCTGAAGGGCAAGGCGGGCATCGCCAACGCGCGCCTGGCGTACGCGGCGTTCGAGGAGGTCATGAACTCCGAGCGGTGGCAGAGCCTGCGCGCCGCCGGCGCCCGCCCGCAGCGCCCGCTGTGGGCCTCGACCGGCGTCAAGAACCCCGAGTACTCCGACACCATGTACGTCGACCAGCTCGTCGCCCCCGGCACCGTCAACACGATGCCGGAGAAGACGCTCGACGCCACGGCCGACCACGCCAACGTCACCGGCGACACCGTCCGCCCGTTCTACGAGCAGGCCTGGAACACCATGGCCGCGCTCAAGGACGCCGGCGTCGACTACGACGACGTGGTGAAGGTCCTGGAGGACGAGGGCGTGGAGAAGTTCGAGGCGTCCTGGAACGAGCTGCTCGAGAGCGTCACCAAGAACCTGGTTCCGTGATGAACGTCTCCTACCGCGAGGAGGGGGTGGCCTCGGCCGCCTCCTCCGTCGCGGGGCGCCTCGTCGCCGACGGCGTGCCCGCGCGGCTCGCCGGCGGCGACCCCACGCTGTGGGGTGAGGACGCCGAGGCGGTGGCAGCGGTCAGGCTCGGCTGGCTGACCCTGCCCCGCTCCTCCCGCGAGCTGCTGCCCGCCCTGGGCGAGCTCGCGGCGAGGGCCCGCGCCGAGGGCCTGACGAACGTGGTCCTGGCCGGGATGGGCGGCTCGTCGCTGGCGGCGGAGGTCATCTGCGCCACCTCCGACGTGCCGCTCACCGTGCTCGACACGACCGACCCCGGCCAGGTGCGCCGCGCGCTGGCCGACGGCCTGGAGTCCACGGTCGTGGTCGTGGCCGGCAAGAGCGGCTCGACCGTGGAGACCGACAGTCATCTGCGGATCTACGAGCGGCTCTTCGCGGACGCGGGCATCGACCCCGCGGGCCGCATCGTGGTCGTCACCGACCCCGGCACGCCCCTGGCGCGGCGGGCCGCCGACGACGGCTTCCACCTGGTGCTCGCGCCTGCCGACGTGGGCGGCCGCTACTCGGCGCTGTCGGCGTTCGGGCTGGTGCCGGCCGCGCTGGCGGGCGCCGACGTGACACGGCTGCTCGACGAGGCCGAGGAGGTGCTGCCGCTGCTGTCGCTCGACAGCGGCAACCCCGGGCTCGACCTGGGGGCGGCGCTCGGCGGGGCGGCGCTGGCCGGGCGCGACAAACTGGTCCTGGAGGACCAGCTCTCGGCCATCTTCGGGCTGCCCGACTGGATCGAGCAGCTCGTCGCCGAGTCCACCGGCAAGCAGGGCAGGGGCATCCTGCCGGTCGTCGGCGCCGACCCCAACCGCTCGGGCGACGAGCTCGTCGTGGCGATCGAGTCCGACATCGGCGACGTGCGCGTGGACGGGCCGCTGGGCGCGCAGTTCCTGGTCTGGGAGTACGCCACCGCCATCGCCGGGCTGCTGCTGGAGGTCGATCCGTTCGACCAGCCGAACGTGGCCGAGTCGAAGGAGAACACCGCCACCCTGCTGGCCCTGCCCGACCTGCCGACCGGCGCGCCCGCGTTCGTGGACGGCCCGGTCGAGGTGTACGGGGCGGCGACGGCCAAGGACCTGCCGGGGCTGTTCTCCGAGCTGCTGCACGCGATCCCCGGCGACGGCTACCTGGCGATCACGGCTTATCTGGACCGGCTGGCCGCCTTCGACGCGCCGGTGCCCGACGGGGCCGACTTCGAGCAGATGACCGACGCGTGGATGTGGGCCGATCCGCTGACGCTGCGGGCGCTGCTCGCGCTGCGCACCGACCGGCCCGTGACGTTCGGGTGGGGGCCGCGGTTCCTGCACTCCACCGGGCAGTATCACAAGGGCGGGCCGCAGAACGGCGTGTTCCTGCAGATCACGGGGGCGGTGACCGAGGACGTCGCCGTGCCCGGCAGGCCGTACAGCCTGGGCCGGCTGCAGCTCGCCCAGGCGCTGGGGGACCTGGGGGCGCTGGAGACCCGCGGGCGCCCGGCCGTACGCCTGCATTTGACCGACCGCGCGGCGGGTGTCGCGCGTTTGCTCGAGGCCGCACAGGAGGCTTGAGATGACAGACCCGGCAGCACCCGCGGAGGAGGCCGTCACCGTGGCGGCGGCCGTCGCGGGCACCGCCACGACCGAGGCAGTGGCAGCCGCCAACCCGCTGCGCGACCCGCGCGACAAGCGGCTGCCCCGGGTGGCGGGACCGTGCGTGATGGTGTTGTTCGGCGTGACGGGTGACCTGGCCAAGCGCAAGCTGCTACCGGCGATTTACGACCTGGGGAACCGGGGGCTGCTACCGCCCGGCTTCTCGCTGGTCGGGTTCGCCCGGCGCGATTGGAAGGACCAGGATTTCGCCCAGTTGACGCACGACGCCGTCAAGGCGCATGCCCGGACCCCCTTCCGCGAGGAGGTCTGGAAGCAGATCCGCGAGGGCATCCATTTCGTTCCCGGCGAGTTCTCGGACGACGGGGCGTTCGACGCGCTGGCCATGGCGTTGGCTGAGATCGACGAGACCCGCGGCACGGGCGGAAACTACGCTTTCTACCTGTCTGTGCCGCCGAAGTTCTTCCCCGTGGTGGTGGAGCAGCTCAAGCGCACCGGGCTGTCCGACGCGCCTGACGGCTCGTGGCGGCGCGTGGTCATCGAGAAGCCGTTCGGGCACGACCTGCAGTCGGCCCACGAGCTGAACGAGATCACCACCTCGGCCTTCCCGGAGAGCTCGATCTTCAGGATCGACCACTACCTGGGCAAGGAGACCGTCCAGAACATCATGGCGCTGAGGTTCGCCAACAACCTCTACGAGCCGATCTGGAACCGCAGCTTCGTCGACCACGTGCAGATCACGATGGCCGAGGACATCGGCATCGGCGGCCGCGCCGGCTACTACGACGGCATCGGCGCCGCCCGCGACGTCATCCAGAACCACCTGCTCCAGCTCCTCGCGCTCGTCGCCATGGAGGACCCGACCTCCTTCGAGGCCAACTCGCTGCGGCGCGAGAAGGAGAAGGTGCTCAAGGCCGTGCGGCTGCCCGCCAACCTGGGCCTCAACACCGCGCGCGGCCAGTACTCCGCAGGCTGGCAGGGCGGCGAGAAGGTCGTCGGCTACCTGCAGGAGGAGGGCATCTCGCAGGAGTCCATCACCGAGACCTACGCCGCCATCAAGCTGGAGATCGCCAACCGGCGCTGGGCCGGCGTGCCGTTCTACCTGCGCACCGGCAAGCGCCTGGGCCGCCGCGTCACCGAGGTGGCCGTGGTGTTCCAGCGGGCGCCGCACCTGCCGTTCAGCAAGGACGACACCGAGATCCTCGGCCAGAACGCGCTGGTGATCCGGGTTCAGCCGGACGAGGGCATCACGGTGCGGTTCGGCTCCAAGGTGCCGGGCACGGCGATGGAGGTGCGTGACGTCTCGATGGACTTCGCCTACGGCGAGTCGTTCCTGGAGTCGTCGCCGGAGGCGTACGAGCGGCTGCTGCTCGACGTGATGATCGGCGATCCGCCGCTCTTCCCGCACCAGCGGGAGGTGGAGCTGTCCTGGACGATCCTCGACCCGATCGAGGAGTTCTGGGCCACGCAGGGGCAGCCGGAGCCGTACGAGTCCGGCTCGTGGGGGCCCGAGTCGGCCGACGCGATGATGGCCCGCGACGGCCGCGTGTGGAGGAGGCTGTGAGAGAGCGCAGCGAACCAACGATGAGACACAGCATGACGGTCGCGAGGCCGACGAAGGAGGACTCGTGACGACGTTCA
The DNA here is from genome assembly GCF_024172165.1 of Nonomuraea thailandensis. Classification (GTDB taxonomy): domain Bacteria; phylum Actinomycetota; class Actinomycetes; order Streptosporangiales; family Streptosporangiaceae; genus Nonomuraea; species Nonomuraea thailandensis. Next base: position 1,511,832 of record NZ_JAMZEB010000002.1, on the reverse strand, counting down.
TGCTGACGGACACCACGGCCGGGAAGATCGCCGCCCAGTTCACCCACCTGCGTCACCAGATGGGCGCGCCGGCCATCGGCATGGTGCTCACGCTCGTCGTGGTCTGCGAGGAGCGCCACCAGTACGACGCGCTGCGCGCCGCGACCGAGGCGGCCCGCGAGCACCCCTCGCGCATCATCGTGGTGATCAAGCGTGAGCCGGAGGAGACCATCAGGCTCGACGCCGAGCTGCGCATCGGCGAGAACACGCCCGGCGAGGTGGTGGTGCTGCGCCTGTACGGCGAGCTCACCGAACACGCCGACTCCGTGGTCAGCCCGCTGCTGCTGCCCGACACCCCCGTCGTGGCGTGGTGGCCGGGCGCGGCCCCCGACGCGCCGTCCAAGGACGCGATCGGGGCGCTGGCACAACGGCGCATCACCGACGCCAAGGGCTTCGACGACGGCGGCGTCGGGTCGCTGGTCACCCGGGCAAAGGGGTACGCGCGCGGCGACACCGACCTGTCCTGGGCCAGGCTGACGCCGTGGCGCAGCCTGCTGGCCGCCGCCTTCGACCAGCCGGTGGGCAAGGTGCGCAAGGGCACCGTGGAGGCCTCCCCCGGCCACCCGAGCGCGCCGCTGCTGGCCGCCTGGCTGTCGGAGCGGCTCGGCGCCCCGATCAAGGTCGTCGACTCCTCCGGGCCCGGCCTGACCTCCGTACGCCTGCAGCTCGGCGACGGCGAGCTCGCGGTCGTGCGGACCGACGCCCGCCTGGCCACGCTCCGCCGCCCCGGCCAGCCCGACAGGAACGTGGCCCTGGCCAGGCGGCAGACCTCCGAGCTGATGGCCGAGGAGCTGCGCAGGCTCGACACCGACGAGATCTATGAGGCCGCGGTCAAGCGGTTCGCGAGGACGTACAAGGGATGACGGCAGTTCAAAGGGAGACGACCATGAGCGTTCCCGGCATCGTCGTTCACCGCGACGCCGACGTCCTGGCCAAGGCCGTCGCCGCGCGGATCATCACCCGGCTGGTCGACGCGCAGTCGGCCAAGGGCTCGGCGTCGATCGTCCTGACGGGCGGCACCGTCGGCATCGCCACCCTGGCGGCCATCGCCGCCACCCCCGCCAGGGACGCCGTCGACTGGCGTCGCCTGGACATCTGGTGGGGCGACGAACGCTTCGTCCCCACCGGCGACGAGGAACGCAACGAGACCGGCGCCCGCGAGGCCCTGCTGGACCACGTGGACGTGGACCCCGCGCGGGTGCACGTCATGCGCGGCCCCGACTCCGGCATGACGGCCGAGGAGTCGGCCGACGCGTACGCCACCGAGCTGCGCGCCGCCGCCCGGCCCGAGGACCACGGGCCGGTGCCGAGCTTCGACGTGATGCTGCTCGGCATGGGCCCCGACTCCCACGTGGCCTCCCTCTTCCCGGGCATGCCCGCGCTCTACGACACCCGCCCGGTGGTGGCGGTCCACGGCTCCCCCAAGCCACCGCCCACCCGCATCTCCCTGACCCTGCCCGCCATCCAGGCCTCCCGCGAGGTGTGGGTGGTGGCGGCCGGCGAGGAGAAGTCGGGCGCGGTCCGGCTCGCCCTCTCGGAGTCCGGGCCCGTCCAGGTGCCGGCGGCGGGGGCACGGGGGCGCGGGCGGACGTTGTTCCTGCTGGACCGGGCCGCGGCGAGCAAGATCCCGCCGGGCCTGGGACGCCTGGCGTCGCCGTGACGCGTTAGCGGGGCGGCGGGGCGCCGAGGTCGCAACCGAACATCTCGGCGAACCGCCGCTGGGCGATGGTCATGAGCTGGACGAGGTCGTGGTCCTGGTCGCGGGCCGGGTTCCGCTTGACGGTGATGCCGATGAGGGAGTTGGCCGATCCACAGCGGAACCACGCCTCCACCGTCCGGTACGGACGCATGCGAAGATCGAAATCGCTGATCAGCCCGGTACCGAGCTCCTTGGGCAGGTCGGCCGGGTCGCGTTTCTCCCCGAAGGTCATGTAGCGTTCGATGGCTCCGCGCGAGGCCGATACGTCATAGCTCGTGATGAAGAGGCTTTGCTCGGCGTTCGCGATGACGCAGCTGTAACTGTCAGGATGTCGCTTGTCGTCTCCCGCCCGGTGAGGCCCTCTGTAGCCGGTCAGCTCCGCCACGGCGGCCTGCGGGATGAAGTAGCACAGGTAGGGCGGGCGATCGGCGACCGGCCCGCGCACCGGACTCGGTAGCGGTATGTGCGCCGCCTTGTCCGGCGTGCAACCGGTCATCAGCACGAACACTCCGGCCACCCACTGCCATCCCGCCCAGCGCCTACCCATCGTCGTCCATCCCGGCCTTGACGTTGTTCCGGAAAGTGACGGCTCCGGCGGCGGCGGATTGTTGTGCTTCCCCGTAGTCGGCCGGCACCGTGGTGTTGTCGGCCAGCCAGCGTGTGAAACCGTCGTACTCGTCCCTGCCCATGAGACTCGGCTCCTTGACCCGCGGTGGGTCGCCGATCATGAATCGTTCATTGAGGTCGTCGCGCCTGTATGCGCCGTGAGCGGCGGCGGACGACGCGAGCATCTGCTTCACCAGCTCTTGGGCGGCTATGTCGTTCGAGGCGGCGTCGCTGTAAGCCACCTCGGTCTTCCCTCCCGCATGCCCGCACTGCTTCACCAGCCAGTCCCCGGCCTTCGCGTAGCCGTCCTTGACGAAGCCGTCGTAGATCTCGTCCGCCGCCTTCAGCCCCAGCTTGCCGACCTGCTGGGCGAAGGGGATCGGGACGAGGCCGACGCCTCGTTCGACCAGCTTCCGCAGCGCCCCATCGGCCGCGTCCGCATCCTGGCCCCAACTGACCAGGGCCGTCCGGCGCGCCTCTGTCAGATGGCCGAGCGCCACGGAGTCGAGCGCGATCGTGTTGGCCGTCCTGTCTCTGTCGCGCATCGCCAGCGCATGATCGATCTTGCCTCGCCAATGCGCGACCTGCGCATGGAGCAATGCCTCATAGGCTCTGTCGTCGATCGCCACGTCGAGCAGGGCACGATCAAGATCGGTGGAGTTGAAGCGGGCGGTGGGCCTTCCGTCGAAGTCGCCCGTGAGCTGGTCGTCGGGCAATCGAGGATGGCGCTGGAAATGAGCGAACACCATGTCCTCGATGTGCTCGGCAAGGATGCGGCCCATGTTGTCGCGGACGCCGGAGAGCCGATCGAGCTCCGACGGGTTCTTGATCCCGACCTCCCCCGCATCGCTGACCGACAGGTGCGACGCGACGACGTCCGAGTAGATCTGCGTCGCCATGACGGCCAGCCGCTTGGACTCGGCGTCCGCCCCCTTCATCGCCGCCTCCATGGCCTCCCCCAGGGCTTCTCCGCGGTCGCCCATGCCCCACTGCGGACGCCGGTCGTCCATGAGGTATGCCAGGAGATCCCTGCTCCCGATGAGCGCCTGGGAACGTTCCTTCGACGTGCTCGCGACGGTCAGCAGCGCGGCGACCGGATCGGCGGCTCCTGTCTCGCCGGAGCCGGAGAAGGGCCTCGTGTCCAGAGGAGCGGGCAGGTCGTAGGCATCGGTGTCGCGCGCCAGCGGCCACTCGCCGTTCTTCTTGAGGAAGTCGCGATCCCACCGGATCATGTCCTGGCCGATCGTGGTCATGAACGCTTCGCTGAAGGCCTCCTCCGGCGCCGCCGCGAGGATCTGGCCGAGCGACCAGTATCCGTGGACCGTCATCTGCCCGCGCATCCCCGGAACCTGGATCTCCGCACGCCCCTGCCGCTTCAGCTCCTCGAGGAATCGCCGGTTGACGTGCGCGCTCTTGCTCGGGTCGGTCGCCGTGGCGAGGGCCTTGCCGAGCAGGGACAGCACGTCACGATTGCGCCGCCGGACCGCCTCCGCCGAGCCGTCGCCCGCGTTGAGCGCATGACGTACGCGCGTGCCCATGGCGGCGGGCAGCGTGGCCAGCCCCTGCGGGCCGAGCTGCTCGATCAGGGCGGTGGCGAACCGAGGGTCGCCCATCCATCCCGCGTACGCCGCGAGTCTCTCCGCCGCGCCCGCGTCGCCCCGCGCGGCGGCCTCTGCCCATGAGACCGCCTGGGCCGCCTGCGCGCGGATCTCGGCCGGGATCATCCTCGACTCGTCGATCCGCGTGAGCCCGGGCCGGACGGTCGCGCCGGGCACGGGATGGCCGCACACGTCCACGTCGACCTTCTCGGCCTCGTACGCCAGATCACGCCGCCGGTAGAGGTCGGGTGCCTGCTCGATCAGCCACTGCCCCACCCGGCCGATCGAGGCCACGCCCGGGTGGGTGATTTCGACCTGGTTCAGAATCGCCCGAAGCCGCGCCGCGCAATCCGCCAGCCCTTTTCCCGCATTTTGCACACCATGCCCGAGTTGGTGCATTTCTCGGGGATCGATAGAGGAAAAGGGCATCAGTCGGCCGGACCCATCACGGTCACTTGTGAGATCTCCTCATGGAGATGGTCGATGATGCCGCGCAGCCCCCGCCACAGTTCGGCGCGCTGGTGCAGGAGGTCACCGGCGAACCTGCCGGCGACCGGCCCTGTCCAGGTGCGCCCGCCCGACATCTGCAGCAGCGGCCGGTCGAGGCAGTGCCAGTGCTGGTCCGACAATTCCTGGGCGCGGCGCAGCGCGTCCATCAACTCGGCACGAGTAGCCATGAGAACCTCCCAGCCGAGTCATACATAAAACGTGACCGCCGCACCTCGTTTTCCGCTCGATTCACTTTGCCAGACCGCCATTTCGACGTCAGCCCGCTCGGCGAGAACGCTTTTCCCGGCGCGCCATGGCGCCCGCGTTCAACTCGACCGTGGCGCACCCGCGCCTGGAGCAGGCTTCACGGCCTCCCGCCCTCCACCGCCAGGCGGCAGGGCCTCAACCGGCGCTGACCAGCGCGTCGATCTCGGACAGCAGTTCCCGCTTGCGCCCCTCTCCCAGATACGACGCCCGCACCCCGTTCCGCGCGAACTGCGCCAGTTCCTCCTCCCCGAACCCGAACACCTGGTGCGCCACCCGGTACTCCTGCGCCAGCGTCGTGGCGAACATGGGCGGGTCGTCGCTGTTCAGCGTCACGTACAGGCCCTCCTCCAGCATCCGGGGCAGCGGGTGGTCCTCGATGCGGGTGATCTGGCCGGTGCAGACGTTCGAGGTGGGGCAGACGTCCAGGGGGAGCTGGGTGTCGCGGAGGTGGGACACCAGGCGGGGGTCGGTGAGGCAGTTGATGCCGTGGCCGATGCGCTCGGCGCCGTAGCCGTCGATGACCTCCCAGATCGTCTCGGGGCCGGTCATCTCGCCGCCGTGGGGGACGCTGTGGAGGCCGGCGGCGCGGGCGGCGGAGAAGGCGGAGCGGAAGGTGTCGCGGTATTTCGGACGTTCCTGTTCTATGCCGCCGATGCCGAAACCTACCAGGGCGGCGGGAGGTTCCTGGAGGGCGTGTTCCAGGGTCACCTTGGCGGCTTCCTCGCCGTACTCGCCCGGGATGTCGAAGATGTAGGCCATCTCCACGCCGTAGTCGGCCAGGGAGCGGCGGGCGGCCAGGTCGAGGGCCTCGGTGACCTCGCGCATGGGCATGCCGACCATGCGGTGGGCGTACGGGGTGACCTGGAGCTCCGCGTAGCGGGCGCCCTGGGGGGCGAGGTCGCGGGCCAGGCCGAGGACGAGGGTGGCGACGTCCTCCGGCTCGCGGACGAGCTCGTTGACGGCCCGGTAGACGCGGGCGAAGTGGGGGAAGTCGACGAAGCGGTAGAAGTCGCGCAGTTCCTCCTCCGTGGTGGGCACCGTGCTGTCCGGGTGGCGGCGCGACAGCTCCAGCACGGTCGCGACCGAGGCCGAGCCCACGAGGTGGACGTGCAGCTCGACCTTGGGGAGGGCGTCGATGAAGGCGTCGATGGTCATGCGGATGACCTTAGGGGTGATATTTCGCGAAAAAACAGGGTTTGGGGTGGAATCTCACCTGAGATTGTCAAGTTCCCCGGCTGGGCTAGGCTGGGCCGGTGACCAACGCCGAAGCGTACGATCGCGGCTTCGCCCACCTCAGCTCCCACACCGTCGGCCCGCTCCTGGCCTCGGCCCGTGAGAGCCGCGCCCGGCGCCTGCTCGACGTGGGCTGCGGCACCGGCGTGGTGACCGCGGCGGCGCTCGCCCTGGGGGCCGAGGTCACGGCCGTCGACTGCGATCCCGTCATGCTGCGGCTGATCGGCCGGCGGCATCCGTACGCGACCATCCGCCAGGCCGCGCTGCCCGAGCTGCCGTTCGGCGACGAGGCGTTCGACTGCGTCGCCGGAAACTTCGTCATCAACCACGTGCCCGACCCCGCCGCGTCGCTCCGGGAGCTGCGCCGCGTGCTGCGCCCGTCCGGCACGCTCGCCCTGACCTGGTGGAAGGCCGACGAGATGACGGCCACGAGCGTCTTCACCGAGGCCATCGCCGCCGCCCGGATGCCCTACGACCCGCCGGTCCGCCCGTTCGCCGCCCATGCCACGCCGCCGTCGTTCACCGCGTTGCTGGAGGGGGCGGGGTTCAGGGAGGCGGCCGTGGAGGCGGTCCGGTGGCGCCACCAGGTGGATCTCGATGCGTGGTGGACGGATGTGGTGGGGGCGGGCGGGCCCAGGTTCGGGATGATCGGCCACCAGCCGCCGGAGATCGTGGAGCGCATCCGGGCCGAATATCTACGGCTCGCGGCCCCGTACGCCGGGGAGGGGTTTCCCGTCTGCGCCTACCTGGCCCGGGCTGTCAAATAGGCGGTCCGGCTGCCGGCCTCGGCCGAGGGCGGCCCTGTCACCGGTCAGGGTCGGCTGGAGCCTCGTGCGCGAGCTGCTCGAACCGCACGCCCGTCAACTCCGCCGACACCTCCCACAGCCGCGCCGCGAGCTCCTCCGAGTGGGCCGCCCGCGAGGGCCGCAGCAGCTTGGCCCCGGGCCCGAAGTACTCGCCTCCGCGCACGTCCGGCGAGACCGCGGCGTACAGCGACGGCACGGCGCCGGCCGCGGCGGACTTCAGCAGCAGCCGCACGAGCGGCTGGAGCGGCCCCACCTTCACGATGTTCGTGGCGGTCGTGCCGGGGTGGACCGCGACGCTCTTCAGGTCCACGCCGGCGCGGCCGGCCCGCCGCTGCAGCTCCAGCGTGAACAGCAGGTTGGCGAGCTTGGAGCGCGCGTACGCGGACATGCGCCCGTAGCCGCGCTCCAGGCCCAGGTCGTCGAAGTCGAACCGCCCGGCGGCGTGCGCGTCGCTGGACACGGTCACCACCCGCGCGCCGGGCCTGGCGGCCAGCAAGGGCAGCAGCAGCCCGGTGAGCGCGAAGTGCCCCAGGTGGTTGGTGCCGAGCTGCAGCTCGAAGCCGTCCCTGGTGAGCTGCCTGGCGACCATGGCGATGCCCGCGTTGTTGACCAGCAGGTCCACCTCGGTCACGCCGGCGGCGAACCGCCTGACCGAGGCGAGGTCGGCCAGGTCGAGCAGGCCGGGCTCGACCCACGCGTCCGGCACCTCGCGCAGGATCCGCCGGACGGTCTCGGCGCCCTTGTCCGGGGTGCGCGCCGTCGCGATGACGCGGGCGCCGTGCCGGGCCAGCTCCAGCGCGGTGGGCAGGCCGATGCCGCTGTTGGCGCCGGTCACGACGGCCGTCCTGCCGGTGAGGTCGGGCATGGCGGCGGGGGTCCACCTCGTCATCGACACTCCTGGTGTACGCGACCGTTTCGTGCACCCTAGCTCACCGGAGCGCGGGCTGAAGATCCTCGTCGTCGTCCCCGACAGGACCGCCGCCCACCAGGCCGTGCTCGGTCAGCTCCCAGAAGTGGCGCCGGTCCGGGCTGGCGAGCTGCCACAGCGCCTTGTAGGCGGCCACGCTCATCAGCGCCCAGTAGAGCGGGATGGACACCATCGCCCGGACCGCGCGGAAGAGCCCGCGCTCCAGGCACCCGGCCATCATGCAGTAGACCATCAGGAAGTTGCCGATCACCATGGCGGCGGCGCCGCAGTAGAGCGAGACGGGCGGGAAGAACGCCTGCACGTAGCGGGTGCCGGTGCACAGGTAGAGCACCATCAGCCCCCAGAAGAACGGGTTCACCAGCGTGGTCAGCGTGGACAGGCCCATCGTGAGATGGAAGGCGATGGTCTGCCTGGTCCCCAGTTGCCGCCACAGGCGCACCGGGTGCCGGGAGTGCACGAGCCACGTCTGCAGGTAGCCCTTGATCCAGCGGCTGCGCTGGCGGATCCAGTTGCCCAGGCGGCTGTTGGCCTCCTCCTCGGTGACCGAGACCATCATGCGCACGTCCCAGCCGCGGCGGGCGATGCGGATGCCCAGGTCGGCGTCCTCGGTGACGTTGTACGGGTCCCAGCCGCCCAGCGCGAGCAGCGCGTCGGTGCGGAAGTGGTTGGAGGTGCCGCCCAGCGGGATCGGCAGCCGGTAGCGGTCGAGCCCGCGCAGCATGAGGCTGAAGTGGGTGGCGTACTCGGCGGAGAAGCAGCGGGTCAGCCAGTTGGTCCAGGGGTTCCAGTACTGGAGCTCGGCCTGGACGCAGACGACCCTGCCCGGCAGGGCGCGGAAGGCGAGCACGGCCTTGCGGAGCTGGTCGGGCTCGGGCCGGTCCTCGGCGTCGTAGACGACCACGAACTCGCCGCGCGCCCGGGCGAGCCCGACGTTGCACGCCTTCGGCTTGGTGCGCGGCGTGGACGGCGGCACGAGCACCACCTCGAACGGCGCGCCCAGCTCCGGCAGCGCCGCGCGGGTCTCGTCGTCGTCCTCCTCGATCAGCAGCAGGATCTGCAGGGACTCGGCCGGGTAGTCGAGGCTCGCCAGCCGCTGCAGCAGGAACGGCAGCAGCGCGGCCTCGCGGTACAGCGGCACCAGCACGGTGTAGGACGGCAGCGCGGCGCCGGACAGCCGGTGCAGGTCGCCCTCGTCCAGATCGATGACCGAGGCCCCCCACGCTCCCAGCACGACGGCCGTCTTGAAGACGAGCAGGACGAGATAGGCCGCGGTGGCCAGCGCGACGGCGGCCTGGCACCACCACAGCGGCGCGGGCCCCCACCCGAACGCCAGGTGCGCGAGCAGCGCGACGGCGATCACGGCCGGCGCCAGGACGGCGCAGACGGCCTGCCCGCGGCTGAGCAGGCGCCGGGCGCTGAGCTCCGCGTCGAGGACACCGATGCCCGCGTGGCCGGTGCGCTCGCGATGGGGCGTGGTCATCACACTCGCCTCCGATAGATGTGCTGGACGGCGTCCCGGTAGACCAGCGTGAAGTCGTGCGTCAGCGAGGGCCGGTCGCGAAGGGTGCGCCAGGTGCGGTCCTCCCTGCCGGGCGCCGTACGCGCGTAGATCCACCCGATCCCCTTGCCGGCCGGGTCCCGCAGCGCCCGCTCCCACAGGCGGAAGCTGCCCTCGTAGACGATCCGCCCCAGCGGGATGCGGGACTCGAAGGCGACGATCTCGTTGCCGTGGTTCTCCATGAGCACGGGCGTGCCGTCGTAGTGCTGCCGCCACCAGGCCACCGCCCGCGCGACCGCGCGCTCGTCGCGGCCGGCGTGCCAGCTCATCGGCTCGGCGAGCGTCGCGGTGCCGGGCACCGCCACGACGGTGGCGACCATGCCGCAGGCCAGCGCGGCGCGTGCCCAGCGGGCCCGCAGCGGGGCGAGCGACACCAGGTAGCCGGCGAAGACCGCGGCGCCCAGCACCATCACCAGGGCGAAGCGCACGTTGTAGAAGCTGCCGTGCACCTCGGGCACGTGGAGCGGGCGCTGTCCCAGGTACAGGGCGAGGACGAAGAACGGCACGAAGATCAGCAGCGTGTACGGCGCGACGGCCTCCGCCCGGAGCCGGCGCCGCCAGGCGTACACCAGCGCTCCGGCCGCGCCCGCGAGCGGTGTGAGCAGGCCGAGCGCGTGCGCCATGGCGTGGGCGTAGGTGCTCCAGGCGACGACGGGCGCGCCGATGTTCGGGTCGTCGGGCGAGACCCACAGCGCCGGGTTGGCGTACTCGCCGGAGTGCCAGTACAGCCAGTCGTCGAAGATCAGCCAGCTCCAGGCCACCCAGCCCGCGATGCCGGCGAACGCCGCCGCCCCGAAGAAGATCAGGTGCGCCTCCAGCCGGGCGAGGTCGCGCCAGCGGCGGAAGGAGACGTACCCCACCACGGCGGTCATGGCGACCGCCAGCACCCAGCCCTCGTAGCGGGTCAGCGTGGCCAGCAGCGTAGCCGCCGAGGCGATCGCGAGCTGCGTGTGCCGTCCGGAGCGGCACCATCGCGCCAGGTGGTGCACCGCCGCGGCGATGCAGGCGAACAGCAGCAGCTCGGTCATCGGGGTGCTCTGCAGGTAGAGCACGTTGGGGTTGAGCGCGAGCAGCCCGGCCGCCGTGACCCCGGCCGTCCTGCGGCGCGCCCGCTCGGCGCCCGCCGTCCCGGCGGCGATCAGGTACGCGTACCGGACGGTCACCACGTACGAGACCATCGAGACCAGCGAGCCCGCCAGCCCCGAGTAGAAGAGCGCGTCGTGCCAGACGACGGGCAGGGCCAGCAGGTGCGGCAGCGGCGGCCAGACGCCGCCGAGCTGGGCCAGCCCGGGGGTCGGGCTGTCGATGACCCGGCGGGCGATGAGCAGGTGCGAGCCGCTGTCGTTGTAGGCCAGCACCGAGCCCAGGTCCAGGTGGTACAGGCAGGCCAGGACCGATAGCACCGCGCTCGCCGCCGTCACCAGGGCGAGCACCGGGTCACGCGGCGCCCGCCAGGCCGGGCGGCGCGCGCCGAGGCCGAGGCCGGCCCTGGAGCGCGAGACGGCGCGGGGCGCCGGAGGACGGCCCCGCCTGGACAGCGGGAGCTCGACGATCCGCACGTCGCCCCGCGCCGACGCCAGGGACGTCGGCCGCGCCGGCCCGCCGTGGCCCCACTCCTCCAGCAGCCACCGGTCGAGCAGCCGGTAGGAGCAGGCGCCGCCGCGCGCCTGGCCGCGCGGCAGCAGGCGGTCCCACGCGGCCCAGGTCAGCACGGTGGCGCGGCGGGTGCGTGACCGCGCCCGCTCCGGCGTGCCGACCACGGCGTCGGCCCGTTCCTCGCGCTGCACGCGCAGAAGCACGGGCAGGTCGGCGGCGTTGATCCGGTCGCCGGGACCGACCAGCACGAGCCTGCGCATGTCGGTGCGCTCCAGCGCGGCCAGCACGCCGGCCCGCTCGGCCCGCGCCGCATCGGGCTCGCCCTCGTGCGGCACGGTGAGGACGCGGTCGGGATAGCGCGAGGCCAGCACGTCCAGGGCGCCGGGGACGCCACCGGGCTGGCCGACGATGACGATGCGGTGCTCGAGGCCCGCCTCGGCCAGCGTCGCCAGCAACGATTCGACCTCGTCCTCGACGCACTGTGGCCGGGAGTGCGCGGGGAAGACCACGGCGACACCGTCGTCCTTCCCCACCGGGTTCAGGCCCGGCGGATGCTCCTGGGACGGCATGCGACGCTCACCGCCCCCGTGCCGCGCCGGCGGGAAATACCGCACGGAAATATCCGACATCGACGCACACGCCAGCCATCACTCCACATCGCAGAACGCGCACACCCGCACAAGTCATGTCTCTCCAACGATGCGATTCGATAAGGCCACTGGTCGCCAGAATTCACGCGGTCAGGAGATTTGCCCGTACCGTCCAGCCGACACCGATTATCACCGTTGCCGCAGGTCAGAGCCCTGTTGTTACCCCTCAAAGCCTGGCAAAAACTCGTATTGTCCACACACGTCGACAGATGTCCGCTTTATGCAGAATGCCGTGGCGATCGCGGACACACCCCAGAAACAGGGCGTGTGCATCCGGAGAATTCACCTCAGCGCAGTTAGCATGACTCCGCGATATTCGCGATGTTCACGTCGCCGGGCGTCAACCGGCTATTCATGACAAAAAAGGAACCCATCATGAGGTTGTCCACCACCGCTCGCGCCGCCGCGAGCTGCGCCGTCACGGCGATCGCCCTCACCACGCTCTCCGCCCCGTCCGCCGTGGCGGACACCGGCCCGTCGCACGGCGGCAGCGTCGTGGAGATCCAGACCCACGCCGACAAGTGTTTCGACGTCGCCGGCATCAGCGCCGAGGACGGCGCCCCGATCATCCAGTTCGGCTGCGACGAGGAGGTCCACCAGCGCTTCAACATCCGCCGCCTGGCCGACGGCTCGGTGACCATCCAGACCTTCAACGGCAAGTGCCTCGACGTCCGGCACGGCAGCGCCGACGACGGCGCGCCGATCGTCCAGTTCCGCTGCCACCTCGGCGCCAACCAGCGCTTCCGGTTCGCGCCCGCCAGCCGTGGCCGGGTGGAGATCCGCACCTTCGCCGGCAAGTGCCTGGACGTGCGCGAAGGCAGCCTGAACGACGGCGCGCCGATCGTCCAGTTCCAGTGCCACCGCGGCGCGAACCAGCGCTTCCTCCTCGTGTCCGAGCCGTGGTTCGGCATGTGAGCAACGCGCCGGCCCGCCGGCGGCCGCAGGCGCGCACTCCAGCGCCTGCGGCCGCCCCGGCCAGCGTGGACATCGTCATCCCCGTGCTCAACGAGGAGCGCGCGCTGCCGGGCTGCGTCCGGACGCTGGCCGCCTACCTCGACGCCTTCCCGCTGCCGTGGCGCATCACGATCGTCGACAACGGCAGCACCGACGGCACCTGGCGGGTCGCCGCCGCGCTGGCCGGTGAGCTGGAGCGGGTGCACGCCCGCCGGCTGGACATCCGCGGCCGGGGCGCGGCGCTGCGGGCCGCCTGGCAGGACAGCCCGGCCGACATCGTCGCCTACATGGACGTGGACCTGTCCACCGACCTCGACGCCCTGTTCCCGCTGGTGGCCTCGGTGGCCAGCGGCCATTCCGAGATCGCCATCGGCACCCGCCTGGCGCCAGGCGCGCGCACGCGCCGCTCGCTGCGCCGCGAGGTGGTCTCGCGTAGCTACAACGCCCTGCTCAGGCACGGGTTCGGGGTCCGGTTCAGCGACGCGCAGTGCGGGTTCAAGGCGGCCAGGACGGACGTGGTGCGGCCGCTGCTGGGCAAGGTCGCCGACGACTCGTGGTTCTTCGACACCGAGCTGCTCCTGCTGGCCGAGCACAACGGGCTGCGCGTGCACGAGGTCCCGGTCGACTGGATCGAGGACACCGACTCGCGGGTGCGCGTCGTCAAAACCGCCATCGACGACCTGAAAGGGCTGGCCAGGGTCGCCTGGGCGATCTCCAGGGGGCGGGCCAGGGTGGAGGTGGCGCGGCCGGAGCCGACGCCCACGCACCCCGACGCGGTGGTCGCCCGGGCCCGGGAGGCCACGTTCCTGTCGTTCGCCGTGGTCAACGCGGTCTCCTGCGCGCTGTACGCGCTGGTCTACCTCAGCCTGCGCCAGTTCTGGTCCCCCGCCGCCACGAACCTCGGCGCGGTCGCCCTGACCTTCCTGGTGAGCGGCGCGGTCCCGCGCCGGTGGACGGTCACCCGGCTCAGGCGCGCCGCCGTGCGCGTGCGCTCCGCGGCGCGCTTCTCCATCGTGTACGTCCTCACCACCGCCGCCGTGCTGGCCGTGCCGGCGTCCGCGGGACGGGCGGCCGAGGTGGGCGCGGTGCTCGCCGCGTACGGCCCGCTCGCCCTGTCCCGCTGGATCGCCGGGAGCAGGAGGACCGGGCGGCGCTCATGGACGCGCCGCCGCCGCAAGGCGCACCGCCGGATGGCCCGCCGCATGGCCCGCCACCACCGCTTCGGTTCCATCGTCTAACAGGCGGGCGTGCCGCGCCCGCCTGTTAGCGTTCCAGGCGCTGCCGGGCGTGCCGCTCCTCCCGCTGGGTCACCTCCAGCCGCTGGCGGGCCTCCTCCAGCCTCTTGCGGGCCTTGGCCAGCTTCTTCTCCAGCCGCGCGACCTTCTCCGCCCGCTCGTCGTGCTCCTGGCGGGCGGTCCGCAGCTCCTGCAGCCACTCCCGGTGCGCCGCCTCGGCCTCCTGGCGCTCGCGGGCCTTCCTGGCCTCGGCCTCCTCCTGGGCGCGCGCCCGCGCCGCCTCGTCCCCGGCCTTCTCCTGCGTGCTCCGCTTGCGCCGGGAGACCGGCTCGCGCGGGATGGGCGCGGGCGCGAACCCGCTGTACTGCAGCGGCTTGACCAGGCGCCCCTGGCGCACCTCCGCGGCCGCTGCGGCGTCCACCAGCGCGGCGTCCAGCGTCTGGTCCACCTCGGTGCCGGCCGCCGCCGACAGCTCGCCCTCCTGCCTGGCGAGCCGGCCCGCCCTGGCGGCGACCTCGCCCCTTCGCCGGGTCAGCTCCGCCAGCGCGTCGGCGTCCTGCTCCTGCCAGGCCGCCCGCAGCCGCTCCCCCACGTCGAGGAGCTCGGCCAGCTCCCCCGGATGCTCGCGGGCGAGCCGGTTCACCGCCCAGGCGGACACCGTCGGCTTGCGCAGCCGCGCGATCTCGCGCGAGAGCCGTGCGTCGCCCGCGTCCTTGGCCGCACGGGCCTGCGCCGTGCGTGCGGCGGTGAACTCGGACGGCGGCAGCGCGTAGAGCCGGTCCGCCACCTCGTCAAGATCCACACAGGACAAATACCCCACATGCGCGATTTCCTAGCGCATAGTGGAGGCAGCGCCAGCCGAACGGAGGCCTCCGGTGTTCGAACGCTTCACCGACCGTGCGCGCAGGGTCGTCGTCCTCGCCCAGGAGGAGGCGCGGATGATGAGCCACAACTACATCGGCACGGAGCACATATTGCTCGGCCTCATCCACGAGGGTGAGGGGCTCGCCGCGCTGGTGCTCGACAGCTGCGGCGTGGAGCTCGACCACGTACGGGCCTTCGTCGAGCGCGAGGTGGGCCGCGACGCGCCCGCGCCCGGCGGCACGCGCCAGTCCGCCGCCAAGGCGTCGGCCGGGCACATCCCGTTCACGCCGCGCGCCAAGAAGGTGCTGGAGCTGTCGCTGCGCGAGGCGTTGCAGCTGCGGCACAACTACATCGGCACCGAGCACATCCTGCTGGGGCTGATCAGGGAGGGCGAGGGCCTGGCCGCCCAGGCGCTGGTGGACGCGGGGACCGACCTGCCCGACGTACGCCAGCGCGTGCTCGACCGCGTGGGCCGCGGCTCCAGGGAGCGCCCGGCCGAGATGTTCTTCGCGGGCGGCTCCATGCTGAGCGAGCGGCTCACCCAGATCCAGGACAGCCTCGACCGCATCGAGCGCCACCTGGGCATCAAGCGGGAGCAGCCGCCCGGCGGCCGGGCCGGCGCGGGCCACGACACTGGCGACGACACTGGCGACGACACGGGCGACGACACGGGCGGGGGCGAGGGCCGGGCCCTAGGCTGAGACCATCGCGCCGACCGGCAGCCGCGCCTCGATCACGCCGGGGTCCTCGGTGTAGCCGAGCGTGGCGCCCAACGCGAGCAGCAGCCGGCGCATGCGCGCGTTGTCGGCCAGCATGGTGGCTCTGACCTCGGCGTACCCGAGGTCGCGGGCCGCCCGCACGAGCATCCTGGCCATCTCCGTGCCCAGGCCGCGCCCCTGCCAGCGGTCCTCGACCAGGAAGGCCATCTCGGCGGTGCCGGGGTCGTTGGTGAACATGAGGCTGGCCATGCCCACGACCTGCCCGTCGTGCCCGGCGACCAGCGAGTATCCCCTGTTCCTGTCGCAGAGCTTGTCGAACATGCGCGGCGGCAGCGCGGGCATCGAGGTGAAGTAGCGGAACCTGCGCGACTCCGGCGAGCACCTGTCGTGCAGGTCGCGTACGGCCTCGCGGTAGATCGAGGTGAGCGGGCGGACGGTGACCTCGGCGCCGTCGGCCAGCTTGATCGCCCGCTCGGCGGTGCCGCTCTGCTCGGTCGCGGGCTGGGCGAGCCGGGCGAAGGAGGCCGCCCTGGCCGCCTCGGTAAGGGTGAACGGCAGCTCGGCGCGGCGCAGCCGGACCGAGCGGCGCGGCGCGACCGGCACGACGAGCTGCGTCGGGTCGGGGAGATCACTCACGGCCTCACCATAGACCCAGCGCGCGTCGTCCGCGCGCAGCAGCTCGGCGAGCAGCTCGGGCAGCCGCCACGGCATCGTGCGCAGCCTGGAGGCCAGCAGCAGCGCCCGGGTGGGCTCGTCGGTCAGCTCGTGGGCGGTGGCGGGCACCACCTTGACGTCGCGGCCCCCCGCCGCTTCGAGCGCCTCGCGCACGGTGTCGGGGTGGGCGGGGATGTCGGCGACGAACTCGTCAACGGTTCCGTCGGTGTCGGACTGTACGCTCAGGCCGAGGATGTTGCCGCCCCTGTGGGCCAGGGCCGCCGCGAGGGAGGCCAGCCGGCCGGGTCGCTCGTCCACCGTGGTGCGGATGCGCAAGAATCCCATGCATCTGAGCATGCAGGGCGGCTGTTACACGGCCGCTAACGACGTGTTTCATTGCGTATTTCGTCGCAAGATGCGCCGACTTATCCCGATATAGGAGGATATGTCGCCATGAGCGTGCGTGTTCCTTTGTCGTCCGAGTACGTGAACGGCGACGTCTCCTTCTGGTACCGGTCCGCCGGCCTGCCCGCCCCCGGCCCCCGGCTCGACGGCGATCTCCAGGCCGACGTGGCCATCGTCGGCGCCGGCTACACCGGCCTGTGGACCGCGTACTACCTCAAGCGCGCCCGCCCGTCCCTGAACGTGGTGCTGCTGGAGCAGGAGTTCGCCGGGTTCGGCGCGTCGGGGCGCAACGGCGGCTGGCTGACCGGCGACCTGGCGGGCTCGCACGAGCGCTACGGCTCGGGGGCCCGGCGGCTGCAGCGCGAGATGTACGCCACGATCGACGAGGTGATCGCGGTCTGCGAGACCGAGTCCATCGACTGCGACCTGGTCAAGGGCGGCGTGCTGAACGTGGCCCGCACCCCGGCCCAGGCCGCCCGGCTGCGCGAGAGCGTGGCCTCCGCCCGCCCGTGGGGCATCGAGGAGGCCGATCTGCGCCTGGTCGACCCGGCGGACCACGTACGCGTCGCCGGAGCCCTGGAGGCCTCCTGGAGCCCCCACTGCGCGCGCATCCAGCCGGCCAAGCTGGCCCAGGGGCTGGCCAGGGCCGTACGCGACCTCGGCGTGCCCATCTACGAGCGCACCCCGGTGACCGAGATCGCCCCGCACCGGGCCGTCACCCCGTACGGCACGGTGTCGGCGGGCCACGTGATCCGCGCGACCGAGGGCTTCACGGCCCGCCTGCCCCACCTGCGCCGGCAGTGGCTCCCGATGAACAGCTCCATGATCGTCACCGAGCCGCTGCCCGCGTCGTTCTGGGACGAGGTCGGCTGGCAGGGCGCCGAGCTGCTCGGCGACCTGGCCCACTACTACATGTACGCCCAGCGCACCGCGGACGACCGCATCGCCTTCGGCGGGCGTGGCCGCCCCTACCTGTACGGCTCGCGCGTGGACGCCCGCGGCCACACCCACGAGTGGACGGTCGAGGCGCTGTGGCGGCTGCTGACCGACTTCTTCCCCGCCGCCCGTTCCTCCTCGATCGCGCACGCCTGGTCCGGCGTGCTCGGCGTGCCGCGCGACTGGTGCTCGACCGTGCACGTGGACCCGGCGACCGGCCTCGGCTGGGCGGGCGGCTACACCGGGCACGGCGTGACCACCACCAATCTGGCCGGTCGCACGCTGCGTGACCTGATACTGGGCGAGGAGACGGAGCTGACGTCGCTGCCGTGGGTGGGCCGCCGGGTGCGCTCCTGGGAGCCGGAGCCGCTGCGGTGGCTGGGCGTGCACACGATGTACCGCCTGTACCGGGTGGCCGACCACCGGGAGCGGACGATGCCGCGCACCTCGGTGCTGGCCCGCTTCGCCGACCTCATCACGGGACACTAGAAGGGACACCCCCCATGGACATCCTCTTCCGAGGCGGCCGCGTCTTCACCCCGCGGGGCGTGGCGGCACAGGCCGTGCTGGTGCGCGACGGCGTGATCGCCGCCGTGGGCGCGGAGAGCGACCTGGCGCGGCGGCCGCACGAGACGGTTGACCTGAACGGCGGTCTGCTGACGCCGGGTTTCATCGACGCGCACATGCATCCGGTTCAGGCCGGGCTCGAACGGGCGAAGTGCGATTTGTCAGAGGTATTCGGCCTTGACGCCTACATTGAAAAGATCGCCGACTACGCCGCGAAAAATCTTGATAAAGAGTGGATTGATGGCGGCGGCTGGGACATGTCGGCATTCCCCGGCGGCCTTCCCCATCGCGAGCAACTCGACTTCCTCGACCGTCCCGTCTACCTGATCCAGCGCGACCACCACGCCGCCTGGGTCAACACCGCCGCCCTCGCCAGGGCCGGCATCACCCGCGACACCCCCGACCCGGCCGACGGCCGCATCGAGCGCGACGCCGCCGGCGAGCCCACCGGCGTCCTGCACGAGGGCGCCATGGACCTCGTCGGCCTGCTCACCCCCCGCCCGACCGCCCAGGACCTCCTGGACGCGCTGGCGGACGCGGAGCGGCACCTGTTCTCGCTGGGCATCACGGGCTGGCAGGACGCCATCGTGGGCTCGTACGCGGGCTCCGACGACCAGCTCCCCACCTACCTGGCGGCGGCCCGCTCCGGGAAGCTGCGGGCCCGCGTGGTGGGCGCGCTGTGGTGGGACCGCACGCGGGGCGCCGAGCAGATCGAGGACCTGGTGGCGCGCCGGGCCTCCGCCGAGGGGCTCGACCGGTTCAGCGCCACCTCGGTCAAGATCATGCAGGACGGCATCACGGAGAACTTCACGGCGGCGACGCTGGAGCCGTACTGCCTGTGCGGGGGCACGGGCCTGTCGTACGTGGACCCGGGCAAGCTGCGGGAGTACGTCGCCGAGCTGGACCGGCACGGCTTCCAGGTGCACTTCCACGCCATCGGCGAGCGCGCGGTGCGCGAGGCGCTCAACAGCCTGGAGCACGCGGACCCGGCCAACCGGCACCACATCGCCCACCTGCAGATCATCGAGCCGTCCGACGTGCCGCGCTTCGCCGCGCTCGGCGTCACGGCCAACCTGCAGCCGCTGTGGGCCACCCACCACGCCCAGATGGACGAGCTGACGCTGCCGTACCTGGGCGAGCCGCGCTCGTCGTGGCAGTACCCGTTCGCGGACCTGCTGGCGCACGGCACCCGGTTCTGCGCGGGCAGCGACTGGCCGGTCTCGAACGCCGACCCGCTGCAGGGCATGCACGTGGCCGTCAACCGCACCGAGCCGGGCAGCTCGGTGCACGCCGGTTACCCGACCGCGCAGACGCCGTTCCTGCCCGGCCAGCGCATCGACCTGGCCACGGCGATGACCGCGTACACGGCGGGGTCGGCCTGGATCAACCGCTCGCCCGCCGGCGCCATCGAGCCGGGCCGCCCGGCCGACCTGGTGGTGCTCGACCGCGACCCGTTCGAGCTCCCGCCGGGCGACATCTGGACCACGCGGGTCCGGATGACGTTCGTGAACGGCGAGCCGGTCCACGAACGCCCCTGAGAACGGCGAAGGGGCCCCGGGAGTCACTCCCGGGGCCCCTTTCGTCTACGCCTGTCTACCAGGGGGACTTGTTGTTGCGCAGGCGCTCCAGTGCCTCCTCGAGGATCGCCTTGCCGTCCTTGTCGCTCCTGCGCTCCTTCACGTAGGCCAGGTGCGTCTTGTACGGCTCGTTCTTCGGCGGGGCAGGCGGCGCCGCTTCGTCCTGTCCGGCAGGGAGGCCGCAACGGGGACAGTCCCACGTCTCGGGGACCGCCGCGTCGCTGGCGAAACTGGGGCGCGTCTCGTGCATGTTGGCGCACCAGAACGAGACCCGCACTCTCGGAGCCGCCTCGCCGCGCTCGGCCTCCCCCATCGGGCCGGCGCCGACTCGGCTGCCACGGATCGCGTTGCCACTACCCACGGATGAACTCCTCGCTCGATCGCCCCGCGTACAGACACGGGGGGAGAATCACTGTCACGCGTTTTGACTAGGTGCTCAGGGCCTCATGAGCAGGCCGAGAGCGATGATGCAGACGAACCAGATCGTGCCCGTGATCACGGTCAGCCGGTCGAGGTTGCGCTCCACCACCGAGGAACCACCGAAGTTCGACGAGAAACCGCCGCCGAACATGTCAGACAGGCCACCACCCTTGCCCTTGTGGAGCAGGACGAGCAGGATCATGAGAAGGCTCGCCAGGATGAGGGCGATGGAGATTCCGATTTCCACGGTATGCCTGTTCCTTCAATGCTCTGTTACGCGTGACGATTCAGACTTGCCTCTTGAGGGTACGACCTGATGTCAAGTCGCACCCCCGGAACGGCTCAGTTAGCCGGGCATATCGGAGAATCGGCAGATCTTCGCGAACTCGTCGGCGTCGATGCTGGCACCGCCCACGAGGGCGCCGTCGACATCCGCCTGAGCCATGATCCCCTTGATATTGCCTGACTTGACCGAGCCACCGTAAAGGATACGGATCCCAGAGGCCACTTCGGCGTCGTAGAGCTCAGCGAGTCTCACCCGCAACGCTCCGCACGCCTCCTGGGCGTCCTCCGGGGTGGCCACCTCGCCGGTGCCGATCGCCCACACCGGCTCGTAGGCCACCACTATCGATTTTGCCTGCTCGGCGGTGATTTTGCGCAGCGCACCGTCGAGTTGAGCGAGACAGTACGCGATGTGGCCGCCTTCTTGACGCACCGACAGCGGCTCCCCCACGCACAGGATGGGGGTCACCGAGTGCCGGTAGGCGGCCTGCACCTTGGCGTTGACGAGGTCCTCGTCCTCGCCGTGGTACTGGCGGCGCTCGGAGTGCCCGATGGTCACGTACGTGCAGCCGAGCTTGGCCAGCATGGCGCCCGACACCTCACCGGTGTAGGCGCCGGCGTCGTACTGCGACAGGTCCTGGGCGCCGTAGACGATCCTGAGCTTGTCGCCGTCGACCAGGGTCTGGACGCTGCGCAGGTCGGTGAACGGCGGCAGGACGGCGACCTCGACCTTGTCGAAGTCCTTGTCGTTGAGCGCGAAGGCCAGCTTCTGGACCAGCTTGATGGCCTCGAAGTGGTTGAGGTTCATCTTCCAGTTGCCGGCGATGAGCGGCTTGCGCTGAGCCAACTAGTCCTCCAGAGCCGCGAGTCCGGGAAGGGTCTTGCCCTCAAGGTATTCGAGACTGGCCCCGCCACCGGTGGAGATGTGCGAGAAACCGTCCTCCGGCAGGCCCAGCTTGCGCACGGCCGCCGCGGAGTCGCCGCCGCCCACCACGGTGAAGGCGCCGGAGTCGATGAGCGCCTGGGCCACCGCCCTGGTGCCGCCGGAGAACGCGTCGAACTCGAACACGCCCATCGGCCCGTTCCAGAACACCGTCCTGGCGTCGGCCAGCTTCGAGGCGAACAGCTCGCGCGTCTTCGGCCCGATGTCCAGGCCCTCCCGGTCGGCCGGGATGTCTGTGGCCTTCACCACGTCGTGCTCGGCGTCGGCGGCGAAGGCGACCGCCGCCAGCACGTCGACCGGCAGCACGAGCTCGACCCCGCGCTCCTCGGCCTCGCTGAGGAAGCCGCGCACCTGGTCGAGCTGGTCCTCCTGGAGCAGGGAGTGGCCGACCTCGTGGCCCTGGGCCTTGAGGAAGGTGTAGGCCATGCCGCCGCCGATCAGCAGCCGGTCGACCTTGGTCAGCAGGTTGGCGATGACGCCGAGCTTGTCGGAGACCTTGGCGCCGCCCAGCACGACCACGTAGGGCCGCTCGGTGTCCTCGGTCAGCTTCCGCAGCACCTCGACCTCGGCCACGACGAGCCCGCCCGCCGCGTGCGGCAGCAGCCTGGGCACGTCGTAGACGCTGGCGTGCTTGCGGTGCACCGCGCCGAAGCCGTCGCCGACGTACAGCTCGGCCAGCCCGGCCAGCTTCGCGGCGAACTCGCCCCGCACGGCGTCGTCCTTGGACTCCTCGCCCGGCTCGTAGCGGAGGTTCTCCAGCAGGGCCACCTGGCCGTCCTGGAGGGCCTCGACCGTGCTCCTGGCGCTGTCGCCGACCACGTCGGTGGCGAAGGCGACGTCCTGGCCGAGCAACTCGCCCAGGCGCGCCGCCACGGGCCTGAGGGAGTACTTCGGCTCGGCCTTGCCCTTGGGCCTGCCCAGGTGGGCGCAGACGACGACCTGGGCGCCGCGCTCCACCAGGGTCCTGATGGTCGGCACCGACGCGCGGATGCGGCCGTCGTCGGTGATCGTCTCCCCGTCGAGGGGGACGTTGAGGTCGGCGCGCACGAGCACGCGCCGCCCCTTCACGTCGAGATCGTCGAGCGTGCGCATGCTCATGCTCCCGTTCAGCCGTGCGCTCAGAGGCCGCGGCCCACGAGCTCGATCAGGTCGGCGAGACGGTTGGAGTAGCCCCACTCGTTGTCGTACCAGCCGACGACCTTGACCTGGTTGCCGATGACCTTGGTGAGCCCGGCGTCGAAGATGCAGGACGCGGGGTCGGTCACGATGTCGGAGGAGACGATCTCGTCCTCGGTGTAGGTCAGGATGCCCTTGAGCGGGCCCTCGGCGGCCGCCTTGAACGCGGCGTTGACCTCTTCGACGGTGACGTCGCGGCCGACCTCGACGGTGAGGTCGGTGGCCGAGCCGGTGGGGATCGGCACGCGCATGGCGAAGCCGTCGAGCTTGCCCTTGAGCTCGGGCAGGACCAGGCCGATGGCCTTGGCGGCGCCGGTGGAGGTGGGCACCACGTTGAGCGCGGCGGCGCGGGCGCGGCGCAGGTCCTTGTGCGGGCCGTCCTGAAGGTTCTGGTCCTGCGTGTAGGCGTGGATCGTGGTCATCAGACCCTTCTCGATGGTGAAGGTGTCGTGAAGGACCTTGGCCAGCGGCGCCAGGCAGTTGGTGGTGCAGGACGCGTTGGAGACGATGGTGTGCTGAGCCGCGTCGTAGGTGCCCTCGTTGACGCCCATGACGACCGTGACGTCCTCGTTCTTCGCCGGGGCGGAGATGATGACCTTCTTGGCGCCATTGTCGGCGTGCACCTTGGCCTTGGTGGCGTCGGTGAACAGGCCGGTGGACTCCAGCACGACGTCCACGCCGAGCTCGCCCCAGGGCAGCTTGCCCGGGTCGCGCTCCGCGAAGACCTTGATCGCCTTGCCGTCGACGGTGATCTCGTCGCTCGAAGCCTTCACCTCGTACGGCAGGCGGCCCAGGATGCTGTCGTACTTCAGCAGGTGCGCGAGCGTCGCGGTGTCGGTCAGGTCGTTGACCGCGACGATCTCGATGTCCTTGCCGCTGGCGGCGACAGCGCGCCAGAAGTTGCGACCGATGCGGCCGAAGCCGTTGACGCCTACGCGGATGCTCACGGGAACCGAACTCCTCGAACAGATGGCGGGCTGAAACCTCAATCACGAACCTTATCGGACCCAAATTGGTTTAGACCACTGCAGGTCCTGCGGCGCGAATCACCGTTCTGGCGGCACGTTTTGCGAGGTTCGAGTAAAGTGCCCGACTCGTCGGAGTAAATTCGTGCATTCTCTGGGGGCTGAGATGTCACATAAGCGGTCCGGCCTGCTCTGGGGGCTCTTCACGGGCCTGCTCGCCGCACTCGTCTGCGCGGCCGGCCTGGGGGCGGCCATCCTGTTCCAGCAGCGGCTGCCGAGCGCCGTCATGACGTTCGGCGGCGGGCTGCCCGTCTCGCTCGGGCTGTCCCTGCTGATCGCCGTCATGGTCGCGCTCGCCATCGGCGCCGTCCGCCCACGCAGCCTCGTCCTGCCGCCCCTCGCCGCCCTGTACGCGGGCGGCGCGGTGGCGGCCGGCCAGATCACGGGCAAGGCCGTCATGGACGGCGCCGCCCTGCGCGCCCCGGATCGCTCCGGTGCCGGCCTGAGGGCCGAACTGGGGGACGTCACCCTGGACAACCTCAACGCGGGCCTGGGGGACGCGCTGTCGCTGTACCGGGGCACGCTGACGGAGACCTGGGCGGCCTGGCTGTGCATCGCCGTGGCCGCCCTGGCCGCCTTCGCCCTGGTCACCCTCAGGGTCGCCCGCGTCCGCCGCGCCCAGCGCGCCGAGGAGGCCGCGGCACAGGCGGAAGAGGACCAGGAGCCGGAGTACCGCGCCCCCTTCGAGCCCGCCCAGCAGCCCGCCCCCAAGCCCGCCACCGACCTCTTCACCCCCCGCGACCCGGCCAGAGACTGACAGCCGGGCCCGGCGACCCGGCCGGCCGCTGACACCGGGCGGCCGGCGACCCCAACGGCTGCCGACCTCGCGGCCCGCGTTCTGACCGGAAACCGGCCTTCGGTGGCCGACCCGGCGGTGTGCTGACGTCCGGCGGCCTGCCACGAGCGCGGCACGTGGGCCGGATCACCACGCCCACGGCCCGCTGTGCGCGCGTGACGGCGGCCCGCCACCTCCGCCGGAGGAGCGTCTGCCTGGACAGAGCCCGGCCACGTGCGGCGGCTGGGCCCTGCCAGGCTTGCCGTAACAGAAGAACCGGGCCCGCTCTACGGGGCGAGCATGTCCACGGTGAGATTCGCCTCGGTGTTGGGGATGCCCAGGTCGGACGCCCGCTTGTCGGCCATCGCCAGCAGCCGCCGGATGCGGCCGGCGATGGCGTCCTTGGTCAGCGGCGGGTCGGCGATCTGCCCCAGCTCCTCCAGCGACGCCTGCTTGTGCTCCACCCGCAGCCGCCCCGCCACCACCAGGTGGTCGGGCGCCTCGTCACCCAGGATCTCCAGCGCCCGCTGCACCCGCGCGCCCGCCGCCACCGCGGCCCGCGCCGAGCGCCGCAGGTTGGCGTCGTCGAAGTTGGCCAGCCGGTTCGCCGTGGCGCGCACCTCGCGGCGCATCCGCCGCTCCTCCCAGGCCAGCACGCTGTCGTGGGCGCCGAGCCGGGTGAGCAGCGCGCTGATGGCGTCGCCGTCGCGCACCACGACCCGGTCCACGCCGCGCACCTCGCGCGCCTTGGCGTGGATCTTCAGCCGCCGCGCCGAGCCCACCAGCGCCAGCGCCGCCTCCGGCCCCGGGCAGGTGACCTCCAGCGACATGGATCTGCCCGGCTCCGTCAGCGAGCCGTGCGCCAGGAAGGCGCCGCGCCAGGCCGCCTCCGCGTCGCAGGCGGCCCCCGCCACCACCTGGCGGGGCAGGCCGCGCACCGGGCGGCCGTGGTTGTCGATCAGGCCCGTCTGGCGGGCCAGCGCCTCACCGTCGCGGTAGACGCGCACCACGTAGCGGGAGCCCTTGCGCAGCCCGGCGGGCGCGAGCACGAGCACCTCCGCCTTGTGGCCGAACACCTCGCCGATGTCCTTGATCAGCCGCCGTGCGGTGGCGTTGGTGTCGAGCTCCGCCTCGATCACGATGCGCCCGCCCACGAGATGCAGGCCGCTGGCGAACCGCAGCAACGTCGAGACCTCCGCCTTCCGGCAGCACGGCTTGAGCACCGGCAGGCGGCTCAGCTCGTCTTTCACCACACCTGTCATCGCCATGCGTTAGTCCTCTCCCCCATTCAGACCGGCTCCTCCGAGTCTCTCGCACCTTCGCGCCACGCCGACCAGGATCAACGCTTCGAGAGGAAAATCTCGTCCAGGACGGAGGCAAGACGTCGTGGGTCATGCCTCGGCGAGCCGTCCGCGGCCGCGACGTCGGCCATGACGAGCCGGGCGCCGAGCGCGGCGGCGGCCTTCTCCAGCGCGTCGGGGTCGTCCACCACTCCGGTGTCGGCGAGCACGACGTCGATCGCCAGATCGGGGGCGTGCTGTCTGAGCACCTCCAGATGCTGCTGGGGGGAGAAGTCGTCGGTCTCGCCCGGCTGCGGGGCGAGGTTGAGCGTGACGAGCCGCCTGGCCCTGGTCGCGTGCAGCGCCCTGGCCAGCTCGGGGACCTTCAGATGCGGCAGCACGCTGGTGAACCACGACCCGGGCCCGAACACGACCCAGTCGGCCTCCAGCACCGCCGCGACCGCCTCGGGGCGCGCCGGCGGGTCTACGGGCACCAGGGAGATGGCCTGCACCCGGCCGGGGGTCAGGGCGCACGCCACCTGCCCGCGTACGGTCGAGATGACGCCGTCGAGCTCCACCTCGGCCACGATGTCGAGCGGCACCGAGGCCATCGGCAGCACGCGGCCGTGCGCGCCCAGCAGCCGCCCGACCCAGTCGAGCCCCGCCACGGGGTCGCCGAGCAGCTCCCACAGCGCCACGATGAGGAGGTTGCCGACGGCGTGCCCGTGCAGGTCGCCCTCGCTGCGGAAGCGGTGCTGGACGACCTCGCTCCAGGTGCTGCCCCACTCGTCGTCGCCGCAGAGCGCGGCCAGCGCCATGCGCAGGTCGCCGGGCGGCAGCACGCCGAGCTCCCGGCGCAGGCGCCCGCTGGAACCGCCGTCGTCGGCCACGGTGACCACGGCGGTCAACCGGTCGGTCACCATCCGTAATGCCGACAGGGACGCGTACAGCCCGTGCCCGCCACCGAGCGCCACGACGGACGGCCCGAACCCGGCGTACCTGGGCTCCGCGTCCGCCCGCCCCTCCGGCGCGTGACCTTGCTCGCCGCGCCCCGCGGGACCCGGCGCATCTTCCGAACGGCCCTCTACCGGACGCGGCAGAGCAGCTTCGAAGCCTTCATCGGTCACTCCCGCCCCACATCCCGGTGGCTCACCTGGACCTCCATCCCGCGGTCGCGCAGCCGGGCGGCCACCTGCTCGGCCATGGCCACGCTGCGGTGCTTGCCGCCCGTGCAGCCGACCGCCAGCGTCGCGTAGCTCTTGCCCTCGCGCGTGTAACCGGCCGCGACCACCTGCAGGACCTCTTCGTAGGCGTCGAGGAACTCCTTGGCCCCCGGCTGCCCGAGCACGTAGTCGCTGACCGCGGGGTCGAGCCCGTTCATCGGCCGCAGCTCGGGCACCCAGTGCGGGTTGGGCAGGAAGCGGCAGTCGACCACGAGATCGGCGTCGACCGGCAGGCCGTACTTGAACCCGAACGACACGACGTTGACCCGCAGCCCCGGCCGGTCCTCCCCGCCGAAGTAGGCGACGATCTTGTTGCGGAGGTCGTGCACGTTGTGCGCGGAGGTGTCGATGACCAGGTCGGCGTTGGCGCGCACCTCGCGCAGGATCCCCCGCTCGCGGGTGATGCCGTCGACCAGCCGCCCCTCGCCCTGCAGAGGGTGGGGCCTGCGCACGTTCTCGAACCTGCGCACCAGCTCCTCGTCGCTGGCCTCCAGGAACACCACGCGGACGCGGACGCCGCGCCCTTCGAGCTCCTCGATGGCCGCGTTAAGGTCGGTGGTGAACGCGAGGCTGCGCACGTCGACCACGGCCGCGACCTTGTCGGCGGCCAGCTTGACCTTGCCGGCCTCCTCGGCCATCGCGAACAGCAGCCCGGGCGGCAGGTTGTCGATGACGAACCAGCCCAGGTCTTCCAGAGCCTTGGCCGCGGTGCTGCGCCCGGCCCCGGACATGCCGGTGACGATGACGAACGCGGGCTCGGTGCTCATCGCCCCACCTCATGCTCGGTGCGGACGACACCCTGGCATCCTGGCGAGATCAAGGTGACTCTCCCTTCAGCGTCGACACGATGACCTCGGCGATGGACGGGCCGATGCCGGGAACCTCGCAGATTTCGGCGGCAGTGGCCTCGCGTAGCTTCTTCACGGAGCCGAAGTGCTTGAGCAGCGCCTGCCTGCGCGCCGGCCCGAGGCCGGGCACGCCGTCGAGCGCGCTCTCCTTCACCGTCTTGGACCTCTTGGAACGATGGTAGGTGATGGCGAACCTATGTGCTTCGTCTCTCACCCGTTGCAGGAGGTAGAGACCCTCACTTGAACGAGGCATGATCACCGGCTGGTCGTCGCCGGGCAGCCACACCTCCTCCAGCCGCTTGGCCAGCCCGCACACCGCGACGTCGTCGATGCCGAGCTCGTCGAGCGCCCGCTGCGCGGCGGCCGCCTGCGGGCCGGCGCCGTCGACCACGACGAGGTTGGGCGGGTAGGCGAACTTGCGCGGCCTGCCCGTCTCGGGGTCGATGGGCCCGTGCCCGTCGTCGTCATCGGCGGCCAGCTCACCCGTGGCGGAGCGTTCCTCCAGGTAGCGGCGGAACCGGCGCATGATCACCTCGTGGATCGAGGCGACGTCGCCCTCCTTGGTCTTGACGGCGAAGCGGCGGTACTCGCTCTTGCGCGCCAGCCCGTCCTCGAAGACCACCATGGACGCCACGACATTCTCGCCCTGCAGGTGGGAGACGTCGTAGCACTCGATGCGCAGCGGCGCCTGGTCGAGGCCGAGCGCGTCGGAGATCTCCTGCAGCGCCTTGCTGCGGGTGGTCAGGTCGCCGGCCCGGCGGATCTTGTGCTGGGCGAGCGACTCCTTGGCGTTGCGCTCGACGGTCTCCATCAGCGAGCGCTTGTCGCCGCGCTGCGGCACGCGCACCTCGACGCGGGCGCGGCGCTGCTCGCTCAGCAGCTCGGCGACCGCCTCGTTGTCGGGCGGCAGCGCGGGCACCAGCACCTCGCGCGGCATGGAGTCGGAGCTGGCCTCGGCGTACATCTGCAGCAGGAACTGCTCGACGAGCTCGCCGGGCGAGGTCTCCTCGACCTTGTCGACCACCCAGCCGCGCTGGCCGCGGATGCGGCCGCCGCGCACGTAGAAGACCTGGACGGCGGCTTCGAGCGGATCCTCCGCCAGCGCGATCACGTCGGCGTCGGTGCCCTCGCCGAGCACCACGGCCTGCTTCTCCAGCGCCCGCTGCAGCGCCTGGACGTCGTCGCGCAGCCGGGCCGCCCGCTCGTACTCCTGCTCGGCGGCCGCCTCGCGCATCTCCTTCTCCAGCCGCTTGATGAAGCGGCCGGTGTTGCCCGCCATGAAGTCGCAGAAGTCCTCGGCCAGCGCGCGGTGCTCGTCGGGGGTGACCCGGCCGACGCAGGGCGCCGAGCACTTGTCGATGTAGCCGAGCAGGCAGGGCCGGCCGATCTGCCCGGCCCGCTTGAACACCCCGCTGCTGCACGTGCGCACCGGGAAGACCCGCAGCAGCAGGTCGACGGTCTCGCGGATGGCCCAGGCGTGGGAGTAGGGCCCGAAGTAGCGGGTGCCCTTGCGCTTGGCGCCGCGCATGACCTGCACGCGCGGGAAGTCCTCGCCCATGGTGACCGCGAGGTAGGGGTAGGACTTGTCGTCGCGGTACTTGACGTTGAAGCGGGGGTCGAACTCCTTGATCCAGGAGTATTCGAGCTGCAGTGCCTCCACCTCGGTGCCCACGACCGTCCAGTCGACGTCGGCGGCCGTGGTCAGCATGGTCTGGGTGCGCGGGTGCAGCGCGGAGAAGTCGGCGAAGTAGGAGTTGAGCCGCTGGCGCAGGCTCTTGGCCTTGCCGACGTAGATCACCCGGCCGTGCGCGTCCCTGAACCGATAGACCCCGGGGGATTCGGGGATGGAGCCCGGCCTGGGCCGGAAACTCAAGGTGCTACCCGCTGATCTCGCCACGCATTCAGCCTAGTAGCCCCCACCGACAAGGTGGCCCGCCGTACTCTTCGCGAACGTACGGCGGGCGCACCCGAGGCTAGGCCAGCATGATCTGGTCGTTCTCCACCTTGATCTGCTGGGCGGCCAGCGGCTGCTCGGCCGGTCCGGCCGTGACGGAGCCGTCGGTGATGGCGAACTTGCTGTTGTGGCACGGGCACACGATCGCGTCGCCCTCGACGCTGCCGACGGGGCAGCCCTTGTGCGTGCAGAGCGCGCTGAACGCCTTGAACTCACCGGCCGTCGGCTGGGTCACCACGACCTTCTGCTCCTTGAAGATCGTGCCTCCGCCGACGGGGATGTCGGCGGTCTTGGCCAGCGCGCCGCCTGCCTGCGGTGCGCTGGACGCTGAGGTGCTCGCGCCTGCCTGCGGGGCGCTCGATTCCGCGGGGGTCGCCGCGGTCGTGGCGGTGTCGGTGCCGCCGCTGCACGCGCTGATCGCAAGCGCCAGGCCACCCGCGCCGACGCTTGCGAACACCGCCCTGCGGCTCTGAAGGTCATCTGCCATGCAGCTCACCCAAGCGAACCAAGGTGAGAAATTCATGAGACCTTTCTCAGGCGAGTCTGATCTTCTCGCTCAGGCGAGTCTGATCTTCTCGCCGTCCACCTTGATCTGCTTCTCCTCCAGCGGCTCGGTCGCGGGGCCGTTCGCCACGGAGCCGTCCGTGATGCTGAACGCGCTGCCGTGGCAGGGGCAGTTGATGGTGTCGGCGACCTCGTCGACCGTGCAGCCCTGATGGGTGCAGACCGCGCTGAACGCCTTGAACTCCCCCGCCGTGGGCTGCGTCACCACGATCTTCTGGTTCTTGAAGACCTTGCCGCCGCCCTCGGGGATGTCACCGGTGCTGGCCAGCGCCTTGGCTTTGGTCTCGCTCTTCTTCTTCGGCGCCTCGGACGACGGCTCATCCGCAGGTGGCTCGACCTCGGCTTCCGTGGTCGGCGAGCCGTAGCTCGCACAGGCCGTCAGAACCGCCGTGAGCCCAGCGCTCCCGGCACCGAGCATCACCGTCCGGCGCGTCGTTTCCGTCATGGTGCGTCCTCCCAGATTGGCTCTCACTTCAGGTACGGCCAGCGCCCTGGCGCCGGTTCAGCGTGCCCGAGGCCAATCCGGTTGGACTACGCACATTTACCTGTTCAGGCCACCACGATCCCGTCGCCTTCGACCTTCACCTGGAACGAGACGAGCGGCGCGGTGGCGGGGCCCTTGGTGGCCTGCCCGGTGTCGGCGGCGAACTCGCTGCCGTGGCAGGCGCACCTGATCACGTTGTCCTTGGGGGTGGAGACCTTGCAGCCCTTGTGCGTGCACGACGAGCTGAACGCCTTGTAGACGCCCTGCGTGGGCTGCGTCACCACGACCCTCAGGTCGTCGATCAGCTTGCCGCCGCCCACGGGCACCTCGGCCGTCTTCGCCAGCACCTTGCCCTTGAGGTTCGGCTTGGCCTGCGCGCCCCCGCTCCCGCACGCCGTCAGCGCCAGCCCGCATGCGGCGACCCCGGTCGCGCCCAGCACTTCCCGACGTCCCAGCCCGGTTTCCGACATGGCTCCGCCCCCGATCGTGTGATTCGTACGACCCGCACCTCGTGTCGCCTTTGCCCCCCGTAGGTGCGGCCGTTACCAGGGTATTGACGCAACCCCTTGGTCCGGTCAGCGGGTGGCCGGCGGCGGGCGCACCGCCGGGAACGCCCGCCCATCGCTGCGGATGGGCGGGCGCCGGCGTCTCAGTGGGCGAGGATCTTGCGCAGGAAGCGCCCCGTGTGGCTGTCGTCCACCAGCGCGACCTCCTCCGGCGTGCCGCTGGCCACCAGGGTGCCGCCACGGGAGCCGCCCTCGGGCCCCATGTCGATGATCCAGTCGGCGGTCTTGATCACATCGAGGTTGTGCTCGATGACGATCACCGTGTTGCCGCCGTCCACCAGCCGCCCGAGCACCCCGAGCAGCCGCCGGATGTCCTCGAAGTGCAGACCGGTGGTCGGCTCGTCGAGCACGTAGATGGTCCGCCCGGTCTGCCGCCGCTGCAGCTCGGAGGCGAGCTTGACCCGCTGCGCCTCACCGCCGGACAACGTGGTCGCCGGCTGCCCCAGCCGTACGTAACCCAGGCCCACGTCGTTGAGCGTCTGCAGGTGGCGCTTGATCGCGGGGATCGCCTCGAAGAAGCCCAGGGCCTCCTCGATCGGCATGTCGAGCACCTCGGCGATCGTCTTGCCCTTGTAGTGGACCTCCAGCGTCTCCCGGTTGTAGCGGGCACCGTGGCAGACCTCACAGGGGACGTAGACGTCGGGCAGGAAGTTCATCTCGATCTTGATGGTGCCGTCGCCCGCGCACGCCTCGCAGCGCCCGCCCTTGACGTTGAAGCTGAAGCGCCCGGGCTGGTAGCCGCGCACCTTCGCCTCCGCCGTGGCCGCGAACAGCTTGCGCACGTGGTCGAAGACCCCGGTGTAGGTGGCCGGGTTGGAGCGCGGCGTGCGCCCGATCGGCGACTGGTCCACGTGGACGACCTTGTCCACCTGGTCCATGCCGTTGATCCGGGAGTGCCGCCCCGGCACCGTGCGCGCGCCGTTGAGCTCCTTGGCCAGCGCGTTGTACAGGATGTCGTTGACCAGCGTCGACTTCCCCGACCCCGACACGCCCGTGACGGCGGTGAACACGCCCAGCGGGAACTCGATGTCCACGCCCTTGAGGTTGTGCTCGCGCGCGCCCTTGACGGTGATCTGCCGCTTCTTGTCGCGCTTGCGGCGCTTGGCGGGGATCGGGATGCTCCTGCGCCCCGACAGGTACGCCCCGGTCAGCGACTCCTCGCTGCTGAGGAGGTCCTGGACGGTACCGGAGACCACGACCTGGCCGCCGTGCTCGCCCGCCCCTGGACCGATGTCGACGACCCAGTCGGCCGCCGCGATCGTGTCCTCGTCGTGCTCGACGACGATCAGCGTGTTGCCCATGTCTCGCAGCCTGATCAGCGTGTCGAGCAGCCGCATGTTGTCGCGCTGGTGCAGGCCGATGGACGGCTCGTCCAGCACGTACAGCACGCCGACCAGGCCGGAGCCGATCTGCGTGGCCAGCCTGATGCGCTGCGCCTCGCCGCCCGCCAGGGTGGCGGCGGCGCGGTCCATGGTCAGGTAGTCGAGGCCGACGTCGAGCAGGAAGCCCATGCGGGCGTTGATCTCCTTGACCACCCGCTCGGCGATCTGCATGTCGCGGTCGGAGAGCTTGAGTGCGGCCAGGAACTTGGCGCACTCGCCGATCGACATGCCCGACACCTCGGCGATCGACTTGCCCGACACGGTGACCGCGAGGCTGACCGGCTTGAGCCTGGCCCCCTTGCAGGCGGGGCAGGGGATCTCGCGCATGTAGCCTTCGAAGCGCTCACGCGCGGCGTCGCTCTCGGCCTCGGCGTGCCGGCGCTGCACCCACGGGATGACGCCGTCGTAGGTCGTGTAGTAGGAGCGCTGGCGGCCGTAGCGGTTGCTGTAGCGGACGTGCACCTGCTCGTCGTGGCCGTACAGCAGCGACTTCTGCGCCTTCTTCGGCAGCCGCTCCCACGGCGTCTCGAGCGTGAACCCCATCGCGTGACCGAGGGCCTCGATCAGCCTGGAGAAGTACTCGCTGGTGTGGCCGCCGGACCACGGGTGCAGCGCGCCCTCGCCGAGCTCGCGCTCGGGGTCGGGCACCACCAGGTCGGGGTCCACCTCCATCTTGGTGCCCAGGCCCGTGCACTCGGGGCAGGCGCCGAAGGGGGAGTTGAAGGAGAACGAGCGCGGCTCCATCTCCTCGAACGACAGGTCGTCGTAGGGGCAGTAGAGGTGCTCGGAGTAGAAGCGCTCGCGGCCCGGGTCGCCCTCCGGCAGGTCGACGAACTCGAGCGTGATCGTGCCGCCGGAGAGCTGCAACGCGGTCTCGACCGAGTCGGTGAGCCGGCGCTGCGCCGACTCCTTGACCGACAGGCGGTCGACGATGACCTCGATGTCGTGCTTCTCGTACTTCTTCAGCGTCGGCGGCTCCTCAAGCCGCACCACGGTGCCGTCGACCCTGGCCCTGGCGAAGCCCTTGGTCTGCAGCTCGCGGAACAGCTCGGCGTACTCGCCCTTGCGCTGCCTGACGACCGGCGCGAGCACCTGGAAGCGGGTGCCCTCCTCCAGCTCCATCACCCTGTCGACGATCTGCTGCGGCGACTGGCGGGCGATCGGCCGCGCGCACACCGGGCAGTGCGGCTTTCCGATGCGCGCCCACAGCAGCCGCAGGTAGTCGTAGACCTCGGTGATGGTGCCGACGGTCGAGCGGGGGTTCTTGCTGGTGGCCTTCTGGTCGATGGAGACCGCGGGCGACAGGCCCTCGATGAAGTCGACGTCGGGCTTGTCCATCTGGCCGAGGAATTGGCGGGCGTACGCCGACAGGGACTCGACGTAGCGCCGCTGGCCCTCAGCGAAGATCGTGTCGAAGGCCAGGCTCGACTTGCCCGAGCCGGACAGGCCGGTGAAGACGATCAGCGAGTCTCGCGGCAGGTCCAGCGAGACGTCCTTGAGGTTGTGTTCTCGTGCACCACGCACGATGAGGCGGTCTGCCACGGCGATCCCGGAAGTCGAAAGGCGGATAGGTCCACGGGGGATGGTAGACGGCGGCTCCGACAATTTCGGCGGCCCGCTTCACGGCCTCCGAAAATCCGTCCCTCACAGGTTACGGCCAACTCCCCCACAGGAAGGAGCCCTTCAACATTCAACCTCCTGACCTGCGGTTTTATGCCCGTCCTGCCAGCACACCCTAGATGACACAATCCGTGGACATGACCGTCCTACCTGCGCTGCAGGCCGAGCTCGCCTCGGCCACGAACCAGCTGCTGGCCACGGCCGCGTCCCTCTCCGACGCCGACGCCGCCGCCCCCTCACTCCTGCCCGGCTGGACCAGGGGACACGTCCTCGCCCATCTCGCCAGGAACGCCGACTCCTACGTCAACCTGCTGACCTGGGCGAAGACCGGCGTCCGCACCCCTCAGTACACCTCCCACGAGGCCAGGCGGGCCGGGATCGACGCCTCGGCGACCCGCCCGGCGGCCCGGCTCCTGGCCGACGTCGAGGACGGAGCGGCCCGTTTCGCCGCCGCCGTCCGCGACGTGCCCGCGCACGCCTGGGCGGCGCCGGTGGAGGGGATGCGCCCGCCGCCCCATCCTGCCTGGTACGTGCTCGTACGCCGCCTGCGCGAGGTCGGCATCCACCACGTGGACCTGGCGGCCGGATACGGCCCGGCGGACTGGCCCGAGCCGTTCGTGCGCCGCGAGCTGCACGACCTGCGTCTCTGCTGGTCACGCGAGCACAGCACGGTCAGCGAGATCGTGCTCAGGGAGGGCGCCCCGGACGGCGGCGAGAGGGCTGCGACCTGGCCCGGGCTCGGTCACGGCCCGGCCGTCACGGGCACGCCACGCGACATGCTTGCCTGGCTCACCGGCAGGTCCGGGGGGCAGGGCGTTAGTCTGTTGCCCGCGGGGCAGTCGCATGCGCCAGGTCCCGGGGGCGTCGATCTTCCAGAGCCGCCACCGTGGCTGTCGATGACCGCCCCCGCTGTTCTACCCGCGACGCCCCCGAAGGACTACCCATGACCTACACAGGTGACGTCCAGGTCGGCGGCCCCGCCGACGTGCGCGAGCTGCCCGCGCTGACGATCTGCAAGCTCGCCGTCGGCCCGTACGACAACAACGCCTATCTGCTGCGCTGCGCCGAGACCGGTGAGGGCCTGCTCATCGACGCGGCGGCCGACTCCGACCGGTTGCTCGCCCTCATGGCCGACCAGCCGGTCTCCACGATCGTCACCACCCACCAGCACGGCGACCACTGGCAGGCGCTGGAGCAGGTGACCAAGGTGACCGGCGCGCAGGTCATCGCCCACCCGCTCGACGCGTCCGCCCTGCCCGTGCCCGTGGACCGCACGGTCGAGCACGGCGACACGATCACCGTCGGCGCGCTCACCCTGGAGGTCATCCATCTGCGGGGGCACACGCCCGGCTCGATCGCGCTGCTGTACGACGGCGGCGGCGAGGCCGGCCACCACCTGTTCACCGGCGACTCGCTGTTCCCCGGCGGCGTCGGCAACACGTGGAACGACGCCGAGCGGTTCACCCAGCTCTACGCCGACGTGGTGGAGCGGATCTTCGATCGCCTGCCCGACGAGACGTGGGTCTACCCGGGCCACGGCAAGGACACCACGCTCGGCGTGGAGCGTCCCGCGCTGCCGGAGTGGAAGGCCAGGGGCTGGTAGGAGGCGGGCCGGCGGCTCACGAGCGGGCCGCCAGTACGTGGACGATCCGCTCGGCGGCCAGGGCGGGATCGTCGGTCAGCCCGACGAGCTCGCCCCACGACCATCGGTAGAACCACCCCTCGGAGAGCGGCACGCAGTCGACGGTCTCGGCCAGCATGACCGTGTCGGGGTGGCTGATGCGCAACGCGGGCGGGTACGACCGCAGCAGGGCGGTCAGCCCGCGTTGCTCCAGCTCCATGGCCAGCTTGCCGAGATGGTACGTGCGCGTGTGCTCGCGCGGCGTGGCCGACATGGATCCATCAAAGCCGAAGTATGACGAAAAATCCCGTCACTTACGGATCGGTTAGCCTTTGTAGTGCCCGACGCGCTGGGCTTCCTTGCGCTGCTCGCGCTTGTAGAACAGGACCCGCAGCGGGATCGCCGCCACGAGCGCGATCTGCATGGTCGCCCCGATCTTGATGGGCAGGTCGCCGCCCGAGGGCCAGGCCACCCAGAACGTGAGGAACGCCACGTTCACCATGATCCATCCGAGGACGACAGCCGCGAGCTGCCCCTTCGGCTTGGGGTACTCGATGCGGCTGACCATCAGCCAGGCCACCCCGAGCACGGCCATCAGCGACCAGATGCTCGGCTGGAACAGCAGCACGATGGAGATCACGGTCATGGCGCCCATCGGGATGGGCAGCCCCATGAAGTCGCCGCTCTTGGTCTTGACGCAGGCGAACCTGGCCAGGCGCACGACGCCGGCGACGAGCACGGCCGCCGCCGCGGCCAGCACCGCCATGAACGGGACCTGCTGCGTGAACCCGCCCCAGATCACGACCATGAACGCGGGCGCGAACCCGAAGCTGATGACGTCAGCGAGGTTGTCGAGCTCGGCGCCCATGGCCGAGGCGCGGAAGCGCCGGGCCACGAGGCCGTCGAACAGGTCGCAGGTCGCGCCGATGAGCAGCAGCACGATGGCGGTCGCGAAGTAGCTGGGCGCGGGCGTGAACCGCCCGCCGTCGACCTGGAGCTGCTGGATGGCGGAGTAGGCCAGCACGCACACCGCGAGGAACCCGCAGACGGCGTTGCCGAGCGAGAGCGAGTCGGCGGCGGACAGGCGGAACGCCTTGCCGACCGGACCGCGAGGCTCTTCCTCTTCCGCCTGCCAGCTACCGGCGTCAGCCGCGGTCAATTCTGGTCACCCCCGCAACCGTCTTCTGGCCCACGGACACCGCGGGAGCGATCCCTTCGGGCAGGTAGATGTCGACCCGCGAGCCGAACCGGATGAGCCCGATCCGCTCGGCCTGCTCCACCTTGGCCCCGGCGGTCAGGTACGGCACGATCCGGCGCGCCACCGCGCCCGCGATCTGCACCATCTCGATGTCGCCCAGCGCGGTCTCGAAATGCCACACCACGCGCTCGTTCTGGTCGCTGTCCTTGTTGAACGCCGGCAGGAACCCACCTGCCACATGCTGCACGGAGGTGACATTTCCCGCAAGGGGGGCACGGTTGACGTGCACGTTCAGCGGGCTCATGAAGATCGCGACCCGGGTGCGGCCGTCGGGCCACGGGTCGATGCTCTGCACCACGCCGTCGGCGGGCGACAGCACGCGGCCCTCACCCGGCGTGCGGTCGGGGTCGCGGAAGAACCAGAGCATGCCCCCGGTGAGCGCGCTCAGCGGCACCGCCGCGAGCGCCCATCGCCGGTCTCGGCGCGTCAGCAGAGCGGTGGCGGCCGCCGCGGCCGCCGTCGGGAGGAGCCACGGGGAGACCCCGCGCGCGAGCCTCATGCGGCTCGGCTTAGCAGAATCGTCTGACACGTACAACCTTTGGTGGTTTCTGGACTGGGCGCTTTGCCGTGATGTTACAGAACCCGCAACCATGACACGGCACAACTACACAAGCAAAGCGCCTCGAAGCCCATTTCGCTAGACCTGCTCCGGATGCGGCTCCTCGCCCTTGCGCGCGTCGATGCGGGCCTTGACCAGGCTCGCCACGGTGGTGATGACCATGGTGGCGCCGATGACCGAGAGCGACACCCAGATGGGAATTTCGGGCGCCCAGGAGACATGGCTGGAGTGCAACGCCTCCAATACGAGCTTAACCCCGATGAACCCCAGGATGAACGCCAAACCGTAGCTGATGTAGACGAGCCGCTGCAGCAGCCCGCCCAGCAGGAAGTAGAGCTGACGCAGCCCCATCAGGGCGAACGCGTTGGCCGTGAAGACGATGAACGGGTCCTTCGTGAGCCCGAAGATCGCCGGAATCGAGTCGAGCGCGAACAGCAGGTCGGTGCTGCCGATGGCGACCATCACGATGAGCATCGGGGTCACCATGCGCTTGCCGTCGATCTTGACGGTGACCTTGGAGCCGACGTAGGTCTCGGTGGTCGGGAAGGCCCGGCGCACCCACCGCAGCACGACGTTCTCGTTGAACTCCTCCTCGTCGCCCTTGAGGTGCTGGCGGACGATGTTGATCGCCGTGTAGACGAGGAAGGCGCCGAAGACGTAGAACAGCCAGCCGAACCGCTCGAGCGCCGCCGCGCCGAGCGCGATGAAGATGCCACGCATCACGAGCGCGAGCAGGATGCCGACGAGCAGCACCTTGTGCTGGTACGCCTTGGGGACGGCGAACCGGCTCATGATGATGAAGAAGACGAACAGGTTGTCGACGCTGAGGCTGTATTCGGTGATGTAGCCCGCGAAGAACTCTCCGGCTCTGTCGCCTCCGGAGGTGAACCACAGCAGAACCCCGAACGCCACGGCGAGAGCGACGTAGAAGGTGACCCAGTATCCGGCCTGCCGCATGGAGAACTCGCGTGCTTCCCCGCGGTCGACGATCCACAAGTCAACGGCTAGAACAACAAGAAGACCGCCGATCACGGCGATCCAGGCCCACAACGGTTCAGTCACTCAGACCCTCCGGCAAGCATGCTTCAGCGCCGGAGGTCTCTCCCGCCCGCGGAAATCTGCGGACCGGCAGCCCCGGGGGCCCCGTGGAGCGGGGCTGCACCGTGATGACGAGGCTGTCGCGAAGGGATACTCCCCTCCCTAACCCAGGCAGTATATGAGAACGCATGAAGGGCGCCTAATCATCCTCAGGGCCTCACGCCCGGTACACCCCGAGCACGTCCGCCACGACATCTTCGCTGTCGGGCATCTCCCGGCCGCGCCGCTCGGCCGCCGCCGCCAGCCTTTCCGCCGTCCCCGGCGTCTCCAGCAACTCCCGTACGGCTTCGCGGAACCTCCCCGCCTCCCCGTAGGGCACCAGGATCCCGGCGTCGCCCAGGATCTCGGGAATCCCGCCCACCTCGGAGGCGATGGCCGGCGTCCCGGTCATCAGCGCCTCCCTGAGCGTGAGCGGCTGGCCCTCCCACCGGCTCGGCATCAGCAGCGCGACGGCCGCGCCAAGCAGGTCGGGCACGTCGTCCCGGTTGCCCAGCAGCACGACGGGCAGCCCCTCGGCGTCGATCCTGCGCTGCAGCTCACCCCGCAGCGGCCCCTCCCCCGCCACGACGAACAGCGGCTCCCCGCCCGTCCCATGAACACCCCCGCGCGCCGCTCCCACCGGACCGTCGCCACCCCCACCCGGCACCCCCGCCGGCCCGCCGGCACCCTCACCCGCGGCTGTCGCAGTGGTGTCGCCGCCTGCCCGCCACGGTCCGGCCGCGATGTCGAGCAGCGTCTCCAGCCCCTTCTGCTGAGCCAGCCTGGCGACGGTGAGCAGAATCGGCCGGTTTCCCGCCTTCAGCTCGTCCCTGACCTCCTGAGGCGTCCGCTTCGCCGGCCGCGGCACGGGCGCCGCCACCACCGCCGCCCGCACGTCACGAGCCCCGAGCCGCCACATCCGCTCGCCCAGGTCCGGCGAGACGGTCAGCACGTAGCCCGCCCGCCGTGCCACGATCCGCTCCAGCGCCCCGTACACGAGCCCCACGAACCCGCCCGCGGTCAGCGCGTTGTGCAGGGTCACCACCGGCCCCCGCCGCCCCAGCGCCGCCAGCGCCCCGGCCCGCAGCCCGTGGGCGTGCACGACGTCAGCGCCCCTGGTCAGCCGCCGGACCGCCAGCACCGCCCGCAGGTCGTTCACGGGATGCGGCCGGTCGGAGACGGGCACCTCCACGAACCTGGCCCCCGCGCCGCCGAACGAGAACTGCTCCTCGACGCTCCCCGGCCCGATCACGAGCACCTGGTGCCCGCGTCGTACGAGCCCCTCCACGATCATCAGCACATGCCGCCCGGTGCCGCCCGACGTGGTGCCCAGCACGAAAGCCACCCGCACGCCCCGCTCCCTCCTCATCCCTTCACCACGATCCTGCCGCCACCGGCCACCCGCCGCGCCCCGCCACAGGGCACTCAGCCGTCCTGCCCCATCACCGGGCACCTCAGCCGTTCCCGCCCCGCCGCACGAGCCGGGTCACCGCCTC
Organism: Nonomuraea thailandensis; assembly: GCF_024172165.1. GTDB lineage: Bacteria > Actinomycetota > Actinomycetes > Streptosporangiales > Streptosporangiaceae > Nonomuraea > Nonomuraea thailandensis. The sequence continues at coordinate 1,471,899 of NZ_JAMZEB010000002.1, read as the reverse complement.
CGCGTCGGCCCGGTCCACCAGGGCCACGACGGCCCCGCCCGCGACCAGCGCGACGACCGCACCCAGCACCGCAGCCCCCGCGTTCGCCCACACACCGCTCGGCCCGAGCAGCGCCACCGCCCCGGCCCCGGCCAGATATCCCAGCACCCCACCGGCGACCGCCGCCGCCCCGGCCCTGACGAGCCCCGCCACGGCCGCACGCCCGCGCGCCCGCGCCACCGACCACAGCAGCATCCCCCCGCCCACGCTCATGCCCACGCTCATCCCGAGCGCCATCCCGCCGATCTCCCACTCGTCGGGCAGCACCAGCACGAAGACGGTCTGGGCGACCATCACGACGCCCCACCCGGCCACGGTCCCGACGGCGACCGCGCGCCCCCGGCCGGCCGCGTACAGCACCCGGCTGAGATGCGCGATGAGCCCGTAACCGACCAGGCCGGGCGTGAACAGCGCGATCGCCGCCGCCAGCTCCCCCGGCGGCACCTCGCTCTTGTCGGCCAGGAACACCACCGCACCGGGCCCGGACGCGGCGGCCAGCACCCCGGCGGCCAGCCCCGACACCAGCACCACGGCCCGAGTGGTGCGCGCGGCCAGCGCCGCGAACGCCTCCGGCTCGCCCGCCTGCGCCGACAGCCGAGGGAAGGCGCTGGTGGCGATGGGCACGGCCAGCACCGCGTACGGCACCAGGTAGATCGCCCACGCGTAGTTGTAGACGGCGATGGCTCCGTTGCCGATCGCGTGGTTCGACAGCACCAGCACCACGATCATGGCCGCCTGCTGGGCGAGGAGCGCCGCGATGCCCGCCAGCGCGAGCCTGCGCACCTGGCCCGCCACCCCGTCGGGGAACCGTAAGGTGAACCGCCACCGCAGCCCCAGCCGCGCCACGGGCCCGATCACGGCCAGCACCAGCGACAGCACGCCCAGGCTCGTGCCCACCGACAGCGCCAGCTCGGCGGGCGCCGGCACCGCGCCCGGATCGCGCTCACCTCCGCTGAAGGGCACGAACAGCAGGTACGCGACGATGACCACGATGCTGGACACCAGGGGCGCGACCGCCGGCCCGGTGAACCGCTTGTGCGACTGCAGCACGCCGTAGAGCACCACGGCGACCCCGTACAGAGGGATCTGGGGGGCGAAGACGACCAGCATGCGGGTGGCGATCGCGCTCACGTCGCCGACCTCGCACCCGTCGAGGGCGCCGCCGAAGAACAACCCCACGATCGGCCCGGCGAAGACCGCCAGCAGCACGCCCACCGGGACGAGCACGACCAGCACCCAGGTGAGCAGCGCCGAGCCGATCCACCCCGCCCGCTCCCGCGAGCCCCGATCGGCGGCGCCGGCCAGCATCGGCACGACCATGCCCGCCAGCGCGCCGCCGGCCACGACCTCGAAGATGATGTTGGGGAGCTGGTTGGCCGTCATGTAGGCCGTGGACAGGCAGTTGGTGCCGACGGTGGTGGCGAACGCGTACTGCTTGGCGAAGCCGATGACGCGCGCCAGCACGGTGATCGCCCCGATGAGCATCGCGCCGCCCGCGACACCCCGCGCCGTCACCACACCCACCCGGCCTCCCTCAGCCATCTACCGCAACGCGGCCGTCTACCGCTACGCAGACATCCTGGCAGGCCGGGCCGACAGTCGAGGAACGCGGATCACACCGGGTCGACCGGGCGGCGGCCGAGCATGTCGATGCCGTTGAGCACCGGGTTGCCCGCGATGACCTTGGTGAAGCTGACCTTCTCCGCCGCCGCCGTCAGCGCCACGACGGTGCCCAGCAGCGCGTACCGGCCGGGCCTGCCCAGCTCGGTGACGGCGGCCAGGCCGAGCAGCGCGCCCAGGGCGTTGGCGCCGGCGTCGCCGAGCATCGCGCGCTCGCCGAGGTCCTCGGGCAGCAGCGCGGCGGCGGCGCCGAGCGGGGCGGCGGCCAGCGCGGCGGTGGCGGGCGAGTGCCGGAACAGCGCGGCGGCCAGCAGCGGCCCGCCGGTCAGCAGGCCGACCTTGATGGCCCGGCCGGGGCGCAGGTCGAAGAGGTTGGCGAGGTTCGCGGTGGCGGCGATGGTGGCGCCGTTGACCAGGGTGTCGGCGGGGCCCCTGGAGACGAGGGCGGCGGCGGCCAGGCCGCTGGCGCCGATGCCGAGGATCTTGACGGCGCCGCTGGTGACCTCGCCGCGGGCCAGCGCGCTGAGGTGGCCCTTGAAGCCCTTGGACGAGGTGGTGCCGTAGAGGTCGTCGTAGGCGCCCACCGCGCCGCTGCCGACGCCCGCGAGCAGCGCGGCGGCGCGCACCCGCGGGGTCAGGCCGGGCGTGAGCGCGGCGGCGGCGCCGGCGCCGGCGGCGAACGCGGGGCCTTCGAGCAGCGTGATGGGCTCGCCGCGGTGGTTCTTCCTGGTCCAGCGGCCGCTCAGGTCGGCGGGCCGGTCGCGGGTGAACGCCGTGTAGGCGGCGCGGGCGGCCACGGCGCCGATCGCGGCGCCGGCGATGGCGTACAGCAGGCCACGGGCCCGGCTGGCAGGCATGTCAGCTCCCTGACGTGGTGGTGGGGGACGGGGTCGCGGACGTCACCGCGGGGACGGGGGCCGAGGCTCCCTTGCCCACGCCGTACTGGCCGGCACGCCCGGACATCTGCTCCCGCAGAGAGTAGACGATCGCGACGCGCCCCACGGGCATGTCGGCGGTATCCACCGTGGACACGCGCTTGGAGACCTCGCCCTCGTCGCGTACGGCGCTGATCGCGTCGCCGGGCGAGGCCGCCGCGTCGGCCATCCCGGCCAGCACCGCGCCCTGGCCGCCGACGTCGAGCCCGTCGGCTACGGAGACGATCGCGCCCGCCTGCGTCTCGGCGTTCTCCCCCTCGTACGCCCGCTCCGGCGCGAACATCACCGCGAGCGTGGCCCGCTTGACCGGATCGCCCTCGGTGGTGAGCAGCCCGCCCGCCTCGAACGTGCTGAGGACGTCGGCGGTGGCGGGGTTCGGCGTGCCGCCCTGGGCCTGGTCGGTCGTGACCAGGGCGGCGGCGAGCAGCGCGGCGGCCCTGTCCCAGCTCGTCGCGGTGGCCGGGAAGACCATGTTGACCGGCTTGAGCTGGTTGACCAGGCCGTCGAGCACACCCTTGGTCTTGGGGTCGAAGAACTTCTCGCTCAGCGCGACCCGGCCGGAGATCTCCGCGCCCGCCTGGTCGAGCACCTGCTCGGAGGCCTCGCGCACGGCGTTGCTGGAGCCCGGCGTCTCGACGAGCAGCACCCGCTGGCCGGCCAGGTCGCCGGCCACCAGGTCGGCCGTGGCCGAGATGATGAACTGGTCGTTGCCGGCCTCGCGCCCGCGCAGGGTGTCGATCTGCGCGCGCAGCTCGTCGTTGGACGCGGTGAGCCCCGCGGTCACCTCCTCGATGGACTTGACCGCCGGCCCCTGCAGCAGGGTGGTGCCCAGGACGATCCCCACCGCGAGGGCGAGGAAGATCGCGACGATGGAGACGAGGTGGTAGCGAAAATCGATCACGAGAAGAGTCCGACCAGCCAGAAGATGAATGCGTTCCAGAGGTCTTGCAGGCCGTTCAGCCAGGTGCGGCCGAGGGGCGACAGGCCCAGCGCGACCCCCATGGTGATCAGCGCTGTGATCACGAGCAGGAGCAGTTGGGAGGTGGTGATGCGGCTGCGGTAGAGCCTGCTGACGCCCTTGGCGTCGATGAGCTTGCTGCCGATGATCAGCCGGGTGAGGAAGGTGCTGGCCATGCCGGAGCGGCCCTTGTCGAGGAACTCCTCCAGCGTGCCGTGCGTGCCGACCGCGACGATGAGCTCGGCGCCCTTGTCGTCGGCCAGCAGCATCGCGATGTCCTCGCTGGTGCCGGTGGCGGGGAAGATCACCGCTTCGCGGCCGAGCTGGTGCACGCGCTCCAGGCCGGGGGCCCTGCCGTCGCGGTAGGCGTGCACGACGAGCTCGGCGCCGCAGGTCAGGGCCTTGGTGGAGACCGAGTCGAAGTCGCCGACGATCACGTCGGGCAGATAACCGGCCTCCAGCAGCGCGTCGGCGCCGCCGTCCACGCCGACGAGGACAGGACGGTATTCGCGGATGTACGGGCGCAGCGTGGCGATGTCTTCCTTGTAGTGATAGCCGCGCACCACGATGAGGACATGTCTGCCCTCCATGGGGGTGCGGATCTCAGGCACGCCGACTCCGTCGATGAGAAGCTTGCCCTCACCCCGAACGTACTCCATCGTGTTGACGGCGAAAGCCTCGATCTGCACGGCCAGGCCGGCGCGCGCCTCCGCCATCGCGGACTCGACGGTCTCCAGGGTCTGCGGCTCACCCTTGCCGATGACGTCGTCGTCGAGGTAGACGACACCCTCGCAGACGCGTACGACGTCGCCGTCCTTGACCCTCTCGAACAGCTCCTGGTTGGCGTTGTCGACGAACGGCACGCCGTTGTCGAGCAGGATCTGCGGCCCCAGGTTGGGGTAACGGCCGCTGATGCCGCTGGCGACGTTGACCACGGCCGCGGCGCCGCATGCGACGAGCGCCTCCGCGCTGACCCGGTCAACGTCGACGTGGTCGATAATCGCGATTTCCCCGGGCTGGAGGCGTTTGGTGAGCCTCTTGGTACGCCGGTCGATCCTCGCCACTGCCGTTACACCGGGAAGGCCCTCGACCTTCCTGCCGCGGAGGCCCGGCATTCTGCTTCCCGGAACCTTCATCAAGACCATCCTGCCAGAGCGAAACAGCGCGGAGGCCACGCATGGCGCGGCGTGTCCGCTATGTCACCCAGGATCACCTGTCGGCCGCCGCGAGGCCCAGCAGCTCTTCCGCGTGCGCCCGGCCCAGCTCGGAGTCCTCCAGACCGGCCAGCATGCGGGACAGCTCGCGTACGCGGCCCTCGTGGTTGAGCGTGACGACACCGCTGCGCACGACGCTGCCGTCGCTCGCCTTCTCGACCACGAGATGCTGGTCGGCGAACGCCGCCACCTGCGGCAGATGTGTGACGACAATCACCTGCGCGGTGCGGGCCAGCCTGGCCAGCCTGCGCCCGATCTCGACCGCGGCCTTGCCGCCGACCCCCGCGTCGACCTCGTCGAACACGAACGTCGGCACCGGGTCGGCGCCGGCGAAGACGACCTCGATGGCGAGCATCACGCGGCTCAGCTCACCGCCGGAGGCGCCCTTGTTGAGCGGCAGCGGCGGCGCGGCGGGATGCGCCGCCATCCGCAGCTCCACCTCGTCGCGCCCCTCGGGGCCGAACTCCTCGGCCTGGGTGAGCTGGACCACGACCCTGGCGTGCGGCATGGCCAGCGCCGTCAGCTCCTCGGTCACGGCCTGGCCGAACCGCTCGGCGGCGGCCTCGCGCACACCGGTGAGCTGGTCGGCCAGCTCGGTGAGGCGGGCGGTCAGCTCGTCGTACTCGCGCGTCAGATCGTCGATGCGCTCGTCGTCGCCCTCCAGCTCGGCCAGGCGGGCGGCGGCCTGCTGGGCCCAGGCCAGCACGCCCGCGCTGTCCTCGGCGTACTTCCTGATCAGGCTGTTGAGCACGGACCGGCGCTCCTGCACGGCGGCCAGCCGCGCGGGGTCCGCCTCGATCGACTCCGCGTACGCCGCCAGGTCGGTGGCCACGTCGGAGATGAGGTATCCGGCCTCGGCCAGCCGGTCGGCCACGCCGGCGAGCTGGGTGTCGAAGTCGCGCACCGCCTCGACCGCCGCCCGCGCCTCACCCAGGAGCGAGATCACGTCGTGCGGGCCGCCCGCGGCCTCCATGGGGTCGCCGAGCAGCGCCGTGTGCGCCGTCGTCGCGGCGCTGCGCAGGGCGTCGGCGTGCGAGAGCCGCTCCTCCTCGCTGCGCAGGTCGGTGTCCTCGCCGGGCTTGGGGTCGACCTTCTCGACCTCCTCCAGCCCGAACCGCAGCAGGTCGGCCTCCTGCGCCCGCTCCCTGGCCCTGGTGGTCAGCTCCTCTAGCTGCGCGGCCACCTGCTTGTGCCGCTTGTACGCCTGCGAGTACGCCCGCAGCGGCTTGACCAGGTCGTTGCCGGCGTACCTGTCGAGCGCGGCCCGCTGCCTGGCCGGCTGCAGCAGCCGCTGCTGGTCCATCTGCCCGTGGACGGCCACCAGGTCGTCGGCGAGGTAGGTCAGCGTGCCCACGGGCACCGTGCGCCCGCCCAGCCACGCCCTGGACCTGCCCTCGGCCGAGACCGTGCGCGAGATGATCAGCTCGCCGTCCTCGGCCTCACCGCCGATGTCCTCGACCTGCTGGGCGACGCGCCCGCCGGGCTCGATGACCAGCGTGCCCTCCACGCTCGCCCGCTCGGCCCCCGGCCGCACGCGCGAGGGGTCGGCCCGGCCGCCGAACAGCAGCCCGAGCCCCGTCACGACCATCGTCTTGCCCGCACCCGTCTCGCCGGTGACCACGTTGAAGCCAGGCGAAAGCTCGAGCACGGCCTCGTCGATGACGCCGAGCCCCTGGATGCGGACCTCCTCGACCCTAGGTCGCACTGCCCACTCCCGTTCACTGCCGTGTCTGACGCCGCTGCCCGCCCCCAGGTGGCCCCTGGGAACGGCCGGTCATTGCCCACGCGATCCTACGCGCTCTCCCCGCCATTCACTCAGGGTCGCGCCCTTCCGCGCCACCCCTGGACAGGAAGCTCGAACTTGGCCACCAGCCGGTCGGTGAAGGGCGCTCCGGTGCTCTCCACGCCGTGCAGCCGCGCCAGGCGGACGGGCTCGGCGCCTCTGCGAACCTCCACCCGGGTCCCGGACGGGAGTTCGAATCTGCGCCTCCCATCACACCACAGAACCCCGCCGGGCGTGTCAGGCAGGATCTCGACGGCCAGCGTGGAGCGGGGCGAGACGACCAGCGGCTTGGCGAACAGCGCGTGCGCGCTGATGGGCACCATGAGCAGCGCCTCGACCTCGGGCCAGACGACGGGGCCGCCGGCGGAGAACGCGTACGCGGTGGAGCCGGTGGGAGTGGCGCAGATCACCCCGTCGCACCCCCACCTGGACAGCGGCCGGCCGTCGATCTCGGCGACCACCTCCAGCATGCGCTCCTGCTTCTCGACGGTGGCCTCGTTCAGCGCCCAGGTGTCGGCCAGGACCCGGCCGTTCTGCCTGGCGAGAACATCGACCGTCATCCGCTCCTCGACGTCGTAGCGGCCGGCCACGACGCTGTCGACCGCCGCCGACAGGTCGGCGACCTCGGCCTCGGCCAGGAACCCGACGTGCCCGAGGTTGACCCCCAGCAGCGGCGTGCCCGCGGGCCTGGCCAGCTCGGCGGCGCGCAGCAGCGACCCGTCGCCGCCGAGCACGATCATGACCTCGGCGTCCTTGGCGGCGCCCGGGTCGGCCGGCACCGCGTCGGCCTTGTCACAGCCGATCTCGGCGCACTCCGTGTCGAGCACTCTGACGGTGATGCCGGCGTCGACCAGCCGGTTGATGACCAGCCGGGCGCTCTCGACGGCGGCGCCGCGCCCGGTGTGCACGGCGACGAGCACGGTCCGATTCATTGCGGCCCTTCCGCGACGGCACGCTGGATCTCGGCGTCGAGGTCGGCGACCTGCGGCGCGCCCTCCCCCTTGCCCAGCCACAGCAGATACTCCACATTTCCCGACGGCCCCGGCAGCGGGCTGGCGGTCACGCCGCGCACGCTCAGCCCCAGCTCCAGCGCCTTGGCGGCGGCGTCGCGCACGGAGCGGGCGCGCAGCTCGGGATCGCGTACGACGCCGCCCGCCCCGACGAGGTCCTTGCCCACCTCGAACTGCGGTTTGACCAGCATCACGAGGTCGGCGGCGGGCGCGGCGACGCCGGCCAGCGCGGGCAGCACGAGCCGCAGCGAGATGAAGGACAGGTCGCCCACGATCAGCGTGGGCGGCTCGCCGACCATCTCGGGAGTGAGGTCGCGCACGTTGACGCGCTCCATGACCGTCACCCGCTCGTCGTTGCGCAGCGACCAGGCGAGCTGCCCGTAACCGACGTCCACGGCGAGCACGTGGCCGGCCCCGCGGCGCAGCAGCACGTCGGTGAACCCGCCCGTGGACGCGCCCGCGTCGAGGCAGCGGCGGCCCGCCACCTCCAGGGTCTGGAACGTGTCGAGCGCGCCGAGCAGCTTGTGCGCTCCGCGCGAAACGTAGTCGGGCCCGTCCTCGGAAGCGGCCACGACGATGGCGGAGGCGGTGTCGACCTGGGTGGCGGGCTTCTGGGCCCGCTGACCGCCGACGCTCACCCGGCCGGCCTCGATGAGCTGCGCGGCCTGCTCGCGCGAGCGGGCCATCCCGCGGCGTACGAGCTCGCTGTCGAGACGGATCCTGCGGCTCACCGGCCCGGCTCTTCGCGCGTCGAATCGTCCACGGCGGCCAGCGTGCTCTCCAGCTCGGAGAACGCCTCGTCGAAGACCGGGACGTGCTCGCCCACCGGCAGCTCGCCCAGCCGGCCGAGGCGGGACACGATGGCGTCGACCCGCTCGTCACCGGTCTCCTGCGGCACCTCACTCATGACTCGACCGTAACGCCTCCCGCGAGCGCCCGGGACCTTGGCAGGCGTGTCACGCGTTGAAGCACATACGGGGGTGCTACTGATGTGGAACGCTACCGTCCGCAAAGGGAAGAAAGGATGCTCATCATGGCAAGCGCCGAGGAGTGCCGGGCGGCACTGGCCAAGCTCGTCGCGCAGTTCGACGAGATCGACGAGCAGGACCGCGCCAAACACGTGGTCGAGCGCACGGTCAGCTGCCGGGTGTCCGACCTCGACGTGACCTTCTACGGCCGGCTGCACCACGGGGGGCTGGACCCGTTCACGCAGGAGCCGCCGGCGGACGGCAAACCGGCCGACGTGAAGCTCACGATCGTGAGCGACGACCTGGTCGCGCTGGTCGACGGCGAGCTGGATCTGGCGCGGGCGCTGCTAGGGGGGCGGGTGAAGATCGACGCGAGCTTCGGCGACCTGCTGCGGCTGCGCAGACTCATCTGAACGACCGGCCGGGGCCTTGACGCCCTCCGTCGCCCAAATATTTAATGATGTCATTAACTATTACGCGATGGATGAAGCAATATGGGCTGGATCATCGACACCGACCACCTGAGCCGCACCTTCGGCGAGCAGACCGTCGCCGTGGACGGCCTCACCCTGGAGATCCCGCCCGGGGAGATCTTCGGCCTCCTCGGGCCGAACGGCGCGGGCAAGACGACCACGATCAGGATGTTGTCCACGCTGCTGCCGCCCAGTGGGGGCAGGGCGCGTGTGTGCGGGTTCGACGTGGTGGAGGCGGCTGCCGAGGTACGCGGCCGTATCGGCTACGTGATGCAGCAGGTCTCTTCGATGGGTCACTACATGCTGACCGGCAGGGAGAAGGCCGAGATCGAGGCGTCCCTGTACCACGTGCCCAGGCGGCGGCTGAAGGCCAGGGTCGCCGAGGTCCTCGACCTCGTGGGCCTGACGCGGCACGCCGACCGGCTCGTCCAGGAGTACTCAGGCGGCATGCAGAAACGCCTGGACCTGGCCTGCGGCCTGCTGCACCGGCCGGAGCTGCTGATCCTCGACGAGCCCACCCTCGGCCTGGACGTGCAGTCACGCCACCACATGTGGGAGCACATCCGCGCCCTCTGCGACGCCGGCATGACCGTGCTCCTGGCCACCAACTACCTGGACGAGGCCGATCGCCTCTGCGACCGGCTCACGATCATCGACCACGGCCGCCAGGTCGTCACGGGCACGCCCGCCGAGCTGAAGGCCGCGATGGGGGCGCGGTCCCTCGACGAGGTCTTCCTCCGTCACACCGGGCACGCACTGCGGGAGGAGCCGCGCTGATGTGGTCACAGGAGGTGCTGGCGCTGTCGCGGCGCTGGCTGCTCATGACGCTGCGGGAACGCCTGAACCTGCTGTTCAGCGTCCTCCAGCCGGCCGTGTGGCTGGTGTTCTTCGCCGGCGGCATGGGCGGCGCGATGGACGCGCGGGTGGTGGGGACGGCCGACTACATCGCCTTCGCGGTGCCGGGCGTCATCGCGTTCACCGTGGTGGGCAACGGCGTGACGGCGGCCATGCCCCTGCTGTTCGACAAGGAGACCGGATATCTGGACAAGCTGCTCAGCATGCCGATCAGGCGCAGCTCGCTGATCGTGTCGCGGTTCGTGTTCCAGGTGGGCATGAACTCGGCCCAGGTGCTGGTGATCCTGCTCGTGGCGCTCGCCCTGGGCGTGCGTCCCGCCTCGGGGCCCGCAGGGGTGCTGGCGATCCTGGCGGCCACGGCGCTGCTCACGCTGGCGCTCACGGCCGCGGCGATGGCGCTGGCCTGCGCGGTGCCCTCACACGGGACGTTCTTCGCCGTCACCGGGTTCGCCTCGCTGCCGCTGCTGTTCATGAGCAACGCCTTCGTGCCTCTCACGGCCATGCCCGGGTGGATGGAGGCCGTGGCGCGGGTGAACCCGCTCACGTACGCGATCGAGGCCATGCGGCTTCTGGTGCTGCGGGGGTGGGGCGGTGGGGTGCCGTTGTCGCTGGGGGCGCTGGTGGTGGCGTCGGCGCTGCTGCTGGCGGTCGGAGCCTGGCAGTTCGCCCGCCAGACCAGCCACCGCATCACCTGAACGGGAACCGTTCGCTCACCCACCGACCCTTCGCTCACCCACCGACCCTTCGTGCGCCCGCCGACCACCTACCGGCCGAGCCGCGTCACCGGTCACCCACCCCACCGTCCCCACAGCCCGTCACCACCCACCGTCCCCACAGCCCGTCACCACAGCCCGTCACCACAGCCCGTCACCGCAGCCCGTGACCCGTTTGTCGAGCCCCATCAACCCGCCCATGGAGCCCCGTCAACCCGCTCATGGGGTCTCATCACCCAGGCGATCGAGCACCGGCTTGACCGCGTCCTCCTCGACCCTTCCCTCGCCGGCCGCCGCCCAGGCGGCATCGCAGGCGGCCCTCAGCCCATCGATCCGGCTGCCCTCCCCTTCGAGACGCAGCGCCCCGTCCCGCCACTCGCCCGCCACCCCCCGCAAGCACCATCACGCACCTCGGGATAGGGCAGGAGCAACGCCCCCAGATCCTCCCCCACGTAGGCGGGCCGATGCCGAGGCTCCGCCGTCAGCACATCGGCCGCCGTCGCCACCCCGGTCAGCACCAGCAGGCTCTCGACCCCCGCGTTGGAGGCCCCCTCGATATCGGTGTCCAGCCGATCACCGACGACCAGCGGCCGCCGCGCCCCCGTACGGATCATCGACTCCCGGTGCAACGGCGGATCAGGCTTACCCGCGTAGATCGGCTCGACCCCGGTGGCGTGCGCGATCACCCGCACCATGGCCCCGTTCCCCGGCAGCTCCCCCCTCCCGGTCGGCATCGTGCTGTCCGCGTTGGACGCGACGAACAACGCCCCCTGCCGCACCGCCAGCGCCCCCTCCGACAGCAGCCCGTACGACAGCCCGGGCGCGATCCCCTGCACCACCGCGACGGGCGACTCGGCGGCGGTGGAGACGGGTAGAAGCCCTCGATCCCGTACGGCCAGCCGCAACCCGGACCCGCCGACCACGAGCACCTTCGCGCCGGGCGGCACCCGCTCCGCGATCAGCCGGGCGGCGGCCTGCGCCGAGGTCACCACGTCCTCGGCCGAGGCAGGCGCACCCAGCTCCCTCAGATGGGCCGAGATGGCCGCCGGCGTGCGTGAGGCGTTGTTGGTCACGTACGCCAACCGCACGCCACGCCGCTGCGCCTGCTCCAGCGCCGCCGGAGCCCCCGGCACCGCATGGCTGCCCAGATAGACCACGCCGTCGAGGTCGAGCAGCAGGGTGTCATAGCCGTCGATCAGCACAACGCCTCTTCCCGTTTGACTCTCACGTTGCGTGAGACTTTAGCGTCGCCCTCGTACCCACCTGGAGAAGGGATGACCATGTCCGCGAACCTCAACCTCACCGCCGAGGACCGCGCCGAACTGTTCGGCGACTTCGACCCCGACGAACACGCGGCGGAGGCCGAGCAACGCTGGGGCGGCACGGAGGCCTGGGCGGACGCTACGCGCCGCTCGTCCTCCTACACCAAGGAGGACTGGAAGCGCATCAAGGCGGAGGCGGGCGAGATCTCCACCCGCCTGGCGGACGCGCTCCGCTCCGGCGCACCCGCGGACGGCGACCTGGCCATGGACCTGGCGGAGGAGCACCGGGCCCACATCTCCCGCTGGTTCTACGCGTGCACGTACGAGATCCACCGCGGCCTCGGCGAGATGTACGTCTCAGACCCCCGCTTCACCGCCTCCCTCGACGCCACGGCCCCGGGCCTGGCGGCCTACCTCCAGACGGCCATCACTGCCAACGCCCAACGCCACACCGCCTGATCCCCCGACCCGGAACCCCTCCCGTTCCGGGTCGTACGGGTCGGGACCCGACGGGCTCCGGGTCGGGACGGGAAGGGCATCCGGGCTGTACGGGTCGGAAATGGACCGTTCTCCTGCCCACCGTCACCACTCCGGCAGGCATGCGCCCGCAACCACACAGTGCGCACTCAAGGCGCCCACCCCACAGGACACACAACCAGCGGCCTCACCCACACCATGCGCAACCCACGGCGCCCACCCCAGACCCCAGCCAACCTGCAGCCACATCCCCGCGATACGCAATCGAAGCGCCCCGCCACACCTCGCCCACCATGCGCAACTCAAGACGCCCGCACACCACAGGCAGCCTGCAGCCACATCGCCGCGATGGGCAGCTGAAGGCCCTCGCCTTCGACCTCACCCACCCCAGGCGGGACCCGCGGCCTCATCGCCCCACGAACACAACGCGAGCCGAAACGGCAGCGGCGCCCGCCTACATCTCCCGACGAGCCCGCAAGGTGGCACGCACGCTCTTCAGGGCCGACACATAATTCCGCTCGTCCGGTCGCATGGCAACGGCGATGGCCAGCGGTTCCTGCGCCCCTTCCACGTCACCGGTCCGCCACAACGCCAGCCCCAGCCCGAAGTAGGCATAGTCCTCAGCCGGATTGGCATCCACGATCTGCCGGAAGCTGGCCGCCGCCTCCGCGTACTGCCGGGAGTTGAACTGCGCCCGCGCCAGAGCCTCCAAGATGCTGCGCGACTCAGGCTCGGCCGCCGCGGCCCGTTCGAGCAAGGCCGCCGCAGCAGCCGGACTGCCCTCCTGCAGCAACTTCACCCCACGCTGGTACCAGTCGTACACCCCACCCCGAGGAGAGCCCGCGCTCTCATCATGAACATTCCCATCGTGACCCATGCGTGAGAACTCCTTCATCGCTGTACGGCGACCTGGCTCCGACCTGCCGGGGAACGGACACGACCGCAACCATGGGGCGACTTCTGGAAGGCGCAAGCATTTGTGGGAGCATGCCCGGTATGGGGACTCCTGAACTGCCAATACCGGCTGGACTGGTGCTACGGCCCTTCCGAGGCGTGCGTTTCGCTGTCGAAGATCCCGCCAAGGTGACCTCCCCACCATACGACCTGATCTCCGACGCCGACGTCGAGGTCCTCCTGGACTCTCACCCGAACAACGTCGTCCGCCTCATCCTTCCCTGCTCCTCCCGAAGCAACTCCTCCCCCGGCACACCCGCCGACGACGACCACTCCTCATCCCCGGCGGCCACCCCGGGAACACACCCCGGCCCGCCCCTTCAGCCGCCTGCCCAGGACGCGGCCAGGCCACAACCCCCCGTCACCCGCACGAGGACCACCTCCCCCACAGCGGAAACACCCCTCGAACCCCGGTACGCCGTCGCCAGGGACACGCTCAGGAACTGGCTGGACGCAGGGATCCTGGTGCCGGACGACGTACCGGCGCTGTACGTCTACGAGCAGAGCGGCCCGGACGTCCTGCAGCGCGGCCTGATAGGCGACGTGGGCCTGGCAGACCCGGCCCAGCGCATCATCCTCCCCCACGAGGACGTCTTCCCCGGCCCCATCGCCGACCGCCTCGCTCTCATGAGCACCACCCAGGCCAACCTCGAGCCCATCTTCCTCCTGTACGACGGCGGCAACGGCACGGCCACGCGCCTGGTGAACGAGGTCGCCGCGGAGCGACGCCCCCTCGTATCGGCGCACACCGAAGACGGCCTGACCCACCGCCTCTGGGCGATCACCGCCCCGGACGAGATCGCCGCGATCAACGCCGACCTCCACCACCGCCAAGCCCTGATCGCCGACGGCCACCACCGGTACGCCACCTACCGCGTCCTCCAACGCCAGGAACGTGCCACCCGCCACCTCCCGACCACCGCCGGCGACACCCACGCAGCTCAACCACCCACCGGCGACGCCCACGTAGGTCAACCGCCCATCGGCGACACCCACGCCGGCCATCCACTGGCTACCGGCGACTCAGCAGCACCGCCCTCCGCCCCGGGCGAAACCGATGTGAGCCAACACGCCCGCGCGGGCACCGCGGCTCCCGCGTACGACGAAGCGGCCCTGGGCCCATGGGACTTCGGCCTGGCCCTGCTCGTCGACTCCCGCGCATACCCACCCGACCTCAAGGCCATCCACCGGGTCATCGAAGGCCTGCCCCTGGACGAGGCCGTGTCCAGGGCGAAGAGCTCGTGGCAGGTGCACGACTACAAGGACCTGGCAGCCGGCCTGGCCGCGCTCGAAGGGGCACCGGAGCCCGCCTTCCTGCTCGCCGGCGAGGACGGCTCGCATCTGCTCACCGACCCCGACCCGGTCCAGCTCGCCCGCGCCATGCCACCGGACCAATCCGACCACTGGAACTCCCTCAACACCTCCGTACTCGCCGAGTTCGTCCTGCCCGTGGTGTGGGGCATGCGGGACAACGACCAGACCGTGCACATCGTCCACCACGACACGGATGCCGCCGTGAGCATGGCCGTCCGCACGGGCGGCACGGCTGTCATCCTCAAGCCGCTCGTGGTCGACGACGTGCTGGCGATCGCAGCCGGCGGCGAACGAGTGCCCCGCAAGTCCACCTCCTTCGGCCCGAAGCCGAGAACTGGTCTGGTGCTGCGCACCTTCGCCACCGACTGAGGTGACCGCTCCCCAAGGCAGACAGAGAAGTACAAGCACATCAACGTTCCTCATGCACCGGTCCGTGCGCATTGACCCCTGTCACGCCTGCACTCGTGCACACCGACCCCTGCCACGCCTGAACTCGCGCACGCCGACCCTTGCCACGCCCTGCACCTGCGCATACCCGGCCCCACCCCTCCGGTGTATGCCGCTCTCCCACCAGCCCTCAGCCGGCGGCCTCCAGCCGGGCGCCGGTGTCACCCGCTCCGCACCCGGCCCGCCCCAGCCCCGCCCCTCCGGTGCCCCCTCAGATCGCCCGGCCGGCACACCCGGCGCCGGCCGTACGCGTCGCAGCCACCAGCCCGATCAGCCGGTAGGCGCCAGGTAGAGCACCTGTCGCGGTACCAGGGCAGCGAGCGGTGCCGGGTCGGTGCCGGTCGCCGGGAGGGCGGGCTCGGGAAGCCTGGGAGGCTCCGAGAGCTCGGAGAGCTCGCCTTCGCACGGCTTGGCGGTGCTCACCTCGACCTCGTAGCGCCAGGTCTTGCCGGCCGACGGGCCGTAGACGCGGCAGCGGAACGAGCCCGTCACCGCAACGTAGTCGCGAGGCTTGAGGCCGCGGACGACGGCGGCCGTCTCCGGGTCGAACGTGATGCAAGGAACGCTGTCGGTGAGCGTCGCCCCACGCCTGTGGCGACGACGCCGCACGATGATGCGCCATTTCGTCAGCGTGTCGCCGCTCGGCAAGGAGCGCTCTTCGGCCGGCGCTGACAGCCTGCCCACCAGCAAGACTTCGTTTCGATCCACGGTCGTCCTCCTGTCGATGCTCTGGTGGAGATCACTCTCTACGATGAGGAGGAGCCGGATCGGCTGGAACGCCGTTCTGGGGATAACGGCTGGAGGCTCGGGAGTGCCTGTGGACAACATCACCGCGCTCGGCGGCGACGTCTATGAGATCGACACCAAGATGGCCGGGTTCTCCGGCATCACGGCTGGTTACCTGATCCTCAGCGACCGGCCCTGCCTCGTGGAGACCGGTACCTCGACCTCGGCGCCCGTGGTGCGGGACGCGATCGCCTCGCTCGGCGTCGGCCCGGACGACCTCGCCACGGTCGTCGTGACCCACATCCATCTCGATCACGCCGGCGGCGTCGGCGACATCGCCCGGTTCTTCCCGTCCGCGCAGGTCGTCGTACACGAGAAGGGCGCCCGTCACCTCGCCGAGCCGTCACGGCTCATGGCCAGCGCACGCATGGTGTGGGGCGACCGGCTCGACACGCTCTTCGGCGAGCTGTCCCCCACCGAGGCCGAACGCATCGTCGCCCTCGGCGACACCGGCGCCGTCGACCTGGGCAACGGGCGCACCCTGGCCAGCCACTACTCGCCCGGTCACGCGAAACACCACGTGGGGCTGGTCGACTCGGCGACGGGCGACCTGTACGTCGGTGACGCGGCCGGCGTCTATCTGCCCGAGACGGGCGATCTGCGCCCTGCGACCCCTCCGCCGGACTTCGACCTGAAGACCGCGCTCGACTCGATCGCCCTGTTCGAGGCGCTTGAGCCACAGCGGTTGTTGTTCAGCCACTATGGGCCGGTCCAGGCGGTCAAGGAGACGCTTGAGCGGTCGGCGGAGGAGCTCCGGGTCTGGGTCGATCTCACCCGGCAGGCCCGGTCCGAGGGCATGGATCTGGATCACGCTGTCGCCATGGTGAGGGAACGCACCAAGGAGCGCTACAGCGCGATGACCGCCGACGAGGCCACGGCCGAGCAGTTCGAGCTGTTGAGCGGCGCTCCGTCGAACGTCGCGGGGATCCTGCACTGGCTGGACCGCGTCTCGCCATGAGCCTGCCCACCAGGTGCCGATGCACGCTCCTGCCGGTGGTCGTGCGTAAGGGCAGGTCGGAGGGCTTGAGGTAGGGCTCATACAGACACGATGTACGGTTCGCCGCCCCGCGCGGTGAGGGCGTGCGTCCGTAGTGCGAGGCTGGGCCACGATGCCGGCGGGGGCCGGGTCGTGCCCTGCGGCGGCGGGTCTCGATGGCGCCTTGCCAGGCCCACCCCGGCGACGGCTCTCCATGCCGTGTGCCCAGGCGACATGGCGGGACTCTCCATGCCACGCACCCAGGCCACGTGGCGGCGGCCCTCCACGCCGCGCCTCAAGCCACGTGGCGACGGCCCTGCCCCACAGGGGCCAGACCACGCCGCGCCAACGGTCCGGCGGCGCAGCCCACACCACACTCGCCACACGGCCCCTGAGCCCCCACAGGCAAGCAAAGCACTGCGCGCGGCACGCCTTTCCAGGCGTACCGCGCGCGATGTGCAACATGCGTGAGGACAACTCGCCCCCGCACAACAGTCCTCTCCTCACTCACATGCAAGGCGAGGCCCGTACGGCGGGCAAGGCGACCCGAGCGTCGGTCAGTCCTCGCTCTTCGGCTTGTCCGCAGGCGATTCGGCACCATCATCGAGCACATCACCGAAGTTCGGCTCGATGAACGCCGGCGCGATCCCCGGCCCCCCAGCCGCCTGCTCCTCCGCCTCCGCGGCCTCAACAGTCTCGGCCGAGTCCGCGGTGTCCCCGGCGGCCGACGCGGCCTCCGCCACGTCCGCGGTCTCCGCGGCCTCCTCCGGCGAGGCAACGACGTCAGCGTCATCGCCCTCAGCAGCGGCTTCCTCCGCAGCCCCGGACGCAGAGGCGCCCTCGTCCTCGTCCGGCTCGTCACCGGACGGGACCTCTTCGGACGATCCCGCCACGTCATCCGAGGTGACGTCGTCGTCCAGCAGGTCCCCGGCCTCGGCGAGGGCGGCGGCGTCCGCCTCCTCGTCCACGGTGGCCACGTCCCCGGCCACGGCCACGGCGGCGTCGTCGAAGTCGTCCTCGGAGTCGTCCTCGGAGTCGAAGTCCTCCTCGACGTCCTCGATGACGGCTCCCGTGAGCTCCGCGTACCGTTCGGCCGCGTCCGTCTCCCCGTCCTCGTCGAAGGCCATCGCCCTGCCGAACCAGTCGGTGGCCGCGTCCTGGTGCCCCGCCTCGGCCAGCGCGTCGGCGTACGCGAACGCCAGCCTCGCCGACCACGGCTTCGGCTGCGGGTCGCGCAGCTCGGGCAGGCGCTGCAGGGTGATCACTGCGGCGTCGTGCTGCCCCAGGTCACGGCGAGCGCCGGACTCGACGATGGTCAGCTCGATGCGACCGGCCCGGTCGAGACGTTCGGCCTCCGGCGAACGCACCAGGTCGATGGCCCGCTCCGGACGGCCCATGCCGCGCTCGCAGTCGGCCATGACCGGCAGGTACGCGTCCGAACCCGTCATCCGCCTGGCCGCCCGCAGGTCGCTCAGCGCCTCGGAGAAGTGGCCCGCGCGGTAGGCGACGATCCCCGCGGCCTCGCGTACGACACCGATGCGGGCCGCGAACCTGCGCGCCACCTTCGTGTGCTCGTGCGCCCGGTCGGGGTCGTCCTCCTCGAGCGCCCGCTCTGCGGCCACCAGATGCCGGCCGACCAGGTCGGCGAGGTCACCGGGAAGCGAGCGCAGCTCCTCGATGACTTCCTTGTCGAGCTCGTCCACGGTGATGTCGGGCGCCACCTCGGGCAGCCTCTCCCGCTGCGGGGCCTCGGCAGCGCCCTCGCGGTCGCTTCTGCCGTACCTCGCGCGGCTCCCCGCACCGGGACGCTCCTCGCGGCCTTCACGCGAGAACGGACGGGAGTCGCGCTCGCCCCGCTCACGGAACCCGCCCTCACGCCTGTCACCGTAACCGCCGCGGTCACCGTAGCCACCCTCACGGCGCGGCCCGCGGTTGTCGCGGAACCCGCCACCCTCACGCCGGGGGCCACCACCGTAACCACCCTCGCGCCGGTCGCCGTAGCCACCCTCGCGACGAGGGCCACGGTCGCCGCTGTCACGCCTCTCGCCGTGACCGCCTTCCCTGCGACGGTCGTCACGGAACCCGCCCTCACGACGGGGACCTCGATCGTCGCGGAAACCGCCCTCACGACGTGGGCCACGCTCCTCACGGAACCCGCCGCCCTCACGGCGCGGACCCCGATCGTCGCGGAACCCGCCACCCTCACGGCGCGGACCCCGATCATCACGGAACCCGCCCTCACGGCGCGGACCCCGGTCCTCACGGAACCCGCCACCCTCACGGCGCGGACCCCGATCATCACGGAACCCGCCACCCTCACGGCGCGGGCCACGGTCCTCGCGGAACCCGCCGCCCTCGCCGCGGGAGCCACCGTCCCGGAATCCGCCCTCACGGCGCTGCCCGTAGCCGCCTTCGCGGCGCGGTCGCCAATCGTCACGATCCCGATAGGTACGGCGCTCATCGCCCTCACGACGAGGACCCCGGTCCTCGGCGCCGCCCTCACGACGCCCGGCGTATCCGCCTTCCCGCCTGGGACCACGGTCCTCACGGAACCCGCCGCCCTCGCGGCGCGGACCCCGGTCGTCACGGAAGCCACCTTCACGACGGGGACCGCGATCGTCGCGGAACCCGCCCTCACGGCGCGGACCCCGGTCCTCACGGAACCCGCCACCCTCACGGCGCGGACCCCGATCATCGCGGAACCCGCCCTCACGACGAGGGCCACGGTCGTCACGGAAGCCGCCCTCACGGCGGCCACCGCCGAACCCGCCCTCGCGCCGGTCGCCGTAGCCACCCTCACGACGCGGCCCGCGATCGTCTCTGTCCCTGTAGGTACGACGGTCGTCACCGCGTGGCCCGCGATCGTCGCCTTCGCGCCTGGGGCCGCGGTAACCGCCCTCGCGGCGCGGGCCGGAGTCGTCCCTGTCGCGGAACGGCCGGCGCTCGTCGCCCTCGCGACGCCCTCCTCGGCCGTCTCGATCGTCGTCGCGCCGGGGCCCGCGGTCACCGCGGTCGTAGGGGCGCGACCTGTCGTCGGAACGGAACGGACGGTCGCCGCCGGAGTCTCGCCCGCGAGAGCCGTAGCCGCCGCTCCTGCCTCCTCCGCCAGAGCGCCTGTCACCGTAGTCGCCGCGCCCGCGCTGTCCGCCGTCCGATCCGTTATCTCTGTTCACTTCTGGTCCATTTCGTTGGCTCACCCAGCGGACTCACAACGACGGTCCACCGTGGCTGGTCGCCGCCCGCCCTCGGGCCTTACGCGACGAAGGCCACCCGTGGGGGGTGGCCCGGTCCTCCCAGCCTAGCAAGTCACAGAACGTCCACGAGCCCGTCGCAACCCCGATATTGAGGGGACCGCAAACACACGGCCAGTCAAACCGCTCGGCATGCCACGGCGCTTCCACGGAATCGCCGAGTCCGGCCACCGAATTCTGACCCGTGAACGGACGACAAGCTCAACCTGCCCGCACGAGATCTGCGACTTCGCCCTGGCACCCGCGCCCTGGAGTTGGCGTGCCGGGAAGGAGAGTCCCATTCCCACCGGGCGCTCGATCACGGCATCCAGGGCGAGGTCGTCGACCTCAGCAAGCATTCCTGTACGCCGCCAAAAATCCGCGCGGACAAGCTCGGGTGGCCGACCGCGTCGAATTCGTAGAGGCAGACGCCGCAGCCACGAGAACACTCCTGAGTCGTACGACGCCGTGTCCCGCATGGGCGGCACCTGGATCGGCGGCGGCCTTGCGGGCACCTTGCCCCTCATGCGCCGTTGGCTGCGTCCGAACGGCATCGTGCTGGTCGGTGAGCGCTCTTGGACGTCACCGCCACCGCCCGAGGCCGTCACCGCACTGCCGCCCGACCAGGAATCGGTCACCGCGTTGTCCGGCACAGCCGGCCGTGCCGATGCGACGGGCTTCGAACTGCTCGAGATGGTGCTGGCGAGCGGTAGGGCAATGGGCGGGGTACACGCTTGCCGAGCAGCGATGACGAAGCGAGCAGGCACGGACGCGGACGCGGGCGGCTGGCCGCTCCGCTGAGGCCGCCGGAACGCTGGCCTCGTCTAGATCGTTTCTCCTTGATATCGGGGACTTCTGCCAGGGGGCATACATGGGGGTCACGCCACGGAGTCATTCATGGCAATGGGGCAAGGCGCGCGCCGATCTGCAGGTCACTGCGATCGCAGCGGCGGCCCCACTCCTCGTTCTCGGCATCGTGGCCGCGATCCTGCTGGGATTCTCCTGGCGCGGGCTGTTATGGGGCTTGGGGTTGGCCACCCTGGCCGCGGTGGCGCCGGTCCTGGTGGTCCTCCTGTCGAGGAGGCTGTCAACGGGCCTGGCAGATCCTACTGTGGCAGGCCCCGCGACCACGATTATGAACCTGAGGGCGGGCGTGCTCGTTGAGCTCGCCCGGCTGGGCGTTGTGACGCTCCAGGATGTCCCGCTTCGCGATGCCGTCTGGCTGGGGCTCGGCGTCCAACTCTTCAACGTGCTGAGCGGCCTCGTGTTGTACGCCGGCAGAGCGATCATTCGCCCGTCTCCGCTCGACCTGGAGCAGGCTGCGGCGGGCCGCTCGGTTTCGCACTCCTACGGGCGGCGCGTACTCGGATTCGGCCGCAGCACGCTGGTGGAGGTGGGACTCTCGCTGCTGCTCGCCTTGAGCCCGTGGCTGGCCTTCATCACCATTCCCGTGGGCTCCGTCTGGGAGGCCCTGATAGGCCGGACTCGCACAACCACGCCTGCACGCTGAGTTTATGGGTTCGTGACGGTCGCCGTTGCAGGTGTACGACCGATGCATGCGGTACGGGCAGCGAGGCGGGTTGCACCCCCGCGGAGCAAGAACGACGGGGACAGCGGCGTTTACACGCGGCCGGACGGTCCGAGGACGCGCGCGGCACCAGGGACATCGCTCGTAAACCCGCGGGTCCAACGAGCTGATGATGACCAGATGGCGTACGTCCTGGTGGGAGGGCGGCATCCGAGGCGCTACGGTCTCAAGGTCCGGTCTCACGCGAGCCAGCGATCGCCGGCACAGCGGGAACGTCTGCAGTTCGAGCTACGCCACGGGCCGCTGCCACGGCTTCGGCGATGACCAGCGCTGGACCCAGGGCCGCATCAAGACGCTGATCGGACGGATGTTCCACATCGGCTACACCATCGAGGGCCTCGACAAGCTACTGCGACGCCATGGCCGTCGGTGCAGGTTCCCTCCCTGCGTGCGATGGAACATCGTCACTGCCTGGCGACAGGAGGCATGCCCGGCCCGTGAAGCCACCACGACGGCCCTTGGCGGTCTCCGTCCTGCGACGGGCGTAACCCTCCTAGCCGCGGTCGCCGGCCGAGTGGCCGGGCACGACTCAGCAGTTCTGGCCGGAAACGCAGAAAGGGCCCCGACGCTCGGCGTCGGGGCCCTTCCCATAAAGATTGTCCGGCGGTGACCTACTCTCCCACACCCTCCCGAGTGCAGTACCATCGGCGCAGAGAAGCTTAACTTCCGGGTTCGGAATGTAACCGGGTGTTTCCTTCCCGCCATAACCGCCGTAACCCTGCGAAACAGCCTGTTTGCTGTCTCAGAATTGCTTAGTGGACGCGAGCAAGATGCTTTGTGGTCAAGTCCTCGGCCTATTAGTACCGGTCAGCTCCACACGTTACCGTGCTTCCACCTCCGGCCTATCAACCCGGTCGTCTACCGGGAGCCTTACCCACTCTCGTGGTGGGAGACCTCATCTCAAGGCGAGCTTCCCGCTTAGATGCTTTCAGCGGTTATCCCTTCCGAACGTAGCCAACCAGCCGTGCACCTGGCGGTACAACTGGCACACCAGAGGTTCGTCCGTCCCGGTCCTCTCGTACTAGGGACAGCCCCTTTCAAGTCTCCTGCGCGCGCAGCGGATAGGGACCGAACTGTCTCGCGACGTTCTAAACCCAGCTCGCGTACCGCTTTAATGGGCGAACAGCCCAACCCTTGGGACCTACTCCAGCCCCAGGATGCGACGAGCCGACATCGAGGTGCCAAACCATCCCGTCGATATGGACTCTTGGGGAAGATCAGCCTGTTATCCCCGGGGTACCTTTTAGCCGTTGAGCGACACCGCTTCCACACGCCGATGCCGGATCACTAGTCCCAGCTTTCGCTCCTGCTCGACCCGTCAGTCTCACAGTCAAGCTCCCTTGTGCACTTACACTCAACACCTGATTGCCAACCAGGCTGAGGGAACCTTTGGGCGCCTCCGTTACTCTTTGGGAGGCAACCGCCCCAGTTAAACTACCCACCAGACACTGTCCCCGATCCGGATCACGGACCAGAGTTAGACGTTCAAAACGACCAGAGTGGTATTTCACCAATGACTCCACCCGAACTAGCGTCCGAGCTTCCCAGTCTCCCACCTATCCTACACAAGACGCTCCAAACGCCAATGTCAAGCTGTAGTGAAGGTCCCGGGGTCTTTCCGTCCTGCTGCGCGTAACGAGCATCTTTACTCGTAGTGCAATTTCGCCGGGTCTGCGGTTGAGACAGCGGGGAAGTCGTTACGCCATTCGTGCAGGTCGGAACTTACCCGACAAGGAATTTCGCTACCTTAGGATGGTTATAGTTACCACCGCCGTTTACCGGCGCTTAAGTTCTCACCTTCGCTGCGTTACCACAGCTAAGCGGTCCCCTTAACGTTCCGGCACCGGGCAGGCGTCAGTCCGTATACATCGTCTTACGACTTCGCACGGACCTGTGTTTTTAGTAAACAGTCGCTTCCCCCTGGCCACTGCGACCCCCACCAGCTCCGAGTGCAAGACTCATCACCAGCAGAGGTCCCCCTTCTCCCGAAGTTACGGGGGCAATTTGCCGAGTTCCTTAACCACAGTTCACCCGATCGCCTTAGTATTCTCTACCTGACCACCTGAGTCGGTTTAGGGTACGGGCCGCCACAACACTCACTAGAGGCTTTTCTCGGCAGCATAGGATCATCCACTTCACCACAATCGGCTCGGCATCACATCTCAGGCTGAAGGAACGCGGATTTGCCTACGTCCCGCCCTACATGCTTACCCCAGGACAACCATCGCCTGGGCTGGACTACCTTCCTGCGTCACCCCATCGCTTACCTACTACCCGATCGGACCGAGCGTTCACTCTGACGGTCGTCCCGAAGGACAACCCGAGTTAAGGACTCTTAGCATCACGAGGTTCAGTATGGGCGCATTGAAGCGGGTACGGGAATATCAACCCGTTGTCCATCGACTACGCCTGTCGGCCTCGCCTTAGGTCCCGACTTACCCTGGGCGGATTAGCCTGGCCCAGGAACCCTTGGTCATCCGGCGCGAGGGTTTCTCACCCTCGATTCGCTACTCATGCCTGCATTCTCACTCGCACAGCCTCCACAACTAGATCACTCTGCTGCTTCACCGGCTGCACGACGCTCCCCTACCCATCAACCCCACATGGGGATCAATGCCACGACTTCGGCGGTGTACTTGAGCCCCGCTACATTGTCGGCGCAGAATCACTTGACCAGTGAGCTATTACGCACTCTTTCAAGGGTGGCTGCTTCTAAGCCAACCTCCTGGTTGTCTCTGCGACTCCACATCCTTTCCCACTTAGCACACGCTTAGGGGCCTTAGTCGGTGATCTGGGC